>OZ251999.1:2687500-5183522 GCA_965247085.1 Ferruginibacter sp. | reverse complement strand
TTTCCAGGTGGAGATGATGAATTTTTTCTCTTCCAGTTTTTTCAATACCGGGTATAAAGTCCCTTCTGCAAATTCCAGTAAGCCGCTGCTTCTTTCCTTTATGGTTTTAATGATCTCGTAACCATACGACTCTCCTTCCGATAAAACCGAAAGGATCAAAGGAATGGAAGTGGCAGCGATCAGGTCTTTTGAGAAGTCAGGCATAGCAGTTCTATGTATTTATATCAAATATACTTAGAATTTCTATGTATCCAAATTTATTTTACGATTTTCAAAAATATCCAGTTAAATCCTTCTTACATTTGTTGCAGACAGATACCTGAACTAACCATTGCTGCATGAATAAAAAAGAATACGGCTTACTATCGCTTCCTGTAATTGTTGCCGCCCTCGGATTTTTTGTTGACATTTTTGACCTGCTGCTGTTTGGCGTGGTGCGAAAAAGCAGTTTTGCAGATTTGGGATTATCTCCCGAAGAAGTATTATCAAAAGGCGAACTCACCATCAGCATACAACTGATTGGCATGGTGGTGGGTGGTATCATCTGGGGCATCATTGGCGATAAGTTTGGCCGGTTAAAAGTATTGTTCGGTTCTATCTTATTATACTCCATTGCCAATATTGCCAACGGGTTTGTGCAGGATGTAAATCTGTACATTGTAATTCGTTTTATTGCCGGCGTTGGTTTAGCCGGAGAACTGGGTGCAGGCATTACACTGGCATCAGAAATTTTACCCAAAGAAAAACGCGGCCTGGCAGGAACCATCATTGGCACCTGCGGTGTATTTGGCGGCATCAGTGCCGCATTATTATCTAAAGTAATTACCGACTGGCGTACCCTTTATTTTATTGGTGGTGGCATTGGCCTGGTATTACTGGCCCTGCGGGTATCGGTAGCAGAGAGCGATATGTTTGCTTCACTGGAAAAAACCTCCGTGCAACGCGGCAACTACCTGTTGTTCTTTAAAAAGAAAGATCTCTTTTTTCGTTACGCAAAAGGCATGCTGATTGGCATGCCGGTTTGGTATTGCATTGGCATACTGATGTTTTTTGCAGATGAATTTGCAAAGCATATGGGCATTACCGGTGTTACGCCCGGCAATGCGATTTTATTCCAATATATTGGTTTGGCATTTGGTGATATTGGCGCCGGCCTGCTCAGCCATTATTTGCAAAGCAGAAAAAAGGCACTCTATATTTTTTATTTTATTTTCATCCTGTTCCTGATACTTTTCTTTACACAACACAATAACGGTGCTGCCTGGTTTTATTTTATATGTGCAGGACTGGGCCTGGGTTCGGGCATCTCGGTGTTGTATATTATTACCAGCGCAGAGCAGTTTGGCACTAATTTAAGGGCGTCGGCGGCAACCTCTATCACTAATTTTGTACGCGGTTTTACGCCTTTGTTATTATTTATTTTTTCTTTGCTGCGAACGTATACACAATTCGGTTATATAAAAGGCGCCTGGATAATTGGCATTGGTGTAATGCTGATTTCATTATCCGCTTTATATTTTACCAAAGAAAGTTTTGGTAAAAATCTTGATTTTGTAGAAGAATAAATTTACCTGATCAGCAGTACCGTTTGTTTTTTATTAATGGTATTGCCCATAAAATCTACCGCGCTGGCTATTACAATAAAGGCACCGCTGTTTTGCTGCTGTCCCTGCCAGTTGCCGTTCCATCCATTATTATAATTACTGGTAGAAAACACTTCCTTTCCCCAGCGGTTGTATATTTTAAGGTAGTTGAATTGTTTAATACCCACTGGTATTACCCTGAAAACATCATTCAACCCGTCTCCATTAGGAGTAAAAGCAGTGGGTAAATACAGATCGGGGCCCTTGTAAATATTTATAGTAACGTAGGCATAACTTTCGCAACCTTCCGGGGTAAATGCCTTGATGGAGTAGGTTTGTGTGCTGTTGATAACAGCAATGGGATTGGCAATGGAAGGATCACTTAATCCTGTTACAGGGCTCCAGGCATAACTAAGGCCACCCGAAGCGTGCAACTGCACCGGTTGCCCGGCAGCCGCAATGGTATCATTGCCTGCAAATGCATTGGTGCCATAAATGGTAATGTCTTTTTGTAAAGATCCGGAATAACAACCCGTGGCTGCACTGGCAATCAGTTGTACCTTATATGTGCCATTGGCTGTATATACATGCTGCGCATTTTGTGCATTGGCTACAGCCCCATCACCAAACACCCATTGCCATTGGGTTACTGTGCCGGAATTATCTGCAGCAGTAAAACTTACGGGTGCTTTTTTACAGGCATCTTTAAAATTCATGGTTACGTCGGGCTGCGGATTCACGTACAATATTTTATTGACCGCATCACTTACACATCCCCGGTCATCGGTTACTATCAAACTAATGGTTTGATTACCGGCGGCAAAAGTACGGCCGGGATGTTGCTGGGTACTCCATGTGGTACCGGCATATTTCCATGACCAATTTTGTATTGTACTTCCCGCTATTGTTGTTGACGAATCGCTGAACTGAACAGTTAAGCCTTCGCAAACAGGACTGTTGTAACCAAAATTGGCTACGGGCGGCGCCTGTAAATAAATAGTTTGTTTAAGAGTATCTGAAATGCAACCTCTGGCATCGGTTACCACGTGCTGTATTATAAAAGGCCCGGCAGTAGTATAAGTTACCGATGGATTTTTTTGGGTGGAGAACTGTCCATTACCTAAATCCCACCAGTGGCCACTGATGGCTATACCATCTGCTGTATAAGAAGAATCTTCAAGTATGGTTTGCACTTTAGGACAGATGATGGGATTTTTAACTGCGGCGTGTGGTTTGTCTCTTACGTAAATAGTTTTAGACACAACAGTAAAACACATGAAGACATACGTTTCTGCCTCTGCCAAAAGTATCACGTTATGAATACCCGGAGTGGTAAATGTGTATGAAGGATTAGGATTATTTAAAAACCCTGGTAAACCGCCATCGATATTCCAATTCCATTTTATTGTATTGTCTCCTGCGGTAGGTAACACAATTGCTGAAAACTGGGTTGGTTGTCCTAAGCAAACAGAATCTGTAAAACTAAAATCAGCACTGGGGGTTGAGCCAACGGGGATTGTTTTAACTGTACTGCCCACGCATCCCTCAACTGATGTTACAGATAAATTAATAGTTTTAATTCCCGCAGTTGTATAGCTTGCAAGCGGATTTTGAATATTTGAAAAAGTGCCATTCCCAAAATCCCAATACCAGGCATTAATGGTACCAACAGCAACTGCAGACTGATCGGATAATACAAGCGCTGCCGGGTTGCAGTTGGTAGAATTTGATAAAATGTTCGCTATTGGTATTGAGCCCACCCTTACCGTTTGAATATTGGTAGCTTCGCATCCATCTGCACCAATCACTCTTTGTTTAATGGTATAATCACCGGGTAAAATATAAGCATGTACCGGGTTTAAATGAACTGAATCCAGGGGGCTGCCATCTCCAAAATCCCAGTAAAATTTTGCAATGGTTGTAAAAGAAACCGTTGAATCCAGAAATTGTATCGGCTCATTTACGCATCTTTTTTGTGCCGGACCAAAATGAAAAGAAGGGTTTAATGCAGTACGAAACTGCTGCAGGTTAAACTCACCTCCTGTACTTCCGGTAAAACCCCAGTATACCAATGGATTACCTGCCAGTACATCAGTTACAAGATCTTTAACGGCAGTAACCCGTTGTACACCGTCTACATATGCAGTAATGGTTTTTGTAAAAGCATCCCAGGTAATGCGCAGGGCATGCCATTTACCATCTTCAATATTATCGTTGCCATCTATTGCTGTAACCGGCCCCGCAATATTATTGGCGTTATTATGGCTGAGGTTGCCGTTGAGCTGAATGGCAATATGATCAAAAGCAGGATCGGCATTACCGCTATTCTGGTAGGTATCTATTGTTACACCAATGGCTGGCGAAATATTCTCGTAGCCCAATCCTCCACCGGTGGTACCCACGCTGGTACTGATGGGCTGCAATACAAATACGATCCCGTCGGCACCGGGGCTGTTATTGTAGCCTAAAAAAACATCAAACTTAAAATCAAATGACTGGGTAAGATCAATTTTATTGTTGTTCCATACCGAACCACTTCTTGTACCTGCGGCTGGTGTAAGGGTGTATTGATTACAGGCATCCTGCGTGGCACTTCCGTTTAAAGTGTATTGCCCCAAAAGCTGTTGGCCACACAATGTAATAAGTAAAAAGCTGAATAAGCGTTTCATCAGTAATGGTCTGTGCATAAAATTACAGCTATTTGAACGGATTGCTGAGGATAGGGTAATAAAAAAGCCATCCGCAGTTTGCGGATAGCCTTTAACAGTAATGTTTTTATTAATCCCAGCCTTTCTTAGCCACGCCATCTGCCACTGCTTTTAAAGCAGCTGCTTCGCCCAGCATGGTAGTCATTTTGTTCCCTTTACCATCATTACCCTGGGCCATATAGCCACCACGGGATGTTTTTGTTATAACTGCATCCTGCATGGGAACATTTTTCTCTTTCGTTTTCATGCAATAAGCCGTGATCATGTTGCTCATTTTGTAGAATTTATTGTTAGTAAAATGAATGAAGCATCAAACTTCAGGGTACAAGCTACTTAAAATAGCCGATTTACCCAAACCGGCAGCTTACAAACACTGTTTATAAGCTGCCGGCGCAAGTGTATTTTAAATAGTTGATCCGGTTATTGCAAGCCATTTTGCCAGAAGGTATTATAGTTGTGCATCATGCTATACCGGGCCGAAATCCTTTTACAACGGGCATTTGGATATGGTTGCAGGTTTTAAACTGGCTGTATACTGCAAGTATTGTAAAAAAAAGACGGGGCCATGGCCCCGTCTTTTTTTTACAATAATGTGATTAAAATTCTTAATAACTTTTACGTACAGGTCTTTAGAAATTACCCGGCCGTACTAATAAATCACTTTTCCACCTCTGTATTGCCTGTTACCTCGTACCGTATTTTCTCTCCCTCAATCACTTCCTGGTAATATACCCCGGCAGGCGACAGGTAATATTTTTCTTTTTTAAGTATCACCACTTTTGTTCCCAGTGGTAACTGGTCCAGCCTGCTGCCGGTTTCTGGTATTGAGGCAGTGCTTTGCGAAGGCGTTGCTACAGCTGCACTGTCTGTAGCCCGGGAAACAGTTGCAGCATCTTCATCAATAGTTGTTGCAGCACCGTCATTGGTATTCAATACACCGTCTGTACCCACTACTTTATAGCGCAACTTATTATTGTCTGTAATTTCTTCCTGGTAATAAGTGCCGCCCAGTTCATAATATTTTATGCCATCAATAACAGTCACCCTGGCACCGGCAGGCAGCCGCTTAACCGTAGCACCCAGGGGCGGCGCAATTACTTCGTAACCGCCCCCACTGTAAGAATGGTAATACACGCCGTTGTTATAGTAATAAGGATGGTTGCCAATATAAAATGGGTCATATCCAACAGGCAATACATTGATACGAACCCCAAACGCAGGACCAAAATGTACATAAGAACGGGAATGACGGTATACCGGCCGGTTGTAATAAGAATAGGATCTACCAATATTTACTGAAAACCCAGGACGTGCAGGCCGGTAGTTGTAAGCATAGTAATTATTATTAGACCAGCCACGGCCGCGGGAATACCGGCGCTGTGCCAACAAATCACTGCTGATAATAAGAAGTACCAGCAATGATAAAGCTACCCTTAGTAGTGTAGTATTATATTTCATACAATTGTTTTTAATTATGACAGTAAAGTTAAAACAATGCTGCGCCGGCTGTTTATCATTTATGTATTTTAACATTTGGTTGATGCATAAAAAAGGGGTTGACCTTGTCAACCCCTTAAAAATATTGTTTTAAATACTATACGTCGATTTTAGCGTAGCGGGCATTTTTTTCAATGAAGTCGCGGCGCGGCGGCACTTCATCTCCCATCAGCATACTGAACACGCGGTCGGCTTCTGCAGCACTTTCAATGGTGATCTGCTTCAGTGTACGTGTCAGCGGGTTCATGGTGGTTTCCCATAATTGTTCGGCGTTCATTTCTCCCAAACCTTTATACCGCTGTATGTTTACGCTGTCGTCTTTACCCTGTCCAAATAATTGTACCAATCCCTTACGCTCCTCATCGGTCCATGCATATTCCTGTTCCTTTCCTTTTTTAACCAGGTACAAAGGCGGCTGGGCGATGTATACATTACCCTGCTCTACCAGTTCTTTCATGTAACGGAAAATAAAGGTGAGGATTAAAGTGGCGATATGACTACCATCCACATCGGCATCCGTCATGATGATGAGTTTATGGTAACGCAGTTTGGAAGTATCCAATGCTTTAGGATCTTCGGGTGTACCAATTTTTACACCCAGTGCGGTAAACATATTACGTATCTCCTCGTTATCGTATATCTTATGTTCCATCGCTTTTTCTACATTCAGAATTTTACCACGCAATGGTAAAATAGCCTGGAAGCTTCTGTCGCGGCCCTGTTTGGCTGTACCCCCTGCCGAGTCTCCTTCTACTAAGAACAACTCACATTTCCCGGGATCTTTATCAGAACAATCGGCCAGCTTACCCGGCAGTCCGCCACCGGTGAGTACACTTTTACGCTGCACCATTTCCCTTGCCTTGCGGGCAGCAGCCCTTGCCTGTGCGGCCAGTATCACTTTTTGAATGATGGTCTTGGCCTCTTTAGGATTTTCTTCTAAAAAAGCTTCCAGCACACGGCTTAAGGTAGAATCTACCACACCCATCACTTCATTATTACCCAGCTTGGTTTTGGTTTGTCCTTCAAACTGGGGCTCGGGTACTTTAACAGAAATGATGGCAGACAAACCCTCACGGAAATCATCCCCTTCAATTTCTACTTTCGCCTTGGCAAACATGTCCTGCTTTTCGCCATAGCTTTTAAATACACGGGTAATACTGCGGCGGAAACCGGCCACATGCGTACCACCTTCAATGGTATTGATATTATTTACATAACTGAAAATATGTTCCTGGTAGCCGGCATTGTACATCATGGCCACTTCCACCATTACATTGCTTGCAGCATCGTAGCCATCACAATAAATAGCTTGCTGTATCAGCGGCAAACGGTTGGCATTTTTATCAATCAGGGCTACAAATTCTACGATCCCCCCTTCGCTGTAAAATGTTTTGGTATATGTATTGCCTGCTTCATCTTTTTCACGCAGGTCGTTGATGATGATATTGATCTTACGGTTCAAAAAAGCCAGTTCCCTTAAACGGCCTTCTAAAATATCGCGGTTGTAAACACCAGAAGTGAAAATGGTAAGATCGGGCCAGAATTGCACTTTGGTACCGTGCTTGTCTGAGCTGCCAATTTCCCTAACGGCATATTGGGGTATACCGGTAGCATATTCCTGTTCAAATATTTTACCATCCCTGTTTACAGTTACATGCAATTTGGTACTCAAAGCATTCACACAGCTTACGCCCACACCATGCAAACCACCCGATACCTTATAAGAATCCTTATCGAATTTACCACCGGCATGTAATACCGTCATTACCACTTCCAGCGCACTGCGGTTCTCCTTGGTGTGCATGCCAGTAGGGATACCTCGTCCGTCATCTTCAACGGTAATGGAATTATCTTCATTAATGGTAACACTTATATTTTTACAATGTCCGGCAAGCGCCTCATCAATTGAGTTGTCCACCACTTCATATACCAGGTGGTGCAAACCCTTTACACCAATATCGCCAATATACATGGCAGGGCGCTTACGAACGGCTTCCAGGCCTTCTAATACCTGTATACTATCTGCACCATAACTGGCTTTTTGCTCTGCGGTTCTTTCAATAATTTCAGTACTCATAAATGGGTTAAAATCGCTTTATTTTTTTCTGAATTCGATTATGTGCAAATATAAGGAAAATCAAGGGGTTGAGGGGTATTAAAAAGCACCTGGCAGATGCTTTTTATGTATATTTTTTCCACACATTCTGAATTACCGAAAAGCGGAAATTATCGGTTACAGCACAGGCCGTACTGCCGCATAAATGAATGTTTCGTATATTTGTGTATACAAACAATGAATCAGCATTCCGATATATTGCAAATGGCTTATAAACAGCCCCTGATGCAGGACCAGATGCAGGTATTACTGCATAAGGAGAAGCAGATACCGGGCAGTGTAACCTATTCTATTAAGCGGTATGCCAAACATCCCCAGTGGAATATTGAAGATACCGGCATGATTGTGTATCACAATGAAAAAAACAACCCCGCAGAAAACTATATAGAACTGAAGTTTTGTGTAAGCGGAAATGTGTACTGCCGCGAGAAAAAGATGGAATGCGATTTTTGCAAATACAATTCTTCAAAAAGCTGTGTGGAAAAAGTGGATAGTGTGGATGTACTGAGTTTCAGTTTTACTCCTTCTTACCTGAAACAGTTTGCCAGCGGCAAAAAGAATGCTACTTTATCGGATGATGTGCTGTCTTTTTCGCACAATGTGTCTTTTTCCAAAACCCTGCCTTTGTGCGGCAAAACAAGGCTGGCCATTGAAGCCCTGCTGAATCATACTTATACCGAGAGCTTAGAGAATATTTTTCTGAATGCCCAAACCCAGATCTTGCTGCTGTACAGTATGGATTGTATGATGGGTGATCCGGAAGAAAAATTTACCTGTAAATTTTTGGCCAATACCGACGACAGGGAAAAGATCAGCCGGGCCCGCGAGATATTACTGCAGCATATTGGCGAACCATTGACCATTAAGGCACTGAGCCGTAAAGTGGCTATCAATGAATGTTATCTTAAAAAAGGATTTAAAGAATTATTTGGCACCACCATTTTTGACTTTTACCAGACACAAAGAATGGAGCACGCTAAATATTTGTTGTACGATAAGGGCCTTAGCGTTACAGAAGTTTCTTCTTTGCTGGGCTACTCTTCCATCTCTCACTTCAGCACCGCATTTAAAAAACACACAGGCATCAAGCCATGTGAGTTGCTGCTGCATTAATTGCTGCAAGGCACTTTATTTACTGCATTTTCAACATCCCCGATCAGGCAAACCGCCACCAGCTACCTTAAATAATTCTATTTATTTTTTTAGATGTCTTTTAATAAAACATTGCCTGACTTTCGTCAGTTGTTGTTTTGATTTACATCAGCAGTTTCGTCACTGAATTGTAAAACATTCTCTTTTAATGCATCTATTATACTTAATGACAATTCTGTGATAAAACTCTTTGCTGCCTAAGTGAATTTTGTTTTCACAAATGACAACAAAAACCAAATACTGCCTTTTATTATTGCTGGGTTTTATAACAACTGCTGCCGAATGCATGTGTCAAAGAACAACAAAAGATACGGGCTTTAATAAACTGGCTACTATCGACGAAGTGGTGGTAACTGCCACCCGCACTCAAAAGAGCATTGGTAATATCCCGGTTCCCATCCAGGTGATCAGCAAAAAATTCATCCAGCAAACCGGCTCTCAAAAACTGATAGATATACTGCAGCAACAAACCGGTTTGATTTTGGCAGATAATCCTTTAGGGCAGGCTTTACAGGGTTACCCCAATCCTTTTGGCAGTGGCATTCAGCTGCAGGGTTTAGATCCGGCATACACTTTAATATTACTGGACGGAGAGCCCCTGACCGGAAGAAATGCCGGCATATTGAACCTGGGCCGTGTTGCAGTAGGAAATATCAAACAAATTGAAATTGTAAAAGGCCCTGCCACCAGCTTATACGGCAGCGATGCACTTGCCGGCGTAATCAATATCATTACAGAAAAGCCCAAAGCCAGTTCCTCCGGGTTACAGCTGCACCAGTCAATCAATAATACCTGGGGTGTTTCAGTAAATTCAACTATAAAGAAAAAGAGAACGGCACTGCAATTATTTGCCAACCGCTACAGCAGCAGCGGGTACGACCTGGATAAAACCATTTACGGAAAAACATCCGATCCTTACTGGAATTATTCCCTGGCAGCCAAACTAACTTACGATATCAGTAAACGCACCCAATGGCTCAGCAGCGCCCGCTATTTTACTCAAAAACAATTTAATAATTACCTGGTGTATACCGGTAGCCAGCCCGATGCGGTAGATGGCACCAGTAATGAAACAGACTGGAGCATCAATAACCAGCTGCTGCATAAATTATCTGGCAAAGTAACCCTGGCTGCCAGGTTGTATGCCACTGGCTATCAAAACAACGCCAGTGTATTTTTACAAAGCGACCGGCAATTGTTTGACCAATCCTTTTTACACCAGTTTTTGCTGAAGCCCGAAATACAGGTAGAGGTAGGGGCAAAAGAAAACGGGAAATTTATTGCGGGCTCGGGGTACAATTATGAAACCATTGATGCCAACCGTTATCCATCCAGTCACCATTTTAATGCCTTTTACTTTTTTGCACAAAAAGAATGGCTGTTTAACAGCAGGTTAAATATCACTGCCGGAGCAAGACTGGATAAGCATACCTTATACAATGCACAGTTCAATCCTAAATTGGCTGCAGCCTATAAACTGTATCATAATTTTACAGTAAGTGCTTCGGTAGGTACCGGGTTTAAAGCACCGGATTTTCGCCAGCAGTTCCTGAATTTTTCTAACTCGCTGATTGGGTATACGTTGTTAGGAGCCAACGAACTTGCCAATGGGTTAACACAACTGAAACAACAGGGCCAGATTGATGCCGCCACCAATATCAGCCCTTACCTGGGCAATAACAGCTTATTACCTGAAAAATCTGTAGGTACCAATATAGGCCTGCGCTATTGCCTGCACAACAGCACCATAATTACTGCAAATGCATTCCGTAACGATATTACCAACCTGATAGACCGGTACAACCTGCCTTTTACCAAGGTAAACAACCAGTCTATCTTCAGCTATGCCAATATCAATAAGGTGTTTACTCAGGGCTTTGATGTAACAGTGAACCAGCAGCTGGGCAAACAGTTTACTATCAGCAGTGGCTACCAGTATTTAGCTGCTAAAGACAAGGATGTGGTAGATCAGATAAAAAACACCCGGCTGATAAAACGCGATCCTGCAACTTTTGTAAGCAGTTATGTTACTATGAAAGAATACGGGGGCTTGTTTAACCGCAGCAGGCATACGGCCAATCTGCAGGCAGCTTACAACAGCATTAAAAATAATTTTAGTGCCAGTATAAGAGCTGTATACCGCGGCCGGTTTGGTTACAGCGACCTGAATGGCAATGCCATTTTAGACGACGACCGCGAGTATGTAAAAGGATACACCTTGCTGAACGCTTCTGTTTCAAAAACACTGGCCAAAGGCCTGGAAGTGCAGGCCGGCAGCGACAACTTATTAAATCACCGCGATATCAATAAACTGCCCAACTTGTATGGCAGAACCTATTTTATCAATTGCAATATTAACCTGCAACAACTTTTTGTGAACAATAAAAAACAATACAAATGAAAAAAACAATTTTGGCCTGTGCAGTTTTGGGATCCGCTTTCTTATTTACTTTCAGCTCCTGCTCTAAAGATGAAACACCACAACCTACCACCATTGAAAAAACTGATTCTATAAAAGTGAATTTCAGCAGTGCAAGTACCTATACATTTTTTAGCTTTAAAAATGGTGCCGTTGTTGCCAATGCCGACAGTGCCAGCACCAAATGGGATTTTGGGTTGCGCTTTACCACGTTTATTTTAAACAGCAATACCTACGGACCGGGGAATGCGGGTGCCATACTGCAAAACAATATCTACAGCAGCGTTACTGCAGCCCCTGAAACCGGGTATGCATATGATACCACCGCAGCTCAAAAAGGTATTAAAGATGGCAGCTGGTATAACTATAATCCCACAACCCGTACTTTTTCACCTAAGGCAGGGCAAACCTTTATTTTCCGCACGGCCGACAATAATTATGTAAAGATGGAATTACTGGCAGTAGATTACGAAGCTTTTACCGGCCCGGTTCCTTTAAGGCTGATCTATCGTTTCAGGTATACCTACCAATCAAACGGAACTAAGAATTTTTAACAGACAGGCTTTAGAACAGAAAAAAATCCCGGATAAATCCGGGATTTTTTTTGTCAAACATTGTCAAACTGATGAATTGAATTCGTTTTCCTGGGGGAAAATCTCAGTCTGTTTTCTTGGGATATTTAATTTTACTTGTATGATATTTCCTAATCCGGATATGGGATATAAAAACGGAACCTCCTGCTGCTGGTACAATAGTGATAAAATGTGACGGGAGTAGGAATACTCCCGTCTTTACCCTAATAAAACCCTAAACCAGCAAAAAATTTAATTATATGGTTGATATAACTTTATAACTTCATTGGTATTGGAAAAATACGATTGCCTGCATATCATTGGGCCAAGCGATATAAAACTGCCTGCCGCTACATTGATATAGAAGAGCAACAATCTATAATTTACCAATATTATGCCAATGCCCGAAAATGTGGATAACTACAACTAAAAACCAATACCAATAAAGGTTTCAGGGATATTTACTACAAAAAATATAGGCCCAAAAAAAACTATGTAGTATTTCTCCCTGCTAAAAAAACTGTGAAGGCCGGCGTATTTTTACAGTGCTTTGAAAGGTATAAAACCAGTCACCACAATGATTACTAATTATGTAACCGGCGCACCGCCTGTTTTTATTACCTTTGCAGCCTTATTTTAAAGACGTATTTCCCGAAATTTTATGAGTACCAGGTACAAAGAATATCAGCAATTGAATTTACCCTCCATCAGCGAGGAAATTTTAGCCAAATGGACCGCAGCACAGGCATTTGAAAAAAGTGTATCCTTAAGAGATGGCCAAACCCCTTTTGTGTTTTATGAAGGGCCGCCAAGTGCCAACGGTATGCCCGGCATTCACCATGTGATCAGCCGTACATTAAAGGACCTGGTATGCCGCTACAAAACCATGCAGGGCTTCCAGGTAAAGCGCAAGGGCGGCTGGGATACCCATGGCCTGCCCATTGAACTGGGGGTAGAAAAAGAGCTGGGAATCACCAAGGAAGATATAGGTAAAAAAATCAGCGTAGAAGATTACAATAAGAAATGCCGGGAAGTGGTGATGCGCTATAAAGATAAATGGGACGAGATCACCCAAAAAATGGGTTACTGGGTTGATCTGAATAAACCTTATATCACTTTTGAAAACAATTATATAGAAACCCTGTGGTGGTGCCTGAGCGAATTGTACAAAAAAGGCTATTTATATGAGAGTGTAAGCATACAACCTTACTCTCCCGCTGCCGGAACCGGACTGTCATCGCATGAATTAAACCAGCCGGGTACTTATAAAGATGTGAAGGATACGAGTGCAACAGTGATGTTCAAGGTAATTCAAAATTCAAAATTCAAAATTCAGAATATTGATGGCGATGTTTATTTAATGGCCTGGACCACTACACCATGGACTTTACCATCCAACCTTGGTTTAACTGCGGGGCCTAATATTGATTATGTTGCAGTTAAGTCATTCAATCCTTACACCCATCTTCCAATCAATATAATTCTTGCTAAAAATTTAATTGGCAAGTATTTTAAAGCAGATGGGGAGAATGGTGACTTTGAAAATTACAGTGCCGAAATAAAATTAATTCCCTGGAAAATTATTGCTGAATTTAAAGGGAAAGATATTGAAGATGTACAGTACGAACAACTGATGCCTTCTGAAGCCAATACGCTGGAAAAAATACAGGAACTTACCCCCGGTGCTCAACCATTCAGGGTGATACTGGGTGATTTTGTTACCACAGAAGATGGTACCGGTTTGGTACATACCGCTCCTGCTTTTGGTGCAGATGACTTTAGGGTGGGAAAGAAAAATAACCTGGGCATTTTGACGCTGGTGGATAAGCAGGGGAAATTTGTAGACGGACTCGGTGAATTCAGCGGCCGTTATGTAAAAGATTATAAAGACGAGAAAGGTTATGTGGATGTGAATGTGGACATTGCCGTAAAATTAAAATTAGAGAACAGGGCTTTTAAAGTAGAAAAATACGAACACAATTACCCGCATTGCTGGCGTACCGATAAGCCCATTATCTATTATCCTTTGGATGCATGGTTCATTAAAACCACGGCTGTAAAAGACCGTATGGTGGAACTGAACAAAACCATCAACTGGAAACCCGCAGCTACCGGTACGGGGCGCTTTGGCAACTGGCTGGAAAATATGGTGGACTGGAACCTGAGCCGCTCCAGGTATTGGGGTACTCCATTACCTATCTGGAGAACAGAAGATGGTGAAATCCAAAAATGTATTGGCTCTATTGCAGAACTGAACAGCGAAATAAAAAAAGCTGCCGAAGTGCTGGGCGGCGATACCAATAAAAACTATTTACATGAAGGTATACTTGATTTACACAAGCCTTATGTAGATGATATTGTTTTGGTAAGCGATAATGGCCAGCCAATGAAACGTGTGCCGGATCTGATTGATGTTTGGTTCGACAGTGGTGCCATGCCTTATGCACAGCAGCATTTTCCTTTTGAAAACAAAGAGGCTTTTGCACAGGCCTTTCCGGCAGATTTTATAGCAGAAGGTGTAGACCAGACAAGAGGCTGGTTTTATACTTTACATGCACTGGGTGTTTTGCTGTTTGATTCAGTGGCTTACAAAACCGTGGTAAGTAATGGTTTGGTACTGGATAAGAACGGGAACAAGATGAGCAAGCGCTTAGGCAATGTGGTAGACCCTTTTGAAACCATCAATAAATATGGTGCCGATGCCACCCGCTGGTACCTGATCACCAATGCATCGCCATGGGACAGTTTGAAATTCGATATAGGCGGTATCCAGGAAGTACAGCGTAAATTTTTTGGCACATTATATAATACCTACCAGTTTTTTGCGCTGTATGCCAATATAGACGGATTTGCATTTAAGGAAGCCTATGTACCGGTAAAAGAAAGGCCGGAGATTGACCAATGGATCTTATCTTCTTTAAATACATTGATACAAACCGTACAGCAAAGCATGGACGATTATGAGCCTACCCAGGCCGGCCGTGCCATTGAAGAGTTTGTAGACGCCCATTTAAGCAACTGGTATGTAAGGCTTTGCCGCCGCCGGTTCTGGAAGGGAGAATACGAACAGGATAAAATATGTGCGTACCAAACCTTATACGAATGCCTGGAAACCCTGTCGTTACTGATAGCACCCATTGCGCCATTCTTTGCTGATTGGTTATTTGCCAACCTGAATGAAGTAAGCAACCGCTTTGCAAACGAATCGGTACACCATGTACTGTTTCCAAAAGCAAATGCCGCAGTAATCAACAGCGACCTGGAAAAAAGAATGCAACTGGCGCAGGATGCCTCTTCATTAATATTATCGTTGCGTAAAAAAGTTAATATCAAAGTACGCCAGCCATTACAAAAAGTGTCTATTCCGGCCATTGATAAAGATATGCCGGCAAGGATACAACTGGTGGCCGATATTATTAAAGCCGAAACCAATATTAAAGAAATAGAATTACTGGCAGCGGATAATGACTTCATCCGTAAAAAAGCCAAGGCTAATTTTAAAACCCTGGGTAAAAAACTGGGGCAAAAAATGAAATGGGCTGCCGATGAAATAGCAAAATTTGATAATGCTACAATTGATAAAGTACAGGAAGGCGCCTACCTGCTGAATGCCGATTTTGAAGTAAAGGGGGAAGCACCTGTTTATATTGAATCTGAAGACCTTGAAGTGTCTACCGACGAAATACCCGGTTTTGAGATCGCCAATAAAGGCAGTTTAACGGTGGCACTTGACATTACCATTACCGAAGAATTGAAAAAAGAAGGAGACGCAAGGGAGTTTGTGAACAGGATCCAGAATATCCGCAAGGACAGCAGTTTTGAGCTTACCGACAGGATAAGTGTAAAAGTATTGGAAAATGCGGAGTTGCAGCCTTCTTTAATTCAATATAAACCCTATATTTGCGCCGAAATTCTGGCAGATTCGCTTGCTTTTGAGCCGGTTTTAAACGACGGTATTGAGATCGAAGTGAATAATGTCATTTTAAAAGTGAACGTACTAAAAAATTAGTGTGGTATGGCAACAAAAAAGAAAGTGGTTAAACCAGCTGCTAAAAAGCCAGCAAAACCAGTTAAACCAGTAAAACCTGCACCTAAAAAAGCAGTAAAAAAACCTGCTCCGGCAAAGAAAGCAGCTCCTAAGAAGGTTGCCAAACCTGTCGCTAAAAAGACAGTAAAAGCAGCAAAACCAGCCCCTAAGAAGGTGGTTCCTGCTAAAAAAGCATCTAAACCAATATCAAAGAAGCCGGTAATAGTAAAAAAACCGGTACAAAAACCTATGGCAAAAAAAGTTGAAGTAAAGAAAGCAGAAGTTAAAGCCGCCCCTGTTAAAGCCGCTGAGCCCATAAAATCTGTTGCTCCGGTAAAAGCAAAAGATATTAAAGTGGCGCCACCCAAACCCGTGGTTATTCCAAAGATCAATACTAAAACCTCCCGTAAATATCAACCTGATTTTACCAAGTCGGTGTTAGACCAGCCGGTAAATGATCCGGGAGCGCCCATTGTCAGGTACAGCGATAATGACCTGATCGAGTTCAGGGAACTGATTCAGCGTAAGCTGGAATCTGCTAAAAAAGAACTGGCTTACTTACAGGGGTTGATCACCCGCAAGGATGAAATGGGAGGCGATAATGATGATGCCCGTTACATGACCATGGAAGATGGCAGTATGAGTATGGAAAGAGAACAGCTGAGCCAGATGGCCAGCCGCCAGATCACTTTCATTGATCACCTGGAAAAAGCACTGATGCGTATTGAAAATAAAACCTACGGTATTTGCCGGGTAACCGGAAAGCTGATAGACAAAGCCCGCTTACGTGCAGTACCACATGCCACTTTGAGTATTGAAGCGAAGATGGGAGGCAGTAAGTAATAAGTTTTAAGTATTAAGTTATAAGTAAAGGAGAATGAGTAATCGTTCTCCTTTTTTTATCTGCGGCTTTAAGTTGTAAGTGATAAGTTATAAGTGGTAAGTAATAAGTTATAAGTAGTAAGTAATGACTAATCTTTCTTTTTTTAATCTGCGGCTTTAAGTTGTAAATGATAAGTTATAAGCAGTAACTAATGACTAATCTTTCTTTTTTAATCTGCGAATCTGCGGCTTTAAGTTGTAAGTGATAAGTTATAAGCAGTAAGTAATGACTAATCTTTCTTTTTTAATCTGCGAATCTGCGGCTTTAAGTTGTAAGTAATAAGTTATAAGTAGTAAGTAATGACTAATCTTTCTTTTTTAATCTGCGAATCTGCGGCTTTAAGTTGTAAGTGATAAGTTATAAGCAGTAACTAATGACTAATCTTTCTTTTTTAATCTGCGGCTTTAAATTATAAATTCTTATTTTGTACTCACATACAATTTTAATCCGTGTTAATCTGTGAAATCCCCGGCAACTATGTTTAAAAAATTAAGAACCGTCATTTATCATGTTAGCGACCTGCAGGCAGCTAAAGAATGGTATGCCTCTGTAACTGGTATTCAACCCTATTTTGATGAACCATTTTATGTGGGCTTTAACATCAACGGTTGCGAACTGGGTTTGCATCCTGCTGATGACAGCCTGGGTGAAGGAAACCAGGCCGTAAGTTATTGGGCAGTGGAAGCAATTGAACACTGTGTAGCTGTATTAGTATCAAACGGCGCCACTATTTCAGAACCGGTAACCAATGTAGGCGGAGATATAAAAGCCGCCACTATTATTGATCCCTGGGGTAATGCGGTTGGCTTGATAGAAGGAGCATAAATATAAACTGGCCAATGAAAAAAATACGCTGGGGTATATTGAGTACTGCAAAAATTGCAAGAGAGAAAGTAATTCCTGCAATGCAGCAATCGGCATTTTGCGATGTGGTGGCCATTGCTTCAAGAAGTGCGGCACAGGCTGCCGCTGTTGCAGCGCAATTAAATATTGCTGTGGCATATGGCAGTTATGAAGCGCTGCTGGATGATACAAGCATTGATGCCGTATACATTCCTTTACCGAACGACATGCATACAGAATGGTCAATAAAAGCCATGGCCGCTGGCAAACATGTATTATGCGAAAAACCAATTGCACTTTCGGCTGAACAGGCTGCGGCATTACTGGAAGCAGCTAACCAGTATCCTGATATAAAAATAATGGAGGCATTTATGTACAGGTTTCATCCGCAATGGGGCCATGTAAAAAAATTAGTAACAGGCGGCAGTATTGGTGAACTGCAAACCATTCAGTCTCATTTCTCCTATTACAATGTTGATCTTAATAATATCCGTAATAAGCAATCTGCCGGTGGTGGCGGATTGATGGATATTGGCTGTTACTGTATTTCCATTGCCCGCTTTATTTTTGGCAGTGAACCCGAAAGTGTTTTGGGAAGTGTGCGGTATAACGCCAATACGCATACCGACAATTACACATCGGGTATTTTAAATTTTGCCCATGGCACATCCAGCTTTACCTGTTCTACACAATTAATGCCCTGGCAGCGGGTAAATATACTGGGTACTGCCGGAAGAATAGAAATCGATATTCCCTTCAATGCTCCGCCCGATAAACCCACCAAAATATGGCTGCATACCAATAGCGGTTCTGAAGAAATAATTTTTGATGCCGTAGATCAATATACTTTACAGGGCAGTTTATTTTCTTTAGCAATTCTGCATAACACTGCAGTACCCACCCCACTGGAAGATGCGGTGAATAATATGAAAGTAATGGATGCCGTATTTAAAAGCGGGGCTACCGGCCAATTGGTTATGCTGTAATAATACCGGTATTTTTACCGCTCCTATTATTTACGGGCTCCCATGTTACACAGCCAATGATACATGTTATTCCAGTACTTTCATTTCCACACGTCGGTTCTGTGCTTTTCCTTCTTTGGTACTGTTATCTGCAATTGGGATTGATGGTCCGTAACCTTTTGCCAGCAGCTGTTCCCTGGCAATACCGCTTTTAACCAGGTAATCTACTATGCTGTTAGCCCTCAGCTGGCTAAGTTTCATATTGTTTGCTATTGTACCTACGTTGTCGGTATGACCCTGTATCTCTAATCTTACAGCAGGATTATCCTTTAAGAACTGTGCCAGTTTATTTAAATCACTTGATGAAGCAGTGTTCACTGCAGCTTTACCCGTTTCAAAATAAATTTTATTTAATACAATACTGGCACCGGCTTTGGCCTCTTCTATATTCAATTGCAGTTTCACATACAATGTTGCACTGCGGTTAAGGCCTTTTGTACTTATATTTTCTATGTTAGAAATATAATTTGCTTTTTTACCTACCAATTCAAAATCGCTTGCGGCTTCAAGTTGTGTTCTGAACTCGCCATTGTTTTCATCACTGGTGGCAAAAGCACTGCTGCTTTGCGTGGTATTGGTAATGGTTACCATGGTATTTCCTACAGGTTTACCGGCTTTTTTATCTACTGTATTTCCTACCAGAGTAAAGCGTGGATCATTGTGTGTAATGGTTACGGGTATTTGATTGCCTGCTGCATTAAAATCATTTTTTGTAATGGCAGCCGTACTGGCATCAATCTTATTAAGCCGGCCACTGATTGTGTAATCGCCGGCTGGTACATTGTTCAAAACAGCCTGTCCATCTGCATTGGTTACCGCATTGAATACATTTCCCTCGCTACTTTGCAGCTTTACCTCTGCAAATTGCAGGGGCTGCCCGGTAGCTTCATCTTTTACCGTAACAGCAATGCCTTTGTGTATGGCCTGTACCTGTTCGGGTGCCGGCGTAATTATTACAGGTGGCACCGGGGGTTTAACTGCTGCAGGCTTTTTAGTTTTATTAATGGCAGTGGCAATACCAATACTGTAATACAACTGATCGCTCAGGTTATTATTTAATGCCAGCCTGTATTCAGCAGTAGTAAGTATGAGTGCTTCGTTAAATACATTTACCTGCAATCCTGCCCCGGGTAATAAACTAACGCCCCGTATGTTTTTGTAAGCAGAAAAACCAGCCTTGGTAATTATAAACGGATTGAAAGTACGGGCGTCGGTAAATAATTTTATATGTGCACCTGCATTTACATCCATTAAAAAGTTACTGCTGCCATAAGGAGTAAATCCGGGTAATAGATAATTTACCCAACTTGCATTGAATACAGCAACAACATCAATTTTTTTAGTGACGCCTTTAAAATAGTCTGCTCCAAAACCACCCTGTAAGCTATTGGGTTTACTCCACAAATGATTATTAATAACAAACCCAACGCTGGCGGCCTTAATGTTTTGAGCAGTGGCAAAATCGTTATAAAAAAAATGCAATCCAATTGTAGCCGGCTTTTTACCCGATGGCTGTTGTGCATGCACCATGCCGCTGCAACTGAAACAGAACAGTATAATTATTAATTGTTTCATTATTTGCTATTTACCATTTATAATCCGCCCCGCATTCTTTTGTAAGGCCGGCGGCTCCAATTTCTATTTTTATTTTATTACAAACACCAAATACCCTTGGTTCGCTGCGGCCCTGTGTGCCGGCATCGGATGTGGTAATGGGAATTCCTTTACTGTCTAATGTTTGTACCGTCCATATAAAAACATGGTTGGCCGAATCTTTAAAAGAAAGCTGCGGACGCCATATATACTGCGTGGTTCTTCTTAAGTCAGTTAATAAAATGGGCTGATTGGCACGCAGTGCCTGCATGGGTGTTTGTGCCTGCTGCACTTCGTATACCTGCAGGCGGTATACTGGTGTTTCCTGGGTGGAAGGAATTAAACTGCTCCAGCGAAAGGTAATAGCGGTTTGGGCAGTATTGGCATCTATCCAAAACTTATCTGTTGGTGTAAGAAGGTAAGGCAACTGGAAGTTTACCTGTGTAAATGGTTTGCACTGCTGAAAGGGCAATGGCTGATTATCGGGTGTAAGCAATTGCACACATAACTGGTAATTTCCAGGAGCCAGTTTACCACTGGTTGCCAATGCATTGGCAGCGGCGGTAAACTGCATGTTGTTCAGCTGCAAAACACTGCTGATATTAATGATATTGGCACCGGTACGAACCGCAAAAATGCTGGCGGTTACATTATTACTGCTGCCAATCACATTGCCCGCTTCATCCAGCAAACGCGTATTCAGTTTTACATTGGTGGTATTTAAGGGGCCTGTATATGTCAACAGCAGCTGGCCTGTCAATGCATTATTCCAGTCGCTCAAATAACTGGGTGGCCGGTTGTTTAATACCAGGTTACCCGAAAACTGTGCCTGCAGGATCGTGCTGATGCAACATGCGGTAATGACCAGTGCGCTGTATTTTTTTAAAATGAATTTCATGATTATTGTATTCAGCATGTGAATGATTTATTTTCCAAAACGATATTGTAAACCGGTACGTAAGGTACTTTCCAGGTAAGTGGCACCCAATAATGCGGGTGGCGGCGTCAATTCATTTCCATATTTATTGAACGTACCTGTCATAGAAGTATTCCAGCTTAATTTTTTATTCAACTTCCAGTCTGCACTTAGTGTACCCATTACATTTTTACTGGCGGTAAAAGGACTGATGGTGGTAATATTAAAGAGCAGTTGTCCGCGCAGGTTAATATTTTTCTTAGGCAAATTCCAACCCAGGCTGCTGCTTACTGAAATGATTTGTATATCTGTAGTTAAGGAAGAATGGTTGCTGAAATACATTACACTACAATCGGGGCTTAAATTGGGTTTATTAAAAAAAGACGGCGCATACAGCAGCATGGCTGTATGTGTATTGTTGTTAGTAGTGGCTGGGCTTGGAAAAATTACCACTTCGGTATATTTACTCCAGTTATAATTTAAACTCAGCAGGTTGCTCATTTTAGTGGTAGACCAGGTGCAGGTTGGATTAATACCGAGGTCGTTTCCAACATTTTTTATACCCCCCAATGAAGAAGGTGTGTTAAACCCAAAATTATTGTAGTTGGCATTCACACTAAAATGATCATCAAACTGTGTAAACACATTTATATTGGCGATCATTTGCGAAGTACGGCTGGCAGAGGTACTCCAGTTACCAAAGCGCTGGCCAATACTGGCCACCACATTGGTCTTCTTTTTAAAGGCGTTGAATTTGGTGTTAACGGTATATTCCATCCGGTCGTTTTGTACAAAAGGGTAACCCATGGTGTTATAGCCTGCACCCAGCCATTTCATACTGGCACCAATATCCCAGTCCTTCCCTTTTTTTCCAAAGCCTGCCTGTATTGCATGATCTCTGTAACTGGTGTTATTGGTATTTATAAACGGCTTCAGGTCTTTAACCAGGGTAGCTGGCCCGGGCATGGTTTCATCTCTTGTACTAAGTGTGGTAGCCAATTCCGTTTGACCATACCAGCCTTTTGCAGTGGTGAATTTTGTATTAAAGCTTACAATAAAATTACTGGCAGGCAGTGGCGTTGTAAATGGGGGCAGCGTTAATGGTGCAGTAATACTGTTCACCACATCTTTTCCCTTTACAATATTAAACCCTGCAAAATATTTCCCTTCCTTTTCCATTCCAATTTGTGCCATTGTAACCACACGTTTATAGGCTCCCACAAAAGGAGGTGGTGTACCAGCGCCTGTATACGGCTGAAATGCCTGCTGGTTAACGCCGTTAAAAAATTTAAACCGCCATTTACCGGGTGTTAAGCTGAAGCCATAACCAAAGACGCCAATATCACCGGTACTCAGATCGCTGTACTTTAAATATTGTGTACCCAATTGCAATTCGGCCCACTTGTAAGTGGGGTTAATTCCAAAACTGTTCATCGGATTGGTAAGCCATTGGCCCAGCGTTTGTTTTGGAAATCCCGGCAGGCTGCCAAATCCAAAAGGCGGACTGGAAAAATTATTCCGCATGGGGCTGAAATTAAAATTGAAAGGCAGTTTAAAATTCCCAACGGTTACGGTTGGACTAAAATTAAACCGTACCAAATTCCATGGGCGGCGTGGCGTATAAAAACCATAGCCGCCGGGGTTGGTGGTTAGGCCGTATCCCTCATAGGTAACGCCGGCGGTGCCGGAGATTTGAACAGCTGGTTTTTTAGTTTGTGCTTTTATATGAAATACTGCAAAAACAAAGCAAAACATGAAAATTTTTTTCATAATTGTACTGATTTAAATGGGTAACTGCATTATGCAGTTACCCATTTAATTAAGTCTGTTATTTTATTTGGGCATTGGAGTAGTACCTCCAGTTGGAGCAGCTAAAGGGCAACAATCCGCAGCTTTACTTTTGAGTTCTTCTGTCACCTCTTTAGGATTTGTGCTCAGGCGTTTCAAAAATTCCTGTGCTTTTACCGGTCCTAAATTCTTCAACTCCCTTTCTATGGCTGCCTGTATTTTGGCTTCTTCAATATCTACCTTTTGCTGTTGTTCTGCAATGCTTCTGTCGTTTAGCTCCTTTAATTCAGGTTTTATTTTTAATGGCGTTGCTACCTGAACATCACCCGTTGGATTCCAGATGACAATATTGGATTTCAAATTAAACCTGCCGCAAACAATTTTTTCACACACTTTACATTCCGCATTTTTAACACGTACTTTTAAACAGAAATACATTACACCGTTACAACAATCCAGGTTCATCACTCCCGGTCGGCTGATAGAGAGTCGTATATTTCCGTTTACTAGTGTAGTAGTTCCTAAACCCCAGCCTATGCTTTGCGAATTATTGTTGTTGATATTCAATCCTCCAATGGTGGTGGTGGGTGAAAATATATTTCCAAAGACGCCCATGTTTAATGGCTTGCAATCCGCACTGGAATACACTACATGATAATCCAGCATGGATACTTCTATTTCCTGAACCGGCACTGTTCCTGCATTTATATTCAGATTAAATTGTCCGGGCACATGGCTTGGAAGCGTTGTTAAGGTGGTAGTAAAATTTTGTATATCGCAACAGGTGGTACTGGTAACACATGCCGGCTCATTAACAGGAGTGGTAGCATTTAATAATGTAGCATCAGGCACCATTTTAGCTGTTGCGGTTGCAATAGCATTACAACAGTTTGTACCTGAAACTTTTTTCACAGGAATAGTAATCACAAAACTTTCTCCCGGATTAATAACCGTAGCGGCATTAATAGTAATAACAACACTACCGCTAACAGAACTGGTTACCGGGCTGCCTCCCTTTTTAACTGTAACGGCTCCATTTTGCTGTATGCAGGTAGGTAAATTATCTGTCACTATTACATTGTTCAACGGAGTACTTCCTACATTACTAACCGTTAAAATGTAATTAAAAGTTCCTCCATTTTCAACAGTGGTTACATCTGCGATTTTTCTTATTTTCAGTTCGCCGGTTTTATCAATAGAATAATTTGCTGACGCAGTTTGAGTGCCCATTACTGCCGTATTAATCCGGGATCCGGAAAGCTGTGGTAAAACATTGGCTTCAAACTCTATTACAAGAATATTGCTTTTCCATAAATTACAATTGCCCGGTAATGCCGTAACATTAAATTGGGGATTTGTTACATTATTATTCCAGCTGCCAATAGTAGAAGGTGTTCCTGTACCAGACAGACCACCACAATAATTACTATTTTGGTTTGGATAATAAGTAAACGTTACAGATCCGGGGATAATACTCAGGTTCTGAGGTGTAGTAAGGGCATCCGTAATTACGGTGGTTAATGGTGCTGCACCGGAGTTAGCAACCTGGATTCTAAACTTTATAGTACCGCCAACCTGTTTTACAGGAACAGCCCATGGATTGGGTTCGTTACATTTAACAATTGAAGGAACCGCCTGTGCAGGTGTAATATTAAAAGATGCAGATGCCGATTTATTTAACTCGACAGTGGAAATCACCGGACATGTTAATCCGGGACAGCCGCCACCTAAAGTTCCACCGCTTCCGGCACCCGTACTTGATGCATGATAATACAATGTGGCATTATTGGTAACAGTGCCGCCTGTACCTGTAATGGTGAAATAGATATAAATATATGTACATGCACCCGGTGCTAATACAATAGTTGAATTGGTGAAAGCAACAGTACCGGTATATGTGCCGGTGGGCGTGGCTGTCCAGCCACCAGATAATCCAAATGAAGTAACAGTAATGCCAGGAATGCTTAAATTATCAATTATTTTTAACCCGGTCCAGGGCACATTACCATTATTACAAACTGCCAAAGTGTAAACCCCCTGGCACCCATTTGTAAAAACACCTCCGTTTGCATATGCATACTTTGCAAATGAAATGCTGGTATTCGGGCTAGCCAATGCCGGAGAAACAGCATTTACAGCACCGGTCATTGTGCCGCAGGGTGCAGCCGGACTTCCTAATGTTAAATTATAGTTGGCTGTATTGGTAATGACAGAACCCTCAGCCTGACAGTTTTGCAAAAAAACATCCTGTACATTGTAAGATGAAGGAGATTCAAAACAGCTACCACCTACCGTAATAGCACCAGCAGGCGAAACAATTGGCAATGTTGTTGTTTCAGTAACTGTGCCACTAATGTTATAAGCCCCTAAACCAATTCCATTAGGATTGTTGTGTTTTAACCTGATTCGCCATTGCGATTGACCACAGGTAAGGTTACCTGCTACAAATTCTTTAACAATAGTCCAGTAGTTTGCAGCCCTTGCCTTTACATTTACAGTGGCAGTACACTTAGTGATGGTACCTCCGCAGTTTACTTCAAAATCTACAGTAAAAGTGCCAGTTGCATTATTGCAGATCGTGCCATTCGGGAATTTATAAATTACATTGAAATTTTGCCCGTTGATAGGGTCAAAAACAACAGAATTTGTGATCGTGTTTGTACCAGCAGGCACAAAAGCCATTACACTGGAAACAAAATTCAGGTTGGAAGAATTAATTATTTTAACTGTTTTGGTGCAACCCACTGCTGTAGCAGGAAGTGTAATATTCAGTAAAATATTATCGCCCGTTAAAGCTTCCGTTGGTACACTGATCTGCACATTGCCATAAGCCCCTAAACTGCAGGTGCCAACTACAGGTGTATTATTTACAACAATTGGAGTTTGTCCACTAAGTTTAGTAATCACCAGGGACAGGAACACCCAAAGTATAATAGTTAAATATTTAAATAGTTTCATTGTATAATGATTTTATATTTTAGTTAGTAAAGGCCGGAAAGCAGTATTGAAAAGAGCAGGAATTACATCTGTCCTTGTCGTAAAACACCCTTATTTTAATACAAACAGTATAGGTTATTTTACAACAATTGGCATTCAGTCCCGGCAGGCTGGTTGGCAATCCCAATACAAGATTTATCGGCATTGAAGCTGGCAAGGCTGTGGTACTGATGAGCTTGATATTTTTAGCTACCCCATTATTTGTAGATGGCAATCCGGAAACAGTTTCATTTAACATAGCAACCGATGATCCATTGATGGTGGTGCCTGCAAGATTAAACACACCTGAATTTTCAACAGCGGTAACTCCATTGGAACAGGCACTGGGTACAGCTGTATAACTATAGCTTTGCACCTGCATCTCTATGCCATAGATAGCAGCTACGCCCGTTATATTCAGGCTGCCGGTAGCGGTATAGGCCCCTGTAGCAGCGTTAGTAAGGTTAACCGATGGGTTGTTTACAGTAAGCTGCGCATCTTTACAATCTTCGCATTTGCAATCCGGCAAATCAACTGTTACACCAATTGTTTTATCGCAGTATAAATTAGGGTTTGTTGGGTCAGGAATGGTACTGTTTACTACAAAACTGGCTGTAGTTCCGGTAGCGCCTACAATATCAAACCCGATACTAATATTGTTGCCGGGCAAAATGCCGGTTGCTGATGGCGGCGTTAAATTATTTACTGTAAAAGCAGTGGGTGTAATATAATTAGTGGCGGGTGTATTGTGTAAACCGGTTCTTCCGGGATTAGTACCAATATTTTTTAAAATTAAATTACTGATATGATAAACTGGTTTCCCGGTTTGATCGAAGCCGCTGCACACCACTTTATACTGTGTGGTATCCAGCGAAAAGCAACCTGTACTTGGATCGGTAACTATTATTTTAAATGCAGTTGGTTCACTGGACCCTAAACTCTTTTCACCAACGCCCTGTCCTTTACTCAGCGCTTCCACGCTCCAGATAAAATCACATAAATAAGGTGGCCTGCAGGGGCCAGTATACAAATTATTAATAGTGGCCTGCGTAATATTGTCTACGTCTTTTGTAACAATGGGCTGGTTACTGCGCATGGCCTGCGTGCCATTTTGCCCCTGCATCAGCTGCCAAACTTTTAAACGGTAAGTAACATTTTCTTTTGGCCTTGGCAGTACCGGGGTCCACCTGAAATTAATACCGCCTTTTGTATCCTGTTCGGTAAAATTTTTATCTGCTGCAGGCATTACATTTTGTGGCGGGCTGTAACTGTCCTGTTTAGTATCTGCAATGGTAAAAGCTTTACAGGATTCACCCAAAAGCGTATTTGCAGCAGGGCCTATGCCGTAAAACTGTACACACAATTCATAACTGCCGGGCTTTAAAACACAATCCTTTCCCAGCAACTGCATAATGCCTGCGCTGGTCCAGGTTTTAGAAGCTGCATTAAAATTACTGGCGGGTGCTGTTTGGGGTGTATAACTGCCGCAAACGGTGCCGCCGCCTTGCTTAACAGTAACCAGTATACGACTTTCAGCAACAGCAGCCGGCACCCGTCCGTTTTGTAATTTAGCCTGCGCCGTTATTGTGAATGGAGGCATTACGGTTGCCCAGGCTGCAGTACTGGCTGGTGGATTGGCTGGCAGGGTGATCACAACAGGGTTGATTAAGTTTTGCCCCATTGCCACCATGCAATAACAGCTTAGAAGCAGCGAAAAAAGTTTTTTCATTGTTTGATTTTTTATACAGGTTTACTTTAAAACTAAAAGTATGCTTATAAAACAGGCACTGCAACCCCGGCTGTGTCAACAGTGCAAATCATTGCGCATAAACGCATTATGAATGAGTAAACGGGAGGAGGGCGTACCTGTTATAAACCCTGCTGTTTAGCAGTTACAGCTGCTGTACTTTGTATATATACCTCGTATACCTGCTGCGGAATTACCAGTTGTATGCAGGTGCCTGGATTTTCGGCTCCGGGGTTATGTTCGGTGATGGTTAATTGTATGGGACTGGCGCTGAGCTTACTCAATATCTGCAGCCGTTCCTGTATCAGTTGCATTCCCCGGCTGTTGTGTTTCCTGTCTTTTCTGAATAAGCGGCTTTTTTCTATTCCAATGCCATTATCAGTTATGGTTATGTACAGTGTATTATCGGCTGCCCGGATATCTATATTCAGCAAGCCGTTACTGCCTAAAGGCGATAAGCCGTGCAGTACTGCATTTTCTAAAAAAGGTTGCAGCACCATGCCGGGCAACATCCATTCTTCTGTTTCTGCTTCCCTGTTTAATGTGATGGTGTAATTAAATTTTTCAGCAAAACGCATTTTTTCTAATCGCAAGTACAGCCGCACCGTTTCCAGTTCTTCATCTAATGGTACAAATGCCTTTTGAGCTGCATCAAAACTCCGGCGCACAAGTGTAGCAAAATCGCTCAGGTATTTATTGGCCGTTAGCCTGTCTTGTTTATTGATATAATGCTGAATACTGTTTAAAGCATTAAAAATAAAATGCGGATTCATCAAAGCCGTAAAGGCCTGTTGCTTCAGTGATGCCAATTCTGCCTGTTGTTGCTGTGCAGCCAGTTTTTGTTCACGAATTTTTTTATTGTACCAGTTAATGATCCAAACAATTAACAGCTGAGCCAGTACAGCCAATGGCAACCAAAACCACCAAATTTTATAAAACGGATTTTTAATGGTAACTGTAAAAGTGGCATCTTGCTTTGTGATCAGCTGACCGTTTATTTTAGCCCTGGCATAAAACACATGTTTACCACCGCTTACATCAGAAAGTAATATTTCGGGGTTGGTGGTAGTTACCCAGGCACCATTATCTAATTTATATTCATAATTAATTTCATCGTTACCATTGTAATAGGGTGCAGAAAGATAAAACCGCAGGTTGTTTTGAGAAGCGCTGAGTTTAGTTCCATCAACTGCCACCAGTGAATCGTTTACCATGCAATCCATAAATACCCGGGTAAATCCTGTATTTTGCTGCAGCATGTTTTTGGGTATTACACTCAGTCCATTATCTGTACCAATATATAATTCACTGGTGGTGGTATCATATAAAATTGCATTACATGTTTTAGATATAATACCCGTGGTAGTACTGTAATTAATCCGGCTGATGCCATCTGTTTCAAATATCCCATCCCAGGTGGCACACCAAATTTTTCCATCTTTATCTTTTGTAATGGCACGGCAATAATTGCTGCCTGTGCTGTTTCCCTTTGGCGCCATCCTGTAATTGCCTTCTTTATAAATCAGCAAGCCGTTTTCTGTGGCTATCCAAAGTTGTTTCTTAGCATCCTGTAAAAACTGAAATACTTCCCCCTGTTTTTTTCCTAAAACAGAATCCACCAGGTGTACTTTTTCATTTTCTATCTCAATGATCCCATCAGAAGTGCCGGCTAAAATTTTATTTTCATACTTAATTAAGTCATACACTTTTCTCACATTAAAAGAATCGATAGGATACACAGCCACCGGCTTTCCATTCGCTGTTCTGCATATATTTTTTGCATCTGCCAGCCAATAGGCATTTTCACTTTCCTGCAGGGCAGCCTGCCAAATTGTATGGGCTATAGAATAACCACCAGCTGATGTATATGCAATAAAACTGTTTTTAACTGTATCAATTGGAAAAGTATTAGTCACATTTACCCCCAGATCATTACCTCCGGCATGAAACATTTTATATACATACTTTAATCCGATCCTGGTTTGTGGCAAAGGCAGCGGTTGTATAACCGGCCCTGTTTTAACACTTATCCCGTTGCCGGTACCAATAAATAAATGATTGCCCGATTTTAGCAGTTGCAGCACCCTGTTATTAGAAAGCCCTTCCTGCGTTTCATAATTAATAAAACTATTTTGTTTTCTGAATATCACTCCTGCTCCTTCGGTACAGATCCAGGTATTACTTTGCCTGTCGATAAAAAATTTATTTACCGCTTTGTTCTGTAAGCCAAGTGTTACCGACATCTCATCCAGTTTATTATGCTGCCACCTGTAAATGCCTTTATCTAATCCACGCAGCCATACAGTGTTACCATCGTCGGCCACCATATTATAAATAAAAGTTTGCGGCGGCAGTGGCACAGCTGTGGTAGTAAATTGAAAACCGGCATCCGACTCCCGGATCTGGTTATTCGCTACTGCAGTAATGGTATTGTCTTTTTTTAAAATTGCATAGTATACATCCTGTCCCTGCAATAAGTGTTTTATTACTCCCCTGCTTATAATGAACAGACCCTGGTTAGTGCAATATGCAATACCGGCATTGGCAAATGAAGTGATAGCATGCAGGATTATACCGGATGTTTTTAAAACACTGTCTGCGGCATACAGGTTAACCCTGCCCCCCTGTAAGATGCCCAGCTGGGTTTTATTCCGCTGGTAAAAATAAAAACTATTGTTATGCTTTACTATTTGGTGCAGCGCCATATAATCTACTGTTGCAACTGTATTTATTTTTCCATTGCCATGTATGGATTGAATGGTACCGGGGTAGGCTAAAAAAATACAGGAATCGCCACCTGCATATACAATATCGGTAATGGCTTTTGAAGCGATTCCCTCTTTGCGGCTGAAATTTTTAAATCTTACCCCATCAAATTTAGAAATTCCGAAATCGGTACCAAACCAAATAAAACCATTTTCATCCTGTGCAGCACTGTAAACATTATCAATCAGCAACCCATTGTGGGTAGTATACTGTGTAAAACGAAAGGTTTGGGTAAAACTGAGTAATACAGAACAGGTAAATAAAATAAACAGCAGTTTTTTTTTGTAACAACCCATACTGAAAGATAACTCATTTAAAAAAAAGTACATGGTGTGTTCTCATTTTTGCCAAAAAGGTATCGAGTTGTCTTCTGCTGATACTCCACACATTGCCATCTTCCATTTTTACAACGCCTCCATCTGTGGTACCATATTCCAAAATGTAAGCTAGGTTTACAATATGGCTTTTATGTATCCTGACAAAGCGGTCTTCATCCAGGATATCTTCAAAATCTTTCAGCGTTTTGGTTACCACCAGCTTTTGCAGATCGCGTTTATATATGATGGTGTAATTACTATCGGCCTGCAGCGATACAATTTCATCTACTTCCAAAAAACTAATGCCACCCAGTTGCGGCAGGGCAATTTTTACCGGTGTTTTACCCGGAATAAAATTTTTTACCAGGTGATCTATCAATTCATTGTTTTGCCGGCTGTAACTGCGGGTATTAAAACCTTCGTGCAGTTTATTTACTGCCTGTTGCAGTTCGGTAATATTAACCGGTTTTAATAAATAATCCACCGCACTGGCTTTGATGGCCTGTATGGCATATTCATCATGAGCGGTTACAAAAACGATCCTGAAATCCTGTACTGGTATTTTTTTAAGCATTTCAAAACCGGTTTCTACCGGCATGCTGATATCTAAAAAAATAACATCAGCTTTATTATGCTGCAGCCATGCCCTGGCCTGCACCCCATTCTCTGCCATGCCTGCCACTTCAATACCGGTGCAGTCTGTTTGAAGCATGAATTTTAAATTCTCCAGGTTATTTTTTTCATCATCTACCAGCAGTGCCCTGAGCATAATGTTCAATTTCTTTAAAGTTAATACGAATTACACTTTCATATTATAAAAATACTCAAAAGCCCTGTTTCACTACGTGAAAGAAACGAATGGCTGAGTTAAAGGAACAGGGGCAGTGTACACTGCCCCTGTATCATTCATGCTGCCATTGCAGTTACTTGCCCAGGTAAGGGGTGTCGGCATACACAGGTGCCACAGGTGTATAAGGTGTATCCATTACATTGTGATTGCCGGTGAGGTAAGGGGTATCTTTACTGGCATTGGTAACAGTTACCTGCGCCGGAGGGAATACCATATTTTCTTTTTTACAGGAGCTGGCAGTAATTATAACTGCGGCCACAAAAAGTGTGCTGTATACAATAGTCTTTTTCATAATTATTTTTTTCTGGTTAAAAATGTAGCAAAGCAGTGGCTGATGCAGTACTGCATTGCAATTGTTGATTGAAAATGATGGAGTGTTCATCAGCCAGCCGGGGCTGATGCATGGAAAGAAGCCGGCATTTCTTCTTTAGCCTGTTACAGTGATGGTGCACCGATCAGCAGTAGTAAGCTGGTACAAAGATGGTAATTGGAGGAGCAGCAGGCAATGGGGGATTGACTAAAAAGATCTACTTTACCAACTGAAAGGCGTATCCGTTTTTTAACGGATAGCAATATGTGCGAATGACTATTTGCAAATATGAGATGCAGCCGTTATTTTGTGAGTGTTAATAATTCCTAAACCAAAAAATACTAATTATGAAAAAAATCTTAATTACGACTAACATATTGACATTAATATTACTCTACTTCAGTTCTTTTAGAGAAGTTAAAAAAAATGAAAGCAACACAAACGGTGGCTCCTGCGACCCTATTTGTACCAACTACTCGCAAAATCAGATCAGAGGTATCGCAAACACTACGGCTCTTGCTATGGCAAATGGTTATAAAAAGCAGCAAATGAAAACCTTAAATGAAAACCAGGCTTTCCCCGAAACAAGATCCGTTTGGTTTAGCCTGGACAAGATCAAATCCTTTATAGGCGAAATGGAAGCTTTAACAAGTGCAGCAACGTGTAATCCAAAATTAGATCTTGGCGTAAGAATATACTTTGGCACATACCCCGATATACAAAATTTAGAAAATGTTGGAATAAAAAGTCAAACTGCATACAGTGAAGTAAAAAACACTTACAGCAAGCACCTTACACTATTTATGGTTCCTACTTATCATGTTGCAGATACCACCCAAATAGACTTTGATCCAAGGCATATGGGTACCAATACATGCCTGCCCACACCACTGAAAGATTTGTTGAAAATTAAGATCATTCCAAGCGATGCATCTGGCAACCGGCCTAGCAATGCTGATATTTTAAAGTTTCAAAAATATGGCATCACTCCCGCTGAAATAACTCCAACAGTTAAATCTTCTGCTGCAAATAAAAATGTTGGTCCCGGGGCAGCTCCTGTTTTACCACCAGCAAGATTCAGTTTAATTTTATCCGGTATAGAAAAGCAAGAGTTCTTTGCCCTCCCCAATGCACTGCCGACAATCCAATCTGTCATAAATCATGGAAACACTATACCTCCCGATACAGAAAATGGTTCAGCCTTTTAAATATCACTAATGAAAGAGACTGTACTGATACTGCAAAAGACTTTAATGGCCTGCGAATTACTTGCCGCATTCGCAGGCCTGTTTTATTTTAATAAAACCAAAGATTTTAAAACAAAAGCATTTTACGTTTACCTGATGCTTATTGCCGCTGCGGAACAATTAGGATGGTATTTGAAAACACATAAGTATAAAGTTGAAACCAGTAATCTTTATACTTATTTTGCAATTCCGCTGGAATTTGTTTTTGCATATTGGTTTATAATCAGATCAAGCGAAAGTTTGCGCCTGAAAAAAACCGGTGTTGTTTTTATAGTTACCGGATTAATAACAAACGCTGTAGAAGTTATTTTTTTTAGAAACGATAAGTTTTTTTTCTCATCAATAGCATATATTACTTATAATTTTTTCCTGGTTGTACTTGTGCTGATGTTTTTATTTGAATTCATTCGTACTGAAAAAATCATCCGTTGGTGGAAAGAAATTTGTTTTTGGGTTTGCAGTGCCTTTCTCATTTATTATTTGACCACATTTCCCCTTTATGCCTTTTACAATACACTTTACAAAAACACCCCCAATTTTTTTTATGTCTATTGGGAAATTCAAATGTTTTTAAACATGCTGATGTATTTATTATTTTTTACCGGAATTGTATGGACCAACCGAGAATACAAATAGTTATAACGATAACGTTTTTTATTGTACTGTCTTTACTGACGGGAATCTTCTTTTACATTTTCCAGTACAGGAAAAGAAAGATATTGCACTTGACTGAAAAAAAAGGAATTGCTGAACTACATCAAAAAGAGCTCCTCACCACGCAATTAGAAATGCAAACCCAAACCATGCAACACATTGGCCGCGAAATACATGATAACGTAGGTCAGAAACTGACACTGGCAAGTTTATACACACAACAGCTTGCTTACGAAAATAAAGCCCCGCAAATAACAGACAAGATTGAAAACATCGGCAATATCATCAATGAATCACTGGCGGAACTACGGCAGTTATCCAAATCATTAACAGACGATGCTATCAATGAACTGGATATTACCGAGCTGCTGCAACAGGAATCTGACAAAGTAAATGCATTGCAAAAATGCCTGGTTACTTTCAGCAGCAACCTGAAAAATATTCCATTGCCGTATGAAACCAAAAGTTTTTTACTAAGGATAGTACAGGAATTTCTGCAAAACAGCATCAAGCATGCCGGTTGTAAAAACATTGGCATTGCTTTAACCACCAACCAAAATATTGTACAACTTCAGGTAACAGATGACGGAAAAGGTTTCGATCCGGAAGTAAAGGGCAGAAAAGGAATTGGCCTGTACAATATGCAGAAAAGAACTGCCCTGATAGGAGGTACTTATCAACTTCAAAGTGCGGCAGGCAAAGGAACCACATTGTTTATCACCATCCCTTTATAACATGCAACACAGCATTGCCATAGTAGACGATCATATTTTAATTGCAAAAGCTTTGAGCGGCATCATTGAAAATTTTGCAGCTTTTAAAGTATTGTACGAATGTGAAAACGGTAAAATACTGCAGGAGCGGTTACTTGTTAAAAAGAATGTTCCCGACATTGTGTTGCTGGATGTAAGCATGCCGGTAATGGATGGCTTTGCCACGGCACAGTGGCTGAAAGAAATTCACCCGGGTATACTGGTAATGGCATTGAGCATGCAGGATGATGAACAAAGTTTGATCAGGATGATAAAATGCGGCGCCAGGGGATATTTATTAAAAAATGTTCATCCCGCAGAACTGGAAAAAGCATTGCATACGCTGGTAAAAAATGGATTGTATTACCCTGACTGGGCCACATCAAAAATTTTTAGTTCTATTGCCAATGAAGACAAAAGAGCAGTTAACGAACCCGCCATCACGGCACGTGAAAAAGAATTTTTACAATATGCCTGTACTGAACTTACCTATAAAGAAATTGGCGAAAAAATGTTTTGCAGCCCCCGCACAGTAGAAAGCTACAGGGACGCATTGTTTGAAAAACTGAATATAAAAACAAGGGTAGCCCTTGCATTATTTGCAGTAAAAGCAGGATTATTTAAAGTATAACCTTATACTAACCGAGTGCTTTATTTAACCAGTTCAAAATCGTCTTTCAACCGGATATCTCTTGAAGACGCCCCCACCATCAATTCAAAATCACCCGGCTCGGCTACCCATTGCAGTTGATGGTTATAGAAAGACAGTTTTTCTTTATCAATAACAAACTGAACAGTTTTAGACTCGCCCGCTTTTAAGCTGATCTTTTTAAAATCTTTTAACTCCATTACAGGACGAACTACCGACCCTACTTTATCCCGAAGATACAATTGCACCACTTCCTCTCCGTCGTATTTTCCTGTATTGGTAACAGAAAGGCTTACCTGCAACTGCCCGCCTGCTTTCATTTTCTTTTTGCTCAGCTGCAGATTACTGTATTGAAAACCGGAATAACTTAATCCATATCCAAATTCGTATTTAGGAAAAATAGATTCATCATTATAAGACGAATTATAATTGTGATTGTCATCGCTGGTAGCAGGACGGCCCGTATTAAAATGACTGTAATAAATGGGTATTTGCCCCACACTGCGCGGAAAACTCATAGCCAGTTTTGCAGCGGGATTGTAATCGCCAAACAACACATCTGCAATGGCATTACCCGCTTCGCTACCCAGCCACCAGGTATACAAAATGGCCGGGGCATTATCAGCAGTATAATTAAACACCAGCGGGCGGCCTGCATTTATAAGCACCACCACCGGCTTTCCTGTTGCCAGCAATGCTGCCAGCAGTTCTTCCTGCACACCGGGTATATTGATATTACTTCTGCTTTTTGCTTCACCACTCATGTCTCTTCTTTCGCCAATACTCAGTATCACCACATCTGCCTGTGTTGCCGCATCAATTGCCTCAGCAAAACCCTGTTTGTTGCTTCCTTCAATATCGCAGCCTTTGGCATACAGTAATTTTGTATTTGCCCCCAGTTTATTCTGTACTCCTTCCCATTGAGATACAATAAAAGAAGAATCTACGCCGGGTACTTCCACATCCCAAAAACCTTTGTTTTGCATTTTAGCTTTTACCAATGGACCAATGAATGCAATGGTGCGTATATTTTTTGATAAGGGCAGCAGGTTGTTCTGATTTTTTAATAATACAATACTTTTAGCAGCCGCCTGCCTGGCCACCTGCACATGCCGGGGATCATTCAATGCAGCCTGCTCTCTTGCGGCATTACAGAATTTATACGGATCATCAAATAATCCCAATTCAAATTTTTTGCGCAAAATTCTTTTTACTGCATCATCAATCAATGCCATGGGTACTTTACCGGTCTTTACTAATGTTGCCAGGTTGTTTTTATAACAACGGCTTTCCATGTCCATATCGCTTCCTGCTGTAACAGCCAGCAATGCAGCCTCATAATCATTTTTTACATTTCCATGTTTGATCATCTCTCCAACAGACCCCCAGTCGCTTACCACAAATCCCTTAAACCCCCATTTACCTTTTAATATATCCCGTTGTAAATATTTATTTCCTGTTGCGGGAATACCATTCAGATCATTGAACGAGTTCATGAAGGTAGCTGCTCCTGCATCCAGGGCTGCTTTAAATGGTGGAAGATAGGTTTCCCATAACATACGGTCGCTCATATCTACCGAGTTGTAATCACGGCCACCCACAGCCGCACCATAGGCAGCAAAATGTTTTGCACAGGCCATTAGAGCATCGGTATCCCCCAGCTTATTTCCCTGGAAGCCTTTAACCCTGGCGTATGCAATTTTTGAACCTAAGTACGTATCCTCCCCCGCACCTTCCATCACCCTTCCCCAGCGGGGATCGCGGGCAATGTCTACCATGGGTGCAAAGGTCCAGTGCACACCGCTGGCGCTTGCTTCGGTGGCGGCTACCCGTGCGGTTTGTTCCATTGCCTCCAGGTCCCAGCTGCATGCTTCTGCCAAAGGAATCGGGAAAGTGGTTTTATATCCATGAATCACATCCTGCCCAAATAACAGGGGGATTTTTAACCTTGACTGCATGGCTATTTGCTGCCAGCTCCTGGTACGTTCGGTACCCACACAATTCAGCAAAGAGCCTACCTGGCCATTCTTAATCTGTGCTATTTTATTGTTATCTGCCGTTACAGGCCCGGTAGCTGTATGATCATCATTGTATTGATTCATCTGCCCAATCTTTTCTTCCAGCGTCATCAGGCGCAACAATGAATCTGTTTTTTGATCGATAGACTTTTTTTGAGCAGTACAGTACAACAACTGAAAACTGAAGCAGGCGAGTAAACAAAGTTTACTAAATAACAATCGTTTCATTTTGTGGCCATTTAAATATAGGCAAGTTGATAATAATTTTTTAATTGCAGTATTTTATTTTGCGGGCAGCCGGTCCTGCAATTACTGGTATACCCGTACATATTCAATCTCCATTTTTTGAGGGAATATGGCATCATCCACTCCAAATTTACCGCCCCAGTTTCCGCCCACTGCAATATTCAGCAGCAGGTGAAAGCTTTTGTCAAAAGGCCAGGCTGCAATACCGGTGTGGTCGTTCTTAAATACATTGTACTTAACCTTGTCAATAAAAAAGCAAATGGAATCTGCTTGCCATTCCATGGCATATACATGAAATTGTTTCGACAGCCCGTTGCGGTGTATGCCTGCTGTTTTTTGTGTATTCAGCATTCCGTTATATGCGCCGGTATGTACCGTGCTCAATGCAGAATCGGGCCAGTATCCTACATTTTCCATGATATCAATTTCGCCGCTGTTTGGCCAGTTGCCGTATTCCCATTTGGTGGGCAGCATCCAGATGGCTGGCCACATGCCTCTTCCGGCAGGAATTTTTGCTTTTACTTCCACCCGGCCATATTGCCAGTCGCCCTTATTCTTTGTAACCAGTCTTGCTGAAGTATAATGCATATTTGCGGTATCTTCTTTTTTTGCTTCAATGATCAGCCTGCCCTTTTGCACTCTTGCATTTTGTAAGCGGCTGGTATAATATTGCAGTTCATTATTGCCCCATCCACATACATCAGGGCACCCGTTACCTGTATTATATGCCCACCTGTTACTGTCGGGTAAACCGGTATAATTAAATTCGTCTGCCCATACCAGTTTTGTAAATATTGCCTGCGCTGCAAGTTCACTTTGCATTGCTGCCAGGCTAAACATAAAAAACAATCGTATCAATATGGTAAACTTGCTCATTGCTGTTGTGCTGTTATTTTAAAAACTACTCAATTAAATTAATAAAAAAAGCGGAAGTGTTAACTTAAAAAAGAAAATACGATCCGCTTTAATATTAACAACTGCTATAAAAACCAAAATAAAAAGATGTACGCTGATCATATTGCCTGACCAGGGTAACACTACTGGTACACCCTTACGTAATCCACTTCCATGGTGGCATTGGTTAATGCCGGATCAACCGCACCTCCAAAATTGCCGCCGATGGCCACATTTAAAATGATAAAGAAATTTTGATTGAAGGGCAGGGTGGCATTGTTTGCAAATGTGTAAAAAGTCACATCGTCTACTGCAAATTTTAATGTAGCGGCATTCCACTCCAGCGAATATTTATGAAATGCGGTGGTGGCTGTAGGGTTCATTACCGAACTACCGTCTCCGCTGCCTCCTGAATGCCCGGGATGGTGCAGGGTGGCAAAAATTTTATTTAACTGGTTGCCCACATGTTCCATGATATCAATTTCGCCGCAGGCGGGCCACGACACAGTACCAATGTTATTACCTAACATCCAGATAGCCGGCCACGAACCGCCACCTGCCGGCAGTTTGGCACTGACTTCAATTTTGCCATATTTAAAACTGAATTTATCTTTTGTAAGTATCCTGCCCGACGTGTAAGCACTGCCGCTATAGGCTTCTTTTTGTGCCACAATTTTTAATGTGCCGTTTGAAACGCTGGCATTATCGAGCCGGTTGGTATAATACTGTAATTCATTATTCCCCCAGCCGCCGGCGCCTGTATCGTATCCCCATTTGGAAGGATCGGGGGCACCACCTGCACTGAATTCCTCAGCCCATACCAGGGCCAGGGCTACCGATACGGTTATTTGTTTAGTAACCGTACTGGTTTTACCACCTGCACTTTTTGCTACTACATTTACTGTATATGTTCCTGATGCAGGATACTTGTAGGTAACCACCCCATTTGCCACCGTTTGAAAAATACCATTTCCAAAATCATAGTCATAACTTACTGCATTGGTGGCTGTAGCCGTAAACGCAACATTGCCGCTGTTATCTGTACTCACCACTGCTGTCAACGCAAGATTAGACGGGGCTGTATCTGAAGGCGTGCTGTCTTTTTTACTGCAGGAAGAAGACATGGTAAACATGGCCGTTACAATAAACAATAGGTATTTCATCTGAATAATTTTACTGGTATAATATAAATGAGTTGTTCTGCAGTACAGCAGAACAACTCATTTGCTGCAACTATTTTACTTTTAATTTCTGGTACCACGAGTTGCCGTCGGCGCCTATATTACGCAAGTTCATGGTAGTGGCGGTAATAGACAATATCTCATACGTGGTACCTCCGGTACCAAAGTTAATAATACCATTGCCGGGAACAGTAAATTGTATCCTGGTTGAATTTGCAGCAGTAGATGCAGAAGTGGCATCCATAAATATCAGCTGTTTGCTGCCACCGGTAATATTATAGCAGTTATCGCCGCCGCTGAATCCATAAAAAGACGCCGCTGCACCAATAGAAAAAGACTGCCCCTTATTATCCACTGCCATAAACACCCTGTTGGCTGCATCCTTCGAAAAGGTAATTTCATCATCGTATGCACAAGCCTCCCTTGAATTGGGACTTGCTGCATACCAGATAGGTGCAAACTGGTCGTTAGGCCCCACACCAAAATGGCCTACGGCATCTTTATCGGTAACCCAAACCCTGGAAGCACCATTGGTTAATGCAGTTAAAATGGCCGGGGGTATTTCAAACGCAACAAACACTTTTATTTTTTTGCTGATGGTGGAAGTTGCACCACCTGTGCCTACTGCATTTACTGTAATGGTATAATCGTTGGTGCCGGGGCTGGTAAATTTATAATTAATGATACCGGTAGGCACAGATTGCACACCCTTGCCATCGCCAAAATCGATATTGTACGAGAGTATGTTACTGGCGGCGGCAGTAATGGCCACCAGTCCTGTTCCATTACCATTTGGATTAGCTGCATCCACGCCGGCAATCACCGTAGTAAGACTCAGCCCTGAAGGCGTTTTAATATCACCGAATGTATATTTTTCTTTTTGGCAACTGCTGAAGCCCGTTAGTATGGTAAGAAAAATAAGTATGCTTGATTTGATATGCTTTATCATGATAATTATTTTTATAAATTAGTTAAGTGTGATATCGTCGAAAAGGAAAGTGAAATTAGCAGAGCCGTCTCCCATCGTTCCATTGTCAAAGATCAACACAATTTTTTGGTACGAATTGGCAGTATTAATTCCGGTGTAATCAAATGTAAGCAGTTCCCACGCATTGGCCGTGGTGGTGGTTACTTCTTTCTCGTAACTGATACCACCATTGGTAAGATTCTCTACTTTTAAAAGTACTTTAGCGCCTACTCTTGGAGAAAACACTTTCATTTTAAAAGTTTTTTGCGTGCTGAAATTAATTGGGTTGGCCATGGTTAAAAAACTTCCGCCCCAGGGTTGCCCGGCATTTTTTACCATTCTGCCGGTTTTAGTACTGGTATTAATGCCCGATGACTGGGGATTGGTAATCACTGTTGCATTGCCACCATCAAAATCAGTAAAGGTATAAGCCAGGGTAGTTGACTGAAAATCGATGGGAACGGCCAGGCCGCTAACAATATTCACCGGTAAAAATTTTACATCATCCCAGTAAAAAATCTTTCCGCTGCCAGCAGTATTAAAATCAAAGAATACACTGGCTTTATCATATACATAAGAAAGATTGATAGCCGCTGTACCCGCCGCCGGGTTTTGAAAATCAAATAACAATGTTTCCCATGCGTTGGCTACAGTTGTTAGCGCTTCTGTTTCTACAGAATGGGTATTGTTGGCATGATCTTCAATTTTTAAACGTACCGGCATACCTGCTGCAGGAGCATACACCCGTATGCTCATTTGTGTGGTAGTGGCCGTAATGGGTATGGCAGAAGCAAAACCCTGTGCGGTACCAATGGTGGTTCCTGCCCAGGTTTCAGCTCCGGCCGGCTTAGTGGTTTTCTTTACCTTATTGGTTGCCAGCACAGGATCAACCGCATCAACAGATACATTGCCGCCGAAATCTATCACCGAATAATCTATGCCCGGCACATCAAATGTAACAGGCAGGCTTATTTGAACAGAAATATTCACCACCTGTGTAAATTGTGTGGTGGCCACACCGCCACTCAATGCCACTACTTTTACAGTGTAATTTCCCACTGCTGCATACACATGGCTGATGGTTTGCCCCTCAATGAACGATTGGGGTACTTCATTGGCTACATCGCCAAAATAAATTCTGAAGAAAGTTTCGTAGGTGGCTTTTGCAGCAACATTTATTTTAAACTTATTCACCGCATCTTTTGCAATGGTCACTTCCAGGTTTTCCGGCGCCCTGAATGTAACCGTTAACTGCTGTGTGGCTTCGGCTGTTTTACCGGTAACGCTGCGTGCCACCACTCTTACAGTAAACACCCCTTCTGCATATTTATGCGTAGTGTTTTTGCCCGACAGTACGGTTACCGGGGTAACTGTTCCATCGCCAAAATAAATATCATAACTGGATGCCCCTTCGCCATTAGGCGTAATGGTTACCAACCCCGAATTGTCTTGTGTAATTTCAAACAGGGCAGATAATTTTACCGGAACAGTACCGGTTTCCACCAGTGAAATATCGTCGTTGGTTGTTTTTTTACAACCCGTGGCAACGGCCAGTAAAAACGTGAATCCCAAAATATATTGTACTACTTTCATAATCGTTGATTTAATAGTTTGTAATTAGTAACCGGCATTTTGAGAAAGTCCGGAAATGTCCACTTCTGTTTGTGGGATCGGAAACACTTCATTTTTCCCTGCTTTAAATCCGGTGATCCTGGTAGCTGCCTGGCCGGTTCGTACCAGGTCGAAAAAGCGTTCGCCTTCCATTGCCAGTTCTAACCTGCGTTCGTCTAACACCGCAGTATATAAAGTGGTGCCGGTAGCAGAAATATCATGCAGGTTATCTCCAAATGCACGGCGGCGTACCAGGTTAAGATAGGTTTGTGCCTTTGTAAAATTGGGTGCCGTGGCTTTGCAGTTTGCTTCTGCGGCCATCAGCAATACATCTGCATAACGGATGGTACGGAAATTATTCAGGTAATTCAATTCCACCTGCCCGGATGTTTCACCTTTGCGGGGTAAATATTTCTGATTGTACAAACCGGTATTTTTATATGGTGCCACCTGGTAAGAGATACCAAAAGATGGATTGGCTGTTTTATACGCTTCTATGTCCAGCACAGTTACATCTTTTCTTTTATCCCCCGCTGTATATGCAGCAGCTAAATTCTGGGTGGGTAAATTGGTACTCCATCCAGCCGCATAAGGCATGGCAGCCGATCCATTCAATCCCCTGATACCACATTGCTGTACAGAGTGATTGCCCTGCCCCCTGGTTACACCGCCCCAGTTATAATATGGCGAGGTGTTAGCGTATTGTATCTCAAAAACTGATTCAGCACCATTTTCGCCACTGGCTAAAAACATAGCTCCAAAATCAGGCACCAAACTAAATGCGTTGGGTGTAATTACATTCTCCAGCATGGCCGCTGCTGCATCAAATTTATTCTGATACAGGTACACCTTACCCAGTAATGCCTGAGCTGCATACTTGGTGATTCTGCCTTTTTGTGTTTGAATGGCGGGCAGTGCTGCAATAGCAGTGGTAAGATCTGCTTCTATCTGTTTGTATACATCCGCCTTGGGCGACCTGGTTAAGGTTTTAGATTCTGACAGGCCCAATCTTTTATCAGTAAACAAAGGCACATCACCAAAAAATTTCACCAAGGTAAAATAGTAGAATGCCCTTAAAAAATATACTTCGCCATACAATGCATCTTTACCGGCAAAATTTACGGTTTCTCCTGCAAGGTTAGCGGCTTTATACTGGTGCATATAATTGGCCCTGTTAACACCCTCGTATGCAGCCTGCCATATTTCGGTAAGTGTTGAATTTACAGGTGTAAGTGTGTAATCATCTATTTGTTGTAAGGACAGTACATCCGATGCATTTTCGCCACCACTTACTGCATTATCAGATGCTATATCGCCTACCGGCACTGTTTGATTCAGCCATTGCATGGGCGTGTATACACTCACTGCCATAGTACGGTAATCCGTTTCCGACTTCAGGTAATCCAGCTCGGTAATTTTATAATCTTCATGCGGATTATAATCCACCCATTTTTTGCAGGATGTCAGCATGCTGATTGCAAGAACCAGGCTGAGTACTTTTATATTGCTATTTTTCATTGTAATATTTTTATGGAGATGTTATAGTTTAATATCGATACCTACAGCATAAGTTCTTGCCTGCGGATACGCTCCGCGGTCAATACCCGTATCCAGGATGCCGCCGGCTATTTCCGGATCGAATCCTGAATATTTCGTGAATGTGTAGGCATTTTTAACCTGTACATACACACGCAGCTTACTGAAGATATTTTTGATGGATGCCGCAGGGAATGTATATCCCAGCTGAATATTTTTGATCTTAACAAAAGAACCATCTTCCACATACCGGTCTGATACACGGATATTGCTGTTGGCATCTGTAAAAGAATACCTTGGATGCCTGGCATCATTGGTGGTACCGGCGCCGGTCCATCTTGCCAGCACACCGCGGTATTTGTTAGAGTAGTTGGCATTTCTTTCATAAGCACTGTAAATATCATTGCCTACTGATGCGTAAGTAAATGCATTGAAATCAAAATTCTTAAACTCAAGTCCAAGGTTCCAGCCCATGGTAAAAGCAGGAAATGGATCGCCGATCTTAGTTTTGTCAGATGCATTGATCACTCCATCTCCATTTACATCCACAAAACGAATATCGCCGGGTTGCGCACCTGCCTGTGTGGCACCCTTGGTTACATCAGCAGCTGTTTGAAACAAACCATCTGTTTTGTAGCCATAAAAATATCCAGGTGTATATCCTTTTTCAAATACAGTTACGGTTTGCGACTGTCCATTGAAATAAGATCCACCGAATATTTTTGCAGTACCATCACTGTTAGTGGCTGTTACTTCATTTTTAGCAGTGGTAAAAGTAAGCGAGGTATTCAGTTTTAAAGAGCGGTGAATGATCTCGTTGTAAGTTAAAGTAAGATCGATACCACTGCTTTTGGTTGAACCAATATTTGCCGTAGGGATGGGCACGGTACCCAGGTATAAAGAAGCAGAAGGCGTAAACAATAAGCCATCTACTTTCTTTTGGAAATAATCGGCCGTTAAAGAGAATTTTCTTTTGTAGAAAGTAATATCAAACCCGGCATTGGCCTGTAATTGCTTTTCCCAGCGAAGGGCGTTATTTGCCGCAGATCCCACGGTAGCACCAGGATAGAATACATCGCCAAATGTGTACCCATTACTGTTAGCAGTTGGGCCATAGCTCGATCCGCCGGTGATGATCTCTACATATTGAGGGTTTACATTTTCGTTACCGATTGAACCGTAACTGCCCCGTATTTTTAAATAATCAATGAAGCTGGAATGAAAGAAATCTTCTTTGCTAACTACCCAGCCTGCTGAACCCGAAAAGAAGTTGGCATATTTATTATCGGTACCAAATGCATACGATCCATCCCGGCGTGCAGTAAAGGAAGCCAGATATTTATCCTGGTAATCGTAGTTGATACGGCTGAAATACGACAGGTTCCTTCTGAAATACTGGTAGTAATATCCTGCCAGCGCATTGGTATTGGTGGCGGTATTATTTCCTACGGCCGAAGTAAAATCAGCAAACTCCCAGGAATTGAACGGCACATCCTGCCTGCTGGCCCCGGCTGCATTACCCGAAATTTTTGCCAGCGAAAAACCCAGTACGGTTTCAAAATGATGATCTTGTTTTATTTTAAAATTATAGTTGGCAAATGATTCCCAGGTATAGTTGAAGTTACTGGCTTTTTCGTGAGACACACTGTTGTGTTTTCCCACCACGGCTGAACCATCAGCATTCATCGAGTTATCTACATTATTGTTGCCATAAAATACCAGTGGCGTAAAATTCCTGGCATTACCATCGTACTTGGTATATCCAAAACGGCTGGTCAGCTTCAGGTTTTTCACTACATCATATTGAAATTCAAATTTGCCATACAATTTATTACCCAGGTTTTTATTGTAAGTATTATCCAGCTTGGTCAATGGATTGAAAATTTCTGACAATAACAGGTTACTGAATCCGTATTTACCAGTGGTATTGGCTACAGTATTGTACACCGGTACTGTAGGATCAAAATTGAGCGCACTGCCAATTACACTGTTAAAAGAATTTTCCTGAACACCCTTACTGTCCAGTAATACCCCGGTAGTATTTAAAATGAACTTTAATTTTTCAGTAAGATCAAAACTCAGGTTGGCAGTAAAATTTCCCCTGCTGAAGGTAGATTTATCGTTTCCGCCAACAATACCCCCCTGGTTTAAATACCCCCCTGAAAGAAAGTACGACATTTTATCGCTGCCGCCCCTTGCGGTAACATTATGCGATTGCATTGCAGCTGTTTTAAATATCTCTTTCTGCCAGTCGGTACCGGCACCTAAAACAGACAGGTCGGTAAAAATAACATTACCCCCTGCCACCGTGCTGCCTTCATTAATCATGGCACCGTATTCAGTGGCATTTAAAACGCCAATAGTGTTCATGACTTCCTGCACACCATAATTACTGCTGACGTTAATTTCTGTTTTTTGATTTTTTCTGCCTGCCTTGGTGGTTACCACAATCACCCCGTTACCGCCTTTTACACCGTAAATGGCCGTAGTGGCAGCATCTTTCAATACATTGATCGATTCAATATCGGCTGCATTGATAGCATTCAGATCTGTTAAAGATTGTGGTACCCCGTCGATGATCACTACCGGATCGGTTCCCGAAAAAGAAGGGATACCTCTTATTAATACAGTAGGTTTAGATCCGGGCGAACCACCCTGTATCACGCTTACACCCGAGGCCCTGCCCTGCAATGCCTCCTCGGTTCTAACCGGCCTTAATTTTTCAATATCTGCACTTTTAATGGTGGAGATAGCGCCTGATACCTTGGTCACTTTTTGGGTACCATAGCCCACCACCACTACATCATTCAGAGTATTGGAAGCACTTTCTTCCATTACAATGTTGATGCTGGTGCTATTACCCACCGTATACTCGGCGGGTTTCATTCCGGCAAAAGTTATAACCAGTACAGCCCCTTTTTTAGGTACTGTAACAGCAAAATTGCCCTGCAGGTCAGTGATAGTTGCCTGCTTGGTGCCTTTTACCTGGATGGAGGCGCCTGGTAATGGATCGCCATTAGCGGCAGATCTCACTTTCCCGGTAACCTCAAGTGCTTGTGCAAAAGCGAAGTTGAAAATACTGCATAGAATAAATGCAGCATGCAATAACGCAAGTTTAAGTTTCATATATCAATCGTTTTGGTTAATTAATGTCTCATATCCGGGAGGAGATGGACAGTGTAAAACTATCATTCCATTTCACGTATACCTAATAAATACATACATCATTACTACATCAATATTCATAAACAATTGATTTATAATAGCATTTAACTACATCATTACTACATCAATCTTTTTTATGTACTTTCACATTGCCTTAGTAGAGTTATATGCTATATCGAATATTATGTTTCCTGTTATTGCCCCTCTTTGGGTATAGCCAAAACACCATTGGCTTACCAGATGTTATTAATTATTATAAGGAAACCTATCGTGCAGGGCTGCAAAACTGGGATATCAGGCAGGATAAAAATGGTATTATATATATTGCCAATAATGAAGGCCTGTTAAGTTTTGATGGCCGGTACTGGAATGTATACCCCTTACCCAACCGCACCATCGTAAGATCCATTGAAATTGCTGCAGACAACAGGATATATGTGGGTGGCCAGGATGAGATGGGTTTTTTTGCTCCCGGCGCCAATGGTAAACTGCAATACACCTCACTTACCGCCTTTATTCCTGAAAAAGACCGGTCATTTGGAGATGTTTGGGATATAGTGTCTGTAAAAAACGACGTGTTTTTCCGAACCCCCAACCGGATATTTAAAGTGAGTAATGAAGCGGTAGCAGTATTTTATGCGCCCTCCGAATGGTCGTTTATGTGTATTTGTAAAAATGTGTTGTATGCCCACGATTTCAATTCCGGATTACTCAGTTTTGAGAACAATGTGTGGAGCCCTTTAAAAGTAGCCAATAAATTACCGGTGAACGATCCGGTTACCGCCATGCTGCCTTTACAAAACGACAGCCTGCTGATCACTACGCTGAAAAATGGCGTATTTATATTATCGCAAAATGGCTTTTCAGTCATGACGTCTCCTGCCATGCAGGCAATTGCCAAAAAGAGGATCTATGCTGCCACTGCCATCAATAAAGACTGGATAGCACTGGCCACCAATACTGGCGGGGTAGACATCATTGATACCAAGGGCCAGGTGATTCAAAGTTTTTCTAAAACTGAAGGATTGCAAAACAACAATGTACTCAGCATTTTTTTAGACAAACAAAATAACCTCTGGCTTGGGTTAGACAATGGTGTGGATTATGTTGCCTATAACAGTGCCATCAAACACATAACTCCTTACGCACAGGATGGCTCGGGCTATGCTGCTATCATTCATAACAGTAATCTGTACATTGGTACTTCGGGGGGGCTGTACAATGTACCGTTGCAGCCGGTAAAAGACCTGAGTTTTAGTAAAGGAATATTTGCGGCCGTTGCCAACACCACCGGGCAAACATGGGGGCTTTCTGCAATCAACGGGCAGCTTTTACTGGGGCACCACGAGGGTACATTTACCGTTAATGGCAATACCGCACAAAACATTTACCCGGGCGTGGGCTTCTGGAATTTTGTTCCCTTATCCGGCGTATTTCCCAGTTCTAAAATAGTGGCCGGCAGTTATAAAGGATTAACTTTTTTTAATTACAGCAGCAACACTTTTACAAATCCTGAAAACATTGCCGGCTTTAATGAATCTGCAAGATTTGTAACACTGGACAAAAATGATAATATATGGGTATCGCACCCTTATCATGGTGTATATAAACTAAGCCCTGCTGCAGGTGGCAAGTACAGTTCAGTACTTTTTACTGATAAAAACGGGCTGCCCTCCACACTCAATAACTATATTTATAAGATCCGAAATGAAATAGTGGTGGCAACAGACAAAGGTATTTTTAGCTATAATGAAACAAAACATGTTTTTGAGCCCGCCGCATGGTATACAAAAATATTTGGACAGCAAAGCCTGCGTTATTTAAGAGAAGATACACAGGGCAATATCTGGTTCATGCATGAAAAAAGCCTGGGCGTGGTAGATATGTCGGGTACAGTACCGGCTATACTTTACCTGCCGGAACTGAACAATAAGATGCTGAGTGGTTTTGAATTTATTTATCCTGTTAACGAAAACAATATTTTTTTAGGTGGCGAAAAGGGTTTCTTTCATATCAATTATCAAAAATATAAACAGAGTGTGCCTGTATTACAGGTACAAATCAGGTCGGTAAGAATAATAAACAGTACCGACAGTTTATTATTTGGCGGCTATTTTGCTAATGTAAACGAGCCGCAAATACAGAACAGCAAAAAATATCCTGCCATCGCCAGTAAATGGAAAACCATACGCCTGGAGTTTTCGTCTCCTGTTTTTGGCCAGCAAAGCAACCTGGAATACAGCTACCGCCTGAAAGGCTTCGACGATAATTGGGCCGCCTGGTCAAACAAAACAGAAAAAGAATACACCAACCTGCCCGCCGGCACTTATATATTTGAAATTAAAGTGCGTAATAACCTGGGCAACGAATCGGCCCCGGCATATTATACTTTTAAAGTATTGCCACCATGGTATAAAACCACCTGGGCCTACCTGTTGTATTTTTTAATTTGCTGCATTGCCCTTTATTATGTTTACAAATGGCAGCGCAAAAAATTTTACCTGCAACAGGAAAAATATGAGGAAGAACAAAAACGCCTGCAATACCTGCACCAGCTGGAGATAGATAAGGCCGAAAATGAACTGGTGGCATTACGAAATGAAAAACTACAGGGTGAAATTGATTTCAAAAATTCTGAGCTGGCCACCACGGCCATGCACCTGGTGCAAAAAGGAGAATTACTCACCCGCATAAAGGAAGAGCTGAACCGTATTATGAAGGTACTGGATAATGAAAAAGCAGCAGCGGAATTAAAAAAGATGATCAAAGTGCTGAGTGAGGATGATAAGATGGATAAGGATTGGGAACATTTTGCACAACACTTTGACAAAGTGCACAGCGATTTTGTGGTAAGCCTTAAAGAAAAGCATCCTACCATTACACCCAACGAAGTAAAACTGTGCGCCTACCTCCGTATGAATTTATCTACCAAAGAAATTGCACAGCTGATGAACATTTCTGTACGTGGTATCGAGATCAGCCGCTACCGCCTGCGCAAAAAACTACAACTGGCTACCGAAACCTCTTTATTTGATTACCTGATACAGCTGAATGATAAAAACCAGCAGTAAAAATTTATTTCACTTCCTGCATATCTACCAGGCGTTTGTAAAAACCGTTTTGGCCAATCAGCTCATCGTGCGTACCCCGCTCTACAATCTCGCCTTTTTGCAGCACAATAATTTCATTGGCATGGCGTATGGTGGACAAACGGTGTGCAATAACAATGCTGGTACGGTTGCTCATTAAATTATTGATGGCATCCTGTACCAATCTTTCACTTTCGGTGTCCAGCGATGAAGTGGCTTCATCTAAAATTAAGATGGGTGGGTTTTTCAATACCGCCCTTGCAATGGTGAGGCGCTGTCTTTCCCCGCCACTTAATTTACTGCCGCGGTCACCAATATTTGTATTATAGCCTTCTTCTTTTTGAACAATGTAATTGTGTGCATTGGCCACTTTTGCCGCCTGCTCAATGGCATCCTGCGTGGCATGTTCTATACCCAGTGTAATATTATTGGCAATGGTGTCATTAAATAAAATGGGCTCCTGTGTTACAATACCCATCAGGCTGCGCAACTGGTTAAGCGAATATTCTTTTATGTTAATGCCGTCAATTAATAATTCGCCGCTGCTCACATCATGAAACCTGGGCACCAGGTCGGCCAGGGTACTTTTGCCTGCACCACTGCTGCCCACCAATGCTACGGTTTTACCTTTCTCTACTTTCAGGTTGATATTCTTTAATATCACCACATCCTCGTAAGCAAAGCCCACATTTTTAAACTCGATGGAATGATTGAAATCTGTGATGGGCTTGGGAGAAAGTATTTCTTCAACGGTTACCGGTGCCCGTAAAACTTCTTCAATCCTTGCAATTGCCGCGCTGCCTTTTTGCATATTATAAAAAGAAGTGGACAATGATTTGGCGGGGCTGATGATCTGTGTAAAAATACCAATGTACATGATAAAACCCGTGCCGGTTAAACTGCCGGCATTATTACCCAGTACCAATTGCCCACCAAAATATAAAATGCCACATAATACCAGTACCCCCATAAATTCAGATAAGGGCGACGCAAGGTCTCTGCGGTATTGCATCCTGTTTTTAATATGAAACAGGTCTTCGTTGTTTTTGGAAAATTTATTGCCGATGATTTTCTCTGCGGTAAAAGCTTTAATCACCCGCAAGCCGGTCAGTGTTTCTTCCAGCACAGATAAAGCTTCGCCCTGTTTTATTGCGGCTTCATTAGATTGCTTTTTTAAAGAACGGCTGATGCGGCCAATGATAAACCCTGTTACAGGTAAAAAGATCACTAAAAAAAGTGATAATTTAGGACTGATAAAGATAAGTGTCCCCAAAAGAATAACAATGTTCAGCGGGTCTTTTATCAATCCCTCTACTGTTCCTACCACCGAGTTTTCCAGTTCTGCCACATCATTGGTCATCCGGCTCATGATATCGCCTTTACGTTGTTCTGTAAAGTATCCAATGGGCATACGCAGTATTTTCTGAAACAGCTCTTCCCTGAGCTTGTTCATTACCCCATTTCGCATGGGCGCCAGTATATAGTATGATAAATATGTAAACAGGTTTTTAAGAAATACTGCAATCAATACCATGATACAAATTACCACTACTACGTACATTTTGTTATGCTCTGCCGCCAATTGCTGCAGGTAAAAACTGATATAATCAATTACATCCGAGGAGGATTCAATATGCAATGGTTTGGCAATGGCTTTTGCTTCAGGGTCAAAAATAATCTTTATAAAAAAGGGTAATGTTCCAATAGAAACAATGGAAAAAACAATCGACAACAGGATGAACAGGAAGTAAAGTCCAATATTACTTTTATATGCTTTAAGGTAGCTGAATAACCTGGCGTATTTCTTCATTGCGTTAAAAATCGGGTCAAATAGCAGCAAAGTAACTAATTTTACAGCTATTAAAGCAATACATTATGTTAGAAGGAAAAAGACAGAAACAGGTGGCCGGCCTGCTGAACAAGGAGTTGAGTGATATTTTTCAGCGTTTGGGCATTAGCATGATGGATGGAGGTATGGTATCCATTTCGGGGGTAAAGATCACCCCCGACCTGTACGAGGCAAGGGTATACCTGAGCTTTTTTAAAATACCCGACAGTGTGGCCACGCTAAAAAAAATACAGGAAAGAAGCTGGGAAATAAAGAAAGAACTGACCGCCCGGGTAAGACACCAGCTGCGCAGCATGCCAGTGCTCACATTTTATATAGATGATACCCTGGACTATGTAGAAAAGATGGAGGAATTATTTAAAGAAATTAAAAAAGACGACAGCAAATAATCGGTTGACAGTTGATGGTGGACAGTTGATAGCCGCGTAATAAATTGGTTGCTGATCATCATTCACCATTACCATTCACTATTCACCATTCACCATGTACTTAACCTTTGCCTGGAGATACTTTAAAGCAAAAAAATCGGCCAATGCCATCAACATCATTGCATGGGTAACCGTGGGTGTTATTGCATTTGCTACCTGCTGCCAGGTATTGGTGCTGAGTGTATTTAATGGTTTTGAAGGATTGGTAAAATCTTTGTATGCTTCTTTTTACACCGACATTAAAGTGATTCCTCAAAAAGGAAAAACATATATCCTTTCCGCGGCCCAGCTGGCACAGATTAAACAACAGCCTTTTGTACAAAGTTTTTCTTTAATTGCAGAAGAAAAAGCCCTGCTGCAAAACAATGAGGCCGAAGGTGCACAGACCGTTATTTACCTTAAGGGGGTAGACAGTAATTACAGCCAGGTATGTGGTGTGGCTGCTAAAACCAATAAAGGAAAATTTGACATGGGCACTATTGACGAGCCAGGGCTGGTATTGGGTTCGGGCATTGAATATGCCGCATCAGTGAACATGAGTCCGGCTTTTGCAACAGAGAAGCTGACCGTCATTCTGCCCAAAAAAAACAGTGGCAGTAACGACCCTTTGCAATCGCTCAGCGAAGGCAATGTGATCCCCAGGGGTGTATTTACCATTCAGCAGGACTTTGATAATAAATATGCCCTTACCAATATTGATTTTGTAAAACAGCAAATGGGGCTGGCTGCAGATGAATACAGTGCGCTGGAATTAAAACTGAAAGCCAGCGCCAATATCAGTGATGCACAGCAGCAACTGGCTGCAGTGCTGGGCAATCAGTATAAAGTGCAAACGCTGTACCAGCAAAACATGAGCCTGTACAATACCATGAAAATGGAAAAATGGATCATTTATGCCGTATTTACATTGATACTCATCATATCTGCCTTTACCATGGTGAGTGCGCTTACCATGCTGGTACTGGAAAAACAAAAAGACATCAGTGTATTGCAAAGCATGGGTGCCAGCAGGCAAACCATTAAAAAAATATTTTTGAGCGAGGGTTTATTACTGGGTACTATTGGCGCCGGCGCAGGTATTGGCCTGGCCATATTGATCTGCCTGTTGCAAATGCAGTTTAAACTGGTAAAAATTGGGGGTGGTTCCTTTTTAATTGATTACTTTCCGGTACAATTACAGGGTTCCGATTTTTTACTGGTTACCATCACCGCCGGCCTTATCGCCTTTACAGCTTCCTGGTTTCCGGCGCACAAGGCCAGCCGCCAAATATTTGAATTGAAATAATAATTAATAATCACCCATTGTTTCGGGTAACTGGGCCAGGGCTTTTGCCAGTTGCTCATCATTAGGGGCAATGCCATGCCATTCGTGGCTGCCTTCCATAAAATCAACCCCTTTACCCATTGATGTGGTCATTAAAATTACAATGGGTTTTCCCTTGCCTGTAAACGTTTTAGCATTTTTTAACCCGGCTACCACGGCATCCATATCATTACCTTCCATTTCCAGTACTTCCCAGTTAAAGGCTTCAAATTTTGCCCTCAGGCTATCCAGGCCCATTACTTTTTTAGTAGGCCCGTCAATTTGCTGTCCATTAAAGTCAATAGTGGCAATCAGGTTGTCCACTTTTTTATGAGCGGCAAACATAATGGCTTCCCAATTCTGTCCTTCGTCCAGCTCGCCATCGCCATGTAAAGAATATACTATATTGGTATCGTTGTTTAATTTTTTTGCCAGTGCGGCTCCAATGGCATTACTCATACCCTGGCCTAATGAACCACTCGCCATTCTTACACCCGGCAGGTGTTCGTGTGTGGTGGGATGCCCCTGCAGGCGGGAATTCAGCTTTCTGAATGTGGCCAGTTCGCTCACAGGAAAATAACCACTGCGGGCAAGCACACTGTAAAAAACCGGCGAGATATGGCCATTACTTAAAAAAAACAGGTCTTCCCCCACACCATCCATCGAAAACTGCGGATTGTGTTTCATTATATCAAAATAGAGCGCAGTAAGGTAATCGGCACAGCCCAGTGATCCTCCCGGGTGCCCGCTTTGTACACCATGAACCATACGAACGATATCTCTGCGAACCTGTGAAGCTGTTTCTGTAAGAGTGCTCATTATTATCTCTTTGTTTAAATGATATTCAAAATTAAAACAATTCCTTTAACAGGAAGGTATGTTTTCGATTGCAAACCTACTTTAAATCGATTGATAGAAAAATTAAAAAACAGCTTGCGGGTCAAATAGTTAATAATAAGTTTATAATTTCTGCGTTATTTCATCCATAAAGCCCAGATAAAACAGTTTTCAGTAAAATCTTCTGGAAATGGCAGGCAACCTTATTACGGGAAGCAGACTCTTTAACTAAATTGTTACAAGTATTTCTTTAAAATATTAGGGATACTTAAAACATATTTAATACTTTTGCATCTCAGGTTTTTTGTACCATAATGAATACCATTAAATAAATTGAATGGATAATATATTACTTAGTGCGGCATTGGCCTTTTTAATAACTTTTTTTGCCATACCAATTATTATTCAGATTGCTAAAGACAAAAAATTATTTGATGAGCCGGATGAACGTAAAGTACACAAAACGGTTATACCAACTTTAGGCGGTTTGGGTATTTTTGCCGGTTTTATCATTGCCACCCTTATGGGTGTTCCTTCCGGTATTACTTCAGAATTACAATACTTTGCAGCCGCTGCCACTGTCATTTTCTTTTTAGGCCTTAAAGATGATATCCTGGTACTTTCTGCCAGTAAAAAATTTATAGGCCAGTTGGTTGCCGCAGGTATCATCATCAAATTTGGGGGTATACAAATTACCAATATGCATGGCTTTTTAGGCATTACAGAAATACCTCATATTGCCAGTATCATACTGACTATTTTCACCATCATCGTAATTACCAATTCCTTTAACTTAATTGACGGGGTGGATGGGCTTGCCGGCAGCCTGGGTGTATTAACCACACTGGTATTTGGCACTTATTTTTTCGCAGCAGGTCAGTTAACCTATGCGGTAATGGCATTTGCACTATCAGGCAGCATCATTGCCTTTTTAATTTATAACTTTTCTCCAGCCAAAATATTCATGGGCGATACAGGCTCTCTGTTACTGGGGCTTATCAATTCTATACTGGTAATTAAATTCATCAATGTAGCAGGCAATCCGGCAGTGAAATTTCCAATAGAATCGGCACCGGCTGTAGGTGTTGCTATTTTAATGATCCCGCTGTTTGATACATTACGGGTATTTACTCTGCGTATACTGGACCGGCGCTCTCCATTCAGCCCCGACAGAACCCATGTACATCACTTTTTACTGGATATCGGGTTTAACCACCGCATGGTAACATTTACCTGTGTAGGTGCTAATGTGATTTTTATTGCAATGGCTTATTTTCTACGTCATTTAGGCACTACCACGGTATTGGGAATTTTATTAAGTTCTGCCTTTATTTTTATAGGTATTATTTATTACAGCAGGCCCAAAGCCAAAAACACTCCGCAAAAGTCCAAGGCTGCTAACTCCCCCATCCTTAAGCCGCATAAGATTTTCACTTTGGCGCCAGAGACCATGGAAGCCGAATAATTTTTACATTTTATTGAGGGGAAAAGCAATTGGCGTGGTACAAATCACGCTTCTTTTTTATAGCTTTGCAGCACTTAATTTTTTTTATGGCCGAAGGATTAGACAAAGTACTCAGCGACACTACCACATCAATGACCAAAGCATTGAATCACCTGGAATCAGAATTGGTTAAAATACGTGCCGGTAAAGCCAATCCCACTATGCTGGACGGCATTATGGCCGAATATTACGGCAATCCCACACCCATCAGCCAGGTAGCCAATATTTCTGTACTGGATGCCCGTACCATATCGGTGCAGCCCTGGGAAAAAAATATGTTATCGCCTATTGAAAGAGCCATTACCATGGCCAATATTGGTATCAATCCGCAAAACGATGGTACCACCATCCGATTATTTTTACCCCCATTAACCGAAGAAAGAAGGAAAGAACTGGTGAAACGTTGTAATGGTGAAGGAGAACATGCAAAAGTAGCCGTTCGCAATATTCGCAGAGACAGTATTGAAGCCATTAAGAAATTACAAAAAGACGGGCTGAGTGAAGACATTTGCAAAGACGCAGAAAAAGAAGTACAGGACACCACCGATAAATTCATTGTACTGGTAGAAAAACACCTGGCTGCAAAAGAAAAAGAAATTATGGCGGTGTAAATAAACAGGCCTGTTGTAAACGATGCTCCTCTGTACATCAACTATTGCCTGCCAGTTTTTGACAACTGGAAATATACTATTTGGGTTTAATCCATTTTTATGCAATCTACAAGGGAAACATGGTTCTTTTTAGTGTCTGTTCCCCTGTATGCCATACTCATTGGTATAGAAATACTGCTCAGCAACTGGCAACATAAAAAATTTTACTCCTTTAAAGAAACACTCTGGAATGTATACCTTACCCTGCTGAATGCCAGCTTAGACCTGCTGCTGCGTTGGGCATTTTATATCAGTGTTTTGCTTTGGGCTTACCAGCATCACGTTGTTAAAATAGAAAATGTTTATTTGTATTGGCTGGCGCTGTTCATCTTTGAAGACTTTGCCTTTTATATTGAACACCGGGTAGATCATTACTGCCGTATTTTTTGGGCAGTACATGTTACGCATCATTCCTCGCAGGAGTATAACCTTACCACGGGATTTCGCTCTTCGGTTTTTCAGCCGGTGTACCGGTTCGTTTATTTTATTCCGCTGGCTCTTGCAGGATTTCACCCGGTGGATATTGTATTTATGTACTCCATTACCCAAACCTATGGCATACTGGTTCATACCCAGTATATCAAAAAAATGCCGGCCTGGTTTGAGACCGTGTTTGTAAGTCCCGGTCACCACCGCGTGCACCATGCCAGCAACCTGATCTATTTAGATAAAAATATGGGCATGTGCCTGATCATATGGGATAAAATGTTTGGCACATTCCAGGAGGAATTACAGGAAGAGCCTGTTGTATACGGACTTACCAAGGAAGTGAAGCATCACAAACATCCTTTTACAATTGTATTTCACGAATGGCAGAGCCTTGGAAAAGATATTGCTAAAAAATCATCGTTACTTACCAAATTAAAATACCTGTTCATGCCCCCGGGCTGGAGCCATGACGGCAGTTCTAAAACCGCAAAGGAAATGAGAAAGGAAATGCAGCAGTAACTGTTATCATTTGCTGCTCTTTCTATTAGCCACATACACACCGCACAAAATGATCATTAAACAAACCACCTGCTTCCAGCCAACTGATTCTTTATAAACAATACCCCACAAAATAGCCACAAAGGGAATCCCATAAGTAACCATAGAAGCAAAAACAGCACCGGCCTTTTTTACCAGCATGTAAAAAATAACTGACGCCACTGCCGTTCCTACAATACCCAATATAGCCGCTGCCCCGGTGGATAACCATATTCCTGTTTGGGTAAATGGTAAACTAAAATAACCTGTGGCCGCTAATACAATTAAAGCCGGTATTGCATTGAGTGTAAGTGCTACCGCAGCAATTTGTAATGACCCAATATTAGCCAAATGACGATGTACCATATTAACATTAAAGCCGTAAAACATGGTAGCCAGCACCACATAACTTATATACAAAAGATTTTGGTGCTCCTGCATATGCCCTTTACTAAAAAGCAATAACACACTGCCGGTAAAAGAAATAATGATTCCTGCTATTTTGTTGGGGGTGGTAGTGCTTTTAAAAAATAAAGCGCCGGTAATGATCACAAAAATGGGGGTCAGCGAATTAAGGGTTCCGGCAAGCGCACTGTCAATCCCCTCTTCGGCTATACAAAAAAGATATGCCGGTAGTAAACTCCCCAGTAAACCAGAAAGAAAAATTACCAGCAGTGTATCTTTTGGAATTTGCCAGAAATATTTAATGGCCGTGGGCAGCAGTACAATACCCGAAAAAACAATGCGCAACGATGCCACCTGGTAAGCCGATAAATGCACCAGCCCTTCTTTCATCAATACAAAACTGCTGCCCCATATAATAGACAGCACAATAAATATCAACCAGTTTACAAACCCTTTATTCACGTTAAAAAATTGAAGGGCAAAGGTGAAGGAATTATTTTATCTGCCTAAAAAAACTTCCGTTTCCCTGCAGATTTTTTAATAAAACTAAAAAAAAGTGGTAAATAGTTTGAAAACTATGCTATAAATCAATATTTTTAGCCCGAACCTCCTCTTATGATAAATTAATTATCATTTTTAAACCATTAAAATTTACAGACATGGGATTTATCAAAGAATTTAAAGATTTTGCAATGAAAGGCAACCTGGTAGACATTGCAGTTGCTTTTGTAATGGGTGGCGCTTTCGGAAAAGTTGTATCATCATTTACTGATGGCGTGGTTTCACCTTTAATTGGAATGATTGGAGGAGCTGACCTTAGCAAAAATGTTTTAACCTTAAAAGATGCCGTAACTGATGCCGCTGGAAAAGTAACCAGCGAAGCGGTTGTAGTGAAGTACGGCGATTTTTTAACTGCCATCATCAACTTTATTATTGTGGCTTTTGTAATGTTTTTGGTTATTAAAGGCATTAACAGCATGAAAAAGAAAGAAGAAGCAGCTCCTGCAGCTCCATCTTCTACCGATGCATTGCTGATGGAAATAAGAGATTCTCTGAAAAAATAATCCTTACTACTTCCTACACTTTTATAATAAAAAATGCACCGTTTTTTTTCGGTGTATTTTTTATTTAATACAACCAATCTCTTTAAATCCATGTCTTAGCAAAAAACAATTACATTTTTTATCAAAATCAATAACATGAAAGCAAGAATCTGCCTATTGGCATTAACAATGGTAACAGCTGTTACCATGCAGGCACAAACCACTACCGAAGACGCAAAAAAGAAGACCGACGAAGCTGCTGCCAGCCTTACAAAAAACAAAGCCGACCTGAAAGATGGCTGGACCAAAGGAGGAACCATCAATTTAAATATTAATGAAGCCGGAAGAAATGATTACTGGGTGAAAGGGGGCGATAAATCATCATTGGGCGTGAAGGCGATTTTAGATTATAATTTTGACCAGAAAAAAGGCAAAACCAACTGGCTCAATTCTTTCAGGGCCAGGTATGGTGTTACCCGTTCCACTTCTACCAACGATAAATTTGTAAAGAACGATGACTATTTCAATTTCAGCAGTACCTACGGCAAAGAGTTCCGCAAAAGCTGGAGTTATGCCGGTTTCCTGAGTATTGAAAGCCAGTTCGATCATTTTTTTATGACGCCCGGTTATATCAAATTAGGCCCTGGCATTTTGTATAAACCCAATGCACATTTTTCCATGCTGATGTCGCCTTTAATGGCCAATATCACCACAAAACTGGCCCCCAGTTTAAAGAACGTATCTGCATTTGGTGTGGATGCAGGCAAAACCACCGCCTTTGGTGTGGGTGCTTTTGTACAGGCCAACCTTAATTACGACCTGGCAAAAGGTATTAACTATAAATCAGTGGCCACTGCTTATTCCAATTACTTAGACAATCCCGGAAATGTAATATTAGACTGGAGTAACCTGTTTACATTAACAGTAAATAAATATGTAGGTGCCACAGTAAGCTTAAATGCCCGCTACAACGACCTGGAAATTAAACACCTGCAAACCCAGCATGCTATTGGGGTAGGTATCAGCTATAAATTATAATATAGCGGAAGGAATAATGGTTTCCGGAATTTTGTCCACATTGGTAATGCCTTATTACCGCTGTTGCGTCAATATCTTAACTAATTAATACATTTGCGCTTCCCGCCGTTGGCGGGAAGCTTTTTTTTAAATACTTTTTATTGTGACCAATACCAGTTACCAGATTAAACTAGACGAGTTTGAAGGTCCGTTTGACCTGTTGTTGTTTTTTATTGAGCGGGACGAACTTGATATCTACAACATCCCCATTACAAAGATCACCAACGACTTTTTAGACTTTATTCACAACAGTGAAAAACTGAATATTGAACTGAGCAGCGAATTTATTTTGTTTGTAAGCACGCTGATGCGCATTAAGGCCAAAATGCTTATTCCCCGAAAAGAAATTGATGCCGAAGGAAACGAGATCGACCCCAGGCAGGAGTTGATTGACAAAATACTGGAGTACAAAAAATTCAAGGAAGCTTCGTCTAAAATGGCCGAAATGGAAGCCCTGCGTATGCTGGTAATGAAGCGGGGCAACCTGCAAAAAGAACTGGCCATCATTGGCGAAGAAGCTGGCGAAGGTACCGAAATACAGGCCGTTACCCTGTTCAAACTGATGAAGGCTTTTGAAAAAGTAGTGACCCGTTTACAGGAACGCAATCATAAGCCGGTGCATACCGTGGTGCAGTACAATCACACCATGGAAGGCAGCCGTAAATACATGCTGGATCTTTGCAGCAAAGAAAAAACCCTGTCGTTTGAAAAAATATTTGAAGTATGCGAAGACCGTATACATGCCCTGTTCCTGTTTTTAAACATGCTGGAAATGGTACAGCAACGCTATATTGGTATATTGATAGGTGAAGGCCGTAATAATTTTATTGTGGAATGGAATGAAAGCCGCGAAGAAGATGTGGTGGGACTGTTTCCCGGAGATGAGGAACCGTATGTTGATCAGTTCAAATAACTTCCATCCCCTGACAAAGGGGATTTTTTATTGCTATTTTGTCAGTAACAGGTACTGGCATTTAATTTGATGTTTAAACATTAAATTTATAAAAATGAAAACAGTATTATACAGGGCAGCCGACAGGGGCTCCGCAGATTATGGCTGGTTAAAGCCCAATTATTATTTCAGCTTCAGCCAGTACCACAACCCGGCCAGGGTTCATTTTGGACTATTACGGGTATTGAATGATGATTTTGTTGCCGGTGGTGGTGGCTTTCCCACTCACCCGCACGATAATATGGAAATTGTTACCATTCCCTTTACAGGAGCTTTACAACATAAAGACAGTACTGGCGGACAGGGTGTGATACAGGCCGGAGATGTGCAGATCATGAGCGCCGGCACAGGTGTGCAGCACTCTGAATTCAATGCATCGGCTACAGAACCTGTAACCCTGTTTCAGGTATGGGTATTTCCAAAACAACGGAACATTACACCCCGGTACGATCAAAAAAGTTTTGATGTAAACGACCGGATCAATCAGTGGCAAACTGTGGTTTCGCCCAACGACGCTCAAAAGGCTTTATGGATCAACCAGGATGCCGTATTTTCTTTAACTAAACTGGAGGCAGGTAAAAGTATTGTCTATAACAATACGTTTTCGGGTAATGGGGTGTTCCTGGTAAATATCAGCGGTACTGCCAGTGTGGGCGATATTGTTTTACAAAAAAGAGATGCTGTGGGTATTTCTGAAACAGCCGGTTTTACCATTACCGCTACAGAAGATACAGAATTACTGGCCATTGAAGTGCCGATGGATTTGAACTAAAAAGTGAATGGTGAATAGTGAATGGTGCCAGAGTGGTTAATTCTATTGACCATTCACACTAGTAGTAAATAGAAAGCAGCACAGGCTTTTCCGAATTGTCGATATAGGTTTGTAATAATTTTAAAAAAGCTGGTGCTACCGTGGGGCAGCCCCAGCTTTCGCATATGGGGAAAGGAGCTGTTTCCTCATTGGGTACACAAGAGTGTGCATGTAATACAACAGCCCTGGCAAAGGCATTGTTATTAGTAGCATCCAGTCCGTATAATTTAAAGGCAAGTCCAAATTTCCCCGTATAAGAAGCTCCAATCTTATATTTCCCCAGCGAAGTACATAAACTATTGGCCGTATTTGAAAATTGAATACTATCTGATTGCCTGGTACCACTGCCGTGGGTTACCAGACCTGCCATTGCAATGCTGTCGTTTTTTAAATCATATACAAAGAAGCGTTTTTTTCCGGAGGCTATTTTCATATCTACCATAAAACAATAGTCACTATTGAATCCGTTTTCCGCTGCATATACCGCCAAATCTTTGGCACTATGCTGCAGGCGCAGTAAAGTGGCTGCCGAAGCTTCTTTCTTTTTTAGTTTAAATGTTTTACCGGTTACGGTGGTTGTAAATTTGGGCTGGTACCAAAAAAAGTAGGCCAATGCAGAAATACTGGCGGCAAGCAACAGTAGCGTTGCAAAAAGTTTTAAATAAAATTTCATGGAATAATTGTTGGGCTTAGATGCCTAACGGTATGCATTCCATAAAATTATTGAGCCTGTGTTAAAGAAAATAAAATTGATCGCTTACCTGTTGCTGCGTTCTTCCATTTTAAGGTTATCATCAAATGGGCTTTTGGTAAAAGGATAAACCGTTTGTTTTAAAAATCCTTTGGGATATTGCGCTTCATGTACACCGGTACCTTCGGGCCAGGTATTGCCGGGTAAATAATAGGTACCAAAAATCATATCTATGCATGGAAAAATAGAGGCAAAATTTTTACCGTAGTATTTGGGGTCTTCGCAATGGTGCCAGTGATGGTATTGCGGCGTGGTGATTACATATTTAAGAAAGCCGAAATTGATACGGGTATTGGCATGTATCAGCACGGCATGCACGGCAATAAAAACGATGTAGGTGTTAAATACCGCAGGCGAAAATCCCAGCACATACAGGGGAATAAATGTCATTGCCCTGGTAAAAAAGATATCAATAAAATGAGTGCGGCTTCCTGCCAGCCAATCCATATGCTGCGTGGAATGATGTACCGAGTGAAAGCGCCACAGGTACACGTGGTTATGAAAAATCCGGTGCGCCCAGTACTGGAAAAAATCAGTGGTGAAAAAAGCCAGCAGCAATGCTGCAAAAAATGGCAGTTGCTGTACCCAGCTATGTATGGCATCCAGGCCGATCCATCCAAAAAATACTACTGCAGGTTTTTGGGTAATGATACCAAAGAACTGGATGAATAAATGGCTGATCACAAAATATACCAGGTCGGTACGCCACTCTTCATGAAATTTTGTTTGCTGTTTGTTTCTGGGCAAAAACAATTCTACCGGCACAAAAATCACCGTCATCAGCAACAGGTCTAACAATAACCAGTCCAGCCCAAAATACCAGTCAGATTGCTGAACGGCAGTACCCTTTACCTGCAGGGCTCCCAGCAACACCGCCATACCCGCAATGGCGATTCCTATGGCAGGCAGTTTAATTTTTTTACTAAGTAAAAAGCTGGTGAGCGCAAATGCAAAAGACAATACCAGCACCACTTTTACCAGCATTTGCATGGAGGGTGCCGTATATAGTTCCCTGAATTCGGGCGTGGTTAATTTTTCGGGAAAAACAAAACACAATATGCTTACCAGTGCAAGAATGGCAAGAAATATAGAAATGTAGCCGCTAATGACCCCATGACCAATGGTGAGCCGTTGTGGTTTTTGTTGATTCATATTCAATACAGCCGGTTTTAATAAACAAAAAGTATGCGGTAAGGCATACTTAAAAGTAAAAATATTTTTTTAAACCCCTATTTTACTAATTGCTCCACACTAACACGGCTCATTTCCCTGATCACTTCCGCAATGCCATTGGCATCCATTCCAATCTCATCGTATAATTGTTTTGGGGCACCATGTTCTACCAAACGGTCGGGTATACCCATTATTTTAATTGCCGCATTGTAGCCGTGTGCGTTCATAAATTCCAGTACTGCTGTACCAAATCCACCTACAACAGTACCGTCTTCAATAGTAATGATCTTATTGAATTTTCCAAACACTTCGTGCAGCATCGCCTCATCCAGGGGTTTTGCAAAACGCATATCGTAATGAGCAGGATGAATTCCATCGGCTTTTACATCACGGATAGCCGCTGCTGCAAAATTTCCCGGATGTCCGAAAGACAGTATGGCAATACCCTCGCCGTCTTTTAATTTACGTCCTTTGCCGATTTGAATTTCTTCAAAAGGATATTTTTCTGCCATGGTATCTTTTTGCAGATCGGCAATTACCCCTTCGCCCCTGGGATAACGGATCACTATCGGAAGTTCAAGTGTATCCAGCTGGGCGGTATACATCAGGTTGCGCAGTTCTCTTTCATTCATGGGAGCACTTACAATGATATTGGGTACACAACGCATGTACGCAATATCATAGCAGCCATGGTGGGTGGGGCCATCTTCGCCTACCAGGCCGGCACGGTCTAAACAAAATACCACGGGTAATTTTTGTGTAGCCACATCATGCACCACCATATCGTATGCCCTTTGCATAAAAGAAGAATAGATATTGCAGAACACTTTCATACCCTGCGTAGCCATCCCTGCACTTAATGTTACGGCATGCTGCTCGGCAATGCCCACATCAAAAGCACGGTCGGGCATGGCTTCCATCATATATTTTAACGAAGAGCCGGAGGGCATGGCAGGGGTAATACCAAATATTTTATCATTTTTTTCTGCCAGTTCAATCATGGTGTATCCAAATACATCCTGGTATTTCATTGGCTGGGGTACTTCAAATTTTTTCTTCTGTATCTGCCCCGTTACTTTATCAAACAAACCCGGTGCATGCCACAGGGTTTGGTCTTTTTCCGCCAGGTCGTATCCCTTTCCTTTGGTAGTAATGATATGCAGTAATTTAGGGCCCGGAATATGTTGCAGATCCTGTAATGTATCTACCAGTTTGGTAATATTATGCCCGTCGATAGGGCCAAAGTAGCGCAGTTTTAATGACTCAAATAAATTACTCCTGCTGCTCACCATTCCTTTTACCCCTTCGGTTAACTTATGCGCCATGGTGCGGCTGAAAGTTTTACCCACAGGTAATTTACCCAGCAGGTTCCATACTTCATCCTTTACTTTATTATAAGTTTGAGAAGTGGTGATATCAGTTAGGTATTCTTTTAAAGCCCCTACATTGGGATCGATGCTCATACAGTTATCATTCAGAATGATGAGCACATCGGCATCTGCAACACCTGCGTGGTTCATGGCTTCAAAAGGCAGGCCAGCCGTCATGGCACCATCTCCAATTACTGCAATGGATTTTCGCTTTTCGCCTTTAAATTTTGCAGCCATGGCCATACCCAATGCTGCAGAAATAGAAGTAGAAGAATGTCCAACGCCAAATGTATCATATTCGCTTTCGCTGCGTTTGGGAAAGCCACTGAGTCCTTTGTATTTTCTGTTGGTGGGGAAAGCATCCCTGCGGCCGGTTAATATTTTATGACCGTAGGCCTGGTGTCCCACATCCCATACCAGCTGATCGTAAGGAGTATTGTACACATAATGCAAAGCGGTGGTAAGTTCCACCACGCCCAAACTGGCTGCAAAATGCCCGCCATACACGCTTACCACATCAATGATGTACTGACGCAGTTCGTCGCAAACCTTATATAATTCTTCCTTGCTTACCTTTTTAAGGTCTTCTGGAGAATTGATCTTACTTAATAGTTGTCCCGGCTTTATTTCCATGGTAATGAATTGCTGTGCAAAGGTAGCTTTTTAGTACTAAAACACAGGCTGACAAACAATATTGAGCCTGAAAAGTTCACAATAATTATATAAAAAACTACGGGCGTACATCTCCGCCTCCCTTGTTTTTTAAAATGAACGGCAATACAATTGATTTGTTGTTTGCAGCGCCATTATTCCTTTAAGGTAATTAATCAACCCAAACCAGTACCACCGCTATGCTCATTGCCAGGCGCATTTTATTACAACTATTCTTCGGGATCGAATGTAACGATCACTACTGCATGCTTTTCAAAACTGGCGCTCAGCCTTACTTCATATCTTTTACGCCCGGTTTCGACCACCATCAGGGCTGTATTGGGGGGGATACTGCCCAGGTTTTCGGCCTGAAGCATGATCTCTACAGGCTTGCCAATATCATGTAATTTAATTTCAAAAATGAGTGCTTTGGCACTGATGCGTTGTTTTACCAGTACCGGATTTTTATCTACAAATACCGTTACCGTGTCATCATCCACCACGGCATTATCGTACAGGTACACCCTGATGGAACTGTCTTTTACTTTTATGATCTCCTGGATGTCAATTTTTCTTTCTGCCGGCACACTGTCTGGCGATACTTTTTTAACAGGTATTGTTTCCACCACGGCAGGTTCTGCCGCCTCATCGGGCACCTGCCGCTGTGTATAGAATTCTGTTATTTTTTTTTGCATGAATTTATTGATGGTATAATCGGAGGTTTTTACCTTTTGCAGTACCACCAGCAATTCTTCTCCGGGAAAACAACTGGTATCTTCTCCGGCACCAGTCCATTTACCAGAGAGGTATTGTGTTTTTCCAATTTTATAATATTTGAGGTCGTAAAATTTTTGGCAGGGTAAAAATTCCCGGGGCAGGATAAACACCGCACTGCCGGTTTCGTACATTTCTATGGATTGCTGCTTTTTGTTTTTATTACCTTCCAAACCATATAATACAAAGCGGCTGGTATCTTTAAAAGCCAGCGAATAGCCATACAGTCTTTTACCTGTTTGACTGATCTTGATCTCCAGGCTTTCCACCCCGCGGTATTCTTTTGTAGTACGGCTGATCTTCCCGCTCCAGATGCCCGAAAGCGGCTGCGCACCTGCATGCAGGTGAACGGCAACTATAAAAAAACAAATGCAGCAGAGCAGGTGCTGTTTCATATGCAAATACTCAATTGGTTGAAAGGTATTTCATCATATTTACAATCAGATCGGCATTGGGGCAATTGCGCCGGTACTTCTCTCTTTCTGATACCTTGCATACACCCGGGTAATCGCCTTCTTTACGTTCCATATCTTCAATAATTTGAAAATGCAGGTGCGGAGGCCAGTTGCCGTTTTCGAACGCAATACCAAAATGAGCAAACTGTTGCCCGCGGGTAATGAACTGCCCCACTTTTAAATGCGTAATATCTTTTATTGCCAGGTGACCATACAGGGTATAAAAAACAACCGTATCTATCTGGTGTTGTAAAATAATGGTAGCCCCGTAATCGCCAAAGTTTTTATTATTGGCAAAACTGTGTACCATACCGCCCAATGGTGCTGCAATGGGTGTATCTGCTGCCCCCCAAATATCTATACCCAGGTGAAGGCGGCGTGGTTCCACTTCAATTACCGGCACTTTTTCTTCGGTAACCAGGGCAGGCAGGTTGTCTTTTGTAAAACTGAACAGGGCACTGCGTTTGTACATTTCCCTTACTTCCATGTAACCACCGATACCATACCTGCACTGGTGTGCTGACAGCAAACCAGTGATGTAGGCCGAAAATTTTGGTGTATCAGAGATCAGCGCATCTGTTAGTGCCGGGTTGGCCGCAGTAAAATCAAGAGCAAACAGGCGGTCGATGCCCACCGTAAAAGGCACCAGTGGATGAAATTCTGTGCGGTGTTTTTCCAATACATTTTCCAGCATCGTATTCATTAATTAAAGATAGGTATTGTAAAGGAATAGTTCCGCCGGGGCTGTGCCGGTCATTTATTTAACTTTTATCCTGTCTGCATCTGCATTGGTTGTTCTTTCCCTGGCCTTGTAATTGGTTTTCCCAAAATTCCAGCTGCATTGTAATCTTATGCCCCGGCTTTCCCATTTGCGTTGATAAGTAAAATTTTGTTTGGCAAACTGAACGGTTTGTACCCAGCGCTGTGTATTCAGCATATCCAAAAAAGTGATACGGACAGAGGCTTTTGATTGCAGTATGGTTTTTTTGATGCCCAGGTCAAGACTGCCCAGGCTCTTTGTTTTAAAGATGGCTTCGGTGGTGGGCGCATTGTACCAGCTGCTGAGTTGTATGTTCCAGGTTTTACCGGGTTTAAAATTTTGCTGAATATAATACGTCATGCCCCAAACATTTTCATCCAGTTCCCCATCTGGCAACCGGCCTTTGTAGTGATTTACAAAACCGGTAATATTGATATACCCTTCCCACCATGCAGTAATGGGCAAAGGGCTGCTGATAGTGATATAACTATTATCCAGTGTACCGATATTGTCCGGCGTGGCAGTGGTAAGCTGGCCTGTTTGACGCGAAATGGTCTGACTGTAATCTTTGGTACGATTAAACCCTGCTGCAATGCTCAGTGCATCTTTATAAATATATTTCGCTTCAAGGGTATGGGTATACTGCGGACGCAAATAGGGATTGCCTTTTTCGCTGGTATAGATATCATAAATAGTTTCAAAAGGATTGAGCGACTGGTAATCGGGCCGGTTGATTCTTTTACTGAACGACAATGCAAACTTACCATTGTTACCGGGCTGGTAGCTGATAAATACCGAAGGGAAAATATTTACATAGCTGGTATCGGGATTATTCAGTTGTTGCTTACGCAGGTTGGATGAAACACCTTTTACCAACGCATTTTCTGCACGGATACCCAGCTGGTATTCGATCTTTTTTATCTTTTGCCCCCAATTGATATACGCAGCCATAATATTTTCCCGGTACAAAAAAATATTGCTTCTGCCGGTATCGGCATTCATTACAAAACCCGATAATGCAGTGGCAAAAAGATCATTGTTTGTAACCACATGGCTTATTTTACCACCGGCTTCCAGGCGGGCATCCCATTTTTTTAACTGTTTTGTATAACCTGCTTTTACAGCATAAATATTGATAACAGTAGCCACGTCCAGATCGTTGGCAGTAAAATTATACTGGTTGTAATGCTTATCTAAATACGTAGTGGCAAGATGGGTAAGATTGGTGTTCTTAAACCAGGTATAATCTGCATCCACATTCCATTCATTACCCAGGGTATCTTCAAATTTATAATTGAGGTTTGTATTGTACCTGCGGTTCTTATACAGGTTATCATTGATGGTAGACAGTGAGGAATCTACCATGCCATTACTGCTGATGAACGTACGGCCCGGCGTATTAAATGGATTGCGGCTGCTGTTGGTATTGAATAAAAACCCGAAAGTATTTTTTTTATTGGCGTACCAGTCAATACCGGTTCTTACAGTATACCTGGTATAACGGTCAATATCAACTGTATTGTTACTGAAATCTTTATTTACCAACCCCACCGGCACACTGCGGTAAATGGTACCATCCGTATGCTGCAAATTATTATCGCCATTGGCATTGGCAAAAGCATTTATTTTTCCACTGCGGTGATTGATACTGAACGAACCATTGCTGGCATAATGAGCACGGTACATATATCCAGCCGATATATTACCGTTGGTGCCCCTGATCTTATTTTTTTTTAGCCGTATATTAATGATCCCGGCATTGCCCTGTGCATCAAACCTGGAAGAGGGATTAGTAATGAGTTCAATTTTTTCGATGCCTGCACCAGGAAGGCCACGTAAAAAAACGGCCAGCTCTTTACTGCTCATTTGCGCGGGCCTGCCATCGATCATAACATTTACACCGGCTTTGCCGCTCATATTGATATTGTCATCACCGGTGATGCTGATGCCGGGCGCTTTTTGTAAAATTTCAAAAGCACTGCTGCCAATGGCATTGATATCGGCCTGCACATTCACTACGGTTTTATCTGCCTGCTGTTCTATAAACGGCTTTTTACTTTTCACCAGTAATTCCGCCAGTTTTTTAGTTTGATTAAAGGAACTGCTGTCAGTTTTAGGAAGACTGTCTTTTTGCTGCGCAAAAGCACCCATACCTACAAAGCATATCAATATGGTTAATACATTTTTCATTTTCTTCATTTTTGATTAGCCTGATTGATTTTAAACACCTTGTCAGCGTCTTCCTTTTTTACTGTTAAAAAGGGGGGTTGGTCCGTAATTGCAGCACCACTCATTACCGTATTTACCTGCCCGCTGCTTGCCAGGTAAATTTTTGTACCAATAGGAAATTTCAAAGTTTTAGTGTCATAAGGCCCAAGTAAAAAACCATTGGTTCCGTTCCCGGTTTCATCGGGCCGGTAAGAAATAACGGTTATTTTGTTGGGCAGCAGGCGGTTATTCTTTAATGTAAAAGCAATTAATTCCGGCTTTGGGGTTTGAGCATGTACGTGAATGCCACAGGCAAATAGTAAGCAAAAGGAAAAGATAATCTGTTTCATGACTGTAATTTTTTTTGATGAAATTTATTTCAACAAAGATGGGGGCATGAGTAGCGGCCAGTCGCTGCAAAAGATGATTTGAGACAGCATAAAGAGGTATCAAATAAAAATGGGCGGCTCAAACAAAATTTGAGCCGCCCATTTTACTGTGCTTTCAGTTATTTTTTGCTGATGGATGCGGGCGGATTAAACATTGCCACGGCAATTTTTTCTCTCATTTCCACTACATCGGCTGCATTGCTGTTGCTTAAAATGATGATGGTTTGGTTGCTGTTGATAAAATGATACCATGCAGCATTGGCTCCGCTGATGCTGCCCCTTCTGTCCATTACCCGGGCTGTTAATTTTCCAAATGTTTGATCGTTTACCCAAAAACTGTATGCCACGCCCCATAATTCAGGGTAAGCGGTGGTCATTAGTTGTACTGTTTTGGCTTTCAGTAATGTATTGGTGAACAGTGCCTGGTCAAATGCGTAAAGGTCGGCAGCTGTGGCATACATGGCCCCGCTGCTGTAAAAGTTTTCTACCCAATAAGGATCATCATTATAAAATTGACCGGCACTGTCGGCAAGATATGTTTGGGTTAATCCGGGCAGTATATCCTTATGCTGCAAATACCCCGACCGGTTCATATGCAGTGGTTGTAAAATTTTTTGCTGCAGTACCGTTGCATACGGCTTGCCGCAAACTTGTTCTATGATCTTACCCAAAATAATGAATTCGGCATTTTTATAATTCATTTGTGTGCCGGGTAGTGTTACCAGGGGGCCGCTGCAATATTTTTTAATGATGGTATCTACCGGCATTTGCAGGGCATACATGGCTTCGCTGCCCTGGTCCATATTTTCAATACCGCTACTGTAAGTAAGCAGTTGGTGTATGGTGACTGTATCCCTGGCCTGGCCGGTATAACCGGGTAAGTAAGTGCCAATGGTTTGATGCAGGTCGATCTTTCCTTCTTCCATCAATTGTAAAATCAGTACGGCAGTAAAGGTTTTGGTAATGCTGGCAATCCTGAAAACAGATGCCGGGGTAACCGGTATTTTATACTGCCGGTTGGCCCAGCCGTATTGCTGCTGGAAAATAATTTTTCCTTTCTCTGCTACCAGCACCGAACCGCTGAAGCCCTTTTGTTTGGCATATTGCGCCACAATACCCGCAAATCTGTTGCCTGGTTTTGTTGTTTGCCCGTAAGATGACAATATCCAGCAACCAACAATGATGGCGATCATTTTTTTCATATGTTTTTTTTTACAAAACTGGTACAAGGTATTTATACAATCGTCTCAACATATTATTTGACACCTCTTTAAACAGTATCAAATCATGAAGCAGGTTTATCCAGCCACTCTTTGGGGCTGCAACCGGTAAATTTTTTAAAGGCGCGGTTAAAAGTGGCTTTGCTGTTAAAGCCGCAATCGTATGCAATGCCCAGCAGGGTTTGTATTTTTTGCTCCCCGGCTTGCAGCTTTTGCTTTACTGCTTCTACCCGGTAGCTGTTTACAAAATCATTAAAATTTAAATGGAAACCCTGGTTCACCATCCTGGACATGAATGATGGATGCGTACCCAGCATTTTGGCCACCTGGGTTAATGACAATTCAGGATCTTCAAACACTTTTTCATTCTTCATCAATTGAATCAGTTTGTTTTTCCATTCAGCCAGTTTAGGCGTTTCGCCAGGTGTGGGTTCAGATTCAATACTGATGATCTCGGCATCTTCCGTTACAATTGCCTCTGGCGGCGCAGCCTGGTAATGCAGTAACAATGCCGGCCGGTAACTCAGCAAATTCAATGTAAAAGAAATTTTTGTTTCAATTGAGTTGGAATACCCCGTGATGGCGATATAATAAAATAAAATGGCAAAACTCAGAAAATACCACCAGGTATCCCAGTATTGCAGGTTTGTAAACAGGCCCAGGATAAAGAACAACACCCTTACCAGTAACATCAGCAAAAAAGCAAATAAAAAATTACGTATCCAGCGGAACATTACCGTATCGGCATAGCTGATGACCTGTACAATCAGTTTTTTATAGTACACATAATACCTTAAGGATAGAAAAAAATACAGCAGCATTGAAATAAACCCGGTAAGCTGGTACCACAGGTCAAAATCAGGATCGGCACCACTGGCTAAAAAATAATACTGATGCAGTACCAGTTTATCGGTTACCACCATCACGATGCTGAACAATACATACAGCACACCCGGAATAAAGTGCAGCACTTGTTTTTTACCAAACACAAACGATGGGTTAAGGAGGCTTTGTACATAAAAGAAAATAGCCGGTCCTATAAAATACAGTTGCTGAAAAGGCATATAGAAAAGCAAATCCCGGTAAGGCTGCGTATCGTACCATCCGGCAAAACCCACCATCCACGGTGCCACATACAACTCACAAAGCAACAGAAAAAATGCCAGCCATTTGTCTGAACGGGTTTCGTTGATGATACCCTTACGGTATAGCAGTAGGGCATACACCAAACCATGCACAAAAAATATCAGTAGCCACGAGCTGTAAAAATTGAATTCAAACAACATGGTATGAAAATAACAGAAACGGTTATTTTTACAAAAATTTGTTTAATGGAGTATAAAGTGAGTGATGTAAAACCACCCGTTCAAATTCATACCTGCAGAAACTGTAAACATCCATTCAGTGGTAAAATTTGTAACCAGTGCGGCGAAAAAGTATTTGACGAAACGCAGTTGAGTACCAAAAGCTTCGTTAAACAAATTTTCGATTTTTTTCTGCACTGGGAAAGCAAAGTATTAAATACCATTAAACTGAATTTTATAAAACCCGGGTTTATTACCAAACAAAACCTGGATGGCATAAGGGTACCCTATGCCAAACCCATTCAATTGTACCTGGTGGTGGCGGTAATATTTTATTTAGTGGTTAGTAAAGTGGGTGTTACCGATTATATTCCTGCTTATGGCGACCAGGAGTATTTTTCTATTTCTGACTACGCTCCTTTTAAATGGGCGGCCCCGCTGGATAGTGCTGTGCTGAGGGGCATCGATTCGTTATGGGAAAGAAAGGGCCGGCACCTGGAAGAGGCCGGACAAGAGGTATTACAGCAATACATGCAGGCCGATGGCAGCCTGGTGATCAGAAACAGTACCAATACCGACAGCCTGCTGATCCCTGCAAACAAAGTATCCATATACAGTTACAACAGAATGAGAGTACTCCGGTACAGCATGTTCCATTCGCAGGTAAGTGCCTTTGGCAAAACACTCATCTTTGTGCTGCTGCCGGTTTTTGCAGCCATATTTTTTCTATTCTTCTTTAAAAAAATAAAATATTATGGTGCTGCACTTATATTAGCTACCCATTTTATGGTGTATAATCTTTGCATTTACGCACTGAGCTCCATCATCAATATATGGCCCGGAACTTTTATACATGGCGCAAGAGGCTGGTTAACGCGGCCGCTGAACTGGCTCTTTTTTAATCAGTATACAGCACCTGTTTCTGTTTTTATTTTTGGATACTGGTTCGAGTTTATTCACCTGCTGTACTGGATGCCCTGGTTTTTTATTGCCTTTAAAAGATTATTCAATACCGTATGGTGGAAAAACATCATTATTTCATATTGCTGCAGCCGGGTATTCTTCTTTTTAATTTTTGGGGTATTAAAAAAAATACTGATCGCATTTACTATCTGGACGATGCATTAGAATGGCAAAGGCCATAATGCTTTAAGCGATGACGAAAGATGTAAAAGTTTGTACCGCTTATATTGGTGATAACTTTTACATAGTGGCTATCTTATGCCGGCAACTGCGCAATTTTTTGCTGCAGCAATTTTTTTTCGGCAGCCGACCGTGTAAGTGCAGCCGCCTGTTCAAAATATTGCCGGGCAAGGGTATACTGATGAAGTTGCAGATGGAGTGCGCCCAGTGTGGCAGGCAACAGGTAATAGTTTTGAAGTGCCGCAATTTCCGGTATGGCTGCAATGGCACTGAGCCCCGCCTCTGGCCCTTTTAATTCACTGATCACAATTGCACGGTTTAATGCCACTACCGGCGAGGGGTAGTATTTACACAGCAGGTGATAGCATTGTAAAATATTTTCAAAATTGGTTTGTTGGTAACTGGCGGCCCTTGCATGCTCGTATGCAATACCCGCTTCCAGGTGAAACCTGCTGATCGTTTCCCCTTCGGCTGCTGCTTCCAGGTGACAGATCCCTTCTTGTATCAGTGCCTGGTTCCATGTGCTGCGGTCTTGCTGCTGCAGCAACAAAATATTCCCATCAGCATCCAGCCTGGATCCGCTGCGTGAGGCGGTAAACTGTATCAGCGCCATCAGGGCATGTGCATTGCCATGATTCACTGCAGGGCATCGGCAGATGATATCACAAAGGCGCAGGGACTCCTGCACCAGGTCGGTTCGTATCAGATCGTTGTGCTGTGTGGAATTATATCCTTCATTAAACAATAAATACACTGCCATCAACACATTGTTCAGGCGCTGCTGTAATTCAGCCACAGGCGGTAACTCAAACTGTACCTTATTATCACGGAAGCTTTGTCTTGCCCGGTACAATCTTTTTTCAATGGTATCGTAACCTGTTACAAATGCTTTGGCAATTTCGGCTACGCTAAAGCCGCAGAGTGTTTTTAAAATTAGGGCCACCTGTGCCTCGGCATTAAGTACCGGGTGGCAACATACAAACATCATCCGCAACTGATCGTCATCAATTGTATTGGCATTTACCATTTCCTGAACGGTGGGCACCAGGGTATATTCTGACTGCAGCGTGGGTGCTATATTTTTTGAAAATGCCTCCTGCCTTTTTTGCTGCCGCAATACATCAATGGCTTTATTCCGCGCTGCAGTAAATAACCATGCAGAAGGATTTTGCGGCAGTCCGTTGATCTTCCAGTTGTTAAAGGCTTTAAGTAAGGTATCCTGTACCACATCTTCGGCCAGCTGCAAATTTTGCGGACCAAATAATTTGGTGAGTACAGTAACCAATTTTCCCCATTCGTGGCGAAAAAGATGTGTTACAGTGGCTTCTATTTTTTTGGACTGGTCCAGTGTATGATTTTCTGTAAATATATCAACAACATGCCGCAGTGGTGCTGCGGCATGTTTGTAATTTAAGAAGGCATGTCTACTTTCATTACCTGCCGTACCTGCACTTTGCCTCCCCGTTCATAATCGGGATAATCGGCACACAATGCAATGGCTTCATCATAACTGGCTGCATTAATAATAAAGTAGCCGCCTACAATTTCTTTGCCTTCAGTAAATGGCCCGTCAGTAACCGTTTTGCCGGCACCACTGATGATCTTTCCGCCCGGCAACAGGGGTTCGCCCGAATGGTATTTGCCCTCCCTGGCCAGTTTGTCTATCCAGGCCATCCATTTACCCATACTGGCCTGCATGTTTTCGGGTGTTTGTTCGCTGGCGTGCAGTTCGCCACCATGAAAAATAAGCATGAACTTTTCCATAAAAAATGTTTTTGTGATGTAGAATGTTTTTATAATGACGCCTGGCAATTCCACATCCGGACAAAACCCGGAAAGTTTTTTTTATCTGCTGCCCCACCAGGGCGTCATCACCCCCGCAAACGACATTCCGGTGATGTATACCAGGGCCAGTAAAAAACACAGCACTATAAAGGTAAACATGTATTTCAGCCGTTCCTCCTTCCGGGGCAACAGGATGTTTCTAAAAACAAAGGCTATGTAAAACATAAAGCCGGTAATAAACCAGAAAAAGGTTAAACTGATGGCTTCTTTAAAAATTAAAATTTTAGCACACTTGTATATTTCTACAAGCAGCATCAGCAGGCTCAGCTGTGCGGTAATATAAGTGTTTACTAAAAAATGCTCCCAGTAATTGTATTTTTCTTTAATTAAAACCAACCAGGTGGTAAGGCTTACAAAAGGCACCATCAGGAAAAGAAAAACACTTAAATATTTTTTATAAAAATGCCCTTCGTCAAAAGTTAATTTAATGCCCATTTTGCCTCCGGCATAAATGGTAATTAAATGCAGGCCCTTTGTAATAAGTATGTACAGGGTTGCCATCAGCAAAACATAGGCAAAGGGCCTGAAATGCCGCACCCTTTTTCCTTCCAGGTATTCACGCAAGGTTTTGCCCGGCCTTAAAAGCAGCTCTTTAAAAGTATAGGCAAAGCCTTTATCGATATGAAATACTGAATGCGGAATATCGTGCAAAAAATATTTTACACCAATGGCTTCCACCCTGGCCGACTGGCCGCAGTGGGGACAAAAATTGCCCTTAAAATGATGACCGCAGTTTTTGCAGGTGATGGTTGGCATAGGTTATACTACTACGTTGATCATTTTATTTTTTACATAGATGATCTTTTTGGGCGTTTTGCCTTCCAGCCATTTGATCACCACATCGTTTTGTAAAATAATTGCTTCCACCTGTTGTTGATCCAGATCCAGTGCTAAAGATATATTGGCCCTTACTTTACCGTTGATGGAAATGGGGTATTCCTTGCTGCTTTCTACCAGCAATACCGGATTAAAGGTGGGATACTGGGCGTCTAATATTGTTCCTTCATTCCCCAGCTGGTGCCATAATTCTTCTGCAATATGCGGTGCATAAGGAACAAGCAGGATCAGTATTTTTTCCAGCACTTCTTTTTTATAACACTTTACATCAAACAGGTCGTTCACACAGATCATGAAGGCGCTTACTGCGGTATTGAAAGAGAACTTCTCGGTATCTTCTTCAATCTTCTTAATGGTACGGTGTAAAATTTTTAATTCGGCATCGGTGGCTTTATCCTCATTCCACACTTTGCCTTTAATATCATCATTGAACAAACGCCAGAGCTTTCTTAAAAAACGGTGCACCCCTTCAATGCCTTTGGTATCCCATGGTTTGCTGGCTTCTACGGGGCCAAGGAACATTTCGTACATGCGGAAGGTATCAGCGCCGTATTTCTCACAGAGTTCATCAGGATTATCGACATTAAATTTCGACTTTGACATTTTTTCCGACTCTTCCTTCACAAAAATAAATTCACCATCGGCATCTTGCTCCCAAAGAATTGTCTGCCTCGGTGCTTCAATTATTCTGGATTCGATTTGCTTTTCCAATACTTTCTTAGGCAGCTTTCCATTATTGTCAACAAATTGGTGGCCATATTTCAATCTAACTGTTGCGTTAGACGCATTGTCCTTATTGTACGAAATGATGTTATCGCCTTCTTTATCTAACATAAAGAAAAACGATTTACCTGTTATCATTCCCTGGTTTACCAATTTCCTGAACGGTTCATCAAAACCTATCAATCCCAGGTCAAACAATACTTTCGTCCACATACGGCTGTATAATAAATGTCCTACCGCGTGTTCGGTACCGCCAATGTATAAATCTACCTGGTTCCAGTAATCGCTGGCTTTGCGGTCGCAAAATGTGTTGGCATTGTGCGGATCCATATATCTTAAAAAATACCAGGAAGATCCTGCATAACCGGGCATGGTACTCGTTTCCCTTCTGGCCCCCTCCAAACCTCCCCCCACAGGGGAGGCTTTTGCAGTATTAGAAATGTTAACCCATTCCTTTATGTTAGCCAATGGGCCTTCACCGCTTGGGCCGGGACCATATTTATCTACGTGTGGTAATTCCAATGGGAGTTCTTCTGCATCCAATGGTATGGCAATACCATCACTCCAGATAATGGGGAATGGTTCGCCCCAGTAACGCTGGCGGCTGAAGCCTGCATCTCTCATCCTGTAATTCACTTTTCTTTTACCAATGCCTTTTTCTTCTAATTTTTGTAAAACAATTTCTGCAGCATCGGTCATCTTCACTCCATCTAAAAAACCGCTGTTCTCTAATAAGGCTTCTTTCGTTGCGTTGGCTTCTGCTCCATTAAAATAACTACCAATGATATTGGTAATAGGAATATTAAAATGCTGCGCAAATTTAAAATCCCGCTCATCTCCGCAGGGCACGGCCATGATGGCGCCGGTACCATAACCTGCCAGCACATATTCACTGATCCAAATGGGAATTTGTTTTCCGTCGAAAGGATTGATGGCATACGCACCAGTAAAACAGCCCGTAATTTTTTTCTCAGCCATGCGGTCAATATCACTCCTGCTTTTTACATAGGCAATGTATTCGTCTACGGCTGCTGTTTGCTCAGGTGTTTTTATTTGTTGCACCATGTCCAGTTCGGGTGCCAGTACCATAAAGTCAACCCCAAAAATAGTATCGGGCCGGGTAGTATACACCGTGAGTGGTGAGTGGTGAGTGGTGAGTGGTGCGTTCTTGCCAGGTGTTTCATTATTCACCATTGACAATTCACTATTCACAATATCGAATGTTATTTCCGCTCCCTGCGATTTACCGATCCAGTTGCGCTGCATTTCCTTCATGCTGTCGCTGAACTCCACGGTTTCCAGTCCTTCCAGTAAACGGTCGGCATATGCAGTAATGCGCAAATACCACTGGCGCATTTTCTTTTTTTCTACCGGGTGGCCACCACGTTCGCTTACGCCATTCACCACTTCATCATTGGCAAGCACCGTTCCCAGTGCTTCACACCAGTTTACTTCGCCATATTTGCTGAAGGCAAGACGGCGGTTCATTAGTATCTCTTCCTGTTGCTGTTTGCTGTAACTTTTCCATTCTTCCGCAGTAAACTTATTGCACCCTTTTGTTTCGTACTTTTTTATCAGTAACGAAATGGGTAATGCCTTCTTTTCAGTATTACAGAAATAGCTGTTGAAGAGCTGTAAAAATATCCACTGCGTCCACCTGTAATAGTTGGGATCGCTGGTTTGCACTTCCCGTTCCCAGTCGTAACAAAAACCAATTTTATCCAGCTGGCTTTTAAAAGTGGCAATATTTTTTTTAGTGGTCTCGGCCGGGTGCTGGCCTGTTTCCAATGCATATTGTTCGGCAGGTAAACCAAAACTGTCAAAACCCATCGGGTGCAGTACATTAAAACCTTTCAGCCTTTTGTAGCGGCTGTAGATATCACTGGCAATATAGCCCAGCGGATGGCCCACATGTAACCCTGCACCACTGGGGTAAGGAAACATATCCAGTACATAATATTTGGGCTTATCAGAATCATTAGAAACTGTATACGCTTTGGTTGCTTTCCAGTGATCCTGCCACTTTTTTTCGATCTCGTTAAACTTATATTCCATTTTGTATTGCGCCTGAGCGTAATTTTTATTTTGTAATCAGTATTTAATAACCTTTTGAACCTTTGTAACTGCTTCAACCTTTCTAACATCCCTCAAAATGTGAAAGAAAAGTTATTTCATCACCATTCACGGCTGATACACTCCATTCGTAAAAATAAATACGGCAGGCAATCGTTTTGTAGTGGGCAAAAATAGTGCAATACAGGGAAATTGAATTAATTTGCGCTTTACTAATCAGGAGTACCGGCCCAAAGGCATGTACCATATCCATTAAATAAATTACGTTCAAGATGTCTCAATTCGGAAAATCAAGCAGTAAACGTGGAAAGCCAACCTATGCCTATGCCATTATTGGTGTGGCACTGGTATTGTTCTTATTTGGTATTGTGGGCTGGTTTTTTATGAACTTGCGCAAATCGGGCGATTATTTTAAAGAAAATATACAGGTGCATGCCTGGCTGAACCCCGATGCCGGTAAAAAACGGATCGACAGCCTGAAAAATCATATCAGCGCCATTCCCTATGCCAGGGATGTGCAATACATCGACAAAGAAAAAGCAGCCAGGTTGTGGAACCAGGAGAATGACAGCACCTGGAAGAAATTTTTAGATAACAATCCCCTGCCCGAAAGCATCGATTTTTATGTAAAGGCCAATTATGTTCAGCAAGACAGTTTAAATGTACTGTCTGCCGACCTGCAGAGCACCTACCCGGGTGTGATCAAAGAGTTTCAATTTCCCACCGAAACGGTGATGAAAGTGAGCAAATACGTTAAAATTGCTGCTATCATCTTCCTTATTGCAGCCATTATTTTAACCATATTGGTGATCTTTTCTATTGATAATACCATCCGGCTGGCCATGTACAGCAACCGTTTTTTAATAAAAACCATGCAAATGGTGGGCGCCACCCGCTGGTTTATTGCCAAGCCCATTAATATCAGGGCCGTCCTCAATGGCCTTATTGCCTCGCTGATAGCCATTGCCGCCATTTGGGGTACGGTTATTTTGGTAGAGAATTTTGTACCCGATTTTAAAGTACTGCACGATAACAGCGGCCTGATGCTGCTGTTCCTTATTATTATTGTGCTGGGCATCAGTATCACCCTGTTCAGCACCCACCGCTCGGTAATTAAATATCTGCGGATGAAATTGGACGATTTATATTAATATTGCATTTTAATAAAAGATTTATGGCAACAATAAAGGAAGAAAAAAAAGCAGCCCCCGGCGCTGCTGCGGGTAACAGCCTTTTTTCGAAAGATAATTATATGTGGATGCTGATAGGCATTGCAGTAATGGCCCTGGGCTTTTTTTTAATGTCGGGCGGCAAAAGCAGCGATCCAAAAGTATTTGACACCAAAGAAGTATACAGCCAAACCCGTATTACCGTTGCTCCCATGCTGATCATTGCAGGTTTGCTGATAGAGATCTTCGCTATTATGAAGAAACCAAAAACTGCTGAATAATACAACTTGAATAATTGATACCATATTTTGCGAAGTGTATGCTTCGCATTTTTTATTTTTACTGCTTAAATATTTCTAATGAATACCTTACAATCCATCATCATTGCCATTGTAGAAGGGCTTACCGAGTTTTTACCCATCTCCTCCACCGGCCACATGATCATTACCGAAAAAATACTGAACGTTACCGAAACTGATTTTATAAAAGTATATACGGTAGCCATTCAGCTGGGTGCCATACTGGCCGTGGTGGTGCTGTACTGGAAAAAATTCTTCGATTTTAAAAAATGGCAGTTTTACCTGAAGCTGGTGGTGGCCGTAATACCAGCGCTGGCACTGGGCTTTTTATTTTCTAAAAAAATAGATGCCCTGCTGGAAAGCTCTTTAACGGTGGCCATTACCATGCTGCTGGGGGGTATCATATTATTTTTTGTGGATGGCTGGTTTAAAAATCCGCGTATTGAAACAGAAGAAAAAGTTAGCTATACCAAAGGTTTTATCATTGGCATGTGGCAATGCCTTGCCATGATACCCGGTGTAAGCCGCAGTGCCGCATCTATCATTGGCGGTATGCAGCAAAAACTTACCCGGAGTGCCGCAGCAGAATTTTCGTTCTTCCTGGCGGTGCCCACCATGCTGGCCGCCACCGGGTATAAATTATTGAAGTACTATAAAGAAAGCGGCGGCTTTTCGGGTGCCGAAGTACAGCAACTGGCCATTGGCAATATAGTGGCCTTTATTGTAGCCATGCTGGCCATCAAATTTTTTATTGGCTTCCTTAAAAAATATGGCTTTAAAGTATGGGGCGTGTACCGCATAGTGGTAGGCCTTGTTTTGCTGGTGCTCATCTGGCAGGGCGTCATTCAATAAAATACCGGTTTTAGGGTATGCCGTTGCCGGTATATTTGTATTAACTATGCTTTTCAACTCACTTAAAACTACATCAATGAAAATTACAACACTGTTCACTGCACTGTTAGGCCTTACTGCCCTGCTGGTTTCCTGTACCGATTATGGTAAAAAAGCCACCAAAGGGCCTGTAGAGGTTTTTTACAAAGACGGCATCAATGAAACCGAAGCACAAAAAACAGCGGTATTTTTAGCCGATATCGACAGCTCGCAAAACAACAATACCAAATCAACCAAAAGCATGCAGCTGACAAAAATGGGCGATACCATCTGTTTTAAAATGGTGTCATCAAAAGAAAAGCTGGCGGGTGTGAATGATCTTGCTTTTGAAGTAATTGGCAATATGCTTGCAGACAGTATTTTTAGCGGCAAGCCCGTTAATGTGGAACTAACGGATGACAAATTCAATACATTTAAAAAGATCGGGTATAAAAAACTGGACCTGGATCAGCTTCCCGAATAACACGATAGCATTTAAAGCAATATATTACAGCCTGTTATTATAACGGGCTTTTTTATACCTGAAATAAAACCCAATTAGTTATTTTTACTGCCTAACCTGATAATCATGCAAACCGCTTCTAAAAAAGTTATTAATGGCTGGGCCATGTACGACTGGGCAAACAGTGTATACAACCTGGTGATCACCACTACTTTTTTTCCTGCTTATTATGCTTTTGTAACCGGAACGCAAAACGAAAAATTTAAAGACGGGGTGCCTTTTTTAGGAAGAACCTTTGTAAATACAGAGCTGAAAGATTATATTTTATCTTTTGGCTTTTTAGTTATTGCAGCTTTGTCTCCTATCCTTTCTTCTGTTGCTGATTATAAAGGCAACAAAAAAAACTTCATGCGCTTTTTTTGCTACCTGGGGGCTGCCAGTTGTTCCCTGCTTTTTTTCTTTGATAAAGATCATGTTACCCTGGGGCTGATGTGCTTTATGTTTGCCGGTATTGGCTTTTATGGCAGCCAGGTATTTTACAATTCTTATTTACCTGAAATAGCTGCTGAAAAAGATATGGACAGGGTGAGCGCCAGGGGATACACCATGGGCTATATTGGAAGTGTGCTGATGCAGCTGATTGGCTTTGTACTGATCTTAACCATTCCAAAAAGCACCCTGCCATTACAACTTACTTTTTTACTGGTGGGCATCTGGTGGGTGGGCTTTGCACAAATTACTTTTAAACGGCTGCCCATCAGCCCTAAAAGCGAACGCAAATCAAAAAAGCATGTACTGGTAAACGGTTTTCATGAGCTTAAGCTGGTTTTACAACAGGTTAAACACATGCCTGTTTTAAAAAGATTTTTAAGTGCCTTCTTTTTTTACAGCATGGGGGTACAAACCGTTATGCTGGTGGCCATCGACTTTGGAATTAAAGAACTGAAACTGGAAGATACCAAGCTCATCATTACTGCCGTAATCATACAACTGGTGGCCATTGCAGGTGCATTGGCCATGTCGAAACTATCAGTAAAATATGGCAATATAAAAGTGCTGTTATTTACGGTTTTGCTGTGGATAGGCGTTTGTATTGCAGGCTACTTTATTACTACCGAAATACATTTTTATATTTTGGCCTCGCTGGTTGGGTTGGTGATGGGGGGTATACAATCGCTCAGCCGCTCCACCTACTCAAAACTAATGCCCGAAACAAAAGATACTGCCTCGTTTTTTAGTTTTTATGATGTAACAGAAAAACTGGCCATTGTAATTGGCCTGTTCAGCTTTGGTTTTATTGAAGGCCTTACCAATATGCGCAATTCACTATTAATACTCATTGTATTTTTTGCACTGGGTATGATATTTTTGATGATCACACAAAGTGCGCAAAAAAAACACGCTTAACCTTTAAATACCTCCTATGCAAAAAATAGTACTGGCTTTATACTTTATATTATCTGGAGTTGTGGCTGGCCATAGCCAGCAAACCAATACCTTCCTTTGGCGTATCTCAAATCCAGCCAATGACCAACCTTCTTATTTGTTTGGTACCATTCACCTGCCGCAGGAACAATTCATGCTGCTGTCCGATTCAGTATACGATGCCGTGAATAAAACAGCGGTGTTCTATGGCGAGCTGGATTATGCAAATATTTACTCGCAGATGAATGACGACGATGGCTTTTTCCAGGCCAAGCTGGATTATCTGGATTCTGTACAAAAAACACCCAGCTGGAAACGCATGATACAATCCATTAACAGGAATTACCATGTTTCCATTAATCCCGACAGCTTATCGCAGTTTACCGAATTTGGCCAGCACCTGCTGGCAGAGTACATGAAAGCCGATCCCGGGGTAACCGCACTCGATATGGCGCTTTCTTCCTATGCCATTACGCTGGGCAAACCCACCAGGGGACTTGAAACCTTTAAGTTCCAGGTAGGCATGTTGTACGATATCATTGATGCAAGGCTTACAGACACCACTTTGCTGTTTGATGCCGATGTTGCCCTAACGGCCAATATGAAACGCTTTTATACCAGCCAGGCATTCGACTCGCTGAGTTACCTGATAGAAAACATCAACCCCACTTACAGAAAAATCGTATTTGATACCAGGAACCTTACCATGGCCGATTCCATACAACAGATCTCTGGCACACAAAACGCTTTTTTTGCGGTAGGCTGCGGACACCTGCTGGGGCAAAAAGGCATCCTGCGTATACTGCAGGCAAAAGGATTGCAACTCACCCCGGTTTTTTCAGGCAATAAAATGTCTATTACTTTAATGAAGGCGCTGTTTGAAACAGGCAGCACTGCTATTAAAAATGAATTAAAAAAAGAAGCTGAAACAGCAGGGGAAGTAAAACCCGAAGAAAGAATACTGCAGGCTCCTCCCAAACCAATAAAAAAGCCGGCTGCAAAAACACCCGTTAAAAAAATAAAAAAACACTCATCATGAAGCTGTATTCCATCAATGCCGGACATTTTAAACTGGATGGTGGCGCCATGTTTGGCGTGGTACCCAAATCTATCTGGAATAAACTGAACCCGGCCGACGATAACAATATGTGCAGCTGGGCACTGCGCTGTTTATTAATTGAAGAAAATGGGAAACTGATTTTGATTGATACTGGCATGGGCGATAAGCAGGATGCTAAATTTTTCGGCCATTATTTTTTACATGGCAACGACACACTGGAAAAGTCGCTGGCAGCACATGGTTTTACAAAAGATGATATTACCGATGTATTTTTAACGCATTTACATTTTGACCACTGCGGCGGCAGCATTGTAAAAGAGGGCGACCAACTGGTGCCGGCATTTAAAAATGCCATTTACTGGAGTAATGCCCTGCACTGGAAATGGGCCACTCAACCCAACGACAGGGAAAAAGCCAGTTTTTTAAAAGAGAATATTTTGCCCATTCAGCAAAGCGGGCAACTGCAATTTATTGAAGTAACAGAAAATAATATCGGCATCACATCACCCACAGGTATTTCTAAAAACTTTTCTGTAAAAACGGCTAATGGTCATACCGGTGCCATGATGCTGCCAGTAATTCAATACGGCGAAAAAACAATTGTGTACATGGCCGACCTGCTGCCTTCCGTTGCACATATCCCCCTGCCCTATGTAATGGGATACGACATGTTTCCATTAACCACCTTACATGAAAAGAAGGCACTGCTTACCGAGGCTTTGGAAAATAATTACACCCTGTTTTTTGAACACGACCCTGTGAATGAATGCTGTCATGTACAAATGACCGAAAAAGGAATCCGGGCAAAAAACATTTTCAATTTAAGTGACCTGTAATTATTTTACACTCACCAGTGAACTGAGCGGGTAACGTAAATTTTTATAGCCCATCATATCTACTTTAATGGTACCCACGGCAATGGGGCTTTCTACACGCAATAATAAGTGGTTGGGATCATCGCTTAACCAGGCATTCATTTTTTCGCCGCCTTCAAAAATGGTTCCTTTTATAAGCAGGGGCTTTATCTTTATGGCATTGAATTTACCGTACCGCGTTTTTACTTTTTCTTTACCCAGGTAACGGATGTACAAATGATATACTTCGTCATCTAAAAACATATCGAAGGGAATTTTATCGTTCACTTTGTACTTATTAAAATCAATATTGCGTGCATAATATACCGCACTCACCACATCCTGGATACAGTTGGTTACTTTAAATACGCCATTGGTACTTACGGCAGTGCCGGCTGTTTGGTTAAAGGTTACATTATTGTATTTTTTATACCCGCCTTCATCTACGTTACGTATAAATTTATAGGGTATCAGGTTGGCTGTATCAATATAACTTTCATAGCGGTCCCTGACTTTAAAAAAATTATCGAAGAATGAATAGGACTTGCCTTCGCCCACACAGTGGTACACCGCTTTGCCGTTGAATCTTTCCAGCGAGGTGGTAAAAGTGGCTTCGCCAGCTCCTATATACGCACCCAGGGTACTGTAAAACACTTTCATCGTCACCACTTCATCTGCTTTAAATGCAGTGTTCCTGATGCCACAGGCCTCATAATAATTAGCGGTAAAACTTATACTGCACAATCCCATCACCAATAAACCCAATTTAGCGTAACGTATCATTTTTCTTTTACTATTTTAATGCCCAAAATTAAGATACTGCCAATTAATGCCGGCAGCACCAGGTTAATACACCATATACCCAATGCAGCAGTTTGAATTCCCAGGGTGTTACTGCTGTACAATTGCATGATCTCCACACTTGCCCTGGCCCGTATGGGCAATTCTAAAAAGCCAATGGTGGGTGCCACAGCCATTACCAGGTAAAATACCGATATCAGCCAAAAGCTCAACCATCCTCCAATACCCACCTGCATTACCTGCAACAGCAACACGTACTGCAATACAAACACCAGGTAGCGCAGCAGGGACAGTGACAAAAGTTGTACCAACTGTTTTCCTTCAAATTCATCCAGCACGGTAATATGCCTTACTGCCCTGCTAAAAGCAGGCACTTTTTCCATTAAACGTACCAACCATCCAATTCTAATGTAAAACAAAAAAAGCAATATGGTACTGGCTATACTGAAATAGATGAGTACATCCCCCCAAAAGTGCGGTAAAACACTTAAAGCGTTGTCATTGTTATGTGAAAAAAATCTTAAAAACAGTAAGCCCATACATCCCATTACCATAGTAACCAGCAATTGGCTGATACTGCCAATAATGGTAAGTGAGATGCCTTTAATGCGGTGTGCCTCTTCTAAAAACAATACGCGGCCGCCATATTCACCTATGCGGTTGGGAGTAAGCATGGTAATACTGCAACCCGACAATACTGATTTAAATGCATGAACAAAAGAAAAATGTTGTACATGCGACACCAGTAACTGCCATTTCCTGGCTTCAATGCCCCAGTTCAGCAGCATCAGGGCCAGCACCACAAAAAACTTCCAGTGCTGCCAGCTATGCCTGATCTGTTGCCAGCGCTGCTCCAGGTCGTGCTGCTGCATTAACTGCCTGTACAGGCTGAAACACAACAATACCAGCAATACCGGGCCTAAAAAATAGTTGGCGAATATTTTAATACTTTTGTTCAATACACAATGTTACTTCAATTATCAAACAGAAAACAATTCAGGTGCCTAAAAAAAAGTCTACCGTTATTTTAGGGATCGATCCGGGTACCATTGTAATGGGATACGGGTTGATTGCTGTCAGTCAAAACAAGATGGAACTGCTGGATATGGGTGTACTGCAGCCAGGCAAAGTAAAAGATACCTATCAAAAACTGCAGCTGATCTATGCCACTGTAAGCGGCCTTATCATCAAATACCAGCCCACCACTTTTGCCATTGAAGCCCCTTTTTTTGGTAAGAACGTACAAAGTATGCTCAAGCTGGGCCGGGCCCAGGGCGTGGCCATTGCTGCTGCCATGCAGCATGGAATTGAAGTAACAGAATACTCTCCAAAAAAAGTAAAGCAATCGGTAACCGGCAATGGTAATGCAGGCAAAGAGCAGGTATTGAAAATGCTGCAGCAAATATTGCAGTTTACCGATCATCCCAAACATTTTGATGCTACAGATGCCCTTGCAGTAGCGGTATGCCATCATTTTCAGCAAAGAACCGTATTGCCGGGGGCTGATGCCAAACTAAAGGGATGGGATGCCTTTATTGCGCAAAATCCAGGAAGAGTAAAGAAAGTGTAAGGGCAGGGTTTGCCAATTTTGAAAAACTATATTCATTTTTGCAGCCTTTGATATGGGCGGTCTTTTGGGCAATGGCACAGCAACAACATTTCATTAACAGGATATTCATAAATCTTTGTGTGTATTTCTAATTGATACTGGTTGGTTAAAAAAATAATTTAAACAGCATACCCAACTGGAACTTCTAAACGGACAATTAAAAACATAAATGGTCATACGGTCTAAAACATTGCGCCTGGTCATTCTTACCAGTACCATACTGGTAACTATTATAATTGCCGTGCAATTATTTTGGTTGCAGAAAGTTTACCGCTATGAAGAAAAACAGTTCAACATCAACGTATCAAAAAGTATACGTGCCCTGTATGATGATATGGGGCTGGTGAACGACATTTCGGACAATGCACAAAAAGAGATCAACAATCCAACGCCCGACCTGTACCTGCTAAAGATAGACTGTACGCCTTTTACCGACAGTTTGTGGCTGAACGTTAAGGCTGAACTAACGGATTTTGATGTATACACCGATTGTAAGGCCGGTGTATACCTGCATGAAAAAGGCAGTTTGGTTATTGAAAAATACATCGACCTTCCCGATGCCTATGATTCTTCCAAGATCTCGGCGCCCATACCTGTTTTAAAAAGAGATTACTCTTATGTGGCCCTGTTCTTTCCGCACCGCGGCCAGTACATTTTAAAGCAGATGTATTTTTGGATCGCATCAGGTGGATTGCTGCTGCTGGTACTGATTGCATTTGGAGCCAGCATCTTTTACCTGTACCGGCAAAAATTTTTAAATGAAACCCAAAAAGACTTTGTAAATAATTTTACACATGAATTTAAAACACCGCTGGCAGTAATAAAAATTGCCGCCGAAGTACTGCAGCAACCCAATATTGCCGACAAGCCCGACCGCCTAAAAAATTATGCCGGCATTATTGATGAACAATCTACCCATTTAGAGAACCAGATACAGCGGCTGTTAGAGATCACCTATACCGACAGAAGCGCTTTGCCACTGGAGAAAACCACCTGTAATATCAATGCCATTTTACACCAGGCAGTAAACGACCTGCAACCGCTGGCAGAGCAAAAACAGGCGGTGCTGGAAACAGCGTTGAGTACTGATGATATGACGGTAACAGCAGATAAATATTACCTGCAGCTTACTTTTGTTAACCTGATTGAAAATGCCATCAAGTATTCGCCCCAACCCAATATCTTCATTACCTCTTATACAGAAGGGAACGATTGTTGTATTGCAGTTACAGATAATGGTATTGGCATCAGCCGCGAACATCATAAAAAAATATTCGACCGTTTCTTCAGGGTAACTCAGGGAGAATTACATACCGTAAAAGGATTTGGACTTGGATTAAGCTTTGTAAAAAAAGTGGTGGATACCCATGGCGGTAAAATAGAAGTGCAGAGTGAGCCCGGAAAAGGCAGTACATTTATTATAAAAATTCCGAGGAATTAAACGATTGTAATATGAGCAAGGCAAAAGTTTTACTGGCAGAAGACGACCTTTCATTGAGCTTTGTTATTAAAGATAACTTACAGGATGCCGGCTATGAAGTATTGCATTGTGCCGATGGCGAACAGGCCTGGCAGCTGTTTCAAAAAAAGGACTTTGATATTTGTTTGCTGGACATTAACATGCCTTCAAGAGATGGGTTTTCATTAGCTAAAAAAATACGGCAGCAAAGCGATGTGGTGCCTGTACTGTTCATTACTGCAAAAAGTATGGAAGAAGACAAGATCAGGGGTTTTCAAACCGGTGCCGACGACTATATTACCAAACCCTTCAGCATGCAGGAACTCATTATGCGTATGGAAGTTTTTCTGCGCCGTACAAAAAAATTACAGGCCGATGCTGCAGAAGAATACCAGTTGGGAAAATTAAAATTCGCATTCAACGAACTGAAAATTTATGCTGATAAAGACGCCACTGCGCTTACCCAGCGGGAGGCCGACCTGCTGAAATTTTTTGCCCTGCACCTTAATAAAATTTTAAAACGGGAAGAATTATTACTGAATGTTTGGGGCAAAGATGATTATTTTTTAGGGCGCAGCATGGATGTATTCATTACCAAACTGCGCAAACATTTAAAAGCAGATCCGGCCATTGCACTGGAAACCATACACGGTGTGGGTTTCCGGCTCAGCATTCATTAACATCACAGGCAGGCTATGATTTTATCCTGCACCGCTTTCAGTTCTTCCGGGCTCAGTTGCAGTTTTCTCCTTGTAAAATTCAGATCATCGGCACTGTCAATGGGCAATAAATGCATGTGCGCATGCGGCACTTCCAGGCCCAGTACCGATATGCCGCAACGGTTGCAGTGGAATGCTTTTTCAATGGCATGAGCAATGGGTTTTGCAAACAGCAGCCATTCACTTAATAACTGATCGGGCAGGTCAAAAAATTTATCGGTTTCATTTTTAGGCACTACCAGTACATGACCTTCCACCAATGGAAAAATATCCAGGAAGGCATAAAAATGTTCGTTCTCTGCAATTTTATAAGAAGGAATGGTGCCGGCTATGATTTTTGAAAAAATGGTCATGATAAAAGTTTTATTAAAGATACAAAAAGCCCATCGGCCTGCCGGCGGATGGGCTTAAAAATGTATACGGTTGATATTATGCTGTAATGCCTTCTACCTTAAATTTTAATACCCCGGCAGGTACCTGTACGTCCACCACATCGCCTACCACCTTGCCCAGCAATCCTTTGCCAATTGGTGAAGTAACAGAGATCTTCCCCAGCTTCAGGTCGGCCTCTTTTTCCGATACGATCTGGTAAGTCACTTTCTTTTTAGTGCCCATATTCGTCAGCTCCACTTTGGTTAAAATGCTCACCTTACTGGTGTCGATATTGCTTTCATCTAAAATGCGTGCTGTTGCTATCACTCCTTCCAGGTATTTAATTTTTGCTTCCAGCATACCCTGTGCTTCTTTGGCCGCGTCATACTCCGCATTTTCTTTCAAATCGCCTTTTTCACGGGCTTCTGCAATGGCTTTACTTGCAGCAGGCCTGTCAATACTCTTCATCAAATGAAGTTCTTCCTTCATTTTTTCAAAGGTTTCTTTTGTAACATAATTGGTTGTACTCATATAAATTCTTTTAAGCAAAGAGAAAAAAAATACAACGCCCATATTATTCAGGCGTTGTATGTATTACAAAAGTAGTGAAAATTTTAAATACCCAGCTTTTCCAGCACTACAGCGCTCATTTTGTAAAACGCCTCATGAGAATAGCCGGCAATATGCGGGGTTACAATCACATTGGCCTGGCTGGTGAGGTAATGCAACTGTTCTTTTGCTGTTTCAGGCAGGCTGCTGAGTTGTTCATTTTCCAGCACATCTAATGCTGCACCTGCAATGGCCCCGTTTTCTAAAGCGGTGATCAATGCCCCGGTATCCACCACTTTACCACGGCTGGCATTAATGAGTACTGGCCGCTGCTGCAGGGCTTTAAAGAATGTTTCATTGGCCATATACTTTGTTTCAGCAGTTAGGGGCACATGAAAACTGATCACATCGGCATAACGGCATACCTGCTCCAGGCTGGCTTCTTTGATATAGCCTTTGCCAAAATCAAACTTGTATTTATCATACGCTAAAACGGTAACATCAAAAGACGACAGCAATTTTGCAAATGCACTGCCGGCATTACCAAAACCGATGATGCCTACTGTTTTACCGGTTAGCTCTGTACCCCGGTTGGCATCACGTATCCATTCGCCATTTTTTACCTGCAGGCTGCTGCTGTTGATTTTATTCAATAAGCTCAGCAACATACCCAGTACATGTTCGGCCACTGCATTGCGGTTCCCTTCCGGGCTGCTTACACAGGTAACGCCCCTGCTTTGGGCATAGTTCACATCTATCAATTCCATTCCACTGCCCAGCCTTCCAATCCATTTAAGTTGTACTGCTTTATCTAAAATATTTTTATCAATGGGCAGCCTGGTAGTAACAATCAGGCCTGTTGCAGTATCCACTAGTGCCGCAAGTTCATCATAGCTAATTTGAGGCAGGTAAATAACTTCATACTGCTTTTTTTGCAGCACTTCAATTAAATGCGGATGCACTTTTGCTGTAATGATCACCTGCTTTTGATGGTCCATACCCTCTGTTTTATTTTGCAGCGGTCATGCTGATCTCTACATTTACATTTTTAGGCAAGCCTTTTACAGCCAGGGTTTCTCTTGCAGGAAAATCTCCTTCAAAATATTTTCCATAGATCTCATTTACCTGTCCAAACAAATTCATATCGCTTAAAAAGATCGTTGTTTTTACCACGTTACTGAAGTCCATACCGGCTTCTGCCAGTACTGCTTTAATATTCTGCATTACCTGGTGCGTTTCTTCAATGATATCTGCCGTTGCTAATTCGCCGGTACCGGGTTTTAAGGCTATCTGTCCCGACATAAAAAGCAGGTTACCTGTCATTACTGCCTGGCTGTAAGGGCCAATAGGAGCCGGTGCGTTATTTGTATTGATGATTTTTTTTGCCATTGTTATTTATTTTTTCGAAATGCAAATATATCTTTTTGCAACCACCTATTTTTGTAAAAAATTACAAATGCATATTGCAGTATTGGCATCAGACGAACAATGGAATGCGTTAACGGTTGATACAACTGGTATTCAATGGATAAGAGCAGGGCTGCCGTTTTCTTTTACTGACTATCCACATGCCGATGCATTTTTTATTATAACCATTCCCGGCAACATAGATTTTTCACAAACCAGTCAGCCTGTTTTTATCAACAGTGTTACTACCACGTTAAAAGAACTGCAGGCTCCCGATCATGTATACCGCTTCAATGGATGGAATACATTTTTGCAAAGGAGCAGCTGGGAGATAGCAGGGCAGGTGAATGGCAGTATTGCTGCAATGCTGCAATTATTGCACAAACAACCCATCCAGGTAACAGATGCCCCCGGCCTGGTGGCAGCCAGCATTATTGCCATGATCATTAACGAAGCGTACTTTGCACTGGAAGATGGAGTAAGTTCTAAAGCTGACATTGACACTGCCATGAAGCTGGGCACCAATTATCCATATGGGCCGTTTGAATGGGCCGAAAAAATAGGGTTGGAAAATATTACTGCGTTATTACAAAAACTAAATGATGCAGACAACCGTTATCAACCCGCTGCATTACTGATCAGCGAAACCCCGCAACAAAAAACATGAACCATATCATCCATATTGACACCGCTACTGAAACTGCCTTTGTAAGCATTGCTGTAAATGGCCAGGTACTGCATACATTACAAAACGAATCGCAAAAAGACCACGGTGCATTTGTGCAAACTGCTGTAGCAAAGTTATTGCAGCAGGCAGGCACCAGCATGGCTCAAACCGATGCCATTGCCGTTACTGCCGGCCCCGGTTCTTACACAGGATTACGCGTGGGCATGGCCAGTGCAAAAGGGCTAAGCTATGCTTTACAAAAACCGTTGATCACCATTGGTACATTAGAATTGTGGGCCCGGGCTGCCATAGCGCAACAACCTGCCAAAAATGACGATCATTTATTTTGCCCTATGATTGATGCCAGAAGAATGGAAGTGTTTACCGCAGTGTATACTTCTGCATTAACGCCGGTAATGGCTCCCGCCGCCATGATACTCAGCAGCCATTCGTTTACCGCACTGCTGGATGATAAACCCATTATTTTTACTGGCAATGGTGCCGCCAAATGGCAGGCACAATGCATCCACCCAAATGCCACTTTTACAATACTGCATAATTTGCCTGCAGCAATGGCCCACCTGTCGTACACCGCTTTTTTACAACACCAGTTTGCCAATCTTGCCTATACTGAACCTTTTTATTTGAAAGAGTTCCAAAATAACATATAAGAAATAAGGTTAACAATAGCTGTAAAAGGCATTTTTTTTAATAAATCAGCTGAAATAATAGTTGCATAAGCAATTAAACGTATATTTGATTGTTCAAATATTGTTTCAAGCATAATTAAAATTTAAACGTCTTATGATGATTGCCACCCAATCACAGGATGCCCCTATTGCGGCGTCTCCTAAAACCTCGACCGAGTCTTCTATTAATGTGGACTACCATGCCCTGAAAAAAGCAGCACTTGTTTTAAGGGCATTGAACCACAAATTGCGCCAGCAATTGCTGAAGTTAATTGAAGAAGAAAAAAAGATTACAGTTACCGAAATTTATGTTCGTCTTCGCCTGGAGCAGTCTGTGGCATCGCAGCATTTAGCTATTTTAAGAAAAGCGGGTATTGTAATTACACAGCGTGATGGTAAATTTATTTACTACTCTGTTAACTACAAACGAATTGAAGAAATTGACACTTTTGTTAAACAACTGGTAGGTTAATTGTAAAAAAAATCAATTCAAGGCGTCCCGGCTATTCGGGACGCTTTTTTATTTTTACCTTTGTACACAAATATTACAGCATGTTCATTAAACAATTATATACAGGTTGCATCAGCGAAGCGGCTTATTACATTGAAAGCGAAGGCGAAGTGGCCATCATTGATCCCTTAAGAGATATAGATGAATACATTGCCCTTGCCAAAGAAAGAAAGGCAGGTATCAAATATATTTTTGAAACACATTTTCATGCCGACTTTGTAAGCGGCCACCTTGACCTTAGCAAGCAAACCGGCGCTCCTATTATTTACGGGCCGGGTGCTAAAACCAATTTTACCATTCACAGCAGCACAGACGGTGAAATTTTTAAGTTGGGTAAACTTACTATTGAAGTGGTACATACACCCGGTCATACCATTGAAAGTACCTGCTTTTTATTAAGAGATGAGAACGATATACCCCACGCAATTTTTACAGGCGATACCTTATTTGTAGGCGATGTGGGCCGCCCCGACCTTAGCAGTGGCAACATGAGCAGTGAAGACCTGGCGGGTATCATGTACGACACCATTCAAAATAAAATTTTGCCCCTGGCAGATAATGTGATCGTATACCCCGCCCATGGCGCAGGCAGCAGTTGCGGCAAAAACCTTGGCCCCAATACATTCAGCACCATTGGTGAAGAAAAGAAAACCAATTATGCATTACAACCACAAACACGCGAGGCTTTTATTAAAGCAGTAACCGATGGCTTAACAGAAGCACCCAAATACTTTGCAGTAAATGCTGAAATAAATAAGAAAGGATACGACAGCATTGATGCTGTAAAACAAAAAGGACTCACTCCCTTACATATTGCTGCGTTTAAAAAATTAATGGAACAAGATGTATGGGTATTGGATACCCGGCATGCAGATACGTTTACACAAGGCTTTGTTCCCGGTGCTGTTTTCATAGGACTGGAAGGCAGGTTTGCTGAATGGGCAGGTGCCTTATTACCTTTTGACAAACCCATGATACTGGTTACCGAAGCGGGTAAGGAAGAAGAAACAGTAGTGCGTTTATCCAGGGTGGGATTTGATAAAATGCTGGGCTATTTACAGGGTGGGTTTGAAGCCTGGGCAGCTGCCGGCGAAAAAATTGATATGATCATTGATGTAGAAGCCGATGAACTGGCCATGGACATTCCGCACGATCCCAACTTGGTGGTGGTAGATGTAAGAAGAGAAACAGAATATGCCGACGGGCATGTAAAAGATGCACTCAACATTCCGTTAAACGAAATGATGGATGTGGCCACCATTGCCGACTTTGAAGAGAAGCAAAATTTATATGTACATTGCGCCGGCGGTTACCGCAGTGTAATTGCAGCTTCACTTATTAAGCGGCAGGGTTTTCATAATTTAAGAAATGTAACAGGAGGCTGGGCCAGGATAAAAGAAGAAAAGAAAATTACTGTTGAAAAAGATACCAGCGTATTGAATTAAAAAATGCCCCGCAGTTGCGGGGCATTTTTTATTGGGGTGCATTTGAGTTTCCATCCACCCATAATTTTTTGTATTCTTCTTTCCATTCAAACTTAAACCTGCGGTGGCTCCATAAATAATTTGCCGGATCTTGCTGAATGGTTTGCTCCAGTATATTCCTGTACAGGCAGGTAAGCTGGCCGGTTGCGGTGCCGCTGCTTTGTTCGGTTAATAAAGTAGTTTCAAAATGATAATGGCCACGCTTTATCTTTTTAAATCCCACATACACCACAGCAGCATTATTTTTAACAGCGCCTTTTTCCGGGCCTGATACAAATGGGGTGGGCCTGCCAAAAAAATTCATCCAGTAACCCGAGGTGGGCGAGCCGGGATTTTGGTCTGCCGCCAGTGCCAGCATGTATTGTCTTTTAAAAACGTCGTGCATTTTATTTTTAAAATCGGTGGCGCTTATCAAAATGGTGCCGTAACGGCTTCTGAAATCTAAAAATATTTTGTTGAATGCCTGATTTTTAATGGGCATATAAACCCCTACAAACGGAATTTTTAAATTGGCGGCATACAGTAAATTGGCATACTCCCAGTTAAACTGGTGACCTGCCATGATATTGATATTATATCCTTTGTCGATCAGGGCATTGATCACTTCAAAATTTCCTGTACTTCTTTTCAGTAACTGTTTTTTAGAGATGGAAATAAATTTCAGACTCTCTATCATGGTATCAGTAAAATATTGATAGAATTTACGGGCAATCTTTTTTCTTTCGGCATCCGTTTTTCCGGGAAAAGCGATTGCAAGATTATTCAGCACCACCTCCTTCCGGTATTTAATTACATAAAATAACAGGAATGCAAAAAGATCGCTGATGCCGTATAAAATAAAAAATGGCAGCAGGGAAACCAGATACAGTAAAGGAAAAATTATATAGTACATGCTTTTGTTTGGTGCGCAAAGGTATGCCGTACAAGTGTGCGACGCAAGAATGTTGCATAGAAATCCCTGCGCCTGTTACCACATTACAACACAATATTTTGTATCATACCGCTCTTATCAGGATAATCAGTATTGAAATGCAGGCCCCTGCTTTCATGCCTGAACTCGGCACTTTTAACCACCAGGTAAGCTACGGTGATCATATTCCTCAGTTCGCACAACTGCGGTGATACAATGGTTTTTTTGTACAGCTCCTCTGTTTCGGTAAACAACAGGTCCAGCCTTTTCATGGCACGATGTAACCTTTCGTTATTGCGTACAATACCCACATAGTCGCTCATCAGCAATTTCAATTCCTTAATACTTTGTGTGATCAGGATCATTTCTTTGGGTGCATTGGTACCATCCACTTTCCAGTCGGGAATATGGTTGTGCAACTGCACCGTATTAATTTTTGTAACTGCATCCTGGTAAGCCCTGTGTGCAAATACCATTGCCTCCAGTAAACTATTGCTGGCCAAACGGTTGGCACCATGCAGCCCGGTACTGGCACATTCGCCCGCGGCGTATAAGTTTTTGATAGACGTTCTTCCCCACTCATCAGTTTTAATACCGCCGCAACTGTAATGCGCTGCTGGTGCTACTGGTATCATGTGTTTGGAAATATCAATACCTATACTCAAACATTTGTCGTAAATATTAGGAAAATGTTCTACAAATTTTTCTTTACTGAAGTGGCGGCAGTCTAAAAATACATTTTCGGTACCTGCCACTTTCATTTCGTTATCTATTGCCCTGGCCACAATATCCCTGGGTGCCAGGTCTTTTCTTTCATCATAGCGCTCCATAAAAGCTTCGCCTTTATGATTGCGTAAGATGCCTCCGTCGCCCCTTACCGCTTCTGTTATTAAAAAAGATTGTCCGCGTACACCCGGCTCGTACAATGCAGTGGGATGAAACTGGATGAACTCCATATTTTCTATCCGGCCTTTGGCACGGTATACCATGGCCACACCATCACCTGTGGCAATGGATGGGTTGGTGGTGGTACGGTACACCTGGCCGTTACCACCTGTGGCCAGCAGGATAATACCCGATAATATTTTTTCTATTTTATTGGTAGCAAGATTCAGTACATACACACCATAACATTCAATATCGGGTGTTGATTTGGTAACCAGGTATCCCAGGTGATGCTGGGTAATAATATCCAGTACAAAACAATGGCTCACCAGTTCTATATTGGGTTTGCGTTTAATGGCCTCCAGCAGGGCCCGTTCCATTTCCTGCCCGGTAACATCTTTATGATGCAATATTCTGAATTCGCTGTGCCCACCTTCTTTACCCAGTTTAAAATCGCCATCGGGTGCTTTATCAAATTGTGCACCCCAGTCAATAATTTCTTTAATTCTGTCTACACCTTCCTTAACCACAATCTCTACAGTATAAGGGTTGCACAAACCATCGCCTGCCACCAGGGTATCTTCTATGTGCTTGGCAAAACTGTCGTTGTTAAAATCCATTACTCCGGCAATACCCCCCTGGGCATACTTGGTATTGGTTTCGTCACTTTGTGTTTTAGTAAGCACCATTACCTTTTTATCAGGGCAATCCTGCGCTACTTTTAAAGCATAGGTCAATCCCGCAATACCACTTCCGATCACTAAAAAATCTGTTTGCATATTGTTTGTGTAAGCCTGGGTTATTTTTTTTCAAGTAATTGAGCTGTACTGTTTTCAAAATTAACTGATAAACAACTAATAATCTTCTTTGGTTTAAAATTTTAAAAAATTACCAGATTAGGGTATTGTACTCCATAAATTTAGAAGCTAGGTTTACATCCTGTTTCATTATTTGCAATTACCCCTAATCTTTCTCTGCCAGACAAATCTAAGATCTTAGAAGAACTTCTTTTCACTTACCAGCCATTGTCTAAAAAAATGAACCAAGGTTCAACGGGCATTGCTATGCAAAAAATGAAACAGCATACACATTTTTAACTATTAAACCTTTTGTTATGGAAAATGAAAATGCTTCAGCTATTCCCTGCTGTCCTGAATTAATTAAAGACGATCATTGCGATACCATTAATTTCAGCAGGGTACTTACTTATCCCACTGTACTGGCCGCCAACAGCCGCCGTACGGTAAATGTAGAAGTGATACTGCACTTCAAATTCTCCCGCTGCACACTTGGCTTAACACTGGGCGATCCTGCATACAGCACCACGCTGTTACCTGGAGAAAAAGTGCGCTTATCAACCACCGACAGGAGAAGCCGTTTTACGTACGACAGTGAAACCAAACTCAGTTACCGGAGCGAACAAATTTCGGAAGAGCAATATTATATGACGGCTACACAGAAATATTTAGCCGATGCCTCTGCTGCACAATCGGGCCATGCCGAAAATTCATCTGAAGGCAACTGGGATTTTCATGGCGATGCAGAAGGCAGTATTGGTATCTTCAGCCTGAGTGCCAGCGCCAGTACCAATGCCGGTGGCAGCCACAACAGCAGTTCGGTGGCAGATTATTTAAACCAGCAAAGAACACATGTGCAAAGCGCAGCATCGCAGGCAGTAAGTGCTACCCGTAAAGCGCATGCAGTTTCTATTGGCGAAGTAAGCAGCCGCACCCATATAGAGGGCGAATCAGAAGATCATTTTGAAGCTGCTTCCCGCGAATTTGCCAACTACAATAAATGCCACGCGGTTACCTATATGTTTTACAGGCTCAATAAAAAACAAAAAATAAAATTTGAACTGGTGTCTATTGAAAGAAGGATACTGGACCCCAATGCGCCTGTTGGTGGTGTACTGCAACCCGGCGTTCGCAGGTTGCCCGTTGCGCTGGTACCACAGGATATCCCTGCCACCGCCGCATTAAAAAAAGCCACTGTTAATACGCCGGCCGCCTCTTTTGCTAATGTAGATACCGCGGCATTGTTACAAAACACGCAAAGCCTGAACAAACCTGTAATTAATATGGAGGCGAATTTTGGTACTGCCATTGACAACGATACCAGGGCAAAAGCATTGAAAGAAGTGGATGAACAGCTGGTGGCTAAAAACCTGATTGACAAAACAGGTAAGGTAACCAACGAAACAAAACAGGCCATCGATTTTGAGATGGAGTTCTCTTTGCCCACTCCCGGCATTATTGTTAAAGGCTGCCTGGATGATTGTGATGTGTGCGAACCATTGCTGAAAGAAAAATTACAATTAGAGAACGATCTGCTGCGCAAGCAAATTGAATTTTTAGAAAAATCACAGGAATACAGGTGCTGCCCTCCTGCACCCGTGATCACCGATTAAAAGTTTTTAACCCGTACCCCTTTTATTTTATCATTTTAAAAAATTATTCATATGGCCAAGTCAATTGAAAAAATTGTGCTCCCTGTAAGTTTCGAAAACAAACCCCAGGAAGACATTCCATTAATGGCATTTCTTTTTTCCAGAAACGGACAACTTTTAGAAAAAACAGCAGTACAAAAAAATGCGGTGGAGTTTAAAACTTATAACAAAAATCCGAAAGAACTGCGGCTCTTTATTGCCCCCGCTGCAGGCAATAAAATAAACAGCGTAATTACCATTGCCGACCTGGAAAGATTTAAGCCCTACGAAGCAGTGTTGAATTTTGATGCAAGAGGTGCATTGAACATACTGCCCATTCCTGATTACCTGTCTAAACTATGGTACCTGCGCATCTGCCGTATCCGTGGCAAAGTGATCAAAAATTTCAGCATTGGCAATATTACACAGGACAGGGGCATCTGTAATGCAAGGGTACATATTTGCGAAGTGGACAGAATTTGGTGGTGGATCTATAAGATTCCCGATCACATCATTTTAAAAATTCCTGACATTATGCTGAATCCACGCTGGCCCATTCCCGTGCCCGAGCCTGGCCCCGACCCCAGCCCTGTTTTTTCTGAATTGAATCCGCAACCATTGCCGCCGGCAGATGTAAGAAACAATTTTGCAGCATTCAATGCCGTGTCTGAATTTAAAACTGCACAAAGTTTTACCACGCAGCAGGCAAAAGAATTTACCTCAGCTGCTTTTACTGTACCTGCAGCTGATGCAATACAGCAGGCACAAACTGCCTTCCAGTCTTTGCCCGAAATAAAGAATCAACTATTATCCGGCAATATTGCCACCATAAGAAAAACGGTGGTGGATTACTACCATCTCTTTCATCCATATTTCTGCTATATCCCATGGCTATGGCCCTATTTTTACCGTTGCGATGAAATAGACACTGTATACACCGACCTCAATGGAAATTTTGATACCAATTACTGGTACTGGTGGGATGGTGATGCCCCGGATATTTATTTTTGGGTAGAGTATTTAATTGATGGGGTTTGGACTACCGTTTACAAACCAGCCATTCCCTGCCACACTTACTGGAATTATGCCTGCGGCAGTTTGGTAACCATACGCGTTACCGACGCAAGAGTACGCTGGGAATGTAACGACGTCCTTGAAGGAGATATCATCTGGGTAAAAACAATCGGCAGCAGTGCAAGCGTGGTACATACCAGGCAAACAGACCTGCATACAGTAGTGCAGGGTAAAAACTTTAACCGCATTGGTTTAAGTGATGTATCTGTTTGGGCCAGCCCTAATGCGGTAGGAGACTACCGCCGGCCCTTTGGCAGTACGTTGGGTTTTGTAATACAGTTTGGCAGCGGCCTTCCTGCTAATGGCATGTATTATTACAGGTGGAGTTACCGGAAAATAAAAAATGCCGACCTGTCGAATGTGGCATTCTCCCTGCCTGTTTCACTGCATGGTGGCCAGGCTTTGTATAAAAGTTACACCTACGAGTATTTTGATATGCTGATGCACAAGCATATTGGTGCAAACTCATTTAAGCTGGGGCCGGTTTCAAAAAACGGGATGGATGATCTCTATATTATTCCACCGGCATATCCAACCGCTGCACCAGTGAGTGCTCCGGAATTAAACCCCTTGTGGGATCAAAATACTTTATCAGTTAGTTTTGATTCTTCCAAACTGAGTAACGGTTTATACGAGTTTATGTTAGAATTGTTTGATTTTAACGGCAATAAACTGGGTGCTATTCCAAAACAATTATTCCAGGTGCCCGATTACAATTCGTTTGCACCATCGGTGGATGCACCTGATCAGTACCTGGTACTGAACGGGGCTGCAAATGCTGATGCCTATAAAATGGTGGCACGCATCGACAACAGCGCCTGCCAGGCAGATGTGTACAAAATAAAAGTAAATGGCTCGGAAGTAACCACCGATTGCTGTGGCTTTGTGCCTTATCCACCCAATGCCAGTATTGAAGTGGCATTCAGGGCCTATCATCCGCAAAACTTTGCCACGTTTGGATTTACGGTTCAAAAAGGCACCTGCAGCGATCCGGCACAATCAACACTCACTAATGCCGGCGGAATGGTAATTGGAGACGCGGGGGTGTATAACAGGGATAACAGCAGTATTTACAGGCATACATTTACACCCGGGCAGCTGTTGGGCATTTGCAGCGAAGGTGGTAAAGCGGCTTTTGCAGAGCAATTGGGCGTTTCGGTATTAACTACCAATGGCAGTAACCAGTTGTATTTTTTAGATGCATCCGGACTGGCCGCATTTGCTTTAGAACCCGCATAAACAACAGGCAATGGGTCCATTTTTATTTGTAGTACTGAGCCTGGTTGTATGGCGGCTTACACATCTTTTGGCAAAAGAAGATGGGCCGTTTGATATCATCTTTTTACTCAGGAAAAAAGCAGGAGCAGGTTTCTTCGGAAGCCTGCTCGACTGCTTTTATTGTTTGAGTATCTGGATGGCGTTACCATTTGGGATATACTATGGTGCTACCTGGATGGAAAAGTTGTTGTACTGGATCGCATTATCCGGTGCTGCCTGCCTGGCAGAACAGACCACCGGCTTATTAAAATATCACCGTCCGGATAAACCAGATTATCAGGAAGATTAAAAACATACATGATGTGCAATTGCGGAAATAAAAGAAACGAATACACAAACCAGCCGCAAAAATTAAGCAATGCTGTGGCTGGAATGGAGCAAACAAAAAAATTGTGGGCCGATATTTATTTTGAATATACCGGCAACAGCGGCTTAACTATTATTGGCGGCGTAACGGGAAAACGCTACCGCTTTGATCATAGCGGCGATATTCAGTTGATTGATTACCGCGATGCCGGAGGAATGATTGCGGTACCGGTATTGAAAAAAATAAAGGGAAAAACAGGGTAACATTTTGAGGGCGGTTATATCCAAAGCGGAGGTTGGCTGCAGTGATGGCGCAGGCAGAATAAATTCATAATTGTATCAATCAGCGTAAGCTGCATTGCTATTCAGCATCCACCCAGGCGTTGCTTTCTTTTAACAGATTTATTAATTCATCAACTGCTACCACACTGTCAATATTTTTTTTCACCACTTCTTTACCGCGGTACAACGTTATTTTTCCCACCCCACTGCCCACATAGCCAAAATCTGCATCGGCCATTTCGCCCGGCCCGTTTACAATACAACCCATGATAGCGATCTTCACGCCTTTTAAATGATTGGTTACCGCACGTATCTTCGCCGTGGTTTCCTGCAGGTCAAACAATGTTCTGCCGCAGGACGGGCAGGAAATATACTCTGTTTTTGAAATCCTGGTACGTACTGCCTGCAGGATAGAAAATGAGGTATTGTTGATGAACTGATGATTGCTTTTTGTTTCCAGGTAAGTTCTGCCCGATACTTTTTGATTCACCAGTTTTTCAGGGTCGTTCATCAGCCAGATGCCATCTCCCATACCATCTAAAAACAAGGCGCCGCTTTCAGTTGCAAAATGTATCAGTTGTTCATCAATGGAACTGTGCTCACTTTCCACGGCAAGTATAACCGGTGTTTTTAATTGCATGCGCATCCATTCGTTCATCAATGCCCTTACAGGCTGCATACCGTTGGCGGCAGAAGCATACACACAGAGCACTGCTGTTGCATCATTCTGAATTTGTGCAGTAATTGCGGTATTATCAATTGCCGCATCTACTGAAATAAAATTTATTTGTTCAGATTTTTCTACTGCAGTAATATATTCCTCTCCCTGGTACAAGGGGAAATATTTCTCTTTATCAGTAACAGTTTGCCAGGTATGATAATCACATATCACTTTTAATGTACCCGGCAATGCAAAGTCTAATACTTTATTGGATGTGTAGATGTAATCTGCGGCTGCATCGCCAATACTCCATTTGTCGGTAGCTTCATGATATGTGTATCCAATGGCCTGCAAATCCTGGTGAACAATTTTTGTGGCCAGCATAAAATCGGCAATCACCACAGGTACATGCTTTTTGCCAATATTTGAGACTTCTGCCGTTTCCCTTCTTTTATATTCAAAAGGGGAATACTGCAACTTGTCAATAGCGGGTACAGGGTTGTTTGTAACCGCTTGCCTGTCGTTGCTGTATCTCTTTACAATATCTTTACACACAGGAATTTCCAGTTCGGGATCTTCTGTTAAACTCACCCTTATCGTATCTCCAATACCATCCTCTAATAAAGTACCGATACCAATGGCAGATTTTATTCTGCCGTCTTCACCATCGCCTGCTTCGGTAACGCCCAGGTGCAAAGGATAACATTCACCAAATTCTTCCATCATGTGTTTAATGAGCAAACGGTAAGCCTGTACCATCACCTGCGGATTACTGCTCTTCATGCTTAAAATAACCTGGTGGTAATCTTCGCTGCGGGCAATACGCAAAAACTCCATGGCACTTTCCACCATGCCATTGGCAGTATCTCCATAACGGCTCATGATCCTGTCGCTCAGGCTGCCGTGATTGGTACCAATGCGCATGGCAGTCCCATGTGCTTTACAGATCAATACCAGTGGTGTAAAACGTTCCCTGATGCGTTCAATTTCCTCGGCATATTCGGCGTCGGTATATTCTATTTGTTCAAATTTTTTCTTATCTACATAATTACCCGGGTTTACCCTTACTTTCTCCACAATAGTGGCGGCTATTTCTGCCGCATTGGGGGTAAAATGAATATCTGCCACAAGCGGTGTGTTATAGCCTCTTTTGCGCAGTTCGTCTTTTATATTTTTCAAATTCTCCGCCTCCTTTTTTGAAGGTGCGGTAATTCTAACCAGTTCGGCTCCGGCTTCAATACAACGGATGGATTGTTCCACTGTAGCCATGGTGTCCATAGTATCGGTGGTGGTCATGGTTTGCACACGTATGGGGTGATTATTGCCCAGCAATAAATTCCCCACCTTCACTTCCCTTGTTGTAAGACGTTTATATTCCGTCAGCGATTCACAATACAATTGCATATAAAAAATATTACTGCAAAATAACAACAAAAAAGCAGGGGTTGTTTACCCCTGCTGCAATAATCTTTAAAAAGATGAGTCAATATTCAATTTCGTATTCCACTTCTTCCGGTCTTTCTACCAGGTCTGTTAAACTGGCTTTATAAGTAATGCTTTTTTTATCGTCGGATAACACCCCCTTACCGCCGCTTAATTTTTTAATAGGGCTGGGGAAAATGAGAATGGTTTTGTAACTCATTTCGCCGGTCATAGCAGCCATTTGCTGCATCATGATCAGGGAAGAATCAGATCCCAGGGATTTTTTTAAAGCTTCCTTATCTGTGATCAGGTAAGATATTTTGCCGGGTGTGGCGGTAAATTTATAATAGTTTTGTCCGGGATTCAGCGATTTGGTCATATCTCCACCTTCACCCTCTTCTGCATCGCCCATCATTGATTTTTCTTTACCACCCACTTTATCCATTACATCCAGCTTACTCATTACTGAAGGCAATTTTTCCTTTACCTCGGCTAATTGTGATATGCTGGCAAATGGACAACTGATAACGATCTTCATTTCGGCATTGGCCTCATCCAGTTTTATTTTGCAGGATGCATTTGAAAACAATGCTTTTTCTGCTTCGGTAAATTTTTCTGATGCGGCAAGGGCATCTTTAAAGTAGATGAGCGTATCTTTTTTCTCTTTGGGTTTACCGGAATTGTTTTGCCCGGCACCCATTTGTGCAGCCATTCCAATCATTTTTCCCATATCCATGGTCAGTGAATAATTACCGCTGTTGTCGGCATTGATCTCAATTTTTTCTTCTGTGTCAATACATGCCGTAAAGCAGCAAACAGTAAGTAATAATGCAAAGGGTATAATATATTTCATATTGTAAATTTACTGGTTTTACCAATCTTTTTCTGGTTTTCCTGAACTGGCTGCATTCACTTTCTTCAGTTTATCCTGCAGGTTCTTTTCCTGTTGCAGCAGGGCTTTAAGTTTTTCCTCCGCATCTTTTTTGGTTATTTTGGGCTGCTGTGGCTGGGGCTGTTTTTTTTCTTCCTCTTTCTGCTTCTGCTGATCTTTTTTCTTTTCTTTTTCTTTCTTTTGTTCTTTATTTTGTTGCTGCTGTTGCTGCAGTGCTTTTTGCAGATTCAACCTGGCATCTTCGTCCTGCGGATTTAATTTCAATGCATTTTTATACGCTGCAATACACTCAGGCAGTTTTTTGTCATTCTGCAGTACCACTCCTTTATTATAGTATGCTTTTGATTTTGCATCTTTACCGTTACTGCCGGCTACAGCATTATCATATGCTTCAACAGCAGCTTCTTTTTTATTGTTTTTATACAACGCATTACCTAAATTATACTGGGCCGTGGCATTGGAAGGTTTTTTAGTGGTTACTTTCCTGTATTCTTCGGCCGCCTTTTCAAATTCTTTTTTCTGGTATGCTTCATTCCCTTTTTTTATAGTCGCTTTTTCATCCTGCGCTAAAACTGGCATAACAAAAAACAGCAACAGCAGGGTAAATGCAGCCGGAGTGATTGTTTTTTTATTTTTAACAGTAGTAATGCGTTCCGGGATAAAACCCTCTATTACCAGCAGCAGTACTGCCAGTAACAGAAAATACTGGTAAAAGCTTTCGTAATTCACCAGTGCGTCTTCAGTTACGGTACGCTGGTCCATACTGTTTAACTGGGCATCCAGGGCTGCTGCCACCGCATCAGTATTATTATAAAGTTGGTATATGCCATTCCCCTTTTCTGCAATAGCTTTTAGCTCGGCTTCATTAAGTTTGGTAATAACAGTATTGCCCTCATTGTCTTTTTTGGGTTCATTGGTGGTTGCATCCATAATAACGGCACCTTCTGCAGAGCCAATTCCCACCGTATTAATCATCACCCCTTCTTCAGCCATCTTGGCTGCTGTAACAGCAGCTGTTTCATCATGATCTTCCCCATCACTGATCAGTATTACCGCTTTGTATTTTTTTTCTTTGGCATTGAAAGATACATAGCACATTTTTAAAGCGTCGCCAATAACGGTACCCTGTGTGGGCACTACGTCGGGTGTGGCGGAAGACAAATACATTTTGGCAGCACCATGATCGCCGGTAAGCGGCATTTGCAGGTAAGCTTTGCCGGCAAAAACCACAATGCCTATTCGGTCGTTGTTCAGCCGGTCAATCAGTTTACCCAATAATTGCTTGGCCCTGTCCAGCCGGGTGGGTTTAATATCCTGAGCCAGCATACTTTTGCTTACATCCAGGGCAATCATCACATCAATACCGTTGCGGCTCACCTTTTCACTACCCCTGGGCAGACGGAGATTGGCCAATGCCAAAACGCCGCAGGCAAAAGCAGTAATGATCAAAACAAACTTTATTGCAAAACGCTGTGCAGAATAATTCCTGATCATTTCCTTTACCAGCCGTTCGTCGCCAATTTTTTTTATGGTTTTCTTTTTCCACCGCAATGCCAGCACATACAGGAGTATGAATACCGGAACAGCAGCCAGCACCAGTAAATATTCTATGTATTGAAAGCGGAGCATTAAGTGAACAAATTACTATTTAGTTGATGAAGAGAACTGTTAAAAGTTTAGCCTGGCGCATTCATTACATCAGCCGGTACAGTACCGTTGCCAATACGATCATTAACAGCCTGCATTTTTTTGAGGTATATACCAATAATTGCACCAAAAATAATCAGCACTATTAGTACCCATACTATGCAACATGCTGTCATTAAAAATTTTATTTCTTCCCTTCCAGAAAGCCCAGCTGCTTTAAAATTCCTTTGGTGATGTTCAGCCGTACGGCTTGCATATCCATATCCCCGGGGCCCGCTTTAACAAAAGTTACAAAAAAGTACACGTGGTTATTTTCTTCTATCCAGCCGGTTAACCAGCCAATATTATTACGGGCTTCATCTAATCCCCAACCGGTTTTATAACTCAGTTTATACGCCGTATTATTTTCCTGCAACATTACATTTCTTACTTCTTCATGCACGCTTTTTCTAAAAGGCAATTGATCAAAATACAGGCGTTTCATCAGGCCCAGCTGCTCATCAGGTGAAATTTTTAAAGAATTATCCAGCCAAAAAGAATCAACAGCAGTACCGATCTTTTTATTGCCGTAGCTTAAACTATCCAGCCATTTTTGCATGGTATCTTTTCCAATACGCCTGGCCACTTCCTGGTAATAGCCCACATTGCTTACTTTAAAAGCTTCCGTCATGCCCATATCTTTATTCCACTCTTCCCTTGCCCGATTTTTACCATCCCAGCGTATCATCATGGTATCGTTGGTGATCACACCGGTTTGTAAGCCAATTAAAGAGTTTACAATTTTAAAAGTAGAGGCTGGTAAAAAGCGCATGGTATCCAGCGACATATTGTATACTGTAACTTCACCACTGGCATTGTTCATTAAGGTAAAACAGCCTTCCACCTTATTATCGTCGAAGTATTTTTTAAGGCTGTTGTCTATTTTAGCTTTATTAACAGAGCAGGAAATAAAACTTATAAGTACTAAGTTGTAAGCGATGATTGTTACTAAATTTCTTATTTGCATGTGGTGGTTATTCTGTGGTGGTATTATTTACATGTTTGGCCGTTGCATCCAGTGCATCATAGAATTCCTGGCCAAATTTTCGAACCAGCGATTCCTTTAAAAAAACATACACAGGTACTTTTAATTTTTTCCCCAGGCTGCAGGCGGCCTTGCAATGATCTTCTCTTGGTTCATAATTCACATACACATTGGTGCTGCGTTTGCTTTCTTTTGTAATTACAGGAAACAGGTGACAGCTGATGGGTTTTTTCCATGCCACCTTACCATCCAGGTAAGCCTGCTCAATACCGCATTTAACCACTCCGGCCTTATCCTTTATGCCATAAACACATACTTTACTGTTAATGGTAGGTGTAACCCAGCCAAATTCCCTGTCGTACACATAGCGGCCCTGGCGTTCAATTTCCTTTTTACTTTCTTCATTTAAGTAAGGCAGCACCGTATCAAATACTTCGTTGATCTTTTCCAGTTCTGCTTTTTCAAGGGGTGCCCCTGCATCGCCATCCACACAGCAGGCCCCTTTACATTTGCTGAGGTCGCAAACAAATTGCTCTTTTACAATTTCATCACTTACTAAAATATTATCGATTGCAATCATAGGCCGCAAATTTACAACAATAAGGCAGTAAAAACGGGTAAACTTAATGTTTGGGTTGGTATCCCCTTTATTTGGCAGCCGGTATTTCTGCGGCAGTGGTATTTAAAGCAGCAGTTGGCAGTTTTGCTGTACCGGTATTTTTATTGGTCCACCTGAAAGTATTGATCATATGTTCAATATCTGCCTGTAAAAAATCCTGTACAGGCTTTAATGAATCGGCATTAGGGGTAACATCAAAGTATAAAGCACCACGTATAAAATTCCTGGCAGTATCGCTCAGAAAAAATTGCTTTGCGGTGGCGGCATTACCTCCCACTTTAAAAAAAATGCCCGACACCCCATTTGCCGTATGCATCACACTGTCTTTAATGGCCGAAGTAATGGCCTGGTTTTTATTGGTAAGATTATAAGCATCATTCACCATTTTGTCGAATACGTTGATGCCGGCAGAATCTTTATAAGTGCCATTGGCCTGCTTTATTTTGTATACCGATTTTCCGCCAATGATCTTATAACTTAAGAATATCCTGCCGCCAAAACGCGGAAAATCGATATTGATCCAGTAAGGATTTTCTGTACTGGCATCAAAATAAGTGCTGTCTTTAATGATCCGTGCATAAGCGGGATATTCAAAGGTGTAAGGGAAGCCCTCCTGCTGAAAAGCAACATATTTCCTTTCGGGAAAATCAACTTTATAGTATCCCTTTTTTTTAGACGTATAAGTGGAATTGCAGGAGATCATCAATGAACAACCAATAACCACAAGTAGAAAGGTGAAAGCTTTATGCCGCATAGACTGTGTAATGTTTAAGTATTGTATATCCTGTATTTGCCAATATCAATCCTGTTGCGGAGGAATGGTAATTTTCACTTTATCAATCCTGTTTTTGTTTATTTCCAATGGCACAAAAGTAAAATCCCCGCTTACCACCTCTTCATTCACCTGCGGAAATTCGCCGGCTATTTCAAGTACCAGCCCTGCCAGTGAATCGCTGTCGCCGCGAATACTTTCAAAAGTATCTGCCGGCAGGTTCATGGCCTTGCATACATCATTGATCATTGTTTTGCCTTCAAATATATAATTGAAATCATCGATTTTTTTATTGCCGCTTTCTTCATCATCAAACTCATCTTTAATATCACCGATGATCTCTTCCATAATATCTTCCAGCGTTACAATTCCGGATGTGCCGCCAAATTCATCCACCACCACTGCAAAGTGATTCCTGCGGTTACGAAATTCCTGTAACAGGTCTTCTATCAGTTTTTGTTCATGAACAAAAAAAGGTTGGCGCATCAGAGGGTGCCAGTCAAAATTTTCCGCCTCGTCCAGTCTGGGCAGCAGGTCCTTGGTATGCAGCATCCCCACCACCTCGTCTAAATTGTTTTTATACACCGGCAGTCGGGAGTAATGAAGTTCTTCTACCTTTTTTATAGTATCGGCAAAGCTGCTGTTGTAATCTATACCGCTAACATCCAGGCGGGTTCGCATGATTTGCTTTACCGTGGTATCTCCAAATTTCCGGATCCCTTTTAATATCTGCTTTTCTTCCACTGTTGCTTCATGTTCGGGCAGCAGGTCAATGGCATAATCCAGGTGAATGCTGTCCATCGCCGCAGTATTATCTGAAGAAAATTTCTTTTCAATGCCATTGCTGAAACGTACCATGCGTTTACTAAAGCGGTAAAAAAGGCTGTTAAATATTTCCACTACCAGTGATGCAGTGGCGGCAAACCATATTTTATGATGGGTGGCCCAAACCTTGGGCAAAACTTCGGCAAACAGAACCAGTAAAAAAGTAACCGCTACCACCTTAATTAAGAATACTGTAAAAAAGTTAAGCTGCAGGCTGCCGATCCAACCTTCTATCAATATGTTGGAGATAAGAATGATGCCAATGTTTACAAAACTATTGGTGATTAACATGGCTGCCAGTAATGTTTTGGGCTGCTCCAGCAAACTAACAATACGCCTGTAAGCGGGCTGTTGTTTGGTTTTTAAAATATTAATGTCTTTATACGTCAGTGAAAAAAACGCAACTTCAGAGCCGGCCAGTAAAAAAGATACCACAAAGAGCAGCAAGGCCAAAAAGATGAGTACAATATTGGCAGCAGGGGTAATGGCCAGTAAGGTGGATGGTAAAAAATGTAAAAAACTGATGCCCGAATGATAATCCAAAATAAAATATTTAGGTAAACAATTGTATCAATACACTAAAAGATACAGGTGTAATTGTATGTAATTAAAAAGGCAGCCTTTCGGGGCCTTCGTCAATGGGGGGAATATCGGGGCCATTCAAACCCTCTATTCCTTCCACGCCGGGTGCCGTACTGCCGTCGCTTCTTTTTTCCAGCATAATTAAATTATCGCCTACTATTTCTGTCGCAAACTTTTTATTGCCATCTTTGTCTTCCCAGCTGCGGGTTTTTAAGCGCCCCTCGATATACACAAGACTTCCTTTATGTAGATATTTTTGAGCCAGATCAGCCAGGCCACGCCACAATACCACCGTGTGCCATTCTGTTTGAGAAATGAGTTTACCACTCCGGTCTTTGAATGTTTCGGTGGTGGCCAGGGAAAATTTAGCCACGCCTATATTTCCTTCCAGGTATTGTATGTCCGGATCTTTACCCAGGTTACCAATTAACATTACCCTGTTTACACCTCTCATAAAATATTTTTTAAGATCTGTACTAGTGTTCTGTCTATATCAAATTTAAAGATACATTTTTATCTTTCAAATAGGTGGCAATAAATTTTGGGAAAGGCAGCGTGGTCAGCTTTTTGGGGGTAACCAGTTCATACCCTTCCAGCGCAGGCCGGGTGGGCAAAGTAACTTTAATAAACTGACCGTAAATGGTTTGATGAGTTAATTTTTGCTCATACACCCGGGATACCCATTCAGGTTCAATGGATCCTTTACCGGCCAGTTGCTGCAGCAGCGGTATTTTTTTCAAACGGTCAATAGCTATGGCTGCCGGCTGCTCATCCAGTATAAATTCGTACAAATTTTCCCAGATATCTTTTGCCCCGCGCTTGCGTACCAGCACTTTATCTTCAAATGATGCCACCACATAATAAAACCACCGCGTTTTTTTTATGAGTTTTTTTTCTTTTACGGGTAACTGATCCACCATATTACTACTATGGGCCACACATTTTTTTTGCAACGGACAGGTTGTGCAAAGGGGCAACTGTGGCTTACAAACCACGGCCCCAAAATCCATTAATGCCTGGTTATAAATACCGGGCTGCTTTTTATCCAGCAGTTCATCTGCCAATGCAGTAAATATTTTTTTGCCTTCATTGCTGTCTACTGCAGTAGCGTTACCAAAATACCTCGACAGTACCCGGAATACATTGCCATCTACCACCGCATAAGGCAAATCAAATGCAAAGGAAGCAATGGCAGCAGCTGTATAAGGCCCAACACCTTTCAGTTGTAAAATAGTTTCATATTGCTGGGGAAATTTGCCATTGTATTCTTTTACAATAAGCCTGGCACTTGCAATCAGGTTTTTACAGCGGCTGTAATAACCCAGCCCTTCCCAAAGTTTAAATACTTTGTTTTCGCTGGCTGCGGCTAATTTTTCTACAGTAGGAAAAGTTGCTACAAACCGGTTATAATAATCCCAACCCTGCTCTACCCTTGTTTGTTGTAAAATAATTTCACTGAGCCATATTTTGTAAGGATCTTTCTCTCCTTTCCAGGGCATTGGCCTGTGGTTGATACTGGTATTCCATTGCAGTAAAGACCTGGAAAAAAATTTCTTTTCACTTTGCATTGAATAAATTGGTGTGTTTATAAACTTTTATCAGCATATCCCTTATACATAGCGAATAAAACACATGCCATTAATAATCAGTTGGTTATTACTGTTTTTGTATAATCCTCCGTATATTTGTATTCAACAAAGTAGTTGATTATCACCAACTTATTTGGAATTTTCAACCTTTTTTTGTATTTTTCTAAAAGAAAATAAAAACCTATTATGAGAAAAGCTGATTTAATCAACCAAATTTCTGAAAAAACTGGTATTCCCAAAGTAGATGTTTTGGTAACATTGGAAACTATGTTTAAAGAAGTTAAACAATCGCTGTCGCAGGGCGAAAACATTTACATACGGGGCTTTGGCAGTTTCATTACAAAAAAAAGAGCTGCTAAAATTGGCCGTAATATTAAAAAAAATATAGCGGTGGAAATACCGGAGCACTTTATTCCGGCCTTTAAGCCTGCAAAAGAATTTATGCAGGAAATTAAATCTTCCAAAAATATTAAAGAGAGCACCGAAAAGGATGATGAAAGCGAAGACTAATGTACCTTTGCATTCTAAATTTTTAAGGTGAAGAAACAACTGATACTTGCAGCAACCGGAATAATTTTGGTGGCCGCACTTTTCTTTTTTGGCAAAACGGAAGCTAAAAAAACTGCATCAGCTGCAAGTATGCCGCAAACTGCTGTACAGGCATTCGATATCAACCACTTTATTGCTGATATTAAGCAAAAACTTACTCCTGCTCAAAACCTTACACTTGGTAAATTAGAGAATAGTGTAACACGTGGCGATGTAAAAAATCAGCAAATTACAGCCAATAATCAATTGGCCGCCTACTGGAAAGACAGTATCCGGTCTTTTGAACCCTACATATATTATTTATCAGAAGCTGCGAAGTTGGATAATTCAGAAAAAAACCTCACCTTTGCAGCCCAATTAATTTTAGATAACCTCAGGGCAGAGCAGGATGAGGTTAAATTAAATTGGGAAGCAGAACGTGCAACACAGTTATTTGAACAGGCTTTACAACTGAATCCAGAAAGCGATGACCTTAAAATTGGCCTGGGCAGTTGTTACATATATGGTAAGGGGCGCATGGGCAAACCTGAAGAGGCAATGAAAGGCATTCAGCAACTGTTGTCTGTTGTAAGGAAAGACTCTACCAATATGAAAGCACAATTGGTGTTGGGTGTGGGAGGTTTTGTATCGGGGCAATACGATAAGGCGATTGACCGTTTACAAAAAGTGGTAAAAGCTGAACCCAATAACCTGGAGGCTGTAGCCTTTTTAGCAGATGCTTATGCCAATAAAGGAGATAAACCTGAGGCAATAAAATGGTATACTGCAATGAAAAAAATAGCAAACAATCCGCAGTACACCAAAGAGATTGACGAAAGGATAAAGATGCTGCAGTAAAAAAAGAACACAACGAATTAATAATATTTATTTAAATCAAAAAAGACTAGTTATGCCTTGTGGTAAAAAGAGAAAACGTCATAAAATTGCAACTCACAAGCGTAAAAAACGTTTAAGAAAGAATCGTCATAAGAAGAAGTAATTCTTTTTATTAAGTGCCGGGCATCCTCGCCAAAGCACTGTATTTACCTGTATGCTATACAGCTTGCCGCTACTTTATTAGCGTAGCCGGTGCATACAGGTAACTGTTTTTTTCATGATGTAAAGGTCTTATCAAAAATCTTCGCTTGACCAAGGAACTTATAATTAATGCTGCACCGCAGGGGGTTGAGATTGCCCTTTTGGAAGATAAAAAACTGGTAGAGCTGCACAGTGAAAAAGCTGATGCCAGTTTTGGCGTGGGAGACCTGTATCTTGGAAAAGTTAAAAAACTGATCCCCGGTTTAAATGCTGCATTTGTAGATGTGGGATTTGAAAAAGATGCCTTTTTACATTATACAGACCTGAGCCCTTATGTTCGCTCCATTTTAAAATTTACCAATGAAGCCATCAGTGATAAAACTGAAGGCGGTTTTGATTTTGGTAAATTTAAAGTAGAACCGGAAATTATTAAAACCGGAAAGATCACTGAGGTTTTAAACGGCCGCCCTAATATACTGGTACAAATATTAAAAGAACCCATTGCTGCCAAAGGTCCGCGCCTGAGCTGCGAACTATCTTTACCAGGCCGTTTTGTGGTGGTAACCCCCTTTAATGATATTGTTGCGGTATCAAGAAAAATACATTCTTCCGACGAAAGAAAAAGACTGCAGAAGATCATAGAGGCCATCAAACCTAAAAACCTTGGAGTGATTGTGCGCACTGCGGCAGAAGGCAAACAAACCGCAGAACTGCATGAAGACCTGCTGAGCTTAATTGCCACCTGGAAAACCATACAGTCAAATTTAAAAGAGGCGGTGCCCCCCGCAAAGATCCTGAGCGAGCAGGGTAAAACCACCAGTATTTTACGTGATTTGCTGAATGAGGATTTTAATAAGATTGTGGTAAACGATAAAAATATTTTCAGCGATACTAAAACCTATATACAACGCATAGCACCCGATAAAGCAGAAATTGTATCTTATTATAACAACGGCTCTCCCATATTCGACAGTTTTGGTATTACCAAGCAGGTAAAAGCAGCTTTTGGCAAAACCGTAAACTTGCCCAGCGGCGCTTACCTGATTGTAGAGCATACCGAAGCGCTGCACGTGATTGATGTAAACAGCGGCTATAAAAGTGTAAGCAATAACCAGGAGCAAAATGCACTGGAGACCAACCTGGAAGCAGCTGAAGAAATAGCAAGGCAATTACGCCTGAGAGATTTAGGCGGTATTATTGTAGTTGACTTCATAGATATGAAGTTGATGGAGAATAAGAAAAAACTGGCCGATGCCATGGAGCAATTCATGCGTACCGACAGGGCCAAACATGCCGTATTGCCCATCAGTAAATTTGGCCTGATGCAGATTACCCGCCAGCGGATGAAGCCGGAGATGAACATTAACACCACTGAAATTTGCCCCAGCTGTAATGGTACCGGTAAAATCTCATCCACTTTAATTTTAGAAGATGAGATTGAAAAGAACCTTAGTTACCTGATCATGCAGAAGCACAAAGGGCTTACCATTGAAGTGCATCCTATTTTATACGCCTACCTTACCAAAGGTATCTTCTTCAATTCCAAGCTTACTAAATGGCGCCGCAAATACAAGCAGCGTATCAAATTAAGGGAAAACAATAACTACCATCTTACCCAGTTTCATTTTTTTGATGAAAATGAAGAGGAGATAAAATTGTAATCCAATATATTTTCCAAAAGTATTTATTTTAATATATTTTACTTTACTAATAAATGGTATTTTTAGTAAAATATACGTTATGAAAACTATTGCATTACTTACCCTTTGCATAGCCCTGTTATTTTCCTGCAAAAAAGAGACAAGTGCAGGTATTGCTGATACCACAGGTATAAGGATTTTGAGTACAACCAGCAAAATCAAATAATTAAGATTACTTATAATGCTGCTAATGCTGTTCCCGAAACAATTGCAAATATTACCTATAATGGAAATGAAGTTGTTGTTACTGAACCAATAATTAGTAATGCAGGTGTAAACAGTACCATTCAAACAAAGTTTTCTTTAAACGCAGAAAAAAAGCCTCTCAGTCGTATACAGATTGCAACATATGAGTTTTTGGCCCCTGTAAACAATCCGCAGCGCTCTTTTACCAATGATACCACCTATTACGAATATGATGCTGCCGGCCTGTTGTCTAAAAGCATAAACAGGATAAGAGATTCTACCTGGATGCAAAATAACCCGGCATATGCACAAACCATGTTACAAATAACTGCTGTAACCAAACTATATACTAACAGCAATGGTAATGTAACTGCTGTAACCGGCTCAGGAACAATTTTTTCAAGATCGTTTAACGGAGTCGCTACAAATACGGCATATCAAACAACCGAAGAATCTTTGTTATATGATTACAGCAATTCATATCCTAATAAAACAGATTTTACCAGCGATTTCATTTTAAAAGAATATGAAATTCCAATGACAAAGAGTTATACATTGAATAAACTGTATAAAAACATACCTAATAAAATTACCAGTCAGTCTTCACTCAAAGACGCCTCAGGTAACCTGGTTTCTTCTACTAATTTTACCGCTAATTTTATTCTGGCTTACAATAATTACAATTACCTATCAGAAGTTAATAATCCATCTATTTCACTAAATTCTGAATTGATCTATAATAAGTAACTCCTCAGGTAGCAGCAAACAGTTTATTTTTTAGAGAACCCCAATTGCTGAATGTATACTCCTTCCCGCATGCCCACTTCATGCTGCAAATCTGTATGTAAGGGTAACTTCATCCACCTATACAGCCTCATTTTACCCATTCATCAGCTATTCTCTCCATTCATACAATTCTCATAATAAAACCTGGCCCCCTAGCCACACCTTAAACAATACATAATCAATAACTTATACTAATACCCGTAGCATACTACTATTATTTAATTAGTATTATGTTTTGCATAGTACTAAAATATTGTTTAGCTTTGTGTAACAAAAGGGAAATAAATAATAACCCTGAAATTTTAAAAAGTATAAATTAAAAGTCATGAAACATCAATCAAACACATTATTTACTCAGTTAAATAAGCAGGAAGTAGAAACCTTAACCAACGTGGTAAAAGAAACAATCGCATTTGGTATTACAGGCACACAAAAAACATTTAGCGCTGTAGACCTTTGGAATATTCACCGCCAGCGCAAAAGCCTGGGAGGAAGAAGAAGTGTAGCATAAGTTCCTGGCAGTATAGTCACTGAATAACCTTTAACAGCTCAAAACGTTCTTACTTAAGAGCGTTTTTTTGGGACATAAAAAATGCGGTGGTAAAAACCACCGCATTTTTTAGTTTTTAGTATCATATCAATGATGGTGATTGTGCATCATACCATTTAATTCTTCCCCGGTTACTTCTTTTTCTTTCGGTTTTACCTGGCTTTCCACCCAGGCAAATAATTTTTCAGTTATCAGGCGGCGGTAACTGCTGTCTACCTGCTTCTCGTCCTTCATCATCCTGTCGATATAACTTTCAATCCAGCTGCTGTCTTCGCCCAGGTTCATGGTGCCAAAATAACGCATGATCTCGTTCTTCATACTTTCTCTCAGTTCGTCATTGGTCACCTGCAGTTTATTGTCCTGTACCAGCTTATCACTGATCAATGTCCATTTTAACTGGTTACTGAAAGAAGGAAATTCAGCTTCAGCTTCTTCGGCGGTTTTAGGTTTTTCACCCCCGGTTTGTAACCAGCGCTTTAAAAAGTCTGCCGGAAATTCCATGTGTGTTTCATCAATTAAATAATGATACAACTGGTCCTGTAACTGGTTGCGGCTTTGTGCTTCCCAGTATTGCTGTATCTCTTCTTTAATAGCAGTTTTTAATTCCTCTTCCGTTTTAATATCTTTAGCAGGATAAATTTCTTTGAAGAATTCTTCATTCAGTTCTCTTTTTTCTACCAGGCCAATTTTAACGATAGACAGGTTGAAATATTTTTTACCGGCTTCTTTATTATCTGCTTCAAATCCAAGGTCTTTCAATATCGCTGCTAATTTATCATCGTCAAAAGCTTTGCTCAACTGAACGGTAACCGCATCGCCGATTTTTTTGCCCATAAATTTTTTCTGGGTAGCCGCTGTAAAATATTTAACGATGACAGAATTTTCTTTTGATGCGCCGCCTTCAACCACATTGCCATCCTTATCACTTTCGGTAAATAAAATATTCAGTACATTCTCTTCATTATCCACTGTTTCGGGTTCGGTCATTTTACCCCCCTTGATCTGCATGCGGGTAATTTCTTCCTCCACCATGGTATCGGTAGCTGTTACTTTATGCAGGGTAACTTTTGCTTTGGCGATATCTGCTATTTTGTATTCGGGTTTCAAACCCATTTCAAAACCAAATTCATAGTCGGATGGATTATTGATATCCATTTGGGCCAAATCACTGCTCAGTGGTAAAGGCTGGGCAAAGATTTCCGGCTTTTCTGTATTCAGATAGTTATACAACTCCTTTTCAACGGTTTTAATTACCTCGTCGGTGAAAATAGAACTGCCATACATTTTTTTGATCATTCCCGCGGGCACCATACCTTTTCTGAACCCGGGAATATTAGCAGTTTTGCTGTACTCTTTTAATTTTTTATCAAAAGAAGGAAAGTAATCATCCTTGCTAACTTTTACGGTTAACTTATCGTGTAATAAACCGATGTTTTCTCTTACTACTGTAGCCATTTTTTTGAGTTTAACTGTTTAATGCTGAACAAGGAACAAGGAATATTGAATTTTGAAGCTCTTTATTCATCATTCCTTGTTCCTTGTTCTTTATTCTTATTGTCCGGATGATAGGGGTCGAACCTACATGGATTACTCCGCTAGATCCTAAGTCTAGTGCGTCTGCCAATTTCGCCACATCCGGATTTTGGAGTGCAAAAGTAAGGGATTTCTGTAAAAGATGGAAACGAATTGTTTTCCGTAAATTCGTTTATACAGATATGGAAGCCACAATTGACATACCCAAATACAATCTTACAGAAGAAGAAGAGAAAAAAGAGATACTCCGGCAATACCGGGGCCTGTTACGTGTTTTAAAGCCCAAATTAAAGCCCGGAGATAAGGAATTGGTGAGAATTGCCTTTGAAATGGCTGCCGAAGCCCATAAAACCATGCGCCGAAAAAGCGGCGAGCCCTATATTTTACATCCGCTGGCCGTAGCAAAAATTTGCGTAGAGGAGATTGGCCTGGGTGTACGCAGTACCATTTGCGCTTTATTACATGATACTGTGGAAGATACCGATATTACCCTGGAAGATATTAAAAGGGAATTTGGCAGCGAGATCGCCAAAATTGTAGATGGCCTTACCAAGATCAGTACGGTAATGGATGCCAATACCTCACAACAGGCAGAAAACTTCAAAAAAATATTATTAACCCTCACCGACGATCCGCGGGTAATACTGATCAAACTCTCTGACCGGCTGCACAATATGCGTACCCTGGACAGCATGAAAAGGGAAAAACAGTTAAAGATCAGCAGCGAAACGGTGTACGTATATGCTCCCCTTGCCCACCGCATGGGTTTGTACAATATCAAAACCGAAATGGAAGACCTGGCCATGAAATACATGGAGCCGGACACCTACCGTTTAATAGCACAAAAATTAAATGATACCAAAAGGGAAAGAACCAAATACATCAATGATTTCATCAGGCCATTAAAAGAAAAGCTGGAAAGGGCCGGTTTTGAATTTGAAATTTATGGCAGGCCAAAGAGCATTCACTCTATCTGGACAAAAATGAAAAAGAAGGGAGTGAGTTTTGAAGAAGTGTATGACCTGTTTGCCATCCGTATTTTGGTGAACGCCACTTTAGAAAAAGAAAAAGAAGAGTGCTGGAAAGTATACAGCATCATCACCGATGCCTACAATCCTTCTCCGGAAAGATTGAGAGACTGGCTGAGCAATCCAAAAAGCAACGGTTACGAAGCTTTACACACTACAGTAATGGGCCCGCAGGGTAAATGGGTGGAAGTGCAGATACGTACCAAGCGTATGAATGAAATTGCAGAAAAAGGTTTGGCAGCGCACTGGAAATATAAAGAAGGCAAGGATGATGAAAGCCGCTTTGACAAATGGTTTCAGCAAATACGGGAAGCGCTGGGCAACCAGGACAGCAACTCGCTTGACTTTTTGCAGGACTTTAAAACCTCTTTTCTTGCCGAAGAAATTTATGTGTACACACCCAAGGGCGATATTAAAATGCTACCCGTTGGTGCTACTGCATTAGACTTTGCCTTTAACGTACATACTGCGGTGGGCAGCCGCTGTATTGGTGCTAAAGTAAACCATAAACTGGTGCCTATCGGGCATAAACTGCGCAGCGGCGACCAGATAGAAATTATTACCAGTGCCAAACAAAAACCCCATTTAGAATGGTTAAACCTTGTGGTAACCACCAAGGCCAAAACAAAAATTAAAGACACTTTAAAAGAAGAAAAAAGAAAAGTTGCCGAAGATGGCAAATATATCCTGCAGAAAAAGCTGGATGCCATCGGAGGCATGATGACGCAGCACAACCTGGAAGAACTGGCATCATTTTACAAGCTCAATTCTTCTTTGGACTTACTGTATGATATCGCCATCAAGAAGATAGATCTTAAAGAACTGAAAGATTTTACCGCTTCAGGAGACAGGTTATTTTTTCCAAAACCTGTAAAACCCGAAGTGGAAGAAAAACCCGAAGAAGATCATCATACCAAACACCATAATAAAAAAGACAAGGATGCCGAGCTGATCATTTTTGGTGAAAGCAGCGACCGTATACAATATACACTGGCCAACTGCTGTAAGCCCATCCCGGGTGATGACGTATTTGGCTTTGTAACTACCGGGGAAGGATTAAAAATACACCGTACCAATTGCCCCAATGCAGCCAGGCTGCTGGCCAATTACGGCCACCGTGTGGTAAAAACCAAGTGGGCAAAAAATAAAGAGATCTCTTTTTTAACCGGTTTAAAGATCATCGGGCTGGATGATGTGGGCGTGATTCATAAGATCACCAACCTGATCAGCGGCGAAATGAAATTCAATATTGCAGCAATGACCATTGAGGCAAAGGATGGCATTTTTAACGGCAATGTAAAAATATTTGTACACGATAAAGAAGAGCTGGATGGATTGGTGGAAAGGCTCATCAACTTGCCGGGTATTGAAAGAGTGGACCGGTACGATACCGAATAGCAGTAATACTCTAAACTGCAGCTCTTATAACCGGTCGGTATCTTTATGCAGGATAAAGACAGTCAGTATAATTCGCTGCATTTAACTTTAAGTTTACCAACGCATACAACCATTTTATTTAAAAACACATCATATTTGTACTTCAAATTTTAAAACTATACATCATGCAAGAATTGATCAACCGCCTTATAGAAAAAGCAGGCATCAGCGCAGACCAGGCCACCAAAAGCATTGACACCATTAAAGAATTTGTAAAAGAAAAATTCCCTATGCTGGGGGGTGCAGTAGACAATATGTTTGCTTCTGCCGCCGCTGAAAGTGTACCTGCGGCAGCCGCAGCACCAAAAGCTGAAGAGAAAAAAGAAGAAAGTGTAATGGATAAGATCAGCGATGTAATTCCGGGTGAAACCGGCGAAAAAGTAGAAGAATTCGCAAAGAATGCCGCACATAAAGCCGAAGAGGTTTTTGACAATGTAAAAGACAAGCTGAGTGGTTTGTTTGGCGGCGATAAGAAATAATACTTACCAGTAAATACAAAAAGAGAGCCATCTTTCAGGATGGCTCTCTTTTTGTATCTTTTATGTAGAACTAACTACCTGAGTACTTCCCTGCTGATCACTAATTTTTGTATCTCACTGGTGCCTTCACCAATGGTGCAGAGTTTACTATCGCGGTAAAATTTTTCTACCGGAAAATCTTTCGTGTAACCGTAGCCACCAAATATTTGTACAGCATCCGTGCTTATTTTTACCGCCACTTCACTGGCATAATATTTTGCCATCGCTGCTTCCTTAGTCATGGACTGGCCCTGTATCTTCAGGTAACAGGCATTATCAATTAATAATTCAGCGGCAGCAATTTCTGTTGCCATATCGGCCAGCTTAAAACTGATGCCCTGGAAATTGGCAATGGGCTGATCGAACTGGTGCCGTTCTTTTGAATACTGAACAGATGCTTCGTATGCACCTTTTGCTATGCCAAGGCTTAATGCAGCAATAGAAATACGACCGCCGTCCAGCACTTTCATACTTTGTTTAAAACCGGTACCCACTTCACCCAAACGATTGGCATCCGGTATCCGGCAATTATCAAAGATCATTTCTGCCGTTTCGCTGGCCCGCATACCAAGTTTGTTTTCCTTTTTTCCACCACTGAATCCGGGTGTGCCACGCTCTACAATAAACGCAGTGGAATTATCTTTTGCTCTTGGCTCGCCAGTACGGCAAACCACTACCGCCACATCACCAGTTTTACCATGGGTGATCCAGCATTTGGTACCATTCAGTATCCAGTGGTCACCATCTTTTACCGCTGTGGTTTTCATATTGCCGGCATCGCTTCCTGTATTGGCTTCTGTTAATCCCCAGGCGCCTAAGTATTCACAGGTGGCTAATTTTGGTAAATATTTTTTCTTCTGTGCTTCGTTTCCAAAAGTTAAAATATGCCCGGTGCATAAGGAATTATGTGCAGCCAGTGATAGACCAATGGATCCGCATACTTTAGCAATTTCCTGTATAATTACACTGTATTCAAAATAACCAAGTCCGCTGCCACCATATTCGTGCGGCACCAGCACTCCCATTAAACCAAGTTGCCCCATTTCTTTAAAAATATGCAGGGGAAATTCCTGGCTTTCATCCCAATCCATCAGGTATGGTTTAATGTGTTGCTGCGCAAAATCTTTTGCCGTTTGTGCTATGTGTTGCGTTAATTCGCTTTGCTGGAAGTTCATACTGTCTAATCGTTAAGAAACAAATTTATGCCATTTTGATATACTAACACGTGTTAGCATCATTGAACGGTAAGATAAGGTGATACTTTATTAAACAACTCATCTGTTACCAGCATGATATTTTTAACCGCAGCCACCGAAGCAAAATTACCATGCTGCGCCCGGTATTGTACAATGGCATTGGCAATATTATAGCGAATGTATGGATGCACTTTCATTTCATCCACCGTGGCAGTGTTGATATTAAATTGTTTTATTCCTGAATTACTAACCGTTAATCTTTCTTTTATTTTTTTAAAAGTGGAGTCAGGCAATCCAAAGGTTTCCGCCACCTGATCTGCTGTATAAAACCCTCCCAGTTTATCCCTGAAATTGATGATCCGCTGTGCCAGCTTGCTTCCAATGCCCGGCAATGCAATTAATGCGGCAGTGTCGGCCGTATTAACATCTATTATACTGTTGGTATACTTAGGCTTAGTATAGGTTTTTGCATCATAATTTTTTGCTGTATAAATATTTTCTTTTGCCGCGATCTGCACCCAGGGCAACAACCGCTGCACTTCATCGTAATGCAAGCCCCATATCTTTCCAATATCCTCCGGTTTATAAAACCGCCCTCCTTTTGAAATATATTTTTGAATGGTGCCAATCGTTTTTTCTCTTACCCCCAATCTTTGCCAATCGGCAGCAGTGGCTGTATTGGGATCAAAATTAAACAGCTCGCCCCTGATTGCCGTGTTGTATCTTTTTTCGGATGGCTGGTAATAATTTTGAAAATTGTCTTCATCAAAATTATTTGCGGTATATTTTTTGGAGGAATCCTGCTGCTTTATTTTCAATGCCGCCATCGCTGTTTTAAACGCAGTAGTATCCACCGTTTTTTTCTTACTAAATAAAGGAAATACAAAAGGAAGGACAATAAAAAAAAGAATCAGTACCAGCAATATAAGGGTGCCGGTCCTTTCCTTTTTAGTAAAACTAAAGTAGTCAGAAAATATTTTCTTCCACATGGGGTAACGAATTACCTGTAAAATATAAATTGTCTTTTAAAAAAGCAATTCTTTATTCAGATAATGCGGGGGTATGCAGTTGTAATCCATCCCAGGCCAGCGCAATCCCGGGGGGTAAAGCCGCACTTACTTCGTGGTGCCTGCCCAGCTGGTGGCTGATATGTGTAAAATATCCCTGGAGAATCTGCATGTCCTGTACTTCAGCAATGGCTTCGCTTAAAGTATAGTGAGAAATATGTTTTTCTTTACGCAGCGCATTCAATACCAGTATATCGCTGCCCCTGATCTTCTCTTTTTCAGTTTCTTCTATGCGGTTGGCATCGGTAATATAGGTAAACCTGCCAAACCTGAAACCCAACACAGGCATTTTATGATGCCATACCTCTATTGGCTGCACCGGGATGTCGCCAATATAAAAAGGCTGATCATTAATGGTATTTAAGTTCAGTTCGGGAATACCGGGATATTTGGTATCGGAAAAAGCATAGGCAAATTCTCTTTTAATGGCCTCTTCGGTAAGCGAATTGGCATATACCGGCATGGCCTTTTGCTGAAAATAATTAAAGGCCCTCACATCGTCCAGCCCTGCAATATGATCTTTATGCGGATGAGTGAATAATACCGCGTCTAATTTTTTTACATGGGCCCGCAGCATCTGGTAACGAAAATCCGGTGTGGTATCCACTACAAAATTGGTAGTACTGCTTTGTACCAAAATGCTGCTGCGTAAACGTTTGTCTTTAGTATTGGGTGAAGCGCATACCGGGCACGAACATGCCACCATGGGAACGCCACTGCTGGTGCCTGTGCCAAGAAAAGTTATGGTAAGAGAAGGACAAATCACCTGGCAAAAATAGGAATTAGTAATTTGTAATGGATAATTAGGATGATGTTGGCCCTGCCGCAATCAGAAACAGCTAATGAATTGAAAGTAAAAAAATTGAAAACCCCAATGCCAGGGTCAAATACGTTATTACCGGGCGGCTTCCGCAGCCATCACTTCTTCATACATTTTCTGGCTTTCGTGGGTAAGTGAGTCAAAATGTATATCCAGTTGCGGCATCAGGTCAATTAATGTATTGATACGGCCTTCGGTTTGAAAAAATTTATTGAGTACGATCACTTTTTTGGCCTGCAGAATACAATAGCCGCTTTGAAAATTGCCCCTTTCGTATCGGATCACATACCCCGCTTCCTCAGCTATTCTTTCAATTTTATCTAATATGTTTGGTGTGTATTTCATAGTACCCCAACCCCTGAAAGGGCTTTTATCACTTTTAAATTCAATGCAACTTCCAACAATTGAGGAGTATTAAAAAAAAACGTTTTCAACAAACGTTGATAAAAAATATTTACCGTTTATTAATCATCAAAATATACAATTCAAAAAAAGGTCAAAGTCCCGCCTTCAGGGGGCGGAGGGAGGTATTACTTATTCGTCATCCTGATCACGGGCACAATCATTTCTTCCAAACTAACCCCTCCATGCTGGAAGGTATTGCGGTAATAATTCACAAAATGGTTGTAATTATTGGGGTAGCACAAAAACAGGTCGCCTTTTGCAAAAATAAATGAAGAATTTACATTGGGCACCGGAAGCCCTGCTTCCCTGGGATCTCTGAAAGCCAGTACTTCTTTGGCTTCGTAATTCAGGTTGCGCCCATGCTTATACCGAAGGTTGGCCGTGGTTTGCTTATCGCCAATTACTTTGGCGGGTGTTTTTACCCTCACGCTGCCATGATCAGTGGCTACAATCATCGTCAACTTTTTATCTGCTATCTTTTTAAGTGCTGCATGCAATGGAGAATGCGTGAACCAGCTTTCGGTAATACTTCTGTAGCTGGTTTCATCGCCGGCCAGTTCTTTCAGCACTTCCATTTCGGTACGGGCATGGCTGAGCATATCCACAAAATTGTATACAATGATATTGATGTCGTTCTGCAGCATGTTGTGGATATTATCCACCATCTTTTGGCCGTCGTTATTATTGGTGATCTTGGTATAAGAATATTTTAAATCACCCTTGCCTAAACGTTTCAGTTGTGCTTTAAAAAAATCTTCTTCAAACATGTTCTTTCCCCCTTCTTCATCATCATTTTTCCATTGTACCGGAAACTGCTTTTCAATATCAACCGGCAACAGTCCGGCAAAGATGGCATTGCGTGCATATTGGGTGGCAGTGGGCAAAATAGAATAAAAGGTTTCTTCTTCGTGTATTCGAAAACTTTCTGCAAAAATGGGCTGTATGGTTTTCCATTGATCGTACCTGAGGTTATCGATAAGTACAAAAAACAATGGCGTTCCTTTTTCCAGATGCGGAAACACTTTAAACTTCATGAGGGTATTGCTCATAATTGGTGCCGCTGCTGTGCTCTTTGGCCCCACCCAGGAGGCATAATTTTTAGATACGAATTTAAAAAACTCAGTATTGGCTTCTGCCTTTTGAGATTGAAATACTTCCTGCATCTCGGGGCTATCGCTCTTTTTCATTTCCAGCTCCCAGTACACCAGTTTTTTATAGATATCCATCCAGCCATTATAATCCGGGTTATCGTTTAATGCCATGAATAAATTACGGAACTGCTGCTGGTAAGATGAAGTGGTTTTTTCTGCCACCAGTCGTTTATTGTCGATCAGTTTTTTTAAACTCAGCCACACCTGGTTGGGATTTACCGGCTTGATCAGGTAATCGCTGATCTGGGAGCCAATGGCTTCATCCATAATATTTTCTGCCTCATTTTTTGTGATGAGCACTACAGGCAAATTGCTGTTCACTTCCTTGATCTGCTGCAGGGTTTGCAGCCCGGTTAAGCCGGGCATACTTTCGTCCATCAGTACCACATCCACAATATGCTCTTTTACATATTCAATGGCGTCAAACCCATTTGTTTTGGTCTGCACTTCATACCCCTTATTCTCTAAAAACATGATCTGCGAGGTGAGGCTGTCAATTTCGTCGTCTACCCAAAGTATTTTTGCTATGCTCATAATTTTATTGTTGTTTCATTGTGGTTTGTTCATGGCTGATGGTTCATGGTAAGAAGAGCACAATTAGGGTTGTACTATGAACTATTAACCATGAACTATAAGCCGTTTAAGCAAATTTAATTTTTTATATCAATGCTGGAGTGCTTTATTTAGCTTTGTACATCTTTTAACAAATACGGTTACGCCAAAGGCATAGCAGTCAACAGCAAACTCCAAACAGAAAACAGCAATGTCGTTTAGAAAAATAATCAACGATCCGGTATATGGCTTTATTACCATTGATGATGAGCTCATTTACCAGATCATTGCCCATCCCTATTACCAGCGCCTGCGCCGCATCAATCAAATGGCCATGGCCTACCTGGTATACCCCGGGGCAGTGCATACCCGGTTACATCATTCTTTAGGTGCGTATCATTTAATGTACAGCGCCCTTAATGAATTAAAGAACAAAGGCGTTGAGATTACCCCGGCAGAAGACCAGGCAGCAAAGATCGCCATCCTGTTACATGATGTAGGCCACGGGCCTTTCAGCCATGCGCTGGAACATGTACTGATAGAAGGCATGCACCACGAAACCATTTCGCTGAAGATAATGGAAGCACTGAATAAACAACTGGATGGCAAACTGCAGCTGGCCATTGATATTTTTACAGGTAATTATTCAAAGAAATTTTTGCACCAGCTGATAACAGGCCAGCTGGATGTTGACAGGATGGATTATCTTACCCGGGATAGTTTTTTCTCTGGTGTAAATGAAGGGGTAATTGCTTACGACCGTATTTTAAAAATGCTTACAGTGTACCAGGGAGAATTAATGGTGGAAGAAAAAGGCATTTACTCCATAGAAAAATTTTTAGTAGCCCGGCGCCTGATGTACTGGCAGGTATACCTGCATAAAACGGTACTTTGTGCCGAGCAAATGCTGAAACGCATCATTAAAAGAGCCAAACAAATAAAAGCACCCGCACCACTGCCATTACATAAACTGATTAATGATCCGGTACAGGAATTAACTATTGAAGAATTTTGCGGGATAGACGATTTTGATGTGGTGGTGGCCATAAAGGCCTGGACCAAACATGAAGACAAGGTTTTATCTACCCTGTGTAAAGGAATTATTAACCGGCAATTATTGAAAGTAAAGTATTATGGCGAACCGGTGGATCCGGCTTTTATACAAGAAAAAACTGCCGCTGCGTGCGAAAAACTGCAGCTGAGCGAAGCCGATGCAAGCTGGCTGGTATTTACAGGTGAAGCAGTAAGCAGCACCTATAATTTTGAAGACGAGCATATCTATATTTTATTTAAGGACAATACAGTTAAAGACATTTCGGAGGTAGACAATGCCCTGATCAATCAAAACCTGAGAGGTAAGGTTAAAAAATATTACTTTTGTTATGTAAGATGATGGTTCATTGTTTATGGTTCATAGTATAATATATTTAAACGCATCGCATCACCATGAACCATTAACCATTGACCATGAACTATTAACCATGTACCATTTATGCAATTCTCTGCAACACAAATAGCTTTAATGATCGGCGGTAAAGTAGAAGGCAATGCCGATGCAGCCGCCGGATCTTTTGGAAAAATAGAAGAGGCGCAGGCAGGCCAGCTGGCTTTTTTAGCCAATCCCAAATACGAAGAACATTTATATACCACCCATGCGTCTATCGTTATTGTAAACGATTCCCTGGAATTAAAACAACCTGTTACTGCTGCATTGATAAGGGTAAAAGATGCCTATGCAGCTTTTGCTGAATTACTGGACAAATACCAGCAAATTAAAACACAGCAATTAAGCGGTATTCAGCAGCCTGTGTATATTGATGCCACTGCAAAAGTGGGCGACCAGGTTTTTATCGGCGCTTTTGCTTACCTGGGCGAAAAAGTGATTGTAGGCAATGGCACAAAAATTTTTCCGAATGCGTATATAGGCAATCATGTGGTGGTGGGAGAAAACTGCATCCTGCACCCGGGCGTAAAAATTTATCATGATTGTGTGCTTGGTAATAATGTGGTGATACACGCCGGTACCATTATTGGCGGCGATGGCTTTGGATTTGCTCCTTTAGCCGACGGCACTTTTAAAAAAATACCCCAAATTGGCAATGTGGTAATTGAAGACAATGTAGAGATCGGTTCCAATACCACCATCGACAGGGCCACCATTGGCAGCACCCTAATTAAGGCCGGTGCCAAACTGGATAACCTGCTGCAAATTGGCCATAACGCAGAAGTGGGTAATAATACCATTATTGCTGCACAATCGGGTATCAGCGGCAGTACCAAGGTGGGCAATAATGTTATGATTGGCGGCCAGGTGGGCATTGTAGGGCATATCACCATTGGAGATGGTGCTAAAATTAATGCTCAAAGTGGTGTAAGTAAATCACTGGCTGCCGGCAAAACCGTTACCGGTTCCCCCGCATTTGAGTTTACAGCTGCATTACGCAGCCAGGCGGCCAGCCGTAAACTGCCCGACCTGGAAAAACGCATTTCCGAACTTGAAAAAATCATTGCCAGCTTAACTGTAAATAAATAAATGGCAGGAATTTATTTTTTTGCCAACCCTGTTCCCGATTTTGTAATCTATTGCTGTAATCAGTATCAATCTAAATATTTACATTGAAGTTATTTCGCAGTTATTGGCTCCTTATTTTATTATTCACAAGCTCCGCTGTCAGTGCACAAAGCATCAGTTTTTCGGGCATCATACAGGATGCCCATACTAAAGAACCGGTTAGCTTTGCATCAGTGTATTTTATCCGTTCCGCTGTTGGAAAAACTACCGACAGTGCCGGCAATTTCTCTTTTTATATGGGCAGGTTTTCTAAAGATACCCTTGTAGTAAGTTATGTGGGGTATGAATTATTTAAACTGCCCATCAATGATTCGGTAAACAATAAAACCCTGGTTATTCAATTGCAGCGGGGGGCAGCCACCAACAGTGTTACAGTAAGATCTAAATTCAATAAAGGATTGTTTTTGTGGAAGAAGATCATGAGCAAAAAAAAGCTGTACAACCGGTACAACCTGCCCAATTTTGGTTACGAGGCATATAACAAACTGGAAATCGACATAAAAAATTTTAAAGCCGAAAAGGCAAAGAAGAACTTTTTGCTAAAGCCATTTTCCTTCATTTTTGATAATATAGACAGCGTTTCGGAAAAAGAGCCTTTTTTACCCGCCTACCTGCTGGAAAGCGTAAGCGATTATGCTTACCAGCGCAGTACTAAAAAATTCTTTGAAAATATAAAAGCCAGCAATACCAAAGGTTTTACCAACGAAAGCATTACAAAGCTGATGGGTGTAATGAACCAGAACATTAACAGCTATGGCAATTATGTGAACGTGATGGACAAGGATTTTATTGGCCCATTCAACGATAATGCCGATGTGTATTACAACTTTTTTGTGCCCGATACGCAGGTGGTAAGCGGCAAAAAGATATTTCATTTTGTATTCAGTCCCAAACATGCCGGGCAAAATACTTTTGAAGGCGATGCCTGGGTAATGGCCCAAACCTTCCAGGTACAAAAGATCAGTTTATACTTAGGCAAAGATGCCAATATCAATTATATTGACCGGCTGAGTATTTTCCAGGAATTTATCCCGATGAATGACAGCGTGTATTTTTTAAACCGCGATAAATTTTTTGCCGATTTTAAGGTGTTGGGTAAACAGTCCTTAACCCTTATCGGACGCAAAAGCACATCTTACCGGAATATTGTCATCAACAGCGATTCCATTACCAGTTTATTTAAGCAGCAGCCCATTGAAGAACTGGTAAAAACAACACCCGGGGGCAATGCCACTCCAGATTCGGTTTGGAATACCCTGCGGCACGACTCTTTATCCACCAACGAAAAAGCCATTTATACCACTATTGATAAGTTATTGCAAATGCCAAAATTTCAGCGCCTGCAAAACACACTCAAATTTATTGGCACCGGTTATAAACAATTAACCAATTACGAAATTGGGCCCTGGTTCAACTGGATCAGTCAAAATTCATGGGAAGGCATGCGGTTCCGCTTTGACCTGGGCACCACCACCGGTTTTAATAAGCATATTTATTTTCATACCTACCTGGCATACGGCACGCTGGACAAAAAATTAAAAGGTAAGGCAGAAGCGTACTGGATAGTAAAACGTGATCCCAAACGTTTTCGCCTGCACCTTTCGTACAGCGATGATATTGATAATGGCATCAGCCAGATAGGTGATGTGGGGCAGGATAATATTTTTTCACTGGCCATACGCAAGCCCAATACCACACGTAAATTCATTCAGCTGAAAGACCTTCGCTTTGAAGTGTTCAACGAGTTGGGCAAGGGCTTTTCTACCGAATGGTTTGTATCGCACCGCCAATACAACCCGCTTAAAAACCTGCCTTTTAAAACCAGTTTCCCAGTACAAACAGGATCTTCACTGAATAATTTTGAAGTGGCGTTAAAACTCCGCTTTGCTTACCTGGAACAATTTGTAGAAGGTGATTACTTCCGTTATTCCCTGGGTACTAAATATCCCGTTGCCGAAATTATGCTGGCGAAAGGTTTTACCGGTGTGGCAAACAGTGCTTACAGTTATACCAAAATAGCTGCTTCTGTAAAAGATTACATGAAGATCTCTCCATATGGTTCTTTTTCTTACAAAATATACGCCGGAAAGATCAATGGTACATTGCCTTTTACCTTTTTAGAAAATCACCCGGGCAATGATATTTATTATTATAACCCCGGCAGTTTTAACCTGATGAACCGCTTTGAGTACCTGAGTGATAAATATGCCGGCATAAATGCAGAACACAATGTGGGTTCAGGCTTATTCCGTTTTATTCCTTTTACCCGAAAATTAAAACTGCGGCAATTTTGGAATGCCAAAGCAGTTTGGGGTTCGTTAAATACAGCCAATACGGCGCTCAACAACAGCACCGGCAACTTTAAAACCTTAAATGGCAATACCTACCTTGAAGTGGGTACCGGCATCGACAATATATTAAAAGTGCTGCGGCTTGACTTTGTATGGCGGGTACTTCCAAGGCCCTTACCTGTTAGTAAAACCTCGCGGTTTGGCATTTTTGGCAGTTTCCAGTTCCAGTTTTAGAGCAGTTCATGGTTCATAGCTAATAGTTCATAGCACTTCATTTACAATGAAGATATTTAGCGTAAAGCCATTCCAAACTGAATGGTGCAACCATGAACTATCAACCATTAACCATGAACTACCCACCTTGAACCATCTACCATAAGTTATCTTATCTTTGCCAACAAAATTTTACAGCAGTAATGGATAATAACTTTAATCCTGATAAACAACACACACTCGCTACCTCGGTAAGTATATCGGGTACCGGCCTGCATACAGGTATTAATGTAGATATGACACTTAAGCCTGCCAACCCGGGGTTTGGTTTCCAGTTTCAACGTATAGACCTTCCCGGGATGCCGGTAATTAAGGCCGATTGTGACCTGGTAACAGATACCTCAAGAGGTACTACGCTGGAACAGGGCGATGTAAGGGTGAGTACTGTAGAGCATATTTTAGCCGCACTGGTAGGTATGGGTGTAGACAATTGTTTGATAGAGATCAATGGTCCCGAAATTCCCATTATTGATGGCAGCAGCGAACCTTTTGTAGAAATTATTGAAGAAACAGGTGTTTTAGAACAGGATGCTGCCAAAGCCTGGTACACTATTGATACCAATATCTCTCATTACGATGATGTGAAAAGGGTGGAAATGACTGCGCTGCCGGCAACACAATATCACATTACCACTTTAATAGATTTTAACAGCCCGGTGCTGGGTACACAACATGCCAGCATTAAATCCATCAAAGAATTTAAGGCTGAAATAGCACCCTGCCGCACTTTTTGTTTTTTACACGAACTGGAAATGCTGCTGGACAATAACCTGGTAAAAGGTGGCGATATCAACAATGCCATTGTAGTGGTAGACCGCCCGGTTACCGAAGCAGAAATGAACCGGCTGGCCAAAGCATTTAAAAGGGAAAAGGTTGAGGTGAAAAGCGAAGGTTACCTGAACAATCTGGAGCTGCGTTTTCCCAACGAACCGGCACGTCATAAATTACTGGATGTAATTGGCGACCTGGCGCTGATAGGCTATCCCATTAAAGCGCATATCATTGCCAACAGGCCCGGCCACAGCAGTAATGTGGAGTTTGCAAGAAAGATAAAACAGTATATCAAAAAAAATAAGCATACCAAGGATATTCCTATTTACAATCCCAACCAGCAGCCGGTGTACACATTGCAGCAGATTGAAAAAACCCTGCCGCACCGCTATCCTTTTTTATTTGTAGATAAGATCATTGAGCTGAGCGATAAACAAATTGTTGGCATAAAGAACATCACTTTTAATGAGCATTTTTTCCTGGGTCATTTTCCGGGCAACCCGGTAATGCCGGGTGTACTGCAGATTGAAGCACTTGCGCAAACAGGCGGTATACTTTGCATCAATGCCATGCCCGAAGGACAATATGATACTTACTTTTTGAAAATAGACAATTGCAAGTTCAAACAAAAAGTGGTACCCGGCGATACCATGCTGCTTAAAATGGAGCTGATAGAACCCATCCGCCGCGGCATTTGTGTAATGAGGGGCAGTGTGTATGTAGGTAATAAATTATGTACTGAAGCTGATTTAACTGCACAGCTTGTAAAAAGAAGTTAATCCGTTAACTTGTAAAACCGTTCGCCGGTGAAGCTGTGTTTTAAAACGGATACACCAATAAACTAATAAACTAAACAATGATTCATCCACACACTTACATACACCCCAACGCCAAGTTGGCTACTAATGTTAAGATTGACCCGTTCAGTGTAATTCACCAGAATGTAGAAATTGGTGAAGGCACCTGGATCGGCAGCAATGTTACCATTATGGATGGAGCAAGGGTGGGTAAGAACTGCCGCATATTTCCGGGCGCTGTAATTGCAGCCATTCCGCAAGACCTGAAATATGAAGGTGAGCAAACCACAGTAGAAATAGGCGACAATACCACCATCCGTGAATTTGTAACGGTTAACCGTGGCAGCAAGGATAAATGGACCACCAAGGTGGGCAACAATTGCCTGATAATGGCATACAGCCATATTGCACACGATTGTATTGTGGGCAATAACTGCATCATGAGCAATAACACCCAAATGGCCGGCCATGTAACCATGGGCGACAATGCTATTTTAGCGGGTATGTGTGCCGTTCACCAGTTTGTACAAATTGGTCAGCATGCATTTATTGCCGGAGGAAGCCTGGTAAGTAAAGATGTGCCTCCTTACATTAAAGCTGGCCGTACGCCACTGAGTTATGCCGGCGTAAATTCTGTTGGCTTAAAACGCCGGGGCTTTTCATTAGACCGTATTAACCAGATACTGGATATTTACCGCATTATCTATAACAAAGGCATGAATACCTCACAGGCACTGAATTATATTGAAGAAGAATTTCCGGCTACGGATGAGCGTGATGAGATTGTTACTTTCATCCGTGAAAGCGGCAGGGGTATCATTAAACGTTTTACCAAAGGCAATTCAGACGACGAATAAATGCTTCCATACTGCTGAAGCAACTCAACGATGCATATCACATTAAACAATGTTGGAAAAAGATTTAACCGGGAGTGGATATTCCGGCATTGCAGTTACGAATTTGCTGCAGGAAAAACCTATGCCATCACCGGCTCTAACGGTTCCGGCAAATCTACTTTGCTGCAGGTGATATCGGGTTCGCTGACGCATAATGAAGGGAAGATAGCATGCACCGATTCAGAATATTTGATGCTGGATAATCAGGCAGACCAATCCAGCATCCAGCATCCAGCATCCAGTATCAAGTATTCAGTATCCGAAGCTGAAATATACCAGCGCATCGCCATCGCTGCGCCCTATCTTGAATTAGTGGAAGAACTGTCGGCAAAGGAAATGCTGCATTTTCATTCCGGGTTTAAACAACTGGTTTTACCCATTGCAGAAATTTTGCAAATCGTTGGATTAGAAAAAGCCACGCATAAGCAAATTCGTTATTACAGCAGCGGTATGAAACAAAGGTTGAAATTAGCGCAGGCTTTTTTCAGTAATACACCGGTATTGTTATTAGATGAACCCACTACCAATTTAGATGCCGATGGAACTGCACTCTATCATGAGCTGATCAAAAACTACACATCAGGCAAATTAGTGATTGTAAGCAGCAACGATAAACAGGAGTATGAGTTTTGCAGCGAAGTAATCAGGATTGCGGATTATAAATGATCATTCTTCTTTTCTAAATAAAAAAGTCCCTTTTTGCAAAAACACATCTTCAAACTCCGGCTTAAAAGGCACAATTTTCCAACCCATACTGCCGATAAAATTCATGGCTTTTACTTCTGTCTCAAAATCACGCAGTTTCCCTGCTGAGTCAACTGCATATTGTCTGTTTCTGAATTCCGCCTGTCCGCTGTCAATGGTAATATATAATTCTTTTTTTGAAAAAATAGCATCACGCTTTAATTCAACAATACAATAGCGTTCTGATTTTTGAGCAAATAAGTTTTGAACAACAACAAGGAGCAGAAATAAGGTAACGATCTTCATGCAAATTTTTAAACAAGTTAAAAATCTAATCCGTTGAAACCACCTGCATCAATGTTAAATAAAAATTAAAGACTTTCCCTGTGATTACCGGCTTACATGCAGCCGCATTTACTCATCCCTCCTGCCGTGTCTTAAACAAACGCTTATACCAGTCTCTGCGCATGGTTGGTTTTTCTACCAGTAAAAAGAAAATTCCGCTTACCACCAGTATGGCAATTAACGCTGCCATACAATGTACACTTACATTTATCCATCCGTTGTTACTGAACTGTATTGTTGCAAAGCCATGCCTTAACAGGCCCAGCACACCAACATGCAGCAGGTAAATACTGTAACACATGCCTCCAATAATGGCAATGGGTGTATAGCTCAACCATTTTTTTAAGGTATTGTTGTGAATGGCAAGAAAGAAAAAGCCGGATACAAGAATAATTTTAGTTACCGAATAATAAATACTTACATAATACCCCGGTATAAAAAGTGATACCAGCAGCAACACCAGCCCGGCAAATGCATATATCCATCCATTAAGATCCTTCTTTTTTAAAATATACAGCTCGGCCAGCAGCATGCCGCAAAAAAAATAACAGCCCTTGTTTAAAAAATTGGCCACATGATATTGCTGCTGGTAAGAAAAAACAATACCCGATATGATCAATACAGCAAATAACAACCGTCTTACCAGTGTTTTTTTTATATGGTACAAATAAGAAAGTAAGGGCATCAGCAAATAAAACTGTATCTCCACTTCCAGGCTCCAGGCAACTCCGTTTACTGCAGAATGCGCATTGTACACTATATTATGCACGTAAAATACAGATGCCAGAAAATGCGGCAGCAACTCATTAAAACTTTCATATTGATAAGCCCAAACCCTTACTATAAAATACCCTGTCATGGTAATGATATACGGCGGCTCAAGCCTGGTAACTCTTCTCCATAAATATTGCTTCAGTATAACCGGCTTGCCATTAAGTAATTTATTTTCGGCAAAGGGAAGTGACAGTATAAATCCGCTGATAATAAAAAAAAGAGACACGCCATAAGTGCCTTCTAACAAAAAACGGTGCAGATAATTTGATTGTACAGGCAATGCTAAAACAGCGTCCTGTACATAGGAGCCTAAATGGGCCAGGCATACCACCAGGAATATTGCTATAAAACGCAGGCCGTCTATTTCGGGCATATACCTGCCGGAATAGGTGATCCGCCTGAATTTATCTGTAAATGTTTGAAGACTGCTCATACAACAGATACATTATCGCCTGCTTGCTATCAGCAAATTCAGATCGGTATATTTCAGGTCGAACCGCTCACTTAAATAAAAATTGGTTAAACTGCCTTTGAATAAATAAATACCGCTGCGGATATTTATTTTGTACCAGATCACATTGTCAATACCGCCATCTTCGCCGGTTTCCAGCAACAGGGGCATCAGCACATTGCTGATGGCTTGTGAGGCTGTGCGTGCAAATCCGCTGGGAATATTGGGTACACAGTAATGGATCACATCATATTTTTTAAATACCGGTTTTTCATGGGTGGTTACTTCACTGGTTTCAAAGCAACCGCCGCGGTCAATACTCACATCTACAATTACACTGCCGGGCCGCATACTGCTTACTGTTTCTTCTGTAACCACAATGGGGGTTCGGCCACTGGTACTGCTGAGCGCACCTACTGCCACATCGCAGGTCTTCAATTGCTTGGCCAGTATTTTAGGTTCAATAACCGATGTCCACAGCCGTCCGCCTATATTGTTCTGCAAACGCTTTAACCTGTAAATACTGTTGTCGAATATTTTTACGCTGGCGCCCATGGCTAAAGCAGTTCTTGCAGCATATTCGCCTACAATGCCGGCTCCAATGATGATCACTTTTGTTGGCGGAATACCACTGATGCCTCCTACCAAAACCCCCTTGCCATTATTGGCATTGCTAAGGTACTGCCCGGCAATCAGCATTACCGCACTGCCGGCTATCTCGCTCATGCTGCGTACAATGGGATTATGCCCGCTGTCGTCTTTCAAATTCTCAAAACTTAATGCAGTAATTTTTTTATCCATCATTTTTTGAAGTATCTCCCGCTGCATTACGGCAAGGTGTATGGGCGAAATGATATATTGCCCGTATTTCAGCAGTTCGCATTCGGCCTCACTTACCGGCGCACTTTTTACCAGTATATCGCATTCGTACACTTCTTTTTTGTCATATGCGATCTTTGCCCCTGCTTCGCTGTAATCCTTATCGCTGTAACTGGAGCCCTGCCCGGCCTTTGTTTCCATCACCACCCGGTGCCCGTTGGCCGTCATTACACTTACCGCTTCAGGAGTGAGCGCAATGCGGTTTTCACTGAAAGAGGTTTCTTTAGGGATTCCAATGAATAATTCGGCCCCTTTGGGCTTTATGTCCAGGGTTTCTTCTAAAGTTTCGTAAGAGAATGAAGGTGATACAAACGGTTTTGACGTAGCCACTGGTGTAATGAATAATTGATGAATGAATAATGAACAACGGTTAACCCTTCTAAATTACAAATTAATACTGAGTTTTCTTGTATTGGTACCTGTTGAAATGATGCTCACCTGTAATGTATCATCCGGAAAGATGCCCGGTGCTTTTTCGGGCCATTCTACAAAACAGGTATTACCCGAATACAGGCAGTCTTCCACACCGGCATTCAATGCTTCCTGTTCGCTTTTGATGCGGTACAGATCCATATGATACACGGTATTGCCCTGTTCTGTTTCATATTCGTTAATAATAGAAAAAGTAGGGCTGGAAACTACGTCCTTTACCCGCAAAGCGTCGCAAAGTGCATGAATGAATGTGGTTTTGCCTGCCCCCATATCGCCCTGAAAGGTGAAAACCTTTTTTCCTGCCGTAGCTGCTAACAGCTCTTCAGCTGCAATATTGATATTTTCCAACGTAAAATTTAAATCCATGTTGCAAAGATATTTTCCTTGTTTGGTAATTGGCAGATTCAAACAGGTAATAATTTTGCAGTATGGAAAAAGTTGAATGGAAAGTAGAAGGAATGGACTGTACCAATTGCGCCCTCACCATCACCAAATATTTAAAAAAAGAAGGACTGGAGGATGTGAAAGTGAATTTCATTGGTGGCGATGTTAGCTTTGGTTTAAATGCCAACCAGTCGAAAGAACAACTGGCCAAAGGAATTGAAGACCTGGGATATCATGTATTGAACTTGCCAACAACCCAAAACCAACAACCCAAAACCAAAATTTTCTCCAACCATTTACAACGTTTTATTTTTTGCCTGCCCTTTACCCTGGTGCTGATGCTGCACATGCTGCCCTGGCATATTCATTTTTTGATGAACCCCTGGATACAGCTGGCCATTTGCTTACCCGTTTATTTGGTGGGCATGGGTTATTTTGGGGTAAGCGCCATTAAAAGCTTACGCAGGGGAATCCCCAATATGAATGTATTGATTGCCGTGGGTGCAACAGCGGCATTTGTATACAGCCTTATTGGCACACTGGGCAATATGGGCATGGACTATGTTTTTTACGAAACCACGGCTACCATCATTACCCTGGTATTTTTAGGAGAATGGGTAGAACATAAATCTGTATCCACCACACAAAAAGCATTGAACCAGCTGGCCGGCAAACAAAAAGTGATGGCCAATATGATCGCTTTTGATGAGGATCATAAAGAACAGGTTTTCCCTGTGGAGAATACACAACTCCGCACCGGCGATCTCATCTTAATTAAATCCGGCGAACAGGTTCCAACCGATTGTAAAATTTTATGGGGCGATATTCATGTCAGCGAAGCCCTCCTCACCGGTGAAAGCAACCCCATTCGTAAACAAAAAAAAGACAGTTTAATTGGCGGCAGCCTGGTAGTGGATGGATCGGTAAAAGCACAGGTAACCGCAGTAGGAAAGGATACCGTACTCAGTAATATTTTAAATTTAGTAAAACAGGCGCAGGGCGAAAAGCCCCCCATTCAGCAACTGGCCGATAAGATCAGTGCCATTTTTGTACCGGCTGTAATTGGCTTTTCCATAGTTACTTTTTTGATCAATTATTTTGTTGCCGATGTAAATGCCACCAGTGCATTAATGCGCAGCATTGCCGTGCTGGTGATCAGTTGCCCCTGCGCCATGGGCCTTGCCACCCCCGCTGCCATTGCCGTTGGCCTGGGCAGGGCGACTAAAAAAGGTATTTTGTTCCGTAATGCAAAAAGCCTGGAATTGTTTAAGAATATCAAGACTGTGGTATTTGATAAAACCGGAACATTAACCAAAGGTCAATTAAAAATTGCCGCTTTTGAATATACAGGCATGAATGAAGAAGATTTTAAACGGTTGGTATTTTCCATCGAAAAATTTTCTAACCATCCCATTGCAAAAGCCATTACCCGGGAATGGAAGATCAACACCCCCACCCAATGGAAAAAAATTGAAGAAATAAAAGGTGTTGGCATGAAGGCGGAAGATGCTGATGGCAATACCTACCTGTTAGGCAAAAACGAAAACAATGACCACACTGCCTATCTTACCAAAAACAATGAAATTGTTGGTTGGTTTGATATGGACGATGAAATAAGAACCGAAGCAAAAGAAGTGATCGCCTATCTGCATGCTAAAAACATCAAAACGGTGTTGTTGAGTGGCGACAGTTTAGACAGGTGCAAAAAAGTTGCAGCAGTGCTGGGTATTGACCAGGTTGAAGCAGAAAAATCTCCTGCAGAAAAATTAAGCATCATAGAAAAACTGAATACCGAAGCACCTGTTGCCATGATCGGTGATGGCATTAACGATGCACCTGCATTGGCAAAAGCCACCATTGGCATTTCGATGGCCGAGGCATCTCAGCTGGCTATGCAAACTGCACAGGTGGTATTGATGAACAAAGGTATACAGCATTTACCACTGGCCCTGGGTTTGGGCAAACACACGTTCATCACCATTAAAGAAAACCTGTTTTGGGCATTCATTTATAATGTGGTGGCCATTCCTGTTGCTGCCGCAGGATTCCTGCATCCCGGCATTGCGGCCCTGGCCATGGGTTTCAGCGATGTAGTGCTGGCCATCAATTCAATCAGGCTGAATTACAAGAAAGTAATTTAATTTCAGGCTAAATTACCGGTGTTGACAGCGCAGCAAATATTACAACAATATTGGGGGCATAAAGCATTCCGTCCTTTGCAGGAAGAGATCATTGCTGCAGTAATGGAGGGTAAAGATGTATTGGCATTGTTGCCCACCGGCGGCGGCAAATCTGTTTGTTTCCAGGTACCGGCCATCGCCAAAGAGGGATTATGCCTGGTGGTGAGTCCGCTGATAGCCTTAATGAAAGACCAGGTAGAACAACTGAAACGAAAAGGTATTCCTGCACTGGCAGTATACAGTGGCATGAGTTTTTTAGAAGTAAAAAAAACGCTGCAAAATGCCGCTTACGGCAATTTCAAATTCCTGTATGTGTCGCCAGAAAGATTAGAGACCAGTTTGTTTTTAGATATCCTTCCATCTATGAACATCAGTTTACTGGCGGTGGATGAAGCCCACTGTATTTCGCAATGGGGCTACGATTTTCGTCCTCCCTACATGCGTATTGCAGGCATCAGGGAATTATTACCCGGCGTTCCGGTTATTGCGCTTACTGCATCTGCAACTAAAACGGTACAGGATGATATCTGCGATAAATTATTGTTCAAAAAAGAAGCACAGCGGTTTCAGCAATCATTTGAGCGGCCCAATTTATCGTACAGTGTTTTTAATGTGGCAAGTAAACAAAATAAATTACTGGAGATATTGAGGAATGTGCCCGGCACAGCAATAGTGTATTGTAAAAGCAGGAAGCACACAAAAGAAATTGCCGACCTGCTGCGTATGAACAGCATCAATGCAGACTTTTATCATGCAGGCATAGGCAATGAAGAAAGAAACAAGAAACAGGAAAGCTGGATACAGAATAAAACCAGGGTAATTGTTTGTACCAATGCATTTGGTATGGGCATCGACAAGCCCGATGTACGGGTAGTAGTGCATTATGATGTACCCGATTGCCTGGAGAATTATTACCAGGAGGCAGGCAGGGCTGGAAGAGATGGCAGAAGGTCATATGCCGTACTCTTGTTCAGCAACAAAGAACTGGATGACCTGCAGCAGCAGGGTAATATCCGTTATCCAAAAGAAAGCGAGATCAAAATGATTTATACGGCTTTGATGAACCATCTGCAGGTGGCTGCCGGGTCGGGAGAAGGGGTAAGTTTTGATTTTGATATTGCCGGATTTGCAAAAGCGTTTAAACAGCATATTTTACTGGTTACCTATGCCATTAAAGCACTGGAACAGGAAGACATCATCAGTTTTAATGAAATGGTGTTTAAACCATCCACCGTATTGGTTACCGCCAACAGAAATGACCTGGATGGTTTTGAGCAGGTGCATCCCGAAACGGAACCTGTAATAAAAGGTTTGTTACGCTCTTATGAAGGTATTTTTGATTATCCGGCCATTGTATATGAATCGCAGTTGGCAAAGTTTGTACAAAAAGACATTAACGCCCTAAAGAAAACATTACTACTGCTGCACCATCACGGCATCATTGCATATGCCCCCCAAAAAGATACCCCACAGCTTACTTTACTGCAAAACAGGATGTACGCCGACAATTACTCAGTGAACATGACTAATTACCTGAAACGGAAAAAGAATTTTGAAGAAAGGGTGATGGCTATGACAGGCTATATTAAAGATACCACCTCCTGCAGGGGAAAGATCATTGCAGCATATTTCAATGCCGGCACAGGCAAAAACTGCGGCATATGCGATAACTGCATCAATCAAAATGAACTGGTGATATCCAAAGAAGAATTTGAGCACATCGCCTCCGGTATTTTTAACCAGCTGCAAACCGAAGCCATGTCAGTAAAAGAATTGCAGATGCGGTTAAAGGAAATAAAAAAAGAAAAACTCTGGAAAGTGATTAACTATTTGCAGTCAGAAAATAAGATTGCCGCAACAAAAGAAGGAAATCTCTTCGTCTAAACAAAAAGTTTAAAGGGCTGCTCCAATGTTCCGACATTAAAATCAGTTGGGGAAGGGTAAAAAATAAAAAAGGGACCAAGATAGAAATCTAGTCCCGCTTTAAAATCCAATATCCTATGAAAAACCGAAACGAAGATAATGCGGAATTTACTAATCCACAACATTTTTATGAAGTTTTTTTAAAATACTTTATTTGCAAAATATACGTTGTGAAGACTGGGTGATGCTGTCAAAAATGTGATAAATAATTGATTATCAAATAATAAATAGAATTTACGCCTATTGAACTATTCTATATCCCCCGGTTTTGTACAGGTAGTTGGCCCCCTGGTACCAGGCAATTGCTTCATTAACCAGGCTATCCGAAGAAGGTACTTTTATAGCTGCTCCGGTTAAAAAATCTATTTGGTAGGTAGCAGTCTTTTGCTGCGGGGACAATATCACCAATTGGCCGTCTTTCACATAACCCATATCCTGGTAAGTACTGATGAAGGCCCTTTCTCTGCCGGCAGGCATCCTGTAAATGTCATAACCTAAAAAACGACTGGTATAATTCATATTCATCAGGCCCAGTACTGTAGGTGCAAGGTCTATCTGGCTGGTAAGCCTTTGCTCTGTACCCGGGGCTATCAAAGCCGGCGCATAAATAAAGCAGGGAATATGGTAGCGGTTTACAGGCAAATCTGTTTTGCCTGCACTTTTACTGCAGTGATCTGCCACAATTACAAACAGTGTATTGTTAAACCAGGGTTTTGCAGCCGCATCCGTTAAAAATTTATGAATGGCATAATCGGTATACTTTACCCCCCCTGCTACTGACTGAGATGCGGAAGAAATGTCTATTCGTCCATCGGGATAGGTATAGGGCCGGTGATTGCTTACTGTCATCATATGATTGAAAAACAGTTTGCCTTCTTTAAAACTTTTATCACATTGTTGCAGGGTATAGTTAAAAACACCTTCATCATCTATACCCCATGCCGTAGTGTGAGTAACCATGGAATCCGGAATATCCCTCTTATCCAGAACGGTGTATCCATTGGCCCCAAAGTATTTACCCATGTTATCAAAAAAAGCATTGCCCCCATAAATATAGTTTACATTATACCCTTTTGCTTTCAGCACATTTCCCATAGTGAACATGCCGTCGTTATCAGGCCTGCGTACAATAGACTGGCCGGGTGTGGGTGGAATGGCCAGTGAAATGGCTTCCAGCCCCCTTACTGTTCTGGTGCCGCTGGCATAAAAATTTTCGAAGAAAATACTGCGTGGTATCAGTGAATCTAAAAATGGGGTAATGTTTTCTTTGTTACCAAAATGCCTTAAATAATCACCGCTTAAACTTTCCACACTGATCAGTACCACATTCCATTTATGCTCAGGACTGTCATTTTGTATTACTCTTTCTATGCTTAACGGATTATTGGTAAAACTTGCATTGGGTGCCTGTAACAGGGTGCGTAATATTTTAAAATTAGCAGTATCATTCCGGGTGGCATAAAAACGGTTGTAATCAATTTCATTATTCCAGTAGGCCGTACCAAATTCATAAATACCATTACCCCCCAGTTCATTTACATAATTATTGCTGCTGGTATTTTTTAACCGGTTATTCAATAAAAAATATGCAGCCAGCGGAACCAGCATAAATACAAAAAAGAACACCGTGCGCCTGGCAAAACGCATACTTGCCTGCTGCGACAGGGTTATTTTTTTTCTAACCAAAACCAGCAACAGTATGGTTGCTGCTGTAACACCGGCAATAATCAGCGGAATATTATACGACTCCCAAATATTACCCAACACTTCCGTTGTATAAATAAGATAATCTACTGCAATAAAATTGTAGCGCACACTAAATTCATCCCAAAACACCACTTCGGAGCCTGCGTTTAAAACCAGTATCAATGTGATGATAAAAAAAAGTATGAACAACGGGATGCGCTGCCATTTTTTTTGATACCAGCTATCCTTCATTAGCCAGCAATACAGGGCCACCGGAATGGAAAAAAAACTGCTTACTGCCAGGTCGTATAAAAATCCAATTAAAAATATGCCTGCAAAGTTCAACGGATTTAATTCAAGGTTATTCCAGCTTTTTACAAGCAATACACAACGGGTTATAAAACTAAGGCAGCATACCAGCATCAGTACTACCGCTACCGGTCCAAAGCGATGCTTAAAAATGGATCTGAAATTCATCATACTGCAAAAATACAAAGTGCCGGCTTTTAAACCGGCACCTTATTTCATCATCTTGTTAAAGTGTTGAATTATTTGAATATTACAATAAAACTTATCCGCAGTTTTTCCTTCCTCCAATTAAAACCAGCTCTTGCTTTTAGCAGACCTGCTTCTTCCCCCCAGGCCCAATGCACCCAGTAAAGATCGCACAATCGTATTCCCCGCCGTACGCACCATACTTTTTACAATGGTACTGTCGGCCACTTTTTCAAGAGCAGATTTTTCTTCTTTTTCAGCCTTCTTTCCTTTTACTGGTTCTTCTTCCTGTGTTTTATCTGCTGCTTCCTGTAATTTAGCAGTTAATATTTCGTAGGCACTTTCACTGTCAATGGCCTGGTTATACTTGGCCACCAGCTTTGATTTACCTGTAAGGCCATCAATTTCTGCATCCGTCAGTACGTCCATACGGCTGCGTGGCGCACATAACATCACATGTGCCAAAGGTGTGGGTATACCTTTTTCATTCAGCATGGTTACCAGCGCTTCGCCAATACCCAGTTGGGTAATCAGGTCTTCTGTTTTATAGAATTCTGTTTCAGGATAGTTTTGTGCAGTTTGCTTAATCACTTTCCTGTCGGCAGCGGTAAATGCCCGTAATGCGTGCTGCACTTTTAAACCAAGTTGGCCTAGCACACTTGCCGGCACGTCCATGGGATTTTGTGTACAAAAGAAAATGCCCACCCCTTTTGAACGAATCAGTTTGATGATGGTTTCAATTTGTTGTAACAACGCTTCGCTGGCTTCCTGGAAAATCAAATGGGCTTCATCAATAAACATCACCAGTTTGGGTTTATCCAGATCACCTTCTTCGGGGCAAACTGCATACAGCTCTGCCAGCATCTGCAGCATGAAGGTAGAAAACAGTTTAGGTTTATCCTGCAGGTCGGTTACCCGCAGCACATTGATCATTCCCCTGCCATCATCGCTCATGCGCATCAGGTCTTCCACCTCAAAACTTTTTTCACCAAAGAAAATATCGGCCCCCTGCTGCTGCAGTTCAATTACTTTACGCAAAATGGTACCGGTGCTGGTAGTGGAAATTTTGCCATAGGTTTTTTCAATTTCCGCCTTTCCTTCGTCGCCGATGTATTGTAATACTTTTATAAAATCTTTCAGGTCCAGCAAAGGCAGTTTGGTATCATCGCAATACTTAAAGATCATGGCTACCACACCGCCCTGCGTATCATTAAGGCCTAAGATTTTAGTAAGTAATACAGGCCCAAACTCACTTACGGTGGCTCGTAAGTGTACGCCTTTCTGCCCTGTAAGGCTCATCAGTTCTGATGGAAACAAGGCCGGTTTGTATTCCATATTCAGTTTGGCATAACGGTCTTTTACCTTGTCATTCGTGCTGCCTTCAGCCGCTATGCCACTTAAGTCTCCTTTTATGTCCATCAGCAAAACGGGCACACTGTTATCGCTCAGCATTTCGCTGATCATTTGCAGGGTTTTAGTTTTACCGGTACCGGTAGCGCCGGCAATTAATCCGTGGCGGTTCATTGTTTTTAATGGCAGGTTAATGGCCGCATCTGCCACTACTTCGCCATCTAAAACGGCACAACCAATTTTTACGGACTCTCCTTTAAAAGTATAGCCATCTTGTATGGCCTGTATAAAAGTTTCTTTACTGGGCATTGTATAAAATTTGGGGAAAGTTACAAATATTTGTTTGTGATAAAATGCGGTTGCTTTAAAAGTAAAAGCCCCAACCAGGCATGTGACGGCTTAAAACAGTACGACAGCCCTGCCCCGTCCTTTATTTACACCATTCATCAAGAATTTTAATTTTTGCATCTCCCGTGCATAATAGTACATATTTTTGCTGCATAACTATACATTTATGAAAAAAGGTTTCCTGTATTTTTCCCTGATGGCAGCAGCCATTCCGGCCATGGCACAAAAAGTGGCTTTTACCGAATACAACTTAAAAAATGGCCTGCATGTAGTACTGCACCAGGACAAATCGGCACCAGTGGTAGCCGTATCTGTGATGTACCATGTAGGCAGTAAAGATGAACAAACCAACCGCACCGGTTTTGCTCATTTCTTTGAGCATTTATTGTTTGAAGGATCAGACAATATCAAGCGGGGTGAATTCATGAAAATTGTGAGTGCCAATGGCGGCCAAAACAACGCTAATACCACCCAGGACAGAACATTTTATTATGAGGTTTTTCCTTCTAACCAGCTGGCCACCGGTCTGTGGCTGGAAAGCGAAAGGATGTTTCACCCGGTGATTAACGAAATTGGTGTAAAAACACAGAACGAAGTGGTGAAAGAAGAAAAAAGATTGCGTGTAGACAATCAGCCATATGGCAATTTTGTTTCGGAGATCATGAAACGTTTGTTTACCAAACACCCTTATACATGGGTAACCATTGGCAGCATGGAGCATTTAGACGCCGCTACCTTAGATGAATTTAAAGCATTCAATAAAAAATTTTATGTACCTAATAATGCCGTACTGGTAATTGCAGGTGATATTGATATTGCTAAAACCAAAACGATGGTGGAAGGATATTTTGGTGAAATTCCTTCAGGTGCCCCTGTGGTGCGCCAGCAAATAAAAGACATTCCCATTACCAAAGAGATCGTTGACACCGCTTACGACAACAACATTCAAATACCGGCAATCATGGCGGCTTACCGCATACCGGGCATGACCAGCAAAGAATCTAAAGCGCTTGAAATGGCTTCGGCTGTATTAAGCCAGGGCAACAGCAGCCGGATGTTTAAAAAGATGGTGGATGATAAAAAGAATTCATTACAGGTAGGCTCATTTAGTTACTCGCTGGAAGATTATGGTGCTTACATTACCTATGCCTTGCCTAACAATGAAACACCCCTGGATACCTTACTGAAAGATATTGACGAAGAAGTGGTAAAACTGCAAAACCAGCTGATCACAGCAGAAGAATTCACCAAACTGCAAAACCAGTTTGAAAACGCTTTTGTAGATAAGAACAACCGCATGCTGGGTGTGGCAGAAAACCTTGCAGACGGCTATACCTTTTTTAAAAATACCAATGAAATTAATACCGAGTTGGATGAACTGAGAAAGATCACCAGACAGGATATTATGAATGTGGCAAAAAAATACCTGAATAAAAACCAACGCGTGGTATTGTATTACCTACCAAAAAAATAATTTCATAAAAGCAGTATAAAAAAGAACCAATGAAAAAAATAATTATAGTGGCCATCGGTATTTTGATAATGCAAAATACTTTTGCCCAAATAAAAGTAGACCGCAGTAAAAAACCTGCAGCAGGCCCCGCCCCGGTTATTTCCATTAAAGATCCGGTAGTGTTCACCATGCCCAATGGTATGACTGTACTGGTAGTGGAAAACCATAAATTACCCAAAGTAAGAGCCTCGTTAAATATTGATGCAGGCCCCATTAAAGAAGGTAAAAAAGCCGGTGTAATGGACCTGATGGGTGGTATGCTGGGCGAAGGTACCACCAGTATGACCAAAGATAAATTTGATGAAGCTGTAGATATGATTGGTGCCGATGTGAACCTGTTTTCGGGAGGTGGTGCGGTTGCAGCTCTTACCAAATATTTTGACAAAGCATTTATGCTGATGGCAGATGGTTTAAAAAACCCGTCTTTCCCGCAGGCTTCTTTCGATAAATTGAAATCGCAAACCATTACCGGTTTAAAAACCAGTGAAAAAAGCGCCTCTGCCATTGCAGGCAGGGTTTCTATGGCACTCAACTATGGCAAAAACACCGCCATGGGTGAATTCACCACCGAAGAATCGGTGAAGGGCATAACAATGGAAGATGTGAAAGAAGCATATAAAAACTATATTACCCCATCCCGCTCTTACTTAACTTTTGTAGGTGATATTACCCCGGCCGTTGCAAAAGCACTGGTAACAAAAGCTTTTGGCAGCTGGACAGGAAGAAAACTGGATCAGCCATCTTCTGGTGATGTAGCCAATCCGGGTAAAACGGAAATAGATTTTGTAGACTTGCCTACTGCTGTTCAGGGTGAATTGAGCATGGGCAACCTGGTAAAGAATCCTATGAATAGTGCCGATTATCATGCACTGTTACTGGCTAATCAAATTTTAGGTGGTGGTGCCGACAGTAAACTGTTTATGAACCTGCGTGAAAAACACGGGTTTACTTATGGTGCTTATTCCAGTGTGGGCAGCGGACGTTTTCAAAGTTTGTTTAAAGCAGGTGCTGCTGTAAGAACCGAGAAAGTAGACAGTGCTTTGAATGAAATGATCAAGGAAATTTTAAACATGAGGGATGGTAAGATCACCGCAGAAGAACTGGAAATTGCCAAAGCCAAATACAATGGCTCTTATGCATTACGCATGGAAGATCCTGCCACTACTGCAACCTATGCTTCCAACATCCTGATCAATAATTTGCCAAAAGATTTTTATAAAACCTATTTGCAAAAAATAAATGCTGTAACACTGGATGACATTAAGAGAGTAAGCAACACTTATTTCAATGAAAGTAATTCCAGGATACTGATAGTGGGAAATGGTAAAAAGATATTACCTAACCTGGCCAGGCTGGGCTTCCCTATAAAAAAATACGACAAATTTGCTGAACCTGTTGCAGATGAAGTGAAAGAAGTGAAAGCAGATGAAACCGGTAAAACCTCAGATGCCATTTCGGGATACAGCATCATTGAAGATTATTTAAAAGCAATTGGTGGAAAAGAGGAGGTAAAAAAAATCAACACCATTGCCGCCACCCTCACACTTGAAATGATGGGCAGAGAATTCAGTGGCAGAGACATTCACATGAATCCAAACAAAATGCTCACCGAATTGAAAATGGGGCAAATGGTGGTATTTAAAGCATTGTTTGATGGCACCACCGGTTTTCAGCAACAGGGACCTGGCAAAAAAGAGATGACACCTGAAGAAATAAAAGAACAACAGGATGAAAAAGGCGTAATACCACAGTTGTTTTATAATACTGCCGATTATAAAACAGAATATATCGGTAAAGGAAAAATTAACGACGAAGAAACCTACCGCTTAAAAGTGGTAATGCCCAGTGGCAAAACTTCTGTACAACAGTATTCCATGAAAACAGGTTTATTGTTACAGGAAGAAACCACCAACAAACAGGGAGATACCGACTTACCGGTAACAGTAGAATATAAAAACTACCAGAAGTTCGGTACTGTATTATTCCCCACAGAAATTACCAGAAGTACGGGCGGCCAGGAACTGACCTTCAAGTACAGCAATGTAAAATTCAACGAAGGAGTAACGGAAGCCGATTTTAAATAAAATAACTTTCGACTGTTGTAATAAAAGCCATCCTTAATACGGGATGGCTTTTTTACTTTTGCAGTATGAGATTGTTTACTGTGTTTATACTTTTGCCTGCTGTTGTAAGCATACTGGCCTTCACCATCTATCCCGGCAGCAATACTGCTGTAATAACCAAAGAAGCACTGGGCAAAAAACTATTCTCCGAAAAAATATTATCGAAAGATTCCACCGTTAGCTGTGCCAGCTGCCATAAACCCCGGTATGCATTTGCAGATACTACTGCATTCAGTACAGGAATTGAGGGCAAACTCACCAAACGCAATACGCCTTCGGTACTCAATATGAAGAACCGGCCCTATTTTTTCTGGGATGGCAGGGCGGCTTCACTGGAAGAACAGGCTTTAATGCCCATACAAAACCCCGATGAAATGGGATTGCCTGTTGATGAAGCAGTAAAAAGACTGAACCAGTCCGAAGAATATAAAACCCTTTTTAAAAAAATATTTAAGCAAGCCCCTACTGCAAAAAATCTGGGACTGGCTTTTGCCGCTTACGAGAGAACTTTGGAAACTGTTGACAGTAAATTTGACGACTGGAGCAATAACCTGAAGAAATTAACTGCACAGGAAGAAAGGGGAAGGGAATTATTTACAGGTGATAAGGCAAAGTGTTTCGACTGCCACCGGATGGAAGATTTTACCACCGATGATTTTAAAAATATTGGCTTATACAACAATAAAGAACTGGATGATGCAGGCCTTTTCAATATCACAAAAAAAGAAACAGATAAAGGAAAGTTTAAAACACCGGGCTTACGTAATATTGGTGTAACGGCACCTTATATGCACAACGGCATGTTTAAAACTTTGGAAGAAGTGGTGGACTACTACAATGATCCCAAAAAAATTGTAGCCGGGTCAATCAACATGGATGAGACATTACAACAACCCCTGGGTCTTTCCGAAAAAGAAAAGAAAGACCTTGTGGCATTTCTTAAAACCCTTACCGATAAAAAATTCTCCCGTTAATTTCGCTAATAGCACAGCATAAATATTCTTTTGGCGATACCAGTGTTGTCTGCGGGTAACAATTTCACCTTTAACAAAAAATTAGGCACTATATTCGCTGTACCAAAAATGAATTAATTTTATTTGCTAATAAACTAATAAAACATGGAAGCAGCAAAACCCAAAATATTACTTTGCGAAGACGACGCCAACCTTGGCATGGTATTGAAGAATTATCTGGAACTGAACGACTACGACGTAACACTGGAAAGAGACGGAAGACTGGGACTGGCTGCTTTTCAACGTGAAAAATTCGATATCTGCCTGCTGGATGTAATGATGCCCAATATGGACGGCTTTACATTAGGAGAAGAGATCAGGGATGTAAATCCTGATGTGCCATTGTTCTTTTTGAGTGCAAAAACCATGAAGGATGATATCATACAGGGGTATAAACTGGGGGCTGATGATTATATCACCAAGCCTTTTGACAGCGAAGTGCTGCTGCATAAAATTAAAGCCATTTTAAAACGCAATGAAGAAATGCACCGCGAAGAAGTAAATGCAGAGTTTGACCTGGGCAGTTATCATTTTAATCCACGGTTACGTGAATTAACCATTAATGGTAAGGTGCAGGTACTCTCGCCCAAAGAAAACGAATTGCTGAAAATGCTGAGCGAATACAAGAACGATCTGCTGAGCCGCGAAGTAGCATTGAAAAAAATATGGGGCAGCGACACCTATTTCAACGGCCGCAGCATGGATGTGTACATTGCAAAGCTGCGCAAATATTTAAAAGAAGACAGTACCATTGAAATTGTAAATATTCATGGTAATGGTTTCAGGCTGGTAGTGGCTGAATAAATTAACTACTGAATAAATTATTTTGAGTGCCGCCAATGTGCGGCACTTTTCCTAAGTGCCTGTAGGCCTTTTCTGTGGCCTCTCTTCCCCTGGCAGTGCGTTGTAAAAAACCTTCCTGAATCAAAAAGGGCTCGTACACTTCCTCAATAGTGCCGGGTTCTTCCCCAACAGCAGTGGCAATAGTAGTAATTCCAACCGGACCACCTTTAAATTTTTCTATGATAGTAGTTAAGATGCGGTTGTCCATCTCATCCAGGCCATAAGCATCTACATTTAATGCACGCAGCGCATGTTCTGTAATACCCAGGTCAATCACCCCATTACCAATTACCTGTGCAAAATCTCTTACCCTGCGTAAGAGGCCATTGGCAATACGCGGTGTGCCTCGGCTGCGGCCCGAAATTTCTGCTGCAGCATCGCTGGTTATTTTTGTTCCTAATATTTTTGAAGAACGGAGAATGATATTTTTCAATGTAGTGGCATCATAATATTCCAGCCTCGATTTAATACCAAACCTGCTCAGCAGCGGAGCAGTTAATAAACCACTCCTGGTTGTAGCACCAATCAATGTAAACGGATTCAGTGTCAGCTGCACGCTCCTGGCATTGGGGCCGCTGTCGATCATGATATCAATGCGGTAATCTTCCATGGCCGCATACAGGTATTCTTCCACCACGGTGCTCAGCCGGTGTATCTCATCAATGAACAATACATCATTGGGTTCTAAATTTGTCAGTAAACCAGCAAGATCGCCGGGCTTTTCAATTACCGGCCCGCTGGTTTCCTTAATACTTACGCCCAGTTCGTTGGCAACAATCCGTGATAAAGTGGTTTTGCCCAAACCCGGCGGACCATGAAATAAAATATGATCCAGCGCCTCACCCCTCAACTTAGCAGCCTTGATAAAAATGGAAATATTTTCTATGATCTGTGGTTGCCCGCTAAAATCATTGATAGCTGCGGGCCGGATGGTATTTTCATAATCCTTATCTGCAAATTCGCCTTCGTTATTTAAATTGGGGTTTGCCATGTGGTAAAATTAGCAAATTTTATATAAGAATTGCTAACTTTTTTCGCAATCCTGCCAGCCAGCCCAAAAACCAGTTTTAATTTGGAGAGTAAAAAAAATCCTGTTTATATTTGTACATACAAACAAAATCATTGTATCTTTATTCAGTAAATGAAATCATCAAACAGCCGTTTCAGCAAATGTCTTTATTTTTCTACCGGGGCGCTGGCCCGTAAAGTAGAAAAGATTGCAGTAGAAAACTGGAAGAAGATTGACCTGGCCCCCAGCCACGCTTATTTACTTATGATGGTGTTGGATAACCCGGGGGTACAACCGGGCGCTATTGCCGAAGAAATGCAGCTTAGCCCCAGCACTATTACCAGGTTAATTGAAAAACTGGAAGATAAAAAACTGCTGGTACGCACCACCGAGGGTAAGGTTACCAACGTGTACCCTACACCTAAAGGCAGGGAATTATTGCCTAAGATGAAAACCTGTATGAATGATTTTTATACCACCTATACTGAAATACTGGGAGCCGACGAAAGCATGCGTATGATATCCAGTATTAATAAATTAACAGACAAGCTGGGCTAAAATTTTTTATCTCTTCGTTTGTATATACAAATAAAAATAAACAAATAAAATACACAATTATGAAGTATGTAATTACAGGAGGTGCAGGACATATTGCCACTCCGTTAACTGAACAATTATTAAGTGCAGGCCATAGCGTAACTGTTGTTGGCCGCAGTGCAGAAAAATTACAGGGTCTTGTTGCTAAGGGTGCAACAGCAGCCGTAGGGTCGGTAGAAGATGCCGCATTTGTAAAAAACACCTTTGCAGGTGCAGATGCAGTGTATGCCATGATACCTCCCAACTTTACTGTTGAAAATTTCAGGCACTATCAAAATACCGTAGCAAGAAATTATACCGATGCCATTGTTGCCAATAACGTTAACCATGTAGTGGTATTAAGCAGCATTGGCGCACATATGGGCAATGGTGCAGGCCCTGTTGACGGACTGGCTGATTTTGAAGAGCTGCTGAAAAAACAAACTGGCATCAACGTGAAGTTTTTAAGACCCTCTTACTTTATGTACAATCTTTTTGCCATGATTCCGCTGATCAAAGGAATGAATATTACAGGTGGCAACTTTGCCGCGGGCGAAGAGAAATTAGTGCTGGTACATACCAATGATATTGCTGCAGCGGCTGCCGAAGAATTATTGGCCTTGAATTTTACAGGATCTTCAGTGCGTTATGTAGCCGGTGATGAAAAAACGGGTGCTGAAATTGCAGGCATACTGGGTAATGCCATTGGCAAACCCGGCATTCCCTGGGTGGCTTTTACCGACGGGCAAACGCTGGAAGGCATGAAGCAGGCAGGCCTGAATGAAACCATGTCTGAAGCATATACCACCATGGGCCGTGCATTAAGAGAGGGTAAGATGCAGGAAGATTACTGGAAGAACAGACCGGTATTGGGTACTATAAAGCTGGAAGCATTTGCAAAAGAATTTGCAGTGGCTTTTAATGCCTGATATAATTTATCTCCCGGTTGCCTACCCTTGCAAACGGTGTGCTGAAAGAATAAAATTAAAAACCTCTGCGAATGCAGAGGTTTTTAATTTTATCATGCCTGAAGAATTTATTTCGCTACAATCCTTACTGCTGTTCTCCTGTCTTTTTTCCTGGCTTCATCACTTGCAGTTGCGGGTTCCTTAGCAAATTTAGAACCGTATCCTTCTGCTTTTGTAAGCTGAGCCGCATTACCACCTGCTGCAACAATGGCTTTTGCAACTGCGTCAGCCCTCAGCTGCGATAATTTCAAGTTGGCTGCTGCATCTCCGCTTGCATCTGTATATCCGCCAATTTTCATTTTAACTGCAGGGTATGCCTTTAAAATAGCTGCAATATTTTTTACCTGCACCAAGCTGGAATCAGTTAAATCAGCTTTACCCAGTTTAAAATTCAGGTTATCAAAATCGTACCAGTTTTTGGTTTTATCTACAGTATCAACAGTGGCAGTTTTGTCATCTAAAAAAGCAACCAACTGGCTTTCGATACCACCTTTATATGCATCAATTTCCACACCATCGGCCAGTTTCACTTTCAGTGATTCCCTGGTACCTTCGGTTACTACTGTTGCCACCTGCTCAGTTTTAACCTGGCCACTGTCGGCACTCACTGTATGTTCTGTTCCTTCATGCTCTTTGCCCTTTCCACCAAATAAATACCAGGCACCCATGGCCAGTAATGCCAGCAACAGCAATGGCAATAAAATTTTCAGGCTGCTGTTACCATTTTCTTCATTGGTGCCTGCATGTACATGATGTGCTGCAGGAGCAGCAGCAGGAGTTACATCGCTAACCGCACCGCTCCAGTTACCCAATACACTACTCAGGTTTAAACCGGCAGGTACTGCTGCAGCAATATTATCTTTTTGGCTGCTTAATAAGGAAGCAATACCACTTGCGCCGGTACCACCTGCATGTTTACCCAGCAAGCCCAGCACTGCTGGCAGTGCCATGCTTAATAAGGAAGTTGCAGAAGAAGATTTTATTCCGGAAAAATTTGATATCAGCCCGGTGATACCGTCTGCTTTATTACCAAACAAACCACTTAATAAACCGGCGCCTTTGCCCAATAAGCTACTGGTATCGTTACCAAAAAAGCTTCCCAAACTGTCCAGTATACCCGAACCATGTTCTGCTTCCACCATTTGCGCCACTGCACCTGCTCCTTCATGCGTAGCCGTTTTACCTAAAAGTCCGCTTAAAACTGAAGGAACTATACCCGTAATGGCTTTAGAAACGCCTGTTTCGCTTTCGCCCAAATAAGCACTTGCCTTATTTACCAGTTCATTTGTAAATAGGCCTTTTGCTGCGTCGATCAAATTAAATGACATGTTGTTGATATTTAGATGTTAAGTGAATACGGTGAAGATTGCCCATATTTGTAAAGGGTTGCACAAATTGCAAAAAAAATGATACAAATGCAAACAATGTTATCATTTAATATCAACACACCTCTCACACCACCATTTCACCATTAATCAAAACACACCGTAAATTCACTATCTTGTAATATAGATTTGTAATATGGGTACATTAAATATCAGGTATTGGTTATGCCAGATCCTGGGCTGGGGTATTTTTGGCCTCATCCATGTCTATTTTAACCTGGTGGTGTTCAGGGAGCAGTTTGCCCAGCATGGAGGCGAACAGGAATACCTGGTAAGCATTGGTATCTATTTACTGGCAGGTATTACTGCCACACATATTTTAAGAACCATCATTAAAAAAACACACTGGCTCAGGTTTTCGTTCAATAAATTTTTGGGACTTTTTGTTATTGGCATCGTGGGTACGGCACTGTTACAGTCTTACGGAGGCAATGCCATTGAACACCGCACCGCCTATTCTTTTGATTACTACCTGCAGAATTACAAGCTGGAAAAAGCCAAAAAGGCGGAAGCCGGTGCAGGGCTGGATAAGATTGCCTATTACAGCAATTCCCCGCTGAAAGATTCTATTGGCTTAAGAACCATTTCAGACATCCGGAAAAATTACGGCTGGCACCGGGACCAGGCGGGAGTTTGGAAATATGAGGACAAAACGGAATTGTTTGGCATCTATCAAAATATCCTGGTGATTGCCCTTTGGTTTTTAGCCTACATCGTATATCATTATGTAGATAAGAACCGGAAGGACCAGCTGGACCGGCTGAAGCTGGAAAGCACCGTAAAGGAACTGGAGTTAAAAACAATCAAATCACATATCAACCCGCATTTTATTTTTAATTCTTTAAACAGTATCCGGGCGTTGGTGGATGAAAATCCGGAAAGGGCAAGAAAAGCCATTACCGAACTGAGTAATATTTTGCGCAGCAGTATGAAGGCAGAAAAAGCAGAAACCGTAACACTGGAAAAAGAGCTGGACATTGTGGAAGATTACCTGGCCCTGGAATACATGCGTTTTGAAGAAAGGCTGAAAGTGGAAATGGATATTGATCCTGATACCCTGCACCAGCCCGTTCCACCCATGATGCTGCAAACACTGGTAGAAAATTCCATTAAACATGGCATCAGCAAACTGGTGGATGGAGGTGTGGTACGTATAGTAGCAGATTTTAAAGGCGATAACCTGGAACTGCTGGTACAAAATACCGGCCAGCTCAATGGCAATATCAATGGCGATGGCTTTGGTATAAAAAGTACCCAGGACCGCCTGAACCTTATGTACCAGGGAAAGGCCACCTTCGCCATCAGGAATATGGATGATAATATGGTAGAATCTAAAGTAACCATGCCCGTTACGATATAAAACAATTCAATAAAAAACATAGAACCATGCAGAAAGCTGTAATTATTGATGATGAACGTTTGGCAAGAAATGAGCTGAAAAAATTACTACTCGATTTTCCGGAAATAGAAGTGATTGGTGAAGCGGCCAATGCCGCAGAAGGCCTGGAGAAAATAGAAAACCTTTCTCCCGACCTGGTCTTTTTAGACATCCAGATGCCCGGAAAAACCGGCTTCGATATGCTGCAGGAACTGGAACGTGCCCCCCATGTAATTTTTACCACCGCTTATGATGAATATGCTTTAAAAGCATTTGAAGTAAATGCACTGGATTATTTAATGAAACCGGTAGAGCCCAAACGCCTGGCCGATGCCCTGCAGAAATTACAACAGGCCGAAGAAAAGGAGCTGGCTGCCACCATGGCCGGCATCAACCGAGGTATGCTAACCGAGGCCGACCAGGTATTTGTTAAAGACGGCGAACGTTGCTGGTTTGTAAAACTGGGCGAAGTGCGTTTATTTGAAAGCGTGGGTAACTACGCCAAAGTATTTTTTGGAAGCAACAAACCACTGATCTTAAAATCGCTGAATGCGCTGGAAGAAAGACTGGATGAAAAAGTGTTCTTCCGCGCCAACCGCAAGCATATTGTAAACCTGCGCATGATTGAAAAAATTGAACCTTATTTTAACGGCGGGTTACTGTTAGAACTGCATGGCGGCGAAAAAATTGAAGTAAGCAGAAGGCAGGCTGTAAAGTTTAAAGAGATGATGAGTTTATAATAACGGATAAATTAACAACGAAAAATCAATAATGAAGAAACTATTTTTAACAGCTGCTGCAGGCTTTGTATGCCTGCTTTCTTTTGCACAACATATCGATCAGATCATTAATGCCGCCGAAGTGGAAAGAATAGAAAAAATTCTTGCTGCAGATGATATGCAGGGCCGTAAAACCTTCAGCCCGGGTATTGATAAAGCCGCTGATTTTATTGCCGGCGAATTTGCAAAAAGCAAGTTGCAGTTCTTTGGCAACAACACCTCTTATTTCCAGGAAATTACCATGACAAAAGCAAAGCCTGTTACCATCAGCGGAATGCTGGATAATGATTCTTTAAGCATCAGCAATGTAGCGGCCAATACTACTTCTGCAAACATCAATATCAGTTCGCTGAAGGAATATGAAATTGTGGTGGTAAAAAAAGAAGATAACTTTTCTAAAGCCGTATTCCCCGTATTTGAAATGGAGAAGAACGTGCTGGTATTGGTAGACACAGCACATGCCAACCGCTTTAAGGGCATTCAACGCTTTGCAGGCAATGCAAAGTTTCAGTCTGCTGTATCGCAGGTATTTATTTTAACATCCAATACCAATCCGGCTGCCATCAACCTGCATATTCAAAACCAGTTAACCCAGCAACACCTGAAAAATGTAGTGGGCATGCTTCCCGGCAAAAGCAAAAAAGAGGAATATGTGGTTTTCAGCGGTCATTACGATCATTTGGGAATTGGTAAACCCGACAAGAATATGGATTCTGTTTTCAATGGCGCCAACGACGACGCCGCCGGCACTACTGCCGTAATGATGCTGGCTAAATATTTTGCAGCACAAAAAAACAACGAACGTACATTGCTCTTTGTTGCTTTTACTGCCGAAGAAATTGGCGGTTTTGGCAGCCGTTATTTCAGCAAACAAATGGATCCTGATAAAGTGATAGCCTTATTCAATATAGAAATGATTGGTACCGAAAGTAAATGGGGTACCAACAGTGCCTATATTACCGGCTACGAAAAAAGCGATATGGGCAAAATTCTGCAGGCCAACCTGCAGGGCTCTAAATTTCATTTTGAGCCAGACCCCTACCCCAAACAAAATTTATTTTACCGCAGTGATAATGCCACCCTGGCTGCATTGGGAGTGCCTGCACATACCATTTCTACCAGTAAAATGGAAGAAGCTCCCAACAACGAACCCAATTACCATCAACAAAGTGATGAGATAGGCACGCTGGACATGAACAATATGGCCGAGATCATTAAAGCCATTGCTATCAGCAGCAAAACAATTGTAAGTGGAAAAGATACGCCTTCAAGGGTGGAGAAAGTGAAGTAACATTTCGAACAGGCCTTGCCGGTTGTTATTTGTTTACAGCTAACGATGCAGCCGGTATTTTGCCCCGTCAGTTCACACCGCTTTTACCCAGGGCAACTGGTCTGTTTTGGCATAAGGATATTGAGCCAGTTTTGCGGCTTCATAATATGTATCTAACCCGCTGCAGGCAATGGTACCTGCCTGCGTCAAATTGATGGTGCCATCTGCTGCCAGCAGATCATCTTCTAAAATAATATGCTGCACACTGCCAATTACCAGGATGGTATTGTTGTGTTGGATGGGTATGGTTTCCACCAGCTGCAGCCCTATTTTAATACTGCTTTGCTGTACAAAAGGCGCAGTAAACCCCGTTATAAATTGCGGGGTTAAATTACAGGCATCAAATTCTGAAATGCCTTCTTCAAATTTTGCCGATGTGTAATGAGCCTGCTCTGCCATTGTTTGCTGTATGTGATTGATGGTATACTGGCCGGAAGCCAGGATGTTTTTATAGGTGTGGGAAGTGGCAGTAAGCGGCCGCTGTATAAAACCAATCAGTGCAGGATCGGCCCCCAGGTGCACTACACTGCTGAATATGGCCAGGTTGGTAATGCCTGATGGATGCAGAGTGCCAATCAGATTAGCCGATTTATACCCGGTAATGCTGTTAATCACATTGGCCCTGTAAAAACGGGCTGCATCTTTTAAACTATCAATAGTAATATGTTGCATGGTGAAATATGCCTGAGATTTTTGTACCACATATAACAGTTCAAAAACTGAATGGTTGCAAAACGAAATATTTTATTGGCCTGCTATTGGCAAACATTTTATACAGATACAAAAATAACATGGCTGCAACCCTTCGTTTATTCCACCGGTCTTGAAATATAGTATGTTATAAACGATTGCTATGCGGATGATATTAATTATTGCGGTAGTACTGCTTTATTTTATTGGTGTGCTGCTTTATGTATTATGGAACGGGTAACTATATTGAAGAAGAATTGAAATGTCATATGACCGGCATCGATTGCCTTGCCGGTGCCCTGCCTTTAGATTTGAGTCTGTGGTCACTGCCCCACCGACTACTAGTTACACCTTCACCGGCACACTATGTACCGCTGCGGCCATTTCTTTAATTAAGTGGGGATCTTTTTCTATGGCATTGCCAACAACGATAACGTCGGCGCCGGCCTTGCAGTTGAGATAGGCTTTTTCGGGTTCGGTAATGCCGCCGCCAATGATCAGGGGTATATCAATTGATTTGGATACTTTGGCAATCATATCTTCTGTAATGGCGCGTTTGGCGCCACTGCCGGCATCCATATAGATCAATTTCATGCCCAGCATTTCGCCGGCCATGGCGGTACACATGGCAATTTCATTTTTATCGGCAGGTATGGGTGTGGCATTGCTGATATACGACACTGTGGTAGGCGCACCTCCATCAATTACCATATACCCGGTGGGCATTATTTCCAGTCCGCTTTTTTTTACAGCTGGTGCACTGATCACATGCTGACCAATCAACAGGTCGGCATTTCGTCCACTGATCAGCGACAGGTATAATAAGGCATCCGCGTATTTGCTGATCTGGTTGGGACTGCCGGGAAATAATATGGCGGGAATACTGCAGGCACTTTTGATGCGCTGTACACATTCATCCAGGTAACTGGAAATGACCAAACTGCCGCCCACTAAAAAATAATCCACTTTGGCGTCAACAGCCAGGCGAATCAGTTGCTCCATATTACTATCGTTCACCTTGTCGGGATCGATGAGCACGGCAAAAGATTTCTTCCCCTGTTGTTTTCGTTCGGTTAAAGAATTATATATGGCTGACGTCATTTCCTGTCTGGTTGATTGCTTACAAAAATCCTAAAAAAATCCGGCTTATTGAAATAATAGACCGAAATAAACAGAATATGGCTGCAAAATGCTTCTTTTTATCGGTAAATTTGTACATATGACGGATATATCTGCAGAAATAAAATTTAAAACAGCCCGCAGCGGTGGCAAAGGTGGTCAAAATGTGAACAAGGTAGAAACCATGGTGGAAGGCTATTGGCATGTGGAAGATTCAGCATTATTCAGTTCAGAACAAAAAGATCTTATCAAAGAAAAACTGGCCAATAAAATAAATGCCGATGGCATGTTGTTGGTAAAAAGCCAAACCGAACGCAGCCAGCTGGGCAATAAAGAAGAAGTGATTGCGAAAATGAATACACTGGTACACAAAGCGCTTATTGTTCCTAAAAAACGAAAACCCACCAAAATACCCAAGGGCGTAAAAGAAAAACGCCTGGAAACAAAAAAGAAGATCGGCACTATTAAAGATTTCAGAAAAAAAGTAAGCCGCGATGTTTGGTAAACCATATGAAAATCCGCCTTGCTTTATATGGCCTGTTCCTTTTGTTACTATGCATAGTAACGGCTTTTCATTTTAAGCCAAATACCTGGAACGTACAATTCACTTTTACCAATACTGTAAAAGGTTTGCCCCTTGTATTGAACGACAGTTTGTATACCAACAGTTTTGGAGAGCAGTACAGTATAAAAAATCTTAAATACTACATCAGCAATATTTCTCTTTCCGGTAATACTGCCGCTGATAAAAACGAAAATTGCCATCTGGTGGATGAAGCCAGCGATGGCAGCAAAACATTTTCCATCAGCATAAAGCCCGGCACTTACACTACTGTTGATTTTACCATTGGGGTAGACAGCCTGCACAATGTAAGCGGCGCACAGACTGGTGCGCTGGATCCGCTGAACGGCATGTTCTGGACCTGGAACAGCGGGTATATCATGGCCAAACTGGAAGGCAGTTCCAATGTATCATCGCAGGTAAATAACCGTTTTGAATACCATATCGGCGGTTTCAGCGGTACAAACAATACCGTAAAAAAAATATCTCTCCCATTCACCATTCACCACCTGCCTACCGGACAGGCAGGTTCACCACTCACCATTGACCCGGCTAAAACTATAGCAATCGTTATTGAAGCCGACCTGGATAAATGGTGGCAATCGCCCAATGATATTAAAATTGCCACAACCCCTGTATGCACTACGCCGGGTGAGCTGGCCAAAAAAATTGCAGCCAATTACAGCAACCTGTTTTCGGTAAAAACAATTATGCAACATTAAATTGAAATATAAAGCGACCATATTACTGATTGCGTTTATAGCGCTGGCACTTACCATTCCCTATGCATTTAAAACAGGCGATATAAAAACACAGGATAATGGTATTGCTCCCACGCCACTGCAACTGACCATTCCCAATGGCTGGCCCCAACCCCCTAAAAATATTTATGCCACCAATCCATTAACCGAGCAGGGATTTCAGTTAGGTAAAAAATTATTTTACGATGGCCGCCTGAGCCGGGATGGCAATTTTCCCTGCGCCAGCTGCCACCAGCAGTTTGCAGCTTTTGCCAGTTATGATCACGATTTCAGTCATGGTTTTAACAACGGCCTTACCACCCGTAATGCACCGCCCTTATTTAACCTGGCCTGGATGCCGTTGCTGCATTGGGATGGCGGCATCAATCATATTGAAGTGCAGCCACTGGCACCCTTAGCCGCTAAAAACGAAATGGCCGCAAACCTTGATTCGGTACTGCAGATGATGCGAAAGGATACGGCTTATCCAAAATTATTCAAAGCCGCATTTGGCAGTACACTCATCAACAGCCAGCGCATGCTGAAAGCGCTGGCACAGTTTACAGGCTCTATAGTTTCTTACAACAGTAAATATGATAAAGTAAAAAGAGGAGCAGCAGCATTTACTTCTGCAGAAGAAAAAGGGTATGCTGTTTTTAAGGCAAAATGCGAAACCTGCCATAAAGAACCTTTATTTACCGATAACACATTCCGCAATAACGGCATGGCGCAGAATCCTTTTTTAAAAGATGCCGGGCGTATGAATATCACGGGGAATAAAGATGATTCTTTGAAATTTAAAGTGCCTTCGCTGCGCAATATCATGCTTACCTTTCCCTATATGCACGATGGCCGGTTTTATACCATTGGACAGGCCATTGCTCACTACAGCACGGGCATCATTACCACACAGCCCACTTTAGACAGCGCATTAAAAAACCGCATTACTATCAGCAATGCGGAGAAGAATAATTTGATTGTTTTTTTATACAGCCTTACAGATACCTCCCTGGTTAAAGACCGCAGGTTTGCAGAACGTTAATTACTGTTTGCGTTTACTCCTTAAGGTTTCTAAAATCTGTTTTTGCTTTTCAATTTCTGACTGCTGACCGGCCTGGTCTTTTTTATTGTCTTCTATATCTTTTTCAATATTCTTGCGCTTTTTTTCAAGGCTGGCACCATCGTCTACCAGGTTATTGTATTTTTTATCCGCCTTTTTTACCGCATCTTCCTGCGCAATGATCTGCTGCTCCAGGTCATAGGCCGCAATCATCAGTTTAATACTGTCGAGGTAGGTTTTGGCATTTTCCATTAAAGGCGCATCGGTACTGTCGGCTGCAAAACTGTCAAATCCTTTCGACAGCAGCAGGGTAAGGGTGGAGTTGTCTTTATCCTTGCGGCTTTTCTTATCGGCTGCAAAATACAGGTCGTACAATTCATTGCCCAGTGCCGGCAAGCGTACACCTTTATATACCGTAAAACCTTTTACCTCTTTTCCCTTGTATCCCAATTGTTCCATTTTATTATCTATAGCATCCCGAACAGTTTTTTCAGGGAAAGGCATATCATTCACCACCGCCTGGCGGTTTACTTTCAAATATTCAACAGTGGCAGTATGTGCCTGTGCCATAGCAGCAGTACCTGCAGCCAGGGATAGTATCAATGCAAAGAAGTATCTCATAATATAATTTTATAATTACAAAGATAGATTTTACTATTAAACGGTTGCACAGCTTATTTCAACAATATTTAAAATTATACAAGTAAATTTGGGCAAAATAAGCAGGAATTTGAGCAACATTAAAAAATTAGCGGGGCAAACCATGTGGTATGGCGTAAGTTCTATTGCCGCAAGGTTTCTCAATTACCTGGTTACCCCTTACCTTACCAATGTACTGTCCAGCCAGGATTATGGCAAAATGAGCCTGGTATATTCGGTACTGCCCTTTTTAAATGTGTTGTTTACTTACGGACTGGAAACCGCCTTCTTCCGTTTTTCTAATAACGGCGAAAACAAAAACACCATCTACAATACCACCGCCACTTCCATCATCATCAGCACCCTGTTATTTGGAATGACCCTGCTGTTATTTCATCAGCAGCTGGCCACATTTGCAGGCATCAGCAATTATCCCGAACTGATCAAGCTGAGTATCTTCATCATTATGCTGGATACGCTGGCGGTAATTCCTTTTGCAAAACTGAGGTACGATGGCCGTCCAAAAAAATATGCTTTGGCAAAGATCACCGGCATAGTAGCGTACCTGTTTTTTACCTGGTTCTTTTTATCGGTTTGTTATGTGCATGCCAGGGCAAACCCCGCTTCGTGGTATGCCTCACTGGTAGATACCTCACGCAACCCGGTGTATTATATTGTGATGGCCAACTTGATACAGGCCATTGTAACACTGCTGTTTTTATACAAAGAATTACTGGTCATCAGGTTTAAGGTAGACTGGAAACTATGGCGGCAGATCATCGGGTATTCTATGCCGCTGATCATTGTGGGCATGGGTGGGGTGATTAATGAAACCATGGACCGTATCATGCTGAAATGGTGGGTGCCGGGTGATGAAAAATTTAAATTTGAACAGGCTGGTATTTACAGTGCCTGTTATAAATTATCCATCCTCATCAGCCTTTTTGTACAAGCCTTTCGCATGGGAGCCGAACCTTTTTTCTTTAAACAGGCCGGCAGCGAAAATCCGCAACGCACTTACTCGAGGGTGATGAAATTTTTTGTGATCGTGATCTGCATGATGTTTTTGGTGGTGGCCCTGTACATCAATATCTGGAAATATTTTATTGCCGAAAAAATGTGGGAAGGCCTGGCTGTGGTACCCATCTTATTACTGGCCAATATGTTCCTGGGCATTTATTACAACCTGTCTATCTGGTATAAGCTGGGTAATAAAACTTCAGCCGGTGCCTGGATCACCCTTGCCGGTGCAGCCATTACCATTGGCATCAATTATTTTTTTATTCCGCATTTTGGTTATATGGCCTGTGCCTGGGCTACTTTTTTTTGCTATGGCAGCATGATGGTGTTTTCGTTTGTATGGGGACAAAAAGAATACCGTGTACCTTATCCCTGGAAAAAATTGGTGGCATATATCGTCATTGTGGTAATCCTGTTCTTCATTCATAAAGGCATTACGGCATTGGTTACAAATGTGTGGGTGGGATATGTGGTGGCCACTGCGCTACTGTTGCTGTACACCTGGTTTATTGCACAGGTAGAAAGAAAAGAACTGGTAAAGCTGCCCTTTGTAGGAAAATATTTTCAACCAAAGATGTGAATGGTGAGTGGTCAATGGTGAATATTACAGTTCACGAACAGAAGTTTTCATTGACAATTGACCATTCACCATTGACCACTCACCACTCACCATGCGTAAACTGTTACAATATTTATTCCGCCGGCCGCTTACCTGGATGGCCAATACACTCAGCGCAAAACCTGAGAAGGAAGCAGTATTCCGCTCCCTGAGCAAACTATATAACAGCGTCAAAAAAAATGGCAAAAGGGTATGCAGTATTTCTATTGACATTAATAAAGATAAATTCATCCTCTTCAGCGACCAGCACAAGGGCAACCGCGATTACGCCGATGATTTTGCCAATAACGAATTCAATTACCTGCAGGCACTGAAGTATTACCACCAACAGAATTTTTCTTTCATTAATTTAGGCGATAGTGAGGAACTGTGGAAATATACGCCCGAACAGGTGCTGCCTGCCAATGAAAAAGCTTTTGCAGCGGAGGCAGCTTTTCAACCCGGCAAATACTATAAAACTTTTGGCAACCACGATATCATCTGGAAAAATAAATGGGATGCAGAGCGGTTATTGAAAAAATATTTTACGCTGCCCCTCCCCATTTACGAGGGCATCATTTTAAAAACCAATATCGGTAACGAAGCCCTTACCATTTTTTGCACACATGGTCACCAGGGCGACAAGATGAGTGACAACAATGCATTCAGCACCTGGCTGGTAGCGCATTTATGGACACCCATTCAACGTTATTTAAGGATTAATGTAAACACACCCAGTAAAGACGACTGGCTGCGCAACAAACACAATAAACTGATGTACCAGTGGAGCAGTAACCGAAAAAACGTATTGCTCATTACCGGCCATACCCACAAACCCGTTTTTGCATCCGGCAAATATTCCCCGCACCCTTCCAATATCATTGAGCAGGATGTGCCGGAAAAAATAAAGCCCTCGTATTTCAACAGCGGTTGCTGCTGCTTTAGTGATGGCGATATTACAGGCATTGAAATTGCAAATGGTTGCATCCGTTTGATTAAATGGCATAACGGCAACAACGCATCCACAAGAATGATACTGGAAGAAGTTTCCTTTCAACAACTGATGAAAGACTTATAAGTTCGCCTGCAGCGAAATGAGTTTGCCACTGATACACTGAAATTATTTCTTTTGTTACCGTACAATAAAAAAGGTTAGCACTTTTAAAATCGTGCTAACCCTTTATCAAATTTATTTTCCATGCCGCAGTGAGAAATTTTTCCCTCTGCGTGCCCATCTGTCAATCGTCATCATCATCCACCACTGAGGTTTTCACAAAAGCCGCCCTTCTTGGTGCCGGCATTATACTATGCAATCCCTTTACCCCTTTCCATATCACTTCACTGAATTCCAGGTCGGGCACCCTGTCTTCTTTAGTAAGATCGAATGCAGCAGAACGTTGCGACAGTTCATTCCATACCAGGTTCTTTTCTGTAAGATCAATATTGCTGGGTAATGCTTTGTAGGCTGTATAATCGGGTGTAGCCGTAAAACAACGCCATAGCGGTGTGGCGGCTGCATCGTACTGGCTCATAGGCGCAATGCCCAGTATCAGTTCCATGGTACGTAAAATGCCGCTGGTGGTATAAGGGGTATGATCTACAAAATGACGTTTTACATAGGGACCCACCACGTATGCCGGGCTGCGGTGTGCATCCACATGATCGGGCCCGTTCTGTGCATCATCTTCTACAATGAATACCACACTCTGGTTCCATATTTTAGTTTGGCTTAATAATTCAATGAACATACCCACGCTCAAATCATTGTCGGCCACATGAGCAAATGGGGTGGGCCGGTTCTTACTCATCCCTTCTGTATGATCGTTGATCAGGCGCAGGGTATTCATTTGCGGCAGGGCATTAATGGCAACCAAACTATCAAAATCGCGTTTCCACTGGTTTACCCTGGTGGTATCTCTCACCCTTTGATCCCAGCTGGTATAGTAGGTGCAAAAATGATTTTCCAACACCGGAATATTAGCCTTGTAATCGTCTGCAAACTCGCCGTAAGTACGATAGCTAACACCTGCTCTTTTACAGGCATCCCATATAAATCCGCCCTTATTATTGGCAATCTTTCTTGTTCCTTCTGCATCATATCCGCCGCCACGTCCGCCATAACTGGTTACCCAGTTCTTCTCCAGATAATCGGTGGCATAAGCACCCAGGCTCCAGTTATGCCCGTCTGCACTTACTTCCCCATCTACGTAAAAATTATCGAGCAGCACAAAGTCCTGCACCAGTTGGTGCTGGTTGGGCGTGATCTTTTCTCCAAACAAAACCAGCGAGGTATCACCGTTTCCTTCTTTCACATCTCCCAGCACCTGGTCGTAGGTACGGTTTTCCTTTACAATGTAAAACACATATTTTATGGGTGAAGGATCTCCAATTTTTTGTGGAATGGGATTACCTGCTTCTCCTTTGGATAAGGATTCCTTTTCTTTGGTGTAGGGAGTGTTCTTATATACCTGCTGAGAGTATGCGGCCAGTTTTTTTTCGGAGGGCATATCTATAATACTCATAGTGCCTTTCATTAAGCCGCCAATATATTGCGGGCCGTCTTCATCATCGGCCTGGTATTTCACCCGCCGTTTGGTAGGTTGCGGGCCCCGGGGATTGGCAAAAGAGGAAAAGCCTTTTCCATTGGTAACAAATATTTTTTTACCAATCACTTTTACACAGGTGGGATACCAGCCTACCGGTATAAATCCTTTGGAAATACTTTTGCCCGGCTGGCTTACATCAAACACTGCCAGGCAATTGTTATCGGCATTGGCAATGAATAATGTTTTTTCATCTTCACTTAACGCCAACCCATTGGTACTGCTGCCCTGTGGTGCATCGGGGTATAAAGAGGCAGTGAGTGTTTCAATTACTTTGTTCAGTTTGGTATCCACCACGCTTACCGAATTGTCGAGCGCATTGGCCACATATAAATATTTGCCGGTTTTAGACAAACACAATTCGTTGGGATGTTCGCCAACAGGTATGGATTGCATGATCTTTTTTTCAACCGTATTAAAAACCACCAGTTGTTGATTGCCCCACACAGAAATATACAATTGCTTTTTATCGGGAGACAGTATACAGGTATAGGCTTCTGCATTCAGCTGCACTTTTTGTACAATACTTTTATCTGCCAGCTGAATGATGTATAATGAGTTGTCATCTTTGGTTACTACATATAATAAGTGCCTGGCATCATCTGTTTCGATACCTGCAGGCGAAATTTTATTGGGCCACTTTTTTCCCAGCCTGATACTGTCTTTTAAAGTGAGTTTATTATTGGCGGTACTGTATTGCAATATCCAGTTATCGTTGCCACCGCTGGCAAACAGATATTTTTCATCGCTGCTGAAATGCAAACCCAGCCAGCTTTTTTTTATTTCTATGTTATCTAAAATTTTTTCTGTTTTGGTATTGATCAGCTGCAGGGTTTGTTTGCTTTGCCCGTTGTTGGTTACCGCCAGCAATGTTTTGGATTTACTAACAGCCATGTTCAGGGGCAGATCGCCCAGGGGTAAACTTCTGCCTGCCGGGCTTAAACTCCATCCATTGGGAAGTGTAAGTTGCTGCTGTGCAAAACCGGTGGCCGATAATGCCAGTACTGTTGCAATGGTAAAAAAATATTTCATAATGCTATTATTGAACAGCTAAGGTAATACATCTGCCTGCAGTATACCAGCCCCTTTTATTATGGAAGTGTTATTAAAAGCAGTACCCCGAGGCAGCAACTGTTACTTGATGTACCAATGGCTGGAATAAGAAATTTTACCAGGCTGACTGTTGCATGGTATTTCTGACTTATTTTTGGCGCTAAATAAATATATAATATGAAGCGAATAGTATGGTTAGTTTTTCTGGTGGCTGGCAGCAGCACAATACAGGCACAAACAGGTAAACCGGTGGCCAAAAAGCCTTTGCCGGCATTAAAGAACATCAAAGATTCTGTGAGCTATGCCATTGGTATCAGTGTAGCCAATTTTTATAAACAGCAGGGCATTACCACTGTAAATTCTGCCATTGTTGCAAAAGCCATTGATGATGTACTGGCCGGCAAAAAGCCCATCCTGGATGATGCCGCTGCCAACAGTTGTATGAACAATTTTATGATGCGTGCACAGGAACAAAAAGCTAAAAAAGCAATTGACGAAGGAAGGGCTTTTTTGGCAAAAAATAAAACCAGGCCCGGCGTTACAACCACCGCCAGTGGTTTACAGTATGAAGTGATTACAGAAGGAACCGGCGTTAAGCCCAGCGGGCAGGACAGTGTTACCTGTCACTACCGTGGTACTTTTATCAATGGTACCGGGTTTGATAATTCGTACGACAGGGGGCAGCCCGTAACCTTTAGCCTGAATGGTGTAATTCGTGGCTGGACGGAAGGCCTGCAGTTGATGACCGTAGGTTCTAAATATAAATTATATGTGCCTTATACACTGGGTTACGGGCCCAATGATTACAACGGCATACCCGGTGGTTCTGCATTGGTATTTGAAGTGGAATTGCTGGATGTAAAGAAAGGGCAATAGGTTTAATAAAAGCGTATACGCGGTAAAAAAATGCATATACTCCTAACAGTAAGAGTAATGGATTTTATTTGCACAAAATTTGCTGCAGTTGCATTATTCATCTATTTTTACGAGCATGCTGCTCACAAAACAAATTAATAGTTGGTTTACAAAGGCCAAACAATATTTCTTTACATACAAAGAAGGTTTTTTTGAGCTTAGTTATCTTTCCAATTCCCCTGAGGCCATTGTTGCCAGTTTTGGCAAAATGCCCTTTGTAAAACACAACAAAGAGGAACAGTATTTTACTTCCAAAAATCCTTTTTCAAATGGAGTAATGCATTACCAGGAATTGGAAGAAGGCTTATGGCTGGTATATGCAGAATCGGAATATAAGGCGAACGTTCTTTTTAAACCCTATTTTGACCTTGCCTTACCCCGTGATTATTATTTTTTAAGTTATAATATTGATATAAATGAAGTTGAGGAAAAAGCAACTTCTATCAATCATTATATTGAATTTACAAATCGGTGGTGGGTATTATTTAAGCCTGAAACCACAGTTAACCTTGCTCATTTTAAACATACCAAGACCACCAATCTTTCTGTATATTTTAATAAAGAATGGTTACAAAAAAACCTGAGGCACGATAAAAAATTTGCAGATAGCAGACTGCCTGAATTTTTTGATAGCGGTGCGCAGTATTTAATATGGCCGGATGATGCTCCGCAGCCATTTGATTTACTGCCAGCATTTCAAAAAGAAATACTGGTAAAAGGCAGCAAGGGTATTGCAAATGTATTAAAAGTAAAAATGCTGGTAATTAGTTTGTTTGAAACCTTTGTTCAAAAACACACAGACGAAAACATTGCTACCGAACATTTTGAAATACCCAATACCGACAGGCTAAGAGTGATGAAGATAGAACATCATTTAACCCATAATCTTTTACAAAAATTTGAAGGTATTGAAGAACTATCGTACCGTTTCTCCATATCCCCCACCAAACTTAAAAATGATTTTAAACTTATTTTTGGCAAACCTGTTTATCAGTATTACCAGGAAAAACAAATGCAATTAGCTGCGGAGATTATAAAAACCGAAGACATCCGTATTAAAGAATTAGCAACACGTATGGGTTACGAAAATACCGGTAAATTTTCACTCGCCTTTAAAAAGTACAATAAAGTACTTCCCTCCCAATTTTTACAACAGGAAACAGCCTAAAATCTTTTCGGGCAACAGAATGTCTTTTTGGGCAATAGAATGTCTTTTTGGGTAACACTAACTTTTGCAAAGTGGCGTTCTTTTGCATCTGGGCTTACTTGATTGTAACCTCCCAGGTTTCATTTTTATTTAAAATCCTTTATCATGAACCAATTTAAATTTCTACTTTACAAGATTTTTTTTGTTTTTGTACTATTTTTTGGCAGCAGCCAAAATTCATTTTCCCAAGCGGCCACCCACCTGAATTTTGATGGTGTGAATGATATTATTAATTGTGGCAGCAGTTTATCAGCTACACTTACTGGAAGTAAAACACTTACAGTTGAAGCCTGGATCAGATCAAATAATACAACGGGTACAAGGGCAATTGTTTCTAACCACATAGGCAATACACAATTCGATTTACGTACCAGCGGCACCAGTTTTAATTGTTTCTTAGGTTTGGGTGCTTATCCTGTTACCGGGGGAACTGTTGTAACCGGAACCTGGCAACACGTTGCAATGGTATACAACAACACCTCATTAACATTATATGTAAACGGGGTTAGTGTGGGTAATATGGTTATTCCAGCTACATATGCTCTTCCTGCTTCTGCTGATAATGTAATGATTGGAAATACCGGTTATACAGAACCTTTTAATGGTGATATTGATGAAATCAGAATTTGGAATACCGCCTTAAGTGCCGATGATATTGCACGTACAAGATTTTGCGAATTACAGGGTAATGAAACAGGTTTATTGAGATACTACAAATTCAACCAGGGAATAAATGCAGTCAATAACAGTGCCGTTACTACATTAACCGATGCAACTGCAAATGCAAATAATGGAACCTTAACTAACTTTTCTTTAACCGGTGCCACATCCAACTGGTTAGCAGGTTCGCCTGTTACAACTGGATCTTCAATACCAACTGCGCCAACAGCATCTGCACAATCTTTTTGTGGAAGCACTACGGTGGCTAATTTGGTACCGGCACCTTCTGCAACAATTAAGTGGTACAATGCGGCAACAGGAGGTACAGTTTTGGCTGGCACTACTGCTGTTTCAGCATCTGGCACATACTATGTAGCTGCTGCAAACGCAAATGGTTGCGAAAGTGCAAGAACGCCGGTAACTGTTACTATAAATACAACTGCTGCACCCATTGCTTCTGCTCAAGCATTTTGTGCCGGCTCAACAGTTGCTAATTTAACTGCAACCGGCACAGCTTTGCAATGGTATAATGTGCTAACCGGCGGCACTGCATTGATTAGTACCACTGCTTTAGCAACTGGCACCTACTATGTATCGCAAACTATAAGCACTTGCGAAGGCCCAAGAACTGCTGTAACTGTTACGATAAACCCAATACCTGCTGCACCAACAGCAACTGCCACTATTTATTATGCACAGGGTGCCACAGCAGTTCCTTTAACTGCAACAGGTACTAATTTATTATGGTACACTACTGCAACAGGTGGTACAGGCAATGCAACAGCACCAGCACCAGGTACTGCTTCAGTGGGTACAACATCTTACTGGGTATCCCAAACGGTTAGTACCTGCGAAAGCCCCAGAACTAAAATAGATGTAATAGTTGCATTGGCTGCAACACATTTAAATTTTGATGGCGCGAATGATATTATTAATTGTGGCAGCAGTTTATCAACTACGCTTACTGGAAGTAAAACACTTACAGTTGAAGCCTGGATCAGATCAAATAATACAACGGGTACAAGAGCAATTGTTTCTAACCACATAGGCAATACACAATTCGATTTACGTACCAGCGGCACCAGTTTTAATTGTTTCTTAGGTTTGGGTGCTTATCCTGTTACCGGGGGAACTGTTGTAACCGGAACCTGGCAACACGTTGCAATGGTATACAACAACACATCATTAACATTATATGTAAACGGGGTTAGTGTGGGTAATATGGTTATTCCAGCTACATATGCTCTTCCTGCTTCTGCTGATAATGTAATGATTGGAAATACCGGTTATACAGAACCTTTTAATGGTGATATTGATGAAATCAGAATTTGGAATACCGCCTTAAGTGCCGATGATATTGCACGTACAAGATTTTGCGAATTACAGGGTAATGAAACAGGTTTATTGAGATACTACAAATTCAACCAGGGAATAAATGCAGTCAATAACAGTGCCGTTACTACATTAACCGATGCAACTGCAAATGCAAATAATGGAACCTTAACTAACTTTTCTTTAACCGGTGCCACATCCAACTGGTTAGCAGGTTCGCCTGTTACAACTGGATCTTCAATACCAACTGCGCCAACAGCATCTGCACAATCTTTTTGTGGAAGCACTACGGTGGCTAATTTGGTACCGGCACCTTCTGCAACAATTAAGTGGTACAATGCGGCAACAGGAGGTACAGTTTTGGCTGGCACTACTGCTGTTTCAGCATCTGGCACATACTATGTAGCTGCTGCAAACGCAAATGGTTGCGAAAGTGCAAGAACGCCGGTAAGCGTTACTGTTAATGCAACAACGCTTGCAGGAGCAAACCAAAATTCTACATTAAGTGTTACAGGCACCACTAATTTTCCAGGCTGCGCCAACCTTATTGCAAAGTTAAGCCCCAACGGCGCCAGCCCCGTAAGCGGCACCACCACGGCAAAAGTGTGGATTGAAAGTACTACGCCAACAGCTGCAGGCAACCCATTTGTTAAACGTCATTATGAAATTACACCGGCCACCAATGCTGCAACTGCAACAGGGAGGGTTGCCCTGTATTTTACACAGCCCGAATTTGATGATTTTAATGCGGTAAGTGCAGTTGATTTACCAACAGGCCCTGCTGATGCAATAGGTATTGCCAATTTAAAAATTGAAAAACGCAGTGGTATCAGCAATGACGGAAGCGGTTTACCCGGATCTTATACCGGAACTGTGATCAATATTGATCCTGTGGATGCCGATATTGTTTGGAATGCCACCGCCAGCAGGTGGGAAGTAAGTTTTGATGTTGCCGGCTTCAGCGGATTTTTTGTAAAAACCCTCAGCGGCTTATTACCCGTCAGCAGTATTAATTTTTCTGCGGTAAAGCAAAATAATGAAGTACTGCTGCAATGGCAAAATACCAGCGAAAGCAATCTACTGCACTACGAAGTGGAAAGAAGCAGTAACGGAATCAATTTTGAAAATACCGGTACTATTACAGCACGCAATGCTGCCGGCACTAACGGTTACCAGTTAACCGATAATACATTGTGGACAAGTGAGCTACGTTATTACCGCTTAAAAATGGTTGACTATAACGGAAAGTTCACGTATTCACCGGTTGCAAGACTGAATAATAAAGCACAAAACAGTATCAGCGTTTATCCCAATCCGGTTGCAGATGCATTTACCATTCAGTGGAACGGAAACAGACTTTTAAACAGTACTGCAAAACTGCTGGATGCCAGTGGAAAAATGATACAGGCCATTACCATTAAAAACAATAATCAAACGGTTGATATCAGCAATGTATCAAAAGGCATTTACCTGCTACAGCTTGAAGATGGCACTGCACTGAAAATAATAAAACAATAATTCATTTGGACGATAGGTTTTTAAGGCCGTGGTATTCTTACCATGGCCTTTTTGTTTACTGTTTCGCAGGCTCCATCGGTTATTTTGGTTCATTCACCGACAAAATGCATTCAACAAACGAAAGGATTATGACAAACTGAGTTTGCACCGCATCTTTGTGATGCATTAAACAATACAAGTTCTTTTATCCAAATCCAAACATCCAAAGAATACCAATACCCAATTATCCTGAAAAAGCCGAAACCAAGAAAACAAAAAAACATTTATCCCTAGAAAACAGCACATCCAAACATCCAAAGCAAAACCAAACCAAGCACCATTCTGAACTCTGTGAAAAAACTTAACCAACAAGAAAGAAAAAATTAAGTTTTTGAAAATTTTAAAAATGCCCCGCTTAACCCGGGGCATTTTTATTTGAAGGAAGGCAATGTATCATACTTCATTTGCCATACGGTCCAGTTCATTATTATCTTCAATGTCCAGTTTCTTTTTTAAACGGAAACGGATATTGCGCACCGCTTCTGCACTTACACCCAGCATGGCCGCCATTTCTTTAGATGTGATATTAAGTTTGGTAAATACCAGGTACCTGATTTCTGCAGGAGTTAAATCGGGATAATTTAATTTTAGCCGGTTCAGATAACCGGGATGTACTTTTTCAAAAACGCTTTTAAAAGAGGTCCATTCTGCATCTGTAAGTACGGTTGCATTACGAAGGGCTGCTACTGAAGCCAGTTGTTCATCGGTAATGGTATGGTTTTGTTTTTGCAGTTTTTCAATTTCTGCTGTGTAACTCTCTATAAGCTTATTCTTTTCCAGCATATGATAGGTAAAATCTTTTATTTCAGTGAGTGCCATATGCAATTCCTCTTCTGCTTTCAGCTTTTCATTTTCCAGCTTTTCGTGATTCAGTAATAATTTCACTTTTTGCCTTTTGAAGTATAAAATGCCAATTATTAAAAGCAGGCAGGCTCCAACAATCAAGCCGTATAACAGCAATTTTTCTCTTTTTATTTTTTGAATGGCCAGTTCATTTTCCAGTTGCTTTTTGTGAAATGCCCATCCGGCTTCTGAACGTGCTTTTTTGTCAATATTATATTGCGCCGTAAGTTGTTGATCATACAATTGTGCAGAATCGTCATAAGCAAATGCAAGGCTGGTATTGCCTGTTAGTTTATGGTAGTTAGCTGCTGCTAAATAGTATCTATGCCAGTTTTCCGGGCTACCATCTTTTTCAGCAGCACTTTTTGCCAGGCTTAATAAAGCAGGCACGCTGTTCATTTCTCCTGTATGCAAATAACAATCTGCAAGGCTGCTGGCAAAAGGACTTACATTATCCCAAATCTTAATTTTTACACAGGTATCTAAGGCAGTTTTAAAATAAGGAACCGCCTCCCGGTATTTTTTTTGCAAATAATAGGTGTTACCAATATTTCCGCCTGCTATTCCTGTCCAGGGTACCGATTGTTGGCGTTTTGCATTTTCATAGGTTTTCAGCAGCCAAACCCTTGCCGAATCGTAATCTCCATTATTTAAAAAAGACATGGCCACTAAATTTGGGCTCACCAGTTCAAACCACTGAGCATTGGGGGTAAATCTTCCGCCATGGCTGTAGCCCTGTTTGGCAATTTGGATGGCTTTTTCAAAATCGTTAAACAGGTAATAACTGCCGGCAATTTGATGCAGCCACCAGCCCTGCCGGTAAAAATTTTTATCGGGGTCCTTATTCAGCGCATCATAACAATACATGAAATTTTCGAGTGCTTCATTATTGAACTTCTTCTCTTCCAGCCGCTGTGCCCTGGTAAAGTAACCGTAAGCAATTAAAAAGGGGTCCTTAGCTGCAGTGAATTTTTTAATAAAGTAATCGTTAGTGGCCAGTATTTTTTCAAAAGGAGCGTCAGCAGGTTGTGCAATGCCGGCAAGCGCTTCCTCCAGGTACAATTTTTCCTGTGTATTTCCATTTTGCTGTACATACTGTGTTAAAGCATTCACCTTTTCGGGTTGCTTGGCCAGTGCCAGCGTCCAGGCCGTAAAACCGATAGTTACCGTACGCTCTGGCCCCTGCTGCAATGCATAAATACTATCGATGTTTTGCCCGGCAGTTGTACCGGTGCTGCCAATCAAAAAAAAGGATAACAAAAAAAAAGCGGGCAGGCGGTATCGTAACATTAATACAGGGGAGTTAGTATGCGAATGAAGTGTTACAAAACTAAAGAAATATTGAAGAAGTACAGGAATCCTATACTCATTTTAAAGTATTGTAAATCAATTACATAAAGACGGTCAGCAAAATTCTAACGCTTTTCTAACGGTGTTAATACCCGTTTCAAACGGACTGGAAGTAATTTTTTTTAAGAAATGCAGTTTTGGGCGTCTGTGCTATCCTGTTTTGCGAGCAGTACATTTTTTAAATTTATAAAAACCAATATCATGAAAAAACTCAACATATGGGTTTACCAGGCATTTTTTGCATTTTATTCTCTTTTTTTATTTATCACCAATGGCTTTTCACAATGTGGTTTTGTACCTGTAGGTACGTCTGAATTAAACCAGCCTTCCTACACTTCAGCCTTTTATCCATCTATTGCTGTTGATGGTGCCGGAACCGTCTATGCTGCATTTTCTGATGGGATCAATTCTAACAAAATAACAGTAAGGAAATTTGATGGCACTTATTGGGTGAATACCGGTACACCTGGTTTTTCTGCAGGGGCAGCATCGTATATTAATATTAAAACAGACATCTCAGGTATTCCTTATGTCGCTTATCAGGATGCTGGCAATGCAAATAAAGTAACCGTAATGAAGTTCAATGGAACAGCCTGGGTTTTGGTTGGTACAGCAGGATTTTCAGCTGGAGTTTCCACTTTTGTTTCACTGGGCATCAATGCATCAGGCACGCCATATGTAAGTTACCAGGATGCGGGGAATGCCAATAAAGCAACTGTAATGAAATTTAATGGTACAAGCTGGGTTAATGTAGGTTTAGCAGGCTTTACAACCGGAGCAGCATCATTAACTTCATTAGCCTTAGACCCCAGTGGTACACCATATGTTGCTTTTCAGGATGCTAATAACACTACAAAAGGTACAGTAATGAAGTTTAACGGTACATCCTGGGTGGTAGTGGGTACCGCAGGCTTTACCTCAGGTTCAATTAACGGGGCTACCGCTATAGCTGTAGATAATACAGGAATAATTTATTTTGCAAGTACTCAGGGGCTGGGCATATGGGTTTACAAGTACAATGGCGCTACCTGGTCTACTTCTACAACTGTAGGATCCAGTACAGCACGTTCACCTTCGTTTCAAATTGATGGGGCAAGTACGCCGTATTTATTTATTAATAATGGAGGATTGGGAACAGTATACAAGTTTAATGGTACCAGCTGGGCTATCATCGGGATCACTGGTGACTTTTATACTGGCTCAAATTACTTTTCTACCAGTGGCACTTTAGATGCCAATGGAATTCCATTTCTGATTGGTCTTTATTATGCCTCATCAAATCCCAATGTAATTGCTTATAAATACACCGGCACCATTAATTTAACCAAAATAGGTGTTGACGGAATTCCAGCTAGTTCAAACAGCCCACTATATACATGCATGGCAGTAAACAAAAATGGTGAGCCATTTATTGCATTCAGAGATCCCGGGAACAGCAACAAAGCAACAGTAATGAAATTTGACGGTACAAACTGGGTAACTGTTGGCGCAGCAGGTTTCTCTGCCGGAGCCGTAACCAACATATCGTTTGCTATGGATGGTGGGGGCACTCCATATATTGCTTATCAGGATGCAGGGAACAGCGGTAAAGCTACAGTGATGAAATTTAATGGTACGGCCTGGGTTACGGTAGGTTCAGCAGGCTTTTCTGTAAGCAGCGTGAATAGCACATCTCTTATAATTGTTGGTAGTGGTACACCTTATATATCCTATGCTGACGGTGGGAATGCTGACAAAGCAACAGTAATGAAATTTAATGGTACCACCTGGGTTACTGTAGGTACACCAGGTTTCTCTGCTGGAATAGTAAGTTTTACCTCGCTCACTATTGATCCTGCTGGCACTCCTTATATAAGTTATCGGGATGCAGGTAACACCAACAAAGCAACTGTAATGAAATTTAACGGTACAAACTGGATTACTGTAGGTGCAGCGGGTTTCACAACTGGAGCTGCATCTTATACATCACTTGCTATTAATGCTGCCGGTACTCCCTATATCTCTTTTTCTGATGCAGGAAATGCCAATAAAGCAACAACAATGAAATTTAATGGTACAAACTGGGTTACAGTTGGTATAGCGGGTTTTTCAACCGGAGTTGCATCTTATACATCTCTTGTTATTGATGCTGCTGGCACGCCTTATATCGCTTACACTGATAATACTACTACCCTTGCAATAAAAAAATTTGATGGAACATCGTGGGTAACACAAACAATTAATAGTTACTCCACTCAATTACCGGTTTCTTTTCCAGCACTATTTGCAGATGGCAATGGAAATATTTTTGTGGGATATACCAGAGTTATACAAAATGCAGGCGCCACACTTTCAAAAATATCAGTACAAAAAACAAACACAACATTGCCTTTATCAAATTATGGGCAAACACTTTCAGTCACCCCTCCATTCAGCACTGTATTTTCTAATCTTTGTGAGGCAGTGGCTGTGTTAAAACCTGTAGGTTCTTCTCCCATCAACGGCAACACCACCGCTAAAGTTTGGATAGAAGGTACTCAGCCTGCACAATATGCAAAGCGGCACTACGAAATAACGCCTGCTGCCAATGCCTCAACGGCAACAGGAAAAATAACTTTGTATTATACGCAGGCAGAGTTTGATGATTTTAATGCAGTAAGTGCAGTTGATTTACCAAACGACCCGGCCGATGCTGCAGGCAAAGCCAATTTATTAATTGAAAAAAGAAGCGGTGTGAGCAGCGATGGTACCGGTTTGCCTTCTACCTATACCGGCAGTGTGGTTACAATTGACCCCGCAGATACAGATATTATATGGAACAGTACACAAAACCGCTGGGAAATAAGTTTTGATGTTACCGGCTTCAGCGGATTTTTTGTAAAAACCCTGAGCGGATTGTTGCCATTGCATTTACTAAACTTCAGCGCCGGTAAACAAACTGGCTATAACAAATTGCAATGGGTAACCACAAATGAAGTAAATACTAACCATTTTATTATAGAAAGAAGTGCAGATGGCAGCAGCTTTATCACTATAGGTACCGTAGCCGCAAGAAGTGATGGCAATAATAATTATAGTTATAATGATAATACTGTTAATAACAGCAAGGTATACTACCGCTTAAAAATGGTGGATAATAATGGCAGCTTTACTTACAGCAATATTGTTTTTATAAAAAATGATGGTAAAAATGCTGTTACTATTTATCCCAACCCGGCTGCTGATATAGTGAATATAAATCTGGGAAGCAGTACACTAACGAACAGTGAAGCCCGCCTGTTTGACGCAAATGGAAGATTATTAAAATCAATTCAGTTAAAATCAACAACACAACAGATAGATATTAGCAACCTGGCAAACGGACTTTACATTTTAAAACTGGAGGATGGAAGTTTATTTAAAATTATAAAACAAGGGTAAAGCGGGACGCATCATTGCTGCTTCAATTTTGGAGCGGCTTCTTTGTTTTTTCCAAACGGACCGTGATAAATAATAGTGAGTCTGACATTGGCCATTTCATTCTTAATCTTTTAATAAATATACATATATGAAGAAGACATTAATTTTTACAATGTTACTATTGATGGAGGTGATAATTTCAAAAGCCGCCACCCGTTATGTTAAGCAGGGCGCAACAGGTACTGGTGTAAGCTGGGCTGATGCCAGCGGAGATTTTCAGGGCATGATAGATGCTGCTGAGGAAGGCGATTCCATATGGGTGGCAGCGGGTACTTATCAACCTGCCAGCGGGCAAAGTTTTAGCATGAAGGAAGGAGTAAAAATATTTGGTGGTTTTGCCGCTGCGGGCAGCCCTTCCTGGACCGACCGCAACTGGGCACTTTATAAAGACACCCTGAAAGGGAATAACAACAGTGTAATACTTAATGAATATAACAACCTCACCAATGCTGCGGTGCTGGATGGATTTATCATTACGGATGGAAATACTTTTTCCGGTGGTGGCATATATAACCAAAGCAGTTCGCCCACTATCAGCAACTGTAAATTTGTGGGTAATCATGCTAGTAACGGCGGGGGCATATGTAATCAATATAGCTCGCCAACCATCAGCAACTGCATCTTTGAAGGCAACTCCGCCTCTAGCTTAGGCGGTGGGTTAATGAACGATTACAGCTCATTAGTTATTGTTAATTGTTCCTTTACCAGCAATACTGCAGTTTTAGGTGCTGGTGTTTATACAAACCAAACGATCAACATGCATGCTTGCGATATTTCAGGAAACAGTTCCTTAAGTGATGGCGGAGGAATTTATGTTGATAATTCAGCCGATATTAATCTGTACAATTGTACAGTAAAAGATAATCATGCCGGAGCGGTTGGTGGTGGCATTTGGAGTTCCTATACTTCTCTCGCTTCTATAAACGCTTGCCAGGTTTACAATAATACGGCTTATGATGCTGCAGGTATTTTTAACGACCGGAGTTTGAATATTACAGACAGCAAAATTTATAATAATCATGCTGTAAACAATGGTGGTGGCATTGTTTTTTCACTGGATTTTCTGACTTTGACCAGGGATACCATATACAACAATACGGCAGGAAACAGGGGTGGCGGCATGTATATCACTTCCGGAGGTCCGGTACTTGCAAAAAATTTAATTTATAATAACTCGGCTGCAAGTGGTGGAGCTATTTATATAACAAATGGAACTTTAAATCTGTCTGATAATATTTTTGCCGGAAATACAACCACAGGTACATCAGAAGGTGGTGGCGCAATAAGGATGCAGTATGCCAATAATATAACTGCAAAAAATAACATTTTTATCAATAATGCGGCAAATGGTTCAAATGGCGGCGCACTATCCTTATCAGGAGTTATCTATGCTCCGGGCAATGCAATTGAAAATAATAGCTTTTACAACAACCAGGCAAATGGCACAGGTAGTACTTTTTACGGTGGCGGTGCCCTTTTTTATGACAATGATAACGGAGAACTTTTATTGCGAAATAACATATTCAGCAATAACCAATCAAACAATAAGTACGATTCTGCCGGCGCTGATATTTCACTTTTATTTTCGGTTAATAATACAAATGCGTTTAATAACCTGCTGCAGTTGGATAGTATCAGTTATGCAACAGCTACAGGTATTTTAGTTGCTGAAAATATTTACAGAAAGAATGTTTCTTTTGTAAACGCTGCCGATCCGGATGGTGCCGATAATAAATTTTTAACTACCGACGATGGATTACAACTATTACCCTGCAGCCCTGCAGTAAATTCAGGGGTAAATACCGGTGATGCTTTTGACATAACAAGCAACGTAAGAGTGGGAGATTATGATTTGGGTGCTTATGAATTGCAAACAGCAATTCAGCCTGCCAGCCTCGCTTCAGGATTTTCAGCCGTGGTTCAACACCAGGATTATGTTACATATTATGGTAATTGCAATAACGAGATAACTACAATCAGGAGTAACGGAACCAATCCCATTATTGGCAACACCACCGCCAAGGTTTGGTTAGAGGCTACACAACCTTCCACACCTGGCGCTCAATTTGCAAAACGTCATTACGAAATAACACCGGCCACCAATGCTGCAACTGCAACAGGGAGGGTTGCCCTGTATTTTACACAGCCCGAATTTGATGATTTTAATGCGGTAAGTGCAGTTGATTTACCAACAGGCCCTGCTGATGCAATAGGTATTGCCAATTTAAAAATTGAAAAACGCAGTGGTATCAGCAATGACGGAAGCGGTTTACCCGGATCTTATACCGGAACTGTGATCAATATTGATCCTGTGGATGCCGATATTGTTTGGAATGCCACCGCCAGCAGGTGGGAAGTAAGTTTTGATGTTGCCGGCTTCAGCGGATTTTTTGTAAAAACCCTCAGCGGCTTATTACCCGTCAGCAGTATTAATTTTTCTGCGGTAAAGCAAAATAATGAAGTACTGCTGCAATGGCAAAATACCAGCGAAAGCAATCTACTGCATTACGAAGTGGAAAGAAGCAGTAACGGAATCAATTTTGAAAATACCGGTACTATTACAGCACGCAATGCTGCCGGCACTAACGATTACCAGTTAACCGATAATACATTGTGGACAAGTGAGCTACGTTATTACCGCTTAAAAATGGTTGACTATAACGGAAAGTTCACGTATTCACCGGTTGCAAGACTGAATAATAAAGCACAAAACAGTATCAGCGTTTATCCCAATCCGGTTGCAGATGCATTTACCATTCAGTGGAACGGAAACAGACTTTTAAACAGTACTGCAAAACTGCTGGATGCCAGTGGAAAAATGATACAGGCCATTACCATTAAAAACAATAATCAAACGGTTGATATCAGCAATGTATCAAAAGGCATTTACCTGCTACAGCTTGAAGATGGCACTGCACTGAAAATAATAAAACAATAATTCATTTGGACGATAGGTTTTTAAGGCCGTGGTATTCTTACCATGGCCTTTTTGTTTACTGTTTCGCAGGCTCCATCGGTTATTTTGGTTCATTCACCGACAAAATGCATTCAACAAACGAAAGGATTATGACAAACTGAGTTTGCACCGCATCTTTGTGATGCATTAAACAATACAAGTTCTTTTATCCAAATCCAAACATCCAAAGAATACCAATACCCAATTATCCTGAAAAAGCCGAAACCAAGAAAACAAAAAAACATTTATCCCTAGAAAACAGCACATCCAAACATCCAAAGCAAAACCAAACCAAGCACCATTCTGAACTCTGTGAAAAAACTTAACCAACAAGAAAGAAAAAATTAAGTTTTTGAAAATTTTAAAAATGCCCCGCTTAACCCGGGGCATTTTTATTTGAAGGAAGGCAATGTATCATACTTCATTTGCCATACGGTCCAGTTCATTATTATCTTCCACATCCAGTTTCTTTTTTAAACGGAAGCGGATACTTCGTACCGCCTCTGCACTTACACCCAGCATGGCAGCCATTTCTTTGGCACTGATATTTAATTTTGTAAACACCAGGTAGCGTGTTTCCGCAGCAGTTAGATCAGGGTAGTTTATCTTTAAGCGCTGTAAAAAACCGGGGTGTACTTTTTCAAACATTTTTTTAAATGCAGCCCATTCATCATCTGTTAGTACCGTTGCATTGTGCAGGGCTTCAAGGGAAGCCAGTTGATCCCCGGTAATACTGGAATTTTGAGTTTTTAGTTTTTCTATCTCTTCTGTATAGGTTTCTATCAACTTGTTCTTTTCCAAAATATGCCAGGTAAAATCTTTTATTTCCGTTAATGCCATGTGCAGTTCCTCTTCCGTTTTAAATTTCTCGTACTCCAGTTTTTCTTTTTTTAACTGGTGGCGCAGTTTTACACGTTTAAAAAGCAGTATGCTGATTACAGCTATCATAAGCAGGGCCGCTAGTAAGCCATATCGCATCAGTTTACTTTTTTTTTCTTCCTGCCTTAATTCCATATTTTCCGTTTCTGTATTTCGATAGGCCAACTTTGCTTCGGCCTGCATTTTTTGCATGATGCTGTATTCGGCATCCTGCTTTTGCAGATACAGATTTGCAGAATCCATGCTCTGTAATGCTAATACAGCATTGCCCTGGCTGCGGTACCAGGCCGAGGCTGTTTTAAAATACGCCACATCATTTGGTGGCCCCGGTAAGTTGTTATTACGGTTGGCGTAGTCTGCCTCTTTTAATAAAGCAGGAACAGCCGCCCCGTTGCCTGTTTGCATATAACAATCAGCCAGATTGGTACAAAACGGAGAAATATTATCCCATAAATTATATTTTCTGCAATACGCAAGCGCTTTTTCGAAATAAGGAATGGCTTTGCTGTACTGCTGCTGTAAATAATAAACCGAGCCAATATTGCCGGTAGCTATTCCTATCCAGGCCGTATCATTTTGTATTTGTGCATAATGCAAAGTGCTATCCAGCCAGATTTTTGCCGAATCAAAATTGCCCCTTTTAAGATAACTCATACCAACCAGGTCACTGCATCCTTTTACAAACCATTGGGCATTGGGGCCATTTACATTATTGTACCTGAAAGCAACAAGAGAAAGTTCCAGGGCTTTGTCGTAATCTTTATAATGATAAAAATCCAAACCCATCATATATAAAGGCCAGCCCCGTTCAAAATATACCCCCTCCGGATCCTTTTTCATCTCGTCAATACTATAAAGGCTGTTTTCTATTGACTTATTATACATTTTCATCCGCTTGTACCTGTCGCATTTAAAATAATACAGGCTGGCCAGCAGGTAGTGTTTTTTAAAACTTATAGCCTTTTGAAAATATTTTTCTACTGCCTCCAGCTGTTTTTCAGAACTTTCTCCCCTGAATTCCATATCAGACAATTCAAGATCAAACTGAAGGAATTCTTTTTCAGTTTCATCCCCGTTTTGCCTTACCCAATCGGATATACGCTTTTCTTTATCCGGGTTACCAATTGTTGAACGAATAAAAGTTTCAAGCAAATTATAACGGCTGGCCCCCTTCAATGTAAGCAGGGTGTCATATTGCTGTGCTTCAACGGGCAAACAGGCTATTATTAATACCCATGTGGTTAGCAGCATAGCACAATAACGCATCAAATTCCGGTTAATCATTAATTTACTTTTTATCAGAGAGGTAAATAAAACAGCCGCTCCGCTTTTCAAAACTGGCCAAAGATAGTATTTGACAGGAAATATCAGGGTTTCAACATTGGTGTTGAAATATTCAGCGAAAAAAAGGTGTACGCCAGTGCAAATTAATTACACCCGCCAATTGTAACGAAAATGAAACGCAGGCCTTATACTATACCGCTATTTTTTACATTTATAGACCGGAACTGCAGCCAGCCAATACAACATTTACCTTTTGCATTTTCCTGTTGTTGCCGATTGTTGCTTTTCAAACTAAAAAATACTGCATCATGAAACTAAGCTCACTGCTTTTACTGACCGTTATTGTAATTTTTAAAAACTTCCAATGGGTGGTAGTTTTATTGGTAATAGCCTGGATGCTGTTGTAAGTATAATAACCTGTTTTGCTTTTAAATTTTGGACACCGCCCTGGAATTCTTACCGGGGTTTTTTATTGCTGCAGTACCCCCGCATTTTACAAAAAACTAACGGTTAGGGGATTTCCATTAAATACTATGACTGTAGCCGCTGCAAGTATTTTACCTGGTACAATACTATTCTTCATTTCTAAAAACAAACGTCCATATTTTTTCAAATGGTTGATTTTCAATATTTTTATGCACAAAAACAGATTTAAAACGCTGTTGAAACGCTATTGCAACGCTGTTTTTATACTTTTTCTATCCTTTCGGCATTTAGCTTACCTGTGTTTTCGGGTAGCCTGCATGTAAAAGCTAACTGCCCGGTACCTTACTTAAACCAATATTCAATATCATGAAAAAACTTTCACAGCTTTTCAGCCAATGGCTGCTTACTATTTTTTTGCTGGCCGGTTTTCAATTTACCGGCAATTCGCAAACAGCCACTCACCTGGATTTTGATGGCATCAATGACTACGTTTCTGCCCCCTCCATTAATTTTGCCAATCAGTCTTTTACAATAGAATGTTGGGCAAAAAGACGCAGTTTAGGGTCTTATCAATATATCGCTTCAGAAGGTAATTTTGCTCCCAGCCAATTTATGGGTATTCTTTTCAGATTAGATAATACAATTTCTATTAGCTTTTTTAACGACGATTTAAATTCCAATACCCAAATAACAGATTTTAACTGGCATCATTATGCATTTACTTTTAATAGTACAACTAAACTTCAGGCTATTTATATTGATGGTGTATTAGATGCAACCAGAATTGCTACAACAAATACAGCTGCATCTGGTCCTTTTTATATTGGTCAGGCAGCTTTTGGTGGCCAAACTTTTAGTGGTGATTTAGAAGAACTTCGTATCTGGAATAGTGAACGTTCTGAAACAGCCATTAATTCCCTGAAAGGCACTGAATTGAGCGGAAATGAGCCCGGGTTAGTAGCTTACTATAATTTTAACCAGGGCATCGCCGGAGGTAATAACACTGCCATCAGCGCCCTGATCAATTCAACAGCCAATGCATTTGATGGTGCATTCCATAATTTTGCCCTAACCGGTCCTGCATCAAATTTTCTTACCCCATCACCCGTATTTTCAACAGCGTCGAATTTGCATTTCGATGGGGTGAACGACCTGGTTCATTGCGGCACTGCCTTCAATACAATTTTCAGCACCCGGAATACTGCAACTGTTGAAGCCTGGGTAAAACCTGAAACAAATACAGGGATTGGCCCGATTGCCGGTAATTATTCCTGGCCTTCCGATAACCCAAATCTGCAGTTTTTACTGAGGAGGGAAGGAGCTAACTACGTTTTCCTGGTGAGCAACAGCACCAATACAGGATTTATTAACGCCGTTGCTTCAAACGCCGTTGTATTGAATTCATGGCAGCATTTAGCAGGAGTGCGAAATGGGGATCAATTAATGATATACGTAAATGGCGTGTTAATAAATACGACAACAGGTGTTGGAACACAAAATTTTCCTTTAAATACCGGCAATGAATTTACCATTGGTGGAGATGCCAGGACTCCCGCTGAGTTCTTCCAGGGAAGCATTGACGAAGTGCGGGTATGGACCGCAGCAATTGCTGCATCTGAAATAGTAAGAACAAAAAATTGTGAATTACTTGGCAATGAAAGCGATTTGTATGCCTATTACAAATTTAACCAGGGATTAAGCGGTGGTACAAACAGCGCCATTACTTTATTAAATAATAATACGGCAATTGCTGGTTTAAACGGCATATTAACTAACCTGGCTTTAACCGGCTTAACTTCAAACTGGTTGGCCGGTTCACCAGTAACAACAGGTATTCCCATTGCCCCAATGCCGGCCACTACAGCTCAATCGCTTTGTATCGGGTATACCGTGGCGAATTTAACGCCGGCGCCTTCTGAATCCGTTAAATGGTATAATGTACCAGCCGGTGGCACTCCGCTTGCAACCAATACATTGTTGACCCCTGGTACCTATTATGTAGAAGCGGAAAATCTGAATGGTTGCGTGAGCAACCGAAACAGTTCGGTTGTAACTTTAAATGCAGTGCCGGGAGCAGCTGTTGCATCCGCACAAACAACCTGCGAAATTCGCGGTTTGGCCAACCTGGTACCCGCGCCTTCTGCCTCAGTTAGGTGGTATAATGTACCCTCAGGGGGAAATGCCCTGACAGATACTATTCCACTGGCAACTGGTACCTATTACGTTGTGAATGTAAACGCAAGTGGTTGTGAAAGTATCCGGACAGCAGTGGCACTAACGATTGTAAGTACAGCCCGCCCGGTAGCAGGTAACCAGATTTATGCAGGCGCCGGTACCATCAGTAACCTTACTGCAACCGGAACCAATCTTAAATGGTATGATACGCAAACCGGGGGTAACCTGTTAACAGGCAGTTCCCTTTTAAATGATGGCAGTACCTATTATGTAAGCCAAACGATCGGATGCGAAAGCCGCAGTACTGCTGTAAAGGTTAATAAAATCAGTGAAGCAAACCAAACGGTATGCAGCCCTGCAACGGTAGCAAACCTGGTTGCTACACCTGGTACCGGTTATTCGGCTTCCTGGTTTAATACAACCAGTGGCGGAACAGCACTCGCCAGTACAATTCCCATTACTACCAATACTTACTATTTAGAACAAACAGCGATGGTAACCACCGCTGCAGGCTCTTCCGAAGGATATTCAGATGACGCTGCTGCAACAGCGCAGTTTAATAGCCCATACGGTGTAGCTGCAGATCATTCCGGTAATATTTATGTGGCTGACCTGGGTAATGCGGCTATCAGGAAAATTTCCCCGGCTGGCCAGGTAACAACCGTAGCACAGGGAATTGGTAGTATTATGTTTTCTGTGGCGGTGGATCCGGCCGGCAATTTATATGCTACAGATTTAGGACAGGTTTTAAAAATTACCCCGGATAATATCATAACGAACCTGCCTGGTACCTATGATTTTCCCTGCGCTGTAGCAACCGACACTGCCGGTAATGTATATGTGGCAGATCAAAGCAATTATCTTGTTCAAAAAATTACACCGGCCGGAGTGGTAACTGTAATCGGAAGTGGATTTTCATTTCCGTCTGGTTTAGCCACGGATATTGCCGGTAATGTTTACGTGGCGGATAACGGTGCCGGGCAGATACAAAAAATCACCCCGGCTGGATTAATGACTACCCTGGCAAGCGGGTTATCGGTTTATGGCATAGCAACAGATGCTAACGGAAACGTATATCTTTCTGATAATTCCGGCCACCTGATTCAAAAAATCACTCCGGAAGGAGTAGTGTCAGCATTTGCCGGTTCTACCGTTGGGTTTAATAATGGCCCGTTGTATTCGGCCCAATTTAACTCACCTGCCGGTATGACTGTTGATTTCAACGGAAATTTACTTATTGCAGACGTAGCAAACAATAAAGTGAGAAAGCTAACCACTAACGGCGCCAATAACCGGGTAGCAGTAAGTGTAAGCGTAAATTCCATTCCCACAATGGCAACGGGGAATATATCGCAAACCTTAAACGTGAGTGGCGCAACCGGTTTCAGTAGTTCCTGCGGTAATTTAATCTGTACGGTACTTCCCAATGGCCCCGGCCCGGTTAGTGGAAATACCACCGCTAAAGTATGGATTGAAACCTCACAGAACCCTCAATTTGTAAAGCGCCATTACGAAATAACACCAGCCACCAATGCTGCAACTGCAACAGGAAGGGTTACACTGTATTTTACACAGTCCGAATTTGATGACTTTAATGCGGTAAGTGCAGTTGATTTACCAACAGGCCCTGCTGATGCCCCTGGTAAAACGAATGTAAAAATTGAAAAGCGCAGTGGCATAAGTAGTGATGGTACTGGTCTTCCGGACACTTATACAGGTACCGTGGTTACCATTGACCCTGTTGATGCAGACATAGTATGGAATGCCAGCTCTTCAAGATGGGAAGTAAGTTTTGATGTTACCGGCTTCAGCGGATTTTTTGTAAAAACCCTCAGCGGCTTATTACCCATCAGCAGTGTTAATTTTTCTGCTGTAAAACAAAACAATGAGGTACTGCTGCAATGGCAAAATACCAGCGAAAGCAATCTACTGCACTACGAAGTGGAAAGAAGCAGTAACGGAATCAATTTTGAAAATACCGGTACTATTACAGCACGCAATGCTGCCGGCACTAACGGTTACCAGTTAACCGATAATACATTGTGGACAAGTGAGCTACGTTATTACCGCTTAAAAATGGTTGACTATAACGGAAAGTTCACGTATTCACCGGTTGCAAGACTGAATAATAAAGCACAAAACAGTATCAGCGTTTATCCCAATCCGGTTGCAGATGCATTTACCATTCAGTGGAACGGAAACAGACTTTTAAACAGTACTGCAAAACTGCTGGATGCCAGTGGCAAAATGATACAGGCCATTACCATTAAAAACAATAATCAAACGGTTGATATCAGCAATGTATCAAAAGGCATTTACCTGCTACAGCTTGAAGATGGCACTGCACTGAAAATAATAAAACAATAATTCATTTGGACGATAGGTTTTTAAGGCCGTGGTATTCTTACCATGGCCTTTTTGTTTACTGTTTCGCAGGCCCCATCGGCGATTTTGGTTCATTCACCGACAAAATGCATTCAACAAACGAAAGGATTATGACAAACTGAATTTGCACCGCATCTTTGTGATGCATTAAACAATACAAGTTCTTTTATCCAAATCCAAACATCCAAAGAATACCAATACCCAATTATCCTGAAAAAGCCGAAACCAAGAAAACAAAAAAACATTTATCCCTAGAAAACAGCACATCCAAACATCCAAAGCAAAACCAAACCAAGCACCATTCTGAACTCTGTGAAAAAACTTAACCAACAAGAAAGAAAAAATTAAGTTTTTGAAAATTTTAAAAATGCCCCGCTTAACCCGGGGCATTTTTATTGTTACACTTAACCCTTTTATCGTTGATTTTGGTTCATTCACCGGTAAAATACCCCCGGCAAACGAAATTTTTACAATACACCCCATTTACACCGCATCTTTGTGATGCATTAAACAATACACGTTCTTTTATCCAAATCCAAACATCCAAAGAATACCAATAACCAATTATCCTGAAAAAGCCGAAACCAAGAAAACAAAAAAACATTTATCCCTGGAAAACAGCACATCCAATCATCCAAAGTAAAACCAACCAGGCAAGTTCTGAAATCTGTGAAAAAACTTAACCAACAAGAAAGAAAAAATTAAGTTTTGAAAATTTTAAAAATGCCCCGCTTACCCCGGGGCATTTTTATTTTGCAGCAGGCATGAGCTACAGCAGCCCCGGCTCGGCATTAATTAGCCTGTACCCCGTTTTAATACTTTTTACTGAGCCCGTAAATGATCTTCTTATCAGCCTCCGTTAGTTTTGGTATACTGTCCTGCTGCACAAAATGTAATTTAAATGCTTTAATAGCCGACACGCTGTCCCTGGTATCGTAACCAATAATGCGTAAACCCTGCAGGGCATTAAAATCGGCCGGTAATTGTTTTACCCCGCTGGTATCGTACCAGTTACCAAAACCATTTTGCGCCAGCAGTTGCCAGGGGAAATTTTTATTGGGATCATTTTTTCTTTTTGGGGCAATATCGGCATGGCCAATAAAATTAGCGGTGGGGATAGCGTTGTCTTTCTTTAATTTTTTAAGTACCTGCAGTAAGGCATTGATCTGCACCTGGGTAAAATTTTCAAAGCCGTTATTGTCCAGCTCAATACCAATACTGCTGCTGTTGATATCAGTAACATTGCCCCACTTACTGTTGCCCGCATGCCAGGCCCGCAAATAATCGTTGAGCATATGATACACCGTGCCATCCTTTGCAATTACATAATGCGCACTTACCTGTGTGCGGGGAAGTGTAAAAGTTTTCAGTGTGGTGTCAATGGCAGGTTGTGCTGTATGATGAATGATGACAAAATTAGGTTTGCGCATACCAAAATTGGTGGTGCCTACCCACCGGCTGGCCATCATGGCACTGTCTACCTCGGCAGGTTGTTTACGCAGCATTTTTGCAAATGCCCTTACCTGCTTTGTATAACTACGGTTGGTGGCTGCGTATTTATTATTACAACTGTTGCATACAATACCAATCAAAAAAGCCATTGCTATCTTTTTATATACCATACTAAAATTTTATAAAAGGAAAGTTACGCAACAAATGAATAAAGCATTATACATTTGAAACATGATGCCACCCATACCTGTACAGTTTGGAATTGATGTGTTGCTGAAGAATGCCGCAAGTTATGCCACAAAGCGTATGGCATTGGTATGCAATGAGGCATCGGTTACTTCAACAGGTACTGCATCCAGAACTGCTTTGCTGCAGGCAGGGTGTAACCTGGTAAAATTGTTTTCGCCCGAACACGGACTGAATGCGGCAGGTGCCGACGGCAGTTTTCAGCAGGATGGCATGGATGCAGCAACCGGCTTACCCATTGTAAGTTTGTATGGAGAAAAATTAGCACCGTCTGCAGATGACCTCCGCAATATTGATATGGTTGTATTTGATATTCCCGACACGGGCTGCCGGTTTTATACTTACCTGTGGACGATGACACATGTGATGGAAGCCTGCGCTGCAAATAACAAGCCCCTGGTCATTACCGACCGGCCCAACCCCATTACTGGTAACCTGTCACTTGCCGAAGGGCCCCTGCTGGATGAAGTACATTGCAGTTCCTTCATTGGCCGCTATGCCATTCCCATACGCCACAGTTGTACATTGGGCGAACTGGCATTGTATTTTGCTGCAACCAGGATCCCGGGCCTTGAATTAAACATTATACCGGTACAACACTGGCAACGCAACCAGTATAACGGCTTTGTATTTACGCCCACATCGCCAGCTATACAATTACAAAGCACAGCCCTGCTGTACCCCGGCATGGGTTTGTTAGAAGGCATTACGGTAAACGAAGGCCGCGGCACCCACCAACCCTTTCATTGTTGTGGTGCCCCCTGGATAGATGCGGCGGCCCTGCACAATGCTTTTGAAAAAAAGAATTGCAGCGGCATCCGCAGCACTGCCATTTCGTATACGCCAGCAACTGGTATATATGCAAATGAACACTGCCACGGACTTGAATTTGTTGTTACACACAACAATATCTTTCAGCCTGTTGCCACCGGTATTGCATTGCTGCAAACCATCATCAGCCTGCATCCCCAACAGGTAAAAGAACGATTGTATAAAACAGTGGCCAATCCTTCCGGCACAGCACACCTGGATAAATTACTGGGTATACAACATGCATTTTTAAAACTGCAGCAGCAGCAAACCATTGATACCGGGGCCAAAGATTGGACTGCCGTAATGAAAAAGCATCTTTTATATTAGTGGATAAATAATGGCTTTTGCCAGGGTGCCAAAAAATACCCCTGTACCTGCCGTAGCATTTGCCCCTGCTCAATATTCAACCAAGTGTATGCAGGCTGCAAATTGTTTGTAATGCATATCAACCACTGCATATACATGGTAAATATGTAACAAAAGCCAGTAATTATGTAACAATCTACCCTGCTTAAATAAATATACTTGCATGTTGATTATACCATTCTTCTGACAAAAAAATATAACGATATTAAAACGGCCAATACCAAACCGGTACAGGACTTTATTGCAGACTACCAGTTGCAAAGAAACGATGGTGTAACCTGCTTTACCGCTACCATCCGGTTCAATAACAAGGGTTTGCTGCACACCATTGTTTCAGAAGTACAGATCGTTCGTGTACTGGACATGATGGTACTGTACATTTTTGAATTCTTTAATGAAGAATATGGTTTCCGGGAGATGTACGGCACGCAGGATCACTGTTTCCGCTACAGTAAGGGAAGTGCGCTGGAGATCAGCAATGAAGCCATGCGGCACCGCCTGCATATTGCTGTAATGCCATTGCCATAACAGGCATTGAAAATGGCATGAAATTTACAGCCTGCAGTACAGTTTTAAGCTAAACACTACACGCAATGAAATTATTTATTAAAAACATGGCCTGCGAAAGCTGTAAGGTACTGGTAAAGGAAGAACTTGAAAAAATAGGTGCCGAACCCCTGCGGGTTGACCTGGGCGAAGCGGAAATAAAAGATAAATTATCGGCCCTTGAACAAAAAGAATTTGGCAACGCCATTAAAAAGGCCGGGCTGGAGCTGGTTAAAAGCAAAGAAGGTATTCTTATTGACCAGGTAAAAGCCATCATAAAAGAATATGTTGATCATCCCGAACTAAAAAGCAATTTGTCTGATTACCTCAGCCGTAAGCTGCATTATGATTACGCGTATCTATCCAGCTATTTCTCTGCCCTGCAGGCCGGTACCATCGAGCAATACATGATCGCTTTAAAAATTGAAAAGGTAAAGGAAATGCTGGTACTGGAAGGGCTTACCCTTACCGAAATTGCATATGCGCTCAATTACAGCAGCGTGGCGCATTTATCGCACCAGTTTAAAAAAGCAACCGGGCTTACCGCCTCGCATTTTAAAAAATTACGCAGTATCCGCAGGTTAACCATACAAAGTTTGTAAACGCTGCCGGGTGCAGCGGCGGCAGTACGCTTTCATGCAACAGGCCCTCCATACTAACCAGGCAGTAAGTCATTTTTGCTGTAATTAAGTATTTCTTTTTATCTTTCCCGCTCAAGCTGTTTATCATGAAAAAATTTCTGCTGTTCCTGACCGTATGCTTTACATCGTTGATGGTACTGGCGCAAAACAAGCCCGCTTATATATTGTACAATGCCAAAGGGAAAAAAGTGTCGTATAAAAAGATGATGAAAATACTGGCTACAAAAAACCTGGTGCTGTTTGGCGAATTTCACAACAATCCCATTTCGCACTGGATGGAACTTACCGTTACCAAAGAGCTGGCACAGCTGCAGCCGCTGGTACTCGGTGCCGAAATGTTTGAGGCCGATAACCAGCAGGCACTGAACAATTACCTGGCCGGTAAAATTTCTGCCAAAGGATTAGACTCCAGTGCAAGGCTCTGGAGCAATTACAAAACCGATTATGCACCGCTGGTAAATTTTGCCAAAGAAAAAAACTATCCTTTTATTGCCACTAATATTCCGCGTAAATATGCAGCGCTGGTGTCTAAAAAAGGATTTGAAGCGCTGGATACCATACCCGCCGCCGAAAAAGCCTGGCTGGCGCCATTACCCATGGAGTACGACTCTACCCTGCCCGGTTATGTAAATATGGTAAAAATGATGGGTGGCCACGGTGGCGCTAATATGCCCAAAGCACAGGCCAGTAAAGATGCCACCATGGCAAATTTTATTGTACAACACATTACCCCCGGTACCATTTTTGTTCATTACAACGGATCGTATCACTCCGATAATTTTGATGGCATTAACTGGTATGTAAAAAGAAAAAGACCGGAATTAAAGATCGGCACCATCAGTACCGTATCGCAGCAAAATATACGCTCGCTGCTGGCCGAAAATAAGGGCAGGGCCGACTTTATTATTTGTGTGCCGGAAGATATGACCAGCACCTACTGATGATCAGGAGATCATTTTATTTTTGATGATCTCCATCAAATCTTCCTTATAGCTTTCGCCAATTAAAATTGCCGCAGTTACATTTTTTAAAATGATCTGGTTGCCCTCAATACCCGTTATGCGGCTGATGGGGATGATAAAAGATTTATGCACCCTGATGAACTGCCTTGCCGGCAAATGATGTACCAGGTCTTTCAGGTTGGTGTACACCAGTATTTTTTTTCCGCCCAGGTAAATGGCCACATAATTTTTCATGCCTTCTATGTACTCTATTTCGGCCAGGTTGATCTTGAGTAATTTTCCCTTGGATTCTGTTTTTACAAAAATATAATCCTCTTCATTTTTTATTTCTGCCTCGGCAGGTTTTTCGCTGGCGATCTTTACCGCTTTTTGCACCGCGGTTAAAAAGCGCGGAAAACGGATGGGCTTTAATAAATAATCCACCACTTCCAGCTCAAACCCTTCAATGGCAAACTCGCTGTAGGCCGTGGTTAAAATAACCCTGGCCTTTCCGTTGATCGCCTTTATAAAATCCAGGCCCGACAATTCGGGCATCTGTATATCCAAAAACACCAGGTCAATATTTTCGGTGATCACCGTTTGCAGCGCTGCCACCGGGTTGGTGGTACTGCTCACCAGCTCCAGGTAAGTGGTTTGCCCAATATAATGTTGAATGATATCAATGGCAGCCTGTTCATCATCTACAATTAAACAGCGTATCATAATGCATCAATGGTTAATGTGGTGGTATAAAATTCCGCTTCGTCTTTTATCAGCAAACTATAATTTTTTCCATAGGCATAATCCAGGCGGTTGCGGATATTATCCAGCCCCAGCCCGGTAGAAATTTCTTTAGGCCCCGATTTCTTTTTATTGCGGCAGTAAAAAATCAAATGATGGTGATCGATATCCAGTTTAATGTCGATGGGATATTCCGGTTTTTGCAGGTCGCCATGTTTAAACGCATTTTCTACAATGGTAATGAGTACAAAAGGAATGATCTCGGCACCATTCACCATGCCGTTCACTTCAAAATTCACATGCAGGTTATTACTGAAACGCAGCTGGTTGATCTTGATCACATTGCGCACATGTTCAATCTCATCTTTCAGCGGTGCTTTATCATCGCTGCCCGCAGCTTCATTCAATGCATAGCGCATAATATCCGACAGGGTCAATATCCCCTCCGACAATTCTGCCGAATACGGCAATGATTTGGCGTATAAAAAGTTGAGGGTGTTGTGTAAAAAATGCGGGTTGATCTGCGATTTTAAAAATTTGAAATTGGCCTGCGACTTATCCACTTCCAGCTGCATTTTTTGCGCTTCTAAAATTTTACGCTGCTTTTTTTCGTCGCGTAAATTATTTAAATACGACAGCAGTAATGCTACCCCCGCATTAAAAAATGCAGACAGAGCAAAAGAAAATATAAAAATCCCTTCGGGTGTTATTTTGCTGTTCTTATCACCCGACAATTCTGGAAAAAAGTAGTGCATGATCCATGAATAGCCAAAAGCCACTACAAAGAGGAACAGCGAAAAAAAGATATACCCCCAGGCCTTTCTTTTCTCCACCATCATCTTATTGTAATGATTCATGGACAAATAGTAAAACCCTGTTTGAAACAGGATGCTGGCCAGCTGTTTTAAAACATACTTCCCCGATAACAGGTTGTCCATGGTATTTTTTACATCGTTGGTCTGTATAAACTTTACGATCATTACCGCCAGTATAAAAAACAACAGGTTTATAAGGGCTACCACCCAAAACACATTGAATAAAGAATATCTTTTTTTTGCCTGCATGCTACTAAGTTATAGGATGTAAGTTATAAGTGACCGGCCAATGGCAATAAATTTTAAAAAGTTGCCGGCTTGTTTTACAACAACCGGCAACTGTATTTTAATGACTGTACTTTTTTTACACAAAAAATCTTTCTGCACCATTCGCTGCCCGGTATTATAAACCCGGTGCTACGCCACCGCCTGCCTGTGTACGCCTGGTTTCATCATCTGCACCCGTAGTTCTTTGCCTTGCCGCTTTTACCAGGTTGCTGCCAAAGCGGTATACAAAGTTCAGTTTGAACTGCCTGCTCTCCCAGTTGGCCCTTACATCCGAGCGCTGTCCTGCAAAATCACTGATGCCCCTGAATTGTAATGTACGGAACACATCACTTACCGAAGTTTTTACCGTACCCCTTCCTTTTAACACCTGCTTTTGTAAGCCCGCATCCACAAAGTACATACCCTTTGCTTTAAATGTTCCCTGGTATACCGTGGGTGCACTGTAGTAACCAGTTAATTCAGCGGTAAAAGTTTTGGCAAATTTTAAACTGTTTTGCACATACATGGTAAAGCCGCCTGCCTTTATATTGATGGTTCGGCCGGTGCCAAAATTGGCATTGTAACTGTTGTAAAAACCATTGGCATTGGCAAACAGGCTGTAATTTTTATACCGGTAAGGATAGCTTACAGAGATGCTTACCAGGTCCTGCGTTGCCAGGTTTTGTTTAGAGATAAATGCTTTTGATATTTCGGCAGTATCAAATACCTGGGTAAACAGGTCTTTTACATGGCTGTAATTAACTGAAGTGGTCAGTTTGTATTTGTAGGTATTGGTTACGCTGATGCTGTTGGTGTACTGCGGGCGTAAGTTGATATTGCCTTTTTGAAACGTATACTCATCCAGTTTAAATTCAAACGGATTCAGGTCCTGGTAATTGGGCCGGTCAATCCTGCGGCTGTATGAAATGGTATACTGGTTCATAGGATTTTTATTGAAGGTAACTGCCGCACTGGGAAAGAAACCGGTATAATCGCGGTTGAAAGTTTCGGTATACGCGGTATAAGTACCGCTTATTTTTTTCTGACCCGCAGATACTCCTTCTGCATTGGTATGCTCCATTCTTACCCCGGCCTGCAGGGCCACTCCTTTAAAGGCACGGTTGTAGTTTACATAGGCCGCACTGATATTTTCATTATAGGTAAAGCGGTTGCTGCGGTCTTTATCCAGCTGATCGGCACCGGCAATCACATTGTACCGCTGAAAATCGTTATCGGTTTTTACATTCGAAAATTTTCCTCCCACCCCCAGGGTACCTTTTTTAAAAGGCTGCTCCCAATCTGCTTTTACAGAGTTAATGGCAATATCGGTGGGCGCTATCATACGGTACACCACGCTGCTCAGTAAGGTTTTACCGGTGGCATCATAATAACGGTTGGGCTGGTACTGGTTACTGTTGATATCATACGTGCCATGATCGGCATTTACCGACAGGCTTTGCCCCTTGCTGCCGGTATACAGGTAGTTGGCATTCAGGTTCAGGTTGTTTCTTTTTAATTGGCTGGTATTATCTGCCTGCAGTATCCGGTCGGTAACACCGGTGGGCAGGTATACAATGGGCGTGGTGCCGTTGTTATCTACCGATGGGTCGCTTAAAGTACCATTCACCATAACGCCAATGGTATTTTTTTTACCAATAAAATAATCCAGGCCGGCTTTAAAATTATGGCTTTGGTTGTTCATGGTTACCAGTCCGCTTTGGTTAAAGGAACTGTCGCCCAGGCTGCGTAAAATACGCATGCTGCTTTCCGTAATACCTTTGTTATAGCCGTAATTACCAAACAGGTTTACTTTTTTATTGCGGTAGTTGAGGTTGATGCCTGCATTGTATTTGGCATACACCCCAATATTCCATCCGGCATTTGCCGATCCGTTGGTACCAAATGCTTTATTTTTCTTTAAGCGTATATTGATGATGCCCGCATTACCGGCTGCCTCATATTTTGCCGAAGGATTGGTGATGATCTCTATCGATTCTATTTGAGAAGAGTTCAGGCTTTTTAAATAATTGGCCAGGTCCTGTCCGCCCAGTGGTGATGGCCTGCCGTCGATGTATACCTGTACGCCGTTCTTTCCGCTCAGGCTCAGGTTATCGTCTTTATCTACCTGTACTCCCGGACTTTTGCGCAGCAGGTCCAGCGCATCGCTGCCCACCGAGTTAATGGTACCTTCTACATTTACGATCATTTTATCGGCCTTCATTTCAATCATGGGCTTTTGCGATACCACGGTTACGCCTTTTAATTCGTTGCTGATTTTTTTTAATTGCAGGTCGGGAACAGTTACGGCTGCGTTGCCCAGTTCAAAGGGGGCAGAGAAAGCAGGCGTAAATCCAACATGACTGGCTTTGATCAAATATTTGCCTTCTTTTAAGCCGGTAAAAATATAGGCGCCGTCTTCTTTGGTAACAGCCAGCTTTACCATGGCAGAGTCTTTTGCGGCGAGTATACTGATGGTGGCGCTTTTTACCGCTGCGCCATTGGCGTCTTTTGTTGTACCGCTTACCTGTGCATTGCTGTTTACAGCAAACAGGCCGGCGAATAAGATGAATAGGAACTGTCTCATAATGATGTTGTTTTTATGGTTATCTTTTTTGATGATGCAAACATATATTGCGGTACCGCAGTCTTAAAAAATGTTATCCCAACGGGCGGTTTCCAGGTGCGAAACCCGGTTTTCCATGACGAAAACCCTTTTTTGAGCTGGAAAGTTGTTCCGCAAAGAGGTGCAAAGCATACCAGAGATTCACAAAGATCTCTTTTGCCTTGCAGGTGTTTGCAAGGGTTGCCAACCTTCAAAAGGTTGGCAACCCTGAATATCTTGCTGCAACAGCATTTATCCCTGGTCGGTGTCCTTACCCTATCGGAATGAGCTTCCCTGGTCGGTGTCTCACCGACCGGAACGATGCTGCCTATAATGTATTTGTAAGAAGTTGCATTTTACCGGCAGTTGCACTCTGCTGGTTATTCTTCTTTTTGCTTCTCCAAAAAGAAGCAAAAAAGAGCCCCGGGATTGATTACTGCGCAATCCCGGGAGCAGCTATGTTCAGCATTTGTACTACTGTCACTTCAGCATTTATGAAGGAAGCCTCTTTTACATATCGAACGATGCGATATGGCAAGGCTGGTTGTTGTTAATACTGCCCCTATTCAGCTTACAAATACATTTCAATTATTGTAACAAGTTATTTTTTTACTATTCCCACCCGGGTAAAAGACCAACCAACAAGAAGTATACTGTTAAACAGCCATACACACATGTAACAAGTGACAAATGATTTACGGCGCAATTCGCAGCAGGGTGGTCGCGTGGCGCTGGCCGGATAAACGGGCGGAGCCATTCGTTTATCCTTGACCCTGCCTGCCGGCAGGCAGGTTTTTTGCTTCTTTTTTTGTCAAGAAAAAAAGAAGAGTAAACAACATGCTTTTATAATAAAAAATAATTTCTTAGTCAACTGTATTTATAGTTATACTCTGCTGTTGGTATTTTCTTTTTTGCTTGCCCAAAAAAGAAACCACGAGTTCCGCTACGCTCGTCGGGGCAGGCAAAAAAAGGCCCTCGGGATTGATTACGGCCCAATCCTGTCTGCCGACAGGCAGGTTCGGGAAGCAGCTATATTCATCTTTTGTACTGTGACTTCAACATCGGTAATTCTACTCTTAGATTTGAACAACCTTCCCTATTTCAAAAGTCTTTATTTCAAATTGTATTTTTCAGTGCTTCCGTGCCTCAGCGGCAATCCCATCGCCGCAGGCAATCCCTCTGCGTGCCCTGCGCCTCTGCGTGTAAACAGTTTCGCCGCAGGCGACTCCCGGCTCTGCTGCATAAAAAAAGAGAAGACCGCTTTATAAAAACAATCTTCTCTTTAAAAAAATATTTTAAACAGCTTACAGCGTAGCCATATCAATTACAAAACGGTACCGCACATCGCCCTTCAGCATGCGCTCATACGCGGTGTTGATATCCTTAATGGCAATCACTTCCACATCACTAACTATATTGTGTTCGGCACAATAGTCCAGCATTTCCTGTGTTTCGGGAATACCGCCTATTAATGAGCCGGCTAAACTTTTGCGGCCAAAAATCAGGTTCATGGCGGGTACTTCGGCCGGTGCCGGCGGAGCGCCCACGCAAACCATTACGCCATTGGTGCGCAGCAGGCCCAGGTAAAAATTATAATTATGATCGGCCGACACGGTATCTAAAATAAAATCAAATGAAGCAGTAACGGCTTTTACCTGTGCCAGGTCGGAAGTGAGTACAAAATGATGTGCCCCCAGTCTTTTGGCATCGGCGGCCTTGGCTGCGGTATGGCTCAGCATGGTTACTTCGGCACCCATTGATACGGCCAGTTTTACGCCCATATGGCCCAGGCCACCCAAACCCAGTACCGCCACTTTGGTACCCTTGCCCACTTTCCAGTGGCGCAGCGGACTGTAGGTGGTAATGCCGGCGCAAAGCAGTGGCGCCACGCCTTCCAGGGGCAGTTTATCCGAAATGCGCATCACAAAATCTTCGTGTGCCAAAATAGATTTGCTGTAGCCGCCCAAGGTATAGCCACTGCCATCTCTTTCATTGCTGTTATAGGTCATCACCATGCCGTTGCAGTACTGCTCCAGCCCGTCTTTACAGTTATCACATTCGCGGCAGCTGTCTACCAGGCAGCCAATGCCGGCCAGGTCGCCCACTTTGTATTTGGTAACATGGTCACCCACGGCAGTAACGCGGCCCACAATTTCGTGACCCGGCACGCAGGGATACTGGGTGCCGCCCCATTCGTTTCGGGCGGTGTGCAGGTCGCTGTGGCAAACGCCGCAGTATAATATTTCAATTTGTACATCATGAGGCTTGGGGTCGCGGCGCACAATGGTCCAGGGGGCCAAAGCGGTTTCGGCAGTTTGTGCGGCGTAAGATCTGGTGGAGGGCATAATGGTTTAGTTTTTTAGTTTTAATGCAGGTAAATATGCAACAAATTTTCGGCCAATTGCGTACCGCCCAAAAAATAAACCCCGCAATATGTTATTTACAACATACGGTGCATGTTATTTCAATACAGGTGGTAGCCATGCGGCGCCATGCAGTGGCGGTTTTGCGGCAACATACAGGCGGGTATCTGCTGCAGGGGGGCAGCAGCTTATTTTCTTTTGTGCCGGCGGGTGTGTTTAAAATGTTTGTGCTTGTGTTTGTGCAGGTGCCGTTTTTGTTTGGCAGGCTGTGTTTGAGCCGGGCTGCTGCTTACTTCCGCAGCGGGCAGGTAATGAGTGGCAGCCTGTGCGGTATTACAAACAGCGCCCCCCAGGGCCATCAGCAAAAGGAATGTCAATTGTTTCATAGTGTGTTGTATAGTTACTGTATATTCAATATAGCAATTGGGGGCCATATAATTGCTATACCGCTGCAAGTTTAACAACAAAAACGCATCGCCGCTGCTTATGCACCGGCGGCAGCTTACCTTTATGTTATACTATGACCGACGTACATACTCCCCGGCAGCGCAGCTATAATATGAGCCGCATACGCAGCAGCAATACCCAACCCGAACTGCTGGTACGTAAATTTTTATTTGCCCATGGATACCGTTTCCGCCTGAATGTAAAAAACCTTCCGGGCAAACCGGACATTGTATTGCCCAAATACCGCACCGTAATTTTTGTACACGGCTGCTTCTGGCATGGACATGCCAACTGCAAATATTTTAAAATACCCCAAACCCGTACCCTGTGGTGGACGGATAAAATAAACACCAATAAAGCCAACGATGCCAAAGCAGTAAAGGCTTTGAAGAAAGATGGGTGGAAGGTGATTGAAGTTTGGGAATGCGGATTAAAACCTGCCCGGGTTGAAAACACATTAAATACGCTGCTTAAAAAATTCTCCTGATTTATTCTTTACTATTCATTTAAGGTGACTTAAAAGCAAATGTACTTTAAGTCACATGGAATAGTATTGCAAACGCTTTTAAAAAATTATTGCAAATCATTTTGTCTGTGTGCTAAAGCATACCGGATTATAGAACACATAAAAATACATTTGAATATGGATGTAAATGAGCTTGTAGGAAAAAGAATTACCTACCTGAGGAATCAAAAAAAACTTTCTCAACAAAAGTTTGCGAACGAGGCAGACATTGAAAGATCGTACCTGACCCATGTTGAAAAAGGAAGAAAAAACATATCACTGAACACACTTAAAAAAATTACAGCAGCACTTGAAATATCACTGAAAGATTTTTTGATGCTAAAGAATTTTCAAAACCATGACAAAGAAGTTGAATTTTATTGACCTCTTTGCCGGGGCAGGAGGTTTATCGGAAGGTTTTATCAGAGCAGGCTATACCCCCGTTGCGCATGTGGAGATGGACGAAGCGGCATGTTATACTTTAAAAACAAGAACAGCTTACCATTATCTGAAAGGAAAGAAAAAGTTTAATGAATATGTAAAGTACCTGAAAGGAGAAATTGACAGAGCCACTTTATATTCGTTAGTTCCGCAGGAAGAAATGGACAGTGTGATTAATCTGGCACTGAGCGATGAAAATAACGCAGCAATATTCAAACGCATAGATACACTTTTACAAAAGCAACCGGTTGATCTGATCATTGGCGGCCCTCCCTGCCAGGCATATTCATTAGTGGGCAGGGCAAGAAGTAAGAATGGCATGAAAGACGACCCCAGAAATCACTTGTATTTACAGTACTCTAAATTCTTAGAAAAATACAAGCCTAAAATGTTTGTATTTGAAAATGTACTAGGGCTTCGTTCAGCAGATAAAGGTGGATACTTTGAAAAAATGAAAGCGGAGTTTAACAGGGTAGGTTACGAAATAAAAGACTTTTTATTTAATGCCAGCGACTTCGGAGTTCTGCAAAACCGAAAAAGAATTATTCTGGTTGGATACAGGAGGAAAAAGAACATAACAGTGCCCGATATAAAACCTGCGTTTGATAAAAGATTTAAAGTTGAATCCATTTTTCAGGACCTACCCAAATTACAGGCAGGACAGGGAAAAGACAAAGGCGCCAAATACGAACATGATACCAATGACTATTTAAATTTTGCTCATATCCGCAATGGAATAGATGTCCTTACCCAGCACGTAAGCAGGCCACATACGGAGCAGGATAAGGAGATATACAGAATTGCCGTTGAGTTGATAAAAGATAAAGAAAGACTCAACTATTTAAAACTCCCTGCCAGATTAAAAACGCATAATAACCAACATTCTTTTTTTGACCGTTTTAAAGTAGTGGATGGCAAAGCTACATCTGCACAAACAGTAGTGGCGCATATTGCCAAAGACGGTCATTACTACATACATCCCGATATAAAACAGAACAGGTCAATAAGTGTAAGAGAAGCTGCAAGGCTGCAATCTTTTCCTGATGATTTTTATTTTGAAGGAGTGAAGGAAGGAAGAAACAGAACTGCGGCTTTTAAACAGATAGGGAATGCTGTACCCCCACTTATGGCTGAAGTAATCGCAAATAAAATAAAACAAATTAGCTAGATGTCGCAACCAATCGACTACAGTCAGTACGAAATTACTCCAGCAATCCCCGAAGCATCTTCAATGATTGAAACCTTCCGGGCAATTGGATACAGTATCCAAGCCGCTGTAGCAGATATCATTGACAATGCAGTTTCTGCCAATGCTAAAAATATATGGGTTGACTTTGAATGGAATGGCGCGGATACCTGGCTTTCAATAAAGGATGACGGCACTGGCATGAATAATGAAGAATTGATTCAAGCAATGCGGCCAGGCAGTAAAAATCCCAATGAGGAAAGAGGCAGCAAAGACTTGGGACGCTTTGGTCTGGGATTAAAAACAGCCTCTTTTTCACAATGCCGAAAGCTCTCTGTTATATCAAAAAAAAATGCTGGTGAAGCTGCATACTGGACCTGGGATCTTGACTTTGTAAATCAAACCGGCAAATGGGATTTGATTCAATACATTCCTTCGCCATTTGAAAAAAGCCTGGACAATCTTATTTCCGGAACAATCGTTGTGTGGAATGATATTGACAGGCAGGTTAAAAATTTTCATGAAGAGGATAAGGCTGCATTGAGTAAGTTCCTGCAGATTATGGAGCAGGTAATGAAACATCTTGCAATGGTATTTCACCGCTTCATTGAAAACAACAGGATTAAAATATTTTTTCAGCAACGTGTTGTAGAAGCATGGAATCCTTTTTTGATAAACGATACCGCTACTCAACAGTTTCCCGAGGAACCCTTACAGAATAATAAAGTGAGGATGCGGGGGTTTGTATTGCCGCATAAATCAAAACTTACCGAAGAAGAATTCAGAAAGAATGAAGGCCCAAATGGCTGGAATGATCAGCAGGGCTTTTACATATATAGAAATGAGCGGCTACTGCTTGCGGGTGAATGGCTGGGCATGTTCAGAAAGGAAGAACATTATAAACTTGCAAGGATACAGGTTGATCTCCCCAATAACCTGGATGCTGAATGGCAGATTGATATAAAAAAATCTGTTGCCCGTCCACCATTGGTTTTAAGAGACCAGCTAAAAGCTTATGCAAGTAAAGTGCGGGCACAGGCAGTAGAAGTTTACAGGCATAAAGGAAAGATATTACAACGTAAATATGCAGCTGTGCAGTTTCAGCCGGTATGGCACGAAAAATTAAGGCAGGGTAAAAGATTTTATGAGATCAACCGGACTCACCCCGTTATACAATCTTTAATTGCATCGCAAAATGGAAAGTCAGCTGATTTGAATAACCTGCTTCGGTTCATTGAAGAAACGGTGCCGGTACCATTGATTACTATAAAGGAAAGCGAGCAACCTGAATTACAGGGACATCCTTTTGAAGACGCGGATCAGGAACCTATCCGTAAAGCCATGAAACACATGTATGATAAACTGATGAGTGAAAACAGAAGTGATGACCAGGTCAAAGCTATCATCTTAAATATAGAACCCTTTAATCTTTTCCCTCAGTTTGTCGAATTCTTAAACCAGTAACAATGATTGAGAATGCCATCCGGACTATAAGAACACTGTTACCCTCTTCAGGTTCAGTTACTGCACAACAAATAGATGATGCAGTAAATATTGCTTGTAGTATTCCGCAATATTCAAATATTGACAGGGACTTGTTAACAAGAGAAATTCAGTCTGTCTACAATATCAGGATGGATGATTACAGAATGATTGAATCCTTTGAAAGAAGAAGGCCCTGGCTGACTGCAAGAAAAACAGAAATATGGCCTCCTGGCAGGCCAACCTTCTGGAGCAGATACAGAGACTACCTGCTGGTTGAAAAAAACTTTGCACCTGAAGTGCTTGGCAGACTGGACAGATTAACGGACAGAATTCTGGACAGTTTATTTAACCCAGTTGAAAATGTAATCATTGATAAAAGAGGATTGGTAGTTGGTCAGGTTCAGTCGGGTAAAACTTCCAATTATACCGGCTTGATATGTAAAGCAGCCGATTCAGGTTATAAACTAATCATTGTTTTAGCCGGTATACATAACAGCTTAAGAAGCCAAACGCAGCTTCGTTTGGATGAAGGCTTTCTGGGGTATGATACACAGGTTGACAGGGTAAACAGAGAAAACAGAAGAAATATAGGTGTCGGCAATATAGACAGTTCTCTAATTGTACATCCACTCACTTCAAGTCTTGAAAGTGGAGATTTCAGGTCTGCTACCGCAAATGCAGGGCTTACAAATTTTAATACCACGGAACCAATACTTGCAGTTGTAAAAAAGAACGGCAGTGTTTTAAACCGCTTGCTTCAGTGGCTGCTGGCGCAGTCCATAGAATTACCGGATGGAAGAAGGGTGATCAGAAATAAAGCATTACTCTTAATAGATGATGAAGCAGATAATGCTTCTCTTAATACAAGAAAGGAAGATGACGGCACCACCAGAATTAATGGTTTGATAAGAGATATACTCAGATTATTTGACAGAAGCGGATATGTTGGGTACACAGCTACCCCATTTGCAAATATTTTTATTGAACAGAATGATGACAATTTATTCCCCAGAGATTTTATTGTTAATCTTCCTGCTCCTTCAAATTATATTGGTCCGGAAAAAGTATTCGGATTCGAAATGGTTGATGAAGATGAAATATCAGATTCCGTTTTACCAATAGTCAGAAGAATAGATGACCATGATTCATTCATGCCAAACTCTTTAAGACACAGAGATAATTTTTATGAGTTCGGAAATGATCCTGAAGGGAGAAGGGAAGCAGAACTTCCATCGGAGGTGCCGGATTCTTTAAAGCTTGCTATTAAATGTTTTATTCTTACATGTGCAATAAGGAGGCTAAGGGGGCAGGTTAATGTACATAATTCAATGCTCATTCATATTTCCAGACTAATTGCATGGCAGCGGCAAATTAAAGACCTGGTTGAAAATGCCTTTGATTTTTACAGACTGGGTATTGAGATGAGCGTTCCATCAATTATAGAAGAACTCAGGCAGGCATTTGAAGAAGATACAGCTGATTATAAATCCTATACTTCCACTTCGGAAGAAATTGTGCTAAGTGATTTAATTAATATTGACGCTAATTCACAGGTACATAACTGGGATCAGGTACTTCCAATGCTTAATGAAGCCGCATCAAGAATAATGGTTAGGGAAATCAATGGAGGCTCGGCAGATGCACTTAACTATTATGATCATCAAAATGGGCTTTCAGTAATAGCAATAGGTGGCGATAAACTTTCGAGAGGATTAACACTGGAAGGTTTGTCAGTAAGCTATTATTTGAGGGCTTCCAAGATGTATGATACATTAATGCAGATGGGCAGGTGGTTTGGTTACCGGCCCGGCTATGTTGATTTATGCAGATTATTTATCAGCAGGGAACTTAATGAATGGTTCTGCCATATTACGCTGGCAACGCAACAGCTAAGAGCTGAATTTGATTACATGTCTGATGTAGCGGGAAGTACTCCAGATCAGTTCGCTATTAGAGTACGAACGCATCCTGGTGTTTTGCAAATTTCTGCATCAAACAAAATAAGAAGAGCTGTTGAAGTAAGGGTTTCATGGTCTGGCAGGCTTGTTGAATCGTACGAATTATCTAAAAATCCTGAAATTATACAAAGAAATTTTGATGCTGCTGAATCATTAATTAGCTCATTAGGTGTACATAATCTGGCAGGGCGAAATTTCCATTTATGGAATGCAGTACCATTAACGGCAATTAAAGATTTCCTCCGGAGATTTGAAACCTATGACAGTTTAAAATCTGCCGCGCCGTCAAATCTTTTACGCTTTATAGAGCTTAATGACAGATACAATGAACTTAATAATTGGGCAGTTGGAATTATATCTAAAGAAAGAAGGCCAAAAACATATTCCGTTGCTGGAAATGATATTGGATTAATTCGTAGAACCCAAGATGACAAATCAAATGAAGATATCTATTATATAAGAAGGTCTCATATTATTAGTCCACAAGATGAATTTATAGACCTATCCCCTGCAGAATATCAACAGGCAATTACGAGAACGGAAGAAATTTGGACTGCGTCAGGTAAAGAAGGACGTCCATCTTATCCAAGCGGTGAAGTTGTGAGAAATAATATCAGAAAGCCAAATCGTCCATTGCTATTGATTTATTGTCTTGATCCTGAAGGTGCCGGTATAAATAATCCGCTGCCAATTATTGGATATGCAATTAGTTTTCCGGCAAATGATAGAGATGATGCCGTAAGTTTTGCAGTTCACGAACAGTTATTAAATCAATTTAATCAGCAGGATGAACCTGAAATAATACAACAGGATGACGAAGATTAATGAAATCTGGAATGAGATGGAATCCGATAACTCTTCAACCGGGTTATTGGTTCGTCGTTGTCCAGCATCCGTTTTACCGGATATGTTTATTGGATTGCGTAAGCAGGAAAAACTTAGATGTATTGCACAACATATAAAAAAAACCAGCGGTATCAATCTCTCACGCTATGCAAATCTTAAGGTCATCAGGCCTGAGCTGATACCTGATGAAAGAGATATTTCAAAAGCTTATTTGCTTATTATCCTCAATGATACAAAACATGAGGATGTTTTTGCTACTTTATGCGAAGACCTCATCAATAGAGTAGCAGGTATTACAGGAGAAGACAAAGTAGTAAAAGAATTATTAAACCGCCTTGAAATATGGAAATCTCTTTTTGAAAAAATTTCTTCAGAAGGGTTAACCCCTGAGGAACAAAGAGGATTATATGGGGAAATTTATTTTTTAAGAAAATGGTTGGCATACTCAAATAACTATACACAATGTATTCAGTCGTGGGTTGGTCCTGAAAAAGCAATCAGAGATTTCCAATATTCGGATTTGGCGCTGGAAGTTAAAACCACTCATGGTAATAACCATCAAAAAATTCAAATCAGCAGTGAACGGCAATTGGATACTGAAAATCTTAATGCCTTATTTCTGCTGCACATTTCACTTGAAGTACAGCAAAGGAATGGGGAAACGATTAATGAACTTGTTGATGCTGTCCTCAATTGTCTAAATGCGGATATAGCTTCGCAAACACAATTCAAATCAAAGCTATTACAGGCAGGATATTTTACTCATCAAAGGCCTTTATATGAAAATATTGGTTATCAGATAAGACAGGAAAACTATTATCACGTAATCAACGAATTTCCCAGAATTGAAGAAAAGGATATCCGCAGCGGAGTTGGCGATGTGAAATACAGTATCATCATTTCTGATTATGCCAATTACGAAATCACTGCATCGGCCGTTTTTGAAAGACTAAGCTAATATGGAAAATAACGAACTCAATAAATTTTATAGTACTCTTCAGCAAGATATCAGATCAGAACAATTATCTGAAGAAGAAGGAGGCACATTAGAGCAGCTGTTTACTCAAATTGCTGTTACTTTATTGTCGGATACCGGAGAAACGGAAAATGCAAGAGTAGCTTTTCATGAAAGTATCATTCCGAGAAACCGGCATAAAGTAAATGCCTACGCGATATCAGATAATTATGAAACACTCGATCTTTTCGTCACCATATTTAAATGTGCAGAAGAGCCATCAAGAATACAGAAAGCAGAAATCGAAGATTATTCAAAGCTTATTGTGAATTTTTTCAGCAAAGCTAAATACAAGGAATTTGCAGGCGAGCTGGAAGAGTCTTCAGAAATTTTCGATCTGGCCCATACATTAAGTGATTCGCCGCAACTAAAAGAAAATCTGGTAAGAGTGAATGCTGTAATTATCACAGATGGCATTTATCCAGGAGAGCCGCCTTCAAACAAAACCATATCAGGATATCCGGTATTCTTTAAAATAGTGGATCTGAATTACCTCTATAACATTTCTGAAAAATCTCATATTCCGATTGAAATCGATTTTAATGAGGATGGTTATAACATCCCTTGTATTCAGTCTTCCTCAGTGAACGATGAATACCAATCATATCTGGCAATTATCTCAGGAGATGCGTTGGTGAATATTTATGAACGTTATGGAGCAAGATTACTTGAGCAAAATGTCCGGTCTTTTCTGCAATTTACCGGGAAAGTAAATGGAGGTATTAGGAATACCATCCTTAACGAGCCTCATATGTTTTTAGCTTTCAATAATGGAATAGCAGCTACGGCAGATTCGGTAGAAATTAAAAAAGATGAAAATGGAAATGGGTTTGTTATAAGTAAGGTAAATGATTTTCAGATTGTAAATGGCGGGCAAACAACAGCGTCAATATATCACACTTGGAAAAAAGATAAAAAAGATGTTTCAGGAATTCATGTGCAGGTTAAATTATCAGTTGTAAAAAACAAGGAGAAATTTAGCGAAATCGTCAGTCAGATTTCTCAATATGCAAATACACAAAATAAAGTTTCCGTATCTGATCTCAGTTCTAACAGGCCTTATCACATTGAAATGGAAAAATTATCCCGAACCATCTGGGCGCCTCCAAGTGAGGGCAGGGCAAATCAAACCCGATGGTTTTATGACAGGGCAAGAGGTCAATATAAAAATGCCAGGATTAAAGAAGGCTTTACCAAAGCAAAGCAAAATGCTTTCGATTTAAAGAATCCAAAAGCACAGGTATTTTCAAAGGAAGATTTAGCAAAGTACCTAAACTCTTATCAGGAAATTATCGATGGCAAAAAGTTGTTAATTGGGCCCCACTATGTTGTACGCGGTAATCAAAAAAACTACGTGCAGTTCATGAATTATAATCTGGTAAAAAAAACTGACAGCATTTACTTTGAAGATTTGATTGCAAAAGCAATATTATTCCGTTCAGCAGAAAAATCTTATGGGGTAAAACCAAATTCAATTGGCGACATGAGATACATTACTGTTCCTTATGCAATTGCGTATTTATCTTTTGTAACGAAGAGTAAACTTGATTTATATAAGATTTGGAAAGCACAATCAATTTCAACTGAATTGAAAGACTTTTTATATACACTGATGCTCAAAGTTGAAAGCTTTGTAAAAAACAATGCCCCCGGTTCCTTATACGGCGAATGGGCAAAAAAAGAAGAGTGTTGGGAGCAATTGAAAAAAGAAAAGTTCGATTTGGACATGGATTCTATTAAACCAGACTTACAGGATTATAAAAGCAATACACAAAGAAAAAAAATTACCGAAGAAGAATCTCAACAGGCGCAAATTGAGGAAGACATTATGAAAATAAAATCCATTTCGCCGAAAACATGGATTAATATTGAAGAATGGGGTAAAGCAACAGAATTGTTATCGCCAAATCAACAATCTTGGGCATGGAACATTTCTATACGTTTGAAAAATAACCATAAACTTACTGAGCATGAAAGAATAACCGGATTGAAAATATTAGATATCGTTATTTCGAATATTCCGGAATTGCTTGCCGAATCTGAATAGATCAGTTTTTATATAAAGTAATATGACGACAAAAAATTCACCAATCACGTAATCATTTTTTTATCCCCCAGTTAATCTCCCACCCACATCACCATTTATTGCACTACAGCAGCAATCCTCTTCACCCCTCATACCTCCTGCAAATAATACTTGCATTATGACCGCCAAAGCCAAAGCTGTTGCAGAGGGCATTGGTAATGGCAAAGGGCAATGCGCTGTTGCCGGTAACAATGGGCAGGCTGGCGGGTATGGCAGCATCAAGGGTATGTGTATTAATGGTGGGTGGCACCTGCTGGCTTTGCAATGCGTGCAGGGTGGCCAGTAAGCCAATGGCACCGGCACCGCCCAGCAAATGGCCGGTGGCTGCCTTGGTGGCGCTGATCTGCAATGCGGGCGCCTGGCCAAATACGGTGCAGATGGCCTGTACTTCGGTAAGGTCGCCCACGGGAGTGCTGGTGGCATGGGCATGTATGTACTGTATGTCTGCGGCAGCAAGTGCTGCATCCTGCAGGGCCAGCTGCATGGCCCTTGCTGCACCCTCGCCCTGCGGGTGCGGTGCGGCAATATGATGGGCATCGCTGGTAATGGCGGTACCTGTAATTTCGGCCAGTATGGTTGCACCCCGCTGCAGGGCATGCGTTTCGGTTTCCAGCAAAAACAATACGGCGCCTTCGCCAATTACAAAACCATCCCGCGTGGCATCAAAGGGGCGGCTGGCGGTGGCTGCTGCTGCATTATTGGTGCTTAGTGCCCGCATGCTTTGAAAACCACCCAGCGATGTGGCAATAATATTGGCTTCGGCCCCGCCTGCCAGCATCATATCGGCACGGCCCCAGCGCAGCTGGTTTACCGCATCAATGATGGCGATGTGCGAACTGGCACAGGCGGCCACTGCTGCATAGTTCATGGCCTTAAATCCGTAGCGCATGCTGATGGTGCCCGGGGCGGCGTTGGCCATCATCATGGCAATAAAATGCGGACTAAACTGCGGCTCTCCGTTTCCGGTAGCATAGGCCGATGCCTGCTGCAGGTAACTGGAAGAGCCGCCGTCGGCAGTGCCGATAATCACCCCTGCCCTGTTCAGGTCAATGCCTGCCAGCCCGCCCGGAAAGCCCTGTTGCAGGGCCTGCGCTGCGGCGGCCATGGCGTACTGAACATAGGGATCGTAGCGGCGCAGCGCAGCTTTATCGATGTATAAGAGCGGATCAAAATTTTTTACCTCGCAGGCAAAATGCGTTTTAAATTTCGACGCATCAAATTTTGTTATGGGTGCGGCGCCGCTGTGCCCGTTCATAAGGGCTTGATTGAATTCGGGAACGGTATTGCCAATTGGTGTAACGGCACCCAGGCCGGTGATCACTATCCTTTCCATAGTATTGCATTGGGGTTATGCCTAAGTTAATGCAATGGTCTGCAAATTTTCAGCCAATCATGAAGATTGATTACTGCAGCAGAAATTTTCCGGTTGGTGAAGCAACAACCGGGGTATAAAAAAAGATTGGCCCATCACCAGGCCAATCTTTTTTACTGCCGCCGGGGTAAGAGTATACTCAGGCCTGCGGCAATGTATAGCTGATCATTTAATTATCGTTGGCGTCTTCAATAATGGTGGTTTCGGTAATTTCACCATGGCCCACAATTTCGCCGGTGGTATCATCCACTACCAGTATTTCGGTGGTGGTTTCTTCTACCAGGGGCAGGTCCATAGGCAATACCGTTTGTACGGCTGCCACCGGGGCGGGCTTTTTAACAGCTGGTTTTTTTACCGCTGGTTTTTTAACCACGGGGGCAGGTGCAGCTGCTTTTTTGGCCACTACTTTTTTTGCCACCGGCTTTTTAACCACCGCCTTTTTAGGGGCCACTTTTTTTACCACTGCTTTTTTAGCAACCGGTTTTTTTGCCACTGCTTTTTTAGGAGCCGCTTTTTTAATTACTTTTTTTACCGCTGCTTTTTTGGGTGCTGCCTTTTTAGCTGGTGCTTTTTTAGCCACCGCTTTTTTAGGAGCTACTTTTTTAGGAGCTGCTTTTTTTACCACTGCTTTTTTAGGAGCCGCTTTTTTAACCACTTTCTTACCGGCTTTTTTTACCACCGCTTTTTTAACTGCTGCTTTTTTAGGCGCTGCTTTTTTGGGTGCTGCTTTTTTAGCCACCGCTTTTTTAGGGGCTGCTTTTTTTACACTCTTTTTTACAGGAGTTTTTTTTGCTGTTTTTTTAACTGGTGAAGATTTTTTTGCCATGATTATATTTTTTAGAAAAGGTTGAAGCCAGTGTTGGGTACAATACCTGCACCAAAACTGTGCCAGTACAAAAGTGCGCTATTTTTTTTTATACTGCAGTATATTTGATAAACTCTTTTTATGAATCTCCCGGGCAATTTGATCTGGTTACTCTTTGGCGGCTTTTTTGCGGCACTGGGCTACCTGTTTGGCGGACTGGTTTTGTGTGTTACCGTGGTGGGCATTCCATGGGGTTTGCAATGTTTTAAACTGGCCGGCCTGGTGCTGTGGCCCTTTGGTAAAAGGGTGGTGAGCAATTCGGCCAATACCGGCTGCCTGTCGTTGTTTTGCAATATCATCTGGCTTATCTGCGGCGGCCTGTATACGGCGCTGGTGCATATTGTGTTTGGCCTGCTGCTGTTTATTACCATCATCGGTATTCCTTTTGCCCGGCAGCATTTTAAGCTGGTAGAGATTTCCCTCATGCCATTTGGGAAAAGGATTGAGTAAAACCTTTCTATTCAATCTTGAGACTGACGATTATTTATTTCTAGTTATACACTGCTGATTATTCTTCTTTTTGCATCAGGGCAAAAAGAAGCGCCAACTGCTTGCTGCAGTAATTTTGCAAAACAGTACATTTATTTAGTTACACGCTGCAGTAAGTGTTTTTTTTGCCTACCTAAAAAAGAAACCTGCTTACCGGCATGCAAAAAAACCGGTGGCCATCCGCTGCTTTATCAGCGATTGCTGCGGGAAACGCCCCTTTGCCAACGGCAATTCCGCTACCATTATTGGGGAGGCTTATCCACAGCATACCCACAATTGGCCTGCATTACAATTACATAACACAAGCTTTACATTTTTTGTGCGTTATAGTGCGATATTCAATACCTGTAAAACCATACACATGCAGCCATCCAACACCATTCTGTCGCTTACCATTGACCTGCTGGCCAATGGCGGTTTCAGCCATTTAAAAGATGCAGAGGTATCGGCCCTGCACCATTTAATTCTGCGCCTGCAGGAACCACTGAGCAATGTGCAGCAAAACCTGCTGCTCACTTTCTGGAACAATGCCGATGCGGCCAACCTGCCGCCGGCCTTATTGTACCGCTGCAATACCATTTTGCAGCAACGCGGCCGCCAGCCCATTGAAGATTTGTGTGTGCCGGTGGATATGTACTGATGCTGCTAATATTATAGTTTACCTGCCAATGATCAAACGGTACCTTTTACTGTTACCGGCTCAATTACCCCTATACTGCAGCCCCCACTGCACCTTCGGTATAGCCCGGCCGCCATTGCCGTTGTATTGGCGGTACCTGTCCCCATCTTTTCGCCTGCCGCCGCATGTTAGCAAACAACAATGACCAATAATTACAGCCATATTTTGTAAATACCAGGCATCCTGCACAAATCAACCTCCCCCATCTCAAGTATTGTAATTACCCAACTGCAACAGGGTACCGCTGCTGCCGTGGCGCAGTTGCAGTGTAATACAACAACACAAATAAATACCTGAAGCAATAAAATAAAGTACTACTTATGGCGTTTCATTTGTAAATCTCATATTATAAACTGTAGTAATATATCTACAGCCCTAATCAGTAAATTTCTACTTATGAAAAATTTTACCCATCTCATTACAGCCTCATTGCTTGCAGGCGTATTGGTGTTCAGTTGTTCTGTACAGCTGGCTGCCCAATGTAATGTAAACGACAAGTACGACAAGATCATCAGCGGGTACCACTCATCCATTGCGTTAAAAGACAATGGCGTGTATTGTGTATGGGGATCGTCGATGCAAAAAACCGGGGCCAACGACCAGCTGGCACCGCAGGACATTAATGTTACTAATTACAACCTGCTTACCGGTACCATTTACAAAGCAGCACTGGGCGGCAAAAGTGCCGGCGCGGCGGTAGACCAGGGTATATTACTTACCTCTGATGGTTTATGGGCCTGGGGTATTGTGGGCAACGTATTAAAAAGTACTGTAAAAGCCACTGCTGCCTTTGGCCGTATTACCTCACCCACCGGCGGGGTGGGCAGCACCACACTTGGGCTACCCACTGGCGTTAGTCCTGCGGATGTACAGAGTTTATTTGCCACTTATCAAACCCTGGTGCTGGTTACCAAAATTGTAGCAGGCACAGGGGGCGATGTATATGTGCTTACACAAAGTTCACTTGCCGTGGAAGGCAATGGCGGTGCAGTGGCAACAGCGGGTTCATCCAGCTGGCAAAAAGTGAAACGAAGTGCCACCGCAGGCGATTATCTTACCAACGTAACTGCTGCAAGAGGCCAGGTATACAATGCCAGCAACAATGCTTTTATTGCAGTTACTGCCACCGGCGAAGTATACACCTGGGGCAATACCACTTACCTGGGTAACAGCTCGGCCATTGCCGCCCGCAACTATGCCACTTTAATGACACTGCCTGCAGAATTTGCCAGCACAGTGCCTAAAATGATTGGCGTTACAGGTGGCGGCGGAAGCGGTGCCACCACGGTAACCAATACTTATTATATTTTAAGTAATGCGGGCAACCTGTACAGCCTGGGCAATAATTCGCAAAAGCAATGCGGCGATTTTACCACTTTAGAAAAAACCGCCTGGGTGCAGGTAAAAAAATCGGCTGCAGCAGGCGACTATCTTACCAATATCAATACCTTCAGCTGCCAGGAACACAATGCTTCCTTCCCTGCCATTGCTGCTATCAATACCACGGGTGCGGTATATACCTGGGGCAATAACAGCTCGGGCATGTGCGGCAGAACCGATAATGGATTGATTGGCGGTACATTAACCACTGTATCGTTTGACCCCGGCACCCCGGTAAATTTTACCGGCACTGCCATATCAATAGAAATGGGTGGCCATACCATGGTATACACCAAAGAAGGCTCTACCCAGTTTTGTTATGTAGGCCATTATACCAATGGCAGCATGGGCGATGGCACTGCGGGCAACAACGGCGCCTCATCGGCTACCTCGTTAAAGCATGATTGTGCAAGCACCCCCAGCATCAGCATTTGCGGTTATGTGCCCATTGCCGCCAGTGTTATCAATTCAACCATTACTGCAGCCACCACCAGTATCCTGGCCAACGGCAGCAGCACCACCACCATTACCATACAACTTAAAGATGCGGCCAATAATAACCTTACCAGCAGTGGTGGTGTGGTGGCCGTAAATACCAGTTCGGGTACAGTGGGTACTGTAATTGATAATAATAATGGTACCTATACCGTAATATTAACCAGTGCCGCAGCGCCGGCCACAGCCACCATCAGCTATACCATTAATGGTGCGCCGGCATCTGCTACCGCATTAGTAACTTTTACTTCAACGCTGGCACTCAAATGGGGTAATGTGGTGGCCTACCGCCAAAACAATACCGTAAAACTGCAATGGTTTACCACACAGGAAATCAATATCAGCCATTTTGATATTGAACGCAGCACCAATACCACCGACTGGCAGGTGGTGGTAGCGGGTGTAGCCGCAACCAATTTAAGTGCGGCACACAGTTATGCCGAAACAGATGCCGAGTATATTGCACAAAGATTGTATTACAGGATAAAACAAACCGACCTGAATGGCCGGTATACCTACTCGCCGGTAATGATGGTGGGGCCCGATAACGGAAAAGATAAAATTGTGGCCTATCCCGTACCGGTAGTATCGGTATTTTACCTGGATAATATCAGCAAAAACAATATAAAAAAACTGGAACTGTATACCCTAAACGGCAGCTCGGTAAGAACCTGGTTCAGTCCGCAGGCCTCTTACGATATTTCCAGTATGCAGAAAGGCATTTATATTTTAAAAATTATCACCACCGGCGACGAAACCACCTACCTGAAATTAACCAAGCAATAAATACCCTTTACCCAACCGTTTACAACAATTTTCAACAGGAAGCGTTTGCTTCCTGTTGAAAATATTGTTATCAAAGCCGGGGCCGCTGTTTGTGAACGGCATGTAGTAGTAAAACTATAGTTAAACAGGGTTTTTACTATTGCAGCAATGCTTATTAAAGCTGATATTACAATCTAATTTCAAATCCACGGACCACCCGTTTTAAAACCATATACATGAGAAAAACCCTTATTAAAAACAGCCCTTCTAAAAAGAGACCTGCGGGTACAGGCAAATCTAAAAGCAGCGAACCGGGTAAAAAAAATACGCCCTCATACAATGCTGCCCGCTATAAACCCTCCGGGAATTTGCTACAAATACTGAATTATCAATACCAGGACAGTGACCTGGAACAGTTTGTTTTTTAAAAATTATTTGTACACAGCAGCTGTGCAGGCTGCCTATTTAAGCAAGGGCTGCATCATAGGCACCAGCCTGAGCGCCCATTTTTTATATTCCAGTGCTGATGGATGCAGGCCATCCGCTGCCAGCAGGCTGCGGTCGGTAAGTGCTTCTTGTGTAGATGGGGTAATATCCAGCCAGGCCACCCCATATTGTTCCGTTACATTTTTATTGATGGCATTGAACCACCCGATCTCCCGGCGAATTTGTGCTGTGTCGTTATTGGCGGCAAAAGGTGTTACACTGTAATCGGGTATGGATAATACAAATACCTGTTCTTTTTTTCCGTTGGCCAGTTGTATAGAGCGGTTCAGCAGGCTGGTAAAACGCTGGCGGTATCCCGTGGTATCGTGGCGCTGGTATTGATCGTTTACTCCAATCAGCAGCGTAACCACGTCGTGTGCCACAGGCTGTTGTGCCTCTATGGCATTGCTGAGCGCATCGGTGGTCCAGCCCGTGGTGGCAATATAATCTGGTGTACCAATTTTAATTCCGTTTTGTTTGAGCAGGTTGGCTGTTTGTGCCGGAAACCGGTCGGCCTCAGTAACACTTTGCCCAATGGTATACGAATCGCCCAGGGCCAGCCATGTTTTAAGTGGCCCGCTTGTGGTGGCGCTGCTGTATACGGTGGCCGTATGGCTGGGTTTAGTGCAGGCCAGCAGCACTGTACAACATATTAATACCAGGTAATGCATGCTTTAATAAACGAATAAAACAGGTAAATGGTTTAAGGTGATCGCCAGATTGTTTACAGGCCGCGGCAGGTTATTGCTGCAGCAATAATTACTCCCCTGTCAAATCCCTGATTGCCACGCTGGCAGTAACCGCCCCAAATACCGCAGGTAAATATGAGATGGTACCATAAGCCGATTTTTTATAGTTGCTGCCATCCGTCATGATGATGCTTTCTTTGTCAGGCGCTTCAGGAGAAAAAACCACTTTTACCCCCTGCCTGATATTGTGCTGGCGCTTCAGCACTTTGCGCAGTTGCTGTGCAAAGGGGCAATGGTGTGTTTCGGAAATATCGGCCACTTCCAGTTTGGTGGGATCCAGCTTGCCGCCGGCACCCATACTGCTTACCATGGGTAATTTATTTTCGTGGGCCAGGCGTATAAAAGTGAGTTTTGGGGTAATACTGTCGATGGCATCAATGATATAATCGGGCCGTATAGTAAATAATTTGGTTACCATTTCGGGTGTAATAAAGGTTTTTACCACCTGCAAGTCCAGCTCGGGGTTAATGGCCTTTAATCGGTCGGCCATAATATCGGCCTTGGATTGTCCGTGGTTGGTAGCCAGTGCGGGCAATTGCCGGTTGCGGTTGGTGGGGTCTACAATATCCCCATCAATAATGGTCATTTTACCCACGCCGCTGCGGGCAATAAATTCTGCGGCATAACTGCCTACGCCGCCCAGGCCCACCACCATTACATGGCTTTGTGCCAATTTTTCCAATGCGGCCCTTCCAATCAGTAATTCGGTACGGCTGAGCCAGCTAAAATCTGTTGTCATATTACATGCAGGCGGCACCAAAAACAGTTACCGCATTTTTTTGAATCTGCAAACTAAGTGAATTTATGTCAATTTGTAAACTGCGGGCAGCAATGCTGTATATGGTTTCAATATCAATACCGGCATCGTCGGTTTCAAAAAAAATTTTATCTGCGGGCAGGGTTGTAATCAGCTGCTGCAATGCCGGCCGCTGCAATGCTTTTCCAAAACTCAAATAAAATCCTTTGGCCACCAGTTGCTGTGCCAGTACTGCATTTTTATTAAAGCCATGAAAGATCACCGGCACAGCATTGTGGTGCTGCTGCAATAATTGCTGCAGTTCTGCAAAAGCCCTTACACAATGAATGAGAAGTGGTTTATGAACCGTATTGGCAAGGTCAATTTGTGCTGCAAACAGTTGTTGCTGCAGCTTAAAATCAACGCTGCAAATTTTATCCAGGCCGCACTCGCCAATAGCCAGTACATTGCTGTTACGGCTGATCAGTTGCAGCTGCTGCATGCCGGTATTGTAATCCGCTTCGGTAATGTACCAGGGGTGCAGCCCGGCAGAATAATACCTGTTCGGCTGCAGCGTATTAAAATGCCGGTATTTATTTTCAATTACCAATTGAGTGCCTGTTGCCGGCTGGTGACTATGTATATTGATGAACAAAATGATGATTGTATAACTGCAATATAGTTTGAATTTGGTTTTTACAAAACGCCGGGGCTGCGCCTGCCGGATAAGTTTGCCGGTAAATTTTGTAAAGCCTTTGTAACTTTAACCCAATTTACAACTGATGCTGAAATTTTTATTGCCCATCGCATGCATTAGCCTGCTGGCTTTTTTGCAGGGGCCTGTTACGGCAGGCAGCAGCGCACAAGTACCGGTAATTGCCGATACCAGCTATGACAGCTACCTGAACAGCCGTTTTGGTTATGCAATCGCCTATCCCAAAAACATATTTTTTCCGCAGCCCGAAAGTGATTATGGCGATGGCTGCATTTTTTTAAACAGCCGGCAGCAAGAAGTGCTGCGTGTATTTGGGAGGTATAACCTTTCAGAAAGTGGCCCGCCTGTTACGCTGGCAAAGCAGTACCGCCAGGATATTGCAGCTGCAGCCAAACAGCATAAAACAATTGAATATAAAAAACTGGGCAACACTTTTTATGTATTGTCGGGCTACCAGGGCAATACCATCTTTTACCAAAAAACCATACTGCTGAACGGGGCGCTGGCCTTTGCCATGATGCAGTATCCCCAAACAGAAAAAGACCAGTACCACCGGCTGGTGACCAGGGTGTTTGCCTCTTTTAAATGAACAGGTAACAGCTTTGGCCTGTACCCTGAACAATGTATTTTAAAAATATTTTTTTACTTTTTTAAAACATCCGCTTTCATGATCCGTCATTACAGGTATACATGGAAGAGGCATTGATTATAGCAACACCAATGGCGGCAGAACGCAACCGGAATATTACCCATACCATTAAGGCGGTAAGCAAGCGGCTGTTTGGATTTATCAGGCAAAGGGTTAACAATACCGAAGATGCAGAAGATATCCTGCAGGAAGTATTGTACCAGTTTGCCGGTAATACCCAGCCCATTGAGCAGGCCAGTGCCTGGTTGTATACGGTGGCCCGCAATAAGATCACCGACAGCTACCGCAAGCAAAAACTGCCACTGGCAGACGACATATTTGCATCGTCGCAGAATGAAGAAGAAGATTTTGACTGGAGGGAGATGCTGCTGCCTGCAGACGGTAATCCTGAAACAGCGTATCTGCGCAACCTGTTTTGGGAAGAACTGAAAGCCGCCCTGGATGAATTGCCCGAAGAACAGCGCAGCGTGTTCATACAGCATGAAATTGATGGTGTTCCTTTTAAAGATATTTCGGAAGCAACGGGAGAAAGTGTGGCCACACTCATCAGCCGTAAACGCTATGCGGTATTGCATTTAAGAAGCCGCCTTCAGGTATTGAAAGATGAATTATTAAATTATTAAAAAATTATGCCGCGGAGATACACCATGAGTTGCAGAGATACGCAGGAAAATAATCCTGTTTGAGGCTCTGTAAAAAAACTCAGTGCACCTCTTTGGTACAAAAAAATAAACAACATGAAAAAATTCTGGATCAAAAAAGGATTGATGATACTATTCTTTGGCACCATTGCCGTAATGGCATTTGGCTTTATAGTAATGGCTTTATGGAATGCTTTGTTACCCGCGATACTGGGAGTTAAAGCCATTACATTTTTGCAGGCGCTTGGTTTGCTGCTGCTGAGTAAAATATTATTTGGCGGTTTTGGCGGCGGGGGCCGCGGATGGAGGGGCAGCCCGGCCTGGAAACAAAAAATGAAACAACGCTGGGATACCATGACGCCCGAACAAAGGGAACAATTTAAGGCAGAATGGAAAAACCGTTGCGGGGGCAGGTGGGGCCGGCCGGAAAAAAACGATGCCGTCAATACCATGCCTACAGAATGAATTCGGGGTTGGCTGGATATACCAATTCATTCCCCAAAATCTGCAACTCACTCCATTAAGGATACAAAAGAGGAATTGCAGCAATAACTTAGATGATGCCTGCATTTTGCTTCAGCCTTATTACAAATGCAGGCATTATTTTTTCAATCAAAACTACAGGTAACCATGAATCATTTTGAAATGAGCCGTTTTTCAGCTGCACCTGCATCAACAATGCGCAATGGCATTGAGGTACTTGTTTTTAAAACCAGTCTTACCAATGCAAAAAGGATCAGTGATGTGGAGCCGATACTGGATATTCATCCGCATATTGTGCAGTGGAATGTTGACTTGAACGACTGCGACAACATACTACGCATCGTTAGCAGGAATGCGGAAGCCCGTGAAATAGAAAATATGATCTTAAGCGCCGGTTATTACTGCGAAGAACTGGAATGAGTAATTACTTAATAACACTCCACACTCCAGGCCCTTGCCCATTGCTGGTAAGGCTGAAGCATTTGAATACCTTCCTTATCAGTTAGCTGCTGGTTACTGTTTACACTGTCTGCTATGCCACACCAGGGTTCCAGACAAACAAAGGGCGCATCTTTAGCTGCCCAAATGCCAAAATAACCAAAGCCGTTAAAATTAAAGACGAGCCGGTGCGGATGGGTATCACAACCGATGGTAATACGGTTACTCTGCAGGCCTTTTAATACAATGGCATCTTCATAAAATAATTCGGGGGCCAACTGTAACCTGCCATTTTCGGTGGGTAATAATTCTGCATGCAGCCCAATTAATCCGTTTTGTAATTTCCAGCGCTGTAAAGTTTCTGTTACATTAAACTGCAGGTAATAACTTTTATAATCTTCCAGGTCATTCAGCATGGGTACTGCAAATGCCGGATGTGCGCCAACAGAAAACAGCAGCAGTTCTTTTCCGGAATTGTATACTTCGTAGCTGCAGGTGAGCTGATGCTGATGCAGTGTGTACCGGAGGCATAGTGTAAATGCGAAAGGATATACTGCAATACTGGCTTCGCTCTGGTGCAGTGTAAAAAGAATTTCTGTATCGCTTACCTGTGTTAACTCAAACTCCTGGTCGCGGGCAAAACCATGGCGGGGCAGTTGATAAGGCCGGCCGTTATAGTAATAAGTTTCGTCTTTCAACCCTCCAACAATTGGAAATAAAACCGGGCTGTGTTTACCCCAAAAAGCCGGGTCGCCCGCCCACATATATTCTATGCCTGTTTTTTTACTGATCAGGCTTTGCAGTTCGGCTCCTTTGGTTTTAATTATTGCCCGCAGGTGATCATTCTCTAAAATCGCCATGGTATTTATTTATTCCACAAAATTAAATGATCCTTTTTTAACGGGTCAAATAAAAACTGCCCCTTAATTTTTACCGGGGCAGTTGTATACATGACTTATTTTTTCAGGCAGGCATTTTTCATGCAGCCAGACTTTTGTTAAAAAAAGAATTTACATATTCCTACGGTATTGTCCGCCCACAGCATACAATGCATTGGTAATTTGCCCCAGCGAACAATACTTCACGGTTTCCATCAGCTCGGCAAATAAATTACCATTGTTAATGGCTACCTGTTGCAAACGTTGCAGCATTTCGGCAGATTGGGCTGCATGCCTTGCATGAAACGCTTCGAGTGTGCTGATCTGGAATTCCTTTTCTTCGGTGGTACTGCGGATCACTTCGGTAGGTAATATTGTGGGCGATCCGTTTTTATTTAAGAAAGTATTTACGCCTACAATGGGATATTCGCCTGTGTGTTTTAAGGTTTCGTAGTATAAACTTTCTTCCTGAATTTTATTACGCTGGTACATTCTTTCCATAGCACCCAGCACACCACCACGTTCGGTAATGCGGTTGAATTCATTCATTACAGCAGCTTCCACCAGATCAGTTAATTCTTCAATTAAAAAAGCCCCCTGGTTGGGATTTTCATTTTTGGCAGTACCCAATTCCCTGTTAATAATTAACTGGATGGCCATGGCACGGCGTACACTTTCTTCGGTGGGCGTGGTAATGGCTTCATCATATGCATTAGTGTGTAAGCTGTTGCAGTTATCGTAAATGGCATACAATGCCTGCAGGGTGGTGCGAATGTCGTTGAAATCAATTTCCTGCGCATGCAAACTTCTGCCGCTGGTTTGAATATGGTATTTTAATTTTTGAGAACGGTCGTTGGCCTTGTATTTATGCTTCATGGCCTTGGCCCATATCTTTCTTGCCACACGGCCAATTACGCTGTATTCCGGATCCATGCCATTGCTGAAGAAAAAAGATAAGTTGGGCGCAAAATCATCGATGTGCATGCCACGGCTTAAATAATATTCTACATAGGTAAATCCATTGGCCAGTGTAAAGGCCAGCTGCGTAATGGGGTTGGCACCCGCCTCGGCAATATGATACCCGCTGATACTAACGCTGTAAAAATTCTGTACTTTATTTGCTATAAAATATTCCTGTACATCACCCATTAATTTTAATGCAAATTCGGTAGAGAAGATGCAGGTATTTTGTGCCTGGTCTTCTTTTAGAATATCGGCCTGCACCGTTCCTCTTACAGTAGACAATGCGGTTGCTTTTATTTTTGCATATACTTCTGCCGGCAATACATCGCTGCCGCTTAAGCCCAATAAACGAAGGCCTAAACCGTCATTGCCTTCGGGTAAAAAAGCCTCCCCGGCCCCCTCTAAATCTCCCCCCGTTGGGGAGACTTTAGACCCTGATAATTTAGGAAGCTTTGTGTGATGCACGGGTTTACCATCAACACCCAAATACTTTGGCAATTTTTCTATATCGCATTTTGCCTCAATTAATTTATTTACCTGTTCCTTTAAATTATTTTCGATGATGTATTTTTCGCATTGCTGGTCAATGGCGGCATTCATAAAAAATGCCAGCAGCATGGGAGCAGGCCCATTGATGGTCATGCTGACAGAAGTTTTTGGATCGCAGAGATCAAAACCGCTGTATAATTTTTTTGCATCATCCACCGTGGCAATACTTACACCGCTGTTGCCTACTTTACCATAGATATCGGGGCGGTGGGCCGGGTCTTGGCCGTATAACGTAACACTGTCGAATGCAGTAGACAAACGCTTTGCCGGTTGCCCGATACTTACATAGTGGAAACGGCGGTTGGTTCTTTCCGGTCCGCCTTCTCCTGCAAACATGCGTGTAGGATCTTCTCCTGCTCTTTTCAATGGAAACACACCGGCGGTATAAGGAAATTCGCCCGGCACATTTTCCTGCAGCTGCCATTTTAAAATATCACCCCAGTCTTTATATTTTGGCAATATCACTTTTGGAATACTGGTACCCGATAAACTTTTATAGGTAAGCGGTTGCTTAATGATTTTATCTCTTACTTTAAATTCGTAGAATTCTTTTTTATAGCGGTCCAGTACCAAAGGCCATTGCTGCATTAATTTTTTGCATTCGGGATGCAGCTGTTCTTCAACACTAATTTTTATTTTATTCAATTCCTCCGTTGCAACTGCTGACAGGGCTGGTGCCACTGTAAGGGTGCCGTTCAACTGGTACAATTTTGTAGCGATTGAGGCCTGTTCATTCACCCAAATATCATATGCTGCATTGGCTTCTGCAATCTCGGCCAGGTAACGTACTCTTTTAGGCGGTATAATGGTGGACTGGCTTGCAGTATCTTTCAAATGCACATGATGCGTAATGACCCCATCAAATTGCACTCCGCATTTTTCTGCTACTTTCTCCATCAGCCTTTCAAATAATTCATTTACACCGGCATCGTTGAACTGTGCAGCAATGGTGCCCACAATTGGCAATTCGTCATCCTTTGCTTCCCACAAACCATGATTGCGTTTGTATTGCTTGCGCACATCGTGCAAGGCATCCAGCGCACCGGCCTTGTCAAATTTATTTACGCATACCACATCGGCATAATCGAGCATATTTATTTTTTCCAGTTGCGATGCGGCACCGTATTCCGGCGTCATCACGTACATGCTTACATCACAGTAATCTAAAATACTGGCATCACTCTGCCCCACACCCGCACTTTCTAAAATAATAAAATCATAGCCTGCGGCTTTGCAAATGTCGATGGCTTCCTGCACATATTTACTCAGGGCTTTTTCACTTTCCCTGGTGGCCAGGCTGCGCATGTAGGCCCGTGGCGATGCAATGGCATTCATCCGTATCCTGTCGCCCAGTAAAGCGCCGCCGGTTTTTTTCTTGGAAGGGTCAACAGAAATTACGGCAATGGTTTTATCGGTATAGCCGTTTAAAAAGCGGCGAACGATTTCATCGGTAACAGAAGATTTTCCGGCACCACCGGTTCCTGTTATCCCCAACACTGGAGTTCCGGCCTTCCCGGCCTCCTCTAAATCTCCCCCCACTGGGGAGACTTTAGACCCTGCGAGTTGATGAAACTTTTCTTTTATTGCTGCGGTAACCGCATCAATATTATGCAATACTTCTTCGTTAGTAAAACGAATAACGGTGTAACCCAGTTCATTCAATCTTTCAGTTCTTTGCTTATCGGCTTCCTTGTTTTCAGGTAGCTGATGTATTGCTCCGTCTACTTCAACAATCAATTTATTTTCTAACGAAATAAAATCAGCAATGTACTGATCAATGATATGCTGCCGTCTGAATTTGATTCCACCCAGTTGTTTATCTCTTAAATATTGCCACAGCACATTTTCCGCTTCAGTTGGTATTCGCCTGTTACTAAGCGCAAATTCTTTTAAAGATTTATATAAAGAAGGATCGGCTGTAGCAAAATATCCATGTGTTGCTTTACCATTAAATAAATATTTGTAAGGCTCGCCATTTTCGGCCAGCGTAATTGCACGTGCTATTGTCTTTACATCCCGCCACTCTGCAAGAACATAAGTTTTGTTGGTTTCAGCAGAGTGCAAAGTCTCCCCCTTGGGGGGAGATTTAGAGGGGGCCTGATTAAAATCGCACTGTTGTATCACATCTTCAATCATGCCCTCCAGCCCCATCTTCCTGCCATCATCCGGGCTGTAAATTTTTGTAATACCGTACTGATGTAATTCTTCAATTTCGGAGGGTAAAATTGTTCCGCCACCGCCGCCAAATATTTTAATATGCCCGCAACCGCTTTGGTTCAGCAGGTCTTTCATGTATTTAAAAAACTCCACGTGGCCACCCTGGTAACTGGTAATGGCAATACCCTGCACATCTTCTTCAATGGCGCATTCCACAATCTCCAGTACACTCCGGTTGTGGCCCAGGTGAATGATCTCGGCGCCCTTGCTTTGCATGATGCGGCGCATGATATTGATGGCAGCATCGTGCCCGTCGAACAGGCTGGCTGCAGTAACAATACGAACTTTATTATTCAGTTGAAAACTCATAACTATTTTTTTGATGCCGGCAATGAATCTGATTTCGTCAGTTGTGGCGTCGCACTCTTCAACAGCATCATGCTGCTGAACTTTTATTGAAGCGAAGCAATGTACCAACCAAGCTCCAAATTTACCTACAAAAGGATAACAAAAATAACGCAGGTTAGTTTTTAGATGAACGGCGGGTGAAAGCAAAAATCTTTGGTAAATCAAACAACAAACCTGCGGAAAAATTGAATACCCTTGCATCTACAAACCTGTGGCTGATTAAAAAGGCAAATCCCATCTGAAATTCAAATTGCACACCGGGCAGTTGTTTAAAACCAAAATTATTTACCACCGCAGGTTCCCAAAAAACTCTTGGGCTGTAACTAAGGCTGTCCAGCTTATAACTGCCCAGTTCGGCCGTGGAATAATCGGTATTGATATTTTTAAACCAGATGAAACTATGCCTGGACGAAAATGATGCTGCAAAATTTCCCCTGCTTTTTACAGTAAATGCAGGCTGTATATAAAACTTCGATACATCCATGCGGTGGTACCTTGTGCGGTATGCACTGTTATAGTTTCTGCCATGATCTGTAAAACTAAAACTTCCAAAACCGGCACCTGCAAAAACCTGGAATATGGCCCGTTTGTTTTCATTGAGTCCATGAAACCAACCCAGTCCAATTTCTGTAAGATGCCGCTTGTAATTGAGCACCACACTGTCCCTGGTACCGACATCAAAATCGCCTGCATTTCTTTCGGTACGGTAAAAATGATTGAGCTGTACGGCCCAGTGATGGGTAATGGCATAAGCAGCCTGCAGATCGTATCCTCTTGCTTTTGCTTTTACCGGCACACTGTCTTTTACCTGGTTATCGGCAGGGTTAAAAGAATAATTGAAGGCCAGTTTGCTGTCGCCCTTTTGGGTGAGTACCGGCACATTGTGGGCAGCGGGGCTGTATACATACCTGGGCGTATAGCAGGCGCTCAAATAAAAAAGGCAACCGGCAAGGGTACAAATGCAAGCAGCATTTTTCATTTCAACTCATTTTAAAAGTGAGTGCCGCAAAGTCTTCCAAACTGAGTGCTTCGGCCCGTTTAGTAAAAATATCATCTGCCAGCACTTCGGCTGTAAATAAACTTTTTACCGCATTACGCATGGTTTTTCTTCTTTGGTTAAAAGCGGTTTTAACCAGTACCCAAAAGGCACGGTCGCTTTTTACCTGCAGCTCGGTTGCCCGGCGGGTAAGTTTTATTACACCGCTTTGCACTTTAGGCGGCGGGTTAAAGCAATCGTTGCTGACATCAAATAAATATTCCACATCGTAATAAGCACGTACCAGTACACTCAGCACCCCGTACACCTTACTGCCTTCTTTTGAGGCGGCCCTTTGCGCCACTTCCTTTTGAAACATCCCTATCACACAGGGCACCGAATCTTTCCAATCCAGTACCTTAAATAATATTTGAGTGGAGATATTGTAAGGGAAATTTCCAATTACAGTAAACGGCTCTTCAAATGGCCGGTCAATATCTAAAAAACTGTTGGCAATGATCTTGTCTTTTAATGCCGGATATTTTTGATGCAGGTAACCCACTTTTTCATCATCCAGTTCCACTGCTTTAAAATGGATGCCGGGCAATGTAACCAGGTGTTGGGTTAAAGCGCCGGCGCCCGGGCCAACTTCCAGCAGGTGGGTAAAAGATGTTGCGGCAAGTGCATCAATTATTTTATGGATCACTGCATCGTCTTTTAAAAAATGCTGGCCCAGCGATTTTTTTAATGTGTACATATAACAAAAGTAACATAAAAAATGCCCCTGCTGTCAACCGGGGCATTCTGTATTACATATCCATACTATTTAGTTACCGCGTCAGCATGAGTTTTTGACTTATCACTTCATCATTGATGATTACCTGCAGCAGGTGCATGCCTGCGCCATATGCCTGAAGCTGATGCAGCTGCAGGGTATTGACACCTTTTGCGGCGTAATGGTTTTGAAGCAATACCGTTTTACCTGCCGCATTCAGCAACCTGATGGTGACGGTGCCTGCTTTTGCCGCCGTAAAACCAACACTGATATGGTCGGTGGCTGGATTGGGCACAATGGTAAGCGTTGGCAAAGCAGGATCTTTTTTTACCAGTATTACCTCGCTGTATTTTATATCTCCGTTACTGCCGGTAAATTTCAACCGGTAATAGATAGTTGCTGCAGTAAGTGTGCTGATATCATCGGTAAAATCAAATTGCTGCTGCTCATTTACCGGTACAGCATCGGTAAGCAAACCGGTAAAATAAAAATGATGGTTATCGGTACTGCGTTCTATTTCGGTGTGATTGATCGCAATGGGTGTTACAATGGTCCAGCGCAGTTGCACTTTCATTTGTTGCGGTGCAGCGGTAAAATAAAGAATTTGTACCGGCAATATAACGCCAATATAGCGCCAGTCTCTGTTGATCTGCCCTATGGTTTGCATCTGTACGGTAGCCCTTGCACCCGGTGTGGCATCGCCGGTATAACTTCCGCCGTTACCCATTTTGTACGATGTGCCTTTAATATTGGTTACCGAGTTCAACGAATCAAAACGGTTATCCAGCCCGTCGCCATCCGTATCCAGGCCTGTTACACTTACATCTTCATCTGCAAGACCATTTAAATTCCAGTCGTTCCCTTCAATCACATCGGGCACCCCATCTTCGTCTGTATCCAGATCGCGGTAATCAGGCATGCCATCGCCATCATGATCGTACACAAAAATTCCGGCCCCTCCATAACCCGCAGTATTGTCGTATGGATCCATCAGTCCGTCGCCATCGCTATCTGCAGTAGTAGGCAGCAGGTAACCGGCGGTAGACATTCCTTCAATATTATCGGGTATGCCATCATCGTCGCTGTCAATATCTAAATAATCGGGATTACCCGTTGCATCCGTATTTAATAATATTACCGCAGGCATGGCGGCAATTGTAAGCGACCAGCCGTTTTTACCAATGCCACCATCTGCCAGCCCGTCAAAATTCGCATCTGGTAAAACAGCTTCTTTTACATCTGCAATACCATCTCCATCACTATCCAGGTCGTAGGCATTGGGTCTGAAATCACGATCCAGGTTTTTTTCCGGAAAATTATCTGCACGGCCATCTACCGGTGCCAGGTCTGGTCCTGTTTTTAATAAACCCGTTACCCCGGTATTGTTATCCGATAGTCCATCGCCATTGGCGTCCATAAAATTTGAAAGCTTGCCATCATTTCCGGTATACATGCCCATTGCTTCCATTACATCAGGGATGCCGTCATTGTCGCTATCGGTATCTAAATAATTGGGCAGTCCATCGCCATCAAAATCCTGTGGCCCCAATCCAACGCCCGATGCAGGAACTCCGCCGCCACTGCCATCCACATTCTGAGAGAAGCCATCATTATCTGTATCTGTATAATTGTCAATAATGCCATCTCCATTGGTATCCACGCCGTACGACTCTACTGTATCGGGAATACCATCGTTGTCACTATCCAGGTCAAGATGATTGGGAATACCGTCCAGGTCTTTATCCATCGCATCATTGATACCATCTCCATTCATGTCGGTATATCCCGGAAAATTGGCATCATAAAAATTAGGAATGCCATCATTATCACTGTCGGCACTGGGATCAAAGTTATCATTGAACCCATCTGCATTGTTATCTGTAAATCCGGGATAGGCAGCATCATTCCAATTGGGAATGCCATTACCGTTGGCATCCTGCAGGGCCAGGGGATCATCCAGTTCTACATAGTCGGGGATGCCATCATTATCATCATCTATATCCGGACAACCAATAATGAACACTGCAATACGTGCCGTATCTGAACAGCCCGGGCCATTATTGTAACAGGCCCAGAAAATATGTGAACTGGTAACCGGAGTGAGCGGATTGTAAATATTGGCAGGCACAAACGGCATTGCTGAATAAATGGTGTAGCCTGCATAATTACGCCAGGGCAGCTGCACAGATCCCGCCGGGCAGGTATTGGTTAGTAAAGTATCTACAGGTGTATGACAGGCGCCGGTAAGGGTTAATACCACGGGCCCTTTAATGATACAACCAGCCGTATTTACACCGCTGGAATCAAAGAGCACATCGCCTGAACGTTTGCCCCTGTAATTTATTCTGGCACTGTTGCTGATGGCACTTATGCAATTAATGATGGCACAAGAATTGGCCGTTACCACTTTAAACTCCACATTGCCACTTGCGCCATGGGGTATTTGCCCGCCGGAAGCAATATTGGCACCAAGTCCTATCCGGTACACCACCCGGTTGTTCATCAGGTCAAATTCTGCTTCATCATCGCCGGCAATATCTGTTTTTGTAACCCCGTTGATTTTTATACTGCCGGGTATAAAACTGGTAGCTGCAGGAATATTATCGATGATAACAGAATTGATACTGGTATCATTACCCACGTTGCTGTAATTAATGGTATACTTTACACTGTCGCCGGGAACCAATGCAGCCCCGTTGATATCGGTGGCTGTTTTATCAAATGCAAAAGACGGGTTGTAGTTAGAAATGGATGTGGTAACACAATGTAAAAAATAATTTTCGCTGGGTGAGCTGAACCGTATACTGGCAGAGGTTTGAGAATTACCCAGCACCAGGTTACCGGCATTGGGCACATCCACCAGGTCCACATCATAGCCCAGTGTATTTAAATGTGCGGGATTGCGGGTAAGTACCGATGCACCTTTATAAGTGATGGTACTGTTCCACATATCATTCAGGTTGGCCGTAGCGCTGGGGGTTTGGCTGATGTAAGAACCCACCAGTGGATTGGCATCCTGCTTAAATGAAAATTCATCCTGCGATACACGGTCGCCATCATACACCACGGCTCCCAGTTCGCAACTCACAGGGCCTGCCGGGGGCGTTAAAAAACCACTTACCGGAATATGTAACGCAGGATCTCCTCCATTCATTATGGCAGAGCCGTCAAATACAGTCAGGTTGCGGGGTTGTAAAGAACTGTTCGCATATGCAATCACAATGGCCCAGCCACCAGAACCATTGATGATACCTAATGGCCCCACCACATCTGCCACCGTGTAGGTGCCATTTGGGTTGGAAGTATTGATTAAAGCAGTGATATCTATAAAGCACCTGTATCCTGTATGCGGCAAGCCTGTAACCAGCGTGCCATCATGATAATCGGTTTGCGTGGATGTAAGCGTAGTATAGGAAGAAGCTCCTGGTATTTTTAATTTTACATTGGTTTCGCCCACCCGCCAGGCCACATTGGTTCCATTGGTGCCCTGCGAAGCACCCCAGTATAAACCTGCAAACATTACATGCGAACAGCCCGGTAAATTGAGGTCGGCACTGGTAGAACTGAACGTACCATTATTGCCAAGCCCCAGCACCTGCATGTCAAACGACATGTTGTTTGAAGTAGCCGTACGAAGATGCACTTCAACTGCAATGGTATTGGTACCCGCCGTAAAAAAAGCCGGGCTTAGATTAAACGTAAAATTTTCTGCGGCGCCCACGGTAATATCTGCCGAAGCCAGTGTGCCAAAAACAGGCACCCCTGCAGGCATATTGTCCCTGGCCCTTTCTACTCCATTGATGTAGATAACTATACCGTCGTTGCGCTGCACATTCAACTGGATGGTTTGAAAAGTGGTGCTTAATTCTGCAGCAGTAAAATTTACGGTATTCCTAAAGTAATACGCAGTGTACTTTGTAACTGCTCCGGGAGTGCAACTGGTAGCTGCCCCACTGCTTTTTAAACAGGTGGACTGGCCGGAATTAAATCCATATTTACCTGCGCCGGCTGCGGGCAAAGCACCGGTATTCCATGCTGCGGGCAGTACGTATGCTGGCTGCTTCCAATCTGTTAATGCAGGGCTGTTAGCCGGTGCAGCAGCCTGGGTATGATACTTCCACACACTTCCAAATGGCAGTTTAACTGTGGGTGCCGGATTATCTATATCCAGGTAAATAGCCGGCTTACCATTATTAACGGAGGTGCCGCCGGGAGGATTTTCGGTGGTGATACCACCAGTTGAACTAATGATGTTATTGGCGGTAAATACAATATTGCCTCTAACTGAAGGATTGTAATAACGTGGTGTAAACGGCCTCAATATCTGACCTGCAGCTATACTACTCACTGCAATAAGATAACACAGTAGTGGTAAAAGTTTTTTCATAGATCAGGATTTAGTTGTTTGGTTATATATAGAATCCCATCCGGCTGCCAGTTAAGGCACTGCCTGCTATTGCACTATCATTTTATTACTCCAGATTTCTCCGCCGCTGTTACGCAGCAATAAAATATATACCCCATGCTTTAGTTTTAAGCTGGTGTTGTTAGCACCTGCACTGGTGGCAATGGTTTCGGCAGCAACTTCTTTCCCCAGCATATCCACCACCCGCAACTGCACCACGTCTTTACCGGCCGAATGAATGACGATATGTATTTTATCAGTTGCTATATTGATGACGTCTGCACTAAAATTTTTACTGTTCCGGTACATTACTTTTTGTGTGCCATAGTACACAGTACTTCCCAGGCTGTTGGTATACGACAACCGGTAATAGTTTACGCCCTGCAGGGGTGTGCGGTCTGTTAGCTGATACCTGGTGGTGCTGTAGGCAATGCCTGCTGCATCCACCCTGCCCAGGAAGGAAAAATGAATACCATCTGAAGCCTTTTCTATGGTAAAATATTTACTGTTGCTTTCCTGTGCAGTGGTCCAGTTGAGCAATACCGTTTCCTTATCCGGTGCTGCGGTAAATGACGTGAGTGTTATGGGTAAGGTGCCGCTAACCACCACATGAAAAGAATCTTTCAAACAGTTATTGCCCGATACATCCAGTGCAGTAAAATCATACGCACCCGGCACACTGGTATTTACCAGCACCTGTTGTGAAGTGGCATCGCCATTGGATGGCCAGTAATAATTTCCCCTCCAGGATGCGCTGAGTGGCAGTACATCATTTTGCACTACCGTAATATTGGTTACTTTATTTACATCTTTGAATATGGTGAACTGGTCACGCACTACGGGTGTGGGATTACCCGGTGCGGTATAAGAAATAAATTTTGCATCCAGCCTGTTGCTGTCGGTTTCAAAATAAAATACACCGCCATTGGTAGCATTTGAATACACCATCGCATCATGCGGATACCCTGCAGTAGTTCCTCCCAGTTGCCCGGCAGAGCCTGATACCACGTACACACTGCCATGGTTATACACCCCTGAATTATATTTATACGCACAAGACAATGCAGTGCCATCGTATTTAGCTGTTGAACTGTCGGTAGTGTACAGCAGTTTTTTAAAATCCGCATCCAGTAAAGTGGGAGCGGCAGGGGTGGCTTTATAAAAACCTTTTAATAAATAACTTCTTTCGTAACCATGCGAATGACCGCATAAAACCATATCTACGCCATACCTTTCCAGTATGCGGATGAATTTTTCGCGGATATCGATCAGTTCCTGCTCTGTATCGGAGGTATGGCTGGTTTTGGTATAAGGAGGATGGTGAAAATATGCCACTACCCATCTTTTTGTATTGGCTGCCAGGTCGGCCTTTATCCAGGTAACCTGTGCCCCGGTAGTATCATAAATGCGTGTGGTGTTGGCATTTTCCTTTCCATAAGAATCAAGAGAAAGAAAATGAATGTTACCAATATCAAAAGAGTAATAAGCTTCGGTACCCGATGCCACGCCACCACATTCTGCTGCTGTGGGCATGGTAAAACTGTTGTAGTAGGCATTGTTTCTTACACCCGAATTGGCCTGCGTATTTCCATAATCATGATTGCCCGGAGCCGGGTACAGTTTGTTATATTTTAAAATGTCGTTTTTGTAAATATCAAAAAAATTGGTTTGAAATTCATTGTCCAGGCCCGAGTTGTAGGCATTGTCGCCCATCAGTATCATACCATCCACATTCTCTGACCCAATAAAATTGAGAAAAGAATTCTTGGCATCAACCTGGTTGGCAGATGCATTGCCGCAATCGCCGATAGCCAGTATACGTATCTTTCTTTCTGTATTACCCAGCGGTGCAGTAATAAAATAATTGGTATTGGTTTGCTGCAGTGTAAGCGTTGTACTGCCAATAGTATAAAAATATTTTGTGTCGGCAGTAAGCCCGGTTACTCTTACAATATGTTCTGTTACTGATGCAGGATCATTTATTACAGTGGGATAAGTACCAAAACTGGTACCCAGGGTTACTCTTGAATTGGTGGCAGCAGATGTTCTCCACCTGATAGTGATGGCGGTTTCATTACCCATTTGCAGGTAAGGCCCCCTGGTAAGTGTTTGTGCAACTGTTGGTATTGCGTTTTGAAGTAATAAAGACCACAACAAAAATACCACAGCAAAATGGTAGTGTTTTTTCATTGGTACGGATTTATTTTTTTAGCGCCGACATTTTTTTTGATCGTTTTATGATACAAACTACAGGATCGCTTATTAAATGTACGCAGGTTATGCTGATATTATTGTGATGCCAATCACTATTATTGTTTTTTTGGTCGATATGGGTAAAAGCCCGAAGGGGCCTTACTTACAGCCGATTATGGTTACGCAGTTTATCCACAAAAAGTATCAGGTTTTTACTACAGGTGGCGGCATAAGTCATCGTTTTTTTACGAGGTATTTATCAGATTTTACAAACAGGATAATTCATTTAACCATAGTTTTGTTAACATACTGTAAATGATTTTTTTTGATACGCACTGTAGTACTGCTGATGTAATTTTTGATGGTGGCTGCCTTTGATTTTACATCATCGCCGCCGGCAACACCTGCTGCCGCAGTAAAAAAGCATTACCTGCACCTTACATGCACAATGGCGTTTTTAAAATCCTGGATGAAGTAGTGGATTTTTACAATCAGGGAGGCGGCAAGGAATTGAACATTGCCCCGGCCAACCAGTCTTTATCTTTTGACACACTTGGTTTAACTGTAAAAGAAAAAAATAATATTGTGGCTTTTTTAAAATCGCTGACTGATACCGCACAGCGCAATTGAATGCCTTTACCTGAGTTATTTTTTTTGTGATGACAATAGTTGAAAGGCAATTCCTGCGTAATAATTTCTTTGTGGCGCAGCATTATAATAACGGCCCGCTGCTGCATTAAAATCATTGCCCAGGCTATAGGTTTCGTTCAACAGGTTATCTGCACCGGCATACAGATTGATTTTTATTTTTTGTTTCACCATTATTTTACAGCCCAGGCGGCAGCCCAGCAGCTGGTAATGATCTGCCACTGCAGTGTTGGCATCATCTAAAAATGTTTTATCAATATAACTGAAAGTGCTGCTGCAATAAATACCTTTTATAAACTGAAGGTCTGCCGAAACAGCCAGTATACTTTTAGGCACGCCCGGCAGTTCTTTTCCTGTAAAGTTGCTAGTCCCTTTTTGAAAACTTCCATACCGGAAATGATTGAGTGTAACAGCCGACCTTATAACAAGATACTTCAACAGGTAATTTTTAAACCCGGTGCCGTAATCCGCACTCAGTTCTATTCCTTCCTGTTTGGTATTACCTGCGTTCACATAGTAATCTGCATTGCTGCTGTCTTTTCTGGATACCAATGCATCATCCAGTTTAAAATAGAAAGCAGTGGCTTCTGCATGCAGTTTGTTTTTAAGTGCCGAAAATTTGGTACCCAGCTCGTAATTGATGCCCTGCTCCGCTTCTAAAAATGTACTGATTACCCCGGTGGAAGGCAGTAACTCTGCAATGGTGGGTGGAGAAAAACCCCTGGATATACTTGCGAATACCGTATTACCATTACCAGCTTTTTTCTGCAGGGCCAGCCTGGGCGACAGGTTATTGCTGTACCGGCGGCCCTGCAACAAAACCGGGTATTTGTTCAACCGCTTAAAATTAACACTGGAATTACTCAGGTTAATACCGGCAGTAATAATAAAGCCATTTTTAAAACTGACATCTGCCTGCGAAAACAAACTGAAGTTAGTATACCTGATGTCATCATTGGTTTGCACAGTATCCGGATTGCCATTTTTATTATTGCTCACCAGGGTATTAAAAAAGCCCTGTTGCAATTCTCCACCCGCCACCAGCTGCAGGGTTGTGTGGGCATTTTTTATTTCATATACAAAAGAAGTTCGTCCGCCGTAACCGGGTTCATTGCGTCGTTCATAATTACGGAATGTAGGATTTTGCACCTGGGCTATATTACCATATAAGGCCAGTGTATTTTTAAACCCCGTACTAAAATGATACTGCTGTGTTATGCCCGCTATAAAATTTTGCTGGTAGATTGTGGCCCTCGCTGCTGCTGCAGATGGTAAGCCGCCGGCTGCCGGACGGGATTGTTTTGGATCAGTAATGAATTCTGCTTTGGTTAAGGCTCCCGGGGTTTGGTACCATAAATTACTGTACAGCACACTGGCTGTTATTTCCTGCTTATCCGACAGTTTGTAATGTGCAACAAAACTGGCATTGTCTTTTTTTGATGCTGTATGATTGCGATAGCCATCGCTTTCGTTGTGTGCATAGGTAAAACTGTTGTGGTTATTGCCCGTGCCGGCATGTACTGAGGCCAGCAGGTTGTGCAATCCATAACTGCCCATGATATATTCAGCTGTAACACCCGGTTGCCATGTATTGCCGGCACTGTGTAATAGTAATACCCCCCCGGTACCGGCACCATACATGCTGCCTGCCGGGCCTTTAATGATTTCGGCAGAGAAAAAGTTGTTGAAAGCAAACTGGTTAAAATAGGTATTGCCTCCGGGATCAGTAACCGGAATCCCATTCCAGTACACTTTTACATTCCGTACTCCAAAAGGCGAGCGCAGGGAGCTGCCCCTGATATTGATACGGTAACTTCCCGGAGAACGTTCTTCCATTCGTACCCCTGCAACCGAATTGAGTGCATTTACAAATGAAACTTTATTTTGCCAGCCGATGTTATTTGCAGTAACCATTTTTACTATGGTGCCGCAGTTAACCACCCTGTTTTGCTCAAATGCAGTTATCACCATTTCACTTAAATTAATGGCAGAGTCTGCAACGGGCGTTTGCTGTGCCCATATACATTGCGGTAAGGCCATTGCCAGTAATAAAAACAATACTCTTGTCATCAATGGTGCTTTAATTGCAAATGTATGCACTTATAGTACCCGCTGTTACTGAAGCAGGTGCTATTAACGGGCGATGCCCCATAAAATGGGGCATCGCTTAAAATCATGCTTGAATAAAATAGTTATTTTGACAAGATCAGTTTTTGTGTTACAATTTCATCGTTGATCAATACCTGCAATGAATATACTCCATTGCTGTATTTGGCAAGATTGTTCAGCTGTACAATATTGTTGCCTTTGCTGGCTTTTTGTTTTTGTAACAACACCGTTTTACCAATATTATCTACCAGCCTGATGGTAACTTCAGTTTCCTGTTCGGTAAAGAATCTAACTGTAACATATTCCGTAGCAGGATTAGGTACCACCGTTACCGGTGTTTTTACCTGGGTACGCCTTACTACCAGTACGTTGCTGTATTTGATCTCGCCCGATGTACCTATTACTTTCAGCCTGTAATAAACAACCTCACCAGGAATGCTGCTGATATCATCAATAAATCCAAAATTTTGTTGTGTATTCAGCGCTACTTTTTCAGAAACCGTACCAGCAGGATTAAATGTATTATTATCTGTGCTGCGTTCAATTTCAAAACTGCTGATATCTTTTGTGGTAATGATTGACCAGCTCAGATCTACTTTTGCAGATTGTGCATAGCCGGTAAAGCCCAAAAACTGAACCGGTAGTACGGTACCAACATAACGCCAGTCCCTGTCTGATTGCGAAGGTATTTTCTTTTGCACGGTAGCAAAAGCACCTGGTGTAGCATCTCCGGTTAATGAACCACTGGCGCCCATCATAGAAGATGTGCCTTTGATATTGCTGGTAGAATTGAGGGCATCAAAACGATCATCCAGTCCGTCACCATCGGCATCTGCACCTGTTGGTGTCAATACCTCGTCGCATATACCATTTAAGTTCCAGTCGTTGCCTTCGCAAAGATCCAGCGAACCGTCTGCATCCGTATCCAGGTCGCGGTAATCCGGTGTACCATCCGCATCATGGTCGTATACGAATATTCCTGAACCGCCAAAACCTGAAATATTATCATAAGGGTTCATCAGGCCATCACCATCGGTATCTGCAGTTGTGGGTAATTTGTACAGTGCTGTGGCTTGTCCTTCAATATTATCAGGTATACCATCGCCATCGCTGTCAATATCCAGGTAATCGGGATTACCCACACCCTCAGTATTCCTTAAGCCCAGTGCAGCAGCACCTGATACCGTAGTTGACCAGCCATTGGTGGTTCCCAACAGTCCGTCGGCTTTACCATTCAGATCTGTATCTGTAATAGCACCACCTGCTTCAATTGCATCTGCAATGCCATCGCCATCTGAATCTAAATCATATGCATTAGGTCTTATATCCTGGTCAAGATTTTTATTCGGATAGCTGTCTGCTTTACCATCACCACCTGCATCTGCACCAGTTATAAGCAGCGCATTCAATGTGCCGCTGTAAGCAGTTGCCCAACCATTTGCAGCAATTGCTCCATCAGCCTTACCGTTATTATTCACATCAACACCTCCTGCTTCAATGATATCGGGTATACCATCATTGTCACTGTCCAAATCTAAAAAATTAGGTATCAGATCACCATCAAAATCAGGTAAGCCCAGTCCGGCACCTGTATTATACGCACCCGATGTATTCACATCCACACTCTGCGTTAATCCATCATCATCGGTATCGGTAAAACTGTCAATTAAACCATCGCCATCTGTATCCACACCATAGGCTTCTACCACATCAGGTATACCATCATTGTCACTATCCAGGTCAAGCATATTAATAATTCCGTCCAGGTCTGCATCAAACCGGTCGTCCACATTATCGCCATTGGCATCTACACGGCCGGGGAAGGTAGTATCCAGGTAATTGGGTATGCCATCACCATCACTATCGCCATCTGCCTGGTAATTGTCATTGATAAAATCGCTGTTATTATCTACATATCCTGCAGTTAATGGATCGTATGCGTTGATGATACCATTTGCAGGCACGTCTAAAAACGCAGCCGGCATATTACTTTCTGCATAATCGGGTATCCCGTCTTTGTCTTTATCTATATCACAGGAAATGAATACTGTTACTGACTGACCGCCGGTAGTATTACAATCTCCCTCTGCCCTTACATAATAAGTAGTGGTAACCGCTGGTGTAACGCTGATGGTAGTACCACTGGCCACTAATGTGCCACCCAAACTTCCGGTGTACCATTTATAGCTGGCGCCATCGCCCAATGTACCACCCACTGCAGTCAGGTCAACTGCTATACCCGGGCAAATACTGCCTTTATTTTTTGTTGCACTGGTGGGTGCAGAAGAATACGTTTTGGCAGGTAAAAGAAATGCTGGTGAAGCATAGCGGCAGTTTACACTGGCTATATTTCCGGCAGCAGCCAATAATAACCTGTAATATTTATTTACATCGGTTGCCGTTGTAGACGCGATGGTATAAGAAGATGAGGTAGCACCCGCTATATCTGTCCAGGGTCCGGTAGCAGAAGTAGCAATCTGCCACTGGTAATCTTTACTGCCGGGCAAGGCTGATGGATCACTTAATGATGAGGTAAAGGTGGCAGTGGTGCCTAAACAACCTGCAGATACTGCGCCCACATTTACTACCGGTAAGGCATCGCATGAGCCAAACTCGATATCATCAATCAATAGATCGTTACCGCAACCGCCGGGTGCATCATTAATGATTTCAAAAATTATTTGGGTGTAAGATGCAGGTGCAAGAAATTTTACCCCATACTGCTGCCAGGTGGTATTACTAATAAAGGCAGTGGATGATTCAGTAATGGTGGCCAGTGACACCCCATCTTTAATACGCACTTTTACTCTCGGATACCTGATACCTCCATAACCATCACATACGGTGGTGTAGGCTGTTGTACCACCCGGGAATGCCGCATAAAAAGATACCGAATATTGCTGGTTGGCACAAAGGGTGCTGGTAAAGCCGCCACGGTACATCACCTGGTTATTGGCATCTGCATTTACCACCAGCATTCTGCCATGTGTGGCCGGGGCTGTATGATCGGCTATTTTTGCAAAACTTGCTTTGTTGGCCTGGTGTGCACTATCGGTAATGGTATAGGTTTCTCCCACTATAGGCTCAACTGCACTGCTGGTATATAAAGATGTGGCAACAGGGGCCGACACTCCGGTGCCCAGTACAGGGCCAGGAATTGAAGTGGTAAGACCGGTACCTGTTCCAAAATTCTGTGAGTATAAAGTATTGGTTAAAGATGCACAAGGGGCTGATAAGCTAACAACCTGTATCAGTAAAGGAGTAAGCTGGCTTTCACCCAAATTGTCGGGTTTATCGTTAGAGTTCAAATCGGGCGAACTTCCGTCGGTGGATGCATCCTTTAAATTATTGCCATTATAATCAGTAGCTGTAACCATGGCATGGTTATTATACACAATACCATCCTGGATATTGGATAACCTGCAGGAAATCCTGATAACAAAAGTACCGTTCACCACAGGGTAGTTGGGTAAAGTAGGAGTACCGCTTAATAAATTATAGTTAACTGCCAATGGCCCTATACCAGTGTATAAAGGATTTACAGTATAGCCATTGGGATTTACCGGTATGCTTACCGATACGTTGGATACATTTAGTGGACCGTTTATTAAAGAAAGACTGTCTGTTACCTGTAAATTGGCCACATTCATATTGCCGTAATTCTTTACCAGTACATCATATACCACATCGTATTGCAATGGGGTGCCTGTTGGAGTAACCGACACTAATTTTTTTGCAGCGCCCACACCTGATATAATGGCTGCAAAATCTGAAGTGGAATATACGTTTGATGGTACATTGTTTTTAGTAGTAACAGAACTGGTTAATGGTATGGGTAAAGGAACAATGGTTTCAAAAGGGCAACCACCGCCTGAATAGGCAGCAATGGTTTCTCCTTCAGCATAAGTTAAGCCCACAAAATTATTGGTTGTTTTTATGGTATCTATATAAGTGCAGGCAACATTTGCACCAGTACCCGTGTAGGCAGTGTAATTAGGTGTAAACATTTTATTGTCTACCACAAAATACATTTGGCCCGAAGGTGTCATGGCAACGTCGCCACTACCGGTTTGCCAAATGGTGATACCAGGTTTTGTAACCACTAAAGTATCTGCTGCACCAATTACACCAGTGGCAAAATCAATAGAGCGTATAATACCCTTATGTGGCTGGCCAGCCGGCTCTGTGGTAAAGTCAATCATATACCCATTGCCATTATTGTCAAAAATTACCCCTAAAATATCCGCTGCAAAAGAACGAACGGTATCCAGTTTATTGGCAGCTGTACCAGGGCAGGTACCTACCGGCCACCGCCATGCATAGGTTCTTACAGAAGGCGAATAAGCTGTGTAGAAATAATAAATATTATGATCTTTTGGATTAAAAGATACACTGGCCAGGTTAGAAGTAAACCTTTGTGTTCCACCTACAGGAAGGCCCCATCTTAACTGGGGTACGCAGGGACCTACCAACCCGCCTGTGGCATTCTGGATGGTATTGGTTGCGCCATTGTAATTATAAAAATGAATTTGTTGTGTACCACCGCCACAATTTCTTGTACCTACCGCAAATGGATAAGCTTTAGTGGCCTGCCCGTTTGCAAGTTGTAAGCAAACAAAGCTTAGCAATGTGAATAAAATTCTTTTCATAAGGATATTTTTTAGAAGCTATTTTAATTGCATTAATGACGTACCAGGAATTTATTGGTATCTGCCACCTGGTCTTGTTTTATTACCTGCAGCATATACATGCCCGATGATAAATTACTGACATCAATATGTATAAAATTATTTTTTGTTTCCATTTCCAGCACTGTTTTACCTGCCGCATTTACCACTCTTACCGCCACCTGTTCTTTACTTGGATTGGCAAAACTTACAGTTGCTTTTTCGTTTGCCGGACTTGGAGTGATAGTAATTTTTGATTTAGCCGCCACTTGTACTTTTACAGTAGATGAATATTCTTCACCATTGGTGGTATATATTTTAGCCCTGTAAAAAGTAGCAGGCAGGTATGGAATGGCATCGGTAAATTCAAAATTCAGGAACTGGTCATTGCTGTTTACATTGTTCATTACACCAGCTTCGGTAAAGTCGGTTCCATTGGCACTTTTTAATAACACTACTTTATTCACCGGTTCATTTTTAGCCAGTTGTAAATGCACCTGATTACCAGCAGCCCCTTTTTGTGCGGTAAAGTTTACGATATCTACTGCCAGGGTTGCTAATTTGTTTACAGTGCTGGAAGCCGCGTTAATTAAAGTTCTGGCACTGTCATCTATAAATATATTTGTTGGAGTAAAAGATAAATTATAGGATAATTGGTTACCAGGTATTGGAGCACTTAAGCCATTACCTGCAGTAGACAGGTTACCTCCACCCCAATCGTAAAAAACAATAGTGGTATCTTTAGTCCAGGGAAAAGCACTATTAGTTGCATGTATTACAACCGGGCCATTAAAATAAGATACTCCTGCATTGGTTTGTGTTTGTCCGCCAACAGATAGTACAAGTTTTTTTGCAATGGGCGTATTCCAGTTAATGGCATATACTGGATTACCTACACCATTACTTCCGGCAGGTGCAGGAGTTGGTCCGGATCCACCAACATAATCATTAAAGAAATTAGAGATGTCAACCCCTAGTACTCTGTTAAAATGATTTTTTAGAGAATCTGTAGTAGCTGATTTACCAGCCAGCGCAGTTTGGTAATTGGTACATGCTTCATAAAATTTTGCATCCCCTGCCAGCGCTCTTAACATAGATACCACCATGCAGCCTCTTTCATACACTGTAGAGCCGTAATTACTGGTCCATATCTGATTTGAATTACCAATACTTGAATTGGGTATCCATGCACTGTTACTATTCAGTCCGAGTGCAGCACTCTTAAATCCATTTCTGATAGAATATGAACTTGAAAAACCAGCTGATGGAAACAGTTCAGCCGCCAGTACTTCACTGTAACGTGCAAATCCTTCCGCTAACCATAAATCATTCCAGGTAGCAAAAGTTACATTATCCCCAAACCACTGATGCATTAATTCATGCGTTAGCGTTTGCAGGGAGGTTAGAGCTGTATTTTTAATGCCGGAAAAGGTTTGATGTTCCATTCCGTCGGCGCCGAGTAATCCATCATAAAAACCATGCTTTTCCAGCTTAAAAGGATAATCTCCAAACCTGGCACTAAAAGCCTGTAGTATGGGATTCATTTTATTCATAGCAGTAATTACTGAAGCCTGAGAACCTGTATTTCTTAACAGGTAATATGCTACCTGGGTATTTACACCATTTACATTAACCGATGTATAATAACGGTTAAATTTTGCAACAGAAAGTGTTACCAAATAAGATGCAATCGGATAGCGGGTTTTAGACCTAAAGGTTCTGGTAGACCCGGTGATGGTTGAATCAATCAATACACCATTTGTGGCCACCCAAAAAGTATCTGCACTAGCAGTTGCCCAGGGTACAGTTACAATGATGTCCATCGAGTCAATCTTATCCTGCATATCTGCTTTACATGGCCACCAGTCCCTGTCTTCATAAGACTCTGAAAGTGTAGTAATATACCTGTTAATGCCGCTGCTTCCTGCCTGGTATCCCTGTGCCAGCATATTTACTGCCGGAGGGGTACCTGTATAATTAATGACAACAGAATCTAACGTACCGGCCAATGCAATTGTAGACGGAAGTGTTATAGTTAATTTATTAGCAGATGAGGCATCTGTACAAGCTAAACTGTGATACGTTTCAGTTACACTAGCTGCAGGAAATGAAGCAGAATTAAGGTCAAATGTTAAAGCACTTACATTCGCAACAAGTGTTTTAAAATAAGTTACTACAGTTCCTGTAATAACTTTTCCAGTTCTTGGGTCAACATTCCAATTAATGCGGTGATACACAACATCCATATTTGCACCTGTACCACTTTGTCCTGAAGAGTTTGGAATTAAATCGGTTGAAGGGTTTATCCCCGTAAAATCTGGGCCCCCTCTTCGGTGATAATATGGTTTATTATCCGCCTGTTGTGCGAAGATGAGTTGTGGAATAAAGAACGCGGCAATAATACTTAACAAGTATACTTTCCTTTTCATGTTGGATATCAGACTTTTACTGGTTTTAAATAGATATTGGGATATGCTTACGAAACGTAAAGGAATGAAATAAATTGTACATTTTCTTACATTTACGTAGCTTTTTCTACTACTATTCGATGAAAAACTACTGCGTATTTCTTCTATAAAAAAAATCCAATAAGGTAGTTTCATGCTTGTTTTAAATTGATTTACAGATCGGTAGCGTTTCATAGCTGTATTTTTTTAAATTTATTTTTTGTAATACATTAACTACATTTCTAATCAGTTGTTTTCGATAAGTGGATGATCAAAATGCTGTAACCACATATTAAAAGATTCTACATGCTGGTAGTATTTTTTGTGTGTTTGTGATTCGTATTCCCATTTTGCCATTGCTGTGCCAAATAGTTAACCCATTGAGAATGAGTTTTTTTCTTTTAAATAAAACAGTGGCTTTTTCCAAAAACAGGAAAGAATAATGAAATATGGATGGCAGATCAGTATATATTATGGTTAGAATACAGGATGCAGAAGTTTACAATACCATATTTATACAAGTAGCCGCCATTCTTCAAACCGAAACAGCACTAAATTCCAGCTCACTTAATGGGTTAGCATAAGTTATTGTATTTTTACCCTAATTATAAAAATTACAGCATGAGCTCGAATATTGAAAACAAACCTGTTATTGGCATTAGTTGCGGCGACGTAAACGGCATTGGTGTGGAACTGATCATTAAAACCCTGGCCGACAGCCGCATTTTAGACATTTGCACTCCCGTGATATTCGCTAATAATAAATTGCTTAATTTTTACCGTAAGAGCGTACCCGATACCAATATTAATTTTATCAGCATTAAAGATTTCAGCCGCATCAACCACAAACAGGTAAACCTGTTCAATTGCTGGGAAGAGGAGGTGAATATTACACCGGGCATACTGAACGAAATTGGAGGTAACTATGCCATCAAAAGCCTGGTGGCAGCTGCAACAGCTTTAAAAAATGGGGATATAGACGGATTGGTAACGGCCCCCATTCATAAAAAAAACTGCCAGTCGCCCGAATTTAATTTTACCGGCCATACCCCATATTTAAAAAATTTATTTGCGGTGAAAGATGTGGCCATGTTTATGGTGGCCGACAATATTAAAGTAGCCCTGCTTACCGAACACGTGGCGGTAAAAGATATTGCGCAGCACATTACCAAAGAAAATATTTTAAGTAAACTCAACATCATCAACCATTCATTGAAAAGAGACTTTGGAATTACCAAACCAAAAATTGCCGTACTGGGCTTAAACCCGCATGCCGGCGATGAAGGTTTGATTGGAAAGGAGGATGAAGAGATCATTAAGCCTGCCGTAAAAGAAGCTAAACAAAAAGAGGTGTTTTGCTTTGGCCCCTACCCGGCCGATGCATTTTTTGCCAGGGGGCAATACGAAAAATTTGATGCGGTGCTGGCCATGTACCACGACCAGGGCCTGATTCCCTTTAAATCTTTAGCCATTGGCGAAGGCGTGAATTTTACAGCCGGGCTGGAAGGTGTAAGAACTTCTCCCGATCATGGTACCGCCTTTGATATAGCAGGCAAAGGAAAAGCGGATGAATCTTCTTTCCGGGAGGCTATTTTTAAATGTATAGACATTATTAACGCCCGGGCCGAATTTAATGACCAGTATAAAAATCCATTAAAAAAGATCAGTGCGGGTATGCTGGCAAGGGCGGTGGACCAGCGTATTTCTGAAATACCGGAATAAGATGGTGAAGGCCTTACGTTATTGCGCCAGGCAAATAACTAACAGTTAATGTAACAGCTGCTGCTGATATCTCTTTTTACATACCCACTTCAAGTACAAACCATTCCCCTTTACTGGTATTGTGATACCAGCAATTCAAGATTTTTGGAGGAGGTGGCTGTATTGCAGAGGCAAGGCTGCCTTCAGGGTATATTTTACTCTACCTCAAAACTGATTTTAACATTCACCCGAAACTCAGTAATATTCCCTTTTTTATCTACCTGTGCACTCATATTATCAACGTTTACACCGCGTATGTTACGCAATGATTTTGCAGCATGTTTAACTGCATTTTGTGTTGCATCTTCCCAGCTCTTTTTTGAGTTGGCTAAAACTTCAATTACTTTTAAAATTGCCATGGTGTTATTTTTTATTAAGATACACTATACATATGAAAACCACAATATTATTTTAATGCCCGGTACTGGCTTTTAACCTGCAGCACCGGGCAATTGAACCATTTCCATAATAGTAAAGAGGCGTTGTAAAAATTTACAACGCCTCTTTTACAGTTTCCTTATTTTGATTTATCGTATTATCATCAGCTGCTTCACTATTTTATCTGCAGCCGTTTCAATAATAATTGCATACACCCCTACTCCGTATTGCTGGATATTTAAACTGAAATTATTAAATCCTTTTTGCAGGGAGCCATTCTGACGTAATACTTTTCGTCCTGCTTTATCTACCAGCGAAATTTTTACATCCATACTTTTCTCTGCAAATACGTTGATGTTTACATAACTGCTTGCCGGGTTGGGCATAATATTAACGGGCAGTTTATTTTGATTTTGCCTTACCACCAGCACATTACTGTATTTATATGCCCCGGCCTTATCAACTACCTTAAGCCGGTAATAAATTATTTCGTTGCTGATTCCGGCAATGTCATCCATAAAGCCAAAACTTTGTTGCTGGTTTAATAATACCGCATCGGTTACGGTACCCGTTTTATTAAACACACTGTTGTCAGTACTTCGCTCCACTTCAAAACGGTCTATTTCCTGTGCTGTAATTACCGTCCAGCTTAAATAGGTTTTACCACTTTGCAACTCGCTGGTAAACTTTATAAATTCTACAGGAAGCACCGTGCCAATATAACGCCAGTCCCTGTTTGTTTGTGCCACTGTTTTCTTTTGCACGGTAGCTTTTGTGCCCGGTGCTGCATCGCCTGTTAAGCTGCCACCATTACCCATCATGTAAGATGTACCTTTTATATTGGTTACAGAATTCAATGAATCAAACCTGTTATCCAAACCATCCCCGTCGGTATCAATTCCGGTAAGCGCCAGCAGTTCTTCGCAGTAACCATTCAAATTCCAGTCATTCCCTTCGCAAATATCCAGTGAGCCGTCGGCATCAGTATCCAGGTCTCTGTAATCAGGTATGCCATCACTGTCGTGGTCATATACAAAAATTCCAGAGCCGCTAAAGGACGTAGTATTGTCGTATGGGCCCATTAAACCGTCGCCATCTCCATCGGTGGTGGTGGGCAACTGGTAACCAATAGTAGACTGGCCTTCAATATTATCAGGAATGCCATCATCATCAGCGTCAATATCCAGGTAATCGGGGTTACCACTGGCATCAGTATTTCTTAAGTTCAATGAAGCCAATACAGATACAGCAGCTGACCATCCGTTTGTTCCAATTACCCCATCCACAATACCATTCAGGTCGGTATCTGGCAACCCTGCTTCAATTACATCCACAATGCCATCGCCATCACTGTCCACATCATAAGCATTGGGGCGAAGGTCCCGGTCTAAATTTTTATTTGGCCAGTTATCTGCCCGGCCATCCACCGGTGCCAAATCTGGTCCTGTAAGCAGTAAAGCACTTGCACTTACATTATTATCGCTGATGCCATCAAAGTTAGTATCGGCAAAAACATCAATTTTACCATTGTTATTGGTATCGGTACCGGCTGCTTCTACTATATCCGGTATACCATCGTTGTCACTATCTGTATCCAGGTAATTGGGTATACCATCGCCATCAAAATCTTTTGGTCCCAGCCCTATGCCCGAACCATTGGTTCCTGCCAGAATGCTGGAATCCACGTTTTGAGAAAATCCGTCACTATCAGTATCCAGGTAATTATCGATTATACCATCTCCATTGGTATCCACGCCATACGATTCCACCACATCGGGTATACCATCATTATCGCTGTCTAAATCATATTGGTTAATAATACCATCCAGGTCTTTATCGGCATTGTCGTTTACGCCATCGCTGTTGGTATCAACAAATCCGGGGAAAGAAGGATCAAGGTAATTAGGTATCCCGTTGTTGTTGGCATCGGCACCATAATCAAAATTATCATTTACATTATCTGAATTATTGTCTACATACCCGGGATAGGTATTGTCATTCCAGTTGGGTATCAGATCTACGTCTGCATCCTGCAAAGCAACCGGGTTATTAAATTCTACATAATCCGGTATACCATCGTTATCATCATCAATGTCAATACAGTTATTTACTGTAAGCACAATTGGAACAAGATCTGAATAACCGCAACCATTCGCCAGGTTAGTAGTATTGGTGGCCACCATTAAACGGTAGCGGTCACCATTATTTACCATTGAAGTAGCTGTAGGAGGTAATGTGTAAGCGGTTACATACTGATACGCCGTACCATTCCATACAGGGATTGCCACACCGGCAGTTCCGGACACATCTGTCCATACGCCACTGGCCACTGTATACCGCTGCCATTTAAAATGCACATAAGTATCATAGTACGACCTCACAGTATCTGTAATGGTAATGGTTCGACCGGCACAAACAGATGGTGTAGCCGATGGCGAATAGGCCATATTGGGATAACAGGTTCTTATACCAATATCATCAATGGCCCAGTCGTTACCGCCACCGCCGGGCGCATTGTTACGCAACGACATGGTAAAACCGGTTTCGCTGGGTCCGGTCTTATATACAAAGGAGCGGCGAACCCATTTGTTCAGTGTATCGGAACCGGAATTAGTTCCTCCAAGCCCCTGGTACACCAGGTCGCCGGTAGTATAGTAATCGGTACCATTAATTTGAAAGGCGATATTGGGACGTACGCCTGATGAATCGCCTGCTGCGGTAGGTAAATATCCTGCGTTGCCCGATGACACCCCATTTGAATCGCAACCGCAACGGTAACAGATATTTTTTATCCAGGCAGAAATTTCATAGTACGTATCGGTACAGGCTCCGGTAAAATTATACTGGAATGCTACGTCGGTACGGTAGGCCGCATTAATGGCCAGCATATAACCACATGGATTGGATGCGCTGACAGGCTTGGTTAAATCGCATGGTGGATTACCCTTGGCAGTATTGGTGGCACCGGTATGGTCGCCGGTAATATCCCAAACAGTAAATACCCTTGAATTATCTCCTTTGGGAACAGTTTGTACAGTGGCCCCCGCTGCACTGGTATTATTACTTACGCTGTAAAAATAATCCATCGGGTTACCCGACGAAAAGGGCGCATAAGAATACTGTGTATTGGCTGTGGGTCTGTTTTGGAAATAAGAGGGCGGTCCTGATGGTGCACCAAATGTTCCGTTACTCTCATCTCCTACAATATTTGTGGGAGAAAGGCCATCCGGACATGCTGCCGGGCTGGCATACACGATCAGGCTATCCCTTGGGAAGCTAACGGTATAAGAAATATTGGTAATGGTATCTCTGTAGCGGAATGCACCACCACCATAATTTATTTTTGTGCCATAAGGTGCTGTTACCCTTACCCTGTAAGTGGCCATAATAATACAGGTGGTACCAAAATTGGAGGGCTTGGAAATATTCGATAATTTTCCTTTGGTTAAAAATGTTGCCCCCTCGCCCATATTGATCTGTATAGCAGTATCACTGCCAACACCGGCCGTGGTGATCCAGGCAGCATCTGCATCAGCCGCATTGGTATAATATGTTGAGCTGGATGGACGAAACAGTTTACCCTCATTGGTACGTATAGCTATACTGTCATTCAGTAATCTTAACCCTTTATTATTTAACAGCGTATCAAAATAAGCAATATTGTCTATGGCCACTTTGGTGGGTGCGCCGGCACCACCAGGTAATGCCACTACTAGTGTAGCCCTTATTTCCAGTACATCACCGGTATTGATAGTTCCACCCACAGTACCGTCAGTTACGTTGATATAACTTTTTGCATAGTCTACCGATGCTTCTGAAGGATTGGTGATACAAATATCAAAACCCCAGTTACCGGTGGTTGGCGTGCCGGTATTGGTATTGGTTGTTACACGAACATAATACACACTGTTGATAGAAAGCCCTGCACCACCCGGGTTAACAGCCGTATTCAGTGGCGAAGTGGTACAGGCACCTGTTACAGGTACTAATGCACCGCAGGAGCCTGAAAACAATTGTATACGGGGACCTGCAGAGCTTAAATCGCTGCCGGTAACGTTTAATGTAATTACAGGATGATTGGCTGTTGCTACAAACTTAAACCAAACATCTGCAGAGCCGCTGTTGCCACAAGCCGGTAAACCCGCAGTGGGCGTGGCATTTAATAAGGTGCTTGAAACATAACTGCAGGTGGATGCAGCCGTAAGCAATACGGCGCCATCACACAAATCATTGGTATGGGTTACGCAAATATTGAAATTAGCTACTGTACCTGTTCCTGATGGATTGGTATTAAAATTGGCCACTCTTATATAATATACATTGCCCACCGTAAGCCCGGTTCGGGTAATGGTGTTACCAGAAACACATGCTAATGATGTAAGCGCACTGCAGTCGCCACTATACAATTGCAAACGTTGTGCTGTAAAATTAGTACCAAGGCTGCTGATGGTAACCGTATGGGTGGTGGTAACGGCAATAAATTTATACCAAACATCGTAATATGTGCCGGCGGCAAAGCAACCCAGGGGCGTTGCTGCATTGGCTGTTGCCAGGTCCAAAGTACCTGCCGTGTTACTGCAGCTGGTATTAGAGTTTAATATCACTGCCCCGGTACATTCATCATTAGCGGGCTGGCTTTGCACGCAGATATCAAAATTCCATGTTGCTAATGCCCCGGTGTTGGGATTAGTTTTTACATATATCCGTGTATAATAAAAATTACCAACGGTTAAACCGGTAAGGGTTTGCCGGGTGGCAGCTGTTTGGCAGCCCAATGGCAGCCCTAAAGTACCGCAGGTACTTCCGGTAAATGTTTCAATGTATGTATTGGCGGCAGAAAGATTGCTGCCTAAATTGCGGAGTGTAATGGTTTGTGTAGTGGAAGTGGCCTGGAACCTGAACCATATATCGTATGTAGTACCCACAGTGGCACCACCGCAACTGCCTGCTCCCGAAGTACTGTTGGCATTACGTATATTGGCAGTAACACTGTTACAGCTGTTACCTGACGTTAAAGTATATGCATTGGCACAAATATCCTGTAATCCTGCAGCCAGGGGATGGGTTAGACAAATATTGAATTCTCCACCTGTGGCGATTGCCGTCCATGAATCAGAAACACGTATAAAATAAGTATTACCAATGGTTAACCCGGTTGCAGTTGCAGTAACAACACCGCCCGATGTGGTACTGGAGCAGACTATATAAGGAGTAGCTGTTGTTGGGCAGGGGCTGTTATACACCTGCAGCTCCCGATTCCAGAAATTAGAACCAAAATTACTCAGAGTAACGGTTTGTTGTGTTGCCACAGCCACAAACCTGTACCAAACATCGTAGTTACTGGACCAGGCCACACAACTGGTACCCACTGAAGTGGTAATTGAACGGGTGGCATTATTTAATGTACCTGCCGTTGGTGCACTGCAGCTCATTAAACTGGAGGTTAATACAATTGCCCCTGCACAATTATCATTGGCAGGCTGAGCAAAAAGTACCACGGAAATAAATGAAAAAAAGGAAAGCAAATACACTTTCACCTTTTTGCCACTGAAGAGATGACATGGTTGTTTAATAGTTTCCATAAGAAAATTGGTATTAAATACCAACACAACACACTGTATATATTACTTTGCGTTGGGGTGTTTAATTTTTTTTTATTCTAGTAGAAATGATAAGGTTCTGTAGAATATTAACGACATCTTATATATTTTATTGCAGCCATAATGCTTTATTATTTCTGATTTTCGCAAATAAAATGGCATTATGTTGATTTTTTTAAAAAATATACAATATTTCTTTATTAATGATGTTTTTAAGCATGTAGTAATACTGTGCTATATAATGCAATTATATAGCACACCGGTAGACATTTTTCGACTTATCCTTTTAGAAAAACCTATTAATCATGCTATCTGTAATTAAAAAAAGAAGCCTGCTGTTTGTAGTTGCTTTGTTATTCCATTGCATTTCATTTGCACAGGCACCAGTTAATGATAACTGTTCCGGTGCCATATTGATTGCCTCTAATGTTAGTTGTTCGCCTACTGCTGGCAATATTAATAATGCCACACAGGCAAGCCCTGCATTAGGAGCTACCTGTTCAGGATCCAGTGCCCCCTGGGATGTATGGTATAAATTTGTAGCTGTTGCTACAGCGCATACTGTTACAATTGGCAATTTTGGGCCAAACTTCTGGAGCCAGCAGGTACAATTATTTAACGGAGGTGTTGCAGGCACCTGCCCTGCTGCAGCTGCCACCAGTCTTTTTTGTGCACAGGCCAGCGGCGCAACCGCGGTTATTAATGCCACCGGATTAACCATTGGTAATACTTATTTTATAAGAGTGGCAGATGCATGGAACTCACATACTGCAGATGCAACGTTTACAGTTTGTGTAACGCATCAGCTTACTGCCGCATCCATCAACGATGATTGCAGCAAAGCGGCAACACTTTTTCCTTCAACCTCCTGCAGCAGTATAACCGCCAATCTAAGAAACGCCAATTCAACCAGTACACCAGCAGGCGGTTGTGGCAGTGCTACATTAACTACCACTTATGATGTGTGGTTTAAATTCCAAAGTACTTCATCTGTAGCTATCATCAGCTTAAGCAACCTTGGCGCTAACGTTACAGCCGCCAACACTTATATTGAAACATACAGCAGTTCGGGTGCCTGCGCTGGATTCACCTCGCTGGGCTGCCGAAATGCAGCAGCAAGTCAAACACTCAGCGGACTTACAATTGGTGCAACCTATTATGTAAGGGTATATGTAACTGCCAATCCTACTGCAGCCCCGCTTGCGGGATGGAATTTTGATATTTGTGTGTACAGCCCGGTAATTAACAGCAGCGGCATGAATGAAGTATTTAAACAAACCACATTGGTACCACAGGCTTCGGGCCTGAATGATCCATGGGAAATTACCTATGGCCCCGATGATTCTTTATGGATCACCGTTGCCAAAGATTATAAAGTTTTAAAAATGCATCCTACTAACGGTGGCAGCAGAACGATATTGGACCTGTCGCCCACTGCTACTGGTTATCTTACCAACCCGGAACATACCAACTATAACCGGGGTGTATTTACACTTAACGGAGCTGCAACGCCCTACGCCATTAACTGGCCGCAGGGTGGTATGATGGGGCTTGCCATTCATCCCGACTTTAATAATGTTACCACGCCCAAGCGCTATATATACATTGCATATGTAGCTGTACAGGGCACACAAAATACCGATGGCAGTGGACAGTTTTATACCAACTACCTGGTTCGGTTTACTTATAATCCCACTACCGGTCTGTTACAAAACCCGGTTACATTATGCGATACCATCCCCGGCAGCAGCGATCATAACTCAGGCAGGCTTATCATTGCTCCTGTAAGTGGCGTAAACTATTTATTCTATTCACAGGGAGATATGGGTGCAGGCCAATTTGGTAATGTAACCCGTACAAACTATGCGCAGAATGTTGCCCGTTATGAAGGAAAGATCTTCAGGTTTAACCTGGAGGAGGATGCCGATGCAGCTCAAAATGCAGGTGTAAGAAGTGTGAATTATAACAGGTGGATACCAAGCGGATCCGGCCTGGCCGCAAACCCATACAACACATATCTGGGAAAGCAAAGTGCCGTATGGAGCATGGGGCACAGGAATGTACAGGGATTTGCAGCCGCAGTACTGGATGGCATTAACTACCTGTATGGCTCATCGCACGGCCCATACAGCGATGATGAGCTTAACATCATGGAGCCGGGAAAAAATTACGGACACCCGTTGGTGATAGGATATTCCGGCGATGGCAATTACAATGAGGCCAAGGCAGGCCCCCCCTCAGGGTCTTTACCATTGATCAGTGCCACTGGTGAGGCCGACAATGCGGCTGCTATCAATGCACTTCCATATGGTACCGGATACAAAGACCCCATGTATTCCTTTTATCCAACCCTAAAAGGCAGCACTACCATCTGTGGTGCGGGAAACACCATACAGGATATATACCGTGGTTGTGCCAATACCAGTAACAATAATTTCTGGCAGTCAGAAGCACCGGCAGGAATGAGCATTTATACCAGCCCGGTAATACCCGGCTGGAGAAACAGCCTGATGCTGGCTTCATTAAAATGGGGCAGGATAACCCGCACAAAACTTAACAGCAACAACATAAGCCTTACTACTGTAAATGGCCTGGTAGATACCATGGCTTATTTTGGAAGCCGAAACAGGTACCGCGACCTGGCAGTATCGCCGGATGGTAAAGACCTTTATATTATCATGGATAAATCTTTGAGCACATCCGGACCAAGCCAGGCAAACCCAAGTGCATTGAATTGCACGGGCTGCGTGGTGAAGTACAGTTTTTTAGGATATAACGATAATGCCGGCGTAAGTACTATTTCCAGCAGCATCCCTATTGCGCCGGGTTTAAGCAACAGCCTCACAACACTTACCTCAACAACCATTGATACTTATGAAAAAAATAACTTGTGGGTACCATTAACCGATTCACTTGGAAATATTGTTGCTGAAATAGATGCCAATGGAAATAACCTGGGTACAGTTACCGGCTCATTATATAAAAACATTGGAGCCATCAGAACAACATCTGGCGGAACGCCTTACCTGGACCGCAGCATCACCATCAATGTGCAAAACCAGCCGGGCACCAATGTTAATGTAAGACTTTATTTAACTGCTGCGGAATTGGCCGCATTGGTTGCCGCTCCCGGAAGTGGGGTAGCCAATATCAACAGTATTTCAGTTCATAAAAACACGGATGCTAACGGCACTGCCTTAACCGCACCTCCCACAGTAGTAACACCAACCAGGGCATCTTTTGGCAGCAATTACGTGGTAACTGCCAGTATCGATGGTTTTTCTACATTTTATTTTGCCGGGGCAGCTGTTGTATTACCTGCAGATGCACTTGTGCTGAGCGGCAAATATACCAACCAGGGTGCGGCATTACAGTGGAAAACAGAAAATGAACAAAATACCGCCTGGTGTATTGTTGAAAGAAGCAGCAATGGACAGCAGTTCAGGACTGTTGTAACAATGGCAGCAGGTGGCAATACCACTGTAACCACCAATTATGGTTACAACGATGCAGATGCAGCCAATGACGCTGCTCCTGTAAAATACTACCGCATTAAATTAGTGGGTACCGACGGCTCATTCAAATATTCCAATACCATTGCCATAGCAATACCTTCGGCTGCTGGTACAATTACCGTTTCTCCTAACCCGGCAACTTCACAAATGCAGGCACAAATACTGTCTTTCTCCGACAGCAAAGCAGACTGGCGCATTGTTGACAATACCGGCCGAATAATTGAACAGGGAAGTACATTACTCAGAAAAGGCAACAACCAGTTGCAGGTAAATATCAGCAGGCTGAGTGCAGGCTCATACTATTTACATGTTACAGGAAGTACCATTGAATGTAAAACCAGGTTTCAAAAATTGTAACCTGATAAATAAAAATGCCGGAAGCTCAGTGAGCTTCCGGCATTTTTATTTATTCTGCATTGTATTTATTGAAAAACAGTATCTGCAATACCTTTGTTTATAACATAGCTGCTGATGAAAATTTCTGCCTTTCCTTTTTTGTTTTTGGTTTTATCTTCCGGTTTTTTAGCGGCTTCTCCATCATCAAAATCAAACGTAACACCTTTGGGCAATTTGTAATCTTTTGTATTAAAAGAGAACAGTATTTTATCCGGTAGTCCGTAATCAATATATTTACCATAGGTCATTCCCAGCTCGTAGCTGCCATTTTCACGGGTAGTGGTTTTAGCTTTTCTGATCACCAGGCTGGTCTCATCGATATATAAGGTAGACAGTACCACTTCTGCGTTGTCATCCTCAGGCAATAACTTCACCACTCTTACCGGAGTGCCGTTGATCTTGTCTGCACCAGCATCCAGCACGGTATATTTTCCTCCGCTCACCACATTGTTTAAATTAATGCTTACAGCACCTTTGGGTACAAAAGAAATTCCTTTCTCGTTTTTTATTTTCAGCTTATTGGGCTTTTTAAAAAATATTTTAACTGTAGCCACGGGAATTTTTAAAAATGTAACATTGGTCTTCATTTTCCCGGCAGCTTCATAATCATTCACCTTTTCTATTTTGGCTTTTACTTTTTGCACCAGTGCAGCAGCATCCTGTGCCTGCAATACAATGGGGGTGCTGCACAAAAATACCAGGCAGTGCAGCGCAATACTGCGGTTCAGTTTCATCATGATAAAATATCTTTTCTTTTAAATGCCATTACAGAGGCCGATACTAAAATAACAATATGTGCCAGCAGGATGAGAAGACTTTTCCTGATGGCCGGCCAGTTTTCAATACTACCCTTAATGGTTTCACCATCATCGGTGGTACCAATATAAAAAAAGCCTTTCCATCCCACTAAATAAGAAGTGAATAAAAAAGGTTTTACATGCTTATCTATGATGGGCACATTAATATTTGAAATAATGGTACATACAATAACAATACATACTGTAGCAATAATGGGGCCGATGGAATTCTCTGCAAAAATAGACAGGAATAAAGACAAGGCGGCAATTACTGTAAGCGCCACAGTAGCATAGGCAAAAGCTGCTATATACCTCCAGATAATATCATCTTTTGTGATCAGTAATATTTGCGACTCTTCCCCTTTTGAACGGAAGATGAGCATATCATCGGCACCAAATATCATAATGCTGAACAATAAAGAAGTGATGGCCATCCACAGCAATAATAATAAAGTAAAGATAGTGGCGGCGGCAAATTTCACCAGTATCAGCTGGGTGCGGCTGATGGGCTTTGTAAGCAGTAAGCGCAGTGTGCCCATATTGGCTTCGCCAGAAATAGAATCGGCAGCAATAAGCGCTACTAAAATAGGCACCTGAATCAGCAGGGTATTTAATATGATGTAACACATGAAATAACCATTGATGGCTTTGATGCGTTCAAACTCGAAAGTATCTTTTACGCTTTGCAGCATCAGGTCCATATAGCTCTGGCCATCTGCCTTAAATGCGAACTGAAAAATGAATGCAATGGCAGCGATGGCAACAAAAGCAATATAAGTACGCGGCCGTTTGGCAATTTTAAACAACTCAATTTGTAATAGTGTCCACATGCGGTTGCTGAGTTGTAAGTGATAAAAAATAATCTTCTAAGGAATGGCGTGGCTGAATAGACAATACACCTGTACCTGTGCTGGTAAGGTATTGATTCAACTCAGGTATATTCATTTTATTCATTTGAAGCCTTATGATATCGTTGGAAGCCAATAAAAACGGAGCCCAGGCAGATTGTTGCAGTTGCGCCAGTGCCAGGGCATTATTTACGGTATCTATCTGTACAATGGTTTTAGAAGGGTCCAGCAATTCCGATGCTGCCCCTTCCACTATTTTTTTTCCCTTGTTGATGATGAGGATGCGGTTGGCAATAATTTCAATTTCACTTAACAGGTGAGAAGATACCAGCACGGTTTTGCCCATCTCTTTACTCAACTGCAAGATCAGCTTGCGCATATCGGCAATTCCCTGTGGATCCAGTCCGTTGGTGGGTTCGTCTAAAACAATCAGTTTAGGATTGTGCACCAGGGCAACAGCAATACCCAACCGCTGCTTCATTCCCTGGCTAAAAGTTTCAAATTTGTCGTGAGCCCGGTCTGCCAGCCCCACCATCTCCAGCTGCTGCATCAGTAATTGCCGGGTTACTTTTATACCACTCATTTTTGCAAAAATGAACAGGTTTTGGTATGCACTGAGGTATTTATACAGATCGGGCTTTTCAATTACAGCACCAGCCTGTTTTAAAATTTCACTTCTGTGGGTGCGGAGGTCTTTACCAAACATATTGATAATGCCGGAGGTAGGTTTGATCAAAGACAACATCATTCTGATGGTGGTGGACTTGCCGGCACCATTTTGCCCTAAAAAACCATATACATCGCCTTCATTAACAGTAAACGACAGGTCATCTACCGCGGTAATATCCTTAAACTTTTTAGAAAGATGGGTAACGCTGATTAATGCCGGCATAATTTTAAATATAGATAAAGGTAAAACGGATTAAGCAACTATTTGTTCACAAAACTACACAAGCATTTAAAAAAATCGACGAAAAGTTTGCAGGAAACAAAAAAACGTTCTATGTTTGTTATCCCTAACACACCGTACCTCTATTCTTGATCTAACCACCACTCCCCATTGACTAAATAATTACCCTGTTGCGGCATCGCAATACGTATCCACTATTCTCCGAAAAGCAGTTTTTGCATCCTTCCTCTATTCTGTGATTTTCCAACCAGGTATTTTGCTATTCTCCTCTATTAATAGTACTAACTAAATCACAACAGATGAAAAAGATTTTTTGCCTCACACTCGTTCTATTTTTTGCAGTTATGGTTAACGCAAACCAGCATACCATTACAATAAACGGCAGCGGCCCCGATTCGGGAACAACTGTTGCCGACCGGAAGAGCAATGAGATGACCATTGTGCCCAACCCCTCTTCCAATACCATCCAGGTAAGGGTAAAAATGACTAAGGCAGCGGCAGGAACCATTACAGTTTTAGACAATACCGGCAAGCAGGTGTTGCAGCAGGATGCCAGTTTACAGGAAGGCAATAACAGCATTGTGCTGAATGATATCATGAAGTTGAATGAAGGAACCTATACCGTTAAGCTGCTGGCAAACAAAACAACATTCAGCGCTAAATTACTGATCTGGAAATAACGACTTATAATAACCAAGCACAAACAAAAGGCCCTTTCCCTAAAAGAAGGGCTTTTTTATTGCACCCCCGGATTCATGTATGATTGCAGGGCTTTCACATAAGCTTCAAAAGCATCAATGCCTGCTGCAGTGATCTTGCAAATGGTTTGAGGATAATTATTACTGAACTGCTTGGTAACATCAATATAGCCGGCATCTTTCAGCTTATTGATTTGAACGCTTAAATTACCGGCAGTGGAATTTGTTTTCTCTTTTAAAAAAGTAAACTCCGCCTCCTTTACCCCTATTAGCAAAGAAATGACTGCTAAACGCAGTTGGGAATGCAGTATGGGATCCAGTTCTTTAAACATCAGCCTTCCTGTTCTTTAAAAATTTAATGCGTATAATGATGCCCGGTATCAACCATGCCGAAGTTGCCGCAACAGCAGTAAGTAACATATCCCATTCAATGGTGGTATATACAGAAATGATGCAGCAGATCCAGCAAATGATACCCCCATAAAACATGGGTTTCATATTCCTGCAGGCTCCGGTTACAAAAGTTGGTATGGCATATAACATCAGGAAAAAAGAACTCATAAAGCTTCCATAGTCAAAAGTTGGCCTTGCCCCTTTTACATCAATATACACCTGAAAAACCGGGTTAAGTCCGTTTATGATGCTGCTGTTTATAAAACTGAGCATGAAAATTGAAATACCAAAGCTTATCCATACATAGTCAATTACCTTATCATCATATCCTTTTACTTTATTAATGCGGCTTTGTTTAATTGCAATAAATATTTGCGGCACCAGTGCTACCAGTGTAAGTAACCATATGTCAAAAGGCAGTTTAAAGCCGTATTTTATCCTGCTGTAAGTGACCAGGCTGCAAACGGTAATTACGCTGCCCCATAGTATTGGACCAATGCCTGTATCGTGATAGCTGTTCTTTGCCTTATTGATCATCTTGCTGATCAGTTCGAGGCTTTCCTTTTCGGATAACATTTTTTCTTCGCCTGCCATGGTTTAATTGTTGTATAAAGATTTATTTTTTTTTCGCAGCATATAAGCCGGAATAATATAGCTGAACAGTATAGCCGCTGCACCAAACAGCATCTGGTAATCGTATTCAAAATTAGTGGCAGCTATGGCCAGTATCCATGCAATGATGCCACCCACTACCAATGGAGTAAATTGTATCAGCCTGCCCGAAACGAAAGTTCCGAGTCCATACAACAACATAAAAAATGGAAAGACATTATTGTTCCAGCTCATTTTTGTAAACAGCATACTCATTACAAAAAAGCTGATACCCATACCGGTCCATAAATGTGTCATACTATCGCCGATATAAGTACTTGCCTTTTGTACTTTTTTCTCTTTCATACCAAGATAGGTACTGATAGCAATACCAGGCACAATCAACCACCAAACCAAATAGTGCTTCGGATAATGCAGTATGTTTTTCAGAATAAACTGGCCGATAAAAGCAATAAAAGTGATCCATCCCCACAACAGAAAATGACTGCTGTTATCGCCAAAATCCTTCCGGGTTTTGGCAATCATGGTTTGTATCAGCTTTATACTTTCAGCAGGAGAAAAATTTTCTTCTTGCATAACAATTTATTTAAAGCACAGGGGTTATAAGAATTGCTTTTATAACCCCTGCTTATTTATTTACACTCTTTCAACAGCGTTTCCACCTGTGGTTTACCCCAGCTGGGCGATAGTTCACTGGCAGGTTTAAATGTGGCATATTTATCCAAAGCTGTTTGTAATTCAGGTTTGGCCGTAGCACAACCACCACCAAACTGCTCAGGGGTATATTTTAAGCCCTGGCCTTTTAAATAATAGGGCCTTGGGTTGGTGGGGTCCTGTTTCATTGCCGCTTCCATATTACTGCTGCTTTCTTGTCCATACTCCTGCCAGCGCTGCATGGGGTTCACCATCATGTGGCAGCTGGCGATCATGCTTTTAATACAACTGATCTCACTGTTTCCGGGCATCAGCGAATCTGCCTTATTAATAAGGTCGGTGGCTTTATCTGCTATGGCGTCCACCTTATCTTTATCCTGTTGCATAAAGCCATAATTCACCTGGCAAAATGCAGCATAATAATAAGCCAGCCACTGGCCTTTTTCAAATGTGGCAATTCGCTCAAAATTATTGGCAAGCGTCAACAGGTTGGCCGGATTTACAAAACTGGTATCAATAGCGGCAATATTTTTTTTCATAGCGGCTACATATTTATCACTCTGGCTAAAAGACAGTAAAGAAACTGACAGCAGGAAGGCAACGATTAATGTTTTTTTCATTGTTATAATTTTTAAAAGTGTGATATTATTTTTGTTGTTGGTTTTTTAATTTTTGATACTCCTGTTCTACCGAATTGGCTTTTGGAAAAATATACGCACCGGCAAAATGAAATGCCAGCCCAATACCCCAACCCAATGTAGTCCATATTGGCCAGGGATAATGATGCATATTCCAGTTTCCGCCATCAAAAATACGGTGCTGGTTACCAGTAAAGAACCAAAGAGCCCATAAAAAAGCGTTTACAATTACATAGGCGATCAAATGATTTTTAAAACTGGCCCTTTTTTGTGCAATCTCCCAAAGTTCGGGATCTTTACCCTCGGGAGCGGGTTGATAGTGTTGTGACATGTGGTGTAGTTTTTTTAATTAAAAATTTGAATGACTATAGTGATCTTTATAAATTATTATTGATGGCATCCTGTGTTCTGTCGGTGCCAAAACTTAAGAAACAACCTATGAACACAAACCTTTTGCTGGGTGGTGTAACAGCTTCCTTACGGCTGCCATCTGCAGAATAATTGTACGAATACACCTGGTCTTGTCCAAATACATTCGTAACCCCCAATACCCATACTGCAAAATTCTTCGTGTCTTTTTTACCGATAGTTGGCAGGTAGTTTACACTAAAACTGCAACTGTTGTAGTTAATAGTAGTACCCATATCTGTCAATACATTTTTTTGCTGCGCATTATCATACGCTATCCTGTAGTAAGGCCTTCCGGTTGCGAAATTGTAACTAAGATTAAACTGGGTTTTCCAGGGCAGTATAAATTTTTTGAATACAAAAGCTGCAGTATGTTTTGCCGCAAAAGATGGCCGTATGGCACCGGGAAAATTTAAAAAATCCCTTTTGGTGTCTAAATAAGAATACGATATCCAGTAATCTACATTCTTAATTGTCTTTTTATCTCTCCAAAATATTTCAAGTCCTTTGGCATAACCGGATCCATTATTGCTGGCAGCAACCTCCCTTCCCGCAATGCCGTAGCCGGTTTTATACAGGTCGTCGTATTTTTTATAGAACAATTCTGTACGGAAGGTTTGTTGCCCTGTTAACACCTGGTATTGCAAAATATAGTGGGCCGCTTTAGAAAAGTTAAGCAGGGTGGAGGCTGGCAGGTATTTTCTTTCGGGATTTTGATAAAAAATACCATAGGCAAATCCTGCAGAGCTGCGCTTGCTTACCTGGTAAGCCAGCGAGGCCCTCGGCGCTATATTCCACCTGTCGAGCAACGCAGAATGCTCGGCCCTTACCCCAATTTTAGCGGCCAGGCTGTTGGTAAGATAGATATCCGATTCTCCAAAACCTGCTGCCATTGTTTCTTTGATGCTTTCATTAAATTTTGTTCCATCATATAATGTGTAGGATGATTTTTCATTACTGTAAGTGAACTCTGTTCCAAATCGGACTGCACTAAGTCCCTTTAATTTTTTTTCCAGCACAATCCTGTTCTGCAGGTAATCGTTCTTTGTGCTGATAGAAAAATTCTTGAATGCATACAATGGCGATGTGGTAATGTTTTGTTTTACATTACCGGCATTTTGAAACTCATTTTCAATAGCATCCTTATTATTGGTATACGATAGACCGGCATTTATTTTCCATCCATTGCCAATAGCCTGTTTCCAGCTTATATTATGGTATTGGTTGATGTTTTGTAAGGTAAAGGCATTCTTCATTCCAATAGAATCAATATCATTGGTACGGCTGCCCACATTGGTTTTGCTGAAATAAGAGTATAATTTAACCATACCCCCACCCTTTGTTTTAAAACGGAAGTTGGCATCGCCGTCTGCCACTACAGGTATTTTAAAGTAATCCTGTTTTTGTTTGATCACGTTAAAGGCCAGCCATAAATTGGCATAATTAGCCGAAAAACCCCAGCTGGATCTTTTATCCTTTGCAAGATGCTGCATGCCGCCACCCACTCCCACCACACTGGCTCCAAAATCGGCTTCACTTTTTTCGGGCAGGTCTTTGCTTTCTAAAATCAGTGCAGAAGACAATGCCTGGCCATACAGGGCAGAATACCCTCCTGTGCTAAAAACTGTACCCTTAAACAAAAAGGGATTAAATCTGCCTCGTTGGGCCACACCGGGCGTGCCACTGTAAAAGAAATTATTCACCTGTGTGCCATCAATAAATATTTTACTTTCTGTAGCAGTGCCACCTCTTACAAACAGCCCTTCGCTCTCTCCCACCTGTTGTGCGCCGGGTAGCGACTTAAATGCACTGGTAACATCTCCATTGGCGCTGGGTGTGGTTACTATATCAATGTCGCTGAGTACCGCCCCCCTTTTTTTATCGCTCGCTTCAAATGATCCGGCACTAATTACTACAGCTTTTAATTCAGTAATCAATTCCTTCATAACAGCATTAATAGTAATGTTTGCCGCTGCAATAGTAATGCGTTCTTCAAAACTGCGGTATCCCAGGGCAGTAACTTCTACTACCTGCCCGCCCTTCTCTGCAGAGGTAAAAGAAAACTTTCCGGCCGAATCCGTGGTGGCTCCATCGTAAGTGTCTTTAAGTACAACACTTGCTCCGGCAATAGCTTTGCCTTTAGTATCCAACACTTTGCCGCTGATGGTAACCTGCCCGTTTACCGAAAATCCGGTTAAAACAAGCAATAAAATAAACAACTTTTCCATTCTCCTAAATTTGACACAAACGTAAAGTAGTTTATTTTATAAACCAAATTATTTCTTGAAATATTTTTTCTTGATCGCATCATTTTTACGCCTTCAGGCTGCAATGAATTGCTTTTATTTGATTGATAATTAATTATTTAGGCATCGGTTTGCCAGGGTTTAAAAAAGGCTGTTGCAGCTCAAAACTTATCAACATGCGCCAAAATATATTTTTTTATGTGGCCGTAAATTGTAATTTAGCAATAGAATTTAATGGGTTAGTAAGTACAAAGGGCTGTCAGAAATGACGGTCCTTTTACTTTTTAACATGTCTTGACAGCAACTGCTTTTTTTCATACTTTTTCTTTGCTTTTCCATTTCTTCATCGCAACAGATTTCTTTTTTTGTCCTTCGGGCATCCATCTGCAATCCTCTTGTAACTTTACAATATGAGTAAAACCAAATCAAGTTTTTTTTGCCAGCACTGCGGATATGAAAGTGCAAAGTGGTTAGGCAAGTGCCCGAGTTGTAATACATGGAACACATTTGTTGAAGAAGTGATTGTAAAAGGCAGCGATAAAAAAACAGAAAATGAGTGGGCGGCTTTTAATGCTCCGGCAAACGGTGACGTACAAAGGCAAAAAACAATTTCAATAAATGAAGTGAGCAGTGCCGAAGAAAAAAGAATTGTTACACCCGATACCGAATTGAACCGTGTGCTGGGTGGTGGTATTGTTTTAGGAAGTATTGTGCTGGTGGCCGGCGAACCGGGTATAGGAAAATCAACCCTGTTTTTACAGATCGGGTTACATCTTAAAGAAGTAACCACACTTTATATCAGCGGCGAGGAAAGCGAACAGCAAATTAAAATGCGTGCCAACCGTGTAGGTATCAAAAGCGAAAATTTTTACCTGCTCACAGAAACCAATACCCAAACTATTTTTAAAGAAATAAAAAAACTAAAACCGCAACTGGTGATTGTGGACAGCATTCAAACACTGCAAAGCCCTTATGTAGAAAGCGGCCCCGGAAGCATCAGCCAGATCAGGGAAACTGCAGCAGAATTACAACGCTTTGCCAAAGAAACCAATACCCCGGTTTTTTTAATTGGTCATATTACCAAAGACGGTACAATTGCAGGGCCAAAGATTTTAGAACATATGGTAGATACTGTATTGCAGTTTGAAGGTGACCGCCATTATGCCTATCGCATTTTAAGAACATTGAAAAACCGTTTTGGCTCCACTGCAGAATTGGGTATTTACGAAATGACGGGAGAAGGCATGCGGGCTGTAACCAATCCCAGCGAAATTTTAATTACACAAAAAGAAGATGCATTAAGCGGTATTGCCATTGCTGCCACCATTGAAGGCATGCGCCCATTATTGATTGAAACCCAGGCACTGGTTACTCAAAGCGTGTACGGTACACCGCAGCGTACGGTAAGCGGTTTCGATTTGCGGCGTTTACAGCTATTGCTGGCTGTACTGGAAAAACGCGGCGGCTTTCATTTTGGTGTAAAAGATGTGTTTGTGAATATTGCAGGCGGCTTAAAAGTAGAAGATCCTTCCATTGACCTGGCGATTGTATGCGCCCTGCTCAGCAGTTACGAAGATATAACCATCCCCCAAAAGATCTGTTTTGCAGGTGAGGTAGGATTGAGTGGTGAAATAAGAGCTGTTAACCGCATTGAACAACGTATTGCCGAAGCAGAAAAACTAGGTTTCGAAAAAATTATAGTAAGTAAGTACAACGCCAAATCATTAGGTAAGTTAAAATTTGGAATTGATGTGGTAGCTTTAGGTAAAGTAGAGGAAGTTTACCAGTATTTGTTTTGATCTGACACCCGGAAAAAGCTTGATCCTTCGTTTTAAAAAACCGTACATATGCAAGCTTTGAAAACTTTATTGGGCAATGCCCTTCACCTTTTCTATCCGCACGTATGCACCGGATGCGGCAGCGATCTGTTACACAAAAATAACCTGCTTTGCGTACGCTGCATAAACGACCTGCCCGGCACCGGCTTTGCCCCGCATGCCGGTAATCCCATCGAAAAAATATTCTGGGGCCGCATACCAGTTGCTGCTGCACACAGCCAGTTCTATTTTTCAAAAGAATCGCTGATTCAGCACCTCATTCACCAACTGAAATATAAAAACAATACCGCCATTGGCATGTATCTGGGTGAGCTGCTGGGCAACACATTGTTGCAATCCAAACGATTCGAAAATATCGATTATTTGATCCCGTTGCCCTTGTATGCCGATAAGGAACGCCAGCGCGGTTATAACCAGGCTGCAGTTATTTGTAACGGTATTTCGGCCGTTATGAATACACCAGTACTCAATGGCAATGTATTGCGCCAGCGGTTTACCGAAACCCAAACCCGTAAGCACCGGATTGAACGCTGGGAAAATGTAGAGGGAAGTTTTATCATCAGCAATGCCGCAGCTCTCAGTGGTAAAAGTATTTTACTGATTGATGATGTAATTACCACCGGTGCCACACTGGAAGCCTGCGGAAGTATACTTACAAGAATCTGTGATGTGCAATTATATATTGCCTGTTTGGCACATGCTGGTAAATAGTTTTAGTTTATTTTTGATAGTATGAAGCAATACCTTTCTATTTCCTGTTTTTTAATGGTTGTTTTTTGCATGACTATCCCATCTTGCAAAAAAGACAGCTTCATTACCAGCCCGGATGCCCGGATCTATATCAATACAGACAGCTTAAAATATGATACTGTTTTTACCAGTACCGGTTCCATAACACAATCATTTAAGCTTATCAACCTGAACGATCAAAAACTGCGCATCAGCACAATAAAGCTCATGGGAGGAGCCTCTTCATCATTTAAGATGAATGTGAATGGCAGCGCCGCACCTGCAATCACTGACCTTGAAGTTGCAGCCAACGACAGCATCTATGTATTTGTATCTGTAAGCGTCAATCCCACAACAGCCAACCTGCCATTTATTATCAGCGATAGTATTTTGATCAGTTATAACGGCAATCAACGCTTTGTTCAATTACAGGCTTTTGGACAAAACGCTAATTTTTTAAAGAACCAGGTCATTACCGGTAATGTAAACTGGACCACCACTTTACCCTATGTGATACTGGGTGGCCTGCGTGTGGATACTTCCGCTACTTTAACCATACCTGCCGGTTGTAAAGTGTATTCGCATGCCAATGCGCCCTTTATAGTGGATGGCACTTTAATTATAAACGGCGCAAAAAATAATGAAGCAGTGTTTGCCGGCGACAGGCTGGATGAGCCCTATAAAGATTTCCCGGCAGCCTGGCCCGGCATCTATTTCAGAAGTACCAGTAAAAACAATGTGCTGCAATACGCCATTATAAAAAATGCTTACCAGGCCCTGGTGGTGCAAAACCCTTCTGTAAATGCTAATCCTAAACTGGTATTGCACCAATCAATTATTGATAATGCATACGACGCCGGTATTGCATGCACCAATACCAGTATGCAGGCCGACAATTGTTTGATCAGCAATTGCGGCAGTAATATTACACTGGCATACGGCGGCGATTATAATTTTACCCATTGTACGGTTACTGCTTATTCCAATGCCTACATTGTTCATAAAAACCCTTTGCTGAGTGTAAGCAATGCTGCCAGCAGCGGTACAACCCTTACCAGCAATTTAAATGCAGTATTCCGCAATACTATTTTTTGGGCCGATACCAGCGGATTTGTACCCAACGAGATAATAGTAAATAAACAGGGAAGCAACGCTTTTTCCGTTTTATTCGATAATAATATTTACCGGGGCAACAGCGACCCTGCCAACAGTATCTTAAATGGCAACAGCAGGAATACCGATCCCGCATTTGACAGTATCAATGTACTGAAACGTTATTTCGATTTCAGGATCACCAAAAATGCGGCAGCGCCGGGGCTTAATAAAGGCACCGTTACCAGCTTTATCAAAGACCTGGACAACAGGAACCGCAATAACGGGCTACCCGATCTGGGTTGCTACGAAAAATAACCTTCGTACTGGATGAGTGGTATGTTGCTTTAACAAAATTTCATTGAACTTTATCTTCTTCTTTATTGTTATTAACGAACATTTAAAAAATTATATCATGTTAAAATTAGTAGCGCTGTCCGCAGCATTATTGTCCTGTGCAGCCCCCACCAACAATACCCAGGTTATGAATACGCCCAATACTTCCACAGCAACCGCTGCCGCAGCAAAATCCATCCATGAATTTAAAGTGGAAGCATTGGATGGCAGTACGATAGACTTTGCCAAATTCAGGCGTAAAAAAATACTGGTGGTGAACACCGCTTCCAAATGTGGTTATACCCCGCAATATGAAGGCCTGGAAAAATTGTATGAAACCTATAAAGAAAAACTGGTGATCGTGGGCTTTCCTGCCAATAATTTTGGCGGACAGGAACCCGGCACCAATACCGAGATAGGCGAATTCTGCAAAAAGAATTATGGCGTTACCTTTCCTATGGCAGCAAAAGTGTCTGTAAAAGGAGATGATACTGCCCCTATTTACAAATGGCTGTGCAGCAAAGCAGAAAATGGCGTACTGGATGCCGAGATCGCCTGGAACTTTGGCAAATTTTTGCTGGATGAAAATGGCAAACTGATCGCTTATTTCCCCAGCAAGGTTACTCCCATGAGTGAAGAACTGACAGGTAAATTATAAAAGACAGGACTATTAACATCAATCCGGGGCTTTAAAAAAGTTCCGGATTTCTTTTTTTAATTACTTTGCACCCCATGCAGTTTCAATCCATCATCGGCCAAAAGGATACCAAAGAACAATTGGTGCAAATGATACAGCACAACCGGCTGAGTCACGCCTTATTATTTTTGGGTAAGGAAGGCAGTGGCGCTTTATCGCTGGCCCAGGCATTTGCCCAGTACATTGTTTGCGAAAAAGTAAACGGAAAGCAGTTGAAAGCCGACAGTGTACAGATAACAGCAGGCCCCTCATTATTTGGAGAGCCCGAACCACCCACCACCAACGACCAACCACAAACATTTAATGATTCCTGCGGCAGCTGCCCCGCCTGCAAAAAAGCCAACGAACTTATCCATCCCGATATTCATTTTTCTTACCCGGTAATTCCGCGTAAGCCAGGCGACAAGCCCATCAGCACCGATTATATAAAAGAGTGGCGGGAGTTCATTACCAAAAATCCGTATGGCAATTCATACGACTGGCTGCAGTTCATTGGTGCCGAAAACAAGCAGGGCAATATTACCGCGGCCGAATGCAATGATATTAACCATACCATGAGCCTGAAAAGTTTTGAAAGCGAATACAAGATCCTCATCATGTGGATGCCGGAGGCTTTAGGTAAGGAAGGAAATAAATTATTAAAACTGATTGAAGAACCGCCTCCCAATACCCTGTTTGTATTGGTGGCCGAAAATGAACAGCTGATATTACCCACCATCTTATCGCGTACACAGCTGGTTAAAGTACCGCTGCTGAGCAATATGGAAGTAGAAGCGGCTTTAGAAATGAATGAAGGGGTACATGTGGATAAAGCCACTCAAATTGCTGCTATTGCCGAAGGAAATTACCGCGAAGCCCTGCACTTGTTACAACATGCCGAAGACGACTGGCAGGCCATGCTGCGGGAATGGCTGAACGCCGTTTTAAAAACCGGCCCGGTAGCACAGGTAAAATGGATAGATGATACCGCCAAAATTGGCCGCGAAAAGCAAAAGCAATTCCTTAAATATTTCATCCATTTACTGGAGCTGGCCATACGCATGCGGGTGATGGAAACCACCGGCCAGGTACAGTCCAGCAACCAGGATACCGACTTTGCCCTGCGTCTCAATAAGATCTGTTCCATCGCCCAGCAGGAGGCCATCATCAACGAATTAGATAAAGCCAGCTACTATATTGAACGCAATGCCAATGCTAAAATGCTGTTTCATGCCCTTTCTATTAGGTTATATCACATTATTAGCAACAAATCATTAATTTTGATGAACTGAGGAACAGAACCTGTGAACAGTTAGGAATTATGCGTTATGATTTATTGTTAGCACAGTATACTTTTTAATACCAGCTTTTTCAGCAATAATCAACATCGTTGTGTCACTCACTTATACGGCATACCCTTCATCAACGCCTTAATGCCCAGCAGCGTTATACAGTTGAAGAGTGCGACGCCAATGAAGCCACATAGTAATTCCTTTGCCCGGTTCATTACAACTCCTCTTTGGGATTTTTAATTATTCATTTTTTAATTTCTTGTTATATGGGATGTGGAAGTGGAGCATGCGGAACAAAAGACGGCGCACCGGGTGGTTGCCAAAGCCATGGCAGCTGCAGCACCGGCGGCTGTAACCGTATGAATGTATATGACTGGCTGGCCAATTTACCTTTCAGCGACCCCGAAAGCAGTTGCCGCGTGATGGAAGTAAGTTTCAATAATGGCAGCCGCAAAGATTTTTTCCGGAACAATACCTTACATCATTTTGAAAAGGGCGATATGATTGCCGTGGAAGGGGTAAGTGGTTTTGATGTGGGCATGGTAAATATGACAGGCGAACTGGTGCGCCTGCAGCTGAAAAAAAATAACCTCGACGAGAAAAGTCCGGATATAAAAAAAGTGTTGCGCCGTGCCAGCGATACCGATCTTTCAAAAATGAAAGAAACCAAGGCCCGTGAAGCACAGGTGCTCATCCGCAGCCGTGCCATAGCCCGCCAGCTGAACCTGGAAATGAAAATGGCCGAAGTGGAGATTCAGGCAGATGGCCGCAAAGCCACGTTTTTTTATATAGCCGATGACCGTGTGGATTTTCGAGAACTCATAAAGTTATACGCCGGGGAATTTAAGGTAAAAGTAGAAATGCGCCAGATTGGTGCCCGCCAGGAAGCCGGTAAAGTAGGTGGTATTGGCAGTTGCGGCCGCGAATTGTGCTGCAGCAGCTGGCTCACCGATTTTAAAAGCGTAAATACCAACGCTGCCCGTTACCAGAATTTAAGTATCAATCAAACCAAACTGAGCGGGCAATGCGGCCGCTTAAAATGTTGTTTGAATTATGAACTGGATACTTATTTAGATGCCCTGCAGTTTTTCCCCGAAGGTGCCGACATGCTGGAAACAGCCAAAAGCCGTGCCTTTTTAGCCAAGAAAGATATTTTTAAAAACCTGATGTGGTATACCATGCCCGACAGCAACAAACAATATCCGTTAACGCTGGAAAGGGTAAGAAAGATAAAAGAGCTGAACAGGCAGGGCATCAGGCCCGATGACCTGGAACCGGTGGAAATTGTATCCAGCAAACAAGTAGAAGTAGAGCCGGTTTATGCCGATGTGGTGGGCCAGATCAGTTTAAAAAGCCTGGAAAAAACCAGCCGCAAAAGAAGGGAACAGGAACGTGGAGGCCAGGGTGGCAACAGGCAGCAGGGCGGACCTAACAGGCAACAACAGCCGCAGCAAAACCGTGGTGGACAAAATCAACAACGCGGAAACCAGCAGGGCGGCGGCAGACCACCACAACAGGGCGGGCGACCACAGGGACCTAATCAACAACAAACTGGTGGAAGGCCGCAGGGTCCCAATCAACAAGGTGCAAGGCCGCAGGGCGGACAGCAAAACAGGCCACAGCAAAGACCACCACAAAACCGTGGCGGACAGGGCCAGCAACGCCCTCCACAGGGCGGCGGCAGGCAGCAACAGGGGCCGGCACAAAAGCCCCCGACTGAAGGTGGAGAAAAATAATGTTCCATAACACATCATACAAACGCCGGTTATATACCGGCGTTTTTTATTGCATTACATTTTGCCTTCGTTATTCCATTTAAAGTTATCTTCTTTTATTTTCCAGATAAACCCATCTAAAATATAATGGGTGATCTGCGGTAATGCCAGCAGCGGCACAATAAAACACAATGCTTTGTCACTTACATTTACCTGTGGCAACATACTGAAATTAAATACCAGGCCATGTTCTTTCCATACAATAAAATCCCACAACCCTTCTTCAATAAATGCAAATAAAAAAATCAACGCAAGAAAAAGGACAATACCATATTTGCTGAACACCAGCTGTAAAAAACGGTTGCCTTTTTGTGGCAGGCTGTAATTTTTTTTTCCGTACATCCATATCAATGCCATGTAAGGAATACCATGACTGACCACATTTAAAATGGTAAAAGCCATATCGCCATTAAAATAAATAATACCAAAATACCAGGACACCAATGTGCCGGTAATGACCGCCAGTTTAGGAATATTGATGGCGGTTGTTTTTTTATACTGGTAAATTTCTTTCCCAATAAATACCAGCAAGGTTATCCAGTACAATACAGTAAAAGCATTTAATAAGTTAGCAGCGTTTAAATAAACAAAATCATTATCGGTAAACCAGTTAAAATTGCGAGGCCCTTTTAAATGCCAGTAAATTACCGGGTAGATGGTGGCGTAATAAATGGTTATTTTATCAATGAACCGGGCATAATACCCTGCATTTTCTTTGCGGCTGTATACCCGCATAAAGCCATATTGCTGCCGTATAAAATGAAATACCGCCACATAGGCCAGCAAACGCCAGAACAATATACTGCTGATGGAATATGCTATTACACCCAGTATAAAACCAATGAAGGGAACAGCATACAACAAAAATTGTTGTTTTTTAAATGCACCGGAATCAAAATACGTTCTGAATAAAGTTGTGTATACATGTGCCACATCCACCAGTAATATCAAAATCACCCAGCCAGCATCGGGCATAGATTTTACATTTTGAAAAAACTGCGGAAACAGGAAGATGAGGAGCAGGCTTATGAAAGGAGGTAATAAAATAAAAATGATCTCCGTTGTTTTATTGCCGATCCATGGTTGCGATTTCATACTGTTATTTTTGAACTGCTGCTATTATTTTTTTTGCTGCCTGTAAACCCTGGTAAAAGGCTTCTTCAAAAATTGAAATGCCTGCAATATCGGTATGTGCAAAATGGATATTGCCGTTGATGGAGGCCGCCATTGCGTGCCTGGCTTTGCCAAATATAAAGCCGGGCAGGGGCTGTATCATGGCATGCCCCCACAACATGATATTGATCTCCTCAGTTTGGCTTTCAATATCATTATGTACTTTCTTCAGATCCTCAAAAATAATATCCACCCATTCGGCATGCTTTTTTTCCAATGCCTGTTTTCTTTCTGTTACTGCATCGGCAGTACATAAAGGAAGATAGTAGGTAAGATTGCGTTTGCTTTTATACAATTGCAACTGCTGGTGGGTAGCATCAATGTATCCCAGAGAATTACTGTCGTAAATCACATTATCCCACGATAACGGGGCACCCGGTTTTTCCTGCAGCGTATCTACTTTAATATTGGCCACCATCCAGGGGCAATAATTGAAATTTGCTTTTATCGTTTTACTTCTTTCTTCATCATTGATTAGCCGGGCGGCTACAAACTGTGGTGCAGCCACAATGCAGTACTCCGCTTCTACTGCAATATTTTTTTTTGCCCGCACATCAAAATATTCCACCACCGTTTTTTTATCCTGTACAGCAATTTTTGCAGCAAGGCAATTGGTTTTGATCTGCGCCCTGCAAAGTGATTTTAATTTGTTAACTAAAAAGCCGTTCCCTTCGGGCCAGGTAATAACATCGCTGTAACCGGCATTGGTGGCCTTCCCTTTTCTTGCAGCAAAATAATGAATGCCTGCCCATGCGCTGATGCGGTTATGTGTAGTGCCAAAATCATCCCTGGTGCAATAGTTTACATAGCTATGCAAATAGCTGCTGGTAAAACCCTGCTGCTGCATCCACTGCTGCATAGTACTATTATCAAGTGTGGTAAATTGTTCATCCTTACTGGAATTATTTACAGGTATTGCAAAAGCATCTTTGTCATCTGTACCTTTTGCATAGCGGAACTCATTTATTTTTTTAAAAAACATTTCTGTTTGTTTAGTATCCGCGGCGGGTAAACCAAAATTTGGCACCAGCCCATCCTGCCAACGGCCGTTAATAAATAGCCGCTCTTCCGGATCGGAACATAAATATTCTTCTTTGTATTCGGGTACATTATTTTCGCCAAAACCTTTTATTACGCCACATTCATCTAAAAAATCAATGTACGCTGTAAGCTCATTATTGGGTATGGGAACGTAGTGTGCCCCCCAGGGAAAGGCAGATATTTCGTTGGCACCATTTCTGGCATTACCGCCCACTTCATTTTCAAGGTCCAGTACAATAAAGTCTGACAAACCATTGGCCAGCAAACATCTTGCTGCAGACAGGCCACTGATACCGCCGCCAATGATAACCACTTTTTTTTGAATGGTTTCGTTAATGCCATTTTTTTCAGCTGTCTTTAACAGGTGCCCGATATTGGAAGATGCACCAATAACAGTACCCTTAACAGTATGTTTTTTGGTTTTGCAAGCTGCTGCAGCCCCTGTTAATGCAGCTGCCCCAAAAACAGTTTGTATAAATGTTTTCCTGTTCATGGTCAGTCTAAAAATTTATCCCACTCCTCTTCAAAATAACCTACCAGCACCTGGTTGTTTAATTTATTTACCGCAGTGGGTTTATTGTACTGCATGTCCTGCGGAAAAACAAACATTTGCGGGATCACATCGGAATTCAAATATTTTAAATTGGCCGGATAGGCTGCAAACCAATGCAGGTTTGGGTTAGTACTGGCAATGATATAACCCCATTCGCCAAAGGAAGGCACATAATTATGATAGGGTTTAGTAAAAAAACCAGCAGCCAAAATGGTATTGTTGATGCACCAGAAACTTTTGGGCGCCACGTAGGGAGAAGTGCTTTGTATTACTGCCACTGCATCAGGATTCAATACCTTTTTCAATACATTGTAGAACATGGTACTGTACAATTTGCCAATAGAAAAATTAGAAGGGTCAGGAAAATCCACCACCACTGCATCAAATTTTTCGGTACAATTGGTGAGCCAAACAAAAGCATCTTCATTGTATACCGTTATTTTTTTGTTGCGCAGCGATCCTTCATTTAATTTCACCAGCACTTCCTGCGAAGTAAAGAGTTTCGTCATGGCCGCATCCAGGTCTACCAGGTCAATTTTTTCTACAGAAGGATATTTTAAAATTTCCCTTACTGCCAGTCCATCTCCTCCGCCCAGTACCAGCACCCTCTTTAAACTGGTTACAGATGACAGCGCCGGGTGTACCAATGCCTCATGATAGCGGTATTCATCAGCCGAACTGAATTGCAGGTTACCGTTCAGGTGCAAGCGAAGTTCTCTTTTATTTTTTGTGATCACTATCCGTTGATAGGGGGAAGAAGTGGCGTATACAATATTATCGCGGTAAGTAAGACTTTCGCTGTAAGACATGATATTGTCGGAAAAAACAAATGCCACCAGTTCAATGAGTAATAAAAGAACAGCCACTGCTTTAAGACTTACGGCTGATTTTATTTGTGCAGCAAAATAATGCGCCAGGTACCAGCCCACTGCAATATTGGCAATGCCAAAAAATAAGGAAGTGCGTATCAAACCCAAATGAGGCACCAATACCAATGGAAAAATTAAAGATGCCAGCAGGGCACCGATATAATCGAAAGAAAATACTTTACTCACCAGGTCGTTAAACTCAATTTTATCTTTGAGTATGCGCATCAGCAGGGGTATTTCCAGGCCCACCAAAATACCGGTTACCAGCACCATCAGGTACAGCACTATCCTGAAAGACATTACCAGGGGGAACAGCAGGAATAACAAAGCGGAACTGAAACCACCAATTAACCCGATCAGCAATTCTATTTTAATGAACCAGCGTAAAATACCGGTGTTAAAATATTTGGAGAAGAAGGAGCCAATACCCATGGCAAATAAATAGGTACCGATGATGGTACTGAACTGTGTTACACTGTCGCCCAGCAAATAGCTGGCCAGTGTACCTGCCACCAATTCGTAAATCAAGCCACAGGTGGCAATACAAAACACTGCGATCAGCAGTATCCACTGCGGCCGGCTTTCCTTTTTTATCATATCTTAATGTATGGCCGAAGCGATAATGATGGCCACCGACAGCATAAAAAAACCGGCCAGTATGGCCAGTGCCATATTTTTATTCTCCAGGATCTCTTTTCTTAAATTATGCCTGGGCGTAAGCACTTCCAGCAAAATGAACGACACTGCCAGTATTGCAATGCCTAAAAATGCATACAGAATTGAATTAACGATGGGTTGTGTCATATAATTAATTTTATTTGTGGCTACCAGGTCCGCTGCTGCTCCATTGCTGCTGATTAGAAAAGGAAAACATTCTTCTGCCGGCAATATCACAATACAGCATCAACAGGGCGGATGCAAGAAAAGTAACGATAAACCAGCGAAACTGGAACAGCGGTGATTGTCTTTTTAAAAAATTCAGTTTCATACTATTTTTTTATTCATAATTATAGGTGGAATAGGGACTGTTTTCCCATCGGCTTTTATCGGTATATATGTTGGTGATAAAATTTACCACCGGCCATATCAGTAACAACAGCACCGCAAACCAAAAATTTCTGTAGCTTTCTGCATCATAGATGGCTTTTACACTAAATTCATGCAGTTTACTAAAGCTGTTATTTTCTCTGGTGGCTTCCATTTCCAAAAAATAAGTTCCTTCGGGTACATTGGTAATAAAAGTGGTTTCTTTCTGTTTTCCTTCCGTCCAGTGCTCACCATCTGAATAGCCAAAATAATATTCCACGCCCTGTTCTGTACTGTATTCTTTGCCGGTTGCCACATTTACCAGTGTGGCATTCAGCTCAAACCAGCTGTTACTAACGGGCGCATAAATTTCAAATGCCACATTACTGCGCCATTTTTTTAGCGTAAACTTTTCTGTCACCAGTTTTATTTTGTCCGACGAATCTGCAAACGAATAATTACCCTGGGTAATTAATTTGTTTTGCTGGGTGTTTACAAAAAGCTGGTGCGCCAGCAACAGCAATAAAATACCCAGCACCGACGCTCCCAACAATTTTAAGGGACTCATATAACCGGTGGGTTGTACCGCCCCTATCCCCCTGCGGTAGGGCATGGCATTGCTAATACCGAAAGCTTTTTTTATTTCACTGCCTTTTATATGTTCGCCAAAGAACCAGGTGATCCCTTCTTTATTGTTTTTTTCCCGTATCCAGATTTCCGGTGGTGAAATATACTCTTTTGCCTGGGTGTTATTATTATCGAATGCATTGTAGGGAAACTCTCCCCTGGCCTGCTGCACGGTGTATGAATACGAATTGAACAACTGAAAATTTTCGCCATTGATCTTAAAAGCTTTGGTATTATCATTCAGTACTACAGGCGATGCAAGCGTTTCTCTTACAAATATCCAGTGACCATCATACTCGCTTAAAAAAGCATATCCATACGTGGGGTTAAACAATACATATTCACGCCATATAGAATTATACGGATCTTTTTTTTGTATATAGCCCACTACTTCAAAAGATATCTCTTTCAGTATTCCTTTTGCGCCAATGGGTAGTAAGGGTTCAAACAGGTTATTTTTATTAACCCCTTCTTTTACCAGTTGCTTTTTTTCAATGGCATAAAAAGTACCGCAGCTGTTGCATACCCCGCTTTGCGCCAGCGGATAAGTGCGTATGGCTACTTCTTTTGAACACTGCGGGCATTTTAACCGGATGCCATAAGGATTTTTTTCCTGGATATTTTTCAGCTGCAGTGCATTAAAGGGTACCGGGGTATTGCTGTATGTGTCAATTGTATGATCGCTCCATTCAAACAGGGTGATCAAATCACCTGCCTCACTGGCATAGTCATACACATCAAAAAACGCACTGTATTGCTGTATTACTAATTCACCCTCCACTTCCCAGTAGTAGCTGCTGCTTTTTTTTTGCAGCTGGTATGGGGTGCCGCTGGCCACCTGCCCCACTTTATTTGTCAACAGATCGGTACTTTTAATGCCGGAATTATTTTCGGGCAATAGTATGGAATACAGGCCATATCCTTCTGCCAGGTATCCAATGGCACCATCATTAAATACTATATTCCAATAACTGAAAAAAGATTCCTGGAACCATACGCCCATCTTCCCCAGTACCTGAAAAGTCTTTTTGTCAAATACGCCGGTTGTGCCGGGCTTGATATGATAGCCCCGAACCGTTACCCCATTCAAACTGTTTTGTGCAGTTAACACCGCATCTTTTCTTTTAAGCACGGCTCCGCAGCTGCATTCTTTCAGCGTACTTAACGTATGCTCAAAGGGCACCATGGTGGCGCATACAGGGCATTGTAATATCATTCGGGGCTGGCTCATTTACCGGGTAATGGTTTGTGCGGTTACAATGGTTGCATCAAAATAGGCGATCATTTTTTCAAAAATAGCCTGTACAGTACTATCATTGTTTTTTTGAAAATTACTTAAATATACATCTGTATTAATCAGCTGGTGCTCGGGCCAGGTATGAATAGAGATATGACTTTCGCTTAAACAGATCACGGCTGTAAATCCTCCCGGGGAAAAATTGTGGTACACTTCGCCCAGTTTAACCAGCCCAAATTCTGCGATCGTTGTATTGATCATAGCTGCAAAGCCTGCATAATTTTCAATTGTTTGGCTGCTGCTGGGCCTGAGTGTTGCAATAAGATGTTTACCTGGCAGATAGTTCATAAAAAGTAAAAATAATTAATCTGTGCCGTAATTGTGATGCTTTTTTACCATCATGGTACAAGCGGTAAATTTTGTACTTTCGTCACCAGATAGCGTGCCGCCTGCAAACTGGGGCACTATTAGTAACAGCACCCGTAAAATTTATTTTACATGTCAATTGCAGTAAACAATCTTTCAAAAATATACGGCACTCAAAAAGCGGTAAACGGTATTTCATTCAGTATTGCCAAAGGAGAGATCGTAGGATTTTTAGGCCCTAATGGAGCAGGCAAATCCACCACCATGAAGATGATCACGGGGTATATCCAGGCAGATGGTGGCAGCGCCATCGTATGCGGCATACCGGTGGATGAAAACAGCAATGAAACCAAAAAAAAGATTGGCTATTTACCCGAAGCCAACCCATTGTATTATGACATGTATGTAAGAGAATACCTTGAGTTTGTGGCAGGCGTACATCACATTACCAATACCAAAGCAAAAATTGAAGACGTAATTGCCACCGTGGGTTTACAGGTGGAAGCCAATAAAAAAATTGCCCAGCTGAGCAAGGGTTACAAACAGCGTGTGGGCCTGGCCGCAGCCCTCATTCACGATCCGGAAGTATTGATCCTGGATGAACCCACCAGCGGACTGGACCCTAACCAGATTGTTGAAATAAGGGAAGTAATAAAAGCGCTGGGGAAAAATAAGACGGTGTTGTTTTCTTCACATATCATGCAGGAAGTGGAAGCAATCTGCGACAGGGTAATCATTATTAACAAGGGCAATATTGTGGCAGATGACAGCCTGGGCAATTTACAAAAAGGAAGCTCAGATCAGCATGTGGTACTGGTAGAATTTAAAGAGGTAGTACCTGTTGAATCACTGCATTCTTTAAAAGACGTTACTAAGGTGGAAGTACTTCCCAACGCCGGTTACCAGCTATCCACCACCAACCCCGAGCTGGTGCGAAAACAATTACTTCAATTATCTATTGACAGCAATCTGAATATTGTTTCTTTACAAAGCCAGAGTAATAGTTTGGAAGAAGTATTCAGAAGTTTAACCACCAGCTGAATCAACAGGTATTTTACAGGCGTTTTTGCAATACTGCTTTTATAATGATGTAATGTGCCGGTAACACAAAGGCGGCCATAATACAGATGCCCATGCCAACAAAATAACTTAACGAAAACCCGCCTTTCCACAACCATTGACTTTCTTAAACAAAAACACCTCTTCTGCCTGGTAACTCACCATACAGCTTACTGCCAGGGTGAAAATTAATGGTATCTAAAGCCAGGGGTAATTATGCCGGTCTTCATGGTAGTTCTTTTAAAATGGTATTAAAAAGTTGTTTTTAAATCAACCTGAAAGTAAAATGAACGCCGTTGTTACAAGTACCCCGGGAAGGGTATATTAGTTTTGTAAAAGCCGTTATTTATTAAAAATTTGTTGCCTTTAGTTTTTATCTTTACAAAAAATATTTAATCATTATTAAAATCAAATCCAGCCTGTTCCTATTTTGGGGTCGACAAGAGAAGGAATTGATGGTACTAGTACTATGAGTTACATAGCCTCCATTCATGCCCGGCAAATATTAGACAGCCGCGGCAATCCTACAGTAGAAGTTGACGTATTAACAGAAAACGAACATTTAGGCCGTGCCGCAGTGCCCAGTGGTGCCAGTACCGGTATACACGAAGCAGTGGAACTACGCGACAACAATAAAAAAATATTTGGCGGAAAGAGTGTATTAAAAGCCGTTAAAAATGTAAATACCGTTATTGCCGAAAATTTATTAGGATGGGATGTGGCCGACCAAACCGGTATTGACGCTGCAATGATAGCTTTAGATGGCACTGCCAATAAAGGCAAACTGGGTGCCAACGCAATTTTAGCCGTTAGTATGGCTGTTGCAAAAGCTGCTGCCTTAGAAGCCAATCTGCCTTTGTACCGTTATATTGGAGGTACCAATGCCAAGATATTACCAATTCCCATGATGAATATCTTAAACGGTGGTGCACATGCAGATAACAAGATAGACTTCCAGGAATTTATGGTAATGCCCGTGGGAGCAAAAACTTTCAGCGAAGGTTTATCATGGGGTGTTGATATTTTTCATGCATTAAAAGGTGTATTGAAAAAGAAAGGCTTCAGCACCAATGTAGGTGATGAAGGTGGATTTGCACCCAACATTCAAAGCAATGAAGAAGCCATTGAAACTGTATTGACCGCTATACAGGCAGCAGGCTATAAAACCGGCAGCCAGATCATGATTGCCATGGATGCCGCCAACAGCGAGCTATGGGACAGCAAAAAGAAAAAATATGTATTCCACAAAAGCAGTGGTAAAGAAGTAAGCAGCGATCAGTTAGTAAAATTCTGGGAAAACTGGGCCAAGCAATATCCTATTTGCAGTATTGAAGATGGTATGGCAGAAGACGATTGGGCTGGCTGGAAAAATTTAACCGATACCATTGGTAAAAAAGTACAGCTGGTAGGTGACGATTTGTTTGTTACTAACGTTACCCGCCTGGAAAGAGGTGTAAACGAAGGTATTGCCAATGGCTTGCTGGTTAAAGTAAACCAGATAGGTACCATTACCGAAACCATTAATGCGGTAAGTATGGCTCAACAGGCTGGCTATAACACCATCATGAGTCACAGAAGTGGCGAAACAGAAGATACCACCATTGCGGATCTTGCTGTAGCCTTAAACTGCGGACAAATTAAAACCGGCTCTGCCAGCAGAACAGACCGTATGGCCAAATACAACCAATTGATCCGTATTGAAGAAATATTGGGCGAAAGTGCCATCTATCCAAAAGGAAAGATTAAATTCGGTAAATAAATCGTTGATCGTTAATGGTTGGCCGTTGCCCGAAGTATGTTTTTCGAACAACGGCCAACCAGCAACGAACAATTAATATGAAAATACTATCTCACATACCAGCCTGGTTAAAAAATAAATACCTTTTGGCAGGGGTGTTTTTTTTAGTGTGGATCTTTTTCTTTGACCCAAAAGACATACCGTCCAGCATCAACAGGGCGGCAACCTTTAAAAAATTGCAGGAAACTGAGCTGCACCTGAACAAAAAGATAGCCGAAACCCGGAAAGACCTGTATTTACTGAAAACAAATCCACAGACGATTGAAAAATATGCCCGGGAAAATTACATGATGAAAAAAGATAATGAAGACCTGTTCATTATTACTCCGCCCCAGGAAAGCAAATAATTTTTGCGAAAAAATACAATATCCCCGTATTAATACCGTTTATAAAAGCGGATAATGATATTTAATTCTTTAACACAAGCCTTAATTGTTTATGCACAATTTTACACCGGAAGATTTACTACAATTTTTGTACAATGAAACTTCCACTACCCAGTCAGCTGCTATTGTGGCTGCATTGGAATCGGATTGGAGCCTACGTGAAAAATTTGAAGAGTTAACCGCAGCTCAAAAAGAGCTGAAAACTCTTCAACTGTCACCCAGCCGCCAAACGATTGACAATATTTTACAGTATGCAGAAAAATCCATCAGCGAACTTTCTGTATAAATTTAAAATCACTTGTTTTTAACTTAATTTAGTCCCGATTAAAAATCGGGATTTTTTTATGACCAAAAAAGAACGTTACCAGTTTCTTATCAGCTATTTTTTAGCGCATGCCCCAAACGCCGAAACAGAACTGCTGTACGACAATCCTTTTCAATTGCTGGTGGCAGTGATCCTGTCTGCACAGTGTACCGATAAACGGGTCAATCTTACCACTTCTTTTATTTTTGAAAAATATCCCGATGCCACAGCCTTAAGCAAGGCCAGTTTTGATGACCTTTTCGCCATTATCCGAAGCATTTCTTACCCCAATAATAAAACCAAACACCTGATTGGCATGGCCAAAATGCTGCTGGATACTTTTCAAGGCCAGGTGCCCATGACAGTAGCAGAACTGGTGCAATTGCCGGGTGTGGGCAGAAAAACGGCTAATGTGATCACTTCAGTAATAGATCAGCAGCCTAATATGGCGGTAGATACCCATGTTTTTAGGGTGAGTGCCCGCATTGGACTTACCACCAATGCCAAAACACCCCTGGCCGCAGAAAAGCAGTTGATCAGCCATTTACCCCCATCGTACGTTTTCAGGGCGCACCATTGGTTGATATTACACGGCCGGTATATTTGTACCGCACGCAGCCCAAAATGCAGCCAGTGCGGATTAAAACCTGCCTGTAAATTTGCTTCGGTAAATAAAAAATCAGATATTTAAGGTGGAAATGACGGTATCCTTTTAAAAAAACTCATCATTTTTCACTAAAGGAAACCTTAATTCAATGAAAAGAACAGCATTTCTTGTTGGCTTCTTGTGTATTGCATTACTACCAGCCACCCCCGCAAAGGCCCAGCCCGATTTTTCCGACGACCTGTATTACATGAATAAAATCACCTACGAAATTGGGGCATCCCTTGGCGTGATGAACTGCCTTACCGATTTAGGCGGAGGTAAAGGACCGGGTAAAAATTTTATTAAAGATGTTGACCCCGGGAACAGCGAGCCCGAAGGCAGCATGTACTTTAGCGCAGTGTACAGAAATGCGCTGGTATTAAGAACAGAAGCTACCTGGGGAATTGTAAAAGCCAGTGATGGTTTGCTAAAAAGCATTAAAGACAATTCGGGTGGCCGTTACCAGCGCAATCTCAGTTTTCGCAGCAGTATTTTTGAAGTATCGCTGGTGGGAGAAATTCATCCGAGGTATTTCAAACAGTACCGCAGCAATGAACAACTGCCCCGCATTTCGCCCTACTTACTGGGCGGGATAGGCTATTTTGCATTTAATCCACAGGCAAAATATGATGGCGCCTGGGTTGACCTCAGGCCGTTAAGTACCGAAGGGCAGGGTTTTGCCGAATACCCCAACCGCAAGGCCTATAAACTGCAGCAGGTCAATTTTCCGGTGGGCGCCGGTTTCAGGTACAAAGTATCTACCCTTATTAACCTGAATATGGAATGTGTATACCGCATTCTTAATACCGATTACCTGGACGATGTGAGCAGCACCTATATAAACAAAAACTTATACGCCTCCTATTTTTCCGGAGAACAACTGACCCGGGCACTTGCTTTGCAAGACCGCCAAACAGAAATTAGCGGGGGGCAGCCCGCCAACCCAAATGACATGCGGGGCAATGCATCTAAGAACGACGCCTATTTTTCTTTTAATTTTAAAATCGGGTTCCAGTTTTAAAAACACTGTAACCGCATAAAAAATTAAGCCTGGTGGTGCAGCACCTGACTTGCAAGCGGCATCTTAAACTTGTCAACAATGAGGATAAGTTGAAAATTAATTGCAGAATTATTGGTTTATTTGTAAACCATCCCGTATCCGGCAAAAGCACCGCTCCCCATTATCATTATTAAAGGACATTGTATTACATGAAAAAATTATCGCTGGTTACAGGCTTGTTTTTTTTACTGGTTGGAACTGTTGAAAGAACCAATGCCCAATATTATTTTTACAACAGTAACTATTACGACAATGCAGTATTGTATGAATTGGGGGGTTCGGCTGGTGTTATGAACTGCCTTACCGACCTGGGCGGCCGTAAAGGCGTTGGTAAAAAATTCATCAAGGACCTGAATATGGGCAATACCCGGTTTGCAGGCAGTCTGTATTTTAATGCCATGTTTAAAAATACCTTTGCCCTTCGTATTGAAGGCACTTTTGGACAGGTAAAGGCATACGACAGTATCCTGAAAAAAGACAGGGCCTCTGCACAGGGGCGTTACGAGCGTAATCTCAGCTTCCGGAGTAATGTAACAGAAATAATGGCCGCACTGGAAATACATCCGCTGGCCATTTTTAGAAAATATGATGAAAACGATGATATGCCCCGTTACTCTCCTTACCTGCTTGCCGGCATTGGTTATTACGCTTTTAACCCGCAGGCCAAACTATTAAATAAATGGGTAGACCTGCAGCCTTTAAGTACAGAAGGTCAGGGTTTCATTGAATACCCCGGAAAAAAACCATATCAATTGCACCAGGTATGTATTCCACTTGGGCTGGGAGTTAAATATGAATTATCTCCATTAATAAACCTGCGGGCAGAATATGTGTACCGGATTTTGAGTACCGACTATTTAGATGATGTTAGCACCACTTATGCCGACCCCAATTTATTTGCCAATTATTTCAGTGGCACCAAACTAACCAATGCTTTATTGCTGAACGACCGCCAGTACGAACTGGACCCTTTGCATATTACCGGTGCCGGAGATGGAAGGGGAAATCCAAAAAATAATGATGCGTATTTTACTTTTAATATTAAGATAGGTTTGGTACTGGGCAGGGAAAGAGTACGGCACTGATCAGTTTTCTATTACTGCAACTTCCAATTGCCGGTGTGTAATGGCGCTTACAGGGCAAACAATTTCGCAATGCATACAGGCAATATCACAGGGTTCATTTACTGCAATGGTATCAAAAGCAGTAATGAATCCGGCAGGATGCGGACAAACAGCCACACAAGCCCCGCATTTAATACAGGCATTCCATCCAATACTGAATACTACAGGTTGCTTTGTTTTCATGCTTAAATTTTTTTGTATACAGAATCGGCGCTAAAATAACCTGACATGGTTTCGTACAGCATGGCATCACGCTGGGTAATATTTTTTGTATCAAATATTTTTTTCTTGGCACGGTATAATTTCCACATGGTATTGCCCATCGCCTCCAGCCAGCGGCTTTGGTATTCCTGTACATTATTTTTAGTACAGGGCCTGCCGCTTACAATCAATTCAGCAGCAAATTCGCCCGCAATTTTTCCACTGTGTATAGCGGTATGAATGCCACCGCCTGTAATGGCATTTACATGACGGGCTGCGTCACCGGCCAGTATTAAATTATCTGCATACTGTATTTTTAATGGTGCAGCCAATGGTACACCACCACCCTGTATTTCCAGGATGCGGCAATTTTTAAACCGGTCTTTAAAAAAAGATTGCTTAATAAAACGATCCAGATAAACTTGTGCATTTTCTTCGCACATGCTTCGGGTAACCCCTAATCCAATTTCGGCATAACCATGCCCTTTGGGAAATACCCAGGCATAACCGCCCGGTGCCCATTGATGGCCGGTAATTATTTCCAGCAATCCTTCTGTGGCCACTCCGTCTACTACAAACTGCAAACAACTGGCCAGTTCACTCAGTTTAATATGAGTTTGCAATCCGGCCCATTTTGCAGCCTGCGATTGTACGCCATCTGCGGCCACCATTAATTTTGCTTTTACCGTAATGGGCCTGTTGAATTGGGTAAGTTGTACTTCACAACCGCCATCCGGCAGGCTGTTAAAACCACTGGCTTCGGTTTTTAACCACACTGTGGCACCGGCCCGTTCGGCCTGCGTCATCAGGTAGCGGTCAAAGCGTCTGCGGTCTACCACAAAACCCAAGGGTTTCAGGCCATCACCACTGCCATATTCATTGGGCTTAATGGTACGGTAATCAACTGTTTTTTTTGCGCCATATTCATTGTAAATTCCAAAGCCGTAAATGGCTTCCTGCACAAATTCTTCCGAGGGCTCAATGCCTGCCTGCTGCAGGGCATTATAACTTACCGCACCAGAACATTGAACAGGAGCACCCAACTCTTGCTTTTTATCTACCAGCAAAACCGATATGCCTTTTGCTGCTGCAAACCGTGCGGTAGTGGCACCTGCCGGTCCGGATCCCACTATTACCAGGTCATATTGGGGCATCATATCCTCAGAATTGCGGTTGGGCATTGCTGTATTTATTTGTGAAGTGTAATATAGGCTTTACTGCCATCGTGTTTACATTGTGTTTACCAACTATAATGCCACAAGTATTTTCGGGCAGCAAACAGAGGTACGCAATGAATCAGTTACAGGTTTGCCCGAAACACAAATAATTTCTGCCTGTTTATGACAGCTGCCCTGCATTCACTGTCAGCCGGCCATACATTACAGAAAAGGGATGGCCGGATGCAAAGAAGTGAAGGCAATAAAAAAGGCACCTGTTGGGTGCCAAATAATTTTCGCTTAAAGGGGGGTAAAAGTAGAAGTTGACTGATATTGGATTTTTACGGTTACTTTCTTAGGTATTGGAATTGGATAGAAATTACTTGGTTTGTCAGGATTTGGATTTTTTGATTGATGTTTAATATCAATCAACTTCTGATACAAATGTACTGGAAGCATATTAGCTGTAACAACGCAAAACTGCTCTTTATTTGCGATGTAGTATTTACGGTTTAAAGTATGGCCAAACCGCGTAAAACTACTCATCCGGTTCTTATTGTATCAGCAATACGGTACCCTGCTTCTGTACCAATTGCTTATTACTGGGCCTGGTATAATTGACCGTCCACACATAAGCGCCTGTCAGGGGCCGGCCGGCACCTGCCTTTCCATCCCACCCCTGCAAAGGGTCTTTGGTAAAATATACTCTTTCACCGTAACGGTTAAAGATGGTCATGCTGTAATCCTGCATATCGCAGGCATGCAGTGGCCGGAAATTATCATTCAGGCCATCACCGTTGGGTGTAAACGCATTGGGCAGTAATAAGGAACAGGGACAATCTTCAAATACAATATTCATATCTGCTGTATCGCGACCGCAACCATTTTGTGCGGTAATACGGTACAACCCGCTTTGAACGGCACTATACAAACCTCCGTTGCTGCCATCCTGCCATTGATAATCGGCTGTATTGGTAGTGGGCCTGATCAAAAATGGTTCGCCGCGGCAAAGTGTGGTGTCTTTAGGAAGTTTTAATTGCAGGGTATCATTGAATACCACATTTAAACTGTCTTTAAATACACAGTGGCCAACCGTTGCCGTTACTGCATAAAAGCCGGGCTTGTAAATAAAGTAGGTAGACTGATTGGTATTATTCTGGTCGTCGCGCTGTGCCGGAATAGATTCCCATTTGTAAATACCTGTACCAAAATCTGCATCGAGTACTAGCGTAGTACCCAAACACAATGCGGTATCATTAAAGTTGAGTTGTTTGTTACCACGGTATCGCACCAGCATCGTGTCTACCACTTCGCACTGCTTGGCCACATTTACAAACGCCCAGTAGCGGCCGGGGTTGCGTATGGTAATAACAGAGTCCATATCAATATTATAACTGATGGCATCATTTACATTCAGTCCTTTACTGCTCCAGGCATATCCCGATGCATTGGCCACATGTGCAGTTAAAGTAAAGATCTCTTTCGGACAAAGCAGGGTATCCGGCCCCAGTGAAAACGCAGGGGCGGCATAACTACTGAATGCAATATTTACCGTGTCGCTGTAGATACCGCAACCTGCCACATCAATAGTGGCAATGTATTGCCCACCGGGTGCCGTTACCGGCAACTGCGATTGGGTATTGGGCAACACGGTTCCGTTGAGCTTCCAAATATAGGTTGCATTTTCACTGGAAGCATCCAGGGTAATTTGCTCACCCTGGCACATCAGGTGATCCCTGCCCAGATCTAAATTGGGTATGGTGGTAAAATAAACACCTACCGTATCCGTTACCGGGCAACCGTTGATCTTTACCGTATAGGTACCGGTTTTGTTAACCACCAGTACCATCGCTTTGGTAAGGGTATCATCATTCCATTCGTACATGGCATTGGGCACAACAGGAGCGTTGAGCGTATAAGTACCCGTATCGCCGCATAAAAAAATATCCGGACCAAAATTGTATGCTACGGGGTTAACAATAACCAGTGTATCTGTAAGATCAATAGTGCCGGCACCTAAATCATGTACATGTAAAGACACAACATAAGTACCGGGCGTGGTATATATATGAGTGGGTTGTTGTATGCCATTTGCCGTGTTGAGTAATCCACTGGCTGCATCTCCAAAATTCCATTTGGTTGTATCGGGAAATTGTGCAGTTTCAAAAACGGTGGAATTAAATGTGATGGAAGTGCCTGTACAGGTAGAGCTGTGCTGTATCACATATGGTGTTTGTGCTGCGGCTGTTTTACAGCAGCAAAGCAGGTTTATAAGTAGTATGTGAAAAATGATCTTCATCCGGTTTATTATTGCGTTCAGGTATCAAGTGAATGTTCAGGTTAGCCTTTTACTTTCAGCATGGGCCTTACCTGTTGTATACTGCCGTTTTGCAGCCTGGCATAATACACGCCGGATGCCAGGGTGCTGCTGTTGAAAGTAACCGTATAAGTACCCTGCGTGTATGTTTGATCGGCCAGCGTGGCAATCAGTCTGGCGGCAGTATCAAACACCTGTACCAGTGTATGACCTCCGCCGGATTTGAAAGTAATTTTTGTACTGTTGGTAAATGGATTGGGATAATTGATGATCAAATTATCGCCCAGGTTATTCAGGTCCTGTATATCCATATTGCATGCGGTAGATTTGATCACCGGCAGGTATTGATAGTTTTTCAGCAATACATTATCCACCTGCTGCGGCGGCAAACAAAACCAGTCACGTAAAATAGTGGAGTATACTGAGCGGAAATCGTATTGCATGGGTACATTGTCGATAGCCTGGTTGCTGGCAGGCATATCCGGATTTTTGCCCAGCACCCCCTGCTTTACACTATCGCCAAATAAAAATACCGGTTGTGCGGCACCGTGATCGGTACCTAAACTTCCATTGGATTGCATACGACGCCCGAATTCAGAGAACGTCATTCCCAGTACTCTTTTTGAAACGCCTAAAAATTTAAGGTCGGCACTAAAAGCAGTAATGGCTTCAGATACCTGTTTCAGCAATGCGCTGTGGTTACCAGTTACTGTATTGCCACCATTTACCTGGCCGGCATGTGTATCAAAGCCACCCATGCCCACCATGTAGATCTTTGTTTTTAAACCACCTGCCACCAGCTTGGCCACCGCCTTCAATTGCGCAGCTAAATAGTTATCGGCAGGATAAGGTGCCTGTTGCGTAATTTTTCCGGCAGCTAATTTTATTACCTCAGCATACTTATTGGTTTGCTTTGCAATGGTTCTTAAATACGTGAGTTCTGTACCGCTGGGTGTATTGGGTACAGGATCCTGTATGGCATCTATCAGGTTATAAAAGTTCAGGCTTTCATCAATGGCCAGCGCATCAAAACCTGTAGGGCTTAAAAATACCGGCGACAGTACTGATCCAATTTGCAGGGCAAGAGGATCGGGCATCGCATCGTTGGGAAAGCCCACCGGGTAGTTGGGATATTCCTGGTTTAAAAAACGCCCCGCCCATCCTGTTGACAGGTATTGTTCCGAATCGGCACCCGTTAACCAGATATCCATGGAACGAAAATGTGATCCGTTTGGAGAAGGATAACCCACGGCCTGTATGGCACATAATTTTTCTTCGTTGTATAATTGCTGCATACCGGTTAATGAAGGATGCAGCCCGGATTTTAAATTGTTATTTAAGCGCAGCACCTTTGCTTCCGGAATGGCAATATTGGTTCGGATGCGGTTGTAATCGCTGTAGAACTCCAGCGGAATTACAGTATTCAATCCATCGTTGCCACCGGATAATTGTACCAGTACCAACACATGATCATTATCGGCAGCACCCAGTGCCTTTAAAAAAGGAGAATTGCCCCAGGCTTTTACAGACAGCCCTCCCAGCAAAGAAGGCAGTACAGCCCCTTGTATGGTTTGTTTTAAAAAAGATCTGCGTTGCATAGTAGTGGTGTTAATGGTATTGGATGGTTTAACATAAATGGTATTCGGGCAGGTTCATGATGTATTTATAAAAAGTTTTTAACCTGCTTAATACAATGGCTTTGTTACCTGCATCGGAAGGATTGGCTTTGTACGCATTCCAGGCATCCGTCCAGTAATGATCCTGGTACTGGCCGCTTAATAAGATAGAACGCTTGATAAATTCTTTTGCACTTTCAGATAATGGATAGCGTAATAATATTTCTAATGACTGACTGATGAGTACATTAGGATCGCCGGGATTGGCCAGCTGGTTGGCAAATGCGATGGGGTCTATTACAATGGTTTGCCCTTTATTCATAATACCATCAGCAATCATCCGGTCGGTAAAAACAGTGCGCCTGGTATACGTGGAGGTATTCACCCACAGTTCATGAAAAGCAGGCTCCTGGTAATAGGCATACCAGCCGGCCACTTCGGGTATAGCACCCAGTTCCTGCTGCATATCCCGGGCTTCAGACTGGATGGTTTCCCATACGGAATAAGTAGCTTCGTTATTGGCCGGGTCGGGCATGATAACATTGAATTCATTACAGAGATCAATTACAAAATCGAGCGGATTTTTAATGATGCAGGCCGATGAATACAGCAGGTCGTAAAAATGTTTGCTTTTGAATAAGGCCGACAGTACCGGCTGAATATTATAATTGTTGGCCCGGAATACCTGCGCCAATGGAGTGATGATGGTTTGTTCTATATCGTCATCTATTTTATAATAAATAAAGAAGCGGTAAATTTTTCTGCAGATGTGTTTAGACAGTTCCTGTTGTGCAAAGATCATATCCAGCAATGCATCAATCTCTCCTGCTCCGGCAGCACCATTATAGCCTGTAATGATCTTATTACTGTAAAAAGAAGAAAATTCTTTGTTAGTGCCATCGTGTTTTCCGGCATCAAAAAAATAAGTGAAAGTAGTAGGACTAACGGTATGACCTGTAAGCACCAGGGCGGCGGCTTTTACATCATCTTCTGTGTATTTAGAACCGGGGCCTTTACCCACGGTGTACAGTTCCTGCAGTTCCCTGGCATAGTTTTCATTGGGTGACCCTTTTACATTGGTTTCGCCGTTTAAAAAATACAGCATGGCAGGATCGAGTGTAATGGCTTTGGTCATGGCTTTAAAATTACCCAGCGCATGTTGCCGCAGTGTTATATAATGATCGTACCAGAAACGGGCCTTTAATTTATCGCCGGAGTTGTTGGTATTGATAGCAAAGTGATTGTGCCAGAACACCGTTAATTTTTCGTGTATAGAGCGGGATGCCTGTACGGTTTGGCCAAGCCACCAGGTTTTAAACGAGTCGATCCGTTTTAAATTCAGTTCACTATCTGCAAGTGCAATACCGGTATTGATCCATGTTTGCCAAAGCGCCACACCCGTTGGATCGGTGTATCCCCCGGTGCTGTAATTGTTTAAAGGAACCGTGGTTGGCGCAGCAGCGGGTAATAATAATTCATCTACAGATTGCTGCAGGGTTTTAGATTTAAAATATTGTATGTCCTGTGCTTTTGCACCAAACAAAGTACGTTTTAATAAATGCACCACCTGCGGCGTATCCCAGGTACCGGTGTATTCCTGCAGGCCCTCGCTCAGGGGGCCCAATGCATTGGCTGCAGCAGTATTATTTTCGGCAAAACGAATGTCGGGCTGTAGTGTTTTGTTCATACAGGATATAGGTTTATCGGCTATAAATTAATTACAGGTAATATGGCTTACAATACCATTGCAAGCTGTTCTTTTAAATTCAGGGAATGCACTACTCAGCAGTTTTTGCACAGCATAAGTAAGCAGGGTAGTTCTTTTGGGATAGTGTATTAACAAATAATTTGCCAAAATGCTTAATACTCCGGAAATACGGTAGAAATTTTGCCATTCCGCAGTAAATAAGTTTTTGTTTTAGGGTTATTACTAACCCGAATCGTAAAATTACCTTCCACCAGTCCTCCCTTTTTCTTTTCCATTTTGGTGATGGTAACTTTATTAATAGTATCTGCAATGGCATTGGCATAGGTGGCACCCAGCGAATCGGTATAGCTTACAAATATTTCTGTATTAGTGTACACCCTGGCGCTGTCGCCGGTAACCCGAATGATCAAACTGTTTTTTCTTACCGTGCTGTCGGGGAATTTTCCTTCAATTGCCGTAGTAAATAAACTGCCCACATTTTCTTTTCTTGCGGCTGTAACGGAAAGCGACATTGGAATGGTGTCTTGTGTAAAACTAAGCAGTGTTACAATGGGAACGGGTTCTTGTACGGGAATCACAGCTTCTTTTTTTGAACAGGCACTGATAATAATGGAAGCACTGATAATAGTAAATAAAATACCGTTTTTCATACTGATTTGCATTGGATAGATCGGTTGGTTCGGTTTCACATCAGCAATATCAGTGCCATATTTTTTATCATATAAAAAAAGTCCCGGTATTACACCGGAACTTTTTATGAAAAGCATATTTGTTTATTTGTTACAGAAATTTCCTGATCTCGTCCATTAACTCGCCTTTAGTAATGGGCACCCCTTTTATTTTATTATAGGCTTTGGCATCTACAAAATATACATCACGTATAATTTTTATCAGCTGGCCGTTGTTGATCTCAGGTATTAAAACGGTATCGAAATTTTTGAGAATATCGCCAAGGTTTTTGGGGAAGGGGCGAACATAGCGTAAGTGTGCATGGCTAACTGCAAGGCCCTGAGCCTGTAATTCGGCGCAGGCACTTTTGATAGAACCATAGGTACTACCCCAGCCCAATACCAGTACTTTTCCTGTTGCTGCACCACTGTCTAATGTTTGCTCCGGAATATAATTGGCAATCAGGTCAACTTTAGCCTGCCTGGTTTTTACCATGTGCTCATGGTTATCGCTGTCGTAGCTGATATTACCGGTGCCATCCTGTTTTTCCAAACCGCCCACGCGGTGTTCCAGGCCTGCTGTACCCGGCTTGGCCCATGGGCGAACCAGTTTTTCATCCCGTTGGTAAGGCATGAATTTGCCATCGGCAGTTACATCTTCAGAAGTGGCGAATGTTACTTTTATTTCGGGCAGGTCATCGCTCTTGGGAAATTTCCATGGCTCGGCACCATTGGCAATATATCCATCGCTTAAAAACATTACCGGGGTCATATGTGTAACGGCAATGCGTGCCGCTTCATATACCGCATCAAAACAATCGCTGGGTGTGCTGGCAGAAATTACCGGCATCGGGCATTCGCCGTTACGTCCGTAATAGGCCTGCATCAGGTCACTCTGTTCTGTTTTGGTAGGCAAACCGGTACTTGGACCACCACGCTGGATATTAACGATCACCAATGGAATTTCAAGCATTACTGCCAGGCCCATGGCTTCTGCTTTTAAAGCAATACCGGGGCCGCTGCTGGTGGTAATACCCAAACTGCCGCCATAACTGGCTCCAATAGCCGAAGTAACAGCAGCAATTTCGTCTTCTGCCTGGAAGGTTTTAACTCCAAAATTTTTATACTTACTCAGTTCGTGTAAAATATCACTTGCGGGTGTAATGGGATAACTGCCTAAAAATAATGGCAGGTTACTTTTTTGAGATGCCGCTATCAAACCATAGGCCACGGCCTGGTTACCCATGATGGAGCGGTAAGTACCCGGCTCCATTTTGGCTTTTTCCACTTTAAAGCGGGTGGTAAAAGTTTCGGTAGTATCTCCATAATTATAACCGGCCTGCAGGGCTTTTACATTGCTTTCGAAGATCTCTGGTTTTTTACCAAACTTATCTTTGATGAATGCAATGGTATTTTCCATATCGCGGTTGTACATCCAGTATAAAAAGCCCAGTACAAACATATTTTTTGCACGGTCTTTTTCTTTTACCCCCATGGTAATGTCTTTCAACGCCTCGCGGGTTAGCTTGGTTACATCTATTTTGATCACTTCAAAATTACCCAGGCTGTTATCTTCCAGCGGATTTACACCTTCGGGATAATTGGCCAGCCGCAGGTTACGGGCATCAAAACCATCCACATTGGCAATGATTTTTCCGCCGGGCTTAATGGCTTTTAAATTTGCTTTCAGGGAAGCGGCATTCATAGCCACCAGCACATCACAATTATCGCCGGGGGTAAAAATGCGGTCGCTGCTGAATCGTAACTGGTATCCGCTCACACCCGGAATGGTACCTATCGGGGCCCTGATCTCGGCCGGAAAGTCGGGGAAGGTAGCCAGGTCAATACCCAGCATGGCCGTGTTGTTAGTAAACTGGTTTCCTGTCAATTGCATTCCATCACCGCTATCGCCGGCAAATTTGATCACCACATCGGTGAGTAATTCTTCTTTATGGGTCATCGTTAGATTTAATTAATGCGGCTAAGGTAAGATTTTACGGCCTTTTACAGGCTGATATTTATACAATTTTTCCGGCAACGTTTCCGCAATCTGAAATTATTCAATTAGGTTTGCCCAAATTTTTTGGGATGTACGACCTGCATGATTTTTTAGCACCTGTTTCGCTAAGCGTGATAAATGAAGACAATGGGTATAACGACGGGCAGTTTGCCAGGCATATTGCCATATATGAAAACGAATTACCTGATATTACCGACACAGATATTGTGTTGGTGGGCGTTACCGAAACCAGAGGGGCCGGCATTTTTGATCAGCCATCTACTGCAGCCGATGCCATCCGCAAACAATTATACCAATTACACTACTGGCACAAAGAAGTACGGCTTGCCGATATTGGCAATATTAAAACCGGGGCAACCTTAAGCGACAGTTATGCCGCCGTTAAAACAGTACTGGCCGAGTTGTTGCGCCTTAAAAAAACCGTGGTAATACTGGGCGGATCGCACGATATTACCCTGGCCCAATACTTTGCTTATGTGTCTTTAAACAGAACCGTGGAAGCTACCTGCATTGATGCCACCATTAATTTAAGGGGCGAATCGCCCGAACGCAGCGAAAATTTTTTAATGGAAATGCTTACCGGCGAGCCCAATCTTGTAAAACATTACAACCACGTAGGTTTTCAAAGTTATTTTGTACATCCCCGCATGCTGGAAACCATGGATAAACTGCGCTTTGATTGTTTCAGGCTGGGCGTGGTGAAAGAACATATGGAAGAAATGGAACCGGTACTGCGCAATACCCATTTATTAAGTTTTGATATCAGTGCCATTAAACATGGCGACTCGCCAGCTTCTTCACAAAGCCCCAATGGCTTTACCGGCGAAGAAGCCTGCATGCTCACACAATATGCCGGTATGAGCAGCAACCTGAACAGTTTTGGTATTTATGGTTATTTACCACAGCAGGATGAGCACGACCTTACGGCCAAACAAATAGCACAAATGCTCTGGTATTTTATTGATGGCAAAAACCGCAGCAAGCAGGAAGCCGCTATTGAAGACCGCAGTAATTTTAATGAATACCACTGTGCCTTTACCGAAGTGGATACCGTTTTTTTACAAAGTAAAAAAAGCGGGCGCTGGTGGATGCAGTTACCCAACCATAAATTCATTGCCTGCAGTTACAAAGATTATGTACAGGCCAGCCAGAACCAGATACCGGAACGCTGGTTGAGAGCACAGGAGAGAAATTAGGGTGATGACCGGTGTTCGGTTGTTCGTTTCCGGCAGTAAACATTACACTAATTTACGGGCCTGCTCAATTTGCGCATCACTTCCCATTACAATTAAACGTTCGCCCGGGTTGATGGTATACGTTGCCGGCGGGTTAATGGTATAATGATTGGTAATGCTTTTGATTCCTAAAATGGTACAATTGGTTTTTTTCCAAAGGTTCAGTTCATCCAGTGTAATACTTCCGGAAGCTTCCATTTCTGCCACCTTAAAATCTTCGTTGTTTTTTGTACTCATGATGGATAACATTTCCACCACATCGGGCAGCATTACCAATGTGGCCATGTGAGCCCCGCCAATTTTATCAGGCATAATAACATTGCTGGCACCCGCTATCTTTAATTTTTTAATGGAAGAATCCTGCGAAGCCCGGCTGATGATAGACAGTGCTGGATTAAGCTGTTTGGCAGTGAGTACCACAAATAAATTATCGGCATCCACCGGCAAGGTAATGATCAGCGCCCTTGCATTGGCAATACCCGCGTTCAGTAATACTTCATCTTTGGTAGCATCGCCTTTTAAAAAATATTTTACTTCAAAATCCAGCTCCTCATCCAGTTCATGCTTTTCTTCCAGTACCACAAAGGGTATTTTATTATTGTGCAATACCCGGGCGCTTTCTTTGCCATTGCGGCCAAAACCACAAATGATCACATGGCCGTTTAGTTTATGAATAGTATTTTCCATTTTAGCGAGTTTGTATTTTTTTATCACATCCAGGTCGAAAAAATAGCGTGACAACAAAGTAATGAAATAGGTGAACAAGCCCAGGTTCACCAATATTAATATGATGGTAAATACCTGTCCGGCTGCGCTTAACGGCTGCACTTCTTCAAAACCAACAGACGCAATGGTGATGATAGTCATGTACAGGGCATCTAAAAAGCTGTAGTGCTCAATTTGGGCATAGCCAATGGTGCCGCAGGCTATCAATGAAGTGAGCAGGAGCAGCGGTTGCAGAAGGCCTTTAAAAAGTTGTAGTCGTTTTATTAAAAACATGCAGGTTAATGTTACTGAAAATTATAACTTTAAAACGAAAGCAGGAAGGAGAATTGAAAATCGGCGATCAGTAACCGGGGAATACCCTGTTTTTTAAAAAGAATGTGATAATTTCCGTTATGATATAATACAATATTTATGAGATTTTATTTGATGGGTTATTTATTTTTTGTTGTTGTACTGCACAGTTGCTCTATAAGTAAACAAATTGACAAACAGGCTGCAGCCATTTTATTAAAAGACGGTGCCATTGCCACGGGTAATATGGGCATTTGTATTTACGAACCCGCCACTGACAAATACTGGTACAATTATAACAGTACGCATTATTTTATACCTGCCAGCAATACCAAATTATTTACACTGTATGCAGGCATGAAATACTTGGGAGATAGTTTGGTGGGAGCAAAAGTTGCGACAGATAATAACAAGAATATTTATATTTTACCTGCAGCAGATCCCACTTTTTTGAATAAAGAATTCAAAAGCCAACCCGTATTTGATTACATAAATTCTCTTCCTCAGAAAAGTTACGCTGGAATTATAAATAATTTCTGGAAAACTAATGCGCTTGGAAATGGTTGGGCATGGAATGATTATACAGAACCTTATATGGCAGAAAGAAGTATGCTGCCTGTGTATGGAAACCTTATAAAATTTGAATTCATTGACGACACACTTAAAACTATTCCATACCAGTTAATGGATATTGGAATTTCAAAAGATTTTCCGGCGGCTGATTGGTTCAAATTTGATTTCAGGGTAAGAAACAGGCTGCCAGAAAAATTTTCGATACAAAGAAAATTAGGCAGTGATTGGTATGAATTTATAAAAGGAAGTAAAAAGTTCAGCGGTATTGAAATTCCTTTTAAAACTGATAATTCCACAATTCAGAAATTCTTAAGTGACACTTTTAAAAAAGTAAACGTAAACATTATCGGAATGATATCCGGCTTCGATAATATGCAATTTAAAACCATCCACTCCCAGCCCGCCGATTCCCTTTTTAAACCCATGATGCACCGCAGCGATAATTTTTTTGCAGAACAAACCCTGCTGATGGCCAGCAATGAACATTTGGGTTATATGAGTGATGAAAAAATTATTGACACCATTTTAAGTACCGATCTTAAAGATGTACCACAACGCCCAAAATGGGTGGATGGCAGCGGACTGAGCCGCTATAATTTATTTACGCCTCAAAGTTTTGTGTACATATTAAATAAAATGAAAACCGATTTTGGTTTAGAACGCATGAAAGTAATTTTAGCCACCGGCGGCGAAGGCACATTGAATAACTACTTTAAAACCGAAGCGGATTATATATATGCAAAAACCGGCACATTAAGTAATAACTGCGCATTGAGCGGTTACCTGATTACCAATAAAGGCAAACTGCTCATTTTTTCTGTACTCACCAATAATTATATTACCGGGGCCACGCCGGTACGCAGGGCGGTAGAGCGGTTTTTGCAGGGCATCCGTAAAAATTATTAAAAAATATTTTGCCGGCAGGCAACAGAATCCAAACATGCAGTATCTGATTAAAGGAATGAAAAACCTCTTTAACCTTTAATTTAAAACTGTTTGTTATGAAACGAATGTTTACCCTTATGCTGCTGATGGTGGCAGTATTCAACCTTCAATCCAAAGCACAAACGCTGAGCTGCAATGCAGACTTCAATTTCACCATCACTGGTTTCAATGCACAGTTTACCCCTGTAATGGCAGGCGACTCTATCAATACCACGCATTACTGGAGTTTTGGTGATGGCGCAGTGGTTTCATCCACCGTTGCATCACACGGCTATGCTTCTGCAGGTACTTATGCGGTAAAGCATTTGATGATACGGCATAACAGTGCGGGCAATGTAGTTTGCGCCGACTCTGTAATTAAAAATATACTGATACAATCACCCAATGTTTGTAACCTGCAGGCCTACTATACTTACCTGGCCGATTCGCTCAATAATTTACAGGTACATTTCTTTAATCAGAGTGTGGCCTTTACCCCAGCCGATTCTATCCGCTGGACATTTGGGGATGGCACTCAGTCGTATGACCTGAACCCGGTTCATACATTTGCAAATGCCGGCATATACAATGTATGTTTAAGGGTAAAAAGAAATATTACCACAGCCGGTACGGTACCCTGCGTTAGTGAAATATGTAAAACTGTAGTGGTAAATTCTCCCTGCAACCTGGCAGCTAACTTCAGCTGGACAAGTACAGCAGCAAGTCCGCTCACACTTGCATTCCAGAATTTAAGTGCCCCTTTATCAAGCACTGATTCTATCCGCTGGACGTTTGGTGATGGCACATCATCTTTGGGTGCTAACCCTACCCATACTTATACCTCACCTGGCACCTATACTGTTTGTTTAAGGGTAAAAAAGAATTATAATATTCCAGGCACTGCACCATGCGTAAGAGAGATCTGCAAAACCGTAGTGATTGCATCACCCTGTACAGTTACTGCTAAATACAGCTGGCGTGCAGATTCGCTGAATGCAAAACGCATCATATTTACCAACCTTACCATTACACCAGCTGACACGGCAACGGCTACATGGAGTTTTGGTGACGGCAGCACTGGCACATCATGGAATGCCATACATGAATATGCGGCAGCAGGCAGGTATATTGTTTGCTTAAAAGTGGAAGCCGGCCCTTCATGTATCAGTTACAAATGCGATACTATAACTGTTGCCAGTGCTTTACCACCCTGCAATAATCAAAGTAATTTTTCCTTGGCAAGGTCTTCCAGCAACAGCCAAACTATCACAGGTATCCCGGAATTTCAACACGCTGCAGCAGTGTATACCTGGACCTTTGGCGATGGCACCGGCAGCCACGACATAATAGCCACACACCATTACAATGCGCCCGGTACCTACACCGTATGCCTTACAGTTTGGCGCAGTGCCAGCTGTGCGTCCACTACCTGCAAAACGGTAGTAATTACTCCACAGATCAACTGCGACAGTATACGTGTGGCCTACAGCTTCCAGAAAGATCCATTCATACCTAACAAAGTATATTTTTACGCCAATGCCAATTTCCCTTTACTGGATCAAACCTGGACGATCACTAAATTATCGCCTGTCACCACCACCCCGGTGATATTGCACCAGAATAACCCGGTATATGCTTTTAATGATACCGGTTATTACAGGGTTTGTTTAAGAGCCATTACGCTGGGTGGTTGCGTTAAAGAATACTGCAGTGTGATCAAGATCGAAAAAGTAGTGAACACTGTTTGCGAATTGCAAGCTTATCCCAATCCGGCAAGTGCACTGGTAAATGTAACTGTGTTATTAAGTGTACCCGGCACCATTGATGCATACGTATACAATACGCTGAATGTATTGGTAAAAGAAAAGCATCAGCAGGGAAGCGGTGGAAATAATACCGTAAGTATCAATATCAATGATCTTACACCCGGTCTGTATACCATTAAAGTGAATTATGGCGGCAAAACCTGTTATGCCAGGTTTAATAAATTATAACCTTGGGGGTTATATAATACGGGTGCTGCAGCAGTAATGTTGCAGCACTTTTTTATGCCCTGCAGCGGTACCATCCTCTTTTATTAATTAATCTTTGAACTATATGTCATACAAAAAAAATAGATATATTTGTCTCAAATGTAAACCCTGATGCACGGCCTGGCCTTTTTATTTTCATTAACTACATTGTTTGGCAACAATCTGCCCAAGTATACCTCCGGTGGGGTACACATGGAAAAATATGCACCAACAGAAAAAGCGGTTCTGCATCAATTGGGTGAAAAGAATATTACCATAAAAGTGGTGCAATACGGGCAGTTGGTAAGTCCCTGCTGTGTAAATGTGCACGACAATGAAGCTACCGCTGTACAGGCGGCACGCAGTATATTAGAACAACAGGGCGGCATTTTAATTAAGATAGAAAATAATGCCCAGCGCCTAATCAGCTTTCCATTTAAAGGAGTTACCTACTCATTTGACCCCAACCGCATATTTTCTGAAACCGGCATTAAGAATACCCTGAAGGCAAAGGGGAAGATCAATCCGCTGGCGATTGCAGAAGTACAAAAATTTGCAGCCCGGCTACTGCAACTGATTCCCGACAGCGCCTCCTGCATTGTGGCCCTGCATAATAATACCGATGGAGATTATTCTGTAAAAACCTATCAGCCCGGCGGAACCAGGCATACAGATGCCAAAAGAGTGTATGCCGATACCTGGCAGGATATAGATGATATTGCACTCACCACCGATGAAATACTTTTTAATAAGATGGCCGGCTTTGGCTACAACAGTATTTTGCAGGACAATGTAAAAGTAGATAAGGATGGCTCATTGAGCGTTTATTATGGCGAACTGAACCGCCGTTATATCAATATAGAAACACAGTTTGGCAAAACCATACAGTACAAAGAAATGCTGGGCAAATTGCTGTATTACCTGTACGAAGAAAAACATCCTGAACATATTCCCCTGATAGATGTGGATGGAGATTAAGCTAACATTTTGATACGTGAGTAAAAAAGCAAATTTTCAATACTTAATTCTCGACAAACATTATTTAACTAAAATGCACTGCATTTAATAATTAAACATTGTATACTGATTATCTCATACAGCCCCTATCTTCCAAACATCTTATCCAGTTCGTCTTTTTTAAATTCTAAATAGGTGGGTTTGCCATTGGGGGTAATGTTGGGAGTGGCGCAGTTAAATAATTCTTCCACCAGTACCACCCTCTCTTTATTGCTGAGTGATACACCTGCTTTTATAGCCTGCTGCAATGCTAAAGAACGCAGCAGTTTTTCTCTTTTTGTAAACTTAAGATCGCTGCTGAAATGCTTGTATTGTTCCAGCATTTTTTCAATGGCTATTTTTTCATTGCCCTGCTGCAGATCGGCCGGTGTACCCTGAATTACAAATGTGTTATTGCCAAAAGGCTCCAGCAAATAACCCAGGTGATTCATATCTGGCAGTAATTCTTGCAGTAACACTGCATCCGCAGGTGCCAGGTCCATGGTGGCGGGAAATAAACTTTGCTGCGTGGCAATGGGTTTGCCATCAACCGCATTGGAAAAACGTTCGTACAAAATACGTTCATGTGCATTTTGCTGATGAATTACAATATATCCTTTACTGGTTTGTGCTGTAATATAGCTGTTGTGCAACTGTACAAGATCGGTAGTTAAAGGCAGCTGGTTGTTTACTTCATGTAATACCTGCTGGCTCTTCACTGTTTCCTCACCTGCTAACTGCTGGCCGGCATCTGTGAGCTTGCTGCCCGGTTCATAAAAATCTTTCCAGTGCTTTAGTTCACTTTTACTTTCTATAAAATGCGACTGGTGTTTTTTGGTGAACGTACTGTATAAAGAGGAGGAAGCGGCGCTGCTTTTTCGTTCTTCGGTAAAGGGTTTACTTACCGCATCCAGGTTTTGAATAGTGGCATCCAGTTCAAAATCAAGTGTAGGGGTAATACTGAATTGTGCCAGTGCATGTTTTACTGCACTCTGCACAAAAGCATACACGATCTTTTCGTCTTCAAATTTTATTTCCTGTTTGGTGGGATGCACATTAATATCCAGCTGGGCCGGATCCAGGTCAATGAACAAAGCATACATCGGAAAACTGTCTTTGGCGATCATCTCATCAAAAGCATTCATTACCGCATGGTTAAGGTAAGCGCTTTTAATGAAGCGGCTGTTTACAAAAAAGTATTGATCGCCCCGGGTTTTTTTTGCAGTTTCGGGCTTGCCCACAAAACCAAATATATTCAGGTAGTCGGTATGCTCCTGTACACTTACCAGTTTAGACGCATAGGTATTACCCAGTATTTGAACAATGCGTTGTTTTAATGTGCCCTTTTCTAAATGAAACACCTGCTGCCCGTTAGAAGTAAGTGAAAAGAAAATATCGGGAAAAGCCATGGCCACCCTGATGAATTCATCTACAATATGGCGCAGTTCGGCGGGATTGCTTTTTAAAAAATTTCTTCTGGCCGGAACATTAAAAAATAAATTCTTCATGGCAATACTGGTGCCCACGGGTGCGGCCACGGGTTCCTGCAATTTTACCAGGCTGTTCTCTATTTCCAGGTAAATGCCTGTTTCATCTTCGGCACGTTTGGTTTTTAATTCTACCTGCGCCACTGCGGCTATACTGGCCAGTGCTTCGCCCCTGAAGCCCATTGTTTTTATGCGAAAAAGGTCTTCTATATTAGCAATTTTTGATGTGGCGTGGCGTTCAAAAGCCATGCGTGCATCCGTTTCGCTCATACCCTTTCCATTATCGATCACCTGAATCAACGACTTGCCTGCATCGTTGACGATCAGTTTTATTTCGCTGGCTCCTGCATCCACCGCATTCTCCAGCAATTCCTTTACGGCACTGGCAGGCCGCTGGATCACCTCCCCTGCAGCGATCTGGTTAGCAATGTTATCGGGCAATAATTGAATAATGTCGGGCAAAATCCTGTAATTTAGAACATCAAAAATAACACATCCTTTCCACTATAAAATTTTTAGCCCCTGATGCGTAACATCTTTTTTGTATTACTGGTATTTGTTTCCGTTAAATCCTTCCCGCAGCGAAGCCCGGCCCGGGTTTGGGCCGACAGTGTTTTTAATACCTTATCAAACGACGAGCGCATTGCGCAGTTGATGGTGGTGCGGTTATCTACTTATGATGCCAAAACTAAAACGGTTACTTTTTACGACAGCCTGGTTACCAGCCTGATCAAGCAATATAATATAGGGGGCATTTGCCTGTTCCAGGGCAGCCCTGTAAAACAGGCCAACATCATCAACCGCTTGCAGGCCCGCGCTAAAACGCCTTTATTGATGTGCATTGATGCCGAATGGGGTGTGGGCATGCGATTGATAGATAGTGTGCTGCCCCTACCCCGGCAAATGATGCTGGGCGCAGTGGCCGATCCCGGTATTGTATACGAATATGGAAAAATTGTTGCCGAACAATGCAAACGTTTGGGCATCCAGGTAAACTATGCCCCGGTAGTGGATGTAAACAATAACCCCAATAATCCTGTGATCAACGACCGCAGTTTTGGAGAAGACAAGTTTAAAGTGGCGCAGTTTGGTATTCAATACATGAAAGGGATGCAGGATCATGATGTGATGGCATGTGCCAAACATTTTCCCGGCCATGGTGATGTAGCCGTGGATTCTCATTACGATCTGCCGGTGATCAATAAAAGCATGGCGCAGCTGGAAGCACTGGAACTATACCCCTTTAAAGAGATCTTTAAAGCAGGTATTGGCAGCGTAATGATCGCTCACCTGTCTATCCCTGCCATTGACAGTGAAGCCAATAAACCCACCTCCATTTCTAAAAATAATGTAACCGAGCTGATGCGCAATAAAATGGGTTACCAGGGTTTAACTTTTACTGATGCGCTGGAAATGCAGGGCGTAAAAAAATACTTTCCTGATGGTGCTGCTTCTGTAGAATCGCTGGTTGCCGGAAACGATATGTTGTGTTTACCCGGCGATGTACCATTGTCAATTGCAAAGATAAAAGCTGCCATTGCTGCCCGCAAACTCAGCTGGGCCGATATTGAAATGCATTGCAAAAAAGTACTGGAGGCAAAATATCAATATGGCTTATCCCGTATCATTCCCATCAATACAGAAAATCTTACCAATGACCTGAACAGCAAAATAAAAGGCATGCGCCGTTTAATTGCTGAAAATGCCCTTACACTGCTGAAGCAAACAGACAGCGTTTTCTTTCCGATGGCCATACCGGCAGCCCCTGCACATGATATTGCTTACGTATGTATTGGCGACAGCGAAGAAAATGCTTTTGCCGCAAGAATGCGATCGGACTATCATGCGGCCGTATTTCATTTTACTTATGCCGATGGTGCTGCAAAAGCAAAAGCGCTGCTGGATTCGGTAAAACAATCTTATAAAAAAGTGATCATTGGTATTCATAATTACAAACGCACCCCGGCTGGCAATTTTGGCATTTCTAAAACTGCGGTGGATGTGGTAAACGCATTACAACAACAAAACAAAACCCTCACCTTTGTTTTTGGCAATCCATATGCAATCAAGAACTGGTGCGACGCCAAAAACCTGGTGCTTTGTTATGAAGATGATGAGATCATACAGCAAACCGCCATCGACCTGCTGCAGGGCCGCATCAGGGCACAGGGCAGTTTACCGGTAACAGTTTGTGATGCTTACCCTTATGGCAGCGGTATAGTATCAGCACCATTTTTCCTTCCTAAAACCAATCCCTCGGCTGCCGGATTTGACCCCGTTAAATTATATGCTATTGACAGTATTACCAATGATGCCATTGCAAAGGGCGCCACCCCCGGTGCCGTGGTGATGGTGGTAAAAGATGGAAAGATCGCTTACCACAAGGCATTTGGTAATTACACCTACGATACTACCACACCGGTACAGCTGGAGTCTGTTTTTGACATGGCTTCTGTTACTAAAATTTGTGCCACCACCCTTTCAATAATGAAATTGTATGACGAAGGAAAGATTGATCTGAAAAAAAAACTGGGCGATTATTTACCCTGGGTAAAAGGCAGTAATAAAGAAGACCTGTTGATTGAAAATATTTTACTGCACCAGGCAAGGCTGCTATCATACATTCCTTTTTATAAAGAAACCATCGACAGCAGTGGCAATCCCTTACCAAAGTATTACCATACCACCCCATCCGATTCATTCAGCATCAGGGTGGCAGAAAATATATACATGCGTAACAGCTGGAGAGACACCATGTACAAACGTATTGCAGAAAGCCCGCTGGGCGCTGCCAACAAATATGTATACAGCGATAATGATTTTATTTTTTTAGGCAAAGTGGTAGAAGCAGTAAGCGGATTATCGCTGGACGAGTATGCCAGGAAGACATTTTACAATCCCCTGGCATTAAGCAGCACCGGCTTTAAACCAGGGGAAAGGTTTCCTTTAAGCAGGATCATCCCTACAGAAAAAGAAAAAATATTCAGGCAGCAATTGTTGCGTGGCGATGTACACGACCCGGGGGCCGCCATGTTTGGAGGCGTATCGGGCCATGCGGGCTTATTCAGCACTTCGTACGATTTGGCGGTGATAATGCAAATGTTACTGAATGGCGGCACCTTTAACGGCAAAAAATATTTACAGGAAGAGACGGTGAAACTGTTTACTGCATACCACAGCGATATCAGCAGGCGTGGCTATGGCTTCGATAAACCGGACAAAGACAATGCAACAATTCCGGAACCCTATCCCTGCCTGGCTGCATCTCCATTAACGTTCGGCCATACAGGTTATACCGGTACCTGTGTATGGGCCGATCCAGCCAACCAGCTCATCTTTATCTTTTTAAGTAACCGTGTTCATCCCGATGGAGGCGATGTAAATAAAAAATTACTGAACATGAATGTGCGGCCAAAAATTCATGAAGCCATTTACCAGGCCATTCAAAAATAAGCCGCTTACCTTATTAATGTAACAGTGCCGCGTACCAGTTGCTTTACGCCGGCAGCATCTTTATACGAGATCATATAAGTGTATGCCCCAATGGGCTGATCGGCATTTAAAAATTTACCATTCCAGCCAACAGATAAACTGGTGCTGTGAAATATCATTTGTCCCCAGCGGTTGTATACTTGTAAATCATAGTCGCTGATGCCCGATGCCAATGCATTGAAATTGTCGTTCAATCTGTCGCCATTGGGTGTAAATGCAGTAGGTACATAAAAGTAAAATCCATTCTTCACCAGTTTTATGGAATCATTCAGTACACAATTACCTTTTTGCGCTGCCAGGTAATACGTGGTGGTTTGTACAGGCGTTGCCACCGGGCTTTGACATGTGACGCAACTTAATGTGGCGTTGGCCTGCCAGGTAATGGTACCATTGGTTTGTGGCTGTAAGAGTACGGATTGCCCCGGTGTAAAACCAATGGTTCGGGAAATATTCAAAAACAGGTCCGACATCAGTACATGCGTATGTGTGATCATCCTTAAAACGCCGCAGCTGCTATTGGCGGTAGTGGTGTCATGATCAAAAAAAGAAGTCAGTACAGGAATGCCATCATACAGCTGGCCATAGCATACCAAACTGTCTCTGTTAATAATACTATCACCGGCAGGAATTACCTTCACTACATATTTATTAATGAGCGTATCTATCTGGCAGGCATTTCTTAAGGTATCTGTAAAAGTGGTATCGGCGGTAAAGGTATGCCCCCATGCGGTACTGCCCTTACAAATAAGGGTATCAAAAGCATTTCTTTTAAGCGGATCGCCATATTCAATAAATTCAAAACTGCGGGTGTATTCATAACCCGTAACTTCAGAAACATACCAGTTTTTATGTGTAATGCTGGCACCTAAAAATCCTCCCCGGTTATTTGGGGCCATGCTCAGCATAAAACCTTCGTTGTACAGGGCGGTAGAAGCAGGGTAGGCAAAATTATTTTCTTTGTAATGAAATTGGGTGCCGTTGTTATAGAGACCCACTTCCACACCCGCGATCTGTATAAAAGCAGGATATCCCGAATAATAATAATCGTTATTGAATTCTTTGGCATAAGATGCAAAGATGGCATTATTGCAGGAGGAGAATACAATATCGCCAGCCTTATCGTTATTGCTGTTGCCATATACTTTGATCCAGGTGAGGGTGCCGTCGGCAGCGTGCTTACTTATAAAAACATCGGAACCACCAAAGTTTACCGGGATATCGCCATTTTGAGAAGTGGTGGTACCCACGCATGCAAAGCCCCCATCACCGGTAGCAATACAGTTCCTGATCGCGTCGGCACCGTTACCTCCCAGGGTACGTTTCCATACCACGGTTCCATTTTTATCCAGCTTCATTAAAAATGCATTGGTTCCGGTATAGGCAGAGGGCAAAAAGGTACTGGCATCTGCACTACCCGAAATAACAATGCTTTCATCGGCCAGTAATTCCATATCGGAAGGAATTTCGTTGAGTGTGCTGCCATATGTTTTTTGCCAGATGATATTGCCATTGCTGCCATCAATTTTTAACAGCCAGATATCCCTGCCGCCCTGGTAATTCAATACATCTCCATCATTAGACTGTGCAGATGCCAGCACTAAAAAATTATTATCCCTGGTACGCCGTATACATTTGGCATACTCGGCACTGCTGCCGCCATATAATTTAAACCAGCTTACTTTTCCCGCGGGATTAAGTTTAAAAAGCAGCAGTTGAGTACTGTCTGTATAATTACTCAGCAGCGGGTAATGATAGGCGGTATCCCAGGTATTGCCGTTATTATCTGCCAGTACAATCATATTTTCGCTGGTATCAGTATCAAAGTCCCTGGCATAACAGGTAGAAGAACCGCTTACTCCCAGCCAATTGTACACCCCATTGGTATCGGTACGCAGCAATGAAATAAATTGCGAGGAAAGAAATGCATGGTAGGTACTGGTGGGCGGCCCTTCCGCTTCAATAACTAAATTAGACGTATTGTATACACCATTGAAAAGTACCGTTCTGAAATTTTTATCGGAGTATTTTATTTTTGACAGAAAGTACTGGCTGTTGCCGGCCCACTGAAAATTATCATACCTCAGCTGGTTAAGTGGCCAGTTATGCTGCAGGTACTGAGCCTGTGCCAAAGCAGTGTAAAAAAAGCAGATTACTGTAAACTTGATGATTTTTATAAGAGATGGCTTCACTGGTACATTTTATTGCATACAATAAAGATAACAATTCAGTCAATACCTTACTGTAAACCCAGCAGTATTTGTCTTAATTCGTCTCTTCTTTTCCAAGGTACCTGGTGATCGGCTCCATTAAGGGTATCAGCTTTAACGGAAGCAGCATTCGTCATCATCTTTGTTCCAAAGGCAATATTTTGGATGGGCACCCAGGTATCAGCATCGCCGTGTACAAACAATACCTTACAGGTTACATTTTTAAAATCATTTTGTAAAGGCTGCAGGTCATTTTTCAGGTAGAGCAATTCAGTATTACTGGGTCCGAATGCCCCGGGTAAGGCCCAGTACAAAGGGCGTACGTTCATGATCTTGCGCCAGGTTTCTTTGGCCTCCTGGTGAATGTCTATTGCGCCGGCAATAATTACGATGGTATTAAATAAAGCAGGATCGTCGGCAGCCAGTTTCACCACAACAGGCCCTCCCATACTATGCCCAACCAAAATCATTGGTGCATTGGTTTTTAAATGCCGCAGTACGGGTAATATGATTTTACATTGCTCCTGTAAATGCATGGCTTTGCCAAAATCACTGTAGCCAAATCCGGGCCGGTCGATGGCAACGATGCGGAATTTGGTGCGCATGGCACTGTCGAACATGAAGTGCATATAGTTCATCCAGCTGCCGGGGCTGCCATGAATAAACACCAATGTGGGTAAGCTGTCAGTACCGCTTACTGCATAATGCAAATGATGCTGATCGATGACCGTATCAAAAATGGTGAGCGGTACCTGTTTGGCTTTAAAAACACGATATGCTTTATTATCGCTCCATCGGTTACGCATGATAAAACACTGGGCCAGTAAAACCCACAAACTAACCAGCATTATACCGTACAATAAAAATTTACGCATTATTTTTTTAAACCGCATGAGGGTGATTTTTGTTACCGGTAGCTGCCCGGATAATTTTATTGTACTATGGCAATTCTTGATATCACCGGAAAATAAACTGTTTTTAATACCTGTACATTGCCCCAGGTTTTTTGTAATGCCGGTTGTAAGTCCTGCAACGGATCCTTTCCGTTTTTCTTTTTATAGTTACCCAGTGCACTCCAGGTATTTAAATAACCGGTCAATTGTATACAATTCCACCGGGCTTCAATTTCAAATTGTGGGACAGGTATATTGGAATAAGGAAAAGGCAGGGATTGATACTGGTCATCAATAAATTTTCGTTCCTCATCCCAGTATGTGCCCAACACATCTTTATACAATACCTGTATCAGCGCATCAATTTCTTTATCAATGGAGATCAATCCATACCCGATTAATGCAAGTATACCACCAGGTTGTATAATACGTTCCACTTCTTTATAAAAAAGAGGGTGATTAAACCAGTGAGCGGCCTGCGCTGCACAAATGAGGTCAAAGTATTGGTCGGGGAAATCAGTTTTTTCTGCAGCAGAAACACTGTAATGAATATTGGGCATAGCGGCGGCATGCTGTAATTGTGCCGCACTGATATCAGTGGCATACACATCTTTATAATGTGCAGCTAACAGTTTTGCAGCCTGCCCGTTACCGGTTCCGCAGTCCAGTGCTTTATTGTGTGTGTTAGAAAGCGATGCTAAAAATGTAAACAATTACTGCGGATACTCCGGGCGCCAGGCAGCATAGCTTGCAGCGATATCAGAAAAATTGTCTTTTACTTTCAATTACTTACCAGTTCTTGTATTTGTTTTACCAGTTCTCTTGTACTGAATGGCTTGGTGATGTACAGCGCTGCACCCAGGTCGTAGCCCTTTTGTATATCGGCTTCTTTAGATTTGGCACTCATAAAAACAACCCTGGTGTGTTTAAGTTTGGCTGTTTTTTTAATGTGCCTGCAAATTTCGTAGCCATCCACATCGGGCATCATAATGTCCAGCAACACCACATCGGGCATTTGCTTTCCTACAATATCCAGTGCTTCTGTTCCGTTACGGGCCACCATTACATCGTAGCCGTTTTTTTTCATCAGAAATTCTAAGGACATTAATATATACGGATCATCGTCTACTACCAGTATTTTTTTAGCGCTTGTCATCCCAAAACATTTAATTTATAGGCAAAGTAAAAATAAATTTTGATCCCATGTTCAATTCACTTTTTACCCAGATGTTGCCACCATGCAGATCGATGATCTTTTTGCAGATGGCCAGGCCCAGCCCGCTGCCTTCCGGCTTGCGCAGGGTTTGATTTTTTGCCTGAAAAAATTTATCGAATACCAGTTCATGCAGGGCGGGATCAATGCCTTTTCCATTATCTTCCACCCAAACCTGCAACTCTTCCACACTGCTGTGTATTGCTACGGTTACCCTTCCTTTTTCGGGGGCGAATTTTACAGCATTCGACAATAAATTATTGAGCACCTGCATCACCAGGTGTGCATCACACTGCACTAAAAACATGGTGTCGGGTATCCTTATCTCCGTAATAATATTTTTTTCATTTGCCAGAGGCTGAATAGACTGCACGGCATCTTTTATCAATCCGTTCAGCTGCACACTGCTGATATTTAATTGCTGCTTTCCGCTTTCATATTTTTCCAGGTTAAGTACTTGTGTAATTAAATGGCTCAACCGTTCTGTTTCCTTAATGACCCCCGATAAAAAAAACTGCTTTTGCCCTTCATCCATATCAGTATTGTCGTGCACAATTTCGGCCATGGCCCTGATGGATGTCATGGGCGTACGAAGTTCGTGTGTTACGGTATATAAAAATTCATCTTTTGTTTTATCCATTTCTTTCAGCTGTTCATTTACCTCTGTCAGTTGGCGGGTGGCCTTTTCCAGCTCGGCTGATTTTTTGCGCAGCTCTTTATTCAATTCTATCATTTGCTGGCTCTCCCGCAAAATATGCAGCACTTCATCAATTTTTAATTTTTCTTCTTTGGTAACACTGCTTACCATAATGCGGGCCGATGCAGACCCGATTACGCCGCTCAATATTTTTTCGGCAAAGCTTACCAGCCGGGGATCTGCCTTTTTTCCTTCCAGTGATATTTTATTGCGTTGTGCATAAGTTACCAGTATTTTTTCTGCCCTTTCGGCGCCTAAAAAATTAGCCAGTAATGAGCTAAGGTCGGGCAGATAGGCAGTGCCCTTCCATATCACATTATTCTCTGTAGCTACTGAATACCGGAAGATGTCTACAAAAATTTCTGCCTGGTAAATTTCCTGTTCCGATTTTTTTGTATTTAATGATACTGTTACAAATGAAAAAATATTGAACAGCATGCTCCAGAAAAAACAATGGGTAACAGAGTCCAGCCCCTCCATACCAAAAAGCGACAATGGTTTCAGCCAGGCAATACCAAACAATCCTTCGTTTACAATACTGATATCTACAATGCCCGAGCTGGCCATGGAAGGGATGACTGCTGTAAAAAACCAGATCACAAATCCAATACTGATACCAGCCATGGCCCCTTTCTGTGAAGCGTTTTTCCAGTAAATACCGCCCAGCACCGCGGGGGCAAACTGTGCTACCGCAGCAAAAGAAACCATGCCAATAGAAACCAGGGTAAAATGTTGTGCCACCAGCTTATCATATAAAAAAGCCAGGGCAATAATGAGCAGGATGCTGAACCTGCGGATATTTAATATGGAATTGGTGAGTTGTCCGTCGCCGGTAGTCCTGAATTTTTTTGCAGCCAGCAGCAATGGCGTGGCAATATTATTGCTCATCATGGTGCTGATGGCAATGGTTTCTACAATGATCATACTGGTGGCAGCAGAAAAACCGCCAATAAAAGTAAACAAGCTGAGCATTGGTGCTCCATTTTGCATGGGGAGCGCCAGTACATAAGTATCTGCATTAATGCCGGATGTACCCAGCAGTAAATGCCCTCCAAAGGCGATGGGCAATACAAAAAATGTGATCAGCAAAAGATATAAAGGAAACACCCAGATGGCTTTTTTCAGATGCGTTTCTTTTACATTTTCCACCACGCCAATCTGGAATTGCCGGGGTAAAAACACAATGGCCAGCATGGATAATAATATCAGGCCCGCCCAGGAGGTGTAAGAAGTATGCTCACTGAACTGGAACAGTTTTTTTAAAGTGCCGCTTGATGATGCTTTTGAAAAAATGTCTGCAAAACCATCAAACAGGCCAAATGTTACAAATAAGCCCACTGCAATAAATGCCAGTAGTTTTATGATAGATTCAAATGCAATGGCAGCCACCAGGCCTTCGTGTTTTTCGGAAGCATCGATAGAACGGGTTCCAAAAAGAATGATAAAAAATGCCAGCACTGCTGAAATGTACAGGGCATTGTCTTTAAAAATACCGCTCAGTCCGTTACCGGATTCTAGGGTACCTGTTAAAATATTCATACTGCCCGAAATGGCTTTCAGCTGCAGGGCGATATAAGGGATGATGCCCACCATACACAAAATGGTGACCACTACGGCAAGCGAAAAATTTTTTCCATAACGGATGGATATCAGATCGGCAATACTGTTGATGCGTTGTGTTTTACAAATGCGGATGATCTTTCTTAACACCGGCCAAAATAATGAGGCCATAATGGTGGGGCCGATATACACCGCTAAAAATTCAATGCCCCGGGCAGATGCCTGTCCAACACTTCCGTAATAGGTCCAGGCGGTACAATATACCGCAAGCGACAGGGCATATACATACCCGTTATTAATGATACTGCTGCCTTTTTTCAGCCGGTACTCGGCATAGTAAGCCACCCCAAACAAAATAGCCAGGTAACACAACGCACAGCTTATGGCAATTATATTACTGTTCATCTGCTTTTTTTTGTTTACGTTCTGCTATACGGTACAATACAATGATGGCAATGATCCACACAATAAAAATATAGAAGAACAGTACCGGGATGCCGTAAATAAAGGCGGGGCGGTTAGCAAGTGATACCACGGGGTAAGTAAATAATACCAGCAGCATTACACTGAAGAGCGTTAATTTTTGCTGTTTAAGTTTACTTTGCATATACAAAAATAAAAAAGGATAACACAGTTTTACCCAATTTAGGCAAACTATGTTATCCCTGCAAAATCTGTTTGTTTTAGTAATCGGTAATTTCTGCTGAACTTTCAGGCAGGTGATCATAGGCATCCTGAAAAGCATAGTACCCAAATATCAGCAATCCAATACAAATTGGAAAAAAGATGATGAGTATAATGCTCCATTGCAGGGTTACATTTGCCTTGGTGGCGGCTGTAGCACCACCAATTTTTTCTGCTGCCTGCCATATTAAAAAGCCAACTATTGCAGGAGAGAGCAGCATCCATATAATTCCTAAATATTTTTTTAATGCATTCATAGCTTTATATTTTTTCGTTTTTTAAATATTAATCCATTACGTCTTCGTCAATATGGTTGCGTAAATATATGGCGCCAATAATAAAACAAAGCGCGGCAACGCCGATAGGATACCATAAACCCGCAAGCGGATCGCCAGCCGGCACTTTATCTGTTTTGGTAAACTCTACAATTAAGGTACCCAGGAAGGGTACCAACCCGCCAAACACGCCGTTACCAATATGATAGGGCAACGACATGGATGTGTAGCGGATCTTGGTAGGAAATAATTCTACCAGGAATGCTGCCATGGGGCCGTACACCATGGTTACAAAAACAATGAGTAAAAACACCCAGCCCACCATTTTCCAAAAAGTACCGCTGTCCAGTGATTTCTCTATTACCACACCCGGTTTGGCCGATTTTTTAGCCACACTGATATAAGTCACCCCATCGGCCAGTGTAACACCGGCTGCTGCTTTTGCTTTTACCTTTACCGTATCCATTTTTGTGGAATCGGTTTTATTTGCAAGTACGTATGCAATGGATGCGGTGGCACCGGCATAGTCACTGGCAAAATGCAGGGTATCTGTTTTGGTAAATGTATAAACAGCACCATCAGTATATACAGAATCGTATTTCACACTTACCAGGGCTTTCTTTTTATCTTTTGGATCAATACTTGCTGTGGCATCCGACTGTGTGGTTTTAGCAACATCTATCATTGCTCTTTTTGCAGCAACATTGGTGTAGTCTAAAAAATTCTGGTATACAAAGCGGTAAGAAAATACCGCCAGCAACATACCGATCAGCATGATCCATTTTCTTCCGATCTTATCACTTAATGCTCCGAATATCACAAAGAATGGCGTGGCAAAAAGAATAGCGATCATTAATATATTCCGCGAATCAACAAAATTTACCTTACAGATATTTTCGATAAATGTTTGGGCATAAAACTGGCCGGTATACCAAACTACCCCCTGGCCCATTACGGCACCAAACAGGGCCAGCAGCACCATTTTAAAATTGGCCCTGTGTCCAAAACTTTCCTTTAAAGGATTAACGGAGGTTTTACCTTCTGCTTTTACTTTGGCAAACATGGGCGATTCGCTCATGCGCATGCGAATAATGATAGATACAATTACTAATAAAAGCGATATCCAGAACGGATAGCGCCATCCACCCCATTCGCTTGCAAATGTTTCAACACCCTGGCTGTTACGAATGAGAATGATAATGCCCAATGCAAGAAATAATCCCAGCGTTGCGGTGGTTTGTATCCAGCTGGTCCAGTATCCGCGCCTTTTGGCCGGCGCATGTTCGGCCACGTAAGTTGCAGCACCGCCATATTCCCCACCTAAGGCAAGGCCCTGTACCAAACGTAATACCAGTACAATAATGGGAGCCGCCCAGCCAATACTTTTAAAACCCGGCACCAGCCCAATGGCAAAGGTAGAGCCCCCCATCAAAATAAGGGTTAATAAAAAAGTGTACTTACGGCCTATCAGATCGCCCAATCTTCCAAACACCAGCGCACCAAACGGGCGTACAATAAACCCTGCGGCAAAAATAGCCAGCGTGCTCAGCAATGCAGACGTGCCTGAATCTTCTGGAAAAAACTGTTTTGAAATAATGGTGGCAAGCATACCGAAGATATAAAAGTCGTACCATTCGATAAGTGTACCAACGGAAGAGGCTCCGATAATAAAACCCATGCCTTTTTCCCCGGTGTTTGTTTTACTCATAACTATTATTGGTTTTGATTTTTTAAAATGAGAATGTGGTTGTTAACAGTAGTCTTGTATTATTGATCTTATCGGTAGTGCCGGTTACTTTTGAATCATTTCCTAATGCACCATACACCGCCGATGTATATTCTATCTCCGTTCCCAGTTTGAATTTTCCTGAAACAAACTCCATTCTTGGAGATACCCTGAAAACATTTTTAATACCCCTGCCACCAGCACCAATGCCCCTGCCGTAAGCAGTGGTTGCCCCGGTTGCAGCCCCGCCATTACTGGTATACCCTATAAACAAACCGGGAACTGTTTTTTTACCGGCACCTGCTATATCAAACCACCAGGCGGTTGTTTTTGTGGCGTCATATGTTTCCACCTGGCCACCTGTAACATAACCCATGTAGCCGCCTATCATCAGGTGGTCGGTCATATTCTCTCCCATTACTGCTTCTGCTTTAATAATGACTGGTTTTGTAATGACCTTTGCATAGGCTATAACAGAAGTGCTGTTTACCCTTTCTTTTGAAACTACATTGGGGGTGCCCGAATTCAGTTTGGGGCGCAATGATTTGTAGTCTACCCCAATGCCACCAACAAACACAGCATCTTTATATTGTAATTGTGCATGCAAATTAGGTATGGTACTGTTACGCAAAGGATCGGTGGCTGCATAGCCCGATGGTGCCACACTGGCAAAATCTCTTTGCGACAGCAATGCAAGGATAAGGGATGTTTTATTGGCCTTACCTAATTTTTGTGTTAGCCTCACCTGCGGACTTCTGTTAAATGGCTGAAAAGGCATACCGGTGTTAAAATCTATTACGCCGGGATAACAATCTGTAACAAACATGGGATGCCAGTATTGTCCAAATGCCAGCTGTGTTTTTGTCCAGTCCAGTTTGGCCCATGCGTGGCGGAGACGAAATTCGTTGATATCGCCATCGATATTTCCAAAAAACTCCCCTTCTAATATGGCAGAGGTTTTGGCGCCAAATGCATCGGGGCCTGAAATAGTGCCGCCTAATCTTGACGTAATGGCCAGCATGTGAAAGGTTGGTGCAGCATTGATATCTTTTCCATTAGCATCCAAAGATTTGTCTTTGGCATACAATGACAGATCGCCTTCCCTTGCAGAAACTATCTGGCGGGAATCGTACATGATATCATTTCTTACAAATCCATACAGCTTAATTCCCCAGCTGGAAGCATTGTCTGCAGGTTTTGCCGCTGCAGTTTGGGAAAAGGTTTTTGGACTGCAAAAAAATAACAACAGTGTACACAAAAAAACAGAGATGGTTGCAAGCTTTTTCATCGTTAATCGTTTTGAGTTCGGGCAGTATCGCCGTTGAAGAACTCAAAAGTTGTTTAAACTATACACAAAACAAACCGTCAACTATATTGCTGCTAAGTGTATCTTTTTTCAAAGAGCATTTTTTCTGAACCGTTCCCATTTGATCACCATAAATTTATCCCCTAATTCTGTTATCATGCATCCTGAACTGTTAAGGGATTCTTTGTTACTGAAAAAATCCACCAGTTCATTGTGCGTTAAAACTTTATAGGTAGGCCGGTATTCATAATTTTCGGGGGCTTTAATATTGTATTTTTTTACCCAGTTCATTACTGATACATGACTAACACCCAGTATCCTTTCAATTTCACGAAAAGTAACTCCTTCAATAAATAATTGCAAAGCCTTGATCACGTAATAAGGATCAATATTTTTTCCGTCTTTCAGTACGGTAAATGAGTAATTGCATTGCTTGCAGCGGAAGCGCTGGCGACCTTTAACCACACCGCTTTTAATGAGCTGTTCGCTCCTGCATTTGGGACAAGCAATCGATTTCATAAAACGAATGTAAACAACCAGGTATACTTTTTTAGCAAAACTATACCAATTTAGCATAATTTTTATCCGCTGCCTGTGTATTGTTTCATACTTTTAACTTCATAAAAAAAACTTGCTATGGGATATCCTTATCAAATTACATCTTTAGAACAGTACCACCGGGATTACAAAAAAAGTATTGAAGACCCCGAAGGTTTTTGGGGAAACATTGCCGAAAATTTTCAATGGCATAAAAAACACGATAAAGTTTTAGAGTGGAATTTCACCGAGCCAAAAGTAGAATGGTTTAAAGGTGCCAAACTCAATATCACCGAAAATTGTATCGACCGTCATTTAGCTACCATGGCCGATAAACCCGCCATTATCTGGGAGCCCAACAATCCTGAAGAAAGAGTACGCATAGTTACCTATGCCAGGTTACACAAAAGAGTATGCCAGGTGGCACAAATGCTCATCAATAACGGCGTAAAAAAAGGCGACCGTGTTTGTATATATATGGGCATGGTGCCCGAACTGGCTTATGCAGTGCTGGGCTGTGCCCGCATTGGTGCCATACACAGTGTAATATTCGGCGGTTTTAGTGCACAAAGTATTGCCGACAGGCTATATGATGCACAGGCAGAATTCATCATTACCTGCGATGGCGCTTACCGCGGTGGTAAAGATATTCCTCTAAAAAGTGTGATCGATGATGCCCTGATAGGTAACAGAACCATAAAAAAAGTAATTGTATATACCCGCACAAGAACACCTGTTTCTATGATCAAGGGAAGAGATGTGTGGTGGGAAGATGAAATGGAACATGCCGAACACCAGGTGGAAAAAGATGGTAAGGTTGCCTTCCCCGCTGCAGAAATGGATGCCGAAGACCCGCTGTTCATTTTATATACTTCCGGCTCTACCGGTAAACCCAAGGGGGTGGTACACAGTACTGCGGGGTATATGGTATGGACCAACTACACTTTTGTAAATGTATTTCAGTACCAGCCCGGCGATGTGCATTTTTGTACTGCAGATATTGGATGGATCACCGGGCACAGTTATATTGTATATGGCCCTTTAAGTGCAGGTGCCACCTCACTGATGTTTGAAGGCATTCCTACCTGGCCCGATGCCGGACGTTTTTGGGATATTGTAGACAGGCATAAAGTAAATTGTATTTACACTGCCCCCACCGCCATCAGGAGTTTAATGAGTTTTGGTACCGATCCGTTAATAGGTAAAGACCTCTCTTCATTAAAAGTACTGGGCACTGTGGGCGAACCCATCAACGAAGAAGCATGGCATTGGTATGATGAAAATATTGGAAAGAAAAAATGCCCCATCATTGATACCTGGTGGCAAACCGAAACCGGTGCCTGTTTGATCAGTAACCTTGCAGGTGTTACTCCTGCTAAGGCAAGCTGGGCTACACTTCCTATGCCGGGCGTACAACCCTTACTGGTAGACGAGAACGGAAAAGAAATTACAGAAAAAGATGAACACGGTATCATGAAGGGTAACCTTTGTATTAAAGCGCCCTGGCCCGGCATATTACGAACTACTTATGGCGATCATGAACGCTGCCGCACCAATTATTTTGCCACTTACCCCGGCTTATATTTTACCGGCGACGGCGCATTAAAAGACAGTGATGGCAATTACCGCATTACCGGAAGAGTGGATGATGTGCTGAACATCAGTGGCCACCGCATTGGTACTGCCGAAGTGGAAAATGCCATTAATATGCACGCCGGTGTAGTGGAAAGTGCTGTAGTAGGATACACCCATGATATTAAAGGGCAGGGTATTTATGCCTATGTAATTTACAATGGTCATCATGGTGATGAAAATTTAAGGCGGCAGGATATCAGCTTAACCGTTTCTAAAATCATTGGCCCTATTGCCAAACCGGATAAGATACAATTTGTAAGCGGCTTGCCTAAAACAAGAAGTGGAAAGATCATGCGCCGTATTTTAAGAAAGATAGCAGAAGGGGAAACAGAGAACCTGGGCGATATTACTACTTTACTGGACCCGGGTGTGGTGGATGAAATTAAACAGGGGAAACTATAGCTTCATTAAAAATTATTTAAAACTTGTTACTTCAATGGTATTCACTTTTGCAGTAACAAGTTTTTTTCTTTTGTAACTGTTAATGGCCTCCTCCTGTATTAGGGGACTGTCTTTTCTGAAATATAAAGAACGGTTACCGGCTGCAAATGGTTAAAAGGCACTATTGGCAATACACACGAAAATAATGATTATAACATTTGCCTTCCACTACATCCTGCTTTTATTGATACAAACTACCAATGCATTTATTTAAGATTTACAAAATCAAAGCCATTATTTTTGTGAAAATTTTTTATGCCTAAAGTTGTCAAGTACCTGCTTCGTACTGTTCTTGTACTTTTTATTCTGCTGAATATTGTGGTGCTGTTTCATGCCTATAAATTCACTCATTTTTATAATGCCGGTGAAGTAAAAATAAAAGACCCGGCAAATAAAACCGGCTGGGATAAAACAAAAGAGATCCTCTTTGGCATCAATGCGCAAAAGCGGGTAAATGAACTGCCGGATACCAATTTTATACCTGTATCTCTTTTTACAAAAGACAGTATACAATTAAGTGCCTGGTATACTACGGTTAACAATTCCAAAGGAACCGTTTGTATGTTTCATGGCCACGGTGGCAGTATGGGTGGCAATAATACCGAAGCTGCCGCCTTTCGTAAAATGGGCTACAATACTTTTCAGATTGATTTTCGTGCACATGGTAACAGCCAGGGCAACACCTGCACTATTGGCTATTATGAAAGTGAAGACGTACAACTGGCCTACGATTTTATTAGTAACAGTGGCGAAAAAAATATTGTATTGTGGGGCATCTCCATGGGGGCAGCCACCATTACAAAGGCCATGTCTGACTATACTTCAATGCAACCTCAAAAAATAATTATAGAAATGCCCTTTGGCACCATTGAGGATGCCGTAAAGGGAAGATTAAGAATTATGCACCTGCCGGCCCAGCCCATTGCCACTTTACTTACTTTTTGGGGTGGTGTTCAAAATGGCTTTTGGGCCTTTAACATGAAACCCGAAGAATACGTAAAAAAGATCAGCTGCCCCACCCTGTTACAATGGGGTAAACATGATACAAGGGTAAGTAAAGAAGAAGAAGACGCCATTTTTGTACATTTGGGCAGTACTCAAAAAAAGTGGGTGGTGTACGAAAATGCCGGGCATGAAAGCTTGTGTAAAAAAGAAAATGAAAAATGGCTTACTGAGGTAACCGGTTTTTTAGCCCGGTAAGCTTATATAGTAAGGTTACGCACCAGCAGGTAGGGCTAACAGGTAAAACAATTGTATCATTTAAATATTACAAGCCGTTGTTCCGGCTTTACAGGAATGATGGAAAGGAGTAAGACCAATGCATCCCAGGAATATATCAATACTCGATTATACTTACAAGCTGCCCGATGAAAGAATTGCGCTGCACCCAATGGCACAACGTGATGCCTCCAAATTACTGATATATAAAAACGGGGTAATAGAAGAAAGTGTGTATAAAAATATTCACCAGTATGTACCCGGTAACAGCCTGCTGGTATTCAACAATACCAAAGTAATACAGGCCCGCATATTATTTACCAAAGCTACCGGTGGGGTAATAGAAATTTTTTGCCTGGAGCCATACGAAAGCATCAATGAATTTGCCGCAATCATGAACAGGAAAGCTGCGGTTCGCTGGAAATGCATGATTGGCGGGGCTAGTAAATGGAAGGAAGGCGCTTTAAAAAAAGAATGGGGCATAGCGCATGGAGAACTGAGTGCTGTATTGATTGAGCAACTGCCCGATGCCTACGTGGTGGAATTTAGCTGGACACCCGCCGATACCAGTTTTGCAGAAGTACTGGAACAGTGCGGCGACATCCCATTGCCACCCTATATAAAGCGTAAACCCGCAGACGAAGACAGGAACCGGTATCAAACCATTTATGCCGCACACGACGGATCGGTGGCGGCACCTACTGCAGGACTGCATTTTACTGATGAAATTTTTAAACTGCTGGCAGAAAAAAATATCCGTAAAGATTTTGTTACGCTGCATGTGGGTGCCGGTACTTTTAAGCCGGTTAAAGCTGCTACCATGCAGCAACACGAAATGCATGCGGAATGGATTGATGTAAGTATCAACGCCATTAAAAACCTGGCAGCCCATACCGATGCATGCATTGTTGCAATTGGCACCACTTCATTGCGCACACTGGAAAGCCTGTACTGGATGGGAGTAAAGGCAATATTAAATCCTTCACTTCCCTCTTTACACATTGAACAGTGGGATGTTTATGGTGAATTATCTGCTGAAAATATTACTGTAAAAGAAGCGCTCAACGGCCTGGTACAATGGCTGCAACAACAGCATCTTGACCGTTTGTTTACCCATACACAAATATTGATTGCCCCTGGTTACAGGTTTAAAATTGCGAAGGCCCTGGTGACCAATTTTCACCAGCCGCAATCTACTTTGTTACTACTGGTAGCTGCAGCTGTGGGCAGCAACTGGAAAAAATTGTACGAATATGCCCTGGAAAATGATTTTCGTTTTTTAAGCTATGGAGACGGGAGTTTGTTATTTATTGCTGAATAGTAACAGGCGTGCCTACCGGAATATAACTGAACAGGTCTTTCATTTCAGTATATTTTACGCTTACACAACCGTCCGTCCAGTTATAAAAATTGTCCACGGTCCATTCTTCATCGGGCCGGGTGGCATGAATAGCAATGCCATTTCCTATGGAGGCGTTTTTAGGAATCAGGCCCTTGGCCTTTCTTTCATTAAACTTTTTAATACTCATGTCGTTGGGGTAATCAAGTAACAGTTCGGGTCCCCATTTTTGATGTATCTTTTTTAAGATCACTTTGAATTTTCCGTCGGGAGTGCGCTTATCGCCTTCTTTCATTTTATCGCCCAGGTCTTTACTGCCAAAAACAATCGGGTAAGTGGCATACCAGCCTTCTTCATCATATACTTTCAGTTCGTAATCACTTTTGTCTACAATAATATAATAGGGGTTATCTTCAGTATCCTTTACCACAGGTGCCGGCTTTTTTGCCACTTTAGCGGTACGTGATTTAACAGCTGGCTTTTTCTTTTTACCCTTGTCATTGGTAAAAGAAACCAATGCGGCCACGCCAAATAATAAAAAAAGATAATTAAACTGGATCAGTTTCATGCCTGTTAATTTGTATTGCTCTTATGCAAACGTTGTGCCATGTAAAATTATTTTAATCATAGCATTAACATTAACAAATTATACTGAATGTGGAAAAAACACGGCTGAAAAGTACTGCCGTAGTGTTAACCGGGCGGGTAAAACTACGGCAGTGGTAAAAAATACGGAATATTAATGAAATACCTTTTGATCCAGCGTTTTAGCCTGGTCAATCATTTTTTGCAGCTGTTCGGCAGAAGGTACTCTGCCACTTAAGTTTTTTGCGTTGTTTACTTCCTGCATTTTAGCAGCCAGGTTGGCGGCATTACGGGTAGCCAGTTCTTTAACGGTATCTACCCCGGCAGATTCTATCAATTCTGAGGTTTGCCCTGCAATACCGTCAATGCGGTGCAGATCGCTATGGTTTACCCAGGTTAAAATTTTTCCTTCATCAATGCCGGAAGCCGCCGCCAAAGCTGTACGTCCGGCTTTGGTGCCTCCTTTTGATAACAGGTCATCAGTGGTGTTGATTCCCGCGGCTTGTAATTTTTCTGCATAGGCAGGGCCAATTCCTTCAATGTCGATGATGTTGTAAGACATGATATGTGATTTTAGTTAAAAGATGTTTCCAAGATAAGCAGATGCAATTAATTTTCCTATGGTTGTATGGTAAATAAAAACCTCCGGTTACTACCGGAGGCGGGTATGTTAAAACCCATTCCCCTGCCTGTTTACACCCGGGGTTCAACAGGCCAGGGGACATGAGTGAGAGAGCCTGTTACCAGTTGCTGAAACGGAAACCTACGGTGTATGGGCGCATGTTTAAACTATGATCGTACATAGATTTTGGACTGTAAGATCCATAGAAGCGTACCGATCCTAAACCCAGTTCACCCACATAACTTAATTTAAACCGCTCCAGGTCGTATTCGCCCCTGTTTTTGTCTTTGCCACGTTCGCTGCTTTTTTGTTTATTGCGCTGGCTGTATAAGTAACCGGCACTTACCCCTGCACTGAAACTGATGCCTTTTTTACGGCTGTTGGGGTTGCTTACAAAATTCAGCATGAGCGGCACTGTTAAATAATCTGCTGCCAGTTTATTTTTAGAGAATGCTACAGAATCACGGAAAATAAATGGCGCATTGGTTTGTGTACCGGCTGTATATGGTACTGTGCCATTTTCTTTATAACTGATATTTGATTTGTAACGGTAATTGTTCAGCTCCAGACCCACACCATATTTTAAATTCACATGATGTTTCACCAGGTTAAGCCGCTGCATAAAAAACCAGATATTTACATTTACACTTTTACCGGCACGCAGTTTAAAGTCGTTGTTATCCAATGCGGGTGAACCGGGTTTGTTTACCAGGTAAGATCCGGCGCCTGCGTAATTGGTATTATCAGAATAGTTGGCAAAGCCCAGGTCAACGATCCACCAGTTGGTACTTACATTGGCATTGCGTTTTTTTTCATTGTCTTTACGGCCCATGGTAATACTCACATCCTTGTCTTTTTTACCGCTTTTTACTATCACAATACCGCCAATGCGTATGGTATCAGGCTTGTTTGTTTTGGTGCTGTCGTTTTGAGCCGTTGCGCCGGAGCAAATGATTGCTGCTGCTAAAAATGTAATTAGCTGTTTCATTGTTTCTGATTTTTAAAAATTATTTAATTGCAATGTCGAATCCGGCCACCTTAATGCCGTTGCCTGTTTTAATATTGGTGTTGCGTTCCACCAGGCGTTTTACTTTGCGGAAAAATCCGCCCAGTTTTGATTTCTTTACATTGTCTTCGTCCATGTAAAGCACCTTGTCGTTGTTTTGCTCATCGGCATTGCCTTGTGTAAATTGGGTGTTTAATGCATAGCCGTCGCCAGCATTGGTATTGTTAAATGAAGCAGTTGTGGCAGCGTTTCCGGAAATGGCTTTATCAATTGCTTTATCTGTTTGTGGTACGTAAGCGATATCAGTTTTGTTACGCTCGTTATTGTTAAAATTATTATAATCAGGTTTGGGTAAATTATTGCTGCCTCTCTGATTAATTTCCTTTACTGCAATGGTGGTATTTTCTTTTTCCTGTGGCAGGTTTTGCCTAACGTTTGTGATTACCCCAGGTTGATCATTCTTTTGTTTGCTGATACCGGCTGCAGTATTTGGGCCTGTTGTGCTGGTGGCCGTGTTGCTGGCATTTATACCACTGTTATTATCCTTTGCAGCAGTTGAGCCATTACTAACAGGTGTGGTATTGGCAATTATTGGGGTGGATGTATTTTTTTCAGGTGTTGTTCCGGCAACCTCGCCACCATTGTTTACTTTATTGCCGTTATTTACCACTGCAACTGTAGCCCATGTACCAAAGCCCAGCAATACAGCCGCTGCAGCAATTTTTAACCAGGGCAGGCGAATAACGCGGCCTTCTTCTTTCCTGTACAATGACTGTTTGTTGGCGAAAATAATGGAAGTATCCGCCTGTAATTGGGTGCGCTGCAGCAGGGCAAATTCCTTTTGTGCAGTGGCATCAGTTTTAAGCAGGTCAAAAGTTTTTGCTGTATCTGCATCATTCAGCTCGCTATCTAAATACAACAATAAACTTTCCTGTAAAGAAAAATTCTCATCCTTTAATAAAGCCTGCTTATTATCAAAAATAATTTCATCTGCGTTAAACACGGTTTGCTGCAATAATTGCAGTTCTGTTTTAAGGTCGGCATTCTCCTGCACAAATAGTTCCACCAACTTTCTGTCTGCAGCAGATAGTTCATTATCTACATACAGCAGAAAAAAGCTTTCGTAATTATGCCGGTTAATATCCATAGTTGTTAGTTGATAGTTGTTAGTTGATAGCGGCTTTTCTGTCATCTGCCAGCTTACATCCGACAACTTAAATTACATTCTCCACTTTCACAATATATTCCCTCAGTTGTAATCTTGCACGGTGCAAATAAACTTTTACCTGGCTTTCGTTCAGTCCGGTAATTTCACCAATCTCTTCATAGCTGTAGCCCTCATAATCTTTCAACATCACCAGGCTGCGCTGTTTTTCATTGAGCTGGGCCAGCGCTTCGTTTAAAATTCGCCTGGCATCATGATTTTGATGGGTGCTGCCCTTTGCATTTTCATTAAATGCTTCTCTCAAACTCACCCTTTTATTTTTACGGATATGGTCAATCATCTGGTGATAAGCTACCGTAAACAAAAAACTTTTGCAACGCTCATTTTCCACTGTATCCCTGTTCACCCACATCTTTTCAAATGCCCCCTGCACCACATCCCGTGCATCTTCTTCATGCCTCAGGTTTTTGAGGATGAATCGGTACACATTGTCTGCATACAGGTTTACACAGTCGTTATATTCTCTCTCCGTCATGTAGGTGTTAGGTGATGGTTTTTGTATAATACGAAGATGAATAATAAAAAGTTACAGTAAAATAATATTTTTTTTCAGATTTCTGGCCTGGCTTAGCATTACCTATTAATTTCCTGAAAATCTGGCAATCATCCCGATCTCTGTTCTATTCCGGTTCCATCACAATGCCCTAAATTTGTTATCAAACTAAACCGATATGAACCAGTCATTTGTTAACCGCATTGCCACCGAAGTGGAAGAAATAAAGTCTGCCGGCCTTTTTAAAGCCGAGCGCATTATTGAAAGTGTTCAGGGCCCCGAGATCACAGTTAACGGGAATAAGGTATTGAATTTTTGTGCCAACAATTACCTTGGCCTCTCCTCGCACCCAAAAGTGGTGGAAGCGGCAAAAAAATATGTGGATTACCGGGGTTATGGTATGAGCAGCGTGCGGTTCATCTGCGGCACGCAGGATATTCATAAAGAGCTGGAAAAAAAGATCGCCGATTTTTTAGGCACAGAAGATACAATTTTATATGCAGCGGCTTTTGATGCCAATGGTGGTGTATTTGAACCCTTATTTAACGAACAGGATGCCATCATCAGCGATGCATTGAACCATGCCAGCATTATTGACGGTGTTCGTTTGTGCAAGGCCCAGCGCTACCGGTACGAGCACAATAATATGGAAGACCTGGAAGCCAAACTGAAAGAGAGTGCGCATTTGCGCAGCCGCATTATTGTTACTGATGGCAGCTTTAGCATGGATGGCACCATTGCACAACTGGATACAATATGCGACCTGGCCGATCAGTACGATGCCATTGTGATGATTGACGAATGCCATTCGTCCGGTTTTTTAGGAAAGACGGGAAGGGGTACACACGAATACCGCGGCGTGATGGGACGCATTGACATCATCACCGGCACATTGGGTAAAGCATTGGGCGGTGCAAGCGGGGGTTTTACATCGGGCAGAAGAGAAATTATTGAAATGCTGCGCCAGCGCAGCCGTCCATATTTATTCAGCAATACTGTGGCCCCCAGCATTGTGGGTGCCAGCATTGCAGTATTGGATATGCTGAGTGAAACCACCGAGCTTAGAGATCAGCTGGAATACAATACCAAATATTTCCGCAGTAAGATGACGGAAGCCGGCTTTGATATCAAACCCGGCGATCATCCTATTGTGCCCATCATGTTATATGATGCAGTGATTGCACAAAACTTTGCTGCCAAATTACTGGGCGAAGGTATTTATGTGATTGGCTTTTTCTTCCCGGTGGTGGCCAAAGGACAGGCACGCATACGGGTACAACTAAGTGCGGCACATGAACAGGCGCACCTGGATAAAGCCATTGCCGCCTTTACAAAAATTGGCAAAGAATTGGGCGTATTACAATAATATACTACTGTGCTAAAATAAAAAGAGGTGATGGTGGTAAAACCTTCACCTCTTTTTTTGATTCAAGCCCGTATTGCCAGTACAGAATTGTTTGTGCACTACAGGGTAGTAAATGATATTACAATCAGGGTGCTGGAGATTGGATATGACGTTCATTACAGCAAAATGAAAAAATTACCGGTGGTCTTTAAATACCCACCAACAAGTTTAAAATAAAATACATTTGAATATTTCGGTCAAATCTGCGCATATTTTCTTATCTTGTTACTGCTATTTATCAAATAAAAATATCTGTTATGAGAAAATCAAAACTGCTTTTGATAGCAATACTATTGCTATGTACTTCTGTAGCCTGGACCCAGGTGAATGTATCGGGTAAAATTAAGGATGCCAAAACAGGTGCTCCGCTTCCCAACGTAACAATTGCCGTTAAAGGCACCACGCTGGGCACTTTCTCTAATGCTGATGGCTTTTTTAAACTGGAAGTTCCCAAAAACGGATCGGTACTGGTCATTTCTTCTTTGGGTTTTATAACCCAGGAGCTGACCGTAACAGGCAGTACCGCCAATATTGAGTTGCAGGCCAGTTCCACAAAAAATTTAGATGAAATTGTAGTAGTAGGGTATGGTACTAAAATAAAAAAAGATATCACCGGTAATATTGCCCGTGTAAAAGGTGCCGATGTTCAAAACATGCCGGTAACCAATCTTAACCAGGCAATCCAGGGCAGGGCTGCCGGGGTGTTTGTAGAATCTAATAATGGTAAAGTGGGCGAAGGTGTAAAAATCCTGATCCGCGGCTCGGGCTCAATATCTGCTGCCAACAGCCCCCTGTATGTTATTGATGGTGTGCCCATCAGCACCAGCGCCGGATCGGGCAATCCAATTGCAGACATCAATTTTAACGATGTGGAATCTTTTGACATTTTAAAAGATGCCTCTGCGGCGGCTATCTACGGTTCACGTGCGGCCAACGGCGTAATATTGATCACCACAAAAAAAGGACGCTCCGGAAAAACTGTTTTCCAGGTAAATTCACAATATGGTATGAACGATGCTACTCATAAGCGTGGCTTTTTAGATGCCAAAGAATATATTGACCTGTTGCGGGAAGCGGCCATCAACAGTGATATCATTGAAGGGGTTGATCCTTTGGATCCTTTACAATACAGCGGCTCGTGGCTGCAGTTTGCAGAACGCAGACTTACCCGTTATTCGGGCTGGAGCGACTGGAAAAAAGTAGAAACCAACACTAACTGGGAAGACGTGGCATTCAATAACAAAGCCAACACCAGCGGCATGGATATATCAGCTTCAGGGGGTAATGATAAAACAAAATTCTATGCCAGTTTATCTTACCTGAATCAGGATGGTATTTTAATTGGCAACCGGTTCAAACGTTTATCCGGCAGGATCAATTTAGAGCAGGCTGTAAGCGACAGGTTTAAACTGGGCTTTAATTTGAGTTTATCTCAGTCAACAGCAGGCCGTGTACCGGAAGACAACCAGTTTTCCACTCCCATGCAAATTGTGGCCCTGTCGCCAGTTACTCCTTTAAGAGACCTGAACGGGGTGGTATATAATTCCCCTACCACTACATACAGCAACCCATATGTAGATTTCCTGGAAGGCAAATTCAATTCTATTACGTACAGAAACATAGGCAATATATTTGGCCAGTATAATTTTTCAGCTTCGCTGTTCTTCCGTTCAGAATTTGGTGTGGATATTCAAAACCAGAACGACGACCAGTTTTATGGTGGCAATACTGCTTTTGGCGCAGGCACTAACGGATATGGAGAATCGGACTGGTTCAGATCATTGGACTATAACGTAAATAACTATTTGAATTTTAAGAAAAAATTTGCGGGCCGCCACGATGTGGATGCGGTAGCGGGTATGTCGTACCAGCGCTATAATTCAGAAAGTGCCAATGTTTACGGAGAACAATTTCCTGTACCGAGTTTACAAAAGCTTGCCAGTGCTGCCTTGATCAAAGGTGGTTCTTCCAGCGAAACCAACTCTTCTTTCTTATCTTATTTTACCAGGGCCAACTATAAATTCGACAATAAATACCTGCTTTCTGTTAGCGGCCGTATTGATGGTTCTTCTGTTTTTGGCAGCGATACCAGGTATGGTTTCTTCCCGGCAGTATCTGCAGGCTGGGTGGTAAGTGAAGAAAACTTTCTTAAAAGTTCGGGGCTCATCAGTTTCTTAAAATTAAGAGGCAGCTGGGGACTTACCGGTAATGCGGATGGATTTGGCGATTTTGCCCACCTGGGTCTTTGGGGTGGTGCTTCTTACGATGCTACAGGTGCGTTGGTTTCTTCGCAGCTGGCAAACCCCGATCTGAAATGGGAAAAATCTAACCAGGTAGACCTGGGTGTTGATTTTGGATTATTAAAAAACAGGATCAGTGTGGAACTGGATTATTACAGCCGTAAAACACAAGACCTGATCTATAATGTACCGGTAGCAGGCACTTCGGGCTTTGCCACCAAAACAGTAAACATTGGTGCCATGAAAAACAGTGGCGTGGAGTTTGTGATTAACAGCGACAACATTGTTAACAAAAGCCTTAAATGGTCAACCAATGTAAACGTATCGCTTAACCGCAATAAAATTTTAAAACTGGATGGCGATCAAACTTTGATTCCGGGTAACGACGGACGGTACATGAACTCATTAATTGTAGGTGAATCGATTGGTGTTTTTTACGGTCCTAAATTTGCCGGTGCCGACCCCGCCAATGGCGATGCACTGTACTATTTGCAGGATGGTAAAGCCACCACCAATGATTACAATAATGCCGGCAATTTTATAGTAGGCAATCCCAATCCCAAGCTGATTGCAGGCCTGGGCAATACTTTTTCTTACAAAGGATTTGATCTGTCTGTTTTATTCCAGGGTGTATTTGGTAACCAGATAATGAATGGTGCCGGCGGATTCATGAGTGCCAGTTTTGACTGGTTCGATAACCAGACAAGAGAACAGTTGAACAGGTGGCAAAAAGCCGGCGACATTACCAATGTGCCGCAGCTGCGTTTGGGCAAAGGCAATGGCATCAGCGCTTCCAGCCGCTATATTTATGATGGTGATTATGTAAGATTAAAAAATCTTACCCTGGGATATACCATTCCTGCAAAATTGATACAGCGTGCCAAACTGAGCAGTGCAAGATTGTATGTAACCGCTGTAAACCTTTTAACCTTTACCAAATACGAAGGATGGGATCCTGAAGTTAATACCGATTACAGGGCAGGCAACAGAAACCAGGGCAGCGACTTTTATGCTGCACCTCAAATCAAAAATATTTCCTTTGGTTTAAATGTTGGTTTCTAATCCCTTCATCAATTAAAAAAAGTAAAATGAAAAAACTGATCATACTACTTGCAGCAGGTGCTATAATAACAGGCTGCTCAAAAAAACTGGATCTTAATCCAACACAAAGTGTAAACGAAAACCTGGTATTTACTTCTGATGCCAATTTAAAAGCTGCCCTGAACGGTGCTTATGATGTAGCAAGCGGTGGTTTTCTATTGGGGGGCGAATTTCAACTGTACTCAGAATTACTGGGGGCCAATGATGAAATAAGCTGGGTGGGTACTTTTAACCAGCCCGACGAGATCTACAGCAAATCCATAATTACCACCAACAGTTATGTAAGAGACACCTGGCTGGAAGCGTATAAAGCCATTAATATCTGTAATAATATTATTGCAAATATTGCTGTAGTAAATGCCGCCGACCGCGACCGTGTAAAAGGCGAAGCCTTATTTTTAAGAGGCCTGCTGTATTTTGAACTGGTAAAACTATACGCCAAACCATACAGTGCCGGCAGTGTTACCTCCAACCCGGGCCTTCCTATCATTACTGCGCCTACTTTAAATGGCAACACTACCATTGCAGGTCAAACGGCACGCAGTTCGGTTAAAGCTACTTACGATCAGATCATCGCCGATCTTACCACTGCCAAACCACTGCTGTCTACAGATAACGGGGTATATGCCGGCGCTTATGCTGCCAATGCAGTATTGAGCCGGGTATACCTGCAAATGGAAGATTTTGTAAAAGCAAGGGATGCTGCCAATGATGTGATCACCAACTCTGGTGCTGCTCTGGAAAGCAGTTACAGCAAAGCTTTTAACAATACTTCTGCATCGCTGGAAGATATATTTGTATTGCCCATTACCGCACAGGATGGTACCAATGACCTGCACACTTTTTGGTCTATCAGGGATTTTGGCGCAAGAGATGGAGATGTTGAAATAAACCAGGATCACCTGAACCTGTACGAGGCAGCAGATGCCCGCCTGGCATTGTTTTATGATAATGGCGGTACCTATTACAGTGGCAAATGGTTATTGCAATACAAATACATTCCGCTCATACGCCTTGCCGAAATGTATTTAACAAGGGCCGAGTGTAATTTCAGGCTGAGTACTGTAATTGGTGCCACACCTGCGCAGGATATGCTGGAAATACGCGGCCGCGCCGGCCTGGGTGCCACATCTGTTACCCTCAATAATATTTTACTGGAAAGAAGAAAAGAACTGGCACACGAAGGCCAGCGCATACATGATGTAAAAAGATTACGGCAAACCGTGGATGGCTTTGCGTATGATGCCAACAAGCTGGTATTGCCCATTCCTCAAAGGGAAGTGGATGCTTCTGCAGGAGTAATTAAACAGAATGCCGGATATTAATTTCATCAGTACAAAATAAATAGTATGAAAAGCATAAGAAGGTAACCACCGGCTTATGCTTTTCTTTTTGTATTCCAAAACAACACCTGACCATGTTAAAAAAAATCTCCATTACAATAACAGCAATGTTATTTTCAGCAGTTTGCTTTACACAAATACAATCGCCTGATGAATTTTTAGGCTACAAAATTGGCAGCAGGTACACCCCGCATTACCAGGTGGTGAATTATTTTAAACATGTTGCAGCGGCCCTGCCGGCCATGGTGCAACTGCAGCAATATGGCGAAACCAATGAACACCGTCCGCTGTACATTGCCTTTGTATCGGCACAGCAAAACATCAGCAACCTGGAAGAGATACGTCTGAATAATTTGCGGCTGGCCAATATGGCTTCAGATAAAAAAGCCGCCCTGGAAAACGGGCCGGCCCTGGTTTGGCTCAGTTACAATGTTCATGGAAATGAAACCTCCTCTTCAGAAGCCGCAATGCTTACATTGTTTGCATTAACCGATCCGCAAAATACAGTTACCAAACAATGGCTTACAAACACGGTAGTGATCATGGATCCCTGTTTAAACCCCGATGGCCGCGACCGTTATGTTAACTGGTTCAACAGTGTGGCGGGTAATGTATACAACCCCTCACTGAATGCACGTGAACACAGGGAACCATGGCCCGGCGGCAGAAGCAACCACTATAATTTTGATTTAAACCGCGACTGGGCATGGCAAACACAGGTAGAAAGCCAGCAACGCATTAAGCAATATCTTTTATGGATGCCCTATGTACATGTGGATTTTCATGAGCAGGGCATTAACCAGCCTTATTATTTTGCACCTGCCGCCCAACCTTACCACGAAAGCATTACCACCTGGCAAAGAGACTTCCAGGTAATGGCAGGTAAAAACCATGCAAGGTATTTCGACAAAAATAACTGGCTGTATTTTACACGCGAGACCTTTGATCTTTTTTATCCGTCTTACGGCGACACCTACCCTGTTTACAACGGTTCAATAGGTATGACTTATGAACAGGGTGGCGGACCTTCGGGCGGACTGGGAGTAGAAACAGATGAAGGCGATACCCTAACCTTGCTGAACCGTGTGATGCATCATTACACTACGGGTTTAAGTACGGTTGAAATTGCCTCTCAAAATGCGGCCAAGCTGGTAAAAGAGTTCCATCGTTTTTTTAATGAAGCGGTAAGTGGTGCCATAGGTAATTATAAAACCTATATCATTAAAAGCAATATAGCCGATGAAGGACGTATAAAAGCCCTGTTATCGTTGCTGGACAAAAATGGTATCCAGTATGGTACTGCCAGCGGAAGCGGAAAAGGCTTTTCATTTAATTCCAACCAAGAAGAGCCATTTACCATTGCCCCCGGTGATATTGTAATTAGTACATCGCAGCCCAGGGCTGTAATGGTAAACGTGTTGTTTGAACCCGTTTCAAAACTGGTGGATTCTGTTACCTATGATATTACAGCATGGTCTTTACCGTATGTTTATGGCCTGCAGGCCTATGCCAGCAAAACCCCTGTATCCGTTGCCTTAAAAAAACAGCACAATGATCCCGTAAATCCTGCAGCTGCTGATGCTTACGGTTATGTAATACGCTGGCAGGCGGTAGCATCAGCAGCAACAGCTGCGCAACTGATGGAAAAAGGCATTAAGCTCCGATTTGCTGAAACCGCCTTTGAAACCGGAGGCAACCGTTTTGAAAATGGCTCAGTTATTATTGTAAAAAAAGGAAATGAAAAATTTGGCGATCAGTTATGGTCCATTGTACATGATGTTTGTAATACTAACCAGGTAAAAATGTATGCCGTTAATTCCGGGATGGTGGATAAGGGTTTTGATTTTGGCAGTGCATATGTACACCCAATGAAAGCACCGCGGGTAGCCGTTTTTACCGGCGAAGGCATTAATGCAAATGCAGCAGGGGAAGTATGGCATTTTTTTGAAAAAGAACTGCATTATAAAACCACTCTTATAAATGTTGCAGACTTTGGACGCACCAGGTGGAACGAAATAGATGTGCTTGTAATGCCCGATGGCAGGTATAAATTTTTAAATGATAAAGACAACGCAAAGCAGTTTGAACTTTGGATCAGCAATGGTGGCAGGGTGGTTGCCCTGGAGAGTGCAGTAGCCCAGTTATCAAAACAGGAATGGAGCACCCTTAAAGCCAAAACCATTGCCGATGATGGCGCTGTAAAAAAGCAGGACCCCTATGATGCCATACAAAGTTTTGGCGACCGTGAAAAGGAGTCGGTAACCAGTACCACGCCAGGTGCTATTTTAAAAGTTGATGTAGACAACAGTCATCCTTTAATGTTTGGCTATTCTAAATATTATTACGATCTGAAAATGGATAACACGGTGTATGAGTTTATTAAAGAAGGCGGATGGAATGCCGGAATATTAAAAAAAGAAAACCAGGTAGCCGGTTATGTTGGTTACAAACTAAACCCGTTGTTAAAAGACGGCGTATTGTTTGGCGTGCAGGATGTGGGAAACGGTGCTGTTAGCTACCTTACCGACGATGTGCTGTTCCGTAACTTTTGGGAAAACGGCAAACTGATGTTTTGTAATGCCGTATTTATGGTGGGGCAATAATTTTTACTGCCTCACAGATACTGTATCAATCAAACACATGAAAAAATACATTGCCTCACTGTCACTTTATTTTGTGCCGTTTATTGTTGCCGCTCAAACTACTGCACAACATACGGCTTCTGAAAAAACAACCGGGGCCGCTGTTACAACAGCGGCCTTTCCTGTAAGTTTTGAAGGCCGCTGGAAAGGCACACTGCAATGGATAAGAGCGGGTAAACCCACACAGTCTTTTACCATGCAGCTGTATATTCTGCCAGCAGATACCTCCGGGCAATACAGCTGGCAAATTATTTATGGCGACAATGAAAAAGACAACCGTCCTTATCTGTTAAAACCTGTTGATACCGCAGCCGGACATTGGGTGGTGGATGAAAAAGACGGCATTGTTTTAGACAGTTATGTACACGGCAACTGCCTTCAGGGCGCTTTTACCGTGGAGGGCAATACTATTGTTGACAACTATTGTATGGAGGCAGGGAAAATGAAAGTGGAATTCTTCAGCATCAGGCTGAATGATGCCAAACAAAGCGGTAAGGGAACAGGCCAAACACCTTTTGTATACAGTTATACAATAAACAGCTATCAAACCGGTGTGCTTACCAGGCTGCAGTAATTTTAAAGGTTGTCTGCACTACCACAATGCTTTATCTTTGCGCAGTAAAAAGATGATACGAATTACCCCTGCTGAACGGAGCGTCGCCCATGCAGTTCCAACAAAGAATAACAGCTGGTAAACAAAAAATGCCATGTCAGAAAATTCAGAAATATTTATAGCCAAAAGCAGTGTAAAAGCAGCCGACCTGGAGCATCGCCGAAAAATCGCTTTCAATATTGGAAAATACAATGCACAGGTACCAAAAGGAAAAGAACAATTTACCGATGTACACCTGGTTAGGGAACGTGCCAAAAACATTAAATGGAAAGCCATTGAAACCCTTGACCAGCAGCTGGAAGAGTTTGAGCTGAAATTTACCCGGCGGGGTGGCAAAGTAATTTGGGCCGAAAATACCGAACAGGCCATTGCAGAGATACTGGCTATTTGCAAAGAAAAGCAGTGCAAAAAACTGGTGAAGAGCAAGAGCATGGTAACAGAAGAAATTCATTTGAACAAAGCCCTGGAAGACAATGGCATTGAAAGTGTGGAGACCGACTTGGGCGAATACATTCAGCAACTGGATGGCGAGCCGCCCTATCATATTGTAACCCCCGCCATGCACAAGAACAAAGAGGATGTTGCAAAACTGTTTCATAATAAATTAGGTACCCCTCTAAATTTTACACCCGAGCAACTGACCCTGAAAGCCAGGGAAATTTTACGTGAAAAATATGTAGAGGCTGAAGTGGGTGTTACCGGTGCCAATTTCATCATCAGCGATATTGGCGCCATTGCTGTTACAGAAAATGAGGGCAATGCCAGGCTGAGTTGTGCTTTTCCTAAAACACATATTGTGGTGGTGGGTATAGAAAAAATGATCCCCTCCTTAACCGACCTGGGATTGTTTTGGCCCCTGCTCAGCACATTTGGTACCGGCCAAAAAGTTACCGTGTACAATACCATTGTTACTGGTCCGCGCCAGGCCGGCGAAACAGATGGTCCCGAAGAAATGTATGTAATACTGCTGGATAACGGGCGTACCAATATTTTACAAAATCCCAAAACAAGGGAGAGCCTGTACTGCATCCGCTGTGGTGCCTGTTTAAACGCCTGCCCCATTTATAAAAACATTGGTGGTCATGCATATGGTGCCACCTACAGCGGCCCCATCGGAAGTGTAATTACCCCGCACCTGCAGGGTATGGCCAACTTTAAACATTTAAGCTATGCCTCTTCACTTTGTGGTAATTGTACCGAAGTTTGTGCGGTTAAAATAAACCTGCACGAGATATTGCTGGAGAACCGTAAAGAAAGCGTGGAAGAGGGACTGGCTCCCTTCAGCGAAAGGATGGCATGGAAGGTTTGGAAAATTGCTTCCATGAGAAGGGGCATTATGAATATGGGAAACGGCAATTTGAAAAATAAGGTGGTGAATGGTTTATTTACCGGCTGGAAAGAACACCGCAGCGATTTACATTTCAGCCAGAAAACATTTAATGAAATGTGGAAGGAACGGCATAAAAAATAACAGGAACATAAATAAGAAAGGCCACGGTACATCGTGGCCTTTCTTATTTTAAAGCATTTCTTTTTTTATCTTCCTGCACTTTATCCCGGTATTTTTTTGCCACCATCAGCATACCAAAACTTTCGCCTTCTTCTTTTTCCAAATGTTTGTGGTGCATTTTATGTGCCCATCGAATGGTACGCACATAGGTGTTATTGCTGCGGGTAAACCATTTAAACCGCTGGTGAATGATCACTTCATGCACAACAAAATAAGCCAGCCCGTATAAAGCAATACCAAAACCTATTGCTGCCACCCAGTATACCTGGTTTTGCAAGCCCAGCATGATACAGAGCCAGCTGGGTATTGCGAAGATTAAAAAAAAGGCGTCGTTCTTTTCAAAGATATGGCCCGTGGGTTTATGATGATCTTCGTGCAGGTACCACAAAAAACCGTGCATTACGTACTTGTGGGTAAGCCAGGTAATACCTTCCATAAGCAGGAAGGTGGCTAGTGTTATCGCTATTAAAATAAGGGCATTCATCAGTTTAAAAATGTTCTTAGCAGTAAAAAAAACATGGCCTGTATCAATAACAAATGTACTGCGAATTTGTTCTGCTTGTTAAAGTTGCAGAAATGAAACAGGGTAAGCATTACAGCTGCCACCATCAGCCAGCAAATATAATTGTACAGCGGAATGTCGCCATTCCACTGCCAGTAACCCAGCTTAACAGCCACGGGTTCCATCAGCCAGTCGAATAAAACGGCCAGCGTGGCCCCATCTGCAATTACCGATACCGCTTTTAACAGCATGGGTGGTGAAGCCGTTTCTGCCGCAATGCGCCGAATGGCTTTCATCAATAACATATGAATACAGATTCCACAGCAATAGATGGTGATGAACCAGTTAATACCTATCATTAATGGCACCTGATTCCATCGGTATCCCAGGGCTGTACCATAACGGTAATCGCCAAACAATGCCTGGGTATTAACTCCAATCAGTTCTACGGTAAAGCCCAGCAGCGCAGTAGCTGCAACAAATATCCAGAATGCCAGATTTTTTTTTGCCTGCGTCCATACCAGTAACACAAACATCAGTAATAAATTGACAGGCGTAGCACTGATAATGAGTGCACTCTTAAAGAATACAATACCTGCAAAACCGATGGCATGAAACAGGATGGCGATAGCCGTGGCCACCTGGTATGTAGAATATTTAATGAACACGAATTTGATTTTTAATAAGGTCGCTTACAATTTGTGCACTTTGTAAACACAGCGGGATACCGCCTCCCGGGTGTACGCTGCCACCACAGAAATAAAGATTTTGTATGGTGCCACTAAAATTAGGATGCCTTAAAAAAGCCGCCCATTTAGAATTGGAGCTGGTGCCGTACAGGGATCCCTGGTAAGAAGCCGTTTGTGATTCAATAAGTACCGGATCTAAGATGGTTTCTGTTTCTATCAGTGCTTCGATGTCTGTTTGCAATACACGGCTGAGTTTTTCAACTATCTGCTGCCGCGCCTGCTGTACCAGTACTTCCCATTTTTGCCCGGTATTTGCCGGCGCATTGATCATTACAAACCAGTTTTCTTTTCCTTCAGGGGCCAGGCCTGCTTCCATTTTAGAAGTGATGTTGATGTATACAGTAGGATCGTTATACAGCACTTTTTTACGGAACAGACTGTCGAACTCGGCCGCGTAATGATTACTGAAAAAGATATTATGCAGCTGTAATTGAGGAAATGTTTTTTTTATGCCCCAGTAAAAAACCAGCGCACTGCTGCTGCGTTCCTGCTTCAGTAATTTTTTGGCTTTATCAGGGTTGTTCAGCAAATTACGGTACGTAAAAAAAACATCCATGTTACTTACCACGGTACCGGCACTAATATTTTCATTGTTCACCACTACTCCCCTCACCCTTCCTTCGTGCTGTATGATTTTTTGTACCGGGCTGTTAAAATGAAACTGCACTCCTTTTTTTACAGCCAGCCGGTACAGTGCATTGGTGATACTGATCATGCCGCCCCTGGGATAAAAACTACCTTCGTTATATTCCAGGTGAGGGATCAGGCTGAGCATGCCCGGTGCTTTATAAGGATTACTGCCGTTGTAGGTGGCATAGCGGTTAAACAACTGAACTGCTTCGGCCGACCTGAATCTTTTGGTATTGTGCTGGTGCAGGCTTTTAAAAAGATAATCGTATTTAACTGTACGCAGTGCTGCAAACACTTTTTTGCTGAGCCAGGTTTTCCTTTTATGTAAAGAATTATTTAAAAAAATAGCCCCAATATCATGGTATACTTTCTTTGATTCCTGCAGGTATGCAGTAACTGCATCTGCCGGTTCGCCCAACTGATCCTGCAAAGCCTGCCCAAATAATACAGGGTTGGTATTTGCTTCCAGCACCTTGCCATTTTCGTAAAAATATTTACACACCACTTCAAGCGGTTGGTAACTGAAGTAGTCTTCCATCGGTTCGTTTGCCAGTGCAAACAGAGCGGCTATATTCTGGGGCTGGGTAAATAAAGAGGGGCCTGCATCAAAATGAAAACCATCTTTTTCAAAAGCGTGTAATTTACCTCCGGGAAAATCATTTTTTTCGAACACCGTAACAGCATATCCCTGTACGGCCAGGCGGATGGATGTGGCCAAACCTGCCACTCCGCTGCCAATAACAATTATTTTTGAAGCACTCATGAAATAGATCTCTTGATGGAAACTGCTGCAAGATAGCTTTCCATTTTTGGAAAAGCAATTTTAAACCACTCCGTATATTTTTGAGGGTGCGATTGTATTGAGTTTTTTATATCCTGCATGCTCATATAACAATAGTCGGCCACTTCTGATGCATCAGGTTTAATTACACCTTCATACGTACCGGTAAATACATGATCAAACTCGTATTCGGTAAGCCCGTTATCAAAAGGCGCTTTGTATACAAAATGAAAAGCCTTGGTAAGCCGGGTGGTAAACCCCATTTCTTCCTGTAATCTTTTTTCAGCGGCATTCAATGTTTCCTGTCCTTCGTAGGGATGACTGCAGCAGGCATTCGTCCAAAGTCCGCCGCTATGGTACTTGGTCAATGCCCTTTGCTGCAATAACATCTCACCTTTTGTATTAAAAATAAATACACTGAAGGCCCGGTGCAGCAAGGCTTTTTGATGGGCTTCCATCTTTTCCATGGTACCAACGGGCACATCCTGCTCGTTCACTAAAATTAATTTTTGCAACATGTATAGGCGGTTACTGCAACGAAGTTATAAAAGATTGAATTGTGTTCTTAACCCAGCTTTTACCAGGATCAATGCTTTGGAGTAATCGGGGATGCGGATGCGTTGCTCCATTATTTTGGCAGGTTGCACCCTGCATATCTTTTTAAAAAGAGACAGGTAGTATTTATATGCCACGTATACTCCAAACCTTGCTTTTACGGGCAACTGCAAAATACCTTCGTAGGCCTTAGCAAAATCCAGTGCTATATCAGATTCTATCTGGGCCTTCATTTGCGGTGTAAAATTTTTAAAATCTGCATTGGGGAAATAAGTGCGGTTCAGCTCCTGGTAATCTGCTTTTACATCACGTAAAAAATTCACTTTTTGAAATGCGGCCCCCAAAGATTGTGCTGCAGGCCGCAGGGCATCAAACATTTGCTGATTGCCTTCGCAAAAAACATACAGGCACATCAGGCCCACCACTTCGGCACTGCCGTAAATATAAGCGGCATAACCGGCGGCGTCGTACTGTGCCTTGCTCAGGTCCCATTCCATGCTTTTAAAAAAAGCTTCAATCAAACTGCGGTCAATATTGTATTGATTCACGCTCAGCTGAAAACTGTGCAATACAGGATTGAGGCTGATGCCCCGGTCAAGTGCTGCATAGGTTTCTTTTTTAAACTCATCCAGCAGCTGCTGCTTATTATAGCCATGAAAAGTATCCACTATCTCATCGGCAAAACGCACAAAACCATAAATATTATAAATGGGGGTACGCAGGTCTTTATGCAGCAGCCTGATGGCACTGCTGAAAGAAGTGCTGTAGGTTTCAGTGGTGATTTTACTGCACAACTGGCTGGTATCATTAAAAAGATGCATCATATGCCGATATAAAAATTTTCTGTCTTAGTCCGTTTCTAATTCAACAATCAATTATGAAAATTGTTTGCTGATCTCTTTTGCCACCACTTCGCCACTGATCAAACTGGGGGGCACCCCGGGGCCGGGTACCGTTAGCTGCCCTGTAAAAAAAAGATTGCTCACCTTTTTGCTTTTTAAAGAAGGCTTTAATATAGCCGTTTGCATCAGGGTATTGGCCAGGCCATATGCATTGCCTTTAAAAGAATTATAGTCCGCTACAAAATTACTTACCGAATAAGTTTTTTTATAGATGATGTGTTCTTTTACCTGCTGGCCGGTTCTTTTTTCAAACCTTTCCACAATAGCATCAAAATACCTGTCCCTCAATGCTTCAGTATCGTTCTGCAATCCCGCAGCCACGGGAATTAAAAAGAACAAATTCTCCTGTCCTTCCGGTGCAACGGAAGGGTCAGTTACCGAAGGAACGCTTACATAAAACAAAGGCGCCGCCGGCCATTGGGCATTGGTATAGATCTCATTGCCATGCACCCCAAAATCGGTATCAAAAAAAAGTGAATGATGCAGTACATGATCCAGTTTTTTATTCAACCCAACGTAATATAACAAACAACTGGGGGCCATCACTCTTTTGTTCCAGTATTCAGCACTGTAAGTTCTACAGTTTTCGGGCAATAGCTTTGTTTCAATAAAATGATAATCTGCAGCACCCACCACTATATCCGCGTCAAAATGAATAGTGCCCGGTTGCTCATGTGCAGCGGATTGCGCCGTAACACTTTTTGCCTGGCCCAGGTTTACATTGATAGAAGTGACATCACAATTAAAATGAAATTTAACTCCCAGCTCAGTAGCCAGGCTGTGCATACCTTCCACAATTTTATACATGCCTCCCTGCGGATACCAGGTACCCAGTTTAATATCGGCATAGTTCATTAAGCTGTACAGTGCCGGTGTATCTTGCGGTAATGCACCTAAAAACAACACCGGAAACTCCATCATCTCCTGCAGTTTGGGATGCTTAAAATATTTGCCCACATGTTTTTTCATGTTGGTAAATACATCCAGCCTAAAAACACCTTTAATTACATCGGCATCTAAAAATTCGGTGAGTGACCGGCCTGGCTTATGCACCAGTTTGTTGATGCCCACATCATATTTAAATTGTGCCTCGGCCATAAACTCATCCAGCCTTGCCGCAGATCCTGCCTCAATACTTTCAAATAATTGTTGCAATGCCTGGTAATCTGCAGGAACATCCATAGTATCATTGGGCCAGAAGATACGGTAGGATGGATCCAGCCTTTCTAAATGATAATAGTCGCTTACTTTTTTGCCAAAGCAATTAAAAAAACGTTCAAATACTTCGGGCATCCAGTACCAGCTGGGGCCCATATCAAATACAAAGCCTTCTGCCAATAGCTGCCTGGCCCTGCCACCGGCAGCAGATTGTTTTTCCAGCACAGTTACATCGTACCCTGCTTTACACAAAAAACAGGCTGCCGATAAGCCTGCAAATCCACTTCCTATTATAATTACTTTTCTCAATACTTAAATTTAGGGATATTGGAAATTAAAACGGTATCTATATAAAGCAATGTTTTTAAAATCTGGTGATCTGCTCTTTCAGTAATTTACGGGCAAAGTGTATCCTGCTTTTAATGGTTCCCAATGGCTCTTTCAGCATAGCAGCAATTTCATTGTATTTATAACCTTCAAAATACAACATGAACGGGTTGCGGAATATATCAGGTAACCCATGTACCGCCTGCTGCATTTCTTTCATCTTCAAATTAGCTTCTGCCGCATTGCCTATAGAAAGCTGATTACTATTGAGTAAAAAATCATTGATACTGTTATCTAAAATGGTATGCTGTTTGGCTTTGCGCCGGTAATCGTTGATAAAAATATTACGCATGATGGTATACAACCAGGCTTTGATATTTGTACCCACATTGTATTTTTCCCTGTTGGCAAATGCACGGAACATGGTTTCCTGCAGCAGATCCTTGGCCGTTTCGTTATCGCGTGTTAGTGTAATGGCAAATGGCTTCAGATATTCCGCATTATTTATCACTATTTCGTTGAATTCGATTGCAGACATACATTTCTTGTTTAATTATTGAAGCATAAAGTTAAACAAGAAAAGTTGAATCATAAGAATTTTTGTTTAATTTTTTTGTTAAAAAATTAAACAAACTAAGTATCAGCAGGTTAGGAGAGTCCTTTTGAAAATCCTGATACAAATTCCATCACTTCGGCAAAGGATTTTTTAAAATTAAGAGGGGCCTGTATCTTTTTTTGGTAGGTATTGGTAAGTTGTCCGGATATGATTACAGGTGTACCGGAAAATTTTTGGATGATATTGGTCAAAAATTTATCGAAGTTAAAGTTTTGCCCTACTGTGGTAAGATGTGAATACAGGTAATCGGGTTTTTTAAGTTTTACCACGTACTCCACGTCTTTAAGCGGCACACTGCAACCCAGGTAAATGGTGGTTACGCCGCGGCTTTTTAAAAGATAATACATGAACAGCAAACCCAGCTCGTGGTATTCTCCTTCGGGTAAAAAAAGTAAAACTGTTTTATTCACTTTTAAAGAAGTAACAATACCATCAATACCTACAATGAGCTTTTGCCTGATCACATTGGTAACTAAATGTTCCTGTGCAGGATTGATGTGATTGGTGAGCCATAGAATGCCTATCTTTTCCATAAAGGGAAAGATGATATGTGTGATGGCTTTTTCTATACCCCTTGCAACAATATATTTATCCAGTATCACCTCCAGCCTTTCAATATCAATATCCACCATGCATTGTATCAGGTCGTTTACAACACGTTCCTGCTGGGCCTCCATCTGGTTGAGTGAAAGTATCTTTTCCTTCATCTCGCCCTCATTCATTTTATCGATATGCGATATCTTATAGCCATACTTATTCAGCAGGGCCACATTCAGTATCTTTTTCAGTTCATCATTGCTGTAAAAACGGATATTGGTATCCGTACGCTCGGGCTTTAAAAAAGTATAACGTTGCTCCCATATACGAATGGTATGGGCCTTAATGCCCGACAGGTTCTCCAGGTCTTTAATAGTAAATGAGTGCATAATGTATCAACTTAGTACCGCATAATTACAATTAAAGCCTCTATTTGTTTAAAAGAAAAGCAAAAAAGATAGACAAAATCAAAAATTCCTTTTGGGCAGATCTTTAAAGACCTTATTTACCAGCTGATTTTGGGGAAACAGGATGGACCAGGCTGTTAAAAAGATGATCATAAAATCAGTGTAGAGAGATGCATGCTGCTGGTACCACATTTCCAGGGCGCCTTTAAAGGGGTAGATGGTGGCATACATGGCTTTAGGATCTGCTGCTGCGGAAACAATTTTTTCTTCATCACGGAAAATGAGCGATCCAATACCCGTCATACCAGGCTTGCAATCGTATATTTTATTGCGTATCGCTTCGGGATATAATTGCACACTTACTTCCATCAAAGGCCGCGGCCCCACTATACTCATATCGCCTTTAAATACATTGATGATCTGCGGCAACTCGTTGATCTTGGTAATACGTAATAATTTTCCAAAGCTGGTTACACGGGGGTCGTTGCGCAAAGTAATTTCACCCGTACCAATATTAGGACTGTTCTTTAACATGGTGGCAAATTTCCAAATATTGAACAGCTGGTTTTTATATCCCACCCTTTTTTGAAAATAAAACACTTCCTTTTCGCCGGTAAATAATAAGATGATGATACTTGGAATAAGCACCGGGGAAAGCAGTATGAGTGCGATGCCCGCTATAAGAATATCAATGATGCGTTTGGCTATTTTGTACATGAGCAGTGAATGGTTAATGGTTCATGGTTCATGGTAGCGGCTCAACTATTGAATATTACAATGAACCATCAGCCTTGAACTATGAACTGCTAAAAAACAGATTTTATTTTATCGCTTACCGCTTTCAGATCTTCATTGGTAATGTATGTAGAGCATGGAATACTGAGGCAATGCTGGTATACAAAATTCGATCTGTCGGAATGATTATAATACAGGTTATTGGTAAACATTGGCAGCTGGTTCATGGGTACCCAAAAAGGGCGGCTCTGCATTTTATTATCGTTCAGCACTTTCAGTATTTCTTTTTGTTTGGTGGTCATTATAGTGGGCATCCACCAGTTAGGCTTAACATCGGCACTCACCTGCTGAAAACTGATATCCCCCACGCCCTGCAGTTCATTCTTATAAAAATCAATGATCTCGTATTTGCGTTTAATAAAGCCAGGCAGCTGTTCCATTTGCGCCACGCCCATTGCAGCAGCCACATTTACCAGGCGGTAGTTGTAGCCAATGGCATCGTGTAAATATTCAAACGGATCGCTTTTGGCCTGCGTGGTTAAATGCTTGGCTCTTTTTGCAAGCCCTTCATCATTGGTTACTATCATACCACCGCCGCCGGTGGTAATTATTTTATTGCCATTGTAACTGAAGGTTCCCATCAATCCAAAACTACCGGCATGTTTACCTTTATAGTAACTACCCAATGCTTCAGTACTGTCTTCTATCACCGTTATATTGTATTGCCGGGCAAGTGCCAGCAACCTGTCCATATCACAAATATTACCCAGTACATGCACCGGCATAATAACGGGAATTCTTCTGCCAGTTTTTTTATGATAGCAAACAGCATTGCGCTGCTCCGTTTCATTGGTCAAAAATTCTTCCAGCAGATCCAGGTCCATCTGCCAGGATTTTTCATCTGTATCAATTAATATGGGATCTGCGCCGGTATACTTTATTGAATTCAACGTGGCAATGAAGGTAATGTTTGGGGCAATAATCAAATCGTTCTGCTGTACATCCATCAGCACCAGGCAAATATGCAATGCAGTGGTACCACTGCTGGTAGCCACGGCATACCTTGTACCGGCAAATTCGGCGCTCATTTTTTCAAACTGGTCTACATATGCACCCACGCTGCTTACCCAGCCGGTGGTAATACATTCCGATACATATTTTAATTCGTTGCCGCCCATATTGGGACCTGAAAGTAACAGCATGACGTAAAGTTTTATTTTTTCTGTAACAAAGCTAGTTCAAAAAAATTGCTCCAGCCTTTAGATTGGAGCAATAGTATTGATGCATTATTCAATTAAATATTTCTGAATTTAGGCCCATAAGGGTCATCAATAATTCCTGTTTTCATTAAGGTGTAAATTTCTTTCACCCCGTCAGGAACGGTTTTGGTGATGGTAAAGCCCAGTTCATTTTTGATCTTATCGAAGTTCACCCTGTAATCACGCGGATCTTCATTCATTTCTACATAATTCACTTTTACATTGGGTACCACTTTACATACTTCTTCAATGATCATTCCTTTATTGTAATTCTCTTCGGTAGCTCCTACATTGAACACATTGGATTTTACTTTGGCCGCATCACTTTCTATTACCAGCACCACTGCTCTTGCCAGATCATCCACATGGCAATATGGCCTCCAGAATTGTGCGCCCCATATTTCCTGCTCACCATGTACAGATGCATTGCGGGTAAATTCATTTACCGTAAGATCAAAACGGATGCGTGGAGAAAAACCATACACGGTGCTGAAGCGCAAAGCGGTACTGCACATGTTGGTATCTTTCCTGTCGTTCATGATATAATTCTCAAACTTAACTTTTAATTCGGCATATAAACTTACCGGGTTCAGTTCAGATGTTTCGGTAACAAAAGAATCCGGATCGGCCATTTTACCATAGTTGCTGCAGGTGCTGGCAAATACAAAACGTTGCACACCGGCTTTTTCAGCTGCTTCAAACAGGGCAACGCTGCCATCCCAGTTGGTACTGCGTGCATCGTCACTGAATTTTTTACAGGCAGGATCGCCCACAATGGCTGCCAAATGCGCTACCGCATCAATACCGTCAATGGCTTTTACCACATCAGCTGCATTGCGCACATCGCCTTTTAAAAATTCAAAATTGGGATGCTGCATCACATCATACAATGCATCACCGCCAAAATTTAAATTATCGAAAGCACGAACCTGATATCCTTTATTTAATAACTGGCGTACTAAAACAGAGCCAATATACCCGGCGCCGCCGGTAACTAGAACCTTCATAAGTAATGATTTTTTTGCGAGGCAAAGGTAAGAAGAACCATTTGCAGTTAATGAGATATTAAACGATAAAATTGGCCGATTATTTTGTTTGCGCCGGAACGCCGGTAACAGTTACATTATCGGGCACATCTTTTACCACCACCGCACCGGCACCAACAGTGGCATTATTGCCTATTACAATACCCTGGCGCACCACCGCATTGGCCCCAATAAATGAATGATGACCCACTTTTACATTACCGCACAATACGGCACCGGGGCCAATATGAGCAAAATCACCCACCACACATTCATGTTCAATAATACAACCGGTATTGCATATGGCACCAGTACCAATACTTGCCAGCGGATTCACCACCGCCCGGGCGGCTATCATTATCCCATGTGCCGCAATAACAGCTGAAGGATCAACCACTGCAGCGGGATGTATGGCATTTACCGGAAAAAAATGATGTTGTGCCAGGGATTGATAGATTTTTTCACGCACCGTATTATTTCCCACTGCAATAAAAAATTCCTGTATGGCAAAGGCATCGGCGGCACCCGGGTTGCTTTCTTTTCCCAGGTAGGTCAGTGCAAAAGGATTGTATTGTTTTTCCTCATTATCGCAATAACCTGTTACTTTTTTTCCGGCGGCAGTGAGTATGCCATAGGCTACAAAAGCATGACCGGAATAACCAATGAGTATCATTGAATGAATTTATTGATGATCTAAATGTAACAACGAATTATATGTTGTAAGAATATTTTGCCAGATATTTTCCCTTCTGTAATCGCTGATAACAATTTGATGCAGGCTGGCGGCCATTTGCTGCATTGCCGCAGGATGATCCAGGGCATACCGTACACAGGTTTCCATAGCTTGTACACTGGCTGTTTCAAAAATCAGCCCGGTAGCGCCGTGCGTAACAATATCAATATTGCCGGGAATACGGCTGCAAATAATGGGCAGCTGCATGGCTCCTGCCTGCAGTAATACATTGGGAAACCCCTCGCGGTGAGATGGAAATACAAATAAGTTTGCAATATGCATGTAATATTCCACCTGCTGCGTCCAGGATATATGAATGATGCCTGGATTGGTCTGTATCTGCGCTAAAATTTGCTGTGGCAGGGGATCCAGGGCCGCTTCAAAATCTCCTACCAGTATCAGCCTGATGTTAGATTGTGATTTTTGAACTGATTCAAATGCCTGCACCAGTTCCACAATGCCTTTATCGGCCACCAGCCTGCCAATACATAAAAGATATATATGCCCGGGCGAGTACCCGATACCGGATTTTATTGAGTCGATTGTTTTTTGCTCCAGTACCTGTGTATTAAAACGTTGGGTATTGATGCCATTGGTAGAGCCCTTGCTGATAACCTGTAATTTTTGTGCACTGGTGAATGCATGTGCTGTAATATAATCGTATAAAGATTGGCTGTTGGGCCATACATGGTTGGCAGCCCGGTAAGTAAGTTTTTCAATAAAGGTAAGCAGGCGCAGTTTAAATCCTTTTTCCACCATCAAGGGCATGCCTGCAACAGTATGTATACGTATTGGTACACCACAGTATTTTGCCGCCAGCATACCCAGTAAACCAGCTTTGGGAGTATGGGTATGTACAATATCAGGACGTTCTTTTTTAAACAATTTGATCAGCTGGTACAGGCATTTAAGATCCTGCAGCGGTGTTATCTTCCTGGTCATGGGTACAATGATATGCCGGCATGATTCTGCTGCAATCACATCAGGCAATTCTTTTCCATCTGCACTTACCATCAACACTTCAAAGCCATGCTCTTTCATAAACTTCATCTGGCCGGGCAATAAGTAACGTAATGCCATAGGCACCGTGGTAATGCGAATTAGTTTTTTAGGCGACTGTTCAGGAAGCAATGGTGCTGTTTATATTAATTGTATTAAATGATTATTTTTACCGCACTCAAAAATAACAGCATATTATTGAAAGAAAAATTAGAATTTAAGATAAATTTGAGTTTATGGTAATTCTTCAACAACAGGGCTGTTAAGATTCTACGACATTTTTACTAACATTTTATTTCATGGGCATATTTGAATTTTTTTTATATCCTTTTTATGTTGCCTTTTTTTACTTTATTTTTAAAGCCCTCAGGAAAAATTATGATGATCCCATACTGAAATATTATCACAACCAGGGATTTTGGATAAAAGCACTGATTGTGGTGGTATTTGCATTTTTTAACTCCAAGATATCACCGGGCGATTCTTTTGTACTGTACCAGCTGGAAGGGAAGAATATGTATGATATGACGCTGAAAAATTTTTCCAATATCAAACTGATCTTTGGAAAAACAACGGACTTTGATGACTCATTTTTAAAAGAAGCCTGGAACCAGGGCTATTTCAGGTCGGATGCCAATTTTATGGTAGCCCGGATTGTAGCCATCGTATCTTTTTTTACACTGGGTAAATACCTGCTTACCAACCTGGTTTTTTCAATGCTGGCCTTTACCGGTGCCTGGAAACTGTTTTTATTTTTTTATGAGCAATACCCTCATTTGCACCGCAAACTGGCCATTGCCATTTTATACCTGCCCACTTTTGTATTCTGGAGTTCGGGAATTTTGAAAGACAGTGTATGTATCGCTTCCATTGGCTGGATCACTTATTCTCTTTACCAGATATTTGTACGTAAAACTGATTTTATAAAAAGCTCCCTGCTGTTTTTCTTTTTTGCCTACCTGCTTTGGGTGATAAAGCCCTATATACTTATTTCCTATATTCCATTTTTTATGCTGTACCTGATCTTAAAAAATGTGCATATGGTGAGCAGTAAAATGCTGAAACTGATTTTAGCCCCCGTACTTATTGTGGGCTGTATGCTGGCATTTTCGCAGGTGATGAGCAAATTAAACGATGGCGGCAGCGGGCACTATGCGGCAGATGGCCTGGCAGAAAATATTAAAGCACAAAATGTAGCTTATGAAAACCAGGCAGGCAAAGGCGGCTCTATGTTCAGCTATGGCACCGAGTTTGATGGAAGCATCGGCGGACTGGTAAAAATGGCTCCTATATTTGTAGCCACCACATTATACCGGCCTTTTATATGGGAGTCAAAAAAACTGACCACCCTGTTATCTTCTCTGGAAGGGATGGCTTTGTTATTTTTTACGGTGTCGGTGATCTTTAAAGCCGGTATTAAAACCACCTTTCAAACATTAACCAAAAATCCGCTGGCCATGTATTGCTTTTTATTTGCCATTATATTTGCCATGTTTGTGGGTGCTACCACACTTAATTTTGGTACACTTTGCCGGTATAAGATTCCCTGTATGCCGTTTTACATCATGGCTATTTTTCTTATACAGGATACGGCATTAAAGAAAAAAGAAAACCTGCTTAAAAGTAAGCAGGTGGCAGAATTGTAGTTTTCGAGGGTTTAATATGATTACCTGGTCTGAATCTTTTTAACCATAGATGAAGATGGATTGAAGAGTAAAGACCAAATATTTTTTAACGGATGTATAAGTCCGGAGCTGATATGCTGTTCTGATTGTGATTGTAGTTTTTCCAGTATTAAAGAAGGTGTTGCGTTAAAGTTATTTCTCAGCGCATCTGCTGCAGGCCAAAAAATAAAATTCAGCTTTTTCAGTTTGTCGGTTTTTTGATATACCAGCACGATGCCTGCAAACGCTGCTAAAAAGCATGCATAATTTAAACCTGCTACCAGTTTATTGCTGAATTTTGCCCGGTGAATATGAAACCTGTTGCGTACATAGAAATACATTTTCCATGCATTGGTATAATCCCAATCCTGCTTATATGAAAATGCAGAGGCCGGGTGGTAGTGAATACTGTCGGCTACAGTGCATACAGGTATTTGATTTTGCTTAACGATCCTGTAATAATATTCTGTTTCATCGCCCCACAGAAAAAACTTGGGTTGTGGTACACCCACTCTTTCAATAATTCTGCGGTGCAGCATGGTGCCATTAAAAGGATGCCCGATGCCTTCAATGATTTTACCCGGTACTTCATCCAGGGTTTTGTATTCGCCTGTTTTCCAAACAAAGGATTTTTTATCTTCTTTATCAATAACAGCGCAATTATATAATTTTAGATTGCCATCATCTGCGGCCAGCATTTTTTCCAGTGCATCCGGTTTGGAATAGCCATCATCATCCATGCACCATATCCAGGAATATCCATTTTTATACGCCCAGTTAATTCCGGTGCTGAATCCGCCACTTGAACCTACATTTTTTTGATTGATGAAATGAATATCGGCCTGTTGTTCCAGCCATTGGGGAGTGCTATCGGTACTGCCATTGTTAACTACTAAAATGGCGTCGGGCTTACGGGTTTGATTACGAAGTGCAGTGATGCATTCTGAAAGCAGCGCCTGACGGTTGTATGTAACAACCACAGCAATAACCTTTTCCATAGGACTGGCGTGTTTGGTTTTAAATAAGATTTGGACTCTTATATAACGACACCTGACCCTTGTTATTGCATAATTTGGAGTTTTTTTTACTCGTTTTCCAGATTTGGGAATACGGGGGGACGCTGGCTATTGGCCAACGCCTGTATAAAAGACCGGGCATATTGTAATGCTTCGCCTATTACATGGTGCATATCCATATAACGGTAAGTGGCCAGCCGCCCCAGAAAAGATACCTGTTGCAGGTTTTCTGCATCGGCCCTGTATTGCAGTAAAAGTTTTTTATCGTCTGCCAGTCTTTTGGGATAATACGGGATATCTTCCGGGCCGGTTTCTTTGCTGAATTCTTTAAAATAAACAGTGGTATCATGCTGCTCCCAATAAGTAAAATGTTTGGGCTCTGCAATACGGGTATAAGGCACTGCAGCATCACAGTAATTCATTTGTGTTACTCCCTGAAAATCGCCCTCAGCATAGTGTTTTTCAAAAGTCACTGTACGGTATCCCAGCCTGCCATATTTAAAATTAAAATATGCATCAATGGGGCCGGTATAAAAAACATGGTCGTAAGCACTTACATCCGCCGAGGCATCAAATTTTTTATTAAGCAACACTTTAATATTCTCATGTGCAGTTAATTTTTCCATAACGTCAGTGTAGCCATCCACGGGAATACCGGTATAAATATTATTGTGGTAATTATCATCATAATTAAACCGAACAGGAATGCGTTTTAATATGGAAGCCGGCAATTCGGTGGGCTCGCAACCCCATTGCTTTTTGGTATACCCGTAAAAAAAAGCATGGTATAATTCTTTGCCTATAAATCGCAAAGCCTGCTCTTCAAAATTTTGTGGTGTTTCAATAGATGTATCGGCCAGTGTTTGTAAAAAAGCCTTTGCTTCTGCCGGTGTAAATGATTTGCCAAATAGCTGGTTAATGGTATGCAGGTTAACAGGCAGGGAATATACTTTACCATTACTCATGGCTTTAACACGGTGTACATAGGGCCTGAATTCTGCCAGGCTGTTTACAAAATCCCAGATCTCTTTTTTATCGGTATTGAAAATATGCGGTCCGTACTCGTGCACCATGATACCCGTTTTTTCATCCCGGGCGGTATGGCAATTACCTCCAATATGATCCCTTTCATCCCATATCTCTATACTGCAGTCAATATGTTTACAAAGCTGATGGGCCAGCACTGATCCTGAAAATCCGGCTCCAATTATCAAATATTTTTTTTTCATCAATCAGGTATAAATGGCTTTGTACATATGCAAAGCACATAGGTGATACTGTATTGGCTGCAAAATAATTTAATGCAGTAATATATTGTTGTAAATCCGGGTATATTTTTCAATGGCTGCCGACAGGGAATAAAATTCCATAGCGCCCTCACGTATTTGTTGCATGTTATACGGCACGCCCGAGGCGATATTTTCGGCAGCAATTTTATATTGTTGCTGGTTGAACTCGTGTATCACGATACCGGAATGATACTGCTCCACAATGGTTTGAACATCGCCCACACCGCTGTTGGTAATTAAAGGAATGCCCATGGCCATTATCTCGCCATGTTTGGTGGGGGAAGAAGACTGCTTGGAGTAACAGGGCTTAATAAAAAAAACAGAAAAGCGGCTTAATGCAAGCAGTGCCGGCACCTGCCTGCGGCTGGCTTTACGCGTAATGATGGTGGCCGTATCAATACCGTGCTTTACCGCTGCGGCAACAATTTCATCGTGTCGGTGCGGTGAGATGAATAAAAATTTAGCCGACGGAATGGTTTCACTGAGTACTTTACAAAACTGCAGCATCTCATCTGTAAGGTACCAACCCCCTATTGACCCCAGGTAACTTACTACAAAATCCTTACTGGTAATACCCAGCTCCTGCATTAAAACTCCTGTATCGGTTTTATTTATCGTTGCAGGATTGAACAATTCCATATCTGCACTGCAGGGAATCACTTCCAGTGGAATATTTTTTTTGTACTCCGGCCAGGTACGGATGATTTTTTCTGCTGCATAGGTTAAACAAACAATGCCATCGCTGGCTGCTACCGCTGCAGCTTCTTTTCTTTTAAAAAAATGATACACTTTTTTAAATAATGGATTTTTTAAATCCCACATATTTCCATCCACCCGGCTATCGGCATAAAATTCCCGGATATCATTCAGGAACTTTATCCCGAATTTTTGTTTCATCCACAAACCTACCAGTGCAGGTACACCGGGCCGGGTATGCACCATATCGATGTTGTGTTGCCGATGTATTTTCTTTGCGGCCCGTTTTAGTTGTATTATATCCACCAGCGTAGACAATACCGGTGGATTTTTAGTATACGGTATAGGTACCCAGGTAATATTGGCTGCTGCCACCAACGCTTCCACCACGGCCTTATGCTGCAAAAATACCTGCTGCTTTTCGCAGCTTAATAAAAAAATGCGGTAGCCATTGCAGCTCAATCCCTGTAAATAAGGTATTACCTGGCTTTGCCCCAATGGATCGGTCATACCATCGTAAGAGATGAATAATATATTTTTTTGTGTACTCAATTATCTGGAGGCATTTAATGCTGCGGCATATACTTTTCGCAGCCCGGTCATGTAATGAGATAAAGTAAACTGATCCAGTACCCTTTGTTTTGCTGCCAGGCCCATTGTTTCAAGCAGGGTGCGATCGCCGGCCAGTTGCTGTATTTTTTGCACAAAATCCTGTTCGTTGTTCAAATCAAAATACATCGCCGTTGATTCGCACTGCTCCCTGAAGGAAGGAATATCGCTTAATAACAAAGGCATTTGTAATGCCATGGCTTCAAACACACTCAGTGATGAGCCTTCAAACAAGGAAGACATTACATACAGATCGTATTGGGGTAATAGTTCATGAATATTTTTTACCTGCCCTTTTAAAATTACCGCAACCTGGTATTGTTCAATCAAAGCTTCCAGTTGCTTTTGCTGATCGCCGCGGCCGTAAATATGTAATTCAATACCCTGGTTCTTCAATTCTTTAAAAGCCCTTACCAGGTAGGCCATGTTTTTTTGAATGCTTAATGCACCCACACATACTACTTTAAAAGTATTATTTTGGGGCATATTGCTGCTGCGCCTGTACAGGTCAGTATCTACAAAATTATGCAGCAAAACCGGGTTGTGCGGCTGAATGCCCACCACTGTATAATAATCATCCATAGCCCCTTTAGATACTGCAATAATGGTGGATTTTTTAAACCGGTAAGTAAACCTGTCTAACAGGCGTATGATGCTTCGCCGGTAATCTTTGGATGTGGCAATGGAATTGTGTATGGTGGTAATTAGCGGAATGCCGGCAGGTGTGGCCAGCCGGGCAGTAAAATTTGCCAGCGGCAGGTGAGAATGTACAATGGCTGCACGGTGTTTTTTTATTAATGCACGCAGGCGCAATGCTGCAACAGGTATGGAAAATAAGGAGGGCTGCTGTAAACAGATGAGCCCGTCGCAAACCAGTTCTTCTTCAAAATGATTCTCGTTTTTTAATATCACCACAATGTTGTTGAATTCTGTCAGTTCCCTGATGTATCTCACCAGCATGGTTTCTGCACCACCGCGGCCCAAACTGTAAATAACATGGAGGATTGTTTTTTTCATTGTATTAATTCAACAACACATTGGCACGCGCCTGTAAAAGATTTTATAAATATACATTTTTCCGCCACTCTTTGTAACGCTGTAAACCTGATAAGGTACCAATCAGTTTATTATTAAGCGGCCTTACCATTGACCAGTTGGGCAGCAGCTGCAATAAAAAAAGCCAGCCTTTTTCAGATACACGAAACAATTCAAACAATAATTTGCCCGGCATTTTTTGGTAGGCCTCCGTGGCTGCCGATGGTATTAAACCCGCCTGTACGGCTCTGAATTCTGATGCATACCCATTTTGCACACGGGAAAGAAATCCTTTTACGTCAAACCTGTCCTGCTGGTTATGAAAAAGGGTAACATCAAAAACACAGTAAATGGCAATACCCAGTTTATTTAGTTTGGCTGCCATATCTGTATCCTCGCCCTGAAAAATCATGCCTTCATTATAGCGGCCTGTTTTTTCAAATATTGTTTTGCTGATCAAAAACGAGCCGCTCATGATCATATTAAAGGCATATAATCCTGCAGCGGGTGCGGTACCGGGGGTTTTCATTCTGCCCCACATGGTATCATACGAAGAGCGTAATAAATACTGGCCAATTTTTGTGCTCACCAGTTTTTGCTGTATGCCGGAAGGAAATACCCAGTTAATATTGTAAACAGCTTCCAGCGCCCCGGGCTTTTGTAATAAAGCCGTGATCCATGCTACTGCAGCCTGTGTGATCCACATATCATCATCTATAAAAAATAATAGCTGTCCTTTTGCATGCTGCGCCCCAATATTTCGTGCGGCAGACACACCTTTACTAAGGTTATTGTACAGATGCACTTTTCCTGCATACTGCCCGGGTAGTTCCAGTGGAGTATCACCGTCGTTTACCACTATCACCTCTGTATTGGTACAGTTTGCTATGGCTTCACAGGCATTTTCAACAGTTTTCCAAAGAACAGGCTCGCGGTGCCTGGAAGGAATAATAACGGAGATATCAATTGTTGCCATTGGTTATCTGAAAGTATGATCGATATGCTTGTTTTAAATACCTGTGTTTTATGGCAGCAGTGCTGCTGAATATGTATGGTATGGAATTCCAAACGCAGGCAGGAGTATTATATTGTTTGCCGGCACCCTGTATAGCTAAAGCCCTGCATAATCCGGCTGCCGGTTTAGTTATTGTTGATCCATTTGTCGTACCACATCTGGAACATGAGCAGGAACCAAATTTTTTCTGCCCGTTCTTTTTTACCATTATAAAAAGATCTTTTTATACGTTGTACTTCTTCATTATTAAAAATATCCTGGTGCAGTATGAACGCTTCGTCAAAATACCTGTCTACAAATGGTTTCAGCTCATGCTCTAACCAGCTGGCAATGGGTATTCCAAAACCCATTTTAGGGCGGTCCATAATTTCCCTGGGAATATATTTATGCACGATCTCTTTAATGATGAATTTTTTACTGCCATTATTGTATTTGTATTCCATGGGCAATTGCGCAGCCCATTCAATAACGTTTTGATCCAGGAACGGCTCCCTTCCTTCCAGGCTTACGCTCATGGTGGCACGGTCTACTTTTTGCAGAATATCATCCAGCAGATAAGTTTGATAGTCTATCGCCATCATGTAATTGAGTGTTGAAAAACGGTCTTCGTGCAGTTCTTCACTATCAAAAGCAGATGATAAGATGCCGATTGGATTTTTAAACAGCTTGGCAATGCTGCCGGCAGTCATTTGCTGGGTAATATTTTTTAAGATATTTTGTTCCGACGGGTTTTTTAAAAAGGTCTTTATTTTTTCATACCTGCTGTGAAACAGGTATTTTTTACTCAGAAAAGGAATGGCGCTGGCGGGCACCACATCCATTACAGCAGCCGCAGATTTGCGCATTACCCCGGGAATGTTTTGCAATTTTTTGCCGTATTTCATTACATAATCGTAGCGGTTGTACCCGGCAAAGATCTCGTCGCCGGCATCGGCAGAAAGGGCTACGGTTACTTTTTCGCGGGCAATTTTACTTACCAGTGATGTGGGGATGGCGCTGCTGTCGGCGAAGGGTTCATCATAAAAAAAAGGCAGTTGCGGCACAATGTCCAGCGCTTCTTTTTGTGTACAATAATATTCCGTATGATCTGTACCCAGCAGTGAGGCGATCTCTTTTGCAAAAGGTGCTTCATTTAAACCGGCGTCGGGTACGCCAATAGTAAAGGTTTTTATTTTTTCGGTTTGTTCTTTTTGCAGCAATGCGGTAACGCAGCTGCTGTCGTATCCGCCACTTAAAAATACACCTACGGGCACATCACTTACCATGCGGTATTTGCACGCCGTAGACAATACTTTTTCGGTTTCAATAATGGCTTCGGGTAAGCTAATATCTAACGTGGGTTTGTTATAGGCATCATACACATTCCAGTATTGCTGTGTGTGCAGGTTTGATGTGGCAATATCAATTTCCAGAAAATGGCCGGGTTTTAGCTTATAGGTGTGTTTGTAAATACAATGCGGTGTGGGCACATAGGCATATTGCATAAAGGCAGCCACGGCATCCAGGTTAATTTTTTTTTCAAAAGACGGATGTTGTACCAGGGCTTTTAATTCTGATCCAAATAGAAATAAGCCGTCTTTCCAATAGTAAAAAAAGGGTTTCACCCCGGCCCTGTCGCGGCAGGCAAATAATTTTTGCCTGGCTTCATCATAAATTACAAAAGCAAACATGCCTATAAACTGTTGTAAGGCGGCGCTGCCCCATTCGCTGTAGGCATGCAGTATCACTTCGGTATCACTGTGGCTGTGAAACTGGTGGCCCTTTGCTTCCAGTTGTTTTTTTATAGATTCGTAATTATATATCTCGCCATTAAAAGTAATGTGCAGCGACTGGTAGGTTTGCGGCTGGCTGCCACCTTCCGAAAGATCGATGATGCTGAGGCGGCGGTGACCTAAACCAACGGTGGCAGTAGCGGTGGGGTATATGCCAAAACCTTCTCCATCCGGGCCGCGGTGGGCAATTACACGGTTCATTTTTTCTAATATTGCCCGGTCGGTGTTTTTATTAAAGTCAACAAATCCAGATATGCCACACATAGGTAGTAGTTAGTTGGGGTGAATGTAGTAAAGTACAAAGGTAAGTGTACTGTAATTACAAACCTTTATGCCCTGATATTGTAATATATTTAAAATAAAACGTTTAATTTCACGGCATGTGCTGGTCAGCCATTTAATTTTATAATGAATATTAGCAATAACGATACAGGGGTGTTTATTATTTCTCTGGATTTTGAATTATTTTGGGGTGTATGGGATGTAACCACTAAAGAAAGTTATGGAGATAATATTACAGGGGTTAAAGAGGTGATTCCCCAATTGCTGGGCCTTTTTTCCCGCTATGATTGTAAAGCTACTTTTGCCACTGTAGGTTTTTTGTTTGCCAAAAACAAAGAAGCACTGATACCCCACCTGCCGGCGATACAGCCAGACTACACTAATATAAATTACAATGTGTATGCAAAAGAACTCCCGCATACCGGAAATGATGAAACCGACGACCCCTACCATTTTGGCTACAGCCTGTTTGAACAAATAAAACAGCAGCCGCAGCATGAAATCAGTACCCATACATTTTCTCACTATTACTGTCTGGAAGAAGGCCAAACTGCCGAAGCTTTTGAAGCAGATATCATTGCGGCTAAAAGCATTGCTGCAGAAAATAATATTCCACTGCATACCATCGTGTTTCCGCGAAACCAGGTGAATGAAGAATATCTGTCTATTTTAAAAAGAAACGGCATTGATGCCTACCGCGGCAACCCCACTTCATGGATATATAAACCGCGGAAGTTTAACGCGGAAGTGCTGTTCATAAGACTGTGCCGCCTGCTAGACACTTACCTGCCCATTTCGGGTTATAACACACATATAATTAAAAGCGATGAAGGGCTGCCAGTAAATATACCTGCCAGCCGTTTTTTAAAACCCTATAATAAACACCTGGCCTGGCTGGAAAAAATAAAGTTGCGCAGGATCATGAGAGAGATGACAAAGGCTGCTCAAAAAAAAGAAGCCTACCATTTATGGTGGCATCCGCATAATTTTGGAGTGAACATTGCAGAAAACATGTCCAACCTTACCCTTATTTTAAACCATTACCAGCAATTAAAAAAGCAGTATGGTTTTACCAATCTAACTATGAAAGAAGCTGCTGGCTTATAAAAAACGAAACTGTACCTTTGCCGGGTATTAAATATTGTATTTTTCAGTTCCCGATGCAAAAAAAAATAGTCTTCCTGGCATCCGATTGCGAATCCTCCCGTTGGGTGTATAATGCCATTACAAAACAAAGCCCCTTTGCGGCCGCCATTATAGAACAGCCTGTTTCCAAAAAAAAATTACTGAAAGGCCGGTTGAAGAAAATTGGTTTTTTTAAAGTGATGGGCCAGGTATTATTTTCTGTGCTGTTCGTTCCTTTTTTAAGAAAAAAAGCCGCCGACCGTAAGGCTGAACTGGTTAAACTGTACCAGCTGGATGGTACTGACTTTAACAAGGCGGGCTGTTATTACACCAGCTCTGTAAACGACAGCAGCTGCATACAATTGCTGCAGCAAATACAACCCGATATAGTGGTGGTAAATGGCACCCGTATCATCAGTAAAAAAGTACTGCAGTGCACAAAGGCTGTTTTTATTAATATGCATGTGGGCATTACCCCCTGGTACAGGGGCAGCCACGGGGGTTACTGGGCATTATACAATAATGATGTGGCTAATTTTGGCACCACCATTCACCTGGTGGATGCAGGAGTAGATACAGGTGCTGTATTAAAACAGGTTTTTGCCAAACCAATTAAAGCAGATAATTTTACCACGTACCCGGTGATACAAACAGGCGAAGGTATTAAAGCGTTGCAGCAAGTACTGCAGCAGACAGAAAATGGATGGTGCGATGCAAAAAAGCATACCGAAAAGGGACATATGTATTACCAGCCAACAGTATGGGAATACATTAAAGGAAAAACTTCATAATGATACGTCTATTTAAAATATAACCCACTATCGAATGTCGTATATTACTTTTATAGACTACCTCCTGCTGCCCATTTACCTTTTTTTCTTTTTGTATATCGTAAAATTTAAAGCCATCAAGTACAGGAACAGCGGCCTGTCAAAATATTTCATCATTGGATTTTGGGTACACATGGCAGGCAGTATTTTATATGCCATGGTGGTGCAATATTATTACGGCTATGGCGATTCATTTGGGTTTTACCAGGGCGCCCAGGTAATAAAAAAAATTATAGAATCCAATGGCAACCCGGTGAGCGCATTTTTTTTAAACGGGGAAGAACTTACAAAACTGTATAAATTTTCAGGTGGCGACGACCTGTATATGGTGGCTGGTTTGTCTAACAGTGCTTCGCTGCTGGTGTACAAAACCACTGCGCTGCTATCCTATATCTCTTTTAACAGCTACCTGGTGATCTCTGTTTTTTTTGGCTTATTTTCTTTTGCGGGGGTATGGAAATTATTTTGTGTTTTTAATGAAATGCAGCAGCAAAGTTTTCAAAAATGGCTGGCTTATTCGGTATTGTTTTTGCCGTCGGTATGTTTTTGGGGCAGTGGCTTAATGAAAGACTCGCTTTGCCTGGGCCTGGTGGGGTTTATTTTTAGTGCCGGGTATAACCTGTTTGTAAAAAGGATATACAGCCTGAAGCATGTGCTGGTACTGCTGCTTTTTATGTATGTGCTGCTGGTTATAAAAGGTTATATCATATCGGCCCTGTTGCTGGCTGCCTTGTTAACATATACGGCTAATCTTATATTGAAAAGCCGGGGCAATATCATCAAGTTGTCTTTCGTGCTGTTAATTTTAATAGCCAGCGGAGTATTTATCTACTTCAGTGTGTCATCTACCGTTGAATCATTAATAGAAGAATCTAAAAGCCAGATAGAAACTTTTAAAAACACCTACGAAAATATCAGTGAAACCGACGACAGGAGCATGGCAGGCTTTAAAGAAGCAGATTTTGATTTTACATTAACGGGTATTATTTTAAGGTTGCCGCAAAAAGTGGGCTCTACCCTGTTCAGGCCTTTTATTTGGGAAACACACAAGCCCATCATGATCTTCTCGGCGCTGGAATCGCTGCTGATGCTGCTGACCCTGTTGTATGTAATGGTAAAGTGCAGGCCCTTTCGTTTCTTTTATTATATTGCTACTGCCCCGGAGCTGTTCTTTTCCTTTGTGTTTATTGTTATGCTTGCGGCAATAGTAGGTTTTACCACTTTTAATTTTGGCACATTGGTAAGGTACCGTTTACCCATCCTGCCCTTTTATTTTTTTATGCTGCTGTCTGTGTATAAAAAATACCAGCAAAAGTTATCTGCTTCGGTGCCGCCTGAAATAGCAGCCTGATTACAGCGCACTTAATTTTTGGTACAGTTGCAAAGTTTCTTCCGCCATTTTTTTCCAGGAAAATAACTGCAGGCGTTCTTTTCCCTTTTCAATCAACCGGGTTCCAATCAACGGATCGGCATAAAACTGTATAATGGCTGTTGCCATATCAGCGGGGTTTGCAGGGTCAAAATATGCTGCTGCATCTCCTGCAATTTCCGGTAGTGAGGTAGTATTGGAGCACAATAATGGTTTATTAAAATAAAAAGCTTCCAGCACAGGTATGCCAAAGCCTTCTGAAAGTGAAGGGAAGATAAAAGCATCTGCCTTTTTAAACAACTGTTCCAGTACAAAGCCCGATACAAATCCGGTAAAGAATATGCGTTCGCCACCGGCATTTATTTCTGCCACCACAGCTTTATCGGCATCATCCAGATAAGTTTCATTGCCAGTGATCACCAGTTTTACAGAAGGCGGCAACTGTTTGGCGGCAATATTAAATGCACGCAGCAAATTTTTCATATTCTTATGCAGCCTGGTGGTACCCACATAAAAAAGATAATTGCTGTATGTCGGCACCATATCGCCGTCCATTTTTTCTGCCCCATTCGTTTGCAGGTGTTCCCATCCCTCGTACATCACACAGATCTTGTTACTGGTGGCGGCATCCAGCCGGTAATGATTTACCAGGTCTTGTTTGGTGTATTTTGAAACTGCAATCACAGCGGCCGATTGGTGCAGTCCATTCTTAATTACCCGGTTAAGGAAGCGTTTGGCCATATTGAATGTCCACCATTTAGCATCTAAGTATTTTTTAAATGTAATGTCATGCACGGTGGCAATGCCTCCTTTTAAAAACAACGGGTACTGGTTAGAGGTACTGTGAAAAATATCGAAAGTGTTTTTATGCTCTTTTAAAAATTGATACATATGCCACTCACGCCTGGGGCCAATGGGTGCAATGGCAGCTTTTACCACCCTGTACGGCCGTTTGCGTAACACATCCCATAATTCCGTTCGTTTAACATCCGTATGTACCAGCACAGCAATGTCAAATTGTTCAAACGCTGCCTGTGGCAAATGATCCAGTAAACTGATGATATATTGCGACAACCCGTCTTTTTTTTCGATGATGGTGGTGGCATCAATTAAAATTCTTTTTCGCATTGGTAAAGACATTTTTATTTCTTGTGTACCTGGTTTTTAAAACGCTGGTAATTGCTGTAAAGTATGTTACCGTTCAACTGCCTGCAATTATTGTTTTTTAAAGATCGATTGATAGGCGTCAAACATTCTTTGGTTACTGTAATGTGTTGTTGCAAATGCCAGTGCATTGGCCGCCAGTTCGGTTCGGTATGTTTCATTTTGCAAACATAGTTGCATGGCCGCTGCCATTTTTTCTTTGTTTTGTACCGGCACCAATAAGCCGGTGATTCCATCTTGTATCATATTATTAATACCCGGCACATCCGATGCTACTACGGGTAAACCGCAGGCCATGGCCTGCATCAATGCGGTGCTCATGGTTTCGCCAAAGGAGGCATGCACATATACATCTAGTCCACCCAGGAATTGCACCAGTTGCACTTCGGTTAGCATGCCGGCAAACTGTACCTGTTGCTCAATCCCCAGTTGTTTGGCCAATTGCTCCAGATCCAAACGGCAATCGCCGTCGCCTGCGATTATAAGAAAAATATTTTTTGCCTGGCCTTCGTTTTGCTGCAGCAGCAGGGCAAAGGCCTGCAGCAGGGTAATATGGTCCTTGATCTTCACAATCCTGCTCTGCATGCCAAATACTATTCTGTTGCCTGTCCGGGCTGCCTGCGGTTGGTATTGCAGCAGATCTATCCCGTTAGAAATTACGGTCACTTTTTTTGCCCGGTACAACCAGGCAAGTTTTTGTTGTATTTGCTGCCGGTAAGCCTCGGTTAAAAAAACCGTTTTATTTGCCAGCACCAATGCCCAGGCCAGCCAAAACCAGTCCTGCCGGGTTTTTAAATGATTGGCCTGTGTTTCCCGAACTATTAGGATACCCTTTTGGCGCAGCAGCAGTGCAGCTATTTTTGCCCAAAGAATTTGGGTACTGCCATGTAAAAAGATCACCTGCGGACGGGTAACTGTAATAGCTTTTATCAGCCGTTTATAAAAAGCAATATCAAGGCCGGGTTTCTTTTTTACAAACTGATAGCGGATATTTCCCCGGGCACAGCGTTCTTTATATTCTTCCCGCAAATCTTCCACGCCGTTAAACAGTGCTTCGTGTTCAAAACTGTGCCGGGCATCGGCGGTAACCAGCGAAAAAAAAACGTTGCCGTGTCCGCCCAAACCGGAATATAGTACATGTAACACTTTCATGATAGTGTATGTCTCATCTTTTGATGAAAATTTTATTTAAGTATCCAATTAAAGGCTTTTCAATTTTATGATATATCAGCACTCCAGCAATACAGATCAGCAGTATTAAAAAGCAAAGTGATACCCCGGTAAGATAGGGATCAGTTATTTTCAGGTATTGCAGAATTTTAAAAAAAGCAGCCACTACAGGTAAGTGAAAAAGGTAGATAGAATAAGAGGCATCCCCCAACTGTAAAAACAATTGGTGTACACCGGTTTTACCCTGTCGTTCCAGTACAGTAATACCCAGGATGATAAAAAAAGAAGGCATGCCGAACAACAGCACCCGGTTAAATGCCGTGGAATAAATATCCATATGGTGGTTATTGATCAATATGCCTGCAATAAACCACAGCATTCCTACAATAAAAAATGGCCAGGCCAGTTTGCCGTTAAGTTTGCTATACAATATGGCGCTGATGACCCCAAGAAAAAATTCAATATTCATGGGATTCCAGATAAAAGCATACACCAGGTGGCTGTTTTCGAAACTGTAATTGGCAATACCAAATACCAGCAGCAGGGCCAGGTATACGAGCATGAGATACAATGATATTCTTTTATGCGGAATTAAAAGTGCGATGATAAAAAGCAAATAGAAAAACAATTCGTTTGTAAGCGACCAGCTTACCCCGTTTACCATCATATGCCCGGGCAGCAGTAAATAAGTGGCCACCATATTGGAGAAACTAAGATCGAAGGGTGTTTTATAAAATGCCGGCAGTAACACCTGCAGCAGTACAAATATGGATATGATGAGCCAGTAAACAGGAAATATTCTGATAAGCCTGCGTTTTACAAAACCGCCTATAGCTGCTTTATTGCCTGCATTGCCCAGGTTGGTATACGTGATAATAAAGCCACTCAGTACAAAAAAGATATCTACACCACTACCGCCAAATAAAAAGAAATTGCCCAGCAGCGGGGTAGCAAATACATTGTTATAATTAACGGTGATGTGTAAAAAAACAACCAGCAAACTTGCCACGCCTCTCAGCAGTTGAATAGATGCAATCGTTTTTTTTGAGGTTGCCATACTACTGATTAAAGTATAATGTATTTAAATATTGCCAGGGTTCTGCGTTTAAAGATCAGCCGGGGCGACAGCCGGCATGAAGACAGCAGTAACTGCATTGCTTTTAGTTTTTTCTTTTCCAGTACATAATGTAAGGCTGCCAGCCCATGCATTTCTGCAGCAATCTTATTAATGTCTTTTCCGTATTGCATCATAAAAACTGCATCTGCATTTAAATAATGCAGCAGTACTTTATTCCTTTGCAGTACTGCATCGCCCGAATAGGCATTCATGCTTCTGTTATGATGCTGTATCATGCAGCTGGTAATTTTTTCATCAAAGGCAATAAAGTCATACCTGGCAGCCAGTTGCAAATGATACAACCAGTCTTCGGTAGCAGCCAATGCACGGTCTTCATTATAAGTTACAGCTGCCAGGGTATCTTTATGTACAAATAATGGATTGGGATTGATGTAATTTACCCGCAGCAGTTTTTGATTGCCTTTACCATTTACCAGCTCACGCCTGTACAGCAGTGTTCCCTGCTCGTTTTTTATCTCGTATCCCAAATGAAAAACTGAAGGGTTACCCAGCGCAACAATAGCCTCGCAGGCAGTCTGCAGGTGATCTTTATAAGGCAGGTCATCGCTGTCAAAATAATTGATATAGTCGCCTGTTGCCCTGGCAGCACCATAACATCTTGCAGCGCCTCTTTCTCCGTTTTCTTTGCGGTAATATTTTATCCGTACATCCTGCAGGGCAGTCAGCACTTCCCGCGTATTATCGGTACTGCCGTCATCTACAATGATCAGCTCAAAATGTGGGTAGGTTTGTTGCAAAAATCCCTCAACCAGTTTGGTAATAAATAAGGCCCTGTTATACGATGGTATTACAATACTGAAAAATGGATGTGGTATGGCTGTTAAATTGCTATCCATTCTTTTGGTATTAGATCTTTAGGATTCCAGTTGGCATCATTGAACCATCGTTGGGGCGCCACCACCACTTTATCAGCATTGTTGTTTAACCATACCGCCCACCATGCAAAGCTGCTGTTGGGAATGATAAAATGTTGGCACAGGGCCATCAGCCGAAGGTAATCCTGGAACTTGGGGCCGGCATATTCGTGCCCTACATACGTTACGGGCCCGTTGAATTTGATATTTTCGCGGCACCAGTCTATTTCATCAGAAAAAACGAAATAATGCGGGTTAGAAATTTTAGAACAGATGATCTCCTCGCCCTGCCGGTAATATTCCGGACTGCAGGTGCCATGAAAAGCGGTGACTACAAAATCGGCCCGGCGGATATTTACACAAACCGAATGGCAGTTATTGATCTCATTGGCCAGTTGTGCAGCCGTATCAGACATGGGTTGATTAAAAGAAAAATCATTTTCTTTTAATAATTTTTTTATGGGCGCAAAATATTTTTCGCTTTGCCAGTATCCTTCAATATAGCTGTTATCACCAGCCGAAAAACAGGTTTCAGAAAAATGGAAATGTGGTTCTATCACATAAGTTTTTTTTACTCCCAGCAGCTTGTTCAGTACTTTATTGGGCAGTACCAGCGGCAGCCGTTGGGTAAGTACTGCACACTCGGCGGCGGTGGCAAATTCGGCCTGCAGGTTAAAAATGTCCAGGTCGTAATCCCTGAAAACAAAAAACTCCTTATGCGGTGTACGGTCCAGTAAAAAATGAGTATCCAGTTTAAGGGTGGTATTATTGGTAACTGCCAGGTATTTCCCAAATGCATACTGAAACATCTGGTTGCCCATGCCCCCCATTAGTTTTGCTACAATCATCAATTATTTATTTAAGGCAGTTTGAATCATTTCTTCCAGTATCCTTTTGCTGTTGTATTCATATTGCCAGTTGGGATAATGGGCTTTAAATTTATTTACATCACTTACATACCAGATATGATCGCCAATACGGTTTTGTTCAGAAATGGTATAGTTCAGCTTATGCCCGCTAATCTGCTCTATCTGTTCAATGGCTTCCAGCATCGAAATATTGGAATGCCTTGATCCGCCCATATTATACACTTCACCCGCTTTAGGGGCTTTAAAAAATTCCCAGAATGCGGCGATCAGGTCTTTGCTGTGAATATTATCTCTTACCTGTTTGCCTTTGTACCCGAAAATAGTGTAGGGTTTATTATTAACTGCACACAATATCAGGTAGGCCAAAAAACCATGTAATTCAGCACCGCTGTGTGCCGGGCCGGTTAAGCAACCGCCGCGGAACACGGCCGTATTCATACCAAAGTATTTTCCGTATTCCTGTACCATAACATCGGCCGCCACCTTGCTGGCACCAAATATACTGTGCTTGCAATTATCTATACTCATGGTTTCATCAATGCCATCTTTTGCAAAAGCATGGGTGGTATCTATCTCGTACCTTTTGTCCAGCTCAATTAATGGGAGGTAATTGGGTGTATCGCCATACACTTTGTTGGTACTGGTAAAAATAAATACTGCATTGGGGCAATACAAGCGGGTAAGCTCCAGCAGGTTCATGGTACCATTGGCGTTTACCGTAAAATCGGTTATGGGTTCTTTAGCGGCCCAGTCGTGCGAAGGCTGTGCCGCAGTATGTATCACAGCTGCTATATCTGAACTGTGGTTAGAAAATAATTTTTCCAGCACATCATAGGCCCTGATATCAATATGATGATGCGTATAATTGGGTAGCCCGCTTTCCAATTTCTCCTGGTTCCATTTGGTACTGGCACCCTCCCCAAAAAAATACGACCGCATATTATTGTCAATGCCTATTACCGCATAGCCCTGGCTATGGAAGAATTTAGTGGCTTCGCTGCCAATTAACCCGGCTGAGCCAGTTACAATTACTGTTTTCATTACTACTAATTTTTACTTTTAATTTTAGCAAAAAGTGATTTCTTTTTAAGAAAATAAGACTCTATATAACGGTTAGATAAATATGCTACGGTAACCGTTAATCCAATGACGATCGCCAGGTACAGGAAATAATTAAAAACGGTATCTGCTGGTTTAGGAATTATTTTCTGTAATACAAACATAGTTAATACATGATACATGTATATGCCATAGGAAATACGGCCTAAAAAATTAAATATCCCGTTTTCCAGACTTATCAAAGTATTTTTATTTTGAGAAACATTGATGATGATGACAGCAAAAAAGACCGCATAAAAATCATCACTAAAAATGCTGAAAGGCATGGGTAATAAAGTAAACCCGATGACAAATACTATCCAGGCTGTAATCTGCACATACCTGTTAAACACAAATCTTGCGATAATAGTTGTATATGTTGTGGCATCTAATACCAGGCAGGCAGCAATTCCGCCAATTGCCATACAATCCAAACGGGTTAAATTAATTAAAGGCGACAGGAAAGTGTTTGCAAAAAATACCCTGATTATAATTTTTAAAACAATATATCCTGCTAAAAAGGCCAGTAATACCGTACGGCTTTTTTTAAAGAATTTAATTAGCCAGGGCCAGAATAAATAAAACTGCTCTTCTACTCCCACAGACCACAGTATTGCAATTATTGAAAAAGTATGGTTAAAAGATACCTGGTAAATAGCCTCGGAATAGTTACCGGCAAATAAAAAATATAATACGGTAATGGAAAAATTGCCATTGCTTTTTTGCAGCAGGTTTTGATGATACATCAGGTACATCACTAGTATTCCGGCAATCATAATGAAGTAATACAATGGCCATATTCTTAATATCCTGCGCAGATAAAAGGCTTTCAGATCAATATTCTTGAAATTCTCCTTTTCCAGTATTAAAAGATAGGTGATCAAAAAGCCGCTTAAAACAAAAAACAATGTTACTGCAAGTCCACCGGGATAATTTCCATGGTATATTGAAAAAGAGAGTCCTTCCTGCATGGCAAACAAGGGGGTAAAATGGGCGATTACCACCAGTAAAGCAGCTATAGCTCTTATTCCATTTAAACCCTGCAGGTAAACTTTATTCATAAATAACTAAAGTGCTGTAAATTTAATTTGACATAATGCTTTCATGATCCTAATATTTTTTGGTACTCTGGCAGTACATTTTCCAACCCGAATTTTTCTGTAACGGTATTACATAAGTTTATCCCTAATTTTTCACTAAGCCCTTTGTCTGTAATAAATTGTTGCAGGTACTTTGCTGTTTCCAAAACGGGGTTTTCCTTATCTACAATAAACCCATTTTCGCCATTTACAATATAGTCTTCAAAATCTCCCACTCCCTTGCAAACAATGGCCGTTCTTTTAAAAAATGCCCCTTCTTTTATGGCCTGGTTACTGGCTTCGCTGTATGACAATAATACCTGTATATCCGCAGCAAGTATATAGTCTGATACATTTTCCACCACACCATACAGCTGTATTTTACTCTCCATTTTGTTGTCCCTGATCCAGCCTTCTAATTCCGGCCTTTTATCACCATCACCAATACAGACTAACGAACAATCGAAGCCTTTTACATTTACCTGTTGCACTGCTTCAAAAAGCAATACATGTCTTTTTAAAACATCCAGGCGGGCAATGCACAACACCACAAAAGCACCACCCGACTGCTGCCGTATAAAAGGCGCCTGCCCGGTAATCTCATCCAGCAGGTATTTGTCAAAATTATAACAAAGGTTTATCCTGATTATTTTATGCTGCGGCACACCCTCTTTTATCAATTCTGTTCTTACGTTTTCGGATATCGCAATAATGGATGGAGACAGTTTATTGACCATATTGTTGATCCAGTTATCTTTTTTTGATCCCTTTAAGCTAAAGTAATCGGCATTATGCCTGAAATAAAACAACCGGGCTTTTAAAAATGGCCTGGCCAGGCCGGCTACTAAAGCATTACCCTGTAAATGAGAAAAAACAATATCTACATGGTGCTTTTTACAAAAAGAAATCAGATAAAACGCCTGCCGTATAAAAAAAAATACCGAGCGCCCCTTTTTATGAACACTGCTGTACGCGGTTGCACCCAATGCCCTGAAATTATTATGCAACACTCCGTCTGGACTCCAGGTAAGCAGTATCACCTTATGCCCCATACGTATCAGCAATTCGGCCTGTGCCTGCTGATCAGGAGATCGGTTTCTGCTAACCGGTGCATAGATTAAAATATTCATTTAATATTTCAGACTTTTACTAAAAGAAACCACTTTATGAATGTAGTTACTGATTTCTTTAGGATGAAATAAACTATATATTAAAAAATTAAACCGCTGTTTAAACAACAGGCTATAATAAAAAAGATTGCCTGTAATCATCATTTGTTTTATACAATAAGCCAATGTTTTGGCATAATTGAAAAGAAGAAATGAATACAATTTCACAAACGACAGTTGTTTGTTTTTTATACATTGCTGGTAAATAACACTTACAAAATCCTGTTTGGCAGGTATCAGGTACAGTTTTTTAAAATAGCTTTTGGTAAGCCGTACAGCAGGTATCAGGTGTGTAAAAAACAATTTGTCTGAAAAATAAATGCGGCCACCAGAAAGTAATACCGCGTAACACAATTCACTGTCGCCCCCGGAAGTAAGCACAGCGCCTTTCCTGTCGGAAAGTAAAAATTGAAATGACCGGCTTTTTAAAGCAGTGTATGCCTGCTTGTTTACCAGCATACAGGCACCATTTACCGGGTTTTGTATATAGCCCGATTGCGCGGCCGGCCGGCCAACTGCCAGTGCAGATAGCATTGGACTGCTCCACCCCGGTGGTGGTATTTCATATTCGCCCTGGCACCAGGATCCAAAAATATCCACGTCCGGAAATTCCTGTATCAACTGAAGGGCATGGGCTATAAAATTTTCGTGCAGCACATTATCATCGTCGCAAAATAATACATAGTTATGTGCCGATTCCTGAAAGCCCTTTTCCCTGGCGGCCGACAAGCCCGGCTGAGGTTCATCCACCACCCTGCAACTGATACCATTAAAAAGCGCAGATGAAAAAATAGTGCCGGCAACAACTCCTGTATTATCTGTACTGTTATTATTCACCACCAGTACCTCCCACTGGCCGGGTGAAACATTTTTTTGTGCTGCAATGGCCTGCAATACCCTGTTCAATCGTGTTTCACTATTGTAGCAACATATAACTATTGATATAGAGGGAATTCCTTTCAAAGTAACCGGACTTTTTTTGATGGCGTTATTTTAAAAAATTTACAGGCGTTCATACTCCAAAATGGGTGCAGCAATACCACGTCGGGCACTGTACCAGTAAGGAGAATTGCTTAAGCCGCCCTGTATAGAAAACTGCAGCTGTGGTGCATTAACACCCGAATTAAGAATGGCCAGGGTTTGATATATATAAGCCACCACTTCTATTACATAATCATTCTCATTTAAAAAATGCGGGGGTATCCAGCCAACAAATTTATTTTTTCCTGTTTCTAATTTTATCCATTCGCTTTCAGGTTTATCATTAAAGTGCGACCAGAAGATGACCTGCCCGCTGGTTTTTTCTGATACTATGAAGCCAATCTCCAGCCGTTTATCCAGTTGGGCAATATTACCTTCAATTACCACACCCACTTTATCTTCGGCAGAAAAAATGTTATTGGTCTTTTTATTTAAAGACTGGTCTACCAATACTACTGATGTAATGCTGAAAAAATGGTTATCGTATTTTCTTCCCCCGTTCTCCTCAACCTTCCACTCGCTTTTTTGTACATTGGAGGCCACAAAATAATTGCGGATGGTGTCTTTTACATCACCTTTAAATTTCAGTTTGCCCGCTTCCATTAAAATGGCCGTACTGCACAATGATTCTATGGCACCCATATTATGGCTTACAAACAATACCGTTCGGCCTTCTTTTTTGGCCACATCATCCATCTTACCCAGGCATTTCTTTTGAAAATCTGCATCGCCCACTGCCAGCACTTCATCCACCACCAGTATTTCAGGCTCCAGGTGTGCAGCAACGGCAAATGCCAGGCGCACATACATGCCGCTACTGTATCTTTTTACCGGTGTATCTAAAAACTTTTCTATTCCGCTGAAATCTACAATTTCATCAAACTTGCTTTTTATTTCGGCCCGGCTCATTCCTAAAATGGCGCCGTTCAAAAAAATATTTTCCCTGCCGCTCAGTTCAGGGTGAAAGCCCGTACCCACTTCCAGTAAGCTGGCCACACGTCCATTCAGTTCTATCCTTCCCCTGGTAGGATCGGTAATACGGCTCAGTATTTTAAGCAGGGTACTTTTACCTGCTCCGTTGCGGCCAATGATACCTACAGCATCGCCTTTTTGTATTTCAAAATTCACGTCTTTCAGGGCCCAAAACTCTTCAATGTCCTGCCCGCCAATCAGCTGTTTACCCGTCAGCATGTTTTTTACTCCCCTGAATGCACCCCTGGTTTTGCTGGCCAGTACATCACGTAAGGCCACGTAGCCCTGTGTACGTTCGTGGCCAATGAAATAGCTTTTTCCCAGATTTTCAACTTTTATAATGGTATCACTCATGGTATTAAATTATGTCTGCAAAGGTTTTTTCCACTTTTCTAAAATACCTGATGGCAAACACTAATACAACCAGGCTTATTGTTAACGACATGCCCATGCTTACAGCCAGTTCTTTGGTAAAGGGGCTGCCCATAATGCACCACCTGAATCCGTCAATTACGCCCACCATTGGATTAAGGTTATACAGCATGCGCCATTTTTCCGGTACAATACTGCTGCTGAAGCCCACCGGAGAAATATATAAACCAAACTGCACTATAAAGGGAATGATGTACCTGAAATCGCGGTACTTAACATTTACAGCAGTAAGGTATAAACCCAAACTGAAAGAGGTTAAAAAAACAAATACCAGCAGCAGTGGCAGAAACAGTATCTGAATGGGAGGCATGTATTGATAATACAGCATTAAAAAAAACAGCACTACGAAAGAAACCAGGAAATCAACAAAGCTGGATATTACCGTACTTGCCGGAACAATCAATCGTGGAAAATATACTTTAGAAATAAGATTAGAGTTTGTTACCAGGCTGTTACTGCATTCGCTTAATGCGGTTGAAAAAAATTGCCAGGGCAGCATGGCAGCATATACTAAAATAGCATAAGGTGCTGTTCCTTCGCTGGGTAATTTGGCTATTTTACTAAATACCACGGTAAAAACCAGCATGGTTAACAGGGGGCGTAAAATACTCCACAGCACTCCAATTACAGTTTGTTTATAGCGTACTTTAACATCACGCCATGCCAAAATGTAAAAAAGTTCGCGGTAATGCCAAAGGTCTTTCCAGTAATTCTTTTCTGTACGCCCCGGTTCAATGATGATTTTCATAAATCTTATATATCTTAAAATAGGCTATATCACTATCAGGTGCAACTGCACACCTATTATAATTATTTTACTTTGGTTTTAATTTCCTGCAAAAATAACGACTACTGCCTTAAATATGGCAACATTCTTTAACCGGCAACCACAGTGGTTCCTGTAGTTATAATAAGGGGTTAAAAGATCAAATATATGCTGCATAAAAATGGGGCATATTGCAGTATCCTCTTGCAGTTAACTGTATGTAGTATAATACATCTTCCTTTGCAAAACCAGTTGCTTTTACCTGTAGTTTATGAAAGCGGATTGGGCTTGTATTCAAAATATTTTTTAAGGCTCAAAAAGGGTTTTTCAATAAAACGGAACGACATCCAGGAAATTATCACTACTAAAATGGCATTTTCTATGATAAATAAAGGCGTTCCGAATTTCTTATATATCAGCTCCGGTAATAGTGGATTCAGGTACTTACTGATAAAGGGTGTATTTAACATCCCGGGTATGATATTATGGTACAGGTATATTCCATAACTGATCTTACCTAAAAAAATCAATACCCTGTTATTGAATATCCATTTAAAGCGAAGTGTATTACCATCCTGATGTATTACTACATAAGTAATTAACCATAAAGCCATCAACGATACCAGTGTTCTGTGGGGTATGTATACCCATTCACGCTGCAGCATGCCGCCAATAAAAAAGGCTGCAGCAACAACGGCCATTACAAGCACCCTCGTATAAAACTTTTGCATATTGCCAGCCCTGAAAGTGATTTGCCAGGCCAGTAATGCACCAAGTCCAAATGCATCAAAACAATTAAAGGTCAATACATGGCTCATCACAATTCCACTGGTAAGGTATTGTGCCAGCACTCCAATTGAAATAAAAGCAATGATGATGTGAAGGAAATATTTTTTATTGGCAAATAATATGATCCATGGCCAGATGAGATAAAACTGTTCTTCCACTGCCAGCGACCAAAGATGAGAGATGACCCCGCTCCAGTGCTCAATTTTAAAGAAATAAAAATTAGATGTATAAGTTACCAGGTACACAAATGCCGTTTGCATGTCTACACCCGATTCTTTTTGAAAAAGCAACAACACAAATATGGTGAGGTAGTAAATGGGGAAGATCCGGAGTGTCCGCCGCACGTAAAAATTCTTTATCAAACGCGATTGGCTAACTGCCAGGGAGTCTGCGCTGATTCTGTTGTCGATCAAAATCCTGGTTATTAAAAACCCGCTCAGTACAAAAAAAATATCTACCCCCACTGCGCCCAGCTCAATACTGGTTACAAAATCATTGATGGTGATCCAGTGACTGAATATTACCAAACATACGGCGAAGGCCCTGATACTATCTAGTTGCTTAATATGCTTCATGCTTTTTAAAAAATAAAATATTCGGATTCCTTCCCACATACATAAAAATTGAAACCAAAGAATTATTTGTCATTTCTCTTAAATATGTATCATCTCATTAAAATAATATTACACTATAATGTTAGTAGGATAGAGACGTTATAATTCAAAGCGTAATGCGATTTTATTATAAACAAGAAGGCAATTTAGATATTTCAATTTATTTTATTTCTTAATGCCACTTTATACAATACCAGTTTTAAAACATATAATGTTAAATCCATTAAGAATGACTTTGAATTTTTGCAAACTTATTTTTGAATTTTAAAAAAGGTTTCTCAAAAAATTCATACGATAACCAGGCAACAGTAATTGTTGAAATTAGGATAATTGCCAATAATAGGATTAAGCGTACCGGACCTTCAATAAAATTCATTCTTCCCCGGAGTAATAAACCCAGTAAATAAATGATCATCACATGATATACATAAATACCAAAAGATATTTTACCCAAAAAATCGAACACCTTGTTTTCTAACCCTATTAAAGTGTTCTTATTAAATGCTACGTTTAAAATAATATTTGCTGTAGCAACAGAAAATACATCATGATTGATAAAATCCGGGATCTTAAATTTTCCCGTTGCAGCCAACAGTAAGATCCCCCAGCTTAGAACCTGCGTTATCCTGTTAAAAACAAGATTAACAAAACCACTGGTGTTGCTGCCAGCTAGCAAAATTGACCAAAGTGCGCCAATGGCCATACAATCGAACCTGGTACCGTACACAAACTGGTATAGCAACGATTGTGGCATGGAAATACGGAGCAATAACTTAATACTTAAAAATAATGCTATGAATATGGTAATTGATTTCAGGGGGTTGAATAATTTTACCAACCATGGCCAGAATAAATAAAACTGTTCTTCCACGCCCAGTGACCAGTAATGTGTTAACAGTGGCAAAGACAGCCCGAGGGCAGAAGCAATATTAGCCCCTAAAAAGAGATAATACGGCAAGCCACCAGGTAATGTGCCCGGGAAATTCAGCAGTAAAATAATCACCACGAGTATTAAGTAAAAATAATACAAGGGCCATATTCGCAATACACGCCTTACATAAAAATCTTTAATACTAACGGTTTTAAAATTTGCTTTTTCTTTCAATAACAGATAGGTGATCAAAAAACCGCTTAATGTAAAAAACATGGTAACGCCATAGGATGCAAAATCCCATCCCCCTTCAATTTTTTTAATGCCAAAATTATCAAGTCCTATAAAAGTGTGAGATAACACAACTGATAAAGCCGCGATGGCCCTGATCCCGTTCAAACCTTTTAAATGAAAACCCTTTTGTGCCATATTGGTTGTTTTATCTTCTTACGGGTAAATGATGGTATCCCGTAACTTCATCTTTCATTTTTTAATTGCTGTCAAAAATCCTGAATTTAAATGATATCCTTATTTTTACCTCAACGTTTGATCAATTTATACAACTTAATACTCAACCCGGGGAACAGCAATACCAGCCGGGTAAATATGGTAAACTGCAAAGGGGTGGCAATATTAAATGACCGTAAAGTAACCAGGGTATTTTTAAAACTGGTAAAGTCAACAATGCCCAGGGAGTAATCGTAAAACAGGGCCCGGTAAAATTCAATGAACTGCCTTTTTTTTGATTGCTGCATCTGCAGTTGATAAGGCTTGTATTGTTCCATCACGGCGGCATCTTTTTCCCAGAAATCCCAGATGGTGGCAGCATCTTTTATCAAATGCGGCAGGCGGCTGCGGCGGGTTTCATTCTCTTCCCGCACTTTTGCCAGCACTTCATTATGAAAATACAGTTTACCCTGCTGAAAAAACAATACGATCAGTAAGATATCCAGCGAGTACTGCACATGCAGTTTTTCTTTTTCAATCAGTACTGTAATGCTGCTCCAAACGCTTTGTTTTATCAAACAGCCGGCAAAGCATACATAGGTAAAATCAAATAAGCGCCTGGCCACTTCTTCATTCAGTTCATATACCCCGCTTACCTCGTTAAAGTATTTCCATAAAACGCGGGTGCTGTTATCGCTTTTAAAATAAATGGCTTCGCCATGTGCAAATACGGTACCGGGATGTGCCTCCATATTTTGCAGCAATACTTCCACGCATTGCGGCAGCAGTATATCGTCGGAACTGATGTAGCAGCTGTACGCTCCTTTTGCCTGGGAAAATACAAAGAGCAGGTTTTCGGGGATATTCAAAAACCTGTCGGGTACTACCGTTCTTATCCTGTTATCTGTTGCGGCATATTCGGCAATGATATCGGGCACATTGTTGGTGGAATGATTATCCGATATTACAATCTCTATATTTTGATAGGTTTGCCGCATGGCACTTTCAATGCATTCCCTTAAAAACGATTCACGCTGATTGTAGGTTGGAATTACAATGCTTACCAGGGGATGATGGTTCATTAATTTTTCATTTTTTTAAACATTAAAAAAACCGTTTGCTTTAATTGATTGGCCAGCATCACCATTGCCATTACGGCTGCTGCCCCTGTTACTGCAATTAACAGTAACTCGACCCCGTTATTGTAAACCGTTTTAAAAATAAAAAATTTAGCGGCTGCTATAACAGCAATGCAGCCCAAAAACGGCAGCAGGTTGTCTTTCCAGTACCAGTTAATCAGTTCTCCTTTTAAAAACCGGTGGTGTATTAAATGCGGGGTAATTAAAAAATACAATGTATTAATAATGGCCCAGGATAAAGCACCCCCCACTGCGCCAAGTTTAAAAGAAAAAAATATGGTGAGGGGTATCATCAGCAACAGAAAAAAAATGTTTTGGTAAAACCCCAGTTTGGTCCAACCGTACGCCAAGGTAAGCAAATACGGGATCGTCATCAGGCCATTGATGCCGGTACCATATGCGTAAATGGCAGTTATCAGCCAGGTGTTTTCTGCTGTTACCGGATTTTTGGTCCAGATGAAAATAAGCTCCTTACTAAAAAACACCAAAATAAAAGTGGCGGGTAATACCAGCCCGCTGATCATTTGGCAGGCCTGGTGATATACATTCTTTAGCTCTGCCGTTTTATGTAAACTGATGAGGCTGGCGAACTTGGGAAAATATGATTGGGATAAAGGACCTACCACCTGCGATATCATCAACCCCAGAGAACAGGCCACCGTGTAATATCCAAACTGCTCTAAAGACAATAGTTTACTTAAGATGATCTTATCTACCTGTGTAAGTAAAATTGCGGTAAGGCTGATACCCACCATACCTGCAGCAAAGCGCCAGATATTTTTTAATTCCTGTTTATCAAACACTGCTTTATGTGTTGCTGCCGGTAAATAATACCACAAAAAATATTTATTGGTAAATGCCTGTAATATGGAGATGAGCAATGTCCAGGCAAAAAATGCCAGGATACTTTTTGAAACAAACAGCAATACCAAAATAGCACCCACAGAGCGCAGCGTGGCAAATACAATTTTAATTACGTTGAGCATTACCTGCCGTTGCAGGCCCAGTAATCCCCCGCTGTAAAAGCCGTTGGGAAACTGGAACACCAGCGAAATGCTTAACAGGATGAAGGCATAGGTAATGGTTTCCACACTCAGCGCCTTAGGCTGTACCCAGTACCTTGCCAGTAAAGGCGATACCCCCACTGCTATAAGGCCTGCTGTAAGCGCCACCACCCAGTAAATGCTGCCCAGTGTTTTTACAATGTTGCGCATTTTTTGTTCCGTGCCGGGTAATACCACCAGCCTGGCCAGTTCTTTGTTTAAAGTGGTGCTGAGGCCGCTGTCTAATAAAGAAAGTACTACCTGCAGGCTGGCAAAAATGCCTATTAAACCATACCCCTCGGGGCCAATGTATTTAAGATAAATGGGAACAAAAATAAGGCTGATCAAAGCGGTCCATGCATTGCCCGAAAAATTGGCAATGATATTGGCTTTTAAAGAAGTGGTATGTAATATTTTTTTTACCACTGCTATACGGTATGCAGGTCCACATTAAAAAACTGTTGTGCATAACATTCTTTTGCCGGCTTCAGTTGCAACTGGCCCGTATCAAAATTGATGAAAGCAGTGTGATCGTCGGGCATGTTCTTTTGAAACAGGGTGGTACGTGTGCTGATGGTGCAGCGGTTGCCAATGCTGCAATTGCCAATTACTGAAGAGTTGGCGGTAAGCGATACGCCTTTGCCAAATACAGGATACTGTCCTTTTTGCGAGCCTACCGTACAACCCTGCAGGGCCACAAAATAATCGGCATAAGCTGCCTTGCCCAGCATGGTGCCGGAAGAGTGAAACAGTAAAAATATATCGGGCATTTTGGTATCGTACATACAATCCAGCCCGTGCAATGTTTTATTGAGGTAGTATATCTTATTGGCCAGGTCGCATTTTCCTTTGGCCCTGTACACACTGTTTGACAGGTACCACAGGAACATTACATAATGATCGGAAAACAAATGGTTGAAGATGGCTTCGGTGCCGTTGAAATAATGTTTGAGGGTTACTTTTTTAAAGCAGTATTCCAGCCGCTGCAGAGCATCTTCAATAATTTCGGGTGTATTAGAAAAATCGACGGTATGTTCGTCGGGAAAAAAATGATTCAATTGCGTGGCAACGTAGGTGCAAAGCTGTTGGTTGGTTAACGACTGGATCATACGATCATTGATTAATTATAGTACTCCCCAAAATGCCATGGGCTCATAATCGGGATAGGGGTAATACCCCAAATTTAACTGTATGCTGGTATTTTGTTCTTTTAAATAATCTTCCACCAGTTTTTTTATGGTGATGGGATGGCCACTGCAAATATTATACACCCCGTTTTTTTGGGTATCCAGGGCGGCATCTATTATTTGTTTTGCCACTTCGTTTACCGGCAGGTAATCCCGTAATTGTTCGCCGCCGCTCATATTGAAAACAGGATCGCCGTTTTTTAAAGCCCTGTCCAGCTGCGACAGGATGGATTTTTCTGATTGCCCCTGGCCATACATATAAAACAGCCGCAACCATTTTAATGTGAATGGATCTTTATGCTGCAGTTCCTGCAAAAATTTACGCAGTGTGTCTTTTGCCAGGGCATAAGGATTGGCCGGCATGGCAGGTGTATGAGCTGCATCTAAAGGCCCTTCCTGCATACCGTATTCAAAACAGGTTCCGGTTACAGTAATATCTTTTAAACCCAGCGATACCAGTTTTTTTAAAAAGAAATACTGGGGTAATAAATTATTTTCAAAATGAAACAGGTCTTTATAATTGGGCAGTCCCGGCCAGGCCAGGTGTATCAATCTGTCGCAGGCAGCCAGCTGGCTGCACAATTGATCGGGTACACCTGCATTGATATCACAGGGTTCAAACTGCACCTGTGTATACCAGGGATACTGCATGGCTTTTTGCCTGCTGGTACCGGTTACCAATACCTGAGCCCCGCCCTGTAACAGTGCAGCAACCACATAATTACCAATAAAGCCAGTGCCTCCTGTTACTGCTACTTTCATACCTTAAAATATTTGCAGTTCTGGTACTGCCACCACAAATTTTCCGCCCCAGTCTTTTATATAACTCAGTTGTGCGGCTATTTCTTCCCGCAGGTTCCAGGGCAGTATCACCACATAATCCGGCCGGGTTTGTTTAATTTTTTCTTCGGCCACCACGGGTATATGTACCCCGGGTAAAAATTTATTTTGTTTGTGCGGCGAGGCATCCACCACGTAGTGCAGCAGGTCTTTTTTAGTGCCCGCAAAATTCAACAGGGTATTACCTTTGGCTGCAGCACCATAACCGATCACATTTTTACCTTCGTTTTTTGCCTGTATTAAAAATTGTGTAAAATCATTCTTTACTTTTTCTGCCTTGGCCTGGTAATTTTGATAAATGGCCAGGTCGTTCAGGCCAAACGCAGTTTCTTTTTGCAGCATGGCAGCCACATTGCCTTCTACCACCTTACTGCTGTCTGACGCATGTTTTGCAAAAATCCTTAATGAGCCACCGTGTGTACTTACTTCTTCCACATCAAATATCTCCAACCCATGTTTTTCAAATATTTGTTTCACTGCAATCAGTGACAAATAAGAAAAGTGTTCGTGGTAAATGGTATCGAACTGGTTCTTATCTATCAGTTGCAACAGGTGCGGAAATTCAAAAGTAATCACCCCGGTGGGTTGTAATAAAATGGGTAAGCCGCCCACAAAATCATTGATGTCTGGCACATGTGCCAGCACGTTGTTTCCCAACAGCAGATCGGCGCGGGTGCCTTTTTGTGCCAATGCTGTTGCCAGCCGTACACCAAAAAAATCCACTACTGAATCAATGCCTTTTTCTTTTGCCGCAGCAGCGGTGTTGGCTGTAGGTTCAATACCCAGCACCGGCACGCCCTGCTCTTTAAAGTATTGCAGTAAATACCCGTCGTTACTGGCAATTTCAATTACCTGCGACTGAGCATTAAAGCCAAATCGTTGCACCATCATTTGGGTATAGGCTTTGGCATGCGCCAGCCAGCTGGTGCTGAAGGAAGAGAAATAAGCGTACTCGGCATTAAAAATATCGTCGTGTTTTGCAAACTCATCTATCTGCACTAAATAACATTTTTCGCATACCATAATACGCAGCGGAAAAAATGTTTCGGGTTCATTTAAGCCGGAGGCTTTTAAATAGGCATTCGATGGCGGACTGAAACCCAGATCTACAAATTCGTGGGTAAGAGTGTTGTTGCAAAACCTGCAATTCATATGGTTATTCCTTTAAAGTGATGATCAATGATATTATATGAGGCGTCTTTTGAGCTTATCATTACAGGCGGCAGGGGCCATTGTATTTGAAGTGCCGGATCGTTAAACCGGATGCCGGCATCTGCCTCCGGCGTGTAAAACTGCGTATGATGGTAAATCAGCGCTGCATTGTTTTGCAGGGTTTGAAAACCATGTGCAACACCTTCAGGTATCAGTATGCTCACCATATTTTCTTCGCTCAGTTCTACCGCAACATGCTGTAAAAAAGTGGGTGAGCCGGCCCTGATATCAACTGCCACATCGTATACTGCACCTTGTATGCAGCGTATCAATTTTGTTTCGGCCCAGGGCGGCTGCTGAAAGTGCATTCCCCTGATGGTACCCTGCTGCCGGTTGAATGAATGATTGAATTGTACAAACTCTTTATCAAATCCGATCTGCTTAAATTCATTTTTACAAAAAGTGCGTGCAAACAAACCCCGTTCATCCTGCAGTTTTTTTAAATGAATGGTATATACCCCTGCTATATTGGTTGCTTCAAACTGCATTGATTACCGGTTAACATGATTTAAGTAATCATCAATATCCTTTGCCGTGGCAATGGCACCATCCTGGTAATAGGCTTTGTACCAGGCAATGGTTTTTTCAACAGCGGTGGTGGTATCCCACAGGGGCTTCCACTGCAGCTGCTGTACTGCCTTGGTATTGTCCAGCATCAGCAATCCTGCTTCATGAAAATTATCTGGTGGTGTTCCAAATTCTATCTCAATATCATTCCAGCAATTTTTTGCTATGGCGGCTATTGCATTTACATTTTTGGCTTCGTTGCTGTAGGGCGAAAAATTCCAGGCTTCGGCAAAGGCCGTTTCTTCCTTTAATAATTTTGCGCCCAGCAATACATAGCCGTAAATACAATCCAGCACATGCTGCCATGGCCTTACTGACAATGGATTCCTGATCTGTACTTTTTTATTTTGTGCTGCCGCGGCAACTATATCGGGTATCAGTCGGTCTTTATTCCAGTCGCCGCCGCCAATTACATTGCCCGCCCTGGCCGAAGCGATCAGCACCTGGTGCTTTACTTTATAATCGGCCATATTAAAAAAGGAGTTGCGGTAAGAACGTATCAGTATTTCGCAGCAGGCTTTTGAAGAGCTGTACATATCGTATCCGCCCAGTTCATCCAGCTCGGTATATGGTTTGTTCCACTCTTTGTTTTCATACACTTTATCGGTAGTGATGAGTACGATGGCTTTTACACTGGGGCATTTGCGGGCGGCCTCCAGTACACGCAATGTGCCGGTAACATTGGTTTCGTATGTATTTACCGGGTCAATATAAGAAGGCCTTACCAGTGCCTGGGCGGCCAAATGAAAAATTATTTCGGGTTGTGCAGCGGCTACGGCGGCTTCTAATTGTGGCTGGTCTAATATATTACCAATGGTGGTGGGGTAAGCGGCCTGCAATATATTAAAATGACTGGGCATGGTATCGGGCGCCAGTGAATAGCCCTGCACCTGTGCCTGCAGCCGGGTTAGTAATGCGGCCAGCCACGAGCCTTTAAAACCCGTGTTGCCGGTAATGAACACTTTTTTATGTTGATATACTGAAGGCATAATGATTACCAGGTTTTCCATTTAGGCTGCCCACTGTTCCACATTTCTTCCAGCTCCACACGGTCTCTTAATGCATCCATACATTTCCAAAATCCCCTGTGCCGGTAGGCGGCCAGCTGACCATCCCTTGCTATTTTAGCCAGTGGTTCTTTTTCCCACTGCACAGTATCCATGTCCCCGTCTAAATATTTAAATACTCCGGGTTCCATCACAAAAAAACCACCGTTGATCCACATGCCATCGCCATCAGGTTTTTCTTCAAAATGATTGACTGCGCCATTTTCGTCGGTTTCTAAATTGCCAAACCTGCCCGGAATTTTTACCGAAGTAAGTGTAACCATTTTACCACCTTTTTCATGAAACTGTACCAGTTCATCAATATTCACATCACTTACCCCGTCGCCATAGGTAAGCATAAACCTTTGGCCATCCAGGTATTTTTGTACCCGTTTTAAACGGCCGGCAGTATTGGTGTATAAGCCGGTATCTACCAGGGTTACCTTAAAAGATTCGGTATTGGAAAAGTGAACATCAATTTTATTTTGTTCCAGTTCAATGGTTACATCAGAATTGTATAAAAAATAATTGAGGAAATACTGCTTGATGAATTGTGCTTTATACCCCAGGCACAGCACAAAATCGGTATACCCATACTTTTCATATATTTTCATAATATGCCACAGGATGGGTTTACCACCAATTTCTACCATGGGTTTAGGCCTGGCTTCTGTTTCCTCCATCAGCCTGGTGCCCAGCCCGCCTGCAAATATTACAACCTTCATCGGCTTATTCATTGAGTAATGTTATTTTTTATGATCGCAAATATACCCTAATTAGCGGTAATTTTTATTACAGCAGCTATTTGGCCAATTTATAATCAGGCATTTAAAAAAGCTGTGTGCCATCATTGGAACTTGCAAAGATTAAATGGCTTTTCTTATATCATGCACTAATTGTATAGCGGCCTTGGTTTCACTGATAGGAAATCCATTTCCGGAAAGTATGTGCTGGTATGAAGTGGTATGCAGTTCTGTAAAGCCCTCGCTGAATTCAAATGCTGCTCCATCGATGGTTAAGGTTCTGAAGGTTCTTTTCCCTGCAGCCTTTATTGCTGCGGGCAGGGTATTTTCGTCAATGCTCAGCATCCAGTTTACATTGGCCTGTTCCAGTTCCAGGTATCCTGCCGCCGATGTTTTAGTATGCAGTTTTACGGTGGATGTTTTAACCGCACCAAAGATCCACATCAGCATATCAAAAAAATGCACGCCAATATTAGTGGCAATGCCTCCACTTTTTTCCATATCGCCTTTCCAGCTGGCATGATACCAGTGCCCCCTGGATGTGATGTACTGCAGATCAATCTCATATTTTTTTCCGGCAGGTGCAGCAGCAATTTTTTCTTTTAATGCTACAATGGCCGGGTGCAGCCTTAGCTGTAAAATGGTATAGATATGTTTGCCGGTTTCTTTTTCAATTTCCATCAAGGCATCAATATTCCAGGGATTGAGCACCACGGGTTTTTCGCAAATTACATCGGCACCAATGCGTAAACCAAAACGAATATGCGCATCGTGGAGGTAATTGGGGCTGCACACACTAACATAGTCAGTACGGTTACCCAGGCGTTTTTGTTTTTCCAGGTACCTGTCAAAACGTTCAAACTCGGTAAAAAAATCTGTATCGGGAAAATAGCTGTCTAAAATACCTACAGAATCGTGCTTGTCTAAAGCTGCGATCAGGTTATTGCCGGTATCTTTTATGGCTTTCATGTGGCGGGGTGCAATGTATCCGCCAGCTCCAACCAAAGCAAAATTTTTCATCTAGAATTAGTTTAGGCTTATTCATTTAAGGTTTAGGGTTTCAGGGGTATCGGTTGGTCCGGCGGTAATACTTCAGGCCAATCTTCGTACCTGGTTATCCTCTAACACATATTCCTGTTTACTTTCTTCACAAATTGCCCTGCCATTGTTATTGAAGTATAATTTATGACCATATTCACTCATCCAACCCGTTTGTTTTCCGGGATTACCTACAATTAAAGCATAGTCAGGAACAGTTTTGGTAACCACCGCACCGGCACCTATAAACGCAAAGGCGCCTATAATATTGCCGCAAACAATGGTGGCATTGGCACCAATGGTAGCTCCTTTCTTTATCAGCGTGGTTTTGTATTCGGTTTTTCTGCTCACTGCACTGCGTGGATTGATCACGTTGGTAAGTACCATACTGGGCCCTAAAAAAACATCATCTTCACAAATCACGCCTTCGTAAATACTCACATTATTTTGTACCCTTACATTATTACCCAATATTACTTTGGGCGATACCACCACATTTTGGCCCAGGTTGCAATGCTGGCCAATTACTGCGCCCGGCATAATATGCGAAAAGTGCCAGATTTTGGTGCCTTCGCCAATAATACATCCTTCATCTATCACTGCAGTGGGATGTGCAAAATACAATGAGTTTTCCCCGGCAGCACCCGGCGATGAAATTTCGGCTCCGGGCGATTTAAGCAAATTTATATGATACATGTGCGCAATTTTTATGACCAGGCCGGTATACTTACCCGGCTATTTTTTTAAGATACTCTCCATACCCGCTTTTTTTAAGCGACCCGGCTAAAGCAAGCAGCTGCTCTTTTGTAATGAATTTCATACGCCAGGCAATTTCTTCGGGGCAGCCAATTTTTAAGCCCTGCCTTTTTTCAATTACCCTTACATATTCACTGGCATCGCTTAAAGATTCGAAGGTACCTGTATCCAGCCACGCAAAGCCCCTGTCCAGCACTCCTACTTTTAATTTGTTCATTTGAAGATAATGGTCATTTACTGTGGTGATCTCATATTCGCCACGGCTGCTGGGCTGTATATTTTTTGCAATATTTACCACTTCATTATTATAAAAATATAAACCCGGCACCGCATAATTGCTTTTGGGCGCTGCAGGTTTTTCTTCAATACTGAGTGCATTGAATGCGGCATCAAATTCCACCACACCATATCGTTCCGGGTCGCTTACCGGGTAGGCAAAAATAACAGCTCCATCAGGGTTCACACTTTGTTGTAACAGCTTACTGAAACCGCTGCCATAAAATATATTATCCCCCAGCACCAGTGCCACACTGTCTTTACCAATAAATTGTTCTCCTATTACAAAGGCCTGGGCCAGTCCGTTGGGCAGTTCCTGTACTGCATATTCAATGCGGCACCCCCATTGGCTGCCATCTTTTAATAAACGTACAAATTGAGGCTGGTCTTCAGGTGTGGTAATCACTAAAATTTCCCTGATACCCGCCAGCATTAAAGTGCTCAGCGGGTAATAGATCATGGGTTTATCGTACACCGGCATCAATTGTTTGCTGATACCCATGGTGATGGGATATAATCTTGTTCCAGATCCGCCGGCCAGTATAATTCCTTTCATTTTTTAGCGTTTGTGATATTGCTGTTCATAATATTTTTGATAATTCCCGCTGGTAACGTCTTCCAGCCATTGACTATTGTTCAGGTACCAGTCAATCGTTTTTGAAATCCCTTCTTCAAACTGAAGCGAGGGCAGCCAGCCCAGCTCATCTTTTAACTTAGTGGCATCAATGGCATACCGCAGATCGTGACCGGCCCTGTCTTTTACGTAGGTGATCAGTTTTTCTGAACTGCCTTTTTCCCTGCCCAGTTTGTCATCCATTTGCCTGCATAATTCTTTTACCAGGGCAATATTGGTCCATTCGTTATGCCCACCGATATTATACGTTTCTCCCGGGCGGCCAGCATGAAATATCACATCAATGGCCCTCACATGATCTTCTACAAACAGCCAGTCTCTTACATTTTCTCCCTTACCATAAATAGGAAGGGGTTTTTGATGAATGATATTATGAATGCACAGCGGAATCAGTTTTTCGGGAAAATGAAATGGTCCGTAATTGTTACTGCAGTTGCTGATCTTTACGGGCATGCCATAGGTATGGTAAAATGCCCGAACCATGTGATCGGATGAGGCTTTGGAGGCAGAATAGGGACTCCGTGGATCGTAGGGGGTTGCTTCTGTAAAAAAACCTTCTTCACTTAATGAGCCATATACTTCATCGGTGGAAATATGATAGAATATCTTACCCTCAAAATTATTGCTCCACGATTCTTTTGCCGCCTGTAATAAAGAGGCAGTACCCAATACATTGGTGGTAACAAAAGAGAGCGGGTCGGTAATGGAACGGTCTACATGGCTTTCTGCGGCACAATGCAACACGGCGGTAAACTGATAGGCGGCAAATAAAGAACGTAACAGTTCCAGGTCGGTGATATCGCCTTTTACAAAACTATAATTAGCGTTGTGCTCAATATCTTTCAGGTTTTCCAGGTTTCCTGCATAGGTGAGTTTATCGAGATTTATTATTTTATATTCCGGGTATTGGGTTACAAATAACCTGGTAAGATGTGATCCAATAAAGCCGGCACCGCCGGTAAGTAAAATGGTATGCATGTGATGTAATTATGTTACAAAAGTATACATTATTATATACAGGATGGCAGCTTTAAAAGCTCACAATGCCGAGAAGGCAACATGAAAATATTCTTTTATCTCATCCACATCAAATTGCTGTGCCCGGCTTTTAGCCCTGGATTCAAACTGGCGGCGGAGATCCGCATCTTCATATATTTTTTTCATGGCTGCTGCCAGGGCAATTACATCATTTACGGGCGTTAAAATACCAAACTCTCCTATTTCGTAATTATTTATAGCCCGGTGGTGCAGGTTGGTGGAAGGAGCCAGTAACTCCCTGGGGCCCGAGCTGCAATCGGTAGAAATAACCGGTTTGCCGCAAGCCAGGGCCTCAATCAATACATTGGGAAAGCCTTCTACTTCTGAACTTAATACAAAACAATCGGAACGGCTGACATATTTAAACGGATTATTGTCCCATCCGCAAAATACTATTTTGTCGGTGATGCCCAGGTCGGCGGCTTTTTGTTTCAGTTCATCTTCCATAACGCCACCGCCTACTATCAGTAATTTACAGGGCAGGTTTTTTAGAATAAAGAAAGCCTGCAGCAGTAAGAGGTGATTTTTTTCTTTACGAAAACCTCCCACGTTGATAAAATGAAATATTTTTTTATCGAATGCAAAGGCCGGCACCTCATCAATATGTGTTCTGATAAAATTCAGGTCGATTGGGTTGTAAATTACCCTTACCGGTGTTTTGATCTTGAAGTTTTCTATCAGATCGGTTTGCATGGCGTAGGAATTGGCCAATACCAGGTTAGCCCTTCTGTAGCTGAACATCACCATGAATTTTGAAAACATCCTGTAAATGGCCGAATGGCTTTGCTGCATGGTGGTTTGATGGGTTCTTTCGCACATGATCACTTTACCCTTATACCCCCAAAGGCTTTTCATTAATGCATTGATATAACAGGGCCGGTACAGGAAGGCTACAGAAATATTGATGTTGTTTTTTTTGCAATACCGGTATACCTTGTATGACTGGTAAGGCATTTTTAAAAACCGCAGTAATTTGTTTTGCTGCAGCGGCTGTTTTAAATCCAGTATTTGAATAGCGTCGGGAATTTTAAAATCTACGATATTGGTATATAAGGCAAGATGAATCTGAAAATCGCTCTGCAAATGTTCCAGCAGCAACGATACCACTCTTTCGGCACCGCCTGATTGTAATGTATTGATAAAGATCAAAAGTTTAGGTCGTACTCCCGTCATGCTGTTTTCATTTACTCGGCTGTTTCAAGGCTGCAAATATGAGCTATTTTTTTTATTTGCAGCGGGGCTTTTTACCCTTCCGCCTTATTTGCAGCTTCGCGATATAATTTTTAAAAAAAAAGTTTCTGTTTGCTGCACTGTTTGGGCTATTGCAAACAGGCGGAGGGTACTGGCAGCAATTTGCTGGCGGTCAAAATCAATGGTGGCAGCCCGTTCAATGGTCTGCGTAAATGCCCCGGCATCGTCATTTTTTACCAACAGCCCATTACTGCCATGGGTGATGATCTCTCCAATACCGCCCGGTGCATCAAAAGCAATTACCGGAATACCCAGGGCACCTGCCTCCAGCACCGCATTAGGAAATCCTTCATAATACGAGCCCAATAAAAAAAATGCTGCGTCATCCATCCCTTTGTATGGATCGGTTTTTTCTCCCATTAAAAATACCTTCTCCTGCAAGCCCAGCGCTGCAATCAAATGCTCCAGTTCTTCTTTCTGCGGCCCCGCTCCAATTATATAATAGCTGAAGGGAATTGCAAGCCCTGCAACAGCCCGTATTAAACGGCACAGCCCCTTTTCTTCTGATAAACGGGCCACCGTAATGAATTTATTTGGCTGCACGGCCATATTGACGGGCCCGGTTGCTTCAACTGCATTGTGTATTACAACCGTGCGTTCTTTTTTAATGCGGTAATGCATTAACAGGTCGTTTTGCATATATGCCGACTGGCAAACAATGCCATTCAATCTTTTATAAAAACAGGTCACCAGCAGGTTATACAATGCCGGCCACTTTGCCCGCCGGTTGTTAATACTTACTATGCTCGACTCTCTGGCAACAATTACAACCCCCGGAGCCATCACATTTTTAAACAGGGCCATATACAGGTTCAGGTGATTGGCAGTGGTATATATAATACCGGGCTGTAATTGCTGCACCAGTTTCCTGATCTTAAAAAAAGAAGCCCTTACTTTTTTTACTCCCAGGTCAATAACGGTAACCAGCGGATTGCTGATGGTATAGAACGCAGCACTGTTATCCAGTACCGCAAGAGTAATTTTAATTTGAGGATGCCTGCTGGTATTGCACAACTGTACAACATATTTTTCTGAACCACCACACTGTAAAGTGGGGATGATGATTAAAACTTTTATTGTATGTACCGGGTGCTCCTTCATATCAACACAGTTCATTGGATGTTGTAATGTGTTTTGTAACTGGTTGCCGCAGGTGTTTCCATACGGCTTTTACATGGCACACTGTTTTAAGTGTGGCTGCAGGATACTGCAACAAACAGTACCAAAACGATCTGAATAAAGAAATAGTGCCCCGGCCTTTTGATTCTACCAGTATGGCGGCAATCATATTTTTACGCATGGTATTGGCCCAGCGGCTTAGATCAAGCCCTTGCTGCCGGGCATATGCCGCCACCGATGATGGCAATTGTAAATTATGTACCGATTGTTGCAGGGTTTTGGTAAGTACAGTATTGTTACCATGGTTGCGCCACACAGCCGCTACCCTGTTCAGGTATGCCACATTACCATGTAACAGTAACCGGTAAATAGATTCAAAATCGCTGCTTAAAATAGGAAGGCGGTAAAAGTCAATGGCTATTGCAGCACCCCGTTTATATAAAGTAGTTGCATGATTCACCTGTGCTTTTTGGGCCGCAACCGCTGCAAGGAATTGTAATCCCGCAGCAACCTGCCCATTTTCATATTGGCTGGTATATATTACGCTGGTGTTTGCACGCTCGTTCAAACGTTCGCAATTGGCAGTTACAGCCACAATGTTTTCGTTATTAACTATCAGCTGCACTGCATCAGCAATAAAAGCAGTATCCTTTAAATAATCATCTCCGTCAATATTCAGGTACCAATCTCCGGTAGCCAGCTGGTACAAGAGTTGTTTATAATTGCCTGTACGGCCCAGGTTGGTTGGGTTTTTTTGATACCTGAACCTTGGATCGATGCAAAATTTTTCCATCAACGCAGCTGTATCATCCATTGAACCATCATCGGCCACTATCACTTCAATAAAAGGGTAGGTTTGTGCCAATGCACTTTGCACCGCTTTTTCAATGTAAGCAGCCTGGTTATATGTTGGTATGCCAATGGTTACCTTCACCGTTTTTTTAAAGTTTTATTTAAATACAGTAACTGTATGCTCACGCTTACCAGGTAGGCTGCGCTTACCGTAATAGCAAGTCCCTGTATACCAAACCTGTAATAAAAAAATATTTTCAGCGGCAGAAATATGGTATAATTGATTGCACCTATCAGGGTGGGTGTGGTGGTATTACCGCATGCATAAAATGCACTGGAGGTAATGGCTCCTGTTAAACCACCAATCCAGTACCCGCCTAATATCAGCAGCAGGTACCATAGTTTGGAAATAGCTGCTGCTGAAAAATTTTTAAAAGAAAAGATGGCGGTGAGCCCCCATTTACCCACTAAAAGAATGGCAGCCAGTACGGCAACAGTAACAATAAAAGAAACCAGCAATCTTTTTTTAAACAACCGCTGGTATTTTGAATGATCGCTGGTATGATACGCTTTTGCCAATTGCGGCACCATGGTATTTACCAGTACTTTTGATAAAACAGCATTGCCCGCCGCATATATTTGTTGTGCCAGGTTAAAAAGAGTAAGATCGCCGTTGGCCCCGGTTGAAGTTAGGTGCCGGTCTACAATCATATCTGTCTTGTAATACATATTACCTGCCAGCAGTGGTTTTATTTTTTTCCACGTATTACCAAACGACAGTGATTTGAAGCGAGGTTGATGGTAAGGGCCTAAAACAGCAGCCAGTAACACCAACTGTAACAGCACCCTTACTACACTTACCCAGGCAGCCGCATAAATATCGTAATACCTGATGGCAAAATAAAATAACAACAGGGCGATGCAGTTGGCAATAATAGAAGAGGTTTCAATTACAAAAAACTGCTCTTTTGCACTTCGGGCGGCCCACACCACACTCAACAGTGCCGATACTACCATGGCCAGCAGTTGTATCCGCGATAAATCTAACGACAGTTCGTACATAGCACCGCTAAATACCGGAAAAAGCAGGTGCACCCACCACCGGGCCGAAAAAAACAACAGTATAGCAATGGCACCAAATAACAGACCCGTTGCCTGGAAGTAATTCCAGCTTTCTTTATTAAAATCGGCACCGTGGTACTGCGACAATACAGGCACCAATACAAAACTAAGCGACCCGCTGAGTACCAAAAGAATAAATTGCGGTATCACCATGGCACCAAAATAGGCATCCGTAACCGCTCCGGCACCAAACGAAACTATTATATACCATTGAAACAAAAACTGCAGGGCCAGGTTAATGATAACCACGCCGCTGAGCCCAACAAGTTTTTTTGGTGCATTCATACTATTGATTAAAGAAAACTGGGCATGTGCAGTTAAATGAACAGCTGCAAACAAAATTAACATTTATCATGCATTTCAAATTCTTAATTCATAATTCCTCTGTCAACAAGTACCTTTGCCGCTTATGCACTACGCTTCAATAGAAAATATCAGTAAATCGTTTGGTATACGCACCCTTTTTAAAAACATCAGTTTTTATGTGGAAGAAGGCGACAAAATTGCTTTTGTGGCCCGTAACGGAAGTGGCAAATCCACTTTATTAAAAATTATAGCCGGGCTGGATACACCGGACAGTGGTACCGTGTGGGTACATAAAGACATTAAAGTGATCATGCTGCAGCAGGATACGCCTTTTGAAGAACACAAAAGCATCTGGGACAATGTACTGCGCATGGACAATCCGGTGGTAAAAGTAGTAAAAGCCTATGAGCAGTGCCTGGAGGAAGATGCCGACAATATTGAAAAACTTACCGACCTGATGGCACTAGTAGATGAAAACAATGCCTGGAATTTTGAAAGCGAATTAAAACAGATATTAGGCAAGCTGAACCTGCACCATTTAAATGAGCCGGTAAAAAACCTCAGTGGCGGCCAGCGTAAAAGAGTAGCCCTTGCACAGGCGCTGATAGAAATGCAGCTGCACGAAGGCCGCTGTTTGCTGATACTGGATGAACCCACCAACCACCTGGATGTGGGCATGATTGAATGGCTGGAAGATTACCTGAGTGCTCAAAAAGTAACTTTACTGCTGGTAACGCATGACCGCTATTTTTTAGATGCCGTGTGCAACGAAATACTGGAGATGGATGAAGAAAAAATATTTACTTATAAGGGTGATTACGATTATTTTTTAGAACAAAAAAGTTTGCGGCAGGAAGTGCAGGCCAGTGAACTGCAAAAAGATAAAAATATTTTCAGGAAAGAACTGGAATGGATGCGCAAGCAGCCCAAAGCACGTACCACCAAAAGTAAAAGCCGCCAGGATGCATTTGCAGATGTGGAAGAACGGGTAAGCCAGAAAAAAGAAGATACCGAAGTAAGCCTGCAGGTGAAAATGACCCGGCTTGGCGGTAAAATTCTGGAGATGAAAAAGATCAATAAAAGTTATGGCGATAAAGTGCTGATCAAAGGATTTGATTATACTTTTAAAAGAGGCGAACGGGTAGGTATTGTAGGTAAAAACGGAGTAGGTAAATCTACCTTTTTAAAAATTGCCTTACATGAAGAACAGCCCGACAGCGGAAAAATAAATCATGGAGATACCGTGGTGTTTGGCAATTTTAACCAGGAGGGTTTAAAATATAAAGAAGACAAACGGGCTATTGAGTATGTAAAAGATTTTGCCGAATTTTTTCCTTTGGCAGACGGCAGTAAGATCAGCGCCAGCCAGTTCATGGAAAAATTTGGCTTTAATGCCGAACAGCAGTACACACCATTAAGTAAACTGAGCGGCGGAGAAAAAAGAAGATTGCATTTATTAAGTGTGCTTTTTTTAAATCCGAATTTTTTAATCCTGGATGAACCTACTAACGACCTGGACCTGCAAACACTGCGTACCCTGGAAGAATTTTTACTGGAATATCCGGGTTGTATTTTAATTGTAAGTCATGACAGGTATTTTATGGACCGGATGGTAGATCACCTGTTTGCATTTGAAGGCGATGGAGTGATCAAAGACTTTCCGGGCAACTATACACAGTACCGTGAAGCATTGGCCAATGCAAAATTTACAGGGTATGAAGTAGTAGCAGAAAAAATACCCGTGGCGGAAGCTCCCTCGGTAAAACAAAAAACACCGGGCAGCGAACAAAAAAAATTAAGCTTTAAAGAGAAGCATGAGTTTGAAACTTTAGAAAAAGAAATGCCTGCCTTACAAAATGAAAAAACATCGCTGGAAGAAAAAATGAACAGTGGCAGTTTGAATTTTGAAGACCTGCAAAAAGCTGCGGCAAGAATTGGCGAGATCGTATCGCTTTTAGACGAAAAAGAAATGCGCTGGCTGGAACTGAGTGAGCGGATGTGATGGTGAGTGGTGAGTTGTCAATGGCCTTTAATCATTATTCTATTTTTAGTAAATTTGGGAAATAGCCCCCTGCAACTCATTACCAACAAAACAGCTGTATGAATCAACGTTTTTATTCCCTGGATGTTTTTCGCGGTGCCACTGTGGCATTGATGATACTGGTAAATAATCCCGGCAGCTGGTCGCACCTGTTTGCACCACTGGATCATGCCAGTTGGCATGGCTGCACCCCCACCGACCTGGTATTCCCATTTTTTTTATTTGCCGTAGGTAATGCCATGGCCTTTGTAATGCCTAAATTAGAAGCCGCCGGTAATGCCGCATTTTGGCAAAAGATTGTAAAGCGTACCGTTCTTATTTTTTGTATTGGTTTATTTTTAAACTGGTTTCCTTTTATCAAATACAATGATGCGGGCCATGTAGTGGGCAAGCCTTTTGAAAACCTGCGCATCTTTGGCGTGCTGCAGCGTATTGCACTCAGCTATTTTTTTGCTGCCGTAATCATACACTATTGCAGGGTAAGGGGTGCTTTTGTAGCCAGTGCGGTTATTTTATTATTATACTGGTTTTTGTGCGTGGCAGCCAATCCCTCCGATCCGTTTAGTATCAGCGGCTGGTTTGGCACCAATATCGACAAACAACTGCTGGGCGAATCGCATATGTATCACGGAGAAGGCGTTGCTTTTGACCCCGAAGGTTTGATGAATACATTTGCAGCCATTGTACAGGTGATACTGGGTTTTTTAGTGGGTAATTACATCATCCAAAAAGGTAAAACACAAGAAATGCTCAATGGATTGTTTGTGGCAGGTTGTGTTTTGATATTTACAGGCTTTTGCTGGGATATGGTTTTTCCCATCAATAAAAAAATATGGACCAGCAGTTATACCGTATATACCACCGGCCTGGCATTATTGATTTTAGCTATGCTGATTTATGTAATAGAATTTAAAAAACGCACTGGTATGTGGAGCAGTTTTTTTGATGTTTTTGGCAAAAATGCCCTGTTCATATTTGCCATGAGCGGTATTTTACCCAGGCTGATGGGGCTGATACGGATCAGCAATGGTACTAGCGCACAAGGAAAGCCGCAATACCTTACTCCTTTCAGCTGGTTTTATGAACATGCATGCAAACCTGTTTTTCCATCATTGCCCAATATCGGATCGCTTTTATATGCGCTTTGCTTTATTGCCATGATGTGGTTGCTGGCATGGCTGCTGCACAGAAAAAAGATATACATCCGCGTATAAGAATAATCTCAGTCTTACACAGAATTCTGACGGTATAAACGCCACATTTCAATTAATTCTACCAGGTTGTTCACTTTCAGTTTTTCAAACAGGCGGGCTTTATAGGTGCCCACGGTTGAAATTGCCAGTGATAATATCTCAGCAATTTCGGTGAGTGATTTGCCGCTGGTGAGCAGTGATACTATTTCTATTTCTCTGGAACTTAATTTTTCAAACGGATCGCTTACCTTATTGCCCCCCAGGTCAACCACCAGCTGTTCTAACAAATGATTGCTCATGTATATCCTGTCGTTCAGTATCATGTCAATTGCTTTCTGCAATTCTGTTAAGCCGGAATTTTTGGTAACAAATCCCATGGCACCTGCTTTTAAAAAACGCTTGGCATAAATACTTTCTGCAGTCATGGAAAAGATGAGCACTTTAGCATTGGGATATACTGTTTTAATGTATTCCATTAATCCAGCCGAATCAGTGTCGGGCATTTGTACATCCATAATGATCAGGTCGTAAGAGCGCTGCTTCAGTTGTTCGGTAGCAGTACTTTCATTTTCTGCCTCGTATACATCACAAGGTTTGTATAATTCCAGTAAAATATTTTTTACGCCCGACCTGATGATTTGATGATCATCAATTAAAAGAAAATTTTTCATAGTTGTTTGGTTTAGGTAGTGGGTGAAAATTGGTTGTACATTAAGTACTACACAAAAATAGCTATCTATCCACTTATTATAATAATTATTTAAAAGAGTTCTACAAATTAAAATAATACTTTTAAAAAAGTATTGCCTATTACAATCGGGTAATATTGCATTACAAAATTGTATTACAAAACATGAAATTGCAATTGTCTCAAATGCCCACAGACACTCATTTACAGGGATTAACAACATTTTTAAGCAACCCATCTGCAATATCAAAAAAGAAGTTTTGTATCCGTTGTTTTTTTAATTAAATTACTAGTAAATGGAACAGCACTATAGTATTAATACTACAGGCTTGTAGAATAAGCCGATCTTTTTTTTTGCTTAAAAACTCCATCAGATGCCAGGCATCTGCAAACAAACCCTAAAAGAGCCGTAACTAAAATGAAAAATACGCCTGAAAAAATATTGGTTACCGGTTTAGTACTGATTGTTTTTTCAATCCTCACTATCCTGTTTATCTCGTATAAGCAATCTCAAAAAGTACACGATACCGAAGTTTTGATTGCTCATACCAGTAATGTATTATATAATTCGCAAAAAATATTGTCAGATGCCATAGACAATGAAACCGGGTCAAGGGGATTTGCACTAACCGGATCAACCAAATTTCTGGAGCCCCTTGAAAGAGCTGAAAAAACAATTTTCAATGAAATTACCAACCTGCAAAAATTAATAACGGGCAATCCTGCACAACAGGCTCAGTTAGATTCATTGACTGGATATGTACAACAACGGATTGCATTTTCAAGGCGCCAGGTAAACACACGTAAAGAAAAAGGGCTGGCAGCTGCCATGCAATTAACAAACAGCGGCGAAGGCAAATTATATACCGATCAAATAAGAAAAATCAGTTCTGCTATTCAGCAGGAAGAAAACAGGCTGCTGGAAATTCGCAGGACTGCCAACCGCAATGCCATCAGATATTTTAACGGCATACTTACAGGGCTGGCAGTATTGATATTTATTTTACTGCTGGTTGTTTTCTTTATACTCCGCCAACGTATCCGGTTACAAAAACAATCGGAACATATTTTGTTAACCGCTAACCGGGCATTGAATAAGGATGTAAAACAAAAGTCAGACGAACTGGCACATATTTTTGAACGTATAACAGATGCTTTTGCAGCACTAGACAGTAACTGGTGTTACACTTATGTAAATAACAGAGCCGGCGAATTACTGAATCATACAACAGGAGAGCTTATTGGAAAAAATATCTGGACGTTATTTTCCGGCAGTGCCAACCAACCATTCTATAATGCTTATCATCATGCGATGGAAAAACAGGAATATGTTTACCTGGAAGCATATTATGCGCCGATGGATGTTTGGCTCGAAAACCATATTTATCCTTCAACAGATGGCATTTCCGTTTTTTTTGCCAATATCACTGAAAAGAAAAAAGCAGAACAAAAAATATTGAAAGCCAACAGGCTGTATAATTTCATCAGCCAGATAAATCAAATGATTGTACATACTACTGATGAAGCTGACCTGTTTAAAAGATCATGCGATATAGCAGTTGATTTGGGAAAATTTAAACTGGCATGGATTGGTGTGGTGGATGAACCAATTCTGCAGGTAATACCGGTAGCTTTTTCGGGCGACGACGAGGAGTATTTACTGCGCATCAAAAAAATTAAAGTACTGAATGAAGCTGAAGGCAAGGGGCCTACAGGCACAGCTATACGCGAGGCAAGACATGTTGTTTGTAATGATATTGCAACGGACCCCCTAATGGCCCCATGGAGAGACGAAGCTTTGGCCCGGGGATACCATTCTTCCATTGCCGCCCCTATTACTAAATTTGGAAAAGTAGTGGGCGCTTTCAGTATCTATGCTGCAGAAAAACATTTTTTTGATGAAACAGAAACCGCATTGATACTGGAAGTTACAGGCGATATCTCATTTGGTTTGGAGATCATTGAAAAAGAAAAATTAAGGCAACAGGCAGAAAATTTACTTAAAGAACAAAATGATAAATTTGCAAAAATAGCCGAAACATCTCCCGGTCTTATTTATTCCTTCAACAGAAGATCTGCACAGGATGCACGTTTTAGTTTCCCTTACGCAAAAAATAACATAGAAGACATTTTTGGACACAGCAGCCAGGTGCTTGAGCAAGATGCAACAATTGTAGTAAAATCATTTCATCCAGATGACAGGGATGTTATTGCAGAAAGTATTGAGCATTCAGCAAATAACTTATCGCCCTGGAAATGTGCATTCCGTTACCTGCATCCGCAAAAGGGTGAGATATGGCTGGAAGGACATTCCATCCCAAAACCAGAAACGGACGGAACCATTACCTGGTTTGGCGTTATTATGGATATTTCAGAAAGAAAAAAAACTGAGCTGCTGATTATTGAAAGTGAAGAAAAATACCGAACACTCGTTGAACAGGCATCAGACCCAATCTTCCTGTATGATAAATTTGGAAAGTTTACAGCTATAAATACGAGTGCAGAAAAACTAACCGGCTATTCAAAAAAAGAATTGCTTTCGCTAACAGTTTTTGACCTGATGGAGCCGGAAGATCTTAAGCGGGTGCCGCTGCAGTTTACTGAATTACTTTCAGGCAATATTGTTACCACAGAACGAAAATATATTCAAAAGAACGGAAGTATTATTGATGTGGAAGTAAGTTCAAAGCTGTTATCCAACGGCTATTTTCATGCCATTGCCAGAAATATTACCGAAAGAAAAAAAACGCAGCAGGAACTGCAAAATTCTAATTTCCGCTTTGAAATGATTACCCGTGCCACCAATGATGCACTATGGGAATGGAATTTTGAAACCGGGGAATTATGGAGCAACGAAACACACCAGCAACTGTATAACTTAACTACGGCAGATCCGGTTCCTTCGGATAAAGAATGGATGGAACGAATTCATCCCGATGACAGAAATGCGATAGTAGAAAAACAGACCCGAAGTTTAGACTCCTCTCAAAACGTGTTTTTTTCTGAATACAGGTTTAAAACAACGGATGATCAGTACAGGCATATTTATGACCGTTGCTATATTCTTAGAAATGAAGATGGCAATCCGGTACGCATGGTAGGCAGCATGATGGATGTTACTGCCCGAAAAAAAGCTGAAGCACAACTGATAAAAGAAAAAGAGTTTTCTGAATCTATTATCAACAGCCTTCCGGGTATATTTTATTTGTATGATACCGGGGGTAATTTTTTAAGGTGGAATAAAAATTTTGAAACCGTTTCGGGATATCATTCTGCCGAGATAACCACCATGCACCCGCTTGATTTTTTTGATACGGATGAGAGGGAATTATTAGATGACCGGATCAGGAAAGTGTTTGAAACCGGTTCTGCTGAGGTAGAAGCTTTCTTTTTAAAAAAGAACAGGGAAAAAATACCGTACTATTTTACCGGTTGGGCTTCGGAATTTGAAGGAAAACAATGCCTGATAGGTGTGGGTATTGATATTACAGAAATTAAAAAAGCCCAGCAGAATATACTGGAAAGTGAAAAACGGTTTAGAAATACACTGGATAAAATGCTGGAAGGAGTGCAGATCATTGGATTTGACTGGCGCTACCTGTACATTAATGATACCGCAGCCAAACAGGGTGAAGCGCCAAAAGAATTTTTACTTGGGCATACTATGATGGAAAGATACCCGGGCATTGAAAAATCAGAAATGTTCAGGATGCTGAAGCAGTGCATGGAACAAAAAAGGTCGGGTTACATGGTCAATCATTTTATTTACCCCGACAAATCGAGTGCCTGGTTCGAACTGAGTATTCAGCCTGTACCGGAAGGGTTGTTTATTTTATCGATCGATATTACTGAAAGAAAGAAAAAAGAGGAAGAGATCAGGCAAAGTGAAGAGAAAAGAAGACTCATCATGACCTCCGCACTGGATGCCATCATTTGTATGGATACAAGTGGAATCATCACTTTCTGGAATCCCAAAGCTGAAGAGGTATTTGGATGGGAAGAAAATGAAGTGATGGGTAAGTTGCTTTCATCAACCATTATTCCTGAAAAATTCCGGGCCATGCACGATGCCGGGTTGGAAAAATATTTACAAACAGGCAAGGGGCCTGTATTAAATGCATTGATAGAACTTAAAGCCATTAATAAACAGCACCAGGAATTTCCTGTTGAGTTAACCATTACACCTATTAAACAGGATGGCGAAGAATTCTTTTGCGCATTTGTAAGAGATATTTCTGAAAGAAAGAAAGCACAGGAAACCATTAAAAAATCTGAAGAGCAATACCGCTACCTGTTCAATCACAGCCCCATGCCCAAATGGATCTTTGACCTGGAAACATACAGCATACTGGAAGTAAACGAAGCCGCAGTTAAGCATTACGGATACAGCCGCAAACAGTTTACTACAATGACAGTGAAAGATATACATCCGGCAGAAGACCTGGAAAGATTCATCCAACCGAACATAGAGGCCAATTCCCAGGCTACTTTTAATGCGGAAGAATGGCGGCATCAAAAAGCTAATGGTGATATCATCAATGTGGAAGTTTCGGGTCACCCCATTGAGTATAATGGCCGCAAGGCGATGATGATCATATCCAACGATATTACCGAAAGAAAAAGAAGCGAGACTGTAATTGCAAACATCAATAAAGAACTGCATGAACTGTCGGGCCACCTGCAAACTATCAGGGAAGAAGAAAGGGTGCAGATAGCACGTGACATTCACGATGAACTGGGGCAGCAGCTCACCGGTTTAAAACTGGGTATTGAATGGTTGAATATTAAAATGACCGGTAAAGACACACAGTTGCAGCAAAAAACAAAGGAAATGATTGCGCTGATAAAAGGTACTATCCAGTCAGTAAGAAGAATATCTTCAAACCTTCGTCCAAGCATGCTCGACGATCTTGGGCTGGTGGCTGCGCTGGAATGGCAAAGCCAGGAAGTGGAAAAAAGGTTTGGTATTATGATCAACTTTATTTCGGAGATACCGGATACCGACCTGCGTATTGAAGTAAGTACGGCGCTTTTCCGAATTTACCAGGAAGCCCTTACCAATGCTGTACGGCACTCTGGTGCACATGAGATCAACAGCCGCTTGCAAATAGTTGACAATACGATTATTTTAGAGATTCGTGATAATGGCAGGGGAATAGATGCAGAAAAAAGAGCCACCACAAAAAGTTTTGGCTTATTGGGTATAAAAGAAAGAACCTTTGCTTTAGGCGGCACATTTGATTTGCAAAGTGAGCACGGCAATGGAACTTTTATTAGAATTGTGGTGCCAATTTAATAATTACAGGTATTATTGTAAATGCTGAATCATCTATAGTGCAACGTTTACCAATAACATTAAAAATATAATATGCGAATACTTGTTGCAGATGACCATGGCGCCGTGCGAAAAGGCGTACGCCAAATCATGCTGGATGAATTTACAGGTGCAGAAATTGAAGAAGCTGCAGATGCAGATACGGCTATTGAAAAGATCAGAACGGGTCATTGGGACCTTGTCATCAGCGACCATACCATGCCGGGAAAAAGCGGCCTGGAAGTGGCTCAATTTGTAAAGAAAAATTTTCCTGCCTTACCATTATTGATGCTGAGCATACACCCCGAAGAGCAGTATGCTATCAGGGCCTTAAAAGCCGGTGCAGCGGGTTATTTAAGTAAAGACGCCCCCAACGAAGAACTGATAAAAGCAGTGCACCTGTTGTTACTGGGCCGCAAATACATTTCGCCGGGTGTAGTGGAACAATTAACTGACTGGCTAAACCCCAACAGTGGTAACAAAGCCCCGCATGAATTACTTACCGACAGAGAGTTTGAAATTTTTAAACAGATCGCTGCCGGTCAGGCCATATCAGAAATTGCACAGCAGCTTTCAGTAAGTGTGTCTACAGTTAGCACCACCCGTACTAATTTGCTTAATAAAATGAACCTGCGTACCAATGCTGACATTATCCGGTATGCTATAGAATACAACCTGTAACAGCCTCATTACATAACCTTTAGTCAACTTGTAGCCAATTGTGTATCACTGCGTAGTATACGTACTACAGATATGCCAAAAAAATAATTAAAAACATTACTAATACAACTATTGCCGGCGCATGGCCGGCTTTGTTTATTTGCATATTATTCAGCGCTGGTGTTTGCAACACATTTGCATTGCACCGGCTGTGAATGAATAGTGCAAAAACCGCTTTAAGTGCCAATATTAAAATGCATTAGATCCAATATAAAACCAAAAAATCTGTGCGCTTGTTCGTTCAACAAACACAGCAGGTACTGCTTAATGATGATGCATTGGCATGCGGCTGGTACCTGCACGTATTGTTTGTTAGCAGTAACGGGAGCAATGATTTTTATTACATGTAACAGTTACACTGGTTACAAACATTGTTAATTGTAAACTACCTGAAACCAAACGCTATGAAAGAGTTGGCCGATGTGGAGATATTATTGATCAATAACAGCATAACTGACATCGAACTGATTGTACACACACTGCAGAAAGTACAACAGAACGGCAAGCTGGTGCAACTGGGCAGCGGGGAAGAAGGGCTGGATTTTATTTTTGGGCGTGGCAATTTTTACAATCGCGGTAAAAGAAAATTTCCTAAACTGGTGCTTTTAGATTTAGCCATACCCGGTATCAATGGCATTGAAGTACTACGGCATATTAAAGCCAATGAAATTACCAGGGTTATACCCGTGGTGGTATTTACATCATGCACCGAAGAGAAAGACATCATTAACAGTTATCACCTGGCAGTCAATAGTTTTGTGATAAAGCCAACCGATACTGCAGCATTTGTCAGCATCATACAGCAGCTGGTTACCTACTGGCTGCTCATTAATCATTCACCTGTGATAACAGAATAAGCACTGGAATTATGAAACACCCAATTAAAATTTTGCATCTGGAAGATGTGGTTGCTGATACCGAACTGGTGGGCAAAGAGCTGCAAAAGCAAGATATTAGTTTTGAAAGACTTGTAGTAAACTCAAAAGAAGGATTCACCAATGCGCTGCACCAGTTTTCGCCAGATGTGATCCTGGCCGATAACTCATTACCTTATTTTACTTCCGTTGATGCTTTACAGGTGGTACACCAGCTCGATCTGCACATTCCCTTCATCCTTGTTTCCGGAACTGTAAGCGATGATCTTGCCATAAAAATAATTAAGCAGGGTGCCGATGATTATATCATGAAAGACCGGCTGCACCGTTTACCTACCGCTGTTTTAAATACTATTGAAAAATACCGGCTGGAAAGAGAACGCAAGCGTTTATACAGGGAAGTAAGGAACAAACAAAAAAAAGCCAGCGATGCCGTAAAGCTTAGCAACGAAAGATATGCACTGGTAGCAAAAGTGAGCAGTGATATGGTATGGGACTGGAACCTGCTGACCGGCGAAGTATACAGGAGCAAAGATGGGTGGGAAAAAATATTCTCTGCCACTTCCTACAATCCGGCAGGTACAGAATCGGACTGGGATTCAAGAATACACCCTGATGACCTGGAAAAAGTGAACCGGATAAAAGAAGGTATTTTTAATTCTTCAGATCAGTATCTTTTTAAAACAGAATGCAGGGTATTAGCTGATAATGGTGCTTATATTCATATTGAAGACAATGGATACATCATGCGTGATGAGCAGGGAAAGCCCGTAAGAGTAATTGGTGCCTCTAAAAATATTACCGAACAAAAACAGGCCGAAGAGGAATTAAAAAAATTGTCGCTGGTGGCGCATCAAACTACCAATGCAGTAATGGTGACCGATACGGATCAAAAAATTCAATGGGTGAATGAGGCCTTTACCAGGATCACCGGGTTTACACACAACGAAGTGATAGGCAAAAAACCAGGCGATTTTTTGCAGGGCCCCGAAACAAGTAAGGTGGTAGTACGTTACATGCGTATGAAGATAAAGAAACAGGTGCCTTATGCCTGCGACATTATCAACTATACAAAAGCGGGGCAAAAAATATGGCTACGGGTACAATGCCAGCCCGAGTTTGACACATCTGGCCAACATATTGGCTATTTCGCCATTCAAACAGATATTACCAAAGAAAAGGAGGCAGAAGAGGCATTGAGGTCATCTGAAGAAAGGCACCGTTATTTGTTTAACAATAACCCTGCCTGTATGTTCCTGTGGGATATTGAAACACTGCGAATTTTAGATTCTAACGAAACCGCCAGTAAATTGTACGGGTACAGTAAAGAAGAATTTTTGCAGCTAACCATACTTGATCTGCGAAAAAAAGAAGAATGGGGAAAGATAACCACCCTGGTGGAAAAAATAAAATTAAACCCGGAGTTAAAAAACTTCGGCACCTGGAAACATATGACTAAAAAAGGGGAGGATATTTTCATGGATATTACTTCTCACCAGATCCCTTACAATGGCAGGCAGGCGGTTATGGCGATGGCCAATGATGTTACCGAAAAAATAATATTGCAGCAAAACCTGGAAGCAGAAAGAGCACAAAAACAAAACGAAATTACCAATGCTGTTATTACAGCACAGGAAAAAGAGCGGGAACAAATTGGCAGAGAGTTGCACGACAATGTAAACCAGATACTGGCAAGCTCTTTACTGTACCTGGGTGTGGCAAAAAGATACGTGCAAGACCCGAAAGTGCTTGCCGAAACTGATCAACTTATTAATAGTGCCATCAAAGAGATCAGGATACTGTCGCACTCTATGATTCCACCATCACTGGAAGAAACTTCTTTACAAAAAGCCTTGTATAATATTATTAAAATAGTGGGCACTACCAGCAGCTTTGCCATCCATAACAAACTGGACTGTGTGGATGAAAGTAATATGCCCGACAAACTTAAGCTGAGTATTTACCGAATTGTTCAGGAGCAACTGAATAATATTCATAAGTATGCCAAGGCAAAGAACGTGTACATCACACTTTGCTGCGATAATAAAACCATTGTACTGTATATAAAAGATGATGGCATTGGGTTTGATACTGCTAAAAAATATGAAGGTGTTGGCCTGATGAACATTAAAACCAGGGCTTCATTATACAACGGCAAAGTAACCATTAACTCTGCGCCCGATAAGGGCTGCGAATTATGCATTGTTTTTGAAAAAGACCTGATACTGCATTAAAATAATACCAGCTGCATATTACTGGTGCGCAGCTGATGTATTATATGCTGATCCTGTTTGTTCCGTCACTGATCTCCATTACATACGCTTCGGGTAAAATATTGAACTGCTTGTGGTAAGCTGCACTGGTTTGTGCAATAAAATTGGGCACTGCTTCATTTTGTACAATATTGATGGTACAACCACCAAAGCCCCCGCCCATTAACCTGGCTCCTATTACCGACGTATTTTCTTTGGCCAGTGCCACTAAAAAATCAAGCTCGGGGCAACTTACCTGGTATAACCTGCTCAGTCCATCATGCGTGGCATACATCAATTGGCCGAATGCAGCCAAATCATTTTGCCTTAATAAATTTCCTGCCTTTCTGGTACGTCCTATTTCTTCCACTACGTATGTACAGCAGTCAAACACTTCAGGTTTCATGGTATTTTTATATGGCGCAATTACATCCACGCTGGCAATATCCCGGAAAGACTGCACCCCCAATGCCGCTTTTAATATGGCCAGCCCTTCTTCGCATCGTTGCCTGCGCACATTGTATTCTCCACTGGCCAAAGAATGATGTACCATGCTGTTGAGCATTACAATTTTATGATTGGCCAGCACAAAAGGAAAGTATTCATGCGTGATATGCGTGCAATCCAGCAAAATCACATGATCTTTTTTCCCATTTAAATTGGCATACATATCCATGATGCCGCATTTAACATTTGGAAAGTTATGCTCGGCCCTTTGACAGAGTAATGCCAGTTCTACCCTGCTTAAACCAATGTTAAAAATATCATTAATAGCAAAAGCCAGTCCGCCCTCCACCGCTGCAGAGGAACTCATGCCCGATCCCTGTGGAATGTCGCCGCTGAATACACAGTTAAAACCATTAATGGCCTTTCCCAGTATAATAAATTCATTTACCACGCTCAGTACATAATTTTTCCAGCTGTCCATTTTTTTAACTGCACTAATGCGTAACAACAGGGTTTCATTAAAATCGGCAGCAACACAGTGAATGGTATCCGTGCCATTGGCTGCCACCGCATAATAAATCCCCTTGTTAATAGCTGCAGGCATTACAAAGCCATCGTTATAATCAATGTGCTCGCCTATTAAATTGATACGGCCGGGGGAAAAATATAATCGGGGTGCTTCAGAAAATTGTTCTTTAAATATCGTCTGTACATTTATTGCAATACTGTTCATGTGCGTTGATAACTGGTTTATAACAGCGAAGTTACTTGATATGTGGTTGTAAACTGTGCGGCACTTTCAGGTGCCAGTACTAAAAGTCCGGTGTTATTATTAAAAGCATCCGGCAGGGCACTCAGGTTCTCTATGGCAATACTGTTACGGTGCGGCGGAGTATAAATTTGCAGGTATGGGTAACTGGCACCGGGGTAAATTTCCAGCTGCAACTGCTGTACCTCATCCTTTAGAATACACAGGGGTTGTGCTGCAGTAGTGCTAAGTAAAAAACAATGATCAAAACTGGTATCTCCAATAGTACTGAATGCAGCATAATCCTGATAAGGGGTGAAGGTGCCTGTTGGTATCAGCTGTTCATTTAAGTTCACCAGGGCCTCACTTTTAAAACACAGCTGCAGTGTATTTACCGGGCCGCCAAAACTAAAATACGGATGCCAGCCATCCTGCACTGGAATACCTGCCGTATGTTTATTGGTGATGGTAGTGGTGAGTGTTAGAGCATTGTTTTTCTTTAACTCATATTGTACAGCACAGTCGTATGCAAATGGATAGCCCTTATCTGTGCCACTGTATTCAAACACTGCCGCCACACCGGCACTATGCTCATTGGCCCATGTTGCTGTAATGGTAAATGCTGCATCATAGATAAGCCCATGCAGGGCAGCACCGTTCAGCAAAAATTTTTCTATTGTATAAGTTTTGCCTGCAAACCGGTAAGTGGCATCATGTATCCTGCAGGCAAAGGGAGACAGTTTACAGCTTTTAAAACCTTTTGAAGTAACATGGGCGTCAAAATCAGCTTTGCTTTTGTACCCGTCAATGATATTGACCCATCCATCTTTGTGCCATACTGTAAAAGCCTGCAGAATGGCACCGCAGGAAGGAATGATGGTAGCCGACGTTTGATTAACCTTGTCTTTTAAAACCAGTTTTTCAAAGCCGTCCTCGTGTATGGTAGTTACAGCAAACATGGCGTAAAGATATTTCACTGCCGGAATACTACCACTGAAAATATAAAATAATTATACATTAATGCCGGCGTAAAAGTGACATCTTCTTTGGTTAAACGGTAATTAACACAGGTTAATTGAAAGCCAGTTTTATACTCAGTCTCTTATAAGATCTACCAACACTGCAGTCCAGCCGGTTTGGTGGCTGGCACCCAGCCCGCTTGCTGTGTCGCCATGAAAATATTCATGAAACAACACCAGGTTATTATTTTCCGGCTGCTGGTAAAACCAATTGTAATCACCATGTGCAGAGCGATGCCCTTTGGTATCTTTTTCAAAAATAGAAATGATACGCCTGGTGAGTTCTGCTGCCACCTCTTTCAGGTTCATCATTTTACCACTGCCCCTGGGGCATTCTACCTGCAGATCGTCGCCATAAAATTCACCATATTTTTTTATGGCCTTTATAATAAGGTAATTGATGGGCATCCATACCGGGCCACGCCAGTTACTGTTGCCGCCATAAAAATCGGAGGTAGAATCACCGGGGTCGTATTGAATGGAATAATCTGTATTTTTTAAACTGATGGAATATGGATGGCGCTGGTGAAACTTAGACAGTGCCCGGATACCTCCCTGCGACAAAAACTCATCTTCGTCCAGTAATTTATCCAGTATTTCCACCAGCCTTTCTTTTAATACCAGCGACAATAACTGATCGTTACCATCACTGGTTTCTTCATTGGGTAAAAACAAATTATTGTTGATGCGGTAATTATCAAACCAATTAGTCCGCTTCCTGAAATCGTTCAATGCCGCCAATGATTTTTTATCGATGATAGATACTGCAAACAAAGGGGCAGCCCCTACAATAGAACGCACTTTTAAAGGAATGGGTTGCTGGTTATGCAATGATAATACATCATAAAAGAAATTATCGTCTTCGTTCCACAAGCCCAGTTCGTTCAATGCTTCGCCAATGATAACGAAGTGTTCGTAAAATTTTGTAGCCGCATCTTCAAATGAATTGTCCGTCATGGCAATCTCCAGTGCAATGTCCATCATATTCAGTGCATACATACCCATCCAGCTGGTGCCATCTGCCTGCTCCAGCGATACATCTTCATGATGTTCGTTGATACCCCGGTTAAATACTCCAATATTATCCAGGCCCAAAAATCCGCCGCCAAAAATATTATTGCCATTCTCATCCTTACGGTTGATCCACCAGGTAAAATTGATGATGAGTTTTTGAAATATCCGTTTTAAGAATTGTATATCCCCCACCCCCTTCATTTCTTTTTCGCGGTAGTATACCTGCAGTGCTGCAAATGCATGAACAGGCGGGTTTACATCGCTGAAATTCCATTCATACGCCGGTATTTGTCCTGATGGATTCATATACCATTCCCTGGTTAATAAGATCAGCTGGTTTTTGGCAAAACTGGGATCCACTATGCTCATGGCAATGCAATGAAAAGCGGCATCCCAGGCTGCATACCATGGGTACTCCCATTTATCGGGCATGATGATGATATCCTGGTTCTTTAAATACTTCCAGGTATGATTACGGCCATTTTTCCTTTGTTCAGATACAGGCGTAATGCCATCGCTTTTATTTAACCAGCGCTCCACATCGTAATGATAAAACTGCTTGCTCCACAATAAGCCGGCAAAAGCCTGGCGCTGAATATTGTTTATTTCTTCCGGCTTGTTTTTAGGTAATACCGATAGATAAAACTCATCTGCTTCCAGTTTACGCTGTGTAAAAATATTTTCAAAATTTTCGGCAAAAGGCATGTCGTACAGGTGATTGGCTAAACGCAGGTAAATGGTTTTGCTGCTGTGTGCTTCTACCGTAAGATCATATACCGGAGAACATTTAGTGCCGTGTTTTCTATTCCTTAACCCTGCAATATTTTTACCCCCTATTACCGCGTTGTGAAAAGCATCTTTTACAAATGGGGTTTCATTGGGTTTACCAAACAGTTTTTCTGTATTGGTTTCGTTCTCTGTAAACAGCAGATCATCGGGTTGTTGAAAATACAGGTAGTAACTGCCCAGTTTTTCGTGTGTTGTTTTTACGGTGCACTCATTTATCCAGTCGATAGATGGCTTTACCCTTGTTTTGGTTCTGTATTGCCAGCGATTATAAAACCATAGTGTAGGCAGTACAGTTATGGGTGCAGCTGCGGCACCCCTGTTGGCGATTTCTATCTTTATAAAAATATCTTCACTGTTATTTTTTGCATACTCAATAAATACATCAAAATATTTATTGTCATTAAATACCCCGGTATCCAAAATCTCAAACTCCACGTCCTGTTTGCTGCGCTGCTGGTTGGTATTTTTTATCTGCTCGTATGGAAATGCTGCCTGCGGATATTTGTACAGGTATTTCATGTAATAATGTGTGGGAATATTATCCAGGTAATAATACAATTCCTTTACATCTTCGCCATGATTCCCTTCGCCATTGGTGAGGCCGTAAAGGCGCTCTTTTAAAATAGGATCCTTCCCATTCCATAAAGCGATGGCAAAACATAAATTTTGAAAATAATCAGAAATACCTGCAAGGCCATCTTCCCCCCATCGGTAAGCACGGCAGTGGGCATGATCGTGCGGAAAATAATTCCAGGCATCCCCGCCTACGCTGTAGTCTTCCCTTACTGTTCCCCATTGTCTTTCACTAAGATAGGGCCCCCATTTTTCCAGCGGAATCTGTTTAACTGCATTTTCATTAAGGCGCTCCTGTTCGGCAGATATATTTGTAGGTCTCATAAATTGTTCGTTAGTTGATCATACCAGTATTGATTGGAGTGCTGCAGCCTGTACCAACCCTGCTCATGCATGCACCCCATATATTACAATCGCAACTATGTGTAATTATCATAGCTGTTTTAACCGCATGAAGTGTTAAAGTTAATAATTTATTACTTTACAGAGGGGATTAGCAGGCTACTGTACCAAAACAAGGGATAAGAAATACAAATTATTGCCCGGGTACCAAAAACCTGAAGCCTATTCCATGAATGGTTTCTAAAACAGTGCGGGTGTCATTTTTTAAATATTTGCGCAGTTTGGTCATATATACATCCATACTTCTTCCCAAAAAGAAATCATCTTTACCCCATACATTGATCAATACTTCTTCACGCTTTACCACTGTATTCCTGTGTTCGTACAAAAATCGCAGCAGATCAGCTTCTTTTTGTGTGATATTGAATGTTTCGGCCGGTGTAGAGATCCTGAGATTGGTGGGGGAAAAGATCATATTTCCAATGGCATATTCTTCCGGCATATCAGCATGCAGTTTTTTAGTACGCCGCAGGAACACTTCTATTTTTTTTAATAACTCCGGTATGCTGAATGGTTTTGCAAGATAATCATCGGCCCCGGTATTGTATCCCTTCAACCGGTCTTCCTCCTGGCTTTTGGTACTTAAAAAAATTATCGGCAAAACATCTGTTTGCTGTCTTATTTTTTTTGCTACTGTATAGCCATCTTTATTAGGCATCATAATGTCCAGTAAGCACAGGTCGAATTTTGATTTATCAAAAGTATCAATTGCAGTTTGCCCATCGGCGCAATGTATTACTTTATAGCCCTCCTCTTCCAGTGTGTCTTTTACCATAAATGCCAGGCTGGCATCATCTTCGGCAAATAATATGGTGGCTTTTGTTTGCATCATGCTATACTTAATGTTTAGGTAGTTCAATGACAAATTCGGTGCCAATACCTGCTATGCTGTTGATGGTAATAGTACCCTTATGTGCATCAATTACTTTCTTTACAAAATACAGGCCAAGGCCAAGGCCTTTTACATTATGCACATCGCCGGTAGGCACCCGGTAAAACTTTTTAAATAATTTTTTTTGATAGCGCTTATCTATTCCAATACCATTGTCTTTTACTGAAATCCGGTAATGGCCATTCACCGGGCTTGTTTGTATAATTACCAGCGGGGTTTTTGCATACTTAACAGCATTGGAAATAACATTTAACAACGCCACAAATAAGTTGCTGCTGTCGGCCAGTATTGCAATGTTATCCGGCTCCAGGTGCAGTTCTATTACCGCATGTTTTTCTTCAATGGCCGCATACAGTTGTGTAAGCGCATTTTTTATCAGTTCGTTGGGCGATACTTTTTCTTTTTCGGGTACCATACCGTTAGCATCTGCTTTCAGCACTTTCATCAGGTTTTCTATATGATGTTTTAAGTAATCCGTTTGTCCCTGCATCAGCCTGGCATATTTCGCCAGCTTTTCGGGCTGTTCCGCAATTCCTGGTTTGGCTATCATATCAAGGCCCAGCGTTAATGTGGTCAGTGGTGTTTGAAATTCGTGGGTAACATTCCGTATAAAATCATTCTGCACTTCATTCAAAAATTTTTGCTTGTACAAATGAAAGATGCTGTATCCCAGTGCAATTAAGATGAGCAATAACAGTATGCTGGCAACAATCCACCAGTTCATTTCCTTTATCACATACTGGTTTCGGTGCGGAAAATACAAGTGCACATAGGTATAATTTTTAGGATACAGCTGCAATGCAGTCCCGTCACTATCCGGGTGCCTGGTAACAGCTGTGGGCAAATAATTCTCGAACACATATCGGTGCCTGTCGTCATCATACAAAGCCACTTTACAATCGGCAAAAACCCCAAAGTCTTCCAGGTTATTCATCACACTGTTCAGCAATGTATCTTTAGAAGGTATACTGTCTATCCTGGCCAAAAAAGTATTGGCATTGGGCTGTTCAATCATTTCCTGCAAATGGGCCGTATTAGAATCGGTCAGCTCCAGGTCTTCGTACAATCCCCTGATACTTTTAATAACGCTGGTGGTAAACTCCTTTTGTTCGTAATTGTAAATCTTGTATAACCAAAACAACTGGGCCGCTACCAGTAATCCAATGATAATGGTAGATAATAAAATGATCCATTTAAAAGTAGCAGACCGCATAATCAATTAACCAATGTTAAAACAAAGGTGCAAACAAATTTGCAGCAGCTGTTCGCCCTGCGGGTTAAAATCCGGTTAATCAATTGTGAAGGGTATTGTAAAGCCCGGTTAAACTAAAGTTAAGCAATTGTGCAACCCATAAACAGCATTTACATTTGCTTACCTAAACGATATTTTTCAGTAACACATATAAACAAATACACAATGAAAAAAATATTGCTGAGTGCTGTAATGATCGCAGGGTTTGCAGGATTTTCCTTTGCTCAAACCACAAAATCAACCACGTCTTCTGCAGTAAAACCTGCTGCAACAAAAACTCCCGTTAAACCTGCAGGCACCACCAGGGTTTCGCCAGCAACTGCAGTACCAAAAGCTACCGCATCAAAACCAGTGGCAGCCGGAGTGGTATTAAAAAAAGACGGCACGCCCGACAAACGTTATAAAAACGCCCCTGCCTCAGTACCACTTAAAAAGGATGGCACACCAGATAAAAGATTTAAAGCAAATAAAGAAAGCTGAGTATAACTCATTTTAATACAGGGGGATTCGATCAAACAGGAACGCCACGGTTGTGGCGTTTTTTATACCTTGCTGTACGCCTGCTTATTTTTACAGGGTCCGGCTTCTTTCATCATTTTAGTGTATCACCAATTACTGCCTCTACAAACTGCCCCGGTTATGCAGTACCCTGTTGCTGTATTGTAATTAATGCCATATAATACATTCGCTTAAAAATTAACAAAAAACAGGCATCTTCCAGCACAATAATTGCGATAAAAAACAGGTTAAGTATGTGGCAGGCTAACATGCTGCCTGCTACGTACCCTCTAGTCATTTAAACTCAATTAAAATGGAAACTCCCCAATTGAAATCGCATTTACATGTTGCTGTGCAACAGGTAACTAATAACACCACCGCCTGGATCGGTCATCGCCTTACAGATAATGCAGATGTTGTAGCAGGACAAACCTTTGTTTGCCCTTCTGAAGGAGATCTGGGCGCCATTGAAATTTTTTCTTCCCTGGTAATGCAGGCGGGTCATGTAAATATGACATTACATGCTTTTGAAACCGACACAAAAGTGTGGGGGCCGGCATTGAGTACCGCATCCGTGGCAGTTGAAAAGATAGATAATAACAAATGGATTGCCTTCCCGGTTAGCGGGTTACATTTACACAAAGGCAGCACCTATGGTTTTCGTTTACAAAGCAACGACCTGTACCTTGGTATTGGCGAAGCTGCCGGCAGCCATGCACACCCACCGTTTACCGGCGGACAGGAGTGGATAGCCAATACTGCAAATACAAAAGGAAAATATTTTTCTTATTTAAGCCTTGCCTTTAAAGTAGATCTGAGGGCCTGATTAAAATAAAGTAGCCTTACCAGTATTTTTTTCACTGTTGGTGATGCATACTAATATGCTAAGTGGCCATGGTATATTTTCGCCTGAAATTACTTAGGCTACTCTTGCACGTTCGGCAAAACGGGGACGTAATATCCAGCTTTTTTTAGCCGGGCTTCGCATTACCAGCCATATAAAAAAGAATACGGTACTGCCTATTTGCATCAGCATTATACTCCATTGCGGCAGCAAAGCCCGCAAATCTATCAGCAGGCCATCGCCGGGATGATCTCCAAAACCAACTAACTCTGGTATGCGATACCAGTAATAACAGGATACTGCAGCCGCTGCAAAAACATTTACCAGCACCTGCCCGCTTTTGTTATGCAGCCACTTTTTCAGCAGCATATATACCACCAGGCTGGCAGTTCCACCACCTGCTGGCATGGCATAAGCGTTTATAACTACCTGCCAGTTAAGAGCTGCATTATTATCCGGCACATGAAACCAGCCCCATATAAAACCGGGCAATACCCCAATAGTAAGCAGGCCATTGATAACATGGTATTTATTTTTTGCTGCCAGGGATGGATGAAAGCCGGGTGTGGAATCAGGACAAGGCACAGAGCAGTTAACACACTGGCTGCAGTGCGCATTAGGAAAAGACAATATTGTTTTTCCGCCGTACAGCCTTTCTACCGGATGAACAGGACAGAGTGTGGAGCACCAGCCACTTTTCCAGTCGTATAAAAATCCCATAGTGATGGCCGCAGCAGTAACCGAAAAAAGTAATCCTGCGGTTGCCATACCACTGGTATTGAATATGGCATGCCGCAAAGGAACAATGCCATACAATAACAAAATGGCTGCCAGTTGAAGTCGGGCCTGCATACTAACAGTCATTTTTCTTTTTTTACTAAGGTTAAAATGCCTGGGCAATAAAGCAGTAGTGGCCAGTGGACAAATATTTCTCCACAACCCTGTGGCCAGCACCAGTAACAGCGGTGCCACCGGGATCAAAATATTCCAGAATACCAGTAAGCCAAAATCAGGATAAAAGAACAGGCTCAAAAAAATAGCCAGTCCTGCAAGCCAAACCAGGCCTTGCAATATTCGCCAGATATAAATGGAGCGGGCTGATAAATGATTGCCCCGCAAATACCTTGAAGTAGATGTACTCATAAAGCAGCATATAGAAAGCTGCAATCTAAAAAACTGTGCGAATTAAAATCATGATGTTCATCATGCAACCATAGGGCAACCACCTACAGTGTGGGCCATGACATATGTGTAACAGGGTAGTATTATTTTCGCTCCTTGCTGTTGCCCCATTCCAGTTCGTAGCTGATGCCGGCCAGTAAAAATTGCTGGTTGATATGGCCCCAGGTGTAACTATACTCAATATGCGGTGCCCATTTACCACATTCCCATAAAAAGCCGGCACCTGTATTAAAAGAATAGAAGCGGCTGTAGGCATCTTCTGCACTGGTGGTAACAGGAGTGGTAATAACTATGTGTTCCTTTTCGGAGGTATGGCTGATGCCGGTAAGGGGGTAAAAAACTATTTTTTTATTAAGTGGTACCAGGTAGTGCAGGTTCAGGTCAAAATCCCAGGCCGAGCTGTGTATTACTTCCTCGCCTTTAATTTTTTGAAGAGGGTAAAAGCGGTTCATCTCCAGCCCGCCGGCAAGCCTTTCGTTAAAATGATAAAAGCAGCTGATATTGGATCCGCTATGCAATTGCCGCATATTACGAATGGCAGCCAGGTCAATACCTATCTTATGCTGGGCAAGGCTGGTTCCACTCACCAATAATAGTAAAACAGCATACAAATTTTTAAACATCGCAGTTATTTTAAGCTGCAAAGAAAAAAATGGCACCCTGCATAAAATATGAACCTTGTTTTTACAACAGGTGATTCTTATCAGGTTATGTATATCTTTACCATCATGTTAAGCAATAACGATATACTAAAAAAGTTGCGGGTGGCACTGTCGCTGCGCAATGAAGATATTATTAAAATATTACGGCTGGTAGATTTTGATATCAGTAAGGGTGCCCTGGGCGATTTTTTCCGCAACGAAGACCACCCAGGGTATGTAGAAGCCGGCGACCAGGTGTTACGAAATTTTTTAAATGGCCTTATTATTTATAAAAGAGGCAAGCTGCCCCAACCCATGGCAAATCTTAAAGAAGCAGATAAACTACCGCCGCAAAAGAAGTAATAAACGCTCTTTAGTTATTCCCTGCACATCTCCACCCTCTTTAACAATTTTTGGTAAAGAAATTGAATGGTATCCTTTAAAAACGGATGCACCCACAACACCTGGCTGTATTATGTCTTGCGGCAGCTGTATGTTTAACAGCCTGCAACAGGAAAACAGTACCTGAAACTGCGGGTAAGCCCACTGTAACTTATAATGGCCGAACATTGGCAAACAATACCGCTTCAAACAATCCTGCTGCAAAAAGGGTTATGGTCAAAAGAAAACCTGCACCGCCCATGCCTAAAATGATTATGGTGAATGACAAAGTAGCCAAAAAGAATATTGATGGCCGCCTGTATTATGATGTGGAGGGCCACCGTTACTGGCGTAATTACAACGATGGTAAATATTATTTATTCAACCGGGCCATGTATAGCGATCCTGCATTTAAACCACACTAAAATAATCAACATGAAAAACCTGGTACATACTGTATTACTGGTTGTAACCGCATCCTGCGCCAGCGCACAGTTAAAAACCACCCCCGTTTGCCCCGTGATAACAGTAGAGCTGCTGGAAGGAAATGTAAATGGTATTGAACCGGATTTCCCCGCTGTGGAAATAAAAAAAATACTGCCCTGCAGCAGCAGTGAAGATGCTGCCACTGCAAACTGCGGCGAAAAGATCAGCTATGCAGCAAAGGATATTTATTTTTTTACAGGCAGAAGTTATATTGAAATCAGAGAAAAATTCAAAGGTAAATTAAGCCTGCCCATGATGGGTGCCGCCCGCAGCAGTTTATTTAAATGGCTGGGCTATCCAAAAATTAAAGACATTAACTGGGATGCATTTACCACCAGGTATGGCATACTGGTATTGCATTATAACAAAGCGGGTAAAGTAAACCTGATACAGTTCAGTAAAAAAAGTGTTGAAACCCTTAATCTGTGTGAGTAACCCGGTGGGTAAAATACAGTAGCCCGCTATCACTATTATAGCCGATATTCATCTGTTGCATTGATTGCATTACAACAGGGGTGCAGTACTGCCTGTGAAAAATTTTAGTACAGCCGGGTAACACTGCAAAAAAATTGTATAAGAAAAAATTTGCCTACAAAACAAACTGACGCATGCTGTTTTTTAAGCCCATATATCATTGTCGTAAAATGATAAGTGCCTATTTTTGCCGCATGCAAATACAAATCTTAAAATCAAAGATACACCGTGCGGTAATAACCGAAGCCAACCTGAATTATGTAGGCAGTCTTACGCTGGATGAAGACCTGATGGATGCTGCCAACCTGATAGAGCACGAAAAGATACAGGTGGTGAATGTAAACAACGGAGAACGCCTGGAGACCTACATCATTAAAGGCACCAGGGGTAGTGGTATCGTTTGTTTAAACGGCCCTGCCGCCAGGAAGGGTGCCGAAGGTGATATTGTGATCGTGATCTCCTATGCGCTGATGGATTTTGAGGAAGCCAAAAAATTTAAGCCGGTAGTTGTTTTTCCTAAAGAAGGAAACAGGCTGTAAAAAGTGTATTGCTGCGGTTATTGCACTGCATAACAACGGTTTCGCAAACCCGCCCGTAATGCTTTGCAACTTTAACAGCAGTTAATGGCTGGTAAAGACTACCTTCCTGCAATTGCCGGTAATACTGCCGGTATAAAAAACAATACCATGTCAAATATTACGCAGGTGGTGAACGTAGATAAAAATCTGAAAACTTTAAAGAAGGGTGTACATGCATCGGACCTGGACCAGTTACTGAGCAGTACCGGTCCTTTTACATTTTTTGCTCCGTCTGATACGGCATTTGAAAAATTGGATAAAGGTGCAATGGAAAAACTACTGGAGCCGCAAAACCGTGCTAAAATGGCTGATCTGATCAACAATCATATTGTGGCCGGCAAGTTTGCATTTGATGCGCTTAAGGATGGCGAAACACTTACTACCGTAAATGGCAAAGCATTGCAGGTACATATAAAAGATGGTACTACCAGTATCGGCAGCTGTATTATTCATGCACGTGATGCAAAAATATCAAATGGTGTAATGCATTTGGCAGATAGTGTGATGCTGTAAAAAATCATTCTGAATTTACTGCAGGACTTCCCGGGTTGTAAAAAACTTTGGAAGTCATTTTTATATAAAGCAGCCGGATGCCGGAATAATCCGGATGGTCATACAGTTGCTATGTAATCAGTAAGTAAGAATGATCAACACCGGCAGAAAGTGCCGTTACCACAACTGCACCCTGTTGCCAGCGCATCTGCATGGCTGTATTACCAATCAACTGCAAGTGATCTTCCTGCAGCAACAGTGCACTGCCCTCCGGTAAGGCAATTACTGTGGCAGCCGTATTCAATTGTAAAAATTCGGCGAGGCGCTGGTCGCGGGTTTCGCCGTTAAATCCTGCAATGGGTTGATTGTAATAATGCGGGTTGATCTGGAAGGGCAAAAATCCCAGTGCAGTAAAACTGCCGGGGTTAATGATGGGCATGTCATTACTGGTACAAATGGTGGCACCCGCAATATTGCTGCCCGCACTCCAGCCAATATAAGGGATGCCTGCATGTACTTTTTCCTTGATCAGGTCTGTCAATTGCAATAAATACAGATCATGCAGGAGTTTGAATGTATTGCCACCACCCACCATAATTACATCTGCCCTTTCAATTACAGCAGTTGCATTAGAAGCAGTTACTGTTTGAATTGTATAAGGCAATCCCGACAGTGCTTTTCGTACCATATTGGTGTACACCTCATAATCAGTATTCACCGAAGCAAAGGGTATAAAAGCAATTTGTAACATATCATTGCCTAAAAATTCCTGTATCAGGGGTGCTGCAGTTTGTAAATAATCACCATTACCTTCTCTTGAACTGCTGAATGCCAACACGCTTGTTTTCAAAACAAAAAATTTTAGTTGTTAATTATGCTGCAGTTTTTACAAACCTGCAGTTACCTTGTAAGTCTGTAAATGAGTAAGGCTGTTCTTTTGATCAATTTCGGGTATTCCTTTAAGTTGATGGTTTCACCCGGGGCGTGTGCACCCCGGCCCGATGCACCCAGGCCATCCAGGCAGTCCAGGTAATTTGCTATATAAGAAATATCACCGGCGCCCCTTAATCCGGGGTTACCGGGTTCCACTGCTCCATATCCTAATGCCACACTGATATCATGCACCATTTTTGCCAGCACCAGGTTGCCGGTTGTAGGTGGCATTGCCGGTATACCGTCTGTAAAACTTATATTGGCACTGGTGCCGGCAAGATGCTGTAACACGATCTGCCGCATGGTATCTCTGGCAGCTGCTTTTTGCTCTTCTGATAAAAATCGCAGGTCGCCTATAACCACAGCACTGGGTGCAATGATATTGGTTTTGCCCACCACTTCAGCAGTTTGAGAGCCGGAATGATAACTTACATCGGAGCCACCAATAAAAAGCCCGGGGTTAAAAGTAAGAAAGGGTTGTGCACTTAATTTTTCTCTGAAACTGTTCACAATGCGGGCAGCTTCGTATACAGCGCCATAGCCTGCGGCTCCAAACACGCCGGAAGAGTGTGCTTGTTTGGCATTCACTTCCAGTTGCCAGCTGCTGGAGCCCCGCCTGGCTGCAGCTACAATATTTAAAGCAGTAGCTGTTTCAAAAGCCAGTGCCACATCATGTTGCTTAGCACGTTCTATAAAATCGCCCCGGCTGATGGCTTTGGGGTTTCCGGCATTTTCTTCGTCGCCCGTAAAATAAACAGTAATATTCACATCATCCAGCAAATGCAGTTGGTACAAACTCTTTAATGCCGTAATGATCATAACATCGCCCCCCTTCATATCGTTTACACCTTGTCCGCTGGCGGTACTGTCGTTCAGTATTGTGAACGGGTTGGAAGGCATATCCGGCTCAAATACCGTATCAAGGTGACCTATCAAAAATATTTTTTTTCCTTTACTCCCTTTACGTGTTGCCACCAGGTGTCCCGCTCTTTTTAAAGAATCGGGCATATTGATCCATTGAACAGTAAAGCCCATGGCAGATAATTCATTACTGTACAGTGCTCCTACTTTTTTTACGCCGGCCGTATTAAAAGTACCGCTGTTGATATTTACCGATTGTTTTAATAATTCAATCGCTGCAGGCAGTTCTGCAGCTGTTTGCTGAAGAATTTTCTGTTCCGTTTTACTCAGTGCCTGGGCACTTGCAGTGCAGGTTAAAAAAATGAGTGCTACACAGATAAAAATGAATCTCATACTCTGGTGCGTTTATAAAGCAAGGTAACATTTTGTGGCCGTTGTTTATGCCACGCTGCCGGGGTTATTTTTCCTCTCTGAAATACACTTTATAAAAATTCAGGTTCTTCTCTTCATCAAAGCCTTTTTCTATCAGCTCATTATTTCCATGAATATAAATATGAAAATTCCTGTCGAGTTTCAGAACGCTTTTATATACACGGGCCTGTTTTTTTACCGCCATGTTATGTATGGAAAAACTATCCGGCAGGGGTGCATCAAACTGCTGTTCCTGTTCTTTTTTATATTCATTGAATAAGGCAATGCCCTGTTCGTTTCCAATTACTTCCAATCCAAAATCATTCATATCAAAATGATCGTTCTCTTTAAAATATTTGATGGAGCGGTTCAGCAGGTCAATCTTATCGGTTTTATCAATATCAAAAGTCTCATCCATTTTATCGGTAACAAAGGTTTTATACACACTCAGCACATTTTGTGTTTGACTGTAATTGTCGTTTCGCACTTTCAATTTTAAAAATTCATCTATCCAGTATTGCGCTTCGTTACGGTTGGTTTGATCAATGATGACCACTTTATACCCTTCTTCTTTTTCAGTATTAAAAACCAGGCAACCCTTATCCAGTTTTTTAATATTGATGGCCTGCTGTTCGTATTGTAATGTAAATCCGCCGGGTTGCTGCTGCACGGTAAGGTAGGATTCTTTATTCTCTGACTTAAAAATACCCAGGGCATCATGCATTTCGCCTTCAATTTGCAAATTGGAAAAATGCACTACATACAATTCACCGCTTTTTATTTTGGGATGACTGGATATATCATATAAATGTTTGGCCAGTTGCTTACTGGTTGCATGAAAATCTTCCGCATCACTGAATACCTGTGTGCTAAAAGCATATACTTCATTTAAAGCGATATCACCGGCAGGATGATACAACCGGTACACCTCAATTGTTTTTTCGAAAGCCTGTAAAAAATATTGCATCAGCAATTGATTCAATACTTCATCTGTAATTACCAGCGATGTTTCACTAAGCACAAGTGGTTCGTCCAGTAATTTATTGCCGGTTTTATGAATGCTGATGCTGTTAATGGCGGCTTCTGTAAATGTAACCATGGGTGATATGTTATGGGTTGCAAGATTAAGGGCTATTGCGAGATTGGCAAAAAGAAATTTATCAGGTTGTAACAGCCTCCTGTACCAGTCATTAACTGCCGGGCATTACCACAGTGCAAAAATCACTAAAAACAGCTACCTTGTACCAGGCACAAAACTTTAACTTAATATGAGAAGATTACCACTACTGCTGCTTTGCTCAGCATTTTTTATTTCCGCCAGCGGCCAGGTAAAATACATTGATAAGGCCAATATGGACCTTACCGTAAAGCCTGCCGATGACTTTTATCAATATGCCAATGGCGGCTGGCTAAAGAACACTAAAATTCCCTCTACCAAAACCCGCTGGGGAAGTTTCGATATGCTGCGGGAGGAAACTTCGCAACGCCTGAAAATTTTACTGGAAGAAGCTGCCGCTAAAAAGAACCGCAGCCGTGCAGAGCAAATGAGTGGCGATTTTTTTTCCAGTGGTATGGACAGCCTGCAACTGGAAAAACTGGGTGCTGCGCCAATAAAAAAAGATCTGCGGACTATTGATGGCATCACCACTATTAAAAGCCTGGTGAACGCCCTGCTGCAACTGCGCAAAGAAGGCGCAGCCGGCGGCCTGTTTTCTGCATTTGTAACACAAGACCCCAAAGACATCAACACTTACCGTATTACCATGGGTCAAAGCGGTACCACTTTGCCCGACAGAGATTATTATTTAAAGAATGACGCCCGCAGTATAGCCATCCGCGATGCCCTGAAACAATACATCGTTAAACTGTTTACCTTAAGTGGTACCGGCAGTGCTGATGCCGCAGCATATGCTGATAATATTATAAAAGCAGAAACTGCCATTGCCAAAGCACAATGGAGCAGGGTGGAACTAAGAGATCCGCAAAAAAGGTATAATAAATTTACACCAGAAGATTTTTCCGCAACATTCAACACGCTGAATATGCCGGCCGTGTTAACTGCTTTAGGAATTCCCAAACAGGATTTTATCATTGTAAGCACCCCTTCTTTTTTTACTGCATTAGACAGCCTGCTTACCTATCTGCCACTGGATACCTGGAAACAAATGGCCAAATTTGAAGTACTGAAAAGCGCAGCGCCATACCTGAGCAATGATTTTGTTACAGCCAATTTCGAATACCAAAAAGTGATCAGTGGTCAAAAGGAAATTACACCCCGCTGGCAACGCATGTCGGCGTTGATTGACGGCAGCATTGGCGAAATGCTGGGACAGTTATATGTAACCCGTTATTTTAAACCTGAGGCAAAACAACGTATGCTGGACATGGTGAATAACCTGCAGCAAACTTTTGCCTCCCGCATTAAAGGTCTTACCTGGATGAGTGAAGTAACGAAACAAAAGGCACTTACCAAACTAATGGCCATCACCAAAAAAATTGCCTACCCCGACAAATGGAAAACCTATGACGGCGTGGTGATCACAAAAAATACTTTACTGAACAATGTAAGAAATGCCTCAAAATGGTCGTACAATTACAATATCAGCAAACTGGGTAAACCCATCAACCGTACTGAATTTAATTTTTCCACTCCCACAGTTAATGCATCTTATGGATCCATTCAAAATACCATCACTTTTCCGGCAGGTATTTTGCAATTCCCCTTCTTTGATTTTGGTGCCGATGATGCTGTAAACTACGGAGGTATTGTAGCAGTGATAGGGCATGAAATGACGCATGGCTTTGATGACCAGGGCCGCCAGTCGGATGCCGATGGCAGCCTGCGTGACTGGTGGAGTAAAGAAGATGCTGATAAATTTAAAGTACTGGCAGATGCTGTTACCAAACAGTATGATGCCGCTGTGGTATTAGACAGCTTACACGTAAATGGGAAATTAACCCTGGGAGAAAATCTTGCCGACTTTGGCGGACTTTCTATGGCATACGAAGCGTTTAAAAAAACGGACCAGGGAAAAAGCAATACTACCATTGATGGTTTTACAGCCGACCAGCGATTTTTTTTAAGCTGGGCCCAGGTGTGGCGTGGTGTGGCTTTACCCGAAACTGCAGCCAACTTATTATTAACCGACCCGCATTCTCCGGCACAATACCGTGCATTACTGCCGCCGCAGCAAATGCAGGAGTTTTATGATGCTTTTGGCATAAAGGCCGGCGATAAAATGTGGCTGCCTGAAGAAAAAAGGGTACATGTTTGGTAGTAGCAATTTTATACAAACAGATTGATAGTATAATTTAAAAAGCTGTCTCAAAAAAATGAGGCAGCTTTTTCTTGTATGTAATTTGCTGGTGTTTTTTACTCTTCTTTAAGCACTGCCACCACTTTATCAATTACCTCATCCAGTTTATGAATCAGTATATCCATTTCTTCTGATCTTTTCCCCTGCAGTGCCAGCGTTTCTATCTGCCGTATATCGCCGGTTAGCGAAACAATATCCAGGTTGTCAATACTGGGTTTCATCCTGTGTGATACTGCTTTTATTTTTGCAAAATCGTTTACTTCGTAAGCTTCTTTTATTTCCTGTACAGATATGGGAGCCTGCTCCACAAAAAGTTGCGTCATCTTTTTTACAAATGCATCATTGCCCCTGCTGATGCTATACAGGTTATCCAGTTTAAATAATGCTGTTCCTGCATTATTTTCATCTTCCGCAGAAGCATTTACAATTTCCTTTCCCAGCCAGCGGGCAATGGTAGATACAAAATCTTCTTCGTTAAAAGGTTTGGATATGTAATCGTTCATACCGGCATCAAGGCATTTTTTATTTTCTCCCTTAATGGCATTGGCGGTTAAAGCAATCACCGGAATATTACTTTCCAGTTCTTTCCTTATTACTTGTGTGGCTTCAAAGCCATTCATTACAGGCATCTGAATATCCATCAGCACCAGGTCTACGGGCTGCAGCTGCAGCATATCAATGGCTTCCCGCCCGTTGGTGGCTTCTAAAATAGATGCCCCGTAATTGCTGAGTACCGTTGCAGCCACCAGCCTGTTCATTTCATTGTCATCAGTTACCAATATGTTTTTGCCTTCCAGTATTTTAATATCGGCAATGGCCAGTTCTTTAACAGGTATATCTTTAGTGCTGCCTTTTGCACAGGTAATGATAAATGAAACGGTGGTACCGGTGCCTTTAATACTTTGTACCTGTATCTTTCCGCCCATCAGATCTACCAGTTGCCGGCTGATGCTCATTCCCAGCCCAGTACCGCCATATTTACGCGTAGTGGCCTGGTATTCCTGGCTGAATTTATCAAACAGTTGTGCTACAAATTTTTCTTCCATGCCAATGCCGGTATCTTTTACCTGTATAAAAATATCCTGTGCATGCGGCGTGTCTTTTATCACCCTTACGGCAACATCAACACTGCCTTTTTCGGTAAATTTAATGGCATTGCCCAGCAGGTTCATCAATACCTGGTTCAGCCGGTAAGGATCGCCCATTAGTACAGGTACCACTTTAGGATCAAATTCAGAATTGGTAAGCCGTAATCCTTTTTCTTCCGCCTTATGTAAAAATACCTGCAGGGCCTTTCTAATTACCGCCTTGGCTTCAAAACCAATGTTCTCCAGCGATAATTTTCCGGCTTCAATTTTCGACAGGTCGAGTATATCATTGATGATCACCAGCAGGTTGTCGGCCGCACTGTGAATGGTATCCAGGTAAAATTGCTGCTGTGTGTTCAGCGCAGTTTTGGCCAGCTGGTTACTCATACCCATGATAGCATTCATGGGAGTACGTATTTCGTGGCTCATGTTGGCTAAAAATTGCTGCTTGGCATTGGCAGACGATTCGGCCTGTTCCCTTGCTTCCTGCAATTCGTACTCCAGTTTTTTCTGCTCTGTAATATCCAGGTGTATACCAATAGAGCCTGTTAATTCTCCATTGTCATTAAATCTGGGAGCCCCGCTGATCAGCCACCATTTTACATTGCCTCTCTTATCTTTTATTGATATTTCATAGGCGTCAGAAACGCCTTTTTTCCGCATTTCGTTCTTCACTTCCATCAACTCATTGTTTTCGCCCCGCACAAAAAGCATGGAGGCTTTTTTCCCCATCAATTCTGCTTCATTAAACCCGCACATTTCACAAAAACTCTGGTTTACAAACAATATATTTTCTTCTGTATCCACTTCCAGCAGTCCCAGTTTCATATTGGCAATGATGCTTCGGTATTTCTCTTCCTTTATCTGCAGCGCCAGTTCGGCTTCTTTTATTTTAGTAGTGTTTACAATAATACCGGTGCTTACCAGCATTCCATCCTGTGTACTGTCTAAATAGGTGGAAGATATATTTAACCAAAGTAAGGGTTTACCCGGTATTACAAACCTGCCTTCAAAATGGTAGGGTGTTTTTTGAGCCCGCGATACCCGTGTAATGGCTTGCTCTCTTTCAACATCATCCGGATGCAGGTAGTTATAAAAATTTTTAAACTGTTCCCCGGATATACCAATTTTAGTTTCAGCATCAGGGCTGATATACAATAAGCCTTCGGTATCAGCTTCTGTATTATACTGGTACCGGTATAGTACACCCGGAATATTTTCTGCCAGCGAGCGAAATTCTTCTTCCTGCTTTTTTTCCTGGCTGATATCTTCAATGATAGCAAAATACTGAGTCACTTTACCATCATTGCCCAGTATAGCCTGGCCGGTTACTCTTGCCCAAAACCAGGTCTTGTCTTTTCTGTAATGAATAAGTTCCACATTAAAGGAGCGGCCTTCAAAAAATGCAGCCACCATATTTAGCAGCCCTTCCGATTTACTTAATGGACCTTCGCCTAATTGTAAAGGTGTTTGGCCAATGATCTCTTCTTTTGAAAAACCGGTAATTTTTGAAAATCCTTCATTACTCCATGATATTTTACCCTGTGCATCTGTAAATACCACGCCATTTTCGTTTAAGCTGGCTACCACAGAAATGCGGCGGTATTCTTCTTCGGCCTTTTTTCTGCCTGTAATATCGGTATGGGTACCAATGATCCTTTTGGGTTTGCCATTGGCAGCATAATTGATCACCATACCACGGTCGAGTACCCACAGGTAGGTACCGTTTTTATGCATGATCCTGTATTCCCGCTGGTGAGAGTTGATCTTATTCGCAAAATATTCCTGGTCGGTACTTTCCACAATAGTAAGATCGTCCGGATGAATTTTATTACTCCACTCTGCAGGTTCATTCTTGAACTCCTCATCGGTATACCCCAGCATTTTTTTATACTGGCGGGAAAAGAAAACCTCTTTGGTTTCAAAATCATATTCCCAAACACCATCGCCTGCACCTTCCAGTGCAAACTGCCATATTTCCTGACTTGATTTAAGTTGCCTTTCTGCTTTTTTACGTTCCGAAATATCACGAAGAAAGGAGCAGAAAAAAATACCGGTATCCCGTTTTATAGGAGTGATAGACAACTCTACAGGAATTTCTGTGTTGTTTTTAGTTACTGCGGTTAATTCAATTACTTTACTAACCAGGCTGCATTCGCCGGTTTTAAGGTAATGCTGCATGGCCTTTTCGTAATGCAGCTTAAAAATAACCGGTATAATAATTTTGGTAATGTGCTGATCCATTATCTCCTCGGCTTTCCATCCAAATATTTTTTCTGCCTGAGGATTCCAGAAAGAAATAGCCCCTTTTTCATTGATGATTACAATGGCATCAAGCCCGGCGTTTAATATCTGCCGGTTATTCAATTCGCTTTTAGCTATTACTTCATGTGCTCTTTGTTTTTCGGTGATATCGGTGTATTTCCATAAATGGCCCTGGTATTTTTTATCCAGGAAAATAGGGATATAATCCCGTTCCAGTATTTTCCCGTTTGCAAGCTCTATCACTTCTGCGGTCACCAATTCCTTGTTTTCCAGTATGGTGTTAATCCTGGCTACAAACTGTTCAGGATATTTAAATAAGTGTTTGGTTTGTTCGGCGCTGTTGCTGCAATCTGCCCCCTGCATCATTTCAGGCGATACCGGTATGGCAAACAGATCGCAAAAGAGCTGGTTGGTAAACACAATATGCCGGGTTTCATCTTCCAGTAAAATACCGTTTTGCATATTGGTAATAAGAGAAGTAAATACTTTTTCAGCATTCTTTCTTTTATTTACCTGCTGGTTAAGATAGCGGGCAATCATTAACAGATCGTCGGTATTATTTTTGGTTTCTTCGCCTGTAACCACGCCCACCACTTCTTTCAGTTTTTCTACCGACAGTTTCCGAACTTCTACTTCGTGAGTTAATTTTTTATTGATCTCAATATATTCTTCTTCGCTGATGCTGAATGCCCTTTCAGATAATTCCTTATCCCTCTCGTAGGCATTGTACGAATCCTGAACGGCATTGACAAACGCTATAATTTCCGGTTGCTGCTGCAGCGCTTCCGGCAAGAATTTTTTAACCTGTTTTTGTAACAATTTATTATAGCTCATAAAAAGAAGTGATCGTCATGGTTTGATTGTGCAACTGGCAGGCCCCCCCTTCATTAAAAGGAGAGATCTCTCCGTATGAATAAAAACCTGCCTTGATGGTGGCAGCACCCAGCGATTCATTGATGGCCTCCACTTCTTCTTCAATACGCTGCCCCAGTACCAGTTTTCGGCCTACACAACTCACCAGCAAAGCCAGGTCGGGTTTGCGTGTGTCATCCACAATGGTTTGTTGTGCGGCACTTGCTGCAGCCACAGTCAGCTTATCAAAGTTTGCTTTCATAAAACGCACTTTTGACCCCATTGGTATGTCGCCGGCAAAAGTCATGCTGCTTTGAGCTTCATCAATTGAAAGTATGGTACGTACCACAGGTTGCGTGCTGCCGGGTATAATTACCGACAAAGGAAAGAGCAGGGCCGATGCAGGCAGATTGGCGGCATCGGGGCCCAGGTATCTTTTATACAGATCCAGCGCATGCTTATCATCTATTTCGCACAGGAGGTTGCCTGTAGATTTGGTGACCAGTCGTTCCGGTCCAAACATTTCCCACCCACCCTGTGAGCCGTGTGTGATCACTATATTAGAGCCATAAAAACCAATGGCGGCCACCATGCCATGCGAAGGTTGCTGATTTAATCCTACCAGGGTAGAGGTGAAGCCATCCGCATCACCCGCCAACCCTCCGGTAATGAGTACCTGCTTTTCGGCTGCATCATGTAATCCTTTTACCAGCTCACTGCCGTTTACCACACTGCCATCAGAAATTACAAAAATGCTGGTAAGTTCTTTTTGGGGTAATTTTTTTACCAGGGCAGTTGCTGCATCATAACTATTGGCATAGTCGGCTGTATTAACTGCTGCGGAGTGAAAGTTGGTTTTACTGAACCGGATGGCTACTGCCACCAGGGTATCGTCTTTTACCTCGTCCTGGTAAATTTCTCCGGCAGAACTGCACATCACAATTTCTGCTGTACCAAATTTTTGCTGCAGTTGCCGGTAAATACCAGGTACCGCTAAAATATGTTTTGCCGCAAAACAAAATACCAGTTGTGCATCCTGTGCATTGGTTAATACTGTTTGTTCATGTGTTTTCCAGATCCCGTCTTTGTAAATAAATAAAGCTGTTTGCATAATTAAATTTAATGTGACACTATCAGTTGTTGCTCTGTTATTGTTTGCAGTGGTATATCAATTACCCAGCTGCAGCCATTCCCGGGCGCAGTATGTAATGAATAAGTACCCTGCAGTTTTGTAACCCGGTCAATAATATGATGAAACCCCAATCCCTGTTTTGTTTGTGCAGCATTACATCCAATACCATCATCGTTTACATGAATATGCATGGCATCATTACTAATGCTTACACCGATATGTACCTGTTTTGCTGCAGCGTATTTTATGATATTATTCAATTGCTCCTGTATAATGCGGTATACATGATACTGCAACCGGGCAGGAAGCTGGAATGGCAGGTCATCTAACTGAATGGCAGTTGTTATGGTAAAGTGATCCTTTTTTTCTAAAGCACCAACCAGGTGCAGTAATTCGTTTTTCAGATCGGCACTTTTAATAAAACTGGCTGCCGGGCTGCGGCTGATCCTTGTTACTTCGTCTATTGCAGTTTCAATAATGTTCTTAGATTCATCCAGCAATGCTAAACGGTTCACTTCATCCCGCCGGGCAGTTTCAATATACAATTTTGAAGCGCCCAGTAACTGGTTCACATTATCGTGCAGTTCGCCGGCAATTTCTTTGCGCACTTTTTCCTGGGCTGCCATAATCACCTGCAAATATTTATTATCATGTGTATTTGCATTGCTGGCCTGGCTGCAGTGTGATGCTGCAACTAACCTTCCCATTACCTCTGCTATTTTTTGAGCTTCATTTTCATCTTTAATAATATAATCAAATGCCCCATTTTTTAACAGTTGAATAGTGATCTCCATTTCCGATTGCCTGCTTACTATTACTACAAAGCATCCGGGTACAATGGTTTTTATTTGCTCCAGCAATTCGGCGGCCTGGTAGTCTTCTAAAAAATAATCCAAAAAAATTACCCCGGGCTTTTCATCCAGGCTGTTCAGCAATTGTGTGCCTGAGTAAAAAGTAGCTGTATTTATAAAACCAAGCTGTTGCAGGTGTTCCCGGTACATGTTAGTGCGAAAAGGATCGTCATACACAAGAAATATCTTACTATCGGTGTTCATAAACTGCTTTAGGGTAATGTCAGCTGCGGTTCATTTGTATACCGTTTGCTAATGCTATTTTTTCTGCTGTAAGGTGCACTGCAATAATATTTCCTATGGCCGTGTTGAGTTTTAAATTTTTACGGCAAAAGGAAACTTTTATTGAGATGGCGTTTAAAGCAGCACTATTGTTATAATAGAGGATGCTGCATATGATGCCATACTAATTCAGCTCCCCGTTTTGTATCATTTTATAGATAGTGCTTTTGCCAATATCCAGTTTTTGGGCAGTGGCAATTACGTCATCGTTATACTTTTTCAGGTAATATTTTACAATATTGCAGGTATACTGGCGCAGGGTTCTTTCCTCTGCAATAAAACTTTCATCGGCCCTGGTGGTGGAAAAATTGATATCCGCAGCTGTGATTTCTTTTCCGTTACACATTACCGCAGACAGTTCAATCATGGCTTTTAATTCCCGTACATTACCCGGATAATTATAGCGCATCAGTTTATCTTTGGCATCCTGAGTAATGGTAATGGCGCCCATTTTATTTTCTTTTACAAATTCATCGGCAAAAAATTTAGCCAGTATCAGTACATCATTACCCCGTTCTCTTAATGGCGGTAACTCAACCGGCAATCCTATAATACGGTAGTACAGATCTTCCCTGAAGTTGCCGTTTTTCACTTCTTCGGCCAGGTTTTTATGCGTGGCTATGATCAGCCTGATATCTAATTTTACCTTTTCGCTGCCACCCACACGTATCACTTCCCTTTCCTGTAACACCCGCAGCAGTTTACTTTGCAGGCTCAGGTCCAGTTCGGCAATCTCATCTAAAAAAATTGTGCCGGTATTGGCTTCTTCAAACTTGCCCGGCTTACGGGTAACCGCACCAGTAAAAGCCCCTTTTTCGTGACCAAATAATTCACTCTCTATCAGTTCTTTTGGAATAGCCGCCATATTTACGGCCACAAAGGGTTTCTTTTTTCTGTCGCTGTTATAATGAATGGCTTTTGCCACCACTTCTTTACCTGTACCTGTTTCGCCGGTGATGGATACATTGATATTGGTTTTGGTGGCCTTATCCATCAGGCCGAATATTTTTTGCAAAGCAGGACTTTGCCCTTTTATACTTTTATCAAACGAAAATTTTTGTTCCAGTTCTTCTTTTAACTGCTCTACCTGCTTTTTAAGTTTGCCGGTTTCTCTTACTTTAATAATGGCGCTCCATAACAGGTCCTTGGTATTATCATCTTTGGTTAGATAATCTACAATACCCATCTTTAGCAATTTTACCGCTACAGCAATTTCTTCCTGCCCGCTGATAACAATTACAGGCAGTTCTTCACTAAAAGACCTGATCTTATGGTATAATTCTTCTCCTTTAAAATCGGGTAACGACAGGTCGATACTCACCAGGTCGGGTCCTTTGTGCAGGTTGGCTAACAGTTCCTTACCGCTGGTAAAACGGGTGATCTCATAATCGGGATTCAATGACAGGTGGTATTCCAGTATTGCACCGTACCATGGATCATCTTCTACAATAAATATTTTATACGACTCCATAGAGAAAAAATATAAGGTTACTTTGACTCAACAACGTGTATATCTTTTCCAAATTGTAGAAAATTCCAAAATAGGGCTTAAAATCAAAGCTTTCCGGTTTTTACTACATATCCTGTCGGTGATGTACGTCAAAATGCATTCCATATCACTACAATCATTGTGAAACATCAATACTGCCAGGACCGTTAAGGGAAGACGGTAATTGACGAAAACCACACGGTTCAACGGCTAAATCTGCTTATTATCATAGCCTGTACAAATATTAAAATATTTCTTTACGGGTATTTTTTACCTGTTGTAAAGAGGCTTTTATACTCCTGATTTGAGAAAGCACCGATTCAATACGGTGCATATCCTGGTTACTTTTTACTATATAGTCAAACGCCCCGGATTGTAATACAGTTGCCTTTACAGCACTGTCTTCCTGCCCCGAAAGAAACACCACATAAATGCCTGGCTGCTGCTGCTTAATTATTTTCAGTGCATCATATCCATTCATTGTATCCATATCATGATCCATGAAAATAATGTCTGGCTTTTTAGAAAGCCCGTTAACACAGTCAGCGCCATTGCTAAAAGTATGCACATTAGTATAGCCCAGACTGTAAAGCTGCTGCTCGTACAAGCTCAGGCTAAATAGATCATCATCTACCAAAAAAATATTTACTTCATCTGTATCTTTCACGATATTATAGTTACGCAAGCCTTTTCGAAAATGATACCAAAATATAAAATGTTAAAAATCAATATTTTAAGAATTTGTCTGTTTCCATAATTTCCATTTTTGAGACCTGTTTTCCGAAATTTGGAAAAGCCTTGTTTCGGGACTCAGCTGGTTGCTGTAAATTAAAAGGCCCGGCACTTTAAAGTGCCGGGCCTTTTAATTCAACAGATCAGGTATCAGTATTCGTTGCCTGTTTTAAAGCCAAACAGCTTCCCTTTTTTTATCAGCTGCAATTCTTTTTTGTATTTTTTACTGTTGCTTTTTGTAAGTTCAGCAGGGTCTAATTCATTTAAATCAGGTTGCCCGGCATTTACCCATGCAGTATACCAGAAATTAGCTATGTCCTGAATAGCATGCCGCATCTGCTGTTGCACCATGTTGTTAAGGGCTGTATGAAAGGCTTGTGCATAAGCGGCACTATGTACAGGTTGTCCAAACATGTTCTTATAGATGGCACCTGCAGAATCGGTTCGGTATATTTTATTAGCCGGATAAGCCACTTTTAAATTTCTTTCTATTTGCAGCAGGGAATCGGCCAGCAGGTGGCTTTGTTTTACAATATGCCAGCTTTCGCTGGTAATATCAGTAATGTAGGTGGCGGCAGGTACATTAAAATTATAGGCATGGCCAAACATTTCGGGCAATTGAGATTCCCAAAAGCCGTGAATGCCTTTTTGATCAGTCAGTTGCCCATCGTGATTGAGAGAAGTATGCAGAGGCATGTTTGCATCGGCCAGGTAATGACTCAGGTCGGCAGATAAAAAGAGGATCTCCGTTTTACGTTTGTCTTTAAATGCTTTGGTAAGTTTTACCATCATTTCCTGTATATACCAGGGCAGGATACCATTTTTTTGAAGGATCTTATCGTCGTATTTAGCAGTGGCCTCCTTCATGGTTTTAGGGAGGCTGTCCAAACTAACTGGCTCAAAAGCTTCTATATCGATATAATGCCGGGCAAATTCGGGTTTGTCGTTAATAGTGTATTTGCGAATATCAGGCACTACAGATTCTTCAGTTATAAAATCAATATGATTGTAGTAAAATGTGCGCATGGTTTGTGGCAATGCAAATACAGCGGCATGGCTGATCCGTTGGTGCCCCCAAACACCCCAGGCAAAAAGCAGGCTTACAGAGCTGCTTATTAACGCCAGTACCATGAGGCTTTTCTTTAACATCTGTGATTTCATGTTGTACTTCTTTTATGAATCAAAGATACAGCATTCAACTTTGCAGCCTTATAAACTGCAGTTGCAGGATTGCATATCATGCAGGATTGCTATTGCAAAAAATTGTAGTGCGGGTAATTATACCGCTGCTTTACTCTTAATAGACTCCACTACTTTTTGAATAGACATATCTACATGCTGTATTAGCCGGGTAAATTCACCGGAATGTTTATTGCCCAGGGTAAAAGATTCAATTTGCTGCAGGTCGTTCTTTAAATAGCCAATACCCATATTGGCTACAGGTGCTTTTATCCGGATTACCGCCGCCCGTATGCGGGCAAAATCTTTTTGCTGGTAAGCGGCATAAATTTCAGTGATGGCCAGTGGTACCTGTTCAATAAACAGGTTGACCATTTTATCAACAAACTCCTGGTTGCCATTGGCAATTTCATAGAGCTTTCTTAAATCGTACAATGCAACAGGATTTTCCTGTATAATTTCTTGTGACATCTTTGTTTGTTTTTTTTCGAGCCAGCGGCACACCATTTGTAACAATTGATTTTCTTCAAATGGTTTTGATAAATAATCATTCATGCCTGCATTGATGAATTTGGTATTATCGCCCTTGATGGCAAAAGCGGTTAAAGCAATAATGGGCAAGTCGGTACTGATATGCTGCCTGATAGCCTGTGTAGCTTCCACGCCATCCATTACCGGCATTTGAACATCCATCAGCACAATATCAAATTGCTGCTGTTTTACTTTTTCAACTGCTTCGCTTCCATTGGTGGCCTCTTCTGTAATAACGCCATAATTATTTAAAATAGTAGTGGCCACCAGCCTGTTCATTTCATTGTCATCGGTAACCAGTATTTTTTTATCTTTTAAAATACCGGTACCTGCCAGGGGCAGTTCTTTTACCGGCAGTTGTTCCTGTGCGCCTTTTCCAAAACTGATAACAAATGACACGGTTGTGCCTTCACCCTTCTTACTCTTTACTTCTATGGTACCTCCCATCAGCCTGATCAGCTCTTCGCAAATGCTCATACCCAAACCTGTGCCGCCAAACAAGCGTGTGGTGGATTGGTTTTCCTGTGCATACTTTCTGAAAATATTTTTTGCAAAAGATGCATCCATTCCAATGCCGGTATCTTTTACCTGTACTTCCACCGTTTGATCGTCTGCCGTTTCTGCTATTACTTTACAACTGATATCCACAGTTCCCTTTTCGGTAAACTTAATGGCATTGGAAACCAGGTTGAGTAATATTTGATTTAAGCGGAAGGGGTCGCCCAGTAATACACCACACAGCTCATTATCGCAAAAAGAATTGGTAAAAGCCAAGCCCTTTTCTTCAGCCTTATGGCGCATTACCTCCATTACCCTGCCAATGACCAGTTTGGGTTCAAACCCGATGCGCTCAATGGAAAGCTTACCCGATTCCATTTTAGAGAGGTCGAGAATATCATTGATGATCACCAGTAAATTTTCGCTGGCCGAAAGAATGATATTGAGATAAAACAGTTGGTTTTTATTGAGTGTTGTTTTGCCCAGCTGGTTGGCCATACCCATAATGGCATTCATGGGTGTTCGTATTTCGTGGCTCATATTAGCCAGGAAATTCTGTTTGGTTTGAGCCAGCTCTTCGGTCATTTTTTTAGCGATCTTCAGTTCTTTTTCCACCTTTACCCGGTCGCTAATGTCCATTGCAAAACCAATTACATAAGGTTCTTCCCCTGCTTCTTCCTTTAAAAAATTATTGTACAGCGTATAAATAATATCGCCATTTTTATGAATAACCTTAAAAATACCGCTGAATATTTTTTCCTTTTTTATTTTATCCAGGTACTGTTCATTAAATAACGGCCTGTCTTCTTCCTTAATAAATTCCAGCAGTGAATGGCCGATCATTTCGTTATCGTCATAGCCAAATGTTTTACCCACCATGGGATTAACGGTTAAAAACCGGCCTTCCATATCGTGGGTGGTTACAATGGCCAAACTGTTTTCAATCACATCGCGGTAGCGTTTTTCACTTTGTTCTATCTGCAGCAAAAATGCTTTTGTTTGTGTGACATCCACTGCATAACCAATCACCATTTTAACCTGGTCGTTATCGTCCATTACCGGCGACATGTGGCGCAGCATGTACTGGTTGCTGCCATCGGGCTGCAATAATTCTTCCTCCCAGCTTTGCAGCTGCTTATTTTTAATGATACTGTTAAATACAGTTCTTCTGCCTGCTGCTATAGACATTGGTTTATTGCGGTACTGTAGATAATCTTCGTCTTTTTTTCCAATGATCCATTTTCGCATGGCTGCATCGTTAATCCCTTTTGGATTTACATACAGGTAATGATGCTGATCGTCGAACACTGCAATATCTGCCGGAATATTATCTAAAATCTCTTCGTAAAAAACTCTTTGCTCCGCAATTTTTTTGTCTGCATTTATTTTTTCTGTGATGTCGGTATACACCCATAAATGCCCTTCATACCTGCCTTCATTCCAAACAGGAATATAATCTCTTTCAATAGAGCGGCCATCGGTCATGGCAAGTATTTCGCCCGTAACCGGCTCTCTTTTTTGTAGCACCTCATTAAAAAGGGAAATAAAAGTTACCGGGTCTTTAAACAAATGCCTGGCCTGTTCAGCCAGTGCAGAACAATTGCTTCCAACCATGTCGGCAGCAGCAGTTGTGATATTAAACATTTTGCAAAAATGCTGGTTTACCAGGGCAATGGTACGGTCTTCATTTTCCAGCAGCACGCCTGCCTGCAGGTTGTTGATGAGTGAAGACATCCTGCTGGCTGTTTCTTTAACTTTTTCCTGTGCTGCTTTTTCAAATGTAATATTTTCTTCTACGGCAAAAAACTGGATGAGCTTTCCCTGTGCATCAAATACCGGATGGCAATTGATACGTAACCAATAGCCTTCGCCCGATTTTTTATAATTGTATACCTCGCAGGTAAAAGGACGGCCTTTTCGTATTTGCCTTCGCATATATTTTACTGTACCGGGGCTGGTACCGGGCCCCTGCAAAATACTTCCGGGAGATTTGCCCTGTACCTCATCAAATGCATAGCCAGTCATTTTTTCAAACGATTCGTTTACCCATTCTACCCTGGCCTGTGCATCGGTAATTACCACCGCCTGGTGGGTTTGCCGTACAATCAGTGAAAGGGAATTTAAGTGCCGCTCTTCTTTTTTTGTTTGCGTAATATCTCTTCCATAAATATTAATACAGTTATGTTCGCAAATATCAATACAAACAAAAGCGAATACCCTGCCATTTGAATGTGCTTCAAAAAACCATTTGGGTGTAACAGTATTTACCTGCCCGGCAATCAATACCGCCAAAGCATCCCTGCTGTATTCAATAGTGTTACACTCAAAAATATCAAGCCCCGCTGCAGCAGGATTGGTTTGTAATATTTTGCCGCTGTAATCAATACAAATCACCGGATCCGGATCCTGGTAGTGAAATGATACAATATCCGGCAGACCGGTATCGTCATTCAATTGATCTTGCGTACTGCTGGCATGTATTTTTTTAAGATGCCTTACACCACCTGTTAATGGATACTGTTGTTGCGCCCCATCCTCAATAGTTCCCGGCCAGGGTGAGCCTACAAACAGCAGCTGGTTGGTTTCTGGTAAATACTCCAGCAGCCCCCTTAATCGGGTTGGCTGTTCCTTACCACATTCAATTACCAACTCCTGATTACAACATCCTTTTAATGATTCAAAATCTGCCTGGTTGATTGCCGGTGCTGTAATGGTACAGTACTCAAAAAAAAGTTTCCCCTTTAATACGGAACATATCTTTTCCAGTGCCTCTCCATACGTTTCAATAACCATTTGCTGGTTAATCAAAATATAAAAAGGAAAAAGCCGGTTAAACCGCTCTTCAGAAAAGGTGAAAGACCTGGCCATGATTGTTTACAGTGTAACTTTTAAAGGCCGGTTATTGTTTCCATCATTTCTTACCGGCTGTAATTCAATTACTGTAGCGGGGAAAAAGAAGCGGTACAAATTTTTTATCAGTATGCTCATTGGGTACGGTATTATTTAAATAATAAATGAAATACAATTGTATATAGTTAAAATGATACCAAAAAAATTATTGGTTTTAATTAATTGATGATCAATATTTTATTAAAAAAGTCAATTGCCTGTAAATCCATTTACTGGAAGCTTTTTCTATAATATAGACGTTTTACCATGTTGCGGCAGCAGTTTCTTCCTGCAGCTGCTATTGCAGGTTTTCGCCTGGCAAAACAGCTATACAACACATTCTTTGTTCATTACTTATATAGTGGTTAAGCGTTGCCTGCTGAAAAAAATCAGTAATACCCTTAACAGGTTCCAGTATGTAGAAAGAAAAAAATGCGGCTGTAATTAGTATCCTGTTGTGCATCAATAACCTGCATTTTCAGCCATCTGCTTTGTACATTAATTGGATTTTTTGTCCACTTTATGGAATCTGGCACAAACGCAACTAAATCTAACTGGCTGTAATTTAAATATTTACTGTTTTGGCATTGGCTTTGGCAATGATTAAAAAAAAATATTACTATGAAAATCGTCATCGTTGGAAGTGGCTATGTCGGTCTGGTTACCGGAGCCTGTTTTTCTGAAGTAGGTATAGATGTTGTTTGTGTCGACATCGACCGAAAAAAAATTGATAACCTCAATAACGGCATCATCCCCATTTATGAGCCGGGACTGGAGGAAATGTTACTCCGGAATATGAAAAAAGGCCGGCTGGCATTTACCACCAATATTGCGGATGCCGTAAAGGAATGCGAAGTATTATTCATTGCAGTGGGTACCCCACCCGATGAAGATGGTTCTGCAGATCTGAAGTATGTACTTTCGGTTGCCCGCGACTGTGGTAAGCACATGGCCGATTATTTGCTGGTGGTTACCAAAAGTACGGTACCAGTAGGCACATCAGAAAAAGTAAGGGCTGCCTTACAGGATGAGTTGAACAAAAGAAAGGTAGACATTGAATTTGATGTGGCCTCTAACCCCGAATTTTTGAAAGAGGGTGCTGCCATTGATGATTTTTTAAAACCCGACAGAATTGTAATAGGACTGGAAAGTGCAAGGGCAAAAGACCTGATGAAAAGTTTATACAAACCATTTACACTAAATGGCCATCCCATTATTTTTATGGATATCATTTCTGCTGAAATGACCAAATATGCCGGTAATTCCATGCTGGCTACCAAGATCAGTTTTATGAATGATATTGCCAACCTGTGCGAAATAGTGGGTGCTGATATTAACCTGGTAAGAAAAGGTATTGGTTCCGATTCCCGTATTGGTAATAAATTCATCTATCCCGGTATCGGATATGGCGGCTCTTGTTTTCCAAAAGATGTACAGGCCCTGATCAGAACAGCTGGTGAATACAGTTACGACCTTCGTGTATTAAAGGCCGTGGAAGAAGTAAATAAAGACCAGAAGCTGGTACTCTTCAATAAGATCATGCATTATTTTAAAGGTGACCTGCATGGTAAAACCATTGCCCTGTGGGGACTTTCCTTTAAACCCCAAACAGATGATATGCGTGAAGCACCATCCTTAGTGATCGTTAAAAAATTGCTGGAAGCCGGCGCCAAAGTAAAAGCATATGACCCTATCGCCATTAAAGAGGCCAAACATCATTTTGGAGACAGCATTGCATATTGTGAAGACCAGTACGAAACCCTGATTGATGCAGATTGCGTGGCGATACTCACCGAGTGGCCCGAATTTAAATTCCCTAATTTTAAGATCATCAAAAAATTGCTGAACACACCTGCAGTATTTGACGGCCGTAACATTTACGACAAGAACGAAATGAAACAAAACGGGTTTGACTATTTCTGCATTGGCGTAAATACCGCTGCAGCAAATACCAATGCCGCTGCCGTAGAAAGCCTTCTTGTAAAAGATTAATTCCCCACTTTTAATATCCTGATATGACACGTAAAAAAGTATTGGTTACAGGTGGGGCTGGTTTTGTAGGCTCTCATTTATGCGACCGTTTATTAAAAGAAGGCAACGAGGTTTTTTGCCTGGACAATTTTTTTACCGGGCAAAAACAAAACGTGGTACACTTACTGGATCATCCCTATTTTGAACTGATCCGCCACGATGTAACGGCGCCTTTTTTTATTGAAGCCGATGAAATTTATAACCTGGCTTGTCCGGCATCACCGGTGCACTACCAGTACAATGCCATCAAAACCATGAAAACCTCGGTAATGGGCGCCATCAATATGCTGGGCCTGGCCAAGCGTATCAAAGCTAAAATACTGCAGGCTTCCACCAGCGAAGTGTATGGCGATCCGCAGGTGCATCCGCAGGCAGAAACCTATTGGGGACATGTAAACCCAATTGGAGAACGCTCCTGTTACGATGAAGGAAAGCGCTCTGCCGAAACGCTGTTTGTAAATTATCACAAACAAAATAATGTACAGATCAAGATCATACGGATATTCAATACCTATGGTCCCAGGATGCATCCGAATGACGGCAGGGTGGTATCTAACTTTATTGTGCAGGCATTACAAAACCAGGACATCACCATTTATGGCGAAGGGCAGCAAACCCGCAGTTTCCAGTATGTAGACGACCTGGTGGAAGGAATGATACGCATGATGGCTTCGCCCGCCGGATTTACCGGGCCCGTAAATATTGGTAACCCCAATGAGTTTACCATTTTAGAACTGGCCGAAAAAGTGATACAGCTCACCGGCTCAAAATCCAGGATCATCAATCAACCATTGCCACCCGATGACCCAATGATGCGGCAACCGGATATTGCGCTGGCAAAAAAGAATCTTGACTGGTCGCCAAAAATTCAGTTAGAAGAAGGCCTGATAAAAACCATCGCTTATTTTAAAGAAGTGATATAAGCTGCACCATACAGCAGTCAATAAAAGTTTCCTTGTGTTCCAAAATATAGAATTACCATATACCTAACCAGGTGATGGTAATTCTATGCTTTATTCAAACTTGTTTTTTAACAGCAATAGCATCTTTCTTATCTGTGCCCGTGAGCATTTTACCTGTGATGCAGCAGGTATTGATAACGCAAAGCGGTTACTGAAAAAGCAGTTTCAAATTGTTCAGTAAATGGATTTTTAAATGGCAGGCATTCCATAAAACGGAAATTTTTTCTCTTTTTTAGAAACCAGAATAACCAGCCAGTTTATAACTCATTGATATAAAAACATTTAAAGCAAAATAAATTTTGGCACAAGTATGGTCAAATATAGAATACAGTAATACCAATAAAAAAAATCCTATGATAGACTTTAATTCAAATGGACATGCAAATACCCGGGTAATGGATGAAAAATTATACGATCTGTGTATGATTGAGCAATTATGCCGCGGTAATCATGACCAGGTAAAAAAAATGGTAGCTGTTTTTATCAGCCAGGTACCAGAAGCAGTGGAGGAAATAAAATCGGCTTTCCACAACCGTGACTTTAGCAGTATTAAACAAACTGCCCACCGCATCAAACCCACACTAAGTTACTATGCCATTGTAAAAATAATCAAAGACATTCAGCAAATTGAAACAATGGCAGAAGAAGGTGTTGCATCTGCGGCACTGCAAATGAAAATACAAAAGCTGGACACCGTTACCACCGAAGTGATTGAGCTGATGAAAAAAGATTTTTTGATTAACTGATAAAAAAAAACAAAACCCATGAAGAAAAAAATATTGGTAGTGGATGATGAAATGACCATATGTCTTTTACTGGAAAATTTCCTTTCTCAGGACTATGATGTAATTACCATTAATGAAGGACATGAAGCATTGATTTGGCTGGAAAGCAATTTGCCCGACCTCATCATCAGTGATATTCAGATGAGCAAAATGGATGGATACGAATTTTTAACCCATGTACGCCAGCGGGGCTTTACAAAACATACTCCCTTCATCATGCTTTCTGCCCGGGCAGAAAGTAAAGAGCGGATAAAATGCTACCAGCTGGGTGCACAGGATTATCTCACCAAACCTTTTAATCCCGAAGAGCTGGAGGAGCTGGTTAAAAAGAACCTGTTCCCCATTCATTATTCTTTGGTGTGGTAGTTTGTTAAAAGTTATACCCCACCGTCATTAAAATATCCTGCAATCAACATGAAACCACATCTTAACATTCTTTATATTGGCAACAAGCCGGAATACTTTTCCGGGCTGCAGCAACAAAAAACTCTGTCCCTCGCCGTTGTTGAAAATAACCTCACTGCAGTAAACTACCTGACTGCCAATAAACAACCCGATGCAATTATCTGTGATTATTATTTACCCGGTCAAAACGGTTTGTTTTTATTTGACTGGTTAAGACAGCGTACGGCATTTGACTCCACCCCTTTTATTTTACTCTCGAACGAGTTTAACAGTGAGGCATTCAAACTGGCATTCACCAAAAGGGTGGCTGATTTTTATGTTACTGCCACTACTTTACCCGAAGACATCCTGAGCCGCATACAATTTCTTTGCAGCACGCAAAAAAAAGACAGTAATGCTGTAACAGCTGAACGCCCTGCAGAAATATACCGGATGCCGCTTTCAAAACGTCTTTTTGATATTACGGTGGCTTCTGTTGCCCTCTTACTGGCATCGCCCCTGCTATTGCTGGTAATACTGGCCATAAGGCTGGAATCGAAAGGTAAGGTATACTATATCGCAAAAAGAGTAGGCCGTAAAACCTTTGATTTTTACAAGCTGCGCTCTATGCGTACCGGTTCGGACGACCTGTTAAAAAAACTGGCCAAAGAAAAAAATCAATACAATAAAACAGCTGCAACGGAAGACACTGTTGCAAACAAGCCCTGCCCCAGGTGCAGTAAGCTGCCCGCAGGAGAAAACTGTTCACCCCTGATGTACATTGACACACACGAGATATGCGACTACTGGTTCAATGTACAAAAGAAAGAAGCTGCAAAAAACAATTCCACATTTGTAAAAATTGCCGACGACCCCCGCATCACCAGGGTAGGTAAATTTATCCGCAACACCAGTATTGATGAATTACCTCAGTTGATCAATGTGATCAAGGGTGATATGTCGATTGTTGGAAACAGGCCCTTGCCCGTATACGAAGCTGAATTGCTTACCGGGGATACGCTGTCTAAACGTTTTTTAGCGCCAGCCGGCATTACCGGTTTATGGCAGGTGGAACTGAGAGGCAAAGGGGGTATTATGTCTGAAGAGGAAAGAAAACGGCTGGACAATGAATATGCAGATCATTTTAAAGGAAACAATTTTTCTTTCTGGTACGATATCAAACTCATTTTACGCACCATCCCGGCATTACTTCAAAAAGGTTCTGTTTAATTCCCTGTTTAAAACAATCAAATGAAAACCCTGATCCAATCCTTACTTATTTTCATCCTGACCATTGGCCTGCTTGGTACTGCTGCAGCACAGCAGGCAGATACAGTGGTGAATACAATACCGGCAGATACTGCATCCGCAACAAAAGAGATGCGCTTTCCACCACTCACTGTATTGATAGACTCTGCCATTCAGCACAATGCCATGCTGCGTTACCGCAACCTGGATATCATCATAAAAGAATCGAACCTTACCTCGCAACGTAACAACTGGTTAAGAACTTTTGGTTTGCAGGGCGATTCGCGTTACGGCACCATTGATGCCTTTAGTACCAATGGCAACGGCGTTACCACCAATTATGCCAATACATCCAGTAAACAATTCAACTATGCCTTTGGCGTATATATCAAAATTCCGGTGTACGAGATCTTAAACCGTAAAACACAAATTAAACAGGCCAAGGCAGAACTGGAAGAAGCTAAAACCATGTCGCAGGTGCAGCATGATGAGATCAGGCAATTAGTGATACGCCAGTACCAGGACCTGTTACTGAGACAAAAATTACTGAATATAAAATCGCTTAACCTGGGCAGTGCTACTGTAAATATGGAAATGGTGGAAAAAGAATTCAGGAATGGCGTAATTCCCATTGCGGAGTACGTGCGACTGTCTGATATGACGGCAAGAGTGCAGTCGGATTACGAACTGGCCCGTTCAGAATTCTTATTATCTAAACAAATACTGGAAGAAATAACAGGATTTACATTCAGCAACCCGGATATAAGAGACAAACAATGAAAATAATTGAACTGATAAGACTGTTTTTAAAGCACAAGATACTACTGGTACTTGTACCCCTGGTGCTTGCCCTGCTGGTGATGCGCCTTACCGGTAAATCCCGTTTGTCTTACACATCTTCTACTGTATTGTATACGGGTATTGCCAGCGGTTCATCTATTGAAATGGATAAAGCCGTTAACTATTTTGCCACCAATACCGCTTTTGATAACCTCATCAATATTATTAAATCACGCGAAACACAGGAGCAGGTGGCCATACGTTTACTCAGCCAGCACCTGATGTTACAGGCTGCCGATCCAAAATATATTTCACCGAAATTATATGCTGAGTTTAAGCTTAAAATTCCGGCTTACCTGTACCGTTATGTTGCACATGGCAGCCAGGCAGCACCCGTAACAGATTCTGCCGCATTGATAGCTGCAAAATCAGGCATTGCAGAAACAGCCCAAACCGATTCGTCTGAAGCAAATGATCCTGCAGAAAAGATCAGCTTATTCCCTGCTTTCATCAACCGTACCAATTACGAACAAACCGTGGCCAACCTTACCGCACTGATGAACAGCAGCGATACCAACTTTGTATACAAATTACTGAATTTTAATGACGAGCATTACTCTATAAAAGCCATCTCTACAATTAAACCGGAGCGGATGTCGAGCAGCGACCTGATTAAACTTACTTACGAAACAGATGATCCGGGTATATGCCAGCAAACACTCTCAATTTTAAATGAAGTGTGCATTAAAAACTATAAAAACATTAAAGAGAACAGGTCGGATGCCGTTGTAAAATATTTTGAATCGCAACTGAGCCTGGCCAATGTTAAATTAAAAGATGCAGAAGATAAACTGCTGGCTTTTAATAAATCTAACAATATCATTAACTACTACGAGCAAAGTAAGGCAGTGGCTGTAGTAAAAGAGGATATGGAAGTGGATTACTATAATAAAAAAGCACAACTGGCAGGAACAGAAGCGGCTACTAAAAGACTGGAAGATAAATTAAATATACAGCAGCTGGTACAGCTGAAAAGTAACAACCTGCTGGAAAAAAGAAAACAGCTGGGCGATATTAATTTTGAGATCGCTTCTGCGGAAGCAGAAGGGGCACAAAATGCAGCCAATATCAATAAGCTGGTTTCTTTAAAAAAACAATCTGACCTGCTGAAAACAGAGATCAAGAGCAGCGTGGGAGAATTGTACTCTTATCAAAATACTGTTGAAGGCTTACCCGTAAGCACTGTGCTGAACGACTGGATCAATAATGCCATTGAATCGGAAAACCTGCGGGCAAAAATAAAAGTGATGGACCAGCGCAACAGGGATTTTCAGCAGCAATATTCTATTTATGCGCCGGCGGGTGCCAATATAAAAAGGATAGAAAGAGAGATCTCTGTTTCTGAACAGGGCTATCTTGAAATTTTACATGGCCTTAATTTGGCCAAACTTAAATTGCAGGACAATGAATTGACCTCTAATTTAAAAGCGGTTGACCCTCCTTTTTATCCCCTGCAACCCATTGCCACAAAAAGAGGGGTGCTTATTATTGCTGCGGCTGTAATCGGATTTCTGCTGGTGTTTGGTATCATCTTAAGCATGGAGTATTTAGATGACACGCTGAAAAATATAAAACGGGCTGCAAAAATTTTACAGCTTCCTGCAGTTGGCATGATGCCCAGGATATTGCTGAACCCGGGTACAATCAATTTACCATTTATACAAAACCGTTTACTGCAAATTGCAGCACAAAATATTGAGCAGTATATCAGTACCCATCCATCAGGTAAAACTGTAAAAACCATCGTGTTTTTGAGTACTATGGAAAAAGAAGGCAAATCTGTTTTAGCAGGTAATATTGCCAAAACCCTGAAAGAAGAAGGCAAAAAAGTACTGCTGCTGAATTATTCAAACAAAACTGCAGGCATCGGGTCACAAAGAAAATTCCCCATTCTCAACAGGCTGATGGGTTACCAGGATCCGCGTATCAATTTCAGCAGTAGTTTTTTGGCAGATCCAGCCAGTTACCTGCAACCGGCAGCATATGCCACCTATACCATCAATGAGCAATTTTATAAAGCAGCTGCCTATACCGATATACTGGAACAAAACGGCATCCAACTCAACTTTGTTCCAGACTATGTTTTTATAGAACTACCTGCATTGATCTATAATAATTACCCTGCCGACCTGGTAGCACAGTCCGACATGTCGATCTTAGTATGCCGCTCTAACAGGTTATGGGCAGAAGCAGACCAAACAGCACTGAACAGCCTGCTGCCCGTTTGCGGACCAGCAATGCATTTTATTGTAAACGGAGTAGAGCTGAAAGAAGTGGAATCTGTACTGGGCGACCTCCCTAAAAAAAGCAGCAGCTTCCGTAAAAAAATAAAAAACCTGTTCCGCTTTCAATTCTTTTCTAAAACACAATTTTAAAACCATATCCCTTGAAACAAAAGCTGCATAAGATGATTCGTGAAGACAATTTCCTTTCCCTGGCCGGGAATTTGGTGATTGCTTTTTTCGGCATCTCTGGCTTTGCCATACTGGCCCGGAGCCTGAGCGTGGATATGTTTGGACAATGGGTTTTATTTATTGCTGCCGGATCGTTTGTTGAAATGTTTCGCTTTGGTATCACCAATACCGGTTTAATAAGATACCTGTCTGGCGCAGACGAAAACGCACGCATTCAGCTGATCGGTTCCAATGCATTGATTGGCTCGGGTGCCACCATTGCCATTGCCCTCCTGCTTATCTGCTGCAATATTTTCTTTCACCAGGCCATACAGCACTCGGGTTACGGATTATTTTTTACCTGGTATCCTTTGCTGGCTTTTGCAAACCTGCCCTGGAACAATGCACTGGTTGTATTGCAGGCCGACAGGGCTTATGGAAAAATATTGGTTCTGAAAGCCATCAACAGCGGCGGTTTTTTTATTATCCTGCTCGTGAATTTTTATTTTTTCAACATGACGGTCTTTCAAATCGTTATGGCCAATTTGCTCATCAACCTGCTCACTTCTTTGGTAAGTGTTATTGCAGGATGGGATGGCTTACAATACATACGCAAAGCAAGTGTGGCCGCCAATAAAACATTATTACACTTTGGAAAATACACCACATTTACATTAGTAGGCACCAACCTGTTACGCAGTGCAGATACACTCATCATCAGTTTAAGCCCGTTGGGTAATGCAGCCGTGGCACTATACAGCATACCGCTTAAATTAACCGAACTGCAGCAAATTCCATTACGCAGTTTTGCTGCAACCGCCTTTCCTAAAATGTCGAAAGCGAGTTTGCATGGAAAAGTAGAAGAGGTAAGAACCCTGTTTTATACCTATGCCGGGGCACTCACCTATTTATTCCTGTTTGTTAGCCTGTTCACTTTTGTGTTTGCCGATTTTTTTGTGTTCTTTCTTGCAGGAAAACAGTATTTACAGGCCGATCCTGTTTCGGGTTTCAATGCCGTTAGTATTGTTAGGGTATTTTCTTTATACGGATTACTATTACCCATTGACCGGATGACCGGCATTGGGCTGGATAGTATCAACAAACCCAATATCAATGCACTGAAAGTTTTACTGATGGTGATTGCCAATATCGCCGGTGACCTGCTGGCCATTTTTGTATTCAAATCTTTATTGCTGGTGGCTGTGGCCTCCATCATTTTTACCCTGTTGGGTATTTGGACAGGCATGGTTTTTTTAAACAGGGAACTGCACTTACATTTTACCGACATTTTTATACAGGGCGCAAAATTTTACAGATCCATTTTTAATAAACTTACCAATAACCGGTATGCCGGCATGGTTAAAGTATAACAGATGATCACAGAAAGCAACATACACCCCTTTGAAAAATATTCCGGCTCTGCCCGCCTGGCAAAGCCAGGGGCCGTGCTGTTATTGCTGGTATTGGTGGCGGTGTTTGCATTGGTAGCCGCAAAAATGGAATTACCCGGTGTTGGAATATTATTTGGCCTGGCTTGTATGATCGTGTATTTGTATATACTTTTTACAAAGCCGGTTCTTGGTTTTTATACTGCGGTGGCGCTTAATTTTATTTTACTGGGACTAAGCCGGTATGCAAAAGGTTTACAGGTTGGTCTTGGCCTGGATGCGATACTGATTCTTACCTACCTGGCATTGTTTATGAACCGGTTTAACGAAAGAATAAACTGGAAGCCGGCAAAAAAAGACATTACCGTTTTAGCCATCATTTGGTTTGCTTACTCTGTGTTTGAACTGGTAAACCCCGAAGCACGCAGCACCGCAGCCTGGGTATCGGGGCGTGGCGTATCGGTTTATATGTTTTTAATGGTGCCGCTTACACTGCTTTTTATCAACACGCACCGAAAACTTGATTTTTTCTTATACATATGGGGAGTGTTTTCCATACTGGCCACACTAAAAGGCATCATGCAGTTAAAATTTGGAGTTGACTTTGCCGAACAGGAATGGTTAAACGAAGGCAACTACAAAACCCATATCTTATTCGGCAAGCTACGTGTGTTTTCATTTTTCAGTGATGCAGGCCAGTTTGGCGGCAACCAGGCTTATACTGCCGTGGTGTTTACCATTTATTCCATGACGCAAAAAACCAGGCGCACCAAATGGTTCTTTATTACGGTGGCCTTACTGGCATTTTACGGTATGATCATTTCGGGTACCCGCGGCGCTATCAGTGTTCCTTTGGCAGGCTTTATGACTTTTTTTATCCTGCGCAAAAATATACGGGTACTGGGTTTTGGAGTGGCCTTACTGGCACTGGTATTTGTTTTTTTCCGCTTCACCAATATAGGGCAGGGTAATGACCAGATCAGGAGAATGCGAACAGCTTTTGATCCCAATGATGCTTCGTTGCAGGTAAGGCTCGATAATCAAAAAATTTTAAAAAGATATTTGGCCAGCAGGCCCCTGGGTGGTGGTATTGGCCATGGAGGTGTAAAAGCACAAAAATATTTACCCAATGCATTTTTATCGCAGGTGGCAACAGATAGCTGGTATGTACTGGTTTGGGTAGAAATGGGTATTGTGGGTTTAATGCTGCATTTATTCATCTTATTTTATGCAGTAGGTAAAGGGTCTTACAAAGTCATGTTTAAAACCCGGGACCCGGTGGTGAAATTAAAAATGAGCGCCCTTATTGCAGGAATGGCGGGCGTAATGGTGGCATCCTATGGCAATGCGGTATTAGGTGGTATGCCCACTGGAATACTGGTATATGTTTCCATGGCGCTGATGCTGAACCCCGAAATATTCGATAGCCCTGCACCGGAAACAGCACCCGGCTTAACACAACTTAAAAAATAAAACCAATCTATGAAAGGCAACAATTTTATCATCACCGGCCTGCAATCCTGGGATATCCCCATTGGTTCTAATGCCATAGACATTGCCAGGCAAATGGCACAGGATAACCAGGTGCTGTATGTGAACAGTCCGTTAGACATGATGACCATGTACAGAAATAAACCCACCGCAGAAACAAAACACCGGATGGAAGTACTGAAGAAACAGGAAGACCCGTTAAGAAAGATCAACGACAATCTTTGGGTACTGGATTTTCCATTTTATATATGGTCGGTGAATGGATTGCCGGATGGATTGCCCTTTGATATTTTTAATAAAATGAATAACAGGAAAATATTTTCCTACACCAAAAAAGTGGCTGATGCCCTGGGCTTTACCAATCCCATACATTTTGTTGACAATGATATTTACCGCAGTTTTTATGCTAAGGAAATATTGCAACCAAAGTTGTCGGTGTATTACCGGAGAGATAATGTACAGCCCTACGCCTACTGGAAAAAACATGCCCCCAGGGTAGAGCCTTTACTGATTAAAAAAAGCGACCTGGTGGTATGCAATTCGCCCCAGCTGGCTGCCTATTCAAAAACATTTAATGCTAATAGTTATGATGTGGGCCAGGGGGTTGACCTGTCGGCCTATGATCCGGAATTGCAATTCAACATCCCCGCCGCACTGCAGGCCATACCGCAACCAAGAATTGGTTATATCGGCGATATCAACAGTATGCGCCTTGATGCCGACCTGATTTATGAACTGGCAAAAAGTAAACCGGGCTATTCGTTTGTGATGATTGGTAATGAAGACAAGGTATTTGCTGCGCATGCCCTGCACACTTTAAAAAATGTACATTTCACCGGCAGCATTGCCAAACACCAGGTGCCCGAATATATGAATGCACTGGATGTATGTTTAAACCCGCAGCTGGTAAACGAAATTACCATTGGCAATTATCCCCGCAAAGTAGATGAATACCTGGCATTGGGCAAGCCCGTAATTGCCACCCAAACCGATACCATGGAACTGTTTAAAGACCATGTGTATTTATGTACAAACGCCGAAGGGTACAAAGCTGCATTAGAAAAAGCATTGCAGGAAAATACCCCTCAGAAAAAAAAGGAGCGCATTGATTTTGCCCGGTCTCACTCATGGAAAAACAATGTGCAGGCCATTTATAACCAGATTGAAAAACTTTTAAAATAACCCCCATGAATTACAGAAATATCCGCGACCTGAATAATGTGATACTTAAAAACCTGAGTATCATTCCCCGTGATTTTGATTTGATAGTAGGCGTACCCAGAAGCGGGATGCTGCCCGCCAACCTGCTGTCGCTCTATCTTAACCGGCCCTATACCGATATTCATTCTTTTATGAACGGACATATTTACAAGGCCGGGGCCAGGGGGCAGTTCTTCGACATTAAACAATTTAAAAAAATACTGGTGGTGGATGACAGCGTGGCCTCGGGTGCTGCATTGCAGGAATGTAAAGAAAACCTGCAGCATCTTGCCGGTGAATTTGATATTAAATATTGTGCAGTATATGTAATACCCGGAAAAGAAAAATCAGTGGACTACTTTTTTGAAGTAGTGCCGCTGCCCAGGTATTTCCAGTGGAATATTCTTAACCATACTACTTTAGAAAAAGCCTGCTTTGATATTGACGGCGTACTGTGCGCCGATCCGTTGCCTGAGCAAAATGATGATGGTGAAAAATACATCGACTTTATACTGAATGCGCCGCCCCTGTTTATACCGGGCAGTAAGATTGGCACCATTGTAACTTCGCGGCTGGAAAAATACCGGAAAGAAACGGAAACCTGGCTGAAAGCAAATAATGTTAAATACAACGACCTGGTGATGCTGGACCTGCCTGATATGGCAGCCCGGCAAAAAGCAAACAATCATGGTGGCCACAAAGCCAAAGCCTATATGGCCAAACCCTATGTGTTGTTTGTAGAGAGTGATCTTACCCAGGCCATACAGATCAACCAAATTGCAAAAAAACCAGTGCTGTGTACAGAAAATTTTGAAATGATCTTCGATTCAGAATCCATTATGTACAATATTAAAAGTGGCAAGTACATGCCTTTCCTGCGTAAATACGCATTGAAAGTGAGAAATAAAATCCGGAAATCTAAATAATCCATCTCCTATGTTCACCTATAATTCCATACAGCTTTTTATACTGGTATTACTGGCGCTGGCCACCGGGTATATTTTTGTATTTTCATTTGCCTCTTTGTTTTATAAGCAACATCGCTATAAAAAACCGGGCAACTTTAAAAAAATTGCTGTACTTATTCCCGGTTACCAGGAAGACGAAGTAATTGTGGAAGTGGCTAAATCGGCACTCAAACAAGTATATCCCAAAAATATGTTTGACGTGGTGATCATTGCAGACTCTTTTCAGCCGGGTACTTTAGCCGCATTACAAAATTTGCCCATCAGGCTGGTGGAAGTAAGCTTTGAAAAAAGCACCAAATCAAAAGCGCTCAACAGTGGCATGGCTGCATTGGCCGGCCCTTATGATATTGCTGTTGTGTTAGATGCCGACAATGTGATGGCCAGTAATTTTTTAGATAAGATCAACATGGCGTTTGAGCAGGATTGTATTGCAGTACAGGGGCACCGCACCGCCAAAAACATGAATACCTCCTGGGCGGTACTGGATGCGGTGAGCGAAGAGATCAATAATAATATTTTCAGAAAAGGACATCGTGTGCTGGGCCTTTCCTCGGCCATTATTGGGTCGGGCATGGCATTTAAATACGATTACTTTAAATCGCTGATGAGCACGGTTACTGCAGTGGGAGGCTTTGATAAAGAGATTGAATTGAAAATGCTGAAGGAAGGTTATACCATTCATTACCTGAACGACGCCATTGTATTTGATGAAAAAGTACAAAAGGCCGATGTGTTCGGTAACCAGCGCCGCCGCTGGCTCTCGGCCCAAATTCATTATTTCAGGAAAGATTTTTTTAGTGCATTAAAGGATCTTTTTCTAAAAGGCAATATTGATTATTTTGATAAAGCCATGCAGTTCATTCAGCCACCGCGTATTTTACTGTTGGGCGCCGTACTGCTTTTGGGCGCAGTTTTTTGTACTGTCAATTACCTGTTGCAGAACAACAACGGTTTATCTGCCGGCTGGTATATTGTAACTGCTGCCTGCATTTTGTCGTTCCTGTTTGCAGTACCCCGCTCTTTTTACAATGGCAATACATTGCGTGCATTGATCAGCCTGCCAAAAGGAATGCTGATGATGCTGTTATCCTTATTAAAAATAAAAGGGGCCAATAAAAAATTCATTCACACCAAACACACAGCAAGTTCATAATACAACGGCCGGGTATTTTCAACAATACTTTATAAATCCCATATCCTAATATATCAGCCATGAAAAAAAACAGGTTAGAAAAACTGGAGGCGCTCCGCGGATTTGCAGCCTTATATGTAGTGTTATTTCATACACTGCCGCAAAAGATCTATTTACTGGGTATTAATGTGGGTGCTATTTTTCGTTTTGGTCCCGAAGCGGTGATCGTGTTTTTTATTCTGAGTGGCTTTGTTATTAAATATACTTTTGAAAGATCGGCAGATAAATCATTCCGCTATTATTTCATCAGGCGTTTTATACGGTTGTATATTCCCCTTTTCTTTATTTTTATTTTAGGGTATGCCATAAAATCTTATGGAGAGGGCGGATGGGCCAATCCCGAATGGACAACACTGCTGGGTAATATCTGTATGCTGCAGGATGTGATCTCTCAAAAACCAAATGTAATTTCAGCAGCCTATATGGGCAATGGCGTACTATGGTCATTATCGTATGAATGGTGGTTTTACATGCTGTTCTTTGTGCTGGCCACCCATATTAAAGCAGCAAAAATTAATACATGGGTAAATGTGCTGGTGATTGTTGCAGCCGCCTCTTATGTGGTATATCCGTTTATTGTAAACCGGCTCGCCATGTATTTCGCCATCTGGTGGATTGGGGTACGCTTTGCCGATACCTATATTAAAGGGGAAAAGTATACCATCCAATCTATATTACCGTACGCAGCAGTACTGGGTATCATTACAGCCATACTGGCATTCAACCTGTATATCCATTACGGGTATACCAGGGTGTACAGTTACCCGCTGGTAGCTTATCCATTTATAGAATTAAGGCATTTTGTTTTTACCCTGATGGTATTATTTGGCGCCATCATCTGGAAAAACTGGAACTGGACCGGGTTCAATGCCATCTTCGGCATCTTCAAACACCTGGCACCCTGTTCTTACGTGATCTATATTTCGCACCATTACCTGGTGGTGGAAGCCAGTTACCTCCGTTTTATTCACAACAGTATAGTTGAATATGGTTTGTACATCATCATCATGATCATTTTTTCTTACTTACTGGAAGTGGTGGTATATAACAGGATCAGGAAACTGATCATTGGTTAACACATTCAAATAACAGTTGCAGTACATACCCAAAAAATAATATTATGAAAATAGGCATTGAGGCACAAAGGCTTTTCCGCAAAAAAAAACATGGCATGGACATGGTGGCGCTGGAACTGATCCGTAACCTGCAGCAGACAGATCATGAAAATGAGTATCTCATTTTTGTAAAACCCGATGAAGATGATACGGTATTAAAAGAAACAGCCAATTTCAAGATCATACAGCTGGAAGGCGGCGCCTATCCCATGTGGGAACAATTTGCATTACCCAAAGCCGCCAGGCAATACGGCTGCGATATACTGCATTGCACCAGCAATACTGCACCTGTTAACTGCAGCATTCCATTGGTAACCACTTTGCATGATATCATTTATATGGAAAGCAGTTATTTTAAAATATTAACCGGCAGCGCAACCCCTTACCAAAAATTTGGTAATGCCTACCGCAAGCTGGTGGTACCCCGTGTGGTAAAAAAGAGCAGCCGGGTGATTACCGTATCGCATTTTGAAAAAAAACGCATTGGTGAATTTTTTGGCATGAAAGACGATAACAGGTTACAGGCTGTATACAATGGTGTAAGCAGGCATTTTAAACCCGTTACCGATGAAGCAGAATTAAAAAGGGTAAAAGAAAAATATCATTTACCCGACCGTTATTTCTTTTTCCTGGGCAATACCGATCCTAAAAAGAATACCAGGGGAACCCTGCAGGCCTTTTCAGATTTTTTAAAGCAAACCGGTGCCGATTATACACTGGTAATGCTTGATTACGACCGCAGCGAACTGGAAAAAATACTGCTGGAGATCGGCGATCAGCAACTGATCAATAAAATTGTACTTACGGGTTATGTGGTTAATACCGACCTGCCGGCTATTTACTGCCAGAGTACTATTTTTCTGTATCCCTCTCTGCGTGAAAGCTTTGGTATTCCCATGCTGGAAGCGATGGCCTGCGGGGTACCGGTTATTACTTCCAATACTTCCTCTATGCCCGAAGTTGCAGGAGATGCTGCTATGATCATTGATCCGTTTAAACCGGCCGACATTACTGCCGCCATCACATCATTGTATAATAATTACGAGTTGAGGAAACAGCTGATCAGTGCAGGATTGATACAGGCAGCAAAGTTTTCATGGCAGGCCATGGCACAGGAGGTATTAAAAATTTATAACCAAACTGTTACAAATAACCAGCCGCTGTAAACGCTGTTCAACCATTACCGTTATAATTATTATCCTATGAACAACAAGCAACAAAAAGATACCACATTAGAAACACTGAGAGGTGCCGTGATCATTTTGGTAGTGGTGGGGCATGTAATTGGATCGGGCTCCGATGGGGGCATGAAGGTGAAAGACGATTCTTTTTTACGCTATTTATACAGCACTGTAATAGAGCTGATACAGATGCCGCTTTTTACCGTTATTGCCGGATGGGTATATGCATTACGCCCCGTAACAAAGGCCAAAGCTGCAGACTTTATTCAAAAAAAAATATGGCGTGTGCTGGTTCCTATGTTTGTAGTGGGCCTCTGTTATTTTTTACTGCAGTACTTTACCCCGGGCACCAACCGAAAAGGCAACCTGTATGAACTTTGGAAATTATTATTCTTCCCGTATACTTTGTTTTGGTATTTGTACTCCCTCTTCCTGGTATTCCTCATCATTACCGTGGCAGATATTTTAAATGCCATGAAAAGTTTTAACCACTGGCTCATTCTTTTTGTAACAAGTGTTTTTGCTGTATTGATACGGGATGTGGTGATCCCCTACGGGTGGCCCAATTATTTCAGTTATAAAGGCGCTTTGTACCTGTTACCCTGTTTTTTACTCGGGGTGGGATTGTACCGGTTTAAAGAAGTTTTTCAAAGCCCGGTCATTAAATATTCCATCCCGGTCATTTTAATGGTAAGTATTGTGATCCAGCAATTATCCTGGTTTAAAATAATTGATTACCCGGTGGTAAAAGACAATGTAGCGGGCTTGCTGATCGGGCTTACGGGCACCATGATGTTGCTGAGGCTTCGGATGAAGATCAACTGGCTCATCTGGTTTGGCGGCTTTGCCTACTCCATTTATTTGTTCCACGCTTTTGGAACTGCCGGTGGCCGCATCCTGATACAAAAATTCCATATCCAATCGGCTCCTGTAATATTTACGGTGTCGCTGGCCGCAGGATTGTTACTGCCGGTTGCAGCAGAAAAAATATTAAGCCGGTTTAAAATAACCAGCACCCTGTTTCTCGGAAAAAAATAAACATCATTAAAACTCCTCCACTATGTTATTGCTTAAATTATTATTCTGGATACTGGCCTTTATTGTAGTATACACGTATGTTGGGTACGGCATTCTGCTATACCTGATCATCAAAATAAAAAGAATACTAAAGCCGCGTAAAGCAACAGGTACCGGCTCTACTTACGAGCCGGAAGTAACTTTATTTATAGCAGCCTATAATGAAAAAGATTATGTGGCAGGTAAAATGAGTAATACCATGGCGCTGGATTATCCAAAAGATAAATTAAAGATCATGTGGGTAACCGACGGATCGGACGATGATACGCCTGAAGCATTGCAGCAGTACAGCAATGTTACCGTGCATCATCTTCCCGAACGCAATGGCAAAATAAGTGCCATGAACAGGGGGATGAAATTTGTAACCACTCCCATTGTAATATTCAGCGATGCCAATACCATGCTGGGCAGTGAGTCGGTTAAACGCATCGTGCATCTTTTTGCAACCCCTTCCGTTGGATGTGTTTCGGGCGAAAAAAGAATCATCAATAAAGAAGCGGATGTGGCATCGGGTGCCGGGGAAGGCCTGTACTGGAAATATGAGTCGGCACTAAAAAAATGGGATGCTGAATTGTATTCAGTTGTAGGGGCTGCCGGCGAATTGTTCGCTATCAGAACACCTTTGTTCAGGGATGTGGAAAAAGATACCCTGCTGGATGATTTTGTTATTTCGTTAAGGGTGGCACAGGAAGGATATACCATCCAGTACGATCCGGAAGCCTATGCCATTGAAAATGCATCGGCCAATGTAAAGGAAGAACTGAAACGTAAAATAAGGATCTCTGCTGGTGGTATACAGGCTGTGGTAAGACTGCGGTCATTACTCAACATTTTCAAATACGGCACGCTTTCATTCCAGTACATTTCGCACCGCGTGCTGCGCTGGACACTTACGCCGCTTTGCCTGCTGCTGTTAATACCGGTGGGCTTTGTACTGGCTTACCAGGAGGGAATACAACACTGGGGCATGTACGCCGTATTATTCTGGCTGCAGTTGCTGTTTTACATAGCTGCCTTAACCGGCTGGTTTATGGAGAACAGGTCTACCAGGATCAAAGCATTGTTTGTACCTTATTACTTTTTTATTATGAACCTGTCGGTGGTACTGGGATTTTTCCGTTACATGAAAAAGTCGCAATCGGTAAACTGGGAAAGGGCAAAAAGAGCCAGTTAAACGGGGCAGTGCGGTGTTTACAGTTTTAATAATTTACCATACGAAATGATGTTATCAAACTCAATACTATACACATAAATGCCGCGGGGCAGGTTTGTTACGGGAACAGCAAATTGCTGCAGGCCCGGCAATAGCGGTTGATAATAGTGTTGCTGCAATAAAGTGCCGTTAACAGTATATACACGGCATATAAGCCTGGTGAGTACAATGGTTAAATAACGGATGTTTACAACAGTATGCGCCGGGTTGGGAAACAACAGCGGCTTTGGTTGAAAGGTATGCAGCAGGGTATCTGCACCACCATCATATTCCACAGCACCAATATCATACAGGCCACCCACAGGCCGCCGGTTATTTTTATAATCAAACCATACAGTACTGTCGCCGGCATGGCCCCGGTTGATCAGTGGCGAGCCGGGCAATACAGAATAATCAACCGGCGATATCCCCGCGGCAGCAGCAGTTGCAGCAAAAAAATTATTCTTCACTTGTACATCGGTGCCTGCAAGGGGCAGCATTACATATGCATCGTTTCCGCTGAATGGTGTATTGTCATATTCATACAAATTAAAATTACCCGGATGAATGATGCAATTAGATGCAATGAGATTGTGTTTTGAACGGGTACTCTGAAAACGGATGCCATCAGATTTTGGATGAATGATATCATTGAATAAAATTTGTACCGAAGCTCCCTGCGCCATTGATACATCAGATACAAAAATGCCGTGTTTCATTTGGGTGGCATCATTGGGCAAATAACTGAGCCCGGCATTTTCAATAACATTATTAAAAATGCGGTTACCGCCCAGGCCATGATTTTCTATCCCGTCGCCCTTGCCATTACTGATGCGATTATTATAGCAGTTACACGAAGAACCTCCACCCATTATAATGCCCGACATTTGATTGGGCACTGCTGCCCGGCTGTCGTTTAAAACAGTATTGTTAAAGATGCGGCAATGCAGGGGTGCAGAGCTCAGCTGAATACCATCCCAGCCGGCATCCTTTACAATGTTATCATAAATGCTGACACCATCCAGTATAGGCGGCAGCACCAGGGTATCTTTTCCATTGCAGGTGAGTTTAATGCCTGCATAGTAAGAGCTGCCGATATACATCCCCTCATTTCCCACGTTACAGATATAATTATGGTGAATGCTGGTATTGAATTGTGTAAACCGCTCGCGGGTTACCATGGAGTTGCAGTCTGGATCTGTTTTTGCAAATATGCCTTCGGTGCTGCAATTTTCTATGGATACATGATCTATTTCAACATCCGAACTCATAGCACCTGCTCCAATACCGCAACCCGCTGCTACTTTTTTTATTTGAATGCCGTAAAGCTCGTTCTGCTGCCCGGTGCCGGTAAACCGCACATACCGGCAGTTGAGTATGGAAACACCATAATAATCATTGGTACTGATGGATACCACCCCATCTTTATTCATAAAAATAACAGGACTGCCGGCAGCGCCTGTAAAATTCCGGATCAGTAATTTATTCCTGTTGCCGGCCTGTAAAAAAATAGTATCACCGGGTTGTACATGACTGTATAAGGCATTATTGCCATCAATTAAGGCAACCGTGGTATCTGCAATCCATTGATGAGACTGCGCATTGGCTGCCCGGTGTGTTAACAACAGAACACACAAAAAACTGCTGTACAGCAGCAGTCTGTTTATCCGATGCCTGGTATGGGTTACGGCCACCATGATATGTTTTTTAAAAAAAGCGTGGGGTAATTAAGCCGGAAATATTAAAATACTTTTTCTGAAAACACCAGCGGAGCCAGCATTTTTTTAACTACCAGTGCCAGTTCATTCTCCGGCGAATTGGATTTTACCAGGTAATCGCAGGAGCCGTTTTTCATGGCGCTTACCACAATGTTCACTTCTTGTTGATTGGTGCAAAAGATCACCATCGTATCTGCATTGTATCTTTTAATGGTTTCCAGTACCTGCAGGCCGTTAATATCTCCCATCTGGTAATCTAAAAATACCAGGCCGGGTTGCTGCTGCAGCTGATTGATACAATCGGTACCATTGGTAAAAGAAATAATATCGGTATACCCCAGGTCGGCAAGTATTTGATTCAGCAAGGCAGTCCAAAATGGATCGTCATCAACAATAAAAATTTTTTTGTGGAGTGCATTTTTCATTATCATAGGTTTGATATATATAATGCCAATTCAATGCCATAGTATATACAACTGAATGCCAGTTCATTAAATTAATACTCCTGGTAGCACCCTCTATAATGGAGAAAAAAATTCCAGAATATGGAGCCAAAATTTATACTGAATGGTGCTACAGTACTGACAGCATTCAGTTGAAGAAAGCGTATACAATGGCAGAAGACAGGAGAAATTTTGTCCCGAGGGCGTCTTCACAGCGTTTGCTGGTGAGTGGAGATACCATGGCGTGGAAAAGTGCTTCACCATTTTTTGTCCCGCCGGGTCTCACCCAACGCACATGGCCGGGAGCCGGTTAAGGAAATGATACCAGCCGGTAACCAGTTATATTTACAAAAGCACCGCATCTTTATTGTACTTATTCTTGTACTCCAGCGGCGACAGGCCCGTGTACTTTCTGAAAACTTCGCGGAAGGCTTTTACATCCGCATAGCCCACTTCGTACATCACTTCATTAATGGTTTTTCGGCTTGTTTCAAAGGCCTTTTTGGCCGATTCTATTTTCACCCGTTGCAAATATTCAATGGGGGTGTTACCAGTGGCTTTAATAAAGCGCCGGTCAAAATTGCGCCTGCCTACATTGAATTTGGTTGACAGATTTTCGATGGATATCTTCTCATCAATATTCTTCTCAATATAAGCCTGAGCCTGCTGCACCACTGCATCATCGTGTTGCTTCTGGCCGCTGAAAATGGTAAACTCAGATTGTGTATTCCGGTCAATTTCAATTTGAAAAACTTTGGAACAATAAATGGCTGTTTGCCGGTCGTAATATTTTTCAATCAAATAGATCATCAGGTTCAAAAAAGAATAGGCGCCACCATTGGTATAAATGCCTTTTTCATCGGTGATGAGCCGGTCGGTTTGTAAATGCACATCGGGAAACATATTCCTGAAATTTTCTGCCACCGACCAATGGGTGGAACAAACTTTACCATCCAGCAAGCCGGCCGATGCCAGTATGAATGTACCGGTACAGATAGAAGCGATCTCTGCACCATTCTTATACTGCTGCTGTACCCAGTTTATCAGCAACTCATTTCCTTTGAGCGCCAGTTCGTAATTATGATTGAGAGAAGGTATAATGATGAGGTCGGTTTTAGTAATGGCAGCAATATGGGTATGCGGCCTTACTGTAAATAAGCCTGCATTAAATTCCACCTGGTCTGAGATACCCGCCAGTTGTATTGCAAACTTTGGCTGTCGCCCCTTTTGCTGCCAGTACAGGTTGGCCTTACTAAATATTTCAAAAGCGCCTGTTATACTGCTGAGGTTATTTTCTCCATCGGGCACTATAATGGTAAGATGTTTCATCCTTTCTTTTTTACAAAGCTATTGTATCTGCCTGTCCAAAACAACCCGTGGTATTGTCTGTTTTACACCCTTTTAAAGTGGTAATAAGGCTGTTACTTTGCTGTGTAAAATGTAAAGTATGACAGCCAATGCACTCTTTGTAAAAATGATCTTTGACCGGTGGAATGCCCTGCTTAAAAATTGCGACACCCTGCTTGACGCCCTTTCAGACGAACAATTGCAGCGGGAGGTGGCGCCTGGTAAAAACCGGGGCATTTACCTGCTGGGCCATTTAATTGCCGTGCATGATGATATGATGCCGCTGCTGGGTTTGGGTGAAAGAAAGCATCCTGCTTTATTTAATGTATTTTTAAAATCCGCAGATAAAGCAGTGGACACAATTCCAACTTCACAAGAATTAAGACTTGTATGGAAAAAACAATTTGAAAGCCTGACCCAACAACTGGCAACCATCAGTGCTGATGACTGGTTTGAAAAACATACGGCGGTTTCTGCCGAAGACTTTAGTAAAGAACCGCACCGGAATAAATTAAATGTGATCATCACCCGCACCACACATCTCTCGTATCACCTGGGCCAGTTGGCACTGCTTAAATAAACAGGTATTTTATTAATTACAACTGCGGTTTACAGCGGCTGCATAATAGCGGCCCGGTAAACCGTGGATAAAACTTTGTGTTATGGAAAAGAATGATTTTACAACCAGCATTGTGGTGGATCAAAATGCCACCACCGCATTTAAGGCCATTACAAATTTCCGGGCCTGGTGGTCGGAAGAAATTGAGGGCACAACGGGCCAGCTGAATGAAAGTTTTTTTTATCACTACCAACAAGTGCATTTATGCAAATGCAAACTCATTGAATTGATAGCTGATAAAAGACTGGTGTACCTGGTAACAGATAACCAGTTCAGTTTTACGAATAACAAAACAGAATGGATCGGCACTAAACTTATTTTTGAAATTATACCGGAAGGCAAGCAAACCAAAATAGTATTCACTCATGAGGGGCTGGTGCCCGAATATGAATGCTACGCTGTGTGTCACGATGCCTGGACCAGTTATATACAGGGAAGCCTGCACAGTTTAATTACCACCGGAACCGGAAAACCCAACCCCAAAGAAGGCGGGCTGAATGCGGAGCTGGTGGAAAAATGGGGATTACCTAAAAAATAAAATCAATTAAAATGAAAGTAAACAACTTTACCACCACCATAACAGTGCCCAACACGCCCGAAGAAGTATTTACTGCCATCAATAATGTGCGTGGCTGGTGGCAGGGCGAAATTACAGGCCCCACCGAAAACCTCCACGACGAGTTTACCTATCAAATGGCGCCTTATCATGTAACCAAACAAAAAGTGGTGGAATGGGTGCCCAACAAAAAACTGGTTTGGCTGGTAACAGAAAGCTGTATCAATTTTGTGGCCGATAAAAAGGAATGGCTGAACACCAGCATCTGTTTTGAAATAACAGCCGGTACAAATAACACCCAGCTCACCCAGCTCACCTTCACCCACCATGGCCTGGTGCCCGAAATTGAATGTTATGGCGGCTGTTCAAGCGGCTGGGAGCAATTGATACAAAAAAGTTTGTACAGTCTAATAACTACGGGGAAGGGGGTGGATATTTTTTAGTTGATAGTTGCATTGAATGGAACTGGCCGAATGCGACTGTAAAAACTGCTGTCCTCAGCCTTTGGTTGGTATGCAGTTAGGTAAATGAGCGCAAGCGTACCAACAAACGGGATGGTTTTGGCAGGCCTACGCATGCTGATAAATAATGTTGATTGCAGGCCTGGCTGTTTCATACTTATTACCGCTCGCAATGTTGTTGGTACGCCTGCCTGCAACCTCTATGCTTCGATACCAACAAGGGCGAAGGAATTACTATCCACACCATAGGATTTAATTCCTAACAGACGAGCTGCGTAATTGGTGGTACCCCTTCCACAAAATGGATCGTATACTAAATCAGTTTTTTGTGCATTGCATAAGACTTTAAATGGAAAAGATAATGGAAACATTGTAAAATAAGGGCATATTGTATTAAGCCTTAATTCAGGATTCGCTCTGTTATTATTTAATAATTTTTTCTTTGCCATACTCTTATATGATCATATTTTATACCTTTTTTTAGGCGCTATTTTGAATACCAGTTATTTTCTGTTAATAATTCCATTAATCTAAAATTAATGTAATAAGTTGTTCTCCCAATTTTTTGAGGTTTTACAATGCCAGCATCAGTAAGCTTCTTTAACCAGATTGATGCAGTTTGCCTATGTGCTATTTCTCTTTTTTCCAACAACTCAATTTTTAGATAAGGCAAAGTGAACATCAACTGTAGCAATTCATAGCTAAATGAAGCGCCCAGTACTTCTTTCATCTGCTTTTCAAATTCTTCCTTTAATACTAGCATTGCCCTTATTTTTCTGGTGGTAAGTTGTGCTGTTTCAATCAATGCCGTAAGTATGTACATTACCCAATCGTGCCAGTTGTCTTTTTCCGTTACGCCACGAAGTAACTGATAGTATTCGGTTTTATATTTTATAATGTAAGAGCTTAAGTAAAGTACCGGTTGTGATAACAATTCTTGCTGTACCAGGTACAATGCATTTATAATTCTTCCTGCTCTTCCATTACCATCTGTAAAAGGGTGTATAGCTTCAAATTGATAATGAATTAAAGCCATTTTTACCAGAGGGTCTAATACAGATAATTCAGGATCATTTATGAATTGCTCAAGTGCTGATAGCTTTTCTCTCAATACATCTTCGCAACAAGGTGGCGTATAAATTACGTCGCCATTTATGGCATTCTTCAATGCAGTACCCGGCGTTTTCCTGATGCCAGCTTTATTTTGTTTAATAGTCTGCACAATTTCTATGATGCTGTTTGTGAGCAGCAAATTCTTTTGGGCTTTCATTTTTTCGAGACCAATATATAAGGCTTCCTTGTAGCTTAATACCTCTTTGGCTGCATGATTGGCAGTGCTCTCTTCTGTTGCAGCCTTATACAATTCATCTTGTGTGGTTACTATATTTTCTATTGCTGAACTATCCATACTTTCCTGCAGCACAATAGTATTAATAAGCAATTGAGGGTCTGGCAAAGAAGCACAGAGACCATTTAGTTCGCCCAAATGTCGGGAAGCCTTTGCCAAATGCCTCAATATTTCCGGCGACTCTGTAAACCCTAAAGGCGGCAAATTGGCAAGATCATTAAAAGCTGTATTCCGGTTATAAGCCATTAGGATGAAATTTGTAGCGTTTTCGTCATTAGCCTTTTTACAATGACAGGCCATTCGACATTAAACATTATTCATGATGAAATTAGTTAATTTTTTCGACATAAAAAGGTCTTCATGTCGAAATATTCGCTATCAAGCCTATTATAAGCCAATAAATGAATTGTAAATTATTTAAATATGCCAGAAGCAGCCTTAAAGGATTTTACAGAGCCGCTTGAATCTAGTTATACCGTTGTAACCAGGAAATAGACCCATTTAAAGTTTGGGTAAAATCACAAAGAAAAAAGAGCAGATCAGATCTGCTCTTTTGTAGTCCCGACATTTACTTTTTGATAAAATTTCAACCTCGGAAATTTTAAGTTTATTATGATAGCATGCCTTTTTATGACTTTACTTTCTTTTAGTTGATAGCGATAGTAACTGCTTTCAGTTAAAAAACGGTGAACTTCAAAAAACACATCTACATGCACTTTTCTTAAAGCCCTGCTTTTCTTCCTGATTAATAACGTTAACGAATTTTTAACAAAAAAACAGGCAGAAAAAGGGAAATCTAATTAACATCCCAGTTACTGCTACAAAGCAAAAACTTATGAAAGTAAATGTAGTAGAAAATTTCTTATCCAACAATCGGATAAGCGTAACACTTGATATCCGTCATAACGGAATCAGAACTCAACAAAGGTTAAAGGATATATGGTATGTTAACAAACCTCGAACTGCGGAGGAACGTGACCATAAAAAAAATGCAAAAGAAGCAATAAGAACTATGATTGCAAATATGCAGATTAGCAGTATTTATACTGATTTCATGCTCGACAAAGGTTATGACCTAAAGAAAGATTTCTTTGAGTATGCAGAAGAATTCATAAAAAGGAAAGCTCCCATTTCAGAAGTCCGAACATATAGAGCTGTAACAAACTCTTTTAAAAAATGGAGTGGTAACGAAAAGCTGGCCTGTGGCAGGATTACTGAAACTATGATGACAGAGTTCAAAGATGTTTTAGAGGCAAAGCATCACGGCATTTCAGCCCATAATTATTTTAAGAAGTTAAAACGAATTTTTAAAGAGGCGACCATCGCAAAGCATTTCAAACAAAATCCAACAGAAAATATTACTAACAAAAAAGCAAAAACTGCTGAAAAAGACACCCTCACTATTGAACAAGTTAGAAAGTTGGCTTCAACCCCATGTGCTAATTTAGAAGTGAAAAATGCATTTTTATACTGTTGTTTAACTGCATTACGTTTTTGCGATGTAAAGCTTTTAAAATGGGGCAATATTAAAGATGGCTGTATGGACATAGTCCAGACTAAAACAAAAGATAGGTTATGTATTCAACTTAGAGAAGACACCATTAAATTAATTGGAGAACGTAAAAATCCAGAAGACCTCATATTTAAACTCCCAACCCACACAGGATGCCTTAAACACCTAAAACAATGGGTTAAAGATGCAGGAATTGAAAAGCACATCACATGGCACTGCGCTCGCCATAGCTTCGGGACTAATTTATCAGAACAAGATGTAAATGTTGCTACAATTGCAAAACTAATGGGTCATAGAAGCATCATGCAAACCCAGACATACTTACGTGTAAGCGATACAAAGAAGCTAAGTGCCATAAACAAAATTCCCTTGATTTTCTAAAATACAGCGTGAAAATCAAATACTTATTCAAATCTGTTATTATTATTTATTTAAAACACTAAACTAAATTTTTATGCAAAAAGAATCTGTGATTCAAATTATGACTGATGTAAGAAATTTATTACTTCATCAAAAAGAAATTTTCACTATCAGTGAATTATGCTCATTTACCGGATATGAAAAATCATACCTATACAAGCTTTGTAGTGCTAAAACAATACCACACTACAAAAGCCCAGGAGGCAAAACTCTGTTTTTTGATAAAGCAGAAATCATTGCTTGGTTGAAAACTAATCCTGTAAAAACACAAGCGGAAATGATTAAACAAGCTGATACACTATATAAATCAATAAAAAGAAACTAAAATGAAGAATCAATCTCAAAATCATATAAAAGCTATCAGTGAACAATTTGGTATAATTCCAAGAAAAATTCACCCTACTCAATTTTACGGAATATATAAAAGTACTTGGAAAGGAGTAACCAAATATTTTGTACGTTATTATGGACCTTTAGCTAAAGAAATAACAGAAGTTGACCCTTTTCATAAAACTGCCTTCATGCCATTTAGAAATACCCTGTTTATGATATTGGAAGAAATTGATTATTTGACAATAAATTATGATGAATCAATATTAGCTCACAGGCTATGGGAAACCGGAGTTATAAATCATGAGAATGATGTTATTATTATTGCAGCTGATGATACTGACACTTTACTGATTCTATTTGAAAATCAAATTCAAAACACTTCACTAATTTATGACTTCTACCTTAAGGAATTTTATAACCAATGTATAAAGAATTTTGAAAAAAAATCAATTCAAATTTTTCAATGCTGACCTATTTCAATAAAGTATAAGAAAAAGAAAATATACCTCAACCCAGATATGCCATGATTGATACTATTGTAATAAGGTTAAACAGATATAATGTCCATATCAATTGGGATATTGATAAAATAGCAAATAGGCTTGATGTTGATACTATTAGAACTATAAAAACATCTGATTCTGTTTTCCTAACTGGAAAACTAAAAAATTTGAAAATATTAATAACAAAGGATTATCTGCAAATAACTGGAAGTTTAGCAAAATATTATTTTGATAATAATTTACAAACTATGGATCATGATGACATCATTACTGCTATTGTTTGGTTGAGCGTTGACTTGGGTCTACCAATTGAGAGAGGTTTTATCAAACGAATTGATATTGCAAGGAATATTATTGTGAAAAAGGTTGTAAGACAATATTTGGATTGTTTTGATGAAACTGATGGCTATCACAGAGATAGAATCAATGACAGATTGTTGTATAAAAAAACTAATTGCAGCCATTCAGTAACAATGTATGATAAGGTAAAAGAATTGAAAAAAAATGAGAGGGAATTCTATCAATACAACCGGAATGGTGTTTTAAAGGATAAAAATATATTGAGATTTGAGGTGAAGCTGGAACAAAAGATAAATCAACTATTGAAATACAAATCAGTGCGAGTTGTTCATTTGAGGTCAAAGACCTTCTTGAAAAAATTGAATGACTTTTGGTATATGAAGTATAAATCCATTTCAACCAAAAAATCCTTTGTTTTCAGTACTGATATTGCCTCTTATGGTGATTTTAAAAGGGAATTATTGGTAAAAGCAATAAAGGACATGGGTATTGTACCATTGTACAAGTTACTTGAAGATTTACGAAAAGCAGGTAGGATGACCTCAAATCAAAAGGCTTATGCAAAACAAGACATCAAACGGCTTATAGCTGGTACTTCCAGCTTAATTGAACTTGACCAAACTGTGGAATTTATGAGTGGAATAGAATTTTTACATCAGAATATGGATAAAGATGAATTTACACATTTGAAAAACCAAATCATCAAAAGTGATGTTGAAGGCAGGTCAATGTATCAAAATCATTGGAAATGTTTTTAAAGGCAATTTTAAACTGATTTAAAGCCAGTGACCCAACTGACAAGGGTATTAATGAATTTAAGGAGAAAGTCAAAATTTAAATGCTTTAAAATGCCTGAGAGAGCACTTTTATCCTCCTTTCTTCTTTCGGGTTTTCTGAATCAGACTTTTCCTGTAAAAATCACTGAGTAATTAAAGAATTAAATCTACAATTCCCCATATATATATTTACAACAATCTGTAAATTTTGTAACTTCAGCTTTTTAATGGGTATCTTTTGTTAAAATCAGTTGATTATCGCAATTAATCCCAAGATTTATCAATACTCTAAATTCAACACTTGATGAGTGAAACCTTAAAAGCTATTGGTGCAGTTTTTGGAATATTGATTCCAATAATTGGCTTTATATTCTGGCATTTCAAAACGGTTCACAGCTTCAAAGAGCAGGTGACTGATTTAAAATTACAAATGAAGGAACTTGAGAATAAAGACAATCTTCAACAACAAACTCTGGACCAACTCAGAGAATTATACCCAGTTTTGGCTAAGGTGATTGAAAAATTAAATAAAGACCACAAATGAATAATCCAATTGACTATAAAAGGTTGTCTTACCTTGGGGATAAAGTAAAAACAGGGCAAGCATCAAAAAATGAAAAAGATGAATTCATGCTTATGTTGCATAAAAATGGTAGTATTAATTCAAAACAATATGACGATTACACCAGTAACCAAAATACTGATGAAATAGTAAACGCTGCCTTAGGTATCGGGGTTGTTATTTTGATTGGCTACCTTTTAAATGAGCTTTTTAAAGGTAAATAAATTAAACAAGCCCAGTAGTTGTTAATAATGAAAATTAAAGTCAATTATAAACTATGACTAAGGTAAAAAACAAGACGGAACAATTTAAATTTTCATTTGGTGACGACTTTTTGAAACACCATGCAGGTCAAATTGTTACTGACCAGAATTACGCTATTATTGAACTTGTTGCAAATTGTTGGGACGCTGGTTCGACTGATGTAAATATTAACTGGCCCGAAGACAATGGTGTTCTTTCTATTAAAGATAATGGCATTGGTATGTCCCATGATGAACTTCTTTACAGATGGGGGAAGTTTAACTATAATAGGGTTCTTGAGCAAGGTGGAAAAGATGCTAAGTTTCCGAAAAATACACTCCATGGAAATAGAACAGTCTTTGGAAGAAATGGAGTCGGTAGACATGCAATGTTTTGTTTTAATGAAGAATATGAAGTAAAAACCATGAAGGAAGGTGAGCTTACCCATATAAAAGTTGTGAAATCAACTTCGGGTGAAAAACCTTATGATGTTACATTGGTCGATAAAAAAAACATTGATAGTCTATTACATGGTACTGAAATATTTACAGCTATAAATTCTGATGAAAGAAAACTATTAGATACCAACAAAGTGATTGAGTTAATTGGTTCCCGTTTTATTTCTGACCCACAATTTAATGTTTCAGTAAATAATCATCCTGTTGAAATGACAGACTTATCACATATTACTGAAGATTTTATAATTGATTACAATGGAAATAAAATAAGAGTAAAAAGGATATTTGGTGATAAAGGGAAAAATACAAAACAAAATGGTATAGCATGGTGGTACAATCGTAGACTTGTCGGAACTCCAAACTGGGCTTCATTTGATAGTCAGATTATTGATGGTAGGCATCCTATTGCAAAACGTTTATTATATATTGTTAGTGCAGATTTAATTGATGAAAGAAATGTTAAAAAAGATTGGTCAGGATTTTATATTTCAGATGAGGTAATAAAAATACAAAATGCTGTATTTGAATTTGTGAGAGATGATTTGAGGAATCTTTTGTATGAAACAAGGAAAGAAAGAAGAATGCAAGTCTATGAAACCAATAGATTACAACTTGCTAACCTTCCAGTCGGTGCAAAAGAAAATATTGTGAATTTTCTTGAAGAAGTACAATCTAAATGTCCAACTATTGGCGTACAAGAATTAGAAACTACAGTTGAAGTCTTGGCAAAACTGGAAAAATCTCGTTCCGGCTATGCCTTGTTAGAAAAGATTGCCTTATTTCAACCAGAGGATATTGACGCATTGAATGAAATATTGGAGCAATGGACGGTTGACGATGCAAAAAAGGTATTAAGTGAATTAAGATGGAGGCTTGAGTTAGTCACAAAATTGGAAACTATGGTAGAAGACCCTCAAGCTGACGAATTACATGATCTGCAGCCATTATTTGAACATGGACTTTGGATATTTGGGCCAGAATTTGAATCTATTTCTTTTATTTCAAACCGCTCTCTTGCTACCGTGATAAAGCAATTGTTAGGTGATAAAGCAGTCGCAAATCATAGAAAAAGACCTGATTTTGTAATTTTACCAGATTCCTCAATTGGTATTTATTCTTGTGAAAGTTTCGATGAAAATCATGAAACTACTGACTTCAGTAAAATTGTAATAGTTGAATTGAAGCGTGCGGGAGTAGCAATTGAAAGTGATCAGAAAGATCAAGCCTTGTTGTATGCAAGGGAGTTACGAAAATCAAAAAAAGTAAGTCTTAAAACACCCATTATCGCTTACGTACTTGGTTCAGAAATTAGTCCAGAAGCAAATGAAGAATTCACAGAAGGTCCAATTAGGATAATTCCATTCCGGTATAACATTATTCTTGCAAAAGCTCATTCTCGAACATTCAACTTGATTAGGAAGATAGAGGAAATAAAAAACATAACTTATTCAACAGAAATGGATGAAATTTTTGGACAAAGTACACAAACTGCTTTATCTATTTGAAATCACGTTCCTAACTTAAATTTCTTCTAATTTAGATTTTTTAGTTACATTCACCTTAATGATTTGACATGATATTTAATTGTGTTTAACTACAACTTGTAATCTTAGTAGAGAAATGATTATTAATAAAAATAGAAATTTTTGCTACAGAATATGTCACATAAATAATCTTTCCCACATCTTACAAAATGGTTTATGTACAAAACATCACCCCCAAGCATCAAAGGACTTTATAAGTATTGGAAATCCAGATATTATTGATGTTAGAGATGATACCTTAGTTAAGATAGATGGATATGGAAATATTGGCGAATATGTTCCTTTCTATTTTACACCCAAATCAATGATGTTATTCAATATTATTACAGGTTATAGGGCGCCAGTTGTGCCGAAACTCAATAAGGAAGAGATAATAGTTTTCCGAAGTGAGATAATCGAGTTAAGTAAGTTAGACAGATTTTTTTTTACCGATGGACAAGCTAATGTAACTTCCATAACTAAGCATTATAATAATCTAAAAAAAATAAGTAATATTGACTGGGATATTATTCATAATAGTGATTTTAAGAAAGTTGCTGCAGATACAGATAAACAAAGGAGGTATCAAGCAGAATTTTTAGTTTACCATCATGTTCCGATTAGTTGCATTGAGTCTATAAGTGTTTATAACGATAAAGCCGCTACCTTCGTAAAAAAAGAACTGGCAAAAACTGATATTATTAAAACTGTAAGGGTTGTTAAAGAATACTTTTTTGATTAGAATATGTTAGAATTTATTACAGGTGATATGCTTAGAACTAAAGCTCAAGCTTTAGTAAATACCGTAAATACTGTTGGTGTTATGGGTAAAGGGATAGCATTACAATTTAAAGAAGCATTTCCACAAAATAATAAGATTTATATAGAAGCTTGTAAAAAAAAGGAACTTATCCCTGGTAAACTTTTAGCCATTTGGGACAGTAACCTTTTAATTGGCAAAAAACTGATTATTAACTTCCCAACAAAAACACATTGGCGACAACCTTCAAGATATTCTTATATTCAAGAAGGGTTAATTGCTTTGGTAGAACTCATAAAAAAAGAAGAAATTCAATCCATTGCCTTGCCACCTTTAGGATGTGGAAATGGTGGCTTAGATTGGTCAGTAGTAAAACCAATGATTATACAATATTTAGGCAAACTTGACACGCACATATTTGTTTATGAGCCTAATTCTACAATAAAAGAATTATTACAAAAAGAACAAGAAAAAAAAGATGTTAAGTTAACAATTGCCAGAGCGCAACTTATGTATGCTCTGTTTGCATATGAAAGTTTCGGAGAATACAGTAGTTTATTCGCCGCAAACAAATTAGCGTATTTCTTACAACGGATGGGGCAGCCGCTAAGATTACAGTTTCAAGCAAAGAGTTATGGACCGTTTGCATTAGGAGTTGGAAAAGTATTATACGCAATGAATGGCACTTATTTAAAAGGGCTTGAGCAGCAAGAGGCTAAGCCATTTGATGCTCTTCATTTGAACTATGAAAAATGGTATGAAGTAAAAGAATATGTAGAAAAAAATATGAATTTTGAGGAGAAGGCAAGATTATCTAATTTAATCAAAATAATAACAGGTTTTACTTCTGAGTTATCATTAGAAATTTTGTCTACAATTTCTTTTATTTTGGATACAAACCCAACATATAATTTAGATGAAGTAATGCAGAGTATTAGAAACTGGAGTGATAGAAAAGCAGAAATATTCAAAGAAGAATATGTTGCCATTGCATACGAACATTTGTTATCATACAGAAATCTACAAATGATTTAATATTTTTCTTCGGGGTGTCTTTTTCTCCCCCAACAATATACTTAAGGTAAAAAGAGAAACAAAAGGAAAAGAAATTTTTCCTTAATTCAAAAACATTTTGGTATTTAGTATTGAGGAAGAAAAGCAAGGAATTTTACGAAAACGGTTAAGAAACGGTTAACTTCTCCAAAAAAAAACCTTGGAGCATTGATTACTCCAAGGTTCTCTGCAAAAGTTTGGTAGTCCCGACAAGAATCGAACTTGTATCTAAAGTTTAGGAAACTTCTATTCTATCCATTGAACTACGGGACCAACTTCTAAATATATCAGAAGGGCTGCAAAAGTAATTATTTCCGGCCATCTCCCTGCAAAATCAAGCATTAATTTAATTACATTTATAGCCTAACAGCTGATATATGAAAAAAATAATAGCCCCAGCCGGCATTTTTTTACTCTTCCTTACCCAGGCCATGGCCCAAACCCCCGCGGTGAAAGCCCGCCTGAACCATACCGCCATCTATGTAATGGACCTTAAACGGTCGGCAGAATTTTATGTTGGCCTGCTGGGCATCGATACCATTCCCGAACCCTTTCACGATGGCAAACATACCTGGCTGCAAACAGCCCCGGGCGTGCAAATGCACATTATACAGGGCGCCCCGGCCAAAAAAGAGTACTACCAAAACCAGCATACTTGCTTCAGCATCGCATCGGTAGAGGCCTTTACCGTTATTTTAAAACAAAAAGGCATGGGCTGGGTTGACCGCGATGGCAAACCCAATACCACCACCACCCGGGTAGACGGGGTAAAGCAGCTATGGGTGCAGGATCCCGACGGGTATTGGGTAGAAATAAATGATGCCAAAGACTAATCGGCTTTTTTAGCAGCAAAGCTTATCTTTGCCGTCCAAAAAATTAGCACATGAAGTGGTTGAACCTCTTAATCAAGTACCGCCTTCCGCTGGGGGTGATTTTCCTGGCACTCGCCATTTATACCAATATTGAAGCCGGCTTCTGGCCTTCTTTCTTATTATACCTGGTTGCCGTAATAGCCATTGTGGGGCATTTTTTGTTTGGCCCCATGCGTCTTATTCAAACTTATATGGAAGAGGGTGATATGGAAGGCTCTAAAAAAGTACTGGATTCTATCTGGTTCCCCGGCCTGCTCATCAAACCCGTTCGCAGTGTGTATTACACCATCAAGGGCAACCTGGATATGGTGAACCAGAACTACGAATCGGCCGAAAAGAACCTTAAAAAAAGTAACGACCTGATGAGCAACAGCTCCCTGATGCAGGGCCAAATGAAACAGGCCGAAGGCGCCAATAAATTGCAACTGGGCATGCTGGCCATTCAAAAAGGCGATATGAAACAGGGCGAAAGCTATATCCGTGCTGCCATACGTGCGGGCTTGCCCGATAATGAAAACAATGCCGCGGCTTACCTGCAACTCTGTTCTATCATGATGAACAAAAGAGAGTTCAGGGCCGCTAAAGAATATTTCAGAAAAGCAAAAAGCTACAAGCCCACCACACCACAGATAGTAGACCAGATAAAACAAATTGAAAAATATATAGGAAGAATGCCGGGTTAACCACCGGCATTTTTTTATGGCCGAATATAAAGCTGCGCCCTTGCATTGAGGGCAATCTCCTGCGGATTCTTTCCTGCATTCAATGGCCTGCCGGCACCAAAACTTTGTACCAGCACAATGCGCCGCAGCGGAATATTTCTTGATAACAAATAGTTTTTTACAATGGCAGCCCTGTCTGTTGCCAGTTGATCGCAGAACCTGTTAATGCCCTCTGCTTTATACGCATGGCCCTGTATTAGTACAGCAAAGGCAGGATTGTTTTTCAGCAGCACAATCACACTATCCAGCACCCGGTAGGTGGCAGGTGATAACGAAAACTGCTGTGTTTCAAATGGAATTACTATCGCATTGCTGTCGGGGCAACCATGGTTGGCCGCATATCCAAATGCATCGGCGCAAATATCCACACTGTCTGCAATGCCGTCTTCATCGCGGTCGTACACAACAGGTGGTGGCGGGGCTGGAAAATTCAGTACCAGCTCGGCCCGGCAGTTCAATGCATGCCCGTCTTTATTTACATTGCTTTTTTTAGAATGTGCACTGCTCATACCCTGCACTAAAATAATACGGCCTTCTTTTACTCCCCGCCCCAAAATATAATCCCGTACAAATAAAGCCCGGTTCAATGCCAGGTACTTGCAAATGGTATCGCTACCCTCATCGGGATGCGAATAGCCATTGATGGTAAGGGTGATGACTTCGTTTTTAAGCAGTATGTTCACCACGCTGTCGATCACTTCAAAAGTAAACGCATGGTATAAAGCCGACTGGCGGTACTCAAAAGGAATAAGGATGAGCGCAGAATCGGGACCGCCTTTTTTTTGATACGGCATTGTTGCTGCACGCAGTTCACCTGCATGGGCAAAAAATACTAATATGAAAAGATACACTGCTTTTCGCATACAGGATACTGTCTTTGGGCTGCAGCATACCTGTTACAATAATGATACCGATTAACAATCCGGGCCTTACCGGGTTGTTATTATTAATGAAAATTTGGCACTTTAACTGGCCGAGCCAAAGCGTTCTTCCACAATTTTAAAGCGAAAATCAAAAATTTGCTGCAGCTGTTTTTTAACAAATAACGCATGGGCTATATCGCCCAAAAACCAAAAGGGCAGTTTATAATGCACAATATCCGTCATTTCCACACCGCCTTCCACCGCTTTAAAATGGTGCTGGTGGTGCCACATGCTGTAAGGACCATAGCGTTGTTCATCCACAAAATATTTCTTGTCGTCCACATGCGTGATCTCCGTCATCCAGTACAAAGGAATACCCAGCACCGGTTTTACCGTGTATTCAATAATTTGCCCGGCATACATTGTATCGCCATGGTATTTGGAAATGATATTGAACCCAAGATCGGTGGGTGTGATCTCTTTTAAATTGGCCGGGCTGCTGAAAAAATTCCAGGCGGCATCTAAACTAACCGGAATTTTCTGTACGGTTTTAAGGCTGTAGACTTTGCTCATATTATTTGTATAAATCTTTTCCCTATAACATAGTAATAACGGTATTGTTTAAATAAAGAAGCTATAAAATATTTGATCCCGTACAACTGCCTGTACCGCTTTGCGGTTTATCTTTGGTTCATGCTCAGCTACCGCGACATCTTACAAAAAAAATTTAGTGAAGAATATCAAAAACTGAACGATCAGCAACGCAAAGCCGTGGATACCATTGAAGGTCCGGTAATGGTAATTGCTGGTCCGGGCACAGGCAAAACACAAATTTTAGCCGCAAGAATTGGAAAGATATTATTAGACACAGATGTATTACCCGAAAATATTTTATGCCTTACCTATACCGATGCCGGCACCATTGCCATGCGCAAACGTTTGGTGCAGTTCATTGGTGCCGATGCCTACAAAGTAAACATCTACACCTTTCATGCTTTTTGTAATGATGTGATACAGGACAACCTGTCGCTGTTTGAAAAAAATTCGCTGGATGCGATGTCTGAGCTGGAAGGCATCCAGTTATTTAAAACACTCATTGATGCCTTCCCCAAAAATCATCCCTTAAAAAGATACCGCGGCGATGTATATTTTGAGATCAACAATTTAAAAAGCCTGTTCTCGGCCATGAAGCGGGAAGGATGGACGCCGGCCTTCATCAACCAAAAAATTGATGAGTATATTGAAAGCCTTCCTATGCGGGAGGAGTACATTGCCAAACGTGCGGTAAAAGAATTTAAAAAAGGCGATGTACGTACTGATAAAATTGCAGAAGAAACAGAAAAAACAACAAAATTACGGGCAGCAGTAAACGAATTTGATCATTTTCAAGCCCTGATGCGGAAAAAGAACCGTTACGATTTTGATGATATGATCAACTGGGTGATAAAAGTATTTGAAGAATACCCTGCTGTACTTTCTGCCTACCAGGAAAAATTTCAATACATACTGGTAGACGAATACCAGGATACCAGCGGTACACAAAACCGCCTGGTGCAATTGCTTATCAGCTACTGGGAAAAGCCCAATGTATTTGTAGTGGGCGATGATGACCAGAGCATTTACCGCTTCCAGGGTGCCAATGTAGAGAACATGCTGGATTTTGCCAATGCCTATACCAAAGAACTGATGACGGTGGTGCTCACCAACAATTACCGCAGCACGCAGCCCATACTGGATATTTCTAAAACACTCATCAACGCCAATAACGAGCGGCTGGTGAAAAAAATTGACGGGCTGAGCAAAGAGTTGATTTCTTCTAACGTTAAGCTGAATAAACTTACCGAGCCGCCGCTTATACAGGAATACAATTCGGTTAAGGAAGAAATGGCCGGCATCACCAGCAGCATTGCCCACCTGTACCGGCAAAACGTTGAACCCGGCAAAATAGCCGTGATCTATAAAGAAAATAAATACGGCGAAGAGCTGGCCAAATATTTCAGACTGCAAAAAATACCGGTATACAGCAAACGCAGCATCAATATTTTAGAACAGCCCTTTGTAAAAAAACTCATTGCCATACTGCGCTACCTGAATGCCGAACATGATATTCCCTATGGCGGCGACGAAATGCTGTTTGAAATTTTACATTTTGATTTTTACAGCATTCCGCCTATTGAAATTGCCAAATTAACAGTAGAGGTTAATCAAAAACGATACAACAGCGAAGCCACTTCGCTGCGCAAATTATTATTCGACAAAGCCAACACCCCTGCCAAAGACCTGTTTGATACGGGTATCCATGCAGGATTAAAAAATATCAGCAGCGTTATTGAACAACTGATCGGCGATGTATCCAATGTAACCTTACAGCAATTGTTCGCCAACATCATTCAGCATGCTGGTGTAATTGGCTATGTATTAAAAAGTGATGATAAGATTTCGCTGCTGCAATTATTAACTGCCCTGTTTGATTTTATAAAAGAAGAAACCAGCCGCAGTCCTCTACTCGATCTGAATGGCCTGATTGGCATCATCGACCTGATGGAAAAAGAAAACCTGCCCCTGCCCATGGTACAAGTGGCCGGAAACGACAAGGGCATTAACCTGTTAACGGCACATGGCTCCAAGGGTTTAGAATTTGAATATGTTTTTTTTGCCGGCGTAAATGCCTCCAGCTGGGAAAAGAAACGCAAGCCCGGTGGCGGTTATAAATTTCCTGATACCATGTTCTCTTCCCAACCGGCATCGTCAGACGAAGAAGAACTGCGCCGTTTGTTTTACGTGGCGCTTACCCGTGCCGAAAAACATTTGTACATCTCTTACGCTAAATTTAAAAATGATGGTAAAGAGATAGAACCATCGATGTTTATTGCAGAAATTTTACAGGAGCATGCAATACCCGTTGAAAAAGTAATAGTAACTGCCGAAGACATGGCAGCTTTTGAATTATTGCAGTTCAGCAACCAGGCCCCCGAAATTGAAAAGCCCGAAGCAGATTTCATTAATACCATGCTGGACAAGTTTGTAATGAATGTAACGGCGCTCAATAATTATTTGGATTGTCCGCTGGGTTTCTATTACAAAAACCTCATTCGCATACCCACGGGTAAAAGCGAAGCCACTGAGTTTGGCAGCGCCATTCACCATGCATTGGAAAAATTATTCCGCAAAATGCAGGATGGCAAAAAAGATACATTTCCACCGGTACAGGATATGATTGACGATTTTAACTGGTACATGAACCGGCACCGTGAACATTTTACCAAAGAAGCCTTTGCCAGGCGCATGGAATATGGCGATGAAGTATTGCGTAACTACTATGCCAAATACATCAGCACCTGGAATAAAGTGGTGGCCGTGGAGAGGAATATCCGCGGCGTAGTAGTGAACGGTGTGCCGCTGAAAGGCAAATTAGACAAGCTGGAATTTGATGGAAAGAATGTGAATGTGGTGGATTATAAAAGTGGCGATATAGATAAAGCCATCCCTAAAATGAAAGGCCCTAATGATAAGGAGCCAAACGGTGGCGATTACTGGAGGCAGGCCGTATTTTATAAGATACTGGTGGATAATTATGAACAAAAAGACTGGAAAGTGATCAGTACCGAATTTGACTTTGTAGAGCCCGATAAGAAAAAGGAATACCGGAAAGAAAAGATCATCATCACACCATCGGATACAGAAACAGTAAAACAACAGGTATTGGAAACCTGGAACAAAATTCAAGCCCGTGATTTTTATACCGGCTGCGGCAAAGCCGACTGTCACTGGTGCAATTTTGTAAAAGACAATCACCTGGCCGTGGCCCTGCACCAACTGGAGGATAGCGAAGCGGAAGATATTTAATCAATTATTAAGATTTTAATGCCCCCACAATTACGTAAACAGGTTAAGTTTGCAGTTCAATACAGCGTAATGAGAGTACAGCATTTTTTTTATGGGTGTATGGCAGTGCTGGCAGCCTGCTGTATTTCAGCAGGTGGCAGCGGTTGTGCACAAATGGGGGCCATTTCAGGAGGTGCCAAAGATTCTTTGCCCCCTGTGCTGGTGAGCGCCACACCTAAATTATCCTCTGTTAACATAAGTACCAATAAGATCAGCCTTGGTTTTGATGAATATATTGAATTACAGGAATTACAGGGTAACCTCATCATTTCGCCCCTGCCCAAAACCAGCCCGGAAATAAGCAGTAAATTAAAAACCGTTTCCATAAAATTAAAAGATACCCTGTTACCCAATACTACCTACAGCATCAATTTTGGCAATGCCATCAGGGACGTTAATGAGGCGAATATATTTAAAAATTTTACCTACGTATTCTCTACCGGACCCGTTATTGATTCGTTGAAAATATCAGGCACCGTAATGCTGGCAGAAACTGACAAGGCCGACAGTACCATCATGGTACTGCTGTACCGCAATGCCAACGATTCATCAGTACAAAAAACAAAGCCCCATTATATGGCAAGGGTAAATGGTAACGGCACATTTACGTTTACCAACCTGCCCAATGAGCCCTTTAGCTTATACGCATTAAAAGATGGCGATGGTGGTAAAACCTATAATTCCAAAACAGAACTATTTGCCTTTGCCGATTCGCTGGTGGTACCCTCGCAAAACGGGCAGCCCATGGCACTTTTTGCTTATGCCGAAGAAAAAAGCAGTAAACCGGCCGGTGCTGCCACGGCTGCAAAACCCAAAACCCCGGCCCAAAAAAAATTACGCATCAGCACCAGGGCTGTCAGCGAAAAACAAGACCTCCGTGTTGGCCTTACCCTGGAACTAAGTAATACCATTAAAAGTTTCGACAGCAGCAAGATCGTTTTAACCGATACCAATTATGTTCCGCTGCCCGGCGTTAGTTATATCAAAGACAGCAACTTTATTACACTGAATAAAAAGTGGGAAGAAGATGCAGATTACCGCCTGATCATCTATACCAATGCAGTGACCGATATTGCCGACAGCAGTATCAATAAAACCGATACCCTTCGTTTTAAAACAAAAAAAGAAGGTGAATACGGGAACCTGGTGTTGCGTTTTAAAAACCTGCCGCTGGACAAACATCCTGTACTGCAGTTTACCCAAAATGATGCGGTAAAAGAATCATTTCCACTTACTGCGGCAGAATGGCGCTACAAATTGTTTCCGCCAGGCGAGTATGAAATACGGATCTTATACGATGAAAATAAAAATGGCCAGTGGGATCCCGGCAGCTATTCCAAAAAACTGCAGCCCGAAAAAGTAGTGTCCCTGCCTAAAAAAATATCGGTTCGGGAAAACTGGGATAATGAGAGCGAGATCAGTTTATAGTTTACAGTTATGAACGGACCTTAAATTAAATGCACTTCACCAAAAACGCAAAACTCAAAACAGAAAACCTATTTTTGCTTCATGATTTTTTCTTCTTCACTTTTAGAAAATGCGGTCAACGAATTTGCCAAATTACCGGGCATTGGTAAAAAAACTGCCCTGCGTTTGGTTTTGCATTTGATTAAGCAGGAGGTGCAGGAGGTGGCCAATTTCAGCAATGCCATGTCTACCTTAAGGGAAGAGATCAAATTTTGCAGCCGCTGCCACAACATAGCCGACCAGGAGCTGTGCAATATCTGCAGCAATACCATGCGCAAACAGGAAATGATATGTGTGGTGGAAAATATTCGGGATGTAATTGCCATTGAAAGTACGCAGCAATTCAATGGTGTGTACCATGTGCTGGGCGGCATCATTTCGCCGCTGGATGGTATTGGACCCGACCAGTTGCAGATAGACAGCCTTATTAACCGGGTAAGCAAAGAAAATACCAGCGAGATCATTTTCGCCCTCAACCCCAATATCCAGGGCGACACCACCATCTATTATATTGGAAAAAAACTGAAACACCTGCCGGTAAAAATTACCACCATTGCCCGGGGCATTGCCTTTGGCGGCGAGCTGGAATATGCCGATGAAATGACCCTGGCCAAAAGTATCAGCAACCGTATTCCCGTAGAAAACTATATCACTTCAAGCAACTAGGGGCCTGTTATTCCCGTTCAGGTGTAAAAAATCCCTGCTCAGTTAGAATTTGTGCCCGGGCAGGCCGGTTTTATATACTTTCACTCCAAGAATTATTTATGGCAAGCAAAACAAAAAAAGCTGTACTGCTCTCTGTTGCAGGATTGGTACTGGCAGCCGCTGTTATAGGCTACACCCTGTATAACAAAAAACATTTTAACCCCCAAACGGCAACACCGGTTGCCGACATTACTGCTGCAGCCCTGCATCAAAGCTTTAGCACCGACACCACAATGGCAAAAAATACATTTATTGGTGACGAGGTCAACCATAAAGTGATACAGGTTACCGGCGATATCAGCGAGATAAAAAAAGACCAGCAGGGCAGCACCATCATCTTATTAAAAACTACTACCAACGGGGCTTTTGTAAACTGTACACTGGAGGGTAAAACAGACAATATTACCGTTGGCAAAAGCATTACCATCAAAGGGATCTGCTCGGGCTATAACTACGATGCCGAAATGGGTATCCCCGGAGATGTAATTGTAACCAGGAGTTATATTATAAAATAATTTTTACTGCATGAAGAACTTGATTATAACTGTTACGGTATGGGGGGCATTATTAGTGGCCTTCAATTCCTGTAAGCACGAAGTGCCGGTTTTAAAGGTAGACCCTGCCCCGCAACCCGGCCCTGTACCCAATAACGGGGTTTGTTTTCAAAGCGATATACTGCCTTTATTTCAAAGCAATTGTGCCAAGTCTGGCTGCCACGATGCCGCCACACACGAAGAAAACCTGGTGCTGGACAGTTATGCCAATATCATGCTCAGGTATGTATCGCCCGGCAATGCCGATGGCAGTAAACTATACCGGGTATTGTTTGAAACCGGGAAAAAGAAAATGCCGCCTTTGCCCAATGCGGATTTAACCACTGCACAAAAAGCACTGATTGCAAAATGGATCAATGAGGGGGCTAAAAATACGGTGAACTGTGCCTCTACCTGCGACAGCACCCAGTTTAAATTTGGCGCAACCATCAACCCTGTTATAGTTACTTATTGCACCGGCTGCCATAGTGGTACCGCTGCTTCGGGTGGCATTGACCTGAGCACTTACGCTAACATTAAGGTGCAGGCCACCAATGGCAGGCTGGTAGGTGCCGTAACCCATGCGGCAGGATTTTCTGCCATGCCCAAAGATGCCGCCAAGCTAAGCGATTGCCAGATTACCCAAATTAAAAAATGGGTGGCTGCCGGCGCCATCAACAACTAAACCTGCAGTACAACTGATGAAACAAAAGCTGTTAAAAAACTTCCAAAGTACCATCCCCCTGCTTGCAGTTGGTTTACTTATTGTAATGGTTACTGTTACCAGCAGTTGCTATTACGACAATGAGGAAACCCTGAACCCGCAAACCGTTTGTGATACCGCCAATATTACTTACAGCGGTTCTGTGGTACCGGTACTATTGTCTAACTGCACGGTTTGCCATGGTGGCAATACTCCGTCAGCAGGTATTAAACTGGATACCTATGCCGATGTGAAGGTGCAGGTAACCAATGGTAAACTTTGGGGCGCTGTATCGCAGTCTGCCGGCTATTCGGCCATGCCTAAAAATGCAGCTAAGTTAAACAGCTGCAACCTGGCTAAAATAAAAAAATGGCTGGATGCCGGGGCTCTTAATAATTAAATAAATTTTTTAAACATGATCAATATGAAACGTTTTCTTTTTATTACCGCAGTAATCCTGTTATCAGCAACCTGTACACAGGCACAAAAAATGTACACTAAAAACGGGCAGGTATCTTTCTTCTCTTCCACCCCCATGGAAAATATAAAGGCAGAGAATAACCAGGTATTGTGTTTACTGAACAGCCAAACGGGTGAATTGCAGTTTTCGCTGCTGAATAAGGGCTTTCATTTTGCCAAAGCATTGATGGAAGAGCACTTTAATGAAAATTATATTGAGAGTACCAAATACCCCAAATCTACTTTTAAAGGAACCGTTGCCGATATCAGCAAAGTAAATTTTAGTAAAGATGGTTCTTACCCGGTATCGGTAAGCGGCGATCTTACCATGCATGGCGTTACCAGGGCACATACAGCAACCGGAACCATTGCAGTAAAAAATGGAACAGCTACCACAGCTGCAGTGTTTATGGTAAAACTGGCCGATTATAACATTGCCATACCGGGGGCCGTAAAGAAAAATATTGCCGAGTCTATCCAAATCACCGTGAACTGTGTACTCGATCAAAAAATGTAATTCAATCCCTAATTCACCTGCCATGCTTTTAAAGAAGACCTGTATACTGGTATTGTGTTGCGCCCTGGCTGGTGCTGCAGCAGCACAAGATACCACCGATATTATGAAAATGCTGGAAAATGACCTGGAGCCTACCACAGATTATACCACGGCCACATTTAAAACCACCCGGCTTATCAACGGCCAAACAGTAGAAAACGTGGGTAAGGGTGTAATGGATGTTAAAATTTCGCACCGCTTTGGGAAGGTAAATGGCGGCGGGTACGAATTGTTTGGGCTGGATAATGCCACCATGCGCATGGGATTTGATTATGGCCTTACCAATTATTTAATGGTGGGTATTGGCCGCAGCACTTTTCAAAAAACCTATGATGCTTTTTTTAAAGTAAAACTGCTGCGCCAGTCCAAAGGCAAACGCCGGATGCCCATTACGCTGAGCTATACCCCCACCGTGGCCTTAAAAACCTTAAAATTTGAAGACCCCAACAGCAATAATTATTTTTCTTCGCGCCTGTATTTTACACACCAGCTGATCATTGGCCGCAAATTTTCTGAAGGCACTTCTTTACAACTGGTACCTACTTATACGCATGTTAACCTGGTGCAACTGGCATCGGAGCCAAACGATCTGCTGGCACTGGGTATTGGCGGCAGACAAAAATTAAGTAAAAGAGTGAGCCTGAATGTTGAATATTATTACCAAATTCCTGATCATAAACTCAATAACACCACTAATTCGCTGTCGGTAGGGTTTGATATTGAAACCGGCGGCCACGTGTTCCAGTTACACTTTACCAACTCGCAGGGTATGAGTGAGCGCAGTTTTATTTCGGAAACCACCGGCGACTGGGGAAAGGGCGATGTATTTTTTGGTTTCAATATTTCCAGGGTATTTACACTGGGTAAAAAGCATTGATAACACCTGCTGCTGTAATAGCAGGGATAATAACTATTGCTTAAATTTGCATTATGTACAGGACATTCATTACACTTCCTTTTCTATTACTGGTACTGGCATTCAACACAAATACGCTGTTGCCTGATTACAAAGTAAGTTCCGGCAGTATCAGCTTTCGCTCAGATGCTCCCCTTGAATTGATTAAGGCACAGAGCGGCGAATTAAAAGGCCTGGTGATTCCCGACAGAAAGCAATTTGCCTTTATTGTGAATGTAAAATCTTTTAAAGGCTTTAACAGCCCCCTGCAGCAGGAACACTTTAATGAAAATTACCTGGAAAGCAATAAATACCCCGTAGCTTCTTTTGAAGGAAAAATTATTGAGGATATTGATTTTACCAAAGACGGGGAGTATGCCATACGATCCAAGGGCAACTTATCCATTCATGGAGTAATGCAGGAACGCATTATTAAATGCGACGTCAGCATAAAAAATAAAAACATCAGCGTCAGGTCAGCCTTCACTGTTTTACTGGCCGACCATAATATTCCCATTCCTAAAGTGGTGAATGAAAAACTGGCTTCAGAAATTAAGGTAGATATAAAAGCAGAATTAGTTATTAAATAACACTCCATGCTGCTGTTAAAAAAAATCACCCTTCTTGTAAGCTTAACCGTTTGTGTGTTCAATGGCATTGCACAGGTTTCGGGCTACCGCTCGTTTAAGCTGCTGGAGAACAACCGCCCCTTTAAAATAAACACCCTGTTTAAAAATAAAGATGGCTACCTGTATGCCGGCACCACCAACGGGTTGTATACTTTTGACGGACTTAAATTTAAACAGCTGCCCTTTACCAATCCTTTAAGCAGGGATACCATCACAGCAATTTTTGAAGACCATAACAAACAATTATGGGTAGGTTGTAAAAGTGGCCGCATTGCAAAAAAAATAAAGGGCCTGCTGCAATATGTTGATCCCGAAGAAGGAACACCCAAAGTTACCATCACCGCATTTTTACAGGATAAGCAAAACAATATTTGGTTTTCTACTAACGGGGAAGGCATTTATTATTTCAGCAACAAACACCTGTATTTAATTAATGAAGAAGAAGGCCTGAGTGATACCTATGTGCATGCGCTGGCCCTGGCCGATAATGGTGATGTACTGGCTGCCACCGACCAGGGTATTAATATTTGCAGCATCAATGGTTCAAAAAAAACAGTCACTGTAATAGGGCCCAAAAACGGCTTGCCCGATTATTACATCACTGCTATCAGTGCCATGGGAAACAATAATTTTTTGATTGGCACCCAGGAAAAGGGATTTTGCCTGTACAATCACAACAGCAGGAAGATCACTATTCCGCCCGCCACTGTTACCTGGACCTACGGACAGATCAATTCCCTGCTTTCTACACAAAACAATACCTGGATTGCCACAGAAGATAACGGCTTGTTGAAATTTGCAAACCTGCAACAACCAGCACCACCCTTTTTTTCTGCCGTCGCTAAAAACAATATCAATAACCTGCTGCAGGATAATGAAGGCAATATATGGATGACCGGTGCCACCGAACTGATCTCCACGGCCGGTGACAAGATCAGCCTGTTACCCTTATACGATAAAAACGTATATGAAACCATACACACCATTCTTGCCGATTATCAAAATAATATATGGGCAGGTACCGATGGAGGTATCATAAAATATACCATCAGTGCAAACAATACGGCATCTAAAATATACCGAATCAAAGAACTTACCAGTAAAACAGACATTACCGGTTTGTACCAGGATATGTACCATAATATCTGGCTGAGCACCATGGGCGAAGGTATTTTTATAGTAGATCCTGTAACCGGCAATTACCGCAATATCAGTGAAAATCCCCTGCTGAAAAAAGCCAGCATTCTATCCATCACCGGTACCGGTAATACCGTTTGTGCAGGCGGCCTGGAAGGTGTAGCCACCATTTTTGAATTGACGGATGCAAATACCTCTATCAAAAACAATTATGCTTTCACCAATTACAATAATATTCCCAATATAGGCAACAACTACATTCATACTGTTTTTAAAGACAGCAGGGGAAGGATATGGTTTGGCACTGATGGAAAAGGCATTACCGTTTTACAGGATGGCCGCTTTATGCATTACGATAAAACCAGCGGCCTGAAAGATGACCATATTTATTCATTTACCGAAGATAAAAAAGGCTGTATCTGGTTCAATACAAAAGATGCAGGGGTGTATTGTTTTAATGGTACTGCATTTAAAAATTATGGTGCCGAACAGGGCATCAGCGATTTAAAGATCACTGCCATAAAAACTGACCGGCAGGATAACCTGGTAATTGTAAACGAAAACGGCATCGATATCTTAAACCCCCAAACTGGCACCATTGCATATGTAAACAATGCCCAGGGCATTACACAGGTAAATACGGCTATTGAAAGTGTAAGTAATGATACTGCAGGCAACGTATTATTAAGCACGGCTGCCGGAATTATGGTGTATGCGCCCGATAAAAATATCCTGCTGCAGCCCAATATCCTTATCGATAACGTACAGCTGTTTTTAAAAGAGATTGACCAGGATGCAGATCATCATTTTGCCTATCACGAAAATGGTTTTACATTTAATTTCACCGGCCTGTATTATACCAATCCCGAAGAAGTTCATTACCAGTATAAACTGGAGGGTTTAGATACTTCCTGGATCAATACCAAAGACCGGAGCATTCCATTCCCCAACCTGCGGCCCGGCAAATACACTTTTCATGTACGCTCTTCTTTAAATGATAATTTTGAAAACGCCCGGGAAGCCAGTTACAGTTTTATCATTGCCAGTCCCTTTTGGAAAAGATGGTGGTTTATTATACTCAGTATTTGTACCGGCGCGGGCTTACTTATTTTATATATGAAATGGCGTGAAAAAAGCATTACTAAAATGCAGCAGCTGCAGAACGAAAAAATACAGTTCCAGTTCCAGGTATTGCGCAACCAGGTAAATCCTCATTTTCTATTCAACAGCTTTAATACACTGATCTCCACCATAGAAGAAAATCCTAAAGCAGCGGTGGATTATGTAGAGCAGCTGTCGGAATTTTTCCGCAATATTGTGAACTACCGCGATAAAGATGTTATTAGCCTGGGCGAAGAACTGAATTTACTGCAAACCTATTTTTACCTGCAGCAAAAAAGATATGGCAGCAGCCTGGTAATGAAAATTGATATTACAGAAGAGCTGAAAAAACAATGCTTCGTTCCGCCGTTAACGTTACAATTACTGGTGGAAAATGCCATCAAGCACAACGCGGTTTCAAAAGAAAGCACTTTATCCATACATTTGTTTACTGAGCACGGGAGCAGGCTGGTGATACAGAATAATATCAACCCCAAACTTTCCAGGGAAGCCGGAACAGGGATGGGCTTACAAAATATCATCAACCGGTATCACATTCTCAGTAACGACGCAGTACAGGTAACCAACGATGGCCGGTATTTTACTGTATCATTACCGGTATTAAAACAATAATGCTATGAAAATTTTATTGATCGAAGATGAAGATCCCGCAGCAAAAAGACTGCAAAAAATGCTGGCAGAAATAGTGCCCGACGCCGAGGTATCGGATAATATTGTGAGTGTATCCTCTGCCATTAAATGGTTTGAGGCCAATCAATTGCCAGATCTTATTATTTCCGACATCCAGCTTTCTGATGGCCTGAGTTTTGAAATATTTAAAGCCGTGGAAATTTTATGCCCTGTCATTTTCACCACCGCATATGATCAGTATGCCATTGAAGCATTTACCGTAAACAGCATCGATTATTTATTGAAGCCTGTTAAAAAAGAAGAGTTGTCTGCAGCAATTGATAAATATCAAAAAATTAAACCCGCCACTGCGCCTGCCATCGATATTCAGCAGCTGCTGAAAAGTTTTGGCACCGCCGCACAGGAATATAAAAAACGTTTTGTGGTACGCTACGGCGAACACATTAAAACCATCACTATTGAGGATGTGGCTTTTTTTTACACTGAAGACAAGGTGAATTTTTTAACCACCAAAGAAGGCCGCCGTTTTGCCATCGATTTTAACCTGGATGCGCTGGAAACCATGCTGGACCCCAAAAGTTTTTTCCGCATCAACCGGCAATATATTATCAGTATAGGTTCTATTGCAGAGATGTTTGCCTATTCAAAAAGCCGGGTGCTGGTTAAACTAAACCCTGCCGCCAAGCACGAAACCATTGTAAGTACCGAACGTTCCGCCGATTTTAAACTCTGGCTGGGCGACGAAAAATAACTCTTTTACCTGTTCGGCAGCATAAAATTCCCGTTCGGTAACATTCGTTTTTGCCTGCAGAACAAATGGTGCAGTTTTACAACATAATTATTACAAACAGTAAAACTCACCATCATGCTTGTATCAGTAAAAACAAAAGCCCTGCATCTTTTTTCAGCATTGCTGCTGGTAACAATGTTTACCACCTTACAGTCTTCTTCCTGTTCTAAAAGCGATGATATGGTTGCCATTGGCCCTCCCATTGCCGGCTCCTTCATTGTAAGTGTATACTGGGATAAAAAAGATGAGACCAGCAAATTCAGCGGGTATGCTTTTGCTTTTAATTCCGGTGGCCAGGTAGTAGCCACCAGGGGCAGCAGCACCATCAACGGTACCTGGAATGAAAGCAGTACCCGGCTCTCTATCAACTTTGGCACCGACCCCGTTTTAAGCAGGCTGAACAAGGATTGGGTAAAAGAAGAGAAAACAACCGCTTCTATAAAATTAAAAGACGACAGCAGCAGCGACGAAAGAGTGCAATTCATAAAAAATTAATACCGTTTTATTATCCAACATCCCATTTATTCAGCTTAAGCCAACAGCAACTGAAATCCTTATAAAAGCCGTTCCTGTTTCATTCATACAGCCAACATCCTATAAATCAATAGCCGTAACATTTTGTGTTACGGCTATCTTATTATAACTTTGTGCCTTATTCAGGCAGATTTGTTTATTGTTCAGCCTGTAAAAAAACAGAACTAATAAACGAACGCCATTCCAACCCACTTCACGGATTCGTAATCGTTTAACAGTTCAGCATTTTTTTGTAACAAGCAGCAGATACAATGGTCATCATCGTTGCGTCGCATCCCGAAAGCATTCGGGATACTATTAGTTAATAATTAAACTTTCATCCAGGTATGAAAAAAACAATACAGGATTGCCTTAAAGAACGCATTTTGATCATAGATGGTGCCATGGGCACCATGATACAACGCCACAAACTGCAGGAAGCAGATTATCGTGGTGAGCGTTTTAAAGACTGGCATACCGATGTAAAAGGCAATAATGATCTGCTGAGTATTACACAGCCCGATATTATTATTGGCATTCACAAACAGTACCTGGAAGCCGGTGCCGATATTATTGAAACCAATACTTTCAGCAGCACGGTAATTGCACAGGCCGATTATGACATGCAGTCACTGGCTTATGAAATGAATGTGGCTTCTGCCCAATGCGCCCGTAAAGCAGCCGATGACTATACTGCAATGAATCCTGATAAACCCAGATTTGTAGTAGGTGCTATTGGTCCGCTGAATAAAACACTAAGTCTTTCCCCGGATGTAAACAATCCCGGATACCGTGCTGTAACTTTTGATGAAGTGGCAGCTGCGTATACCGAACAAATAAAAGGATTGATTGAAGGTGGTGTGGATGTATTGCTGATTGAAACCATTTTTGATACCCTCAATGCCAAAGCGGCCATCTATGCTGCAAAAAAATTCTTCCGTGATAATAAACTGGCAGAACTGCCCATCATGATCTCCGGAACAATTACCGATGCTTCGGGCCGTACTTTAAGCGGACAAACCTTAGAAGCATTTTATATTTCTGTTTCTCATGCCAACCCTTTAAGTGTAGGCTTAAACTGTGCACTGGGTGCAAAAGAAATGAGAAGTCATGTGGAAGAGCTGGCACAAATTGCCGGTTGTTATACATCAGCCTATCCTAATGCAGGCTTACCCAATGCTTTTGGTGAGTATGATGAACAACCACACCAAACCGCACATATTATTGAAGAGTGGGCCAAAAATGGCTGGCTGAATATTGTAGGCGGTTGTTGCGGCACTACACCGGATCATATTAAACATATTGCCGATGAAGTGAAGAAATTTAAGCCAAGAGCGTTACCAGTAGTTAAGTTGGAATTAACCACAGAGTAACACAGAGGTAAACACAGAGCAGATGCAGGAGCTTAATATTTTAACTGAACAAATTTTAAAATATGCATTCCGGGTTCATACAGAACTTGGTCCGGGGTTGTTAGAATCTTCTTATAAAGAATGCCTCTTTTATGAATTAAATAAAAACGGAATTTTTACAGAGAAAGAAAAAGCTTTGCCGTTAGTATACCAGGAAGTAAAATTAGATATTGGCTATCGTGTAGATTTACTTGTAGAAAACAAAGTAATTGTAGAAGTAAAAGCAGTTGAAGCTCTGGCAGATATTCATACAGCTCAGGTATTAACTTACCTAAAGTTATCAGGATGTAAAATTGGCTTGCTGCTAAATTTTCATTCAACCCATTTAAAAAACGGAATTAAAAGATTGATTTTATAGCCACTGTGTTACTCTGTGAATTTCCTCAGTGAAACTCCGTGGTAAAAAAATAACAAATGAATACAATTAAACCATACTTACGCTTGTCTGGATTAGAACCTTTAATCGTTCGCCCCGAAACAAATTTTGTAAACGTTGGGGAGCGTACCAATGTAACCGGCAGTAAAAAATTTGCCCGCCTTATCAGGGAAGGCAAATATGAAGAAGCCTTGTCGGTTGCCCGCCAGCAGGTAGAAAGCGGTGCACAAATCATTGATGTGAATATGGATGATGCCCTGCTGGAAGGCGTTAGTGCTATGACCACCTTCTTAAATTTGGTACAGGCCGAACCCGATATTGCCAAGATTCCCATCATGATCGACTCTTCTAAATTTGAAATTATAGAAGCCGGTTTAAAATGTGTGCAGGGAAAATGTATTGTTAACTCCATCTCTATGAAAGAAGGAGAAGCTAAATTTATTGATCAGGCATTCATCTGCAAAAGCTACGGCGCTGCTGTTATTGTAATGGCTTTTGATGAAGTGGGTCAGGCAGATACCAAACAACGTAAAGTAGAAATTTGTCATCGTGCATATAAAATACTTACAGAGCAGGTAGGTTACGATCCGCAGGATATCATTTTTGATCCCAACATTTTTGCGGTAGCCACGGGTATTGAAGAACACAATAACTATGCAGTTGATTTTATTGAAGCTACAAAAGAAATAAAAGCATTGATGCCGCTTACCAAGGTAAGTGGTGGTGTAAGCAATGTATCTTTCTCTTTCCGTGGTAACGATCATGTACGTGAAGCCATTCACTCTGTATTCTTATACTATGCCATTAAAGCCGGTATGGATATGGGTATTGTTAATGCAGGTCAGCTGGTAGTATATGATGAGATAGAACCTACATTAAGAAATTTATGCGAAGATGTTTTACTCAACCGTAACAACGACAACAACCAGGCTACCGAAGCACTGATCAATTTTGCAGAAACCGTAAAAGCCAAAGGCAAGGTGGAAGTAAAAGATGAGCAGTGGAGAAATGATACTGTTGAAAAAAGATTGTCACATTCATTAGTAAACGGCATTACCGATTATATTGATGCCGATACAGAAGAAGCCCGCTTAAAATATCCAAAACCTTTAGACGTAATTGAAGGCCCGCTAATGGATGGCATGAACATCGTGGGCGATTTGTTTGGTGCAGGTAAAATGTTTTTACCGCAGGTGGTAAAAAGCGCCAGGGTAATGAAAAAAGCCGTTGCCGTTTTAACCCCTTTTATTGAACAGGAAAAAGAAGACCGTAAAAAAGCACATCTTGCCGCAGGTACAGTGAATGAAGAAGCTGCCGGTGCCGCCAAAATTTTACTGGCTACGGTAAAAGGCGATGTGCATGATATTGGAAAAAACATTGTGGGTGTGGTATTGGGTTGTAATGGCTACGATATTGTTGATATGGGGGTAATGGTACCCACAGATAAAATTTTAGATACTGCAATAAAAGAAAAAGCAGATATCATTGGCTTAAGCGGACTTATCACGCCTTCATTAGATGAAATGGTGCATGTGGCGCACGAAATGAAACGACGCGGTATGACACAACCCTTGCTGATCGGCGGCGCTACCACTTCACGCATGCACACCGCTGTAAAAATTGCACAGCAATACGATAACGGTGTAATTCATGTACTGGATGCCAGCCGCAGTGTAACCGTTGCAGGAAGCCTGCTGAGTAAAGAACAAAAACCGGAATTCTTAACCGGCATAAAAGCAGAATATGATAAACTAAGAGACGACTTCGCCAATAAAAAAACGGTAAAGAATTATTTACGGTTTGAAGAAGCGCAAAAAAATACAGCCGTAATCGACTGGGATAAGTTTACACCAGTTATCCCGGCATTTACCGGAACAAAAAAATTCAATAACTATTCCCTTACAGAAATTGCTACGTACATCGACTGGCAACCCTTCTTTATTGCGTGGGAAATGCATGGTAAGTTCCCTGCCATACTTACCGACAGTGTAATTGGTAAAGAAGCCACCAAACTGTATAATGATGCCAAACAATTATTGCAGCAGCTTATTGATGAACAATGGCTGAATGCAAAAGGCGCTATAGGTTTCTGGCCTGCTAACAAAGTAGGTCCGGATTCAGTGGATGTAATGGCAGATAAAGAAGTGGTACAATTACAATTCCTGCGCCAGCAAATACAAAAAGCTGCAGGCCAGCCCAATTTATCTTTGGCAGATTTTATTGCGCCCGCAGAAAAAAATTACCAGGATCATATTGGCGCATTTGCAGTTACCATTGAAGGTATTGAGCCGCATATCAAAAAGTTTGAAGCAGCACATGACGACTATAATAAAATCATCCTGCAGGCCCTGGCCGACCGTTTGGCTGAAGCCTTTGCAGAATTGCTGCATAAAAAAACCCGCCAGGAATATTGGGGCTATGCCACTGATGAGCATTTAACCAATGAGCAACTGATCAAAGAAGAATACTTGGGTATTCGACCTGCTCCGGGTTATCCTGCCTGCCCTGATCATACAGAAAAATACAAGTTGTTTGATTTGCTGGGTGGAAAAGAAGCGACTGGTATTACGCTTACCGAATCATTGGCCATGTATCCTGCATCTTCAGTTTCGGGCTGGTACTTTGCACATCCTGAAAGTAAATATTTTGGCGTGGGTAAAATTGGCGAAGATCAGCTGCATGATTATGCGGCAAGAAAAGGCATGAGTATTGAAGAAGCCACCAGGTGGTTAAGGCCCATACTGGAGTAAGCAGGTGCAGAATGGAAACCTATCATTTCCGGCTGCATGGGTGCTACTAATTCATTACCTTGTCTTCACCACCATAGTATCCGTCCAGCTGTCGTGCCATGTTAGTGTATTAAAACCACTGAATACTTCAAAAGGAACACAGCGTGATAAAGAACGTAACAGGGCATCTTTAAAGCTTAGCTCCCCTCCGTCCTGGCGGATGGCCCTTGATCCGGAGATGAGTTTACCCAGGGTATAGCCTTTAAATAGTTTTTCGCAGATGCTGTAGTACAAAATATAATTGAGGTATCCCACTATCAAAGAAAAGAATAACAGGCTGCCATTCATACTGCCATCAGAATAAACAATTTTTGCTAAAAAATCGGGTGCTGTAACCGATAGCAGCAGGCCAATACCCATTCCGGTTACATAACTTAAGCCAAAACGCATCAATATATTATCAATCAACCAGTTTACAAATCGCTGGCCCTGGGATGCATATTCAAATTGATTCAGTTCAAAGTTTTCTTCCGCAAGTAAATGAACCTGGTTAGAACTGTCGTAAGCCTGGTTGTTTTCTTCCATAAAGCAGATTTTGATACAAGTATAAAGAAACATTTTTGTAAAAAACATATTTTATCTGGGTGTGCCCGACAATTATGCCAATCGTAAAGGCATGCCACTGGAATAAGCAGAAAGGTAGTTGCAACCTGTATTGGAATATGAAGTGTAGTGCAATAAGCACTTAATTATTTCTTCAAAGAGCACAAAGAGTGCAGTGCATTTCAATTTCTGCTCTTTTTCTCTTTTATCTCTTAGCAACATTTTACTTATCCCTAATCGGTGTCCCACCAACCAAGGTGAAGAATGGAGAGTATCAAAGGGTACAGTGTATTTCCCTTTGTCCCTTTTTCTCTTTTATCTCTTAGCAACATTTTACTTATCCCTAATCGGTGTCCCACCAACCAAGGTGAAGAATGGAGAGTATCAAAGGGTACAGTGTATTTCTCTTTGTGCTCTTTTTCTCGTTTATCTCTTAGCAACATTTTACTTATCCCTAATCGGTGTCCCACCAACCAAGGTGAAGAATGGAGAGTATCAAGGGGTACCGTGTATTTCTCTTTGTGCTCTTTTTCTCTTTTATCTCTTAGTATCATTTTACTTATCCCTAATCGGTGTCCCACCAACCAAGGTGAAGAATGGAGAGTATCAAAGGGTACAGTGTATTTCTCTTTGTGCTCTTTTTCTCTTTTATCTCTTAGCAACATTTTACTTATCCCTAATCGGTGTCCCACCAACCAAGGTGAAGAATGGAGAGTATCAAAGGGTACAGTGTATTTCTCTTTGTGCTCTTTTCTCTTTTATCTCTTAGCAACATTTTACTTATCCCTGGCCGGTGTCCCACCGACCGGAATGAAAATATTATGTTGAACAACTAGGAGGGGTTACTATATTCCTCATAGTTCCGTATGTTTGTCTTAAAAAAAAATTCATGCGCATTATTTCATACAACGTGAATGGCATCCGTGCCGCTTTTAAAAAAGGTTTCATCGACTGGCTAAAAACAAATCCTGCAGATATCATTTGCCTGCAGGAAACCAAGGCCACTAAAGATGACGTGGATATTAAACAGCTGGAAGCACTGGGCTTTCATCATCACTGGTACAGTGCACAAAAAAAAGGGTACAGCGGCGTGGCTGTTTTTTCTAAAACCAAACCCGACAAAGTAGAATACGGCAATGGTCATACAGCAAGTGATGACGAAGGCCGTGTGATACAACTGGATTTTGGTGATATCCGTTTAATCAATGCCTATTTCCCTTCCGGCACCTCGGGCGAAGAAAGGCAGTCGTTTAAATATGTATGGCTGGATGAATTTCATACCTATCTTACCAAACTGAAAAAAAAATATCCCAAAATTATTTTAGTGGGCGATTACAATATTGCACACAACGAAATAGATATACACGATCCCAAAGGCAATAAGAACAGCAGTGGCTTTTTACCTGAAGAACGTGCCTGGATGACTAAATTTTTAGCAAGCGGCTGGATAGATACTTTCAGAGAATTTCATCCGGAACCGCACCGCTACAGCTGGTGGAGCCAGCGTTTCCCCAGCGTTAGATTGAATAATAAAGGCTGGCGCATCGACTACATTACGGTTACAGAGCCTTTAAAAAAACAATTAAAAGACGCGGATATTTTTCACGATGTAAAGCACAGCGACCATTGCCCGGTGTATGTGGAAATAAAAAACTAATCCTGCTGGTGAATTGTTAAAATTTATTTTTGTTTGCCCGTTGTAACTGTTAAACGAAGCTTTTCTTAAATCTTCCTTTAACAATTTATTCCGGTATGGTAATGCATAGCGTTGTATCTTGTTTTGCAATAACTAATATACTGCTATGGAATTTATACTCTTTATTGCACTGGTTGTCATATTTGTAATTGTTTTAAATATCCAGGGGCACCAGCGCAAGCAGGCAACTGATCTTCATAATAGTTTATCCGATCTGAATACCCAGTTACAACAACTAAAAAATGAATTGCAGCATATTCGTTCAGCCGTTCCGGAAACTACCGGCACGCTTCAACAACAAAAAGAAAAAGAGGCTGCCGAATTAAAAGCACAGCAAGAGTACCAGCAGAAGATTGCAGCCATTGAAGAGATGCGCCGCCTGCGGGAAGAAAAACGCCGGGCCGAAGAACAGGCAGCACTACAAAGACCGGTAGTAAGAGTGGAAGTTGCTGAAACGGTTGATACCCCAAAAGAAACTGCCAGGCGCCTCCCGGCTGCACCACCATCAGAAAGCTGGCTGCAAAAATGGTTAAACAATAATCCCGATCTGGAAAAATTCATTGGCGAAAACCTTTTCAATAAAATTGGTATTGCAGTATTGGTTTTTGGTATCGGCTTTTTTGTAAAATATGCCATCGACAAAAACTGGATCAACGAATACGGGCGTGTGGGCATTGGTTTGTTTTGCGGCATTGTGCTAACGGCTCTGGCTCATTACCTGCGCAACTCGTACCGTTCCTTCAGTTCAGTACTGGCGGGTGGTGGTATTGCTGTATTTTATTTTACCATTGCGCTGGCATTTCATCAGTACCATATTATTAGCCAAATGCCGGCATTTATACTGATGATTGTAATCACTGCCTTTGCAGTTGTACTTGCATTGCTGTACGATAAATTAGAACTGGCAGTGATTGCTGCTATAGGCGGTTTTATTACCCCATTTTTGGTAAGCACGGGAGATGGCAATTATATCGTACTGTTTACCTATCTTATTATTTTAAACGTTGGATTACTAACCTTATCATGGTTTAAAAAATGGCCGCTGGTCAATATTTTGTCGCTGTTTTTTACTATCCTCATTTATGGCGGATGGATGGTGAACAGTTTTGTTTTTACATCCGCTGTACCGCCTTATGCCAATGCCTTATTATTTGCCTCGGCATTTTATTTTATTTTTTTAGGGATGAATATGCTTTACAATATCAGCAGGCAAAAAGCATTTAAAGCTTTCGATTTTTTTATTTTACTGCTCATCAATGCCACTTACTATACCGCAGGCATGGTGATACTTTCTGTTTGGTACAAGGGCGATTATAAAGGACTATTCACTATTGCAATGGGTGCCATCAATTTTGTACTGGCCCTGTATTTTTACAAAACACAAAAAGCCGACAGGAATTTGTTGTACCTGCTGATTGGCTTAACACTTACTTTTTTAACACTGGCCGCCCCGGTACAATTGCATGGCCACAGCATTACCCTGTTCTGGTGTGCCGAAACCGTATTGCTGTTCTGGTTGTTCCAGCGTTCGCAGATAAAGTTATTCAAACTTTCTTCTGCCATCATTGCCACATTGGCCATCATGAGCTTATTGATAGACTGGCAACTGGCCGGTGCAAACAATGTATATAATCTACCGGTGATATTTACAGGTATTAAAGGAATTGCAACTAATATTACAGCCATCGCTGCGTTGGTACTGTATGTGTTATTGCTGCGCAAAGAAACCGTGAACAGTACTTTTTTGCTGGGTGTGCCAAACAAAGTTGTGGCCAATATTTTTATTAGTGCAGCTGTGTCCCTGGCTTATATCACCTGCTTCTTCGGAATCAATTTATATTTTGGGAAAGAGTTGAGCTATACCCTGCCCAATATCTACCACCGTATATTAAGCAATACATTTGCGCTGGTACTGGTATTACTGGTATTACCCAGGATCGTCAGTAAAAAAATTGTACCGCTTCAACTCATAATTATACTGGCTTGCTTTGTATTTCATATGGGTAGCGCTGCAATGATCGTTGCTTTGCGGAATGCTGTAATTGCCGGCCAATACAGTAACATGCACCTGGTGATGCATTGGATAAACGATGTGGTTTTAGTAATCCTTTTCTATACCGGCATCAGGATAATACGGCAGCATTTTGCAGTACTCAGGCCGTATGCGGTATTGCCGGGCTTTGTATGCAGCATAGCATTGGTATGCCTGTTCAGTTTTGAATGCATGCAGCTGTACGTAACTGTATTTGCCCATGCCACCACAATTGATATTTTTGAACAGCAGTACAACAAAGCAGGACTCACCATTTTATGGGGCCTCTGTTCATTTGTAATGATATGGCTGGGTATGAAACACCGTTACAAGCCACTTCGTGTTATTTCATTGTGTTTATTTGCAGTGGCATTATTAAAATTATTTTTATTCGACATTACAAATATTGGCCCCGGTGGAAAAATTGCAGCCTTTATTTTACTGGGTGTATTACTGCTGGTAGTGTCGTTCATGTACCAGCGGTTAAAAAAACTATTGATAGATGATACTGATAAATAAAAAAATAGTGGCCCTTTTTTTCTGCTGCTATTGTACTGTAACACTAATGGCACAGTCATTCAAATACAAAGCGCTGCTGGATACAGTTGCCCAAACAGGTTTTTATCAAATTCGTGTATCACCTGAATTGTCGTCGCATGTAAAAACTGATTTCAGTGATGTAAGAATTGCAGATGAAAAAGGAAAATGGGTGCCCCATCTTATTAAGAATGTACTGCCCGATTTGGTACAATCTGCTTTTAAAGAGTTTCCGGTATTGTCCAATGAAATTACTGACAGCGGCATCACAAAGTTAATTATAGAGAATAAAGGAACCGGCCTGGTCATTAATAATGTTCCGGTAAAAAATATTACTCAGCTGGTTTTGTTCATTAAAAACGCATCCGTAAGCCGTTATGCGTCTGTAAGCGGAAGCAATGACCTGCAGCACTGGTATATCATTGGAGAAAATATTCTACTGAGTAAAAATTATGAAACAGCTGAAAGTTATTTTATTAACTCCATTTCTTTTAATACCAGCGATTACAAATATTTCAAACTGCTGATCAATAACGAAAAGGCAGATCCGCTGAATATTATAAAAGCAGGCTCGTACACTAATTTTACTTATTATGCAGAAAATAACCTGACAGGCAATCCTGGTGCATTACTGATTCAAAAAGACAGCAGTGATGGAAAATCGTACATAACAGTAAAAAACAGTGCTGCTTTTCATATCGACCGGCTGAACATTGATGCCAGTGGCCCTAAGTTTTTTGAACGCATGGCAGAGCTGCATGTACCGCTAAGCGACAGCCAGGAAAATAAGACCGGCTATCAAACAGTAGCAACATTAAAAATTTCATCTGCGGGCTCCAATTCATTTGACATCAAAAAAATGAATACCCGTATCTTTTATATCATCATTGATAATAAAGATAACCCGCCATTAAAAATCAACAGTGTTGGTACAAGTCAGCAGCTAAACAATATCATTACCTACCTTGAGCAGGGCAAACAATATCAGGTACTGGCCGGCAATGATGATGCAGCAGCACCTGATTACGACCTGCAATTTTTTAAAGACAGTATTCCTGCCAGTATAGCGATGCTGGGTACGGGGCCATTCATCAAAATGGCGGAACCGGCAACAGATGTACAAAAGAACGATAATAACAAATGGTGGCTGTGGCCTTCTATTATTGCTGCCATAATAATGCTGGGCTTTTTAAGCTGGAAATTACTGGGCGATATGAAAAAAAACGACCCATAAGTTTTACTTTTGCGTATGTTTATTTATAATGTTACCACAAAAATTGATCACAGCATACAGCTGGCCTGGCTGCAATGGATACAGGAAGAGCATATACCCGACATTATCAATACCGGTTGCTTTACCAAAGCCACTATACTGCACTTATTAGAAGTAGATGACAGCGAAGGGCCCACCTATGCTGTACAATATTCAGCAGAAAGTAAAGCGCTCTACAACCGGTACATCGAAAAATTTGCTGCTGCAATGCGCCAGAAAGCCATGGATAAATGGGGTAACAAATTCATTTCATTCCGGTCTGTAATGCAGGTTATTCACTAATTGTGCAAAAAATAAAATATCATAGTTGCTTAAACTGAAATGCGTTATCAACAACTGCTGCAAGCCGCTTGGGCATTGGGTTTCAGCCATTGTAGCCTGAAACCCAATGCCAACAAGCATTTCGCAGGTTTTAAAATAATTCGCCATTCACAAATAACCCTTCGCAATTCCCCCCAAATCCTTATTCCTTGCGGTTTACAGCCGTCTTTACAAAAATAATTTTCTTTAAAAAAATTTTATTGCAATTAAAAACCGTCTATATTTGTCCCTCGTAAAATTTTTAAAAAATATATCATGAACAAAGCTGAATTAATCGCGAAACTTGCTGATGATGCAGGCATCACAAAAACCCAGGCAAATGCCGCACTGGATTCTTTTGTAGAAGCAGTGACTGTAACTTTAAAAAAAGGTGGTAAAGTAACTTTAGTTGGATTTGGTACTTTTTCTGTATCAAAAAGAGCTGCCCGTAACGGACGTAATCCTCAAACTGGTGCAGTTATTAAAATTAAAGCTAAGAAGGTGGCTAAATTTAAAGCCGGTAAAGAATTATCTGCTAAAATGTAATACTGCAGCAAACACTTTAAAAAAAGCAAGGCGCCTTTGCACCTTGCTTTTTTTGTAACAACTGAATTTCGTATCTTTAATAAAATTAAATGTATCAATTATGGGACGTGGTGATATAAAAACCAAAAAAGGAAAAACATTTGCTGGTTCTTTTGGAAAAAGCAGGCCTGCAAAAGCAGTAAAAAAAGCAGCTCCAAAAAAGAAAGCGTAACCGTTACAAAGGTTCAAAAAGTTTAAAAGGTTTAAGAGGTTCAATGTTATTGAGCCTCTTTTCTTTTTCAACCTATCCTACCTTTAGCACCTATCCTTCTAAGGCGCCAGCCTTTCAATACCCCAGTTTCCATCTGCCTGTAAAGTGTACAGTATACGGTCATGCATGCGGCTGGGCCTTCCCTGCCAGAATTCCACTTTAAAAGGTTTTATCCTGTATCCGCCCCAATGCGGCGGTTTCGGTATTTCGCCATGCTTAAAACGCTCACGGTAATAATCAAAGGTTTCTTTCAGCCAGGCCTTTCCGGCAACAGCCAGACTTTGCGGCGATGCCCAGGCTCCTATTTTACTACCATCCGGCCGGCTGTTGAAATACGCGATGCTTTCTTCGGCAGTTATTTTTTCTGCTGTACCGGTAATGCGTACCTGACGTTCCAGTTCTTTCCAGAAAAACACCAGACAGGCATTGGCATTGGCAGCTATTTCATTGCCCTTATTGCTGTTGTAGTTAGTAAAAAAAATAAAACCGTTGTCATCATACCCCTTCAGCAATACAATTCTTGCGGCAGGTATGCCGTGGGCATCCACAGTGGCCAGCGTCATGGCGTTCACTTCGTCTATCTTACTATTTACAGCATCCTGCCACCATTTACCAAATTGCTGCACCGGGTTGGCGGCCACCTCTGCTTCAGACAAGGATTGCAACTGGTAATCTTTACGTATATCGGCAATATTTTCCATGATCTTATTTTCTGTTGCAAAACTCCGTCAATTCGGGCACATAAAAAAAAGCATCCGCAGGTGGCGGATGCTTTATATTCAGTTACAATAGAAAATTAATACAGGCTGCGGGTAACACCAAAGCCCATTGCTGCAAACAATATGGCGCCTAAAATAGCTGCAATGATAAAATAAAGCGCTATCCATATTACATACACTACTAACAGGTATACCACTTTCTTGTCTTCGGGCGTTTTTTTAAGCGGCCCAACACCCAGGTACATCAGGTATACGCCATATACCCATGCTGCTATAGAGATCAGCATACCCAGTACAGGAATAAAAGATAATAACCCGCCAATATAGCTGGGCGTGGCCGAGTATGCCACCAGCTGTGCAGATTTATTGATATTCTTTTCTGATCCAAAACTTGGCGCCAGCAGATCTACTAAAATAACGCTCACATAATACGCTACGATCTGGGCAATAAAACCAATGACTGCGGTAATAAGAAAATACTTAAAGCCAAAAACACCGGAAAACAACAAGCCCGTTAATACAGGGCCAATGGCCGATACTACTGCAAGCGGCAGTACATAACCCACTAAAAGAGACTGGGGGGTGGCAGATTCGGCATTTACTACTTCCCACTCCGCTTTTGGAGTGATCAAAATGTTCTTTACACGTTCAATTAGATTCATATGTTGTAAGTTTTAGGATGTAAAGTAAAAAAAGGAACGCAGAATTGCAATCCCCCAAAAGTATTATTTTTAAACAAATAAAAATATAGCTGCCAATACAGCCTGTATCCGGGTAGCTGTATACACCCATTTATACTGATCTTTCATTTTCCAGCAGCTGCAATTTTTCCAGCAGCAGGTCTCTTTCCATTGACAGGTTTTCAACCGTACTTTCCAGTTCGCCTACCTGCACCACAATTTTTTGCAGCATACCGGTTCTTTTTTTCAGGCTGGCCAGTTCTTCCTGCATATCTGCCAATTGTGTATTTGCATAGGTATATTGCTTCAGCAGGTCGTTGTACTGTTGCTGCAGTTGTATGGCCTGCGTCAACTCCTGGTGCAATTCCAGTTCCCGCTCTTCTGCACCCGCGGCTTTTCGCTGCTGGTGGCCAATCTGGTTTTGCATCAGGTGCAATTCATCCAGCTGGCTATCCAGTGTGCTGCGTAATTCGGTGGCAGCCGAAGCCCTTTTTTTTAGTAGTGCAATCTCCTCCTCCCTTTCGCTCAACATATAATTCAGATCGTTGATCTGTACCTGCAGGCTTTCGTTTTCGGCAATCAGCTGTTGTATTTGTGCGGGCGATAACATCTTCAAATGCTCAGGTTAACATGATGGATTGGCTTCAAATGTATCTAAAAAGCACCGAAACAGGCCTTTTTTTGTATCTTAAGTACAATAAAAACAGCGGGGCAGCGTAATCTCCTGCAGGAGTATCTACCTAAAAATACCCCGTGTAAACCTGTACAACAATTTGACGGAAGAGGAACTCATACGAGGATGTATTAGGGAACAGGCCACCTGCCAGAAGGAGGTGTTCAACCGTTACGCCAGCCGTATGCTGGGTGTATGTCACCGCTATGCCCGAAATGCCGCGGATGCCGAAGACATATTACAGGACGCATTTATTAAGGTATTTGATAAGATACAGCAATTTAAAGCCGAAGGATCTTTTGAAGGCTGGATCAGGCGTATTGTGGTGAATACCGCTTTAAAAAAGTATGCATTACGGCGTTATGAAAAAGAAGTGGTGGGGTACGAGCTAAAAGATAACAATGAGGAAGGAATGGAGCCTTCGGCCTATGCCCATTTGAGCCAGAAGGATATTTTAGACCTGGTGAGCCAGTTACCCGATGGCTACCGGTTGATCTTTAATTTATATGTGATAGAAGGATTTCAGCATGAAGAGATTGCTGATATGCTGGGTATACAACCGGGCACCAGCCGGAGTCAGCTGGTAAAGGCCCGGAGTATGTTACAAAAACAAATTATACAATTACAAAAAGTTGCGGTATGAGTAATAGCGGGCAATTTGACGAGCATATAAAAAACCAGCTCCTGGAATATTCACCCCCGGTGCCCCGGGGCATTTGGGATTCTATTGAAGCTGAAAGAAAAAAACGAAGACCGGTTGGTTTCTGGTTTAGTTTTTTTAACCGTAAAAACATGCTGCTGCTTGCAGGATTATTGATTGCTGCCGCGGGTGGCAGCTATATTCTGTTGCATCATCCGGCAAACACCAGCATAGCTGATACGCCTGCTGCCACTACTCATTCTGTTCCGGCAACCACAGCATCTGCGGGTAGCATTGCTGCCAACAGCAAGGGGGAGATGGTTACAGCAACTGTAACCATGAAGGATAAGGAGGCTCCTTTGCCAGCCGCTACCAATAACAATAATAATGATGCTGACGGAAATACGGGTACAGGTAAGCCGCGTTTTGCAGCTGCAGCAAGTAAAATAAATATACGGGCTGGTGTGGCCGGCGAAGTTATTACCACCAGCAACAGCACCAATAATAAACAGCAGCAATCGGCAATATTGATTTTGCCGGGTAATGGCCATGTTATTACAAACGCGGCAATAACTGCCGGCGATATAACAGCACAGGAATTTCTGCTGGCAAAAATGCAGTATATAGCGGTTACCAGCAGCAGTCAAAAGCAATTACCGGCCCTGCAAAAAAATATTGCACCTCATGTATTTTTACCTGGCTGCCCTGCCATTGAAAAAGATGCTGCCGGCAATAAAGCCTATATTGAAATATATGGCGGTCCGGATATTGCGTTTCGTAATTTAAGCGACACCGGCAATTCCACCTATTTACAAAAAAGAAAAGAGAGTACCTCCTTTACTTCAGCTTACAGTGCCGGCCTGCGCTATACGCGTGTGTTCAGCAATGGTATGAGCATCCGTACAGGTATTAACTTCAGCCAGATCAATGAAAAATTTACTTATGTAAAAGGCAACCTGGTACAGATCACTTATATCATTGATGCCAATGGCGATACCACGGGCAGCTATATTACCACCGGCACCCGCTATAAAACCACGCACAACAAATTCAGAACAATTGACGTACCGCTGGTAATGGGGTACGAGCTGGGCAATGGAAAAATACACGCCAATATTAATGCCGGTGTTATAGTAAATGTATACAGCTGGCAAAAAGGCGAGGTACTGGATAATACCTTACAACCGGTAAGCATCAACACCGGAAAGAGCAGCTCGCCCTACCAGTTTAAAACCAATATTGGGCTGGGCTTTTTAGCAGGTGTTTCAGTATACTATAAACTCAACGATAAGGCACATCTGCTGGCAGAACCTTATTTCCGCTACAGTCCTGCGCCCATGAGCAAAGAAAATTTAACCTTCAAACAAAAATATAATACGGCGGGCCTGCGCCTGGGCTTACGGGTAGAGCTGCGGTAGCAGGCAGCACAAACCCAAACAGGGGCATCTGTATATAACAACGATCAATACAACAACAATGAATAAAAGAACCGCATTACTATTACTTACAGCAGGTATTGTTTTTTTAAGTGCCTGCCAAAAAAATACAGATGTGTTTGTGCCCGACCCCGGCCAAATCAATGGCCCCGACACGGCCTGGTACAATGCAGTTGCCAGCACCATGCCGGTAATTGCGCTGCAAAATAATTTAAGCACACAGGTAGAAACTGTAATTGACAGTTTTGAGATCAATGCCACGGCAGCCGTAACTATTACTATGGCTAACGGTGTACAATGCACGTTTCCTGCCAAATGCTGTGTAAACAATGCCGGCCAGCTGCTGACCGGTAAAATACAGATGGAATTGATACTGGTAAAAAAGAGAGGAGACATGGTATTGCTGAATAAGCCCACTTCATCCAACGGAAGCATGCTGGTAAGCGGTGGAGAAATTTTTATCCGTTTAAAAAAAGACGGCCAGGAAGTGCAACTGGCACCCAATGCAAAAATTTACCTGCGGTATGCGGATTCGCCCATGGTAACCAATATGAAATTATTTTTTGGAGACGAATCGGTTCCGGAACGTTTTAACTGGTTACCCAATGCCGATACCATTAACAATGTGCTGGTAACTGGTGTACAGGCTTACGAAATTGCCACCAATCGCCTGCACTGGATAAACGTAGATTATTTTTACGATACCGCCACCATTACCCGTAATACAGTGAGTGCTCATTTACCTCCTAATTACACCAATGCCAACAGCGCTGTATTTTTAGTATTTAAAGAAATACGCTCGGTGTTAAGAATGAATGCTGATGTGCCTGAAAAAAGATTCATCAGCGGAAAAGTGCCCGCAGGAAAGCCTGCCACCATTGTAGTGATCTCTAAGCAGGGGGCCGATTATTTTTTAGGCAAAGAAAGTATTACCACCGGCAATAACCTTACTGCAGGCACTGCTAACCAGCGTATTTCGCTAACCCCGGTTAAAGCCAGCTTAGCCGATATCAAAGCATACCTGGCTACATTATAAACCATGTGGAAACCTGAAAAATAAAAAGCGGCTGCAATTATGCAGCCGCTTTTATTGTATATAAATTCTGTAAATTAACTTACCAGAGTACCTACCTGCTCACCATTTACCACTTTCAGTAAATTACCCGGCTTGTTCATGTCGAACACTATGATGGGTAATTTATTTTCCATACAAAGTGTAAACGCCGTCATGTCCATCACTTTCAGGTTTTTTTGAATACAGTCAGCAAAAGAAATGGTATCGTATTTTGTTGCAGTAGCATCTTTTTCGGGGTCGGCAGTATAAATACCATCCACCCTGGTACCTTTTAAAATTACATCGGCTTTAATTTCTATGGCCCGTAAAGAACCTGCGGTATCAGTAGTAAAATAAGGGTTGCCGGTACCGGCACCAAAGATCACCACACGGCCTTTTTCCAAATGCCGCATGGCCCTGCGACGGATATACGGTTCTGCTATCTGCTCCATTTTAATGGCGCTTTGCAGCCTGGTGTACACCCCTGCTTTTTCAAGGCCGGCCTGTAAAGCCATTCCATTGATCACAGTGGCCAGCATGCCCATATAATCGCCGTGTGCCCTTTCAATACCGGTTTCTGCTTCATTCATGCCGCGATAAATATTTCCGCCTCCAATTACAATGGCCACTTCTGCACCGGCAGCAATGATCTCTTTTACATCTTTAGCATATTGTGCAATAATGCTGATATCCAGGGGCTCGTAACCGTCGTTACTTTTGCCCATCAGGGCTTCGCCGGAAAGTTTTAGCAGAACACGTTTGTACTTGAGGCTCATCTATCAAATTTTTTGCGAAGATATATTTTTATGCCTGTTCTGCCATCCTTATTTCAATAACAAAAAAAAATTATCGGGTTTATTCTACACTTTTTAATGAAATGGTAAACCCAATATCCATTTTTATAATCATTGGATTGGCAGCAGTATTCAGTATCCATAATTTTCTTGACCCGTCTTCATTTTTCACATGCAGTGTATTCAGGTATTTCTCTTCTCCCTTAAATTGTATCTTTTCTTCAAACGCTTCTTCATCCCAGCGTTCGGTTTTATCCGGTACCACTGTAAATACTTCCTCCCCATTACCCACATCCATCCGGGCAGTACCGTTTGTGATTAACCCATTAATAACCGCTTTGCTTACCCATACTGTTGTTTTATCAGTCAGGGTGGCATTTTTTAAAGTGGGGCCAAAATAATTGTTTTGTGCCAGGGCTTTTTCCATGGCATCTTTAGTGATGCTAATATGCCCATCCATACCGGCACCTGTGGTCATAGCCCAGTCAAATTCAAAATCGGTATCCGCGGTTCCTTTTATATTGCTTACCGTAAATTCGTAATCCTCGCCATTGGCATTTACTGCCCAGGTAGCTTTTTTAAAACCGTTGATTTCCGGTACAGCAAAATAGGCCGGGCACTTATACCTGAAACGCATGAATGCATAACTGTCGTCTTTTGCTATCAGTGATTCTGCCGCGGCGCAGGCCTCATTTGTTTTACCCGACAGTGCAATTGTTACTGCTTTTTGCATCATTACTTCTGTATTGTCCGGGTCCTGTTTAAGTATGACATCGTATTGCTTCACGGCCTGGTCATAATTTTTATTGATGCGGTAGATACTGGCATAACTGTACATGATCTCTTTATCCTGAGGAAATTTTTTACTCAGCACATCAATAGCTGCTACCGCCTGGTCAGGCTGTTTATTAAAGGCCAGTTCTTTGGCATAAAACTGTCCAAACTGCATTTGCTCTTCATCATTTCTTAAAGCATCCTTCATTTTCAGCATCAAGGGCAATGCTTTTTCATGATCGCCCTTATCAGAATAAATACCCCCTTTTGCAAAATAGCCGTAGGGTGCGGTGGGTAACACTTTAATAGATTCATCCGCACAGGCAAGCCCCGAGCTCAGCAGGTCGGCTTCCGGAACAGAAAAGCTGATATAAGCCAGGTATTTTGCGGCGGTATCGGGATGGCTATAGAATTGTTTGATGATATTGAAACCATTGGGGTATTGTTTCAATGAAATATGGCTGATGGCTTTTTGCATGCTTACCGCGGTATCTTTAGGAAATTTGAGTAAATACACCGTGGCCTTTTTAATTACTTCTGCATGTTTTTCCTGCAGGTACAAACTGCGGATATCTTTTTTTAATTTCTCGTAATCCATTTTTGCAGCGGCTGCCGGCTTTGCTTTAACAGGTGTTTTGGGCTTTGCGGGCTGTGCAGATACGGCAGTAGCGCATACCAGGGCATAAGTGACCAGCAGCAGCTTTAAAATATTTTTCATGTAAGATGTGTTTTATAAATGTAAATATGTAAAAAAAATAGGTGGCACCTGATACCCTGTGTACGGTATTTTACAGGGGTTTCACCGCTTTTACCGAATACATCATGGGGAAGCGGTCGTCCATTCCCTTTAACCGCCACATTCCATCAGGCCACTGCTGCAGGTTGGCAAAACAATTATACGGCGCATACGAAAACTCATGTAAAAACTCAATTTGCAGGCCTTCGCCAAGCAATGCAGTAAACAGTTCGCTAAAGGGATGGTTCCAGCCATACTCTTTATATTCAATAGGTGCATCACGGTTGGTATAAGAGCCTTTTTGTTCGGTAATGATCACGGCATCATTAAAGTAGCTGTACGTAAGTTTTTCCATGTCGTCGTCCAGCATCCACAGGGTGGGATGAAAATCGGCGATATAAAAGAAGCCGCCGGGTTTTAGTTTTTTTGCCACCACTTTTGCCCAGGGTTGCAGCTGGGGTAGCCAGCCAATAGTACCGTAAGATGTGAACACAATATCAAACTGTTCCGGTACATGCTGCGCTGTATCGTATACATTACAGCAAACAAAACGGGCATCCAGCTGCAGCTCATCATTAATTTCTTTAGCCAGTGTAATGGCCTCGTCGCTGAAGTCTACCCCGGTTACCATGGCACCCTCCCTGGCCCAGCTCATGGTATCCATTCCAAAATGGCATTGCAGGTGTAAGAGCGATTTTCCTTTTACATCACCCACTTCATCCCTTTCAATTTTATTTAAAGAAGACGCTCCGTTTTTAAATGCTTCCAGATTATAAAATGCAGAGGTTTTATGAATATCGGTTCTTTTATTCCATCCCTCTTTATTGGCGTCAAAATATTGCTGGTGATTTTCATTCATGCTACAAATGTATTTAAAGTTCATGTTACTTTTTAAAAGGCTGACAACCCTGCCCTCAGAACAAGACAGAATTTAATTTTTCTTAAAGTATATTTGCTACCTCATTTTAAAAGGTATGGAAGCGGCACTACAACAACTGGGCATACAATTACAGGGCGATCTTTATTTTGATACCACCATGCGTACCCTGTATGCCACCGATGCCAGTGCTTACCGCGAAATGCCACTTGCAGTAGCTATACCCAAAAGTACAGCAGATATTAAAAAACTGGTGGCTTTTGCACAGCAGTATAAAACATCCCTGATTCCCCGAACAGCAGGCACTTCACTTGCAGGGCAGGTGGTGGGCAATGGCATTGTAGTGGATGTATCTAAATATTTTACGCAGATACTGGAACTAGATGCAGCTGAACATTGGGTGCGTGTACAGCCCGGGGTAATACGCGACGAGCTGAATATGTTCTTACAACCACATGGTTTATTTTTTGGTCCCGAAACTTCTACTGCCAACCGTGCCATGATTGGTGGCATGGTGGGCAATAACAGCTGCGGCAGTAATTCGGTGGTGTACCGCAGTACCCGCGAACATACACTGGAAGTAAAAGCCATTTTAAGTGACGGCAGCGAAACCGAATTTAAAACAGTAAGCCTGGAGGAATTTCACCAAAAATGCGAAGGCAATACTTTAGAAGCCGGTATATATAAAAACGTAAGAAGCCTGTTAAGCAATTACGATACACAGCAGGAAATAAGGAAAGAGTTTCCTAAAAAATCGGTGGAAAGAAGAAATACCGGTTATGCAGTTGACCTGTTAATTGATACCGCACCATTTACTGCGGGCGGAGATGATTTTAATTTTTGCCAGCTGATTGCCGGCTCCGAAGGAACACTGGCCTTTATTACCGAGATCAAACTGAATGTGGTACCACTGCCCCCCAAAGAAGTGGGTTTGTTGTGTGTGCATTTTAATTCCATTGATGAATCTTTGCGTGCAAACCTCATTGCACTTAAATATAAACCCAGTGCCAGCGAGCTGATTGATCATTATATTTTAGAATGCACCAAAGACAATATTGAACAAAGCAAGAACCGCTTTTTTGTACAGGGCGACCCCGGTGCTATTTTGGTGATTGAATTTTGCAGGGAAAACCGGGAAGATATTACTGCCATTGCCAAACAAGTGGAGAACGACATGCGTGCCGCAGGTTTGGGCTATCACTTCCCGCTATTGTTTGGTGCCGACAGTAAAAAAATATGGACACTGCGTAAAGCTGGCCTTGGCTTATTAAGCAATTTGCCCGGCGATGAAAAAGCCGTGCCTGTTATTGAAGATACAGCAGTGGATGTGGAAGATTTACCGGCTTATATCCGCGACTTTAATGAGATACTGAAAAAACATGGCCTGTACAGTGTGCACTACGCACATGCAGGCAGTGGAGAAATACACTTACGGCCCATCATCAATTTAAAAACCGTGGAAGGCAATCAGCTGTTCCGCACTATTGCAGAAGAGATTGCCACCCTGGTAAAAAAATACAACGGCAGTTTAAGTGGTGAACATGGCGATGGCAGATTACGCGGCGAGTTCATTAAACAAATGGTGGGCGAAAAAAATTATGCCTTACTGAAAGAGATCAAAAAAATATGGGATCCTGAAAATATTTTTAACCCTAATAAGATTGTAGATACGCCCGGCATGAATACCATGCTGCGGTATGTACCCGGACAGCAAACTCCTGAATTTAAAGCGCATTTCCGTTTTAATAATCAGAATGTACTGCAGCATGCCGAGCAGTGCAATGGCAGTGGAGATTGCAGAAAAACCGCTCTAAGTGGTGGTACCATGTGCCCTTCATTTATGGCAACAAAAAATGAAAAAGATACCACCAGGGCAAGGGCCAATATTTTACGGGAGTTTTTAACCAACAGCGATAAGCTGAACCGCTTTGATCATAAAGAGATTTATGAAGTGATGGATCTGTGTTTAAGTTGCAAAGGTTGTAAAAGCGAATGCCCCAGTAATGTGGATGTAGCCAAGCTGAAAGCTGAATTTTTACAGCACTTCTATGATGCTAACGGAGTACCATTCCGCAGCAAGCTCATCGCCAATTTTACAGCATCGGCAAAACTGGGTGCACTGGTTCCAGGCATGTATAATTTTGCAGTAACCAATCCTTTCATCAGCAATACCATAAAAAAATTATCCGGTTTTGCTACGCAGAGAAGTATGCCTACTATGTACAAGGAGACTTTGATGAGTTGGTTTAAGAAACATGAAAAGTCAAAAGTAAAAAGTAAAAATTCAAAAACGGTTAACCTCTTCTGTGATGAGTTTACTAATTACAACGATACTGAAATTGGATTAAAAGCAATTTTGTTGTTGGAAAAATTGGGTTACGAAATAATTATTCCCGATCATCTGGAAAGCAGCCGTACTTGGCTGAGTAAAGGGTTGGTACGTAAAGCAAAAACCATCATCAATAAAAATATTGAATTATTGCATCCGGTTATAACTGCAGCTACACCTATGGTAGGTGTTGAACCTTCTGCCATCCTCACTTTCCGTGATGAATATATTGATCTGGCAACAGATGAAAATTTAGTAAAGGCAAAAGAACTTTCTACACATGTTTTTACCATTGAAGAATTTATTGCCCGGGAATTTGCTGCAGGTAATATCAACCAATCTCTTTTTACCACAGCCGCTCAAAAAATAAAACTGCACGGCCATTGCCAGCAAAAATCATTAAGCGGTACCGGAGCCACAGTAAGTATGCTGACCATCCCTCAAAACTATACTGTAGAAACCATCCCCAGCGGTTGTTGTGGTATGGCGGGAAGTTTTGGATACGAAAAAGAGCATTACGATTTAAGTATGCAGATAGGCGAACTGGTGTTATTTCCTGCAGTGCGTACTGCATCAAATGATACTATCATTGCAGCGCCGGGTACCAGCTGCCGCCACCAGATAAAAGATGGCACGGGTGCTAAGGCAAAGCATCCGGTGGAGATTTTGTGGGAGGCGTTGAAATAAATTACTTTAATTGTTTCAGTATGCCTTCTTCTGCTACAGGAACATAATAGTCGCCCACTTTAAGTATACAGATATTGATTTTACTGGAGCAATGCACCGCTGTAAAAACAATTACTCCTTTATCGCCTTTTTGGGGTTTGTAATTGCCCCATCCGGTTTTACCGCACATCTTTTTTTGTGCAGGTGTTGCCCATGACCAGTCTAAACAGTTGGTGTTTACAATATTGGCATATACCCTGCCGGCATCAATGATTACTGCGGAAGTTTCGGTTGTTTTAGCCTCATTCAGCTGTAAACTGTTGTAAACAGGGTTACTTTTGCCTGATTCCTTTGTTGCCGGGACAGCAGGTTTTAGCTGCAAATTTTCCACCACAGCGCTTTGCTTTTTTTCTGCTTCGGGCGCTGCATCATTTTTATACAGCGAAAACTGCAGTTTAGGCACCATGGTACGGGTATCTATACGCATATGAAACTCATAAACAATGTCCTTTTCGGAAACATACTCCGGTTTTAATTTAAGTACATGACTGGTACCAAAACGGTCTTCTTCTTTGTAAAAAGTATACAACCCTGTTGCCAAAAAACTATTTATTTCATACGTAATAATGTTTTGATACTCATCTTCTGTTTTACCCCAGGATGAAAAAGCAATGAAAGGATAGGTTGAAAAAGAATATGAACCGAGCTCAAACGAAGTAAAATTGAGCCAGTAATATTTTACCCGGTACGATTCATCACAACTGCAAAAAGAGGTGACAGGAATATCCGTTTTATCGGCAACTGTGGCAAAATTATTTTTACCATCGTCAATAAACGCTTTTATTAAACCGGTTAAGCTGTAATAAACCCGGTACTGGCCGGTGGTAATTTGTTTTTCACTGAGGTCGTTAAATGTAAAGCTCAGCGGGTGGTCTTCATCGGGAAAATATTTATGCAGTGTGGAATTACTGTTGCTGCGGAGCGCATTAAATTCGGCTGCGCTGTAACCGAACACCCGCTTATTCCATATATCGGGCAGTCCTGATTCTTTGGCAGCCTGCATCAGTTGATTATAATAGCGGCCGTCTTTGTATATTTTTCTTGCGATGATCAATTCACCCAGGTACTGCTCATTATTATTCCAGGCAATTTTGCGGTCAGCAATCCGCTTTTCCTCTGCCTTTTTCCTGGCTTCCGCCTCCTGCTGTTTTTGTTCGGGTGTTTTCTTTTTAAATAATGCAGGTACTTCATAGGTGCCCGAAGCATTATTTGCAAATCCGGTACTGCTGTTGGCCGGCGACTTACGCATACTTTCATAATGCCGTACTGTTTCCTGCCATTCTCTTGTGTACCGGCTGCGGCCATAGATATCAAACTGCGCATCTGCCTGCAGTACTGCACATATAAAAATGAATGTGAGGGTTATTTTCATCAGCTTTTATTTTTGCAAATTCCAGATCGCTTTATACTCACTGTAATCCTTTTCTTTTGCTTTCAGTTTTTGTAACCCTTTTCTGAAAGCATCCGTTAAACTGTTTACCTGCAATATACGGTTAATCATTTCTTCGGTAACCACCCCTTTAGTCAGTTCAATACTTTCGCCGCTGACGCTGCCTTTAAAATAATACGATAACTGAGAAGCGCCATTTATACCACCGTTCGGCATTCCTTTCAGTTCTATATTTAAATACGGTGTTATTCTGGGCTTTTTACCCTCCCATGAAATTTTAAGGTCCAGCACCGTTTTAAGCAGGGCATTTGCATTTAACGGTTCAAACAAAAAGGCCTGCCCGTTTATAGCAAACGCCAGTGGCGCCATAGCCGGTGGTTCATTTAATCCCTTGTACGATTTACGGAAATGCTCGTCGGTATTTTCATCCTCATTCATATAAATCCCCAGTTTCTGATACGCAGTATTGCCCGTAACCTGTTCCGGTGTAATTACAGTAGCATTTAATTCTTCTTTTAAAATGGTGGTCATTTGCTGGTACAACTCTGCTGCTACTGCTTCCAGCTTGGCATCGGGTATCTGCGGAAATTTCAGCTCTTTGGTGGTGGTAATGGTTCTGTCAACCACCTTGCTTTCACTCACATCATAATAATAGGTGGTGCCTTTAACCACCATGGTGGTGGTGGCAATTTTGGTGGCCATTTCCACCGGTGGCGAAAAATATGCATTGCCTTTTTCCAGCCGGCAGGCACCATCCTGTAACGTTAAACCACCGCCATTCGCAACCGGGTTAACAACATTAACCGCCATATAACTGCTGGTGCCGGCAAAATATTTTACCGGTTCTTTATAATGCCCATTCTCGTCTTTTGTTTCCCGCACTTCTGTTTCCGAAACTAAAATATAAGGATTGGTATATTTAAAATCGGCCTGGTCGGGCCCCACATTCATATGCTTAAAAATATAGCCGGGTATGGTAATACTTTTTGCTGCCAGGTAACTGCCCACTTCAAACTGGCCGCGGAAGCCCATTTTCTGCATCACCACTTCTATCTTAATAAATGCATTGGGTGTAAAGCCATCCAGCTCAATGGTGAAGTCTTTTGCCATATCAATTACTGCATTTTTTGACTGCCCGTTAATGGAAACCAGTTTTATTTTATTCTGTTTGGGTACCAAGGTAAACTTGGCGGTTTTGCCGCCCTTGGTTTCCATCTCCAGCACTTTATTGCTGTTGCTGCCATCCAGTATTTTGGTGTAAGCACCTGCAGCCTGGTAATCGCCTTTCTCTCCATTTACTTTTACCGTGCCATCCAGTTTATAAAAAAATGCTTTGTCTTTGGGCAGCAGCATTACACCCACTAAATCGCCGCCCTCTTTCCAGCCATTATAAAAGTCGGTTTGCATGGTGCCCACCGATTTAGGATAAATATTGGAGCTTACAAAAATGGCCGGTTCAATCACGTCGAAATTATCGGTGGTTTTTGTGGTGCCCAGCAATGCGCCGCTGGCATTGGCGGCCACTTTGGCTACTTTGGCCACTACTTTTTGAAACAGGCCCCCGCCTTTTTTCTTTTCTTCTTTTTCGGGTTCTTCGGTTTTTGCAGCTGCAGCCGTATCCTGTACTGCTGCATTTTCCTTTTTCTTTTTAAACGGGTTTAGCTGCGCCTGCAGCGCTGCGACAGAAAAAAAGATGGCCGCAAACAGTAATACACTCTTTTTCATTTTATATTTTTTGTTGAAAACCGCCGGCATAAAACCGGCGGTATAGTGAATGAAGAAAACCCCTATTGCTTAATAAGTTTCAATTGCTGAATGGTGCCGGATTTTAATACTAGTTTCAATACATACACTCCGGTTGCAAGCCGGCTGATATCAATATCCGGCGATGCGGGCATTGCTGTAATTTTTTTACCATTCGCATCAAATATCTCTACCCATTTGGCATTGCCGTAACCGGCGATGTATATCTTACCGGCGGCAGGGTTGGGATAAATACTGATGTACAGTTGTTGTGAAATATTTATTCGCTCCGTATGGCTGTAAGTAAAACTGCCATTCACATCCACCTGTTTCAGCCGGTAATAAAGCGTTGTTTTATTAAGCAGCGTACTGATGTCATCTGCAATAGTATAACTGCTGGATGCAAGGTTATCAGCCTGTTTATCTGCAACAGCGGCAAATATGTTTCCGTCTGTACTTCGTTCAATAATAAAATGAGATACGTTCAGTTCACTGGCGGTTTGCCAGTTAAGACAAACACTGTTATTGCCGCATTTTTGTGCAGTAAAAGAAACGAAGCGGAGCGGCAGCACAGCGTTGTTATTTAAAATACCAAAAGGTGAAAAACTGGTAATACCAGTACCGCTGAAAGTATAGGGACCGGTGCCTGCCGCTGCAGCCGCACTGCCCAGCTGCCAGCTGCCGTTGTAATGTGCAAACTGGCTGTTGCCTCTGTTAAAGCCGGGCAATTCCTGCGAAGCATTCCATTGCAGGGTAATATCGGCATTGCTGCCTCCTGCACTTGCTTCTGATATAAACCAGGTGCTGTTAACTGCGTTGCTGCTGTATACACCTGTACCGGTTTCGCCTGTGTAAGAAGCAAATATTTGTGGCTGAACCCGCACACTAAAATCATCTGCAGTGCCATTATTTGTAAACAAAATTGGATTGTAATCAGCAGAAGTGCCTACAGGAAAATGAACAACGCCTGTTCTGCCGGCGGCACCAATATTTTCAATAGTGAGTTTACCCGTACCGTTTGCAGTAATGTAACTGTTGCCGCTTTGTGTAATGGCAGATGTTGTGCCCGTTAAAACAACCGTACTGCTGTTAACGATCAGCTGGCTGTTGTTTACCAGGTTAAGGTTATTGCCGATACTAACGGTGCCCGCAGCCACCGATGCATGCGTTTGTACAGCAAGATTAGCTGCGCTGAAACCATTGTATATTTCAACAGTATCCGCAGCTATATTTCTTAAGGCCACCACTCCGTTACCGGTAAAACTGTTATTGCCTGCGGCAGCAATACTTGTGTTTACTATCAAACTGTCGGTGCCTGCCGGAATATGTACCGTGGCATTACTGCCTGACAACAGCGTGCCTGCATATGCATTGCCACCCGTAATATTCGGTGCATTGGGTGTGCCGGCGTTTACATATACACTGTCGGTAATGCCCGGCGGCAGCAGTCCGTTCCAGTTGGCACTGTCTTTCCAGTTACCGCCGGCCACAGAACCATTGAATGTAAAATCGCCTGAATACTGGTATAAATTTCTGTCGGGCGCCGCATTGGATGATGCAAAAAAATACAGTTTGCCGCTCTTTACAAAAAATCCAAAGGGGTTAGCGCTGATGGGCGTAAACAATGGAGATCCGGATGTACCTGGCGCTATTTCAAAAGTTTTATTAGTGGTGACCGCATTACCGCCGCTGCGCCATGGTTCTGTATTTGCGGCAGTGCCTGTATTTCGGGAAGCCATCCACAATGCACCCTTGTAAATTTTCAGGTACTGCGCATAACTTAAACCGGATGCCACCTGGTAAGTACCGGCAACCGATCCGTCGCTGCGGTATAATTTTTCGTTGTTACCAGCCCCAATGCTGTTGTATTCTATCATCCACAACCCTGTTTCATCAACATCTGTATAACTGCCACCGCTTACACCACTGAACACCGCCTGTACATTTGTAGTAAGCTGAAGGGTTCCTGCACTGGTACCATCTGTACGCCACAGCGCATTGGCGGTTCCGTTATTGGCTATAAAAAAAACATACTTGCTGTTAAACTTCAGATGGGCGTTTTGCGATACCGAAAGCCATGAGTTTCCGGAGGGATTAATATTTGCCAGCATAAATGTACCTGCTGCCGTGCCGTCGCTTACATAAGGCTCATATCCATCCACGGTATTGTGCGCATAAAAAATCATTTTATCATTCACCATACCCACGGCATTGTCTAAAATAAAAAAGGGTTCTGCCACGGGTATTTGCACAGTGCCGGCTTCGGTACCGTCCGTCTTCCACAGTTTTCGTTCCAACCCTGTTTCCATACAGGTAAAAAAAACAGTTGTTCCAATTTTACAAAAAGCCATGGGGCTGCTGTTACCGGTACCCGGTTTAATATCTTTTACTATATGCGTACCGGCAACTGTGCCATCGGTCATCCATAGCTCATTGCCATTGGCAGCATCGTACCCGGAAAAAAACATGGTGTTGCCCATGACAGAAAGATTCTTTTTTGCATCCCTGTCGCTGGTCCACAGGTTTGCATTCGAAATGCCCGCCTGCGGCATGGTGTACACTAATGATGTGCCCGGTGCAGTTCCGTTGCTTTTCCATATCTGCGCTTCGTAGGCAAAAGGAGTAAATGAAGCCAGCCTGTTAGTGATGATGTACATAAAATCCTGTGCCGGTATGGTGGATACTACCGTTCCGTTGCCAATATCCAGCAGGAACTGGGTGCCGGCACTGGTGCCGTCTGTAACACATAATTTGGTGGGGCTGCCGGTTCCCTGGTAAAAAAACAACCCATTCCATTCATTGTTCTTCCAGCCTTCCTGGTCTTTATCATTTGGTACCATCACAGTGGAAGCCAGTGCCTTTACAACGGCAGGGCTTTGGGCATGGCAGATTGAGCTAAACAATAAAAGCAGCGGCAACAACAATATTTTTTTCATAATACCCATATTTAAAACTGGCAACAAATCTTGCCTTTATCGCCCTGCTTTCCTATACACTAATCAGTGTATTTTTAATTACCCGGTTTTTATACATCTTTGTTTTAAATAGTTAATTTACAGTTGCCGCCATGGAGATAAAAAGCGATTTGATATACATAGCCGACGACCACATTATGGTGGCACAGGGCATCAGCAGCCTGCTGCAGCAGCTGGGGTATGGCAACATCCGCATTTTTACCAATGGAGAAGAAGTGCTGAAAGCCTGTAATGCAAAAACACCGGCATGGGTGTTTTTAGATGTGTACATGCCGGAGGGTGACGGCATTTCTACCTTAAAAAAATTAAGAAGCAGCGGGTACAGGATGCCGGTGGTAATGCTGTCGATGACAGCTGATAAAAAATATGTGGACACCAGTATGGAGCAGGGCGCCAATGCTTACCTGCACAAAAGCTGCGATGCACTGGAAATAAACAAAGCCATTGCCGCCATTGAAAATAAAAATAAGTACATTTCGGATGCTGTGAATTATATCAATACGTCCACCGTTAAGGTGAGCATTAACAGTGAATTTTATTTAAAAGAGGCCCTTACAAAAAGAGAAGAAGAAGTACTGGGTAAATACTGCGACGGATTCACCACCGAGGAAATTGCACAGCAGCTGTATTTAAGTTTTGCCACGGTAGACACGCATAAAAAGAAGATCATGCAAAAATTTGGCGTAAGCACCCTTTCCAAACTGGTGGCGGTGGCCATTAAAAATTATTTTGTATGATAAGCCGCCTGTTGATCATACTGGTATTAACCCGCATGACTGCTGCCGGCCAGCAGTACCAGCAACTCGATACCATTGCAGACCCGGCAGTTGCCCTACAAAAAATGCACAGCGCCCTGTTGAAAGACCCTTCAAACCCTGAGCTGTGCTGTATTATTGCGCAAAAAAAACTACTGCTGGGCGAATTTGACTCCAGTATTTTCTATTGCAACAAAAGCATTGCACTGCTTACAAAAGGAGGCAATAAAAAATTATTGATCCGGGCGCTGCATACCAAGGGCAATGCCCAATATTATTTAGATGATAAGGCCAAGGCCGAAGCCAACTACCGCGAAGCCCTACAACTGGCTATGCAGGAAAACGAACATGAAAGAACTATTAAACTTGCCAGTAACCTGGGGGCCATTTACCTGGATGATGTGTACATACACCGGAAAGAGATAAGGAATTTCATTATTGCTGATTCCTTTTTCGGAATTGCTTACAGCCAGCTGAAGGCGCAGGACTCGCTGGGGAGCGACCAGGGATTACGCACCATGCGCTTAATGGCCACCAGCCTGCATTTTCAAAAAAAATACGACAGTGCAGATTATTATTATCAAAAAGTAATTGCCTATTCAAAAAATATCAATCCCGGTACGTACCTGGGTGCCCTTACCTTTTATGCCGAAATGCTGAGTGAAACCGGCCGGCACGAACTGGCGCTTACTTATGCACGGGAAGCTGCACAAATAGCTGCCGGAAGCAATGTGCTTAGCAAAGACCAAACACATACCATGCACGTATATGCAAAAGTGTTGTATAATATGGGTAATTTTAAAGACGCCTATAAATACATCGACTCTGCTTACAATTTACTGGCCGATGATTATGTGCAGGTAAATACAAAAGCTTATTCCGAATCTGAATCAAAATTTAAAAACCAGCTGTTGCAATATCAAATTGCACTGGAGCAACAGAAGAAAAACCGCCTGTATTATTTTATTGGCGCACTGGTATTGTTATCGGCCCTTATAGTACTATGGCTCTACAACAGGAACAATAAACGTATTGCTCAGGAAAAAGCACAGCAAAAGCAAATAGCCATTGATGCTTTTATTGAAGGAGAAGAAAAAGAAAAAGCAAGGATTGGCCGTGAACTGCACGATGGTATTGCGCAGGAAATTGTTGGTATAAAGCTGGCTATGCATCAGCAAAATGCCGATGCAGGGTTAATTGCCGAGTTAACCCGGATCAGCCTCGACATCAGGAATATATCGCATGAACTGATGCCGCAAACATTGAAGGAATATGGTTTAAAATTAGCCATTGAAGACATTTGTCAGAAAATTTTAGCACCTTCCGGTATTCAGTACGAAGTACATTCAACTCTGCCCGATGAAAGAATGGCCAACAAAATTGAAATTACTTTATACCGCATTTTCCAGGAGCTGGTGCATAATATTATTAAACACAGCCAGGCCACCGAAGTGCTGGTACAGCTGCGCAGAATGAACAATCATATTTTACTGGTGGTGGAAGACAATGGTAAAGGCATGACAGAAGAAAAGAAGAACGGTATCGGCATCAGTAATTTAAAAAGCAGGGTGCAGCTGCTGGATGGCAACCTCCAATATGATTCTACAGAAGATGAAGGTACTACTGCTATTGTAAGAGTGCCGCTGTAAAATTCAGCGTAATACGATCTATTTGTAGCTGGTTATTTGTATAATGCCGGAGGGATATTGTTATATCAGTTACTATATTATTTTTTAAAGCCCCGCATTACAACTTTTACCAAAAGCCAGATTACAAGGCCTGCCAGTAATACCCCTCCAACTAATACAGCAATAAAAAATGTACCCATCCCGCTATCTTTTGGCTCAAAATCAGTCAGGCTAATGGTTTTCCATGTACTACTGTTTGCAAAATCATTTACAGGAAAACTATTAATGGTTTCAAAATAAATGTTGGTTTGGGGCAGCACATTTAGATGAAAGGCAATACTATCCATTTCCTTATTATACCATATTAATAAATTATCTGCCGGTGAAGGATCTTTGTTGATGAAACTATATACCAGTTTTCCGTTTGCCGCCTTTATGGTTGAATCGGGCAGTATGCCTGCAATATTTTTCAATGTAATACCATCCATCAGTCGTATAAAAATATTCCCCGTATCTATATTTCCACCCCATGCTTTACCACTTTCCAATACATAACCAAATGCATGGCCGGTTGATTTGCTGTACCCATGACTCAATTTAGCTTTACTGTTATTGGTTAAAAAATATACTGTGATGGTGGTAATTTTTTTGGGGGCAAACTTCATTTTCCATAAAAACCAGGTTTGATAATTTCTGCTGCCATGTATTACCGGAACTGTTGTGGTACTCAAACTATTGGCAGACATTGCACTATCATTATAAGCAGCACAGGCAACTGCTGCACCATTAACCAGCACTTTCAAATTAAAAGGAGCATCACCAATGATGATATTCCTGACTATATCCTGATTGTAATCGCCATGCTGCGGATAGCCGGTGAACATTTCCACAGCAGTATCCTGCGCATTATACATATAATACGTACCCTTTACCACACTAAAGCCATTATACAGATCTATCAACACCTGTTCAGACTGCATTTGAATTTTTCCGTAATTATTACTGTCTGCAGCAATTAATGGTAAAAAACGGCCTCCAAAACCTGTTTGCCAAATTCCGGGCATAGCTGCATTACTTACTGCTAATAACTGTAACAATAAGCCAATAACAAATAGAGATACATGGCGCATAAATTGTGGTTTTACCTGCAGCACGCAAAAAATAGTTAGAGTATGTACGCAAATAGCTATACCTATCTATTCCATACTGAATTACTGATTTAAAATACTATTCTGTACAATTAAACTCTGCCAGCCCTCTGTCATCATTGAATTTATCCTTAATAAATTTCGCTTCTTTACAAGCTGCAACCTTATCATCCATTTTAAAATAAATGCCGGCTCTTGCCATATAAAAATCTTTATTCTCTGGCTTTGCTGCAATAACTTCATTTATGAAAGTCAAAGCCTCTGTAAATTTTTTATCCTCCGTTAAAAAAGTTGCTTTCATTGCCTTGGCATTTAAATCGTCGGGATATTTATTCGCATAGGCATTTAACACAGCCCATGCAGTATCTCTGTTGCCACATATTTTTTGCATATAAATATAAGACCTGGTATAAGAAACAGTTTCATCCGTTATTAATGAATATCCTTTTTGAGCTAGTTCAATTGCCTTTATACAATTGTCATCATCAGCATAATCGTAGGCTTGCTTAAAATATACTCGTGCATTTCCCGGGCTTAGTTGTATAGATGCTGCATAATATTGTTCTCTTTCATCAAAAGACATGCGTTCATTAAATTCGGCAGCGTATATATCTGCGGGAAATAATGCCAGAAATTCGGCCGAATTTTCTTTATAGAATTTTTTTATGTCGCCGATGGCCTCTTTATGCTTTTTCAGTTTTGTTTTACACAATATCTTAGTTACGGTATTGTCTGTATCGTTAGGTGTTCGGGGCAGTAATTGATTACATAATATAATAGTTTTAGCAAAATCTCCCTTTGAATACGCATTATTGATTTGTGTTTTCAGCTGCTCAACAGTCACTGTTTTGCGTACTGCCGGCACTGGCTTTTTTGTTACCTGTGCCTCCGAAACACCCGATAATAATATGCTGAAAACAGCCAATAAAACAAACTTCATCGCTACCAATTGTTTTGTCATTTTAATTACTTTTTATTTTATCAATTATTTTTAGCACCTGTTTAAAGATCCATGCCGATACTATTACCACCAGCAGCCAAAATAAAATGGGGTACTTTACTCTGTAGTCGTTGATGATTGTTTTAACAATATATTCTCCCTTTTCTGCCACACTCATTTTACTCCATGGCACAAAACCGGTTTTTGCCAATTGTATTTTATTGCTGTCTTTTTTTGCAATACCGATATGGTATTTCTTCAGAGAATCTACTGGTATAATTTTTACCCCTTTAGTCTCCTGTGTATACCCAAAACTTAACCACAAAATCATACCCATCAATAAAATTGTTCTTACATACAGTGTTGTCATCATTTTTTATTTTAGTGGCTGCTTTTAATGTGCAGTAAAATATGAGCGCATTAACCTTTCATGTATCTTACTGCTATTTGATACCCGCTTTTTCGATCCCAAATAATAAGCAGCATTCTCATTTTATATAATTGTCCGTCTTTTTCCTTTACAGTGAAATCAGCCATAACATTTGCCAGCTGCAGATCCGGGGAATACAAAGCAGGATAGGAGAAACTCTTAAAATAATTATCCGGAATAACATACCATTTTATATCCGGAAAAGTGTTTGCGGAAAACTCTTTCATGAATTTTAAGTAAATACTATTGTATACCTGGGTAGCGGCATTTTTATTTTTAATAACATGCGTTTGCCATTCGTAACCCATCGCAAGTGAATCCTGTCCGGTACCTTTAGCAGCTTCAAAGCCCCTGATTGCGAAAGGGCACATATTTTTGGTGAAAATTTTATTTAAATCCGGATACATGTGAGCTACTGCCATCATTGATTGTAACTCTTTAAAAGAAAAGAGCTCAATAAATTTACTATTGGTACTGTCATAGCTAAAATTACTCTTACTGATTTTTTCTTTCATATCCACTTCCTTTCCCGATCCGCCCAACACCGCTCTTTTAAACCAATAAGTCGCCTGTTCTTTATCCGGCAACAGGTATATTATATCATTATTAGTAAGGGTATGAAAGTCTACCATTTTTTCCTGAGCTTCAACATCTCCGGCATAGGCAGCACCTGCCAACATCATATAATCAGGTTCGGGAAGCTGTAAATTTTTATACGCCACCGGAGAAGATAGCTCTTTTGTATACTTTGATAGTAAAGCAGTAATCCTGGGATATCCCCTGCCAAACAAAGTATACATATTGTATTTTTTCAGAGAATCTATATTACTGTAGGATTGAAATTTTTTCTTTATTATCGCACCATCCTTACCGGAAAAATCAAGGTCATTTAAGATATCGCCGCTGAATAGTTTCAGCATCATTAGTAATGATTCGTCATAATAACCCCAGCCAACTGTTGCATTTGGCTTAAAGAAATAAATAGCCTGTTCAATATTTCCATCCTTTAGCTCCTCCATTCCTTTGTCATGCAACAGCTTTTTTTCTAAATTTGGTTGTGCTTCTCTCGTTACCTGTATTGTTTCATAGTTGTATATACTGTTTGCTCCAATTACAGCTCCGTAAACTGGTTTGGCAAAATGATTAAATACCAGCGTACAGGTGCTGCCTGCATTTCCTTTCAATAAATTGATGGCCTGTTCTCTGCTCATTTTTGCAGTAGATACTCCATCAATTGCAATAATATTTGATACCCCGTAATTTTTCTTCAATTCAATAAGCCTTTTCGAAAGTGGCCCTTTGTCATACCGGTAAAGAATTTCAATTTCCAGCGAATCAGGATTTTTAGTGTCAAAAATCCAGTCAAACCCCAAATCGCTGGTATTAATAAGACTGGTATAATAAAGAAAGTTTTTATTAAACGATATCTTACTGTCAGGCTTTATTGGTGGAGCTGCTTTAAATTCTGGAACAGCAAAGAGGTATTGACTTAAAATACCTGCTGTAATAAAAAATGCAAATTTTTTCATATCCGGTTTAATTAAATTATTAATCATTTGGTTCCCCAGCTCTTACCATAAATGATAATAGCCATGTAATTTTTGTCGCTGCTGACAGCTTCATTTCTGGATTCTATTTCAACAATATAATTGCCATTTAAATCCTTTAACTCCGTTATGTCAATATTCCCTTCTTTTTTATAATCTCTTCCTTTGTACTTTCCGGATTTTACCATGGCATTTACCTCACCCAAAATCGCCGGCAGTATCTCATTGGCCTTAATTAATTCAGCTGTTTTTACAAATTCAAATTTTGAAATAAAATAAGTTGTGTTATCTCCGGAGTTGATACAAATTGCTTCAAATGAAGAGCCCAATGTTTTAGTACAACTATAATAAGCAGTTTTTCTCCCGGGATCCTCCTCAAGTATGGTGTCTTTTACGTTTTTAAAATCAGACACTGCTTCTGTCAGCAGCAGTTTAAAACTACTTGCAGCCTGAGCAGCAGTCTGAGCTTTTACTGAAATGCTGCATGCGATTATCGTTATTATTGCCGCTATTTTTTTCATACTTATTTTTTAGTTTTTATTTTTCGTGATACTTTATCCGCCTGCATTGGAGGATTAAATATTTGTCATTTGATACCGGCTTTAATGTTTGGCCTTACTTAAATTAATTCCGGCTAAAAGTTCAATTCCTCTTGATTTGATTCTATTGGCAGATCCGGCGGGGTTTAAATCAACAAGTCCAAATTCATAAGCCGTTCTTATAAACATCTTTTTAATATCAACTTGTAAACCAAATCTTAACCCAAAATCAAATGGTTTAAAATCATCGGTGGTTTTAGTACCTATTTTAAAGGCTGTGGAAATGGAAGTTCCGTTTACATAAGAAACATCACTTTGTCCGTTAATAAAATACGAACCATAAATGCCCCCATACAAACTAATTAAGACAGTTTTATGATTTTTATTCAACCCCAATGCTTGCGCCAGTTCAAATTGCAACGCATTTAACCTGTTTTTACTTTCCACTGCATTGCCGATTGCCGGCTGTTTATTATTAGCTCCCTTTTGCATATACGCTAAAGAAATAATATACCCATGACCTCTGCTCTCTTTTTCATCACTGAATAAATTATATTGATATCCCAGTTTAAAACCCTGGTATACATCATGTATAACCGGGCCATATTTGTACTTTGGCAGCGTTATTCCACCGTACAGGCCATGAGAATATAACCTTGTTTTACCATAAGGCACATAAGTGGATGATTGTGCTTTGGCAAACATAGCTATTAGCAGAAACGGGCAGATAAGTGCGATTTTCTTCACGTTAAAGTTTTAAATGAATAGTGGTTTTTTGATTTTAATATTCTTTTAGTTTGCGAAATACTGATTATTAATTTCAAACTTATCTGATAATTTATTTTCCACAGATTGCCAGATGATTTTTCCTTTTGTGTTGATCACAGTGTATTTAAAACTAAATCCATCGCCATTTTTGGGTATCATTTTAAAACTTGCCAATCCATTATCAAATGAAGTTGCATCTGCTATAATTTGCCCGGGAAACTGAATGACCACTTCGCCTTTTGCATTAATATATCCATCTGAGGTAGGGCATAACCCATTCTTGAAAACCATATTTTTCAGTTGTATGCGCTCTCCTATTTCAGACGAATAAAACTTTTTGGCAAACAGCTCTTTTCCAGTACTGTCAATAGCTGTGAATTCAATTTTTTCTTTAAACGAATTGACTTCCACTTTTGTACCTGCCATACAGACACCTTCGCTAAAGCTGCCATATCTATCATGCTTTTTTGAAAAATGAACAGGGTTTACAACATTGCCTTTTGTATCTATATACGCATATTGTTGAGATGAACTACGGTCTGCTGACGACATGGCTGTCATCACCTGCGCCATTCCATTTTCAAAATCCTTAATTTCAAAATAAGTGGGTTTTAAAATCCAGTCACCCTTTTTATTGATCAGTCCATATAAATATTCTTCATCGGTTCCGGGTTGTCCTTTTTTCCAGGTTACACCCTTATAAAAACTGCCCAATTCATTCGGGATTGGTTTAAAAACTTCCTTTCCTGTTTTATCTGCATAATAAAAGGTTTCCGAACCATCATCAGCTTTATGTGTAATTAAACACCAGCCATCCGAAAACCCCCATGCAAACCCCTTAATATCGTTGGCAAGTAATTTTTCCCCTTTTTCATTTAAAAAATTAGAGTAAAAAAAGAAATTATCCTTTTCATCTTTGGAAACGCGACATATCCAAACACCTTCTGAAAAACTGGATACATCCTCGTTATTAATTTTATTCATTGTTCTTAATACTTTTCCATCAGCATTAAGTAATACAGCTTCGTACTTATCACGATGATTATAATCTTTATTCACCACAACAATAGTTTGTGAAAATATTAGCTGTGAAATAATTATAGCTACTGTTAAAAAGGCAATTGTTTTTTTCATGTAAACGTTTTTAATCTTATTTCCCTAATCTGTATCCAATACCAACTGTAAATATTTTACTTTTTATTTCTTCGGGCACTTTTGGCGAAATATTGTCAATTCCCATTTGGTATGCAGCACTCAATTTTAATTTTGAAATATTAATAAATGATTTTATGGCAAGTCCCATATCTCCTTTATGAAAATCATTCTCTTCTGTTATGCCAAATTTAAAATCTGTTTTAGTAACAGTACCGTCGGTCCGTTTTATTGTTGCCATCCCGCTCATTGCTGTATTAAAATAGAAACCCCCTCTTATTTCTAATACTTTTACCGGTTGAAATTTAAAAATATAGGCCTCTACCTGAAAGTGATTGATCCTGTTTTTGGATTCCACTGCATTCGCAATTGCCGGGGTTTTATTAATGGCACCAGCTTGTAAATAATTAAGTCCAAGTGCAATACTTATAAAAGATACATCCCTGTTCCATGCAACAAATACACCTCCTGTATAGCCCTGGTAAATACTTCTGCTGGAAGAAACTCCATTGTACTTGTAACTGTATGTTGGCATTGAAATTCCAGCATTAAGAGAAATGTCGAAAGTTCTGTCTTGTGCCATTACAAATACAGTAATAAGCAGTGTAACAGGGATTAGGATTATTTTTTTCATTTAACTTTTTTTATTTATTTACCGAAGCTGTATCCAAGTGTGAATGCATATATCTGGTTATGCATTTTTGTATCGGACTTCGTGTCGATATCCATTAACCCCTGTTGCAGTACAATACCCACACTTACTTTCTTTATATTAAAACACATTCCGAATTTAAAACCCAGATCAAGTGCTATAAAATCATCGGTGGATTTAGTGCCAATTTTAAAGCTGCCTTTCTGGTTGGATCCTGTTGCCATACTGGTATTATAATCCCCATTTAATAATTTAGCCATGTAGCCGCCACCAAATATTTCAATCTTTATTGCCGATTCAATTTTAAAGCCCAGCATCGCATCTCCTGAGATATAGTTAAGTCTTTCTTTAGATTCAGTAGCACCAACAAGTGCTGGTTTTGGGTTTATTGCACCGGCTTGCAGATAATTTACACCTAAAATGAGCCCAACTCCGTCATTGCTTTTTTTATACGTGTTTAATGATATACCCGCTGTATAGCCCATGTATATTTTTCTATTATCAGTATTGTTGCTGCTGACACTAAATTTGGGCAGGGTAACTCCTGCGATGATTTTAACAGCTGTATTACTTTTTTGAGCAAAAGCGAAATTTGCAGTTAACAGAAGTGCCAGAATAAAAGAAGTACGTTTCATATTTAAGTAATTTTTTTTAGAATGATTTAGAAATTCAAAAAAATCATCATGAAAATAAACTGTTGTGTTATGCTTTTTTAAGCTATTTATTGGAAATGTTTTATCATCTTATTTTTTCCAGCTCAATCATTATCATCATCCCAGTCATCCTCATCTATTTCAACCTTCGGAACAATGACTGCCTTTGTAATTTTATCTATATCCTTATACTCCAGTACAATTTGATAACCCGTTGATACTTTTTCCAGCACAATTGACATACTCATGATATAATTTTTACCATCAGTTTCTGTAGCAGTAAAATGGGCAACTTTAGCTTTCAGATAACGATCATTTACCTGAACATTCATCCATTGGATATCTTTAAAATCATACCTGGGGAAATTATCCATAAACGACTGCAAAGCATATTCGTAATGTTTGTTTGCAAATGCATAGTCCTGCATAACATGAGTAGTCCATTTAAAGCCTATTCCCCTTGATGTATGTAACAGTATTCCACTTTCAAAACCCTTTACACCAAAAGGGCAAATACCGGGTGGCAGTATTTTTGTAAGGCCATTTTGCATATGTGCCACGGTGCTTACTGCTTTGGCATCTTTAAAATCAAACACATAGCCATTAAAATTTACCCCATACACGTCCTTTTCAGTTTTCATCTTATTTATATTGCTCAACATCTGCGGCCCAGTTTTTGATCCGCCGGCAACAGCTCTTTTATACCAGTACCAGGCTTGTTCTTTATCGGGCAATATATTTTTGGATATAAAACTTGCATCAGTGTCATAATGCGAAGTATGTAAGCGCACCATATATTCCTGACTAAAAACATCACCTTTATCGGCAGCCAGTTTGTTTAAGCTGTTTTTAGCACTGGTAATACCTGCTGTATTAAATTTGTACTCATTACAATACAGCGCTTTGAGTTCCAATAGCTGGGGATTAGAGCTTGTTGGAAAACTGTATTTACTTAAACTATCCTGATTAAAATATCTTTTTAATTGGCCTTTAAGTAGAATACCATTATTTGCAAATGATATTTCATCCAGAATTCTGCCACTGTATATTTTCCAAAGCATTATTTGTGCTTCGGGGTAATATTGAATTAATTTAAAATCACTTATTGCTTTTTCAAATTGCCCCTTTTTAAAATTTTCAATTCCTTTTGCATAATGTTCCTGTTCTGCCAATATACCGGAACCAGATTCTCTTTTTAGCACAATGGTGTGCAATTCATCTTTTGCAGCCGTTTTAAATTTTAAACCTATTGTGCAGTTGGTACCGGGTGTTCCCTTCAGCAAATCAACGGCTTGCTGCCTGGTCATTTTTGCTGTTGGAATTCCATCAATACTGATAATAGTTGTTGCATCATATAAATCGTCTGTTATACTATAGGGTAACTGATTCCTGATAGAAGAGAGTATATTTATATAAGTTAGTTTAATTTCTAAAGCTGCCGGATCCCTTGTGTCAAAAATCCAATCAAAGCCCAAATCGCTTGTGTTGGTTAGGTTTTGATAAAAAAGAAAATAATCGTTTAGCAAAACAATTGCAGTCATATTTTCATTTGCCTTTACCGAGGGCTCTCTGGCTTCTGTATAATTTTTTTTTGCAACTGGCTCTCTGCTTTGTGTACTATTTTTTTTGGAGGCCAAATACTTTTGCAATTGATACTGAATGCTGGTACCCGACTTAAAATAAATCATATAGCGCAAAGATGACTTATACCACAAAGAAGCTATTTCATTATAGCTGCTGTCAACATACTTTATAACAGTTGTTGCCCCTAATGTACTTTCTCTTTTTATGAAAATATTTTTATCAGCTAACAAATCCAAAGCTAATTCTACTGTCCTGAAATTATTTTCCCCTGCTTCATCGTCTGATTCAAGTGTAAGCCAGCTATTATTGGTTTTTTTCCAATACTTAATTGTTTGAGAAAACAAATTACCATTTGCAAAAACTGGTTTTTTTATTTTGCAGGTAATGTTTCCATCAGTATCAGTATTTAAATTTATCCCCCTGAAATTTGTAAAATTGTTGGGGGCATCCATTAAAATAGCATATACACTGGCAACAATCTTATCTTTTGTAACATCTTGTGCCCCTGATGTAAAGCAAATGAAAAGGTACGCTGTAATGAATATTATTCTTTTCATATCAGTTTTTAAATATCTCAATGGCCATTAATCTTTAGCAGAATATATTATGGCAATCAGCCCGGAGATTACCAGTAAGGTGATGGCTATGGACCAGCTAAGAAAAATGCCAACAGCAGCTAAAAAAGCAAGGCCCAATACAATCAGTATTGCTTTTGCCCGATTTGATTTTTTATTGCTGAAAGAAAATAGATTTTTAAACTGCATTTTAAAGAGCTGCCACGCCATTTTATTTTTCGCCTTACGCAGTTGTTTTTTACTGTACCCATGCGCTGCTACTGCGGCTAATGACAAAAGTAATAATGATGAATATGCAGCAGGCGTTTGTTTAGATGCTGCTGAATCAACCGGGGTAATTACAAAACTGGTATGCGTTGCCATTGTATATGTTTAGGTATAAAAATCCATTTTATTGTTATGCCATACCATACCCTCTGTAAGGTATTTTTGTTGTTAATAAAAGCACGGCAAGCCGAAACTGCATGAAGTATTTCACATCACAAACAAGCGATTGAAAGGATATTGTATTTCAAACCAGCTGTTCAATAAATTAAATGAAAGACACTATACTTCTGCAAACAATTTAAATATCAATGGAAATCAATTTAAACCCGGTCGGCTTTTATAAAAAGAATAACTACAGCGGTTAACAGGGCAAGTACAAAAGCAAATAATCCCGCAGTAAAACTCAATAGTATTCCAAAGGCTGCACCAATCAAAATGGCAATCAAAAAAACTTTAAATTGCAGCGACATCTCTTTTTTTCCTTTAAAAGAAAACATTGCTTTCAGCTTCAGTTTCATTAACTGCCACATTATTTTATTTTTTGCCTTTCGAAGTTGTTTTTTTGTAAAATGATGCGCTGCAATTGCAGCAAAAGGCAAAAGCAGCAGGGAAGAATAATCGGCTGCAGATTCAGGTGTTTGATGTAGCGGATTAACTGCAATAACAGTATGATTAGTCATATGTACTGATTTTATTCAGTAAATATCTTGTTACTCAACCTGAGTGGCAATACCCCCTGTGAGGCATATTATTAAAAAAGGCCTTCAACAGGGCCTGTGTATACTCCATCAAAAATTTCAGATCCACTTATTTTTCAGGCTGATTTGCAGTGCTTCCACCTTGCTGTTTACATGCAGTTTGCGGTAAATATTTTTCATGTGCTGGCGCACAGTGTGTTTGCTTAAAAAAAGCTCGTCGGCAATTTGAGTATACTCTTTGCCTTCCATATTGCATTTTAATATTTCCTTCTCTCTTTCGCTGAGGGGTTCAAAATCATTTTTTGGAACCGCTTTATCTGTAGCTGGCGGAGTTGTAAATGACGTTAACCATTTCCATGCTTTACGGGCAATCCCCGGGCTCATAGGTGCCCCCTCATCCTGGTATACCTGGTAAATGGCATCAATAATATTTTGCGCAGTGGCTTCTTTTAATAAATAGCCGTGTGCGCCTGCTTTAATAGCGTTAAAAATTCTTTCATCATCATCAAACACAGTAAGCATAATAAACTTTACGGCTGGAAAAAGTGGTGCGGCACGTTGTACAGTTTCAATACCATTCAGTTCATTCATTTCAATATCCATCAGTACCACATCCGGCTTTTGCTGGGTGGCTTTCATTTTTTTTAGAAAATCAGCACCGTCTCCTGCTTCCATAATAACAGTAACATCATTTTCAATGGATGCCAGTTTTTCTTTAAGCGACTGCCGCAAATATGGTTTATCATCTACAATTGCAATATGCATGGTACAAAAGTTAAAAAATAATTTATACTTATCTATACCCTCTGTATGGTATTTCCCTGTTTAAACCACTATATTTTTATTGCCACCCTGGTACCCTTTCCTGCTGCTGTATGTACCAGTAACCTTGCGTTAACAGACTTTGCCCTTTGCTGTATATTCTTTAATCCATAATGCCCTTCGCCATGTATGTTATCCATATCAAAGCCTTTCCCAAAGTCCTGAATAATAATTTCAAAATTATTTTGCTCCGTTTTTCCTTCCAGCTGCAATACGGTGCTTTCAGCATACTTACAGGCATTTGCTATTGCCTCCTGGCAAATACGAAATAGCTGTAAGGCCTCATTGGAATTAAGTATTTTTTGAAATGAAAAATCCTCTGTTACCCGCAACTGTACACCCGGACAGGATTGCAGGTAACGCTGTGCATAATCAATCAGTTTGTCAAAAAAATCCTGTGCAGTTACCTGTTCTTTGTTCAGAATCCAGATAGCCTCGCGTAAGGTTTGCAGCAATTGCTTTGATGTACCTTTTACTTTTTCTAGGCTATCATCTATATGCTGATGTTTTTTAAAATTAATTTCCAGGTTTTCTACATTATTAGAAAGTAGCGCCATTTGAGAGCCCAGGTTATCGTGCAAATCGCGGCTTATCCGTTCTTTTTCTTCCTGTACCTGTTGCTGCATTTTAAGTACGGCTAATTTTCTCCGGTATTTTATTTTGCTTACATAATACAAAGCAGTTCCAATTAGTAATATGCCGGCAAAACCCAGCCCCCACTTAAACCCAGCCGTTTGATACCATGCCGGTACGATAGAAATTTTAATTACCAGGGGAGTGGAAATCCAAACGCCGTTATGATTGGCACCTTTTACCAATAAGGTGTATTCCCCGGGAGGTAAAATGTAATTCACCTCATTATTATTTGTGGGCAGCGACCATTCGGATTGGTACCCTTTTAAATAATAGCTGAACTGATTAACTGAAGGATTATAAAAATCCATTACCGAAAAGGAAAAGGAAAGATTATTCTTGTCAAAAGTTGTAGAAAGTGAAATGGATCCATCAGCATTTTTGGTAAAGGCATAGTTGGCATAATTTACTTTTACATCTGCCAGGTGAATTGCAGAAATGCTGCTATCTTCTTCAAATTCATCAGGGTTAAAGTAGTCAATCCCTTCTAAACCGGCAAAATAAAAATTGCCGTTGGGGTGCGCTAAAAAACCATTCGTGTTAAACTCGTCATTCAGTAAGCCGTTTGATTGGGTAAATGCTTTAACATTAAATGAGCTGTCTATCCGCATCAATCCTTTATTACTGCTGCACCAGGCCCGGTTTTTTTTATCAAATAAAATTCCATAAATAAAGCTGCTGGAAAGTTCATTTTGCTCAGTTAATGTTTTAATAAGTGTACCATCTTTTATAATAAAAATGCCCGCCTCTGTTGCCACCCAAAATCTGCCGGGTTGGTCTTTAGCAATATATTTTACATGTATCCCCGATGTTGATTTTAAAAGAATACAATTTTCGGGTGTACTTGTAAATAAGCCATTGGTGGTACCCAATAACCAGCGATTATTGTTCAGGGGATAAAAAGATGTAATGTTTTGTTCTGCTGCTATTTTGCAAACTGTTTCTAAATTGAATGTGGTATTTTTTACAGTTAGTTTGACCAGCTGATTAAAATGGTTAAAGATAAAAGTATTACTATCCAGCTGAAATATCTGAAGATCAAAAAAATCATTCACTACCTTTTTAGATACAGGAATATTGCCGGTAATATCTTTAACCGATGATGTTTTACTATTTAACAGTAAGGCCTGGCCACTTGTACTTAGTAGCAGAAATTCTTTACTGTTAATCATTTTTAAGGCCCGTATCGTATTGGGTACATTACTGCCCGGGGTCGTTTCTAAAACAGGTGAGTTGAAGGTTTTAAAAAATTGCCCCTTTTCATTATATGCGTTGATAAATTTTCTGTAGGCTGAAACATATATATTATTATCCCGGTCATTTTGCAGCCCGTATATCAGTACATCTTTATTACTTTTAATAAATGTTCTGAACGGATGTTTCACATTTTTTATGCAAACAATTCCTCCCTTACCCGATTGCGAAAACCAAATATTTTTTCCGGCATCCAGCACCATACCGGTTACCAGTCTGTAATCAATATTTTTTTCAATTAAATCAGACAGCGGGTGTTTTTGCAGACGGGCTGTTTTGGTATTATAGATACAAAATCCTTTATTGTTAATGAGTAAAACATATTCAAATAATGAAAGTCTTGCAGAAGCAGTAACTGTATATATTTTTCCATCCTGGCTAACTGTAGGATTTGCACTGCCAGAAAAAAAATTAAACAGTGTATATATATTTTTCTCTGCCCCGTTTGTGACGTCATCTGTAAGATGATACTTTTTAAAAGCAATTGCATTTGCTTTTAAAAAGTAATTAAAAATGCCGCAGTTTTTAACCGGCGACCGGGCTATAAAGGCTGTAAGTGAATCGGGAAAAACATTATTAGAGAATGTAAAATCATGTTCAACTTTGAATGTGTTTTTATTTACAATAAAAAAATGATCTTCCCCTGCGATCCATACACAGGCACTGTCTTCTGCAAAAGGTTTTAAGGCAGTATAAAAGTTATTTATTTTTATAGTGGTAAACCGGCCATCGCTTTTTCTTTTTACTGAAACAACTGCATTATGCCCTACCCATATGTTTCTATTGGCATCTTCAAACAAATGCCGGCAGGTGTTTTCACCAAGGCTGGCCGGATCCGATAATTTTTTTTTAAATGTTTTAAAGCTGTACCCATCATATCGTTGCAATCCATCCGATGTGGCTGCCCATAAAAATCCTTCCCTGTCAAACATAATATCATTAACAGAATTTATACTCAGGCCCTGTTTGGTAGTAATTACAGATACAGAATCGCCGGCCTGGCAAAAGCCTGCAGTAAAAGCCAGCAGGCCAATAAACAAAAAAATAGCATTTAATACAATTTTCATACAGCCGCTGATATTTTTATTTATAGTTTTTATGATTGAGGTCATTAAAGATAATGTTTATAATTTTTGCAGTGGCATTAATAGGGTTTTCAAAATATCGCAGGGGTGTATTATTAATAAATACCCTGCAGAGGGTATAAGTCTTTAGTTAGATAAAATATATTTTTAGCTGATATAAAAAAACTCTAAACTTTATTTTATGACCAACGTTTCTAAATGGATGAGCTGGGAAGGTGGTATTGACCTGGTGGCAGTAACCGATCCCAATTTGCAAATGCCCAATGTAATTGTACACCTGGGCCGTATGGTAAATACTCCGGTGGGCAATGCTGCCAGCGGTATGATATTATGGCAACCCGATCCTGCAGCCATGCCTGCTGTGATGGGTTTTGTAAGTACCGATGAAACGGTAGGTAACTATTTTGGGCCAAATATTTTTGCAGGTACTCCGTTTGAACAGGCACCGGTTTTAAATGCCAGTTTCGATATTCAGATCAGTGCCAATAAAGCGGTAAGCAAATGCGTGGTGGCCGGGTATACTTTTGAAGTAGAGATGAGCGATTTTACTGATCCCTACTTAATTAACCGTGAGCCTTCGGCTATGCCTCCCTTTTATCAGCAGGGGGTAGAAATTCATGCAAGAAAAGTATCGTTGAAAATTAATGGGGAAGCCATCAATATTATTATACCGCCAGTAGGCATTACCGGAGGGCCTGCAAGTGTGGTGAGCCCAAATGGTGTGTATGCAAGATGATTAAATTCAAAACATCTTTATACTTTGTTAAGTAATTTTAAACATCATAAAATAATATGAAAAAGATTGTTACTGGGTTTTTGCTTGCCGTTGCCTGTTCCGGCTTTGCTCAGGTGCCAAAAAACAATACTCCAATTTGCCAGCCCTGTGCAGTATTGTTTGCAACAAACATAAACCAGGTAGCAGATGTAAAAAAAACCGATACTTATTATACGGCATTAGCGGGTCTTATAGAAAAGTATGGCATTGATCTGGCTCCCTGTGATAATAAAAACCTCGGCGGATCTTTAACATTGACAACAGCAATGGTGATTCCTATGCTTAATACTGCCTTAGACAGAATGACTGAGGTAATGAATGAAGCAGCAGTACCACTAAAAGACGATAAACGGGAGGAGTTGTACAGCAAACTTATGCCGCAGCAGTTTGATATATACAGGCATTTTTTTACTTCCGCATTGCAGATAGTTGATTTAAAAGAAACCGATTGTTATTATATGCATGCCCAGTCTTTAATTGAGCGGTATGGAATTGACATAACCAATAAAGAGGGGCTGCTGGAAGTGGATAAGCCTGCCAATGGAAAAACTATGGCAATGCTTTTAAAAACTGTTTTCGGTATTGAAAATTTTAATACAGAAAAATACAGCAGTAATGTTATTACAAAAGGAACATTTCTTATAATGCTGTATGCCGCTTTGGAAGACTATAATAAAAAAATTACAACAGCAACAAAATAAATTTTCGCAATAACCATGGCTGCTGGGTATTTTATTTAAATTATTGTCCGGTAAATCAAAAGGGTTGTTTCAACAAATGAAACAACCCTTTTTTATAGAAGTTTAATTACGGTATTATCCTAAAGCAACTCTTTTAAATTCTGTTACTTTCAAATCAGCATCGATGCTCTTTAAATAATCGGCAACAGATTTACCATTGTCTTTTACAAAAGGCTGATGAATTAAAGTATTGTCTTTTAAAAATTTGTTTACTTTACCTACTGCAATCTTTTCGGCCATTTCAGCTGGTTTACCTTCTGCTTTAATTTGCTCAATAGCGATCTCTCTTTCTCTTGCAATGGTTTCAGGCGCAATAGATGATTCGTCTACTGCCAAAGGATTCATGGCAGCAATTTGCATGGCAACATCTTTACCAGCTTCTGCTGCTGCTTTGCTTAAACCAACCAGTACACCCATACGGTTTGCACCATGTATATAAGAAGCTACATATTCAGCATTTACTCTTTCAAAACGGGTGATACCGATCTTTTCGCCAATAGCGGCTAATTTATCGTTGATCATATCAGCCACTTTTTCGCTGCCGATAGATACCTGCAGTAACTCTTCTGCTGTATTTACATTGCTGCTGATGGCGGCATCTGCAATAGATTTTACAAAAGCAACAAAATCTGCGTTATTGCTAACGAAATCAGTTTCGGCGCTGATGCATAATACAATACCGCTTTTGTTATCGGCAGTGGTTTGTGCAATTACCACACCTTCTTTTGCCTCGCGGTCGCTGCGCTTAGCCGCAACTTTCTGTCCCTGTTTACGCAACCAGTCAATAGCTGCTTCAAAATCGCCGTTGCTTTCAGTTAAAGCTTTACGGCAGTCTAACATACCGGCTCCGGTAGTTTGACGTAATTTATTAATGTCTGCTGCTGTTATAGTAACACTCATTGTAATGAATAATTAAAAATTAATAATGAATAATGTTTTAGATCAGTCAGCGTATTTTTATTTAGAATACACTCATTACATCCAAACATCATCTTCGCGTTCATCTTCTCCTTTTCCCTCCCTACCGGGGAGGATAGGCGGGGCTGCAATTATCTTGCTCCACCAGGACCACCTGCCGGCCTTCTGCCACCCTGACCAGGACCAGCTACTCTGCGTTTTGGTTGACCACCCGGACCACCAGGACCTCTTCCACCACCACGTTTGTTTCTGTCATCACCACCATCGGCTTTTTGTTCAAACCTTGCGGCTTTTGCTTCTGGTGTTTCATCGCTGTCGCCATGATCATCATCGCTGTCCTTATCGGCCTGGCGCTCCTGCAATCCTTCGTTGATAGCTGCAATTAAGTAGTTAACAACAATAGAGATTGATTTAGTTGCGTCATCATTAGAAGGAATCGCAAAGTCAACTTTATTAGGATCGCAGTTGGTATCTACCATACCAAAAGTGCTGATGCCTAATTTTTTGGCTTCTGCCATAGCGATATGTTCGTGCCCGATATCCACTAAAAATAAAGCTGCCGGTACGCGGCTGATCTGTGCAATACCGCCCAGTACTTTTTCCAGTTTTTCTTTATCGCGGGTTAAGGTTAAACGTTCTTTTTTAGTCAGGCTTTCTGCACTGCCGTCGTTCAGCATTTTTTCAATGCTCTGCATTTTTTTAACGCTTTTACGAACAGTGTTGAAGTTGGTTAACATACCACCTAACCAACGTTCTGTTACGTATGGCATGTTTACTCTTTTAGCGCATTCGCTAACAATTTCTTTAGCCTGCTTTTTAGTAGCAACAAACATGATCTTTTTGCCGCTGCGTGCAATTGCTTTTAAAGCAGCTGCAGATTCCTGTAACCCTTCAACAGTTTTGTTCAGGTCAATAATGTGAATACCTTTCTTTTCTGCAAAGATGTAAGGCAACATTTTAGGATTCCACTTCTTTTTTAAATGGCCAAAGTGTACACCTGCTTCAAGTAACTGCTGTTGTAAGGAAGTATTATTTTCCATTGTATCTTATTGATGTTGTTATAATGAATATTGATGCTGAAACCAGATGCTGGATACTGGATGCTGGATGATCCAGTATCTCGTATCCAGTATCCAATATCTTGTATTAACGTTTGCTGAACTGGTAGCTTCTTCTTGCTTTTTTGCGACCTGGTTTTTTACGCTCAACAGAACGTGGATCGCGTTTTAACAAACCGGCAGCTTTTAAAGCCGGACGGTAGTCGATGCTAACTTCCAGCAAAGCACGGGAAATTCCCAGCTTTGCAGCTTCGGCCTGGCCTTTAACGCCACCACCGGTAGCATTAATTACCACATCGAATTTATCAGTTGCTTCAATGGTTTTAAAAGGTGCTTCTACCTGGTTTTGCAGGTACACTAACGGGAAGTACGCTTTGTAATCTTTGCCGTTGATAGTGATCTTCCCTTCTCCTTTGCTAAGGAAAACCCGGGTTACAGCTTCTTTTCTACGGCCAACAGTATTTTTTTGCTTTTCCATTTATGTTTTAATTTGGAATTTAAAATTTTAATTCTTTTGGTTGTTGTGCACCATGCGGATGTGCGGCACCTGCGTATACAAATAATTTTTTGTACAACTGGCGGCCCAAACGGTTTTTAGGCAACATACCTTTAACGGCTCTTTCAATCAGTACTTCAGGTCTGCGTTTTTGCAGGTCTTTCGCTACTTCTTCTTTACGGCCACCAGGATATCCTGTAAAATGGTCGTAAATTTTTTCGTCCATTTTGTTACCGGTTAATTTAACTTTTTCGCAGTTGATCACGATGATGAAATCGCCGCAATCTACGTGAGGGGTATAATACGCTTTGTTTTTGCCCCTGAGTACAGCTGCAATTTTTGAACACATGCGGCCCACGGTTTGATTAGTACCATCCACAACGTACCAGTTGTGTGTAACGGTAGCCTCGTTCGCATGCTTTGTGGTGAAATGTAATTTGCTCATTTTTTTGTTTTTAGCTTCATCGGAAACAGTTCCGCGAAACAGTTTAGAAATAAACCGGGCCATCCCCCGGCTCCCATAAAGCATACGCTTTTTTTGGGACGGCGAAGGTAAGCCGCAACAGGGTGATTTTCCAAAGAAAAACGAAAGTATTTTCACCTGCCCCTTTATAAACAATTGATTTTCAGTAAAATTTTTGACCTAAAATTTTACTGATGGGCTAAAAAGCCTGCCCTTAGCGGAAATTGCATAAAAATGCCGGGTTGGTAAGGCCCGGCGAATTGTTCAAGCACGAAGAAAAACTACCCCTTTATTCCAGGCAATTGCCTGGTGAATGATTTGGTTTGTTTGCCAGCTGAAGTAAATACGGTAACATAATAATTGCCGGCTGCCAGCAACATAAGGGAACCAATGGTTGCAACTGGCTCATTGTTTTACCGCATTACATATATTAATACACAGGTTTAACGGAAAATTCGTCATTACAGGTTGCTAATACCCAGGGCCTGTAATGTGGCGGGCCCTACAATACCATCTGCCACCAGCCGCTTCTTTTTCTGAAAGGCCTTTACAGCCACAGTGGTACCGGGACCAAATACACCATCTTCATCAATTTTAGGTCTGGCACCTTTTGCGTTCAGTGACTGCTGAATGGCCACCACCACACTACCACTGTCGCCTTTTCGTATAAAAGAGCCACTGGTAAATCTTTTCTCGGGCACATTGGGCATGGCTGCTGCTTCTTCAATAGCACCCATCAGTTCGGGCGTAACCGTACCAGTTTGCTGCAGCTGATGTTGTTGTTGAAATGCTTTAACTGCAGTGGCGGTTTCCTCTCCAAATTCTCCATCTACCCTTACTGTATAATTCAGGCTGTGCAATAAGCGCTGCAATACAGTTACCGTTGCCCCGCTCTGTCCTTTTTTTATAATGTCGGCAGCAGCGGTGGTTACTGCAGTGCTGTTGTTTAAAGCCAGGGGTGTAACAAAGGCTTTTACAGTACTGCGGTTACGGGTACGTAACATTACCTGCCCGCCATCACTGTCGTTACCCTGTGCGGTATTACCTTCCCAGGCCTGGAAGCTGGTTTTGGAAGCATCTGCCCAGGCAACAAAAATGCCGGTATGATCGCATACCCCATCTCCCGTCCAGTCGTATAACACAATGTCGCCGGGCTGCGGGTTGGTTACGATGCGTTGATTCCTTTTCCAAAAATTAAAACCCGACTGGCAAGACTGGTAACCCTTTGGTTTGTCTATAGCCTCCAGCGGATGACCTGCTTTGTAGTATACATAACTAACAAAGATGGCGCACCACTTTACCCCATCCAGCCCATACCATTGGCCGTATTTTGTTTTGTTGGAATTGGCAGGCGATTCTTTAGTACCGTTTTCGGCAGCAGCAGCTGCAATAATTGACTGACGTGACATAATAATAAGTGGTTTGTTTTGTAAAACCTGTGTTCGGCAGGCTACTTAAAATATTTAAATACTAATAACGTACAAAGCTGTAATAAGCTTTGGTATCAATCAACCGTTAAAACACCTAAGTTGTAAGGGCTGGTAACAGGCAGAAAATTTCGTATGCTTGAACAGGAAAGAAGAATGACCGTGCAGTAATTTCTAAGGTTGGAATTTTGAAATACAATATAAAGAAAATTTGGGTAAAAGAAGGGATAGAACATATTTTATATAGGCAGTGCTGAATATACGGCTTGCCAAGTGCCGATATTTAATTAATTTGTCATCTTAATTTATACATTACCCATGCCCTTAAGCTGGAACGAAATAAAAGCAAGAGCTACCACATTTAGTAAAGAGTGGCAAAATACCGTTCGGGAAGAAGCCGATGCCAAACCTTTTTTAGATGCTTTTTTTAACGTGTTCGACATCAGCCGCCGCAAGATTGGCACTTTTGAACATAAAGTAAAAAAGCTGAACAATGCCGATGGCTATATTGACCTGTTGTGGAAAGGTGTGATATAAATAAATATTTAAAATTCTCCCTTCTTTCATTACAGTGCCGGCACTTTTTAAAAGTGCCGGCACATGACTAATGATCGTTTTATATAATTAGAAACTCCTCTTTACCGATTTTGAGTTATTTATTGTTCCCAAGTTATACGACACTCCAAAAAAAAGTGAAGTTTTAAGCCGTTCCGTTATGGGCAGTTCAGTTTTATCGTTTACAATTGATTTATGATAATCCTTATCCGTTGTGAAAAAATTGGTGTCTAATTCTTTTACCTTTCCAAATGCAGTACCAAAAGATAATATAAAACGCTGCTGGCTTCCAAACAAGGCTGATGTGCCCAGCATAAAATTAATTATCCTGTTATCGGCCTGATAGCTAAATCCACCAGATGCAGCCAGGTTAAAGTATTTAAACCATCTTGTATAATAATGTGCCAGTAACCCAATAGCAATTTTACCCTTGCCATTTTGTTTTTGTTTTATTTGATATACAGAATCTATACCTGTAAAAGGGCCAGTGCTACTTAGCTTATTTACCGCTTTATACTCTGCATCCTGCAGACCTGTATAAAAAAAACCAGTACTAAAATCAATCTTATAGCCTGCTTTATTATAAAAACTCAGTGGTATTTGATTAACAATTTTCTCTTTGTCTTTTTTGATTACTACTTTTATACTGGCTATATCACTGTTGGGTACCTGAATATCAAAAATAGGAAGGTTATCCTTCTTTGGCACAATAGATTCTGCTTTGGCAGTAACTAATGAATCTTTTTTATTTAGTGCAATTAAAATAATACTATCCTTTAAAGCAAGTTTCCTGTTAAGGTTATCATACGCAATTTTAATAAGCCTTTGTTGATTGTAATAATCTATTTTTGCTTTTGCAAGCTTGTCTTTATTTTCAGGCTTTAAAAAAAGAGGATCGTTAATAATACCCTTGTCTTTCAATAAATTATTTACATCTCCAATTTCCAGGCTCTTTACAAGATTATTAATATTAATTCTTGTTTTTGAATTACTTTCCTTGAATAAATTATCAATAGCCGCCTGGCTTTCGGCATCCACCACTGCAGCAGCTACTATAATTTCTTCCTGAATAGCCTTCTTCTCTGCGGCGGTATCGATATTTTTATCCTCAGATTTATCAGGGGCGGTTGTACCCGTTTGCTCTGGTTTAAAAAAACTATTAAAAACGCCGGCGCCTTCAATATTACCATTTTCAAATTCTACTTCGCCGCTTGCAGTAAATCCAGGTGGCAGGTTTGCAACATTAATAGTAATGTACGAACCCACCTTGGGGCGAATTCTTTTAGAAGTGTTTTTAGGCTGTAACGTATGTGTTATCTTCCCCGTGTGGTAATCAATATTAATAATTAATTTGTTTGCAGTATCGGATTTGTCTTTGGTTTGGGCTTTTAAAGCATGTAACACAGTTAAAAAGACAATAGAAAGCAGTATCTTTTTCATTTATTATGGTTTTGATTATAAAAGATGATACCGCAAATATTATAAATGCAAATTCTAAACTATCAGTACAATAACCTTAAACTAAAAGGTGAAAACACGGTAACAAAAAAGTGTAAAGACTATTGCGTATATGGGAAGTATTGCTGACTTTAGTGGTCTAATAAAATTATCGAACCAAAAATTATTTTATGCAAATCAAATATGTTTTTTACCCCTTTTGTTTTTCCATTGTTTCTTTCTTGCTTATTGCATGTAATGCTAATGATAGCGGCAAAAAAACTAGTGAACCCATTACCATGTCTACGGAAGCAATGGATCCAATTGATAACAATATTAATGCAGATTCCATTTGGGAAAACTGTAATGAAAGCCTTGGCTCAATTGTAATTAAGCGATCGGTCGCTGAAAGTTTAATGAAGCATTTTGATACTGTTTATCGTGGATTTGGCTCAGCCAAACCTAATTTAGCTTTAGTTGACAGTTTTTGGGTAGACTCGGTAGTAGTAGTATCTATGGCTGATGTACTTGTAAGATATCCGGATTATGACGGGATTAGGGTACATTTTGGAACACAGGGAGATGCTAAAAAAACTGCAACAATAATATTATGTCCAACTTCACCCAGGGTGAGTTCCAGTTCCAATAAGGGGCACGAAGATAAATGGAGTCAGGAGATAATGATTCCTGCCGGAGCAAACCCTTCTTTCAAAAATTTTATACATTCTGATGCAGCAAACCCACGTAATAGTGTAGACTTTAGAATCCTGGGGCCTATGGGTACATCATTTGAAAAGGAATACAGACAAAAACCTGCATCAGGGGGTATGGCAAACCGCGATTCCCTTTCAAAAGCAGTTTGGTTCAACCGTTGCGCTATATTAATCTTATCTGAATTTTTGAAAACTCCTGCAAACAGACTTAATGGAATAAGTATTTATGCCGGGGCCTATAAAGACTCTTCAACTAATACGAACCACACCCAAGCCTACCTTAACCAGAGTACTTTTATTATTGTACCCACTACTTTTATTCCAGGTGGTCATACAGACAATTGGAAAATTATTCCAAATAGTTTTATGAAAAATGGTAAATTCAAAATAATGTTTGATGATAATGGATTTAATCATGGGGAGCTTTGCCCCAACTCCTGCAATTAACAAATGACTATTACACAAAACCATGTTGTAGAATTTCTTGCATTCTCAACAAGTATAATTTACTGGAAATACATAAAAAAAGGCAGCTATCGCTGGCTGCCTTTTTTTCTTCTATTTATTTTAATCATTGAATTAATTGGCAATTATTTTCATAAAGTGCCGTATGCAAACTCTACATTATATAATTTTACAATCCCTGCCGAGTATTCTTTTTATTTTTTCCTTTTCTGGCTTCATGGTAATAAACCCCTGAAATTGTTCTCTAAAATTTCATCAATTATATTATTGCTTACCAGCCTACTTTGTTTTATATATCAGCCTTTTAAAATACTTCATAGTTATGCTTTACTTTCAGGACAAAGTTGTGTAATAATTTGCTTCTGTATTTATATATATGAGCAGTTTCAAAAAAGTACCGAAGAATCATTATTGAAAAATTACTTTTTCCTCCTTTCATCTGGTTTGTTTTTATTCAATCTTGGGGATTTTACTTATTTTGTTCTCTATCCTATTATCAATGCTAACAAATGGGATAAAGCAGATTTATTATTTGGAGCAATTAATCACAGCCTGCTCTTACTACTTTATTTATCCTATATTTTATCAATAGTTATCTATAAAAAATACAAGTGGAATAATGCCTGAGAATATTAAATACTACTTTTTCAGTTTTGTTATTGCCTTTTTACTTTTGGGCGTTTTTATTCTATTACTTGCCACATTATATTCCCGAAAACAACAAAAAAATAAGCTTGAAAAACAGTCAATGCAAACCCAGTTCCAGCAGGAGCTCCTTCAAACCCAACTCGAAATTCAGGAGCAAACTTTAAAAACCATCAGCGAAGAGATACACGATAATATTGGCCAGGTACTAAGCCTTGCCAAACTTAACCTGAATACGTTGCCCAACAGCACTGAACCCAAAATACAGGATACTAAAAATTTGGTAAGCAAGGCCATTAACGATCTGCGCAACCTCAGCCACAGCCTGCACGGCGATATTATTGCCGAACTGGGTTTACAGGAAAGTATTGCCAACGAACTAAAAATAATTGAAAGCACCAGGGCATTTGAAACAGAATTACAAATTACCGGCACGCTTTTTAAACTAGATCCCAAAAAAGAAATGATCCTCTTCCGCATTGTGCAGGAAGCACTCAATAATTGTATTAAATATTCAAGAGCCCAAAAGCTTACTGTGCAACTGCAATACCTGCCACAACTATTTATTCTGCAGATTGTGGATAACGGCAGTGGCTTTGATGCCACTCAAAAAATAGGCATTGGTTTAAAAAGTATGCTCAACCGGGCACAATTAATAGGCGGAACATTTAATTTACAGTCAACCGAAGGTAAAGGCACCCTTGTAACCATTGAGGTGCCCACCAATTAACAAATAACTGATTCATTTTACTATGGCAACAATAGCATTAACAGACGATCATGCATTACTGCGCAATGGCCTTGCCGAACTGGTAAACAAACTGGGGCACACCGTTTTTTTTGAAGCCAGTAATGGTAAAGAATTCATCAGCCGGCTCAACCCGGATAATTTGCCCGAAATGGTATTGATGGACATCAATATGCCCGAAATGGATGGCTACGAAACCACCCAGTGGCTAAAGGAAAACCATCCCGATGTAAAAGTGCTGGCGCTGAGTATGTACGATAACGAAACCTCCATCATCCGCATGCTTAAATGCGGCGCCAAAGGATATATTTTAAAAGACAGTGAACCGGCCGAACTGAAAGCCGCCATTGAAGATGTAATGAGTAAAGGATTTTATTACAGCGACCTGGTAAGTGGTAAACTGATGCATGCCATTAATAAATTAGAAGATAGCGGCAGCAGCCTTAAAAGCCTGGTACAACTAAATGAAAGGGAAACCGATTTTTTAAAATATGCCTGCACCGAAATGACCTATAAAGAAATTGCCGATAAAATGTTTGTAAGCCCCCGCACCATCGACGGTTACCGCGATGCACTGTTTGAAAAACTGAATGTAAAAACAAGGGTGGGCCTGGTAATGTATGCCATTAAAAACAGCATCGTAACTGTTTAAACCCTGCATATGCCTTATATGTGAATATGCAGGCAATGCCATGGCGCCACCCCCCTTCCCGTTAACTTTCCGGCAGTTGATTTTGTAGTATTAAACCTACATATACAACTATTACCGCATCCTGTAGCCGCACCCGGCAATTCATTATTACAATACAAATAACGGTATATAATACACGAAAACTATTTCTTTTTGGTTGAAACTCCTTTTGCTTATATTTGGAATAATTTATTTTTCACTTACACAACCCCCTTTTTTATGAGTAACCAACTCCCCGACAGCATCAGTTTAGCCGAAGGCGAAGCCATTACCACCAACTGGCGTGATTACATTACCAAAATTGACAAAGATCCCAATTACATCCGCGCCTTCAATATCCCTATGGAGGATATTGTAAACCTGTCTAAATTTTCGCAATGTCCCTCAGTGAGGGCCTACCTGGCCATGGGTACAAAAGACACCATTTCTACTTTAAAGATCATCCTGGTACCGGTAGATATCAAGGGCAACGATATTATCAGCATGCCCGGAGCAACTGCCGGTGATCCTGCAGACAGTACCATCTTTGATTTTACAAGCCCCTGTCCGCAAACCTGCGATATCAACAGCCCTTTATTTCAGCCTTAGCAGCAAATGGATAGTAAATTCTTTATGTCGGTATTTGTACCGTACAGTGTTTTATTGCCTGTTATTATTGGCTTAGTAAAACTGAAGGTATTACCACGCAGCGCTGCCATCATCTGGTACTACCTGCTGGTTTCAGGCATTGTAAGCCTGTTGGCCTATATTATCGGCAGGGTAATGCATGTAAATAATTTACCCCTGATACATATTTATACACCTGTAGAACTGCTGTTCTTTTGCTGGTTTTACAAACAAGTATTACATACGCCCGGTAATCGCCTGCTGTACCGTATACTGGTACCCGCTTTTATTATTCTATGCGTCATCAATGCGCTGTTCTTTCAGAGTGTGTACACCTACAGCAGTTATACCCGTTCGGTAGAAGCCATCATTTGTATGCTGTTTGCACTCAATTATTTTGCCAGGCTGGCAACCGTTGCCGATGGCAAAAAAACATTTCTGCTGCCGGAGTTTTATTTTAACTCCGGCATCTTTATTTATTTTTCGGGTTCGTTCATGTTATTTGTATTTTCTAATTTTATCATCAATGCCTCCAGCCGCGAGTATTATATTGTATGGGTAATTTATGCTGCGCTGGTTTTGTGCATGTATTTGTTTTTCGCTTTAGCCTTTCTGTTATGCAAAAAGTAACCGATAATATTTTTTTACTGGTATTGTTTGCCATGGTGGGCACCTTTATACTGGCCGCAGCTTTCATTTTCTTCTTTTTAAGATACCAGCGTAATATTGCCAAACAAAAAGAAGCCCTGCAAAAAGCCGAACTGGATTATGGCGAACAGCTGCTGCATGCCACCCTGCAGTTGCAGGAAGAGGAACGGGAAAGAATTGGCCGCGACCTGCACGATGATGTAGGCGCTTCCCTCTCTAACCTTAAAATGATAATGGCACAAAGCGAAGCTGCCAATGCTGCACACAAACCCCTTATTGATAATATCATTAACACGGTACGCACTATTTCTCACAGTTTATCGCCGCCGGGGCTGGACCTGTTTGGGTTAGAATTTACCCTGCAGGAATTATTTGATACCTTTACCGTCCCGGGTACACTGCAATTACATTTTAAAAACCACCTGGGCCCTGCACTGGATGCACTGGATAAAAAGACCAGCCTGGCTTTGTTCAGGATCATACAGGAACTGCTGAATAATACCGTTAAGCACGCACAGGCCAAAAACGTTACCCTGCAATTTTTTAAGGAAGCCGGCTGCACCACAATGAGCTACCAGGATGATGGTATTGGTATGCCTGCTGATGCAATTAAAAGATCGGGGATGGGGATGCAGAATATTGAAGCCCGTTTAAGAATGATACAGGGTGTATTTGAAATAACTGCCGCAGCGGGCAAGGGATTTTATATTAAGATCATATTGCCGGAAGCGGCTAAAAAGTAATAGTTACATGAGCGATATTTTGATTTCACTGGCAGATGATCAACACTTGTTCCGCAGCGGACTGGCCTCGCTGATCCGTTCGGTACCGGGCTTTACCCTGCTGCAGGAAGCTGAAAACGGGAAGCAGTTTATTGAACAGCTGCAAACCGGCACTGCCCTGCCGGATATTGCGCTTATAGACATGCACATGCCCGAAATGAATGGAGTGGAGCTGAACGGGATTTTACAAAAACAATATCCTTCAATAAAAGTACTGATACTGTCGGTATACGACCAGGAGCGCTTTATTGCAAAAATGATTGAAGCAGGCGCCTGCGGTTACCTGTCTAAAAACTGCGAAATTGAAGAACTGACCACTGCCATCAGTGCCACTTATAAAACGGGTTTTTATTTTAACCAGGCCAGCCTGCAGGCCATGCGAAAAGCATCGCAGTTCAAACAGGGCGATATTAAAAACCTGAGCAATATTGCCATAGAACTTACCGGCAGGGAAAAAGAAATACTGGTATTGCTGTGCAGGGAATTTACCAATACCGAAATTGGCGAACAGTTGTTTATCAGCCCCCGCACCGTAGAAGGCCACCGGAATAACCTGCTGGCCAAAGCCGGCTGCCGCAACACGGCAGGCCTGGTAATTTTTGCCATTAAGAACGGGCTCTTTCATATTGGCCTGTAAAAAGTCAGGTAGAAATACCTGATTTTAAAATACCCAACATCTACGCTGCTAAATTACAGCTGCATTCCTTCACTTTGTATTGCAGATCCAGTAGTGTATACGTTACTAAGTATGCCTGGAAATGATATTTGAACAACAAATTAATCCGTGCTCTTTTTTTACAATTACTGAATTTATTTTTTATACAAATTTTGGGTGGTTTTCTGGTTTCAGCACAAAGGGCTATCGTAATGATAGCCTTTTCTTTTTGCCTGCATTAGTACCAGCAAATAGATTTTGTTTTATCCTGCTTTTGCAAAGCCCCGATATCACAATATTATAAAATCATCATGTATAATTTCTGTTATCTTTGCATGCAATAATTTTTTAATTTCAGTATGCTGAAATTAAAAACCCCCAAAGCATCAACACAAATGAAACAAGATCCTCATTGGCATGCCGTGTACACCAAACCACGCTGGGAAAAAAAGGTAGCCAGCTTACTGGAAGCCCAGGGAGTTGAATACTACTGCCCTTTAAACAAGGTGGTAAAGCAATGGAGCGACAGGAAGAAAACAGTGCTGGAACCCCTGTTTAAATCGTACGTATTTGTAAAAATTGCAGCCAGTAAAAAATGGGAGCTTTTAAAGGTTCCGGGTATATTGAAATATGTAACCTGGTTAGGTAAGCCGGCTGTAATTAAAGAAAGTGAAATTGATACCATCCGTAAGTTTTTAAAAGAGTTTAAAACGGTGCAGGTAGTAGAAGGCACCCTGGAAGTAAATGCGCGGGTAAAAGTAAAAGAGGGCATATTAATGGATTACCAGGGCATATTAATACGCATCGTTGGAAAAAGAGCTTCTGTAAGAATAGAAAGCATGGGGTTGCAATTGGTTACACTTATTGAAAAGAGTAACCTTGAAATGATAGGCCGGTAGAACTTGTAATGCACCTTCAACTACTGCAGCACTTGTAATTATTCGCTTCAAATTGCTGCCTGTCTTTTTCAGGATTCAGTATCTTCGTTGGGTATTTTGTTATTACCCTAAAACAGGCGCTGAAAAATTTATCATGAAGCTATTTTTTACCCTTATACTTTTTTTATCATTTCATACCAGTTTTGCCACTACTTATTTTATCAGCCCCGCCGGAAGTGATGAAAGCGGCAGCGGCAGCAGCAGTAATCCCTGGCGGTCTCTTCTTAAAGCCAGTTCCGTAGCAACTGCAAAAGGAGATATTATTCATGTTATGGCGGGTAACTATACCGAAGTGGGCAGAACCGTGCTTGCCGCGGGTGTCAGTATTGAAGGAGAGGGCCCGGCATCGGTTATCCGTGCGGCATTAACGCAGGAGTTTGCGGCCATTATTGTTGCCATATCCCCCGAAGGCACAAACGGTGATCAGCATATCAGTAATATCAAATTAGACGGCAATAACCGAAGCACTTCATGGGCCATTGAAATAAGGGGCCGCAACAATTTCAGCATTCATGATTGTGTGATCACTGATTTTGAAGACAGGGGTATTGTTTGGGCAGGCAGAAGTGATAATGAAGACGGGGCACCGGGCATATACGCCACCGGCAACAGCTGTTACAATAATACCATTACCAACTGTGCAAAATACGAAACCTATGGACGTGGCTGCCTGAATATTGGCGGGCAGGAAGGCATGCTGATATATAATAACACCATTTCTCAAACAGGCAGGGCCAAAGGCACCAATGGATGGCCGGTAAAGTATTACAATGGTGGTTTTTTAAGAGGTTGCAAGATCTATAACAATACCATTACCAAAGAAGCCTTTGATGGCATGAGCTGGGACTTTGCCATTGAGCTGTTTAACGAGTTTGGACTGGAAATTTACAACAACACCATCATTGGTTCTATTGACCTGAATCATCAGAATAAGGATTCTTATGCCTACAGTGTTTACATACATGATAATATTATTGGCCCCGCCAGCAGGCAGGAAAACCTGGAAAACGGTATCGTACTGGAATTTGAGACCAACGATGTACGCATAGAAAATAATACGCTGAAAAACCTGGGCGTGATCGTAAACTTCACTCCCAGAACTTACGACCTGATCCGCAACGTAACCATAAAAAATAACCGCTGCGAAAACATTGGCCTGTCTGATGGCAGCCACCAGGGCTTTGCATTACGGGTGGGCAGAGACGGGGATAACAAATATTCAATAGAAAACCTGCTGGTACTGCAAAATCAATTCATTGCCAGTACCACAGCCAGGCCCTATTGGGGAATTGGCCTGCTGGGAGCATTAAAGATCAATAATATACTGGTGCAAAAAAATACGTTTGCCAATTTCAGCGCCGGGTACCTGTTTGCCAACCCGGGAGCTGTAATAGACACCCTGATCAGTGACAGTAATGTACTTACAGCAAATGGCAATAATAACAATCCTTCTTTTACCAATGGCGGACCTCAGCATTTTATTGCCAGGCATAATACCTCTTTCGGCGGTACGGTTTTTTCGCTCACCAATATCAAGATGAATATCATCAGGCCCCTGTATTACGAATTGAAAGGGTACGACCTGATTGAGCCCATATTGCTGCTTGCAGTGATCGCCTGTTTTTTTCTGAGCTATAAAGAAAATATTTATGTTTATCCTATTGCATGGATCTGCATTGCCATCCATATATTTCTGGGCCTGGATAAAGAATTGCCCGGAGAAATCATGATTGACCTCTGTTATCTTACCGTTTGTATCTATGGCTGGCTGCAATGGAAAAAAAGGGACCGGAAAAAGCACCGCATCATACGTGTTACCGCCTCATCGCAACAAAGCCAACTGTTGCAGCTTGCCTTTTTTGGCACCTGCTACCTGCTGCTTGGTATAACGCTTCAGTACCTCAGATCTTATTTTGCAGCAGGCCGTATACCCTGGGCCGATGCCTTTGTTTTGGCAAGCGCTTTTACGGCTACCTGGTTACTGGCCACCAAAAAAGTTGAAGCCTGGTATTGGTACATTGCAGCCACCGCAGCTGCCATTCCAATTTATTTTACAGAGCACTACCTGGTGCTTAGTATGTACTGTATTCTTTTACTGCTACTTAGCATCATTGGATTAAAAAAATGGAAAAAAAGAAGGCAGCCCAGAAAAAAATAAAATCCAATCTGGCAAATTTGGCCAAGTTTTTGATTACATAACGCGAAATACATCCTTGAACATCTAAAAGAAAAATTTAGATCCTTGTCCTTGTTCGACCAGCAGGCCGTTTGCCGGTAATTGTAAGGGCTGTATACATGGATGTTTTTGTTATATTAAGAAGCCTGTTTAAAATCATTATTCATTATATTTTTTGCTAACCTTTAAAATTATATTCACATTTTATAAACAACGAGTAATATAAATAAAAAAAGCACTGTATTTGTATAATAAATTTTATCCTCCATTGCATACAAAACAGTACACATATCCAAACATACTTTTGTTAAACAATATAAAATTATGTATGCCGTTACACAAGAGTGCTTGTGTTCCAATAAAATCCAATAAATCTTAACATCCTTATGAAATCATTTTTATTCATTTTGGGGCTGTTCCTGTTTACTTCCACAGCAAACTCCACCACGTATTATATCAGTCCAACAGGCAACGACGCTACAGGTACAGGTGCAATCACCAATCCCTGGAAAACTTTGTACAAAGCAACCAGCACTGTTTCAGCTGCCGGTGATATCATTCATGTAAATGCAGGTACCTATACAGAAACACTTCAGTGCAGTCTTAAAGTAGGCGTTAGTATTGAAGGCGATGGTGTTAGTTCTGTACTCAGAAGTACCCTGTCTGCCGACTGGACAGAAATGCTGTCGCTCAAATCTGCCGAAGGCACCAATGGCAACCAGCATATCTCCAATGTAAAATTCGACGGACAGAACCTCACTACCTTTTGGGGTATTTATATTGCAGGCAGAAGCAATGTAAGTGTGCATGATATTACCATGGTGAATTTTAAAAACAGGGGTGTTATTTTTGGTGGCCGCAATGATAACCAACTGGGCCCACCAGCCATCTTTGCCACCGGCAATACTTTTTACAATAACATCATTGACAACTGTGCCGATTACGACCAGATACTGGGATACGGTGCCGGTGCATTGTGCATTGGCGGGCAAACAGGCATGCTGATCTATAACAATACCATTACACAAAACAGCCGCCCCGCAGGGCATAATGGCTGGCCCATCAAATACCAGAATGATGGTTATTTAAATGGTTGCAAAATCTATAACAATACACTGAATAAAATATTGAACAGTTATCCCCTGGGTGCCAATAACTGGGATTTTGCCATTGAATTGTTTAATGAAAGCGGACTGGAAATTTATAATAACAACTTAAACGGCGGTTCAATAGACATCAACCACAATACCAAGGGCAGTTATGCTTTTGCCGCCTGGATTCATGATAACAATATTATTATGCCCTCATTGAATAATAATATTCAAACCGGTATTACCCTGGAATTTGAAACCGATGGAGTGATCATTGAAAACAATACCATTGATAAAGTAAACCTGGGCATCCTGTTTACACCCCGGAATGGCAATAATGTAACCAATGTAGTCATCAGAAAAAACCTGATCACGAATGTGGGCATGGCCGAAGCCACCGGCTTCCTTATCAACATGGGTAATTATGGTGCTTCAAATATCAGCTGGAACAACATCGATATTTACAATAATACCCTGCTGGAAGATCCTGCACATCCTACGTTTTGGGGCATCAAACTTCCCAATACCACATCGGGTACTTTAAAGAATATTCGCATTAAGAACAATATCATTGCCAATGCCATGAGCGCCCCCATTGTACAGCAGGGCGGCAGTGTGGCAATTGATTCGCTGAATATCAGCAACAACAATATTTATGGTAATGGTAACAGCAACAATCCTTTGTTTGAAAGCCCTGCTCCCGCTCCAACACGTTATACTTTTTTAAATAACTTAAAACTTACCCCTGCATATGCAGCAAACTATACCTTGTCTGCTGGTTCGCCTTTAATTGATGCAGGTATTGATGTAGGATTAACCTTCACTGGTAATGCACCAGATATGGGATATGCAGAGTACAGTGGCGCTAACAGTAATATTGCGCCTACAGCCAATGCAGGTATTGATCAGTCTATTACATTACCCACCAACTCAGTAAATCTTACCGGATCGGGTACTGATCCTGATGGCACTATCAACGCCTACCTGTGGACCAAGATTTCCGGGCCCGCTGCAGGCATTATTACCAATGCTGCTTTAGCCAATACTGCAGTTACTGGTTTAGCAGTTGGCACCTACCTGTTTGAATTAAGAGTTACCGATAATAATGGCGCAGCAGGAAAAGATACAATGCAGGTAATTGTTAACCCCGGAGCTGTTAATATTGCCCCCACTGCAAATGCAGGTATTGATCAAGTTATTACCTTACCCACCAACTCAGTAAATCTTACCGGATCGGGTACTGATCCTGATGGTACTATCAACGCCTACCTGTGGACTAAAATTTCCGGGCCCACCGCTGGCACCATTACCAATGCTGCTTCTGCAAGTACATCGGTTACCGGGCTGGCAGCCGGTATCTACCTGTTTGAATTAAGAGTTACCGATAACAGTGGCGCTACTGCCATTGATGTAATGCAGGTAATTGTAAATCCTGCTGCAAATATTGCACCTGTTGCAAATGCAGGTGCCGACCAGTCTATTACCTTACCCACCAGTTCTGTAAATCTTACCGGATCGGGTACTGACCCTGATGGCACCATCAATGCTTATCTGTGGACTAAAATTTCGGGCCCCGCTGCAGGCACCATTACCAATGCCGCTTCTGCAAGTACGGCTGTTACCGGGATGATTGCAGGTATCTACCAATTTCAATTAAGAGTTACCGATAACAGTGGCGTTACTGCCATTGATGTAATGCAGGTAATTGTAAATCCTGCTGCAAATATTGCACCTGTTGCCAATGCAGGTGCAGATCAATCGATCACCTTACCCACCAGTTCTGTAAACCTTACCGGATCGGGTACCGACCCTGATGGCACCATCAATGCTTATTTGTGGACTAAAATTTCGGGGCCAGCTGCTGGCACCATTACCAATGCAGCTTCTGCAAGTACGGCCGTTACCGGGATGATTGCAGGTATCTACCAATTTCAATTAAGAGTTACCGATAACAGTGGCGCTACCGCTACCGATGTAATGCAGGTAATTGTAAATCCTGCTCCCAATGTGTTACCCACTGCCAATGCAGGTGCAGATCAATCGATCACCTTACCCACCAGTTCTGTAAATCTTGCAGGATCGGGTACCGATCCTGATGGCACCATCAATGCTTATCTGTGGACTAAAATTTCGGGGCCAGCTGCAGGTACCATCACCAATGCCGCTTCTGCAAGCACGGCTGTTACCGGACTGGTTGCAGGTATCTACCAATTTGAATTAAAAGTTACTGATAACAGTGGCGCCATCGCCATTGATGTAATGCAGGTGATTGTATTTGCCCCCAATATACCCCCTGTAGCCAATGCGGGTTTAAGCCAGTCAATTACACTGCCCACCAATGTTGCTAATTTAAACGGCAGTGGTAATGATGTAGATGGATTTATTGCCTCTTACAGATGGACAAAAATTTCGGGCCCTGCAACAGGTATCATCAGCAATGCTACTATTGCCAGTACTACAGTTACGGGATTAACAGAAGGTATTTATCAATTTGAATTAAGAGTTACTGACAATAATGGTGCTTCAGCAACAGCAGTGATTCAGGTAACAGTGAACCCTGAAAATATACCTCCGGTTGCCAATGCAGGACCTGATCAATTTGTTATTTCGCCTGCCAATAGTGTTACCCTAAACGGAAGCGGCACTGATGTTGATGGAATAGTTGTTTCATATAAATGGAGGCAAATTTCCGGCCCTGCCGATAAGCTCACTTCACCCAATACAGCTGTAACCTTTTTAGATAATCTGATTGCAGGATCTTACACTTTTGAATTAACAGTTACTGACGATAAAGGTGCCACCGGAAAGGACACCACTATGGTAACGGTAACAGTAGTAACTGCCCCTTCTGGTAATAGTATTAAAGTATATCCTAACCCTATCGCCGACATTGCTAACCTGGATATTCTTTCCACCACGGCCAACACCACCGTATTGGTTTCGGTAACGGATATGATGGGGAAGGTTATTTACAATAAAAAAATTGCTACCGGCACCTACACCACAAAAGAAAAAATAGACATGAGTAATTTGCCTAAGGGCACATATCTGGTAACTGCATTCTTCAGCAACCAGGAAAAACTTACTTTAAAAGCAATTAAAGTAAACTAGGCCCGGTGTTACCCCCGAACCGGAATATGTAATACAGAAAAAATTAGGAACAGACATAAAAAAAGGAGTTGATGAATATCAACTCCTTTTTTATTAGCACATTATTTTTGAAACCGGTACCGGTTTAATTATTTATGTTTCGCCACATACTATTAGCAACTGCATTTAATTTTCTATAACTACTTTTAAATTGGCCAGTTCTTCTACATTGGTAGCCACCGGGTTGGTAATAAACATTTGCTGCAGTAACTGGGTAGATAATATTGCTGCAATGGCCATTTGATCCATTTCTGAAATGTTTTGCTGGTTCTTCATTTTCGCTATCAGCGTTTTTACTTTTTGCGGGTTGAATAAACCAAAGGCTTGTAATTTTTCTTCTGATAATATTTCCTCAATATAGGCTGGCGCACCTGCATGAAAAAAACTGCTGGCAATGGGAGCCCGGTAAGCCTGCTTGGGTCTTTTAGTAATTGATTCCGGTATCCGTCCGCGACTCAGTTTTTTGAGTATGAATTTTTCATCCAGGCAATTAAGCTTAAAACTGTCGGGCAGTCCGGCACAAAATTCTATTACCCGGTAATCTAAAAAAGGATAGCGTCCTTCCACAGAGTTGGCCATGGCCATGCGGTCGCCCTGCGAAGAAAGCAGATAACCCGACATAAAGATGGAAGATTCCAGGTATTGCGACTGCGCAAGCCCACTCCAGTTTTTAAAATTTTCGGGTAGTTGACCGTATACCTGTTCTACAGGCTGGTACTGATCTAATGCCCGTGTTATATCATCGGAAAAATATGTTTTGATACGGGAGGTATTGTGCCAGCGCAACAAATGAGAATACAGCGGATCACTGGTTTCATTTAGCTTAAAACCAAAAAACATTTTTAACGCGAGGTTATTAGAGCCCTGTATCATGGGGATGTAGGGATACAGTTTAGACAACAGTTTTGGCCTTACGGCAGAGTCAGGCTGATTGGCCCAAAAACGCCTGATCTTGGCTTCCTTAAAAATATTATAACCGGCCAGTACCTCATCTGCTCCTTCGCCGGTAACCACCACTTTAATATTATGCTCCCTTACTTTTTTAGAAAGCAGGTACATCGGTGTTGGCGAGGTTCGTAAAATTGGGAACTCGGTATGCCAGATAGTGGTGGCAAACTGTTCGGCTATTTCTGCCGCGGTACATTCAAATGCCGTATGCTGTGTATTAAAATATGCTGCCGCTTCCTGCTGGTATTTGGTTTCGTCAAATTCTTTATCCTTAAACCCAATGGAAAAAGTTTGCAGGTTGCCGGGGTTGATGCTGTTAATGATACTGGTAGTTACACTGGAGTCGAGACCGCCGCTTAAATATGCAGCTACAGGCACATCCGCCCTCAGCCGGATACTGGTGGCATCCTGCAGTAATGCAGTCAACCCTTCCAGGGCTGTATCAAAATGTTGTGTATTGGGATATCTTGTATCCTGAAACTGAAGACTCCAGTATTTTGTAATGGTAATACCGGTGCTTTTAACTGTCATACAATGGCCCGGAGACAGTTCGTAAATATTTTCGAAAGGGGTATTGGGTGTAAGGGTTGTCCAAAAAGTAAATACCTGCGCCAGGCTTTCGGCACTGATCTTTTTCTCAATCTTATCCAGTGTAAACAAGCCTTTTATTTCGGAGCAAAATGCAAAAGCACCCTGCCGGGCCCAGTAAAACAGGGGCCTGATGCCTACCCTGTCGCGGGCAAGGAACATTTCCTGTTTTGTTTTATCCCAGATACAAAACGCAAACTGCCCATTTAAATAGGAAAGGCAGGCGGCTCCAAAAAGTGCGTATAATTGCACCAGTACTTCGGTATCGCAATTGGTTTTTAATTGTATGCCCTTTTCTTCAATTAGTTTTTTTAACTCAGGAAAATTAAAGATCTCTCCGTTGTATACAATCCAGTAATTGCCGGTATCATCACAAACAGGTTGCTGCCCGCTGGCAATATCTACAATGCTCAGGCGCACGCTGCCCATACAAAAATGGTCATTCCTGTAAATACCTGTTTCATCGGGACCGCGGTGACGAATGGCCGACAGCATTTTTTTAACGCTGTGCTCATTGGACTGCTGATCATCCGGGCGATACTTATAAATTCCGGCTATACCACACATGCTGTAAAACTATTTTTGTTTGCGTTCAATAAAACTGGCAATGGCATTAATTGATTCAAAATTCTCTTCCAGTAATTCTGAATCATCAGTTTTAACGCCAAATTTTTCTTCAATGAAACTGATGAGCAATAAAAATCCCATCGAATCAAAGAACCCCTGCACAAAAATCAGGGTATCATCCTGTACATCCGGTGCAGGTGCAAAAGTGGTTTCAATGATAAACTGACGTATTTGTTCTTTTGTGGCCGTTGAATTTTCCATGTTATTTGCAATTATTATTTTATCATGTTGGTGTTGCTGTGCAATGGCACAACTGTTTAATTAATTCGTTTTGCTTTTAGTACTCTCACATTGCCATGGGCATCACAAAATTTTTCTACTTTTCCATATTGAGGGTTGGCTTCAATACGTTTGGCAAGAAAATCGCCCTGTCCTAATCCGCATTCAAAAATCAGGTACCCGTTTACCAACAGGTATTGGGGTGCTGTTGCAATCAGAATGGTGAAAATAGACAGTCCGAAGGGACCGGCGTCAAATGCTTCTTCCGGTTCATGAGAAGCGATCTCATCCGCCATGTTCTTAACTTTTGCCGACGAGATGTAGGGTGGTGCACTTACTATTACGCTTACTGTATCTTTTAATGACAGTGATTCAAAAGGGGTAAACATATCTGCATTAAAAAAGGCAGCCCTGTTTTGCAGTGCAAAATGCTGTGCATTTACTGCCGCGGCTTCTATGGCAGGTGTATAAATATCAGAACCAAATACCCTGGTATTAGTACAATAATGTGCAATGGCCAGTGCCACAGTACCAATTCCGGTACACAGATCGATCACTATGGCTTCTTTTTCGGCAGCAAAATCTTTGGCAATGGTATCAATAGCGGTTTGAGCCAGCAACTCCGTTTCTTTACGGGGAATGTACAAGCCTTTGTTCAATATGTAATCCAGCCCCATAAAATCCTGCCGTTCTGTTAAGTGCGCCAGCGGCACACCCGAAAGCCGGGTTTGAATAAATTCCCGCAGCAGATCTACCTGTTCGGATTGTAACCCGGGCAATGATGGTAATTTTTCTGCTGCAATGGGCGAAACGCGGTTACCCGCTGCTGTATGCCATAAAGCGGCCAATGTATTTTCAGCATTTTCTTCCTGCTTATCGGGCAGGATACTCAAATCCTTTTTAAGCAATGCTAAAAGATCTTCGTATATTTTTTTTTGTTCCATGCAATGTAACGTCTTATAAATCATTTTTTAACTCCCAGTATCAATGGCTGCGCTTCTATTTGAATGCAGGTTTTAGAATAAGAGGTTTTTCTTACAATTTTCCCCTCCAGTAAACTGATGATATCAGTACCGCGGCGGATCTCCTGTTTTCCCTTATACTCCTTTTCAAATGACGGCCCTTCATAGCGCCATTGGAAAGCTATTTGTTGCGCTGCTTCATCTACTACCTCTGCCTCACTAATGAATTTGAAGTTGCCGTTAAAAATGAACCAGGGTGTCCATATTTTTTGCAAGGCTGCTTTTCCGTTCACAGTCAATCCATCCCAGTTTTCAAATACCACTTCTTCATGCATCCAGTCCATTACAGTCTCCAGATCATATTCATCCCAGGCTATTAACCAGGTTTTGAATCGGGCGCATATGTCTGGTTTTGCAAGCTGCATCAATTATTTTTTACAAGTTCTTTTTTATCAATTTTCCCGTTCGAACTTTTTGGCATCTCCTGCAAAAAAGTTACTTTTTGCGGAATCATAAAAGATTCCAGGTGGGCCATGCATTCTTTTTGAATGTCTTTTTCGTTCAGCTGCACATTGTTGTGGCAGGTAATAAATGCGGCTATGGACTGGCCCATAATGGCATCCGTTACACCAATTACAGCCACTTCTTTTACGCCCGGTATTTTATAAATAATATTCTCTATTTCTACCGGGCTTACTTTTTCACCCCTGGTTTTTATAATATCATCATTTCTTCCCTGGAAATAAAGGCAGCCATCTTCATCCATTTTAAACCAGTCGTTGGAACACAATATTCTTTCGCCGGGAATTTTTCCGGGTTTCAGCATTTCGTTGGTCAATTGTTCCTTATTCCAGTAGCCGGCCATAACATGCGGCCCGCGGATGTGTAAAATTCCCGGCTCATTGGTTGCAACAGGCTTACCATCTGGTGATAACAAAAATACTTCTGTACCCGGGATGGCCCTGCCTACCGAGCTGGGCTTGATATCTACCAACTCAGGTTCAAGATAGCACACCCTTTTACATTCTGTTAAACCATACATCTTAAAAATAAGTGCATTGGGAAATATCTTTTTCAGATCGGGTATGAATTCGGCGGGTAATGCCGCGGCGGTATTGGTTATTTTTTTTACAAAGTCAAACTGCAATCCTGTTTCTTTATTGGATGCTATCATCATTGCAAAAATAGTGGGCACTGCAGGTAATACCGTTGGTTGCTGTATTATTATCTGCTTATATACAGAAGCCGGAAACACAAATCCTTTTTCTACAATTAAAGTGCCGCCCACCGTAATGGTCATTAATAACTGGTACAAACCGTAATCAAATGCCAGGGGCAACAATAACATGATGCGCTCTTCATCGGTAAGTCTTAAATATTCTATGAGGCTCCAGGAGGTGAATACCATCGACTGGTGAGTCATCATCACACCTTTGGGAAAGCCGGTGCTGCCCGATGTATAAATTAATGATGCCAGATCGGTAGGGATAATAACCGGAAAGTTCACCTTGCAGGTGGCGGCTAAAATTACCGACTCAAAACTAACCAACTGAACACCCGGCTGCAGTACAATTGTATCAGCATTGCCTGCAATGAGCAGTTGCTGTATGGTGGGGGCATCTTCCAGGGCGGCAGTAATATCATTACTTAAGGCAGTTTCTGCAATCAGTATTTTTGCACCGCAGTCATTTAAAATATATTGCAGCTTATTGGCCTTGGTTTGCGGATTGATAAACAGGAATACGGCACCTGACAATGCAGCTCCGTATACCGCCAGTACACTTTCCCAGGAATTGCTCATGTAAATAGCAACCCGGTCTCCTTTTTGTATGCCTGACTGAATTAAATGTGCCGCCAGTTTTAGTGCCCCTTCCTGCAGCTGATGATAAGAAAATGTTTTATCCTTAATGACCACTGCAGTTTTAGATGGATTTTTTTTTGCGGCAATCAGTAATCCTTCTCCTAATAAACGTTGTGGAATCGCGGTCATGGGTTTACATTAAATGCTAAAAGCGTATGGGTTTTAATTACTGCCATATTATTTTTATGGCAAAACAAAGTGAAATTTTGGGTATATGTTAGTAGTCCTTAACAGGTGCCATTCTTAAATATTCGGTAGCCTTCTGTTTACGAACAAAATTTTTATAGATGGCGCTTATCTCATCGGCAGTTTTGCCCAGCTCGCGGCCTACTTCCAGCGGGTCGATGCCGTTTTCGTAACCATACCATATCAGGTCCATTTGTTTAAAGGGCAGCTGAAAGAAAAATTCTTCCTGGGTTTGTTCGGCAGAATAGGTATCGGTGGTTGGAGGGCGCTGGATGATCTCATCCGGGATACCTAAATAGGCTGCCAGCTGGTACACCTGCGTTTTATATAAATGTGCAATAGGCATAACATCTGCAGCTCCATCGCCATGTTTAACAAAAAAGCCCTGTTCCACTTCGTGTTTATTGGGCGTACCAATTACGGCATAATACAAACGGTCGGCATGGTAATACAGTACCGACATACGGCAGCGTTGTTTAAAATTGGATGCCGAAACAATTTGCAGGTATTCACTGGCGGGCAATAATTTACTTTGCTCTGCCCCGGTGCCGTCAATAATGGTAACTGAAAATGCAGGAGGCAGGTTGCTGTTAATGCTTTTGGCATTGACGCCAATTTTCATTTTATACAAGCCGGGGTTGTATTCGGGGAAAACCCTTTTTACAGCTTCGTCCCTTCGCTGGTAGCAGCCAAAGCCATTCAATGCATCAGTAATATTTTCTTCCAGGGTTTGCACCCCAAATTTTTGAGCCAGTTGCAGGGCCAGCATTTTACTGTCGCCACTGGAATCTTTTTCAGGCATCATGATACCCAGAACGTTGGCTGCTCCCAGTGCTTTTACGGCCAGTGCCAGGCTCACCGATGAATCAATTCCACCGCTGATACCCACGATAGCGCCTTTTCTTTTAAGCTGAAAAGAAACATCCTGCTTTAATTTAGTTACTATATGGTCTGCCACTGCAGCGATATCTTCTATTTGAAGAATATCTTTTGAAAACAATTTCTTTTCGCTCATCTACTGTATTTAATAAGTTGGCCCCCCAATCTGTTGAATTGGGGCGGCATAAAGGTAAAACGAATATTTAGATATATTATTTTGGGTATGTAATAAACTAGTTTCCAGTGCTTCCATTCGTATTAAAATGAAGGATGCGGCCGGCAATTATTTTAGAGAATTCGATGGCCCCGTTATGATTCAGGTGCAGAATATCTTTAAACAAATTTTTATGGTTTAAAAAATAGGCGTCGTTTTGTAAATTGATGAGTGGTACCTGCTCCTGCTGGCAAATTTTTCTGCAAATATCTATTCCTGCTGTATTGCTTTGATTTTGAAAAACCGGCGAGCTTACCACATACAGCTGAATACCTGTCTTTTTTGTGGTGGCAATAAATTCTTTGAATGCATTCACCTTATTGGAGTCTGTTTCATGAACAGCGGTTCCTTTATTAGAATTGAGTTGGTGGGGCCATTCGCCATATAAAGGCACATAACCTTTGTCGCTGTAGGTTCTTTTTTTGTTCAGGTCTAAATTTCCCACGGCAATGGTAAGCGCCTGCGAATTGAAAGGGTAAATTTCCGACAGCAGCTTTATCTTTTCCATTGGTTCTTCTCCGTCAACTATCTTCCTGATATCCGGCTTGGTTCGGTAATAGGGTAACAGCGATGCTACTTTATCAAAGCCCACCTGGTTTTTTTCGAAGCCGGAAAATTCCAGAATGATGATTGCAGGAATATATCTTTTTATAACGGTTTCCAGTAATGCCGTTTGGTAAAAAATACCATTGCCATCCCTTCCAGTATTATAAAAAGTTTTTTTCAGTGAATCTTCAAATATTTCGGGTACATAACTGTGGTTGGCCCTGGAGGCACCAAAAACCAGTACTTCGGCCCTGGTACTGTCCATCGAATAGGTAGTGCGGTAATGCAGGCCCGATGATTCTTTAAAATAAAAATGCCTCAGGGTTCGGCCAATTACCTGGTCGAGTATGAAAACCACACCCGCTACTATTGCAATATTGAAAATTAATTTTTTAAACATGTCCGTTTAAAATTTAAAATACAGGAACTGGCTTCCGTCAAAAACACCGATCAGTAAAATCAAAATGATGATGGTGGAATAGGCCATCACCCTGATAAACTTATTTTTATTTTCGAATAATAAACATTTTGTGGGTGCAAATTCATCCAGGCCATCTTTACAAAGTAGCAGCAACAGGCCAAAAAAGCTGTAAATTAAAATTGAGGGAGCTTCACCAATGAAGAGCGGCCCTGTTGCGGTAAAAATTTTACGGAACACTTCGCAGGCTGCAGGTACACTTTCGGCCCTGCCCACTATTTGAGATGCGGTAAATAAAATAAATACAAGCAGTATCTGTAAAAAAATGTACCCGCCTTTTTTACCGGTATTGTATTTTTTTTCAAATTGCATCCGCCTGCGGCTGGTTAAGGCTTCAATGCTTAAGTATACCCCCTGCATTAATCCCCACACAACAAAAGTAAGTGCGGCACCATGCCAGATACCACTTAATAAAAATGTGATCATCAACGCCAGAATAATACCTGCCAGTTTATATTTCCTGAACATAAATGTAAGGGGCGTGTATACATAATCGGTTAACCAGGTAATGAGCGAAATATGCCATCGCCGCCACAGGTCGGCCATTGACCTGGCAAAAAATGGCCTGTTAAAATTTTGCATTACCGTAAAGCCAAGTATGCTTGCCGTACCTACAGCAATTAGTGAATAACCGCCCAGATCGGCATATATCTGAAAGGGTACCAGTAAACTGGCAAGCAACAAAGACGTACCGTTATGCAGTGGAATATTCTGGTAAATAACATCAATATAAATTCCCAGCCTGTCGGCTACCACCAGTTTCATAAAATAACCCCACAGCATCATTTTTAGTCCCGTTTTTATCATGTGGTAATCTGCTGGCTTCAGTTGTTTAAACTGGGGCAGCATATTTTTGGCCCGCTCAATGGGGCCTGATAATATGAGGGGAAAAAACGAAATAAAAAGGGCTACGGGTATAATGTCTTTTTCAGCTTCTATTTCTTCATTGTATACATCAACTGTATATCCAATGGCCATAAAAGTATAAAAAGAGATACCGATGGGAAGCAGTAATGTAATAACGGGTAGGGGCCAGCTGATATGGGCCGATTGCAGGAGTTTAAAAATACCTTCATTGATGGTGCCAAAATATTTAAAGAAAAATAAGGGCAGCAGGATCAGTACTATGTTGATCCACATGAATGTTTTTTTGCGTGACTCGTTGGGGGCACCGGCAATTAGATTGGTAAAAAAATAAGTAGACAGGGTAACACCCGCCAGTAGCAGGGCGTATACCGGTTTTACATTGATATAAAAAAAGTAGCTGCCCACCAGCAGCAGGTACAGTTTATATTTAACCGGTGTAAGCCAGTAGAGGATTGCCAGTAATGGAAAAAACAACAGAAAATTGAGCGATGTAAATACCATGCTGCTATAATTTGGATTGAATAATAGCTATCATCGCTCCAACATTTACCATTTTATTTAACTCTTTTAATTTAAACTTGATTGCAAATTCATTTTCTACTTCGGTAATCAGCAGCATGTGCGACAGGGAATCCCAATTTTCCACATCCCTTGCCGTTAATTCATCTTGTATTACCAAAGCAGTATCTCCAAATACTTTTTTAAAAACAGGTTCCAGTTTCTGTACAATTGCTTCCCGCTCCATTACATTATGCATTTAATAATTTTTCCATTAATATTTTTTCATCAAAGGGTATATAATTCAATATATCACTATCCGCTGCTTTGCAGCACCTGGCCAGTGTAAAGCCAATTTTCCGGAGTGCAATAATAGCAAATATGCTGTTTTTAAACAGCTGACCCTGTACTTTTTTCAATGCAGGATATACACCCAGTGCATTTTCAATACACCTGCCTATCATCATACCATCCAGCCCCTTTCCTATATGATCAGGAGCAATATACAGGTATTCCAGCTGCAGGCTTAAGGGTTCTCTTTCAATTACAATATCCTTTACAATATGAGACCGTGTTTTAAAAAATTCGATACTGTCATTATCAAACGTATGTAATATCAGGTTAGATTTCAGAATAGGCGATGGCATATTACCTTCAAAATTTTCTATCCAGCTGGCAGAGGATGCTACAGGGGTTCCTTCATAGTCCACTACACAATAACTGCTGACCGAAAATTCGCAGCCATCAATGTCTTCTTCCAGCATCTGTATCATCAGCTCCTGTACCCTTTGTTCTGTAACATTAAATAATGTGGCATAGCTAAGTTTATCTGATCTTCCTTTTTCTGCTGCAATAATTGCCTTTGCCAAAAATGGGATGTCTTTTTCTGCTGCCTGTCTAATGTTGTATTCGGCCATAATTATATTTCCTTAAATAGTTCACTCAATTTATTCCTGTCTGTTTTTCCGTTTTTATTAAGAGGGAATGATGCCGCAAACTGTATTTTTTTGGGCAGCATATACACCGGCATTTTCGATTTCATGTAGCTGTTCAGTGCTGTGGTATCAAAAGAGGCAGATTCTATCACCAGCCCAATCTCTGTATTTCCTGCGCTGCTGGTATTGGCAACTGCCACTGCGTTGACCTTACTCAGGTACGATTTTGCATGAAATTCTATTTCAGAAAGCTCTACCCTGAATCCCTGCACTTTTATTTGAAAATCCAGCCTGCCAATATACAGCAGGTCGCCTGCTTCATCTACCCTGCACAGATCGCCGGTTTTATAAAAACGTTCTTCTTTACCCTGGTAGCATGCAGTGAAAAAAGTTTCCAGGTTCTTTTCGGCATTGTTCCAGTAACCCGGGGTAAGCTGAATACCTCCCAAACAGAGTTCCCCGGTATTACCATGGGGCAGTATCCGGTTATTTTCATCTACTATCACCGTAATGGAACCCTGCATGGCTTTTCCAATACAAAGCAAACCGTTGTAGGTTTTATTGCTGCCGGTTTTGTTATATGTATAGTGTGTGCAAAAAATAGTGTCTTCTGTTGGACCGTATACATTCAATATAGTGGCATTGGGCACACAGGCACTCCATTCGGCCGTTACATCTGCCGGAAGTGCTTCGCCGCAAAACAAACTATATTTCATATCGCTCAGCGTTATTTCATTAAAATAGGGGCGCAGGTTTTGAAGTATGGAAGGAACCATCAGGGCAACCGTTATACGCTGTTCTTCCATTAATTCATAAATATATAAGTATTTAATGGAATTTTTGGGTATGGTATAGATACAGGCGCCCTTAAGAATGGGCACCAGGTAAGACATTACTGAAAGGTCGAAGGTAAGATCAAACATTTGTAAACACCTGTCATTGGCATCTATATCAAATCCCAATGCATCAAAAGCAGTAACAAAACCAGTAAGATTGGCACGGGTAATGGGAACACCCTTGGGTACCCCTGTAGTGCCGGAGGTAAATAAAATGTATACCAGTTCTTCGTCGCTTACCTGTTTGGGTACCAGGTCAATTACGGCATCGGGCAGTGTTTTGCTGGCTATACACTGGTATTGAGCAAGCAATGGTTCATCTGATGAATCCAGTATAGTGTTTACCCCTGCCTGTTGCATAATGTTTTCATTACGGTCCCTGGGTGTGTTCGGATCTATTGGTACATAGGCTTTCCCTTCCAGCCACAGGGCAATAATGGCTGCATAAGTTTCAATATCATCATTTGCAACCAGGCCCAGTACTTTTTCGCTTTCGGGGGTATGCGCCGCTACAGCCTTTCGGATACTTGAAATGGCAGAAGCAAAATGCTGGTAACTGTAAGTAACGGAGTTAATTACAAAAGCATTACTTTCCGCATTTTTTATAATTATGTTTTGAATTTGTACGAATAACTGCATAATACGGTTAAAAAAAATACATTATACCTTACTAAAGGGTATTAACGGAAGCAATGGCCTTTTATTTTATTGACAAATTATTATTAATGTATCGCTGGCGATCTATGCTGTAAAATACTTTGTACTACCATTTTACTGTACAATTTTGCACCATTGTCGTTTAAATGCACCAGGTCGGCAAATAATAACCGGTTAGAAGTAAATGTGGTATCGGTGGTATGGTCATAAAAGTCTGCATGGTATTTCTTTGCAATTTCCTGTCCCTTTAATACGGAATAATCAGCATTCTTATATTTGATAAAATAGGGTGACACAAATATGCATACTTTAATGCCGCGTGTGGTGCAGTCTTTTATAAAATTCTCGTAACAGGATATCTTGTTACTGTCCAGTATATTTTTACTTACTGTATTGGTATCGTATCCAATGGGCTCTTCCCATATACCGTGCAGGGGAACGTATCCGTTTATATCATTGGCCCTGGATTTATTCATCTCTACATTTCCAATGGCAATGGTAAACAATGCCGAATTAAACGGGTATATATGAGAATACAATTTAAATTTTTCGTACGCACTTTTAAGGTTTACAATAGAGCGAATTTCGGGGTGATCGTTGTAATAAGGCAATAAAGAAGAGAGCCTGTCATAACTCTCACTGTTTTTAGCCAGTGATCCAATTTCAAAATCGAGGATCACAATTTTGGGCGAGTACCTTCGTAAAATAGATTTCAGTACGGCATAATGATAAAAGATAGAATTACCATCTCTGCCCGCATTGTAAAATGTATAGTTGGGGATATCACTTTCAAAAACCCTGGCATGGTAATGATGATTGGCCCTGGAGGCGCCAAATGCCAGGATATCGGCACGGGTTTGTTCCATTGAGTACGTGGTACGGTACTGCAGCCCGCTTTGCTGCTTAAAATAAAAATATTTCAACAGCTTACCTGCTGTAAAATCAAGCAGGTATACCAGCGATATAAAAACCAGCAGCTTTACCACAAAAAGCTGGTAAGGCTTTTGTTTAATTTTATTAATGATTGCCTGTGTCAAAAAAAGTATATTTTAAAATTTAAAATAAATGAATTGTCCGCCATCAAAAACGCCTATCAGCAATATCAGTATTACCAATACGGCATAGGATAAATTTCTAACCAGCCATTTCCCATTATTAAAGAAAGTAAAGCGGTCGTTGTAATAGGCCCTTTTTACTTCAAAAGCAATGACCATGGCAATACCAAAAAGAGAAAAGATCATCATCGATGGATTTTCAAAATAAATGGCTCCGCGGTTCGTAAATATTTTCTTTATTATCAGCAGGGCATTGTGCAGGTTAATGTTCCTGAAAATGATGAGCGAAAAACAGAAATATAAAAAAGTAAACGTTACACCAACAAATGAATTCAGCCATGCCGGTATTTTACCCCGTAGTTTTTTGCGGCTTTTACGGGTAAACAGTTCTATCGTGAGTATAACGCCCTGCAAAAAACCAAATACAATATAGTTCCAGTTGGGGCCATGCCAAAAACCGAGAATCAGAAATGTGGTCATACAAGCCACTACCACTGCCCATTTGTTCCAGCTGCGTAAATTAACTGCTATGGGATTATAAATATATTCATTCACCCAGGAGGAGAGTGAAATATGCCACCGGCGCCAAAATTCCGTAACAGATTTGGCAATAAACGGGGTGTTGAAGTTTTCAATTAATTTAAAACCCAGCACCTGTGCCGATCCAATGGCCATATCGGTATAGCCGGCAAAATCGGCAAACATTTGCATGGTATAAAACAATGCGCCCACCAGCAAGGTGGTACCGGAGTGATGGTTGTAATTGTTAAACACCGCTTCGGTATACAGTTCCAGGCGGTTGGCCACCACCAACTTTAAAAAAAGACCCCACAGGATGCGCTTCAATCCTTTTACCACCTGGGTATAATCAAAATCGTGGTTGTTATACAGCTGGGGAAGAAAGTTTTGCGCCGGTTCAATAGGCCCCGATAATAATTTTGGAAAAAACATGAGGTAGGTGGCAAACAAGCCCAGGTTTTTTTCGGCAGGCAGGCTGCCCCTGTTTACTTCTATCAAATAGCCAATGGCCTGGAAAGTGATATAAGAAATACCCAATGGCACAATGATCTGCAGCACTACAGGATCCTGGTGCATGGCTGTTGAAGCAGTAGCATTCAGGTTTTTAAAGTAATCAAATACATTCAGTGCCGTTTCAATAAAAAAGTTGATGTATTTAAAAAACATCAGCAACGTGATATTGATGAGTAACCCCGACAGGTAATACAAACGCTTTGCCCTGGCATCTGTGGTTTTTTCTATCAGTTTACCACAGAAAAAAGTAGCCACAATAATGATGATGGGTACCGCAATAGTTTTTGCCCCTCCGCCAATTAAATAAAATGCTATACTGGCTGCCAGTAAAAGCACCCAGCGAAATTTATTAGGGAGTAAATAATATACTATAAATACAATCAGTAAAAACAAAAAATAATTAATAGAATTAAAGATCATATCATTGTTAAGTTAATTTTCAAAAAAGAATATTGCTGCCTTTCCGGTTGTGGTAACCTGTACCCTGTGTGGATAAAGGCATACTCTTTATTATACTATTACTGATGTAAAACTTATGCCATTTTACTCTTTATTGATTCACACATTTCTCCTACATTCTTCCAGGTACGTATTTCTGATGCGTTGAAACGTATTTTAAAATGCTTTTCTATTGCCACTATCAGTTGTATATGTGATATAGAATCCCATTCTTCAATATCATTTGCTGTGGTGGCCGCTGTTAAAACGATGTCTTCGTTATCCAGCACATCATTAAACACTGTATTCAGGTTGCTGATGATTTCATTTGCTTCCATTTTTGTTGTTGGTTTTATGTTTTCAGTAAATTTTTAAATGCTTTTCTTTATATAACATTCCCGGTTGGTATAATCTGCTACATTTAATTTCCATAAGGGGCCGTCTGCTGCAAATCCCAGCCCCTGGTAATGATCTTTTACCATACTGTTTTTGGCCGTTGGCAAATACTCCCCGGTTATAAAGCCATAGCCTTTTTCTTTGGCCATGCTAACCATGGTATTCAGTACAAAGTTTTCCATATTGCGCTTTAATACACGGCAACTCATGATCCAGGTATCTATAAAAAGCGTATCTGGCTGTGTTTCTTTCATCATTATAAGACTGATCAGTCCGTAATCGCCATATTTATCAGCCAATGAAAAAGCCAGGGATATGTATTTCGGATCGCCTGCAAGTGTTGCAATTTCTTCTTCGGTATAGCGTACCGTTCTTAAGTTGAACTGGTTAGATCTTTGCGACAACTGCGCAACCCTTGGTGTATTGAACTTGTTGAAAGCTTCTACCACAGAAATCATGTTCAGGCTTTGCAGAAAATCATTCTCATTGGTGAACTGCTGTTGCAAAACCGCCCTGTTGGCTTCTTCCTGGTATTGTTTGGTGCGTTGTTCATCCTCATTGGTAAAAGAAGCTGTTTCAAAAAGATTCAGCGTTCTGATATAATTTAAATATTCTGCCGGGTCTTCGGGCAGTTCAGGTATGGTGATGTCGGCAATATTTGTTCTAACCATATTCCTTTCAAAAGGATTGTCATCTAAAAAAACCATGGAATCGAACCCGATATTCAATATGCTTTGTATGTACTTAATATTATCTGCTTTGTTATTCCAGTTGGCTACAAAAACAGCGATATCATCCAGCTTCAATATCATATCCGGATGTTTTTCAAAGGGCTCTTTGGCAATGGCTTCATCATTTTTACTGCAAATAGCCAAAATGATGCCTCTTTGTTTTAATTGCTTGGCCCACAACTGCAGTTCAGAAAAAGCTTTTCCTATACCCAAATCACCAATTTGAATATTTTCCACTCCATCATCACCAATTATGCCGCCCCAGGTGGTATTGTCCAGGTCAAGTATCAGGCATTTTTTAAATTTACCGCTGATAGATTGTATAATATCCAGTGTTCCTTTTGCAATAATGGGCAAAAAGTCAATACTTAATAACAGGTCGGTATTAATGTAAATTTTATTGTCGGTGATGAACTGGTTGCCATAACGGCTTTGCAATAAATTGATGTCCAGTATAAATAAATTTTTAAGCTGCTGGGCCAGGTGCATCAGCTCCAGGTTGATCTTCCGCAGCTGATATACAAACGACACGTCTGTTTTATTGGCAAAATTGCCAAAAACAGCATCATCCATTTCATTAAAATTAAAAAAGATGATACGGGCTTTTATTTTGGCAGTAATGGTTTGATATAAGTTTTTGTATTTATCAATTTGCTGCTGCGCAAAATTAGGTTTGTTACCCAGGGGCTGGGCGCCAAATTTTTTTAATAATTTATTGGAACAGTAAAAAATAACAATGTATTCCGGGTTAAAGGCATACAGTTCTGAACTGGTATCATAAGCCTGCAGTTCAATCTGGTCGTAATCTGCTTCAAAAACATCAAATGCAATACCTGCCTCATAGCCATAGCCTTTAATGGCCTGCACGTACATTTGGGTGGCAGAATCGCCCAGCACCGCAATTTTAACTGTTTTAAATGCGGAAAAATCTTTTTTTAAGTTCTTTTTTAAAGATTGAAAAGTTATAAGTTCCATTGTTGATATCATTAAATATTTTAATTGTTACATCCCTTCATTTATTTACATACTGCCAATTTCCTGCACGCTGCTGCTGTATAAAAAGCAGCAATACTTCTATGCCTTTTGTTCACTTGTTTTAAATGGGGAATCACATGAATTGGTTTTATCAGGATATAGACAACATTTTACTGAAAATGGAAGGATGTAAAATAATTTTTTCTGTTTATTTGATTCGTATAATTAAAATTTGAATAAATACTTTTTATAATAAACCAGTTTTATGCATTATCCCATGTGCCCATATTTATTTTAACTGCTCTTTGCAATACCGTGGCTATCCATATAAGTAATACAGGTACAATTAATGTAAACATCCTGGTTTCGGCACTGCCCAAAATACTGCCACCCAGGTAAATCAATGAAAAGAATAAGGCAAAGCGGATGGCGTAATCGATCTTTTTCCAGTTACGCAAAGTGGGCACTAAACAAACAAACAGCAATACTACTAAAATACCATTGAAGGGGAGTCTTACCAAAGTATAAGGACTTTGCAGTTTGTAAGAATACGGAAAATTAAATACAATCCTGCCCAGGTTACTAATGCAGTTTTGAATAAATTTTAACGGGTGTTCTTTAATGTTTTTAATAGCCACTCTTTTGTAAGCATCATCATGTTCTACCCCTTTATATTTATTGATCTCGTCAAAATCTTCTTTATGTGTTACGCGTATGCGTTCCTGGAAGTCGGCAATATGCGTATACTTTGTAGCCGGATCTACTGCCAGCCCGGGATTGGGAAACCAGCTTCCGTATTCATGCTCGTTGGGCACAGTAGCCCAGTAAAAATTATTACCGCCCAGAGAACTCCAGTAAAATATCCGGCCGGTAACCTTGTAGGTATGTACCAGGTAGGGCGCTGTGGTGGCAAAGGCCATTACCAGCACCAGCAGGGTGGTGCGGTAGTTTTTACTGGTACGCTTTAACAGCAGCAGTACCAAAACAACAACCAGCATACACAACATCACATACCCAAAAATGGGTTTGGTAAGGGCGGTAAACCCTATTGTAAAGCCTGATAAATAAATATATATTTTGGACTTGCCGGGTTGAAATGCATTTACCAATAAGTAAATTATCAGGCACATCAAAAAAGAAGTAAATATCTCGGGCAATATCTTTCCTATGTATTCGTATGAATTAATGTACAATGCCCAGAATAAACTAATGATTACCGCATTGCGGAAACTGACAAATTTTTGCGCTGTTTTAAACAGCAGTACAATTGATAAATAATAAAACACTGCATTCATTACTGCTATCCAGGCAAGCGAAATATGAAATGCGATGAAAGGGATCAGTATGATGGAATATCCGGGTCCGTTGCCCAGGTAATCAAAATCGGGATCAGTATGCGGCAGCATGCCGTCAATCATATACCGTGCATAAAACAAGTACCTGCTCTCATCCCCGTAGTTACCATCGGTATGATAGAGTAAAGCTATAATTACAAATAACACCAGGAAGGGTGAAAAAAGTAAAAAAGGATTTTTGGGCAGTTGTATTTTTTTCATAATCAATTAACCTGTTGCTGATCTTTTGTAGAATTTTCCCCGTGTATTGTATGTTTTTTTAACGCTGTACCCAAATGAAACAGCTCTTCAAAGTACCGCTTGCTTTGCAGTGATAAAAAACCCAGGCTTAAAAATTGAATGGCAATAACAAAAGTAATACCACCCACCAGGAAAGACTGCGGATTTTTTTTGAACTGCGTTGCCAGGCTGTGAGAAAAAGACCACTCTGCATTCGGTAACAATGATCTGGAAGCAGCCAGGTCTGATAAGGTATCATAAAGTAGCCATACCAGTTCGTACAATGACAGTATCATCAAAAAAGCGCCGATGGTCATGAAAAAAAAGTAGGGCCTGAAAATAAATCCCGACATCAGTCCGGAGAAAAAACTTCTGAGTACCCGTAAGCTGGAGCTTCTTTTGCCGGCAAACTTATTTTGTTCTGTCCAGTCAAGGTGAGCCGGAATTTCAACAATTTTAGCCCTTAAGATCATCGATTTGTAAATGATCTCCGGCATTATCTCGTAGTCCTTGGTTTTTAGGTTAACGGTTTGAATAAAACTTTTGCGGTAGGCCCTGGCCATACCGGTAAACGTATGGTATTTTTCCTGTGCAGCAAAGCGCATGAACTTATTTACATATTTGCTCATCACACTTCGCATAAAAGGCACTGCAGTTACCTTGCCCCCTTTCATATAAGGCGAGGCAATTACAATATCGGCACGGGTGTTCACCAGTTTATCCGTCATTTCTTCAATATATCCCACATCATAACTCAGGTCTATATCCAGTACCACAATCACTTCACCTTTGGCATTGCGGAAACCTGTTTGCAATGCATTGCCCAAATTTAAATTGGCCGGATGATGAATTACCCTCACATGGTTATTTTGCATTACCAGTTCATCTGCAATAGCCCCCGTAGCATCTTTACTGCCATCATTCACTATTAAAATTTCCCATGCATACTTATGTTCCTTACCCTGCATATATGCAATAATGGTATTGATGTTCAATTTCAATATTGCCTCTTCATTGTAGCATGGTGCAACAATTGTTATAAAAAGTTTATTTTCTAGCTCCATCATTTATTATTTTATATGCACTTAAGTTAGTCCGTTGCTGATTTTATTTTACTTACCACTTATATTTTTTTATACAAGTACCATTTTACATCTACCGGCGGATATGGCACTGCTACTTTACCCAGTGTGCGGCTTAAAAAGTCAAACAACTTTTTTTTGAGGCCTCCATTAGATGAATTTTCGGCAATAATGGCAAGGCCGTGTTTTAAATTGATCTTTTTTGAAGGCCGCCCCTGCGCTATCAGTTTAAATCCATAGTACTCAAACAACTGGCTCAAGGTGGCATCCGAAAACCAGTGAACCACACTGGGCGGACAGTACTCGTGCCAGTTGCTGCCAAAAAAACGGGCCGCAGCGCATTTCATGTCCCAGGATTCTACCAGTACCAATCCTCCTTCTTTACACAATTGCTGTACATTTTGCATGGCTTTATCAAGATCATACAAGCTGCCAATTACTTCAATTAAATTGATCAGGTCAAATTGCTGATCAGAGCTGAATGTTTCCATTCCCCCTGTTCTGATGTCCAGCTTCAACTGTTCTCTGCCGTACGAAGCCATGGTATCATTGGGTTCTACACCATAACATTCCCAACCAGCTTTTTCAAATGCCTTCAGTATAAAACCTGCCGCACAACCTACATCCAGTACTTTGCCCGGCCTGGTATATTTTGAAATGATCTTTGCAAATTTTTCGCCTGACCGGTACAGCATGTCTTTCTCTTCCAGGTAATTCGGGTAGCCTTCTTTACCTTCAAAAAAATACGTGTCAGAATAAGTATCCTGCAGGTGATTTTCTACATCCCTAATTTCTGTAAACCGGTGTTCACAAGTTTGACATTCTTTTATAAGATGCCCTTTTTTTGTAAAAAGATCCACTCTCCCTTCGCCACAATCTAAAAAAGAACTGCATACCTTTTTCATGTTGAATAGTTTTGGTTTAGCAAATACAGGTTTATCAGGATTGTTGTTCACTTAATATTGATTCGTTTAAAAAACAACAAAACTTTATGCAAGGGTGTTGATTATTTTTACCATTTCTGCTGTTACGTTATTGCCAAACACCTGCGTTTGCGTTGCAGGAGTTACAAAGCCGGCTATTTTTTCTGTGATATTAGTGTCTGAAGGATTAACAAGTAAATTCCATTGTTCGGTTACTGTTTCTACCCATTCTGTCTCTGTTCGCAAAGTTATGCAAGGTTTTTTAAGTATGTAAGCTTCCTTTTGAATGCCGCCCGAATCGGTGATGATTTTAGTGGCTGCCTGTTCCAGCGCAATAAAATCAAGGTAGCCTTTAGGCTCTGTCATCCTGATATTGGCAGGAACCGTGAACCCGGCGGGCAGCATTTTTTTTGTTCGGGGATGCACGGGAAAAATGATGGTTTCGTTCAACCCGCCCAGTTGGGTAAGCAAATGTACCATTATACCATTGTCATCTACATTGTAGTGCCGATGCAGCGTAAGTAAATGAAAGTCCGTTTGCTCCAGTTGCATATCTGCTATAACAGTTGATTTTTGAGCCGCAACTTCAATACTGTTTTTCATGGTATCCACCATGATATCACCGGTGAGATAGGTTTCTTTTGCCAAACCTTCGTTACTAAGGTTTGTTACCGCTGTTGTTGTGGGTGCAAAAAGATATTTGGATACATGATCGGTAATGATGCGGTTGATCTCTTCGGGCATGGTTCGGTTAAAACTCCTCAATCCTGCCTCAATATGTATAATGGGAATATTGAGCTTTGCTGCTATTAGTGCACCGGCCAAAGTAGAATTGGTATCTCCAAACACAATTACAGCATCTGGTTTTTTGGCTGTCATTTCCGCTTCCAGCTTCAGCATCATATCGGTGATCTGCTGCGTTTGGTTGCCTGCACCCACTTCCAGATGTATATCGGGCTTTCTTATACCCAGGTCGGTAAATATCTGCTCAGACATGGCATAATCATAATGCTGGCCTGTATGCACAATATACTCCTGGTGCACATGCTGCAGTGCCGCCGATAAGGGTGCCAGTTTTATAAACTGAGGCCTGGCGCCTACTATTGAAAAAATTTTCATTTAATTTTTTTTGGTTTCAATTTCTTTCAGCTCTCCTGCAAAGTGTTTTGAAAATTCAGACATGGGTAACAGTTCAAAATTTTTCTTCAGCATGGTAATGGCGGTTTCAAACACTTCCATTTTTTTTTCACTTTTAATATTCATGCCCGGGAAAAAAGACAATTGCGGCACATCATCACCCCCAATCAAATCCAGCGGATGTAACAGATAGCTGGGTGGTGTTTTTGTAAGCTTACACATCATGATGGCAAACCACAGGTACAGTTTCATTAATCCCTTTGATACACCACTGATGTACAATAAATAGCTTTGATGAAAAGGCAATTTAAAAACAGGCATGGTGGTTACCGGTATTTCCAGTAATTTTTTACTGTTGTTCAGCTTCCATTTATAGGGCTTAAGCGGAAAAAAGCCTTCTTTAAATGAACCAAATAATTCCTTGCGGCTTTCTTTTTGTTCTTTAGTTAGTTTTGATTTGGCAAAATAATAGCGCCGCATCAAAGGCGAAATATAGGTGGGCAGGGTGGAAGCATCAAAAAGATAATTGCGCTTTTGCAATACTTCCAGCAAATCGTTGCTCCAGCTAAAACCCGGGCCACGAAACATATTGGTGCGTATGCCTGTAGCAGCAACAATTGCTTCCTCAGCAATAATGATCTCCTGCTCTATTTTTTCTTTAGAATAGGTTTTTAGCCAGCTTTCGTGATGAAATGAGTGATTGCCAATTTCGTGCCCCCTGTCGATAATGGTTTTTAAAACAGCATGGTTCTTTTCAATGGCAGCATCCTGCCCTACCACAAAAAAAGTGATCTTAATATCCAGCTTATCAAAAACATCTAAAAAAATGGGTATTACAATATCCAGGTACGAGGGAAAGCTTTCCCATCCTTCATCGCCGTGTACTTTCATATACGACCACTGGTCGTCCAGGTCAAGGGAGATACTTGCCAGTAATTTTTTCTTTGCCATACAATTTATGTCAACAGTTCTTTAAGTTTTGTTTCTGCTACTTTAATGGTTTCATTCACATTCAATGTGCCGTCCTTTATGTAAGAGGTGTTAATGATATATGTATTGGGTACCGATGTTTTGATACCCGGTAAATTAGCCTCGTAATTTTCGGTTAGCACAGTAATCACGTGCCGGGCCCGGGCCACACCGGCAAATTTAATATGCCCGTCTGTAATCCATGGGTACATTTTTTTAAAATTACTGAGGAAGTATTCTTTTATTTCTTCATCAGAATTATTGAACAGCGGGTCTGCCGGACTGAGATACTTGGGCAGGTATACCAGGGCGTGATTATTAAAATGTTTTTTATCTACCAGTGCACTCATTTCAATAACGCCGGTAAACGGCACCCACGAATCGGTTATATTGGTTACATAAAAATCGCTGATCGATTGATCCAGCATAACCGACATACAAATAACACCCAGGTATTCGATATTATTCAGTTTTTGCGCTTCTGTCTCTGTAATTCCGCTGCATAATTTTGCAGACAGGCTGGAGGGCAGCGTGGAGATTACTGTATCAAATTCGGTGGCTATTCCGTCTGTAAAAACGATTTGTGTATTACCATTTGCTGCAGCTTTAATTTCTGTAGCCACATGATTGGTCTTGATGTCTACTCCTTCGGCAATTAGTTTTTGTTTAAATGCTTCTACCACAGTTTTATACCCACCCTTTACATAGCCAAACATTTCTTTTTTTAAGCCGCTGCGCCTGGCACCGTACAAACGCTGAATGGTAGCCCATATAAAAACAGCCGATGTTTTTTTATAGCTATCGCCCAGCTTGGCCCTCAATAAAGGCAGCCATATCTTATTAAAAGTATTTTTTCCCGACCAGCGCCGCAACCAGGTAGTAACAGGAATTTGCTCCAGTTTTCTCCAGTTCTTTATTCTTGACGCCACCAGTATGGTGAGTCCCAGGCGAAATTTATCAATTAAGTTAAGCGTGGGAAATTTTAAAAACTCTATGGTATCCGACATGGAATACAATTTCCCGTTCATGTAAAAACCGGTTTTTGTTTCCACCCATTCTACTTTGTCTTCAAGCCCTATTTCTTTCAGTATCCCTCTTGTTTCAAAATCTGATAACAGGATAACATGATAAAATTTATCCCATTCCACATCGTTCATTTTCCACGAACTGACCAGCCCCCCCAATTCCGGGGCTGCTTCAAATAAGCTAACCTTTTTTCCCTGCTGCGCTAAACGGAGTGCCAGTGTCATTCCCATAATGCCGCCACCCACTATTCCAAATTTTTCCGATTGCATTATAATTATTTTTCAAAGTTTTAGTGCCGGTGGCAGAATTAAAGTATGAATTGCTTTTGCCAGTCGATGGTTATTTTAAGGCCTGCTTCCAAACTCCATTCAGGCTCAAAATTAAGTGTAGTGCGAAGTTTGGTAATATCGGGTACCCTTCTCATCACATCTTCATAATTGCCAAATGTTGAGTAAGGGATATAATTCAGTTTAGGCTCGGCATCTTTACCATTTACCAGTTTCCATATTAAAATGGCCAGGTCTTTAATAGATATTTCTGCATTGTCCATTGGACCGGTATTAAAGATCTCATTGTCTGATTTATCATTTTCAATACAGGCTACCAGAGCATTTACGGTATCATCCACATACGTAAAGGTTCGGGTTTGAGAACCGTCTCCGTGTATATCAATGGTTTCATTTTTAAAGGCCTTTTCTATAAATACCGATTGCGGACCTCCCCACCAGGTAAGGTTTTGGTTAAGCCCATAAGATCCAAAAAAGCGGGTAATGGTATACTTTAGCCCGTATTCATCGTGGTTGGCAATGATATACTGCTCGCCATACATTTTAGATAAGGCATAGGCCCAGCGTTTTACGGTGGTGGGGCCCATTACCAGGTCGGATGTTTCGGCAAAGGGAATGTTTGGATTTTTACCATACACATCGGATGTAGATGCAAAAAGAATTTTAGATTTATCCATGATGCATTTATGCACCACGTTACGCAGCATCAGGTAATTTTCTTCCAGTGTTCTGAGTGCGTTGGTATACCTTGGAATTTTTTGTGATGCCAGGTGAATGATAATATCTGCCTTTACATCTTTAAGGATCAGCGGATTGGCAATATCGCCCATGATAAACTGAAAATCAGGATTGTCTTTAGCGAATTCTATATTTCGCAAAAATCCATAATTCAGGTTATCAATTCCTATTACGGTGTGGTTCCTTTCTAATAATTTTTTGGCCAGGTTGGAACCAATAAAACCGGCTACCCCGGTTATTAAAATTTTCATACTTTAGGTTTAATGGTGGTTAAATATATAACGATAATTCTTGTCTTCAACAATTTTTTTCCACATCTCTGGCTCTCTAAAAAGCGTTTTTATCGCCTTTAAAAACCTGGTAGGCTGTTAAGAACAGGATTTGCAGATCGAGCCACAAAGTCCAGTTTTCCAGGTACCATAAATCCTTGTTTACCCGCATCTGAATTTGTTCGGGATTGGTAATTTCTCCACGATAGCCGTTTACCTGTGCCCAACCCGTGATGCCCGGTTTTAAAAACTGGCGGATCATGTATTCATCCACCACTTTAGAATAATCATCGGTGTGCTTTAACATGTGCGGCCTTGGGCCCACCAAACTCATATTGCCCTTGAATACATTTATAAACTGTGGAAATTCATCCAGGCTGGTACGGCGTATGAACCGGCCTATTTTGGTTACCCTGCTGTCGTTTGCAGTAGCCTGTTTTAAATCCGCATCCTTATTCTTACGCATACTGCGGAATTTATAACAGTAAAACGGCTTCATGTTTTTTCCTGTTCTTAGCTGTGCAAAAAAGATAGGACCTCGTGATTCTAATAAGATCAACAATCCTAAAATAGGTACCAGCCAGGATAATACAAAAACAATGATGAGCAAACTTACCACAATATCCAGTACTCTTTTTTTGATCCGGTTGCCTACATCATCCAATGGCTCGCTGCGCAAAGAAAGAATGGGCAATTCTCCAAAATATTCTATGTGCACATCCCTGGTAATGAATACAGAAAGATTGGGTACAATTTTAAAGCGGATACATTCTTTTTCGGACTGGTACATTAAATCATAAATGTCCTTATTCTGTTCGGGTGTAATGGTAGAGTAAATTTCAGTAACCTCAAATTCTTTTGCCACATCAAGCGCCTTGCTTACATCAGTGATGATGGGGTAATGCGACAGTTCATGCACATTTTTATTGTCTTCAATAAAACCAAGCAGCTGGGTATTAATACCATCTTCTTCAAAATACTTGGCCAGCTTTTTTGCTGTTTCATTATAGCCCAGTATGATTACTTTTTTTATAAGATACGGACTGTTCTTAAAATATTTTTTTATGCCCAGGTATAAAAACCGGTTCACCAGCAACCCTGCCCCAAACACACCCATACTGAAAATAATGAACAGCCTGGATATACGCAGCTCTCTTGTAAAGAAAAGATAAAAAAGCATGCAGATGATCCAGAGCAGGTACACCTGTGTGGTGCGTTTGGTAAAATGTTCAAATGTTAGAATTACATTACCGGCATAGGTTCGTAAAAAAAAGGACAACAGCAGCCAGCAGGCAACCGACAGGGTCCAGTACTGAAAATATACTCCCCATGAATCTGCCGGAATAGCGGCTGTAAGAAAAACCTTAGAAATAAAATATCCAAAAGTTATGGCAAACAGATCCAGCATCACAAGGGTCATTTGTAGATATCGTTCAAACTGCCTGTTCATATCAGTATTTAGGTAACGTTGTTTTTAATAAAAAGATTCATGGTACAGTTTTCAAAACTTTGGTTCCCGGAAAGCTGTATTTTATTGTTATTATAATATACTATGGGTATAATTTGATCAATGTGTCGATGATGCGTTCTGAAGTATGCCCATCCCAGAATGGGGGTACTGCCCCTTTTTTCCATTCTCCATCCATTATTTTTTTAAGTGCGGGCTGCAGTTTTTCAATATCATCGCCAATCAGTTCGTTGGTTCCAATGGTTACGGTTTCGGGCCTTTCGGTGGAATTGCGCAATGTTAAACACGGGATATGCAATACCGTAGCTTCTTCAGTAATACCGCCCGAATCTGTAATAATGCCCCTGGCATTTTTTATCAGGTACATAAACTCCAGGTAACCCTGGGGATCAATCATTAAAATACCTTTATCGCTGATCTTAAATTTATCAATGATCTGCCGGGTACGCGGGTGCACCGGGAAAACAATGGGCAGGCCCTGGGCTGCTGCCTCTATGGCCGACAGTATGGCTGCCAGTTTTTGAGGATCATCCACATTGGAAGGACGGTGTAAAGTAACCAGGAAATATTTTCCCGGCTGCAATTGGTGTGCATCCCAAAAATTAGGTTTTTGTATTCTTTCAATATTTTGAAATAAAGTATCTATCATGGTATTGCCCACAAAAAAGATACGGTCATCAGCAACTCCGCTTTTCTGCAGCTGCAAATTAGCCTGCTCACTGGTGGTAAAGAAATAGTCGCACAAAGAATCGGTAACAATGCGGTTGATCTCTTCGGGCATGGTCATATCACCTGACCGGATACCTGCTTCCACGTGTGTGGCATCAATACAAAGTTTTTTTGCTGTGATGGTACAGGCCATTGTAGAGGTAACATCACCCACCACCAAAATCAGGTTGGGTCTGTTGGCAATTAATTCCTGTTCAAACTTCACCATAATGGCTGCTGTTTGTTCTGCCTGTGTGCCGCCACCACATTCCAGGTTGGTATCTGGGTGAGGAATGCCCAGTTGCTCAAAAAAATCGGCACTCATTTTTTTATCATAATGCTGCCCGGTATGTACCAGCCTGTAGTGTATATTTTTTCCTGCGGCCTGCGCTTGTTTGATTGCCTTAATGATGGGGGCAATTTTCATAAAATTGGGCCGGGCGCCTGCAACTAAAGTGATGTTCATTATTTAAAAATTTTATTACGGTAATATACCCGCTGTGCAGCGGTATTGAAATACAAATTATTTGGTTTTAAAAACCAGTTTCCATTTTTCTTTTGCTATCAGGTAAATGAATTCTGAATTGCCAAACAGGTAACGCTTCCACATACGGCGTGGTTCCTGCATCACCCTGTAAAACCATTCCAGTCCCCAGGTTTGCATCCAGCGGGGTGCTCTTTTTACCAGGCCTGATACTACATCAAAACTTCCTCCAACACCCATAATGAAGGGTATTTGTATCAGGTTTTTATAGGTATTTAAAAAGATCTCTTTTTTAGGAGAACTCATCGCTACAAAAAGAATATTGGCACCCGAGGCGGCAATTTGTTTAGCCACCACTTCTTCCTCTTCTTTTGTAAAATAGCCATTGCGGTAACCTGCTATCACCTGTTTGCCGTACATACCGGTATATACATTCACCACTTCTTTCACCACTTCTTCCTTAGCACCCAAAAAGAATATGGTATGCTTTTTTTCAGCCGCCAGTTTCACCAGGTTTTGCATCAGGTCAATTCCAGCCACACGTTCGGGTAAAGGGCATTTTAAAAAACGGGATGCCCACACAATGGCCTGGCCATCGGCATTGATAATATCACAATCCACAATAGAGTCACGTAGTGCACTGTCTTTTTGCGCATTCACCACTTTGGCCGCATTGATCACCACATGATGTATGGGCTTGTTGGCAGCTATGGCCTTATCAATCAGGTCAACAGTTTGCTGCATGGTAAGTGCATCAACAGGTATATTACAAAAATTAATTCTGCTCACTTTTTTCTATTTTAATATAAGTAGATAAAGCATAAAACATCCATGCCTGCGCCCAGCGCATATATGGAATTTTAGATGAAAAATGTTTGTTGATCTGGTAATAAAAAAAACCTTTCCCAGATTGCATCTTCGTGATGGTCCAGTGCAGCACTGCATCCATCACCACTTTTTGTTCCTTAAATTTCCCCAGCTTTGCTATTGTAACAACCATTTGTGCCGGCGCATGTATGTCTACCGGGTAAACCGCATTGTTATAATATTTGGGAATCCCTTCCGCTGTAAAAAAAGTATTGATATAATAATCAAATCCTTTTGATACATAATTTGCATACGACAGATCGCCTGAATATTTCATATAATCTGCAATGCATTCCAGGTTGTACCCCGTATGAAAATTATCCACCCACTGGTGAAAGGGCAATGTGCCATATGCCCAGGCTCCATTTTCCTGCTGGTAATCGCAGCAAAATGTTACCGATTTTTTTGCCGCATCCAGTAATGCTGCTTCCCTGGTAAAGCTGTATACCCTTGCAAGCAAGCGGCTACCCAGTAATGATGCATTGAACACCACACTTTTATCCAGCGGAGAATATGAAAATGCAAAATTGCCTTTTCCATCTTCCGTGCGGTTCAGGTCTTTCAAAATAAAATTACAGGTGCTTCTTGCAATTTTAAGCAAGTTCTCTTCCCCGGTAATTTCATACGCATCTAACAAGGCGCTGGCAATAAACACCGATGCCACCACGGTGGGGGTGTGCTTGGGCTGAAAAAAAGCCCTTGCCTGCCAGTCGAAATTATATCCCCAACAAGCACCACTCCATTTTGTACTTTGCAGTTCCTGTAGTTTGGCTGCAAAAAAATAGATCTTATCCAGGTACTCCTGTTGGGGATCGCCCTGGTACAAATTGCAGTATCCCGACAGAAATAAGCCCAGTGCTTTGGGATTATAATCTTTTTTTACACCCGTAAGTACCCTGAAATTAATGGGCGACCGTTTGAATGTTTGTATCCATGCCAAACGGGCAATACGGTTTTTAGATACCAGCGGAATGGCATTGAACAACCTGCTGTTTAATCCATCATATGGATCGTATCCTTTAAATGCTTCCCGTTCACAATAATCTTTTAACTGATCAAATGAACCTGTTACCTCTTTAAACATCAATGCTTATTTCCTGTGAATTACCGGTATATAAACTATCCAGTATTTTAAATGTGGTTAACGTGGTTAGGCAAATAGACCTGAAACTGATGGGGCTTTCGGCACCATTATTAATTGCATTTAAAAAAGCATCCACTTCTTCTTTATGTCCCTTGCCTGACGATTTCAGTTTGGTTATTTTATTGCCCTTATGAAAAGCACCCTCTCTGAAATCATTGATCACACCAATATTGCCGGCACCAAAAACCTCTATTAATTCTTTTGGCATCGATTTATCGCCATTGGCCAGGTAAGTAAGGTTACCTACTGAACCGTTTTTAAATTTTACCACGATGGCGATATTGTCTTCCGGGGTAATTTTATCATTGGCAGTATGTACAGATGCCGCATACACGTTTACAGGTTCTGAACCGGTAAAATATTGCATCAGGTCAATAAAGTGGCACACTTCACCCACAATTCTTCCGCCTCCAATTTCCGGTTGCTGCGTCCAGTGCTCTTTGGGAATTAAGCCGGCATTTACGCGTATGTTCACCACAATAGGTTCTGTTACGCTGCTGAATTCTTTTTTGATGGCAATACTGATGGGAGCAAAACGCCTGTTAAAGCCCACCATTAAAGGTTGTTTATATTTTTCCCTGGTGGCTATTACATTGTTCAGCTGATCAATATTGATAGCAAGTGGTTTTTCAACAAATACTGCCTTGCCGGCGGTTAAACTTTTAGCTACCAGCTCGGCATGTGAAGAATGGGGTGTGGCAATAAAAATAGTATTGATATTATTATTGTTCAGTACATCGCCTGCTTCTGCCGAACAAAAATTGAATTTGAATTTATCGGCTACATTTTTAGATGTGATGCCTTTTGAAGTAACCACTCCATCCAGCGAAGCGCCGTATGATTTTACATTGGGTATCAGGTAACTCTGTGCAAAGCTTCCTGCGCCAATAAATCCTGCATTGATCTTTTTAACCGGATCATTTTTTACAGTAACATGGGTTTGTTTTTTAGCAGCATTATCAGAATACTTTAATAAGATGCCGATATGCGGTTCGGGTGTTTTTCCCAATACGATATCGTATGCTTTTTCTGCATCGGCAATTTCAAAAACATGCGTAATCAATGGTTTAATGTTGATGGCTTTTCGCGATAACAGGTCAAGGAAGGCCTGCATGTTGCGTTGTTCGGTCCATCTTACATATGCAAAGGGATAGTCCTGCCCCTGGTCTTCATAATTCACATCATATCTTCCCGGGCCATAAGAACATGACATCCGCAGATCCAGTTCTTTCCTGTAAAAATGCGGGTCCCTGGGGATGTCCATTTTAACGGCACCCACCACTACTATTTTTCCTTTTTTTCTTACGATCTCGGCCGACAGTTCAATAGGATCGTTGGATGGTGCGGCCGCAGTAATGATGATGGCATCAAATCCCTGTCCGTTGGTAAAATCGTTACATACACTTACCAGATTGGCATCGCTTCTGTTAAGGGCACTGTCGGCAGCGCCAGTTTCATTGGCAAGTTTGATGAGGCCGGGATTGAGGTCGATACCAAAAACAGCACATCCATTGGCTTTTAACAGCTGGCAGGTTATTTGGCCTAACAGACCCAGACCTATCACGCATACTTTTTCGCCCAGTTTGGGTTCGGCCTGCCGTACGCCCTGCAATGCAATAGCACCCAGGGTGGTAAAAGCGGCTTCTTCAGAACTTACATTGTCGGGTATTTTGGTAACCAGGTTTTGTGGTATGGCCACAATTTCTGCATGAGATGCAAAATCCTGTCCCGCACATGCCACCCGGTCGCCGGTTTTAAAAACACTGTTCGTGTCCATGGATGCCATTACCACTCCCGCAGTACTGTAGCCCAGTGCCTTTAAAGAATCCAGTTTGGTTCTTACTTTATTTATGGTAGCCGCAAGGCCTTCTTTTTTTATATTCTGTAATACTTGTGCCACCAGGTCGGGACGCTGTTTTGCTTTTCCCAGCAGGCTGGCTTTTGCTACTTTTACAGTGCCGCGTTCGGTTCCTGCACTGATCAGTGAAAACTCATTTTCCACCAGTACCATTCCGCTCGAAATAGAAGGCATGGGTACTTCATCTACGTACAATTCGCCGGTTTTAAAATTTTGTATTAATTGTTGCATGTGTATTGTTTTTAAATTCTTTTACCGCAAGGTTCAATCGTTGTATAATTCGTATAGTTGATTTTTTATTTATTCCGGTATGCTTTGTCGGCCGTTAAAAATGCATTGAACGATTCGCTTGCACCAATGGTGGCTCTTACAAATTCTCCGTTGAAATAACTCTTCCTGTCCCGCAGGTACACTTTATTATCGGCCATAAACTGAATGTAGTTAGCGGCATTATCCACCTGGTACGATACAAAATTGGCTTTGGAAGGATAATATTTTATTCCATGCTCCCTGCAGTAAGTATAAAACACTTCTTTATTGCTGTTCACTTCATCTACATACTTATCAATTTTATCAAAATTATTCAGCATGTACTCGCCCACCGACGCACTCAGCATGGTTACATCTTTTGGATTGTACACTTTCTTCAGTTCATCAACTATTTCTTCATTTGCCAGCAGGTAGCCCAGGCGAATGCCCGCCAGCCCAAAAGCTTTTGAAAAAGTGCGGATGATCATCAGGTTATTGAATTCATTCATTAAAGGCAACGCTGTTTCCCTTGAAAATTCGTAATAAGCTTCGTCCACAATTACCAGGGCGCTGATTGATTTTGCAGTGGTTAAAATTTTCTTCAATCCCTCGCTCTCAATCTGGTAGCCAATGGGGTTATTGGGATTGGTGATATAGATCAGGCGGGGTTGCAGTTTTACGATCTCGCTAAGAATAGTTTGGATGCTTTCTTCGGTAGCATCAGATACGGATATACCAATCACATTATTGCCAAACGATTCTGCCTGCGCCCTGAAATTATCATAGGTAGGCAGCAGCACCATGCATTTGCTTTGGTTGGTAAATACCTGCAGAATCATGCGCAGGGCATTATCTGAACCATGCGCCAGTAATATTTTTTTGGTTGAATCGAGCCCGTTGAAACTGCGAAGTTTTTCAAGCAGCATGGTATGATCCGCCTCGGGATACCATTTTAATAAATTGTCTTTTTTATACAGGTTGGTAATAAAATCAAGTACGCCCTGGTCGGCCACTTCATCTGCTTCATTCCAGTCTAATTTATATGACACCACATCTTTCCTGTAATTATCCCATGCTTTTTGAGTAGACAGTGAATAGGCATCGTAGCTGGCCAGCTTATAACTGCCCGGCTTCTTTACCACTACCAGTGTTTTACCATCTGCATTGGTAAAGAATTTTTCTCTTTCTTCAATAGAGATAGCAATACCCTCTCCGATCCTTAATTCCAATCCTTTTCTTAACGCCGCCATTTCTTCCCCGCTCAGTTTTTCTATAGCCCTGATGAGTACCAGCACTTCCAGTGTGGAATACTGCACAATCTGGAAGGCTTTTATTTTAGAGAACTCCCTGAAAAGGGTGTAAAAATTAATGGAGGGTAATTTGGCACCATTTAAGCCAACAATAAAATCATCTTTTCTTCCCAGCACTGTTTTTACAACCGGCAGTTGTATTGCACCGGCATGGCTGTTTTGCTCTGCAATTTCTACCAGGTCGCCCGTATCGTAACGGATAAAAGGCATGGCTGCATTATAAAAAGAAGTAGTGATCAGTTTTTTAATATTGTCTTTGTCTGTTGCGCCAAATTCGGGATACCCGTATTCCAGGCATAAATGCATGCCTTCATGATCGGGTCCTTCTTTAATGATGATGGCAGGTTCCGTCATGCCATACCAGTTAAATAATTTTTTTCCAAACAAGCCTTCAATCTTCACTCTTTCTTCATCGCTCAATGTTTCAGATGATGTGTAGATACCTTTTAAATTGGTGAGTTTACTTACATCTTCGGCAGTTAAATAATCGCATAAAAAACTGATGGAAGAAGGATACCCTCTTAAAATATCGGGATTGATCTTAACCAGTTCCTGTATATAATAAGCCGCATTACTGTGGTTTAAATTATATGCAGAGAAATAATAGGTTTTCTCTACTGAATTATATTTGAACAGGGGTGAGTTGGCTTCTTTCAATACATAACTGCGCAACGAAAAAATAGTAGGCCGGCTTTTATTGCTACTCCAGCTGTGATGGCGGAATATCATAGCCTTATCAATGGCTACCATGTATGGCGTAAGCAGCATTTTCTGCGGCTCACCGGTTGATCCGCTGGTGGCATACTCAATGGCAATTCCTTTATAGTTTGGATTGATCAGGTTCTTGTATTCTTTACGAATGATCTCCTTGGTCAGCACCGGTATTTTTTCCAGGTCAGCTAATTGTTTAAAATCCGTTTCCGGATTGAAGCCTATCTGGGCAAACAATGCCTTATAATAGGGCACATCCCTGGCAGACAGCAGTGTTTTCTTTACTTCCTTAAACTGAAAATCTTTGAACTGCGCTGCAGTATTATATTGCGTGCGTGAAAACTTCTTTTTAAAAAGCCAGTAGCCATACGCCTTAAAAAGCAGGTTGATCTTACTATTTTTTGATATTACCATTGTATTGATTTTTTAACAGCAAACCTTTTTCACATTTGTTAATTATTCATGGTGTTTAATATGGTATCAAACACTACCTGTTGTTTACTGTCTTTATAATTTTTATAATAAGGAAATATTTTTTTTGCTGCTGCTTTTACAAATACCGGCAGGGGCAATTTGCTTTTTACTTTGTAATACCCCGGCAGGTAGTTATTAGAACCCCATTTTTTAACTCCCTCAATTTTTATGAGCCCCGATTCTTTATATGCAAGCAGGGTATTGAAAAGATCGCCGTTCTGCTGCAATGTGCATTTACATTTTCTGATATCGTAATTATAATGTGCATCGCTGCCACCCAAAGGTTTCAGGTGTGTGCAGGCAGCCAGTTTACTAACTGCCGATTCGTTAAAGTCATTATTGATCTTGGCATTGAAGTACTCGTAAAAATCGCCCAGCGGCAGCACGTCCTCAAATCCGGCAGAATTAAGAATACCATCTTTCCTGTCGGGATGAGGAAAATAAACCAATGCACCCTGTGCTTTAATTTCCTTTACCACTTCCAGTGGTGTTTTTCCTTTAATAACAGTATGCAGGAACAGCCCAATGATATGTGTACCATCAGAACATGTTACTTCCTCCCCGGTTATAATTTGCAGGTCACTTTTTTGTTTTGCTTTGGCCCATTTTAAAAAATCCACTGCACCATCTATCCTGTCGTGATCAGTAATGGCCAGTACATCAATATTATTTTTTTTGGCGTGGCGGTACAACTGGCCAAACGTATTATAGCCATCTTCTGAATAAGAAGTATGTACATGAAAATTAAAAGTTAAATGCTTCGCCATTTTTTTCTGTAACAGTTTATTTACGGGCTACTGCCGCCCTCCCATCAAATAAGCTTAAAACATTCCAGCAGGTTATCTACAATTTTTTTTGCTGTAAATTTTTCTGCAAGTATCAAATTATTAGCCTTCATCTTTTCCTGTAAAGGAATATCATTTACAAGATTCAATATTTGCTTACTTATTTGCGGCGGATTTTTTGCCTCCACCCACAAACAGTTTTCATATTCCTTCATATAATCAGCCGCTCCCCTTATCCGGGTTGTGATCACCGGTTTACCCGCTCCTACTGCCTGGAATACCGCCATGGGAAAACCCTCCTCGTGATAGGTGGGTAATATCAATATATCACAATTGGAATAATAATAGGTTGCTTCACTTTCTGCAATATGCCCTTTCAGTTCCACTGCATTTTGCAATCCGTATGCCTGTACCAGTTTTTCTGCTTCATTATACAAAGGCCCGTTTCCAAGGCAGATGAGTTTATAATTAGCTTTCTTTTCTTTCATCAATTTACAGGCCTCTATCAAATCTGTAATTCCTTTTTCAGGCATAAAACGTCCTACAAACAACAATACAGTGGTCTGAGGGTCCAATCCTGCCTTGGTTTTAAAATCCGGGTCGGCCCGGTATATACTTTTATCAATTACATTGGCCGTTACCTGTACTTTATTTTGCGGCAAACCAATTGATAAAAAATTCTTGCGTTCTTCCTGCGACAATACCAGCAGCTGGCTTGCTTTTTTAAAAACATATTTTTTAAGAAAGTTGGTTTTAGAAAATACAAAGGCGCTTTGGGAGCCGTGTATTTTTAAAACAATTTTCAACTCTTTCCGGTATCTTTTTAAAATAAAAATGGTGATAGAGTCTCTAACCAGGGTTTTAAAATCTAATCCTGTATTTAAGTAAACAATGTCACTCCTTTGTTCCGCAGCTTTTTTCTTCAGTTCCACTGCGTTTTTTATAACCAGTTTAAAACTGCCCAGCAAGCCGCTGGCAGATCCCCAGTTGCCATAGGTACACACGGCTGTTTCAATACCCAGTTTTTGAAATTCCCTGATCTCAGACTGGGCAATTTCAGTGTGGGTGGTGCCATGTATGCCAAATAATATTTTCATTCTTTTTATTGCCGTCTTTATTTTTAATGTTATTAAGCATGCTGCTTCTTTCCTTCCGGAAGTATCATGCTGTTTCTTTGGTTTTAATAACCCTTGCAGGATTACCTACCACTACAGAATTGGCTGGTACATCTTTGGTAACCACACTTCCCGCCCCAATAGTACTGTTCCTGCCAATTACAATACCTCCAATGATAATTACATTTGCCCCTATGTCTACATGATCTTCAATAACCGGGCAACCCGAAGTGGCACTTGAGTTACCCAATGTGATGCAATGCCTGAGTACACAATTTTCACCAATGACCACATTGTTGTTGATCACCAGTGCCTGACCATGATACAGCACCAGGTTTTTACCCGCCCGCACATTCCAGGGTATTTCTATACCCAGTACCCACTCTACAAAAAATTTATAAAAAACCAGGTATGGTATACCTAAGTATTTTAAATATTTTCTTTTGGAACAGCCATTGGCTATCCTGAAAAAGAACAGTATCAGCTTACCCTTTGTATTACTGCTGTTGGCCTTCCAATCCTGAAATATGAAAGAAATAACATTCATTATATTTATTTTCTTATGTAAACCTGCAGGCAGTAAGCGATGCTGTTGTTACAACAATTATAACGCTTTGCAGCGTTATAATACAAGTGCTTTTAACACTGCCGGCGGGTATCTATAACAGGTGGTTGTATAAAATTTAAAAAATTAGTTTTTAGTTGCTTTAATAAAATCTGCTACCTCGGTGGCTTTTTCAAAGTAATTGAACTTTTTTAAAGCGGTCAGTTTACTTTGCTTGCCCACTTCCAATGCTTCCGGGTAATGTTCAAATATGTATTTTGTTTTTTCTGCTATCGCTTTGGGGTTGTTGGGTTCTACAATGAACAGCGATTCATTGTCCACAAAGTACCCTGCAATATCACTCACATTGGTAGCAATGATAGGTTTTTCAGTCATGCAATATTCGCCCAGCTTCCAGGGAAAACCATGATTAGCATATGGACTGTTGCTTCGGCAAACGAACAATACATTGGCCATGGTATTATAGCATAACAGCTCTACTGCATTTACAAACCCCACCATTTTAACCTTGTCTTCCACACCATTATTTTTGATGTGTTTTTTAATCTTGTTCATCAGGTCGTCACCAAATCCTTTTCCCGTCATTATAAAAACAGTATCAGGATATGTTTTTACCACTTCGGCAAATGCTTCTACCAGGTAATACAGTCCATCCTTTTCTCCAAAAGTACCGCTGTACACCAATATGCGTTTGCCTTCGTAGGTTTTTTCGAGGTTCCGTTTAACTGTTTCATATTCCTGCCGATCAACCGTTTTAAAAATATTATCTGAAACCAGTATGGGGTTGATCAGAATTTTACTTTCCGGCAACGATTTTTTATAGAATGTTTTTAAGCTGCTGGAGATCACAATTAACCCTGAGGCAAATTTTGGAAACAGCCATTCAGACAGTTGCTGACTTTTGTAATTAAGAAAACCGGTAATGCCCCTGTGATCTTCGTTCAAAGAAGCTTTTTCCACCAGCCAGAAATACAGCGGAATACGCAACACTGCGCAGGTGATAATTACGGGGGCATCTCTTAAAATATCTACAATGCCCCCGATGATTACCGCATCTACTTTTTTCTTTTTCCTGCGCTTATAAATAAGCCCGGCTGTTTTAATTACAGCTATAAAATTATCGATGAAACGAAATCCCTTTTTAATGGGTTTGCTTTCCCTTACAAAATAATATGGCACACCATCAAAGTGCCCGTATTTCTTTTTTGATGAAGAAAGGGCCTCCCGTTTTTTGCCATACGGAATTACTAAAAATGCATTTTCATCATTTTCCAGTAAACCCTTCATGAAAAGGTCTACATGCACACTGTGTGCGCCGCCAAAAGGAAAATCAACAGAATCTACAACTAACAAATTCATCTTTCAGCTGATTTTATTTGATTGCGTTTTTCTTTACCTGTTCAGATATCCAGTTAAAGGTTTTGGTCATCCCAACTTTTAATGGTACAGATGGTGCCCAGTGTAATTTTTCTTTGATCAGCCGGTTATCAGAATTTCTTCCTCTTACGCCCAAAGGACCCGGGATATTGCTGATATTGATTTTCTTACCTGATATTTCAGCGGCCATTGCAGCCAGGTTATTGATAGAGATCATTTCATCTGAGCCGATGTTTACCGGACCACTGAATTCTGAACGGGTTAATTTTAAAATTCCTTCCACACATTCATCGATGTATAAGAAAGAACGGGTTTGTTTACCGTCACCCCATACTTCAATAGTACCACCATCTGCAGATTCTGCCACTTTTCTGCACAACGCAGCAGGTGATTTTTCTTTACCACCTCTCCAGGTACCTTCTGGTCCAAAAATATTATGGAACCTGGCTACACGGGCTTCAATGCCATGGTTACGCTGGTATGCTAAATACAAACGCTCACTGAATAATTTTTCCCAGCCGTATTCACTGTCGGGGTTAGCGGGGTAAGCAGATTCTTCGCTGCAGTTTGGATTATCCGGATCCAGCTGGTTGTGCTCGGGATACATACAGGCAGAGGAAGAATAAAATACTCTTTTTACGCCTGCTTTATGCATGGCATCTAAAATATTTAAATTAATAGTTGCTGAATTGTGCATCACGTTTGCATCATTTTCGCCGGTAAAAATATATCCGGCGCCACCCATATCCGCTGCCAGCTGGTACACTTCGTCAATACCGCCCTGCATTACTAATTTGCATAATCCGGGATCTGTAAGATCTCCGATAATAAATTCATCGGCGGCTGTTGGAGAAAATTCAGGGTGTTTTAAATCCACACCACGAACGTAAAAACCTTCTTCTTTTAATTTTCTTACCAGGTGGCTTCCTATAAAACCACCAGCACCGCATACTAAAGCAATTTTCTTTTTCATAATCTGATTTTTAAAATAATTATTACCTTTTAAGTCGTACGACCTTTTATTGACTGTTTACATATTTATAAGCCGGCGTTTATTCAGTAATGGAAGAAATGATTTCCCTGAACTGATGCCTGACTTTTATTGAATTAAATTTTGTTTCTGCTATTGCGATAGCAGTGGTGGCAATTTGTTTTCGCTCTGCTTCGTTCTGGTACAGTTCTTTAATAGCAACGGCCAGCTGATCGATGCTGTTTTCTGTTACAATTTTTGCCCACTTATTATTTTCTGCATCTTTTACAATGGCAGTTACCTTTGGCGCATACACGATCACCGGTGTTCCGCTCATCATATATTCCGGTGCCTTGGTAGGCATCGAGTAGCCAATGAACTTGATAGAATCTTCTGAAAAATCGTAGGGCAGTATTAAAAAATCTGCCTCAGCAAATACCCTGGGTAGTTCTTTATACGCCACCGGAACTTTATGTTTTGCAGAGGTATAATTATCAACCCATGATGGCTTATTCTCAGTCTGTAAAACAAATTGAATGGTTGCATTAATTTGCTTGTTCACCTGGTCGGTTGCTTTGGCAATGGCTTCCAGCGAATCCTGTATGCCGGGCCCTATCCTGCCCGCATATAAAAGAGTAGGCGTACCATTCAATGCATAGTTTTTGCGCTGGCTGCTTTTCCAAAAATCAATTTCAATTGGATTGTGAAAAGTGGTGAAAGATTTACCGTACCTTCTTTTATATTCCTGTGCCATATAATCGCTGATGCTCAGCAACACGGTACATTTATCCAGCATCGTTCTGAACTCGCCATCGATTTTCCCTTTCCAGAAATTTTTAAAGGGGCCTTTTTCACTAATGGTGGCAGGCCAGTCGTCCATCATATGAAATACCATGGGTTTTTTAATATGTGTTTGCATCAGCGAGCAAAACAATACCGACTCTCTGGTAGATGCCTGCGCATAAATCACATCCGGGTTATATTCCTCAATCCATTTACTTAGTGTATCAGACATGGTAAGTCTTGATATTTGATGAATGAGGCCCATGTATTCTAAAAACGGGTAAAAGTAATGTACAATGATCCGTTCCCGCAACGACATCTTTATATTGCCTTTGGGCTTTTCGTTGCTTTGGGCTGTAGGCGCAACTTTTAAACCACCGGATACTACTTTGCGCTGTATCAGGTTAAAGGGAAAGGTCCATTTATATTCCTCCGTTCCCAGCATATAGTAGGTATCACATATATCCGTATTTAAATTCTTGAACATATGGGTAGTACATACTACGGCAATTTTATCTTTATCCCAGCCGCTAAATAAATTTGATTGTGTAATACCTCCTCCGCTGTTATTGGTAAACGGCTGGCCAATGATTAACACTTTTGGAAAAGTAGACATTTTATTATTTTCAAATTGGTTTAGGGTACTGATAATCAACGTTTGCTAGAACGTTTCAAATATTCCTTTATTGTTTCATCTGTCATATTTCTGATACTGGTTGAGTAGCACATACCCACACAAAGCCATATAATGATATAATACATACTAAAACTGGTTACTATTCTGGGATATTGATACAATACCCACAACAGCATAAAAATGGCTGATCCTTTACATAATATATTGGATGATTTAAAAAGGCCTTTATAAATAGCCGGAATAATGATCAGGATAAGTAAGCTTAAACTCACCAAGCCGCCGTTTAATATAATTTGCAGGTAGCCTGTTTCAATTACCCTGCGTTGAAAAGTGATATTGGTAGGGTCGTCAATTACGGCAGTGCAGTAATACGTACCGTTTAAGCCCTTTCCAAATACCCATTGTACTGGATTCATATCTGCTTTCATAGCAACCTCCACTCCTGTTCTGGTATCATCATTACCCCTTGCCTGCAGGTTATCAAACATAGAGGGCAGTTGAATATTCGACATGGATATACTGATCACAAGTGCAAAAAACACCGATAGAAAAATGATCAGGGCTGTTCTTTTAGTATGTATCAGGTATACCATTAAGTAAGCCAGCAGGGTGCTTACACACATCAGCAATGGTCCTCTTCTGGCACGATAAATTACCAGGTAAAGACTTAAGATGGCAGTGGCAAATACAAACCAGTTAATTGATTTACTCCGGTATACATACGACATCATTAAAAAAGCCGAAGGATAATAGAGGCAAAGAAAAAAACAGTCCATGTCGTATTGTGCTTCCCAGTTTCTCCAGTCGGGCGCCATTAACACGTCAAAAAACAAACTGCAGAAAACGATGAAAAGAACTGCATAGAGCAAAAGGAAAAAAAACAACCTTTTATATAACTGTAACTTTCTGGGAAACAACACCACTAAAGGAACCAGGTACACAAAAATGGTGTAATCGGGATCAAAAAGAATTGTTTTAAAATAGGTATAGTCAAATTTGATTCCCCTGATAACGATGATGATGCCATAAAATAATATGACCTTGAAAAGTGTTTCTAAATACTGGTCATCAAATTTAAATTTGATCAGCCCGATTGCACCAGAAAGCAGCATCAGCAACCCCACAATCTGTATGGCCTGCAGTGTATTGCCATCTATCACTTTTACACCACACATGGTTGGTACATAGCCCACCGTGTAAATAATGAGCCCATAACAAAAAAGATTAAAATTCCTGTGTTCTGCCTTCGTCATATCAAAGTCATTGACTCCGGCAGCAATAACAGGCTTGCCCCTGGTGCTGAGTATCCCTGTTTTTTTTAATTTAAGTTGTGTGATCAAAATATTATTCTTATCATCTCCGGCAGCAGCTGTAAATTATCTATACCAGATCTTAGCCTTTGATTTTTTATAAAATATTTTATAATACTGAATGGGTGCAATGGTGTATCCAAACATATTTGATATGATGGCCGATATCAATACCGATTGCACTCCGAAATGGAATTTTTTTATTAGCAAAATCGATAAAAACAAAAAACCTATCGAAGTAAAAATAATCATCACAAACTGAATATGAATGGCACTTATTCCATTAAGCACAAATACAAAGATGTTTGCAAATATTGCAGTGGAGAAAAAGATCAAACACAACAGGGACACGCTGAATTCAATATGCACCGTGTTTTTTCCCAGCCACAGTTCGTACACTTTATCAGAAAAAATAAGCATTACAATACCACCTAATACAAAGGGAATCAGGATCAGCAGGTATTTTTTTACTGCATTTTTAATCCAGTCGTAATCGCCGGTATTATACGCATAGGTTACCCCGCTCCAGAAGGGACTGAGCAAAATCAGAAAGCCCATTTGTAATGTAAAAAAATACCGGTAGGCAATATTATAAGATGTTACTTCAGTGGTATTAAAATACCTCGCAATTAAAAACATACTGGACTCAAACTGAACAATCACGGCAATCTGAAGTACAAAAAACTTCAACCCAATTTTCATGATGTCTTTTGCGTATTCCTTTTTTACGAACTGTAATCCGGGTTTATAAGCTTTTAACCTGCCATTAAAAAACCAGATATTGGCCACCACCAACACAAGTGTGGGCGCAATACCCGATGCCAGGCCCAGGTACAGCAGCGATCCCTGCGTAAGTTTGGTGAGAGTAAAAACCAATATTAATGAAAACAGTTGCCCGAGCATTTCAAGCAAGGAAGCTTTGGCCGGTTGCTGATCTGCAATTAAGATTGTATTGATGAGCCTGAATATAAACTGCGAGCAAAAATAAGTGAAGATGATCATGGCCAATCTGGATACCTGTTGTTCCATGTCGGCGGGCAGGTTTAATAAACTGTGCCAGCTTATAAACTGGTTAACAAACAACAGCAGCAGCCATAGTACAAAAAAGATGATGCCGATATAATAATAGGCTGTGCTGATATAAATACGGGCAACTTTTATGTCATCTTTGGCCTTTGCCTCGGCAAATTTGTTGCGCAGGCCATGCGTAAATCCAATATCAAAAAAAGAGATCCAGGCTATCATAGAACTGAGTGTTAACCATATTCCATATTGCGAGGGGTTGATGTAATTAATAGTAAGCGGCACCGCTATCAGGCCAATGGCAATACTTGCGCCCTTAATAATTATCGAAGTGATAATATTTTTTTTTGCCTCCAGGCTTCTTGCATGGCCCTTGGTAAAAAAATCCCTGGCATACTGCCATGGATATTCAATAATTTTTTTTATAGACATTTAGTATCAGAGTTTTTCAGGAACGATATTCCTGAAGAGGCAACATATTAAAAAGTACATCCCCATCCTCCAAAGAGGATATGATGATGGTACTGCCGGAATTTATTTAAAAATTGAATGGGTATTGATCAATGCTTTTTTTTCAGCACAACCTTCAGGTCATTTGCCACCATTTCTTTTACCAGGCCTGCCAGGTCGTATTTAGGTCTCCAACCCAGTTTTTCTTTTGCCTTGGTACAATCGCCAATCAACAATTCCACTTCTGTAGGACGGAAATATGCAGGATCTACTGCTACCACTTCTTTACCAACAGGAAGCTGGTAAGCAGGATTACTGCAAGACGCCACAGTGGCTCTTTCTTCCACACCTTCTCCTGTAAAATTCAACTCAATGCCCACCTCATTAAAAGCAAGTTTAATAAAATCCCTTACACTGGTGGTAATACCTGTTGAAATAACAAAATCTTCGGGTGTATCCTGTTGCAGTATCAGCCACATCGCTTCTACATAATCTTTTGCATGTCCCCAATCCCTTTGTGCATTCAGATTACCCAAGTAGAGGGTATTCTGTAAGCCGTTAGCAATGGCAGCCACCGCCATGGTGATCTTCCTGGTTACAAAAGTTTCTCCCCTTAAGGGACTTTCATGGTTGAATAAAATACCATTGCAGGCAAACATATTATATGCTTCCCGGTAGTTTACCACTATCCAGTAAGCATATAATTTTGCAACGGCGTAAGGACTTCTTGGATAAAACGGGGTAGTTTCTCTTTGCGGAACTTCCTGTACCAATCCGTACAGTTCTGAAGTGGAAGCCTGGTAGATACGGGTTTTTTTCTCCATACCTAAAATACGCAATGCTTCCATTAAACGTAAAGTTCCAATACCATCTGCGTTAGCAGTATATTCAGGTGTGTCAAAGCTTACTTTTACATGACTCATGGCCGCAAGGTTGTAGATCTCGTCGGGCTGTGTTTCCTGTATGATGCGGATCAGGTTGGTACTGTCTGTCATATCACCATAATGCATTACAAACATTTGCCTGTTTTCATGCCTGTCCTGGTATAAATGATCAATACGGTCTGTATTGATTAAAGACGAACGTCTTTTTATTCCATGTACTTTATACCCTTTTTCTAAAAGTAATTCGGCCAGGTAAGCACCGTCTTGTCCGGTTACACCAGTAATTAATGCAGTCTTCATTGTTATTTTTTTGGATATACCTTTATCAGGCTACAGAAGGTATTTGTTGTTTCGTTAAAAAATCCTGGTAAGCTGTTTGCAGTCCTTCCTTTAAAGAGGTGGAATGATGCCATCCTAATGAATGGATCCTGGATACGTCGAGGAGTTTACGCGGTGTGCCATCTGGTTTTGTGGTATCAAACAGCATGTCGCCTTTATATTCCGTAACTTCTTTTACAAGTTGGGCCAGTTCTTTAATACTAATATCTTCGCCGCAACCAATGTTTACAATGTCCTTTTCGTTATAATGATTCATTAAAAACAAACAGGCTTCGGCCAGGTCATCGGCAAATAAAAATTCACGTTTGGGGTTACCTGTACCCCATATTGTTACATCTTTTTGTCCGGCAATTTTTGCTTCATGAAACCTGCGTATCAGGGCAGGCAGTACATGAGAATTTTGCGGATGGTAATTATCATTGATGCCATACAGGTTGGTGGGCATTACGCTGATATAGTTTGCGCCATATTGGTCGCGGTAGCTTTCACACAATTTAATGCCTGCAATTTTGGCAATGGCATAAGGTTCGTTGGTATGCTCCAATGCGCCTGTTAAAAGATATTCTTCCTTAATGGGTTGAGCTGCCATTTTGGGATAAATGCAGGAACTGCCCAAAAAAAGCAGTTTATTTACCTTGTTGGCATAAGCGGCATGCACAATATTGGATACAATCATGAGATTGTCGTACAAAAAATCTGCCCTGTAGGTATTATTGGCCATTATCCCGCCCACTTTAGCTGCAGCCAAAAAAACAAATTTGGGTTTTTCTGTTGCAAAAAAATCTTCCACTTCAGCCTGGTTACGTAAATCCAGTTCTTTAGAAGTTTTGTATACCAGATTAGTAAATCCCTTTTTTTCTAAAACCCTTACAATGGCCGATCCTACCAGCCCCCTGTGTCCTGCAATATAAATCTTGTCTTCAAAATTCATCATGACTGTGCGAATGTATAGTTTTGCTGTAAAGAACGTTCTTTTCCAAAAACGCTGCCTTCGGTGTACGTCACCACCATTGCATACCCTAACGATGGAAGATTGATCTTTATTGCTTTGTTTTGAACTGCAATTACATTTCCTTCCATTTCGTACAGAGAGCGGTAGATACTGCCTTCCTTAACATCGCTGTTAACGGCAAGTTTTTCCAGATTGATATGCTGGTACCCGTTGGTGAATTCTTTTATATCATTTATTTCGGCTTCGTTAATAACAGCGGGTTTGCCCAGCCAGTGCAGCAGGTTAATAACACCATCTGCATGGGCGAGTAATACCGCCTGTTCTGCTGTTACATGAACAAAAACGTATGACTTGAATAAAGGTCTGAAAAGCGCCTTATTCCTCCAGGATTTTTGTTCCTGAACGCAAATTTGCGGAATAAAATATTCGAGCCTTTTTTTAGCCAGAAAAGCAGCCACTTTTTTTTCACATTGCGGCCTTGTGTAAAGTACGTACCAATTCTTCTGCATAACAATTTTTTTGAAATTAGAAATGTCAGTTAATCGGATAATGGAGCGGATCAGTTAGTCAGATACTTGGAAAAATTGGTTTGATGGGATAGCTGGAGTGGTATTTAAATCGATAGGGTTAATGCAAATATAGTAATTAAATATGGCTTCGCCAACCTCAATCACACTAAAATTTTAATTGAGTTAATTTACTGTTTTTAATATGAATTGGATGTGCTGATTTAAGTAACATTATGCTTTTTTTACTTTTTTGCCCCTGTCTTTGTTACCATAAACATAATCATAGCCATACCCATAGTTATTTTTAAACACCCCCCTGGTTTTTAATCCATTGAATACAATGGCGGGGTTATGTATGGTATTGATCTGGTTAGACTCATCGATACGGCTTACCAGCCTTTTAGGGGTATAATTATGCCTGATAACAAACAGGGTAGCATCACAAAACTCCGATAAAATGAAGGCATCGGTTACCAGTGCTGAAGGCGACGTGTCGATAATAACCACGTCAAACTGATTGTCTAAATAGTCGATCAGGGACTTTACTTTACCATTTGCCAGCAACTCTGTTGGGTTTTCGGGTAAACTTCCGGCAGCTATGAAGTACAGGTTTTCCTGTCCCTCTAACTTATTGATGATTTGATCGGGCTTTTTTTCACCTGTTAAAAACTCGGTTACCCCGCTTTCATACTCTACATTTAATATTTTGGACTGTGTGGGATTATTCAGGTCAAGATCAACCAGTACTACCTTTTTTTCAGTAAGTGAAAGACTTACCGCCAGGTTGGCCGCAACAAAACTTTTGCCCTCGCCAGAAATGCTGGATGTAATCAGTATTTTTTTATGCGCCGCATCAATACCCAAAAAAGACAGGGATATCCTCAGTTTCCTGAATGCTTCTGCAATAAAACTTCTGGTTCCTTTGGCAATCACCAGTGGAGAATCAGTTTTTTCAAAAGAGATCTCGCCTATTACCGGAATAGAGGTCATTTTTTCTATTTCGTTCCGGTACATGATCTTACCGGTTAAAAAATCTTTCACCAGTATTACTGCAACAAATAAACCAATACCGGCAACAAAAGCCATCAAATAAATCAGTTTCTTTTTAGGGCTTACCGGGTCTTTTCCGGCCAAAGCAGTATCAATTACCTTACTTCCCGATGAAATGGAGGCAAGTTTTAATTCTGCATCCTGCTTTTGCTGCAGTAATGTTTGATATAAATTATTTTTACTTTGCTGCTGACGGCTAATGTCAACCAGGTTACGTTCTTTTGCAGGCACCGAAAGTAATTTAGAAGTAAACCCGCTGCTGGTAGAACTTAAACTGCGCCTGGCCGCATTGATACTGGCCTGCTGGCTTCTGATATTATTTAAGATATCTGGTTTTAATTTGTTGATCTGTTCTTCAATAGCCATTAACTTAGGATTCTTTTCCCCAACTGTTTTTCTTAATTTGTCATACTCCTGCTGTTGAGTGTACAACTGCCCTGTAAGTGTGGTTAAAGTAGGATCTGTAATACCAAATGTAGATGGCACCAACGCACTGCCCTGGTTTTCATTTGCCCTGCTGGCAGCATACTTTTCAATCTGGTTCAATACTGCGGCCTGGTTATTTAATTCACCCAGCTGCTGATCAATTGCGGCAGCACCCTGTATTAAAACACTGCTTTGCTCACCAATGGCCACCGCATTACTTCCAGACCTGTAATATTGTATTTTTTTCTCGATGGAGTCCAGGTCTTTACCTAAAATACCCAGTTGCTCATTAATAAAAGTAAGCGCATTTTTAGACAGGTTATTTTTATCCAGTACCGATTGCTTTTCGTAAATGTCCACCAGGTTGTTCAGGATATTCTCTGCCCTTTGGGGTATCGGATCTTTATAACTTAAATCCACCAGCGCCGTAACGCCACCCGATACACTATAATACTTGGCCAGTTCAACAGCCACTTTACTGGGTTTGTACAAACTAAAGAATAACTGCTTGTCAGATTCCAGGGAAGGAATGTAATTTCTATTAATGGAAAACCTCAGGGTTCCGTAAGGTGTATTTACAATTTGATTGAGCGGGTATTTATCTTTACCGGCCAACGTAACTGAAGAATCGCTTTTGTTATAATTAAACTCTACTTCTTTTACTTCCCTGATAGAATCAGGATTTTTTGCTTCCACCATAATCGGCGATATCTGGTACGCATCCCCTGATTTTACTTTTCCTTTCTGGGATAAAGGAGCGTACAAAGCCAGCCTTTTTACCACATCTTCCATCAATGACCTTGATTGCAGTACCCTTATTTCGTTATCTATATTTTTCTTTGATTCAAAAAAGCCTGCCGATTGCAGAGTTTGGGAGTCATCACTTCCCTTCCTGTCATCTTTAATCAACACAGAAGCAAATGCGGCATACACAGGTGTAGTATATCTTAAAAAAATGTAGGCGCCTGCCAGTGAAAGAAATACAAAGAAAATCAGTAATGGCCAGTAAGGCAAAAACTTTGAAATCAATTGCTGAAAGGAATTCTCTTCTTTCTTTTCCACAGCACCACCACCATATTGTTCATTTACTTGTCTCATCTCAAATTCCGGTTTCTTATTACTTAATTAATTTATCAAAAACAACGAATAAAACAGATATTCCGGTTAATGCCAATGGTAGTATCTGTTGATTTCTTCCCGACATCACCACCCTGTCTTTATTAGGCTCTACATATATCAGGTCATTGGGTTTTAAATAGTAATATTCCGAATTTAAAAAATCACTCGAACTGATATTGATATGCCTGGTCTTTCTTATACCATCTTCGTCCCTTACCAGTAAAATATTTTCTCTTTTACCGTAAATGGTAAGATCACCCGCCAGGCCCAGCGCCTTACCAGTGATATTTGCTCACTGGGCACATTAATTACAGTGGGATGCGCTACTTCGCCCAGCACGGTAACCTCAAAATTCAGGTACCGGATTTCAACCTGGGGTTCAACTAATTCGTTTTTAGCAAGTAATAACTTTACAATATTATCTTTCAATTGCTTTTTGGTAAAACCAGCCGCTTTTACTTTGCCCAGTTTTGGCATTTCAATTTCACCATCTGTATTAATTAAATAACCGGAACCTTTGCCATCTGTGGCAACCGTTCTGTTGAAATCTGCTGAAGCTTCTTTGCTAAGGCTGCTTACAACAATATCAAGGATATCCCCTTGTTGAAATGGAGCTTCTGTAATTCCCAGTTTTTGACGGTAGGTGGTATCCTGTGCATTTTGAAAATAGGCAACCTTCCTTGTAGTGCTGCAGGAGGCACAAAAAAGTAAACAAATTACGGACGTAAATAATAGCATTCTAGTTCCCATATTGCGTGATTTTAGAGTTAATACCTAACATATGTATTGACTGTGGGGGACGTGGCTTTAACACCAAATATTGAACAATTGTGGTTTTGGCACGGATTATAGAATCTCAAATTAAGGTAAGCGTACAGGTCAGACGCCTGTAACGAGGTGTAAAAGTAATACAAAATTCATAATATCAAAATAAAATTATTGTTATGGCTACATTTTTTTATTTTGTATTAGACAAAAAAAATATTTATCGGCAGCTCATGCAATTACTTACTGTTAATCAACGCATAGTGTAACCCATGTCTCACTGCATTTACCCGGATACGTTATACAATTATTTTATTTATTTTCATGCTATTCTCTCTTACCGTCAGTAAATTACTATGTGTGTAAACAGGTGCCAACTGGCTTTAGTTGTATATTTAATCAACTTAAATTTATGAAGCACTTACTCATTATTTGCCTGCTGCTGCAGGGCTGCCAGTTGTATTGCCAAACAATCATTCAGAAAGACCCCCTGATTGAACAGATGGTGAAGGAGGTATCGCCTGATTCACTGCAATCATATATTAAAACCCTGGTGGCCTTTGGTACCAGAAATACCTTAAGCACTCAATCAAACAAGAACAGGGGTATTGGTGCTGCACGCAATTGGGTTTTGGGTAAATTTCAACAGATGGCCCTGCAATCCTCCGGTCGTTTTACCGCATTGATTGATACCACTACCCTGCTTCCTGATGGAAAAAGGATAGACCGTACCATTTTGCTGGGCAATGTAGTGGCCACTTTAAAAGGCACCGATCCGGCAGATAACAGGATCTTTATCATCAGCGGTCACCTGGATAATATGCGCAGCAGCCCCACCGATAGTACCGGAGATGCACCGGGAGCCAACGATGATGGCAGCGGCACTGCGGCAGTAATAGAATGCGCCAGGGTATTAAGTAAACATTCCTTTCCTGCCACTATAATTTTTGTGGCGGTAAGCGGCGAGGAGCAAGGGCTGCTGGGTGCAGTTTTTATGAGCGAAAAAGCAAAAAAAGCAAATTGGAATATTGAAGCTGTTTTAAACAATGATATTGTAGGCAGCAATAACAGCAACGAAACCAATATAATTGACAATACCAGGATCAGGGTGTTCAGCGAAGGGTTGCCTGCTTTTGAAACTGAAAAAGCTGCAGGTAACATACGAACACTTGGTTTGGAAAATGACGGCAAAGCACGCCAACTGGCCCGGTACGTAAAAGAAATTGGCGAACGGTATGTAGATAACCTGCAGGTAGTGATGGTATACCGCAACGACCGTTTTTTACGCGGGGGTGATCATACCCCCTATGTACAAAGAGGATTTGCCGCGGTACGGTTTACAGAGATGAACGAAAACTATAACCGGCAACACCAGAACATCCGCACTGAGCATAATATTGCTTATGGCGACCTTGAAATGCATATTGATTATGAATACCTGCGAAAAAATACAGCCATGAACCTGGCTAACCTGGCCAGCCTGGCAAAAGCACCTGCAATGCCCGATTCAGTAAAAATGGATGTAAAAAAATTAAGTAACAGCACCTCGCTGTTTTGGAACAAGCCCAGGTGGGGCAACCCAAAAGGATATTATATTTTAATCCGGGAAACTACCAGTGCCTTTTGGCAAAAGAAAATATTTACCGGGGCAACCAATATTACACTTCCATACAGTAAAGACAATTATTTTTTTGCAGTGCAATCAGTGAACGAATCGGGTAATGAAAGTCTTCCCGTGGTACCAGGTGTATCGGGCAGGTAATCCTTTCTGTCAGTTAATCCTTTTTTTTATTGCCCCAAAAACAGTGAACAATAGAAAAATGCCCGCTATCCAGCACCATAATGGGTATTTTTCATAAACGGCACTGCAAAATATTTTTACCTTGTCTGTTGTGGACAGTGGTTTCAGTGATACAGGCTCACCTACGGTAACGATTTTGCCATCAGTCATTTTAATCACTGTAGTAAATGAATCCCTGCCTGTAGTTGCAGCAGTATCCTGGGCCACCAGTCCTGAAAAAGAAATTATCAGCGTCAGCAACAGCACTATTTTCAATGACATAAGTAATATGAATAAGCTACAACTTACTCAATTTTTATATAACCATGAAGTATTTTGCTGCCGGCAGCAATAAAAAGCCGCCGGAAAACCGGCGGCCTTAACAATCCAAAACCCAACAACTATTTTTTTATTTTTTTATCAATACTGATCTCGCCATTACTGCTGCATTTTAGTTTCAACACCTGTTTGCCGTTGGCAACATCAACGTAATAATTGGTTTGTCCTTCATAAGAGATCTCGGTAACAGTAGCAGCCACAGTATATCCCTGGTATTTGCCGGCAATGGCCATGGAAATATTAAGTGGTAAATGGCTGGTGGCAAGTATCCGGGAAACCCCCAGCAGCTCCCCTTCTTCATTGTAGGCCGCATCCATATATTTGGCATCCAGCTCAAAATGGGCAAAATAAAAATCATCGCTTTTTTCCCAAATAACTTTTGATGCCCCGGTAAAACTTTTTTCAAAGGCAACCTTTACTTTTGGGCTCACTTTTTCGGGCCCGTTAACAGCAAAAGCGCTGGTGGCAAGCAGCAATGCAACTGCTGCAAAAATGCTTTGTAACTTTTTCATAACTATACTTTTTAGGTTTAATAAAACTGCCTCATGGCTGGCAGTGGTTAATGATAAAGCAAAAGTACTGGCAGCAGTTACTGTATAAAAGCATTTATTGACCAAACTGCCTGCCCCTTCAGTAATAAGGTATGAACGGCATACTAACAATATGCCCTGCTAAACTACTTTTTACAAAACCCTTGCTGGCAAAGCATTTGCAGCGGTTTCTTAATGAAATATTAAAATTTGCGTTGGTTATGTTAAAAAGTAAATACGGTTTTAAAAACAACCGCATGGCTGTATTAAAGTTATATTTATACCCTAATCACCTGATATGAATTACCTGGCGCATGCACATCTTTCTTTTAATGATCCCGATATCCTGGTGGGTAATATGATCAGTGATTTTATTAAAGGAAAAAAACAATTTGATTACCCCGTTGCTATTCAAAAAGGTATTCAGTTACACAGGGCCATTGATAATTTTACAGATACCCATGCAGCCACACAGGAATTGAAAGTTTTTTTTAAACCCCAATACCGACTGTATGCAGGCGCTTTTACCGATGTGGTGTATGACCATTTTTTAGCAAACGACCACAGTCTTTTTGCAACTGATGATGAATTGAAACAATTTACCGCAGATACCTACCAGGTGCTGGCAGCGCACCTTACAGTACTGCCAGAGCCGTTTAAGAATATGCTGCCCTATATGACAGCCCAAAACTGGTTATATAATTACAAAACCCGGTGGGGTATACAAAAAAGTTTTGCTGGCCTGGCCAGGCGTGCCCGGTATATTCCCGAAACCGACATTGCGTATGAAATTTTTAACCGGCATTATGAAGCCATGCAGGTTCTTTACCGGCAGTTTTATCCTGATATAAAAAAATTTGCCGCACATCAATTGCAGCATTTATTAAACCACTGATTCATTTATCTTTGAAAAAATAATTTTTATGAAGCATCTTGTTGTATTGTTGGTATCATTTTGTTTTGCGGCCACCCTGCTGCAGGCACAAAGTAAATTACCCCCGGTAGATAAATCACCGATGGATATGAGCTATTATCCCAATGGTTACCCGGTACTTAAAATACAGGATAAAGCAACTGAACCTTTAGTGGCAAGGGTGATATACAGCCGCCCGCAAAAAAATGGCCGAACTATTTTTGGCGATCTGCTGGAATATGGAAAAGTATGGCGTATGGGGGCCAATGAAGCTACAGAAATAGAATTTTACCAGAATGTAAAGATCCGTGGCACCAAAGTTAAAAAAGGCCGTTATACATTGTATTGCATCCCCTATGCAGATAAATGGACAATCATTGTAAACAAAGAAACCGATACCTGGGGCTCGTTTAAATATGACATTCAAAAAGACGTTGTAAGAATGGATGTGCCGGTACAAAAACAAACTGAACTTACAGAATCCTTTGCATTGGCTTTTGAAAAAATTTCAGGAGGATTCAGTCTTGTTATTGCCTGGGATGATGTGAAAGTATCTTTACCAATCATACTGTAACCAGTTACCACAATGTTTCATTACACAAAGAAATATGGCCGAATACTTCTGGTACCCTGCTGTATATTTTTTTTATTTTCCTGCAACAGTATCAACAGCAACCAGGATGTTCGTAAGCAAATACTGGAGCCGCCCAATCCATATGCCACTGTTGATAAATCGCCCATGGACATCAGCTATTTTCCGGTGAATTATCCCATGCTTAAAATGGATGGGAATGATACGAGCAGCCTGGTGATCAGGCTGGTATACAGCCGTCCGCAAAAAAATGGCAGATCTGTGTTTGGTAAGGAAGCCGCCGGATGCATACAACAATACGGATCGTACTGGCGACTGGGTGCCAATGAAGCCAGTGAAATAGAATTTTTTAAACCTGTTACCATACAGGGGCAACGTATTGCCAGTGGACGCTATGTTATTTATTGTATCCCATTTGAAAACGAATGGACGATCGTATTGAACAGCAATTTGTTTTCCTGGGGCCTGCACCAGAATACTGCTAAGGATGTTGCACGGGTTAAAATACCTGCGGAAAAAACAACCAGGCGTATTGAATATTTTACCATGGTTTTTCAGCCATCAACAAGCGGCGCTCAACTGGTAATGGCATGGGATGATGTAAAAGCAGTATTGCCCATTACTTTTTGATCCTTCATAATATTTCAATGTACCAGTTTGCCTGCCCTCAATATTTTTATTGATATTTACAAATATGTGTGGAATTGCAGGCATACTATCAACTACTCCAGAAAGCATACCGGAAATACATTTAAAAAAAATGACGGATGCCATTGCACACCGTGGCCCCGATGGCGAAGGTGCCTGGAGCAACACGGCCCAAAATGTGCTATTGGGCCATCGGCGTCTTTCTATTATTGATTTAAGCAGCGCTGCAGCACAGCCCATGCACTACGCCAGCCGTTATACTATTGTACACAACGGCGAAATTTACAATTACATAGAAATAAAAGACATACTCAAAGACAAAGGCTATCATTTTAAATCGCAGTCGGATACAGAAGTGATCATGGCAGCTTATGATTGCTGGAAAGAAAATTGCCTGGGCTATTTTGACGGTATGTTTGCTTTTGCTATTTGGGATGAAAAAGAACAGCAGCTGTTTGCAGCACGCGACCGGTTTGGAGAAAAGCCATTTTACTATTTTGAAAATGAAAAGTACCTGTTTTTTGCCAGCGAAATAAAGGCCCTTTGGGCTGTTGGAGTTGAAAAAAGCATCGATGAAAAAATGCTGCTGAATTATCTCACCCTGGGATATGTACAGAATGCAGCCGATAAGGAACAAACCTTTTTCAACAATATCTGGTCGTTGCCCCCGGCACATTATTTTCAGTATAAACCTGCCAGCCAGAAACTGGCCATAAAAAAATACTGGCGGCTGGATAAGGAAATAAAAATTGCTATCGCAGAAGCCGATGCCATTGAAACATTTCAGCAGTTGTTTGAAGCATCTGTTAAAAAAAGGCTTCGCAGCGATGTTAGCGTAGGCACCAGTATAAGCGGGGGGCTCGACAGTTCGGCCATTGCTGCCGCCATACAGGCTTTGCAAACCAGTGGTACAGCCGGGCTTAAAACATTTTCGGCTGTTTTTCCCGGCTTTGAAAAAGACGAGTCTTCTTATATTGATCTGCTGAGCGGGACATTGCATGTACAAAATTTTAAAACCCGGCCCACGGCAGATGGACTGATAAAAGATTTTGAAAAATTATGCTACCACCAGGAAGAACCTTTTTTTTCTTCCGGTATATATGCCCAGTACAAAGTGTTTGAACTGGCCCGGCAACAACAGGTAACCGTGCTGCTGGATGGGCAGGGTGCCGACGAGATACTGGCCGGATATCATAAGTACCTGCATTGGTTTTTACAGGAGGTGCTGAGCAGGAACAAATTGGGTGCTGCGCAAAAAGAATTAAAAGCACTGCAACGAAACGGAATGGCATTCAACTGGTCGGTAAAAAATTACCTGGCTGCTTATCTGCCAATGCATGCAGCCATGTTGCTGGAAAAAAAAGAATATCAAAAAACCATCCATCATCCTGATATCACCGCGGCCTTCATCCGCACACAAAGAGGAAGAGAATGGGAGGGTATTCATAAACCCATTGTTACCAAATTGAACGATGCACTGCATTTTAATACGATTGAGCTGGGTTTAGAAGAATTGCTGCGATATGCCGACCGCAACAGTATGGCCCATGGCAGGGAAGTACGGCTGCCTTTCTTAGACCATAAACTGGTGGAATTTATTTTTTCTTTACCCGCCACATTAAAAATTCATAATGGCTGGACGAAATGGTTGTTAAGAAAAGCGATGGACAAAAAAATACCCGATACCATTGTTTGGCGAAAAGATAAAGTGGGATATGAAACACCCCAACAGCAATGGATGGAAGACGCCGGCCTGCAGGAATATATGCATGAAGCCAAAAGAACATTGGTAAAACAGGGTATACTGACTCCACGGGTGCTGGATAAAAAAATTGAGCCGCGTGCTGCAACAGCAGACAATAATTTTGAATGGAGGTATTTATGTGCCGCGCAATTGTATTGATGCTGCATTAAAAATATTTTCTCACCTTTGCGCTCTAAATTATCATTCAACCATGAAACTTGCCACTAAACTCATTCATGCCGGCGCCACGCCCGACCCCAGTACAGGTGCCATCATGACTCCCATATACCAAACTTCTACCTATGTGCAGGAAGCTCCGGGCGTAAACAAAGGTTATGAATACGCACGCAGTCAGAATCCTACGCGTAAGGCCCTGGAAGATGCGATGGCCATTATTGAAAATGGTAAATATGCGCTGGCATTCAGCAGCGGTGTGGCAGCTACAGACAGTGTAATAAAATTACTGAACCCCGGCGATGAAGTGATTGCTGCCAATGATATGTACGGGGGCAGTTACCGTTTGTTTACCAAAGTATGGGAGCGCTATGGCATAAAGTTTATTTATGTAGATACTACCAATGCGGCCAACGTAAAAGCGGCTGTTACATCTAATACAAAATTAATTTGGGTAGAAACGCCCACTAACCCCCTGATGAATATCAGTGATATTGAAGCCATTGCCGCCATTGCAAAAGATGCAACAGCACTGCTTTGTGTAGATAATACTTTTGCATCACCCTACCTGCAAAACCCGCTGGATTGGGGTGCAGATATTGTAATGCACAGTGCCACCAAATATTTAGGGGGCCATAGTGATGTGATACAGGGATGTTTGATGATGAATGATGCAGCGCTGAGAGAAAAATTATATTTTATACAAAAAAGTTGTGGCGCCGTACCCGGTCCGCAGGACTGTTTTTTAGTATTAAGAGGCATTAAAACCCTGGGTGTGCGTATGAAAGCCCATTGCGAAAATGGCATTGCCATTGCGCACTGGTTGCGCCAGCATCCAAGGGTGGCCAAAGTATACTGGCCCGGTTTTGAAGAAAATAAAGGCTATGCCATTGCAAAAAAACAAATGACCGGCTTTGGAGGTATGATCAGTTTTGAACTAAAGGATGACAGTGCAGCCGCAGCCACAAAAGTATTGTCCTCTACCCATTTATTTTCGTTGGCCGAAAGTTTGGGTGGTGTGGAAAGCCTCATCAATCATCCTGCAAGTATGACGCATGCCAGCATACCCCGCGAAGAAAGAATTAAAAATGGTTTGAGCGACGGATTGATAAGATTAAGCGTGGGCATTGAAGATGCGGAAGACCTCATTGCAGATCTTCAGCAGGCCATTGGTTAATCTTTTTTCCTAAAGGCCCTTTCAATATTTTTATCGGGTACCAGCCACATGATGGCCACCACAAAGAATATGGCTACTGAAATATAAGGATGTAACCAGGCGAGCGGTACTGCTGAGCCATACAGGGCAACGCTGGTAATTACTTTTTTATTTTGGTGTTTCAGCAACATCTGTAATTCGCTGTTATTTGTATGGCAGGATTGGATGATCTTTTGTAATAAGGCATACGACAGGCCGCAAATATTCAGCAGTACTGCATACACAGCAACAGAAGTAGTGGCAAAATGAGTTTCGCCCATCCAGCCAGTGGCAAATGGCACCAGCGACAGCCAGAACAATAAATTTAAATTGGCCAGCATAATACCAGATGTAAACTCTTTGGCCACGTGCAGTAAATGATGGTGGTTACCCCAATATACCCCCACAAATAAAAAGCTCATTACATAACTCAGCAGCACCGGCAGCAGGGGTTTGATGGATGCCCAATCTGTACCGTGCGGAGCTTTTAATTCCAGCACCATAATGGTAATGATGATGGCCATCACACCATCGCTGAATGCTTCTAACCTGGTTTTATTCATGTTGTAATTTAAAAAATAAATGTATCACAAATACGGCTTAATATTGATGTAAGATGAATGAGGGTTTAAAAAAATTTCTGAACAGTAAAGTAAAGCAATACAACCACCCTTCTTTTATTGAAGCCGATCCTATCTGTATTCCACATTCGTTCACTAAAAAACAGGACATTGAAATTGCCGGTTTTTTTGCCGCCATCTTTGCCTGGGGCCAGCGCACCACCATCATCAACAAAAGCAGGGAACTGATGCAGCTGATGCACCATGCGCCACACGAATTTGTTTTACATCATACCGAAAATGACCTGCGCAAACTGGAACACTTCAGGCACCGCACTTTTAACAGTACCGACCTGCTATATTGCATCGAGTTTTTTAAGTTGCACTACGCTGTCAACGAATCTTTAGAAAGTGCTTTTACCATGGGAATGCACAAAAAGGACCCCACCATTGAAAATGGATTGAATGGTTTCTATAAATACTTTTTTTCTTTGCCCGATGTACCGGAAAGAACTAAAAAGCATATTGCCGCACCTGAAAAACATTCTTCCTGCAAAAGGCTGAACATGTTTTTACGCTGGATGGTACGGCGGGATAATAAAGGGGTTGATTTCGGCATCTGGAAGAATATCTCTCCATCGCAGCTGGTGATACCTGTAGATGTGCATGTAGCAAGGGTGGCCAAACAACTGCAGCTGATACAGGACAAACAAAGTAACTGGCAAACCGCATTGGAACTAACCGCATATTTACGTACATTAGATAAGCAGGATCCGGTTAAATATGATTTTGCCTTATTCAGTATGGGCGTTTTAGAACAATATTGATGGAACAGCAGGAGATCATACATATCATTAATGCCGATCTGGCCATTGCATTGCCCGCCAGTATGGATGCGGCAGAACTGCTGGCAGCACTGGCTGCATATATCAATCAGCTTATTAAAACAGATTTTGAAAAACTGGTGGCCTTGCTGTACCGGATTGATGTGCATGAAGACAAATTAAGGCACTATTTATCCAACCATGCAAACAAAGATGCAGGCGATATCATTGCTGCCCTCATTATTGAAAGAACGGCTCAGAAAATAAAATATAAAAAAGAATACAACAGTAAATTTTTTGCTGATGACGATGAGGAAAAATGGTAATTTTGCCTTACCTTATTTAGAATGATCATGTTTGAGATAGTTGAAGTTACTGATGCCAATGCAGAGAAGAAATTCATCACTTCTTTCCATGTTTTTTATAAAAATGACCCCTCCTATATTAAACCACTGGAAAGCGAAATAAAAAACGTTTTTGATCCCGGGCACAATTCATTTTTTAAACATGGTGCCTGTACCAGGTGGCTGCTGTATAACAATGGTAAGGTTATTGGGCGCATTGCAGCTTTTGTAAATTTTGAAAAAGCCGTAGTAATGGAAGTGCCTACTGGCGGCATTGGTTTTTTTGAATGTATCAACAGCCAGGAAGCGGCAAATACCTTATTCAATACCGCTCTTACGTGGCTGCAGGCAAAAGGTATGAAAGCTGCAGACGGACCTGTCAATTTTGGCGAAAACGACAGCTGGTGGGGTTTGCTGATACAGGGTTTTAAGCCGCCCTCCATGAGCATGAATTACAATCCGCCTTATTATCAGCAGCTGTTCGAAAACTTTGGCTGGAAAAAATCTTACGATCAGCTTACCAATGTTATCAACCTGCGCAAACCTGTACCGGAGCGTTTTACCAAAATTGCAGAATGGGTATCCAAAAAACCGGAATACCGTTTTGTACATTTTAATAAAAGAGAATTCGGCCAGTTTGCCGAAGATTTTAAAGAGATCTATAATGATGCCTGGCGCGACTTTGAAAATTTTATTCCCATCGATTCAGGTTCTATAAACGATACATTTGAAAGAATGAAGCCCGTACTGGATGAAAAAATTATTTGGTTTGCCTATCACAATAACGAACCCGTGGCATTTGTGATCTGTTTACCCAATACCAACCAGATATTACGCTATGTAAATGGCAAACTGAATTTAATTGGCAAACTGAAATTTTTATGGTACAGCAAAACCATAAAGGTAGACCGCATAAGGGCTATTGTAATGGGCGTTAAACATAAATACCAGCACAAGGGCATTGAAAGTGCATTGATTTATATTTTAAAACAGGAAGTAGTACCCAGAAATACCATTAAAGAAGTGGAACTGGCCTGGGTAGGAGATTTTAATACCAAAATGATGGATGTTCATGCCGCCACCGGCGCCGAGTTAGAAAAGGTACACAGAACCTATCACTATGTTTTCAATACCTGAGCATTCGTCAGCGCTTAAACATCAGCTCCTTTACTTTGTCTGTATCTTCTTTTTCCTTTTTCAGGTCAAACATCGTTCCAAATACATGATCCCACAAAGTAGAGCTTACACCAAAACCCATATGATCGTTTTTATAGTGATGCAGGTGATGGTTGCGCCACAAAGGTTTCATCCATTTAAAAGGCGGGTTCCAGGCATGTATGGCATAATGCATGGTGCCATACATTAAATAACCCAGCATAAAGCCAGGGAAAAAACAAAACACGTTTTCCCTTATCCCCAACTGAGAAAAAGCAAGATACAAGATTGAAAAAATTACCGAAGCCAGTATTAAACTGGGTACCGGTGGCATAAATAACCTTTCCTTATCCCGGGGATACTCGTGATGATTGCCATGAATGAGATAAACAAATTTTATGGCACGCGGACTTTCAGCAATAAAATGAAATGCAAAGCGGTGTATACAATATTCAAAAAAAGACCAGAAGAACATGCCTGCTAAAAAAGTAAACAGGATGATGGGTACACTTAATTTTCCTTCGGTACCACTGTAATACAGCATAAAACCAATGATAGGTACATAAATACTCCATATTACCAGTGGATGGGTTTTAGTAAGATACTCCAGGTATTGATTTTGGAATAACCTTGCCTGGCCTTTATTATGTATTTTCTCAAACTTCATGCACGTACTTTATAACTGCAAAATTAGCATATCAGTTTAAAAAACAATCGTCAATTTGTTAATTTAATAGCTGTTTAATTAGCTATTTTTGCCGCATCCATTTATATAATATTACTGCCCCGTTGTTATATTATATTTAATTAATGGCGAATACAGTTAAACAAAGTACATGAAATTAGTAACCTATATTAAAGACGAGCAGCAGCAGCTGGCCATTGTTGTAAATGATAATTTGTATGATACAGACAGCCTGCACCCCGATCTTCCGGTGAGCATGTCGATGTTTTTAAATTATTGGGATGATATGATGCCGCTGGCACTGGCCTGCGAACAACGCATCAAGGAAGGCCTGGTAAGAAGTTCATTGGCCATACCATATGCGGGTGCTTCTTTGCTGGCTCCTGTACCTCACCCCACCAGTTGCCGGGATGGATACGCCTTTCGCCAGCATGTAGCTGCTGCAAGACGCAACAGGAAGGCAGACATGATACCTGAGTTTGACCAATACCCGATATTTTACTTTACCAATCACAACAGTATACAGGGACCAGGAGAAATTTTATGTATGCCCGACCATTTTGAAAAACTGGATTTTGAACTGGAAGCAGCCATTGTGATCAACCGTTCGGGCAGAAATATTCCCGCAGCCGAAGCGGATGACTATATTGCCGGTTTAATGATCATGAATGATATGAGCGCCCGGCGGCTGCAAATGGAAGAAATGCTGCTGAACCTTGGGCCAGCCAAAGGAAAAGATTTTGCCACTGTTATTGGCCCCATGCTGGTTACCCTGGATGAACTGGTGCAATATGAAGTACCCTGCAAAGTAGGTCATACCGGAAAGGCCTGGAACCTGGGCATGAAATGCCGGGTGAATGGCGTGCAGGTAAGTGAAGCAAATATGAGTGATATGGACTGGACCTTTGCAGAGATCATTGAACGCTGCAGTTACGGTGTACACTTATTTGCCGGCGATGTAATTGGCAGTGGCACCGCAGGAACCGGTTGCTTTTTAGAACTGAATGGCACTGGTAAATTAAATGACCCCCACTACACAGAACAGTGGCTGCAGGAAGGCGATGTGGTAGAAATGGAAATTGATGGCCTGGGAACGTTGCACAATACTATTGTAAAAGACGAAAGTGATTTTTCTATTTTGGCATTAAAGAAAATTTAATGCAGCAATTCGTCCACTCTTTTAAAGACATAGCCTTTTTGCCGCAAGTATTGAATTAATTGATTCAGTTTAAAATAAAACTTATCTGTACGCTTTGGATCTGTGCCTGTATGCAGCAGCAAGATATATCCATTTAAATTTCCTTTGGCTTCCTGTGTTGTAATGGAATTATATATCTCATCTGAACCCCTGTAATTTTTCATGTCCGGCGTGGTATAGTCTGCATTGCTGTTGGTGCCTGGTGTAAAATTGATCAGTTGCAGGTTCATGGCTTTGGTCCATGCGGCAATGGAATCGTTATACCATTCATAAGGCGGTAAAAAATATTTTGCATTGGTAATTCCCAATTTTTTCATTGCCGCATAATTCATCTCCAGGTCTTTTGTAAATTCATCATTGCTTACCAGCAGGCTGTCCCGTTTCATCCAGTCGGCATACAGCAGATGTTTGTTAGAATGCGCTCCAAGATAATGCCCATCTTTTTTTAATTGAGTGATCGTTTTTTTAAACAGGGAATTATTATAAAAATCTCCGGTAAAAAAGAAGGAGGCCTTTATTCTTTGCTGCTGTAATGTTGTTACGATTGTTTCACCACCATCAGCAAATTCATGGCCGGTAAAAACCAGTGCTATATTTTTTTGTGTACTGTCTCCTCTTATAATTGCACCATTGTTATGCGTATAGTTTGTTTTTGGCAACGTGCTGTTTTCTTTTGCAGCCAGTAAATAAATTAAGGATGCCGTGCCATCCATAGTAGGTTCGTTGGTGCTGTAATCACCATAGTCATCATGATACACCACCAAATCACTTTGATACGCTGCATATTCATCGGGCTGGTACAATGTAATGCCAATAAGATTTTTATAGATGCTGCCATACACCGGTCCGTCTACCAAACCTCCATCAATGGGATAATTTTTTAAGTGTGTAAATGCCGAATGCGGGTCTTGCGGGTAATCGCCATTTTGCGGTAAGCCATACACAAAACTGGTACCCCATGGGTTGCAGCCCAGCAACCAGTCGATATTGGCCTGCTCCAGTTCTTCAAAACTGTTGTCCTTACTTAAGGTGCGGTACCAGTAACACTGTGTGGCAAAGGATGTGGTTAAATTATTACTGCACCATATAAAAGGCACACCCCTGTAAAATGCGTTCCGGCTGGCCTTGTTCCAAACTTTTTGAATACCCTTTTTATAATAGTCCAGTACAGTGTCAGCATTCGTCCAGAATTTTTGCACATAATCCTTATAATACCCTGCACCGGGTCCGTATTGCTTTGATTGTAACTGCCTGATCAGTTCATAATGCCCCAAATTGATAAAAGGGTACCATTGATAATGTGTTGCAGTGTCGGCGCCCAGCCAGGGTGTTAGTTTTTCGTGCTTTGCATTTTCTAATGCCTGAACCATGTAGTAACCATTGTCTGCCGAACCGGGGGTACGGTTATACATGTTGTGCAAACTGATATTGGCCAGCTCCATATCGTCTACCCAGTTTTCTTCTGCATAGATATAAGGCGACCGTACAGAAACCGTTTGTGTAACACCGGGAATTTGTTTTGCATAGTTCAGTGCATCACTGGCTTTATCATAATACCCATGCCTGGTTGTATTTTTTTTGAATACCGAATCGGTTACATACAGCGTTTGTGCCAGCGCAAATACACTGGCAAACTTTGCGGCAGTGCTGCTGGTGCCGGTAGTATTGTTCAAAAATTTTCCTCTTTGCTGCGGCCTGCCATTGATAAAATATACCGGCCGTTCAAACCCTTTACCATACTGGCTATCCTGCTTTGGTATGCGCATATTAATGTGGTCCCTGTCATCACCCAGTTGATTGAACATGATATCGTACGAAGGATTCATTTTCAGCAACCAGTCTATTCCCCATTGTGCCTCGTCCAGCACATCCGGAAAATTATTTTTTCCATCCAGGCCATTGGCCAGTTTTTCATCTGAAAATACACCGGGAAAATCGCGGTAAGCCATCAGTAAGTGATAAGTGGCATTGGCCGAAGTGCTGGAATATTGCAGGTAATCACTGGCGTCGTGCCAGCCCCCGCTTACATCAATATGCGTACTGTCGGGCATGGGGCCGTACAAAGTATAGCCATCATGCGTATGGCAGCTGTCTTTTAAAAAGGGATTGAAACCGCTGCGCTGCTGCCGCATGTAACGCAAACAAAAATCGGCCGTGCCTTTATATACATTGTCATCAATTTTAAATACCGGCGACTGTACTTTGCCTGCAGTAATATAATATGTACCGGGTGTTGTAAATTCAGAAAATGACAAGCGTTGGGTTTGCTTGAACGGGCCGTAACAGCCAAAAGCTTTGCCTGCGTTTTTTTTAAACACCTGCTTTTTTGTTGCGGCATCGGTAATATAAAAATCTTTTACCGGCACCTCTTGTTTACTGCACCATACAGCCACCTTAGATCCTTGTGTGGTATAACCCAGCAAATTTATTCTTACCACCTCTGCATTGTTTTGTGCCTGCAGCAACTGAAATTGCATTATAAAAAAACAACAGGGCAGTATTTTCTTCATTTCCGTAAATAATTTAGAAGAATGAATTTACAACAAACCATGCTATTTGTTTTATAAGTAATTTTAGTATTCAATACTACCATCATGAGAATTGTTCCGGGCGAAATAACAACTGGTGAGTTACACAGTTATTTAGTTAGTGCCATTGCACCCAGGCCCATTTGTTTTGCCAGTACGGTTGATGCAGATGGCAATCCCAACTTATCGCCATTCAGTTTTTTTAATCTATTTGGAAGCAATCCCACTACATTAATATTTTCTCCATCCAGAAAAGTACGCGACAATACACTGAAACATACCTTGCTGAATATTTACGACACCAGGGAAGTGGTGATCAATGTAGTGAATTATGCCATGGTACAGCAAATGAGCCTCAGCAGTTGCGAATATGCAAAAGGAGTGGATGAATTTGAAAAATCGGGTTTTAGCAAACTGCCTTCAGAAAAAGTAAAAGCCTTTCGTGTAGCCGAAAGCCCGGTACAACTGGAATGCAAAGTGAGAGAGATCATTGAAACCGGTTCAGAAGGCGGGGCAGGCAACCTGGTAATTTGCGAAGTACTGGTAATGCACCTCAATGATAGTATACTAAATGAACAACACCAGATAGACCCCGATAAAATAGACCTAGTGGCCCGAATGGGAGGCGATTTTTACTGCCGGGCCAGTGGCAATGCCGTTTTTGAAGTAGCCAAGCCCAATATGCAATTGGGTATTGGTGTTGATGCATTACCGGAAGGAATACGTAACAGCCACATATTAACAGGTAATAATTTAGGCCAGCTGGCCAATGTGCATGAAATGCCTTTTGTAGATCCCGCCTTTACCGATGACACGCTTAAAAATATCATCCAGTATTATTCTATCAGCCCCGATGAAATGGAAAAAGAACTGCACCACTATGCAAAAAAATTACTGGAGGCCGGCAATATTACAGCCGCCTGGCAGGTATTACTGGCCGATGAGAATGTATAACAGTTTTAACTTTTGTTTTTTTGTGCTTAGGGTTATTTTTACCAAATGAGAGTACTGCTTATTGCATTGTTATTTCCCCTTGTTTCTTTTGGGCAGCAAAAAAATAATTATACCAACCTGGCACTGGAAGGAGGTGGCATCCGCGGACTGGCCTATGCAGGTGTATTCAGCGTACTGGAACAACAGGGAATATTGCAGCAAATTAATAAAGTAGCCGGCTCCTCTGCCGGGGCCATTGCCGGTTTACTGGTTTGTGTTGGATACAATGCCAATGAAATAGACAGTATCATGCAGGAATTACCGGTGCAGCAATTTAATGATGGTAAAGGTGGACTGATTGGGAAATACAAAAGGTTTAAAAAAGACTTTGGTATTTATGAAGGTAAAAAATTTGAAAACTGGCTGCAACAGCTGGTAAAACATAAAACAGGCAGGGCCGGTTTAACTTTTGCCGAATTGCACCAGCTGCACCTGGGTAATAATTTGTATAAAGACCTGTACTGTACCGGCACCAACCTCAGCCGGCAGCAGCTGGAAATTTTTTCTTTTGAACATAGCCCGCAGATGCCGGTAGCGCTGGCTGTAAGAATCAGTGGCAGTGTGCCCCTGTATTTTGAGCCCGTGGCACTCAACGATCAAAAAAAACAAATTGAAAAAGGTGATAGTCTTTCCAACATCAATTATTATGTAGATGGGGGCATGCTTTGCAATTACCCCATCAGTATGTTTGATACCTGTGTTGGCGGTTCAAATCCTTTGGTTTGCAACACTGTAAAATTTAACCCGCATACCATTGGTATAAAATTAGAAAGACCAGAGCAAATTGATTCTTTAGAACAAAATAATATCACCATTCCGCCTTACTCGGTTAATAATTTTAAACAATACCTTGCTGCTTTCAGCAACCTGATGATTGAAACCCTTAACCGCAAATACCCCAACCTGGAGAATGAAATGGGCCGTACCATTTATGTAAGCTATGGCAATATTCATTCAAAGATCAGGAAAATGAAACCCGAAGAAAAGCAAATGCTGTTTAACAATGGCGTAAAAGCGGCCAGCACTTTTTTAAACATTGCACACTAACTACTGCCATTTTTGACCAAATACTTTCTTTAAAATATCTGTGGTTCTGGCTGCAATATTGGTGCGGATATTTTTTTCTTCCACTGCCACCAGGTCAAATAATGCATCTGTGGCCTTGCCGGTTACAAAACTGGCCAGGTCGGGATTGATCTTTTTTATGGTGGTGGGAAAATTATTGTACTTATTAATTACATCGCCATAATATTTGGTGGCATCCACTTTATCCAGCGACGCTTTTATTACTGGTAAAAATGCAGCCACCAGTTGTTCTGTAGTTTTTACCCTGAAAAAATGGGTGGCGCTGGTATCGCCATTCTTCACCAGCCCAATGGCATCCTGCAGCGTCATACTTCGGATGGCATCTGCAAAAATGGGTTTGGCATAACCGGCCGCGTCTTCGGCACCACGGTTAATTTGTAAAATAGCTTTGTCCACCATATTATTAAATCCCAGGCTGCGCAGGGTGTTCTCTACTTTTTTAGCATCCGGCGGTAATAAAATTTTATACAGGGCATCTTTAAAAAATCCATCTTCTTTATTCAACTTCAGCACGGCACCCACCAGGCCCTGGCTCAATGCTTCTTTAATGCCCTGCCCGGCTTCGGCCTCGGTTATACCACCCAGTCCGGTAGTTTGCGGCAGTTTACTCAGCACATCGCAGCCTGTAAATACAATAATGGTTAGCACAAGGGTTAATAATTTTTTCATATTCGTATTGTTTGGGTTAAAGTTAATCAAGTTTGTGGCCAGATAAGCATTCTGTTGACAAAGACTGCAATTATGGAGTATTGGGTTGCATAAAGTATATTTGCCCAAATTTTTATACCAATTTATGAGTACGCAACACTTAAGTGAACAGGAGATCATTCGCAGGGAAAAACTGGAAGAATTAAAAAAACTGGGCATTGATGCCTACCCGGCACCATTATACCCGGTAAACACCACATCGGTGTATATAAAGGAAAATTATAAAGGAGAAGAGAATAAGGCTGATTTTGCAGCGGTATGTATTGCCGGCCGCATCATGAGTGTACGTGATATGGGCAAGGCAAATTTTGCAGTAATACAGGATGCCGTAGGTAAAATTCAATTCTATATCAAGCAGGATGATATTTGTCCCGGGGAAGATAAGACCCTGTACCAAACCGTTTGGAAAAAACTGGTGGATATTGGTGATATCATCGGCGTTAAAGGTTTTGTATTCACTACCAAAACCGGCGAAACATCTATACATGTAAAAGAGTTTTCCATTCTTACCAAATCATTGCGGCCTTTACCTATTGTTAAAGAAAAAGACGGTGAATCATTTGATGAGGTAACCGATCCGGAATTCCGCTACCGCCAGCGTTATGCCGACCTGATTGTTAATCCCGGCGTAAAGGAAACTTTTATAAAACGTACCAAAATGGTGAATGCCATACGCGAATTTTTAAATGAACGTGGTGCGCTGGAAGTAGACACTCCGGTATTGCAAAGTATTCCGGGAGGTGCGGCAGCAAGGCCATTTACCACACACCATAACGCACTGGATGTACCCATGTACATGCGTATTGCAAATGAATTGTATTTAAAAAGACTCATTGTGGGTGGCTTTGAGTGGGTATACGAATTCAGCCGCAACTTCCGCAATGAAGGCATGGACCGTACACACAATCCTGAATTTACTGTATTGGAATTTTATGTGGCCTACAAAGATTACGAGTGGATGATGGATACCACCGAACAAATGCTGGAAAAAGCAGCCATTGCTACTAACGGTACCAGTAAAGTGATGGTGGGCGATAAGGAAATTGACTTTAAAGCGCCGTACAAAAGAATTACCATGTACGATGCCATTAAAGAATTTACCGGCTTTGATATCAGCGAAATGGATGAAGCCGGCATCAGAAATGTTTGCCGCGAATTAAAAATTCATGCTGATGAAAAATGGGGTAAGGGAAAATTAATTGACGAGATCTTTGGTGCCAAATGCGAAGGCAATTATATACAACCTACATTCATTACAGATTATCCGGTAGAGATGAGCCCGCTTACCAAAAAGCACCGCAGCAAACCCGGACTGGTAGAGCGTTTTGAACTAATGTGCAATGGCAAAGAAATTGCAAATGCCTACAGTGAGCTCAACGATCCGTTAGAACAGCGGGAGCGTTTTGAAGAGCAGGTAAAACTGATGGAGCGGGGTGATGATGAAGCCATGTTTATTGACCACGATTTTTTACGTGCACTGGAATATGGCATGCCGCCAACAAGTGGTATTGGTTTTGGCATAGACAGGATAGCCATGCTGCTCACCAACCAGCATTCCATCCAGGATGTATTGTTCTTCCCGATGATGCGGCCCGAGAATAACGAATAGCACCATATTATTATAATTAGAAGCCGTAACTAACCCTTACGGCTTTTTAAATTCCGTTCATCAATTTGCTTTTCCGCTTTCTTTCAAAAAAACTATCTTGTCATTCAATCCTAAATCGTTTTTTAACATGATGATTATGTACAAAAATTCGTTGGCAATATTAGCCTCCGCAGCACTGTCGCTTACTGCAGTGGCACAAAAAAAAGACCTTACCAATGAGCAGTATTTTAAAAGCAATTTCAAAGGCATTACACAGGCACTGCCCTTATTTAAAAAATGGACCGATGACAGCCACTTTGTTATCAGCATTAATGGAAAAGACAGTTTGATAGATTGTAAAACCGGCAAATCTTCGCAGGTACCGGATGTACAGGAAAGCGGGCAGCCTAAAATAGAAAGAGGATCGGCATACAGTAAAAACAATGATCTCTTTATTAAACTGAACGGCGCCGAAGTACAGTTAACGAATGATAAAGACAAAGAGACCAACCCCACCATGAGCCCCGACGGTAATTATGTGGCATTTACCAAAAACAATGACCTGTACAGCATCAATGTAAATACCAAAAAAGAACACCGGATTACGAGTGATGGCAGCGATGTAATACTGAACGGCTACGCCAGCTGGGTATATACCGAAGAAATTTTAGGCAGAAGATCGGCCTACCGTTCTTTCTGGTGGAGCCCCGACAGCAGGCACATTGCTTTTTTCCGTTCGGATGATACCAACGTTCCCGTATACACTATTACCGACGGCGCAGGCCTGCATGGGTTAGTAGAAAAAGAACGCTATCCAAAAGTGGGCGATCCCAATCCGGAAGTAAAAGTAGGAATTGTACCTGCCGATGGCGGCAATGTGGTATGGAGCGATTTCAACCCGAAAGATGACCAGTATTTTGGTGCACCTTACTGGAAACCGGATGGCAGTGTATTACTGGTGCAATGGATGAACCGCCTGCAGGATAATTTGATCGTTTACGCAGTGGATCCTGCAACAGGAAGTAAAAAAGAATTCTATAATGAAAAACAAAAAACATGGATCGACCTGGATGATGAGGGAGGAAGAATTGAATTCCTGAAAAATGGCAAGGGCTTTATTTTGTTCAGCGATGCCACCGGGTGGAAACACATGTACTACTATGATATGAACGGTAAACTGATCAACCCAATTACATCTGGAAAATTTACCGTAACCGGTCTGACCTATATAGATGAAAAAAACGGTATCGTGTATTTTACTGCCCGGGCCAGGGAGAATACTGCACACACAGATTTTTACAGGATAAATCTTGATGGAAAAAAATTACAGCGTTTAAGTTTTGCCGACGCCAACAACAGTATCAACATTTCACCCAATGGCGCTTATTTTATCACTACTTATAACAATGTAGCCGCACCAAGTAAAATGACCCTGGTAAGTAACAAAGGAAAGATCATCAGAGACCTGGGTAATGCAAGGGGCGAAGATTTTGACAATTACAATTTGGCAAAAACAGAGCTGATCCGCGTAAAAAGTGATGATGGCATATACGATCTGCCCATGAAAGTTACCTGGCCGGTAAATATGGATAAGACTAAAAAATATCCGGTTTTAATATCTATTTACGGCGGCCCCAATGCAGGAACCGTTATGGACACCTGGGCATTAAGCGGCACACAGCAATGGTATGCAAAAGAAGGTTTGATACAGGTATCGATGGACCACCGTGCCAGCGGCCATTTTGGAAAAGAAGGGGTGAATTACATGTACCATAACCTGGGCTACTGGGAAATGAAGGATTACAGTACCATGGTAAAATGGCTGATCGCTAACAGCAATGCAGATGCGTCAAAAATTTGTATCACCGGCTTCAGTTATGGCGGTTATATGACCTGCTATGCACTCACCTACGGCAGCGATGTGTTTACGCATGGCATGGCGGGCGGCAGTGTTACCGACTGGAATTTTTATGACAGTCATTACACCGAACGTTTTATGGGTACCACAATAAACAATGCAGAAGGGTACAAAACAAGTTCTGTTTTAAATTACGTAGACAAATACAAAGGCGTATTACAAATTGTGCACGGTGTTATCGACGATAATGTTCACCTGCAAAACAGTTTGCGTTTGATAGATAAACTGGAAGATGCTAAAAAAGATTTTGAGTTTATGATATACCCCGGCGGGCGGCATGGCTGGGGTGGCAATAAAGGATTGCATTTTCAAAACCTGAAAACCAAATTCATTTACAAATATTTATTACAAAAAGAAGTTCCGGCGGCAGTACTCCGTTAATACCTGACTTTAATAAAAAAGCGGCCGGTGTGTACCGGCCGCTTTTTTTATTATAATGTTTTTTTATTTTTCCACTTATTTTTTGCGGTAAGATAATCCAGGAAATAAATGACCCGTACAGACAGGCTGTTAAACTGGGTTAAATTATTATAGCTGCTGCCGTTTACTGTTTTATTAACATTACCAAAATAATTGCTTTCAAAATCCCTGTAAAAATTCTCTCCAATATTTTTCCAAACTACGTTTATAAAACTACCCTGTGTAAACTGCCAGGTATATACCAGGTCGGTACTCAGGTAATTATAATTTTGATTGCGGTTATTGTTATATGCAAAATTGGGTGTATCTAAATCTCCCTGCAGGTTTAATACATAAAATTGTAGTGGCTGTACTTTACTCCACGAGTGTCTGCTGCTTAAAGTAATGCCCATTTTATTGGTGAAATTATATTTGATATTGAGTGAGGAAGATACATTTCGGTTGTTGCGCCTGCTGAAGATCACGGTATCCTGCGCAGTACCGCTGCCGGCATACAATGTTTCGGCCCAACCGGGCTGGTTGGTATTATTTTCATCAGATGCCTGTATACTCACAGAGAATTTACTGTTGAACCTGATCTTTCCAAAAAGGCCCAAACTAAAAGTTTTCCGTTTGGTTACAGCGCCTATGCCAGCAGAAAAGTTACCACCCCATGATAGTTTTTTAGCATCGTTGCTGTTCCATTCTCCATTGGCACCAACACGGCCCTTATTATGAAACACCCTGCCAAAAACACGTGGTTCGTAAAAATCATTGTACGCAGAAGCAGCATTCAGGTTGAGGCCAAACTGCCACAGATTTTTTAACTGCCCGTATATATTGTAATTGAACCTGAATGACTCAAACATCATGGATCTGCGTTTTAAAATATCAATCGGCGAAACCAGGGTAAACAGGTGGCCGTTAATATTTGTACCCAGGCGGTTATACCATTTACCCGGCTTGTTCCAATTATAGCCCATCCAGATACCATTGTGAATTTCATTGTTATTGGTAAAATAAGCCAAATCGCTGTTATCATATTTACTGTTGCTCAGATCCTGCCATACATTAAAATTAAAACGGCCGCTGGTTTTACCAAAATAGAGGCTGTGTGCATAACCCGTTTTTGTTTGTCCATTCTCAAATATCTGGCTTATACTTACATTTCCACCCGCATTCCATGTATTCTTCTTGTCGTTAAAATCAAAAAGAAAAGCACTCACATTTGCATCCCTGTCTTTACCGCTTCGTAAAGTACTGGTATTGATGAATGAAATACTACTGTTATGTTTAAAGGTTTGGTCAAACACCAGCACATTATAATTGGTCAATGGATTGGTTTCCACTTTACGGGTTTTATTATTGCTAATATTTTCAATTTCGGCAAATTGCGGACGGGTAACCGCGTTGAGCATACCAATACCCAGGCCTTTTTGAGTGCGGCCGCTTATTTTGGTAGCGTTATACAATTTACTTTGAGAGGGGTTCTTATTGATCTTTTCGTTGTTGTCAATACTAAAATCATAACGGTGTATGGGTTCGCCACCAATGCGCCGGCTGTAAAACAATCCGCCTTTATTAAATAGCTCGGTACCTTCTGTAAAAAAAGCCCGGTTCTCCGCAAAACGTTGCTCAAAAGGGGTAAGGTTAAGGGTAACATTATCTGCCTGCACTTGTCCAAAATCCGGTATCAGTGTCATGTCCAGCGTAAAAGCCTGATTCAGCCCATACTTAATATCCATTCCGCCGTTGAGGGTGGTACTGTTTTTAGAAGTACCCGGTAATACCAATCCATCATGGTTTTGATAAGCCGAAAAATAGGGAGAGAATTGTAATCGCAGGGGTGGTTTAATATCCTGCAGGCCAAGTAACATGCCTTCCTGGGTTAAAAAACCGTTGACTGCAGGGTCAATGGATTGCCAGAATAATTGTTCGCCGCTTTTCTGCCTTCGCCTTACAATATTCAAACCCCAGTCCTGCACTTTCTTTTTACCAAAACGAATAGCTGAGTAGGGTAAAAACATTTCAAAGCTCCATCCATCGTTGTGTATTTTAGCATTGCTTTGCCATACGGCATTCCAGCTAAAATCTTCGCTGTTGCCGTTGAAGTTAGGTGCTTGTTTAGCGTCCATCTGTTCGCCCAGCGGAGTAACAAAATATTCAAACCCGTTGATCTTATCGTTGTAGGTATCAAAAATAACCCCTGCAAAATCGTTGTTGCCAAAACCATCACGGCCAATCAATTCCGAAGCAATGCTGTCTTTATTTTTTTCATGAAAATAGCCCCCTATATAAAGCCCCTGGTCATTATATAAAAAAAACACTTCGCTTTTATTATCCGGATTTTCTGGTTTAAACGGGGCCGGCCTTAATGCAACAAACTCACCTGCAACCGGGGCAGTTTTCCATTCAGGTTCATTGAGTTCTCCATCTATTTTTAACTGGGTGGTAATACGAAGGGCAGTAATCTTCCGCTTTTCTTTGGGCACCTGGCTGAACGTTGTTACAGTTGTGAGTATACAAATACACACTGCTATTATCTTAAAGCAATTCATGGCTATACTTTGGTTTGGTGAAGCATTATTCATGGCGTAATAATGCGGGTACGAAATTAAACGTACAGCCCGGTAAAATGTTACCGCTTATCAAACAATCCTTCTTTTAAACTTTTTTTAACAGGAAAAATTATACAAACAAGTCGTTGTATAATTGTGCCCCCGCAACAACCGAATACTTGGCAAGATCTGTGATACCTTCTTTTGCCAGTACGTCTTCATCAATAAAACTGTTGCCGGTACATTGTGCAGCTGGCTTTGATAAGATATAGTATGCTGCATCTGCAATGATCTCGGGAGTGCGGCTCATTTTCATCAGCATATCGCCGCCCAGTAAATTTTGAACGGCAGCTGTAGCAATGGTAGTTCTGGGCCACAATGTATTTGCTGCCACCTGATATTTTTTTAATTCTGCAGCCAGGCCCAGTGCAATCATACTCATATCGTATTTGCTGATGGTATAGGCCAGATGGTTTTCAAACCATTTCATATCCATATTGACAGGAGGAGATAAATTGAGGATATGTGCATTGGTAGATTTTTTCAGGTAAGGAATGCAGGCACGGCTCACCATAAATGTACCCCTTACATTAATATCGTACATCAGGTCGAAGCGCTTGGGTTCTGTTTTTTCGGTTGGGGTAAGATTGATGGCTGAAGCATTGTTGATGAGGATATCAATACCCCCAAATTTTTCTGCAGCCTGCAACACCACATTATCTATCTGGTCTTCAAAACGAATATCGCATTGCACTGCCAGTGCTTTTCCGCCTGCGGCTTCCATTTCGGCCGCTGCAGAAAAAATGGTACCGCCCAATTTTGGATTTTCTTCCACGCTTTTTGATGCGATCACAATATTGGCACCTTCCTTTGCCAGGCGAAGGCCAATGGCTTTTCCTATACCACGTGAAGCACCGGTGATTAAAACGGTTTTGTTTTGAAAAGACATAGCATGCAATTTTAGTTGTTAACCAAATGTAGTTGATTTAAGCAGTACTAAAAATGAGCAGGCTGAAATTATTTTGATTACCTGCTGTAAAAAACAATTCCTTTCAGCTTATAAAACTGAAAGGAATATTTACTGCCTGAGTATTAGTTTTTATAATCTGCGTCAACCGATACCTGTTCCCATGCAGCCACTTCTTCTTTTATCCAGTCGGCTTTTGTACGCAGTGTTTCCACGGCTTTTTTCCCTAATGCCAAACGCAATGGTGGATTTTCGGCTTCCACCATTGTTATAATGGCATGTGCCCCGGCTACAGGATCACCCGGCTGGTTACCATTGATACTGGCTAAAAATTGCTTTATTTTTCCTGCAGTATCATCATAAGCATCAATATGCTTGCTGGTAAACTTCATCGAAGCCCCTGCCCATGCGGTTCTGAACGGGCCAGGCTCTACCAGTGTTACTTTAATACCTAATGGTAATACTTCTTTATACAAAGCTTCACTGAATCCTTCCAGTGCAAATTTGCTGGCATTATAAATACCCAATCCGGGGTTGGCCGAAATACCTGCCTGTGATGAGATCTGCACAATATGGCCGTTATGCTGTTTACGCATCAGTGGCAATACAGCCTGCGTTACTGCCAGGGCCCCAAAAAAATTGGTTTCCATCTGGTCCCTTATTTCCTGCATAGATGCTTCTTCCACCGCACCGGTTAAACCATAACCCGCATTATTTACCAATACATCTATGCGGCCAAATGTTTCCTGTACCGATTGAATCACTGCATTTACCTGTGCATGATTGGTTACATCCAATATATAACCAAAGGTTTTATCCTTTACCAGGTTGTTTACTTCATTTAACTGCTCCTGCTTTCTTACTGTACCAATTACAGTATTGCCCAGTGCAGCAACTGCTTCTGCAAGATGACGGCCCAACCCGGATGATACACCGGTGATGACCCATATTTTGTTTTGTGCTGACATTTGCATGTACCAATATCTTATCCTAATACCGCTTCGTGAGTAATAGTTGTGTTCAGTAATTTTGAAATGGGGCAATTGGTTTCTGCTTCCACCACCGCAGCCTCAAATGCTTCGGCACTGATGCCCGGAATTTTTGCAGCTACAATTAAATGTGATCCGGTAACAGCACCCGCTGCAGGATCTAAAGTTATAATACATTGGGTTTTGATCTCGTCGGCAGTAAAGCCTGCAGCACCCAGTACAAAACTCAGTTTCATACTAAAACAGCCTGCATGTGCAGCTGCTACCAGTTCTTCAGGATTGGTACCCACGCCTTCTGCAAAGCGGGAGTTAAAAGAATACTGAGTGCTGCTTAATACAGTGCTTTGCGTGGTTAAATGGCCATTGCCTTCTTTACCGGAGCCGTTCCAAACGGCAGTTGCGTTACGTTTCATAAAATGTGTTTGATAGTTTTTTATTTAAAAGTAGTACTCAATTTGTTTTCGTCAAAACCCACCAGTAAATGATTCCCAAATTCGATAACAGGTCTTTTTATAATACTGGTTTGCTGCTGCATTAATTTGATTGCAGCTGCTGTTGTGGTAACTGCAGCCTGTTCTTCAGCAGTCAGTCCCCGCCAGGTGGTACTTTTTTTATTCAGCAATACCTCCCAGCCAGCCTGCTTACACCATGCCGTTAATTTTTCTTTGCTGATCCCTTCCTTTTTGTAATCGTGAAAGTTAACAGTTAGTTGATGTTGCTTAAACCAATCCATTGTTTTTTTAATGGTATCGCAATTGGGAATACCATATACTGTAATCTTGCTCATATTAAAATTCCGGTGCTGCTGGTTTTGTTTTCATGATCAATTCTATCTTTTCCTTTACTTCTGGTGTAAGCAGGGGTAATGCGTCCACTGCTTTTAAATTGTCGAGCAATTGCTGTTTTTTAGTAGCCCCTAAAATGGCAGTAGTTACGTTAGGGTTACTGATGCACCAGGCAATGCTTAATGCCGCCGTGCTAACCCCCAGTTTGGCCGCATACTCGCCCAGTTTTTTTACTTTCTTCACTTTGTCATCCATCACCCAGCGGTCTTTCAGCCAGTCAAATCCTTCCAATGCAAAACGGCTGCCTTTGGGAACGCCGTCATTATACTTGCCACTCAGCAAGCCGCTTGCCAGGGGACTCCAGGTGGTGGTGCCCAGTCCTACATTTTTATAGATCTCTGCAAACTCCACTTCTATTTTATGGCGTTCAAATAAATTGTATTGCGGCTGTTCCATGGTGGGGCCGATCAGCCTGAATTTTTCTGCTATGCGATGCGCTTCCATAATTTCAACACCGCTCCATTCGCTGGCGCCCCAGTATAAAATTTTTCCCTGCTGTATCAAATGGTTCATTGCCCAAACGGTTTCTTCAATGGGCGTATTTTTATCGGGGCGGTGGCAGAAGAACAGGTCAAGATAATCCACTCCCAGTCTTTGCAATGCTTCGTTACAGGCTTCGGTTAAATGTTTGCGGCTGTTACCGGTTTGATTGGGCTTGTTGGCTTTTCCCCGCCAGCCAAAAAATGCTTTAGATGAAACGGTATAAGAAGTGCGGTCCCATTTTTTCTTTTTTATTACCCGGCCCATCATCTTCTCGCTTTCACCCAGCGCATACACTTCGGCATTGTCAAAAAAATTAACCCCGTTATCATAGGCAATGCCCATGAGTTCGTCGGCTATTTTATCGTTGATCTGTTTGCTGAAACTAACCCAGCTTCCAAAGCTGAGTACGCTCAGCTGTAAACCTGATTTTCCAAGACGGCGGTATAGCATAACTTTATTTTAAAATTGAAAGGTGAAGGTAGTGCAAGAGCGGGAAACGGTGATTGCGGGATTGGTTAATACTCCGGAAACTGCGAAGAGGAAACTTTAATAACACTATTGGTTACCTGGTGAATGAGTTTGTCTTTAAAATCCTGGCTGGTTTCAAAACCAACGCCGTTGATGATATGGGTTTTGGTACGTATCTGTACGGGCTTATCGGTATAAAACTGGTAGGTGGGCCGGTTCCTGTCCCAGTACAACTCATTACAGTATAAGGTATCGCCGTTCTTTAATCCAATAAAGCGTACACTGTCTCTTAATAAAATTTTACTCTGGCTTTCCACATACTTTGCATAGCGGGCATCCAGCAGGCTTTCTACTTTGGTGCTGTCGTTATAAAAATCTACATGCAGTGTTTTGGGAAACTCAATAAAGGGCAGGGTATCCTGTACCCGCAGCATCAGGGGCGATTGCAGGATGGCTTTTGTTTTACCCCCCAGTGTGTAATTTACATTTACCTGAATGGCTTCTTCCACACCCAGGTTTTTTTTGGCCAGTGCATCTATCTCCTGGTTGCTGTTTTCGCAGGCCGATAAAAAAATGCAGCCTGCTATACAGGCTGCACCAATACTATATAATTGTTTACCCCACATGATTAATCATACTTAAGTTTCCTGAACCAGCGGGCGTTCATTGAAACACCAATGCTGAAGCGCACGGTATTTTCCCTGATATTGCTGTTCTTATCACCCCTGGCACCCACTTCCAGTGCCGTGTTCAGTACCACGTATTCGCCACTGTAGCTCAGGCGTTGTAAAGAGGTAAGCGGCATTCCGGTACCCACTGTAAAGCCATACTCCGGCCTGCTGTTATTGGTTTTAATATAATCGGGCCCGTAATAAAACCCAGCCCTGTATTTTACAAAGTTGAAATATTTTTTCACCGGGGTATTTGCTTTGGCAGGATAATACTGTCCGCCCACCCTGATGGCCCAGTTATTTTGCACGGCATCGGTTTGGCCATAATACCTGTATTTACTCCAGTTGGCGGTTTCATAATCGGCCCCAAACATCCAGTGTTCGTCGGTATAGCTGAATCCCACGCCATAAGAAGATGGGTATTCAATGGTGCCTTTTACATTTTTTTGTTCGTATACACTGTCTATCCGGTAGCTGGCATTGTTGGCGTCATATTCAAAAGTTTCCCTGATAACGTCTCTTTTGGCATTCAGCTTTTGCTGCAGGTTACCATACGCTCCAAAACGCAGTATACGGGGTATTGCTGCTTTTTTATCTTTGTTCAGCACAATTTCATACTGGATGCCACCATTAATGAAAAGCCCGCCAAATGTGGTTTCATTGGCAGCATTCGATTTGTAATAGGTTACGGTATCATTTACAAAACTGAGCTTGCTGCTGTAATTTTTATTACCAAACATATAACCGGCATTTACGCCAAAACTAAATCCTTTAATTTTGAGTGCAGTACCCATGTAGGCCTGGTTAGCGCCGCCGTTACCTTCATACAAAGTTTGTATGCTGTCAATATTATTCAGCCTGCTGGCACTTTCTATTTTATAATTGATCTTGGTAACTGGTTTTAAACCCACACTCATTCCCCACCCTATATTTTTTTTGCGCATTTTTTCTGAAGCAATGGGAAATGCCAGTTGCAGGTAAGAAAAGATACCATTGGTGGAAGTGTATTTTTTAACAGGGTTAATACTTTTTAAAGTACGGATATCTGCTTCTGCGCCAATATCAAAAATAGTATTGGGTATACTGGCCAGTGTGGCTGGATTTACAAAATTGATACTTTGATAATCGAGTGTACCGGCCGAAATACCTCCCATACCGCGGGAAAAAATAGTGTGATTGGGTGCCAGATCGCCTAAACCGTAACGGGAATAAGGGGAGTTTTCCTGAGCAATAGCTGTCATTTGAAAGCCACACGCCACAATAAATACGGGTAAAAATTTAGCCATTGTTAGTTTCGCTGAGTGCATAAAGTCCTTTAAATAAAAAATTACTGTCGGCAAATATCCTGTTTTTAAGCCGACGAGCAAAATAGGCCGAATCTCCCCCGGTTAAAACCACGTTAAAGTTGTCGTATTTTTGGGCATATTCATCAATGAAACCGTCCATTTCATAGGCAATTCCGGCAATTACACCACTTTGCATATTTGTTTTGGTATCGTACCCAATGATGGGGAAATTCCACTCTGCCTGCACTGCCGGCAGCTTTGCTGTAAATACCTGCATGGCCTTAAAACGCATTTCCATACCCGGCGAAATACTGCCCCCGATGAACTGGTGGTATTGATTAATAAAATTATATGTAATACAGGTGCCCAGCCCTATCACCAGGTTATTTTTGCCCGGATAAAAATGTACAGCGGCTGCAGAAAGTGCCAAACGATCGGCCCCAATTGTTTCGGGTTTGCCTACAGGCGTGGTAAAATTGGCCTTGGTAAGATGTGATATTTTATGAAATTTTGATTCTGCTGCCAGTATGTTTTCTATTGCCGGGTTATGATTAATCACCGATGATAAAATGGTTTTTTGCGGCTGGTGCACATACATCACCCTTTCAATGGTAAACAACTCATCATTGGGTAATGTAACTTCTTCAATAAACTGGTCGCCTTCAAAAACTGCGAATTTTAAGCGGGTATTTCCAAAATCAAAACAAAGTGTTTTATTGTTCATATACAGTGGTTCGTTACAGGGTTCATAAAAAAATTACACCGGGTAGTGTTATAAATTAATGGAACCTAAGTTTTTAAAATGTCCGTTCAGTTGTATCCTTTCTTTCAGTACTTCCATTTCTGCAAGAACAGGGATAACTTTTTTCAGGTGGCGTTTTAAATATTCCTGACGTTGTAATTCATGTAATAGTTGCAGCAGTTCACATTCTTGTTCCAGTGAAAGGCCGGCATGATGTGCCACATCGTAACTCCATAAAGCATCATCGTTTTTTTTAAAATCCTTGCTGATGTTAAGCAGTTTATGTAATTCCCGGATGGCTTCAATGATCTTTTGCATCAGCGCCCGGTTACCGCCGGTAGTATTTTCGGGATAATTTACAATGGCACCACTGTATAATTTTTCGGGCAGTTCTTTTATCACTTCCAAAATGGTAAATACTTCCTGGCCCCGGGTTTTAATATCCATTTTGCCATCTTCATACACGGTAGTAATTTCCAGCACCTGTACCAGGGTACCGGTATCTTTCATTGTATTGTTGATCACCGGGGGAATACCAAAAGATTTTTTACCGGCTGCACATTCTGTGATCAGCTGTTTGTACCGTGGCTCAAATATGTGCAGGTTCAGCTCTTCACCGGGGTATACTACTATACCCAGCGGAAATATGGGAATAAAATTGGTCAATGTGTGTCTGTCTTATTTTTTGTTCATCTCTTTTAAAAAACTGTATTTTAAAAAAGTATACCAGGCGGTTGTTTTTGCAATCAGGTATCCTTCCCAGCCATCTAAAAATCCCAGGCGCAGAATATAGTACTGCAAAAAAGTTAAGCCGGGCGCAATATGCAGTTTAAAAAAACCTGCCCGTTTACCCTGTTGCTGGTATTTTTGCGCATTAAGTTTGGCATAGGCAATGGTTTTGTCAATATACTCATCCATATGCCGGGTGGTATAATGCAGCACATTGCCCGGTAACAGCACCACTTTGGTTGCGCTGTTTAAAGTTAAGCCTTCGTGTACCGCGGCAGTGTTCCATTGTACCGCCCTTCGGTTAAACAGGCGGATGTGGGTATCGCCGCTCCATTCCCCAAAGCGGATCCATTTATTGCAAAAAAAATTTTTGAATTTAAAATTGTATACCGTGTTTTCGTTGTTCAGTTCCAGTTGCATAATGGCAGCTTTCAGTCTGTCATCAACGGCTTCATCAGCATCCAGGTTCAGTATCCAGTTGTGTTTGGCAGCAGCAATGCCTTTGTTTTTATTTTGCCCGTAACCATCCCATCCGGTAGAAATAATACGGGCGCCAAACTGCCGGGCTATATCAATGGTGGCATCGGTACTTCCGCTGTCCACAATTACAATATCATCGGTAATTCCCTGCAGGCTTTGCAGGGTGGTACCAATAATATGCGATTCGTTTTTTGTTATAATTACAACCGATACTGGCATTATTTTTTTTCTTATAAACGCTCCTGTTGTGCAAAGAAACAATAAAGAGCAACAACTTAAACGGCTGCTCAAAATTAATTTGTTACTTTGCCGCATGTGGCAGCAACAGTTATCTGAAATACAGCAGGGCAACAGCAAAACCATTGCACGTTGTATTTCCATTATTGAAAATGAAATTGCCGGTTATAATACCCTGCTGGAACAGCTGCCCGCTTCCACCACACCTGTAATTGGTATTACCGGGCCCCCGGGCGCAGGAAAAAGTACCCTGGTGGATGCACTCCTCAGCGTACTGGTTAGCATGGGTAAAAAAATTGGGGTCATTTGTGTGGATCCTTCTTCACCATTTAATTTAGGGGCTTTGCTGGGCGACCGCATCCGCATGAGTGAGTGGTACAATAACCCCAACGTGTTCATCCGTTCGCTGGCCACCAGGGGCTCGCTGGGTGGTTTACACCCCAAGATTATTGAGATCAGCGACTTGCTGAAAGCGGCGCCGTTTGACTATATCATTATTGAAACTGTAGGGGTGGGCCAAAGCGAAATTGAAATTGCTGGCCTGGCAGATATTACCGTGGTGGTGGTGGTACCCGAAGCTGGTGATGAGGTACAAACCATGAAGGCCGGCCTGATGGAAATTGCAGATGTATTTGTAGTAAATAAAGCCGACCGGCCCGATGCAGACCAGTTTGTAAAGAATTTAAGGCTGATGCTGGCTCCTGCATTCAGTAATCATACAGCACCGGTGCCGGTTGTAAAAACTGTGGCAGCGCAAAAAACCGGTATGGATGAATTGTGGAAGGTGATCACCCATATTCAGCAGCAGGCCATTCAAAACAAATTGCATTACTGGCTGCTGGCCGAAAAAGCCTTTCACCTGATTGAACAAAAGCGGATGCAAGATGTTAGCAAGGAAGTCCTGAAAAATAAAATTGAGGCCGAAGGAAGTACATTTAACTTATACAGATTTATAAAAAACTACTAGTAATGGAAATGATCCCCAACAAAAACCTGCCGCATATTGCTGCCACTGAACCCGCCATGGTAAAGGTAGAAGCCGGAAAAACCTATGCCTGGTGTACCTGCGGCCTTAGCGAAAAACAACCTTTTTGCGATGGCACCCACAAAAGAATTGAACCCACCATTGATGAGCAGGGCGCAGCCATCATGCCTTACAAAAGCCTGAAAGTGACTTTTGAAGAAGAAAAAGAAGTTTGGTTTTGCCAGTGCAAGCAAACCAAAAACCCGCCTTACTGCGATGGCAGTCACAACAAACTGAAATAACTATTATTCCCAGTCGCAGCCAATGGGTGCTCCGGGAGGGATCGCTGCGTGAATGGTGGGTTTTGCTTTTTCCGGTGCTTCCATTCTTTCCAATGCAAGTATATAATTTGCCTGCAGCATTTCATCCTGCACCAGTTTTTGCTGTGATGCAATATATTTTTTTAAGTCGCTCAATGATTTTTGCAATACTGCTTTTGCCGGAAAAGAAGTATTGTCATCAATGCTTGCTGCCAGCAGGTAAGTGAGTACTACCTGGTTGGTTTGTAACTGGATCAGTTTTTCCATCCCCGTTCTTGCAGGTGCTTTCCAGGTTTTTTTTATTACAATACTGATCATTTCGTTTAAACCCAGTCCGCCATTCATGGCTTCATACTGCACCATGCGGTTAATTCTTTCTGTATGGAATAAAAAAGACAGGGGCAGATCGGCAGCGGTTTCTGCGGGTGCCAATGCATCAAAAGCGAGCCCGGTTCTTTTCTTAAACAATTCCCTGGTAAAATTATAGCCGGCTGGCCTGGGGGGAATCAGTTTTGCAATATTATCTGGCAGTACTAAAAATTCAGGGTCTAAACAATCTGTTACCGCATTCAATGCAAACAACTGTTCCTGCCGTATGATTGCTTTGGTCACCACCTGTCCATCGCCCCGTAAAGCATAGGTATAATTCAACCCGCCTATCCATTTGGTTACTGCTTCCAGTTGATACCGGTGATACAAATACACTGGTACCAGCACATCTTCCAGCATAGCCATGGGCATGCCGGGCCGGATATTTTTTTCGCCAAACTGCGCCAAAGCTTTTGCCCTTACTTTATTAACTTCTCTTAATTCCGCTACCGGGTTATTGCCATTATCCCACAAATGTGCAAAGGGATGTAAACCGCCGGCAGCCCTTGCATCACGATCACTTATAAACAGCAACCCTTTTTTTGCGGCGCCGGTTAACATGTTATTCAATGCAGCCGCTTCATTGGTGGCAGCCGGAAAATCCTGGTAACCCCAGGTAATGGCTAATTTATCCCAGTCGCCGATTTTATCATCATATGCATTGCTTAAATCAATTTCTCCAGCGGCGTTTATCCTTGCCAGTGGGTGTGGGTAATCCATCACACTTGCCCTGTTATTGGTGCTGGACGCATAATTGTGCATTAGCCCTAATGTGTGTCCCACTTCATGCGCAGCCAGTTGCTTCAGTCTTTCTAAAGCCATTTGCAGCATTTTATCATTTACAGGCATGCCATTTTCAAAAGGTGCCAGTAAGCCCTGTGCAATCAAATAATCCTGCCGCACCCGCAAGGAGCCCAGCGACACCTGTCCTTTAATGATTTCTCCTGTTCGCGGATCTACCACCGATGCGCCGTAGCTCCACCCGCGGGTAGACCGGTGCACCCAGTTGATCACATTGTACCGGATGTCCATCGGATCGGCACTATCGGGCAATACTTTTACCATAAAAGCATTACGGTAACCGGCTGCTTCAAAAGCCTGGTTCCACCAGCTGGCCCCTTGCAGCAAGGCACTTCTTACCGGCTCTGGTGTACCGTTATCCAGGTAATAAATGATTGGCTTTACCGGTTCGCTTATAGCGGCATTGGTATCTTTCTTTTTTAAACGATGCCTGATAATGAAATTCTTTTCCACCGGTTCACTTACCGGGGTGCTGTAATCAAAATAAGAGGTATTGATAAAGCTGCTCCTGGCATCAAACACTCTTGGCTGGTAGCCGGTATCGGGCAGTTGCACAAAGGAATGATGCATGCGCAGGGTAATGGCTTCGGCGGAAGGTGTAACGGATTGTACAAAATTGCCCACGGTACCATCTGCATTGGTCAATGTAATGGTGGCTTCAATTTCGGTATTGAGGGGGAAGTTTTTGGTGCGTTCTAAAAATATGGCCGATCGGGTTTTGTCGAATGTGTAATTGCCCTGCTGCGCCGCTTTGATGCGGTTGGCTACCCGCATGGCGTCCCTTAAAATAAAATCGGTGGCATCCACCAGTATATGGTTATTGGTTTGGGCTTCAATTGCAAACCCCCATAATACCGACCGGGCAAAGGATTGCTCCACGGCTCTTTTTTCATTGGTATTACTGGTAACGGCACGATACGCATAGTTGGGCTCCACCATCAATAATTTTCTGCCTGTTTGGCTGAATGTAATGATCCTGGTTTCGCCCAGCAAGCCCCTGTCTAAACCAATATCATTAGAGCCCAGGCCTGCCGGCAATGATTGCTGGTATAACAATTCTGTATCCAGTTTGCTGATCTCCATCCATATTTTTCCGGAGCTTTCTTCCCAGTATATATTCAAAAAGCCTTCCTGCTTTTTCATATCCCGGGTCTTTTCTTCAATAGAGGGCAGTTTTTGCGACAGTGCTGAAAAAGACAGTAACAACAATAATACCAGTGAAAGGGGGTGTTTCATGTGCAGTAGTTTTACATACACAATATAAGATGGAAAGGCGACTTGGGGAATGCAGCTATTCTATATTGGTGGTTTCTTTATTGTTTTTCCACCAGCGGTAGCCCACCACTCCTACAATTGCAAACGGGGCAAACATCAGGTACAAGATGCCTTTATTTAAACCCAGGGCAGGTTTTTCGCCCAGCTGCGAAGCTGTTTTGGTACAAACAGAGCACTGGGCGCTGGCCACAGGTGCATATACCATGGTACAAAAAAGAAGCGCTGATATGGCAATAAATTGTTTCATGTGCTGCTGCAAAGTTACTAAACAATCCGGGGCAGCAGTATATTGTTTAACAGAAATTTTTTAACAACATTACAATGACACTCCAACTTGTATTTACTTTGCAATAAATTATTGTACACATGTTCAAGTATCTTTTTGCTTTTGCGGCCGGTATTGCAATAACAGCCACCATATCGGCACAGCCACTGTCTAAAGCGGTTCCTTTTTATAAAAATGGCAGCCAACTGGCCGCCAATGGTAAATTCATTGAAGCCATTGACGCTTTTAAAAAAGCCATACTGGCCGATAAAAAATATGACTCTGCCTACCTGGCCCTGAGTACTGTTTTTTTAAAGATCAATAGCACAGACAGTGCCATTGCGGTATTACAAAAAGCAGTACGGCTGCAACCCGGTTTTATGGATGCCCGCATGTCGCTGGGTGTTATTTACAGGGATGTAATTAGAAATTCTGACGAAGCCATCATTCATTTTAAAAAGGCCTATCAACTGGACAGTACCAATAAACTAATGCTCTACAGCCTTGCCTGGTGTTACAACGATAAGCACCAATACCGCGAAGCGATCAGGTATGGCATTAAAGCCCTTAAAGTAGATAATAATTACAAGCCGGCATATAACGAACTGGGGCATGCCTATAACAAGTTAAAAGCCTATCCCGAATGTATTGAACAGTTTAAAAAAAACCTGGCCCTGTCAGTAAATGACCTGCCCCTGTTATACTGCGGCTTTAGTTATATAGAACTGAAGCAGAAAGACGAAGCGTTGAAAATATATGAAGCACTTAAAAAAGTAAACCCGAAGATGGCAGAAGGATTGAAGAAAAAAATAGACCTGATGCCATAAGATATTTTACCTTATTTCTGAACCGGCAGCAGTATTATGAAATGCCTCCTGGTCAAAAAATTTGGGCTGGGTTACAAAAGCATGGAGCGTTCCTTTTAAAATGGTATGCGACAGCAGGTCGTCGGCCCGGTACACCACCGGTGTTTGGGCAGCCAGTAATTTTTTTGCGGCACTAAGCGTTACAGCGTATGCATGCGTGCAATCATGAAACCCTGCTTTTTTTAAATGGACACTAAAGGGTTTGGGCAGCAGGTTACCCACCATGGTATAGCTCCATTTTTTCAGACCCAGCAGGCTTTTTATTTTATACAGCAATTGTTTTGCCTTAAGCTGAAAAGTAACCGTTTCGTGCTTCAGATACCCCAAATACAGCAGCTCCCAGTTGGCAGGCAGTTCATCCAAAACTTCCGGCAGCAATTCCATATCCGCATGTAAAGGCAGTACATCGTCTTCCAGTATCAGCACCCGGTTCCATTGATGCCTGATCATTTCCTGGTATATCATGCGGTGCGACAGGGAGCAGGCCAGTTCGCCCAGGTTCAGGGCTTTGCCCTGCCGCTGCAACTGCATGGTTTTTTGTTCATCATACAAACCCGTTTGCCTGGCATCAGCTAAATTCAGCTGCAGCTTATCGGCACCCCAAAAAAAATCAAACTGTAATCCTGCCAGGCTTTGCTGCAGGCGGCCATGCCTTTCGGTAAATCGTGGAACAGACACCACAAATACTTTGTCGAAATACTGCTGCAGCGTACTATTTACCTTATTTGAAATTTTCAAGTTGTAATTTTTATTACTGCAAATGTAATTGTTTTAGAAACTATTGATAAATTGCTGAGTAATGAGTAGTCCCCTTATTTCCATTTGTATTCCCACGTATAAAAGAACCGACCTTTTAAAAACCTTACTGCAGTCATTGGAAATGCAGACTTTTAAAGATGTTGAGATTTTGGTAAATGATAACAGCCCGGATGATGCTGTAAAAAACCTGGTCAGTAGTTTCCGGCAAACACTGGTCATCTCTTACCAGCAAAACGAGCCGGGTGTACCTGCAGTGGAAAACTGTGTAAGGGTAATGCGGCGGGCAAGGGGTAGCTGGATAAAGATCATGCATGATGACGATTGGTTTAAGACTGCAGATGCACTGCAACAATTTGCAGATGCCGCACTGCATTCAGGAAAAGATTTTATTTTTTGCGCCAGCAACCAGGTGTACCTGGAAAATAATACCAGCGAAGCCGAGCTGCTTACGGGTGAAAGGGAGCGAATGCTGCAAGATTCTGCCTTTAGCCTGCTGTACCTGAATGTGATAGGCCATCCCAGCGTAGTGATGCATAAAAGAGATCCTGCAATTGAATATGACCAGCAGTTTAACTGGGTATTGGATATTGATTTTTACCTGCGGTATTTAAATGCACACGGCGGATTTCATTATATACCCGGCACTTTGGTGAATATTGGCAAAGGCAGTACACAAGAGTCTAATAAGTACTATAAAAATATTACAGTAGAAATCCCGGAATATTTTACCCTGCTGGCCAAATACAACAGCAGCCTGCTGCTGCAGAACGAGTATGTATTTCATTTGGTGTGGAACATGCTGAAGCGTTTTAAAATAAAACACAGTTCAGATATCCCGCTGTTAACCGGCTATACAGGAAAGCTGCCTGATAAACTGGAGGAGATCATTGCATGCCAGCATTCCATTCCCGGCATTGTCTTAAAACAACCCCGCTGGTCAAAATTATTTATGAAACGCTGCTTTAAAAAACTGAGCCTGGCATAAATAAAAAAGCCAGGAACAATTCCTGGCTTCAAATAATTGGTTATTGTATTAAGCTTCGGCACCCATGCTTTTTTGTACCCTTTTTCTGTCATCTTCATTCAGTATTACTTTACGCATACGGATGCTTTTGGGCGTAACCTCAATACATTCATCCTGCTGAATGTACTCCATGCATTCTTCCAGGGTCATTAAGATCTTGGGAGCTGCTTTACTGGCATCATCACTGCCACTGGCACGGTGGTTGGTTAATTTTTTTGGTTCTGTAGCATTCACATTCAGATCGCCCGGCTTAATGTGCTCGGCAATGATCTGGCCTGCGTATACTTCTTCTCCCGGATCCACAAAAAATCTTCCCCTGTCCTGCAATTTATCAATAGAGTAACCGGTAGTTCTTTCAGTATTTTTAGATAACAATACGCCATTATTTCTGCCGGGTATTACACCTTTCCATGGACGATAATCGGTAAACCGGTGCGCCATTACAGCTTCGCCGGCAGTATTGGTCAGCATATTACTTCTTAACCCGATCAACCCTCTTGAAGGAATATCAAATTCAAGGTGCTGCATTTCGCCCTTGCTTTCCATGATCAGCATTTCGCCCTTGCGTTGTGTAACCAGGTCAATTACCTTACCACTGAATTCGGCAGGTACATCCACCACCAGGTTTTCATACGGCTCGCATTTTTTACCGTCAATTTCTTTTACTAAAACCTGCGGATTACCCACAGTCAGTTCAAAACCTTCCCTGCGCATGGTTTCAATTAATATACCCAGGTGCAAAATACCACGGCCATATACCAAAAAGCTGTCTGCACTGTCAGAATCTTCCACTCTTAAAGCCAGGTTTTTTTCTGTTTCTTTCATCAGCCGGTCTCTTAAATGGCGTGAGGTAACAAATTTACCTTCGCGTCCAAAGAAAGGCGAGTTGTTGATACTGAACATCATGCTCATGGTGGGTTCGTCCACACTAATTACCGGTAATGCTTCCGGAAATTCCACATCACAAATGGTATCCCCAATATTGAATGATTCTAACCCTACAATAGCGCAAATATCACCCGCACTTACTTCTGTTGCTTTCTTTTTACCCAGCGCTTCAAAAGTATACAGTTCTTTTACTTTCATTTTTTTAATACTGCCATCTGCCTGCACCAATGCAATCTGCTGCCCTTCCCTGATGGTACCACGGGCCACTTTGCCTACCGCAATCCTTCCTAAAAAAGAAGAGTAATCCAGCGAAGTGATCTGCATCTGGGTAGTTCCTTCATTAACTTTTGGTTCGGGTACATGCTCTAAAATGGCATCCAGTAAAGGGAAGATATTATCAATTTCAGTAAGTGAAGTATTCATCCAGCCATTTTTACTGCTGCCGTAAATGGTAGGAAAATTCAGCTGCTCTTCAGTAGCATCCAGGTTAAAGAACAATTCAAAAACGGCATCATGTACTTCATCCGGACGGCAGTTGGGTTTATCTACCTTATTAATTACCACAATGGGATGTAATCCTAAATGCAATGCTTTTTGTAATACAAAACGTGTTTGCGGCATCGGCCCTTCAAAAGCATCTACCAGCAATAACACCCCATCCGCCATTTTTAATACCCTTTCTACTTCACCACCAAAGTCACTGTGACCAGGAGTATCTATCACGTTAATTTTAACGTCTTTGTAGGTAACAGAAACGTTTTTACTGAAAATGGTAATACCTCTTTCTCTTTCAAGATCGTTGTTATCCATGATCAGTTCACCAGTTTCCTGGTTTTCGCGAAAGATGTTGGTGCTGTGTAAAATTTTATCTACCAGCGTTGTTTTGCCATGATCTACGTGGGCAATAATGGCGATGTTACGAATATTCATTGTCTGATTGTTCAGATAAAAGATTGAAAACCAACGAGGTTATGCCTTTTACCCTTTTTTTTTGAGGTGCAAAGGTACATCATTTAAGCGGGCTTTCCGCATTATATAACAATGAAATTACGTGGTAGCGGGTATGTTTCAAAACTGCTTTTTCAACTATTTTTATTAAAACACTTCAATATGAAACGCCACTTTTTATGTATTTTATTAAGCTGCTGCCTGCTGGGTACTGCCGGTGCTCAAACAACTGCCAAAGACTGGTATGCAAAAGGATTGAAATTAAATGATTCTTTAAAAAATACCGCAGCGGTAAAGGCTTACGAAAAAGCCATTCAGCTGGATGCCAATTATTTTGATGCGTATTTCAGACTGGGCTGGACCTATAATGATGTGAACGATTACGACAAGGCCATTGCTGTATTATTAAAGGCGGTTCAATTAAAAAAAGAGGATGCTTATACACTACAGGAGCTGGGCTATGCCTACAAGGGAAAACAAAATTATACAGCAGCGCTCAATTACCTGAATCAGGCCATTACCATAAAAGCCGATTATGCAAGGGCATACAAGCAGCTGGGCGATGTGTACCTGAAATTGAAAAGAGACAATGAAGCAATAGCTGCTTATGAAAAAACGTACGCACTGGATAATAAACAGGAAACCGCCTGTTATGAACTGGGCTACTGGTATAATGCAAAAGGCAACTACGATAAAGCGCTGGAATGGCTGAACAAAGCAATAGCCATAAAGCCAGCGGTGAGCAGTTATAACGAGTTAGGCTTTGCCTATTACAGCCAAAAGAAAAATGATGAAGCCATTGCCGCCTATAAAAATGCACTTCAAATTAATCCTTTAAACGGTACCGCCTACAAAGGCATCGGCGATGTTTACCGCAGAAACTATTCGCCGGCCAAAACCGCAGAAGCCCTTGCCAGTTACCAGATGGCTGTGCAAAACAACCCATCCAGTGCAGGTTCGTATTTTGGTATGGGCTGGTGCTACAATGAATTAAAAAAGTACGACAGTGCAATTACCAGTTTGACCAAAGCGGTGGTATTAGACAATACCATGGTGGCTGCATATACCGAGATGGGTTATGCGCAGTATATGAAAGGCTATAATTCCGATGCGTTGGCAACATTTAATAAAGGGCTTTCTATTAATCCCAAACAAAAATTACCCCTGTACTATAAGGGACTGGTGTATATTGCCTTAAAAGATAAGGCCGGAGCCAGCAATACCTACAATCAGCTGCTGCCCATTGATGGGGATCTTGCCGCTAAATTAGCTGCCAAAATAAATACCCTCACGCAATAAAGGGCATGCACCTTTTCATTGAATGCATCCTGTAATGTAACACGGCATTTGCCCGATTTAAGGTAAATTGCAGGTAAATAATGTTATTGCAAGCCTGGCTTAGTATGTGGTTTGCCTAATAGAGGGAAAAAAATTATTACCAATGAATGAAATAAGGAAAATTGGCAGCAGGAAAAGAATAGCCATGGTGGCGCATGACAATAAAAAGAAAGACCTGATAGAATGGGCCGAACACAATAAAGTAGTGCTTGCCAAACACGAATTAATTGCCACGGGCACCACCGGAAAATTACTGGAAGAAAAATTAGACCGACCGGTAATGAAAATGCTGAGCGGACCGCTGGGTGGCGACCAGCAAATTGGTGCGATGATTGCCGAAGGAAAAATTGATGTGCTGATATTTTTTTGGGATCCGATGGAAGCACAGGCACACGACAGTGATGTAAAAGCTTTATTGAGGCTGGGTGTGGCCTGGAATATTTTACTGGCCTGCGACAGGGCAACTGCCGATTTCATACTCACATCCCCGTTAATGCATGTAGATTATGAAACACAGTTAACCGATTATAGTACCTACCTGAAAAGAAAAGTGGCTAAATAAAACCGTTAAACGGTAGTTGATATACTCACCAAAATTATAAATTTTTTCCCCGATTGGTGAAGCACCGGCTGCAAAGAGAATGTTTGGGCAACCGGCCAGGTATTTTTTATACCCTGATATAGATCTTTCTTTTATCCAGTACATAGCCTACCAGCCAGCAGCACAGCATAAAACAGAGGGCAAACAAAAAAGAACCCAGGTAACCGCCCCACCACTGGAAAACATTTTTATATATCCATTGGTACAAGCTGGTGTTAGTACCTGCCCTGAAAAAATACAATAACGTAGCACCCAGTTCAGATAATAAATAAATGAAAAGGGGATTACGCCCCATTACTTCAAAAAAATAGGTCCACCGCGTTTGTTGTTTAAAACCGATGATATAGATGAGCGCAGATAAAATAATGCAATCGAGCCCAACGGTAAGCAGTACAAAAGAACTGGTCCATAATTTTTTATTGACCGGAAAATTCAAATTAACACAGTAGGCTAAAAACAATAGTCCTGTACCCACCAATAATAATTTTGTGAGTCCTTCGTAAGTATTGCCCTTTTGCTGAATGAATTTTCCTGCCACATAACCACCTATCACATTGGCTACTGCCGGCATTGTGCTCAGTAATCCTTCAGGATCAAAAGCCACGCCTTCGCCATGGTACAAATGTTTTTCTCCCAAAAGCCACATATCTAACCTTGATCCTGCATTGGTTTGCATATTCAAGGGATCTGCAGCCTCTCCAAAAGCATATATCAATATCCAGTAAGCGGTTAAAAAAATAATACTGATGATGACAGCTGTTTTGGGTTTGCAGTAATACACGATCAATGAAGCAATGCCATAGCACAATGCAATGCGCTGCAATACGCCAAACACCCTGGTTTCATCAAACGGGAACGCAATAAAACTACCTGCCGCATCACGCTTCATAAACGGGAACCAGTACATAAGAAAACCCAGTAAAAAAATAACAGCCGTTCTTTTCAATATTTTCCACAGCACCTGTTGTTGTGTAAGCGAACTCCATTTCAGCATTACAAAACTCATGGCATTGCCCACGGCAAATAAAAAAGAAGGAAATACCAGGTCGGTAGGTGTAAAACCATTCCATTGGGCATGCAGTAAAGGCGAAAAAGTGGTGGCCCCATTACCGGGTGTATTTACAATGATCATAAAGCAGATCGTCATTCCCCTGAATACATCCAGTGCGGTAAAGCGTTGGGTTGTTGCGGTCATAAGCAAGTGTTGTGTTTGTAAAATAATCATTTTTTTTGAGCTCATAAACATTTGTAACTTTAGCTGCCACTTAATTAATTTATAAATTCTTGTATATGTCAAAACCATGGTCACGCCGCGATGCCATACGTGCACTGGGCCTTTCGTTTGGAACTGCAGCTTTGCCTTTTTCTTCCTGGGCGGTAGATGAAAACAAGCATCCCATTTTACTGCCGCAGCAAACACTGCACCTGGATAAACCAGTTACTGCCATTGTATGCGGTGCCGGTAACCGGGGCAATGTATACGGCGGCTATTCGTTAGCGTATCCTGACCAGCTGGATATTGTTGGGGTAGCCGAACCCATTGCCATCCGCAATGAGCGGTATTCAAAAAAACATGCCATTAAAGAAGAGAATCGTTTTGTAACCTGGGAAGATGTTTTTAAACGCCCCAAATTTGCAGATGCCATCATCATCACCACACCGGATAATTTACACTATGGCCCCTGTATGAAAGCACTGGCCATGGGATATGATGTATTGCTGGAAAAGCCCATTTCACCCAGCGAAAAAGAATGCCGCGATATACTGGCACTGGCAAAAAAAACCGGCAGAATCGTTGCCGTATGCCATGTACTCCGTTATGCACCCTATTTTGTAAAACTGAAAGAGATCATGCAAAGCGGTGTACTGGGCGATATCATCAGCATACAGCACCTGGAACCTATTGAGCACATACACATGAGCCACTCGTATGTACGCGGCAACTGGCATAACAGTAAGGCCACCACGCCTATTATTCTGGCAAAATCCTGCCACGACCTGGATATTTTAAGGTGGATGCTGGAAAAGCCCTGCACACACATACAGGCTTTTGGAAACTTAAAATGGTTTACGCAAAAAAATGCGCCGGCAGGAAGCACCGCACGCTGTACCGACGGCTGCAAAGTGGAAGGCCAATGCCCTTATTCTGCATTAGAAATTTATTACCGCAAGCGGGAACGCAATTATGTATTTGATTTACCCGATGATAAAGATAAACAGGCCGCATACGTGCTGGAACAATTAAAAACCACCAACTATGGCCGTTGTGTTTATAAAATGGACAATGATCAGCCCGATCATTACACCAGCAATATATTATTTGAAGATGGAGTAACAGCTGCTTTTTCGATGGAAGCATTTACCTCCTACGATGGCCGGCGCACCAGGGTAATGGGCAGCCTGGGTGATGTGGTAGGCGATATGAGCAGTTTTGTGATGACTGATTTTTTAACGGGTAAAAAAACGGAATGGAAACAGGATACCGATGGACATGGCGGCGGCGACTGGCGACTGGCGCAGGACTGGATTAAAGCGGTATCGCAGCAGAACCCGGCCTTACTGACCTCTACCATCGACGCTTCTATTGAAAGCCACGTGATGGGCTTTATGGCTGAAGAAAGCCGCAAGCATAAAAAAGTAATGGAAGTGAAATTATAACCATTAAAAACTGTCAGGTTGAGCTTGTCGAAACCGGTAATACTTTTAACACCGCCTTCGACAAGCTCAGGATGACATTCTCTTAATCCCTGATCGTGTTAGATAAGGAAGAACACGGGCAAAAAACTCTCCAAGAGTTTTTGCAAAAATCCGCTATTTTGCATTGGTGAAACCCATCTATCATTTATTTTACAGGTTGCTGCCAATAAAAAAAGTTAAAACCGATAACCAGCTTTTTTTATTATCGGAAGAAGAGATCCGTACCATCCGCACCAGGGAAAACATCGCCATTTGGCTGGCCGCATTTTTTGGTGTAATGGGCGTGGTATTGTTATACGTTCCGCAGTATGCTTTTCCGCAGCTGTTTCCCGAAACCAATATTCATTTGTTTGGAAAAACATTTGCAGTGCCTGTAGTAATGCTGGTATACAGTGTTATACTGGTGATCATTGAAATTATGCTGCTTACTTTTTTAAATATCTGGTGTGCACATGAAGTTGCAGTGGCCACCGGATTTCTCAATTACCAGTCTAAAAAAGAAAACGACAAACGCAACCTGCTGATCGATATCGGGCTGGAAAAAAAGAATAAAGAAATTTTAAAATACGGCATCGACCCTTTACAGGGCATTAACAAAAAAGCCCTGATGGCCTGGAACTTCTTTTTCATTTTGAAAGCCACACTCAGCAATATGCTCTTCAAGGTGTTCATACAGCGTGTACTGGGCCGCTATGCAGTAAAAGCAGTGCAGGATTTTGCCGGCATTCCCATTTTTGCAGCCTGGAATGCCTATGGCACCAGGGTAATTTTAAAAGAAGCCAGGGTGATCATCATGGGACAAAATTTAATTGAAGAAGTTTGCCGCCGCATTCGTAAAGACCAGGCACCCACCGAAGCATTTAAAAATTTGTTGTACGATACGCTGCAATACATTGCAGTTAGTAAAAGAGATTTTCACCAGAACCATTACATCCTCACCAAAAATTTATTCGACATTTACGGTATTACCCCAAAAGACAATCACTGGCTGGAAGAAGGATATTACGAAAAACTGCATGCGGCAGGAAAGGAAGAAAGAGAAGTTTGTCAGTTACTGATAGCCATAGGATTTTTGCTGGATGGCAAATTGTCTTTAAACGAAAGATTACAAATTCATGAATTAAAAAAGGAAGGCCTGTTAGACATGGGAAGCGATGACATAAAAAAATACCAGCACGATTTTTTACATGGCAGGGGGATTGAAGGGTTGATAACTAAATACATTTAAATGAAACAGGAAAAAATATTTGTACCGCATATCGCCATCTGCATCATTATGGATTTGATAGGTATGGGCAGTTATGTTTTTCCCGGGATGGGGGAATTTGCTGATGTGGTATGGGCACCCATTTCAGGCTATATTTTTTATAAATTATTTGGCGGCCGCTTTGGTTTGATTGGTGGCACACTCGATTTTTTAGAAGAGATCATCCCTTTTACAGATATCATTCCTTCTTTTACCATTGCATGGTTTATCCGTAAAAACCAGGCGGATAAATTGTTGCATAAATAAATAACAATTTTCCATTGCTGTGTTTATATATCATAATTGTTTACTTTTTAATTAAGCGGCTTAATTAAAACCGTATTCATTGTTAGTTGCACTCTGCTGGTGGTGTTTTCTTTTTTGCTTGCCAAAAAAGAAATAAAAAAAGGCACCCGGGATTGAATACAGCCCAATCCTGTCTGCCGACAGGCAGGCCCGGGAAGCAGCTATGTTCAACTTTTGTACTACTGTAGTTTCAACTGTGGTAATTCTACGTTTAGAGCTGAATAACCTTCTCTTTATCAAAAGATTTTCAATTCGTATTCTATTTTCAGTGCCTCTGTGGCAAACCCTATTTGCCGCAAGGCGATTTCTCTGCGATCCCTGCGCCTCTGCGTGCAAATCTCTTTCGCCGAAGGCGATACTTATTATAACTCCGTGGCCAAGCCCCGCCCTTAAAACTATTTTACGCTTTTTAATTTGACCGCTTCTTTTTTCAGGTTATATTTATTCCTCATCTTAAATACTCCCCTTAATGAAGAAGATTCTTTTAGCCATCTTATTATTTTCATTTGGCGCTGCAACGCAGGCACAGGTTCAGTTTGAAGCCTTAACTTTTACACCCCAGTTTCCCAAAGCAGGACAAACCGTAAAATTCACTTACAATAAAAGGTTGTCTTCATTAATTGATGAAAAGAAAATAGAACTGGTGGTCTATCTTTTAGACGGGGCAGAGTATACAGTAGCAGAACCTAAACTCACGCAGGCAGGTACTATTTTCTCGGGCAGTTTTACACTGACTGACAAAGCCAAATCTTTTGCATTTGCTTTTTCTTCCGGTAAAGAAAAAGATGCCAATGGTGGCAAGGGCTATTTTATACCGGTGTACAACAATAAAAATGAACCGGTAACTGACTATTATTCCACCCTCTATAATATACAACGGTTTTATGGCGAAGACTATTTTGGCATCAGCTTCAATGCACAAAAAATGTACAGCATGTTTGAAGCGGCTGCTAAGCAATACCCCGAACTGAAAAAAGATCCCGGTTTTTTTAACAACTACCTGTACTCGCTGAACGGTGCAAAAAAAGGAGCGGCCATCCCGGAGATACAGGATGCATTGCAGCAATTAGAAAATAAGGGCAACCTGTCGGAAAAAGAGTACAATATACTGGTACAATGGTACGGCAGGGATAAAAGAAAAGGTAAAGTAGACAGTTTAAATGCAGCCATGAAAGCTGCTTTCCCCGAAGGCGAGTGGAAAAAAAATGAAATACCAACAAAGTTCTTTGCCGAAAAAGATTTGGCAAAAAAAATAGTTCTGTACAAAGAATACATGGCACAATACCCACCAGCCGAAGACAATAAACGCACGATCGAAAACATGCGGTGGCAGCTGGCCATTACAAATTCCAAGGCAAAAGATTACCCCGCCTACTACGAATGGAACGGGCAACTGAGCAAGTCAATGCAGGCTTCCAACAACAATGATATTGCATGGGCCATGGCCGAAGCCAATGACAATATAGCAGAAGGAAAAAAAATGTCGCTTGCTGCTGTTACATATGCAAAAAACGAAATGCAGCACCCCTCTGAAAAAAAACCGGAGACGGCCACTGTCAAGCAATGGGAAGGAAACCGTAAATTCCAGTATGCTGCATATGCAGATACCTATGCCTTCATCCTGTATTTAACGGGTGATTATAAAACCGGTTTGCAATATGCAAAAGACGCAGCAGCCATCGGTAAAAATAAAAATGCCGACTACAATGAGCGTTACAGCATGCTGGCAGAAAAAGTATTGCCTGCAGCCACTGTAAAAAAAGAATTGGAGCAATTTGTAAAAGAGGGTGCCGGCACTTCCAAAACAAAAGCCATTTTAAAAACATTGTACCTGGCAGAAAAAAAATCAGATGCGGGTTATGATGAGTACATTACTCAACTGGAAATGGCTGCCAGCATTAAAAAGAAAGCAGCACTGGCAAAAAACATGACCAATGAGCCGGCGCCAAAATTCAGTTTAAAAGATATGGAGGGTAATGATATCAGCCTGGAAGGTTTGAAAGGCAAAGTAGTGATCGTTGATTTCTGGGCTACCTGGTGCGGCCCCTGCATTGCATCGATGCCGGCCATGAAAACCGCTCAGGAGAAACTACAACCAAGGGGCGATGTGGCTTTTGTTTTTGTTGATACCTGGCAAACAGAAGAAGATAAAAAGCAAAATGCTGCCGATTTCTTGAAAAAGAACAACTATCCTTTTCATGTTTTGCTGGACAATGATGATAAAGTAGTTTCCGATTTTAAAGTGAATGGTATCCCTACAAAATTCGTGCTCGATAAAACAGGTAATATCCGCTTTAAAAGTGTGGGCTTTGGCGGCAACGCTGATGCGCTGGTAGAGGAGCTCAGTACCATGGTGGAACTGGCTGCAACCGATGTGCCGCCGGTAAAGCGATATGTAAAATAAATGCTTATTCCCGGTCTGTGTCCTCACCGACCGGATTGTTTTATAAACAAGTCTTTTTAAAATCATTTGATAGTAGTTGCACCCTGCTGGTAGTGTTTTCTTTTTTGCTTGCCCAAAAAAGAAACAAAAAAAGGCCCCCGAAATGGATTACATCCCCATCCTGCCTACCGCAGGCAGGTTCGGGATGGTTCCCTGATGTAGCTTTTGTACTACTGTAACTTCAACTTCAGTAATCCTACTCCTAAGCTCGAACAATCTTCTTTTCTTAAAAGATTTCTCAATTCGAATTTTATTTTCAGTGCCTCTGCGGCAACACCTGTTTGCCGTAAGGCAAATTTCTCTGCGCACCCTGCGCCTCAGCGTGCAAATCCCTTTACTCTAATCCAAACTCTTCTTTAAACGGACACTATTTAACCAACCAGATCAGTTAAATTTGCTATTGCAATAATCATCACGCAATATGCCTTTTCAACTTCGCTCCTCCTATGCTCCTTCCGGCGACCAGCCAGATGCCATCCGGCAATTAACAGAAGGTATTGTGAATGGAGAACGCTATCAAACACTATTGGGTGTAACCGGCAGTGGTAAAACTTTTACCATGGCCAACGTCATTCAAAATGTACAGCGCCCTACATTGGTATTAACGCATAACAAAACCCTGGTAGCACAATTGTACGGCGAGTTCAAACAATTTTTTCCTGATAACGCCGTGGGCTATTTTGTAAGTTATTATGATTACTACCAGCCCGAAGCCTATATGCCGGTAAGCAATACCTACATTGAAAAAGATTTGAGCATCAATGAAGAGCTGGATAAATTACGTTTACAGGCCACCGCACAATTACTCAGCGGACGAAGAGATATCATCATTGTAGCCAGTGTGAGTTGTATTTACGGTATGGGCAACCCTACCGATTACGAAAACGGAATTATACGAATTGAAAAAGGCCAGGCCATTTCCCGCCAGGGATTTTTACATGCGCTGGTGAATTCTTTATACAACCGGAGCGAAGGCGATTTTAACCGTGGCACTTTCCGTGTAAAGGGCGATACCATCGATATCAATTTACCCTATGTGGACTTTGGTTACCGCATCACTTTTTTTGGTGATGAAATTGAAACCATTGAAACATTAGAACTCGCCAGCGGTAAACGCATCAGCAGCGTGGAGAATGCCGCCATCTTTCCTGCCAATTTATATGTGGCACCCAAAGATGTGCTGCACCAGGTGATCAACGAAATACAGGATGAATGTGCGGCACAGGAAGATTATTATAAAAGTTCCGGTAAATACATTGAAGCACAGCGCATCAGCGAAAGGGTGAATTACGACCTGGAAATGATACGTGAACTGGGTTACTGTAACGGTATTGAAAACTATTCCCGTTTTTTCGACCGCAGAAAACCCGGCACACGCCCCTTCTGTTTACTTGATTATTTTCCGCGTGATTTTATTGTGATGATAGATGAAAGTCATCAAACCATTCCGCAGGTGAGTGGCATGTATGGCGGCGACAGAAGCCGTAAAATGGTATTGGTAGATTATGGGTTCCGCCTGCCCAGTGCACTGGATAACCGCCCGCTGAACTTTCATGAGTTTGAAGAAGTGACCGGGCAAACCATTTTCGTGTCAGCCACACCGGCAGATTACGAACTGGAAAAATGCGGTGGTATTGTGGTGGAGCAGGTGGTGCGGCCCACAGGTTTGCTGGACCCGCCTATTGAAGTACGGCCTTCTGTAAACCAGATAGATGATCTGCTGGATGAAATAGACAAGCGTATTACCAAGGGCGACCGTGTACTGGTGACCACTTTAACCAAACGCATGGCCGAAGAAATGACCAAGTATTTAGAGCGCATCAATATTAAATGTAAATACATCCACAGCGAGGTGGATGCGCTGGAAAGAGTAGAAATATTACGTGAATTAAGATTGGGTGTGATTGATGTGCTGGTAGGCGTAAACTTGTTAAGGGAAGGTTTGGACTTACCGGAAGTTTCTTTGGTAGCCATTTTAGATGCCGACAAGGAAGGCTTTTTACGCAATGAAAGAAGCCTTACACAAACCGCAGGCCGTGCTGCCCGTAATGTAGATGGCCTGGTAATTTTTTATGCCGATACCATGACGGACAGCATGCAAAAAACCATTGACGAAACCACCCGCCGTCGCGAAAAACAAATTGCCTACAATATTGAACATGGCATTACACCCAAAACCATTAAAAAAGATACGCAGCAAATTATGGCGCAGGGTTCGGTACTGGATGTAAGAGGCTACGACCCGGCCAATCCTTATTCCATTAAACCGGATGAGGATATTGTGCCCATTGCCGCGGAAGATGAGGCCGAATACAAAACCATTCCTCAAATGGAGAAGGGCATTGTAAAAATTAAAAAGCAAATGGAAAAGGCGGCCAGGGATTTAGACTTTATGGAAGCTGCAAGATTAAGAGATGAGATGTTCCGCCTGCAGAAAGAATTGGAGACAATGAAGAAATAAATTGATCTCCTTCCCCCTGGCCGCGCTCACCCACCGGAATGCTTATGTCATAATACTTTTGTAAGAAATAGCATTTGCTGATATTTGCACCATGCTGAAACTACAATAGCCCCGCCGATCGTCATAGCTACGGCACGAAGGGCATGTACATCCTTCGTCCTTGATCCTGCCGGCCGGCAGGCAGGTTTTTTGCTTCTTTTTTTATCAAGAAAAAAAAGAAGAGCAAGTTGCATGCTGTTACAATAAAAAAACACTTTTCGATCAGTTGCATTTTGTTTTGAGTTACTACGTACTTTTTGTTGGGCTTTTGCAGAAAGCATTCGGGATCCACTACTCTTAAACTTGAATAGTCTTTCGTAATGCAAAAACTTTTCATTTTAAATAGTATTTTTCAGTGTTTCTCCCGCCGCCGGACGGGATAAGTTTTGCCTCAGTGGCTACCATCGCCGCAAGCGATCCCTCTGCGTGCAAACCCATTCGCCGAAGGCTATCTCTTCGCATATCTCCGTGGCACAAATTTTTTATTATCCCTTAAAATATTACCTGTGGACAATCGTCTTCAGCACTAGCATCTAAAAATTTATTTCTAATGATCATCTTTCTTGTAATTCTTGTTGTACTCATTCTCATCGTATACTTTTTCATGCAGCAGCCCAAGTTTGGCAATAAACCCTCCGGTGCAAGACTGGAGCTCATTCAGCAATCGCCGCACTATAAAGAAGGAAAATTTCAAAACCAAAGCCATACGCCCGATCTTGCCGAAGGCGCCACCTACTATTCTGTAATGAAAGAATTTTTCTTTGGTAAAAAGCCACGCAATAAACCTGCACAACCCCTGCCTTCTAACAAAACCGATTTATCAGCATTGCATCCCGATGAAAATGTACTGGTATGGATGGGCCATTCCAGTTACTTTATGCAAATAGATGGCAAAACCATTTTGGTGGATCCGGTACTCAGCGGTGCAGCATCGCCCTTAAGTTTTACCACAAGGAGTTTTGCAGGTGCAGATGTATATACCACGGATGATATTCCGGCAATAGATTTTCTTTTCCTTACCCACGACCATTGGGATCATTTGGATTATGATACCATCAAAAAATTACAGCCCCGCATTAAAACCATCATCACCGGCTTGGGTACGGCGGAACACCTGCAACGCTGGGGGTTTGATATGGCCAATGTATTTGAAAAAGACTGGTATCAAAACATCAGTTTACCCGGTGGTTTCAATGTAACGGTATTGCCTGCCCGCCATTTCTCGGGCCGTAGCTTCGGCCGCAACAATGCCATCTGGGCATCTTTTGCATTACAAACGCCGCAGCATAAAATCTATATTGGCGGCGATAGCGGCTACGATCATCATTTTGTATCCATCGGTCAAATCTATGGCCCATTTGATGTAGCCATTTTAGAATGCGGACAATACAATAAAAACTGGAAATACATTCACATGATGCCCGAAGAAACCGTACAGGCCGCACATGACCTGCGGGCAAAAAAACTTCTCGCCGTGCACTGGGGCAAATTTGCCCTGGCCCTGCATCCCTGGGATGAACCCATTATTCGTGTACATAAAGCCGCCGCCGAAAATAATATGCCCCTGCTTACGCCCATGATTGGAGAGAAGATGGCGATTGATGCTACTGCGGATGTGTTTTCTTCCTGGTGGGTGGGATTGGATTAATCATATTTGGTTAGTTGTATTTTTATTGCCGCAGGCAATCCCTCTGCGCCTCTGCCTCTCTGCGTGAATTTTTTTTTCTCCCTGGTAGATGTCCTCACCGACTGGAATGTTCTTTCCCTGGTTGGTGTCCCACCGAACGGAATGTTTTTGTAATAAATGTCATTTTCTGGTGGTTGCACCCCGCTGATTATTCTTCTTTTTGCTTCCCGATAAATCGGGACAAGTTCTCCAAAAAGAAGCAAAAAAAAACACCCGAAATCGAATACAGCCCGATCCTGCCTACCGCAGGCAGGTTTGGGATAGTTCCCTGATAGTGCTTTTGTACTGTAGCTTCAACTTTGGTAATCCTACTCTTTGTTCTGTGGTTGCATTCGATAATTAAAAACTCTTCAATTCAAAATGTATTTTTCAGTGCCTCCGTGGAAACCCTTCGCCGAAAGCGATCCCTGCGCCTCTGCGTGCAATCCCCCTTTTCTCCGTGCAGCTCTTTTTCTTTGCGTATCTCTGTGGCACACTCTCCCCAATATGTTCTACTTTTATCTTCTTAATAAATACCAATGAAACAGCTCCTGCTCATCCTCATGATATCAATACACATCATGCAAACAAAAGCGCAAAACGAAACTTATCCCACCTACACCGGTACCGACCTGGGACTCAGCTTCTCTTCCAAACAATCTACCTTTAAAATATGGGCCCCTGCGGCAAGTAAGGCACAATTAAAATTATACCGGGTACCAACCGGCGGAACGCCTACAAGAATTGTGGAGCTGAAGGCTTCTGAAAAAGGCACCTGGGCCATCACCCTGCAAGGCAATTACGAGGGCAGCTATTATAGTTTTTGTATTGAACACAATGGCGCATGGCTGAACGAAGTGCCCGACCCTTATGCTAAAGCCGTAGGCACCAATGGCAAAAGAGCCATGGTGGTAGACCTGAAAAAAACAGATCCCGAAGCCTGGGATAAAGACAAACAACCCACACTGAAACACGCTACCGATGCCATCATTTACGAGCTGCACATCCGCGATGCCAGCATTGCTGCCAACAGCGGCATCACCCATAAAGGCAAATATTTGGGATTGACTGAAACCGGCACCCAAAACCCCGCCGGCCAAAGCACCGGGCTTGATCATTTGGCCGAACTGGGGATAACCCATATTCACCTGTTACCTTTTTTCGATTACAATTCTGTTGATGAAAGCGATACCCGCAAAGCCCAGTACAACTGGGGTTACGACCCGGTAAATTACAATGCCCCCGAAGGCAGTTATGCCACTAACACTTCCGATGGCGCCGTACGCATAAAAGAACTGAAACAGCTGGTACAGGCCTTTCATAAAAAGGGGCTGGCCCTGGTAATGGATGTGGTGTACAACCATACCGGCACTACCGGCGAAAGCAATTTTAACCAGCTGGTGCCCGGCTATTATTACCGCCACAACAAAGATGGTAAGCTCAGCGATGCCACCGCCTGCGGCAATGAAACCGCCAGCGAAAAAGCCATGATGCGCAAGTTGATGATTGAGTCGGTACTGTACTGGGCAAAAGAATATCATATCGACGGTTTCCGGTTCGACCTGATGGGTGTACACGATATTGAAACCATGAACCAGATCAGCGCCGCCCTGCACAAACTGAATCCGAGTATATTAATTTACGGCGAAGGCTGGACGGCCGGTGCCAGCCCACTGCCCGACAGTCTGCGTGCCTTAAAACAAAATGCCGCTACACTAAAAGGCATTGCTGTTTTCAGCGACGACCTCCGCGACGGTATCAAGGGCTCGGTATTTGAGTCTGCCGACCGTGGCTTTGCCAGTGGCGATACCAGTAAATTGGAGAGTATAAAGTTTGGCATTGTGGCCGCTACGCAGCACCCGCAGGTGAACTACAAAAAAGTAAACTACAGTAAAAAGCCTTACGCTGCCACGCCTGCCAATACCATCAGCTATGCCGAGTGCCACGATAACAATACCCTTTGGGATAAGCTGGCCATCAGCGCCCTCAAAGCCACCGTGGCCGAGCGTACCGAAATGCAAAAGCTGGCATTATCTATCGTGCTCACCAGCCAGGGCATCAGTTTTTTACATGCCGGCACTGAGTTTTTGCGCAGTAAGTACGGTGTTGAAAACAGTTATAATGCCGGCGACAGTGTGAATGCCATCAACTGGAATTTAAAAACCCAAAACAAAGCTGTGTTTGAGTATGTGCAGCAACTCATACAACTGCGCAGGGCACATCCCGCTTTCCGCATGGGCAGCACCGCCCAAATACAGGCCAACCTTAAATTCTTAAACGCTTCTGCCGGGACCATCGGCTATACCATTAACGGCGCTGCGGTTAAAGACAGTTGGAAACAAATACAGGTTTGGCTGAATGGAAGTGCGGCGAAAAAAATAATTCCTGCTGAACAAACAAAGGGATTTACCATTGCTATTGCAAATAATTTATTTGTTACGGCAGCCAAAGCGGATGAGTTGATAATTAAACCTTACAGTTGTGTGGTTTTGTATAAACAATAATGTGCAGGTAACAGCAATTTTATTGTTTAATATTTACTTCATCGTGCGTTAAGGTTTTTTCGCTGTTGTAAATTTCTTTTACTCTTGGTCTGCTGTTGTCTGTCCACAACCAACTGGACCATACCAGGAACCATGCCCATTGCGGCTGTGCTTTTAACACTGCTTCACTGGGTAAAGTGCCCACTTCTGTCAATGCAATTATTCGTCCCTGTGCCAGTGCCAGCAGTTCGTTGTAATCTTTTTGTTCATAATCGGAGTTGTAGATATCTGTTCCCAAAATATCTACATACCGGTGTCCGGGATAAAAATCCTTATAAGCAAAAGCTTCATCGGCAGGAATATCTCTTGGGCCATTGGCACCCCAAACCCAAATAAGATTATTTAGTTGGTGATAATTAGTATACCGGTCGTACATCAGTTGCCAAAGTTTGGCAATGCCGTTTTTCCCTTTTTTATTGCCCCACCAAAACCATACGCCATTCATTTCGTGGTAAGGCCGCCACAATACCGGCACCTTTGCATCCTGCAATTGCTTCAGGTAAACCGCAATAGCATCAATTTGCACCAGCCATCTTTTATGTAAAGTTGTACCGGGTGTTATCAATTCTTTCCATTCTGCATCCGTAAGCTTTGCCTGTATACTTTCTTTCCATCCATAGGGCGGGTTATCGGTTGGCCTGCCCTGGTGCCACATTAAACTAATAAGATAACCTTCTTTATTTTTTTTGATGGCTTCATCCACAATGACCCGGCCATTATCTGTTGTGCCACCCCATATAAAATCATTTCCCCATATTGCAGGATATTTGCCCGTAATGGCAAAAGCGCTGTCGGAAAAACGATTGGGTTCGTGATTATAATTATGCTGGCCTGCCAATATATATTTTCCTTTGATGCTGTAGAGATAACTGAGTAATGCATGGGCTTCGGGTGAAGCATTTTTATTTACAGGTAAAAAGGGTTGTGCTGCAACTGCAGTAAATAACAGCAATAAAATAACTACAAAAATATTTTTCATATTGTAAATTTTGTCGATGAATAAAATGGATTCAAAACATGTCTCCCCGGCTATTCCGCAATTCTTTTTAACCGTTTAACGCAATTGGCCAGTGCCCTGAAATTATGATACGTGCCTTTCCAGATATGCCCTTTTAAAGCCGTTTTTCTTTGCGGCTCTTTGTCCAGCCCTTCTTCGTACCAGTCGCCGTTTACATGATCTATCAAATAGGTTTGTATATAATCCCATTCCTGTTTAAATTTTTCATAATAGTGCATCGGGTCGTTGGGGAAATGATCGGCCATCAGTAATAAGGTATTCATTCCTTCGGCCTGTGCCCACCAATTTTTACTATCAAAAATGATGGTAATGGAATCCTGGTTTTTAAAATAATAGCCTTCGTCATAAAAACCACCGATAGTTTTATCCCATCCATTTTGTAAAGCATGATCCAGCATTTTTTTACCGCCCAGTAAAGTTGCGCTGTCATTTTTTATGCCCAGTGCATGCGATGCTTCCAGCATCAGGTAAGCCGTTTCAATATCATGCCCAAAAGAAACATGGTCTAAATATTTGTGTTTTAAAATAACTGCTTTGGAAGAATCCCGGAACGAAACCGGCGTCCAGTTGGCAGTAAAAAATAAATTGAGGCTGCCTTTTTTATTAGTGATTTTATCACGGATGAGGTACAGCATTTCCTGCAGGCGTTCCCTTACCAAATTATCGGGCCACACCGCATACAATTCTGTAAATGCTTCCAGCAAGTGAATAGATGAGTTCTGGTCTTTATAACCAATATCAGAGGTTGATGGAGTGGAGGCTTCTCTTATTACTTTTGTGCCATCTCTTTTTAAATGCTGGTAATAGCCCTTGTGCACAGCATCATGACTGTTTTTCTCTAACCACAAAAAAGTTTTTTTAGCCAGGTTTAATGCCGCCTTGTCTTTTGAAACTTTATAATAAGCCGACAAAGCATAAATGGCAAATGCATTTCCATAGGCTTCTTTGGGGGCATTGGGATTGCTCTTATCTTTTCCTTCCCTGGTAACCAAATTATAAAACCCACCATAAGTTTTATCCCACATTACATCCCTTAAAAAATGAAAGCCATTTTTTGAGCAGGCGAGGTAATATGTTTGACCGGGATACAATTCAGCAGCTTTTGCGGTTGACCAGGTATGCCTTGCTTGTGTAACAATAAACTTATCCTGCAGGCCGGTGGGTTTAAAATCGAAAGTATAGGAGCTTATAAAACCTCCGTACAAACTATCCACCGACTGAGGGTACCATTTGTTTAATAATTCGGTTTTGATGGAGTTCTCCATTACAGCGGCTATATTCAACCGTTCTTGTGTATTGGTTTGTGCCAATGCAATTACCGGAAACAGGAAATACAAAAAAAGTTTTGTTGCTTTCATCTTACTAAATGGTTGATGCAAATTATTTTTTATTCAGTTCTTTATCTGCTGCCAAAATTAAAAACAGGTAATCGGTGGTACCACCGCCCAACACATACTCTGTTTGCTGCCATAAAAAAGGCCAGGTTAACAGTTCCGGAAAATCGGGGCGTATTAATGCTGTACCCGAAACAATACCACCGGGAATGTACGACCAGTCGGCACGGTTAAAACCATAACCAGTGGTAACAGAACTTGCCCCAACACCCGATGCAAAAGATGCCGTGTTGCTGCCGGGATGGCAACCTAAAATAAAATTCATCGCATTCAGCATATAGGTTGCCGGAAATACCTGCGGAAAATTTTTATGCAAAAAATATTGCCGGTAACCAAAGTTTTGAATGCCCCATCCGGCTCCCCATATATTGGGTTCATAGGGAACGCCGTAGGGTGTTTGTTTTCCCTGCTTTATAATTTTGTTATAATAATTTTTTGCTGCTGTGGTGATGGCAGCTTTGTATGCACTATTGTTGATTATTGCTAAAGTTTTACCAACAATATAACCGGTACGCTCAAAATCTGCGGCAATTTCTTTTGTATGATCTACGAGGAAATCGGCATACTTTGTATTGCCCGTAGTTAATAATAATTCAACCGCCAGCTCCACACGGGCCATGGCGTTTTTTTCTTTGGTAATATTCCAGAGTACTTCTGCTATCTGTAAACTTTGGGCAGCTAATGTATCATTGTATCCTTTTGTCACCCTAGCGGCCGTTGCCAAACAGGCGGCTACATTTAATTCCCTGTTGGGATTATCTTCTGTAAAAACCCAGCGGTCATCTGCCGAGCCAGGCAAGCCCACTAAAGGGGCAGTGGATGAAGCGTTTGTTTTAAAAGGAATATTGTCTGTAAGGTTTGCAGGGTCGCCCAGCAAAACATATTGCCGCTTGGTAGGTTCAATAATACCACGGTACAGCCTGCCCATGGATTGGTAGCCCCCAATAATGGATAACAAGCCATGTTCCATTTGCTGCAGCAGGTCGGGCTTGCTATCCGGTACCTGAATCTCTACCAGTTGATGTTGCTGATCGATGGTAGTGTTATCATATTTTACTTTAAACTCTTCGTAAGCCAGTGCAAGGCCCTGCACGGTTTCGGCCTGCGATTCTACCCTAAGATCATAATCACCGGCATCATGCCAGCCGCCACGGTTAAGGCCCGGCACATTATCACCAGGTTTAAAACCAGTAAGTGTTGACGGGCCCTGTGCATAGCCATCAAAATGAACGGAATCTACAGGCGCCATTCTTGCATCATCCAAATGACACCAGCCATGCCAAACCCGGTATCTTTCATTCACACGCATATGGCACATTTGCGCAGGTAAAAAATATTCTACTGTTGGTTGCCATACATTGCGGTTATATACATCGTTGCTAATTTGAAAAGGTACTGTTTGATAACTGCCGTATTGCACTATATACATGCCTGGTTTTTGAATGGCAGTAAAATCGAACCGCACATAATTATAGCGCAAAAATGTACCCCATTTTTCAGGCTGCGTTTTTAAAACGGTTTCAAAGCCGCCACTTTCTTTTACCCGCAGCAGCGACACCGTTGGCAGCGTATTATCTTTTGCATCCAGTTCTATCACTGCTATTTTTTGTTGCTGTGGATGATAACCCACCTGCGATACCTGTATAACCGGTGCCGACTTCCAGCCTTCTATAGCATGGGGCGTTACCAGCCATTCAATAGCATTGGTGGTGGCGCCTTTGGCCACCAGCGACCGTACCACAAACCAGCCATTATTATGTTTGCCCCTTCCATCAATCAGTTGCAGGTTATCGCCTTTTAAATTTTCTATGGTCATGCGCTGTTGCTCGCTCTCCGGAGCCACCGTTAGTTTTTTTCCGCTTGCCATGGGTACAATCTGCTGTTCGCCATCTTTATCGGTATAGTAGGGGCCATTGGGCTGGCGTATAAAAATACCCGACTGCTCATCCATGTAATACGACTTGCCAAAAAGTATCTGCGGAAACAGTTCAAAATTAAAACCCACTTTACCTATCCATTCATCAGGTAATGGTTTATCCAGGTCAACTATTATTTTAAAACCTTTACCTGCCGGCTGCACCCTGGTGGTATAACTGAATTTAAGATCGGGATAAATAATGGGGTTAAAACCCTTTCGGTCCAGCTCTTCGTTAGGAAATGCCATTTGCACACTCACCTGCTGTGTAGCAGCATCGGTTATACGCTTACCTACTTTTGGTGTAGGCTGCCACTGACCTGGTGTGGGTTCTAATCGCAGATCGCCATTGGTAGCCACTCTTAAACCATTTTGAATAATGCCCACACCCCCCTGGTGACTCTCGGGATAAAAATCATGCGCCAGCATTACATTCACGCCCTGGTATTCTAAATATTCCTGGTTATTCAGTTTCATGGCAGCTGTTTTTGTTGACTGGCCATGGCTGTTGCTGACTGTAAAAAGCTGGAGGTATAAAAATGCTGTAATTAAATGTACATGCCGCTGTTTCATATGCTTTCGTTAATGGCTGTAAAAAAAATAAACTGAGGTAGTGAATGTAGTAAAATAGCATTGAATAGTATTATACTCTCTTATCTGATTGCGATAGTAATTTGCAGGGTATTATCAAGCTGGTGCTGGTGCTTTAAACTCACTGGCGCCTTCCGCCAGGATGATGTCTATTAGTTCCAGCGGTTTTTAACGGCGGCATACACTGCAATAAAACTACCCAACTACTATGCCCCGTCTGTGGCATACCAAACCCTGCCGCACCAATAAAAATAACCTCTCCGTGCAACTGTTGCTTTCATCAAATGATTGTATACTTTTACAAACCATGATGATCAATTTCTCTGCGGCACAACCCATTCAGTCTGTCACCAATTTTCAAGAGCTTGTTGCCACCCCTTTTAACGGAACCATGAATGCAGTCTGCTGGAACCGTACACTAACGGGTGATTTTGCAGAGATCGTTAACAAGATTGAGCTGCACGAAAACATAACGGTGATTGAGCCGGAGGCGCTTGGTGCATTGGAGTTGAGTGTACCCGGGCAGCTCGCCCGCAACATTATTTTGCATGATCTGCAGCTGTTAACCGATCATGGCGCGGCTCCCGTACTTAACCTGATCAGGTGCTACGAAAGGGATGCCGCCTACCCGTTTTTTTCTACGGATGTGTATTCCTTTCATGTGGATCGATCGCCTGTACCAGCCGATACCTTTTTATGTACGTACTATGGCGCACCAAGTGAAATATTGCCCAATGCTCAAGCCCAACAAAAAGTACTGGTGCCCGAAATACGGGAGCAACTCAAAAAAATATACGGCGGTCCGGATGAAGGTTTTGAAACCTTTTTAACGGATCAATTTTTTGATCTGCACTACCAGGCTATACCCGGGGCTCAACCCATCAGCTTAGGCACCGGTAATATATGGAGGCTGGCCATCGATCACCCTGAAAGCCCGGTGCCGCCATGCGTGCACCGTGCACCAATAGAACATTCCGGGCAGCCCCGGTTGTTACTGATCTGTTGAAGGAGTATTAGTACTGAAGTGGTTCGGGGTTGCCCTTCGCCCTGGTTTTCGGCACACCACCATTTGCTTTTAAGCAAAAAAAATAATCAGCAGGGTGCAACTGTTTTAAAAAGTTATTTGCTGTTGCAAGAGCATATTCTTTGCTTTTCTTTTTTCTTGATATAAAAAGAAACAAAAAACCTGCCTGCCGGCAGACAGGATCAAGGATAAACGAATGGCTCCGCCCGTTTATCCGGCCAGCGCCACATGACCGCCCTTCTGCGAATTGTATATCAAATAAATTATTACGTGTTGCAAAACTATATGACTATTTGAAAATTACATTTATTTCAGGTTGGTCGTTTGTCTTGTTGAGAAGAGTAAAACAATAACTTGTTACCGTCATTGAAGTGTATATAGTAAACGAACAGTGGCAGTATTTAAAGCTTTAGCCGGCATTTATTGAACAGTTTTAAGAAAGAAAATACTTTGAAGTATAAATGCTGAGTCACAGTAGTACAAAAGCTGAACATAGCTGCTTACGGGAGGGCTGTATTCAATCCCCGGTTTTTTTTTGCAAGCAAAAAAGAAAGCGCTGTTAGCGGAGTGTAACTATCCGTAAATGAGACTTATTATAAAAGTATTCCGGCCGGTGAAACACCGGCCGGAAAAAAACCGGAGTACTGCACAAAGCAAATGCATTATTCATTTTCCATTATTCCTCACTCAAAACCCAGCACCCCCTGTACACAGCCAATCACCCGCAGGCCTTCCAGTGTATCGAGCGGGCTGCATTTTGGGTGGTTGTTTACCTGTGCCACATGCAGGTACAGCATGGTGGTGCGCACATTGGCATGGCCCAGCAGCTGCTGCACAGTTAAAATATTTACACCGTCTTCCAGCAAATGCGTGGCATAGGTATGGCGCAGGCTGTGCACACTCAGCGGTTTGGTAATACCGGCCAGCTGTGCTGCACGCTTTATAGCCCATTGCACACTGCGCTGCCCGTATTGCGGCTCAAACACCGAAAAAAAAAGTTTGGCATTGCTGCCCCACCGTTTACCGGGAAACAACCAGGATGCCGGTTTTTGAATGTGCAGGTACCGTTCCAGTATAGCGGTTAAATTTTTGCCCATCGCCACATACCGGTCTTTACGGCCTTTGCCCTGCCGTACATGTAACAACGCCCTGTCAAGGTCAATATCCATCACTTTAATATTTCTTACCTCGGCACAGCGCAGCCCGCAGCCATACAAAACAGCAATCAATACCCGGTGCATCATCAGGCAGGGGATATTCATCATCGCCGTCATTTCCTGCTTGCTCAGCACCACCGGTAATCTTTTCCGCTTACGGATGGGAGGCAGCTGCAGGCGCAGCTCTTCCAGCCCTTCCATCCGGAATGCAAAACGGAGGGCACAAATGGTAAATTTAAAACAATGGTCGGCAGATGTTTCGCCATACTTACTCTTCTGCAGGTACAGGTATTCCTCTACCTGGCCAAGTTGCAAACTGGTGGGCAGGCAGTTAAAATGCAGTGCAATGGCGGCCAGGCTGCGGCCATAACTTTTGCAGGTACTTTCGGCCCTGTCGTTAATGGTCATGCGCCGTAAAAATTTTTGATAAAATGCAGTAAAGCCTTCAACAGTGTTGATGGCATTTTGTACAATGGTCATGATTTTTTTTCAGGAAAAATAGTGCAGCTTTTTAAAATGCTGCTGTCAGTTTCTTCAGTCTTGGGCCAAACGGGGCTGCGGTTGTGTTGCAGAAAAACGCCAGGCAAATTCATCAATACCCGGGTCGGGTGTATTGTTCATTCCAGCATGCAGTAAGTAAATGTTAATTCCCCACGGTTAATACCAACCCGGCCGCGGTACTGTATTGCTGCAGATCAAGTACAATACTGGCGGGGGGTAAGTGCAGGTTGCCATAATTAGTGGTCCAGGTTTTTTGCAGCCAGCCTTCGCCGGCCCAAAAAATATTTTCGCCTGCAGGAAATTGATGCAGCACGGCTTTTAGATTTGCTGCACCCCATACTTTTATTGATGAACTGCTGTTGCCGGTAACTTCCTCATAGGTTTTCAGGCTGTTGGTACCTTTTACTATTGCATAGTACCAATTGTTGCAGGCCGGCCAGCTGTACAGTTCCCAACCCTTTAGCTGGTGCTGTACGGTTAAGGTATCCATATTAACCAATGCTGTATTGCAGGGCGAAGCAGTATCACTGGTTTTAGAACAGGCAGTAAAAAATATACCGGCAAAAAAAATGGCTGGTATCATTAATTTTCTGAAGTTCATACAGTAATTATTTGGGTTGATAAAAATACTGCAGGAAGGCGATTTTTGCAAGAAGATTTTACTCCCCTGGCCGCCGGTTAACTGAACGGAATGCAAACAAGCGCCATTATTTTATCCCTGCTCGTTCCGACCAAACAGGCCGCAAAGTTTAATACAAGATGGGTGTACAGCAAACACAGCAGTTCCAAAGCAAATGCATTGTTCGCTGTGCACCATCCATTGTTTTTTGGTTATTGTATTTCTGTAATCATCCAGTGCTGACCGGATACCTGTGCTGTTTTAGCCAGTTGCAGCCGGGTGTTTTTTCCATCATTTAACACATCCAGCGACTTACCTTCTCCCTGAAAATGGGTGGTAAGGCGGTAATAGCCATTGGACGTACGGCTGATCTTCCATGCCTGGCCCGAGGCCATGGCTGTTTTGGCAAAAGTAATTTTATTGTTGGTGCCATCGTTAATGATATCCAGTGATAGGTCGTTGCCCAAAAACTTATTGGTAAGGCGGTAGTAGCCCGTATAGCCGGGGATAGGCGTTAATGTCCAGTACTGACCGCTATATGCTCCGTTGGCTGCCAGTTGTACTTTGTTTTTTTTACCATCGTTTACCGCGTCCAGCGATTTGCCTTTGGTGACGGCCCACAAATTGGTAATACGGTACGATACCAGGTTTTTAAAAACCGGTAGGGATGCTGCAGTATCCTTAACCGGAGGGATGCTTTTTTCTGCCGGCTCCACAGTGCTGTTATTTACTTTGGTAAAGGGAACAATCTTCCAGTATTGCCCGCTGAAGGAACCGGTGTTGGCCAGTACCGGTTCATTATTATTTTTTCCGTCATTCACTATATCAATAGATTTACTTTCGCCCTGCCACATAGAGGTGAGGCGGAAATACCCATTTTCGCCCGGGGTAATTTTCCAAAACTGGCCGGAGTACCCTCCATCTTTCGATAGCTGCAGTGTATTGTTTTTACCATCATTGATCACATCCAGCACCCTTGTTGGGCCCTGCCATTGAGTGTACAATTTATAATATCCACCCCCTAAAGGAACGATCTTCCAGGACTGGCCCGACACATTATCACTGGCAGTTAAGCGGGGCAGGTTATTCTGTTTACCATCGTTTATAATATCCAGTGATTTTTTTTCACCCTGCCAAAAGTTGGTAATACGGTAATATATGGTCGAATCGAAGCTGGTGTTTTGTGCAAGTGTTGTAAGCGTGGATTGCAATACAATAGCGGCAATAATACATTGCTTTAAGTTCATAGTTGAAGGTTTATTTGATTAGTGGAAAAGATATCCTGTGGTAAAATACAAAATAATCTGTTTTGTACTGCCTTAATTAGTTGGTATGACGGATAATGCCTTTTTGTACGGCACTATAAAAACCGGGCCACATAGTTATATAACGTGACGGTATTTTCCAAAACAAACAATGAACCGGAAATATGGAATAAGATTCGGCCATTTTGTTTACTGCATCCGGTATCCCTGACCACAATTAGCCCCTCCCCTAACCAATATTAGCCGCTTGCTTTGCCGCAGCTGCGCAGGGTCTTATAATTTTGCAGCTGCAAGTATACAAACCGCCTCATGCTCCTGCTCTCTAAAATATTTCATTTTGAAATGGCCCATGCCATTAACGGCTACCCCGGCATGTGTAAAAATATTCATGGCCACTCGTACCAGTTGCATGTAACTGTTAGTGCAGCTGTAAATGAAGAACTGGATATTCCGGCCCCGGGATTTTTGCTCGATTTTAAAGTACTGAAACAGATGGTGCAGCAATACGTAGTGCAGCTGCTTGATCATAAACTGGTGCTTTCTAAAAGCTATATTGCCCTGCATAGCAGCATCGGCAAACACGATAACCTGGTATTGTGGGATGCAGAACCCACTGCCGAAAACTTGCTGCTGTTTATGAAACGCACCCTGCAGCAGCAGTTACCCGCGGGTATTCAGCTGGAAGAAATGAAACTGTACGAAACCGCTGATTCATACGCCGCCTGGAGAAGGTAGCAGAGAACAGTAAGGGGATGGATGATACCGCATGCGGCGGCCCGTTGACACAGCGATACACATAGAAAACCCCGCCGCACAAAAGTACCTGCATTGCCCCTTCCATCACCACTTCTTACAACAATAACATCAACACTGTCAGCAGTACACCCGCCAGTGTAAAATACAGGCCCTTTTTAAAAATGCTGGTTTTAGGCATAAACATCCAAAAGGAAGAGAGCACAAAGAACAACAGGGATATACCAAAAAATACATTCAGGTAAAACAGCGGGTCTTTAGTGCCTGCCTTGTGTAAATGGTTGAGTTTTTCAATAAACTTAGGCAGGCTTTTAGTGGTATAGCTCACTGCGCCGGTAGTAATATTGTAGGTGCCGTTTTTAAAATTTTGCACATCTCCGTTCACCGATTCTATTTTCAGTTCCTTCATGCGGATGGCCTTACCCAGTGCATCGGCAGTTAGCCCGGGGGCCAGTTGCTTTTGTACCAGCTGGGTTTGTTTTAAAAAATTGGTATCGCGGAAAATGAGGAGTACACCACTGATGGCGTACACGGCCATGATGCCTGCTAAAAAAAATCCGAGGTAGCGGTGGTACACCCGCATGCTGTTGTGAAGGGTTGCTTTATTACTCATGTAAGATGATTATTTGCTGCAAAGAAAAGGAAACTGTAAAAGATAGCCGCCGCAATTGGGAAAAGGGTTTATAAAAATGGGAAATACTCACCACTCCTTTACTCCCTGGCCCATTTTGGCATTGGCCGGATGCGTGTCTTTAATTGAATGGATATACGCTGCCAGCTGACCGATCTCTTCGGGGCTCAGCTGCGATTTAAAAGCCTGCATGCCATAATCGGGTACCCCGTTGGCAATGGTTTGTACAATTTGTTTACTGCTGCTGCCATGCAACCAATATCCATCTGTTAAGTTAGGCCCTACGCCGCCACCACCATTTTGGCCATGGCAGATATGACAACTTTTTTGTTTAAACAATAAGGCCCCCATGGCAACGGTATCTGCATGGGTGCTGTTGGCAAATTGCATTACAGTGGTATGGGCATCATCCAGTGGTATCCTGTCCCAGGCTGCCTTTTTATTTTCTATGGCAGCATACCACAGCGAGTCGCTGTAGCGGCGTTGCGCACTGGCCGGAATTTGCTGCAGGTAAGCAATGAGGGCAACAATCTCTTTTTGCTGCAGCAAAGATGCAGTAACAGTGACTTTTTGTATATCGCCGGCTATTACTTTGGCCTGCTGTTGCAATTTTTTATATTGTGCTACCGCATCGCTGCTGCGGTATTGGCTGTTGTACTGACGATACAGCTTCAGCAATTGCGCCTGGTTGATAGTAGTGGTAAATAAAAGCGGAAAGGCGGGCATTGTTGAAAGTGCTGACATAGAAGCAGGATCTTTAAGGTGCAGGTAATGCCAGCTGCTGTATAGTTTTTTGCCCATGCCATCCAGGCTTTTCATTTTGTTATTGGTGCTGTCGTCCTGCAACATATGGCAACGCCCGCAGTTTTCCCGTTGGTAAATATAGCGGCCATATAGTTCCAGCGGCGTTTTCGGGCTGTCGGCAAATACCAATGGTTGTGTCCGCATGGCAGTATACGGATGGCAAAAGGAACCCAGTATCAGTGCAGAAATGACAACGGCAGGCAGGATGAATTTTTTCATATGCGGGTGAATACTGCTGTAAGTTAAAAAACTTATCTAACTTAATGATGCCATTGTATGTACGATGGTACTCATTTATAACTATTGTATTTAAAAGAAACGATTATGCTAAAAGCCGGCCTCTTTATTTGCTGCACAGTTTGTTGCTGTATAGTGTTTGCACAATCCGGTGATGTTACTACTGCTGCCCGTGATATTAATATTGTACCCGCCGACAGTTTGCTGAAAATAAACCCTGTTGTTAAAAACCAACTCAGCAAATTACTGGTTAACCAAAAACCGGGTGGCCTTCGTTTGCTGTTAACCGGCACCGATAGTGCGGTAAACATTATTGGCCGATGGCTGGCTGCAAAACAGCAGCAGCACCTGTATCATGTACATACCGCTGCGCTGGTAAGTAAATATGTTGGCGAAACAGAAAAAAATATTGACCGTGTATGCAGCAGTGCCGAAGCAAAAAACTGCGTGTTATTATTTGATGAGGCCGATGCCCTGTTGGGTAAACGCAGCACAACAACCGAACCTGCAGATAAATACAGCAATGCTGCAACAGCCTATTTGCTGGAACGGCTCAACCATTACAAAGGCAGCATAATTATTACCTGCAAAAGCAATGCCTGCATTGTAACGCTAACAACACAACAGTATATTACTGTTAATGGTTTGGCCAGGTAACAATCACCGGCACTGGCCTATTTAACTTTTTGTTGGCAGGTATGGCTTAAAATTTGTTTCTCGTCGGTATACCAAAAACCTAGTCATGCGTACAAGATATTGCTACCCGCTGTTACTGCTGTTACTGGTGACCGGTTCCATAGCAGCCCAAACCAAATTGCATGCAGTATATGCAGGTATTGAATTCAGGCAAACCATCAATGGAACAGAAACTTTTTACCAGTCTTATTATTTCAGGCCCGATGGTTCCTATTGCCATGAGCTGAACAACCCCGGCTGGAAAACACTGGTGAACGGACATTATACCATGAATGGTAAAAAAATAACCCTTGTACCAGTAAAAAGCGGCAGCACCAATGAAATGGAACTGGTGAATGATGACATCATACGCGATAACGCCACATCCTTATTTAAGTACCAGGTAATGAACCAGCTGCCTGCTCAAACATTTGTTCAAGTGAGCGATGATGGCCAAACAGCCATTCGTTTTGATGGCCGGGGCCATTTTGTACAATCTGGTTACAGGGGCGCTTCTATGCTCAATAAAAACAACGACTTTGATGGTGAAGGTACCTGCAGTATTAAAGAAAGTGAACTTGTTCTGCAGTTCAGCAACGGCAAGGTAGCAACCAAAAGTTTTTTTTACAGTGGTGGCAAAACTGCCACCGCCCTCATCAACGGCAGTACCTATAATGCTACAACCAGCGGCAACATTTACCCGCCGGCAAAAACTGATGCAACTGATGCAGCAAAAATAGCGCCGGTAACTGGGGGCAGCATTGTTACCAAAGGCATGAACATGTTACAAAAAGCCCACCTGGCACATGGCGGAAAAATGCTGGACAGCTTAAACACCATTCGCCTGCAGGCTACCATTGGCAGCATCAGCGTTATACAATCGATTGACCTGAAAACACAACAATTGCGCATGGAATGGTTTAACAATCAAACCCTTTACCAGGTAGAACAACTGGACAATAATACGGGTTGGCAGTGGACAAACGGCAAAATAAGCCCGCTGCCTGCCGAACACATTAAAGAATTACAGGCCGTTTTTGTAACGGGTATTTTAGGTTTACGCAGCCAGAACATAAAAAATATAACAGTACGAGCTGCCGAAACAAATGCCATGGCCGGTACCGAAACGCTGCAGGTAACCATTGGCGAAAAAAATTATACCTGGACCTTTGATGCTGGTCATCATCTGGTGGCAGAAGCCCTTACTACCGGTACTGTACAACGCAGCAGTAAGTTAAAAGACCTTCGGATGATATATGGAATTACAGTTCCTTTTACCACTGTTGAAACCAGCAATGAGCAATCTTTTACAGTGAATTATACTGCCGTAAACATCAACCCGGTGATATCGGTAAGCCAGTGGCGCCAGCCAAAATAAGGTGCTGTTGCATGCTTGATCATTATTTATTATTGTTGACCAAATTCCTGTACGCAGCAGTGCAAACCAAACAGAATTCCCAAAATAATAACCGGGGCACCTATTGTACTGGCTAACTTTACTTTTTAAACACACTATTATGGAACAATTAAAAGGTAAAACCGCACTTATTACCGGTGGCAGCCGCGGCATCGGCAAAGCAATTGCGCTTGCATTGGCAAAAGAAGGCGTTCACATCATTATTACCGGCCGCGGCGAAGCCGCCCTGCAGGCCGCACAAAAAGACATTGCAGCTTTGGGTACTACTGTAACATATGTTGTGCTTGACGTGGGCAGCCGTAATGATGTAGAACAGGTGCTGGGTAATTTGGTCAGCACGTCGGCACCCATTGATATACTCATCAACAATGCTGGCATTGGCGCTTTTGGCGGTTTTTTAGAAATGCCCCCCGAACAGTGGGAGCAAATGATACAGGTAAATTTACTGGGTGTATATTATACCACCCGTGCCATTTTACCGGGTATGATAGAAAGAAGAACGGGCGATATCATCAATATTGCGTCTACCGCAGGCCTGCGTGGTGCGCCGGTTACCAGCGGATACAGCGCTTCTAAATTTGGCCTGCTGGGCCTTACCGAATCTTTAATGCTGGAAGTGCGCAAACACAATATCCGTGTAAGTGCTTTAACGCCCAGCACCGTTGCCACCGATATGGCCATTGCATTACATCTTACCGATGGCAACCCCGATACAGTTTTACAGGCCGAAGACATGGCAGAACTGGTGGTGGCACAGTTAAAATTAAACCGCAGGGCTTTGCTTAAAACAGCTTCTTTGTGGTCTACCAATCCATAATATAATTGGCTGCTTTAGCCCAACCACCCCACCCCGCAGCATGCAGGGAGGGGTGGTTATATGCTACCGGCCAGGCATACCCCCCTCATTCCAGCATCTGGAAAAAAATTCCCGAAAAATAACATAGTAATATGTATTGCATATTTAAGTTGCTATTAAACATGCTATTGTAAATTGGCACAGTTATGCATGCCCGATAACAGATAAAAATCCATATATATGAAAACAGCACCACTATTCCTGCTTTTATCTTTAACCCTATTGGGAGCCTGTGTAAAAAAAGACCTCACCGGTTTAAACCCGGTTACGCCTGCCGAGCAAACCATGGACAACCTGCAGGTGAGCCCGGATTTTAAGTTTGCAACCAGTAATAAGGTAGACCTGCAGATCAGTACATTGGATAATGCCGACCAGCCGGTACCGGGCATCCGTATCAATATTTATTCTGATTATCCTGAGAATGGTGGTAATATGATCATGAGTTGCTTTACAGGTACCAACGGGATCTTCAAAGGCAACTTACAAATTCCCGCTTATGCCGATTCGGTGGTGCTGGAAACCAGTGCCATTGGCTTTGTGCAATTGCAAAAGCTAAAGATCACCAATGGTATACTGCATTGTGTGTTAGGCGGTAAAAACCCGGCAGTAATGCAAAGAGCCGGCAGTTCGCTGGAAACAACATTGGCCCTGGGTACAGTTCAGGGAGCCAACGGACTGGAAGCTCTTCCTTATTTAAAACCAATAGGTACGTATAACGGACAGGGTGTTCCTAATTACCTTAGCAGCCCGAATGATGTGGTGGATGCGGCTTTTCTTGCCGACATTAATACTGCGTTACCTGAAAACCGGCCTGTACCCACTTATCATCCGCAGTACTTATCGGCAACCACACAGGCCAACCTTACTTTTCAGCAAGCAGCCCAGGTATGGGTTACGTTTGTACATGAAGGTGCCGGTTATAAAAATACCCTTTGCTATTATAAATACAATGTAAACAAGCCACCCACTACAGCTGCAGAAATTGACACCCTGTTTGCCATATTCCCCAATACTTCTTATGTGAACAGCGGCGGAGGCCTGGTTTCGGGCAATAAAGTGGAAATAGGCACTTTTCAACCGGGTACCGGGGTGGGTTGGGCACTGATTGCAAATGGCTATAACGGCAGTGCCGTTACCACCGGTTCGGCCATTTATTATTCAGATATGGCCCTGAACCCCGAAACCAACAGCACTTTAAAAAAACATTGTATCATGCTCAATGATGTGAACCGCGAAAAATTTCTGGTTTCATTTGAAGATCTGAACCGGCAGAATGGTGGCTGTGATAATGATTTTAACGATGCTATTTTTTATGTATCTGCCAATCCTATCCAGTCAATCATTGTATCTAATATTCCATTACCCTCTTATACCACCATTGATGCCGATAATGATGGCGTAACAGATAATTTTGATGATTTTCCCACAGATCCTGCGGCAGCTTTCAACAACTATTATCCTGCACAAAATACCGTGGGTACCCTGGCTTTTGAAGACCTGTGGCCATCGAAGGGCGATTATGATTTTAATGACCTGGTGGTAGATTATAATTTTAACCCCATTACCAATGCCCAAAACGAAGTGGTGCAAATAAAAGCCAGCATTACCACCAAGGCCATCGGAGCCAGTTATCACAATGGCTTTGGTATACAATTACCCATCAGCTCCAGCCTGGTAGCCAGTGTTACAGGTACTGATGTAAGAGGCAACCTGATCACCAAAAACGCCAATGGCACAGAAGCCGGTCAGTCAAAAGCCACCATCATATTATTTGATGATGCTTATACCCAGCTGCCCTGGCCAGGTGGTGGAACAGGTGTAAATACAACTGCTGGCGCCCCTTACGTACTGCCCAAAACTTTAAACATTGTAATAACCCTTACCACGCCGGTTAGTGCTACATTGCTTGGTTTACCGCCTTATAATCCTTTTATTTTTATTAATAAGATCAGGGCCAACGAAGTGCATCTTATCAATCAGCCGCCTACCGACCTGGCCAATACTGCCTTACTGGGTACGCAACAGGATAACAGCAATCCCGCTACTGGCCGCTATTACGTAACATCTAAAAATTTACCTTTTGCCATTGATGTAGCGGGTGTGTTTGACTATCCTGTTGAAAAGAAAGTGATCACAGAAACCCATCTGAAGTTTTTTCAATGGGGTCAATCCTCCGGATCTGAATTTAAGGATTGGTACAAGCCGCAAACCAATTACAGAAATACCCAAAACGTCTTTACACACTGATAAAACCTGAACCACCCAAACCGTTAAAAACAAAAAAACCTGCAGCTGCAGGTTTTTTTGTTACCTATACGATCCTTTACTGCAGTACCGGACTGAAGTATACTTTTACTTAACGCAATAAAAAGTCAATCGCTCATTTGCCCTTTACCGGCCACCAGTCGTTACCAAAGGGATCTTTAAATCCGCAGCTGTAGCCATAATCCATTTGCGCAGGAGCCATGGTGGATATTGCCCCTGCAGCCAGTGCCTTTACATAGGTATCATCCACATTCTCCACATAAACAAACATTCCGGCAGGCCTGGCAGTAAACTGTTCCGTGGCATCTGCATACATGATCACGGCGTTGCCGATACGCAGTTCGCCATGCATCACCAGGCCCGTATTTTCGCGGGGTACCAGCATTTGCCCCGCAGCTCCAAAAACCTGTTTCATAAAGGGTAAAAATTCACCCGCCCGCGGAATGATCAGGTAGGGCATCAGCTGGTTATACTGTTCAGGTATTTGCATAAAAAAATAATTAAATAAGGTGTTATTAAAAGTGATTGGGGGCGGCCACCTGCGGTATGCCTGAACCTGCTATGCTCTGCCTGCAGGCAGGGCCAGGCCTAAAAGGTACGATTTTCTTAAAAATAATTTGTTATCTTACTACTGCATTCATTGATAAAATCAGCTTATGACTACAATTGCTTTGTACAATCTTAAAGGTGGTGTGGGCAAAACTGCCAGTTGTGTAAACTTTGCCTACCTGGCTGCTGCCGATGGTTTTAAAACCCTGTTATGGGACATTGATCCGCAGGGCTCGTCTTCTTTTTATTATAAGGCCAAACCCAAAACCCATCCCGGTATTAAAAAACTTATTACCAAAGATGCCGACCTGGAAAGCGGTATCATGAGTACCGATTTTGAATTGCTGGATGTAATTCCTGCCGACAGCAGTTCTAAAACATTCGACATTATGCTGGAAGAAATGAAGGGTAATAAAAACCGTTTAAAAACTGTACTGAAGCAACTGGATAAGGAATATGATTTTGTTTTTATTGACTGTCCGCCGGGTTTTAGTGCCCTCAGCGAAAACATTTTTAATGCCGCCGATATTGTACTGATGCCCGTAATTCCCACCACACTCAGCATCCGCACCTACCATATGGTAAAAGATTATTTTAAAGAAAAAGACCTCGACATCGCCAAAATGATGTGCTTCTTTACCATGGCCGACCTGCGCAAGAACATGCACAATGAAATAATGAACGAGTTGTATAAAGACAAACGGTTCTTCCAAAACTATATTCCCTATTTATCTGATGTAGAAAAAATGGGCGTGCACAAAGCCCCTATTATGGAATTTGCCAACAGCAGCTACGCCGCCAAATGCTACCGTGAGCTGTGGATAGAGATCAAGGAGGGGGTGCTGGAGTAGGAAGGCAGTTGGTTGGTATTTGATAGTTGGCAGAGGATAGCTGTTAGCAAAATACAATCAGGTTGCCGCGGGTAAAAGCATTGTTCATTTTTCATTGTTCATTGTTAATTATTAATTGTTCATTATTCTCTCTTTATGCATCTTTGTAATATAACTCCCCAACATGAAAAGAGAACTCACTTCCTGGTTTAGCCCGGCCCTGCAAAAAGACATGCCTATTGTTACCTATGGCGACTATGGTTTTGCATTGTTACTGATCCCTACAGCAGCAGCAGATTATTTAGAGTACGAACGCTTTCAGCTGATGGATACTTTAGCCCCCTTTATTGAAAGTGGTAAGGTAAAAGTGTTTTCCATCAACAGCATCAATACCGAAAGCTGGATGAACAAACAAATGCTGGGCGAACACAAGGCCATCCGGCAAAACCAGTTCAATGAATATGTATACAATGAAGTGGTGCCCTTTATAAAAAACAGTACCAGCCGCGAAACGCCCATCATCACCTGCGGTGCATCTTTTGGTGCCCTGCACAGCATGAACCTGTTTTTAAAACGCCCCGACCTGATCGATGGTGTAATTGCCATGAGCGGCGTATACAACCTGATGGAATATACCGATGGGTTTTATGATGAGCAGGTATATTACAATTCGCCCATGCATTATATGCCCAACCTTGCCGATCACCATATTTTAGAGCAGATCCGCCGCAGTAATCACATTCATATCTTAACCGGCAGCGGCGATTTTGAAGCCCCTGATGCCGCCCGCGAATTTGCTGGTGTACTGTATAATAAAGGCATCAATTACGAGTTGGATGTTTGGGGTACCGAGTGGAAACACGACTGGCCCACCTGGCGTGCCATGCTGCCGCACTATATCGGCAGCAGGTTTTAAAGTCTGCTGTACGCCCTTTACTTTACCCCCAGCACCATTGTGCTTTTATCCCTGCACAATAAATACCAGTTTTTTCTGTTATAGTCTGGAAGTCCTGATAATATCCAACACATGAAAAAACCAGTACTATTATTTGCACTCAAGTGCGCAGCCATTATTTATTTTGCTGCCAGCGCCAATATTAAGCCATGGACCTCATCAAATGCTGTAAGCGAACTGGTTACCAAAGGCAGCTGGAAAGTGAATTGTTACGACAATGCCAATATAGATAACACCTGTATATTTGAAGGCTATACCTTTAGTTTTGATGCCAGCGGAAAAGTGGTGGCTTGTAAAAACGGCCAGCAGATAGCGGGCAACTGGATTGAGGATAATATTTCTAAAAAAATTACACTGAATTTTTCTAACAGCCGTTCTGTATTAGCCGAGCTGAATAACCAATGGAGCATTGAAAACATCAGTGATAAAGGCATTACATTCAATAACACCACCAACCAGGATATAGAAAAATTATACATCACCGCATTATAAGATCATGTACACCCCCATTGATTCGGCCGCTTTGTAACAAAAGCGGTTTTTTATTTTCCACACTTTTGATTAGCGCGCCAATTGTTTTACTTTTATGGCATGCAAAAAAAATTATTTTTATTAGATGCATTTGCGTTGGTGTTCCGGGCATATTATGCACTCATCCGCAATCCCCGCATTACCAGCAAAGGCAGAAATACCAATGCACAGTTTGGTTTTACCAATACACTGATAGACCTGATCAAGAATCAGCAACCCACACATATGGCGGTATGTTTTGATACCAGTGCCGCCACCGAACGCCATACCGATTTTGCAGATTACAAGGCCAACCGGCAGGAAACACCCGAAGATATTTCTGCCGCCGTACCCGATATAAAAAAGATCATTGAAGGTTTTAATATTCCTGTAATTGGTATTGATGGATATGAAGCCGATGATGTAATTGGTGCCCTGGCCAAACAGGCCGAAAAAGAAGGCTACGAAGTGTACATGGTTACTCCTGATAAAGATTATGGACAACTGGTGAGCGAGAATATCAAGATATATAAACCTCCTTACCAGGGTGGTAATTTTGAAATACTCGGCCCAAAAGAAGTCTGCGAAAAATGGGACATTGCAAACGTAAGCCAGGTAATTGATATTTTAGGTATGATGGGTGATGCAGTGGATAATATTCCCGGCATACCCGGTGTGGGTGAAAAAACCGCTGCCAAACTATTGAAAGAATATGGCACATTAGAAAACGTATTATCTAATGCTGCTAATATAAAAGGTAAGCTGGGCGAAAAAATTGCAGCCGGCGCCGAACTCGCCATTATGAGTAAAAAATTAGCCACCATTATTATTGATGTACCTACTGAATTTCATGAAGAGAATTTCCGCATTAAAGAAATGAATAAAGAAGCCCTGAAAGAAATTTTTGAAGAGCTGGAATTTAAAACATTGGGTAAAAGAATTTTAGGTGATGATATCAATGTAGCCGCAGAAGTTTGGAACCACACCAGTGCTCCAAAAGCCAAAACTGAAAAGGCTGCAGCTCCAACTGCTCAAATGGACCTGTTCGGTAATATCATAGAAGCGCCGCAGGAAACTCCGGCGGCGGTTGAAAATCCCGACGGCAGTTCAGAAGAAGGCCCAACAGTTGCAGATAAAAATATCAACAATACGCCTCACGAATATTTTTTGGTTGATACGGATCAGCTGATTAACCAATTAACTGCTCAACTGCTCAACGAAAAAGAAATTTGTTTTGATACCGAAACTACCGGTATTGACGCCAACGATGCAGAACTGGTGGGCCTGAGTTTTTCTATTACACCCGGCGAAGGCTATTATATTCCTTGCCCGGCCGACAGGGGAAAAACCATTGCCATACTGAATCAATTACGCCCTTTATTTGATAACACAGGTATTACATGGATCGGGCAAAATATCAAGTACGATATGCTGATGCTGAAATGGTATGGTATTGAACTGGCCGGCAATACATTTGATACCATGCTGGCACATTATGTAATAGAGCCCGATGGCAAAAGAGGTATGGATGTACTGAGTGCAAAATATTTAGGGTACGAACCCGTGCATATTGATGAGCTGATTGGTAAAAAAGGGAAGTTCCAGGGAAATATGCGTGATGTGGAAATTGAAAAGATAAAAGACTATGCCGCGGAAGATGCCGACATTACTTTACAATTAAAACATGTTTTTTTACCCCAGCTAAAAACAAAAGCGGTAGAAAAAGTTTTTTACGAAGTGGAAAATCCATTGGTAAAAGTATTGACCGATATGGAGTTTGAAGGCATCCGCATTGACGAAGGCTTTTTAAATGATTACAGCAAGGAGCTGGAACGTGAAGCAAAGATTGCAGAAGAAAGTGTATACAAGCAAGCCGGTGTACGTTTTAACCTGGCATCGCCCAAACAACTGGGCGAAGTATTGTTCGATAAATTACAATTAGATCCAAAAGCAAAAAAAACAAAAACAGGCCAGTATGCCACCGGCGAAGATGTATTGCTGAAGCTGGCCAGTAAAAATAAAATTGTAGACGATATTTTAATTTTTCGGGAGTACAGCAAATTAAGATCTACTTATGTGGATGCACTGCCATTAATGATCAATAAAAAAACCGGTCGTGTACATACTTCTTACGCACAGGCGGTAGCCGTTACCGGAAGGCTGAGCAGTAATAATCCCAACCTGCAAAATATTCCGGTGCGTACCGACAGGGGAAAAGAGATCCGCAAAGCCTTTATTCCAAGAGATAAGGATCATGTTTTAGTTTCTGCCGATTACTCCCAAATTGAATTGCGCATTGTGGCGGCCATCAGCGGCGATGAAAACATGTGTGAGGCATTCCGCACCGGTAAAGACATTCATACTGCCACGGCTGCAAAAGTGTTTAATGTGGAAGAAAGTGCCGTAACAAAAGAAAAGCGTTACAAGGCCAAGAGCGTGAACTTTGGCATCATTTACGGGCAGGGCGCTTTTGGTTTGGCAGAAAATTTAGGCATCCCGCGTGCAGAGGCAAAAGAGATCATCGACAATTATAAAAAACAATTTCCCAACATACAGAAGTACATGGATGATACCATCAACTTTGCTAAAGAGAACGGATATGTAGAAACGCTGATGGGCCGCAAGCGCTGGTTAAAAGATATTAACTCGGCCAACTTTACCGTGCGTGGTTTTGCAGAACGCAATGCCATCAACTCGCCCATACAGGGCAGTGCTGCCGACATGATCAAGCTGGCCATGATTAAAGTGCACCACGAATTCAAAAAACAAAATTTCAAAAGTAAAATGTTACTGCAGGTGCATGATGAATTGGTATTTGATGCACATAAAGACGAGATTGAACTGATAAAGCCGGTGATACTGCATTGCATGCAAACCGCCCTGGCCTTACCCAATGGCGTGCCTACCGATGCAGAAATTGGTATGGGAACCAACTGGCTGGAAGCGCATTGATGAATTTTGCAGGGTGCGCCATTGTGGTGCACCCTGTAAGATTTATTGCTTAAATAACCTTTCCTTCATTTTTTTATCGTGTCCGTAAATATCATCCCTTAAATTCAACTGTCCCTGTCCATCCACCCAGGCGGTAAAATAGCCAATGAACACCGGAACATTTTCTTTTATGTTTACAAACTGCTCTTTACCTGCATTCATGGCAGTGGTAATTTTTAGCGAATCCCATGCGGCATCATTGCGCAGTAAGAACCGGGCTAATTTTTTAGGTTCGGCTATGCGTATACAACCATGGCTGAAAGCCCGCTTTGCCTCATTGAATAAATTTTTTGCGGGGCTGTCATGCAAATAAATATTATAACTGTTAGGAAATAAAAATTTCACCAGGCCCAATGCATTATCCGGTCCGGGTTTTTGCCTTACCGCACCACCATTCCATTCCATATTATGCGATGCCAGGTAATTTTTGTTTCGTGCCATGGCTGGCAGTAATTCTTTGTGTAAAATACTGGAAGGTACATTCCAGTAAGGGCTGAACACAACGTATTTTAATGTACCGGTAAAAATAACGGTATTATGTACCACCGAACCGGTAACTACATTCATGGCAAAAGCATGCTTTCCATTTTCGTATACATGCAGCCTGAACTCGGGAATGTTCACCAGTAAATAATCGGTAGCAGGCTGCGCCGGCATCCAGCGCATGCGTTCCATGTTAATCAGTATCTGTTGTAACCTTTCCTGCACAGGCCGGTTCATTTCGCTGATGAGCGCTGCGGAAATTATACCATCTTCTTTAAAACCATACCGGTGCTGAAAATTTTTTATGCCGTCTTCAAACGCTTTGGTAAATATGGCAGAACTGTCTGCTGCGGCCAAATCGCCGGTGAGCAATAATCTTTTTTTAATGCTTACCAGTTCAGATGCCGAATCTTTTAACCTGTACGATTTTTTGCTGGAGGCAATTGTTTTCCAGCCGCCATTTTTTTCAATGGTATAATATTTCAGCAATTGTTCTTTCAGCAATTTGTATTGCCGGTTTACCGGTTCATAGGCAGATAAGTTTTTAGAATTATTCTTCAGCATCGAGTCCAGTAAAGCCACGGCGTCAATTCTTTTCCGGGGAATAAACCAATCCAGTTCTTTTGTATTCAGCTGGCTGTTGCCCTGGTAAGCTTTTGTGGCATAACGGAAAAATTCTGCTGTCAGCAACAATTCTGTTTCGGTAAACAGGCTGTCGTTGGGAACCGTTGCAGCAACAGCAGCGTCGTATAATTTTTCCAAACGGGCATTGTACAGCGAACTGTCTTTTGCATAGGCCATATAATCGTGGTATATCTCGTAAAATGAACTGGCCGATTCGGTTATGCCTTCTTTATAAAACCATGCCGACTGGTAATTGCGTTTGTTATAAAAATTACGGAGCTTATCACCCAGCGAATCTTTATTGCCCTGTACGGCAATGAATTTTTCCATGGCATTACTGTCAATAAAAAAATTGCTGTATGATACCGCGGCGTTAACTGATGTATCTCTTACCGTAACCTGTTGCGCTTCGGACCGGGTAGCGGGCGATGTACAGTGTATCATAAAACAACAAAGTAAAATAATTGGAAGAGACAGCGTTTTCATGATCGTATATTCAGGAGTGAAAAATAATAACAACGCCAAATGGTATTGTTGCAAACAATCGAAAACTTAATCTGTATTTTTGCAACTGTAAAAATACAACATGAAACCCATACTTATTTATTGTTATGATGCCTATTGCGGCTGGTGCTATGGTTTTAGTACAGTAATAAAAAAAATTGCCGCTACGTATGCAGATGATTTTGATATAGAGGTATTAAGCGGGGGTATGATGATTGGCGACAGGGTAATGCCAATAGAAAAAATTGGCCCCTATATACAAAGTGCTTACAAACGGGTGGAAGCAATGACAGGCATTCAGTTTGGGGAAGATTTTTTGTGGCATACAGCCAATCCCGGTAAAAGCGACTGGGTGATGAACAGTGAAAAGCCCGCCATTGCCTTATGCATTCTTAAAGAGCTGCAACCTGGCCGGCAGCTGGAATTTGCATCTGACCTGCAGTATGCACTCAATTACGAAGGCAGAGACCTGGATGACAATGAAGCGTACCGTCATTTACTGGAAAAGTATACAATTGATCCGTTGGATTTTTACAGCAAACTAAAAAGCGATGTATATAAAGAAAAGGCCCATTATGAATTTGCTTTGTGCAAACAACTGGGGGTAGACAGTTTTCCGCAGGTGCTGCTGCAGTTGAACGAATCTAAATTTTACCTGGTGGCACAAGGATATACTGATATTGATACCATGAATACAAGAATACAGGCAATTACAGCAGAAATGAATGATCTATCCCGATAATAAAATATACAATAATGATTTTAACTGTTACACTTAACCCCTGTATTGACAAAAGTTCAAGGGTGGAAAAAATGAAGCCCGAAAGTAAATTACGCTGTTCTGAAGTGGTGAACGAACCCGGTGGTGGTGGCATTAATGTGAGCAAAGCATTAAAAAGACTGGACTCTTCATCAGTGGCATTATTTCCGGCCGGTGGCAACAATGGTAATATGCTGTGTTCTTTACTGGAAGAAGAAGGTATTGTTTTTCATGCAGTAGATACCAAGGTAGAAACCAGGGAAAACTGGATTGTGCTTGAAACTGCTGTAAACAACCAATACCGGTTTACTTTTCCCGGCAGGGAAGTGCTGGAGGATACCATTAAAACCTTAGTAGATCAGATCAGGGCATTTAGCCCAGGCTATGTGGTAGCCAGCGGCAGTTTACCACCCGGGTTACCTGATTATTTTTATGGCCTGATTGTTAAAAATGCGGCAGCTGTTGGCGCCAAATGTATTGTTGATACCAGTGGCCCTGCTTTGCAGGCGCTTAAAGGAAAACATGCTTACATGATAAAACCCAATATTGGCGAACTGTGTAAAATGCTGAATGTGCACTGGCTGGATAAAGAAGATGTGCCCAATGCTGCACAACAGGCCATCAGGGATGGTTTTGCCGAGATCATTGTGGTATCGATGGGGCCCGATGGGGCCTGGCTGGTAAGCAGCGATCACCGGTATTTTGTGGCGGCTCCCCCGGTTGAAAAAAAGAGTACCGTGGGTGCAGGCGACAGTATGGTGGCTGGTATTACTTATTCGCTGCAAAAAAACATGACCTTAAGAGATGCCATCCGCTTTGGTGTGGCCTGCGGCAGTGCTGCCACCATGAATGACGGTACGCAATTATTTAAGAAAGCCGATGCAGAAAGATTGTTTGCCGAGATCAGTCAATAGAAAAAATGTATTACTGTTCATTAATTACTGAATACAACGCTATATAAAAAAGTAAAGGCCGTTTTAAACGGCCTTTACTGATAATAACTGTAACGTAACTTATTATTTCAGAGTTCTTATATAGTTTACAACAGCCCACATGTCATTAGCATCTGGAATTTTTTTCTTGTAAGAAGGCATGTCTTTACGTCCTTCAGCAGTTTTGTAAAATATTGCACCATCGGTTTGTGACTGGAAAGCTGCTGCTCCAAAATCGCCGCAATCAGTATCTAACTGGGCTGCTTTAGGACCATCACCTTTTCCTTTTGTTCCGTGGCATGATTTGCAATGTTGATTATACAATTCTTTACCTTTTGTTACAGAAGCAGCATCACCTTTAAGCGGGTTGGCTTTAGTTTTAGCGGCATCGGGTACGGGCCATGGCTTTTGATCCATTGTTTTGGTAGCAAAAGCAAATAAAGCCAGTGTAAATAAGCCCGCTGTTAATTTAATCAGATTCTTTTTCATTTTCATTGTCATTTAATTTTAAAGGATGTTACAAGTTACAAATTTATAGTTTCGGTTGTATGTTAAAACTCATTAAGCAGTTGTTATTGGCGGGTTATGCGGTTCTTCTTTTCTTAAGCGGAACAACTGCACCACAATTACAATATAATGGCCCCAAACCGTTCCCATCAGTATGATAAAAGTGATCAGCATCCATATGGGCGGATGCGGACTCCACAGTTCCCTTGGTTGCTCAGCAATTTTATCAGAAACGGGTATGCCCCATTTTTGTACAGATGCCGCTTCAAGGTTGCCATATATTTCATTTTCGTCGAGCCTGCCAAGTAATGTGATATTGCCTTTTGCATCACCAGGCAGGTTATTCGGTATTTCTACAGTCGTTTCACCACTTTCATCCGTTGCACCTTCACCTAATTTTAACGCATTGAAACTTCTGTTTACAAAAACGCCCAGGGTAATTTCTTTTACTGGCACCTCGGTACCGGTTCCAATATCAATTAATTTTACTTTTACAGAAAGCAGAGAATCTTCTTTTATTGGAGTTATTTCAAGCCTGGCTCTTTTAATGGTTACTTCTTCTTCTGCAGCATCCATGGCTTTATTACCCGCAAACAATGCCTTAAAATGCAACTTTCCTTCTGCATCTGTTTTCAGCGAATCTGCTTTTGTATTGAATACCACTTTCCCTTCGCCATTGGTAATGCCATAACCCAGTTCTTTCTCATCTGTTCCGCTCACCAATACAAATTTTACTTTCAGCTGGGGTAGTTTTATAAAACTACCTTTTACTTTAGCTTTCAATACCGCTTTAAAATCAATGGTATTGTCAGCTTTTTGTACTGTTACAAACTGAATAGATGGAGATATCAATGAGGGTGCCTCTTCTTCGGCAGCAACCGGGGCTGCAGTATCAGCAGGAGCTGCAGTTTTTGGCGTACTGTCTGCCGCCTGGGCAAAACCAGCATGTGCAAAAAACAATGTCAGCAGCAGCATTCCGGCAGGCATCAGTATGCGGCGGAAAACTTTTGTATGGCGTGTTAATTTTAAATCTTGTTTCATATAAAATCTTTTAAGCTGGTTGAACTTGGTCTTTTATTACAGTGGCTGTTTCGGGATGATGTACAGGATGGTGATGCGGTTCTTCCAATTCTGACACAGGCACTACCGTAACAAATTTAGACATGATGGTAAAGAACAGGAAGAAGGTGGCGATACCTGCAAAAGTGAGTGCCCATTCAGGCCATGTAGCAGCATATTTTACATATTCCATCCTGGTATCCTGCATGGGTAAAGCCGGTGTTTCTAAAGTAGGTACAATTATAAGGTACCGTTTAACCCACAATGCCATTACCATAATGAAGGCCACCAGTGCAATCCAGTTTCTTTTCCGGGTGGCGGGAATGGCCACTATCATAATAGGGATGAGAACGCCACCTACATTGGCAAATAAACTCCACCAGCCATAGGCATGTGCATCAAATAACTTATGAATCACTTCACTGTCCCATTTGGCAGATCCAAACCAGTCTGTGAAATACTCAGAGAAAGTGAAATATCCATAGGCCGCGGCCAATACCATCATGATATAGCCCAGGTTAATAAAATGTTTGTCGGTAAAATAAGTTTCCAGTTTATACATCTTCCGGTATACCCACATGGCAACAATTAAAACACCTACACCAGAATATAAAGCTCCCAAAACAAAGTAGGGTCCAAATATGGTACTGTGCCATCCTGGTCTTAAGGTCATACCAAATATCCACGACAGGATAGAGCTTACAATAATAGAAAGCGGTATCATGATAATGGCCAGCAGGTTTTGCGAAATGATCAGGTGGCGTTTTTGACTGGCTGCCCCCCGGTAACCAATGGCCAGTATTTTATAGCCCGCCTGTTTCCATTTGGGAATATCCATTTTTGCATCCCGGTATACAGCAAAATCTTTTATCAATGCCATATACAAAAACAATACGCTGCCCACAAAATAGGTAAGTATTGCCAACACATCCCAGGTAAGTGGTGATTGCAGGCGGGGATGAATGAACAGGTAATGCAACCTGTCGAAACGGCCCACACACAATAAAATAAAAATTGGCCCCACTACTACCGAAATGATGGTCATTAACTGCGCCAGGCGTATAATGGGCTTACCCCATGATACTTTAAAGAGGTGCAGCAGGCCGGCTATGATTGCCCCGGCATAACTGATACCAATAAAGAAAATAAAGTTTACAATAAACAAACCCCACACCACATTGTCACGCATACCCGTAACCACATGTCCTTTGGAAATTTGTAAATACAAGGCATAGCCGCCGGCCATTATCCACAGTAAAAAGAAAATGACCCACATCCATGTTTTTTTGCCAAATTTTTCAATATTGCTTCTTTGGTGCCTGAAAGCTTCCTGTTGATATGTATTTAGTTCCATAAAAAATTATATTCATTAAATGATGTTAATTCACATTCCTCACGGTTTCACCTTTGGTTCCATAATATCTTTAAACCTGGCTTTTAAAGTGTCGGACAGGTTTTCATATCCTCTTTCTACAGGGAACTGCCTGTCTTTTGGCGGCAGATAATATACCCTTGGTTTGGTACCCAGTTCTTCCAAAAAGCGGTAACCGGCCCTGTCTTTTATAAGTTGTGTAAAGCTTACTGTTTCTTCTCCATTGGTAACGGCATCTTCATTTTCATCGCCAAAATAAAAAACGCCGTTAGGGCAGGCATCCACACAAGGTGGCAGCAGGCCTTCCCTTGCCCTGTCGGGGCAGAAATCACATTTTTCAACAGTGCCCACTTTAGCTGGTAAATTGGTTTCGGGATTGGATACCAGGTTTTTGATATCAAATGGCATTTCAGGTTCTTCCCAGTTAAATACACGGGTTGAGTACGGACAGGCTGCCATACAGAATTTACAACCAATACATCTTTCATTGTCTATCAGCACCAGGCCATCTTGTCTTTTAAAAGTAGCATCCACCGGGCAAACCTTTACACAAGGTGGGTTATCGCAATGAAAACACTGTTTGGGGAACCAGTAAGGTGCACCTTTATCACTGTCTTTCATCAGTTTTACTGTTAGCCATTCTTTTTCTTCCGGCCTGTAATGCCATTTCTGGCAGGCAGTGATACATTTTCTGGCATTTTTACAACGGGCTAAATCCACCACCATCACAAATTTCTTTCCTGCAATTCCCTGACGGGCTTCCAGTTTAGACACAATGGCCATGTGCTCCTGGTGATTGAGGTAGGCAGAATCAATTTCAACGATTTCACCCTCGGGTGATAATAATTTAACCTTGTTGCCAGCCACTTCTTTTTTAGAAGAGCAGGAACAGACTGCACTACCGCAAACAGCCGTTGCAACTGTTGCTATGGCTGCCGTTTTTAAAAAATCCCGGCGGCCTTTTTCATTTATTTCTTCCTGTTTCATTGTTAAGATTTATTAGGAATGATCAACTGTTTTCTTTTGATGGATTGTCCATCCAGTTCAGGATGTCTTTATTGGTTGCCTTTTGCTTTTTGGTTGCGGCGTCAAAAACTGATTTTTCCACTTCAACCAATTTTCCATCCGCAGTCAGCATTTTCACCATTGCTGGTTTAGTTGCTGCTTTATCTGCAGGCAAAAACAATGATAAGAACCCCCTGCGTGTCTGGTTTTTTTTAGTATCTCCCATGTTTAAAATATTATGTATTAACCGAAAAAAATAAAGCGCTAACGGAGAGCAAGGTATACAGATGATTTTGACACTACTATGACATTGTTCATTCCGTAATCTGATTTAAATCATAAGCCATTCAATGGCTAAACACTCAGTTTTGTTTAACCGGTATACACTATATATAATGTTTTCTAGTGCAACAAATGGCTCCTTTTGTAGATTCACAATGATCAGGTTTAAAAGAATCGTGTTTAGTTGAGCAGCAATTTATTATTGTAAGCTGCTTATCAGTATGTTCTGTAAAATGTGAGTAATGTCAGCGTTTTGAATGAGACGTGTCATAGAATTGTCAGTTTTATAGTGGGTATTTTACAATTCGAAAAAAGTAATTCAATCGCGTTTACCAAAAAAATTATTTCTCAACAGTAAAATTGAATTTTATGAAAATTATGAAAACCTCAAGAGCTGCAATCTTTGTATTAGTTGGGGTTGTAACTGCACTCTCCGTAATACAATGTACAAAAACAGGCGATGTTGTTAGCGGACTCGACAGGTCACTTAAGGGAGTTCCGGACTCTGCAGTATTTGCATCTTATTATGATACTACCACTATCAGTACAAGTGATGCCATCCCCGATGTAAATGATGTAATTAAAGTACGTGGCGTACAAACCATCATTAAAGAGTATTGCGGTACTTCCAACTGTCATGGTGGTCCAATTCAACCCAAGATCTTTACTTACAGCGACATCATGCAGTATGTAGTTGCTGGTAATCCCGAAGGCAGTAAATTATGGGAGTTTATAACCACTAATAATTTTGATAAGGCTATGCCACCGGTTAGTTCCAGCCATGAAGTATCTGAAACTGATAAAATCACTATTTATAACTGGATAAAAAATGGTGCTAAAATCCGTCCAACACTGGTTGATTTCAGGCCAGCTGCCATACGTATTATTGTGGATGGTTGCGGATCTGCCAACTGCCATAACCAGGCTACAGCCTCAGGTGGTTGGGCAAGAAAAGGTTTGCTGGGTGCATTAACCACCAGCGATACCTCTCAATACATTTATCTTAATCCTGCTACAGGTGCTGCTACCATTTACTGCCAGCTAAGTAATGCAACCAAACGCAACCAGGTATGGACCTCTTATAAGGATAGTGTTAGAAAATTTTATGCTGATACGTTAGCATTTGCCAGCTTCCGGCCTTATAAAACATTAGGCACTCCGGTTTCTGCATTAAGCACCAGGGGCCCGCTGAATACTTATGATGATATTTTACTGGACATCCTTTATCCAAAATCTGTAAGAAGTAATTCTGGTGTAGTATACACCGATGGTTCAGGCAATAAATTCTATGTGAAAGGTGATCCGTTGAATGCCAGCAGTTCAATGATCTCAAGAATTGACTCTACCATTTTACTTGCTAATCCCCGCACAGGTGTGTTTGCTACCAATCAACAGGGCGATATGGCTTATGGTGATGGTGGATTAAAATCTTCTGAAATAGCATTGATAAAAGCATGGTATTTCGCCGATCCTAATGTTCCTTCTGTTTGGAAATACGGACAAACCGGCACAGGTATCTTTAAATACAGGAAAACAGGAAAAATAATTGTGCCATAACTAATACCGGAAAAAGATTTTTAAAACAACAAAAACTCAGTTTATGAATACTAAAATAAAATTATTGATCCTGATAAGTGGCATCGTATTCACAGTAGCCTCTTGTTATAACAATAAAGAAGATATCCTTGCACTGCCTACTGTTTCCTTCCGTGGCGAAGTAGTACCTATTGTAACTGCGGGGCCATGTGGATGCCATAATAACGGCACCACACGTGCAGTACAATTCTCTCATGCCGATACTGTTTTTTATGATGCTATTCTTGCTCGGAAAGCCAAATTGGATTCAATGGCAAAATTCAACGGTTATCACCCGGGACAAGGCGTGATTGAATTCTCTGCCAACGAAAAGATCATCGTAAAAACATGGGTAGCACAGGGCGGTAAAGATGATGCAGGCGGATGTACTGTAACAGGTGCTATTACCTATACTGCAAAAATTTTACCTATCTACACTACCAGTTGTAAAGGTGCAACCTGTCATGCTGGTATAGCAGTAGGATTAGATTATGCAAAATTGGTTGCTAAAAAAGATGTTCTGACTACTATTGTAAACAGTGGCGGTAACAATGGTCACCCGGGTGGTGCCATGAGTTTAAGTACCTGTACTGTAAATATTTTTAAAGAATGGCTTAACCAGGGTCAGCCCCAATAATAATTCGCACCAAAAAAAAGATCTCATTAAAAATTAAAACAACGTTATGAAAAAAATATTTTTTATGGTAGCCAGCGGGGTGATTTCCCTTGGAGTATTTGCGCAAGATGTAACTACTACTGAAGAAGCTCCTGCCAAAAAAACTGCTAAATATGCAAAAGCTACCTTTAAATCAACCAGGTTAATCAACAGGCAAACTACTGAATTGATCAGCAAGGGAAACCTGCAGTTCCAGATTGCCCACCATTTTAGTTATTTATGGAATAAAGATGCCAGCGGCGGTCAGAATTTCTCGCAAATGCTGGGCCTTAACTCTGGTGTGGCTCATACTTACCTGTCATTAGATTACTCTATCACCGACTGGAGTTGTGTAGGTCTGGCTGCTGCCGGAGCTTCAAAATTTGAAGGTTGGGCCAAGTTTAAATTGATGCGTCAGCAAACCGGTTTAAGAAATTATCCCGTATCTGTGGGTTGGGTATCATTGGCCAGTGTAGATGCAGGAAAAGACAAATCTGAATTTGGCGGCCTGGCATGGAATAAATATTCCTTTATGCACCAGTTAATGATCTCCAGGAAATTTTCTGATAAGTTGTCTTTACAATTAAATCCAACATTGATACATTTTAACCTGGTACCCTATGGTGTAAACAACAGTAACAATGTGTTCTCGCTGGGATTGGGCGGTCGCTACAAACTCGGAAGCAAAAAGGCAGTTACATTTGAATATTCCAGGCAGTTTAACATGTATGAAAACCTGATGGATAAAAATGGTAATTTGATTACCTATCAACCAGACCTGATTGCTTTAGGCTATGAAATTACTACCGGAAACCACGTATTTGAGTTTTTTATTGGTAATACCATTAACTCATCTGTGATTGATCAGCTGGCAAGAAACAGCAGCACCATAAAAGACGGTCAGTTTGCATTGGGTTTCCACTTAAACAGGGTTTTTACGATTGCTAATAAAGAATAACCTCAAGGACCAGGAATCAACGAAAAATAATAAAGGGTAGCATTACTGCTACCCTTTATTATTTTAAACCAGTGCCTGTTATTTTTTCTTTTTAAAAATTTTTTCATACATCGCAATCCATTCATCGGGGCTGATCTTTGTTACCAGCTCGCCAATTAAATCAATGGGAATATCTTCGGGCTTTTTATACCGCATGCAGCTTTTACCCATATCCACTTTTTTTCCTGTTAATTTTGTCTGCGCCTCAGCAAACCATTTTAATAGTGCAGGGTTGCTGTACATACCCATATGATACACTGCAATAAAATTTTTTTGAGACGCAATATTAATAAACGGAAGCGGTAGTGCGGGATTGCAGTGATAGCCGGCCGGGTATTTACTATGAGGTACCACATAAGCTATCATGCCATAGCCCATGCATTCCTGAAAACCCCTGGGTAGTTTTTTTTTGATCACTTTACGAAGCTGAGTCAGTGCCTTTTTCCTGTCTTCAGGCAACTCCGCTAAATACTCATCAACAGTGGCTGCTTTGGATTGCATAAAAAAACATTTATAACTTAAAGTATAAAAATGTGGCCCTGGTGCTGTTGCATACCGTTGGGCCATTACCCTGGTCATTTGCACAACAATGATAAGATTTTGCAACAGTATGTTTCACCAGTAATTGCTATTTTTTCTTTTTGCTTACTTTGGCAATGGCATTAAACTCCAGGGCAAGGCGTATCCAGTAAGCCAGTTTTTTTGTAGTGTTCAATGCACCAATATTAACAAACACATACCCTTTCATGATCTTTCCTGTAAAATCCATGGGTGTACAGCCTTCTTTTTTCATCACTTCTTCATATACCGCCGGGTTAAGCCTTACCATCAGGCGTTCCTTTTCCACACCCACACACATTTTATCGTTTACCATAAAACAAAGTCCCCCAAACATGGCTTTTTCCACCACATGGGTATGAGTGCCTGCAATCATTTCTCTTATTCTGCCGGCCAGTTGTTCATTGTAAGCCATACTGTATTTTATTGCGGTACGCTGTGCAGCCCTATCCTGTTGCCCTCGGTATCAATGATCACCGTCATATAGCCATATTCAGGAGATATCTCTGTTTTAGGTACCATAATCTTTCCGCCTGCAGCTTCTACTTTATCTAAAATATGCTGCACATCGGGATTGCCATTTAAATAAATTAAGGGGCCATCTGTTAGGGATGGTTTATGAAAACCACCACTGTCTACCACTGCCCCGCCAATACCCGACATATCTTCTAAAGGAAATAAACGCATACGGATATTGGGTGTATCCATAGCAATTAACTGTACGCCAAAAATGGTCTCGTAAAATTGAGTGGCTCTTTCTAAATTGGTGGATGGTATTTCAAACCAGCTGATGGCATGTTGCATCTGTTATACTTTTTTAATTAAAAATTTATTGTGCAATGTACAGGTTTTCATTGCTTGCTGTATCAGTAACTTCCTGTTTCCACATATGCATGCCATGCAGCAGGTTGGTGACTTTACTAAAACCACTTTGGGTAAGCAGGTAACTGGCCTGCGGGCTGCGGTGGCTGTGCGAACAATAAACAATGATCTCCCTGTTTTTATAGGCTTCCAGTTCTTTTATCCTTTGCTGCAATTGCTGTACCGGGATATTTATGGCATGCTGTAATTTTCCAAATTTGTCAGGAGCTGTACCATTGAATTCTGCCTGTGTACGTACATCCAGCAACAATATATTATTGGCCCCCGTTTGTACTATATGGGCATAAAGGGCTGCGGGTAAAATACTGTTGTGTACAATGGTTGATTTTTTTACCAATGGCATTTTACAATCTTCACAGGTGCCGGGTTGCTGTACAGCCATTGTATCGCAGTCATAGCCGCATGGAATACAAACATATTCAGCTACGCCAGCTTTGTGTACCATTACAGCTTTATCTGTTGCCTGCATGCAGCTTTGATACAAACACCACCCTCCTGCGGCAAAGCAAATCATTACTATCCTTTTCATGCTGCTTAATTAATGTCTTTACCTTCTTTAAGTTTTAGTATTTGAGATTCAATTGTTTTTGCTGCAGCATTGTTGGGTGCCTGTGCCATGGCCTTACCTGCAAACTTTATGGCGTTTTTAAAATCAGCATTGGCAGCGTACCCAAACATCAGTGCGTTATTCACTGCAAATATATCACCATATCTTTTTTGGCTGGCTTTAAACACTTCCAGTGCTTTGGGAGCCCTTTTTTGGCCTATCAATATCCGTCCGTAGGCGGTATACTGATTGGCAGTAGCTATCAACAGGGCTTCGTTCATAACTGTATCTGCCTCGGCAAAGCGGTTCAGTTTTTCGTATGCAGTAGCCAGGTTACGCAAGGTGATATAAGTTTTTTGCCCGCCCAATCCGTCGATGGCTCTTTTACTCCATACCAGTGCCTCCTCCAGGTTGATGTTTTTAGTAAAACAGTATTGCGTGGCCATTAAAATATTTGCCGGAAAAAAACCTTTGCGGCTGGTTAATTCTTCCCGTATCCTTGCCAGTACAATATTGTCAACATCCACCTCCACTTTAAAGGGTACCGATACTTTTTCCCATTGCAGGGCAATGATGCAGCTCTTTTCCTTCTGTTCAATAAATTCATATTTCAGCCACTCTACGCTTTTATCCAATGTTACCGGTTTTACATTCACCCTTAAGGCATCAAATTTTTCATCGTAATAAAAACTGCCCCACGCATCAGTTTGCGTAGAAAATATAATGGTAATATTCTCTGCCCCCATGGCCATAAACAAACCATAGGTACCGGCTTTTAATGCCTTACCTTCCACTTTTACATCATGTTCAAATGTAATGAGGGTATTTTCATTGGCACCGGCCCGCCATGGTGATGTATTGGTATTGGTGGTAAAATTGGTGGTGCTAAAACCATACGTTACCAGATTACCCTCGCCCCAAATCTTTCCTTCCCGTTTATTTACATCGGGGCGGCTGTATTTGATGGTGATGGAAGTAATGCCCACCTCTTCAGAAATGGTGGCCCTGGTGTTATTGCCACTGGCGGGAAGGTCTAGTTGCGCTGCAGCGTGGCCGGCAGTAATACAAAGCGCAAGTAAAATTGCAGATAGTTTCATTGTAAAAAATTTAATGTTCAGTAAACAGATGATGGTATTTTATTTGGTAACTGCATTCAGCATTTGAGCATATACTTCATCATTGGCTTCCCACAATTCCACCCGGTTGCCTTCGCCATCTAAAATATGTACAAACTTGCCGTATTCATATTGTTCAATTGCATCCACAATGGTTACCCCTTCATTTCTCAGCTGTTCTACCAGTGCTTCCAGGTTTTCTACCCGGTAATTGATCATGTATTGTTGCGATGCATCACCAAAATAATCAGTTTCCTTTTCAAACGGGCTCCATACCGAATAGCCTTTTTTGGTTGCATCATCACTATGCCGCCATTCAAAGCTGGTGCCGTATTTATCCATTGCAATGCCCAAATGCTGCGCATACCAGTGCTGCTGCGCTTCCGGATCTTTACATTTAAAAAATATGCCGCCAATAGCTGTTACTCTTTTCATACGTATGATTTATTATTACATTAATATACAAAATACGATTTTAGATTTGTGAAGTTTATTTTTATTTTACAAATGACTGCAGTGATGGTTCTGGTACTGCTGCAACGATGCAACTCCTGTATTTTTCCACATTTATTTATTTTTTGGGCATTCGCATTTTGTTAACAATTGAATTATGTAATTCTTTCTGCAGTTTCATCCAGTACATAAATTCAACTGTTATGCGTTTAGCTTTATTATTAAAAGACGCCCGTTATTTTCAAATTGTTTTTCAATGCGCATTTTTAAGTTTCGGTATTTTTTACCTGGGCTGGAATGCAGAATGGTGGTTGTATACAAGTTATATCAGCGTAAGTGTGTTAACGCAGGTATTGTTTGAGGTGATACAAAACTTTTTAAAAAATAAACAATGGCCTGCTGCAATCAAAATACAGCAGGGTATTCCTTCGGCCATCATCTCCTCCATGGGGCTTTGCCTGTTATTAAAAACCAATTCACTTACTGCAGCAATAACGGCAGCATTTATCTCCATTGCATCCAAGTATATCATCCGCATCAATGGCAAACATATTTTCAATCCTTCGGCACTGGGCATAATAGTAACCGTATTCATTACGCAAAACGCCTGGATCAGCCCCGCTCAGTGGGGTAGTGGAGCTGTATTGTTGTTTGCGGTTTTCTGTTTGGGGTTTATTATTACCACCAAAGTGCAAAAGCTGGATGTAAGCCTTGCCTTTTTAGGAACATTTGGCGGCCTGCTGTTTATACGCCAGATCATTTACCTGGGCTGGCCCGTGGATCATTTTATACAATCCATCAGCACCGGCAGTTTGTTGCTGTTTTCATTTTTCATGATCACCGATCCCAAAACCACTCCCAACCATACTGCTGCAAGAATTTTTTGGTGCATTGCCATTGCAATACTGTCATTTTATTTAACGGCGTTTAAATTCATGAATGGGGCACCCATACTGGTGCTGGTATGTTCGCAACCCATTGTGCCATTGCTCGACAGGTTTTTCAAAGCAAGGTCCTTCCAATGGCAGCCGCCCGCAACACCAACCAAAACCAATCAGCAATTTTTACATACCACGTACAACAATTTATCTCTATAACATCTAAACAATTAAATTATGAAACGTAAACTATTGATCATAGGGGCATGTATTGCCATTTCCCCTGTATTGTTTTCTTTTTGCGGCTTTTATGTAAGCAAGGCCGACGGCACATTAAAAAATAAAACCTCGCAGGTAATACTGGTAAGGGATGGCAATAAAACCATCATTACCATGTACAACGATTTTAAGGGCGACACCAAAGATTTTGCCATGGTGGTACCTGTGCCCGTGGTATTGCGGAAAGATGATGTGCATGTGGTAGATCCTTCCATCTTTCAACGACTGAATGATTACAGTGCACCCAGGCTGGTGGAATACTGGGACCAGAATCCATGCAACCGGTATGCCGAAGATAAAATGGTTGAAAAATCTGCACCGGCTGTATTGAACGAAGTGACTGTTTCGGGATATGGCAACGCCAGAAAAAAAGATTTGGGCGTAAGAATAGAAGCTAAATATTTAGTAGGCGAATACGATATCTTGATTTTAAGCGCTAAAGAAAGCGGTGGCTTAAAAGAATGGCTAACTACCAACGGTTATAAAATACCAGAAGGTGCAGAAGAAGTGCTGGATCCCTATATCAAAAGCAATTTGAAATTTTTTGTAGTGAAAGTAAATGAAAAAGAAAAAAAGAAACTGAATAATAATTTTCTCAGTCCAATACAGATCAGTTTTAATTCGCCCAAGTTTATGCTCCCCATCCGCCTGGGGATGGCCAATGCCGACGGTGACCAGGACCTGCTGGTATATGCTTTTACCCGTAAAGGCCGGATTGAATGTACTAATTACCGTAACGTAAATATTCCTACGGGTAATAATGTGCCGCTGTTTGTACAAAAAAACTTTAGCGCCTTTTATGGTAACCTGTTTACCAACCAATGGAATAAGGAAGATAAGAGCATTTCCTTTTTAGAATATGCCTGGGATGTGAGCCCGCAAAATTATTATCACTGCGATCCGTGTATTGCCACTGCCCCTTCTCAGCAAGACCTGGTACAAAGTGGCGTTTGGTGGCTGGGTGGTAAAGACTGGAGTGATTACAGCGATGTGGACAATGATGAACCCGATAATGGCAGTAAGAATGTACATTTTACAAGATTACATTTCCGTTACAACAGGCATTCATTTGCGCAGGACCTGATGTTTCAGGTTACGCCCAATACAGAAACCTTCCAGGCCAGGTACGTGATTACGCATCCAGCTACCGGCGACTTTACCTGCGATGCCGGAAAAAAATATTTACAGGATCTTAAAAAAAGAAGAAAACATGAATTACACGAGCTGATGAGCCTGACCGGTACTAATTTAAATAACTGGCAGGATGATGCTGCAGCAAAAAATGATGAGGAAACGGTAGCAGCGGCACAATATGCCACTTTAATACCGGTAGTGAATAATGAAACAGGTGGTAACAAGCCAACCGGGTTAATAGTGTTCAGTGCATTAATACTGGGCAGTGCCGGCTTTTTAAAATGGAAGGGATTTGTATAATGGTTTCATGGCAAGGTTTGTTTTTAGTTTAACCCCGCTTTTCAGCGGGGTTTTATTTTGAAGTACCACGTCATCGTTTATCCTCTTCATTCATTTTTCTCTTTGCAAAAAATCTTTCGCTAAGAGATTAAAGGAGAAAAGAAGTCAAATAGAAATACACCAAACTCTTTCCTGCTCCTTCACTCCTTGTTCTCTTTGCAAAAAATGCATGGCTAAAAAAGTAGACAAAACAGACAAAAAAAGTCCCGCCTAAAAAGGCGGGAACTTCTGCTATTCGTATTCACCATTTATACATTATTGACGTCCTCCACCGCCGCCACCTCTTTGTGGCCTTAGTGATGGTTCTAACTCATCCTTCCAGGTTTTCATCTGGGCTTCTGTAAGTACTTCTTTTAATTTAACATCCCTTGCATCATTAATTTCTTTCCTGGCCGCCATCATCGCTTCTCTGTCGGGCTGTCCGCCGGCCATCAATTCCTGCATTTTTTTATCTGACTCTTTAAATGCATTCAAAAATATTTCATCTACCTGTTTCAGTTTGGCAGCGTCCAGTTTAAAGGCGCTGTCTATTTTATCATGTACAGGTTTTAACCTTTCTTCCGGTGTTCTGCGTTGAAAGTTTCCACCACCCTGGGCATTTACAGCCGTAAAGCTGAATAAAGCAGCAATGGCTGCAAGCAAAATTTGTTTTTTCATTGTTGTAATTATTAAATAATATGTTTTAAGTGTGTTTTATATTGGACGATGGTTTTTAAAAAAACTGTTGCTCTTTATTTTTTTTCTTCCGGGGGTTTTTTATTATCCGGTTTACGGCTCCATGCTTTATATATCAGACTGTCGAATTTAGGCAGCTGGTCTGCAGTACACAATTTCCTTATGGCCACAAGGTTGGTTAACATTTTACGTTCCATAATTTTTTGGCCCTCGGCAGATTGTTCAACAGCCACACTGATGGCAGAGTCGCTGAATGCACTGCTTCCTAAGTTTTTAAGCTGTTGCTCTTTACGGTTTTTCATGCCGCTGAAAGAGCCCTTCATGTCTTCTTTCTGCTGTTTGCTTAAGGTATCATACTGTTGCAATTGTGCAGCAGAAAATCCGATGTCTTTTTGTAAAAATTCTTTCAGCATGGAGTCCCATCCCCTGCCACGGTTTTTGGGCTGGTCTTTATGGCTGGTAAACAGGTAAAGCATCCCAAAATTAGAAATTAATAATGCAATGATTATTAAAAGAAACATTTTACTTTTTGCTTGCGTACTCATTATGGTTCTATATTTTCAGTGTCTTCTAATACTGCTACAGAATTATTGTATTCATACACAGATGCGTATTGTGGTTCTTCTGTAGTAGTACTGGTTGCAGTACTACTATAATTATTTTTAACCACCAGGGCATTAACCACTATCACCAAACACAATACAGCCATGGCAACGGCAGGCCTGGATATAAAGCGCAAAACATTATCCCATGCGCCTTCATTACTGCGTTGCATTTTTGCATTCAGCCTTGTAAAAAGATAAGGCTTTGCTGTTGCTCTTCCGGCACCATCCAAACTGTTCAGTGTATCATCAATCAGTTTATTGATATCTTGTTTACTGTTCATGGTATACTAATTAATATTTTTTTCATAATACTCCTGTAATATTTTTCTAAGGTTTCCCTTTGCCCTTGCTATCAACGATTCCACCGCGGTTACCGACAGGTTCATGACCGATGCAATATCCTGATGCTTCTGTGCCTCTAACCGGTGCAGCGTAAACGCTATGCGCTGGTTATCGGGTAACTGCTGTAATGCCTTAAACAATTCCGCTGCCCTTTCTTTATTTTCCATCAATACACCGGGATGATTGAATTCTTCCGGATGTATCTCCTCTTCACTGGCTGTTCCAAATAAACTTTGCACAAATCCAAACCGTTTTTTACGCTTTTTCTTTTTTAAATGATCGAGTGATTTGGTTACCACTATCCGGTAAAGCCAGGTAGAAAATTTTGATTCGCCTTTAAAAGAACTCACCGACTGGTACACCTGTATAAAAACATCCTGTGTAATATCATCGGCATCATCTGGCTGCTGCACAATTCCCAATGCCGTATTGTACACCATATCCTGCCACTCATCCACCAGCTTTTTAAAAGCCTGACCATCTCCACGCTGCAGCTGCACAATTAATTCCGGTTGATTCAAAACAGTTCTTTGTTTATGTCCTTTCTAAAGTTACTTAAAAGTTGGGAGTTCCGCCTCCACCCGGATTGCCGCCGCCAAATCCACCCATGGGCCTCTCGCCGCCACCTCGGTTAAAGCCACCAGTTGGTCTTGCTGCTGTACCAAAGTTTTTTAATTTATAGGTAAAAGTCAGCATGAAATATTGTTTGAGCACCTGTGTTTGCACGTCTTCAATATAAGCACCGGTAACTGTTCTTGTAATGCTTTGATTCTGTTTCAGCAGGTCGAAAACAGATAATTTAATTTCGCCCGATTGCCCTTTCAATATTTTTTTACCTACCGCGGCATTCCATAACCAGAAGCGCTGGTTAAAGCCCGTTGAAAGACCGCTGTAAGTATTTCCTGAAACATCATTTTGCAAAAACCAGCCTTTTTTACTCAGCAGGTTCAATTGAGCTCCGGCACTCTGGTTCACATACTTTGTGGCTGTGCTGGTGGAGGTATTGGTTGCTGAATTATTAAAGTTAGCACTGTACGAGATATTAAAATCAACATATTCGCTCACATTACTTGCAAATACAATACCTGTATTATAAGCATAACTGTTGGTAATGGTATTGATATTGTTGGTTAAGCCCGGCAGTTTGGAATAGCTGAATCCCGCATTGAGGTTCACCGTTGTTTTAATGAATTTAAAAGGCATACTGTATGTGAAGAAAGTGCGCAGGCTTTTGTACCCATCCAGGTTTACCGGTTTAGTCAATTGCGAGCCCTGCTTCAACACAATATTCTGTTGTATTACAGAATCCCTGCTGGCTTTATATGTTCCGCTGGAAATATAATCGCCTGCTGTTTGCAACATTAGGTTGGCAAAAAAACTTTTGCTGGTTTTTGAGTTGGTGTAAGAATAACGGCCCGCTGCAAAATGGGTGTATGATTGTTTCAATGCCGGGTTACCGCTGCTTACACTTAAAGGATTGCTCAGGTTTACCACATCCTGTAACTGGCTTACAGAAGGGAAATTGGTAGACGCCCTGTAAAATACCCGGATATTACTGGCTGCCGACAATTTTTTGCGCCACATCAGGTTGGGCAATATATTGCTGAAAGTTTGGTGAACGCTGGTAGTTGTAGGAAAAACTCTCTGGCTTTCTAATGTAGCTGTTTGAAAATTTACACCAAACGATAACTGCTCATCCCTGCTTTGCCCCAGGCGGTAATTAACACCCACATTATTGGTGGTAATGGTATTGTCAAAACGGTTTGATAATGATGTATCAAACACCGTGTATTTTGAACCGTCGTAATTAAATGTTTGCTGATCGGCCTTGTTTTTTTGTACCGATGGGGTATAATCTATCTGCAACTGTGCTTTTTTGCCAATAGGTTCGGTATAGGCAATATTGGCGCCAATGGTAGTGCCATTGGTGCTGTTATCTCCAAACCTGTTTTGTAAAGAATCGGTTACAACAGCACTTTTATAAAATTTATATGCTGCATCTGTATAAGTTTCGCCATCGTTTTTACTCCAGCTGGTATTGAGGCCAATAGAAATGGTACGCCCCTTTTTAGGAAAAGCATGGCGGAACATGATATTGTTACGGATATTATAGCCATTTCTGTTAGAAATGGTTTTACCCAGTGATGTGCTGGTAGAATCATTTATACCATAATAATTTTGAGAAGAGGAATTGGATACCGAGTTATTTTTTTGAAAACTGATACTGGGTATTACAAAAAGCGAATTGGCCGAGTCGATCTTGTATTCTAAGCGCATATTTACCCTGTGATTGGTATTGTCGGCAGCCGAGCTGGATTTTTGCAGGCTGAACAAATTTTTAGGATCGTAAAAGGTTTCAGTATTGGTTACGCTTTCGTTGGTATTGTTGCTGTTATTATAGAAATAACTTCCGGTAAGGGTTAATTTTTTGCCATATACATTGCTGAAGTTGATACCGGCTGCATTGGTTTTGCTGATCCCGCTGGACTGGCCCACATTGAAATTATCTGCTCCGCCAAAGCCGCCACCACCGCCTCTTCCACCACCGCCTCTTCCGCCGCCGCCACCGGTACTGGTTACACCCAGCAGGTCTTGTGCAGAAAAGTTTTGCAGGTTGATATTATTGAAATTACCTACCAGCGACAGGCGCCTGTTACCCTTAAAAAAACTCACATTACCACCTGCGGTATAACGGCTATCGGTACCTGCACCGGCATAAATCCTGCCGAACTGGCCATTTTTAATACCCGACTTAGTAACAATATTCACTGTTTTTATAGAGTTGCCGTCATCAAACCCGGTCAATTGTGCCTGGTCGCTCAGTTTGTCAAACACCTGTATTTTGTCAATCACTTCTGCCGGCAGGTTTTTTAAAGCTGCAGTGGCATCATCGCCAAAAAAATCTTTCCCGTCTACCGTAACTTTCTTCACCTGTTCGCCCATAGCAGTTACAGTACCGTCTTTTGCCACTGTTAAACCGGGTAATTTTTTAATCATATCCTCGGCTGTAGCATCGGGATTTACTTTAAACTGGCTGGCACTAAACTCTGAAGTGTCGCCCTTTTGTTTAACGGGTGGTGGTTTGCTGATAATCGTAATGCCTTCCAGGTCGGTAGCGATTTTAGCAATATTAAAAAGAATGGCAGTAGCATTACTGGCCTGCAAAGCGATCTTTTGCTCTATTTTTTCGTAGCCGCTGTAGCTGATCTTTACCAAATAAGTAGCCGGGCTAAGGTTGCTGAACTGGAAGTTGCCTTTGGCATCGGTTACTTTTTGCGCTACCTGGCTGCTGTCTTTTTGTAAAATCAGTGAAATGGTAGCGCCTGTAATAGCGCTTTTGTCTGTTTTATCCGCCACTTTTCCCTTCAGGGTAATGTTCTGCCCTACTACAGTTGCGGATAACAGGCTTATAGTCAATAAAAAAACAAAATGTTGTGCGTAATATGCTATTCTCATACCTGATTAGACGACCTGCTGTTAAAAAACTGTCGCCAGGCACTACAATTGGGTGAATTAGGTTTTTAAAAGTAACTTGCAACCCTAAAAATTTATCAGCATGGAGTATAATAAATTAGTTTCCGTTACCGGAATGGGTGGTTTGTTCGAATTATTATCATCAAAATCAGACGGCGCCGTGGTGCGTTCACTGGACGATAACAGCAGCAAATTTGTAAGCAGCCGTATCCATAATTTCTCTCACCTGGAAAGCATTGAAGTGTACACTACAAAAGAAAATGTGAATTTATCCGAAGTGTTTCTTGCCATGAAAGCCAGTACAGAAAAATTACCCGACAGCAGCGATGCTAAAAAAGTAAAAGCTTATTTTGAAAAAGTATACCCGGATATGGACTTTGAAAGAGTATATATCAGCGATATGAAGAAAATGGTAAAATGGTTAGAGGTGCTGGTAAAACACCATATTGAGATCAAACTGAGCGAAGCGCCACTTGAAGAAGCAGAGAACACGGTAGCCAAGGCAAAACCAACCGAACAAAAAACAGCCGCTGTAAAAAATGCCCCGGCTAAAAAAATAAATACGCCACGTAAAATGGCATAGTAGAATACGTACAGGCTCCGGAGCAGCCGATGCTGATACCGCCGCCGGCCATCACAGATTCTTATTAAATATTGAATCCTGCTGTAATGATAAATTTGCAGCAGGATTTTTAGAATCCCTCATTCACAATTCACCATTCACTTTATGTACACCGCAGCTATTCATAAACTCCCCCGGCATTTTGTTCCTGAAAATTATACCATCACCAGTTGGGATACACTGGAACCTTACTTTAAAGATTTACTTAACCGGCCCATAGATACTAAAGCGCAGTTAGAGCAATGGCTGAAAGACCAGAGCGAGCTGGAAGCCGTAGTAAGCGAAGACGCCTGCTGGCGCCAGATACGCATGACCTGCGATACAGAAAATAAAACACTGGAAGAAGCTTTTAACTTTTTTGTAATGGAAATTCAGCCAAAGATTCAGCCTTATGCCGATGCGCTGAATAAAAAACTGGTGAACCATCCATTAACCAAAGAACTGGATACGAATAAATATTTTACTTACCTGCGCAGCGTTAAAAAAAGCATTGAATTATTTAAGGAAGAAAATATTCCGCTGCAGGCCGACCTGGCCGTGTTGCAGCAGCAATACGGTGTTACCACCGGAAAAATGACCGTGACTGTTGACGGCAAAGAATATACGCTGCAGCAGGCTGCTAAATTTTTAGAAAGTCATGACCGTAACAAACGCGAAGAAGTGTACCGCAAAATCCAGGAAAGAAGACTGCAGGATACCGGTACACTTACTAATTTATACAACCAGCTGATTGCTAAAAGAAACCAGGAAGCGCTGAATGCAGGTTTTAACAACTACCGCGATTTTCGTTTTAAAGAACTGGGCAGGTTTGATTATACCGCAGCAGATTGCTACCAGTTTCATGATGCAGTAAAACTGCATGTGTTACCACTGGTAAACGAAATCTATAAAAAGAAGAAAGAAAAACTGGGACTTGATACATTACGCCCATGGGATGTGGATGCTGAGCCCGAAGGCACCGCTGCTTTACGTCCTTTTAAAACCGGCGAAGAATTACTGAACAAATCCATTGAATGCTTTACCAAGCTGCGTCCCTTCTTTGGCGATTGTTTGAAAAAGATGAACGAATTAAAACACCTTGACCTGGAAAGCAGGATGGGCAAGGCTCCCGGCGGATACAACTGCCCGCTGGCAGAAAGCGGTGCACCATTTATTTTTATGAACGCAGCAGGCCAGATGCATGATGTAACCACCATGGTACACGAAGGTGGCCATGCCATCCATTCTTTTTTGGCACATCCATTAGAATTGAGCGGCTTTAAAGAATACCCCATGGAAATTGCCGAAGTGGCCAGCATGAGCATGGAACTCTTCAGCATGGATGAATGGGAAACATTCTTTGATAATGCCGGTGATTTGAAAAGAGCAAAAGAACACCAGCTGGAAAGAGTAATCACCATTTTTCCCTGGATCGCCATCATTGATAAATTTCAGCACTGGGTATATTTGAATCCTGCACATACCAATGAAGAACGCATTGCCAAATGGAATGCCATACTGAAAGAATTTCAGGATGACGTGATTGATTACAGCGGCCTTGAAAATTACCGCAGCAATGCATGGCAGCGCCAGCTGCACTTGTTTGAAGTGCCTTTTTATTATATCGAATACGGCATTGCACAACTGGGTGCCATTGGCATGTGGATGCAATATAAAAATAACCCGCAGCAGGCACTGGACAATTACTGCAGCGCTCTGGCATTGGGTGGTACCAAAACACTGCCGCAATTATTTGAAACCGCCGGCCTGCAATTTGATTTCAGTCCTGAAAAAATAAAAGTGCTGATGCAATTTGTAGAAAACGAAATGAAAAAAATACACTAAGTCATAAACAAAACAGTACATGAAAAAAATATTCATTATCTGGTTGGTTTGTTGCAGCCAGGTAAGCATTGCACAAAAAGTAAAAGACACTGCAACATCTGCCACCAATATCACTTTACATACTGCAAAGGGAGATATTTACGGAACACTCTGTGTGCCCACTACCAATAAAAAAGTGCCCGTGGTAATGATCATTGCAGGATCTGGCCCGTTTGACAGGAACTGTAATTCACTGCCCATGGGCATCAGGAGTGATTCGTACAGAATGCTGGCCGACAGTTTGCTGCAATACAATATTGCCAGCCTGCGTTACGATAAAAGAGGCATTGCAGAAAGTACGCCATCAGGAGGCAAAGAAGAAGACCTGCGCTTTGATGATATGGTAAAAGATGCCGCTGGTTTTATTGCGCTTTTAAAAAAGGACAAACGTTTTTCTTCAGTTACTGTACTGGGCCACAGCGAAGGCTCACTGGTAGGTATGGTAGCAGTTAAAACAGGCGCTGCCAATAAATATATTTCGCTGGCAGGGTCCGGTATACCCGCACACCTTACTATAAAAAAACAACTGGAGCCACAGGGCAAAATGATGCAGGACATCTGTTATCCTTTATTAGACAGCCTGGCCAAAGGGCTGCAGGTGAGTTCTGCCCCTCCCATGCTGTACAGTTTATTCAGGCCATCGGTACAGCCATACCTTATTTCCTGGTTCAAATATGATCCGCGTGTGGAAATAGCCAAATTAAAAATTCCGGTTGCCATAATACAGGGCACCAAAGATGTTCAGGTAACAGAAGCCGATGCGCAGGAATTACATAAGGCCGCTGTAAAAAGTTTATATTTTCCCGTTGATGGCATGACGCATGTTTTAAAAGACCTGCCTGCCGGTATGGAGCCTGGTATTGCCAGTTATAACAAACCCGATCAACCTGTACTATCAAGTTTTGTACAAACAGTAGTACATTTTGTTAGCGCTAAATAATATGCTGAGCCTGCCGGGATGGTAAGAAGTATTTACTCAAAAAATAAAAGCCGCTCTGTGGAGCGGCTTTTATTGTAAGGCTGTATTATTTCAGTAATCCCACAAACTGCTGGTTTACTTTTTTAGTAATATATCCGCTGATCCATCCCACATAAGCGTATTTAGGAAAGATGAATTTTTTGCCAGGGTTAATAGTGTTGAGCTGTTTTACCAGTTCATCTAACCAAATGGCACCTGCCAGCAGGGCTTTTTGGTCGTAGGTATTTACCACCCGGGTAATATTTTTTTGTACTGTCTTTTCTTCTTCAGCATTTTTTATAAAAGAAAGATCGGGTTTTATCAGCCCGTTATAATCATTGGCAATGCGTTTGCGGAATGTGGCAATATCATCACTGCTGAGTTCGGTGTAATTATTTATTGCGCTGTTTTGCGGCTGCATCAGCGACGCCACAGACCATACAATACCACCGGATAAATATATTACATCTCTCGCTTTAAAATCCGGTTTGGTTACCAGCTCATCAATCATCACTTTGGTTAAACTGTCTTTAATTAACTGTACTGCGGCTTTGGAAAAGGCTTCCAGGTTACCCTGTACATGGGTATCAACCAGCCGCTGAAAAGATTTGGTACCTAAAGAAAAATTAACCGGCACAAATTTTTTCTCTTTCGAAAAATAGCCACCCTTGGTATTACCGCTTCCAATATCCAGCTGGTTATGGATATACCTGTTCTTTTGCGGTACTATGCCGGTAAAACTCAACTCCGATTCCTGTTCAGGTGTAACGTACTGCACATGAATGGCAGTATCCAAATTTTTAGGGCGTATCACTTTGGCAAAATAATCTACCTTTTCATATTTATCCAGTTCCTGCTTCAGGCCGCTGCTGATGACAATATAAGTGCGTTTAGTGATCACTTTAAAACGGTTGGCTACAATATCCATCAGCCTGGTAAGCGCATCCCTGCTTTCTTTTTCGCTTTGGTAAGATAAGGAGGCTGCATCAGTATTGATAGCCGTATCCATTTTTAAACTGTATTCATATTGCCGATCTTTATTCAGGGTTACTTCTATAACGCTTAATTTAATGCCCTTTGCCCCCACTTCAATTCCTGCATACAGGTCACCAATACCCTGAACACTTTTTAACAGACTTTCCACTACATTGGCAATTACCTTAAACCCCTGCGACCGGTATAATAAAACGGCTTTTTGATACGCTGCCACCGCCTTTTCAGACTGGTCTGTTTTTACATAATAATTACCTAACCCCTCGTTGGCAAAAGCCTGGCAGTACAGGTCTTTATCCAAGGTGGCATTTTTAAGCCCTTTATTAAAATATTCTTCAGCAGCTTCAAATTGCTGGGCTTCCAGTAATGAAGTGGCAGTTTTTAACAACCTGAATGTAGCCTGGTTCTTTATTTTTTGTGCCCAGGATATTGTACCTGCAAAGAGAAGGCACAATAAGAGTATTTTTTTTAATAACATCCGTTTAATTGTTTAATCTGATGGGCTGTATGTAAGGCAGTGTTTGCAGCTATCCATACACGTCATCTTAAAATAAAAAAGGGTAATGGTGCTGAATTAATATAAAGCTATTAGTGTTTGCCGGTATAATCCCATTGCCCTCTGTATAAACAGTTTTTACCTGATTATAAAAAAGCATAAACGTTTTTTTTATCGGGATAGTATGCAGCATATTTTTATTGTAAAACCAGCTGCAGCTCGCTTGAAAAAAACTGCAGCGAATATCCTTCACAAAATTCCAGTATATAAAATGATTTGCCGTCTTTAGAGTATTCGATTAATCTGTTGTCCTGTAAAAACCGGCAACGGTGTAAACGGTCGATGGTCTTGTTTTTGGGGTCGATCCCAAAATCAATCTGCAGTTTTTGAATCTCTGCTGCTTTAAATTTCAGCATCACCAATGGATATTGGCTGTTATCCCTGATGCTTTTAAAACTCATCAGCAAATCTCCATCTGCGAATCTTAGTTTCAGGCAATCATAATCGTTGTGCAGATCAACGCAAAAGCCATTTACCTCTATTTCAATCAGGTCTTTAAATAATTCAGCTTGAATGGTGCTTTGTAGTGCCATGCTTAAGATTAATAAATGGGAAGTGCGTATTACTTACAATCATCACAAATACCGCTCACCACCATTTCGGCGTGTTTGGGGGTAAAGCCTTTGGGCAGTTTAACTTCCGGGATGGTTACATCATCCAGGCAAATGGTTTTGCTGCACTGGTTACAAATAAAATGTACATGATTATCGTGGTGATGCCCGGCTTCGCATTCCTGCCTGCATAAAGCGTACAAAATAGAATTATCGGTAGTGGGTATATTGTGAATGATGCCTTTTTCTACAAAGGTTTGCAGGGTACGGTATACCGTTACGCGGTCAAATGCTTCGCCGGTATTTTTTTCAATATCGGCATGGGCCAGGGCACCCGGACTTTTTAAAAACAGTTCCAGTATTTTTTTGCGGCTGTCGGTTACGCTCAGCTGGTTCTTTTTTAATATATCGAAAAACGTATTCATGTTGTGAATGGTCAATGGTGAGTGGTGAATAAGCGTATAAAATTTGTTACTTTATTTACAATGCCGAACAATCGGCAGCGGTAGCAGGTGGAAGGCCATTGACCATTCACCATTGCCTAATTGGGGTTATTGCTAAAGCCACCCATAAAATGTTTGGAGGTAACTTTTTCTTTCAGCAGCCCTTTGGCATCACTGATCAGTTTTTCCACTTCCTCATTCTTTAATCCGTCGTATACTTCTCCCCTGGTGCGACCCATCTTGTCTACCAGCCTGAAAAACTGTGTATGAATGAACTGGTCTTTTATCAGTTGGGTAGAATCGGGTTTGTTATTATCGATCATGTAACTTTCCCTGGCCATCCGGTACAGCAGGGCTTTATCGCCGGTTACAAAATTCCAGTTGGGATTTACCACAGCTGCGGTATTGTTTCCCGGCACAATGGTGTACGAACCATCGGCACCTTTCTCCAGTTCCCCGTTGATCATACGGGCTTCGTAGGCCTTTAACAATGGTACCGAATCGGTTTCGGGCATGCAGGTATGAGACAGGATCATAAACCCCGGTTCATCTTTAAAAGCATCAAATACCCGGCGCATATTGGCATTCATTTTAGGGCAAATGCCTTTACAGGTGGTAAAAAAATATTCTGCCACATACACTTTACCCTCCAGGTCTTTTTGTGTGATGGTTTTCCCATCCTGGTTGATAAAAGAAAATTCCTGCACATTGTTGATCACCTGCAGGTTAGATTTACTAAAATCATAATCCCTGAATACCAGTATATAAAATACGCCCAGCAACAGCGCAAAAAATCCGGTGTATATCATTAACTTCTTACTCATACAATACTTTGTGCAAATTTACGCTCCTTAAGCCAGCGTGTAAAAATTGATTTGCTGCTTCATTTTAAACTTGCAACCGTATTGCAAATATACTATCTTTGGCGGCTACAATGAAAATTAAGACCAACTGGGACGCATTAGGTATTGCCACATCCATAGCATGTGCCGTTCACTGTGCCCTGCTGCCGGTACTGGTAACCAGCTTGCCCGTGTTTGGTATCAACATTGTTCACAATGCGGTGTTTGAATGGGGTATGATTGCCCTAGCTTTTGCAGTAGGATCTTATTCCTTATTTCATGGGTATGTAAAACACCACCGCTCTTCTGCACCCGTGCTGATTTTTGCATTTGGTTTTGTGTTTTTGGTACTAAAGCAATTTTTTCCGCAGTTTGAATATGCTTTTTTAGCCATTGCCGTACTATCCATCGTATCGGCACATTATTACAATTACCGGCTTTGCCACCAGAGCAAGTGTGCCTCGCCCCATCATCAGCACTAGTTGCATCAGCCTTTGCTGAAGAATTCCTTATCTTGAAACGTAAATTTATCGTTATGAAAAAAACTTTATTTTTTTGCGCCAGCGTTTTACTCTTTACGGTTAGTTCCTTTGCACAATCAAAAGATGAGTTGGCCATTAAAAAAGCTATGAATGAGCAACTGGCTGCATGGAATGCCGGCGATATAAACCGGTTTATGGGTACCTACTGGCAAAGTGATTCGCTGATGTTTATTGGAAAAAGCGGGGTTACTTATGGCTGGCAAAAAACACTGGAGAACTATAAAAAAAATTATCCCGATACGGCCGCTATGGGCCATTTGGATTTTACCCTGCTGGAAACAAAACGTTTATCGGTTTTGTATTTTTTTGTAGTGGGCAAATGGCACTTAACCAGAAGCATTGGTGATGCCGGCGGGCATTTTACACTGTTGTTTAAAAAGGTAAAAAATAAATGGCTGATCGTATCGGATCACAGCAGTTGATACATTACACCAGCAGCACCTAAGTACAAATAAACGGACCAGCCGGCTACTTCCATTTTTTGTACAGGTAGCGTAACAGCAAAATAAAACTGCCTGCAGCAAATGCATAAAAAAGATAATTTTTCCAGGTGGGAACTGTATCAAAAAAAGCGTAATTATTATAAATGCCAGCAAATACATTGGCAATCATCCATATCAGTACTACCGACATGCTGTTGAGTATACGTACAAAAAAAGCCCGGGTATCATCTTCCATTCCCATAATTAAAAACCTGTATTACAGGTAAAAGGCAAGTTCGCACTTTGCTGTTGATATAAAAACTATTGCAGCATTATTTTATCAGCAATTGTTTAAAAGCGGTACTGTCGCCGTTAAAAACATTAAAATCTACATAAGCATCCACACCGTTTACATGGCCTGTTTCGTTGTGTTGCCAAAACAGCCAGTTGCGTTTTATACGGGGTTTATCATGTACCAGGTAATGCGCCACCCAAAGCGGGTAATCATCAAAACTGCCTGCTAAAAAATTTTCATAAAAATCCACATTGGTATAAATGATGGGCTTTACTTTATATTGCTTTTCAATGGCCTTTAACCAGTCGCGGGCCCTTTGCTGCAGGTCTTGTTCCGACACACCAAAAGTTCTTTCAATATCCAGCACCGGGGGCAGATCGCCTTTTTGCAATACCACGTTATCGATAAAATTTTCGGCCTGTGCCCTGCCACTTTTACTGGCAATAAAATAGTGGTACGCCCCCCTGGGCATTTTGGCTTCACCGGTTTTAAACCAGTTACGCCTGAAGGTATTGTCTACCGTGCTCAATCCTTCGGTAGCTTTTATAAAGGCAAAACCGATCTTCAAATTTTTATCCTGCATATCCCTTACATCATTCCAGTCAATTGCAGCCTGGTGATGACTTACATCAATACCATGTATGGCATAGTTTACAGGAATGGGAATACCAAAAGCCGGATAACGTACAAATTTGGGTTGGTTGATATAAGTAGTGATCAGGTAAATAGCCAATGCCGCAGCTGCCAGGTATACAACAGCTAATACTACAGGTTTTACAACACCTTTCTTTTTTTTTGCCACGGGTTAATTGCGCTGTACCACTTAAAATTGTAAGCGCCTGCAAATTTGCATCAATTGCAATAATTATTTTAATAAATATTCGATAAATGTTGGCAATAGCTGTTTTGCATATCTTTTTAAGGCCTATACTACTACATATTTTACAATTCTTAAAGTTTTGTGAAGAGGCAATAAAGGATTTTTTGACCCGTTATAATAATTCTTATTTTTTAACCCCCCAACAGCCGTACCGTTTCATATATGATAAAAAGAAAACGTTTTGTATGCAGTATGTTTACTGCTTTTGTAAGCCTGGGTTTAACAAGTGTTGTTTCCCTTCCGGCCAGTGCGCAACATAAAAGCGATGCCCCCAAAAAGCTATTACTGGCCAGGCTGGATAAAAAAGAAACAGTAGGTTATATTACAAAAGATGCCAATGTGGTGTTTCCTGATCTGTTATGTGGTAACGAATCGCAATCACTGGATTATATTGAAAAATTTTCTGCCAACAGGCGGGACTACCTCATACGCACCTATACCAGGGGTAAAAAGTTTTTTCCAAAAGCAGTTACCATTTTAAACAAGCATCGTTTGCCACAGGAATTTAAAGTATTGCTGGCACTGGAAAGTGCTTTTAATGGTAATGCGGTATCCAAAGCCGGGGCAGTAGGTTACTGGCAAATTATGGATGAAGTGGCAAAAGAATATGGGTTAAAATATGCACCCCAGTTTTCGGCTGCCGAAAAAAAGAAACAGGAAAAAGAGTTGAAAAAAGAATTGAAAAAAAGTGTTGCAAAAAAAGAGAGCAAAAAAATAAAACCGGCTGTGGTAAAAGACGACCGTAAAAACTTCATCAAATCTACCTATGCTGCTGCAAGGTATTTGAAAGACCGGAGCCGTAATTTAAATAATGATCCCCTGTTGGTGGTAGCCAGTTACAACTGCGGAGTGGGTAATGTATGGGAAGCCATGGAAAAAACAGGCAAAGACAGCCCCAGTTTTTGGGATGTAAAAAACTATTTGCCTGCCGAAACAAGATCTTATGTAATGAACTTCATTACACTTAACGTGATCTTTAATAACTACGAGAAATTTGCCAGTAATACCCTTAGCTTCAAGCCTGTAAAAGTTAGGGCCGACGGGCTGGAGGAGCCAATGGACGGGGAGGCTGAAACTGCAGGGTCGCTGAATGACAAATAAACTATTACAGATGCTGATTAAAAAGCCTGCACCATGTGCGGGCTTTTATTTTTACTTTGTTAAAAAAGCAGATATTACCATGCCGGCGTTAAAGAACTGCTGCAATCAAGTACATTTGCGTAATGCCTCAATTTAACTGGAACGATAGCACCAATTTATTAAGTAAAATCACTTTCAGGCGATTTTGGAATGGCATAAAAGTACTTGGCAGTTTTTATGTGAGCCGTATTACCCATAAGCCGGTGCAATGGGGTTACCCGGTTTCCATTTCATTTGAACCCACCACCAGTTGTAACCTGCGTTGCCCCGAATGCCCCAGCGGCCTGCGGCAGTTTACCCGGCCTACCGGCATGCTGCAACAGGATTTTTTTAGAACCACCATTGATGATATTCACAGAGAACTGCTGTACCTGATCTTTTATTTCCAGGGTGAACCATATTTGAATCCCGACTTTTTAGACATGGTGCAATACGCTGCTGCAAAAGGAATCTATACCGCCACTTCCACCAATGCACATTATTTAACCGATGAAAATGCAAAACGTACGGTGGAAAGCGGGCTGGACCGCCTGATCATTTCTATTGATGGCACCACACAGGATGTATACCAGCAGTACCGTGTGGGCGGCCAACTGGATAAAGTGACTGCCGGTGCCAAAAATATTGTGAAATGGAAAAAAGAGCTCCGCAGTAAAACGCCTTTTGTGTTCTTCCAGTTTTTAGTGGTAAAGCCCAATGAGCACCAGGTAGAAGATATTAAACGGCTGGCAAAAGAAATAGGGGTGGATGAAGTACGGTTTAAAACAGCACAGGTATATGAGTATGAAACCGACCCTAATAATTTAATTCCGGTTACGGACAAGTATAGCCGATACAAAAAAAATGAGGATGGTACATATACCCCAAAAAACAAATTGGCCAACCGTTGCTGGAAATTACAGCATGCCAATGTAATTACCTGGGATGGCCTGGTGGTGCCCTGCTGCTTTGATAAAGATGCCATGCACCAGCTGGGCAATTTAAAAAATCAATCTTTTAAGGAAGTTTGGCACAATGATAATTATAAACAATTCCGGTCGCAACTGATGAAGAGCCGCAAGAATATAGATATTTGTTCCAATTGCAGCGAAGGGGCTTCTGTTTGGAAAGAGTAGTAATGCTAATGTAAACCCTTTAATTTTGTATATGCCTTCTATTTTCAACAACCGCCTGCGCCAGGTTATTTTATTATTGGTGATTATATTGCTGGCCTTTGTTTTGCTGAACCAGCTGTACATTTTTTTACCCGGCTTTTTGGGTGCCGTTACTTTATACATTTTATGCAGAGAGAGTTATTACAAACTTACCATCATCAAAAAATGGAATAAAACGCTTACGGCCGCTTTGTTCATTACGGTAAGCCTGATCTTAATTGCACTACCCATCTATTTCTCCATTAATATGCTCAGCAGCCGAATTGCGGGTATAGTTAATAATCCGGGAGAGTTAATTACTGATGCCAAAATAGTGGGCCAAAAAATTTATGCCGAAACGGGTATACAGTTGTTAACGGATGAAAACATCGTTGCGTTTCAAAAAAAAGCTGCGGCCATTGTGCCTTCGGTACTGAACAGCTCGGCTGCCATTCTCAGCAATTTTGCCATCATGTTTTTTTTACTGTATTTTTTATTGCAAAATGGAAGAGACACAGAAAAGTTCATGCACAAATTTATACCGCTTAAAGACGAAAATATTGACCTGCTCAGCAATGAAACCAGGAATATGATAAAAGCCAATGCCATTGGTATTCCGGTGCTGGCCATTATACAGGGCCTGGTAGCCGCTGCAGGCTACTGGATATTTGGGGTAAAAGATTTTGGTTTATGGGGATTTTTAACAGGGGTATGCTCCCTGATACCGGTGGTTGGTACTGCCATTATATGGGTACCGCTCACTTTATACCTGTATGCCATAGATAAAACCACTCCTGCTATTGGCCTGTTCATTTTTGCAGTAGTGATTATTACCAATGTAGACTATATCGCCCGGCTCACCATCTTAAAACGCCTGATGGACCTGCATCCGCTGATCACCATTTTTGGTGTTATTGTAGGTATCGGGCTTTTTGGCTTTTGGGGAGTTATCTTTGGGCCATTACTTTTCAGTTATTTTATAATTTTGGTAAAAATATATATCAACGAATTTGGAAATCCAGCAACCATTTCTGATCCCGAAAAAACAAATACCTAACGTTATGTCACTTGAAAAAGATATTAACCAGTCTAAATTCAGGAACGAATATCAAAAAGCCACTGTAAACCTCATCTTTACCTATAACTGGATGAATGAGCATATGAAAGGCTTTTTTGAAAATGAAGGTTTAACCGCCCAGCAGTTCAATATCCTGCGTATCTTAAGAGGGGCCGGTCAGCCCATTTCCACCTTACAGATACGGCAACGGATGCTCGATAAAATGAGCGATACCAGCCGTATAGTTGACCGCCTGATCATTAAAGGGCTGGTAAAAAAAGTTGTTTGTAAATCAGACAAGCGCCTGGTAGACGTATCTATTACAGATAAGGGAAAGAAAATATTAAGCAAGCTGGACCAGAAAGAGGATGATATGGATGCCATCATCAGCAGTATTTCTGAAGCAGAAGCTAAAACATTAAATAAGATACTGGATAAACTTCGCCAATCCAATTAACCGTTTGCCAATGACAACTGTACCGCTGCGTTTTTTTATGCCGATGCTTTTCTTTTTTCCATTTTGGGCGGCTGCGCAATCTAAACCTGAGTTTCGCGGGGTATGGGTGGCAACAGTAGAAAATATCGACTGGCCCTCTAATAAAAATTTAAATTCCGATTCGCAAAAAGTGGAATTTATAAAGTTGCTGGAGCAGCACCGGGCCAATGGAATGAATGCCCTCATTGTTCAGGTCAGGCCTGCAACAGATGCTTTATATCCTTCGCCCTACGAACCCTGGAGCGAATGGCTTACCGGTAAACAGGGCCAGCCACCCGTACCATATTATGACCCGCTGGAATTCATGCTTACCGAAACACATAAAAGAGGCATGGAGTTTCATGCCTGGATGAATCCTTACCGTGCTGTGTTCAATATCAACAAAACACTGGTGTCGGCAACACATATCACCCGCCTGCATCCCGGCTGGTTTTTAAATTACGGTGATAAAAAATATTTTGACCCGGGTAACAAAGAAGTGCAGCAATATGTGACCAGTTTGGTAACGGATGTGGTAAAACGCTATCCGGTTGATGCCATTCATTTTGATGATTATTTTTATCCCTACCGAATTACCGGGAAAGAATTTCCGGATGACGACACGTACAGGCAGTCGGGCACAAAATTAAGTAAAGACGACTGGAGAAGAAGCAATGTAGATTCTGTTATTGTGATGCTGAGCAGGGCAATAAAAAAGGAAAACACCCAATGCCAGTTTGGTATTTCGCCATTTGGTGTATGGCGTAATATTGATAAAGATCCGGATGGCAGTAATACCAGGGCCGGGCAAACCAATTACGATGATCTGTATGCAGATATTTTGTTATGGTTAAAGAAAAACTGGATCGATTATGTGGCTCCGCAGATCTATTGGGAGTTTGAACAAAAGAATGCACCCTATCAAACTGTGCTTGACTGGTGGAGTACACATACCTATGGCAAAAACTGTTATATTGGCCTGGGTATTTACAAAGCCGGCAGCAACGCGGCATGGAAAGACAGAACACAATTGCCCCGTCAAATTGAGGCCCTCCGCAATACACCCAATATACAGGGTATGATATTTTTCAGCAGTAAAAGCTTTGATAAAAACCCCAATGGCTGGAATGACAGTTTACGGTTGAATTATTTTTCTACTCCGGCAAAAACACCTGCAATAAAATAAGCCGGGTGTATATAACCGGCAAGCATCAAAAATGCTTACCGGTTATTGCAATTATACTTCTAATATTCAATTGTACCGTTTACCAGCTTTTCTTTTCCTTCCCTGTTAAATAATTTCATATTGCTGATAACAATGGTATGCTGTAACAGTTTTACCGACCCTCCCGATTTATCGGTAGCAACAAAATTTTCGGAGCTGCCTGCAGGTGTTAATACCAGGTCAAACTGGCCTTCATTTACTTTATAGCCATCAAACCCTTTTGCCGTTAATCCGCTTTTAGCAGCATCTTTTTCATTGGCAAATGTGATCTGCAATAAAACGAGTGGCTCATCCTGCTGGCACAATACCGAAAAATTATCCGTTTCCTTATTACTCCCAAAATATTGGGTACTTACCTTTCCTTTACAACTTGCTCCATCTACAGTAAATACAGTAACAGTGTTTTGTTCAATTGTTTCTATCGGGGCCTGGTTTTTATCATTACCCGGATTGCTGTTACAGGAGGCGGTGGTGATAGCAGCAGCCATCAGTACACAGCGAATGGATGTTTTCATTTAGTATATTTTATTTGATTATAATTTTCCAGGATGCGGCACTGTCTTTTGTAGCATTCATCTCAAATTCGTTATTTGCCGATTCGTTGCTTAAACCAATAGTTGCGCTGGCCGGCGATGTAGTGCCCTCGTTAATGGCCACTACACCCAGCTGGTGTTCGCCCTTTGACAGTTTTCCAAAATTCAACTCCAGTGGCTGGTAAGCCAGTGCAATACTATCCCTCACCAGTTCATTGTCGATATACACTTTTACACTGTCGCCATCTTCTGTATTATTATCCCATATTTTCATTTTGATATTTCCATAGTCCAGCGTTGTACTGCCCTGGAGCACATAGTTGATCTGCAGTGTTGTTTTTTTATTGCAGAATTTCAAAAAAAACAGCAGCGCTAATATTAAGAGCAATGCGATGGCAGCAATTAAAATTTTATTTTTGGGGTGCATCGGTCATGTTGGTATATGTGTAAGTAATGATGGCAACAGTAAAAATCTTTTTACTGTCCTTGTCAAAGGCGGTTTGTGTTTCTTTCAGCACAATACCGGTATTAATTTTTTGATCGGGAATTTTAGCTCCGCCCGGGATATGTTGATGTACTGTGCGGTGCAGGTATTCAAATGCAGAATAGATGGTATAGCTGCCTTTGTATTCCGTAGTGGTGCAATTGTGCTTACATGGCAGGTTAGCATCGGCATACCCCCTTATAAAGTAACCCGGGTTGATGCCCGTATCGTAGCCTGTGTAAAGTGTTGTGCTGGCAATACTGGCTTCGCCCAAGCCCTGTTTTACCAATATATTACCCGCATTGTCCAGCTGGTATACAAATTTTTGTGCTACTCTTCCTAAAAAAAAACGGGTGTCTGTAACTACTACAGAATCTTTATACCAGGTATAATCCCAGGATGCTACAAACGGCTGCGCCTTTGTATTTTGGGTTCGGTTAATTTCAATGCGTTTTATTTTACCGGAGTTATCGTAATAGGTAATATTGGTTCTTTCGGGAGAAATATCGAGTGTGTACGTTTTTAAATAGCTGGTTAACAAACCCGCCTTGTTGTATACAAACGAATCGGTTACTGCCGTCAGCTTACCTTCCTGTGTTTGTTTAATTTTTGAGACCAGCTTTTGTGCATTATAAAAATAATCATACACTTCATTAACACTGTTGCTTTGCAGCTTTTTCTGCCTGAGCTGTATGAGTAAATTACTTTTATCGCTGATGATCTGTGCCTGTAACCCAACAGATATAATTACACTGATACAGAATACCGCTGCTGTTTTTTTCATATTGTATTAGTTTGAACTCAGATCCATACTCAAATTTCCCGCCAGCGTAATATCATCCAGTGTACGTTTATTACTGATAGTGGTCTTTAAGGTATATTTTCCTTTTTCATTTTTCAGATCGAACGAATGACCACCTTCGCCCAAGGCTACACGTAACATGATCTTGTTGGAGGCAATCGGAAAGTCGAATGTTTTAATATTGGGTATGGGTAATAAAGCATTTGCTAACACCAGTACCAGCCGGTTGTTTTCAGTAGTTTCCAGGTCAAAAATGGGATTGTTCACCACATGCAGTTGCAGTTTGCTGCCACTGACCAGTGCACTAACAGCTACTTTAAAAGAACCGGGCACCAGGCTGCTGACCACAATACCCAGGTCGTTTTTTATTTTATTAAGATCGGCGGCAATGGGCGTAATAGTTTTACGCAGCATTACCACCGATCCAGCAGGAAAAGGTTCAACTTTTTCAACATCTTCCATAAAATTGTAAAAGGTTCTGAAACCACTGAATTCACCTGTAATTTCTGTACCCTCCTTAAGCCGGGCATCTTTATTAAACCGCAGGGTTAAATCGCCTTTCAGTTTCACTTTATAGGTACTGTATATCTGACCGTTGTTATAAAAATCAGCAGCAAATTCCACGCTGATGGGCCCTTTCAAATCATCGCAATATTTGGCGTATAATATTTTAGAAAGATACTGCCCTATATCACCGCTCAATCCAGTTTTTAAAAACTCCACCGTACCTGCTGCCCCGCCGGTAATGGCAATCAAAGATTTTTGCGTGGTATTGATTTTCATTTTGGCAGTTTCATCACTACCAATTACAGGATCCCTGTCTAGCATACCCGGCAATACTTTATCAGACAATAAATTGTTTACAATATTTATTCCCCTGCCTTTAAAATCCAGGCAAAAAGAAATGTACCCAAACAACTCTGTAGTAAGATTGATGAGTTCGCAGGTTTTACTTACGTTTTCAAATTGGCTGATCTTTTTTTCAATCAGGGGCATTTTTTCGTTTACTTCTTCTCTTAAAACATCCAGTTTTTTGATGTGTGTTTTTTGAATGTAGGCCAGGGCTGCCGGTGCTTTTTTCCACTCTTCCAGCAGATCCTTTAACTGCGTTGCAATGCTTTCGTCGTCAGATTTCGTTTTGCTTAATTTTATTTTTAACGCATCCAGTTTGTTTATTCTTTCGTTCAGTCCGTCATCTTTAGGCAGGTCTTTTGCCTTATTTAAAAATACTTCAATACTGCGCTGTATGGTAGTGGTGATTTTAGATTGCGTTTTTTGAATTTCGGTGGCAACCGCTTTGGTACTTAAAATATAAAAACTGTCTTTCGCTGTAATTTTTCCATCTTCAGGCGTAGCACTTACGGTATATAAACCTTGCTGAGCGGTATTTGTAAATGTAAAAAGAAAACTGCCGCCAGCATTGGTGTTAATTTTATATACCAGATCCTGGCTGCCTGGCAAAGTAATAACAATACTTACCTGCTGCTCTTTTTTTGTACTGGCTACCGTGCCCGATATTTCCACCGGCCCGTTTTCGGGTGCGATATATGGGGCGGCTTTTACCAGCACCGGGTTACCTTCTGTAACCTGCGCCAGAATACGCAGATTGAATATTGCTGTAACAATAAAAAAGAAAAACACCTGCTTCAATTTCATTTGCATGGATTACTTTTTGTATTAGTGGGTGCATTGCCATCCGCTTCAAATCCAAGCCCGTTGATAGCGCTAATTATTTGGGTGTAGCTGAGTGCGTCTGTGTTATATTGTACCGTCACTTCTCCATTGATGGTATTAATATCTGCTGCTGTAATAGCCTTTAGTTTTTTTAATGCCGATGCCAGTTTAGCTTTTCCTTCCTTACACCTGATATTGGTTTGTATTACGGTTTGATTATTCTCGTCAGGTATTTCATTTTTTACTATTACAGGTTTTGTACCGGCACCTGCATCAGTTTCGTTTATAGTACCCCCGGTAGTGGCCGCATCCTGGTGTCCCTCTGCGGCAGCTTTTTTGTTCTTCTTTTTTTCTGCTTTCTTTTTTATGACGGTTTCGGGCGTATTCACTGTTTTATCTATTCCTTCACTGGCTTTCTGATCTATTTTGGCACTGGCCTTTTGCTTAGCCTCTTCCTTTTTTTGTTTCAGCCAATCTTTAATTTGTGCATCACTGTTATAAGTGATACTCAAAAAAAATATGGCTGTCAGTAAAAATCGAATCGTTTTCATATTATTTTTTTAGAACAGGAATTATTTTTTTGCTGTCAATGCGCAAACCCAAACCGGCTTATCAAATCCTTTTACAAAAAAATCTATCAGGTATCCTTTTGCCTGTCCGTCTTTATAGGCAGCGCTTTCTAAATAAAAAACGCCGGATTTTGTATCGGGATTATAGGTGGTTTGTTGTGTTGTGCCTGCTATGCCTGCAAAGGAGAGTGCTGCTTTTTCAATAGCGGTGCTGGAGGTGAACTGCAATGTTTCACCCTTACCTTCTGTTTGTATTAGTGTCACTTTAATACTCACATTACTGTAGCCTCTATGCCCGGTTGACCGGTTGACTATTTCCCTGGTAGCTGCTTTTATAACCGGTGGTATTTTTTTAACCTGCGCATTAGAAACGGCACATGCAATTACAAAAACAGATAAGCAGATAGTTTTTTTCATGATCATTGATATTATTGCTGATTGTTTGATGAAATAAAACAGGTTTATTGTACGCCTGCATTGTCGATGGTATATTTTTGATTGAATCCATCCCAGTGAAAAATTTGTATGGTAAAGTCTTTACAGATATCGTCAAAAAAAGGAATGGGAATGCAAAAGCCGGCTTTAAAATTTACATCACCCGAAAGCCCCGATACATCAATGGATGACTGAACAGTTGCATTTGCCGGATTATCTATATTAAACTCAATGGGCAGACCCACTTTCAGTAATGTAACATTTACCTCTACTTTGGCATAGGCTATCAATGCATCCACACCACCAGAGCCAGTTACACTCAATGCTGCATATGGTTCTATTTTTCCCGACATGTCGCAGGTGTTTTCTGTGTATACGCCATTGGCCTTTACGCCTGCATTTCCTGTTAACATTACTGTGGCAATACAGGGCACTGGGCCTATAAAAAAACGTTCGTTAAAAACCATTTCACTAATACCGTCTTCATACGTATTGATGGTTTTACCTAAAATCCGCAGTTGAAATTTTGTATTGGGATGCTGCAGCAGGTTTTTTTCGCCGCCTGAACCCGGTACCCTGATCTGCAACAGCCGGTCGGGCCGGTTATAATTTTGCACCGCAGAAAAATCAAACCCCAGTATTTCCAGGTCTTTGGTTAACGGAGCATTGCTGTTTAATAAATGCCCGAAATTATAATACCGGGCGCCAATATTTATATTAGCATTAAAAGCCGATTTTTTATTTTGCCCGTAAAAGCCAAAAGGTTCAGAAGATGACTTTGCAATAAACCCATTTGACTTTGCGTAAAAACCAAAACAATGTTTTACAGGATCAGTCACTTCAAAATCAAAAGCCTTTATGGCCTTTTCCCTGAATACGGAAATATTTATGGGTGGCGCCAATGAATTATCTACCACCACCTGGTTTTGTAGTGACATCAGTAGTGGTTTGCCATCTGTGCCGGTAAACTTAAAATCGAGGTAATAGTAATTATGCTGGGGGGTGGCATTCGGTATTTTATTCCCCACGTTTGTAAAACGAACAGTATAGTTATACAACCACGTACCATTGGTTACTGGTGGAATGTTTTCGGAATTATTTACAACCTGATTTGTCCAGGGTATGCTGCAGTCGGGCTTATTTAAATTAAGCGGAACAATAAAGATGGGTAGTCCTGTTTTAGCTGCATTGTTGTAGATTTCTATGGTACAGCCTGCTGCTTTACTAATAGTTGCCGAAGCTGCTGCCAGTATCAACGGAAATGAAAGAGTAGTGGCATCGTTGTTCAAGCGGGTAAGTCTTTCTACATCTTGTACTGATCCCGGAAATTCTGCTGATTTTTGCAATTGCCCCAGGTAAGGATAGATGGTACCGCCAATATTTAAATTATTATTGAAACGGTTGAATTTTGAAGGAAAATTATTGCCCGTTTTTTTAGATAAGAAATTGGAGGGCTGATTAATAATGCCATTCATCAGCATATCCTTCGGGATAGTGGCTTTTAATCCATCAAAAGTGTTTTTATGCCTGAATGAATGGCCTCTTTCGCAAAGCGATTTTTCCACCTCATTTACCTGCTGTAAAATTTGTGCTCCTGTGGCCCGGTGCGTTTTCCCTGCCGGATCCGTCCAGGTATACATACTGTCTGCTTTGTAGCCCTTTTTAGCAGCATCGGCACCGGGTGTAATAGGCACAAATGCAATGGGCGCCTTTTTATAACCCGGCACTGCATCAAATAAGTTGATATTATTGGTTGTTAAAGGTATGGTGCGCATTGTTTTCAGCTGCGAAATACCAGTGGTGCTGTAAAAAACAGCAATTGTTAGCAGTATTTTTTTCATGGGTTATGTTATTTTTTTACCAGAACCGAAAAGCGGCCATCAGTTACTGTAATGCCTTTGCTTTTATTGGCTTCATAATTATTGCTTACGTTCATAGGGGATGCAAAAACACCTTCCACCATTTTGCCATCGGCCAGCTCTTTAATGGATGTAACGGTAATGCAATTGGCAACTGCACCCTGGTGAAAATTATCATAGTCGTTTTCAACAGCATCATTTTTATCATCATCCAGCAAACTGATACCATAGCCACCAGCCCCTTCCTGTACGCTGCCGTATGTACCGGCATTGGTTTTACTGAACGCTGCCAGTGTTAATAAAAAATTCATTTTACCCTGATCGTCTTTTGTAAAAATTTGCAGTTTATCGGCGTAGGGGTCGTAGCTGGCAAGTATTTCGCCGGGAATGCTTTGCCATGGTACGCCATTTATTTTTGCTGTTACATAAGGGCCGGCAACAGGGTTGCTTACTGTTGTGGCTGGTGCTGTGGTGGTATTACTGTTATTACAGGCAAGCAATACACTGGTACTGACCAATAAAAGAAGCGGGATGTTTTTCATTATCTGAATACTTTTGTTTGGAAAAGCATAAAGATAGCGGGGGTGTTATTGTGTTTTTTTGATAACCGATAAAGGGGTATGTAAAATCGCTGAAGGGAAATACTGTACTAGCTATTGGGCAATTGTATGGCCGCAAAAGTATCGCCTTCGGGCGAAGCGGTAAATACAATTGCAGCATTGATTTTTTTAGATAGTTCATCCACCAGCCGCAGCCCGAGCCCGTTTAAATTTAAAGCTGCTGCTTCGCTGTTGATAATGCGCTGGTATTCTTCCTGGGAAAAAGCTGCACCGCGATTTTGTATATAAATTTCCGGGCCGCTGTTGTTTGTGGTGATACCTATGGTAATTTCTCCATGTTCGGGCGACGCCTTTACTGCATTTTGCAACAGGTTACGCAGGATGGTTTGCAAATAATAGGGATCGGTATATACGGTGCAGCCTTCAGGAATATTTATGTTCAGATGAAGCTGCTTTGCATCACTGTTCAGCTGCAAAAGGTTTTTGCAGGAGTTGATGATGGGTAATAATGGAACGGTTTGAATTGAAATTTTAAATTCGCTCATTTGCGTTTTACTCCACAGTAACAGGTCTTCCATGGTTTCCAGTAAAGAGCCCGTGGCAGTTTGTATCCGGTTGCTCAATTCATTTTTTTGTTGTTCGTTCATCGATTGCGGGTTCAGCTGCTGCAGTTTTAAAAACTGGTATACCTGGCTGATGGGATTGCGCAGGTCGTGGCTGATGATCCCAAACAGTTTGGCTTTGGTTTGATTGGCTGCTTCCAGTTCATTATTAAGTGCTGCCAGGCGGTTGTTTTTTTCCTGAAGCATACGGGCTGTTTTCTTTTTGTTGCGGTTAATGGCCAGTAATAAAATGGCGATCAAAAAAAGCAATGCCAGCCCGGTAACAAGCCATACTATTTTATTACGGCCCACCTTCAGCTGCAGGTTTTTATTTTCTATCAGTTGCTGCTTCTCCTTATTTTGAAATTTTGCCTCTGCATCTGCAATGTTTTTGCCGGAGCTTTCGGCCAGTATGCTGTCGTGCAGCAGGTTATAGGCATCGTATTTTAAATAAGCCTGTTGCCATTTGCCCAGGCCGGCATAAGCCTGTGCCTGCAAATACCGTATGGTGGCAACAGTTTCCCTGCCAAAGTCGTACGAACTCTTTTCGGCAATTTGCAAATGACTGATGGCTTTATCAAATTCTTTTGTTTTGCAAAAAATATTTCCCAGCGTTATGTGTGCTCCCAGTATTGAAACCGCGTCGTTTGATCTTTGACTGGCTGCAAATTGTTTTTCTGCAAAGAACAGTGCCTGTTTTACTTCATTTTTATCAATATAATAATTAGCAAAGCTGCCGTTTGCAATAGTTAAAATTTGAAACAAGGAATCGTTTGGCTTCATCATTTTATACAGGCTTGCATAATTTTGCATCGCACTGTCTACCTGACCCAGATCAATAAAAGCAGTAACAAAATTACTATAGCACATTGCCTGTCCACGGTAAAAATTCCGGTAAGCTGTTTTTGCCTGGTTTAAATATTCGATGGCTTTGGCCGGTTCTTTAATAAGGATGTATGTTTCTGCAATTTGCGAATTGGTGACTGCAATATCATTCATCACTTTATCATCAAGTGGCGGGGTTTTGTTTTTTTGTATGGCTATATACCCCAGTTTAAATTCAATTGCTTTCTCATACAAACCCTGGTCATAATAATACTCGCTCAGCATAGCAGTAAGCACCGATTTGGCATTGCTGTTTGTGGTGGTATCTATCATTGCAGCCGCCTTTTTCATCATTGGCACCCGCTCCGGGCCTCTTCCTGCATAATAATAAATATAATGCAGCCTTCGCATTGCTTCAGCTGCACCTTCCAAATAACCGGATTTTTCATATAAGGTTATTGCCAGTGTGGTATTTGCCACAGCACTATCCGGCTGTTTCAACTCCTGAAAAATATATCCTTTTAAGTAAGCAAAATCGGCCTGGTAAATAATGTTGTCTTCGCTAAGTAAAGTGCCTTTCGATGCGCCAATGAGTGCCGTTGTAAAATCGCGGGACCCTACAGCTGCCCAGCTAAAACTTTTAAGGCTGTCTAATTTTTCCTTTTGCGTTGCAAGCTTATCAAGCCGGGGAAGCGGCGTTTGACAAAAGGCATACTGGCTGTATATAACAATCCATAAACTCAAAAAACATTTAAGCATAGCGCTTTTAAATTTTTATTTTTCCAACCAGCGAACGATATGTTTTTCCAACAGGGATGGTGGCATTGCCACAAATAATTTGATGAGAATTGATCTCGCTTATTTTATCTACCGATACGGCATAACTACGGTGTACCCGTAAAAAATTCTTGTTTTGCAGTTTATCTAAAAAGCCTGTTAAAGTGGTAAGTGTAAGATAATTTTTTTTTGCTGTTACCACTTTGGTATAATCCTGCATCGCTTCTAAATAAATAATGTCTTTTTGCGGCAATTTAATTTGGGTGCGCCCGTCTTTGATGGTGAGCGATTCATTTTCAAACAGCACTTCATAAGAAAGCGCCTTTTGTTTCATGGTCCAGTATTCCTCTATTCTGCCAGCAGTAATGGCAAAGCGGTGTGCCGTTAATGGTTTTAGAATATAATCAATAGCAGAAAGTTCAAATCCATCCAGCGCAAATTCGGGGTGCGAAGTGATGAACACCGACAGGTTAATTTTTTCTTTTATCTGGCGCAATATTTCCAGCCCGGTGTTACCCGGCATTTCAATATCCAGAAATACCAGGTCAGGCTGAATGCTGTTAATGGCCGCCAGGCCTTCCGCCGTATTGGTAAAACTACCAGCATGTTCAAAAAAGGGAAATGCTGCTGAATATTCTTTTAAAATTAACAAATCCACCAGGTCGTCGTCGATAGCAATAAAGCGGATGTTTTTTTGCATTGAAGCGGTTTCTTACAGTATAGCCAAAAATAAGGTATTTTAAAGCATCTGAAATTCATTTAGTTTTAATTTGCCGGTCTAAATCAAAAACCAAATACTTTACCTTTGTGTTATAGTGATATGCTTGGGTGATCAACATTATTATTTTACATTCTTAATTATATTTTATGCCAGGTTTTGAATTATGGAGCGATGCAGAACGCAAACAGGTTACCGAAGTAATTGAAACAGGAATTTTAATGCGCTATGGTTTTGACGGCCCGCGCAAAGGCATCTGGAAAGCCAAGGAACTGGAGCAGGAGATCTGCAACACTTTTGGCAGCAAACATGCCCAGCTGGTAAGCAGCGGAACAGCGGCTTTAACCACTGCGCTCAGTGCTTTAGGTATTGGCTATGGCGATGAAGTGATTATGCCCACATTTACATTTGTGGCAAGTTTTGAAGCCGTATTAAGCGTAGGTGCCGTACCGGTACTGGTAGATGTGGATGATACCTTAACCCTGGCACCCGATGCAGTAAAAGCAGCCATCACTGCTAAAACAAAATGCATTATGACGGTGCATATGTGCGGCAGCATGGCTGATATGGATGCACTGCAGGCCATTTGCCAGGAACACCAATTAATTTTACTGGAAGATGCCTGCCAGGCCATTGGCGGCAGTTACAAAGGGAAAAAACTGGGTACCATTGGCGATGCCGGTACTTTCAGTTTTGATTTTGTAAAAACCATTACCTGCGCCGAAGGCGGTGTGGTGATGACCAACAGGGAAGATACCTATATTAAAAGTGATGGATACAGCGATCATGGACACGATCATATTGGTAACGACAGGGGTGCAGAACCACACCCTTTTATTGGATACAATTTCAGGATCAGTGAACTGCATGCCGCTGTGGGACTGGCGCAAATAAGAAGGCTCCATGAATTTTTAGCCATTCAGAAAAAAAACCATGCTGCCTTAAAAAGTATTTTGGCAGCAGTGCCTGAAATAAGCTTCAGAAGAATTCCCGATGCGGAAGGCGACAGCTGTACTTTTTTAAACTGGTTTTTACCCACCACTGCCATTATGAAAGCCGTGGTTGCAGCTATGAAAACGCAGGGTATTTTTGGTGGCCATTTCTACTGGTTCCAGCACAACTGGCATTACATTAATATGTGGGATCATCTTAAAAACTCCGTTACGCTGAATGCATTGAGTCCCGAACTGAAAGAGAAAGTACAGTTTCATGCCAATAAAGATTTTAGTGCCAGCGATGCCATCATGAGCCGCTGTATTTCCACTGCCATCAGCTTAACCTGGACGGAAGCACAGATCAAAGACAAAGGAGAACAAATGGTGGCTGTAATTAAGAAAGTATTGAGCGAACAGGGGGTGCATGCGTAAGAAAAATAACCTTCTTTTATACTGCCATAGATAAAACTATGGCAGTTTTTATTTTACCGCATTCGGCTTTCCCTCCATCCAGTCGCAATACTGTACACTACCCAACCGGAATTTAAATGGAATTTTGATGCGCTTTTCTATCTGCAATTCTTTTTTACAAAAGAAGCCAAGATGTTGTGCATAGTAGGCGGGGTTAAGGAGCGGATACATAACCGGGGCAATGCCGGCAGCAGATTTGTTAATTGTTAAAGCAGCGGGCTCCCAACTCATTTTTTTTATGTGCTGCCCGCTAAATACTGCAATTGGATATTTTACTACAGCAGCTTTCGTTTTATATAAATCATTATAAATCAATAATTTTTTATTGATCTGCTGGCCAAAAGCGGCCGTTCCCACAAAAATCATGCAAAAAAATAAAATTTTAGCATTTCCGTTCATAATACATCTAAGTTTGTAACTAAATTTACACTTTAAAAAACCAAATACCCTGGTTTGTCCGTTAAAGTTTTAGCAGCAGGTCAAACAGGATTGAAACAATATTCTTAATAAAACACGTGAGTCCGTCATCAGGCGGATATGGTATGGCTTTAAGTCAGGGATTATATCAAAAACAGCTACAAAAGTTATCGCCCCAGCAAATTCAGTTAATGAAACTGCTGCAGGTGCCCACGGCTATTTTAGAAGAGCGGATAAAAGAGGAAATGGAAGAAAATCCGGCATTGGAACAATCAGAAGAAGATCATAAAGATGAATACGATGAATCCAACGACGAATTTAAAGACGGGGATGAAGAGGAATTTGAGTCGGAAGGCAGCGAAGAAGAATATGACAATATCGATATCAGCGAATATGTAAGTGAAGGCGATGATGATATTGGCGATTATAAATTAAGAGACGAGAATTATCCGGAGATTGACGACAACAGGGTTATACCGCATAAAGTGGAAACCGGTTTTAATGAACTGATGCTGGAACAGCTGGGGCAGCTGAACCTGAATGAACACCAGCAGCAGATAGCCGAACAGATCATTGGCAACCTGGATGATGACGGTTATTTAAGAAGGGAAATAGCATCTATAGTAGATGACCTTGCTTTCAGGCAAAATATCATTACCACCGAAGAAGAGATTGGCCAGCTGGTATTACAGATTCAGCAGTTTGATCCACCCGGTATTTGCGCCCGCAACCTGCAGGAATGTTTATTGCTGCAGCTGGAACGCAAAATGGATGAAGGCAAACATGTGGAAATGGCCATTAAAGTACTGGAAAAGTACTTTGACGAGTTTACCAAAAAACATTACGAAAAAATTCAGCGTGGCCTGGGCCTTAATGATGAACAGCTGCGGGCTGTAATTAACCAAATCATTAAACTGAACCCTAAACCGGCCGGTAATATTGGAGAAACCAATAAAGGCGAAAGTTATGTGGTGCCCGACTTTTTTATTTATAACAATGTAGGCAAACTGGAACTGACGCTGAACAGCAAAAATGCACCCGACCTGCGTATCAGCGAAGGTTACCGCGATATGCTGAAAGACTACGACCGCGGCAGCAAAAAAGACAAACGGCAGAAAGAAGCCGTGCTCTTCATCAAACAAAAGATTGATGCGGCCAAATGGTTCATTGATGCCATTAAACAAAGGCAGCATACTTTGCTGACCACCATGGAAGCCATTATGAATTACCAGCGGGAATTTTTTATTACCGGTGATGAAACAGAACTGCGGCCCATGATATTAAAATACATTGCAGAAGCCACCAACCTGGATATATCCACTGTAAGCCGTGTGGCCAACAGCAAGTTTGTACAAACAGAATTTGGTACTTACCGGCTGAAGTTTTTCTTCAGTGAAAGTTTGCAAACCGACAGCGGCGAAGAAGTAAGTACCCGGGAAGTGAAAAAGATTCTGAGCGATCTGATAGAAGGCGAAAGCAAGAAACATCCGCTGAGCGACGAACGCCTTACCGAATTACTGCAGGAAAAGGGATACAATATTGCACGCCGTACCGTTGCCAAATACAGGGAGCAGCTCAATATTCCCGTAGCCCGTTTAAGAAAAGTTTTATAAAAAATAATCCATGGTGAATAGCGAATGGTTGGTAGCTGGTGAACAGCAGGCAGAACAAAAAAGCAGGCAGCCATTGCTGATCAGGATTGTTGCGCATTTTTTTTCGTACGTATTCCATCCATTATTTATTCCATTATATGTGGTGGCTTTTTTGGTTTTTGTGCATCCTTCCTATTTTTCCGGTTTCAGCACCTATGAAAAATATAAAGTGATACTGACCACTGTTTTAAACAGTTTATTTTTCCCTGCATTTTCTGTTTTACTCATGAAGGGTCTGGGCTTTATACAATCGGTATTTTTAAGAACGCAGCAAGACCGTATTGGCCCCTATCTTTCGGTAATGATCTTTTACTTCTGGACCGCCTGGGTGTTCTTTAAATTTGATCCTGCCCTGGCCCGCATACTGCCTTCATTTATGACGGGGGTGTTCATTACTTCGGTGGTGGGCCTGTTAAGCAATATCTATTTTAAAATAAGCATGCATGCCATGGGCGTGGGTGGGGTGCTGGGAGTATTTTTAATTATCATGACTTACAATACCATGCTGATGACATGGCCCCTGAGCATTGCCTTTTTAGTAGCCGGGTTGGTTTGCAGTTCCCGCCTTATTGTAAGCGATCATTCGGCAAAAGAAATTTACTGGGGTTTATTCGCAGGTATACTGTGCCAGCTGGCCACAGCGGTAATTGTGCTGTAAAAAAAGAATCCCCACCACTAAGGGTGAGGTATCTTTCTCCTGTTGTGCCTAACAATATGTACTTTAAAACTCGCTGGCAATCTACGCCGGGCTATTTAATATTTTTGATTGACCTGTATAATTTTTTGCGGGATAATACAGAAACATACAACTCCCGTTTTTTATAACATCAATTATTTTTTTACTGATTTTTTCAGGTACTGCCGGACATCCGTGGCTTCTGCCCAGGTAGCCGTTGGCCTGTAAAAAATTTTCATTGGCATATTCGGCCCCGTGCATTACAATGGCTCTTTCCATGGCCTTATCATTAATGCCTTTTTCGCAACCCTGCAACTTTAAGGAATACCCGTTACTGCCGGTATAGGTATTGGCTGTTATATAAAAGCCCAGGCTGGTTTTTAATGATGCCGCCGCATTAGAAAATTCTTTTGCATATACATAGCCGGTGTGTAAGCCATGTGCCACCAGTGTTTGAAACAATATGCGCCCTTCATTGATATCCAGCACAAACAGTCTTTTTTCAGAAGAAGGTTTGCTGTAATCTACAATGGTAACTACGCCCGTATTGTGCAACTTATTTTTTTGAAGCAGGTACTGGTATCCTTTAAGGGCATAATTAAATGCTTTTTCTGATAAACCTGCTGCATGTAAGTTCCAGGCTGTATAATGATCCGTTGTGTGGCTGCTGACGCAATGCAGCATGGTATCAATGACCTTTGTTCCAGTAACGGTATTATTTCCAGTAAGAGTTGAGGAGTTGTTGCCCATCAGCAGCATTACAGGCAGTAATGCCACGGCGCTAAGATGTAATCTCATTCTTGTTGGTTTTTCAGTTGGATACGTTGATCTTTCAATCGTAATAGTAAACCGCATTTATGGTGGTTTTATTGTGTGCAGCACTTACTGTACATAGATATAATTTTTAGGCATATCAAACTTCGTAAAAGTACGCAGGGGCTTTACTTTCAGGGTACGTTCAAACAGGTTTTATACGCTATAAATTATTTAATTTTATAAGATAAGTATCCTGCTATTTGCCTTCAGCAGAAAAGTAATTTTTAACTGTGGCAACCTTTGAGTTTCTTTGTTCGATTATTATTGGTGGCTTTAAAACATTAATATTTGTTAACGGCAGAAGAACTAAACATCCAGATCAGGGGCTGTGCCCTTAATCAAAGAGAGAGTCAAAAAAAACTATATAACTCTTTCTATGGATATGCCATGTCTATATGCGATCGTTATACCAGCCGGGAAGAAGATGCATCTGAGATCTTAAACGATGGGTTTTTAAAGATATTCAAGGAGATCCATCACTTTAAGCCTGCCTATTCCGATGTGGTTAGTTCATTTAAAGGCTGGTTAAGAAAAATTATGGTATATACCGCCATTGATCATTTTAGAAAAAACAATAAGCACCAGCACGTAACTGAACTGGATACGGCCATCATTCATTTACCGGCAGAGGATGAAACAGCAGTGGATAAAATATCGTACGACGAGATCATTCGTTTTATTCAGGATCTTTCACCCGCATACCGAACGGTACTTAATCTTTTTGTGGTGGATGGATTCAGTCACGATGAAATTTCCCGGCAGTTGAATATTTCTGTGGGTACATCTAAATCAAACCTGGCGAAAGCAAGAAAGCAATTACAGAAGATCTTGTTTCGTCAAAATAAAATCTTATTAGCGAAAAATGCAGGATGAAGAAATTGATAAACTAATTACGGATGCGGCTAACCAGCACCATCCTCCATACGATGACAAAGCATGGGGAAAGATGGAAGCCATGTTAAACCAGCACCTGCCTCAAAAAAGAGACCGGAGAAGGTATGCCTTTTTGCTGTTCTTCTTTATTCTGGCAGCAAGTGTTATTGGCATCGCCATTGTACAAACCCGGAGCTCCCACGCCACGGCAGACTCAGCAGCACCAACTGCTTCAGGTGCTGTATTACAAACAGTACCCGCAAACAATGCTGTATCACCCGACGGAGCTCTTTCTGCAACAGGGGGATCTTCCAGCCTTTCCACTACACCGGATATTGGTACTGGTGCAATACCGGTTTCGCCAGCCGCTGATGCAGTAACAACTGCCGCAATCACTGCAGCAGCAATCAACAACAGCCGGAAACAGGCAAGCGGAAACAAAATTGCGTACACTACAAAAAGCAGCACCAGGCTAAGAATAAAAAAACCAGCTGCCGCTATGAGTGATGAAGAATCTTTTGCTGCAAACAAATCAGCTGCAGCAGATGCGGCAGATAACGGTAACAGCAGCCTTACCGGCAGTAAAACAGAAAAAGATATTACCACAGCAGTTACACAGCCTGCAACCGCGGTGCAGCAAACAACTTTGGTTACACCCGATACTGCCAGCCCGGCAAAAACAGTCACTGCTACCAGTCATACTGCTGCATCAAACAATACAAAGAAAAAAGACAACAGCTTTGCCGGCAATATGGCCTTTACTTTTACTGCCGGTGCAGATGTTAGTTATATTGATATCAATAATGCAGGAACAACAAAACTGTTTTATGGTGCCGGCATCAGCTACACTGTTGGTAAACACCTGCGCATTGGTGCCGGCCTGTATGTGAGTGATAAGGTATACACCGCACATCCATACCAATATAAATTTACAGGAGGTTCGTATAACCCCAATCTTAAATCCATTGATGCGGATTGTAAAGTTTATGAAATTCCCCTGTCGGTTTACTACAGTTTTGGCAATGCTAAAAAGCACAGCTGGTTTGCCGGGCTGGGAGGCTCTACCCTGCTGATGAAAAAAGAAGTGTACGATTATAACTACCAAACACCCGCCGGCCAGTGGTACAGTTACGCCAAAACCTACAGCAATGTAAACAAGCATTATTTTTCGGTGCTTACTATTTCGGGGGGCTATCAATATAATTTAAACAAGCGGCTTTCTGTAATAGCAGAACCTTATTTAAAACTGCCATTAGGTGGTGTGGGGGCCGGTAAAATTGCGTTAAAAAGTACGGGGCTGGCATTCACTGCTGTATTAAAACCATTTGTAAAAGCACCAAAAAAATAATTCCTTTTTATTCGTATACACAAAGGGCTCCCTAATTAAAAGGAGCCCTTTTTTTATTAATCATAACAGAAGCAGACTAGTTTTTCTTTTTATCTCTGAACAGCACAAAGTTCCTGGCCATTGTAAATCCCCACCGGTACTGGCCTTTGCCCCATGAAGAAAATGTACGGGGTAAAAAACGGTTCTCTAAAATATTGGTGGCATTGGTAAAATTAAGATGGAACAAATGTCCCGGTGTTACAATCTCCACACCAATTCCAAATGCATCGTACCGTTTGGCATCATACAGGCCTGCATATTGTGCGGCCAGTGCATCTTCGGAGCGCTGCGACCGGAAGGAATGAAAATAATCAGCTACCAATATAAATTTTTTATTCAGTGGAATTCTTGCCCCGGCACCTAATGCAAAAAGGCCTTTTTGATCGTTGGTAACAACATAATTGGTATGTACATACGTGGGGCTTACCTGCAGGCTTACATTTCCAAACCTGCGTGCAACCATTACCTGTACCACCTGGCTTAAACGATCAGAAAAATTATTGAAATGATTTTCCTTTATTTTCAGCTGGCTGGCGCTGCTGCTGGTATCGGCCTTCATGGTACATACCACTACGTTTGCAAAAGCAGTAACAGAAACCGGCTGGCTGTTATCGTCTGTTTGTTTTACAAACTGGTATTTAAAACCTGTTTCCAGCAGCTGACCCAGGTTGCCGCCTCCCCTGGTACGGCTGATCAATACATTCAGTTTATCAGTAAGTCCGGCCTGAAATGCGATCTTAACATCAGAAGCATTATCCAGCCCGTAAAAGCGGGAGATACCACCATTGGTACCGGCCACATCACCAAAATTATGCACTACTTTAAATTCCAGTATCCCTTTATGCAATACCTCTACTGTATTGGCATTAATTAATTTTTGCGAGTAAAAAACAGGCCGGGCAGTTGCAACAACCGGCTGCGGGCTATCCATTGAATTCATCAATTTTGTTACAGCAGTATCTTCCTGGGCAACAACAGCTGTATTGATAAACAGTAAAAGTACAAGTACCATTTTTTGCATAGACTATAGTTTTTGTTACAGTACTTATCGAAGTAAACAATGCAATGGTTGCTAGTACATCACAGCAATACATTGTATGATGCTGTAAAGAGGTCAATACATTTTTACATCCACAGCAATATACCGGTTACTGCAAGCGGGTGTAAACGTAATAAACATGTAAAAGGTTGCCTTGAATTCAGATAAAAAAAATATTGTTTGATTGCTGTTTGTTTGCTGTTTCTTATTGGTAAAATTTGATACATTTGTTTTAAACGTTACTGCATTATGGTAAACAATAATACCGGCGATACTACCATACATGATGTTAAGTTGTATGTTGCCCGCATCAAATTGTTTTACCTGGAGTTATTCAGTTTTATCAGTAAGAGCTGTAAAAAATACTGGTTCCTGATAGCAGCAGGAATGTTATTGGGTGCCGGGCTGGCGTATTACAGCATTAAAAAAACCACCCCTTATTTTGAAGGAAAAGCAACTTTAACCTTTTCTGATTTCAATAAAAAAATATACGGCGAAATGGTAGAAAAGCTGAGGGCATTGTGTCACTCAGGATCGTATGATATACTTGCAGAAAAGCTGCAGCTGCCTGCTGCGGATGTAAAAAGCATCATTGATATAGAAGCTGTAAACATTGCCGGCTCGCCGCTGGCCGATGATATTACAGAGAGCAAACAGCCTTTTTACATCAGGGTGAAATTAAAAGACAGGAAAATTGCGGATAGTTTATTACTGCATACAGAAAACTATTTGAATCATAATCCACAGGTAAAAACACTTATTGAAAGTAACACCGGAAAAATGAAGGAACGCCTGGCCTATACCAATTATGAATTGCAAAAGCTGGACTCCCTGAAATCGGTGTATCAGTTTTACCTCTCCAGTCAAACTGCCCATTCAGGTAATGTGATCAATACTTTTAACCCGGTTGACCTGTTCACCGCTTCTGAAAAGTTAATGGTTACCAAAACCGACCTGGAGTGGGGCATTCATAATTACCGGGTGGTAAAAATCCTTGACCCCTTTGTCATGAATGCATACCCTGTTAGTCCATCCCTTGCCCAACTGCTGGGTAAGTATTTACTGTTGGGGCTGCTGCTGGGGGTTATATTAAGTTTACTACTGTATACCTTTAAAAAAATATACTATTGAAGGATGTATTGTTTTCTAAAAACATAAAGAATTCTGCCTGGTATTTACTGGATACATTTTTATACCCCGTATTATTTTTTGTAAGTTCTCCCTGGTTCATCAGTAAGCTGGGCGAAAAAGAATTTGGAATTTGGTTACTGGTAAACAGTATCATTATTACCATGCAGCTGTTTAACCTGGGTTTAGGGGCTGCTACATTTAAAAATGTAGCCCTTCATGCAGGACTAAAAAATTACCGCGGCGTAAGCACCACTATCAATACCAACCTGTCGCTTAGTTTTGTGCTGCAGGTATTTTGCATCATCATGGGGGTGTTACTGGCCATGGGCATACAATTTTTTGGATTGTTTAAAATAGAAACGGCTTATATCCATATGGCTGCAGTGGGCGCAGTATTTGGTGGCGCTATTGTGGGTTTAAAATTTTACGAGCAGCTGGTGGGGTATACTTTTAAGGCACTTGAAAAATTCGACATTGCCGCCTGGATCAATTCCGGTATACGGCTTACGGCCTTACTGGTAAATATTATACTGGTATACCTGGGCTACGGGCTCACCAGTTTATTTACCTGCAGTATCATCATCTCTGTAACGGGCATATTGATATCCCTGGTATTATTAAAAAAAAATATTCCGGGTTATTCACCTTCTTTTCATTTTAGAAAAGACAGCATTGCCAGCGAAATGAATTTCGCTATCTGGACCTGGCTGCAATCGCTGGCGATTGTAATTACTTTTCAATGCGACCGTTTTTTTGTACTGACCTATATAGGACTTTCCACATTGGCTTATTATGGATTGGTGGCCACCATGTTCAATCACATACACCTGGGCTTTAGCGGCATTGTACCCTGGCTGGCCCCCAAGGTAACCCGCTTAAAAACACAGGGAAATGATGTAAAAGAATTGTACCTCACTTCCAGGAATTTTTGCCTGCTGGTGGCTTTGTGCCTGTTGCTGGCATTCAGTATTATCAGCGGCCCGTTGTTGAAAGTATTGGTGAATGCCAGTACCTATCATCATATCATGGGGTACATCAGGCTGTTTACCCTGTTTGAAGTTTTTTTTGTGTACAGTATTGTTCCGGGCAGTTACCTGAATGCAGCCGGGTACGAAAAATTAAATTTTGGTATCATCTTACTGTATTGCATCATCATCATTACCGGTATGTTAACCGGCTATGGCCTGTATAAAACCGCTACAGGAATGCTGGCGGGCTCTATCACCGCAACAGCTGTTGCGGTGGTACTGCAACACCTGGTGGTTGAAAAAAGAGTGCTGGCAACAAATCACCGGCTGGCATCCATGATCATCTTTATTCCTGCAATAATAATAGGCGGTTATATCCTGTCGGATGTACTATGGTTAAAACTGTTACTTTTTCTGCTGTCGGTATGCAGCCTGTATGTTGTTTTTATCAGAAACAAAAGCATTAATTTAAACCTGGTAAAACATGCCTGACCAACAACAGCTGGTTTTTAACCGGTACCTGATTTTTGCCTGCATTTATTTTTTTTTTAACAGCCTGTTGCTGCCTGAAGGTTTATTGTACACTACTTTTTTAACACCGGTATTTTTTTACGAGCTGGTAAAAAATAACAAACTGCATTGGCTGCTTGTTTTTATATGCTGTATTTCCCTGCTGCTGCTGATACATGTTGCACAGGGTGTAAATCAACTCTTTTATATTCGTTCGTTTATACTGTTTATTACGGTAGCCATTTTTTGTATTTGGTTTACCGGGTTTTGTTACAAAGTACATTCGCCCGACAAAATATTGATCACCATACTTTACCTCAATGCCCTGCTGGTTCCGGCAGCGTTGCTGGCACTGCAATTGGATATTTTAAAAAATTACTTCTGGTACCTGGTGCCCATCACACCGGGCATTCCCATTATACCAAGGTTGAAAATGTTTACTTACGAAGCATCTTATTATTCCCTGCTGCTGGTTCCGGTGGCAATGTATACCATATGGAGTTTTCTTTTTTTTAAAAAGAAGCTTCACACCCTGCATATAGTACTTACGCTGGCACTGCTGGCACTGTCGTTTTCACTGGGTGTAATAGCCGGCATCATCATCAGCCTTTCGCTGGTATTGGTTTTAAATATCCGTTCGCTGTTAGCTCAAAAAAGGGCATTGTACATCTGCCTGTTAAGTGCTGTTATTTTGCTGCTTGGGTTCCTCATTTTATACTGGTATTTTCCAGGCAATCCATTAATTGAAAGAATAAAGAGTATTCCCACCGGCCGGGATACCTCTGCAAGAGGAAGAACCTATGAAGCATTTGACCTGGCATACCGTATTGCCAGGCAAAAAAGTATCTGGTGGGGTGTGGGGCTGGGGCAGATAAAAGAGATAGGGAGAACCATCATTATTCAATATTATTATTACAGCAACATGCCGGAAGCGGTGAGGATACCCAATGCCATGGCTGAATTATTTGCCATGTATGGTATTGCCGGTGTTTGCAGCAAACTTTTACTGACCGGGTATCTCTTTTTTAAAACCAGGGTGTACTGTAATTATTACCGCCTGTCGCTGTTCCTGTTCATTTTTATTTACCAGTTTACCGGAAGTTTTTTATTTAATATAGCAGAGTATGTGATCTGGATACTGGCATTTTCGCCGGTAATGCCCCAGTTTAACAAGGCAACGCTTCGCCGCTAAACAACGTTTAGTAGCAAAACTATGCGATGCAGAATACCGGTGCCATAAAATTATTTGCGGATGCCCATGTTTTTGACGGCAAATACCAGGGCAGCCGCACCTTTCTTAAAGAGATCTACAGCCAGCTGGCTGGCAAAGAAAATTTACAGTTGTATTTAGGGGCTTATGATACCGATGCACTGAAGCAGCATTTTCCTGAAACAAAAAACATTCATTTTGTTAGCTACAGCAGCCGGCGGGCCATAAAAAGATGGTTGTTTGATATCCCATCCATCATTAAAAAATACGGTATTCACTATGCCCACTTTCAGTACATAGCCCCGCCCTGTAAAAATTGCAGGAGTATTGTGACCACACACGACCTGCTGTTTAAAGAATTTCCGCAGGAGTTTTCTTTTATGTACCGGCTGTCAAGAAATTTTCTATTTAAACAAAGTGCCAGGAAAGCAGCTATCCTTACCACCGTTTCGGATTATTCTAAACGGTCGATCCAAAAATATTTTAATATCCCCGCCCCTGAAATTCACCTCATTCCCAATGGCGTAAGCAACCTTTTTTTTGCGGCATACGATAAAGAACAAGCAATACAATATATACAGCAAAAGTTTGGCGTTACTAAATTCATCCTGCTGGTAAGCAGGCAGGAGTCAAGAAAGAATCACATTCTTTTATTGCAGGCTTTTACCGAACTCAAACTATATGAGCAGGGCTACCAGCTGGTATTCATCGGCTGGCATGAAAATAGTAATAACGCAGCCTATCAACGTATGATGAACAGCATTCCGGCGCATTGCAGCAGGGCCGTGCTGCAGCTGCAGCAGGTAGATGATGCAGATCTTTTACAGTTTTACAGGGCAGCAGCAGTTTTTGTATACCCTTCAAAAGCAGAAGGCTTTGGTATTCCGCCGCTGGAAGCGGCAGCGGTAAAAACACCGGTACTTTGTTCCAACACATCTGCCATGAGTGATTTTACTTTTTTTGGTGCCTATCATTTTGATCCTGCAAACTATACCATTTTTAAAACCAAGCTGGCGGTATTACTGAATACGGTACCCGATACCACCATACTGGAACAGCTTGCTGCCAGCATTCAGCAGCAATACAATTGGAAACGGTCTGCCGACATACTGTACCAGCTAATACAAACAGACCGGGCACAACAGCACTGAGCCAGTCAGATACGCTAACACTTAAAAGCCTTGTTAATTACAGATGAAAATAGCCATCATAGGAACCAGGGGTATTCCCAATTATTATGGAGGATTTGAACAAATGGCACAACACCTTGCAGTGGGGCTTTTAAATAAAGGGCATCAGGTAACGGTATACAATTCTCACAATCACCCCTGCAAACAAAAAAACTGGAACGGGGTAAAACGCATTCATTGTTTTGATGCCGAAAACATCATGGGTACAGCCGGCCAGTTTGTGTATGATTTTAACTGTATTGTAAATGCCAGGAAACAGGATTATGATGTGATCTTATTTTTAGGCTATACCAGCAGTTCGGTATGGGGCAAATTATTTCCAAAGAATGCTGTGATCATTTCCAATATGGATGGCATGGAATGGAAAAGGGATAAATACAGTAAACCGGTACAAAAGTTTTTAAAATACGCCGAAAAACTAGCCATTAAATACAGCGATTATTACATTGCCGATTCGGTGGTGATTAAAAAGTATGTGGAAGAAAAATACAGGGTCAGCAGTAAGTACATTCCCTATGGCGCCGAAATATTTGCCAATAAGGATGAGTGCATACTGGCCCGGTTCCAGGCTGTAAAATATGAATACCATATGCTGATGGCCAGGATGGAACCGGAGAATAATATTGATATGATACTGAACGGTTTTCACCACAGTAATTCCGAAAAAAAATTCATCGTTATTGGTAATTATAACAACGCCTATGGCAAACAGATGTACCAAAAATACCATGCCGATAAACGCATTTATTTTGCGGGTGCCATTTTTGATGCCGCCATCACCAATACCTTAAGGGCTTTTTGCAAACTGTATTTTCACGGGCACAGTGTGGGTGGCACCAATCCATCATTGCTGGAAGCCATGGCCAACGGCTCTATTATTGTAGCGCACGACAATCCTTTTAACAGGGCAGTTTTAAACGGCGATGCATATTATTTTACAAGCCCCGAAGATGTACTGAAACTGGTAATGAAAAGTAACGGTCATAAAGAAAGTGCCATCATGGTAAAAAATAATTTTATAAAAATTGAAGAAGAATACAACTGGCCCAATATTGTTGACCAGTACGAAGCTTTCATCACCGACTGTTATAATCAATCAAAAAAATGACCGGCCAGTTATTACAAAAAAATACCCTGGCCAATAAGACCAGTTATTACTTCCTGCTGTGCTTTGTTATTTTACTGCCTTTTAAAATCATTTACAGCGAACTGGCACTGGCCGGGTTTGCAGCAGTTACAGTGTTACTGGCGAAAAAAGAACAGTGGCGGAATATTCTTAACAGGCAGGTGCTGATAATGGCCGGACTGTATGTGCTGGGTATTATTGGAATGCTGTACAGTCCGGATGTAAAAGAGGCCTTGAATGTAAGTGGTCGCCAGCTGGCCATGTTGTTGTTTCCTGTTTTATTTGCTGTCAATCCACTTGATATGAGTTCCTGCCGTACAGTATTGTTAAAAGCCTTTGCCACCAGTTGTACCGCAGCATTGCTATACCTGTACATAGCAGCCTTTTATACCATGGGCACAAAAAATATGGCCATACAGCATCTTTTCAGCCAGGATTTTATGAATCATAATTTTTCTCTGCCACTTGGTATTCATGCCACTTACCTGTCGGGTTATGCGGCATTTTCAGTGATCATCCTGTTGTATTGTTTTCAGCAAAACAACGGGGTGGGCAGGCGCTGGCTGTATGGTACCGGGATTTTTGTTTTGCTGGCAGGTATTGTGCAGCTTTCATCCAGGGCACCTGTAATTGCATTGCTGGTGGTGGTATTTCTGTGTTTTCCATTTTTTATGATGCAGCAAAAAAAAAGAACCTGGTTTGTTATTGGTGCCGCTCTGGTATCGGCTGCAATCCTGTTCTCCATTTATAACAGCTCTTCATTTAAAACCCGTTATGTGGGCGAACTAAAAAACGACCTGGGCATTGACACCCTGAATACTGAGTTTACCGAACCCCGGGTAATCCGCTGGCAGGCCGAACTGGAGCTGATACAAAAATCGCCGGTATGGGGTTACGGCAGCGGATCAGAAAAAGAATTGCTGCACCAAAAATTTACAGCCAGGCAGTTGCACATTGCAGCCACAAATTATTTCAACAGTCACAATCAATACCTCAGTTTTTTACTCAATATGGGCATACCCGGCCTGGCGGCCTACCTGTTTGTTTTATTGTATGGTTGCCGGCTTGCGTGGAAGCAAAGAAGTATTCCTTTTGCCGGCTTTATGGTTATCATCATCATCCTCTCTTTTTCAGAAAACATCTTATTTGTTAACAAGGGCATCTTCTTTTACAGTTTCTTTTTAGCATTGTTTTTTTTACCCGTTAAAACAACTCCTGCACTTACACATAATTTATTATAAGGCAACCCCGGTTATATAAGTTTCGTTTACCTATTACACATTGCAATTTACTTTGAACAGTCATTGACAGCCACCGAATCAAACATATTAAAAACACTGGGGTATTTCAACCTGTTCAGGTATCCTTTAAATAAGGAAGAAATTTTTTTGTTTCATCCGGCCAGTATAACTCCCGCCGCTGTTGATACAGCACTGTCCCTGCTGGTGCAGGAAGGGATTGTTTTTTGTTTTGGCCCCTTTTATTCGTTGCACAATAATGCCGGCCTGGCAAAAAGAAGACTTGCCGGCAATGCCCTTGCTGCAGAACAAATGCAGATAGCACAAAAAGTGGCCCGGCTGCTTGCCGCATTTCCGTATGTAAAGGGGATTGCGGTTTCGGGCTCTTTATCTAAAAATTATGCCGACGAGCATTCTGATATCGATTTCTTTATCATTACCACGGCTAACCGGCTATGGATAGCCAGAACCATCATGCACCTGTATAAAAAATTAACTTTTTTAACGGGCAAACAGCATTGGTTTTGCATGAATTATTATATTGATGAGGCGGTGCAGGATATACCTGAAAAAAATATTTTTACAGCCATGGAGATCATTACACTGGTGCCCATGCAGGGACAAAAAAGCATGAACGAATTTATTATCAATAACAGCTGGATTAAAAAATATTTTCCTGTACATACTACCGGGGTTACCCCTGTTGGTGAAATACAGCCAGGCACCATCAGAAAGATTACAGAAAAAATATTCAGCGGCAGCATGGGCAACCGGGTTGATCACTGGCTGATGAACATTACGCAACAGCGCTGGCTTAAAAAAACACAGCAGGGCAAGCTAAACAGCAGGGGATGTATTATGGCCATGAGTGCCGGAAAACATTTTTCCAAGCCCGATCCAAAAAATTTCCAGGCCGGCATCATTCAGCAATACGAAACCACACTAAGCCAGTTGCTGCCGCACGAAAACAAAACGCCCAGCCCGGTATTATGATGCTTACGAATTTTTTTGCAAAGAAATAATATAATAGTCACCAATGTATTTCCAGGGCCAGGCTGCTTTCCATTTGTTTTCTTTTCTTTTTAAAAAATTGTAACAGCGCGGATATTTTTCTGCAAAACCTTCTATATACGATGGCGGCACAATGGTGCACAAGCCCTCTACCTGTTTTACGGTAAAGTTATTTTTTAGCTGCCGCTGAATATATCCGGGATTATAATACCAGCAGGTAAAATATGTTCCTTCTACATGTGCCCTTACCCCTTTACTGCTGAACCACCTGCGAAAGGCAGTGGTAAATTTTCCTTTGCCTATTAAAATAAATTCCCACAAACAAAATTTAGGTAATATAACCAGTGTTACCATACCACCGGGCTTCAGCAGTTCATAAAATGCATGCAGTACTTTATCGAGCCGGCCGGTGCAATTCAATCCGGCGAAATTAGAGAAGATGTGATCGTATTGCTTTTGTGCTGCCAGGTTTTCCAATTCAGTAAAAGAGATCAGTTCTGTACTCACTTTATCCTGCAACTGCAGGGCGTTTACTTTTTGCTGTAACTGCTGCTGCATGCCGGCAGCAATATCAGTGGCATGCACCGTATGGCCCTGTTGCGCCAACCAAATGGCATCTTCCCCGGTACCGCTGTTCAATTCTAACACAGCACTGCGGGCTTTAAGCAACTGCATCATATGAGCCCTTACCCTTTCTCTTTTATATTGTACAATGGTATTACCGGCATAGATGCGGTCAAATATTACCGATTGCTTACTGAATGCAGTGGCGGCCTGTGCTTCATTGTTTTGTTTTTCAGATAGCTTCATGCCGGTGGTTTTTGTAATTGCTGCAACTTATACTTTTCAATGAAACTAACCGGCAGGTAGTACAGCCAGGCAATGGCATTACGCATACGGTTGTAATTAAACTGCAGCGGATGTTTCAACAGCAGTTTGATGTTTTCAAAAGCTTTGTTTTTACGGTAGCTGCTGTGTACATAGGTATGCAGTTGTTTGTAAAATGCAGGCTGGTAGGTATTACGGAACAGCAGCGCCATTTCGTTGGAATCGGTCCAGTTGGTTTTATGATGCAACTGGCTTTTTACTTTTTCAAAAAAAACGGTACCCGGTAAAGGATACGAAACTGAAATGCCAATTTCATAGGGTAACAGTTCATTGATCATTTTTATGGTAAGGGCAATGTCTTCTTTTGTTTCACCCAAATACCCGAACTGTATAAAAAAAGATGGATGAATATGGTGTTGCTTCAGCAGGCGGGTGGCTTCATATATCTGCGCTACAGTGGTGCCTTTATCCATTGCATCTAAAATTTTTTGTGCGCCGCTTTCGGCACCCATCCAGATATTGCTGCAGCCTGCACGTGCCAGGTCTTTAATATTATTTTCCTCCAGCAGCAGGTCTGCCCTGCCCTGCATTTTAAAACTGAACTGCAATTGTGCCGCTTGTACCAGGTTTGCAAATTCCTGTATCCAGCCGGGCTTTAAACCAAAAATATCATCGCAGAACCAGATATGGTCAAATTGAAATTTTTCTTTCAGTAGTTGTAATTCTGTAACCACATTTTTCGGGCTGCGTACATTATACCGGTTGCCATAAATGGGTTTGGCACACCAGTTACACTTAAACGGACAACCCCTGGTGGTACCCATATTCATAGAAAAGTATCCTGCATGCTGCTGCCACATTTTTTTATACGGTTCCATATCAATAATATCCCATGCCGGAAATGGTAATGCATCCAGGTCTTTCAATACCAAACGCCGCTGCGTTTTTACCACCGCATTGTTATGGATAAAGGCAAGGCCGTCGATTGTAAAAAAATCAGGGGTGTTTTTTTCCAATGCAGTCACCAGTTGCAGCAAAGTGGTTTCAGCTTCTCCCAGTAAAATAAAATCGGCACCGGCATTTAAATACATTTCAAAACGGTCGGTACTGTCAGAGCTGGAAACAATAACGGTACACCCCCGCTGTTTTGCAAGGCCAATCATTGTAAATGCAGCTTCCCTCATATTAGTGAGGCACATTTTGGTAAGGTAGTTAAACCCGTCATCGTATATTACAAAATAGCCGGCCTTTGTATTTTCCAGTGCCGCAATAATTTCTTCAGGCGCATGTGCAAACATGGTATCATACAACGAAACCGTATAGCCCTGTTGCCGCATAAAAGCCGCGGCATACAAGGTACCCAATGGCGCATAGGGCTGCCCAATGGACCATTGCTTGGGATCAAAACGTAAAAAATAAGAATGGGAAAAAAGTATGGTGCTCATTAAGGATGCCTGTTATAGTTTTACGCCGGGTTTTAAATTCAAATAGCAAACACATTTTAAGCAGGTTGCATTAGTATCCATATCCAGTTGCTTTCTAAAATTAACCGCTTCTTTTCCATTCACAATAGTTTCCAACGCATCGTTTTTAATATTGCCGTAAGCCTGATGAAAAAAGCAGGGCCGCACAGTGCCGTCTGCTTCAATAACTGTGGATACCCATGGTGCATTGCATTTTTTATACGGAAGCGGGTTCAATCCGTAAAATGAAGCATAGTACTGGTAGATCTGTTTGATCTTTTCCGGCGGCTCTGCAATATAATGCGTGGTAAAATCTTTTTCATAATTCAGCAGCAGTGCTGTAATCACGGCTTTTAGTTCGGGCAGGTCTGCTGCACCGGGCATAATTTCATGCTGCCGCTCCTGGTCCCATACCACTTCCCTGTTAAACGCATGGCTGCTTACATCGGCCGGCAAGAAACTGATTTGATTTAAACCGAGCGATTTGGCAGTATCAATGATCTTTGGCCATATCCTGAAGTTCTGCCGTTGAATCACCGTTCTGCCGGTAATTTTAAATGCAGGGTCCACCGCTTTGATTGCCGCAATGCCTTCTGCCAATTTTACAAATGCACCCGGTATGTTGCGAACAGCGTTGTGCATTGATGCATCGCCATCCAGCGACACAATCACATCATCTACCCATTGCACCATTTGCTGCGCATTTTTTTTTAATGCCAGGCCGGTTGATAATACACTGATCCTGATCTTTTCACTCTTCAGTATCTGGCAAAACCTGAAAAAATTATCATGCAGCAATGCCTCGCCACCCGACATTAATACCTGTTTGGTGCCAAATGTTTTTAATGCAGTTAATAAACCAGCTATATTTTCTTCAGTCAGTTGTTGCAGGCGATGGTTGGCCTTCCATATATCACACATTACACAGCGGCAGTTGCAGGCACTGTGCGGCATCAGTATTACAATGGGCAATGACTGTATTACATGGGTTTGTAAAGTACGGTGCCGTTTATATGTTTCTATCAACGATTGCATGCGTTTACTGAAAATCATTATTAATCACCACATGAAAAAAAGGACTTTTGTTGCTGCTGAATTTATTTAACCAATGCGTGGGGTCATATAGTATCCTGTGGCCAAAATGCCGCAGATCATCAATGCTGTGATGAAAATAACAACCCGCCATTTCCGGAAAGCCCATTGAGGTAAAATAAGAGCTGGATCTTTCTTCCGCCCCTGTCACTTCTTCGGGCTTATACAAATGCGAATCCATGATATGAATTTCGCCCTGCAGTGTGGTATGCTGTAATGCTTTCTTCAGTAGCTGCTGCAGGGAAGGAAAGTACTGAACAGATGCTGCAAATACGATCACATCATAGGCTTTATCATCAAAATACTCTTCATACAGATCGCCATATACAAAATTGATATTGGGCAATGATCCAAAAACCCTTGCTGCCTGCTCCAGTTCGGCAGCATTGATATCTGCCCCGGTTACCACACTGTTATGGAGCCCGGCCAGTTGTGCAGTAAGCCATCCGTTGCCACAGCCTATTTCCAGGATGCTTAAAGCAGTTTGCTTTTGTTTCAACCACTTTAATAAACGCTGGCAGGAGTTTTTTCTTACTAGCCATTCTTCATAATACATGTGCAGGGGATCTGCATGCGGCAATTGCTTCAGCACTTCATCGGTATAAATGCGGCCTTCATTTTTTCTAAGCTCGTAATACTGCGCAGCAAATGTTTCAGCCGGCAGTAAGCGGCCACCGGTTTCCTGTGCAATGGTTAAATAATTGTTCATTAAATAATAATTTAAAAGCCCTGTATTTCCGGCTGACGGTATTTCCAAACTTTTTGCAATAGTTTTATTTCGTAGGGATAGCGGTAAAAATTTATTTTATAGCGGATCCCCGCCATCCAGTGCATCAGTGTTCTTTTGGCATTGTTAAGCCGTATATCAGATACTGTTGGATAGTACCCATTCAATACGGTTTCAAAATTCCTGATCTTATCTATCATGGCAGGTGTAAGCCAGGGTGTTAGTGGGTTTTTTCGCAGATCAAATTTTTCCCATTGGGGGCTTACCCAGTCTTCCAGTATTTTGGGATAGGTAAACCCTGTTGCCAGCACTTCATTGTACAATTCCGTTCCTTCGGCAGGCACAGGGCTGTAGGTGTACAACACGATTTCTGTACGTGGGTTGATGGCTTTTACTTTTTTAATGAAGTTGATATCAAATTCAATTTGCGCTGTAACTTCTTCGGGTGTGGGTGCCGGTGTACCCAGCACAAAGGAGTATTCGGGAATGATATCGAATTTTTTTAAGCGTTCGGCAAACCGCAAAATTTGTGCACCGCTTTGTGTGCCGCCTTTATCCAGCTGCTGTAAAATTTTATCATTGCCGCTTTCGGCCCCAAAAAAAATTATTTTACAGCCCGCCGCCCTTATCAGTGCCAGGGATTCATCTGAAAATTTATCCATGGTATCAATGCGGGCCATGCCCCACCAGTTCATTTTTTCGGGCAGTATCAGTTTTGCAAATTCCACTGCACGTTTTTCAGAAACAAAAAAATTATTATCATGAAATTCTATCGCATCGGCTCCCCAGTTGTCTTTAATGAATTTTACATCGCGGTACACCTGCTGCGCCGGTTTGGCTTTCCATCTTGCCTCATAAGTGGGTACCACTGCACAAAATGAACAGGTAAAGGGGCAGCCAATGCTGGAATGATAAGCCAGTGTTTTATTGCCCAGGTAGGTTTTGCCCAAATACCTTTTTATAGGATACATGGTATTGAGTTTATTATAGGGTAATGGCGGCAGCGTATCCTGCTCAATCAGGTCTTCCTTTGTTGTTTTAATGATAGTATCACCTGCTTTAAAAACGATATTCTTTATCAGTTCGTAAGGCCGGTTATTTTCCAAAGCATCCAGCAGTTTGGGAAAAGCATGATCGCCGGGGCCATTGATCACAAAATCAACATAGCCCGATTGCAGTACCACTTTATAATGATTGGTAGGAAAATACCCCCCCCAGATCATAATGGTGTTGGGAAATGCAGCTTTAATTTTTTTTGAAAATGGAATGGCCTGCCTGGTTTGCGGACCGGGCATTACCGTAATGCCAATGTACCTGTACTGGCCTGTTTGTAAATACGAGGCTATTGTTTGATACGGATCGTCTTCGCAATTGCCATCCACCAATACCCAATCAAATATACCTTCAACGGATGCCGCAATATTCAGCAGCGAATTGGGAATGCGGTACTTGGCGTTGGCACTGCGGGGATTGAACAAAAGCACTTTATTCATACCCTGTAGTAACGCAATTAAACCCACAGAGGTTGCCTGTAATTACTGCTTGTTTATTGCTACTTTTATCACCGGCTTATTATAAAAAAATACTGCAGTGAAAAAAATATACCGTTATTTAAAAGGCTTGTTCCAAAACAAAAAAGATACCGCCTCCCGGCAGGCCTATAATATTTGGGCCGGCAGTTACGATGCACAGCCCAATAACCTGATGCTGGCGCTGGATGAAATTGTTTTCAGCGAATTGTTTGGCCTGGTGCATAGTAAAGGTGTTGTTGTTGCTGATATAGGTTGCGGCACCGGCAGGCACTGGAAAAAAATAATGGATACCGCGCCTGCAGGGCTCACAGGTTTTGATGTGTCGGAAAATATGCTGGCCCGGCTGCAGCAGAAATTTCCGCAGGCAGTTACACATGTGATACAACACCATTTGCTGCAACCCCTGCCGGATAAAAGCTGCGGTTTACTCATCTCCACATTAACCATTGCACATATAGCAAATGCCGAAGCAGCATTACATGAATGGAACCGGGTAGTAGCACCGGGCGGCCATATCATCATTACTGATTACCACCCCACCGCACTTAAAAAAGGAGCCCAAAGAACCTTTAAGAGCGGGAATGAAACAGTGGTCATAAAAAATTATGTGCATGCCGTTGATACAATTTGTTCCGTTGCAAAGCAACTTAATTTATCCATGGTACGATTAATAGAAAAAAACATTGACGACAGCATGCGCCCTTATTACGAAAAGCAGGATGCACTGGCTGTTTTTGAGGCATGGAAGGGTACGCCCGTGATATACGGCCTTTTGTTACACAAACCTGATGATACTGTATAATGTACATAATGTTACCAGCGATGCTATGCAGCATATTCATATACAAGGTGGCGTAATAGCCGGCATCAGTGCCAGCAGTGCGCAATTGCCGGCTGCGGCAGCCAGTATCCATCTCCATTTCAGCAATGCCCTGGTTTTTCCGGGTTTAATCAATTCACACGATCACCTGGATTTTAATTTGTTTCCGCAGCTGGGTAACAGCCGCTATACCAATTATACCGATTGGGGTATGGACATCCATAAAAATAATTTTAAAGAAATTGGCGCCGTAATGAAAGTGCCCCTGCACCTGAGAGTACAATGGGGATTGTATAAAAATTTACTCAACGGGGTTACCACAGTTGTGAACCATGGAAAAAAAATTAAGACCAACCATGACAGTATAAAACTGTTTCAAAACTGCCATAGTTTACATTCGGTGGCTTTTGAACGCTGGTGGAAATACAAACTGAACCGGCCCTTTGCAAAAAAAATGCCTTTTGCCATTCATACAGGTGAGGGTACCGATGCTGCTGCCGGTAAAGAGATCAATACATTATTAAAATGGAACCTGTTTAAAAGAAAATTGATAGGTATACATGGCGTTGCCATGACCAGTAAGCAGGCCGCACAATTCAGCGCCCTGGTGTGGTGTCCTGCATCCAATTATTTTTTACTGAACAAAACTGCCAATATTCAAGTACTTAAAAAATACACGCCGGTAGTTTTTGGAACAGATGCTACCCTAACCGCTTCGTGGAATTTTTGGGATCAGTTAAAACAAGCCCGGCAAACCGGTTATTTAACCGATACAGAATTGTTTGAAGCCATTACCAGCAGGGCAGCCAGTATATGGAATTTACCTGCTGCCCATATTACTGCCGGTGCCACTGCCGATATGGTAGTGGCAAAAAAAAAGCCTGCCGCCTGTATCATGGATGCTTTTTACGAAGTACAGCCACAAGACATTTTACTGGTAGTACAAAAAGGTAATATCCGTTTGTTTGATGCCTCACTGAAGGAACAACTGGAGGATGAGGGGCTGGAGATTAAAAAATACACTGCTGTAAGTATTGCATACAGCACAAAATATGTTTGGGGTAATATTGGCGGGCTGCTGCAGGTTATTAAAACATATTATCCCCGTGCAGCATTACCGGTAACGCCATAAATTTTATACATGATCAAACTGGTAGAACTGAACTATCATTGCCATACCCAATTCAACCGGCCCGGGCAGGCCATTGAAAAACATGCACTCAGTTCGGGCTATATTCACTTCATTAAACACCGGGTTAACCTGTTGCTGGTAAAACATTTGAACTACCACGGGCAGGCTGCCATTGAAAATATCCGCTACGCTTTTTTTAAGAGCCGCAATAGATTTTGGTATATCCCATTTGCCACGCATCGTTTTATAAAAAAAGAAAAACCGGATGTAATACTGGTGCAGGGTTTTGTTTTTGTGTGGCAGGTAATGGCATTAAGGTATACAGTGGGTAAGCAGTGCCGCATACTGCTGCAGCACCATGGCGAACAACCTTTTACAGGCATCAAAGGTTTTTTTCAACGCATGATGGATGGCTGTGTAAACGGTTACCTGTTTACCGGTTTGGGCAATGCAGATAGCTGGATGAAAATGGGTGTGATTGGTAACAGCAATAAGTGTTATACCCTTTTATCTGCATCCACCAGTTTTACGGTAAAAGATAAAGCATGGTGCAAGCAACAAACAGGCATCACAGGAACAGGTAATTTTATTTGGGTGGGCCGCTTAAACAGCAATAAAGATCCCATTACTGTAATCAGGGGATTTGAACTTTACCTTAGTGTAAACCCTGCTGCCTCGCTGTACATGATCTATCAAACAGAAGAATTGCTGGCAGCGGTACAGGTCCTGCTTTCAAACAATATCCTGTTGCAGCGGGCGGTACATTTAATAGGTAAAATAGCCCACGAGCAACTGGAAGACTGGTACAATGCCGCTGATTATTACCTGTCGGGCAGCCACAGCGAGGGCAGCGGCTATGCGTTGGTGGAAGCCATGGCCTGCGGCTGTATTCCCGTGGTTACCAGTATTCCCTCCTTTAAAAAAATTACTATGGAGGGAGCTTATGGTTTTTTATTTGAGCCGGGCAATATTGCAAGCCTGTTTAAAAAATTAACCGAAGCAACAGGAGTAAATACAACGCAATATCATAAGGCAATACATGAATACAGTAAAAAACAACTTTCGTATGCAGCTGTGGCCGATCAGTTGTACCAGCTGGTTTCAGCCCCGGTAACCAAATAACTGTACCAATGCAGTAGCAGTGGCATCAACAGCACCCACCAATATCCTTTGGGGCCGGGGCAGTTGCTGCAGTAAGGCAGTGGCTTTTTCAATCATCTCTTCTTTATTTTCAACAATATGCCAGTTGGGTATGGCAGCATGCATGGGCCTGCAAAAACTGATGACCTGCGCACCCGCATACAGGGCTTCGCTGCATACCATGCCAAAGCCTTCGTAGCTAGAGGGATGCAGGAACAGCTTTGCCTGCTGCATAATTTCCAGCACTTCATGGTAAGGTCTTTCACCACAGAGTGTAATATTGTGCTGCAGCAGCAGGTCGTTGATAAGGGTTTGCAGTTTGTGCAGCTCGGGTCCCTTTCCGCACAATACCGCTTTAATACCGGGCAAATTATTTTTTAAAGCCGCCACCACGCGGATAAAAATTTCATATTGCTTTAAAGGGATCAGGGAGCCGGCCGCCGCAATATCAATGGTTTTGTTTTGCAGTTCACCACCAAATGCAGCCGTGTCAATACCAATAGGAATAACATGTGCCGGCCTAATACCATGATGATGGTAAAAGCTGTCTTTAATAAAATCAGACAAAGCAATATAATGCTCACCCCCGGCACCCACTCTTTTTACATAGGCATTGGTTTTTTTTGCATCCTGCCCCAGCAACCAGCAAAAATGCTGCAGGTCATTTTTTTTTGCATACCGGTGTGCCACAAAAGCACATTCGCCGCACCAGAAGCTCAGCAACCCCATGATGTTATTTTCTTTGTGAATTGTTTTTAACTGTTGCCAAACCCGTTTCCAGATAATAAAACGGCTGAGTTGCCCCCTGTTCTTTCCACCAAAAGCAATCACTGTATTGCCGTGCCACTGGTAACTGTTTTGTACAAACGGGTATTGAAAACTGAGGATCAAAATTTTAATACCGGGATACAGCCGGTTAACTGCCCGTACTATATGCTGCTGTGCAGGCAGGCAGGTGCTGTCGGCTTCGTTTTCAGGAAAGCCGGGTGTAAGAATAACCAGTATTGCTGACTTAGTTTTCATCAAGAGAAATGATGGTATTACAGTATGAAAGACTGGCGGCCTGGTGAGTGATGAGTATTACAATGGTACCGGTTAATGCAAGCTGTTTAAAATGCTGCAGCAACCTGTTCTCTGTTGCATGGTCCAGCTCGTTAAAGGGTTCATCTAAAATAATAAGGCTGGCATTTTTATACAGGGCGCGGGCAAGGGCAATTCTTTGCCTTTGTCCGCCACTGATATTTTTACCCTGTTCGGTAATCAGTTGGTTAAGCCCACCGGGAAATTGCGCAGCCATTTCGTCTACACCCGATATATGTATGGCTGCCTGCAGCCGCTGGTGGTCAATATCATTTTCTCCCAGTGTAATATTGGTCAATATGCTGTCATGAATTAAGAAGGGCTGCTGTTTTACATAAGCAATATGTGGCCAACACTGCTGCCGCATAGCTGCATCTGTTGGGTGGCCGTTGATACTGATTGTTCCGCATGATTCATGTTCAAAACCCAGCAGTATATTTATTAGCGTGGTTTTTCCTTTGCCCGATGCGCCGCTGATACCAGCCATACCGCCCGCCTGCAAACTGCAGTTGAAGTGGTGAAGAATGGAGCGTTGCAGGTATTGAAAAGAAACATTTTTAAACTGCACCGTTGAAATGCTGGCAGGTTGAAAGTGCATTTGAACTGCCTGCTGTGCAGGCGCCAGGGGCAGGGCTGCAATAACATATTCGTAAGCCCTGATGGTAGTACTGCGGTTCAATATGTTAACCAGCCCGGGAATGATCTTATACGCTGCCGCAATAAAGGCTCCCATGGTAAGCAGGGATATGCCGGCTGCCCCCCATATGCTGCTGAGTACTATTAAAACAAACAGGCCCAGTACAGCAACAACTTCCATCAACCGGCCGGGAATTACCTGTGCAGTCTGCAATCCTGAAAGATATGTATTCAGTTGCTGCTGCCGGCTGGTATAGCGTTCGGTAAAAAAATGATTGCGCTGGTACAATTTACTTTCTACAAAACCGGCAAGGGCTTCTTTTAAATATTGTAAGGCTTTTTCGCTGTTGGCTTTAGCCTGTGTGCGGCTGGTAAGCACCCGTTTTTTTATACCGCTGAGCACCAGCAGTACAGGTGGCAGTAATATCAACAGCAGTAATAAAAACAAAGTGGCATTAAACAGCAATATGGCAATGATGGTACAGCCAACTAAAATGCTTTGGGTAATGATCTGTTGCAGGCCCGATAAAATATAATGCCCAAATTCAACAGGCTGCTGGCTGATTGTTTTAATATGTACGGCAGTATCTGTTGTGGTATACTGCTGATAGCTGCCTTCCAGGTATTGCAGCATCTTTTTTTGCGACAGCCTGCAGGCTACCTGGTATACAAAGCGGTGTTGCCTGCTGCTTATATTGTAAGCCAGCAGGTTCTTCAGGCCAAAGAGCAGCACTAACACTCCTGCCGGTAACAGTATATGTTGGGTAGAAAAATATGCTGCCGGCCAGCGGGCATCTGCTGTAGCGGGATGTACCAAAAAATTGATCATGGCTACCAGGCCCGCCAGCGACAGAATATCGAGTACTGTGATAAGTACATCAAAAAAGCAAAACAGCATAAAGCGCCTTCTTTCTTCCGGCAGCAGCAGTGCCATACTGTTGGTAAAAATCTTTTTCAATGTAAAGATGTAATGGTTAGGTGAATCGATATTTAAACAGGCCGGTGATGTTACACATGGTACATAACAGCATGATGAGATGGAGCCTGACCAACCGGTGGCGGATGTAAAAATTATCCACTATCACCCTGTTGTGTAGGTGTTGCAGGTTAGCGGCTCCACCATCCAGGCCTGTTACCTGCGCTAAACCCGTAATGCCGGGCTGCACCCTTTGCCTGAAACGGTAATTGATAACAGTATCCTGTTGTTGTATTTGTTCGCTGTTATGCGTACAATCAGTAATAGTAGGTTGCTGGTGCATGCTGCTGTATTCAGGCTGATAATCGTTAATGGTACCTGCAGGGTTGCCTTTGTGATTTTATTAACAGTGCTTCAAAAAAAATTATTTAAAAAAATTAAAATCTTATGAAACTCAATACAGTAAAGGGTTACATCAAACACCGGCAATACCCCGGATGGCCCGCATTTATCCCCAAAAAATAATACTGGCACGGTTTTGGAAATTACGGGTTCGGGTAGCAAAAAAAGAATCTGCCTTAACCTTATTCTTTTCGTTTAAAATTTAAAAATCTATTATCATGAGTACAACAAACTTTCCAACTCCTTCACAGGAAAATCAACCGCAGGCAGCTGCAAAAAATAACGGGTATAAGAATGCGATCATTGGTGTTTTAGCAGCAGGCATTTTAGGCCTGGGCGGATACATGGCGTACGATAAAAGCAAAGTTTCAGATACCATTCAGCAGCAGCAATCACAGATAGCAAAAGTATCTGATGAAAAAAGTGATATTCAATCAAGCTTTGATGCTTCATTGGCAAGGCTTGATTCCATGACCACTGTAAACACCGGTTTAAACAGCCAGTTAGCAGAAAAAAATACCGAGATCGCTAAAGTAAAAGCAGAGATCCGCAGTATCTTAAGTAAAAAGAATGCTTCGGCAGCTGAACTGGCCAGGGCAAAAACACTGATCAACCAGTTGAACGAAAAAATCTCCGGCCTGGAAGCTGATGTAGCAAGGCTGACTGAGGAAAATCAAACCTTATCTAACGACAAGGCCACATTAACCCAGGAAAAAGAAAAATTAACCCAGGACCTTACTGCAACAACAGAGGTAAAACAAAACCTGGAAAAGAAAGTGGATGTAGCCTCTACTTTAAATGCCTCTAATATTGCCATTACACCAATTGATGTAAGAAAAAATGGTAAAGAAAAAGTGTCATCCAAAGCAAAAAAAGTTGACAAGCTGATGGTAAGTTTTGATGTTACCAACCGCATTGCGCAGCCTGGTTCAACCGATGTATACGTGCTGGTAATTGCACCTGATGGTTCACCTATCACCAGCGGTGCCGAAACTTTTACCACACGTGAAGACGGTGATAAGACCTACACTGCAAAATTGCCTGTAGAAATTGAAACCGCTAAAAAGAAAAATGTAGAGTTTGCTTTTGCGCCGGGTACAAAATTCCAGCAGGGTAGTTACAAGATCATGATCTATCAAAATGGTTTTTTAATTGGCGAAGGTGTGCGTGAACTTAAAAAAGGCGGTTTATTCAGTTAATCCTCTATTATATATAAATTTAGTATCCGCAGAAGATACAAAAGGCCAGAACAATGTTCTGGCCTTTTGTATGGGTATACTGCTCAATTAACTAAGCAGTATTTTATGAAAGCGTTTTACCTCTTCTGTTTCAGGTACAGAAAGCGGTTCATTATTATCGAATTTAACTTTTAAAAACAATACCCTTTTGTGCTGCGGGTATTTTTCAAGAATGGCATTCATGAGCCGGCCCCATGTATCGTCTTTTACATACAGGGGTGCAGGCGTGGGCAGCGGCGACCTGTGTTTCATTGGTTTTTTTAAAATGATGGCCTGCAGGGTGGCCATTTTTCCGGGAGCCATACCGGTTATTTTGGAAGCTTTATGATACAATCCTTCCAGCTGTTTTTTACTGAGGCCGCCACGCTCCTGGTATTGATGCAATAAACTGCTTACAAATGCAGATGTGGGATTATGCTGTAATGTTTCTGTAAGTATGTCTAAAACAATATCTACGCCGGGCTTTTTCCTTTGCATGGGAGGTATATCAATAATATTAAAAGTAGTCAAAAAAAACCGGGTGCAATAAAAAGCCTTTCCGGCTATTACCGGAAAGGCCTGTTGTAAAGGCTAAGCCGGATTAGCCGGCTGCAGTTTTTTCTGAAAAACCGGTATTACTGATTTCAATCACTTTGGCCCGTTGCATGGTGGCATCGGCTTCATTTAATAGCCGGGCTTTTACAGCGGGGTCATGTATACCGGCAATAGTGCAGGCCCTGTTAAAATCGGTATGCATGCCATACGATTCCAGTATGGGCGATACATGTTGCAGGTCGGGAAAACTGCTGTATTTTTTTACAAAATAATATACTTTGTAATCCAGCAATTTGGTGTAGGCAGTGTAAATAGTTTCCATCATGGTTAAATTTATGTGAGGCAATGTAGGTGCTGTTCCTGTTTAAAATAATGGGTTTGTTTACAGTATGCTTACCAGCATACGCAAAAAACAAACGGGCGGTTTTCCGGAAGGTATTACAAGATGTAACAGGATCTTAAGCGTATTGCGGAAACGGTATTGCGCAATAACACATACAGCTATTCAAAGGATGGAATAAAAATTAAAACCTGGGTTTGACCTGGAAGATTGGATACGGTTTAAGGGTGTAGTTGGGCAGGTTAGTTTGATGCTGTAAAAGTACTGACGCATGGTATACCATGCAAGCTTTGTGGAGAACTATTCGTCGAAAAAAAATACTGCGTACAATAACTTAGTACAACTACCTGCCCATATTCCAACGCTGCAGCTGACTACCAGCCTGTTCTGAAACGGCAGCCCGCAGCCGCTGGCACAGGTATTTTTTTACTGGCCACCTGTACATATAAAAAATCTGCGGTGCCAACCGTTAAAATTGATTTTCTTTGCAGCCCAATGGCATTATTCATCACTTCCTTAAACTCGGGCAGCAACGGCAACTGTTACTATATTGGTAATGATACCGATGCCGTATTAATTGATGTGGGCCTTTCGTGCCGGGAAACAGAAAAAAGAATGAAGGCGCTGCAGCTTTCAATAACATTGGTAAAGGCCATATTTATTTCGCACGAACATGGCGATCATATCAAGGGTGTTTCTGTACTGGCCAACAAGTACCGGATACCGGTTTATATTACCCAGCTAACGGCAAAGCATGGCCCCATATTGATCAGTCATATTGCAAAAACCTTCAGGGCAGATGAGCCGGTGGTGATTGGTTCGCTGCAGGTAACAGCATTCAGCAAGCAACACGATGCCATCGATCCGCACAGTTTTATCATCAGCAGCAACGGCATACAGGTGGGTGTATTTACCGATATTGGTGCTGCCTGTCTTCATGTGATACGGTATTTTAAATTATGCCATGCCTGTTTTTTAGAGGCCAATTACGATGAAGCAATGTTAGAAAATGGAAAATACCCGTTGCATTTAAAAAACCGCATCCGTGGCGGGCAGGGGCATTTATCTAACCGCCAGGCACTCGATCTTTTTACCGCACACCGTAACCCGGGAATGACGCATTTAATATTGTCGCATTTATCTAAAGAAAACAACAGTCCGCAACTGGCAAAAGAATTGTTTATGCCTCATGCCGGCAGTACCAATATTATTGTAGCCACACGTTATGAGCCTTCGGCAGTCTATTGCATTGGTGATGCAGGAGCAGCCGGAGCACCTGCTGTGGCAGCCTGTAAACCCCTGCAGCTGGGTTTATTTGAGTAATACTGCCCCGGGGTTTTACCGGCACAATTCATAAATGAGGGCGCTGTGCTGGGGAAATTGGGCTGCTAATGCTGCAGCATTGGCCAGTTCAAAATCTGCAAAATCAAAACCAGGGGCTACTGTACAGCCCACAAAACTATAGCGCCCCCCGGCAGCAGGCCTGCTGGCAAACCAACAGTTGGCCGGTACAATAAATTGAAATACCTGGCCCCGGCTGCTGTTATTTCCCAATTCAGTTACCTGCAAATTGCCATCGGGCTGCAGTACATAAATGCACAGCGGATCGCCGGTATAAAAATGCCAGCACTCATCACTTTTAATACGGTGAAAAGCAGAAAAATTGCCCTGCTCCAGTAAAAAATAAATAGCCGTTGCAAAAGCCCTGCTGCCCAAAAACCTTGCTGGCAAAGCATTTGCGGGTATTTGCTCATTACTTTTATAGGTTTCTTTATACCATCCTCCTTCGGGATGGGGCTGCAATTGGTATTGTGCAATCAGTTGTGCCGGGGTGTTCATGATAGTAATCAAATTAAAAAAGAGGTGGTTAACAGTGGTGTTCAAGATAAGATTTTAGCAGGTAAAAAGGGTATTTTTAACAGGCTTGAATTACCATCACCGGGTGGCAGTATCCTTAACCGGAAAGGCCGGGTAATTTCATTTGGCTGTGGTGGCGGGCGCTTACGGCGGTGATGTTATCAACAGGTTATTCCACCAATGAAAAATATATTTTTTTAGGTGGTACTAAGAGTGAAAAATGATTTATATTTATACTGTTAAATTTCTGACACCCATTAATTTCTAAATTAAACAATCATGGCAAAGAAAGTTGCAAAGAAAGCTGCTCCAAAAAAAGCTGCAGCTAAAAAAGTAGTAAAAAAAGCCGCTCCTAAAAAAGCTGCTGCAAAAAAACCAGTAGCTAAAAAAGCTGTAAAAAAAGCCGCTCCTAAAAAAGTTGCTAAAAAGAAATCGGCCCGTAAGCCTAACCCTGCATTTATGAAAGCACTTACACCAAGTGCCACATTAGCTGCTGTTGTTGGTGCAAAACCACTGCCACGTACAGAAGCAGTGAAAAAAATATGGGTGTATATTAAAGCCAACAAGTTACAGGATGCTAAAAACAAACGTAATATCAATGCTGATGAAAAACTGAAAGTACTTTTCGGTGGTAAAGCACAGGTATCTATGTTTGATCTTGCAAAAATTTTAGGCAAGCACCTTAGCTAAACGATGCTGGTAAAAAATTGGAAGGGCTTTTGTCATAGACAAAAGCCCTTTTTTTTATTGGAATGCCAACAATAAAGTTGTACCTGTAATTATAATTTTTTACTGATGGCCTCTACCAGTCCGCCGCTGGTGGCATCATCGAGTAATTCCCAAAACATGATACCACCCAATTTTTTTTGCCGCACAAATTTTGCCTTGGCATATATGGAACGGCGGTCGTCGAAAGTGGCAAACAGTTGTTGTGCGGCATTATAACGGTAAGGGGCCTTCGCTTTTTTATCCCAGTAATACCGGAAGCCCGAGCTGTCGCTGAAGTAGGTATTGAAATTCTTAAATGAAACACCCTGCTTAAATGTTCCGGCATTGTACAAGCCGTTATGGTTAGGTAATACATTTTCCCAAACCCTGGCATAAAATGCCGCTCCTATAATTAACTGTTGCCGTTGCACACCATGATCGAGTAACCAGTTCACACATTTTTTAATGGATTGCTGTCCGGGCAGGTAATCTTGTAAGGGCGTATGATGACCTGTAACCTTGCTGTATCCACCCACCAGGTCGTAGGTCATCAGGTTTACAAAGTCTGTTTCCGGCATTACGGCATCCCAGTCAATAGATTGTTGCAGGTATTGAATAAACCCTCCGGCTGCAAAACTCAGCAACAGTTTGTTCCCAAAATGTTGCCGCAGGGTTTTTACAAGGGCAGTAAAATTTTCCCTGTCGCTGCTGCTGTATGCATGCCCGGGATATCCTTCAATGGCAGGATATTCCCAGTCCAGGTCAAGCCCGTCTACCTGGTATGCTTTACATAAGGCAGCGGCTGTTATGGCAAACGTATTGCGTTGTGCTTCGGAAGCAAAAAGGGCCGAGCAGGGCGCACAGCCACCCCAGCCACCAACAGACACCATGATCTTCAGGTGCGGGTATTGCTTTTTTAATTCCACCAGTTGCACCAGGGTATTGCGTTGCTGTTCGTTACTAAAGGTGAGGGTATCGTTTTGCAGGTGCAAAAAACTATAAATGAGGTGTGTAATTTTTTTAAGCGGGTATTGCTTTATTTTTTCGGCATCGCCTGTATAATAGGCAATTACTTTACGGGAATGCGGCCTGCAAAATGCTGCCAGCTGCAGTAACAATAGTATGGCCAGTGCTGCTTTTTTCATGCTGTGAAGATAGAAAATTGAATACAACCAGCAACCACCAGGCAGCAATACATGTATGGTTAAAAGATAAAAAGAAAATGCCCGGGCAGTATGGTAATATTGAATGTTTCGTTCTGTACCAGCTCTCCGTCTAATTGTGCAAAAGCGCTGGTGCTGCAGCATACTTGAATATGATGTATTTGCTGATGCGTAATAAAAGGCAGTTGCAGGTGTTTGCCTTTTTCAATAACAGGTAAAAAGCGCAGGCGCTGCAGCAGGCGCAATGGTTTGCACAATACCAGGTTCAATGCACCGTCATTCATTTTTGCCTGCGGCGAAATTAAAAAACCGCCGCCTGTACGGGATGCATTGGCAATATTGACCAGCAAAAATTTATTACTAAACTGTTTGCCATCGGCATGGATGGTAAAATAAAATTCTTTAAACCTGAATATCTTTTTAATTACAACCCACCAATACCCTAAGTGGCCACCCATTTGTCTGATAGCTCCCATAGAGTGCAGCACTTCCCCATCAAAACCAATGCCCACGCTGTTTACAAATAATTTTCCGTTGCATATGCCTGCGTCTGCCAGTTGAGGTGCGGCCGTAAGTGCCCTTGCCACCTGCTGTGGTATATCCATATCGCCATACAGCTGCCAGGCAAAATCATTACCGGTACCGCCTTTAAAAATCACCAGCGGAATATCAATTTGCCTGTATTGATTGATGAAATAATTCAGGGTGCCATCACCCCCCACAATCCATGCCTGATCATGTGCTGCAATGGTATCCGGCCAGCGGTTGCGGTAAGTACTAAATAAAATGTTTTTTTCGGCGAGCAGTTTTTCAATCAGGGCTGCTGCCTGCAATGCCTTTCCATTTCCCGCCGGCGGGTGTACAAAAATACCGATCATAAGCAAGCACTTTATTAATTAAAAGTAAAGTACAATCTATTTTTAATATTAGAAAAAGAGGTGTGGCCCAAAATAAAAAGCCCCGGATCAACATCCGCGGCCTTTGTTATTCTGACACATAAACAAACATTACAAAATTACCGGCCAGTCATTTTGCCATTGCAGTTGTTCTATTCTCAGTTTGGGTTTACCATTGTCCCCGGCATCGTAGCCGTGAAAAACAATATACTCCACCCCATTAAAGCTGGCCACTGCATTATGGCCCACACCATACCACTTTTGATCTCCCTGCAATACAATGGTTCCCCCTCCTTTGGCCATATCCAGTCCTTCCTTATCCATAAATGGTCCGTTGATATTTTTTGCTCTTCCAACAATCATCTTATACGTACTCTTTACTCCCTTGCAGCAATAATCGATAGACGCAAACAAATAGTAATAATGATTTTTCTTAAAGACAAACGGTGCTTCTATTGCATTGCCGCCGGCATCCTTCGGGTTGTCTTCTACCGAAGGTGGATTCTCCTTTGAAGCTGTTTTCTTCCGGCTGGCAATAGTAGGTAAGTGGATGGTATCTCCCTTAATTGACAGCCTGTCTTTAGCTAATCGTACCTGCTTTAACCCATCCCAAAAAGATCCGAATGTGAGCCATGCATGTCCTTTTTTATCTGCAATAATATTAGGATCAATGGCGTTCCAGTTGGTTTTTCCGGGATAGGATTGAATGAGTTTGCCATGATCATTCCATTTGAAACCAGGTGAAGATGGATCTAATGTTTTGTTGGTGGCTACCCCAATGCAGGAGGTGTTTTTTCCAAAAGCAGATACAGAATAGTATAAATAATATACACCTTTATAAAAAGAAATATCGGGTGCCCAGATGTGATTGGTAAATCCTTTAACCGCCTGCACAGCCCAGGGCAATGTATCAAAAACAGGTTTTTCCCTTTTCCATTGCTGCATATCTTTTGACGACCATACACTGATACCACGTCCGGTACAAAAAAGATAATACACGCTGTCTTGTTTAATGATCACCGGGTCATGTACAGAAATATTGGTTGAGTACTGCTGTGCAAAAATTCCGCAGCAAATAAATAGTAATGGTATTAAAACAACTGATCTCATTTCATTATTTTGTAAAGCTGATAAACCGCCTTCGGCAAGCCGGGCTTACAGTTTAAAATTGTTATCACCAATATTACTTCATTGCAATTTTAATAATGGTTAATGAGAGTGGTTGTAATACAGCATCAACCTTCTTTCCTTTAAGCGCTACTGTTGACAGCACAGGTGCCACATTAAACGGATTGACCACCGTGTTAACCTGATCGGGATGGCCGGTTAAAACAGTGATGGTTGCCTGCGCCGCCAATTTTTTAACGCCCGCTAATAAAAAACTTTGTGTTCTTGCTGTTGCTGCCCCATTCACTACTTTAACGATGATCTCATTTGTTTTTTTATCTATCACTGCAGATGCATATATACTATCCTGACCGCTTACTGATTTATTGTTGAGTAAAGCGGGTACAGCATGGGTGCCCTTGTTATTGGAAAACAGTTTTTGTACCTGGTAGTTCACTGTTCCTGCACTGTGTATATTATCCACCCATATCAGGTCGGGCGTCCACTGCCATCCATCCACATGTGCAAATAAAGGGGCGTAAGAGGCCATTACCACCACATCTGCATTTCTCTCCAGCCCGGTTAAAAACGCGGCTTCACCAATAGCAGTACGTACATTGTTCTTGTTATCAATACTAACTGTTTTATCACTTTGCCCGGCGTATTCTCCTGCAAAAATTTTAGCACCATTCCTTTCATAATTATCATACCGGGAGGCATTTTCAAAAAACCATTCAGGCCTTCGGTAATAATGTTCGTCAATGATGTCGGCTTTTATTTTTCTTAGCTCACCATTTAAAAAATCAAATCTTTCTCCGTTAGGGTCGGTGCCGGAACTGGTCACTAATTTTATAGACGGGTATTTTTCTTTGATGGCTTTTTGAAAAATTTTCAGCCGCTCTATATATTGCGGGCCCCAGTTCTCGTTTCCTATGCCCATCATTTTTAAATTAAAGGGATCTGGATGGCCCATATCAGCTCTCACTTTCCCCCATTTGGTATGTGCATCGCCGTTGGCAAATTCAATTAAATCAAGCGCATCCTGCACATAAGGATCCAGCATATCCAATGGCACCAGCTCTGCGGTATTGAACTGGCAGGCCATACCGCAATTTAAAATAGGTAATGGAGATGCGCCGATATCTTCTGCCAACTGGAAGTATTCAAAAAATCCAAGCCCGAAGGTTTGAAAATAATCCGGTGCGGGGCGGTGTGCAAATTCAAAATTCCAGCGGTTAATGATCAGCTGCCTTTCTTCCACCGGCCCGATCGTTTTTTTCCATTGGTAGCGTTGCGACAGGTCAAATCCTTCTACAATGCAGCCGCCGGGAAAACGGAGAAAGCCGGGTTTCATATCGGCAAGTAATTGTATCATATCCGCTCTCATGCCACCGGGTCTTCCCTTCCAGGTATCCTGCGGAAATAAAGAGATCATATCCATATCAATAACCCCGCTGCCTTCAAACCAAATTCGCATGGTTGCTTTTTGCGCAGTATCGGATGATGTGATGCTGATACCTTTTTTCTTCCATACATCACCGGTGTTTTCTGTTACCAAAATACCACTGGCTAAAATTTTATTTTTTGCATTGATCAGCTCAACATGCAATTTTATATTACCCGCTTGCAGGCGGTACAGTAAAGAAAAATCGTACTGCAAATCTTTTTTAATACCCATTCCCCTGAACCCTTCATTGGTAATACTAAGCGTTCCGGCTGCAGCATTATTTACTGTTACTCTTGCAAAACGTGGATTGGCAAGGTTTTCTCCCTGCCGGTTGAGGATGGTTACTGCTCCTTCGTTGAATGGCTGTTGTGCTACCGTCCAGCCCATTAATGGTTTACTGAATTCAAAAGAGCGGTTCTTTACCAACTCGGCATAAATACCTCCATCAGCACCCAAATTAATGTCTTCAAAAAATATTCCCCACATGGTGGGCTGAATTTCTGCATAGGGTTTATCTGCCTTTACAGTGATGATATTATTGGTTTGTGCGGTTGCGGCAATACTTAACAGTGCAGCGGCAAGGCCAGTTAAACAGCATTCTCTTAATTTCATGTGCTCTTTTTTTAGTAATTATTTTTTCTTTCCCCAAATGGCGGTACCCTGGTTATTTAACCCTGAAAAAATGAGGGTGTTCTTTTTATTTTCCCAGTCTCTTCCTTTTTGAACAAATACTTTATCGGTAAACCCATTAGCCCATTTGAGTTGTAACCATGGGGCAGCATAGGTCCAGGTGCTGGCAGCACTGCCATTTAATGTACCGTTTGCTGCAATGGTTAAATTAATGGCATTTTGAAAATCGGGCGAAGCCTGTTCGGTACCATAGCCCGGCACTACATTGTACCCTAAAATTATTTGCTCCCAGTCTCCAATAATATCAGCCTGCGAAATGAGGGAATCCTTTTCCCAGGCGTAGCGCTCGGGTGAAGCAACAGGCCATCCGTCGGTGGTCCAGAATAATTTCCTGACATGCAGGTTCATAAAATAACTGTCGCTGCCCGGTCTTCCCTGGTGGGCAATATAATACTGTCCGTTACCATCGCTGAAGGTGGTGGAATGCGCCGTTCCCTGCCAGCCGCTATGTCCTAAAAACTTATAGGGTGCAATGATCATGGGGCCATGATCGATATTGTTATTGGCATTTACCCCATTAAAATCAAAGAACGGGCCGTTAGGGTTATCGCCCTTCATTACACGAACATTATATTTGGTTTGCAGCCAGTCGTACGCAATAAATAAATAGTATTTGTTTAGTGTGTTGTTATAAATAATATCGGCACCTTCTATATTACCATTGTATTTTCCTGCCGTAAAACCCCGGTTGGCAATACGTACACCCTTTTCGCCATTGTTTAATGCCATCCCTGTTGCCGGATCCAGTTTTAAAGAATAGATGCCATCCCATGCAGAACCATATACCATCCAGTGTTCTCCTGCCGGTGTAATGATCACCGAAGGGTCAATGGCATTGGTTTGCACACTCACATCATTTTTAGATGTTACCACCAAACCTTTTTCAATCCACGGCCCTTCAGGACTGGCTGATGTAGCCATGCCAATAACACTTAATCGTGCCACAGAACAGGATAAGGAATAATACAGGCGGTATTCATTCCCTGCTTTTACAATACAGGGTGCCCACAGCGCATCAAAGGGAGTACCTCCGTTGGTGGTGATGAATGCAGCGCCCAATGGCGGCAGGCTGTTAAATACCCATCCCACAAAGGTCCATTCCACCAGGTCTTTTGATTTTCTTATTTGTACCCCCGACCGTACACTGATACCATAACCCACATCGGTATTATAACAATAATAGTATTCGCCCACTTTTATAATGGCCGGATCGTGCACATTATACGGACCCCATTCCAGCACACGCGAAAAAGGAGACAAAGCACCATAGGTATCAGTAATGCTGTTGATATCAAATACGGTGGGTGCTGGTGGTGTAACCACTCCGCCGCCGCCTGTAGATGGTTTGTCTTTACAGGATGTATTGATGATTACCAGCAACACTGCTGCAGCCAATATCTTTTTTATTAATGCTGTCTTTTTCATAGTTGTTTATTTTAGTGTTAATACCACCACAGAAAATGCCGGAAGCTTTACCTGCAAAGAATTTGCAGTAAGTTTCGTATCGTTGAATACAGTGGGTTGTATGGTGAACGGATTAGTAAACGAATTATAGTCCTGTAATTTTTTCGACTGCAGTATTCTGCCAGATATTGTGCTGTATTGGGTACCGTTGAATGTTACCGCAACATCCTGCACTTTTTCTGCATCAATATTTACCAGAGAAATATGTGTTATCCCATTGCTGTCTTTTGATGCAGAAACAGACACGGCCGGTAATTTTCCGTTACCCAAAACATAATCATTGGTTTTTACCTGCACGGGCAGCATTACCGCATTTTGATGAACATTGTACATTTCCATTACATGATAGGTGGGCGTGAGTATCATTTTTTCTTTATTGGTAAGAATGACCGCCTGCAACACGTTTACAGCCTGTGCCAAATTTGCCATGCGCACCCTGTCGCAATGATTGTGAAAGATATTGAGTGTAACGCCTGCAATCATGGCATCCCGCATGGTGTTTTGCTGAAATAAAAATCCGGGGTTGGTTCCAGGCTCCACATTATACCATCCGCCCCATTCATCCACCACCAGTGCAATTTTCTTTTGCGGATCGTATTGGTCCATAATAGCCGCGTGCTTTGTTACCAGCGAATCCATAAACAAAGCGCTTTGCATTACTGTAAAATATTCTTTCTCGTTGAAGGTGGTGGAAGGGCCTTTATCATTCCAGTTGATAACCGAATAATGATGCAGTGCTACGCCTTCCATCATGTTCAATGGAATATTCTTCATGATGGTTTCCGTCCAGTGGTAATCGGCACTGTTAGATCCTGAAGCAATTCGGAATAGCTTATCAGAATTGGTCCAGTCGGTCATAAACGTGGCATACTTGCGGTATTCGTTTACATAATATTCCGGTACCATGTTGCCACCACACCCCCATGCTTCGTTTCCCACACCCCAGTATTTTACGTTCCATGGTTTTTCCCTGCCGTTTATTTTACGCAGTTTGCTCATAGGATTTTTATTGTTGGAATTTACATATTGCACCCAGTCTACCAGGTCCTGTACTGTACCGCTTCCAATATTACCTGCCAAATAAGGATCGGCGCCCATCAGTTCGCACATGTTTAAAAAATCGTGTGTGCCAAAACTATTGTCTTCCACCACGCCGCCCCACCATTTGTTTACAATTGCAGGCCGTTTATTTTTAGGTCCTATACCGTCTTTCCAGTGGTAAGTATCGGCAAAACAACCACCGGGCCAGCGCAGTGTGCCTACTTTTAATTTTTTTAGTGCTGCAATAATGTCTTTTCGCACACCATTGATATTAGGAATTATTTTATTGGTATCGCCCACATAAAAACCATCATAAATGCAATGACCCAGGTGCTCTGCAAAATGTCCGTAAATATTTTTACTGATGGCATATTTTGCATCCTGCGTATTGATGGTGACCGCATTCTGCTGTGCGGGTGAGGTTAGGTATGCACTCATCAGCAACACTGCTAATATTGATCCTTTATTTACTCTTTTAGCGTAGTTCATTATTTGTTTACTTTTTCCCTGCTGAATTCAATGAAAATATTTTTAGCTGGCTGTCATTAGGAGCAGCAATTAATAACTTTCCTTTATTTTTTATATTCACCAATTTCATGTCTTTCACATCTCCATCAATGATGAATCCGCTTTGTATAAAATTAACGGGTGTAAAACTTCCTTTACCATTGCCTTTTAATACCAGGCCGTAAGAAGCATCATACCTTCCAGTAGCGGAAGCCGTTTGATATTCGTTTCCGGCAAGTATCAGATCAATATTTCCATCTGCATCAATATCGTTGGCCACAACACTATTTACGGGTGCAAACTGCGCAAGCCCTGGTAATGCATGAGTTTTAAATTTTCCATTACCCAAATTTTCTATCCATACCGATGCGGAGGTTTCGCATTTAAATGTTGTCCATCCGTCTGATCCATAATCATCTTTTAGTTGTTCCATTGTTACCGCAGCGTACTCTTTATGGAGCAAATATTTTTTCTTTACCGCGGGAACCTGCTCGGCCAGCTGGTTCCTGTCTAAACCAGGAAACAGCTGGTATTGCCCTTCATTATTTTTGATATAATAAGCAGGCACCAGTTCTGTAAAATTATTTTTATCCATGTCTTTTGTGCAAAGCATCATGGGTTGGCTTTGGGTGATGTGATACCTGTTATTCATTCCCATATTACCTGCTATAAAATCCATGTCACCGTCGCCATCAATATCTGCCTGCTGTAAAGAACGCCATAAGCCACTCATGTTTTCAACACCGGTTTCATTGGTAACCTCGGTAAATTTATTATTATCGTTTTTAAAGAATCGTACAGCAGTCCATTCACCGCACATAACCAGGTCGGGCTTTTTATCATTGTTAAAGTCGGTAAACAACGCCCCGGTGATCATGCCGGCAAATTCCAGTGCTTTACAAACAGCTGCAGTAACATCTGTAAATTTTCCATTATTGTTTTGTAAGATATAACTGCGTGGTGATTGCGGATATTTTTGTGGCAACAGCCTTCCTCCAATAAAAATATCTATGTCTCCATCCCCGTCATAATCTGTTGCGGCAAGAGCATCTGTAATGTCTGTAATTTCCGGAACCGCAGTAGCATCCGGCATAAATTTACCATGGCCATCATTGATATACAAACGGGGTTGGTTGTATTTGGATACTGCAAATTCAAAACTTCCGCCCGTGATGAACAGGTCGGGATCTTTATCTCCGTCAGCATCAAATAAAACGGCACCAAGGTCTTCCCCTGGTTTATTTCCTTCTGTAAGATCAGCTGTGCTAAAACTGCCGTCTGTTTTCTGTATAAATATTTTACCAGACTGGTTGGCTGCCCCGCCCACAAAAAAATCTTCCAGGCCATCAGCATTAATATCTCCTGTGGCAATGCAGGGCCCCAGTTGTGAGTATTTTTGTGGCAATGGCTGGTGGTAACCAAAATCAAAATGCTGTGCTTCGGTATGTTTATAATCAATTTTACACTGACTGCTTATATCAGTAAATAATGCATTCACTGCTGCGGGCTGTTCTTCCGGCTGTATTACCGCATCGGCATTTTTTACAGTTAAAACCTGGTTCACTTTACTGTTCCTGATCACCTGTACTTTATCATCGGGCCATTTTATTTTTATAGAATCTATGGTGGAAACATTTCCCAGGCCAAAGTGTAACCGAAGATCTACACTGGATGAAAATCCCCTGACTGGTGATTGCTCAGCATATTGCTTCGTTTCTTTATTGAATAAGGTTACCTGTGTACCAAGGCCGTATAAGTTGCCCGGCGGGCCTTGTAGCACAACCGTAATAAAATTATCTGTACTGTCCTTTACCGTAGTTCTTATATTGTTGCGCCAAATAAAAGCTTGCTGGTTGATATTATTTACCACAATATCCAGGTCGCCATCATTGTCCAGGTCGGCATAGGCGGCGCCATTTGAAATAGAGGGTACGGCCAAACCTGTTTGTTCAGTTGCATTATCAAAACCAAGTGCCCCATTATTATGAAAAAAATAATTGTTCATTTTTATACTGCCATATGCGTCAATGTTTTTTCGTAACGATGCAGTCGCATTCTTATCTGTTGTATTTTCTTTTTCGGCTACACCAAAAGTATAGTTGGTTTGAGCCTGGCCGTTTCTAAAAGAAGCATAGTCATTGTTGGTCATGTCTTTTCCCAGGCCATTGGTAATATGTATGTCTTTAAAGCCATCGTTATCAAAGTCGGCCATTAAAACACTCCAGCTCCAGTCGGTTTCAAAAACGCCTGCCTGCTGTGCTATCTCGCTGTAAAAAGGCTGGTTTTTATTATCCAGGTTTCGGTTACCATTGTTCAGCTGCAGCATATTGCGCATAAAAGACGGCTCGTATCCAAAGCGTTGCTGCATGTCATACTTTTCCTGGTTGGAAGCGCTGAACATCATTTTTTTTCTTTCATTTGTTTCGGGCAGCATATCCACCACGGCAATATCTGTTAAGCCATCATTATTAATATCTGCTGCATCCACTCCCATACTGTTATAACTTTGATGCCTTAAAGACGTACCAATTACGTTAGAGAAAGTACCGTTTTTATTATTCAGCCATAACAGATCGTTACCTATATAGTCGTTGGCCACATATATATCCGGCCAATGATCGTTATTTGCATCTGTAATTACCAAGCCCAGGCCATACCCATCTTCTTTGATGCCCGCGGCTTTTGATACATCAGTAAAAACAGGATGCTGCATACCTGCAGCCACACCATCATTCCTGTATAATTTATCTGCTGCCGGAGAATTGCCACTGGTATCTTTAGGTTGCAAATTATTAGCAGTATGACTGTATAAGCGGTGATTGAGCAGGTACATATCTACATCACCATCTTTATCGTAGTCAAAAAATGCCGCCTGTGTGGCATAGCCGGTATCGGCCAGGCCATAAGCGGCGGCCTGTTCGGTAAAGTGCACTTCTTTACCCTGGTTAGCTGCTGCGGAAGCGGCAGGCCCATCGTTGATGAATAGTAAATTTTTTCTTTGGGTGGCACCGGCAGCGTGAGAAGCGCAAATATAGAGGTCTGAAAATCCATCATTATTGATATCCACCACACTTACACCGGTACACCATTGGTTGGTTTGTATGCCGGCACTGCCGGTAATATCATTAAACTTAAAACCGCCTTTATTAAGGTAGAGTTTACTACTGACCATACTGCCGCAAAAAAAAATATCTTGCAAGCCATCATTATTAAAATCGCCGATGCCCACGCCCGAACCGTTATACATGTATTCGTTGGTAAATACATTTATTGAATCGTTTTCGGTAATGCTGTTATTGAAGCTGATACCAGTTTCTGTACTGCCCGCCTGCGTAAAATGAAAATGGTTGATTGCAGCATGCTTGTCTTTACAACCGGTATGCAGTACCGGAATCAAAAGAAACAGCAGGTATATGTTACTATTCATGCGCATGTTGGAAGATACCGTAACAACTGTATTGGATCAATAAAATTGCGGGTTTAATTGTACAATGGTCATATGAAAAATTCCCACCCATTAAGGTAGATGGGCAGGAATTTTTAACGTTTACCCAAAACTTAGTTGGCCGAATTAGGCGATAAATTTTTATTTACATCCAGTTCCTGCTGGGGAACAGGCAGGTATTCATTACCGGGTGTATAATAGTTAAAGTCAGGATCATGTGCTTTTAATTCAGATAACCTGGCGGGGTTAGCAAACCATCCCCACCGGATAAGATCGTTGATACGCTGACCTTCTATTGCAAATTCCAAAGCCCTTTCATGTGCCAGCTGGTCACGCATTTGTGCCTGGGTCATATTGGGTTTTGCAGTAGCCAGGTTGGGCAACGATGCACGGCTTCGTACCTGCTGAATAAAAGGATATGCTTCTGCGGTTCTGTTCAGTTCATTTAATACTTCTCCATACATCAGCAGAATATCGGCATACCGTAACACGCGGTAATTGATACCCGATTCTCCAAACGGTGAAAACTCATCGGGTTTACCATTACCCACGCCATCATTGGTGTATTTGCGTGGATAAATGGCCGTTTGAGGATTCGTCCAGGGTGCGCCATAACTTAAAACAGAATTATCAGCCGGCTCATATGATGCAATAGTGGTAAGTAAACGTGGATCTGTTTTACCGGCAGTGGTTTTTTCTACCATGTACTCATTGTAGATCCACCGGGTGGGTAAGTAATCAGAAAAACCTTTGCCTTCCTGGCCATAGGTAATAGAAATGGTTTGTACCTGTTTCCAGGAAGCGGATGGATCGCAGCACCAGTTCATGTCTGTACCGGATCCGGGAGTGAACTGTATTTCAAACAATGATTCTGCATTGTTTTCATTGATATCTTTAAAATTATCCCTGTAATCGGGCATTAAAGAATATACACCGGCCAGGGGGCCGCTGCCAAAAAACTTTTCGAATTGAGTGGCTGCCTTTGCATAATCTTTCCTGTACAGGTATGATTTGCCCAGCATACCGGCTGCAGCGCCTTTGGTGGCCCTGCCTTTTTCACCCTTGTCTAAGCCTGTAACGTTGGCATAAGAAACGGGCAGGTTGGCTTCTGCAGCAGCAAAATCATCAAAGATCTGTTTCCACAACACATCTTCTGTTGCGGTGGCAGTAAAGTATTGTTCGTTACCAGTAATAGGAGTGGTAATTACCGGCACTGTTTTAAAAGTTGTGGCCAGGTTATAATAAGCCAGGCCTCTTAAAAAATAGGCTTGTCCCAAAATCCTGTTTTTTTCTTCGGTAGATAAAACTGCGGGGTCGTAATTGCTAACATTTGCAATTACCTGGTTGGCCCTGTTTACCACCAGGTAAAATTCTCTCCATATCCAAAATACGGGTGCCGATGTAGATGGAATAATGAACTGGCCGGTCAACACCAGGTCCAGCCACGGACTGTCGCCGGTAAAATCATCACCGCGGCTGTCAGTTAAACCGGGAAAAGAACGCATGTATGAACCATCTACTATCAGTGCATTGTAAATGGCGGTGCTGCCGGCATAGGCCTGTTCCCTGGTTTTCCAAAAATCGGCCGTGGTTAATAAATTAGGGTTGGTTAATTCAATCTTTTTATCACAGCCGCTGCTGGTAATTAAGCAAGCCGCTGTAAAGAGATATAATATTTTTTTCATTGTAAAAAGTTTAAAAGTTTTGATGCTTAAAAAGTTACCTGAACACCCAGCATAATCGTTCTTGGTTTTGGATAAGAACCGAAATCAAAGCCGGGGTTCAATGTACCTGAAGTAAAATCAGGATTATAGCTTTTATATTTTTGGAAAGAGTATAAGTTTTGAACAGTTATATACACTCTTGAACTTGCCACACCTTTAATGATGTTGTCTTTAAAATTGTATCCTGCACTCAGTGTATTAATACGCAGGTAAGTGCCATTTTGTAACCAGCCCGGCCTGTCTGAATCTTTAAAATTATTTACATCATCATCATTCAGCCTTGGAATATCGGTATTGGTATTGGTGGGTGTCCACCTGTTCAGCATATCGGTGCTGTAATTAAGTGCGCCGGCTGTATGATGCAGATCGCGGTAGGTTCTGCTGTTAATTAAAAACTTAGCACTGCCCGATGCAATAATGGTGGCATCAAATCTTTTATACCCGGCACTGAAGCTGAAACCATAATTGTATTTAGGAATAGCACTGCCCAGTGATACCCTGTCGAAAGCCTCATCCACCACACCATCTGGCTTTCCTGCAGGACCACTGATATCTTTATACATCACATCGCCGGGTTTTACCGGAGAGCCAAACTGTGTGGCATGGCCGGCAATTTGTGCAGCGGTTTGAAAAATACCTTCATACACAAAACCATAGTGTTCGCCAATTTCGCCACCTACTATTGTTTTTGCACCCACACCAAACAGGGCGTCATTACCCTGGCCCAGCGACAATACTTTATTTTTAACAGTTGAAAAATTAGCAGAAATATCGTAAGTAAAAACACCTTTGTTTTTATGGTACCCGGCATTGATCTCAATACCCGAGTTTTCTAAAGATGCTGCATTTACAGTAGGATTTAAATTTTCAAAACCCAATGTGGCAGGAACAGTGATACCCACCAGCAGATCGGTACTTTTTGTTTTGTAATACTCGGCAGATACATCCAGGTGACCATCTAAGAAAGTACCGTCAAAACCTGCATTGGTAATGGCCTTGCTTTCCCATTTAATATCCGGAGAAGCTACCAGGGTTTGTAATGCACCGGTAGTTCTTACACCATTAAAAGTATAAATGATGCCGGAGTTAATGGTACCCTGGAATAAGTAATCGCCAATTTCCTGGTTACCTAATTTACCATAGCTGGCTCTTAATTTAAGGCTTGATACAATGTTTGCAGGCAGGTTCCAGAAACTTTCGTTGCTGATTTTCCATCCCACAGAAAATGCCGGGAAATAACCGAATTTGTTTACGGGTGCAAACCTGGATGACCCATCCCGGCGTAAGGAAGCAGATAACAGGTACTTATCATCATAAGCATAGTTCAGCCTGCCGAAATAAGAACTTAATGCATTTTTAAATTCAGATCCTTTGGCCGACCTGGTGGCACCATTACTGATAACAGGATAATAAGGTGTGGTAAAACCCTGTGCACTGCTTTCTCTTAATACAGCACTGCCTTCCCTGTATGCCTGGCCAACCAGGGCGTTGATTGCATGCCTGCCAATAATTTTATCGTAATTCAATGTATTTTCAATTGATGCATTCGTGTACACCCTTGAGTTATCATTTAACCTGGCGGTATTATTACTGAAAAAATTACCCAGGAAGTATGCCGGCTGCCAGGTAAAATCGCGGGCCATGGTTTTGTCGTAACTTAAACTGGTTTTAAATTTTACATTATTGCCGCGGTATTGTAATAGTTTGGCTTCGCCATATACATTGGCAAAAACCCTGTCTACATCTACATAGTTTTGAAGAATGCTGTTAATACCGATACCATTCAGTGAATTGGCACCATTATATATATCTGAAGATCCGCCAAAACCATTTAAGTTAGCCGCATCATACACCGGCATGGTGGGAATGGCGTTCAGTAATGACCCTATCAATGGAGGAATGCCCCCCAGTAAAATATCATCCCTGAAAGTAAGGGTGTTTTCGTGAGAGTGCGTGTAGTTAAAGGATTGCCCAATTTTAAAAATCCCTTTTTCTGCAGAGGTATTGATCCTGGCAGAGTAACGTTTATAATCGGGGCCATTGCCAACATAAGTTCCTTTTTGATCGTAATAATCCAATGATAAATTGTAGGTATTATTGGTTCCACCACCACTTAAACTCACATTGTGGTTTTGCCTGGAGCCGGTTTTCAATCCTTCTTTTTGCCAGTCGGTATCAATATTTTTTACATAGCCCGCATTGCCCGGATCGTTAGCGGCAAACAGGGGCTTTCCTGCATTTACACGGCTTTCGTTATTGAGTGTTTGGTATTGCACCCTGTTGGTTACATCCTGTATCTGCCATACTTTATCGTTGCCCACATACCCATTGTAAGTAACTTTTAATGCGCTGTTTTTTTTACCCTGCTTGGTGGTAATGATTACCACACCATTGGCAGCAGCGGCACCATAAATAGCAGCAGCGGCTGCATCTTTTAATACAGAGATACTTTCAATATCGTTGGGGCTGAAATCCCGTACCGCACTACCCGGTACACCATCCACTACATACATGGGTTGAAAACCGCCAAAAGTACTGAAGCCGCGGATACGTACACTGGGTGATGCACCCGGTTGTCCGTCGCTGTTAACAGCCACGCCGGTGGCCCGGCCCTGTAATAACTGTGTGATATCACTGGTGCTGATCTTTTTAGTTTCATTCATATTGATGGTACTGATAGAACCGGTCAGGTCTTTCTTACGTTGTGTACCATACCCAATTACCACCACATCATCTAACACAGCGGCTTTTATGGTCAGGTTTGCAACAATGCTTTTACTATCACCCGCTTTTATTTCCATCAGTTCGTAGCCTACTGAACTAATTACCAAAACATCTGCAGCATTTACAGTAATGGTAAAACTGCCGTCTTTACCTGTTACAGTACTTGTTTTTTTATTTTTTACAGCTACTGTTGCACCCTCAACCGGTGCGCCGTCTTTTCCGGTAACGGTACCTGTTATTTTATTTTGTGCATGTACAGGTAAAGCAATTAAAAAACTGAGCAAAATGACCAGCATACTTACAAGCCGTTTTGCAGTTAATAATTCTTTTTTACATTTTTTCATATTGCATCGTTTTGGTTTAAAAAGAAATTGATAATAACCCGGTGTTATAGTTAATGTTTGCTGATTGTTGGTTCAGGGAGGGATCACTCGCCGGTGCTTGCATAAAAACCTGCGGTAAGCATTTGCTGCAATGGTAAGCAGCGCAATGGCACAAAACATGTATTTAAGCAGTCAATCGTTGAATTACCTGTAAAGTTGCCCTTTATAATTAACAGCATATCTCCATATCGTATCAGAATTTCGACAAAACCGTTCATTACATTTGCTGCTGCTGTATAATTACTGCAGCTTTATAGATTATTTTATATTTTTAAATTTCATTACAGTATACTGATATTGAAAAACTTACTACTTGCTGTACTAATACTAAAAACTGCGTTTTCAGTTGCACAACCTTACTATTTCCGCCACTACCAGGTGGAAGACGGATTGAGTAACAATGCCGTAGTATGTTGTTTACAGGACAATAAAGGATTTTTATGGTTTGGTACCAAAGACGGACTGGATCGTTTTGATGGATATACCTTTAAAATATTCAGGAATATTCCCGAAGACAGCAGCAGTATTGGCAGCAACTTTATACATACCCTGTATGCAGATAAAAACAATATGCTTTGGGTGGGTACCGACAGGGGCTTGTACAGTTACGACGCCACTACCGAAAGTTTTAGCCTGCTGCCCACCCCGGTAACAGCACAGGTAACAGATATTGCCATGGACAACAGGGGCAACCTCTGGTTCATTTCAAACTTTACATTGTATAAATACCATGTGGCTACAAAAAATTTATTTGCCTTTGCCATTGAAAAATATTTTGAAGCCACTTCGCTTTGCAGCTCTGATGATGGTACCGTTTGGGTAACTGCCGCTACCGGTTTTTTAAAAAAATACCAGCCCGGCAGCAACAGTTTTGCCAGCTTCAACCTGTTCAGCCATTCGCCAAAAACAGTTTCAAACTGGACGGAACCCATATATGCCACCAGTGACGGCAACCTTTTAATTGGCACATCTAACCAGGGCGTTAAACTATTTTACCCTGCCACCGCCGACTATAAAGACATCCTTACCTACAACGATGATAAAACTGAGATCTTTGCCCGCACATTTGTGCAAACCAATACTGATGAGTGCTGGATAGGTACCGAAACCGGTATCTATATTTATAACCTGGTAACCGGTACCAGCATCAATTTGCATAAAGAATACCACAATCAATATTCTTTATCCGACAATGCAGTGTATGCATTTTGTAAAGACAAAGAAGGTGGCATTTGGGCCACCACCTATTTTGGTGGTATCAATTATTATCCCAAACAGCCCATTACGTTTCAAAAATATTTTCCTGATAAAGATAAAAATTCCATCAATGGTAATGTGGTAAGAGAGATTCATGAAGATCAGTACAACAACCTGTGGATTGGCACAGAAGATGCCGGCCTTACCAAACTGAATACTAAAACCGGGCTGTTTAAAAATTTTATGCCCACCGGTTTGCCCACCGGTATTTCTTATACCAATATACATGGCATTCTGCCGGTGGAAGATGAATTATGGATTGGTACATTTGAACATGGCCTGGACGTAATGGATTTGAAAACCGAAAAAGTGGTACGTCATTATTCAAAGGGTACAGACAGCCATTCGCTTAAAAGTAATTTTATTTACTGCCTGTACCAGTCTGCCGAAAAAGAGATCATGATCGGCACCACCATCGGGGCTTACCTGTATAACCGCCATACAAATGATTTTGCTGAAATACCCGGCATGCCGCTGCACATGTGGTATTCGGCAATTTTAAAAGATCAGGATGGTATTATATGGGGCGCCACTTATGGCAATGGAGTAAATTTTTATAATACCCGTACCGGTGCCAGCGGCAATTTTAGTTACGATCCTAAAAACAAAAGCAGCCTGGGCAGTAACCGCATCAATCATTTATTTGAAGACAGCGATCATAATTTATGGTTTGCCACCGAAGGGGGCCTGTGCAGGTTTTATTCAAAAACAAATTCCTTTAAAAGATATACCACAGCAAACGGACTGCCGGCCAACTATATTTTAAGCATTGCAGAAGACAATAATAAAATATTATGGGTAAGTACTTCCAAAGGGCTGGTATCCTTTAATACCCAAACAGAAAAACTCACGGTATATACCAAGGTAAACGGTATTTTAAACGACCAGTTCAATTTCAGCTCGGCTTTTAAAGACAGTAAGGGCACTATGTATTTTGGCAGTGTAAAAGGATTGATCAGTTTTCATCCCGGCAAGATTGCAGCAACCAGTTTTGCACCTTCTATTTACATCACCGGTTTCCAGGTAAACAACCGGGAGTTGAGCATTAATAAAGATGGTTCTTTGTTAAAAAGGGCTGTTTCTTTCACCGATGAGATCATTCTGAATCACGACCAGTCTACCTTCAGTATTGATTTTGCTTCGCTGAGTTATACTGCACCGGAGATGAGTGAGTATGCTTATAAAATGGAAGGCTTAAATGATGACTGGACTTTTTTAAAGACCAATCGGAAAGTATATTTTACCAATCTTGCAGCAGGTACTTACAGGTTTAAGGTAAAAGCTGCCAGTGGCAGCGGCAGCTGGGACGTAAAAGAAGCGGTGCTGACCATTAAAATATTACCTCCCTGGTGGGCAAGCAGCTGGGCATATGCTTTATATGGATTGATTACTGCACTGCTCACTTTTTTCATCATACGGTTTTACCATTTGCGTATCAAAGAAAAGAATAAAAGAAAAATTGAGCAGCTGGAAATTGCAAAAGAAAAAGAAATTTACGAGGCCAAGATGCAGTTTTTTACCAATGTGGCACATGAAATAAAAACCCCGTTAACGCTAATTAAAGGACCGCTGGAAAAAGTGATCCGAAAGGCCGGGCAAACACCCGAAATAAAAGACAGCCTGCGCATCATGGAAAAAAATACGGAGCGGCTGGTAGACCTTACCAATCAATTACTCGATTTCAGGCAAACAGAGATCAACGGTTTTACTTTAAATTTTACCCGTGAAAATATTGCTGAAATAACAGAAGAGATATTCAACAGTTTTAAACCCCTGGCCGAGCAAAAAGAATTGCTGTTTACCATGGCAGCACCGCAGCAGGATTTATTTGCTTATATTGATACAGATGCTTTTAATAAAATACTCACCAATTTATTAAGCAATGCCGTTAAATATGCCAGTTGTACAGTGGCACTGAACATTGAACCGCTGACGGCCGAAGCTAAAATGTTTACAATACTGGTAAAAAACGACGGCTACCTGATTCCAATGGAAATGCAGGATAAAATATTTGAACCATTTTTCCGGCTGAAGGAAACGGAGAAACAAAAAGGTACCGGTATTGGCCTGGCATTATCCAGGTCGTTAACACAATTGCATAAAGGATTGCTGGGCATTAAAGAACCGGAGCAAAACATGAATGTATTTTTTGTTTCCATTCCTTTACAGCAAAATGTGTAACATTACATTCATTACAAATACACAGCAATGAAACCATTGATTTTACTGGCAGATGACAATGAAGAGATACTGGAATTTCTGGAGCATGAGCTGAATGAAAAATACACCATCATTAAAGCAACAGATGGTAAGGAAGCACTGGACCTGCTGCAGGAAAATGCGGTGCAACTGGTTATTTCGGATGTGGTAATGCCGGTAATGGATGGCTTTGAATTGTGCCGGCTTATCAAAACCAATTTTGATTACAGCCATATCCCGGTAATATTACTGACTGCAAAAAATACCCTGCAGGCAAAAATAGAAGGCCTGGAACTGGGTGCAGATGCATATATAGAAAAACCATTTTCGCCCGAATACCTGCAGGTACAAATTGCCAACCTGCTCAACAACCGTAATAAGATAAAAGAATATTTTGCCAGTTCACCGCTGGTGCACATTAAAAGCATTGCCTATTCTAAAGCAGATGAGTTGTTTTTAGAAAAGATCAACGACAGTATTATAAAAAACATTGACGATGCCCAACTGGATGTGGAAAAACTGGCCCGCCTGATGAATATGAGTAAGCCCACCCTGTACCGGAAGATCAAATCATTGTCTGACCTGTCTCCCAACGAACTGATTACCATTACCCGTTTAAAGAGGGCCGCCGAATTACTGGCTGAAGGACATTATAAAATTTACGAAGTGGCCGATATGGCCGGCTTTGGATCGCAAACCAATTTTGGACGGAATTTTTTAAAACAGTTTGGTATGACGCCCACCGATTATGTCAGTCTGAAAGAAGCAGAAAAAAACAAATAATGCATATCCATTATCCCACCCAGCTGAATCCTTCATTACGGATGGGCAGGGTTCGGGGGCGGTAGCCGGCCGCTGCCAATGCATTGCACAAGGCCGGTGCCACGGTAGACAGGCCCACTTCGCCCACACCACCGGGCTCTTCCTTACTGTCAATTACAAATATCTCTACCGGGGGCATTTCGTCATAACGCAGCAGCTCGTAATTAAAAAATCCGTTTTCCACCACGCGGCTGTTGGTTACCGTTATTTCTCCTTTTAATGCCTGTGTTAATGCAAATGCCAGGCCGCCTTCCATTTGATTCAGCAGCCCATCGGGGTTAATCACAATGCCGCAGTCGATGGCCGCCACCACCCTGGTAATGCGGAATTTTTTGGGTGCCAGCAATTCTATCTCAATGGCATGTGCCGCATACGATTTGGCAAAAATAAATGAGTGAGTGGCCAGCCCTATATAATGGTTGGGTTTTCTGGCTTCGGTCCACCCAATTTTAGCTGCTGCCATTTTTAAAACGCCCGCCACCCTTGCCGGCGACTGCGTCATGGCACCCGGGGTATCATCGGTTTTAAAATCGGGCCTGTTTTCCAGCAGGGATAACCTGAACTGCAGCGGATCCTGTTGCAGCTTTGCTGCAATTTCATCTATAAAACTTTCTACCGGAAAGGTATTAACGCAAATATCCACCGAACGCAGCCAGCCCCTGTTGATATTGAAATCTACTGCCGTATAGCCGGTGGCAATACGGGGTACATCATAACAAAAACCCTTATCGGCACCATCCATTTCGGGTGCCTGTTTGCTGCCGGGCCCTTCGGTCATGTAGGCTACCGGTGTGCCCAGTACATGGTGCTGCCATAAAGCAAGGGCTCCTTTTTTATTAAAGCCTGCTTTTAGCCGGTGATAGTTTGCAGGGCGGTAGGGTTGAAAACGGATATCGTCGGTTCTTTCCCAAACCAGTTTAACCGGCTGGTCGGTTTGTTGTGCAATCTTTACTGCTTCAATGGCAAAATCAAAATGCAGGCGGCGGCCAAATGCACCCCCCATCAGGCCCAGGTTCACTTTAATATTTTCTTTTTTAAACCCGCATTCCTTAGCAATGGTATTTACGGCCCAGTCGGGTAATTGCAGTCCGCCCCATAATTCGCAGCTGCCTGCTTTTACCGCAGCAATAAAATTTACCGGCTCAATGGTGGCATGTGCTAAAAATGGTGCGGCATAAGTGGCGGTAAGTTCATTGCTGCCTCTGTATTTTTTTTGTTTCCCTTTTTTAAACACCACTGTTTGCGGGGCTTCGGCAGCTTTGGCGGCAAATGTTTTAAACAGTGCTTCGGTACTCTCTGTATTATTTTTTCCTTCGTTCCAGGTAATGGCCAGCAATTCCCTGGCTTTAATGGCGGCCCATATATTGGTGGCAATAACGGCTACGCCGGCACGCACATGCATGGGCGCCCCGGTACCGGTATAACTGACCACTTGTATAACCCCCGGAATTTTTTTTGCCGCCGTATCATCCACGCTCACCAGGGTGCCGTCCAGTACCGGGCATCTTTCGGCTACGGCATATAACATACCCGGTACCTTTATATCCAACCCGTATTTTGTTTTACCTGTCAGTATATCTTTCAGGTTACTGCGTTTTTCTGCTTTACCAATCAGCTTAAAATCTTTGGGATTTTTAAGGGTAACGTTGGCGGGTACAGGCAATGCCGCGGCCTGGCAAACCAGGTCGCCGTATTTAATTCTTTTGTTGGTAATGGTGTTCACCACTTCGCCATTATCGGCGGCACAGGAAGCTGCATCTATCTTCCACACATTGGCCGCAGCGCTGATCAGCATGGCTTTTGCAATGGCCCCTGCTTTACGCAGCTGGTCATACATCCCCATTACACTCTGGCTGCCCCCGGTATCATGTTCGCCTTCTTTTAATGTACCATAGGGCGCAATCTCTGACCTTACTTCTTTAAAATCTACATCCAGTTCTTCTGCCACAATCATGGGCAAGGCGGTATCTATTCCCTGGCCCGACTCCTGCTTGCCCACAAATACCGTTACCTTTCCTTTGGTATCTATTTTTAAATAGGCACTGGGCTGAAAAAATTCACACCCGGGCAGCGGCGCTGCCATTGCTGTTACACCCGGTAACATAAACCCAATGGCCAAACCTCCTGCAGAGAGGGAACTGAGTTTGATAAAATTCCGGCGGTCGATAGCTGTTTGTTTCATATGCAGTGTTATCGGGTTATTGATTGATTTCTTCAATGGCAATATGAATGGCTTCTTGAATGCGGTGGTAAGTACCGCAGCGGCAGAGGTTATTGCTCATTTCTGACCGGATGGTTTCTTCCGAAGGTTTTTTATTTTTTGCCAGCATGGCGGCAGCGGTCATCATCTGGCCGGGCTGGCAATAGCCGCATTGCGGTACCCCTGCCTTTTGCCAGGCCTTTTGCACCGGGTGAGATCCGTCTTCCGACAATCCTTCAATGGTAATGATCTTTGCATTAACGCATTTGCTTACGCGTTGCTGGCAGGCGTATACCGCATTGCCATCCATTATTACCGTGCAGGCACCGCAGGTAGCCACACCACAACCGTACTTGGTGCCGGTCAGGTCCAGCAGGTCGCGGAGCACCCATAGTAAGGGCATATCGGCTGCTGCTTCTACCGTGTAGGTTTTGTTGTTGATGTTAAGTGAAAAGCTGGGCATAACATTCGTTTATGAGTAATGGAATAGATACAGGAAATTACAAAAAATAATTTGTTACGCCGTTTTCATTTTTATGTGCCTGCACCGGGCAGGTATGGTATATTGGTATCAGCATGTTTTTAAAATGCGCTGCCACACCGGCTTTGTTGCCATAGGAAGCGCTGGTGGTACTGTACGGCAGCAGTTATAAACGCAGCTGCGTTCAATAAACAGTAAGGCGGGTAATTTTGAAAGCCGGTATTCAGTGCTGCTGTGCAGTGCTGGCAATAAACCGCCTGGCCAGCCATTTTCTAACCGGCTCATCATAAAATTTTAAACAGGCCCAGGCAATGGCAATGCTTGAAAAAAATACCAGTAAGGCCATGGGGTACGACCTGCTGATGGGTATTTTATTATCTGCCACCCAGGCAGTATAAGTATAGATCAACGGATAATGTGTGATGTAAATGGGATAAGAAATATCACCCAGGAACTTTGCTGTGCCGGCCATGCGTTTGCCCTGTATTTGGCCACCGGCACCTGCATACACGATCAAAGGAAACAATAGTATAATGCAGACTGACACATACAGGCCGTTCATCCACAATTGGGCCGTACCGCCAATACGCGGCACCGATAGTATAACCACCAGCAACAGGCTGCACCATAAAAAAGCATTTTTTACCTGTGTGGGTTTAGTTAACCTCGATAATAACAGGCCGGCAAAAAAAGGAAACATCATCCTGGTAATACCAATACGAATTTGCGCCGGCTCTAAAGACCAGCCACCAATTACATCGCCGTTAGGCCCCGCCACAGCAAGATACACCAGTGCACAGCCTGAAATAAAAACTACCACAGCCAGCAGGGTATTAGAAAATTTTCGAACAAACAGTGCGTATAAAATATTGGCGATGTATTCAAAAAACAACGACCAGCCCGGCCCATTCAGCGGGTGCATTTCGTGCCAGCCCCTGATATCCATTGATACCGGTACAGGCAATAAGGTGCAACCGATCAGCATAATCAGCAACATCCTGCCCACCGGTGCCTGGCTGATAAGCGGAAACAGGTTACCCGCCTGGAAATAAAAACCAATGGCACCAATCACCATGCCCATCACCACCATGGGATGCAGCCTGATCAGGCGGCGTTTTAAAAAACCACCCAGGGTCATTTTTCCCCAGCGGTCGTCGTAGGCATAACCAATTACAAAACCCGACAGCAGGTAAAAAAAATCTACTGCCAGGTAACCATGATTGATCACCTGGTCCTGGTTGCTTGTGGCATGTGCTTCAAAAATATGAAAGGCCACCACCATCAGTGCAGCCACGCCCCGCAGGGCATCCAGTATGGGATAATGTTGTTTAGAATCGGGATAAGCAGAACGCGGAATGACGGTGGAATGCATGCAGGCAATTTAATCGTTACTTATTTATGATGGCCGGGTATACAGCAGCTGAATTGTTGCTTTAAATATACTCAATGTTGCGTCTTTGTGACACAATGGGTGAAAAAATATTTTACCCGGCATACTTTATTCCGGTTGTTTGCGGTCGTTGGTATATTCTAAAATATCGCCGGGCTGGCAATCTAAAGCCTTGCAGATGGCATCAAGGGTACTAAACCGTACGGCTTTGGCCTTACCTGTTTTAAGGATGGAAAGATTTGCCAGCGTGAGGCCCACTTTTTCTGATAATTCATTCAGTGAGATCTTTCTTTTGGCCATCATTACATCCAGGTTTACAATTATAGACATGATTAAACAGTTAAATTGTTTTCGTTTTGAATGAGGATACCTCTTTTAAAAATTTGCGCCACAACCAGCAGCGTAACACCCATAAACAGCCATACATCGGCCCCGGCCAGTTTTAAATATTGTATACCGGGAAGGGAAACTCCTTTTTGTACCAGCCATTCGGAACATTTTGCGCCCCAGAAACAAAACAATCCAATGCCTAATGCTAAGTAAGCTATTTTAAAAATATAGTTGCCCAATATGTCATTGAAGGGTGCAGCAAGTTGTATTTTTTTATCATGAAAAATCTTCACAATAATATAAAACAGCAATGCCTTTAATACTGCCGCAATAATCATTAATACGGTAAGGGTAATATAATAGCTTTGATTGAAATGGTATAAGTCAGACAGGTTGACCTGGGCCCAAAACTTAGTGGCGCCTTCAGGCTTAAACAAGAGCGTAAAAACGGTATTGAATATAAAGCCACCGGCTTCAATACACAAACCAATAAATATGATCCACGATACTACATGCAGCAGTTTGTACAGGTAATCTGTTTTAATTGACATGATTTTACATTTTTGATTATGGAGCAAATATAGATAAATATTTATTGATAAACAATAAATATTTATTAAAAAATAGCATATTGCCCCTATGGCCCATTATAATAAGTGCCCCGCAGGCCATCCCCGCCGGGTAATTATATTGAAAATCAGCCTGTTTGAAAACTGTGATAATTATTTTCGGCGCAAAATTGTGTTATCACAGTTTTGAAATTTTTTATGTTATCACAAAAAAAATTACGCGAATACCTGGGGCGCTGAATGCTGCCCCTTGTACCGGCGAACCATGTAACGGCAGCAGCATCTTAACCGTGCTTTTATTAATAACCAAACATTCACCGCTTACTTTTGGGCATTTGTATTTAAAATACCGGATACGTCCGGCAACATCAAAACTCACAAGTACACCCATCATTATTTCGTTAAATAATAAACAGTGTATTGGGGAATAGTTGCGCCAAAGGGTTTAGGGAATGGTATGCAGCGGTTACAACTTGTTCCGCAAAGGGCGGGAAACCGGCCCCGGCAGGATTCACTATTGAAAATTGTAAGCGCCTGTACTCTTTTAATTGCAGCTACCAATTCGGGCTTAGAAATAAGTTTGGACTGCAAATTCAAACTGATTGATAAATATCTTCTTGAAGGGATTGATATTATTTTGTTCGTAGAAAATCAGCATTGCTTTTTTATACTCAATTGAATCAATCGTTCTAAAAGAAATTGGACAGTAATGATTATTAATTAAAACAGCGTTACTTATAATTCTTGCTGTTCTTTTATTACCATCGGCAAATGGTTGTATGTATGAGATCAAAACCAGCGCTAAAAAAGCCTTTTCAAATACATTATTGTTGTTATTGATGATATGGCACATATCATTCAATGCTTCTTTAATTTGAGATTCATTGTCTAATGGTTTATAGTTAGTACCTGAAATACCCACCCTTCTGTTTCTTACATTTTTAGAAATGCCCAGTTCTTTAATTAATATGCTGTGTATATCCTCAATATTTGAAACCGATAAAGGGTTTATATACGCCGGGTTGGCTACAATAAAATCAATGGCTTCTTTATGATTAAGCAGCATGATGGCTTCGTCTTTTGTTTTGCCCGCAGCTGTTTCTTTATCTTTTAGCAACCGTTCAGTTTCTAACAAAGAATATGTATTACCCTCAATTTGTGATGACTTCCAGCTTAAATCAATAGCCAGGCGCTCCAATTCAGTTCTATACTCAGCTGCTGTAAGTTTCGCTGAGTTATTTGTATATATGTTCTCTAATTGATTTAATTGTACTACTTCTTCATTTGTAAACAAAGAAACAGTACTTAAAACTTCTTTTATAAGTACCTGATTAAAACTGTTTCGGATTACCCTTTCATCAATTTCATTTTCAAAATACTGGTCAACATCAATCGGGCTGATAATAGCATAAAGCGGACTGATTTTATACTTTGTACTTTTTAATTTGCCTGTTGTAGTTACCAGGCCTTCTGCCACTAATTTCTGTAAGGCTCTTTTAAGTGTAGCAATACTGATATTCATCCCCAGCCCTTTCAGTATTTCCTGAGAGGAACATTCCGGATGGGTTTTAATATATCCAACAATTAAATCACTATACGTATTTCCAGTATTGCCCATTTTTGCCATCTTTCAATTTTATAGCTCATAAAAATACATTTTATAGCTCAAAAAAGCAATATTCTGAGCTATAATTACTTAGTCTATGAGCTATAAATTAAGCCGCCGCCCGTTTATTCTCACTGCCTTAACAGGTATTTTACCTTGGTTAGTGAGTACATGAACCAGGTCGGGGGCTTTATAGCCTGTAATAATAAACGCCCGCAGTACATCCCCGGCGGATAATTATATTGAAAATCAGCCTGTTTAAAAACTGTGATAATTTTTTTCGGCGCAAAATTGTGTTATCACAGTTTTGAAATTTTTTATGTTATCACAAAAAAATTTACGCGAATACCTGGGGCGCTTAGTGCTGCCCCTTGTACCGGCGAACCATGTAACGGCAGCAGCATCTTAACCGTGCTTTTATTAATCCCCCTATTCCGTGCTTGCATTGCGGGATGGGTATTGCTAGTGCCGAAAGTGGGGGCAAATCAAAAGTTATAAGAGATCTCATCATTAATTGGCTCTATAATAAAGGTGGTAGCGGGGAAGGTTGGCACCAGGTGTGAGTCCTTTGCCCACTTTTCCGTTCGCTGTCAGGGTATTACCTTACCATCCGGCCTTTAAAGTCAGGTTAAAGGCTTACTTTTTTGTTTTGTTTGTCATATTATTCCAAATGCTGCTGTAAGCAAAGTTCCATGCTGAATTTACTAATGGCGCTAATTTATTTTGCTTTTCCTGCAGTTCTTTAACCCTCTCATTGTTGGTCTGTAATGACTTTCTTTTTCTAAATGCCCGTTGTCTCATCTTTTATATTTTTTAGTTTGTTAATTCCGATTGACAACACAAACATACTATGGGGCAAAGGTGTCACTTTCCATTTTGAGCAAGTTGGAGACAGTTATTAGATGAAGTTGTAAGAAATTGTAAGTTTGGGATGGTTTTGTTCAGTTATTTTGCATGACAACTTAGTATGTTACTGATATTCTTTTGTTTAACGAAGGAGATAATTAATGTATTAATGTGGTTAGTTGTTTATTTTTGAAGGCGCTTTTTAATAACAAACCTAAACTGTTGTTTAGCGGCTTTTAATTGTGCAGAAAGAATTTTATAGTAAGCCATATTAGGGTTTGGATTACAAATAGAAAAAATTTCCTCGCCAATTTTGGTCAGAGAGTAAACATTGAATTCTGCAAATTCGCCAATACATGTTAAGCTAAAGGATTTATCAAAAAATTTAAAATCCCAGGTTTCATCTTTTTCAATACTAATTGTGTCTTCACGTAATAAGCCAATTTCAATCAGCCTAAGGGCTTCTAGATGCGAAAATCCTATACTTTCCTTCTTAAAGCCGTCAAATTGTTCGAAGAAAACCATAACAAAAAAATCACTATTCTCCGGAGCGTCGCCATTTTGTACAACACATCCAGAAATTTGATTAAATAAAACGGCTTCGTCAGGAGAAAGTAATTTGATTGTATGCAATGTTCTTCTAGAAAAACTACCAGGCTTATCTACTTCGTCTGCAAGAAGCCTAGCCCAAATGTATTGTAATTGAGGATTGCTACAGTCCTGGGAAAGATTAAAAAATTCTGCCAACCATTCATCCTCTGGAACATTGTCTGATACATCTTTTTTGTCAGCAGCAAACTCTAATGCTTTGAAAGCAATATTTTCAATGTTATTCTGACGTTTTAATTCTTGAAAGCCCAGACGTTCTAAAGCCCTATATTCAATACTAATATTATTTTCTGCCAAATCAAGAATCTTCTTTTTTTCTATTTCAAAAAGCCCCAATTCCAAACTATTCAAGGCCTTCATTTTATCGATCTTCATCTGTGCTTTCGCTTTTCGCTTCATATGAAGAGGATCAAGAAATTTTCCGATCTGAGATTTTATAACATCAACTAGCTTAACAACAACTTTAGAAGTTAAGTCAATTTTTAACTTTCTGTGTGCGTTATTAGATACATCGAGATTACTCATTAGTATTTTTAACGTAAATATAAATATTCTTTAATTCTCACCGGCAACCCTAACTTTTCAAAAATAATTTTTATTTAAAGTGTAGTATAAAACCTTCCAATTTTTCACCAACGGCTTCATCGTTTCGGATAATCTAATTTTTCAAGGTGCCTTCGCCCCAGTTTGTGTCCTTACGAACCGAAATGCTAAAAATTATTTAACCGACATAGAAGTGTATTTGATTAAACAATACAGTTAGTATTTTGAATATGGATCGTGAGGACACGAACCAAGGCGAGGACCTAGAAAATTTAGCCAGCTTTTTTCTGTTGACGGTTGTTTACTAATAGAATCATTCTGCTACACATTAGAATTAAGCAGCATTATAGGTATATTTGTCATTACTAGATAAGTCAGGCCGTAGTATATTGAGCGAGTTAACAGCGAATGAAGTAATTAAAAATAAAAAAGCCAAACTAAAATACTCAACTGAAAATATGAGCATCGATAAATTAGACCTTCAAACACCAGATCTGGTGAATGCCAACTTTGAAAAGCTGGCGGAATTATTTCCTAACTGCGTTACAGAAACTGCCAATGGCAAAGCCATAGATTTTGATATACTGAAGCAGGAACTGAGCCATGCAGTGATTGAAGGTAATAAAGAACGCTACCGTTTAGAGTGGCCGGGAAAAAGAGAAGCTATTGTTACCGCCAACTTACCCACTACCAAAACCCTGCGCCCAGTTAGAGTAGACTCTGTTGATTTTGACAATACCCAGAACATATACATAGAAGGCGATAACCTGGAAGTGCTGAAAGTTTTACAGGAAAGCTACTTGGGTAAAATTAAATTAATCTACATAGATCCTCCATACAATACTGGTAAAGACTTTGTATATAAAGACAACTTCACCGGTGAGAGAGAAAAGGAATTATTTGAAAGTGGCCAGATAGATGAATATAATAATCGTTTAGTTGTAAATCCTGAAACTGCTGGACGCTATCATTCGGATTGGTTGTCTATGATGTACCCGAGGTTGAAGCTTGCAAGAAATCTACTTGCAGATAATGGAGTTATTTTTATATCAATTGACGACAATGAGGTACACAACTTGAGAAAGGTTTGTGATGATCTTTTTGGTGAATCATGTTTTATTGCGAATGCTATTTGGCGATCTAAAGACAACAGTAATAATGATGCAAAAAGGTTTTCAACAGACCATAACCACACATTAATATATTCGAAGAAGCAAGAATGGCAGCCAGCTCTTATTTCAGATGAGGCAAAGCAAAAACACTTTAAAAATCCTGACAACGACCCGAATGGGCCTTATTTTGATGGTAATCCGCTAAACTCTCCAAATTTTCGAGAAAATCTAATTTACGATCTCAAAACACCTTCCGGTAAAATAATTACTCCGCCCAAAAATGGCTGGCGTTGGTCCAGAGAGTTAATGCAAGAGAAAATTCAATCAGGAGAAATTCGATTTAACAGAAATGAAAACGGCATTCGAAGGAGAACTTATCTCAAAGACATGAAAGGTCTACCACCGTCAACCTTATGGATAGACTTAGAGAAAACTGGTCATAATAGACAGGCTAAATATGAATTATTAAATATTATTCCTGAAGATGTTTTTGATACTCCCAAACCCATCAAGCTATTAAAATATATTATTAGCTTGGCCAATGTTGGAGATAATGATATTATTCTAGATTTCTTTTCTGGTTCGGGCACAACGGCTAACGCAGCGATAGATTCAAATGCTGAAGATGGGCTTTTACGCAGGTACATCCAAGTACAAGTTCCTGAATATACAGATGAAAAAAGTGAGGCTTATAAAGCTGGGTATAAAACAGTGAGTGATATTGGAAAAGAACGTATTCGAAGAGCTGGTATTAAAATACTCGAAAACCTTAATGCTGAGATTTTGCGTTTAGACAACCAGTTAAATAAGCTAAAAGAGGATTGGGCTAGTGAAAAAAATCAATTTTTAAAAAGTCCAGACCTGTTGGAAGGATTGAGCGATAAAATAAAAGAGATTGAAGATGAGATTGAACTAAAACGGAATAGGGCAACCAGACTTGATACGGGATTCCGGCTATATCGTCTTGCAGATAGCAATATGCAGGATGTGTATTACAAACCACAAGATTACAAGCAGGAGGCAATGGACCTTTTTGCTGATAATGTAAAACCCGATAGAACCCCTGATGATTTGCTGGCACAGGTAATGCTCGATTGGGGCTTGCCACTTTCTCTAAAAATTGAGCAAATAAACATTGCAGGCAAACAGGTTTTTAAGGTAGCAGAAAATTCACTCTTTGCCTGTTTCGATAAAGGCATTGATGAAGACTTTGCAAAAGCCATTGCCAAAGATGCTCCACTGCGTATTGTATTCCGGGATAACGGCTTTACGAACGATACCGCCAAAACCAATGTAAAACAATTGTTGAAACAACTCAGTCCGGAAACGGAGATGAAAGTTATTTAAGTATGAAACTACAATTCAAAGAACAAGACTTTCAGGTTCAGGCTGTAAAAGCTATAGTGGATTGTATTGCAGGGCAACCACTAAAAACCAATCGTTTTACATTAGAACGAAGCAAGGAGCTTATCCGTAAAGCTAAGCAAGCAGCAACTGCCGATGTGCTCACCCTGTCTTTTGAAACGGATGTGATGGAAGAAATTGGTTACCGCAACAGTCCTATTCAAATTGTAGAATCTCAGGTTCTCAAAAACATTCAACAGGTACAAAAGAATAATGACCTGCACGAAAGCCAGGAAATTGAAAGGCCAAGAGGCGTTAAGTTGGGTTATAACCTCACCATAGAAATGGAAACAGGTACAGGTAAAACTTATACCTACATACGTACCATGTATGAGTTGCATAAACATTATGGTTGGAGTAAGTTTATTGTAATAGTGCCCAGCATTGCCATACGGGAAGGAGTATACAAATCTTTTGAAGTAACACACGACCACTTCCAGGAATTATACGGTCATAAAATCAATCCGTTTATTTACAATTCAGGTCGTCCACAGGATATTGAAAACTTTGCTTCTGATAGTCGTATCAGTGTAATGATCATAAACACGCAGGCTTTTAATGCAAGGGGTGCAGATGCAAGAAGAATATACCAGGAGCTTGACCAGTTTGGAACAAGGAGGCCAATCGAAATAATTGCTCAAACAAATCCTATTCTCATTATTGACGAACCTCAATCCGTAGATGGGGAGCAAACCTTAAAAAGTATGCAGGATTTTAATCCATTGCTTACGCTACGTTATTCAGCAACACATAAAGTGGATTACAATAAAGTATTTCGTTTGGATGCCTTAGATGCATATAATAAAAGATTAGTAAAGAAAATACAGGTAAAAGGCATTAACCTGAAAGGGTCAACAGGTACAACTGGATATATATACCTGGAGCAAATAAGTTTGAGCACCAGCAAGCCACCATTTGCAGTAGTAGAGTTTGAGAAACGAGTTGGCGAAGGTGTGAAAAAAGTTCGTCAGAAATTAAGTGTGGGTGCCAATTTATATGAGCTTTCAGGCAATGTACCTTCATACAAAAATCAAACGATAACCGATATAAATGGTTACCTCAATAAAATAGTAGTAGCTGGTCAGGATATATATCCTGGTGATATTTTAAACGATAAGGATGAACACACTTTTCGCCGAATACAGATACGGGAATGTATCATGTCGCATCTGCAAAAAGAAAAAGTTTTATTTGAAAAAGGAATTAAAGTGCTCTCCTTATTCTTTATTGACTCGGTAGAAAAGTACAGGGTGTATGATGAAACCGGTGAACAGGCATTGGGTGAATATGCCAAAATATTTGAAGAAGAATACAATAATGTCCGCAATGATTTTTTAGACCTTTTTCAACAGGAGTATAATGACTTTCTAAAAGATACAGACCCCGGCAAAGTTCATAAAGGGTATATGCCTACTAACTATGGCGAATATTTAAAACGCGATGATGCTCACAGAGTTCATGATGGTTATTTTTCTATTGACAAAAAAGGAAAATCAATAGACCCAAGTGTAAAAAGAGGAAGCGAAGAATCAGATGATATTTCTGCCTACGATCTTATTATGAAGGATAAAGAGCGGTTACTCAGTTTTGAAGAACCTACTCGTTTTATATTCTCCCACTCAGCACTTAAAGAAGGTTGGGATAATCCCAACGTGTTCCAGATATGTGCATTAAAAAATGCAGAAACAGGTAGCCAAACAAGAAGACGGCAAGAGGTAGGACGTGGTATGCGTTTGTGTGTTAACAAAAACGGTAACCGATTAGATTTTGAGTCTGTAGGCGAACAGGTTCATGAGATTAATAAACTCACCGTAATTGCATCGGAATCTTATGAAGCATTTGCAAAGGGCTTACAAACTGAAATTGCTGCAACATTAAAAGATCGTCCACAAAAAGCTGAAGTGGAATATTTTGTTGGAAAAGTTGTAACCAATGAGAAGGAGGAAGAACACCGCCTCACAGAAGATGATGCAAAGAAACTGAACAAAATATTGTACAAGAATGATATCATTGATGAGGCTGATAAAATTACCCCGGCAGGCAGGGAATTGATTGAACAGAATAAAATGCCGTTGCCCGAAAACCTGGAGCCATTCAGGGAATCAATAAGTAAAATGCTGAAAGCAATTTATACAGGCGAAGCCTTTAAGCCGGAAGACGAAAGACAAACGATTGTACTTAACACCAACCAGAATTTCAGCAAGAAAGAATTTCAGGCTTTATGGGAAAAGATTAATCTTAAAACCGTTTATGAGGTAAAGTTTGATACTGAAAAACTGATTAGTGATAGTAAGGTTCGTATCAATGCCCAGCTACATATTGGCGATAGGGTATATGAAGTAAAGACAGGCGAGTTACAAGATGGCACAAAAGAGCAAATGCAGGAAGGCTCCCTGGTTAAGGAATCGCAACGTGAATATTTGAAAATAAAAAATGACCTCTATACCAATGCGGTCTATGATATTGTTGGTGAGATAGAGGCCCTCACAAATCTGAAAAGGAGTACCATAGTAGCCATACTCAAATCAATTAAGGAGGAGAAGTTTTTATTACTCCGCAAAAACCCGGAGGAGTTTATTGCCAAGTGCAGTAAACTAATAAATGAAGTGAAGGCGAGTTTAATCATTAACAATATCGTTTATCACAAGATTGAAGAGCGGCATGATTCTAAAACAGTTTTCACCAATGATAAGAATGCACTGCGTAATTCAGAATTACTGAAGAAGCACATTTATGACTATATGACGGAGTTAAATATTTCCGTGATTGAGCAAAATTTTATCAAAGCGCTTGAAAATAGTTTGGAAGTAGTCGTTTATGCCAAGCTGCCAAAGAGCTTTTATATCTCTACTCCGGTAGCTAATTACAGCCCGGATTGGGCCATCGTTTTTGACAAAGAAAAAGTCCGCCACATATACTTTGTGGCAGAAACAAAAGGCTCTGATTCTGATATGGATTTGAGGGAAATAGAAAAATTAAAAATTCATTGTGCAACTGAACACTTTAAAGAGATAAGTGGGAATGAAGTTAGGTTTGAAAGAATAAGCAGTTACGATAAACTTTTAGAAATTGTACAATTGAAGTAATAATTATTATGCTAGCTACCCAACAAACAGAAGCCAGTCTTGAAAGGGAAAGACAAAGAAGCGAAAGTGAAGCAAGGGATATTATACATGACGTCGGAAGACTTTATACTTTTCCAGAAGAAAGAAAAACGCGGTGGGTTTGGGAGCTGATTCAAAATGCTAAAGATGTAGCTTCTCCGGAAGGCGTTGATATAATTATTCAATTATCGGATAACCAATTAATCTTCAGTCATAACGGTCAACCATTTGCAACAAAGCACCTACTGGCGCTGCTTTATAAAACCTCTACTAAATCTCTGGACGGCGAAGGAGGAACAACCGGAAAGTATGGTACCGGATTTGTTACTACACATATTCTCAATAAAAAACTTAAAATTTCAGGAGTTCATGAAAATAGCTCGGTAGGTAAAAAAAGATTTGAACTCGAGATTAACAGATCGGCTGCAAGTTTGGATGAAAGCATTGCTTTAAAAGCTATGCAAGATTCATTGGCAGTAACATTTTCAGCAATAGATAAAATTAGTAACAGCCCTGCAGAAGAGGTTGCTGATAATTTCAATTCATTTATTTATGAATTGACGCCATCATCATATCCTTACGCAGAAAGAGGGATACAAGAACTTGAACGTAATCTTGCATTTACATTGTTAATTAATCATGGCCAAAATAGCAAGAAAAGAATTAACAGCATAAACATTGAATTCGCAGGAAAAAAGACCCTGCATAATGCAGCTATCATACAAACCGAACTGGATAAGATTAGCTTTATTAGTTCAGGCGAAGGCAAGGGTATTTTATACTATGTCCCATCGGACAAATTAATTTTTGGTATTCCAGTGCAGGAAAAAGGTAATACTTTTCAATTGCTGCCAATTGTGAATCAGGCAATAATTTTTAAGGAGTTTCCTTTAATTGGCACGGAGAATTTCAATTTGCCGGTGTTTATACAGCATTCGGATTTTCATCCTACTGAGCTGCGTGATGGTATAAGAACAAAAAAGGAGACAGAAGAAACTGAAGATCCTACTGCAGAAAAAAATAGAAAGGCATTGCTGGAATTTGTTAGCGCTTACATTTCTTTTATTGGAACGATTATCAAAGCTAATTTGGAAGATATTCATCACATTGCAAAAAGTGGACTTCCAGCTTTTGTAGAGAACTATTCTAATGTAAAATGGTACAAAGAGAATATTCAAGAACCTATTAGAGCTTTTATTCTTCAGCAGGGAATTGTGAAAACTTGTGCTGGTACATTAATAGAAATTTCAAAAGCAAAATTCCCATCAATTGAAGTCATAACTGATAAAGAATTTTACTCTCTTCTTGCCAGACTATTACCCTCGGAAGTGCCCAACGAAAATAGTATTGAAGTTTGGGGAGAAATAGTTTCTCAAGAGCCTGAATTCTGGCCGGGACAAACTAGCATCAACCAAGAGCAGCTAATAAAAATCATTCCTACACAATTAGATATCACTAAAGATGAAGTATTTGAATGGCTTAAAGACCTATACCGATATTTGGATATTAACCAACTTACAGTTTTAGGAGAGAAAAATCCCATATACTTGAATGAATCCTGTGAGTTTTGTTTAAGAGCAAAAGTTGCTATTCATCCTGAAATCGACAGCGAATTCAAGATTATTGCAAGAGGTTTAGGAAGAAATCTTGACAAAGAATTTCTTCATCATAAGCTAGGTACAGTAACAGCGATAAGCAATTTTGAACTTTCCGATTTTTACAATCATTTAAATACAGAGTTAATAAGCAAACTAAAGCCGGAGGCAGCTACCAACGATCAAATAGCTTCGATATTTAGGATGTGTTGCTTGTTTAAAAGTGAAAGGACATCTAAAAGAGAACAATGGTTTGCATTAATTAGCCAACTTCTTCCACATTTAACAACGGAAAAAAAAGTCGTTAAGGTAGACTATGAAAATATTTGGTCTTCCGCAGATTTATGGAGTATAAAATATATCAGCTTATTGCTTGAAAAATCTTTGAAACCTTCAGCTTTTATTTTAAAATATTTTCAGGGCCACAATGATTCTGCGTTTGAATGGTTGAATAATTTTTTAATGTATGTCTTTTCACTTAATAGCGAAAACAGCATTATTATTTTAAAAAGGAAAATTATACCTACCCAACTTGATGAATTTGTAGCATATGATGATTATATTGTTTCAGAGCAAAACTCCAGGTACTTTGATGATAGCATAAAAAGCATTTACAAAATGTATTGTGGCAAGGGTGACCCGAGAAGATTTCTTGTTGATAACCGTATTAAGGTGAATGAAATTAGGAAAAGTGAAGTTGACATACTAACAAATAACATTGATAAATTATTTGAGGACCCTCTGATTGAAAGCAAAGTAAAAAAAGGGGCGTTGTTAAATGAAGTGTTTCTTAAACTAAATAGTTGGTTTGAGCAATTCTCAGACGCAGGAAGTTATTTGCGAACTTTTTCTGCCAAGCGGCCTTCACTTTATGTTTTAGCCTTGGGTGAAGGATTTAGTAAACAAATTATGGAAATCCAAAACTCTGGCAAATCCATTGAAGATATTACGGAACTTGCAAAAATAAAGTTAAGCCCTCAGGAAATGAAACTATTTGAAACTGCAGCTGCAGAATTAGGTGCCGGAGAATTGCTGGCAAAAGCTAAGGAAATGCTTGACGCCAAGCAACAGATTGATAGATGGAAAAAAATTGGCACAGCAGCAGAAAATGCTTTCGAAGAAACCATGGCTTCCATGGATTTTGATTATAAAATTGAAAATCCCGATAGGGGAAAAGATTTCGACCTTATCATAAACACTAAAGGATATGCAATTGAAATAAAAAATGTTACAGAAGGTAAGGAAAATGTGAGAATGTCAATTCTGCAAGGAAGAACAGCAGTAAAGGAAAAGGACTTCTATGCCCTATGTGTAATGACAAGACCAAACGATGACATGGTTATCGATATAGATTATTTTAAAGCAGCATCTAGATTTGTAATGGATATTGGTTATAAAATAGGGGATAAAATTGAAAAGTGGGATTCAGGCTTACGAAGTCTTGAACTGGATGCCGATATTAAAGTGTCCCTTGTTGACAAAACTGAGTCTGTTTATATCAATAGAGATATTTGGAAAAATGCAATTCCATTTGAAGCATTTATAATAGAACTTAAAAAAATTCTTTCAGTAAATGAAGTTGATTGATAACGTAAATAACCGCTTAGGCGATGACTTAAAGGCAAGCATCCGAAAAGGCAGCAAATTGAGTATTGCTGCTTCATCATTTTCTATCTATGCATATGAAGTATTGAAAAAAGAATTAGAGAAAATTGATAACCTGCGTTTTGTATTCAACGCCCCAACATTTTTAGAAGAAAGCTTAAAAAAAGAGGTTCCAAAATTTTTTATTCCTCATCTCTCCAGAGAAGTAGAATTGTGCGGTGGAGAGTTTGAGTTGCGTTTGAGAAATCAATTGAACCAGCGGGCAATCGCTAAGGAATGCGCAAAGTGGGTTAAAGATAAGGTCAGCTTTAAAACCAACAAATATCTAGACAGGCCTTTGCCAGGAATGATTCATATACAAAATGGAACTGTTGATGCTCATTCCTATTCCAACATCAACAGTTTCACATCCGCTGATTTAGGCTTTACGCCTAAAACAGGGTTTCCTACCATAATTCAAAAAGCAGGCTTTCCAGATAGCCAGGCTTATTTGCAGTGGTTTGATCAGATATGGGAAAATGAAGAAGATTTAAAAGATGTTACAAAAAAAGTGCAGGATTATTTTGAGAATGCATATAAAGAAAATAGTCCTGAATTCATTTATTTTATCACGCTCTACAACATTTTCAATGATTTTCTGGATGAACTGTCCCTGGAAAACTTGCCAAACGAACAGATAGGATTTAAGCATACTATAGTTTGGAGCAAACTGTATAATTTTCAAAAAGATGCTGTAATAGGCGCTATAAACAAACTCGAAAAATATAAAGGATGTATTTTGGCAGATAGTGTTGGACTTGGAAAAACTTTTTCAGCATTGGGTATCATCAAGTATTATGAAATGCGGAATAAAGACGTGTTAGTTATTTGTCCGAAAAAACTCGAAGATAATTGGAACACTTATCGCCATAATGATAAGACGAATATTATGGCGGGGGATAGATTTCGCTATGACGTATTGTTTCATACTGATCTTACAAGAAATAGCGGAATTAGCAATGGAAGACAATTAGCAAACGTAAATTGGGGAAACTATGGTTTGATCGTTATTGATGAATCTCATAATTTCAGAAATAACAATCCAAATGCAGCTAGGGAGAACCGATATCAGGCATTAATGAGAAAAGTGATAAGGGAGGGGATAGAAACAAAAGTATTAATGCTCTCTGCAACTCCTGTAAACAATCGCTTTAATGATTTGAAGAATCAGTTAGCATTGGCCTATGAAGGAGATGCTACTTTAATTGATGATAAACTGGATACAAAAAGGGGGATAGACCAGATATTTAAAAGGGCCCAGTCTGCATTCAGAGACTGGAGCAAGTTAGAACCTTCTGAACGGAATGCCGAGGCTTTACAACAGCGGCTTGATTTTGATTTCTTCGAATTATTAGATGCGCTCACAATAGCCAGAAGTAGAAAGCACATCACTACTTATTATGACACGTCAGATATTGGCCGCTTCCCGACCAGGAATAAACCAGAATCTATACAAAGCGAATTAAGCGATCAAATTGATCTAAATTATCATGACATTGCCGACATTCTTATACGGTTAAATCTCTCAATCTATACTCCTTTAAATTATATCCTCCCTAGTAAAGAACAGTTTTACATAGATAAATATCAGCAAGCAGTAAGGGCCGGAACTGCAAGACTCTCTCAGAGAGACAGGGACAATAGTTTGCGAATCCTGATGCGAATCAATTTATTAAAACGCCTTGAAAGTTCAGTTGATTCCTTTAGGATTACGATTAATGGTATTCTAGCTCTGATCAAAAGCACAATAAGTTCAATTGATTCAAATACCGTGACTGAATTTGATGGGATTGAGGCTAAGTTAAGCGATGAAGAATTTGACTGGGAGGCGGACTGGGGGGATGAGGAGAATATGATCGGTAAAAAAATCCGGGTGCATTTGGCAGATATGGATACAATGAAGTGGAGAGAAGACCTTTGGGAAGATCTAAATCTTTTAGAAGATTTATACAATGCTATCGCCATGGTTGTACCTGACCAGGATTTGAAATTACAACAACTTATTAAACTGATCGATCATAAATCAAGAAATCAAACAAATAATGCAAACAAGAAGCTGATTGTTTTTACAGCGTTTGCAGATACAGCAAATTACCTGTATGAAAATTTAGCTAATTTTATAAAGGAGCAATATCACCTAAACACAGCATTGATAACCGGATCAAGAAAGTTAAACACTTCAGAGAAAATTGGAAACAATTTAAATGAACTGCTTACTTGTTTTTCTCCAATATCGAAGAGCAAACACCAATTATTCCCCCACTTAAAAGAAGGAATTGACATTTTAATAGCGACGGATTGTATATCCGAGGGGCAGAATTTGCAAGATTGTGACTACCTTATCAACTATGATATTCATTGGAATCCTGTAAGAATTATTCAACGATTTGGGCGGATAGACAGAATAGGTTCAATCAACGATACTATTACAATGGTAAACTTTTGGCCGGCAGTTGATTTGGATGTTTATATTCATCTGAAGGATAGGGTAGAAAACAAGATGTTAATTGCAAATGCGGCAGCAACAGGAGATGATAATATTTTAAACTCAGAGGAGAATGATCTCGAATATAGAAAACTGCAGTTGCAGAAGTTAAAGGAGGAAGTGATAGACTTGGAAGATTTGCGGGAAGGGGTTAGTATAACAGACCTGGGCTTAAATGATTTTAGGATTGATCTTACAAATTACATAAAAACTTTTGGTGAACTTCAAAGCATCCCAGAAGGATTACATGCTACAGTAGAAGCCACTGATATTTTACCACCTGGAGCTGTTTTCGTGTTAAAAAATGTAAATAACAGCGTTAATATCAACAAACTAAATAGGCTACATCCCTACTATCTGGTTTATATAAACAATGACGGTCAGCTGTTTCAAAGCCATGTAGAAGCCAAAAAAATACTGGATGCTATGCGGTTGCTATGCAAAGGAATAAAGGAACCACTATTAGAGATTTGTAAAATATTAAGCGCAGAAACGGATGAATATCATCGAATGGATGCCTATTCTTTGCTTTTAAAAAAGAGTATCAGTACAATACTACAAACTCAAGAAGAAAATGAATTACAAAGTCTATTTAAAGCTGGGGGCACTACAACTTTGAAAGATAAAATAAAAGGAATCGAAGATTTTAAATTGATATCATTTATAATAGTACGGTAAATGGAACTGTTTAGCTTACCACATACGGCTAAAGTTAATAGGGTCATTCCTAAAAATGCTTTTGATGCTTATACAAACACTAAGCAGAAGAAACTTTTTACGGACCAAATACTTCGTATTACCTGGTTACAAAAACTTTCTCCAGATACTGTAAATCTTGAAGCCAAAGAAATAAAGGAAATTCAAATATTTAAGCTTGAGCTTAAAGTGCGAGAGGAAATACAGCCGCTACTTGAAATAATCGATAAGGCAATTCCTTATAATATTATTTTCATTATTGAGGAATCAAGCAGTATTTATCTGTCAACATCGACAAAGCATCCCCATCCTATCAATGCAGATAATTCAGTAATAGATTGGACTTTTAAAACATCATGGTTTTTACAAAAGGAGAACACCTATTCATTGAATCTGAAAAGGAGCATTGACGCTGTCTACCATGACTTCTGTATTCAATTATCAGGGACAAAAAGTATGGCTCGAAAGTCATTGCAAGATTTGGTTCATTATAACAAACAGATTGATACTCTTGAAAAGGAAATAATGCAAATAAAAAGAAATATTAAAAATAGTAAACAGTATAAATATAAAGTAGAACTGAATGTAATGTTGAAACAACGGTCAAAAGAACTACAATCACTTATAAGCTAACAATATGGCACTATACCTAAACCAAACCGGCACATTTAAAGAGGTAAAAGAAAAACCTTTCAAACTGGAGAAAGATATTCAAAAAGTCTTTGAAGAAAATCTGTCAGCCATCATGGGGCTTGTCTTGGTTAAAAGTGAGTTTACTATTAAAAATAAGCGGATAGATACATTGGCTTATGATGCACAGGCTTGTGCTTTTATTATAATAGAATACAAGAGAGATAAAAACATCAGTGTGGTTGACCAGGGCTTTACTTACCTCAGTCTTATGCTGGAAAATAAAGCTGATTTTATTGTGGAGTACAATGAAAGCCTGCGGCAAAACATGAAAAGGGAAGATGTAGATTGGAGCCAGACAAGGGTTGCTTTTGTATCCACAAACTTCACTGAAAACCAAGTTCAGGCAACAAACTTCAAAGACATTGCCATTGAGTTATGGGAAGTAAAGCAGTTTGAGAATGATACCATCATCATCAATCCAATTAAAAAATCAAACGCAGCAGAAAGCATAAAGCCTTTAACCCAAAATAAAGAAGCTCTAAAAACAGTAACGGAAGAAATTAAAGTTTACACAGAAAGAGATCATATAGGAAAGGCAACGGACACCATAGACGAGTTATATGAAAAATTTAAATCAGCGATAATTAACCTGGCAGATGATATTGTTATTGTTCCTAAAAAACAATACATAGCTTTTAATAAGGAGAAGAAAAATTATTGTGGTATTACCATTTTAAAAAACTCCTTAAAGATATTTATCAATTTGAAAGTTGGAGAACTGGACGATCCCAAACAATTATCTAAAGATGTTTCAAAAATTGGTCATTGGGGTAATGGAGATTATCAAATACAAGTTGAGGATGATAACGACATAGAATATATAATGAGCCTAGTCAAACAAACAATCCCCAACTGAGATATTAAGAGAACAAACCCAAGCAGGATACTCTTCGCCGTTGTTGGTATCGAAGGGATAGGCTTTCAAGCAGCAACAGGGAATGTACAACTTAGCACTAATATTCACGAGCGATTTAGACATTGGCTAAATGAAACGATTAGGAGATTACAACAATAATGTGTTAAATGAAGAGAATTTATTTTTTCGATCTTATTTGAATAGCACAATTGCTATCTTCTAGTTTAATTACTTTATTTGACCCGACCTTTACGGTTTTAAAATTGTTTTTATATAACTGATGAATTTGACTGCCTTTTTTGATCTCGAAATAAACCCCGATAAGAATAAAATTCTTGACATGGGGGCTGTTAGGTCAGACGATGCCGTTTTTCGTAAGAACCATCCTGGCGAATTCCTTGAGTTTATAAGTGAAGCAGAGTATTTATGTGGACATAATATTCTTGCTCACGATTTAGTGTACCTTCAAAACTATAAAAGCGAACCAAGTTTCGGATTGGATAAAGCAATTGACACACTTTTACTATCCCCTTTACTATTTCCTAAAAATCCATATCATCGCTTGCTTAAGGATGACAAACTTCAAACAGAAGAACTCAATAATCCTGTCAATGATGCAAAAAAGGCTCGGGATCTTTTTTATGATGAAGTAAATACATTTCAGCAACTTCCCACCGAATTTAAAGAAATCTTATTTGGCCTATTAAACGAACACATAGGTTTTTCTTGCTTTTTTAAATACCTCGGCTATTCTAATTCAATATATTCAGATGCAATAGAGAAGAGGATAAGAGAATTTTTTCTCGACAAAATTTGTAAGCACTGTAATCTAACCTCATTTATCCAAGAGCATCCGATTGCTTTGGCTTACGCTTTGGCCTTATTGAACTGCAATGATAGGTATTCCATTACTCCGCCCTGGGTTTTGAGAAATCATCCCGAAGTAGAACGAATACTATTTTTAATGCGGAATAAATCTTGTATTCCCGGATGTGATTATTGCGATCAGGCTTTAAATCCAATCTCAGCCTTGAAGAGGTATTTTGGATTTCCGGCTTTTCGTTCTTATGCCGACGAACCATTGCAGGAAAATGCTGTGAAAGCAGCAATTGAAACTAAATCAATACTGGCCATTTTCCCTACCGGGGGCGGTAAATCTATTACTTTCCAGGTTCCTGCATTAATGAGTGGCGATAATGTAAAAGCGCTTACTGTTATCATATCTCCTTTACAATCCCTGATGAAAGATCAGGTTGACAACCTGGAGAAAAAGGGAATAACCGAGGCGGTAACAATCAATGGTTTGTTAGACCCGATAGAAAGAAGTAAGACAATTGAGCGAATTGAAAACGGTTATGCAAGCATGTTATATATTTCCCCTGAATCACTTCGATCGGTTACTATTGAGCGATTATTGCTTAAGAGAAAAATTGCCCGCTTTGTAATTGATGAAGCCCACTGCTTTTCCTCCTGGGGCCAGGACTTTAGGGTTGACTATTTATATATTGGTGAGTTTATAAAAGAATTACAGAAAAGGAAAAATCTTGAAGATCCTATTCCTGTCTCTTGTTTTACGGCAACTGCCAAACAAAAAGTGATTGAGGATATACGAACTTATTTTAAGGAAAAGTTGAATCTTACTTTAGAAGTTTTTAGGTCAGGTGCAACAAGAACCAACCTTCATTACCGGGTTTTTCAAAAAGATAATGAGGAAGATAAATATAATCAACTGAGAAGTATTCTTGAATCAAAAGATTGCCCCGCTATTGTATATGTGTCGAGAACCAGGCGGGCGTATAAGCTGGCTCAAAGATTAAGCGATGATAGTTTTAATGCAAAGCCCTATCATGGCAAAATGGATAAGGATGAAAAATCTGCCAACCAAAATGCTTTTATGTCTGGCGAAGTGAAGATAATGGTTGCCACTTCCGCCTTTGGAATGGGAGTAGATAAAAGCGATGTAGGTGCCGTTATTCATTACGATATTTCAGATTCTTTAGAAAATTATATACAAGAGGCAGGCCGAGCTGGTCGTGATGAGAATATTGATGCGGAATGTTATGTGCTGTTTAACGAGGAAGACCTGGACAAACATTTTATTTTACTCAATCAAACAAAAATAAGTAGCAAAGAAATCAACCAGGTTTGGAGGGCTATCAAAGATCTTACCAGAACAAGGGATAAAAGTTCTAATTCAGCTCTAGAGATCGCCAGAAAGGCGGGATGGGATGAGGGAATTAATGAAATAGAGACAAGAGTAACTACTGCTATTGCTGCCCTGGAGGATGCCGGGTATTTAAGGAGAGGTCAGAATATGCCCCGCATTTTTGCAAACAGTATTTTGAGTAAAACTGCACAGGAAGCGATCAATAAAATTAATGGCTCAGAAAAATTCGATGACCCTCAAAAGCAAAAAGCCATTCGAATTATCAAAAAACTATTTTCCAGTAAAAGTAAAAGACTATCCACTGAAGAACAGGCGGAATCACGAGTTGATTATATTTCAGACCAGTTAGGAATCGTAAAGGAAGAAGTAATCCGAATCATTGAACTACTTAGAGAAGAAAATATTTTGGCGCAAACCAAAGACTTAAATGCCTTTATTAAAAAAGGAGAAAGTAGCAACCGGTCATTAGCTATTGTAGAAAGCTATAGAAAACAGGAAGATTTGTTGTTGACCATTTTAAAGGAGGAAGAAGCTACCTATCACTTAAAGGAAATCAATGAACAATTTACCGAATCCGGAATTAGCGACAGTACACCCAACAAACTCAAAACAATTATTAATTTTTGGGCCATTAAAAATTGGATAAAAAGGCACAATCTTGAATACTCCAGAAACCATATCCAAATTGTTTTAACCATAGCAAAGAACGAGTTCAAAGAAAAATTGAGCAAAAGACACTTTCTAGCAAAACTGGTCACAGAATATCTCTACAAGAAATCAAATGAACTTAAAACGCAAGAAAGCATTTCAGAAGATGTACTAATAGAATTTTCCGTACAGGAGTTAAAAGAAATTGTTGAAAAGGAACAGGGAATGTTCGCCATAAAATTAACTATTGATGATATAGAAGATACTTTATTTTATCTTTCCCGAATTGAAGCTATTAAGATTGAAGGTGGATTTTTAGTTGTTCATAACAGGCTTTCAATTGACAGGCTGGAAAAAAACAACAGGATTCAATATAAGGAAAGCGATTACGAGAAATTGAGCCAGTTTTACCAGCAAAAAGTACAACAAATTCATATCGTTGGCGAATATGCAAAAAAAATGATTGGGAACTATAGTGAAGCATTGCAATTTGTAGAAGATTATTTCGGCTTGAACTATTCCTCTTTTCTCTCTAAATATTTTCCAGGTAGCCGTCAGGATGAAATAAAGCGAACCCTGACTCCTGAAAAATTTAAAAAACTATTTGGCGCTTTGTCGCCCTCTCAATTAAAGATTATTACAGACTCTCAAAATCAGTATATAGTAGTTACTGCTGGCCCGGGTAGTGGTAAAACACGAGTGCTGGTTCATAAATTAGCCTCCTTGTTGCTGGCCGAGGATGTGAAGCATGAACAATTGTTGATGCTTACTTTTTCCAGGGCTGCAGCTACCGAATTCAAAAAAAGGTTATTGGAGTTGATTACCAATGCTGCCAATTTCATCGAAATAAAAACCTTTCATTCCTACTGCTTTGATTTACTTGGGCGGGTTGGTAGTTTATCAAAATCAGATTCGATATTAAAAACAGCTGTTGAGAAAATACGTAGTGGAGACATTGAAATCAACCGGATCACAAAAGCCGTATTGGTGGTGGATGAAGCGCAGGATATGAATGCGGATGAGTATGAACTCGTAAAAGCTTTAATGGAACAAAATGAGTATATGCGGGTCATCCTGGTTGGGGATGATGACCAAAATATATATGGATTCAGGAGGGCAGATTCTCGTTTTATGCAGCAGTTGATTACTGAAAAATCGGCTGTAAAATATGACCTGATTGAAAATTACCGAAGCAAAAATAACATCGTTGTTTTTGCTAATCAATGGGTGGAAGGAATACAACATCGTTTAAAAAATATTCCCGGGTTTTCCAAACAACAACAAAATGGGATCATTCAAATTGTGGAATATAAAAGTACTAAGCTGATTGTGCCGTTAGTAAATACGATCGGACGAACAGACCTTGCAGGCAGCACCTGCATATTAACTAAAACTAATGAAGAAGCTATTCAACTAACCGGGCTTCTGATTCAAAAGGGTTTACAGGCAAAGCTTATCCAGACCAACGACGGATTTAATCTGGGCAATCTTTTAGAGTTAAGATTTTTTTCTGACCAAGTGAATCACAATGCGGATTCGCCACTCATCGGGGATGAAGACTGGGCAATAGCTATTCACCAGCTTTCCACATATGCAAAACAAAGTGATAAACTTGAGCTGGTACTAAACATCATTAAACAATTCGAATTATCCAACCCGGTAAAAAAATATAAAAGTGACTGGAAGGCCTTTCTGATGGAATCTCAAATGGAGGACTTTATTCATATCGATACTGAAACAATTTATGTATCCACTATCCATAAGGCTAAGGGTAAAGAGTTTGACAACATATTTTTGATGTTAAATGGATTTAAACCCGATAGTGACGAAAGCAGACGGCAATTTTACGTTGCCGTTACACGTGCCAAAACAAACCTAAGTATCTTTTACAATGGTAATTATCTTCGGCCATTGATAACAGACTCTCTTTCTTACACGTACGATAACAATGAATACAGTGAACCGAATCAAATGGCATTATATCTAACGCATAGGGATGTTCAGCTGGGCTATTTTGAATATGTACAACGAAGAATGAATAACCTCCAAAGTGGTAATACGTTGACTATTCTGGAAGATGGGCTGGGTAATTCCAAGGGAGAAATGATACTTAAATATTCACAGCAATTCAAACAAACCATAGCCGAAAGACTGCAAAAGCGGTTTCACTTATCTGATGCCAAAGTAAATTTTATCGTGTATTGGAAAGATGAAAAGAAAGAGATGGAAGTAAAGATTGTTTTGCCCAAAATTACGCTTACAAAATAAAGATTTTTTAAAATCCCTCCTGATTAATCGAATCTTCGCCGTTGTTGGTATCGAAGGGATAGGCTTTGTGCCAAGCTGTACCAACAAGGTTCCGCAATCAATGACAACAATAAGTAAAGCAATTCAGAATGTAAATTCTTTGCCGTTGTTATCTGCCGGGCGCTTTAAATTGGTATTGAAAGACAATTTTTACGAACTTTAAGTGTACTATGTTGCACACCGTAAAATCAAATCCATTGGCTCATCATAAAAACAATACCCCTGCTGCTTTAAAAAAGCGTTTATGGGTGGTACTGCTTTTATCTGCATTGCTGCCTTTAGTGCATGCGCAGTACAGCAGTACCCCTGTTGTACAAACCACTGCCGGCCCTGTGAGCGGCATATTAAAAACAGAAAGCCGTATACAGGTATTCAAAGGCGTTCCCTTTGCTGCCCCGCCTGTAGGAGATCTCCGGTGGAAGGCCCCGCAACCCCTCAACAGCTGGAGCAACGTAAAACAATGTACTGCTTTTGGGGCCAGTGCCATACAGCCGGCACCCGTGCCTTTTTATTTATGGAGCCAGGAATTTATAACCCCCGCCACACCCTTAAGCGAAGATTGTTTATACCTGAATGTATGGACCAGTGAAACCAATGAAAAAAAACCGGTGCTGGTGTGGATACATGGCGGCGGCTTTACCGGCGGTTCGGGCGCTGTACCTGTTTACGATGGCGAGGCAATGGCAAAAAAAGGGGTAGTGTTTGTAACCATTAATTACCGCCTGGGTGTTTTTGGTTTTTTGGCCCATCCAGGTTTATCTAAAGAAAGCAATTATCAGGCATCGGGTAATTATGCATTGCTCGATCAAATTGCTGCATTGCAATGGGTAAAAGATAATATTGCTGCATTTGGCGGCGATCCGCAACGGGTAACCATTGCGGGGCAATCGGCAGGTGCGCAAAGTGTTTGTGCATTGATGGCCTCGCCGCTGGCCACCGGTTTGTTTAGCAGAGCCATTGCACAAAGCGGCGGTATGTTTGATGTTAATGGAAGGCTGCAGCAATTGAAAGAAGCGGAGCAGGCTGGCCTACAATTAAGTACCCTGCTGAATGCACCATCCATTGCCGACTTAAGGGCATTGCCTGCTGCAGCATTACTGGAAGCAGCAGGTAGTATCAGCAGCCCGGTTATTGATGGCCACGTATTACCCGCAGATATTTACAGCATCTTTCAACAGGGCAAACAAAACGATGTACCCCTGCTAACCGGCTGGAATACGGATGAAGGGTTTGCGCCGCAATTTCCTTTAAACGCAGAACGATTTACGCAGAACATACAAAAAAAATATGGGGCCTTTGCTCCGCAACTGCTGAAAGCCTTTCCGGCTGGTTCTGATGAAGAAGCCGCTGTTTCGCAAAAGTCAATGTCGAGAGACCAGTTTTTTGCCTGGCAAAATTACACCTGGGCCACCCTGCAGGCTGCAACCGGTAAACAACAGGCATGGCTATACGTATTTAATAAAAAACCGGCCGGCGAGCCTGATAACGGGGCATTTCATTCTGCAGAAGTCCCCTATGCTTTACACAACCTGAATGTATGGAACAGGCCCTGGAAAGCCGCCGACAAAAAACTGGAGGAGCTGATGAGTACGTATTGGGTAAACTTTGCCGCCACCGGCAACCCCAATGCAGCAGGGCTGCCGGAATGGCCTGCTGCAGGCAAAGAGCCTGTAAAAGTAATGGATTTCAGCAGCAAAAGCAGCAGCAGTAACAACCCGCTTAAAACAGAAATGGAGGTGTTGAATAAATACCAGGCCACTTTAAGAACGGTGCAGAAAAATTAGACAACTTAACTGACCCGGTTCTTGTACTCAAAAACCGAAACGCTGAAAAGTATTTAACAGAAGTAGTAAGTGTATTTTTCGCCGTTGTTGGTATCGAAGGGATAGGCTTTGTGCCAAGCTGTACCAACAATGTTCCGCAATCAATGACAACAATAAGTAAAGCAATTCAGAATCGCAATGTTGTTGGTACAGCTACGCTGCTACTCCCATACTTCGATACCAACAACGGCTTAAAACAGAAATGGAGGTGTTGAATAAATACCAGGCCACTTTAAGAACGGTGCAGAAAAATTAGACAACTTAACTGACCCGGTTCTTGTACTCAATAACCGAAACGCTGAAAAGTATTTAACAGAAGTAGTAAGTGTATTTGATTAAAACAATACTGTTAGTATTTTAATATGGTTCGTTAGGACACGAATCAAGGCGGCGGACTTCCTGTAATAATTGCATTAGGTCAATTAAATTAATACCCCTCTTTTTGTACTCTTGCCACTAACTCAGTATCAACTAACTCTAAAGACAATACCATATCCTTCACCGTATGTTTGTATTTTTTGAAATGTGGAGTTAAAATATGAGATTGATATGCTTCAACATTGGCATATACTTCTAAAATAGTTATCAGGCTTGCATCTTTTTTATCTGCAACCACCGTGTAGGACAATACGCCCCTTTCAAGTTGAATAGCTGTATTCATCTGTTCTTTTAAGGCAGATGTATATTGCGCTAACTGACTGCTATCCACTTTAATTTTTGCAATTCTGTACATCTTACCGGTGGCTTGTGCATTTGTATTTAAACAAAGCAGAGCAAATATGCCCAAAAACAGCGCAGAGAGAATGATTCGATTCATATTGAAAATAAAAAAGGTTACGCTATAAAAGTATACCCTTTTTTATCATTTACGGTCCCCCTGCCGAGAAAAACCTACAACAATTTATTGAGGATCTGGGGCTTATTTATAAATTGAAGTTTTTTATACCTGGTTCATTAAAAACATAAGTTTTCTAATAGAAAACTTATTATTATCTTTACACGTGTTTAATATTATAACAAGAAGAACATTGCTGGAGTATTGTAAAAAATACCCAATGGCTGCTACGGCGCTTCAGGAGTGGTATCATGAACTGGTAAGTTGTGATTTTAAAAATTTCAATGAATTAAAGCAGGTGTACGGAAATGCAAGCCTTGTAGCAGATGACCGTGTAGTTTTTAATATCATGGGGAATAAATACCGGTTGGTAGTGCGGATTGTGTTTGATTTTAAAGCTATCCAGGTAAAATGGTTTGGCACGCATGCAGAATATGATAAAATTGATGTAACAATCGTTCAAAACAAAAAATAATAATTATGGAACTCAAAATAATTAAAACCAAAAAACAATACCAGGAATATCTTGACTGGGTTGATAAGCAATTTGATAATAGTGTTAAACTGAACAGCCCGCTTGGTGAAAAAGTTCAGGTTGCATTATTGCTGATTAAACAATACGAGGATATCAATTACCCGGTTTCTTTACCCGATCCAATTGAGGCTATTAAACTGAAAATGCAGGATCTTGGCCTGAAAAATAAAGATTGGGTGGGGAAAGTTGGAAGCAAGGGATATGTATCTGCCCTACTCAATAAACGCAAACCACTTACATTAGAATTAGCAAGATTATTTCACCGGGAATTGAGTATTCCTGCTGATGTACTGTTATCCTGAAGTCATAAGAACACCCAATGTTCTTTCAGAAAACAAAAAGTCCCCTTATTGGACATAAGAGGACTTTTCTGGATAAATTCGGACTTCCGCTCCCCCTGCTGGACTTGAACCAGCGACCCTCTGATTAACAGTCAGATGCTCTAACCAACTGAGCTAAGGAGGAATTTAACTACCGCAGTAGTTTTCCCGGTTAAGGGACGGCAAAAGTAAGGCATTTTACATTCAGTAAAAAAAATTAGCCCAACTATTTCATCCAGCCGAAAAGGTTATTTTGGGCAAAGCCTATAAAAACACCGTCTGCCCGTAGGGCTACCGGAAAAGTTTTTAAAAAATAGCCTTCGCCACTGGTATTGCGGCCATTACTTATACTGAACTTATAGCGGTGCAGGGGGCAAACAATATTACCCAGGGCATCCAGGTGTCCGGCTGCCATTGCTCCTCCCGCATGCGGACATTTATGGACACAGGCATGTACGCTATCCTGGTGCAGGGCCAGGCAAATCTTTTTACCGGCTACTTCCAGTTCGGTCAGTCCATTTGGCCCCCAATTAATTTCCGCAACCGATTGGGCAATTTTATGCCAGGTATAATGATTGTTTTCATTCATAAAATTTATCTGCGCATCTGCGGCTAATCTTAATAAAGTTGATTTCGGCAACCGATGGGGCTATTTTGTGCCAGGTGTAGTTGGTAGTGCTCATTTAATTATACTAAATAATAAAAAAAGAGGACAGATATTAGATGATAGTTGACAGTAGAGATCTATTCACTATTCACCATTCACCATTCACTATTCACCATTCACTATTGACCATTCACTATTCACTATTCACCATCTCAATAAAAAAACTCCGCCTTATAAGGGTACCGTATCCTGTACGCTTCCCGTACACAATTTAAAATGGTTTGGCGCAGGGCATCAATATTGGTTTTTTCCACCGCCGATACAAATACACAGTTGCCCTTGGTTTCGGTTTGCCAGCGCTGGCGCAGGTCGTTCAGTATTTCCTTTTTTACATCATCTTCCAGCCACTGGTCAAATGCTTCCGCCTCGTATTTATCCATTTTATTGAATATGGTAATGGTGGGCTTTTCGGCCACTTTCAGTTCGGCCAGCGTGGTATTCACCACATTCAGCTGCTCTTCGTATTTGGGGTGCGATATATCCACCACATGCAGTAATACATCGGCTTCCCTTACCTCATCCAGTGTACTTTTAAAGCTTTCTACCAGGTGATGCGGCAGTTTACGAATAAAACCCACCGTATCGCTTAATAAAAAAGGGGTTTGTTCAAACACCACTTTACGGGTGGTGGTATCCAGCGTGGCAAACAATTTATTTTCGGCAAATACCTCACTCTTGCTCAGCAAATTCATCAGGGTTGATTTGCCCACATTGGTATAACCCACCAGTGCCACCCGTATAAATTCGCCACGGTCTTTGCGTTGGGTAAATGCCTGTTTGTCTATTTCCAATAAGCGCTTGCGCAATAAACCGATCTTGTCTTTTACAATACGGCGGTCGGTTTCAATTTCCGTTTCGCCCGGCCCCCTGGTGCCCACACCACCTCCCTGCCTTTCCAAATGCTTCCACATCCCTTTCAGCCTGGGCAAAATATACTGGTATTGTGCCAGCTCTACCTGCGTTTTGGCCTGGGCTGTTTTGGCCCGGCTGGCAAAAATATCCAGTATCAAATCACTGCGGTCGATGGTTTTTACGCCAATCTCTTTTTCAATGTTCTGTATCTGCGAGCCTGTTAGTTCATCATCAAATATTACAATCTGTATATTCCCCTTCAGCAAAATATATTGTTTAATCTCTTCCAGCTTGCCCTTGCCCACAAAGGTTTTACTATCGGGGTGCGGTAGTTTTTGGGTAAAGCGTTTTACGGCCGTGGCACCGGCGGTGTCGGCCAAAAATGCCAGCTCATCCAGGTATTCGTTTACCTGGGTTTCGGTTTGTTCTTTATGTATCAGCCCCACCAGCAGGGCATTTTCTTCTTTGGTAAATAACTGTTTTTTATCTATCACGTAGCTTTATTTTTTACACGAATTGGTGCCATTATAAAATGTTATTAAGGCTGTAACCTTATATATTGATATGTATGCAAAAGTAAAGCGTTCCGGTGGTTGCCGGAACGCTTTTATCAGATGTACTGTTGTATTAATTTTTTGTGGTGGTAACGGCGCCTGTCCACTTCGACATTTCGGGGCAGCTTTTGTACTGATCATCCACCATAATATAGTAAGACGGGATGCGTTTTGAAAACCAGCTGTCCAGCGCATCATTCTTTTTATCTTCCAGCGCCCTTTGTGCAATGCGGTTGTAATCGTCTTTCATGTTTTCGCGGTGCGGCTCTGTTTTTGTTTTCAGGTACACAATGCGCAGGCCTCTTTTACCCGATGCATCGGTATATTCCACGGCCTGAGAATACTGACCCACCCGAAGGTCTTTCAGCATTACCACCATGTCTTTATCCAGCTGGTCGATGGTTAAAAAACTGCCATCCCTGCCCTGCAGCATACCACCGGTAAACTTGCTTTCTTCATCGTTGCTGTATTTATTTACCGCTTCGCCAAAACCAATGGTACCGGTAATTAATTTTGCCCTGATAGAATCCAGTTTTTCCAGGCCCGTTTTCAACTCTACCTTGGTTACCTGTGGTATCCGTAATATATGCCTTACCACCGCATCATCGCCCGAACGGCTTACCAGCTGTAAAATATGGTATCCAAAACGGGTTTTAAACGGGGCCGAAATTTGTCCTTCTTTTAAAGAAAAGGCTTTTGCCAGCCAGGTAGGGTCAAGATTTTTTTGACTGCGGTTGATCTCGTACTGACCGCATTTGTCTTTACTGCCCGGATCTTCGGTATAATTGTTGGCAATGGCACAAAAATCTTTTTTGCCTGTTTCTATCTGTTGTTTGTATTCTTTCAGCTGCTCCTGGCAATACTCTTCTGCATCCCTGCTGGCTTTAGGAAACAAAACGATCTGCCCCACTTCCACTTCACTTTCATATAAAAACAAACTGTCGGTGGGTATTTTACTAAAGTATTCCTGCACTTCTTTGGGCGTAATACGGATGTCCTGCACCACTTTATTGCGCATGGCCTGTGCCAGTTTCTGATCGCGGATGGGTTCCCTGAAATCTTCTTTCATCTGGTATACCGATTTGCCGGCTACTCTTTCCAGTTCGTCTTTGGTGCCCAGCTGGGTAATATAATTGCGGATACGGTTGTCTATATCAGCTTCAATTTCTTCGTCGGTAATGGGTAAGGAATCTTTTTCGGCCTGCAGTACCAGCGCTTTAATGCCCATGGCCTGTTCCAGGGTTAGGCATTGTGCATTGGGGGGCAATTCAACGCCCTGGCGCACCATGTCGGCAAGGCTGTTATCCAGGTCGCTTTTTAAAACAATTTTGTCGCCAATTATTGCAATGATCTTATCGGCGATCACTCTTTTGGGTTGCGCCACCGGCGGCTGTGCCATCAGCACTGCTGTAAAAAAAACCGCCACTATACTAAGTAAACTACGCTTCATAAGAAAATTCATTATCACCAAAAGTAAAGAGCTATTGTTTGAATAGCCCTTTACCATGTTGTATTTAACAAAAGATTAGAGTGTGCGTTTTACTTCCACTTCTTCAAACGCTTCCACTATATCGCCCACTTTAAGGTCGTTGTAATTTTTAATGGTTAATCCGCACTCCATGCTGCTGGTTACTTCTTTAGCATCGTCTTTATAACGTTTTAAGCTGCCCAGTTCGCCGGTGAAAATAACAATACCATCACGTACCAGGCGGATGCGGTTGTTACGGGCCATTTTACCATCCAGTACAAAACATCCGGCAACGGTGGCTTTGTCAAAACGGTAAGTTTCCTTCACTTCCACATTACCCAGTATCTTTTCTTCAACAGTAGGTTCCAGCATACCTTCCATAGCGCTCTTGATTTCTTCAATGGCGTTATAGATGATGGAGTACAGTTTGATCTGGATGGCTTCTGTTTCGGCCAAACGTGCTGCCTGCATAGAAGGACGTACGTTGAAACCGATGATGATGGCATCGGATGCATTTGCCAGGGTAACATCACTTTCGCTGATGGCACCCACGGCTTTATGAATTACCCGTACCACAATTTCTTCGGTACTTAATTTTTGTAAACTATCGCTCAGGGCTTCCACCGATCCATCCACATCACCTTTAATAATTACATTCAGTTCTTTAAAGTTACCCAATGCCAAACGACGTCCAATTTCATCCAGGGTAATATGTTTTTTAGCCCTCATACCCTGTTCCCTCAGGATTTGTCCGCGTTTGTATGCGGTTTCCCTTGCTTCTGCTTCATCGGTAAATACTTTAAAGGTTTCACCCGCCTGCGGCGCACCATTCAGTCCCAGTATCAATACCGGTGTAGAAGGGGGCGCTACATCCACCCGCTGGTTACGCTCGTTGTACATGGCTTTTACCTTACCAAAGTTTTGACCCGAAACGATCATATCGCCCTGGCGCAGTGTGCCGTTCTGTACAAGTATGGTGGCCACATAACCACGGCCTTTATCTAATGAAGCTTCAATCACGGTTCCGTTAGCGGCCTTTGCAGGGTTGGCTTTCAGTTCCAGGATATCGGTTTCCAGTAATATTTTTTCCAGCAGTTCATCAATATGCAGTCCTTTTCGGGCGCTTATTTCCTGGCTCTGGTATTTACCGCCCCAGCTTTCCACCAGTATATTCATGGCAGATAACTGTTCTTTGATCTTATCAGGATTGGCACCGTCTTTATCAATTTTGTTGATGGCAAATATCATGGGTACATTGGCCGCCTGCGCATGTGATATGGCCTCTTTGGTTTGGGGCATCACTGCATCATCGGCCGCTACCACAATCACGGCAATATCGGTTACTTTGGCACCACGGGCACGCATGGCCGTAAAGGCTTCGTGACCCGGTGTATCCAGGAAGGTGATGGCACGTCCGTTACTCAGGGTAACCTCGTAGGCACCAATATGCTGTGTAATACCTCCGGCCTCACCGGCAATTACATTGGTATTGCGTATATGATCCAGCAAAGATGTTTTACCATGATCTACGTGACCCATGATGGTTACAATTGGGGCACGTGGTTTCAGGTCATCGGCATTATCTTCTTCTTCATCCACTTCCAGTTCGGCAGCATCATCCACCCCAATGAATTCCACATCGTAGCCAAATTCGCTGGCCACCAGTTCAATCACATCGGCTTCCAAACGCTGGTTGATGGATACCATGATACCCAGGCTCATACATTTACTGATTACATCTGCAAAGCTTACGTCCATTAAATTGGCCAGTTCGCTTACAGATATAAATTCGGTAACCTGTAATTTGTTGCTTTCTTCACCTCCGCCGGCATGTTCTGCCTGTTCGTCTCTTTTGGCTTTGCGGTATTTGGCTTTCAGGCTTTTACCCCTGCCGCCGGCGCCGGCCAGTTTGGCCTGTGTTTCTCTTAATTTATCCTGGATCTCTTTTGCGTCGATGATCTTATCTTCCCTGCGTGCAGGAGCGCCTGTACCGGCACCACGGTTAAACCTTCCGCCTCCGCCAGCGCCGCCCTGTTGAGGTGGCCTCCTGTTTTGGGTGTTTTGGTTTTGACCCGGTGCGCCCTGCGTACGCTGGTGTTGTCCGCCACCGGGTGGTGGGGTACCGCCGCTTCCTTTTTTCTCAATAGGAATGCGTTTGCGCTTGCGTTTGTCTTCCGCTTCTCTTTTAGGGCGGGTATCATTATCAACGGGTAATTCAATTTTACCTAAAATTTTAGGCCCCGTCAGCTTATCTGCCTGGATGTTTTCAATAACGGGCGGAAGATCGGTTTGCGGTTCTTCCACTACCGGTGTTGCTGCAGGAGCAATCACTGCTGCTGGCACCACTTCTTCTTTTACAGCTTCTGCCGGGGGCGCTTTTTTAACTTCTGGTTTTACTTCTTCTGCCTTAGGTGCTTCCGGTTCTTTTTTCTTTGCAGATTTTTTGGGCCTTGTTGAAGAATCAATGGCATCCAGGTCTATTTTGCCCAGCACTTTGGGTGCTTCTATTTCCGATACCTCTATTTTTACTACTTCTGCGGGTTGTGATTTTACTTCCTCCACCACTGGTTTCTCTTCTGGTAACGGTGCTGGTTCGGGTGCCTTCACTTCTTCCACCACCGGCTTTTCTTCTTTGGGTTTTGCCGCTTCTTTCTTTTTAATGGACAGGTCTTCTTCGTCTTTCTTCTTCTTTGTTTCTGCAGATCCTTTCGATAATTCTACCTGCTGTGCTTTTGCTTTGGCGGCCTTATCCTGCTGAAATTCAGCCTGGGCCACACGGTACATGTCTTGCGTAAGTTTAAAATCACGCTGCATGTCATCGGCACTGAAACCTTTGCTTAATAAGAATTCAACGAGGGTGTCTTTACTCACGTTAAATTCAATGGAGGCTTTCATTGCCCGGGGCAGTTGTACTATTTCTGACATTTATATATTTTAGTTTTAGTCGATGGACAATGAGCCAAAGACCATAGAAAATCCTTTTATTCAACGGGCTTCCATGGCTATTGACCATGGACTTTAACCCTTATTCTTTTCCAAACTCTTCTTTTAATACTTTCCTCAGTTCCTCGATGGTTTCTTTTTCCAGGTCGGTTCTGCGTTCCAGTTCTTCAGAAGTAAGGTCTAATACCGAACGGGCGGTATCGCAGCCCACTTTTTTCAGGGTTTCAATTACCCATGGTTCAATTTCATCTGCAAATTCATCCAGGTCAATATCAAATTCTTCTTCTTCGCCTTCATTATCGCGGAATACATCAATTTCAAAACCGGTTAATTCGCAGGCCAGTTTAATATTTACCCCTCTTCTGCCAATGGCCAGCGAAACCTGGTCGGGTTTCAGGTATACATTGGCGTGTTTGCCTTCCATATCCACATCCATGCTGGTAATTTTAGCAGGAGTCAGTGAACGCTGGATGAGCAATTGTGTATTGGCCGTCCAGTTGATCACATCTATATTTTCGTTCTTTAATTCGCGTACAATGCCGTGGATACGGCTTCCCTTCATACCCACACAGGCACCCACCGGGTCTATCCTGTCGTCGTAACTTTCCACGGCTACTTTGGCCCTTTCTCCCGGATCCCTTACAATCTTTTTCACCACGATGAGGCCATCAAAAATTTCAGGTACTTCTATTTCCAGTAATTTTTCCAGGAAGGAAGGACTGGTTCTGGAGATGATGATCACCGCCTGGTTATTTTTCAGTTCCACTTTTTTTACCACACCTCTTACGCTTTCGCCTTTTTTGAAATAATCGGTAGGGATCTGTTCCGATTTGGGCAGCAGCATTTCATTCCCTTCTTCATCCAGCAGCAACACTTCTTTTTTCCATACCTGGTATACTTCACCGCTTACAATATCACCCACGCGGTCTTCGTATTTTTTAATCAGTATGTTTTTCTTTAAATCATTGATACGGGCAGCCAGGGTTTGCTTACCGGCCAAAATAGCACGGCGGCCAAACTCTTTCTGGATGTCCACTTCTTCATACAGCTCTTCACCCACCGCATAGTCGGGTTCAATTTTTATGGCATCGCTGTACTCAATTTCTGTAAGGGTATTGTAAATATCCCCATCGTCTACAATAGTACGGCGGCGGAAAATTTCCAGGTCACCTTTTTGGTCATTTACAATTACATCAAAACACTCATCATTGCCGTATTTCTTCCTTATCAGTGTTTTAAACACGTCTTCCATCACTTTCATCAGCGTTGGCCGATCAATGTTTTCAGCTTCTTTAAACTCCTGGAAAGAGTCGATTAAGTTAATACTTGCCATAGTCCTCGCCAGCTCTATTATTACCCAGCCGGTATGGGTTTTGTTATGTAATTAAAATTTTATGAGTACCCTGGTTTGCTTAATATCAGCAAAATTGATACCTGTATTGATTGTGATTGCTTTTTTTCCCTTACCCTGTACCTGTTCAATGCTGATGGCTTCTTCCGTTACGGCTTTCAGTATACCCTCCTGCTTGGCATCATCATTGGTAACCACTTCCACATTTCTGCCGATGTTCTTTTTGTACTGGCGCACCAGTTTGAGTGGTTCATCCACTCCGGGACTGGATACTTCCAGTGAAAAATCACCATCAGGATGAAAACCCATCTCTTCCATGATCTTATACAGGGCCCGGTTGATCCTGATGCATTTTTCAATACCCAAACCGCTGTCGGCATCCAGGTAAATTTTATAGTTATTGGTGGGTTTTACCTTAATGGAAACCAAAAAGATATCATCCGTTAATAACGAGGTCACCAGCTTTTCTATCGATTGTATTTGTGTGTCTGCAGTCATGGTAAAAGAAGAAGGGAACGGTCCTCGTTCCCTTCATTTGCTTCATTTTCCAATGCAAATATAGTTAATGGTTATGTAATTGCCAAAGCAAACTTTAAATATGTCTTTTATATAACCTTAAATTTTAACAAGGTTACATGTTGGCGTTATTTACCTTTGTGTTATTATGTTAAAGGCACTATTTGAATTGTTTGTATTGTACCTGTTGTACAAACTGATATTTGATTTTATTGTCCCCCTGTATCAAACCTCCAAACAGGTAAAGCAAAAGGTGAACGAAATGCAGCGCACCATGAATGAACACATGAAGCAGCAGCAACGTGCCCAGGCCAATTCGGCGGCACGCCCTCCTGCAAGTCAACCCAAAAAAAATGAGGACTATATTGATTTTGAAGAGGTAAAGTAGCAGTTGCTTACAGTTGTAAATGCTCTATCCGCTCATGCGCCAAAAGATGGTGTGTTTGCATACCCACGGCAGCAGCGCCTTCTATATTTTTAAGCAGGTCATCTACAAACAGGGTTTCGGCTGCTTCTATACCGGCATCCTGTAATACAAAATGAAAGATGGCCGCATCGGGTTTACGCAAACCAATATGCTGCGAGTAATATGCTTTGGTAAAGTATGCATCAAAGTTGGGCCGCCCGGTGGTGGCCGTAAAATTGTTGTGAAAAGCAGTATGGTGTATACTGTTGGTATTGCTTAGCAGGTACAGGCGGTGCGTTGCTGCCAGTTGTTCCAGGTATTGTAAACTTTCGGTTCTAAAATCCAGCAACAGGGCATTCCAGGCATCCCTGATATCGGCATTGTGCAATGGCAACCGGCTGATGCTGCGGATGCCATCATAAAATGCCTGTTCTGTAATGATCCCTTTTTCAAGATTATCAAACAACGCATCGGCTTTATGCAGCGTATAATTGTTTTTAAAATCGGTAACGCCCAGCTGCTCAAAAGCTGCATTGGTTTTGGTGGTGTCAATATCCAGCAATACACCACCCAGGTCGAAAATAATATTTTTAATAGTGTTCATCAGTGTTGTAAAAATTGCCGGCCAGGGGCATTGGTTGTATGATGTTAGTGTACAAAGTTTGTCGGCAGCTGTAAAAACCAGGGCGCAAAGATCACAAAAAAGCCTGATTCATCCCTGCCGGATCACAGCATACAGGTTACCCGGCTCAGGCATCATAAAAAATCTGCTCTCATCGGGCTGAATGCATCTATCAGCACACCGGCCTCTACACATACGGCACCATGCCATACATTGGAGGGTACATAAAATGCATCGCCGGCCTTTAATATCTTTTTTTTGCCATTGATCTCAATTTCAAATACTCCGCTTTCCACGCTGCTCATTTGAACATGCGGATGCTGGTGTACTGCACCAATGGCACCTTTTTCAAATGCCACTTTTACCAGCATCAGCTTTTCATCGCTGGCCATTACCTTTCTTTGTATTCCCTGTGCTGCCGGCTGCCAGGCCAGCAGGTGGTTTTCTACAAACTCCTGCTCTTTGTTTTGGTTAACTGTTATTGCTGACATTTGCTTTATTATATTTAAACACCGGTTACTGCAGCAGCGGTGCTGCCATTGAAATTTGAAGATAATACAAGATCACAAAGGCGGCAGTAATTAATTGCCAGCCCTGCCACAAATAAAAAAGCAGTGATGCGTATTACTGCATAACTGCTTGATTTGTAGTGGGCCCACCTGGGCTCGAACCAGGGACCACCTGATTATGAGTCAGGTGCTCTAACCAACTGAGCTATAGGCCCTTCTTAACCTGAGGTAAGAATTATTTTGGTATACCCCACAGCAACAATGTGGTGTACTGAATAAGAACTGAAGTATACTCAATATATTACAGCTGTTTACAGCACTGAAATATCATTTGAGGCTGCAAATATAATCAAAGCAATTTAATTTAACGCTTCATTAGAATATTTGACGTTATTTTGCAGCTTCAAAATTAATTATGAAGAAAATAGTACTTGTTTGTATTGCATTTGCATCCGTATCTGCTGTAGTTGCCCAGGAAAAAAAAGACACTAAAAAAGCCGATCTTATTAACCGCGCCAGCGATCATATTATGGTTCAATTAGGTGTTGATAGCTGGACCGGTGTTGCCGATAGTATTAAAAATCATAAAAAGGGATTGTCAAGGGGCGCCAATATTTATATCATGAAAGAAAAAATATTCAAAAACAATCCCCGCATGGGTGTTGGTTTTGGTATTGGTATTAGCACCAGTAATGTATATTTTAAAAATTACAGTATCGACTTAAAATCTACTGCCACCAAATTGCCTTTTACTTCTTTAGATTCGAGCGATCATTTTAAAAAATATAAGCTTTCCACTGCCTACCTGGAAATACCGGTAGAACTGAGGTTTGTTAAAGATCCTGCCAGGAGTAACAACTCCCTTAAGGCCGCCCTGGGTATTAAAGTGGGTACTTTATTAAGCGCCCATACCAAGGGTAAAACCTTATTGAGCAAAAGCGGCAGTACTATTAACAGTTATACCGAAAAAGAAAATAACAAACGTTTTTTTAACAGCACCCGTTTGGCGGTTACCGGCCGTGTTGGATATGGCAATTTTTCATTATTTGCCAGCTACCAGGTTACGGGCATGCTTAAAGATGGTGTAGGACCCGATATCAAGCCACTGCAAATTGGTCTTTGTATTAGTGGTTTGTAAATGCGTTGCAAAAAAATATTTTCCTTATCCCGGTAATCACCGGGATTTTTTATTTGCAGGAAATGCTGATAAGAAAAGGGGAAATTGTAACTTTGCGCCTCACTCCCCAACATGAGCGATCAAATTAAACATGAATGCGGATTGGCCTTTATCCGGCTCCGCAAACCTTTCAGTTATTTTCAGCAACAACATGGCACCGTACTGTATGGTCTTAACAAACTGTACCTGCTGATGGAGAAGCAACACAACCGTGGCCAGGATGGTGCCGGTATTGCCACTGTAAAACTGAATACCGAACCCGGCTATCCGTTTTTGCACCGTATGCGCAGCAGTGCCAACCAGCCTATTGCTGATATTTTCAGCCAGGTAGGTGCAGCAATTGCTGAAGTGGAAAAATACCAGCCCGATATCAAGCAACACCCGGGCCTGATGAAAGGCCATATCAATTTTTTAGGCGAAGTACTGCTGGGTCATTTAAGATATGGCACCCAGGGGAAGAACAATGTGGAGTTTTGCCACCCTTTTATCAAACGTCATACCATCCCTTCCAGAAACCTGGCACTGGCCGGTAATTTCAATTTAGTAAATACAGAAGAGTTGTTTGGGCTGGTCAACATAGATCCGGGCGAATTTCAAAGCCAGAGCGACCTGGCTGCCATGATGGAAGTGCTGCATCATTTTTTAGTAAAGGCCGATGAAGCGTTTCCCGGGCACCTGGATATTGTAAAAGTGCTGAAAAAAGCCGTACCCTTATTCGATGGCGGCTTTAATTTTTGCGGCCTGGTGGGCAATGGCGATGCTTTTGTAATGCGGGATGCCCATGGTATCCGCCCCTCTTATTATTATATAAACGACGATGTAATTGTAGGCGCCAGCGAAAGGGCGGCTATAAGAACGGCATTTAATGTGGGCGAAAATGAAGTGCAGGAACTGATGCCGGGCAGTGCATTGATCGTAAAATCTGACGGCAGTTATTCTATAGAACAGATACTGGAACCCAAAGAACGCAAGGCCTGCAGTTTTGAACGCATTTACTTCAGCCGCGGCAGCGATGAAAAAATTTACCAGGAAAGGATGGCTCTGGGGTATAACCTGAGCGATGTTATTTTAAAAGTGATCAAATACGATCTTAAAAACACCATCTTCTCCTTTATACCCAATACCGCCGAAACTGCTTTTTATGGTTTGTTAAAGGGCGCACAGGATTACCTGAATACAATAAAAATAGAACGCATATTAAGCTGGGGTAAAGATTTTGATGAGGCAAAACTGTCGGAGATGATCAACCGCAAAGTGCGGTTCGAAAAAATTGCGATCAAAGATGTGAAGCTGCGTACATTTATTACAGAAGACAGCAGCCGCAATGAAATGGTACAGCACGTGTATGATATTACTTATGGTACCGTGCGCAAGAATGAAGATACCCTGGTGGTAATTGACGACAGTATTGTAAGGGGCACCACGCTTAAAGAAAGCATTGTGCGGATGCTCAGCCGGCTGTCGCCTAAAAAAATAATTATTGTATCCTCGGCGCCGCAGATACGGTATCCCGACTGCTATGGTATAGACATGAGCAAGCTGAAAGATTTTGTTGCTTTCAGGGCCGCCATTGCATTGCTGCAGGAGCGTGGCCAGGAAGGCCTGCTGAATGAACTGCTGGAAAAGTGTAAGCAGCTGCAGCGCAATAACCAACTGCACACGGTAAACGTGGTACAGGAAGTGTACAAACCCTTTGCATTAAAAGAGATATCAGCTAAAATAGCCGAGTTAATTACACCCAAAGATATTGATACCCCCATACAGGTCATTTATCAAACCATTGAATCATTACACCAGGCCTGCCCCACCAATACCGGCGACTGGTATTTTACCGGCGACTATCCAACACCCGGTGGTAACAAGGTTTGCAACAAGGCCTTTATGAATTATATGGAAGGCAAAAATGTAAGGGGGTATTAACGGCAATATCTTATTCTCTTTTTACCTGTTTTGATATTACTTTTACCGGGTGAAAACCTTACTTATAATACGGCATGCTAAAGCAGAAACTGCTTTTACGCTCCATGATTTTGAGCGGCCCCTGAATGAGCGGGGTAAAAAAGATGCTCCCCTGATGGCCCAAAAACTACTGGATAAAAAAATTACGCCTGATACGTTTATCAGCAGTCCTGCCAAACGGGCTAAAAAAACTGCAGCCCTTTTTTGCGACACCATGGGTAAACAGTCAGCAGACATCATTCTGGTAAGCGCCCTGTATCATGCCCCTTCTGAAGTTTTTTACCATGTGATCAATACTATTGACAACGGGTTTAATACCATCGCTATTGTGGCCCACAACCCCGGCATTACCTGTTTTGTAAATGAGCTTACCCAGTCGGTACAAATTGATAACATGCCTACCTGTGCCGTGTTTGCGGTGAGAGCAGCTGTTGACCAATGGGGCGATTTTGCCGGGGCCAAAAAAGAATTCCTGTTTTTTGATTACCCCAAAAAATGATGCTGTAACAGAATCCTGTTAAGTTTTTGCAGCTATACACAACCAAAAGCCGGCTTTTTTCGTTATTACTACTGGTTTTACCCCAACCTGCTGGCTGCTTTGTAAACATTAAAACTGCAAAAATGAGAACGGTGTTATTTTTTATAGCCTTACTGTTTTTTGTAACTGTATCGGGTCAAAAAAAGAGTTTTTTGATAGCCGATACGGGTGATAGTATTTATGGAACCATTAAATTAAAGCACAATGTGTTTATTATTAGTTCGGCTGCCGGAGTGCAGCAAATAAATGCCGACCATGTAAGAAAAATTTATGCCGGCAATTTCAAGGGCAGCACCGTGGTACATTGCAACCTGCACCTGTATACAGATAATCTTGCCGATATGGAGCTGGGCTATTTGCCGCTTAAAGACAAAGACACTGTTTTGATTCTGCAGGAAGTGTACAGCAGCGACAGGATGAATTTGTATTTTGGCACCGATGATGCACGAACACAATATTATTTTTATAAAATGCCGTCTGATCCGGTACCGGTACAGCTGGTGGTACGTTACCGGCTGGGGGGAGGTTTAAGTGCTTATTACGCCAATACAGCAGAATACCGCGGCGAAAAATCAAGGGTGCACATTGAAGTAGACAAGGGTTATGTAAACCAGCTGAAGGCCGCCATGGCCGATTGTGATGCCATCCCTGAATCTACCTGGGAAATGCTGGACTACCGGGTATACAGTTTAAAAAGCCTGATAAAAAAATACAACGACTGTTACTGAACAGCAATATTCTCCACTAATTTTTTTTCGAAGTACAGCGCAGTTGCAATAGGATTGTGATAGTAAGCAGCTATGGGGTAAAAGCCATTTTTGGTATACAGGTTAATGGCAGGTGTCATATGCTGCAGGGTATCCAGCCGGATAAATGTGTAGCCCCTGTTTACAGCAAGTGCTGCTGCCTGGTTCAGCAATTGCTGTCCAATGCCCTGTTGCTGGTATGATGGCAGTACATACATCCGTTTCAGTTCTGCAATATCACCTGTTATCTTACGCACTGCCACACAGCCAATATAAGCGTTGTTCTGTTTACACAGTATGATGCCGCCGGCATCTGCCGCGTAAACTTTTTGCAATTGTTGTACCTCTTCATCAAAGTGCTGAAAACCCAGGTCTACTGCCAGCCATGCGGCATATGCAGTAAACAAATCAGCAGCGGCAGTAAATTCCTGCGGCGTTGTTACCAGGATGTATTCAGGCATTTTTTACAGATTTATTGGCAAGGTAAACGCCTGTGAAAATGAATACTGCCGCAATGATCTTATAAAAAGGCAGTTCTTCTTTTAAAAAGATCATGGCAATGGCAGTGGCAAAAAATGGTTGGGTGTAAATATAAAATCCTGCCGCGGCCGGGCCCAGCATTTTGATACCGTATATATTAAACAGGTAGGCCAAAAAAGTTCCTGAAATTACCACCAGTGCCATACACAGCATATCCACACTGGTAAAATCCACCCAGCGGATGCCGGTAAATTCCGTCCACCCAAAGGGCAGCACCATTATAAAACCAATGGTAAAGATCCAGCGTATGATCACCACCGCATTGTATTTGAGCATCAGTGGTTTTACCATGATAAAATAAATGGTGTACGAAATGGCGTTGATGATAATGAGTACATCGCCGGCAACCACATTATCGCCCGGTGCAGCGGCTGTTTTTGACAGTACCAGTATTGCAGCACCGGCAATACCGAGTATCAACCCTGCAATTTTATTGAATCCTGTTTTTTCCTTTAATATCCATGCTGCTATAAAAACAATTAAAATGGGCGTGGTCAGCATCAGCAAAGACGCATGTATGGGATAGGTTAAAGAAAGGCCTTTTAAAAAAAGCAGTTGATTGATGGCAATACCGCTGAGTGCACACCATACCAACCGCATCCTGTCTTTCTTTTCAATAGCTACCGGTACCGGTTTAATTAAAAATAAGATCCAGAACAACAATACACTTACACCAACCCTTACTACATTGATGCCAAAGGGCTTTGCCAGCTGTAAACTGGTAAGATGTTTAGCGGCTGAAAGATTGATGGCAAAAAAAAGATTGGTCAGCAGCAGTGCTATATGTGCGGTAATATTTTTGTTGGTAGCTATCATCTGAAATGCAAAAATAAGGTTATACCGGTAGCCATTAGTAGATCTAAAATAACGGCATCCTCAGGTATTGCACACCGGGCAAAATATTTTCGCCGGGCGATTTTTACTGCAGCTTTGGGGAATCTAATTTCTGATAACCTATTCAACAAAATCTCATATTAATATACCAGACTGTGATAAACATTTTTCATTCAGCAATTTCCGTGAGTGGTGCGGAAATATAATCCGATAAAAAAAGTCATCATGCTTTTACACATGATGACCTGATATTTACTAACCCTAATAAATATTATTTTAACTGCGATTATACCGCCTGCATTTCTTTTACTTTCTCTCTTATTTTGGCTTCAATTTCGTTGGCCATTCCCGGGTTATCCAGCATGAGCTGTTTTACTGAATCTCTTCCCTGCCCTAATTTATCGCCGTTATAACTGAACCAGCTGCCGCTTTTTTGAACAATGCCCAGCTCAACACCCATATCAATGATCTCGCCCACTTTTGAAATACCTTCACCATAAATAATATCAAATTCGGCCTGGCGGAAAGGTGGTGCCACTTTATTTTTTACCACTTTCACTTTTACATGGTTACCTACTGCTTCGTCGCCATCTTTAATCTGCGTCATACGGCGGATATCCAAACGAACAGAAGCGTAAAACTTTAATGCATTACCACCGGTAGTGGTTTCAGGGTTGCCAAACATTACCCCTATCTTTTCCCTTAACTGGTTAATGAATATGCAGCAACTGTTGGTTTTATTGATAGTAGCCGTTAATTTTCTTAAAGCCTGGCTCATCAGCCTTGCCTGCAAGCCCATTTTACTATCTCCCATTTCTCCTTCCAGTTCGCTTTTGGGAACTAAAGCAGCTACAGAGTCAATTACCACCACATCCAGGGCGCCTGAAAGAATCAGGCGATCGGCAATTTCTAAAGCCTGTTCGCCATAATCTGGCTGAGAAATCAGCAGGTTATCAATATCTACACCCAATTTTTTTGCATATACACTGTCAAACGCATGCTCGGCATCAATAAAGGCGCACATACCACCCTTTTTTTGTGCTTCCGCAATTACATGTATGGCCAGCGTGGTTTTACCACTCGATTCCGGACCATAAATTTCAACTACCCTTCCTTTAGGTAATCCACCAATACCCAATGCCACATCCAAACCAATTGAACCTGTGGAAATCACTTCAATTTCCATATTCGTCTTCTCGTTCATCATCATTACCGATCCTTTGCCGAAATCTTTATCGATCTTATCCATCGTTAATTTCAGCGCCTTAAATTTTTCTGATTTCTCCATTTTGTCTGCGTTACTCATGTGTTTTGTTTTTATAAGTGATGTATCTGATTTTGCGTTGTAAATGTAATTGGTGAGCCAAAGATAATAGTTTTATTTTATCAACACTAATTATTTTAGTATTTTTTTGATAATTTTTTTAGCGGACTGCGGTAAACAAAAAACCCACCCCGAGGAATCGGGACGGGTTGTGTTCAAGCATGAGAAAAATCTACTAAGTTGTTCCTCGAGTTTTCAGGCTATGGTTAAATACGGGCCTCCAAAAACTGATGGTATATTATAGTTTGTAAAGGGATTATTAAATAGCTGTTACAAAGAGAAGTTAGTTTTTTCATTTAAACAATACCACAAAGTGGTAGTTTTTGGGGTATTTTACCTTCTGATTGAAACAATATTTTAATGTGTTTTCGTTTTTTGTAGTGTGGATACTACATTTAAAAGAAATTATTCTTTGGGCCGCAGGGATTGAGCTAATTTTCCGTCTAACCATCCAGAACCCTTTACGCTAAACCAAACCGTATGCATTTAAAAAAAACGATCCTTGTTGGCAGCCTTATTGGTACCGTTGTACTGTTTCAGCAATGTGCCAAAAAATCTGATACCGCTGCAGCGGATCCGCTTACCAGTCCTAACCTGCCCGCCACCACGCTTAATTATATCAATACCTATCCCGCATTCATCCAGAACGCGTTGCAGGCAAATGATAATACACCCGCCGATAACCAGCTTACCAACGACGGCGCTACCCTGGGAAGGGTATTATTTTATGATAAGCATCTTTCTAAAAACAATACGGTTAGCTGCGGCAGTTGCCACAAACCCGACAAATCTTTCAGCGATGAGGCCGTTTTAAGCAAGGGCTTTAATGCTGGTTTAACCAGCAGGCATTCGATGAGCTTGCTGAATGTGCGGTTTTATAAATCAGGAAAAATGTTTTGGGATGAAAGAGCTCCCACACTGGAAAAACAAGCGCTGCAACCCATACAAAATAATGTGGAGATGGGCCTTACCCTGGCCGAACTGGAAACTAAGGTGCAGGCACTCGGCTACTATCCTGCATTGTTTCAAAAAGCTTTTGGCAGTTCAACCATTGATTCTGTAAGAATCGGGAAGGCCATTGCACAGTTCATCCGCTCAATAGTTACCTACCAGTCTAAATACGACCAGGTGAAACAGGGCCTGGCAACATTTACGGCAGATGAAGCTGCGGGTGAACAATTATTTTTAACTGCTCCGCCGGTGGGCCCGTCTTGTGCCGGTTGTCATGCGCCGCCCATGTTTATTACTTCGCAGCCGGTGGCACCATTTGGTTTGCCCGACGCCACCGACCATGGCATTAATAATGAGAACCGTTTTAAATCGGGCAGCCTGCGCAATATTGCCTTTACAGCTCCCTATTTTCATAATGGCAGCATTACCACTTTAGCCGGTATGCTTAATGGCGGGCCTGTGGGTGCACCCACACATGTTCCTGCACATAGCGTGGCGCCGCAGGATGCTCCCAAGCTGCTGGCCTTTATGCAAACATTAAGTGATGTAAGCGTAACTACGGATGTTCGTTTTTCAGATCCTTTTAAATAAGGGGCACCAAAATATGTTATAATAAGAGCAGCACTATTGCTGCCCTTATTGTATACATGGATATGCTTAAAAAAAACTTTTGCTGCATGATTATCCTTTCATTAATGCAATGCGTTGAAGCACAAAATTTTTACCATTGGTATAAAAGATATCGTTCAGCAATTGACCGGTATCTGTTAACACCGTATCCAGCCCGGTAAGTTCCAGCATATTCACCATGCCTTCTTTCATGTCGTCCTGCAGCTGCTGCAGGTCGGTGGCATCTTTACAGCAATCGATAGCATTGATGAGGCCGTCAAAATCGGTACCTATGCAAATTTGCTTGGCGGCCTGTTTTACATCAATCAAAGGATGGTTATTGGCCACCCATAACATATGAATGATGTTATTAATCAAAAAGCGACGGTGCATCTCTGTATTTAAAGAAGGATCCAGGTTCTCAAAATCCTCCGTTGCCCAAACACCTGTATCGTTGGGCCATACATCCAAAACTTCCGGGTTTACCGGGCCAAAAAAGAAGTCTGCTTCCATATGGCTGATGTATTCCACATCGTGTGGCACCGTTACACCGGGCAATACATTTTCATCGGCAAAACCCAGTATGCGCTGGTCGAACGACAGGCCAATGATGCCGCCGGACAGGAATATATGTTCTATATCCTCATCATATAAATTAATGCTGCTGCAGTTATGATAGGTTTCTTCATCGTGTTTGCTTTTGGGTTTCAGATAGGCCACTTCATACACCAGGCCCTTATCTGCTGGCTGGCGGTATAAATATTTTACCCGGTCTCTTATAGACAATCCTGTTGTACCGGCATGTGTACAAATGATGGGTTGTATATATGTGCGGTCGTCGCCGGCATCTTTAAACCAGGTATATAACTCCCAGCGGGATTTCAAACTCATATGCTTGATGTCGGTCAGAATTTTTTTATCTATCATCATCTGTATCACTTCGCTGCCCCATTTGGTAATGCCTTTTTGAGTGGGATAAAAATAGGCCGGCGTAAAAAATTGTATGCCATGTGCGTGATTGCAAAATGGGTTTTGCTGCATATGGCAGATATTGATGGCCAGTACAGTATGGTTAATGGTAAATTCATTGAAGTTTTGTGTAAATATTGCTTTAGCATCTGCGGCATTGGGGTCGTTAAAAAAACAATGCAGCCCCTCTACAATTATTACCCCGTAAACAGTATTGGCCTTGTTTTCCTTAAAGTCGGATGAGCGGTTTACAATTTTAAAAGTAAAGCCATCCGGGGCAGGCGCATCCAGCAACCATTGCAGTTCGGTATTTATCAGCTGGTAACTATGCACGCCGCTGGCCAGGTATTGCAGCTGGGTTTTTTCTATCAGGTTTACCGATCCTTTGTTCACGATCTTTTTTTCGCTGAGCGAACGGCCAATCTTTTGTTCCGGCGCATGCAGTATCACCCCTATTAATTTCACATTGGACGTTGCCAGTTGGGTAAGGCAGCTTTGTGAGTTGAGCACTTCATTAAACAATTTATTGATGCCGATCTTTTGGTCTTTAAATATTGCCAGCTTTGCTTCTAAAAATTCCCAGGGGCCGGGCTTATTTTCGGGGTTCGAAAACTGTGGTTTTAACCCGGGGTGGCAATGAAAATCGAAGAATGGCATAACGATTCAATTTAATGATATTAAATATACCTATTATATCGCAGTATTGAAAGAGGAATTATTTAGAAGAAATGCAGCAAAAAAAACACCCTCCAATAGGAAGGTGCTTACAATATGGCATCCTCACTTATTGCAGTACCAGTTGATTTTGTTCCATCATTTTTCTGATGTTGATTAATCCATAACGCATGCGTCCAAGAGCGGTGTTAACGCTGCAATTGAGTATTTCTGAAATTTGTTTAAACTTCATATCGGCAAAATGCCTGAGTATGATCACTTCCCGCTGATCTTCGGGCAATCGGTCTACCATTTGCATTACGGTATAATGCGCCTGGTTTTTCATGATGGTTTCTTCTGCATTGGGCTCTTTAACATCCAGCACATCAAAAATATCGTGGTTAATGCTGGTTTTAATGACGGTGTCTTTTTTGGCTTTTCTAAAATGATCGATACAAAGGTTGTGGGCAATACGCATGGCCCATTGTAAAAATTTGTTTTCTTCCTTGTAATTGCCCGACCGCAGGTTTTCAATTACTTTAATAAAAAGATCCTGGAAAATATCTTCTGCCAGGTATTTATCTTTTACCAGCAAGCTGATAGAAGTAAAGATCTTGGTTTTGTGCCGGTTAACCAGCAGGTCCAGGGCCTGGGTTTCGCCGTCGATAAATAGCAGCACAAGTTGCTCATCAGTTAGGGTAATGGTGTTTTTCATACTATTGGTTTTTGGGATATTCTGTATATACAGGCACGAATTTCGATAATATAAGGATATTATTTTGTAGGTTTCTTACTTGTTTTGCTGTAGGATTATTTCTATTGTTGCTGCCTGCGGAAACATATATGTTATTGCAACAAGACCTCCTTTTCTGTCATCATTTTTTGCAGGTTGGTAAGGCCATATGTCATCCGGTCCAGTGCCGTGCTTAAACTGCATTTCATAATACCGGCGATCTCTTTAAAACTCAGTCCTGCATAATGATTTAGGGCAACCACTTCTCTTTGTTCGTCGGGCAGCAACGCAATCATACTTTTAATTTTGCCGTGGCTTTCGTGATAGGTGGTATGGGGTATGGTGAGCGGCAAGGCAACATCTATGTCCCGGATGGTATTTATATCAGCAGGCTGATCGGCCACCATGGCAAACCTTGTTTTACGGCTGTATTCCATACATAACTGGTTGGCTATTTGAATGGCCCAGGGTAAAAAGTCACCATCTTTTGCATTGTTACCCGCCAGCAGGTTGTTGATGATGGTAATGAACACATCCTGGAAAATTTCTTCGGCAGCATATTTTTCCTGCACCATGGTTATAATGGAGCAATAGATCCTGTCTTTATATAACGCTACCAGTGTGGCCATTGCATGGGGGTTTCCGTTCAGGTAAAACTGAATCAGTTTTTCGTCGGGCATTTCGGTGTGGGGATTCATAGGTGTGGTTTTAAGGTTGGATCAATGATTTCGCAATAAAGATGTGTTAAAATAAAAAAGCAGGGTGTAGTAATGAAAGGTTTTTGAGGGTAGAAGGAGTTCGATAAAAAAATAAAAACAGTAAAAACCAACTTCAGTTTCTGCAAACAGCTTTCGTAACTTCGCCGCATGCCAAAATATTTAGACGAACTGAACGAGCCCCAAAGAACAGCAGTGGAGCACAAAGACGGCCCGATAATGATTATTGCGGGTGCAGGCAGTGGCAAAACCAAGGTTTTAACCACCCGTATTGCCCACCTGATGGGCTATCATCATATTGATTCTTTCAACATACTGGCACTCACTTTTACCAATAAAGCTGCAGCCGAAATGAAGGAAAGGGTGGAAAAAGTACTGGGCAATACCGAGGCCCGGAACCTGTACATCGGTACTTTCCACAGTGTGTTTGCACGCATCCTGCGCTCAGAGGCCAACAAGATTGGTTATCCGAATAATTTTACCATTTATGATACCGATGATGCCAAAAGCGTGGTAAAAACGGTGATCAATGAACTGAACTTAGACGATAAGCATTATAAACCCAACGTGGTATACAACCGCATTTCAGCTGCAAAAAATGCGCTGATAGGCCCGGCAGAATACATCAACGACTGGGCCCTGCAGCAGGAAGATGCCCGGGCCAACCGCCCCGCCATTGGCCAGATATACGATGCCTATGCCAAGCGCTGTTTTAAAAACGGAGCCATGGACTTTGATGACCTGCTGTTTAAAATGTACCTCTTATTAAAAAACAATGCCGACAGTTTAAGTAAGTACCAGCGCAAGTTCAAATACATCATGATTGATGAGTACCAGGATACCAATACAGCCCAGTACGAGATCATTAAATTACTGGGCGCCATGCACGAAAATGTGTGCGTGGTGGGCGATGATGCACAAAGTATTTACAGCTTCCGCGGTGCCACCATTGAAAATATATTGCAGTTTCAGAAAGATTATGACGAGGTAAAAGTGGTGAAGCTGGAGCAGAACTACCGCAGCACCAAAAGCATTTTAAGTGTGGCCAACGAAGTGATCGGTAATAATAAGAACCAGATTGAAAAAAAATTATTTACTGATAACGAGCAGGGCGAAAAGATTCGTTTGGTGCGTACCATGACGGATAATGATGAAGGTAAAACCGTGGCCGATACCATCCAGGAACAAAAACTGCGCAATCATTATTTCAATAAAGATTTTGCCATATTGTACCGGACCAATGCACAAAGCCGCAGCTTTGAAGAAGCCCTGCGCCGCATGGGTATTGCCTACCGCATTTACGGGGGTATGAGTTTTTATCAACGTAAGGAAGTGAAAGATTTTATTGCTTATTTACGCGTAGTGGTTAATCCAAGAGATGAGGAAGCGTTGAAACGCATCATCAACTATCCCGTCCGGGGCATTGGTAAAACCACCATCGATAAATCGGTATTGTTTGCCAATGAAAACAATTTAACCCTGTGGGAAGTGTTTTGCAATGCGGCCATGTATGGCTTCAGGGCGGGTACCCTGGAAGCCATTGACAACTTTGTAACCATGATCAAGATGTTTCAAAGTGAGCTTACTAAAAAGAATGCCTATGATGTGGCCATACTGGTGGGAAAAGGCACCAATATTGTAAAAGAACTGTTCAACGATAAAACCACCGAAGGCCTGGCCCGTTATGAGAATGTGCAGAATTACTGAACTCCATTAAAGAGTTTACCGAAACCCCCATGAATGAAGAAGATGGCGAAGTGGGCGATAAAAGTTTGGGAGGCTATTTACAGCAGATCGTTTTATTAACTGATGCCGATGATGATAAGGAAGACAGTGATGTTGTTAAACTGATGACGATACATGCGGCCAAAGGTTTGGAGTTTCCGGTAGTGTTTGTAGGCGGACTGGAGGAAACCCTGTTCCCCAATGCCATGGCCATCAACACCCGTGAAGAACTGGAAGAAGAACGCCGTTTATTTTATGTGGCCATCACCAGGGCCAAACATAAATTGTGGTTAACCTACAGTAATGCACGCTACCGTTTTGGGCAATTGCAGCAAAACGAAAGCAGCCGCTTTTTGGAAGAAATTCCTGAAGCATTTGTTGACAGGAGTTATGCCGGTGGCGGTATTAAAAACAGCCCTGGTGGCACCGCCTTTGAACGCATGAACCGCGGATCTGGTGGCAGCAGCTGGGGTAACAGATCTGCCGCACAGGCCGAAAAACAATATGGAGCGCCCCCGGGTAAACCCACCACACCCGGTTACCTGCCACCCAAACCCGCCAATAAAGTAGTGGAGCATGTGCCTGCTGCTGATTTTATTGCCAGTGATACCAGTAATTTACAGGCCGGTCAAAAAGTAGAGCACCAGAAATTTGGTTTTGGCGAAGTAATGAAGATGGAAGGCGCAGCACATAATCCCATTGCCACTGTTAAGTTTGAACTGAATGGCGAAAAAAAGATCATGCTGAATTATGCGAAGCTGAGGATAGTGGAGTGATGTTGCGCTAAGAGTGGATAAGAGAAATACGATGCTCTTTTTTTTATCTTTTCTCCTTGTGCTCTTTGTTAAAACTCCTTTGTGGTTTTATTGTATTTGCACGCACAGACCTGGAGGGTGCAGAGAAGAAAAGGCTAAGAGTGGAAAAGAGAAAATGAGTACAAAGAGAAATACGATGCTCTTTGTTGAAACTCCTTTGTGAAACTCTGTGCTCTCCTTTGTGCCCTTTGTGGTTTTATTGTATTTGCACGAACAGACCTGGAGGGTGCAGAGAAGAAAAGGCTAAGAGTGGAAAAGAGAAAATGAGTACAAAGAGAAATACGATGCTCTTTTTTTTCTCTTTTTCTCCTTGTGCTCTTTGTTGAAACTCCTTTGTGAAACTCTGTGCTCTCCTTTGTGCCCTTTGTGGTTTTACTGTATTTGCACGAACAGACCTGGAGGGCGAGAGAAGAAAAGGCTAAGAGTGGAAAAGAGAAAATGAGTACAAAGAGAAATACGATGCTCTTTTTTTTCTCTTTTTCTCCTTGTGCTCTTTGTTGAAACTCCTTTGTGAAACTCTGTGCTCTCCTTTGTGCCCTTTGTGGTTTTATTGTATTTGCACGAACAGACCTGGAGGGCGAGAGAAGAAAAGGCTAAGAGTGGAAAACAGAAAAAGGGTATAAAGAGAAATACGCTGCTCTTTTTTTCTCTTTTTCTCCTTGTGCTCTTTGTTGAAACTCCTTTGTGAAACTCTGTGCTCTCCTTTGTGCCCTTTGTGGTTTTACTGTATTTGCACGCAGAGACCTGGAGGGCGAGAGAAGAAAAGGCTAAGAGTGGAAAAGAGAAAATGAGTACAAAGAGAAATACGCTGCTCTTTTTTTCTCTTTTTCTCCTTGTGCTCTTTGTTGAAACTCCTTTGTGAAACTCTGTGCTCTCCTTTGTGCCCTTTGTGGTTTTACTGTATTTGCACGCAGAGACCTGGAGGGCGAGAGAAGAAAAGGCTAAGAGTGGAAAACAGAAAAAGGGTATAAAGAGAAATACGATGCTCTTTTTTTCTCTTTTTCTCCTTGTGCTCTTTGTTAAAACTCCTTTGTGGTTTTATTGTATCTGCACGCAGAGACGTGGAGGGCGAGAGAAGAAAAGGCTAAGAGTGGAAAAGAGAAAATGAGTACAAAGAGAAATACGCTGCTCTTTTTTCTCTTTTTCTCCTTGTGCTCTTTGTTAAAACTCCTTTGTGGTTTTATTGTATTTGCACGCAGCATATTTTAAGCCAGTCCTCTTCCTCCTGTTATAACTCCATAAATTTTAGGAAATAGTTTTCTGATGGCAGCGCCAAACAGCACGCAAATAAAACTGATCAGTAAGGGAAGTATTATAAAAGTCATCAGTCGCAGGTTAGCTATATTTTTACCATACATATACATCAGCTGTGTACAGTAATTTACCAATGGCACATGCAGGGCATAAATGATAAAGGCAAAAGCCGACAGCCAGGTAAACCAATTGCGGCTCATACAAAACCTTACCAAGGCATCACAACCATACCACATAGTTATCAAACCACTGAACACAGTAATTTTGTGCAGTAGTGAGAGTGTAATAAAAGAACCTGTATGCCAGCCAAACTGAAATGCCAGCAATGTTTTTACTGCTGCACTGATCATGAATACAGGAGCCCATATTTTTACATTCAGCCAGCGGGGAGCCTTTTCAATATTGAAGTTTGATTTTTGTAAATAGATGCCCAGGGAGAAAAACAATAATCCTTCACTTTCAATAAATGGTACAGAAAAAGTAAGCAGCCATAATACTGTTACAATGCCAAACCACACTGCAGGTTTTTTTGTAACCGCTTTCATTAATAACGGGTAAGCCGCATTGTATACCAGCAAACTCCTGATAAACCACAACTGAAAGGCAATGGGTGCCAGTATCCACCTGAATACAATTCCGCCGATCCCTATTTGGGTGTAGGGCCTGTTATCGCCCATCTGATCTAGCTGTGCATGACTAACGGCCTGTGCCGTAGCAGGAAACTGCTGCCAGGCAAATGTGATCAGTAAAGCCACCGCACTCCATACTAAATAAGGAATGCCCAATGTTCTCCATCTTTTTTTAATTCGTGCAGCATAAGGCTTTGTATCGTGCAGCGCAAATAAATAGCCCGAAATGATGAACAACATGGGAATACGGAAACGAAACAATCCGTTGGCTAAAAAATATTCGGTAAATGTGGTGATGGTCAGGGGTTCTTCCACTACGGTAAAAGGCTGCAGGTAACCATTATGCAAATTATAGCCATGCACATATACCAGCAGCAGCATGGAGATAAAAGAGTAGAACTTGAATTTCTGGCTGATGAAATGGTTCATATAAAATATAACTGCTGTTGATGCAGCTTGCTTACCATCCAGCAAACATATAAAAAGTATACTGGCGAAGCCTCACTAATTGATAAATGGTTAAAGTTGCCCTTTATGATACAATGGCTGACAATAGTAAAATAAATGCCGTATGTTTTTCATATTTTAGAGTTCATTTAATTACCCGCAATGCTACAATCGCTTCCCTATCACCTGAAAGTAAAAGAACATTTTAAATCGCAACCCAAAACCTGGGATTATTTTTCCATTGCAAAAAATAAAGAAGAACAGCTGCAGCAGTTTAAGACCGAGTTGCTGAAAAATACCTACAAGTTTGATACCATTACCGATGCTTTCATTTACGATAAGATAGCCATTGCCAAAGAAAAACTGGAGCTGCAACAACTGCCCGTTACCGTATACCAGGCACAATACACCGATGAACTGAATGCCAGTATTGTTTACCTCAACGGCGAAGCTCATATTGTTTTCAGCGGACCCATAACCAAACTGCTGGATGAAGAAGAATTGCTGGCCGTACTGGCGCACGAACTTACCCATATTAAACTGTACGCCATGCTGGAGGGCGACCTGGAAGTGGCCGACCGCATTATTACCGCCATTGCAAACAATTACAACAGCGAAGCGGCTTATTTTGAAACGGCAAGATTGTTTCGCCTGTACACAGAAATATTTTGCGACCGGGGTGCTTATAAAGTGGTGGAAAAAACAGGCCCTGTAATTACATCCCTCGTAAAAGCATCCACCGGCCTGGACAGGGTGAATGCCGAAAGTTATATAAAGCAGGCAGAGGAGATTTTTGCTGCAACCAACGATGTTAAAACGGAAGGTATTTCGCATCCCGAAAATTTTATCCGGGCCAAAGCCATTCAGTTATGGCACGAAAAGAAAGAAGCCGCTGAGCCTGAAATAATAAAAATGATAGAAGGCATCAGCGACCTGGACCAGCTGGATATTTTTCGCCAGAATGAACTGGCGCAGCTCACCCGCCGGTTTTTACAATTGTTTTTAAAACCAAAATGGTTTCAAAGCTCCATGGTACTTGGTCAGGCAAAACAGTATTTTGCAGATTTTGCACCGGATGAAAAAGCAGTACTCAGCGAAACACTTATAGAAACATTCAGCACCATCCATTCCAGTGTAAAGGATTACCTGGGGTATGTTTTGCTTGATTTTGCACTGGTAGATCCTGCGCTGGAAGAAATTCCTTCGGGCTGGGCCTTCCAGTTTGCCGAGGATGCCCAGCTGAAAGACAGCTATGATGCCATCATAAAAAAAGAATTGAAATTCAGTGATAAAAAATTACAACAGCACAAACAAAAAATGCTGGCCGCTTATTATGAAGTAAAGGAAAATGAAAGCGAACAGATCTACGAATAATATCCTGTAACAGTATTTATAACAGCAGCCCCGTTTATGGAAACACAACGCCTATTTTTCTATCGTTTTTTAGAAACCGCTTTTGATAACGGTAATTACGCCACCGACGACGTGATCGCCTTTGTAATGCCCCTGTTTGAAGAAGTGTTAAGCTTTCATGAAGCAGGCCTGGTGGGCGCTTTTGAAAACGACGATGCCCTGTTCATTACAGGCAACCGGCTGGATATTGATGAAACATTTTCGCACCCTCCCTCTTCAGCCAGCAGCAGGATGGCGGCCCTGTTTAGTGATTTTAAATCAAAAAACTTTGAGGTGGTAGGCAAAACAAAAATGGAAGCCGATGTGGAGGAGGGGTCTTATAAACTGGAAAACCTGCAGGTACAGTTCAATAGCAGCGAGCCCCTACAATTCCCGGCATTTATAAAGGGGTATAACTGTTTTGAAACACTGCTTGGCCACCACGATGCGCAAACAGATATTTTTTGTTTGGGCCTGGTACTGGGCAGTATGGCCCTGGGCCTGGACCTGTATGAAGAAGAAGATGTAAAGTATTTTGCCGAATACCGTACTAACCCGGTACAGTTTAACCAGCGTATCCATCCCACCATCAGCACACTCATTACAGAAATGACAGAGCTGGACCGGCACAAACGTACACCCGATCTGTATGATATTATCGACCGCCTGGTACACTACAGGGAATATGATCCTGAAAAACAAACCGACCTGAGTAAAGTGGCCGGTTGGGTCAATAAAGAATTAAAAGAACGGAGCCAGTTTATTTTAAACAAACTACGTAACCGTTTATTTGATACCAGCCGCCGCAACCGCCTGTTGTATTACAAACCCAATATGCGTTTTGTAAACCTTACAGTAAGCAGTGTACCCATGGTATTGCATTATCAAAGCATCCGGCCCGACCTGTTGTTTACCTGGAACAGCGATGTATCATCTAAGGTAACCGGGCAAAAAGAAATTATACTAAATAAATACCTGCGTTTTGAAGACCATGCTTATTTGCCTGGCGCATTAGATAAAATAAGGGTGGAAAGCCAGCGGGATGTGCAGGAATTTGGTTTTAGCCAGTTAAAACTGGTAATCACATTTTTAAACTGGCACAACTTAAGGGAGGTGGCCAATGAAAGAATTCAAAGCCCCTTGCTTTTAATTCCGGTAGAGCTTAAAAAAACAAAACGGCTGAAGGAAGACCATTACAGCATGAAGGTGCTGGACAATGCTGCTGAAGTAAACCCCGTTCTGGCAAACCAGTTAAGAGAATTATATGGCATAAAAATGCCCGACTTTGTTGACCTGGATGATATGAGCCTGGAACAGTTTTACCAATTGCTTAAAGCGCAGATAGATGCCGCCAACCAGGGTATACAACTGCAGTACATTGATAAACCCAAAATTAAACTGGTACACAGTGTAGCCAAGCAAACCGTTAGCAATTATAAAAAAAGATTGAGAAGAACCGGCGGTAAGCTGGACAGTTATAAAAATATTTCTTACAGCTATCAAACAGAACATTATAAGCCACTGGGGCTGGAGATATTTAAACAACGCATTGAACCCAGGGCCTCGTACCTGGAGTTTTTAGTAAATGAAGACATTAAATTATCGTCACATCACCTTACCGGCAGCAATGTAAAAGAAAGGGAATTGTTTGAAATGGCCGAAAGCGAAAGCAATCCGTACAGCTGGGATTTTGATGTATGCAATATTGTGCTGGGCAATTTCAATTACAAAAAAATGAGTTTGGTAAGAGATTACAATCATGTAATTGATAATAATGTACAGCATACCGTTTTTGAATCGCTGTTCAGTAACCAGCCCAAACAATTAAAAGACCATACTGCAGATTTAAACAAACCCGAAGAGTGGCATCATGTAATTACAGCAGATCCCACCCAAACCCAGGCCATATTGAAAAGCAGAACCGGGGAAAGCTATATCATACAGGGGCCCCCGGGCACCGGTAAAAGCCAAACCATTACCAACCTTATTGCAGATTTTGTTGCAAGGGGTAAAAGTATTTTGTTTGTCTGTGAAAAAAGAGCTGCACTGGATGTGGTATACCACCGTTTAAAACAAAACGGGCTGGATGAACTGTGCTGTTATATTCACGACAGCCAGGGAGATAAAAGAGACTTCATAAAAAACCTGAAAACCACTTATGAAGATTTTAGCAGGAACCGGATGGATATAAAAGCCATTGAAACGCAACGCAATTCATTATTGCAAAAAATGAATGAACAGATTCAGTTGCTGAACCAGTTTCATACTACCAGTATTTCTTTACCGGGTACTGCAGGCGTGCAGGTACGCAGCCTGATTGAAACAATTATTGAATTAAAGCAACACATTGTTCCGCTGCAGCCCCTGCAACAGGAATTGTTGCCCGGTTACAGCAGCTGGATACAGTTTGGCGATACCATCAAACAGTTAAGCAGTGCGCTGGAAGAATCGGGCGCAGACGCAGCTTTTGCAGATCATCCGCTGAGTAAATTAAACGATACTGTTTTTGTTGCAGAAAGTCCATTGCATCTTTTAGACAGCCTGGTGGCACATGCAAAAAATTTACTGGCCGAAATACAAACTGTTACCACAGACTGTAATATTGATGCGGCACATTGCGCCTATCTTGAACAAATAAAAAATTTGGTAACCGATGCCGTATTGCTGGAACCCCTGGCCGCACACAACAACCTGCAGCTGGTAAACAACAGCAGTAAAGCCGGGGCCGATTTTGATAAAAAAATAAAGCAGCACCAGCAATTAGAAGAGCAGTACAAGCAGGCCCTGCACAGCAACAGTCACTGGAAAAATAAATTAAGCGGGCAGGACCTGGCTGCCGCTATGGAGATAGCTGAAAAAAATGAAGCCTCTTTTTTTAATTTTTTAAACGGCCCCTGGAAAAGACTAAAAAAACAATTGCAGGAAAGTTATGATTTTACACAGCACCAGGTAAAACCTTCTTTCAGCAGTATATTGCAGCAACTGCAACAGGAATACGCCGCGGGTAATGCCGTTACGGCTAATAAAAAACAATTACAGCAGGAGTATCACCTGGAAAATATTGATATTACCTGGCGCGGTATTGAAGCATTGCGTAATAAAAAAGGCGATCAGGAAATTGATTACCTGCTGGCGCATCCCGATGCTAATAACATGGTGCGGCGCCTGTATAAAGTGCATACCAGTTTACAACAACTCGAAATGCAGTTGCAGCAATGTCTTTACAATTTCAGCAGTAAACCGGTAAACGGCATACAGGACGAACTGGAAAGCCTGGCCATGAATGCAGATGGATTGCAGGACCTGTTACCGGCACTGCGGGCATTTGCCGTTTTACCCGAACCGGTAAAAAACGCCTTCCGCAGCATTCCGTTAACACCCCTGCAGGCAGAAGCCACCATCGCCCAAAAAACACTGCAGCAATTATACCAGCAAAATAAAACATTTGCGGGTACCGGTGTTGCTGCCATAGAAAAGGCCGTACAACAAATTCAGCAATGCTATAAGCAACTGCTGCAAATAAATGCGCTGCTCATCCGCAGCAGTATCCGTAAAAATTTTATTGAGCATATTGAGTTAAGCAATACTGCAGTAAGCCAGCTGAATGCCGAACAAAAGCAATTCAAAAAAAATTACAATGAAGGCCGTAAAATTTTAGAGAATGAGTTTGGTAAAAGCATGCGTTATAAAAGCATTCGTGAACTAAGCGCCAAAGAAAGTGGCCTGGTATTAAAAGACATTAAACCCATTTGGCTGATGAGCCCCCTTAGTGTAAGCGATAGTCTTCCATTAGATACTCATTACTTTGATGTGGTAATATTTGATGAAGCCAGCCAGATCACTTTAGAAGAAGGTATTCCGTCATTATACCGCAGCCCGCAAACTATTATTGTGGGCGATGACAAACAAATGCCGCCCACCAATTTTTTTACCGCCAGGGCCGAAGATCCTGATGACCTGGAAAGTTTTGATAATGAACACGAAGATGAACTATTAAGTACCGATGCGGACAGTTTACTGGTGCAGGGCACGCGTAAATTGAGCAGTACCATGCTCAGCTGGCATTACCGCAGCCATTACGAAACCCTGATCAGTTACAGCAACCACGCTTTTTACGATGCCGCATTGCTCACCATTCCCGACAAGACGATTCATCATTCGGCTAAAGAAAATATTGTGATCACCGCACCCGAAGATGCGGTGGGTTATACAAAATGTTTATACGACAGAAGTATCAGTTTTCATTTTCATCCCAACAGTATTTATGAAAAAAGAAACAACCAGGATGAGGCGGTTTACATTGCCCACCTGGTAAGAAACCTGCTAAAGCAACAAGTAAAAGAAAGCATCGGCATTGTGGCTTTCAGCCAGGAGCAGCAGCATACCATTGAAGATGCATTGACCGCACTGGCACAAACCGATAAAGAATTTGAACTTTTATTAGAAGAAGCCTATAACAGAACAGAAAACGATCAGTTTATAGGGCTCATTATAAAAAACCTGGAGAATATACAGGGCGACGAACGTGACATCATCATCATGAGTGTATGCTATGGATTTGATGCCAGGAAAAAAATACTGATGAACTTTGGGCCCATCAATAAAAAAGGCGGCGAAAAAAGACTGAATGTAATTTTCAGCCGTGCCAAAAAACACATGGCTATTGTAAGCAGTATCAAATACAGCAATATCAGTAATGAGTACAACGAAGGTGCCAATTACTTCCGCCGTTTTTTGCAATATGCCGAAAATGTGAGCACCGGCAATATGCAGATAGCCAGAACCATTTTAGATGGCCTGGTGGTAAATAAACCCACCACTGCAGAAACGGTAAGCAGTAATATTGTTTTAAAAGAAATAAAGCAGCAACTGCAGCAGCAGGGCTATGAAGTGGCCGAACAGGTGGGGCAGTCAGACTTTAAATGTTCGCTGGCTGTAAAACTGCATGCTGCCGATGAAGCATACACGCTGAGTATTTTATTAGACGATGACAGGCATTACAGTAATACCAACCTGGTGGAGCAGTATTACCAGCGGCCCGCTATTCTGCAGTCTTTTGGCTGGCGTACCATGCATGTATTTGCCAAAGACTGGTTGCAGCAGCCAGATAAGATACTGGAACAGATCACCAGGCGTATTAAAGAAGCACCCCTGCCAGATGCAGTTGCAGATGAAGAATCAACCGGCAAGTTATTCATATCCACTGCAGCACCTGACTTTACCGAACCAGAAAACATGCCTGCCGGTAACGCTGCCGGGCAGGTATTACCGGGTTTTGAAGATGTGCAGTTTGAAAGACTGGTATTTGCCGATGCCACCAGCAACAAATTCTGGGAGGCGGGCGTACAGGAAAATAAACTGATTGTTCGTTACGGGCGGGTAGGCACCAGGGGACAGGTACAGGTAAAAACCTTTGAGGATGCCGAAAAAGCAATAAAGGAAAAAAATAAAATGATCAGGGAAAAAACGGGTAAGGGGTATAAGTAAGTTGCACGCAGCCAATACAAAAAATAAAATTTTGTATTGGCTGCCTCATCATTCCACTCATTTTAATGAAACTCACCCAGGGGTGATGTTACTGCGATATGATGAGAAAGAGTCTTATACTTAAAAAAGAGCTCCGCTGCTTTCCCAGCGCCTCCGCGTGACTTTCTCTCTTTCGAAATCCGAAAAATATCACTGTTTACGGCATTTTGCGGCCAAACCAGCCCAAATCTTGCTAAATTTGTACGGAAATTAAAATGCGATTTTATGATCAAGACAGGAAACACCATCGTAAGCATCTACACCGAAATGACTCCCAACCCGGAGACGATGAAGTTTGTAGCCAACAAATTGTTATACCCCGGCAAAAGCATTGACTTTGCGGATGAAGCCAGCGCCGGACCCTCGCCCCTGGCACAGGAACTGTTTACTTTCCCATTCATTAAAGCGGTTTTTATAGCCAGTAATTTTGTTACGCTTACCAAAACCACCGATATGGACGACTGGCAGGATGTTATTCCTACCATCAAACAATTTTTAAAAGATTACCTGGAAGAAGGTAAACCCGTGGTGAATGAAGAAGAAGTGGCTTCTATGAAAACCCCCAACAGCAATGAAGTGCATGCTGATGATGATGACGTGGTAAAACGTATCAAAGAATTATTAGAAAATTATGTAAAGCCGGCTGTTGAAATGGACGGTGGCGCCATACAATTTAAAAGTTACGAAAACGGAACCGTTAACCTGGCCATGCAGGGAAGCTGCAGCGGTTGCCCTTCAAGTACCATTACATTAAAAGCCGGTATTGAAGGCATGATGAAGCGCATGATTCCAGAAGTGAAGGAAGTGGTGGCTGAAGCTGAGTAATTGTAGCGTTAAATAAATGTATTAAAAAAATAACCGCCAGCTGGCGGTTATTTTTTTACCCGTTAACACCATCCCGTTCCCGTTTTTTTCTTCTTTCTTCGGCTGCCCTTTCCCTGGCCTGGCGTTGGCGCTCTTGCCTTGCCGCATCCCGGGCTGCTTTTTGCGCATCCTGCCGCTGGCGTTGCTGTTGTTGCCGTTCGCTGTTAGAGCGTTGCCTGGCCTGCTGCTGCTGTTGTCTTTGCTGGTTTTCCCGCTCCTTTTTTGCCGCATCCTGTTGCCTTCTTTCTTCCTGCCTTTTTTCTCTATCTGCCTGCTTATTATGTTCATTCCGTTCTCTCTCCTGCCTTTGCTGCTCCCGTTTTTCCTGGTTGCGTTTTAATTTATCTGCCTGCTGATCGCGTTCTGCCTGTTCTCTTCTTTCATTCTCTTCTTTTTGTTTTTCGCTTTTTCGTTCCTTCTGCTGTTTAACACATTCTATGTACTTCCTGGTTTCTTCTTTTACCTGGGCGGATGTCTGGCCCTTTTTATGCTGTGGCGGCGGGCAGTCAGTTTTGGTATCTGGCTGTTTGCCACCAGCCTGAGGGCCCTGCTGGGCCACTATTATATCCGGTTTACATAAGGCAAGCAGTACTAATAAAAACAGGGTTTTAATCAATTTCATGTTTATAATTTTATTCCACAACAAATGTTTTTCTTCTTGTATCGCCGGTAAAGCGATGTATGGGTGCGCCCACTTTATCTACCAGAATTTTATTTTCTCCGTTAATAGTAATGGTAAGTTTAAATTTGTCCAGGTCCCAGTTATCGGCTCCCATGCCACCGCCGCCGGTATGCCATAATTGTACTTCTTTAATGTCTGCTATTTTTAAATCAGGGGTAGATGGCAATTCTTTGCTAACCGTTTTCTCTGTAAAATTACCCCAGTTTGCACCAGCGTTCAGGTTATTATACACCAGTGTACGGGTACTGTTTTTAAAAATAATAATCAGTTTTGAATTGTCATTTCCGCCACGCAGGTCGTCACCACCATTACCAAATATAGCCATGATACTTGCCTTTTGAGGAGGGGGAACTTTATCTATCCAATGACTGGTACCCGATATCATTTGGGGTGCAGAAAAATCATAGGTTTTATTACAATTGCAATTAATACCTGCCTTAAACCGGTTTAAGGGATTGCCGTTTTTTACCAGCAACTGGTATTTTGCATTCACGCTGTCGTTTTTTATAGTGGCTGTTACTGTCAGGCTTTTTAAATCCCAGTTGTCGGCCACGGCATCTTCAAAATTATTGCTGGTGCTGCTTCTTGTTAAATTAATGGAAGCTAAATTTTTGACATCAACTGTTGCAGGCAATGGAACCGTTACCCTTCGTATGGAATTTTTTGGCCAGTTCTGGTTACGGTTGGCATTTTCCAATACTACCGGTGCTGCACCATTTTTATAATTAATGGTGATCTTTAAATTGCCCTGTATGCCTGCATCCCTGACAGCCAGGTCATCTTCGCCTGTTTTGCATTCCACTTCTATTTTGTTTTGTGCCATGGAGTGCAAAGAAAAAAATAAGGCAGCAATGGCAGTGCAATTTTTTAGTTTTAATTTTTTACAGTTCATTTTGTTTATTGTTTAACTTCTAAATCAATATCTACTAACCCATGCACCACATTATTTATTTCGTTTTGCGGAAAGCGTGGATAATACGTTTCTTCATACACACTGCTTACCAGCGTACAGTTGGTGAGCTGCAGCGGTAAATTATTATATGGCAATGTGTGGTAATAATACCTGGTTACATTGACCGTTATACAGTATTTTTTTCCTGCACTTATTTGCAGGTGTTGCTGTAAAAAAAAATGATTGTAATTAACGGTATCGGCAATGGTACACTGTATTGTTTGTATCAACTGCCTGGTATCAGCATCCCAAATGCTTACCGGTACGGTACCGGCTGTTGGATTTTTTAGCCAAACACCGCTTATCCTGCCATCTTTATGGGGAATAAATGCGATACCCAGCTCCCAGCCCGGTTCTCTGCCCTGCGCCGCTCTTATATAAGTTGCATTACCCCGCCAGCTTTTAGAAAAAACTTTATCTTCTCCCCAATAAGAAACACCGTTTTGCAATACAGCACACCCGCTAATTATTAATAAAAAAAATGCTGCACTATAGTTTCTCATTTTATAGTTATTGCTTTTTTACAAATTCATTAGTATTGATTGAAACATTTACAATCTCAATTTTTGTAATTTCTATTTTCATAAACTTATCTTCGGTGGATGTACATAAAAAAGTATTGCCGCTTATATTGTAAAAACCCACTCCATAATTACCCAGGTAACTTTTAAACAACCCTTCATCAGGCAGGTTAATTCCATATAAATAACGTACTAATTTTTTTTGCATACCGCTTGTATTTACAAAATAAGGAATAGCAGTAAGCGTATTGTTTAACTGCTTTTTTGAAGTTGCCGTAGTGACATCCGTTTTTTTTATGGGCAAATTATTATACGTATTTATAAGATTAGTGCCTGATTCTTCCACCACTTTCCCCTGGCCTTTTTTATTAGTATAAGCAAAGCTTTGTTTACTCAGCGTTTCTACATAAAAGACGAAATCGGTGGTGTTTGCATTCGGTGCTGCCGGTTTGGTTGCTGATTGATCTACCCCAACATAACCATCAAATGTGTTTAAATACAGTATGGCAGGTGCTGTTTTTATAGCTGCTTTTTTTCCTGTACTGGTTACCGTTAATTTTAAATTAAAGGAAAGTACCGTATTGGGCATTATTTTTTTGGGTACCAGTTTGCTAAAAATTCCTTTATTACCTAACAAAGAATCAATTTTGTTTTGGGCAAATAAACTGCTGGTAAAAAGAAACAAACAAGCAATGCTATAAATTTTCATGAATAGTTATTTTGGACTTACTAAAATTTCAACTCTTCTGTTCTTCTTTCTGTTTTCTTCGCTGCTGTTGGATACAACCGGGTTGGCTTTGCCTTTACCGGTTTCTTTATACACAAAACCGGTTTTACCTTTAAGGGCAGCTTTTAAAACCGCAGCTACTGCTTGTGCCCTTTGCAACGATAATTTTATATTGGCCTCATCGGTACCAATATCATCGGTAAAACCATCAATATTTAGTTGGGCTGTTGGCATGCTTTGTAATTGCAGTGCCAATTTTTGTATGGCAGCTATGCCATCCGTTTTTAAATTTGCTTTCCCAAGATCAAATAACACTTCGGCATTTAAGCTTATTTTTATGGCGGCTCCAATGGCCGCTATTGCATCAATATCTGCACCGGCAACAGTTGATTGAGTATTCAGATCAGTAAGCCTTACGTAATAAAAATATTCATTGGGCTTAACAAATTTGCTGATATCTACCGATGCAGTACCGCCACTTATTTTTCCTGCGTGTATCCAGGTGGTGCCATCTTTAGAAATTTCTAAAGTGGTAGGCTCTATTTGTCCGGCTTCAAACACAAACAGATCGGGGCCGATTACATCTACCAACGCATTGTTGGTAAATTGTATAGTAAGCGTACCATTTAATCCCAGGCTGTAAATTCCCTTATTCTTTTTTAAATCGTTCATTAAAACATAATCAGGGCTGTTTAAACAATTCTCTTTGGGAAATTGAATATTACCCGATATATATTTTGCATCAACTGCTTCATCTGCAAATGAAGCATCTCCTAATGGTAAATACACTAACCCATTTTCAGAGACGTATGTTTTACCAACAGCAGTACCAAATTTTACCGCAGGATTATTTTTTTCAAAGTCTGCCTGCAGCTTTGCCGCTTCTTTTACTATAAGCGCTGCTTTTTGTTTGATGTTTACATAACTAACACAATATCCCGTAAGTGCAATAGATTTTTCCTTACCATACTTTGCTAAGTCGGCATTTACATCAATACCGTTAAGTTTACTTAAAAAATCCTCGGCATCCAGGTTGGTTCTAAACCACTCCGGTACTGCGGGATAGTTTTTTACTTTTTCTTTTTCTGCTGCAGTAAGTTGTTTATAGGTATTATCTATTGTGCTTTTATTAGTGCTGTAATTACCCGCTGCATACCTGGCGGGTAAATTGGCAGTGGTTTTAGCAGCATTATTTTTTCCTTCCAGTTTGGCCTTTTTAATACTGTCTACCATGTTTTTCATCCTGGCCAGATACTCATCAGCGGTTTCTTTTTTTTGTGCTGCTGTATTACTAACAATACCAAGTAAAAATAGCAGGATTAATACAGTGCATCCATCTTGTTTTTTCATCTTTAATCGTTTCTTTTGTATCGTTCTTTCATCATATCAAAATAAATAAATCCACTTTTTTGATACCAATTACCACTGCCATATTCGTTTTCGCAAGCATCAAACTCCATTAAAGCATTGCCTAATCCTTTTATGAATTCTATATATTTAGTATCGTACGTTTTCTTTAATGTTTTTAATGATTGAAGAATTTTAGTTTTTTGCACCTGCCAAGCGGCGGCACTCATGGAGTGAAAGCCTGAGTAGGAATCACCAAAAGATACTGCCCATGCTGAAAATGCTGTGGTGTTTTTATAAATACAATTTAACCGGCCTAATTGTCTCCTGAAAAAATTCATTTTTTTCATAGCTCCCTTATAGCATTCTTTACAGGTGGTATTTTCACCACAGGTAGCAAACATACTATTGCTTACATCACCACTAAAGTCGGGTGCACATTCAGCTTCATCTAAGTTTTCAGATTCGTTGAATAAACTTCCGGGATTGGCTGCAGCATCTTTCATTTCGTCAAAATGATCGTATATCCACTCGGTAGCTGTAGCTATATTGGCAGGCGTCATTTGGCTAATAACATTAGACGCTATATCACCAGCCGCCATTTGTGCATTGGTATTTAATGATGCTAAGGTTAATAAAAGGAATAAATATTTTTTCATTTGCTTATTTTCGTTATTTATACAGGCCAATCATTATTCTGCTTTGGCAAATTGAATGTATCATTTTATTTAAATGGTGATTTTAAGCCAACATCGTCAACTTCTTTACCTATCCAAACCATTACCCGATATTTTACGGCAGGGTTATGCTTTGCTATTTGAATACCGAAACTACCCTCTGTTTTAAACTTAGCTTTCCAGTTACCTTTGGTATCTGTGCTGCCTGTTTTATTGGGAGTTTTCCAATTATTTTTGCAAAGATTAATGTCAATTTTCTCCGAAGGAGTTTCTGTTACCACAGTTATATATACTGGTTGGTACATACTTATTCCTTTTACAAAATAGTAAGCAGTATCTTGTTTTTGTATAACATCGGCAATGTTGATTTTTCCATTCCATTCTTTTTTATTCTTATTTACATAATTAACCAATTTTAATTCTACCGGCTTAATTTTTTTATCGAGTGTAAAAGGCTGTGCATTGCTGATTTTACAAAACAATATTACTGTTGCAAATATTGAAACTAATTTTTGCATGATTGTATTATAGTTGTTTTAAATGTGGTATAAAATTTTGAAAAATGCCATCATCAATTTGTAAATAGGTAGCATGTAAAGGACCATTTGTACCGCCGTTGGTCCTAACATCTGACCGGTAATTTCCTATAAAGTAAGTACTGCTTATACCTCCCGGTGCAGGGGTGCCCAATTTTTCTAATGCGATACTTTTAATATCAGCAGCAGCCATTTTAGCATCCCAGGTAAAATCAGTGCATAAATCACAACCTTTGTGCGCTGAGCCAAGATTGACTTTTAGTTTTAAATAAACACCTTTATTTACAATACTCATACTCCCTACAATAAAGTGAAAATCATAAGGTGAATAATCTCCCCTTAATAATAAAAATGGTTTGCCGGAAGTAACAGGAGAGTAGTAATCTTTTATATTATACAACATGGTACAAATCTTATTTTGCTGTTGAACATCTTCTTTACTTTCTTTGAATGCATGTATTCTAAAAGTTGTATTGTTATTAAACGACCACTGATCTGTAATTATTGGGTTTGTATTAGCTGATGAAGTTATCCATGGATCTGTAACGTTTCCTTTATCGGCTATAAGTGCAAAAGATTGCCCTCCCATACCATTAGATGTGTACAGCTCCATATCTATATTGCCGTAAAGTTTTTTACAGTCGTTATTATGAATTTCAGATAAAATAGCCCTCAGGCTTACCACTATATGAACTTTATGATCTATTAGAATGCTGTTTATTCTTTCGTAAGGCAATTGCAAATCGGGCACATTAGCATGCACTACTATTGGGTTTAAATCATTAACTTTTAAGTAAGCAATCAGCTTAGGGTCGCTTAGTTTTACTGACACATTTTTTGATACAAAGGGTAATGCCGGGCTAACAATTGGTATATTATAGTTTTTAACTGCAGGATTGGGGTAAAATTTGGAAACCTGGTAAGGGAATTTAATACTTTTGCCCTGGTAATTTGGCCTTTCAAAAATTTCTACATAGGGTAATTGTAAAAACAATACAGAATATGGAGGGCTTTGTAAGGTTGTAGTTAAATCATTTATGTTGGGGACATCTTCAGCAATTACCACATTTTTTGCACTGTTCAATCCGCCTGTACTCAGGGAAATTCTAACCAAATTATTATTTCCTCTTTTTATTGAAATATTTTTGGCAGCAAAGGGCAAACTCAAATTTTCTGTTGTGCCGGTAAACCTTACCATTTTTCCCTGGTAATTGGGCAATTCATAAATTTCAATCCATGTATTTAATGCCTCTTGCGATTCATTATTTATAATAGCCTTAGCATTTACAACTCCAGCATCTTTTCTATTTACTTTATTATTGTTTAATGCGGGGGTTTGTGCATTTGCAGCCAGGCACATTAAAAAAAATAATTGACAAAAAAATAATTTAAACATCTGTAATAATTTAATAAAATTTTATCTTACTTGTGCCCAGCTAAATTGCAAATAGGTTGGGTGTTCTGGTCCGTACAGTCCACCATTGATTTCAACAGACTGATTGGTTCTTAATTTCCCAACCTGTATTAAATTGTGATAACTTTCCCCATCTTTAGATGCCCGTGTAAGGGGGTGACTGTAATTTATTGGAACATTAATTTTTGCTTCTCTTATCATCCCAGCATTATCGGTAAAATCTGTACATAAATCACAGCCTTTATGGTTACCTGTAAGGTTCGCAAATACAGTTAACATTACTCTGTTATTTTTTAAAGCCCCTTCTTCTACTTCAAATGTAAAACCGGGGTCTGGAGTGCTTGTATATTTTGTAGACTCAATAGAATATTTATTGGAAGCATAGCCGCTGTTTGTTCTTTCATTATACCTTTCTGTTACACCATCCCTTTCAGCTAACCAATAATTGTTTACATCAAAAATGTTATTGGGGATAAAGGTGGTACTGTTTTCTTTGAACGCTTTTACAAAACCAAGTTCTGGGTAGGAGTGCAGCATATTGATACCTCTAACAGGTTCAAACTCAGTAATAGAAAAATTTACATAGCCCCTCATTCGCCTGCAATCGTTAGTATGAATAGTAGTTAAAAAACCATTGAGCCATACGCGTATTTTTACAAACTTTACAAATCGTATTTTACGTAAATTACCTTCTAACATTAAACCTGGAGTTTGTTTTCCTGTTTTTTTGGGTATATCTCCATTATCAAAAACATACAGCGACATATCTGTATTTAATAATTTTACAGAAATGTTACTGGAATTAAATGGTAAATTTAAATTGGTTATATCGTCACCATTTTTAAACCCGGATTCATCAAAGAGAAAAACTTTATTTTGACCGGAATAATTTTGCTTTTCATAAACGATTGCTAATGGCGTTGGGTAAATATTCAGACTGCTAATCCCGGCATTATCAATTCTTAAATTGGGTATATCCGCTGTAATGGCAATAGTAGTGGTGCCAGATTTTAGGTTAGCCGTAAAATAGGCACTACCCCGTTTTATAGAAATCCTGTCAGGCGTAAACGTAAGTTTACTAATATCGTTGCTGCCATTGGTAGTAAACCTTACCACTTTTCCCTGGTAATTGGGCAATTCATAAATGTCTATCCAGGTATTTAATGCTTCTTGTGTTTCCCTGTTTATAATTGCTTTATCGTTTACCACAGGTATATCCTTTTTATTTATAGTTACGCCGGCAAGCGGCTTTACCTGCGCATAGTTAATGGCAGTAAAAAAAATAAACAGCAAACAGGTAAAAAATATTTTTATCATTTTATTTAAACTTTTAATGGTTTGTTGTAAAATTATTTCGCCAAATCAAACTCATAGGCAGCAGAGTAATTATTTGCTCTTGAAATTTCACCATTGTAATCAGGATAAATAATATGGGCAATAATTTTTACTCTTTTTCCAAATGCTTCTTCGGGAAACTTACTGAAAACAAACGCATGGTTCCTTAATACATCCTTCCCTTTTTCAATAGCTTGTATTTCACAAATTTCTGACCGTACAATTCTATTGAAACTCGCCGGGCCACCGTTACCTTCTCCAGACTGCCTGGCTTCTCCGGCAGTTAATTGACCGGTATAGTACAATTCAATCTCTACTTTACAAGGCTTAGCTGCTGCATTACCAATATTTTTTACAATAAATCGTATAGGCATTTTTATACGTCCGGCAATGCCTGCTACAGGCTCGTATCCATTGCCGCCGCCGCTTATAACCGGAATTAGACTGAAGGTTAAATCGGGTAACAATTTTGCTACGTCGCTGTTAGGCGTATTTGCAACACCTGTGATGGCTTTTGGTTTTTGTGCATTGGCAAAATACATTATACCAATAAGTGCAAATGATAATAAAAGTGTTTTTTTCATTTTTATAATTTTTCTACTACTATGTTATCAATATAAAATTCAGCTCCATCTGCCGCTGGCTGTGTAGCCGACCATTTGGAGTAAATGGTAACATTATCAATAGGTTTATCGTAAGTAAAACTTAATTGCTCCCACTTACAGGTTGTTGTTGATGCTACCGATTTTTGATAAGCATTATTAGCTCCATTGATTACACCAATCGTCATACCACCACGTACTACATACACCCAGCAACTTACTTTCACTCCTTTATTTGCCGGTAATGGATTTTGTGCAAAACCGCTATGCCCAATAGTGCTAACCACATGCATTACATTACCTTCTACGCCGCTTTTGCCAACAGTAGCCATCAGGCAACAAGTGTTTTTAATATTTACTACTTCGGTAATCATGCAGGAGTTTAGTGTAGGGTTATTAATCCAGCCACTCCATCTTTCTGCAGGGGTGGCATCTGCCCAATCGGTAGTACCCGGTTTATGGCAATAGCCTTTGGGGTTACCAACTGATTTGGCCAGCACATCAAAGTTTCCGTTAACCACTAAGTTTTGTGCAGATAATAAATTAGTGCAACAAACCATTAAGAGTATGGAAATTGTTTTTTTCATTGTTTTCATATTTAGTGTACACAAAAATGAAAAAAATAAAAATCTGCGGCAATGCCATAAAAGGGTGATGCAGGTTAAATGAAAAAGGGCAGCTGTTTATTGCCGTTAAATTTATATGCTGCTTCTGTAGTGCTATTTTTACTGTTAGTTTTTCAACTACCGGTTTTTATTTTTAGTTATTACAACAACGCTTCAGCTCTTTTTAACTAAAAAACAGTCCTATAACAAAAGGGCTGTTGATTTAATTAATTTTTATCAATTTTAATATTTGGGCATTGGTGGTTTTTAAAAAATACGTACCCTTACTTAAATTATCTGCGTTGATGTAGTTGGCTCCATTTTTAAGGTTTATACTTTGTATAACAATACCGGCGGCATTTACCAATATTGCTGATTGAGATTTACCGGAATTTACCGTAACGCCAGCGCTAAATGGTACAGGATAGGCAGTAATTATATTTTCGTTGGTAAAAGCGGCTAATTTAATTTGTGAAGAATGACTAAATTTTCCGTTGTTATCAATTTGCTTAATTCTATAAAAAGCTGCTGCTTGTAAAATGTTGGCATCTGTATATTGATAATTATTTACCCCATCCCCGATTGATAAAAGCGTTGCAATTACTGTAAAGCCAATACCATCCACACATTTTTCAATTTGATAATTGGTTACATTGTTTTCTGATACCTGCCAGTTAAGTACCGCTTGCTTATTATTATTGAGCATACCATCAAACTTAAGCCAATGCAGTGGTAGTATTGAAGCATTAGTTCTTAACCAAAACCCGCTAAATCCATCTACATTAAAACTAATTTCCCAACGGTTATCTGCCGGTTTCCAAAGTATATCTACATCATCTGGATTAATTATTATTGGGCTACCTGGGTACGATTGCATTGTACCATCTGCATCACCTTGGCCACTGCGTTTTTCTATTCTTATATTGGCTATACCTGTTGCGTCGCTGCTGCTAATTGGTAAACCGCCAGCACCTGCTGCATTGTACTCATCAAATTCTTGTTGGGTAAAATATAAGGTTACTTTACCTGTAGCTGTGCTTGCATTGTTTGTTGGCGTAATTTCGTAATGCCTTTTTACAAATGAGGTGCTTTGGGTGGCATCTATCCATACTTTACTGTTAATGGCACCTGTTACTGGTTGTGTACCCACTGCATTAACACTATTAATAAGATTGTTACGTATATCGCAATTACAGTTTAATGTTGCCGGGCTGCTTTGCAACTCCTGGTTGTATTTTACAGCAGTAGAATCCGCTAATAAATTGTTTACAGTACAGTTGCTCATACTCCACAACTCGTTGCCATAAAAATAATTTCCGTGGCTAACATCAGCACTAAAAAACAATTTGTGCGTTACTCCATTGGTTACATCTATTAGCTTTCTTGGTGTAGCACTATATAGCCCTGGGTTAATATCTTTTACTAAAGTTGTACCAGTAAGAGTTCCTTTGCTTTGCCAAAGCTCTTCCCCATTAATACCGTCAGTGGCCGAAAAGTATAAATTTCCATTTACGTTAGTTAGTTCATTAGGGTTTGAATTTAAAGCACCGGTATAAATATCTTTTACTAATTGTGTGCCGGCAGTAGTGCCATCGGTTTGCCACAACTCTCTGCCACTTATACCATCAGTGGCCGAGAAAAATATGCTATTGTTGGCAAAAGTTAAATAACTGGGGCTACCATCGCTTGCCCCAGCATAAATATCTTTTACCATTAGTGTGCCTGCGGCTGTACCATCACTTTTCCATAATTCAATACCATTGGTGCCATCGGTAGCACTAAAGTATATTTCGCCATTTAATACTGCTGCATTTAAAAATTCATCTGTACTATTAGCTATACCGGGGTTAATATCTTTTACCATTACTGTACCTGCGGCTGTACCATCACTTTTCCATAACTCATTTCCTGTTACGCCATTATTTGCCCTAAAAAACAATGTGCCATTTACATTTATTAAAAAAGAAAAAGCTGTATTAAGTAAACCTGCACTGCCTGGGTTAATATCTTTTACCATTACAGTACCTGCTGTGGTACCATCACTTTTCCATAATTCGCTTCCGTTAACTCCATCATTTGCCACAAAAAACAACACACCGTTTACGTTAGTTAATCCTTTTAAAAATGAACTTGTAGCACCACTCCTAATATCTTTTACCATTACAGTACCTGCTGTGGTACCATCACTTTTCCAAAGCTCTTGTCCGTTTACCCCATCTATTGATGTAAAAAATAGTGTTCCATTTACATTTGTAAAATCCTGTGAAAATGAATTCGCTGCTCCAACACTTATATCTTTTACCATTACTGTTCCTGCTGCTGTTCCATCACTTTTCCAAAGTTCTTTACCATTTACGCCATCATTGCCTTCAAAAAATAATGTGCCATTTACATTAACAAAATTTGTTGGCCTTGTACCATTGGGGCTTACTATTACGTTTTTAACCAAAACCGTGTTTTCTGCTTTACCGTCGGTTTTCCATAATTTAATGTCACCCCCATTTTCATTGGCAGCAAAAAAAAGTATTCCATTAATATTTACAAATGCACCTGGAGCCGAACTATTTCCTGCCAAAAAAATATCTTTAACCAATACAGTACCTACAGTTGTACCATCGGTTTTCCATAATTCTTCGCCGTGTTCTATATCTGCCGCCTGAAAGTATAATTGATTATTAATGTTGTAAAAAAACTTAGGATCAGCATTGCCAAGTCCAGTATAAATATCTTTTACAAGTACAGTACCTGATTCTGTACCATCGCTTTTGTATAATTCATTCCCTTGTGTACCATTATTTGCAACAAAATAAAGTACATTATTAAGGTTGAAAAAACCATAAGGGTTGGAGGCTGATAAACCTGGATTAATATCGCTTAACAGTACAGTCCCAGCGGTAGTACCATCTGTTTTCCAAATTTCTTTACCTTTATTGCCATCATCTGCAACAAAATACAAGGCATTGTTTACATTGGTAAAATAATAGGTACTATTGTTTGAGCTTGCTGCACCCGGATTGATATCTTTCACCAATGTTGTACCAGCAGCAGTACCATCGCTAGTCCATAATTCTCGTCCATTTACTCCATCGTCGGCAGTAAAATATAGCACACTATTTAAAACATTAAAATTTGTAGGATTTGATCCTATACTCACACTTGGATTTATCTCTTTTACTAATACAGTACCTACAGTTGTGCCATCGCTTTTATAAAGCTCACCATTGCTAAAAAATAAAGTGCCATTTACATTAGTAAATGATGTTGGAGCTGCAACATTAAAAACAAGTACAGTCCCAGTGGTTGTTCCGTCGCTTTTCCAAACGCCAGTACCACCAGTAGCAGTATTGCTAAAAAATAATGTGCCATTAATTTCTATAAAATTTTCAATTTGTGAGCCATTAACTCCAGTGTTTACATCTTTTACTAATACAGTGCCAGAAGATGTACCATCACTTTTCCATAACTCTTCCCCTATTACACCATTATTTGCTTTAAAATAAAATTCGCTATTAAATTTTCCTAAAAATACTGGTAAAGATGAAGAAGTACCAGGGTTGATATCTTTTAACAAAACAGTGCCGGCTGCTGTACCATCTGTCATCCATAGTTCTCTGCCATAAACTGCATCATCGGATCTAAAATATAAAACATTACCTATACTAAAATACGGAATAGGATTTCCTAATGCAGAACCTGTATTAATATCTTTAACTAAAACCGTGCCTGCTGTAGTACCATCACTTTTCCAAAGTTCAGTGCCGTGCACACCATCATTAGCATTAAAATACAAAATGCCATTTACATTAGTTAATGACTGTGGAAATGCATTTCCAATACCGGGGTTAATGTCTTTTATAAGTACGGTGCCACTTGCTGTGCCATCGGTTTTCCATAATTCGCTACCGTGTTCTACATCGCCAGTTGAATAATATGTAATGCCTCCTATTTGCAATATTTGAGCTGCATAGGATTGATTTAAGGCTGATGTATTAATGTCTTTAACCAGGTAAGGACTTTGTGCCATTGTGTTACTACTAAAAAATACAAAGGCTAATGCAAGAAATAACGTAGAGGTAAAGTTGATTTTCATGTAGTATATTTAAAGTATAAAGATGGGCATTATACTTTATTTACACCATCCCATAAATGGGGGTATTGTATAAAACTATTAATGTTGATTAAACTTATACACCGCCTCGGTAGCGCTGTTAACCTGTAGTTTTTTGTATATTTTTTTTATGTGGCTGCGTACGGTTTCAACGGCAATATTAATTTCAGCAGCTATCATTTTATAGCTGTAGCCTTTTACAATATATTCCAGTATTTCTTTTTCCCGGGCAGATAGGATTTCGATCTCCGGATTTTTGGCTAATTTATTTTGTGGCACAAAAGTTAAAACTTTTTTTGCCACACTGCTTGTCATAGGTGCACCGCCATCCAAAACATCTTTGATGGCTGCAGGTATCTGATCAAAGTTCTTTTTTAATAAATAACCGTTGGCGCCTGCACATATCGCATCAAAAATATTTACTTCATCATCAAAAACAGTAAACATAATTACCGGCACCGGGTTACCGGTGTTTCTGATTGTAGTTACTGCCTGCACGCCATTGCCACCGGGCATGTCAATATCCATTAAAATTACATCGGGCTTAAGTACCGCAATATCTTCTGTTACCGACGTTGCATCGGGCATGGCTGCTACAACTTCAAACTCGCTGTTCCAAATAAGTAAAGTTTGTATGCTTTTACGCAAGCTTTCATTATCCTCGTATAGTAATACCTTTATTGCCATTATAAATCAAAAATAAAATTAACTGCTTACTTCCTGTATCCCATATTTAGGGCAGGGGTATGTTTACTGTAACAGCTGTTCCTGTTGGCGCTGTTATAATGGCAAACTTTCCGCCAATAGTATCTGCCCTTGCTTTCATACTTTTGGTTCCTGTGCCAGATGTACCGCCTTTCCATACCCCATTATCACTTATGTTTAACTGCATTTGCTGCTTATCTTTTTTTATAGCAATTAGCACGGTTGTAGCGCAGGCGTGCTTTACAATATTATTGATTGCTTCTTTGCAAATAAGCAATAACTCCTTTCTAAATTCAATAGGTAAAATTTGATTTATTAATCTTTCATCGGTATCCACTGTTACAGCAATGTCCAGTGGCTCTAAAGTTTGTGCAGCATACTCTCTTAGGCGAATGAGTAAATTTTCTACCTTTTCGTTTTCTGGTCTTATGCTCCACACAATATCACTCATATTTTGTTGTATGGTTTTACTTTGCACAGCTATTTGATGCAGCATTTCTTTTGCCTGCACCGGCTCGTTTTCGATGGTCTTTTCTGTAACATTACTTAGTATATTAATACTGGTTAATGTGCTGCCTATTTCATCATGCAAATCCTGGCTTATGGTGTTGCGTATGGCAAGCAAAGCAGATTGCTGCTCCAGTTTCTTTTTTAATTTATACCGGTTTATAAACAGCAGGGCTAAAAGTATGGCTAACATCAAACCACCCAAAAGCCCTCCTATTAAGAGGTTTTTAATTTTGGCTTCATTGTTCAGTTGCTTATCTTTTATTTGCTGGCGGGCTGTATTAATTTGCAACTGCTGCTCTTTATTTTTTGCAACCAATGTTTGTTTTTCTATTTCTCCATTTTGCTGATAAATTTTAAAATCCTGCAATTGTTTTTCTTTAGAAAGCAACTCTATTTCGTTTTGCTTTTTTTCGGCTTCAATTAAATTACCATTAATTACTGCATTTTGTTTTTCTATTTGTAATTGCTTTAAGCGCTGCAGGGTATTTAGTTTAACTATTTCATTATCCTTTTTTTCTGTTTCGTACTGTGTTTTTATTTCTTCTATTTTTGATAAATTGCTTTTTATGGTAATGCTGTCTCTGTAAATAATAGCTTTTTTGTAGTTGGTGTAAGCTTTTTCGTAATCGTTATGCGATAAATAAAATGCACTTATTTTTTCATACGCATTGGCAATGTTTTCTTTATTGTAAAGGCTTTCAGATAAACTTAAGCCTTTAGTAAGATAGGTGATTGCCTGCAACGAATCTTTGCCGGTATTGGCCAAATTACCAGCAGATATATACAAACGGGACAGCATGATTTTATCATCAATTTGCTCAAATATTTTGATGGCTTTATTTTGCCAAACCAGTGCTTCGGCAAAGTTTTTAACCCTGATATTGTATACGCTCATCCCGGCATATGATGCAGCCAGCAACTTTGGGTTTTTAATTTGCTCAGCCAGTGCAATAGATTGTTTAATATGTTTTAAGGATAAATCGTAATTACCTTTTAAAATATACATCTGGCTGATGTTGTTATTGGTAATTACCAGGCCACTTTTATCATCAGCGGCATCTCTTACCACAATACTTTTTTTCTGGTACTCAATAGCATCATCAATATTGCCCATTAAATAGTATACAGAAGCAATGTTACTATACGTTTCGCCCAGGCCTTTTGTATTATTAATGTTTTCATATAATTTATCGGCATTTAAAAAATATTGTAATGCCTTTTCTTTTTCGCCCAGCGCTAAGTGCAGCGACCCCAGGTTGCTGTTAATTTCAGCTTTTTTTAATTGCGTTAATTTGTTTGCGCCTAAGTTTAATGCTGCAGTAAAGTTTTGTTCCGCTTCTTTATTTTTCCCTTTTTCTAAAAGATAAAGACCGGTTCTGTTTTTTATGTTAATTAATAAACCGGTATCTTTTAATTCTGTTGCCAGGGGTGACGCCAGCAAATTATATTGCTCCGCATCATTCATCTTACCGTTTTTAAACATTATTTCGGCTAATACATCGTAGGCTTTTGCCTGGCCGGCTTTATAATTAAGTTTTTGGGAGTTTATTAAAGCTTTGTTGCAAAGTATTATTGCAGTATCGTAGTTGGCCTGATTTAAAAAAATTTCTGCAGCTGAAATTTGTTGCTTTACCTCTGCTGTTTTGTTATCATTTTTTGATTGGGCACAAATAGTTTGGCTGGTTACATTGAAAAGTACACTTAAAATGAGCAGGTATCCCCGGGCTTTTGTTTCAAAAATTGTAAACATTTATATCTTTAGTTGGCGTTTTACAACATTGTTTTCGGGTAATTTAAATGTAAATTACCAGGAGGTTTTAAATTTATAACAGGTTATATGCAGTGGTTCTTAAAAAATACATTACCATACTGAAAATACATTAATAAGATGAAACAAATAATTTTTTATATTATTTTTAGTTTGATGTCACAGTTTTCATTGGCACAACTTACGGATACCGAAATACGAAATTTAAAAGCCGGCCGCGTAAAACCAGATAACAGTTTTGTGTACCGCCTGCCGTTTGCAACCGGCAGTAAGTTTTTACTGATACAGGCATACAACAGCAAGCTGAGCCATAAAGATGAGCTGAGTTTAGATTTTAAAATGCGTAAAGGCAGTAAGATCTGTGCAGCAAGGGAAGGTGTGGTAACCGAAATAAAAGAAGACAGTGATTCGGGCGGGCTGAATGATGCGTACTTATCGCAGGGCAATCATATTATTATTCAGCATGCCGATGGCAGTACGGCCATGTACTGGCATTTGAAAAAAGAGGGGGTGCTGGTAAATGTTGGCGACACGGTTGCCCGGGGTCAGCATATTGGTTACAGTGGCAATACCGGCTACACTGCTTTTCCGCATTTGCACTTTCAGGTGTATGATGCTGCTGGAAAAAATATCGCCACCCGCTTTCTCACCAAAAAAGGGATCCGCTATTTACGGCCGGGTAAATATTACAGATGCATTCAGTAACCACCGGTAACCATATCCGTTCATTTCTGCAGTTGTGCGCTGTAATAGTATGGGCAGTATGCATACTGGCCGGTTGTGCTGTAAGTAATAACCCGCAACGCACCAGATTAAGACAATTGCAAAAAGGTATTCTTACAGAAGATACCAGCTTTGTATACCAGCTGCCTTTTGAACAAAACAAAACATTTAGATTGGTGCAGGGCTATTTCAGTCATTTTTCACATAAAGAAAGAGCGGCACTTGATTTTAAAATGAAAAAGGGTACCACCATTTGCGCAGCAAGAGCCGGCATAGTGGTAAGGGTTAAACAGGATGGCGATAAGGGAGGGTGGAATAAAAAATATCGGCCCTTTGGCAACGTAATTGTTATACAACATGCCGACGGCTCAAGGGCAGGGTACTGGCATTTGCAGCACCTAGGTGCTTTGGTGCAGGTGGGCGACAGTATTGCACAGGGCCAGCCTGTTGGGTTAAGTGGTAAAACAGGCTATACGCTGTTTCCGCATTTACATTTTATTGTGTGGCGCTTTGATGCCAATAACCGGTGGTTGCAGGTAGGTACCCGGTTCAAAACCAAAAACGGAATACAATACCTTCGGCCGGGGCGGCGGTACAGCAATAAATATTAATTACTTTTAAGAAAATTTATTTTGGAATTACAACAGCTATACCAACAGTTTATTGCAGATATTAAAGTAACACGCTGGCAGGAATGGGGCAGCACTGTTACACAAATTGCCAGTGTGTGGTATGCCCGTAAAAATAATGTGCTGGTATATCCAACCGGCATTATCGGGGTGCTGTTGGCAGCTTATGTGTATTTTATCATTTCATCGCCGCCCCTGTATGCCGATGCATCACTGAATATTTACTATTTTGTAATGAGTGTATATGGTTGGTATAACTGGACCAAGAAAAAGGGAAGCGGGCTGGAATATCCCATCAGCTGGTGTACCCAAAAAGAATTACTGGTGGGTAGCGGTTTCTTCTTAGTTTCCTGGGCAGTATTATATTTTGCACTCAGGTATTTTACCAACAGCAATACCCCGTTTTTAGATTCGCTGGTTTCCGGATCGGCAGTAACTGCCATGTGGTGGATGGCGAAAAGAAAAATTGAAAACTGGCTGGCTTGGATAGTCAGTAATATTGTGGCCATACCCCTGAATTTTTATAAGGGATTTATGCTGTTTACCCTGATGTATGTATTGTTTTTAGCAATGGCGTGGATGGGATATATTACATGGAAAAAAGAAATAAAAAATAAATAACTCATGAGTTACTGCAGCTTTACCAACAGCCTGCCACCGGGTGAACAGGAAGTACATAAAATATACCACGACCAGCACTATGGATTTCCTATTGAACAGGACGATGAATTGTTTTGCAGGTTAATACTGGAAATTAACCAGGCCGGACTGAGCTGGACCACCATCTTAAAAAAACAGGACAACTTCAGGAAGGCTTACCATCATTTCAATATAAAAAAAGTAGCCGCTTATAAAGAGAAAGATATTGACCGTTTGCTGAATGATGCCGGTATCATCCGCAATAAATTAAAAGTACATGCAGCTGTTGAAAATGCCAAAACCATACTGAAACTGCAAAAAGAATTTGGCTCTTTTAAAAACTGGATCGACAGCCATCATCCCAAAACAAAACAGGAGTGGACGTTGTTATTTAAAAAAACATTCCGCTTTACAGGAGGTGAAATTGTAAACGAATTTTTAATGAGTACAGGCTACTTACCCGGTGCACACGACGAAGACTGCCCGGTACATAAAAAAGTTTTGAAAACAAGACCCGCCTGGGCTGCAACTAAAAAATAAGATTGAAAAAAATTGTTATCATCGGCCCTGAATCAACGGGTAAAAGTACTTTGGGTGAGCAGCTTTCTGCTCATTACCAAACGCAATGGGTAAAAGAATATGCCCGCGGGTATTTGCTGGAGCATGGTACCAATTATACGTTTGATGATTTGCTTACCATTGCAAAAGGACAATTGAAATTAGAAGATGCCGCATTTAACCGGCTGTTACATACTCAACATCCGCCCGCTGCATTAATTATAGATACCAATATGTATGTAATGAAAGTATGGTGCGAATTTGTTTTTAATAAATGCCATCACTGGATTTTAAATAAAATAGTTTCACAACAGTACGATTTGTACCTGCTTTGCAATACTGACCTGCCGTGGGTAAAAGATGAGTTAAGAGAATACCCCGATCTGCTGACCAGGGAAAAATTATACCATCACTATAAAGATATTATGATAAATCAGAACGTACCCTGGGCAGATATCAGTGGTGGTTACACAGAAAGATTACAGAAGGCCATTGCAGCCATTGATGCTATTATTTAATTAAGTCCTGTATGTCGGGATCGCCGGCCAAATTATTCATCTGCCGCATGATATTATCGTACCGGCTGGCCACATAACTGCTCAATGGTTTTACAGTATATTTTTTAGGGTTGGGCAGGCAGGCTGCAATTTGTGCCGCTTCTGCACGGGTCAGGTCTTTGGCATCTTTATTAAAATATTTTTTTGCGGCAGCCTGTACACCATATATGCCACGCCCCATTTCAGCAACATTGAGGTAACGCTCCAGTATGGTTCTTTTCGTCCAGCCAGTTTCAATGGTAAACGTGATAAATACTTCGGGGCCTTTTCTTAAAAAGCCACCCCCCTGGAACAGGAATACATTTTTAGCAGTTTGCTGACTGATGGTACTGGCACCTCTTTGTGGCTTATTGGGATGTTTTTTATTATACTTCATCGCCAGTTTAATCGACTTGATATCAAATCCGTCATGATCGGGAAACAACTGATCTTCACTGGCAATTACGGCCAGTTTAATATTTGGGCCCATATCATTGTAGCTTACATAATCCCGTGATAAACCATCGGCCTGTAATATACTGGCTGCCTGGGTAATGGTAAGGGGTGGGTTAAAGAGCATGCCCAGCAAAAAATAAAAAAAGAAAAGAATATATCCTGTAAAGATGATGCACCACGCAGCATCCACCGTTTTTTTAACTATGGCAATTTTTCTGAACTTAAAGAAATAGAGCAGTGCCGCTAACAATACAATACCCATTAATACCAGCAGCTTCCATTTAAAATCTTTTAGTGTAATGGCATCAGAAAAATTGGCAAACACAAAAAATAAAAACCAGCAAATATGAATGATAAAAATAACAGCAAATATTTTTTTTATAAAGCTACGGGTGGTTTTCAAAACAGGAAATGTAATGGTTGGTTGTAAAAATTTTATGCAATATAAGTATTCAGGGAGTTTTTGGGGTCATGTTCATATATACCAGGGAATATTTTTTTCCAATAACAATTCCTTTGCCGCCGCTTCTGGCCATAAAATAACCCAGGGTACCTAACCCTGCAGCAGCAATCAGTAAGGGAGCGCTGAACTTTTCTCTGTCGGCCAGGTATACCACGCCGCTTGCCAGTGTAAGCAGGGCTCCGCCACCCAATAAACTGGCACCGCTGCCCCTGGTATTGAACTTTGCTTTTTTATATTGCCCTATCGCTTTTACCTGGTGGTAATGAAATTGATAATGATAGCTGCCCAGCGTATCTATAATATATGTACCAAATGTGGTGGGTAAATATTGAATGATAAATTCCTGCAGGTACAGCGAATCGTGCTGAATACCCCTGATATGTGCGCTGATGTATGCCCCGCTGGTAGTGGTGATTTCTATATTAGATCCGGCAAAAAATGTTTTTTGGGTATGCCCTCTTTTTTTCAATTGAATAAAATCGGCCGATTGGGAGTGGGCAGTACCTGAAAGCAGCAGTAAAAGAGGTAAAAAAAATTTCATGTAACAAAATAAAAACGGTGTGCCGGACTAAAGAAATATTATTGTTAATCTTTTACCAATGTATAAATAATACCACTTAAAATAGCCAGTCCAAATACCAGGTACAATACACCGGATATGCGGTTAATGAGCAGGATGTTTCGGTCGCTTAACTTTTTACCCAGGCTGCCGGCCCCCAGCACTTTGCCTACATCCGAAAGCATATTAATGCCCAGGCAGGTGCAAAAAATGATGACCTGGTTTTTAAAAGTATATACAGATGCCAGTGAGGCTGCCATTAAAACCCAAAAAGAGATAACAGCGGGATTGAGTGTATTAATAATAAACCCCGAACTGAAAATGGCAAAATAATTGGTTTTTTTTCCGGTAGGCGTTATTTCATCGCCTGCAATTTCTACCGGTTCCTGTGTGCGGCGCGGTGCAATTTTTTTTATAAATGCAAAATAGATACCCATGCCAATTAAAAAACTGCAGCCGGCAATACCAATGGGTACTCTAAAATTCAGTAACTCTTTTACCAGCTCACTAAAACTTACGCTCAGTATTACCCAAATGATATCGCTGAGCCAAACGCCCGCAACAAAACTAAAGCCGCCGCGCCGGCCATGATTGATACTTTGCTTAATAATAGTAAATATTACAGGACCCACCGAAAAAATCAGCAATAAACTAATGGCAAGCCCTTTAATAAACGCATCGATCATTTAATAAAAATAAGAAAGCAAAGTTAACAATCCATCGCCACCTGTCATTATTCTGTACATTATTGGCGTAACATTTTTTAATACGCTCATTATATAACTGATCAATCAAACCAACTTCAGTTGTATCTAAAAAATCGCCCCCCGGATAAAAGGGATCGTATTGTACAAAAAATGCCGGGTTTCCGCATTTGTAATGAACGGTGCGTTACAGTGTAAGCCCGCTGCATGCTGATTACAGGCGGGCAATGAATAATATTGCTGAAATGGATTTAGACCTAGTATATGCAGCAGCTATCATGTTATTGATGAAACTGCCGTTACGGTTTTACACCAGTTCATTTTTTAAAAACCGCTGCCAGTCTTCCAGCATTTTTCCTTTTAGTACGCGGGGAAATTTATGCTGCCCACCCTCTTTACCTTTTGCCTTCATAAAATCCATAAACCGTTGCTCGGGCATTACATCCACCAGCACTTCTTTTAAGGCATGTTTGCGTTCTACTTCGTAATCGTCGTTGAGTTCTTTAAGTTTTTGATCAATTCTTGCTGCCAGGTCCACGGCATTTACGGTATCATCGGTTGCAATAAACCACTGGTGAGCAAAAAAGTTACCGTACGGAATGCCGGCCACTGTAAATTCCGGAATAGAAATATTCAGCTCTTCACTTACCATCTCAATGGCCTTGTTCATATTATCCACGCTCAAATGCTCGCCCACCAAACTTAAAAAATGCTTGGTACGCCCCGTAATGATGATCTCGCTTCTTGCAGCATCTATCAAGCGTATGGTATCTCCAATAGCATAGCGCCAGGCGCCGGCATTGGTACTGATCAATATAGAATAATCTTTATTTTCTTCTATTTCATGAATCATCAGTGTTTCCGGTTCTTCCACCATATTTCCTTCACTGTCAAAATTCTGGTCGTCAAACGGTACAAACTCAAAAAAGATATTGTTGTTCAGTGCCAGGTGCATGCCCCTGGCATCCTGCCTGTTTTGATAAGCCAAAAAACCTTCACTGGCCAAATAGGTTTCAATAAATGTAATGGGCTTACCCAGTAGTTTTTCAAATCCTTTTTTATACGGCTCCATGGCCACGCCGCCATGTACATAAAAAGACAGGTTGGGCCACATTTCGTGAATATTGTTCAGCTTATAGCGCTCAATGATCTTTTCCATACACAGCTGCAGCCAGGCCGGTACGCCCACTATAAAACCAATATCCCAGTTGGGTGCATTCTCTACAATCTCTTCCAGTTTTTTTGACCAGTCTTTTTCACGGGCTATTTTTTTACCAGGCTTGTATAAACCCAGGCCCTGGAACCAGAAAGGAATATTTTTTTGCTGAATGCCACTCAAATCTCCTGCATAATAAGTGGCCCCTTTTTGCAATTGCGTGCTGCCCCCGATCATCAACCATCCCTTTCCTACTGCACTTTTAGGTACATCGTGGTATTTGGTAAGGCTGAGTAATTGCTTAAAACTGGTAATAACATTACTGCGTATCAACTCTTTGGTGATGGGAATATATTTGCTGGTGGCATCACTGGTGCCACTGCTGAGAGCAAAATATTTAATTACGCCTGGCCAGCAGACATCCGGCACACCTTCTTTGGCTTTGTACCACCAGGCATCATAGATCTTATTGTAATTATAGGTGGGTACCAACTGCTGGAATTTTTTTCCGGGATGGCGGCTGAGCAGGATCTCATCAAAACGATACCGTTGCCCAAATTCGGTAAACCTTGCTTTACGTAACAGTTTTTTCAGCACTTTCAGTTGCTGACGGCGGGGATCACTTACAGGCAGGTTCAGCGCCCTGGCGATGGCTGCCGGTAATTTAATTTCAAATATGGCCATTATGTTACCTAGGTTAAGTACAACAAATATAATAAATCGGGCACAGCTATGGTATATGACCCGGCAATAAGGATGAATTTTTATACAGTTGGTATATAAGTATACCCGGTTCTCTGCCCTTATGCAGCTGCCCGGGCTTGCTAAAAAGCCCGCAACCTGATAGCTAAAAAGGAGTAAATTTGTTTTCTTAAAACTAAAACGATATGAAGAAATTTTTTGCAGCGATTGTTTTATCAATCTCATTATTTAAAGCCAGTGCCGATGAAGGCATGTGGTTACCCATGTTACTGGGCGAACAGGTGTATGCCGACATGGTTAAAAAAGGGCTGAAGCTTACCAAAGAGCAATTGTATTCCATCAACAAATCTTCTGTTAAAGATGCCATTTTAATTTTTGGCGGCGGCTGTACCGGCGAAATTGTAAGCGACCAGGGCCTCATCTTTACCAATCACCACTGTGGCTATGGTGCCATTGCCGGTGCCAGCTCGGTAGAACATAATTATTTAAGAGATGGCTTTTATGCTTATAATAAAGACCAGGAAATAAAAAGCAGTTTAACCGTTCAGTTTTTAGACCGCATTGCAGATGTTACCAAAGAAGTGGAAGAAGGACTGAAAGGTTTGAGCTGGGATGAAAGAACAAAAAAAATGCAGGATGTATACAAGGCCATTACCGATAAGGTGCTTGATAAAGACAATGGTTTGGAAGGAAGGATTTACAGTATGTTTAAAGGCAACCAGTACATCATGTATGTATATAAAAGATACCGCGACATTCGTTTGGTTGGCGCACCACCCGAAAGTGTGGGTAAGTTTGGAGGCGATACCGATAACTGGGAATGGCCCCGCCATACCGGCGATTTTTCTGTGTTTCGTGTATATGCCACCAAAGATGGTAAACCTGCAGACTACAGTACAGACAACGTGCCATTAAAACCCAAACATTTTTTACCCGTAAGCATCAAGGGTTTTAAAGATGGCGATTATGCCATGATATACGGTTACCCCGGGGGTACCAACCGCTACGAAACCAGCTATGGTATTAAATTGAAAAACGAAATTGAAAATCCATCACTGGTGGGTCTTCGTGATATGCGTTTGAAATACATGTACGAGCAAATGATAAAAGATCCGGCAGTAAAATTAAAACTGGCCAGCAACTATGCAGGTATTGCCAATTACTGGAAATTTTTTGAAGGTGAAACAAAGCAGTTGATAAAATTTAAAACCCAGCAACAAAAAGAAGCGTACGAAGCCAAATTTGCAGCATGGGCGAAAGGCAAACCGGAATATGAAAATGTTTTAAGTGATTATGAAAAAAATTATGCTACCTGGACGGCCTACAGCAAGCAGCGCCAGTATTTTATTGAAGGTATTTTAGGCTCTCCCTTAATCGCTTATGCCGCATCTTTAAAATCGCTGGAAGATAAATTATTAAAACCCAGCACCCCATCTGCCGAAATTAAAAAAGCAGTGGAAGCCATTACTGCAGGACGTAAAGCTTTTTTAGATGGTGAAGACCTTGCCAGTGATGAAAAAATACTGGCCTCGGTGGCCATGATGTATTACAATGATATTGATAAAAACCAGCACCCCGTTGGTTTTTACGAAAGCTTAAAAGCAAACTACGGCAGCCTGAAAGAAGAAGCTACCTTTAAAAGCTGGGCTAAAAAAGTATTTGCCAATACCATGCTGCTGGACGATGCTAAATGGACCGCTTTTGCTGCACAACCCGATGCTGCTGCTTTGCAGGCAGATCCCGCTTTTGCTTTTGCAAGTGCATTCATGAATAATTATACCACAAAATATGCTCCCATTTACACCGCATTTGTAAACAAAAATAACGAACTGGGCCGTGCATACATGAAGGGCATTATGGAAATGAATCCAGCTGCGGTTAAAAAAATGTATCCCGATGCCAACTTCAGCATGAGGGTAAGTTATGGTAATGTAAAAAGCTATGCTCCCAGGGATGCCGTTAAATACGATTATGTATGTACATCAAAAGGCATCCTTGAAAAATACGTGGCCGGCGATTATGAATTTGACCTGCCCACCAAACAGGTTGAATTATTAAAGAAAAGAGACTTTGGCCAGTATATTGATAAAGCCAAGAACGACCTGGTGGTAACCTTCATTACCACCAACGATATTACCGGTGGCAATTCCGGCAGCCCTGTAATGGATGCCAATGGTAATTTAATTGGTTTGGCTTTTGACGGCAACTATGAAGCATTGAGTCATAAAATTGCTTTTGATAAAGACCTGAACCGTACCATTTGTGTGGATGTACGCTATGTATTATGGTGTATTGACAAACTGGGTGGTGCAGGAAATATCATTAAAGAGCTGAAGCTGGTAAAATAAACCTGATAATAAAAATTTACAACCGCCTTACATTTTGTAAGGCGGTTTTTTTTGCATGTTTTTTCATCAGTTCTTTTTGCGGGATGGTTTTGCCGCTTTCTTTTTGTTTTGCCTTCCCACTGTATACCATCCTACAAAAACAGGGATCAGTATTCCTGATAACAACCATTTGGTATTTTCATTTTTAAAAAAAGATCCGATCGATGCAAAGAAACCTTCTTCTTCTGCATAAATAACCACCGGAATATTTCTTGCCGGCAGGTTTACAATTTCACCATCTTTTTCAATTACATTAACCGACAGTTTCAGTTCCTGTAAGCCGGGGGCCTGCGGTGTTAACTTCCATTGCCAGATTACTTTTTTTCTTTTTTCGGTAATGCTTTGTGTGGCTGCTTCCTCACCACCAATTAATTCAATAGTAAAGCCTTTATTTCCGGCACCGCTCATATCAATCAGCCTGGCTTTCATTTTTGTGCCCATTTCAAAACTGGTATCCTGCTTTATGTCGTCGTTGGGCGATCCGTCGGTTTCCAGTATTGCTGTTTTCAGTTCTTCTAAAACCTGATCCTTACCCAGTATCAATGTTGCCAGGTACGATTTATTTATTTTCATGGTATCATTGGCATGAAACACCAGCAGGTTTTTAAACCGGTGTTGTAATGTGTGAGTGGCATCTTCCGGATGTTCAGCAGTATGTATTGCAGCAGGATTATTGTTTATGCCGTTTAAAGTGCCGGCTGGCACTGTGCCTGTTTTTACATCCTCTTCCAGCACATATTTTCCTTTGGGCAAAATGGTTTCAGCTATTTCTTCGTTTGCGGTATGCTTTTCCGGCGCTTTGTTGGTGTTGCAGGCGGTTAAAAATAAAATTGAAAAAATTAAAAACTGGTATTTCATGTAATAATTTTTATACACTCAAAAGTACTTGTTACTGCTGCTGTACCTATACTCCAAATGGATTATAGGTACAGCATGATGGACCTTCTATATTGCAGCAGCTTTATTTTACTTCACCTTAATAAAACAATGCGATGAAAAAATTTATTCCCCTTGGTTTACTGCTTGCCGGTTTGCTGATGGCATTTAATAAACCAATAACAGGCCTTATTGCGCCGGTAACGCTAAAAGTAGAAATCAGCAGGCCGCCAATAATAATGCCTTCTATTTATAAAGTATATTCCAATGCTGATGCGCTCAATGGCAAGTACAGTTTATTTAAACTGGTACTCACCAATACCAGCAGTGCGCCTGCAAAAAATGTGGAAGTATCTTATAGTGTGAGCAATTATATTGAATCTGCCATTTCTGAAAAAATTGCATTGATTCAACCCGGGCAAACTGTGGTGGTAAACTGCTATCCCAGTTTTCCGGATAAGATTGTAGAAAAGATGACCGACTCAAAAGAAACGGTGAAAATTCTGATAAAAGGAAATAATATAAAAAATACAGAAGAGAGTTTTTCCATTGCTGTTAAGGGGCGAAACGAATTCATGTACAATTTTATGCCCAGTGATGAAATAAGAACATCGGCCGAATATTTTGAAAACATGCCTTTACTTTCCTGCCTGGTTACCCCCAATGATCCAATCATTAAATACCTGACCCAGCAAATACAGGAAAAAGTTTTAAAGGGAGAGCAGGCCTCGGTAGCTAACAAAGAAGAAGAAGGTGTAAGGGTAATGCAGGGAATATACTATGCCACTTTGATGAGCCATATGGTATACAGTGGTACCAGTGGTGTTCCTGAAAAAGTAAGCGACGTAAATTCAATTGTACAAAACATTCGTTTACCAAGGGAGGTAATAACGGGTAAAACAGGATTGTGTATTGAGTTATCGCTGCTTTACGCAAGTATTATGGCCTGTGCAGGAATGGATCCTGTAGTATATCTTATTCCCGGGCATGCTTATCCGGGATTTAGAATGAATAACAAGCTGTATGCTATTGAAAGTACTGGTATAGGAGGAGAAGGCTTGGGGTCAAAAATGAGTGTGGAACAAGCATATCAAACTGGTATGAAGAATCTGGATGAATGTATTCAAAAAATAAATTCGGGAGATGACAGGTACTCTATTATAGATATACGACAATCAATAAAAGACGGGGCTGTGGCAATGGAGTTGAAAGATGATAATTTTTTGCGTCAAAAGATAGATGAGATTGCAAAAAGTTTTGATGCCACTAATTCGGGCATCAGGGAAGATGTTCAAACCAATGGTGTACAGGATAATAATGGTGGTGGTGATACTGGTAGTGGTGATAATGCCGGCGGAAATGATACCGGCGGCGGGTCGGGCAATGTACCCAGCGGATATCGTCTTTACCAGGGTGTGGTAACATTTGCATATCCTGCGGGCTGGCAAATACTGCCGCGAAACCAATACACAGTTCCGCAATCCAAACATGTTATTGCAAGTAAGGATAATGCTGCGTATGTAGCTGTATATAATTTCCCCGGCATCAGCAATCCCGAGCAGGCGTTAAAAAGCATTAATCAATGGGTAGGAAAATTTGGTTATGGAATGCAGTACAAAGCTTCCGGACAGGTGAATGGATATACCATTTTTAACGGGCAAACAGGTAATGCCAGCGGGGCGGCTTTTAACTGGGTGGCAGCCTTTAAGTCGGCAGGTAATGCTGTAACAGGATTAACGGCCGGTGCCAATGCCGGTACAGGTACCACACATCAGCAAACCATAATGAAAATTATAAACACACTTCAATAAATTAACCAAACTCATCAAAATGAAAATAAATTTTGGCATCACCTTATTCTTACTGTTCTGCTGCAGCATAAAAATGAATGCACAGGAGTCATCCAAGGGATATAAAGAAACCCTGGAAATGAATGCTGATGAAAAGGGAGACCTTACAGTTATTACTAATATCAAATACAATGCTGCCACATGGGATTATATAAAACAGCAGCATGGTACCGATCCGTCGGTATTAAAAAATAATATCAAAAGGCAGTTTCCAAAATATGTAGTAGCTGATTTTGATATTAAGAATGACGATATGGAAAGAACCAGCACCATAAAGTTTAAAATACTGGGTTCCATCAAGGTAAATCAAAACGGTAAATGGATGGCGGAGCTGGATTCCAAAAATCCGGATATTACTAAACTCTCCGAAACCCAGTTCTTAATGGTGGATGAAGAGAATGCGCAAACCTCAAAAATAAACCTGCCCAAATCTGCATCAGATGCAAAAATCGAAAAAGACAGTTTTGGAAAAGCCATTCTTACATACAACGCTCCTGTTAGTGGCGGCGGTATGGGTAATATGATTCAATACCTGGGAATTTTGGTGGCAGCTGCCGGTGGATTTTTATTCTATAAAAACAAAAAGCAACAGGCTGTGATTATTAATCAGTCCAATACTAAAATAATACCAGGTGGCCCTTCAACCAAACATATTGAAGATGCAATTGTAATTCACCCTTCAGAAAAAACTACTCTGAAGCAGGACAATAATTTTAATACTAACCCGGGATAATAAACAGGGGGTTTTTCTGCAATGAAATGGCTCATACATTTTGTATGGGTCATTTTTATTTATTGCACAGTTGCTTTTACAGTTTCTGCAGTCACTGATTTGGGTGTGGGAGGTTTTATAAAGCCTTTACTTAAGCCAGCAGCCAGCAAATTGGTCAGGCGGCTGATAGTTTGCGTAAGTTTATTAATTTTTTGTGTGATGGTATTTAAATGAGTGGCATTTTTTTCAAGCTCCGCTGTAATATCAGATAATGCTTTTGTTTGCAGCTTTAAATTATTTACTATTGCCCCATCCAGTTCCCTGATCAGTTCATTTTGAATGATATTGATATTAAAAAGGAGTTTTGACTTTTTATTTCTGTCTGCTACAGTAATGTCTGTTACCGATATATCGGTTAATTCCTGCTTGGTTTCATCCAGTAAAGCAATAGCAGCATAGGTGGAATCAATCTGTGCCATGATCATTTGCCTGCGTTCGGCATCTGTGGCGGTATTGAAATTATTGAATGAACCATTACCGCCTGAATGGTGGGTATAGTTAATGGTATCATCCACCGGGGCTTTTGTGGTGGCTTCTGTATTACTGTTGTTACAGGATTGTAAAATTATGCAGGAAGCTATGATGGCTTTAGCATTGGTTTTGTTGATATAAAAAAAGCTGCGCTTCATAAATAAATTTTTAATAGGCATTTGTAAATACTCTTTCCCGGGATGCAGAAAATTTTGAAATGGTGCTGACCAGCAAATTATATTCAGATTCCAGTACTGTTAATTCTTTTGGTAATTCGGTGATAGTATCGGAGTTTATAATACAGTATTCAACCTGAGCATACGCATTTCGCAGGCTGCTGAAACAAACAGTCAGTTGCTGCGCCAGTGTATTCAGTTCTCTTAACTCCAGCTGCCAGTTTAAATATAAAGGCAGGTATAACTTATAATAATTGTAAGGATTGTTGCCCTGTTTATTTTCGTAGGCCTGTATATTATTTAAAAAATCTTTATAGTTCTCATCAATAAAACCGGGCAACGCCCGAAGTTCGTTGCTGATTTTTGGAATGTCTGCCGTTAAAAAATTATCACAAATGGCTTCAAAAGAAATACGGGCATTGGTAATTGCTGCTTTAAGATATTTTTTTTGCAATGTTTTTATTTTGCCCGACCCCAATTGTTTAATTAATTCTGCGGTAAATCCACCAATAGAATTATTGAATGCCGTTGCAGGTAATTTTTCGCCTGTAGTAGTGGTATATGTTTTTAGCAGTGTAGTAAACGAAGTTTCCCATTCCTTTTTATTCTTTACAAAATCTTTCAGGTATACCGGACTTATAATAGCATGCAGCAGCTCGGCATATTTACCCATAATTTGATAGGCATAACCAAAAGAATCTGCCATGGCTAAAAACTGAAGCTTGTCGTTTAAATCTGTTTGCAGTGCTGCAATACTTTCTTTTGAAGATGGATTGGTTGCAATTAAAGCACTCAGCTGTAATGTTTGCGTTTGCATACGCAACTGATAGGCCCTGTTATACAATTTTGGGGGCAGCGCCGAAAGGCCCCCGGCAACAGTGCTGTATTTTTCAACTGCAGTAATGGCGATGGGCTTTATGCCGGTACAGCAGGATAAGGTAAAAAGAATTGTAATAATGCAGCAGCTTAAAAATGAATGTCGGATAATCATTTTTAAAAATAGACTGCTGCGGGGCAGCAGCATATAATCCAAATGGATAATTTTAGAGTAGTGCCTTAATTTGAAAAGTTGGCAACCTTTTCTTCAAGCTAATACAATACCAGTTTTAGCCTGATATATAGCCTGTCCAACAGCTTTTATATGAGCCCCTTGGTATAGGCAATACGCAAAGCCTGCGAACGGCTGTTTACATGTAATTTTTGGTAGATACTGATGCAGTGTTTTTTTACAGTATTGGGGCTGATACAAATTTTATTACCAATTTCTTTATACTCGAGGCCCTGACTCAGCAATTGTAAAATTTCTTTTTCCCTTTCACTAAGCTGAAAAAGATTGTTGTCGTTTTTTTCGGTGGCATTTGCAGCGGCTGGCTTTTGAACCATCTGCAAAATTTTATAGGCAATACTTGGTGATATGGGGCCGGCACCACTTTCCCAAAGATTCATCAGCATATCGTTGATTACTTCGCCACTTTCTTCTTTTAGTAAATACCCGCAGGCGCCGGCTTTAATGGCCCTGAAAATTTTATCATCATCATCAAAGATGGTTAATACCACAAATTTAATATCGGGATATAAAGAGGAGGCAGTACCAATTGCAGAAACCCCGTCCGTTTGCGGCATTTCCAAGTCCATCAGTACAATATGCGGGTGATCGTCTTCGGGCAGGTTACGCATTTGGGTTAAAAAATCTTCGCCGTTAACCGCCTGAAATACCAGCGTAAAAAAATTATTCCGCGATAATTTATCTGTAATAATTTTTCTGTTGTTTATTTTATCGTCAACTACGGCAATTCTTATCATAGCAGCTTTTTTTCAAAACTCCTTTAAAGTTAATCATAAACCAATACTCCATATGGGTACTTTAAAAAATATCTATATAAAGTAATCGTTGGGGTTGTTTTATTTCCATTTTAAAACAAAAGCGGTTATTGATGTAAACGGAAAAACACCTGTTACCAGAACTGCTAATGCTGCCGGTAAAAGGAAAATGATTACGGCTTAAAACCGTGGTACCCAACAGCCTTTTAATGCCGCCTGTATGTTGTAAAATGCGGGATAGCCGTCAGGCCAGTCCTATTCAGAAACATCACAATAATAATATTATAGCGTAAGCGTAATCCTGGTTCCTTTACCAGGTTTGCTGATTACAGAAAGAGCAATGGCAGAGGCGGTTGCTCTTTCCTTCATATTTTGTAAGCCGTAGTTATCCTTTGTTTCTTTAGATTCAGCGGTATCAAATCCCTGTCCGTCATCTTGTATTGAAATGGTCCATGCGCCGGCCTCTGTTAAGCTGATGGCGGTTATGTTGTTTGCCTGTGCATGCTTTACGGCATTATTAACCGCCTCCTGCATTACCAGCACCATATTCAATGCCTTGTTAGATGGTATCAAAAAATCCACCGGTGATTCTCCTTCCACATTAAAATTAATGGATGTATAATGCCTGCCCATCTGTTTCATAAAATTGATGATGCGCAGCCAAAGATCGGTTGCATTTATATCATTATTTTTCATTGCCCACAATGTTTCTCTCAGGTTATGCAGCATTTCTTTGGCCGTTTCCTGCAGGTTGGTTACTACATGTTTGTTGCTGTTGTTTTCTAAAGCCAGTAAACTGCTGTTGTGTAAAATAGCATTGGCCTGCACCCCCAGGTTGTCGTGCAGTTCAGCAGCAATACGTTTACGTTCATTATCTTCTGCATCTTTTACGGCCATTTCATTTTGCTTTCTTTTTTCTTCCATTATCAGTTTTTGCCGCTGCTGGTATTTTTTAAACCGGTAGATAAAAAAAATGGTAAGCAGCGCCGCAAGTATTCCTGAACCGTACAACAACAAATTACGCCGGAACAGATCCAGTTTTTGCTGCGCAATCAGGGTTTCTTTTTTTTGTACATCGTATTTGGTTTGTATTTCGGCAATTTTTTCTGCGGAATTAATCTGCAGGGTTGTGCCGGCAATAGCTATCAGTTTTTCCAGTGCATTACTGTATTGCTCATAATTGCCCTGTGCTTTGTAAGCCATGCCAATTATTTTAAAAAGCGTAAGCTGCGGGCCTTTAATACCATTGCTATCTGCTATGGCAATGCCTTCCTCTGCCGTTTCAATACACTTTTTATATTGCTTTACATTGAAGTAAAAGTTGGAAAGACCTGTAAAATCTTCTGCAATATAAAGCGGGTCACCAATCTTCTTCCTGATGGCAAGGCCAGCAGTAAAATCTTTTTCTCCTGCAGTAATATCTTTCATTAAACCATAAAAATTACCCCGGAGCGAAAATGCCGATGCCAGTACACTCAGGTTTTCGTTCTCGGTTGACAATGCTATCGTTTTATTGATGGTATTAAAAAAACTATCCGCCATTTGTTTACCCGGCTGTACAGAATATGCATTAAAATAGTACAGTGCAAGGTTAGACAGAATATAGGCTTCTATTTCCTGGTTTTCGGGATTGTTTTTTTCATTTATGATTTGCAAACCCTGTAACCAGGCATGCTTGGCATCGGCAGGTCTGTTTACATTTAAATAAGTGGCCCCAATTAAATTCAGGGCAAACAGCTGTACGTTGGTATTGTTTTCTTTTTCGGCATCACTTAATATTTTCAGTTGCAGGTCAAGCGCTTCTGTACGCTTATCAAGCCTGTTGAGTGCATTGGCTTTTAGCAGCTGTATCTTATAATACAGCGCTGCATCTGCTTTTTTTATGTTTTTGAAAATTGTGTTGGAATCAATTTTTTCAATAACACTTTCTGCTTTTCCTTTTACCAAAACGCTGCTGATTAAACTGTATTCGGCCCATGCCTGTGCTTTTTCGTCTTTTAATTGTATGGCCAGTTTTTTTGCCCATTGTGCGTAATGGTAAATGGTATCGCCCTGCAAAGCATTTCTCAGTTTACCTATAGCAATTAGGTTCGACAGGGTTTCTGCATCAGTTTTAGACTGGTATATTTTCTGTTTTGCCCTTTCAATGGTACCAGACTGACAACAGCATATTACCGGACTGAAGAGCAGCAACAACAAGAAGTTAAAAAGAAATTTCATCGCACTGTTTAAAACAAATATAAAGTATTCCGGGTGTTTTAAAATCTATCCAAATGGAGTATAACCGCCTTCATTTGTGTGTGGCATATTTACATGGTTAAAAAAACCACTTAGCCATTAAACCAAAAAAATGAAAAAAAAACTGATCATTACAATTTCCATTTTATCAATTGTATGGGTGGCCTGTAAAAAAAGCAGCACTACAATACCCGATACCCGATTTTTTGTTGGTAACTGGGCCGGTGCTCTGCAATATACTGGGTCATCAACACAGTATAAATTCAGCCTTGCTGTTAACAGCGACAATACTGTTGTAAATATTGATTCGGCATTTAGCAACCAGGTCTTTCCGGGCACTTATACATTTACGGCAGATTCTTTAAAAATTATTTATGCCAATGGTACCAAATGGAATTTAAAATTTATCACAAATACCAGCTGTTCTGGTGGGGTTTTGGGTTATTCGGGAGCTGTTGGCACGACGAATATGACAAAAAAATAACACCCATGTATAAAATTTTTATTGCAGCATTTTTTATACCCATGCTAATATCCTGCAATGGAATAACAGCTGGAAAAAACAAATCTTCCAATATGGTAGAAGGAAAAGATTATGTGATATTAAAACGTTTTCGTGTTACTGATAGTCAGGGTTTTAATCAACCTGTTGAAGCCAGTTCATTTATGCTGCCTGCCAACTGGCGGATGAATGGTGGTGTACAATGGAATCCTACCAGTAAATGTTTTCCGGAAATGGTACAATATACGGTGCAGGCAACATCACCGGATGGCGCATTTGAGTTGTTATTTTTACCTGTTACACAGTTTGACTGGAGTACGGATCCGGTTCAGTTAGATGCCATGCAAAGAGGATTTTATGGCCATGCCTGTAATATAGCCCAGCCATCAGATGCTGCGGGATATATCAGTAATATGATGGCAGCGGATTTGAATGCACAGGTAAAATCTGCCGGTATTATACAAAATTTGCAACAGCAAATGGATGCGGCTGCACAACAAATGACCAATACAGCAAGAAGTGCTGGCAATAATGCGTATACGCATAGCGGAAATGCAGCAGAAGGTGTATTACAATTTGCCGATGGTAAAGAGGGGCTGGCATTTTGCACCCTGATGCAAACCATTGTAACCATGCCCGGCACACAGGGTGGTATGGCCAGCAATATTCAGTGTTATGTAAGCATGCGCACCGTTTTAAAATATACACCCGGCAACAATGAAATGGCCCGTAAAATAATGAGTACCTATTTCAGCAGTGCAAGAATAAATCCGCAATGGATGGCTGGCATACAGGCTTATTATGCAGCTGTTACTTCAAATGCACAAAACCAATTGTGGAAACAAATACAGATCAGCCACCAGGCACAGGAGGAAATCAGCAATAATATTATTCGCAGCTGGGAAGCAAAAAATAGTTCCCGCAGCAATGCTTCAGCTACAGATACAGACGGTTTTGGCCAGTATTTACGTGGCGTGGAAAACTATACCGACCAAAACGGTAATACCGTAGAATTAACCAGCGGCTATACCAATGCCTGGAGCAAAGGGGATGGTACCTACTTGTTAAGCATGGACCCTTCGTTTGATCCCAATGTGGAACTGGGCGATACCCAAAACTGGAACCGACTGGATAAATAAGCTGTGTCATGTACCATCAAAGCAGCCAGTATCAAAACGTTTACCCATTTTTTCAATAGCATAGTGACTATACAATATCCAGCAGCAGGAAAATACAACGCCTCTGGCCAGGTTTTATGCATCATTAAGCATATTTTAACCTTTGTAATACTATTTTGGCAGATTTTATGCAATATTCCCAAAATACAGTCGTTACATAAAAGATAATTTTATTTACTATGAAAAGCCAGCAATCATCTATCAACCCATTGGTACAGGTAATTAAAAGCTTTATGGGCAAAATCCGTCAAAATCCGGATGTATATCCCATACGCTATTATAAAAAGGGCAAGCAGTTCAGGCGCAAATGGCAAAGCCCGCTTGTAAAATAACCGAATAGCTTCGGAAAATACCGGACCCTAAAAATCAGCAAAAACCCTCTTGACAACAGGGCTGTACAATGTGTAATTTTAAAGTTCAAAATCCGATAATAACATGAGAAAAATCCAATCATCCCAACCTTCTGTCTTTTCGGCTTTATTAAAGTCGCTGGGTACAGTAATCAACAGTTTCTTTCAATCCGGTTCCAACAGGGAATTCAGAAGATTAAAAGACTTTATTGCTTCTTAAACAAGCTGCCCTGTACCAGCAAATACTTTAACTAAACAGGTATTCCACATCCGCCTTACTCAGTGCTTTTACAAAGCTGGCATCATCTGCAATTAATTCGCTGGCCAGTTTACGTTTGCGTTCCTGCAATTGTAAAATCTTATCTTCAATAGTATCGATACAGATCATGCGGTACGCAAAAATATTTTTCGTCTGTCCTATACGGTGCGTTCTGTCTATCGCCTGCTGTTCTACTGCCGGGTTCCACCACGGATCCACTATATACACATAATCTGCCGCAGTTAAGTTTAAACCCACGCCACCCGCCTTCAGTGATATCAGGAATACCCTGCACTCATCATTGTTCTGGAAATTCTGAATGGCTTTTTCCCTGTCGGTTGCCGAAGTGCTGCCATCAAAATATTCAAACGGTATACCCTGTTCAGTAAGCGTTTTCTTTATCAACGCCAGCATTCCAAGGAATTGAGAAAATACCAGTGCTTTATGTTCACCAATATTTTCGGTGATCTCCCTGGCCAGCTCGTCTAATTTAATAGAATGGTTGGGGTATTTATCTTCTTCATTCAAAATAGCCGGGCTGTCGCATATCTGGCGCAGTTTCATCAGGCCCTGCAGAATGGTCAATTGAGATTTGTTGATACCCTGTGTATCAATCTCCCCTAATATTTTATCGCGGTAGCTGTTGCGGTAGGCATCATAAATTTCCCTTTGCTCCTTTTCCATTTCGCAAAACAAAATGGTTTCTGTTTTTTCGGGAAGATCTTTGGCCACCTGTTCCTTGGTACGGCGTAAGATAAAGGGATATAATAATTTTCTTAAGTGATCTTTCTGGTCCTGTTCTCCAAACTTATCAATAGGAGTGGCAAATTCATTGCGGAAGAATTCCATGCTGCCCAGTAAACCCGGGTTTAAGAAATTCATCTGTGCAAAAATATCAAAGGTATTGTTCTGCAATGGCGTTCCGCTCATGCACAACCTGTTCTTTGCTTCCAGCAAACAGGCTGCCTTGGTTACTTTAGACGCAGGGTTTTTGATGGCCTGGCTTTCATCCAGCACCACATAATCGAATTTTATTTTCAGCAGCAATTGTATATCGCTTCGTAGTGTACCGTAGGTGGTGATGATGATGTTATGGCTTTGCAATTCTTCTGCACTTCTTAAGCGCATGCTGCCATGGTGTATGTGCCAGGTTAATGAGGGGGTGAATTTTTCCACCTCGTTTTTCCAGTTGTAAATAAGTGTGGTAGGGCAAATTACAATCGCTTTCAATCCGCCGGTGCTGATGTTGTAGTGTTCCAGCATGGTAAGGGCCTGAATGGTTTTACCCAAACCCATGTCATCTGCTAAAATACCACCCCAGTTCACATCGTTCAAATAACTCAGCCACTGAAAGCCAGAGGTTTGATAAGGGCGTAATATCGGCTGTAAATGTTCCGGTGCAGGAATTTCAGGAATATTTTTAAATTCTCTTAAGCGTTCAAATTTTTCATCCAGTTCAAAACTCAGTTCGGTTTCGTCCCTGTTTTGGTACAGCTCATCAATCACACTCATGTGATATTTTGATAAGCGCAGGCGGTTGCTTCGGTCGTCGCCCACTTTAAACAATAGTGAATACCGTTTCAGCCATTCATCGGGTAAAATACCCAGCGTACCATCACCCAGTTGTACAAAAGATTGTTTATTGACCAGTGCTTTTTTAATATCATCAATACCCACCCGCTGCTCTCCAAATTCAATTTCCACTTTGGCATCAAACCAATCCAGCCCGCTGCTTACATGAATGTGCGTATTGGGCCTTGCTGTGTTAAACCTGAAATTCTTCAATGCCTCAAAACCATATACGGGCACTTTCATATCCTTCATGGCATCTACAAACAAAAAGAACCAGTTATTGCGCAGTACATCCACGCCTTTTAACACCAGTGTGTTATTATCGTGCGGACGAACAAACATAGAGTGCAGGCTTTCCAGTTTTTGTATGAATGCCTCCTCTGCGTCTTTGTTGCGGTGTACAATTAAAATTTTATCGCCATCGGGAATGGTGATGGTTTCTTTATCGTTGGCCCGGGTTTCAAATCCCTGGTAGGTAAAAATGGGTTGAAACACCAGGTAATCGCCTTTTTCCTGCAACTGCAGTTTTACTTCAGGTTCGCCGCTTTTGATTTCCCTGATCAGGTTTTTATCAAACTCCACATGATAGTCCTTTGTTAAAGGCATAATCACTTTCTGCATCTTTTCTGCCCAGTTTTCCTTACTCAGCTGGATGTTGCCATCTTTCACAAATTTTTCTGCCTGCAAAACATCTTCCGGTTTTTCCCACAGGTAAATCCTGTTTTCGTGTAAAAACAGCAGGCTGCTGTTGGTTTCATTGGCTGCAAAAGGAATGGTTTGGCCCGGCAGTTTTACAGTACAGGCAATTTCAAAATGATTGTTCTTTGCCAGCACTTTAAATACCGGGGCAATAAAATGATCGCTGATTTCTGCCTCTTTTAAATGTTCTGTTTTAAAGGTTTTCTTTTCGGGCAGGTAAAAAACAAAATTATTATCGGCCTGTTCTTCAAATATTTTTTTAAGCTTGGGTTGCAGGTATTCTGCCATCAGGCTTTTGGTTTCTTCGGGCAGCTCATCACCATCGGTTTGAATGATGTTTTCCCAAATGCCGCTGAAGGGCGAATTTCGGTCGAGGTATTTATTTATTTCAGAAGTTTGCAGTTTACGCACCTGCTGCAGCAATTGTTTGTCTTCTTCACTGAATGCATCGGTATTTACAAATTTTGCCAGGTCCAGTTTTTCTGTTTTGCCAGTGTATTTTTTATTTTCTTCGTCTGCATCTCCCTGTATCACATCTACACTAAAATATGGATAGGTGGCGGCATTCAGGTTGAATACTATTCCCAGTTTTTTTTCGGGGGCTGCTGGTGCAGCTGCAGTAGTTTCCTTTTCTTCCACTGCTGTTACAGGTGTTGAAAATGTTTCTGCAGGCTTGCTGTTGCTGCCGGGCTGCGTAACTACCCGTTTTATAGAAGTGTCCAGTACTTTTAAAAATGGTTTACCATCTTTATAGGTAAATTCAAACTTTCCTTTAAGGTCGTCATCCAGGCTGTAACCGTATATCTGCAGCAGTTTGTTTTTTTCTTTATCCCAGTTGCGGATACTGTCGAAATAATAAGGTCCATACGAGTTCAGCAATTGCAAAAACAACATGGTTTTGTGTTCGCAAAGCGGGTGTTCGGCCTCGCTGCATTTACAGGAGGTATCAAAATTACGTTCGTCGTTTTTTTGTATTACCAGCGGATAGGTTTGGCCTTCGTATTCCAGTTCGGCTTCCACCCGTTCGTCTGCTGCTTTTAAAATGGTGGCTTTGGCCGAGCGCAAAATATTCTCTGCCTGTTCGTAAATGCCCGGCGAAGAGAAGAGTTTGATCATCTTCAGCTCTATAAATTTCATTTTAGCTACGGTATGCCGCTGGTTGTACTGCATTACCGTATTGCCCAGCATGTTCTTGTCCACCATTTCCTGCAGGCGTAACAGGGCGGCAGCTTCATGCCGGCAGATATCACCTAAATTATACGGGCAACTGCAACGAACGGTAATACTTTTTGGATCGGCATATTTTTGAATGTACACTTTATAAAAAGTGCTGTAGCTGTCGTCTTTTACACGAAATACCACGCTGCCCATTAGCTGGTCATGTTCTACCAGCTCTACAAAGCCCATCGATTGTATCTTTTTGCCGCGGCGGATCACTTCATCCGATCCGTTGTTGTACACGTATTTAATTAGATGCGATAATGCCATGAATGATTTGAAATTGCCTATTTGGGATTTCAGATTTGGGAAGGATGATGAACCACACCATTTCAGAAAAGGGCAATTTGCAAAAGTAAAGGAAAATAGCTGAGCTTACCGCTTAAAATGGAAAGTTTATGAAGAAATCTTTATAAAAATAATATGAGCAGGCGGTTGGTTATTTTACCAGTAACTTACCATCTTCGTATACCACCAGCACATCGGCCACATCGGGCGTTAAACAAAAATTGATGTCTTCTATCAAACCAAAACGGTCAACCAGTCGGTGATAATGGGTAAGATGGGGTGCAAAACCAACAATATCATTTTTATTGCTCTCGTATAATAATTCGGCTGTTAAGGAGCTGTCGCAATGAATGGTAAAATGTTCTTTTATCCTGCTGATAACAGCGCCGGCAAATAAAGTGTCTTCAATATTATACCTGTCTTTCCAGCCTGCACAACCCAGTACTACATTTTTGTTTTGTGCCACTAAAAATTTACATACCGATGAAAGGTTGGGAAAAGAACCGCTGATGATGGTATCGGCATTATTATCCAGCGCCATCTGCAATAATTTGGTACCGTTGGTGGTAGTTAGTACCAGGGTTTTTCCTTCTATAAAATCACGGCTGTATTCCAGTGGCGAATTACCGTGCTGCAAACCTTCTGCAATTTGACCATCTCTTTCGCCAGCGGCAATGGCATCAATTTTTTTACTGATGGCTATGGCTTTTGCAACGGTATCTACCGGTATGATGCATTTAGCCCCGTTCTTTAATACCGATGCAATGGTGGATGTGGCCCTGAATACATCAATGATGACCACTACCGCATTTTTTAGATCGTATAAATTCAGCAATGCCGGGGAAAGGCAGGTGTACAGTGTTGGTTTGGTTGTTTGCATGGGTTCAAAATTAATTCAATATGGCTTTCCACTTTTCGGTTTCGGCATATTCTTTTATCACGTTATTTCTTTGCAGTAAAAATTTTTCGAGGTATCGGGTTAAAAAAAATTTATTGGCCCAGCGCCCGATGATACCATAGGGACTTTCAAAATGCAGAATATCGATCATAATAGTGCCATTATCCACCGGCTTAAAATAATGCTGGTGATTAAAACTTTTAAAATCGCCGGCCTGCATTTCATCGGTAAAATGTGCCGGGCTTTCCATGGCGGTTATCTTTGAGGTAAACTGTCTTGTTTTAAAAAGATGCTTTGCCTGCCAGGTAACGGTTTCATTTAAATTGATGAGGCCTGTTGTTACACCTGCAATGGCATCTTCATGGGTGCCGGCTGTTGAAATCTTATGCAGGTTAATGCTGCGGCTTAAATCAAAAACCCTTTGTACGGGGGCTGCAACAAATATGGTCAAATGAATTTTGGGCATCTGTATCAATTAACAATGTACAATGTGTATCGTTTTATGGTGCTGCATACTTTATTACAGTAGCTGTTTTAATGCCATTGTTAATTGTTCGTTGTTAATTAAACAAAAGGCACTTTCACCACTTTGGCTTTCAGCAGCGTATTTCTGATGCTTACATAAATTTCACTATCAATGGCTGCGTACCTGCTGCTTACATAGCCCAGGCCAACAGCTTTACCCAGCGTTGGAGACTGGGTACCCGAAGTAACCTTTCCAATCACATTGCCTTCAAAATCTTTTATTTCATGGTCGTGGCGGGCAATTCCTCTTTCCAGCATTTCAAAGCCCACCAGTTTTTGGGTAACACCTGTTGCTTTTTGCTTTTCAAAATGAGCCCTGTTGGTAAAGTCTTTGGTAAATTTTGTGATCCAGCCCAGGCCTGCTTCCAGCGGAGAAGTGGTATCGTTGATATCGTTTCCGTATAAACAAAAACCCATTTCCAGTCTCAGGGTATCTCTTGCCCCCAGTCCAATGGGTTTAATACCTGCGGCTTTTCCGGCTTCAAAAATAGCATCCCATATTTTATCCGCTGCACCATCACTGTCTTCAAAATAAATTTCCACGCCACCGGCACCTGTATAACCTGTTGCGCTGATCAGTACATTATCCACACCTGCAAACTTACCCCTGGTAAAGGTGTAATACTTCAGGTTCATGATATCCATATCTGTTAGCGGCTGCAAAATTTTTGTGGCATTGGGGCCCTGTATGGCCAGCAGGCAGGTTTTATCAGAGATATTGTGCATCTCCACATTTTTGTTATTGAAGCTGCTGATCCAGTTCCAGTCTTTATCAATATTACTGGCATTTACCACCAGCATGTACACTTTATTTTCTTCTATGCAATATACCAGCAGGTCATCCACAATACCGCCCTCATTATTGGGCAGGCAGCTGTATTGTGCTTTACCATTGGTTAATTTGGCTGCATCATTGGTGGTTACTCTTTGAATAAGGTCCAGTGCATGGTCGCCTTTTAAAATAAACTCTCCCATATGGCTTACATCAAAAACGCCGGCATTATTTCTTACTGCGGCGTGTTCATCATTGATGCCGCTGTAAGAGATGGGCATATTGTATCCGGCAAATTCGGCCATTTTTGCACCCAGTGCAATGTGTTTTTGTGTAAAGGGAGTGTTCTTCATTGATGCTATTTTTGTTTAGTGGTAGTTTGGTGGCAAAGGTAAGGTGTTCTTTATTTAATAGTAAACTACCGCAGCAATGAAGTAAAAATTACCTGCTTACCTGTCGTAGTGTTCAGCAATTTCCTTTACTGCCGATGCCATTATTTCCCTGGCGCCGTCATCGTTGTTGTGCAGCCTTTTACCACCTTCATATATTTTATAGGTAATATCCCCGTCTTCGTCGCTTTCCGCAATAAAACGTTTACTGTTATCCCTGTATATCACATACCCTTCCGGTTCAATAGCCTCAATACCCCTTTCATCTGTTGTAAAATCAATTTCGCCGCAATATTCAATTTTCAGCGACCTGTTTCCATCATTCATCCGTACTGTTCTGGTTCTGTAATTATGGTGGTAACATGCTGCCGTACTAATGAGCAGTAATACCAATACTGCCGCAAGGGAGTTTGTTTTTTTCATGGCGGTAAATTTTATCTGAGTAAAAAAAATTTGTAAAAAGAGTCCTGCCATTACAGCAGGACCTTTTTTGTTTCAACTTCAACTCAACTATCGAAACTATTTTAATTAATGCTGGGCATGATGTTGATACCCGGTGTGATCACTGCACTGAGTGGTTCAGGATCTGCATTGATTGTGGTACTGTTTTCCAGTTTTTCTTTTATACTGTCTAGTTTTTCTTTCACTTTTTCAATCGAATCGATCCTGAACTGCCTTTTGGTTTCTTCTATATTCCTTAAAGAATCGGCTTTTTTATCGTATTCATTATAGCGGTAGTTGTCGCCGTTATTGTCTCTCCTGCTGTCGTAGTTATTTGTATTGCGCTTTTTATCATTCCAGCCGTCCGCTTTTCTTCCGTCTAAAGTATACAGGCCGTCTGCTTTCATCACATAGTCCACATCCGCCTGCCACCTGATATCTTCTTCAGAATCGTATACATCATTCTCCCAGTCATTATCCCATCTGCCTGCCCCAAAACGTACGGGCCATCCAATTCCCTTATTTACACGAACCTGTTTTCCTACCGGTACATACACTGTGATGATCACCATTTGATTACGGAATTTATCAATTTTATTGATCGCAATTCCTTTCTCTAATAACAGCACCGAGTCTTTTTGTGTAACATTAAACTGTATCAGGTTGGCCAGGTTATTGGCATCGGTTCTGTTATTACCCCGGGCTGTTTTTTTCATGGTTACCTGGAAGCTGTCGTTGGGCGATTTTGCAATTTCCACATATACATTTCTTACAAAAGCGGTATCCTCATCAATCAGGTTTTCAAAAGGTTCAAAACGAATCCAGTTGCGGCCGTAATATTTTTTTGTAAATGGTAAAGATGAAGTAACCACCAGTTTATTTACCTGCGGATTACTCAGTTGCAGTGTCTGCTCGTCCAGTCGGCTCTGGGTTTTAAAATCCCGGGTTACAGTAGCCACCAGCATCACAACACAAACCCATCCGATGGTCCATAAGCTTCCAAAGGTAAGGCGCAGTATTTTGCTGTTGTTTTTCATCCGGGCAATTTTTCTTATCAACCAGATCACCACTGCAATGATGGGCACTGCAATAAACAGTACCAGCGTTCCCCATGCAAAAACATTCTGCCAGGTACCTTTTAATATGTAATCTTTAAGGGGAAAAACACCAATTGAAAAAACACCCATTCCAAACAATGCCATTACCAGCCCAAAGCATACACAGCCAATAATAAAATAAGCAAATATTTTAGCGATCATGGCAATCACGTTTCCCAGCCCACCACGGTTGCGCCTGCTGAAGTTCTGTACATCACTGCTTACCGTTTTTGCTTTTTCGTTAATGATGGAAGACGCTTCCTTTCCAAATTTTTCGGCTTTCTTTCCCACACCTTTCATTTCTTCCATCACTGAATTCTTAATGGAATCGATATCCACTTTTTCGCCTTTCATCTCCAGTTTTTCACTGGTGGTCAATGCTTCAGGAATTACGATCCAGAGAATAATATAGATGATCAATGAAGTGGGACTGAAAGTAAAGCGCACCACATCACCAAAATCCCAAAAGCCGCCCCAGTGCCCCCAGCGGGATAAGAATGATAAAAAAGGTAATAAGAACAATACCCTCGGTATCCATGGGTTGATGCCGAAATAATTGCCTATACCGCTGCACACACCGGCAATCATTTTATCGTCAGCATCCCTAAATAATTTTTTCCTGGCACCTCCTATTTGTGCAGATGCAGTACTGGGTACGGCCACCCACATAATAATATAAGGCAGTAAACCAAATCCAAAAGAAAAGAACAGGATCACAAAAATGATTCGCACCACTACAATATCTACATTAAAATAGTGTGCCAATCCCGCACATACACCACCCAGTACCTTGTTGTTCTCATCGCGAAACAGGCGTTTATGCCCTGTAGTACTATAGGTAGCGGAAGGTTCCTGCTGGCTGCTGCCGGCCGCGGAAGAAGCATTGCCGGTTGTATTACTGCTGGGTGCATCGTCCATCGGTTCAAAATCTTCGGGGCGGCCAATGCTGTTGATAATAGCATTTACATCATCATCGGTAATACAGGTAGCACCTTTTTTTATGCGTTCCTGGAAGAGTTCTCCTATACGGCTTTCAATATCGTTGATGATCTCTTCTTTACCCTCTTCGTTTATAAAATGACGGTTAAGGCTGTCGGTGTAACTTTTTAGTATTTCAAAGGCAGTGGTTTCTATTGGAACCACACGACCCTGGAAATTGATATTGATTACTTGTTTCATGGCTTTACTTTTTGTGTTTCGTTAGTTGTTGGCCTTAAAAAAACAAATCATGGCTATACTTTTTGTTTATTAAGGAAGGTTGTTGAAGTTGTTGTTTAAAGTATTGTTGGTTTCTGTTACTGCTTTTACGGCATTGGCCAGTTCGTTCCAGGTGGCCTCCAGTTCCTTATAAAATGCAGCACCTTTTTCGGTAAGTGAAAAGTATTTTCGTGGCGGGCCACTGTTACTTTCTACCCACCGGTAGGTTAAAAATTCGGCATTCTTCAATCGGGTAAGCAGGGGATACAGGGTACCTTCCAATAGGTTGAAATTGGCGGCCTTCATTTTGTCAATGATGTCCGACGGGTACGCTTCCCCCTGCTGGATCACGGAAAGGATACAGAATTCCAGAACTCCTTTCCGCATCTGGCTGGCTGTGTTATCAATGTTCATGGCTTCAATGTTTTAAAAATTCATGGCTATACTTTATGTGATATTGAAATCCGGTTTCTCCCTATCACATCACAAAGATAGAAAGATTTTAGTACTATGCAACACATAATACCATATTTTTTACAGTAGTGGGTGGTGGCTATTAGTCTGTTTTGTATAAAAACCAATACAGTAAAGGGTTTCCGTATTTTACAGCTCTTAAAATATTTTTTTTAAGATGTATAAATGGTTATTTCAGCAGGATGAACGGTGGCCAATTTGACCATTTAAATTGTCATATAAAAATTATTTATACTTTTAAATATCAACACTTGCACTAAAAGCTTTTTAAGTAGATTTATTGACCCAAACCTGGTTGTATGAAAAAATACCTGTTCGCTGTTATTATATGTAGTTGTTATTGCTCAGCCGCCTGTGCTCAGCAAATTGATAAAAAACTGTATAACGGGGTATTGCAGTTGCTGCAGGGTTTTAATGGGCAGGCGGGTGTATATATAAAGAACCTGGCAACCAATAAGGTGGTGGCAATTAATGCCGACACCCTTTTTCCTACTGCCAGCATTGTAAAAATTCCCCTTCTTGTTGGTATAATGGATAAGATCAATAAAGGCGCTTTTGATTATCACCAGCAACTCGTGTACCGCGACTCGCTTGCTTACAGCAGCACGGATGTTATTGCCAATTTAAAAGACAGTTCCAAAATTGAAATGGCCAAAGTGATTATGCTGATGCTGACCACCAGCGATAACAGCGCCAGCTTATGGTTACAAAAACTGGCCGGTGGTGGTACCAGAATTAATGAACTGCTGGACAGTGCCGGATTTAAAAATACCCGTGTAAATTCCCGCACAGCAGGCAGGGAAAACTACCGCAGCCAGTATGGCTGGGGACAAACCACGCCTTATGAAATGGCCACATTGATGGAAAAAATTTATTCCGGTACCATTATCAGCGATAGTATGAGTAAAAGAATGATCCGTTTACTGGGCCGTAATTTCTGGGATGAACAGGCCATTTCTCCAATTCCCCCTACTGTTTTTACAGCCAGTAAAAATGGCTGTGTAGATGCCAGCCGCAGTGAAGTATTACTGGTAATGGCAAAGCAGCCCTATATATTCAGCATCTTTACAAAAAATAATAAAGACATTAGCTGGAACGATAATAATGAGGCCTGGATACTTGCAAAAAAATTGTCTGCTTTACTATGGACTTACTATTCAAAGAAGAGCCGTTGATTTGTTAAATATTTTACAAGTTCTTAATTACAATACCAGTGGCACCGGCTTTGCATTACATGAATAAAGGAGGACCCTGATTATGAAATCACTTTTACCTGTTATTATTTCTGTTATTTTATTTAGCTCCTGCAAAACCAGTAAAGATTATTTATCCCGTGGTGATGAGGACAAAACACTTTACGACATCGTAAAAAAATTAAGCAAACAAAGCAACGACCAGGATGCCGTTAACGCTTTGCCCGAAGTATATACAAGGGTACAGCAAAAACATCTTAAAAAAATAACAGCATACAAAACCTATACAGATACCCGGCACTGGGACAAGCTGGTGGATGAATATAATACACTGCAAAACATGTATAATACCATCAGTAATACAGCTGCTGCCAACCGTTTGGTAACCGCTGTGAGTTACCAAAATGAAATAGATGATGCCCGGCAATCTGCGGCGGCGGCCTATTATTACGAAGCCGACATATTACTGGCCAATGGTGGAAGAACAAATGCCAGGGCTGCTTATAATTTTTTTAAAAAGGCAGATAATTATGTTTCCGGTTACAGAGATGCTGTTGCGAGAATGGATGCAGCCTATCAAAGTGCCATTGTTGCCGTTGTGATCAGCCCAATATTAGACAATTCGTTTTTTCTGAATACCAACTGGGGCAGTAATGGGTACAATTTCAGTAATGATTATTTTCAGCAAACACTGGTAAGAGATATGGGTGGTGTATATGCCAGCCGCTATCCGGCAAAATTCTATACCGAAAAAGATGCCCGTCGGGAAAATATACAACCCGATTGGCTGGTGGAATTGAAATTACGTGATATCAATGTACCACAACCCAAAACATACAACGAAAGCAGAAATACAAGTGCCAGTGTAGAGTCGGGCAGAGACACAAGCGGCAGGCCGAAATACCAAACTGTTTATGCCACCGTCAATACCGTTACCAAAAAGTATACGTCGCGTTGTCAAATAGACATGACCATTTCAGATATTGTGGTGCATAAAGATATTTCGTACAACACTTATACAGAAGAATACAGCTGGCAGGAAGTGAGCACCAGTTATACCGGAGATTACCGTGCACTAAACAGGGATGACATAGATAGAATAAACAACAGCAGCAACTTTGGTCAGCAACCACGAAAAGAAGAAATACTGAATGAACTATACAGAAAGATATACCCTAAAGTAAAGAATGATCTTACTTTCCAGGTAAACTGGTAACCTTAAATAAAAAACCCGGCGATGGCCGGGTTTTTTATTTAACCAGTACATACACCATCCAGCTCATCAAATAAGCCAGACCTGTCATATATATTAATTGAATGAGCGGCCATTTCCAGCTGCGGGTTTCCTTTTTTACTATTACAAGCGTGCTCATACACTGCATGGCCAGCACATAAAATACCAATAAAGATAACCCTGTGGCAAGATCATATACTTTGGATCCGTTGGGCCTGACAGCTGCCGACATTTTTTGGCGCAGGGTGCTGTTATTTGCATCTGCATCTTCACCCACACTGTACAAGGTAGCCATGGTGCCAACAAAAACCTCCCTTGCGGCAAATGATGTTATCAGGGCAATGCCAATTTTCCAGTCGTAGCCCAACGGGCGAATAGCCGGTTCGATGGCCTTACCCAATGTGCCGGCAAAAGAGTTTTGCAGCAATTCTGTTTTACGATGTTTGTTTAATTCAGCAGCCTGGCCCGGGCTGGCCGCAATAAGCTGATCGTATTTTGCAGTTACTGCCTGCATCTTTCCCTTTGGCCCGTAAGTACTTAATGCCCATAATAATAAACTAATTATCATGATGACCTTACCGGCATCAAACACAAATATTTTTGCCTTTTCCACCATAGTGGTAAGTGCATTCTTCCACCTTGGCCCGCGGTATACGGGTAGTTCTAATATAAAATAACTGCGTTCGGTACTTTTTATGAACCATTTTAATACCCACGAAACAATAAGCGCCATAACAGTGCCCAGTAAATACAGGCACATCATTACAAGTCCCTGCAGGCTTAAAAAACCAAAATATAATTTAGATGGAATAATGAGTGAAATTAAAATGGTGTACACCGGCAGCCGGGCACTGCAACTCATCAGCGGTGTGATCATAATGGTAAGCAACCGCTCTTTTTTATTTTCAATATTCCTGGCTGTCATAATTGCGGGTACCGCACAGGCATAGCCGCTGATCATGGGCATTACGCTTTTCCCGTTTAACCCTGCTTTACGCATCAGCTTATCGGTTAAAAAACTGATCCTAGCCATATACCCGCTGTCTTCTAAAATGGTGATCAGGCCAAACAATATCATGATCTGCGGAATAAATACCATAATACCACTTAATCCTGCCACCACTCCGTTGATGAGCAGGTCGCTCCACCAGGCCTGCGGTAACACATTGCCTAACCAGCCACCCAGCTGGCTGAAGCTCCATTCAATACCATCCATCGGGAATGTGGCGATCCAAAATACACTTTGAAAAAGTAAAAACAATACCGACAGCAAGATGATATACCCCCAATGCCTGTGTAATAAAATATTATCGAGCTTTTCGGTAAACAGGGCTTTTTGCAAAGGATCGCTTTCCACCACGGTTTGCTGCATGATGAATTTAATGCGGCCGTACCGCTGCATAATTTCTTCTGCCTGTGTTTTGGTGGGGTTGAATTTGTTATCGATCTCAATATTTTCTATCAGTTCCTGGGTTGCATCATCCAGCGAAAAGTTTTCGTGGTTGATAAGATAATGTATGGCCCTGTAATTACTAATCAGGGGAAAGTGTTGCTTTAAAGCATCTATTGGCGCAGCTGCCAGTGCATTGGTATCAATAAAATCCCGGGCAGGTGCCTGATTTATTTTTTCAATGGCCTGCTCCAGCGATTTTTTTAATGGTACAATCCCTTTATTCTTTCTAGGATTGATGGGAATGATGGGTACGCCCAATTCTCTTTCCAGTCCGGGTATGTCTATTTGTGTACCCTTGTTCTTAGCCAGGTCCATCATGGTGAGGGCCACCACCACCGGTATCTTCAGGTCAATGATCTGGGAACAGAACAGCAGGTTGCGTTTAAGGTTACTGGCATCTGCCACCAGTAAAACCATATCTGGTGTAATGTCTTCATCCTGGTTCAGTAATACTTTGTACGCCACCCATTCATCTGCACGTTTCGGGTACAGGCTATACGTACCCGGGAGGTCAATGATCAATGCATCCAAACCCGGGGCAAGACAGGTAGTGCCGGTTTTTTTATCTACCGTAACCCCCGGAAAATTGCCTACTTTCTGGTTCAGTCCCGTGAGCACATTGAACAGGGAGGTTTTTCCACTGTTGGGATTGCCCACTAACGCTATGTTGATTTTTTTTGCCAAACTTTCAGTTGCAAAATTAACGGCATTATATGGTTTATACTTACGAAATAGGAAACTAGGAATTTAGCAATAATTTTGACACATAATTTTCGGTATTAGGCACTCTCAGACTTACCTTTGTCGCATCTCACAAACTATTTATATGAAGTATCTTTCCCTGCTGTTTATTTTTACCGCACAAATTGCCCTGGCACAAAAATTAAAAAAAGCCGATAAGCTTGTTCTAACCAACCTGCAAACGCATATTGGCTTTTTAGCCGATGATAAACTGGAAGGCAGAAGAACAGGCAGTGCCGGAGAAAAGCTGGCCTATGAATACATCAGTGCTGAGTTTACCAAAGCGGGCTTAACCCCCAGGGGAGACAATGGAACATTTATCCAGGCTTTTGAAGTAAATGAGGGCAGGCAGATCAACCCGTCTTCTCACCTGATCATTAATGGATTTGATTTGGATGTGGAGAAGGAATATTTTCCTTTCATCTTTTCTCCCAATGCGGCCCTTGAAGCTGCGCCTTCTATTGCATTAAGAGAAAGTGGCACTATTTGGTTCTGGGATCTGAAAGATGTGCTGGAAGAAAATAAAAGCAATCCGCATTTTGATATTACGGATGCCATTAAAACAAAGGTAAATGATGTGGCAGGCAAGGGAGCTACCGGTTTAATTATTTACAATACATCTTCCATTGCCGACGGTTTAAAATTTGAGCCCAAAGCAAAGTCAGAGCTGGTTAAAATTCCGGTGTTGTATGTTACTTCTTCCATCAAGAAAAAATATTTGTACGATGAATCGGCAACACTTGACATTAAACTGAAAGTAGATATTGGAGATAAGGTAAGAACCGGCCATAATGTGGTGGGATTTGTAAACAATGGTGCAGCCAATACTATTATTTTGGGTGCTCATTACGATCATTTGGGTTATGGTGAAGATCATAATTCATTATACACAGGCACCACCCCCCAAATACACAATGGCGCCGATGACAATGCCAGTGGTACGGCGGCCTTGATTGAAATGACCAAATTGCTGAAGGCCTCCAAATTCAAAAATAATAACTACCTGTTTATTTCTTTTTCGGGTGAAGAGCTGGGATTGTATGGCAGTAAATATTTTACCGAGCATCCAGCAGTTGATTTAAGCAGTGCTAATTATATGATCAATATGGATATGGTGGGCAGGCTGAACGACAGTACACATGGATTAACCATTGGTGGATATGGTACTTCGCCGGTATGGGGGCAGTTGCTTAACGAAAAAGATAAATACTTTACCATTAAATTCGACAGCAGCGGCAGCGGGCCCAGCGATCATACTTCATTTTACAGGAAAGATATTCCCGTATTATTTTTCTTTACGGGGGTGCATGGCGATTACCATAAACCCGGCGATGACGCAGAAAAAATAAATTTCGCTGGCGAATTGCAGGTGGTAAAATTGGTATACAATATTGTGGAAGCTGCAGATAAAAAAGGCAAACTGGCATTTACCAAAACAAGGGAAGCCGCAGCAACAGGTAAAAACACCTTTAAAGTTTCGCTGGGTATTATGCCGGATTATACCTATAGTGGAAGCGGGGTTCGTGTAGATGGGGTGAGTGAAGGCAAACTGGCACAAAAAATTGGTATCAAAGCCGGCGACGTGGTGATACAATTGGGCGATATTAAATTTACCGACGTGCAAAGTTATATGGGTGCTCTTGGAAAATTTAATAAAGGCGACGCCACCAAAGTAAAAGTGAAAAGAGGTAATGAAGAGCTTACTTTTGATATTGTACTTTAACCGGACTGGTACGCATGAGCATGAAACTTAAAATAGACAACGAATCTCTTGCGCAGGAGTTTTTTGAAGACGCTGCCTTGCTGGGAATTGTTGCACCTGTTAAAGATTACCAGTTTTGCTGGCAGCTCAATCAAATACTGGGTTTTAATTTCCGGGTAAATAACGATTTTGAAATTCAGCTTACCAAAAAAGAACGTAAATATTTCTTTTCTATCTACGAATATGCCGTGCCTTCCACCTGCCTGGTGCATTATTTGTACAATAACCAGTTTGACGGCGAATACTTATTACCTGAATTTAAGCACCTCGATTTTTTATGGATGATAAAGGGGGATGTATTACCGCAGGAAGAATTAAAAGCCCTGATGCAATCTATCCGCTCTTTACCCGGTGTACAGCTGGTAAACGAAATGACGAACGAAAAAATAAAGAATAAGCAGCACCTGATATTCTAATAACTAATTTACAATGAACAGGTAACAATACCTTCAATTAGGTATTGGTTCATTACAACATTTTAATTCTTTAGTATGTGGCAAGAAAAAAATAATACCCTCTATAAAAAATTCGAGTTCAAAAATTTTTCTGAGGCTTTTGCCTTTATGACAAGGGTGGCGCTTGAGGCAGAAAAGATGGACCATCATCCATTGTGGACAAATGTGTACAACAAAGTGGAAATATGGCTAAACACGCATGATGCAGGAGACCTGGTAACCGGCAAAGATCATCAGCTGGCTAAAAAAATTGACGCCCTGCTTTAACTGTTGATCTTTATTACCTTTTCGTCCTGGGTGGTTAATTTTCCGATTGGAACAATAAATTTTTCCAATCCAAATTTCTGTAAAATATGTTTTACCTGCTCCACAGCATCCACATCCACCGCTATCAGTAAACCGCCACTGGTTTGCGGGTCGGCCAATAATGCTTTTTGAAAATCGGTAACAGGGCCAATCTTTTCACCATAGCTGTCCCAATTGCGGGTGGTACCCCCGGGTATTGATTTCTGATCAACATATTCGTGTATGGTGTGAATGATCTGGGGTACTTTTTTAAAGTCAATCACAGCGCTCAATCCGCTGCCTTCTGCCATTTCAACCAGGTGGCCCAGTAAGCCAAAGCCTGTAACATCCGTCATGGCGGTTACGCCCTGCAGCGCCCCCAATGCTTCACCCGCTTTGTTCAGTTGCATCATTTGTTTTGCTGCTACACCCTTATGTTCTTCTTTTAAGATGCCTTTTTTTTCAGCTGTAGTTAAAATACCCACGCCCAGTGGTTTGGTTAAAAACAATACATTGCCTTCAACGGCGCGGTTATTTTGTTTTATGTTTCCTACAGGCACCAAACCATTTACCGCCAAACCAAAAATGGGTTCGGGCGAATCGATGCTGTGTCCGCCTGCTAATGGAATACCCGCTTCCAGGCAAATACTTTTACTGCCTTCAATAACTTTTTGTGCAATGGCCGGTGGTAATACATTAATGGGCCAGCCTAAAATGGCAATGGCCAAAATGGGTTTCCCACCCATAGCATATACATCACTAATGGCATTGGCAGATGCGATCCTTCCAAATTCGTAAGGATCGTCTACAATGGGCATAAAAAAATCGGTGGTGGAAATTAATGCAGTACCGTTGCCTAAATCATATACCGCTGCATCATCTTTACTATGATTGCCAACAATGAGCCGGGCATTATCGGGCATGGCAACATTGCTGGTTAATATTTCATCTAAAATTTTAGGGGCTATTTTACAACCGCATCCTGCGCCGTGAGAATATTGGGTGAGTTTTATTTCATTCATCCTGCAAAGTTAGGCATAGTAGTATTTATAAAAAATTCTCCCGCTAATGGCGCAGATGAAATACATAAACCACAAAGAACACAAAGGTTTTTTTGCCACGGATTACACGGATGAAATCAATCAGTGTTAATTCGTGAAACCTGCCTGCCGGGAGGCAAGTCCGTGGTTAACCTATTTTCTGCGAACTCCGCGCTATCTGCGGGAGATATAACCAATCGCTAGTTCTTCTTTCTTCTGAAAACAATGGCCGAGCTTTTTTGCATATCACCACTAAAACGTATTTCGTACCGGTCGGTACCATCGTATACAATCAATAAACCTGTATTGGGTGGTAAAGAACCCAGCGACTCTGCATACATGATCAGTTGTATACTGTCTCCTGCATCCTGAGTATAAATGGTTTTTTTAACTGCATTGGTGGTTAAACCAACCTTGGGCATTATCACTTCTCCATTCATTACCACGCTTACCGTATCACCATCTACTTCGCCATTATCGTACAGGGTTAACTGTAAACTGTCTGATTTAAAATACAGGGCCTGTATGTTTTCTATTTTCCTTTTATTTAAATCTGCCGCTGCTGTAGGATCTGCCGGTGTTGGTTTTTTAACCGTTGCCACTGCTGCAGCAGCAGGTTCCGGTACTTTTACAACAACTGGTGGGGCCGGCACTGGTGCGGGAGCCGAAGCAGGTTTAACAGGCGGAGGCGTTGCTTTTACAATTGCCTGCTCTGCTGGTTTTGGTGCAGGTTTAGTAATTACCGGTGCTGGTACCGTTTTTACAACCGGTTGCTCAACCTGTTTTGCCGGCGCTTTTGTTACAGCCGGAACTGTTGTTTTTTCAGGAACTGTTGTGGTTGTTTTTGCCATCACCTGTTCTGCCGGTTTGGGAGCCGGCGTAATAGTTACTGGTTCAGGTGCTGCTATTGCCACCACCGGGGGTGTTTTTACTACCGGGGCAATGGCAGGCTTGATCACTTGCACTGTTTCCTGTTTTTTTGCATTGTTGATGATCAGCTTTTCCTCTTCTTCAGATGGCATGGGCTTTAACAGCACAATGCCCTGATCTGCCGGAGTATTTGCAGATTCGGTTAAAAAGGTCAGGTTTTTTGCAAGGCCCAGTTCCTGTAAGTGTGGCACCAATGCACTTTGGCTGTAATTATTTTTTCGTTCTACATGTACATAACCGGTAAGCGGTCTAAAGTCCCTGGTGCGGTTGGTTTTATAGCCCCCGCTGAGTACCATTACCGTGTCTTTAATTTTTAATATCAGGGTATTCTGCTGGTGCACTCCTTTTGCTGGTGGTACCGGGTAGTTGTGTACAATCAGTTCATCGTCTTCGGTAATCACTTCATCTCCTTCTCTTCTTACTTTTAATTTTTTTACTCCATGGTATTCTTTGTCGCCCACAATAAAATAAGTGTGCGAATACCCAAACAGCTTTCCTTTTCCGTTTTGACTGATGGCGATTTCGTAGCGTAAATTTTGCTGGGTGGTATCATTATACATGAACCCTTTCCAAAGACCGGTAACATCGGGTTCCTGCGCCAGTAACTGAAGCGGAAAAAATAACAGGAGGAGCAGTTTTAAACTGTTGCGGTATAACATTCGAATAGTTTTTGTGTGTTGACTGCTGTATCAACGCCTGCGCAGGGTATTTTATTTAGTAATTCGCCGATATTTTCCCGGTTATAAAGGCCTTTGATATACCATTTGTCGTAATAGGTAAGTAAAATGCGGAAACATTCCCTGTGATCGTTCTCCAAAAGATAGTTTATGGCGTTTTTGGTTTCCAGTCCGCCCAGCCTTTTTTGTATCCGGATGATGGCATTCACCAGCTGTTCCCTGGTAAACCCGCCATATTCTTTGGTCAAATACTGCAATCGCTCTTCAAAAGGAATATCTAAAAAATACACGGGGCTTTTGCGCATGGTGTACCATAACGGCATGGGTATTTGCAGGTTGCCGATGCGCTGGCTTTCGTCTTCTAAGAAGATGGCATATGACAGATGATTGTTGTTAGTAGTGATGGCATTTTCCTCTGTCATCTTATTACTGACATCTGACAACCGGCCAGCCAGCAAATTCTCAAACATTTCCTGCCGCGGCTGGGGCTGTTGTCCCAATGCGCCAAAAGCCGATCCTTTGTGGTGTGCCAATGCTTCCAGATCAATAACGGCCTGTTGCTGCTTTGCCAGTTCATCCATTACCAGCGTTTTACCACTTCCGGTATAGCCACCGATTATTTTAAAAGCGTATTCCTTGTCAAACTGCGCCAGCACCCATTTGCGATAGGCTTTATAGCCACCAATTAAAGTGTATACTTTAAATCCGTACAGGTCGAGCACCCAGGCCACACCAGCACTTCGCATACCGCCGCGCCAGCAATGTACAAGAACGGTATTGGTTGATCGTTGATCGTTGGTTGTGGATAGTTTTTTGGCCAACTTATTACGGCCAGCCACCAACGATTCCACCTCTTCCACCATCTTACGCATCTTAACACCATAATAATCCAAACCAATTTTAATGGCGGCCTGTTTACTTTCTTGTTTGTAAGCAGTACCCACTACCTTTCTTTCTTCATCTGTAAATAAGGGCAAACTAACAGCGCCGGGAATATGCGCATGTACAAACTCACCCGGACTGCGCACATCAAAAACCGGATGCTGTTTGGCCAGCTGTAAAAATTCTTCTATCGTTAGTTTTTGTATCGCCATTGCTGTATGCTAAGTTACCAAAGAAAAAGCCGTTGACATGTCAACGGCTAAATTATTCATTTTTAATTTTTAATTAATCATTAAAAACTATCCATTCATGCTGGTCAAAAACTCGCTGTTGTTTTTGGTTCCTTTCATATTCTTCAGTAGTAAATTGATCGCTTCTTCCGGATTCATATCTGCCATATGTTTACGCAAAACCCACATACGCTGGAAGGTATCTTTATCCAGTAACAGGTCATCGCGGCGGGTGGAAGATGATACAATATCAATGGCAGGGTAAATTCTTCTGTTAGACAATTTGCGTTCCAGCTGTAATTCCATGTTACCGGTACCTTTAAATTCTTCAAAGATCACTTCGTCCATTTTACTTCCGGTATCTACCAGTGCCGTGGCAATAATGGTGAGTGATCCGCCATTTTCAATTTTACGTGCCGCACCAAAAAACTGTTTTGGTTTTTGCATGGCGTTGGCTTCCACACCACCACTCAATACTTTACCGCTGGATGGAGCAACAGTATTGTGTGCCCTTGCCAAACGGGTAATACTGTCTAATAAAATCACCACATCATGGCCGCATTCTACCAAACGTTTGGCTTTTTGTAAAGCAATGGTACTTACTTTAACGTGTTTGTCGGCAGGTTCATCAAATGTAGAGGCAATTACTTCGGCCCTTACGCTGCGTTCCATATCTGTTACCTCTTCGGGTCTTTCATCCACCAGCACAATCATCAGGTAACATTCCGGGTGATTTTCTGCTATGGCATTGGCCAGTTCTTTCAGCAGCATGGTTTTACCGGTTTTTGGCTGCGCCACAATCAGTCCGCGCTGGCCTTTACCTATTGGTGTAAACAGGTCCATGATCCTGGTGCTGTAATTATCTGCCCTGGTACAAAGATTTAATTTTTCAAAAGGGAACAAAGGGGTAAGATAATCGAATGGTACACGGTCTCTTACTTCTTCGGGTCTTTTACCATTGATGGTATCTACTTTCAATAAAGCAAAATATTTTTCGCCTTCTTTTGGCGGACGTACACTTCCATAAACTGTATCGCCGGTCTTTAAGCCAAATAATTTTATTTGTGATGGAGAAACATAAATATCATCAGGGGAAGAAAGATAATTGTAATCGCTGCTTCTTAAAAAACCATATCCATCCGGCATCATTTCCAACACACCTTCACCCAGTATTACACCATCAAATTCTATATTGAATGCGGGCTGTGTATCCCTGCGCTGGCTGAACTGGCGCGATTGCTGCTGTTGCGGTGTTTCTTCTATCTGTACTTCGGGCTGTTGTACCTCATCCTCGGCCTGCAGCATTTGTGCAATGGCTGCCGGTATAGTGCTTTGTTCGTCAGTAATGGGTTGCAGGTCTTCTTCCTCCTCTTCTTCTACCATTTTTCTTACTGGTGGTTTCTTTTCCAGTTTAGGACGGTGTGCTTCTTTTTTGGGTTGTTGTTCTGCAGGTGCAGGAGCCGAAGGTACTGCTGGCTCTGCAGTTTTGGTTATGCGTTTGCGTTTGGGTTTTTCTTCTTCGTTTTTAGCTGTGCTCATATGGGTTTGTTTGTCCAGGATCTTCTCTATCAGGTCCTGTTTATTTAATTTTTTTGCGTTGGAGATATGGAGTTGTTCTGCAACATCAAGCAATTCAGGAACGAGCAGGTCGTTCAGTTGTGAAATATCGTACATATAAAGTTGAAAATAATGTCTTCAAAAACCGGCTTAAAATCTGAAAATGTAATTGAGAATTTATGTTGATGGAATATGAGTATCTGATGAAGCGAATGATTGGATAGACCTTATCAGTTGGATTCCAAGGCAATATTACGGCGATTTTTCGGGAAAAAGCAAATTTTTTTGTGAGGGGTATCTTGCGCAGGCTTTGAAGATGAAGCAGAAATGTCTTTTTCTTCAGCGATTTCTGTGGCATCTGCGTGAAAACTTATTATGGTGGGCTATCTTTGCACTCCTCAAATCTGAATTATGTTTAATAAAAGAACAAAGATCAAAGACCTGCTGGCCAGCGATGCAGCCAATTACGAAGCTACTGTTATGGGATGGGTACGCACTTTTCGTAATAACCAGTTTATTGCATTGAATGACGGCAGTACCAACAGCAACATACAGATAGTGGCAGAGCTGGGCAAGTTTGATGAAGCAATTTTAAAACGCATCACCACCGGCGCCTGTATTAAAGCAGTGGGTGAAATCATACCCAGCTTAGGTAAGGGCCAGAAGGTGGAATTAAAAGCAAGTTCCATTGAAATACTGGGTGATAGTGATGCAGAAAAATTTCCTTTGCAACCTAAAAAGCACAGCCTTGAATTTTTAAGGGAGATCGCTCACTTACGTTTTCGTACCAATACCTTCAGTGCTGTATTCCGGGTACGTCATGCGCTGGCATTTGCCATTCATAAATTTTTTAATGATAAAGGTTTTGTGTATTTGCACACACCCATCATTACTGCAAGTGATGCAGAAGGAGCCGGCGAAATGTTTCGTGTAACCACATTGCCTGTTGATGGTACCGCTCCCAAAAATGAAGATGGTTCTGTAAACTTTAAAGAAGATTTTTTTGGACGCACCACCAACCTAACTGTTAGTGGTCAGCTGGAAGGCGAATTAGCGGCTATGGCTTTCAGTGATATCTATACCTTTGGCCCTACATTCCGTGCCGAAAATTCAAATACCACACGCCACCTTGCAGAATTCTGGATGATTGAACCCGAAGTGGCATTCAACGACCTGGAAGACAATATGAATCTTGCCGAAGAGTTCATTAAGTATGTGATTAAACATGCAATGGAAAACAATAAAGAAGACCTGGAATTTTTAGCACAGCGTTTGGAAGAAGAAGAAAAACAAAAACCACAAACAGAAAGAAGTGAACTTGGTTTGATTGACAAACTGAATTTTGTGGTAGAGAACGATTTTCAACGGCTGACCTATACAGAAGCGATAGAAATTTTAAGAGAAAGCAATCACAATAAGAAAAAGAAATTTCAATACCTGGTAGATAAATGGGGGGTAGATCTGCAGAGTGAGCATGAACGGTATTTGGTTGAAAAACATTTTAAAAAACCAGTGATCTTAACCGATTATCCGGCAGATATCAAAGCGTTTTACATGCGCCAGAATGATAACTGCCAACCGGGCAGGCAAACTGTTGCAGCTATGGACATCCTGGCCCCCGGCATTGGTGAAATTGTGGGCGGATCGCAAAGGGAAGAGCGCATGGACAAACTGCTGACCCGCATGGAAGAAATGCATATCCCTGCTGAAGAACTGTGGTGGTATTTGGATACCAGAAAATTTGGTGCCTGTCCGCATGCAGGTTTTGGATTAGGTTTTGAACGCCTGGTACAATTTGTAACCGGCATGGGCAATATCAGGGACGTGATCCCCTTTCCCAGGTATCCGAAGAGTGCGGAGTTTTAATACTGCTCTTTTATTTTATTACAGACCGAAGCTTGGTAAAGCTTCGGTTTTTTTATTATTATTTTTGTCAGGTAATTCTTTCTTCAATAATATTTCATGTTATGTTTACCATCGAACAAATAAATGCTGCGCATTCCAAAGTAAAATCCGGAGCCGATTTTCCCCGTTACATCAGGGAGCTTAATTCAATGGGCGTTGACAGCTATGAAACCTATGTAACAGACGGACATACCATTTATTTTGGAACAGATAATTACAGCATAAATTCCGGCCCTAAGTATGCTGCTTTAAATGTTGCCGGCGTAAGCGATGCCCTGCAGTTTCAGCTTGATCTTAAAGCACACCAGCAAGGCCATACTGATTACCCGGCCTTTTGTAAACACTGTGCCCATTCCGGCGTGGAAAAATGGCGGGTTGATATGGCAGCAATGACCTGCACTTACTTCAGCAAAACAGGCCAGGTGCTGCTGGCAGAAAATATTCCGGCACTCTAAATTTGCAGCCTATAATTTTTCTCTTTTAAAATAACTTTCATGAACCGGATCGACCGTCTTACAGCTATACTGGTTAAACTGCAATCTAAAAGAGTGGTAAAGGCGCAGGAGATTGCCGACACTTTTAAGCTGAGTTTACGAACGGTATACCGCGATATCAAAGCACTGGATGAAGCGGGTGTGCCCATCATTGGTGAAGCAGGGATCGGCTATTCTATTATGGAAGGCTACCGCCTGCCCCCTGTAATGTTTACCAAAGAAGAAGCCACTGCATTTTTAACCGCTGAAAAATTAGTGGAGAAACTAACTGATGATTCCACTAAAAAAAATTATGGCAGTGCCATGCTTAAAGTAAAAGCCGTGCTGCGCCTTTCTGAAAAAGATTACCTGGAAGATATGGAGCAGCATATTGAAGTGCTGGAGAACAGGTATGTACCCAGAAGAACAAATGATACCATCCACCTGCAGCAGGTTCTGCAAAGTATTGCTGAAAAAAATGTGCTGCAGCTCGATTATTTTGCCAATCACAACCAGCAACACAGCAAACGGGATGTGGAACCGGTGGGTGTTTATTATTTGGGCGAACACTGGTACATGGTGGCCTGGTGCCGGTTGCGCAAAGATTACCGCACTTTTAAATTCGGCAGCATCAATACACTTATCATACAGGATGAACATTTTAAACAACAGCATCCGGCTTTAAAAAATTTTTTACATAAAGAATCCAAAGAAAAAAAATTACAAACCGTGGTATTGCTGATCGATAAAGACATCATTCCTTACTTTGGCAACCAGAAATATTACAATGGCTTTGTTTCTCAAAGAGAAATGGGCGATAAAATTGAAATGACTTTTTTAACCGCTTCGCTTAATGGTTTCGCCAGATGGTATATGGTGTTTGGCGATAATGCTGATATTATTAGCCCGCAGGAGTTGAAAGATAGAGTGAAAGAGGTGCTGGTTTCTATCGGGAAGAAAGTGAAATAGTTTATTGTATTCCAAAAAATTCTATAGCATCATTTTACGCCTTATGTTCTTTAAAAAATCTTGGCAAAGAGCTTAAAAGAAAAATACACTTCACTCTTTTTTCTTCTTTACTCCTTGGCTCTTTGCTAAAAAAGAGCCATCGTTATTTTCAAAAAAATAAAAAATAATTTTCTCTGCTGACATAAGGCTGTCACAAACCCAGGTTTTCTTTGTGGTATAAAATAAAAATTGATACCATGTCACAAATCGCAGCATTTCAACAAGAACTGGAAAGAGAAGCGGCAAACACCCGCAAAATGCTTTCTGTAATTCCCTCCGACAAATTTGGCTGGAAGCCACACGAAAAAAGTATGACCATTAAAGTGCTGGCCACCCATATTGCCGACATTTTTACCTGGTTTGGTATGGTGATCAATACCAGCGAGCTGGATTTTGCCAAAAACCCTTACCAACCAGAAGAAGTGAACAGCACTCCAGAACTAATAGCCCTGTTTGAAAAGAACCTGGTGCAGGGCAGAACCGCCCTGACAAATGGCAAAGATGCACAAATGACCGATAACTGGATCATGCGTAATGGTGAAGAGATTTGGGTAAACGACAATAAACACGATGTATTAAGAATGTGTTTTGGGCAGATCATCCATCACCGTGCACAGATGGGTGTGTTTCTTCGACTGCTGAATGTGCCCATTCCGGGCAGTTACGGGCCCAGTGCCGATGAGATGGGATTGTAATAATATAGCCATGATAAAACCGGAGCCCCGTGCTCCGGTTTTTACATTTGGGCAATCAGTGTTCTTATCAAATCAGTTTCAAAACCTTTTTGCATTAAAAAGTCCTGCAGCTTTCTTTTCTTAATAAAGCTGTTCTTTTCACTTTTGAGGGTTTTTAGTTTGGCATCAAAATGACCCTGTAACACTTTTGCATAATCAGCTTCGTCAATCTGTTGCAGGGCTTTTTTAATACAGTAGGCAGATACCTGCTTTTGTTTAAGCGCATGGCCAATCTTTACCTTTCCCCATTTTTTGCTGCGGAAATGTCCACCGGCAAATTGAATGGCAAAGCGCTCCTCGTTCAAATAATTCTCTTCTATCAGCGTGCCAATAATTTGCTCCACTTCAGATTTATTCAGTCCAAAACCATATAATTTATCCCGCACTTCGCTGTGGCAGCGCTCCTGGTAAGCACAGTAGTGTTTGGCCTTGGGCAAAGCCTGCAAAGGCGTAAACTTTTGAGGATTCATGATACTGCAAAAATACGGGCTTGGGCCAAAATGGCCGTTTAATAACATATTTACCGATATTGCTCACCGCCGGCAATTTTTTATTATCATCATTACAAGCAATCTTTTATCTTTGAACCTATAATATATACATTTTATGAAGTTTATCGTTTCTTCTTCGGCCTTGCTGAAACAACTGCAACAGATCAGTGGTGTAATTAATGCCAATACAGTGTTGCCCATTTTAGAAGACTTTTTGTTTGAAATTGAAAAGAACAAACTCACTGTAGTGGCCACCGACCTGGAAACAGTGATGAAAGTACACCTTGACATTGAAGCCAAAGACAGTGGAAAAGTATGTATCCCGGCAAAAATTTTAATGGACTCACTAAAGAATATTGCAGAGCAACCGTTGACCTTTAATATTGATAAGAATTTTGGCGTGGAAATTACCAGCGATAACGGTAAATACAAAGTGATGGGTGAAAATCCCGATAACTTTCCAAAAGAACCGGCTGCAGATGATGCCAACAACTTTACTATGAGTTCCACTGCATTGGTTACCGCCATCAATAAGGCCATATTTGCCGTAAGCAATGATGACCTGAGGCCTGCCATGACCGGTGTGTTTTTTGAACTGGATAAAAAAGGCATCACCTTTGTAGCTACCGATGCACACCGCCTGGTACGTTACACCCGTAAAGATGTAAGCTGCCCTAAAAAGGATTCTTTCATCGTTCCTAAAAAACCATTGAGTTTACTAAAAGGTTCTTTACCCGATAATGAAGATGAGCTGACCGTTAGTTACAACAGCAATCACCTGTTTGTAAAACATGGTGGTACAGAACTGGTGTGTCGCCTGATTGACGCCCGTTTCCCCGATTATAAAGTGGTAATTCCGGCCGACAATCCTTATAAAATGACCATCAACAAAGCCGATTTTCAAAATGCTTTGCGCCGTGTAAGTGTGTTCAGTAACAAAAGTACTAACCAGGTGGCATTAAGCATCAGCGGCAGCGAATTGCAACTGGCTGCACAGGATGTGGACTTTAGTTTTGAAGGTAACGAACGCATGGCCTGCCAGTACGATGGTGAGGATCTGCAGATCGCTTTCAACGCAAAATTTTTAATTGAAATGCTGAATGGTGCCGATACCAGTGAGATCAATATGGAATTAAGCACTCCAACAAAAGCAGGTATTATTAAACCAACAGAAGTGGGAGAGGAAGAAGAGTTGCTGATGCTGGTAATGCCGTTGATGCTGAATAATTAATACCCCTCCGCCCCTAAAGGTGGAACCAGGAAGAGTATGATAATTTGAAACCGGAGCTTTTGCCCCGGTTTTTTTATTGTGAAATTTTTATGAGTTTGATTTGTACTTTGGGACAAAATTATACTGCTATGAAACTATTTTACCCTGTTGTAATATGCCTGGCCATTGTCCATTTTTCCTGTAACAATCAAAAGCCTGTTGAAAGAGAAAAACAACAGGCCGAAACACCCAAGGCCCTGCAGGCCGACAATGGCAGTGGATCTGAAGTATCCTTCCTTTCTAAAAAGCGTTATGAAGATGACCTGGTAGAACAACTGTATGACGAACTGCTGAAAAAAAACAAACAGCTTGCTGATCTGGAAAATAATATCAGCCAGTTGAAAGAAAACAGTAAAGATTCTGCTGTAGCTTTCAATGCTTTTGACAATAAAAATAATTCATACTATACTGCGGCAAATGGTCATCTAGATGCCATAAAAGATTCTGCAATAAAACAGCGGATAAGCTTACTCATCAGTAACAGCCTGTCGAAATACAAGAATACGATTACAGTACACCAAAGCCTGCTGGATGTCATTAATAAAAAAGACCTTAGGCTGGATGACCTTCATGTGGTATTAAAACTTACCCAAACACTGGCCATGATAGAAAAATACCAAAGTGTAAGCCTGCCCTCAACCAAACCGCTGGAAGCGGTCAGTAAAAAATATGATAAGATAATAGCAGCAACCGATTCATTAAGCAAAAAATGAGGAGGAAATACCGGCTAAAAGAACAAAGAGGAAAATAGCCAATCAGAAATACACCGCACTCTTTTTCCTCCTTTACTCCTTGTTCTCTTTGTAAAAAAACATAGCTAAGAGGTTAAAAGAGAAATGCATTGCTCTTTTCTTATTCTCTTTGCAAAAAAGTTCTTATCCGGGAGCAATAAGATGTGCAAAACCATTCCCTCAATTATTAATTCTTCTACCGAACTTACATCTATAAATTTCTAATCATGTTATTAATCATCTTAGGTATTATTCTTTTCATTGCTACCGGGGTTATAATAAAAAACAACGTGGCCCTGGCAAAGTATGGCAGTGTTGGGCGCATCATTGGTTTACTCTTTATCCTGCTGGGTATTTCAACAGCCTGTATTAAACAAATAGATGCCGGTGAAGTGGGTGTTAAAAAGCTATTCGGCAGCATTCAGCAGGATGTACTGCCCAGCGGCCTGCATTTTGTTAATCCTTTACTGGAAATTGATAAGATAGATATCAAAACACAGAATTATACCATGAGTGGTGTAAATGATGAAGGCAATAAAGAAGGCGATGATGCCATTCGGGTACTCACCAGCGACGGGCTGGAAGTTACCATCGATCTAACTGTTTTATACCGTGTGGTGGGCGGTGATGCACCTAAATTATTAAGAGAAACCGGTGACGATTATCGTGATAAAATTGTACGCCCCATCACCCGTACAAAGATCCGCGATAATGCCGTGTATTACCAGGCGGTGGACTTATTTGGTAATAAAAGAGATGAGTTTCAGCAACGCATTTATAAAAGTATTGAAAACGATTTTAAGGCACGCGGCCTGATGCTGGAACAATTGCTGGTAAGAAATATTACCTTACCCAATTCGGTAAAAGCCTCTATCGAATCTAAGATCAATGCCGAACAGGATGCCAAGAAAATGGAGTTTGTGCTGCAGAAAGAAAAACAGGAAGCAGAACGCAAAAGGGTGGAAGCACAGGGTATTGCCGATTACCAGCGCATTATCAATACCGGATTAACCGACCAGCAGCTGCAGTACGAACAGATTAAAGCCATGAAAGAACTGGCATTAAGCCAGAATGCAAAAGTAATTGTGATGGGAAAAGGAAACACGCCCTTGATCATTGATGGTAAACAATAAACAAAATGAAGTTTAAACAAATTGCTTCTTACGATAATTATATGCTGGCCAATATGACCCTGGGGCTGTTGCAGCAAAATGGTATCAATTGCCACTTAAAAGACGAGAACATTGTAACCATTGATCCATTGCTGAACCCGGCGGTGGGTGGTATTAAATTATTGGTGGAAGAAACAGATTATGCCGCAGCCGTGGTATTGATACAGGAAGCAGAAGATAATTATTTAAAAGATATTGCCTGCCCCAAATGTCATGCCCATGAGCTGCAGGTGCTGGAAACAATCAGCAATCCTGCTGGTTTTTGGGGTAAATTAAAAAACCAGATCGCCTACGGTCAAAGCAGCACTTACAAAAAAGAATATATTTGCAGCAGCTGCAAAACCGTATTTGCACAAATACCTGCATCTTTTTAATTGAACTATATGAAGTTTTTTCTTTTAGCATTTTGCTCTTTATTTTTTTCTGTTACAAACGCACAGGTTGTTTTATACGCAGCTTCAAAAAGCGGCCTAAGCCTTCGGGAACAGCCAATGCCCAACAGTAAGGTAATTCAAAAAATTGCTTACGGGCAAAAGTTGCAGGTATTACAGGATACTATTGAACCGGTTAAAATATCCACCGAAGGCTTTAATGGCTATTGGCAAAAAATAAAATACAATAACCAGGTGGGATATGTAGTGAGTTCTTATTTACTGCCCATGGCGCCTCCCAAACCGGCGGTAAAAACCATTAAAGACTATTTAACGCAAATCAGTGTTGCGGCCGGTCCTGTAGTTACCGTAAAAAACGGCAGCATGCAAACCATTGAAGAGGGTGGAACCGTATTAAAAAAGCAACTGTTTAAGAACGGGGCCGAATACCATGAGCTGCTGGCATATGAATATAATGCTGTTAGTTTTTTTATACCTGAGCTTACAGTAGAGCAGGCCTTTTTATTGGTACGGTTAACAGGAGCATATAGTACAGAGGTGGCAGAAAAAGACGAGTTCCCTGTAAAAAACAGTAAAAGCGCCCTGGCAAATGGAACAAAAACAATTACCGTTAATAAAGTTATCTGGGGCAATGGTAAAGAGGGCGCTGTAGAAAAAATAACCATTGATACTGAAGAGGGCCCCATCAGTACACTGGAAATATTTTTGCTAAACGGCCAGGCAGTTATTTCCTGGAGCTCGGGGGTATAATAAGTACCGCCGGCAAAATAATTATTGTTGTTGCTGCACCATCTGCATATACCTTCTGAAAGAATTGCTGTCGTCCCTTGTGCCATCGGCATTCAGGGTTTCATTAACCAGTTTGGGGGTTAATATAGAGGCTACTTCTTTTGATACCAATCCATCTTCGTGCGATACAGACACACCTACTTCCAGTATTTGTTTGGCTGTTCCTTTATAGGTTCCTTTTACAGGAGAGCAATCACTGAAATTTCTTCCAATGGCAAGGCGTACATGCAGATCGTTTACCACACAGTTATTGGTAGGGTCTAACCCCAGCCAGCCATAAAAAGGAATATAGGCTTCCACCCAGGCGTGTGTGGCGCCTTCGCCACGCAGGCTGCTGTCGTGCGGGCACACATAGCCGCTTACATAGCGTGCAGGAATGTTCAATAAACGCAGCATCACCAGCAAAATATGTGCAAAATCCTGGCATACGCCTGCTTTTAAATTCCATATTTCATCCAGCGTGGTTTCTACAGTAGTAATGCCTTTGATATAATTGAAATGCTTATACACGTATTCTGTTAGCTGTTTTACCGCAGTAAAAACTGTCACTGTTTTATAAAATCCATCATCGGCAATTTTTTTCACTTCATCCAGGCGGTCAAAATTTTCCTGTTTTAAAAAATCTATAAAGGGTACCATGTACCTGATTTCCTGTAAATGGCCCCACTGTTCATCCAGGGGCTGGGCATCTTTTGGCAATGGCCTTGACCTGGTGACCACAGCAATGGTGGAGTCGATCCGTAATTCCATGTGCGGGGCAATATTCATAAAAGAACCCACCTCGTTACCGTAATAGTCTTTGTACACTTCCATTGCCGGTTCATTGGTAATGTCTAGTTTTTGCTGCTGCAATTCCTGGTATTCGTCTTTTAAAGGAAACAGCATAATCTGGTTGGCACTGTCGCTTACATATTCGGCGTATGTGTACTTGGTAACATGATGTATGATAAATCGGGGCATGGGTTGAGTTTTGTGAATGTTTTTGTCAATGGTGAATAGTGAATGGTGAATAGTGAATGGTCAATGGCGCTTATGATTTGGGTGTTTTATTCACCATTGACCACTCACCATTCACTAACTGTGTGCAAAATAATTTTGATTTAGCGTGTTTCCAATCTGGAACAGATCGAACTTGGTATCCATTAAAAAGCGGTGCAGGCCTTCCTGTATGATGGTATCGGAGGTGCTGAATTTTACCTTACTTTTTACTTTACCAATCATAAAATCGATCTGGTTAAAACCGTTGATGTTTTTTTCATTTTTTAATCTTTCAAAATACCGTTGCAGGTGATGAATGGAATAAATAACCGAACGGGGAAACGTTTCGTTCAGCAATATCTGCTCCATAACATTCTTGGCTTCAAAGCCACCTCGGTAGGTCTTTAAATACAATTCATATCCCGATATGGACATCAGTAAATATTTCCAGTAGGTGGTATCGGCCGGTTTATCCAGCTGGTAATTGAGATCGCTGAATTTGATATCTAAAATATCGGCAGACTGCACGGCCCTTTCTAAAAACTTTCCAATATTGATAAAGGCATTTCCTTCGCCACGGCTCATGGTAACATCTGTGGTGCCAAAATACAGAAGCCCGTATTTGATCAGCCCATCCAGTACCGTAATCGGATCTTCCCGCTGCAGCTGACCAACCAGTTTTTCCTGGCGGATACCATGGTAAAAGTCATTCAGGCACTGCCACATTTCCTTGGTAATATGATCCTGCACACTTCTGCCATTTTCCCGGGCCTGCGTTACAATATTAAAAACCGAATTGGGGTTTTCTTTATCGGTAACCATAAACTGCAATACACCCCTGGTGTTATTTGCCAGGGCCTCCACTTCATCTTCTTTTAAAAATGTAAAGATCCTCAGCACCGGCTTCCATGAAAATTCCTGTATGTCATCCTGCGACGATGCGTAATTGATCTTCAGCATCCGCAAAATACCATCCGCTCTTTCCATGTAGCGGCTCATCCAAAATAAACTGTCTGCAACTCTGCTTAACATAAATAATACAGCCCCCTCCTCCCCCTAAAGGAGGAACCAGGAAGCACTTTTAATTTTGAATTAATAATTGTTTCAACAACCGTTTTCTTTAATTTTTTTTTCAGTAAAATAATTTTAAAATATTATACTCTTTAGGGGGCGAAGGGGGCTTTACATCAACACCCAGGTATCCTTACTTCCGCCGCCCTGCGATGAATTTACCACCAGTGATCCTTCTTTCAGGGCCACCCTGGTCAATCCGCCGGGTACAATTTCAATACCATTTGGGCCGCACAATGCATAGGGCCGCAGGTCTACCCTCCGGGGCTGCAATTTTCCATTCATATAACAGGGCGAAGAAGACAGGCTGATAATGGGCTGTGCAATAAATTGCCTTGGATCGGCCAGTACTTCTTTTTTGTATACGTCTATTTCTTTTTCTGATGCCGCACTGCCCATCAGCATGCCATAGCCACCGCTTTCATTGGTTTTTTTAATCACCATGCGTTCAATATTCTTAAACACATGTTCCCGCTCTTCGGGTTTACCCAAATGATAGGTAGGTACATTTTTTAAAATGGGTTCTTCATTTAAATAATAGCGTATCATGGCAGGCACAAATGTGTAAATGGCTTTATCATCGGCTACCCCATTACCTACGGCATTTACAATGGCCACATTGCCTTTTCGGTAAGCACTCATAATGCCGGCCACACCCAGTACACTTTGGGGATCAAATACCAGTGGGTCTAAAAAATCATCATCTACCCTTCGGTAAATTACATCCACCTGCTGCAAACCAGCTGTGGTTTTCATGTACACTTTATGGTTATCCACTACCAGATCTTTCCCTTCCACCAGTTCCACTCCCATCAGCCTGGCCAGTGTGGTGTGCTCAAAATAAGCCGAGTTATAAATGCCCGGAGTTAGCAATACGATGGTGGGATTATAAATTTGCCTGGGTGAAAGCGATACCAAATTTCTGTGGAGAATGGTGGGATACTCTGTTACACTGCGCACATTGTTTTGCGGCAGCAGGTCGGGGAATATCCGTTTAGTGATCTCCCTGTTCTCGAGCATATAACTTACGCCGCTTGGTGTGCGCAGGTTATCTTCCAAAATATAAAAAGATCCGTCGCTGTCCCTTATTAAATCAATGCCGGAAATGTGCACATATATATCGTAGGGTACAGGAAAATTATGCATCTCCCGCAAATAATGCGGGCAGCTGTAGATCATTTGCGCCGGCACCACACCATCTTTAATGATGAACTGGTTGCTGTAAATATCCTTTAAAAAAAGGTTGAGGGCTTTTAATCTTTGTTTGATGCCTTTTTCAATAAAGTCCCACTCGGCAGCGGTAATAATACGCGGAATGATATCAAAGGGAAATATTTTTTCTATCCCCTCGCCACTGCTGTATACGGTAAAAGTAATACCCTGGCTCATAAACAGGCGTTTGGCCAGTTCTTCTTTCTTATTCAGTTCGTCAATGGAGAGTTGCTGTAAAAACTCAAGCGCTTTTTGATACTGCTCTCTAACAGCAGCATCTGCATACATTTCATCCCAGGTTTGGGTGTCTACCACATACGATTGCAACAGTTCGCTTGTTTGCATAACAGTTAATTTTAATTGTACATGACGTGCAATCGAAAAAAAATATGGCATCCAAATATAACAAATCCTGTTTGTTTTAGCACTTGTTACCATACTTAATTTGGTAACTTTGTTTTTAATAATTTTTTTGATGACAAAAATCGCCATGATACCGGCCAGGTATGCCGCCACCCGTTTTCCCGCAAAGCTGATGCAGCTGCTGAAAGATAAAACCGTTATCCGCCATACCTACGACAATACGGTAGCCACCGGTTTATTTGACGAAGTGGTAGTGGTAACCGATAGTGAGATCATTTATAATGAGATTACCCTGCATGGTGGAAAAGCCAGGATGAGTATTAAAGAACACGAAAGCGGCAGCGACCGCATTGCAGAAGCCATTGCTGATATGGAGGTGGATATTGTAGTAAATGTACAGGGCGACGAACCTTTTGTACAAAAAGAACCTCTGGAAAAATTACTGGCCACATTTGCCGATGATACCGTGCAGGTAGCATCACTGATGCAGGTGATGTTTGATGAAAAGTTTATTAACGACCCCAATTATGTAAAAGTGGCGGTGGATAAAAATATGAATGCCCTGTTCTTCAGCCGCAGCCCCATCCCTTACCTGCGTGATAAAACAGTTAGCCCCGTATATTACGAACATATTGGTGTATATGCCTTTCGCAAACAGGCTTTACTCAACTTTACCAACTGGCCCATAACACCCCTGGAAGCTGCTGAAAAAGTAGAATGCCTTCGTTATTTAGAAAATGGTATTACGCTAAAAATGGTGGTTACACAATATATGGGTGTAGAAATTGATACACCCGAAGATTTAGAAAGAGCAGCAACATTATTGTAGTATTAGCTGAATTATCTTCCGCAGATACCGCTGAGGTTCTTGAATTAATATTTCATCGGCGCTTTGTACGATATCTGCGGAAGTATTGGTTTTATATCTTCAATCTGTGGCAACATGCTTTGTTTCTAACGCTTTTCAGTAATTTTGTGCCTTAAAATATAAGCAATGGCATTCCGCAATTTAAAATTAGTAGGCTCTGTAATTTATGGCCGTGGTAGTTTTAATCAGTTAGACGAAATTTTGGCACCGCACCGCAAGCCTAATTTACCCATGATTTTTTTGGTAGATCATTTTTTTGAAGGAAAAGCTTTGGCTAACCGTGTGCCGTTACGGGGTAATGATAAAATTATTTTTGCCGATGTTACCTACGAACCTAAAACCACGCAGGTAGATCAGCTGGCGCAACAATTAAAAGATGAATTTGGCAACGTGAGCGGGGTGATTGGTATTGGCGGGGGCAGCACCATGGATCTGGCTAAAGCAGTAGGTTTAATGATGACCAACCCCGGTTCTTCTGCAGATTACCAGGGTTGGGATTTAGTAAAACAGGCCGGGGTGTATAAAGCCGGTATTCCAACCTTAAGTGGCACCGGTGCAGAAGTAAGTCGTACCACGGTATTAACAGGCCCAACAAAAAAACTCGGCATGAACTCCGACTTTACCCCGTTTGACCAGGTTGTTTTAGATCCCGAATTAACGGCTGATGCGCCTGCCAACCAGCGTTTTTATACCGGCATGGATTGTTATATTCATTGCATTGAAAGCTTAACAGGCACTTACTTAAATGAGTTTAGTAAAAGCTATGGCGAAAAAGCGCTGGACCTTTGCCGTGAAGTATATGTAAACAAAAGCGGCTGGGATGCAGAGAGCGATGAAAAATTAATGATGGCCTCTTACGCAGGTGGTATGAGCATTGCCTACTCACAGGTAGGTGTAGCCCATGCAGTAAGTTACGGCTTAAGTTATTTACTGGGAACCAAACATGGTGTGGGTAACTGTATTGTATTTGATAAATTACAGGACTATTACCCGGAAGGTGTTGAAGAATTTAAATTGATGGTGGAAAAAAACAAGATTGATATTCCCCAACATATTTGTGCAGGATTAAGTGATGAAGATTTTGATAAAATGATCAATGTATCACTGGGCATGAAACCACTTTGGGAAAATGCGCTGGGGAAGGACTGGGAAACGATCATGACAAGGGAAAAACTACGGGCTTTATACGAACAATTGTAATGCCGAAAACACATCATATTCATCAACGGGGCCGGCTTATGCGGCCCTGTTTTATTTATACTATATCCTGCTCTAAAATATCTTTCTGTTATATATGGTACATAATCATATAATAACGATATTGTATTTTCGTTTATCAATATCTGTAATGCAGCTGTACATAAAATCATTTTAATTTACGTCCAATTCATAAGCAAGCCGTATGGAATACCAGAAAATGACTTCTATTCAAACAGAGATAGAAGAATACACTTCTTATCAAAAAGCCAAAAAGGCAACCGAAGCCCATGTAAGGCTTGTTATGCAAAACCGAAAACTGGTTACCCTGCCCAAAGAAGTAATGCAACTGACCCATATTCCCTATTTGGAACTGGATATCAGCTATAATAAAACCTGCGATTTTGCAGCGGTTCTGGAACAGCTGAAACACATGGATAACCTGAAGGGAATTGCGCTTATCAAAAACAATATGGGCACCCTGCCCGTTGGTATTGCACAGCTTAAAAACCTGGAATCTCTTATTCTGTGGAATAACGGACTTACAGACCTGCCGGCATCAATTGGTGCACTTACACAGCTTAAATACCTGCACCTCCGCACCAACAACTTACACAGCATACCAGCTGCTGTTTTTGAACTTAAAGCATTACAATATGTATGCCTGCGCAATAACAAAATAAAACAACTGCCTGATGCATTGTTTTCTCTTACGCAACTGCAACACCTGGACATCAGCAATTGTGGTATCAGCGAAATACCAGCTGCTATTGGCCAGCTTACCGAATTAAGGGTGCTTGAAATTTCGGGCAATAAATTACAGGCCCTGCCCCGGTCACTTGCTGCATTAACCAAACTGGAAAAAATAGTTTTTAAAAATAACAAGGGCCTTCAACTGGATGATGTTTTTGAAATACTGAAAACATTACCTGCATTAAAGCAGCTTGACCTGTCTGATTACGGCATTACCCATCTGCCCGCCAGTATAGCAGCTATGCAGCAGATTGAATCGATAAACCTGTCGGGCAACCAGTTAACAGACCTGCCCGACCTGTCGGCATTGCCGGGTCTTACCTCAATAAACATCAATGGAAATCCGCAATTGCCTGTTGGTGTGTATTTAAAAGCCATTGCCGGCATTCCATCCATTACAACTTTAGAAAATTACCAGCTGGAAGCACTGCCCGATGAAATTGGCCTTTGTACACACCTGGAAGAAATTACGCTGGGCGGTAATTTAGCATTCATTTCACCGCAAATAGGTAAACTGAAAAATTTAAAAAAACTCATGCTGTCTGTGTATGGCGATGTTAAGCCACTGGATATACCCGAGGTGTTTGACCAACTTTCTTCGCTGGAATTTTTATATGTTACGCATAATAATTTAAACAGTGTTCCGGCTTCGCTATACCATTCGTCATCTATTACAACTCTTTCCTGGGCTTGTAATTTGATGCTGGACTTTACACAACTTGCGGGCATGGCCAAATTAGAAAGCCTGAGCACCGGTGTTAAGGATAGTGCAGAGCTGGAACAAATTGCCCACCTGCGGCAGCTGCAATCAATACAATTAAGTAATCCTGATATTACCACTCTGCCCCAAAGTTTTGTTTATATGGAACAGCTGAGGCAGTTTCACCTGGGAGGCTTTCCTGCACTGGATGTGGAAGACGCCCTCTGCAAGCTTCCGTATTTAGAAAATGTATCGCTTACAAATAACGGACTTGATAAAATTCCGGCCAGCCTGCATACGCTTAAAAATATTAAAACACTGTACATTGCCTATAACATTCCCATTAGTTTTTTGGCATTGGTGAACCTGGTTCAGCAATGCCCCGGGCTGCAGGAACTGGAATGTACCATTACCGATACTGACATACCCGGTAACATCACCATTTTAAACCGGTTGCAATCCTGTAAAATACATTACCGGCAACAACAGGATACTGCCAACAACAACAGTATTATACCGCTGGAATTTGGTTTGCTGAATTTTGATACCATCAGGTTGCTGCAATATAAAAGCAGCCTGAGTGATAAAATTGCAGCGGTAAAAAAAATAAAAGAACTGAACTTAATAACAGATGAACAAAAAATGATTGCCTTTGGTGTATTTACCGGGGCTTTTGAACAGCTGAAAGACAAACTGCACGATCCCTTTGCCGGGCAGGCATCTTTAAAAGATAAAAACATTTTTATTTTTGGAAAGCCCACGCTCAGCAGTTTAAAAGCGTTACAGGACAATTTAAAAAACCGGGGAGCTGTTATTGCTAAAAAACTGGATGATAAAGTAACCCATATCTTACTCACCAGCCAGTTTAAAGAAGATATTGCGCCGGTCTTACTATCCGGTAAACCCATCATAATCGAAGACTTTATAAAAAAACAGGTGTTTGAAGAAGACAAACCCTACTTAATGGCAGCTGATAACGATGAACTAACGGACCAGATCAGCCGCCTGCTGCGTTCAGAGGAAGAAGATAATATTGCCCTGGCATTACAGCTGATAGAAGGCGGTGGTGCCAATAAACGGCTGACCGCTTATTTGATGGCCATTCACCTGGTACATGATGATATTGAAATCAGAAAAAAAGCCAGGAATCTTTTTCGCAAATTTGCTTCCGCAGAAATTCAAACACATTTAAAAAACAAGTGGAAAGACAGTTACAGGGGTAAAGACTATTCCACCTACATTACTCAGCTCATCCATCCCGAAATTGATGTTTTCGATTACCTTTTTGCCGAGCATATGACCAGGCTGCATTTGAGTAAGGCAAAAAGCGGCAACTATCACGAATATTATTTTAAAAGATTACACCTGCGTGGCATACCGTTTAACGTACTCCCTTCATCTTTTAAGTTCCTTGATTTTATTACCGATATTCATTTTGAAGGCTTGCAGCATTTTGATATTGACAAATCATATCCAAATTTTTGCAACCTTAATCTTAAAAGTTTTTCTTTACGGGATTGTAAGATTGACCGGTTTCCGGAAGAATTGTTACGGTTTCCAGATTTAGAAACGCTTTCTATAGGTGGTACCTACAGTGCACAGCGGGTATGCCTGGATATTCCCCTTCTGGAACCGCATGCAAAACTGCAGATCCTGTCTATCTATAATTTTGATATTAACCAGCCGGAAAATTTACGGCCCATTGCAGTATCATTAAAAAATTTACAGGTCACCAACAGCAATCTTACACAGGTACCGCAGTTTACCACAGCATGCAGCAAACTTACCAATATAAATTTTGCAGATAATCCAATTGACACTATCGACCTTGATTTTAGCAAGTTTCCGCAACTGGAATACCTTTCTTTATACAATTGCCCTGTTAAAAAACTTCCTGATACATTTTATGGCTGTGGTCAGCTTCACGATATCTCCCTTAGTAATATGCAGCTTACCGAAGTTCCTTTTTCGCTTTTCACCGTTGGAAAGAACTATGGCAGCATTTATCTTCGCCTGGAGGCTAACCAGATAGCAACCATTTCCGGAATACCAGACCAGGTAAATAAAGCAGGCGGCGAAAAGCTGTTCAATACCTCTATCAGTTATCTTAATTTCAGCGATAACCGGCTGAAAGACATACCGGCTTTTTTTGCTTCTTTGCAGTGTAATGATCTGGTATTAAGCAAAAATCCCATTGAAAATATTCCTGCTAATATTGCACAATTTAAAAGCAGCCGTATTGCGCTTGACGAAACCAATATCACCAGGATACCGGTTGAAACTTTTAGCAGTACCGCCAATATCAGTGTGAGCAGTAAAAATAATATTGAGCTTCCCCCTGTTGATTCCATCCCTATGTACCATGGCTACAAATCGTTTTACACACACAATGAAACAGAAGATTTTAAACAGCAAAGGGAAGCGATCAGGAAAAAATTAATTGTGCAGTCCAATGAATACTAAACGAATAACAGAGGAAGTAACCCGTACCAGCATTGAACTGCTGTTAAAGGAGCCATTCTATTCGCACCTGTTCAGCAGCCTTAATAAAGAAGTGGTGGATGATGCATCGGGCTTTAAAACAATGGCCGTGGGCTTACACAAAAAGATATACTGCCTGTATGTGAATGAAAATTTCTGGGATACTTTTCTTATCAACAAATTACACCGCTATGGCGTTATTAAACACGAGATACTGCACATTGTATTTAAGCACCTGCAGGTAAACGATCCGCAGCTGAACAGGCACCTGCTCAATATTGCCATGGACCTGGTGGTAAACCAGTATATAGAACGGCATACCTTACCCGATGAATCTGTTTTTATTGAAACCTTTCCGGAGTTGAACCTCGAAAAAGAAAAGGGGTACCGGTACTATTACGATAAGCTGAACCACCTCCAGTGCAACTGTAATACGCTGTACAGGGATACGGTGGCGGCGGCCAACCTGGCCAGTATCGAAACTTCTTCTCATGGGCTTGACAGGCATGAGTTATGGAAAGAAATTTATTCGCTTAATCATATTGATAAAGAAATACTGGAAGCGCAGCTGGAAAACCTGGTGAATATCGCCCACAATAAAACACCACTTAAATTATTTTCCTCCCTGCCTGCAGGAATACAGATACAGATCAACAATATTCTGGTAAAGCCCAGGGCCCTGGTAGACTGGCGCAGGGTATTAAAATTATTTTCGGAGAGCAGCAGCAAAACCCGGGTTAAAAATACCCTCAAGCGGCCATCGAAAAGATTTGGCACCGTACCCGGTATAAAAATAAAACACCATCAAAAATTACTGGTAGCGCTGGACACCTCGGGCAGCATATCTAAAAAAGAATACGAAATATTTTTTTCGGAGCTCTACCATATCTGGCGCAGGGGTACAGTAATCAGGGTAGTGGAATGCGATGCCACCATACAGCACAGTTATGAGTATACGGGCCATATCCCGTCTGCTGTACATGGCGGCGGAGGTACCGATTTTAATGCGCCCATTCGGTATGCCAATGAGGTATACCATCCTGACGGATTAATTTATTTTACCGACGGGGTTGCCGGTACACCGGTGGTGGTACCACGCACCCAGGTACTATGGGTGATCAGCCGGCAGGGTATTGATGCCGGCAGCGAAGCATTTAAAAACCTTCCCGGCAGAAAAGCAAAACTTATTTAATAACCGTTATATTTTTTACATGTCAAAAACGCAGCAGTTCAATTATATCACCTACGGTTCAAAAGCCAACAGCGAACAGGTAACAACTTTCTTACAGCATATTTTTAATACCTCTATCAATAACAGCCACGAAAAACCGCCCACACCGGTTTGTTTATGGGGATTACATGGTATTGGTAAAACTGAGCTGATTAAAGACATCGCTTTACAAAACGGTTACCAGTTCATTTATATAGCCCCGGCACAATTTGAAGAAATGGGCGACCTGATAGGCATGCCAAAAATTGAAACCGTGGAAGGTAAGAACCAGGTCACGCATTTTATTGCGCCCGATTGGGTGCCCGTACAGGAGGGACCCGGTATTTTTTTAATTGATGATGTTAACCGGGCCGACGACAGGATACTGAGAGGCATCATGCAGCTGCTGCAGCATTACGAACTGGTAAGCTGGAAGCTGCCGGACAAGTGGCTGATTGTACTTACTGCCAACCCCGATGGCGGCGATTATTCGGTTACCACCATGGACGAAGCAATGCTTACGCGTATGATACATGTTACGCTGGAGTTTGATGTTAAAAGCTGGGCCAAATGGGCACAACAGGCGGGCATAGATGCAAGGGGTATTGATTTTGTACTTACCTACCCCGAAATTGTTTCGGGGCAAAGAACCACACCCCGTTCGTTGGTGCAATTTTTTGATGCCATTAAACCTTTAAGCGATCTTAAACAAAGTATTGAACTGGTGAAGATGCTGGGCGATGGATGCCTGGATGATACCACCACAGTGGCCTTTATCAATTTTGTAAATATGGATCTTGATAAACTGATTGCTCCGGAAGAAATTTTAAATGCCGGCGATTTTAAAATGATAGAAGGCCAGATAAAAAAACTGGTGGAAGGTGCCACCAAAAGGCTGGATATTTTATCGGTTATTATGACAAGGCTTACCAACGCATTGGTGTTTGCCAAAACAGACTTAACGGATAAACAGTTTAATAACCTGGTGAGTTTTACTTTACTGCAACTGATACCAAACGATCTGCGGCTGGCCATGGCGCAGGACCTGGTAAAGTGTGAACTGAAGAGCATGAAAAAACTGTACGCCGTTCCTGAAATAGGAAAATTATTATTATCTAAAATGTAAGTATGCAAAATTATATATCGTTTAAAAACCAGCAGGAAATTGATGCAGTTACTGAACAGCAACCGGGTATAGTATCTGTTGGTTTTGATGACTGGGCCGGCGATAACATCAAATCTATTCCCGATAATTTTTTCAGCTTTTTTCCCGGTTTAACGCTGGTGGTTTTTAACATGGATATAGAGCAGCTTCCTGCTTCACTTTATAAAAGTACCAGCCTGAAAAAAATAGTGTTGTCAAGTACAAAGTTTAAATCGTTTGACAATGATATTGCTGCATTACAACAGCTGGAAGAAATAGATTGCCATTACAGGAACAAACAGATCAACTGGGCCAAAGAATTTCCTAAACTGGCAAAGCTGCCGCTTATAAAGCATTTTGAATTAAAGAATTTACGCGGAACTGTGTTTCCTGAAGAGCTGGTACAAATGCAGCAGCTGGAGTCAATAAAAATTGATGCGGAAGTATTTAAAAAATGTGATCACCGGTCAATCATTGCAACCATTGCAAAAATGAAGCAGCTTAAAAAAGTTGTTTTCAACAGCGGTTATAAAGAAAGGCTTACAATAAACGATGATCTTTTAGCACTGGATTTTTTAGAAGAACTGCAATTTGAAAATCATTATCCTTCTGAAGAATTAGCGCCGGTACTGGCCCTGTTTAAAAAAACAAAACTGACTATTCCCTTTCAAAGAAAAAAATCAGGCCGCTACGATTATAATTCCGATACTGTTGCAGTATTCAGGGACTTGGTTTCTGGTGATAATTACAACAACACGCAGCTGCAAATATTATTTTGTTGCTGGCTGTTGAATTTTCATTCGATGCGTCAGCTGGTACCTAATGTACTTCTGCAGCAACCATCGCCATCGTATACCATTGCGCTGGTGGGAAAAACAAAAAGAGACAGGCCTAAAGAACTGGCACAGTTATTAAGCACAACCAATATATCGCTGGCAAAAAACAATGCGGCAGATGCTGATCTTTTAGTAATACTTTCTACCGCCGGTTTTGAAGAAGTAAAAGAAATACTCAATACCGGTAAACCATTTATTGTAGAAGATCAGCTGAATGAATATATCAGCGGTTTGGGCCAGCATTATTTACTGGATACGGAAAATGAAACACTTAACGAAGAGCTGATCAGGCTGCTGGCCAGTAACCAGCCGGAAAATTACCTGCTGGCTTTTCAGATCATTGAAAGTGGAGGAGCTAATAAAACTATTCAGAGTTTACTTGCGGCCATCTACCTGGCGCATCCCGATAAAAAAATTCAAAAGGAAGTAACAAGATTATATAAAAAATACTGCACAGTCGCTTACCAGGAATTTGCAGATAAAAACCTGGTGGGTATGTCGCTGCGCAAATCCGGTAATTCAAAGGCTGCTTTTAAGATATTTTCCAACCATGCTGATATCAACAGAATGGAGTTCATTTTGATGTATCATAAAATAGCAGGAGATAACCAGGTGATAAAAGATGTGGACAGGAATCATCTTTTTTTAAAAGAGCAGGACATCACCAGTATACCGCCAATATTCAAATATTTTGATCATTTCAGCATCCTCAATCTCGAAAAAAATCCACAGTTTAATGTACAGGCCAGTTTAGCTGCCCTGGAGCAGGCGATGAATTTACGCGAACTCAACCTTTCGGGTAATCATATTGATATTCCTGATATAAGCACAATACAGTCGCTGCGCATTCTTAATATCCCTTTTAATCAATTGTACAACGGTGGCACATGGCTGCAACACATGAACCTGCAGCAGCTTGATATGGAGGGGTGCCGCATTGATGAATGGAGCTGGATGGGTAAATTAAAAAATTTACGTGTACTCAATATCAGCGGAAATACAATGAATGGTTTACCGGATGAACTGTTTCATTTACCTGTTAATTCATTAACAGCACGAAATTGTAAATTAAAACATATCGACGAACGGCTGAATACCATGTCCGCTCTTCAATCGGTAGATTTGGGCAATAACCAGCTAACTGAGTTCAGGTCTTTTTTACTTCGCTTTACATCGGTAAGCCTGCGGTCGAACGAAATTGCTGTTTTTGAAACTGAAAAATATGCGCAGGAGCTGAGTGCAGAAGGCTTACCCATCAGTCATCTTGACCTGGCTAATAATAAGCTGAGCAATTTTCATTTGCAGGGTCTTCCATTACATTCGCTGAAAGAACTGGATATATCCGGTAACCAGCTTACCTCGCTGGATGAAAGTGTTTTTACCAACAGCTCCTTAAGGATATTTGAAGCCAACAATAATAAAATTGAAATCATTCCTGCTGCTGCAACACGTAATTATTACGAACGTTTTTGGATAGAAAAAAACCGGCTGAAGGAATTGCAAGAAAGTTTAAATGCATTTAAGGTGGGTAATTTTAACCTGAAGAACAATGCCATTGAATTTGTGCATCCTTCCTTTTTCAGCATCCACCAGGGTTACGACAGGGCCAACTGGAAAATTGACGGTAACCCCGTTTGTAAAACAGCGGGTTTTAATGATTACAGTTTCAGGTATCCGGGCAGAAAATAACCGGATACTTGTAACCTGGTTTTTTAATCTTTATCTGTAATAATATGATGGCTGATGGCATAGCGGGTAAGTTCTGAATTGGTACTCAGGTGCAGTTTTTCCATGATGCGGCTGCGGTGTGTACTGATGGTGGTTAGTGCAAGCGAAAGCTGGTCGGCAATTTGGGAAATGGTTTTTCCAGCAGCCAGTTGTTTAAAAATTTCAAATTCGCGGTTAGATAAAATTTCGTGGGGTGATTTGGGGCTGTTATTACTTAGTAGTTTTTCGGCCAGTTCCGGGGTTATGTATTTTTTTCCGCCGGAAATTATTTTCACCGCATCTACCAGTTCGTAGGGGGCGGCATTTTTATTCAGGTAACCGGAAGCGCCTGCTTTTAATGCCCTAAGTGCATACAGGTCTTCGGGATAGATACTGAGAATTAAAACCGGTAGCTGTGGGTTATGTTGTTTAATCTGTTCCAGTGCCTGTAAACCACTTACACCGGGCATGTCCAGGTCGGATATCACCAGGTCCCAGGTTTGTGCAATTACTTCTTTTATCAGCGACTCACCATCCGCCACTTCTTTAATTTCAACTTCCGGATATTCATCTTTTAATATTTGTATCAGTCCCAGTCTTATAAAACTGTGGTCGTCTGCAAGTATAATTTTTTTCATTACTCAGTTTCGGTTTGTAGTGGTGATGGTTGATAGGGTATGCTTATGGCAATGCGTGTTCCATTTCCTTGGGCGGTATGCAGTTCAAACTGTCCCTGTACAGAAGCCACCCTTTCTTTCATACCCAAAATTCCAAAAGAGTGATTGGTTTTTAACAGTTCTGGATCAAAACCCCTTCCATCATCGGCAATAATAAAACAAAGCTGGCCCTCATTTAAACTAAGGGTGGTACTTACCTGTGTGGCATGGGCATACCTGGTAATATTGGTAAGCGCCTCCTGGAACACCCTGAAAATACAGGTGGTAAGTGGTTCTTTTATTTTTAAAGGCCGGGGGGGACATGTAAAGTGCAGGGGTATTCCCGTATTCTGGGTAAACTGCTGCCCCTGCCATTGCAGGGCCTCTGTTAAATCATGATGATCGAGCACGCCAATGCGCAATTCATTTAAAATTTTCCGGATAGAGGAATTACTGGCATCCAGCAGGGTTGTGATATTGGCTAATTTGTTTTTAATGATGGGTGTTGCTTCCGGAGTTTTTTTATCTATCCAGGCTACATCCATTTTAATGGCTGTAAGTTGCTGGCCCAGCTCGTCATGAATTTCCCTGGCAATACGTTTTCTTTCTTCTTCACGTATGTATTGAAGGTGGGCTGTTAACTGCCGCAATTTTTCAGATGTTTCTTTAATTTCTTCCTGTGCCTTTACCCTTTGCGAAATATTAATACCCAGTCCCATCAGGCAGTTATTGCCTTCGTAATTGATGGTTTTGCCGGTAAGGTAATATGGAACGGCTTCTTTCGATTTCATGGATGCATAAGCCTCTACGCCTCCTTCGCCAATGGTAAAAACATGTTGTATCATTCCCTGCATCCTGTTTTTTTCTTCACCATCAAATAAATCCAGCGGGTGCATGGCTGCAATTTCATCAGCAGTATAACCGGTAAATTCTTCAAAGTTTTTATTCCATCTTAAAAATTTTCCTTCCCTTGTATACAGGTAAAAAACACCGGGCAAGCTGTTGATGATGGAATCAGAAAGGTTTTTTTCTTTTATTAATTCGGCCGATGCTTTTTTTCGTTCCGAAATATTTCTTATAAATGCCAGTAAACGCCCGTCCGACAGCATCTTGGCTGTAATCTCAATATCCAGCAGGCTGCCATCTTTTCGTTTCATTTTTCTTTCGCTGGTAGCGGTTAGTCCCTGTCTCAACCCTTCCAGTTGCAATGGAAATTTTTGCAGGTCATCTGTCAAAAGAAAATCGTAAAATGTCATTTCTAACAGCGCTGCTTCTGAATAACCCGACAGTTTTTGTGCGCTGTTATTAATGGTTATAAAACGGCCCTGGGTATCGGCAATAAAAATAGCATCCGATGCCTGTTCTACCAGTGTACGGTATTTTTCTTCACTTTGTATTAAAGCCTGTTCTGATTTTTTACGTTCGGTAATATTTCTTACAATAGCAAACAGCCTTCCGTCTGTCATTAGTTTTGAAGTAACCTCTACATTAAATAATACATTATTTTTTCCCTTCATCGTGCGCTCCATATTAATTACCTTCCCCTGTTTTAATTCATCCAGCCGGTATGGATTTTTTTGAATGTCTTCCATAACAGCAAAATCATAAATATTCATCTGTAGCAGTTCTGCTTCTGAGTAGCCCGATATTTTAACAGCACTGGTATTTACTGTTACAAAGCGGCCCTGAACATCGGCAATAAAAATGGCATCCGATGCCTGCTCTACCAGCGTCCGGTATTTTTCTTCGCTTTTACCTGATGCTATTGCTGCGGCATCTTTTTCAACGGCTATTTTTACCAGGCTGGCGGCCCTTTTAATGATATCAAAATCTTCGTTGCGGGGAGCCCTTGGTGTGGAATAATACATAGCAAATGTACCCAGTACAGTATTGCCTGCAGATAAGATGGGTACCGACCAGCAGGCACGTAAACCATGCTGTAAAGCCAGTGCCTTATAATCCTGCCATAGTTCGCTGTTGGCAATGTCTGTAACAATTACATTTTCTTTTCTAAAAGCCGCTGTTCCGCAGGAGCCCGCTTTTTCCCCGATAATGATTCCGTCTACTGCTTGTACATAAGCCGGTGGAATATTGGGTGAGGCGCCGTTTCGTAAAGAAATACCATCTGCATCCAGTAACAAAATAGAACATACACTGCCCCTGTTGGCCGTTTCTATATTCAACACAATTTTTTCAAGTATTTCCTGTAATGGTTCATTCAGCGCCATTTTCTCCAGAACCTGGTTTTCTCCGCTAAGCAATATGCCTGCTGTTTTTTTTTTGGCGGCGTATGATGTTATTACTTTTTGAAACAGGAATGCAAACAACAGTAAAAATGTTGCAAGTATATACAACAGTATGTATAATTGCTGCGCAGCAATATCAAATTGGTAAACTGAAATAAATACAATGATCAAAGAAAATAAAAGCAGCAATACTCCTGTTATCAATATTCTGTCTATTGTTAACCTGGCGGCCATAAATGTTGGTTATGGGTTTTAAAAGATAATTTACAATTATTATGGCAAAAAGCTGTACAAATTTTAGCCATTGGGCAACAGGCATAATTGCAGTGTTTGCTTTTAGGGCCGGTGCTGTTTAAAAAAGCCAGCCCAAAAGCAGGCAAAAAACGGCAATAATAGGTGCCGGAATTTTAGTGAGTTGTAATATTATAAAAGTACCTGCAATTACACCAATGTTCAAGAAGCTTAATGTGGTAAAGGATACAATCGAAATATCTTTTAGCAGGTAAAGGGTGGCCGCCCACATAATACCCACCACCACTGCATTGATCCCTTCCAGTGCACGGTACACCACCACGTATTTTTTTAAATACTGCCATACCGGAAAAAAGAATAATACCAGCAGTGCACTGGGTAAAAAAATGGCCACCGCCCCTATAATACAGCCGAGTAACTGTTTTTCGGGTCCTTCCTTTTTAAGTGCCATGCCACCGGTATATGAGGCAATGGAAAATACAGGTCCTGGTATAGCCCTTACCATTCCTGCACCGGTAAGTAATTCGTCGCGTTCTATCCTGATCACATTCTGATCTTTTTTCTGCATCCTTTCAGAGCTGGGCCTGGCTACATACTGATCCAGCATTAACGGAATCAGCACATCCCCACCGCCAAATACAAAACTGCCAAAGCGGTAAAAGTTTTCAAACAGGTTATATGCTTTCCGGTTTTCCCAATTATTTTTCCTGGCTGTTTCACTCAATGTACCTGCAATTAAAAAAATAAGCACAAACAGCCAGATATTTGTCCAGCGGATATGGCGTGGTTTAATAACAGTTTTTTCAGGTATACGCCTGCTGCTGATATTGGTTACCATTCCACCGCCTACTATCAATGCAGGAAATACCCAGGGCGTTTTAAATAAAAAATAAGTGGCGGCCATGGCCACCAGCATTATGATTTGAGTGATTAAATTATTTACAGAAATTTTAAACGCTTTAAAGGCGGCATATGCCAGAAAGCCAATTGCCATTGGTTGAATAAACTGAAAAATACCCGTATTCAGTTTGTTGTTACCAATACCAGTTACTAAAAATGATAAACCACCCATTAAAATGCAGGCCGGCAATATCCAGATGATAAGCGTTAAAACAGCCAGCGGCACACCACCTCTTTTATAACCAATTAAAGTAAGTATTTGTGTGGAAGATGCACCAGGCAGCATCTGACAAAAAGAATTGTATTCCATCAGCTCTTCCTTGGTCACATCTTTCCTACGGTCTACAAACGTTTTCAGCATCATTCCCATATGGCCCTGCGGACCACCAAAAGCTGTTATACTGTGAAAAAAAACAGCTTTTAAAAACGGAATATGCCTGAGTAATTTCAAATAGATTTTAGTTTAAAAAACAGGTGTGCTGGTATAATTTTACAGTTTACAGTAACAACTGTAGATTTGTTACCGTTAGCTTTTACACCAACCTGCTGTATGGCCGCAACCAAAATTAAAGATTAGCGCATGAAAAATTACGAAACTTATTTTTTAATTCGGGTTATACGCTTAAACTTTTTATTGTTGATACTGATAACAATGTGTTTTTCGTGCAGTAAAAAAAATTTTTCAACTGCAGCTGAATACCAGTTCAGCAGCCCAGATAAAAAACCGGATTACAGTAACCTTCATTACTGGGCAGCACATCCGTTTAAAAAAGATCCTTCAGACAGTGTGCCCAAACCTTTAAGAAAATTATATATAAAAGACTCCCTGGCGGATGTATTTTTTATTCATCCAACCACGCTTACAGATAATAACGACGATAGATGGAATGCACCGGTTGATGATGCATCAATAAATGCAAAAACAGATTACTCCACTATTTTATACCAGGCCAGCGTTTTTAATGAACAATGCCGCGTTTTTGCACCCCGGTACCGGCAGGCACACCTGAAAGCCTTTTTTATTTCGGATAGTTTATCCAAACCATATTTTGATACGGCCTATGAAGATGTAAAAAATGCTTTTGAATATTACCTGGCTAACTTTAATAACGGCAGGCCTGTTATAATTGCATCGCATAGCCAGGGTACTAAACATGCCGCAAGAATATTGAAAGAATATTTTGAAGGTACATTACTGATGAAAAAACTGGTTTGCGCCTATATCATTGGCCTTCCTGTGCCCGAAGATTATTTTACCTCGGTACCCGCTTGTAAAGATGCTGCGTCAACCGGGTGCCTGGTAAGCTGGCGAACTTATAAAAGGGGATATACAGAGCCCAGGTTTGTAGCAAATGAACGTTTTAAAGCTATTGTAGTAAACCCGCTGAACTGGACTGCCGATACCACATTTGTACCTTCTTCAAAAAATAATGGTGCTGTATTGATGCATTTTAATAAAATTATACCACATACTGTTGATGCCACCATACACAAAAATGTGTTGTGGACATCTAAGCCCAATGTATTAGGTAAAATATTTTTTACAAAGAAAAATTACCATGTGGGTGATATCAATCTATTCTACATGAATATCCGGGAAAACATAAAAAAAAGAATTACTGCCTTTTACCAACTGCAATAACAGTTGCAGCAGTTTTAGTTCATTTTTACATGATATTACCAGCCTTTTCTATACTTCCGGGTTAAAATTTATAATCCATATGCAGCACTGATTTCCAGCATGCGGTCAATAGGCTTTTTTGCAGCCAGCCTCAATGCTTCATCCATGGTAATTTCTGGTAATTCGTATTCCATACACAAATACAATTTTTCAAGTGTATTTAATTTCATGTGCGGACAATCATTACAGGCGCAACTATTATTGGGTGGTGCCGGTATAAATGTTTTTCCCGGATTATCTTTTTGCATCTGGTGTAATATACCCGTTTCGGTAACCACAATGTATTCTTCAGCATCATCTTTCTGGGTAAACTTCAATAAGCCGGTGGTACTGCCAATATAATCTGCAATGGCCAGCACAGGCGCCTCACATTCCGGGTGGGCGATTATTTTTGCTTTTGGATGCCGGATCTTTAATTTAGTGATCTTTTCCAGGCTAAAAATTTCATGCACCATACAGGCACCATTCCATAGCAGCATATCTCTGCCGGTTTGTTTGTTGATATAAGCACCCAGGTTTTTATCGGGTGCAAAAATTATAGGTTGTTCTTTAGGTAAACTTTCAATGATCTTTTGAGCATTGGAAGAAGTGCAAATGATATCACTCAGTGCTTTCATACCAGCTGAACAGTTGATGTATGTGACTACAAGGTGATCTGGGTGCTTCTCCTTGAATAATTTGAACAGGGGTGGTGGTGCACTGTCACTTAATGAACAACCGGCTTTAAGGTCGGGTAAAAGCACTTTTTTGGCGGGGTTTAATATTTTAGCTGTTTCGGCCATAAAATGAACACCGGCAAAAACAATGATATCGGCATCTGTTTTTGCTGCCTTTTGTGCTAAACCCAGGCTATCGCCAATATAGTCTGCCACATCCTGTATATCCGGCTCCTGGTAATAGTGTGCCAGGATAATGGCGTTCTTTTCTTTTTTTAACCGTTCAATTTCGGCGAACAGGTCAATTGAAGGGTTTACGGGCAGATCTAAAAATCCGGCGGTTTCAATATTCGCTTTTGCGCTGTTGATATCTGTCATAATATGTATTAATACTTATTATTTATATAATCACTTATTACTATTATGTGTGTTAATAAGTGTAAAGAAATTTTTTTCTTAGTGATGTAAAATTAAAACCTTTTAGTTATTCACCTGCATTCACAGGTAATTAACATCTCAATTGCTGGTAATATTGCGTTCAAACAATGAGCTGTACTGAGTTTTATTTTTACAACGCTTTATTTTTAAACACCGGTTAATAAAAAAGTAAGAGGATAATAATATGAGTCATTTTATAAAATGACCTGTTAATATCCTAGGTATAAACTATCATCTTCTAACAGGCGGTTTATGCTTCATTACAGTTTGATAAAGTTAAGCTCAATTTATTACCAGCAATTTTTTAAAGATTACAGGCTTATTAACAGAAAAACAGATTTACTAACAAAAGGCTGTTAAAAACTATTAAAAGCGGGTATGTGGATAATATGAATGAGGCGGAACCTGCATTTTGCTTCAAAACCCTGTTAATACTGAATAAAATAGCTGATTAAAGAGCAGAAATTAAATGTTAATATCTGTTTTTTCCCCTATTTTTGCCGTCCATTTTAATAAAAGAAAAGTATGCAAATAATTCAGACTATTCGTGATAAGGGTGCTGCTATAGTAATTGCAGTAATTGCTTTAAGTTTAATTGGTTTTATATTAATGGATGCCAAACAGGGCAGCAATCGTTTTTTCAGTTCTTTATCAAGCAATATTGGTAAAGTAGATGGTGAGGCGATTGAAAGAGGTGATTTTGAAAGTAAAGTAAAGATCGCTGACCAGATGGGTAAACAACAGGCTTCGCAAAGTGGCAGACCTGCTCCTGATCTTGCACAGGTTAGAGAACAGGTATGGAATCAAATGGTTGCAGAAAAAGTTTTTTATGCAGAGGCTGCCAAACTTGGTATTGGTTTTACTTCAAAAGAATTATCAGCTGTTTTAAACAGTAACGATCCTTCTAATCCTTTGATGCAGGACCAAAGTATGGTGGATCCAAATACCGGCATGCTGGACGAAACAAAAGTGGCCAATGCTATTAATACCATAAAAAAAGCAAAGGGTGAACAATTTGATATGATCAATAATCAAATTGCCGAACCTCAAAAGATAGCCAGCGTTTCCGGAAAATATTTTGCCTTGTTAAATGCCAGTGCCTATTATCCCGGCTGGATGCAGGAAAAAGATAAAGCGGAAGCAGAAAATTTTGCGAATATTTCTTTAGTAAATATTCCGTACAATGTTATTAGTGACAGCACAGTTAAAATATCTGACGATGAGATTAGTGCTTATGTACAAAAGCATAAAAACCAGTTTAAACAGGAAGCTGGTCGTTTAATATCTTATGTAAGCTTTAGCCAGTCGCCCAGTAGTGATGACAGTATAAAAACAAAGGAATATATCACCGGATTAAAGGAAACATTCACCACAGATAATAATACCAAGGCTTTTATTGCCAGAAATGGATCTGTAATTGATTTTGATACCAATTACTTACCTAAGGCAAAAATCAATTCATCTTATATAGATACTATTGTTAAACAACCGGCCGGAACTGTATATGGCCCTTATGTTGATCAGGGTAGTTATGTTTTGGCAAAATTGATCGGCAGTCGTTCATTTCCTGATAGTTTAAAAGCAAGGCATATATTAGTACCCACGGTTGACCCTAAAACTGGCCAACCAATTATTGAAGACAGTGTAGCTAAAAATCGTGCAGACAGTATTTTAAATGCAATTAAATCTGGTGGTGATTTTGTTGCAATGGCCAAACAATTTGGTACAGATGCTACCAAAGATAAAGGTGGTGATCTTGGATATTTTGGATTTAGTGGTCCAATGGTAGAAGAATTCAACACGGCATTGTTTGGAAAACCGGTGGGCACCAGGGAAGTCATCAGGTCCAGGTTTGGTTACCACGTAATTGAAATAACTGGCGAAAAGGGAAGCAGCCCTGCATATAAAATTGCCTTTATGGCAAAAGAGATCATGGCCAGTGATGTAACCGTACAAAATGCCAATTTGGGTGCAACAAAATTATCTGCACAAAAAAACACCAAGGATATGGATGCCTACCTTGCTAAAAACGGGTTACAAAAAGTTTCCATGCCTGTTACAGTAAAAGAAAATGATTCCAGGGTTGGACAATTCCAGGATGCAAGACAATTGGTAAGATGGGTTTTTGAAGCTAAGCAGGGAGATGTAAGTGAACCATTTAATATTGATAATAACCAATTTGTTGTTGCAATTGTTGATAAAATTGAAAGCGAAGGAACTCAGGATGTAAAAACTGCCAGGCCGATGGCTGAAGTAGCTATCCGTAACCAAAAAAAGGCCGAACAGATCATTGCTAAGATTGGTGCTAACCCAACACTGGAAGCAGCAGCAGCAGCTTATGCAAGCCAGGTAGTGGTTGCGGGAGCCGATTCATCCATTACTTTTAATGCACAAATTATTCCAAACGTGGGGCCAGAGCCGAAAGTTATTGGAGCAAGCTTTAATAAAGAATTCCAAAGCAAAGCATCAGCTCCTTTTGCGGGTGCTACCGGGGTGTTTGTTATAAAAGTAAATAGTATAGGTACAAAAACTGCTGAAAGCCCAGAACAACTGACTCAGTTAAAGGCACAAAAATTAACCAGTATGCATGGTGCCATTTCTGCCGGTTGGTTTGAGGGTTTAAAAGAACAAGCTTCTATAAAGGACTATCGTAGTAAATTCTTCTAAGAAATTTTATTTTCAATAAACAAAGCCCCGCAAACCGCGGGGCTTTGTTGTTTTCGAGATTAAGAATTTTTAATGGCCATGGTTTTATTTGGAGAAAGAAAAAACTACATTTGTATTATGGAAAATATGATGAGTAACAGGGTTTCTGAAAGCGGCATTATTAGCCTAGACCTGGAAGAGTATTATCCAAAGGATGGAATCATGATCTTTGATTTGAAAGAGTTTTTGTTTATGGGTCTAATTCTGAAAGAGAAGGAATATCGTGAAGCTTTAAAGAATTTTGATTTTTCAATTTATAACAATATGCATGTAAGTATTACATGCACAGCTGATGCTATTATACCAATGTGGGCTTATATGCTGGCCACCGTATACCTGCAACCTTTGGCAAAAGATGTGACCTTTGGTACTGAAGCTGAGTTAAAGGAAAAATTATTTTTAAATAAAATACAAGCTATTAATTTAAATGATTTTGAAGATAAAAGAGTGGTGATAAAAGGTTGTGGCGAATTACCGGTTTCTGAAGCGGCTTACGTAGCTATTACAAAAATGCTGAGGCCGGTTGCAAAAAGTATTATGTATGGGGAGCCCTGCAGTACTGTGCCAATATATAAACAGTCTAAAACTAGTTAAAACCAGCCTCTCTTTTTGAAAGCCCTTATCATTGTGAGAGGAACAAAGAGCATTAGGCCTACTGAAATAAAAAATCCCCATTTATTATGTAGTAACGGAATTGTTTCAAAGTTCATTCCAAAAATACCTCCAATAACAGTAGCCGGTGCTAGTAAGCAGGTAACCACAGCCATTACCTTCATCACCTCATTCATTTTTAAGTTTACATTACTCAGGTACAGGTCGTTTAAGTTCATCATCATATCCCTGTAATTTTCTGCCAGATCATTGGCCTGAACAATATGGTCATACACATCCTTAAAGTATTTTTCTGTTCGTTCTTCCACCAGTTCGCTTTCGCTTCTGAGAATTCCGTTTATCAATTCACGTACCGGACCCACACTTCTTTTAAGTATGATCATTTCTTTGCGCAGCATATTTATTTTTGCCAAACTGCGGGTGTTGGCATTACGTACAATATCTTCTTCTAACTCCTCAATTTTTTCTCCCAGCTTTTCCATAACAACGTAATAATTATCAACTATCAGATCTATTAATGAGTAAAAAAGAAAATCGGCCCTGTTTTGCCTAACCTTACTTCCCGTTACTTTTAACCTTTCTCTCAGGGGATTGAACACATCCCTGGCTGCATCTTCCTGGAAGCTGATCACAAAATTTTTTCCTAATACAATACTGATCTGTTCAATCTCTACAGATGAATCCTTTTCATTAAAATATAACATGTTCAGCAGGCAAAATAAAAGCCCGTCTATTTCATCCATTTTAGGCCGCTGACCCAAACTTAAAATGTCTTCTGTTATCAAATAATGAATACCATAATGTGCTCCAATTTTTTCTATGTCTGCTTTTCTCAAACCATCCACATTTATCCAGGTGGTGGTAGGGAAATCTTTAAATTGATAACATTGTGGTACTTCATCCATTTCTTGAATACTCACATTATTGACTGAATAGTCATATACAAAAATCTTTATTTCGTCTGGCTCTTTCCTGGGAGAGGCGATGGTGGGATTTACCTGTAATACTTTTTTAGTCCTTAGCAGGTCAAGCGGGTTCAATAAATATGAAAAGTATTTTTTGCTCTGTTCAAACATAACCAAATGGAATGGAAAACAATTTACTACTAATTTTTTTACGTTTAACAGGATTTGAAGAATTGATAGAGAGAAAATAAACTTTAATGGGGCATTTAAAATTTTGTTTTGCTTATGGGCACGGGGGCAACTTACTTGGCGGCTCTTTAATAAATTCTACGGAGCTAAGTTTTCATTTGATCTGTAAGTAGCTAGTTCAGTGTTTTTCATTGCTGTTTTATAACTTGTAGTAGGCGTTCCTTTCAATTTCTTCTTTCACAATATCGGGTACCAGGAACCGGATGGATTTTTTTTCCTGGATCATTTTACGGATCCGGGTACTTGAAATATCCAGCAGGGGGGCATCCATAACGTTTATGCTGGCACCCCAATTATTGATAATTTCAAACCCCGGTCGTTTATAGATGTAGAAGCTGTAATTGTTTATTAGTGTAGCAGCATTTTTCCATTTATCAAGATTTTGAAAGCCATCACTACCCATTAAAATAGAAAATTGATTGTCCGGGTATTTTTCTCCAAGATAGGTGAGGGTATCAATGGTGTAGGAGGGTTTGGGCAATTTGAATTCTGCACTGGAAGCTTTTAGTTTAGTCTCTCCCTCAATAGCAATGCTTACCATGTGTAAGCGGTGATATTCATTTAATAATGAAGCGTTTTGTTTAAAGGGATTTTGGGGAGATACCACCAGCCAAACCTGGTCGAGCGTAGTATTATTAACTGCATGGGTAGCAATTATTAAATGGCCAACATGCACAGGATTAAAGGAGCCAAAATACAAACCAACTTTCATTACTGACTGTTATATAGTAAATTATAGTAATAAATTATTTGCAATATGAATTTCTTCCACCCAAATATGCTCCGCCTCATTTAATCTTAGACTAAGGGTGTAACCTGCTACCAGTATTGAAATTGGATCTCTTAATGGCGCTATTTGAGATACGGTAATTTTTTCTCCCGGAACACAGCCCATTTCCATGAGTTTTAAAAAGATGTCATCATTTTCAAACCTTTTAATGATCACTGATTTCCCAATTTCAATCTCCGAAAGTCGCCTGTCCATGAGTGGTTTTATTTTATGCAAATGTATTCATTCAGGATTGTTCAATAATTTCGATTTTAGAAATTAGCTATGACAATACAATTCTTTTTCCTGCAGCACAACCTTTCTCTTACCCAAAGAACAGCGCTTAAACTTTTTATACAAAGCATTTTCAAAAGGGAAGGTAAACGGCTGTGTAGCCTCTCTTATATTTTTTGTTCTGATGATTATTTGTTGGCAATAAACAAGGAGCATCTGCAGCACGATTATTATACTGATATTATCACTTTCGATTTATCTGAAGATAATAACCAAATTGTGGGAGAAATTTATATTAGTACAGACAGGGTAAGAGACAATGCTTCAACACTTGGAGTGAGTATTAAAGAAGAACTGCACCGTGTGATCTTTCATGGAGCATTACACCTTTGTGGGTATAAGGACAAAACTCTTAAGCATGCGAAGGAAATGAGGAAGGCCGAAGACCGCTGCTTAAAGACCTATTTTGCTGAATAGCTTGTTTCACGGCGAACAGTTCCATGATGGAACTGTTCGCCGTGAAACAGTATCTTCGCACTAAATAATCAAAATGCCACATCCGGATTTAATAGAAACTCCTGAATCTCTTCTAAAGAAAAGGGAAAAGCGCAGATGGCAAATGGCGCTGCGCAGATATGTAATAGAAAAGAACCCCAGTAGTGCCTACGCCAGGTATTTCGGCCTGGATATTGAATATTTCAGGGAATGGATAGCCCTTCAGTTTAAAGAAGACCTGAACTGGAACAATTTCGCCTCTAAGTGGCAGTTTGACCACATAGTGCCGGTGGCCTACTTTGATTTTTCTAACGAAGCAGATCTGTTGTTATGCTGGAATTTCATAAACATAAGGGTTGAAAGGATTGAGTATAATAAAGTAAGGGGTAGCAGAGTAGATGTAATGGCAGTTAGAACCTACTTTGAAGATCTTTACAACAAAACAAACTACCCATTCTGTACCAGGATGCTTGAAAAAATAAGGGCTATTGAAATAGCCAATATTGAAAGCAATACAGAACTGGAGGGCTTTATCATTAAGAACCAGCCATATTTTGATCAGATTGCTGGTTTTGATCAGTATGATTTTGTCAGGTTAAACAATGGCGTTCCTTTCAATACTATTATCGCAGAGAAGGAAATAGCCAGGAAGTTTGGCAATTAACAGTCTATACTGTGTTCGCAGCTCCATTAATACGAACTAAACTTCTTCTTCACCCTAAATAATTTCTAAACTACCTTTGCCCAATGTTTCCAGAATATGATGTAATAGTTGTTGGTGCCGGACACGCTGGTTGCGAAGCGGCCGCCGCCGCCGCTAATATGGGCAGCAAAGTGCTGCTGATTACCATGAATATGCAAACCATTGCCCAAATGAGCTGTAATCCGGCCATGGGAGGGATTGCCAAAGGACAAATAGTGAGGGAAATAGATGCCATGGGTGGATATAGTGGTATTGTTACAGATGAAAGCATGATACAGTTCAGAATGCTGAACAGGTCTAAGGGTCCGGCAATGTGGAGTCCCCGGGCACAAAGCGATCGCATGTTATTTGCTGCCAAATGGAGAGAAATGCTGGAGCAAACCCCCAATGTTGATTTTTATCAGGATATGGTACATGGTCTGTTGGTGAACGATGGCCGTGTATACGGGGTTACAACAGGATTGGGGCACCAAATAAGGGCAAAATCGGTGGTTTTAACCAACGGCACATTTTTAAATGGCGTTATCCATATTGGAGAAAAGAAACTGGGCGGTGGCCGTATGGCAGAAAAAGCCGCCACCGGCATCACCGAGCAGTTGGTGTCTCTTGGCTTTGAAAGCGACCGACTGAAAACTGGAACACCCCCAAGAATAGACGGCAGAAGCCTGGATTATACAAAAATGGAAGAACAGCGGGGAGATGAAGAAATTGTAGGCTTTAGTTACCTTCAAACAAAAAAAATAACTGCAGCAGAACAACGGAGTTGCTGGATAACATATACCAGCCCGGAGGTGCACGAGATATTAAAGACCGGCTTCGAAAAAAGCCCCATGTTCCAGGGCAGGATACAGGGAACAGGCCCTAGGTATTGCCCCAGTATTGAAGACAAGATCAACCGTTTTGCAGAACGAGACCGTCACCAGTTATTTGTAGAACCGGAAGGTTTTAATACGGTAGAGATATATGTGAATGGCTTTTCTTCTTCATTGCCAGAAGATGTTCAGTTTCAAGCACTTAGGTCTGTTCCAGGCTTTGAGAACTGCAGGATGTTCCGCCCGGGCTATGCAATTGAATATGATTTTTTTCCACCAACCCAATTAAAATTTAGTTTAGAGACCAAGCTGATACAAAACCTTTTCTTTGCCGGACAGATCAATGGAACAACGGGTTATGAAGAAGCGGCTTGCCAGGGATTGATGGCAGGTATTAATGCACACCAAAAAGCAGGAGAACTGGAGCCGGTGGTATTAAAAAGAAGTGAAGCATATATCGGTGTTCTGATAGATGATTTAATAAATAAGGGTACAGATGAACCCTACCGGATGTTTACCAGCCGTGCAGAGTTCCGTACTTTACTGCGCCAGGATAATGCCGACCTGCGCTTAACGGAGATCAGTTACCGGCTTGGCCTGGCATCGCAGGAAAGGATGGATAAAGTAAAACATAAAAAAGAAAATGTAGAAAGTATAAAGGAAATTTTATTGTCTGTAAACATAGAGCCGGAAGAAACCAACGGATTTCTTGAAAGCGTTCAATCGTCTCCGTTAGCTGTAAAACAAAAAGCTGCACAGGTACTGCTGAGGCCAATGATAGGGTTACGGCCAATGATGAACAGCATCCCTGCATTAAAGGATGCATTGAAAGGCTTTGATTCAGACAGCCTGGAGCAGGCTGAAATTCAGCTCAAATACGATACCTATATTACCAAGGAAAAAGAGCTGGTCACTAAAATGAGCCAGCTGGAAGACCTGGTCATCCCGGAGAATTTTGACTATGAAAAACTGGTTTCACTGGGAACAGAAGCAAAGCAGAAATTTAAAAAAATACGGCCCCGCACTTTGGGCCAGGCATCACGCATATCGGGAGTAAACCCAAGTGATGTGCAGATATTAATGGTTTTTATGGGCAGATAATTTTAGGGTTTGTTCAATAATAATTAAACTAATTCGTTAGATAGCAAAATTTTTTAAAATGTCACTACACTTCAGCATCGACACACCCAAAGAACTGGTTTTTGAAACCGTGGCAGAATACCTGCATCAAAAAAATTTGAAGATCAGTAAACAGGATAGCACCCGGCCATGGGGTGGCTTTTTTGTTATTGAAGAAACAGAAGCCGAAAAATTCATCCAGCTGTATTTTCCACATCTTACAAAAGACGAATTAAATATTTCAGGAAAACTAAGTCCTAAAATTTTAGTGGTGGCACCAGAAAAAAGACTGAGCTGGCAATACCATCACCGCCGTGCAGAGATATGGAAACTGATTGGCGGCGTTGCCGGTGTGGTAACAAGCGATACCGATGAAGAAAAGGCAACCCAAAATTTAAATATTGGTGATATTGTACAATTGAAACAGGGAGAAAGACATCGCTTACTGGGTACCGAAGGTTGGGGAATTGTTGCAGAAATATGGCGCCATACTGACGCTTCTAACCCAAGTGATGAAGATGATATTGTAAGGGTGCAGGATGATTTTGGAAGATAGCATCAAAGCACTTGCGGGATTTTGATATTTACAAAAATGCTCTTATTGCTGTTGGAAAGTGAACAACAATAAGAGCGTTTTATTTTCATTTTTCTGTTGTTGTTTGTACTGCTGCCAACACCATCCTGATATCATTATATGTGATATCCCCGGGTAAATTTTCAATTAGTGTTTTATGGCTTAATACACCATGTATGGACACAGCCCCGGCAATCAACTGCTGTTTTTCTGCACTCACCAGTTCATTGATGTCAATTTCGCCACTCGTAATAAAAGGGATTAAATGGCCCTCAACAGTTCCTGTGGTCAGGTTTCTTTCTGCCGCAATTGCTGCAATATCCTTTCCTTCTTTGTATAAATTGAAGGAGGTGGTTTTGGTATCTGTTTTTACAACATTGCTTTTTTCTTTCTGTACTTTTTCCTTTTTTTCTTTTGAAGGAAGTGCAGCCATATTGGTTTCAATACCGTTGCGGCTGCAAAACTCTTCTACTGCCTCAATGACTTCATCTCCATATTTATCTACCTTGGCCTTACCAAAACCGGTGATCTGCAGCAGGTGTTTTTTTGTAAGCGGTAAATAAGTAGCAATCTCTTTAAGCGTAGCCTGGTTGGCCACCATATAGATCACGGCATTTTCTTCTTCTACCTTCATATCTCTCCAGCGCCTGAGTGTATTGAATAATTCTGTGTTGGCCACATCGGTATAGGTATCTTTTTTACCGCTGGCATAACAGGTAATATTTAATTTTGGTTGTGCGAATTTCAATTTATGCTGTAAAAAGCCCGTTACAGAAAATGGCTGTTTGCAATATTGTAAATAATAAATGATACTGTACAATGCCAGCCCCAGTTGGTTCAGTTGTTCGTTAATAATAACGGAGGTTTCCTTGTGCTCAGTAAGCACCGGATGTTGCAGCAAAGCCTGTTGGTATGCCAAAAACTTTGGTTCAAAATGATTGGCTGCATCACTGATCCTTTGCCGGGCGGCTGCATTATTTTCAATGATGGCTTCTTCTTTTAAAATGCCACTGAGGATGCTGATGAATTTTATGCCCACAGATTTATCAGCAATAAAATGCTGCTTTATGTTTTCTATCCATTGCAAACTTTCGGTATTTATTTTTTCTCTATGTTGTGTTATATGATGCAGCAATAAGGCAATCCCAATTTCAATATCATTAAAGCTAAAAATGTCGCTTAATAATTGCTGGGTAAATACCTGCCGGGCGCCGGTAAATCTTTCTGCCAGTGAGCCACGGTGGGTAAGTGATTGCTGACCTTTAACTACACTGTCGTTGCTGAACAATGCAGCGGAAGACAATTTGGATAACAACACAATACCCTCCAGGCTGGTACACCGGCTGAGTGCTACGTATACCTGTCCGCTGCTGAAAGATGCCCCTGCATCAATCATTACTTTTTCAAAAGTAAGGCCCTGGCTTTTGTGAATGGTAATGGCCCAGGCAAGGCGCAGGGGATACTGCGTAAATGTACCTACTGTTTCCTGCTCCAGCTTCCCGTCTTCGCGGTTTAGTGTGTACCGGGTATTTTCCCAGGTTTCTTTTACCACTTCAATCTCTGCGCCATCGCAATCCACTATAATTTTATTCTGCTCTAACAATTTTACCACACCGATCTTTCCATTAAAATATCTTTTTGCAACCACATCGTTTTTTAAAAACATCACCTGTGCCCCTTCTTTCAATACCAGTTCTGCTTCTGCCGGGTAAGTGTGTTCCGGAAAATCATCCTCTATGGCTGCTTTATATTTAAAAGCGTTGGTGAATAAATTTTCAATTTTTTGCTGGTTGATCTCGTTGGCCTGTTTGTTGTGCGAAGTAAGTGTAATGTATTTTTCGCCGGGCATGGGCGAAAACAACGGATCATAGCGCATGTGCAGGTCTTCAAAATCATCTGCATCCATCTGGTTGTTGCGCACTTTGTTCAGCAGGCGCACAAACGAATCTTCTTTTTGCCGGTAGATCTTATTCAACTCTATCAGTAAGGGCATTTGTTCCTTAATAGCAATGCTGTCGAAAAAGAATGGCGTGGTATAATACTCCTGTAAAATGCTCCACTCGTGGTTTTGAGCCACGGGCGGCAACTGGTGCAAATCACCAATACACAATAACTGTACGCCGCCAAAGGGGGTATCATAATTGCGGCGGATACTTTTTAAAATGGTATCAATGGCATCCATCACATCGCAACGAACCATGCTGATCTCATCAATCACCAGCAATTCCATTTTACGAAGTAATTGCTGGCGCTGTTTGTTGTACCTGATCTTGCCCAGCAACTCTTCTTTATGATTGCGGGTGGGCAAAAAAGGATGAAAGGGTAATTGAAATAAACTATGCAGTGTAACTCCCCCGGCATTAATGGCTGCCACCCCGGTTGGTGCTGCAACAACAATATTTTTTGTGGCGTTCTCTTTAAGGTATTTTAAAAATGTGGTTTTTCCCGTACCCGCTTTACCCGTAAGAAAAATATTTTCACTGGTTTCGGTTACAAAACGGTAGGCCAGGTCGAAAATTTCGTTGCGTTCTATGGATTGATTATTGTTCACGTTTTATAAAATGTGTATTAGAAAATCTCCCGCAGAAATCGCAGAGATTCGCAGAAAAAATTGATTTTAAAATGCAGAGAACTCAATTTTCTATCTTTCCGTCTGCTGATTAATTCTCTAAAGATTATTTACTTTTCTAAAAATACTATCAAGTATATTGTCTGTATTAAAGTTTACCAGGATACCAAGTTTTAGGTTTGATAAGCGCAAATAGGTTAAAATTTATTTATGATGTACCCCATGAAAATTCTCAACAGACTTTAACTCAATGATTACTTTATCATTTACAAGCAAATCTAATCTAAAACCAATATCAAATTTATTGTTTTCATAAATTACCGGTAAGGTAACTTCCGACTTTACCTGTAACCCCTTTTCTCCAACTCATACTTTAAAATTTGCTTGTAAACATTTTCAAATAAGCCCGGGCCAAGCTTTTTGTAAATATAAATAATAGCACTTCTGGCGATAAATGAAATTTCATTTTCAGACATAAAAATTATTTAGCCCGCAGAAACCACAGAATTGCCTCCATGTATTGTTTTCATTGCTGCGAATCTCTGCGATTTCTGCGGGGAATAAAAAATTAAGCCGCGGGCTTGTTGTTCATCATCAGCAATTCGTTCACCTGTATTTCGGTTACGAATCTTTTAATACCGTCTTTATCGGTGTAGCTGCGGTTGATGAGTTTGCCTTCGATGGCTACCTCTGCTCCCTTGGCCAAATACTTTTCCGCGATCTCGGCTACCTTGCCCCAGGCCACTACATTATGCCAGGTGGTTTCTGTAACTTTTTCGCCGGTACGGCCTCGGTAGGTTTCGTTGGTGGCCATACTGAAGCGGGCCAGTTTTTTACCGTTTTCGGTGTTCTTTACTTCTGGAGCGTTGCCCAGGTTACCAATCAATTGCACTTTGTTTTTTAATGCGTACATGTCTTTAAGTGTTGTGCCGTGCTGTTGTGTTAAAGCCGTGCGGTGAATTAATTTATTTCAACCAACCGTTTTGTTGTTTGTTCCGGTTGACAGTGCAAAGATGCGATGGCAAAAAAGCGGTAGCCGGAGATTATCCTTTTACTTACCTTTATAAACGTATGTAAACGGTTACAGTTGGAAAATAAAATTTTCATCATTCGCTACAACCCACGCTCCGCCTATGTTAACAGACAAAACACCTAAAAACTGCCTCAGCTGCGGCAAACCCGTAAAAGGGCGCAGCGACAAAAAATTTTGCGACGATTATTGTCGTGCTGCCTATAATAACGATTTAAAAAGTGCCGCCAATAACCTGATCAGGAACGTAAATAATGCATTAGGGAAGAACCGCCGCATTTTAGAAAGCCTGCTACCCGATGGCGAAGCAACGGCAAAAGCCAGCCGCGATAAATTAATTGAAAAGGGATTTCAATTTAAATACCATACCCACAGTTATCTTACTAAAACCAACAAAACTTATTTTTACTGTTACGAATATGGGTATTTGCCACTGGAGAACAACTGGTTTTTGATAGTGAAAAGAGCAGAAGATTAATTACAATGAATTTACTGAAAGACACTTTTGCAGAACTGGTTTTGCAGTATACCACCGATAGCCGGCTGGTGAATGAATTGTGGGCAGAACTGGAAGAAAATTATACGGGTAAGAAAAGGCACTATCATACATTGCAGCACCTTGAACATATGCTGCATCTGCTCAGCGAAATAAAAGAACCAATCCGCAACTGGAATGCCATTTTATTTTCGATGTATTACCACGATAGTATTTACAATGGTTTAAAAACCACCAACGAAGAAAAAAGTGCCGCTTATGCAGAAAACAGGATGCAGCAAATGGGTGTTCCGAAGCCAACAATTGACAGGGTTATAAACCAGATACTGGCCACAAAAAATCATGCAGTAAGTGCGGATAACGACACCAATTTTTTTACAGATGCCGACCTGGTTGTTTTAGGCTTGCAATGGGATCAATATGCAGTGTATTATAAACAGGTAAGAAAAGAGTATGCACTTTTCCCCGACCTGATTTATGTTCCAGGAAGAAAAAAAGTGCTGCAGCATTTTTTACAAATGGAACGCATTTATAAAACGGAATATTTTTATGCTAAATTTGAAAAGCAGGCCAAACAAAACCTGCAAAAAGAATTATCCGAATTGTAATCATGTATGGAGAAACCCCTGGTAAATAAAAAATATAAATTGTATAAATACCCCGGCAAGGGTGGCTGGATATATGCCGTAATTGAAGAGATCGCCCCTGGTAAGAAAACCAAATTTGGCTGGGTACAGGTAAGCGGCACCATTGATGGGTTTGAACTGAAGCGCTACAAGTTAATGCCAATGGGAAACGGTAAATTGTTTTTACCAGTGAGGGCCGAAATAAGGAAGGCCATTGGTAAAACCGAAGGTGATACGATACATGTAATTTTATACGCTGACAATACCCCCATAGAAATACCGCAGGAATTTGTAACATGCCTTGATGATGAGCCTGCTGCAAAAAAGTTCTTTTTTACATTAACAGAAAGCGAACAAAGTTTCTATATCAAATGGATCAACGGGGCAAAACAAGAAGCAACTAAAACAAAGCGGATGGCGCAATCAATAGAAAGATTGTTGAAGAAGAAAAAGCTTTATGAAAAGCCAGAGGAATAAAGATGTTTTGGAAAAAAAATTTCTGGCTAAGAGGCCAAAGGAGAAAAAGAGCCAAAGAGCCAAAGAGAAAACCCCACTCTCTTTTATCTCCTTCACTCCTTGTTCTCTTTGCAAGATAAACTCTTGGCTAAGAGGTTAAAAGAGAAAAAGAGCCAAAGAGAAAACCCCGCTCTCTTTTATCTCCTTCACTCTTTGTTCTCTTTGTAAAAAATTTCTGGCTAAGAGGTTAAAAGAGAAAAAGAGCCAAAGAGAAAACCCCGCTCTCTTTTATCTCCTTCACTCTTTGTTCTCATTGTAAAAAATTTCTGGCTAAGAGGCCAAAGGAGAAAAAGAGCCAAAGAGCCAAAGAGAAAACCCCACTCTCTTTTATCTCCTTCACTCCTTGTTCTCATTGTAAAAAATTTCTGGCTAAAAGGCCAAAGGAGAAAAAGAGCCAAAGATAAATGCACGATATTCTTTTCTCTCTTTTATCTCCTTCACTCTTTGTTCTCATTGTAAAAAATTTCTGGCTAAGAGGCCAAAGGAGAAAAAGAGCCAAAGAGCCAAAGAGAAAACCCCACTCTCTTTTATCTCCTTCACTCCTTGTTCTCATTGTAAAAAATTTCTGGCTAAAAGGCCAAAGGAGAAAAAGAGCCAAAGATAAATGCACGATATTCTTTTCTCTCTTTTACTCCATGTTCTCTTTGCAAAAAAATTCTATGCTGCTAACTCCTTAATTTTTGATGACTTCCCTTTTCTTACCGGTTTCAAATTATTATTATCTTCCGGAAAATCTTCCACCTGCAATTCTATTCTTCTGGTAATATCAGTTAATGAAGAAAGGCGTTGTACAGTATAAGGGATGGTTTCCAGGCCTTTTGCAAAATTGGTAACGTAAAAGAAAATACCCACCACATTACCTGCTAAAATAGCCGTGCCGGATGTTTTATAAGTAAGTAATAAACTTGCACCCAAAACTATCATCACCAACAATTCCATGAACCCAAAATTAAAAGCTTCCTGGTCGGAGGTTTTTATTTGCCAGCGGCGTAAATTATTGTAATGCTCTTTTAACTGTTTTGCATTGCCACTGCTGATCACATCTACCTGTTGTTCCAGTTCATCATTTTTTAATTTGTTCAACCGGTTCATTTTTTTACCGTAGCCATAACTGATACCAATAACCGGGAGTAATACTGCCAGGCACAATAACACAACAGAAGCATCATAAACAAACATCAGTATCAGTGAACCAAAAATATTGTAAGCGGCCTCAATTACATACACCAGGTCAAATTCTAAAAAATCTACGAATTCTCTTGCCAAAGTAGAATGTGCACTTAATTTACTTACATCACGCTGGTAAATTCTGCGGCTCAAAAATTTTGTAACCAATGAAACATAAATAGCAGAATAAGTGCGGGTATCGTACATATGACGCAGCGTGCCTACCGTAAGTGTAACAATATGTACTGCAGAAAGAATAATCAAGCCCTGGTAACTTCCTTTCATCAGGTCGTTAATGGCCATACCCAAAAAGAAAGGGCGCATGAGGCCACCCAGCATTTCCAGTGAAAATAATATATAAGTGAGCACCAGCTGGCTGCGGTGTTTATTCATTAAGCTTTTTAAAATTTGAAAACGTGACATAGGTTGCTCGGTTGAATCGGTTTATAAATTAAATTTCCAATACGAAACATAGTGGTTCCGTAGCCAGAATTTAATGGGCTTGTATAAGACCGAAAGATGTGGGGTTAGTTTAAAGTGCGGCCGGTTTTTCTCTTTCGGTAACCGAATTATGGGTAATTCCGGTTATCAGGCCGCGACAGTTGGGCGCTCCGCATTGGCAATTAAAAGGCTCCATAGTTTCATCCAGGAAGGATGCGTAGTTGAGGGTTAGTTCTTCGCCTTTTTTAATGTTTCTTAAGGCAACAACGTTTAAACCGGAATATCCGGTGTTGGCATTACAACTGTGGTTTTGTGGAGCCCAGCCGCCGGGGTTATCATCCCACAGCAAATATACTTCTTTGCTGAGGGGGTAAGCATACTTGCCAAATATTTCTTTTTCCTTAATACCCCAGTTTTGCTCTACGTAACGGCGGGTTACAATGCGCTGGGCCATCTCCTCTCCTTTGAAGATCAAATCATTAACGGCAATATCCTGTGTGGCATAAATGCCATAACCGGCAATGGAATTACCTTTCATCTGGTATTTTTTCAATTTCCGGGCATGCCTTGCAATACCTTCTTTTATAATATGACGAAGAAAGTTTTGCTGGCCAAAACCATCGTGTTTTAAGATATAATCGGCGCTTCCTTCGTAGCCATCTTTATAAAAAACAGAACAGGTGAAGTTTATTTCAAGAAAGAAAATATTGTTGTTTTCATCTACCCTGAAATCTAACCTGGCATAACCCACCCCGCTAAAGCTGCGGAAGATCTGTGTGGCAGCTTCTTTTAATTGCTGCTCTAAAACCGGATCCTTGCAGGCAATGTTAGCATTGGGATGCAGCTCGGAAGTTTTTAAAGCATACGTTTTAAATTGATTTCCTTCGGGGAAAATATATTCTACCGGTTTAAAAACAGTCACGGTTTTACCATCATCATTGGCTGCCAGCATAACGGTAAACTCCCTGCCGCTGATATATTCTTCCACTAACAACGGCCCGTATTCGTCAATGATAGCGTGCACTTTTTGTTTTAATTCATTGAGGTTGTGTACTAAGCTTTTATCATCCACACCCAAACTGTCTCCTGCCTTCGCCGGTTTTACAAACAGTGGGTATTTTAAATGCTTGCATTCCGCTTCAATATTTTGTTCCTCTTCTATCAATGCATAAGCCGGCGTTTTAACGCCTTCAGTATACGCTACATATTTCATCAGTTCTTTTGGCGGGTCATATAGTATTGCAGTGGGACCGGTAAAAGGCAGGTTCAGTAATTCTAAAGTATATATCACATCAATGCTGGGCACTTCCCATTCTAAATATCCTTCACAGAGATTTACAAAGATGTTGTACTTCTTTTTCTTAAGTTGTTTCAGCTGTTTGTATGTGGTGAGTTTGTTCAGTGCCACATGATCAAAACTGGCTTCGGGCATTAAATGCGACAGGTGCCTGGGGGGATCATAATTTTGATAATCCACCCCGGAGGTTGAATAGTCGGGTTGAAGTACACAAATACGAAGGCGGCCGGCCCCACCTAAACCGTCCCCGCCAGCTGGCGGAAGGACTTTTGCAGCTTCTAAATTTGATATATTATTATTCAACACTTCCATATTATTTTTTCTCTGTGCCCTCTGCGGCTCTGCGTGCAAATAAAACAAAAACCACAAAGCACACAAAGGTTAACACAAAGTTTCACAAAGGTCCCTGTGTTATTCTTCTGCATAATCTGCGAGTTCTGCGGGAGAACTATCCTTTCTTAAAAACGCATCATTAATAATTTCCACCACCAGCGCTGTAAAACTTGTATTGCTTACTCTTAAAATGGCACCGATAGAGGTATAATTTTCATCTTCACTTAATCCACATTGTGCATTTACCTCCAGCACATATAATTTTTTGGTGGCCTGGTCCATTCTTATATCTACCCGGGTATAGCCCTTTCCTTTGCAGGATACATAAGCATCCCAGCTGATCTTTTTTATGGCTTCAATTAAAGTGGCATCAGGAATTTCGTATTCGTAAAAATTACCTTCATTGGGCATAGCGCTTTCATCTTCATATATTTCCCAGAGCCTGTCGAAGCTTAAAAATTTTTCTTTATCGGGTAAGGAAGGATGAAAAATGCGCTCTACCGGCGTATAAATTTTTGCATCTTCGGGCTGGTTGTAACTACCCACAATAAATACCGTGTATTCGGGCCCGGTAATAAATGATTCGGCAATTAAACCATCGGCGGCTAAATTCCAACCCCGGTAACCGTCAAACATTTTACCGATCTGTTCATTCAGTTCTGCCTTATTTTCCACCACATTTTTTATTCCCACGCCCATGCTTCCCCCGCTCACACTGGGCTTTACAATGATGGGAGTACCCAGCCGGTCAAAAATGCCATTGGTATATTGTGTTTTTGTTTTGATGGCCTCCCAGTTAGCATTTGGCACTGCATGCCTGTCAAATGCTTCCTTCATGGGAATTTTAGAGGTGGTGACGGTATAAAAATATTCATCCGACCCGGTATACACCAACCCTTTATCTTCCAATAATTTTACTACCGATACCCCGGGTGTACCGTTTACTTCATCTCCATCGCAAATATTGAATACAACAGGAAAATAATTGCCGGCCTCTTTTTCGGCCACAATGGTATCAATGATCGTTGCATAATCGTTCATGGTAACGGGTTGCCATTTCCATTCAATATTTAATTCAGCAAACGTATTGGTATATTCTGCTATGCTCTGGCTAAAATCGTAGTAGTAGTCAATATTGGCGTCGTTGGTTTGAAGGTAAGGAGCCAGCACCCACACCTTAAGATTTTCAAGAGGAACAATTGGTAAAAAAGAAGAAGGTAACGCCATATGTTGTTTACAACCGGTTATAAAGATTGCTTTCGTTCTGACTGCTGTTTAATAAAATCAGTTAAGCGGTATTTATTTAATGTAGATGGATCCAGGTGTGCTGCGCCATTGATCAGCTGTAAACATTCCGGTGTTTTACAATTGCATACAAAGGGTTGGCTCATTTCCCATTCGGTACTTGGGTAAAAGAAGGTGAATTCATCTCCGGGCTTTAAAGCACGTAAACAAATCAGCTGCATTGCAGTGGTATCAAAAAATACAGAAGGGGCACAGCTGTGATTGGTATATTGTAAAAATTCCGGCTCCAGCGTAATATGTGTTTCAATTCCGGTTTGTATGGTTAAATAGGTTGCACAGGCCTGTGTGGTGGCCGCATAAAATTTACTGATGACCTGGCCGGGAACAAAGTTAACAGCCGCGTGTAACGACTTTTGATTGGTGGAAGGGTTCCTTAACACATCTGCAAACCCAAAACGACTGATCACTTCAAAAGTAGTGTTGGTAATAGTAGTAGTTGTCATGCGAATGTAGAATGAAATGGCAGGTAAAAGTTTAATACAGCCCCTGTTTAATTACAGAAATACCGTATTATAGTAAATGTATAAATACATTGAATAATAAAAAAGATAATTAACTATAATTATTCAATAAGTGGATTAATAGCTTTATAATGTGAATAACCATACAGCACGAATGCAATAACTTTATACCGTAAACAGCAAAGTATTGAATACAAACGAAAACAGTGCCAATGGGGAGTTGTTACTGCAATTGGTAAAAATGCAAATGCCCTTTGGAAAATATAAAGGAACAATTCTCTGTAATTTACCGGTGAGTTACCTGGAGTGGTTTAACCGAAAGGGTTTTCCAAAAGGTAAGCTGGGTATACTGCTGCAAACCCTGTACGAAATAAAATTAAACGGGCTGGAATACCTGCTACAACCATTAAAAAATAAAGAATGAAAAAAGGATTTATTTTGAGTTGCTTTTTTGCTGCCATTCTGCTCAGTGCTAATGCTGCAGTGGTTGACACTGTGGATACCTATAGTGCATCCATGCATAAAAAGATAAAGGCAGTAGTGATAAAACCCAGCAGCTACGATACCATCAAACAACTACCTGTGGTGTACCTGTTGCATGGATACAGTGATAATTATGCCGGTTGGGTTACTAAGGCAAAGGGGGTGGAATTGCTGGCAGATGCATATAATATACTGATTGTTTGTCCGGATGGTGGTTTCAGCAGCTGGTACTGGGATAGCCCCGTAGATTCATCGTATAAATATGAAACCTATGTGGCAGATGAACTGGTGAAATGGGTGGACGGTCATTATAAAACCATTGCCGATAAAAAGGGCCGGGCCATTACAGGATTGAGCATGGGCGGCCATGGTGCGTTATACCTGGCCATAAAACATCCCAATGTTTTTGGCGCCGCTGGAAGCATGAGTGGCGGCGTAGACATACGCCCCTTCCCCGGTAACTGGGATATGGCTAAAAGATTGGGTACTTATGCCGGCAACCCCCAGTACTGGGAACAAAATACGGTGATCAATATGCTGCATTTGATACAGCCCAACAGTGTACAACTCATCATCGATTGTGGTGTGGATGATTTTTTTTATAAGGTAAACGAAAACCTGCACCAGCAATTGCTGTACCGGAATATTCCACACGATTATATTACCCGGCCCGGCGCACATACCTGGCCATACTGGACCAACGCGGTAAAATTTCAACTGCAATTCATGAGTAATTTTTTTAAGAAGGGATAAAACAGGTCTTGCCCTTTTTTTGACTTTTGTCAAAATTTACATGCCCGCATACATATAGGTTTGCCATCAAATTGATTGTATGGCCATACCCAAAACGGTATTGATACGTGTATTGCTGATCATAACTTTACTATCAGCAGCTGCAATGCTCTTTGTACCTCCCATAGTACAAGACAGCCGCTATCATCAGTTTGCCGACCAGCGCACCATACTGGGCATTCCTAATTTTTACAATGTAATAACCAACCTCGCATTTTTATGGGTGGGTTTTATGGCAGTGTATAAATTGTACAAGGCCCAATTGAAAATAATGGCTGCTGCACAACAGAGTTATACTATTTTTTTTATTGCCATAGCATGCATAGCTTTTGGTTCGGCCTATTATCACTGGCAACCCAACAACAGTAGTTTGGTATGGGACAGGGTACCAATCACCATTGCTTTTATGTCGCTGTTTTCTTTTGCCCTGGCAGAAACTGTTTCATGCAGGCTTGGGCGCATGGTATTGTTTCCATTATTATTTACCGGCATATTATCTGTAGCCTGTTGGTATTGGGGTGAAATACACGGATCGGGCGACCTGCGTTTGTATGCACTGGTTCAATTTCTGCCCCTGTTATTACTGTTGCTGCTGCTGTTGCTGGGCCAACCGGTATTTAACAGCCAGGCCGGCTACTGGTATTTGCTTACCGCCTATGTACTGGCAAAACTGGCCGAGCATTTTGATGTAACAATTTTTCAATTAACATCGGGTATGGTGGGTGGCCATGCATTAAAGCACTTATTGTCTGCTGCGGGATTGTATGTATTGCTGGTTTTTTTTGAAAAGCGTAGTAGTAAAAATGTATTCATATCTTCTATACAGCATCAGCAGAAATAAAAATTTCCTGTTCCAGCACCTTTTTATATTTAAAAATGAGTGTCAATAATTCCTGAACATTTTTATCTTCATACCCAGCATAATGTATTTGAGGATTATACTGGCGGTTAAACAATTCTTTGCTTCCAAATTGCTGCAGCAATGGTTCTGTATTTTTTGGTAAGAAGAATACAGCCCTGTTACCCAAATGTTTTTTGTATTCATTCTGATAAATACTAATACCACTAAGGTCGAGGTCGCCAAAATGAAGATACCGGTTGGGTATGGCAGACAACCATTTTATAAGGTCTTTGCTTTGCGGGTAACGACTTACAAAAAGAGGCTGAAGACCATCAAACAAATATTGCTGCTTACTGATCTGCCTGAAGTTTTCGGGATTTTCAATACCTACAATGGTTACTGAGGCAGCAGGAATAAAGTTTTCAAAATCATGTATAAAAATATAGCTTCCTGATATGGGATAAATTGGAAACAGCCTGCCGTTTAATGAGGTATTGATACTGCAGTAACTGCTGACCAAAAACCCTTTAAAAGTTCGTACAGATTGCAGTTTTGAATTACCAGATACGGCAACGTTGGCTGCCCTGCTGAGTTCTTTATTTTCGAGGTTGGCAATATATGCATCCAAATTACTGATGCCGAAATGATTACTCAAATAAGACGCTACTTTTGCTGTGTCTGGTATAAATAAAACAGATTTTATTTTGCCTGTTTGCTGCTTTTGCAATATCCCGTCATCCAGCATTTTTGAAACAGATGCATGCTGCATATTACTACCGGCAATGGTGTACAACGGTTGCAGCAGTTGCTGTAATTTTTTTGCTATGTGCAAAGGCAATTTCATCACGCAGGCGATAATTGAGTAATGATCCTCTTGATCTTTGTATTTCGCTTATCGTCTTTTTCCAGTTTGTAAATATGTTTGTAATTAAGTGCATTGGTTTCGGTAGGCGAACCATTGATGAGTAAAATATTCCTGTCGTTGGCAAACTGTAAAATACCCCTGATATTATTGGGATGCAGCTTACCAATTTCGTCCATCATACAGTGCAGCCTGAAATCCTTGAACCTTTTACTGGCACCGTCTTTAAAAACATTCAGCAGCATGATGTTGATCATGGCCTTTACCAGCACATCGGTACCCTCGCTGCCCACATTCGATAATTTTTCCACCCACCCGGTATCGTTCTGGTTTTCTTCTATCCTGAATTTTAGTTCGAAAGAATCTGATAAGGCAATACTGTCTTTCCGGTATTCACCAATGGCCTTACTCAGCTGTTTCAGCAGTTCCACCGCTTTTTTGTTTTTACTTTCCTGGTCAACCGAAGAAAACAGGTTTAAACCACCAATATCAAAAGCATGTTCATCATTGTAGGTTTTTATCTGCATCAGCAGCTGCACCACTTTGTTGGCACTGGTTTCAATCTTTAATTCAATCTTCCTGATAGCCCCTACAAAATTCTTATTGTCAAAATCTTTATTGATGCTGCTGATCACTTTCTGAATATCGCCTGCCTTGCTCATCAGGTCGCCGGTTTCTTTACCCACTAATTTGATTACATTGGCAAAACGTTCGTTCACCCTTTTTTCATATTCTTCAATTTTACTGTTTTGGATAAACTCGTTCAGGTCTTCGGCAAAAGCCTGGTGGGAATGTTTATCAGTAAGCGTTTTAGAAAAATTGAAGATATTATTGTCAGAAAAATTATCTAAAAACCGGGTTGCCGCTTCTTTTAAATCGTCAAGCCTTCTGGCAGCAGTATAAAAACAGCTGTTGAGTTTTTCAATTAAGAATACACAGGTTTTATCGTTTTTAAAACTTTCCTTTTCTTCGGTATAGGCAGAGGGCAGGGAAAGATAGGCTTCTGTTTGATGAAACCTGGTGAGTGCCTTGGTATCTTCTTCCAGCTTATACAAGTCCTGCTGCAGCTGAGATAAATAGTTTTCGTTTTCCTTCTGCTCCTCGGCAATCTTTTCTTTGTGTAATTTAAATTTATCTTCTTCCAGCAGGTAAACCTTATCCAGCTGCAGTTTTGTGTTCCTGAAAAGCTCTGCTTTGTCTATCAGTTCTTTTTTATCCTTTTTATACTCGGCTACCAGGTCGCGTTTATCCTCAATAAATTTTAGTTCGGTGGTGATGATGATAATTTTTTCATCCAGCACAGCAATGCGTTTTGTATCGGCGCCCCTGCCTGCCAGCTCTGCCTGCTGCCGGCTTTTCAGTTCCTGCTGCTGTTGCTGCAGTTCGGTTTTATGCAACCTGATGCTGTCTTGTATTTGCGCCATCTGCTGACTTACCTGCAGATCAATGGCGGCCAGTTTTTTGGTACACTCTCTTTCTTTTGCTTTTAATTGTTTGCTCAGCTCTTCTTCTGTTTGCTGCAGGTTTTGCTGTGCCAGTACCAGTGCTTCGCTGGCTGCAGCCAGTGCGGCATCAATAGTTGCCAGTGCCTTTTGACGTGCATCTGCAGCTTTTACCTGGTAATCCTTCCAGTGTAATTTGGCCTGTTCTGTTTGCAACAGGTCCTGCTCCTGCTTATATTTTTTCTCGAGCAGGCTGTCTTTCGCTTCTTTTATTTGCGGCTGGTATTTTTTCTTTAGCTTATCCAGTTTGCCGGCCTCTTCTGCCTGTAATTTGTGTAACTGCTTTTGTTGTGCATCTATATTTTTTTCTGCTTCCTTTAATTCCTGTTTGTATTGGGCCAGGGTTTTTATCTGCACCGGCATATCAGATACATCCAGTTCAATACCAAACAGTCCATTGTTTTCTTTTTTTAAGCGGGGATTTAAATGGTGGCTGAACAGCAATTGTTCATTCGCTATTTTGCCAATACTGTTTTCCCAGCCCGGTTTATTTTTATTTAACCACCCATAAAAAGCTGCTTCATTGTTTTCCAGTTTTTGTGTGATGCTGATTACCTGTTGTTGCTGCAGCGCAATATTACCCTGTAATTTTTCCTGTTCCCTTACCGTATTTTGTTTAACAGCTGTTTCTTCCAGTTCCCATTGTTTTTGCAATGTGCTGCCGGTATTTTTTAAATGCTCCAGCTCTATTTCATTTTGCTGCAGGGCAATTTCACATTGCTGTACGGTGGCCCTTGCATCTTCCACTTCTTTTTCAAAGAAACGCTGGTGTGTAATGGTGGCTTTTTTTAAGCGCTCTTTATCTGCCAGCTGCTGCTGCTGCTCGGCCGCCAGCCTGGCCTGCTGTATACTTTGCTGGTTATTTTGTTTTATTTCAGTTGCGGCTTTTTCAAAAGAAGCTCTTACCTCTTCCTTATCTTCCGCGGCTTTTTCTTTCAGCGTAAGCTGTTCTTCTTTTTTGTCCTGTTCAAACGAAGTGCCTGCCTGTAAAGCTGCCTGTAAAAGGCTTTCGTATTTTTGTGTTACCGCTTCAAAATGCGTGGTGAGCAGCGCTTTTTCTTTGTTCAGTTTCTGCAGCTCGGTTTCCAGCTCTTTCTTTTTAGCCACTCTTTCAATAATGCTGTCAATGGCCAGTTTATTATAGTATTCCGATTTTTCTTTGGCTTTTTTGATATCGTTCTCTAACACGCTGACCTCGCCCTTTATTTTTTCGGCCTTGTTCCTGAAACGCTGTTCTGCCAGGTCGGCCTTTTCAAGCAATGCATTTTTACCGGCAAGGGCTTTCTCTTTTTTGTCCTGTGTTTTAGGAATGCTCCGCTGTACCTGCGCTGCGGCCCAGGCCAGCTGTAATGAAAAATTATTTTTTTCGCTTTCCAGGTGTTTTATAGCCAGGTGATTTTTTACCACGTTATCGGCCTGTTTAACTACATGCGGCTGTTTGTATAAATGAATATCATTCAGCTGGTATTCAAAATTTTTCAGATGGTGCGTATAGCTTTGCAGGTCGATACTGATATCTTCTTCATTCAGCGACATGATGATGGTTTGCTTAATGAATTCGGCCTCCAGCTTACTGTTTAAAAAAACATTTTGTATGGTACGCGGAATATTTTGGTATTGCTTGCTTTGCAGCAATGCATATTTTGAAAAATCTTTTTTTCCGGCTTCGTTGTTACCATATAAAATATCGCGGTATTCCTCATAACGGTCAATTTTCCGGCTGTGGTCTACCTGTTGTGCATCCAGCACCTGCCGGTTGTCTTCCCATTTTTCAAAAGCATGGCCGGTGGCGCTCACAAAATGATCCCGGTTGTAAGCGGTATCTAAAAACCGGAAGCAAACCTTTCCCTGGCTTTTAAAAGCCACAATACAAAACGGGCCGGTTTCCCGCTGCACTTCATAAATTAAAAATGAATTCTGAAAAGGGAAATAATACTCGGCAAAACTTTTCTTTTCTTTAGAGATGCCCAGTTTCAGCGTATCGGCATTATAAAAAAATAAGATGGCACGTAACAGGGTGCTTTTGCCCACGCCCTGCGTACCAATTAAATGCACATTACCATCCACCATTACTTCGGCGTAAGGGATGGTGGCACTGTTGATAAAAACTATTTTGTGTAAAGACCTCATGCTGCTGTTTCTTCTTGTATTTGAATGCTTACTATTAATTGTTTAACATAGCTGAACGATGCCAGAACCTTATACTGGTTGGTAAGTTCGTTTTGCAGTTCGGCAAAACCCGGGTTGCACAATTGTTTTTCTATCAGGTTGCTGATGCGTTCCTGGTAACTGCCATCCCCGGTTAAACGTTTCATGATCTCCAGTTTGTCTTTCAGGCTGGCATCCATTTTTACCTGCACTAAAATATCGGCGGGTGTAAATAAAAATCCCGGTGCAAAACTGCTGTTGAAAGCGGTAAAAAAATCTACCATGTCTATCCAGCGGTAGGCCTGTTCTATCTTACTTTCTAATGTGGCCCTTACTTCATTGCGTGAAAAATAAAAATATTCGTCGCCTTTTTCCAGAATAAAACCAATGGCAATAAAATAGTTATACAGGTCGTCAAAGTTTTCATCCACCACGGTGTATAAGCGGCGGCTGGCATCATCGGTGCTGTTGCTGCAGATGAATTTTCCTTTGCTGAGGGTTTCAAAAATATCGGCCGTATGTTTATTGGCAGTACTCATTTAAATTGGTTTAAAGATGGAATGTTGCAGTGTGTTATTTTGCCGTTACCAGGGCATATTCTACCTGTTCATCTGTTTGAAAAACTTCTTTGATGTTCAGCTCCTGTTCGTACATGGATACCATCTGGCAAAAAATGGTGATCTTTTCTTCATAGCTTACGGCGCGGGGATATTTGTACTGCATGATGTAATTGTGTAAATGATGACTGCTGGCGGCAAAACCTCTTTTTATTTCTTCCAGGTCAATATAAATCTCTTCTTCAGTTTGGGGCAACAGGTCTTTACTGGCAATGCTTTCGGCCACCAGCATGGAGGGGCGTTTGGATAGATGGTGTTTGGCTGCCACGCGTTTAACTGTATCGTTGCCTTCGTCGCTCTGCAAATAATCGAGTGAGAGTTTTAAGGCATAGGCGGGCCTGCTTTCAAACAATACCTCATTGCTTTGCTGCAGCAATGCGGTAATATTTGTTTTTGCTTTTAATTCAAACTGGTCTTTTAAATATTTTACCTGCTTTATTTTTTCCTGTATCCTGCTCTGGTGTTTTACCTGGTTCAGGTACTCGATGATCTGTTTTTGGGTTTCAATTAAATTATGCCTGCTTTCTGTTAACTGTCCGCGCAACTGCGTTACCACCTGTTTTAATTCTTCATCCAGGGCCGTGGAAAAAAAAATAATTTCTTCATCACTGGCCAGCCGGTCGGTTTGTTCTATCAGCAAATAAATGGCCCGGCGTTTTTCGTCAAAAGCTTCCAGCTTTGCTATTTTAATGCTGTAGTTGGGTTCTGTTTTAAAGGCGTTTTCAATATTGCGGTTAAGATCGATCACGTTGCGCAAAGTAATTCTGCCGATCTTTCGCAGCGAAGCCTTGATCTGTTTTAAATATGTATAGCGGCGGTGTTCGTTGTTTTCCTGCAAATAAAAACTGATGTGCTGTTTTACCTGCTGAATGTTTTCGTTGATATAAGAGGTGTTGATCTCTTCATTCACTTCCAGTATTTGTTCAAAAAACTGCTGGTACTGGTCATCAATTTCTATGTAGGGGCCATTGCGGCGCAGGATGTGTTTGCTGATGAGGATCTCTATCTTATCTTCTGATAATACTTCCGCCGCATCATCGTATTTATACAAAAACGACTTCCGTTTTTCAAACATTTCCACCAGTAAATCTTTGGCCTGGGTAAGCGAGTTGATCAGTTCTTTCAGCGAAACTATATACGACATCGTTTTTAATACTGTATTAAATTAAAGGGCCGGAAATGCAGCAGTTGTTTTACGGGTAAAAGCAGCAACAGCCTGCGGTAAAGATAAGGGCATCATTTTAAAAATGAAATTAAAGACATTTGTTATTTATTGCGCCCGGTTTCGCCGGGGTACAAGTTGTATACCGGATCGCTTTGCCAATATTGTTTGGTATCAATGTTCAGCACACTTAATTTTCCATAAAAAGCGGCGCCGGTATCAATATTCCAAACATTACTGCCCTGCATGGGTACCGCTTCGTTGTAATATAAAGTGGGTGTATGGCCAATATAAATTTCACTGAACAGGGCCAGGCGTTTTGGAAAAAGGATAGAACTTTTCGGAATGCGCTTGTCCATGGCCAGTGCGGTTTCCCAAAGGGTTCTGTCCCAGCTGAAATTAGGATCATGAAATTCTTTTTGCGGCCCGTGCATGGAAGTAAAGCCCGCATGAATGAACAGCCTGTTTTGTTCATCGATATAATAGTAGGGCATTTGCTCTAAAAAAATAAGGTGCTGCAATTTCTTTGCTTCGCCTGCTGCAGCATAGCTTTCAATGGTTTCGTTGCCGCCATTGTTCAGCCATATATCATCAGTATGGCCATTGCGCAACCAGCCTTCTGCCCAGGCATCATGATTGCCCTTTATAAAAATACAATGGTTACTGCTGCTTAACTGTATCATATAATCCACCACGCCGGCAGATTCACTCCAGCCATCCACAAAATCGCCCAAAAAGATCAGCTGGTCTTCATTGGTAACCCGGGCTTTTTCAAAAACCTGGTGCACCGCTTTTAGCCCGCCATGTATATCCCCAATAACCAATATTCGTTTCATGTTGTAATATATTCAACCGGAACGGCATCCACAAGCCAAACCCCGTTATCAGACAAATAAAATATATGGCCCGCTGCCGCCATTGCTTTGGCATTGATGTGTACAACCACCGGTTTACCATGCCTTGCGCCTACTGCTTTTGCTGTTTCGTGCAACTGGCTTAAATGCACATGCTGCCGTTGTTGTTTTGTGAGGCCCTGTTTTAAAATGCTTTCCAAAAATCGTTCTGCTGTGCCGTGGTATAAAATTTCAGGCGGCATAACAGGATTTAAGTTCAGTTCTATAGCAACACTGTGCCCCTGGTTGGCACGTATCATTGTTTTATTGTGATTATAACTAAAACGTTTTTTATCATTGGTATCCACCACGGTATTGATAATATCCATATCTACCGCAGTGCCCGCCGCATTTATTTTTTGAATAAGCTCCTGCACATTAGCCCAGCCGTTTTCGTTTAACTGTAAGCCGATGGTTTCGGGTTGATGCCTGAGTACCAGGCTCATTAGTTTACTGATATGTTTCAGGTGCTGCATTTATACACTTTGTATTTCCACAATATTTTCCGGGCTGTAAGAGTTGATGATGTTTAATGTTAATTTACCGTTTTCCATTTTCATGGTGATGGTCCAGTGGTGCGGACTTTCAATATACCTTACAGTAAGTTCTAATGTTGCTGCATCCACCCAGCGGTAGCTGCTGGCCAGTTTATAATTACCCAATACACTAAAATTAACCGGTGCAAGCCTTAATAAATAAGGGCCCACCAAATCGGTTTCGCTCAATTGCCATTTTTTAAAACCCAGGGGGATGCGATGTGATTTTTTATCTTTTGTTTCAATCAGCAGGGCCAAATGCTTTTTCTTCTTTTGAATGGCGATGCCCGAAAAATTCAATGCATTGGCTGCAAGTGTAAATGTATGATTGAGTAATGCTGTGTTTCCTTTTTTGATAGCCGAAACTGGCGGGTCTAAATGAAGTTGGCTTGTTTTTTTGGCAAGCAGGGCCTGAGCGGCGGGGTTTGCAGGCAATGGATCTGCTTCAAAAGCCGGTAATAAATGCCGCCATATCATGTTCAGGTCTTCCTTCAGGTCCAGCGATTCGGATGTGATGACCACCACGGCATCCTGTTGGGGCATCATTACAATATACTGGCCAAAAGCACCATCTGCCCTAAAAGCATTGTGTCGGCAGCGCCAGAACTGGTAGCCATATCCCTGCAGCCAGTCAGATGCGTCTTTTTCAGCTTGCGGGGCACCGGGTTTTTGTTCTATTTGTTTGCCGGTGGCTTCTTTTACCCATTGCTGAGACAGGATCTGTTTTCCATTATAATTACCCTGGTTTAAATAGAGCAGACCCAGTTTGGCCATGTCTTCTGTTTTATCGCGAAATCCCCAGCCGCCGGTATTGATGCCTTTATAATTCACTTCCCAGTCATCACCAGAAATGCCGAGTGGTGCAAACAAACGCGGGGTCAAATATTCCATTACCGTTTGCCCCGTAACTTTTTGTATAATGGCCGAGAGCGTATAGGTGGCCAATGTGTTGTATAAAAATTGAGAGCCCGGTTTGTTAACAATAGGCAGGCTTAAAAAAGCCTTTGTCCAGTCGGCCTGCATGAACACGGTTTCAAACTGTTCTTTCTGGTGCCCAACCGACATGGTGAGCAGGTCTTTTACAGTAAGATCAGCGAGGTAGGGTTGGTCGGCAATGTCTTTATACTCCGGGAAAAATGAAAGTACCTTATCGGCAACAGTAATTTTCTTTTCATCTACGGCAAATCCAATGGCAGTAGAGGTCCAGCTTTTGCTAACTGAATACATGGTATGTTTTAGTGCTGCTGCATAGGGCTTCCACCAGCCTTCCGCAATCACTTTGCCATGGCGCAGGATCATGATGGAATGTGGTTCGTGTTTATCTTTTTTAAAAGAATCGATGAATTGTATGATGGCGGTAGACGCAATGCCTTCTGCTTCGGGATTGCTGCGGGGAATGGATTGTGTGAATGCGGTAAGCGCAACAAGGAGGAACAGGAAAAGGGAAGCCGTTTTTTTCATGATTACAAATTGGGTAATAAAAGTAGGTAAATATTATTTGCAAAGAGAACGGGAGTAAAGGAGGAAAAAAGAGTGTAATGCATTTCTCCCGGTCTCTTTTTTCTCTTTTGGCTTCCCGGCAAAGATTTTTTAGCAAAGAGAACAAAGAGAAAAGGAGGATAAAAGAGTGTAATGTATTTCTTTTTGGCACTTTTTCTCCTTTGGCCTCTTAGCCAATAATTTTCATGCAAAGAGAACAAAGGGTAAAGGAGGAAAAAAGAGTATCGTGTATTTCTCTTAGGCTCTTTTTCCCCTTTGGCCTCTTAGCCAAGAATTTTTCTTACAAAGAGAACAAAGAGTGAAGGAGATAAAAGAGTGTAATGTATTTCTCTTTGGCACTTTTTCTCCTTTGGCCTCTTAGGCAATAGTTTTCTTGCAAAGAGAACAAGGAGGATAAAAGAGTGTAATGTATTTCTTTTTGGCTCTTTTTCTCCTTTGGCCTCTTAGCCAATAATTTTCATGCAAAGAGAACAAAGAGTAAAGGAGGAAAAAAGAGTATCGTGTATTTCTCTTTGGCACTTTTTCTCTTTTGGCCTCTTAGCCAAGAATTTTCATGCAAAGAGAACAAAGAGTGAAGGAGATAAAAGAGTGTAATGTATTTCTCTTAGGCACTTTTTCTCCTTTGGCCTCTTAGCCAAGAATTTTTCTTGCAAAGAGAACAAGGAGTGAAGGAGATAAAAGAGTATCGTGCATTTCTCTTTGGCTCTTTTTCTCCTTTGGCCTCTTAGCCAATAATTTTCATGCAAAGAGAACAAAGAGTAAAGGGGGAAAAAAGAGTGCGGCTTTATTCTCTTAACCTCTTTTACAGGGTGAATATGCAACAAATAATTAAATCCCTTTTTGATTTATGTGTCAACTGCTAAAGCAAGCATAAAAAAATGTTCTTAAATGGGTATATTCGTTTTGCCTAAAAACCATTCATGAGATCAATTGAAAAAAAATACTTTCTGTTAATAATAAACAGTATGCTGCTCGGCACCGGCATCGCACAATTCAGTCCTGCCAAAATATATCGCCAGGATCCGTTGCAATATGATACTATTTCAAAGTGGTATATCAATGCCTATCAACCCAAGGCACCTGCAGGAGCGCCCAATATTGTACTCATCATGCTGGATGATGTGGGCTTCAGCACGGCCGGTGTATTTGGCGGTTTGGCACAAACACCGGTAATGGACCAGCTGTCAGCGGAAGGATTGAAGTATACTAATTTTCATACCACTGCATTATGTGCCCCGTCAAGGGCGGCATTGTTAACCGGAAGAAATCATCATTCCGTACACATGGGGCATTTTACCGAAACAGCGTTTGATGCTCCCGGTTATGATGGTAATATGCCTTTTGAAAAAGCCACCATGGCCGAAGTATTGAAAGAAAACGGCTACAATTCTTTTCTTTTGGGCAAATGGCATTTAACGCCGCTCTGTGACCGCAGCGCTGCCGGACCTTTTAACCGCTGGCCAACAGGCCGGGGCTTCGACAGGTTTTATGGTTTTTTAGAATCGGCCACCGACCAATATTACCCGGTATTGTGGGAAGGCATAACAAGGGCAACTATTGATACGGGAGCGGGCAAACATTTGAATACCATTTTAGCAGATAAGGCCATCCGTTATATTCAGCAGCAACAGGCAGGGGCGCCGGGCAAACCATTTTTATTGTACCTGGCGCCGGGAACAGTACATTCTCCTATGCAGGTAGATAAGGAATGGATAGATAAATACAGGGGGCAGTTTGATATGGGCTGGGATAAATACCGTGAAGTTGTGTTAGAAAGACAAAAGAAGCTGGGTGTAGTTCCGGCATATGTAACACTTCCGGCACGCAATGAAAAAATTGCAGCCTGGGAAACATTACCGGCAGATGAAAAGAAAATAATGGCAAGGGCCATGGAAGCTCACGCAGGGTTTTTATCGCAGGCCGATGATGAAATAGGAAGGGTGATCAATTATATAAGGCAAATTAACCAGTTGCAAAATACCATTGTGATAGTGATCGTTGGAGATAATGGTGCCACCAAGTATACCGCCGATATTCCGGGAGTGCCCGGGGGAATGGAAAAAGCCACCCGGGAAGAAAAAATAAAAGCCGCATTAAAAAATATAGACCAGATAGGCAGAAAGAATTTTAAAGGAGATATTCCCTTGGGCTGGACGCAGGCAACCAATGCGCCTTTTAAATTATGGAAAGGAGATGCCAATTCGGAGGGCGGCACACATAACCCCATGATCATTTATGCACCCCGGTTCATTAAAGAAAAAGGCAGCATACGTAACCAGTATGTGCACCTGGTTGATATATGGCCCACGCTGATTGAACTCACCAAAGTGAACATGCCTGTTGCAATCAATGGCTATAAACAGGAACCAATAGAAGGACAAAGTTTTGTGTATTCCTTTAATAATGCGGCGGCCAAAAGCAGGCATCGTTTGCAGTATTTTGAAACAGGCGCATCAAGGGCACTGTACCAGGATGGCTGGAAAGCGGAAGCCTATCATCATTCAGGAACATCTTATACAAACGATGTGTGGGAATTGTATGATATGGAACACGATTTTAATGAGCAGGTAAACCTGGCAGGTAAGTATCCTGAAAAATTAAAAGCCATGCGTGCGGCATTTGAAAAAGAGGCTAAAAAATACCATGTATACCCCTTGCACGACAGCTGGTTTCCGGCAAACAAATATTTACAGATCAGCGACAGCAGGGAGCAGGAAGCGAGGGATGATTGAGTAAGATGGTTGGTGCTGGTATCAATAATTTTTTGTTCCGTGCTGCAGATAGCAAAGAGCGCAGGTAAGAAGAAAGGCTTCCGGCGTTTCTTCTCTCAGGCTCTTTTACTCTTTTGAACTTCTGGCAAATATTTTTTAGCAAAGAGAACAAAGAGTGAAGGAGATAAAAGAGTACCGTGTATTTCTCTTTGGCTCTTTTTCTCCTTTGGCCTCTTAACCAAGAATTTTTCCTACAAAGAGAACAAAGAGTGAAGGAGATAAAAGAGTATCGTGTATTTCTTTTTGGCTTTTTTTCCCCTTTGGGCTCTTAGCCAAAAATTTTTCTTGCAAAGAGAACAAGGAGTGAAGGAGAAAAAAAGAGTATCGTGTATGTCTCTTTGGCACTTTTTCTTCTTTTGGCCTTTTAGCCAATAATTTTCATGCAAAGAGAACAAAGAGTGAAGGAGATAAAAGAGTGTAATGTATTTCTCTTAGGCTCTTTTTCCCCTTTGGTCTCTTAGCCAAGAATTTTTCTTGCAAAGAGAACAAGGAGTGAAGGAGGAAAAAAAGAGTATCGTGTATTTCTCTTAGGCACTTTTTCTCCTTTGGGCTCTTAGCCAAGAATTTTCTTGCAAAGAGAACAAAGAGTGAAGGAGATAAAAGAGTGTAATGTATTTCTCTTAGGCTCTTTTTCCCCTTTGGTCTCTTAGCCAAGAATTTTTCTTACAAAGAGAACAAAGAGTGAAGGAGGAAAAAAAGTATGATGTATTTCTCTTAGGCTCTTGTTTGTTGTTTAGCCGGGGTGTTACGCTAACGCTGCAAGGCCGGCCGGAAGCTTTTACATTAGTAGCTATCTGTAAGGATCAAAAACGAGCAGATTCATTTACTACTATTGCCCGTCATAGCGGAAGAATGCGCCAGTGGCTACAAAGGCGTGCATGAATAATGAACAATGTATTCACTTTGTGTGACTCTATTTTTTGTGTAGCTCCGTGTAGCAGGGGGTTTGCCAAAATACGGGCGGACGGAAGTTATCTTCGGCTTTTTTGTAATTCTATTGTGATTCATATCGGGCTGGACATTATCTATTTAGCTTTTTGTTGTTATCTTCATCATCAGTTTCGAGCGAACGGAATACTAATACCCGTACTTCGGAAAGCTCCGGCACGTTAGCGGTCATTGTAAAGCGACATCCTACAATTATTGAAACTTTCGACAGACATAAGACAACTTTACAATCCCATTCAACCGACTATAAAGCAATCGGCTGACAATGTAACCTACTTTGAATTTTTACCAGACCTAAAACTTCAACCTTACATTTATTGCTATTGGGAACTTAAAACAAACCAAACACTTAAAGAGGCATTCAACTATAAAGTAGTGGCTGACGGCTGCATTGATATTTTCTTTGAACTCAATAACCCACAGGATAATTTTGTAATGGGATTCTGCAAAAAATACATAGAATTCCCTCTTGCCAATACATTTCATTATATCGGCGTTCGGTTCTTACCAACAATGTTTCCGCAAATTTTCAATATAGACGCATCTGGATTGAGCAATCGTTTTGAGAATTTAAAAATAGTTATTCCAAAAACAGCTTCGTTTATTGCAGACAATTTTGAACCACAACAAAACATAAGGCAAATCAAAGCATTGTTTGACAATTATTTTTTAAAACTGATTGCAAAAATCAAATTTAACAACGATAACAGATTTTATGAATCCATAAATATCATTCTTGAAAATTATGGTATGCTCAATATTGAAACAGATTTAAATACAGGCATCAGCCCAAGACAATTACGCAGACTTTTTCAATTTTATATTGGTGATACTGCAAAAACTTTCAGTAAAGTAGTTCGCTTTCAAAATATTTTAAGAGCTAAGCCCTCTACGCAAAGTTTAAGAGAAAATAAATTATTTTTTGATGTTGGCTATTATGACCAGGCACATTTTGTAAAAGAGTTTAAAAATTTTTATGGGGTTACGCCCAGCAAAGCATTTGGAAGGTAAAATATGTCCGATTTTTACAATGATTAGTTTGGAATATTTTGGAGTTTTGTTCTTTAAATCAAAAAGCAAGATGTTGAAATATTTCTTAACAGCTTTTACTCTAGTTTACCTTTCAGTAAACGCATTTTCACAAACTAATTAACAATTAAAAATCAAATAAAAATGAAATTAAATGCAGGTATCGTAACAGAAAAATTAGCAGAGACAAAAACTTTCTATACCAAATTTTTAAACTTTGGAGTAACATTTGAAAACGAGTTCTATCTTTTGTTGCATACACCCAACAAAGAAGCAGAAATCAGTTTTTTACTCCCAAACCACCCAACCCAACAACCTTTATTTCAAAAACATTTTGCAGGACAAGGAATGTACCTGACAATTGAAGTGGAAGATGTGGATAAAGTTTACAGCGAAATAAAAAAGAAAGGAATAGAAATTAAAATTGACATTCGTAACGAACCATGGGGCGACAGACATTTTGCTATTCAAGACCCAAACGGAATTGGCATTGACATAGTAAAGTACTCACCACAAGGCAAATAGACGGAGAAGAACAATGAACCGCCAACGTGGCTATTCCGCACAAATATGCCTGGAAATTATCTATTAAACAAAATATGCAATTGAAATTCGTTGTACCTGTATTGTACCTCAAATAAAAAGGCTTTCAGTTTTCGCTGAAAGCCTTTTCTGTTTTGTGGTGTGGGCCGGGATTGAACCGGCGACACAAGGATTTTCAGTCCTTTGCTCTACCAACTGAGCTACCGCACCATCTAAATCAGATACAAATATCTAATTCGGGCAGCAAAAATAAGGGATTATATCTAAATAAATTCCCGGAACAAAAGAAAATTTGAAAATGGGGAGGGGATGGATACTTGATTCTGGATGGTGAATGCAGGATTTGCGAATATTGAATGTTGTACAACCCGCAATCTGACAACCATCAACCCAAAGTGAGTAGTGAGCGGGCAGTGGTGAGTACAACCAACGACCAATCCCCAATATCGAATGGTGAGGAACCTGCGAAATAGTGACCATGAACTATGAACCATTAACCCAAAGAGAGTGGGCAGTGGTGAGTACGACCAACCATCAACGACCAATCCCCAATATCGAATGATTTACAACCCGCAACCATGAACTATTCCCAAAAATACTGCCCACTCCCCACTCAATTTCCATACACACACAAAAACTTAATCCGCATCAGTTTCAGCTGCTCCCAGTTAAAATTACTGTCGGCCAGTTCTTCCTGGGCTATCTGCAGCGAAGAGGTTTCGCAGTTTTTAAAGTAATCCAAAATTTCGTCCTGCTCATATTCATCCACCATTTCATCAATGGCATAATCTAAGTTGAGCTTGGTGCCGCTGGCTACAATGGTTTCCATCTCTTCCAGCAGCTCATCTATGCGCAGGCCGCGGTTTTTGGCCACGGTTTCCAGGGGTATTTTTTTATCGATATTTTGTATGATGAATATTTTATTATTGTTTTTATTGGCCACACTCTTCATTACAAAATCGTCGGGCCGGGTAATATCATTCTCTTCCACATATTTTGATATTACATCAATAAAAGGTTTGCCATACCGCAGGGCCTTGCCCTTGCTTACCCCGCTGATTTTTTCCAGTTCTTCCATAGAAGTGGGGTACATGGTGGCCATATCTTCCATACTGCTTTCTAAAAAGATCACAAATGGGGGCAGGTTTTTTTCTTTTGATACCTTTTTGCGCAGTTCTTTCAGCATCTCCATCAGGCGTTCATCGGCAGCACCTGCACCACCACCACCGGCCTGGTCGCTTTCTTCATCATCGGCATTGGCATCTTCAAATAAATTGTTGAGCACAATTTTAAAGGAAGCGGGTTTCTTTAAAAATGCCAGTCCTTTTTTAGTGAATTTCAGCAGGCCATATTCCACAATATCTTTTTCAATGATGCCGTTCAGCAGCATCTGGCGTATAAGACTGTTCCAGAAATGCGGCTCTTTATCATTACCGCTGGCAAAGCAATCCAGCTCATCGTGCCGGTACATTTTAACCGCGGGGGTGGCCTTACCCATTAATATCAGCAGTACATACTCCACCGGAAAACGTTCTTCCAGGGCCTTAATGGCTTTTAACACCACTATGGCATCGTCTTTGGCTTCAATTTTTTCTTTAGGGTTTAAACAGTTGTCGCACTGTCCGCAGCTTTTGCTGTCGTCATAATGTTCTCCAAAATAATGCAGTAAAATTTTCCTTCGGCACACACTGCTTTCGGCATAGCTCACCGTTTCGTTAATGAGTTGTGCACCCACTTCCCTTTCGCTGAGGGGCTTGTCACGCATAAAATGTTCCAGCTTGGCCACATCTTTGTGCGAATAATAAAGGATACATTTTCCTTCCATGCCATCCCTTCCGCCACGGCCGGTTTCCTGGTAATAATTTTCTATCGATTTAGGTATATTGTAATGGATCACAAAGCGCACATCGGGTTTATCGATACCCATTCCAAATGCAATGGTGGCCACAATTACATCCACATCTTCATTTAAAAACTGGTCCTGCCGGTCGGCCCTCAATTTACTGTCCAGCCCGGCATGGTAAGCCACCGCCTTAATACCATTGGCCATCAGCATCTGGGCCAGCTCTTCGGTGGTTTTGCGGTTCAGTGTATAAATGATGCCGCTTTTATTTTTATGCTGCTGAATAAAGCGCACAATACTTTTATTGGTTTGGTCTTTATTTATTTTGGGTTGAATCTCGTAATACAGGTTGGGCCTGTTAAAAGAAGAGATGAATATTTCAGGATTGCGCAGCCCCAGGTTTTTTACAATATCGCTCTGCACTTTTGGGGTGGCAGTGGCGGTTAGTGCAATCACCGGAATTTTTTCATCTATCATATCCATGATCTCCCGCAACCTCCTGTATTCGGGCCTGAAATCGTGGCCCCATTCCGAAATACAATGGGCTTCGTCTACCGCAAAAAATGAAATTTTCAGGTCTTTAAAGAAGGCCACATTTTCTTCCTTGGTCATGGTTTCCGGAGCCACGTACAGCATTTTTGTTTTGCCGGAGGTAAGATCATCCTTTACTATTTTTTGCTGCCCCTTGTTGAGTGTACTGTTTAAAAAATGCGCCACATGGTCTTTACTGCTGTAACTTCTTACCAGGTCTACCTGGTTTTTCATCAGTGCAATTAAGGGAGATACTATGATGGCCACCCCTTCGCTGATAAGGGCGGGCAGCTGGTAGCACATGCTTTTTCCGCCACCGGTGGGCATAATCACAAAGGTATCGTTACCCGAAAGCAGGTTTTCAATAATGGCCTCCTGGGGGTTTTTAAAAGCGCTGAACCCAAAATACTGTTGTAATGCTGCTGTAAGATCACAGGAACTTTTAACTGGAGCGGCTTTTTTGCCGGCAGCTTTTGCCGGCTTTTTTGGGGGAGCAACCTTGGTTTTTGCAGATGTTGATTTAACTGTAGCCATAACAAATATCCGTCACACCTTTTCTTTGTGTTATTTTTTAAACAGGTTTTATAAAAGGGCAGCGAAGTTAACTTACTGCAACTGTATCAGCAAGCTTTTAAGTGCTCCGGCCTTTTCTTAGCAATCATTTAAGATAATCAAAATATCGCAATTTGCAAGTTCTAAATTAAAACTGCTGCAATGGCCTGTTAGCTGCTTTGCATTATGCCGTAATTAAAGTAGGTTTGCGGCACTAAATGAACAGTCATTCCATTATAGATGCCGCCATGCGTACCATTACGCTGGAATCCCAGTCTGTTGAAGGCCTGAAAGCCTTTATTAGCGGGGATTTTGTTGCAGCGGTGCAAAAAATTGCCTCCAGCAAAGGCCGGTTTGTAGTAAGCGGTATTGGCAAAAGCGCGGTGATTGCACAAAAAATTGTAGCCACACTAAACAGTACGGGTACCCCGGCATTGTTCATGCATGCCGCGGATGCCATTCATGGCGATCTGGGCATGATTCAACCCGATGATGCCGTAATGATCATCAGTAAAAGTGGCGACAGCCCCGAAATAAAAGTACTGACCTCGCTGGTAAAAAATTTTGGTAACCCGCTGATCGGTATGGTGGGTAATATACAGTCTTACCTGGCCCAGCACTGCGATATCGTTTTAAATACTACGGTGGCCCAGGAGGCCTGCCCCAATAACCTGGCCCCCACCAGCAGTACCACGGCCCAAATGGTGATGGGCGATGCACTGGCGGTTTGCCTGATGGAGTTAAAAGGCTTCAACAGTCATGATTTTGCAAAATATCATCCAGGTGGTATGCTGGGCAAAAAACTGTACCTGCGGGTGGCCGACCTGTCTTCGCAAAATGAACAACCGGCGGTATTGCCTGCGGCCAGCCTGAAGGAAGTAATACTGGAAATGACCAAAAAACGACTGGGAACAGCGGTGGTGGTGAACGATGAGCGCAGGGTACAGGGCATTATTACAGACGGAGACCTGCGGCGGATGCTGGAAAAGACCAGCGATTTTACAAAGCTTACTGCAGCCGATATTATGAGCCCTAAACCCAAAACAATTGCAGCCGATGCATTGGCAACTGAAGCTTTAGATATATTACGGGGCAATAATATCAGTCAGTTAGTAGTTATAGAGAACGAAATTTATGCAGGCGTAATTCACCTGCACGATCTAATACGAGAAGGTATCATATAAAATTACTGTAATGAACAAGAATCACTATGTAGCAATTATGGCTGGCGGTATTGGCAGCCGGTTTTGGCCCATGAGCCGTACCAACTTTCCCAAGCAGTTCCTGGATATTTTAAATACCGGGCGAACACTGATACAGGGCACCATGGACCGGTTTGCAAAATTTATACCACTGGAAAATATATACGTGGTAACTTCTGAACAATATAAAGATATAGTAGCCGAACAACTGCCCGAAATACCGGTTGACAATATCCTGTGCGAGCCTTCCCGCAAAAATACAGCCCCCTGTGTGGCTTATATATCTCATAAATTACTGTCACTTAACCCCGATGCCAACCTGATTTGTGCCCCTGCCGATCATATCATTTTAGAGCCGGAGGCATTTAAAAATGTATGTAAAGATGCCCTGCATTTTACCGCACATACCAGGGCCCTGGTAACACTGGGTATTAAGCCCACCCACCCCAATACCGGGTATGGCTATATCCAGTACGAGCAGCAGTCGGTGAGTGATAATGTATTTAAGGTAAAAACCTTTACCGAAAAGCCCGACCTGGCACTTGCAAAAACATTTATTACCAGTGGCGACTTTTTATGGAATGCGGGCATATTTGTTTGGCAGGTAAAAAATATTGTGGCCGCTTTTGAAAAATTACTGCCCGAACTGAACGAACTGTTTGAAACAGAAAAAACAAGTTTTAATACAGCTACCGAAAAAGAAGCCATTGACAGGATCTATCCGCAGTGTGTAAATATTTCTATCGACTACGGAATAATGGAAAAGGCAGATAATGTATACATCATTCCTTCTTCATTTGGCTGGAGCGATTTGGGTACCTGGGGCAGTGCATACGATAACCTGGCTAAAGACTACCTTGAAAATGCCGTGGCCGGAGACAATGTAGTGGTGATAGACGCAACAAAAAATATGGTGCATGCCGACAATAAAAAACTGGTGCTGTTACAGGGCCTCGATGATTTTATAGTGGTAGATACCAAAGATGTACTCATGATCTGTAAAAAAGATAAAGAGCAGGAGATCAAAGAATATGTAGCAGAGATCAAGCGCAGTAAGGGCGATAAATTTTTGTAATCCAGCAAATAAGTTTTTAAAAGGAAGCCCTTAAGGGCTTCCTTTTTTTATGGGGTTTATCCGGTAAATTTGTTGTTCACTCAAATCAACTACTTTGTTTCCAGCAATTACAAGTAAGCAACCGCATGCAGGAACCACCATTTTTACAGTAATGAGTGTTTTGGCTGCCGAACACCAGGCCATTAACCTGGGCCAGGGTTTTCCTGATTTTTTAATGGATGAGGAACTGGTGCAACTGGTGAATGCTGCCATGCAAAAAGGCCATAACCAGTACGTGCACATGAACGGATTAGCACTATTGCGGGAACGAATTGCTGAAAAGATACAAGGCTTGTACAATAATACAGTAAACCCCGAAACAGAAATTACCGTTACGCCCGGTGGTACCTACGCCATCTATACGGCATTAACCACCATATTGCAGCCGGGAGACGAAGTGATTGTATTTGAGCCGGCTTATGACAGTTATATCCCCACCATTGAGATCAATGGTGCGGTACCTGTTTTAATTCCTTTAAGCTTTCCGGATTACAGCATTAACTGGCAACTGGTACAGCAAAAGATCAGCCCTGCCACCAGGGCCATCATCATTAACTCGCCGCACAACCCCACCGGCAGCATTTTAAGTGCTGCAGATATGGCGCAGTTAAATGCCATTGTAAAAGACAGCAATATTTTTATAATAAGCGACGAAGTGTATGAGCACCTGGTATTTGATGGCAAACAACACGAAAGTATATTGCGCTACCCCCATCTGTACCAGCGCAGCTTTGTTTGTTTTTCGTTTGGCAAAGTATACCATTGCACCGGCTGGAAGACCGGGTATTGTGTGGCCCCGCCCGCACTGATGAAGGAGTTCAGGAAAATACACCAGTTCAACTGTTTTAGTTGCAACAGCCCGGTACAATTTGCCCTGGCAGACTTTTTATTACAGAAAGAAAAGTATTTGCAGCTGGGCAGTTTTTTACAGCAAAAAAGGGACTATTTTTTTACACTGATGCAGCAAACAAAATTTAAGGCCCTGCCATCTTACGGAAGTTATTTTCAGTTGTATGATTACAGCGGTATTACGGATGAAACGGAAATGGATTTTGCCATCCGTTTAACAAAAGAATATAGGGTAGCAGCCATACCCACATCGGTATTTTATAAAGCAGGCACCGATAATAAAGTATTGCGTTTTTGTTTTGCTAAAAAAGAAAGCACGCTTGAAGAAGCGGTTAACCGGTTGATGAAATTATAATTCCGTAAATTGAGTGATCCTTAAGCCCGGTAAAAATCACATAAATGTCCACACTCACCTTTACCACTATACAAAGCAATTTATTTTGGGAAGATAAAGCCGCCAACCTGCACATGCTGCAAAAAAAGATTGGCAGCATAGAATCAAAAACCGAGATCGTGGTGCTGCCCGAAATGTTCAGCACGGGTTTTAGCATGCAGCCGCAACTGTTTGCCGAAACCATGGATGGAGAAACGATGGATTGGATGCAAAGAGTGAGCAAAGAAAATGGTATCATCCTTACCGGCAGCCTGATCATTGAAGAAGAAGGACAATACTTTAACCGCTTAATATGGATGCTGCCCAATGGCCAGTACGGCTACTATAACAAACGCCACCTGTTCGCCTATGGCGAAGAAGATAAATATTATACTGCAGGCAATAAAAGACTCATTGCATCGGTAAAAGGCTGGAAAATTAATTTACAGGTTTGCTACGATCTCAGGTTCCCGGTATGGGCCCGGCAGCAACCGGCAGCCACCGCACCTGAATATGATGTGCTGATCTATGTGGCCAACTGGCCCGAAAAACGCAGCCATGCCTGGAAAACTTTATTGTGTGCAAGGGCCATTGAAAACCAGTGCTACGTAATTGGCGTAAACCGTGTGGGCAGCGATGGTAATAAAATTTATCACAGCGGCAATAGTTTGGTAATAGATCCGCTGGGCCAGGTTTTGTACCATATGGCCGATGAAGAAGACAGCAATACCATTACGCTGGCAAAAGAAAAACTGGAAGAAGTGAGGGAACGGTTCCCGTTTTGGAAAGACGCGGATGATTTTGGCTTATCGGGATTTTGAACGGGAGTTCATGGTTCATAGTCTTAGTTGGTCGTTGATGGTTGGTTGTTGGTCGACACTCACGACTGCCTGCTCACTATTTACATTGGGTTCATAGTCTTAGTTGGTCGTTGATGGTTGGTTGTTGGTCGACACTTACCACTACCTGCTCACTACTTACATTAGGTTCATAGTCTTAGTTGGTCGTTCCACTTCCAGTATCCAGCATCTCCCATCCCACCTCACCATTCGACATTCGCACATTCGATATTGATAGTCATTAGTCATTAAGTCATTGTTACCAGTCCGCAGGTTGCACACCATTCACCATTCGATATTCGCAAATTCACTATTGACCATTGACCATTGACCATTCACTATTCACTATTCACCATTGACCATTCCCCTCTTCCCCCTGATCATCTCCATCACCACCTGCATTTTTTTATCGTAGCCTTTCAGCAAAGCCTCATAACTGGTTCCAATATAAATATCGGGCAGTACACCATGGCCATCTTTTTCGCCAGGATGGTTTTGTACCAGCCGGAAGATGGGTAACCGAACCCTCAGATGGGTATTGGGTAAAGTAATATCGGGTATCATGATGCCGTTATTGCCATAGTTTCCGCCACCGGCCTCTTCACCCACCAGGGTGATACCCGGTTGTCCTTTAACTGCATGGCTGAATAAGGTAGAAGCAGAAAATGTTTGCCCGTTGATCAGCACATATAAGTCGCCTCCAAAATGATTCCTTTGTTTGGGGTGATAGGTTTTTCTTTCCCAAATACCAAAATGATAATTGCCATCTTCTTTTTTATGGGTAAGAAAAAGCAGCGCAATATTATTGAAGAATTTTCCTTTGATGTACCGGGTGTACGGATGCAGGGTTCTGGAAACACTGTATGCACTGTCGGCAACCTTAAACGGTATACGGGTTACATATTTTGTAAGCAGGGTGGAGTAATTTATTTTTCCCCCGCCATTGCTGCGGATGTCTAATACCACACTGGATATGTTTGCTTTTTTAATATACCGGAATGTTTGCCGGAAAAATTTCCGGAGCCGGCCGGTACTAAATGTATTGAGTGTAATTACCGCCGTATTGTTAGCCGTGTCTACGGCCAGCGAACGTATATTTTGCAGTTGCTGTTTTTTTCTTTCGCTTTTGGTTCTCTTTACAAGGGGGGCGATCCTGTTTCTGCGGGAGGTATCTTTTGGCGGATCAAATACCGGTATAACAGCGGTATGGGTACTACCGGTACTATCTGAATATTGCACCGTGTACGTTTTGCTGATGCCCATAATATTGCGGTGGTAATAAGGAAAATTATTACTGAGCCTTAAATAATTTACATTGTTGGCATTGCCATCTTCGGTCATATAACCAAACAGGGTTTGTATCAGTGCTGCATTACTTAACCCGTTAATACCGGTGATGAGCGTGCCTCTTTTTAAAACAGTATCTTTTCGGTTAAGGTTACCTGTTACAGCCATGGTATCGTTCCATACTTTCAAAAACAATGGAAAGGAAGGGATTTGTTTATTGGCCACCCATTTATTATATGCCTTGCTCATACCAAAACTGGTATGGCCGCAATGCAATTTATCGGTGAGGGGGGCAATCACTTTCCAGCCAAACTGCTGCTCGGTCATGCTGTCTTCAATGGCAGCATAGTATTTTTCAAAATACATATCCATACTGTCTTTGCCGGTGTACCAGTAGACGGAGGGATGTTTTTTTTGCAGGATATTTTTCAGCAGGGTATAATCCTGCTGTAATTGCTGTTGGGAATATTTTTTTGAAGGGTGGTAATTTTTATTCGACACTGAGCAACTGCCCAGTATAATAATAATGAGGAAAGGTATATATGCGGATCGTTGAAACATGTATTTACTTCAAATGATTCCATCCTTGTGCCACCAACGCATGTTTGTTTCCGCCACGGGTAATAATGTGCTGGCCTTCGGACTGTTCTGTAATATACCCAATAATACTTAATCCGTTATTGGCGTTTATCTTTTCGTAGTCGGCCTGCGATACGGTAAATAATAATTCATAATCTTCGCCACCGCTTAATGCACAGGCCGTAGGATCCAGTTCTAATTTATAGGCAAAGGCCTTGCTTTCTTCATTCAAAGGCAATTTGTCTTCATAAATAACACAACCCACCTTGCTTTGTTTGCAAATGTGCAGCAGCTCGCTGCTGAGGCCATCGCTGATGTCCATCATGCTGGTGGGCATAATACTTTGTGCGGTAAAATATTCCACCACATCTTTCCTGGCTTCGGGTTTTAATAAGCGGCCCACAATATAGGCCTGTCCTTCCAGGTCGGGCTGTGCGCCGGTTGCTTCAAATATCTTGCGTTCTCTTTCTAAAATGGTGAGGCCTAAAAATGCGCCACCTAAATCTCCGCTTACACAAATCAGGTCATTTACTTTAGCACCACTGCGGGTAACATAACTGTCGGGAGCCACTTCGCCAATGGCGGTAATGCTGATCACAAATCCTCTTTTGCTGCTGGTGGTATCGCCCCCCACCAAATCCACATCATATGCTTTACAGGCTGCGTATACACCCTCATAAAATTCATTCAAAGCTTCCAGGCTGAATTTATTACTGATGCCGATGCTGATGACAATTTGTGTGGGCGTGGCATTCATGGCATAAATATCACTGAGGTTTACCACCACGCTTTTATAACCCAAATGTTTCAACGGGGTATACATCAAATCAAAATGGATGCCTTCAAGTAACAGGTCGGTACTGATGACGGTTTGCCGGCCAAAATGATCTATTACGGCAGCATCATCACCCACACTTAAAATAGTGGAAGCATTTTTTGTTTCATTGTTTTGGGTAAGATGGTCAATTAAACCAAACTCGCCCAGGGATGATATCTCTGTTCTTTCTTCCATAATTATTTTTTTATTTCCGCTTTGGGCGAAAACCATTTTACCACTGGGTAATGGTAATTACAATTGCTTCCTGTTGTTGATCACTTCAACCAGTTCGTGGTGTATAAAACCATTGGTGGCTACTATCTGGTGCTGGTAGGGAGAATATTTTTCACCTTTCATATCGGTTACTTTTCCGCCGGCCTCTTCCACAATTAAATATCCTGCGGCACTGTCCCAGGCACTTAATTTGTGTTCGTAAAATCCTTCAAACCTGCCACAGGCCACCCAGCACAGGTCAATGGCTGCACTGCCCAGCCTGCGCACCGGTACACCTTTACGGATCAGTTTTTCAAATATTTGCAGGGGCCCGTTTTCCATATCCAGATAAGTATACGGGAACCCGGTAACCAGGCAACTGTGCAACACTTCTTTTTTAGCACTTACGCTGATGGGTTTGCCATTGAGTGTGGCCCCTTTGCCTTTTTCTGCAAAGAACATTTCGCCTATAAAGGGGTTGTATACTGCGCCCAATACCATTTCGCCATGTTGCTCTACCGCAATGCTGACACAGCAAATGGGTATGCCACTGGCAAAATTGATGGTGCCATCAATAGGGTCGATAATCCACTTGGTATCGCTGGCTGTAACGATCTCACCCACTTCTTCACTTAAAATAAAATGATCGGGAAACGCTGCTTTAATAACGTCAATGATGGCTTTTTCAGCAGCATGATCTGCTTCAGTAACCCAGTTGTTCACCCCTTCTTTGTTACTTATTTTAAGGTCGGGATTATTGAAATATCTTTTAAGTTCTGCTGCGCCCGCTTCTACGGCATTTAATAAGGTTGTTTTTAACATGGCGCAAAGATAAAACAAATGCTACTGTTAAACTGTATTGCACCAGCTGCAATATAAAAGCGGTTGCAGGCGGCGGATAAATCATCATTTCGTAATAACTTACAGGTCTGCAAACTAACAGCAATGGAAAAAAAATACCCCCGGAAAGATTTTTTAAAACTGGCCCTGTTATCACCTTTAGGCTTATATGCCAATAGTGCAGCACTGCTTGAAAAAAAATTGCCGGGCCTGTATGTTTTGGAGGCATCGGGCAATGTGGACTATTATAAAAAACAGGATGCTCCCTACGAAACACTGCGAAAAGGGTTCAATAAACGGATAGAAAAACTACCAGCAGTAATTGCCCTGTGTAAAAACACGGCAGGAGTTGCCGAAGCCATGCAGTATGCCATTAAAAATAATTTACCCGTGGCGGTAAAAAGTGGCGGCCATTGCATGGAAGGATTTTCGGCCAGCGACAACGGCATGGTGATCAACCTGTCTTTAATGAATACTACCGAATGGATCAGTAACGAGGTGATTAAAGTGGGCCCTGCCTGTTTACTGGCCAGCCTGTACAATATTATTTTGCCTAAGGGCAGAATTATTCCCGGAGGATCTTGCGCCACTGTTGCCATTGGAGGCCTGGTACTGGGTGGTGGATATGGCTTACTGGCCCGCAAATACGGCCTTACCTGCGACAGCCTGTTAGAAGTTACCATGGTAGACGGCAATGGAAATATTGTTAATTCTAATAACGACACAGAATTGCTGTGGGCCTGCAAAGGCGGCGGCAATGGAAATTTTGGCGTAATAACCGAGCTGAAATTTAAAACACACCCGGCCCCTAAAACACTGCAAAGTTTTAGGTTTAAAACACACCGGGCAGATGCGGTAAAAGCAGCGGCAATACTAAAAAAATGGTTTGAACTAACGCCCGCACTGCCCACGGGTTGCTTTTCTGCTTTTGTACAAAATGGTAAAACGGTATACATTTTATTAACCAATGCCGATAAGCACAATGCGGCAGTACAGCAGGTGGTGAACGGGCTTTCTGCTGTTTCAGAAAAAACCAGTAAAACCACCGCACAACCGCTGGCGAAAGCCTTACCCGTTTTTTATGGCAGAAAAGAACCCCTGTATTTTAAAAATGCCTCGGCAGGTTTATATAAGAATTTTGCAGAGATAGAGGGCATCATTGAAAAGGTAACCGGCACAGTATGCGCCACACCGGGAATGATATACCAGGTAAATACCCTGGGTGGCAATATTGTAAACAGTGCATTTGAAAGCACAGCAGCTTTTCCACACCGGGCGTTCCCTTATTTTTCAGAATTGCAAACCTATTGGGAACAGCCGGCACAAAGCAAGCGCCTGCTGGAAAAATTTGAAACCGTACAGCAGCTGTTTACAGCACATGGTATTACGGCACAATACCGGAACTACCCGGATATTAATTTTAAAAACTGGGCGGCCATGTATTATGGCAGCAGTTATGCCCGGTTGCAGCAGGTAAAAAAAAGATACGATCCCAATAACACCATCTCACACCCGCAAAGTGTAACACTGCCTTAACGGGCATCTATATTTTGATTAATGAAATAAAAAATCGTATTTCGCAGCCAGTAAAACAACTCATTTGCAGCTATCGGTAATTATAGTAAACTACAACGTAAAATATTTTTTAGAACAATGCCTTTGTTCGGTTATAAAGGCCTGTACAAATATCAATGCGGAAATAATTGTTACCGATAATAATTCTGCCGACGGCAGTAAAGAATTTTTAGCCACCCGTTTTCCGCAGGTACAGTTTATATGGAATGTGGTAAATCTTGGTTTTGCCAAAGCCAACAACCAGGCGTTGGCAGCAGCTAAAGGAAAGTACATTCTTTTTTTAAACCCCGATACCATTGTACCGGAAGATTGTTTTGAAAAATGTATTGCCTTTTTTGAAACACATGCCAGTGCCGGTGCACTGGGGATAAGGATGGTGGATGGCTCGGGAAATTTTTTAAAGGAAAGCAAAAGGGCCTTTCCTTCACCACTTACCTCTTTGTTTAAACTGAGTGGCCTGGCCATGCTGTTTCCTCATTCCAAATTGTTTTCAAAGTATCATTTAGGGCATCTGTCAGAAAAGGAGGATCATGAGGTGGATGTGCTGGCCGGTGCATTTATGATGATACCAGCCCATATTTTACAAACCATAGGAAGTTTTGACGAAACATTTTTTATGTATGGCGAAGATGTGGACCTGAGTTACCGCATTCAAAAATCCGGGCACAAAAACTATTATTTTGCCGGCTCCACCATCATACATTTTAAGGGAGAAAGTACTAAAAAGGGAAGCCTGAACTATGTACGCATCTTTTATACCGCCATGAGTGTGTTTGTAAAAAAACACTACAGCGGCAGCAGGGCCGGCATTTTTAATTTACTGATACAAACCGGCATTTTTTTACGGGCCACACTTGCGGTGCTGGCCAAATTTTTACAAAAGATAGGTCTGCCTTTACTGGATGCCATCATTATATTTTTAAGTTTCTGGTGGACCAAACATTTGTGGAACACATTTATCCGCAACGATGTAAATTATTCTCCCAACCTGCTTATTATAGCGCTGCCGGTGTTTACGGTAATGTTTATGATCGCCTCTTATTATTCGGGTTTGTACGACAGGGGTTACCAGCAATCGCAGTTAACCCGTTCTACCGCCACTGCAGCCCTGGTATTGTTAAGCGGCTATGCCTTATTGCCCGAAGAGATCCGCTTTTCACGCGGCATACTGGTTTTTGGTATACTGATGGCTTTTATAATACTGAGCCTGCTGCGCTGGTTGTTTATGAAGTGGCACCTGCTGAGCAGTGTGGATGAAGAGCATGAGCAGCGGCAAACCATTGTGGTGGCCAGCGAAACAGATTTCAGGGCGGTTAAAACAATTATGACCCAGGCAGGTATGTCTGAACGGGTGCTGGGGAGGGTTAGTAATACTTCGGCCAACTATTCCGCAACAGCACTGGGCGACCTGCAGCAACTGGCCCACCTTATTAAAAGATATCCTGTTAAAGAAATTGTTTTTTGCGAAGACGGCCTGAGTTTTAAAGAGATCATTCACATTATTGAGCAATTGCCCGTGGGGGTAAGAAACAAATTTCATGCTTCGGGCAGCAACAGTATTGTTGGCAGTGATGATAAGGATGTGAGCGGCAGGTATGTTACCGGTAACAGTACATTTATTATTGGAAGCCCGGTAAATAAACGAAATAAAAACCTGCTCGACGTGCTGGTGGCACTGGCATTACTGCTCAGTTTTCCTGTGCACCTGTTCTGGCAAAAAAAACCAGCCCGGTTCTTTAAAAATATTATGGCCGTGTTGTTTAGAAAAAAAACCTGGGTGGGCTATGCCATCCCGTTGCCAGCACTGCCGGCAATACCTTCCGGTGTATTAACCTCCACCACCCTGCCGGCATCAGTAAACGATTTGCCACAGGAAAGCCTTCAGCTTTCTGACGAGTGGTACGCCGCATCTTATTCCATTTCAACAGATATCCGAAAGATCATCAGGGGATATAAATACTTATGTTACTGATGCTGCTTCAGCTTTTGGGCAAAGGCTTGTATTATACTATTGTACATGCCGGGCTGCAGCGGAAAACGTACAAATGGAAAATGATGGCTGCTGCCGATGGCTTTGCCCAGTGAAAAATGCTGTTGGTCAAAACTCAAAAAAACCTGTTGCTGCTGAAGGTATGCGGCAAGGTACTCCTGTTCGGTTTGGCCCGGTGTGGGTACCAGTATGGCCCTTTGCTGCAGGCTTACCAGGTCCATAATGGAGGTATAGCCGCTTCTGCAAACAACAATGGCCGCTTGTGCCAGGGCAATATTAAGTTCGGCCGCACCCAGGTGGTTTTTAATTTCCAGCCTGCTGTTTTCATTGTGCGGCAAATTCGCTGTACCGGGTAATCCTCTTACTAATAAGGCCCGGCCGTTAAACTGCTCTAATTCTTTAAGTAACAGGTTTTCAAAAATGGTTCTTTGTGGCTCGGGCCCCGAAAGCAGTACAAGGCAATCATACCTTTTTTCCGCAGTGGTATTTGTAAATCTTGATAAAGCACCCAGGTATTGCAGCGGAACAGCAGGTAGTTTTTGGGGATGCGAAAGTTCTCCAGCCAGATTGGGCGGGGTGCTGCTGTCGGGTACCCAGCAGGTGGCGTACTTATTGATGAAGTAGTAATGTATCTTTTGCAGGAGGCTTTCTGTAAAACGGTTACCGGTTTTAATCAGTAACTGGTGTGTAATGTATACGCAGGGTATTGACCTATGAAACAGGCCCAACCGGTTATCGGATATCACAGCATCCACCCGGTACTGGCGGATCACTTTTTTAAGCCACTGGTGCTCGCGGTAAATGCGTATCAAAATTTTGGGTAGCTGGAGGGCTAATTTTACAGGCAGCCAGGATTTGGAGTGACTATAAAAGACACTATATCCCTTTAATGAGACAAATTTTAGGGCAGGAAATTCTTTTTGCAGCAACACCTTCACTGGCCCGTTTGCCCCAATTACCACGTTTAAACCAGCAGCCAGCAAACTATAAATTATTGGAATACAACGGGTGGCATGGCCCAAACCCCAATCCAGGGGGGCAATCAACACCGTTGGCTGACCAGGTTCTGTGTTAAATTTTTCAAATTTCATTTTAAGAAAACAATAAATAATTGTGAAAATAGTTTAACTTTAGTAATCTTGATCGATGCAAAAGCTATTTAAAATAACAGTATTACTTGTGGTGATTGTTAGTTTGGTAATTACAGGATGCTCTTCGTCAAAAAAGGGACAATGTGGTTGCCCAAGCAAAACAGGGATGATGGGTTATTGAAACAGGTAGTATGCAGAACCCCCAATTTCACTTATGAACAAATCAAACCGGGATTTACTGGTATTGTTCAACCAGGAACTAATGACTCCACAGGCAATAGAACATGAGGTAGAAATGCTGCATGAAATATTGTATTTGGTTGAAGGACTGGACAACATTGTTACTGCTCACGAAGTAATTGATGTTAACAAGTACAAGATCTTAAGGAATCCATTGCAACTCCGATCTATTTTCCGACAAAGGGAATTAAAGCCATTTGTATTTTTAAACTGTAAAAATTAAGCCTGGCTTAAACAAGTTTACTTAGGGCTGTTTTTAACATGCCCAGCATTTCATCAATTTCTTCTGTTTTACAGGTACCCACACTCAGGCGGTACCAACTGCTGTTTTTAGATGCTCCAAAACAATAAAACGGCACTACCGCAATTTTTGCTTCATCCAAAATATAGGCTGTTACGTCGCTTTGGTTGGCCAACAATTGCCCCTCAGCCGTTTTTTTACCTGCCAGGTTAATTTGCACCGTTAAATAAATGGCCGCTTGCGGCGCCACAGCGTCTACCCCAAACCCCTCATTTTTTAATTGCTGAAAACCGTTGTAAATGCGGCGCAGCCTTTCTTCCACCGCAGCTTTAAAAACACTGAAATAATTTTGAATCAACTGCTTTTGGCCAAGGTAATCAGCCACTGCCTTTTGTTCGGCCATGGGGGCCCATGCACCCACATGACTGTTAATGGCTTTCATTTTGCCAATCAAATCGGCCGGGCCCAAAGACCATCCCACCCTTACCCCGGTAGCAGCAAATGCTTTACTGATGCCATCAATGAATATGGTATAGGCTTTCATTTCGGGGTACAGCGATACCGGGTTGTAGTGTACGGTTTCTCCAAAAGTAAGGGTCCAGTAAATCTGGTCGTACAGCAGGTATAATTTTTTTTCTCCCGCTCCCCGGGTTTTATTTTCTTCTATCACCAGTTGGCAGATGGCCTGCAATTCTTTTTTGGTAAAAGCGGTGCCCGTAGGGTTTAAGGGCGAGCATACTGCCAGTAAAGTGGCGCCTTTAATATGCGGTTGTATTTCTTCGGCCGTGGGTAAAAAATGATTTTCCAGTTTGGCTTCCACCACCACATGTTCGCCCTCATTAAAGTGCACATAATGGTTGTTATTCCAGCTGGGTACAGGGTAAATCACTTTATCCCCTTTGTCTACAATGGCCCTGAAAGCAGCATAGATCAGGGGCCTGCCGCCCGCTGCAATCAAAATTTCATTGGTATTATACTCAATACCTTCATTTTCTTTTATAAATGTGGATACCGCTTCCCGTAGTTCTGCAATACCATCGGCAGGCGGATAAGTGGTGTAGTGATTTTTGTAGGCATCTACTATCCCGTTCTCCAGCTCCTGTGGTATGGGAAATACTGCTGAGTCAAAATCGCCAATGGTGTAGTTGTAAATTTTATTACCCTGTTTGATCTTTTCTTTAATTACAGCACCCAGGCTTACGATCTCTGAACCAATTAATGTTTCTGCCAGCCGGCTTAGTTTATTTGCACTCATGTAAAACGTATTGAAATGCAAAAGTAATTTTTAATGATGGGTAAAACAAAACCCGTTGATTTGCTCTTTCAACGGGTTTTACTGATGCGTTTATTTTATTAAGGTTGCCAACCTTATTCAGGGGCTATTCTACCGGCTTAATTTCTTTAAATATTTTTAAAGGAGTATTCTCGGCCTGTTGTTTATATGCTGCCCATCGCGTTGTAAAAAATGCGTTGCTTTTTTCCACCGCACGGCTCACCATTGTTTCGGCCATTTCAATTTGATTGATCTCCTGTGCATCCGGAATTTTATTTTTACCCGATACTTCACTTCTGGCAGCCTGTAATCTTTCATTCACTGTTAACTGGTAAGGGGTGCCATAGCCCTGTTTTTCCTGCGGTTTACCAAAAATAAAATTGCGGATGTTTTTAATAGAATCGGTCATTGCCTTACCTGCTTTGCGTAAACTGTCGGCTTCTTTTCCTTCGGCATTTTTTAACTGCGCTTCAATTTTTGTAATGGCATCTTCTGCATCTGTTAAGGCATCGGTGATAGCGGTTAAGCGATTGCTGCTTTTTTCAATGCGTTTCAGCAATAATTTTTTAGCATCGTATACCGCTTTATCATTGGGCACACTGGGGTCTGCATTTACTACCAGTACAGCAGAATCTGACTCTTTTCCAATTGACATTACCAATTTGTATGTACCGGGATAAGCAGGCATACCAAAGTTTACAGGCTCCGGTGCATTGGCTCTTGGCTTGGGTGAACCGGGCTGACGGATACCCCTGGTTTCGTAACTCCAGGCATTGCGGTTAAATCCGGTATCTGCTTTTATTTTGGTAGTACGTATCAGTTCATTATCGCTGTTGTAAATTTTTACAGTGGCAGAATCCATTTTCATTTTATTACTGCTGTCTGCTTTATCTTTTGCTTTTACAAAAAATGAATAAGCGGCTCCGCGTGCCCTGTTTTCACCTTCATATAATCCCCAGGTGCTCCATTCGTAGCCCGGTGCAGATTTGCTTCTGAACTGATATGATACGGGCGCTTCAAAAACAGTGAGTGTTTTTGTAAATGCGTTGCCACTGTTTGCAGCAGCTTTTCTTAATGGCCTGATATCATCCAGGATATATAAGGCACGGCCAAAAGTGGCGATACATAAATCTGCCTCACGTTCCTGAATGGCTAAATCATAAGTAGAAACTGAAGGATACCCGTTTTTCCATTGCTGAAAATTGGTACCGTTATCAAAACTTATCCAAAGCCCCTGCTCGGTTCCTGCAAACATTAAATTGGGTTCCACCGGATCCTGTATCATACACAATGCATAGCCCTTCACTTTATTTTCGTCGATCATTCTTTCCCAGGTTTGTCCAAAGTTTTTAGTGCGGAAAATATAGGGTTTAAAATCTCCCCTGCGGTAATCATTACAAATAACAAATGCTTCAGCAGCATTGTAGCGGCTGGCTCTTATCTGGGGCACCCATGCACCCACAGGCATGCCGGTAATTTTTCCGCGGAAATTGGTCCAGGTTTTACCGCCATCTTTTGTCAGCTGCACATTACCATCATCGGTGCCCACCCACATAACATTTTTATCTTTTGCAGATGGTTCGATGCATAAAATAGTATTGTAGTTTTCCGCACCGGTAATATCAACGGATAATCCGCCGTTGGTATCCTGGTTCTGCTGTTCTTTGTTATTAGTAGTTAAGTCGGGCGAAATGATCTGCCAGCTTAAACCATTATTGGTACTCTTGTGTACAAACTGGCTACCATAGTAAATGGTTTTGGTATCAAAAGCATCCTGACCAAATGCTGCATTCCAGTTAAAACGCAATCTGGTGGCAAGATCTGGTTTGGGTGGTTTAATGCCCATTTTTTCTCCGGTAACCACATTGGTTCTTACCAGGTTTCCTTCCTGGCTCATAGAATATGCCCAGTCGTTATTGCCCGGATCGGCTGCTGCATCAAAACCATCACCGCCGGATAATGTATTCCAGTAATAATTTCTAAGCCCGCCATTGATCCAGCTGTAAGCAGGACCATGCCATGTTCCATTATCCTGCATGCCACCCATTACATTATAAGGAAGTTTGTTGTCAACATTAATATGATAAAACTGCCCGACAGGAATTTGCTCACTGAAGATCCAGTTTTTTCCCCTGTCGCGGCTGATGCCAATACCACCATCATTACCATCAATGATTAAATTAGGATCATTTGGATTGATCCAGAAGGCATGGTGATCGGGATGAATACCACTGTAAGGGATTACCGATTTAAAAGTTCGGCCACCATCTTCACTCATTGTGATCACCTGGTTGATATTGTATAAACGGTTTTCATTTTTAGGATCTACCCTGATGTCCTGGAAATAAAATGCACGGTTGGTAACATCTTCTTTATTGCTGTTCACCAGTTCCCATTTAAAACCACCATCGTCTGTTTTGTACAAACCATTTTTAGTGGCTTCCACCAATGCATACATGCGCTTGGGTTCGCTGTTGCAAATGGTTAAACCAATACGGCCGTAATTGCCTTCGGGTAAGCCTTCGTCCTTACCTAATTTTTTCCAACTCTTTCCGGCATCATAAGTGATGTATAAACCACTGCCCGCACCACCACTGGTAAAGCTGTAAGGTGTACGGCGGTGCTGCCACATGGCGGCAATCAATTTATTGGGATTAGAGGGGTCGATGATCAGGTCGGCACAACCGCTGCTGTCGTTGGTATGCAAAATTAAACTCCAGGTATCGCCACCATCGGTGGTTTTGTATACGCCACGTTCGGCATGTTCGCCGTAAGGATTGCCAATAGCGGCAGCATACACCGTATTGGGATTAACCGGATCAATGATGATGCGGTGGATATTTTTGGTTTTCTCCAATCCCATCAGTTTCCAGTTTTTTCCTCCATTCAGACTTTTAAAAATACCGCCACCCAAACTTACCGAGTTGCGTGGGTTACCCTCGCCGGTACCCACCCATAATACAGCAGGATTGGTTTGCTGCACAGCAACAGCACCGATGTTTAAAATGGATTGCTCATCAAAGATGGGCTCCCATTTGGCACCACTGTTCTCTGTTTTCCAAACGCCGCCACTTGCCGTGCCTAAGTAAATGATATTGGGATTGGTATATAATGCGTCGATGGAGGTTACACGGCCACTCATACCTGCAGGGCCAATACTGCGGGGTTTTAAATTTTTAAACTGATCAACAGAAATTTTTTGTGCAGATACCACTACAGTAAAAAGCAGGCCCCATGTTACGGCCAGTATTGTTCTCCATTTGTTCATTAGTGCTGGTTTTAGAACCATGAAGGTGCAAAAAAATTACTGCTGCTGCAAAACAATTATATAAGCGGGGATAGATCTCACATTTAATATACCACCTATTCAAAAAATACGGAAACAGCTGTTGACACTATTTATGATTTCATTTTATTAAATGAAAAAGAACTGCTTCATTATAAAAGGCGCATATTTTTTTCGCTGCATAAAAGTTCACATAAAACTATACTTTTACATGTATTGGAAAATGCAATGAAAAAAATATTTAATTATACAATACTATTACAATTGGCTGCAATATTTATCCTGTTGGCTTTTCGTAACGCTACCCAACCTGATATACCGGCAAACATTTTATGTGAAGCCAAAAACCTTTTTAACCCCGAGCGGGCAAGTTTTTTTAATCAGTATGCAAAAGCTCCGGTACCGGAATATGTGGGGATGAATACAACCTGTAACAGCAGCCGCGTAAAAAAAATTGAATCAACCATTGGGGCAGCAGTTTTTTCAGCCACCCAAATGATACAGTTGTACAACGAAAAGAACTGTTTAACTACTATCTCAACTGGTAGTGGCTCTTCTTTTTATTCAACCAATTTTGTTTACAATGCCGCAGGGTTACTGATAAAGAAAGCAGAAGACGGCTCTGCCATACGGTATTACTACAGGGGAAATGAATTTTCACAATCAGTAAGTGATAAAGGCGTAGTGGTAACTTTTGAAAAAAAGGGGCTTGTAACCACCGAAACAACAAAGGATGCATCCGGTAATATTTTACTGCACCATATTAAAAGCTATGATGTAAAGAAAAGATTAACAGAAGAGCAATATGACTGGACAAATGAAAAAAAGAGCAATGCTACTTTTTATTATGAATATGATGACAGTGGTTGGGTAAAAAAAAACAGGGCAGTATATCCCAACTATGCAATTACCTCTGTAAGGGGATATAATACAAAAGGATTGCTGATAAGCGATTCTGTATTTTCCGGCAATAAGTTACAGGTGGTGTATACCTGCAGTTATTTTACCGGGCAAAGCCCCAATGGTTTTCATCTTTGGCAAAACAAATTGTATACCGATGGGTCGGAAGAAAGAACAGACTACTTTTTTGATGACCATGGTAACTGGATAGAAAAGCAGGAAAAAAGCAGCTACGGACTTGATAAAAAAGAAAAAAGAAAATTTTTTTACCGGTAACGTATTGTTGGTACCCTGAATATTTATTGATCCAGCAAAGTATAACACTGCCTGGCAATTTCCAGTTCTTCGTTAGTAGGTACAATCAATATTTTTACAGGAGAATCATCGGTATTGATTTCCCTGGTGCCTTTTTGAGGTGTATTGTTTTTATTTTCATCAAAACAAATACCAAGGAATTCTAAATCAGATGCACTGAGTTTACGGGTAAGGGCATCGTTTTCTCCTACCCCCGCGGTAAACACAATGGCATCCAGCCCGTTTAATGCGGCAGCATAAGCGCCAATGTATTTTCTTATCCGGTAAGCATACAAATCATAAGCCAGCGCCGCAGCTGTATTACCCTTTTCAATTTCGGCCCTGATGTCACGCATATCGCTGAAACCGGTAAGGCCCAGCATACCGCTTTTTTTATTGAGTATGGTGTTTACTTCTTCAACAGTATATCCCAGCTGATTTACCAAATGAAAAATAACAGATTGATCAATATCTCCTGATCTTGTACCCATCAGCAAACCGTTGATGGGACCAATACCCATGGTGGTATCAATACATTTGCCGGCATCCACTGCAGCCATGCTGCAGCCATTGCCCAGGTGAATGGTAATAAGTTTTGCGTTGGGTTTGTGTAAATATTCCGCCGCTTTTTCCGATACATATTTATGGCTGGTGCCATGAAAGCCATAGGCCCTGATGCCATGCTGTGTGTACAATTCATTGGGCACAGCATAACGGTAAGCTACAGGCGGCATGGTTTGATGAAAGGCTGTATCAAATACCGCCACCTGTTTGGCATTGGTAAATATTTTTTCGGCCACTTCAATACCCAAAAGATTGGGTGGATTGTGCAATGGCGCCAACGGAAATAATTTTTTAATTTCTTCTTTTACTTCGGGAGTAATGATGGTGGTGTTAGAAAAACTTTCGCCACCATGCACCACCCGGTGCCCCACCACTTTTATTTCTGAAGGATCTTTGATCACACCAAATTCGGCATTGGTTAATAAACGGGCCACTTCCTGTAAGCCAACCGCATGATCACCGATGTGGAGTGTTTCCTTATACACATTTTCCTGCCCGCCTTTATAAGTTTTATGGGTGATGGAAGAATTGCCCAAACCGATCCTGTCTATCAGTCCGCTGCAAATTAATGTTGCTTCAGGCATTTGAATCAGCTGGTATTTGATAGAGCTGCTTCCTGAGTTGATCACAAATATGTTCATCATAAAATTATTATTGTGCCTGTATAGCGGTGATGATAACGGTATTAAAAATATCATCCACGGTACAGCCACGGCTTAAATCATTCACCGGTTTATTTAATCCCTGCAGCATGGGGCCAATGGCCAGTGCACCGGTTTCTCTCTGCACTGCTTTGTAAGTATTGTTACCGGTATTCAGATCGGGGAATATCAGTACGCTTGCCTGTCCGGCTACCTGGGAGTCAGGCATTTTTTGTTTGCCCACAGTGGGGTCAACCGCTGCATCATATTGAATAGGGCCTTCCACTTTCAGGTCGGGCCTTAACTGTTTTACAATTTCTGTGGCTTTACGTACTTTCTCCACTTCTTCGCCCTGGCCTGATGTGCCGGAAGAATAAGACAGCATGGCGATCTTGGGTTCAATGCCAAACATCAAACTGCTTTCGGCACTGGAGATGGCGATTTCGGCCAGTTGTTCTGATGTGGGATTGGGATTTACCGCACAATCGCCAAATACACAAACCCTGTCGGGCAGGCACATGAAGAATACCGAAGAAACCGTAGATACATTGGGTTTGGTTTTTACAAACTGCAATGCCGGCCTGATGGTATGTTGTGTGGTATGCAATGCACCTGATACCATTCCATCGGCAAGGCCTTTGTATACCATCATGGTGCCGAAATAAGATACATCCTTCATCAGGTCTTCTGCCATTTCCACACTTAAATTTTTTGACTTGCGTAATTCAACCAGCGTGTCTACAAAATCACGGTACAGGTCAGAGGTGCAGGGATCTACAATGGTTACACTGTCAAAATCAAATGACAGGTTCAGCCTTTTTACCGCAGCTTTAATTTCGTCTGTTTTACCCAGTATAGTAAGGTCCACCACATTCTTTTTGATCAGTTGAGCAGCGGCTGTTAATACACGGTCATCATTTCCTTCGGGTAGTACAATATGTTTTCTTTGCGATTTTGCTCTCTTTAATAATTGATACTGGAACATCCTGGGTGTTATGCCTTCGGGCTGGAAGGTGATGAGCTTATCTTCAAATGCCTTGGTATCTACATATTTTTCAAAAGTATTGATGGCCAGTTCTATCTTGGATTTGTTATCGGAATATATCCTTGACCTGGTATTGCCCACCATGGTAACGGTTTCAAAAGTTCCGGACTCTACCATTACAATGGGCACCACGTTTTGCAGCCCTTCAATCAATTTGATGATGGGTTCTTCAGGTTCAAGACCTCCGGTCAATATCATGCCGGCAACCCTGGGATAATTTTTCGACATGTTGGCCTGCAGTATCGCTACTATCAGGTCGGCCCTGTCGCCGGGCATTACCACCAGTGTATTTTCTTTTAATCGGGTAAGGCAATTTCTTAATTGCATGGCACCCACAATTTCATGATCTACCTGGTTGGTAAGTGAATTTTCTCCAAATAGTATTTTGCCATTCACCGATTCGGTGATCTCTTTCATGGTGGGATTGCTGAGGTCTTTATTAATGGGAATAAGGCTGTATAAAATACCTTTTGGCAAACGCTTTGCCAGCACCTTATCCAGCTCTGCAGTTATTTCAGGATCCACTTTATTTACCACGGCCAGTAATACCTGCACTTCCTTATCATCAAAACTTTGATGGCTCGATAATAAACTATTGGCTATTTCTTCAACAGAATGACCTTCTGCATTGAGGGTTAACACTACCGGTATACCCAGGTTTTTTGCAATGGCAACATTGGCATCAAATTCAAAAGACAAACCTTCGCCTAAAAAATCACTGCCTTCCACCAGTACAAAATCATGGGTTTCTTCCAGTTTTTTAAATTTGGCAATGATCTTATCAATTACAAAAGCGGTATTGCCTTCGCTGCGGTAATGCAGCACTTCGTCTTTTGTAAAGGCAAACATATCTTCGTAAGCAGAGGTCAATCCAAAATGGGCGGCAATGGTTTCAATGTGTTTGTCTTTGCCTTTTTCAGGCGCTTCGTTGATAACCGGTTTAAAATAGGCAATCTTTTTTGTTTTACCGGATAACATGTTCATTAAACCAAGCGCCACCAAACTTTTTCCGCTGTACGAATCAGAAGAGGCAATATAAATTGCGTTAGACATGGGTATAAAAATTATGTATTATAATACTACAAAAATTCATTGTTTTTTTAAAAAGACAACTGATATAAATCACTCTTGCGGCTGTAGTAGGTTAGCCTGTTTTTTTTTGTAGTTTGAATTTTAAGATAATTAGAAAATCCAGGGGTAAAAACTGGTGTAACCCAATTATGAAAATGATTATTATGCAATATTTTACAAACGGTACAACATTGTTTTACCCAGCCGCTTCAATTGAAGTAAACCACCACTGGCCATTTTTAAACTTTAACACCCACCAGATCCCGTATTCAGACGGGTCTTCATCCTCACCAGATTTTCTTTTATAATGCGGGTTTGCATTCAGCAGGTACGAGATGGTAATTTCATCTCCCTTCAGTTGAACACTGTAGCTGAACATGGAAGGCTGGGTGTTCTCTTTTGGAATGACCTCGTTTTTAATTGCATTTTTAGTTTCCAGTTGTTTAAACGACAACATTTTTAAACTTTGAAAAAATTCTTTGTTCAGGATGCTGGTATAATTTTTTTTAAAGAAGGTCCTGGTTGTTTTTTCAGCATCGGAGGTGGTATCATTGTCTGCAAAATATGCATGCAGTATTTTAGGGGATAGGGGGAATTTAAAATATACCATTGCCTTTTCTGCAGTATCGCTCAGCATATCTTTTTTAAGTTGCAGCAAACCGGCAACCATTGTTTTCCTGTCGGCTTTTTGAGCAGGGGCCGCTATAAAAAAACAAACGCACAAACCAACCACAGTCAGGTATTTCATTTGTAGTAAAATTATTTTCTGCAATGTATAAAAAAGGAGCCGGCTGTTAAAGCCAACTCCTTTTTTTGAAGCCATTTTTTATTCGCCTCAGTTCAGCCCAGGTTTTTGCCAGGTACCTTTTAAATATGTATCTAAAAATTTAAGTGTTTCTTCAGAAGCTTTCATCTGGTTTTCTTTTTTTACAAAGCCATGGCCTTCATCGGGGAATTTTACATATTCCACAGGGGTGCCATTCTTTTTAGCGCCGGCAACAATCTCGTCGCTTTCCACCGGTAATACCCTTGGATCGTTACTGCCCTGTAAAACAAGCAGCGGTGTTTTTATTTTATCAGTATTGTACAGGGGCGAAATGCTTTTTAACCGTGCAGAGTCGGCACCAAATGGATCACCCATTTCATCATACAGGGCTTTTCTAAAACTTTCCCAGTAAGGCGGAATACTTTTTAAGGTACGCGGCCAGTTGGCCACACCAAACAGGTCTACACCCACTTTAAATTCTTTGGGATGAAAGATGATACCGGCCAGCGACATAAAGCCACCATAACTGCCACCATAAATCCCAATCTTTGTAGAGTCGATATAATTCTGCTGTGCCAGCCAGCGTTTGCCGTACACACAATCCATCAGGTCTTTATCGCCATGGTTGCGGTTATCCATTTTATAAAAGGATTTTCCATAGCCACTGCTGCCGCGGTTGTTTACCATCAGCACTGCATAACCATGGTTTACCAGGTATTGTACGCTTTGAGAATAGCCGGCCCTTGATTGCCCGCCGGGGCCACCATGCACCCAAACCAATGCGGGAACCAATGAATCTTTGGATGCGGTTAATGGTTTGTAAAAAATTGCAGGTACATCAACGCCGTCAAAAGACTTAAAGCGTACCACTTCGGCAGTCACCAGGTCGTTGGGATCTACTTCGCTGCTGAGTGTTTTGGTCAGTTGTTTCAGGGCCTGTGTTTCAAAATTGTAACTCCATAAGTTCACCGGGCTTTTGTCGGATGCCACAAACAATACCATATTTTTTTCTGAAGGTGAAATGTTTACGCCCTGCACATCGCCATCTTTCACTTCCGGAAACTTTAATTGGGTGCCGGTTTGGTGATCATACAGCAATACCTTATTCCTGCCATCTTCATTGATGCCGATGATGCGGTATTGGCCGTTTTCGCTGAAGTACATATAGGATACATCCCAGTTGGTTTCATAAATTTTTTCTTTGGTCCCGGTGGCGATAGTATATTTTACCACATAAGTAAACTCTTTGCCTTCGTTGGTTAAATAATAAAAAGAAGAGTCGTTCAGTTCAAAGCCCTGCGGATTATAAGTGGCTTCTTCTGCATCGCTGGATATTTTTTTTAATTCCTTTTTTGTAAGGTCGTACAAATACATTTCATTTTTATCGGTAGTAATGCTTTTGGTCAGCAACAAATATTGCTCGTTATAAGAAATGGCACCCACATCAAGGCTGCTGTCGTTCTTATAGATCATACTGCTTTTCCATTGCGCAGTATCCATTTTATACAGGTCGAAAAAGCGGCTGTCGCGTTTGTTGCTGGTATAATACAAAGTGTTTTTGACTTTATTCCAACCGGCGAAGCTGGCTTTTTCCTTTTCGCCTGGGGTAAGGTCTTTTACTGTTCCATCGGGCTGGCGCAGGTACAGGTGACTGTTCTCATTACCCCCCTGGTCGGCACTGTACAGCGTTTTATCGGTACCGGCTACATAATCCACTGCAAAAAATGATTCCTGTGCAGAGTTGGTCAGTTGCTTCATGGCGGTATCTGCCAGGCCAATCTCGTACAAATTATAAATACCGGTTTCGTTGTTTTGCACCAGTATCTTCGATTCGTCTTTGTTAAACAAACCACCGCCAATATTTTTTGTTTTATACAGCTGGGCGATGCTGTATTGTTTTACCTGTTTCCTGGCAGTAGTAGTGCTGTCACTATTATTACAACTGCAAATAACAATTAGTGCCGAGGCATAAAAGAATATTTTTTTCATAAATGGGGTTTAATTGACATACAAAATAGACAATGCTTTTTATTAAAGCAATCTTTTTGTATAAACGGAAAACCCGGCAATGGCCGGGTTTTGGTACTATTGAGAGAAAATAATTATTTTTCTTCTTTCTTTTTTGCTGCATCCTGTGCTTTTTCAAAATCCAGCACATTACCGTTGATGCAATAACGCAGGCCGGTGGGTGGCGGGCCATCTTCAAATACGTGGCCCAAATGGCTTTTACAGCGGCCGCATTCTACCTCGGTTCTTTTCATCCCATAACTGTTGTCGGGCAGGTAAATTAAACTGCCTTTTGTGATGGGTTCAAAAAAGCTGGGCCAGCCGCAACTGCTTTCAAACTTGCCATTACTTCTAAACAGGGGGTTGCCGCATACGGCACAAAAATAAGTGCCGGTATCGTAGCTGTTCCAGTACTTGCCTGTAAAAGCCCTTTCGGTACCCTTTTCTCGGGCAATTTCATATACTTCTTTGGGTAAAATCTTTTTCCATTCTTCGTTACCCAGTGTTACTTTACTGGTATCGGTGTTGGAGTACGCGGGATTTTTTTTGCTGGTATCGCTCATAATTTTACTGGTTTTGCTTGTTTGGGCAGTCTGGCTGTTGCAGCTGCAAAACAAAATGGTCATCAATAATGTGAAAAAGCTTGTCTTCATTGCTTAAAATTAAGTGTTATCATTAAAAACAATTAAACATACGAACTTGTTCATTGTATAGTTTTTCAACAGTTTCTTATAAATGTTAAAGGATATTTAAAGTCCGTATATTATATTTGCTCTCCATCAGATGATACAGTACATATGTTTAATCTAATACTATTTGGCCCTCCGGGCAGCGGCAAGGGCACACAAAGTGAAAAACTGATTGCAAAATACGGTTTAAAGCATTTAAGCACCGGCGATATTTTGCGCAGTGAAATTGCCAATCAAACTCCCCTGGGTATTGAAGCCAAAAAAATAATGGACAAAGGTCAGCTGGTACCCGATGAAGTGGTGATTGGTATGATTAGTTCGGCATTAGATGCCAATCCTGCTGCAAAAGGATTTTTATTTGATGGATTTCCGCGTACCCCTGCGCAGGCCGAAGCATTGGATAAATTACTGGATCTTAAAAAAACATCCATTGCCGCCATGCTGGCTTTAAATGTAAGTGAAGAAGAACTGGTAAAACGTTTGATGAAACGCGGTGAAACCAGCGGAAGAAGTGATGATACCAACGAAACTGTTATCAGGGCAAGAATCACCGAATACCGCAACAAAACAGCTATAGTAGCTGATTATTACGATCAGTTTGATAAAGTGATTTCTGTAAAAGGGGAAGGCACCATTGATGATATTTTTGGTGCACTGTGCAAAGCGATCGACGAAAAAATGTAATGATACGATATAATTTTTATGAAGCATCCGCCGGCTGGCGGATGCTTTTTTATTTTGTTAATCAAAGTTATTAATACACTGCATTACAAAGTGTAAGTAATTTGTTACATTGAATTTACTTTAAAAGAGCAGAAGTGTTTTTGTTAAGCCACTCCACTATTTGATCGAATTTTAGTTCACCTGTAGAGACTTGAATTATAAACTGATGCAATTCAGTTTCTGCAGCAGTAATAATAATATTGTATTCAAGCAATAAGGTTGCAACAGCTAACATACCTGTTCGTTTATTGCCATCGATGAATGGATGATTGATAATTAAACTTTCGCCAATTGCTGCAGCTTTTTCAATTGCTGTTGGATATAAATCTTCACCTGCAAAAGTTTGAAAAGGTCTGGCTATTGCAGATTCTAACAGACCCAAATCTCTTACTCCTTTTGCGCCACCAAAATCTTCAATAGACGCATCATGTAAACTTAATACATCTTCTAATAAAATCATTGGGCAAGCTTTTTAAGTACATTGCCGTACTGTTCTTTCACTTTAGTATAATGCTGAGAAAGATTTAGTGCTGCACTGTCTTTTGTTGCAGAGAGTTTTGCCAAATGTTCTAAAATTTCTTTTACCTCTCTTTCATCCTCCAATTTACTTATTTCATTTATGGCGGCTAATTTCATTTCTGCTACACTCATAACATTTAAAGTTTATTATACCAAATTTACAAAATGTATCTCATATTAGAATTGTAGATTTGTCTTATAAACGAACCTGCATATATGAATAAACTCAGCAATTATATTTCCGGCAAATGGATTACCGGAGATGGTGAAGGTCAGCCTTTATATAATGCGGTTACCGGAACTATTATTGGTGCTGCCAGCACAAAGGGATTAGACTTTGCTGCCATTACCAACTACGCCAGAACCGTGGGCAATCCCGCTTTACGCAGTATGACCTTTCATGCAAGAGGCAATATGCTGAAAGCACTGGCACTGCATTTAAGAAATCACCTGGATAAATTTTATACCATCAGTTACCAAACCGGTGCTACAAAGGCCGACAGCTGGGTGGATATTGAAGGCGGTATTGGTAATTTGTTTGCCAATGCATCGCTGCGCAGGAAATTTCCTGATGAAACATTTTGTATAGATGGCGAAAGCCATAACCTGGGCAAGAACAATAGTTTTATGGGCACACATATTCTTACGCCTAAAGAAGGTGTGGCCATACATATCAATGCATTTAATTTTCCGGTATGGGGCATGCTGGAAAAAATTGCGGTGAATTTATTGGCTGGCATGCCCTGTATTGTAAAGCCCGCAACGGTAACATCTTATTTAACAGAAGCTGTGGTGAAAGAAATAATTGCCAGTAAAATATTACCCGAAGGCGCATTGCAACTAATTTGCGGCAGTGCAGGGGATTTGTTAGATCATGTTACCTCACAGGATGTGGTGACGTTTACCGGAAGTGCATCCACAGGATTGATGCTGAAATCGAATCCTCATATTTTAAGAGAGAATGTTCCATTTACAATGGAGGCGGATAGTTTAAATTGTATTGTGCTGGGCGATGATGTGCAGCCGGGCATGCCGGAGTGGGATATTTTTGTAAAAGAAGTAAGAAAAGAAATGACCTTAAAAGCAGGTCAGCGTTGTACCGGTATCCGCAGAATATTTGTACCCGAAAATAAAATGGAAGACATATGGAAAGCTATTGCAGCAGCATTGGCACAAACCACTATCGGTAATCCGTTGAATGCTTCTGTAAGAATGGGAAGTTTGGCCGGCGAAACACAGCGCAATGAAGTAAAAGCACAGGTACAAAAACTACTGGCCTCTTCTCAAATAGTGTATGGCAGTTTAGATACTGTGAGTGTAATTGATGCAGATGCAGCACAGGGTGCATTTATCTCTCCTGTTTTATTAATGAATGAAAACCCTTTTGCAGCAACAGCCGTACACGAGGTAGAAGCTTTTGGACCGGTAAGTACCATCATGCCATATAAAACCATGGACGATGCGGTTGCATTAAGTAAAATGGGTAAAGGCAGCCTGGTCTCTTCCATTGTAACATCGGATAATACAATTGCAAAAAACTATGTGATCAACGCTGCCACACATCATGGCAGAATTTTGGTATTGAATAATGAGTGCGCCAAAGAATGTACAGGGCACGGCTCTCCCTTACCGTTACTGGTGCATGGCGGGCCGGGCCGGGCAGGCGGCGGCGAAGAGATGGGCGGCATACGTGGCGTAAAGCATTATCTGCAACGTACAGCAATACAGGGATCGCCCAATATGATCACCGCCATTACCAATGTGTACCAGCCCCATGCTGCCGGCAAAGACCCCGGCAAACACCCCTTTAAAAAATATTTTGAAGAGCTGGTGGTGGGCGATCAGATTATTACAGCAAAACGACTGATCACATCGGCAGATATTGACCGCTTTGCTGATTTAAGCGGCGATCATTTTTATGCGCATATCACCAGCACCGATTTTACAGGCACCATGTTTGAGCAACAGGTGGCACACGGTTATTTTATTATGAGTATTGCGGCAGGATTATTTGTAGACAGTTATGAAAAGAATCCGGTACTGCTCAATTACGGCATAGATGAACTGCGTTTTACCAAACCAGTTTATCCCGGCAACGAAATTTATATCCGGTTTACCTGTAAAGAAAAATTACCCAACGATAAACGGGTGGTGGAAAAACCTGAGGACTTTAAACGCGGCGATGATATTGATAAAGGCATTGTTAAATGGCTGGTGGAAATGATAGATGATACTAACGAGGTAACCGGTGTGGCAACCATATTAACCATGGTGGCAAAGAAAGCTAGTACTTAAATACTGTTTTCATCATTTCTATAAAATGTTCTTTTTTGCGTCGGCTTACTTCTATTTCCATGCCATTGCTTAAAATAACACTGCCGCCTTCGCCCCGGATATATTGTTTTACATGGTTTACATTTATCAGGTTGCTTTTGTGAACGCGGATAAATGAATTATCCTGTAAAAGCAGTTCATAATCAAGCAGCGGCCTGGATGCGGTGAGTTTTTTATTTCCTGTTAAAATAAAATTGGTGTAGGCACCTTCTGCAACGCATACAATGATATCCTTGATATCTATTACTTCAAAACCCGTTACGCTGGGTAAACAGAGTTTCATTTCCTGAGGCCGTGTACTGGTTTTCATATTGTGCATCAATGACTCCAGGCCGTTTTTCCATTGCTTATCTTCAATTTTTTTACAGGCTTTTTTTACAGCTTCCACCAGTTCATCTTCATCTACAGGTTTTAAAATATAGTCGATGGCACTGTATTTAAAGGCCTGCAGTGCATAACTGTTGTGGGCGGTTATAAATATGATCTCAATATTATGGATGTCAATTTCGTTCAGCAGATCGAAGCCGGATTTACCCGGCATATTGATATCTAAAAAAAGTAATTGTGGCTGCAGCTGTTTTATTTTAACCCTGGCATCGTCGGCACTGGTGCAGCTGGCAACAATATTCACCTGCGGACATAATTGCTGCAGCATTATTTGCAGCCCATTCAGCAAAATTTTTTCATCATCAATTAAAATTGCATTTACCATTTTAGCAGTGTTTATACAATGTATGGGAGTGTAATTGTTGCAATAGTGCCTGTTTCGGCGGAACCACTTATTGTACTTTTATCTATCACCTCAAGGCTGCAGTTGATTTTATATTTTTCGTTCAGCAGCAATAAGCGTTGTTTTATATTGTCTATACCCACCGATTTATGTGTTTTACTTCCGGCCCCGGTATTTTTTATGCCCAGCCCGTTATCATCAATTACACACAGTAATTTTTTATCACGAATGGCATAACGGATGGTTAATTTTTTATACCCTGGTTTATTTAGCAACCCGTGCCAGATGGCATTTTCTACCAATGGTTGTATCATCATAGGGGGTATTTTTACTTCTTCAATATTCACCTGCTCATCAATAAAAATTTCAAAATCAAAAGCATTATTAAAACGCAGGTTCTCAATCTCAACATAGTGGGTAATGTATTCATTGTTTTGCTGCAGGCTTATAAAGGCCTCGGTAGAATGATTGAGCGTAAGCCGGATCATTTTTGCAAATTTGCTTAAATACCTGCCGGCATGTTCCTGCTGATTGTTTAAGATCATACTTTTAATGGTACCCAGGCTGTTGAAAATAAAGTGCGGATTCATTTGTGTATGCAGGGCCTTCATTTCGTAATCTGCCAGCTGTTTATCAATGCTGGCTTTTCGCTGTATATTTTTGATCCTTTTTCTTAAAATGATGTAGCCGGCCAGCAGCAGCATACTGCCCAAAAGCAACCTGAACCACCAGGTTTGCCAAAAGGGAGGCGCAATATAAACCACCAGTTGTTTTATTTGCCCGTTCCAGAGTCCGTCGCTGTTGGCAGCTTTAACTTCAAAAACATATTTGCCTGGGTTTAACTGGGTATAAGATGCCATCGTGCGGTCGTAACAGTACACCCAATCTTCTTTAGTGCCTTTTAAACGGTAGGCAAACTGATTTTTTTCTGCATTTGAAAAGTTGTTAACCGTAAATTCAAATTGCAGGTTATTTTGCTGATACGTAAGTTCAACAACCGGCAGCACATTAATATTTACAGCCGGCGACAGCATTGTTCCATTAACCACCAGCCCGGTGATGATAGGTGCTACACTGTAAGTATTTTCTTCCAGCAGCAGGGGATTGAAACTGATAACGCCTCCCACACCACCAAAACTCAGCCAGTCGCTTTTATTTTTTTCGCAGCAGGCAGTATTAAATTCTTCAAACGACAGGCCGGAACTGCGGTTGTAATTTTTTATCTGCCCCAGTTTTTTATCTATTGAGAATAAGCCATTGTTGGTGCTTACCCACAAAAAACCTTTACTGTCCTGCTGAATAGCATAACATACATTAGAACTTAATCCTTGTTTTTTGCCGTATACGGGTGCTGCTTTTTTAGAAAGGGTATTGTAAGCGGCAATGCCCTTGTCGGTAGCCAGCCATAAAATATTATTTTCGGGATAAATATACCTGATACTGTTACTTACATTTTTTGTATCAATAGTTTCTGGTTCAAACAACCCTTTTTCGTAATCATATTTTATTAAACCATCACTCTCTGTAGCCACCCACAGTATTTTTTGTTTGTCTTCATACACATGCCGGCCAATTACTTTTTTCTGCTGCTGCCATTGGGTAATATCCCTGCAGGGTTTCCACTTCCTGTCTTTTAAAGAAAAAAAGATACTGCCAAAATTTCCTGTAATAAATAAACTGTCGGCCTGCAGCATTTTGTGTACCGTATACAGGCGCAGGGTTTGCAGATTGTTTTTATCTACAAATGAACTGATGCTTTGTGTGCGGGTATTAAAAAGCATCAGCCCGCTCCAGCTGGCCATCCATATATTGCCCTGGTTATCTTCAGTAATACCATAAATAGAATTGTCTACAATACTGCTGGTATTACTCACATTAAACGCTTTATACTGTTTTGTTTTTTTATTGAAGGATATGATGCCGCTGTTTTGAGAGCCATAATAAATAAAATTTTCAGTTTCGTGCATACAAAAAATCATATTGTCGGCAAGGCTGTTATTATTCAGGGGCTCTTTACCAATAGTGGTAAACTGGTATTTTAAGGAGTCGTATTTACTGATACCACCACCGCTTACCCCACACCATACTATACCCTGCCTGTCAACAAAAAACGACAATAAAAAATTACTGTTTAATGAGGTTTTATCGTAATCGATCTTGGCGTGGTGACTGGTTGATTTAGTAATGTCATTATAGATCACTATTCCGGCGCCCCTGGTACCGATCCATAAATTATTTTTTGTATCGGTTGTAAAACATCCAATTTCGTCAATGGGGGTGTTAAATTTGTGCAGTGATATCTTATCTGAAAACAATTCTTCTATATACCAGCAGCCATCCGTTAATGAGCCTACCCATAATTTATTGGCGTAACTTTTCAGGCAGCGGATCTCTGTAAATTTAAACTGACGGGGCAGCGGTATCTTATCAAATTCCTGCCGGTCATTTAAAACATAAATGTTATCGATAGAGGCCAGCACCAGTTTGCCATGGTGCACTTCCAGTGCATTTATTTTGTCGTTCATGGCACTGTTGTTGAAATAACGTTTCAATAGTTGTTTTTCAATATCAATAAAAAACAAGCCATCGTCATACGAGATGAACCAAAACTTATTCTTTTCATTGGAAAATACTTTTTTAATACTCAGCCTGTTTAAAATTGCGGCTGCCGGCATTACCTGTTCAATTTTTATAAAAGAATCTGTTGCTGGCTGGTAAATATTTACACCGTTTTTCATTGTCATCCACAACCAGTTGTTAAAGGGGTCGTATAATAATGACTGTACGTAATTGGATGAGAGTTTGCCACGGGTTACATTATCGGTAAAATATTTTTTAAACACCTTACCGTCAAACTTATTCAATCCATCCTGGGTACCAAACCACATAAACCCGTCATTGGTTTGAGATATACTGTACACACTGTTTTGGCTCAGGCCATTTTCAGAATTGAAATTTTCAAAATGCAGCTTCTGCTGGGCAAATACAGCAGGTGCTGACAGAATGCCAACAATAAGAATTAACAGGGCAATATGTGTATAGCGGCTTACCGGCAAATTGCATGGTTGTACAACAAATGTATAGTAACTATTGCTATTAAACGAGCTTCAAAATAACAGTGAAAGGTATTTTACCGTTGATATGCTAAAACCCGCCAATGCATTGTAAAAACCCGCCGAATAAAAAGCGCCTCCTGTAAAATAAATATTTTCACCGGGAGCCATTTAGTAAATGATTGCCGCCGATAAGTAAATACCAGGCCAAACAGTATCCTGCAGCAGGTAGATTTGTTTAACAGAACAATACAATTCATCAGTATATAAAATATCTATATGGCGAGGCAGGTAACGCTTTTGGTACAGCCTAATGGCACGTATAAAATTGCAAAACAAATAAAAAAAAGGAAGTCTGTTGTAAGGGTATGCTATACTAAAATGAAAATTTTTATTTGGAATTTATCGCCCCTGCACTGGTATAATGATTTTAAAGAAATAAATATCAGTATGAATGAATTTGTTTCTCCAAAACCAAAAGAAAAAAAATGAAACACTGCTTATTGCTGATGGTTATTTTTTGTTTGAACGGATCATTGCGGGCGCAAAAAAATATACCCCAAACACAAACAGCCAGTACTACTGCTGCACAGGGTACTGCTGGTAATTTTATCATCAGCTATACTATTGGAGAAATGCCCCTTATACAAAGCTGGCAAAGCAGCGGATTAATGATTACACAGGGTGTGTTGCAGCCCGTTTCTTTTATTGCCGATACGGTGTATGAGTGTTACGGGCAAACAGAGGTGAAACTATATCCCAACCCGTCTGCAGGCGTATTTAGTTTACGGCTGAATATGCTTAAAAAGGGTAAGGTAAAAACGATTTTGTTTGATGCCGCAGGCAAATTATTACAGACCAATGAATTTGACTACAACACATTTTCTATTACACAGTATAATATACAGCATTTGGCCAATGCTGTGTATTACCTGCAGCTTTATTTTACCGAAACAGGCAGTACGCAACCTAAAAAATGTGTGTATAGCATTCAAAAAATAAATTGAGCGGCGTTCTTAACGTATAAAAATGGAGTTAACACATAGAAAAACAGGCATAAACTTTTACGGATGATATTTATTGGAAAAAATATTGCAGGGAAAGACAGGTTTATGATAACCTTAACCGGCACTATTATTTTAACACTGCTGGCCTGGGGCATTGGAAAAATATTTATGCCAACAACCTTTTCAAATAAAAAAAATAAAATGGCCGGTGTTTGGTATAACAAAACCAATACGGGCTTTAGCCGCCTGCAGGTAAAAAACAATGGGTACTTCTATTTTGATATAGTGCCCAACAATGGAAAGCCGGTGCAATACAAAGGTTTGTTAGATGCAAACATAAAGGATACGCTTAGCATAATAAGTTTTAATAACGACACATTGCTTTTACACAGGATAACGGCAATGAACAAGCAGCAGTTTACGGTTAGTAGCCTGCAGGATTCATCAACAATCATTTTTACAAAAGAAAAATAGTAGTAACCGAAGATTCGGCAATTGAAAAAAAATAACATGAATAAAAGACTCCTGCTTTTTCTCTGTGCGCTTTGTGCCTTTGTGGCAAATATACAGGCGCAGGTGCCCAATCAATTCAACTACCAGGCGGTAGCCCGTAACAGTTTGGGCCAGGCAATTCCCAATGCAGGTATCCGCACCCGCTTTACCATTTTAGACGGGAGTGCCACCGGAACCAATGTATACAGCGAGGTAAGATTGCTCACCACTAACCAGCTGGGGTTGTTTACAGCGGCTATTGGTGGCAGTGGTGCTACCAGTGTTACCGGCAACTTTGCCACCATTGACTGGAGCACCGGAAAAAAATTTATTAAAGTAGAAGTGGATCCTTTGGGCGGCACCAATTTTATTGCATTGGGCAATACCGAAATGCTGAGTGTGCCCTATGCGTTGTATGCAGTAAACGGAAAAATTGGACCAGCCGGCCCGCCCAATGTGTTGAATGTAGGTACCGTGGTTACAGGTACTACGGGTACGCCTGCCAGTGCCACTATTACAGGTACCAGCCCCTCGCAAACTATCAATTTAGTATTGCCTGCCGGAGCCAATGGAAAAATAAGTTTGGTAAAAACAACCACAGAAGCTGCGGGTGTTAACTGTGCCGCTGGCGGCACTAAAATAGAATCGGGGGTAGATAATAATGGCAACAATACTTTAGATGCTGCCGAAGTAACCAATATAAGTTATGTATGTAATGGCGATGTAAACAATACATGGAAAACTACTGGTAATGCTGCTTCCTCATCCGATTTTATTGGCACCACCAATGGCAACCCATTAGTATTTAAACAATCTGGTTTTGAAAGCATGCGTATCAACAGCAGTGGCAATGTGGGTATTAGAGATTTTGGCCTTACAGATGCTTCGTTATTTGTAAACAGAGCTGGTAATATTAATGGCTCTGCATATTTTCAGGGAAGTACTTTTCCTTCAACATTTCAGCAAGGCACAAATGAAGACACTTATATACGTGGTGGCAAAGCCGGTAGCCGGGTGTATATAAATGATGTGGCCAATACCACTACTCAAATAGGTTGGCCAGCATTAGTGGCATCAAGCTCAAGTTTAAAAGTAAATGGATCGGTGAGTTACAGTACAAGATATGTAAACAACAATTACACACTAACCGATAACGACTATATACTTTTTTGTGATTTGGAGAACGATGGTAACAGAACAATTAATGTGAGCCTGCCAACACCAACTGCTGCCAGAGAAGGACGGGTTTATACAATTCTTGTTTTAAATGCACCCAAGGTAACTCCGGGTACACCTTCTACAGGTCGCTGTGTAAATATAATAGGAACTTTTGGTGATAAACCAATTGCAAATCCTATGCAACCCGATGGATATGATTATACACACAAACTATTTTATGTCGAATATATTGCTTTGACTTTTACTGATTATAGATGGTCAAGAACAGCCGTAAGCTATATATGTGTCAGTGGCCAATGGCTAAAACTTTCTGATAACGAACAGTTTGATAGTGATGACATATAAACTCTGTGTATTTAATTGTGTAAACTCCTTAAAATAAAAAACATGAAAAAGACAGCTTTTTTATATATCGTAATTCAATTCACCATTGTATCCTTTTCATTTGCACAAACTAAAGTATGTTATATATGGGTAACAGATCACTGGGAAAGGCCCAGGGCAAATGTAAAATACCACCCTGATTCATTGCATTGTTTTGAAGGGCAACCACCCGCCGGACCACAGGGTGGGGTGACGGTAACCGATAAAATAAAAAACATAAAGACAATTACAGAAACTGTTGTTGTTATGCCGGGAAACACCACCAGCATTACCATACAGGAAACAGCAACAGAAAAAAATTTTGTACTTACCTCCGCAGCCAATATGCTGCCCGCTGATCAGCAATTATGGAACAAGGCTGTAAACAACCAGCTGGGTATTATAGCAAACGATTACAGGGGGTATGAAGATATTGGCTCTGCCTGTTTTGAAAGAGCTGCTGCTGCGGTGTACATCCCCAACAATTTAAATTTTTGGTTTCCTCAATCTCAAACTTCACCACAACCCACCAGCATTAAATATTATAAACGAACATTGGTTGGCAAGGTAGACAGCCGGCACCGGCCCGAAGTGCAAAACATAAGAGAACAGTATGAAGATTTTGATGTAAATGTTTTTGTAAAACCAGATCCTGCGTATCAATACCTGCTAAGGGAAGCACACCCGCCGCAGATGAGCACCAAACAATTCATTAAAGAAATTGCAGGCAATGCAAGCATCCGGCATCCCTGGGAAACAACCATAAATGGCTGTCCCGGTTCTTTTACAGGCATTGAAACAGAGATTCAGCTGGGCAATGATGCCAAAGAAAAATTCATGCCCCTCATCAATCAAAAAATTGAAAGGCCCATTGGGGTATACGGCCCCTGGATCTGGGACGAAGGCCATTGCTGCCAGCCGGAGATACACCCCTCTGAGCAGATTTGGTGGAGTGACAAAGCCGGAACCGGCACCACCTATACCTGCAATGTATTTTGCGATGCATCCAAAAGATTCTGGTGGCGCAGCCAGATGGATGATGGCACCAAAATAAAACCCTGGGGCGCACCGCCTATCAAAGGTGTTTTCGCCATTGCATTTGAAGTGAGTTTGGGTAATGGAATAACTGCAAACAGCGGGGTGCAAAAGGTTTTTGAAGTAAACGATATCAGCTATTTCAATGTGCGGGATTATCTTACCACAGATAATATTCATGGTGATAAAGTATACAATTTAAATTACCAGGGAAAGAATATCGTTTCCTTTATTCCGCACAACAACTCCTTTAAAGTGTCTTTCGAAAAAGTAGGCCTGGTGCCTGCCGCCAGTGCCAATGGTGCAAATCTTGTACGTGGATTTTTAGTGATAGAAACAGAAGTGGGCACCTGTATTTTAAAAAATAAAAGAGTGAATATTTTAAATCCTGTTTATACCGCAAACAGCGGCCTGCAGCAATATATTACTGTAACCGTACCCGACAATGCGGATGTGAATAAAGTATCGGAAGAAATTGAGAAAAAGGCATTTGAAAAAATTGACGGGCATTACATGTTTAAAGTAACCGAAACGGTAAAGGGCGGCAGTTTAAGTACAGGCACAATGGGTAAAATAAATTAAACAGTATGATGAAACTGTTATTATTCATATTGTTTATTACAGCTGCTGGTACTACTGCTGCAACTGCGGTTAAACAAATTGTTATGCCACCCCCTACAGATACCAGTTATGTTTATTACGATGCTAACCGCAACCGGTACGGGTTACATGGAAAGAATCTGGAGTATATACCGGTAAATGCAAAAGAGAGTTCTTCGGGTATTTACAGCGGAGGTACTTACAACAGCAGGGAATTAACCGAAAAGCAACTGAGGAAACTGGTAGCTCTTTTTACAATTGCAAAAGCAACGCCGCAGGCACATACAGGTAAAAATATAAAACCCAACGCAGCAGTAGAGATCAGTTGTAATAATCAAAAAAAATACTTCCTGCTGCAAGCGCAGTCTGCAATCAATGTATCGATAAACACATATTTAAAACACCTGTTTAAAAAATAATCGTATGAAAAAAATACTTCTTCCGGCACTTTGTATTGTGCTGTACAGCTGCGCTGCAAAAGAGTGGAATAAAGAAGCTGCCAAAAAATGGTGTATGCAGGATAGCCAAAAGCAAATTGACGATGGTGCTGTATCAAAAGAAACGGCAGAAAAGATTTGCGATTGCGCGGCAGAAAAAATGGCGGCCAAATACAAATCTGAAAAGGAAGCCAACGCCGACAAATACAACCAGATGCTGATTGGCCAGGATTGTGCCGAAGAAATTTTAAAAAGAAACAAAAAATAAGTATGAAAAAAATTATTCTTTATTTAATTGCTATTGGATTTATGCAAAATATGCAAGCCCAAAAAGTAGGTATTGGCACTACCACTCCTGCCGAAAAATTAGATGTAGCAGGCAATATAAAAGCCGATACTATTAAGCCCACTGCTTTTAAACTTACCACCAATGCAGGCGAAGGAAAAATATTAACCAGCAATGCCGCAGGAGTGGCCAGTTGGCGTAGCTCTTTAGATACAGGAGCCTATTACCCAGCCGTGGGTATTTGTTGCGCTACCTGGATGACTAAAAATCTGGATGTAACTAATTACCGCAATGGAGACCCCATACCAGAAGTAACCAATGCTACGGCCTGGAGTAATTTAACCACAGGAGCTTGGTGCTACCCCAATAATGACCCTGCCCTGGGTGCTATTTATGGCAAATTATACAACTGGTATGCAGTAAACGATAGCCGGGGTTTGGCTCCTTATGGCTGGCATATACCTACCACTTTTGAATTTGCAACTCTATATAGTTGCCTTGGCGGCGATGCTAATAACGCTGGATTAGATATGAAAGAAAAAGGCATCGCTCACTGGACAAGTGCAAGCAACAATGCTACTAATTTTAGTGGTTTCACTGCAATTGGTGCCAGTTCTAGAGATGGTGGCACTGCCTCATTCTTACCGATTGGTAATTACGCTGAATTTTGGACAGCTTCAGAAAGCAGTATCAGTACTACTACTGCAATTCAAAGGAGTCTTTATTTTAACAGCGCATTATTGAGTGGCAATAATTATTCAAAAAATCGTGGATGTTCAATAAGGTGTGTAAGAGATTAAATTAAAATCAATGAAAAATATACTAACGCTTTTTATATCTCTGATCTTCGTAAAAAGTCAAGCGCAGCTTGTTGTAGAGAGTGGTGCCGAAATTAAAATAACTGGTAATGAATTTATATGTTTAGAAAATATAAATCTTAAAAATGATGGCACTATCAACCAGCCACTCAATACTGGTAAATATATTTTTACGGGCAATGGCAACAGTGTTATTTCAGGTAGCGGCAGCACCAATTTTGATGTGTTGGAAACTGCAAAAACTGCTACTTCCAATATTTTTTTATTACAACATATTGGCGTAAATAAATCAGTAACATTTAATGGCGGCTTAATTGATGTAAATGCCTACAACATTACCCTAAATTCCAATGCACAATTAGATAACGAATCGGAAAGCAGCCGTATTATTGGGCCAGGCGGTGGTTTTGTAATAAAAACGGTAAACATTAATGCATCACTTACCAGCTACGACCCAGGCAATTTGGGTGTGCAATTAACTACCAATGCCGTGCTGGGCAACACCATTTTTAAGCGAGGGCATCAAAGTCAAATGAATGGTGGCGGTAATGGCAGCAGCATATTACGCTTTTATGATATTGCACCAATCAATAATACCACACTTAATGCTACCGCAAGGTTTAAATATTTTGATGCAGAACTGAATAGTTTAAATGAAAACAATTTAGTCGTTTGGAAAAGTATAGACTTTGGCAATACCTGGAATAATGCAGGGCAAGACAATAGAAGTGCAACAGGCAATTTTGTAGAAAAAAACAGTATCCCCGATTTTAGTTTATGGACACTCTCTACACCAAATAATACCTTGCCAATAACTTTACTAAGTTTTAATACTGCTACAAATGAGTGTGCAGCTGTAATACGCTGGAAAACCGCTACAGAAGAAGGGGTTAACTATTTTGAAATGGAAACCAGTAAAGATGGTGTTGTTTTTAAGCCCCTGGCATTAATAAAAACAAAGGGCAATAACAGCACTTATAGTTACACAGATAATTTAGCCATAAACGGCAACAATTTCTATCGCTTAAAAATGGTAGAGGTAAATAGTTATACGTTTAGCAATGTTGAAAACGCAAAAATAAATTGTAATAGCCACAAGGTAGCTGTTTGCCCTAATCCCATCATCAATACTGTAAATATTACGGGATTAAACATTGGTGAAAAAATATTGCTTTATGATGTTATGGGCAAATTAGTATTTCAAAAAACTGCAGTTGCCAACAACTCAAAAATTAATATGCAACACTTTGCAAGCGGCAACTATTTACTAAAAATTATGAACACCAATAACAAAGAAGGAGAAGTTATAAAATTGATAAAACAGTATCCCTGATTTTAGTTAACAAGTTGAAGTTGAAAATATAGCCCAACGCATACGGATATAAGTAAATGCAGATTGAGCAGAAAGGAGATAAACAAAGTTTAATTTAAAAAATGAAAAAATTAATTGTTCCAGGTTTTACAATTTTATTGTTTAGTTGCAGTAGTTCCATTACAAATAAATGGGATGCAGCCACAGCATCCAAAACCTGTTTTGATGCTGCCACAAAAGGTAAGTATGATTTAAATGACGCCCAGATAAAAAAAAATAAAGGGGATTTGTGATTGTGCGGGTGAAAAAATGGTGGCCACTTTTAAAACAGAAAAAGAGGCCAATGAAAAAATGACAGATGCCGCTGTAATAGTAAATGATTGTAAAGACAAATGGGAGAAAATCCAGTTAAATAAATAATACACCCGATTATCATCATTCAACAAAATACACACCATGAAAAATTGTATTACAGCGGTCTTGCTAAGCTGCTTACTGGGCGGATGTTTTAATGCGTCGCCTAAAACAGGCAACGCAGCAACAGGCAGTGCCGTTAACCAAAACCTGTATGCTGCGGCAAAGGAGATCAATAAGAAATGCCCGATGCCCATTGATGAAAATACACGAATGGACAGCGCCTCGGTATACAACGAGTTTATGATCACCTATCACTACACAGTGCATACCATCAGTAATAAAGAGGTGGATTTGAAAAAGTTTAAAACAAATATGGAAACTGCCATGGCAGCAAAGTATACAACAGATCCTCAGCTGGCTGTTTACAGAGATAATAAAATCGCTGTTGCGTATGATTATAAAGATAAAGCAGGTGATTATTTATGCTATTTTATTTGTGGGGGTAATTAAATTATAATTAAAACAAGCAAAATGAAAAAAAGTAAGACAATATTCATTATAGTTTTTTTGGGGATTACAACATTTGGAGCTGCCGGCCAGCTTGGCGGGCTGCTTAAAAAAACAAAAGATAAAGTAACAGCACCAACCCAATCAAATAAAACGGAAACAGTGGAAAACACCAGGGCTGTTGCAGAATCTGATAAAACCAGCAGTATGCCCGCAAATGAAAAAACTGAAACAACATTTTATTTGTACGATCAGCAATATGGCTACCGCTCCGGAGGTTCAAATTATACAGTGGCCAATTTAAAAGCGAAAAATATAAAGTTTACCCCCTATTCTTATGTAAGAAAATCGGAAGAAAAAGGTTCATTCCATTTTGCCAAAGATTATCCGGAACTTACCGCTATCACCGAACCGGTAAACAACGATCTGAGTATTACATTTTCAAGTAAAACATTTACCGGCGGTGGAGAAGTTATTACAAACAGCTTTACATCTGCCAATGGGGTGTATGCAAAGATTACGGCCACAAAAGGAACTTTAAAAGATGCCTTAAAACTCACCGATAATGACGACGGGATAATGCTGCACTTTGTATTGTATGATGATGCAGATGAAACGATCAACAAATTTGCCACTGTAGAAAAATTTCAATTATCCCCGGCACAGGCTAATGGTACATCTGTAACTTTTGATATTATACCCAGCCTTCCCAATTTTTCGCAGGGAAAACAGAGTGATTTTTATGTGGGCACTTTTGCGCACAATCATACCCAATATGTTTTTAAAAGAAATGGTAATTATAAAATAGGTGTATTTGTATCCAATGAAATGGTAGATGATTGGGGTAAACCTGTGTATGGTAAGAACATTGAGTACGCCAATTTTTTCGACTATAATTTTTCGGCCAAAGATGCAGCCGCCATTGTTGAGGAAGCCGGCAAGGTGAATGATTTAAAAAATGAAGCAAAGAAAAATGCCATCACCCCCTTACCAAAACAATGGACAGAAAAAACAGCTGCCCTGGCAATGGGTTATACGCAGGCACAATTAATATCCATGTTCGAAAATAGTTTTAATACCAGGCTGGATCCGCATACAGTAGTAAAATTTCATGCTTCTCCCTCTGCCGGCGGCTGGACGGTTGTTAATAACGATTATGGTATACCTGCATACCGGTACAGTAATCAATGGTATACCGTATTTGTAAAATTTGCTAACGGAAAATCCTGCTTCTTCCAGGGTTTTGGTTTGCGGCAGCAATACAATGGCGGCGGCACTTATGGTAAAGTATTCTGCGATATAAACCCTTATCACATGACGGACTGTGAAAAAATGAAATGAACTGGAAATTACGTAAATGTATAATCATTGAACCGCATCCTGTAAAAAAAACAGCCGGGCAAAGGCCCGGCTGTTTTTTTTAATAGCAGTGCTTATAAGGTTTTGTACATTTGGTAAAACTTTTGCACCATGGCAGCAGCATATGTAAAAAGCCACATTGAACATGGCATCAATACCATTGAGTTTTTTCATCCGCAAAGCAACAGTTTACCGGGTAAGATACTCAATGAGCTCGCCAACGAAATTCATTATGCCGGTACACACGACGAAACCCGGGTGATTATTTTAAAAAGTGCCGGCGATAAAACCTTTTGTGCCGGCGCCAGTTTTGACGAACTGATAGCCATACAAAACGAAAAAGAGGGGCTGTTTTTTTTTAGCGGCTTTGCCAACGTGATCAACGCCATGCGCAAATGTCCCAAATTTATTATTGGACGTATACAGGGAAAATGCGTGGGCGGCGGAGTGGGCCTTGCAGCTGCAGTAGATTATGCCATTGCAACAGGTAAGGCCGAATTAAAATTGAGCGAACTGGCAGTAGGTATTGGGCCGTTTGTGGTGGGGCCGGCTGTGGAAAGAAAAATTGGAACGGCTGCTTTTAGTGCCCTGGCCATTGATGCTGCAGGCTGGCGCACTGCCGACTGGGCAAAACGCAAAGGACTTTTTTCCGAAATTCACGACAGCATTGAAAATATGGATGATGCCATATTTCGCCTGTCTAACACCCTGGCACATTCTAACCCGCAGGCCATGGCCGAAATGAAAAAAATATTCTGGCAAGGAACCGGCCACTGGGATGAATTGCTGAAAGAAAGAGCGGCTATCAGTGGCCGTTTGGTACTGAGTGAATTTACAAAGCATGCCATTGCGGCATTTAAAAGTAAAACATAGTATGAAACATTTTGTATTGGTTCTGTCGATTGCCTGCTGCCTGTTACTGCCCTCTTGCGGCAGCATAAAAAACATATTTACAGCACAGGATGCTGAAGGCGCTATCAGGGAAATGTTAACCATAGGATCTTCAACCGGCGGCAATGTACTGGGTAAAAAAGGAATGATCAGTAAAGAAACTTTATTGAGTGCACTGTTCCCGGATGAAGTAAAGCCATTGCTGCAAACCCTGGAAACACTGGGCTTAAGCAAAGAAGTAAACAGGTTTACCACTACATTGGGTGCTGCTGCAGAACAAACTGCAGAAAGATCTGTTCCTGTTTTTTTGCAGGGTATCAGGCGGATGAATATAAAAGATGCGGTAAGTATTGTAAAGAATGGTGGTACTGCCGCTACAGATTATTTACGTAAAACCATTGGCGATACTTTACGAAGGGCCATTGCACCTGTTATGGATACTGCACTCAACGAATACCAACTGGCCAACGAATGGAAAAAAATTACGGCACCGGTGCAACTGTTTGCCGGCGATAAGCTGAACCTGGACCTGGGTAATTTAATGAGTGGCCTGGTAGCCAACTTAATGTTCAATAAAATTGCAGAAAAAGAAATAGAAGTGCGTACTAAAGCTGCCGCCAGAACATCTGCCCTGTTACAAAAGGTGTTTGCTGCGCGGGCTAATTAGTTACAAATTATCGTACTCAAAAATATCATCGATCTTACTTCCGGCAGGCATATCAAAAACCGGGTTAATGATGCCATCTCTTAAGTCGTATACCCAGCCGTGCAGGTCGGGGCCCCTGCGCTCTTTCCAGGCTTTTTGAAGAATAGATGTTTTGGCCAGGTTAAGCACCTGTTCTTTTACATTCAATTCAGTGAGCAGATCCACCTGGGCATCTTCATTATCCAGCGCATTGATCTCATCTCGGTACTGCACGTATACATTTTTAATATTCCACAACCATTTATCAATCAGGCCAAGGCTGCTGTTCCTTAATGCAGCCCTTATACCACCACAATTATGGTGGCCGCAAACAATAACATGTTTAACTTTTAATACTTCCACCGCATATTGCAACACGCTGAGTAGATTCAGATCGGTGTGTACCACCAAATTGGCTACGTTGCGGTGTACAAAAATTTCGCCTGGATCGGTACCGGTAATTTTATCGGCCGGTACCCGGCTGTCGCTGCACCCGATCCATAATACTTCAGGACTTTGAATTTCTACCAGGCGCTGAAAATAACCCGGATCAGCAGCCAGCATTTGTGCGGCCCATTCTTTATTGTCCTGTAATATTTTCTCAAAAGGTTTCATACTGCTTCTTTTTTCAAAAATAATATTTAATAAATTGAAAAACCATTCCTTATAAGTTGAATGGGCATGAGATTGTAATTTAGCGCAGTAAATTATATTTACATTATATATTGTTTAAGTATTGTAAAAATTTCAACAGAATAAGGAATTGATTTGGTTTAAAAACAGCAATACCCTATTTTGCGCCCCTGAAATGAAGCAACGCAGCATACGATATACCATTTTTCAAAAGGCATCTTCCATATTTTTGATGCTGGTATTGGCATGGCTTACTGTAAGTACTCCATTTGTTATGACTACACAGCAGCTGGCAAAACAGGATAAACAGGTAACCGATAACCTGTCTGTTAGTAATGGAGAAGAGGACGGATCCGATTCCACCAGTAATAATGTGGATGAAAAAACACCCGGCAGCAACAGCCTTTCTGAAGAATTTTTGCACGAACATGACAGTTCAGCAGCAAGCGCTTGTAAAACCCCGCAAGAACATAAGCTCGAAAACTCCGGTACTTATATTGCCTTTCATGGCGAATTGCACGCCCCACCGCCCAATGCGGCTTAATTAATTTCTTTATCAGTCTTTTCCTAATACATACCAGTTATTGTATGTACCCGTAGTAATGCTATGGATGTTACAGGTAAATATGTACCTGCTAAAAAGAGATAACAATCCTGTCAACATTTTTAAAGTTGTCAACAGCAGCAGCAGCTGTTGAAGCAACCATGTATAAAAATTAAGTATTAATGATGAAATTAAATTCACAAAATCTCAAAACAGATCTACTTTCAGGTATGGTGGTGTTTTTAGTGGCATTACCCCTTTGTTTAGGAATAGCAGTAGCCAGTGGTGCCCCTCCCTTTGCCGGAATTATTACCGGGGTAATCGGGGGTATACTGGTAGGCGTCTTAAGCAATTCGCATGTAAGTGTATCGGGCCCTGCTGCCGGGCTGATTGCCATAATACTGGCAGCAGTAACCAATTTGGGATACGAAACATTCTTATTGGCAGTAGTACTGGCTGGGGTATTTCAACTATTACTGGGTATAGCAAAAGCCGGTGGTATTTCCAGTTATTTTCCTTCTGGTGTTATTGAAGGCATGCTTACAGCAATTGGCATCATCATTATTAAAAAAGAATTACCGCATGCTATTGGTTACGATAAAGAGCACGAAGGCGATTTTTATTCATACGAACTGATGGATGCAGACAAAGGTTTTTTTGGGGAGTTGGTGCAGTCGTTCAATTATGCCCATACCGGTATCATTATAGTTACCGTGGTATCGCTGGCCATACTGATCGCATTCAACAAAGTAGCGTTTTTAAAAAAGATAAAAGCCATACCTGGTGCACTGGTAGTGGTAATTGTGGGTATTGTTATCAACGAAATATTCAAGGCCACCAATCCGGCCCTTGCCATTACGGGCAATCATTTGGTAAAATTACCCACTGCATCTTCACTCGGAGAATTTTTCGGGCAATTCAGCTTTCCCAATTTTGCAGGCTTTGCCAATCCCAATGTGTGGATCACGGCAGCCACCATTGCAGCAGTAGCCAGCATTGAAACCCTGCTATGCCTGGAGGCAGGTGATAAAATGGACCCGTTAAAACGATATTCCAGCGCTAACACCGAATTAAGGGCACAGGGCATTGGCAACATTGTATCGGGTTTAATTGGAGGTTTGCCCATGACATCTGTAATTGTACGAACATCAGCCAATGTGAATGCAGGTGCAAGATCAAAATTATCGGCCATTGCACATGGCGTATTTCTGCTGATTGCGGTAGTGGCCATACCAGGCTTGCTCAATAAAATTCCCATGGCATGTTTGGCAGCTATTTTGATCATGATCGGTTTAAAACTGGCCAGTCCAAAAGTATTCAAACACATGTGGCAATCGGGCAAGTATCAGTTTATACCCTTTATTATAACCGCCATTGCGGTAGTGGGTATCGACCTGTTAAAAGGCGTGGGCATTGGCTTGGTGGTAAGTATCTTTTTTATTTTGAGAGGCAACATGAAACTGGCCTATTTCTTTAAAAAAGAAAAATATCACGAAGGCGAAACCGTACACATGGACCTGGCGCAGGAAGTATCATTCTTAAATAAAGCAGCTATTAAACAAACCCTGGCGCATTTACCTAAAAACAGCAAACTGGTTATTGATGCTGCCAATACGGTGTACATTGACTATGATGTACTGGAGCTGATCAGGGACTTTGTGAGTTACGGATCTAAAGACAAAAACATTACTGTTACCTTAAAGAACTTTAAACCGGCATATCAAATGGCAGATGCGGTTCATGTTCATTCTGAACAGGACTGATAAGGGATACACATATGGCAATATGAATGCCGCCAATACCGGCATCATTATTATTTAAAAACAAAAAATTAAACGATGAGGGCACATACAAAAGAAACACAGTCAGATCTTACACCCAGGATGGCACTGGAAATTTTGCGGGAAGGGAACGACCGGTTTATAAAAAACCTGAAGGCGCAACGCGACCTGCTGGCACAGGTAAACGCCACCCGAGACGGTCAGTGGCCTTTTGCCACCATACTCAGCTGTATCGACAGCCGCACATCTGCTGAACTGCTCTTTGACCAGGGATTGGGAGATGTTTTCAGTATACGAATTGCGGGCAATATTGTAAACACAGATATTTTAGGCAGTATGGAATTTGCCTGCAAAGTGGCGGGCAGTAAACTCATTGTAGTGCTTGGCCATACCAAATGCGGTGCTGTAAAAGGTGCATGCGATCATGTAGAAATGGGCAACCTTACCGAGCTGTTATCCAAACTGCAGCCTGCAGTGTATGCTGAAACTGATACTGCCGACATAAGTAACAGAAATTCAAAAAACGGCAAGTTTGTAGAAAATGTATCGGCCATCAATGTGCGCCGGTCTGTAAAAAACATCATTGAAAGAAGTTTCATCATTGAACAAATGGTGGAGAACGGTGAAATTGGTGTGGTGGGTGCCATGTACAATATTGAAACGGGCAAAGTAGAATTTTATGAGGACGTGGAATACATCCGGGATGATAAGAATCCGGAATTTTCAGTAGCAGACCTGAGGCATTAATTTTTGTAATGGGGTTGTAAAGGTTGATCAATCCATTTAAAATATGTATGAGCAAACATTTATTTGATGAAGCGCATGTACTGCATGAATTAAAACATTTTTTACCAGCGCAACAGGCGCTGAAAGACTTTATTCATCATAATTCTTTGCATGCGTTTCAGCACATGAAATTTTATGATGCCATTTTTAAAGCATCTGCAATTTTTGGTTTCCAGGTACACCTGCAGCTGGATGAATACCGCCAGCTGTACGGCAGTGGCCGAATAAGAGAGGATGTGTTGCAGCAACTGCTGGCAGGCAAAGGCCTGGCGGCAGCTGAATGGAAACAGCTGCTGCTTCATAAAGAATACGATACCATTACAGTGCCCCGCATTGGGCAACTGCGCAGCTTGTGGAAAGAAGTGTACCAGCTGGACCTGGATAATAAAGTGCACCCTAAATTATTTCGCATCCTGTGCGGTTTTTTAGACCAGGGCATTGCTATCACAGCATTTCCTTTTGCTAATAAAAGTTTTACAGAAAGCGTACAGGAACTGGAGCGTCATAGTTTGATAAGTTTCTTTAAAACAAAGAGCATCCGGCAAAAATTTTTAACCGGCAATTATTCCATAAGCGAGCTGCTGCGCTCAATTGTGGGAGATGAAGCATATTTTGAGCAGTATTTATTCGACCAGCATTTTGCGCATCATGGCTGGAGCGGATTTATCAGTGCACTGGAAGATCATCCGCAAACATTGCTCGACAAAAAAATCATCAGCTTTAAAGAACTGGTGGCTTTTGAATTATTGATGGAACTGGATGCACTGCATTTTGAACTTGGCAACCAATGGAAGCCACTGGCAACGCATGCTGCGGGCCCGCCGGTTAACCTGTTTGCTGATGTACCCCAAACAGAACTTGCCGGGGTAATACAATTATGGCAGGAAGCTTTTGAGTGGAGTTATTACGATGCTGTATTAAAAGGGATACTGCTCTCCGGCAAAAATGAAAAAACAAAAACTAATCAAACCCCGGTAATTACACCTGCAGGATTTGAAACAGGATTACAGGCAATTTTTTGTATTGATGAAAGAGAAGATTCAATACGCCGCCACATTGAAGCAGTAGATACAACTGCTGAAACATTTGGAGCACCCGGCTTTTTTGGTGTAGAGTTTTATTTTCAGCAACAGGGCAGTAAGTTTTATGATAAACTTTGTCCTGCACCTGTAACACCCAAATACTTAATTAAGGAGTACAATGCCACTTCTAAAAGAAAGGAAGAACTGATTTATACCAAACATACACATGGTATTGTATCAGGCTTTTTCTTAAGCATGAGCTTTGGTTTTTGGGCATTTGCAAAAAAAGTACAGATGCTGTTCAGGCCCAAAATGAGCCCGGCCATATCAAATGCGTACGGGCATATGGACAGTAATTCAACGCTTACTATAGAAAACAAACAACTGTCAGATACAGAAAATGGATTACAAATAGGGTTTACTCCGGAAGAAATGGCGGTAAGGGCGGAAGCTTTTTTGAAAGGGATTGGGCTTATTACAAACTTTGCACCGGTGGTGTATTTTGTATCGCATGGCAGCAGCAGTGCCAATAACCCACACCATGGTGCACATGATTGTGGTGCCTGCAGCGGAAGGCCGGGTGCCACCAATGCAAGGGTGATGGCATTTATTTTAAATCATAAAAAAGTGCGTGAAATACTGGCTGCAAAAGGAATTACCATTCCCTCAAATACACAGTTTATTGGCAGCATGCATGATACCGCTGCTGATGTTATGGAGTATTATGATACTGTTTTGCTGAGTGATGAAAATAAAAAAACACATCTTAACAATATACAAAATTTTGAAACCGCCCTTAACCTGAATGCCAAAGAACGCAGCAGGCGTTTTGCATCTATCAATACTAAACAGGAGCTGGAGCAGGTACGCAAAGCCATACACAACCGGTCTGTTTCACTGTTTGAACCAAGACCCGAACTGGGCCATGGTACCAATACCCTTGCCATCATTGGCCGCCGGCAGGTTACCAAAAGATTGTTTTTAGACCGTCGGGCCTTTTTAAACAGTTACGATTATACCACCGATGCAGAGGGAACCATTCTTGCTGCAGTTATGCGGCCCATTGGCCTGGTTTGCGGTGGTATTAACCTGGAATACTATTTTTCAAGAGTAGATAATATTAAAATGGGAGCCGGAACAAAGCTGCCGCATAATGTGATGGGACTGTTTGGGGTGGCCAACAGCAGTGATGGTGATTTGCGGCCCGGCCTTCCATGGCAAATGATTGAGGTGCACGACCCCGTTCGTTTACTGGTAATTGTAGAGCACCGGCCCGAGATCGTATTAAAAGCCATTCAGTCGTCACCCGAAGTATTTGAGTGGTACAAAAACGAGTGGGTTCATATTGCCGCATTGCACCCGGATGAACAACAGTTTTACTATTACAGGAACGGTGTATTTGAAAAGTATGATCCGGTTACCGCTGCCGGAGAAATAAAGACCATCCATAACATGGAACAGTTTATTGAAGGGGCAAAAAAGATGGAAACCAACCATATTGTACATGCTACCGAAGAAAACCTGCCTGTGTATTTACTTGATTAAACTGGTGCCGGTTTTATATAAACAGAATAAAAAATAATGAATCAACTACTCGTTTTATTCATCGCCATACCATTCCTTGCATTTCTGGTAACCCTGTTCTGGCAAAACAAAAGTGAAAAAGCCATTGGTAAAATTGTACGTTTTACCAAAGTGTTATATATCCTGCTGTCTGTTTCATTTGCCACCTGGTGGTTAGTAAACGGAATGGTGCCGGTTAGCTATCACCTGGCTACGTTATATCAAACCGATCATTTTGTATTTGCCTTTGAATTGTTTTATGATGAGATAACGGCAGTATTCAGTGTTATAGGAGCCTTATTGTTTTTTTTAGTAGCCACTTTCAGCAAATATTACATGCACCGCGACCATGGCTACAAGCGTTTTTTTAACACCATATTGTTATTTGCAGCAGGGTATAATTTTATTATTTTAGCAGGTAATTTTGAAACACTTTTTATAGGCTGGGAAATAAAAGGCGTATGTTCTTTCATCCTGATCGCTTTTTACCGGAACCGTTATTTACCGGTAAAAAATGCATTCAAGGCCATTTCTTATTACCGTACCAGTGATGTGGCCTTGATGCTGGCCATGTGGATGATGCACCACCTTACGCATCAGAATATCACATTTTCTAAATTGAGCCAGGCAAAAGAACTGGCTGTTCTGTCAGGCAATACAGGAATGGCAATATTTATAGTTTGTATGATGATACTGCCTGCAGCCATCAAATCGGCACAATTTCCTTTTACAGCCTGGTTACCCAGGGCGATGGAAGGCCCTACTGCTTCGTCTGCAATTTTTTATGGTTCGCTGAGTGTGCATATTGGTGTTTTTTTACTACTGCGTACGCACCCTTTTTGGGAAGACATGCTGTGGGCAAAATTGCTCATCATTGTAACAGGCGCAGCAACTGCAATAATAGCCACGTTGATTGCAAGGGTGCAGCCCACAGTTAAAACACAAATTGCCTATGCTTCTGCTGCACAAATTGGATTGATGTTTATTGAAGTGGCCATTGGGTGGCATTGGCTGGTACTGGTGCATTTTGCCGGAAATGCATTTTTAAGAACCTACCAGTTACTGGTGTCTCCATCTGTATTGAACTACCTGGTACATCACCAGTATTTTCATTATACTGCTCCCGTACAAAAGCCGGTATCAAAACTACAGGCCACCCTGTATGTACTGGGTATTAAAGAATGGAATTTAGATGGAATGATGTTTACGTATTTATGGAGTCCTTTTAAATGGCTGGGCAAACAACTGCAGTTTTTACAAGCCTCCATTATTATTGCTTTAATGGCAGTTGCCGGCCTGTTATTGCTAATTATTGGATATACTAACCACCAGTTGCTTTCGTTTGCAGGCGAAGCGCTGCCCATTATTTTAATGGGAATTGCTTTAGCACTTATTCTTTTTGCCTTTTCATGCAGGGCATCGGCATTAAAAGCCTGGATGTATTTACTAACAGCGCACCTGTACATTATTGCCGCCATACTATTTAATGCCCCGCATATTAATACCATTGAACTTATTTTTTATGCCAGTGGTATTGTACCTGCTTTTGCCCTGGGCTACTATTGTTTGCAAAAGATCAGGGCTGTAGACAATGATATTTCGCTCAACCGGTTTCATGGGTATGTATATGAACAGGAAAATACCGGACTGCTTTTTTTATTTGCCTGTATTGGAATGCTGGGTTTTCCCATTACGGCAGCATTTATTGGCATCGATGTGTTTTTTACTTATGTGCACAGCAGTCAAACCATATTGATCATTTTAATGGGCTTATGTTTGCTGTTTATAGAGCTGTCGGCATTTAGAATACTGCTGCGTATTTTTATGGGACCGCATAAAAAATTAAATCACCCGGTAGCTTTCCGCTCATCTTAAAAGTATGCAATACGAATTAATTATTTCCATACTTACCCTGGTAGCATTAGAAGTGGTACTGGGTATCGACAATATTATTTTCATCTCTATACTGGCATCAAAACTGCCGCCCGAACAACAAAAAAATGCAAGGAACTGGGGCATTGTACTGGCCATGGTACTGCGGCTGGGTTTGTTAACGGCTGTTTCATTTATTATGAAACTGGATACAGACCTGTTTACGCTGTTCAATACAAATATTAGCGGGAAAGATCTGATACTGATTGCCGGAGGACTGTTTCTCATTTATAAGAGCGCCAGGGAAATGTATTATAAAATGGAAGGCGATGATACAGATACCGCTGCCAAAACAACCCCTGTTACCAGAACTGCTGTGATTAGCCAGATACTGCTACTGGATATTGTTTTTTCAGTAGACTCCATTATTACTGCAGTAGGATTGGTGCAACAGGTATGGGTAATGTATGTGGCTGTAATTATAACTGTCATCATCATGTTACTGGCGGCCACGCCCATCAGTAATTTTGTACAACAGCATCCAGCATTTAAAATTTTAGCTTTAAGTTTTTTATTACTGATTGGATTTACCCTGCTGGTGGAAGGTTTTGATATACACATACCCAAGGGTTATGTATATTTTGCTATGGCTTTTGCTTTACTGGTGGATATTGTCCAGTTAAAAGTATCACGCAAAAAAAGCAAACCGGTACAGCTAAAACAACAGTATAAACCTTAGCATTAACCCTGCTGCCATAGTTGCCCTGCTGCCCATTGCAAACCCTGTACTGTTTTATTCAACTTTATGGTGGCCTCGGTTAACTTGATCAGGGTTTCCAGTGTTTTGTTTTCGCGGCTGTTTATCAAAAACAAAGAACTTTCTCCATTAAAGAACCGGGTTTCTTCTCCCCGTTGTAACTGTACATAATTGGCATATGTTTTTTTCAGCAGGTTTACCTGTTGATAATAATTAAGCAGCTGGTTGTAATAATTTTTTACCTTATTGATCACATCAATTTCCTTCTGGCTTTGCTGCAGTTTTGTTTCAGCAATTTTAAGGCGGGCCATTTTATAAGCCCCCCTGCCCTGGCTTAGCCTGAGGGGCATGCTGAACTGCATACCCCAGCGGTAATTATTATTGAATAAATTTTTAGTGGCAGTACTGGCAATATCATATCCCTTACCCAGCTGGTTGTACTTTATATCGGCCTTGGGTAACAGGTCCTGTAACTTTAATCTTTTATCTACATCCAGCATTTTTAATTTGTAATTATATAGTTCCAGTTCGGGGTGTGTATTCCGGGTGTCTGTAATCAGTTTATCCAGATCAGGAAGGTTAACTGCATCAAAGAGCTTGTCTGTTTGTTCAACAGGTACAATGCTGCTGTTTAATTCGTAGGCTACATTACCGGGTTTCCATAAATAGGTGTTCAGCAGTAATGCAGCGTTTTGCCACGCCAGTAATGCATCGTTTTGCTGGTACTCAAAACTTTGCAGTTGCACTGCTGCTTCCAAAGTGTCAATAGCAGGCCTGTCGCCGAGCTGGTAGGCCGACATTACCAGTTGTATTCTTTTTTTATTCAATGCGGTTACATTGTTATATACCTGGTACACCCAATAGGTTTGTACCCATTGCCAGTAAGCATCTGCTGCATCCATCAGCAGGTTGTTGAGTGCTATTCTTTTTTCCTGTTCCGATGCACCCACCATTATTTTAGCCTGTTGCAGCGCCGCTCTTCTTTTATCCATCAGCAGGTTTTTTGCCAATGGAATACTGATGCCGGCAAAACTTGTTTTACCGGCCGTTTCCTGCGGATTTACCCTGCCGCCTGCAATATATTCAATGCCCGCCTGCAATTCAATACCATACCATGCAGGGATGCTGATACTGGTGCTATTATTTTGATAATAGGTAACACCATCAAATGTTTTATTGTTTCCCCCGCTGCCGAGCAGGGGATCAAATTCGCCTTTTGCCAGCAAAACCCCGGCAGCAGCTTTATCTACCTGTATGCCTGCCTGTTGGGCAACAGGATGAAACTGCCTTACAACTTGTAAAAAACCATTTAAAGAAAAAGTACGGGCGCTGTCGTTTGCAAAAGCAACACCCCGGCCCAAAAGGATTAAAAAAATAAGGGTCGTTTTTTTCATAATACTATTTTTGTTGACTGTACTTGTCTTTTACTGTACCGGGTGTATAATAATCTGGTGGAAATCCATTGATATTACGCCATAGCTCGTACCATACCGGCACATTTTTCAGCAGGGCAAAAGCCTGTGCACCTGTTCCAATTTTTAATGCGGCCGGCCATCGTTTTGCAACACTGGTATCTTCCACCACCAGTATCCTGAATTTACCATTGCTGCTTACGGCATTTTCTATGGCTACCACTTTTCCGGTAAATGTTCCGTAAGAAGCATTGGGCCATCCGCTGAACACAATGGCCGGAAAACCATCAAATAAAAACTGTATTTTTTGTTGCTGCGATATCAAGGGCAGGTCCATGGGTGCCACGTACAACTCTACTGCATAATCAATTTTGTCGGGCACAATTTCCACCAGCATTTCACCTTCCTTAATTATTTCTCCAATGCCGGCTTTTTTTGCTTTGGTGATCTGCCCGTTTTGCGGAGCCGTTATAAAATACATGCCCCTGCGGATACTGTAATTGCTGTATTGATTTTCCAGCTTGGCAATATCACCCTGTCCGCCTGCTATCTGGCTCATCGACTGAAATTGTTCGCCCTGCGCTTTTGAAATTTTTTCCGCATAATCCTGGTTAATGGCATCCGCTTCTGTTGTTGCAATCAGCAGGTCTTGCCTGGTATTATTCCATTTATTTTCGGCACTTATTTTTTTTGCCTGTGCATTTTGAAAAGCAGCATTGCGTTGCTCCAGTTGTGTTAAGGAAACCAATCCACTATCGTACATAGCCTGCTGGCGTTTGAATTGTTTGCCGGCTATCTGCAGGTCGTTGCTGGCGGCGGCCAGTTCAATACTGTCGCTTTGCTGTTTAAAAAACAGCTGCTGTATTTTATTTTGCAATTGCGATTGTTTCAGCGTGCGGCTGCTGCCAATAGCCTGTATCTGGTTTTGAGTGGCGGCCACTTTATTTTTATAATACGCCAGGCTCATTTGTTTGGCATCCAGTTGCTGCCCGGTTCTGTTTACCAGGTTAGGATCCATGTAATCATCCTTGATTTCGGCAATTTGTAAAATGGTGTCGCCGGCTGCTACCATATCGCCTTCCTTTACGTACCATTTTACAATTTTCCCGGGTAAAATACTGTTCAGTTCCTGAGGTCTTTGTTCCTGCCGAAGGGAAGTTACATTGCCACGGGCACGAACATTTTGTGTCCAAGGTAAAAACAGTATTACTGCGGCAGCAATAAAAAATCCCCAGGCCCAGTATTTAATCCGGCTGTTTTTATTGTACCGGTATATAGCGGTGTATGCTTTTAGTGTTGTCATGGTATTTTTTTTGTTTATAAAGACGTTCCCTCACCTGGTATTGCGGCATTACGCCGGGTAACAGTACAGGCTTCTTTTTTCAGATCAATAATGGTATCACAATTACCCGAAAAACTTTCGTCGTTGGTGATCACAAAAAGCGTGGTATTTTTCATTTCATGCAGTAAAAAATGTTTGATCTGCTGCTGGTACTGTTCTTCCAGGCCATGCCAGGGTTCTTCCAGTAATAAAAGGGCAGGCTGGTTAATGATGGCTCGTAATAACAATATTTTTTTTACCACATTGGCAGGAAGTTTACGGCCATTGGTTTGCAGTGTACTGTCGAAACCATTTGCCAGGGTGGCAATAAAATCGGTGAGCCCTATTTTTTTACTCAGTAATTGTATTTCCTGCATATTGGGCTGCTCTATGCCCATACAAATATTCTCCAGCAGGCTGCCGTTAAAAATATCCTGCTGGCTGATCATTAATCCCATGCGTAAACGCAATGATTGCAGGTTGTAATTATTTACCGGGATGCTGTCAAATAAAATACTGCCTTCAAAACGATTATAGATACCCGCCAGTAAACGCAGCAGGGTAGATTTACCGGTACCTCCTTCCCCGGTGATACAAACTTTTTCGCCGGCGGTAACGGCAAACGATACATCCTTCAGTGCATAGCCCGATCCGGGATAATTAAAAGACAGGTGCTGCAGCGACACCGCCATGCCACTATCTATACCGGTATATTGCAGCGACCCACGGGGCTCTGCTTCTTTATCTGTTACCTGTTCTATTTTTTCGATGGCAGTAAGCACATCATATACACTGTCCAGATTAATGATGAGTTTTTCTACCGAATTTAAAATAGTGAGGATCACAATTTCTGCAGCAATGAACTGACCCACGGTTAGCTGCTGGTTGATGAGTAAAAATGTACCTGCAAACAGCATGGTGGCGGTAACCAGCACTTTAAAAGCCACCAGGGTTTTATACTGCAGCAATAATATTTTAAAATGTGCTGTTCTTGCCTGTACATAGTTGGTAACATCTGCATCTGCTTTGTGTAAAGCAAACAGTGGTGATTTTGCAAATTTTACAGAACGGATGATACGGGCCATTTCCTGCAGCCATGCCACCACCCTGTATTTGTATGTACTTTCTTCAATACTGGTAGAAAGCCCCCGCATGCCGGAAAAATATAAGATGGCAAATACCACGGCTACCACCAGCAGCCCAAAAGCGATGAAGATGGGGTGGTAAAAAGCCAGCAATACCAGGCCAAAGAATATTTGTACAATGGCCAAAGGAAAATCCAGCAGCAGTTTAGCGATCTTTTTTTGAAGGGTCAGTGTGTCAAAAAAGCGGTTCACCAGTTCGGGCAGGTAATAATTGTCAATACCCGAGAGGTTGAGGCCGGGTATTTTACCAGCAAAATCGAATGCGTAACGAACAAATACCTTTTGTTGTATCTTTTCAATCACTTTCATCTGGTTGATCTGCAATACCCCGCTGATGAAAACACTCAGTACAATCAATACCACCAATAATATTACCGATGCGGAAACCATATTGGTTTGTGCATATGCAATTAAAGCCTGAATACCCAGCGGTATCACCAGCATTAAAATACCATACAGTACGGCGTAAAAATATATTTGCGAAATTTCTTTTCGTTCAAGCGATACCAGTTTCATGATCCTTGAAACGGGGTTGGCGGTGTGCGTCATTATGTATAAAGTAAAAAAGTTTAATAAATATTCGAGAAGGATGAATATAATCCTGCTTCAATCAATAACTGATTGCAATAAAATATCATTAAACTACATCGGGGGGAGGTGTTTCCACAAGGTGCAGCAGGGATGAAAGCCAGGCTGCGGGAGAAGAAGTTGAAAAGGATTGCGGGCTTACAGCAACAGGGGTTTCTGTATGGTTAATAAACAGATCTTTTTTAGTTTCTTTTTTTACTTCATCAGTTTCTTCCCCGCTGTTATCAGTACAGGTTACGCCACACTTACTCTTGTCCCAGCAACAGTTTTTGCCGGGCATTACATAGCAGGCTATAATAACAAGTAATAATATGGAGAAAAATTTTTTCATTATACTGGCGCAAAGAAATAGTTTTTATGCGGCATTAAGAAAATGGTTCTGTCAAAAAAATGTAAAAATAAAAAAGGCTGTTTATTAAAAACAGCCATATTGATAGTTGAAGTTGAACAAACTAAATATTTAACCCCCCGCATGTGCTGATGGTTTGCCCGGTAACATAACTGCTGAGGTTACTTGCTAAAAACAAGGTAACATTGGCAATATCCTCGGCACTAGCAAACCTGCCCAGCGGAATACCTGCTTTATATTTTTCGGCCCCTTCGCCTTCCTTTAAATAACTGGTCATATCGGTTTCTACAAAACCCGGTGCAATGGCATTACAGCGGATATTGCGGCTGCCCAGTTCTTTTGCCACGCTTTTGGTAAAACCAATGATACCGGCCTTACTGGCGGCATAACTGCTTTGCCCGGCATTGCCCATCTCACCAATTACGCTGCTCATATTAATAATACTGCCGCTTTTAGCTTTTATCATAGGGCGAATTACCTGTTTGGTCATATTGAATACACTCTTCAGGTTTACTGTCATCACTTCGTCCCATTGTTCGGGCGTCATGCGCAGCAATAAATTATCTTTTGATATACCGGCATTGTTTACACAAATGTCAACACTGCCAAATTCTTTTAATACATCGGTAACAAAAGCTTCGCAGGCGGCAAAATCGCCGGCATTGCTTTTATACGCTTTTGCTTTTACACCCAGTGCGGTTAATTTTTGTTCCAGTGCGGCGGCTTTTTCGGCACTGCCGTCACTTACATACGTAAAAGCCACGTTAGCGCCCTGCCCGGCAAATTTTATAGCAATGGCTTCGCCAATACCACGGGCTGCGCCGGTTACGATGGCTGTTTTTCCTTCCAGTAATTTCATAACAAAACATTTAGGTTAAAGCAAAAGTAAATCAATTAACTGTACAATTAAAACCCGGTACTTTTCTAAACAGTACCAGCTTGAAAAATTACCCGGCCCATATTTAAATTTTTCTTTTAAAAACGCCGGTATATTACAACGCTTTTGTATCTTAACTTTTTTAAAAATATACAAATGCGAGTAAGAACCTTTTTTGTGATGCTTATTTTCAGCTTTGCAATAACATCAGTACATGCCCAAAAAGAAAATGCCTGCGGGTTTAAAATACCACCTCCCTCACTGCGCAGCAATTTTAAATCGGTGTATGAGGCAGCAGATATCTTAAAAGTAATGCTGGACAGTGTGAAGTGGAAAGAGAACTTCAAGCTTAAAGAGCAAAACGGTATCAACAATGCATATGCTACCATGATAAATAACCTCAGGTGGATTGTGTACGACAATGACTTTTTAGAAAACCTGGATACCTATGCGGCTACCAAATGGGCAAGTATCAGTGTACTGGCACATGAAATGGGCCATCACTATTATAACCATGTAATAAAAAATCAGGGAAGCAGCATCCCCGGCGAAATAGAAGCGGATAAGTTTTCGGGTTATGTAATGCGCCGCCTTGGTGCAACGCTGGCTCAATCGAAGGCCGCAATGGAAAAAATTGGATCTGATAAGGCCAGTGCCACGCATCCGGCTAAAAAAAACAGGCTTACTGCTATTGAAGAAGGGTGGAATATGGCGCAGGCACAGCTGGGCAGCAGCCCTGCGGGTGGAAATACCGGCGGATCGTCTTCAGGTAATACTACCACCGGGGGTACTACTACCGGCGGCACCAATACCAATCCATCAGGCACTAACCCGGGAACAGGCAATACTAATACCGATCCCAATACCGACCCAAGCTGGATTGCCCTGTACATGCAAAGCTCCAAAGCAGAAACAGTTTATTTAAGTGATGATGGAAAGAATTTTCAAACTGCAGAAATAAAAGCAGGTGAACCCTTTGTATTTAAATATGAAATATACAATTATGGCTGGCTGCGCCTGAAATATTATAACGGGTACCGCACTTTCAAGTTGTTTCATGGAAAAGACTATACCATACTCTGGAACAGGCGCACCAAAAACTGGACGATAGTGGAAGTGCCCGATTAAAGATCAGGGCCCCGTTTAATTTATTGTGGTAAAGAAAGTATTTCTTCAAGTATAGTTCGCTCGTTACTCAGGCGGGGTACTTTGTGCTGGCCACCCAGTTTGCCTTTACTTTTCAACCATTCATTGAATGTTCCGCGGGGCAGTACCTGCACAATGGGTAAACGAAGGGCAATATCTTTATGGCGTTTGGCTTCATAGTCGCTGTTGATCTCCTTTAATGCATTGTCCAGTTCGTAGGTAAAGGCGGTGATATTATCCGGGGCTTTTTCAAACTCTATCAACCACTCATGTGCACCGTTGTTGTTTTCGCTAAAGTATACAGGGGCTGCAGTATAGTCGCTTACCATTGCATTGGTTTTATCGCAGGCTACGGCAATAGCTTTGTCAGAGTTGTCAACAATTACCTCTTCACCAAACGCATTCATATAATGTTTTAAGCGGCCGCTTACTTTTATTTTATAGGGATTGATGGAAGTAAATGTTACGGTATCGCCAATTAAATAACGCCATAAACCACCGGTGGTGGTAATGATCAAGGCATAGTTTTTACCCACCACCACATCGCTTAATCCAATAGTGACAGGCTTTTCTTTGCCATATTCTTCCACCGGCATAAACTCATAAAAAATACCATGCTCAGTAAACAACAGCATGCCCTCGTCATCCGGGCTCACCTGCCCGGCAATAAAACCTTCGCTGGCATTGTAGATCTCCAGGTAATTGATTTTTCCGCCAATGATCCTGTCAAACTGTTCTTTATATGGCACAAAAGAAACGCCCCCGTTTACATACAATTCTAAATTGGGCCACACTTCTTTAATGGTTTGTTTGTTCTTTATTTCCAGAATGCGTTTCAATAAAATGAGGGTCCAGGTGGGTACACCTGCCAGTGAGGTCACATTTTCGTTGGCGGTGGTTTGTGCCAGTTGCTCTATCTTGTTTTCCCATTCATCCAGCAGGGCAATGCTAAGATCGGGTGTACGTATCCACTGACCCCAAAAGGGAGAGTTTTGCATCAACACGGCACTCAGGTCTCCAAACTGTATGTCTTCATTTACCTGGCTTAACTGGTGAGAGCCGCCAATCACCAGGCTTTTACCGGTAAGCAGGTCGCTGCCCGGAAAATTATTATAATAATGTGTCAGTACATCTTTGGCAGCTTTAAAATGATTGTCTGCCAGGCTTTCATCGCTGATGGGAATGAATTTACTTTTATCACTGGTGGTGCCGCTCGATTTGGCAAACCATTTTACAGGGGTATTCCATAATACATTTTCTTCTCCCTGCATCATGCGGTTAATGTATGGCTTAATGTTGTCGTACTCATGAATGGGTACCCGCTTTTTAAATTCCTTCAGGGTAAACAACCTTTCAAAATGGTATTTTTTACCCAGCTCAGTGTATTGTCCCGCCGATACCAGGTCCTGCAGCACCTGCCGCTGCGCTGCCACGGGGTGGTTGCTCCAGTTTTGTATGCGCCAAAAACGGTTTCGGGCAAGCCTGGATATTATGGGAGAAAGCAATTTCATCAGCAGCAAAATACAAAATGAAACGCAATAAATTATTTAAACAATGGTATTAATACATTATTTATGGGTAACACCAATAACGGAGTAAATTAATAATGCCAATGGTGTTTCATGCAGTACCACAAACTGGTTTAGAAGCAACTATGTTTTGATGTTTATGTATTTGAAAAAGTATAGAGGTAAATACATCCGGTATAAAGCGTTTGTATTGTTAGTATACGGGCTGGTTAGTCTTCCGCGGTACCATAATCTTCAAACTTTTTTTCTTCTGCAGCTTCATCATGCAAATAATCCTTTCTTTTCAGTTCAAAATTTTTGCCCAGGTACAGGCGGCGTACCTGCTCATTGCCGGCCAGTTCTTCGGCAGTACCGTGTTCAAATATCTTTCCGTCAATCAGTAAATAAGCCCTGTCGCAAATACTCAGGGTTTCGTTTACATTATGATCGGTAATAAGAATCCCGATATTTTTAAATTTCAGTTTGGCTACAATGGCCTGTATATCTTCCACGGCAATAGGATCCACACCGGCAAAGGGTTCATCCAGCAAAATAAATTTAGGATCTACTGCCAGTGCACGGGCAATTTCAGTACGGCGTCTTTCACCACCGCTGAGGGTATCTCCATTATTCTTACGTACTCTCTGCAGGCGGAATTCGTCCAGCAGGCTTTCCAGTTTTTCTTTTTGTTCGGCCTTACTTAATTTGGTCATTTCGAGTACTGCACTGATATTATCTTCCACACTCAGCTTACGAAATACGCTGGCTTCCTGCGGTAAATAACCAATACCCATTTGCGCCCTTTTGTACATGGGCAGCCTGGTGATATTGATATCGTTTAAAAAAACCTCGCCTTCATCAGGCTTTATCAGGCCCACCACCTGGTAAAAGGAAGTGGTTTTACCTGCGCCATTGGGTCCCAGTAAACCAACAATTTCACCCTGTTTTACATTAAAGGAAACATTGTTTACTACAGTACGGCTGCCGTAGATCTTTACCAGGTTTTTTGTTTGTATTGTAAGGCTCAAGAAAAATTATTTGATGCAAAAATAAGCGATTAGTACAATAGCAATTTTTTATTTGGTTTTCTTAACAGAAATTTCCCTGTCTGCAGCCCAACACGGTGTTTTTGAAATTCCGCCTGTTTTGCATAGATTTATAAGCCATACAACAGAAAATAGATTACCGGCTTGAATAAATTTTACCATAGCATAAAAGTAAAAACTGGGGTACGGCTGATAATAGCTGTTTTGGCAGCTTCGTTTTTGATTAGCTCATGCCAGAAAGAACTGGATTATGAGATCATCCAGGGAACTACTCCGCCGGTATTACAAAAACCCCGGCTGGGCACCAAATGGAGCTACCGTTATTATACTTTTTATTCTTACAATGGTGGCCTTGCCACAGCTGAGAACCTGGTTTTTGAGGCCAGGTCGGAAGAATTAATAAACGGCGAAAAATGGCTGAGGATAGCAAATGTGGATACCGATACCACGGTGTACCTGTTGCAGGAAAAAGCCGACGGACTGTACCAGTATACCAACAGCAATGGTTATTTATTTTGTAAATATCCTGCGGCAAAAAACGATACCTACAGTACTTTTTACAGCGGCGAAATGGAAGACTTTGTAGTGAAGGGAGTAAATGATACCATCAGCACCGATATTGGTGATATACCGGCTACTTATTACGAAACCTACAAAGGCACGCACCTGATTGACCAGCTATGGTATAATCCGTACACATGGATCGTTTGGAGACAGGTGAACCGAAAAGTATATCCCCTGGGTACAGCTTATTACAAGGCCAGTGTACTCTATCTTTTTAAAATTGAATACTGATCAGCATTGTTTCACTGAACTTTCTTTTTACTTCAGCGTTTTTGATAATGTTTAGCAGCTTGCTTATGTTTGCATAATTAATTTAACTGATGAAAGTAATTGATCATATAAACCAGGCAAAAGATACACTTGTATCCTTTGAGATTCTGCCGCCATTAAAAGGAAAAGGCATCCAGTCTTTATATAAACACTTAGACCCTTTAATGGAGTTTAAGCCGGCTTTTATAAATGTAACCTATCACCGCAGCGAACATGTATTTAAGAAAAATGCCGATGGCAGTTTTCAAAAAGTGGTGGTACGTAAACGCCCCGGCACCGAAAGTATTTGCGCCGCCATTATGAACAAATACAGTGTGGATACGGTACCTCATTTAATTTGCGGGGGATTTAATATCAATGAAACCGAAGATGCTCTGATCAACCTGCATTACCTGGGTATAGATAATGTGCTGGTATTACGCGGCGACGCAGCCAAAAATGAAAATTCTTTTGAAGCAGAACCCGGCGGGCACAAATATGCCAGCGACCTGCTGAAACAGGTGGTAAACCTGAATGCCGGTATTTACCTGGAAGAAGACCTGAAAAATAATTCAAGTACCAAATTCTGTATTGGTGTGGCCGGCTATCCCGAAAAACATTTTGAAGCACCCAATATGGACAGCGACCTGCAGTACCTGAAAAAAAAGGTGGATATGGGAGCAGATTATATTGTTACCCAAATGTTTTTTGACAACGAAAAATACTACGCGTTTGTAAAAGCATGCCGCGATATGGGGATTACTGTACCCATTATTCCCGGATTAAAACCCATTTACAACCTGAAGCAACTGACCATGCTGCCCAAAGTGTTTCATATTGACCTGCCTGCTGCATTAAGCAACGAAATTTTGAAATGTAAAACGGATGCGGAGGTGGAAAAAATTGGAACAGAGTGGTTGCTGTACCAATCCAGGGAATTGAAAAAATTTGGCGTGCCGGTATTGCACTATTACACACTGGGACGTCCCAATATTATTGCAGATGTGGTAAAAGCGCTTGTGTAAGGGATGCTTATTAATAATTCATTAAATTCAAGCATGAAACCATACCATCAACTGTTGCTGCTGTTATTAACAGCAACAACAATCATTGCCTGCAAAAAAAATAGCACAGATAACCCCGCTGCCATTACTAAACCAAGAGTAGGTACGGCATGGACCTATCAGCTGGATACCTATGGTGCCGGAGGTACCAGTTTCAGCAGTAACACAGTGGTGTATAAAGTAAGCGGGGAGCAAAGTTATGGAGGCCAAACCTGGCTTAATATAACAGACAGCACAACTGCAACTATATATTTGTTGAATCAAAATACCGGGGGCGTATTCAATTATGCAAACTCCACTGCTAATCTGTTGTGCAAAGACCCGGCAACAGTAAATGACACTTACAGCGGCTATTTTAGCGGGGCAGCTGAAAATTTTATAGTAAAGGAAGTGGGTATTACCATTGGTGGTGGTATTAGTGTGTTGGGTACAACATTCCCCGATTTTGTGGTGAACCGTTATGAGGGCTCGCAGGCCGGCGTGCTGAAAGATATAATCTGGTACAACAGCGATGCATGGATTGTTAGAAAAGAAACCTACGCTGTTAACCTTTCGGGTGTTAACAATATTAAGTACAGGTGGCGCTTGCTTAAAGTGGTGTATTAATTTAAAAAAACTAATAAAAACCCGCAGTACAATTTTACTGCGGGTTTTTTATACCAAACTATTTGTTATTTAATGGAAAACCCAATGAAAAACTCAGTGTGCGGTATTTATTTTTGTCATTTGCTGTATTGTTACTTTCGGTAGAGTTGATTTTTGCAAAACCCAAACCATAGTTTACTTTCAGCATTACATGATTGAACTGCACACCACCACCCAGGTTCATCCCAAAGTCAAAACGCTTTAACTTGTCGTAGGCGGCGTCATCCTGCTGCGATGTAAATGGATCGTCATTGCTGAATTTGATGTTGCTGCTGGAAGAAGAAGACAGTGGCCCGAATTTACTTTCAGTTTTTGATTTACCACCCACCCCTACTGCAATGTAAGGCCCCGCATGAAAGAATACACCCGAACTTTTAGCCATCGGTATTTTTACCACCAGGTTTAAAGGTACTTCTGCATACAAGGGATTAAACTTTGCTTTTACATAATCGGCATCGCCGTTAAAATAGGTTTCGGCCTTAGAACCACGGCCGGTTAATAATACCCCGGACTCCAGATCAACAGTGGTGGACAAGCCAAACCTGGCCATTATACCTGCGTTAAAACTTGGCAGCATATTATTTTTTTCTGTTTGCCCGTCGTTGGTTTGGGTAATGTTGGCTAAGTTTAATCCGCCCTGGATATACACTTGTGCTTTTGCGCTCAATAAGGCGAGTGTGCCTGCAAATACAATAATTACTTTTTTCATACACTGATTTTAGATTAATGAATAGTGATGATTAAAACAGTGTATCGCTCAATGATATTTGTTTTAACTGTTCACCGGTTATTTCTAAAACCAGTTATGCAATACCGTGCCAGAAAATTTGGCCTGTAAAAGATTGTTTATTTAATGAGGGTTTGAAAAAGTTTTTCATCCACTTTTACAGGATATTTTTTCTTTAACTCTTCCAGCCATTTTTCTTCTAAAATGTTTTGATAATCGTTGATCACCAAACCTTTTGCTTCATCAAAACTGCGTGGTTCGCTGGCAGCATGCAATTGCAGGATCTTTACAAAACCTGCTGTGCCATCCGTATTTTCGGCAATGGGTGTAACCATTCCTGCGGCAATATTGCTGTTTGCGGGCAAAGCCAGTTGTACCAGTTCGTATCTTCCTGAATCTGACTGTATGGTGCTGTTACTCTCTTCTGCAATTTTTTTCCAGTCCTTACCGCTTTGTAATGCTGTAAGTGCAGCAGCAGCAGCTTTTTTACTGGTACAGCTGAATATGAGTACCTCGGCACTTGCATTCCACTGGTACTTGTCCTGATGCCCGGCATAATATTTTTTTAATCCGGGAACATCATTGGCTGCATTACTCCACACTTTTCTTTCCATTATTTCAAACAGCAGGTTGCCTTCTTTAAATTCTTCTATCTGGTAACGAAAATCGGCATTGAACTCTTCCAGGTGTTTCCGGTAATACTCCATTGATTTGAGTGTTACAAATTTTTCTAACAGCGCATTATCACCTTCTCCCTTATACAACTCGGGGTTGGTTTTATAATCCCTGATAAAAACCAGCCAGTCGTTACCGGTAAGTGTGCTTTTTGCAAAATTGTAAATGGGCTTATTGCCAATGGGAAATTTCTGTGATTCAAAAGCTGCCGGATTTTTCACCACACTGTCGGCATAACGGAACAGGTCAGTGTTTTTAACAGCAGTTATTTTTTTGTACTGCACTTTTTGCAGTACCGCCTTTGTAAAAGCATCTTTTGCAGTATTGATCCGGCTGTCCAGCAGCACTTTTTGTTTGATATCTAACCGGAATGCAGCGTCTGTAATATCTGCAGGTACTGGCCGTACACTCAGCCGTTTTACAATATGAAATCCAAAAGAAGAGGCAAAAGGTACTGATATGGCTCCGTCTTTTATTAAGGCAAATACCTGCTGTTCGTAGGGCGTTTCAAATTTCCCGGTACTGAATTCGGGCATTTCGCCACCAGATAAATACGTGAGTTTATCATCGCTGAATTTTTTTGCCATGGCAGCAAAATCGGCACCCGCCTGTAATTGTGCGTATACCGAATCAGCCAGGTGCTGTACAACAGAGGGGTCGCTTCCGGGAGGAATGGCAAACAGTATTTGTGCTATCCTCCATTTGCCGGGATTGTTTCTTTCATCCAGCACCTTAAAAATATGCAGGCCCTTTTTAGAGCGGTAAGGTTTACCGGCATCGCCCACTTTCAGCGAATAAATAATTTTTTCATACTCGTATGGAACAGCAAAGGCGGTAATATAACCAATGTCTGCAGCCTTAATACCCGCAGCAGTAAATTTTAATGATACCTCATTCACCAGCCCATTGTAATCACTTTTACCTGCAGCTAAGTTTTTATACAGATCCTGCATGGCAGCCACTGCTTTTGCCGAATCTGTTTTGGAAGTATGTGTATCTAAAGGAATAAAGAAATGAATAACATGACGGTCTTTTTGCGCATGCAGCATGGCCTCATCCACCAGTTCATTCACAGCCTGTTCGTTATTCATGTAGCCCTCGTCTATCTGCGCCCTGAAGTTTTGCATGTCACTGATAATTTGTGGCAGCGTATCCAGCTGCAGGTCTTTGGCAGCCTTTACTTTTAATTTGAATTTAGAATAAAGATCCAGGTATTCTCTTAATGCCTGCTCCTTATTTGCTACGGCCGTTTTGTTTTTATTGTAAGCCCTTAAAAACTCTTCTTTATCTACCTTGTTATTACCAAAAGTAAACAGGGGTTGGGCATAAAGAGCTGTACAACTGAATACAAATGCAAACAGTACAAAAATAATTTTCATGACAGGTTAAAATTTTAAGGTTTGTTTTTCCATTTAACTTCAAGCAGGTCATTCAGCTGAAAGATGGTGAGTTTTTTTCCGATGATGTGTTTATCCTTATCCAGTAAATATAAAGTAGGTGTCATGGTAACATCATACAATTGTCTGAAACCGGGCTTTTGCGCAGCATACTCTGCCTCTTCCATTTCTTTGGGCTTGTATACATGCGTCCATTCAGATAGTTTATGTTCGTTAATGAATTGCTCCCATTCCGGTTTTACATTTTCTTTGTCATCGGGGGTAAGCACGGCATAAATTTTTACATCGTGTTTTTTCCAGCTGGCCCGGTAAATAGAATCCAGCCGCGGTACCTCTTCTTTACAATGGCCGCAGTTAGGATCCCAAAAGCACAGTATGGTGTAATCGGCCTTCAGGTCGTAAAGTGTAGACATTTTTCCACTACTATCCAGCATATCCAGGTTAGATCCTTTTTCCCCGATTAAATTGGCCATCAGCATATAGGCCCTGCGGCTGATGGCATCCAGTTGCTTATTGTTTAACCAGCTGGTAAGGCCCTTGCTGTGGTAATTTTCAAACAGGTGTACAAATACCGCATCCTGGCCCATATATTTTGGATTGATGTATTCATCTGTAAGCCAGTTCAGTAAAAATTTATACATTTCGGGGCAGCTCCTGGCCAATAATAATTTGTAATCCACATCTTTAATAATGCTGTCGGCCATTTGTGGAATCACTTCGCGGTAATACCGCTCCAGCCTGGGTAAAAAGAAGGGAGAGCGGATCACTCTTTCATCCATAAAACTTACGCCATCCCAGTAATGGGCCTTGTAATAATGATAATTATAGGTAGAATCCTCCCGGGTCAGGGGCTTGCTAATGGGCACCGTGGGTTCACGCATGGCCTTAAGCAGGGCCGCCATCATGGAATTGGGCTGGGTTTTTAATAAATTTTCCCGGTAATTGGTAAGCTCCTTATTATATTGGTTGTAATTTTTTTCGTGTAATACAGAGTCTGCGGTGGTAGCAGATGTGGCATAGGCCTTTCTCTCTTCCTCCAGCTGGCGGCCCTTTTGCGACACATATTTTTGGTACTGCACATACAGCAGGTTTTCTTTTGATCCGTTAACCAGGGTTTTGTTCAGCAGGTCGGTGGTATCGGCTTTAATAGTAATTTGCTGCTCCTGGCCAATTAAAAATTCTGTTCGCAGGCGTTTGTCGGGGAAAACGATCACATATATGCCCCCGGCCAGTTTTTGAGCACCCTTAAAAACAGCGGTGCCGGTATTGCTGATAGCAGCAGAATCGGCCACATTTAAATTAGGCCCCATATAATAAGTAAGGTAGGCAATCCCTTTTTTATATTGCGGCGCCTGTAAAGTAACCCTGTAGCCCTGCGCAAAACCATGACCGGCACACAGTATTGCAAAAAAGAAAATGATATATTTTTTCATGATATTTTAAGGTTAGCAAATGTATTTAAAATCGTTGATTAAACGGCAATAGCCCCTCTGTGGCAGTTTTAACAATTACAAATCATTAACAAAACGATATTGATGATTAATAAGGTATTTTTGCAGCCGTGAAAAAGCAAAAAAAGAAAATCATACTTGAAAATGTATTGGTAACAGATTATGCCGCCGAAGGTAAGGCCCTGGCAAAGGCCGACGGCAAGGTAATTTTTATATCCGGCGCCGTACCGGGTGATGTGGCAGACCTGTTTGTTACCAAAAATAAAAAAGACTGGGCCGAGGCCCGGGTACAAACCATAAAAGAATATTCCAAAGAAAGGGTGGAACCTTTTTGCAAACATTTTGGTGTTTGCGGTGGCTGCAAATGGCAAATGCTGCCTTATGTAAAACAATTGCAATACAAGCAGCAGGAAGTGGAACAAAATTTAAGAAGGATCGGTAAGGTGCAACTGCCACCCATTATGCCCATTATTGGTGCTGATGCAGATCGTTACTACAGGAACAAGCTGGAATTTACTTTCAGTAATAAAAGATATTTGTTGCCGGGCGAAATGACAGTCTCCCCCAATCTCTCCCAAAGCGGGGTTTTGGCAAACCCTGAAGAATTATTGATGGATGCTGATGTTGAAGTGCCTGCACTAATGCAAGTTGCACTGGGCTATCATGCACCACGCATTTTTGATAAGATCATTGATATAGAGGAATGTTATTTGATGGATGATGTGAACAATGCCATTCGCAATACCGTTCGCAGTTTTGCTTTGGAAAATAATTTTTCTTTTTATGATATCAGGCAGCATACCGGATGGCTGCGCAATATCATCATCCGCAATTGTACCACCGGCGAACTGATGGTGAACATGGTGTTCAATTATGATGATGAAACGGACCGTAAAAGACTGCTTGATCATTTATTGAAAGCTGTACCATCAATAACTACTTTACTGTTCACCATCAATCCCAAATGGAATGATAGTATTTACGACCTTACTCCGCAGGTATATTTTGGAAAAGGCTTTGCTGTAGAAAAACTAGAGGATTTTGAATTCAAGATATCACCCAAATCATTTTTTCAAACCAATACCAAACAGGCCGAAAAGTTATATTCGGTAACAAGAGATTTTGCTGGGCTTACAGGTAATGAAGTGGTATACGATCTGTATTGTGGTACGGGCAGCATTGGCATATTTGTAAGCAAAAATGCAAAAAAAATAATTGGGGTGGAAGTAATTGAGGATGCCATTACCGATGCCAGAGAAAATGCGGCACTCAATAATATTACGCATGCACAGTTTTTTGCCGGCGATGTAATTAAGATCTGCAATGATGATTTTTTTGCCACCCATGGCCGGCCCGATGTGATCATTACCGATCCGCCCAGGGCCGGTATGCATGATAAACTGGTGAATAAACTGCTGGATATTGCCGCACCTAAAATTGTATATGTAAGCTGCAATACCGCCACACAGGCCAGGGACATTGGATTGCTGGGCGAAAAATACAGCATCGAAAAGATACAACCCGTGGATATGTTTCCGCATACGCACCATATAGAGTGCGTGGTATTGCTGCAACTGAAATAATTTTTTTAAACACTAACTTTACTCAATGGCATATAACAATTACGGCAACGGCTTTCAACGCACCACCCCTGTGGTATTGAACCTCATCATCATTAACGCACTGGTGTTTTTTGCACAAATGTTTTTGAGCAATACATTTGATGTAACAGAAACATTTGCATTATACCCTTACAACAGTGGTTTTTTTAAACCTTACCAGCTGGTAACCCACATGTTCACTCATGCAGGATTTATGCATATACTTTTTAACATGTATGCATTGTGGATGTTTGGCTCCACGCTTGAAAAAATATGGGGCCCCAAACGCTTTCTTATTTTTTACCTGGCTTGCGGCTTAGCTGCCGGCGTAGCGCAATTGTTTTTGTCTAATGCAGCCGCAGTGGGTGCCTCGGGGGCTATTATGGGGTTGCTGGCTGGATTTGCCTATCTTTTCCCCAATACCGAATTCTTCATTCTGCCCATTCCCTTTCCAATAAAAGCAAAGTATATGGTAGCTATTTATGCGGCCATTGACCTTTTTGGAGGGATGCATGGCGGCGAGGCAGATAATATTGCCCACTATGCCCATTTGGGTGGATTGGTAATGGGATTCATTTTGGTGATTATATGGAATAAGACAAATAAAAAAACTTTCTACTAATCCTTAACAATGTTTTGTTGTAACTGTTAGTAATTTTACAGCGTAAAATGATATCATGGGAGAATCGGACCGATACCAGGATTACAGGATCACCAGGCGCAGGTTTACGCTGGGGCAACCGGGTAATGCATTGTTTGCATTATTCGCTGCCAATATTCTTTTCTTTTTTTTAATTCTGCTGTCCAAGGTATTTTATATGTTTACCCACCAGGGGATCGGCCAGCCGCCGGCAGTAACCGATGGCCTGGAATGGTTTGCTGTACCCGCCAATCTTACTTCTTTAAGTGAACGGCCCTGGACGGTACTCACTTTTATGTTTTCCATGGGAGGAATGAAACCATTTACCTTATTACTTGCCATGTTCAGTAACATGCTGTGGTTATGGGCTTTTGGATATATCCTGCAGGACCTGTCGGGTAACCGCTATATTTTTCCTGTTTATATCTATGGCAGTTTGCTGGGGATGCTGTTTTTCCTGCTTGCCACCAATATCATTGTACCGTTCAGACAACATATCAACGGCTTATTTTTATTCGGTTCGCAAACCGGCTCAGCGGCACTGGCAATGGCTGTAACTACCTTGTCTCCACGATACCGCATTTTTAGAAATATCGGACGTGGTATACCGGTATGGGTACTCACAGCCCTGTTCCTGTTGCTGAATATGATCTTTGCCTTTTCTTTTACCAGTGCCAGCAGTTTTGCCGTGTTAGGTGGTGCGTTAGCCGGCTTTTTATTTATAGTGCTGCTGCGCAGGGGAAACGACTGGGGCAACTGGATGCACAGCCTGTACGAATGGTTCAGCAATATTGCTTCTCCGGGAAAACAAAAACAACAGCATTCAACAAAAGAAAGAGTATTTTACAATACGGGCAACCGAAGGCCGTTTAATAAAACCGCCAATGTTACACAGCAGCGGGTGGACGAAATACTGGACAAGATCAGCCAGCAGGGCTATCATTTTCTTACTGATGAAGAAAAAAGTATTTTAAAAAGAGCCAGCGAAGAAGACCTGTAGTTAACATTTTGCTGTATAATATTATTACAGCCCATGCGTTATCTTTAATATACAATGCCCAAAAGCCTTTTCCGACGGTTCACCAAAAAGTTTTTTATTATTGCCAATATCATTGTGGCAGTACTTTTTTTATTGGGCAGCTACGGAGGCTGGCTTAACCCGCAACCCTGGTGGCCAATCGGCTTTCTTGTTTTATCAGCTTTTTATTTATTGCTGTTGTTGATTGTATTTATTGTGTTCTGGCTTTTTGTAAAGCCGGGCTGGTCGTTAATTTCTGTAATTGCCCTTTTAGCAGCCTGGCAGCCGGTATCCAGTATAGTACCGTTCCGTTTCAACGCTTCATTTGACAAGCAAAAACCAGCCGGTGCACTGCGGATTATGAGCTGGAATGTAGAACATTTTGATATCCTGGAGCATAAAACACACCCCGAAACCAAACAAAAAATGGTGGAGCTCATAAAGGATTGCCGGCCCGATATTGCCTGCTTCCAGGAGATGGTGGGCAGCGATAATGTTTCCAAAGCCATTAATTTTATTCCCGATTTTGTGCGACAGGAAGGTTTTGAAGATTATCATTATTCCTACAATCCCAAGCTGGATTTTGATGGCGATCATCATTTTGGGATCATTATATTTTCAAAATATCCTATCATCAATAAACAAACAGTTGGCTCTTATCCGTACGATTACAATTCAATATTTCAGTATGCAGATGTGGTGAAGGATACTGATACGTTCCGGGTTTTTAATATTCACCTGCAGTCGTTAAAATTCAGCAGTACCAACCTGCAATACATTGATAAGCCTGAATTAAACGATGAAGCAGATCTTAAAAAGTCGAAAAGTGTGATCAGCAAATTAAAAACCGGGTTTTTAAAAAGAAAAATACAGGCCGAACGTATTAAAGAAGAAATAAACAAAAGTCCTTACCCGGTAATTGTGTGCGGCGACTTTAATGATGTACCCAACAGCTATGCCTATAATACCATTGGTAAAAACCTTACCAACGCATTTGTGGCAAAGGGCAGCGGTATTGGCCGTACTTTCAGTGGTATTTCACCCACGCTGCGGATAGACAATATTTTTACCGGGCAACCCTTTGAGGTTCTGCAATACACCCGTATTGGTAAAAAGATGAGCGATCATTTTCCGCTGCTGGCAGATGTGGAATTAAAAAAATAACACTATCTTCGGTGTAACGAATGAAAAAATTCACTCCATATCAATTTTGCTGTTGCCCTTGCGGCAATCTGTAATATCTTTGCTGCCGTTACGGCACCGTTTTCAATTCAAATAATTTGTTTAATAAAGGTTTCCGGCTGAAGTGAGTGACACAACAATGTTGAGTATTGCACTGCAGCCCGCCACATAAAAAATATTATGTCGTTCAAAATTTATAATTCATACAGCAGGCAAAAAGAGGAATTCAAATCAATCACCCCGGGGCATGTAGGCATGTACGTATGCGGACCCACCGTGAGCGGTGAAAGCCATTTGGGCCATGCCAGGCCATACATTACGTTTGATGTGTTGTACCGTTACCTTACGTTCAAAGGCAACAAGGTTAGGTATGTGCGCAATATTACCGATGCCGGCCATTTTGAAGAAGAAGGGCGGGAGGCTGAAGATAAGATCAGTAAAAAAGCCATATTAGAAAGATTAGAGCCGATGGAGCTGGTGCAAAAATATACCAACCTGTTTCACTGGGCCATGAATGAATTCAATTGCGTGGAGCCGAGCATTGAACCTACCGCAACAGGCCATATTGTGGAGCAGATCAATATGATAAAAAAAATTATTGAAGAAGGATATGCATATGAAGTAAACGGTTCGGTTTATTTTGATGTAAAAAAATATGCGGCCACCCACGATTACGGAAAGCTGAGCGGAAGAGTGATCGATGATTTATTAGAAACCACCAGGGAACTGGATGGCCAGGAAGAAAAAAGAGACCGTGCGGATTTTGCATTGTGGAAAAATGCGGCGCCAGAACATATTATGCGCTGGACAAGCCCATGGGGCGAAGGTTTTCCGGGATGGCATATTGAATGCTCGGCCATGGCCACTAAATATTTGGGTGCAGAGTTTGATATACATGGCGGGGGTATGGACCTGCAGTTCCCTCACCACGAAAGTGAAATTGCACAGAGTACCATTTGCAACCATCATGCGCCGGTGCGTTACTGGATGCACAATAACATGATCACCATCAATGGTAAAAAGATGGGGAAGAGCTACAATAATGTAATTAAGCTTACCGAATTGTTCAGCGGCGATCATCCATTGCTTACACAGGCTTTTCACCCAATGGTGATACGCTTTTTTATTTTACAAAGCCATTACCGCAGCCCGCTGGATTTTGGCAGTGAAGCATTGGTGGCCAGTGAAAAAGCATTGAAACGTTTGTGGGAAGCATATGAAGTGCTGGTTAAATTACCGGTAACTGGTAATGCAGCTGGTGATGCCGAACTGGATGAGAAGATTGTAAAACTGGTGAACGAATTTGAAGAATTTATGGATGATGATCTGAGTACGGCAAAAGTGCTGGCGAATATGTTTGAATTAGCACCCATAATTAATTCAATTAAAGATGGATTGATAAAAGATACCGATACTTCGGCAGCTACATTGCAACTGCTGAAAGACAAGTTCAGGATTTTTTTAGAAGATATTTTTGGACTTACAGCAATGACCGCCAAAGAAAATGGTGCGTTAGGTGGCGTGATGGATTTACTGATAGAGATCAGAAAGGAAGCCAAGGCCAAAAAAGATTTTGCCACATCAGACAAGATAAGAAACCAGTTGACCTCATTGGGAATAATAGTAAAGGATGAAAAAGATGGCGGGATGAGCTGGAGTGTGAATTAAATTTTTTTTACTAAGAGAACAAGGAGCGAAAGAGAACAAACAGTGAGGTGGATTTCTCTTTGGCTCTTTTTCTATTTTGGCCTCTTAGCTGAATAAAAATAAAATCTGTAACTTTCTCATTATTCGCACCCATAGAAAACTCAGCTTATGGATATCAATGAACTAACAGGCATTGTTGTTGACTTATGCATTAAAATCCATTCTAAAATTGGACCCGGCTGTTTTGAAAAAGTATATGAAGAGATACTGTATTACGAACTTCAGCAACAGGGAATAAAAGTACACCGGCAATTATTTTTACCCATTGAATATGAAACGCTAACCATAGAAAATGCCTACAAACTGGACTTGCTGGTCGAAAACAGGTTGGTGCTTGAATTAAAATCAGTCTATCCATTGCCATCAGTTTATTTCAAACAAATGAAAACACAATTAGGGCTATTGAATTTAAAATATGGAATGATCTTAAATTTTAAAGTGACATTGATGAAAGAAGGAATACACAGGGTATATAATAATTTCGGGCTTGAGGCACATGAATGAAATATATATAAAATAGATAGCTAAGAGAACAAGGAGTAAAGGAGAAAAAAATGTGTTCAGTATTTCTCTTTCACCTCTTTTTCTCTTTTATGCTCTTAGAAAGAAATAAAGCGCAGAACTTGGCAAAGAGAACAAGGAGTAAAGGAGAAAAAAGAGTGTTCAATATTTCTCTTTCGCCTCTTTTTCTCTTTTATGCTTTTAGAAAGAAATAAATCGCAGGACTTGGCAAAGAGAACAAAGAGAACAAGGAGAAAAGGAGAAAAAAGAGTGTTCAGTATTTGTCTTTAACCTCTTTTTCACTCTTAATCTCTGAGCAAAAAAATTTAGACCAAAAAAAATATCATGGAACACATCATACATCTTTATAAAGACAAAAAGCTTAAAAATATTATTGAGCTGCAGGAGCCCTTTGTACTGGCAAAACGAAAAAATGTGTACCTGCATTTGTGTACTTCCATCATGAGCCAGCAGTTGAGTACAAAAGTAGCCGATGTATTTCATAAACGTTTCCTTGATCTGTATAAAACAAAAACACCTGCGGCAGCACAAATTGCAGCCACACCTTTTGAAACCCTCCGGGGTATTGGCCTGAGTAATGCAAAAGCAAATTATGTATTGAATGTGTGCAATTTTTTTATTGCAGAAAAGATTACCGACGCCCGTTTGTATAAAATGAGTAACGAAGAACTGATCAAATACCTGACTCAAATTAAAGGTGTGGGCCAGTGGACCGTGGAAATGATACTAATGTTTACTTTGGGGCGGGAAGATGTTTTCCCTCTGGATGATTTGGGAATTCAACAGGCCATATGCAAACTGTATAAGATTGAGGCTGCAGATAAAAAACTCATGAAAGAAAAAATGCTGGCAGCTGCAAAAAAATGGAGTCCTTACCGCACTTATGCCTGCCGTTATTTGTGGGGCTGGAAGGACAATGTGCCGGACACCCCAAATTCCTGAAGGGGCTTTCCTTTGTTATCGTAAAAGAATTTTAGCAAAGAGAACAAAGAGTGAAAGAGGAAAAAGAGTGCAGTGTATTTCTCCTTGTACTCCTTTTCTCTTTTGGCCGCATAGCTATTTTTTTCTCTGTGGTCTCCGAGTCTCTGCATGCAACTAAAATAAAACCACAAAGGACACAAAGGTTAACACAGAGGTACACAAAAATTTATTAGTTAAGAGCACAAGAAAAAGCACAGTAGTGTATTTCTCTTTATACTCTTTTTCTCTTATCCATTCTTAGCTATATTTTTCTCTGCGCCCTCTGCGTCTCTGCGTGCAACACAAACTAAACCACAAAGGTGAACACAGAGAAACACAAAGGTTCTTTTGCTAAGAGCACAAGGAGAAAAAGAGAGTAGTGTATTTCTCTTTGTACTCTTTTTCTCTTATCCACTCTTAGCTATTTTGTCTCCGCGCCCTCTGCGTGCAAAAAACAAAGACCCCTTAGCTAAAATTGATAAAACTTATGATTACCTCAAGATACTTTTTATCTGTTTCATCAAACTGATCTAAAAACTCACTGTCCACATCCAGCACCCCAATTACTTCATTATCTCGTATGATGGGCACTACAATTTCTGAACGGGATACACTGCTGCAGGCAATATGACCGGGGAATTTTTCTACATCTGGTACAATTAATGCAACAGCCTGTTGCCAGCTGCTGCCGCAAACACCACGGCCTTTTTTAATTCTTGTGCAGGCTACAGGTCCCTGGAATGGCCCCAGAACCAATTCGTCATCTTTCACTAAATAAAAGCCCACCCAAAACCATTTGAACTGCTCTTTTAAAGCGGCGCAGGTGTTGGCCAAATTGGCTACCAGGTCTGTTTCGCCATTAAGCAATGCTTTTATTTGAGGTAGTAAGGATTGATATACTTCTTCTTTACTGCCCTGAATAATGGTTAGGTCTTCTGCCATAAAATTATTTGTTGTAAGCTGCTTTTAATTTGCGCAGCAAGCTGTTTTTTACTTCATCACTTATAAATGCTACATTCAAAGCATTTACGTTGGTTGCATAAAAATCATCCACCGTCCAGCCAAAAGTATCATGTAGTTTTTTGTATTCCCTGTTCAGGTTGATATTACAGATGGTTCTGCAATCGGTATTTACATTTACCGACACACCGGTTTTGTATAATGTATCAATAGGATGATCTTTATACGTATCGCAAATATTGATCTGCACATTACAGGTTGGGCAAAGCTCCAGGTGAATATTATGCTGCTTTAAATGTTGTACCAGTTTGGTGTCTTCATAACTTCTTACGCCATGGCCTATGCGTGTTGGACCAAAATGTTGCAGTGTTTCCCACACACTTGCGGGGCCACTTGCTTCACCGGCATGTGCCGTGCAGGGAATATTTTTTTCTTTGGCGAACTTATATGCCTTAACATGTGCATCAATGGGAAAGCCTGCTTCATCACCGGCAATATCAAAGCCAGCCACGTATGTATTTTTAAACTGCTCTGCCAGTTCAACCGTTTCCATACTTTGTGCTTCGGTATAATGGCGAAGCGTACATAAGATCAATCTTGCTTCAATACCTGTTTGTTGTACGGCAGTTGCCGTAGCAGCTTCTATTGCTTGCACCACTTCGTAAGGACTTAAACCTTTTTCAATATGCAATAAAGGGGCAAAGCGAATTTCGGCATACAGCATATTATCGGCCTGCAATTGTTTGAACAGGTCAAATACCACCAGCTGCAATTGTTCTTTGGTTTGCATCAAGGCAAAACCGGTAACAGCCCGGGTTAAAAAATCGGCCAGGTTGATACATTTATCCGGGGCAATAAAATTTTGTTCATATGCTTCTTTAGTTACGGAAGGATCAATGGTTGATACCACTTCATAACTCAACGAGCAATCTAAATGCAAATGCAGTTCTACTTTTTTTAACTGGGCAAAATCCATGTACATATGATATTAAACCAAAAAAGGCAAAATTCCGGTAATGCTTTCTATTTGCCTGAATTGGGGATGATCGATTTGGTGTTCAACTTTTTCGTGCTCCCAGGTAATGTGATACGGGATATGCACACCATGTCCGCCAATGGCAAGTACCGGCAACACATCTGATTTTAAAGAATTACCCAGCATTAAAAATTCGCCGGGCGCAATGTCTAAATGTGTAATGAGCTTACTGAAATCGGCTTCCTGTTTATCGGACATGATCTCAATATGATGAAAATAATGCTCGATACCCGATTTTTTTAATTTGCGTTCCTGGTCAAGCAGATCACCTTTTGTGGCTACTACCAATTTATATTTACCCTTCAGCTGTTGTAATACATCTTCCACTCCATCCAGTAATTCAATTGGCTTTTCCAGCATTTCTTTTCCCAGCTCAATGATATGGTTCAGTATGCTGTTGTTCAGTTTATTGTTTGTGATGCGCAAAGCGGTTTCTACCATGCAGAGCATAAATCCTTTTATACCGTACCCATACAAAGCCAGGTTGTCCATTTCTGTTTTAAATAATTCCTGCAAAATGGTATGTTGCGGCAAATAGTCTTCCAGCAGGCTGCAGAATTTATTTTCTGTATCCCTGAAATAGGGCTCATTTACCCACAGTGTATCATCAGCATCAAAGCCAATTACTTTAATGGCCATAAATTTTTGTACTAAAATATATCAGCAAATAATTTTTACACCACACTCAGTGCCTCTTCTTCTTTTTTCAGCTGTTTATCCAGCACAAAAGTGCCAAAGGGTAAAACAGACGCCAACCCCGCCTTTACCAGCCAGCTGAATGGTTTTTTAAAAGTTCCAAATACATCAAAGGCAAAGTAGATGAAGCTTACAAACAGGGCACCGTGTGCCCAGCCAAACATTTTTACTGCCTGCGGCAAATGAAACATGTATTTTAGTGGCATGGCTACCAGTACGAGTATCAAAAAAGAAATGCCTTCTGCAATTCCGATCATCCTGAACCGGTGTAATAATTTCTTCTGGTCTTGACTTGTCATTATATAGTATGGTTGCTGTTTAATAATTGATCACTTGTTCTACAATAGATGCCGGAATTTCACGCCATTCGTATTGCTGGTTGCGGAGCTGCGGCTCAAAACCCGCTTCACGAATGGATTGCTGTATGGTGGTGCTGGTAAAACGGTGTGGTGCACCTGCAGCACTCACCACATTTTCTTCTATCATGATGCTGCCAAAATCGTTGGCACCTGCATTCAAACAAATTTGTGCTACCTGCTTGCCTACGGTTAACCAGCTGGCCTGTATGTTTTTTACATTGGGCAGCATGATGCGGCTAAGTGCAATCATGCGTATGTATTCTTCGGCGGTGGTTAAGTTTTGCACACCGCGTATTTTAGCCAGCAGGGTATCCACATCCTGGAAGGTCCAGGGAATAAAGGCTAAAAATCCTTTCGCTGTTTCTGGCTTGCGGCTTTGTACCTCCCTGATTTTTACCAGGTGCTCAAAGCGTTCCTGCAGGGTTTCCACGTGACCAAACATCATAGTGGCCGAAGTGGTGATATTGAGTTTATGCGCTTCATGCATAATGTCCAGCCATTCCTGGGCGCCACATTTTCCTTTGCTGATGAGGCGGCGTACACGGTCGGTCAGTATTTCGGCACCGGCACCAGGCAGGCTGTCCATACCGGCTTCTTTCAACGCTGTCAATACTTCGCGGTGGGTACTTTTTTCCAACTTGGTGATATGGGCAATTTCCGGAGGGCCCAGGGTATGCAGCTTAATATTAGGATACAGGCTTTTTAACTCTTTAAACAAATTCACGTAAAAACTCAGCCCCAACTCAGGATGGTGGCCGCCCTGTAACAGCAACTGGTCGCCACCAAATTTAATGGTCTCGTCAATCTTTTGCTTATAGGTTTCAATATCGGTAATATAGGCCTCCTCATGACCAGGAATGCGGTAGAAATTACAAAACTTGCAATTGGCAATACATACATTGGTGGTGTTTACATTGCGGTCTATCTGCCAGGTAACCTTACCATGGGGCACCTGTTTTTTTCGGAGTTCGTCTGCCACATACATCAGTTCTGTAAGCGGGGCGTGCTCAAACAAATACATGCCTTCTTCTACCGAAAGAAATTCGAAGCGAAGGGCTTTTTGATATAAGTCGTTCAATTCCATAAGTACCTTTTGTGTAATAAACAACAAAAGTACATCCATTAGGTTGTATATTTATTACTTACTGCTATTATGAAAAAAACTTCCTGCATATTAACGGGGATAATATTGGTGCTTTTTGTAAATTATTGCAGTGCCCAGGAAATTTTAAGCGAACCGCAGGCCAAAACACTCACAAGGTTTCCTTTTAAACAGTACAGTGGCGGCGTAATGATGGTACATGCCAAACTGGAAGGCGTTGCCGATACATTAAATTTTATACTGGATACCGGCAGCGGCGGTATTTCACTTGATTCGGGTACCTGCAGCGAATTTAAAATACCTATCAGGGCTACTGATACCACCATTACCGGTATTGGCGGCTCTCATAAAGTTTCTTTTTTATTTGATAAAAGCTTATACCTGCCCGGTTTGCAGGTGCCGCACCTCAATTTTCATATCAATGATTACGAAGTATTAAGCAGTGTATATGGCGAAAAGGTGGATGGTATCATTGGCTACAGTTTTTTTAGCCGCTATATAGTTGCTATTAATTTCGACAGCAGTTTTATTGAAGTGTACAGCCCCGGCTTCATCAAATATCCGGCAACAGGTACCACCCTGCACCCTGCTTTTACTTCTCTGCCCATTGTTTGGTTGAATATAAGGGATAGTAAAAAGCTGGGATATAATTTTTATTTTGATACCGGGGCAGGCCTGTGTTTTTTAATGAGCGAGCAATTTGCCAGGGATAGTGGTATTTTACTGTCTAAACGCCGGCCCGTAGTTACCCAGGCACAGGGCATGGCAGGAAAATTGCAAATGCGGCTAACTATTATTAAAGAAGTGAAAGTAGGCCCTTACCGTTTTCACCAGGTACCAACATATTTATACGACGATGAATTTAATGTTACCTCTTTTCCCTTTACCGGGGGCCTGCTGGGCAACGACCTGCTGCGTCGTTTTAATATGATCTTCAACTATCCCAAAAGAGAAATTCACCTGAGCCCCAACAGCTATTTTAATGAACACTTTGATTATGCTTATACCGGTTTGGGCATCTATTATACCAATGGAAAAATTATGGTGGAAGATGTAATACCCGGTTCGCCTGCTGATAAGGCAAATTTTAAAGTGGGCGATGAAGTGATGATTGTGGGTAACAATTTTTCGCATAATATTACCACCTATAAAAATCTTTTACAAACCCCCAATCAAAATATTAAAGTAATTGTTAAACGTGCGGAAGAACTGATTGTATTGAACCTATACACAAAAAGCATCCGTTAATACGGCTGTTTCTACAATTTTCTACCCTTACCTTTGCGTATGATTCATTTTGAAAGATTTATTTTATCCAATGGGTTAACAGTGCTGGTGCACGAAGATAAAAGCACACCTATGGCCGTGGTAAATGTATTGTATGATGTGGGTGCCAGGGACGAAGATCCGCAAAAAACGGGCTTTGCGCATTTGTTTGAACATTTAATGTTTGGAGGCAGTGTTCATATCCCGGTATACGACGAACCACTGCAGATTGCAGGCGGAGAAAACAATGCCTTTACCACCAACGATTTGACCAATTATTACTGCCAGCTGCCAGCAGAGAATATTGAAACTGCTTTCTGGCTCGAAAGCGACAGGATGTTATCGCTGGCTTTTGGAAAAAAAAGTTTGGATACCCAGCGTAAAGTGGTATGTGAAGAGTTTAAAGAACATTACATCAACAAACCTTATGGCGATGTATGGAATAAAATGAGGGAACTGGCCTATACCACCCATCCTTACCGATGGATGACGATTGGAAAAGAACTGAGTCATATAGAAAATGCCACACTGGAAGATGTGAAAGCATTTTTTTATAAACATTACACTCCCTGCAATGCTATTTTAGTGGTGGCCGGCAATGTTACGGTTAAACAGGTAACAGCATTGGCAGAAAAATGGTTTGCACCCATACCAGCCGGAAAAAAATATGTACGCAACCTGCCACAGGAGCCCAAGCAAACCTCCCCGCGGCATATGGAAGTAAAAGCAGCTGTTCCACTGGATGCATTGTATAAGTGCTGGCATATTTATGCCCGTACCGATATGCGTTACTATACGGTTGATTTAATTTCAGAAGTGCTGGGTGGCGGCGCCTCTTCCAGGTTATACCAGGCACTGGTAAAAGAAAAAAAACTGTTCAGTAATATTGAGTGTTATCATATGGGCAGTACCGATACCGGCTTACTCACCATTGAAGGAAAACTGGTGAAAGGCGTGCATATAAAAGATGCCGAAGCAGCCGTAAATGAAGAGATCGCCAAATTTACCGCTGCAGGTATTACCACCAAAGAACTGGAAAAGGTAAAAAATAAAACTGAAAGCATGATGGCATTTGAAGACATGAGTGTAATGAACCGTGCTACCAGTATTGCCATGTATGAATTGCTGGGCGATGCCGATCTGATCAATAAAGAACTGCAGCGTTACCGCGATGTAACCGCGGAGCAATTATTGCACGAAAGTAAAATAATTTTTAACGAGAATAATTCTAATACCCTGTATTATTTAGCCAATTGATAAAATAATACAACATAAACAAACTATGTTAAACAGAACTGTTGCGCCCCCGATAAAAGATGCGGTTGAATTTGAACTTGCCTTAAAGCCCTATACCTTATTTACTTTGGATAATGGGGTTCCGGTGTATACCATTGACGCCGGCACGCAGGAAGTATTACAAATGGAAATGGTGTTTTATGCCGGTAACTGGTTCGAAAAACAGCAGCTCATTGCCGGTGCCACCAACTACCTGTTGAAAAATGGTACCCATACAAAATCGGCATTCCAAATCAATGAAGAGTTTGAATACTATGGTGCCCATTGCAGCAGGGCCTGTTATAATGAAACCGCAGTGGTAAGTTTGTCGGGGCTCAATAAATACTTTGATCAACTATTGCCGGTTATTAAAGAGATCATTACCGAAGCTGCCTTTTCAGAAGAAGAATTAAATACCTACAAACAAAACTCTAAACAACGGCTGAGTGTAAGTTTGAAAAAAGGAGATTTTGTGGCAGCCCGTTTAATTGACACTTATGTGTATGGTAATAAACACCCTTATGGCAATTATACCCAGGCAGCTGATATAGATGCACTGAATACCGGCTTGCTGAAAGACTTTTATACACAGTATTACGTAAACGGCCAGTGTGTGATTTTTGTTTCGGGAAAACTACCCGCCAACCTGCAGTCCATGCTGAATGATAATTTTGGGCAATTGTCTCTAAGTAAACCGGCTTTTACAGTAGATCACATTCCCGTTGAGCCTGCTGAAGAAAAAAAATACCGCGTGGTGAATGATCCCGACAGCGTGCAGGGTGCCATAAGAATCTCGAGGCCCTTTCCCAACCGGCATCACCCCGATTTTATGAAAGCGATGGTGTTGAATACGCTGCTGGGTGGCTATTTTGGATCGAGGTTGATGGGAAATATCAGGGAAGACAAGGGGTACACGTATGGGATACACAGTTATGTACAAAACCATTTGCAGCAAACGGCATGGATGATCAGCACCGAAGCAGGAAAGGATGTATGTGAAGCTACCATTGAAGAAGTATATAAAGAAATGAAATTGCTGCGGGACGAACTGGTGGATGAAGAAGAGCTGATGACGGTACGTAATTATTTAATTGGCACCATACTGGGCGATCTGGATGGACCATTTCAAATCATGGGCCGCTGGAAAAATCTAATACTCAATAACCTCAGCGAACAATATTTTTACGATTCAGTTCAAACCATTAAAACCATCAGTGCCGGAGAATTAAGGGAACTGGCAAAAAAATACCTGAACCCGGAAGATTTTTATGAACTAATTGTAACTTAGAATATGCAAAAATGGCTAATTAAAATATTGGTTTGTGCGGTAAATGTTTTTATACTGGCATACATATTACCAGGAGTGGAAATTAAAGACATGCTTTCGGCCGTTTTTGTGGCAGTGTTATTGTCTTTTTTAGATGCTATTGTAAAGCCACTGCTGATACTGTTAACATTGCCGGCTACCATATTAACACTTGGCTTATTTTTATTTGTAATCAATGCCTGTATTATTTTAATAGATGATCACTTTGTGGGCGGCTTTAAGGTAGAGAGTTTTTGGTATGCATTATTATTTAGTGTACTGCTTTCTTTTTTCAATTCCTTTGTACACAGAAGAGCCTTTCCCGAAAAAAAACAGGACAAGAATATTAGCTAAGAGCCCAGAAGAGAAATACAATTCTTTTCTCTCCTTTACTCCTTGCTCTCTTTGCAAAAAATATAAAAGAAAAGGAGAAGCACTGATGTCTTCTCCTTCTTTGTTTTCGGTATACAATTCCGTTACTGAATAATCATATTGTACTTTTTGGCCTGGGATTTAATTATTTTTTCTACCTCGCTTTCCAGTGTTTGTTCGTTTTTGTTATTGGCGCGCCTTTGCTTTTCTGTCTTGATATAAGCTTCCCGCTGAGTATTGGTAACTGCAATTTGTTGCTGTACCGCATTGCGCTCCTTACTTTTATTTTCTACAATAGCCCTTAACTCTTCTTTGGATTTATTTTTTAAACTATCCGGAAGTGACTGGCGGTCTACTTTATCAAGCTCTCCATCTGCATGCTTATCCACCAGGTCCCAGCTGGAGTTTTTATACATTGCTGCATTGCCTTTAACACTAATTCTTTTTAGCCCGGCTTCTTTGTTGGCAGTTGTATTCACCAGATCCATTTGTTCCTGCTTTACTTTATTGCTATATCCATAACTGCCGTATGCAATGTAAGTGCTGTTCAGGCGGCTGTTCAATACATATAAAGTACTGTCGTACGGTGTGGGGATCACCTCAGTTCTTGCATCCTGGTTAATATTGGTGTAGCTACCGCTGCCGCATTCTGCGTTCAGGTTCCAATGCTCCCGTATACCCTGTAATTTATCGCCACAGTAAATGGTGTTTACAATCACCCCTTTTTGTTTGGCCTCGTTGCAGGCCCTGGTGTACTGGATATCGCCCTGCAAAAAATCTTCGTTGCCGGCAATAAAGATCACCTTATAATTTTCCGGAGCCACATCCCATTTCAGTTCGTTTAAAGAACTGTAAATAACATGGCCGCAAAACTCATCGCCACCATTAGTGGTTAAGCTGAACAGGTTCTCTGACAATGAATCAAGGTTGCTTATAAAACCGTTGATCTGTTTTACATATCCCTGTTTGATATCATTATCGCTTCTGCCATATTCGTATAATGCAATTTCTATTTTTGGAACGGTACCATTGCATTGTGCCTTACCCATAGTACTAACCATATTCCAAAGTTGCGCTTTTGCCTGTTCTATCAGGCCATCCATACTGCCGCTCACATCTAATAAAATAGCGGCCTGAATTTTTGGTGCCGGCACAGGTTTTTTATCAATTGTTTTATATGCCATCATTGCGGCAGCACCCGCACATAAAAGGAAAAGAGCAGTTGGTTTAAACAGTAGTTTCATAAAAGATGTTTGCACCAAGATGCAGCGCACTCATTAATTACACAAGCCTTTTTTGTTAAAACCAATTGCTTTTGGAATTATTTAACAGTTCGGGTGTAGTCCCGCAGAAGCGCAGAAAAAATACAGCATGTGCATACGTGGCAACAAATCTTAATGATTTTTTAATATAAATCATACTGTCTCTATAATAATAAAAAAGCCCATCTGCGAATTCAGCGATTTCTGCGGGAGATGTATTGATGCAGTAAAACCCGTTTGTGTGCTCACCAACAACCACTAACTTCACAGTGCCAAATTGAAAAAAATATGCAGTTCAACCGTAATAACCTCTCTAACGATACTTTGATCAGCCTGTATAAAAGTATGTTGCTCCCCCGCATGATAGAAGAAAAAATGCTGGTATTGCTCCGGCAGGGAAAAATATCCAAATGGTTCAGTGGCATTGGCCAGGAAGCCATTGCGGCCGGCGTTACACAGGCATTGCAGCAGGATGAATGGATCATGCCATTACACCGTAACCTGGGTGTGTTTACAGGACGCAATATGCCCCTGCATAAATTGTTCATGCAATGGCAGGGCAATAAAGAAGGCTATAGCAAGGGGAGGGAAAGAAGTTTTCATTTTGGCAGCCGGGAACACCATATCTGTGGCATGATCTCTCACCTGGGCCCGCAACTGGCTGTTGCCGATGGTGTGGCGCTGGCATATAAATTACGCGATGAGAAAAAAGTGGCGCTGGCATTCTGCGGTGATGGCGGTACCAGCGAAGGCGATTTTCATGAGGCGTTGAATACTGCTGCCGTATGGGACCTGCCGGTAATTTTCGTAATAGAAAATAACGGGTATGGATTAAGTACTCCGGTACATGAACAATACCGTTGCTACAGTTTGGCAGACAAGGCTAAGGGGTACGGCATGGAAGGCATCCGCATTGATGGCAATAATTTACTGGAAGTGTATGATACCATTAAAGGGGTAAGGGAATTTTGTATCAGCAATCAAAAGCCATATTTAATTGAATGTATGACTTTTCGCATGCGCGGACATGAAGAGGCCAGTGGCGTAAAATATGTACCAACAGAATTATTTGAATTATGGGAAAAGAAGGACCCCGTAAAATGCTATGAAGAATATTTGATTGAAGCCACAATCCTTTCTGCAGAAGAAATAGAAACAATAAAGGCCGATACCAAAGCCTATATTGAAACAGAATTGCAAAGGGCCTCTGGTGCTGCAGCATTAACTCCCGATACACAGCAGGAGCTCAACGATGTATACGCCATTCCCCATTCACCACTCCCCATTCACCATTCACCTTCCAGCCCCGAAAAGCGTTTTGTAGATGGCATCAAGGAAGGCCTGCATCAATCCATGCTGCAGCATCCCAACTTAATTTTAATGGGTCAGGACATAGCTGAATATGGTGGTGCGTTTAAAATAACAGAAGGTTTTGTGCAGGCCTTTGGAAAAGAAAGGGTGCGTAATACCCCACTGTGCGAAAGTGCCATTGTGGGTGCAGCCCTGGGATTGAGTTTGGAAGGATACAAGAGCATGATGGAAATGCAGTTTGCCGATTTTGCAACCGTGGGCTTTAACCAGATCATCAATAATCTTGCGAAGATTAATTACCGCTGGGGACAAAATGCCGATGTGGTGATACGCATGCCTACCGGCGGCGGTGTAGGTGCAGGGCCCTTCCATTCGCAAAGCAATGAAGCCTGGTTTGTGCATACACCCGGCCTGAAAGTAGTATATCCCTCCACACCGGAAGATGCGAAGGGTTTATTGATAGCAGCCATCAACGATCCCAATCCTGTATTATATTTTGAACACAAGGCTTTATACAGGAGTATCAGCGGGCCTGTACCTGAAGCATATTTCGAAACCGAAATTGGTAAAGCAAGAATTGTGGATGAAGGCGATGATATCACCATCATTACCTATGGTGCCGGCGTGCACTGGGCAATGGATTATGCAAAAAACCACCGCGATATTTCGATATACATTTTAGACCTGCGGACATTGCTGCCGCTGGATTATGCAGCCATTGGTACTGCAGTTGCCGCCACGGGAAAAGTATTGCTGCTGCATGAAGACACTTTAACTGGCGGTATAGGCGGAGAGGTAGCCGCATGGATTGCCGAGCATTGTTTCAGTTACCTGGATGCACCGGTAATGCGCTGTGCAAGTTTAGATACACCCATCCCTTTTAATTTGGAACTGGAGAAAAATTTTATGGCTTACAGCAGGCTGGATGACTATGTACAAAAATTGATACACTATTAAAAGCACATAAGAATATTGAAAACTGATTGTAGCAATAATTGCAAAAGGTTTGCCGGCAATACCAATGTTGCAAAACCGGTAAATAGCAAATGGTTTGAAATTTATGCAGCCGCCATACACATGATACGCCAGAAACTTATTTTGATATACCTACACCGTTGCCAAACAATTATATGATGCGGCGCATCCCAATATAAGCATGAGTGTAAGAAAAAAAATTTGCCAGCTTATTGAGTACGAATTTTAACTACAGTTCAGGTATTGAGGCTGCTTATACCTGCAAGCCAATAAAGAAACCATCTTTACAGGTGCCGCTGGATGGCAGGGTAATTAATTTACCGGCCAAAATCAATTTCTAATTTTAATAGCATCGCCCACAAAATAATAAGTGCTCCCCCGCATAACCTTAATTCCTGTTGTTGGTTACTGCTATCATATTGTTACAGTATTTAAATGATAATTGTAAGCCAGCATGAATTAACTTTCTTTTAAAGAAATGCTGTTTAACTTACTGTTCTATTAAAACCAGAAGCATGAAAAAAAATATCCTGGGAATAGCAGGAATTGTTATTTTACAATTATTATTTTACCCTGCTTTTTCTCAATACAGCTGGTCTGATTATGATTACCAGTTAAACTTTGAACTTGACAGCAAGACTGGTACATACCGGCCTGCATATACGCATAAATCATCTGCCGGAAACTCCACCATTTGGCTGGATGGGGCGAATAAAAAAACCGGAACAACAAATGGTAATTCCAAAGGGGATGAGCAGAAATATTTTTTACAGTTTGATTTGCCCAGGGGATGGAGTGTTGATAAAAATGTAGAAAGGGCCAGGGCCAGCTGCAGCGACAGTACAAGTTTTTCTGTTTATAAATCTCGGATGTTTTCCGGAACCGACAGGAAGAAGGATGTTATCACAGAATGGAATAAACGGCTTAAAAACAGGTTTGGTGAAATTACAGAGCCGGATATTACTGAAGGCGACTTTCATGGAGCCGGAAAGTTTTATATGATCATTAAACCATCTGGCAGTGCTGGTGCGGCGTTGATTGTAATTTATGACCACAACCGTGTGGTGCCCATAGTGCTTGATTTTCCTACCCTGGCTACTTTTAAAGCCAATCGTGTTTTGATGAAAGACTTCTTAATGTCTGTAAAGCTGCTGCAGGGAAAAACAGATATGAGTGGAAAAAAAAGCGATAAATAGTGTTTCGGCTGTTACGGGCTACAAAACAATCAACCGTATAGATCATCACCTTTTTTCTTAAGATCATCGCAAACCAAAAGGTATTGTAACAAAATATATTAATGTTATGTCTGTTGCTGCACAGCATGCATAAAAAAGCCGGCGCCGATAAGCGCCGGACCTTTATATAGCAGGAAAAGGTTTACTTTTTTGCAGGAGCAGCTGCAGGCAGATCGCTGTTCCAGATATCGCGGTGCATTTTCCATTTTCCGTTTTCCATTTTCCACAACACCATGAATTTTCCTTTATCAATTGATACATTGTTGGCTGCATACATTTCATAGATACCTGTTTCAATCACCCCGTCTTTGCCTCCGGTTAATTCTTCAGTGGTAATTTTTGCACCACGAATACCCATGGCATAACCGCCATTAAAAAAAGCAGTGATGGCCTTTGTGCCGCATAGCTTAGGCATGTTTGATGGATTGATACAGGCATCACTGGTATAATGACTGACAAAAGCGGAACTGTCTCCATTGGAAAAGCCGCTGCCAAATGTAGTATTGCTCAGTGCTACAGCAGCCCGTACACTGTCTAAACTAAAACTATCAGTAACTGCCGGATCGGGAGTATTGTTATTACAGGATAACAAAAACACGCTAACCGAAAGCAGGGCATTAAAAAAAAACTTTTGCATGGTTATTATTTTTGGTTAGCGTAAATCTAGAGTTTAAAAATAATCATTACAAGGGGGCTGGTGGGTATTTTGCTTGTAGAATTTTTACTACCCCCCACTGAATTAAATGTTGCATTCAGAAATAACATTGTTTTTATAACTGCAACTAAAGGATATAAAAAATAACCAGGAACAATTTGCTGCTCCTGGTTACATAATCAATAAAACATATAACTGAACAGGCAGTTGTATAGCAATTTAAAATTCAGCATATCCTATATCTGGTTTGCTGCCTTTAAAAGGTAAACCAACATTAATGCCCGCATCAATAAGTGCACTGCCGCTAGTTAAATAGTAACTGCCTGTAAAAACGGGTACCGTTTGCAGGTTGTTGGCAAATGTGTAATTGGTGGGTGTGGCACCGCTCCAAAAAGGTGTATTGCTGTTGCCATTATTGTACAGATCATTATTGCTGATATTGAGTAAATCGATGGTAACTGCACCGGACCCCTGTGTAATGCCGCCCGAAATGGTATTGGCAATAATATTGTTTTTGATATTGATATTTCTGGCATAGCCACCACCAGGTTTGGGAAGATCAATACCCCAGTAGTTTTTATAACCGGCATCGCCAATCATGGTATTGTTGTACACATCAATATTTTCAAAATAATTGGTATTGCCCTGGCCGCCAAAATAGATGAACGATCCATTAAGCGAGCTGATGCCAATATTGCTCAGTAAATTTTTTCGGATAACGATATTTTTTACCGCATCATTATTTCTGGGTGTAAATACAATTCCGGCACTTTGTTTATCAATGTTATTATTTTCGATGATCACACTTTCACTGCCAAACTCCAGCGTAATACCAAATTGAAAATTGGAATTTAAAGATGCCATCTTAATGGTATTATGGTGTATCCAGGTACTGTAAGCATAAGCACCTTTGGTTTGATAGTTGAGATCGATGGCACCACCGGTAATGGTATTGCCATAAATTTCCAGGCCCGATTCATTAAAAAGTTCAATGGCAAAATCCCATCCATTATCGCCCAGCGCACCTGTTTGCGGAATTTTGTTGAGGATGTTATTATAAATTTTACAACCATTTAAATAACCACCGTTAAATGATTTGATTGGCCAGCCATTGTATCCGGCTGGCCGGCTGGTTTGTGAAATGGTGTTGTTATAAATCAGCATGCCATCCTGTCCTCCAATATTTAAACAGCCGCGGCCATATACTCCGGTAGATAAATTATATGCGGCACAATTGCTTACAGTATTATTATAAAAACTATTACCCCTGGCATAAATTCCCGGCGCCCCGGTACCATTATCATTTTTACCGCAAAATAAAACGCCGCGGTCTTTAAAATCCACCATGGTAATATCATGTATACTTACATTGCTTCTGCCTGCCACATAAATACCCCAAAAGGTCGACAGGTTTTGACCATCGAATTTTATATTGCTGATATGCTGGTTACCATTGGTACCTTCGGCCGATTTAAGGGCCAGCATTTCTGTCCAGTCTGCTGTTAAGCTGCTCTTTAAAACCGAGCTTGCACCATCGCCCTCAATGCTTACACCCGGTTGTAAGGATGACTGTGCTGTTTCGTTATAGGTACCTGCATTTACATGAATAACTGCACCTGCTGCAGTTACCGTACTGGTGGCTTTGTACAGGCTTTTCCATGGACTGCTGAGTGTGCCCGTGCCGGTGGCGTCGTTACCCAAAGGACTGATATAATAAGTGTTGGCAGCACTCAGGCCGCCACCCTTGGGTATGCGCTTTGCCTGTGCCGAAGCAGAATCTGCGGCTGCGGCCACATCTGCGGGAATCACCGCCGCTTTTTTGCAGGCTGTAATGCTGATAGCTGCAAAAATTACGGTAGCGAATTGATTTTTTACATGTAGTAGTGTCATAAGATGATATGTTGTTAATTGATGAATAATACGGTACCCTTATCGGGTGCTCCAAAAAAATTAATGTGCAGATGGATGGTGTTTGTAATTACCGAACGGAAGATGCCTGCAGCAATTGCTGCTTTGCTGAAAGAAATAACCTGCTGAGGTTATATGGTACTAAAGGGGCGCAACTGTTTCTGAACGGTTTTTCATAATTGTGTATACCCATTGGCATATTTTAAGCCATGCTTTGTTAAGGAATAACTAAAGTAAAGGGCCTGGCTGGAACAGGAATACCCCTAAAATTTTAAAACTGCTTAATTAAATGGATCGGCAAAATGTATTGACGTATTGAAATATTCATTTTACTGCATACTGCAAACAGCTTCTCCGGCTTCAGTTTCATCACAGATATCATCTGTTTGGTCACATTTAAGAAACAGGCTGCACAGCATGCTTTAATCTTGCTGTAAATTAAACAGGATGAAACAACAGCAGGTATCTTCCGTTATACAAAAAAATAATGCTACAACAATACAATGGCGCCGCCACGAAATGATATTGGTAACCGCCAGCGCAGTAATGCTGGCCGCCGGGTATTTGTGGAATATTCATACGACACCCATCACCAATTTTTCAAAGGTATTTAGCGATAATAATGTTCCATTTGAACTGTATACAAATGTGGTGCTCCCCACCGTGGGTATGGGCATACTGGTTTACCTGGCTTATCTATGGTTGAGTGTGTACAGTATCCCGCATATATTATTTTCCAAAAGCCCGAAAACGGTCAGTTATAAAACAGCAGTATCCTTTAATAAAATAAGCATTAAGGAGCTTGTAAAAAAAGTAATTAAAAATTATACATGGTTGGTGGTGCAAATTATTTTGCTGATTGGTATACTTGGTACGGCCCTTAACGCCGCCAATTATTTAAAACACCAATGGCAATTCAATTACCCGGGTTTTTCCATTTTCTTTAATAAAAATATCCCCCAGTCGCAGCTGGATATTGGCGGCGGTTATTTTGTAATGGCTTCTATCATATTTTTTTATGCGGCATATATTTGTATAAGAGAAATATTGATCCGCCTGGTTCAATCTTCCAGGCAACGGGAATACAACACCATGCTATGCAACAGGATCACCGCATTCATTCTCCTGTTTCTTTCAGTACCGGTTATATTACTATCATTCAATATTGCGGTTCCGCAACAATTTTATGTTTCTTATTTCCTTATTGTTCCTGCATTATTTGCCATGTTTATCAGTAACGTGTATTCGGTCTTTCCCATGATGGGAGACGATGGCGTATTTAGTAGAAAGATAACAGGAAGATTATTACTTACCTCGGGTATGTATGCTGCACCCCTTACTATTTTTATGAATGAAACAGGGCCTCTTGCTTTTGCATACAGTTGGGCATTACAGCTATTCGTGGTAACACCGTTTACCTGGTGGTATTATCAGTCCAATAAAGACAGTATCCTGCAATTGCGGATGGTGCAAAAGCAATTGGTACGTTCAACAGCCGACCTGCAGTTCCTGCGTTCACAGATCAACCCGCATTTTTTATTCAATACACTCAATACATTATATGGCACTGCCTTGCAGGAAGATGCCGGCAGAACGGCTGAAGGTATACAACGCCTGGGCGATATGATGCGCTTTATGCTGGAAGAAAACAATATGGATTTTATCCGGATGGATAAAGAAATTGAATACCTCCATAATTATATTGCGTTACAAAAACTGCGCACACAGTCTTCCCCGGAAATAGTAATTGAAGACAATATCAATGAACAGTATTGTAATCACCGCATTGCACCCATGCTGTTGATACCGTTGGTGGAAAATGCATTCAAACATGGCATCAGCCTCAACGAACCATCATGGGTCATCATCAAACTTTACTGTACCCAAACAAAAATAGGGTTTGAAGTACGCAACAGCATACATGTAAAAAATTCCGGTGATCCCGAAGATAAAAGATCCGGCATTGGTCTTAATAATGTGCTGGAGAGATTAAAACTGGTCTATCCAGGCAAACACGAGATAAGGGTGAATAACAATGGAAAAGAATTTACCGTGCAGCTTTCTATTGAGCCATCATGACAGGATACATAAAAAAATAATTTTCCAAAACCATGGTTGGTGCTTTTACCAGCCGCTAAAAAATAACACATGAAAAAAATATTTGTGATTGCATATATGCTGCTGGCCAATAACCTGCTGGCACAAGACAGTACTAAAATAAAAACAGAGCAATTATTGAACGCTTATGTACAACTGAACAGGTTTAACGGTTCGGTACTGGTGGCAAAACAGGGTACAATTATCTTGCAAAAAGGCTATGGAATAAAAAATGCAACAGCTAAAACAGTAAATGATGAGAACACTAAATTTCAAATTGCATCCATTACCAAACAGTTTACAGCTGCTGTAATTTTAAAATTGGTGCAGTTGAATAAAATATCGCTCACCGATAAGTTAAGTAAATACTATCCCGGCTTTATCAACGGCGACAGCATCAGCATTGAAAACCTGCTTACACATACATCGGGCATGCGAAATTTAACAGAAGAAGACAGCAGCATTACAAAAACAAATGAACAATTAATGGTGCCTTATCTTAAAACATTAAAACCCGATTTTGCACCCGGCAGTAACTGGCATTACAGCAACTCGGGCTATATCATGCTGGGTTATATCATTCAAAAAGTAAGTGGATTGAGTTACTGGCAGGCTGTGCGTCAATATATTTTTGATCCTTTGCAAATGCAGCACAGCGGTTTTGATTTTGCAAATGCCCCGGGAAATAAAGCCACGGGTTATGATGAACTGGATGACAGTGTACAAAAGCGGGCTTCCATTACAGATTCAACGGCTCCATTTGCAGCCGGTGCCATTTATTCTACGGTAAAAGATATGTACCAATGGCACCTTGCTTTGCAGCAAAATAAAATCGTGAATAAAATATTAATGGATAAGGCTTACATACCATGCACAAAAAATAATTATGGCTATGGCTGGCAGATCGATTCGTTGTTTGGGCAAAGGATGCTGTCGCACAGTGGCGCCATTTCGGGCTTCGGTAGTAACTTTGCAAGGATACCGGAAGATGATATTTGTATTGTGCTACTGAGTAATAAAAGCGGCAGTACGGGAGAACTAATGCATATTACAGAAAGATTACTGGCGGTATTGTACAAACAACCTTACAGTATACCGGTTAAAAGAAAAGCCATTGCTGTTAGCGAAACTGAACTGCAGCAATACACGGGTACCTATGAAATTGCGGATATGCAACTGACGATTGAGATGAGTGTCAACAACGGTTCATTCATTGCACAGCCATCCCGTGATGGATACCCGGGGCCAACATCGGTACTGCTATGTACAGGTGGCAAACATTTTTACGATGAGCGGGATGAAGAAGTGGAAATAATATTTGATACCGATACAGTGGGAAAAGTTCAGGGGGTTACAATTGTACAAATGGGGATAAAAAGATATGCCCGAAAAATAAAATAAACATGTTGGAAGCCATTGCCATTGATGACGAACCCATTGCGCTTGAGGTGGTTAAAAACCTTGCCGTAAAAATTCCTTTTCTAAATATGAAAGGGTTTTTTACCAATGCGTTTGAAGCAGCTGAATTTTTGCACAGTAAAAAAGCAGACCTCCTTTTTTTAGATATTAAGATGCCGGATATATCAGGTATCGATTTTTTGAAAAGCATTCCCAACCCGCCCATGGTAATTTTTACCACTGCCTACAGTGAACACGCAGTGCAGGGTTTTGAACTGGATGCCATTGATTATTTATTAAAGCCATTTTCGATGAGCCGGTTCTTAAAAGCCTGCAACAAGGCACAGGAACAATGGGAACTGCGGCAGCAGGACAATGCAACATCAATCTCTTCGGCTGTTTTTATTAAAGATGGTTACGGGCAGCAGCGGGTAGAACTGAATGATATTTTATATGCCGAAAGTAATGGCAATTACATGCAGTTTATTTTAAAAGACAAAAAGATCACCACACGCCTTACGATGGCCGAAGCCGAAGCCTTGTTACCCGCTGCCAAATTTATCCGTATTCACCGATCATATATCATCTCCAAAAAACACCTTACCAAAATTGAAAAGAATATGGTGTGGATACAGCAAACTGAATTACCGGTTGGTGCAAGCTATGCAAACGAAGTGGCAAAGATGATTTCATCAATGTAAAAATACTTCATGAAGTGGTGCAGAGCCCGAAGAGAAAATTCCTTTGCGCCTTTGTGTACTAAATCAAATTTGTATTCCTCTGCGCTCCCTGCGTCTCTGCGTGCCGCCTCCTCCGCGCCTTTGCGTGATAAATCAATTTATATTCCCCCGCACTTCCGTTTGTTTATATTTAATTATCAATGTAAATGCGCTGCATTTTTATTTGAACATTGTTTGTTGACCATAGTGTGGTTTAAAGTATTTTTACACAGTGAAAGAAATACTCCATAACCCCGTTTACAGTGCCCTGCTTTCGGGCGACAAACACCTGGCATTGGGTACCGGGGCGGTAAAATATTTTGATGAAGCAGTATCACCCTTTGCAGGTTTTGATGAAGGGTGTACCACTGGTTTTGATGACCTGCATGAACAACTGCCCCAAGGCCGTAAAATACTCTATGCTGTTCCGGATCAAATAACGCAGCCCAATGGATGGGAAATACAGCATGCCATTAAAGGATTACAGTTCATATACGAAGGCGGTTACAAAACCGAACATGAATTTACAAACCTGCACTCACTAAACGCAGTACATGTACAACAGATGATAGACCTGACAACGCTTACAAGACCGGGCCCTTTCGGAAACCGAACAATTGAATTTGGATACTACTTCGGTGTTTTCGAAAATGATATTCTGGTGGCTATGACCGGCCAGCGATTGCATGTGGAAAATTATACCGAGATCAGTGCCGTATGCACACATCCTGAGTATACCGGAAAGGGGTATGCCTATTTGCTGATGCAGCATCAAATACAACTCATCCTGCAACAGGGGCAGCAGCCTTTTTTACATGTTAGGGAAGATAATGAAAGGGCCATCGCACTTTATCAGCGCCTGGGTTTTGTTGTTTCCCGCCCAATGAATTTTTATTTTATGAAGCGGGATTGAGTTGCTGCAGTGAAGTATTATTTTAATAAAATGGTCTATTAAAATACCGTGTGATGGGTATATGGTAAACAGGCTTTAAGATTAATATTACGGGTATCTAATTGCAGCATTAAATAATTTATTTTTTTTATGAACTGGATAGAAACAGTGTATTGCAGCCAGTATTACGAATTGAAACAAAATGGCCGCAACCCTGCGAAGGCCCGGTTGAATGGTACTTTACTCACTGCAGTTATTCTGTTGCTGGCAGTAGTGGTACTGTTTAAACTTAGTGGTAAACTCTTCCCCCGGCACATACAGGGTAATAGCCTGTTATTAAATTTATCGGGCAAAACCATTGGTAAAATTGCAGGCATGGCAGCACTACTGCTGGTATACGGTATACTGAGTGTTACCATCGGCAGCAAAAGCCGCTATCAAAAAATGATCACGCATTGGGAACAACTTCCCGACGAAGTGTTAAAAGCAACCATCAAAAAATCACTAATACTTTTTGTGGTGGTATTTGTGAGTTTTTTAATCGCCGTACTTTTTATGTAGCCCAAAAAATTCATGGCTGCACGCAATTTACCTGCTTGCTCGCCTGGCATACTTTAATCCAGGTACGATCTTATAAATGCGGGGGGTACCCGCTTTTTTGTTACCTGCTCGTAGGCATAGGCAATACCAATCAGTTGCGGTTCGGTATAAGCACCACTGAAAAAGGAAAGGCCTACCGGTAGCCCATGCGTGGTGCCACAGGGTACCGTAATATGCGGAAAACCAGTCATGGCCGCAGGCTGTGTTAAAAAATCTTCGCCCCAGCGGTCGCCATACTGCATATCTATACTGCAACTGGGCCCCATGGTAATACCGGCAATGGCATCCAGGTTATTTTGCTTTAACACAGTATCAATAATTTTTCTGGCTGCATCACGTCCCTTGGTCAGTGCTTCCAAATAAACGGCAGCCTGCAAACCGGTTTTTGTATTACAGTTCTCCAGTTGCTCCTGCTTAAAATAAGGCATGGCTTTTTCTTCATTTGCCTTGTTAAATGCAATTACATCTGCAACGGTTTTTATTTTAATACTGCAATTGGCCAGGTAGGTATTTACTCCTTCTTTAAATTCGGTTTGTAATATTTCGGTCTCGTATTTTCCCAGGGGGCCAATTGCAGCCATATAGTCAATGGGTACAATTACAGCCCCCTGCTGTTGTAATACTGCAATAGCATCGTCCAGTAATTTTTCCAGGTTTTGATTGGTGCTTTTCTTCTTTCTGTCAATGCCAATCCGTTTTCCTTTTAAAGCATCTGGTTGCAGAAATACAGTGTAATCCGGCTGCACCTTGCCGCTACTGGTTGAAGTTGCAGTATCATTGGCATCCCCTCCGGCTAATGCACCTAATAATATGGCTGCATCTTGTACAGTTCTTGCCAAAGGCCCGGCAGTATCCTGTGTGGCAGAAATGGGAATGATACCAGACCGGCTGAGTAAGCCCACAGTGGGTTTTATACCTACCAGTCCGCTCACAGATGCAGGGCAGGTAATGGAGCCATCGGTTTCGGTACCAATGGCTACGGCACATAAATTAGCCGATACTGCAACACCCGACCCTGAGCTGGAACCGCATGGGTTGTGATCGAGTATATATGCACTTTTAGTTTGACCGCCACGGCTGCTCCAGCCCGAACAGGAACTGGTGGAACGAAAGTTGGCCCACTCACTCAAATTGGTTTTACCCAACAGTACGGCACCGGCTGCACGCAATTTACTGATGATGAAGGCATCTTTTTTCGCAATATTTCCGGCCAATGCCAAGGCTCCTGCAGTGGTTTGCATTTTGTCTGCCGTATCAATATTATCCTTAATCAATACCGGTATACCATGTAAGGGTCCGCGTATCTTGCCTGCTTTCCTTTCTGCATCCATGGCTTCAGCAATGGCCATTGCATCGGGATTCATTTCTATCACCGCATTTAATTTAGGCCCCGATGTATCTATGGCTGCAATACGGTCTATATACAATTGTGTAATGGCCCTGGAGCTGTATTCACCCGACTGCATTTTTTGCTGCAATGCAGTAATACTGGTTTCGTTCAGTACAAAATTATCTGCAACCGTTTCGGCACCGCCGGCAGCAGGCTGTTTATTGTTTTTAGTATTGTTACTGTTACAAGCCGCAAATGACAGTGCTGTTACAGATAAGCCTGCCACCGAGCTGCTGCGGATAAAATTTCTCCTGTTCATAATACAGTTTTTAATATGGTTAAATTAGGAACGGTGTTGATGCTTCGACCAATTGGTAATATAAAACTATTTTTTAACTGCTTCCACGAAGCCAGCTGCTGACTCTTTCTTACTGTATAACTGACTGTTGTAAGATACAGTATCAATTTATTTTTTTAACAGGCATGTAAAATTGGCAAAACCTGCATCTGTAAATAATGCGCAATTAAAATTACTGTAACTATTTAGCACCATATCATTTTATTATATCAACACGTAAGCTTATGAAAAGTTTATTCAGTATTACAATACTATTGCTATTTTCTATCCCGGGCATTGGCCAGCGAAACCTGGTATCCGGAATGGTTACCAATGCTAAAGGAGATCCGCTGCCGGGCGTAACGGTAATTGTAGGGGGTACATCAACGGGTACCAGTACCGATAACAATGGCAGGTACAGAATTACAGCTCAAAAAGGTCAGGTCATTTATTTCACCCTGGTAGGCATGGTGCCCAGGCAGTTAACGGTGGATACCGCCAGGATAATAAATGTAATATTAGAAGTAGCGCAGCAAAACCTGCAGGAAGTGGTGGTAACGGGCTACATGGTACAGAAAAAAAAATCGCTGACGGGCAGCGTTACAAGGGTATCTGCTTCTGCAATATCTTCTTACTCTGCAAAAAAATTAAAAACCTGGCAGCGCAATGGCGAACTTGATGAGAACAGTGTACAATTGTTTGTGGGCGATAAAGATATGCTGCCTTTAAAAAAAGTACAGGTTGCCGTACAGGTGGATGGTTTCAGGGCCAGGCTGATATTTGATTATTTTTTTTACAGCGATAAGGCAAAACAATTGCGGGGTAATTTTAAACTGAAACTTCCTGCTGGAGCCAGCCCCTGTTATTTTGCATTTGGCAATAAAGAATATTTAAATACCGGAAAGCAAAACTCTTTTGGGGCATTTGTACAGTATGCTGCAGCAGAACCAATGTACCTGGATGCAGATACACTGCGGCGGCAGCGTATAACTGAAGATTTGAGGGAAGCAATGGTGGTACCAAAAGAAAAAGCGGCATATGCTTATAATGAAGTGGTAAGAGGCAGGGCTGATCCGGCATTGATGGAATGGGCTGGCGCCGATATATTCAGCTGCAGCGTTTATCCCATTCAATACAATAAAATCCACCACATTGTAATTGGATACGACATTAACCTGCAGGAGGCAGATGCGGCGGCAGTATTGAATATCAGCCTGCCTTATGGCGATATTCCAAAGCAACTGGATATAGATGTGGCATTGCCGGCAGGCAGCACACATACACTGGAGCCTGCAATAAAAAATGGCTTACTGGTGGCAGGCCATACCAAATACCAGGTAGAAAATTTTAAAACCAAACAATTTGATCTGTACACCAATAACCCGGGGCCGGTTTTTTTACAGAATGAGAGTAAAGAAAAATATTTTGCAGTTTCGGTTAATCCGGAAGTACCTGAAATACCGGTACCGGAAGCTGCTGCAAATGCCGTTTTTATGCTGGATGTGTCGCTCAGCAGCCAGCCCGATAAATTTAATGTGTGGCTGAAAACGATCAAAGAAATTTTAAGTACAAATGAAGGCAGGATAAAAAACTTTGCTGTATTGTGTTTTAATGTGGATGCTTTTTGGTGGCGTGATTTTTACAGCGTAAACAATGAAAATAATGTAGCAGAATTTTTAGCATATGCAGATGAGCTGAGCCTGGTGGGGGCCACCGATCTGTACCTTGCCCTGCAAAAAGCAGCACATCCGCAATGGTTAAAAAATAAAACTAAGATGCATGAAGCCAAAACTATTTTTATCATGAGCGACGGTGATGCCAGCTGGGGCGAAACCAACCTTTTCAGGCTGTCAAAAAATATCGATCCGCAAGACAAGGTATTTACATTTACCACCGGTTTGTCGGGCACAGATACAAGAACACTCGATCACCTGAGCAGGCAAACCAATGGTGCGGTATTTTCTGTATTGAACGAAGAAGAGGTGATGAAAGTGAGCAGGAGCATACAGTATAAACCATGGCGCATCAAAACTATTACAGCCAGCAATGGTACCGACCTGTTGATTGCCGGCCGGCCGTATTTTGTTTTTGCCGGCCAAAAACTGATCATCACCGGCCGTGGACATATTACTCCGGGTTCGTTCATAACACTGGTATTGCAGCAGGGAAGCAGTGAAAAAATAATTACCATACCGGCAACAGCAATTTTACATTCCCCTCTTACCACAAGAGTGTACGGGCAGGTAGCCGTACAGCAGCTGGAAGATTTTGGTTATGCCACTGAAAAAGCATCGGTGAATTATGCCACTCATTTTGCAGTAGCCGGGCAAACCTGCTCCTGGCTGATGCTGGAGCGGAAGAACCTGTATGACAGGTATAATATCAACACCGATTCGGTGCAGGATTATATACAAAAAAACCTGGTGTCGAATATTATCAGTAAAACAATAGCACAGGATACTGCGGAAAAATCTTTGGGTACTGCCAAGGCCGATTTAAAAGCATGGATCAGCAAGCTGCAAACAGCTGCACTGGTTGACATTAAAACAGACGCTTTGTTTACGCAACACCTGGCTCTGATGCCTGAAGCTGCGTTTGAAGCGGCGGTGCAACCTTTAGAGGGTAGTATCATTAACAGCCTTCAGTGGAGTAATAGTACAAACAACAGTCTGGCAAAAAATTCACTGGATTATGATGAGTTAACCGGATCTGTAAAATTTGAAAAAAGAATGGAAGGGTCTGCCAATGCCTTTAAACTGATCAGCAGCTTAGCCGAAACCAACCGCCATGATATTACCATGCTGCGTGATATAGCTTTTACGCTTTATAACTGGAAGCTGTATGGTAAATCGTATGAGTTAAGTAAAAGACTGGTACTTACCAGGCCGGCCGAACCGCCCAGTTACAATGCAGCAGCAGCCAGCCTGGTAAAGATGGGCTATACCGATCTTGCAATGGTGTATTACGACCTGGCATTTTTTACAAACTGGGATGGTCGGTTTGATGGATGTAAACTCATTACTGCCGTGGAGTATTACCGCTTGCTGAAAGAAGTTATAGCCGGTAGATACCTGGTACAGGACAGCAGTTTTGCAATACAACGGCTGCAAACCATCAATGAGTATTTACAACAGGCTGGTGTGGATGCAGATGGTGCAGATATAATGATAGTGATCACATGGAATACAGATAATACCGATGTTGATCTTCATGTGCGGGAACCAAATAACGAAGAATGTTATTACAGTCATCCTAAAACAGCCAATGGCGGTTTTTTAAGTAATGATGCCACCGAAGGCTTTGGGCCCGAAATGTATTTTATGAAAAAAGCAGTTACAGGAAAGTATTACCTCGATATTGATTATTTCAGCAGCAGCCGGGTGCAAACAGATACCAAAACTAAAATACTGGTAACAGCGTACAAAAACTGGGGCAGGGCCAATGAAGAACGGCTGCAAAAAATTGTGGCTTTAAAACGGGATGTAAAAAGAAAGAACAGTGGTGATGATGCAGATAAAATATTGAAAAATGTGGTTGAACTTACATTTTAAACGCCTTTAGGGATCACTTGGAACTTCCTTTATTTATACATTAAACTGCCTTAAGTGATGATCAAGGTGTTTATAAAATAAGGTGTTCCATTCAGCACTGGTAAGCCTGCCAAAAGAAAAGTTTTCCAGGCCATCAAAATGTTGCTCTCCCAGTTGTTGGGTGCGTTCAATATTGGCTATCAAAGTGGCTTTTTCTTTTTCAAAATTCCGGCTGTCGCTTATAATAAAGTCGGGGGCGGTTCTGCTGTTTTTGGGATAGGGTTTATCTCCCACCACCATCTTTTTTATAAAGGTTTGCAATATAAACCGCATGAACCAGCCGGGGGCCTTAAATTTTTCTTGCTCATAAACAAACTGGTAGCTTACATTACAATGTGCCAGCATTTGATCCGCACTCATTTTACCCCATAATGGTTGCTGCATGGGTTGCAGTTCTTTAATTCTGTCAATCACGGTTTTAGCTCCTTCAGGGGTTAGAATATTTATCATAAGATTTTTGCCGGATCACTTCCGGCCTCAGTTTAAATGAAAAGACAGGTGGTAACTGCTAAGATAAAAAAAACTGCTGCAAATGCTGCAACAGTTTTAATAACTATATCCGGTAACCGATTAAGCTGTTTTGCCCCCGTCTAATTCCTCCTGGTATTTTTTCAGCGCTGCCCATTTATCATCCACCATCAGTTGGCATTGTTTGGGCCAGGTGGCAGGGTCGTGCATTTGAAAACGCTCACCGGCGGCCACCAGAATTTCTTTTAATGCAGCAGGTTCAGTTTGGGCAACCGACAGCCAGGTCTTAAGTCCTGCTGCATGAAACAGTTCTTCAATCTTTGGCCCAATACCTTCTACTAATTTTAAATCATCTTCGGTAATTTTTTTTCCAAACAATGCACTGGCCGCTGTATAATCTTTAACTACTTTTACCTTTTCCGTCTTTTTTCCTCCGGCAACTTCAACACCTCCATCTAAAATATTCTGATAAGCTTTCAGCTCTGCCCATTTATCATCCACCATCATTTGGCATTGCTTTGGCCATGTACCGGGGTCGTGCATTTGAAAACGCTCTCCGGCGGCCACCAGAATTTCTTTTAGTGCAGCAGGTTCAGTTTGGGCAACTGACTGCCAGGTCTTAAGTCCTGCTACATGAAACAGCTCTTCAATCTTTGGCCCAATACCCTCTACTAATTTTAAATCGTCGGCAATTATTTTTTTACCGTAAAAACTGCTGATGGCAGCATAATCCTTTACAGGTGCAGGTGTTGCCATCGGTACTTCCACCCGCTTTTCAATAATTCTTTCCACGATTTTTTCCACTGGCACTTCCACTCTTTTTTCAATGGTGATTTCTTTGGCAGGTTTATTTTTTTCTGCATCCAGTAAGGCAGTAACACGGGTAAGCTCCAGCTGCAGGGCATTGATCCTGGAAAGATCTTCCACCGGTTTTTCAATAGTTTTCTCCACGATTTTTTCCACCGGCACTTCTACTCTTTTTTCAACAATGACTTCTTTGGCGGGTTTATTTTTTTCTGCATCCAGTAAGGTGGTAATACGGGTAAGCTCCAGTTGCAGGGCATTGATCCTGGAAAGATCTTCCACCGGTTTTTCAATAATTTTCTCTACAATTTTTTCCACCGGCACCTCTATTCTTTTTTCAACAATAACTTCTTTGGCGGGTTTATTTTTTTCTGCCTCCAGTGTATTTTTAAGCTGGGTAATTTCAAACTGAAGGCCATTGATCCTGGTTAGATCCTCAACAGGAACCTCCACTCTTTTTTCTACCGTTTTTTCCACGATTTTTTCCACCGGTACTTCTACTTTTTTCTCTACAATTTTTTCTACTGGTGGCTTGTTGTTTGCAATACTTAACGCTGCATTCAGGTCTTCTATTTTTGATAAGGCCCCGCTTAATTTGGCAGCATCGGCACTGGCACCGGAAAAACTGTTTTGCAGTGTATGGTGTTCTGTCTCTAACAAAGCAAATCGTTTGGTAAGGTCGGTCATCTGTGATTGATGCTTAGCTTTTAGTTTGCTGTTTTCTTCGGTCAGTGCATTTAATTTATTATTACCGCCAAATAAATGGCGAAGTAACCAGCCCAGTATAAATGCCCCCAGCAGCCAGCCCAGCATGGGCAACCAGCAACTCCAGTTAATCTCTAAAAAAATGGGTGTCAGTTTCATTGTATAAAATTTTTATAGTGTTTATAATTATTGTAATTGGATGGTTACCCTCCTGTTTTTTGCCCTTCCTGCTGCAGCATCATTACCGGCAATGGGGTCATTCATTCCTTTGCCGCTGCTTTCCATTTTATTGGCGGCAATACCCTTTTTAACCAATTCGCTTTTTACAAATGCAGCCCTGCTGCCGGATAATTGTATATTTTTTTCCGGATCACCTACATTATCGGTATAGCCCGTAACCAGTAATTTTTTATCCGTATGTTGCTGTAAATAATTCTTTACCTCCTTGATATAGTTTGTAAATGCCGTATCAACGGGCAATGTGTTTTGGCCGGTATTAAAATACAAAGTGCGTGGTTGAAATAGATTCTCTACGGAAGCTGCTTGAGCAGGTTGGGTAATATTTGTAAACCCGATGGTAATACCGCCTACTAAACTGTCTGCCGGGCTGAATACCAGGCCGTCTTCCAACTGCCCTCTTGTTAATATATTTTTATCTGGTACACCTTTATTGACCAACCATTTTTTTACTGCATCGGCCCTTGCCAATCCCAGGTTTTCAAATGAACTTGTATTTTTTTCGTCAGCGGTATACAAGCCCGTGATGGTGATATTTTTGCCAGCCCGGCTATTGGTATAACCGGCAATGCTGTCCAGCAATGCCGCCATTGCGGACCCCGGCACAGCCGTACTCGCTGATCTGCCAAATCTAATATTGTCTGAAGTAGACAGTTTCCAGCTGCTGTCAGATACACTAAAACCGGGCAGGGTACTATTTTGCGCTACAGCAGGCTGCGCTGTAGTACAGGTGGTACAGTTACTGCAACTGCCATACCACCAGGTAGCTGCTGCAAACCACAATATGGTAAGCAGCCAAAACACAGGTTTTGAGAATCGCATACGCAATACTTTTAAATGAGTAAATAAAATTTGCAGGACAAGGTGTGTAAACCACCCAAAATGGGATAGATGGTAAATATAAAAGTTATTTTGAATAAACAAAATGATTTTTATAAAATTCGTATATGCGCTAACGGCATTAGCGGTAAGTGCGGCATTAAACCACCGGCAATAAATATTCAAAAATCCTATTCTCCGGGGTGATAATTTTTTTCTGCATGCTGCAGTACATCTTCTTTATAAAACAGCACGTCTTTAAATTTTCCTTTGGTATACATGGGCAACTGGTCTTTAAAATGGCGGGAAGCTGGGTTGCCGCTCTGGCCCCCTGCCAGCAGGGATTTGGCTGTTATTTTTTTACCAAACTCCACTGCGCATATAAAACTGTTACCACTTACCCCATATCTTTTTTTTGTACCCTGGTAATAGCGGCTATTGTACGATGGTAGCATGCCCCAGGTGGCCGAAGCAAAGCCCACCGGAAGGCTTACGGCATTATCGGTAAATTGCTGGTCAATATCTCCGGATATTCTTTGGTAGCGGTTGACACTGCCCCAGGTAATATCCCAGCGACCAAATTTTTTTACAAGTTCTGTTATGGTGGCCTGTAAAGGCTGCAACAGTTCCTGCGGACTGGCTGTGGCGGCAAATTTTTTGGTTTGCTGCACCTGGTCGGCTTCACCCGCTTCGATATATACTTTTTGTATCACATTGTTTAAGCGTTGGGCCCATTCAACAGCCAGCGTGGTAGCAACCGAGTTTTCTCCGCAGCGGTAATCCCATTTTTTTAATATGCTGATGGGTGCCAGCAGGGGATAGTATAAGGAATCGCTGCTGGTAATACCTTTATCATAAGCCTCCAGTAAAGCAGGGATCAATATTTCAAATGCTGCCAGTTTGGTATCATAACCGGTGGCAATAATTTTATCAATAGTATAGTTGTCATTGCTGTTCAATAATCTTGCTGCATTAATGGCCCTGAAATTATCACCATCGGGTGCCATATAAGCAGGATAATCAGTTCTTTTTGGACTGCTGCTGCCACTGCATGTAAATGGAGTGGAATTGCAGTTTTGAATATAACCGCTTGCAGGATCGTATACATGAACCAGTTCGTCCAGTGTGTGCAGCCCTTTCCATTCGGTGCTGCTGGTAGTACCATCCACTACTTTACTCCAGTTTACAGCCGCCGCTCTTTTAGGTACAAAATTACCGTGCCAATAGGCTATATGCCCGCCATTATCGGCAAATACAGTATTGTTACTGGTATTGCTGCGCAGTGCCATTATTTTTTTATAATCTTCAAAACCCCTGGCCTTGGTACGCTGCCAGCTTTGTATCAGTGCATTTAATGAGCGGTTGTTGCTTTTAACGCTTATCCATTCGTTATTGCGCATGGCCATTAAAGGTCCATGCTGGGTATAGTAGGCAGTAACCACTGTGTTTTTAATACCGCTAACCGCAGCAGCTGCCAGTGCAATATCTTTTGTAATAACCGGTTGTAAAGTTTTATTGAACCGGTAAAAAAAGCGGCCATTCTTCATAGTTAGTTTTTCGGTATACATATCTGCTACATCAACATTACTGGAAGTATGCATCCACCCGCAGTATTCATTAAAGCCCTGGTAAATAAAAAATTGTCCCCAGGTTACTGCACCATATACGTTCAGTCCTTCCTCGCTTACCATGTGCACCTCGGGCCTGAAGTAAAAAGTAACATGCGGATTGATGTATAAAATGGTATTGCCACTGGCTGTTTTTGAAGGGCCGATGGCAAAGCCATTGGATCCCGAACTCCTGTCTTCTTCTGCCGGCATCATTGCTGTACCGGCGGAGCTGGCCGGCAGGTATACGGTTCTTACTTCATCGGCAGTAATATCACCGGTACTGATGGCACCAATACTGCCATCTGTCCACAATAAAGGATACCAGGGTTGAAAACGCTGCAGCAGGGCAGGTTTTACGGCAGGATGTTTAAATAAGTAGAAATTGATGCCATCGGCCCAGGCATTCAGTAACTGTTGCATCCACTCCGGACTTTTTTTATAGTCGGCCACAGCATCCGCCGAATCGATAAGGAGTTTAATATACAGGTCATTTTGTAAATACGTTTCGCCCTTTATTTCGGCTATGCGTCCCAGTTTTTCAATATAATTCATCTCAACCCGGTTAAAACCGTCCTCACATTGTGCATATAGTAATCCGAATACCGCATCTGCATCGGTTTTGCCGTATATATGCGGAATACCCCAGTTGTCGCGGATGATATTTACCTGTTGCGCACGGTGCTGCCATTGGTCAATTTCGGTTGAAGAAAATGGTTGTGATGTACCATACAGCGGTAATAACAACAGGCAGAGCAACTTTTTCATATGTCATCAGTTTATCCTTATAAACTTAACCTACTTTTTTCAATTGGTCAATGGTTTTATTTAATACCTGCTGGTTTGATTTACTGCATGGTATTTGCTGCCAGTGGATTTATAATACAACAGCTACCATTCAGAAGCTGGTTGCAAGCAGCAGAAATAACCCGATTCGGCTATTTTGGTGCCGGAAACGGATATTGCAGCAACTAATTGGGCAAGTTCATGCAATGGGAATTGCAATTTATTCTCAATTAAAAATAGTTGGATTGAGTTTTGCTGCCCACAATATTTTATAAGTATTTTAAAAACATATTAAAAATAGACAGCTTTAAAAAAAATACTACCTTTATTTAAAATTTACACACATTATGAAGACAACACTACTTACCTTACTTTCTCTGTGCTCTTTTGTTTTTGGTATTTCCCAAACACATACGTACCAGTTCAATGGCGTTTTGACTGAAGCAGCTGCTGCAGGTCCAACGCTAACACAGGTACTGGATGCAACCTGTACACCTGCAGGTGCCAATGGCAGTTTTAATACTGAAATAATCACTACTTCTGTCGGCAACTCTGGTACAGCCAAACCGGTATTTTTATTTAATCAAAACGCCGGACTTTCTTATGCAAATGGCAGTGGTCTTGGTATTACCGGAACTTACACCATTCACATTTTTGTAAGGAAAACAGATTTCTCTTTAGGCAATTTTGCTTTTCAAAAAGTAATCGATTTTTCTAATGGTACTAATGATAATGGTTTGTACACCAATTTTAACGGAGGTACTCCTCAACTGGACAATGTGTACAGCGTAGCACCTCACCCTGCAGGTCCTACCCTTACCAATAACCAGTATTATCTGATTACTCTTGTAAGAAATGGCGGAACCAATGCACTGGATGTATATTTGGATGGCACTGTGGTAATCTCCGGCTACAATGATGCAGCAGGTGATTATCTTTCCAATGGTACTAACCCAATTATCTTTTTCAGAGATGATGTGAGCGCTCCTGCTACCTTCTTCTGCGAAAGCGGTCCGGGTGCAGTAAGGTACATTTCATTACAGGCTTCTACATCTACAGCCCTTCAGGTAAATGCTACCTGGTTAAGCCTGGTTTCAACGGTACTACCTGTAAGAATGAACAGCTTTACCGCACAAAAAAATAATACCGATGCATTATTGCAATGGCAAACAGCTTCCGAACCCAACATCGCTTATTTTAATGTAGAAAGGAGTTATGACGGTTTTACTTTTTCAACTATAAGTAAAGTAAACGCAAACGGAATATCGTCTAGTACCTACAGTTATAATGATGCAGCTGCTTTTGCAACCGGCAGCAGCAATACCTACTACAGGATCAAAATGGTAGAAAATAACGGTAACTTTAAATACAGTTATGTAGTAAGAGTTTCAAACGGGCGTGATGTTAAACTGAATGTATTTCCAAATCCTGCAACTGATATTATTACCATCAGTGGTTTAAAAACCAATGATATGATCAAACTGCTTTCTATTGATGGTAAAGTACTGGTACAGCAAACATCAGGTGTACAGTCTATGACAATGAATATCGGAAAATACAAACCCGGTACTTATATCTTACAGGTACAAAACGACCAGGCGGTTTCACAACAAAAAATTATAAAGTATTAAAAATACTGCCCAGCGCAAAAAAATACCCACAATATCTAGTTGTGGGTATTTTTTTGCGCATTCGTTTCTTACTCTTCTTTTGTACCTTTCTCTCCTACAAACCAGTGCTCTTTATTTTTAAACAATACATTGAAGGTGGTAAGGGACCCGTAACACCTGGTAATATATTGCTGCATGTTCACTTTATCCTCATCGCCCAGTTTTTTGTTGCTGTTGATATTTTGCTCCAGCACCCGCAGCCGGTCCCGCAGCATCACAATTTTATGAAAGAAATCTGCAATGGGAATTTCCTTTGGCTTCAGTGTCTTGTCGGCTGTTTGCAGCAGCATGGTGCCCCCTGTCCATTTATCGCCCAGCGGAACCAGTTCATTCACATCGCTCCACTGCCTTAAAATTTTTAATAAAGAGCGCTCCACTTCCGATGCGGTCTCTACCTCGGCCGTTACATTTTCTGCAATGATCTCTTCCAGTTTTTCATCGGTTTTATCAATTTCCTTTATCCCATGGTGTATAAAGGAAATCAGGTAAGTGGCATACCTTACCCCAACAATTACGCCTGGCCCAAATTGAGTGTGTTGTAAACGGGTACCAATACCCAGGTTCAATTGATTCTCTTCCATAAAAAAATACAGCTTGATTATGATGGTTGTTTTGGCGCTGCCTGTTGCAGCAGTTCAATTTTATATTTGTAAGAGCAGTTTAAAATATATTGGTTAAAGATCAGCTCGTTGGCCTGGCTGGTAAATTCATAACTGGGGCGGAATTTGATCAGGAACATGTTCAGTTGTTCGCCTTCTAAATGGGTAATCCTTTTTACCAGGGTTTTATTAAAACGGTAGCTTACGTATTTTTCCTGCTCTTCATTTTCCAGCCGCAGCTGGAATTTTTTCATGCTTTTGTTTTTTCTGAATTTAAGCATGTTATAAAGTGCGTCTACATCGGCACCTACCATACCAGATGGCGCAATGGATGTTTGCAAAGAAGGCTTTTGAAAACCAAAGATCCTGGCATAGGTTTCCCTGTTTTCTATCGAGTCTTCCCGGTAGGTTTTAGTATGTACGATCACTTCCTTTAAGGTACTGTACTTTCCTTTATAGGGTACCATTAAAGAAATGTTGAAGTTGTTGGGATCGGTAACCGTTTGCACTGCAAATTTTTGGGTGGATTTATTGCGGAATGTAAAAGTAATGGAGTCTTTTTCGGCCACCGCCAGGCTGTAGCGTCCCAGCGAATCGGTATAAGTGAAACTGCCGGCCGTATTGGTTACCTTAACCCCGGGCACATAATTTATTTTAGAAGAATCATACACAGTGCCGCCCAATATCATTTGTGCAGGCAGCCATACTGCCTTGCAAATAAAACATCCGGACAATAAAATTATTTTTAGAAATGACGGCAACTATACAATATTTAGCGGCGTAATATTACACCCAATAATTAATATCCGGTTATGCCAGCTTTGTTTTAACTGCGATTTTGCTTTTGCAACAGTTCTGCCACCACTGCCGGAAAGTGCCGGTGTTCCAGCGCATGTATTTTTGTTGCCAGTGTTGCAGCATTGTCATTTTCAGTTACAGGGCAGGTAGCCTGGAAGATCATAGTGCCATGATCGTACAATTCATCTACATAATGTATGGTAATGCCGCTTTCTTTTTCCCGGTTGCTGATCACAGCGTCATGTACATGATGGCCATACATGCCTTTGCCACCGTATTTAGGCAGCAGGGCCGGGTGTATATTCACTATCTTTTGGGGATACACGCCAACCAGTGCTGCAGGTATCTTCCATAAAAACCCGGCTAAAATGATGTAATGAATATTGTGCTGCCTTAAAACAGGTAAATAATGATCACCATTAAAAAATGGCTCCTTCTCAATCAGCTGCACGGGTATATGGTGGTGATTGGCAATATGTATTACCCCGGCACCAGGTTTATTACATACTATCAAAGCAATTTTAATATGGGCAGCGTTCGCAAAATAATCTATAAGCTGTTGCGCATTGCTGCCTGCACCACTTGCAAAAATGGCCAGGTTAATTATATCACTGCCTGCTTGACTATCTTTTACAGTGTTGTTTCCAAATCTGCCAAAAATCTTTACTATATATTTTTTAAAGAATCCAAATTGTCCTAAAGGGATACTTACCAGTAAAACGGCTACAGGCCAAAGCAGTGTGATCAGCAGGATGTATAAGAACACCCAAATAACCCCCCTTTCTATACTGGTGAAGCTTAAAAGTGCCCGCCCGGTATACCCACACAAGCTGCCGCCAAGGGCAAATGTGACGATGATAAGCAGGAGGTTGAGCCCGTTTACCTTCCACCGTTGTTTCAATTTTTCAAACATTTGGCAAATGTGAAGCAAAAATTTGTGAATTGAAGTAACAAAGGGGAAATTATTCTAAAGATAAATACTGTTTACAAATATGTGACAATTACTACATGAAACGCGTCACAAAAGGCTGAAACCCACGCCAGACGGGCAAAAAAAAAAAATACCAATGTTGATATATTGTCAATATCCTGACTTAAATTTGCACCCGAAACAGGACATTTTTCCACATTAGCCCCGATATAACTGTATGAGTAGTCGCTATCGAGAAATCGTTAACAAAATATTTGCAGGCCTATTTATTCTTGCTGTAGTATCATTTAACAGTGATGTTTTAGCCCAAAATGGCGAAGCGCTTTTTAAAGCTAATTGTGCCAGCTGCCACAAGCCAGATAAAGATTTTACCGGTCCGGCTTTAAAAGGCTGGAAAAGCCGTCAACCTGATGGTTGGATATATAAATGGGTTGCTAACCCCAGTGCCGTGATTTCATCAGGAGATAAATATGCCAATGAACTGTACGGTAAGTGGAAAGGAAGTGGTATGATGTCTAATTTTCCACAGTTGAAAAAGGAAGAAGTTGACGCTATTTTAAAATATGTAGATGATTATACCGGTGCTCCTGTAGCTCCTGCTGGCGGCACTAATGCCCCTGCCGAAGACAATTCGCTTCTTTTTGGTATCCTTACTTTAGTTTTAGCACTCATTGCATTTATACTATTACAGGTTAACAGCAACCTGCGCAAACTGTCCGACGAAAAAGATGGTATCCGCCGCAGTGAGCCGGTACCGTTCTACAAAAATAAAACCTACTTAATGGCCGGTATTCTGTTGCTGTTTGCCGTGGGTGGTTATTATACTATCAATGGTGCTATTGGCCTGGGCCGTATGAAAAATTACCAGCCCGAACAACCAATTTATTATTCTCACCAGGTGCATGCAGGAACCAACCAGATCAGCTGTTTGTATTGCCATGGCGGTGCACAGGACAGCAAGCATGCCAACATTCCTTCAGTAAATGTTTGTATGAACTGTCACAAGGGAATTGCCAAGTATGAAGGCCCGGATAAACTGCAAAGAGAAGATGGTACTGCTATTGATGGTACTGCAGAAATTCAGAAATTATACGAATATGCCGGATGGAATCCTGCAACCAAAACATACAATGCCGACAAAAACGCGGATGGTATACCCGATGGCGCCAAGCCAATTGAATGGGTAAAAATTCACAACCTGCCCGACCACGTTTATTTTAACCACAGTCAACACGTAAAAGTAGGAAAACAACAATGTCAAACCTGTCATGGTAATATCCAGGAAATGCCCGAGGTATACCAGTTTGCAGATTTAAGCATGGGTTGGTGTATCAATTGCCACAGGGAAAGCAAGGTTGACTTTTACAATCAAAAAGACAGTACCGGCAATAAGTTCTACAGCATTTACGAGAAATTCCACAAAGACCTGAAAAGTGGTAAAATGGATAGCGTAACGGTAGAAAAAATTGGCGGAACAGAATGTCAAAAATGTCACTATTAATAACATTGGCTTACCAGCTGGTGCAATAATTTGCTGCAGACATTCTGATTTAAATAATTAACTCAACAAGGCATAATTAGCACATCGGCTCATTTGAATAATATTGAATTTTCAAATTATGAATAAAAAGTACTGGCAAAGTTTTGGAGAACTGAATCAAACTGAAAACTTTCAGCAATCGGCCCAAAATGAATTTAAAGAAGAGTTGCTGCCACTAGCGGATCTGGATGATAAAGGTATCCTGGATGCTAAAACACCCCGCAGGGATTTTCTTAAATATTTAGGATTCAGCACCGCTGCGGCTACTATTGCTGCAAGTTGCGAAATGCCGGTTCGTAAAGCAGTGCCTTTTTTACACAGGCCTGATGATGTGATTCCGGGTGTGGCCAACTACTACGCGTCAACCTACGTAAACGGTGGCGATGCGATTGCTGTTGTGGTAAAACAACGTGATGGCCGCCCAATTAAAATAGAAGGTAACGAATTATCAGGTATTACAAAAGGTGGAACCAGCGCACAGGCGCAGGCTTCTGTTTTAGACCTGTATGATAATACACGCCTTCGTTTCCCCATGCAAAAAGATGGTGCCGATTTTAAAGAAGTTACCAGCTTTGATGCATTTGATAAAATGGTGGGCGCAGCCATTGCAGGTAAAACTGTTGTATTATTAACTGCAACCGTAAACTCTCCGTCCACACAACAGATCATCAGCGATTTTTTAGCTAAATATCCCAACAGCCGCCACGTACAATACGATGCGGTAAGTTACAGCGGTATGTTACTGGCCAACGAAGCTACCTATGGTAAAAAGGCCATTCCATCTTATCACTTCGATAATGCAAAAGTGATCGTGAGTTTAGGTGCCGATTTTTTAGGTACCTGGTTAAGTCCGGTAGAATTCAGCAAACAATACTCAGCAAACAGAAAAGTAACAGGCGAAAAACCTGAGCTGAGCCGTCACATACAGTTTGAAAGTATCATGAGCCTTACCGGCAGTAATGCTGATGACCGTTATATTCACAAAGCATCTGAAACCGGTGCTGTTGCAGTAGCATTACTGAATCAGTTGAGCGGAACTGCTGCCGGCTTAAAAGATGCTGCTTTGAACGAAGGCATTAAAAAAACAGCCGGGTTACTGAAAGCTGCAGGCGGAAATGCACTGGTGGTGAGCGGAAGCAATGATGTAAATGTACAAATAGTAGTAAATGCCATCAATGAAGCTATTGGGGCTAATGGCAAAACCATCAACTGGGCTGTAACATCCAACTACCGTAAAGCCATAGATGCTGATATGAATGCACTTGTTGCTGACATGAATAGTGGTGCAGTTGGTGCTGTTTTGATACAGGGTGTAAATCCTGCATACTCTTACAGCGACAGCAAAAAATTTGTTGAAGGGCTGAAAAAAGTGGTAGGTATTTCTTTTAATGGTACCATGGATGAAACGGCAGAAAACTGTAAATACATCCTTCCTTCAAACCACTGGTTAGAAAGCTGGGGCGATGCAGAACCTAAAACCGGTTACACCAGTTTTATGCAGCCTACCATCAACCCAATGTTTAAAACAAGGGCATTTCAAACCTCTTTATTAAAATGGAGTGGTAATGCTGTTGCAGATCATGAAACCTATTTTAAAAATTTCTGGACCACAAAATTAGGTGGTACAGATAATTATAATAAAGCATTACAGGATGGCGTACTGGAACCTGCAACAGCAGTTGTTGGCGGAGCAACCTTCAGCAATGCAAAATTAGCAGAGGCTACAGCTAAGATCGCAGCTGTTAAAAGCGGCGATATTGAAGTGGTGCTGTATCAAAAAGTATCTATTGGTAATGGCAGCCAGGCCAATAATCCATGGTTGCAGGAGTTGCCTGATCCGGTTACAAAAGTAACCTGGGATAACTATGCCATGATGAGCCCTGCACTGGCAAAAGAATTACTGGGTATTGATGTGATGGGTACCAACCAGCGTGAATCAGATGCTTACGAAGTAACACCTGAAAAGCCCGTAGTAAAAATTACCCTTAATGGTAAATCAATTGAACTTCCCGTATTGATAGTACCGGGAAATCATCATAAAGTTATTGCTGTAGCACTTGGCTATGGCCGCGGACTGGAAGGCGCAAAAGAAGAATCAGTAGCTCTCCATATCGGGCGCTCTGCAGTGGGTGCTGGTAAAAATGCCTATCCTTTAGTAGAGTTTGACGGCAGCACCAATGCGTATTATACTGCAAAAGCTACTGTTGCAAAAACTGGCACTACCTATCCGCTGGCACAAACACAGGTGCACGGTTTTACAGAAAGCCGCCCGGTTATTTACGAAACCAACCTGGCTAGTTTTATTGCTAACCCAGAGGCAGTTTTAGAAGAGATAACACACGAAAAACTGGCCACCACTGCAAATGGCAGCAACAATTTTGTAAAGGATGCCACCATGTATCCCGACTTTGAAAAGCCGGGCATTAAATGGGGAATGAGCATCGATTTGAATACCTGTACCGGATGTAGTGCCTGCGTGGTAGCATGTACTGCAGAAAACAACGTAAGTGTGGTAGGTAAAATACAGGTACAAAGAGCACACGAAATGCACTGGTTACGTATCGACCGTTACTTTACCGGTTCGGTAGAAAATCCATCCGTGGTATTTCAGCCCATGATGTGCCAGCATTGCGATAATGCGCCATGCGAAAACGTTTGCCCGGTTGCTGCTACCAACCACAGCAGTGAGGGGTTAAACCAGATGACCTATAACCGTTGTATCGGTACCAGGTATTGTGCCAACAACTGTCCATATAAAGTACGCCGTTTTAACTGGCTGGATTATACAGGAGCTGACAGTTTTGGCGATAATCAGCAGCCGCTTATTGGAAAAGACATGGATGCATCTGTAATGCAGATGAATGATGATCTTACAAGAATGGTACTGAACCCGGATGTTACTGTAAGAAGCCGTGGTGTAATTGAAAAATGTTCTTTCTGCGTGCAACGTTTACAGGAAACCAAGCTGAATGCTAAAAAAGCTGAAGATCCTTCGCTGGTAAGAAATGTGAAGACCGCCTGTATGCAGGCTTGTCCTACCAACGCCATCAGTTTTGGTAATGTAAACGACAAAGAAAGTGATGTATACAAGATCAGGAATGTTGAGCAGAAGCACCGTAACTTTTATGTAATGGAGCAGTTGCACGTATTGCCTAATGTGAGCTACCTGGCTAAAGTTAGAAATACCGACAGGCATGTGGGTGTGGAAGAAGAAGGTGGGCACGAAGAAGTGAAGAAGGAAGAAAAGGCACACGCATAAGAATATTAAAATCTGAGGATATCAAACAAGTAAAAAATAAAAAGTAAAAATTAAAAGCAGAACCAGTTTCATTTTTGATTTTTGACTTTTGACTTTAAACAATATGTCATTACTAAAGTACGAATCGCAACTAAGGGAACCGCTGGTAGATGGTGATAAAGATTACCACCAGGTAACGGAAGACATTGTTCGCCCCATCGAGATGAAGCCAAGCCGTTTATGGTATATAGGTTTTTTCATCAGTGTGGGCCTGCTGTTATTTGGTGTGTATAGTATTTACCGTGAGGTTACCTATGGTATTGGTCAGTGGAACCTGAATAAAACCATCGGCTGGGGTTGGGATATTACCAACTTTGTTTGGTGGGTAGGTATTGGTCATGCCGGTACTTTGATCTCTGCGATCTTGTTGCTGTTCCGTCAGGGCTGGAGAACAGGGGTAAACAGGGCAGCGGAAGCGATGACCATTTTTGCGGTAATGTGTGCGGGCCAGTTCCCGATCTGGCACATGGGCCGTGTGTGGATGGCATTTTTTGTATTGCCTTATCCAAACAGCCGTGGTCCTTTATGGGTGAACTTTAACTCACCCCTGTTATGGGATGTGTTTGCGATATCAACTTATTTCACAGTATCATTATTATTCTGGTATTCTGGTTTATTACCCGATCTGGCCACAGTGCGTGACAGGGCTAAAACAAAATTCCGTAAAGTGTTTTATGGTGTGGCATCTTTTGGATGGACCGGCAGTACCAAACACTGGCAGCGCCACGAATCTTTATCACTGGTGTTAGCGGGTTTAAGTACACCACTGGTATTATCTGTGCACACCATTGTATCTTTTGACTTTGCCACTTCCATTGTACCAGGCTGGCATACCACCATCTTTCCTCCTTACTTTGTGGCGGGTGCGGTATTCAGTGGTTTTGCCATGGTGCAAACCCTCATGATTGTGGTACGTAAAGTATTGAACCTGCAGGATTATATCACACTGGGCCATATTGAGGCCATGAATAAGGTAATTGTATTAACCGGCAGTATTGTGGGTTGTGCGTACCTGACCGAATTGTTTATAGCATGGTACGGTCAAAACCCTTACGAGTGGTATGCATTCAGCCAAAACAGGGCCAACCTGTTCAGCCCTTATGGATGGAGTTACTGGTTGATGATGTTCTGTAACGTAATATCTCCGCAGTTATTCTGGAGCCGTAAGTTAAGAAGGAACATCACTGTTACTTTCTTCATGAGTATTATTGTGAATATTGGTATGTGGTTCGAGCGTTTTGTAATTATTGTTACCTCTGTATACAGGGATTACCTGCCCTCCAGCTGGAGTACTTACTACAGCCCCAGCATCTGGGAAATTGGTTTCTACCTGGGTACTTTTGGTTTATTCTTTACCTGCTTCTTCCTGTTTGCAAAATACTTCCCGGTAATAGCTATTGCAGAGATCAAGTCGGTATTAAAAACCAGTGGAGAAAACTACAAAGTGAAGATGACCGATATTGAGAAGCAGGATACAGAAAAGTTTTACATAGCGGAAGTGGAACACGCTCATTAAGATTTTGAATTTTGAATTATAAATTTTGAATTTATTACTATGGCTGGAGGAATTAAAAAATTTGTTGTAGGCAGTTTTGATGATGAAGCAGTACTGTTTCCTGCGGTAAAAAATGTTCGCAAGGCAGGCTATAAAATACATGATGTATTTACGCCGTTTCCTGTGCATGGTCTGGATCATGCCATGGGATTAAGAGAAACAAGCCTGCACAGTGCCGGTTTCATCTATGCAATTACAGGAACCACCACCGCCCTTACCTTCATGAGCTGGGTATTTACCAAAGACTGGCCTTTGAATATTGGTGGTAAACCACATTTTGCTCTGCCTGCCTGGATACCCATTACTTTCGAGTTAACGGTATTATTTGCAGCAGTAGGTATGGTGCTTACTTTTTGCTACCTGTGTAACCTGGCCCCCTTTGTTAAAAAACACCATTTTCACGAAAGGGCTACCGACGATCTTTTTGTAATGGCCATTGAATGCACTGATAAAACCAATGATGCGGAAGTGCAGTCGTTTTTGCAAAATGCCGGCGCTAAAGAAGTAAATGTTCAGGAGGCAGAAACAGGCTGGTGGATTGGAAGGTACGACAGGGAACAGAAATTATATAAAGAAGAGAAAGGGTATTAAGAATATACAAACCGATTTCAAAGATTTTATAAGAAAGAAATGAAAAAAATTGCCATTATAGCTGCACTTATTGTAACAACAGCGGTTGTTTTAATAAGCTGCGATAATAAACGCCAGCCCGGTAAAATTTATATGCCCGATATGACCTACAGCAGGGCTTATGAAACGTATGCAGAAAGAGATACCGCTTTTACTATGGACGCTGCTGATGCCGATCACAAAATATTTTACAATGGCGCTACAGTGGAAGGTACTATGAGAAGAGGTGAATTACCTCCTTATACTGTGCCTAATGACAGCAACGGACTGTTGAATTTGAGCAGTCTGGTTAAAAATCCTCTTGCCCCTTTAACCACTACCGACAGTTTGGAAGCTGCAAGACAATTTAACATTAACTGTGCGGTTTGTCATGGTGCAAAAGCTGAAGCCAACGGCCCTGTTGCTGCCAAGATAGGAGGTGTAAAAAGCATCATCGCGGCTTCTCCCGGGTTTAGCGATGGAAGGATTTTTCATGTAATGCAGTATGGACAAAATAATATGGGTAGCTATGCGTCTCAACTGAGCCGCGAACAACGCTGGAGAATTGTACAATACATCAGAACACTGGAGCCTAAAACAACCGCTGCCTCACCCGCTGCAGCAGTAGCAGCACCAAAGGCAGACAGCACAATGGCAAAAAAATAAAAGTATTAACGCAAAATAAAGTTTAGATGAACCATCAATTTGAATTACCTGGCAGTTATAAAAAGTGGACGTATGGCCTGATAGGTGTAGGTATCATAGCATTGTTGTACGGAATGATATTTTTTCATCCTTTTACAGCAGTATCTCATGGCGCCGCAGGAAGTGAAGCACATGCCGGTGTGGACGGTACCCGTTTTTGGGCGGTATTATTACAAAACAGTGTGTTCTTCTTACTGGTGGTAAATGCTGCCATGTTCTTTATTTGTGTTACCACCATGGCAATGGCCGGATGGGTAGTGGCATTTCGCAGGGTATCAGAAGCCGTTTCAAGTGTAGTACCCATTTTAGGTATTTTAACATTTGTTATTTTACTGGCCATCGTATTGGGAGGAAGAACAGATATTTATCACTGGCTGGACCCTAACTTATACGACACCAAGTCGCCATTATACGATAAGATACTTGATGGCAAAAGTGGTTTCCTGAACTCTAAATTTTTCATTATCTGGTCTGCAGTCAGTATTTTTTTATGGTGGCTTTTAGGAAAGAAAATGCGCAGTATGAGTTTGGAAAGTGATAACAATGGCCCAATGGATTATGAAACAGGAAAAAAATGGGTGTTCAAAAATACCGTGTATGCTTCTTTGTTCTGCGTAGTATTTGCTTTAACCGTTGCCTCTACCATACCATGGATCTGGTTAATGAGTATTGATGCACATTGGTACAGTACCATGTACAGCTGGTATACATTTGCAAGTACATTTGTTTCTGGTATGTCATTAATAGCCCTGTTTGTTATTTATTTAAAAAACCGCGGCGAGTTAACGTATGTAACTGAAGAACATTTGCACGATCTGGGTAAATTCATGTTTGCCTTCTCTATCTTCTGGACTTATTTATGGTTCTCTCAATATATGCTGATCTGGTACAGTAACCAGCCTGAAGAAACCAAGTATTTTGTTGAGCGTATTGGTACAGCTGAAAAATCTGGTCCTTACCATGGCATCTTCTTCTTTAACCTGATCGTAAATTTCCTTTGCCCATTACTTATTTTAATGAAGAAAGGCACCAAAAGAAGCTGGACCATGATTACCGTGGTGGCAGTGTTGATCATCTTTGGCCACTGGATTGACCTGTATCAAATGGTAATGCCGGGTACATTGCATGGTAACGCATCACTTAACTTTTTTGAATTTGGTACTGCAGCACTGTTTGTAGGATTGATCATGTGGGGTGCAGGCAGGTATTTAACCAGTCATTCATTAACACCCAAAAATCATCCTTTCTTAAAAGAAAGTATCATACATCATACATAATACCACCGTTTTTGTTGCAGGAATACAGAATAAAAACAGGTTAGTTTAGACAAGAAACAAGAATACTATTTACTGAAAATAACTTTGAATCATGAAGGAGTTTTTACTGGTTGCTTTAAGCGTTTTGGTTTTCGTAGTCATATTTCAGATTGCGAAAGCAAGTGAGTATGTGAGTGTTTTAAAGGGCGAAGAAAAAACACGCAAACAAAACAATAAGATCAATGCCTTTTTGCTGATGGGCTTACTGATCTTTGGATTAATTGGTGTTTGGTACTGCCACGACCTGTACTATCCCAAAACCCTGTTTCCGCAGGGCTCAGCTTCAGTGGAAGGAGAGAGCATTGATACCATGTTTAAAATTACTGTAGCAGTAACCGGACTTGTTTTTGTTATCACACAAATTTTATTGTTTTGGTTTTCTTTCAAATACCAGGAAAGCGATAACCGCAAAGCATATTATTTTGCGCACAGTACCAAACTGGAATTGATCTGGACTACTATTCCTGCTATTACACTTTGTATACTGGTGGCGTTTGGTTTAAGGATCTGGTTTAAAATAACCGGCGATCCGCCAAAAGATGCGATTGTGGTAGAAGTAACCGGACACCAGTTTGGCTGGGAATTCAGGTACCCGGGCGGAGATAAAGTATTAGGAAAAAAGAATTACAAATTAACAACCGGCAGCAATCCACTGGGCGTTGATTTTAACGACCCTGCAAGCATGGATGATATTCATGTTGCCGGAACCATGCACATCCCTGTTGGAAAACCAGTTAAAATGGTGATCAATGCACAGGATGTGATACACGATGTGGGCTTGCCTCACTTCAGGTTAAAAATGGATGCAGTGCCGGGTATCCCCACCACACAATGGTTTACCCCAAAATACACCACTGCGGAAATGAAAGACAGGACAAAAAATCCTGACTTTACTTACGAGATCAGTTGTGATCAGATGTGTGGTAAAGGACACTTTTCAATGCGTGGTGTAATAATAGTTGAAACAGAAGCGGAATACAAACTATGGCTGGCGCAGCAAAAGGCGGAGTACTTTACAGTGTATCCCGACAAGGCACCAAAGGCTGATACCGCAGCAAAAACCATTGTTGCCGCATTGCCGGTAAAATAATTTAATACTTTAGACAAACTAATAAGAATATGAGTAGCGCAGCCACTTTACACGGAGCAGATGTTCATGCAGCACATGATACGCACCACGAACATCACCACCACGAAACGTTTATTACCAAATACGTTTTCAGCCAGGATCATAAAATGATTGCCAAACAGTTTTTGGTAACAGGCATTATCTGGGCTGTTATTGGTGGTTTATTTTCTGTTATCTTCCGTTTTCAACTGGGCTATCCCGAATCTACCTTTCCATGGCTGGAAGATCTTTTAGGCCACTGGGCTAAAGGTGGTAAAATTGAACCGGAGTTTTACTATGCCCTGGTTACCATGCACGGAACCATTCTGGTGTTCTTTGTATTAACTGCCGGCTTAAGCGGTACTTTCGCCAATTTTTTAATTCCATTACAAATTGGTGCAAGGGATATGGCTTCCCCTATGCTGAATATGCTGAGCTACTGGTTTTTCTTTACAGCATCTATCATCATGTTCTCTTCTTTATTTGTTCAAACCGGCCCTGCAAGTGGCGGATGGACCATTTATCCTCCACTAAGCGCTTTGGGAGATGCCTCTTCGGGTAGTAAGATAGGAATGGATTTATGGCTGGTGAGTATGGCTTTGTTTATTGTAAGCTCGTTATTAGGAGGGCTTAATTATATCAGTACCATTTTAAACCTGCGTACAAAAGGGATGAGCATGACCAGGTTGCCATTAACCATCTGGGCCTTGTTCTTTACTGCAGTATTGGGGGTATTAAGTTTCCCTGTATTATTATCGGGTGCTATCTTATTATTATTCGACCGTAACCTGGGAACCAGTTTCTTCTTAAGCGATATAGTAGTTAACGGAACTAAAATATTACCTAACGAAGGTGGTAGTGCCATCCTGTTCCAGCACTTGTTCTGGTTTTTGGGTCACCCCGAAGTATACATTATATTATTACCGGCAATGGGTATGAGTTCAGAGATCATTTCGGTTAACAGCCGCAAACCTATATTTGGTTACATGGCCATGGTAGGCTCTCTATTTGCCATTGCAATACTGGCCTTTTTGGTTTGGGCACATCATATGTTTGTAACAGGGCTCAATCCTTTCCTTGGTTCTGTATTTGTATTACTTACCCTGTTAATTGCGGTGCCATCTGCCATCAAGGTATTTAACTGGTTAACCACATTATGGAGAGGTAATATACGCTTTACACCCGCGATGCTGTTTGCTATCGGGTTTGTAAGTTTGTTTATCAGTGGTGGTTTAACAGGTATCTTCCTGGGTAACTCTGCATTGGATTTGCACTTACATGATACTTACTTTGTAATTGCGCACTTTCATATTGTAATGGGTGTGGCATCATTCTTTGGTATGTTTGCCGGTGTATACCACTGGTTCCCTAAAATGTTTGGCCGGTATTTGAACAATACCATGGCGTATATCCATTTTTGGGTAACTATTGTAGGAGCTTACCTCATCTTCTGGCCTATGCACTACGAAGGTTTGGCCGGTATGCCACGTCGTTATTATGATTTCTCTAACTGGGAATCGTTCAAACAGTTTGCTGAACTGAACCAGTTCATCAGTTTTGTGGCTGGTATCGTGTTCCTGGTACAGCTGCTGTTTATATTCAATTATTTTTACAGCATGTATAAAGGAAGAAAAGTGACTTCACAAAATCCATGGGGTGCCAATACCCTGGAGTGGACCACACCAATCAATCCTGGTCATGGTAACTGGCCCGGCGAAATTCCTGAAGTATACCGTGGTGCATATGATTATGCAAAAGATGGTAAGGAGTTCATTCCGCAAAATGTACCTGTTGGAGATGATGAAACACACCACTAAAAAATGGTGACCGTGGAAATGGTGATTGTGAGGATATAACGTTTAGATTTTTGAAATAGTAAAATGAAAGGTGAATGAATAGTACTTGTTCACCATTAAATAAAATGCCGGACAATACGCCCATATCCAACTCTGCATCGTTTAAGTTGGTAACTAAAGTGAAAGATTACTTTCAGTTAATTAAGTTCACTTTAAGCTTTATGGTGGTGTTCAGTACGGTAGTAAGTTTTTTAATTGCGCCTAACGAAATTTTATACGTCAGGAACAAGGTAGTATCAGTTCTTTTACTTTTTGTTGCAGGAATGCTTGTAACAGGTTCGGCCAATGCTATTAACCAGATATTGGAAAAACAGTCCGATTCGTTAATGAAACGCACTGCTAAAAGGCCGGTGGCCAGTGGCAGGATGAGTATCAATGAAGCCGGTATATTTGCAGGCATTGCCGGTGCGTTGGGGGTATTCATCATGTGGAAGTATTTCAACTTTCAAAGTTCGATGGTGAGTTTATTCAGCCTGTTCTTATATGGCTTTATTTACACGCCGCTAAAGAAAGTGAATTCTATTTCCGTATTGATTGGAGCTGTTCCCGGAGCACTGCCCTGTTTAATAGGCTGGGTGGCGGCAACCGATGATTTTAATGCAGGCGGGTGGATTCTGTTTGGCATCCAGTTTTTATGGCAGTTCCCGCATTTTTGGGCCATTGCCTGGCTGGCACATAAAGATTACAGTACCGCAGGTTTTAAATTATTGCCTGCCGATAAAGGGCCCACCAGGTTTACCGCAGTGCAAAGTATTATTTACAGCGCATTGATGATACCGGTTGGTTTTCTGCCCTGGGTATCGGGCATCAGTGGAATAACAAGTATGTTTGTTTTACTGGCCTGTAACCTGGCGATGGTATATGTAAGTGTGTTGCTGTTCATCCGAATGGATGCAAAAAGTGCAAGAAGGGTAATGTTCAGTTCTTATTTTTATTTAATGATTGTGCTGCTGGCTTTATTTGCCGACAGGGCACACACATTAAATTAACGATAACAGGTTAGTGTAGTTGGTAAATATTTTTTGAATGAGTACAGTGGTAATGGAACAACGAAAAAAAATTCATCCGCACAAGTTTACTTTGTGGATAGGCATTGGAGGTATTTTAATGATGTTTGCAGGTTTAACCAGTGCATACATCGTAAAACGTAACCAGGCTAACTGGATCAGTTATGAATTGCCTTTGGCATTTTGGTACAGTACAGCAATAATGGTTGCAAGCAGCCTTACCCTGTTTTTTGCCAGCCGTTCTTTTAAACAAAGGGAAATGGCCAGGTACAGAAGGCTGGTAATGGCAACCATTCTTTTAGGAGTTCTTTTTATAGTGTTGCAGGTGGTGGGGTTTAATGACCTCATCCGTCACCAGGTAACGTTAACAGGAAATGTATCCTTTTCTTTTTTGTACGTTATTGTGGGCATACATGCAGCACATGTAATTGGGGGTATCATCGCATTACTGGTGCTTTTTGCAAAAGCATTCAACAGAAATACCCGCAGTTATAATATAACCCCGGTGGAAGTAACCAGTACTTATTGGCATTTTGTAGATGTACTTTGGGTGTACCTGCTGGTTTTTTTACTGATGATAAGATAATAACAGAACAGAAAATAGTTTTTTATTTTAGATTAGAAATTTATGTCAACAACAGCAATGCCAACAAATACCAAATGGTGGAACGGGGGACGAAGCCCGTTCAATGCCAGCTATGGTAAAGTGATGATGTGGTACTTTTTAATGAGTGATGCATTTACTTTTGGTGCATTCCTTATCAGCTATGGTACCATCCGTTTTAGTGTAAATGATTGGGCCGATCCCAACCATGTATTCAACTCGTTTCCTTTTGCAGGACATGCCAACTTACCCCTGGCTTTTGTAAGTTTGATGACATTTATTTTGATCTTCAGTTCAGTAACCATGGTATTGGCGGTGCATGAAGGACATAATATGAACCGCAAGGGTGTAGAAAAATACATGATCCTTACCATTATTGGTGGTGTTGCTTTCTTAGGCTGCCAGGCATGGGAATGGACGCATTTATTAACCGGAGAACATGTGGCTTTGCTGGGCGATGGTACATTGTCTGTATTACCTACCACCGTAAAAGCAAATCCATGGGGGGCTGCTGTAACGCAGGATGCCATGCTGGCGGCACTGCAAAATACCCCGCACGATCAGTTGGCCGCCATTGCATCTACCCTGCACCACGGTGCCGAAGGTGCTGCGCATCATGATGTGGCAGCGCTGTCTAATGCAGAACTTATTAATACCATTAAAGCAGCCAATATTGAAGTTACACATACCGGAAGGCCGGCATTTGGCAGTTACTTCTTTGGTATTACCGGTTTCCACGGGTTCCATGTATTCAGTGGTGTGGTGATCAACCTGGTAATGTATATCAAAACCAAACTGGGTCATTTTGACCAGCGTGGCCATTATGAAATGATTGAAAAAGCAGGTTTGTACTGGCACTTTGTAGATCTGGTATGGGTATTTGTATTCTTGTGTTTCTACCTTATATAAGTGTATAAAACCAGAAGTTTGGGTATTTAAAAAACACTGTACAAAACTTCTGCACCATAAACTGATCAACTTTATTAACGATAAAAGATTTAAAAATAAATATGTCAGCACATTCAGCATCACCAGAAATCACCTTTCACCCCGAGCATACCGGCGGTACTAAAAAGATATGGAGAACCTTTTGGTTATTATCTATCATAACTATTATTGAATTGGTTATTGGACTGGCCATATATAATATTCACAAAGGCGCCACACCCAATCATACCCTGGTATTGATGTTTAAAGGGGTGGTGTGTATTTTAACCCTTGCAAAAGCGTATTATATTGTTTCTATATTCATGCATTTGGGCGACGAGATCAGGAATATGATCATGACCATTGTAGTGCCTCTGTGTTTGTTTATTTGGTTCATCATTGCTTTTTTATGGGACGGCAACAGCTGGAAAAACCTGCGGAATACCAATGCCGGCAGTCAAAAAGCACCTACTGAACAAGTGGCACCAGCGGCAGCAGAAAAAGGGGCTAAGGACTAATGGCCATCAAATTATTTACAGTATTCTTAATACAGCATCGTCCCGAATTTACGGGACGATGTTTTTTTATACAGTAACCGAACCAATAGAACAATGTTAACGTAAATTTGTATTCTATTTCAATTATCTGTCAAACACATTCATGAATAAAAAAGCAATACTGTCTTTAATGCTGGCTATACTACTGCCGCTAACAGGATACTTTTTGGTAAAGTTTTACAGCAAGGATGCGGTAAATATGCCCCGTAAATATTTTGTACCCGACAGTGTGGTGGTAAGGGAACGCAATGGAAAAAATGTTACCGATACGGTGTGGCATAAAGTAAAAAACATCAGCTTTACCAACCAGCTGGGAAAACAAGTACACTTGTATGATCTGCATGGTAAGATCATTGTGCTGGATTTCTTTTTTACACGTTGCCCCTCCATTTGCCCCGGCCTTGCCAAAAGCATGAAGCGGCTGCAGGATTCTTTTGTTAAGAACGACAGTATTGTACAGTTCATTTCCATCAGCATAGATCCCCTGCACGATTCTGTTGCACAACTACGCAAATTTGCCGACCGCTTCAATATCAACCACGATACCTGGTGGATGGTAACCGGCGACAAAAAAGAAATTTACGACTTTGCCCTGCAGGAAGTGCGGGCCAATATTGCCGACCCCGGAGTAGACACGGCTTTTATTCATACAGAAAATTTCTTTTTGCTGGATACCAATCATATTGTACGGGGATTTTATAATGGCTTTGATACCGTGGCACAAACCAGGCTGGTTAGGGATATCCCATTGCTGATGCTGGAAAGAGATAAAACCTCCCCATCTGTATTAAGAGACTTCATTCCCATACTGCCCATCATATTTATTGCTATTGGAATAGTACTGCTGGTTACCATTTTACTGAACAGAAACAAACAAAAACAAGCCTGAACATGTTAAGCCCATCTATAAAAAAGAATGACGGTAAGGCAAAACTATTTATATATACTGTATCCATAATAGTTTTTACCGCAGTAGTATTGTTAAGCCAGCTTAAACTGAATGTTGACCTGGGATTTAATGTACACCTGTTTGCACAGGCCAATGCCATTATTAATTCTGCGGTGGCGCTATTGTTAATAGCAGGATTGGTAACGGTAAAGCAAAAAAAATATGAACTGCATAAAAAAATAATGCTGGCTGCCATTTTGCTGTCGGTATTTTTTTTACTGTCGTATATCTGTCATCATTTATTTGCCGGCGAAACAAAATTTGGCGATCTGGATCATAATGGCATTTTAAGTGACGAAGAAAAACTGGCAGCAGGCAGCATAAGAATGGTATATTATTTTATACTGATCACACATATTCCGCTGGCTGGCATTATACTGCCCTTTATTTTATTTACCGCCTACCGGGCTTTAACCGGGGAATATGAGCAGCACAAAAAGTTAACCCGCATCACCTGGCCTGTGTGGTTGTATGTAGCGGTTACGGGTGTGGTGGTGTACCTGATGATCAGCCCTTATTACAATTAAATTATTTGTGATGAACAAAGGAAATGGATTAAAAGCGTTGAACATGATTCATAAGGCCATGCTGATTGGGCAAATAATATTTGCAGGTATTTGTTTTTACCTGCTGTACAGCAAAACGTTGCCACCCGGCATGGAAGAACTTGACAGAGCATTACAGGTAACAGCGGTTATTTTAGCTGCAACCGGCTTTTTTATAGGGGCCTCCTTGTTTAAGAAAAGATTGCTGCTGGCAAGGGGCCTGGATGCTCCGGCAGCAGATAAGTTCCTCATTTACCGCTCTGCCTGTATCATACAGTGGGCTTTGCTGGAAGGGCCTTCGTTATTTTGTATCATTGGATTTTTTCTTACCGGTAACTACGCCTTTCTGTTGTTGTCCGGCACACTGATCATACTATTTGCCATGATAACACCCACCAAAATGAAGGTTGCCTTTCAGTTGGGAATAAGCGAAGAGGAATTGAGCGAATTATAAAACCGGCTCTACAATAATGCGGGATGTATTAAGGTAGGTAATCAGTACTTTAATTTTATCACCTGGCTTTAGTTGCTGCTCAGCAGGAATGGTATTCTTTTCTGCGGGTATTTTAGCCTGTATCTTACTGCCAATCACATTAAGGTAAATGCCATGCGGTGTAATTTTAATTACTTCTGCTTCAACGGGGGTTTTAGCCTTATGGCATTTTACGGCCGTATAAAATTCCGGTATGTAATGGTTGTTGAAAAGTTTTGCCGTAATCTTTTCCTTCTTGTCCAGGTTCTCCAAAGAAAAAGTAACCGCTTCATTTAATTCCCGTTCTGTAGGTGGTATTTGCCAGGGCGATTGCGGTACGGGAAAAAACAGGTAACTGTCGATCTCTTTTACAAATACTTTGTCGTCTGCAGCTTTTAAATAACCGATAAAGCTGTTCTCGGTTTTGGCTTTATTGATCAGCACATCCAGGGCGGTATTGTAACGGTATTCAATGTGGCTGGCTACCATTTTATCTCCACGACCGGATAAACCCACTACAAAATCCACCACATCGCCAATATGGAAAATATGTTTTTTTCTAGCAGCAGTTTTTGCTTTTACATCCTGTTTATCATCAATACTGCCGTTGATGGTTTTCTTTTTTCCATTCACTTCGTATTCTATCATCACGTATTTTTTTTCGTGATTTACAAAAGACACTTTGCCTTGTATAACAGTATTGCTCATAATTATAAACTTAATTCCGTTGCAGGATCCCAGAATATTTTTTTAAAATCCGCTACAGTATCGTCCTTTACTTTAACCCCGTCTTTCTTCAACAATTCTTCCATTAAACTGGGTGTTGCAAAGTGATGCCTGCCGCTTAGCATGCCATTCCGGTTTACCACACGCTGGGCAGGTACTTTTGGCCGGGCTGTTCCTGCAGCATTCATTGCCCAACCCACCATGCGTGCAGAAAGTTTGGTGCCCAAATAATTTGCAATAGCGCCATAAGATGTTACTCTTCCTTTTGGTATTTGCCGCACCACTTCATACACATCCAAAAAGAAACTGTATTCTTTAACAGTACTGCGTGGTTTTTCTTCCACCATTTTTCTAATTGTCTTTTTAGCCGGGGATGCTGTTGCTTTCTTTGCCATCACAACTTTTCATTTTCATTGCAGAAAAGATACATAAATTATTCGGGTATTAAAGACCCGCCGGGGACCGACTTTACAGCGGTCAGCAATTCGCTGCGTTTGGGTTCGCTTACATTTTGATATTGGTAAGGGCAGTGCATACAGCCATTGCCGCAACAACTGCCTTTTTCCAAATGATATTTGGTGGTGAGCACCACGTATCCCTGTTCATTGTAGTAGTAATCCTCTCCCTTAACCAGCTTGTTCATTTTTTAATTCCTCCTGTAGTTGGTCATCAATATCTTTTATTACTGCCGGCAGTGTAAATTTCAGGTAATGTATTGTATTACTTTGGGCAATATCTAAACTTTCGTAATGGGTTTTAATCTTTAATTCTTCTTTTACATCCGCTTGTTTGTATACATCGTCTGTAGCCTCAACAAGTGTAAGCCCGTAAAGTTCAATTACCCTTTTGGTAAAATGATACAGGTCGGGCGAATCGGTTTTCAGGTGAATGATGCCAGCTGGTTTTAGTACCTGCTGGTACAAACGTAAAAAACGCGGATGGGTCAGCCTTCTTTTGGCCCTGGAAACACGCAACTGCGGATCGGGAAAAGTGATCCAGATCTCATCTACTTCAGCTGTTGCAAAATAATCGGGCAGCATTTCTATTTGTGTTCGTAAGAATGCGGCATTGCTTACATTTTCGGCAAGACATTTTCTGGCACCAATATGCATGCGGTTGCCTTTAACATCTACACCAATAAAATTTTGCTGCGGAAACATGCGTGACAGGCCAACCGTATATTCACCCCTGCCGCAGGCCAGTTCCAATACAAGCGGGTGGGTGTTTTTAAAGAATTGATGCCAATTGCCGGGCATATTTGCTGGATATTCCAGTGTATTGGGAAATGCGGTAAACTCGGCAAAGCGAAGTAGTTTTTTTTGCGCCATGGGCGGCAAAGATAAATAAAGCCCGCTTATATTTTAAGTTGAAAACCGGCACCTACAATTGATTTTAACTGCAATGCCGGAGCATCTTTGTTTTCGCCAAAAATGCGGGTATCATCATCATAAATCACATCAAAACTCCAGTTGAATGATAACATCTTAAATACTTTGATAGCTAAGATATTGGTCATATACACATCTACATTCCATGGATTTTTTTTATAGTTGGAAAACATATCGAGGCGTGACCTGTACGACAGGTTTTTTACAATTTCCTTTTGATAGTTAAGGGTGGCAAAAGCACCCAGCTGGTTCACGATGTTCTTCCCGGTATCCACACCATAAGAGGCTTTGGCGGCCAGGCTGTCGTTTCTAACCATGATCCAGCGGGAGGTAAGCGGAGACAGGAATAAAGACAATTCTTTTTTGGGTTTATAATCCACGCCCAGGCTGGTTAAAGCATAGCCGGGCGATAAAAAATTAGACGCATAGATCTTTGATTTGTCTTTATAGGTATAGCCCGCAAAAAACTGGGTTCTGAAATTAAACAGTGTACCCACCGTCATTTTTTTATTTACCGAATAGTTTTGTTTAGACACCAGGTCTATCCGGTCATCATTTTTTCTGGACCCCAGGGTGGTGGTCTTTAAAAATCCAAACACCAGGTCCAGCGAATTATCCCAGTTAAAATTTTTCTTTTTATGCGTGGCATACAGGTTTAAGGTAGTACTTACATTGATAGAGAAATCATCGCCTCCGGCGGCCCAGTTGCTTAAACTGCCCTGGCCCAGGTTAAGCCGGTACATACCACCCTTTCTCCAGGTTTTTTTTACAGTATCGGGCGCCGGCACTTTTGCAGTAACACTGCCCGATTCCAGTTGCAGGGTGCGGATAATTTTATCCTGTGCATTGCTGCAAATGGGTGAGGTAATAACCAGCAGCAATAATACTATTCTCATGAAATAAGATTAAAGGTTTATAGAACTGCAAAGAAAGGAATGAAAATGCAAATATTTTGCAAAACTGTAAGGATAAGAATTTTAAAATAAATAGCATTACCGGGGCAAACATTATTGCAAATAAAATGACAAGGAATGATATCAACAATTAAGGGTATAAGTTGTATATGTAATATTTTGATCAGGCTAAACAAACTCCATTTTTTAAAAAGGCTTTTCATTTGTTGGGAATACTGATCGAATGCAACCAGCGCTGAACAGTTTGCTGAAAGTTCCGATATACTTTTGTGTTAACTTATTTAAGGACGAGGCACTTTCTTAAAATAAAAAAGCTTTCATTTTTCAATGAAGGCTTTGAATAAGCTGCTGCAGGAGGATTGAATAAGCCAGCTGTTGTACAGTTAGCAGAAGTTCCCGAAGTATTTCGGGATCGGTGTTTAACCCAAAGTTACAATACAAGTTGATCCAACTAAAAAAGCTTTCATTTTTCAATGAAGGTTTTGAATAAGCTGCTGCAGGAGGATTGAATAAGCCAGCTGTTGTACAGTTAGCAGAAGTTCCCGAAGTATTTCGGGATCGGTGTTTAACCCAAAGTTACAATACAAGTTGATCCAACTAAAAAAGCCTTCATTGAAAAATGAAGGCTTTTTAAAAGCTGTAGGGGGAGGGATCGAACCTCCACGAGGCAGTTAGCTGAAGTACAAAGTTCGGTGGTCGACCCCGGTCGCAATTACATTGCTGCAACTACGGCTCTATGCTTCGTTTATCCTGTGATCCTCACCCTCGAGACAAGAGGGCATGTCTGCCAAAAATTTCATCACCCCACAGTGTATGATCAAGAACTGTTGCTGTTATTAAAACAACTTGATAGTGCAAATCTATATAATTAACCGATACTTTAAAAATAATTTATCAAAAATTTGGAAAATATAGAAATAATTCAAATATTTGCATATTATTTTGAATTCTTATTAAAATAAAAATACGAAATGGCTGCTAAATTGAATCTTGACAAATTGGATCTCCAGATCATTCATGAAATGATGGAAACCGCCGAAATATCCTATGCCGATCTTGGAAAAAAATTATTTGTCAGCGGTGGTACCATTCATGTACGCATCAAAAAACTACAGGAATTCGGCATCGTCAAAGGTACAAGATTGAATGTGGATTTAAAACAGTTGGGCTACGATATTACCGCATTTGTAGGCATTTACCTGGAAAAAAGCTCTTTATACGATAGTGTGGCGCAGGACCTGATGAAGATACCCGAGATTGTTCGCCTTAATTATATTACCGGTAATTACAGCATGTTCATTGAAATTGTTTGTAAGGACATTAACCAGCTGCGCAATGTGTTGCACGACGAGCTGCAAAAAATAAAAGGTATTGAACGTACCGAAACCTTTATTTCTTTAGAAGAAGGCTTCAGCAGGAATGTACAGGTGGCACCGGAAAGTTAGGGCGCCTCTCTGCCCCTAAAGGGGAACCGGGAGATAAAAATGCTTTGAAATACTATTCAGTAATTAAAGGATCAATAATTTATTTTGCTACGTAGTTGTTGCCCCTTCAGGGAGCGGTGCTCCTCACATCCACCGCATCCCGCAATCCATTGCCCAGTAAATTAAAAGCCAGTACTAAAAGCATAATGGCAAAGCCCGGCATTAATGCCAGCATGGGATTGTGTGTGATGATGAAATTGTAATTCTCCTTTATCATCAGCCCCCAGCTGGGTTGCGGTGGTTGCACGCCGATGCCTAAAAAGCTTAACCCTGCTTCTACAATGATGGCGGTGGCAAAATTGCTTGCAGCAATCACCAGTATGGGACCAAGAATATTGGGTAAGATATGTTGTAGAATGATTCTGAAATTGGTAAACCCCAGGGCCCTTGCTGCCTGCACAAATTCCAGCTCTTTTACCGCCATTACCTGGCCACGCACCAAACGGGCCACACTCACCCACATGGTTAGCCCCACTGCAATGAATATTTGCCAGAAGCCCTTGCCCATGGCCATGGTAATGGCAAATACCAGTAACAGGGTAGGAATGCTCCAGGTAACATTTACCAGCCACATCACCAGTTCATCCACCCATCCTTTAAAGTATCCCGCCATTGCACCTAAAATAATTCCGAGTGATAATGAAATCAGCACTGCAATTAAGCCCACCGCTAAACTTACCCTTGTGCCAATGATGAGCCGGCTTAAAATATCGCGGCCAAATTTATCAGTACCCAGCCAGTATTTTTTTGTAATGATGTTTTTTGTGGTAATATCTTCCGGGTGATTTCCCGTGAGCATTTGTATGGAAAAGTATTGAATCACTGCTGTATCATCGTCAATATATTTATTAATCAGCAGGCTGTCATTTTTTATTGTGTAACCGTTAATGGGGATGTAACGGTAATTCATATGTTTACCAAACAACAATATGGTAAAACTGTTTTCTGCACTGCTGTTTTTAAAATCCGGTACTATCAAAAACTGCTGTGTATAACCGGGCTTTTTTGCCTGTATCTCTACTGTTTGCAGGTCGGCATTGGCAGAATTGTCGGGGGCCAGTAAGTATCCGAATATTGATACCAACACTGCAATCAAAATGATGAGCAATCCAAAAACAGCGCCCTTGTTTTTTTTAAGGCGTTTCCATGTTTGCTGCCGGAAAGAGAAGGATTGCTGCATGCTGTAAATTACAAAATCAGGTTAAGACTGCACCAAAGAATCTAGTTGCAGGATATCGTTTGTCCACTCTCTGATTTCTGTACACAGCCTGTCATAATCGCCCCATGGTTTACCAAAAGTGGGGATCATGGATTTTAATTTTGACTGCCATTCGTCTGAATGAAAATTTTCGGCAAAGCATTGTTCCACTACATTCAGCATGGCGGCAACAGCAGTAGATGCGCCGGGTGATGCACCCAGCAGGGCTGCCAGTGAACCATCTCCGGCACAAACCAGTTCTGTTCCAAACTCCAGCACGCCGCCATCTGCTTCATCCTTTTTTATTACCTGCACCCTTTGTCCTGCAATGATAAGTTCCCAGTCTTCCATTTGTGCCTGTGGATAGTATTCCTTTAATGCGGCGATCCGGTCTTCCTGCGATTGCGTTACCTGTTGTACCAGGTATTTAGTAAGCGGTAAATTGTTCCAGCCTGCAGCCAGGATGGGAAACATATTATCCCATTCAATGCTTTTGGGCAGATCGAAGTAAGAGCCATTTTTTAAAAATTTGGTACTAAAACCTGCAAAGGGGCCAAACAGCAACTCTTTTTTTCCATTGATGACACGGGTATCCAAATGAGGCACACTCATTGGCGGTGCACCCATGCTGGCCTTGCCGTACACCTTTACTGCATGTTGCTGAATGATGTTTTCATTGGTGCAGCGCAGCCATTGCCCGCTGATAGGGAAGCCGCCATACCCTTCTGCTTCTTTGATGTCGGATTTCTGTAACAGTGGTAACGCTCCACCACCAGCTCCTATAAAAACAAAATCAGCAGGAATAATATCAGTATCATCTGTCAGTAAATTCTGCACTGTTATTTTCCATTTTCCATCGTCTTCTTTTTCAATATCCCTTACTTCACGATTTAAATAGAGTGTAACATCGGGTAAGGATGACAGGTGTTCAAACATGGCATCGGTTAATGCACCAAAATTTACATCGGTTCCAATATCCATTTTTGTAGCAGCTAATGCTGCTGCGGTATCTCTTCCTTCCATCACTAAAGGCATCCAGTTGCTGAGTTGAGCCGGATCTTGTGTGAACTGCATACCCGCAAACAATTTATTTTTTGTGAGGGCTTCAAAACGCTTTTTAAGAAAGGCTGCATTTTCCTGTCCCCAAACAAAACTGATATGCGGTACCGGGTGGATGAATGTTTTGGGGGCGGCTATAAATTGCTGCTGCACCAGCCAGGCCCAGAATTGTTTTGACAGTTCAAACTGCGAGGCAATTTTTACAGCTTTGGAAATATCGATGCTGCCGTCTTTTTTTTCGGTGGTATAATTCAGCTCGCAGAAAGCGCTGTGGCCTGTGCCCGCATTGTTCCAGGCATCACTGCTTTCTTCTGCAGCCCTGGGCAGGCGTTCAAAAATGCTGATGGCAATGCCGGGTACCAGCTCTTTTATAAATAATGCCAGGGTGGCGCTCATGATTCCGGCGCCAATTAAAACCACTTCAGAATTTTTGTTGCAATGCATGTGTATATTATTTAACGTTCCTGCCTTTCCACTTATAAGAACCAAATTTACCCAACCATCCGGCAATAACCGTATACAGAATATGAAAAGGTTGCATTACCGGGAACAACCACAATAATTTTGCCTGTTTAAAAAAACGGGCAACGGGTAAAAGAAATAATAATTCAACAATGGTTTTACTGATGATAAGTATTAACCAGTACTCAAACACACTAACAGTTATTGTTACAGGGTATATTTGAAAACTAAAAATTGAGTGATTGAAAATTGCCATTACTGGAAGTACCAGTAATGATACATTGAACAAATACAGCAGCAATAAAACTGCAAAGATGCGTTTGTCATCATATTTATCTGCCTTACTGGCCCAACGGATGCGCTGGTTGAAAAAACTTTTAATAGTGTGCATGGGCTGTGTTTGCACAATTACGTCTTTCGATTTTAAGAAGAACACCTTTGCAGGATCCAGTTTATAAATTTTATGCATCAGCAGCATATCATCGCCGCTGGCAATATTGTCGATCCCTTTAAAGCCGTTCACCTCATCAAAAGCTTTGCGGGTATAAGCCAGGTTGGCACCATTACACATACTGTGCAGGTGTTTGTATACAGAGGCACCGGTAATGCCCTGCAGTGTCATAAAATCGAGCAACTGAAATATTTTAATAAACCTCACCCCCGGCCGGTCTTTTGCAAGTGATGGGAGAAAAGCCACAGGCATTGCAATAAATGAAGCGTTTGTTTGTTGATAAAAAGCATCAATGGTAGGCAACCAGTTTTTTGGCACAATACAATCGGCATCGGTGGTAATGATGAGCTCGCCGGCAGACTGCTGTATGGCAATATCAATTGCTTTCTTTTTATATGCGTTGATGCCTGTGGGGCTTACAAAATCTTTTAAAGAGATCAGTGTAACATTCTGAGCAGCATACTGTGAAACGATTGCAGCAGTATCGTCTGTAGAGTGATCATCCACCACCAGCACTTCAAACAATTCTTCAGGGTACAATTGACGGGTGATGGAATCCAGGCAGGCTTTTATGTTTTGAGCTTCGTTACGGGCAGGAATGATGATTGAAATTGTAGTAACTGGCTTTACAGTTCCGGTATTAAAATAAGTGATAGATATCCAGCTTTGCCGGTAATATAAAATCAGCAGGGCATATACCAACAGAAAAATGAAACTTATGATTATAATTGCCTGCATATACCGCAAATTAATTCTTATTTGCAATACTGCTGGCTTCAGCAATAATTTCGGGAGGATAATTGGAGAGTGCCAGTAATTTAATGGCATTCCTGGTTTTTAACGGTCCTGTTTTTAGCTGGTGATCAAATACCAGCTGATCACTTTTAATATCTTCCACAAAGTGATAGAGGTCAAACTCATTGATCAATAATGCTGCCAGTTCAATATCGTGTGTGCTTACCAATACAATATTGTTGTTTTTGTTGAGGTAAGATAAAATGGCTTTTGCAGCCGCTACACGCTCAATGGTATTAGTGCCTTTAAAAACCTCATCCAGTATAAAAAGATGCTGGAACGGGGATTCCGCTTCTTTTAATAATCTGCCAATTACATTTACTTCCTCAAAGTAATAGCTCTTAGCATCCATCAGGTTATCTGTAATTCGTATGGAAGAAAGTACTTTTAAAACAGGTGTGATAAACTCATCCGCAAAGCAGGTATAAATGGTTTGTGCAAGAATGGTATTAATGGCAACAGTTCTTATAAATGTTGACTTGCCTGACATGTTTGAACCTGTTATTAAAATACTTTTATTATTAATTTCAATGGAGTTTTTTACACAGTTTTCAATTAAAGGATGATACAGGTTTTTTACAGACAACGCTTTTTTATTGGCGGTAAAATTTGGTATGCAGTACTCATTATTCCCATCCCGCAATGATGCTGTAGAGAGTGCAGCATCAATACTTCCAATATAATTGAATAAACAAAGTACGTCTTGCTGTTTATTTTTTAATTGTTTGATACAGTTGAAAAAGATATGAATTTCTATTAAGAAGAAAGCCTTTACCAGTTCTAAAAAGAATAAGAGTGCCTGGGCAATTTCATCTTTTTGACTTTTTTCTCCCAAGCCCAGCAGTTTAAATTTTCTTTGAAAATCCCTTAAGCCGGCAACACTTTTTTGAGCAGCTTCTTTCTCAAAAGGCAGCTCTTTTTTCAACAGCAATTTTGAAATATTTATAAGACTGTTCAGTTGTGGAAAAGACCTGTTAAAACCTGTGGTGGTGTTTTTATTCCGGAAGTACAAAAAAATATTTAATGCTAGCGGTGCAATCAGCCAGATGAGCAAAACAGGAAATTTAAACGACAGTAACAGCATGGCAATTACAATAATGGTATCCACGGTGTACCATACCGACCATTTGGGTAGCTGCAGCAACCCGTTATCCAGTAAATTGGTTATATAATAGGCATCATGATGATTAAGTGGTGCAAGTAACAATTGTGCTTCTTCTCTTTCTTTCTTATGCTCAGAAAAGAATTTTACCTGTTCGTTAAATTTTTTAAGCGCATCAATATCATCTGTTGGTGTTATTAACTTGTTGTAGAGGTATTGCTGTCCGGGTTTACTGTTGCAGCGGTCTATAAATTCAAATACATTGTGCAGGTCAATATCCGCGATTGTCTGGCTGTTTAAGGTATGAAATGCCGGCGCAGTTTGAAGCGATGAAAAATTTTCTACCAAATTATAATTTCTGGTTGCTGTATCCGGTGTTCCCCAGTTTGCCCTCAGTTTTACAAGCAGCTTTTGCTGCTTTTTTTTCATGATAAAATACGAAAGGAAGGTAAAAAGCCAAATGAGAAAAAATGCGACCAGGGTATATGTAAGAAGAGTACTGTTCATTTTGTACGGTTGTTTTCTGTAATATTTACGAATGTGAATAAGGATATTCGGCTGTAGAAAGTTCCGCTAAAGCGGACGCAAGTTATATGAATGATCTCCTGCATACTAACAAAAATAAATTTTATAAATTCAAACATATCATTATCTTTGTTTAGTTGCATAAACAACTATATGTCAAACAACCAATTTAAGAAAGGGGAACTGTACAGCTTTATTACCGGTAAAGCAAGTACTGCAATCGGACGAAGACTGCAGAAGAATTTTAAACAGGCCAACCTGGATATTACCATTGAACAATGGAGTGTGTTGTACCATCTGTGGAAACAGGATGGTATGAGCCAGCAGCAATTGTGCGATGCCACTTTCCGCGATAAGCCCAGCATTACCCGGCTGGTAGATAACCTGGAGAAGCTGAAACTGGTAAAAAGAAATGCCTCCAGGGAAGACCGCCGCATGAATATGATTGTATTAACAGACGATGGTAAGCAACTGGAAGAAAACTGCATGGAAATTGCTAACACTACTTTAAACGAGGCTTTGCAGGGTGTAACCAACGGACAGATTGAGATTGCTAAAGAAGTGCTGCAGATGGTATATGATAATTTGAAATAAAGGCAGGCCCCTCCGCCCCTAAAGAGGAACTTGTTGACAGTAAAACGAATCGAACACTTTGCTATAATTGAAAATTCATTTAAATCACATACTCTTCTAAATCATTTTTTATGAGCACATCAGCATCTGCCACCACATTGCTAAAAGGCGGTGAGTGGTTAATTAAGGAAAGCAACCCTTTTGAAACTTTTACGCCCGAAGATTTTAACGAAGAGCAACTGATGGTAAAAGACATGTGCCTGCAGTTTTTACATTCGGAGGTAAATCCTATTGTAGACCGCATTGACAAAATGGAAGCGGGATTGATGCCATCGCTGATGGTTAAGGCCGGTGAGCAGGGTTTATTAGGCGCAGCCATACCTGAGCAATATGGCGGACTGGGAAAAGATTTCATCACTTCTACCCTGGTGAATGAAGGTTTGGGCGGTGGCTATTCATTCAGCGTGGCCATTGCTGCACATACCGGTATTGGCACTTTGCCCATTTTATATTTTGGTACAGATGCACAAAAAGAAAAATACATTCCCAAATTAGCCAGCGGCGAATGGAAGGGTGCCTATGGTTTAACTGAACCCAACAGCGGCAGTGATGCATTGGGTGCTAAAACAAGTGCTAAACTGAGCGAAGATGGCAGGCACTATATTTTGAACGGGCAAAAATGCTGGATCACCAATGGTGGTTTTGCAGATGTTTACACCGTATTTGCAAAAGTTGACGGAGATAAATTTTCGGCCTTTATTATTGAAAGAGGTTTTGAAGGCTTTACGCAGGGCCCCGAAGAACATAAAATGGGGATTAAAGGATCATCCACTGTTCAATTATATTTTCAGGATTGTAAAGTGCCTGCAGAAAATTTACTGGGAGAAGTGGGGAAAGGGCATATCATTGCGTTTAATATTTTAAACATTGGCCGTTTAAAATTATGCGCAGCAGCTGTTGGTGCATCAAAAATGGCATTGAACATTAGCGTGGACTATGCCAAAACCAGGGAACAATTTAAAACTGCCATCGCCAATTTTGGAGCCATCAAATATAAACTGGCCGAAATGGCTGTACGCATTTTTACCAGCGAAAGTGCTTTGTACCGTACCAGTAAATGGGTAGATGATAAAGAAACAGAAATGGCAGCTGCGGGCAAGCCTTTTAATGAAGCATTGCTGGGGGCAGCAGAAGAGTACGCGGTAGAATGTGCCATATTGAAAGTGCATGGCAGTGAAGTGCTGGATTATATTGTGGATGAAGGCGTGCAGATACATGGTGGCAATGGCTTTAGTGCCGAATATCCTATCAGCCGTGCTTACCGCGACAGCCGCATTAACCGAATTTACGAAGGCACAAATGAGATCAACCGTTTGCTAACGGTAGACATGATATTAAAAAGAGCCATGAAGGGCAAGTTAGATCTGATGGGTCCTGCTATGGCCGTAAGTAAGGAATTGATGAGCATTCCTGAATTTGGTAATGATGATGATACTGCCTTTGCCCAGGAACGCAAAGCCATTGTAAACCTGAAAAAAAGTATTTTGATGGTAGCAGGTGCTGCTGTGCAAAAGCTGATGATGAAAATTAGTGATGAGCAGGAGATACTGATGAATATTGCTGATATGGCCATGGAGACATTTGAAGCCGAAAGTGTATTACTGCGGGTAATGAAACTGGTGGATAAACAGGGCGAAGCAGCATCACAAATTCAAATTGATATGATGCGCTGTTATTTGAACGATGCGGTGGATAAAGTAAATAAAGCCGGTAAAGAAGCCATCAATGCTTTTGCCGAAGGTGATGAACAACGCATGATGCTGCTGGGACTGAAGCGGTTTACAAAAGCTGCTCCTTTTAACAGTAAAGACGCCAGGAGAAGGATTGCAGATAAACTGATAGCCGAGGGAAAGTACAGCTGGTAAAATAGATCATAAAAAAAGCCGTTACAATTTTGTAACGGCTTTTTTTATGATTACTTATTTTTCATATGGAAAATTTCTTGCAACTTTTTTCATCATTCGCTCCATTACTTCACTAGCATTACTCATAAAATTTTCATTCATTTCTTTATAAAAGCGCCATAATAATTCTCCATTTGATCCATTATTAAGTTGTAATGTCAATGAGCCACTGGCAGTTTTACCACCTGTCCCAAGTAATAATGTTTTAGCAATTGCCCCGGCTTCACTTCCAGTTTTTTCATATGCATAATTACATTTAATTACAGCATCAACTTTTAAGATCTTACACAAAGAATCAGGGAGAAAGAGGTCTAAAGAATCAAATGCATTTGCTTGTTTTAATAGAATATTTGTTCTTGAAATATCCTGGAAGGTTACAGTAAAATCACTTGCCTTGCGTAATAAATAGGTATACATGCCTTGTTGCATATTTAGGCTAAGTGTTTTTTCTTCTTCTTTATTTGCAAGAGCATCAAAATTCTTTGGTATTCTTTTATAAGAAATGGTAGATGTAAAAGGAAGAATTGCAACTATTTTATGTTTCGCAATAGAATCTTTTAAATTCGGAGACTTATAGGTTTGTTTGGATGATTCTCCTCCTAAAATTTGAGAAAATCCACTCGAAAAAATAAATAAAAATAGAGCTACTAGGGAAAGGATTCTTAATTTCATTGTAAAATTTTTTCAAATATACTAATCATTTTTATTTTATATATACAAGATTTTAAAATGAAAAATTTTATTAAGATAATAATTCTATTTGTATTAAAAACCATGCCTGCATTTTCACAAACTGTTGACAAGCCATTTATTAAACTGGTAGAACCACTAAAGGAAAAGAATGCCGTAAAGGCATCCCGTAATTTTTTAATTGGCAGTACCTGTAAAACCTGTGTGCTTACCGTAAACGGGCAACAGGTAAAAGTATATCCTACCGGTGCTTTTGCCCACGAATTGAATTTAAGGCCCGGTGATACCAGTGTAAGCATCATTGCATTTACCGCGCCTGATAAATCTGTTAATAAAAAAATTGGCTACACATACAGCTTACCTGCCCCGCCTGATACGGTAAAAACGCTGTACATAGCCAGTATTGAAACATTTCCAGAAGGTAATTTGCTGGTACAGGCGGGTGATAAAATAAAATTCAGGGTAAAAGCATTGACGGGGTGCAAAGTGGTGGCGGGTAAGGATATTCCTTTATACGAAGTACCGGTTGCTATGCCCGGCATTTACCAGGGAGAATATACAATAAAAGAAACGGATAGTTTTCTGGTGTCTAAATTACCCATCACTATCACAGACAAAAAAGGCAATGCAGTAACAAGGCAAACCAGTAATACCATATCTATGTTTTCGCCCATGAATCCCAGCATTGCAGTTACAAAAGGCCGGCTGGCACATTTGCTGTTTGGCCTGGGAGAAGACCGCCTGGGTGGTGCAAAGATCGGCTACCTGGACTCGTTAGTGCAATTACATGTAGTGGGTAAAGCGGGCTCCAAATACAAAGTACAACTGTCGAAATACCGTACTGCTTATATTGATGATGATGCGGTACAATTTTTACCCAAGGGTACATTTACACCCGAATCGCTTACTGCTAATTTAAGGGCTTACGGCGAGGGGGCTTATGATTACGTAACAGCAGGCTTGTTTGCCCGCCTGCCATACCAGTCTTTTCAGCAGGTAAATCCAAGTAAAATAATAGTAGATGTATTTGGTGCCACCAATAATACCAACTGGATTACGCAGCTGGAAAATGTGCAGGAAATAAAAAATGTGTATTACGAGCAAATAGAAGATGAAGTATTCAGAATTACCATTGAACTGAAACACCAGCAGCACTGGGGCCATCAAATATATTACCGGGGCAATATGCTTACAATAAAAATAAAAAGGCAGCCGGAAAATTTATCACTGAATAAATTAACCATTGCGGTGGATGCCGGTCATGGCGGCAGCAATACGGGTGCCGGAGGCCCCACCGGTTCATCAGAAAAAGCATTAACACTGGCTGTGGCTTTAAAACTGCAGCGATCGCTGGAGCAGCAGGGTGCTACAGTGATTATGACAAGAACCAAAGAAAAGTTTGTTGATAATAAAGACCGTATTTTATTTTACAGAGACAGTATGCCCGACCTGCTCATCAGCATTCACTTAAACTCTGCTGCCGACCCCATCAGGGTTAGCGGCACCAGTACTTTTTACCGTTATATCGGCTTTAGAAATTTAAGCCGGGATATTTACAAACGCATGCTGGAACTGGGACTGAAGGAATATGGCAATACCGGCAGTTTTAATTTTATGCTTAACAGCCCTACAGAATATCCCAATGCATTGGTGGAAACCCTGTTCATCAGCAATCCGGAAGATGAAATGAAAATACTGGATGAAGGATTTCAGCAGCAAATTGCCGATAAAATTATTTTAGGGATACAGGATTTTTTAAAACATTGTAAAGAATAAGCTTTGTGTTCTTTGTGAAACCCTTTGTGCCCTTTGTGGTTAATATTTTTTTACCACAAAGCACACAAGTATCAATCACAAAGGACACAAAGTATGACCGATTACTTTTTAACAGCTTCTAAAAATGCTTTTTCGGTTTCTTTTGCAGCAGTAATCATTTGTGCAGTGGGCGGCATATCGCTGTCGTGCAACAGATTTAATATTCCTGCAAATGCAGTTTGAAACTTATCCAAATTTGTTGCACCTGCTTTTTTTGCAGCCATACATTTTTGAATATTGGTATAGCACATCAAACTGATATCATGTTGTAACTGCAAATCTTTCGCACTGGTTTTAACCCTTGGATCCATATTTACCCTGAATGCCTGAAAAAATTCTTTGCCATCAACAGTAAGTTTAGCAATATATACACCCGGCATTACCCATGGTGAAGTGGGATCCGGTGCGGTGTTCTGATAAGTAGCTGCAATAGGATAGGCCGGCGGTACATTCAAAGGCTGATAATGCATATCCCACATAAAACGGTGACTGCCTTCCTTACCGGATAATATTTTTTGCGGCCTGATCCAGTAAGGCGGTACATTATTGGGCGGAATGGTATACAGCGTGTCTTTGTTACTGTAAGTACGGATTAATTTATTGGGCTGACTGCGGATTTTATTAAAATCAATATCAGTTAAAAGCACCTGAATCTTTGTATCAAAAATTTCCAGTTTAATATCTGTAGCTTCTTCATTTAAAAAGTAATTGATGATGGCTCCATCGGGTGGATTTTGTCCGGCAGGTTCTTCCTGCGGCAGTGGTGTATCGGTATTCATATTCCATCTTACCCGGTAAGCATTTTGCGGCTGGTATAAAATCACCGGCGATGCGCTCAGCTTTTCATTGAGGTAACGCAATGGCGTAATATCATCCAGTATCCAGAAGCTTCTGCCATGTGTACCAATAACCAGATCATCATCTTTAATTACCAAATCTCTAATAGAAGTGGCCGGCATATTCAAACGTAATGATTGCCAGTTTGCACCATCATCAAAAGAAACATATACGGCTCTTTCGCTGCCCGCAAATAATAAGCCTTTTCTTTTAGGATCTTCTTTTACCACATTGATGGGGTCATCGGGTAAACCATTTACAATTTCTGTCCAGGTTTTTCCACCATCAGTAGTTTTATAAATATGCGGATGCATATCGTCGCAACGGATACGGCTCACTGCTGCATAAGCAGTATTCTTGTCGGTATGACTGGCATCCATCAGCGATACTTTACTCCACGAAGTAATTGCCGGAGGTGTTACGTTTTGCCATGTTTTTCCGCCATCGTGTGTTACATGTATCAGCCCATCATCGGTACCGCACCAGATGGTATTTATATCAACATAGGATGGCGCTACTGTATAAATCACACCGCGGCGGGGCATTTTCTTCATGTCTGCATTGGTATAGATGCCTACACTTGCGGGTATATCCCAGCTTTCTCTTGATAAATCCGGACTGATGATATCCCATTTAGCGCCCCCGGTGGTGGTTTTAAACAATACATTGCCGGCATAGTACAATGTTTTTTTATCAATGGGATTGAACAATACCGGGGCAGTTCTGATGAAACGGTATTTGCCGCTACGCACAGCCTCAGGGGCAATATTCTGCGTTTGCCCGGTACGTTTATCATAGCGGGAAATTTTGCCGCCATAAATAATATTATTGTCTAGTGGATCTGCCACCACATATCCATATTCTTCTGCACCCACGGGATGCCATTCACGAAAAGTGATCTCACCATCATTGCCGCGTGAGGCAATGCCCACACTGCCACTCTCCTGCTGCCCACTGTACACATTATACGGAAATGAATTATCGGTACTTACATGATAGAATTGTGCCGTAGGCTGGTTGTACCAGCTGCTGAAAGTTTCGCCGCCGTTTACTGTTACAATGGCGCCCTGGTCGCTGGCAATGAGCATGATATTACTATTACCAGGATTGATCCAGATGCGGTGATAATCATCGCCGCCCGGCGCACCTCTGAATGCAGCCCATATTTTTCCTCCATCCATACTTTTCCAAACCACCACATTTGCAGAATAAACAATGTCTGCATTTTTTGGATCCACTTTTATTTCTGCAAAATCACTGCCTCTTCCCCATAATCTTTCATCAGCATTCATATTGGCCCAGGTTTCACCGGCATCATCGCTGCGGTAAATACCGCCATATTTGCCCGCATCCACGGTGGCGTATAAACGATTACTGTTGGAGGGCGCAATACAAAAACCAATCCTGCCCAGCCCCTGTTCGGTGGTGGGTAAGCCTGTTGTTAATTTTTTCCATGTCTCCCCGCCATCGGTTGATTTAAACAAACCACTGGCTGCACCATTCCATGCACCATTTTCCCAGGGTCCCTGGCGGCCGGCCCATAAGTCGGCATATACAATGTTTGAATTATTGGGGTCGATGGTCACCTGGATGGCACCGGTATTTTCATCTTTATACAGTACTCTTTTCCAGGAGGCACCGCCGTCGGTGGTTTTATACACGCCGCGTTCTTCATTGGGTCCGTAAGGATGACCAAGAGCTGCTGCAAATACAATGTTTTCATTTTTTGGATCAATGGCTAAACCACCAATCTGCTGTGCTTCTTTTAATCCGGTATTGATCCAGGTTTTACCTCCATCGGCTGATTTGTAAATTCCATCACCCACCGAAAGGTCGGGCCGCTGTAATCCTTCGCCGCTGGCAACATAAATGGTATTGGGATTTGATGGTGCTACCACCACATCACCCACGGAGCCTGTTGGCTGGTCATCAAAAACAGGTTTCCAGGTACGGCCATAATCATTGGTCTTCCATACGCCGCCATTATTAACACCAATAAAAAAAACATTGGGCTGAGAAGGAACTCCAACAGCACCCACTGTTCTGCCGCCGCGGTGCGGACCAATGCAGCGCCATTGCATACTGTTGAAATAACTGGCATCATAAGGCTGTGCATCAGCAGCAATCATTAATAAAAGGAAAAAGGAAATGAGTAAAGCAGTTGTACATTTCATATTCGGTAGTTTGGTTTTCAAATATAATTTTTTGTAACCAGCTTTAGTAATTCTATTTGGTATCCGGGCACAGTTTATCCCGAAAACATTCGGCACACACTTCTGCATTTGTATCTTTGTTCATCAACTAAAATGTATACTATGAGTAATCTTGTTACTGAATTTAATGACTACCGCACCCGGATGAATGACCTGATTTTAAGTAAAGACAACCTGGTGATCAAACGGCTTTGGAATTTAGATACCAATACCTATGCGGCAGGTGCGCTGGATGTAAAAACCAAGGAACTGCTGGGGCTGGTGGCCAGCATGGTATTGCGTTGTGATGATTGTATTAAATATCATTTGGGCAAATCGCATGAACTGCATGTAAGCACTGAAGAAATGTATGAAGTATTTGCTGTGGCCAATATTGTGGGTGGCACCATTGTGGTACCGCATACCAGGAGGGCGGCGGAATACTGGGAAGAGTTGAAGGGAAATGATCAATAATCAATGCTCAATATTCAAATTGAGCAGTATTTATTTCAATAGTTTTATGTTCTTACCGGTTGTTGATTTTTGTGTTATGAGTATTGAGTATTTGTTTTTATTTTGAATTACAAAGTACCCTGTATGCAGACTAAGAAATACGATCTGGAAGACCGTTTGGTGGATTATACCTGCCGGATGATTGAGGTGGTGGAAGCGCTGCCAAACAGCCGGTCTGGAAATTACATTGCCGGGCAACTTATTAAGTCATGTCATTCTCCAACATTCAATTATGGTGAAGCTCAGGCTGCAGAATCCACTAAAGATTTTATTCATAAAATGGGTGTGGTGCTGAAGGAATTGAAAGAATGCCGAACAGCATTAAAGGTTATTATTAAAAGGGAGATGGTACAGCCAATTACCAGGCTGGATGCAGTGTATAAAGAAACTGAGGAATTGGTAGCTATTATGGCTAAAAGCATTTCAACAGCAAAAAAGAACAGTGTCTTATAATAGACTGGTTTAAGGCCTTATGAGCTGTAAAATTTGAACATTGATCGTTGAATATTGCTCATTGAATATTTTTTTTAAGTAACTTTATGCCCCAATATATATAATTTATGTCTGATTCAACAACGCTTGCAGCTCCGGCCCCTTTAACCTCAAAAGATTTTGTAACCGACCAGGAAGTACGCTGGTGTCCCGGCTGTGGAGATTATTCCATTCTGGCACAGGTGCAAAAAGTAATGCCTACCCTCGGCATTCCCAAAGAAAATATTGTAATTGTAAGTGGCATCGGCTGCAGCAGCCGTTTTCCTTATTACATGAACACTTATGGCATGCACAGTATCCATGGTCGTGCTACAGCAGTGGCCAGTGGTTTAAAAGCAGCCAGGCCCGAACTGAGTGTGTGGGTGGTAACCGGTGATGGTGACAGTTTGAGTATTGGTGGTAACCATACCATTCATTTGTTAAGAAGAAATTTTGATATCAATATTTTATTGTTCAATAACCAGATCTATGGTTTAACCAAAGGGCAGTATTCTCCCACTTCAGAAGAGCATAAGATCACCAAGTCAACTCCTTTTGGAAGTATTGATCATCCGTTCAATCCATTGGCCCTGGCAATGGGGGCAGATGCCAGCTTTATTGCCCGCAGTATGGACCGCGATCCCAAACATTTACAGGCCATGCTGCTGCGCAGCCAGGCACATAGGGGGGCTTCTTTTTTAGAGATCTATCAAAACTGTAACATCTTTAATGACGGGGCTTTTGAAATTTTTACTGAAAAAGGCAGCAAGGCAGAAGAAGTATTGTTTTTAGAGCAGGGCAAACCATTGATCTTTGGTGCCACTCAAAACAAAGGCATTAAGTTAGATGGCTTTAAACCAGTGATCGTTGATTTAGCGGCAGGCGCAAGTACAGACGATTTATGGGTGCATGACGAAAAAGATTTTTACAAAGCACAGATACTGATCCGCATGTTCGACGATCCAAAACTGCAGGGGCATTTACCCAGGCCGTTTGGCGTATTTTACGAAACAGAAAGAGCCTGTTATGAAGACAGCCTGCAACTGCAATTAGATGATGTGATCGCCAAAAAAGGTAAAGGTGACCTTGATAAATTATTAAGAGGAAGTGAGACCTGGGTGATCAACTGATGCAATCAAGTATATTATTGAGGCGGCAAGTATTTGCCGCTTTTTTTATGCAGCGTTTAAACGTAGAGAAGCATCATTATAAAAAAATAATGCAATGGATCTTAAAAAAATACTGATACTGCCCGTGGGTTTTATACTGGTGCATACATTGTATATTGGTTGCTGTAAATGTATTACGGGAAATTATCACCGCGAGATTTCTGTACTGCGCAGTCATGAATACAGTCACTCTAATGCGGATACAAGAGATACGGTGAAAGTAATTGATACCCTCTTTACTTCCATCAACATCAATTTTAACCTGGTTAGCCAAAAAATAATTAATCCTTTTGCCCAGATGGTAAATGCTGCCTATGCTACCAGTTGTAATTGCAGTAATTACATAGATCAGGGCTTTAAATACAAACTGGATTCGTTGGTAATAACCAGCAACCATGTTTTTAAAGACATACCGGCGGGTCAAAATATCAGCAATTATTTTAAGGCGGTATGGATAACTAACACTGCTGTACCCGGTTTGTTGAATACTGTAACTGTGCCGCAATTGATTGACAGTATGAATACAACCAGGCTGTATGACAATATCAGCCTGCTGACCAATCCCGGCACTATGCCGGTAAAAAATCACCAGTTAAAATACAGCCTGCACAGCAATGGGAAAATATATGACGTTACTGCAACAAAAATTGTGACCTGGCAATAGCGTATATATAAATGTAAAGAAGCTTTTAATATTACCCGTTGCATTTGTATTGAGCAATATGATGTATATCGCCTGTAATTTTAATAAGATCAGGGAGCATTAATATGAAGTAGTAAATATTGTGGTAAAACCAGCGGGGTCAAAAAACGCACCGGTTGATAACGGCGCCATCAGTTATACAGACAGTTTATATCTGGATTATATGATCTATACCATTGTGTGGCATCACAGCAAAATAGATTTTCTTTTCTGGTAAATACTGCCAATGCCTGCAGTTGCATCAGTTGTGGCGACCCAGGGTTAAAAAAAAGTAACTTCAATAGAATTTACCAGCGATAATGTATACAATGGTATACCTGCCAATACATCCCTTAATAGTTTTTTTAAAACCTGTAACAAGTACCATATTTATGGCTATTCAGGTATTTCTATTGATTCTATGATTACACAGTTTAAATCTTAATAAAAGAGGAATGAGTGATCTGGATATTTGTACAACCATCTAACCTGCCCATACAATGGGCCACCAGTTGAATTTGAAAATACTATTTGCTAATGGCAGTACTTTTTTTGCCAAAACCAAACCGGTTTACTGCCAGTAAGGGATAATTTAAATGGCCATTATTAAACCTGAAGGTTTAATAATGGCCCGAATGGTTGGTTTAGAAAAGTTTATTTGCCAGTAAATACTCTGCAATCTGCACCGCATTGGTAGCGGCACCTTTGCGTAAGTTATCGCTCACTACCCAGCAATTTAAAGTATTGGCCTGTGTTTCATCCCTGCGGATACGGCCCACAAAAGTTTCATCTTTTTCATGTGCAGTTAACGGCATCGGGTACACTGCATTGGCAATATCATCCTGTACAATTACACCAGGAGCTTTGCTTAGTATATCCTTAACTTCCTGCAGGTCAAAATCATTTTCAAATTCAATGTTCACGCTTTCACTGTGTCCGCCCATTACCGGGATACGAACAGTGGTGGCAGTTAATTTAATATTAGCGTCACCAATGATCTTTACGGTTTCATTGGTCATTTTCATTTCTTCCTTGGTATACCCATTATCTAAAAACACATCAATTTGTGGAATGGCGTTCAGGTCGATGGGATATTTATACGCCATCGGGCCATCGGTAATGCCTTTTCTTTCGTTCATCAGTTGTTCAACTGCTTTTACGCCGGTGCCGGTAACACTCTGGTAGGTGCTTACCACCACTCTTTTAATTTTGTATTTATCGTGCAACGGTTTTAATACCACCACTAATTGAATGGTAGAACAGTTGGGATTGGCAATAATCTTATCTTCTTTTGTCAATACATTGGCATTCACTTCCGGCACCACTAATTTTTTTGATGGGTCCATACGCCATGCACTGGAGTTATCAATTACTGTAATACCGGCTTCGGCAAATTTGGGAGCCAGTTCTAATGAAGTACCACCACCGGCAGAAAAAATAGCTACATCAGGCTTGGCGGCAATGGCATCGGCAAAGCCCACTACCTTATATTTTTTTCCCCTGAACTCCACTTCTTTACCTATTGACTTTTCTGAAGCAACCGGAATCAGTTCATCTACCGGAAAATTTCTTTCCGCTAAAACCTGTAACATTTTAGTGCCAACTAATCCTGTGGCGCCTACTACTGCAACTTTCATATTGTATTCCCCCCGATTCTCTTTTTAAAGAGATTTTTTGGTTAAAAAAAAACCTTCCCATTTTAGGAAGGCCTGTGTACTTATATCTTGTATAAAACATTGATCCCCCCAATTATTCAAAAGGTTTCTTAGAATGTTTTATGTGTTTAATTGTTGTCATCTGCAGGGCAAAAGTAAATACAAACTATTATTCAGCCAAATTATTTATATTTATATACGTATTAATCCTTACCATATGCTGAAGAAATCCCTAATTTCTGTTGGCTGCATTTGTATGTACGCCCTGGCTAATGCCCAAACAGCCAATCGTTTTGATATTGTAATAAATGAATTGATGATCGATCCCTCGCCGCAGGTATTACTGCCCGGTAATGAATGGGTGGAATTAAAAAACACTTCTTCCACCACCTTCAACCTGGCCGGTTTTAGAATTGGAGATGCTGCGGGGCAAAGCGGGCCGATGCCCAACTATACTTTATTGCCTGATAGTTTTGTAATAGTATGCAGCTCCAGCGCAATCAATGCCATGAGTGTATACGGGCCAACCATTGCAGTAACGGGCTTTCCCAGTTTAGATAATACCGGCGACCTGGTTTTTTTACGCAGCCCCCAAAACAGTATCATACATGCGGTGAATTATACCGATGCCTGGTACAAGAATGAATTGAAGAAGGATGGCGGGTGGACACTGGAAATGGTCGACAGCAAAAATCCCTGCAGCGGGTATACTAACTGGAAAGCAAGTACAGATGCCAAAGGCGGAACACCCGCCAAAAAGAATGCTGTGGATGCTGTTAATGCAGATGCAGGTGCACCGCAATTATTAAGGGCTTATACAACGGACAGTCTGAATCTTGTGCTGGTATTTGATGAACCGCTCGACAGTACCAATGCCACGGGCATTACACACTATACAATCAGTGATGGAATTGGAAATCCGCAACGGGTGTCGGTAACAGCACCCACATTTGATAAAGCAAACCTTAAGCTAAATGCAACGTTAACCCGAAATAAAATATACACGGTTACCATTGCGGCTGTTACAGATTGTGCAGGTAACAGCGTTGGTACAAAAAATATTGCAAGAGTTGGACTGAGCGAACCGGCAGACAGTTTTGCTGTGGTGATCAATGAAATATTATTCAATCCAAAACCCAATGGAACTGATTATGTGGAAATGTATAACCGCAGTAACAAGATCATCGACCTGAAACAACTCTATATTGCCAACAGGAACGGTACAGGTGTGATCAGTAGTATTAAACAACTGAGCGCAGACAATTATTTATTTTTTCCGCGGGATTATATGGTGATCACAGAAGATCCTGAGATGATAAAAAGAGATTTCATCACTAAAAACATGGATGCGTTTGTAACAGTACCGTCTATGCCATCTTTTAATGATGATAAAGGCGATGTGATTATTTTAAATGCGCAGGGAAATATAACTGATGAATTGCAGTATGATGAAAAATGGCATTTTAAACTGATCGATAACCGCGAAGGAGTGGCTTTGGAAAGAATAGATTACAATGCTGCAACGCAACAAGCCGGCAACTGGCACAGTGCTGCAGGCAGTGCCGGCTATGGCACACCCACCTATAAAAACTCGCAGTATAAAATTGATGAAGCGCTAAAGGGGGATGTAACTATAACACCGGAAATTGTTTCACCCGATAATGATGGTATGGATGATTTTGCAACTATTGGTTATTCGTTTCCATCACCGGGCTATGTGGCAAACATTACCATATTTGATGCGTCGGGAAGAGCGGTGCGTTACCTTGAAAGAAATGCATTATGTGGTATCAGCGGCAATTACCGCTGGGACGGTCTGGGAGAAAAAAATCAACAGCTCCCCATTGGTTTGTATATAGTGTATACCGAAATATTTAACCTGGAAGGAAAGAAAAAGCAATTTAAGAATGTGATCGTGTTAGCAAGGCGGTAATGAACAGTAAATCATTTATTAAAAATAAAGTTGTATTAATTGGCAACCTTTTTTTAGCATCTCCCGATTTTATAACTGACCAAAATTTTTGACTCCGGAATATTTTTACCATTTATTGAAAAATAAGTGAAGCAATATTTCTTAAACTGCTGTTTATGAAAAAAATCTTTATGCTGTTCACTTCAGCAGCCTGCTTTGTTTTGTTTTTTTCTTCCTGCAATAAAACCGATGATGTTATACCCAGTACCGAAATACACCTGGACTCCAATGCTGTGGTGGGAAATCATATTGTAGATAAGGACGGAAGATCTTTGTACTATTTCTCCAATGATGTAAACGGCATATCGAGTTGCACAGGCGGTTGTTTAACTGCATGGCCAATATATTATGTTGACAAATCCACCGCTACATTTGGCGCGGGATTAAACCCTGCAGACTTTAATACCATGATCACCCCATCCGGCACTCCGCAAACTACCTATAAGGGCTGGCCGCTGTATTATTACGCACCATCGGGTGTTGCAGAAAATGCAGGGGAGATAAAAGGAGAAGGGATCGACAATGTTTGGTTTGTTGCAAAAACCAATTACTCCATTACCGTTGCCAATTATCAACTGAGGGGTTCTACGGGTATTGAGTATTTGAGCACATATGTACCCGGCATTGGCCCTACCAATTATTTGTGTGATGAAAAAGGAAATACCCTTTACTTTTTTGCAAGAGACAGTGCTTTTAAAAATAAATTTACCAGGGCTGATTTCAGTAACAATACCACTTTTCCAATATATGAAACAGATAATATCACCGTTCCGTCAACCCTGGATAAAACCCTGTTTTCTGTGATCATTTTTAACGGCAGAAAACAACTGACCTATAAAGGATGGCCATTATATTATTTTGGTGCCGATGGTTTTTCAAGGGGCTCAAATAAAGCGGTAACCTTTCCCACAACCCAGCCAGCGGGGGCCATTTGGCCGGTAGCTACCAAAAACGCAATACTGGCACCCCGATAAATTAGCTATTACACTAAGCACAAATAAAAAGGTGTGGGTTTTACCCACACCTTTTATTATTTATTTTAAAACCGGGTTATTTATCTTTTGGCGGTGGCTGCAAGTCCTCAGCCCTGATGCGGTCAATATCATCCTCATTTACAGGGTCAGCTTTTTTTTCCAGCACGGCCCTTACAATAAGATAGCCGCCAAAACCGCTAAACAAACCAATACCGGTAAGGCCTAATAAATTGCTGGTGCTGATATTTAAAACAAATACTGCCAAACCTAAACCGATGATCTCTACTGTTACCCATGCGGCGATGGTGTACATGATCCAGGGAAACGGCTTCAATTTTTTTTGAACGGCCAAATTTTTATTATGGATACATACAAATACAATGACAATGATCTCTAACATGATGCCTGGTTTAGTGCTGCTATTCAAAAACTTTTTCTTCCCTGGTTAATTGCCCTGTTTCGTTAATACCTTCTATGATCACACGTATTTTTTTGCAATTATCATTATTGAAAAAAGGAATGGTAACGCGGCGTTTTTTGGCATCCATCAATATAAAGGGGTTCCAGTATAGTGTGGTGCGGTAATCTTTGATGTCATCGCCGTTGGTCTTTTCGTAATCGGGCATGTAAAATTGTTTCAGTGCCGAATAGCCATACAGGGTAACGGAATTCAGTCCTTTTATACTGGCATTATTGCTGCTGCCTTTTTTGGTATATACTGCCACGGCACCGCCTGCGCCGCCGCCGGTGGCACCAAAAAATGGCGGATCAAATACTTTAATCATGGCAACATTGCTCATGGGGGTAGATTGCAGCATGTCGATATCCACCGTCATCTCATCTAAAAATAAAGAGGTATTACTGCCCCGCCGGGTAACACTGGGTTGTCCATTGGTGGATATTTGCAACCCGCCTACCCGGCCTCTTAAATAATCCAGTATACTCATGGCAGATTGTGCAAAGGGATCATCTTCTGTGGCAAATACCCTTGCATCTCCTCCTTTAAATAATCCGGATGTATATTGCTCATCCAGTTTTTCGGACAAGGGTTTTTGTTTGGAAGTTACCGTAACACCCTGTAATAATTTAGATTTTTGCATATCCAGCTGCGAGCGGTATAAGCCACTCAACTGTATGCCTTTTAATAACAGGTTAGTATCGGGTTTTGCAGTAGCATACAGCGCTGCCAGCAAATTATTGTATGGTGGTGGTGATTTTGCTAACCCGTTATTAAATGCAAAACTTGCCGAGCCGGTTAATATTTTTTCTTTGTCATTGTTAAACTGGTAATGCAGGCGGGCGGTATCAAAAAAGTAAAAACCAGTCAGGTTAAAACTGCCATCTTCTGCCACCGGGATAGTGAAGAAAGAATTACCACTATTGCCAGCGGAGGTTTTTAAAATACCCGTAAGATCTTTATTTTTCAATTGCATTTTAGACAGTCCGTATACATTGCCTTTTATTGCCAGGTAATTATCGGGTTGGTGTACTGTTGCAGGCCATTTACCTGCTAACAGATCTTCCCATTTAAACCTTCTCCATCCATTGGTCATCATTACCAGGTCTAAGTGCTGCTTAACAGAATCTTCATCACTGGAAAAATAATAGGCGGGGTTATATACATATCCTTTCAGATCGCTGCTGAGCAGCAATTCAGAAAAAATACTTTCTTTATTGTTACCCACTGCATCAAATGCAGCATCAGTAACTGCAATAGATAAATTGCTTAAATAATTACCTCCTACATCTACCTGCAATACATTTTTACCGTGCTTTGTAATATTTTTTTCTACTGCGTGCAGATCGGTGGCAAAATAGTAATTGTTGTTATTTACAAAAACCACCCGTTCTGCAACTGGTACCTGTGCGGCATTAAAAACTGTTATTTGCATTACGCCATCAGGCATACTGTCGGTAACAATAGGGGCGGTTACCTGTAACTTACGCTGCATGTTCAGTTTTGCAGCATACATAATTTGCTGGTGCATTTGTGCCACTACTGCGTACGACTTAAAAACATCATCGGCTGCCTCTGGCCGGGTAATGCTGTAACTAACCTGGCCACCGTTATTGGTTACATGCAGTGTAACGCCGGTGGTTTTGGCAGCGGGTAAAAAAGTTTCATGTGTTGCCCCGGTTTTATCTTTCCAAACAGCTTTGTATTTTTCTCCCGGCAAAGCAGTAATGGAAAAAAAGCCCATGCCATCGTGTAAGGAAGTAAAGGGGCAGATGACTTTGCCTTTACTGTCGGCAATATTACCGGCTACCGGAAAAGGATTGCCCTCCTGGTCATTGGTTTTAAAAGCCACTACACAATTAATATTTTCCACCAGGTCGCCGCCTTCGGGAAAGAGCGATAAAGTAAAACTTTTGGCCGCGGGAGTTTTTTTGGCTGCGGGCTTCGCATTCACTACTGTTACCGGTTTCATATACAATAAAGAAGAATCAAAATTCAGCATCCAGGAAGTATAGGCCCTGATGTATAATTTTGAATTATAGTTAGAATCGGCAAGGTCAAAATGAGAAGCAGCACCAGACTGCAGGATGGGCATTGTTTTACGCTGCAAAATAGTACCATTGCCGTTTACCAGTTCGGCATACATGGTTTTACTGATGGTAACGGGGCCGCTTTCGCCGGTAATATATGCTTTAAACCAAATTGTTTCGCCGGTATTGTAATAGGGCTTATCCAGTTGCATGTAAATTTTTTCCTGGGGATATTTGCTGGCCGAGATGTTTAATAAAGAGTCGAATACCTGTTGTGCACGGCTGGTAGTAAAACCGGCGGCCAGTAATAAAAAACAAATGAGCTTCTTTGTCATAAGATGCAGTTAATCCTTAATAATTGAGCATACAATTTAGCGATTGTTATGCACTTAAAACATTAACGGTTTGCTAAATACTCCGGCGGTAATAAAAAAAGCAGCCTGCTGGTAAGCGGCTGCCTTTTAATATGGTAATGCGATCTGTTATACCAGGTCGATATCAAAATTTACCAGCTGCACAAACTCGCTCAAGCGTGCATCAATATCTTCTTTTTTGATTTCTTTTAAACGTTCGGGGCCAAATTTTTCTACACAAAAACTGGCCATGGCACTACCCACAATAATGGCGGTTTTCATGTTTTCAAAACTGATATCCTCTGTTTTGGCCAGGTGGCCAATAAAACCGCCTGCAAAAGTATCGCCGGCACCTGTGGGGTCAAACACTTCTTCCAGTGGAAGGGCGGGTGCAAAAAACACATGTTTTTCGTGAAATAACAAAGCACCATGTTCGCCTTTTTTAATAATAAGGTATTTGGGTCCCATTTCCAATATGGCACGGGCCGCTTTTACTAAAGATAATTCCCCGCTCAACTGCCTGGCTTCTCCATCATTTACCAGCAGTACATCTACTTTTTTCAGTACTTCTTTCAGGTCGTCCATAGCAATGTCCATCCAAAAATTCATGGTATCCATTACAATCAGTTTTGGACGCACTTTTAACTGGTTGATCACACTCAGCTGTAATTTGGGCATCAGGTTACCCAGCATTAAAAATGCTGCACCCTGAAAACTGTCGGGAACTACAGGGTTAAAATCGGCCAGTACATTCAGGTCGGTAACCAATGTATCGCGGCTGTTCATATCAATGTGATACTTACCGCTCCAGAAAAATGATTTTTTATCAGGAACAATTTCCACTCCATCCAGTTGAATGCCGCGGCTTTTCATTTCATCCATTTCTTCCTGCGGAAAATCGTATCCCACAATTGAAATTTGCTGAATTGGGGTTACAAAATTGCTTGCTGCATAAGCAACATAAGTAGCCGAACCTCCAACAATTTTATCTGTTTTTCCAAAAGGGGTTTCAATAGCATCAAAAGCCATGGTACCCACTGTAATTACTGACATAAGTTTTTTAATTAAGATGGACTATTTACAAACGCTGCAAAAGTAATGGATTACAGGGTGTTTTAACAAAGATGCCCAAAGTTTTTATAGTAAAAACCCATACTTATTTGATACATTGCATAACAAAATGGTACCCCCAACAGGTGGTGATAATGCCATACTAAAATTTTATTGTGCGAATACAAATTCACCCACAAGACCCGCAGCCAAGGCTGGTTAAACAGCTGGTGGAATGCCTTAAAGAAGGCGGTGTGATCATTTATCCCACCGATACCATTTATGGCCTGGGCTGTGATATTGCACAACATAAAGCGGTGGAGCGTATCTGTAAGATCAAGAACATTGATCCGCAAAAAGCCCAACTGAGTTTTATTTGCCGCGATCTTAGTCATTTGAGCGATTATACCAAAAGTATTGATACCCCCCTGTACAGGATGCTGAAAAATTATTTGCCCGGCCCGTACACTTTTATTTTACCCGCCAGTAAGCAGGTGCCTAAAATTTTACAGAATAAAAAAAGCACCATTGGGTTAAGGGTACCCGATAATGTGATCTGCCATCATATATTAGATGCGCTGGGCAATCCCATATTAAGTGCTTCGTTACCCGGCGACATGGTGGAAGAATATACCGATCCGGAAGTGATACAGGAAAAATTCGGGCACCTGGTAGATTTTGTGGTAGACGGAGGTATTGGCGGAATGATCCCTTCTACTATTGTAGATTGTACCAGTGCTGAGTGGACTGTTACAAGACAGGGTTTGGGTGAGTGGAATGCATAAAAGCAATCCCCCGGAGTACGGGGGATCGCTGCTATTATCAAGGTGCAAAAACTATTAATTTCTATCCCTGTTATTGTGTTTTTTGCGGTAAATCTTACGGCTTTCCTGTCTTTGATCCTGTTTAATATCTTTTCTTTCTTCTTTTGTTACCACGCCGTCGGCTTTAGCGGCTTTTACTTCCTGGTGAATCTCTTTCTGACCCTCGGCTAAATTCTTGGTTTCTTTTTTTGTGAGTTCCCCGCTTTTTACACCCTTTGCAATACGGTGACGTTCGTGTTTACCTTTTTGTTTAATGGTTTGTGCATTGGCGGTGGTAAAAAATGCGCCTAATACAATGGCTGCGGCTAATACGGTTGCTTTCATAAAAGTGTTTTTTTAGTTTCTTAATAAATAATGGTGAATAATTTCGTTTTATACATTCATAGACCCGGGATGATACCATGGGTTTAACGGCAGCAAATTTTTTTTTTCTGCCTGAATGAAATAAACGCTGGTTGCAGCAAAATATTATGCTTTGCCGGGTACCGCTTTTTTGTAAGGGAGGGTATAATAAAAGAATAGCCGGGCTACATCGCCCAGGTTATAACTGCTGCCATTGTTTTTTTGCTGAAAAATGCGCATGTAGCCTGCATCAAATGAGAGGTTATTACTGATTTTTTGTTTGATGCCGATAAAGGCCCTGTTTTGTTCAAAGGTATTGTATACTACCGCCGGGCCAAATTGAAGCATGCATTCGTCGGCCAAAGTAAGTTGCGGCAATGCGGGATTTTTAAAAACAGGATAGGTGGCACTGAACAAATAACGTACCCGGTTGGTAAATTTATTAGCACCGGTTTTAGTATCGTTGGCTATAATTTGAACCCAGCGTTGCTCATTTCTTAAGCGCTGCAATATTTTTAGTTTACCGTAAGATGCGGTTAACTGTACTTGTTCAAATAACCTGTTTTCATCAGATTTTGTTGTCCATCCGGGGGTGGTGGGAGACAATAACAGGTTACCATAACCCACTGCAGCAGACAGGTTTTTATTGAACTGGTAACCCAGCCCCACCCTGCCAAAAATAAATGAGGTGGATGCAAAAAAATTATTTTCACGCAGGTGAGCATCGGCCATAATGAAGCATTTTTTGCTTACAAACAGGTTGCTGTTGATGCTTACCCACGATAAACTGTTATGCGTTACCTGTTTGGAACTGACCTGGCCAGATGTGGTAATACTATATAATGATGTTATTGCCACCAGCAATAATTTTACAGAGTTGTTCATTTGGTATCTATTAAACCTTTAACTAAACAGCAATATCAGCAGCTGTGCTGCTACAATACGCAGGATCATGGTAAGCGGATATACAGTGGCATAGGTTACGGATGGAATATCGTTACCGGCCAGTTTAGTGGCAAACGCCAGCGCAGGAGGATCGGTAGAGGCACCGGCCAGCAAACCACAAATTTCGAAGTATGTTTTTTTAAATCTTTTTTTAGCAATGATGCCTACGGTGATCAGCGGAATGATGGTAACTGCTATACCCATCAGTATCCATAAAAATCCTTTGCCATCCACAAATGCTGCCGATAAGTTTTTGCCACTGCTTAAACCCACACTGGCTAAAAACAAACTGATACCCAGTTCCCTGATCATGAGGTTGGCGCTGTTGGTGGTGTAATTGTTCAGGTAAAATACATTGCCAAACCTGCTGAGTAAAAGTGCAATGATTAACGGGCCGCCAGCCATACCTATTTTTACGGGTACCGGCATACCGGGAAAATATAAAGGCACACTTCCCAATATCACGCCAATAACAATACCAAAGAAGATGGGGGCCAGGTCGGGCACTTCTAATTTTTTTATAGAATCTCCCACCGCATCCGCCACAAATTTTACACCTTCTTCGGTACCCACTACTTTTAATTCATCGCCCAGTTGTAAAAAAATATCACCATGCGGCACCATTTCAAATCCGGCCCTTTTTAAACGGGTAAGGGTAAAATCGTGTTGAAATAACTCGGGCAAATCGCCCATGCGTTTATGGGTAACAGATTTTTTAGTAACCACAATGGAGCGTGCAATTAAGTTGCTGTCGGTGGAAGATTTTAAATTAACATTGCTTAAAGGGCCCACTATTAACTTTAATTGTTCAATTTCTTTTTTGGAAGCTACTATCAGCAACACATCGTGTTCGGCTAAAATAGTTTCGGGAGTGGGGGTAATGATCTCGCCTTTATGCAGCATTCTTGAAACGATGATCTTTTCTTTCAGCATTTCAAAAAGTTTACGCAGTGGCTGCCCGTCCAGCATTTGATTTTCTAAACTAAAATGACAGGAGATGGGTTTATTGGCACGGAATACGTTTAGTTTCCGGTGCATTTCCTGCTCCCATTCAATATTTACGCCCAGTAATTTTTTTAACAGCAGCAGCGAGCCGATAATGCCAAATACACCAAAGGGATAGGTGACTGCATAAGCAAGCGTAATTAAGGATTTATCGGTTCCGGTGATATTAAGATCACTTACTGCAGCCTGTGCTGCAGCAAGGCCGGGCGTGTTGGTAACAGCACCGCTCATAATACCCGCCATTACAGAAATATGATTATGACCCAGGTAAAATAATACTACGGTGAGAATAACGCCAATAGTAACAATGAGCGCTGCCAGCAGGTTATTGTTTAATGCATTCTTTTTTAAACTGGCAAAAAAACCGGGGCCCACCTGAAGGCCAATAGAGTATACAAATAAAATAAGGCCGAATTCTTTTAAAAAGTGTTCTGTTTTTTCATCTACCGAAATACCTAAGTATGATAAAAACATACCGGTAAATAATACCCAGGTAACACCCAGCGAAATACCGCCGATCTTTAACCTGCCCAGCCAGATACCGATTGAAACCACCAGCCCGAAAACTAACACTGTCTGCGCTATTGAATTAACAGTGAACAGATCAGTAAACCAATTGCTCATAACATACATTTTAAAGAGGTGGATTCACACAAAGCAAACGAACAATACTAATTAACACATGAGAAAACCAAGAAGTATCGTTGTTTACTTTGTGTGAAATACTTCTTATTACAGAAGCACCTCTTATTATCAAACTTAAACTAAAACACTATAGCGGGCAATCGTTCTTAATCTTAATGTAATTCTGCTTGCAGTTCCCATTTTTCGGGAGAACGCCATAAGGCACTCAGTAACAGTTCTCTCATAAACAAAAACTCTTTGGGTAATTTGTCATACATCCTTTCAAACAATTCCTCATGGCCTAACAGTTCCTGTTTACCGGGCTCTCTTTCAATGGTCATTATTTTAGAAAAATCTTCTTTTGTAAAACTTTCCAGTCCGCGCCAGTCCAGGTCTTCATACCTTGGCATCCAGCCTAAAGGACTTTCCACAGAAGCAGCATTACCTCTTAAACGTTGTACAATCCATATCAGCACACGAATATTGTTTCCAAACCCGGGCCATAAGAATTGACCGTTCTCATCTTTCCTGAACCAGTTAACACCAAAAATTCTTGGGGCATTGGGCAGGTTGCGGCCAAACTGCAGCCAGTGATTAACATAGTCACCAATATGATAGCCCATAAATGGTAACATAGCAAATGGATCTCTTCTTACTTTACCAATATCGCCAAATGCAGCAGCAGTCATTTCGCTGCCCATGGTAGTGGCCAGGTATACACCAAAGTTCCAGTTGAAAGATTGGTACACCAATGGTACGCCGGTACTTCTTCTGCCACCAAAAATAAAGCCGTCTACCTGAACGCCTTTGGGATCATCCCAGCTGGGGTCAACCGCAGGGTTTTGATAAGCGGGTGCAGTAAACCTGGAGTTGGCATGTGCTGCAGGTTTGCCACTGTTTTTATCCCATGGTAATCCATGCCAGTCGGTGAGTCCTTCGGGTGCTTCAGGGGTCATACCTTCCCACCAAACATCTTTGTCGGCTGTGATGGCCACATTGGTAAAAATGGTATTGGCCTTAATGGTTTCCATGGCATTGGGATTGGTTTTGTAGTTGGTACCCGGTGCCACACCAAAATAACCAGCTTCGGGATTGATGGCAAATAAATGTCCATCACCTGCTTTATGTATCCATGCAATATCATCGCCTACTGTGGTAATTTTCCAGCCTTCAAATTCTTTTGGAGGAATGAGCATGGCAAAATTGGTTTTTCCGCAGGCACTGGGGAAAGCCGCTGCCACATAGTTTTTTTGTTTGTCGGGAGATTCCACTCCCATGATCAGCATGTGTTCTGCCAGCCAGCCTTCTTCGCGGCCCATTACAGATGCAATACGAAGTGCAAAACATTTTTTACCCATCAGTGCATTGCCGCCATAACCACTGCCATAAGAAATGATCATTCTTTCATCGGGAAAATGAGAGATGTATTTTACCTCAGGGTTACAGGGCCATTTGCTTTCGGGTTTACCATGTTCTACAGGATCGCCTACAGTATGTAAACATTTTACAAAACCATTTTTAGGGATATAGGGTAATACATTCTCGCCCATTCTGGTCATGATACGCATGTTTACCACCACATATTCAGAATCGGTGATCTGTACACCATACCGGGAATAAGGAGAACCTAATGGCCCCATACAGAAAGGAATGACATACATGGTTCTTCCTTTCATGCTGCCTTCCAGGTGGCGGTCTAAAATCTTCTTCATTTCAGTGGGTTCCATCCAGTTATTGGTGGGGCCCGCATCTTCTTTACGGCGGCTGCAGATAAAAGTTTTATCTTCTACGCGGGCCACATCACTGGGGTCGCTGAAGCAGGCAAAACTGTTAGGTCTTTTTTCGGGATTCAATGGAATGAAAGTGCCTTTTTTTACCAGGTACTGGCAAAGGCTGTCATACTCTCCCTGGGATCCATCCACCCAATGAATTGATTCGGCTTCACATTGTGCTGCCACAAGGGTTACCCAATTTACCAGTTCATCTTTTACTTTAATATTGTCCAGGATAAATGCGTTGGTTTGTTGTCTCATTGTTTTTGATTTAAACGGGATTTGATTTGATTGCAGTGTAAAATTAAAACAAGTACAAGTTTATAAACTGATATATGTCAATTTTTACACTGATATTGTATAGCGAATTCTTTAATTAAACCCTTACATTTAAGCCGTTGAATTTTTGTATTTAAACGCAATATTTCAGAACAACAGGTTGGTTACAGGAAGGATATTGAAACTTTTACGGTGGTATTTACATAAACCATATTCAGTAATTGCAGCACGGTGCAGCACAGTGCCATAGCCCTTGTTCTTATTCCACCCATACTGCGGAAATTCCCGGTGAATTTTTTGCATCCACTCATCACGATATGTTTTTGCTAAAATACTGGCAGCAGCAATAGCCGCATATTTTCCATCTCCTTTAACAATGCAATGATGCGGAATTTTTTTATACGGTTTAAAACGGTTGCCATCTACCAGTAAGGATTCGGGTACCGTTTTTAAAATATCTAAAGAGAGGTGCATGGCTTTATAACTGGCCTGTAAAATATTGATGTGGTCAATCTCATTATTGTTTACCGAAGCTACAGCAAAAGCAATACTTTCTTTTTCAATAATGGGCCTTAGTAAATCGCGTTCTTTTTCTTTTACCTGTTTACTGTCGTTGAGCAAAGGATGAAAAAAATCTTTGGGCAAAATAACTGCTGCGGCAAATACGGGTCCGGCATAGCAACCACGGCCGGCTTCATCCAGTCCGGCTTCAATTAATTGGGTATGCAAATACGGGGCTAACATCTGTGTAACAAATATCTGCTAAAACTGTAAAATATCCATTCAATATGTTGTAACAAAAATTGCTGTACTAAATTTGCAGTTAATATGGATACTACAATACAACGTAACAACCGCCAGGTGGCTTTCTGGCTGCTGGCTGGTGTGGGCATGATCATTGTGCAGGTATTGCTGGGAGGCATTACCCGTTTAACTGAGTCAGGACTGTCTATAACAGAATGGAAACCCATTACCGGGGCCCTGCCACCATTAAATGAGGCGGCCTGGCAGGCGGAGTTTGACCGTTATAAAGTAACCGACCAGTTTAAATATGTACACCAGAATTTTTCGTTACACGATTTTAAATTCATTTTTTTCTGGGAATGGTTTCACCGTTTATGGGCAAGGATGATGGGCATGGTGTTTCTGATAGGCTTTGTATACTTTCTTGTAAAAAAGAAATTCAACAAACAGATGATTTTACCCATGGTGGTATTGTTTGTACTGGGCGGTATACAGGGCGCCATTGGATGGATAATGGTGAAAAGCGGACTGGTGCCTGAAAAATATTTTGTAGGGCATGTGGAACTGACCACTCATTTTATTTCTGCCCTGGGATTGCTCTGTTATACTTTGTGGTTTGCCTTAAGTTTATTGATACAGCCGCAGCAAAAACTGGTGCATGCAGCTTTACAAAAATTCATGCTGCTCATCATGGCAGTATTATTTTTTCAACTGGTATATGGTGGATTCATGGCTGGTTTAAAAGCGGCTATCAGCGCACCCACCTGGCCCGATATCAACGGCAGTATGATCCCTGCTTACATGAATGAATTATCGCCATGGGCAAAAAACCTTGTGAGCAATAATATCATGGTTCATTTTATTCACCGCGGGCTGGCTTATTTGCTTTTTATACTGGTTTGTATCTGGTGGTTTAAAGCCCGTACCATAAAAGGGAATGTTTTGTTTGGCCGCTTATGTTTTGCCCTGCCTGCACTGGTTATAACGCAGGTTGTGCTGGGTATACTTACAGTACTGAATGCCACGTACAGCAGCAGGCTGGTGATATTGGGTGTACTGCACCAGTGCACTGCCATGCTGTTGCTGATGTGTGTAACTGCTTTATTGTATGTGCTGCGAAAAAAAATATAACCGGGCTTTATACAATTGCTGCCGTTAATACAAAAATCGCCTGTACCGGTTGCTGTGTTTGTTTTTTTAGTACATTTAACGAACAGGCCTGCATGAAAAAGTTGTTGCAAAATATTTTCTATTCTTTTCCCATTCAGTTATTCTTGCTGCATTTTAGGAAGTACCAGGTATTACTGGTAGCATGGTATTTACTGGGCAGCACCATCAACAGCGGTTTTATGAAAACCTTTGGCGCCGATGCCCTGTTTTTTGCGCCGGAATATTTGGGTACGGTAAATGGTTTTGGAGCTGCTATTGTGGGAGTGGCCATGGGAGTATTTATTATGAGCTGGAATATCACTACGTTTATTTTACACAGCAAACGCTGCAAATTTTTAGCCACCACATCAAAACCGTTTTTAAAATACTGTATTAATAATGCAGTTGTACCACTACTGTTTATTATTTTTTATTTTGTACGGCTGGTTCCTTTTAACGAATCCAAAGAGCTGATGAGTGCAGAAAGTATAGCGGTAACTGTAGGAGGAATTTTAGGTGGATGTATTTTATTACTGGCAGTTTCTTTTGCATATTTTTTTGGAGCCGAAAAAACCATCCTCCGCACAGTGGCACCAGTAGTGGGCAATCCGCAACAGTTTAAAGAAGCCTTCAACCCCGTTGTAAACCCACAGGCAGAAGGGTTTGGAATGAAAGTGGAGTATTATTTCAGCACCGGATTTCGTTTGCGCAAGGCCAGGAATGTAGCTCATTACAGCCAGGATTTTTTAGACATGATCTTTAAGCGTCATCATATTGCCGCCATCATCAGCATCATGCTGGCATTTGTTTTTTTGGCCGTGGTAGGTTTTTTTTTGGATGAAAAATTTTTCCAGGTACCCGCGGCTGCAAGCATCTTCATCTTCTTTTCAGTGATGACGGCTGTGATTGGAGCACTCACTTATTTTTTACAAAGCTGGAGTCTTCCATTCATTATTGTGCTGTTATTTTTTGTAGATGTACTGTACAATAACGATATCATTGATCCCCGCAACAAAGCATATGGTTTAAATTATACCAATAAAGATGAGCGGCCCCAATACAGCAAGCAGGCGTTACAACAATTGTGTACCCCCGAAAAAATAGCTGCTGATAAAGCGGGTATGCTGGTTGTTTTAGAAAACTGGAAAAAGAAACAAGCCACAGCAAAACCCGTGATGGTGTTCATCAATGTAAGTGGTGGCGGCTTACGCAGCGGCACATTTGTGATGAATACCCTGCAGCAGCTGGACAGTATCTGCAATGGTAAACTGATGCAGCAAACCATGCTCATCAGCGGCGCCAGCGGCGGTATGCTGGCGGCTACATATTACCGTGAGCTTTACCGGGCTAAAACAAATGGCCAGAACATCAACCTCGGCGACCAGCGCTACACAAATAATATAGCACAGGATCTGCTGAACCCGGTTTTTTCTTCCATGATAGCAAGAGACATGTTTGCACCGGCACAAAAATTTACAGTAGGCCAACACAAATACGTTAAGGACCGTGGCTATGCTTTTGAACAAAAACTGGGTGAGAACAGCGAAGGCGTTTTAAATGAGCAAATCAGGGATTTTGCCGCTGATGAAGCAGCAGCAAAAATTCCTTTGGTGATATTCAATTCCACCATCAGCAGGGATGGCAGGCAGATGATAGTAAGTTCTCAGCCGGTAAGTTTTTTAATGAAACCTTTTTTGTACAGTGCCGATACCGCTGCCAGCCCCGATGCAGTTGATTTTGCAGCCTTCTTTCACAAACAGGATCCGCTGAACCTGCGCCTGCTAACGGCATTGCGTATGAATGCCACATTTCCTTATGTATTGCCCAATGTATGGCTGCCCACCAACCCGGTTATTGACGTGATGGATGCGGGCCTGCGTGATAATTTTGGACAAGAAACCACATTGCGCTTTATAGAAAATTTTAAAGACTGGCTGCAGCAAAATACCAGTGGTGTAATTGTTTTGCAGTTACGCGACCGTAAAAATGACAATTGGCAGCAACCCTTCGAAAGCAGCAGCATTACCGATGTAATTACTAAGCCGGCCACCATGCTGCAGCACAACTGGTATAAACTGCAGGACTTTGCACAAACCAATGAATACAGTTACCTGCACGATGGTTTGGATACACTGGTGCACCGTATCAATTTTATGTATGTGCCTGAAAAGGAAGACAAGGGTGCTGCGCTTAATTTTCATTTAACTGCGCAGGAAAAAAAAGATGTGATGGAATCTTTCAACAACAGTTACAACCGGGCTTCGTTAAAAAAAGTGCTGGACCTGTTGAAGTGATTTTTTAAACCGGCATTTGTTTTTCATGGCATTATCGTTGCGCCCGCCCCGACGAACGAGGTGGAACCTGGGGTCGCACACTTGTACGCTATACCAACATGAAACTTTAATGGTGTTGTATCAAATTGTTTAATCCCAATTAAATGTTTCTATCTTCCCATTCAACTTCCATTTATTCGGCAATGGATTTTCCAGCCAGTCTAAAGGTTCGGCTACAGGTAACAGTTGTGATGCAGTTTTAAAACATTCCTTAATAAATAATTTTTGTTTGGCACCTATGGCTTCGGGTTGTGCGGAAATAAAAAGCGGGGTACCGCTTTTTGCCACCAGTTCCATCCACTGTTTATTTTTTGCCCAGGGAATTTTTGTGGTAAGTCCTACACAATCTCCGTCGGTTGCATAAAATATGCCCTGCTGTGCAGCACGGAATGCCAGTGTATTTACACCCATTTTTCTTGTTCTTTCCCATTCGTTTCCCGAAGTGTCATCACCTATGCGGTTCAGTTCAAACAACCCGGCAGATAAATGGCTGATGGTATTGCAACCAATAATGTAAGTTTCTCCTGCTGCTTCACGAATGGCTTTGTACAATTGCAAAATGATCTCTGCATTGGTCTTTGACCTGTCATTCATGTTCCAGCCGGGTGCAGTCATTGAATTGTCTTTCATCATTTCAAAGCCCCATTTGCCTAAAATATCATAGCTGGTAAAATCAAACTTCACCATTTGATAGCCCCATTGCTTATACAGCTTAAAATAATCTTTCACCCTTTCCATATTTTCTGCAATGGTAGGATCTAAAATGGGCTGGTCTTTTGATCTGCCTTTGATCAGTGGCAGCATTACATTTTCCGCATCTTTATAACTTGCGCACAAAGGCCTTGTCCAGATACCCGGCCTCATTCCAAGTGTATTGATTGTGGCAGCCATCCTGCTCATATCGCCAAATTTTTCGTTGGGCGTATGCATATTATCACCCCAGCAGGAAACATCTGTTTTGCCAGGTGGAGGCATAAACCATCCGGCATCAATAACAGAGAAGGGTCTGTTTGTTAAACCTTCCGCCATTGGTGCCATTAATGCGGTATGTTGTTCAATTAATTTTTCTGAATTATTGCCATAACAAAAATACCAGTCGTTAATGCCATACACAGGTTGTTTGGGCATGCGTGCTTTGGCACACATCATTTTCATAAACCGTTTTGCTGTTGCAAAAGCATTTTCACCGGTATTATTTTTTATAGTTACAATTTCAGCAGCAGCTAATTTTCTGTCGCCCAGCAGTACACCATTTCCTCCCGAGAGCGTATCTACAGTCAAACATAATTTACCTCCGGTCATTTGCCATCCACAAAAAGACGCTGCGCCGGTTTTTACGCCAAAGCCGTTTGTGTTATCACCATTATGTTCCATAAAATACCAGGGCAATAATTCCGTAGCAGCTGATGTATGCCAGGAGATATCACCATAAGTACGTTCCCAATGATCGTTTAAAATAAGAGCAGTATCCTTAACCGGCAATTTCCAAAACAGGTTAACTGCACTCAAACTTACTTTCGGAGCATGGATCTCCACAGCAATAGATTTGCCCGTATTTTTAAGATTCACCACAACCCCGGCGTAAACCCATTCTTGTTTTCCTTTGCTGGTTAGTGTTACCAGCTGGTCATTAATAATGGCAGTGGCACTGTCTGGAAAATTGATCAGCAGTTCTTTCTCCCCGGCAAAAATAAGATCGCTGATCAGCACCGACGCCAGGGATAATCCTGTAGTTTGTATAAAATGCCTGCGGTTCATTAATGCGTGATGTTTATTTTTTTAATGATATTTTTAGAATCGATCACTGCATTTTTTCCATCTGTAATATAAACAGGGACTGCATTTTTATTGATGGGCGAGGCAGTGCCTTTAAAATTTTTAATATACAGGTCTGTAAAGGTGTTTACCTGGATACCATGGGTAAAATAAGGCATTCTTGTACCCGTCCATGCTAATGTAAAATTTTCTATCGATAAACCTTTGATGTTACTGGCAAAAAATGCGGGGATATCGCTTTTGAACAAAGCAGCCTTTGGATCAAGGCAGCCACGAAGATCAATATTGCCACCGGCAACATCATTCAGTTTTGAATCCACAAGTTCAAATGTAAGGTTATGGAATTTTACATTTTCAATAATGCTTTCTTTACTGCCGTAAATTAAAATACCATTTTCGCTTTTACAGGTAATATTGTCAAAGCTCACATTCCTGATTTTGCCCAATGGCAAACTGGTATCTTTTCCTCTTACAGCAGAAATATGAATGGGCTCTCCATTACCCCACCAATCGCCGGTTCGCAGTTTGGTTTCAATCACTACATTGTTTACACTGATGTTTTCGAGCGAGCCTTCATCTCTTAAAAAAATACCAATGCCGCGGGTGCTGTTGGTGATATTACAATTACTGATGTTGATATTCTTCACAGAATTCTGATCAAAAAAACCAATGCGGATACCGCTGGAATAAGATTGCAAATTGCAGTTGCTTATATTAATATTCTGTGATGAGTGCCTCAGTTTTTTAAAACCGGGAATCTCAAAATGACTGTCGTAGCCCACAATGGCAATGGCATCATCGCCTGAACGTATATCGCAGTTAGAAACGGTAACGTTATTGCAGCTGCTGATGTCAATACCATCGGCATTGGGTGCCAGCATATTGGTCCATAGCCTGATGCCATCAATATTCACACCATCACAATCTGCAAACAGCATGGTCCAGAATGGTGCCTTGCTGATAAAGATATCTTTTACCGTTACCCTTTTACAATTGCTGAAGATGAACATCTGGTAAGGCCTTTCCTTAGGAACGATGGGCCCGTCGCCAATACCACCGTCGGCAACTTTGCGGTAATTTTCTTTCTGGCGGGTGTATGTTGAGCCGCCCCATTCAATTTTTTTGGCTTTGGTAGTATCAAAAAAAACATCGGCATTGCCATCAATATTTCCATTGCCATCCACTATCACATTTTCGGCATCTGCAGTATAAAGCATACCATAGTGTACGTTATTGTAAGGTGTATAATCATTTAAATTGGCACTGCCTTTCAATATGGCACCGGCTTCCACATGTAAATGCACATTGCTTTTTAAGTTTATGGTACCGGTGATAAAAGTGCCTGAAGGAACCAGCACCATCCCGCCACCGTTTTTATTGCAGTCGTCTATCGCTTTTTGTATGGCCTGCGAATTAAGTGTTTTATCATCACCTACAGCACCATATTTTGTGATGTCATAAACCTGAGCGTTAGATACAGAAATTGCAATCAAAAAAAGCGCAGTGAATAATGTACACTTCATGGTATATAGCATTTGTAAGTTTGTGAAGCAATCAAGATTGAATATACTCAAGTTCCTGATGGCGGCTTACAAAATATACTTAAGTGTAAGGAATGGATAAAATAGTATTACTGCGGCATTAATAAGCGGAAGGCATTTTCAATAATTTCTATTTCAAATATGGCGGCAGTAGCTGCAGGATCGCCATCAATATGCAGTGGTGCCATTGCCGGATTTTGTATGGTTAATTTTTTAGTTTGAAAATAGCCGATATCAGTACGGTGGTATTTTTTGTCTTCGTAAGGCCTTACTTCTCCTTTGCGGATCTGCTTAAATACATTCCACATCATGCGGAGCTTACTCATTTTATTTACCACTACAATATCCAGTAATCCATCATGCAAACTGGCCTGCGGTGCAATGGTGAAATTATTGCCAAACTGGTTGCTGTTGGCAATACTGATAAAGAATGCATCGGTATTGATAGCGCTATTGTTCACCATTAACTGAAACGGGTAGGGTGTTGCTTTGGCAAAATTCTTTATTGATTGCTGCACATAAGTTTGTAAACCGCGTTTTTTTTGTTGTGCAAAATCATGGGCCACCTGTGCATCAAAGCCCAGGCCGCAAAGCATGCAGCTGAATTTTTTATTGATGTAAAAACTGTCAATGTATAATGCATGACCATCAAAAATAATGTCCAGTGCCTTATTTACCTGTTTGGGAATTTTTGCAGCAAATGCCAGCCCGTTACCCGAACCCATCGGGATGATACCAATATTTACATCCACACCCAGCAGGCCATTGGCAATTTGATTTACCGAGCCATCCCCACCGCAAACAATGATATCAGTAATTTTTTCAGTAACAATTTTTTCTTTTACATATTCGTAATTCCCTTCAGCATTGGTATGCAAAATTTCGAAAGGAATGTTTTGTTGGGCTGTACGTTTTTTAATCGTTTCCAGCATCAGTATTTTTCCCTTTGTACCGGAAATGGGATTGATAAAATAAACCAGTTTTCTGTTCATGAAATTATTTTGCAGACAAAGTGCCCATGTAAATATGTTTGGTAGGAATCAGCAGCCTTTCGTCTGCAGGCTGCATCAGCAGGTATAATTTTAGCAGGCTGCCTTTTGCAAGCAAGGCTTTGGTTGCCGCATCTGTAAGAGTAAACGCTCCATTTGCTGTTTCGGGCAGGTTCGCTACAGTCTGGTCGGCTTTATCAGTAATGTCTAATGAACGTTTGTAGGGCCCGGCACCAATCAAATCACTTTTTATTTGTACCAGCAGTTTTTTTAGTTTTTTGCAGTCTGATTTTTTTAGTGGTACCAGCAGATTTGTTTCGCCTGTTGTAATGCTGTAATTAGCTTTAATACTGCCATCAAAAGAAATGATAACGGTGTTTTGCGACATACCAGCTGTAAAAACCAAAGAGAGCATCAATAGTGATAATAGTTTAAGTTTCATGCCTGCATTATTTACTGCAAAGTTAACCAAAGCAGGTGCAATACAAATGCGTTATGCAGGTAAATATGCCTGTACATTGTTAAAAATGATTACCACTGTAACAGGGCGCTGGCCCAGGTAAAACCACTGCCAAATGCCGCCAGGCAAACCAGGTCGCCTTCTTTTATTTTACCCATTTCCCATGCTTCACATAAGGCAATGGGTACCGAAGCTGCTGTGGTGTTACCGTATTTTTGAATATTGTTGTACACCTGTTCATCGCTGAGTTGCAGTTTTTGCTGTACAAATTGTGCAATGCGCAGGTTGGCCTGGTGCGGTATCAGCATATTGATATCGGAAGTTTGCAAACCATTTGCAGCCAGTGCTTCCATAATTACTTCCGGAAATTTTACAATGGCTTTTTTAAATACTGCAGGGCCATCCATGTTAGGAAAGTTTTGCGCCTGGTCAATCATATTATGGCTCATGAACATTTCTCCCATGGCCGCCTCATCAAAGTTGGCTACTTTATTGGGTGTCCAGTGATTGGCGTGGGTGCCCGGGTTGTACATGGCCAGTATCTCTGCACTTTCTCCATCACTATGTAAATGGGTACTTAAAATACCCTGCCCTTCTTTGGTGGTGGGCTGTAACACCACCGCGCCGGCACCGTCGCCAAATATCACACTGATGTTTCTTCCTCTTGTACTAAAGTCTAAGCCAAAAGAATGTTTTTCGCTGCCGATTACTAAAATGTTTTTATACATACCGGTTTTAATGAACTGGTCGGCAACAGACAGGGCGTATACAAAACCACTGCATTGATTGCGGATGTCGAGTGCGCCAATCTCTTTCATTTTCATGGCACGCTGTACCAATACACCGCAGCCCGGGAAATAATAATCAGGACTGAGTGTGGCAAAAACTATGAAATCAATATCCTGCGGGGTAATGCCAGCCCTTTCAATGGCAATAGTGGCTGCTTCCACCGCCATGGTAGTGGTGGTTTCGCCGGTACGGTCGGCATACCTGCGTTCCTGGATACCGGTACGTTCCTGTATCCATTCGTCACTGGTGTCCATGTATTTGGTAAGGTCTGTATTGGTAAACACATTTTTGGGCACATAATATCCAATACCGGCAATCTTAGTTTTTGGCATACAATCGTTTTTAGAAATGGCAATTTACAAAATTGCGGCACATCTGCAACTGTTTCGTTTGTAACTAAAAAACGTTTTATATACGCTTTTCCTTTTTCCGTAAACCAAGTTCCTGATTGCGGTTTAAAGCAACCAATGGTTGAACTTTCTTTGTGTCCGAAATCAAAATCAAACAGTGTATGAGAATGAATGCAATTAAGCTCCAATCTATTTTATTAGTAGCTATTTTATGTAATATGAGCCTGCAGGCGCAGGTACTTTCAATAAAAGGAATGGTAACAACCAATGATGGCAAACCTGCCGGATCTGTAAATGTGCAGTTGAAAGAAATAAAAAAGGGGGTGGTTACGGCAGCAGATGGCACTTATCAATTTAATAACCTGGCAGAAGGCAGGTACACGTTGGTGGTTTCATATACCGGTTTACTTACGCAGGTAAAAACTGTACAGCTTTCAAAAAACAGCTGGCAACACATTATTGATTTTACATTGAATGAGAACCAGTCAGCACTGGAGGAAGTGATTGTAACCGGTGCGGTAAATAAAACAACACAGCCGGTAAGTTTTGGAAAACTGCCTGTCAGCCCAATGGACCTGCCACAGGCCACGGCAGTGATCGGAAGCAATATGTTAGACCGCCAGCAAACAAAAACACTGGGTGAGGCGGTACAAAATTTGAATGGTGTTTATGTGATGGGCACCACGGGCGGCTACCAGGAAGAACTGGCATCAAGGGGTTTTGCTTTTGGCAGCAACAATACTTTTAAAAATGGTGTACGTTTTAACAATGCCATTATGCCTGAGGTAAGCGCACTGGAAGCAGTGGAAATTTTAAAGGGAGGTAATGCCATTTCATTTGGACAGGTGGGAGCAGGCGGAGTGCTGAACATTGTTACCAAAAAACCAAAATTTGAACCGGGCGGCAGTATTAGCTTTGAAGCCGGCAGTTATGATCATTACAAATCGGGCATAGATGTATACGGCGCCATTAATAACAGTAAGCAGGTGGCCTGCCGCATTAACAGCAGCTTTTTAAAGTCGGGCAGCTACCGGAACAATGTAACCGCAGAACGTTTTTATATCAATCCTTCATTTTTAATTAAGATCGGGAAAAAAACAGCAACCATTTTAGAAGGAGATTATTTACAGGATAAACGCACACTGGATTTTGGAACAGCGGCCATTTATTATAAAATTGCCGACATGCCCCGCACCAGATTTTTAAACACGCCCTGGGCGTATGTTAATCAAAACCAGCATTCGGTAACAGCAACCACCACGTACAAGATCAATGACAACTGGCAATTGCGCAACGTGATCAGCAGCCGCAGCTATGGGATGGAATTGTTTGGCACGGCAAGACCCAATGCCGGCAATAATTTTGTTGATTCATCTGCTGCTAATTATGGCCGTTGGGTAAGGGCGCTGGGAAAAAATAAAACAGACGAGGTATATAATTTTGCTTCACTGGATGTGACCGGAAAATTCAAAACAGGATCTGTACAACACCATGCTGTAATGGGTGTGGATGCAGATCTTGTGAAAACAAACAGTTACACTTTTGATTTTACACAATTTCGTGCCGATAAAAAAAATATTTACGATACCATTAATATTTTTGGAACCAAACAATACAGTACACGAAACGATATTCCCAGTGTGCCCTGGCTGCGTTACACAGTGGCACCTGTAACAAGAGCAGGTGTATATGTACAGGACCTGTTAACCCTCAGTGATCATTTTAAATTAATGGCCGGTTTAAGGTATTCAATAATAAAAATTGTTACGCCCGACAGTATCAATGCAGATGGGAGTACGCTGTTGCATAATGATTTTTATACAAAAAATGCATTCAGTCCCAGGATGGGTTTGGTATACCAGCCATCAAAGCAGCTTTCTTTGTTCAGCAGTTACAGCAACAGTTTTGAATTGAACACTGCAAGAGACACTTTCAATACTATACTGCAGCCTTCTGTTATTGACCAGTATGAAGCAGGGATTAAAGCATATATTTTTAAATCTTTACTTTCTGTAAATGTTACGGCTTACCTGATCGATAATAACAATGCCATACAGAGCTATCCCAATCTTGCAGCATCCGATGCCAGAAGGGAGGCCGGCGGGCAAACAAGAAGCAAGGGCATTGAACTGGACCTGGTATCTAAAAACATACAGGGTTTTAATATCACCAGCGGATACAGTTATAACGATACCCGTTACCGGAGCTCTACTTTGTATCAGCCCGGCAGCAGGATATTATACACGCCCCGTCATACAGCCAATCTTAACCTGTATTATGCGGTACCGCAACAATCAATATGGAAAGGTTTGAATGCGGGAGCCGGTGTTTTTTATGTAGGAGAAAGAGTAGCCGGAAGAAGTGTAACCAAGGCCAATCCCGGGTATGCACTAATGCCGGTGCCTTCTTATTTTTTACTGAACGCCGGCATTGGCTTTCAATATCAAAAATTAAGCATTCGTTGTAAAGTAAATAATATTTTAAATACACTGAGTTATAATGTGCATGATGATAACAGTGTGAATCCTGTTGCACCCAGGGAGTTTACCAGCACCATTAGTTTGAGGTTTTAATTCACCCTCACCATATCATGTAAACAAAAATCATCATCGTAGATGGGGTGTACGCGGGTTTTGTAATGAAACTCCAGGCAGTTTCTTAATTCGGCATTGGTTTGAACCATTTTAGAGGTAAAATGTTCGGCCATGGGCAGCAGCGATAATTTGTTGTTCTTTAGTTTTAATTCAGCAATATAATTAGTGCCTTTAATGGTAATGTTTAAAAATTGGTTACCCGCAACGGTACTCATAAAAGCAGTGCCGCTTACAGAATCTTTATACAATACTTTAAAAGGTTTTAATTCGTCCAGCTGACCCGTAAAGGCAATATTATATTCGGTTTCACTTTTTCTTGAGAGAATCATTTTTACAGGCACTTCTTTGCCATTGGGCTTTTTAAAAATTGTGGCCCAGTTACCCAATAACAGATCTTCTACATAAATTGATGGCACTTCATCCAGCAGGTATGGAGAGCTGTAGGGGCAGGAGCACAACAAAACTGATAAAAAAAACAATGCCGGTATGACAATAAATAGTTTCACTTTTTCGTGGTAAAGTTAGCCATCTATTGTGGTACCTGCAATAGAGAAACTGGATAAACATTTGTATCTTACTGCATCAAACTGCAGTATGAAGTATAGTAATAAATTATTGTTTGCCGCAATAGGCATAATCGTTTTTTTTAATGCTTGTAAAAAAGACAGTCCTGCACCGGCGCCCAATCCTGCTCCCGCACCCATTTTTGCTCCGGCAGATTTTGGTTTTAAAGTAGTGGGCTATTTTCCTTCTTACCGTTCTGTTTCTGCCATACCGGATACCAAATTTAAAATGACCAATGTAGTCAATTACGCTTTTTTTACCCTGGCAGGCAGCGGCTTAACATTAAACAGCCCCGCTACTTTTACAGCGGTAATAGCAAAGTGCAGGGCCAATAACGCTAAAATATTTATGAGCGTAAATGGCGCGGTGGCAGATTTTAAAACCAATACCGCAACCACTGCTGCAAGAAACAGTTTGGTAAAAACCATCATGAATACGGTTCGTCAGTACGTACTGGACGGAGTGGATATTGACTGGGAATTCCCCAGTACCAGCGATGGTACCGATGTGCAGTTTACCGCTTTGATGAAAGAGCTGAGCGACAGCCTGCATACCAACGGAAAATATTATTTAACGGCAGCCATTACCCCGGGCAAGTATGCCGGCAGCTACCGCGATGCCATTCAAACCGCAGTATTTACCTATGTGGATTGGTTTAATGTAATGGTGTACGACGATTTTAGTACCACCGTTGCATTCAAGCAGCATAGCGATATGGCACTTGCCAATTCTTCTATGAATTACTGGTTAACCACCAGGGCAATGCCTGCAGCTAAGTTTGTGCTGGGTTTACCGGGCTACGGACGTCCCTCAGGTATTACCCAAACCAATACTGTGCTTACATACAGTGGTATTTTGGCGCAGGGGGGCAGCCCGTTATCCGATTCGGCCACCGTTACAGCCAGTGGCTATGCCAGCCCATTTACCATTTATTATAACGGGCAGCCAACGGTAAAATTAAAAACCATGCTGGCCAAACAAAGAGGCAATGGTGTAATGCTGTGGGAAAAAGGGCAGGATGCCAACGACAATAACTCTTTATTAAAAGCGGTTTGCGATACCATTGGCAGGCCGTACTGATCTTATTTTTTAAACAAAGCGCCCAGCCATCCGCCTACTTCCATACACCAGGCAATGCCCAGGTGAACGATCAATCCGCCCCATATGCTGCCGGTATTAAAACTTACAATACCCAACAGCAACCCACCCCAAAAACTGCTGATGGCTTCGGCCATGGGCTTGCCCAAATGGATGGAGCAGTAAAAGCAAGCCACCGGTATAATGCAATGGGTGCCGCAAATATGCAGGAGTGATAAAATTAAAAATCCACGAAAAAAAAATTCTATGCTCACAAAATCAAAGCCATAACACAATTCATACACAACGTACCTCCATTTTTCATGCGCAATACTCAGTGTATTTAAAAATTTTACTTTAGGATACATGCTTAAAAAATCTTTTTGCGTACTGGCCAATGCCAGCACCGGTATCATGATGAGCAGCATGATGAGATAAGGCCTGATATCTTTCAGCGCCGCCGTTCCATAAAAGGATTGCTGGCCACGGTCTTTAATATACCAAATGATGAAGATGGGGATCAGCACTAAAAACACCCTTACTATCCAGTTGATGCAGCGGGTCCAGAACAGGAGGGCATCACCACTCCAAATGCGGTTAATGAGGACTTCCTGGAAATGGGCATTTACCCTGAATGAAAAAATAGCCGGGGCCAGTAACAGGATGATCCAGAACCAATGATTGCGGTAATAGCTGCAGTCTTTAAAAAAAAGGAGCTGTAAAAAAAAGGCACTTGCAAAAGGTATAAAATACAAAAGATAATACCCGGCAAAATTACGCCATGCAGTTTTGCCCCCGGCGGCATAGCGTCGCTCTAAAAAATGCCAGTAATTTAAATAGATGAGCACCCCGGTTAAAACAAGTATCAGCAAAAAATAGTAAGGGTTAAACTCCCTGTTGTAAAACTCCCGGATATATTTAAATACTGATGACAATGGTTTTTTTTTATAAAGATAACCCACCCGGCAGTACAAAATAAAAAATCGCTGAATCTGCATTTACAAAGGCATAAAGTGCATACTGTTCATATGCATTTTTTATCCTTATCAAAACCTTATAGCATTGGCATAATAAAGATGAAAGCTTGATACTTCATTGTGTATAACAGTACTGTTGTTGTTAGTGCCGGGCATATGATATGGAATCATTCCAGCCTTCTATACATCCAGCTCACCAGCTGCTGCATGTCTACATTATTCAGCTGCCGGTTCATTTTTTTAATATAATAATTAGAGATCACCCAGTTCATAGGAAACTCTTCGGTGTTTTTGGTACTGTCGGTTAAAGGGCTGTACAGGTTTACCTCCCTGTAGCCGGTATCTTTTGAATTTTGATACACGCCCTCCATATATTTCAGCAACCTCCAGTCGTTAACAGATGTTTGCGTACCATAAGCGCCCACCAGTGTAAGTACGGGCGCAGCCAGGTCGTTTACCACGGGGTGTATTTTTGAAATGCGGCCACCTCCACTCCAGCCATTTTCTGCATGGATCACATAAAACCTTAGTTTGCTTAAAAATGGTTTTGCGGCAATAGCAGTTTTAATATATTCACTTAATCCAATCACCATTTCGTTTACCACGCCGGCACCTGAATTATCAAAGTAACCACCGTCTACATAATAGCTGCTGTCTATACGGCCGGCCGGACTTAAATATGGAAACCTGGCTCCCATTACCACTGCTGTGCTCAGCTTCATATCCCAGCCGGCTTTTAATGTGCCTAAAATATCTATGCGGCTGCCAAAGGTTTTATAGTCCAGTTGAATGGTACTGATCACCGAAGGCCTGCCATCCTGCATGCGGGTGGCATTGATACAGATCATGGGCAGTTGATTGTTGCCATTGATAAATGGCAGCAGTTCAGAAACAGGCGTGGTGAATTTGCCCTGTAAAAATGCAGGCTTTCCTTTTTCCATGGCATCTTCAAGTGCTGCTGCACGGTCGTTGATGAATGGCAATGGTATTATGGGACGTATAAAATCGGGCCCCAGTGTACGTGCAAGGGTATAGGTTAAAAAATCGGAGCTTAAATATTCCTGCGACCCCTGTGTAAAATTTTTGCGTGTTGCAGCCAGTTCGTTACGGTATTTAAGCAGGGCCAAAAATGTGCCATTGCCCACACTGCCTCCGGAAGCGCCGGATAAACAAAACAGGTGATCAGAAAATTTACCCCTGGTAGTGTCTTCCAGTTTACTCAACACTGACGCTGTCCAGTAACCGCTTCTTGAAGCACCACCATCTGCCAAAACAAAAAATACCGGATAGGTGGAATCTTTTTCAATGGCAGCTTGTCTTTTATTTACCCATTGATCAAAATAATTGTATAAGGTAGGCCTGCTGCTGAAGATTTTTACATCCTTTTCTTTGTAATTGATAAGTTTAGCCCAGTGCGGCTCAAATACTTTTCCCAGAATAATGACCAGTATCCAGATGGCCATGTGCAGGTTTACCTTCAGTATAACCGAGCAAAATGTTATAAAACTAAAAAAACCCGTTAATACGCCAAAACAAATCAGTACCGTGGCAAAACTTCCCAGCGATACTGAAAAATGATAATTGAATATGGTAAGTAAATAAACCAGCAGCGATAACAGGGTAATAATGTTGTAAGTAATGAAAAACCATTTTTCTTTTTGCGGAATATTGGCATTATACAATACCCTTTCCCAAATACCAATGCTGAAATCATTGCCCATTTGTTTTTCGGCCTGCTGCCATTGCTGTATGGTGGGGTAATCCAGCGGCATTTCAAAAATTTCTTTGCCCGGTTCTTTAAAGGGCACCCGGCCCCTGCGGATGATGACCACAAACAAAAAAAGTATTTGCAGCAGTATTACCGATACCAGTAAAAGCCAGGCATTGGTAAGTACCGTATTCAGCATTAATAAACCTGCTGCCAGGCATCCGATGAGTATATAGAGTTTTCGGAAGCGTTGTTTTTCGGATTGTTCCTTTAGTTCCATTTCTGCTTCAGAATCGGAGGCGGGGTGTTTGATGATGCGTAATTTTTGATCTCTGAACTTTTTAAACCTGCGGTAACAAAAACGATACAGCAAAAAAGACAGCAGCAATAAACCCCAGCCTGCCCATTTGGAAATACTGATGTGCAGGTACGCATCTTCGGGTAAGCGCAGCAGGGCAATCCATACAATACTGAAACCAGTAAAGCCAATCAGGCGGGGCATATGAAACCCCAGCATTTCATTTTGCTCGTACAGTATTTTTTTTCGGTAAATGATGATGCGGCTGCTGTACCATGCCACCATGGTAAAAAATAAAACGGCCAGCAGCACTATGCCGCCGGCATATTTTTTTTCCAGCATATCTATCAGCACATCCCTGCCCTGCGATAACTCCCAGAAACAGGCCCAGGTGGCAATTAAAAACACTACGGCCGGAAACAGGTACCAAAGAATATTTAAAAAAGAGGTAAACCAGCGCAGAGGCGTTTTTAAAAAACGCCATACAAAATGCAAAAAGGTCCATACAGGAGTAAATACACTCCAAAGTAACCGGATAATATTATGCATGACACATAAGATTTAGTGAGCCAAGATATTTCAATCAGGCAGGTTTTGCAATACCATAAACTGGTAAGTGTACTACTGTTTACCGGAAGGTGTGTTTAAAGTATTCCACAACAGGTCTTTTAATGCCGACAGGCCCAGGCCCGATACTGATGAGATGAACACATGCGGAATATGCCGGGGTAATTCTTTTTCAATGGCTGCTTTTAGTTCCTCATCCAGCATATCGCTTTTACTGATGGCAATTACAAAATCTTTCTGCAGCATATCCGGGTTGTATTCTTTCAGCTCGTTCAGTAAAATATCAAACTCTTTTTTGTGGTCTTCACTATCTGCAGGAATTAAGAAGAGCAATACAGAATTGCGTTCTATATGCCGGAGGAAACGATGGCCCAGGCCCTTGCCTTCGGCGGCACCTTCAATAATACCGGGCAGGTCGGCAATACAAAAGCTCCTGTTGTCGCGGTATTCCACCATGCCCAGTTGCGGCACTAAAGTGGTAAAAGCATAATCAGCAATTTTGGGCCTTGCTGCAGTGATACTGCTGAGCAGGGTTGATTTGCCGGCATTGGGAAAACCCACTAATCCTACATCGGCCAGTACTTTTAATTCTAATACTTTCCATCCTTCCACACCTTCTTCGCCGGGTTGTGCATATTCGGGGGTTTGGTTGGTGGGGGTTTTAAAATTACTATTACCCAATCCGCCACGTCCACCTTTTAGTAATATTACTTCCTGGCCGTCTTCTAAAATCTCTGCTTCCTGCACACCAGTTTCCTGGTCGCGGGCAATAGTGCCCAATGGCACTTCTATGATGATATCTTTTCCGTTTTTACCGGTAGAATTATTCTTGCTGCCATTCTCCCCGTTTTCGGCCAGTACATTTTTATAATAACGCAAATGCAGTAAGGTCCACAGCTGGCTGTTGCCTTTTAAAATGATATGGGCGCCGCGGCCACCATCGCCGCCATCGGGCCCGCCGAATGCCGTTAGTTTATTGCGCATTAAATGTTTGCTGCCGGCACCACCATGGCCACTGCGGCAAAACACTTTTATCTGGTCTACAAAGTTTGATTTTTCTGACACTGATCCGTTAATTTACGCGAAGGTACGCTATTGAAATTTGATGCTGTACAGCGGCTATTGTTTCCAGGGTTTGTAATTGTTGTTTATTTCGGGAGGCTTTGTTTCCGGCACAGCTCTTAATGGTTCGCATGGCGCCCAGTTTTCCCTCATGGCCTTGGGCAGTTGCTGGTATAATTGGGTGCCTTCAGTTTTCCAGGCCATCATTTCATCACTCACCGCTTTTATTTTTTTTGCAGGATTGCCCACGATCAAACTGCGGCGTTCAAATGTTTCAGCTGCCTTAATAAAACTTAAAGCACCTACAATACATTCATCGCCCAATACAACATTGTCCATTATAACAGCATTCATACCCACTAAACAATTATTACCAATGGTGGCACCATGTATTACTGCACCATGGCCAATATGTGCACCTGCTTTCAGCAATACGGTTACGCCGGGAAACATGTGGATGGTACAATTCTCCTGCACATTGCAGCCATCTTCAATAACGATTTGCCCCCAGTCGCCGCGTATAGCAGCACCGGGCCCCACATATACATCCCTGCCAATAATTACATTGCCGGTTACCGCCGCCTGCGGATGTATAAAAGAGGAGTGGTGTATTACAGGAATGTGTTGGTTGAACTGGTAGATCATTTGATGGCAAAGTAAATACAGGAGATTGGATTGTTATAATGTTTTTACACTTTTCTTACTGCAGCCAATCTTTTAATTAATCATGCATTCAATTTTGTATGCAATTGTTGCTAATACAGGCAAGCACCACTAACAATATTGTATCCTCCTGATTTAATTTTCTTTCGCTACCAATTTCTTCTTCGTTCTAAAACAGGTTCCCTTAAACAATGCCACCACATGACGGTGCTGGTTGGTAATGGTAATATGATACAGGCCGGTAGTTTTTCCATTGTGTAATTCTGCTGTTTCGGCAATTAAAATATCGCCCACATGAACAGGTTTGATGAAGTTGATGGAAGTATCCAGGGCAACAGATAATTCGTTGCGGTTATTGCAGGCAAATGCAAAGGCGCTGTCGGCAAATGAAAATGCAATGCCACCATGCACAATGCCCAGGCCATTGATCATTTCTGGCCTTACGGTCATTGTTATTTTACTGTAGCCTTCTTGTATCAGCAGTACCTCAATGCCCAGCCACTGACTAAAAAGGTCTTGCTGCAGCATGGTACTAACAACTGTTTGGGCTAATGCATCTTGCGGTGTACTCATATATATAGTATTAAACAGTGTAAAAATACAGCTAAGCAGCAGTAATTAAATAGTCGGCTTAAGGGCCAGGCCACAGGTATGGTAGAAAAACGGTATATAAAAAAAGCAACCAAATAGCTAAAAAAGATATCTTAGTAGTATAAATACTACAAATTATGAGCCGCAAAACCGTCATTATGATCCTCTTTTTGTGCAGTACTTTCAACGTACAACTTTCTTTTGCACAGTGCAGTATCAACCTGTTAAACAATCCTGGTTTTGATGCTCCGGTACAGTCTGCCATTGGTAATAATCTTACCGGGCTGTTTACATTTAACGGGTGGACGGTAACGGGTGGCCCCTTTAATGTTATTAAAACAAACGGCAGCGCCTACGGCGGCGGACCCGATAATGCCAAAGATGGTAACCAGTACATTGATATTACCAGTGCTGCAGGTACATTGTACCAGGATTTTGTTATTACCGGCAGTGCCACCCCGGTAGGGTACAGTGGTTTTTTTTCGAGCAGGGAACAAAGCGGTAGTTACACTAACTGGACTGCCAGTATACAAATCATAAATTTAGCCACCAGCACTGTGGTGAGCACTTCCACCACAAAATCATTTACCAATGCAGATGGCGCTGTGCCCGCACAGGAAACCTGGTATTATGTATATGGTAACACTACCCTGCCCCCGGGTAATTACCGCTACCTGGCCAATATTGGCGACTTTGGTAATTTTGATGCGGCACAATTGTCAACCAGTTGTATACTGGCAGCCCGGGTAGTTTCATTTACCGGAAGCTATGCTGCAGGTAAAGCCACCCTGCGCTGGCAAACCGATCCTTCCAGCAGCGTTTCTTCTTTTGAGGTGGAACAAAGCAGCGATGGCCGCAATTTTACCAGTATTGGTACCGTTGCTTTTTTGGGTAACCAGGCATACGATTTTACCGACAACTCCGCTTCTGCAAGCGGCATCAATTACTATCGGCTTAAAATGACGGATGCCAACGGCAGGGTCAGTTATTCCAATACTATTTCTGTAAAAACAAAAGGCATATTGAGTTTGCAGGTTACGCCCAACCCGGTAAGCGATATGCTACAGGTTAATGGCTTAAATGGTAAGGGCCAGGTGAGTATACTGGATGCAGCTGGCAGAACACTGCTGCAGCAACAGGTAACCGGTACACAAACGGTAAGCATTGACGTATCAGCATTGGGTAAAGGAATATACCTGCTTGTATACTTTGATGGAACGGTATCTTCTGTTCAAAAATTCAGTAAGCAATAAGCAGTATGGATTACGCTCCTTTGAACAAGGGTATTCTTTTTTCAATGAAGGCATGAATGCCTTCGCTGTAATCATCTGTGGCAGCAGCTTTTTGCTGTAAGGCATCTTCTGCCAATAACTGTTCATCCCAGCTGTTATAGAACGACAGGTTGAGTGCCTGTTTGGTATACGCCAAACCTTTGGTAGGCATTTGAGACAGTGTGGCTGCTATTTTTTTACTTTCTTCGTTAAATGTAACATCAGCAAATACCCTGTACACCATGCCCAGGCGCTCGGCTTCGGTTGCACTTACTTTATCTCCTGTCATCATTAAGGCACTTGCTTTTTGCCAGCCAATCAATCGTGGTAAGGTAAATGTGCCGCCACTATCGGGTATCAATCCAATTTTACTAAAGGCCTGAATAAAAGAGGCGGTTTCTGCAGCAATTACCACATCGCAGCACAGGGCAATATTAGCACCGGCACCGGCTGCCACGCCATTTACTGCGGCTACCACCGGTTTGGCCAGCTGACGTATTTTTTTTACAATGGGATTATAATGTTCAGATAAGATTTGCCCAATCTCAATTTTATCATCTCCCACCAGCTCACTGATATCCTGTCCTGCACAAAAAGCTTTACCTGCACCGGTAATGAATACACAACGTATACCGGGCAAAGCGGCACATTCATCCAGGTGCGCCTGCAAAAGCAAAGCCATTTCGCGGTTGAAGGCATTGAACTTTTCGGGCCGGTTAAGGGTGATAAAAGCAATATTGTTATTTACTTCGAATAGTATTGAAGGCATACAAAAGATTTACTTTTCAAAGGTATTGCCTAATTAAATAAAAAGAACAGTGCATTGAATCCCCTTTTTGAGTAACTGTTACCGGCGCTATTTTTATTAAAGCAACAGCCGCATCAGGTTAATTTTGTGCAATGAGTGTACAGTTTTCTAGCTGAACTGTTCCGTTCCTGTGCCTGATGGTTCCGGAAATTGTTACAGTGGCTTTATGGGGTACTGCTCTTGCATAGTCAGCTGCTTCATTGCAGAAGCAGGCATTAAAACTGTTGTTTGGTGTCTTTTTCCCATCATCACCAGCTTCATCTGAAAGTAACAATGAAGCAGCTGATCCCTTAGATGATACAAGACCCCTGTTGGTGGAAGTGATAATAATTTCTTTTCCTTCACTGTCTGTACTGGTGTTTATAAATGTAACTGCTTCAGTAACCGTCATAATTTTTTTTGAGGCAAAGGATGATGGTGTTGCTTTTCTTTTGCTGCAGCTTACTGTTATACTTGTGATTATGATAAGTATTGTAAGGCAGATTGATTTCATCATAAGTACTGCATTTTTTTATGATAAAAATAAAAGCATTATTCAATGAAGTGGCAGCGGTTGAATAAATGCCACAGGGTGTTTGATAAGTGCAACTGTGGCGGGGGCAGTAAGAAATTACCCGGGTGCTGATCACCTGCCCTCTAAAAGCTGCAGTACAAAATCTTTTTTTCGCTGAGATACCGGTACCGTATGACCGCCCTCCAGGATAAGTGTACCGCAATCGGTTTTGCGGTCGTATATTTTAATTTTAGCGGGGTTTACCAGGCAGGAATGATGTGTGCGGAAAAATCCTGCAGGCGCCAGCAGATCTTCGTAAAAGCGCAGGTTACGGCTTACAAAAATGGGTTCGCCATGGGTGATATAAAATTTTGTGTAAGAGCCTTCGGCCTCGCAGTATAAAATGTCATGCATCTTTACAAAATAGGTTTTATCAATATCCTTTATCACTATCTGGCGCTCCGGTGCCGGTTTATTACCCAACTGCTGCATCAGTACGGTAAGTTGCTGCTGCATGGTTTGCAGGCTGATATTTTCTTTTGCCCTTTGTAAACTGGCATTCAGTTCAACCGGATCGATTGGTTTTAATAAATAATCAATGGCACTGAATTTAATGGCCTGAATGGCATACTGGTTGTGTGCAGTAGTAAATATGAGTTGAAAAGAAATACCCTTCAATTGTTTCAGCAGGTCGAACCCGGTGCCGTCATTCATCTCCACATCAAGCAGTACAATATCAGGCTCAAAACTGTTTATTTTTTCGATGCCGGTTGCTACTCCGTCTGCTTCTTCAATAATATGCTGACCGCTTGCCGCAACCATATCTTTCAATATATGACGAACCTCTTTTTCATTATCTACCAGCAGTACCTTCATTGTTGTTATATTGTTTTTTGAGCTTTATATAATAATGGTAAATGGATCTTTACAATTACCCCATTACCCGTACTGTTATTATCTATACTGAAACCCGCTTTGGTTTTAAGTTTGATGTTGAGCAAATATATCCTGTCTTTTATGATCTGGCTTGCCCGGCTGATGTGTTCGTTATTTTCTTTGGCTGTTGTATGCAAACCTTTTCCGTTATCGGCAATCTGTATCAGCAGTTCTTTATTTTCCTGTGTAAAGTTCACCGTTACTTTGCCGGGATAATCTACCCCCACAAAGCCATGCTCAATACTGTTTTCCACAAAAGGCTGAATGATCATGGCAGGTATTTGCAGCTCATCAATGTCCAGGTCCTTATCTGCCTGCACTTCGTAACTGAATGTTTGCGGAAATCGAATCTTTTGTACCTCAAGATACTCATTTAGAAATTCCATTTCCTGTTCAATGGTTACATATTCTTTGTACGTACTTTCTAAAGTTTCCCGCATGATATTGCTGAATTTAGACAAATTGCTGGCCATGGCCTGTCCGTCGTTTTCTCTCAGCGCAAATTTTTGTAAAGTGGTTAGGGCATTAAAAAAGAAATGCGGATTCATCCTGGCCCTGTTTAAACGCTGTTCTGTTTCTAAAATATTTTTTTTGTGTTTTAATTGCTGCTGACGCAGGAAGAAGGCGATGGCAACAGCTGCAAGCAAGCCTGCAAGTGCAAGTAACAAATAAATACTCTTCTGCTGCGCCAGTTCCTTTATGGTCTTTTCGTTTTTGGCTTTATTGTATTTTTGTTCCAGTTCATTAATTTTTTCCAGGCGCTGCAGCTTGAATACGCTGTCTTTTATTTTTCCATAGGTTTTTAATGTGGCCATTGCCTTAGGCAGGTTGCCGGCGTCTTCAAATAATTTTGCTGCCTCTCCGTATAAAGCCATTGTTGCCGGTGTTCTGCCTTCAAATTTTTCAGCATAAGTAAGGCAGGTATCCATCCAGCGTTGTGCCTCATTGTAATCCTTTAAATTTTTATAGTCCCATGCCTTGGCAAAAAAAAGCGATGCCGGGTTTGCACCCGTCTTAATTTTTTTAATATAAAAAATAGAAGAGTCTGCAAAAGTGATGGCTTTCTTAAATTCATTCCTGTTGTAAGCATTGGATTCAAAAATTCTGAATGACCGGGTAAGTTCTGAAAAATTATTTTGCTGCAATGCCAGTACTTTTGCCTTTGTTGCAAACAGCATGGCAGAATCCATTAGTGTGATCCTTTCCGCCAGTGAATATTTTGCTTCGTACTCAAATGCCAGCCAGTTTAAATTTACAGCCGTTGCATTTTCGCTATCCGGGTTCAATATTATCTTTTCGGCTCTTTTAATATAATCCCAGTTTTTTTCGTTCTGGTTTTGCCGGGTAAAAAGATGAACAATAAATGCAATGGCCTTCAGCTCATTTTTTTCATCCTTCCTGTCTTCTGCATTTTCCAATGCCTTAAATGCATATTTCGACAGGTTTTCATAATCCTGGCCCGCCCTGTAAAAACTGGCATAATTAATATAAGAATGAATAACCAGTTCATTTTTGCAGGAAAGGCTGGCTATCAGTTTTTCCTGTTGTTCAATCAGTTCAAATGCAAGCGGCAGCTGTTTTCCGGTGAGGCGGTAGGTAATTTCCAGGTCGGCGGCAATAACTGAACAATTTTTATCAGCATTTTTTTTAAGCCCGGTTATGGTTGCAAAAACTGCAGCAGAATCATTTGTACTTACCAGTTCATCAAATTGCTGCCTGGTAATGCCATTACAGTTGCAATTGTTTTGTGCATGTAATATGACATTGGCCGAAAGAAATAAACATGTTAAGAGAATAATTTTTTGCATATCCCAAATAAGTTTAGATACTCACCAATGCCGGTACTTCTCCCCCCGTCATCATACTCAAACTGCAGTTGGCACAATGCACTGCCTGTAAGATAAGAAATGAATCACATTCGTTTTCAAACTCTTCATTTAACTGTAAAATAAAATCGTGCGATGCTTTTTGCCAGTTTACCAGGGGTATCAGCGTCAGTACATCTTCCCCTTCTTTATTCACCAGCGAAAAACGCAGCCGCCAGCCGGCAGATTTTTTAAACAGGTATTTCTTTTTTTTATACAATAGCCGTACCGATATAACGCCGCCTGTTTCCACCCTTATCTTCGAGCTAAGTCTCGTTCTGGTATCATTTACCAAATGAGTGATCCATGTGCCGGTGGCAATGCCATTCAGCATATGTTTTTCCGCTGCATCAATAATGGCATCATCAAATGCCTCATTGGTATATTCCAACCTCGCGGCCGGCCTCCTGTTTTCATCCAGCAGCTCAAAGGTTTTTTTATTGATGGTGTTGATCGTCATCTGTCAGCTGTATATCGTGCCTGTTTAAATTGGTACTGCTAAACTATTTCTTAATGCAATTATTTAGTAACGGGTTTTACCGGCATTCCATTTTGTTTCACCACTGCAGCACTTTATTGCATAAGTGATTTACATATTATTTTACCTGCTTTCCATAGCGCTGCATCTGTCAAACAGCTTACTTCAAATATAAAACGGAGCTCAAAAGGGTATGGATGGTTTTTAATTTTGAATAATAAAACAATTAAACATTTATGAAAACACTCTCCCTGCTTACCATTGCGTTGTGCAGCGCTCTCATTTCATTTGCACAGGATTTTATTTACGAAGGCCCGGCACAATCTGAGGTGAGATCATTTTGGACCAATGCGATGGGGCTAAAAAAAACCGGCAAAATTGCCGAAGGCGTAGCCATGATGGAAGCAAAACTTACTGTTGTAAAACAAAAGGATCCCGCTTATAAAGTTGCTGATATGGAGGCAGAATTAAAAAAATGGAAAGATAAGCTGGGCGCAGCATCTTCAAATCCCGTTACTTCATCCAGTACACAAACTACAACAAGCGTAGTACCTCCGCAAAACAGGGTAGATATAAAAAATTTGATTATCACTACTCCTCCGGCAGGTTACAATGGCCCAGCAAAAACATTTGTAAGCGATTATTATAAAGCAGCAGATGAAGCAAAAGAAAAAATAACAGCCAGATCGTATTACGGAGCTCAGTCTAAAATACGGCAGATGGAAAATGCTTTAAGCAGTATAAAAATAAAAGATCCAAACTATAACTCAGCCATTCTTGATACAGAGGTTAGCAATTTCAAGGCATCTATTGAAACAGAAAAATATAATCAGGCACATGAACGTGAAGAGAATAACAATGCTGCACAAAACGCAGGCAAAGCTGATGAACTGCTCCGCCAGCTTTTTGAAAGTACGCATATTGGATTCAGCACAGGTGATGAACCCGTAATGCCACTGAGGGTGCAGGAGTATAAAGATAAAACACAAACTTATTTAGCATTGGGTACAAAGGGCACTGCAAACCAGCTTGAGTATATGAAAAAACTGGTTGACCATCATATAGTGGAAACCAACCAGGATATTGTACGTATTGATAACCTGGTAGATAAGGGTGCAGGAACCAACTGGGCTGAGATAGCCTATTACACCATTCAGTACAACCTGGCATTTTGGGATGCAGCACAAAAAGCCTACCCCACTGAAACAGACTTTTCAGACGAGTATAAAAAAACAGCAGACTTTGCCACTAAAATTGGCAGCATTGCAAGTATGAAAGCCAAAGGCGGTGCAGCCGAACTGGCAGCAATCAAAAATAGAAAACTCCCTGAATCTTCTGTAAAAGACACTAAACTGGAAAAAATATTAACCGATGGATTTAATAATGCCTTTGGCACAAAAGCCACTGCGCTAAAAGCTGTACTGGTTCAGAATGGCTGGACAACATTACGCAATAATATATCTGGCGTGGTAACCGGCAGAGAACGCAGTGCCAAGCTGGCTTACAAAGGCAAAGATGGCAAATGCTATTTATTAGACGATTATATTTTTATTCGTGAAGACTATATCGGCAGCTCTTTCACCAATACCAAAGCAGTATTTAATGGATTATTTGGAAAAGAGATGCTTTGTGAAAATGTAAAGTAAAATTTAAAAAAATAAAATGAAAAAGATAGTACTGCTTTTTGGGTTATTTGTTTTTACTGTTGCCGCTAAAGCACAGAACACCGATTATTTTAACAAGCTGGTTGCCGGAGCAAAAGAATTAATAGAGCGAAAATCATTTGTAGGTGCACAGACAAAAATCAACCAGGTAGAAAAGGAACTGCTAAATATAAAAACAGCTACTCCATCTTTTAACGCCACCGCTTTAGAAGCTGAAATAAAGACGCTTAAAGAAAGCCTTGCAGCAGCCAAAGATAAAAGCGGCAGTGAAAGAAATGCAGGGCAAAATGCAACCGTCAATAATATCAAAATAAAAAAATTACTTGATGATGTTTTTGATATCGGCGCATTTTCTTTTGGAAATGCAGAAACCGCACAGGCAGAAAATGATGCCTATAAAGCACAGGTAAACGAATTGTTAAGCATGAAGACCGGCCTGGCTGCTTATATCGCCGATATGAAAAAAGGTAATGGATACGAAAGATTTGTTGGAAAAATGAAGATGAGTTACGACCGTAATTTTGAAACTTTTGCAGAAAGAAAAGAACGCATCCTTGCGCAATCTACCGGCGGAGAAGAAAACAACTGGAAAAATGCCTATTATGAAATGCAGGCCGAGCAAATACATTGGGACGCCGCCCGGCAGGTATTTCCAGATGAACCAGCATTTGCCGAAGCCTGGCAAAAAATTACTGCCCTGGTAAATAAATATGGCGGTCTTGATAAAATTGCCGGGCAAAACAAAATTAATAATGCTGAAAAAATTAAAAACCAGCAATTACCGGCTGCAATTGTAAAGGATGCCGCACTTGAAAAGATGTTTATTGACGCCTTTAATAAACGCTATGCAGCAGAATACAAAGGCACTGCCACCAAAGCCATCATGCTGCAGAGCGATTGGCAAACAGAACGCCATCAAATTACCGGAATTGTTACCGGCCGTATAAGGCAGGGGGCTGTTGTTTACAAAGGCAGCAACGGAAAATGTTACCTGGTTTCTATTGTACACCTGTACCAGGAATATATGGGTAACAGTTTTCAAAATACAAAAGCAGTGTATGCACAGGATGGCCAGGAAATGCTTTGCGAAAATGTAAAATAGCCTGTTTAAAAATAAAATCTAATCCTAAAAAAAGAACATGAAAAAAACAACATCGGGTTTAATCGCTGCAGTTATGCTTTTAGTAACATCCTGCAAAAAAAATGATTCGCCTGCACCTGCGCCAGCAGCAGCGATCAGTTTTACAAAAACAACAGTTTCCGGGTCGCAGTTTGCACCCCTCTTTGACCACCAGTCTGTGATGTTTAACAACAAACTTTGGGTAATTGGTGGCAGAAAATCAGATGTACTTTACTCCAATGAGATCTGGAGCAGTACAGATGGTGTATCATGGGCACAAACGACGGCAAACGGCCCCTTTTTTGGTGTAAGAAGCGGCCACCAGGCAGCTGTTTTTAATAATAAACTCTGGGTTATTGGCGGCTTAAGTAATGGTGCTGCATTAAATGATGTGTGGAACAGTACAGATGGCAGTACATGGACGCTGGTAACTGCCAATGCCCCTTTCAGTATTCGTCATGCACATAAAGTAATTGTGTTTAATAATAAACTGTGGGTAATTGGCGGTGATGGTGTTGGCGGAACAAAGAATGATATTTGGTCAAGTGCTGACGGTATTGCCTGGACGCAGGAAACTGTTGCTGGCACGCAGTTTAGTGCAAGAGCCGGTCACCAGGCGGTTATATTCAACAGTAAATTGTATGTTATTGGCGGCTATACTGCAACAGGATTTAAAAATGATGTGTGGAGCAGCAGCGATGGAAAAAGCTGGACGGAGGAAATTACCACAGGTTTAAAATTTGTACCGTTATACGCACACCAGGCAATTGTATATAACAGTACTTTATATGTAATGGGCGGGGTGGTTGGCTTTGTTACTACAGACGAAATATGGAGCAGCAGTAATGGCAAAGACTGGGTAAAACAAACCAATGCGGCTTTTGGTACAAGAGGTGGCCACCAGGCAATATTATTCAACAATAAAATTTGTGTTACCGGCGGGGTTGATGCGGCAGCTGTTATAAAGAATGATGTGTGGTTTTCAAATTAATAAAATTAAAAGAATTTATTTTTTAAAAAATTGAGCAATAAATAATCCCTGGTACTATGTTGAGTAGGGGATTATTTTAAGGCACTTTGCAAATACTGGTATAATAATTAAAGAAACCATTTCTCAACACCTGTAATAAAATTCACAACATGAAAAGTAACTGGATATTAGTATTGTTTACTGCTGCTGCAGTTATTGCCGGCTGTCTTTCCGGCGAATCAAAAACATCAGATATAGCCACCGATATGTGTGGCTGTTTTAATATGCTGAAAGATTCGCTGCCGGCAGAGGGGATCATAGTGTTTGAAAAGGCCGCAGCATCTGATAAACCGAAGGAAACTTTTAACACAGAAATGCAAAAACTTACGCCAGGCATGATAGTAAAAGTAAACGCTGCATTATTGTCAACTGCTAAAACCGGGTCACCCATAAATAATTGTATTAAGGCGCTGGATACAAAATATAAAACAACGGAAAAAAATCAGCAGGAGATGACTCAGAAAATACTGGATGCAGTAAAAGGAAAAAAGGGCTGCGAAATAATGATAGCGCTGTTGCGTATGAACCAGCAAAACTAATGCACGTAAATAAATACAATTATATCTTCAAACCAACCAGCATCTTATCCTTTAATCATAAACGGGGTTACTGAATTAATTCGGTAACCCCGTTTGTTAAATTGATGGCAGCATTTTACAAAACGCACAGCCTGTATTATCTACATGATCAGTTATTGAAGTAAAATAAAATCGCCATTCAAATTTTCGAATGGCGATTTTATTAATGAGTAATAATACCTTATTGGTTGCCTTTTACAATAAACCACCACAGCGCAACATAAACTGCTTCTGCTTTTGCACCACTTATTGAACTAATAACATCATTCATGGTACCCACTTTGCTATTACTGGTATTCATGATATCATTACCCGAAATTTTCAATACTGTACTGTTGTTGCGGTTACTAATGGTTTTGCCATCACCATCCACTCTTCCCAAAGTGCTGTTATTGGCATCACTTATCGTTTTTCCATCACTATCTATTTTACCCACGGTTTTATTGCTTGAATTGCTGATGGTTTTGCCATTACTATCCATTTTGAATTGCGCCATAGCAACCGTTGAAACTAAGGCAAGAACTGTAACTGCTAAAGTGGATGTGATAATTTTTTTCATAAAGATTTTTTAGTGTTTTTAAAATGTGAAATGATGTATTTGTACTACTGTTGAAAACGCTGCGTGGTTTGATGCAATCAGCGCTGTTAACCAGGGGATTTTATTTTGACTTTTCGGGCTTATACAGCCAAATACCCAAACAGGCAAATGCAATAACAAACGGAATTTTTTTAGACAATTTGATGCTTATATTCTCTTCCAGCAATGTTAGTAACAGCGCTCCAATAATTACTATTGCCAGTATAATAAGCCCTTTTTTTAATTTGCCTTCTTCAGGCCAGAATTCTTTTTTATCCATATTGTTTTATATTAAGCATACTGTTACAAGCAAGCTTTATAACAGTATGCGATTTAGCAAATAATTATTTTACAAAAATGGCTTTGGCCACAGCTAATTTTTGTCCATTAGTAAGATTAACTGCCGATCCGTTTTTCCAATAGGTCGACATCCAGTTTGTACCATTGTATCCGGCTCCCGCATAATAAACATCATTGTTGTATACAAATACAGAGTTGGCATATGTTCTGCTTCCACCTGTGCTGAGAGTAGTAGCAATACCATTTTTCCACGCTTTTGCAGTATTATTACCTTCGTCCAGCCCGGCAATATATACATCGTTGCCACTAACTGCAATGCCTTCTGCATAAGCATCTCCTGTGCCATCTGAAAGAATGGTTGATTGCGGGGTACCGCCATTGCTTACTTTCCAGTATTTGGCCACATCATTACTGCTTGTTGGGTTGTATTCATAACCTGCCACATGAACATCATTACCACTTACTGAAATGGCATATGCTGCGGCATAAGATGTAGTGCTGCTCAGTATCGTTTCAACGCCGTTTTTCCAATACTTGGCAACATAATGGCCGCCTATATTACGTTCGTATCCTGCAACGTATACGTCGTTGCCATTAATGAAAATAGAATTCGCCTCTGCCTGAAAGGCACCATTGGTAACAGGTATTGCCACGCCATTTCTCCAATAGGTTGGTACACCATTTTCGCTGCCCAGTACAAATACATTACCGTCACTAACAAAAATTGAAGATACATAGGAGGATGACGACACCCCGTTTCCAAGCAACGTTGCAATTCCATTTTTCCAGTATTTGGCAACATTTCTTGTACCATTATCTTCATAACCACCTACATAAATATCACTGCCATTTATAAACATACAACTGGCCTCCGCATCGTGTGCAGAGTCGGAAAGAGTGATGGCCACACCATCTTTCCAGTATTTAGCTACGTGGTTAGAACTGCCGGATGCTCTTTCATATCCTGCTGCATAAACTGATGCTTTAGGCGCATCTGCGCTGGCATCATTATTTTTTTTGCACGACACTACTGAAAAGGCACTGCATAAAATTGGGAGTATAATATTTTTAAGTTTCATAAAATTAGCTTTTGAGATTAAAAAATAAATAGTTTACTAATGCCGGTACAACTATTGCGAACGCTTTTACCTGCATTAATTATGGTATTAAAAGGTGGAGGATAAAAGTTGAGAAGATTTTAGTTTTATTCAACAATGATTTTTCTGATACGGTTATTTGCAAAATCAGCCACATACAGTACACTATTAGCATTATCGCTAAAAATGCCCACCGGATTGTTAAACAAAGGAGCTGTACCATCTGTAGATCCAACTACACCGGTAGTGCCTGCCAAAGTGGTTACCACACCGGCAGGAGTGATTTTTCTTATGGTATGGTTATCTAAATCACATTCGTATACATTACCATTGGCATCAACAGTAATGCCAATAGGTCGGCTGAAAGTGGCAGCCGAACCGGTACCATTGGCCGAACCTGCGTTTCCGTTTCCTGCCAAAGTGGTTACCACACCAGCAGGAGTAATTTTTCGGATGGCAAAATTGTGCGAATCTGATACATACAAATTTCCTGCAGCATCAAATGCAAGGCCAAATGGATTATTAAATGCTGCGGCAGTTCCTGTTCCGTCAACCATGCCCGGGTTACTTCCGGCAAAAGTGGTTACCACACCTGCAGCTGTAATTTTTCTGATGCGGTTGTTAAAATAATCGCCTACAAAAATATTGCCTGCCGCATCAACTGCAATACCAATGGGTTCGCCAAACCTGGCAGCTGTTCCGGTGGCATCCACCATTCCGGAAACACCATTTCCTGCAATGGTGGTCACCACACCGGCAGGAGTGATTTTTCTAATGGAATAATTCAACCTGTCGCCAACATACAAATTATCATTGGCATCAATTGCCAATGCATAGGGCTGATTGAAACTTGCAGCTGCGCCCGTACCGTTAGTGAATCCGGCTGTACCGCTGCCGGCAAAAGTGCTCACCACACCTGCTGCTGTAATTTTACGTATGCGGTGGTTATCCCTGTCGGCAACATAAAAATTTCCGGCAGCATCTTTTACCATGCTGGTTGGCGAATTAAACAGAGCGGCTGAGCCGGTACCATCAGCAAAGCCCTGGCTATTGCCTGCAAAAGTGCTGGTATACCCATTGCCAAAATAGGTAAATGTTGGTCCTGTTGCCTGCACGCCCGGTGTTTTTTCTATCTTAACAACCCCTGTACCGGCACTGGCAGGAACCACGGCGGTAATGGAAGTATTGGTGGCTGTTTGAACAGTGGCCTGTACATTGTTAAAGTACACTTTAAGTGTTGCCAGGTTGGTTCCAAAGTTGGTACCGCTAATGGTTACCACGGAGTTTTTTGGTCCGGATGCCGGGCTGATGGCACTAATTGCAGGAAGCTGATCGGGTGTGGGAACCGGAATGCTGTCTGTTCCCTTTTTGCAGGATACAATGCAAAGGATACTGCACACAGCAGTAATTACAAATGGTTTGAGTTTCATAAAAATTGGTTTTTGTTTAAATGGGATGATAATAAAAGCTAAATTAAAAACTGTTTGTACCCGTTTAAAGTCAATTGCACCAACGCTTTTATTGATGTGTTAACCGGGCAGATTGGTTATATAAGTGAAACAAGCGAATAGCAGGTTGGGTATAAAAAAACCGCAGCTGTTATCAGCTGCGGTTTTTTACAAGGCGCAATTAATATTATACCTCAAAGCTTTTTACTTCGGCATGTTTTAATAAGAATTGATTTACGGCATCATAGTTCCTGTCGGGCGAACTGATGCGGTACAAATACACGGCATCATTATCTTCCTTTACCACTTTCATACAGCGGAAGGTCATATCATTTAACTGGAAAAAAACTTCCAGCTCATTTTTAAACACTTCACCTATCGAATCTGTTTTAATACGGTAATCTTTTACCCGGTGAAATTTATTAATGAACCGTTGCACCGGTTCTAAAACAAATAGTGTAATTACCACTATTATTGAAACTACAATGGCTAATGAATAATGATGGTATCCTATGGCCATTCCCAATGCTGCGGTAACCCAAATCAATGCCGCAGTGGTTAATCCATTCACCGTAATACCTTCTTTAAAAATTACACCGGCGCCAATAAAACCAATGCCGGTTACAATATTACTGGCAATACGGTCGGGGCTTACGCTGTTACTTTCTTTACTTAAAATGGTATACAGGCAGGATCCCACACATATCAATATCATGGTTCTGAAACCTGCCGGCTTGCTCCTGAACTCACGTTCAATACCAATGATGGCACCAATGATAAACGCTGCAGAAACCTGCGCTGCTTCTTCAAAATAAATAGATAGATCCATGAAAGTAAATTTAAGCAATGGCAGGGTAAAGATAATAATTACCATGTGGCAGCACTAATAATAAATCACCTGTTTGGGTGAAAAGAAAATGGTGCTGTTGTATAATTTTACCTTTTTTACAGTAGAATAACTAACTTTAAAACAGTATAAACCGTTACAAAGTGATGAGATACTTTACCATACTGCTGTGGTTATTCCTTTATTTTGGAGAATGGTCTTATGCCCAGGTAAGCCAGGGAGCTGCAGTGAAAACCGGGGCATCCAAAGCAGATTCGCTTAAGATTGATGCGCTGAAAGACGCGGCCTGGAAATGCAAAAATGACGACCCTAATAAAAGTCTTGATCTGCTAAAACAGGCAGAACAGGTGCAAAAAAAAGCGGGTACCAACTACCGGCAGGACATACTGTTTTATTATTACGGGGTAGTGTATAAAAATCTTAACCGTTTTGAAGAAAGTGAAATCAACCTAAACCGGTATGAAGCCATTCAAACCAAATCCAATAACATCGCAAGGCTGGCAGCAGTTAAAATGGTAAAAGCCAATCTTTATTCCGACCAAAGTTTGTGGGATAAAAGTATGGAAGCCGTTACACAATGCCTCAAATATCAGGAACAGTTAAACGATACCTCGGGTATGTTAATAGCCATCAGCAAACTGGGGTATTTGCTTACAGAAGTAAACCGTTTACCCGATGCATTGCAATACCATCACCAGGCACTTGACCTGGCCATTGTACAGAACGACAGCGGGCAAATATCCATTGCCTACACCAACCTGGGCGTGGTATACGAGAAAATGGGAAAAAATGATTCTGCACTTATTTTTTATATGCGTTCTCAAAAAATTAATGAACAGCTGCAGGATGAATATGGTTTAATGTACGATTATTATAACGTGGGTAATATTTTAATGCGGCAGGCAGAACTTAACAGGGCAGAAATATTTATCCGCAGGTCTTTAGCGCTGGCCCAAAAAATAAACAGCCCGGGAGAAATAGCGGCCAGCCAGCTACTACTGGGTAATTTATTGCTCAACAATGAAAAGGTGAATGAGGGCATTCAAATGCTGGAGTCGGTAATACAAAACCATGAGTACCCGCTTTCGTTGAAAGACCAGTCAGAGACTTACCGCGATTTATATGCCGCCTATAAAAAAACGGCTGAACCGGCAAAAGCCTTACTGGCTTTAGAAAAATATAAAGCGATCAACGATACCATGCTGAACCAGCGGGTGGCCGGGCAATTGAATGAGCTTGAAATACAATATCAAACTGCAAAAAACGAAAAGGCCATTGTATTACTCAATACAAAAAATGAGCTGAGTGCAAAGGAAATTTCTTTTTTACACACACGTGAAAAATTAAATGCCTTTACGCTTTTAAGAGAGCGGGAACGCAGGCAGGCATTACTTACAGAAAATGCCCTGATGGATTCGATTGTAGAAAAGGAACACATCAACAACCGTTTACTTGCCAATGAAAACAAACTAAAAACTGCTGAGTTACAAAATGAACTCACATTAAAGGCAGCACTCAACAGGGAAAACAATTTAAAGACTGCGCAGCTGAAGCGGGAACGGCTGATAAAAGCAGGGCTGGTAACCGGCTCATTACTGCTGTTATTAGCTGCAGGCGCTATCTTATACCTGTACCGAAATCAAAGAAAAAAGAACAGCCTGATACAAAAGCAGGCAGATGACCTGCAGGTGCTGATGAAGGAAATTCATCACCGGGTAAAAAACAACATGCAGATCGTAAGCAGCCTGCTTGATCTGCAAAGCATTTCTATCAAAGATACGCAGGCGGCAGAAGCGGTAAAAGAAGGAAAGAACAGGGTGCAAAGCATGGCATTGATACACCAGAATTTATACAGCGAGGATAATTTAAAAGGCATCAGGGCAAAACAATACATCAGTAATTTATTGCAAAACCTATGCGACTCGTATAGTATTTCAAATGATAAAGTGAAAATACATGCTGATATAGAAGACCTGAACTTAGATGTGGATACCATGATACCCGTAGGGCTTATCTTAAACGAACTGCTCACCAATTCGTTTAAGTATGCATTTAATGAAAACAGAACGGGGTTACTGGAAATTCAATTAGTGGAACAACAAAACAACCTGCAGTTAAAAGTGAAGGACAATGGCCCGGGTTTTCCCGGCGAACTGGATGCAAAAACAGCCAAATCTTTTGGCCTGAGAATGATCAGGGCATTTGCGCAAAAGCTAAAAGCAGGTATAGAAATTAAAAATGAAAACGGGGCGCTTGTAGAATTACGCATCACTAAATACGCTATAGCATCATGAGTAAACTAAGGATATTAATAGTGGAAGACGAACCGGCAATAGCTGAGCATATTGCCGCTTACCTTGATACCAGCGATTTTGAAGTGAGTGCTATTGCCTACGACAGTGAAGATGCATTGACAGAGCTGCAATCCAACACACCCGATGCGGTTATACTGGACATCAATTTAGATGGTGATACAGACGGTATTACCATTGCACAGCTGATCAATGATACCTATCACATTCCTTTCTTATTTCTTACCGCACATTCAGACAGGCACACTTTAAGCCGGGCCAAGGATGTAAACCCCGGCGGCTATATTGTAAAGCCTTTTAACGAAAGAACATTACTGGCTTCTGTTGAAATTGCCATTGCCAACCACTCCTCGCAAATAAACAGGCAGCAGCCGCAGCTGGCAGCACATAAAATAAATGCTGCATTAATTGAGCCCATCAGCGAAAGGGAATTTGATGTGCTTAAATTATTGTACCAGGGCATTACCAACAAACAGATATCCGAACAATTGTTTATTTCGGAGAACACTGTAAAAACCCACCTTAAAAATATTTACCTGAAACTGGATGCCAGCACACGCTATGGCGTAATGGTAAAACTGCGGGAACTGATGACAAAATAACCTGTTCTTAAAATCACCCGTTTGAGTGAATAAGCTGCTGTTTTAAAGAATGATTTTTATACCATAAATAAAATGGTATGAAAATTTTTTTAACCACAGTTTTCTTTCTTGCCGCAGCAAGCCAATTTGTTTTTTCACAACAGCATTTTGTAACTGGGAAAAACCGTTTTACCACCGAGTGTGATGGAGATACGCGTGAATATTACGTTCATGTACCCAAACGGTATGCTCCCGGTACCAGACTGCCTGTGGTTATTATGCTGCATGGCACCACGGGCAATGGCCTGCGTTTTTACCAGATATCCGGCTGGAAAGAGCTGGGCGATTCGCTTAACATCATTACGGTATTTCCTTCATCGTGGACCTATTGTTTGGTGGAAGATGATGTTACCGGGCATACGGCAAATACCAGCCGCTGGAACGATTTTGGCCTGAAGCTGTGCGCCACAGAAACACAGCACAAGCGGGATGATATTCATTTTTTAAACCGCGTGATTGATGAATTGATCGCTACTTTTTCTGTTGATTCCAACAGGATATATGTAGCCGGTTTTTCTAACGGCGGGCAAATGGCAGGGCGCTGCGCCATAGAACTCTCTCAACGCCTGGCAGCTGTTGTAAATGATGCCGGCACCTTTGCTCCTGACAGTATTGCTGCAACACCTAACCGAAAATTACCCGTTCTGTTCCGGTTGGGCAATACCGACAGCCGGTGGCTGCGGCATGCTTCAGTACAATCGTTGCCCATGGAAATTGCAGCTGCAAAAACAGCTTTACCTGTATTACAGCAAACGGTTGATTCGCATATTGCCAGGTTCGCACTTACAACAAACGGCATCAGCAAAACCCTGTATGGTGGAAAAGTAATTACAGCAACCTATACCAGCCTTATTCCACAACCCAATAACCTGTTTGTATTTATGCTGGTGCAGGATTTAGATCATAAATATCCCAATACACGCAATCACTGGATGTATGGTGCAGCCATCGACTGGCTGTTCATGAGCCGGTACCATAAATAAAAATCACCCGATTGAGTGAGTAAGCAATAAAAACAGTTTTCAATATTTACATCAACAAACAAAACTCTTAGTATGAAAAAAGTATTTCTTATTTTTTTATCTGCTGTAACATTTAATGCGGCAGTTCAGGCACAATCCTGCAAAAGTTTATTTTCAGGGGCCGAACCTATTTTTAACAAACTGGCAAAAGAATACATCAAATTCAGGATGGATGCAGCCAAAATTATCGTTCCCATTGTAGTGCCAAAACTGGCCAACGCAAAGGAAGAAACGGACAAACTGATAGACGAAGCCACAAAGATGCAGATTCAGTTGTACAATTCTTACGGCATCATTTCGGGCCAAAGCAATATGACCATTGGTGCCGTTGATTTGATTGTGCCCTTAAAAAAATGGACCGGCGACCTGTACACCGAAAGAACCTTTACCATATTAAATTCACCGTATGATAAAATTGTAATTACCATTAAAAAAACAGATGGCAGGCGCGGTGTTAAATTTAAAGCCTGTGCCAAGTACAGCAATGGATCGCCATACGATGAAAAAGACGGTGAGATTGATAAAGATGCCAATGGAACAGAGCGTACCATTACGTTTGCAAAAAATATGGTGGATAAAAATATTTCCCTGCACCTGGTTGCATCAGGATCCACACCGGTAAATAAGTGCGATTATACTTTATCAATAGAAGGTTTTTTTGATAACAATGAGATGCAGAAAATTTATGATGATAACGACCTGGGCAATAAAAACAATAATAAAGGAAAAGGAAAGCAAAACCAAAACGGCAAACAACGTGAAATGCAAAAGGGTGGCCAGCAGGCTTCAGCCAATGCTATTTTTGATGATACAGATGGTGCAGAAAAAATCACGGCAGCCCCGGCAACCGCACCCAGCAGTCAAAATGTAAGAAGACAAAGGAATAATGGCGGGGCTGTTAATACGCAGCAGGTAAACAATACCAAATTAGACGACCTGAAAAATCCTTTCGATTCAGCCAGAACCGGCAGGCCACAGGCTGCCAAAAAAAATCACGATGAAGAAATACAGATGAGAAAAAGGGGACAGGGGAAGCAGTTTGACCGGCCCAATTCACAGTTTTTGGGAGGACAATATGATTCTTTATCAGAAATAAAAACACGTACGGGAAACAGGCAGCCTGCCCGCAACCAGGCATTTAAAAGCCGCCAGGCAACGGGTAATCAAAGAGCAGCAGCCGACAGTACAACCAACACTGCACCACCGCAAAGAAGACTGCGCAGGCAAATACAAAACTAATTACCATCAGTAAACAATAATTTATTATGAAAAAAATCAGCATACTTTTTTTAGCAGCATCCCTATTATATGGCTGTGGCGCAGGTAAAACCTATCCCGAACAGGTAAAACAAAATTTCATAAATGGCTGTGCGGCCAAAGTAAAGGGCAATACCGGAATTTGTGATTGCCTCTTTGAGAAAATTCAAAATAAATATTCTTATATTGAGTATGTAAAAATTGAAGAAAAAATGAAAGCCGGCCAAACGCCGCAGGATTTTTTACATTTTATTGATTCAGCAACACTCAGCTGTTATAAAGAACTAAAAAATAAATAAACCCTTCACTTAATAAAAATACAGCTCATGCACAGGTTTCTTTTTGTACTGCTGTTCATATTGCCCGTAGCGGTATTTGCACAGCCATCTGATGCGGAAATAAAAAAACAGATCAGCAATGCAGGTACTAAGGCTATCAAGTTTACCAAAGCCACCGGAACAAGGCAGTGGAATAGTGATATTGGTAACTGGGAGTGGGTACGTGGCGTTGAGGTAATACGCGGTACAGAATTTGGCGGAATTGATTTGGTTGTTACTGGTGATGTGGTATACCAGTACACCGGCGTGGGTAAATACAGTTACTGGAAATTCCGAACACTCGATAATCATTACCTGGGCATACCCAACCCAACTGCAAAAGAGATCGCTGATTTTATTAGTAAAGACTGGCAAAGGTTTTATGGCTTTTATTTTACCAGGATCACAAAACTGTATGGAGAACCTGTTTTGGCAGACCTGCCTGAATGGACCTGGCACTCGCCTAATTCGGTTTCTTTTAAAATGAAACAAAGTTTTGATTTTATTTATTCCAATACAGAAATACAAACCCTGCAAACAATTTGGAATGTGCGTTTGTACAGGGATGATCCCAAAGCCAGCTGGAAAAGTTTTTTATCGGTTAAAAGCCAGGATGCCGGAGAAGAAAAAGTAACGGGGTCAAAAAACTATACTGCCGAACAGTTGAATGACCTTAAACTAAAAACACTGGCCTACACCTATTCAGAACAGCAAGCCGCTGCTGCAGTCGCTGCTTTACCGCAGGTACTGCTCCCTGAATTTAAATCGGCAGAAGAAATGGTGAAATACCTGCATGATGTATTAAGAAACGGGACACCGGAAAAATTAAGGGCTGTTTGCCTGCAGTTATTTCATCCGGCGTTTTTTGAAACAGGAAGTAAGGTGCAGCTGAAACCTGTAGAAGAACAGAGTTTTGCCCAGGTAATTACAGCAGCCTACAATAATAAAGCAACATACAAACAGATGTATTGCCAAAACCCTGGCTACAGGGTAGATCAATGGGGTGGCGGCAGCAGTAAAAAAACCATCTATATTACAGGAGCAGTAAACAACTGCAACTCTTCCTTTACCATTGCCCCGGTAAATATTGGTTACAAAGAGGGGGTACAGCAAACGGCATTACGAATATTGGAATATGGCATTAATGTAAGGCAGGATGCGGATGCCATTAATTTCATCAGTTCTTTCAGCGACCGGAAGAAATTATGCGCAAACGATTAGAAGGTTAGTGGCATTTAAAATAATCAAAAGGCTCTTTACAATCATCGCATTGGTATAAGGCTTTACAGGCGGTGGAACCAAACTCGCTGATGCGGTGTGTGTGGTATGAATTGCAGCGTGGGCATTGTACACCTTCTGCTGCAGCAAATAACTGCTGATCGCATACCTGTTGTTTTGGATTGGGTGGCGCAATGCCATATACTTTTAATTTTTCTTTTCCTGCATCGGTCATCCAGTCAGTGGTCCAGGCGGGTGAAAGCACTGAAGTGATCTTGATCTTATGATAGCCGTTTTCTATCAGCGCCAGCCGTATGTTCATGGCAATCATATCCATTGCAGGGCAGCCGGTATAGGTGGGCGTGATGATGATCTCAATATCGTATTCACTGATGTGTACGTCTCTTACAATACCCATATCGGTAATGCTGAGCACAGGAATTTCAGGATCGTACACCTGCTGCAGGATGGATAATATTTTTTGTTTACCAGTTTCCAAGATAGATATAAGTTATTGCAATGGTGTCAAAAGCAGCATGGCAAAATATGGCATACCACATATTTCTTTTGTAATACAGCATCAGTGCATGATAAGCGGAGCCGGCTATAAAAGCATTGATAACACCTTCGGCGCCCAGTTGTAAATGATATAGTGCAAAGATGATATTGCTTACCCAAAAACTGATGATCACCGCCCGTTTGCCCGGAATTATTTTTTGTAACCGGGTAAAGATGAAACCATGAAAAACGATCTCTTCATAAAAGCCCCCTACGATCCATCCCATGGCCAAAATGAAAATATAAAAGGGGGTATTATACCTTACTTTATTAAATCCACCCAAATCTGCTGCCGGAAGTTTAATTATTTTTTCCAGCACAGGAAAGAAAGCATAATTAATAAAACTAAATAATAATACTGCCGCGATGGTACCAACGATAACTGCTTTAATCTCGAAACGTTTAACGCTGAATCCGATGCTTGCAAAATTCTCTTTAGACCGTTTTAGAAAAAGCCAGACAAATAATAATACCGGTATGCAATATGCAAATGGTAAAGGGATAATGCCCGAATGCGGAATAATGAAAACAACAGCAATGGCGAATATGGTAAGCAGTATCTCTGTAAATAATTTCATAGGCTGTTACCAGTTGGAATCGGGATAAGCCCTTTGCACATATTGCAATTCTGCTAAAATATAACCGAGGTGTTCTGTATGCGTTCCGGTTTTGCCTCCCGTTTGCATGAATACTTTTTCGGGTATAGTTAAAGTGGCGGCATCAAAAATGGCTTTCACTTTTTCTTCCCAAACATTTTTTAAAGATGCCATATCAATGCCGGATGCAGTTTCATAGGCTGCGGCAATAAACATTTCTCCTGTATAGCGCCACAATTCATCAATAGCCTGCAGCATTCTTGCCCTGCTTTCTGCAGTACCATCGCCTAAACGTATCACCCACTCGCTGCTCCAGCGCAAATGGTATTTTATTTCTTTTAAAGCCTTTGCTGTAATGGCTGCTAACTGCTCGTCTTTATGATGCTGCAATTGATCAAATAATAAATATTGATATTGACTGAATAAGTATTGACGTAAAATGGTTTGCCCCCAATCGCCATTGGGTTGTTCTACCAGTAATAAATTCTTAAAATCTCTTTCTTTTCTAAGGTAGGCCAGTTTGTCTTCATCGGTTGATTCATTCATTCTTGCAGCGGCATACTGGTAAAAATTTCTTGCCTGACCCAGCAGGTCAAGTGAAATATTGGTAAGTGCAATATCCTGTTCCAGTATGGGGCCGTGGCCGCACCACTCACTGTTTCTATGCGAAAGGATCAGCGTGGTATCTGCTGCATGCAGCAGGTAGTCTGTTAAAAAATCATCCATTGTTAGTATAAAATTATTCATTAAAACTACATGTGATTCACTTCATCCGGCAGCTGATAAAAAGTGGGATGCCTGTAAATTTTATCTGCAGCAGGTTCATACAGTTCACCTGCTTCTTCAGGATTGGAAGCAGTGATGTGTTTACTTTCCACCACCCAAATGCTTACACCTTCCATTCTGCGGGTGTACACATCCCGGGCGTTTTCAATGGCCATTGGTGCATCAGCTGCATGCAGGCTGCCCACATGTTTATGATCGAGGCCCTGTTTGCTGCGGATAAAAATTTCCCAAAGCGGCCAGGAAGCCCCACCTAAATCCTCCCCCGAAGGGAGGACTTTCGAAGCGTTATTCAATTCGCTTCCCCCGGCATTTTCTTCGGGAATATCGCCGTAATAAAATTTCCTTATCTGAATATTCATAATTGAAAAGAGATTTAAATGATTAAGCTGCTTCTAAAGCCCCGGTATTTATCCCGCCACTGGCGGGAGGGGTTTGGGGTGATGCTTTTCTTTTTTCTGCAAAGGCCATGGCCGCTTCTCTTACCCACTGTCCTTCTTCATGTGCTTTGCGTCTTGCTTCCAGGCGTTGTTTATTACAGGGCCCGTTACCTTTTACCACGTTCCAGAATTCCTCCCAGTTGATGTCGCCAAAATCGTAGTGCTTTCTTTGCTCATTCCATTTTAATTGCTCATCGGGTAATTTCATGCCCAATACTTTTATCTGTTCGGCAATCATGTCAACAAATTGCTGGCGCAGTTCATCATTGGTTTTTCTTTTGATCTTCCACTTCATGCTCTGGTCGCTGTTGGTAGATTCGGCATCTTTTGGTCCAAACATCATCAGGCTGGGCCACCACCAGCGGTTAATGGCATCCTGGCACATGGCTTTTTGTTCGGCAGTTCCCTGCGACAATACCAGCAAAGCTTCAAACCCCTGGCGCTGGTGAAAACTTTCTTCTTTACAAATGCGAACCATTGCCCTGGCATAAGGGCCATAACTTGTTCTGCATAGCATTACCTGGTTTAAAATAGCAGCACCATCCACCAGCCATCCAATGGCACCCATATCGGCCCAGGTTAATGTGGGGTAATTAAAGATGGACGAATATTTTGCTTTACCACTGTGCAGGTCGTTGATCATTTCATCACGGCTAACGCCCAGTGTTTCTGCAGCAGAATATAAATACAATCCGTGTCCTGCTTCATCCTGGATCTTTGCTAACAATATGGCTTTGCGTTTTAAACTGGGCGCCCGGCTGATCCAGTTGCCTTCGGGTAACATGCCCACCACTTCGCTGTGAGCGTGCTGGCTGATTTGGCGGATATTGGTTTTGCGGTAGGCCTCCGGCATCCAGTCTTTAGGCTCTATCTTAATTTCCGAATCAATATTATCCTGGAAGTGTTTTTCAAAATCATGTACCGGCATAGTCAATAATTTAATTGTAATAATAACAATAACTAACAGATGTTAGTTTGATTACGGCATAAATTTTATTTGATATCAAAATCCACCACTACTTTTTCCGTAAGGGGGTGGCTTTGGCAGGTAAGTATAAATCCCTGCTCTATTTCTTCCTGTTCCAGTCCCCAGTTCACCTCCATTTCCACTTCACCTTCCACAAGTTTTGCTTTACAGGTACAGCATACGCCACCTTTGCATGCAAAGGGAAGGTCGGCACCCTGCTGCAGCGCGGCATCTAAAATACTGTCCTTATCAAAGGCCAGATCAAAATCAAAGCTCCGGCCATCCAGTTTAACGGTGATCTTACTTTTGGCCCCCGAATTATTTTCGGCATTTTGCGTTTTTCTTTCTGCTTTCTTTACACCCGGTGTGGTAAATAATTCAAAATGTATCTTCTTTTTATCGATGTTCAATGCGGTTAAAAAATTGTTCACACAAAAGATCATTGCTTCGGGCCCGCATATAAAAAATTCATCGGTATTTTTATAATCGATCAGTTTGGATAACTGCTGAAGCTTCTCCTCATTTATATGGCCATAATTTATTGCGGCATCGGTTTTTTCCCTGCTTAAGATATTGATGAAATTAAAGCGCTGCAGGTATTTGTTTTTTAGTCCTTCCAGCTCTTCAAAAAAGATGATGGAAGAGCGGCTCCGGTTGCCAAATACTAATGTAAAGCTGCTGCGGGGCTCAGTGTGTAAAGTTGTTTTAATAATAGAAAGAACAGGAGTTATTCCACTTCCCGCAGCAAAGGCCAGGTATTCTTTTTTATGATCTGCCTGCAGTTTGCAATTGAATTTTCCGGTGGGTGGCAATACATCCAGTTCATCCCCTTCTTTAAGTACATCGTTGGCATAGCACGAAAATTTACCACCATCCATTTTTTTTACCGCTACTTTCAATTCATTTTCAAAGGGAGCAGTACAAATAGAGTAAGAACGGCGTACTTCTTCACCATCAATTATTGTTTTTATGGTAATATTCTGCCCCTGTTCAAATGTAAATTCATTTTGCAGGGTTTCCGGAATACCGAAGGCAATGGAAACACAATCTTCCGTTTCTTTTGTAATGTTTTTAACCTTTAATGTATGAAAGTGAACTGCCATAAAATTATTTTATAAGGCCCTTTAATAAATGATTTACCATATCGTTCTCCAGTACTTCCACGGCAATGTTTTTTTTATGCCGTTGCCAAAACCCCAGTCCGCGTACTGCAGAAAGTAATGTAAGCACTGCTACATACGGATTGATATTTTTGAAGTCTTTCATTTGAATACCCTGTTCAATAATGGCTACCAGCCTTTTTTCATAACTGCGTCTTTGACCCAGGAAATTGCTTAAAAAAGGTTCTTCCAGGTATTTCCATTCGTGGTGGGCAACAAAAACTTCGTCAAATTCATTCATCATCATGGTAATGTGGAAACGGATGATACGTTCAATTTTTTCTGCTGCACGGCAGTCCATATTTTCTGTTTCGTCCAGCTGCGAGGTAAATTGATTGGCTACCTTAAAACAGATGGCCTGCAACAGCTCGCCTTTGCCCCCGATATGATTGTATAAACTGGGGGCTTCTACACCAACGGCATTGGCCAGTTCACGCATAGAAGCCGCATTAAATCCTTTACTCCTGAAAAGAACTGCTGATTTTTTTATGATCAATTCTTTTTTACTACCGCTTTTAACAGGTTTGATTTTAGCCATTCCTTTTTTGTAAAACTAACACTTATTAGTTTTTTATAAAAGTTTTAAGAGTTTTCTCTTTGCTAAAATCAGTATTTTTGAAATGGAAAAATTTTAGCCATGCAATTACAGCCTGTTGATACTGTTCACTCTATTTCTTCCGCTGATTTCAAACAACAATATTACAAAGCCATGAAGCCGCTGGTGATCAAAGACCTGGCAAAGCAATGGCCGGCCTATCAAAAATGGAACTGGGATTTTTTTATAGATGTGGTGGGCAAAAAGGAAGTGGGGGTATATAATAACATCAAAAGCGATGCTTATACCCCTATCAATACGGCCGATGCCTATATGAAGTTTGGCGATTATCTTACAAAAGTTAAAGAAGGCCCTTTAGACCTGAGGATCTTCCTCTTCAATATTTTTCAGCACGCCCCGCAGGTGGTGAGTGATTTTACCTGGCCAGAAAACCTGATGAAGGGGTTTGTAAAGAAATATCCCATGTTATTTGTAGGCGGACAGGGCTCTGTTACCCATATGCATTTTGATATAGATATGAGCCATATCCTGCATACCCAGTTCATTGGCCGAAAAAGAGTGCTGCTGTTTCCTTTTGAGGAACAATATAGATTATACCGTAAACCATGGGAGGTATTAAGCCTTGCAAATTATGCCAATTACAGCCAGGGCTTTGATTATAAAAATTTTCCGGCGGTACAACTGGCAAAGGGCTATGAAGTGATATTGGAACATGGCGATACCCTGTTTATGCCGGCCGGATACTGGCATCATATGGAGTATATAGATGGTGGTTTTGCAATGAGCCTGAGGGCTTTACAAAGTAGCTGGAAAGGTAAATGCACGGGACTCTGGAGGCTGTTTGGCATGCGTACCATTGATACTGTAATGAAAAAAACAGTGCCCCAATGGTGGTACAAACGTAAAAGGCGTCAATTATATGAATTTGCCAACCATGAATTAAAAATGGCAGGAAAAATTTAGTAAAATAAATTATGTAAGTGCAAAAAAAACACTACTTTTACATCCTGCCTAGTTATTTTAATCCACTCCAATCTTATTTAAAGCCCTAAGGGTACTTTGTTTTTTACTTGTACCGGTACTATCCAATTTTTTTATTTGCAATACCAACGTTTAAGTTTAACAGCATAATCTTACTATATATTATTATACCTTTTTTTCTTGTGGTTTCAGAGGTAAGCAAGGCCGGAGATTTTTATCTCTGGCCATTTTTTTAGGACTGGTTCAGGTAATATGCACAACGCTGTAAACAGGCAGTGCTGTTACTGTAATTAGTGCAATATTGTTTTTGGCAACCCGGCTGCCGCTGCTATTATTCAGTAGCTGCGTTTAAAAAATCTATCAGGGGCTTCATGGTTTTAAATACTGCAGCCACCTCTTTTACAAATGATTTGCTTTGTACTTCGGCATCGGTAAATGATTTGGACACAATAAAACTCTTCATTTTTAAATAGGCGATGGCAGGGTTACCTTCTTCGTACCCTTTTGGAGGCCGCACCAGGGCTTCACCGGTAATTCCAGCTGTAAATGTTTTCTTGAAAGCGGCATTACTTGTAATTTTTTTCCATGCATCAAAACTGTAATCAATCTCCTGCCTTATATTGGCAAGCTCTTTAGGCTCGGGCATCCACATGCCACCGGCAGCAAAAATATGCCCGGGTTCTATATGTATATAATAACCGGCACCCAGCGCTTTTTTACCATTTCGGTTAAAGTAGGCGGCAATATTATTCTTATACGGGCTTTTGTCTTTGCTGAAACGAACATCCCGGTTAATACGAAACATACAATCTTTGGCTCTTAAATGCCCAATGGGTGCATCAAAAACCGTAATAGCGGCAATCAATTGTTCGGTCATTGCAGTAAAATCTTCTTTTGCCAGCTCATATGTTTTACGGTGTTCGTCAAACCAGGGCTTGTTATTATTCTTTTTTAGATCTTTAAAAAATTTAAGTGTGGATGATTGCAGCATGGGGCTTTATTTTTTGGATTGTAAATTTAAACAAATAAAAAAGGAATCGGCAATTAGCCGATTCCTTTAACTTATAAGTAGGTATTTATAACGATCTACTTTATTCTTCCCCAGTTTTCACCGCTTTTAATACGGTACAGGGTCATTTCGCTTACCTTATATTTTGTAGCCAGTTGTTTATAAGTGAGCTTACGTTTGGGATTATTAATGGTATCCTTAATGGCTTTTACCTGTGCAGCGTTTAGTTTTAATCCTTCCGTTTTATTGGCCTGTTTCTTTTTATAGGCAATTTTTTCAGGACTGAATTGCTGGTGACTGCTTACCTCGTCCAGTGTGGCCCATTTTAAGTTTTTAAAATGATTGTCCTTTTTTTTGTGGTTAATGTGAATAACGTATTTGTGTTTGGGAGATGCCTTTTTACAAAACAAACGGGCAATTTCCCTGTGAATATAAATGGTTCCGTTGCCACCATTGATGTGCAGGTTTAAAGTTCGGTAGCCTGATGTTAAAGAACCATTTAATATTTTGCCGTCTTCTTCAACTGATTCACTAAAACTTGCGGCCCGTCCTAATGATGAAACTGCGTACTTTTTACGCAAGGTTTTGTAACCGGCGAACTGAATGGGTTTCCAGGTTTCGCCGGGATTTTTTTTAATCATTTCGATATGATTTTTGAAGTGGTATCCGGATGTTTTTTACGCATCAGGAAAAATGTTTTTTCTAAAAAATAAGGTTTGGCTATAAATATAAAAAATCTTTTCTCAACTGGAAAGCATTTTTATAAATTCTTCTTCAGATATAATTTTTATTGAAGTGATCTTTTTGGCCTTTTCCTGCTTACTGCCTGCATCTTCCCCCACTACAAGGTAGTTAAGTTTACTGCTTACACCACTTAATATCTTACCACCATGCTGCTCCACCAATGCTTCTGCATCACTGCGCTTCATTTGATTCAAAGTTCCGGTAAATAAGAATGTTTGGCCCGATAAACTGCCATCACTGGCCACTTCTTTCTTTTCGGTGTGCAACTGAACGCCCAGTTCTTCCAGCTTTTGTATCAGTTTAATATTTTCTGCATCACTAAAAAAAGCATGAATGCTTTTGGCCACTTTAATACCTACATCTTCCAGTTGCTGTAACTGTTCTTCTGTATAATGGGCAAAATCAGTTAAATGTGATACAGCGGCAGCCAGCGTTTTGGCTGTTGTTTCTCCCACATAACGAATGCCCAGCCCGTAAATAACGCGGTGAAGGGGCTGTTGTTTTGAACTTTCAATGGCAGCCAGTAAATTGGTTACAGATTTTGCCCCAAATCCTTCCAGGTTTGCCAGCATTTCGGCTTTTAATTCATAAATACCCGGTACATCCTTAATTAAACCCATTGCATAAAATTTACGCACATTGGCTTCTCCAAAACTGCGGATGTCCATAGCATCCTTGCTTACAAAATGTATGATGCGTTCCACTACCTGTGCTTCGCAATTAATATTGGTGCAGCGCCATACGGCCTCCTCCTCCGGTTTAAACAGCGGATGATCGCAAACGGGACATGTAGTGGGGAATTTAATTGTATTTTCATCGCCCTTGCGTAATTCAGCAAATGATTTAACGATCTGGGGAATTACATCACCACTTCTTTCTATCAGCACCGTATCGCCCAGCATCAGGTCTTTTTCCTTAATATATTCTTCGTTATGAATAGAAATACTGCTTACAGTTACACCGCCTACCTGCACCGGTTCCAGCTTTGCAACCGGCGTTACAGCCCCTGTTCGGCCCACCTGGAACTCAACACCTGTTAAACGGGTGGTAGCCTGCCTTGCTTTAAATTTAAACGCAATGGCCCAGCGTGGGTGATGCGATGTCATGCCCAGTTTATCCTGCAGCTGCAGGTCATTTACTTTTATTACCATGCCGTCAATTTCATATGGCAGGCTGTCTCTTTTAGTTTCAAATTCATTAATGTGTGTGATAACTTTTTCAATCCCGTTCACAATTTCCAGTTCTTTTTTAGGGCTGCGAAAACCCAGGTTCCATAACATTTCAATCATGCCGCTGTGAGTGTGCGGTCTTCCGGTTGAAGCGTTTTCATTTTCTATGGTCAGGTAACTTACATGGTATAAAAACGCTTCCAGGTTTCTTTTACCTACTTCGGCGGTATCTTTTATGCGTAAGCTGCCGGCAGCGGCATTGCGTGGATTGGCCAGAGGGGGAATGCCATCTTCCATCAACTTATCGTTATATGCTTTAAAATTATTTTTATTCATCAGTACTTCACCCCTGATCTCTATCTGCTGTATGCCGTATTCACTGAATGCTGCTGACAGCGGTACAGACCGGATCTGTTTTACATTACTGGTAATTTCATCGCCCACCAAACCATCACCACGGGTGGCACCCCGGCTTAACAGGTCATCTTCGTAAATGAGCGAAATACTGGCGCCATCAAATTTTGGTTCTATGGAATATTCCACCATATCCAGTCCGCTTAACTCGCGGCACTTCCTGTCCCAGTCCAACAGGTCTTCCGCATTGTAGCTGTTCTCTAAACTCAGCATGGGTACCAGGTGCTGTACTTTTGGAAAATCTTTTGTCAATCCTGCACCCACCCGCTGGGTGGGAGAATCGGGCGTGATGGCCTGAGGGTGTTTGTTTTCAAATTGCTCCAGCTGCTTATACAATGTATCGTATTCAAAATCGCTGATCAGCGGATCGTTTTGAACATAGTAGCGGTATTCATGAAAACGAAGGATGCTCCGGAACAATGCTGCATTGGCAGTTTCACATGTAGTATGTTCTTTTAATAATGCAGCAGTTTGTTCCTGCAGTAGTTTTGTTTGCTTATCGTTATACATAAATGAAGTGTTCTTTACCAAAGATAAAAATTGTAATGCCCCTTTTAGTACTTTTGAAAAAACATTTTTATGTCTATAACAAGACTTATTACTTACACCTTATTACTACTAACTATTACTTCCTGCAAATTCCGTCAAAAAGTGCCGCTGCTGGTGCACCATGCTGCAATTTATACAGTAGATGAAACCTTTTCCACCGCAGAGGCCATGGCCATCCGGGATGGAAAAATTATTGCAATAGGTACCAATGACGAAATATTAAAAGAATATGAAGGCGAAGAAGAATTGAATGCCGCAGGCAAAGCCATTTATCCCGGCTTTATTGATGCACATTGTCATTTTACCGGCTATGCCACTGATATGTGGAAATGTGAACTGGTGGGAACCACATCATTTAATGAGATCATAGACAAATTGAATGCGTACAGTAAAACCGCCCCCATGGAATGGTTGTATGGCCGCGGCTGGGACCAGAATGACTGGGACATAAAAGAATTTCCTTCAAAAGAGCAATTAGATTCACTGTATCCTGACCGCCCGGTATTTTTAAAGCGCATTGACGGGCATGCAGCACTTGCCAATCAAAAAGCTTTAGACCTGGCAAAGATACATGCTGATACAAAGATTGCAGGCGGCAACATTGAGTTGAAGAACGGACAACCAACAGGCATATTAATTGATAATGCCATGGATATTGTGGAAGCCGTGATACCGGTGATCAGCGATTCGCTGGCAAAAAAATATTTTAATGAAGCACAAAATATTTGCTTTGCACTGGGGCTAACAGGTGTACATGATTGCGGTATCAGCGAACATACTGTTGATATGGTGGATGCAGAACAAAAAGCGGGCAATTTAAAAATGAAGATCTATGCCATGCTTGCCGACAGTGCGCAGTATTACGACCGGTGGATAGCCAGGGGCATTTATAAAACGCCGTGGCTGCATGTAGGCGGATTTAAGTTATATGGAGATGGTGCATTGGGAAGCCGCGGTGCCTGTTTGCTGCATGACTATACAGATAAACCGGGATGGAAAGGTTTTTTATTGAGTGATGAAAAGCATTTCAGGGAAGTGGCTGCTAAACTGGTCAATACAAAATTTCAAATGTGTACGCACGCTATTGGCGATAGTGGTAACAGGGAGATATTAAAAATTTATGCGGAAGTATTGCAAAAGGAAAATGATAAACGCTGGCGTATTGAACATGCACAGGTGGTAAACGAAAATGATGTTGAACTGTTTGGCAATTACAATATCATTCCGTCGGTGCAGCCCACACATGCCACCAGCGATATGTACTGGGCCGAACAAAGACTGGGTAAGGAAAGAATTAAAAAAGCCTATGCCTACAGGAAGCTGCTAGGGCAAAATGAATGGATGCCACTGGGTACCGATTTTCCGGTAGAAGACATTTCACCCTTCAAAACTTTTTTTGCGGCGGTAACAAGGCAGGATGCAAAGGGATTTCCGCAAGGCGGTTTTCAAATGGAGAATGCATTAACAAGGGAACAAACATTAAAAGGCATGACGATCTGGGCTGCCAAAGCAGCCTTTGAAGAAAAAGAAAAAGGCAGTTTGGAAAAAGGAAAAGCAGCAGATTTTATTATGCTGGATACAGACCTGGTGACATGCGAGAATATGGCCATATTAAAAGCAGCAGTATTGCAAACTTATATTAACGGAGAAAGAGTATTTACAAAAAAATAAAACAATGATGGCAGCAGAAAAAGCAGGCTTTATAGGATTGGGCAGTATGGGTTTACCCATGGCAAAAAATTTAGAAAAAGCAGGATTTACATTGGCGGTGTATAACAGAACTGTTAGTAAAACTGAATCTTTTGCCGGCAGCAGTACCATATGCAGCAGTATTACTGAACTGGTAAACAGCTGCGATATTATTTTTACCATGCTTACCAATGATGCTGCAGTAACAGCAGTGTATGATCAAATAAAAGCAACTGATATTTCGGGAAAACTTTTTGTTGACATGAGCACCATATCGCAGCAACTTTCTGTTAATACCGCAGGCGTTTTAAAAGAAAAGGGTGCTGCATTTATTGATGCACCTGTAGCCGGCAGTACCAAACCCGCTGCCGATGGCACATTGATCATTATGGTGGGTGGCGAACAGCAGGATTTTGAAAGAGCATTGCTTTATCTGGAAAAAATGGGCAGGCTGGTAAAACACCTGGGCCAAAATGGAAAGGGGCTTGCAGCTAAACTGGCGGTCAATTATTTCCTGGCCATTACGTTGCAGGGCCTTGCCGAAACCGTCTTATTCGCAGAACAACTGGGACTGCAACGCAACAATTTTATGGATATTGTAAATGAAACCGCAGTAGGCAGCGGCGTAACCAAACTAAAAACGCCTTCATTGATAAATGATAATTACCCGGCTGCCTTTGCGTTAGATCTTATGCTGAAGGATATATTACTGGCTGCGGATGCCGGCGCTGCTTATCCTTTGGGTAAGGCAACTATACTATCTTATAAAGATGCACAGCAAAACGGGCTGGGTAAAGATGATGTGATGGCGATTATTAAAAACCTTGAAAAAGCAGGGATATAATTTTTTAAGTTTCCGGGGATACTATTCAACCCGCCATTCTATTATTTAAAGTATTCATTGCACAATATGGTGCACTTACAGCCACACCTGCATTGACAGCAACTCTGTGTGACCATATTATTCCGCAACTCATATTCTTACTATTACCTTCATATAACTACCACTCTAATAGCGGCAATTTCTTAATAAAAGATCTATTTTATTAATAAAACCCCTATAAAAGCAGATGTAGGGTACACCCTTTCGCCCAACCTTAAATTTTGCCATCTCGTTTTAATGTGTTTATTTTACACATTACATCAAACGATTGCAGTATGAAAAAGATTTGGTTTTTTGCCATCACATTATTTGCCTTTTCTATAAGCAATGCCCAACGTTTACTAAGCTGGACCCCCGAATTTCCCATAGATAATTCCAATCTTGCCGTTACTGTTGATTGTACCAAAGGCAACCAGGGATTATTGAATTATGGTGGCGGCACTTCAAGCGATGTATATGTACATGTAGGGGTAATCACCAATTTAAGTACAGGTCCAAGTGACTGGAAATATGTAAAATTTACCTGGGGTACAACAGATCCGGCGGCACATGCCACTTCAATTGGGGCGAATAAATACCAGTATGTTATAAATAATATCCGCAGTTTTTTTGGTGTACCGGCAGGGGAAACCATAAAAAAAGTAACTGTTATTTTCAGGAGCGGAGATGGTTCAAAAAAACAGGTAAACTCTGATGTAAGCGATATGTACCTTCCTGTTTATGGAAGCACTGAATATGCGGTACGCCTTAACCTGCCTCCATTTGAACCCCGTTATATTCCATGGGCCGAGCCCATCAGTGTTGCAGTGGGGGGTAATGTAAGCATCTCGGGCGTGTCTTCTGCTAACGCAGCACTTACATTAAAACTGGATGGCAACACAATCAATACTGCTACGGCAGCAAATACCATTACCGCAAATCCGGCAATTGCTACAGCCTGCGAACATAAGATTGTGCTGGAAGGCAATGATGGCAGCGGCATCAAAAAAGATTCATTCAGTTTTTATATTGCCCCAGCCACTACTGTAGCCGCTTTACCGGCAGGTGTGCAGGAAGGGATTAATTACGCAGCTAACAATACTTCAGTTACGCTGGTATTATATGCACCCAACAAAAACAGTGTAACGGTAATAGGAGATTTTTCTAACTGGGCATCACTTTGTTCCAACCAGATGAACCGAACACCCGATGGAAACTACTACTGGATCACTATCAACGGACTAACACCGGGTACAGAATATGGTTATCAGTATTTGGTAGACAATACTATAAAAATTGCCGATCCTTATGCACAAAAAATACTGGACCCCAATAACGATCAGTATATAGATGCAGTAACTTATCCCAACCTGAAACCATACCCCGCCGGTTTAACCACCGACCTGGTAAGTGTACTGCAAACCGCAGAACCCTCATTTGCCTGGCAGTCTAACTCCTATGTTAAGCCCGACAAAAAGAATTTGATTACTTATGAGCTGCTGATCAGGGATTTTACAGCACAACACAGTTATCAATCACTGATAGATTCATTTCAGTATTTTAAAAACCTGGGAATTAATGCCATTGAACTAATGCCCATCAATGAATTTGATGGCAATGAAAGCTGGGGTTATAATCCCGCATTTTATTTTGCACCCGATAAATATTATGGTACAAAAAATAAACTGAAAGAGTTTATAGATAAATGTCACCTGAATAATATAGCCGTTATCCTGGATGTGGTATACAATCATTGTACCGGTGCGGCACCACAGGCAAAATTGTACTGGGATGCAGCCAATAACCGCCCCGCTGCAAATAATCCCTGGTTAAATATAAGTGCACCACATCCTTACAGTGTGTTCAACGATTTTAATCATACGTCAACTGCCACACAGTATTTGGTGCAGCGTTCCATAGACCATTGGTTGAACGAATACAGGGTAGATGGTTTCAGGTTTGACCTTGCCAAAGGGTTTACACAAACCGTAACCAATACTACTACGGTTGAAAATTATGATGCCACAAGGGTGGCTAACCTCAACCGCTATTATGACGGCACTATTACCAATCATGCTGGTACATATATGATCCTGGAATTTTTGGGCAGCTTACCCTGCCAGGAAGAACAGGAATATGCTACCAAAGGATTCATGCTATGGGGAAATAACAATTATGTGTACAATCAATGTACGATGGGGTATACTGCAAGCTCTGATATTTCACCCATTGTATACAGCGATCCTAAAAAAGCATTCAGTAATCCGGCAGAAATGGGTTATATGGAAAGTCATGATGAGGAAAGAACCATGTACAGGAATATCACCTCAGGTAATTCTTCCGGCGGTTACAATGTAAAAACTTTAACCACTGCATTGGCAAGGGAAGAGGCGGCAGCAAGTGTTTTCTTTACTGTACCGGGTCCAAAAATGATCTGGCAGTTTGAAGAGCGGGGGTATGATATTCCACTCACATTCGGTGGTTCTAATTTGGCCAACAAACCTCCTCACTGGGAATACATGGCCGATCCCAACCGCAAACATCTATACGATGTATATGCCAGCATCATACAATTAAGACTGAATAACCCTGCTGTTTTCAACAACACCAGTTTTACCTACGATTTGAATAATGCGGGAGGCCTGGTTAAATTATTTCAAATTGCTGACCCGGTTGCAACAGGTAAAAAAATTACGGTACTCGCCAATTTTGATGTGGTGGCACAAACCAAATCGGTTACATTTCAATCAACAGGTGACTGGACAAATTATATCAGTAACGGAACAGGCACAGGGATCAATGGCGCTACGGCTGCCAACTTTACCTTAACCAATGCCACGCAAAGCATCACATTACAGCCCGGCGAATACCATATTTATGTTAGCGTACCACCATGTGCAACGCCTGCACCAACAGCCACCACACCGGTTAGTTATTGCCAAAATGCCACCGCAACAGCATTGACCGCAACGGGTACCAGTTTATTATGGTATACCACAGCAACAGGGGGTACAGGCACTGCAACAGCACCAACGCCATCTACCACCACCATTGGCAGCACCACGTATTACGTAAGTCAAACCATCAGTTGTGAGAGTCCCCGTTTTGCAATAGTGGTAAATGTTACGGCTACCACTCCGGCACCAACAGTAACAACGCCGGTTAATTATTGTCAGAATGCAACAGCCACTGCATTAACTGCCACCGGCACCAGCTTATTATGGTATACTACAGCAACGGGTGGAACAGGAACTTCAACGGCGCCAACGCCATCTACCACCACTATTGGTAATACTACTTATTATGTAAGTCAAACTTTAAGCTGTGGTGAAGGTCCAAGGGCCGCTATTGTAGTAAATGTAAATGCTATTCCTGCAGCACCTGCAGTAACAAGTCCGCTTACCTATTGTCAGAATACAACTGCAACAGCGTTAACAGCAACGGGTAGTAATTTATTATGGTATACTGTTGCCACAGGAGGAACAGGCACTGCAACAGCACCAATACTAACAACAACAAGTGCAGGCAGTACAACATATTATGTTAGTCAAACTACTACAGGATGTGAAAGTCCGAGAGCATCAATAACTGTAACAGTTAATGCTACTCCGGCAGCACCTGTGGTTACAGCAGCAGTTAACTATTGCCAAAATGCCACTGCTACTGCATTAACCGCCACCGGTGTCAATGTATTATGGTATACCGCGGCCACTGGCGGAACGGGTACGGCCACTGCTCCAATACCATCTACTGCTACAGCGGGTGCTATAAATTATTATGCTAGCCAAACCACTGCAGGCTGCGAAAGCCCCCGGGCAGTAATAACTGTAACGGTAACTGCATTACCTGCCGCTCCCGTAGTTAGCAGTCCTGTTACCTATTGTCAAAATACCACTCCTGTGGCACTTACTGCTACCGGTACCGGTTTATTATGGTATACCACTGCCACCGGCGGTACAGGCACAGCAACCGCACCAACACCTGTAACAACAATTGCCGGCACTACTATTTATTATGTGAGCCAGTCTAATACCTGCGGACCTGGTTCCAGGGCTTCAATAAATGTGGTGGTAAATCCAACACCTGCTGCTCCGTCGGGATTGAATGTAACTGGTATTTCAATGAATGCAGCCACTCTTAACTGGTCACCTGCAGCCGGGGTATATTATTCAGTTGATTATAAAGCGGCCAGTTCTTCCACATGGATCAATGTGGCCAATAATGTTACAACAAATACTGTTGGCCTGAACAACTTAACAGCTTCCACTACCTACGACTGGCGGGTAACTGCTAACTGTATGGCCAATACCATCAATAATTATTCAACAGCACAGTTTACCACCACCGCATTTAATAATAATATTTCTAATTTGAAGAATGGTTTTGGTATTAAAATTTCGCCTGACCCTGTAATTGGAAATGCTATTATTGATTATATTGTACCGGAAAATGGAACTGTATATATTACATTGACCGATGCATTTGGTCAGCGTGTTCAGGTATTATACGAGGGTACTCAAAATAAAGGCCAGTACCAGCTGCTGCTGCACAATCAACTCAGTTCATTGGTGGCAGGTTGTTATTTTATAAGAATTCAGCAAAACGGCAAAGGCTGGTTTACCCGCTGCATAAAAAAATAAAGCTTTAACCCATAATATCAAGTAGCATTATGTCAATTGTATCGGAAAGTGAACAGATGAAAGCTGTTAAAACGCTGCACACCATTCAATCTGAAGTACAAAGCATCAATAAAATTGCTTTGTCGGTTGACTGTGTGATTTTTGGTTTTGACGAAGACAAATTAAAAGTGATGCTGATCAGGAGTGATTTGAAGAAGTATCATGGCAAGTGGTCCTTACTGGGCGACCTGGTAAGTCCGAACGAAGACCTTGATGCGGCCGCTTACCGAATTTTAAAACAGCGTACGGGTTTAAGTGATGTGTACCTGGAGCAGGTGCATACTTTTGGAACTATTGGAAGGCATCCGGCCGGCCGTGTGGTTACGGTGGCGTATTGCTCCCTTATAAATGTACAGCACCACAAACTAAAGATACTAGATAATGAATTACACTGGCACGATGTAAAGAATGTAACCGACCTTGCATTTGACCACCAGGAAATTTTTGACAGCTGTTACCGCCGACTGCAAAAAAGAATACAGGAACATCCACTGGGCTTTAACCTGCTGCCTAAAAAATTCTCTTTACGAGATCTGCAGAATTTATATGAAGCCATACTGGATGTAAAAATGGACCGCCGTAATTTCAGGAAGAAATTTTTCACCATGGACTTCCTGATCGACATTGATGAAATGGAACAAAATGTGCCGCACAGGCCTGGTAAACTCTACAAGTTCAACTACGAAAAGTACGAGAAAAATAAGAAAAAATGGGTGGGTATTGATTTTTAATACATCAAAATATTACATTGAAAAACGAAAGGCACTTTTTAAAAAGTGCCTTTTTAATGCCCGCTACCGGTATCGTTTGCACAAACGTTTGCAATACGAAGGTTTTTTTTGTTAAAAACCGGAAAATAGTTTCCAAAAAAATTTGGGGAGTTAAAAAAATCCCCTACTTTGCGTAAGTTTTACACATTTGCTTTGCGTAAAAGATACACATTTAGATAAACGACTCTATTTTTTAAAACGAAACGCTTGTATTATGAGAAAAGTTTCCCAAATTTTATTGGTATCGTTTTCGTTGCTGCTGCTTTCATTTACAGCATTGGCACAGAACGCTATAACCGGTAAAGTAACCGATTCAAAAGATGGTACCCCTGTTGCAGGTGTAACCGTTACCGTAAAAGGAACCCGTATTGCTACCCAAACCGCACCCAATGGTAGTTTTAAAATCAGCGCAGCTGCTGATGCGGTATTGTTATTTACCTCGGTAGGCTATACCACACAGGAAGTACCTGTTGCTGGTAAAACTTCTGTTGAAGTAAGCCTGGTACAGGGTAACCAGCAACTGAATGAAGTGGTGGTGGTAGGTTATGGTACCACACGTAAAAAAGATCTTACCGGATCTGTAAACGTAATTACTTCAAAAGATTTTCAAAAAGGTAATATTACCACTCCCGAACAAATGATCTCTGGTAAGGTGGCCGGTGTGGCCATTACTTCAAATGGTGGTCAGCCGGGATCTGGAAGTACCATCCGCATTCGTGGTGGGTCTTCATTAAATGCCAGTAACGATCCGCTGATTGTAATTGACGGAGTACCCCTGGATCAAAATGGCATCAATGGCGCCAGCAACCCTTTAAGTTTTATTAACCCCAACGATGTGGAAAGCTTTACTGTATTGAAAGATGCATCTGCTGCCGCTATCTATGGTACAAGGGCCGCCAACGGTGTTATCATTATCACCACTAAAAAAGGTAAGGCCGGTGGTTTAAAACTGAATTTTAATACAGTAACTTCTTTTGCAAATAAAACCGGCGAGGTGGATGTGCTAACCGGCGACCAGGTAAGGGCCATCGTTAGCCAGCTGGGAAATACCAAGCAAAAAAGCCAGGTAGGCACTGCTAATACCAACTGGCAGGATGCTATTTATCATACCGCAGTATCTACCGATAACAATATCAGCATCAGCGGCGGTATTAAAAAATTACCTTACCGTGTTTCTTTAGGCTATTCATACCTGAATGGTATTTTACAAACAGATCATTTACAAAAAACCTCACTGGCTCTGGTACTGAACCCTACCTTTTTTAATAACACTTTAAAAGTGGATATCAATTTAAAAGGAAGTGCTGAGCAAACAAGATTTGCCAACCAGGGCGCAATAGGTGGTGCCGTTAACTTTGACCCTACACAACCCATTTACGCTAACAGTAACAGGTATGGTGGATATTACGAGTGGTTAGAATCAAACGGAGACCTTATTTTAAACCGTCCCAATAATCCCGTAGGTGTGCTCAATCAAACATTTGATAAGCAATCGCCCAAAAGAAGTATTGGTAATATCCAGTTTGATTATGCCATCCCTTATGTAAAAGGATTGCATGCCAACCTGAACCTGGCATATGATGTTAGTAAAAGCACGGGTACTTATTTTGTAAGCGACAGTGCAGCACAGGCCTATATCATTGGCAAACCTGGTTTGGGCGGCTCTTCAAGCCACAACAAATCAACCAAGCAAAATACAGTGGTGGATTTTTACCTTAACTATATTAAAGATCTCCCTTCTATTAAAAGCAGGATCGATCTTACAGCAGGGTATACCTACAATAATTATTTGGCCACTTATTATAACTACCGTGGTTATAATGCAAAAGGCGACACCATTGCAGGAACAACTGCTCCCACCTTCGCTTTCAACAAACCAGAAAATACAGTGATTGGTGTTTTTGGCAGGTTAAATTATATCCTCAACGATAAGTATTATTTAACGGCTACTATCCGCCGTGATGGTTCTTCCCGTTTTGGTCCGGCAAACAAATATGCTACATTCCCATCAGCTGCTTTTTCGTGGAAAATTAAAAATGAAGCTTTCCTGAAAAACAACAGTACCGTGTCGGATCTTAAAGTAAGATTAGGCTACGGTGTTACCGGTCAGCAGGATGGTATTGGAAACTATGCATTCCTGTCTACTTACAGTTTAAGCGGTTCCAATTCATTATCACAATTTGGTAACAGCTATTATTATACTTATGCACCCAGTGGTTTTTATCCTGATTTGAAATGGGAGCAAACCACCGGTTACAATGCCGGTATTGATTATGGATTTATGAATAACCGCATTACCGGTAGCGTGGATTTTTACCTGAAAAGAACAAAGGATCTGCTGAACAGCGTATCTCAGCCTGCAGGTACCAATTTCTCTGCCTATGTGCTCGCCAATGTGGGTAATATGGATAATAAAGGGGTAGAGTTTAACCTGAACCTGGTTCCGGTAAAAAACAAATTCCTTACCTGGGATGTGAACTTTAATGCTACCTACAATAAAAATACCATTACCAATTTAACAGTGGTACCCAAAGACCTGAATTATCCGGGTGCTCCGGGTGGTGGTGCTGCCGGTGTAAACGGCCCCATCCAGTTAAGCCAGATCAACTATGCAAAAAATACCTTCAACCTGTATCACCAGGTATATGATATTAACGGACAACCAATTGAAGGTTTGTTTGAAGATGTAAACCGCGATGGTATCATCAACGAAAAAGACAAATACCTGGGCAAAGCGCCGGATGCCAACCTGTTCTTTGGTTTTAGTACCAATGTTACCTACAAACAATGGACCGCAGGTTTTGTAGTTAGGGCCAACTTCAATAATTACATATATAATAATGTATACAGTAACCAGGGCAAATTAACCCAGATACTGGATGCTTATACCATACACAACGGATCGGTAAATTACCTGGACACCAGGTTTGCCGGTAAAACAGATATCCAGGGATTCAGTGATTATTATTTAGAAAATGCTTCTTTCTTACGGATGGATAACCTTTCTGTAGGGTACAATCTTGGGGTACTGCCTCATACCAAATCTACTTTAAGATTAAGTGCAAATGTTCAGAATGTATTTGTAGTGACTAAATACAAAGGACTTGATCCGGAAGTGAACGGCGGTATTGATAATAACCTTTATCCACGTCCAAGGATTATTTCCATAGGCGCAAACCTGGATTTTTAATTAACTAAAATTGAAAAAAAATTATATGAAACAACATTCATTTCAATCAAAAATCATTACCGCAATACTTGCATTAGTGGTGTTGGCTGGTTGTTCAAAAAAGCTGGATCTTGCTCCCACAAATGATTTAACCAATGATAAAGTATTTGCCACTCCATTGGGATACAAACAGGCATTGGCAAAAGTATACGGCGTAATGCTTACCACTGGTAGCCAGGGTGCAGGCAGTGGCGATCTGCCTTCTCAAATTATCAGTGATGCAGGTAACTCTGATTTTTTCCGTAACCTTTGGTACCTGGAATGCCTGAGCACAGATGAAGCCGGATGGACCTATCATGGAAATACCGATCCAATTGGTATTCATCAAATGAACTGGACCTCTGTTAACTTTTCGGTGAAGTGCAGCTATTACAGGTCTTTCTACGCTATTACACTGGCAAATAATTTTATTACAGAATCATCTGATGCCAATCTTGCCAAACGTGGTATCTCGGGTAAAGATGCAGCAGACATTAAACTGTATAAAGAAGAAGCCCGTTTTTTAAGGGCATATCACTATTGGGTTTTAATGGATCTTTTTGGAAATCCTCCATTGGTTACAGAAGCCGTTTCCATTGGCTCAAAATCATTCCCCACCCAGGTAGGCCGAACCGGCATATTCAACTATATAGAAACTGAATTAAAAGATTTAGCTACTTCTTTACCTGCACCTAAAGCAAATGAATACGGACGGGTTGATCAGGCAGGTGCATGGTCTTTACTGGCACGCTTGTATTTAAATGCTGGTGTTTACACCGGCACTACAAAATATACCGAAGCCATCACCTATTGTAATAAAGTGATTGGTGCCGGTTATACGCTGCACCCTAAATTTACCGAGCTGATGCTGGCAGATAACCACCTGAATACCGATGAATTTATCTGGACAGCTCCTTACGATGGTATTGCCACACAAACTTATGGTGGTACTACATTCTTAATTCATGGTCCTGCAGCGGTACCGGGCGATAGCTCTGGTTGCAGCGGAACATGGGGTTGTATCAGGGTTACCGAACAATTTGTTGATCTGTTCAATACTGCAGATATAAGGGGCCAGTTTTATACATCCGGTCAAAATAAAATCATGACCCAATTGCTGGATGTAGCTACTGATGGCTACTCATCCACTAAGTTCAGGAACAAAACAAGGGCCGGCGTAATTGCACCCAATATTGATAATGGTAAAACATTCTCCAGTATCGATATGCCAATCTTCAGGCTGGCAGAAATTTACCTGATCTATGCCGAAGCTGTTGCAAGAGGCGGAGCCGGTGGTTCAAATGCTACTGCATTAAATTACCTGCAGCAACTGGCAGTAAGGGCAAGGCCTTCTGATGCCAATGCAGCCAATGCAGCATCTGTTGCTTTACCTTATATCTTATCTGAAAGAGGACGTGAACTGATGTGGGAAGGACACCGCCGTACAGACCTGATCCGTTACGGACAATTTACCACCAGCGCTTATTTATGGGCATGGAAAGGTGGTGTGGCTTCTGGCACAGCAGTAGACAGCAAATACAATTTGTATCCAATTCCATCTGATGATCTTGCTGCAAATCCCAACCTGGTTCAAAACCCCGGTTATTAATTCAGAAACAATAAAATACTTGATATGAAAAATATAATAAAACTTTTAGCTTGCGTAATACTTACGGCAACGGTAATGGTATCCTGCAAAAAAGAGATCAATACCGTTACATACCTGGGAGGCACAAGCCCTGTTTTAACTGCTACCAGCCTGGCCCCATTGGTAATGACCAAGGCCGATGAAAATAAAACCTGGGCTACTTTTACCTGGACCAATCCTAATTACCAGATGAGTACCGGCATCAGCAGCCAGGATGTGAGTTACACCATACAGTTTGATTCAACCGGATCAAACTTCAGTAACCCCAGTATACAGGAAATAGTGGTTGCTAAAGACCTGTCACGTGGTGTTACCATCAAAGAGATCAATACTGCTATGGCAAAACTGGGATTGATAGAAAACTTGCCACATAATGTTGAAATAAGAATCAAGTCAAACCTCACCAATTCCAGTGCTGCTTTGTATTCTAATGTGTTAAAATGTGTGATCACCAATTACCTGGATGTGGCGGTGCCATTACCATCAAGTGGTAACCTGTACCTGGTGGGAGATGCAACAGCAGGCGGCTGGAGCAACCCTGTTCCTGTGCCTTCACAGCAATTCACCAAAGTAAACACCACCACTTACGAGATTACTGTTTCTTTAACTGGCGGAAAAGAATACCTGATACTGCCTGTTAATGGCGATTGGGGACATAAATATGCAGTACCAAATAAAAACCTGTCAGGTTTAAATACAGGCGGAGATTTTGGTTATGATAAATCAGATAATTTCCCCGGCCCTTCTGCAACCGGCAACTATAAAATTGTGGTAGATTTTAAGCTCGGCAGATTTACTGTAACCAAACTTTAAAAATTAAAAACTGATTGCAATGAAAAAAATTATAAAAAGTATACTGGCGGTGTTTGCTGTTGCACTTACCATTATGTCGTGCGACAAAGCTGCAGATGTAGCCACATTTAGCAATGGCGCGGCAGTGGCATTAAACAGTTCTGTGGCTACTATTGCCCCGGCACCAGCCGATTCTAATAAAACGGCGGTTACCTTTTCGTGGACCAGTCCAAAATACGCACAGGATTCTGCCTTGTATAAGTATGTTATACAAATTGATTCGGCAGGAAGGAATTTTACAAAAGCCTATCAAAAAACTGTAACAGGGGTATTCAACAGTGCCTTACTTGCAAAAGAACTGAACACCGTTGCGCTGAGCTTTGGATTTGCCTTCAATGTTGCTTACAATATGGATGTAAGGGTGATTTCTTCTTATGGCAATAACAACGAACAGTACAAATCCAATACTGTTACCATTAAGTATACACCGTATAAAGTGCCACCCAAAGTAGCACTTCCTGCATCGGGTAAACTATTTTTAGTGGGCGATGCCAGCCAGGGTGGATGGAGCAATCCTGTTCCGGTACCCACACAGGAATTTGCCCAGTTAGATGAAACTACTTTTGCAGGGATATTTAACCTGAATGGCGGTAAACAATATTTGGTATTGCCGGTTAATGGCGACTGGGGACATAAATTCTCTGTCAGCGACGGCAGTGTGCCTGCAACAGGCGGAGATTTTGGTTACGACCTGTCAACCAATTTTAACGGACCCGCAGCCAGCGGCTGGTATAAAATTGTACTGGATTTTCAAACAGGTAAATTTTCTGTAACACCTTTTACAGGAACATTGCCCAGCGATTTATTCATAGTAGGTGATGCCACTCCCGGCGGATGGGGCAACCCGGTACCGGTTCCTTCGCAACAGCTTACCCGTTTAAATTCATCTGTGTTTGAAGTATCACTGGCATTAACCGGTGGAAAGCAATATTTATTATTACCGGTTAATGGCGACTGGGGACACAAGTATGCAGTTGCCGACAACTCTATCGCCGGCTTATTTGCAGGTGGTGATTTTGGTTACGACCTGGGTCAGAATTTCCCCGGCCCTGCAGCAAACGGCACTTATAAAATAAGTGTAAATTTTGCCTTAGGCACTACCGGAAAATTTAGTGTTAAATAACAGGCGGATCAATATGACGCTGTAAAACATATCATCCGCCCCGAAACATTCGGGGCGGATTTTTTTAAAATAAAAAATACTACCATGCAAAAGAAATCCCTTCTTTTAAATTTATTGCTGCTGCTTTCTGTTTATTCGTTTGCACAGGATGCGTATAAATTGTATCCCACCAACTGGTTTACCGGAATGAAATGGAACAAAGTGCAATTAATGGTGCATGGCAATGGTATTGCCGCCGCCCCTGCATTTACCATTCAGTATCCCGGGGTAAAGCTGGATAAAGTACATAAAGTGGAGAACAGCAACTATGTGTTTTTAGACATTACCATTGCCCCCTCTGCCAAACCCGGTGTACTTACCATAAAAGCCGGTACGGTGGCATCTGTTCAGTTTGAATTAAAGGCCCGGAGGAGTGGTAAAGGCCGCAGTTTTGCACAGGGAGTAAGCTCAAAAGATTTTATGTATCTCATCATGCCCGACCGTTTTAGTAATGGCGATCCTTCTAATGATAAAGTGCCGGGGATGAGAGACCAGTCGTTAAACCGCGACACCGTTTTTAACCGTCACGGGGGCGATCTGCAGGGTATTCAAAACCATTTGGATTATTTAAATGCACTGGGCGTAACTACTTTGTGGCTGAACCCGGTTATTGAAAACGATATGCCCAACCGTACCGAGCATGGCTATGCATTTACAGATCATTATAAAATTGATCCACGGATTGGTGGAGAACAAGCGTATCAAAACCTGATTGATGCAGTACATGCAAAAGGAATGAAGATCATTCAGGATGCGGTATATAATCATGTGGGCCTGTACCATTTTACGGTGCAGGATTTACCCATGAAAGACTGGCTGCACCAATGGAATGCCTATACCAACACAAGTTATAAAGACCAGGTATTGTTTGATCCCTACGCCAGTAAAGAACAGGCAAAGCAAATGGCAGACGGATGGTTTACACCGCAAATGCCCGACCTTAACCAGGGCAATCCCTATGTGGCCAGTTTTTTAATTCAGCATGCAATTTGGACGGTGGAAGAATTTGGTATTGATGGGTGGCGCATAGATACCTATGCCTATAACGACCTTGAATTTATGAACCGCTGCAATAAAGCCTTAACAGACGAATACCCGCAGCTGACCCTGTTTGGCGAAACATGGGTGCATGGAGTACCCAATCAATCTTATTTTGTTCAGAACAATTACAATATACCATTTAAAAGTAACCTGCAGGCTTCTACCGATTTTCAAACCTTATGGGGTATTACTGATGCATTGACACATGATTTTGGATGGAATGATGGCGTGAATAATCTGTATACTACCCTGGCACAGGATTTTGTGTATAAAGATCCTTCCAGGCAGGTGATATTTTTAGACAATCACGACATGGCCCGTTTTTATTCAATTGTGAATGAAGACATGGATAAATACAAATGCGGGTTGGCATGGTTGTTAACCTGCAGGGGTATTCCGCAAATGTATTATGGCGATGAACTGGCTACAGCAGGTACCACTTCTCCCAATGACGGATATGTAAGACTGGATTTTCCCGGCGGCTGGCCAAATGATGCGGTAAATAAATTTGAAATAGCAGGCCGTACGCAAAAAGACCAGGCCATTTACCAATACCTGGCCACATTGGCCAACTACCGTAAATCATCACCTGCATTAACTACGGGTAAACTGATGCAATATTATCCGGTAGACGGGGTATATGTGTATTTCAGGTATACCGATACTCAAACAGTAATGGTGGTGATGAATACATCAAAGGAAGAAAAAAAGGTTTCTTTTGACAAATTTGCTGAAAGAACAAAAGGGTTCGTAAAATATAAGGATGTGATCTCTAAAACAGAAAGTGAAATAAAAGAACTAACTATCGGATCGTATAAAACCGTAGTGCTGGAACTGTTAAAATAGGACCGCTTACTCAGCACAGTAAAGGGATATAGTATAAGTATTATATCCCTTTATTGTAAATACGGTTACAATTTTAAAATAATGGCATCAAAATCGTTAAATAATTTTCCTTCCAGGTATTGCTGAAAAATAATTCTGTTTCGTGCCTCGCCTAAAGTTGCCAGGTGTTTCTCGTGGTGGAGGTCAGTACCTGCAAGTGATGCCAGGTTATTATCTAAAATAAATTTCACCGCTTTTTCGGCCTTTTTACCATAATAACCTGTTAACGACAGCAGGTTGATCTGCAGCACAAAGCCCATTTCTTTTAATTCGAAATACTTTTCCAAACGTTGCTGGTAGTAATGATACCGTTCGGGATGTGCTAAAACAGGCAGGTAGCCCCGGTCTGTAATGCCGGCGGTAATGGCATCCAGGTTTTCGGGGGTGGTGGAATAAGAGATCTCTGTAAGTATGATGTTCTTATATAAAGTTAACAGAGGTTCTTTCTTCTGCAGCAATTCCATAAAATGATCATCCAGCATATATTCTGCTGCTGCCGACAATTCCATCTTAATACCTGCTTTTTTACATGCCTGCTGTACTTTTTTTAACGCATCATTAATGATCTGGGGTGTGTTCCTGTACATGTCGCCAATAATATGCGGCGTGGCAACAGATTCCCTGATGCCCAGATCGTATAAACCCCTGATCAGTTGCAGCGAAGTTGCCATATCGGGGGAGCCGTCATCTATACCCGGTAAAATATGTGAATGTATATCCAGCGTAAGCGGCAAATACTGGGGTGTGGTATCTGATGCTGTATTTTTCTTAAAAAAATTAAACATTAGCTTATTTGGATCTGTAAATTTAAAAATTACCGCCGGAAACAGTTAGCACCTGTGCTGCCTTTGTACTTTTGGCTAATCATGATCTACTGCATGCTAAGATAGTTTGCCGCAATACGGCTTTTACCACGCAATTAAATAAATATCATATACAAAGATAATAGAATTGAAATGTTAAGGTTTTGCAGGGCCAATATTTCTTTTAGTACAACAATTGCATTTTGTTGCTGACCGATACAGAAAATCAACGGTAAGCTGTAAAAAAAAATTACTTTTGCTGTTCTAAAAAATTAATACAATGACTAAAGGACCCATCTCTAATTTTATAGAACACCATTACAGGCATTTTAATGCGGCCGCTTTAATGGATGCCGCCAAAGGCTACGAAGCCCATTTGGATGCAGGGGGTAAAATGATGATCACACTTGCAGGTGCCATGAGCACAGCCGAACTTGGTTTAAGCCTTGCCGAAATGATCCGGCAGGATAAAGTAGCTATTATCAGCTGCACCGGTGCCAACCTGGAAGAGGATATTATGAACCTGGTGGCTCACAGCCACTATAAAAGGGTGCCTAATTACCGCGACCTTAGCCCGCAGGAAGAATGGGATCTTTTAGAAAATCATTATAACCGTGTTACAGATACCTGCATTCCCGAAGAAGAGGCATTCAGAAGATTACAACAGCACATCCATAAATTATGGAAAGATGCCGATGATAAGGGAGAACGCTATTTCCCTCACGAGTACATGTACAAAATGTTGTTGAGTGGGGTATTGGAACAGTACTACGAAATTGATCCCAAAAACAGCTGGATGCTGGCTGCTGCACAAAAAAACATTCCCATTGTGGTACCCGGATGGGAAGACAGTACCATGGGAAATATTTTCGCTTCCTACATCATTAAAAATGAAATGAAAGCCACTACAATGAAAAGTGGTATTGAATACATGGTATGGCTGGCCGACTGGTACAGGAATAACAGCGGCGGAAAAGGTGTTGGGTTCTTCCAGATTGGGGGTGGTATTGCCGGTGATTTTCCTATTTGTGTAGTGCCCATGATGTACCAGGATCTGGAATGGCATGATGTGCCTTTCTGGAGCTATTTCTGCCAGATATCAGATTCCACCACCTCTTATGGTTCTTATTCAGGGGCTGTACCAAACGAAAAAATTACCTGGGGTAAATTAGATATTCATACTCCTAAATTCATTGTGGAAAGTGATGCTACCATTGTGGCGCCGTTGTTGTTTGCATGGGTGCTGGGATGGTAATGGTATAATATTGAACAAGGAACAGGAAATGTTGAATATTGAAGTGTTGTACTTCATTCTGCATTCCCTGTTCCTTGTTGTTTATTCCTGCTTTTGTATTGCTATCTTGTTCCCATATTCAAAGGAGTATCTCTTTTAAGCATAGCATCCCTGTTGGCTATTTCCCAGGCGGTATAAAATATCATGCGCACTCTTTTCTCATACAGATCCCAGTTGATCTTATCTACAGTATCTGTGGGTTTATGATAATCTGCTTTTAACATTCCATCATAAAAGAATAAAATAGGCACACCTTTGCGGGCAAAATTATAATGGTCGCTGCGGAAATAGATCCGGTTCTGGTCGTTGGGGTCGTCAAATTTGTAATCCAGTACCAGCTGGGTATATTTATTATTCATGCCTTCATTTATCACAGGCAGGTCGCTGCTTATTTTATCGTGGCCAATCACATACACATAGTTGAGCGTGTCGCCCGTTTTACGCTCTGTATCAACCCGTCCCACCATATCCGTATTAAGGTCCACAGTGGTTTTATCTAAAGGAAAAACCGGGTGATCGCTGTAGTATTCACTCCCCCACAAGCCTTTCTCTTCGCCACTAACGGTCATGAATACAATGGTTCTTCTTGGCCCGTGCCCCTCTGCGGCAGCCTTTGCAAAAGCTTCGGCCATTTGAATTATGGCACAGGTACCACTGCCGTCATCATCGGCACCATAATAAATTTTACCATCACGTTTACCCAGGTGATCGTAGTGCCCGGTTAAAAAAACAAACTCCTCTTTTTTATCTGTACCCTCAATAACACCCAGCACATTACTGGCATTGATTACAGCGCGGTATTTATTGAAACTAAAGCTGGTTTTCATCTTTTTCTCAAATGAAGCGATCTTAAAGAGTTCGTAACTTTTTGCAGCGGGCAGGGAAGCATCAAAATTGTTGCCCAGCAGTGTTTTTGCAAAAGCATGAGAAACCAGGGCATAATTAATGGCATTTCCTTCGGCAGTGGCCCTGGGATAATACACACCTGTTTTTTTACCATTATCAACGGCACGCTGGTTAAAGGTTTCCTGCAGGGGATTAATTACCAGGGCACCGGCAGCACCTTTGGCGGCAGCAAGCGCCAGTTTTTTACTGATACCGGGGAAGGTCCATTCACTTCCGCGGTTGGTACCACTGATCATATACTTGCCATCTTTTTTGGGCTCTCCTAAAAAAAATACCACCACTTTTCCTTTTACGTCTATACCTGTATAATCGCTGTAAGCCTTATCATCTATACCATAACCAATAAAGATTATTTTTTTGCCTTTGAACTTGCCGGTTTCGTTGGTGTTCATCGGGCTGATAAAGTCTTTACCAAAAACCGCTGCTGTTTTACCGGCTTTTAAACTGGTGCTTACCAGGCTGTCCTGGTACAATGGATACAGCTGCTGGTAACCTTTTAATGCTTCAGCAGGTTTTAACCCGGTAGCTTTAAACTGTGCTTCAATATATGCGGCTGCTTTTCGCTGGCCTTCGGTTCCGGTTTCCCTTCCTTCAAACTCATCACTGGCAATAATTGTCAAATGTTTTTTTAAATTTTCTCCTGTAATAGTACCGGCATATTTTGCAGGATCGCCGGCCTGGGCAAATACAAGTGATCCACAAAGCAATACACCTGTGAGTGTAAATAATTTTTTCATTGATTTTTTTTTGTGATTAGATACACCAGCTTTTAATTGAAAGGTGCGCAACAAAAGCAAAATAGCCAAACCCTGTAAGCTTTGATTATTTATTTTATGAGTGGTTGAAAAACGGGGTATACTACATTGGTCAGTAAAATCAGCAGGCAATTTTACCAACCCTGCTGGCATGGCGGCCACCTTCGAATGCTGTATTCATAAATGTATCCAGCATTTTTTCTGCATCACCATCCCTTACAAAACGGGCCGGAATACAGATGATGTTGGCATCATTGTGCTTACGGGCCAGTTCAGCAAGTTCTTCGCCCCAGCAAATGGCCGCTCTTACGCCCTGGTGTTTATTGGCAGTAATTGCCACACCGTTAGCACTGCCGCATAATAACACACCAAAAGCCACTTCGCCTTTTTCTACGGCGCTTGCAACAGGGTGTGCAAAATCGGGATAGTCAACAGAATCTTTATTGTAGGTGCCAAAATCTTTATACACCACTCCTTCTCCTTCTAAAAAAGAGATAAGATCTTCTTTACAATCAAAGCCTGCATGATCGCATCCAATGGCAACGGGTAATTTTAAATTAAAGGGACACATAGATAATGAATAATTAACAATTAATAATGAACAATGCCTTTACAAAATTAGCATATAAAAAACATGCGGCTGCAAAAAGAATATTCTTTCTGAAAGAAAACATTGTTCATTATCCATCAAAAAATATGTATTGTTATCAGCTCCACTCTTTTTCTTCTTTGGCTTTTTTACGGTCAACAGAAGCAACTAAAAGAATACTGATCCAGTACAGTATCAACAGGGGCAATGCTACAATGATCTGGCTGGTCATATCTGGCGAAGGAGTAATGATTGCGGCCACAAGTAAAATAACCACAAAAGCATACTTGGAATATTTTTTTAAAAACGTAGCAGAGATCAGGCCAATTTTAGCCAGCACATAAGCCAGTATGGGTAATTCAAATGCAATACCACAACCTAAAATCAGGTTGGTAAGGCTGTCAATATAGTCGGTAAGTGTGGGTTTATATATAATGGTACCGGTAGTACCCAATTTAAATGTGGCTAAAAAATTAAATGTAAAAGGGGCTAATAAATAATACCCGAAAGCAACACCTGTAAAAAAACAGAGGGATACCCAAAAGATGCTTCCACGGGCATATTTTTTTTCTTTTGCCGATAAAGCGGGTTTTATAAAACGCCATAATTCCCAAAAGATATAGGGGAAGGCAGCTATTACTCCGCCAACCATAGAAATGTTTAAAGCAGAAGTAAAAGTGCCGTTCATTTCTGTGATCTGCAGATCAATTTTTACTGGTGGCATACAAAGACTGCTGCCAACACCCAGCCACTGGCCAAACCTGCACAATGCCCCATAAGTCACAAATTTTGCATTTGTTGGACCCAGTATCACTGCATCATACACCCAGTCTCTAAAAACAAAAATAGCAATAGCTGCCGCCAGCCATACCAATACAGATCGCATGATATGCCAGCGCAATGCTTCCAGATGATCCATAAAGCTCATCTCGGTTTGCTCGGTCTCCACGCCTTTACGCAGGCGCCTGAAAAATTGTTTTCTATCTGATGTTTCGTCTGCCAATAGTGGTGGTGTAATTTGGAGGGCAAAGGTAAAGGACTAAACTGTATTTTGCGCAGTTGATATGGGTTTTACATTTCCGGTACGTTTTAAAACGCCCCAACCCTGTAATTCTCCCTTAATGGCCCGGTTAAAAGATTTTATCAAAATATAATACATCAGCTGGCGGTATACCAGGCGCTGGGGTATCATCCACAACAGCTTTTTATAATCTTCTTTTTCAAAGGCAAAAGCCAGAGCGGCACCGGCAATATCCACCACCGAAAAAACAAGGTAATAAAAAATGATATGCCCAAGGCTTGCCGGAATAATGCCCAACCCGGCAGCCAGCAGGCTTAATACCAGTATCAGGTCGGCCAGGGGTGCTAAAAATGGCAATATCATTTGAAAGATGAGGATATTGGGTAATGCCACCATACCCAGGTTTTTATATTTGGGGTTAAACACCGCATCACGATGTTTCCAAAAACACTGTATTACACCAAAACTCCAGCGGAAACGCTGTTTCATAAACTGCTGCATAGTTTCCGGGGCCTCGGTATAAGAAATGGCTTCGTTGCAATTTCTTACCGTGTAATGATTGCGGTGCAGGCGCATGGTCAGGTCACAATCTTCGGCTAATGTATCGCTGGTAAAACCACCTGCTTTTATTATGGCCTCTTTTTTAAATGCCCCAATGGCACCGGGTACAACCGTAATACAGTTCAACAGGTCAAAAGCTCGGCGGTCAAAATTCTGAGAGGTAATGTACTCTATGCTTTGCCACCTGGTGATCATGTTTACTTCATTGCCCACTTTTACGTTACCGGCAACAGCCCCCACATTTGCATCTGTAAATTTTTTCATCAGCTGGCTGATGGCGTCAAATTTTAATTGGGTGTCTGCATCTATACAAACCAGGTAGTCGGTATCGGCCAGCTGAATACCATAGTTTAATGCGGTGGCTTTGCCTCCGTTGGGCTTGGTACATACCAGCACGTTGGGAACATTTGAAAAAGCAGCACTTACTTTTCTAAACGTATTGTCTTTACTGCCATCATCTACAAATATTATTTTAAGGTGCGGATAATTTTGCTGTAAAAGATTGTTGACCGTTCTTTCTGCATTCACTTCTTCGTTGTATGCCGGAACAATTACTGAAACCGGGGGAAAAAAAGTTGCTGCAGCGGGTGCCACTGCATTGTTAGTTTTTTCATTTTTCATTTGAAGCGAAGCTATAACAGCCATTACGGTCATACGGGCAATAGATAATACAATGCCGATGATGAAAAGAGAAAACAGGATATTACTGCCCCAGTAAGTTGCTTCAGCAATAAAAAAATTCAGTTTGTTAGAAAAAGAAGAAGCTACTTTTGGCATTACATCATCCCTGGTTTTGCCCATTAAATCTGCCACTGTGGTAAACTTGCAACCCTTTTTCTGAAAATAATCAATAATTCGGGGTAATGCTTCTACTGTTGCTTTCCTTGTTTCGCCCCCCGCATCATGCAACAGTATGATATTTGAATTGCCATTTTCGGCCAGCCTGATGGTTCTTGCAACAATACTGTCTGCATTTACACCCACTTCCCAGTCGTTGGGGTCAATACTTTCGCCCACTGTAATATAATTGTCTTTTTTACTTCTTGCCAAAGGTTCAATTTCATCATAGGTTTGTGGTTCACTATCTGCATTAAAAGGCGCCCTGAATAATATGGTTGATCTTCCGGTTATGGTTTCAATTAATAACCGGGTCAGTCTTAATTCCACTTCAGCTCTTTCGGCACTCATTTTGGCAATATTACCATGAGTAAAAGTATGATTGCCAATTTCAAATCCATCTTTATTGATACGTTGTAAAAGGGGGATGTTTTTTTCTCCCTGTAAACCCACAATAAAAAAGGTTGCAGGGATTTGCCTGCTTTCCAGGATGTCCAGAATTTTAGGTGTCCATACCGGGTCGGGGCCATCATCAAAAGTAAGAATGAGTTTATGACCTGGCCCTACAGGGGTGGTATCTTCTGCAAATTTTTTGTATACATACCCGGAAGGCAGCTGGATATAGTTTTGTTCTGCAATTAACTGTTCAGCGGTATCCACCTGTATATTTATTTTTCCTTCCTGCGGAGCGTATAAAAAATCAAGGAGTTCCCCTCCGCCATTATTAACTGCTGTGGGTTTGCCGTTGGCATTGTAGGCTACAGTGGAAAGCAGGTTAAAATTAAATGGTTTTATTTGCAGCGCATCATTACTTAAATCCCTGTTGTAGTAGGTCCACATCCTGGTGTCTTCGCTGCCAATACGCCATAAAGCGGTACCTGCAGTTGCATATTCATCGCTAAAGCGCAGGATATTAAAAGAGGTTGCCGCATCAACAAACCAAACCTCGTGCTTGAATTTTTCGGTACTGCCATCCTCATTTTTCACTTCTTCGGTATAGCTGTAATGTAAGTTATAGCTGTCATTATCATAATCAACTACTGCATTAACGCTTTTAGCATTGTTGATGGCAGTTGAATAAGTAACATCATTCACTTCATTCACTTTTCCATCTTCATCCAGTTTCCAGTCGTATCCATAACCTGCAATGCCTATAATGATTTTTTCGCTCTCAATTTTTGCGGCAGTCCAGTCTATGGCTTCTTCAATCCATTTTTGTGCACATACAGGTCCGGGTAAAGTAGTATTACTAAACTGGTCGTATGCCATTAAAATGATGTAATCATTGTAAGCAGAAAGCTTTTCATAATCATAATCGTTGTTTTTAACGGCAACATCCATGGTAACTGTAAATCCCAGTGGATGTAATGCCTGGTATAATTCTTTCTGAAACTGGGTAAGCGGATCGTTTGTTTTTTCAACCAATTCTTCAAAGTCAATATTAATGCCCTGCAGTTTGTAAAAACTGAGGGTATCTGTTAATTGTTTGATGATGGCGCTTCTTTTTACACTGTCATTTAAAATAACATGCAGCAATTTTCCGTCAAAATCTTTCCCCGTATGAAAATTGTTGAAAATGGGCATAATGCGCAGTTGCTTTTGCTTCATTACGGCCAGGCCGGCACTGTCAATTCTTGTTTGCAGTTTATAGGTTAGGGTATCAATAAAAAACCACTCGGGGAAAATAGTGTTTAAATTATCTCCATACGCTTCTAAATTGGGCAGCGATGCAGCCTGGTTCCATGGGGTATAAAATGCGGCCCTGATATATGGATTATTATTTGCCGTATCTGGGTAAAATCTTTTATTACTTTTTAAAGAATCTTCAAGTGTTTTCTTTTCTAAAAAATCTTTAAAGCCCTTGTATTTTTTATTTTGGCTGTGTGCAAATGTTAGTGGTTGGTTTGGGTCGAGTGTATTTGCGTATTGTTTTGACTGCTGATTGTAATTCAACTGCGAAGGAATAGAAGCTTTTACCAGGGCCAGCATTACTACGGCTAATAAAAAACAAATGATTATTAGAATGATCCTGCTGGTCCATTTTACTTTTTTCCACCTGGATGGGCTGGAAGCCTGGAATATCTGGGGTTGATTGCTCATGGAAGCGCAAAAATATCTTAATACAGTGCAGCTTGTAGTTAAACGTTGGTGAAGTGGCTGTAAAAGAGAAGCCCCTGTGGAAACAGGGGCCGTTTTACCAAAACTAACTGCTTATGAGAAAATTTAAAATATTAATTGTTGTGTTCTATATCTACTTACGCAAATCAGGTGCCAGAAGTTTTGTTGCGGGTGTTAAGAATTTGATAATACCCCAAATCTGCTTAAAACGCCTGTATTTTGATAACGGAAAAAAGAACTGTTTATTTCTATTAGCAATATAAAAAAAATATTCCAGATTGCTTTTAGTAGATATACGACGTAAAGTTATCAATTAGGTTTAAGCAAAAATAAAAAAGCGCCCTTTTTGAGGACGCTTTAACAATATCTTAAAGGATCTTACTTAATAAAACCCTTGATCATATCCATCAAACCACCGCCACCGCCTTGCTGTGCCTGCTGTTGCTGGGCACCACCGGTTACTTTGCTGATGATATCACTGATTTCTATCTGACCATCTCCATCGGTATCCAGGCCTCCGCCGCCAGTGAACTTGCTGAGTATGCCATTCAGGTCAAATCCACCTGTGCTGCCACCCGCCTGTGCTGTGCCGCCACCGGTAAGCGATCCGATGATGCTGTTGATATTAAAGCCATTATCGTTAGGATCGTTGGTACGGTTGATAAGATTACTTAACACACTAGGAATTAAGCTTCCTGCAATACCACTGGCCTGGTTGCCGGCAATACCATGATTGTTGGTCAGTTTATTGGTAAAGTTGCTGATAATGCTGCTTACAATGGGATTGTTTAATAAACTACCCCCGGAATTGGATCCGCCGCCTCCAAATAACGACAATACATTTTGCAAACCACCCCCGGCCAATGTACCCTGCAGCTCTTCGGCAACAGAATGCGTAGCAGAAGCCAGTACAGCATCATTTTGATCGTTGGGTACTACCGGGTTATTGATCACCGCTTCCTGTCCATGGCTTTTTACCAGGTTGAATAATTCTTCTAACATGTTTTTACTTTTAATGGTTAACAAAAAATTCTGCTATGAAGATAGCAGAATTTTTGAAATGGTTGCAACTTGTTGTATTAATTCTGAGTGGTTAATTTTTCGGCATTCTCTGCAAACTGCAGGGCATCAATAAATTCCTGTACTTCGCCATTGAGTACGGCATCCAGGTTGTATACCGTTAGCCCTATACGATGATCGGTTACTCTTCCCTGCGGAAAATTATACGTGCGGATCTTTGCACTCCTGTCACCGGTACTCACCAGGCTTTTACGTTTATGAGCAATGGCTTCCTCGGCTTTACGCACTTCTTCATCATATAATTTGGTACGCAGCATGTCCATGGCTTTTTCCCTGTTGCCCAGCTGGCTGCGCTCTGTTTGACATACTACAACAATACCTGTGGGTTTGTGGGTTAAAAACACCTTGGTTTCCACCTTGTTTACATTCTGTCCGCCGGCACCACCGCTTCGGGCGGTTTCCATTTTTACATCACTTTCCTTCAGCTCAAAATCCACTTCTTCGGCTTCGGGCATTACGGCTACGGTGGCTGCACTGGTATGTACCCTGCCGCTTGATTCAGTGTTGGGCACCCTTTGTACCCGGTGTACCCCGCTTTCAAATTTTAAAATGCCGTATACATCGTCACCCACCACTTCTACCTGCACCTCTTTGTATCCACCTACCGTTCCTTCGCTTTCACTCAGCAGGGTTGTTTTCCAGCCTTTCTTTTCGCAGTATTTAATATACATCCGCAGCAGATCGCCGGCAAAAAGGCTGGCCTCATCACCACCGGTTCCGGCACGTATCTCTAAAATGGCATTTTTTTCATCATAAGGGTCCTTGGGTATCAGCATCTGGCGCAGCAATGCCTCCAGTTGTGTTTTCTTTTCTTCCAAGGCAGGCAGTTCCATCTTGGCCATTTCTCTCATTTCGGCATCATCGCTGTTCAATACTTCTTTGTTAAACTCAATATCGTCCAGCACTTTTACATATTCATTTCTGCCGTTCACAATCTTTTCCAGGCTGCGGTACTCTTTACTGGTGGCAGCAAATTTTTTATTGTCGCTCACAATCTCCGGATTGGTAAGCGCCACGCCCAAATTGTCGAATCTTCCTTTTATTGCGTCCAGTTTATCTAACATAGTGTAATTTTATTTTGGGTACGAAAACGGGTAACAATACTGCACTTTGCGGTGTTACTCCCTTATTCTGACTTCCCCTGTTTAGCTTTAATTGCATTTTGCAAGGCTGGCGGCAAATTTACAATTTATCAATCAATCATTTTGTACAGAAAATTTACAGCCAATAATATTTTTACCGGGCATACTCTTTTGCCCGAAGAGAATGTTTTAATTACGGATAAAACGGGGGTTATTGTAGATATTCTTCCCCTGAAAGATGCGGGTGAAGGTGTTGAAGCATTGAAGGGAATATTAAGTCCGGGTTTTATCAATGCACACTGCCACCTGGAGCTATCCCATTTAAAGGGGGTGGTTCCGGAACAAACAGGTTTGGTGGATTTTGTTTTTAAGATCATGACGGAGCGGCATTTTGCCGAAACTGAGATACTTACTGCTATTGAAGCGGCCGAAGCGGCGATGCTGCAAAACGGTATTGCGGCTGTGGGGGATATTTGCAACACTTCATTTACCATCCGGCAAAAAGCAAGGCAACAGTTACGGTACCATAATTTTATTGAAGTGGCTGGTTTTATTCCGGCAGGGGCACAGTTCCGCTTTGATGCAGCGCTTGACATTTTCCATCAATTTAATAATGCGGCTGCAAATCAACAGCAAGCACAAAAAAACAAACCTGCAACCACACTTATTCCGCATGCACCTTATTCCGTTTCGCCAGCGTTGTTTCAACTGATCAATGATTTTCCAAAAAACAACCTGGTGTCGATCCATAACCAGGAAACAACCGCCGAGGATGCGTTTTTTAAAACCCGGGCCGGAGATTTTTTAAGATTGTATGAAAAATTAAATATTGACATTTCATTTTTTAAAGCCAGCGGAAAAAGCAGCGTACAAAGCTTCTTGCCATATTTTACAAAAGGCCAGTCATTATTACTGGTGCATAATGTAACCACAAGCGAAGACGATATTGAATTTATAAAACTGCAAACAGAAAACGCCAAACTGCAAACGAGCTTTTGCCTTTGCCCTAATGCCAATTTATATATCACCCGCCAGCTGCCCAATGTGCAAATGCTGGTGGATAAGCGTTGTAATATTGTTTTGGGTACCGATAGCCTGGCATCCAATCACCAGCTGAGTATTTTGGAAGAGATGAAAACATTACAGCAACATTTTCCACAACTGAAATTGGCTGATGCATTGCAATGGGCTACCATCAACGGTGCCCGGGCCCTGCAAATGGACGATACTTTAGGCAGTTTTGAAAAAGGCAAACAACCGGGTGTAGTATTGATTGAGAGTGTTGAAAACGGACAGCTTAACAAAGCTTCCTCTTCAGTAAGAATTTTGTAAAATATATTCCTGTATTCATCAGTGCAGCTCCTTACAACCTGCCTGCCGGTCTGTAGCAAACCGCAATCGCCGAAGGCCGATCCCTACAGTACTTCATGCAATACCATCAATGTTTTCATTTGCCCAAATTCTGAAATATGCAATGCATAATAATCCTGAAAACTCAGTAATAACTGCCGCCTCATCACATGATTCAAATTAAAATCTTCCAGTTCGTATGGCTGCATCACTTTTAATAACTGGGCTGTTATTGCGGCGGGTGCTTCACTTAAAAAATGCGGATGAATGGGTTGATGATCGGTAAAAACACCCTCCTGCAAATCGAGGTAGGTATTAGCTGCATCATAATTATCTGTAATTCTAAAACCTAAAAAATAAGCCAGGTGCAGGGCAAAGAACAGTGGAAAGTTAGCGGCCACTTTTTTACCGCTGGTATCTAACCGAACCAGGGCGTCTTCGCAAAAATGAAACAGATCGGCATTTGCCTCGGGCTGTTTTAAACTTTTTTGCAGCAATTCCACCATGTAAGCGGCAATGCTGTTTTTTATAACATCGGTTAATACCGTATCAAATAAATATGCCCAGCCAAATTCCCGGATGTGCTGCATGGGCTTATTATCGCTGTGGTACACCACCAGGTCTAAAATGGCAGCCGGCTGAAAGTAATTCGCCTTTGCCGATGCTTTTTTACTGGTTCTTACCCCGTTTACCATATAGGTTTGTATGCCAAACAGCTCGGTTAGTATGGTAACCACCACGCTGGTTTCGCCATACTTTATGCTGCGTAATACAATGCCTTTTGTTTTATGTGTCATGGTGACTTATCCCGCAAAGCGGCAAAAACCACAAAGGAATTCTTTGAGTGTTTGAAGCCGGGGATGTATTACTTAAAAACTGTGTTACAATTCAAAAATAGCAAACATTAAACCAGCTGAGCGATACAATTAGGCTCAAATTGATTTTCTTTGCAGAATTATTTACCGCCTTTGGGTTATTGTTCATTAATTATTCATTGATTATGTGGCAACGTTTAGGAAGTTTTGTTATTAAAAACCGCTTGGTTTTACTGGTTATTTTATTAATTGCTACCGGTGTAATGGGATATTATGCCAGCCAGGTAAAGCTGGGCTATGATTTTGCGAGGGCCATTCCAACAGACAATCCCAAATTCCGGGAGTATAAATCTTTTCAGCAGAAATTTGGTGACGACGGGAATACTATGGTGGCAGGTATACAAACCGATCATTTTTTTGAACTTGATTTTTTTAAAGCCTACAGCCAGCTGCATAAGGACATAAGAAAAGTAGCCTATGTAGAAGATGTGTTGAGCATTCCGGCAGCCGTTGGCCTGGGTAAAGATACCCTTACCGATAAACTGGTTCCCAAAAAAATATTTGCAGATTCCATTGCCAGCCAGTCTGCACTGGATAGTGCTGCAGCCATTTTCAGCAACCTGTCATTTTATAAAACAAAACTATACAATCCCGGGGCACATACCTATTTGATGGCTGTAAGAATCAATAAGGAAGCGCTCAATTCTGCCAAACGCTCAAAAATTGTGGCAGATATAACTGCAGTGGTAAATGCCTTTGATGCAAAAGTGAAACTGGATACGCATTTAAGCGGCCTGCCACTGATACGTACCGTGGTGGGCGACCGGTTGCAGAAGGAAATGCGTTTCTTTTTGATTGGCTCTGTATTGCTGAGCGCCCTGATATTGTTTATGTTCTTCCGTTCAATCAGTACCACTTTGTTATCGCTGGTGGTGGTACTTTTTGGAGTAGTATGGAGTATGGGAATATTGCAACTGTGCGGATACAAAATAACCCTGCTTACTGCAATCATTCCACCATTGGTAGTGGTGATTGGGGTGCCCAACTGCATTTATTTTATCAACAAATACCATACTTCTTACCTGCAGGGGGGCGAAAAAAATAAAGCCCTGGTAGAAATGGTGAGTAAAATGGGCGTGGTTACCTTATTTTGTAATATTACGGCTGCCATTGGTTTTGCGGTATTTGCACTTACCAAAAGCCCTATTTTAAAAGAATTTGGTGTGGTAGCCGGCATCAGTATCATGGTCATATTCTTCATCTCATTTATTTTATTGCCATCGGTATTGAGTTATTTACCGGCGCCCAAAGCATCACAAACCAAATATTTACATAACCGCTGGCTTACCCTGTTCTTATTAAAAATAGAGCATTGGGTAATGCATCATAAAAAAATTGTGTACGGGGTATCCATACTGATCATTGTGTTTTCCGTTGCCGGAATATTCAGGTTAAAAAGTGTGGCCTATATTGTAGATGACCTTCCTAAAACAGATAAGATATATACCGACCTTAAATTTTTTGAGAAAAATTTTATAGGGGTAATGCCATTAGAGATCATGCTGGATACCAAAAAGCCCAAGGGCATTTTAAGATCCAATATTGACATTAACAAAATCGCCTTTTTCCAGGATTCATTTTTGGCCAAACAGCCCAATATTGCCAAACCATTATCTGTAATTGATGGTATCAAGTTTACCTACCAGGCTGCCAGTGAGGGCCAGGGGGATTCTACCTATACCTTGCCTGCATTTGGCAATCCTTTAAAAGACCTGCACGATAAATTAAGGGTAATCAACACCAGAAAGGAAAATCATGAAATGACAGCTGCTGACACGGCTACCTTAAAACTGGTGGGCTCATTTATAGATTCTACCGAACAATATTTAAGGATCAGCATGAGCATGGCAGATGTGGGCACCAAGGAGCTGCTGCCCATTGTAGACTCAATAAAACTGCACGCCAACAGTATTTTAAACGGGGTAGACAGCCTGACCATACAAGACAGTACCAAAAGCAATTACAATATAACCGTTACCGGAACCAGTTCTACGTTTTTAGAGGGCAGCCGGTTTATTGTAAATGGCTTAAAGGAAAGTATATTCTGGGCATTTTTACTAATTGCAGCCTGCATGCTGTACCTGTTCAGGTCGCTAAGGATATTGGTATGTTCATTAATACCCAATGTAATACCGCTGGTAATTACTGCCGGCATAATGGGTTGGGTGGGCGTGCCGTTAAAACCTTCCACGGTACTGGTATTTAGTGTGGCCCTGGGTATTGCGATTGACATCACCATCCGGTTTTTGGTAAACTACAAGCAGGAATTGCCGTCGCATAATAATAATGTAGTGGCTACCGTAAGTGCCACCATACGAAATACCGGCTTAAGCATTGTGTATACTTCACTGGTATTGATTGCCGGTTTTGTAATATTCTGTTTCAGCGGGTTTGGCGGTACCATTGCGCTGGGCTGGCTTACTTCGGTAACCCTGTTTGCTGCCACGCTTACTAACCTTATCCTGCTTCCGGTGTTGTTGCTTTGGATGGCACCTGCCAAAAAAAATCAGTAGAGTGATATTCATTATACATATATGTTTATGAAAAGCGGAAATAGTTGCTTTAAAAGCAGCTAAAGGGCCTTTAAATTTGTCATATGAATCTATATTTACGAGTTTTGTGAATTATCTTTGTTTTAACATTAAACTAAAATTGCAAATGAGAAAAATTATCCTAATGGTTTTTGCATTGGTATTCCTTGCCTTTTCGGCCAGTGCTCAAAACCGAACTATTTCAGGTAAAATTACCGATGAAAAGGGGCTACCACTCTCTGGTGCCAGTGTGGCTGTTAAAGGGGCCAAAATTACAGTAATCACAGATTCAGATGGTACGTTTTCTATTAGTGTTCCATCCAGTGCAAAATCATTAATTTTTACAAATGTTGGTATGGCAGCTCAGGAAGTAGCCATTGGCAACAAAACCGTTTTCAATGTAGTATTAACTGCTCAAGATAAAAGTCTTGAAGAGGTTGTGGTAATTGGTTATGGATCTGGAAAAAAGAAAACAGACGTGGTGGGTTCGGTAACACAGGTGTCTGCTAAAAAAGTTCAGGAAAGACCAAATGCCAATGCATTTGATGCATTACAAGGAAAAGTTGCAGGTTTACAGGTATATACTTCAAGTGGGGAGCCATCTGCTTCTTCATCTCTCAGAATTAATGGAGTAGGTTCTTTAACCGCTGGTAGTACCCCTTTATATGTAATGGATGGTATTCCTATTTCTTCCGGAACTATTGTATCATTAAACGCAGAAGATTTTGAATCTATTACAGTTTTAAAAGATGCTTCTGCAACATCAATTTACGGATCAAGGGCTGCGAATGGTGTTATATACATTACGAGCAAAAAAGGTAAAGTAAACAGTTCTCAAATAAATTTACAAACACAATATTCAGTATCAAACCTGGTAGGTACTACCAACGATTTTTTCAACTCCTTTATGAATACTAAGGAGTTAACAGATTTTTGGGTTGCCACAGGGTACAGGACACAGGCCCAGGTAACTACTTTACTTACGCAATTTCCGAATGACACTAAGTGGAGCGATGTGTATTATAAAAAGAATGTACCTACCTATCAAACCAACCTAAGCATCTCAGGTGGTGGTGGTAAAACCACTTACTATATATCTGGTGGCTTTTTTAAGCAAGAGGGCATGAGTTTCCGTTCTGATTTTAAGAGATATAATTTAAGGTCGAATGTAAACTCTGTTGTAAATAACTGGCTAACCGTTGGTATGAACCTGGTAAGTGGATTTGATTCAAGGCAAACAAACCCTTATGGTTCAAACAGTACAAACAGGGGATTGGGCTTTTTAGCGCAGCCTTTTTATTCACCAGTGGATGCAACTGGTAAAGAATACGAATTGATACCTGGCTGGGCAAGATATCATCCAAATTACCTTGCTCAAAAAGTAAGAAGCCAATCAGAAAATTTACAATTAAATCCTTCGGCTTACGTACAAATCAGCCCCATCAAAAACCTGATTTTTAAAGCCCAAGCAGGTGTGGAAGCATATGATTTTACTACCTCAAATGTGCAAATGCCTTCATTTATAGGCTCTTTAAACAATGGTAATGCCAGTGAATCATTTACCAGGGAAGTAACCAAAACATTTACCAATACTGCCGAATACAAGTTTAGTATTGCAGGTAAACATGGTATTACTGCACTTGTAGGACAAGAGTTTATAGGTGACCGTTTTAAAAGCTTTAACGGATCTTCAACAGGTCAAACTGATGATAGATTGATTTTGATTTCAAACGGCCCAAGTAACAGGAATGCAGGATCTTCAATTACCGAATATTCGTTTCTTTCTTATTTTGGCAGGGTTAACTATGACTTAAACAAGAAATATTATCTTGATTTATCGCTTCGTCAGGATCAGTCATCAAGGTTTGGTAAAGATAACAGAACGGCTAATTTCTGGTCGGTAGGTGCAAGGTGGAATGCAAAAAAGGAGAATTTCTTACAAAATGCGGATTGGCTGTCTGACCTGGTGGTTAGAGCAAGTGTAGGTACCAGCGGTAACTCTGCTATTGGGAACTATGATGCGCTAGCTCTTGTTGGTACCAATCAATATGACGGGCAAACAGGTTTTGGATTATCTACTTCAAATCCTGGAAATCCTGATTTGGCATGGGAACAGCAACGCATAATTAATTTAGGTGTAAATGTTTCGCTTTTTAACAGGGCTAATCTGGAAGTGGAATATTATGAGAAACTCACTACTAATATGTTATTGAGTGTACCATTTCCATACACTTCAGGCTTTGCTAATGTTCAGACCAATGTAGGCGGATTAAAAAATAGAGGATTCAACGTTACATTGGATTTTGACATATTGAGACAAAAGGATGCTTATTTAACTCCATATGTTAACTTCAATTACAACAAAGAAAAAATAACAGAACTTTTTCAGGGAAGACAATATTATATTATTCCCAACACTGGTGTTAGCTGGGCAGTAGGGCAGCCTGTATCATATTTTTATCCTGTTTTTTCAGGTATTAATACTCAAACAGGTTTACCAGAGTGGTATTTACCCAACAGTAATCCAGATTTAATAGTTAATACACAGCAGGATAAAAGTAAGGTTACCAGCACATTTAGCACATCTGCCTTGCAACAAAATACAGGCATTAAAAGATACCCTCCATTTACAGGTGGTTTTGGTTTAAATGGTGGTTACAAAGGCTTTTTTGTTCAAACAGATTTTTCATTTGCACAGGGTAAATACCTCATCAATAACGACCGTTACTTTTTTGAAAATCCCAACCAGTTTGCTGGTTTCAATCAGTCAAGGGTAATTTTAGATTACTGGAAAAATCCTGGGGATGTGGCCCGCTTTCCAAAGAACGGTATTCAGTTTACTCAGTTTGATTCAAGGTTAATTGAAGATGCATCTTTCTTAAGATTAAAAACATTTACAATTGGATATAATGTACCGCAAAGTATAGTAAGAAAATCTAAGTTTATGACAGGGGCTAAATTTTATGTTACCGGCCGTAACTTGTATACACTTACTAATTATACTGGTCCTGATCCTGAAGTTGATTCAAATATCACCTTGGGAGTTAATCCAAATACCAGGCAGTTTGCGGTTGGATTAGATATTCAGTTTTAATCAAACTATTGTACCAATAAAAAAAGGAAAATGAAAAATAAACATATAATATATAGTATAGCATCAGCACTAGTTTTCACGCTGGGAGCTTGTACAAAAGAGTTGGATAAATTTCCAGCTGATTCAATAGAATCATCACAATCTTTCAAAACACTTAAAGACGCCAAAACATGGAATGCCGGGTTGTATGGTAACCTTAGAGGTAATTTGTATGGTAGTTTCATGTTTACACAAGATGTACAGGCAGATCAACTAAACGCATCATTAGATTACGGAAACAGAAATGGTAATCCTCATCGTTGGGGAACCAGTTTTTTAGCTGAAGACGGAGCACTAAGCGGACCATGGAGTGCTTTTTATGCTGCCATTAATAACATTAATGCTGCCATTGTTGGTTTTGCTGCTATTCCAAGTGCTAACGCAACCGAAAAAGCGGAGTTAGACAGGTACCTGGGCGATGCATATTTATCCAGGGCATACTACTACTCTGAATTAATTACAAGGTTTGCAAAACCATATACGCCGGCAACTGCAGCTACAGACCCGGGCGTTCCGCTGTTAACTGTATCGGATATTAATGCCAAACCGGCAAGGGCCACTGTAAAGCAGGTATACGATCAGATTTTAAGTGATATCGCAAGTGCAAAACCATTACTGGCTTCAGTTGCTGGTGCACAGGGTGCAACAAAATTTACTACTCATGCCGTATCGGCTTTAGAAGCAAGGGTACGCCTGAATATGCAGGATTGGACAGGTGCTATCGCAGCAGCGGAGAGTGTGATTGCTACTAATGCCTATCCATTAATTAATACTGCTGCAGAATTAAATGCAATGTGGAAAACAGATTTTGCAAAAGAAGTGATTGTTCAGGGCTTTGTTAGTAAACCCAACGAACTTCCTAATGTAAACTCTATTTACCTAGGTTTAGTTGCGGCTACCGGAAAATTCACTCCAGATTTTGTACCATCTCAGTGGGTGGTAGACATGTACGATAATGCCGATTTGAGAAAAACGGTATATTTTGAAATGAAGACCTTAACCATTCAGGGTACAGACTATGCTAATATATGGCTGGTTAATAAATATCCGGGAAACCCGGCATTATTTACTGCCGCAACTACAAACTATGCGCATGCTCCAAAATTGTTCAGGGTTGCAGAGCTATACCTGATCTCTGCTGAAGCAGGCGCCCGTGCAGGTGCGGCCACTGAAGCTGCGGCTTTAACCAGGCTGAACAGTTTAAGAACTGCAAGAGGTTTGCCTGCCTTGGTGGGTGTAACAGGTGCAGCATTGTTTCAGGCGGTTAAGGATGAAAGGTTCCGTGAGTTAGCCTTTGAAGGCTTCCGCTTATTTGATTTAAAGCGCTGGCAGGAAGGTGTTACAAGAAAATTACCACAAAACTCCAGTTTCATACTTACAGGAACCAACTATGATGTGCTTACAATACCTGCAAATGATAATAAATTTGTTTGGGGAATACCAACAAGAGATTTGACAACCAATCCTAATTTGGTACAGAATCCGGGATGGTAATTATGTGCAAGCATTGCTCGGTACTGGAAATAAAAGTGCAATACGTATAAAAAAATAAAATAAAAACGCCTCAATTTATTGAGGCGTTTTTATTTTTAGCTGATCCCTAATGGTATTAGTTTTTTAAAGCATTTTTAATAAAATATGCAAAACAGCCTTCTGCGCAGCTATTCCTTGCATTTAGTTGCATTTTTTGGCAAATAATTTATTAAATTGTGTTAACTATTCGTTTCATCACCAAAACAAATTGCACATGAGAAAACTGTTTTTAACTTTACTGGCGGCATTCTGCCTGATAGTAAATGCCTCTGCACAAAGCCGAACTGTTACAGGTAAGGTAACCAACGATAAAGATGCACCATTAGAAGGTGTTTCTGTTGCCACCGCCGATGGTAAACTGGCTACCCAAACAGATAAAGAAGGTAAATTCAGCCTTTCTGTTCCGGCATCAACAAGCATCCTTGTTTTTTCGTACATCAATTTTGAAACCACTACCAAGGCTATTGGTAAAAATGGTACTGTAAACATCAGTTTAAAACCTTCCGACTCTAAACTGGAAGAAGTAGTGGTGGTGGGTTATGGTACACAAAAAAGAAAAGACGTAACGGGTAGTGTATCTACCATTAAAGGCCAGGTGGTAACCAATAAACCGGTTCAAAGCTTTGAACAGGCATTGGCCGGACGTGCTGCCGGTGTTCAAATCACTGTTCCTTCAGGCGTATTAAACAGCCCTCCGGTATTTCGTATTCGTGGTACCAATACTATTTCATTAAGTTCTTATCCTTTAGTTATTGTGGATGGCGTTCCTGTTCCAACAGGCGATTTCAGCTCTACCAATGCTGCAGGTAATGCGCTGGCAAGTATCAACCCCAACGATATTGAAAGTATTGATATTGCAAAAGATGCTGCTGCTTCTGCAATTTATGGCAGCCGTGCTGCAAACGGCGTGGTATTCATTACCACTAAAAAAGGTAAACCCGGTAAAGCTAAAGTGGCGTACAATTCGTCTTTTGGATTTACCAATGTGTTTGGCGTACCCGAAGTATTGAATGCACAACAATACACCGATTATAAAAATATGGCCTTGGCTAATAACCAGCTCATCAACAGTACCAACCCGTCTGGTTCTGGTTATTATAAGTTTGCGCTGGCAACTGATGCCAATGGCAAAACCATTGACACCAAATGGGCCGATGTAGTATACAGGCAGGGTTTTTCTCAGGAGCATAACCTGAATGTTTCAGGTGCCAGCGATTTTACCTCCTATTACCTCTCTGCCGGTTACAGTAAACAGGAAGGGATTTTAAAAGCGAATGATTTTGCAAGAAAAAATATTCTTGCCAATATTGAAAGCAAACTGAATAAGAGTATTACTATTGGTGGTAAACTGTCTTACTCTGATGAAATGAACCTTTCAGCCACCACTTCCGGTTCATTATCAGGCGAAGCATTTAATACAGGTGGTTTAGGCCGCACAGTAATGGTAAGCGCCCCCAATATTTCGCCCTATAAAAACGATGGTACGTATAATATTTCTGCAGGGGGCAATTTTATTGGCAGTATGAATAATATCATCAACGGAAGTCTTGCAGGTTCGCAGGTAGGTTTTTATAATCCTGCCATTATTATTGATAAAAACCGTTCTAACAGCGAAACCAACCACATACAATCAAATGTGTATGTACAGGTTAAACCCATCAGCTGGTTAACCTTGCGATCTGTATATGGTATCGACTATTTGTTAGTAGATAATGATATTTTTCAAACAGGTTTACATGGTGATGGTTTTTCATCAAATGGTAACGCTTCCAGCACTTATGGAAAATATAAAAGATATACCTGGTCTAATACTGCACAGTTTGATTACAGCATCAAAGGAGTACATAATATCAGCGCACTGGCTGGCCAGGAACAGGACCGCAGAACATCATTGGGTTTTGGTGTAAACCGTCAGCAGGTATCTGATCCTGTGTATACAGTAATTCAGGCAGGTTGGGGTATCAATAATACCGCCGGGTCGGTATATGGCGAAAATTACCTGTTATCAGGATTTGGCCGTTTGAATTATGATTATAAGAAAAAATATTTCCTTAGCGGTAACCTGCGCCAGGATGAGTATTCTGCATTACCAGGTCAGAAAGAAGTTTTCTGGGGTGTATCTGCAGGATGGGATGTGGCAAAGGAAAATTTTTGGAGCAGTATCAATACTGTTGTCAGCAGTTTAAAACTAAGGGCCAGCCTTGGTAAAGTTGGTAATACAGCCGGTATTGGCGATTATCAAACTTACTCCAGTTATGGATCTGGTTTGTATGGTGGTAACCCTACATTGGTATTTAACCAGGCAGGTAACCCTAATCTGAAATGGGAAACCAGCAAAAAATCGGATGTGGGCGTTAGCTTCGGTTTCTTAAAAGACAGGTTAACTTTTGATGTAACTTATTATAAAAACAATGTAACCGATCTGATACTCTTTGTTCCGCAATCACCTTCTGCGGGTTTGCCCACCACCATACCGCAAAACGTGGGTAAAATGTACAACAAGGGCATTGAGTTAACCATCAATGCTATGCCTGTTGCCACTTCAAACTTTACCTGGAGCACTAACTTCAACTTTACACAAAATAAAAATGAAGTTACAGAACTGGCACCAGGTTTAACGGAGGTATTAACTGCGTCTTCGGGTCTTGAAACAGTAAACAGAACAGCAGTGGGATATTCACTGGGCAGTGCATGGCTGGTGCGTTCCGGCGGGGTAGATCCTGCAACGGGAAGCAGGGTATTGCTGAATGCTGCCGGAAAAAAAATATTGTACCGTTTTGCCCCAACTTCTTCACAGTTCCAATGGTCTAATGAAGATGGCACCCGGTACAATAAAACTGATGGCAGTGCTAACACCATTAACCAAAGAGATGATGCTGTAATGTATAATGTAATACCAAAGTACGTGGGTGGTTTCAGCAACAACTTTAAGTACAAAAGTTTTGAACTGGATGTACTGATGACCTATCAATTAGGTTTTTATGTGTACTATGGTTCAAATGCGGGTTTGCATGATCAACGTTTCTGGAACAATCATGTAGATGTACTTACTGCCTGGAAAAATCCGGGCGATGTTACCACGGTACCAAGGCCGGTTTATGGCGATAACGTTTCTAACGGATCTGGTTTACCGATGGATTACAATTTGTTCAAAGGCGATTTTGTAAAATTGAAAAATCTGACATTGGCGTATAATATTCCATCTGTGGTTTTAGGTAAATTAAAAGTGAGCAACGCAAGGTTTTTTGTAAGTGGTCAAAATCTGGCCATCATTACAAAATACCCTGGTCCTGACCCTGAAGTATCTTCTAACGGAAATTCTGCCAGTGGCCCGGGTGTTGACAGAAATACCATTGCTAACGGCCGTACCATTACTGCCGGTATTAACATTGGATTTTAATGATTCAGATTTATCAACTACTAAATTCACAAAGAATGAAAAATAAAATTAAATATTTACTAAGCTTCACCTTAGTTATACTCATCTCTTCTTCCTGCAAGCGGGAGCTGCTTACACCCATTCCACAAACCTCGGTAACAGACGCCACTGCTTTTGACAGCCCGGATCGTGTGCTGGGCCAGGTACGATCTTTATATGCCGGATTAAAAAATGGTAATTTTTATGGCGGCAGGTACATTGTATATGGAGATATCAGGGGAGAAGATTTTATTAATGAAACCACCAACCTGGTTACAGGTTCTGATGTATGGAGTTTAAACTGTGCCGGTACTTCTCAAAACTCAGTGAAGAATCTTTGGTCGCAAATATATTACACCATCAATTTGTGTAATTTATTTAATGATGGTATGGCCGCCAAAGGAACTGCTGTTGTAGGCGCTGCCGTGGCCAATAACTATATTGCAGAATCAAGGCTGATCAGGGCATTATGTTATTACAGTTTGCTGCAATTCTATGCCAGGCCTTATGCAGATGGCAGCGGCAGTAAACCAGGCGTGCCTTTGCGTTTAACCGGTATTAAAGGGCCAGGGTTTTCTGATCTGGCCAGAAGTACGGTAGCACAGGTATACACTCAGATTTTAGCAGACCTTGATTTTGCAGAAACCAACCTGCCATTAACCAACGGTACTGCAGAACTGAATACCACCAGGGCACACCGCAACACTGCCATTGCTTTAAAAACAAGGGTGTACCTGACAATGGGTAATTATCCTGCGGTAATAACCGAAGCAAATAAAATCGCTTCCCAGTCTGTGGCACCATTTAAAGCTTTAACCGGCGTAGCCGATTCTTTGCAACTTAATATTGCAACCGTTTTTTCCACTTACAATACTACAGAATCAATTTTCTCTTTACCAATGACCTCTACAGGTGGCGATAACCCGGGCACACAAAATCCGTTGGGATTTTATTTTGTAAGAAATGGCAGCAGCTTAGGTTCTGCTGAATATTCATTAAATACCAGCGGCATCATTGCTAACACCAACTGGTCTGCAACCGATGCAAGAAGAACCAGCCTGGTATACACCAATACTACCACCACTAAGAAATTTGTATCAAAATTTCCTGGTGCTTCTCCTTACACCGATTACCCTCCGGTAATTCGTTATGCCGAAGTGTTACTGAATCTTGCCGAAGCTTTGGCAAGAGTAAATTCAGGCGGTGTTGATGCCAGGGCTTTAGCATTAGTGAATGCCGTTCGCAAACGTTCAGATCCTTCTGCTACGGTAACTGCAGCTACTTCTGCCGACCTGGTGAATGCAATTTTGCTGGAAAGAAGAATCGAATTATTGGGAGAAGGTTTCCGCAGTACTGATATTCTTCGCTTACTGCAACCAATTCCGGCCAAGGGTTCTATCGCTGCAAAAACACCGGCAGAACAAGGTTATATCTGGCCTATCTCTTCAGATGAAATGTCTTTAAACAAGTTGATGACAGATAACTAATAACTACAATCAATTCAATAAAAAACTCCAGTCAATTACGATTGGAGTTTTTTATTATATTTTTCCGGCCGGTTATTTTATTACCTCCTGCAGCTTTGCCGCCAGCGCCGGGCCTCTTAATTCTGTTGCAATTACCCTGCCCTGCGGATCGATCAGTACATTATAGGGAATGCCATTAAAACCGTAAAGCGGTACGGCACCACTGTTCCAGTATTTAAGATCACTAATATGCTGCCAGGTTAATCCATCTTCCTTAATGGCCTGCAGCCAGGCTGCTTTATCCTTATCGAGCGACACCCCCAGCACTGTAAAATTTTTATTTTTAAACTGGTTGAATGCGGCTACTACATTGGGGTTTTCGCCCCGGCAGGGGCCACACCAACTGGCCCAAAAATCTACCAGTACATATTTGCCTTTTAACTGGCTCAACGAAAAGGGTTTGTCATTCACATCATTCATGGTAATGTCTGGTGCCATGCTGCCCACCGCAATCATACCATTGGGTTGGGGTGCAGGTTGCTGCTGTGTGGCAGCCAGCTGCTGCTTTGCAATATTGACCAATGTAATGGTACCATTGTGTTTTGGAAAACGCTGTAATAATTTTTGCAGGGGCAGCTGAATTTTTTCCAGGTCAACCGGTGCAGCCGTAGTGGTAAATAAAGCCAGTGCCGGGCTTTTAACGGTATCGGCATATTTAAAACAAAAAGCAATAAGGCCTTCTTTGGCCGTATTGAACTCCGTTTCGGTAGCTACCACCGTACTGTCTGTTTGTTTGGCTCCGGACTGCTGCAGTTGTGTAAGAGCTGCCGAAGCATTTTGTATTTTTTTCATCAGGCTGTCGCTGATACCAATAAAATTTTTTAAAGAGCTGTTTGCCGCTGTGGCAAATGAAGGGCCGGCTAAGCTTACATCGTTTACATCTGCAGTAAAATTAATACTGCTGTTATCATTAATAAAAATAAAACCATGGTTCAGTTTTTCCATCCTGATCCTGTAAATGCCTTCCTCCGGTGCTGTGGCCGAAAGGGTAAATTGTCCATTTTTTATTTCGGCTGTATCCAGTATCTCCGGATCTTTCTGGTTAAAGTACACTTCTTCTAAAAATACTTTTTGATCGGGAGCATTTTTAAGCTGACCATGTACCGTGAATTTACCTTTATCTGCCGCATTGTTGCAGGAAATCAGGGCAGCTGTAACCAGCGTTACCAGTATTATTTTTTTCATATTGATGTTTATGTATTTAATTTTTCGGCCAATATTTTATTTACCAGTTGCATATCGGCTTTTCCCTTACTTAATTTTTTTACTTCACCGGCAAATAAACCAATCAATCCTTTTTTGCCGGTTTTGTATTCCTTTACTTTATCAGGCATGCCGGTAATGGCCTCATTTACCCAGGCTTCTACCGATCCGGAATCACTTTCCTGTATCAGGTTGAGCTCAGTGGCTGCCTGCAGGGGTGTTTTTTCGGGTGCTGCAAGTAAGGCATTGAATATTTTAGTGGAAGCATTGCTGAAATTCACTTTGCCTTCATCTACCAATTGTATCAGGCCGGCAATTTTTTCTGCCGGTAACCCAATGTCTTTTATATCCAGTTGCTGGTCGTTCAAATAACTTTTAACCGGCCCTAATAACCAGTTGGCTGCCGCTTTATAATTGCTGGTATTTTTAATAACAGCTTCAAAGTAAGATACGGTTTCTTTATCGCTGCAGATTACCTGTGCATCATAAGCGGGTAAATGCAATACTTCCTGGTATTTTTTTTCTAATGTTTCCGGCAGGGCAGGGATGGCATCCTGTATACTTTGTAAAAATTCATCTGTAATTAAAAATGGTGTAAGATCCGGCTCGGGAAAATAGCGGTAATCATCGGCTTCCTCTTTGGTACGCAAAGAAAAAGTGGTGTTGTTATCTGCATCAAAACTCCTGGTTTCCTGTATGATGGTACCACCAGTTTCGGTAATACCTATCAACCTTTCCACTTCAATATCGATGGCTCGTTTTACGTTACGGATGCTGTTCAGGTTCTTAACTTCTACACGGGTACCCAGTTTTGTTTCGCCTTTTAAGCGGATGGAAATATTGGCATCGCAGCGCATGCTGCCTTCTTCCATGTTGCCATCGCATATTTCCAGCCAGCGTACCAGTCTTCTTAATTCGGTAACGTATGCAAAAGCTTCTTCGCTGCTGTGCAGGTTGGGTTCGCTTACTATTTCCAGCAGCGGTACTCCGGCACGGTTCAGATCGATGCAGGTGTAGTTTTCATCCTGGTCGTGTAAACTTTTGCCGGCATCTTCTTCTATATGAATGCGGTTAAGCAGGATGTTTTTATTGCCATCTGCGGTTTTTATGGGTACATAGCCATTTTTGCAAATGGGTGTGGTATGCTGACTTACCTGGTAACCTTTTGGCAGATCGGGATAAAAATAATTTTTACGGGCAAAATAATTATGCTGCTCAATATTGCAGTGCAGTGCAAGGCCCAGTTTAATGGCATATTCAATGGCCTTATGGTTCATCTTGGGCAGGGTGCCGGGATGTGCTAATGTAATGGGGCTGATATGCGTATTGGGTTGTCCGCCAAAAGCCGCACTGTCGCCACAAAACAATTTACTTTTAGTGAGCAACTGGGCATGTACTTCAAGGCCAATTACCACCTGGTATTTGTCATTATTTTTCACTTTGCAAAGGTAAGGGAAAGTTGAAAGTTGGTCGTTGACCGTTGGTCGTGGATAGCTGTTAAATATTTGAATAGTGTTAGCAATTAAAAAGCCCCGGTATTATCGGGGCTCTTTTGTTTCACTATGGCAGTATAATTTATAAATCCGCTGTTTTTAATTTTTTAGGGATCTTAATATTAAAACTCATTTCGGTACCATTGCGTTTTGCTTTAATGGTATAGGTTGATTTTTCGGTATTTTCCTGTAATTGCTCTCTGGCGTCGTCGGTATTGGCAACTTTTACACCGCCAATTTCTGTAACGATATCATCTTTTTTAAGTCCGGCTTTTTCGGCAGGAGAATCTTTATCGGTATCCAATACTTTTACACCATCGCCTTCTTCTGTATCCTGAATTTTTAAACCCAGTTTTTGCTGACGGGGAAAGAGAGAAAATCCTTCTATAGATTTTAAGTTATTCAGTTTTTCGAGCTGTTCAAATCCCTCACTATTCCACTCCGGCACCCTTGGTATTGAATAAGCTGAAGGTGGCATTGGTACGCCCGGAACAGTACGCAGATTACCCCTTGGCCCGCTGAAACTATAGGTCAGACTCATATTGGATTTGGTTTCGCCCAATACCGCTTTCGCAGATTTTTCTTTGCCGTCTCTTTTATAATATACTGTTACCTCATCTTTTGGTTTAAATGAACCCACTACTTCGGCAATTGAACCCGGACCTTCCACTTTTTTATCATTGATTTTTGTAATGATATCGCCTTCTTTTAAACCGGCTTTTTCTGCTGCACTTCCTTCTGTTACATCAGTAATTACTGCGCCTTCAGGTTTTTTGTCATCATCAGCATCGTTATCTGAACTTGTAGTTACACCCAAAAAAGCCCTTGGTTTACTGGGTGTGCTGGCGATATTGCCTTTTAACGGACCGTTAAAGTACATTTCCATATCATCGGGTACTACAGTAAAATTATGCTGCCCATCAAATATGCGGATCTTTCTTTTGTTGATGGAAATATCACCATCTTTAAATTCATCTAAAGGCTTACCATTAATGGTAACCACATCGCCCTTTATTTCTACAGTAACCTTGGTGTCTTTATCTCCTTTTTTGCGAATGATGATCTCCTGAGTTTCTTTCATTGCTTTTTCTGCCCTGAGCTTATTGGCTTCTGCCTGCTTTTTATCTTTATTGGCTTTTTCTACGATCATTTCCTGATCTTCCTGTGCCATTGCTGTATACTGGATGCTGGTAAATCCGAACACAGCAGCAATTAATAATACCTTTTTCATGACTTATATTTTTATGTACGAAATGTTTAGTAGGTCAAATATAGAAAGGATTTTTTAATTACGAAATATTTCGGAGATAAATTTTGGGCTTTAACATTTTTTTATTTATTTACAAAAATTAGCCACCGATTACACAGATTTTCACAGATGAGAATGAATCCGTGTTAATTCGTGTAATACGTGGCAAAAACTAATTTAAAGGCTTGGTAATAGTATATGTTTTCACCGGGCAGTTATCTGATATTTCTTCTTTGATGAACTGCATGCCTGTTTTTTCAAGCACATGTTGCGAAGCAGTATTTTCAATATGCGCATGCGCCGTGATCAATGGAATTTGTAAAACCCGGAAACCATAATCGAGCACATGGGTGGCCGATTCGGTAGCATAACCTTTTCCCCAGTTGTGCTGATGAAAACGGTAACCCAGGTCGATGATAGTACCGATAGTTTTTAATCCGCACCAGCCCACAAATTCATTGTTTTCTTTCAGGTGCACGGCCCAGCGGCCCATATTGTATAAGTTGTATTGCGGAAGAATAATGTCTTTTAAAACCTGCGTGGCTTTTTCAACCGTATCCATCACAGGTTCGTGTACATACTTCACTACTTCCGGATCGCCGTTGAGTTGTTGTAACAATACGGCATCATCCAGTGTAAACTGGCGCAGGTAGAGGCGTGGGGTTTGGAGAATGATGGTCATGCTGTAAAATTAAAAGGGAAGCTGTCAACTTCCCTTTATTTAAAATTAGAAATTGCATTTTTGTTTATAATAATGATCTTACTTTTTCAATCACCCCCTTCAAATTACCCACATCTGTTCCGCCAGCAGTGGCCAAATTCTTTTGCCCGCCGCCGCCGCCTTTTATCAACGGGGCAATATGTTCTTTGATGATTTTACCGGCGTCTAAATTTTTTGCCACCACCACGGTATCACTGATGCCCACGGCTACAAATGGTTTGCCATCTATATTGGCGCACAGCACGGCCACATGATCGTGTAATTTATTTTTCAGGTCGAAGCAGAGTTTCTTTAATGCATCGGCACTGCCTACTTCTACAATATCTCCAATAAAAGTTACATTGTTAATGATCTCATCTTTTTGTAACAGTTCATTGCGGATGGCCACCAATTGCCTTGCTTCCAGCGCCTCAATATGTTTCTTTAAAGAAGTGTTTTCTGCCTGTAAATTTTCTATCGACTTACTGATCTCTTTTGGATTTTTTAACAGGCTGCTGATGGTACTCATCTCTGCAAATGTATTGTTCACCAATTCCTCTGCTGCTTTACCGCATACGGCTTCTATTCTTCTTACACCTGCCGCAACCGCACCTTCACTTTTTATTTTAAACAGCCCCAACTCGCCCGTATAACCCACATGTGTACCACCGCACAATTCAATGGAGTAGTTTGGATCCATCATTACCACCCGTACCACATCGCCATATTTTTCTCCAAACAATGCCATGGCCCCCAATGCAACGGCTTCGTCTTTTTTCATTTCTTTAATTACCACGGGAATATTTTCCCTGATCTTTTCATTCACCAGTTTTTCCACGGCAGCAATTTCTGCATCGGTCATCTTTGCAAAATGACTGAAGTCGAAGCGCAGGTGTTCTTCATTATTCAAACTTCCTTTTTGTGCCACATGAGTACCTAATACGTTGCGTAAAGCGGCGTGCATTAAGTGCGTAACACTGTGGTGCACGGTGATGGCTTTTCTTCTTTGTGCATCCACTTTTGCAATCACTTCACCACCCAGATCAGCAGGAATACTTTCTGCAAAATGAATGATGAGGTCATTCTCTTTTTTGGTATCGATTATTTTGAATGGTAAATGGTGAATGGTGAATGTGCCGGAGTCTCCCACCTGCCCGCCGCTTTCGGCATAGAAGGGTGTGGTATCCAAAACTATCTGATACAATTCTTTTCCTTTACCACTTACTTTACGGTATTTAACCACTTTGCTTTTTGTTTCTAAACTATCGTAGCCAACAAATTTTGAAGAAGCCAAATCATTTACCGTTATCCAGTCTTCAGTTTCCAAAGCAGTGGCGGCACGGCTACGATTTTTTTGCTGCTGCATTTCCTTTTCAAAGCCCGCTTCATCAACAGACAAATTATTTTCTGATGCGATCAATCTTGTCAGGTCTATCGGGAAACCAAAAGTATCCAGCAGTTCAAATGCAGCGGCACCGCTGATGGTATGGGTTTGCTGCGATTGTTTCATGATCTCATCCATGTTCTTCAATCCTTTCTCCAGCGTTCTTAAAAATGCTTCTTCTTCTTCCTTAACCACTTTACTTACAAAATCAAGCTGCTGCTGCAATTCGGGGAAAACGTTTTCAAACTGTGTTGCAATTACTGGTAACAATTGGTTCAGCAACGGTTGTTTATAATCTAAGTAAGAATAGTAATAGCGTACTGCACGGCGAAGGATGCGCCTTATCACATAACCGGCGCCGGTGTTGGAGGGTAATTGACCGTCGGCAATGGTAAAACTTATTGCCCTGATATGATCAGCAATAACACGAAAGGCGATGGCTTCTTTACTATCGCTGAAATCATATTTTTTGCCGGTAATTTTTTCTGTTGCTGCAATGGTGCCGGTAAAAATATCGGTATCGTAATTGCTTTGTTTACCCTGTATCACCCGTACCAATCTTTCAAAACCCATTCCTGTATCTACATGGGTAGCAGGTAATGGCTCCAGGCTGCCATCTTTTTTACGGTTGTATTGAATAAATACATTGTTCCATATTTCTATTACCTGGGGATGGTCTTTATTAACCAGTTCCCTTCCGGGTATTTTGGCTATTTCTTCCTCCGATCTGCAATCAACATGTATTTCAGTACAGGGGCCACAGGGGCCGGTATCGCCCATTTCCCAAAAATTATCCTTTTTATTACCAAATACGATCTGTTTTTCAGGTATAATTTTTTTCCATTCAGCCAAAGCAATTTTAGATGCCGGGATGCCTTCTTTTTCGTCACCTTCAAAAACGGTTACATATAAGCGGTCTTTATTTAATTTGTATATTTTGGTCAATAACTCCCAGCTCCAGGCAATGGCTTCGGGCTTAAAATAGTCGCCAAAGCTCCAGTTGCCCAGCATTTCAAACATGGTATGGTGGTAGGTATCCACACCCACTTCTTCCAGATCGTTGTGCTTACCACTTACGCGTAAGCATTTTTGGGTATCGGCTGCCCGGTTATAAGGGGCGGTTTTATTGCCTAAAAAATAGTCTTTGAACTGGTTCATACCCGCATTGGTGAACAGGAGCGTAGGGTCGTTCTTAACCACAATGGGCGCAGAGGGCACAATAGTATGGCCTTTTGACTTGAAAAAATCAAGAAACTGCTGTCTGATCTCGGCACTTGTAGGCATATACCAACTAATTTATTTGGGTTGATTTTTGTTGTGTAACGGGCTATATTTGTGAACTTTAGTTCAACGGTTGCAAAGGTAACAAAAAATGATGCCTCTTCCGCTCCCTGGAAGCGGAACTATGGCAAAGATGACAGCTACGTATTGCAGCTTATGAACCAGGTGAACAATGTGTTACAGCAGCAAAGCGGTGCAACTGAAAAGCAAAAGAAAAATCAAACTAAAAAACTTACCCCTGCCGGGGATAGGGGCGTATGAAAAAAATTAAATATTTCTACAACACCAATACCCTCAGGTATGAAAAGCTGGTTACTCCGTTGCGGGTAAAGCTGTTGCGGATATTTGGTTTTATTTCGGCAGCCCTGGTTACATCGGCTATTATTGTTACCCTGTACAATAAATTTTTTCCTAAAGCCACCGACCGCGAAACCCAGCTGAAATACGATAATTTAAAAGATGATTATGCTACCCTGAACGGTAAGGTTAAAACGCTGCAGCAGCAAATGGCCGAACTGGAACAGCGGGATAATAAAGTGTACCGGTCTATATTTGAAGCCAATCCATTGCCCGACAGCGCCAGGGCAAAGCAAATTGAGCAAAAGAAAGAACTGGATAAAGTAAATATTAAAAGTGACGATGAGCTGGGTACCGATATTGCCGCAGCCCTGAATAATATCACCGCAAGAATTGCTTACCAGTTCAGCAGTTATGACGTGATTGACAAACTGATCAAAAACCAGGGCGATAAATTATCGAGCATACCAGCTATTCAACCCGTAAGTAATAAAGAACTCACCCGTATTGCCAGCGGCTTTGGAATGCGCATACACCCGATTTATGGTATTGCCAAAATGCACAGTGGTTTAGATTTTACTGCACCGCAGGGTACACCTATTTATGCCACGGGCGATGGTACGGTTACCACCGCAGGGGTGGGAACAGGAACGGGCAACCATGTAATTATTAACCATGGCTATGGATACGAAACGGTATATATGCACATGGTACGTATTAAAACCAGTACCGGCCAAAGGGTAAAACGTGGCGAAGTAATAGGATGGGTAGGCAGTACCGGCGCCAGTACCGGCCCTCATTGCCATTATGAAGTGCATATTAACGGTACACCGGTTGATCCCGTGTACTTTTTCTTTAACGACCTGAATGCGGAGCAATACGACCGCCTGCTTAAAATTGCAGCTACAGGAAGTGCCAAAAGTTTTGATTAATTTTATTGTATGGCTTTACAACAGATCGCTTTTGATTTTGACAGTATACCCACGCTTCCGCCTGCGGAGGAGGTATCACCTGCTGCAGAAAAAAAACTACCTGTTGAAGCTGCTCTTTCTGAGCCGGATACTGTTATTGTTGCGGAAACAGGTGCCGCTGCCGCAATAGTAGACCTTACCGAAATTGACGCCATATCAACCATTATTGATACCCCGCCGGTAAAAAAGAAAAGTAATAAAAAGCAAACCCGGGGGCGTATGAGTTTGAAAGATATGGATGCCGGGGCAGACCTGATTGAGATACCGGAAGATGAAGTATTGTTTCAAAAAATGTATTATCCCATTGGTACTGTATCAGAAATGTTCAAGGTAAACCAGAGCCTGATACGGTTTTGGGAAAACGAATTTGATATTTTAAAACCCCGGAAAAATGGCAAGGGCGACAGGCTGTTCAGACCCGAAGATGTAAAGAATCTGAAACTGATTTATCATTTATTAAGAGAAAGAAAATATACCATTGAAGGCGCCAAGGATTTTTTAAAGCACAATAAAAAGGCCGAGCAAAGATTTACTATGATTGAATCGCTTAAAAAGATCAGGGGTTTTTTAAACGAACTTAAGGCCAACCTATAACCTGGCATTAACAAATACTGTTTTTTTAAGTACCCTTTTCAGCAGAACTTTACTGCCTTAGTATAAAATACCAAACCCCTTTATTATGAAGTTTACAGTAATGCTGTTATGCTGCAGCCTGTTCATCAGTAATGCCTTTAGCCAGGCACAATACGAGATCAGTAAAGATGACAAACACCCTGATGAATTGATATTGCAGGGCATCGTTAACAAATACCTTATTCAAAACGATACGGCATACGGTAAATGGTACCGCAGCAGTGCAGCCATATATACACCTGACACATCCATACTATCCGCATTTGGAAAAAGTAAAGGTAAACTGCAGTTTGTGGTGTTTGGCGGCACCTGGTGTGAGGATACCCAGTTTGTACTGCCCAAGTTTTTTACGCTGCAGGAAAAGAGCGGTGTGCCGGATAATATGATCACTTTTTTTGCAGTGAACCGGGCAAAAAAATCTTTGGGCAGTATTGCCGAAGCGTTCAATATTACCAATGTACCCACTATTATTGTAATGAAAGAAGGTAAGGAAGTGGGCCGCGTGGTGGAATACGGCAAAACCGGCAAATGGGATAAAGAGCTGGCAGATGTTGTTAACGCACAATAAAAACGCTCATGGTATCTCTTACAAAACAACAGGAAGCCTTTTGCGAAAATGTGGGCTTGTTTGGTACGTTGCTGGCTGCAGCCTGCCTGGTACAGCATATGGTTTTTATGATTCCGCACTGGATCAGTTTTTCTATCATTCCGGTGTACCTGTTGAGCATAGTGGGTTATATCATGCTGATGAAAAAATCGGCATCAGCATTATTGATACTTTGTATAAGCGCCATCCTGGTTTTTTTACTTGAAGTGCTAATGCTTTTTTCTCTTGCTTTTTCGCTGGTACTTTTTTTATTGCTGGTGTATTCAGTAGTGATTGTGATATTACTGTTTATGGGCGATACGCAAAAGCAACTTAAAAAAAAGGCACTGGCTGATAAGGAAGATGCTGAAAAATGGGATGCCGTTTTATAGCCCTGTAAAAAATAAAAGTGCTGTTACTCTCCCTTAGTTTCATTAATTATTGTAACTGTATTGGCGGCGCCTGCCATTTCAACGCTGTTCTTTTCAAGCGCATCTTTAACGGCAAAACCCAGTTCTTCTTTTAACCAGTTGAATGTTTCCATTGGTATATGCGGGGTAAAGTATTCAACAGTAATTAACAGGCCGTTTTTACTGATCTCAGTTAAATGAACAGAGGATGAACTGATGATGTCGGGTTTTGACTGCAGTATTTTCTTTATACACTCCATCAGTTGCTGCGTTGCAGCTGTACTGGTTTGTGCGGCCAGTTCCAGTTTAATTTCTCCTCGCCGGTTGGTACGCATGCTCCAGTTATCAACCACACTGTCTACCATTTGTTTGTTAGGTACGGTAACCAGGGTTTTATCTGCAGTGCGTATTCGTGTACTGCGCAATCCAATTTTTTCCACTTTACCGGTAATGAGATTCACTTTTACAGTATCTCCGGTAATAAAGGGTTTATCAAAAAAAATGATAAAGGAAGCGATCAGGTTTTCCAGGCTTTCTTTGGCAGCCAGTGCTACTGCGGCACCCACAATACTCAGGCTGGTGAGCAGGCCGCCGATGGGTTGATTGAAACAGGCTTTTACCAGCATCAGCACTCCAAAAATTCCTACTATTACTTTTAAAAAATCGCGGAAGAAGATCACGAGCTGATCGTCTGTTTTATCATGGGTGGCCTCGGCTTTATGAGCCAGCACCAGTGCAATAAAATCGATGATGCGTAATAAAAACCGTGTAAAGAATATAACAATGATGGCAATGCCTATGCGGGTACTGATCTCATCTATATCATGTCCGTAAATTTTATATTTCCATGCTGTGGGGTAGTTCAATTTGTCGATACAAAAGATAGCTATTAAAATGACCAATAGCCATTCCAGCGGTTCCACCACCAGGTCAACAAAACTTTTTTTATCAACACTTTTCCAGATATGACTGAACAACCTGTATAACAAGGCTGCTAAGTAACGCGAGAAATAACGCTTAAAAAGCAGTACAAATAAAATGATACCGGCAACAATGCAGTAGCTTTTAACGGTATTATCTAAAATAACCTGATCTAAAAAATTCATACAATAAAATTACAGAACAATGACTAATGCCCCAATGAAATTGGGGCATTAGTTAAATTATTATTTGCTTTCACCATGCTGCATGCTGCCATTCACCCAGCCCATTACTGCAGCAGGTAAATACTGATACCTTCATTGTTGAGTACATATAATTTTCCATTGATGGCTTTGATGGCAGTGTAAGATTGTAAAAAAGCAGGCAGTTGGTACTCTTTAAGTGTAAGCGAATTCAATTGGTAACTGTATAAATGTTGATTGTGGAAGCCATATATGTTTTTATCTGATACGGCAATATCCGACCAGTTTAAAAAGGGCAACCTGTTTTTAAAAGCGCCATAATAATCAAAGATGTAAAAACCTTTGGCCGTATCATACAGGTAAACAAAATTCTCCTTGTCTATCAATTGAGTGGGAGCCGGTACTGAATCAAACAGCATTCTGAAATCGGTAGATTCCTGCATCAGCCTGCCATCATCGTCTATCTTTTTTAATTTATAATCCTGCTCATCAAATAACCACAGGTAATTGTCGTACGAAGCGGCAATACTTTGCACCGAAAAAATATTCTGTTTACGAAAGTTGATGGTGTTACGAACATTCAGAAAACGGTCGAGTACCACTACAGTGGCGAAATTTTTATAGTACAATAAAATTTTAAGCGGATTAGTAACATCAACTAAAGAAATATTGCCATATCTTTTTACGTCATTGAATACACCGGCAGAATCTCCATTACTATTTATTTTTTTAAACTGGTTGGTGGTGGTGATCAGGTAAACATTATCCAGGTTGTCTACTGTAAAATATGAGAATTTACCCCTGATGGTTTTTTGAAATGAAAAAGCTGCATCAGGCTGGGCAAATGTTGCTGCAATACTGCTGCAGAGCAAAAAAAATATGAGACTTACTTTTTTCAATATTATTGATTGATAAAAATTAGCTGGTTGCATTATAATATTTTAACGCAATACCTGTACCATCAAATACGGCATAGCTGCAGTATTTGATCCAGTCGCCTAAATTAATATAAACACTTCCGCCGGGCAGGCTGCAATTGATGGGTAAATGCCGGTGGCCAAAAATAAAAAAATCGAAATGCTCTTTTTGTAACTGTTCTTTACAATAAATAATGAGCCACTCCTTCTCTTCTCCTAAAAATATTTTGTCGGTGTCGCCGGCTTTAGCCCTGCTTTTTCTGCTGAAATAATTGGCCAGGCCAATACCAATTTGGGGAGGTACTATTCCAAATAACCATTGGCAAACTTTGTTGCGAAAGATCTTTTTCATGAATTTATATCCCTGGTCGCCGGGGCCCAGGCCATCACCATGCCCTATTAAAAATTTTTTACCGTTGAATTCAAATGCAACGGGTTCAAAATATACCTGTATGTTCAGTTCTTTTTGAAAATAATCTTTCATCCACATATCGTGGTTGCCCACAAAAAAATGTACCGGGATCCCGCTGTCGGTAATTTCGGCCAATTTGCCCAAAATACGTACATAACCCTTTGGCACCACCATTTTATATTCGTACCAAAAATCAAAAAGGTCGCCTACAATAAAAATTTGTGCGGCATCTTTTTGTGCCGCTGCTAAAAACTGAACAATCTTTTTTTCACGTACCAGGCTGGCTTCCAAATTGGGAGTACCCAGGTGAAAATCGGAAAGAAAGTAAATTTTTTTATTGGCAGCAGGGTCCATTACAATTACATTTTATTTTTCTGGCGCAGGTATTCAAGTACATCGCCAGTAGCTGCTTCAGGAAGTCCGTTTACGGTGCCGTTATACCAGTATATCCATGCGGTACAGGCTTCTTGCTGCCCGTTAAGGTATACCATTGCCACTTCTCGTTTATACATGGGTGTTTGCTCCGGTTCGGCAAATACACCTTCATAATCATCAAGCTGTCCTATCACATAAGAGAAATCATTGTTTTCGCTGAGGCTATACAATTCTCCCTGTAAAAATTTTTCTTCTGTTGTGGGTACGGCCACAGGATAATCGCCCATATCATACAGGATACCTTTTACAACGGCAGGTCCTACTAATTGAAAATACCTTGCCATATACTGGTATGCCTCATGCTGGAATCCGCTGCGGAGGGAGCCATATACAAACAACAGGTGAATTTCGTTTTTCATCTTACAATAAAGGTAAATGTAAAAATGTAATTATGCTTCTACTAAAAAGCAAAATACCTCTTTGGGGCCATGCACACCTGTTACCAGTGTTTTTTCTATATCGGCCGTTCGGCTGGGGCCGCTGGCAAAGGTGATAAGGGAGGGGATATTGCCTGCGTATTTTTCTTTCAGCAACTGCAGGGCATCTTTTATATCAAATACCAGCTGACTGGTGTAGGCAATGCAAATATGTACCGGGGCGTACACACTAACGGTACGGCCACTTTGCTGGGCAGCACTCATTACAATGCTGCCGGTGCGGGCAACTAAAAATTCGCAGCCGGTAACAGACGCATCGCTGGTTGACAGACTGATGGTATTACTGAAGGCCCCGTTCCACTTGTCTTCACTGCAATAGATCTTGGTCCATTGTTTTTCGGCAATCAATTGCTGTACCTGCTGTATCATGTCTTTTTCATTGGTACAAAATGCAAACTTACCCTGCAGTTTTACAAATTCTTCTGCAAATACCACTTCCAGGTCGTCGGGTGCAGAAGGGAAAATTGAACTACCCCCTTCACTGTTAGGAAAAGGCAAAGGCGCCGGATTACTCAGCGCCTGCCTTATACGTTTTAAAATATTTTCTTTTGCCGGAGATACTGACATGGCATTACATCTGGTTGTTATTAATTGCATCGTTGTCGATCACATTGCCGGATGGCGCTTCTGCCACTGCGTCTTTCACTTCTTCTTCTTCTTTTTTTACATCCAGTACTTTCTTTTCTTCAAAAGGTCTTTTACCTATCAATGCTTCCACATCACTCTGGAACAACACTTCTTTCTTAAGGAGTTCTTTGGCCAGTTTTTCTACATCACCTTTTTTCTCGGTCAGTAAAGCCTTGGTTCTGATATAGGCTTTTTCTATCAATGCCCTTACTTCTTCGTCAATCAGTTTACCGGTTTCTTCACTGAATGGTTTGGTAAAATAATTTTCTTGTGAAGGATCGTAATAACTTACGTTACCCAGTTTATCATTCATACCATATACCGTTACCATGCTGTACGCAATTTTTGAAATTTGCTGCAGGTCATTACTTGCACCGGTACTGATCTTACCAAAAAAGATATCTTCACTTGCCCTTCCCCCCAGCGTCATACAAATCTGGTCCATCAACTGGTCTGTATTATACAGGTACTGTTCTTTTGGTGTATACTGCGCATAGCCCAGGGCGGCAGTTCCTCTTGGCACAATGGTTACTTTTAACAAAGGGTAGGCATGTTCCAAATACCATCCGCAAATGGCATGACCCGCTTCGTGATAAGCAATGATCTCTTTTTCTTCCGGTAAAATAAGTTTGTTCTTTTTTTCCAAACCACCAATCACACGGTCAATCGCATCCTGGAAATCACTCATGTCTACCGCTTCTTTATTTTTACGGGCTGCAATTAATGCGGCTTCATTACACACATTGGCAATATCTGCACCCGCAAATCCCGGGGTTTGTTCTGCTAATTTATGAATGTCTAATGTTTGAGAAATTTTTATCGGGCCTAAATGCACTTTAAAAATAGCTTCTCTTCCCACTAAATCAGGACGGTCGATAGAGATCTGGCGATCAAATCTTCCCGGGCGCAATAAAGCGGTATCTAGCACATCGGGTCTGTTGGTTGCGGCCAGGATGATAATGCCAAGGTCGGTACCAAAACCATCCATTTCCACCAGCAACTGATTCAGGGTGTTCTCTCTTTCATCGTTGCTCATCATCACGTTTTTACCCCTTGCACGGCCTATGGCATCTATTTCATCAATAAATATGATACAGGGTGCTTTTTCCCTGGCTTGTTTAAACAGGTCTCTTACACGGCTGGCACCCACACCCACAAACATCTCTACAAAATCACTACCACTCAGGCTGAAAAAAGGTACCTGCGCTTCACCTGCAACAGCTTTTGCCAGCAAGGTTTTTCCGGTACCGGGAGGGCCTACCAGCAGTGCACCCTTGGGTATTTTACCACCCAATGCAGTGTATTTTTTAGGATTTTTAAGGAAGTCAACAATTTCCATTACTTCCACTTTGGCTTCATCCAGTCCGGCAACATCAGCAAAAGTGATGTTTACCCTGGTGCCTTTATCAAATAGCGTAGCTTTTGATTTTCCTATATTGAAAATGCCGCCTGGTCCGCCACCACCGCCTGGTCCGCCTACCTTACGCATCATCAGTACAAACAATAAACCAATCAGCAGCAGGGGCAATAAGGTGTTTAACAATTGTCCCAGCCATTCGCCCTCATCATCGGGGCTATCCGGTATTTCTTTTACCTGCGGATTTTTAGCATAAAAGTCGCCCAGTTCTTTTGCATATGACTGAATTTCTTTAAAACTGAAATATAACTGTGGTTGGTTGGCTTTTACCACTGCATCATATTTAGCAGGGTTTTCTTTATCGTTCAGCAGGTTTTTATAAAAAGCGGCTTTGTTTACCAGGCTGTCTTTGTATAAAAATATCCTTACCCTTTTGGTATTGCGGATGGTTTTAATTTTTTCTACATCGCCCTGTTTTACCATCTCGTAAAACTTTTGCTGGTCGGTTTCCACACCGGTAGAGCTTACCCCACGAACCATGTTCCAGGCTACAATGGCAATAAAGAGGATCCCGTAGATCCAGTAAATATTGAATTTATTTTTCTTTTTCAGGGGGTCATCACCTCCTGCGTTGGGCGGGGTGTTATCGGGGCCGTACTTTCTATTAGGATCTTGCTGATTCATGTTATTGTTTGCTATTATTTAAATCGTACCTGAAACCGGTGTTACTACACTGCTACAGACGAACGGGGTGGATGATTATTTTAATTGAAGCCAGATTTTATTTGTTGTATTTAATCGTTGTGTTCCATTGAAGGGGCATCGCTCCACATTTCTTCCAGCTGGTAAAACTTTCTTGGCTCTGGAAGCATAACATGTACCACTACATTGATATAATCTATCAATATCCATTGCGATGCCTGTTTGCCCTCATGTTTATAAGGGGCTTCCCCGCAATTGTCTTTTACCATCGCTTCTACCGAATCTGCAATGGCCTTTAACTGGGTGGGGTTACTGGCCTGGCAAATCACAAAAAAATCTGCCACCGCTTCCGGTATTTTACGAAGATCGAGGCTTACTATATTTTCACCTTTTTTCTCCTGTATGCCAAGAATAATGGTCTTGAAAATTTTACTGTTTCTGGTAAGTTTTACTAAGGTGCTCTTTTTTCTGGTATTTAAAACGTTCAGGTTGTCCAAATGAAATTTTTATTTTAGTGATATGCCGGCTGCAATAATACCTGTAATAACGTGCGAAGTAAACTTTTGTTATTTACAAAGTAGCTTGTAGCTTGCATGGAATAGCAAAAATAACACTTCTTTGCCATTTGATTAATGATGTCTTCAGCTGGTTTTATTAAAATATTGGATACCGTGGATAGCACCAACAATTATGCCATGGCAAAAGTTCGTGCAGGATTGGCAAGGCATGGCCTGGCCTTTGCTGCCAAAGAGCAAACGGCAGGTAAGGGGCAAAGGGGTAAAAGCTGGCAAACGGCGCCAGGGCAGAACATCGCTATGAGCCTGCTTTTGAAGGCAGACAGGCTGAAAGTAGAACAGCAGTTTTGTTTAAGTATGGCCGTTTCTTTGGGTGTATGGCAATTTTTTAAGCAATATGCCGGTCATGAAATTAAAATAAAATGGCCTAATGACCTGTATTGGCGTGACAGAAAGGCAGGAGGCATTTTAATTGAAACCGTTTTTAAAGGCAATAGCTGGAAATGGGCTGTGGTGGGCATTGGCATTAATATTAACCAGCTGCGGTTTCACCCAACCCTGCCCAATCCCGTTTCGTTGCAGCAAATTACCGGCAGGCCATATGATGTAATGCAAATGACAAGGGAATTATATGACGTGGTAATGCAACAGACCGAATTGCTGCATACCCGCCCGTTAGATGATTTGGTAGCCGCGTATAACCGGCAACTGTATAAATTAAATGAAACTGTTACGCTTAAAAAGGGTAATATGGTTTTTAAAACCACGGTTCATGGCGTATCTGCCATGGGCCAGCTGATTACCACTGATACAATGGAACGGCAGTTTGATTTTGGAGAAGTGGAATGGGTGATATAAAAAATAAGGGCTTTTGAGGGCCCTTATTCAATACTTAATAACCCATCTTATTAATATAAATAGTTCAGTGCAATAACATCATTGCTGTTAAATGTGCGGTTGCCGCCGTTAGAACATGACAACATCCATGAACCTGCGTTAGCGGTAGATGGAGTACCCGGAATTAAAATAGCACCTACGGTAGAAGCTCCTTCGTTTACTGCAGATCCGCCACAACTGTATGCACGATTGTAATAATCTGTATGACGCATACCTATGCAATGGCCAATTTCGTGCTGTATCACACTTCCTACATACTGTACATTTGGATTGCTGCCATATGCCTGTGCATTGGTATTCATTTTAATCAGGCTATATGGGTTGCCGCCTGTTGGAAAACCCGCAGAACCTAAAGTGATGAACCCGCCACTGGGGCCCTGGTTAAAACCCTGGATGGTGATGTTGGCAGTACCTGTGGTAATTCTTTGAAAAGTAATTAAAAGGCCTAAAGCATTGTAACGGCTGATGGCAAGATCAGTACCCTGAACAAAAGCAGTACCCAAACCTGTAACTTTTATTTTAATTACACGGGGTAAACCGGTAACCAAATTAGTGGTACGGTATTGTTCGTCGTTGGCAATACGCAGCAATGTTTGATCGGCTGTGCTGTTCAGCAGCTCATCAGTTAAATTGATATCACCTTCCACCAGGTACCCGTCTTCTGTTTTAACAACACCACTGGTGCTAAAACCCAGCGCTGCAATTTTTGCTTTTACACTGGAAGCAATGCCATCATCAACCGGGATGTCGTTACTTGTTTTTTTACAAGACGAAAAGGAAAGTAATGCAATACCTGCAAAGCCCAAAAATTTGGTTACTTTTTTCATAATCGATAGTTTGTTTTAGTTTAAGAAAATTGAGAACAAAAGTTACTGGATATTACTTTTTTTAAGAAAAATTTAAATGAAACATTGCTGCAATTTATACGGAAGTGATTGGGCAAAGTCGTTATAATACTACAAGTTTACTGGTGCTGATATTGCCACTTTCAGTTAAAATAATTTTTATAATATAGATACCCTTATTAAAATTAGCGCTGATACTGCCGGAAAACTGGCTGAGTTTTTTTTCATACACCTTTTCTCCGGTGCTGCTGAATATTTGTATGGTGGAGGCCTGGAAAGTATTGAGCTGAATAGTAAACGTATGGTATTGCAATACCGGGTTGGGATATACAATTGCAGCAGCAGTACTAAAATAAAAAACACTAACGGTATTGCTGTAAATATTTTTTCCGTTCAGCAGTTCAAGTTTTACACGGTAAATATTATTCCCTTTTATAAGAGTCTGATCTGTTGCTGAAAAAAACAGCCCGGTAATATTTCCGGTTTCCCGGATAGTAATAAAACTGCCCGATACCCATTTCTCAAAACTTATTTTCTTTACCTGGTATTTGGTACCCAGTAATAATTGTATTTCGCCGGTATTATTTACCAGGTCGGCAGTAATCGTATTGATATAACAATCAAGGCCCTGTGTGTTATAGTTGATGGTAGTGCTTTTTACCCCATTCATAGTGGCCATTTTTGAAGCAACGGCAAAATTTTTAAATGGTAATTGCTGTGTGGAAAAAACAAATTGTGTGTCGCTGATAACGGCAACAGGTTGTAAAGATGTTGCACCCAATGCATACAACTGGTATTGACTTACCCCTTTATTTTTATTCCAGTATAATAATACCGAATCAGTACAATTAAAACCTACTTTAAGCAGGGGCCTGCTGCTGATGGTAAATACGTCACTTATAAAAGATTGCGTTCCGGCAGTTATTTTTAAAATAGCTGTTGTATTGGTATCGGGAGCTGTCCAGTGCAGGTATTTTTTCGACAGGTCTGCAGCGGCATCAATCAGTTGCCAGCTGGTTCCATTGTTTGTACTGTATTGTATGCTGCCGGTGGTTGTGGTAAGCGAACTGCTCCAGCGCAGGGTATTGGATGCGCCGGCTGCTGCATTATCTGCAGCCGAAGGAAATTGCCAGGTGAATATACCTGCGGTATCCAGCTGGCAGGCGATGGCAAAACTTTGTACCTGACTGTGCACTGCAAATCCTTTTACCTGTATGATATAATTGCCTGCTGCAGGATTGTTGAGTGTAATTTGTTCCACTACATTCAGGCTGTCTCTTTTTCGTATAGGTAATAATTGCAGTGAATCTTTATTAGGAAAACTGCTCAGCACCCAGGGTTGCCAAATATCGCTGCCTGTAGTTGATTGTAATTCCAGGTCAAGATCATTTACCAGAGCTTTACCTGCATTTACTGCAGCGGCACTGTCGTTCCAAACCAGGGTACATTTTAGCTTACTGGTATTGGGGGGTACAGTAAGTACAAAAGATTGCAAAGCGTTGTGGGATACAGCACCGGAAAAATAATTACCATTCAGCACACCCTGTACAGCTTTGTAGGCATTTAAATTTCCATAGCCGGAAGTAAAATCTATTCCCTCGCTTGCCACATCATCTGCACTGTTCAGCAAAATTGCTTTAACCAGTGATGCGGAAGGCAGGTTGCCGGCATGGCTATTTTTATACGCCTGTTGTAATAGTACTGCTGTGCCCGACACCAGGGCGGCTGCACCGGAACTGCCATCCTGCCCAAAAGCCACCAGCTCGGGTTTAAGCCTGCCATCGTATGCCGGCCCTTTAGAACTTGCAGCTGGTACCACGCCAAATGAATCAGCAGCACCCACCGTAATAATATTTTTTGCCATTTTAAAACTGCCGGTTAGATTGGCCATACCATTAATACCGGCATAAGTGCCTGTTGTTGCTGCAGCGGTACCGGAATTGCCGGAAGAAAATACAAACAGCAACTTATTATTTTGCGTGGCACTGACATCAAAGGCCGCAGCATCTGCGCCATAAAAATTTTCTACTCCCACACCATATGAATGATTTTGAACACTGATACCAAATTGCTGATAGTTTGTATTGGCGTCGGGTAATAAATTGCTGTAATCGGAAGCAGTAATAGAAGCTGCCGGTGCAGCACCTGTGCCCAGGTAGCCTGAATTGCCGGCACCGGCTGCCATGGTAGCCATTATTGCAGCATGCGGACTATATGCAGCAGATGCCAAAGGATTGTAGAGATACCTTCCGGCAATATCAATATCTGCAGTGTCTAAAAGATTTTCTTTTAATGAAAGCACCAGCCCATTGCCATTAAGTAAAGGCATTTTACCATGTACCATATTAATGCTGTTGGCACTCAGGTCCAAACTGCTGACCAGTAATTCTTCACTGGCCTGCAAATGGTATTCATTAATAAAAACCAGCGGGGCGTTTTGCAGCAAAAGGGCAAAAGCCATACTGTCTTTTACAGTTATAAGAAAGGAATGTTTAGCTACAGTGTTTTTGCAAACCAGTTTATTTGCTGCAATCCATTTCAAAAAAGCACTGTCGTTATTTACAGTGCCCAGCAGCTGCAGCGGATAGCTGATCTGCGATTTTGATATTTTATATGCCAGTGTGGGGGCAACTACCACATTATGCGGCTGGGCAATGCCGCTAAAGCTAAATAATACACAGCCTATTAAAATGAGCGCAAGGGTATTCTTTATCTTTTTAAGCATTCCGGCAGATTAGAGAATAAATATACCAATTATTCTGTTTCGGCTTTTCGTGCAGCTACTTCAAACTTGTTATTGTAATACCCCCGGCGGATGCTTTCCCAGAGGTACAGTATAAGAAAACCTGTATACCCATGTTGTTTGAATTGCCGTATATGGCAGAGTTCATGTTTAAGCCAACGGGTATCCTGCAAAAATGCCTCTTTAGAAGTGTTGTGTAAATGAATGGTTTTACCCAGCACCATGGCCACCGCATTACTGCGTAATTTTTTTGCTGCTATTTTTGCCAGCCAGGAGTTTTCTTTTATTATAAATTCAGGAGTACTCAAAACAATATTAATTATTTACGGCACCATCATCTATCCAGCAAATAAATGCATTGATCTGTGCCTGTGAAATGGACCCGCTTTGTGGCATAGCGCCCGAAAGTATGGCCGCCCTGATATTTGATTTTTTTGCATTCACTTCTGTATAGTTGGTAAATGGGCCGCCCGAATTGGTGCTGCCACCTGCATGGCAATTACTGTTAATTGAACATACCGTAGTAAGAATGGGTTGCACATCAGTGGTGAATTTGGGTGAAATGCCCGCACAGGAAAAAGTTCTGTTGCCCGATCCGCCGCCGCCGGTGGTAGTGTTGGATGCGTCGCTGCTTTTACTGCAACTTATTAATGATATTGCCGCAATAATACCAATACAACAAAATACGATTACTTTTTTCATAATTGAATTTTAAAGTGTGATAGTATTGATAACGGCATTATTTTGACACAGGTTGCCAGGCAGCTAAAATTTCTTCGGTGTGCTGTTTGCTTTTAGGTTTTAAAAATATTTTTTTAATGATACCTTTTTCATCTATCAAAAAAGTAGTACGGTGCAGGCCCATGTATTTTTTTCCATACAATTGTTTTTCGCCCCACACACCATAGCGGTCAATAACAATATGGTCCGGATCGGCCAATAATGTGAAGGGCAAGTGGTGTTTGGTTTCAAATTTTTTGTGTTTTTTTTCTTCATCAGGGCTAACGCCTATTACTGCAATACCATTTTTTTTAAGCAGTCCAAAATTGTCGCGCAGGTTACAGGCCTGCACGGTGCAGGTGGGGGTATCATCCTGCGGATAAAAATACAATACCAGTTTTTGTCCTTTAAAATCTGCCAGTGAAACTGTTTTGCCATCCTGATCTTTTCCCTTAAATGCCGGAGCTTTGGAGCCTTCTTTTAGTGTTGTCATGTTAACTGTTGTTGTAGCCCCCGGGGCTTTACTTTTATAATGGAATACAATGGTTCAGTGCTTTAGAAACTGAAGTTGTTGATAAGCACGTTTTAAAATTACCTGTTGGTATGCAGTAGTATTATCTTGTAAAGTGATACACTTTTTCAGTGATGTTACCCACCTGGTCGGCAACTGTAATCTTTAATTCATGTGCCCCTGCACTGCATATATCATCAAAGCTGTAAATAAAAGTTCTGCCCTTATCATTACTAAAGCGCAACCAGTTGCCATCCAGGGTGGCAGTAAAATTGCTGATTTCTTCTGTATTATCCAGTATAACAAAAGCGAGGCGGTTTAGTTTGGCACAATTCATACCTTCTTTAAAACCCACGGGGCTGATAGTGGGTGGAAGGGTATCTGCCATCAGCTGAAAATTACCAAATTCCCTGAAGCTGGCTTTAAACCAGCCATTTTCCCATTCGGCTTTTGCATAATCATCTTTGCCATTGGAGAAGCGGTGCATCACCATCTTATCCTGATACACTGCACTGGCTTTTATCTTAACAGGAAAGTATACATGTACCGGAACCGTGGCACTATGTAATTGGTAAATGGGGTATCCCTGTGCCGTTTGTACTTCGCTGTACCGGAACCGGATAGAATCGTACAGGGCATTTTCGGGTAAATAAAAACTGATGGCATTGTTTTCAAACACATTGATATAGCCGGGCTTAAATTCTTTTTGTTGGTACCTGACAGCAGTATCGGCTTTTGCTTTTACTGCTGTGCCGCGTTGTATACTAAACTTTAAAGTACTGGTATTGCCGTTGGCATCTTTCACCACAATTTTAATAGCATGTACGCTGTCGTCTTCCAAAGAAATAACTCCATCGCCGGTAAATGTTTTATATATACTGTTGGCATATCCGGGCAGTTTAGACAGGTGCTCAACAAATGGTCCGCCGCTGCTTCTTAATTTATAATCGATGTGGGCATTTAAATAACGGGTTTCGTCGTAACCAATACTGTCTATCTGAAAACCCACCACCGGTGTTTCATTGTCATATAATACAGCTTCATAAATACCATTTTGGTTGCTGGAGCCTGTGTAGCTGTCAAATGCAGAAATGGCAAAACTTACTTTTTCAGTATTGGTAATTATTAAGGCAGGCGAAGTGCTATAAAGTCCATTTGCTTTTTTAAGGGGATAAAACCGCGGGCTTTGTTCATAGGTGCTGATGCACCTGTCGTAAACGGCCAGCCGAACTATATTGGGGGGCACATTATCCGGTATGGGAAATCCAAATAAAGAGGGGTTCAGTACCTTATCTGATTTGGTATCCCGTATCTCAAAATGCACATGCGGGCCCTGCGATCCGCCGGTATTACCGCTGTAGGCAATGAAACTGCCTTTTTGCACCGGAAATAAATTTGCTGGAATATCAATATAGATCTTCCAGCTTTTTAATTTGTATTGTTGTTCTTTAACATAATTTTCCAGTGCCGGGCTAAAATCATTTAAGTGCGCATATAAAGTGGTAAGTCCGTTGGGATGATTGATATAAATAGCCCTGCCAAAACCATAGGGCTCAATTTTTACTTTAGCAATATACCCGTCTGCGGCGGCCAGTACCTGCAGGTTTTGCTTTTTATCGGTTTTACAGTCCAGCCCCATATGATAATGATTGGGTCTTAACTCGCCAAAATTTGCGGCCAGTGCTTTGGCTGCCACCACAGGCCAGGCAAAATACCCCTGCGGGTACTGTTTGGCAGAAAAAACTTGTGCAGAACAACAGGAAATATTTAACAGTAAAATTAATACTATAATATTTTTTTGTAATTTTTCAGTCATTATATTTACGAAACTTGAATTTGTATAGTGCTGGTTTAATTAAGTTATAAAAATACTCATATTCAGGCAAACCATTTCTTAATCCTAAACAACTTTTTATGAAACAATTAATGCTGTTCTGTACCCTCTCCCTTTTTACCTGTTATGCAATGTCGCAAAATAGTACCTGTTCTGTTATGTTAGACTCTTTAAAAGGCAGTTATGAAGGAGATTGCAGCAGCGGAAAAGCAAATGGCCATGGTAAAGCAACGGGCGCCGACAGTTATGAAGGCAATTTTAAAAACGGTTACCCCGACGGCGAAGGAAAGTATACCTGGAAAAACGGTAATTATTACGATGGCAACTGGAAAAAAGGAGTAAAGGAAGGCAAGGGTGTAATGCATCTTACAGTAAATAAGAAAGATAGTGTAATTACTGGTTTTTGGAAAAAGGATGTGTACAAAGGGGAATACGAAAATCCCTATATCATTCGTAATACCACGTCAGAAATTGGCAGGGTAAGTGTAACAAAAGTGGGCAGTAAAGAAAGCTCCATCACCATTACGGTAGAAAACCTGCAAACCAGTGGTACGCTAACTTCCGGCTCGTTTGGGGCTTCCACCACCATGACGGCAGAACAGATCACCAGGGGTTCTTATGTAAGTAAATCTAATAACACGCTTACCAATAAAGACATTAATACTTATCGCGGCGTTATTTTTCCTTTCCGCGGCATTTTCAATTTCGGAAACTCAATCTTTGAGATTGAAATTTTTGAAGAAGGAGCCTGGGATATTTCAGTACCAATTAATAAGTAATACAGCTCTTCTGCCCGGGCTGCCCTAATAAGATTTTTTCAACGTATAAAATTAATACCATGAGTGTACAATCAAAACACATTGCCACCTTTTTACTGGGTGCCGCAGCTGCCCTGGCAGCATCCAAATACATGAGCATGAGCACGGAGGAAAAAGAAAAACTGGCCGCCGACCTGAAAGACAAAGCCAACAAAGTAAAAACAGAGGCGGAGGGATTTGCAGAAAAGGCCAAAGACTATTTTGAAGAGTTGAAGAGTAAGGGTGCAGAAGCACTTAAAGAACATATGGGCGATGTAGAAAAAATGATGGGCGACCTGTTTGGCAAAAAAGATACCACTGCATCTAATCCATCGTAGATTTTTTAGATAATTATTAAAAAACTGTGCATATCTGTGCACAGTTTTTTTATTTACGGCATTTACAATTACTTTTGCACGCCTGCAGAAGGCAATACAGATATGCCAAAAGACAATTCCATCACATCAGTACTAATTATAGGCAGCGGCCCCATCGTTATTGGCCAGGCCTGCGAGTTTGATTACAGCGGCACACAAGCTGCCAGAAGCCTTAGAGAAGAAGGGATAAAAGTGATCCTCATCAACAGTAATCCCGCAACCATTATGACCGATCCCATGATGGCCGACAGGGTGTACCTGCTGCCATTAACAGTGGAAAGTATTGAGCAGATACTGGAAGAAAACCAGATTGATGCGGTATTACCCACTATGGGCGGGCAAACAGCACTGAACCTTTGTAAAGAAGTGGATGAGCTGGGTATCTGGGAAAAACATAAGGTACGGTTGGTGGGAGTGGATATTAAAGCCATTGATAAGGCTGAGGACAGGGAAAAGTTCCGCCAGTGGATGATTGAAATGGGCATTCCGGTTTGTCCAGCAAAAATTGCCAACTCATTTTTAGAAGGAAAAGAATTTGCACAGGAAATAGGTTTCCCCCTGGTATTACGTCCTTCTTTTACCCTGGGTGGATCAGGTGGCAGTATTGTATTTAAAAAAGAAGAACTGGATGAAGCGCTGAACCGTGCTTTAACTGCCAGCCCCATGCACGAGGTATTGGTAGAAAAAGCGGTACTGGGCTGGAAAGAATATGAACTGGAATTATTACGTGATGCCGTAGACAATGTAGCCATCATTTGTACGGTAGAAAATTTTGACCCGATGGGTGTGCATACCGGTGATTCTATTACCGTAGCACCCGCCATGACACTGAGCGATACCGCATTTCAGCTGATGCGTAACACGGCCATCAGTATGATGCGGGCCTTAGGTAATTTTGCCGGCGGCTGTAATGTGCAGTTTGCACTGAATCCGCAAACGGAAGAAATTATTGTGGTGGAAATTAACCCAAGGGTTAGCCGATCTTCTGCGCTGGCAAGTAAGGCTACGGGTTACCCCATTGCAAAAATTGCAGCTAAACTGGCGGTAGGATATAATTTGGATGAATTAAAAAATCAAATTACGCAATCCACTTCGGCCTATTTTGAGCCGGTACAGGACTATGTGATTGTTAAAATACCCCGCTGGAATTTTGATAAGTTCAAAGGGGCCGATGATACTTTAGGTTTTCAGATGAAATCGGTGGGCGAGGTAATGGGCATTGGCAGAAGTTTTGCTGAAGCAGTGCAAAAAGCCTGTCAGAGTTTGGAAAATGAAGCCGTGGGCTTGGGCTATTACGGTAAAAGTTTGATGCATGCCGATGAACTGATTGAATATATTAAAATACCCAAGTGGGACAGGATTTTCCGCATTAAAGATGCACTGATGGCCGGTGCCAGCATTAAACGCATTTGCGAAAGCACCAAAATTGACCGCTGGTTCATCTACCAGATACAGAAGATATGCGATTGTGAAAAAGAGATCGCTAAATATGACCTGAAAACACTGCCGGACAACCTGCTTACCGAAGCAAAACTGTTAGGCTTTAGTGATGAGCAGATCATCCGCATCATGAAAGAAGAAAATTCGGAACTGATATACGAAAGAAGAAAAGCCATGGGGCTTACCCGTGTGTTTAAAATGGTGGACACCTGTGCTGCAGAGTTTGAAGCAAAAACACCCTACTTCTATTCTACTTTTGAAAACAGGCCTGCCGGAAAAAGTACCCTCATTAGTAACGAAAGTAAAATATCGGATAAGAAAAAGATCATTGTACTGGGGAGTGGTCCCAACCGTATTGGCCAGGGTATTGAATTTGATTACTGTTGTGTGCATGGTTTACTGGCGGTAAAAGAAGCAGGGTACGAAGCCATCATGGTAAACTGTAACCCTGAAACAGTTTCCACCGATTTTGATATTGCTGATAAACTATACTTTGAACCCGTGTTCTGGGAACACTTGTGGGAGATCATTGAACACGAACAGCCCTATGGCGTAATTGTGCAGCTGGGCGGACAAACTGCATTGAAGCTGGCAAAAAAATTACACGAGAAAGGCATTAAAATAGTAGGTACTTCGTTCGACAGTATGGATATTGCCGAAGACCGCGGCAGATTCAGTGATACCTTAAAAGCATTGGGTATTCCGTATCCAAAATATGGTACTGCTTATGATACCGATGAAGCCATTGAAGTGGCCAAAGAAGTAGGCTACCCGGTGCTGATACGCCCCAGTTATGTAATTGGCGGGCAAAGAATGCGCATTGTGCTGAATGATGATGAACTGGAAAAAGGTATTTTAAGTTTGATCAAACACCTGCCAGGCAATAAAATATTGATCGATCACTTTTTAGACCGTTGCCAGGAAGCAGAAATTGATGCCATTTTTGATGGAGACGATTTTCATATCATGGGTGTGATGGAACATATTGAACCTGCAGGTATACATAGTGGTGATAGTAATGCTGTGCTGCCACAATTCAATTTGTCGCCGTTGATAGTACATACCATGGAAGAATACGCCGAAAAAATTGCCCGCGAATTAAATATCCGCGGACTGATTAACATACAGTTTGCCATTAAAGACGGTAATGTATATGTAATTGAAGCCAATCCAAGGGCCAGCCGCACCACACCATTTATTGCAAAAGCCTATCAAATACCGTATTTGAATGTGGCTACCAAAATAATGATGGGCGTAAACAAACTGAAAGATTTTACTTTTGAGAAAAAGATGACGGGCTTTGCCATTAAAGAACCGGTATTCTCTTTCAACAAATTTCCGGGTGTAAATAAAGAGCTGGGGCCAGAGATGAAGAGTACCGGAGAAGCCATCCGTTTTATCAAGGACCTGCGTGATCCGTATTTCCGCCAGCTGTATAAAGAGAGGAGTATGCACTTAAGCAAGTAAGCTAGCAGTGTTATCAGATATTATATTCGTTGAGGTCACCATTGGTGACCTCTTTTTTTAAACTCCCGCAGAGATCGCAGAAAAAAATGGCTAAGAGGGTAAAAGAGCACAAAGAGAAAAATAGTACACTCTTTTATACTCCTTTTCTTCTTGTGCTCTTAACAAAAAATACCTTTTGACTACTTCGTCCCTGGTTGGTGTGCCACTGACCGGAACAATTTTTTAAACTCCCGCAGAGATCGCAGAAGAAAATGGCTAAGAGGGTAAAAGAGAAAAAGAGCACAAAGAGAAAAATAGTACACTCTTTTATCCTCTTTTCCTCCTTGTACTCTTAGCAAAAAACTTTTAGCCCTGAAGAACAGTATTGGCCGGGAAGGCGGTAAGTCGTTGAGAAAATCACCACAAAAACCTGTTGTTTTTCCTTTTGGTAAATATTATACTGATGCTATATTGCCGGGAATCTACAACTACCCCATGCAAATAATACAAAGTATCCAAAACCGGATTTACGAAATAAGAGGTGAAAGGGTGATGCTGGGTAAGGATCTGGCTGTGTTGTATGAAATAGAAACCAAGGTTTTAAACCAGGCAGTAAAGCGTAATATCAAAAGATTTCCAAAAGATTTTATGTTTCAGCTTACCAAAGAAGAGGTTGAAGATATAAGACTGCAAATTGCAACCTTAGAAAATGCTGATTCTTTAAGGTCACAAATTGTGACCTTAAAGAATGAAAGGGGGCAACACCTGAAATATTTACCTAATGTTTTCACCGAACAGGGCGTTGCCATGCTAAGTGGTGTTATCAATTCAGAAAAGGCCATCAGTATGAATATCGCCATTATGCGGGCATTTGTAGCAGTGCGGCAGGTATTGATTAAGCAAAATGATATTAAGGAACAGCTAAAACAAATTAAAGAACGAGTTGGAGAGCATGATGTGCAACTGAACCAATTATATGATGCAATGGAAAACCTGCTGGATGAAAAAGCGGCAGAACGCAAGTGGGAAGAGCGGGAAAGGATCGGGTTTAAAAAATAGAACAGTAAGGTTACATCTTTTAAAGGTTGCTACTCTAAACAATTTCTTCGTAATCTTGCCCAAAAAGATTTTCCTTGCACCGGTACTTCATCATCAATAAACCATACAATATGGTATCGCAATTCATCAGCCCGCACAAAGTGGGTTTGCTGGGCGATTTGGATGTTGATTTTCCGGAAGGTACACACGCCATTGGAAGATTAGACAATGAATCGGAGGGATTATTGATCTTAACCACAGATAAAAGAGTCACCCGTTTGTTATTTTTAGCGGAGCAACCGCATAAACGTACCTATTTGGTGATGGTGCAGAATGAAATTACCCCGCAAACTTTTCAGCAATTACAGGAAGGGGTTTCTATCAGGATTAAGGAAGGAGAATATTATACAGCCAAACCCGATGCCATCGAGATCATCAGGGATCCGGCATCATTGTATGCGTATGCTGCTGACAGAAGGGAAATTTATCCGCATACCTGGTTGCTCATTACCCTTACCGAGGGTAAGTTCCGCCAGGTGCGTAAAATGGTACTGGCCGTGCGGCACCGTTGTTTGCGTTTGATCCGGTTGTCTATCAGCGATCTGCAGCTGGATCATTTGCCACCGGGTAAAGTAAAGGAATTGCAGCAGGATGAATTTTATAAAAGCCTGGGTATTCTACTGCCTTAACTGCTTGCAGTTTTTAATTGGAATTTTTACATTAGAGTATGATCCGCGTACCCGTTTATAAAACAGCGCCCTTTATCAGGCTGCTGCTGCCATTGGTGGCAGGTATCATGGTACAATGGTATGCTGTAATTTCATTTCCTGTAATCATATTGTCGCTGGTTAGTTTCAGCATTGCTTTTGTATTGTTTAATTTACTTCCCCTTTCATTAAAATTTAAAATCCTATTTGTTCAGGGCCTGTTACTGCACGCGGTTTTGTTGTGCACAGGTTTGTTTATTACCTGGAATAAAGACGTTCGGAATGAGGTGAATTGGTATGGAAATTACTATACCGATGCGGCTTATTGTATTGTACAAATTAATGAACCGCTTATTGAAAAAGCAAAGTCGTACAAGGCAGAAGGAATTGTAGAATCTGTAATCAACCATGATACAGCATTGAACTGTAAAGGAAAGCTACTGTTGTATTTTTCAAAGGATTCTGTTGGCAATGCCCTTCATTACGGCGACAGGATATTGATACGTAAAAACCTGCAGCCAATTAAAAATTCCGGTAACCCCGGCGCATTTAATTACCAGCGTTATGCCGCGTTTCAGCAAACCTTTCACAATGTATTTTTAAAAGAGAAGGATTGGGTATTGCTGAAAGAGAAAAAGATAAACGTATGTAAACAGCTCATTTATAAAACCAGGGAAAAAATATTAAACACGCTGCGTACTAATTTAGATGGCGGCAAAGATGAACTGGGTATTGCAGAAGCCCTGCTGATAGGCTATACCAACGACCTGGATAAAGACCTGGTGCAGGCATACAGTAATACCGGCGTGGTACACATCATCGCCATATCGGGTATGCACCTGGGTTTGATCTATATCATGCTGCTATGGCTGTTTGCCAAAGTGCCGGTACTAAAAAGATGGAAATGGATGCGGGCCCTGCTGATACTGGCTTGCCTGTGGCTATTCGCCTTACTCACCGGCGGTGCTGCATCAGTGTTACGTTCAGCAGTAATGTTTTCTTTTATCACACTGGGCAAAACCATATTTACAAAAGACGTATCTATTTATAATTCGCTGGCGGCATCCGCTTTTGTGATGTTGTTGTACAACCCCTGTTATTTATGGGATGTGGGTTTTCAATTGTCTTATTTAGCGGTAACAGGTATTGTTATTTTTCAAAAACCCATTTATAATATTATCTGCATAAAAAACACATGGGTAAATAAAGTTTGGGAAATGACTGCCATTACAATGGCCGCACAGGTACTTACCTTTCCGGCTTGTATTTATTATTTTCACCAGTTCCCTAATTTATTTTTACTTACTAACTTAATTGCCGTTCCCCTGTCTACACTCATTTTGTTTACAGAGATCATATTGGCTGCAACCGGATGGATACCGGGCCTGGGTCTTTATTTAGGTAAAATAACCAACTGGCTGGTATGGTTAATGAACCAGGTTATATTGTGGGTGAATGGTTTTTCCTTTTCGGTATGGGATAATATTCCGGCTACGGTGTTGTCTACCGTGTTATTGTATGTACTGGTCATCTGCAGTGCTGCCTGGCTGATGACAAAGCAAAAAAAGCTATTGCAATTTTCGTTACTGTCGTTACTGGGATTACTAATAGTACATGCCTGGCACAGCTGGCAGGTACAACAGCAACAGAAACTGGTGGTATACAATGTGCCGCAACACCAGGCCATTGATCACATAAAAGGTAATACCTACAGTTTTGAAGGAGATGATATTTTGGGTAAAGAGGGGTTGTTACAAAACTTTCACTTAAAACCCGGACGAATTGGACTGCAATACAGCAAAGAACAGGATGCGCCAGGCATGTTGGCATCTGCAGTTACCTATTACCAGTTTGGAACAAAACGTATTTTGATCATAGACACACCCGTGGTTTTTGAGCCGTTGCAACAAAAAATTAATGTTGATATAATTATCATCAGCAAAAATCCCAAACTCTACATCCCGCAACTGGCGGCGGTTTTCAACTGCAAGCAGTATGTGGCCGACGCTTCTAACAGCTTGTGGAAAATTGGCCAATGGAAAAAAGATTGCGAAGGTTTACATTTGCAACTTCATTCAATTCCGGAAGAAGGGGCATTTGTTATGGATCTGTAATGTGGTTCATGGTTCATTGTTGATGGTTCATAGTGGAACAAAATAATTTTGTCGCCCTTTTAAAACGGAAAATATGGCATTCAGATTTGAAGACCTGAGGGTTTGGAATGAAGCTCTTATATTATGCAATGAAATTGATTTACTTACCAAAACTTTCCCAAAGGAAGAGTTGTACAGTCTTTCTTCTTAAATTAAAAGAGCAGCAGACTCAGTGGTTTTAAATATTGCAGAAGGAAGCACAGGTCAGTCTGTGCCGGAATATAAAAGGTTTCTGACAATTTCCCTGCGCTCAGGAATAGAAGTAGTGGCATGTTTATATATAGCTAAAGAAAGAAAATATATTGTACAGAGCGTATTTCAAAACTATTATACGGAATATGATATCCTCTGTAAAATGACAACAAAACTTATTCATTCAATGAGTTCATAATAATGATCAGTCCGTATTGACCATGAACAATGAACCATCAACCATGAACAAAACCATGAGCCAAAGCAAAAAGATTAACGCCGCACTAATTTCCGTTTTTTATAAAGATGGGCTGGAAAATATTGTTACAGAACTGCACAGACTGGGTGTAACTATTTACAGTACCGGCGGAACACAAAAATTTATTGAAGATTTAAACGTGCCCTGTGTACCTGTTGAATCATTAACCAGTTATCCATCTATTTTAGGTGGCCGCGTTAAAACATTGCATCCATCTGTATTTGGAGGTATTTTAGGAAAGCGTGATGATGCACAACATGTGTCTGAAATGAAACAATACAGTATTCCTGAAATAGACCTGGTGATTGTTGACCTGTATCCCTTTGAAGAAACCGTGGCTTCAACCAACGATGAAAAATTGATCATTGAAAAGATCGACATCGGCGGACCAAGCATGATACGTGCTGCTGCAAAAAATCATAAAGATGTAGTGGTGGTGGCTGCAAAAAAAGATTACCACTTACTGGAAGAAATATTGAAAACACAAAACGGCGAAACTAGTTTAGAACAACGCCGCATGTTTGCCATCAAGGCATTTGATGTGTGCACCGGGTACGACCTGGCCATTTCTAACTATTTTAATCAAACTGATTTTATCAACCCGTTCAATAAAACCAAAACAGTGTTGCGTTATGGAGAGAACCCTCACCAGCAGGGTATTTTCTATGGTAACCAGGAAGAGATATTTGATAAACTGCACGGCAAAGAATTGTCCTATAACAATCTGGTAGACGTAGATGCAGCAGTACAGATCATTTCAGAATTTACTGCTACCACTTTTGCAATCATCAAACATACCAATGTATGCGGCGTGGCACAAAGGCCTGCAGTAAAAGAAGCCTGGGATGTGGCATTGGCCGGAGACCCGGAAAGTGCATTTGGTGGTGTACTGGTTTGCAATGCCGAAATTGATAAAGCCACAGCCCTGGCCATAAACGAAATATTTTTTGAAGTGCTGATCGCCCCTTCTTTTGAAGGCGATGCACTGGATATTTTAAAAACAAAAAAGAACCGTATTCTGTTAGTACAGAAAAAAGGCATTGATGCCACGCATCAATATAAATCTGTACTGAATGGCCTGCTTACACAACAAAATGATGCAGGCAACTATACCGAATGGAAGGAAGTAGGTGCCAGAGAAACTTCTGCAACAGAAAAGGAAGATTTGATTTTTGCCAATATCATTTGCAAACATTTGAAAAGCAATTCCATTGCGCTGGTAAAGGGAAAGCAGTTGATAGGGAAGGGTTGCGGGCAAACCTCACGCATAGATTCTTTACGCCAGTCCATAGACAAAGCAAAGCAATTCAATTTTAATTTGCATGGCGCGGTTTTGGCAAGCGATGCATTTTTTCCATTTGACGACTGTGTAAAAATTGCAGATGCTGCCGGCATCAGTGCCTTCATTCAGCCGGGCGGGTCTATCCGCGATAATGATTCTATTGAATTTTGTAAACAACATAACCTTGCCATGGTAATCACCGGGCTCAGGCATTTTAAACATTAAACCGTTTCGCTTCAAGTATAAGGGTGCCATTTTAAAAAATGTCAGCCTGGGTGTATCGAAGGCGGTCACATAAAACAAACCCGGTTTCGGAGAGCTCAACCTGACAGCTTTTATAATTTGATAACCTGATAACAAATGCTCTCATCTAAAACATCCAAACAAAAAGCACTACTGGCATTGGCCTGGGTATGTTTTTTTTGGGGCACCACCTGGCTGGCTTCCAAAGAAGGGGTGAAGCATGTGCCGGGCATTCAACTTTGTGCTATCAGGCAATTGTTTGGCGGCAGTTTATACCTGCTCTATTTTATTGCTACCAGGCATCCCTGGCCAAAGGGAAAACAATGGATTACCATACTTATATTAAGTGGCCTCAATTTTATGCTGAGTAACGGGCTCAGCACATGGGGGGTGCAATATATTTCCAGCGGTTTGGGTGCCATCATTGGTGCCATCTTTCCATTATGGTTAGTGATCATTGCTTTGTTTGGCGGAAAAAAATTACCTCAAAGAGAAATACTGGGCCTGGTACTGGGTTTTGGCGGAGTATGTATTATTTTTTATGATCACCTGCAGGATTTTTTGAATGCCGATTTTCGTTTTGGTATCCTGATCTCTGTGGGTGCCACCATGTCGTGGGCGGTTGGTTCTTTATACACCAAAAAGCATGCGGCCAATTTCAATCCTTATTTTAGTTTGGGATTACAAATGCTCATTTCGAGCGTGGCATTATTTGGGGTATCGGCTGCCACGGGAAACACTGTTAGTTTTGCATCTATTCCTGCCAGTTCGTGGGGAGCTATTGCGTACCTGGTTATCATTGGATCGATGCTGACATTTATTGCATATATCTATTGCTTACAGCGCCTGCCTACATCGCTGGCGTCTTTATATGCCTATATCAATCCTGTGGTGGCAGTATTATTAGGGGCTGCCATTTTTCAAGAAAAACTGAATGTATACATTGCCATTGGAGGTGCCGTTACCATTACCGGGGTATACCTGGTGAATGAAGCTTTCAGAAAACAGGCGTAATATTGCTGTACAACATTTTGTATGTTGTATTGTTAAGTATTTTACAAGCATTTTATTTGAACACACACTATACATATTTCATTATCCTTGCCGCTTCTGTGGCCGGGCCGCTGGCATTGAGTTTTGATAAAAAAGTTGCCTTTTATACAAAGTGGAAATACGTTTTCCCTGCCATGATTATCCCGGCTTTGCTTTATGTAGTATGGGATATTTTTTTTACTGCAAAAGGGGTATGGCGTTTTAATGAAGAGTATATCACCGGTATAAAATTATACAATCTGCCTGCAGAAGAAGTGCTCTTCTTTTTTATTGTGCCCTATTGCTGTGTGTTTATCTATGAATGTATACGTTGTTATTTTCCGGGTGTTAAAAATAAAACAGCGGGAGGTATAATATTAAAAGGAATGGCAGTATTGTTACTGGCTACAGGAATATTTTTTTATAAAAACTATTATACAGGCTGGACTTTTATTTTTACTGCCCTTTTTATCGGGATGCTTTATACCGCTAAAAATTATTTTAAAAACTTTGACGCTTCTTCTTTTGTTATAGCTTATGCCATTATACTTGTTCCTTTTTTAATTGTGAATGGGTTTCTTACGGCCATACCAGTAGTGCTGTATAATGATGCGGAAAATTTGGGAATACGGATCTATACCATCCCTCTTGAAGATGTATTTTACGGAATGTTGCTGATGTTGCTGAATATTAGTATTTATGAAAAACTCAGAGCAGGCTAGCTGCAGCTTCGTCCAGGAACCAGTATACATTTCCATTGGGTTGCACCATGGCAGCTGGTAGTTGTTGTCCTTTAGCAGAAAATATTTTTTTGATGATGGCCGCTTTCGCATCTCCACTAACTAAAAAAACTGCATTATGTGTTTTATTGATAAATGAAAGTGTGAAGCTGATACGCTCCATATTTTTTTCTTTTATAAAAATATGCTGTACGCATCTTTTTGTTTCGGCCAGTAACGGACTGTTGGGAAAAATGGAAGCTGTATGTCCTTCTTCACCAATACCCAGTAAAACAATGTCAAATGGATGGGCAGCTGTAACATGTTGTTTTATGGCGGCCTCATACATCGTTGCTGACAGTCCGGGGGTAATTTTTTCGGTGTGTATGCCAAAAATATTTTGCTTTGGAACAGGTACTTTAGACAGCAGGGTATCCATCGCCATTTTATAATTGCTTTCTTCGCTGCTGTGTGGTACAAAGCGCTCATCACCAAAATAGATAAAACATTTTTTCCACGGAATGTTTTTAGCAAATGCCGGGGTAGCCAGTAATTGGTATAACAATTTGGGTGTACTGCCGCCACTGAGGGCAATGCTGCAGTAGCCTTTTTGAACAACAGCCCGGTTACTTTCGGCCACTACCAGGTGTGCAGCAGCAGTACTCAGGGCCATTACATCGGGCCATACTGTTTTAATTACGGAAGAAGCTATTGCCATATACCTTGTTTGTTATACTGCGGTTACCGGGGGTTTATGTTTTACCTGTGGCAATACCACCCATTTTTTTGCAAAGGGTTTCAATAAATTGGTGGCAGCAGCTGGTCCCCAGCTGCCAGCAGCATATGTCAGTAATTGTTTTTTCGGATATTTTTTCCATGCAGTAATAATGGGCATTACCACTTTCCATGCGGCCTCCACCTGGTCGCTGCGCATGAACAAAGTGGCGTCACCATCTAAAATATCGAGCAGCAAAGTTTCGTATGCTTCTGGTGTGGCTTCGGTGTACGATTCTTTGTAAGTGAAATCCATTTCAACAGGTTTTAATGTCATTTGTACACCTGGTACTTTGCTTTCAAACAGTAAACTGATCTCCTGGTCGGGCTGAATACTAATGGTAAGGCGGTTGGGTACCATATCATCTTTAAATATTTTATAAGGCGAATCTTTAAACTGTATCATGATCACCGAAGCCTGTTTGGGTAAACATTTGCCGGTAGCTAAAAAGAATGGCACCCCCTTCCACCTTCCGTTATTGATAAACAGTTTGGCTGCAATGAATGTTTCAGTGGTTGATTTGGGAGCTATATTTTCTTCTTCTAAATAACCTGCCTGTGCCTGCTCATTTATTTTTCCTGCAGTGTATTGTGCCCTTACTATATTTTTAAATACAGCAGCTTCAGTAAATGGCAGTATCTTTTTTAATACAGCAGCTTTTGCATTGCGGATATTTTCTGCGTCGTATTTCTGCGGACATTCCATGGCCACCACGCAAAGCAGTTGCAACAGGTGATTTTGGATCATATCCTTTAACGCACCGCTGCCGTCATAATAACCACCCCGCTTACCCACACTTACCTGTTCGGATAAGGATATCTGAACATGATCGATAAATTTATTATTCCACACCGGGGAGAAAATGGTGTTGGCAAAACGAAAGGCCATAATATTTTGTACCGTTTCCTTTCCCAGATAATGATCAATACGGAAGATCTGTTTTTCTGAAAAACGTTTTTGTAAAAATGCATTTAATGTACGGGCGGTTGTAAGATCGGTGCCAAATGGTTTTTCCACCACAATACGGTCGAGTTTTGTTTGGTTGCAGAGTTTGTTTTTATACAATCCCTCCGATACCGGCTCAATGAATTGCGGTGCAATGGCATAATAAAAAGTGCGCAGGCAACGCTGCTTGTTCTTTTTATCAAACGCTTCCAGCCGTGTTTTAAGAACGGTGAATGTACTGTTCTCTAAAAAATTTCCCTGCTGGTAAAAAATTTTACTGCTGAAAGTTTTCCAGTTGATCTCATCAGGTGTACCCGTTCTGGAAAATTGACTGATGCCGTCAAAAAGGCTGTGCTTGAACTGTTCAGTTTTATCTTCTTCCCGCCCCAGTAAAAAAATGATGAATTTTTCGGGCAGGTGTTTGCTTAAAAAAAGATTGTATAAAGCCGGTATCAGTTTACGTTTGGTGAGATCACCTGTACCACCAAAGATCACGATTGCTGCAGGATGTTGTATGCTGTTGTGTTTTGCCATATTGTAAAACTGTAAGTTTTCTTGTCCTAATTCGTATGCTGTTTTTAATTCCAGTTGGTATGAAATGAACCCGGCGCATCAGTTCTTTCGTAGGTATGTGCTCCAAAATAATCGCGTTGTGCCTGTATCAGGTTGGATGGCAGTCTTCCTGTACTCATCATATCTGCATAGCCCAGACTGCTGGCCAGGCAGGGTGTGCCAATATGATGATCCATGGCCACCTTCAGCACTTGCACCAATGAATGCCTGTTGCTGATGAACTGCTGGTAAAAATCTTTATCCAGTAATAAATTACTCAATGAAGGATTGTTTACGTAGGCTTTGCGTATGTCATTCAATAGTACCGAACGTATGATGCAACCCCCTTTCCATATGCGAACCACTTCTGCAATATTGATTTGGTAATTGTATGTTTCCGACGCTTTGCGCAATAAATGCAAGCCCTGTATATAACTGGTTACGATGCCAAAATACAAAGCATCCTGTAATTGCTGAACGAGTAGCTGCTTATCTGCAGCAGCTACACCGGCTGTTGTGCGATAGGTTTCTACCTGTAACCTTTCTGTTTTGTATACCGAAATATCTCTAGCCGTTACCGCATCGTTTATAGTAGGTGTAGGTACATGCAATTCCATTGCGCTGTTGCTGGTCCACATGCCGGTACCCTTTTGCCCGGCCCTGTCTAAAATGGCATCCACTAATTTTTTTGAAGTATCCTTATCATCGGGTTGTAAAAACACTTTGGCGGTGATCTCTATTAAAAAAGACTGCAGCCTGCCTTTATCCCAGTCTGCAAAAACCTGCTGCAGCTCATCATTGTTTAAGCCCGCTACATTTTTTAAAACGGCATACACTTCGCTGATCAACTGCATGATGGCATATTCGATACCGTTATGTACCATTTTGGTATAATGGCCGGCACTGCCGTTACCTATAAATGTTACACAAGGGCCTTCATCGGTTTGTGCCGCAATTTTTTCCAGTATATTCTTCAGTTCTGCATATCCATCGGCATTGCCTCCGGGCATCATACTGGGGCCAAGCCTGGCACCATCTTCGCCACCGCTTACGCCCATGCCGGTGAAATGAATACCGGTGGGTTTTAACCTTTCAATTCTTGCATCGGTATCGGTATAATGCGAGTTGCCACCGTCGATCAAAATATCGCCGGGCTGTAATAATGGGGCAATTTCATCAATTACTGCATCTACAATTTTGCCCGCAGGTACCAGCATCATGATGCGGCGTGGTACAGAAAGACTGTTTACAAATTCCGGCATGGATGCAGCGGCCTGTACCGGCTTGCCTGTGCCTTCTTCCAGTAATCTTTTTTGCTGATCGGGGTTACGGTCGTAACCGCAAACTGCAATGCCGTGATCGGCTATGTTCAATACCAAATTTCTGCCCATTGTACCCAAACCGATCATACCAAAATGTGCCTGTTCCATAGTAATGTTTTGTATAAAACTAAAATTAAGATAATTATGACGAAGTTGTTTGAATGTTAAATGATTCCCGTTGTAGATTTGCCATAAAAGCAACATTATGGAATTTGGAAGAGTAACTGTGGAAGAACTGGACAGCGTTGATTTTTCGTTGCCTGCAGAACCTGTTTTTAACAGTAGCGTATTAAAGGGTAAACCAGTTAAAGATCCAAAAGTATACCTGGGCTGTGCCAAATGGGGGCGAACAGAATGGGTGGGAAAAATATATCCGCCCAAAACAAAAGACAAAGATTTTTTACAGCACTATGTTAATCATTACAACAGTATTGAACTGAATGCCACGCATTATAAAGTATACGACGAAGCGGGGATAAAAAAATGGGCCGACAAAGCGGCGAATAAAGATTTTATGTTTTGTCCTAAGATGTATAAGGGCGTTACGCATTTTGGAAGCTTAAAAGGAAAGAATTTTATCAGCGATGAATTTTTAAAAGGTGTGCTGGCTTTTGGTAAACACCTGGGGCCCATTTTTATTCAGGTAAGTGAAACATTTTCGCCTAACCGTAAACAGGAGTTATTCGATTATTTAAAAAGCTTGCCAAAAGACCTGCAGTTTTTTGTGGAAGTGCGCCACCCCGACTGGTTTTCAAAAAACGACATTGAGCAGGAACTGATGGCCACACTTGCAGCAATGCAGATGGGTATTGTAATTACCGATACAGCAGGCAGAAGGGATTGTGCACACATGTATCTTACTATTCCTAAAGTATTCATCCGTTATGTGGGTAACAGTCTGCATCCATCTGATTATAGTCGTTGTGATGCATGGGTGGAGCGTATGAAATACTGGTTAGATAATGGAGTGGAAGAATTATACTTCTTTATGCATATGCATGATGAAGCCACCTCGCCGGAGTTGACCGTGTATTTAGTGGATAAAATCAACAAGGAGATAGGACTGAATTTGATCAAGCCCAAATTTATAGAAGCGGAACCCGAACAGAAGTGTTTGTTTTAATAACCCCGATGGCGGCTATCAGCCCCGTCGGCGGTTAGTTGGGGAACGCTATTCAACCGCCGTCAGGGTTTGCAACCGCCGTCAGGGTTTTCAACCGCTGACGGGGTTGGGGGTAGTTTTATTTCACCACAAACATCTCTTCCCACCTCGTTGTATATCTCGGGCTTCTCAGTTCCATCCGCATTTTCCAATCGCGTTTGGTACCGGAGGCGGCAAATTTTACCATATCATTCCGCATGGCAAAATTTACATTGTCCAGCATATCCATTAATAGGCGTTTGCCATTTTGTTTTTCGGGTACAAACAAATTGCCCTGTATGGTTTCATCGGGTACCAGGCCGCTGAGCATTACACCGGCTTTTTTATACAGTCTTCCTTTTTCATATAATTTGTCTACCAGTTTTACGGCCGGCTTTATCAATTCATTGGTGGCAGAAGTAGCTACGGGTAAAGTAACGTAACTGCTTAATGTAGGGCCATGCCTGAAATAAGTATTATGACTTTGTTCTTTAGGTACTACAAATACGCTGATGATATTGGCAGCACTGTGTTGCCGCCGTAATTTTTCCGCAGCACGGGATGTGTAAGTGGCAATGGCTTCTTTAATGTCGGTGATATTGTTTACGGCGCTGCCAAACATGCGTGTGGTGGCAATCATTTTTTTAACTGTTAGTTCTTTTTCCATTTCATTGGCACACTCCCCTTTTAGTTCCTTTATTAAGCGTACTCCCACTACACCACCTAAATTTTTATGTGCCCATTCTTCTGTTTTTTTAGTAAGGTCAAATGCAGTGAATACGGCATTCATCTCTATCAGTTTTTGTGCATACTGCCGGCCCACACCCCATACTTCACCAATGGGGGTATTTTGCAAGGCAGTCATTATTTTTTCTTTGGTATCCAGCACCACCACGCAGTTGGTGGCCAGTTTATGTTTCTTTGCTAAATGATTGGCCACTTTGGATAAAACTTTAGTAGGCGCCACGCCCACCGAAACTTTAATACCCGTCCACTGTTCTACGGTATCTTTTATTTGCAGACCAATTTTCTCCAGGTCTTTCCCTTCAAATTCATCTAAATTTAAAAAGGCTTCATCTACCGAATACACTTCTACATTTGCTGCGCCCAGCATCATGCGCAGGGTTTCCATTACCCGCCAGCTCAGATCGCCATACAAATTATAATTGGATGAAAAGGTAGATACGCCATATTTCTCTATCAAGGGTTTGGCTTTAAAATACGGGCCTGCCATTTCCACACCTAATTTTTTTGCCTCATCGCTGCGGGAGATGATGCAGCCATCATTATTACTGAGTACCACCACGGGTTTATCATCCAGGTACGGCCTGAACAATCTTTCGCAGCTGCAATAAAAACTGTTACAATCTACAATGGCTTTCATATCTGTTTATAATGACTGTTAATGAACCCCGCCGGCGGCTATCAGCCCCGTCGGCGGTTAGTTGGGGGTTACTCTGCTCAACCTCCGTCAGGGTTTGCAACCGCTGACGGGGTTGCCTGCCTTTACTCGATCATAAATTTTTCTGTGCGTTTATTTTCATACCTGCCTTCATGCATTTTTTCAAATGCAGCAGTGCCGCCAAACCAATCCATCACTTTTTGTGATGCTAAAAAGGTATTGTTGTTTTTTAAAATGGAATGATAAGAAGAAAATTTCCATGTTTTAAAATTGTTTACAAAGCCGTGTAGTTGCGGATTATAATGACAATAATATATCATAGAGGTAATATAGCGTTCATCATCAACCAGCTTTCGTTCAAATGGTGATTCAAATAATGGCCCTGTGCGATTAAATGCTTTGTTCACAGACTGCGCATACGAATTAAAGAAATGAGATAATTGTTTAGAAGCATTTAATTGTATCATGCCTTCTTTGTTATGCTTTGTTACTAAAACATTTTCTTTTACATACACCAATAGATGAAAATGGTTCTTTAATAAGGCATATGCGAGTGTTTCAAATACGTCCGAACAATAGCCGGCATACTGTTGTAAAAAATAGTAGTAATTGCGTTGTTCTTTAAAAATATCTTCTCCGTTTACACCCCTGTTGTAAATGTGAAAATACTGGCCTTCAATTAATGGTTGTATGTACATCATTATAATTTTAAATTATTAGTTAACCCCGCCGGCGGCTATCAGCCCCGTCGGCGGTTAGAGGGGGGTTACTCTACTAAACCGCCGTCAGGGTTTGCAACCGCTGACGGGGTTGCGTACATCACACATTCCTGATCACATGCGCCACTACCCCCCAAATACTGTAATTCATAAACTCACTCACTTCAATAGGCGATAGCTTGGGTGTTTCGGGTACCAGCCGCAGGCTGTTCATCGTTTTTTCGTAACGCCGGATCAGCATTTCGCCATCAATTACGGCAATCACAATTTTGCCATTCACCGGTTTCACACTCCGGTCTACAATTACAATATCACCATCATAAATACCGGCATTGATCATGCTGTTACCGCTTACCCGCATAAAAAAAGTAGCGGGTTTGTTGCGGATCAGCTGTTCATTCAGGTCGATGCCCCGCTCCATATAATCATCTGCCGCGGCCCCAAAACCGGTGGCGTTGGCGGTGGGTACATCCCATTGTTTGTAACCCTTGCTGCCATTATAGGCGGCACCAAAAAACTTTTCCACTTCCATAATATCTGTTTTTGTCCTTCCTGGTTGAAGGGGTGAGGTAAAATAAATTTTGTACAACTAAATTATTTAGTAAATTTATACTAAAATAATTAGCTAAACAATTTAGTAACCACATATTTTTTAAACATGAAAGATATAAGCAATACCATACCAGGCTACCGGGTGTTCGAATACCTGCTGGTACTGAATCCACACGAGGAACTGCGGCATAAGATTATGGCGGTAAAGGATAACTTTTACAACAGCTACCAGGCCGAAACGGCCAGATGGGGCAAGCCGCACCTCACCCTGGTAAATTTTGTACAGTACGAACTGCTGGAAGAGCGCATCATCAACCGTTTAAAAGTGATTGCCATGGGCTACCATCCCATTAAAGTAGAGCTGAAAGATTACGGCAGTTTTCCGGCGCATACCATTTATATCAATGTAACCAGTAAACTGCCGGTACAAAATTTAATTAAACAAATACGCACCGAAGCGCAGCGGCTGATGAAACTGAACGATGATAACAAACCGCATTTCATCATGGAGCCGCACATGACCATTGCCCGGCGCTTACTGCCCTGGCAATACGAAAAGGGTTGGCTGGAATACAGTCACAAACATTTTACCGGGCGCTTCATTGCCGATGCCATGTTATTATTAAAGCGACCGGTAGGTGAACTGAAATACGAAATAGCACAGCGTTTCGAGTTTCAAAATTTACCGGTGAATACTACTCAGGGAGAATTATTTGGCTAAGAAGGGAAAGGAGAACAAAGAGTTTTTTGAACCGGGCTTTTACACTACTAATGAACTTCATTGGCGTCGCACTCTTGTGCATATTGTTCTTTGCCCAGCACATTCAATTCAAAATAACTCGCATCAAAATGTAAACTGTTTCAAAACTAGGAGTAAAGAACAAATGATGAAGCTACAGTAGTACAACCGTTCAATATAGCTGCTTCCGGTCCCGAATGCTTTCGGGACGATGTAATCGTTTGCCGGGCTCTTTTTTTGCCTGCCCCGACGAGCTCAGCGGAACTCGGGGTTTCTTTTTTGGAGAAGCAAAAAAGTAAATCCCTATTAGAGATTTACAATTAAAAATAAACTAAACATATTTATGAACAAGGAATCAAAATCCTCAACACAAAACGAAAAACTAAAACAAGATCATCATAAGGTTTCCACCAAACCACAAGAAGATTCCGTTCAGTACGTAGCCGGCCGCGGCGCCCAGTTCAATACTAAAAACCGTTTTTTAAAAGACGAGGTTACGCAGGAGCATATTGAAGGCATCGACGATTGGGAAGCCACCAACCGCCCCACACAATACATCGAGCAGCAAAGCAAAACCATTGTCAACAAAGTGGAGAGTAAAGATGTGGGCATGAGCTACAGTATGAATCCCTATGCCGGTTGCGAGCACGGCTGCATCTACTGCTACGCCCGAAACGTGCATGAGTACTGGGGTTACAGCGCCGGTCTCGATTTTGAACAGAAGATCATCATCAAAAAAAATGCCCCGCAGCTGCTGCGAAAATTTTTGATGCATCCCAAATGGGACGCCACCCCCATCATGCTCAGTGGCAATACCGATTGTTACCAGCCTGCCGAACAAACCTACCGCTTAACAAGAGGTTTACTGGAAGTATGCAACGAGTTCAACCAGCCGGTGGGTATACTCACCAAAAATGCCTGGATATTAAAAGACAAAGATGTGTTGCAGGAAATGGCGAAGAAAAAAATTGTGTCGGCCATGGTATCCATCACGTCTTTTAATGAAGACCTGCGGAGAACCATGGAGCCAAGAACCGTTACCGCCAAGCAAAAACTAAAAGTGATCAACGAGCTCAGCAGCGCCGGTGTGCGCATGGGCATTATGATGGGGCCAATGATACCGGGGCTGAACGAGCACGAAATGCAGCGCATCATGAAAGCAGCGGCAGACAACGGCGCCACGTTTACGGCGTATACATTTATCCGTTTGAATGGAGCCATTAAATTTTTATTTCACGACTGGTTGTATAAAAATTTTCCTAACCACGCCGATAAAGTGTGGCATTTGATTGAGCAAAGTCATGATGGAAAGGTGAACGATACCCGCTGGGGTGTGCGCATGCGTGGCGAAGGTGGTATTGCCGATATGGTGGCACAGACCTATAAAAAATACGGCAAGCTCTACCACATGAATGCCGAAGAATGGAGTTTGGATACCACAAAATTTCGTGTGCCGGGCGGGCAGGGAAAATTGTTTTGATCATTAAAATAAAAACCATGAAAGGCATTACCAAAGAATATTTACTGTACGTGATCAACGATTGTATGAAGATCACCATCCACTACCGCAGGAAAACCGCGGAGAATTATTTTGCAAAAGAAATTACTGATGTAACGGAAGAAGAGCTGATCGATTTCATTACCGCCATCCCGTATTTTACCACAGAGCTGAAAGATTTTTTAATGGGCAACCTCACGGTGCAAACCATCATCATCAGCCAGGAATGGGAAAAAGATTTTACCCATAAAAGCATTGCCTGGGCCACCAACCCCCAATGGACGGAAACCGACATGTCTTTTTTAGCAAAGAGTTTCAGGGATGTGGTGATTACAGATGCGTTGCGGATGCCGTATTAGAAGTTGCGGAACAAATAGCTTTGTTCTAAATTTTGTGTACCCAATAGCATGAAATGCCAACAATAGAACAACTGGAATCTGTGGAAATGTAATTTTCAATTCCGCTTCAATAAAAGTTTAATAATGGTATGCCGTACAAGTGTGCGACGCAAGGATGCTCATCAATGCCCCTCTGCCCGTAACAAAAAAATTATTACCTTAGTTGCATGCGCCCCATCATTATTGGTTTTGGCTTACTGATACTTTGCCTGCTGGTACTGTTTAAAATTGCCGAGGTAAATTTTACGCAAGGCAATATCAGGCTGGAAGTGGTGGTGGCCGTTGCTGCCATTATATTCTTTTTTGTAGGATTGTATTTTAACCGGCGCAATAACAAACAACAACAAAATACACCACCCCCTTTAAACAACCCATCCACTACGCCCGACCAGGAGCAAATAAAAAAACTGGGACTTACCCAACGGGAACAGGAAGTACTGGTAAAAATGGCAGCCGGCTGCAGTAACCAGGAAATTGCCACGCAATTATTTTTAAGCGAAAGCACTATTAAAACACATGTTTCTAGTATCCTTTCTAAACTGGATGTAAAAAGACGTACACAGGCCATACAAACAGCAAGACAGCTAAAAATGGTGGAATAAATACATTAGTACCGGCAATTTCATACTTAAGAGGGAGGATTTTCATCCTTAAGTATGAGGGCTTTACATGATCTCCAGTCTATTTTGCATAAAAAATTTATTATGAAAAAAACAGTTATCCGCTATGGCATATATGCCAGTTTGCTAATGGTACTTTTAAGCGCCATCGACTTTTTTGTACTTGCCAAAATGGCCAGTCTTGCTGTGCAGGAACTGGCCGGCTACCTTACCATGTTATTGTCGATGGTATTTGTTTTCATCGGCATAAGGTATTACCGCGATCATGTAAACGGCGGCATTTTGAGTTTTTGGCAGGGGGTAAAGATCGGGCTGCTCATCGTGCTGCTTCCTTCACTGTGCTTTGGGCTCTTTGACATTCTATATACCGAGGTAATTCACCCCGGCTGGATGAATGAGTACTATGCCAAATACCTGGAACGGATAAAGACCAGTACGCCACCTGATCAGCTGGATGCCATGATTAAAAAAGTGACTGCCGAAAAAGAAATGTTCAGCAACCCGCTGCTGCAGTTTTTACTGATGTCGTTAACGGTGTTTATCATTGGCTTTATTGTTACCATCATATCGGCCATTACTTTACGCCGAAGCAAAACTGTTACTGCTTAATACATCCACCTAAAAATAATTAATATGGAACAAAAAAATCCTGTAGTATTTTTTGAAATTGGCTGTAAAGACGCGGCCACTACAAAACAATTTTACAAAAACGTATTTGGCTGGGAACCCAACCAGTTTGGGCTGATCAATGCAGAAATGCAAAAAGGTATTTCGGGCCATATCAACTCACTGGGCCACGAGCCGCACAATTATGTTATGATATACATTGAAGTGGATGATATCAATGCGTACATTGCAAAAGTGCAAAACGCCGGAGGTAAAAGAATTGTAGGCCCCATTCCATTGCCCAACGGCAAGCAGTTTGCCTGGGTAAATGATGCGGAGGGAAATTTAATTGGTTTGCTGACGCCGTAAAAGTAAACCGCATGTTCACTGTTATGCTGCCGGGCATTGCCGGTAGCATAACAGCAGCGTGCAAAAATAATATACTACCATCCCCTTACCATTCTTCTTTTCATTGTTTTTATACTGCTGCATAAATCAATGATTTTTTTTGCATCGTCTAATATAGAAAGTTGGTTCAGCGTGTCGCAGGCTTTTTTAATTTCGGCGCTGTAAAATGCCCTCATGGTTTCTACAGAATCCCAGTTAAAATCTGTGTCAACAGCGAGGTTCAGTAATGGAGTCCTTTTTTTTGTACCGGTAGTTTGTTTCATAATGTTTACTTTTTAGATAAGGTGAATGCTGCTGGCACTAAAAAACAGGTTGGGTAAATGCTGCTGTAAAGGTGGGCAGCAGCTGATTCAAAAACAAGTGTAGGGCTACTGATAATTATACGTAGTTACTCCCTTAAAAAAAGGTAGTTCTACGTATTCTTATAAATAAATGAACTGCTACTTTTAATGATCATTTTAAATCTTAAATTATGCTAACATCTAAAAAAATAACCGGCATTGCGTTTGCCCTGGTTTCAGTACTGTTTGTACTGGTTTCCTGTAACGAAAACAACGGTGGCGGGGTGGTAATACAACTGCCCGAGGATACATCGGCCCTTGCTAAGATCAATCATTTTATTCCTTCGGCTACCATCAGGGAGTACCAGGCGGCATTTGCCAGGGAGCGTGACTCGTTGCAAAAATTACGCCCGGGGCTTTCCATTCCTTCCAGCGAAGCATTCAATAAAAAAGCACTGATTGAGCTGTTGCAAATTCCTGACTGTGTTGGTATACGGGTATTGTACGGCGCAAAACAAAACGGCAATAACAGCAGCATGCGTTTGATACTGGTAGGGGTAGACAGTAAGGGCAATAATTTGTATTTAAAAGACCAGCCCAAAGCTGCCACTAATGAACCGGCTGCTAAAAAGCAAGACAGTACAGCACCTCAAAAAATGAACCAGTCGCTGGATGGTGGTTCTGGTGGTGTTGAACAGGGCCAGTGCGATCCCCCTTGTACCTATTAATCCATTCAACTTCGTACCTGATATATGACAAACGAAGTACAATTTATACTGAGCCTCTGCATCGGCTTTACTGTAATTATTGGGGTAATAAAATACCGGACCATCGACCGCTCTTATTACCCCTTTTTTTACCTGGCCTGCATTTCGCTGCTGGTAGAAATAGTCAGCTATATACTGATCAATAATAAATTGAATACTGCTATTCCTGTTATCATTAACCTGTTTTGTTATGCAGAATTCTTTTTTTACAGCTGGCTGTTTCATTTATGGGGGTTGTTTAATTTCAGGAACAATATTTTTATTGCCGTAACCGGTATTTTTTTTATTGCCTGGGTGGTATTTACTTTTATAACCGGCCCGGTTACAACACCTAATTTCTATTTCAGGGTGTTATATGCCATGGCATTATTATTTTTTGCCGTAACGGGCTTTAATAAATTTGTAATACCCGACCGCACAGCCATCTTTAAAAATCCAAAGTTTTGGATACTAACAGGCATGGTGATATTTTATTCGTTTTACCTCATCATACAGTCTGCCAACCTGTCTATATTTGGTATCAATACCAGCCGGGGGTTCAGAAGAGGTTTATATGATATTGTGAGTTATACCAATCTTATCGTTAATTTGATGTTTGCAATAGGCGCTTTATGCATACCCAGGAAGAAGAATTTTACAACGCTATTCTGATAGTTGCTTCGTTGGCTGGCATCATCCTGTTATATTTTATTATAACGGCCATCAGCTACCACCGGAAGAGCATCCGTATGCACAAGAATAAGATACAGGCCGAGATTGATACACTGGAAAACGAACGGCGCCGCATTGCATCTGATCTGCACGACGAACTGGGCCCTTTATTATCTGCTGTAAAACTGCAGATCAATAATATTGAAACGGCAGGAGAAGAAGACCAGCAGCTGGTAACAAAATCGAGCCAGCACATCGACAGTATCATTCAAAAACTGCGGGAGATATCCAATAACCTGATGCCCAATACCCTGTTGCGTAAAGGACTTAAAAATGCCATTGAAGAGCTTACCGAAACCTATAAAAAAGCCAGCAGGCTGGAGATCCGGTTCATTTGCGAGCAGGACATCAGGCTGGACCAGAATAAAGAAATTAATTTATACAGGATTGTACAGGAAGTACTGCACAATACCATCAAGCATTCTGAAGCCGGTTTATTGCTGATCAGTTTACGCAAACAGGAAGGCCATATATTACTGGCCACTTCGGATAATGGCAAAGGCTTTGATTATTTCTCTAAATCAAAAGAACTGAAAGGGCTGGGTCTTCGTAACTTACAGAGCCGCACAGAAGTGATGGGCGGGGAGCTGGTATGCAACTCTCAACCGGGCAAAGGGGTAACATATATTTTTGATATTCCAGTTTAAATACACCATGAGTACTGCTGCTATTAAAGTGATTATTGCTGATGACCATGAAATTTTCAGGGATGGTTTAAAGCTGATGCTGCAAAAGCAAACAGATATTGTGGTAAGTGCCGAAGCGGCAGACGGGAAAGAACTGATAGAACTGGTGAAACAGCATTTACCCGATGTGGTGATCACCGATGTTAAAATGCCCCACCTGGATGGTGTTGCTGCCACCAAACATCTTACAGAATATTATCCCTCTATTGGTATTATTGCCCTTACCATGTTTGATGAAGAAGACCTGATTGTAGATATGCTGGAAGCCGGCGCAAAAGGATACCTGCTGAAAAATGCAGATAAAACAGAGATCATCGAAGCCGTGCATACGGTAGCCCACAACGAACCGCATTACTGCCGCCTTACCTCAAAAAAACTGGCCGGCATGGTGGCCAAAAGCCGCTTTAACCTGCAGCTGAAAAAAGAAAAGCCCGTATTTAACGACCGGGAAAAAGAAATGATCCATTACATCTGCGAAGGCATGACCAGTAAAGAAATTGCAGAAAAAATATTTTTAAGTGTAAGAACCGTTGAAGGATTACGTTTAAAGATCATTGAAAAAATGGAAGTGAAGAATACCGCCGGCATCATTGTGTATGCCATAAGAGAACATTTATACACCCCGTTGCAATAATTTTTTTATCATTTAGTTTCACCTGTTTTCATTGGGAAAAATCTCTTTTATATTCTCTGGGTAAAATTATTTATTTATTTTTTTTCAAAAAATATTTGGCGGAATCAAAAAAATAAATTCATCTTTGCACTGCAAACAAAAATTAAAAAACAACAAAACATGTTACGCATACAACTACATATTGAAGCGGTGAATTGTTTTAGTCCAAAAGGGGACTATAACAATTGCGGGGCATGTTATGCAGAAGACTAGTAAAAAACTATTTCGCTATAACCCAAGCCCCGCCTGAATCAGCGGGGTTTTTTGTTGGGTTGCCCGCCAGCGGTTGCAAACCCTGGCCGTGGTTAAGTACAGCGAAAAAAATAAATGCCCATGCATCAGCAACATCGCAGCAAACATACAGCACAACACCGCCTGTCGGCGAAATGGCAAACTACGTATATGCCATTGGGTAATGGTATGCTGTTTAGTGATGTATGTATTGAAAATAAAATAACACGACTGTGTACAGCACGAACGAGTGAATAATAAAACTTGTTGTGTAAAAGCCCGGTCGTAAAAATTAAACGACCGGGTTTTTTTATGCCCCAAATAAAATGGTATGACTTTTTTAATTGTGATATGGATAGCGGAAGCAATACTGAACGGCGCCTTTGGCCGCATCAAAAGGCGCATAAAATATTATATGCAGAAGGAGGAATGAAAGCTTTCCCCGTGAGATGCAACGGGGAAGCTTTTAAAAAATGCTTTGAGTTTAAAATATAGAAGTATTTCAATTGGCAGAATCCGTGATCTGGAATCATGAGGTTGTCAGTTCGAGTCTGACCTTCTATACTAACCCTTGAAACGTAGTGTGCAGTACTGCTTCAGCCGGTACTCCACTATAACGGTTCGTTAGTGTAACGGCTAACATCACAGATTGTCGATCTGTTGCTACGGGTTCGATTCCCGTACGAACCGCAAAAATATTTAGTGGTGCAATAGCAGCAGGGCAGTTGCTGAAACTGCCGATGATAGTTCGGTACTGTCCTCAATAACAAATGTTGGCTCTGGCTTATCAGGTAAAGCGCCACACTGTGAATGTGGAGAACAGGGTTCGAGCCCCGGGGTCAACCAATGCGGCTGGGTGTAGTGGTAACATGATCGTCTTCCTCTTTTTCTAAGAGGTAAACATAAGAGGATCGTATCCGGTTCAAATCCGGAAGCCGCACCAATTGTCTGAACAGGGATTTAGGTGGATGAAAAAGATTAAAGGGACTTGAAATTGCACTATCCATTTAATCTTATCAATCTTTTAAAATTGTAGTTCAGACAAAAACGGACGAATAGCTCTAATGGTAGAGCAGCGGTTTGAAGCACCGTGAGTACAAGTTCGAGTCTTGTTTCGTCCACCAACTGTTTGAACAATGAGCAGATTGATTAAATGATTAACAGGATTTAAAAGCCTTTTAATCTCATCAATCTTTTGAAATCGCCGTTCCTACAAAAGTAAAATGTGTGCAACGATGAACAAAAATAAAATGTTGAACGGAGCGTCGCCAATGAAGCTCAACCAATGAACAAATGTTGGCAAACAAAAAAATTAAAATATGAAACAATGGAACCAGATCAACAGCAATGGAGAAAATTGAACGGGCAAAAAATTCATCGGCCCATTGAAGAGGAAGTAAGGGCCGCCATACTCCGCGAAAAAGAGATGGGGCACCAACTGAAAGTATGTATTGGAACTGACAGCCAGGTGAAGGGAAAGGAAACGGAATTTGCCACCGTGATTGTTTTTATAAGGAAAGGGAAAGGAGGTTTTATGTACATCAGTAACGAAATCACTTTGCAAAAGATGAGCATCAAGCAAAGGATGCTGACTGAAGTGGCAAAAAGTATTGATACCGCTTATGCACTGTGTAAGATTTTTACCCTGTACAATGTAGATATGGAAGTGCATGCCGACATTAACACCAACCCGAATTTTAAAAGTAATGATGCCTTAAGGGAAGCGATGGGTTATATCATGGGAATGGGTTTTGTGTTTAAAGCTAAGCCGGATGCCTTTGCAAGCTCCAGCTGTGCCAATAAAATTGTACAATAAAAGCCCCTGAATCCCCCCGCGGGGAACTTGGTGGCAGGATATGAATTTAACTGTATTGAAACAGTAACAATATTAAAATAACTAAAGATGGAAAATAGTACCAATCAGAAAATGATCAATGCCAACAGCATTTTTGATAATGGATTTTTAAGTGGCAAATCGTTGTACCTGTATTGCTTTGGCAATATACCCAGTGCCAATTATATCAACAATATTGATGGCGAAAAAGCATTTGCTGCCATTAAAGCCACATTCGGGCATTTGATACAATCGGAACATGGCTACCGGTATTACGACAAAAAGAAAAAGCGCTATGTTTTTGACGAAACCTTTTTGATCATGCAAAACGGATGCGTATTAGAATTTGATACCTACTTCTGCGAAATTTATCACAGCGGTATACAGGATGAATTCATAACTGCATGTACCGGCCTGATGCAGCAGTTTAAAGAAAAGCAACGCAGAAAACCTTTAGAGATCAACCTTATCAGCCGCGGAAGAAATGGGCTGGAGCTGAAACAACTGGATGTAAAACGTACCCAACTTGACCTGGATCTTTTTTATGAAGATGATTTTAAAGCAGTGAACGATACCATTTGTAAAAGGCTTACAAAAGATAAGGACAAAGGCATTGTGTTACTGCATGGCTTACCCGGCACAGGAAAAACCACGTACCTGCGCTACCTGATAGGCAAAATTAAAAAAAGGGTATTGTTTGTATCGCCCAATGTGGCGGCGGATATTACCAGTCCCGATTTTGTGGACCTGCTGGTGAGTAATCCCAACAGCGTACTCATTATTGAAGATGCGGAGAACGTGATCATGGACAGGAAGCTGAATAATAATGCATCAGTATCTAACCTGCTGAACATTTCGGATGGCCTGCTGGCAGATTTTTTAAATGTACAGCTGATCTGTACCTTCAACAATTCGCTTACCATGGTAGACAGTGCACTGATGCGTAAAGGAAGGTTGATTGCAAAATATGAATTTGGAAAATTAGGTATTGAGAAGGCACAGCGTTTATCCGATCATTTAGGTTTTGATAATACCATCACAAAACCAATGACCATTGCAGAGATCGCCAACCCAAATGAAACCGACAATGCCGTGGAGAGAACGGAAGTATTTGGTTTCAGAAGGCAGGAAGTGATGATGAATTAAAATAGAACTGGTGTAAAAACACCAGCGAATAGATTGGTATAAAATGATTTTGGGTAGATGAATGGCTGCACGGATTTACTTCCATTCACCTGCCCAAATCACAGTCAAACAATTTTGCGACGGGTTTTTGTATTGCTGACCAGCATCGTTGTGTCACTCACTTGTGCTGTATACCTTTATTGAACTTTTATATAAGCGTAATATTATACCCCAAAGCAGCAAAGATTCAACGCAACACCAATGCTTAGTGAACCTTTTAGCCCCGGTGGTAAAAAACAAATAATAACATGAGCAAATTAAAATTAACAGGAAAACAAATCCGTGCTATCGGCTACGAAGAAGGGCCGGTGGTAAGTGTGGCCATGCATACCATGTGTACACATTTTAAACATCATACAGAAGAAGATGCACTGCAGATATTAAAAGATATTTTGGCGGCGCCGGAAAACTATTTGAGCGATCCGGTATTGAATAAAATTGCAGAAAAACTAATTGTGGAGGAAGAAGTAACAGCAACGGAAATTGCGTTGAATGAAAAAGGTGTGGATTACAATGTATTCGGCGCAAAACATATTGAAGAAGGTGCATTGGCGCAAATGCAAATTGCCTCCAAATTACCTGTGGCAGTGGCCGGCGCTTTAATGCCCGATGCACACCAGGGATACGGATTGCCGATTGGTGGTGTACTGGCTACTAACAATGCCATTATTCCATATGCAGTTGGTGTGGATATTGGCTGCAGGATGTGTTTAAGCATTTTCGCCATAGATCCCGAACAATTGAGAAAAAGAGAAGCCAGTTTTCAAAGAGAACTGGTGGCCAATACTTTGTTTGGTGCAGGAAGAGAATTTACCGAAAGAACAGAACATGAAGTGCTGGACAGGACTGAATTCAGCGAGATCCGTTTTTTACAACCATTGCAGCATAAGGCATTAAAGCAGTTGGGTTCTTCCGGGAGTGGTAATCACTTTGTAGAGTTTGGTAAAGTAGAAATTACTGATGCGGGTAACCCGATGGGTTTGGCAGTGGGGAATTATGTGGGCCTGTTAAGCCATAGCGGAAGCCGTGGATTAGGTGCCAACATTGCCAATCACTACACGCAAATTGCGATGGAAAAAACCGTATTGCCAAAGGAAGCCAAACATTTGGCCTGGCTGGATATGGATACCGAAGAAGGGATGGAATACTGGCTGGCCATGAATTTGGCGGGCGATTATGCAAGCGCCTGTCACCATACCATACACGCAAAAATTGCAAAAGCCATCGGCGAAAAACCATTGGCCAGGGTAGAGAACCACCACAACTTTGCATGGAAAGAAATGTATGAAGGCAAAGAAGTAATGGTGCATCGTAAAGGCGCCACGCCTGCGGGAAAAGATGTATTGGGCATCATTCCGGGAAGTATGACAGCACCGGGTTTTATTGTAAAAGGTAAGGGAGAAATTACGTCACTGCATTCTGCATCGCATGGTGCAGGAAGAAAAATGAGCAGGAGCAAAGCATTGGCCAATATTACGCATGAGGCTTTGAAAAAAGAACTGAAAGACCATGGCGTAAAATTAATTGGCGGTGGCCTGGATGAAGCGCCGTTTGCATATAAAGACATCAATGAAGTGATGCAAAGCCAAACCACACTGGTGGATGTGCTGGGAAAATTTTACCCGGCCATTGTACAGATGGATGGAAACGATCCAAAAAAATTCAGGAAGAGAAAAGATGAACTGGCAGGGGAATAAAATGAGGAATTAATATTCCGGTAACATGGGGGTAATAATTTTGTGTAAGATGAATAAAAGCTTAGCAGAAAGGAAGACAGATATAGTACGATACTTACATGAAGAATACGCCGAACAACCCGGCAAGTGGTGGCAGGAACGAAAGCCGGTTTACACGGCAACGGAAGATATGGGAAATCTTCACCTACCTCAACCCTTCTCATCTGCAACCATTACCAGATACGATTTAAAAGGAGCGCTTATTTCAAGCGCTCTTTTTTTTATGTTTTATGTACTGTGCTTTCTTATACCTGCTTCAAAGGAAACGGATACCGGTTCGGGGTTTTGGATATACAATGCTTTTATTGTGGGGGTACTGTTTTATTCGGCAGTAAGGGTAATGGACCGGCGGCCAAAAATTGTTTTTAACCAGGACGGTTTCTGGATAGATAAAATGGAATTGTTGATGCCATGGAATTATTTAGCCGCTTCGTTCATCAAAAAAGATGATAACGGCGAAACAACAAGTTACTATCTTGTACTGCATTATTATGATGACAAAACAGACCAGTTTGTGAAAACTGACATTAACCTGGGAGGCCTTGAAATGAACTTTGAAGAGATTGCTTTTAATTTAGAATACTGGAAACTAAAAACAACACTCCCGGCAAAACAGGTATTACAGGAGTAAGTTTTTTATAAGCTGATCAGCAATCCTGCATTGGTATATAATTGAAATGAGTTGGCCGTCATACTTAAATAGTTGCTGATGGTATAAGTGTTTTTTTGAAAAAGTGCACCTGCTCCAAATGTTAACCTGGTGTGGTAATTAATAAAATAATTGATGTTGCAATAGGCATTTGTTACAGCATAAAAATTTCTGTTATCAATATTCTGGTAGCCCAGGTCTGATTGCAGGCCAACATTAATATTGGTTCTTGTATTTGGGTAAACAGCGTGTTCGTAAAATATATTGGCACCTGCTTTTTTAATATCTGTCTTCCCTTTTAGTTCACCTGTGATACTGCCATTGGTAAAAAAACGGTCAGAATTATCTGCATTCAGATAGGACAGGTTTACAGCAACTCCATAATTAGTTTGATGGGTAAGACTGGTTGGGGTATATTTTTTAAAGCCCGTTGATAATAAAACTGACTGCGTATTAAAAATATGAGTTGATTTTTCAATGCCATTGGTCTGAGACTGGTTATTATGCAAGCCGGTTACTGAAGGGCTGAGCCGGATGAATTTTTCAGTACCCGTAAAGCGGGCATTATTATAGGCATAAAACAATATGTCATTCAGGCTGTTGAAATAGTTGATATCTGTTTTTTTGATCAGGGCTTTTTGCTGTAAATACTGATCAACAGTAGATAATAAAAACTGATTTTTTTTCCTGCTGTCCAGTATACGGGTATTGTTTCCTTTAGTGATGCCTTTACCCAGTTCAATTAAGTCTGTTGCCGATAAACTGCCAGATAGTTGCTGTTCTTTCAGCAGTTCTTTATATAGCCAAAGCGCATTCTGCATATCGGTAACATTTTCAAGCCTGCCTTTTCCAATGCCCAGGGTAACTGTAGCCGTATAGGCTGCCTGGTTATTTATACCGGCAGCCGGGTAGCTCTGTATAACACTTTTATTATTAGTTAACTCACCTGAAACAGCAGCACCGAATTCGGTAAACTTTTTTTTAGTAAACCATTTGTTTGAAATGGTGTATTGAGGCAAAGCAAAAAAACTTCTGGATGTATTTGAACTGGTTTGATCGCTTGATTTATTGTGATTAAAATTGCCACTTAAATTTGCTGTTTCGGTCAGTTGTATTTTGTCGGTGCTTTTTGTAAAATAGTAACCACCGTTAAACCCTGCGGATGAAGCCCTGTTTTTATTAGTGCCGGTTGCAAAATCAGCCTGGTTATACTGGCTGCCACCACCCACACTAAAATTGATGGCCCTGTACTGGTTGATGCGGTATTTAAATTGTTTTAAAAGTGAATCAGGCTGCTGTGCTAACAGGCAGAACGTGCTTACGGATAAAGCCAACAGGAGTATTGTTTTTTTCATACAGGTTAGTTTTGTGCTGCTAAAGTAAACTGCATTATTTAAAAAGTGATGTTAAATAGCCCTCCCTGCTGTTAATAAAATCGAAATATTCTGTAAGCCATATACAAGTTTTAGCCAGGGTTTGGGCGCTGATGTATTTTAAACTATTTTTACCGCAGTAAAACAAATTAATGCAAGCCACTACAGATAGAATTACAGCACTCTTTGCCTCCATTTCTTCAGCGCCCATAACAGCCATTGATAAATTGCCTCAGGCCGGCAGCGAAAGGCATTACTTTCGAATTCATACTTCTGAAAAAAATTATATCGCTACTTATGGCGCCAACATAAAAGAGAATGAATCTTTCATTTATTTTTCGGGTCACTTTAAAAAGAAGGGATTGGCCACGCCGCAAATACTGTGCATCAATGCCGAAAAAGACATTTATATACAGGACGATTTTGGAGACATATCGCTGCTGAACGAACTGGAAGAAAAAGGGTATGTTGAAAGCGTGTACAATTTATACAGGGAAAGCCTGCACCAGCTGGCATTGTTGCAGGTAAAGGGGCACGAGGGGCTGGACTATAAAAAATGTTTAACCAATACGTCCTTCGGCAAACAGGCCATCATGGCCGATCTGTTGTATTTTAAGTATTATTTTTTAGATGCATTGCGCCGCCCGTACGACAAGCAGAAACTGATCGACGATTTTGAAGCATTGAGCAATTACCTTTCTCACACCGAGTATAAATTTTTTATGTTCCGCGATTTTCAGAGCAGGAACATTATGGTAAAGCATGACCGTAATGTGGGCTTTATCGATTACCAAGGCGGCATGAAGGGCGCACCGCAATATGATGTGGCCTCTTTATTATGGCAGGCCAAGGCCAATTTGCCCGATGAGTGGAAGCAGCATTTGCTGGAAGACTATATCAATTCTTTTGAAACCATTGTGGAAGAAACGGTAGACCGTGATGTGTTTCGCAGCCAGTACAATGGGTATGTGCTCATCCGCTTGTTACAGGTGCTTGGGGCGTATGGCTTCCGTGGTTTGTTTGAACGCAAGGCGCATTTTTTAACCAGTATTCCGCTGGCCCTGCAAAATTTAAAATGGTTCATTCATAACCAAAGTATGGGCATTGCAGTACCTGAATTCAAAAAAGTACTGGAGCTTTGTATCAGCGATGAAGTAATTAAAGAGTTTACTCCCGTGCAGGCTACGGATGAAACACCGCTGGTAGTTACCATCAACAGTTTTTCGTACATCAAAACCGGTTATCCAAAAGACGAAACTAAAAATGGCGGCGGTTTTGTATTTGATATGCGGGGAATTTTAAATCCCGGCAGGTATGATGATTACAAACATTTATCAGGTCTGGATAAACCGGTAAAAGATTTTTTAGAACAGCAAACCAAGATGCCCGATTTTTTAAACAGCGTGTACAGCATTGTGGATATTGCAGTGGAAGATTATATTAAACGGGGTTTTGAAAGTTTGATGATCAATTTTGGTTGTACCGGCGGGCAACACCGAAGCGTGTACGCTGCTGAGGCTATTGCCAGGCATTTAAGAAATAAGTTTAAAGTGAAGATTGTATTGCAGCACACCAATAAAGAAAATTGGAAAACAACTACAAGTTCATAGTTCATGGATAATGGTTCATAGTTGTCAGTCAGTACTTACTATAAACCATGAACTATGAACCATGAGCTATGAACCATGAACAAAAAAAGCATGAACCACTCCAAAGCAATCATCTTCTCCGCCGGCCTGGGCACCCGTTTTAAACCATGGACCGATACGCATCCCAAAGCATTGGCATTGGTGAATGGAAAATCTTTACTGCAAAGAAATATTGAATACTTACAAGCGTACGGCATCAAAGATGTGGTGGTAAACATCCATCATTTTCCCGAACAGATCATTGACGCCATTAAAAATAATAATGGCTGGGGCAGTAATATAGTTATCAGCGACGAAAGTGATACTGTACTGGAAACCGGTGGCGGATTGGTAAAAGCCAGGCATTTTTTGGATGGTGACCAACCCTTCTTTTCTTTGAATGTAGATATACTCACCAATTTGGATCTGCATAAGCTGATGGTATTTCACCAGCAGCATAAGCCATTGGTTACTTTTGGCATTACCAACCGTAAATCATCCAGGGTATTATTGTTTGACGACAACAACCGTTTATGCGGCTGGAAAAATGTTAGTACCGGCGAAACAAAAATGGCTATCAATAAACCCAACTTAAAAGAGATGGCGTATAGCTGTGTGGTAATTTATGAACCGGAAATTTTTTCGCTCATCAGGCAAACGGGTAAATTCTCTATAATGGACAGTTATTTAGACCTAGCTGCAGCACATGTGATACTGGGGTACGATCACAGTGGCGATCATTTAGTGGATGTAGGTAAACCGGAAAGTGTGGCAGTTGCTGAAAAATTATTTCCTTAAAATATTACCTGTATACCGGTATACACTGATTTGTTTTTCTGTGGTATGGTTGTTAGTTTTCAGAAGGAGCTGCACCAAATTCCTTATTCTCTTTTGGTTTACTTAATCCAAAATTATACCGTAGGGTTAGTCCCAGCCTGCGGGTATCATTGATCCTTGAACCGGTAGTGCTTACATTGCCTTGTTGTAATGTAAATGCCACATGGTTGGTTTGTAATGCATCGTTCAGCGAAAGAATGATATTGAGTTTTTTATTCAATACACTTTTATTGGCCGATAAAAACAACCCGCCAAACGTATTCAGCTCGTAAAAATTCTGTACGGCTTTGGTACGCATAAAGCCCTGTGTGCTGATCACCAGTGTGGGCGATGCCTTCAGTTCCTGGTACATAAAAAATAACCAGCTGCCCCGTTTGTAGCTGAATGGCAGGTTTTGGTAACTGCCATCATACGCATTGTAATTGTACTGGGCTCCCATATAAAAAAAATATTTTCCTCCGGGAGGAATCCCTGCGATGATACGGAAATACACTTCCTTATTTTTCCCTAAATTATCATAGGTGCGGTAAGCAATTTTTGTAGCATCATCCTGGTAAGTTACATTGCTGAAAATATTACGGGTTTCATTTACACCCAGTGCTACAACAGGAAAATCCTGGAACATTACATTGAATTCGTAATTGGTGGTAAACTGCGGCTGCAGGTTAGGGTTACCCACATCAAACAAATACTGGTCAATATATTTGGGGTAGGGGTTCAGTATCTCGTAGTATGGCCTTTTGATACTGCGTCGGTAAACAGCGCTGGCAACCAGGTCGGTGCCAAACATTTTAAAAAGCTTGTGCCGCAGAAACACATACGGGAACAGGTCGGTACGTTTGATAGATAAGGTGGTGTCTTTAGGGATGCTTTGCCGGCCATTGATATTGGTGGTTTCTAAACGGAGGCCGGGTTTCAGGGTGAATCCCCAAAACGTTTTGGATACCTGTGCATATGCTGCTGTAATGGTTTCTTTATATTTAAAGGTATTCGTTTGATACAGGTCCGCCACCCGCGGCCCGCTGCCGGTACTGTAAAAATACACTGCGCTGTTGTTACTGTTGCTGATGGTAGCTTTTATACCGCTTTCTGCTGTAAACTTCCCGGGCAGCTTCAGTGTAAGGTCTGTTTGTACAGTGATAATATTTTTATCGTTTTTATTTTCACCATCCCCCACCACTGTGGGTCTTACTGGCTGCGGGTAGCTGTTGGTATAATCTTGCGTATTGTTGTTGGTAAAATAATTGTAATCCAGTTCGGCCGTCCATTCACTTCCTGCTGAATCTATTTTATATTTCGACGAAAGGCTGTTACTCCAGAAAAACGAACGGTTGCTGCTTTCAATATCCGACTGGTTATTGCCCAGCAATGCCTGCGTTGAATTTTTTAAAATATCGATGCTGTTGAATGCGGTACTGCTGCTGTTGGTATTGCTCAGCCTCATATCGTATGCCACATTGAATTTTTTACTGAAGGCCAGGTCGGCCCCGCCGCTTACATAATGATTAACCGAAGGGTAGGTGGTATAAGATTGCTGCGCCAGCAGCGAATCTGTTTTAACAAAGCGGTTAGAGTTGAGGGTTTCGTAATTTTTTCTGTCTGTATATTGATAACTGATATAGCTGTTTACCTTACCCGCACTTTTATTGATGTTGATGCCTGCGGTTTTGGTGCTGTAAACTCCCTGAAAATACGCCAGGTTGGCGCTGCCGTTACTGCCTAATTTTACCCCTTTCTTCAGTACTATATTTACAATACCACCACTGCTGGCGGCATCATATTTAGCAGATGGGCTGCGCAGTATTTCTATTTTACTCACACTGCCTGCAGGCAAACTTTTTAATAAAGATGCCAGGTCGGTACTGCTCAGTTTCATTTCCCTGCCATTAATAAAAACGGTAGCGGGACTCATACTGCTCAGGTATACATTGCCATCCTGGTCTACAATGGCACCGGGTGTTTTTTCAAGAATTTCGTAGGCATTGGTGCTGCTGTTGGCTAACACCGTGGCATCAACAATGGTTTTGTCATCCTCTTGTTTCAGCAGCGGCTTTTTACTGGTTACCACCACCGCCTGCAGGTTGCCGCTGGCTCTTTTTAAACCAATATAGGTATTGATGGCCTTGTCTGTTACATTGATGGTTTTATACACTGTTTCAAAACCAATACAGGAAACCACCGCCAGGTACTTGGTAAAATTGCGCACAGTAAAACTGCTGCCTCCCGGCGAAAATATTTTTGTGATGATCAAACTGGTATCGGGTAACCCAAACAGTTGTATGCTGGCATTTACCAGCGAATCGGTCTTTGCGGTTTGCAACACTATTTTCAGTGTGGTGCTGCCGGCAGCAGCAGCCGAACTGGTTTGGGCACAGGAAAAATTGATATACAGCAGCACCAGGCATGCTGTAACAAATGCAGTCTTCAATACCGGCTTGTTTTAAATATTGTTCGAATTATTTCTCAAAAAGATCTTTCTTGTCCACCACTTTTACTTTGGTGCCATCCTTTAGTGTTTTACTTACCACATCATAAGGCCCGGTGATCACTTCATCGCCTTCTTTAAGGCCTTCGGTAATTTCTATATTGTTGATATCCTGGATAGCTGTTTTTACGGTTACTTTTTTTACGGTATTATCGGCCTTTTTAATAAATACCACCACATCCAGGTCGTCCATAGAAACGCTGGCTTCAGTATCTGAGGGAACGGTTGTTTTTTTCTTTACACTGTCACTTTTGTCCCGGGTGGTTACCGCGTTAATAGGCACGCTCAGTACACTGCTATGGGTTTTTGTTTGAATATCGGCACTGGCACTCATGCCCGGGCGGAAGGGGAAGGATCCGTTACCGATCAGGTCCATATAACTTTCAGGCAGCAGGCGTATGTAAACTTTATATTGGGTTACGTCGGTACTGGTATTGGCCAGTGCACTTTGTGTGGCGGCACCGTTGTTACTGCTGGCAATTTGTGTTACAATACCTTTGAATTTCCGGTTGCTGTACGCATCCACATCAATGATGGCACTGTCGCCCAGTTTCACTTTTGGAATATCATTTTCGCCAACGTCTACACGAACTTCTATTTTGTCCATATCGGCAATACGCATCATTTCGGTACCCACATTAAAACTGTTACCTGCCACTTTCTCACCCTTTTTTACACTCAGTAAAGAGATCACCCCATCGCTGGGTGCCACTATAACGGTACGGCCCAGGTCTTTTTGCGCTTTTTGCAAATTGGCTCTGGCACTTTGTACGCTGGCCTGCCCGCCCCTGATGCCCTGTACGGCGGCATTATAATTGGCCCTGGCAGTTTTGTAACTGGCATCGGCAGTATTAAACTCACTCCGGCTGATCACCTTATCATCAAACAGTTGTTTTTGCATGGTATAGGTTTTTTCCGCCTGTTCCACCTGTGCTTTCAATGCATCTAAAGCAGCCTGCGAGTTATTTACCTGTGCCTGGCTTTGTGCCACCCCACTGGCAGCCTGGTTGCGCTGGATATCGTAAATGTCGGCATAAATGCGTGCCAGCACCTGCCCTTTTTTAACGGTGTCGCCTTCCTGTACATTCAGCTCGGTAATTTCGCCGCTGATATCAGGGCTCACTTTTACTTCTATTTCCGGATAGATCTTACCGCTGGCATTTACAATTTCGGTAATGGTTCTTTTCAATACTTTTTCAGAAGTTACTTTAGTGCCTTCGTCTTTACCAAAAGCCCCGGTTTTGCTTAAAATCACCAATGCCACTACTAATACTGCCAGGCTTATTAATATCCATTTAAGTGTTTTGCTCATTGTATTTTTATTTGACCCCATCCCCTCAAGGGAAGAACGGAGAAGATTATGTGTTGTTTTTCTTGTTTCTTTTATTAAGCCGTATTCTTCAAATGAATAGAAAAGTAAAATAATTATGTCCTTCCTGGTTGCCCTTTAGCGGCAGAGAGGTATTATAATTTTATTCCTTTTCCTTTGTAAAATTCCAATACTTTCATTTTAAAAACATAGTCATACTGGTTAACAGCATTGTCCAGTCTTGCTTTAAACAGGTTGTTTTGACTGGTCACCAGTTCTAAGGTACCCAGCATACCCACGGCATAGCGTTTTTGTGCAAAGCCGTATGCCCTTTCAGCGGTTTCCATACTTTTTTTGCCGGCATTGAATTTTTCCAGGGCCACCATGGCGCTGTTATATGCCTGGTAAATATCCTGCTTGGTTTTCTGGTTATCGGCAGTTTGCTGTAATGCTAAATTTTCAATATTGATCTTGCTGCGCTCGTAAGCGGTACGTAAACTGCCTCCATTAAAAATGGGTACGCTCAAACTCAACCCAACCGACTGGCGAAAATTTTGATTGAGCTGGCTGCCTAAAGAAGCAGATGAAGAATAGCCTGTTTTAGATCCCTGAGTAAAAGTTGGAGTCTTAACATCGTATAAAGTTCCCCCGATATCTGTTTTTAAACCGGTAAGTTCGTAAGTGTTAAAAATTTTTTGATAGGTAGGAGTTCGTAAAGCAATATAGGAATTACTTAAACTGCCAAAAGCCGACAGGGTAGGATACATATTACCCCTTGCTGCCGCCATTGTTTTTTCGGCGGCCTTTATTTTAAAATCATTTACCCTTTGCTGGGGCAGGTTGGCAATGGCAGAAGCGTATACAGCATCGGGTTGCAGGTCGGCAATATTCTCTACCGGTATTTTTTCCACCGGCGGCACATCCAGTTCAAAAGGCGCGGCGGCATCCAGTGCCATATAGGCTTTCAGGCTTAACACATTTTGCTGGGTATTGCCTTTGGCAGAAATAAAAGTGGCACTGTCGCGGGCTACCTGTGCTTCCAGCTCGGCCGCATTCAGTTCGGGCAGCGAGCCGGCATTCACCAGTTTGCGGGTATTAAGCAACTGCGATTGCGATTGCTGCAATTGCAGCCGGGCAATTTTTTCCTGTTCTTTCGACAGCAATACCTGCAGGTATACATTGGCAATGGTGAGGGCAATGTCATTGCGCACTTTTTCTGATGTTGCCGCGGCAGCCTGAAACTCCAGCTGGTTAGCTGCAATGGTATTGCGTTTACTGTACCAGTTAAAAATTTCGGCACTGCTTTGTAATTGCATATTGGCCGATAAATAGCTTTGTGTAATCAGGCTGTATGTTGTGGGGTCCTGGTTACGGCCGCTGTTAAAACTAGATCCAGTGCTTAAACTGGCATTGGGATACTGACTCATTTTGCTTTGATACAACTGCAGTTTGGCCAGCCTGGCCTGTATATCGGTTTGTTTAATGCTGATGTTATTGGCAAGCGCATAATCTACGCAGCGGCGTAAATCCCATTTTTCCTGGGCAGTTGCCTGCAGGGCAAGGGCCACCATAAGTAGTAAGGGGTAAAGTTTGTAACGCATACTACAAAAATAAACTATCCCTGCTAAAACAAGGCATCCCATTTTTACAAGCGGTAAGTCATTACGCAAAAGTTAAAATTTGGGTGGTAATCAGCAGTTTTCGGGGTTAAAAACTATCTTTCAGTCCCTAATCTGCAACTATGTACAAATTCCTTACTGCCAACCTGCTTTTGGCATTGTGCAGTTTATCTGCCCGGTCCCAAAATATCGAAAACAGCATTGCCTTATACGGCAACAATTTTCCGGTACAAAAAATACATGTACAATTTGACAAGAACAGCTACCTGCCCGGCGAAACGGCCTGGTTCAAGGCCTATATCATGGAAGAAAACCTGCCGGCCACCAAAAGCACCAATTTTTACATTGGCTTTTACAATGAGCAGGGTAAAGTGATAGAACAAAAATTATACCCCATCATCAATGCCAGTGCAGATGGTTATTTTAAAATACCCGACAGTATTACTGGTTCGCAACTGATCTGCCGTGCTTACACCGCCTGGATGCTGAATTTTGACACCAGCTTCCTGTTTACGCAGGCCATAAAGTTGTTCACGAATAAAATAACCTCCTTACATACTGCAGTAACTACCAGCCTGCAGTTTTTTCCCGAAGGTGGAGATATGATTGCAGCCGAAAGAAATACTGTTGCCTTTAAATGTAATTACCACAATGGTGTACCCTTTGAAATAAAAGGGGTAATTAAAAAGCAGGAAACAGGAGAAGTGATCACAACCATAGCATCTGTACACGACGGAATGGGAAAATTTGATATAGAAACAGAGCCGGGACAAAAATATTATGCCGAGTGGGCGGATCAGAATGGTGCACTGCAGCAAAGTTTTTTACCCGAACAAAAAGCAAAAGGTGTTTCGCTAAAACTGGTACAGCAAAAAACAAAGCTGTACTATAATGTGGTGAACAAACTACCAGCCGACACCCTGCATGTACTGGCTTATATGTATCAAAAAATAATTTACAAAGCCAGCCTGCCATTGCCCGAGGGTGAAAGATATACCGGACTGATACCATTAGACAGCTTCCCCACCGGTACCCTGCAATTAACGGTGTTCAACAGCGGCTGGCAGCCCCTGGCCGAACGCATCTGTTTTATCAACAACAATAATTATACCCTGCCGGCACAACTGAATGCCGTTATCAGCAGTACCAAACAAAGAGGAAAAAATACCATCGAAATTGCGGTGGCAGATACCATTGCGGCCAATTTATCTTTGGCGGTTACCGATGCCGATTTTAATAATGATTATGGCAACAGCAATATCATCACCCATCTTTTATTAAGCGGAGATGTAAGAGGATACATCCATAACCCGGCGTATTATTTTACCAGTAATAGCAATGCGGTTTTAAAAGAACAATTAGACCTGGTGATGTTAACGCATGGCTGGCGCAGGTATAACTGGACAGATATGCTTGCGGGTAAAATGCCGGCATTGAAATTTCCGGCAGACAATTTTTTATCTGTGTATGGGCAAGTGGGTAATGAAGCTTTAAACAAAATAAAAAAAGACGAACAGGTAAACCTGATAGTAAAAACAAAAGATAGTACCACCAATTATTATTTTACCACGGCAGATAAAACGGGTATGTTTAAAACTGGCGGACTGATATTTTATGATACTGCAAGAGTGTATTACTCTTTTAATACGGCGAAGCAATACAATAAACAAATGGTGATGGCGAAAGCTAATTACAGTTTGCAACAGCCGCAAATAATCGATAACTATTTTGATCAATTAATAAAAGATACAACAGGAACAGGCTATACTGCTGCCGCATCCTTATACAAATATTATATCGGTAAGAACGACAGTCTTGATGTAAGCAAAGCTAAATTATTACAGGGCGTAGTGGTAAAAAGTGGCGGCTGGCGTAACTGGAAAAACGATCCTAATTTGAAAATGGATGAGAAGTATTCGAGAGGCATGTTCAGTGGAGGGGCTAATTCTTTTTCGCTGGATGTATTGCACGATGAAAAAGCATGGACTAAACTGGATGTGCTTAATTATATCCGCAATAATATTCCGGGCCTGGTAGTAGGCAAGTACGATATCATTAATGGGCGTTCGTTGACATACATTCAGAAACCCGTTTTTGTATACATTGATGAGCATGAAATGGAATCAAGTGATTTGGAGAACCTGAGTTTAACCCAAATTGCTTATATTAAACTAATCCCAAGTTTTATGGGAAGGGCAGGTAGTCCTCTTGCACCGGTATTGTCGATCTACACCAAAAAAGGAGATGACCTTATCGATAGAAGTTCAAAAGAAACTGATCTTGGCATGGTAAAAATTCCCGGTTACTCGCCAACAAAAGAATTCTATTCGCCCGATTATGCGGAAAGCAATACTGGCATGGGCAATGATTCCCGAACTACGTTACTCTGGCAGCCGTATATTTTTACTGATAAAAACAATTTGAAAATCCCCGTCAGTTTTTACAACAACGATTTTTCAAAAAGGATAAAGCTGGTGCTGGAAGGGATGAATGAGGAAGGGAAACTGGTGCATATTGAAAAGATCATTGAATAGGCTTACATTTTTTCAAACGCCTGCTCCATGTCTTTGATCAAATATTCCGGTTCTTCCAAACCAACATATAAGCGCAGCATGCGGTGTTCTTTATTGGTTGCATCAAAACTGTCGGGTACAATGCCCGAGCATTTTGGAATGATCAAACTTTCATGTCCGCCCCAGCTTACCGCCATAAAAATATGCTGCAGGTTATTGCAGAAGTTTTCAATTTGCGTAATGTTGTCTGCTTTAATAATGAAAGTAAACAAGCCACATGCTTCCTTCATTTGTTTTTTGGCCAGTTCATATTGCGGAAAGCTTTCGTCAAAAGGAAAAATAATACTTTCCACTTTGGGATGATGCTTTATAAACTCCACCACTTTTTTTGTAGATGCATTGATGCGGTCTAATCTTGCAGGTAGTGTTCTTAAGCCACGTATCAGCAGCCAGGCGTTAAATGGTTGTATACCGCTGCCTATATTCATGTACTCGCTGTTGAATATTTTTTCTATCATTTGTTTGCTGCCGCTGAGTACACCTCCCAAGGTATCGCTGTGGCCGCTGATGTACTTGGTGGCGGTTTGCATGGCCAGGTCAATGCCCATTTCAATGGGTTTTTGATACAACGGTGTACAATAACTGTTATCGATAATGGTAACAATGTCTTCGGCTTTGGCCAACTCTGCTACTGCCTGCAGGTCCTGCAATTTATAATCCCAGCTGTTAGGACTTTCTAAATAAATCAATGCAGTATTGGGTAATACCGCCCGTTCAAAATTTTCAATGGAAGTGCCATCAATATATGTGGTGGTAACGCCAAAGCGTGGCAGAATATCGTTACACATTTTTTGCGTCCAGGTATACGGTTTGTCAACACAAACAATATGATCGCCGCTTTTTACATTGGCCAGCACGCCGGCAAAGGTAGCTGCTGCTCCGTTGTTGAATACCAGGCAATCTTCGGCACCATCCAGTGCTGCTAATTTTTTTCTTAAAATATCCACCGTTGGATTTCTTCCCCTGCTGTATAAATAAGTGGAATATTCATTGGCAAAAGCGCTGCGCATTTCCGCCACGGTTTTAAAAACAAAATTGCTGGTCTGCATAATGGGCGGAGCAACCGCATTGAAATAATTTTCGCGGTCTTCAGCAAATTCGTTTAAGATAAATGAAGTATCCATGCTGTTAGTTTTTGTTTTTTTTCAATTGTGCCAGCAAAAAGTATAAGCCGGTAAACACGGCCATTACTGTAATGCCCGTTAATGCCGCGTAATTATTGTTTTTATAATCCAGCGAGATGCTGATGGCTACAAATATATACGCCGCAATAAAAACCAGCGGCATCAGCGGAAACAATTTCATTTTATAAATGCCGGTATCATCTAAATGTTTTGTTTTTTTGCGCAAAATAAAAATGGTGGCGGCCGACAATACCATGCCCGAGCAATCTAAAAAAATGGTGAAACTTAAAATATTGTCAAACTCCTTGGCCCAAAAAATGATGACGATACAGATGGCGGCGAACACAGATAAAGAAACCGTAAGCACATCTGTTTTGGCGTTTCTTTGCTTGAATACCGGCGGTAAGATATTGTCTTCACTCATGGCAAACATCACCCTCGGATTGCTCATCAGTAGTACATTTACATAGGCCAGTACGCTTAAAAATAAAAACCCCGACAAAACCCTTTCGGCATTTACCCCGAATATTTTGGATGCCATCATAGCGGCAATATTTTTTGTGTCGGGCTGGTGCAGGGTTTCAAAACCAATTACTTTAATGTAGGCATAGTTGATGGTGAGATACAGTATTACAATAATGGCGATACCGAAAAAAATACCACGGGGCACATTTTTGGGAGCATCATTTACTTCTGCACCAAAATTGATGGTTTGCTGGTAGCCGCCATAAGTGAAACTTACTGCTACCAAACCAATGCCAAAAGCCTTAATGTATTCTGTTAAAGTGGGCGATGCAATGGCATGCTGCACGTGGTTGGCCACCGCACTGTTGTCTGCAAAAAACAATGGGGTGATCAGCAGCAGTATTAAAATGATCTTTGTAACCGTCAGTACATTTTGCGCCTTGGCACTCATTTTTAAACCGGCTAAATTAACGCCGTAAAAAATTAGTATGGCCACAATGGCAATTACGATATGAATGTTTTGAATATAACTCACATTGGCGGGAATATCCATCCAGTTCATGTCTTTTGACAGGGGAATAAAAATACCGGTAATGTATTCGCCGCCCACCAATGCCACGGCAGCAAGCGAAGCCGCATTGCTAACCAGTATCACACAATTAATGGCAAAGGCAACAGAGGGATGATAGGCATATGAAAAAACTTTATAATAGCCACCGGTAACAGGCAGGCGGCTGCCAATTTCGGCATAGGTTAAAGCGCCGCACAATGCTACAATTCCCCCGGCGATCCAGGCACTAAAAAATAAAAAAGTATCAGGAGCAGCCTTGGCCACATTGGCCGGCGTACGAAAAATGCCCATTCCAATAACCAGGCTTACCACAATCATGGTAAAGTCGAACAGGTTAAGCTTGTTAGATTTGGCTGTCATGGTTTGAAGATACTGATAAATTATAAGCTTAAAAATCAGCGGTTATAAAAATTATTGCAGCATTGTGATTGTAATCATACGCATAAAAATATTTTCAATTATCTTTGTGCTGTGTTAAGGACCATTACCATTATACCATTACTAATTGCATTTGCTGCGCAAACCTTCAGTGGTGCATTTATTCAATTGGGCTATGTGCTTAACCCGGATGCCTTTGCAAAATACTGCGTTAATAAAGCCAAACCCAAATTACATTGTAATGGTAAGTGCCAGATGATGAAGAAAATGAAGGAAGAGGAAAAGAAAGAGCAGGAAAATCTGGAACTGAAGACCATCAAATCTCAAAGTATTTCATCCAGGTCTTTTTATCCCTCGCTTATATCTCCCGAAGGAATAGTAATAATTACTATAACTGTGGTTCCGACCAGTATTGGCATTACCACCGATCAGTCTGCCGATTTCTTCCATCCTCCGCAGGCATAACTATCCTCCCGGTTTTTTCTAAACAATTTTGATGTAACTATCAACAAAATACTCATGCAGTACCACAATACAGGCATGGGACAAGCTGATCATTTGCAGCATAAGGATAAACAAAACCCTTATAAAAGATTAATGCGAATGGTGCAGTTGATCCTTGCCATTACCATTACTTCCATTGCGGTAGTAATAACGATATATTATACACAGTAAACTATTAACAATGAAATTTAAAATATTGACATTGCTGCTTTGCATTTCACTGTCAGCAACGTCGCAAAAAAATATAACACTCTACCTGGTAGACGAATCTTCGCAGGAACCACTGGCCAACGCCACCGTTAAAATTACCGGAACCACTAAAGAAACTGCAAGCAACAGCAAAGGGCAGATCACCATTGCCATAGCCGGAGCAGCTACGGTAGAAGTAAGCAGTGTTGGTTATGTAACACAGGTTTTTAAAGTGACTGAAAACACCAGGGTACTTGCCCTGAAGCTGGCATCCAATACCATGCAGGATGTAGTGGTAAGCGCCAACCGAACCGTACAAAAGCGCAGCGAAGCACCCGTTGCCATTGCCACCATTAATAAACAAACCATTGAAGACAGTAAGGCACAGCGTATAGATTTTTTGCTGAATAAAGTAAGCGGTGTGTTTATGGTAAACCTGGGTAACGAGCAGCATGAGATGAGCATCCGCCAGCCCATGACCACCAAAAGTTTGTTTTTATATATGGAAGATGGTATTCCCATCCGCACCACAGGGGTGTACAATCACAATGCCTTACTGGAGATGAATTTGCCTGCGGCTAAAAGTATAGAAGTGGTTAAAGGCCCCTCCTCGGCATTGTATGGTGCAGAAGCCATTGGTGGTGCAGTTAACATCATTACACAAAGTGCACCGGCTTTCACCAGCGGGCAGATAAGTGTGCAAATGAATAACACCGGTTACAAAAGAACCGATGCACAATTCGGTACTTCCTTTGGCAAACTGGGTGTGGTGGTAAGCGGCTACTATGCTGATAAAAGAAACGGACCCATTGAATACAGCGATTTTAATAAGAAAGCCATATCGCTGCGCACAGATTACCGTGCCAGCGATAAAACAAACTGGTCAAATACTTTTGCCCTGGTAGATTATGACAGTGATATGAGCGGCTCGATAGACAGTTTGAAATTCGCACAAAAAAATTACACATCACAACAAACATTCACTTACCGTAAAGTATATGCCCTGCGGTATAAATCAATGCTGGCTCACCAGTGGAACAGCAGCAGTAATACCAATGTATCACTCTTGTTCAGGGATAATTCTGTAAAGCAAAACCCTTCGTATTCTATTGGCAGCACATCTAACCCAACAAAATTTAAAGGGCAGATCAACGACAATGCATTTAAAACCTATGCCCTGTTTGTAACCCATACACAAAAATTCAACTGGCTGAACAGTAAACTCGTTGCAGGAGCAAGTGTTGATTTTAGCCCTCAAACTTATTACGCAAAATACATCTCCATTACAAAAGACCTTGCAAGTGGTAAGTATGTTAGCTATACTGCGCCTGAAGTAGATTCTTTTTTGAGTAAATATAAAACCGGTATCATTAACATAGCAAGTTATATCAACTATGAACTGAGCCCGGCAAAAAACCTGAAACTGGTAGCTGCATTGCGTTATGATGCTTTTCAGTATTATTTTATCAACAGCATACCAACTTCCACCAGCGTAAGCACCGCCTCTACTATCAATTCATTCAGCCGTATTACACCTAAAATTGGCTTTACCTATAATTATAAAGGCATTGGCTTTTATGGTAATTACAGCCAGGGATATGTGCCGCCACAACTTACAGAATTATACAGCAGCGTTAAAGTAGCACCTTATTTACTGCCGCAAACATTTAATAATTATGAAGTGGGCGGGTGGATCTCTTTACAAAAAAATAAATGGTATGCCGACTGGAGCATTTACCGCCTGATTGGCAGCAACGAAATTATTTCTGTAAAGCAACCCGATAATACAACGGTAAATCAAAATGCCGGCTCAACAAAACATGTGGGTATAGAATATGGCATTACTTATAAACCTACCGGTGATATAACCTTCAGGATCAGTGCCACCAATGCCAAACATACCTTTATTAATAATGTGGTTAAAGGGGTAAGTTACAATGGAAAAGAAATGAGCGGAGCGCCGCGTTTTACAGGTAATGCAGAAATTAATTACAAACCTTCTTTTATTAAAGGTTTGCGGGTAAGTGCCGAATGGCAGCACCAGGGAAAATACTTTATGGACGATCTGGATGTGTATACCTACGATGGATTTGATGTTATTAATATAAGGGCAGGATACCGTTTAAAAGGCTTTGAATTATGGGTAAATGCCATTAACGCCGGCAATCGGTTTTACTCTACCTTCTCGTCAAAAAATGCAACTGCAAGCGGCAGTGCATCTTATTCCTACAGCCTGGGCGACCCAAGAGAAATTACCGTGGGACTGGCTTATCATTTTGGAAAAAAATAAATTTTACCGGGGCGCCTTACAAATGGCGCCCCACTTTAATAAACACAAACGGTATGCGAAAGAATATCTACAAATGGCATCGGAGTATGTCACTTATCATTGCTGTTCCCGTGGTGCTGTGGGCAGCAAGTGGTTTTATGCATCCCATCATGACCAATATACGGCCAAAGGTGGCCACACAATGGGTAGCCCCGGCTGTTATTGACAGCAATAAAATAAAAATACCCCTGCAAACAGCATTGCAGCAAAACGGTATTGATTCGTTTCAGTCTGTACGCATCATTCATATTGACACCAATTTTTTTTACCAGGTAAAACTGATTGACCAATCCCTGCAGTATTACAGTACTGCCAACGGTAAATTACTTCCCAAAGGTGATTGGCTGTATGCACATTACCTGGCCAGGTTATTTTTAGAAGGACAACCAAAAGATTCCGGCAAAAAAAGTGCAGCAGCAGAGCCGGCCAATACCGCTGTTGCCACAGGAGATTGCTGTACAGACGCTGCTGCATGTGTTTTAAAATCGCCTGCGGGTGCTAAGTTCAGTGATGCCCAGCTGCTCACTTCTTTTGATGCGGAGTATAAAAATATCAACAGGGTTTTGCCGGTATACAAAATTCAATTTGAAAGGGCAGATAAGATCAGGGTGTATGTAGAAACAGAGCAGGATCGTTTTTGCCTGGCAGTGGATAAAAACAGGGCCTGGTTCTCTAAGTTTTTCAGCCTGGTGCATAATATGGAATGGCTGGATGTGCTGGGCAGGGGAAGAGTGTTTGTAGAAATGGCGCTGAATGCACTTGCCTTTATTACCACACTGATGGGCATATACATTTTCTTTATCAGCAAAAGTAAAAAGGTAGCCGGCAACCCTGCAGTAAAAGCCAGGCGAAACCACCGGTATACTGCCATTGTATTTTCACTGTTTACACTGCTGTTTACTTTCAGCGGATGTTACCATGCATTCACCAAATTAAAAACAGATACCCGCCACCAGTACTTTGTACAACAGCATTATGCAGCTACTGATATACATTTTGATTTTGGCGTATTACAGGCTGTTGCAAAAAAGCAGGTGTACAATATTGGGCTGATCACTATGGATACTGCTGCATACTGGCAGGTATATGTAAAGGATGCAAATAAAAAATCAATGCCCGAAGCAAAGTCAAAAGACCTGATGAAATCAATGACCGCACCTGCACCGGAACTGGTGTATATCAATGCGGCGCATCATACCGTTTTACCCGACGGAGAAAAAAAATATGCCGGTTACCTGGCCACTTTGTTCAGCCATAATAACCCGGCGGATATAAAAAGTGAAACCGTAATTACAAAATTTGAGGGCGAATATGGTTTTGTAAATAAACGCCTGCCTGTTTGGAAGATTAGTTACGCCATTAACAATAACGAAAGATATTATGTTGAAACCGGCAGCGGAAAATTAGGGGTGAGGATAGATGATACCGACCTGTGGGAGGCCAATTCCTTCAATTATTTTCATAAGCATCATTTTATGGATTTTGCCGGAAAAAGCTGGCGCGATTTCAGTACCATGTTTTGGGCAGCATCACAGATAGCGATGGTGGTGATCGGCTTTATTTTATACCTGCGGAATAAAAGAAGGAAAACAAAACAGGCATCATCTATTGTATAATAAGCATAAGTACTATAGTGTCTTCTAAAAATTAACGAACTAAAAATAACATCATGAAAAGAAAATTAATTTACCTGTTGCTGATCGGCTGCTGCTTTGCAGGCAACAGCTTTGCCAGTAAACCCAAACCAGCAAACACAAAACTGGTGTTTCATTTTCAGCATATGGTGGACGATGCACCACTGCAGCTGAACGACAGCCTGCATGTATACCACAACGATAATGGCGACGATTTTTATATCACCACCTTTAAATACTACATCAGTAATATCATCCTCACCAAAACAAATGGCGAACAGGTGAGCATGCCCGAATCATATTTTTTGATCAATGCCGCAGAACCGGCATCGCTTACCCAGGTACTGGAAGGCGTTCCGGCAGGGAAATACAAGAGTATCAGCTTTACCATTGGGGTAGACAGCCTCCGTAATTTTGCAGGCGCTCAAACGGGATGCCTCGATCCGGCCAAAGGCATGTTCTGGACCTGGAAGAGCGGATATATTTTTGTAAAGATGGAAGGGGTATCCAGTAAATCCACTTCTAAAAAAAACCGGCTGGTGTATCATATAGGCGGTGCCATGGCGCCTGAAAATACCATCCGTACTTTTTCAGGTGCATTACCTAAAAAGCTTAAAGTTAAAAATGACTCGCAGCCACAGATTGATATTGCGGTAAACGCGGGCTCATTATTCAGGGGCACTACAAAAGTTAATATTGCAGATTTAAGTTTTACCATGGGGGGGCCAAAATCGGTGATCCTTGCAGATAATTACGCAAAGGGACTGTTCAATATAACAGCTGTTAAAAAGTAAATATGAAAAGTATTATCATTTCTCTGATTGCCGCAATTGTATGTTGCTGTACCGGGTTTGATCAAGCCTCTTCCAGCAGCGCAGTATCTTTCACCGATACAATTCGGTTTTCAGTTCCTGCCAACTTTCCCGCACCGGTTTATAAATTTGAAAATAACCCCATTACCGGTGCTGGATTTATTTTAGGGCGGTCGTTGTTTTATGATACGCTGCTTTCAAAAGACAGAACCATTTCCTGCGGCAACTGCCACCAGTCATTTGCTGCATTTGCAAATCTGGATCATGCGGTAAGCCACGGAGTAGACTTTTGTTTTGGTGTAAGAAATGCACCACCTCTTTTTAACCTGGCCTGGCAAAAAGAATTTATGTGGGATGGTGGTGTAAAGCATATTGAAGTGTCGCCGCTGAATGCCATTACCAGCAGTTGCGAAATGGCCAATTCACTGGATACAATTGTACAACGGCTTCGCGGCAGTACAATATATCCAGAATTATTTACAAATGCATTTGGAAACACAGAGATCAACTCACAAAAAATGTTGCGGGCATTGGCGCAGTTTACATCCATGCTTGTTTCAGCAACATCAAAATATGATAAGCATATGCGTAAAGAGCCCGGGGGTATTTTCACCAGGGAAGAAGAGGAAGGATATACCTTGTTTAAGCAACACTGCAGCCAGTGCCACACAGAACCATTGTTTACTGACCTGTCTTTTCGTAATAACGGCCTTGATGAAATATCTGAAGACCCTGGAAGAGATACGATCACCAATAATGCCGCCGACAGGGGGAAATTCAGGGTGCCTTCATTACGCAATATTGAATTAACGGCGCCGTATATGCACGATGGCCGTATCGATTACCTGGAAGAAGTGCTGGATCATTATACAGCATCGGTAAAAATGAACCCTGCACTGGATGCTGCATTTATACAGCCGGGGGGTAAAACCGGTTTGCAGATCAATGCTGCAGAAAAGAAAAAGATACTGCTGTTTTTGAAAACACTTACAGATGCCGCTTTCATTAATGATAAAAGATTTATGGAACCCAAATAATTAATTCACTCACTAAAACGTAAAAAATGAACAGAAAGATCCAGTTAACAGCACTTGCCGTATTCACCATGGCAATTTCAGTATTTGCACAAAGTGCCCCTAAACCCTGGGCAGCGTTAAAAAATTTTCACCACTTCATGTCTGCCAGTTTTCATCCTGCCGAGGAGGGTAACCTGGTTCCGTTAAAAGAAAAAGCCGACAGTATGCTGGTTGCCGCCAAACAATGGCAGGCTGCTTCTATTCCGGCAGAATATAAAATTGCGGAAACAAAAACGGCGCTTAAAAAACTGGTAAAGCAGTGCGCTGTCATTAAAACATCGGTGAAAAAAAACGCTGCCGACGATAAATTGAAACAACAAATAACAGCGGCACACGATATTTTTCATACCATTGTTAAAGAATGTAAAAAGGAAGAGGAAAAACACTAGTGCAGCATGCGTACAGCCCTTTTTGTATGCAGCAGTTTATTACATAAAAGATGCAGTAACCGGATCGGGATGTAAATAAATGCATATTTTTACTACTTCAACAATAAATTATTCAGTATGAAAAAAATACTCAGCATTGTAGTAATTGCAGCAGCGATCGTTGCTTGTAATCAACCCAAAACTGCCACACCGGCACCCGCTACCGAAAAGAAAATGGAAACCATGGAGGTTAAAAAAGATACCGGCGTACATGACCTCACCAAATTAGATTTTGCATACAAATATGACTATTCCTGCGGTATGCCTGTTTCGGCAGGGGTGTCTGATACCGCCACTTACAAAGGGAAGTTGTATGGCTTTTGCTCAGCAGAATGTAAAGCCGATTTTTTGAGTAAGCCCGAAGAATATATTTCTAAAAAGTAAATCCATACGATTTTTTTGAAAGCCATCTTTTAAAAGATGGCTTTTTTTGTTTGCACAAATGTGGATGAAATGTGCATGTGTTTTAAACAGAATGCTAATACATTTGCAACGGATTTGGTTACCGGTATCAACCCGGTATTAAAAGGGAATCCCGTTAAAACCGGGAGCTATCCCCGTAGCTGTAAAGGCCTCCGCATTTTTTCTACCTGAAATAGCGGAGTAAAATTCTTCAAACCACTGTTCGCCGCCGGCGGATGGGAAGGTAAAGCCTGAGCCAGAAGACCTGCCATTTTCCATCAACAATCATTCAAAGCTTTCGGGTGAAAGGCTGAAGATTAAAGAACCCGGTGTTCTTTTATTTTCTTCCCGTGTACGGTGTTCGCACCTGGCACAAATTTTCCACGAGAGCAGTCACAACAAAAATTTTTTCAACACATGAAAAAGAAAATTTTTATTGCGGCTGCTGTAATTATCAGCAGTGCAACGCAGGCGCAGGACAGTACCAAACTTTTGAACGAGCTGGTGGTAACCGCCACCAAAACACCCATCAAACAATCGCAAACGGGTAAGGTGATCACCGTAATCACCAAGGCACAGATTGAAAAAAGTACGGGCAAAACCATTGCCCAGCTATTAAATGAACAGGCGGGTATCACCATTAATGGTGCATACAATGCACCCGGCAGCGTACAAACTATTTTTTTAAGAGGTGCTGCTTCAGGCCGTACCCTTGTACTGTTGGATGGTATACCGGTAAGTGATCCTTCCATGATCAACAATGAATTTGACCTGAACTTATTTTCTATCAACGATGTGGAAAGAATTGAAGTGTGTAAAGGGGCACAATCTACTTTATACGGCAGCGATGCGGTGGCAGGGGTGGTAAATATCATTACAGTAAAAAAGGATATCAGCAAAGCCTTCAATATAAAAGCTACTACCAGCCTGGGAAATCAAAACACCAGCCGCAATAATGTGCAGGTATATGGAAAAGAAGGGAAGTTTACTTACACCACCCGGTTTGCCAAATTAAATACCAAAGGATTTTCTGCTGCATATGACAGTACAGGGGGCAAAGATTTTGATACCGACGGGTATGATGGTAATGTGGTAAGTGCTGCCCTGCAATACCAGGCAACGCCCTCATTGCTGGTTAAAACCTTTTTGATGCACAGCCAGTACAAGGCAGATATAGATGCCGGAGTTTTTGCAGATGAGAAAGATTATACCATCAAAAACAGTAATCTAAGCTCCGGCTTTGGAATGAATTATAAAAAAGGCAAAGTGAACATTACAGGTAATTATCAATATGGGGAATTAAAGCGAACCTACCGCAACGACAGTTTATTTGTGCGCCCTTTTGGAACTAAATTTGAAAGTAACAGGTACGGTGGCCGAACACAGTATGCAGAATTGTTTGGAAATATTACTGCAGCTAACTGGGTAACGCTGGTTGCCGGTGCTGATTACCGGTGGAGCAATATGAATCAGCAATATTTTTCATTGAGCAGTTTTGGCCCTTACAGCAGCAATTTTGCCGACAGTGCATTGCACCAAGCTTCTTTCTATACGTCATTGTTTTTTACTGCACTCAATAAAAAACTGCATATAGAAATAGGCGGCCGAACCAACACCCATTCCCGTTATGGCAATAATCAAACATTTACTTTTAATCCTGCGTATACCATTAACAAAAACTGGCGGGTATTTGGAAGTATTGCATCAGGATTTAAAGCGCCTTCCATTTTTCAACTGCTCGATCAATTCAGCGGCAACGGCGCATTGCAGCCCGAAAAATCTGTTAACTACGAACTGGGTGTGCAGCAAACGCATGAAAAGGTCAGCAGCCGCATGGTATATTTTCACCGCGATATAAAAAATGGTATTGATTACGATAATATCAATTTTAAATATTTCAATTATGTAAAACAAATTGTAAACGGGGCAGAACTGGAGCTCAGTATATCTCCTGTAAAAAACCTGGCTATTACAGCCAACTATACCCTGATTACCGGTACCGAACAAACGCAAAGCAGGAAGAATGTGCACGATACTACGTATGATTACCTGCTGCGCCGGCCTAAAAACAATATCAATCTTTCTGCAGATTACCAATTTACTAAAACTGTAGCTGCCGGTATTACCTGCAAATGGGTAAGCAGCCGCTACGATGTGGGTGGCTACCGAAAGGAAGATGTACTGATGGATAGCTATATCATACTGGGTGCCTACGCCGAATACCGGCACAGTGAGCACATAAAATTCTTTGCCAACGGGCAAAATTTGACCGCTGCAAAATTCTTCGATCTGCGGGGCTACAATGCCATGCCATTCCTGATAAACGGAGGGGTAACATTTAACTGGTAATTAATAAGTGTGCTGTTTGTGTTTGCACAGCAGCACACTTTACAATAAAACTACTGAACATGTGCAAGCATGAAGAAAAAAACTGCCCCCGCTGCAATGGCCATTTTGAATGTAAGGTGGGTGACATACAGCGTTGCCAGTGTTATACTGTAAAATTAACTGATGCAGAAAGAGATTTTATTGCCCGGTACTTTACCGATTGCCTTTGTGCTAACTGTATGGAAGCACTTAAAATGCAATACCATTGTTTACAAAAAGAGATGCAGTTAAAAATATTTTCCGGGGGCCATTAACCAATATAATATTATTCAGGTTTTACTTTTGGCTGCTGCTGCTAAAATGTATCTTTGCCAAAATGCAATTGCATCATGAATTTTTCTGATATCGCCTTTAAGCAAATACTGTCTGTTAGCATCACTCTTTTTGCGGTGATAGATATGCTGGGCTCCATACCGGTACTGGCTACGCTGCGCCAAAAAATGGGCGGTACCATTAAATCTACCCAGGCAACAGTGGTTTCGGGGGGGCTGATGATCCTGTTCCTGTTTGCGGGGCAGGGATTTTTAAACCTACTGGGGCTGGATGTATATTCCTTTGCTGTGGCAGGCAGTATCGTGATTTTTATTATTGGCCTGGAAATGATATTGGGCATCGAATTTTTTAAACCCGAAAAAGAGGCCAAAGCGGGCAGCGTGGTACCCATTGCTTTCCCTTTGATTGCGGGTAGCGGTACATTGACTACCATCATGAGTTTAAAAGCCAATTTTGATGATATTAATATTTTAATAGGCATACTCGTTAATTGCATAGTGATCTACCTGGTATTGAAATCATTGAAGTGGATAGAAAAAGCGCTGGGTCCTAATGGAATGATGATCATAAGAAAATTTTTTGGCGTAATATTGCTGGCCATTGCGGTAAAGATATTCAGCAGTAATATTGTAAAGTTTGGGCATTAACCACTTACCATGGCAGCTGTTTTGCCAACCGGCCTCGTAGTACAATGGATAGTATAAGAGTTTCCGAAGCTCCAGATCCAGGTTCGATTCCTGGCGAGGCCACAAAAAAAGGGGTATCAAATTTTGATACCCCTTTTTATATTTAAACATGAAATCAGCTGGCAATAAATTTCTCTGCCAGTGGAAATAAAATATTATTTTCCAGGTGTACATGTTTATGCAGGTCTTCTTCAAATGCTTTTAATTCATCAATACACACTTTAAAAGTAGTACAGGCATCATCCGGTGCTGTATAATTATTGGTAAGGCGGCGAATTTCGTATAGTAATTCCCCTGCATGCTCGTGCTCGGTTTCCATTACATTGATGGGCCCGGTAATATAGCCGCCGGAAGTTTGGCTGCTTTTGTCTTCAGCAAGTAATTTTTCCACTTCCTTAATTCTTGGAAACAATATCATCTCTTCTTTTTGCATGTGCAGTGTCATCTCTTCTTTTACAGCGGTAAACAGCTTGAATACGTTGATCATGTAAGGATACCTTTCTCCATGTTTGTTCACTATTTTTTCCAGGTGGGCATAAATGGTGGGCATGGATTGTTTTACATAAAAATGGTGGCGGATCAAAATATAACCGATCAGTTGTTCAGCGGTCATTTGTTCAAATGGCATTTGCAGCTGTTCTTCCGGAACAGTAAATAATTGCAATTCGGCTAAAATATCTTCCAGTGAAATATTTTTTTCTTTACAGGCTGCAGCCAAAGTTCTTTTACCCTTACAGCAAAAATCAAGATCATATTTTTCTAAAACGGTTGCAGTTTGATGATGTTGTGTTACCAGCGATGCCAGTGTTTGTTCTGAAATATTTGTCATGTTAAATTGTTTTACCAAAGGTCTTTCAATACCAATCATCATTTTATGACTGAACGCATTTTTACAATTTATTTTTCTGGCTGATGTTCAGCAGTGCTAAGCCTGCAAACATAATGGCTGCGGCAACAAGCAATGCTTCGTTAATAAAGGGAATATTGGTATATGTGAGTGCTGCCACGCCCTGCGTCATTAAAAATACTTCGTTGATGATAATACCACCTGCAAATAGGCCTGCACCTGCGATAGCCTTTTTATTTATGCTGATGCTCGCAAACATGTAGCCAATTAGAAACAAAGTAATCACACCTAATAATACCAGGTGCAAATAACCAATTACAATAGGCCTGAAGCCAAAGGCCAGCCTGCTCAGGGAAGGAATGGTGGAACCCAGCTGTAATAATAATTTTATGGTTAAAGCAATTGCACTCAATCCCAATAACCATTTGGCAATACCAGCAAGCGGGTATGTAATCACAAGCCATTTATTTTTTATCACTACCAGCATATATACCCAGCCTGTTAACTGGGCCAGTGCGGCTGCAATCACCAATACATATACCCATACCGGGATATCCATCCACAATGCCGATAAAAAATAAGCAGGTAAAATAGCGGCAGCGAACAACCGATAAATTCTTTTTAAAATTACTGGCGCAACAGTGTTGAATAATGTTGCGGTTACTAAACCCATGCATGCAAAAAAGAACCAGCCATTATATTGAAAATGCAAATAAAAATATTCTGCTGCCAGGTACCAGGTTTGATGAATGGTTTTTGTAACCATCATCAGTGCCAGGGCAAAAGCGCCTGCCGAAGAAAAGACATTACACAACAGGGCTGTTTTAAACCAATACTGGCTGGTATGTTTTACGGTAAGCCTGTTCAGGTCTTTCCAGTACATGATGGCGAATATATAAGATACTGCGATTGACAGCGTGGATAAGATAATGGAGCACATTGCATAGCCTTCAACAGCAAAAGTGATGAGCATGCCATATGCACTAAACAGGTTGGCAATTAGTACCCAGCGGTATTTTTTAAACATTGCCTGCCCGTGCTGTACCGCAATATAGGCCACCAGCAATGTCATGATGGCCTGCGACAACCACCCGGCAAAAGCAAAATGCGAATGCCCATGCAGTAAATGTTTTTGATTGATGAAAGGAAGCGAAAAAGCGATCTTATATCTTAACAGGATGCCGATAACAGATAACAGCAATAAATTAAATAAAGAAATTTTTAACCAACGTTGTAAGGGGGCCTGCATACCTGCTTTTACAGCAAAGTAACTATGCCGTTTGATACAGCATTATGATTTGAGTCATACTAGCAATATACTTTTCCTTTTTCGATAAGCACCATTCCTTTGCTGTGCATGTTTCGGATGGCACGGATAACGGTTTCCACCCGAAGGCCTGTCATATCTGCAATTTGCTGCCGGGTTAATTTTACCATATTGCATTTGGTGCAGATGTTTTTTTTATGCTCTTTAAAATAACTGAGTAATGTGGAAATACTGTGCTCCGGGTTGTGGTTGGCCATTTCTTTAAGCAAAAAAAATTTAAAACGCAGCCTTTGTGTTAGCAATTTGCTGAATGCGAAATGGATGTCCGGATTTTCCTGTATCAATTGTAAAAATGTAGTACGGTGTAAACGAATGATCATCGAATCTTCATTGGCAATGGCAGTAGCGGCATATGGCTCATCATCAAACATGGGCAGTTCGCCAAAGCATTCACCCGATTCTATCATCACCTGCAAAAATTCTTTACCCTCTTCGTTAATATTTACCCAGCGTACACTGCCGCTTACCAGCTGGCAATAAAATTGCGCATGCGCACCCTCACGAAAAATCACCTCTCCCGCAGCTACTTTTTTGTAAGCAGCCCCCCATGCCAGTAGTGTATCAATATCGAGCATCATAAAAGTTTAAAAACAGTTTGTGGTAAACAAAACTAAAGTTGTAACCTATTACTCCCTGTGATATTACTTATTTAAAGGTATGATTATAATCAGCAGTAATGCAAGTATTTAATGTTTGAAATATTTAGTGAATGGATGCGCAGCAACTTGTATAACCCGGTAACTTAAATTCAACAGCGTGAAAATCAATTTGTTTTTGCAATATGATTACACGCATAAATATCAAATACTGCCTGTTGTAATCTTGTGCTGTCAATTTAAAAATCAAAAACACGCATTATGAAAAAAATGTTCATTGTATTAGGTATAGCAACAGGCATTGTTTTGGCTGCCTGCGGCGGTGGTGCCGGCAGCGGTACTAAAGATGGTAAAGATCCTTATGAACCCTCCAAAAATGCCGGCGGCAATCCAACCTACGATCCTAAAAGAGGGGAAGGGAAGTTTACTAAAGTAGATGTTAGCCCTAACCTGGATGCAGCCATGGCTGCAGATGGTGAAAAAGTGTACGGCGTAAAATGCAGCAGCTGCCATAAGCTTACCGAAGAAAAATTAGTTGGTCCGGGCTGGCTGGGTGTTACCAAAAGAATGACACCCGAATGGATCATGAATTTTGCCACCAATCCCGATGTAATGATTGATAAAGATCCGGAAGCACAGGCACAACTGGCGATTTGCCTGGTGCGTATGCCCAACCAGAATTTAACGGATGATGAAGCAAGGCATATCTATGAATTCATGCGTAAAAATGATGGTATAAAATAACTGCTTAAAACAACACCAATATGAAAAAGATATCTTTCCACCTGGTCAGTATGGCTGCAATAGCAATGATATTTGTACTGCCATCCTGTAAACCTAAAAATGCCGGTAACGCAGTAAGTTCCGACGCCGCAGCAAAAGCTTATGTAGCACCCGGAAAATACGACCTGTTCTACAATTTTGTTTCCGGTGGTTTTAGCGGTCAGCTGAGTGCTTATGGATTGCCATCAGGACGTTTACTAAGGGTAATACCCGTTTTTTCTGTTGACCCCGAAAAGGGATATGGCTACAGTGAAGAAACCAAACCGATGCTCAACACCTCACATGGTTTTGTACCATGGGACGATTTGCATCACACCGAATTGTCTCAAACCAATGGCGAAATAGACGGTCGCTGGGTATTTGGCAATGCCAATAATACACCCCGTGTGGCAAGGATAGACCTTACCACCTTCCGTACACAGGAAATTATTGAATTGCCTAACAGTGCAGGTAATCACTCTTCACCTTTTATAACAGAAAATACCGAGTATGTGGTGGCAGGTACAAGATTTAGTGTACCACCAGATGATAAAAGCGGGGATGTGCCCATCAACACCTATAAACAAAACTTTAAGGGCACCATCAGTTTCATCAGCGTTGGAAAAGAAGATGGTAAAATGGACATCGCTTTTCAAATTCAATGCCCGGGTGTAAATTTCGATCTCAGTCATGCCGGTAAAGGAAAATCTCATGGCTGGTTTTTCTTCAGCTGCTACAATACAGAACAGGCCAATACTTTATTAGAAGTAAATGCTTCACAAAAAGACAAGGATTTTATAATGGCCGTAAACTGGAAAAAAGCCGAAGAATATTTAAAAGCTGGCAAAGGAAGGAAGCAGGCTGTTAAGTATGCACACAATGTATACAGTGATAAAACACATTCCGCCACCTCAGAAATAAGAACTGAAGTAACTGTGTTAGATTCAAAAGAGCTGAAAGACATTTGTTATATGATGCCCTGCCCAAAATCGCCACATGGTTGTGATGTGGATCCCACCGGCGAATACATTGTAGGCAGTGGTAAGTTAGCAGCATTAATTCCTGTATTTAGTTTTGATAAAATGATCAAAGCCATTGCAGCCAAGGATTTTATTGGTGACTACGATGGTATTCCCATTATCAAATACGAAAGTGCATTGTATGGCGAAGTGCAGAAGCCGGGCCTGGGACCTTTACACACCGAGTTTGATGGTAAGGGCAATGCCTACACTACTTTTTTTGTATCCAGCGAAGTGGTAAAATGGAATATCAAAGACCTAAAAGTGTTGGACAGGGTGCCTACTTATTATTCAGTGGGTCACTTATGCATACCTGGTGGTGACAGTAAAAAGCCGGATGCCAGATATTTGATTGCGTATAATAAAATTACCAAAGACCGCTACCTGCCTACAGGTCCGGAACTGGCGCAAAGCGCACAACTGTATGATATCAGTGGCGATAAAATGCAGCTGATTCTCGACTTTCCCACCATTGGCGAACCGCACTATGCACAGGCAGTTTCTGCCGATCTGATCAAAAATAAATCAGTAAAATTCTTTAAGATAGGCGAAAATGCAAACCCATTTGTATCTAAAGGCGAAGGAGAAACCAAAGTGGTAAGAACCGGCAACAGGGTTGATGTGTATATGACCTGCATCCGTTCGCATTTTGCTCCCGATAACATAGAAGGTGTAAAAATGGGTGATGAAGTGTACTTCCATGTTACCAACCTTGAGCAGGATTGGGACGTACCACACGGTTTTGCCATTAAAGGGGCTAACAATGCCGAGCTATTAATTATGCCGGGTGAAACACAAACATTAAAATGGACCGCAGAAAAAGTAGGGATGTTCCCGTTTTATTGCACCGATTTCTGCAGTGCATTACACCAGGAAATGCAGGGTTACATAAGGATTTCTCCTGCCGGTAGCAATGTGCCTTTATTGTTCAGCACCGGTAAAAATTTACCCGCTGTTGATTCTGCAACAAAAAAATAATGGATGAATAAGCAATAAGGAACAGGTATAACCACCTGTTCCTTTTTAAAGCAGCAGTAATAATTTACACATGCAAAAGATACGATTACAAAAATGGATACGGCTGGTACTGTTGTTTTGCGCCGGTGCTTTGGTGGCTGTATTGTTTGTACCAATGTGGCGCATAGACCTGGCTGCACCGCAATACCCCGAAGGTTTAATGTTACTCATTTACCCCAATAATATTGGCGGCAATGTAGATATCATTAACGGGCTGAATCATTATATCGGTATGAAGACGCTGCATACCGAAGATTTTGTGGAGTTTACGGTGCTGCCTTATATCATTGCAGTATTTGCAGGATTATTTTTACTGGTGGCTGTTGCGGGCAGAAAAAAAATGCTGTATGTTTTATTCATATTGTTTGTAAGTTTTGGTATACTGGCCATGTATGATTTCTGGAGATGGGAATATAATTACGGGCATAATTTAAACCCCGACGCAGCCATTGTGGTGCCGGGTATGGCTTATCAGCCCCCTTTGATAGGCTATAAACAATTACTCAATTTTGGTGCGTATTCCATGCCTGATGCTGGTGGATGGATATTTATTGGTGTGGGTGTGTGCCTGTTCCTTTGCGTGATTGCTGCATGGCGCCATTCTAAAAAAAATACATGAAACACATTTTATTGATATCAATACTGCTTTGCATCCTGCCAGCCATCATCTCATGCAGCAGGTTGCCGGAACCGCTACTACTTGGAACCGACAATTGTTACTTCTGTAAAATGACCATCAGTGATGCAAGGTTTGGTGCTGAGCTGCTTACTAAAAAAGGCAAAGTATATAAGTTCGACGACGTGCATTGCGTCCTCAGTTATCTTAAAACAAAAGACGTACCTGCCAAAAACATACAGGACGTTTACCTTACAGACTTTTGCGGCAGTCATGTTTTGCTGGCTGCCTCCGGGGCCCTGTTACTAAAAAGCAACGCCTTGCGAAGCCCGATGGGAGGTAATGTGGCTGCCTTTAACAATGCAGACAGTTTGAAATTGGTTCAGCAACAATTTTCCGGCGAAATCATTGGCTGGAATGTATTGATACAACAATGAAAAGTTTACTCCTTATAGCAGGATGCTTGCACATTACCTGTTTGATACAGGCCAATACCATCCATGTGGGCAGGCAGCAGGCCATCGCTACTGTACAACAGGCTTTGCTGGCTGCAGTAAAAGGTGATACCATTATTGTAGATGCAGGACATTACCACGAAAAAAATATAGTTATTAATAAACAGCTTACCCTGATTGGTATCAATCACCCGGTGCTGGATGGCGAAAACAGGTACGAGATCATTTCTGTAAAAGCCAGCGGCGTAACGGTAAACGGGTTTAAACTGATTCATTCAGGAGTATCCAGTATTGAAGATTTTGCAGGCATCAAAATTTATAATGTGCGGGATGTTGTTGTACGCAATAATATTTTAGACGATACTTTTTTTGGCATTTACTCGCAATACGGTACCAATTGTACCATTGAAAACAACCAGCTTACGGCTTATGCCGAACAGGAGCAGCAGAGTGGTAACGGTATTCATTGCTGGAAAAGCGACAGCATGCGCATTATTGGCAATACAGTTAGCGGCCACCGCGATGGAATTTATTTTGAATTTGTAACCAACTCTGTTATCTGGCGCAATACCTCCTTTAAAAATCTGCGTTACGGCTTACATTTTATGTTTTCCAATAACGATGCCTACATTACCAATATTTTTAAAAATAACGGCGCCGGCGTGGCAGTCATGTTCAGTAACAATGTAAAAATGTTTCATAATTATTTTGAGGAGAACTGGGGTGATGCCGCATATGGCCTGTTGCTGAAAGAAATTTCTGACGGCTATATTGCCAATAACCGTTTTATAAAAAATACTACCGGTATTCATATGGAGGGAGTGAGCCGTGTTAAAATGGAGCAAAATGTTTTTGAAAGCAATGGATGGGCCATGAAGATTCAGGCCAGCTGCATGGATATCAGTTTAAGTAATTCTAATTTCCTCAGTAATACATTTGATGTGGGTACCAACGGAAGTTTGGTGCTGAATACATTTGATCATAATTACTGGGATAAATATGATGGATATGATCTGAACAAAGATAAGATTGGCGATGTGCCCTACCGGCCGGTAAGCATGTATTCCATGATTATTGAACAAAACCCGCCCGCCATGATGCTGTTCAGAAGTTTTATGACTACCCTGCTGGACAAAACGGAAAAAATATTACCTACGCTTACTCCCGGGAATTTAAAAGATGATTTTCCATTAATGAAACCATTACCACTATGATCATTGCAAGCAATGTGTCGAAAAAATTTGGGAAACTGAAGGCGCTGGACAATGTGTCTGTTACCTGCAATAAGGGAGAATGTATTGCATTGATTGGCCCCAATGGCAGTGGCAAAACCACTTTAATAAAAGCCATCTTGGGCATGGTGGTATGCGACAATGGCTTTATCACCTTCAACGAAAAAAACATTTTGCACGATTGGCAGTATCGTGCGCATATCGGCTATATGCCACAGATAGGCCGGTATCCCGAAAATATGAGCATAGGCCAGATACTGGATATGATGAAAGACATCCGCGGAAAAAACTATCAAACACTTGATGAAGATCTGGTGCACCAATTTAAACTCAATGAATTACTTGGCAAACGAATGCGTACTTTATCAGGCGGAACACGTCAGAAAGTAAGTGCTGCACTGGCTTTCTTGTTCAACCCCGATGTGCTGATACTGGATGAACCCACTGCAGGATTAGATCCGGTGGCTTCTGAAATACTGAAAGAAAAGATCATCACTGAAAAAACAAAAGGTAAGCTCATCCTCATCACTTCTCATATTTTAAGTGAACTGGACGAGCTGGTTACCCAGGTAATTTACATGCAGGACGGTACCCTGCGTTTTCATAAAGACATTGCAGAATTAAGGGCGGATACCGGGCAGCAAAAATTATCCAAAGCCATTGCAAGTGTAATGCTAAAAATGAGTTCATGAAAAAGATCATCAAGTATGTAATCATCGATATCCTGCGTAACAAAATCATGCTGGCATATACCGCATTCCTGCTCCTGATCTCATTAAGCATATTTAACCTGGAAGACAATTCGGCCAAGGGATTACTGAGTTTACTCAATATCATATTAATTGTGGTGCCATTGGTGAGTATATTGTTTTCTGCTATTTATGTATATAATAGTGCAGAGTTTTTAGAACTGCTGGCCAGTCAGCCACTAAAAAGAAAAGCGCTCTGGCTGAGTATTTTTTCAGGTGTGGCAAGTTCACTGGCACTGGCTTTTTTTGTGGGAGCCGGCATTCCTGTTTTATTGTACGAAGCCACCGCAACCGGGTTTATGATGCTGGGCATTGGCATGGTACTTTCTGTAATATTTGTTGCTATTGCCATGCTGGCTACTGTTAAAATACGCGACAAGGCCAAAGGCATTGGCGTAGCCATTTTACTGTGGTTGTATTTTTCTTTGTTGTTTGATGGACTGGTAATGTTTTTATTATTCCAGTTCGCCGATTACCCATTAGAGAAAGCCATGGTGGGGGTGAGTATTTTAAATCCTATTGACCTGGGCAGGATACTGATCTTGTTAAAAATGGATATCTCGGCGCTGATGGGCTATACCGGTGCCATATTTAAAAATTATTTTGGTACTGCATCGGGCCTTTTAATATCAGCTTTCGTTTTACTGTTATGGATAGTAATGCCATTGTGGTTATCTGTTCGTAAATTTAACCGAAAAGATCTATAAGATATGAAACGACATCCTGCATTGATACCATTATCCAGGGAACACCAGCCGGCATTATTACTGGCACAGGTGTTAAAGAAAGATGCGCCTGCTTTTAATGGCATGCCTCAAACACTGGAAGATAAAGCTGCCTTCGCATTAAAAATGTATAACATTAACTTACAAATACATTTTGCTAAAGAAGAAGAAGTGTTTAGTAAGATAAAAGGCATTCATGCCGAAATTGACAGGCTTGCCGGGGAAATTATTACTGAGCATAAACAGCTGGCAACTGCTTTTTTAGCACTGGATAAAACGGGTCATACTGCTGTTGAACTGGATGCACTCGGAAATGCATTAGATGATCATATCCGTAAAGAGGAAAGAATATTGTTTCCACTGATGCAGGAGTACTGCAGCGAAGATGTACTGGCCAGTTTTGATTTGGGAGTATAATAAACCTGTATTATGAAAAAGGATATTGAAAATAAAAATGACATTGCCTTGCTGGTAGATGAGTTTTACAGCAAGGTAAGGGCAGATGCCATTATCGGTTATATTTTTACCGATGTGGCAATGGTAAATTGGGAAAAACATTTGCCCGTGATGTATAATTTTTGGGAAAACACCCTGTTTTATACTGGCACTTACGAAGGTAATCCGATGGAGTTGCACAAACACCTGCATCGCCTGATGCCTTTAACGCTGGAGCATTTTAAGCAATGGAATTATTTATTTATTAAAACAGCAGATGAATTATTTGAAGGACCCAATGTTATGCTGGCCAAACAAAGGGCCATTAGTATATCTGCGGTAATGCAGATTAAAATATTGAATGAATACAACCCGGTAGACAAAATATTCTAATAGCCAGTACATAAAAAATCCGCTGACCAGCGGATTTTTTATGTACTGGCAGGAAGCATTTATTTTTTTTCAGGTGGTAATAACACGGCATCAATTACATATACAATACCATTGGAAGCCGGTACCGAAGCGATCACATTTGCCACCCCGTTTATCATCAGCTTTCCATCTTTTTTACTGATAGTGATGTTGCCACCATTTACCTGGCCAATACTTTGCCCGTCCTGCAACATGTCTTCTTTAAATACACCTACCGAAACGTGGTACTGTAATATATCGGTAAGGTCTGCTTTCTTGTCTGCTTTCAGCAATCCTTCCACGGTACCTGCGGGCAATTTATCAAATGCCGCATTGGTGGGTGCAAAAACAGTAAATGGCCCGGCATTGCTCAGTGCATCCACCAGGTCGGCGGCTTTTACTGCGGCTACTAATGTGGTATGGTCTTTACTTCCCACGGCCACCTGTACTACATTTTTTGCAGACTGGTCGTCCTGCACCGCAGATTGACCTGCACCCGGTGCAGCAGCCGGGGTGGAAGAACTGGCAGCTTCCTGCTGGTTAGCGTTACAGGATAATGCCATTGCCACTACACCCGTGGCAATAAAGGTTTTGATCTTACTTTTCATACATAATAATTTTAAACGGGAATAATTTTACCGTATAAAACTACTGTGCCGGAAAGCTCCTTTATATGCGTACAATCATAATTTGCAAAAGAGGGGAAGATGAGGAATAAAAAAAATGGCTGCCATCAGCAGCCATTGTATCAGTCGTAAATTCTTTCAATTGCATCTTTATATTTTTCCATGATCACTTTTCGTTTCAGCTTTAGTGTGGGCGTAAGTTCGCCGGTATCGATGGTCCATTCATTAGGAATGAGCTCAAACTTTTTAACCTGTTCTACGTGGTTAAAAAAATTATTGAATGAGTTGATCAGTTCTTTATACAGGTCCAGCACTTTAGGATGGTGAACGGCATCTTCAATAGTGGTAAATTTTATTCCCTTGTGCTGCATCCATTCTTTTAAATTAGGTACAGAGGGAACGATGAGTGCTCCTACAAATTTTTGTTCGGCACCCACAATCATCATCTGTTCTACAAAGGGCGATTCCTTCATTTTGTTTTCTATGGGCTGCGGGGCTACATATTTTCCCCCGCTGGTTTTAAACAATTCTTTTTTGCGGTCGGTGATCTTCAGGTATTTGCCATCTTCAAAAATACCAATATCGCCGGTATGCAGCCAGCCATCAATAATGGTTTCTGCAGTCAGGTCGGGGCGTTTATAATATCCCATCATTACACTGGGCCCTTTCACACAAATTTCACCATCGGCTTCCAGTTTCACTTCCTGTCCTTCAATAACCAGGCCCACGGTGCCAAATTTGGTGCCGCCTTTGCGCTGGCAGTTTACACTAATTACCGGGCTGTTCTCTGTAGGTCCGTATCCTTCGTAAATAGGAATTTTTGCTGCATTAAAAATCCTGAGCAAACGCACCTGGCAGGCTGCGCCACCGGTAATGATGCATTGTATATTATTTCCCAATCCTTCACGCCAGCGGCTGAAAATAATTTTATTGGCCAGGGCCAGCTGAATATTGTACCAGGCACCGCCGCTTTTAATATTGTCGTACCTGCTTCCCAGTGCCACGGCCCAGTCGAATAATTTTCTTTTGATACCGGTAAGATGGCTGCCCTTTTCCATTATTTTTTCATACACTTTCTCCAGTAAACGTGGTACGGTGGTAAACAAATTGGGCCGCACCTCTCTTAAATTATCGGCAATGGTTTCTAAACTTTCGGCATAATAAATTGCAATACCGCTGGTGATATAGATGTACGACACCATGCGTTCAAAAATATGGTTCAGCGGTAAAAAGCTCAGCGCCCTGCCCGCGGGATTATCATCAAACGGAAATGATTTACGGGAATGCAGTACGTTGCTTACAATATTATTATGACTCAGCATTACCCCCTTGGGTGTACCGGTGGTGCCGGAAGTATAAATAATAGTGGCACAATGCCCGGGTTGAATACCCGCTTTCACCAGTTCCATGGCAGCTATATCCGCTTCGGTAACTGCAGCCGTGATCTTGGTCCAGTGATCCACACCGGGTAAGTCATCAAAACTGTAAATATTTTTCAGGCTCAGTACATTGTTCCGGATATTGTTTACTTTATCTAAAATATCCTGGCCGCTGACAAAAACATATTTTACAGCGGCATCATTAAAAATAAATTCCAGTTCATTAATATTGGTAGTAGGGTAAATGGGGCAGAGTGTGGCGCCAATTTGCTGGCAGGCCATATCCAGCATCAGCCATTCAGGCCGGTTTTTAGAGATGAGTGCAATTTTATCCTGGTTCTCCACCTGCATATCGCTGCCGCTTACCCCAAGTTGCAGCAGACCGGCACTCAGTTTATTGATGGTATCTTTTACTTCCCGGGTACTGTACAGCTTCCATTCCTGCTGGTATTTTCCGGCAAACATATCTTCCTTCGGAAAATGTTTCAGCTGGTAGTCCAGGCAATCAAATATCCTTGAAATTTCATTCATAAGCAATCGTTGTAGCGTATTCAAAAAATATTACCTGTTCTTGTTTTTCAACCTTTCATACTCCTTTTCTGTAAGGGTATCCTTATCCGTTTTATAGGCTTTAATGAATTTCATTACCAGCCCAATACCGAGGCCCAGCATCACCCACAGGGGCCAGGGCGTTCGGGTGTTAATCCCCCTGCTGCCGGCAGTAAAATACCACACGGCCCAGCAAATGGTACTGATTACCATAAAGCCGATCAGGCTGTCCTGGAATGCAGCCCTTTGTTTGGCGATCTGCCATAATTTTTCATCCCGTTGCTCTTCCATAAAAAAATTATTTTAAACAAGATAATGAAAAATATCATTACAATCACTGGGCAGATTTGTGGTAATACTGGCCGGCAGGTATCCTGAATATGCGGCCCCGTTGAAAACGGCTAAGTTCGTTGTACTCGCCGGCATTTAGCGAGATCCAGTTCTGGTAAGCGGGCAGGTTTTGTGCAGCTGCAAATATCCATTGATTATAGGCATCAAACATACCATCCTGCAACAGCTGGCGCTGCAGTTCAAATAATTTAAAGGCATACTTAGTTCCAAAATCGTTGTACCAGTCCAGTATAAATCTTGTTCTGATCATGGTGAGCGATTCGGCATTGATACCACTGGCGGCCAATGCAGATTGTTTGTTCATGGTTTTAAGAAATGCTTCTGTAAATCCGCCTTTATCGGTATTGTTTTTCTCAAGGTCAGCATCGGCATATAATTTTTTATAGCCTTCCAGCAGGATGTTTTTTATTTCGGGTGCTGCTGTGCTGGAGGGTTCAATATTTAAAAATATTTCGCCGTACAAAATACTCCACACTTTATCGGTGGTAAAATAATAATACTTGCTGGCATTATAATAGTTTCTGGAAAAACCGGGATCGGCTTCAATACCCTTTTCCCATTGTTTAATGGCGCTGTAATCTTTTTGTGCCCACAGCAACTCGCCCAGTTCGTTATACAGTGCGCCACTGGCGGGAAATTTTTTCAATCCCTTTTTGTATACTTTTTCGCATTCCTTGGGATTATCCTGCGCCAGGTAAATATCGCCTGTAACCTGAAAACACTGGTCATCGGCATCCTCCCTTTCCAGCAGGGGTTTATAAATGTCCAGGGCTTTGGAAAAATCTTTGGCAAAATAATAATTCAGCCCCAGGTCTTTGGCTATTTCCAGGTTGCCGGGCTGCATTTTAATGGCCCGGTTCAATACTAAAATGGCATTGGCAAAATCGCCCTGGCGCATAAAGGCCCGGGCAGTTTCGTGCAGCGCTGCAGCATCCTGCGCCATTGCCATGGTGGCAACAAGCAATATATAAACAGAAAGGATACACTTTTTCATCAGCGTAAAGTTAAGTGAAAAACCATACAGTTTTTCTTACCCTTAACTGTTGGGGGTATCAATTAAATGGGTAAGTAACCCATCTCTCAGCTTGGGTTCAAACCAGGTACTTTTGGGGGGCATTACATTGCCGCTGTCTGCAATATCGAACAACTGCTGAATGGTTACCGGGTGTAAACTAAAGGCCACCGCCATTTCTCCGCTGTTCACTCTTTTTTCCAGTTCTGCCAATCCGCGTATACCGCCAACAAAATCGATGCGTTTGTCGGTACGCTGGTCTTTAATATTTAAAATGGGATCTAATAAATTATTAGATAAGATACTGATATCAAGGATGCCGATGGGATCGGTGGTAAAAGTATTTTCTTTAGCAGTAAGTTTATACCACTGGTTATTTAAATACATGCCAAATTGGTGCAACGCTGCAGGCGATAATGCGGCATTTATTTTTTCAACTGAAAATGCAACGGCTGTTTGTTTTAAAAATTCTTCTTCAGTTAATCCGTTCAGGTCTTTTACCACCCGGTTGTAATCCATGATGTATAATTGATTGGACGGAAATAAAGTGGTTAAAAAATAATCAGCTCCTTCGGGGGCATTCTCGGCACCCAGTGCTGCACGAACCTTGGCGGCAGATGCGGCCCGGTGATGGCCATCTGCAATATAACTCACCGGCACTTCGGTTTTAAACAATTCAGTAATGCGGCTGATGGTATCGGTATCGTTTACCGCCCAAATGCTGTGCTGTATACCGTCGTCGGCAATAAAATCATATACCGGGCTGCGGTCTTTTTTCCACTCGCTGATCAATGTATCAATGGCATCCACATTTTTATAAGCCAAAAAAACATTGCCGGTTTGTGCGCCGGTGGTTTTAATATGATTAATGCGGTCATTCTCTTTTTCGGGCCTGGTAAACTCATGTTTTTTTATCAGGTCGTTTTCATAATCATCCACACTGCTGCCGCATACCAAACCTGTTTGGCTTTTACCATTCATAATAAGCTGGTAAATATAATAGCAGGGCTTGCTTTCACGGAATAAAATATTGCGGCTGATAAAAGCATCTAAATTTTCTTTTGCTTTATCATATACCTGCTGCGAATGGATGTCTATATCTTCCGGCAGGTCTATTTCACTTTTGGTAATGTGTAAAAAGCTGGCCGGGTTACCCTGTGCTTCTACTTTTGCTTCTTTACTGTTCAATACATCATAAGGGCGGGAAGCTACCTGTTTTGCAAGGGGCGCTTCGGGGCGTAATGCTTTAAATGGTGCTATAGTTATCATTGTACTTGGCTGTTAGTAATGGCTGAAATTAATGTATTTATATTACCGGTGTTTGTTTGCAAATGCCTGCATCACTCCGGTTAATGCCTGCACACTGCTTAGTGGCAATGCATTGTACAACGAAGCCCTGAAACCACCTGATAAACGGTGGCCTTTAATACCAATGATGCCGTTCTCTTTGGCAAAATTTAAAAAAGGTTCTTCCAGTGAGGCGTTGTTCATTACAAAGCAAACATTCATTTTGCTTCTGTCTTCCACAGCTATGGTACCCCTGAATAAAGGATTGTTGTCTATTTCGCTGTATAATAAAGCCGCTTTTTCATTATTGATCTTTTCAATGGCAGGCACACCGCCCAGCGCTTTTAACCAGCGTAAGGTAAGCATACAAACATATACTGCAAATACAGGAGGCGTATTTAACATACTGCCCTCTTTAATATGATTGCGGTAATCCATGATGGTGGGTATGCTGCGTTTGATCTTACCTAAAATATTTTTGTTTATCACCACTATGTTTACTCCAGCTGCACCAATGTTTTTTTGTGCGCCGGCGTAAATAAGTCCAAAAGAATTAAAGTCTAATGAACGGCTGAGGATATCGCTGCTCATATCTGCCACCATGATATTGCTGGTTGCAGGAATTTTTTGCCACTGGCTGCCGTAAATGGTATTGTTGGTGGTGATGTGAAAATACTTAGCATCATTGGGCACCGCAAAATCTTTTGGTATACTGGTGTAATTGTTTTCTTTACCGCTGCACACCACTTCTGCCTTACCAAATAATTTGGCCTCTTTAATGGCCTTGCTGCTCCATACACCGGTATCGGCAAAGGCGGCAGTTTCTTTATCATCCAGTAAATTCATGGGTACCTGCATGAACTGGGTGGAAGCCCCCCCGTGTAAAAACAATACTTCATGATCGGCATCCAGCTGCATCAGTTCTTTCAGTAAGGCCTGCGCTTCATCCATTACTGCCTGAAAAGTAGCAGTACGGTGGCCCAGTTCTAATATAGATAAACCCGTATTATTATAATTCAGTACAGCCTGTGCAGCCTGTTCAAATACCTCTTTGGGTAAAATAGACGGGCCGGCATTAAAATTATGAACCACAGAATATGCGTATTAGTTGAGTAAAATATTTTGAGGCGCAAAAATACAAAATATAAATGCCTTTACCGAAAGCATATCCCTTATGTGCAATAAAATATTTTTACAGCAGCAAACAGAATAGCACAGGATGATGATTACAGGTATAACTGCTTGTAAACCTTTCATGTAAATAATAAAATCGTAAAACGCAGTACAGCGCACAGATGTACCTGAAGCGGCTACTATTCTTCCTGCCTGCCCACCATTTTTGCAGCTGCTTTCCAGCTGTTATTAAGTGCTTCAAATTCTTTTTGGTCGCTTTCACTCAATTTTTCACTGGCCAGTATTTTCAGGTTGGGTTGCCCGGCATTTACCCATGCGGTATACCAAAAACTGGCTACTGCAAAAATGCTCTGGCGCATTCTTCTTTCCACCATGCCCTGCAGTTTTTTATCAAAAGCAATGGTAAAGGCTGTTGAATACTGGCGAATGATTTTTCCATTCCTGTTTTCAAAAGCATATTTTTTATCGGCCCCAAATTGCTGCGTCAGTTGTTTTTCAAAGCGCAGTACACTGTCGCTTGCTTTGGCACTTTCCAGTACCCGTTTCCAGATAAAATTTGATGGGTTGCTGATGAAGGCGGCTTTTCCAATAAAAAAATCCCATTCTTTTTCTGCCAGTAATTCCGGTACCCGGCTTTCCCAAAAGCCATGTATGCCTTTTTGATTGGTCAGCTGCCCGTTGTGGTTGCTGTTGGCATGTAGGGGTACATGCGCATCGGCAATATAATGCCCTATTTCGGCACTGGTTTTTAAAATGCGGCTGAAATTATTTTCTTTAAATGCAGTGGTGAGCCTGGCCAGCATGGTTTGTACATGCCAGGGCACAATACCATAGGCGGTTAAAGAATCTTCGCTGTATTTTGCAACAGCTGCCGGCCATGGGCGGGGCAGGCTGTCGTAGGGATAGTTTCCGTAATGATCTATATCAATAAAATGCCGCGGCCCCTCACTTGGCACTGCATAACGGCGTTTATCCGGATCTACCGCATGCTCGCTTAAAAAAGCAATATTGGGTTTATACAGCACCATCATTTCGGGGGGCAATAAAAATACCGCGTAATAATTTATTTTTTGATGGCCATAAAAGCCCCAGCAAAAAACCTGCATTGGCAAAGTGAATACAATAACACAGGGTAATAAATAACGGATCGCTTGTATCATGTTGTAATCATTGGGTAATTAAATATACTGCCGGTATATTTAATAAGCAAGCCCAATATTAAATTACTAATCCCTGATCACTTTTTCAGGTGTTTCATCATCATCCACATCGGTAATACCACCGCTTACTGCAAACTTCATGGTTTGGGCGGCACTGATATTGGTAATGGGTTTTACCCTTGCTTTTGGAATTACATATACATTGCCGGCAACAGAGTAAGCCATCGGAATGTATACGGTTACATAATCTTTCAGGTCAAATTCTTCCATATCATCTCGGGTAATAAAACCAAAGCGCCATACATCATTGTCGTCTACATTGGCCAGTACATTCCTGGTAAATTTCTTTTTGTCGCCTGCAAATGCTTCAAAAAAATCGCGGGTGGTGGAATAGATGTATTTAATGCCGGGTGTTTTCTCCAGTATCTTATCTACAAAACTCACCACACGGCCGGTAATAAAAAAGGAACTGAAATAACCGATTATGATCAGTGCTGCAATGATGATCAAAAAGCCAATACCGTAATTCTGCACCCGAACTGTACCCTGTATGTCTTTATAAGTAAACAGGGGCAATAAACTATCGATGGATGTTACCACCCAAAAAATAGCATAGGCTGTAATGGTAATGGGTGCCAGAATTAATAAGCCCTGCAAAAAATATTGTATCAGTTTGCGGTAACTAAAAGGCTTTTTCATATCCGAAATTTAGGCTCAAAGATAGCAGATTGATACACACTTTTAAGATGTGGAATTTACGGTGGCACCTGGTTTTACGATATAAAAAAATGGTACCAATGGCAAAAAAAGAGGATGGAAACTTTGGCAACTTAAAAAGTTTCCATAGTTTTGCCGCAGATTTAAGCACATAACAATTGAAAAGCAGAATTAAACAAAAAGCCCACGACCTGTTCATGCAATACGGCGTAAGATCCGTTACAATGGACGAGATTGCTGTGCAAATGGGGGTTTCTAAGAAGACCATTTACCAGTATTATGCCGATAAGGATGAACTGGTGGATGCGGTAATGGTGGATATCATCAGCTATAACCAGGAGTGCTGCATGAAGGACAAGCAGACGGCAAAAGATGCTATTCATGAAGTTTTTTTAGCCATGGATATGATGCAGGATATGTTTCAAAATATGAACCCGGCCATATTATTTGAACTGGAAAAGTATTATCCACAATCTTTTGAAAAGTTTAAACAGCACAAGTATTCTTTTTTATACAAAGTGCTGAAAGAAAATTTAGAACGGGGTATTGCAGAAGAAGTATATCGCGGCGAAATTGATACCGATATCCTGATCAAACTGAGGCTGGAAACGATGATGATGCCTTTTAACCAGGTATTGTTTCCTAAAAGCAAATACAGCTTAATAAAAGTAGAAACTGAATTTACCACTAACTTCTTGTTTGGGTTAGCCACCATAAAGGGGCATAAACTGATCACAAAATATGAACAAGACAGAACTAAAATTACGAACACTAATGAAAAAATTTTGGCTTAGCAGTACCGCAATTGTAAGTATGGTACTACTCACTGCAGGTGCATTTGCCCAGCAGGAAAACAAATTGAGCGTGCAGCAGGCAGTAGACTATGCCATGAAGAATACCACGCAGGTAAAAAATGCGTTGCTGGACGTAAAAGTACAGGAGCAGGTGAATAAACAAATTACTGCTTCGGCTTACCCGCAGGTAAATGCCAGTGCCGGCTTTACCCACTATCCTAACATCGCAGTGCAGTCGCTGCCCAATTTTATCAGCCCGGCTACTTACCAGGTATTGGTGGATGAAGGCGTGAAGAACGGAGCCGGTAACACCATTGCTTTTCCAGCCGCGGGATTTGGTACTATCCAGGCGCAGTTTGGTGTGCCCTGGACGGCCAATGCAGGGGTAGACGTAAGCCAGCTGCTGTTTGACGGACAGGTTTTTGTTGGCCTGATGGCCAGGGGAGCTGTACTGGATTTTTATAAAAAAACAGCAGAAGTTACTCAGGAACAAATCAAGGCCAATGTAATGAAGATCTACTACCAGCTGGTGGTGGGTAAAAGCCAGCTGGCCTCGCTGGATGCCAATATTGCCCGCTTTGAAAAACTGCTGAACGATACCAGGGAAATTTATAAAAATGGCTTTGCCGAAAAACTGGATGTGGATAAGGTAATGGTGCAGCTGAACAATATTAAAACAGAAAAGGAAAAAGTGGTGAATGCGTTGAATGCCGGTAACAGTGGTTTAAAATTTTTGATGGGTATGCCTCAAAAGGAAATATTGACACTATCAGATACATTGAGCGAGGCAGAAGTAAAAGACGATATCCTTAACGCAACCTATGATTATAAAGACCGGAAAGAATTTCAACTGCTGAGTGTAGCCGAAAAACTGGGCACTTATAATATACGCCGGTATAAATTAAGCAAACTGCCCACGGTGGCCGCTTTTGGCAGTTACAGTAAGAATGCGCAACGCAGTGCTTTCAATTTTTTTAATAATGACGAGTGGTTCACTACTTCTGTGGTGGGTTTAAAAATTACCATGCCGCTATTCGATGGCTTCAAAAAAAATGCCCTTATTCAGCAAAGCCGGTACGAGTTACAAAAAACACAGAATAATATAGCGCAGTTAAAACTAAACATCGATTATGATGTGGAGCAAAGCCGTATTAAAATGACCACAGCTTTATTGACCATGGATAACCAGAAAAAAAATACCGAACTGGCCGAAAAGGTATACAATACCACCAAACTTAAATACGAGCAGGGCCTGGGCAGCAACCAGGAAATATATACGGCACAAACCGAATTAAAAGTGGCACAAACCAATTATTACAGCAGTTTGTATGATGCCATTACTGCTAAAATAGACTGGTTAAAGGCCACAGGTAAACTATAATCACACACTTTAAAAGATCAAACTAACAATATGAAACAGGTAACAATTTTTGGATGGATTATCGCCGCTTCTTTTATTTTAGCCAGCTGTGGAGAAAGTAAAAAAGAAAATGCCGCCGGTATCAATGATAAAAAAGCAGCACTGGAACAGCTGAAAAGTGAAAAACTTAAGAATGAAGAAAAAATTGCAAAACTGCAGGAAGAACTGCTGAAATTAGATACCAATAGTGTAAATCCTGCCAAGATCAAACTGGTAGCCACCACCCCGGTGGTATTGCAAAAATTTTCGCACTATATCGAACTGCAGGGAAGGGTAGATGCGGAAAATATCTCTTACATCTCGCCGCGTATGGGTCCGGCACAGGTAAAAGCAGTATATGTAACACAGGGGCAGTTTGTAAAGAAAGGACAGTTACTGTTAAAACTAGACGATGCCATCATGCGCCAGGGTGTTAATGCGGCAAAGCAGCAACTGGAAGGGATAAAAACACAGCTGGGCTTTGCAAAAAATATTTATCAGCGCCAGAAAAACCTTTGGGACCAGGGTATTGGTACCGAAGTACAGCTGATCTCAGCTAAAACAAATGTTACCGGCTTAGAAAATCAACTGGATGCCGCCGGAGCACAAATAAAAACTTTACAGGAACAATTGAATACTTCAAATGTGTACAGCGATGTAAGTGGTATTGCAGATGTAGTGTCCATAAGGGTGGGTGAAACTTTTTCAGGCATGACGGCAGCCGGTCCGCAAATAAAAATAGTGAATACCAGCAGCCTTAAAGCTGTCAGCAATCTTCCTGAAAACTACCTGGGTACGGTTACAAGGGGTACAGCCGTGGTGGTGGAATTACCAGATGCACACAAAACCATTAATACAGTAGTGAGTTTTACAGGCGCCTCTATCGACCTGATCAACAGGGGCTTTGTAGTGGAAGCAAAACTCCCTTCTGATGCGTCGTTAAAACCCAACCTGATAGCCCTGATGAAAATAAGGGATTACAATTCAGAAAATGCCATTGCCATTCCTTTGAATACATTGCAAAATGATGAAAAAGGAAAGTTTGTAATGGTGGCCAGTTTAGAAAATGGCAAATTGGTGGCCAGGAAACGCCCTGTGTTAATAGGTATGCTGAACAACGATATCCTGGAAATAAAAAGCGGGTTGAAATCTGGCGAAGCACTGATCATTGAAGGTTATGCAGGCTTGTACGAGGGGCAGCAATTAAAAACACAACAGTAAACTAACCGTTTCATAACGTATACCTGTATACAAATAAAAATATTATATGATTCCTGAAATAATAAAAAAGGTGAAGAAGGGGTACGACGATATAGACAAACAGTTTAAGCCCACCACCTGGAGTATAAAAAATAAAACAACTGTGTACCTGATCATGCTGTTTGTAACACTGGCAGGCGTATTTCAGTTTGTTACCTTACCCAAAGAGCAATTTCCTGATATCGTTATTCCTACCATTTATGTGCAAACCATTTATGTAGGTAATTCTCCCAAGGATATTGAAAACCTGGTAACCCGGCCCATTGAAAAGCAGATCAAGGGTATTACAGGGGCAAAAATTAAAAAATTTACCAGTACCTCCCAGCAGGATTTTTCTTCTGTAATTGTAGAATTTGATACCGATGTAAAAACAGATATTGCCCTGCAAAAAGTTAAAGATGCACTGGACAAGGCCAAGCAGGACCTGCCCACCGATCTTACACAGCAGCCCACCGCACTGGAAGTAAACCTGAGCGATCAGCCCATCATGTATGTGAACCTGAGTGGTGATTACGATATGGTGCGCCTTAAAAAAATTGCCGACGACCTGAAAGATAAACTGGAAGAAATTACGCAGATCAACCGTATTGATATTGTGGGTGCACCTGAACGTGAATTCCAGATCAATGTAGATAACAACCGTATGCAGGCTGCTGGTGTTACTTTTGATGATATCAGCAACGCAGTGGCCCGTGAAAACATGGATATCTCCGGCGGATTACTGGATGTGGGAAGTATGAAAAGAAACCTGCAGTTAAAAGGGCAGTTTCATACCGCCTATGATATTGAAAAAGTGCTGATCAGGAATACCGGCGGTTACCCGATCTATTTAAAAGACATTGCAGTAATTAAGGATACCACCAAAGATGTGGAAAGCTATGCCCGCCTGGATGGAAAGAATGTAGTAACACTTAATATCATTAAGCGCAGTGGCGAAAACCTGATTGAAACCAGCGATGCGGTAAAAAAAGTAGTAGACGAAAATAAAGGGGTTATTTATCCCGACGACCTTAAAACCGTGATCACGGGAGACCAGAGTATTAAAACCCGTACCTCTTTTACCGACCTGGTAAATTCTATTGTTATTGGCTTTATACTGGTACTGATTGTACTGATGTTTTTTATGGGTGTTACCAATGCATTTTTTGTAGCATTGAGTGTACCCCTTAGTATGTTTGTGGCCTTTGTGTTTTTGCCGGGTGCCGATCTGATTGTGGGCACCCATGTAACCCTCAATTTTATTGTGCTGTTTGCATTGCTGTTTGGCCTGGGTATTATTGTGGATGATGCCATTGTGGTAATAGAAAATACGCACCGGATCTTTATGGACCATAAGGGCAAAATGTCGGTGTTTGAAGCTACCAAGCTGGCCGCAGGTGAAGTATTTATTCCGGTACTGGCCGGTACACTTACCACGCTGGCGCCCTTCTTTCCATTATTATTCTGGCCGGGTATCATTGGCCGTTTTATGGTGTACCTGCCTACCATGCTTATTTTTACTTTGGCAGCTTCACTGGTGGTGGCATTTATTATGAACCCGGTTTTTGCGGTGGATTTTATGAATCATCCCGAAGCAGAAAAGAAAGAACCTAAATCTGCCATCTTTAAAAAACCGGCATTCTGGATCGCAGTGGCCGCCGGTATCTTCCTCGATTTTGCCCATGCACCATTTTTGGGTAACCTGTTATTGTTCTTTTTATTGCTGGTGATATTGTACCGGTATGTTCTTGAAAATGCCATTCATTATTTTCAGAATCATGCATTGCCCTGGATCATGAGTCATTACGAAAACCTGTTACGCTGGGCATTAAAAGGATGGCGTCCGGTACACCTGTTGCTGGGTATTATTTCATTACTGTTTTTATCCATCGTAATATTTTCGATGTCAATACAATCCGGCCGTGTGGGTATTGCCTTCTTCCCAAAGGCAGATCCCAACCAGATATATGTATACCTGAAACTGCCGGTGGGTACCAGTGTGCAGTATACCGATTCTGTTACTCATGTGCTGGAAAATAAAGTAACCAAAGTACTGGGGGTGGATTATGCCACCAATAAAACAAATCCAATTGTAGAAAGTATCATCACCAATGTGGCCATTGGTGCCAGTGATCCTGCTGCCGGCGACAGAAGCACCAGGAGTGAACTGGGAAGGATACAGGTATCTTTTGTGGAATTTGAAAAAAGACATGGCGTGGGTACCAAGCCCTTCCTCGATAAAATTCGTGCAGAGCTGAAAGGCATACCGGGTGCAGAAATCAGCGTGGACCAGGAAAGCGGCGGTCCGCCAACTGATCCTCCCATCAATATTGAAGTGGCCAGTGAAGATTTTGATAACCTGGTAAAAACAGCCGTTAACCTGAAGAACTACCTGGATTCGATACAGGTGCCCGGTGTGGAAGAACTGAAGATGGATGTGGACCTGAACAATCCGGAAATTACACTTACGGTAGACCGTGAGCGGGCCCTGCTGCAGGGAGTATCTTCTGCTCAGATAGGTATGGCCATCCGTACGGCATTGTTTGGTAAAGAAGTGTCTAAAATAAAAGAAGGTAAAGACGAGTATAAGATACAGCTGCGTATTGATGAATCGCAAAGGAAAGACCTGAGCAACTTGCTGAATATGCGTATCTCGTTCCGCGATATGGCAAGCGGGCTGGTTAAAAATGTTCCTATCAGTGCACTGGTGCAGGTAGAACCCACCAGTACTTTCGGCAGTGTAAAACGTAAAAATCAAAAAAGGGTGATTACACTGCGCTCAAATGTATTAACCACACAAGGCTATAATGCAACTGGCGTAAACCAGGTGATTGCTGGTTTTATTGGCGACTTTACAAAAAAAGGAGACGGGGTTACCATTAAGCAAACCGGTGAAGGAGAGCAACAGGCCGAAACAGGTGCATTTTTAGGAAGGGCTTTGTTAATAGCACTGGGCCTCATTCTGCTTACCCTGGTAATGCAATTCAATTCGGTAAGTAAATCAGTGATCATCCTGTCTGAGATCGTATTCAGTGTAATTGGTGTACTGCTGGGCTTTTCCATTACTGGTATGGAGGCATCGGTACTGATGACAGGTCTGGGAATTGTAGGCCTGGCGGGTATTGTGGTAAAAAATGGTATCCTGGTAATTGAGTTTGCCGAAGAACTGCGTAGCCGTGGTATGAAAACCAGGGAAGCAGTCATTGAGGCAGGAAAAACACGTATTATACCGGTATTGTTAACTGCCCTGGCAGCTATACTGGCCTTTATTCCCATTGCCGTGGGGTTCAATATCAATTTTGTTACCCTGTTCTCTGAACTGAATCCGCATATATATTTTGGTGGCGATAACGTGGCGTTTTGGAAACCGTTAAGCTGGACGATCATCTTCGGACTGGCATTTGCATTCTTTATGACGCTGGTGATTGTACCTTCTATGTACCTCATTGCAGAAAGACTAAGAAGACCCATGCGCAACATGTTTGGAGGTAAATGGATCAGCTTCCTGGGTATTCCGCCCATGACCATCCTGTTTATGTTCCTGATGGTGGCGGTAATGATCAGGCAGCGCATCAAAGTGGCCCGCAGAAAATTAAAAATGAAAAACGCCGGCGAAAAATGGAATGGCAGCTGGTTTTAAGTTCTGGTTATAATGACACATAAAAAGCCGCTGCTCATGAAAATGGGCGGCGGTTTTTATTTCCATTCATCATATTTTTACGTCAATTATTTTTTGAATCATAATACCTTCACAAAAAATATAACCATGGCAACAGCACACGAAATTGATTACAAAATTTACGGGGAAGAATTACAGTTTGTAGAAATTGAACTGGATCCCAACGAAACCGCCATTGCAGAAAGCGGCGCTTTTATGATGATGGACAATGGCATAGAAATGCACACAATTTTTGGCGATGGCAGCCAGCAACAGGATAACAGTTTGCTGGGAAAATTATTCAGCGCCGGCAAGCGCCTGCTGGTTGGCGAAAGTTTATTCATGACGGCTTTTACCAATACGGGGCAGGGAAAAAAACGCGTTAGCTTTGCAGCACCGTACACCGGTAAAATTATTGTATTCGACCTGGCTAAACTGGGTGGCAAGATCATTGCACAAAAAGATGCTTTTTTGTGTGCTGCCAAAGGGGTAAGCATTGGAATAGAATTTCAAAAAAGACTGGGTACCGGTATTTTTGGTGGCGAAGGTTTTATTATGGAAAAACTGGAAGGCGATGGCTATGCTTTTGCACATGCGGGTGGCTATATTATAGAGAAAGACCTGCAGGCTGGCGAAGTATTGAAAGTAGATACCGGTTGTATCGTTGCCTATACTCCCAATGTTGATTTTGATATTGAAATGGTAAGGGGTATTAAAAACTGGATGTTTGGGGGTGAAGGATTGTTCTTTGCCAAATTAACCGGACCGGGAAAAGTATGGCTGCAATCCTTACCCATCAGCCGTTTGGCAGGCAGGTTGCAGCAATATACTATTCACAGAAAAGAAGAAGGCAGTATTTTAGGCGGCCTGGGTAATTTACTGGACGGAAGAGAATAAACAAAGATGCCAATACATTGTAAGATTGCCGGCTATTCAATGGCCGGCAATCTTTTTTAATACCGGCCCCGAATTTTACGGGGCCTTTTTAGTAAAATAAATTTGGTGGTAATTTCTTATTAATCGTATATTTGCGATATAAGATGCTAAAGTATGGCTATTCATAAAAAAGAAGCGTTTACTCAAAAGGAACAGGATCTGGCAGAATTTGCCAAAGCGCTGGCACATCCGGCACGCATTGCCATACTTAAAGTGCTGGCACAGCACAATGAATGTATTTGCGGGGAGATAGTAGAGGTTTTGCCATTGGCACAAAGCACCGTTAGCCAGCATTTAAAAGAATTGAAAAATGCGGGCCTTATCAATGGCACTGTTGACGGTCCCAGGAGTTGCTATTGCATTAACTGGAAGGCTTTTGAAAAATTCAACTCAGCATTCAGTTTCCTGTTCAATCACCTGAAGTTGAAAAATGAGAAAGCCTGCTGCTGATAATAAAAATATTCTTAACCACTTTAACGCTATGCAGGCGTTGGAGGCAAAAATATAATTATGAACAATGATGCAAAAATGAAGGACCTCGTTAGAGAAAAGTATGCGGCTATTGCAGAACAAAGCCATACACAAAATGCCACCTCCTGTTGTGGCGCCACCTCATCCTGCTGTGGCGATGAAGTATACACCATCATGTCTGACGATTACACCAAACTGGACGGGTATAATCCTGATGCAGACCTTGGCCTGGGTTGCGGCTTACCCACTGAATTTGCCAAAATAAAAGAAGGCGATACCGTTATTGATTTGGGTAGTGGTGCAGGTAATGACGTGTTCATTGCCCGCCGTATTACAGGTGAAAAAGGCAAGCTGATTGGAATAGATTTTACGCCTGCTATGATCAACAAAGCCAGGTCTAATGCCGAAAAACTGGGACTGAATAATGTGGAGTTTCGCCTGGGAGATATTGACGATATGCCGGTAACCAGTAATTACGCCAATGTAATTGTAAGTAATTGTGTATTGAACCTGGTGCCCAACAAACACAAAGTGATCAGCGAAATATTCAGGGTATTAAAACCCGGCGGCCATTTTTCTATTTCTGACATTGTATTGGAAGGCGAACTGCCTCAAAAATGGAGGGAAGTAGCAGAATTCTATGCAGGCTGCGTTTCCGGCGCCATTCAAAAACAAGATTATATTACAATAATTGAAGAAGGCGGGTTTAAAAATATTACACTGCAAAAAGAAAAACCCATCATAATACCCGATGCAATATTGGCCAATTATTTAAATGCTGAAGAAATAGCAGCATATAAGCAGGGTAAAACAAAGATCACCAGTATTACAGTTTATGGAGAAAAGCCAGCCAAAGACGAAAGAAATTGCTGCGAACCAGGAAGCGGCTGTTGTTAAAAGTTGACTTCTTTGTTTAATAGTATAATTATGCAAATAAAAATCATGCTGCCCGAACACTGGCCATCAGTAAAAAGAATTTATGAAGAAGGTATTGCCACCGGTAATGCCACTTTTCAAACCACAGCGCCAGCATGGGAAGAATGGGATGCCGAACATGTGAAAAACTCAAGACTGGTAGCCATTGAGCATGCCGAAGTGCTGGGATGGGCCGCTGTAACTGCAGTAAGCAGCCGCTGTGTATATGCAGGTGTGGCAGAGGTAAGTGTGTATGTGGCTGCTGCGGCCAGGGGAAAAGGCATTGGGAAAAAATTATTGAATGCATTGATTCAGGAAACTGAGAAAAACAATTTCTGGACCCTGCAGGCTGGCGTTTTTCCGGAGAATACAGCCAGCATAAAGATCCATGAAGAGAGTGGTTTTAGAATAATTGGCAAACGGGAAAAAATTGGCCAGCTGAAAGGTGTATGGAGAGATACTTTATTGTTAGAAAGAAGAAGTACCATTGTTGGTAATTAAAAAATTATAATGGCTGCAAACAACTGTGCGCCTGCACACGAAAGAAAAAAATTAAGTTTTTTAGACAGGTACTTAACCTTGTGGATATTTTTAGCCATGGCTGTTGGTGTTGCCATTGGTTATTTCTTTCCCTCATCATCTACTTTTATCAATTCCTTTTCTGCAGGTACAACCAATATCCCGCTGGCAATTGGCCTGGTACTGATGATGTACCCGCCCCTGGCAAAAGTGCGTTACGAAAAAATGGGCGAAGTGTTCTCAAACACTAAAGTGCTGGGTGCTTCTTTGTTTTTAAACTGGGTGGTGGGTCCCGTACTGATGTTTATGCTGGCCATATTATTTTTACCCGCTTATCCCGAATATATGATAGGGGTAATACTGATTGGCCTTGCCCGATGTATTGCCATGGTGGTGGTATGGAACGAGCTGGCCGAAGGCAACCGGGAATATGCAGCAGGCCTGGTGGCACTCAACAGTATTTTCCAGGTAGTATTTTTTAGTGTGTATGCGTATATTTTTATTACAGTATTACCACCCTTATTTGGGTTAAAAGGACTGGCAGTAAATATTACCATTGCAGCCATTGCAAAAACAGTGGGCATTTATTTGGGCATTCCCTTTGCCGCAGGCGTTATCAGCCGGTATACTTTAATTAAATGGAAAGGCATACACTGGTTCAATGAAAAATATGTACCTTTTATTTCCCCCTTCACATTAATTGCATTGCTGTTTACCATACTGGTGATGTTCAGTTTAAAAGGAGAACTGATTGTACAGATACCAATGGATGTAATGCGTATTGCCATTCCACTGGTCATTTATTTCGTTATCATGTTTGTGATCAGTTTCTTTATCGGCAAATATTTTGGCGCCGATTATTCCCGCTCCACTTCCATTGCATTTACAGCTACAGGAAATAATTTTGAACTGGCTATTGCGGTTGCCATTGGCGTATTCGGTATCAACAGTGGCCAGGCTTTTGCTGGTGTTATCGGCCCGTTGGTAGAAGTGCCTGCATTAATTGCACTGGTAAACCTGGCTTTCTGGTTCCGAAAAAAATATTATTCTAACAGTACGCAAATTGAATCAGTAAAATAAAACATTGAACCAATCAATATGAAAAAGAAATTACTTTTTGTATGCATTGAAAACAGCAACCGTTCTCAAATGAGCCAGGCATTTGCCAAAATGCTGGGCGGTGAAAATGTAGCAGCCTACAGCGCAGGAAGTAAACCCAGCGGCATAGTAAACCCCAAAGCCATTGCGGCGATGAAAGAATTAGGATACGATTTAAGCACACACGACAGTAAAAGTTTGGATGAGGTAAAAGTTTTTGCTCCTTTTGATGCCGTGGTAACCATGGGATGTGGAGATGCCTGCCCCTGGATGCCCGCCAAAAAATTCATCGACTGGCAAATTCCTGATCCCAAACATATGGACCCAAAGGAATTTAATGAAGTAAGAGATTTTATCAAAGGGAAAGTAAAGGAATTGATAAAGGATTTAGACTAAGAGAACAATGAGTAAAAGAGAAAAAAGAGTTCATGTGATCGCTTTTTTCTCTTTTTACTTTTAAAGAGATCAAAGAGGTAAATTTAAAAATCTCTTTAGCTCCTTTTCTCTTTGTTCTCTTAGTTAATAATTTTTTTCTACATAAATCAGGCAATTAGCCAATAACTATACTCGGAAAAATAAAAAGAGGCTCATTTTACCGAACCTCTTCAACTATTTTCTCCTTGTTGTTTTAGCTAATTAATCCCTGCTGTTCAACTTACTCAGCAAACGCAGTATTTCCATATACAACCACACAATGGTAACCAGTAAGCCAAAAGCCCCATACCATTCCATGTATTTGGGAGCACCCATAGCAGCGCCCTGTTCAATCATATCAAAATCTAAAATCAAATTCAGCGCAGCCAGTGCTACTACAAAAACAGAGAATCCAATACCCAGTAAAGAACCTTCAAAAAGAAAAGAAGGCACATTGGCATGAAATACGGCCGTCATGATCCAGCATATAAAATAAAATATGGCAATACCTGCGGTAGCAGTAAATACAATGGCTTTAAACCGTTGCGTTGCCCGGATGATATTAAACTTGTATAGAAGATACATGGCACCCACAACCGAAAAGGTTAATCCCACCGCCTGGAAAACAATGCCGGAATAGCCGCCTGCATAGCCATTTTGCCTGCTGGCAAAGCGGTATTCAAAGTATGCGGAAACAGCACCTAAAAACAATCCTTCCAGTAAAGCAAACAGGGGTGCCAGGTATTGACTCCATTCTTTTTTAAATCCCATCAGCAGCGATACGCCCAGGCCGCCAAACACGCCAATTAAAACAAGCGTCCACGAATCACCACCCTGTGCAGCTTCTTTCCAGGAGTAGTAGGCGGTACCCATTGTCATCAAAAACAAAAAGCCAAATTTTTGCAGCGTACCCTTAACGGTCATTGCATTTTCATTAGTCACCACATCATCCAGTATAGTATCTCTGAATCTTTTTTCAGACAGAGCTGGATTTCCAGACTTAAATAAAGACATAGTTGTAAAATTTAGAGAATAAAAATAAAGAATTTAATGCAAATGGTCAATGGTGAGTCGTGAATGGTGAATAGGCCACTTTATATGTGTGCAGGAAATATTCATCATTGACCATTCACCACTCACATCCGTTAGTTCTTCAACCCCGGGTACTTACTCACCATTTCAAAATTATATTCATTCTTTTGTTTTAATTTGATAATGAACTGGTGCAGTTGTGCCGAATCTAATCTGTCTGCATACACCTGGTCATGTGCTAAAAATACCAGGTGATCGGGTGTTTTAGTTTTATTATGTACAAACATGCTGTCTACCTGTTGCAGCATTTCATCACTGGTATTTTTAAGGTGCAGGGAGTCATCAAAATGCCATTCCAGGTCCCAGCCCACTTCGGTGAACCCTTTTGCAAATAAGCTGTCTGCAGCGGCTTGAGATTTATCGATGTCGGTACTGTTAATATGGGCGGTACGCCAGATATTTCGTCCTGGTGTACGCACGATGTTGGCATTTAAATGCAAACTATCGGCACAACGCATAAAATCTTTCAATGCACTGTCGGGTACCGTATAAAATTTGGCGAATTTATTCTGAAAGGCATGCGTATAGCTGTGATTGGCAATCTCAAAGTAGCTGCTTGCCAGCAGGCTGTCGAAGGTAGCAGTTTGCTCTCTGCTGCCATACACGTGCTGGCCAACAATAAATAAGGTTACAGGAACTGCTTCTTCTTCCACAATATGCATCATCTTTTTTGTGCCCTTGTTGGGGCCATCGTCAAAAGTGAGGTAAATAGTTTTCTTTTTCTTTTGTGGCGGGGCCGGGGGAACGGTTTTACCGGAAGCATCGGGTAAAGTAAACCGGATATGGTTTACTGAGGCGTTGGTTTCTGTTTTGTAATAATTGCAGGCGGTAAAAACAACTGAAATAAAAGTGGTTTTTAAAATTGCTGAGGTGGCTTGCTCAACCTCACTGTCGGGGTCCATAATGGTTTTGGTTATAAATGTTATTGATCACATGAAGATATTAGCAGCCCCGCCCTGTTTCCAAATTTCACTTGTTAAATATTACATAATGCTCAATTTGAATAGAAAAACCAAAACCACAGGCTAAAAATTGCAATTCCTTATCTTTGCAGCATGGAACAGTTGGTACAACAGATAGAAGCATATAAAACCGAGATCAGCGCATTCAATGACGGCGATGCAGAAGCTTTTCGCATTAAATACCTTGGCACCAGGGGGCTGGTAAAATCCATCATGGGCGAAATGAAGCAGGTGGCGCCAGAAAATAAAAAAGCTGCCGGTCAGCTGCTGAACGAATTCAAATTATTTACCGAGGCAAAATACGAAGCACTTAAAGGGGTAGCCCAGGATGCTCCGCTTACCGCCAATCCATCTATCGATCTTACACTTCCCGGCGATAGTTTACCAATTGGCAGCCGCCATCCTATCAGCCTGGTACGAAATAAAATCGTGTCTATTTTTCAACGCCTGGGTTTTGCAGTGGCAGAAGGGCCAGAAATTGAAGATGATTTTCATAATTTTTCTGCATTGAACCTGCCCGAAAATCACCCTGCACGCGACATGCAGGATACTTTTTATATTGCTCAAAATCCCGACTGGTTACTGCGTACCCATACCTCCAGCGTGCAGGTGCGTGAAATGGAAAAAGGAAAACTGCCCATCCGCATTATTTGCCCGGGCAGGGTATACCGTAACGAAACTATCAGTGCCCGGGCGCATTGTTTTTTTCACCAGGTGGAAGGTTTGTACATTGCCGAAAATGTTTCATTTGCCGATCTGAAACAAACCCTGTATTTTTTTGTGCAGGAAATGTTTGGTAAAGAAGTAAAAGTGCGTTTTCGTCCCAGCTATTTTCCGTTTACTGAACCCAGTGCCGAAATGGACATCAGTTGTTTGATCTGCGGCGGTACCGGCTGTAACGTGTGCAAGCATACCGGCTGGGTAGAAATCCTGGGTTGTGGTATGGTACATCCTAATGTGCTCGACAATTGCGGCATCGACAGCAACAAATACACCGGCTTTGCTTTTGGCATGGGTATAGAAAGAATTACCATGCTGAAATATCAAATAAAAGACCTTCGTTTATTCAGTGAAAATGATGTGCGTTTTTTAAAGCAGTTCACCAGCGCAGTATAAATTTTTATCCGCATCAAAACTAAATAGTAATATTTCATATGCTTAATGTACTACTGCATTAAGCATTTTTTATGTAGATTATTTTCCCCGCCTGCAACCAGAATACATTTTTTTCGTCTGTAATAATTACATACAGTACTATCATTACTTTGGCATAATAATTGAAAATTCCTCCAGTATTATGAAAAAAGCTGCATTCATTTTTAATATTGTCATTCTGATTTATCTTTTTGCATCCTGTGCCACTTCAAAAGAAGCACGTAATTTTAAACAAACCATAGATGGCAACTGGCAATTACAAACGGTGGTTACAGAGGGTATTACCGGTAAAGTAACTATACAATTGTTTAACGAAGCAGCCTTTGGTTGTTTTATTGGCAGCCGATGGAGTTTTAACGCACGCAACAGTTTAGGCAATTATGCCATTCCCAAAAATGGCGATCAATGCGAAGGAGTACAAAGAAATATTCGCTGGACGATTTATGAAGCAAAGAATGAGCCTAAACTATTGCAGTTTAAAAAACTGGATGATAAATTAAAAGACATGGAAAATGGGGATGGATACCGGTTTAATATTGTGCAGCTGGATAAAACCACCCTGCAGCTGAAATCGGATATCATGTTTGAGAACAGGCCCGCAGCCATTATTTACAATTTTATAAGAAACTAAACACTACGGTTATGAGAAGAATTGCAGGTAATATATTATTACTGTCATCCGCTGTAATGCTGATGGTAAGCGGTTGCGAAACGGTAAAGAAAACCAGTAAACAGGATAAGGGAGTGGTGGCAGGAGCCACCGGAGGAGCTGTAATTGGCGGGGTGATTGGAAATAATGTAGGTAATAAAAAAAATACTGCATTGGGTGCTATTTTAGGAGCGGTAATAGGTGGTGTGGCAGGAGGTATTATTGGGAATAAGATGGACCGGCAGGCAGAAAAAATAAAAACAGAAATACCCGGTGCCAAAGTTGAAAGGGTAGGTGAAGGTATTGATGTAACTTTTGACGAGAACAACTCCGACGGTACTAAGGCTGGTGTGTATTTTGAAACCAATAAATACAATATCAGCGATAACGCCAAACTGGCACTGGATAAATTGCAAAAGATTTTTACTGAGTATCCCGAAACCAACATTTTAATAGAAGGTCATACAGATAATGTTGGTACAGATAAATATAATATGGGCCTTTCGCAGCGGCGTGCCACTGCAGTGGGCGAATACCTGAAAGCGGCGGGTGTGGCATCCTCCCGCCTTGTTGTAAAGTGGTATGGCGAAAGCCAGCCTAAAGTTGATAACAGCAATGATGAAAACAGGGCTACCAACAGGCGTGTGGAATTTGTGATCACTGCAAATGAAAAAATGAAAGCAGAAGCCAAAACAACGGCAGATAAGAACTAAAACTTCCTTGAGCAAAAGGTAATGTTATGTGATTGGTACAAAAATAATTTCCGCAGGGAAATTAAAAATTGTATAATCGCATGACATTTTTTTATTTATGGAAGTGAATACCATCTGCGTAATTGGCGCAGGCACTATGGGCAGTGGCATTGCACAGGTAGCAGCACAAAGCGGTTGTTATACTGTTTTATTTGATATCAATACCGGTATGCTGGAAAAAGCGCAGGCTTCCATTCAAAAAAACCTTGAGTACCTGGCAGATAAACAAAAAATTACTGCTGCAGAAAAGGAGGCGGTTTTTCAACGCATCAAATTTGTTTCCGACACCAATGATTGCTTGGCAGATGTATTTATTGAAGCCATTATAGAAAAACTGGAAGCCAAAGTGGCCATCTTTAACCAGCTGGCTGAAGTAAATCACAGCGAAGTGATCTTTGCCACCAATACCTCTTCTCTTTCTGTTAGTGATATTCAGGCCAACATACAACACCCGCAAAGAGTAGTGGGCATGCATTTTTTTAATCCGGCACCATTAATGAAATTAGTGGAAGTGGTACAGGGAAATCAAACTTCAACTGAAGCAGTGACTACCATTATGGAACTGTGTACACTAATGAACAAAGTGCCGGTATTGTGTAAAGATGCACCGGGATTTATTGTAAACCGGGTAGCCCGGCATTATTATTTGATTGCTATGAAACTGGTGGAAGAGGGAGTTGCCGGCATTGAAGCGGTGGATGCCATAATGGAAGCATCGGGTTTTAAAATGGGGCCTTTTAAACTGATGGACCTGATTGGTATGGATATCAATCTTGCTGTGTCGCAAAGCATGTACGAAGCGTTCAATAAACAGCAACGTTTTACGCCTTCTCAGTTGCAGATAGAAAAAGTAGCAGATGGGCAACTGGGTAAAAAAACGGGTAAAGGATTTTATGACTACAGTAAATTGGTTTAATAACCATTATTGATTTTATTACTCAGTTTTAAGAGTATTTTTGAGGCATAAAAACAATCTATGATCTTAGTTACAGGCGGCGCTGGTTTACTGGGCAATGAGCTGATCACACAATTGCTGGAAAAGGGAAAAAGGGTTAGGGCCCTGTATAATAAAACACCTTTATCCGGTTTTAATGCTGGTGCTGTTGAGCAATTTCAATGCAATATTTTAGATGTGGTGGGTTTGGAAGCGGCCATGCAGGGCGTGGAAGAGGTATACCATTGCGCAGCGATGGTAACTTTTAATCCAAAGCGAAAAGCAGCGTTGTTTAAAATAAATATTGAAGGCACAGCCAATGTGGTGAATGCAGCACTGGATGCCGGCATTAAAAAAATGGTACACGTAAGTTCTGTTGCAGCACTGGGAAGGATAAGGGAAAATGAGATGATCAACGAAAGCATGAACTGGACAGAAGAAACCAGTAACAGCAATTACGGGCAAAGTAAATATTTAGCCGAAATGGAAGTATGGCGCGGTATTGGTGAAGGATTGAATGCCGTGATGGTAAACCCGGTAATTATATTGGGAGCAGGCGACTGGAACGGGGGCAGTTCTAAATTATTTCAATCGGCATACAATGAATTTCCATGGTATACAGATGGTACCACAGGTTTTGTGGATGTACGGGATGTGGCAAAGGCAATGCTGGCATTAATGGAAAGTGATATTACTGCACAACGGTTTATCATCAGTGCCGAAAATAAAACCTACCAGCAGGTTTTCAGCCTGATGGCAAAAGCTTTTGGAAAAAAGCCACCGCACAAAAAGGTAACCCCATTTATTGCAAACCTTGTATGGCGGCTGGAAGCTGTAAAAAGTATGTTTACCAAAGAAGACCCCCTGTTAACAAAAGAAACGGCTAAAACTGCTATGGCCAAAGTACAGTTTGACAACAGTAAACTAAAAAAATATTTGCCCGGCTTTGTTTACCGCCCAATAGAAGAAACCATTGCCACTACCTGTGCCACCCTGCAGCAAAAATTGAACCGGCGCTAATGATAATAACATAACAGGTCAACCATCAATACAATGAAAAAATTAATTGCCTTTTTAACTGCATACAGCATTGCTGTATGCGCTTTCTCACAAACTGCTTATTATACGGTTTCAGGAAAAATAGTGGATGCCAATACCCAACTGCCCATGCAGGCCGCATCGGTGTTTGCACAAAACACCACCATGGGTACAGTAACAGACGCCGGGGGCAATTTCAGCCTGCAGTTACCCAATGGAGGATACGACCTGGTGATTACTTATACCGGTTACCAAACAGAAACAAAAAGGGTTACCACCACCGATGATAAAACGATCAGTATTGCATTAAAACAAAAGGAAAAAGCCATGGAAGACGTTATTATCAGGTCTACAGGCGAAGTAAAAGATGGTTGGGAAAAGTATGGGGATTTTTTCATGGAGAACTTCATCGGAAAAACGGCTAACAGCACCGGATGTACTATAAAGAACAGGGAGGCGGTTAAGTTTTATTTTTCTAAAAAAAGAAACCGGCTTAAGGTATTGGCAGAAATGCCTGTTGAAATAGAGAACGAAGCACTCGGCTACCATATCAAATATGCGCTGGACTCCTTTACGTATGAATACAATACACAGGTGAGTGTGTATACCGGTTACCCGCTGTTTGAAGAAATGACACCGGCAACTGAACAACAAAAATTAAAATGGTACAGTAACCGAAGGCTGGCCTACCAGGGGTCGGTACTCCATTTTATGCGCAGTCTTTTCAACAAACAATTAAAAGAACAGGGTTTTGAAATTCAGTTTTTAATATCTGACAGTAACAAAGACACTGCCATTACATTAAAGAATTTTTATGCGGCCGTCAATTACCAAAAAAACGACAGTACGCAAACAGTGGAGATTTTACCCAACCAAACATCTGTAGCGGTGATATATACGGCTTTGCCCGAGCAGGGCTACCTGCTGGCAAATCCCGGCGAGCCGGAAAAATTTCAATTATCTGTATTTTCTTTTACTCCTGGTGAACCTGTTACAATAGAACTGAATGGTTATTATTTCGAACAATCTTCCGTGATCATTAACCAGTACCTGGGCTGGAAAAAAATGGCCGATATGCTGCCTTATGATTTTATGTATAATTGATCTTGCACAGTTATCATGAAAAAGCGCACAGTTATACATATTAATGACCGGGCATTTAATTTTTACACTTCCTTGCATGATAAATTTAACCGTACATTATAATAACACGCCCTGGCTGCATAAGTCAGGGTATTTTTATATATTCACAACTGGCAAAGTATCTACTGTTGTATAAAATATTAGCATATCTCTTTTTTATTTTACCGGCACCTGTTGCTGTATGGGCACAAGAATATAATTATGTGCACTACGATACCAAGGATGGTTTGGCAGGGTCAACAGTATATGATATGTGCCAGGATAAAGAAGGCTTTCTCTGGTTCGCCACAGAAAATGGCCTGAGCCGGTATGACGGAACCCGTTTTAAAAATTATACTGTTAAAGACGGATTGCCAGATAATGAAGTTTTGAAAATTTTTGCCGATAGTAAAGGCCGGTTATGGATTGGCACTTTTAATAAAGAGATCTGTTATTACTATCAGGGTAAAATATTTAATAAATTCAATGATACACTGGTTAAAAAAATTGTGCTGGAAGGTTTTTTTTCCACAGTAGCAGAAGATAAGAATGGGAATATTGCTTTTTGCGATTATAAAAAAATAATGATCTTACAAACAGCAGGAAATAATTCCCAGGTCAGGGTGTTTAGATTGTCAGCTAAAATGAATACTTATACTGTATTTGTAAATAAGCAATGGGACAAGATTGTGGCAACAGAGGGTGATGGGAATTTTTTCGTATACGAAAATAACAACTTTAAATTTTTATATAGCTATCCATTTGAACCAGCATCAAAATTATCTGACAGAAAATTTATTATTAAAATAGATTTCGAAAAAAAAATATTTTTTCAAATATCCTCCAAGCCCGGATATATTAATATTAGCGGGGCTGATAACATTGCCGAATTCCTAAATACAACAGATGGCGTATGGTCGATAGACACAGCGAATATCAAATACGACCAGCATTTTTTGCAAGGGAAAAAAATATCAAAAACGGTACGTGACAAAGAAAAAAATCTTTGGTTCAGCAGTTTTGGAGAGGGGGTTTATAAATTACCCTCAACAGAAACCCAAACAGTGAAATTTTCTGCTGCTGAAAACAATAGCGGAAGTGAAGTTTTTTCTTTATTCAAAATTAAAAATGACCTGGTTTGTGGTGTTGGTTTTAGTAAAGCGGTTGTTTTATCCAGCAACAGGATAAAAAAAATACTTGATTATGGAAACGTAGATGCCCAGCCGGGCTTCAGGGACAAAGCCAACCGTTTGTATTCTGCTAAATCCCTTTTATCAGGAATCACTATTTTCGGATTCGATAATTTTCTTGTAAAACTTGAAAAAGACAGGTCTGCATTTAATTTTGTTTATCCCATTAAATCTGTAGAAGAGATTGACAGGGATAATATTATTGTGGGAACTTCCAATTATGCTTTTAAAATAGGGGTAAGCAACCTGCAAATTACCGATACTATCTGGCGGGAAAGGTGTACCAAAGTATTTCACCATCAAAAGAAATACTATATTGGCACACCCAATGGCCTTTATGAAGTAAATGAAGACAAGTCATACAAATATCTTGGCGACCTGAACCCTTCTCTTAAACGCCGTATTACTGATATTAAAGCTGCACCGGATGGTTCTCTGTGGATCGCTACCAGCGATGAGGGCCTGGTAAATTATAATACTGACAGGGTTACGGAACTAATAAAAGACAGCAATGGACTTACCAGTAATATTTGTAAAACACTTTTTTTAAAAGATCAGTATTTGTGGGTGGGTACCAATAAAGGACTCAATAAAATTGATCTCAGTAAACCAGCACACCCGGTTTTAAAATATAGTTCATCCGATGGGTTACCTTCCGATATTATAAATGCCATATATGAAGAAGACAGCATTGTATATGTAGGTAGTCCTGCCGGGTTAACTTTTTTTAATGAAAATAAAATTTCCAATACTTCTGTTTGTGATTTAAGATTACTGCAGGTTACTGTTTCAGGTAAGGAGGTGCCTGCGGATAGTAGTTATACATTGTCGTATAAAAATAATAATATCCGTTTTGAATATGTAGCCATATCATTTAAATCTGGTGGTGATATGGTATACCATTATAAATTAGCGGGGCTGGATGACGACTGGCAGCAAACAACACAAACCTTCCTGGAATACCCCTCACTGCCTTCAGGTAATTATGAGTTGCAGCTGTATGCCACTAATAAATTTGGTGTGCAAAGTAAAACCATTGTTATTCGTTTTACTATCAGTACACCATTTTGGAAAGCCTGGTGGTTTTATTGTTTGTTGCTGGCAACGGCCATTGCAATAACCGGCTGGCTGGTGAATGCCAGGAATAAAAAGCTACGCAATAAACTTAAAGAACAGAACCGGCAGGATAAACAATTTGCAGCATTGGAACAGCAGGCCCTGCAGGCACAAATGAATCCGCATTTTATTTTTAACTGCCTCAATTCCATTCAGCAATACATCCTTACAAACGATAAGGAAAAAGCCAACGAATACCTTACTGGTTTTGCTTCATTGATCAGGCAAACTCTCGATAATTCCGGAAAAAAAACCATTTCAGTAGCAGAAGAGATCCGCTATCTTACTCAATACCTTGAAATGGAAAAGATGCGTTTTGCTGATAATTTTAACTATACTATTGTTGCTGCAGCAAATATTGATGCCGGTAATATTGACATTCCTGCTTTGCTTTTGCAGCCCTATGTGGAGAATTGTTTACGTCATGGTATCCGGTATAAAACAGATGGAAAGGGGAAGGTGGACATTTTATTTACCATAGAAAATGGCGTTTTGTATTGCAGTATCACCGATAATGGTGTTGGAAGATTGCAAGCTGCACAATATAAAAACAGCGGACATATAACCTATCAGTCAAAAGGAATGAGCCTGACTGAAAAGCGAATTACGTTGTTTAATAAAATGGACGAAAATAATATTGAAGTAAGTATTACTGATGGTAAAGATGCAGCAGGTAATGCTTTAGGTACAGTAGTAACAGTAAAAATACCCCAGTGATGAATATGAAGGCTGTCATAAAGTGTGTTATCATCGACGATGAACCGGGCAATATTGTAACACTCAAGGCCCTGCTTAACCTCTATTGCCCCGAAGTATTGGTGGAAGCAACTGCGCCAGACAGTATACAGGGCGCTGCCATCATCAGCAAAGTAAAACCCCAGTTGGTTTTTTTAGATATTGAAATGCCTTATGGTAATGGCTTCGATCTGTTAGACCAGTTATCACCCGTTACTTTTGAAGTGGTGTTTATTACAGCCTTTAACAACTATGCTGTAAAAGCCTTTAAATATGCAGCGATTGATTATATCCTGAAGCCGGTAAATATTGCAGAACTAAAGGAGGCTGTAGGTAAAGTGAGTAAAAGACTGCAAGAAAAAAAAGTTAATATACGCGTAGCTTCTTTACTTAATAACTTAAAAGCGGCGAATAGTAATGTACATAAAATAGGACTGCCAGTTACGGAAGGATTGTATTTTGAAGAAGTGGCTAATATCATGTACCTCGAGGCATCGGGGAGCTATACGGCAGTATATACTAAAAATAAGAACAAACAGCTGGTATCAAAAAATCTGAAAGAGTTTGAAGATAGTTTGCCCGATAATATTTTTTGCCGGGTACACCACTCTTATATCATCAATATCAACTGCATAAAAAAATATTACAAAGGCCGTGGGGGCTATGTGGAAATGGAAGATGGCACTAACATTGCGATTGCGGTGCGAAAAAAGGACCAGTTCCTTGAAAAATTTGCACCCTGAACATTATTTGCCCATCACTTTTTCCCATAGCTCAGGAATTCTTTTTATCCAAACCATTTCACGTTGCACAGTACCTGCCTCACGTGCCGGAGCCCCCCAGTATGTTTTATTACCTTCCAGGTCTCCGGCTACACCGGTGCGGGCCAGCAATACTGCATTTTCGCCAATGGTTAAGGTTTTATTCACGATAGCACCGCCCCAAATAGTTACTCCGTCTTTAATGGTAGTACAACCAGCCACCACCACATTGGCTGCAAACAAACAATTGCGGCCAATCACCGTGTCGTGCCCTATATGAATTAAATTGTCAAAGCGGGTGCCTGCCCCAATCCGGGTATCATGACTTACTCCCCTGTCGATGGTGCAGCCTGCGCCAATTTGCACATTGTTTTCAATAACCACCCTGCCACAACTGGGCATTTTTTTATACCAGATGGGCCTGTCTTTTTTAGTATTATAGTAAAATGCATCACTACCAATAACAGTGCCGCTTTGAATGATCACATCATCTCCCACCACACAATGATCCATAATGGTAACGTTGGGATAAATGATGCAGTTTTTACCAATGCTTACATGATGACCAATAAAAGTATTGGGATAAATAAAACTGCCTTCACCAATTACAGCACTATCACTTATTGGTTGTACAGCAGGTTCAAATGGCCGAAAGTGATTTACTATTTTGCAATATGCTTCAAAAGGATTGTCAACAACCAGTAATGCCTTGCCCTCGGGGATAGCCGCTTCTTTATTGATAATGATAAAACTGGCCGCACTGTTGATACACTTGCTGTAATATTTTGGATGATCAACAAATACCAGATCACCGGTTTCTACTTTGTGTATTTCATTAATACCGGTTGCACTGCCTGTTGTATTTCCCAGCAGTGTGGCCTGTATAAATTCAGCGATCCATTTAACAGAAACGGGCGAAGGGAATTGCATGTTGTAAAATTTTAACAAAGGTATGCGCTTTGGCTTTTACTTGCTTTCGGTTCAAAAATCCCAAAATTGTGCCGGCTGAGGCAAAAAAATAAATTTTTTTTGCACTTTTTTTTGCCGGAAAAAACTACAAAAAACCATACTCTAAAACCATATCATCAAAACACAATTGCGAAAATTATTTTTATACAATTTTACAAATTCAAAAATTCAATCGGCTGAAACTATAGTAAAATCAATAGTTTCAGCGATTCTGTTTTTTTTACTGAATTTTATTTTGCAAAAAAAAAGCGGCAGAAGAGTAAAACAAATGAACGTGAATCAAAAAAAAGACCCGCTATTATCCACAGCAATAAAAAAAATGTTGATAAAATTTTTTGGAAATAATTTTATGTTAGGAAAATTTCTTTTTAATATTGTGTAGGGAATTTGGTTCCCTGTACTTACTAACCCATCTATATAACAAAGCCTGACTCCAAAAAGTTGGGCTTTATTATTTTTATACACTTCCGTTTTTACACTTTATTATTTTATCGATGGGCATGATACAAAAAAAAATGTGATACAAATTTGTAATTAAAACTATGCCACAGTATGCATAAATAAAATTCGCACATCCTGTAACACCGCCAAGTGTTTATAATTGTTGTAACATTAAATTCAGCCTGTATCAAACAAATGCTCATTGTATGCCCCAAGGCAGCTGTTTCAATAATTGGTGTAACATCACAGGCTTGCAGCAACCGCTGCCGCCGGATTAGCATTGACTATTGCCGAATATCAGGTATCTTGCAACAAATAAACAGTATATGCTTAAATCAATGACCGGTTTTGGAAAGGCAGAGCAAACAGTGAATGAAAAAACATTCCTGGTTGAAATAAAAGCGCTTAATGGAAAGCAGTTTGAACTGCAATTGAAATTGCCGGCTTTGTTACGTCCTTATGAGTTTGACATCCGTAATATTTTACAGGAACACCTGATCAGGGGAACTGTTGACTGCTTTATTAATATCAAACAAAACGGAACCACCCGTCCTGTAAATATCAACACCGATCTGATCAAGGCATATTACAAGCAAATAGATGAACTGGCTGCCGATTTGAAGATAGATACCAATTCTGTTTTAAGTGCCCTGCTCCGGTTACCGGAAGTAGTTACTCCTGCCACCGATGTGCTGGATGAAAATGATTTTACCGAATTTAAAAATGTGCTCATCACGGCTCTAGGTCAGCTAAACCAGCATCGTTCAGACGAAGGGGCTATTTTAGAAAAAGATCTGATAAAAAGAATTGACAATATTAAAGACCAGGAGGAAGCCATTTTATTACTGGAGCCAAACCGTAAAATAAGAATCGTAGAAGAGATCAACCAGTTGCTGGAAAAAAACGTAGGAAAAGAAAATATTGACAATAACCGTATGGAACAGGAGCTGATCTACTATATGGAAAAGATAGATATTCATGAAGAGCAGATTCGCCTGCGCCAGCACTGCGAATATTTTAAATCTATTTTACAGGAATCAGAAGAAGGTAAAGGAAAAAAATTATCATTTATTTTGCAGGAGATCGGAAGAGAGATCAACACCACCGGAAGCAAGGCTTATGACGCCGATATTCAGAAATGCGTGGTAAAAATGAAAGACGAGCTGGAAAAGGCAAAAGAGCAGGTGCTGAATGTACTGTAATCTGTACACTGTTATAGCAAAACCATCAGCCATTATCTTTGTAGTATGAAATTTAAACGAAGGCCATTTATAACTTACTTAACAACGGCATCAGTATGCTGCCTGCTCTTATTTTCATGTACACATACGGATGTGTTTGAAAAAAATACTACCATACCCCGGTATGAATGGAAAAGCAGTTTTGAAATAAAAGGCAATTTTTCTATTACTGATACCGCAGCGGCTTACAACACTTATATAGTATTAAGGCATACAGATGCATATAAATACAATAACATATGGCTAAACCTGGGCATACAGCCGCCCGGCGACACCATACATTACCAGAAAATTGATGTTACACTGGCCACCGACGCCACCGGCTGGTCTGGATCGGGCATGAATGACATTTGGGAGGTGCGTCAGCTTTTGTTCAGGGAGGCCATGCGATTTAAAAAGCCGGGCACCTATACTTACAGCATTGCTCAAATTATGCGGGACGACCCCTTGCCTGCGGTAATGAGTGCCGGTATCAGATTAGAAAAGCGTTAGTAATTACTGGCTCTCCACCAAGGCTTACAAAACCATTATCTGTTTATTTTAACAAAACAATTCTGTATTTTGCATATTATGAAGATTAAAATCCTTACCGTTTTATTTGGTATTACGCTGGCTATTAATACTCATGCACAGCGCCGGTTTGATTATGTACAGCAGGGGGAGTTTGGTTTTACAGCAGGTGCTGCACATTATTTTGGCGATTTAAATACCAGGGCTGCCCTCAACAGACCCAAACCTGCTTTAGGCGTTTTTTTTCGCAAACAGTTTGGCGACTATGTAGGTTTGCGTATTGGCGCACACTACGCTCAGCTGGGATATAGTGATGTATATAGCAAAAACGAATACCAAAAAACCAGGAACCTCAGCTTTAATTCTAACATATGGGAAGTGGCGGTTCAGGGCGACTTTAATTTTTTTCAATTCATTCCCGGCGATCTTGACCATCTTTTTACTCCTTACGTTACCCTGGGTGCCGGCGTTTTTACCTATGATCCTTATGCTTACCTGGATGGGAAAAAAGAATTTTTGCGCCCCCTTGGTACCGAAGGCCAGGTGGCGGGCTATAAAGGGCGAAAACAATACAGCACCATGGCATTTTGTTTTCCGTTAGGCGCTGGTGTTAAATACAATATCAATGAGCGGATGAACCTTTCTTTTGAGGTATCACAACGCTTCACCACTACCGATTATTTAGATGATGTGAGTACCACCTATGTTGGTACCAACAATGCGGCGTTCATTTTTCCAGCCTTACCCAATGGCCAGGCTTCAACAGGATATAAATTACAAGATCGCTCAAATGAACTGGATCCTAACAATATTTTAGGGGTAGAGGGCAGACAACGCGGTTTCAGCAAACAAAAAGATCAATATATTTTTGCAGAAATTGGCATTTCTTTCAATATAAGCAGCTACAGATGTCCCAGTAACTAAAAAAATTAAAAAAGCCCCGAAATTTTTCGGGGCTTTTTTTGCGGTTCAATAAATTTATCTATATTTACATTCCCTCCAACTAAATAGATGATGACTTACCGCATCATCTCATATTTTTCCCAACCAAAGAATAACAAAACCACAAATCCTTTTATTTCTGTGATGGAACCATAGTTTTTTTCATACGCACTAACACGTAAACTATGGCATTCATTCGCAACTGCATTATTGCTGCAGTGGTATTATTTTGCATTGTATTCAATGCAAAAGGGCAAACTATTTATTACCCGGTTCTTTCATCCAGGGGGATCAAAGAAACAGCGGGAGATATAGCCATGCTTTTGCAAAAGGCAGTGCCCGGAAGCCGCTTTACCACACAAACTTACACCAGCATGCCTGCTTCAGGCTTTATTTTAATTTACGACAGCACTATTACAGACAACCAGGCCTGTAAAGTGCAGAGCGACGGACATAATGTAATAACATTTACGGCTGCCCAGGATAATGGACTGCTTTTTGGAATTTATCAATACCTTAATCAACTGGGTTTCAGGTTTTATTTGCCTGGCAGCATTTGGGAAATCATACCGTCATTACCATCTGCTTACATAAAGGCAGATACAGTTTTTACATGCAGCTATAAATATAAAACCTGGTACCTGAGCGGCGGTTGCCGCAGGTGGGTAATGGATAGCAATACTGCCTATGACTGGGATAATTTTGCAGGCGAAAACGGTCATAACTGGTCGCTGTATCAACGCCGTAACGGCATGCTGGGCAGCGCCGGTTTTAAAGGGCACAGGGGAGATATTATGAGTGGTAATTACCTGGCCACTTTAAAAAACAACCCATGTTATGTAGCCAATTCTAATGGATCAAGAGAAGCCACCAGCCAGTCTGTACCCGATATTTTCAATAGTGCAGCAACAGATTTATGGGCCAATACCATTGAACAAAAATATACGCAGAACAAGATCAATATTTTGGGTAACTCATCACTGTATGTGAATTTGTACCGCAACTTTGATTACAGTAATAAAAACATTGGTATAGAAGTACCCGATGGTGCCAGGTGGGGCAATTCAAAAGACAATGAAGTATGTAATGCAGTGTCGTATCCCAAAGAAAGTGACCAGCATTTTACTCTGGCCAATCTAACAGCACAAAAAATACTGGCAAAATATCAGGATGTTCATTTTCAACTGTATGCTTATTCTGCTCATGCAGATGTACCATCGGCGGGTATCAGCATCAATAAAAATATTGATGTTCAACTGGTGCCCACCGTATATCAAATGGAAAGCAGCCCTAACGGGTTAAGAAACCGCTGGTATAACAGGTCTGCTAATGTTTCTGAATACCAGTACCTCAACCTTTCTGCCTGGAGTGGAGAAAATCCATCATTTAAATGGAGCGAATTAAAGGCAAGCCTGCAAACTGCAAAAGATAAAAAGAGCCAGGGCCTGGTGTGGGAAGCTTCACCAGCTAAATTTGCCAGCTTGCCTTTTTTGCTGGCAGCCAATAATAATCTGGTGAGCGGCATTAGTGTAGACAGCACCCTGCAAGAATTATGTAACAATATGTTTGCCGGAGCATCTGCCACCATGTATAAACTGATGCAGTTAATGGGAGATTTTAAAACAGCACCCGACAGGTACAGGGTGCAATTGTACCTGCAACTGATGAATACGGCCGTTCAGCAAACCCAATCAGCACCTGAAGAGGTAAAAGAACGTTTAAGAGAGTTTAAGGCCTACCTGCATTATATGGTATTGTTTTTCCGGCTTGCAGACAATGATCAGAATAAAATAACCCAGGAAGAAAGAGATGCCGCATTATGCATGTATTTAGCTAAAACTAATAAACTTCAATTGGTGAACAGTTATTACATGATCACTGTTATTACAGGCAAGTATGCAACTACCAGTAATTTTTATGGAAAGTATAATATAGCTGCAGGCACTGCCTACCAGAATGGCAGTTTGCCATTGATTACCCCGGCAGAGATTGACAATGATTTTGCAGATGACCTGAACAAATATGGTAACAGAATAGAACAATTTAAAACAGAAGAGGCAACAACCATCAGAACACAGTTTGCGACAGCAAACCTTGCCCCCCTGGCAAAAATAAATGCCCATATATGGTATACCAATGGTGCCAATTATTATGGCAAAACAAATTTCAATATCATTGCTCCGGCTGCAGGCAGTTTCAGCATTCAGTATACCCCGGCTTTTGATATGCCCGGCAAAGGCTATATTAATTTTGTAGTGGAAAGTGCGGATAATGCGTTGCAGGTGGTAAAAGATTTTAGCATTGATAATACCAGCCCGGCGGGAACCCTTACCGTAAACTTGCCAGCAGCGGGTAAATATATTTTATCGGTAGTATCCAAATACAAATCTTCGGTAAAACTGGCTATCACCGCAAACGGCAATTATTTCTATAAAGAAGATGCTTATTTGGGTAAAGGAATGGAAAGCTATGTGGCTGATCTTTCCAGCCTGCCGGGATTTTTTTATATTCCTGCGGGCATCAGTAAAATTTACTTTTCGGTTAATAACAGCATTTCCGGTAACGCTTATGTATCTGCATCAACAATCGGCAAAAGCTTTAATATTAAAGATAACAACGGCAACATTGTAATGCCACGATTTGCAACCCCTACAGATTCTTCATTGTTTTACCTCGACATTCCGGCATCGGCAGCAGGTACCTTCTGGCAGGCTACCACCATGGCGCAGTATAACCTGAAATTCGTAAACATCAGCAATGTATTGTGGTATGCACAGCGTAAAACCTGCACCAGCCCTGCTTTTACCATTTCAGTGATAAAAAGTAAAGAAACCTGTATCACCAGGCTGGTTACCACCGCTGCGGCTGCGGAAGTTAACTGGCAGTTGAATGATATGGGAACAATTCTAACCTACAGCAACCAGTCTGTAGTTGATCTGCCCAATACAATTTCAGACAATGCGGTTATTACATTAACTAATAACGGGGGATGTACTGTAAGCAAAACGCTTAAAAATGAAGCCGGATATTTGCAGTCTAAAGCAGCCTGCGCCGGTGCCACAGCTGCTGAAAATACGCACGCTAATAACATGGTAGCAGCAGTACCGGTTTTATTTCCCAATCCTTCTACTGGTATTTTTAATTTGATGCAGCAGGGTGCCCGGGTAAGTGCCGAAGAAATTGCGGTATTCAATACACAAGGCATTAAAGTGGGCAGTTTTAGAAACGCCCAACAGTTAAATATCAGTAATGCAGCAGCCGGTATTTATTTTTATCAAATTACAGTAAACGGAACAGTCTATAAAGGAAAAGTGGTGAAACTGTAACGGCAATTTCAGGTATATACCCCTGTCTGCATCAACAAGCGCTAAAAATGATAAACCAACCATAAAAGGCTGGGTAAAATATGCGATTGTTTTACCCAGATTTCCTCTAAAACGCTTATTACAACTAAATTTTATTACTTTTGCACCCCTAAGTCAGGCCCCGGGCCTGACTAATAGTTTTAAGTGTTTTATGAGCCTAAAAGACAAAATAAATCTGCAACAATTGCCCAGGCATATCGCCATTATTATGGATGGTAATGGGCGCTGGGCAAAAGAAAAGGGCGAAGACCGCCTTTTTGGCCATTTAAACGGGGTGGAAAGTGTACGTACCATTGTGGAAGGTGCTGCGGAATTGGGCGTGCAATACCTTACCCTGTATGCTTTTAGTACCGAAAACTGGGATCGTCCGGCTTATGAAGTATCCGGCCTGATGGAGTTACTGGTAGATACCATCCGTAAAGAAGTGCCCACCCTTAATAAAAACAATATCAAGCTGCATGTGATTGGTGATATGGAGATGTTGCCTGAACTGGCCCGCAAAGAACTGAATGAAGCCATTGAAGAAACCAGTACCAATACCGGTCTTCACCTGATAATGGCGCTCAGCTACAGCAGCCGCTGGGAAATCAATAACGCCGTAAAACAAATTGCTGTGGCAGTAAAGGAAAACAGGCTGCAACCGGATGAGGTGAATGCCAACACCCTGCAGCAATACCTGTGTACCAGCCAGTTCCCCGATCCTGAGTTGATGGTGAGAACCAGCGGTGAGTTCAGAATCAGTAACTTTTTGCTGTACCAGCTTGCCTATACCGAGTTGTATTTTACCAACACACTTTGGCCTGACTTTAGAAAAGAGAATTTGTATGAAGCCATATTGGATTACCAGGGTCGGGAAAGAAGGTTTGGAAAAACAAGCGAACAGGTAAAATAACAGGGCGCTGTTGGGGCTTACAAATAGTGCGCACCAGTCATAAATATGAATTTGTAACCATACCAAGATTAACAAATAGTTTTCATTAATGGGCTTAATTTGCCGCTCATAAAATACCAATTGATGCACCTGATCTACAAAAGGATTTTTTTTATTGTCACTATCTTATTCAGCAGCCAGTTTGTACTGGCACAAATTGATACCACAGTATCTGTTGATCCTGCCCTGGAAGGAATATTTAATTCAAAATTTCCCAAAGAATATACCATTGCCGGCATTACTGTAAGCGGCTCTAAAGCATTCGACGAAAACCTGATCATCTCCATTTCCGGCCTGTCTGTGGGCGATAAAGTGCAAATTCCCGGTACAGATGTATTTGGAAAAGCCATTACCAAACTGTGGAAGCAAAGCCTGATCTCTAAAGTTGATGTTTATTTTACCAAACTGGTAGGACGCGACCTGTATGTACATTTTGAAATTACCGAAAGGCCGCGTTTAGCAGCCTTAAAATTTATAGGTGTAAAAAAAGGAGAGAAGGATGACCTGGAAACCAAAGTGGCACTGGTAAAAGAAAGGGTGGTAACAGAGAACATGAAGCTGAGTGCTGTTGAAGTGATACGCAAATTTTATTTTGATAAAGGCTACCGTAATGTAGATATCAAATTACAGGAAGACGTGATGACAGGGCTCAATAATGCCATTTCGCTCACCTTTGTTATTAATAAGGGAAATAAAGTACATGTAAACTCTGTAAACTTTAGCGGCAACGAAACACTGGCAGAGCAAAAGCTGAAAAAGCAAATGAAGGGCACCAAGGAAATGACCCGGTTTACCCTGTATCCCACGGTGGTAAGTAATCCCTATCACGATACACTGAAAAGGATGTCTTTTAAAGAATACATCCATGATGTGGGCTTTTTATCCATCTCCAAAACCAGGGATGTTATTGATCCATACTTCAGGTTTAAATTATTCAGCTCTTCAAAATTTAGTGAAAAGAAGTACGCAGAAGATAAGGAACATGTGCTGGATTACTATAATTCCCAGGGATACCGCGATGCGGTGATTGTGGGCGATACAGCTGTGTATGATGCCAAAAACAACCTGAATCTTTTTATAAAAGTGAACGAAGGGCATAAGTATTATTTTGGTGATATTGCCTGGAGAGGAAATACTAAATATTCCGATTCTATCCTTAATGTGATACTGGCCATTAAAAAAGGCGATATCTATAACCTGGAATTACTGAACAAACGTTTAGGCAAACAAATGTCTGCCGAAGGTGGTGATATACAAAGTTTATACATGGATGATGGATACCTGTTTTACAGGATCGATCCTGTGGAAACAGCGGTATATAACGATACCATCGATTTTGAAATACGTATGACCGAGGGGCCTCAGGCTACTTATGGCAACATTACCATTTCGGGTAACGACAAAACCAAAGATTATGTGATCCGTCGTGAACTAAGAACCATACCCGGTGAAAAGTTTAGCCGCCAGGACATTATCCGTACACAAAGGGAGCTGGGCCAGCTTGGCTTTATCAATGCAGAAAAGATCAATCCCAATGTAGTGCCCAATGCCGATAACGGTACTGTGGATATTAACTGGGAAATTGAAGAAAAATCGGCCGACCAGTTAGAATTGTCTGCCGGCTTTGGCGGAGGTATTGGTTTAACCGGTACTCTGGGGGTTACTTTTAATAATTTCTCTATCAAAAACATTGGCAAAAAATCTACCTGGGATCCATTACCTTCCGGCGACGGACAAAAGGTAAGTGCCAGGATACAGTCTAATGGAAAGGCCTACCGGTCGTATAACTTCTCTTTTACCGAGCCATGGCTGGGAGGTAAAAAAAGAAATTCATTTACCATAGGCTATTCCAATACCAAATACGCCAATGCATATGATCCATATACCGGCCAGTATTCTAAAACGGCCGGAGATACATCGTATGTAAAAACCAGCAGTTTCAGCGTATCGTTAGGTAAGCAGTTAAAATGGCCCGATGATTATTTTAACCTGATCTACGCACTGAACTTTCAGCAGTATAAGCTTAAAAACTACGCCAATATATTCCAGGGTTTAAGCAATGGAACATCTACCAATATCAGTTTAAAAGTTGCATTGGTACGTAATTCAGCCGGCCCCAATCCTATTTTCCCTACCAGTGGGTCTAACTTTATGCTGAGTGGTCAATTTACATTACCGTATTCAGCACTGGGCATCACTTCGGGTTCAGAAAATCAATACAAACTGCCGGAATTTCATAAATGGCGTTTCAACGGCGAGTGGTATGTGCCAATTGGAAGGGCCAGGGGTGCTGAGCACAATAAACAGTTTATTTTAAAAGCAGCTGCCAAGTATGGTTTTATAGGCAGGTACAACAGTAACCTGGAGATATCTCCTTTTGAACGCTTCCAGGTGGGTGATGCCGGATTGAGCAACAGCTATGCGCTACTGGGTTATGATATCATTGCACACAGGGGATATCCTGTATACTCTAATTCTAATCCAAAAATCAATCCTGACGGTGGTACCCCCAGCCAGTACTTTACCATATTCAATAAATATACACTGGAAATGCGTTATCCATTCAGCACCAGTGCCAGCAGCACCATTTATGGCCTGGCATTTTTTGAAGCGGCCAACGGATGGTACGATTTTAAAACTTATAACCCTTTCAAACTGCGTCGTTCTGCGGGTGTAGGTATGCGTTTCTTCTTACCAATGTTTGGCTTGTTAGGGTTTGATTATGGTGTAGGTTTTGACAGGTATACACCAGGTGGTGGCATAAAAGGCATGGCTAAATTTACATTCATGCTGGGCCAGGAGCCTGAATAAAAACGTGTTGAATTAATTCGTTTATTTGTAAAAAATAAAAAGATGAAAAAGTTATTATTCCTCGCTTTTTGCAGCTTGTTTTTTATTGCAACTGGTAACGCACAGCGTTATGCAGTGATCGATTCAAAATATATATTAGAAAAACTGCCCGAGTATAAAGAGGCACAGAAAAAGCTGGACCAGTTTAGCGAGCAATGGCAGCAGGAAATTGATCAGAAGCAGGCATTGGTAGATAAAATGATAAAAGACTATGATGCCGAACAGGTGATGCTGAGCGATGAATTAAAAAAGAAAAGGGAAGATGAGTTATATAACAAAGAGAAAGAATTGCGTGACCTGCAAAAAAAACGGTTTGGTTTTGAAGGCGATCTGTTTAAAAAGCGCCAGGAACTCATCAAACCCATACAGGACAGGGTTTACAATGCTGTTCAAAAACTGGCCGTAGACAAACAATATGATTTTATATTGGATAAAAGTGAAGGAATTACCGTTATCTTTGCCGACCCCAAACTGGACAAAAGTGACGACGTGCTGCGGAACCTGGGTGTTAAATAAATTGTAATGTCGGGGCTGCATGCAGCCAAAACCATACAAATACAAACTAAATAAAAAAGTAAACATTTAAAAAACAATGAAAAAGTTAATCGTAGCCGGTGTAATGGCATTATCGTTTTTAGGAGCCTCGGCACAAACAAAGATTGGTTATGTAAATACTGATGAAGTAATAGCCGCTATGCCCGAAACTGAAAAAGCGAATAAAGAAATTCAGGAATACCAGGAATCACTGGCTAAACAATACGACGACCTGCAGAAAGAAGCCAATGAAAAAAGCGAGCAGTTTGTAAAAGATTCTGCCACCATGTCTCCAAGCATGAAAGAGATCAAAAGAGAAGAGATCATTAAACTGATCCAGAGAGTAAATAACTTCAATACTGAAGCTCAGGAAAAAACTAAACAGGTTGCACAACAAAAGTTTGCACCCATTCAGCAAAAAGCAATGGATGCGATTAAATCGGTAGCTAAAAAAAGCAATTACGCTTATGTACTGGATATCAACTCCATCATTGTTGCACCTCCAGCTGATGATATTATAGCATTGGTTAAAAAAGAGTTGGGTATCAAAGAAACACCCGCTGCAACAACAGCACCTGCAACCAAAGCGCCTGTAAAAGCAGGTAATTAATTGGTAAACATATTTACAAAAGCCATTCCGTTAAGGAATGGCTTTTGTATTTTTGACACATGAATAAAGGCCCCATTGGCGTTTTTGACAGCGGTTACGGTGGTTTAACTGTTTTAAAAGAGATCGTTCAGCAGCTTCACCAATACGACTATTTGTACCTGGGCGATAATGCCCGTGCACCTTACGGCCCGCGCAGCTTTGAAACTGTATATCAGTATACACTGGAATGTGTGCAATGGTTTTTTAAAAATGGCTGCCCGCTGGTAATACTGGCCTGTAATACGGCCTCAGCAAAAGCGCTGCGAACCATACAGCAGAACGATCTGGCAAAAATAGATCCTGCCAAAAGAGTATTGGGTGTTATCAGGCCCACAACAGAGATCATTGGCAGCTTATCTAAGTCAAAACAAGTGGGTATTTTAGGTACCAATGGCACGGTTCAATCCAATTCGTACCCAATAGAGATTGGCAAATTCTATCCCCAAATTACCGTTTACCAGCAGGCCTGCCCCATGTGGGTGCCCCTGGTAGAAAATAATGAATACCACTCACCCGGGGCCGATTATTTCATAAAAAAAGATATCGATCTGCTGCTGAACCAATCTGCTGCTATCGATACGGTATTGCTGGCCTGCACACATTATCCTTTATTAATGAATAAGATAGCGCAATTTGTTCCCCCGGGCGTTACCGTGCTTTCGCAGGGTAAAATAGTGGCCAACAGCCTGCAGGAGTACCTGCACCGTCACCCGGAAATGGAAACCGCCTGCAGTAAAAATGGTCAGTTGTTGTTTTATACAACCGATTCAACCGAAGATTTTGATAACCATGCGGCCAACTTTTATGGAAAGCCAGTAAAATCAATACACCTGGAGCTATAAACTAAAAAACTTTCCCATTTCTACCCCCAAGTTTCAACATTTTACCTTACTTTTGCCGTCCTTTCACAATCAGCAGGGATGGTGCCCTGGTGTATGTTGTAGAAAAATTATTTTGTAAAGGAAAAAATTTAAAACAATGCCAGGTAAAAAAAGAACCTATCAGCCCCATAAGCGCCGCAGAAAGTCAGTACACGGTTTCCGTAAACGCATGGAATCAGCTAACGGACGTAAAGTATTATCAAGCCGCAGAAAGAAAGGACGTCATAAACTGACTGTTTCCAGCGAACGTGGAGATAAAAAATAAATAAATGGATCTGTGATGCAGATCTGCTTACAATAATTCAGTCCTGCTATTCAGCAGGACTTTTTAATTTTGGCGTATTGGAAACCCGGCAACGATATACATTAGGCAAAACAGAAAAACTGAAAAGCAGGAAACTGATTGAGCAGGTGTTCAATCAGGGTAAAAGCTTTTCTAATTTTCCTTTCAGGGTGGTGTATGCATTTAGTACAAACGAAAAAATTCCAATTGGTGTGCAGGCTGGTTTTTCGGTAAGCACCAGGCACTTTAAAAATGCCATCGACAGGAACAGGATTAAAAGATTGATGCGGGAAGGATACCGGTTGCAGAAAAACGACCTGGTTGATGTGGTAAAAAAACAACACCAATGCCTGGCAGTATTTTTTATTTATACCGGTAATGAACTGCCAGGGTATGACCTGATTATTGAAAAGACCGGTAATACCATCAGGCGCTTACAAAAAATTACACATGAAGCTGTTGCTGCAAATTTGTAGTTTTCCATTCATCGTTTTAATAAAACTGTATCAATGGATCATTTCTCCCTGGCTGGGGAATAAATGCCGCTATACACCCACCTGTTCGCATTACGGCATTGAGGCATTAAAAAAATACGGGCCTGTAAAAGGATTATGGCTCACCATTAAAAGGGTATCCAAATGCCATCCCTGGGGCGGGCATGGCTACGATCCGGTACCCTAGACAGCTACTTGTTTTTTCTTTTTCCTTCTTACAAAAAACCAAACCAGGCCTCCCAACCCGGCAATACCGGCACCGTATAAAAGTGCAGTTTGTATATAATGGTTACGTTTAGCTGCCCTGGCATCAGTAATTAATTGTTTGTTAGCAATGCTGTCGGTATTGCGCTCGCTTACCAACTCATTCGCATTAGACAAAGGCGTGATACTGTACCTGATGGAATCTTTTGTAACTGCAGAAAGAATGACCACCGCATCGGCAGTATAATAATTGCGGAAGATAATGGTATCGGTACTTTTTTGATTGCTGTTATTGGTACCCCAAAAAATAAAACCATCAGGGGCGCCATTACTGGCTGGTATTATTAACGCACTATCGTTACGGATAATCCCTGCTTTATCGCCATAATTAAAACTGTAGTGAAATGTATAATCCTGAATGGATGATACATTTTGAAAAGTTACTTTACTTTCATGCATTGTGGCTTTTCCCGGCGTGTCGGCCCAAACTGAAGCGCAGTTAAAAACTATAACAGCAAGGGAAATGATTTTTTTATACATCTGTATGATTTGATACAAGATATTATAAAAATAAAAAAGCTGCAATTAATATTGCAGCTTACTTGAATTATTATTGATGGGCTCAGGCAGCAGCAAAACGCTCTGCTACTTTGCTCCAGTTTACCACATTCCAAAAAGCAGCTAAATAATCTGCTCTGCGGTTTTGATATTTTAAGTAGTAGGCATGCTCCCAAACGTCGGCACCTAAAATTGGATTGCCTTTTACATCAGCAATTTCCATTAAAGGATTGTCCTGATTAGGTGTGCTGCTTACTTCCAGTTTGCCATCTTTCACTATCAGCCATGCCCAGCCACTTCCAAAACGGGTCATGCCGGCAGCGGCAAATTTTTCTTTGAAGGCATCAAAGCTTCCAAAAGCAGCAGTAATGGCATCGGCTAATTTACCTGTTGGGGCGCCACCTGCGTTTGGGGCAAGGCTTTCCCAAAAAAATGTATGATTCCAATGGCCACCGCCATTATTGCGAACTGCCGGAGAAATGGCTCCTGCATGTTTTACCAGTTCTTCAATGGTTTTGTTTTCGTTTTCGGTACCTGCAATGGCTTTATTCAGATTGTCAACATAAGCCTGGTGGTGTTTGCCATGGTGGATCTGCATGGTAGTGGTGTCGATATGTGGCTCTAATGCGTCGTGTGAGTAAGGCAGAGCCGGTAATGTAAATGCCATAGTTGTGATTTTTTTATGATGCTTAATGAAATATTAGAGAACAAATTTACGTTAATGATTTCCTATTCAATTATAAAATGAAAAAAATTGTAATACTGTTGCTTACGTTTTTGGGAATTTGTACCGGCTTTGCACAAAACGCGGCAGGTAATGATACGGCTGCTATCATTTCTGCTGTTACCACCGTTCAAAAGCCGGGCCACGATTCAGTACCTGTAAAGGAAACAGTATCCGTAAAAGTATACCCCAACCCTGCTAAAAACAAAATAGAACTGGAATTAAAAGGATTTGAGCCGGGAACGGTGCAACTGCAGATGATCAGTGCCGCCGGAAAAATGGTACGCAACGACAGCAGGTTTTTATTCAGCGGCAACGAAAATATGGTGGTAATGTTTTCCTTAACTCCCGGGATTTATTTTATTATACTCAAACAAAACAGCAGGCAGGTAAAAAGAAAATTGCTGGTACAATAGTCTAGCGTCTGAGCTTAAAAAAATCTTTCATCAGCCGGGCACAGTCTTCTTGTAAAATACCGCCTGTAATTTCCGTTTTAGGATGAAAGGGATTGTTGGTGCCGGTACTTTTCCGGTAACTGTTTTTATCATCAGCAGCCCCGTACACCATTTTACCGATCTTACTCCAGTACAAAGCACCACTGCACATCAGGCAGGGCTCCAGCGTTACATACAAGGTAGCATCGGGCAGGTATTTGCTGCCTAAAAAATTGAAAGCGGTGGTGATGGCCAGTATCTCTGCATGAGCTGTGCTGTCGTTCAGCAATTCTACCTGGTTATGCGCCCTTGCAATGATTTGGTGGTTCATTACCACAATGGCACCCACCGGTACTTCACCGGCATCAAATGCTTTTTGTGCTTCCTTTAATGCCTGCCGCATGTATTGTTCATCTGTCATGTTGCTATTTTACAAGTAAATCAACCGCTCTTCTCTTTTTCTGTTTTCCACTCTTAACTAAATTCTTTTACCTTGCTGCAAATTTAATGGTAATGGCAAACATAAATCAACTTTCAGCAATGCGCCAATATTTCGACAGCGGAGCAACAAAGCCATATGCCTTTCGTAAAGAACAATTAAAAAAATTAAGAACGGCATTATTGCAATTCGAAATGGCATTTCACGAAGCATTGTATACAGATTTAAAAAAAAGTCCGGAAGAGTGCTGGGTTACCGAAACGGGTTTTTTACTGAGTGAGATCAATGCCTCTATCAGCCATTTAAAAAAATGGATGCAGCCCGATCTGGTGAGCACCAATTTACTGAATATGCCTTCTTCAAGTTATATTCTTCAGGAGCCACTGGGTACTGTATTAATCATTGGGCCGTGGAATTACCCTTTGCAATTATTGTTTACACCATTGGTTGGTGCTATAGCAGCAGGCAACTGCTGTGTGTTAAAAGCCAGCGAATTTGCCCCTGCAACAGCGGCGGTAATGAAGGAGTTGATTGATACCACTTTTGATAAGGCCTATATTTTATTTACTGAAGGCGATGGTGCAACAGTAATACCGGAGATGATGAATGATTTTAGTTTTGATCATGTATTTTATACCGGCAGTACAGCAGTGGGAAAAATAATCTACAAGATGGCTGCAGAACGGTTGGTTCCGGTAACATTAGAGCTCGGCGGAAAAAGTCCCTGCGTGGTGGAAGCCGATGCCAATATAAAAGTGGCAGCCAAAAGGATTGGAGTTACCAAATTCAGCAATGCCGGACAAATGTGCGTGGCACCTGATTATGTACTGGTGCATGAAAGCAAAAAAGAGGCACTGATTGCTGAATTAAAAACCTGTTTGCAAAAATTCTTTGGCAACCGCCCTGAAGAAAATTATAACTATGGAAAGATCATCAATGAAAAACAATTCAACCGCCTGGTAAATTATCTGCCGCAGGGGAATATTATAGTGGGCGGACGAAATGATAAAAGTAAATTATTTATTGAGCCTACTATCATGGATAATATTAGTACAGATGATGCGATTATGAAAGACGAAATTTTCGGCCCCATTCTCCCCATCATTAGTTTTAGTTCTAAAGAAGCGGCATTGAAAATAATAGCACTGAATAAAAATCCTTTGGCGTTTTACATATTTACTTCAAGCACGGTTAAAGAAAAAGACTGGCTGAACAGTGTGGCTTTTGGCGGTGGCTGTGTAAACAATGCCAGCTGGCATTTAACCAATCATCATCTGCCCTTTGGTGGACGTGGTTTTAGTGGCAGTGGGCAATACCATGGTAAATTTTCATTTGATACCTTTAGTCATAAAAAATCGGTGATGAAAACGCCTACCTGGTTTGACCCGGCAATCAAGTATCCACCGTTTAAAGGGAAGCTGAAATTGTTTAAGTGGGTGATCAGGTAATACTCCCAGGAAAAGTCGCAAAGGGCACAAATATTTAATTGTACTTTTTTGAAAACTAACTATATCCCTATGATAGAAAATGAACTGGCAACTAATGCCGTTATTTTTTGTTGTAATGAATAAGCACCCGGGCACAAAAATTATGAAGAAACTAAAACGCTTCCTGATTGTTATTGTAATACTGCTTGGCAGCTTTGCTGCCTATGTTCAAATTGTAAACCGTAATTCAAAAAACATGACCTACCGACAAAAAATATTGAAAGCTGTATACCCTGCATTGATGTGGATCGCTAAAATAACCGGTGCTAATGCAAAGGAACTGGCGAATAAAGACAAAACGCCACCAGTTTCTTTTTATGCTTTAAAAGATACACTGAACGATGGAAAGGTTTATGATTTTGCACAATTGAAAGGAAAGAAGGTAATATTGGTGAACACCGCCAGCGACTGCGGCTATACGGATCAGTATGGCGATCTGCAAAAACTGTATGAAGAAAATAAACAACAGCTTACTATTATCGGATTTCCGGCAAATGATTTTAAAGAGCAGGAAAAAGGCGATGATGCCAGCATTGCCAATTTTTGCCAAAGAAATTATGGTGTCACTTTTTTACTGATGAAGAAAAGCCGTGTTATTAAAGGAGCTGATCAAAACCCCGTTTTTCAATGGTTGACAGATGCCGGAAAAAATGGCTGGAACAATGAACCTCCCTCCTGGAATTTTACAAAATATATTGTGGATGAAAATGGCATGCTGACCAATTATTTTGGTTCCACCATCTCGCCATCATCAGCTGCATTTAAAAGTGCGATCAGTAAATAATTCTAATCTTAATAAAAAATTATGGCAACAGCATTAATCACAGGGGCATCATCCGGTATTGGTTTTGAGCTGGCGAAGATCTTTGCAAAAGACAAGATCAATGTAATACTAGTGGCAAGAAGTGAAGGCAAATTAAAAGAACTTGCTGCTGAACTGCAAAAGCAATTTGGCATAATGGTACATGTACTCGCAAAAGACCTTAGCCACTGCAATAGCCCAAAAGAAATATTTGAATGGTGCAACCAAAATAATATTACGGTAGACTATTTGGTGAATAACGCAGGGGTGGGTGATTTTGGTCTTTTTACTGAAAGTATATGGACAAAGCAGGAAGAAATGATCAACCTGAATGTTACGGCCCTGACTTATCTTACATATTTAATATTGCCGGGTATGGTGCAGCGTAAGTTTGGCAGAGTCATGAATGTGGCATCTACTGCCGCCTTTCAACCCGGCCCCCTGATGAGTGTGTATTTTGCAAGCAAAGCATTTGTGCTCCATTTCAGTGAAGCCATTGCCAATGAATTACAGGGTAGTGGTGTTACCGTTACAGCGTTATGTCCCGGGGCAACCGAAAGCGGTTTCCAGGCTGCTGCTGCAATGGAAGACAGCGGTTTGTTTAAAGATAAAAAAGTGCCTTCTTCAAAGGTGGTGGCAGCCTACGGTTACAAGGCCATGCAAAAAGGACAACGCGTGGCCATTCACGGTATGATGAATTATATTATGGCAAACGGTATTCGTTTTGCACCCCGTAACCTGGTAACAGCAATTGTAAGGCATATTCAGCGAAAAGTTTAAATCAGTAACTTTAAAGTAAATACAAGGATGTTTAACAAAACAGATATTGAAAAGTATTTTAACGCAGAAAAAAGTGAAAGCCTGGTGTTTTTACTGGTTGGCATTGCGGGCATTATTACAGCGGTTGGTTTTTTTATTTTTTTAAAAGATAATTTTTATAAAGGAGCTGCTGTTCCATTATTACTTATTGGCTTACTGCTGGGCGTAGTTGGTTTTACTGTTTATAAAAGAAGTGATGCAGACCGTATACGGAATGTGTATGCGTACGGCCTCAATCCTTCTGAACTGAAACAAAATGAAATTCCCCGGATGCAAACGGTAATGAAGAACTTTGTGATATACCGCTGGGTGGAAATAATATTAGGCATAGTGGGAGTGGCATTGTACTTCTATTTTAAAAATAATAGTGAACTGCAATTCTGGAAAGGCTTCGGGTTAAGTTTAACCATCATGGCATTAATTGCTTTGTCAGCAGATTATTTTGCAGAAAAAAGAGGCGAAATATATTTACAGGCATTGATATCTTTTTTCAATAAATAATTTACCATGTCTTATAACGATATCATTGGCACAATCGGGGTGGGGCTGGTATTACTGGCTTATTTTTTAAACACATTTAAAATGATTCCCGGAAACGGGAAATTATTTTTTGTACTGAATACTATTGGAGGTGCATTAAGCTGCTATGCGGCAGTACTGCTCATCTTCTGGCCATTCATAATTTTAGAAGCCATCTGGACGCTGGTGTCGGTAATCGGTTTGCTAAAAGTAATGCGAGTGCAAAGGGCTTAATTCACGGGGCAGTTTTCATGATAGTTTACCAGTTCAATAGGTGTTTTTTCAAATTCATATCCCTTATACCTGATGGCTATTTCATCCAGTACCGCATCAATTTCTTCCACGGTACTTAGGGTTACCAGTTTGTAGCGGTAATCTTTTATACCCGGCATACCTTTTAAATAATTGGTGTAATGCCTGCGCATTTCAAAAATGCCCACTTTGGGGCCTTTCCATTCAAAAGATTTGTGTAAATGTTTTTTACATACTGCCACGCGGTCTTCAATAGTGGGAGCTGGTAAGTGCCGGCCGGTTTGTACAAAATGCTTGATTTCATTAAAGATCCAGGGATAGCCTATGGCAGCACGGCCAATCATAATGCCATCCACGCCAAACCGGTTTTTATATTCCAGCGCTTTTTCGGGAGAATCGATATCGCCATTGCCAAAAACAGGAATGGTGATGCGTGGGTTTTCTTTCACTTTAGCGATCAGGCTCCAGTCGGCCTCACCTTTATACATTTGAGCACGGGTACGTCCATGAATGGCTAAAGCTTTAATGCCCACATCCTGCAAACGCTCTGCAACTTCTTCAATATTTTTATTATTATCGTCCCAGCCTAATCTTGTTTTAACGGTAACGGGTAGGCTGGTTGATTTTACCACAGCATCTGTTAAACGCACCATCAGGTCAACATCTTTTAAAACGCCGGCACCTGCACCCTTCAGTGCTACTTTTTTAACCGGGCAACCAAAATTAATATCCAGCAGATCAGGATTGGTAACATCTACAATTTTTGCAGCCATGGCCAGGCTGTCTTCATCTCCACCAAATATTTGTATGCCAATAGGTTTTTCGTAATCAAAAATGTCCAGTTTTTTACGGCTTTTAATGGCATCCCGTATCAGGCCCTCACTGCTGATGAATTCTGTATACATCAAATCGGCTCCATGATCCTTACAAACAGCACGAAAAGGCGGGTCGCTCACATCTTCCATGGGCGCTAACAGCAGGGGAAAATCCGGGAGGGTAATATGGTCACCAATTTTTATCATATACTTGTATCAAATATCAATTTGCCAATTATGCACCGCATGGCTTATTTTTGATGCGGCAAATTTACAACATCTATTACTATGGTGCTTACAGAAACAAAAAGGATCAATTATTGGGCACAATTTGCTGTGCTGCTGGGTTTGGTGGGTGTGGGATTGATATTGTCGGGATTGGTGATAACCATACTGGGCAGCAATGCTTTAGGCAATAGCCAATTAACAGGAATGGCCCGGGCAGAAGCCATGCAGGCAGCTTTACTAAAACCCGAAAACACCAATTATGCCCAGCTGGCGCAGGTGGCAGGTACTTTTTTAATGATGTTTATTCCTTCGGTAGCTTTCGTATTAATTTTCTACAAGAAATTTTTATGGGCGGGATTTTCAAAATATTTTAATGCAGGGCAGATCATTGCCGGCTTTTTGATCATATTGGCTGCGGGGTATTTCTCTAACCCTTTTGCAGATGTAAGCAAATGGTTATTGTCTTATTTTCCTTCGGTGGATGCGATGGCAAAAAATGCCGAGCAGCAATACAGTGATGCTATTGCTGCCATGAGTAATTTAAAAGGCTGGGGGCAGTTTTTAGCAGGTATTTTTATCATCGCTTTGTTGCCTGCACTGTTTGAAGAGCTGCTGTTTCGCGGGGTATTACAAAACCTGCTGGTGCGCTGGATAAAAAAACCGGTAGTGGCCATCGTCCTTACTTCCATCCTGTTCAGCCTGATACATGCTTCATATTATTTATTCATCAGCCGCTTTATACTGGGGTATGTACTGGGGGTATTGTTCTGGCAAACAAAAAATATTTGGGTAAATATTGTAGCCCATTTTATGAATAACCTGATGGCATTATCAGTGTTGTTTTATACCAATATGCATAAAAAAACTGCTCCTGGTGTAAATGACCTTGACCCCAAAATGCCGGTATGGAGCCTGGTGATCTCTTTTGCTGTATTGTATGGTTTGTTTATTTGGCTGAAAAACCTGAGTAAACACAACCGCAACCGCATTGCACTCAACGAAAATATTTTACTGGCCCAATCGCCATTACTGGCATAACAATTATAAATTTTATGGCATTAAATGTAGCAACACTTAAAACGCGTTCTTTAACAGCAGTAGTTTTTGTAGCAGTAATGCTGGCTGGATTACTATGGAATGCATGGAGTTTTTTTATATTGTTTACCATTGTGCATTTTGGTTGCTGGTACGAGCTGGTAAAACTGATGAAGCAGATATATGGTGATAAATATGTACCCTATTGTTTGCTGGGGTTGGTTTACATTACCATGCCGTTACTGATGCTGGGTAACTTATCGCTGGTGTGGACTGGTTTTTTACCGGAAGGGAACTGGATATCGGCTAATAAGAGAGCATTTTCATTTTTATTTCCCTGTACCATCGTTTTCTCAATTTGGATCAATGATACAATGGCATACATAGTTGGCTCATTGATCGGTAAAACCCCCTTCTCAAAAATTTCTCCTAAAAAAACCTGGGAAGGAACTATTGGCGGTGCTGTTTTATGTGTACTTGTAATAGGATTCAGTTACATGTATATTTTAAAAGGTAAAACCCTCACAGGGTTCCAGGGTCCCATACCAGCATATCATTTCTTCATTATAGCGGCCCTCTGTGCCATTTTTGGCACCATCGGCGACCTGTTTGAAAGTAAACTCAAGCGCATGGCCAATGTAAAAGACAGCGGTACTATCATGCCCGGGCATGGTGGTTTTTTAGATCGTTTTGACTCCTTATTATTTGCAGCACCGGCAGTATGGGTGTACGTAAAACTGTTTATATAAATTGCCGGCAGTAATTAATATAGTACTTCTAAACCCTTAAACAGCTAAACTCTTATATTTGCAGCTCAATTCAACAGCATGACCATTCACCGCGAAGGATATAAATCTATTGCCATCGGCACTTTAATATTTGGGGCTATTAATTTTGCCACACTGTATTTTTTCAGTGCGTCATTACCAATTTTATGCTGGGTAATATTTTTTGCCACGTTGTTTTTATTGTTATTCCTGATTTCTTTTTTCCGCATACCCAGCCGTAATTTAACGGCTGGCGAAAACCTGGTGGTTTCGCCCTGCGATGGTAAAGTAGTGGTAATTGAAGAAACCATTGACCCGGAATATTTCAAAGAAAAACGCCTGCAGGTATCCATTTTTATGAGCCCTGCCAATGTACATGTTAACCGTAATCCCATAGGCGGTGAAGTAGTGTACAATCAATATCACAAAGGCAAGTATTTGGTAGCCTGGAATCCTAAATCATCTACCGAAAACGAACGGCATTCTGTAGTAATCAGAAAAAACAATACAGAGATACTGGTAAAACAAATTGCCGGCGCCCTGGCAAAACGTATTGTAAATTATTTGCAGGTGGGTCAAAAAGTAACGCAAACCGATGAGCTGGGGTTTATAAAATTTGGCAGCCGGGTAGACCTTCTTTTACCCATTGGCACCAAAATAAATGTAGCCCTTAACGAGGCGGTACAAGGCGGTGTAACCGTTATAGCAACATTGTAGATTTTAACAATTTGAAATTGGCCATTTGCAATAACAAGCCTACTTTTACGTTGATTAAACACACTAAATTATAATTATGAAAAAAGTATTTTTATTAGCCACCGCAGCATTACTGGTTACAGCAGTATCATTTGCAGATAACGGAAAGAAGAAAACTAAAAAATGTGCAAAGGGAAAAACATGCTGCACTAAAGGTACCGCTACAGCTGAAAAAAAGGCTTGCTGCAAAGACAAAGCAACAACAGCTAAAATGTAATCTTGCTACTCAACTTATTTGAACCTCCTGTAACAGGAGGTTTTTTTTATGCCTATAAAATATCTTCCAGTTCCTGTAAGTGATAAATGATGTAAGTGGGCTGCAGTTCTGTTGTGGCATTGATATGATTTACAAAAACTGAATCCATACCGGCATTGAGGGCTCCCTGGATATCAGCCTCCAGGTTATCGCCCAGCATGATACTTTCTTTTAAACGGGCGCCGGTTTTATTCAGTGCATATTCAAATATTTCTTTTTTAGGTTTCAGGCTGTTGCTTGCTTCGGAGGTGATCATGTGTGTAAAGTATTTTGACAGCCCGCTGTTATTGATCTTACTCCATTGCGTTTTTTCAAAACCATTGGTAATCAGGTGCAGGGTATATTTTTTTGCCAGCAGGTACTCCAGTATTTCAATGGTATGCGGGAACAATATTTTTTTTGTAGGCAGGATATCTAAAAATCTTGCACTCAGGTCTTTCGACAATTGTTCGTTGCCGATCTTAAAGTCCAGCAGGGTGCGGTACATGCGTTTCCATTTCAGGTCTTCGGCACTGATGAGGCCATTGTGATACCTGTCCCATAAAATTTCATTGTGGTATAAATACTTCCTGTAAAAATCTTCAAAGGGAGCAGCTACTTTTTTATCCAGCTCAAAAACTGCGTACAGGTCAGTAAGGGTGGCTTTGGCGTTGGCATCAAAATCCCACAGGGTATGATCCAGGTCAAAGAAAAGATGTTGGTACTTCATTCAAATTGTAGCTTTACGATTGTAGATTTGCAAAGAAAGGCGAATTATTTAATACTACATTATGAATATTGTAATTACCGGTGCTTCAAAGGGAATTGGAAAAGCCATAGCACAGGAGTTTGCATCGCATGGCCACCATTTATTTTTATGCAGCCGTAATGGAGTGCCATTATATAAAACGGTGGAGGAATTGCAAATGCGCTATCCGTCTGTAACCATTAAAGCTGTCACATTTGATTTAAGTACCCAGGCCAAAGCGTTTGGAAACTGGATACTGGATACCGGCATGGTTCCGGATGTATTGGTAAACAATGCAGGCTTGTTTGAACCCGGCAGTGTACACAGCGAACCTGAAGGGGCACTGGAAAATCAAATGGCCACCAATGTATACAGCGCTTATCATCTTACCCGAACCATCTTACCTGTAATGATGCAGACGCCGGCTTCAGGTGCTGGCCGTCATATATTTAATATCTGTTCCATCGCTTCGCTGCAGGCGTATAAAAACGGGGGAGCCTACAGCATCAGTAAGTTTGCTATGGATGGCTTCAGCAAAAATTTACGCGAAGAGATGAAGGAATACGGCATTAAAGTAACGGCTTTGTATCCTGGCGCAGTACTCACCGATTCCTGGGGTGATTTTGATAACAGCAGCCATCGTATCATGGAAGCCGCAGATGTGGCAAAGATGATCTATGCAGCTTCACAGCTAAGTGCAGGTGCCTGCGTGGAAGAAATTGTGATGCGGCCACTGCTGGGAGATCTGTAGTACAGGCCCTGCCGGTTTTACAGCCATCTATCATTTGTGCAGCAGCACAGTTGCTATATTAACAGTATTTTAAAACCGTTCATCTTATTCTGCCAAACATACAACTGCTATAACCGCTATTTTTGCGTTCTTTACTTATGCAAGCATTGCTACAAAAATTCATTTTACTGTTTTTACTCACCATGGGCCAGTTTGCAATGGCCCAGGTAAAATTTTCTGCCACAGTTTCTGCACCGCAGATCAGCAAAAATGAATTTGTACAGTTACGCCTGGTAGTGGAAAATGCTTCGGAAGTGCAGCAGATCAGCCCACCTGTACTTAAAAATTTTCTTTTGGTAAGCGGCCCCAACCAGGAAAGTGGTATGACCAGTGTGAATGGGGATGTAAAAAGATACATTGCACTCAGCTATATTTTAAAACCCAAAGGCCCCGGCACTTTCAATATTCCCGCAGCAAAGGCAGTGGCCGACGGTAAAGAATATAAAAGTAACCCGGTAACGGTACAGGTTAGTAACACAGTTTCTAATAACCAGGCCAATACCAATACTTCTCCATTTGGCGGTTTCAATCCTTTTGATGATACACCAGCACCCACTCCCTTCAACGACTATATTTTACGAAAGGGGGAAAACGCCGCCGATAAAATTAACCGTAACATGTTTGTAAAGCTGGAGCTGGATAAAACCTCCTGCTATGTGGGCGAGCCGGTAATTGCCACTTATAAACTGTACACCCGCTTAAAAAGTGAAAGCAACCTGGTAAAAAATCCATCTTTCAACGGCTTTTCTGTAATTGACCTGCAGCAGCCCAACAGCATGAATTATACAAGGGAAAAAGTAAATGGCCGCGAATACAATGTATACATTTTAAGAAAAGCACAACTGTATCCCTTACAGTCCGGTAACCTGGAACTGGACCCCGTGGAGCTGGAGAACCAGGTTCATTTTATAAAAGAAGCATATGCCAACGGGCAAAACGACCTGCTGGGAGATATGATGCGGGCATTTGAAGATGCCACCATACCTGCTGAAGGCGTGGAAGAACAGAAAGTAATATTGAAAAGTAAACCCGGCAATATTACGGTAAAGCCTTTACCTGATGCCAATGTTCCGGCCAGTTTTAAAGGCGCGGTGGGCAATTTTGCAATAGAGGCGGTACTGGAAAAAAATAAGTTCACCACCGATGATGCAGGCAAACTGGGTGTAATAGTAACCGGGGTGGGTAATCTGCAATTGGTGAATACACCCGATATTAACTGGCCGCAGGGCTTTGAAGCATTTGACCCGTCTACAACAGATGAACTGCAAAAAACAACGGTTCCGGTAAGTGGCAGAAAAATGATCACTTACACGTTTACAATTGCCACACCGGGCACTTATACCATTCCTGCCATACGCTTCAGTTATTTTGATCCCAAAGAAGGGAGGTATAAAACAGATTCTACCAAACCCATTTCTTTTAGCGTAGCAAAAGGAAATGGAAAAAAAACTGTTGCACCTGAGATGGTTAAAACAGCAGCTCCCGGCTTTTTAAATACTTTTTTCAGTAACAGACGATGGGTGATCAGTACAGTGGCGGTATTGATCATTTGCGGGCTGATCTTATGGCTGCAGCATGATAAGAAAAAGGAACTGCGGGAAAAACTGGCTGCTGAAAAAAGGGCAGCGGAAGAAAAAATAACTGCTGAGGCTGCTGCTGAAAAAATGATGGATACCCACGAAAAAAATTATCTTGAAAAGGCAGGCAGCCTGTTGCAGGGCAGCAGTGCAGATTTTTATGCTGCTCTTAACCATGGGTTAAAACAATACCTGGCAGATAAATTACAATTGCCTGTGGAAACCATCAATAAAAGAAGTATTGGTGAACAACTGGATAAAAAAGAAATTGCAGTAACTACCACGCTGCAGCTGCAACAGGTACTGAATGATATTGAACTGCAGTTGTACACACCGTTTAGTACCGATGATAAGCGGCAGGAATTGTATGACAGTGCTGCCACCATTATACAAATGCTGAATACCTATAAAAATTAATATTCGGTAAACTTATAGCCAATGCCTCTAACGGAGTGAAAGTGTTTGGGATTGCGGCTGTCTTCTTCAAAATATTTTCTGAAGTTGAGGATAAAATTATCAATGGTTCTGGTAGTGGGATATACATTGTAGCCCCAAACAGACTGTAATATCTTTTCACGGGTCACCACTTCATTCTTGTTTTCAATCAGCAGTTTCAGCAGCATCGCTTCTTTTTTGGTGAGCGGTACTTTCTCCTGGCTTTTGGTGTATCCTTCCAGTGCTTTAAAATCAATTTTATTTTTGCCAAACTCATACACTTCGGGTAAAGGTTGTTTGGCACTCATGCGTTCGCTTTTTTTGATGAGTTTATTTACCCTCAATAATAACTCTTCCAGGTTAAAGGGCTTGGTCATATAATCATCCGCTCCTTTTTTTAATCCCATTATCCTGTCGGCACTGCTGTTACGTGCACTCAGTATCAAAATAGGAATATCAGGATTTTGCAGGCGGATGGTTTCACAAACGGTAATACCGTCAATTTCGGGCAGCATTACATCCAGTATGATCAGGTTAAAATATTCATGCTGTACAATTTTCAATGCTTCGGCACCATCGTATACGCCGGTTACCTCATAGCCTTCCAGTTCCAGGTTCAGCTTCAGGGCCTCCTGTAAATTTTCTTCATCTTCTACCAGCAATATCGAAAATTTTGTATCCAAGTGCTTTAATTTTTTTGATCGGATGAGTGTAATGTAATGGTAAAAATACAACCGGATGGAATATTATCCGTCACAGAAATGTTACCATTGTGTTCCTGTACAATCTTTTTGGTAAGATACAGGCCCAGGCCTGTACCCTTGGCACCCTTGGTAGCGGTATTGCCTACCCGGTAAAATTTATTAAACACTTTGCGTTTCTCTTCTGCATCAATTCCTTTTCCCTCATCTTTTACCTGCACAGTAATATCGTTATCCTGCTGCGTTAACAGTACTGTAATGGCAGCTTCTTTGGGCGAATATTTTATGGCATTGTCTACCAGGTTGTTCACCACCATTTGTAATAACAGCCTGTCGCCATTGGTAAATACATGTTCCTGTATACCGGCACTGATCTTTTTATCGGCATAGCGGGTAATGAAATCCTGTACGCATTCACTGGTCAGTTCACTAAAATTAATTTCTTCTTCGCTTAGCTGAAAACCTTTGGCTTCTATTTGAGACGACAGCAGCATATTGTTGCAAAGGGTATTCATTCGGTTGGCTTCCTGCAACGTGGTTTGTATAAGCCGCTGCCGCTGCATGTCTTCCAGTTTTCTTTTTTGCAGGGTTTCCAGGTTTAGTTTGGTAACTGCAATGGGGGTTTTTAATTCATGTGTTAATGCCATCATGAAGTTTTGCTGCTGCAAACTAACATGCAACTGCCTTCTGGCAGCCCTGAAAACAGATAAGGCCCCAGCCATGATCAGCAAAAAAAATGCAATTCCTTCCCCGATATACTGTACCCGTTTACTTCTTTCGGCTGCTTCAATTTTGGCAAGATCGGTTTTGTAGGTTGCTGACGCTGTTCTTAATTCCTGTTTTTTATAGTCGGCCATCACTTCGTTTTGCCGGTTCAGTGCAATGAACCACCATACCAGTGCGGCAATAATATACGCCAGTAAGATCCAGTACAGGAAAAAAATGACACGTAGTTTTTTTATTTTGCTGTGCATAGAAAATGATGCGCAAATTTATGGTTGAATGCGGCCAGGCGAAAACACAGGTGCAGCTCAATGGTTCCTGTAAGGGGTCAGTTCCTTACATCCAAACCCCAGCTGAGCTTATTCCGCAGGGTTTGTAAAAAATTATTTTCGTTTAGCCTTATCAGGTTTACACCAAATGTTTCTTTGCGCACTGCCAGCTGAATTTCTTTGGTTACAATTTCCCTTCGGCTGTCGAGCGTGCATAAAAAACCATCTGTGCGGCCTTCCACTTCAAAGGAGATCACTGTGTCGTCGGGCACTACAATGGGCCGTATATTAAGATTGTGCGGTGCTACCGGTGTAATTACAAAACTGCCGCTGTGCGGAAAAACCACGGGCCCGTTGCAGCTTAAAGAATAACCTGTAGATCCTGTGGGCGTGGCTACAATCAAACCATCTGCCCAGTAAGTATTTAAAAATTCACCATTCAGGTATGTGTGAATTTTTATCATGGAGGTAGAATCTTTTTTTAATAGAGAGAATTCGTTCAGCGCATAGGGCACTTCGCCAAATAAAGGTACGTTGGCATCCAGGTGAATCAATGTTCTTTTATCAATTACATACGTGCCGCTAACCAGTGCATCAACAGCAGTTTGTAATTCACCCTTACCAATATTGGCTAAAAAACCAAGCCTTCCGTAATTGATGCCTAAAATTGGGATGCCTTTATCCCGTACAAAAGTTACGGTATCCAGTAAAGTGCCATCGCCACCCAGGCTGATCATGCAGTCGATACTTTCGTCAAGGTCTTCAGAAGAATTGAATGTTGAGTATTTTGTTTTAAGATCAACTGCCGAATAAAATTTATTGAAGAAGTCCTGGTAAAAAACAGGCTCTACTCCATGCTTTTCCAATTCCTTCAGCAGCGAACCTATTTCCTTGTGCTGGTTCTCTTCCAACCCCCTGCTGTATATGGCTATTTTCATTATTGGCTCTTTGGTGATAAGATTAAAATCCGCTTTGTGTATGTAAAAATAGCCCCTTTTGGTTTAATTGGTTAAAACTGTATTCCAGGCGCAGGTTTACATCATAAAAAGTAAGGATATCTATACCAAAGCCACCCGTATACAATAACCTGTTGTTGAGATTGCTGGCAAATTCTTTTTTATTAAAAGCCATTCCCAGGTCGGCATAGGTTTTTACAAACAGGGTAAGTGGGATATAAGATAATGACCGCAACTTAAAGGGTAGGGGGATCTTACATTCTGCTACTTTCTTTTTTAAGGTAGACTTAACCAGCCCTGTTGCTACTGCATCTATCACCAGGTATTCCAAACCTCTTAAATAACTGTCGCCATAACCCAGGCCCTTTTGGTTAATATAAGCCTGTTGAAAAGGCAACCGTATTTTACCATTCAGTTGTATGCTGCTGTACCATTTTTTTCCCAGGTCGTAATAATGGTTGGCACCTGCTTCTGCCGTTAAGGCATTAACACCGCCTGTAAAACCCAGACCGCGTTTTGAGAGGGATATAAAGGCAGACTGCCCGCTGGTGGCATACAATACATTGTTTACATGAATATATTGCCAGGTGTATGCTGCCTCAAAAACACCAGCAGCAGTTTTGCCGGCACCCAAATAATTGGGGTTTTTATTAGCTGCAACAATGCTATCGGATACAGTAAGCCTTGAAAAACTGATATTGAAAAAATGTTTAACAAAAAATCCCCTGCGAAGGGTGTACCCGGCATTTATATATGATGTGCTGCCCACAAATTTGCTGCGTAAAGAATCGGATGTATAGAAAAGCAGTTTATTGTTGTAGTCGGTTTTATAAGGGATTTCTTTTTTTTGTGAGTAACCGGCGCCTATTACAAAACCTTCTGTTAATGCTTTATTACTGTAAGGGGCATTGTAACTGAAAGAAAAATCGCGGCTGAAACCGTTGAGTATATAAATGCGCAGCTGGTCTCTGCGGCCGCTTAAATTATAATGCACAAATTTTAATCCGTAATTCACTCTTTTTAAACTGGCATTATAAGTATGTATCCATTCATTAAAATTCCGGTCTACCGGTTTAAACTGCGGTACAGGATAAATGTACCAGCGTTCTCTTACCGTTACCGTTACAATGATATCATATGCCGATGCAACGCTGTATTCAAGTATTACTTCTGTAAACAGGGTGGTATTGTATACCTGTTGCCGGGCCTGTTCCAACTCGCTATTCAATGCTGCTATTACAATAGAATCGCCTTTTTTGAATTGTATTTCACGCAGTATGATATATTCTTTGGTAGTTCTGTTGCCCTTAACAATAATATTTTTGATATGCAGTTTACCGGAAGAGTCGTATACCCGGGTATGGGCAGACGTACTGGTATCCGGTTGCTGCGCCTGAGCATATAATGCGAATAGTAATAACAGTATGCTGAAGAATATTTTTTGCAGAACAGGCATTACTGTTTTCAAAATAGTTTCTGGTGAAAAATAAATGGGCAATGAAATTAAACAGGCAACGGTTTCTTTTAAATATCCAGGTAATTCATCAGGTGGCGGTAATTGGAATGGATCTCATTCTCAAAATTTTCGTTGCCAAAATAATAGATCACATCATACTCATACCTTTCAAAAGTAGCAACTATGGAAGATATCTCTTTTTTATTGATGTGAATGGTAACCGTAAGCATACCTGTTTCGGGGTGTACAGTGGTGTTCAGGTGTAAGATGGTGGCGTCGTTACTTTCCACAATGCGGCTGATCTCAGAAATAGCAAACTGGCTGCGTTCCATTTCAAGTACAATAATGCCGCCAATTTCGTTGGTGCCGGCAAAATTACCCAATGCTTTCAACAGGTCGGGCGTGGTGATTACACCCAGCAACTCTTTTTCTTCATTGATCACCGGTACCACAGTGGTATCAAACTGGTTGCAGCAATTTACAGCAGTTAAAAAATGTTCATTGTCACGAACGGCCGCGTTAGCAAAATTTTCCTGCATCAGCTCCATGGGCATTTTGTCGTCTTCGGCATCCAGTAAATCATCTTCACTGATCAGCCCCAGGTATTTATCTTCGGCTACCACGGGCAGGTGTGTAATCCTGAAATCGTTGATGAGCTGCAAAGCTTTTGATACAGTATCCTGCAGTTTTAAGCGGGGGATATTGTTATTGATAAGCTCGATGGTTAACATTGCTGTAGTTTAAATTGTTACGGGTGTTACCTGTTAGATGATAACGTTGCCGGGAAAGTAATAGTATACAGACAAAAATTTTTGTTAATCTGTTGCAGCAGGTGTTTTTAATTTATGCAGGAACTGGTCCAGTATCTGGTTGAATTCTCCCGGTACTTCCATCATGGGAGCATGGCCGCATTTATCTATAAAATGCAACTCGCTGTTAGGAATAAGGCGGTTAAACTCTTTACCTACAAACGGAGGTGTAATGGTATCGTTATTACCCCAAATAAGGCAGGTAGGCTGCTTAATCTGGCTCAGCTCTTCGCCTAAATTATTGCGGATGGCACTTTTAGCCAGGGCAATGATCTTAATGACCTTCAGGCGGTTATTAGTGATCTCAAAAACTTCGTTTACCAGTTCTTCTGTAGCCAGTTCGGGATTGTAAAAAGTAAGCTGGGTTTTTTTACGAATGTATTCTTTGTCGCCGCGTTTAGGGTAACTATCACCCATACCATTCTCAAATAATCCCGAGCTGCCGGTAAGAATGAGGGACTTGATATGTTCGGGATGTTTTAAAACCAGTACCAGGCCCACATGGCCACCGAGTGAATTACCCAGCAGGTGAATATGGTTGTATTTGCGGTGTTCTATAAAACGCAGTACAAATTTTTGCAATCCGCCTACAGAAGTGTGCAGCAGGTCAAGGTCCAGCAGGGGCAGTAAAGGTACTACCACTTTATTGGTTTTACGGAAGTGTTCAATCAGGTCCTGAAAATTACTTAATGCGCCAAATAAGCCATGTAATAACATCAATGGCTCCCCTTCTCCCTCTTCTATAAATTTAAATTTGCCGTCTTGTTTAATTTCGTAACTCATCCCGTTAGTTAAATGGTTTGCCCTTGCTTAAGTGTATCAGGTGCTGCAAAATACGTTAAATAAGATAAGCTTAAAAATTAATGCTGTATTTTGTTGCTTACGGTGCCGAAAAATGCTTCCAGTTCGGTAAACATGTCTTTAAACCAGGGTATAATTTTCCCAAAACCGTCTATTACAATCGGCCCCCAGGGCTGCACAAAACGATAGCTTTGCGAAGCCTGTATAGCGGAGGAATCTACCAGGTGTATCTTTTCGGCATAAAATAAAAAGATACTGAAAATTATAATATATAAGGCGGCGTAAAATACTATTCCCCCCAGGCGGTTTACCCAGCCCAGTAATGCCATTTCAAAGGTTTTCTCGATCAGCTTGCCGGTTCGGTTTACCACCAGTACCACTACAAAAAATACCAGCGCAAATGAGATAAAGGGAAGCCATTGGGTTGAAACAGACGCATGCCCGCTGATCCATGCGGCTACTGCTGTAGACAGTTTTAATGCTGCTGCCAGGCCAATAATAAAGGCAACGATGGAAAACAGGGCTATGATCAAGCCTTTTTGATAACCCCTGATACAGGCCATTACCATCAGTATAGCAAAAGCAATGTCTATCATTTTACAGCTGCAGCGTTTATTTATTCAGTAATTCTTTTACAATATTGCTGATGGTTTTTCCATCGGCCAGGCCTGCCAGTTGTTTGCTGGCTACACCCATTACCTTACCCATGTCGGCAGGTGAGGTGGCACCCGTTTCGGCAATGATCTTTTCAATTGCAGCCCTTAAAGCTGCTTCGTCTAATTGCTTGGGTAAAAATTTTTCAATTACCGCCATCTCTTCTTTTTCTTTTGCAGCCAGGTCTGCACGGCCCTGTTTTTCAAATATCTCTAAAGAGTCGCGGCGTTGTTTCATCATCTTCTGTAAAAACTTTTGCTCGGTGGCTTCATCAATTTCGCCGCCTGCCCCGGGCTCTGTTTTAGCTTTGATAATTTCTGCTTTAATAGCTCTTAATCCACGTAAAGTAGCTTCGTCTTTTGCTTTCATGGCGTCCTTCATTTCGGCCATTATTTGTTGTTCTAAACCCATGGTAGTATTGTTAATTGGTTAATTGGTTCATGGTTGATTGTTCATGGTTCATAGTTGAGAGCAGCTGTATTTTACAATGAGCTATGAGCTATGAACCATGAACTTTATTGATTCTCCTTTAATTGAATGGCCCTGAATTTATCAAAAAATTCTTTGGCAAATTTTTTCATGTCATCGCTCATGCCCTGCTGTTGGGTAGCTCTTTTAAAAGTATCGGCCATACTCATCAGCATCTGGTAATAAAAATCGGCCATTTCATCTACCATCATATCTTTCGTCCACAGGTCAATACGCATGGCGGTTTTATCTGCCCCATCCCAAAATGCAATGCACATGGCCTTGGCTTTTTGTACCATATCTGCACTGCTGTCGGTAGCCTGCCAGTTGATCTGTTCGGGTACTTTATTGGGATCCAGTAAAACATCAATTTTTATTGTTGACTGATTCATCTTTATAGTATAATTACAGGTGTTGGGTTATAATTGTATGAATTGCGAAGTTAGTGTCTTTGGCAAAAATAACAGCATGGCAAAACAAAGAATTGAAAGGGCTGGCAACTGTCATTATGATATACAGTTGCCCAGTACCTGCCCGATGCGGATAATGCTGTCATCCAGGCCCAGGCCCGGCAATTGATGTTTGCCGTTTTCGATCAGTTCATTTCTCTTGTTCTCATCTTTAAACAGCAGCATCATTTTATCGGCAATATCATTAAAGTCATCTGGCCGGGCATATACCGCCGCATCGCCGCAAATTTCAGGCATGCTGCTGCTGTTGCTGGTAATAACAGGAATGCCACAATGCAATGCTTCCACAACAGCAGTACTGCAGCCCTCATAGGGCACAGGATACACCATTGCATACGCAGATGCAGTGATAGCGGCAATGGTTTGTACAGTACAGTGCTCCAGTACCAGTACTTCGCCTCTATATTTATACGAGGCCAGGCTTTTGGTAAATGCCAAATCAGTAATACCGGTGGTGGAAGCCAGTACCAGCTGCATATTACTTTTTTGCCGCTTTTTAAAAAACGAAAAAGCTTTTAACAGGTTAACCAGGTTATGTGGTGTATCAATGATCCCGCTGTATAAAAAATATTCTTTGCCTGCAGTATATTGTTCTTTGATGCTATCTTTTTGCTGCCAGCTGAACGGAATAAATGCTTCATGCACGCCTTTATAAATCACATCAATTTTGTTGTCATTTATTTTGCAGGTATCAACCAGGGTAGATTTTAAAAATTTACTGCATGCAATAACAGCCGCAGCTTTATTCAAAAATTTACCGGTATTACTTTTATAATACCGGATCCAGTTTTTTGCAATGCCGTTCTGTATTTCTAAAAAAGACAGGTCATCTACCAGCAAACACTGTTTTACTTTAGTGCGTAAGGAACAACAGCCCAAACTTATTAAAATATCTGCCTGCTGTTTACGTAATACAGCAGGTAACTTATAATTGAGCCAGTATTGAAGGCGCAATGGACTTTTTACACGTGGCCCGGTTACAATGGTGCTCAAATTTTTTGCAGACGGAAATGCAACAGCGGGCGCTGTATCTGTAATGAAAATAAATTGATGCTGGTTATATTGCTTTGCCAGTGCGGTGCAACAGGATATGATATATTGGCCATCACTATCTGGAAACTGATGGGGCAAAAAACAGGCATTTACTGCAATGGTCATTTCAGCACTTTTACTTTTACCGTTTCAATACGGGTATCGCTTACATGTAAAATATCAAATTCATAATTGCCAAAAATGATACGCTCTTTTTGTTTGGGAATGGCTTCATTGTTTTGAATAATGTAGCCCGACAGTGTTTCTGCACCTTCCTCATCCGGAAAATCCAGCTTGTATTTTTCGGTAATATAATCCAGCTCCAGGCGGCCGCTGAAAATGAATTCATTACCCGACAATTGCTTTTCTACAAATTCCTCAGTGTCGTATTCATCTTTGATATCGCCAAAGATCTCTTCCAGCAGGTCTTCCATGGTTACAATGCCGGCAGTGCCCCCAAACTCATCAATTACCCAGGCAATACTTTTTCTTTCTTTGCTGAATTTATTCATCAGGTCGGTGGCACTCATGCTTTCCGGAACGGTGGGGATGGGCAGCAATACCTCACCAACGGTGGCCGGATTTTTAAACAGGTCCAGCTGGTGAATATAACCTGTAATGGTATCAATATTGCCATCATATACCACCAGCTTACTCAGCTGGGTATGAATGAATTTTGCCTTTACTTCCTCAATGGGGGTTTTGCTGTCTACCCCTTCTATCTCTTTGCGGGGTATCAGGCATTCCCTTAATTTTATTTCGCTCAGCGACAAAGCATTTTCAAATAATTCTTTGTTGATCTCGCTGGTATCTTCTTCCTCATGTCCCTTGCTTTGCTGTAAAAAATGTTCCAGGTCAATTTTGCTGAACACATCTTTTTTGTCGTTGATCTTTACATCAAATAAATGTTTCAGTATCCATTCAGCGATGTTTACAAAAAATGAAGCAATGGAAGATAAAAGCCAGTAAAAGAATCCCACCAGGTAACTGATAAAACCCGAACTGATGATCTCATTATTGCGGGCCCGGAAAAAGGCTTTGAATATGAATTCTACAAACAGCAGAATCAGGGTAGACAGTACCGTTTCTACAAACAGTTTAATGTACTTAACAGATTCGGTGAGGGAAGAAGGCAGTTGTTTTGCTATCCAGTCCCAAACCGGTGCCAGCATACCGCCAATAAGCAAGCCGTAAATTACCAGCACAATATTTACCCCAATCAGCGTGGTGCCAATAAAACGGGCAGGGTTGTCGGAATAAGATCCCCATATTTTACCAGCATGGGTGCCCTGTTTCCGGTTGAGTTCGATAGATAATTTATTAGCGGATATAAATGCGATCTCAATACCGGAAAAAAAGCCAATCAGTATTAAAGATGCAATAATTGCTAAAAGTGCCATCCAGTCCATAGTATAAAAATAAGGAAGAAAAAGCAATTCGCCCCTTTAGCGCATTTTAACCTTTACAACGTTGATCTATGAATGAATGAACTCACCTATAACAGCGGCGGCTTCATCGCAGGCCTGTTGCAGGTAGGCATTCACAATTATTTTATTGAACTGGTCTTTAAAAGACAATTCGTAGGAGGCCTTATTGATTCGGGCTGCCAGTGATTCTGTTGTTTCGGTGCCGCGGCTTAACAGGCGCTTTTTTAATTCGTCTACAGAGGGCGGCTCTATAAAAAGGCTGAGCGAAGTGCCCGGAAATTGCTGCTGTACATGAATGGCACCTTTAACATCTATATCTAAAACGGGTATTTGGTGATTGCTCCAAATTCTTTCCAGTTCCGATCTTAATGTGCCGTAATATTTTCCTTCATACACCATTTCCCATTCTATAAATTCGTTGTGCTGTATTTTTTGTTTAAAATCAGCTGCACTCATAAAATGATAATCCACCCCATCTTTTTCCATGCCCCTGGGTGCACGGGTGGCAGCAGAAATAGAAAAAGACAGTTGCGGGTACAGCTGCATCAAATGTTTGGTAATAGATGTTTTGCCTGCGCCTGAAGGGGCTGTGATAATGATGAGTTTATGTTGTAGTGAAGCCATGTGCAAAGAAAATGTTTTTTGTTTTAATGCGGCCGGAAATGCATAATTATTGGCTGGCTGATGCCGGTGCTGGTTAGCGTTAATTCATACTCTGTAAGGGAAGTGATGATATACCTGTTGATATTATTTTTTGAAGCGGGTATCATCACCAGCGATTTTTCATCATCTGCTATCTCGTAGGTTCCCTGTATGGTAGTACCGATATTGATGCTGCAGCTGTAGGTATTGTTGTTGTTGAAGGTCCATACCAGCGATTGCAAAGCGGCGGTAATTTTAGCATTGTCGGCAGAGTCCTGTGCCGTCATCAAGTGCTTGTCCATTGGTGCCAGGTTTTCTATCTGCACACAATCCCATTTTTTTGCCAGTAACTGCCGGGTTTTATCCTGGCAAGATAGTAGTATCATAGCGCTGCATAACAAGGCAAAAAACGGGTGCAGTTTTTTCATGGTCTTTAATTTATTCTTTTTATAGCTGCGCCCAGCTGTATCAAGCGGGTATCAATATTCTGATAGCCCCTGTCTATCTGCTCAATGTTCTGTATTACACTTTTGCCCTGTGCGCTGAGTGCGGCTATTAACAGGGCCACACCTGCACGAATGTCGGGGCTGCTCATGGTAATACCACGCAGCTGCTGTTCTCTTTCTAAACCTATTACCACGGCACGGTGCGGATCGCATAAAATGATTTGTGCACCCATGTCAATCAGTTTGTCTACAAAAAACAAACGGCTTTCAAACATTTTTTGGTGAATGAGCACGCTGCCTTTGGCCTGTATGGCCGTTACTAAAACAATACTTAATAAATCGGGGGTAAAGCCGGGCCAGGGATGATCGTAAATGGTAAGTACACCGCCATCCATATACTTGTTGATCTCGTACATTTCCTGCGAAGGGATGTGAATATCATCGCCAACAAAATTCATTTGAATGCCCAGCTGCTGAAATTTTTCGGGAATGATACCAAGATGTTCGATTCCGGCATTTTTAATGGTGATATCACTTTGCGTCATGGCAGCCAGGCCAATAAAACTGCCCACTTCAATCATATCGGGCAGCATACTGTGCGTAGTACCCCCCAGGGCATCCACACCTTCAATAGTGAGCAGGTTACTGCCCACACCGGATATTTTTGCGCCCATTCGGTTAAGCATGCGGCAAAGTTGCTGCAGGTAAGGTTCGCAGGCGGCATTGTAAATGGTAGTAATGCCTTTTGCTAATACAGCAGCCATTACAATATTGGCAGTACCTGTAACACTGGGTTCATCCAGCTGCATGGCCGTACCTTTTAATTCAGTGGCGGTTAAGTGAAAAAAACCGTCTTCGTGGTAAGAAAATTGAGCGCCCAGTTTTTCAAAACCAATGATATGGGTATCCAGCCTTCTTCTGCCAATTTTATCACCGCCGGGTTTTGGTATATAGGCTTTTTTAAACCTGGCCAGCATAGGGCCGGCCAGCATTACAGAGCCACGGAGTTTGCCGCTTTTTTTATGAAAGGCTTCGCTGTGCAGGTATTCCACATCCACATGATCTGCCTGAAAAGTGCAGGTATCCCTGCTGAGGCGGTTTGTTTTCACATTCATTTCTCCAAGCAGGTCTATCAGCAGGTTTACATCAATAATGTCGGGAATGTTTTTGATGGTAACCAGTTCAGGCGTAAGTAATACTGCAGAGATGATCTGCAATGCTTCGTTTTTTGCCCCCTGCGGAGTAATTTCCCCGGATAGTTTTTTTCCGCCTCTTACTTCAAATGATTGCATGCTGTGATTTCTTTAATTACTCGAATTAAGGCAAACGTAAATAAAAAAACCTGATGTTTAAGGCACCAGGTAAATATTTTACAATACAGGTAATTTGTATTCTTTTTTAATACCTCTTTTTAAAATTTCGGTTGTTATTATTTCTTCCGTTTCCATTGTCTCTTCCGCCCCGGTTGTTATTGTCTCTTCCACCGCTACGGTTGTTATTGTCCCGGCTGCGGTTGTTATTGTCCCTGCTGCCAAAGTTTTTACGGTAGCCACCGGTTCTGCCTCCGGTAGCATAATCATCTTCGCTACGGTTATCGGCACGGTGTTTTACAAACGGGCGGTTGTTGAACTCCAGCTCGCCTTTTGTAATGGCCGATAATTCGGTTTGAATATTATCATCATGCACCAGCTCTTTATGCCAGTTGCTGTATGTTAACTTCATGTAATAAGCAATGGCATTGGCAAAGCCCTGTTTCTTTTCGGGATTCTCCTCGTTCAATGCTTTGTCAATCACCACTTCAATATTTTTACCCAAGTGATTGAACTTGGGATATCTTTTTGGATAGGCCATTACTTCGGGCCTGGCTTTCAGCGTTTCTTTTGTAGGAATGGGATAAGGGCTTTCCACATCTAATGCAAAATCACTGATCAAAAACAAATGATCCCATAATTTATGACGGAAGTCTTCCACATTTTTCAAATGCGGATTTAAAAATCCCATCAGTTCAATCACGGCATATGCATTGCGCTGGCGTTCTTCCCTGTCCTGGATAGATAAAAGATATTCAACCATTTTTTGGATGTGGCGACCGTACTCCTTCATCATCAGGTGGTTTCTACCTGTATTGTATTCCATGTTCTCAACATTTAACATTGTACAAATATAAGGTTTAAAGTGGATGAAACAAGCTGGCAGCAGGCGATGGCTTGCTGTTACCGGGTTGTTTTTAAAAAGAAGATCTTAGAAAATGCAAGGGCTAAAAGGCCGCCGATACTGTCGGCGGTAAAGTCAATGATGTCATAACTTCTTCCGGGAATAAAATATTTTTGCAGCAACTCTGTAATATAGCCGTAAATGCAGGTGGCAATAGCAATTTTAATACAATAGTACCATTGCTGTTTTTTGGGTAAACTGCTTTTTACAAAGGGATACATGAATAAAAAAGCCAATACGCCAAATATGCCGGCATGTATCATTTTATCAACGTCCAGCAGGCTGAACCAGTCGCCTACCCTGGGTAAATCTTTGCCGGGTGTGCAAACCAGTATCAGAATAAGAAAAAACCAGGCAATGCCTGGAATAAATTTTTTGAATCCAATACCCCAAAAAGCGGAATTATTTTGATCAGTCATTTTATGATACTAAGGCCTGGTAAGCTTCAGCAGTTAATAACGCATCCACATCGGCAATATTGTCTACTGTCATTTTGATCATCCAGCCGGCTCCGTATGGATCGCTGTTCACCAGTTCGGGTTGTGCTTCCAAAGCAGGGTTTACTTCTGTAATGGTACCATTTACAGGCAAAAACAGGTCGCTTACTGTTTTTACTGCTTCCACTGTACCAAAAACTTCTTCTGCTCCCAGGGTTTTACCTGCAGTGCTGATGTCTACATACACAATATCACCCAATTCGCCCTGGGCAAATTCGGTAATGCCAATAGTGGCAACATTTCCTTCTAAAGAGATCCATTCATGGTCTTTGGTATAATGCAGGTTGGCTGGAAAATTCATTTCAATCGGTTTATGTATAAATAATGAGAGCGCAAATTAAAGTTTTTTCGGTTGTAAACCTTGGGTTTAAAGGCTAACTATTTTATCAATGTAATTTTCATACGCACATCACCCAGTGGGCGGTTGTTAGCATCCCTGGGTACGCCGGCAATTTTATCAATTACTTCCAGGCCTTTTTCCACTTCGCCAAAAACAGTATAGTTCATGTCTAAAAACGGGGTGCCGCCCACGGCTTTATAAGCCAGTCTTTGGGCAGGTGAGAACTTGCGCATCAGCTGTGCCTCCATCATGTTCAGCTCTTCTTCGCTGTATTTTTTACCTTGTACCAGGTAAAACTGGCAGGCACTGCTGGCTTTTTCGGGGTTATTATCCCTGGCGGCGGCAAGTACACCTTTTTTATGAAACAATGTGGGCTTAAATTCGGCAGGTATTCTTTGCAAATCATCTCCTCCATTACCCAGCATCATTCCGGGGGCCGCATTCTTGCTTAAAGGATCACCTCCCTGTATCATAAAGCCCTGTATCACACGATGAAATAATAAACTGTCGAAAAAATGTTCTTTTACCAGTTTTACAAAATTGTCGCGGTGCAGGGGAGCGGAGTCATACAAACGGATCACCATTACGCCCGAATCGGTGGTGAGTAATACCCTGGTGCCGGGTATTTTCTTTATTACCGGTGGCTTAAAGCTTGCAGTTTTTTTTACTGCAACAGGTGCTTTTTTCGCGGGCGCTTTTTTTACCTGGGCAGTGGCATCAGCTGCTGCAATAATAAACAATGCTGCTAAAACAATTTGTAATGTTTTCATACAATAATTAGTCAATAAAATGTTGGTTTTGAAAATAGAGTAATATATGATCTTTTAAAAAATTTTCCTGTTCAATCATTACAAAACCGGGCAGGGGCTTCAATTGCTTAAAATGTGGCCAGCCCTGTTCATCCTGGCCTTCTAATGCATAATATCCGCTGATGGATAAAATAGTACATACTGCAATGTGCATCAGGTCCTGCTTTTCTTCTTTAGTAAATTTTTGCGGGCCGGCCCCCAGCTCCTGTACGCCTATCAGCAGCAACACCCCGTCCATATCGGGTTTAATGCCAAAGCGCTCCTTTAACTTAATGCGCAGCTTCAGCCACCTTACCTGTAAATCGTCCTGTACATGTTGCATACTGCAAATATAACAAAAACCCCTCTGCCCCCTAAAGCGAAAACCTGCTGAGCAGTAGATAATGGCAAAATAAAACGTACTGCTTGGTTTTAATAATTAAAATGCCTGCTTCTTCATTTCTCTCTTTAAGTGATAGGGGTAAAAAGATCAAAACCTTACCTTTGCCAAAATTTTTAATACGATGTTACAGGTAAATTATATCCGGCAAAATGCAGATCTGGTAAAAGAAAGACTGAGTGCAAAATATTTTGGAGATGTATTGGTAGTAGACAGCATTATTGCGCTGGATGAACAGGTACGCAAGCTGAAGGTAGAAACTGAAACTTTGCAGGCATCGCAAAATGCAGCCAGTAAAGAAATTGGTATGCTGATGGGCAGGGGTGAAAAAGAAGCCGCTGAAAATAAAAAGCAGGAAGTAGCACAAAGTAAAATCACCTTACAAAATTTAACGCAACAACTGGCTGATGCGGAAAAAGCTTTGTATGATGAAGTGATCACTTTGCCTAACCTGCCCCATGCATCTGTACCAAAAGGAAAAACACCCGAGGAAAATGAAGTGGTAAAAGAAGGAGGTGCAAAACCAACGCTTGCAGCTGCTGCAGTACCGCACTGGGAGCTGATAAAAAAATACGACCTGGTAGATTTTGAAACCGGCGCCAAACTTACCGGCAGCGGATTTCCCTTGTACAAAGGCCGGGGAGCAAAATTACAGCGGGCGCTGATTCAGTATTTTCTGGACTATAACACCGCTGCGGGTTACACGGAGTATTTACCACCATTAATGGTAAACGAAGCCACGGCTTACGGCACCGGCCAGTTGCCCGATAAGGAAGGCCAGATGTATCATGTAACTGCCGACGGATTTTATTTGATACCCACGGCAGAAGTTCCGGTAACCAATATTTACCGGGATGAAATTATAAAAGAAAGCGATCTGCCCATAAAAATGACAGCTTATACACCTTGTTTCAGGCGGGAAGCCGGCAGTTTTGGAAGCGATGTACGCGGGCTGAACAGGGTACACCAGTTTGATAAAATTGAAATTGTACAACTGGTTCACCCCGATAAAAGCTATGCAGTGCTGGAAGAAATGGTGGCGCATATTGAAAAACTGCTGAACACTTTACAACTGCCTTACCGCATTTTAAGATTGTGTGGTGGTGATATGAGTTTTACCAGCGCCCTTACCTACGATTTTGAAGTGTACAGTGCGGCGCAGCAAAAATGGCTGGAAGTAAGTTCTGTAAGTAATTTTGAAACCTTCCAGGCCAACAGGATGAAGATCCGCTTTAAAGACGAAACCAATAAAACCCAATTGGTTCATTCTCTTAATGGCTCTTCCCTGGCATTGCCAAGAATTGTGGCTTGCTTACTGGAGAACAATCAAAGTGAAGAAGGCATTGCTTTACCCGAAGTGCTGCATACGTATTTTGGTGCCACAACTATTCGTTAACAAAAAAATTAGTGTTGAAACAGCAGTTTATGAAGAAAGAACTTATATTTAAGTTCATAAAAACTTTTTTTAGACATGAAAAAAACACTTTCGATTATTACTTTATCGGTATTGGTTTGGGGCTGTGCCCATAAAATTACTCCGGCAGCCGCAGGTACCACTGGCACCACACCTGCAGTAACTGCAGCAGCAGAAACCCCCAAACCCGCCGAAACAGCAACGCCTGTAACACCGGCACCTGCATCTTCGCCCGAAATGCTGGGCCAGGCAACTTATACAGCTAAGTGCGGCCGTTGCCATGGCTTAAAAACTACCGGAGACTATACAGCAGACCGCTGGGTAGGAATCATGCAGTCGATGGCGCCCAAAGCCCGTTTGGATGAAACCGAAAAACAGAATGTGCTGGCATATGTTAAAGCCAATGCAAAAAAATAAGCGTTAGCGCGGGAGTAATTTTTTTATTTTTCTATTCATTACATAAAACCAGGCAGGTGGTATTAATGCTAATATCATACTGCCTGGATATCCTGTGGGCAATTGCGGCGCATTGTTATGATGCTGCAATAACTGGTATTTTTTGCTGGCTATATAATGATGATCGCTGTGCCTGCTCAGTTCAAATAACATCAGCCGTCCCAACAGGTGATCACTGTTCCAGCTGTGCCAGGGCATGGCCCTTTCATATTTTCCTTCTGCCGTTTGTTTACGCTGCAATCCATAATGTTCAATATAGTTTACCGTTTCCAGCAATGCAATGCCTATGGCGGCAGCACATAAAAAATACAACAGTGGCTCCTTGCCAAAAACAATATATACCAGCGTTACAAACAGTATCTGTATAATATGTACCTGCAGCATTTCGTTTTTTATATTCAGTACATACAAGTTTTTTTTCTTCATTTCTTCGTTGGCTATTTTCCATGCGGATAAATAGGTGAAAAGGATGGTTCGGAAATAAAACAGGTATAGTGGCTCGTTCAGCCGGGCACTGCTGGGATCCTGCGGCGTGGCTACATTTTTATGATGCCCCTTATTGTGCTCAATAAAAAAGTGCATGTACAACGATGTAAGCAGCAAAGCTTTTGCAAAAAACTGTTCATAATTTTTGCTGCGGTGGCCTAATTCATGTGCGGCATTGATACCAAAAGTACCGCATAATAAACCCATGCTGCCCACTCTTCCGGCAAGTTCCCAACCCTGCAGGGTATGCTGCTGCAGTACTGTAAAAAACTTCCACAGCATCATAAATTGCAGTATTACCACTACATACAGGAAATAATCGTATACCCGGTCATTTTTTGCCAGTTCTTCTTCTGCGGCACTCATGTTTGTACTATCGGGTGCAATGAATAATTCTGCCAGTGGCAATAATACCCAGGCATATATTAAAGGGCTCCAGGTAAGCCAGCCCTGCTGTGTAAAAGCCAGCCAGGCCAGTAAATAAAGAATAAAGGGGGATAAATATTTATATGCTTTAATATTCATATAGCGGCTTTGCCTGTACAAATTAACACAAAGCATTGGTTCGATAACGGGGTATGGAATAAGATTTGTAAATAAATTGATTAAACTTAATGAAATTTACGCGGTCTTAATTGCGTTATTATACAAGTATTTAACACTTCAATTTTTATGGCAGCTTCCAACCGTTTAAAAAATCAACATTTATTGTGGCGTGCAGGTTTTGGACCGATGGCAGAAAATGCAGCCAGCCTGGATAGTATTGCGCCCAAAGACCTGTGGAAATTATTACTTAACACTTCGGCAAAAAAACCCGAAAAAATAAACGTGGCGCAAAACCTGGTAGATGGTTTGTTTAAAGGCGTGCAGGATGTGGCACAAATGCAAAAACAGGAGCTGAGCAACGATCAAAAAAAAATGATCCGCGAACAGTCGAGAGAAGACTTAAAAAACCTGAACCTGCGCTGGCTGGATGAAATGATCAATGGCGAGGCACAGTTAAGGGAAAAAATGAGCTTGTTCTGGCATGGCCATTTTGCCTGCCGGGTGATCAACAGTTATTTTCAGCAGGAGTTGCTGCAAACCATACGGGAAAATGCGCTGGGGAATTTTAAAGATATATTGCGGGAAGTGAGTAAAAGCCCTTCGATGTTGTCTTTTTTAAACAACCAGCAAAACCGCAAAAAAAAGCCCAATGAAAATTTTGCCCGGGAAGTGATGGAACTGTTTACCATGGGCCGCGGCAATTATACTGAAAACGATATTAAAGAAGCAGCCCGTGCTTTTACCGGCTGGGGTTTTACTATAAAAGGAGATTTTGAGTTCAGGAAGCTGGTGCATGATGATGGCAGTAAAACCATATTAGGCAACACCGGCAATTTTGACGGAGACGATGTGCTGGATATTTTGCTGGCACAAAAACAAACCGCCACCTACATCACAAAAAAAATTTACAAATACTTTGTAAATGAAAAGGCAGATGATGCAAAAGTAGAATGGCTAAGCGACAGGTTTTATAAAAATGAATATGATATTAAAAAATTGATGGAAGATATTTTTACCGCCGACTGGTTTTACGAGGAAAAAAATATTGGCACTAAAATAAAATCACCTGTTGAACTGATTGCCGGCATCAGGCGGCTATTACCCATGGAAATGGAAAACGACCAGGCGCAGTTGCTGTTTCAAAAAGCATTGGGTCAAATACTTTTTTACCCGCCCAATGTGGCTGGATGGCCCGGGGGGAAAACCTGGATAGACAGCAGCAGCCTGATGTTACGCCTGCGCATTCCTCAAATACTTACCGCTAATGATGTAATGGACATCAGGCCTAAAACAGATGACGATACGCAGATGGGTATGATGGAAGCGGGAATGAAAAAATTAAAAAATGCTCTAAAAGGGGGTACGGCAACAACCGACTGGGCCCTGGTGGCAAAAATATTTGAGAATACCACCCGGGAAAAATTGCTGCAGAAAGTAACCGACACTGTATTACAAACAAAGGCACATGTAAGCAATGCGGTACTGGAAAAATACCTGAATAACGAAAGCCGTGAAAATTATATAAAAAGTACCATTGTGAATTTAATGGGTACGCCTGAATACCAGTTGTGTTAACCAACTTATTACTTACAACTTATCAATTATAACGCTATATTATGGTTATTAAACGCAGAGATTTTTTACAGGTGGGTTCACTCGCTACCGCATCTTTAATGCTGCCTAAATTTTTAAAGGCCTTCGAAAAACCCATGCTGGTGCCGGCAGGTAATAAAGTAGTGGTGGTGATACAGTTTAGTGGGGGTAATGATGGATTGAATACCGTGATACCGGTACGCAATGATATTTATTACAGGCAAAGACCCAAACTGGGTATTACAAAAGACAAGGCAGTAAATCTTACAGACGAAGTGGGACTTAATCCCGCGCTGGAAGCTTTTAAAGGACTGTATGATGATGGCAGCCTGGCAATTTTAAACAGTGTGGGGTATCCTAACCCCGACAGGAGTCATTTCAGGAGTATGGATATTTGGCAAAGTGGCAGCGCCAGTAACGAATATGTAAACACAGGATGGGTAGGCCGCTACCTTGATGCACAATGTAAAGGCTGTGATAAGCCTACCCAGGCCATGGAACTGGATGATGTACTGAGCCTGGCTTTAAAAGGAACTCAAAGTAAAGGGCTGGCTTTTAAAGACCCGCAAAAATTATTCAATACCAGCAATGGAAAATATTTTAAAGATATCAGTACGGATCACCAGAAAGGCGAAGAAACAATTGATTACCTGTACAAAACCATGAGTGAAACCATCAGCAGTGCAGATTATATTTACCAGCAAAGCAAAGCACATCCATCTGCCGAAAGCTATCCTGCAACCGGGCTGGGGAAAGACCTGAAAACAATTGCTTCGCTGATATTTTCTGACATTAATACCAAGGTATATTATGTAAGCCTGGGAAGTTTTGATACGCATGTGAACCAGGAAGGGCAGCAAAAAAGATTGTTTACCGAACTGAACGATGCGGTAAAAGCTTTTACCAGCGATCTTAAAAAGAACAACCGTTTTAATGATGTACTAATGATGACCTTCAGCGAATTTGGCCGAAGGGTGGCGCAAAATGCCAGTGGCGGAACCGATCACGGCACGGCTAATAATATGTTCTTTATCGGAGGTGGATTAAAAGAAAAAGGCGTGCTGAATGCAATGCCAGACCTGGCCAACCTGAATGAGGGCGATCTTAAACATACAATCGATTTTAAAAACGTGTATGCCACCGTGTTAAACAAATGGCTGGGTGCCGATGACAGTTTGATATTGGGTAATAAGTTTGAGTATTTGAATTTTATATGAATAAAAAACCCGGTGATTCACCGGGTTTTTTATTCATAGGTTTATACCTCTTTTTCTTTTTTAATGGCCACCCTGTATAAAACAAAAGCCATCAGTAAAAAGAATGACACACCTAATATTTGATACAGTCCATGGCCAACAGCACCGCTGAATCCCTCTTCAAAATTTAATTTATTTAAGAATGCTGCGGGGCCATCAAATCCGGCCATGATGGCAAAAATTACACCTGCAACAGCACCTCCTGCTACCAGGCCGGTGGCAAATAAATTACCCTTGCCCAGCTCTTCTTCTTCTGCACTCAGCTGCTTGCTGTTTTTCTTTTTTTGATATATATCTGCAAGCCCCCTGACAGCACCACCGGCAAAAATTGGCAGGGTGGTACTCAGGGGCAAATAAGCCCCCACCGCAAAACTCAATGCTTTAATACCGCACAATTCCATAACAATGGCAACAAATACCCCGGCTAATACAAACTGCCAGTCGAGGTTAAACGATAGTATTCCCTTGGCCAATGTTGCCATTAAAGTGCCCTGGGGCGCCGGATAGAACTCGCTTCCAATGGCATGCGTAGTTACGCCTTTTGCAATCATGGCCGCTGTGGGCTTATCTAAAAAATTAACTGTTAATCCAATCACAATAGAAGAAACGATAGCGCCTACAAATAAAGCAATTTGCTGGTTACGTGGTGTGGCGCCCACAATATAACCACTCTTCAGATCTTGTGATGTAGCACCTGCATTCGCAGCGGCAATGCATATCATGCCGCCCACTACCAGTGCCATGGGTTCGTAAGCCTTGCCAGTCCACCCAACTGCTATAAAAATCAAACAGGTGCCCATCAATGTGGCAATGGTCATGCCGCTGATAGGGTTATTAGAAGAGCCTATCAGGCCTACAATTCTTGAAGATACTGTTACAAAAAAAGCTCCGAAAATTACCACCAGCAAACCAATGAGTAATTTAGATCCGATGCCATCTCCGGGCAATTGCGGTAAAAATGCCATCAGTAGTATCAATGCAATACTTCCAAATAATACGATCTTAATATCAAGGTCTTTATCTGTACGCAACACGGTATTCTTGCCTCCATTTTCATTTTTTCCAATGCTGCCGAAGCTGCCTTTAAAAGATGATACAATGGTGGGGATGGTTTTGATCAATGTAATAAAACCGCCGGCGGCAACGGCACCAGCTCCAATCTGACGTACATACGCATAATAAATTGCCGCAGAAAAATCGGCAAAACTATGTGCTGCCGGATCCCATCCGCCTTTGCCCCCCGGGGTAAGCGCATCCTTCAGGTAGCCTAGTTTTATTAATTGCGCAGCAATGATATCTGGCGGTACCAGTTTGGATAACAGCGGTATCATCACCATCCAGGCAAATACCCCGCCGGCTACCAGTACACCTGCAATTTTTGGTCCTATGATATAACCAACACCTAAATATTCAGGTGTAATTTCTCCGCTTACTTTGGCACTTTGTAAATATTTGCTGGTTTGTTTTGTTATATAAGCCGGTGTTTCTGCAATAATGTGAAATACCTTTTGCAAAATGGCATATGCAAATGCAAATCCCAAACCATAAAAGGCGGTTTTAGCAAAGTCGCCCCCTTTTTCTCCTGCCTTTAGTACATCTCCGCAGGCGGTACCCTCGGGATAAGGCAGGGTATCATGTTCTTTTACAATTAACGATCTCCGCAGCGGAATCATCATTAATGTGCCCAGTATACCACCAAAGATGGCAAGGGTTAAAATAGTAACATAATTAAAATATTTTTCGCCCCCACCGTCGCTTAAAAATAAAAATCCTGGCAGGGTAAATACCACACCTGCAGCAATGCTTTCTCCTGCACTGCCGGTGGTTTGTATAATATTATTTTCCAGGATGGTGGTTTTAAAAAACTTGCGTCCCAGGGTAATGGCAATTACAGCAATGGGTATGGACGCCGATACTGTAAGCCCTGCCTTCAATGCAAGGTATACGGTGGCTGCGCCAAAGATGACACCAAATAAACTACCCAGTAAAATGGATTTGAGGGTGAGCTCTGCCATATTGCTCTCCGGAGCAATAAAGGGTTTGAATTGTTTTTTTTCGAGCATAGTAATTTTAGTTTGAAAAGGGTTAATAAAAAAGGCTGGTCAGTGATGAACAGCCTTTTAAAAAAATATTTAAAATATTAACGTATGCCATGCATCATTTTCTTTAACAGCGGTGTTAAAGAAAACAGCAGTAAAGATGCGATGCCGCATAATACCACAAATACCATAAAAAATTCAAACAGGTTATGTATTTCAAAGCCTGCAAAATGCGGATTGTAAGCACTTATTTTTTCAGCTGCCAGTTGTTTTACCTGTTCGGCAGTAGGGATGATCTTTTTATCTAAAATGCCCTGCAGATCAATACCCAGTTTTGTAGCAGCTGTAAATTGTTCACCGGTTGCGGGTAAGATGGAACCTAATGTGCCTGCAAGTGCATAGCCCGATGCATTGGAAAGAAAGAACACGCCATACAATAAAGACGAAAACCTTTTTGGGGCAAGTTTACCCACCAGCGAAAGGCCGATAGGTGACAAACACAATTCTCCAAAAGTTTGGATCAGGTAAAGTAATATCAACCACTTAACTGCAAGCAGGCCACTGTTGCCAAGGTCTTTTACATTGTGTGCAATAATGAAATAACTGATGGCAATTAATGCCAGGCCAAAAGCCTGTTTCATTGGAGAGATGGGTTCTTTGCCTTTTGCCCTTAACTTATCCCATAAGATACTGAAAGGCACTGCCAGTACCACAACAAAAATGCCGTTGAAGATCTGCACCATACTGGGTGGCATATTCCATCCAAAAAAGTTCCTGTCTGTTTGATTGTCGGCAATGAATGTTAATGACGACCCCGCCTGTTCAAATGCGGCCCAAAAGAAAATGATAAAAAAAGAAACGATATAGATCACCAGTATCCTGTCGCGTTCCACCCTCGTGATCGATCCGTCTGAAATGATCAGTCCTGCAAGCGTAAGGCCAGCAGCATAGATGATAGAGTAGATCACATTTTGCCCAAATACATAAAAGAACAACAGGCCCAGCCCGGCAAATGTAACTACAGCTACAATTAATGACATGTTGGAGAATTGTGCATTTTGAGCTTCACCTTCTGCATAATCTTCGGCAGTATTGTTTTTGGGTAAACCGCCAATAGGTCTTCCCTCAGGTGTTCTTACATATTTGTCTTTTAAAAAATAAAATGTGGTTACACCTGTAAGCATTGCAATTGATGCAGCCAGGTATCCCCATTTAAATGCATGAATATCTCTTATTCCATTGTGTACAACATCTCCCACAATGGGGCATATCAGCTGGCCTAAAAAAGCGCCACAGTTAATACCCATGTAAAAAATAGTAAAAGCTGTATCTAATTTGCTTCTTTCTGCAGGAGGATATAAACTGCTTACCATACTGCTGATATTCGGCTTAAAGAAACCATTTCCCAGGATGATTACGCCAAGGGCGATATATAACAATGTTCTTGCCAGTTCCAGATTAGAGCCAAATATGCTTGCACTAAAAAACAATAACATTTGACCTGTGGCCATTAACAGCCCGCCCAGCATGATGCAGTTTCGGTTACCCAAAAACCTGTCAGAAATAAAACCACCCAGCATCGGGGTTAAATAGCACAATCCTAAAAATCCACCATAGATGATGGAAGATTGTTCCTTGCTCATCATCAGGGCATTCACAATAAACAGGGTAAGGATGGTTCGCATCCCGTAAAAATTAAAACGTTCCCACATTTCTGTACCAAACAACACCCAAAGACCTTTAGGGTGGGACTGTTTTTTTATTGCTTGTTCATTCATAAGTTGTAATTTTTATATGCTTGTTTAGTTAGTTTAGATGCTCAAAATACAGAATTTCCTTTTAGAACAGATATTTTAATCAGCCCAATTTATAAATCCGGCACTGGCAATAAGAGATGTGTATCAATAAAAAACAAGTATGCCATGCCATTCGTAAAATTAATATGGTAATCAGCCAGTATAATTTTAAATTCGCTGCAGTAAAGCAGAAATAAACCCCACTTCATCCATGAACATTTTACTGATAGGCGCCGGAGGCAGAGAACATGCTTTTGCCTGGAAGATGACGCAAAGTACATTATGCACAAAGCTCTTTATTGCGCCCGGCAATGCGGGTACATCAGCCTGCGGTACCAACCTGCCCATTGCAGTTACTGATTTTGAGGGATTGGCCAAAGCCTGTGCCACCCACCAGGTAAAGATGATACTGGTGGGGCCGGAAGAACCCCTGGTAAATGGCATTTACGATTATTTTAAAAACAATCCTGCTACCAAAGATATACTGGTGGTGGGGCCATCTAAAGCAGCCTCGCAACTGGAAGGCAGTAAGGCCTTTGCAAAAAGCTTTATGCAGCGGCATCAAATACCCACTGCGGCCTATAAAGAATTTACCGATACAAATTATGCCGAGGGAATGGCGTACATTAAAAATCATCCGTTACCGGTTGTATTAAAGGCAGATGGCCTGGCGGCAGGGAAAGGTGTGCTGATCTGTCAGAATAGTATTGAAGCTTTATCAGAATTTGAACTGATGCTGTACCGGTCTAAATTTGGCGAAGCGGGTAAAAAAGTGGTGGTGGAAGAATTTTTGAAGGGAATTGAACTGAGCGTTTTTGTTTTAACCGATGGCGAACATTATGTTGTATTGCCCGAGGCCAAAGACTATAAAAGAATTGGGGAAGGAGATACCGGCTTAAACACCGGAGGTATGGGTGCAGTTAGCCCGGTGCCTTTTGCCGACGAAGCTTTTTTACAAAAAGTGGAAGAACGTATTATTAAGCCCACCATTGCCGGACTTAAAAAAGACCAGCTGGAATACAAAGGATTTGTATTTATTGGGTTGATGAACGACAATGGTGATCCAAAAGTAATTGAATACAATTGCCGCATGGGCGATCCAGAAACAGAAGTGGTGATTCCCCGTATAAAAAACGATTTTGTTGAGTTGCTGCTGGCTACATCACAACAACGGCTACACGAAATAAAAATTGAAGCCGACGAACGTGCAGCAGCGGCTGTGGTAGCCGTTAGTGGCGGCTATCCCGGAGATTTTGAAAAAGGCAAACCCATACAGGGCCTGGATGATGAACCACTGGCCAACAGCCTGGTTTTTCAGGCCGGAACCTTACAGCAGGGAGCCGATGTGGTAACCAATGGCGGAAGGGTTTTGGTGGTAACCTCCTTTGGCGATAATATAGCGGAAGCGGCAGAACAATCCAACTACATGCTGGAGCAATTGTACTTTGAGGACATGTATTACCGAAGCGATATTGGGTACGAATTTGACGAGGTATGATACCTTTCAGGGCCCCCGCCCCTTGTTGGCACCTTTTTTGCTTTTTCAGGGTAAAACAATATTTCTATAAAACTTTGAAAAATAAAGGGTTTGGCGTTGTTAATTCAAATAATTTACTTCAACTTTGCTTGCATTAAATTACACTCCCCCTCACTTTAAATTATATGGGCCTTTTTAATTTTTTTACACAGGAAATTGCGATTGACCTGGGTACTGCCAATACCCTCATTATACACAATGATGAGGTAGTGGTAAATGAGCCTTCCATTGTGGCGCTTGACCGAAACAATCCTAAGAATATTTTAGCCGTGGGTAAAAAAGCATTGATGATGCACGAAAAAACCCACGAAAGCATTCGCACTGTTAGACCGTTGAAAGACGGGGTGATCGCCGACTTCAATGCTGCCGAACTGATGATCAGGGAAATGATCAAAATGATCTATCCCAAAAAACCATTGTTTGCCCCCAGCTGGCGAATGATGATCTGCATCCCCAGCAGTATTACCGAAGTGGAAAAAAGAGCGGTAAGAGACAGTGCCGAACAGGCAGGTGCCAAAGAAGTTTACCTGATTCACGAACCTATGGCCGCTGCCCTGGGTATTGGTATTGATGTGGAAGAACCGGTGGGTAATATGATCATTGATATTGGTGGTGGTACCACCGGCATTACCGTTATTGCCCTGGCGGGTATCGTATGCGATCAGAGTATCCGTATTGCGGGGGATGAATTTACCGCCGATATTATGGAAGCCCTGCGCCGCTACCACAGCCTGCTGATTGGCGAACGTACTGCAGAACAGATCAAAATACAGGTAGGTGCTGCTATGAAGGACCTTGATAATCCACCAGATGATATTCCTGTAAATGGCCGTGATCTTGTGACCGGTATTCCCAAACAAGTAATGGTGAGTTACCAGGAAGTGGCAGAAGCATTGGATAAAAGCATCTTTAAAATTGAAGAAGCCATCCTGAAAGCTTTGGAAACCACGCCTCCCGAACTGGCATCTGATATTTACCGCCGTGGTTTGTACATCACCGGTGGTGGTGCTTTGCTGAGGGGCCTGGATAAAAGATTGCAGGCAAAGATCAAATTGCCCGTGCATGTGGCAGATGATCCACTGAAGAGTGTGGTACGTGGTACCGGTATTGCTTTAAAGCATTACGACAGGTATCCTTTTGTGATGAGATAGATGAAGTTCAAAAAAATAGAAATTCTAAATTCTACTTTGCAGGCCGTTTGTAGAATTTAGAATTTCGATATTAAATATTCTCCCCCGGTGCGTAATATCTTTCTTTTCATTCGCCGTTATTCCAACTTACTTTTCTTTCTGCTGCTGCAGGGATTCTGTATCTATTTGATTGTACATTACAACCGCTACCATAATGCGGTATTTTCCAATACCACCAACCAGCTTACCGGAAAGATCAATGAGCAGTATAATAAAGTGGAGGATTATTTTAAACTGAAACGTACCAACGATTCCCTGGTAAAGGCCAACGAAAAGTTGCTCAACCTGCTAAAAAAAGATTTTCTGATACCCGATACTGTTACCAATGTGCAAATAGATACGGTACTGGTAGACTCTGTTAAACAATACCGGCGCTATAATTATATGCAGGCAACCGTGGTATCCAACTCGGTATCTACCCAAAGCAATTATATTGTACTGGCCCGCGGCGAGGCGCAGCAACTGAAGAAAGGAATGGGTGTGGTAGACATCAATAATGCGGTGGTGGGTATTATTACAGATGTAAGCAGCGATTATGCGGTGGTAATGAGCCTGCTGCACAAGGATAGCCATATTGATGGCAAATTACTTAAAGGCGGGGAAACCGGTACGCTCAACTGGGATGGGGAAACTCCCAACCAGCTTGCCATTAACCGCATTTCTAAAAGTGCCAAAGTGGCCAGGGGCGATACGATTATCACCAGTGGTAACAGTACCACCTTTCCTAAAGGCATGCTGATAGGATATGTAACAGACGTGATACCGGAGAAGAGCAGTAACAACTTTTTGATCCGTTTTAAAACAGCTGCAGATTTTTACAGCCTGCAATATGTATATGTAATAGATAACAAACAGCAGGAAGCCATCAACCAGCTGCTGGATAAAGCAAAACAACAAAATAAATAAAACCAGCGCCAAAGGCATGAGTACATTGGTAAAAAATATCATCAGGTTTATACTGCTAATGCTGGTACAGGTATTTGTACTGGATAAGATACACCTGCATAAAATGGTAACTCCCTATTTGTATTTCATTTTCATTTTATGGCTGCCATTTAATATGAACCGGAGTTTGCAGCTGCTGATTGCCTTTATACTTGGCTTTACCATCGATAGCTTTCGTCACAATCCCGGCTTTCATTCTGCCGCCTGTGTGTTGATCGCTTATGTTCGCCCTTTTATGATCAACCTGTTAATTCCTCAGGAGGGTGCCGATGGTAACTATGAAGAACCTTCGGTAAAAAGCATGGGTGGTTTTTTACCTTATTTTATTTTTGTGGCGGTATTAACCGTTATTCATCACGGGTGGTTGTTTTTACTGGAAGCCTGGCAGTTTGGCAACATCTGGTATTTTATTGTAAAAACCCTGTTGTCTTCTGCCATCAGTTTACTATTGATCATCATTACCGAATTATTGTTTACACGCAAACAACAATTTCGAACCAATACGGTGTAGCTTACATTTTGTAATACGCCGGCCATGAACCATTAACTATGAACCATTAACTATCAACCATCAACTAAAAAATGTCCGTCTTCAATCAATCCAGGAAAAATGTTATTATGCTGTTCTTTGTGGGCATATTTGTGATCATTGTTCTGCAATTGATGAACCTGCAAATATTTTCTTCCAAATACAAAGCACAGGCCGAAGACCAGGGCACTTTCAGAAAAGTGATCTATCCCGACAGGGGTATTGTATACGACAGGCAGGGACGTTCGATTTTGCAGAACACCACTATTTACGATTTAATGGTTGTGCCCGGAAAGATAAAAGGAACCGATACCGCAGCCCTGTGTAATATCTTAAATATTGATACCACCGAATTCAGGAAAAGGATACTGAGTGCTATCTTAAAGAATAAAAGTTACCGGCCTTCGGTTTTTGAAGCCCTGCTGAGCAATGAAAAAATGGCCAAGCTTACAGAAAACCTGTACCGCTTTGCCCCGGGCTACTATTTGCAGGAAAGATCGGTAAGAGATTATCCATTTGATGTAGCAGGTAATATTCTTGGGTATTTAAGTGAAGTGGATTCCAATATCTTAAAAAATCCTAAGTACGAAGGATATGTACTGGGTGATTATATTGGCAAAACCGGTATGGAAAAAACCTACGAAAAAGTACTGATGGGCCAACGGGGTATTGAGTTATGGAAAAGAGATAATAAGAACCGCCTTACCGAAAGAATAGAAAACGGCAGGTTTGATACCGCAGCCGTTGCCGGTCAAAACATGCATACCTCGCTTGATATAGAACTGCAGACACTGGGCGAAAAACTGATGGAAAACAAACTGGGCTCCATTGTGGCCATTGATCCTAAAACCGGCGGCATCTTATGCATGGTAAGCAGTCCTTCATTTAAACCAAAATTATTAACAGGGGCCGAAAGGAAAAAGCATATTGCAGAATTATTACTCAATCCTGCAAAGCCGTTATTTAACAGAACAGTTCAGGCTATCTATTCACCGGGTTCTACTTTTAAAACATTGCAGGCACTGGTGGGTTTGCATGAAGGTGTAATAACAACAGAAACACAGGTTAGCTGTGGCGGGGCCTTTTATGGTTGTGGCAGCGGTAAGCCAATGAAATGCCTGGACAGGGGTACTTTTAATATGCAAAGTGCCATAACTGTATCCGACAACACTTATTTTGCTACGGTAATGCAACGAGTGATCAACAATCCTAAATATCCCAATATCGACAGCAGCCTTGCTAATTGGGACAGGTACATGTATGCATTTGGACTTGGTCATAAACTGGGTGTGGATGTACCGTCTGAAAAAAGAGGGTTGATCCCCAGCCCGGCTTTTTACAATAAAGCTTATGGCGAAGGCAAATGGAACTACTGCTCTTTCCGGTCGGTAAGTATTGGCCAGGGTGAAGTGAATGTAACACCCATACAGGTGGCCAATGAAATGGCATATATTGCTAACAAAGGGTGGTATATCACACCTCATTTGGTGGATTCAATTGAAGGAGGTGATAAATTTAATATGCTGGCTGAGTTTAAAGAAAAACACCGTGCCATAGATATACCCGATAGTATTTTTGAAGTGGTACACAACGGCATGGAAGGTGTGGTGGAAAGAGGAACGGGACGCAGGTCTAAGATTGAAGGAATAACCATGTGCGGAAAAACGGGTACCGTTGAAAATTATATCAGGGGAGTGAAGCAAAAAAACCATTCTTTTTTTGCCGCTTTTGCGCCAAGGCAAAATCCTAAAATTGCTATCATGTGTGTGGTGGAAAACTCAGGCCAGGGTGCATGGTTTGCCGGTCCTATTGTAAGTTTAATGGTGGAGAAATACCTGAAAGATTCAATTGTAGAAAAAAGCAGGATTGCAAAAATTGAAGAGATCTCTAAGCTGAATCTGATTCCTGCGCAAATTTATACCGAATTGAAACGCCAGGATTCCCTGATGCATGCAAAAGATTCGGCCTACCTGATATTGAAAGGCTATATAAAAATTGCCAAAGACACATTGGGTATTGAAGATGGAGATGAGGATGAGGGATTGAGTAATATGAAAGCAGATGATAAGCCTGGAAAGGGTAAACCTGTAAAAGACAGCGGCGACAAAAAAATAATCATTAAAACAGAAGCTATATTACCCAACGAAAAAAAGAAACCCGAAATAAAAGACTCCATAAACAGACCATAGTGTTTTGTAAATGGTGATGAGCCTGCAGGTATCATTCACCATTCACCATTCACCATTCACAAACATGTATCAAAAAAATACTTCCATATCAAAAGGCATCGACTGGGTAATGGTATTACTGTACGTTGCTTTAATATCTATAGGGCTTTTGTGTATTTTTTCGGTGGAGTATAAAAGCGGGGATGGTGTGGTGCAGAGCTTTTTAGGATTTAAAAAAGAATACAGCAAACAGTTTTACTACTTTATCGCCTGTATTGTACTGGGTACATTTATTTTATTGACCGACAGTAAGTTTTTTACCGCCACTGCCAATCTTGGTTATGCTGCGGGTGTATTGTTAATTCTAGCCACATTTGTTATTGGAAAAGAAGTGGGGGGCTCCAAAAGCTGGATACCACTGGGTTTTATGAATGTGCAACCAGTGGAAGTGTGCAAGATATTTACCTCACTGGCACTGGCTAAATACCTTTCTTTACCCGAAACCAATTTTGTTAAATCCCGGTCGCAGCTGATTGCTGCAGCCATTGCATTTACCCCGGCTATATTATCAGTGTTGCAAAAAGAACCGGGTGCAGCCATTGTTTATTTCTCTTTTGCCATTGCATTTTTCAGGGAGGGCCTGCCGGCATTGTACCTGATTCTGGTGTTCTCACTAACCATTTTAATTGTAGCCAGCATTGTGGTGGCACCCAATACCCTGTTCATTGCCCTTACCATTATTGCCCTTTTATTTGCCTATGCCTACCGGCGTAAAATTAAACGGGATAAATCGCTGATCCTACTGATTGCAGGTGTATGGGTATTAAGTGTGGGCGTACAAAAATTTTTGGTACCCACCCTTTTTGAAAAAGTACTGAAGCCGCACCAGGTGGTACGCATACTATCTACTTTTGGCATTGACGATTATAAGTTTAAAAGTCCCGAACGCATTGCGGAAATAAAAAAAGAATTTGCTAAACTGGGTACAGTTAAAAAAAATTCGGGCGAAAAAGTAGAGAGCTATAATGTAAAACAATCAAAAATAGCTATTGGCAGCGGTGGTTTCTGGGGTAAAGGATTTTTGCAGGGCACCCAAACCAGGGGTGAGTTTGTACCGGCACAGAATACTGATTTTATATTTTCATCTGTTGGGGAAAGCTTTGGTTTTTTTGGCTGCTTTATATTAATGCTGCTGTATTTTGGCATGATGCTGCGGATTGTTTTTATTGCCGAACGGCAACGCAGTACTTTCAGCAGGGTGTATGCCTATTGTGTGGCTGGCATTTTATTCTTTCATGTGGCATTAAATGTTTGCATGACCATTGGCCTTGCACCATCACCCGGTATTACATTGCCTTTGTTAAGCTACGGCGGATCTTCATTGATCACATTTACCATCCTGTTGTTTATCTTAATTAAACTGGATAAAGACAGGCAGATGGTGCTGAGATAAATGCCTCCCCTAAACCCCCTTCCAAAGAGGGGGCTTTGAATAGTATGAAATACTAAATAGCTTTTCAATTACTTTTACATTCAGATTTTTTTAATCATAGTCTCTATAAATATTTAGAGCGTAAATTCTCCATCATCTTCTTCATTTCCTTCTCCTTGGGGGGAGATAGAGGGGGCCGTGGTTATTGGGCAACATGAAAATTATTCCATTGAGCGAAGGCGCATTCACTATCGACAACACTAAAAAATTCATTCCTTTTAATAAAGAGGAGGATGACCTGCAGCAACGCCCTGTTGGAAGTTTACTGGTAGAGATACAGCCATTTTGCATTGTTACAAAAAACGATGTCATTTTAATTGATGCAGGATTGGGCTTCAGTACAAAAGAAGGCCATTTACAAATTCATCAGAATTTAATGGATAACGATATCAATCCGATGGATGTAACCAAGGTATTGATGAGTCATTTACATAAAGACCACAGCGGGGGAGTAAGCAAAGAAGATACCATACTGCATCATACCTTCATCAGTTTTCCCAATGCCATGTATTATGTAAACAAAGACGAGTTTGATTTTGCCATGGCAAAAGGAAAGCCATCTTATACACCGGCAGAATTTGAAATTTTAGGCCATTCAGATAAAGTGATCTTTACACAGGGCGATGGAGACATTGATGGCTATATCAAATACCATGTTACCGGGGCACATTGTCCTTTTCACCAGGTATTTTGGATTGAAGAGGCTGGACAAAAAATATTTTTTGGCGGCGATGTGGCACCGCAACTGCAGCAAATGAAAAGTCGTTTTGTTGCCAAATACGATTATGATGGAAAAAAATGTATGGAGCTGCGGCAGCAATGGTGGCAGCAGGGACAGGAAGAACACTGGACCTTTTTATTTTATCATGATATAAAAACACCGGTACATTCTTTTTGACACAAATAAAAAAGCTGTTACAATGGTAACAGCTTTTTTTATAATGCCGGTCATGAATGATCAGCGAATTTTATGCAGGTATTCATTATCCATGAACTGCTTGCGAATATCTTTCAGGTCTCTCAAAATACTGGCATCCACTAATTGTCCGCCGGTTTCTAAAGTAAAACCACCAATCAGTTCATCTTTAATGGCCGTTTCAATTTCAAAGGTTTTAGAAGGCAGTGCCGATTTAATATTGACCATGATCGCTTCTTTAAGTGTATCACTTAATGGAGATGCGGTGGTAATCTTTACCTTTTGAATATTACGGATGGCATTAAACTGGTCGATGTAGGCATTTACAATTTCATGTAAATTACTTTCCCTGGTTTTTCTAACCAGTAACTGAATAAATGCACCGGTTAATGCAGATACCCTTCCGTTGGTAACGGCTTCAATAATGGCCTGTTTTTTATCAGACTTAATGATTGGGCTCATTAAAACGGCAACAAAATCCTTGTTGCTGTTACACACACTGCTCAGCCATTTCATGTCGTTGTAAACAACATCAACCTGTTGTTGTTCTGTAGCCAGGTCCAGTAAACTCTTCGCGTATCTTGCTGCTAAACGTGGATTATTCATAATTAGTTCAATTTCACTTCAGATGCCAGTGTTTTAATATAATTCTCGTGCTCTGCTTTATTGCTTAATTCTTTACGCAATACTTTTTCACTGGTTTCAATTACCAGTTTGCCAATTTGGTTTTTCAAATCGGTCAATGCTGCCATTTTTTGCTGTTGAATGCTGGCGTGTGCATCTGCAATGATTTTTGCAGCAGCTACTTTGGCTTCGTCTTTAGCTTCGTTTACAATTTTGTCTTTGGTTTCTTTGGCTTCTTTCAGCATGGCAGCTCTTTCTTCACGGGCTTTAGCCAGTAAAGCTTCATTGTCGTTTTTCAACTGTGCCATTTCAAGCTTTACCTTTTCGGCAGTGGCAAGGGCATCAGTAATAGAGGTTTCCCTTTCGTGCAGGCCTTTCAGAATGGCAGGCCAGCCATATTTTTTCAGAATAAAAAATACGATCAGGAAGGCTAAAAGCGTCCAGAATAATAAACCAATCTCCGGTAATAAAAGTTCCATATTATAAGTATAGTTTGAGGTTTGAAGGTTGAAGTTTTGTGTTCAACATTCTAAAAACAAAATCATTTTAGTTTGCCCCGGCAACCCCTTCAGGGAACGGAGGTAAAATACTGCACCTGTTGCCCTGTGCTTCAGGTGCAGTAATGATGTTGGCAATGATTACAATACCATTGCAAGGAAGCCCACGATGATAGCAAACAGAGCAGCACCTTCTACAAGCGCCGCGGCTAAGATCATGTTAGAACGGATATCGTTACCGGCTTCTGGCTGACGTGCAATACCTTCAACTGCACCTTTACCAATTTGACCAATACCAATACCTGCACCCATTGCAGCCAGACCAGCGCCTACAGCACCACCAGCATTTGCAATGCCTTCCAGTAAAATTGTTCCTAAGTTCATGTTACTTGGTTTATGTTAATTAATAATTCCTGATTAATGATGCGCAGCAGCATGTGCATCGTCGTGGCTGTGATCGCCCTCAATAGCACTGCCAATTAATACTGCAGTTAAAGTGGTAAAGATGAACGCCTGTAAAAAAGCTACCAGTACCTCAATAAAATAAATAAAGATGGTAAATGCCAGTGATAACGGAGAAGCGCCCCAGCCAGCACCTGCACCCATTTTTTCTCCAAAAATAAATATCAGCGATACCAAACAGATGATGATGATATGACCAGCCACCATGTTGGCAAACAAACGAATGATCAGGGAGAAGGGTTTTAAGAACATACTTAAAAACTCTACCGGCACCAAGATGAACTTAACACCCAGTGGCACGCCCGGAGGATTGAAAATGTGCAGCCAGTAATGCTTATTACTGCTGGCCAGTGTAACAATGAAGGAAATAACACCCATTACCAGTGTAAAGGCAATATTACCTGTTACGTTAGCCGAACCCGGTATTAAACCAAATATGTTATTGATGAGTATAAAAAAGAAAATGGTCAGTAAATAAGGCAGGTAATTGTTGGCTTTGTAGCCCAAATTTGGAACCGCCACCTCATCTCTTACAAATGCTACTACAGGTTCCAGTAAACTTTGCATGCCTTTGGGGGCAGAGGTAACACCCTGGCCGGTTTTGTATTTTTTTGCAATACTGGTCATGATCCAAACCAGTATAAGAAGTGCCAAAAACATTTGCACCACATTACGGGTTAAAGAAAAGTCATATACTTTTACTGCAGGATCTGTTGCCACCACTTTGCCGTTAACCAGTTTATAGCCATTTACTTCTGCATGGCCATGTTCAAATTTAGAAGACATGAAAGCAGAAAAACCATTTTGTGGTGAGTATAATACTACCGGTAAAGGCAGTGAGGCACCAAAAAAGTGGAACTCGTGGCCATCCATTACGTGACCAAAGATCACCTCCTTCATATTCAACTTGCCTTCGGCCTTTTCTTCATGCGCTTTCTCATGATCTCCCTGCGCAAAAGCGGTATTGGCAAATACAGTCAAAAAAAGGCTGAAAGCCAGTACCAGCAACGATTTTAAACACTTTTCAAGCATACAAATCCCTTATTTTGCCGCAAAGATAAGGCGGCAGGCGGGAAATTAAAAATTGAAGGGGGAGAAATTAAGGATTATTACCATCGGCAGCAATTCTGATTTTTTCCAATTCGGCGATATCTAAAAGATCTTTTGGCCTTCCGGTTGCTTTTTTGGGCGGTTATCAAGTGCTTATAGTGTAAAAACCTTACCATAACAGCTTCAATTTCTGCTGCAACTGCAAAATTGTAGCATTCTTCAAATCCGATATTGTCCAGCCCTTTTACACTGGTCATAATATATAATTTAAAAACCATGTTTAATTGAAAATCTGTACAGCCGGATATAAAATTCATGGTCTCAATCGGCGGATAGTCACCGGAGCCCTGTTCCTGAAGTGCTTTTCGTAAATTTTTTCTGTTGGGGATTGTGTCTTCAATCCAGATATCCATATCATTTGTTGCCCGGCTATACCCATGCAGGTTAGTGGCAAAACCGCCAATCATTATATATCTGACATTATTTTGTTGCAGGCATTTCCAGAGTAATAAAATGTCGGCGTCCAAAATATCCATTTTTATTTGTTGTTATTTCCAATTTGGGGAGCCTGTACAATTTTTGCATTACTGAGCATAGAAGATACTTTTATTAATTTCATCAAAGTATAAAAACGCTCGGTATAAGTAGTTTTAGACGCTTGTAATGCTCTCGCATTTTCATGTGCTTCCTTAGAATTGTAAGTGGTTACAACAGCCTTTTACATACATCAAATTTAAATCATTTTCACTTTTTTTTCAAACTGCATTTTGTGCAGCTGGTGGTAAAAGCCCTGCTTGGCCAGTAATTCTTCATGTGTACCCATTTCTTTAATCTCTCCTTTATCGAGCACCATTATTTTATCTGCCTTTCGGATGGTACTGAGTCGGTGCGCAATTACTACCGAAGTACGGCCGGCAATCAGGGTGTCGATGGCATGCTGAATCAGGTTTTCACTTTCGGTATCTACCGAAGAAGTTGCTTCATCTAATATTAAGATGGATGGATTATATAACAGGGCTCTTACAAAAGAAAGCAACTGACGCTGGCCCAGCGATAAAGTAGCACCCCTTTCCATTACATTATAATGATAGCCACCCGGTAACTGCATAATAAAATCGTGGATACCGATGAGTTTTGCTGCCTGTATTACGTCGGCTTCTTTGATACCGGGATTGCGCAGGGTAACATTGTCCATTACCGAGCCGCTGAATAAAAACACATCCTGCAGTACTACGCCAATATGACTTCTCAATGCATCCAGCTGGTAATCTTCAATATTTTGTCCGTCTATTCTAATGCTGCCTTTTTGAATATGGTACAAACGGTTCAGTAAACTAATGATAGAGGTTTTGCCACTGCCGGTATGCCCCACAATGGCCAGTGTTTCGCCGGGGCGAATGGTAAATGAAATATTTTTCAGCACATACTGTTCGTTCACATAGGCAAACCAAACCTGGTCAAACTCCACCAACCCCTTTATTTGCGCATGGGCAATGGTTCCTTCATTGCTGGCAGTATCACTGTTATCCAGCACTTTAAATACCCTTTCGCTGGCAATCATACCCATCTGCAACACATTGAATTTATCTGCAATTACCCTTAAAGGACGGAACAATAAATTTAAACAAATGATAAAAGATGTGATGATACCGGCAATTTGATTACGGCTGGCATCGTCTAATCCAATGGCATCATTACCAGATGTATAAACCAGTAATCCGATAGACAGTGCCATCACCAGCTCTACTATGGGAAAAAAGACCGAGTAGGCAAAAATGGCCTTGATATTGGCGTTCCGGTGTTCTTTATTGATGGTATTGAATTTTTCAAACTCTTTTTTTTCTGCTGCAAAAGCCTGTACCACACCCATGCCGGTAATATGTTCCTGTACAAATGCATTCAGCTGTGCCACCGCATTGCGTACACGAATGAAAGATTTGTTTACACTTTCTTTAAAAAAATAAGTGGCTATAAGCATAATAGGAAAAGGGGCCAGGCAGATCAGTGTTAATTGCGGATTTACATAAAACATGTACGACAACACAGAAATGATAGATAGCAGATCGGCGATGATCGGTATCAGCCCGTCGCTGAATACATCATTGATAGATTCAATGTCATTAATAGTACGGGTAGTTAAGGTGCCGATGGGCGTTTTGTCAAACTGTGCCAGGTTCAGGTGGATGATCTTATTATACGTGGTTACCCTAAGATCTTTTACCACGCTTTGCCCCAGTGATGCGGTAAGAAAAGTGAAAAAAAAGCGGCCGGCAGTTTCCATCAGCAGTAAGGCAAGCTGCAGTATGGTTACTTCTATTATATATCCCCCCGGTCCTTTTATAAAATGCCCGAGTGTGCCTTCTTTAAGACCATCGTTGATAGTCATTTGAATCAGCATGGGGCGCAGGGGAGCCATTACCGCCAGTATTACCGATAACAGCAACGACCCGTAAAATTTACTCTTATACGGCCTGGCAAAATAAAATATCCTGCGGAGTAATGAAAAGTTGAATACCTTTTTTTTAACACCCGTATCACTCATGGGGCAAAGTTAACCCGTTTTGTGTTCAGGGTTTTTAATTTGAAAAAAAATGCGGCAGCTTTTGTATTCGCCTAAAGACAAATAGAAATAAAAAAATGCAGGTTGCTTAAAACAGGCTGTAAATCCCCAATCATGCGCCTGCAATACTATTCCGCTTCTGCTTTTTTATTATAGGCTTTAATGAAAATGGCACCCAGGTTTTTATAGGGGGGAATGTAGTCGTCCCAGGCTTCCTTAATGTCTTTCGGCTGCTTTGCAAAAAAGCCGGAGAGCTCATTCCACATACTTTTCCAAACAATGGGCTTGCCCGACAATAATGTTTGATTGAGCTTATTGGTTATTACCTGGTTAATATTACCTGTGCCGATCTCTTTTGTAGAAATGATATGCGCATCGGGATTGATCTCAATAATACGGCTTAAATTTTTATAACCACCGCAACTGCCCAGAACAATAATTTTTGCATCACCTGCCATGCGGTCCATGGTCCTGTCTAACCAGTAACTGTGGCCACGGTGCGTAACAATGGAAGGCCGCAGGTTGTTTTTTGTAAGATACTGGTTCAGGTGTATCTGTGCGGTATCATCCAGGTTTTTATCGTTGTTTAAAGGACGGTTTACATAGATCCATACTTTGGGATCTTTTAAAGATTTTATTTCCACCCACTCCTTTAAGTTGTTGTTGATCTTCCATTCTTTTGCAGAAAATGCACCCACATATTTAGGGAAGAAACTTTTTCCATCTTCATCGCCATAAAAGAACACCTGCTGTACAATGCGGCTGCTGTCGCCCATCAAAGATTTATTTTCTACGCTGTAAATAGGAGGAATGCCCATTGCAGTGGTCAGGTCAATTTGATTGGTGCTGTCTGCAGAAAGAAAAATCGTTTTCAGCAGGCTGTAAATGATCTTGCCCCTTTTATTATCGTTGGCGCTGCAACGCTGTTCGTTTTCATCTACATATTTTAAAATATTATTCAGCAGGTTTTTGTTATTGATACTGCTGTACGAGTCGGCAACATCCACGGCATCTTCCAGGCTGCCGGTAGCTTCCAGCCTGCCTACAAATGCCTTCATCAGCAATTCAGAACTGGCAGCCGGCATTAAATTTAAAAAAGTATCCAGCTTATTAAAATTAGCGGCCATTTTAATGAATTTTTTAAAATAGTCGTAGTTCACGTTCATCAGTAAAGAATCGGTAGCAGGTTTTTTGCCCAGTCTTTGCAGCATCCGGTTAAAACTGTGCTTGTAACTGCTGGTATATATTTCACTTTCGCTGGTAACAATCATATAATAAATATCAATGGGCGACAGGGAGTCGATCGCCCTCATTCTTACCGCTTCAGGTTTTTCGTGCAGTGCATTAATAGGGGCCACAAAATGCTGGTAGGCCTTTCTTTGTAATGCATACCTTAAGCCATTGGCACCAAACATGGCTATGGCGGTATCTCCATTCATCAATCTTTTACTATAGGCAATTTCTGTTTGCACCAGTAACTTATAATAAGCCACACTGTCATATCCTTTTTCGCCATCCCCAATAATTTTTTTCAGGCTGTCGCTTTGTTTTTTGCCACTTACTATATCATCCAAAAAAGGAAAATACAGCATGGCACCCGGGGTATTGCTTAATTTGGCAATGGCTTTAACCAGCGGATGGGCATTACTGTGAATGAGTTTACCCACCACCGAGTTAACATCCTGCGAAAATTTGTATGCCTGCGAAGGATCATTTTTGCTGGCCACCACCACCAGGCTGTCGGCAAAAGATGCTTTGGCAAAGGGGGTAAGCGTAGGGAGTATCTTGCCCGGATAAAGGGTGCAAAATTTCAGGTACACCCTGTTTTTACTATCCTGGTATCCTTTATTGTAGGTAAAGATCTCGGCATTGATTCTGCCGATCTCGTAAGGAGCCTCGTCTATCAGCGGTAACATGCTCAGGCTGTCAATATCGGCCTGCATTATTTTTTTAAAATTCTCTACCAGCATGGGGGCATACAAAGGATTGATAAGGCCCGATTTCCAGGAAAGCCTGAATTCTTTCAGCATTCTTTCAATAGAAGTGAGGTACAATACTTTCTCGTTTTGCCCGGGTATTTTTTTATTGGTTTCCACCGAGTCCTGCAAATCATTGATCTGCCTGATGAGGGCATCTGTTACCTGGAAGTTGATATCGTTATTAGAAGACGCTTTAATAAGGGCATCCTGTTTGCCATCTGCTTTATCCAGTAATTTCTGTTCTTCATTGATCTTATCATGCCATATCTGACGCCGTATGGGTACTTTCACAGTATCGCTGAAGGCAAAGGCGGTTACCAGGGAACAAGTTAGTAGAACGGCTAAAAAAAATGTTTTCATCATATTGTGCTACTGCAAAGATGCTGAATTTTTGCTTAGGGTTGTATTTGGCTGGCTGCTATTCGTTAAAACAGGGTTAACAATTTGATAATACGCTAAAACCGGCTGACTGATTTATGGATTATTGATTAGGGCTACTTTTGCACAACGATCTACTTATGAGTACTGTTAAAAAAATATTAATTGCTGATGATGAACCGGATATACTGGAGATCATCCAATATAATTTGCAAGCCGAAGGCTTTGAAGTAACCACAGCAAAGAATGGGAATGAAGCGATAGACAGGGCCAAACGGGTACTGCCCGACCTGATCATTTTAGACATTATGATGCCGGGTAAAACCGGGCTGGAGGTTTGTAACATCCTGCGCAGCCAGCCGGCCTTTAAAAATACCCTCATTATTTTTTTAACGGCGTTAAGTGATGAGGGCACAGAAATAAAAGGTTTGGAAACCGGCGCAGATGATTACCTGACCAAACCCGTAAGCCCGAAAGTGCTGGTAAGCAAAGTAAATGCCCTGTTCAGAAGATTCTCTTCTAACGAACCCAAAGTACTGCGCATTGGCGACCTGGAAATTGACCGTGAAAAATACATGATCAATTACAAGGGTACCGATATTGTGCTGGCACGCAAAGAATTTGAATTGCTGGCCCTGCTGGCCGGCAAGCCCGGAAAAGTTTTTTTACGGAATGAAATTTTAAATACCATCTGGGGTACCGAAGTAATTGTAGGCGACCGAACCATTGATGTACACATCCGCAAGATCCGCCAGAAACTTGACCTGGACTGCATCAGCACCGTAAAAGGGGTGGGTTATAAGTTTGAGCTGTAGGAGAGGGTTCATAGTTCATGGTGATGGTTCATCATCTGAATCAACCTATCAGTAAAACTCACTAATTTTGTACGGGCGTTGGCGTTGGTTCAGCTTTTGACCATTGACCATTCGCCATTCACCACAATGTTCTCACAAAAAAATCTTTCACCACAACAATTATCAGCATTAACTGCATTAACCTTATCTGTACCCATCACAATAGGGTTGTTTGTTTTTGAACCCGTATGGTGGGTGGCACTTATTGCGTTTGTCATCATCTTTTTAGGCAGCTTTGCCCTTATCTCCTATACCCTGCAAAAATTCATTTACAGAAAGATAAAGCTCATTTATAAATTCATTTATCAAACCAAGGCCAGTAAAAGAGAAGAGTTTTATTATAAAAATATTTTACCGCAAAAGGGAATTGATGAAGTAAGAAAAGATGTGGAAGAATGGGCCGAGCAGCGAAAAAATGAAATTGAAATGCTGCAACGTAATGAAGTGTTCAGAAAAGAATTTTTACAAAACCTCAGCCATGAATTAAAAACGCCCATTTTTGCCATTCAGGGATATGTGGATACCTTAATTAACGGGGCCTTGGAAAACCCGGAAGTAAATAAAAAATTTTTAGCCAGCACTTCCCGCAATATCGACCGGCTGGTAAACCTGGTAAGTGATCTGGATGCAATATCCAAACTGGAAAGTGGAGAACAATTATTGATTCAGGAAAATTTTGTGATACAGGACCTGCTGAAGGAAGTATATGAATCATTAGCCATAAATGCAGAGCAAAAAGAGATCAAATGCATTATAAAAAAAGGTTGCGATGTTACCTTAACGGTATTTGCAGATAAAGAAAAAATTCGCCAGGTATTTACCAACCTGGTGGAGAATGCTATAAAATACGGTAAACAAAACGGCACTATTGAAAGCAGTTTTTATAACCTGGATGGCAAAAGAATATTGATTGAGATCAGCGATGATGGTTCAGGTATTGCTGAGGAGCATTTGAACAGAATTTTTGAACGGTTTTACCGAACCGATTTAGCACGAAGCAGAAAAGTAGGGGGCAGCGGATTAGGGCTTTCCATCTGCAAACATACTATAGAAGCCCATGGCGAAAATATTCATGTGCGCAGTAAAATTGATGTGGGCAGTACCTTTGGGTTTACATTGCAGAACAAGAAAGATTAATACTTTGGTTACTTGGTATTTTCTTCGGCATCTGTATCCGCTTCATCATCTTTAGGTTTTGTATAATCATTGTTCAGCTGGTTTTCAAAAATGGCTTCATCTTTTTGATTGCGCTTAATTAAAAATACTACAAGTGCAACAAGTACTGCTCCAACCGGAATTACTATCAGCCAGTTCATACGTTTGATTTTAGTATAAGTAAGGTAGACTAATATCACAACAATGCATATTAAGTTTATGCCCGGCCTTGCGGTTCAAAAACTTAACATTGGCGAATAGCACCTTATATTAACTTTACGTTATTAAATCATTACCAGTAAAATCAACACCATGTCTGTAAAAAAGATTGCTGCAAAAAAGATAGCTTCTCCAAAAGAAATGCTTATTAAAGAAATCACCCCATTGCTAACTGCTGCTATGGCCACTTTAAAGGAAAAACTGGGCGAGAAAAAATTTGAAAAACGAATTAAAAAAGCAGCAAAGTTTCTTGTACATGGTATAAAACCAGTGGCTGCCAAAAAGAAGGTGGTTAAAAAGCGCTTGCTGAAAAAGGCAGTTAAAAAAACAGCCATACCGGCAGTTGCAAAAAAAGTGGCTAAACCAAAGGCAAAAAAATAAGTGGAAACTATGGTATACTGAAAATTAGATCCTGCTGCATATACGTCTTTAAGATGCAGCAATACCTGTAATTTCACTTTTAATATAGGTCTGCTGATGAACAACTGCAATCCATGCATTTAACAATTAGCTAATGATTGGATGATATTGAATTAATCTTCCGGTAACAATTAGTTTATATCCCCTGATTTACTTTACATATACTTAATGGAATAATATTCATGTAAAACTAAAATCAGGTTAAATGAAAAACATTCAATTTTTCTTCGTTGATTTTTTTATCCGTGTATTTCTTTTCCGCATTTCTTTTTTCAGTTCTCCATTTAAGTTTTTGAAAATAGGATATGGCGGAAACTAAAAAAAGAAAACTCGATATACTTGTGCTTTCCGATATTCACCTTGGTACTTATGGCTGCCATGCAAAGGAGTTATTGCATTATCTTAAAACGGTGAAACCCAAAACAGTTATCCTGAACGGAGATATCATCGATATCTGGCAGTTCAGTAAACGGTACTGGCCAAAAAGCCACATGAAAGTGGTAAAGCATATTATGGGCTGGATGAGCAAGGGTGTAAAAATTTATTACATTACCGGCAACCACGATGAAATGCTGCGCAAGTTTGTGGGTTTTAAAATGGGCTCATTAAGAATTATAAATAAAGTAGTGCTTGACCTGGAAGACGGAAAAAAAGCATGGTTCTTTCATGGTGATGTATTTGATGTAACCATGCAGCACAGTAAATGGCTGGCCAAACTGGGTGCTGTGGGCTATGATACATTGATACTGATTAACAGGGTTGTAAATTTTATTTCTGAAAAAATATTCAAGCGGGGAAAACTATCCCTGTCAAAAAAAATAAAGAATACGGTTAAAAGTGCAGTGAAGTTCATCAATAGTTTTGAACAGACCGCAGCTGATATCGGCATCAGTAATCAGTATGATTATGTGGTATGCGGACATATTCATCAGCCCGAAATGCGTGAAGTGGAAAATGACCATGGTAAGATCATGTATTTAAACAGCGGAGACTGGATAGAAAATTTAACTGCCCTTGAATATGTAAACGGCAACTGGGAGATTTATCGCTTTGACGAAACAGCCGTTCAACAAATGAAGGAAATTGTATCAGAGGAAGAAGAATTGGATAACAACACCCTGTTTGATAATATGGTGGAAGAATTTAACTTAATGCGTAACTGATGAAAATATTATATGCCATACAGGGAACCGGCAATGGCCATTTAAGCCGGGCGAGAGATATCATTCCCCTTCTGCAGCAAAAAGGCGAGCTGGATATTTTGGTGAGCGGTATACAGGCCGATGTGGAATTGCCTTACCCCGTAAAGTATACATTCAAAGGACTCAGTTTTATTTTTGGTAAGAAGGGTGGTATTGATTTGCTGGCCACTTACCGTAAAAGCAATTTAAAAAAGCTGTATAAAGAAATTAAAAGTTTACCGATAGAAGAGTACGACCTGGTGATCAATGATTTTGAACCGGTGAGTGCATGGGCCTGTAAAATGAAACACAAACCTTGTATTGGGCTGAGCCACCAGGCCGCAGTGATCAATAAAAAAAGTCCAAAGCCTGAAAAGAAAGATCCTGTTGGTAAAGCCATCTTACACAATTATGCCCCGGTAACTGAGGCCTATGGTTTTCATTTTGGCGCTTACGATAAAAATATTTCCACTCCCGTTATAAGAAGCCAGGTGCGAAAAGCTATCCCGGAAAACAAGGGACATTATACCGTCTACCTTCCTGCATATGATGACCAGCGCATCATAAAAATTTTAAGCCAGGTAAAAAATATCAATTGGGAAGTATTTAGCAAGCATTCTAAAAAAGAGTACAAAGAAAAAAATGTACATATCCGCCCTATCAGTAACGATGCATTTATCGGCAGTATGATCACCTGTACCGGCATACTATGCGGTGGCGGATTTGAAACACCTGCGGAAGCCCTGTTCTTAAAAAAGAAACTGATGGTGATACCCATGAAGGGACAATACGAACAGCAGTGCAATGCAGCTGCATTGCAAACAATGGGTGTGCCGGTGATAAAAAGTTTAAAGGAAAAACATCTTGATAAAATAATCACCTGGACAAAATCAAAACTCATCATCTCGGTTAATTACCCAAACATTACCGAAAAAATTATCAACGGCATCATAAAGCAGCACAGTATTTCTAAAACTTCGCCGGCTGTTTCGTTAGGTGAAGCTGCTTATTCAGTAAAGAAATTAAAAGCCATCAGCCTGGGAAAAATACTCAATCAAATAGGCGGCTAACATGATGCTATTTTCAAAAGAAGATTTTGGTGCCGGTTTTAAATGGGGCGTTTCCACCGCTGCTTACCAGATAGAAGGTGCACATACTGCAGATGGTAAGGGGCTTTCAATATGGGATACTTTCTCTCAAAAAAAGAAAAAAATAACCGACAATCAGAATGGCAATATTGCCTGCGATTTTTATCACCGTTATGCGGAAGATATTGCCCTGATGTACGAGCTCAATATTCCCAATTACCGTTTCTCTATTTCCTGGAGTCGTATACTGCCGCAGGGTATTGGTCCAATCAATTATAAAGGCGTGGATTTTTATAACCGCATTATAGAATTTTGTTTAGAACTGGGTATAGAACCATGGGTCACTTTATACCACTGGGATTTACCCGAAGCATTGCAAAAAAAAGGCGGCTGGACAAACCGTGAAGTGATTCACTGGTTTGGTTATTATGTGGATTGTTGTATTAAACTGTTTGGCGACCGTGTTAAAAAATGGATGGTACTGAACGAACCGATGGTGTTTACCGGTGCCGGATATTTTTTAGGTGTGCATGCACCAGGCAAAAAAGGACTGAGTAATTTTTTAGCTGCTTCACATCATGCTGCGTTATGCCAGGCAGAAGGAGGGCGCATTATAAAAACTTTACGCAACGATTGTAAAGTGGGCACCACCATATCATATTCACATATTGAGCCTTACAGTGATACCTGCAGGGATATTGCTGCTGCAAAAAAAGTGGATGCATTACTAAACCGGATGTTTATTGAACCACTGCTGGGAATGGGTTATCCAACAAAAGATATTAAGATATTAGAACGTGTAGAACGGTTCATGTACCAGGGTGATGAGGGAAAACTGGCATTTGATATGGATTTTATCGGCCTGCAGAATTATACCCGGGAACTGGTACGCTATGCACCACTGATGCCTTTTGTAAGAGCTAAAATCATCAAAGCGAGTAAGCGTAATGTGGATCATACCCTGATGAACTGGGAAATATATCCACCCTCTATTTATGAGGCATTGAAACGAATCGATCAATACCCCGGAGTTAAAGAAATTATTGTTACGGAGAATGGTGCAGCTTTTAATGACGAACTGATCAATGGCAAGGTGGATGATGTGCAAAGACTGTCTTATTTAAAAGATCATATTGAACAGGTATTATTGGCAAAAAAGGAAGGTGTAAAAGTAAATGGTTATTTTGTATGGACCCTGCTCGACAATTTTGAATGGGCAGAAGGATTTCATCCACGCTTTGGCCTGGTGTATGTTGATTTTGAAACACAGAAAAGAATTATAAAAGCATCCGGTAACTGGTATGCCGATTTTATAAAAGATCCGGTAACAATAATGCTGTAAAATTACTCTGCTGTTTTTGCAGCGATGGTATGTTCCATAGCGATGGGTAAAAACAAATACCAGGACAGCGCAAACAAAAAGTACTTATTATCCCCTTCATCCAGTTTTTCCGATTTTATTTTAACAGTACCTTTCTCCGGTTTTAATTTGCAGGTGATAATGGGTTTATCCGGGTTGTTTTTATAAAACACCAGTTCTGCGGTCGGGTTATTACGAAAATTGTAATTGAATTTTTGATCATCAATTTCAACAAGGCCTTTATCAGAATGTCCTTTGTGATAAGAAGCTTTGCCAAAAACCACTCCATATTCATTCTTCAATACGGTTTTGTCTTTCCATATCCCTTCTTTATTGATAAAGAAAACCCGTTTACCCCACTTGCATTCCCCCCGGAAGATGGAAGTTTTATAATTGATACTGAGGGTAAGTACCGGCTCTTCTTCATCATACAGTTCATATGCCAGTAAGGGTTTCTCAGACAGCAGTTTCCAGTGCATATTATTTTTTTTATCCGGCAACTTACCCATTTATTGTTACCAGACTATTACCAAATCGTTAAGTATGTGGAACACATTAATAAACCGCAGTATGGGGATGTGATGTATTCCATTGATCACCCAATTGTTTCCTTTTTTTAGGAAAATGCAGTACCGGCTTAGCATTCAGTATAACAATGGAAAGCGTCGCAAATACAATTCCAATACCTCCACCGGCAATAACGTCTGCAGGGAAATGCTGTGCTAAATAAATTCTTGAATATCCAACCAAAGCAGCTGCCAATAACAATAGTATGCTGATGTATTTTTTTCTGAAGTATACTGCCAGAACTGTTGCCAGTGCAAATGCAGAAGTGGTATGACCCGATGGAAAACTGCTGGAGCCTCCGCCACTGTTACCAAAATTGTCTAATCGAAATAAATACTGGCTGGCTTCAAAATATATTCTTGGCCTGGGAGCGTACACCAGGTTTTTTAAAACCTGGGTAATTAGTCCAGATGATATATAACTTACTAAAATTAGTAATGCCAGTTTTTTTTGTTTGCGGTAAAATAAAAATATGCATAGCCCCAATGCAAAAATGCCATCACCGAAAAAAGTATAGTTTACAAAAAATACGTTCAGTGCAATGGAGTGAAAACTGTTCAATGACATAAAGCTTTCTGCTTTGGAGACCGTGAGTAATAATAACACACTTAATAACAGGATAAAAAAGCTGGACAGGTAGAAATGGCCTGCAGACCGTAAAGTGGTATTCAACTGTTTCATATTATGGAGTTAATCAAAATTGCGATATCAATGCAAATAAATTATTAACGCAGCATTAAGATAAAGTGAACAGCGCCTGGACAGGAACTGGCAGTACTGATTTGCCTGTTCTGTCAATCAGGATGTAATAAGCATCAGCAATGCGGCACTTAACTGCAGCCAAAAGCCAATTTTTTCTATTTTTATATTCATCAGTTATAGAGCATTTACTATTTCTTCGGCAAGGCCAAACGATAATGTCATTCCTGCACCACCCAAACCATTTATAAAGTATACCGATTGTTCAGGCGAATAAATGAGTTCGGTATCTCCATTGGTAAGTTTAGGATAAATGCCATTCCAGGTTTCGGCAATATGCCAATCTTTGAACTGAGCAATTTTTTTGAGATAAGAAATGATAAGGGTATTGATGATGTCTTTATCAAAGGGATCATGAGTTTGGCCATATTCGTGCGAATCGCCAATGGTAATTTGCCCACTATCGTTTTGGCAGGCCATCACATGAATACCCCATTCCATATATTCCGGCATTTCGTTATGATAACGTTCTTTTAAAGCCGCCAGTGATGGCGCTGCTGTAAAACTTTTATAATGCGTTAAGGAAAGTCCGCCGCAAATTGGCACGCCCATTCTCCATCCATCGGGTTGTGTAATGGTTCGCAGCATTTGTAATTTGCATTTGGTGAGCGGAAGTGTATTGAATTCTTCCGGGTACAGGGTTTCAAAATCGGCACCGCTGCATACAAAAATCACATCTGCTTCATGAGTTTCTGCAGCGCCAACATAAAGTGTGCCATCTGAAATATAAGAAGCACATTTGCCCCATAAAAACTCCACGCCATATTTTTCAGAAAAATATTCCGGCAAAGCAGCAATCGCTGTAACAGGGTTCAAAATCATTTCATCTTTGCTGTATAAAGCCCCTAGTAAAGTTTTGGTTTCAGCGGCAGCAGAAATGGAGCTTACCTCATCTCTGTTCAGCAACTCAACAGGCCGGTCTTTATAAAATGTTTCGTACAATTCCTTTAGTACCTGCCACTCATCGGGGTGATGTGCTACGTGCAGGCTGCCAATATTGTCATACCAGATATTGGCTTCATCACAAATCTCTTTCCAGATGCTTTTGCTTCGTATTGCCCTGTTGTATAATTCTCCTTCGGGTTGACCAATGGGCCACACCATTCCAAAATTTCTTATGGATGCACCTACGGCTTTATGATTCCGGTCCATCACTTTTACTTTGTAACCCTTTACTGCCAGTGCTCTTGCAGTAGCCAGTCCAACAATACCTGCACCTATAACGATGGCTGAACGTTGCTCCATATAATTGTTGTTCTTTTGTATTTACTAAAAAAATATGCACCTGATATAATTGTACCGGTTATTCCTAAAACAGAAAGCAGCAATACGCTTTGAGAATAAAAACTTACCCAGTGCAGTTGTATTTTAAAAATTTCTTTGCCCAATAAAACGGCCATACTGCCCAAATAGCCAAATGAATCGGATACATACATTAAAAAACCCACATTGCCGCCCAACTGAAACGCGGCAATCATTCTGTCGTACAATAAACAATTGAATGGGATATAGGCGATATATAAGCCAAGCCCTACCAGCATCATCCAGTTAATGGGATGCAGCAGTTGCTGTGTAAACAGCCAGGTGGATATGCCGGTAATGGCAAAACCTGCTGCAATTACAATATGTGCGGTAATAAAAGCGGTAAAATTATTTTTGATAAATACCATTGCAGCGATCATCACCAGTACAATTAGGGTGATGGGAATTTCTGTTTTGGTAAAGATGGAAGCCTGGTTGGCAAAGCCCAGTTCGTTCCAGATGTCAGCAGCAAAATTATCCCGCAGGTCGCGGAAGATGGTCAGGAAAACATAAATGATGATCAGTGTAAGCAGACCCGGAAGAAAATTGAAGAACAAATGTTTCCTTTTTTCTTTTGTCATGGGGAGCCTTTCATTCCTTAATTGAATATCTGTTGCCGATGGGGGAGGAATTTGTTCCAGCAAAAAAATAAATAGCAACAAAGGAATAATAAATACCAAGCCGGTAATAAAAGGCGACCAAAATTCTGTAACACCACAATCCAGCATTAAAAACTTGGCAACGGATTTTACAAAACCAGATGAAAAAATAAAACTTACCGCCAGTGCAGCACCAATGAAATCCGTAGCCCTTCTGCCTTCCACGTAAGAAAATACAATGCCCCAGATCATACCTAATGGAAAGCCATTGATAAAAAGAAAAGGGATGTTATAAGGCGCAGGTACAAGAGCAAAGAAAAATAAAGACAGCCATGCAATACCGATCAGTAATAAAATAATCTTCCAACGGCCAAAACGTTTTAGCTCCGCGATAAATGTAATGCCATAAAATTTACTGAGGGTATATCCTAATGCCTGGCTGATCACAAGGCACACTTTATAGTTGATGCCTAAAAAATGCATGCCTTCAAAAGTGCCGGCAGTAAACGGTTTCCTGAATGCATATACTACTGCATAGGTCAAAAAGGTAACAACAGCTGCAAATAATGCAACAGGCAGTTGTGTGCCAAACCAGGTTTTACCAGTGTTTTTATTTTGCAAGTACAGCGGTGTTTAAGATCAATGGTAATTCAGAGATATCATCAATCACTGCGTCAGGCTTATATGCCAGCAATTGCCTGCGTGAGTAGGCGCCCGTGCTTACACTCACCACCAGGCCGCAGCCCGCATTTCTTCCTTCCATAATATCCACTTCAGTATCACCTACTTTTGCAACAAGAGCAGCATCTGTTACACCGGTGGCTTTCATAATGGCATAAATCATTTCAGGCGAAGGCCTGCCATTTTCCACCTCATCGCTCGAGATTACCAGGTCAATTAATTTTGTTCTGTTCCAGCCGAGCCGCTTTAAAATTGTATCGGTGATCTTTTTTGAGAACCCTGTATTCAACGCCACTTTAATATTGTGCGATTGCAATTGCGAGAAAATGTATTCCGCATTCAACATGGGCTGCAGTTCCGCATCATTTTGATAAAACAGCACCATGTGATCAATAAAAACAGTATGGATGTTTTCCACAAGCGCAGGATCTTTTTCCATCTCGCCGGGATAAAACTTATCCAGCATTATACTGATGGCCACTGGCTTTTTATAACCCATTATATAATTCACTTCTTTACGCGGCACGGTATAACCAAACTTTTTTAAAGCATACATAAATGCATCGGCCACATTGCCGTTATCCTTTACAGTGGTTCCCGCAATGTCAAATACCACTAATTCAATATTTCCTTTTTTCATGTTGTGATTTATAAACTGGAGTTTGACGAAAATTGTGTTTCCAGATGGCTGGTCAGTAGCTGATGATAGTAAGTTAATGAAGCATTGATGAACAGGGCTTCTTCCTTTGCCATTTCATCCCAACGGCGCATATTGATATAGTCTTCAAATAGTTCATCCTGCTCAAATAAGATGGCCTCGTCAGCATTCATTTTGCCGCCCTGGTATTCCAGTGTTTTTTTACTGGCTTCAGAAAGGCCATCAAAATATTCAGGATATTTAAACGTGAGGTAACGTTTTGCAGCTACATGATTTTCAACCAAAAGAGCTACACGTTCAGAAAATCCTCTTTTACGTAAGAACTGTGCACCGATCTTTTCATGATTAACAATACCAAAATTTCCCATGGTATTGGTAACATAAGCCGCAACACAAATATGACCGATGTCGTGTAAAAATGCAGCCAGTATCATTTCATCATCGTATCCCCCCTGCCTGGCCAATTCTGCTGCCTGCAGCATATGTTGCAGCTGCGTTACTTTTTCGCCGGCATATTCATTTCCACCATGGGATTTGTACAACTCAATAATTTCGTCAGCTATCGATTGGGGTTTTACAGAATACATACAAAAATGTCTTGTTTAATTATTAAAATTTATTCCCTTTGCCACAGGACGTTCAGTATTGAAGGGTATACCAAGTAATGTAGCAATGCTGTTGGCTATTTGTTTTTGAAACAATTGCCTGGGTTCTTTAATTTCCCCCAAAGGTTTTATACCCGGACCAATTACTGCCAGCCAGGCTTCCCCGGATCCTTTTACTAAAAAACTATGTTTGTTCCATTGATTTGTTTTATATCCCCTGCCATGATCAGTAGTAATGAGTAATGTGGTATTATTTTTATACGCGGAGTTGGTTTGTATAAAATACCAGAGATCAGCAATCATTTTATCTACCTGTGCAGCTTCCTGTAAATAGTTATCATAACGGCTGCCATGTGCTGAGTCATCTGTTTCGCCGAGGCTGATGAATACTACCTTGGGCTGATGTTGTTTAATATATTCCTTAGCAGCCAAAAAAGTAATAGCATCATATCTTGTAGCCTTTTTTTCAATAACAATTTTATTTTGTACTTCGTTAATCATTTGCAATGTGCTGTTATTTGCAGTATCTGGCAGTGTCTCATATCCACTGAATACCGGCAACTCATTTCTTTGCTTCCCCAGGATATAAGGGAATGCCGACCATGAGCTGAATGCCACTACCTTCCCTTTGTATTTTTCATTTTCATTGAGATATTCCAAAATATTGGTGTTTTTATTCACTATTTCTTTGTTAGAATAAATAAAGGGGTCACTGTAACCGGTAAGTATTTCATTATATCCGGGATAAGAAAACTTATACAGATTGCTTACATCAACTTTATTATCGTAGATCCTGTTGCCCATTATTTGTCCCTGTGCAGCCAGCACATTCCAAAAGAAAGGAAGCAATTTTTTTCTGCGTTCATTAGCATCGGTATCCCAGTACTGCAGTTTTGTTAACAGGGTGTCGGATGTATATTTTGTACTGCTGATTAAAACGGAATCTGCCCCTGTAAAAATTTCCTGCCACCTGAAGCCATCTGTGGTAATAATGAAAATATTTTCTGACTGTGGCTTTAATTGTGCAACAGTGCCTATTGCCGTCAGCACAAAAAGTAAACTGATTAAAAGTTTCATGAAGTTCATCAGGTTTTGCAAAGCACCGTCTTTAATGTAAACTGCGTTTTAAGCTAACATTATGTAAAGGTTACTTCTTAAAACAAACGCATAAAAAAGCGGACTCCTGTGGGAGTCCGCCTTAACTAACGCAAAACGGCACTTGTTAACTAAACAAAACGCTGCCTTTTTTTGTTGCAAAACCTGGAAAGGATTCGCTTTACTGCTTGCTATATGAGAAAGACTTTGTTATTTTAAATTATAGTTTTACTGATACAGACAGCCAGCCACTGCGTCCCACACCATTGATACCACTGCCATGCGTACGGTAATCTTTGTTCAATATATTCTGTAGGCCAATATTAACCTGGATGGCAGTATGTGTATAACCTGCGTACAGGTTTATTAGCTGCCAGCCCGGCGTACCATTAATGCCAATGCGGTTATCATCCTTATCACCCTGGGCCAGCCTTTTTTGAGTTGCGGCAAATAAATATTCTGCTGCAGTAAACCATTTGTTGTTGCGGTACACTCCTGACAATCTTCCATTGAATGGAGGGATCCGCCGTAATGGTTCCTGTTTACTCAGGCTTTGACCATAGCTGTATGAAATGCCACTGCTAAAATAAACATGCTTTGTTACCTCAGCGTTAAATTCAGTTTCAATTCCTTTAATAAATGCAGCTTCTGTATTTTCTTTTTTATACACCGGGTAGCCGCTGATGATTTGTCCTTCGGCTTTTACCCTTGTAATAATATTGGAAAGATGCATATAGTAAGCTGCAAATGATCCTTTAATTTTTTTTGATTGAAATTTATAACCGAACTCCGTGTGTTGCGATTTTTCCGGACGCAGGTTTGAAGCGGGTATTTCGTAACGAAAATCAACAATACCCAGTGTGCCCATATCATCAACATTGGGCGCACGGTAGCCACTGCTGAAAGATACATATACCGACTGTTGCCTGCTGATTGTATACAACAGGCCGGCATTTCCAACGAAGGCAGAAGGAAAAATTTTCACATTCCCCAAACTGGTGTCGCTAATGGCAATATTAAATGTATTGAAACGAAGTCCTCCGTCAATCACCCATTTACTTATATGCAAATGATGCAGCGTGTATGCCGCATAATTTCCATATTTTGAATCATCCGGGTAAAGTCCTCTTTTTGTATCCATTATATTGGATACTGTGTTTATATCTTTCCTGGTACTGGCTACCCGGTCGGTATATAGCTCTATACCTGAATTGGCGGTCCATACTTTATTAAGTACAGATAAAACATCTGCTGTGATGCCAACAGTTTTGGTTTCATCCCTCTCTTTTCTTAAAACAGTACTGCCATTTTTTAAACTATTGCGGCCTTCTGTTCCTTGCTGAAAAGAAACTGTGAATTCCGTTTCTTTAAATATCGATGATTTACCCTGCATATGCAGCCTGGCATAACTTAGCAGGCGCTGCTGCGGATCCATTTCGTTAAGGCTGAAGTTTTCTAACTGTACTTTATGATATACCGGAACATGCTGTTGCTGCAAAAACTGGTTAGCCAATGTCAGCACTATGTTTTGCTTTAATAAAAATTTAGCTTTAATATCAAACGCCCATTCATCATACCCCGAAGGAGATTGTTTTCCAGTGGTATCGCCACCAATGATATCGCCAAAATTTCTTTTGCTGACGCCAGCCAGTAAGGCAAATTTATTTCCACGGTATATGGCCTCGCCCCGTATCGTTTTCTCCATATCACCTGTCATATACTTACCGGTTAGCTTTCCGTTAAAGGATGATTTTTGAGTAGAGAAATCCGGGCTGGTGGAGATGATGTTGATCACTCCTCCAATGGCATCAGATCCATATTGTACCGAACCGGTTCCTTTTGCCACTTCTATTTTATTGATGGTGTATGCATCAATGGTATTAAGGTATTGATTGGGCCCGTATCTAAAAGTGGAATTGTTTAAACGAATGCCATCTACCAATACCAGTGTTTGGTTACCCGTTACCCCTCTTACAAACGGGGAGCCGCCGCCATGATTTGTTTTTTGTACAAATACACCATTCATTCCCATCATGGCTTCGGGTGTGGTACGAAACTGGTATTCATCCATTGTTTTTCTGTTCAGCATATTTACCGTGTAAGGCAATAACAGCATTTCAGAATTTTTTCGGGTTGCCGTTACCACCACTTCTTTCAGGTTACCGGCAGAATCGGGGGTGCTGGGCTGCTGTTGCTGCGCAAACACGCACGATGGAATTACCAGTACTGCTGCGCAGGTAATTATTAAGTATTTCATGAAATTTTATTTGTACAATTTATTATTTGAAATCTTTTTTCATATCTTCTACATCATCCATTTCGGGCCCCTGCAAAATTTTGCGCCAGTCAATATTACGGTGATACTTCTGCATAGCTTTCTCCACATCAAAAACCCGGGGATCATGTTGCTCTAAAGTATAGGGTGTAAAATCAGGTTGGTCTGTAAAAAAATCCTGCAGTAACGAAGCCGTAACATCATACTGGTTTACATAAGGCACACCAAGAATATTGTAAATGGTTTTTAAAATAGAACCGAAATTAGCATGTGTATGACTTACATAACCTTTTTTAACATAAGGACCTGCCATCATTAAAATACTGCGGTGTGCATCAATATGGTCAACACCTCCCTGAGGATCATCTTCCGTAATGATCACCAGCATATTTTTCCAGTATTTGGTACGGGAAAGAAAATGTAAAATTCTTCCTACTGCCAGGTCATTGTCAGCAACAAATGAGTTGCGTGAAAAATAACCATCTTCGGGCCTGTTGCCGGCACCATGGTCGTTAGGCACCTGCATGGTGATTAAAGAAGGTAATTTTTTATTTCCTTTCAGCCACATCTTTGTAAACTCATCTTCAAACTGGTTCATCCTGAACTGGTCGGGAATATTCATATTGAAGCCTGCATAATTGTGGCTGGTACGGGTAAACAATGCTTTTTGCATCGGCACCATTACCGCATGTGCGGCACCGGTAGCAGTGTCCATCCACTCTTCTCTTACATGCGCTGTTTCATTGGCTTCACCAAAATTGTAAAAATTTATATGCTTTCTTTCCAGCGCTTCCCATAAGCCGCCGGTTTCGGCATAATCTTCGGGATCCATGCTTCCGGTAGAACCGGGGAATCTTCTGCCCGGCGCTTTGGAAAAGTACTTTGCTGTTTTGTCCACACTTGAGTTGGCTTCCACCCATTCATTCGGTATCACACCCATCATCCAGTGATGCCCATGTATGGAAGCATCACTGTCGCAATAAAAGTTATCGCTGAACGAAAATTGTTTAGCCACCTTGTGATGATTGGGGGTAACCTTTAATTGTTGATTTTTTTCCTGTAAAGAATCTGGTAAAGTATATTCGCAATTCACCCCAAACCTTGCAAGGGAGCTGTCGCCATTTGCATTTTTCAGCTGCCCAAAAATTTCATCGTAGGTCCTGTTTTCTTTGGTGATGTACACCACGTATTTAATTGGGCTTTGCCTTAAGCCCGGTAATGCCGGTAAAGGATTGCTGCTGTCATCAGTAACCGTAAGGGCTTCAAACGTATTACTGACACTTTGTTTTGTATAGGCCGCCAGTGTAATACTGTCGGGCATGGCAATTTTTTGAAAACTGCCTAATTGTATATCGCCAATATAAGTGCCCTGTGGCGGCGCAATAAAACCTGCACCTCCATTGGGGCCGGCACCCAAACCCCTGCAACTGATCACATATATTTCTTTTTCAGTTGCAGATAATTTTACTCTTGCAGGTCCCCAGCCCGTAGGAATTAATCCCCTGGTTTTTTTTGTGGCTGCATCAATTACCGCTACAGCATTAAATCCCAGCAATGCCACATACAGCGTTTTCTCGTCTTTGCTTAATGTAATGCCAAATGGTAATAAGCCCCTGTATTTATCAATGCGTTTGTCAACCGTTATATGAATGTGTGAAAGTATCTTATGATTTTTGTAATCTATCACTGCAATATTATCGTTGGTGGCATTGGTAACATATGCATACTTTTTTCCCACTGCAATGGAGTTAGGACTTGCTCCACCCACCACTTCCGCGTCTTCAATCATTTCGCCAATTTGATAGCCGGTCTTAAACTTGTCTATTACTTTATTGGTATTTAAGTTAATGGTAAATACACTCATTGCCTCAGGTGAATTGGGATTGCCCAGGCCGGGAATTTTTTTTCCTTCTATTACTGTTCCTTCAATAGATTCTTTAGTATTGTCTCCATATGGATGATGACTGATCATCATGGAATTATAATTCGCTGAATCCATTCCCTCAACTAAAGGATATGCATACGTACCTACATTAGCTACAAAGGCTGTTTGTTTGTCGGCACTAACGGCAAGGCCAAAGGGCTGACGGCCGGCAGGGATGGAAGCCGTAATTTTTTTCTTAATAAGATCGTACCGTACCATACGGAAATTGCCCCTGTCCAATACCAGCAGTTCATTGTCATTTAGTAATAAGTCGGAGGTGAAACTGTCTTCAAAATCAATTCCATTTACTTTGCCATTTAAAGAAACAGAATCTTTGCGCTGCATACTTTCAATATCATAAATAATTACAGCGCCATTATCGCCCCCGCTTAAATACACGGTTTTAGAATCAGCAGCAAATGCAACACCTAAAAAAGAACCATTGGTCAGGGGCGATTTTATCACTTTAGCCGGAAGTGAATCATTGGCAAATACATTTCCTGATACAGGCTCATGCGCAAGTGGCGAATTGATCTTTTGGTTATAACTGGGTACCCTTGTGTTTTGTAAAGAAGCGATATCAATTATAGTAAAAACCCCATTATGCAGGGTAACTGCTTTTTTTCCATCGGGTGATATCGCCATACCAAATGGATCGTTGGTAATGCGTATTAAACTGCCTGCGGGTTTAAGCCATCTGCCACTGGGTAATACAGAAATACCTTTTTCATTAACCGTTGCAAATTGATTTTTGCCGGGAACCTGTAATGTGGTTACTGCTTTTTGTTGTGCAATAGCTGCTGTAGTTGTAAGCACTGCTGCAAACAGTAAGGCTTGTTTTTTCATATCAGTGTAATAATAGTAAAGTTGACGATTTTATTAAAATAATAAGCATAAAATTGATAAAACACAGACGGAACTTATATAAGTTCCGTCTGTTAAAAAAATTATGATGTGGTATATTTCATTATTGAACTACCCACATTTTAGAATTAATGTTGTCATTACCGCTATACTGACTTTGTACGGCTGCAGTATAATTTACTTTGTTGGTAGATAATTCAGAAGATGGATATTGCCAGCGTAAAGGAATAACACCACTGTTGCCAATACCGGAGCCGGTTAAAAATGCAGGTACACCCGTTCTGCGCCATTGGTAATAGGCTTCAAAACCTGAGTTGCGGCCAAAGGCTAAATACTTTTGTAGAAGAATTTGATTTAAGCCGGTTGTGTTATTACCTGCGTATTTAACAGCAGGCTGGTTAAAGTAATTGGCGTAACTGAAATTCACAGTGTAATTCACATAATCGCCGGGAGCGGTACCTTTTAAAAAACTAACGGTATTGTTACCATCGCTAATGCCATAAAAAGTGAACATGGCTTTAACACCTTTCTGGTACCAGCTGTCTGAATCACCTGCAGCCCATCCGCGGTTAATGGCTTCTGCAATATTGAAACACATTTCAGGATAGCTGATGATAAAAGTATTTTCACCAGTCAATCCATCATAATATCTTTTACGGCCAATGGGAGAGTATAAACCTGCTACCACTTTGCCACCCATGGTACTCATGTCTTCACCATTGCTTGCACCTACAAAAGATTTGTAAGAAGTATCCGGGAAACCCAATGCCCTTGCAGGATCTGCCACCTTCATGGCACGCAGGTCATTTAAGGCAGCCAGGTTGTTTAACCAGGTAGCGGCTACACATAAACGCAATGCATCATTACCGTAGTTCTGGCTGTTGTTGGGATACTGGTTGTATGCGGGATTATACACATACTCCAGGTTATCAGACAAACTTTCCATGATGGGATATTTGGTTGGATTGCTGATGGTTTCACTGAATTTTTGTTTGATGTTAAGGTCAGCGTCACTCTCTTTTTTGCTTAAATGGATCAACAAGCGCAGCTTATAAGTATTTATCACTTTTTGCCATTGCTTTAAAGATTCCAGCGGTGTTTTTGCACCACTGCTTTTTTCCTGGAAATAGAAATCGCCCAGTAAAGCCGTATTGGACGAACTGATGAGAGTGGTTAATTGTGTATTAGCCTCTTCTAATAATTGCAAACTTTGTTTAAAGATATCTTTTTGTGTATCATATTTAGGTGTGGTGTTGTCTAATCCCTTCATGGCTTCACTCATGGGCAGATCACCTACTTTTAAAGTCATATTGATGAAAAAATACGCTTTAAAAAATTTGGCCAGTGCTGCATATGGGTTATTGGCACCCGAAGCTTTGGTGGCTTCTGTTTCCATTGCCACCACATCTCTTAAATTGCCGTAGTTTAATCCTGCGGCACCTGTCCAGTATTCGTTGGTACCATAATAGGTGTAAGAGGATAAAGTAAACTGACAGAATTTATCTGCATCGCCACCGGGGAAAACAGGTAAGCTGTTTTCAACACTTCTTAGCAATAAATAGGCAGGTACACTGGTGGGTAAATTTGGGTTGGTGGCATATTCATCAAATTTCTTTGAGCATCCTGTGCTGCCAATAGCTAAAGCCATGGCAGCAACGATGATATATTTTATTTTTTTCATTGTTTAATTTTTAGTGGTGATCAATTTAGAAAGTGATGTTTAGATTAACCCCATAACTTCTTGTAGTGGGTGTTTGCAAATTCGGCTCACGACTGTTGCTGCTGTTGATATCCCTGCCGCTGTACTGATCCACATCAATATCATGAAAGGCAGAAGGGAAGAAGTACAGCAGGTTTCTGCCTACCAGCGACACATCAATTTTACTGATAAATGACTTTTTACCCAGCAAGCTTGTTGGTAAAGAATAGGTGAGTACCACTTCTCTTAATTTGGCATACGTTTTTGCAACGGATGTATGTTCAAAGTTGTTGAAGAAACTGCTCACATAATCCTGTATCCATTTTACTTTAGAGGCATTTTGCTTAAACTGCAATGCAGCCATGTTGGTAATAACACCTGTTACCGGATCGTACTGGATGGTGGCTCCGTTTGATATTTGAACGCCCTCACCAATATACGAACCCACAAATCCAGGGTCGGTATAATGATGAAATTCATAATCTCTTGCAACCCCAACTGCACCTTCTGCTGTGCCGGCATAGCTTCCGCCTTCTGTACCTTTTCGTCTTACATAATCCTGTACAATGCCGCCTACTTTACCATCAAACTGGAAAGAAAGACTGAATGTTTTGAAAGATATCTTGTTGTTAACTGCCCAGCTGAAATCAACATCGCCATTGCCCACATACTGGGCCTTGGGTAAGTAAACAGGATAGCCGGCGCTGTTATTGATCACCTGTCCATCGGTTGTTTTTGCTGTTATGCTTGCGAATAATTTATCCACCCTGTCGCCCTGGTGAAACTGGTAGTTCTCAAAATTGGATGGCAGATCTTTGTATACTTCTTTGTATGTACTCCAGTTAACCAATACATCCCAGCGGAAATCTTTTTTCTGAACAGGCGTTCCGGTTAATGACAATTCAACACCGGAAAGTTTTGTTTTGATGGCATTGGACGACAATGAATTCAATCCCGATGTTTGTGATAAAGGAGAATTTACAATTCTTGGTCCGTTGATATTTGAATAATAGGTAGCACTAAAGCCTAAACGGTTATTCAAAAATTTCATGTCTAAGCCAAGTTCTGTACTGCTGGTTTTAGACGATTGCACATCTGGATCGATTTTATTTCCAGGGGCATAAGCGCCGGTTTGGTTGTTATAAACCGATGCGATGGTGTATGCAGGATCAGATAAACTAAAGGCCGGGCCACCGTAGATGCTAACGTATGGAGCGCCATAACCAATAGGGTATGCTGCAGGACCAATGTATTTTGCTACATCCGGAGATTTAGCTGTAGCATAACTTGCCCTTAATTTTAAAAAACTGATGGCTTTAGGCATTGTTACATAATCTGATACTACTGTAGCCACAGAAGCGGATGGATAGTAGTATACATTATTTTCTTTGCGCAACGCAGATGATTTATCCACCCTGCCCGATAAGTTCAGCGATAAATAATTCTTTACATCAACACTTACAGAAGTATAGCCACTTAATACCAGCATCTTTGCATCATAGCTGTATGCTTTAACGGGATTTAAAGAATTGGAGAAAGAATATAAACCCGGAACATTTAAATAGTCTGTGGTGGTAAAACTGGAATTGTAACTGAAGCTTCTTGCGTTAACACCTGCCAGTACATCCACTTTCAATAGGTCTTTTAATTTGCCATTGTATTTTACAATGCCTTCCACGTTATTGTCAATTAAAGAGCGCCTGTCTTCCCTGTAATCGCCGCGGTTGGCTTCACGTCCGTAAGGGTGAGCAGAGTAAGGCATTTTTTCATTTCTTAATACATCATTACCGGTGATATTGCCACGAATTACAGCTTCCAGGTTTTTACTGGCTTTATAGGTTAAGCCAATATTGCCAAACATATCTGTTTTATAATGACCGCGTAACCACTCATAACTCATGAACCATGGATTGTGGTAGCGCTGGTATTCGGCAAAGTTAGACTGTACACCTTCTTTACCGGGTTGCCAGTAATTGCGTATGTTAGGATCCGTTACACTCCAGTCGGCACCGGTCCAGATAGTCATACTGTAGATCACACTGTTAGGGCCATATTGTACATCTGGAATATTTGGTGTGGCCTGGCGGTTATAATTCAATGCGCCGTCAATTTTTATTTTGCTGCTCAGGTCATAACTGGTATTTACATTAAAGTTGTAAATATTCAGTTTGGTGTTGGGAATAATACCCCGTTGGTTTGAATTGGATAACGACATCCTGATAGATGCACGGTCAGTTGCAGCACTAAAGCTGATATTATTGGTATTTAATACACCGGCCTGTATAAAATTCTTCATATTGTTTACACCTCTTGCTATGTAGGGTGTTCCTTTTCTTACGCCGGTAACAGGGTCAATCGGACTGTCGTATTGCGGAATCAGCTGGCCTTCAAACTTTGGGCCCCATACATCATAATCACCGTCGTTAATTCCGCCACCTTTACCATCGCCAAAAGCATATTGCGAATAGTCTCCTCCGCCATATAAGCCCTGCGTTTTTGGAACAGCAATAAATCCTTTGTCGATCTGTACGCTCGAGTTTACTTCAATAGTATAACCCTTACTGTTTTTCTTTCCTTTTTTTGTAGTAATTAAGATGGCACCATTTTGTGCACGGCTGCCATACAATGCTGTTGCAGCTAATCCTTTTAATACGGTGTAGGTTTCAATATCATCGGGGCTGATATTCCATGTATCTGAAGTGATGGGCATCCCATCCACCACATACAATGTTATATTACCACCACGCAGCGATACGGAAGGTGCAGCAAGCATCTCTTTGTTGATGGCAACATCAAGGCCCGCCACTTTGCCCACCAAACCATTTACCGGATTGGGCTCTCTGGCCTTCACTAAGTCGGAGCCTTTGATTTCCTGAACGGCATAACCTAAACGCTTGGTTTCTTTTTTAATACCAAGGGCTGTTACTACCACTTCACTCATCGATTTGGTATCGGGTTCCATTTCAATAAATAAAGCCGCGTCTGTATCTATTTTCCTTTTTACAGTAGCAAGCCCTGCAGAAGAAAATACCAGGATATCGCCTTTTTTAGCATTGATGGAAAACAAGCCATCGCCATCAGAAGTGGTGGCCTTACCGGAACTTTCCACGGTAATGTTAACACCGGCAATACCTTTGGCATTTGATGCGGTAATTACCCGGCCCGTTATCAGTTGCTGCGCAAAACTGAATACCGGTAAAAGCATTAACAGCAGTAATGCTTTCATTTTTGATTGCATAATTTTTTTGTAAAACATGTAGCTTCGGTTTTTTGGTGAATGTGCTTTAGAGTTGAGCCACAAAATTCACCTTATCATGTAACCGAATAGTGAAGGGAAGATTAACAAAGATTTACTTAAAGGTTAGCGGAAGGTTACCGCAGTATTAACTTAAAAGTTCAGTTCAACTTTAAGTAAAAGAATTTTTTAAAAGATAAAACAGGGAGGGTCGTGTTATTGTTTTTTCAGTGACAGCAGTAGGTCCTTCGCTTCGGCAGATAATGCTGTGCTGTACAATTTGCCATTCAGGGTAAAAGAAAAATGTGCACATGCTGCATCGTTCATTCTAAAATCAATATCCTGTATCACCTGGTTACTTTTAAAAAAGTGCAGGGAGCCGTCGTAACCACATTTAAAATTTTCGGTAACAGATGCGCCGGCCATTTTGGCTAAATTATGGATGGTGTTTTTATCTGCAATTATTTTTACCGCTACTACAGTATCCATAGATCCATCGCCCTTATAATAATTAATGGCCAGGCTATCGGCATCAGCTATTTTTTTAGTAAGCGCAGGTACAGCCTCTTTGCAGGAAACAAAAAACAGGCATGCCAGGGCGGTATAAAAATATTTCATACGGTAAAGATAAAAAAAACACCCGGTAAGACTACCAGGTGTGTACAAGCATGATAAAACTTGTTATTTGCTTAAGAAAAACTTAATTGAATTTTGTCCATCCTTTGTGCCAGGTGGCATCAGCACCCGCCGGTGCAATGGCGCCACGGAAAGTAACTGTAGAAAAACCGGTTAATTTGGCATCTGTAAAACTGGCGCCTGTAGCAGCAGGAGATGTTCCAAAAGGACCAAAATCCGGCAGGCTGTAATTAAATGGGTTTACAAATTTGGCGTCATCATTTGTGGTTAAAATGGTGTTGCCAAAAAATGAATTGGTAAACCAGGCCTGTATGGTGGCAGTACTGGCACCGGTGGGTGCCGAGGTACTGGCTGCATAACTTACCGGAACACCACATCCAGCAATAATACAGTTCCTGATCCGGAGCGTACTGTCGTTAATGCTTAAATCAGTAGGAGTTCCTTTGCTGGCATCAATCAAGATACCAATAGGCCAGCCCAAAAACACTGAGTTAAAAATAGATTCTTTAGAGTTTCTTCTGATTTGTGCTCCGGCTAAAAATAAACTGCTACCATTATTGCCTAAAGTGGCCTTAGGCCCAATGGCTGTAATATTGCTGAATACAGCACTGGTAGTGGGTGTAAGGGTAGATCCATTAGCATCATTATCACTTTCAAACGCCTCTGACTTAGAAATATCTGCTACAGAAGAATCCCTGATGATTAAACCAAACTGTACTTTACCACTAAATCCGTTGTCGGTATCAAAATCATCATCCTGGGTTTTGTAAGCAATTAAATATTTGCAATTTACTGTTCCACCAAACCATTCGTAGGCATCGTCTTTTGCATACGTAACCTGCACATGATCTATTTGTGTGCCATTACCTACACCACCCATTGTTAAACTGTTGATTTCTTTATCAGGTAAAAATGCATACCCGGCATATTCAATGCGTACATAACTTAATACACCACTGTTATCAGCTGCATCTGTACCGCCGTATAAACCATTGCCGGCAGCATCATTAATGCCACCTTCAATTTCACCGAAACCTGCAGTGCCGTTAAAACTGCTGTTGGTAGGTGCTTTACCCAATAACACAATGCCGGCCCAGTCGCCACTACGCGGCGACGCAGAGTTAGAAGTAAATACTACTGGCTTATCTGCTGAACCCTGTGCCACTACTTTTGAACCCCTGGTAATTACCAAACCACCCACTGTAATGATATCTCCTTTAATAGTAGTGCCTGCTTCAATAGTCATGGTAGCATTATTGGTCATGTACACCAGGCCTTTCAATATATATGTGTTTGCTGCTTTTAACAAAGTGTCTTTAGTGATCTTTCCTTCAAGCGTGATCGTTTGTCCTGTAACCGGTGTACCACCTCCCGTAACAATGGTTGTAGTGGTGCCATCTACTTCAATTTTTCTGCATCCGGCTGCCACAAGAGAGGCTACAATAGCAATGCTTAATAATTTTTTCATGAGTGTTTTATTTTTATAATTTTTGTTGCAGATGTTGAGTGCGCTTTTATTTAATGCTGTAACCAAATGAAATGCTGAAAGTGGTACCATAGTTTCTCTTAATGGCAACCGCATCGTTTGAATTTTTAAAAGTTTTGCTGTTATCAAGGTCGTGGTAGAAATAAGCAGGTTTGTTTAAGATGTCGGATATATTCAGCTTCACTTCCCCCTTGCCTTTCATTAATTTTTTGGCAATTTGAAAATCCAGCAGTGGACGCGGATTTTCCCAAATAGCAGGAACCTGCTCGTTACCTACATACAGTATCCTTCGTCCAATTTGATTAAATAATAAAGTAGTATTCAATCCGGCTTTTTCTACATCATACTGCAATCCAATATTGATCACGTAAGGGCTTTGGCCCTGCATGGGGCGGTTGATGTTAGCCTTACTGTCTTTTACTTCATTTTGTATATAACTGATATTACTGTACAGCGTGGCATTTTTAAGAGCAGGAATAAATGTTAGTTTTTTTCTTAACTCCAGTTCCAGTCCGTATCCGGTTGCTTTATCTGCATTTAAATAGTTGAAGGTGCTGCTGGTACCCACACCAGACTGGTTAAAATATAACTCGATGGGATTCTTAAAATATTTATAAAATGCTCCCAGGGTTATTAATTCACCTGCGCCGGGATACAATTCATACCGTACATCAATATTGGTAATTTTGGTTCTTTGTAAATTGGGGTTGCCCAAAATGGTAGCACCCAGTTCAAAATCAAAAAATGCAAAGGAAGAAATTTCCCTGAATTCCGGACGAATCACCGTTTGAGAAGCTGCCACCCTGATATTGGTTGTTGGATTTACTTTGTAAGTAAAATTTACACCGGGTAAAATATCCAGCACTTTTGAGTATACATGGCGAGGATCAGATTTTTTTAAACTGCCCACCACCTGGTCAAAATGTTCTGCTCTTGCACCCCAAACCAGCCTTAGCTTATCACTCAGTTGATTGTCGAACTGCAGGTAACCTGCATTTAAAATAGAATTGGCCATATACCGGAACCTGTTACCCGAAATTTCATCAAATGAAAATTTGTTACTGGCGCTGCCAATATTGGACTCACTGAAAATGCTGCTTTCATCCTGCGCTCTTAATGCAGGGTTATCAGAAGCTAAATAGAATGAAAAGGGTCTTGCATCAAACAAACGGTCTTTTACCTGGAATAAATAGCCCGCTTTTACGGTTTGTATATTGTTTAACCAATTGAATGTTTTTGCCACATCCGTTCCGGCTGTATAAATATAATCATTGAGGTTGCTGAAGAACCGGCTGCCGGTCTTTTGCGACAGGCTATTGCTGATCAAAGCCAGGTAGGGTTGATTGGGCGTGGAAGCCGCCTGGTTATACTGTATACGGCGCTGATCAGGGATGTACTGATCTAATATACCAAAGCCACCATACCATTTTAATTTTGTTTTTAATTTGGCTATGTTATGTTCACCGGTAATCTGTGTATTGCTGTATATATTCGACTTGAATGCAAGCTCTTTTGCTCTTACATTTTCGCCCAGTACAGGATCACTTTCAAAATCTTTACCAGTACGTATGGTAGTGTAGTCAGACGCATTGATATTGAACAAATGCTTGATGCTGATTTTATTAAAGTTGTTGAGTTGTACAGCAAAACTTGCCAGGCCACCAAGCAAAATATCTTGTGAATATTTGTTGTTTTGATAATCAAAATTTACATCTGCATTAGTACCGTTGATGCTGTAAAACCTGTTTTGGAAAGCCAGATTTCTGTTGCTTTTACTGTAGCTCAATGCAATAGTACCGCCTGTTTTTTTACCCAATATTTTGCCACTGAAACCACCGTTGATCTGGAAAGAGGCATTAAGACCGGCATCTCTGCTGCTTACACCCCATGTATTGGTGAATTGTTTGGCATAAGCATTTTTTTCATCCTGCGTAAGTACCTGAAAAGCGGATTTAACAGGAAAATTACTGGTGGGTAAACTCCTGGTTTTATCATCCAGGCCCAGCCAATCATACTTGCCACCTTCATAAGAGTAAAAAGGTTTGTTGATGGTTTGACTATTAAACCCGGTACCCAGCTGGATAGCCAAAAAATCTTTTGAAGGAATATCTTTTGTGTTTACCTGCACCAAACCTCCGGCCCACTCGCCGGGCAATTCCGGGATAAAAGTTTTATTTACAATAATATTGTCAATGACTGAGGCAGGAAACAGGTCAAAAGAAAATGTTTTACGGTCAGGTTCGGTACTGCTTAGTAAAATGCCATTCAGCATTGCCTGGTTATAGCGGTCGGCCAATCCACGCACCACCAAATATTTCCCATCCTGAACAGATGTGCCAGGTGCTCTTTTTAATACTTCACCGGTGTTTTTATCGGGGCTTCTTCTAATGGCTTCTGCACTGATCACCTGTGCCACCACAGCTGTGTTTTTTTGATAGGCAATCAGGGCAGCACTGGTTTCCAGTCTCCGGGTAGAAGACGATTTTACAATCACTTCTGCTTCGGTTTTTGAACTATGCTCCAGAATGATATCGAGGTGGGTAACCTGGCCTGCAATTACTTCAATTTCATTAATCTCTTTTGATTTGTAATTAACAGATGAAAGGGTGATGCTGTATTTTTTACCTGGTGTAAGGGTTAATACAAAATACCCGTCGGTATTGGAGGATACACCTGATTTAGACCCATTGATCATTACAGTAACGCCTGCAATAGTGGTACCGGTTTTAGCATCGGTAACTTTTCCTTCTACTTTTCCTTTTTGAGCAAATGCGCTAAAACTACTTAAGCAAATTAATAACGGTAATAACAATCTCATGCAAATATATTTACTGCAAAGAGATTACTTTAGTATTACGTCACCGTGAACAGAATGTTACCGAAATGTTACCTGTATGTTACCTGAATGTTATGGGTTTAAAAACGGAACTGTAAACGGCAGGTAAATACATTGTCTTTTACATCTGTAGTGTAATTTGCCAGCTGTGTTTTTTCATTCATCACATTGGCGTAGTACAAAACCAGTTTTACATTATCAGTCAGGTAGTTGATATAGCCAATGCCCAGCGTGCTGAACTTAATATTGGCCGCAGTGAAATTGCTGCCTGCTGCTCCTATTTCATTTCCGCTCACTTTTGTGTTGGGGTCGTAGAAATCGTATTTTGCAATCAACTGGTTTCTGGTATTGAAGATTTGCTGTAACAAATAAAAATAAGCGCCATTGAAACTGCGGATGTGAAATCCATCAACGCCGCTGATCAATGCTACCGGTGTTTCAGAGCTGTTTACTGTACCGGTTTGTTTACCCGTAATAAATTCAGCTCTTAGTTCTGTAGTAAGTCCTTTATTACTTTTAAACTTCAATTGTGCATTGGCACCATAATACTGCCTGGGAGAAGTTTGATTAATATTGGAAGCGGCAGAATCTACTGTTACTTTTTTAATACCGGCTACTTCATTGGTACTATAAACGTACCGGGTGTTCTGCATCAGGCCACCATACAATACAGAGGCACCTGCAGCAAGGGTCACCTTTTTACTCAGGTGATATGGTTTGCACCCAATATTACCAATGAGATCTTTCGTGTTGTCGAAATCTCCGGCAGCATTAATGCCCTGCCCGTTAAAAAAGCCCAGGTCGGCCCGAAGGTATTTTAATTTATTGTCTTTTCTTCTTGAATCGATACTCACCATGGCCCCCAGGTCTCTTTCGCTTTTCATCAGGGTTTGGCTCATCCTGCCTCTTTCCGGTGTTTCCCTGTCGCTGCTGCTCAGGTTTACTTCGTAGCCAAAAGGACGGGCAAACATGCCCGTGGTAAAAGAAAATAATTTGTACCTGTTTTCAAAAATACGGCCCCACACATCCCTTACAGTAAAAGCCCGTTCATTGGCGTCAAATTGAAAAACAATTTGCACACTGGGTTTTTTGGTTTCAGAAAAATGAACATAATCAATACGCACCCTGCTTCTGCGCAGCATAAACCGGTTGCTTACATTGGTGGCAAAATCGCCGCCTTCAAATGCCCTGGCTCCTTTGCTTTGCGCCACCTGAAATTGTGGTTGTATGTAACCGCCAATTTTAAGATGATCAAATTTTTTATACAATGCTAAAAGTCCCTTGCCGGTTTCTTTAGTGGTATCCACCATATCCATCAGGTATTGAGCTTGTGTTATATGGCATAGTAATAGTGTAAAAGCCAGTAAAGGCAGCATTTTCTTAAGCATCTTGCAAATTTTGCCGCAAAGGAATAACAATTTACTGTTACCCCTGTGTTAACAAATTATTATCATTTCAAAAGCCCTTCCTTGTTTTGGCATATTGCTTAACCTTTGCCGCAAATTTTACAACTATGGCAGGCTTAAATTCTATTTTAAAGATCTTTTTACCCAAAGACAGGGTGTTCTTTCAATTGTTTGAAAGTGTGGTGGATGTACTCATTAAAATGGGCGAAAAATTAAAAGAAGTGGTAAACGAACCCGATTTTGACGAAAGGGCAAAACTGATCAAAGAAATTGAGGATATGGAACATGTAAACGACGATTATACACACCAGATATTTACCGAACTGGGCAAAAATTTTATTACACCGTTTGACAGGGAAGATATTCACTACCTGGCTTCAGCACTGGATGATATTGCGGATTATATACAGGCATCGGCTAAAAAGATCAATTTTTATCGTGTAAACCCCAACGATACCGGTATTCATAAAATGGCCGATATCATTGCACAGGGTTGTGTGGCGGTGCATGATGCGGTAAATGAATTACGCAATATGAAGAACATGCGTAAGATCACCGATGCACTGGTTACCATTAACAGTATAGAAAACCAGGGGGATGATATTTTTGACATGAGCATTGAAAAACTGTTTGCCGAAGAGCCCGATGCCAAAGAAGTGATCAAGAAAAGGGAAATTTACCAGGTAATGGAAATTGTTACCGATAAATGTGAAGACGCAGCCAATGTAATAGAAAGTATAATTGTAAAATACGCCTAGTTAATGGAATATGGTTATTAGCTGCAAATTGCACCGCTATCAACTGTCAACTATCAACTGTCAACCAAAACATTTATGACCTTAGTAATAGTAATTATAGCACTGGCGCTGATATTCGACTACATCAATGGTTTTCATGATGCAGCCAACTCCATTGCCACAGTGGTATCCACCAAAGTATTAACGCCGTTTCAGGCGGTGGTATGGGCCGCCATTTTCAATATCGTGGCATTTTTTATTTTTAAAGACCATGCGGTTGCAAACAGCATCAGTAAAACGGTAAATAAAGAATTCATTACCCTGCCAGTGATATTGTCTGGTTTAATTGCAGCTATTTTCTGGAATTTACTAACCTGGTGGTATGGTATCCCTTCTTCTTCTTCGCATACGCTTATTGGAGGTTTTGCGGGAGCAGCGATTGCACATGCTTTATCATTAAAGGGTATTGGGTTCAGCTGGGGTAAAATAGTTGAAACCAGTATCATTATTAAAACAGTATTGTTTATTTTCCTGGCACCTGTTATTGGGGGGTGCATCTCTATATTTATCACCATTGTCACCATCATGCGAAATGTGTGGATACGGCTGGGCATTATTGCCCTGGCAACGTTTTTAACGGTAATGCTGTTCCAGCATTTCCAAACCAATAAAATGGATGAGAACCTGCAGAAATTTTTAAAAATAGATAAATATAAAAAAGAAGTCAGCGAATCCACTGCACAAAAAGAAGCCAACCCTGCCGATACCGTTGCACTGAAAGCCTATGCTGCGGCAAAGGAGAAACTGGATAAAGCAATGCCCGATTATACCAATATAATGGGGCTGATCAATAACTTCAGAACGTTTGGTGCAAATGGGATCGCTAAAAAAGCGTACGACGCAGGGTGGTTAAAAAATATTGAAGCCAGCCGTTTAAAAGACGATGTTAGAAACGCCAACGATTTTTTAGTGCTGGAGTCAAAAGCAAACAGTGAGGCAAAAAGTAAAGCAGAATACGATATTGCAAAAGTAGCCACTGAGAAATACAAAGAACCGTTGAAGAAATTCTTACACAAAGAGATTTCTTTAGACAGTACTATGGCAGCATTAAATGCTATCTATCCTATCAATGAGGCCAATGCTGATAAAGTTAAAAAGAAGGTGGCAGCATTTAATATAGAAAAAGCTTTGGCAAAAGACGTGGACAAAGCAGATAACAGTAAAATTGTTTGGGGTATCGTAATAACTGCGCTTATATTTTCACTGGTTTATTTATATGTAGAAAAAATTAGAACACCCACCGCATTTAAAGTGGCTACCATGTTCAAACGCCTGCAGTTATTAAGCTCGGCAGCTTTTAGTGTTGGTCATGGAGGTAATGATGCACAAAAAGTAATGGGTATCATTGGGGCAGCGCTTATTGCAAATGGTACCATTCAAAACTTTTCCGATTTGCCCGGATGGGTACCCATTGCCTGTTATTTGGCCATTGGATTGGGAACCATGAGCGGGGGCTGGAAAATCATTAAAACCATGGGCACCAAAATAACAAAAGTTACCCCTTTGGAAGGAGTTGCTGCTGAAACATCCGGTGCTTTTACCTTATTCTTTACCGAGCAAATGGGTATTCCGGTGTCTACCACGCATACCATTACCGGGTGTATTATTGGGGTAGGCGCCACCAAACGGTTAAGTGCCGTTCGCTGGGGAGTTACGGTAAATTTATTGTGGGCATGGATACTGACCATCCCTGTTAGTGGCCTGCTGGCCGCAGGGGTGTATTACATCGTATCTTTTTTCACGCATTAATGTAGTAAAATCCTGCAATATTAAAATCACCCGCATTTTTTGGGTGATTTTTTATTTTCTTTGCAATATGAATAAAATATTGGTAACCGGCGGCTGTGGCTATATTGGCTCACACACTATTGTTGATTTGATACAAAATGGTTTTGAAGTGGTTTGTACCGATAACAATTCCAGAAGTAATGAAGCCATCTTACTGGGCGTGGAAAAGATAGTAGGAAAAAAAATAAAGAATTATAAAGTAGACCTGTGTAATTATGATGATACGTTTGCCATATTCCAGGAAAATCCTGATATTAGCGGTATCATACATTTTGCAGCGTATAAAGCTGTGGGCGAATCGGTGGAAAAACCCCTGATGTATTTTGAAAACAATCTGAACTCACTCATCAATGTATTAAAATGTGCCCAGGAGTTTAATGTGCCGCATTTTGTATTCTCCTCTTCCTGTACTGTATATGGTAATCCTGATGCCATACCGGTAACGGAGGCCACACCGCAAAAGCCTGCAGAATCGCCTTATGGAGCCACCAAGCAAATGGGAGAGCAGATCATAGTGGCCGAAACAGTACGAAGCAGTTCCTTAAAAGCTATTTTGTTACGCTATTTTAATCCGGTAGGAGCACATCCCTCTATCAATATTGGCGAGTTGCCCATTGGTAAACCTGCCAATCTCGTTCCCGCCATTACACAAACCGCTATTGGTAAATTGCCCACCATGAATGTATTTGGCACTGATTACGACACCCGCGACGGAAGTTGTGTAAGAGACTATATACACGTAAGTGATATTGCACACGCTCATACATTAGCGCTATTTTACCTGATACAGCAAAAAAATACCAGCAACTGCGAAGTATTTAACCTGGGTACAGGCGACGGCTACACGGTACTGGAAGTAATTGCCGCATTTGAAAAAGTAAGCGGCGTACAGTTAAATTATCAGCTTGGTCCCCGCCGCTCAGGCGATGTGGTTGCCATATATGCCAATAACAATAAAGCAAAAAATGTACTTGGCTGGATACCCAAACTTAATTTAAATGATATGATGGATACCGCCTGGAAGTGGGAATTAAAACTTAAAAATAACCAGGATATTTTTACATCTCCGAAGGAAGGCTTTAATTAGTTTCTCTATTATCTTTGCCAGTTCCCAAAGTCCTCAACGCTTCCCGGCATCCAGTATAAACTTACCTGATAAAGGACTGTTTATGGCAAAAATATTGTAGCGGCATTTTGTGCACTCACTGTAATTGTTTGTGTGTTTACTGGTTGCACATGAAATTAATACAGCCAGCAGGTTTAGTGTAACACTTCAGCGACAGCAAAAAATAATTGCTTTCGCCAAAACGGATAAACTGAAATTTTATACGGCTTCAGAAATATCTGATTAATATTGCAACCACCACAATACACAATTCACATTAATAATGCTGCAGGTTTATAAATAGTCGCCATTTTAAATGGAATCTTTCTTTACTTTGCAAAATCTTATAAAGTTTTAAAAGGAATATTGATATGCTCAGTCACATCCAGGTAACAGGAAATAAAGACACCCGCAGTGGTTTTGGAGATGGCATTTTAGAAGCCGCCAGGAAAAATCCTAATATTATTGCCTTAACTGCCGATCTTTTAGGATCTATGAAGCTGAATGGGTTTATTAAAGAGTTCCCTGATCGTTTTGTGCAATGCGGCATTGCTGAAGCCAATATGATTGGTATTGCAGCCGGATTGACAATTGGTGGCAAAATACCTTATACCACCACTTTTGCAAATTTTTCTACCGGAAGGGTGTACGACCAGATCCGGCAGAGTGTGGCTTATAGCGGAAAAAATGTCAAGATATGTGCTTCACATGCAGGATTAACCTTAGGAGAAGATGGTGCCACCCACCAGATACTGGAAGACATTGGCTTAATGAAAATGCTGCCGGGTATGACGGTAATTGTACCTGCAGATTATAACCAAACCAAAGCAGCCACCCAGGCTATTGCCGATTATGAAGGCCCGGTATACCTGCGTTTTGGCCGCCCCGTGTGGCCCATCTTTACCAAAGAAGAAGATTTTGTAATAGGTAAAGCGCAGCAATTATCAGAAGGTACCGATGTTACCATATTTGCCTGCGGGCACCTGGTGTGGAAAGCGGTGGAAGCTGGTAAAATTCTGGAAGAAAAAGGCATCAGCGTGGAAGTCATCAATATACATACCATTAAGCCACTTGATGAAGCAGCGGTTTTGGCATCTATTAAAAAAACTAAATGTGTAGTAACTGCCGAAGAACACAATGTAATTGGCGGATTGGGAGACAGTATTGCGCAGGTAGCAGCTAAGCATTTCCCTGTTCCAATTGAATATATTGGCACCAATGATACTTTTGGCGAAAGTGGTAAACCAACAGAATTACTTACCAAATACGGACTGGATACACCCAATATTGTGGCTGCCGCCGAAAAAGTGATCGCAAGAAAGTAAGCCAGATTAAACTTTAGCATAAAAAACCAATCTTACGGTTGGTTTTTTTATTTTTACCACCTCAATTGTATTATGGCCACACACTTAGATGATAAAGAGCTGCTGCTGCAGTTCAGCGAACCTGCTACCAAAGAGCGGGCATTTACTGCTATAATAAAAAAATACCAGGAAAAATTGTATTGGCATGTACGCCGTATGGTGGTGGAGCATGAAGATGCCAATGATGTATTGCAAAATATGTTCATTAAAGTTTGGAAAGGCCTCGAAAATTTCAGGGAAGACAGTCAGTTATACACCTGGCTGTACCGCATTGCCACTAATGAATCTCTTACTTTTTTAGAGCAACAAAAAAGAAAATCCAGTGTATCGTTGGGCGATGTGGAAAATGGCCTGAGTAATAAACTGAAAGCCGACCAGCATTTTGATGCCAATAAGCTGGAATGGAAACTGCAAATTGCCATCCAGCAATTGCCTGAAAAACAGCGGGTTGTATTTAATTTACGGTATTATGATGAAATGCCTTACGAAAAAATGAGCAAAGTGCTGGAAACCAGTGAGGGAGCGCTTAAAGCCAGCTATCACCATGCTGTAAAAAAAATAGAAGATTTTATACTCAATAATTAAACTACTATTAAATAAATCCGTCTTAAAAAAGTAATGGACAACAGCTCAGACATATTAAATGAATTACTTACCATCAGCCCACTGCTTGCAGGTATGCAAAAAGTAAATGTATTTACTGTGCCGGCCGGGTATTTTCAAAGTCTGGAGCTGGATATCATGAGAGCTGTAAAAGAAACACCCGCTTTATTCAACAACAATATAACCCCGGTTTTGAATGATGTACCGCAGGGCTATTTTGAATCATTGGCAGATAATATTTTAAACAAGATTAAGGCCCATGCTGACACAAATGAAGAATTAAAAGAGTTGTCACCGGCTTTGTTTAATCTGCCGCAGCAAAATGTGTTTACTGTACCGGATGGCTATTTTGAATCGTTTTCTGCAACTGTTTTAAACAGGATAAATGATGCCGAAAACGCCAACGAAGAACTGAATATCTTGTCGCCTGCGTTGCTTGCGGCAAAAAGCAAAAATGTGTTTACTGTACCAGAAGGTTATTTTGAATCATTACCTGCGGCCATCGTCAATTCTATAACACCACAACAGGCAAAACTGGTAAGCATGCGGAAACGTAGTGCTGCTGCATTTATTAAATATGCGGTAGCTGCGGTATTCACCGGGGCCATGGCCATGGGGGTGTACCAGTTTACCGGCAACAGCAATACGCCTGCTGAAGCTGTAAATTATAGCGGGATAATGAAAACAAATGTTGATGGGGAGCTGGCTAAAATATCTGACGATGATATTGTTAGTTTTTTAACCAAAGATGGGGTAGATATTGACGCTGCGGTGGCAATTAGCCAGATACAGGATAAAGTAGATGCAGCAACTGATACAGATAAAACAGACAGCAATGAAATTGATGAATTGCTGAATCAGCTGGACGAAAGCAAAAACTCGAATTAAAATTTAGCACAATGAAAAAGATAGTATTCTCAATGATGCTGGTACTGGCCGCCATAAGTGCCGCCAGGGCCCAGGATGCAGATGCAACAAAACAACAGGAAAAATTGCAATCTTTATATGTGGCATTTATCACTCAAAAGCTGGAACTTACCCCTGCAGAGGCCCAGGCCTTTTGGCCGGTTCACAATGAATTTGACAGAGAAGTAAAAGCCGTGGATATGAACCTGCCTGAGTTAGACAGAGAACAAAAGATACTGGATATCAAAAAAAAGTACGAACCAAAATTTGGCAAACTGTTAGGCGACCCTAAAAGAGTGGACAAGCTATTTAAACTAAATGGCGAATTCAGAAAAAAACTGATTGAACGTATCCGGAAACAAAACGGCGTACAGCAAAGACCCCGCTTAAGAAGAGGGGTGTAAACCGGGAATAAAAAATTATTAAACTCCCCATTGGGGAGTTTTTTGTTTGATGGCTTTTGCAGAATGTTATACAGAGAATTATTTTAAAAGGATACATGTTTGTGTTAAATTGTGTTTTATAAAACATTCTGCTATGAAAAAAAGTTTACTGCTTTTAACCGGCATTATTTCAACACTGTTATTTTACCGGTGTACTTTAAATAAAAACATATCTGTAGAAGATGCGCCGGTAGAAATAACTGCTGTAAACCTGCCCGAAAATGAAGATGGGATAATGGATGCACAGGAAATGGACTTTGAACAAACTAAAGATGTAACACTTGGTTATATTCCCAAAAACAGGCTGGTGGATGCATATGAAAAAGTACTGGAGCAGAAAAACAGCGGATTCCTTCCTCAAAATATCTCGGCACTAACCTGGACAGAACGGGGTCCTAATACAGATATTATTGGCCCCAGTAACGGTAATAGCAGGGGCACCCAGCTTGCAGCAGATGCAGTAACAAGCGGCAGAATGCGTGCCATTTGGGTTGACCTGGCAGATGTAACCAATCATACGGTTTGGGCCGGAAGTATCAGCGGTGGCTTATGGAAATCAACCGATATTACCGCTACCTCAGCTGCTTCATGGACTTTGGTAAATGATTTTTTTGGCAATCTTGCCATATCTGGTATCTGCCAGGATCCCACCAATACCAATATCATGTATTTTGGTACAGGTGAAAAAGCTTTCAATATTGATGCAGTTAGAGGCAGCGGAATATGGAAGAGTACAAACCATGGAGCAACCTGGACGCAGCTGGCAAGTACAGCTACTTTTAACAGTGTATCTAAAATATTATGCGATGCTGCAGGAAACGTTTACGTAACTGCAATGGGTTTGTTTGGTGCAAATGGTGTTTTACGTTCAACCGATGGAGGCACCACCTGGACAACCATTACTCCAACTGGCCTTACACCATATGCTACCGAAATGAAATTGAGTACTACAGGCCGCCTGCATGTAGTGTGCGGGTACAGGGCACAAGGAGGTACATCGGGCTATCGGTTTACTGATAATCCTGCCACTGTAGCCAGTGCTACCTGGACATCACCCACCACCACTTTTCCAACAGATTATAATACCGAACTGGCTGTAGCAGGTAATACCTTATATGCCGAACCGGCTAATTCCAGCTACCTCGTGCCGGCACTTTACAAGTCAACAGATGGAGGTGCTAATTGGGCAACCACCACCACATCCCCCCCCGGACCGGCAGGTGTGGAGCCATCTATACTTCCGGGAGCTCAGGGTTGGTACGATCTGGCCATTGGAGTAGATCCATCCAATCCTAATATTGCCATTGCAGGGGGCTTAAATTTTTACAGAACTACTGATGGCGGCGCCACCTGGTCTCAAATTACCCGGTGGGTAGGTACCCTTAATAATTATGTACATGCTGATCATCATACCGTAGTTTGGAATGGAACACAGGTACTCGTTGGTACCGACGGAGGTATTTTCTACTCAAACAATAATGGCGTAAGTTTTACCGATCGTAACGATGGTTTGGGGATCAAGCAGTTTTACTCATGTGCCATCCATCCATCCACCACCAATTATTTTATTGCAGGGGCACAGGACAATGGTACGCATCAGTTTACTAATGCAGGTTTATCGGGCACCACCGAAGTAATAGGCGGAGACGGATGTTATACGCATATCGATCAGGATGAACCACAATACCAGTTCAGTGCTTTTCCACGTAGTGATTATATCAGGAGCGTTAATAGTGGAGCATCCTGGCAATCAATTACACATTCCACATCTACCACCTATCAATTCATTAACCCTTCTGATTATGATGATATAGGTAATAAAATGTACATGGCTGGTATTGCAGGCCAGTATGTAAGATGGGAAAATCCTCAAACCGGCAGCACATTTACAACAGTAGGTATAGCCGCATTTAACGCCTCTCAACCGGGCTGTGTAACAGTATCTCCTTATACTGCTAACAGAGTTTTTTTTGGTACCAATGCGGGAAGGGTAGTAAGAGTTGATAATGCCAATGCAGCAGTTCCAACAGCAACCAATATTACAGGTAGTGCAATGAGTGCAGGAAACAGGGTATCCTGCATAGCAGTAGGTACCACCGAAAATAATTTATTAGCTACTTTTTCAAATTATGGTGCCATACATGTGTGGGTTAGCAGTACCGGGGGAGGCACGGCAGGATGGACAGACATCAGTGGTAACTTACCCGATATTCCCGTTAGATGGGCCATGTTTTATCCCGAAGATAATACCAAAGCGATCATTGCTACGGAAATGGGTATTTATGAAACCAATCTTATCAATGGTGCAGCCACAGTTTGGGTACTTAACTCTACTTTTCCCACAGTTAGAACAGATATGCTGCAATACCGCAAAAGCGATGGAACACTGGCAGCTGCAACACATGGCCGGGGACTTTGGACCACTACTATACCTCCCGCGTTACCTTATATCAGGTTTGCTGTTGCCGCCAGCTATAGTCCAATAAACACTGAAGCAACTTCCACTAACGGAAATGTGTGCCGTAATTACAAGGATTACATCCTGAATATGCATATTGATAAAGCGCCTGCTGGTGCCGCTACCGTTACACTGAATATATCTGCAGGTACTGCAACACAGGGGGCTGATTTTGATTTTACCACCAATGGAAATTTTGCTGCACCATCTAACGTGTTAACTTTTCCTAATGGTGCTACGGCCGACCAACCTGTTACCATAAGGGTGTACAATGATGCGGAAATAGAAACTGCGGAGTCTTTTACACTGAGCTATGCTGTTAGTGGAGCTACCGATGCTGTTGCATCTTCTGAGGGTGGTGCTGCGTATCTTTTCAATATTTCTGATAATGACGCTGCACCTGCTGCATCAACTTACAGCGGTAATTTTACTTTGGGTACGGCAAATACAACGCTAACTACCCAGGCAGCATTTAGAAGTAACCTGCAAAAATTCAGGATCCAGTATTTATTTACTGCTGCTGAGTTAAACACTGCAGGGATCTCTGGTGTCAGTAATATTGAATCTATGGTTATAAAAGTGATCACTAAAAACAGCACCAAGCCATTCACAGGCTTTACCATTAATATGGGCAATACTACTGCTACTAATTTATCTACCGGTTTTGTAACAGCTGCTTTTACAGAGGTATATAATGGTAATTACAGTACTGTGGCAGGCAATAATACGTTTAATTTTTCCAAACTTTTTGTTTGGGATGGCACTTCAAATGTAGTGGTCAATTGTTGTTTTGATAATGCGCCCGCCGCTGCCGATGCAGCGGCTGATGTTGTTGAAGGAACCAGTGCGCCTTTGGGCGTGGGCGTCAGGGCAAGTACTTATTCAAGTTCAGTGGCAGGATCGGGATGTTCTTTGGCCGCTACAAATATTGCTGATGCAAGAATCACCGCTACTTTTGGTGCCGCTTCCGGCAACCCAATAGCAACGGTACTGAATATTAACCGGTCTGAATATGTGGCCAATAATGGCACATACTATTCTTATAAAGGCTTTAGTATACTGAATAGTATTGCCAATGCTTCAGCCAACCTGGGCTGTGTAAGCTCCAATGTATTTGAAGCAGGTAATACATGGCAAACTTTTTCAAGCGGCCAGCGCTCGCAAAAGGTGTTTGAAATAATTCCCACTACCAATAGTACGGCTTCTTATACAGTTGGTCTTTACTTTACAGCAGCAGAACTGGCAGGCAAAACACCCGCCAATTTAAAGATTGCAAAAACAAATGCGGCCACCATGGCAACAGCTAATGGAACCAATACTGTAATCGCCACCACCACCAATGTTACGGCTTTTGGAACAGGCTACTTATTTACTGCAAACTTTACAGGATTTTCTAAATTCTTCCTGGTAGATAATGCTGTTGTATTACCTGTTCAGCTGATTGCGTTGAGTGGAAGTTTGGGCAACCAGTACCATTGCCAGTTGCAATGGCAAACAAGCAACCAGTTTAACCTGAAAGAATTTGAAGTACAACGCAGTTACGACGGGGTTCAGTTTACACCGGTGGGTTCAGTTGACGCCATACAAAATTTTGCAGCAGTAAAAGACTACAGCTTTACAGATGCAGCTATTGCAAAATCGGTTAATTATTACCGACTTAAAATGACAGACCTAAATGGTGCATTTAAGCTGAGCGATGTAATAAAAATAAATAGTAACAAGCCAAGGGATTTTGTGGAACTGTTGAAAAACCCTGTAACTGATAATATCTCCTTCTTAATTAATAACAGGGATAATGAAAAGGTAACAGCAGAATTATTCAGTGCATCTGGCCAGTTGATCTCTAAATGGGATATGGGGAAAGTTGACGGTAATGTGATATTGTCTGTACGCAATGTGTTGCCGGGGGGCATTTATACATTGCGTATTTCGGCAGGTTCCCACATAGAAAGCCTGCGGATCACAAAACTTTAAAGTAACTGATACAAAGCCTGCTCACAGTTTGAACTGAGCAGGCTTCTTATCAGTTCTCATACAAATAAAACAATGTGATTTCAATCCGAATACTTTACGGCTTCTTTTTTTTGTCAGTGAGCCAAATTGTAAATGCTCAATCCGGCTCAGTAGTTAAAAAAGCGTATGCTTTTTACACCGTTCAATTGCCCGGAAATATTGCAGTAAATGCCAATGGCGTGGAAGAACCTGTAAAAACTGATACCGCTTTTTTTATATACCTGGAAACTGCCTCTACACTTATTAAATGGGATACCGCCTGGATGAATGAGCGGTGTTTTTTGATGACCACTCAAAATATAACAAAACAAAAAACTGTTAGTGCAGGCACAGTTAAAAATACCGGTAAAAAAGTCATTATTACTGCTGCAAAAAATAATGTTATCTGGCAGTTGTATTTACAGCCGCTGGATCTGCAAAAGCGGGCTCCTAAAAAAACAGTCCGTAATAAAATATTGCTAAAAGGAAAGTGCAGGGGGAAAGATATATATCAAAAGGTTGATCAACCGGAGCAATTGGAGACAATGCCATCTGTGTAAAAATAAAAGAGGCCATTTTTTGAAATGGCCTCTTTTATTTTTTAAAGTGTTTTATTATTTATACTGGGCAGTTAAACCTGCTGCCAGTGCAGTCAGTTTTTTCAGACCCTCTTCAGGTAAATTTCCTTTTTTAAAGTCAGCTAAAATTTCAGGATGTTTAGTTTCCAGTTCCATTAAAAAATGCTCTTCAAATGCTTTTACATTTTTAACAGCAACATCTTTTAACAAACCTTGTGTACCTAAGTAAATGATAGCAACCTGTTTTTCTACGGTAAAAGGAGTGTACTGAGCCTGTTTCAATACCTCCACGTTCCTGGCGCCTTTGTCAATTACATTTTTAGTTGCAGCATCCAGGTCGCCACCAAATTTAGAGAAGGCTTCCAGCTCACGGTACAGCGCCTGATCTAATTTAAGGGTGCCGGCTACTTTTTTCATTGATTTGATCTGAGCGTTACCACCCACACGACTTACAGAGATACCTACGTTAATAGCCGGACGAATACCCGCATTGAACAGGTTACCTTCCAAAAATATCTGACCGTCGGTAATGGAGATTACGTTGGTGGGGATATAGGCAGATACGTCACCAGCTTGTGTTTCAATAATGGGCAGGGCGGTTAAAGAACCTCCGCCTTTTACCAGGTGCTTGATGCTTGCAGGCAGATCGTTCATCTGCGCAGCGATGTCATCTTTGGCAATAACTTTTGCTGCTCTTTCCAGCAAACGGCTATGCAGGTAGAATACGTCTCCCGGATACGCCTCACGGCCAGGCGGGCGGCGTAATAATAATGATACTTCACGGTAAGCTACGGCCTGCTTAGACAGATCATCATAAATGATCAGGGCAGGGCGACCGGTATCACGGAAAAATTCTCCAATAGCAGCACCGGCAAACGGTGCATAGAATTGTAAAGGAGCAGGGTCAGAAGCAGAAGCAGCTACAATTGTAGTGTACGCCATGGCGCCGTTTTCTTCCAAAGTCTTCATAATACCTGCAATGGTAGAAGCTTTTTGTCCGATCGCTACATATATGCAATAAACAGGCTTACCTGCCGCAAAAAATTCTTTCTGGTTAATGATGGTATCTACCGCAATGGCAGTTTTACCGGTCTGACGGTCACCAATGATCAACTCACGTTGCCCACGCCCGATAGGGATCATTGCGTCAATTGCTTTGATACCGGTTTGTAAAGGTTCTTTTACAGGTTCCCTGAAAATTACACCTGGTGCTTTACGCTCCAGTGGCATTTCATATAATTCTCCTGCAATAGGGCCTTTACCATCAATGGGCTCGCCCAATGTATTAATAACACGTCCGCTCATCCCTTCTCCCACTTTAATAGAAGCGATCTGACCGGTACGTTTTACTTTGTCTCCTTCTTTAATTTCGCTGCTGTCACCCATTAATACCACACCTACATTATCTTCTTCAAGATTGAGTGCAATAGCTTTTACGCCATTATCAAACTCCACTAATTCACCACTACGTACATTATTCAAGCCATATACACGGGCAATACCATCACCCACCTGAAGTACTGTTCCTACTTCTTCCAGGCTTGCAGAAGCATTAAAATTGCTCAACTGCTGGCGAAGTATCGCCGAAATTTCATCTGGTTTAATTTCTACCATAAAAAGTATTTTTTATTATTTTTTATGCCCCGCTGAAAGCGCTTGTGCAAACCACTTGGATGCCTTATCAGTAAAGGACCTGTTTTTCAGGGTGCAAAGGTAGGGGTTAGGGGCTGGAATGTCAAAAAATGTGGCTAAAAAACTGAATAACATTGTATCTGCCGCCATCCGGCACTTTTATACAAGCTAATTTTAAAAGGATGAATTTTAAAAGGTTATTTTTAATACCTTCGTCAACACTGCTTTGAGAAAGATAGTTGCGATATTAATATTTGTTGTTACCTGTATTAGTTATGCAGGGCATGTTTGTATCTATGCATATCAAATCCAGCAAGCAAAGAAACAGGTCTACTTTAAAAAACTGCAACAACTTCCAGATAATTTGCTTATTAAAATATGCGACACACCAACCCTTACCTGGGAAGGGGATGATGAATTATGGATTGATAATCAATTGCTTGATGTGGTAAAAAGGGTGTCTGAAAACGGCCAAACTTACTTAATGTGTATAGCAGATGCAGATGAAGCAGCGGCTATTAAAAAACTGGCCGCCCTTACACATTCCGATATAGATTTGAATGGAAAAGGCGGAGTAAAAATAAAAAACAAACTGGATGACATTCTTTTTAAGTTTGCTGATAAAGAAAACGAAAATTTCACAGCTTTCACAAACGCTACTTCCTTTAACGGTTACTCCCCTGCATTGAGCAATACTTGCGGAAGTGTTTTGGTTCCCCCTCCCAAAAGTCAACACAGTACAATGTAATATAGCCTTTTTTATTTTTTTTGTTTTAAATATTGCTGATACATTTTAAAACAGCAACAACAGGCTTCTGGATTATTCATTTCCTGCATTCATTTTAAAAGGAGGTGTGTATTCTTTTACTTCAGGTATTAAATATCCTTTGTTAACCATTATATCAGGAATTGTATTTTTTTAAACCAAGCTATAAATTATGCTAAAACACTACACTAAACTACTATTACTGCTTTTAGTAGGTTGTATTGCACTTACAGCATCCGCTCAGGAAGGATACTGGTTATCCAGGGCTGATAAAAATGGTATTACTACCGACAAAGCTGTGGCCCGTGCAAGTTATCCGAAAGAGTTTAAACTCTTTACACTGGATATAACACCACTAAGGCAAAAACTATTTTCTATTACTGGCAGAAACGCCTCTGCCAGGTCTGCTGTTGTAACATTGCCCAGTGCTAATGGCAGTATGGAGCAATTTGAGGTATTTGAAGCTTCAAATTTTGAACCGGCTTTGCAGGCAAGGTTTCCTGAAATCAGGGCTTTTTCGGGCAAAAGTATTACCAACCCCGGTTCAACACTGAAGATCAGTATTGCACCAGGTGGTGTACAAACAATGGTTTTCAGGGCCAACGGAAATGCCAATGAATATATAGAACCCTATTCTGCTGATCATACCATTTATTCTGTATTTAAATCGCAGAGAAACAAAGGAACAGCGCCATGGGTATGCTCTACACCCGATCAAAAATTAGCCACCAGTCTTACAAACGGCATTCAAAGTCCATTAAGCAGTACTGGTCAGCTGAAAACTTTGCGGCTGGCGCAATCAGTAACTGCAGAGTACTCTAACTATTTTGGAGCTACAAGTGCTGCTCAGGTAGCCCTGGTTTTGGCTGCTGTAAATGCCACTTTAACGCGTTGTAATGGCGTGTATGAAAAAGACCTGGCTGTTCATCTTAACCTTATAGCTAATACTACCAATGTTTTTTATTACGATCCTAACACTGATCCATATTCGCCTGCGGCTACCGGCGCAGCTGGTGCATGGAATGGCCAGTTACAGTCAACACTTACCTCTGTAATTGGTGAAGCAAATTATGATATTGGCCATTTATTTGGTGCTTCTGGTGGTGGTGGAAATGCAGGCTGTATTGGCTGCGTTTGTACAAATGGTTCAAAAGGCAGTGGATTTACCTCTCCAGCCAATGCTGTTCCTCTGGGAGATGATTTTGATATTGACTATGTTGTGCACGAAGTAGGTCACCAATTGGGAGCCAACCACACATTCTCATTTGGCCTGGAAGGAACTGGCCAAAACAAAGAAGTGGGATCCGGGATCACAATAATGGGCTATGCTGGTATCACAGGTAATGATGTTGCACCTCATTCAATCGACATCTTTCATGAAACATCCATTGAACAGATACAGGTAAATCTGGCCACCAAAACCTGTCCTGTAACCACACCACTAACAGGAATTAATGCTACACCAGTGGTTGGCGCGCTTACCAACTATACCATTCCTCCATCAACACCATTTGTACTAACAGGTTCTGCAACAGATGCTAATCCTGGTGATGTACTTACCTATTGCTGGGAGCAAAATGATAATTCAACCACTTCAGGTGCTAACAGTGTAGCATCGCCTACAAAAACAACCGGGCCTAACTGGTTGTCTTTTAGCCCTACCACAAGTCCTGCCAGAACCTGTCCTGTACTGCCAACCATATTGGCAGGTAATTCAGTTACCGGGCCTTTACCTGGCGGTGATGCAGGTGCCAATATAGAAGCACTCAGTTCTGTGAGCCGTGCATTAAACTTCAGGCTTACTGTAAGGGATAACCGCCCGTATAACTCTGGTACAGGTGCTGTTGGCCAAACCAATTTTGGCGATATGGCTGTAACAGTGGATGCAACCAACTATACGCCATTCCTGATTACATCGCAAAACAGTGCGGTTTCTTATATTGTCGGGTCTACCCAAACGGTAACCTGGTCTGTAGGTAATACTACAGCTGCGCCTATTAGTTGTGCGAATGTTAAAATCTCGCTTTCAACCGACGGCGGTAATACTTTTACAACGCTTATTGCAAGCACACCAAATGATGGTACACAAACTTTTACAGTTCCTACCACTCCTACTACTACAGCACGTATTAAAGTAGAAGCCATTGGTAATATCTTTTTCGATATTAACAACAGTAACATCACGTTTGCGTTGCCACCCAATGGATTTGTATTCAATGCACCGCCTGCTGTACTTTCAGGATGCCCGGTACCAACTTCAATGCAGACTACTTTAACTGCATCTTTCCTGGGAACTTTTACCGGACCAGTAACTTTAACTGCTTCGGGTAATCCTGCAGGAACCACAGTTGTATTTGGAACCAATCCTCTGTCTTCTGCAAGTGCATCCACCACCGTTACTTTAACTGGTACCAATACGCTTGCTAATGGATCTTATACAATATCAGTAACGGGTACCGGTACTGCAATTCCTACCCAAACGCAAGATATTATTTACACTGTAGACCCATCCATTGCACCTGTTATCAATACACAACCTGCTAATCTGGCAACTTGTGCCGGTGCTACAGCCTCTTTTAGTGTTGTAGCATCAGGAGCATCTGCCTATCAATGGCAGATAAGTACAGATGCCGGTGTTACCTGGGCAAATATCACAGGCGCTACCTCAGCCACCTATTCATTTGCTACAGTTACAGCAGATAATGGCAAAAGGTTCCGTTGCAATGTGGCAAATGGCTGTGCAGCGGTTACTACTACTAACCCTGCAATTTTATCTATCATAGTATTATCTGGTGGTAATTTAACACCCGCTAATGTTAGTGCATGTACTACAACTAATACAACCACATTAACTTTAAGCGGAACAGTGGGTAATATTATCCAGTGGGAAAGATCTACGGATGGAGGTACCACCTGGACAATAATAGCCAATACCACCCCAACACTTACAGTAACCAACCTTACACAAACCAGTTTGTACAGGGTATTGGTACAAAATCCGGGTTGTACAGCAGTGTATTCAACTACAAGCACGGTTACTTTTGTACCTGTGGGTTTAGGGGCTTTATCTATAGCAGCTAACCAGGGTATAGTATTGTGCCAGGGAGATCCTACGTTGTTAACGGTGGTAACGCCTACGGCTGCGGGTCCTTGTTCAACTGCGTCGGGCAGTATTAATATACCGATTTCAACAGGAGCAGGCGCGGACGTGGTAGTACCAGCGATGAGTGTTAGCTGTGCCCCAGCAGGAGCGGTATTATCTTCAGTAGCAGTAACTTTAAATATTACACATACCTGGGACAGCGATTTAACGGTATTCTTAAAATCGCCATCTGGCAGGGTGATCAATTTGATCAATGGCCGTGGTTCGAACGGAGATAATTTCACCAATACGGTAATAAGTTCTGCGAGCAGTACTTCATTGTCAACAGGAGTAGCACCGTTTACGGGAACCTTTGCTGCGGATGGGATATCGACCAATCCACCAGCCGGATTTACGCAAACAGATGCCACGTTTGCCAGTTTCATTACCAATTCACCAGCAGTAAATGGCTCATGGTCATTAGGGGTAAGAGATAATGCCGCCGGGGATGGCGGATCGGTGAATAACTGGTCTTTATCATTAGGTTATAATACGTTAGCACCAGTACCTGCGGGCTTAACGTTTGTATGGTCACCAGCAGCGGGCTTAAGCAATACTACCACCAATCCTGTAGCGGCATCACCAGCCGTAAGTACAGTATACACGGTAAATGTAGCCAATGCCACAGGGTGTACAGGTACAGCGTCGATATCGATCACAGTCAATACGCGTCCAAGTATAACAGCACAGCCGGCACCATTGGTGTCTTGTGAGAACAGCACGGTAAGCTTTACAGCAGCCGGTGCCGGAACAGGCGCGGCACTGAGATGGCAGGAAAGTACCAATGGCGGTACAACGTATACCGATATCAACAATGGCGGTATCTACTCAGGCGCCACCACGGGAACCTTAACGCTGACAGGCGTAACAGCTTCAATGAACAATAATCTGTACCGTTTATCAGTAAGCGGCACCTGTCCACCGGTAGCTTATTCAACAGGCGCCAAATTAACAGTAAATCCAGCCCCTGCGGTAGTTGTAACACCAGCCACCGGATGTGGCGGATTAGCGGGTACCAATGGATTATTACTAACAGCCAGCGGTGCCAACAGCTATAGCTGGTCACCTGTAGCGGGCTTGTATACCAATGCAACTGCTACTACAGCATATACAGGAACGAGTACAGCAACAGTGTATGCAGCACCAACAGCCTTTACCACCTATACCGTAACAGGCACCAATGCAGCAACCGGTTGTACCAAAACCGCTACGGCTAATATTAATTATACACCCACTGCACCGATTATTAACCCATCACCGGCTAATATTTGTTTTGCAGACAGTATCATCATGTTAACCAAGGCGCAGCCTAATACCTTATCATTTACATCAGGTGCAATTAATGTACCTATCATAGACAATGCACTGGCAGGCGGCAAAAACACGATCAGTGTATCAGGCGTACCAGCAGGTGCATCAATAACAGGAGTTGTGGTAAAAATGAATGCCACGCACTCATGGGCAGGCGACTTGGTGGTAGTATTAAAGGCACCGAATAATCAAATATTGAACTTAGACTATTGTTTAAGTCAAACCAATAATGGATCAGGTGTTTTAGCGCCGGCATTTGCCAATACCTTAGTAAGTTCAGCAGGCGGTGCAACATTTGGTAGTGGCACTCAGCCATATACCGGCACGTTTAAAGCAGATGCGAGTACATCGGCCAGTTTCTTTGGCGCACCCACCGGCCCCACCGGTTTTAATGCGACGACAGGTCAATGGAAAGATTTGTACAGTACGCCCAATGGCAGCTGGACATTAGCATGGGCAGATGTATTCGGTGGAGGTGATGTAGGAACGTTTACCGACTGGTCACTGGATATCCTGTACCAGGTAGGAACGCCGTCAACAGCACCAGTATGGTCACCTGCAGCAGGATTATATACCAATGCGACAGCGACCATACCATATGTATTAGGCACACCCAGAGATACGGTATGGGCAAAAGTTCCCAAAACCCCATTACCGGGATCATACAATTACCAGGTAACTGCGAACAGTCTGCCAAGTGCAGGAGCCCCTATAGGTTCAGCAGCCACCAACTTCCCTGATAACAATGGATTTGGTTTGGTAACGTTTAACGTGAAGAACTCCAATACATATGATGTAATGATCACCGATATAGCGAGTGTGGTATTCTTTACAGATGCCCATGATGTGGCAGCGTTCTACAAACCATCAGCGATCAATGGAGCACCGGGTGCTATCAATGAAGCCAATGGCTGGAAGCAGTTTGGATCTGGTTCGATCATAGGCACCGGATTGGTACAACCGTTCATGAGTGGTCTTGGTCTTGTAATACCAGCGGGCGCAACATATGGTATAGCAGTACAGGCATCTGAAGTAGGCTTTGGTGCAGACATAGATTACAGCACCCTTGCAGCAGGTACTTATACCTTTACAGCGGGCGGTTGCAGCATTGTAACGGGCACCAATATTGGTTATGGCGGCGATCTGGCACCTGTAGCGCCAGCGAATACACCACGTGGTTTTATAGGCAGTGTAACGTTTGCAAATGTTGCTGTACCATGTACATCACCATCCAGAACGATCACAGTTACGATCAATGATTCAGTTAAGATTGTAAGCCAGCCGGTAAATACAAGTGCATGTCAGGATAAGACAGCCACATTTACAGTAGGTGCAACCGGTACGGGCCTTACTTATCAATGGCAGGTGATTTTACCAGGAGGAACGAGCTATAACAACATCTCTAATGGTGGAGTATACAGCGGTGTAACAAGTGCTACATTATCAGTTAGCAATCCACCAGCTTCGATGGACGGTTACTTCTACCGTTGTTTGGTATCGGGCATTACGCCATGCGGAGGTAAGATAACGAACGCTGTTAAATTAACAGTGAATGCCTTCCCAATAGTAACGATCGATGCATCACCTTACCGTAAACTGTTCCCTGGTTTAAGAACGACAGTATTCTCTACAGTGGGCACACCGGGCGGAACATATGCATGGTTAAGAAACGGTGTTGCAGTATCTGGATCAACCAGTTCGTTAGTGGTGGGAGTAGATGGTATAGGGGATTACAGTGTGAAGTATACGGATCTTAATGGTTGTACCAGCACCTCTAATACGGTATCCATTAGTGATTCAGCGAGTGGTAAAGTGTTCATTTATCCTAATCCCAATGGAGGTCAGTTCCAGGTTAGATACTACAGTGTCAATAATAACACGGGCTTACCAAGAGGGGTGAATGTATATGATTCCAGAGGCAAGCGGGTAGTTACCCAAACCTATTCAATCACGGCGCCATATTCAAGAATGGATGTAGACCTGAGCAATTACAGCACAGGGGTTTACTGGATAGAGGTGGTGGATGTGAATGGCAACCGATTGGCTATGGGAAGAGCGGAAGTGCTGAGATAAGAGTTTAAATTTTTTTAATTTGAAAAGTCCCTCAATTTTATTGAGGGACTTTTTTACACAAAAATTTCTACTAACTTGTTTGCCAGATAAATAAATTCCTGTAACTTGCTTTTTGTTGGTAATATATTGTTAATTTTTAATGATAAATTTATTACTACTCCCGAAATCCTGCTCTGTAGAAATACCATTTTATATTTTAATACAATAGCTATCATTTCTAAAACTAAAATTTACATTATGAGAAATTTTACCCTTCGATTATTTGTTGGGTTGGTTCTGGCGCTTTTCTCCACTTGGGGTATGGCACAGAATTTACCCAATGTTTCTAAAATTACATCGGTAGTGGGCAAGTTGATAAGGGTTACCCCCAAGCTTGCAGATATTGATCACACTACCATGTATGGAGAGCCTCTGAAAATAACCCGCGATAAAGACGGGATAATTGGTATTAGTGAGGAAGGTGAAGAAAAGCTTGAAAGAAGATTAAAAAATCAGGCTAAAAGCTTCATTGATCCCCTAAACCCTGGAAAGGCAACAAATACATTGTCTACCAACACCCCGGTTACTGCAATCAACCAAAGTTTTGATGGATTAACCTGGAGTTTGTTTGACCCCTCTGATAACAACCTTGCAGTAGGAGCAAATCATGTCATCCAGATCATCAATGACCTCTCTGGTTCTAAATTTAAAATATGGAATAAAGCAACAGGCGCTGTTGTAGGTAACGCCGCTGGTACCATCCTGTCTACAGTAACAGGTGTTTCTGGTGCAGGTGACCCGGTTGTTGTATATGATCAACTGGCCGACAGGTGGGTGCTGACTGAATTTGGCCCCAGCTCATGCTGTAACAGTCTAATAATGGCTGTTTCTGTAACTGGAGATCCTACAGGCAGCTGGAAAGTATATCAGTATACTGATCCTTCATTTTTCCCTGATTATCCCAAATATTCTGTTTGGCACAATGCGTACTATGCAAGAACCAGTGATTTCAATACTGCCGGTACTGCTTATTTAGGTGCTTCAATTTATGCATTCGACAGAAATGCAATGCTTGCAGGTGCACCTGCGGCAACTATGGTTAGAGTACGTTTGCTGGATGCAGGTTCTATCTCTTACTATTATATGAACACTATTGGGCTGGATGGTACAACACCATCTTCTCAGAACGGACTTTTTGCCGTTCCTGACCAGGCCAATTCTAAAATAAATATTTTTGAATTCACCCCTAACTTTACCACACCCACCTCTTCAGTGGTAGGGCCACTTGTTCCAATAAGTGTGGCACCTTTCTCAGCACCGCTGGGTGGTGTTGCACAACAGGGGTCTACTGCAACCATACAAACCCTGTCTTATCGCCTGATGTACAGGTTAAGTTACAGGAACAGGGGTGGAGTAGAATCTATTTTGATAGGACATACCATTGCTGGTAGCCCAACTTCTCTTGCCGCAGTAAGATGGTATGAATTCAGGAGAACAGCAGGTGCCTGGGGGCTTCACCAACAGGGTACTATTGGCGGTTCAGACGGTAACAGCCGTTTGATGCCGGGTATTGCGATGGATGCAAATGGCAATATTGCTGTAATGTATAACATGTGTGGTACCACAGCATTTCCTTCCATTAAATATACTGCCAGAAACGAATGCGATCCTCTGGGTCAAATGACTTTACCTGAACAAACTATTATCAACGGAACAGTGCCACATACAGGTGGTCGCTGGGGCGATTATAATACACTATGGCCTGATCCAAATATTGTTGGCTCTTTCTGGAGTACTGCGCAATATGGCGGTGGCTCTGGTAATGCAACCAGGGTGGCTAACTTTACCATCACTGGTGGAGCTGCTACTTTTGCCTCACAACCTACAAACACCATTGTTTGTACCGGCACCACGGCTTCTTTTAGTGTTGTTGCAAATGGCAATCCTCCACTTACTTATCAGTGGCAACGTAGTAATGACGCTGGTGTTACCTGGGCAAATATTACGGGTGCTACAACAGCAACCTATACTTTTACAGCAGTTACTGCTGATAATGCCAGCCAATACCGTTGTATAGCTACAAGCTCTTGCGGCGCTGGTACAAGTAATCCGGCTACATTAACCATCACTACTTTATCTCAGGGAGGTACCTTGTCTCCTGCGGCAGCCAATGCCTGCGGTGGTGTGAACGGAAATTCTACTACATTAACATTATCTGGTTATATAGGCAATATACTTCAGTGGGAAAGATCTACGGATGGAGGTACCACCTGGGCAATAATAGCCAATACCACCCCAACACTTACAGTAACCAACCTTACACAAACCAGTTTGTACAGGGTATTGGTACAAAGCAGTGGTTGTGCTGCGGCCTATTCAACAACAGGTACTATTACCTTTGTACCTGTAGGTTTAGGAGCATTAACTATAGCAGCTAACCAGGGTATAGTATTGTGCCAGGGAGATCCTACGTTGTTAACGGTGGTAACGCCTACAGCAGCGGGTCCTTGTTCAACTGCGTCGGGCAGTATTAATATACCGATTTCAACAGGCGGCGCAGCGGACGTGGTAGTACCATCGATGAGTGTTAGCTGTGCCCCAGCGGGAGCGGTACTGTCTTCAGTAGCAGTAACGTTAAATATTACACATACCTGGGACAGCGATTTAACGGTATTCTTAAAATCGCCATCTGGCAGGGTGATCAATTTGATCAATGGCCGTGGTTCGAACGGAGATAATTTCACCAATACGGTAATAAGTTCTGCGAGCAGTACTTCATTGTCAACAGGAGTAGCACCGTTTACGGGAACCTTTGCTGCGGATGGGATATCGACCAATCCACCAGCCGGTTTTACGCAAACAGATGCCACGTTTGCCAGTTTCATTACCAATTCACCAGCAGTAAATGGCTCATGGTCATTAGGGGTAAGAGATAATGCCGCCGGGGATGGCGGAGCGGTGAATAACTGGTCTTTATCATTAGGTTATAATACGTTAGCACCAGTACCTGCGGGCTTAACGTTTGTATGGTCACCAGCAGCGGGCTTAAGCAATACTACCACCAATCCTGTAGCGGCATCACCAGCCGTAAGTACAGTATACACGGTAAATGTAGCCAATGCCACAGGGTGTACAGGTACAGCGTCGATATCGATCACAGTCAATACGCGTCCAAGTATAACAGCACAGCCGGCACCATTGGTGTCTTGTGAGAACAGCACGGTAAGCTTTACAGCAGCCGGTGCCGGAACAGGCGCGGCACTGAGATGGCAGGAAAGTACCAATGGCGGTACAACGTATACCGATATCAACAATGGCGGTATCTACTCAGGCGCCACCACGGGAACCTTAACGCTGACAGGCGTAACAGCTTCAATGAACAATAATCTGTACCGTTTATCAGTAAGCGGCACCTGTCCACCGGTAGCTTATTCAACAGGCGCCAAATTAACAGTAAATCCAGCCCCTGCGGTAGTTGTAACACCAGCCACCGGATGTGGCGGATTAGCGGGTACCAATGGATTATTACTAACAGCCAGCGGTGCCAACAGCTATAGCTGGTCACCTGTAGCGGGCTTGTATACCAATGCAACTGCTACTACAGCATATACAGGAACGAGTACAGCAACAGTGTATGCAGCACCAACAGCCTTTACCACCTATACCGTAACAGGCACCAATGCAGCAACCGGTTGTACCAAAACCGCTACGGCTAATATTAATTATACACCCACTGCACCGATTATTAACCCATCACCGGCTAATATTTGTTTTGCAGACAGTATCATCATGTTAACCAAGGCGCAGCCTAATACCTTATCATTTACATCAGGTGCAATTAATGTACCTATCATAGACAATGCACTGGCAGGCGGCAAAAACACGATCAGTGTATCAGGCGTACCAGCAGGTGCATCAATAACAGGCGTTGTGGTAAAAATGAATGCCACGCACTCATGGGCAGGAGACTTGGTGGTAGTATTAAAGGCACCGAATAATCAAATATTGAACTTAGACTATTGTTTAAGTCAAACCAATAATGGATCAGGTGTTTTAGCGCCGGCATTTGCCAATACCTTAGTAAGTTCAGCAGGCGGTGCAACATTTGGTAGTGGCACTCAGCCATATACCGGCACGTTTAAAGCAGATGCGAGTACATCGGCCAGTTTCTTTGGCGCACCCACCGGCCCCACCGGTTTTAATGCGACGACAGGTCAATGGAAAGATTTGTACAGTACGCCCAATGGCAGCTGGACATTAGCATGGGCAGATGTATTCGGTGGAGGTGATGTAGGAACGTTTACCGACTGGTCACTGGATATCCTGTACCAGGTAGGAACGCCGTCAACAGCACCAGTATGGTCACCTGCAGCAGGATTATATACCAATGCGACAGCGACCATACCATATGTATTAGGCACACCCAGAGATACGGTATGGGCAAAAGTTCCCAAAACCCCATTACCGGGATCATACAATTACCAGGTAACTGCGAACAGTCTGCCAAGTGCAGGAGCCCCTATAGGTTCAGCAGCCACCAACTTCCCTGATAACAATGGATTTGGTTTGGTAACGTTTAACGTGAAGAACTCCAATACATATGATGTAATGATCACCGATATAGCGAGTGTGGTATTCTTTACAGATGCCCATGATGTGGCAGCGTTCTACAAACCATCAGCGATCAATGGAGCACCGGGTGCTATCAATGAAGCCAATGGCTGGAAGCAGTTTGGATCTGGTTCGATCATAGGCACCGGATTGGTACAACCGTTCATGAGTGGTCTTGGTCTTGTAATACCAGCGGGCGCAACATATGGTATAGCAGTACAGGCATCTGAAGTAGGCTTTGGTGCAGACATAGATTACAGCACCCTTGCAGCAGGTACTTATACCTTTACAGCGGGCGGTTGCAGCATTGTAACGGGCACCAATATTGGTTATGGCGGCGATCTGGCACCTGTAGCGCCAGCGAATACACCACGTGGTTTTATAGGCAGTGTAACGTTTGCAAATGTTGCTGTACCATGTACATCACCATCCAGAACGATCACAGTTACGATCAATGATTCAGTTAAGATTGTAAGCCAGCCGGTAAATACAAGTGCATGTCAGGATAAGACAGCCACATTTACAGTAGGTGCAACCGGTACGGGCCTTACTTATCAATGGCAGGTGATTTTACCAGGAGGAACGAGCTATAACAACATCTCTAATGGTGGAGTATACAGCGGTGTAACAAGTGCTACATTATCAGTTAGCAATCCACCAGCTTCGATGGACGGTTACTTCTACCGTTGTTTGGTATCGGGCATTACGCCATGCGGAGGTAAGATAACGAACGCTGTTAAATTAACAGTGAATGCCTTCCCAATAGTAACGATCGATGCATCACCTTACCGTAAACTGTTCCCTGGTTTAAGAACGACAGTATTCTCTACAGTGGGCACACCGGGCGGAACATATGCATGGTTAAGAAACGGTGTTGCAGTATCTGGATCAACCAGTTCGTTAGTGGTGGGAGTAGATGGTATAGGGGATTACAGTGTGAAGTATACGGATCTTAATGGTTGTACCAGTACCTCTAATACGGTATCCATTAGTGATTCAGCGAGTGGTAAAGTGTTCATTTATCCTAATCCCAATGGAGGTCAGTTCCAGGTTAGATACTACAGTGTCAATAATAACACGGGCTTACCAAGAGGGGTGAATGTATATGATTCCAGAGGCAAGCGGGTAGTTACCCAAACCTATTCAATCACGGCACCATATTCAAGAATGGATGTAGACCTGAGCAATTACAGCACAGGGGTTTACTGGATAGAGGTGGTGGATGTGAATGGCAACCGATTGGCTATGGGAAGAGCGGAAGTGCTGAGATAAGAGGATCTCAGTATAGCGCATAACGAAGCTAGACGAGATTGAATGATAGCAAGTCCCCCGGAGCGTTCCGGGGGACTTTTTTTATTTTATCATACACAACGATTTTGCAATTTTGGCAGACTTTTAAAAGGGAATGCTTTTTGTCTGACTATAACAAACAAAATTTATTACAATGACATTTGGTATCATACTGGTTTCCGTGTTATTCATGTTGCTGGGTATGGGTGTGCAATACATGCTCAAAAGCAAATTTGCTGAGTATACTAAGCTGCCCGCCAGCAGTGGATTGAGCGGAAAGGAAGTTGCAGAAAAAATGCTGCAGGCAAACGGTATTTATGATGTACAGGTAGTTTCGGTAGATGGGTTTTTATCGGACCATTATAACCCGGTAAATAAAACCGTAAACCTTAGTCCGGACGTATATGCAGGCCGCAATGTATCGGCCATGGCTGTTGCGGCACATGAATGCGGGCATGCAGTACAGCATGCAACTGCTTATTCTATGCTGATGTTAAGAAGCAGACTGGTACCTGCCGTAAAAATAAGCAGTACCTTATCGCAATGGGTTATCATTGCAGGTTTGGGTATGTTTGGTTTCGGCGGAGGTAATACCACTGTTTTACTAATTGGTATTATTTTGTTTGCAGTAAGCACATTGTTTTCTGTAATTACACTGCCGGTAGAATTTGACGCTTCTGCAAGAGCGTTACAATGGCTGAATACTGCCAATATTACCACCACTGCTGAACACGATAAAGCAAAAGATGCGTTAAAATGGGCAGCACTTACTTATGTAGTGGCAGCACTGGCATCGATTGCTATGCTGGTACAATACATTTTAATTTATCAGCAGCGCAGCAGAGATTAAAATTTAATTCCTCTCAACACTTGTAACTATCAATTATATTTGTATAAACAATTTTAGATAAAGTAATAACACGTATATGAATTTTGGAAAAGAGTTTGAAAAATATGCAGTAAAGCATAAAGGGATCAGTAGTAACGCACTGGATGGATACATCAAGCATAATGTAACTAACCTTACCCCTAATATTATTGAGGAACGCCCGATGAATGTGGCTGTAATGGATGTGTACAGCAGGCTGATGATGGACAGGATCATTTTCCTGGGTTATCCTATCAGCGATGAAGTAGCTAATATTGTTACAGCTCAGTTATTGTTTTTAGAAAGTACCGACCGTACCCGCGACATCCAAATGTATATCAACAGCCCCGGTGGCAGTGTGTATGCTGGTTTGGGAATGTATGATACCATGCAATTCATCACCCCGGATATTGCAACCATTTGTACAGGCATGGCGGCAAGTATGGGGCAGGTATTGCTATGTGCAGGTGCTAAAGGGAAGCGTACCGCATTAAAGCACAGCCGTATTATGATGCATCAGCCCAGTGCAGGCGCTGGCGGACAAGCTACAGACATTGAAATTACAGTGAACGAAGTAAAAAAAATAAAGAAGGAATTATACGAAATAACGGCCTTTCATACTGGTCAGCCGGTTGAAAAAGTTGCGCTGGACAGCAACCGGGATTATTGGATGACAAGTGAAGAAGCGAAAGAATATGGTATGGTGGATGAAGTATTGGTAATGAATCCAAGAAAATTAAAAAAAGATAAATAATTTTTTGATCAGTAACAGCATTAGTACAAAGTAAAATAATACACAATGAATTTTTACAGCAATAATAGAATCCGTTTTGAAGAAGAGGAAACTCCGAAAGAATTGCCGGAAAACCCAATGGAAAAAATGATGAGTGGCTGGCAGTTCGACAAAAAATTTATAGAACAACGCAAAATATTTTTATGGGGTGTGGTGGATGATAAAAGTGCAAAAGATATTACAGCAAGACTGCTCTATCTTGAAGCGCTGGATCCCGGAAAAGAAATTACTTTCTACATCAACAGTCCTGGTGGTATGGTGGTAAGTGGTATGGTTATTTATGATACCATGCAGATGATCAGCTCACCGGTGAGTACAGTTTGTATGGGTATGGCCGCCAGCATGGGGAGTATTTTGTTAAGTGGCGGAACTAAAGGCCGCAGATTTATTTTCCCCCATGGCGAAGTGATGATACACCAGCCAAGTGGCGGTGGACAGGGCACCAGCGCCGACCTGGAAATAATGGCAGAACAAATTAAAAAAACAAAAGAAATGGGAGCGCATTTGCTGGCTAACAACTGCGGACAAACATTTGAAAAAGTGATGAAAGATTTTGACCGTGATTACTGGATGGATGCCAAAGAATCTATTACGTATGGCATTGTGGATGGCGTGATAGAAAAATTGTAATAACAAACAACCACCGTTTTATATAACTGCTCCTTTATGGAGCAGTTTGTGTTTGGGTAAACTAAAGCTGCCTTTATGGTTAAACAGTACATACTAAATTGTATTTTTACAATATGCAGTTCAATGAGATCATAAACGCAAAACTGAGCCAGGAAACTGACCGGCCTCTGATGAAAAAGGATAACTATCCTGTAAGTACAGGCCTGCGCGGATATTTGCGGCAATATGGCAGAGATATTAAACTGCCGGTGATGTATAAAGACCTGCTCAATTACCGTTATGCTACTTCATTAAAAGATAAGCACGGAAAATTTACCCACTGGGAAAATGCGGTGTATGACCTGAAAGAAATGGAGTTTTTAAAAGCCGGGTTGATAGAAACCTATGCCATTTTAAAAACTGAGGGCGACCTGAGCTATATCAAGCACCTGGATGTGGAACGAATAGATTTTTGCGAATTTGGTAACAGTGTGCCTTTCAGAATAAGGATCATTAATAAAGTAAATGACAATTACGACCATTACTATATTAAAGCTGCAGACGCATCACGTATTTATGGACTGGAGCTGGAGCATTTATTATCTCCCAACCGGATGACCTTTTTCACCCATAAAAATACCCTGGTGGAAGAGCATATTCCGGGTATTCCGGGTGATATTTTTTTAACGGATTATTTAAATCAACCCGAAACCAATAAAATACGCATTGCAAAAGAATTTGTAAAATTCAATGAACGTTGCTTTGCCCGGTTGCTGGGCGATATGCGCAGCTATAATTTTGTGGTGGATATTACACCCGATATTGAAGACTACCAGTACCGCTTAAGGGCAATTGATTTTGATCAGCAGTGCTACGAGGGTAAAAGAAACCTGTACCTGCCGCAGTTTTACAAAGAAAATTTTGAGTATGTAGACCTGGTGTTGAAAAATTTAAGCCCCGATGTGATTGAACAATACCAAACCGAGGAGAGAACGGCCATGGCATTCCGGGTAATTACAGGGCGTAAGCAGTTGATGGAGTTACTGAATATCATGATGCAGGATGAACTGTCGGAAAACTATAAGATAAAAATGCTGCGGGAAGAACTGAATGCCTATTTTGATACTGTTTACTTTTCCAAATGCAAAACCATGGGGGCCATTGTTAAAAGGCAACTAAAGCAAATGCTGCAAAAACACCTGAAACAGGTGCAGAAAATGTAGATTTATCATTTCAAAGCCCCTTTAAAGGACGCACTAAGGCCCCGATGCAACATTTTAGGGCATAATATTGTCTTTATATATACGTTCTTAAAAGGCTTGCTTATCTTTGCATACTCATTCCTAAACACAAGCAAACGCTATAATGGCAAAACAACAAACTTTACACTGTTCTTTCTGCGGCCGCAGCCGCGATGAAGTTAAAATACTGATTGCCGGTCAGGATGGACATATATGCGAAAACTGTGTGGAGCATGCCGAAGAGATTATTGAACAGGAACTGGGCAGCAATACCGATTACAAGCATTCTCACACACCTGCCAATAAACTTACCGTAAAAAAGCCAATTGAAATAAAGAGCTTTTTAGATGAATATGTAATTGGTCAGGATGATGCTAAAAAGATTCTGGCTGTTGCAGTATACAATCATTACAAAAGACTTAATCAAAAAGTGGAGAATGATGTGGAGATAGAGAAGAGTAATATTATTATGGTGGGGGAAACCGGTACTGGCAAAACCTTACTGGCAAAATCCATTGCCCGTATGCTGAACGTTCCTTTTGCCATTGTGGATGCAACTGTATTTACCGAAGCCGGTTATGTGGGAGAGGATGTGGAAAGCATGCTGAGCCGCCTGTTGCAGGCCTGCAATTACGATGTAGCAGCTGCAGAAAAAGGTATTGTATTCATTGATGAAATTGATAAAATAGCCCGCAAAAGCGATAACCCGTCTATTACCCGTGATGTAAGCGGCGAAGGTGTACAGCAGGGCTTATTAAAATTACTGGAAGGTACCGAAGTGCTGGTGCCACCGCAGGGCGGGCGCAAACATCCCGAGCAAAAACTGATCAAGGTAAATACCCAAAACATCCTGTTCATTTGCGGGGGTGCTTTTGATGGTATTGATAAAATAATTGCCCGCCGCGTTAACACCAATGCCATTGGGTTTAATGTAAATAAAGAAATGCAGGAGTACCAGCACGACAACCTGCTGCATTTTGTAAATGCGGTGGATCTAAAACACTTTGGTCTAATACCCGAATTATTGGGTCGCCTGCCGGTGGTTACCTACCTGAATCCACTGGATGCAGCTACCTTACGCAGTATATTAACCGAACCCAAAAATGCATTGGTTAAACAGTTTACCCGCTTATTCGACATTGAAGGTATTGAACTGAGGTTTGAACCCGCAGTGTATGATTTTATGGTGGAAAAGGCGCTGGAATATAAATTAGGAGCCCGCGGTTTACGAAGCATTTGCGAAAGTATTTTAACCGATGCCATGTATGAATTACCCTCTCAAAAAGTAAAAACCTTTGAAATTACCCTTGAATATGCCCAGCGTAAGTTCAGTACCAGTAAGCTGAGTATGCTGAAAGTGGCATAGCTAATGGATAATTAAAGAATGAATAATTAATAATGCCTGTACCAAAAAGTGCAGGCATTATGCTTAAACCACCCGGCCAGTTAAACCATTAAACCAATAACCTGTCCATTTCTCCCCAACTTTCAAACAAAAGCAATTCATTTTAGGTGGTTGTTAATTTTCAATTTATTTTTACACGGTTGCAACACCGCTTTAATAAAAGTTTCATACCGGTATGCCGTTGAAGTGAGTGACACAACAATGCTGAATAATGAAATTTGGCCCGTAACAAAATTTTAAATTATTTAATTTTTGATCGTAAATGGTTGACGTAATATTAGGCCTGCAATGGGGCGATGAAGGGAAGGGAAAGATAGTGGATTATTTTGCTAAGAATTATGATGTGGTGGCCAGGTTCCAGGGCGGACCCAATGCAGGGCATACCCTGTATGTAGACGGAAAAAAAATTGTGCTGCACCAGATACCCAGCGGTATTTTTCATGAAGAAAAAACCAACCTTATAGGCAACGGGGTGGTACTGGATGCCGTTACACTAAAAAAAGAATGTGAGAATGTAGCCGCGTTTGGAGTGGACTATAAAAAGAACTTATACATCAGTGAACGTGCACATTTGATTCTGCCTACACACCGTGCTATTGACAAAGCCAGCGAACTGAGTAAGGGCAATGAAAAGATAGGAAGTACTTTAAAGGGAATTGGGCCGGCTTATATGGATAAAACAGGCCGCAATGGTTTAAGGGTGGGTAACCTGTTAGACAAGAGCTTTACCACAGAATACATTAAACTGCGTTTAAAGCACCAGAAAATACTGGAGAGTTTTAATTTCCAGGAAGATATCAGCGCATGGGAGGAAGAGTTTTTTGAAGCGATTGAATTTTTAAAAGAGTTTAAAATTGTTAACGGGGAATATTTCATTAACGATAAAATTCAGCAGGGTAAAAAAGTGTTGGCAGAAGGCGCACAGGGCAGTATGCTGGATGTTGATTTTGGAACATTTCCTTTTGTTACAAGCAGCAGTACCATATCGGCCGGTGTCTGTACAGGACTGGGTATTGCCCCTCAAAAGATAAAAGAAGTATTTGGCGTATCTAAGGCCTATTGTACAAGGGTGGGCAGCGGACCGTTTCCAACAGAATTGAACGACGAAACCGGAGAACTGATACGTAAAACAGGCAGCGAGTTTGGTGCCACCACAGGCAGGCCAAGGCGTTGTGGATGGATTGACCTGGTGGCATTACAATTTGCCTGTATGATAAACGGGGTTACACAAATAATAATGACAAAGGCAGATATTTTAGATAACTTAGATGAACTGAAAGTTTGTAACAGTTATATGGTGAATGGCGAGGAAAAGAACTTCATCCCTTTTCAAATGAATAAAGTAAATATTGAACCGGTATACAAAAGCTTTGAAGGCTGGAAAACAGATATTACTGCCATGCATGATTTTAATGAGCTGCCGCAGCAAATGAAAAACTATATTGACTACCTGAATAATTTTTTAAAAGTGCCCGTTAAGTACATCAGTAATGGTCCGGGGAAAGAACAAATTATAATAGCGTAAAAAAAATATTTAAAAAAGTTGCCGATATTTTTGGCAATCTAAAAAACTCGTACAAATTTTACAGTAGATAACCTGTTTAATTTATGGCAATAAAATCCGACAAAGAAAAAAAGACTCCTGCAAAGAAAGCTGCAGCATCAGAAATTTCATCTGCAAAAAAACCTGCGGCCAAGCCAAAGGATGACGACGATGATGATGATTTAGACGATGAGGAAGAGACACCTAAAAAACCTGCGAAGGGTAAAGGTGCATCCAAAAAGAAATCAAGCGATGATGACGATGATGATGACGATGATGATGTGGAAGTGGAAGATGACTGGGAAAAAGCGGAAGAAGATGATGAGTGGGACCCTGATTTTGACGAGTTTGATGTACCCAAATCAAAAACTAAAAAAGCACCCGGCAAAAAAGGCAAGGCCGACGATGATGATGATTTTAAACTGGATGATGATTTTAAAGACCTTGGCCTTGATGATGATTTAGGCGGCGGTGGCTTTGACGACGACGATGATTTTTAGTGTTACTTAAATCATTTTGTGAACACATACGCCAGCATTTTTACCGTAGATAACTTTACCGAATTCAGAATACAAATGTTGAACTGGGCCAACCGGTTCAACATTTTTTGTTTACTGGATAACCAGCACTATGATTTTACAACACCCGCATTTGAATGTTTGCTGGCAGTGGGGTGCAAAAGAAATATCTCGCTTCCTTCGGGCCATGCATTGGAATCGCTGAAAGATTTCAGCGTGGCAGAAAATGAGTGGTTGTTTGGGCATTTGGGATACGACCTTAAAAATGAAATTGAAAAAGTATACTCCCGCCACAGCAACGGTATTGGATTTGACGACCTGCATTTTTTTATTCCGGATATTGTGATTGAGCTGAAGGATGATGCCGTGGCTATTTACTGCAACGGAGATGCTGCAACGGTATGGGATGCCATACGTGCAAGCTCCACTGCCGTGCCGGCAGCACAGCCATCAGTGGCTATTAAAAACCGTATGTCTGAAAGCGAATACATTTCTGCAGTGCAGCAATTGCAGCAGCATATATTAATGGGCGATTGCTATGAAATTAATTTTTGCCAGGAATTTTTTGATGCGCATGCTTTGATTGATCCGCTGGCGGTATATCACAAACTGATCAGTATTTCTCCCAATCCTTTTGCCGCATTGTATAAACTGAATGATAAGTATTGTATTTGCGCCAGCCCGGAAAGATATTTGAAAAGGGAGGCAGGCAAAGTTTTTTCACAACCTATCAAAGGAACCAGCAAAAGGAACTTTACCAGCAAAGAAGCAGATCTGCAGAACAGGAATTATTTACTGGAGAATGAAAAAGAAAAAAGTGAAAATGTAATGGTGGTAGACCTGGTGAGAAATGATCTCAGCAGAATATGTAAAGAAGGCTCTGTAAAAGTAGAAGAATTGTTTGGCGTGTACAGTTTTCCGCAGGTACACCAGATGATCAGTACCATTAGCGGCGAACTGGAACCAGGTACGCACTGGGTAGATATTATCAAGGCAACCTTTCCCATGGGATCCATGACAGGAGCCCCCAAAAAGCGGGTGATGGAATTGATAGAGCAGTACGAAACCACCAAACGGGGGCTGTTTTCCGGGGCAATTGGCTATATAAAACCCGGCAAAGGATTGCCGGCCGGAGAGGCAGACTTTGATTTTAACGTGGTGATACGCAGTATATTTTATAATGCCACCACACAATATCTTTCTTTTAATGCCGGCAGTGGTATTACATTTTACAGCGATGCAGCCCGGGAGTATGATGAATGTTTAATGAAGGTGGCTGCGGTGATGAAGGCCCTGGAATGATGATATCAGTTTGATTTTTTCTTTTTAGTTGCAGGCTTTGCTTTTGGAGACGGATAAAAAGTTTGGTTATTGGAGATATTGGAATCGCCCAACAGTAATTGCACACACTCGTTGAGAATAATATATTTATTTGCCAGGAATAACTGCATTTTATCGGCAGGCAGGCGAAGGTCGTAATTGCCGTTATTCGCCATCATGTTATCAAAATCGGGATTGAAGTGGTTGAACTGGAAGATATCCATTGCCAGGTTTTTAGCAATCACCAGCGAATTGTATTTGCCCGAAATGGTTTGTGTGGCAGTGGTTTCCAGCTCTTCAGCAGTAAGCGATGGCTTAATGTCAAATGGGTTTGCTCCAGTTCCGTTTACCTGTATGCCGCCATCCTGACCGGAAGCAGTGGTGGTGATACCGCCGCCACCTTCCATAATGTAATGGGTGGCAATAAACCGTTTTACATAGGTTCTGGATTCGGCGGGTAAATAGTATTGCAGGTTCCAAAAATTTCTGCTGCCACTTTTTTTAATGGCACTGTATACTCTTCCCGGTCCGCCATTATAGGCTGCCATTACCAGTAACCAGTCGTGCATGTCTTTGTATAAAGCCAGTAAATACCTGGCGGCAGCGTGAGTGCTTTTAAAGTAATCTCTTCTTTCGTCGTAATAGCCATTTACCACCAGTCCGTAATCCCTGGCGGTATAAGGCATAAACTGCCATGGGCCGCCTGCACCTACGCGGCTGGTAGCGCCGGTACTAAGATTGGATTCTATTACTGCAATATATTTCAGCTCTCTTGGCAACCCGTATTGGGTTAAAATACTTTCAATTAAAGTAAAGTAAGGTTGTCCCCAACCTTTCATCTTGGTAAGATATTTTCCATGTACATCCATATAATCCTGTATAAAGCCAACAGCACTGGGGTTGATTTGTGCGTTGTAAGCCATAGAGGTATTATAGCTGTATCTGGTAAATAAATTTTTGAACCCATACTTGGTCACCTGGCTGAAGTACTGCACTTTATCTTTTGCAGGAACGGTTTTGGTTTTTATCACTTCTTCAATCAGGGCATCTTCTTTTGCTTCATCTTCAACCGTGGTATCGGTAACAGGTTGCTCCTGCTGAAAAGCAGTTTCCATAGCAGTGCCTGCTGCTGCGGCAGGCATACAACAGATGGCGGCAATCAATATGGTAAATAATGGTTTCATTAATTATACTGCAGCTGGTTGGTGTTATGATGCTGCATCAGGTGCTGTGCCAGCTGCAACAAAGTTACTTCATCTGTTTTTTTAGTCATTACCTGCAGGCCAAAAGGCATATGGTTGCTGTGTTTAAACAGGGGAACCGAAATGCCTGGCAGGCCGGTTAAATTGGCGAATACAGTATAAATATCGGCCAGGTACATAGCAATGGGGTCGGCTGTTTTTTCTCCAAAAGAAAAAGCGGTGGTAGGACTGGTAGGTAACAGAATGGCATCAAAACTATTAAAGATGGCATTGGTTTTATCTACCAGTAAACGGCGTACCTGTTGTGCTTTACTAAAATAAGCGTCGTAATACCCGGAACTTAGTACAAATGTACCCAGCATGATGCGTCTTTGTACTTCTTTACCAAAGCCTTCACTGCGGCTTTGTTTGTAATAGTCATTCAGGTCTTTTACTGCCGCCCGTGTGCTGTGCCCGTAACGGATACCATCAAAGCGGCTTAAATTACTGCTGGCTTCGGCAGTAGTAAGTACATAATAGGCTGGCACTACATAATCCAGCAGGTCAAAATCAAGTGCTGTCACTTCATGTCCTTCTTTTTGCAAAGCATCAACCAGTGAAAGCAGGGTATTTTTTATTTCTTCGTCCAGCGAAGGATGAAAGAGGGCTTCTTTAAAATAGCAGAGTTTGAATTTTCTGGATGCGGGGTCTTCCAGTGGTCCGGTAAAATCGGCCGGGCCAGATTCGGGCAGCGTGGTACTGTCATATGCATCACTGCCGCTCATTACCTGCAGCAATAAAGCCGCATCTGCCACGGTATTGCTGAAAATACCTATCTGGTCAAAAGAAGAGGCATAGGCGATCAGGCCATATCTTGAAATGCGGCCGTACGTGGGTTTTAAACCAACAATGCCGCAAAAATCTGCTGGTTGACGGACAGATCCCCCGGTATCGCTACCCAAACTGGCCATGCATAAACCTGCCTGAACGGCTACTGCGCTTCCACCCGATGAACCACCCGGTACTTTAGTATTGTCAGCAGCATTCAGCACATTACCATACGCCGAATTTTCATTGGTGCTGCCCATGGCAAACTCATCGCAATTGCAATTACCGATGATGATGGCATCTTCATCCAGCAAACGTTGTATGGCAGTAGCAGAATACATACTGGTGAATCCGCTTAAAATTTTTGAAGCAGCGGTAACCTTGTGTGCTTTGTAACAGATCACATCCTTAATGGCAATTACCACGCCGTGTAATTTTTTTAAAGGTGCACCTGTTTGCCGGAGTGCATCCAGTTCAGCCGCTTTTTGCAATGCTTCCTGTTCATATACTTCCACAAAAGCATTGAGGTGTTTTTGTGATGCGATCTTTTCCAGGTATGCTGTTACCATGGCCGTACAGCTGCTGCTGTTTTGCATTAATGCGGCATGGTATTGTTGTATATTGTTGAAGGCGGGCATTACAAAGAAAATGTTTAATAATTATACAATCGGCTGAAGTGATTGACGCAATGATATTTGAGTCAGCACTTCAGCCGAATATGGTACACCCTGTGGTTATTAACCGGGGTAATTAAGATTGTTTTTGTTCCAGTTGCTGTTTCAGTTGCCTGATCTCGTCGTCTTTGTCTTTTTCTTTCATGCCTTCTTCCAGTTCATTCTTCACATTGTTTTTAGCATCATTGAACTCACGCATACCACGCCCAACGCCTCTCATCAATTCAGGTATTTTCTTTCCTCCAAACATCAGCAGCACAACTAAAATTATTAATATCCATTCTCCTCCGCCAGGAAGAGACAATAAAAAAATGGCGTTCAAAAATGAAACTATCATAATAAAGATTTAGGAAACAAAGATAAATCAAATATTTACTTGTTACAGCAAATGCCCTAATATAATTAACCCGTGGTTAACACAATGAAAATACAATAAAAGGGGACTGAAAATCAGCGAATGTAATTTTTGCCACACCTGGCTTTACCGTTAGCGGCCTGCTCTACGGTGATGCCACGGGCACAAGAGGTTAAAAAAGCAATACTGCATACAACAACAAATGAAAGAAGGATGGTTCTCATGGTTACAAGTTTACTGGTTTAATTAAAGTATTTGTAAAATAGGTGGGGTAAAGGTTCAGTCAGAGGAGATTAGAATTTAGATTTCGTAATTAGTAACAATAACTATACCAAAAAACCTGAAAACTAAAAAAAGCAAAAACCGATTAAGGTCTTTGCTTTTAAATATGATGAATTAAGCTCTTTTATTTAGAAACAGCTCTTCTTTTTTCCTGAATACGGGCACTTTTTCCACTTCTTTCACGCAGGTAGTACAATTTTGCACGGTTTACTTTACCTACTTTATTCAGCACAATGCTTTCAATGTTTGGAGAGAAAACAGGGAACAAACGTTCTACACCAACACCATCGCTGATCTTACGTACAGTAAAAGAAGCGGTGGCACCAACGCCCTGGCGCTTGATCACATCGCCTTTAAAGCTCTGGATACGTTCTTTAGAACCTTCTACAATTTTATAGTTTACAGTGATGTTATCACCTGCTTTAAACTTAGGGAGCGTTGGTTTTGTTGTCAACTGCTCATGAACAAAATCTACTGCGTTCATAATCTTATTATTTTTTACGGACGGCAAAGGTAGGGGAAAGTTTTCAGTTTTCAGTCTCCAGTTTTCAGTTTTTTTAATTTGTTGCTCTTTTTATTTTCCTGGCAGAGTTAATTCACAAAAATTCTATCTGAAAACAGCCTGGGGTAATGAAAAATCCGGCCAAAACAGCCGGATTTTATAATATGATTCGATCTAAAGGTTCTTAACTGCAAAATTTAAACAAAATAAACTGAAAATTATCTAGCCACGTTTACCGACCTTTTTTCACGTATTACGGTTACTTTAATTTGACCGGGGAAGGTCATTTCAGTCTGAATTTTTTGAGCAATCTCAAAACTCAGTTTATCGCTGTCGCCATCGGTTACTTTATCAGCTTCCACAATCACCCTTAACTCGCGGCCAGCCTGTATGGCGTAGGCTTTTTCCACACCGGTATAGGCCATGGCCAGGTTTTCCAGATCTTTAATACGTTGTATATATTGCTGCATGATCTCGCGCCTTGCACCGGGCCTTGCGCCACTGATGGCATCACAGGCCTGAATGATGGGAGAGATCACGTATTGCATTTCCATCTCGTCGTGGTGAGCGCCAATGGCATTTACCACGGCCGGATTTTCGCCATATTTCTCTGCCAGCTTAGCGCCCAGGAGGGCATGACTCAATTCGGTTTCTTCATCGGGTACTTTACCTATATCGTGTAATAAACCGGCACGTTTGGCCAGTTTGGGGTTCATGCCCAGCTCGGCAGCCATAATACCGCACAGGTTAGCGGTTTCCCTGCTGTGCATCAGTAAATTTTGGCCATAAGAAGAGCGGAAGCGCATACGGCCCACCATGCGGATCAGTTCTTTATGCAGGCCATGTACACCCAGTTCCATAGCGGTACGTTCGCCAATTTCCATTACCTGGTCTTCCAGCTGGCGCTTGGTTTTTTCCACCACTTCTTCAATACGGGCGGGATGGATACGGCCATCGGCCACCAAACGCTGTAAAGACAGGCGGGCAATTTCCCTGCGCAGGGGATCAAAGGAAGACAGTACAATTGCTTCAGGTGTATCATCTACAATCAAATCTACTCCGGTGGCTGCTTCAATGGCGCGGATATTCCTGCCCTCGCGGCCAATGATGGAACCTTTGATCTCATCACTTTCCAGGTTGAAAACAGTGATGGAGTTTTCGATGGCTACCTCGGCAGCAGTACGCTGTATGGTTTGAATAACAATTTTACGGGCTTCTTTACCGGCTTTCAGTTTGGCATCTTCAATAATTTCCTGCTGCAGGGCAATGGCCTTGGTATGGGCTTCCTGTTTCAGGCTTTCTATTAATTGCGCTTTGGCATCTTCGGCAGAAAGGCCGGCTACTTTTTCAAGACGGCGGATATGCTCTTCCTGGTGTTTTTCCAGCTCGGTACGTTTGGTATTCACCACTTCTATCTGGCGGTTCAGCGCTTCTTTAATGCCTTCATTTTCTTTGATCTGCTTTTCCAGGTTCTGGTCTTTCTGGTTTAAAGACTGCTCTTTTTGTTTAATGCGGCTTTCTCCTTCAATGATCTTTTGATTGCGTTGCAGCACTTCTTTATCGTGCTCTGCTTTCAGCTGCACAAATTTTTCTTTGGCTTCTAACTGCTTTTCTTTTTTAAGTGTTTCGGCCTGTAACTGGCTGTCAGCAATGATCTTCTGTGCCTGTAATTCGGCTTCTTCAATTTGTTTTTTGGTGTTTTTGGCAAAAATAAATTTACCCAGTACAAGCCCCACAACAAGGGCTGCAATACCGATAATGATGGAAATTATGTTTGAATCCATGGATGTTTTTTGTTTTAAAACGGTTCACAATCTGATATATCCTCTCTAAACCCATCAAAATAAATGAGATAGTAAGTAGGCGAAGATATGAAATTTGTTTGGAGTTTTGCAGGGCAACTTGTAACCTATACCAGATTACTGTTATGCGTAAGTAATAAATATTATATTACATCGCCTTATCCATCTGTTCCTCCAGCTTCAGCAGTACTGCGGTTAGGTCTGCTTCCAGGGCGGGATTACCGGGCCCTTTGGGCTGGGTGGCATACCAGATAAGTACCATGGCAATATAATCCTGCATGTCCTTTCCGGCAAACTGGGTTCGGAATTCCATTATTTTATCATTGATGGTTTTTAGGGTACGCCTGATGTTTTCCTCATCAGTGGCATTGGTTTTAATGCGGTAGGTGCGGTCTCCAATTACAATGTTTACAGGTATCAGCTCTTGCATAATTAAAATTAATGTATTATTTTGTTTCTCTTTACCAAAGAAACCACCAATTTTCCTGGTACATAGTATTAAAAAATTACCGCTTTTAAATAAAGCGGCCCCTAATCTTTACCTCATTAAAGCTGCTCCTCTAATCAATTAAGAATTAAACCAGTTGAAGCATGTTTGCAAAAATCAGGGAATCATTTTTTACCGACTCACTTACCCTTGAGTGGGAAAGAACCATCAGCAATCCTTTAAAATTTGTATTAAAGAACGATAAAGGAGAAGTATGTTCTACTTTAGAAACCAGCCAGGGGCAGAATCAAAAGTATTTTAACTGGGGCGGACTGAACGACCTCCCTTACGGAAGATATTTTTTAGAGCTGAGTAATACCGACGGCGACCAGTTGCTGAAACTGGTAAAAAGGGTATAGCTAATCGGCCAGCAGGCCAATACATGTATCTATTTCCTTTATGTACTGCTGGAGGTGTTTTTCAAAAGCTTTTTTTTCTGCTTCCGACATTTTTCCTGTAGCTGCTTTTAAAATATCCACCTGCTCCTGCAGCTGGTGAATGTGCTGCGTATTTTTTTCCTTTGTTTGCTGCAGTTCGGCAATCAGCTTGCTTTGCCGCTCATTGTCTTTTTGCAATTGCTGATACAGCTTCAGTAGTCGTTGAAGCTTATCGTTTACACGTTTTATATTTGATTGCAAATCCTGCATATACACTACCCCTAAACCCTAAAGGGAAAACGGGGTATAATTATTTTAACAACTTTTCATTTATTGAATCGCTTTTTACTTCTTCATTTCCCACTTCTGGGAGCAGGGGCAGGTTTTTATTTTCTTACTTCTGCACCCAGCTCTTTTTCATATGCATCCATCAGTTTATTCATCATGGCGTCTATCTCGCTGTCCGTCATGGTTTTTTCTTCGTCTAAAAAAGTAAAACTTACCGCCATCGATTTTTTATTGGCACCCAGTTTTTCACTTTCAAAAACATCAAACAGGGTAACGGTTTTTAGTTTATTCAGTTTAACCGATTTGGTGGTGCTTTCAATTTGCTGGTAGGCAATGGTTTTATCTACCACCAGGGCCAGGTCTCTTTGTACCGAAGGAAATTTAGAGATCTCTTTAAAACTGATGCTGTTCTTTTTATTCAGTTGCATCAGTTTATCCCAGTCGATATCTGCAAATAATACTGTTTGTTTACAATCAAATTTACCCGCTGTGGTTTTGTTGATGGTACCTGCAATGGCCACCACTTCATTTTTTATTTTTAGTGCTACTGCATTGTCCAGTTTATCGCTGCTGGTGGCAGCAAAGCCCTGTACAGAAAGCCCGGCAAGGGCGGTAATGCTTTCGAGCAGGCCTTTGATAAAATAAAAATCTGCTTTCTGTGCCTTGTCATTCCAGCCACCTTCGTTTTTAGTACCGGTAATGAACAGGCTCAGGTGATTGTTTTCCTGGTAGCTACCCACGCCGCTGGTGCCATAGGTTTTGCCAAATTCAAAAAAATGCAGGTTGCTGTTTCGCCTGTTTAAATTATAGGCAATGGTTTCCAATCCTGTTTCCAGCATGGAAGGGCGCATAACATTTAAATCTTCGCTCAGGTTATTGATCATTTTTACGGTACCCTGCAGTATTTCTTCAGAAAAATATTTGCTGTTGGTAATACTGTTGGTAAATATCTCGTTAAAGCCACGGCCGGTTAAATAGCCGGCAATTTTTTCTTTATACGAAGCTTCATGTGCCAGCGTTTCTGCAGCCGGAGCAATGCTGATCATTTGAGGTATCTCTACATTGTCCAATCCATCTATCCGCATAATTTCTTCCACCAGGTCGGCCGCAATGCTGATATCGGGTTTGCTGTATGGCACTTTTACCCATAATTCATCCAGGCCCTCTTTGATCATTTCAAAACCCAGGCTGGTTAAAATATTTTTAATGGTATCGCCATGATAATTTTTACCACTTAATTTTTTTAAATAATGGTATTTTAAAGCTACTTCTGTTTTTGGCTTTGGATTGGGATATACATCAATGATATCACTGGCAATTTCGCCGCCGGCAATTTCTTTTATCATGATGGCTGCTCTTTTCAGTACGTTAACAGTATTGCTGATGTCCACTCCTTTTTCAAACCGGGTGGCAGCATCAGTACGCAGGCCATGTTTAAACGATGTTTTTCTTATGGTGATGGGATTGAACCAGGCACTTTCTAAAAAAATATTTTTTGTAGCAGCTGCAACACCACTGTGTAAGCCACCAAACACGCCACCGATACACATGGGCAATTCTGCGTTACAAATCATCAAATCTTCGGCAGCCAATTTTCTTTCTTTTTCATCCAGCGTTACAAATGGGGTGCCTTCGGGTAAATTTTTAATGGTTACCGTATTGCCTGTGATGGCATCTGCATCAAAAGCATGCAGGGGCTGTCCTGTTTCGTGCAGTATAAAATTGGTGATGTCTACAATATTATTAATGGGGCGCAGGCCAATACTTTTTAATTTTTGCTGCAGCCATACCGGGCTTTCGGCAATATTTACACCCTGTATACTTACACCGGCGTAACGCTGGCAGGCATCTGCATTTTCAATTTGTACTTCCATTTGCATACCCTGGTGATCTACCTTAAAATTATTTTTAAAAGGAGATTTGATATGGGTATCTTTTTTATTGTGGTGCGACAGGTAAGCGCATACATCTTTTGCCACTCCCATATGGCACATGGCGTCCATGCGGTTGGGTGTTAAACCAATTTCAAAAATGGTATCTGTATAAGTATTAAAATATTCTGCAGCCGGCGTACCCACTTTAGCATCGGCTGGTAAAACCAATATACCTGCATGGCTGTTACCAAGTCCAATCTCGTCTTCGGCACAGATCATTCCATGACTTTCCACACCACGGATCTTTGCTTTTTTCATCGTAAGGGGGTCGCCGGCAGCGGGGTAGATGGTAGTGCCAATGGTGGCTACCACCACTTTTTGCCCGGCAGCCACATTGGCTGCTCCGCAAACAATTTGCAGGGGATCGCCGCTGCCAATATTTACTTTGGTGACAGATAATTTATCGGCATCCGGATGTTTTTCGCATTCCAGCACTTCGCCAATTACCAAACCTTTTAAACCGCCCTTCACTTCTTCAAATGGCTCCATGCTTTCCACTTCCAGCCCTATAGAGGTTAATAGCTTACTTAATTTTTCAGTCTCTATCTTTTCCGGTAAATATTCGCTCAGCCAGTTATAACTAATCGTCATGTATTGATCTTTTTCTTAATTGTTGCTGCAAAGATAATTGATTGACCATAAGTACAGCATACTGATAATTTAGGTATAGTTACCGGAAAAAGCAAACCCTGATTTTTTTGGGTGGTGCAGAAAAAGAAATTTGGCGTTTATGGAATTGTGAATAAAATAAGGCCGATGCCCATTTTGTTGATTTTTAAATAGGGGATTTGCTGTTAATAAGCTGTTGATAAGCTAACTTTGCTGTTAATCAGTTGTGGAAAATACAGTATAAAGGGATACCGCCGGGGATGTTAATAAAAATGGTCAGGAGTACAATGTGCTTTTCAATTTATCTTAGCCGCCCTGCAAAAAAAAGATCCCTAACAAGCAATTATAAACATGGAACTTACTAATTATAATAAAGATCAGAAGAAACGCCGCAAAGCCTTGCCCGACCTCAGTGGCATGATGTATGGCAAAGTACCGCCACAGGCTAAAGAACTGGAAGAGGCTGTGCTGGGTGCCATCATGCTGGAAAAAAGCGCCTTTGATACCGTGGTGGAAATATTAAAACCTGAATGTTTTTATGTAGATGCCAACCAGCGTATTTATAAAGCCATGCAGGGGCTGGCCATAAAAAGTTTACCCATCGATTTATTAACGGTAGTAGAAGAACTAAAATTCCGCGAAGAACTGGATATTGTTGGCGGCCCGTATTATGTTACCCGTCTTACCAATGCGGTGGTATCATCGGCCAATATTGAAGCCCACTCCAGGATAGTACTGCAAAAATTTATTCAGCGTGAACTGATCCGCATCAGCGGAGAAATTTTAGGCGATGCCTATGAAGACAGTACCGATGTATTTGATATGCTGGATGAAGCCGAGGGCAAATTATTTGAGATCACCAACAGTCACCTGCGCAAAAACTTCGACAGTATTGAATCGGTGCTGGTAAAAACCATTCAGCGTATTGAGGACATGCGTAACAGAGATGAGGATATTACGGGTGTACCAACCGGTTTTCCATCGATGGATAAACTTACTTACGGATGGCAACCCACCGATCTGATTATTTTGGCGGCAAGACCTTCTGTGGGTAAAACAGCGTTTGCACTTAACCTTGCACGCAGTGCGGCTGTACCCGAAGATCCTTCCAAAGCCATTGCCGTGGCATTTTTTAGTTTGGAGATGAGCAGCAGCCAGCTGGTACAACGTATATTAAGTGCTGAAAGTGAAATATGGCTGGAGAAAATTTCCCGCGGTAAACTGGAAGAGCATGAGATGAAGCAGCTGTATAAAAAAGGGATTGAAAAATTAAGCAAGGCGCCCATATTTATTGATGATACGGCAGCACTGAATATTTTTGAATTGCGGGCCAAATGCCGCCGGTTGAAAAACAAACACAATGTTGGACTGATCATTATCGACTATTTGCAATTGATGAGCGGTGCCGGTGACAATAAAGGAGGAAACAGGGAACAGGAGATCAGTAAAATTTCGAGGGATCTGAAAGGCCTGGCGAAAGAATTACAGGTACCCATCATCGCATTGTCGCAGTTAAGCCGTGAAGTGGAAAAAAGAAAAGAAGGAAACAAAATTCCGCAGCTGAGTGATCTGCGTGAATCGGGTGCTATTGAGCAGGATGCTGATATGGTAATGTTCTTATACCGACCAGAATACTACGATATTACCGCCAATGAATTTGGCGAAAGCAATAAGGGCGAAACCTATGTAAAGATAGCCAAGCACCGTAACGGTAGTTTGGATACGGTGAAGCTGCGTGCCATGCTGCACATTCAGAAATTTGTAGAAGACGAAGGCGGAAATGAATTTGGTGGCGGCAGTGGTGGCGGATCTGCACCCTCTGGCGGCAGCGGCAGCTGGAAACCGGTAGCAGGGTTAGACAGTGGCGGCGATGCCAAACTGTATATACAAAAGGGCAGTAAGATGAACGACGGGGAGTTTGATGATGATGCACCTTTTTAATAATGGACATTTACAATAAATAATTAATAGCCTGCCGGCAGGCAGGCAGGTGGAGAATGAATTTTAAATTTGTTCTCCATTTGTTTTTACGATGGCACTACCTTTTTTTTATAAAGCAGATATTGAAGCAGCAGCAGCTGTTGTACTGGATGAAGATACCAGCAAGCATGTGGTGCAGGTATTGCGTATGCAAAATGGCGAGCAGCTGCAACTGACCGATGGCAAGGGAAATATATTTACCTGCGCAATTACCGACAATAACCGTAAGCGCTGTGCTGTAAGTATTCTCTCCGCCCAACATTTACCACTCACTGAACAGAAAGTATCTGTTGCTGTTTCGCTGTTGAAAAACGTACATCGTTTTGAATGGTTTTTAGAGAAAGCCACCGAGATAGGCGTTTCAGAAATTATTCCGCTTATTTGTACCAGAACAGAAAAACAACATTTTAAAGCCGCACGCCTGCAATCTATTTTAATAAGTGCGATGCTGCAAAGTCAGCAATGCAGGTTGCCCCAAATGGGTGAGCCGGTTCCTTTTCGCAAACTTTTGGCGGGTTTGCAAACCTTCGGGGAGGTACAAAAATTTATAGCGCATTGCGAAGATGAAAACAGTAAAACAGCGCTCTCTTCTAAATTACTGCAGCCCTCCACGGCCAGACTGATTTTAATTGGTCCCGAAGGAGATTTTACCCCGGAAGAAATACAACTTGCCTTACAGAACGGTTTTGCCCCGGTGAGTTTGGGAAATACCCGGTTAAGAACAGAGACTGCAGGTGTGGTGGCGGCAGTAACGCTGATGCAGTAGTACACAGTACAGAACCTGAGAATTTACTTACTTAAAGTGCTGAAATATCTTTAACTTAACCCGGTGTATCAGTACAACAATCATATTTTTTTGTTTGTGTGCATCGGCGGTATTTTTTTAGCTGCTGTGTATCACAGCATACTCTTTCTGCACCGGCGCGAAAGCCTGTTAAACTATTACAGCCAGTATTTATGGATATTACTTTTTTATCTTGGATTCAGGGTTGACCTGCATTTTAATTTAACCGGCCTGGATTTTTACCACAGTGCCTATCATTGGGATGAGATATTTCAGATGCTGAGCTTTATGTTTTATGTGCATTTTTTTGGCCAGGCCATATTTTTAAAAAAAGCAGATCATACATATGCCTGGTATTTTTACAAGGTAAATGTGCCGGTGGTGCTCATTTATTGTGTACTGTTGCTGGTGCTTACCAATTTTCCTTTTGCGGTTAATGTTTTAAAAGTTTTGATCCGGGCCTACCTCCTTTCATTTGGGTTGTTATTCATCATTATCCTGTGGTCTAAAAGAAGAAGTTCTTATTACAAATATCTTTTTGCAGCAGCAGCTTCCATGATCCTTTTTGGATTGCTTTCTACCCTCAGTATGATCATTGGCTTCCGGTTATTTGGCTTTGGCCCTTTTCACTGGTTGCTCATTTCTTTTTATGCCGATGTGATATTTTTTTCTGCAGCACTGGGATACCTGATACGGCAGGAATACCAGCAGCGGGAAAGTTCATTAAAGCAACTGTTGAAATCAGAAGCTGAGTTACAGCAAAAGGAACTTGAAAAAATGAAAGTGGTATATGAAACAAGAGAAGAAGAAAGAATGCGTATTGCCAGGGATATTCACGATGATATGGGCAGTACATTAAGCAGTATCAGCATTTACAGTAAAGTGGTGGCTACTTATTTAACTGCAGACAGGGATAAAGCGAATGCATACCTGGAAAAAATACAGGTCAATGCCGGTATGCTGATGGAAAATACCACAGATCTTATCTGGTCGTTGCAAACCAATTATGGCGAATCGGAATCTATTTTCAGGCGTATGTACGATACCGGTATTCAGCTTCTTTCTTCTGCCGGTATTGTACCACATTTTTCAATACCATTACAGAACGGTTTACCAAGGTTAACAATTCCGGCCCAAAAAAACTGCTGGCTGATTTTTAAAGAGGCATTGAATAATATTTGTAAATACAGTAAAGCGGTAAACTGTACAGTAGAAATGTATACCGACAGCAGTTCATTTATAATGAAAATTGCCGATGATGGTATTGGTTTTACGGCACCCAATGCCGGTAACGGGCTGGTAAATATGCGTAAACGGGCCGGTGAACTGGGGGGGGAATGCCGCATTGAAAGCCATGCCGGTAAGGGCACTGTTGTTACAGTACATTTTCCATTACAGAATATTGTGTTGCCCGGAGGGGATTTATAAAAATCTTATTTCTATTCACCAATGATAATGAAACAACTGTTACGTTATGGTATCTTAAACCGCCTGTTTGTGATGCTGCTCCTGCTGGGCTGCAATAAGCAAGCCATGTCTCAATCTGCTATTGCCACAATTGACTCTTTAAAAAAAAGCAGCAACAATAGCAAACAGGGAGATGGGTATGTCAAAAATTGTTTTGCTATTGCGGATAATTTCATGGAGCTCAACCAATATGATTCGGCACAGCTGTGGTTGAATAAAATTGCTGAAGTGCTGCCTTTAAAAGAACACTCTGTTAGCAGCTATTTTTTATCCAGCCGCCAGGCAGAAGTATATTATTACAACGGGCTGCAACGTTTAGGGCTGCAGGAGTCTGAGCGTTCCTTAACCATTGCACAGGCACTGAAAGACAGTTTTTTACTGGCCGATGCCTATAATTTTATTGGTCTTTTTCTTATTAATCTGGATAGCAACCGCCGTGCAATTGACAATTTGCACAAGGGGATCTTGTATAGCAGGCAGCCACCCTACCCTGCCTCATACCTTAGCCTTACAAAACCGCATCACCTGTACGGAAATATGGCAGAAGCCTACGAAAATATTGGCAGTTACGACAGTGCGGTTTACCTGAACCGTATATCATTGCAGCTGGCATTGCAAATAAGATGGATGCGGGGAGTGGCAGTAGCGCACAGCAGTTTGGGCAGTGTTTTTTTAAGACTGCATCAACCTGATTCTGCGATGCATCATTATACATTATCGGGTGCATCAGCAGAACAGGGCGGCGCTTTTGATGTGGAATTATTTAATTATGGCGGGCTGGCAAAGTCTGCCGACATGCAGGGTAATATTGCAGCAGCGCTGCAATGGCTGCAGCAGGGCTTTTCGCTGATGAAAAATAAACCAGCAGTGAACAATTTTTTTGCCAACCAGTTTTTAGACGATGCCATTTTTATATTTAAAAAATACCATTACAAAGATCAGCTTGCCGAAGTATTAGAGAAAAAAAGCGGGTTGTTGCAAAAACAAATCCAGGAAAATAACCTGCAGATGAATGTGATACTGAATGCGGGCCTGCGCAATGAAACAAGGTTGCTGCAGCTGGAGGTACAGCAGGTAACGCAGCTAAATGAGATCAGCAATATACGGGTATACCTGTTACTGGCTTTTTTAATACTGGGCATCGGCGCTTTTCTTTTGTACCGCTACAAAGCCAATCAAAAACTGCATATTGTACAATTGCAGAATAAGATCAGCCAGGATCTGCATGATGATGTGGGGTCTTCGCTGAGCAGTATGCAGGTATACAGTACCGTGGCCGAGCAGTTAATGGAAAGTCAGCCCGTAAAAGCAAAAGCCATGCTTAAAAAGATCAATAGCGAAGCGGCTGCAGCAATGGAAAATATTGCAGACATTGTTTGGTCAATGAAAACCGGGAAGGAAGAATTGATGCAGCTGGGCTTAAAGATCAAAAATTTTGTATCCGATGTTTTGTCGGCCTCCAATATAAACTATGTAATAAATATTGAAGAAGTGGCAGAAGGGATGATCAAAAATATACAGGCTAAAAAAAATATACTGCTGATTGTAAAGGAAGCAGTGAATAATACAGTAAAGCACAGTAATGCCTCGCATGTATCGGTATCAATAAAAAAAATTGATGAACATATATGTGTGCAGGTGGCCGATGATGGTACAGGATTCAACCTTCCTGCCGAATCAATCAAAGGCCAGGGATTTATAAATATGCAGGACAGAACAGAAGAATTAAAAGGATATTTTGAAATTTCAAGTATTCCGGGTAAAGGCACTACTGTATCAGCATTGTTGCCCATACCTATAATTAGTGATACCCTTTAGTGGTATCAAAGCTTAATTTTACAGCATGGGCATTAAAGTATTTATATACGACGATAATGAATCCCGCAGGGATAGTTTAAAAGCACTGGTAGAACTGACTCCGGAGATCAGTTTTGTTGGTTCGGCACCCGATTGCTCCAGCCTGGCAGCGGATATGAAAAGTTTTGAGCCCGATGTGGTACTCATGGATATTAATATGCCCAATGTGGATGGTATGGAGGGTTTACGGCTGATCAGGCAATTTTTTCCGCATATAAAAGTACTGATGCAAACCGTGTTTGATGACAATGAAAAAATATTTACCAGTATCAGAAGCGGTGCCAGCGGATACATTTTAAAAAAAGATCCGCCACAAAGAATTTTACAGGCCATACAGGAAGTATATGAAGGCGGTGCTGTAATGAATCCTGGTATTGCTCAAAAAGTACTGGAATATTTTCAACCCAAAAAAACAACCAGTCCCTTAAGTGAAAGGGAAACACAGGTGCTTACCTTACTGGCAGATGGATTGAGTTATAAAATGGTGGCAGATAAACTGGCACTTAGTTTTCATACCGTAAATACACACATCAAAAATATTTACGAGAAATTACACGTGGCCTCCCTGGGTGAAGCCATTGCATACTTCTACAAAAACCTGCAATAATTTTTTTTCGGCAGCTTCATTTATTTTTCACTACAATTAGCGATTGACCGGCGTTGTTACGCACTTTAGTTTTACAATTCAAAAATTAAAGTATGAAACACTGGTCTGTATGTATCGTTTTTCTGGTTTATTGTATTGCAGCAAACAATAAACTTTTTTGCCAGCAAAGCGGCCGTGTAAGTGCCAAAGAACTTACCATCCCTGCTGCACCTGTTTTTGATTTGATGGGTGTTACGCCTTCGCAGATCAACCGCACTTCAGATATAAAAGACTTTAAGGTAGACTGGTCATTTAAGTCGTGGAAACTGAATCCCAATCTTGCCATACAATCCCAGCCTTTTTGGGAACTGCTGTATAACAGGAAGGACCTTTCGAGGTACCAGGCTGCTTCGGGGTTGATGCGCAAACTCGCTTCCACTGACGTTTCTATAGGGTCTGTGCAGGATGAGAACAACGACAGAAGAATTGGCTTTGCCACCAAGTTCAATTTGTACAAGCAATTTGATCCGCTGATGGCAAAAGAATTGTATGGCGGCATCAGTGAAAAATACCAGGCAGAAAAAACAGAATTGCAAACCCTGCTTCAGCAACTGCAGCAAAAGCTGGATACCACCAGTAACCTGCTTTTAAAACCCGAGATACGCAACCAGATAAAAGCAACCGAAGAACAACTGGCCAGTATCAACAGCAGGCGCAATGAAGAGATCAACAGCAGGGCAAAAATATTTGTAGGTGAGCACTGGAATGCCTCATCGCTGGATGTAAGTTTTGGAAAAGTATACTCATATGTAACCGATAGTGCAGGCTCATTAAAAAGTTTACGGCTTAACCGCAATACCGGCTGGGGCGGCTGGTTAAACGGCAACCTGGGGATTGGAAAAAAATGGTTGTTGTCTGCATTATTCCGTACCACCTGGTACCAGGAAGAGCTGGAGTTTCAGATAAAAAATACCAGCACCGGCGATCAAACTGTGCAAAGGGCTGTAGCAGATAATACACTGCATACTGCTGGTCTGAACCTGCGGTATGGCGGATCGGTATATACTTTTTTCCTGGAATTTCTGTACGAGAAAAAGGGGCTGAAAACGCCGGTGGAAGCACTGGGCGAAGTGTTTACGGCACCCGCAAATTTTACCGTGGTTAACTCGTCGGTAAAATGGGATGTGGTACATCCCAATACCCTCAGTTTTGGCGGCGACTGGCGTATCAGTCAAAGTGTGATCATCAATTACGGGATGCGCTGTGTGTTTGACGACAAATGGAAATTCAGAACATTTATACCTATTGCCACCATCAGTTGTATGATGAGGTAAAATAAGATGTACCAATAAGCAGACAGTATTTACAAATCACTTTAGTAATATTTAAAACAAGTAAAATGAAAAAGACAGTTTCAATTATTGTGTGGGTAGTGCTGGTATTGCAGCAGCTATCCCCGCTGGCACAAACCGGAGGGAATGCCTTTAATACGCATTTCAATAACGCTGCCACCAGCCTGGATATGAAAAATGCGTATTTGCTGGGTTATTTATCAACCACGGTGTATGCAGATTATATACGGTATTTATACAGTCCGGTACCAGGTGCCAACAGCAGTTTTGTTAAATCGATAAAAGACGATGATGATAAGTTTGTAATAGAATATGCCAAAAAAATTTCTTACTTATTTACCAGTGCATCTTCGCTTACCCCTCCTATTAATAATAACAGGGTAATTACAAAAACTGCAATTACTGCCGATAAAATTACTGGTGTGGCCGTACAGCCGGAGCCATCAATAAGTTTTGACTTCATTCATAAATGTAACCCTTCGGGCTACGATCCAGAGGCTGTTTTAATTTCCACACCTGCAACAGTATATGTTGTTTTCCGGGGAACAGACAGGGTGTCGTGCAATATATCACCTGCGGGATACCAATGGGCAGAATGGATGGGCACTGATTTTAAATTTTTAAAAAGAGATGCATCTTTTATTCATCCTCAAATACAGGGGCAGGTACACAGGGGTATGGCAGAAAGTTTAGTATCGCAAAATTTTGCAGATGAACTTGCGTCAGCTGTAGCGGCAGTAATTAAAAATAAAACTACCGGGGCCACAAAAAAGGTTTGGATAACCGGGCATAGCTTGGGTGGTGGGCATGCGCAGTTGTTTGCTATGTTTTTAAAGTACAATTATAATATTACAGCGCAGGGCCTGTATATATATGAAGCGCCGCATCCGGGAGACGCCGCTTTTGTATCTCAGTTGAATTCTGATATTGGAAAAAACCGGATACAACGCTTTGAGTTTGGTGATGATCCTATACCTACTTTACCACCACAGGCATTTTTTTATGGAAGGGCCGGGGTGAGAAATTATTTTAAAGATTACCGCAGCGCTATGCAGGCAGGCGAACAAATTGCAGCAGTAGATGATCTGAGAATTTTATGTGTACTGGGTAATTTACCCGGCGAGCAAATACCCCAGTTTGCCAAACTGCAATTCCCCCCGCTTTGCCCGGGTTCTACCTGTTTTCATCATCCCACTTTTATTTTAGAAGCCATACGGCACCAGCTCAGCACTGCATTATTACCTGCTTTGCCACCGGCGGTACCGGTGCCGTTAGCGGGTGACAATTGCAATCAGGGAGATCTTACAAAAGCAGAGAATAATGATCTTATCAATAACACCGCAACTGCTGTGGAAAATATCATTGCAGATGTAGCATGGCAGGCAGGGAATATGCTGGATAATTTATTGGGTAGTGGAATACAAGAAGGAACTTACAAAATAGCCTGCTACGGGTTTAAAAATAATGCAAAAAAATATTTGAAATGGGATGGTACTACTAACCATCAATTAAATATTTCCTCTACCGGTACCATCTTTAATATTACGCACAAACTAACCGGTGGCTACCAGATATGGTCTTTTGGTGCTAACATGGCTGCAGATGTAAAATTCAGTTTTGGCATTCCAACCGGAGAAGAAAATACCAATAATGTCATTATGAAATCAAAAGACATTGTTGTGGGAGATGAAGAAACCTGGTATTTTTTTAAAGTACCTAATAAAACCAATACTTATGTGCTGTACAACTGGAATTCCCATAAAGTACTGGATGCGCCTAACGATTGCCTGACGGCAAGTTCCTGCCCTGTAAACGAATTTGGTGCTAAAAGCAATGCACCTACCCAGGTTTGGATACTGGAGAAATCTAATTGACACACGAATCAATATTGTAAAAATTTTAAAAACAAATAACATGACTATCAACAAAATGAAAGGCTGTATACTAATGGTATTGTGTGCAGCAACAGTAAGTAATGCATACAGCCAAATACAACCCATTGCTAATGTTCAGTTGAAGCTGGCCGTAAAATCATCCTTTAATAAAAGCTTTAGCCCCAAGTACATTACTGCAACCAGTAAGTTTATAAAAAGCAGTCCCAAGAATGTGCTGGGGAATAACAGTAGTGCAACGGCCAAATCAACGGTTACATTAAACAAAGGAGGTACAGAAGGCTCAGCGCCATCGCAAACTACCAACACACCTACGGCACAAAGCGGAGCATACAGTTGCAGTACCCGCAATGTGAATGAAAAAACAGATTATTTCCGTCAGCCATTATTTTCTCAGGGCGACTTTATTTACCCCGGCGCATTGTTAAATGCAAGTGCCATCATCAATAATCAAATGGGGTATTATGCAGTTCCTTCAAGTTATCAGCGGCAGCCATATCGTATTTCTGCCAACCTGTTTACGATGTCGGGCACACCGCAAAACCCTACTGAGATGATTGGCGATAATGAAGATTATTCACTGGCTTCTTTCAGGGCAGCAAAAAGTTTGATCATGAACCGGAATGCCAATGCCAATCCTCCGGTAGAAGCTTTTATAGAATATATTGAGGCCACCACCAAAGAAGAAGTGGCAATAAAGCTGGGATATAATTTCTCCGCAAATATTCCTGCCGAAATAACGGCATTGCTGGCAGGGGTGCCAATAGGTGTAAATGCAGAAGCCAGTGCAAGTACAGTGGCCAGCCAAATCAACGAAAAATCACGTATTATTTTAAAGATCAATTATAATTTTTATTCGGTGGATGCGTCGCCATTGAATGATGATTCTAAAAATTTTATTACACCTGCTCCCGGGGCAGATATTCCAACGAATGTTGTTTTTGTATCCAGCGTGCTGTATGGTACTACGGGATATGTGTATTTTGAATCTGATAAAACTGCAGCAGAATTACAGGCAGCAGTAGAAGAAACCGTAGGGGTGGCCGGTCCTGCAAACCAGGGATCTGCAAGTATAAGCATCAGTGCAGAAACCCGTGCAAAATTTGCTTCCACGGTTACCAAGATGGTAGCGTATGGAAAAGGACTGAGTGTACAACCCGGAGCAGCATTGCCGGTAGCCAGCCTTGATAATTTATTATCTCTGATAGGCAGCCTGCGTTCGTGGGGACCTAATAACCAGGGTAGTCCTATTGCCTACACCATGAATTTTTTGAATGATGGGGTGCAGGCAATTGTATCTTATTCAACACAGTTCCCCAATAAAGTATGTACACAAACTCCTTTAACTGACCTTAAATTTGATATTGACCTGGAACTGGATCATCTTGATGTGAATAATGTACGTGACGCAGATGCTACAGAAGATCTGTATGGAAAAATTGAGTTCCTCAACCTGAAAGCAAACTCAAAATCTATTGCCGACAATAAAACGTACTTTCAAAAAAGTGAAACAGATGCCAATAACAATAATTACCGCAACGGAAAGGCGCCGGTAGATAAAAGATTTACGCTGGCCACCAATTTATCTTTTGATGAATTGAAGAATATGGAACTTACCGTTGGAGGGAAACTATCTGATGATGAAGGTATATTTGGTTCCAGGGTGTTTAAGTGTACTGATTGTTCTTCTTTTTCGGGGGAGTATGGTTCCAGGGTGTTGAAACTAATTGAACTGTCTGCTACACAGGCTTCACTTAACAGCCTGGTGAATAATGGGCAGTACCAGGATATTTCTTTTGGTGGCGATAAGTTTTTTGAACTGAATTTTTATGAAAGTAATATTAAAAATGATGGCTGGGTTAAAGTAATGTGGAAAGTGTGGATTAAGCCACATAATTAAGCGGCTGATATTTTAAACAAATAATACTGCCAGGCTTCAGATTGCCTGGCAGTATTATTAAAGTCTTATAAATTATCATCTTTCTCTGTATTAATACTCGGCGCCCTTAATTCCACCGGCTTTTTACTGCGCTTGCGCAGTTGCAAATTCAGTACTTCCACACCCAGCGAAAAGGCCATGGCGAAATATACATAGCCATGCGGTATTTCAAAACTTTCCACATGCACCCCATCCACAATCAGTGTAAAAGCAATGAGTATTAAGAATGACAGGGCCAGCATTTTAAAAGTAGGGTGCTGGTTAATGAACTTACTGATACGCCTTGCAAAGGCAAACATTACCAGCATGGAAATGATCACCGCTAAAAAACGTACCGATTGCAGTTTGCTCATACCAACAGATGTAATGATGCCATCCACACTAAAAATAAAATCTACCAAAATGATCTGGCGCACAATGGCTGCAAATGTGTTACCGGTTTTCTTCTGTTCAATAGATTCGTTGGGATCGTCTCCCTCCAGTTTATTGTGAATTTCAAGCGTGGTGTTTACCATTAAAAATAAACCTCCCGCAATCATGATGATATCTTTTAACGAAACGGGGTGTGCCCACAGTTTAAACAATTCTTTTTCTCCGTTCAGTAAACTGCCGAGTATATATAACAATGCAATGCGCATTACCATTCCTATAATCATCCAGGCAGTGGAGGCTTGTTTCTTTTCTTTTTCTGTTTTTAACTTGCCTAAAATAATGGATACAAATATCACATTATCTATACCCAGCATAATTTCCATTAATGTTAATGCCAGTAACCCGGTTAATCCGTTGGTGGTAAACAGTTCTGATAATTCGTTCATCCTATGTAGTGGTGTTTAATGTTTTGCAAATATTTTTTACAATGGCAGGTCCTTCGTATATAAAGCCCGTCCATACCTGTACCAGTGCAGCACCGGCAGCTATCTTTTCTTTTGCATCGGCCCCGGTAAAAATACCTCCGCTGGCTATTACAGGAATTTTACCCTGCGTTTTTTCGCAAATATATTGTACAATTTCTGTGCTTTTTTCTTTTAAAGGCAGGCCGCTTAATCCACCCGGCCCTAGTCTTTCCAGCACTTTATAACTGGTATTGGGTAACTTTCTGTAAATGGTGGTATTGGTGGCCACCAAACCATCGAGTTGTATTTCCATGGCCAGGGCTATCACATCATCAATTTGAGCTGTAGTAAGGTCCGGTGCAATTTTTAATAAGATGGGTTTGGGTTGTTGTTTAGAAGCATTGATCCGCTGCAGGTTTTTCAATATCATTCCCAGGGCGTCTTTTTCCTGCAATTCTCTTAACCCCGGCGTATTGGGGCTGCTTACATTTACCACAAAATAATCTACCTGATCATGTAAGGCCATAAAGCAGGTCTCGTAATCTTTCCAGGCATCCTGGTTAGGCGTCATCTTGTTTTTGCCAATATTGCCCCCAATAATGAGGGGGTAAGCGCTAACAGGCTGGCTTGCTCTCCATTGCTGCAGTCTTTGGGCAATTGCATCCACACCATCATTATTAAAACCCATGCGGTTAATCAGCGCCTTGTCTTTTGGTAACCGGAATGCCCGGGGAATATCGTTGCCCGGTTGCGCCCTGGGTGTTACAGTACCAATTTCTACAAAGCCAAAACCAAGCGCCTGCAATTCGGTAAGGTATTCGGCATTCTTATCAAACCCGGCACCCAAACCCACCCTGTTTTTAAAAGTAATACCCAAAAAATTAAATGGTGCAATGGTAGATGGTGGTGCAAACATAGCTGTAATCCATTTTTTTATAAATGAAATCTTACAAAAACGCTGCAGGCTGTGCATTGAAAAATAATGGACCTTTTCGGGGTCAAACTGAAATAGAATTGTGCGTATGAGTTTGTACATGTGGCGCAAAAATAAGTTAGACTTTTCAGTTTTTTGTTTTCAAATGGAAATTATACCTTTGGTAATAAGTTGCATAAACAACCTTTTTTGTTTTCGGTTCACAGTTTGCAGTTTACAGTTGGGCTTTCAACCTGTATACGCTTAACGGAAAACCGGAAACCATAAACAATAAACTTTTTATCATGCAGGAAGCATATATAGTAGCAGGATACAGAACCGCAGTTGCCAAAAGTAAAAAGGGGGGCTTCCGGTTTACCCGGCCCGATGACCTGGCGGTTGATGTGATAAAAGGACTGCTGGCAAGTGTACCGCAACTGGATGTACAGCTGGTAGATGATGTAATTGTAGGCAACGCAGTGCCGGAGGCAGAACAGGGCCTGCAGGTGGGCCGCATGATATCGGCAAGGGCCGTGGGTATTCATGCGCCTGGCATTACCATTAACCGCTACTGTGCCAGCGGCCTGGAAAGTATAGCCATGGCCACTGCAAAAATTCGCACCGGTATGGCAGAGTGTATTATTGCAGGTGGTGTGGAAAGTATGAGCATGGTGCCAACCGCAGGATGGAAAACCTCTCCTTCTTATGCCATTGCAAAAGAAGAACCCGATTATTATTTAAATATGGGCCTTACCGCCGAAGCGGTAGCAAAAGAGTATAATGTAAGCCGCGAAGACCAGGATATATTCAGTTACAACAGTCATGTAAAAGCCGGTAATGCTATTAAAGAAGGCTACTTTAAAAGCGGTATTTTACCAATAACAGTGGAAGAAGTATACCTGGATGAAAAATTAAAAAAACAAAAAAGAAGTTTTGTTATAGATACCGATGAAGGCGTAAGGGCAGATACTTCGGTGGAAGGCCTGGCAAAATTAAAACCTGCATTTGCATCCAATGGTTGTATTACCGCAGGCAACAGTTCTCAAACCAGCGATGGAGCCGCTTTTGTAATTGTAATGAGCGAAAGGCTGATCAATTCACTGGGATTAAAACCTATTGCCCGTTTGGTAAACTGTGCCAATGCCGGTGTTCATCCGCGTATCATGGGTATTGGCCCAGTAGAAGCCATCCCAAAAGTGTTGAAGCAGGCCGGCATGAACCTTTCTCAAATTGACCTGATAGAATTAAATGAAGCATTTGCCTCTCAATCTTTGGCAGTAATACGCCAGCTGAATTTGAATACAGATATCGTGAATATTAATGGCGGCGCCATTGCATTAGGCCATCCTTTAGGCTGTACGGGTTGTAAGCTAACCATTCAGCTTACCAACGACATGAAAAGACTGCATAAAAAATACGGTATCGTGTCGGCCTGTGTGGGCGGCGGACAGGGTATTGCCGGAATCATTGAAAATATCAGTTAACAAATCTGCATGTTGCGATGATAAAATAAATGCCGGTAAGTTTCCGGCATTTATTTTATCTTTAAGTGCATACAATGTACCACCTGATACGGTATCCTGCTGAAACATTTCCCCCTGGTTAAACCTTTTTAAATTACGCAAGTCGAAACCTTTTTATCATTCATCCAAACACACTGCAATGGATAGAAGAGATTTTATTACAGCCGGTACAGCTAAAAAAGAAGCACCGGTTACATTTTACTCACCAACACGTACTTTAAGTGGCCTCAATACTTATACAGGCCCCTGGACCAGCAATGAAGTGATACACCTGTTAAAGCGTACCATGTTTGGTGCTAAAAAAGCAGATGCTGATTTTTTAGCTACGATGACAATGAGCCAGGCGGTGGATTATTTACTGAATGTAACCGCTGCACAAAGCCAGCCGGCACCACCCGTAAAGGATTATGCTAATGCGGTAGATCCGCTGGATCCGGATACCGCAGTGCTGGCAGGACAAACATGGGTAAATACCAACACCAACGATGGGGGTATCAATAACCGCCGCGTAGCCTCATTAAAAAACTGGTGGCTGGGCCAGATGCTGAAGCAGGAAAGAAATATTTTAGAAAAAATGACCCTGTTCTGGCACAACCATTTTGCCACTGAAACCAACGATATCAACAGGGGCATCTGGTGTTATCAAAACAATGCCATACTGCGCAAAAACGCACTGGGCAATTTTAAAACCTTTGTAAAAGAAATTACACTGGATACCGGTATGCTGCGTTACCTGAACGGGTACCTGAATACGGCCGCAGCACCCGATGAAAATTATGGCCGTGAATTGCAGGAATTATTTACCGTGGGCAAAGGCGCTAATAATGCCACGCCGCCCTACAGCGAAGCAGATGTAAAAGCGGCTGCAAGAGTATTAACCGGCTGGCAGGTTAACAGCAATACCAATACCTCTTTGTTTACTGCTTCAAGGCATGATACCACCAACAAACAGTTCTCTTCTTTTTACAGCAACACCATTATCACCGGACGAACCGGTGCCACCGCCGGCGACCTGGAACTGAACGACCTGCTGAATATGATTTTTGCCACTAATGATGTGGCCATGAATATTTGCAGAAAACTGTACCGCTGGTTTGTATATTATGCCATTGATGCCGGAACCGAAGCCAGCATCATTACACCACTGGCACAAATTTTCAGAAGCAATAATTACGATATCAAACCGGTATTGTCGGCCCTGTTTAAAAGCGAACATTTTTTTGATGTACTTAACCAGGGTTGTATAATAAAAAGCCCGGTTGATTTTATTGTGGGCCTGTGCCGGGAATTTGATGTGCAGTTTCCGGTGGCCACCGATTATGCCGGCAACTACAGTTGTTTTCAAAGCCTCAACAGTGTGTCTATTACCTTTCAGCAAAATATTGGAGACCCGCCTAACGTGGCCGGCTGGCAGCCGTATTACCAGGAGCCCCAGTTTCATGAAATATGGATCAATACTGATACCTACCCCAAGCGCAACCTGTTTACCGACCAGATGCTGGGCGCAGGGTATACCCGAAATGGAAAAAACATCAAGATAGATATTGTTGCCTTTGTAAAAACTTTATCTAACCCCGGCGATCCAAATATACTGATCAGTGATGCGGTTAGCTGGTTATTAAGGATGCCTTTACTGCAAAGCTCCAAAGACCAACTGAAGAAAGACATTTTGTTAAGCGGTCAATCGCAGGACTATTACTGGACCAATGCATGGACGGCATACATTGCCAACCCTTCAGATACCACCAATGCCAATATTGTTAAAACCAGGCTGAAAGACCTGTTCTTGTATTTAATGCGGCTGGCCGAATACCAGTTAGCATAAACAAGGCACTGGAGGCAAAGAACAGGTATCAAAAAAATTTATTGAGTAAAAAAATCTTATATCTCAAAATGATGTAAGCAAAACTTAAGAAATGAAAAGAAGAGATTTTTTAAGAACCACGTTACCGGCAGCAATATTGCCCACCATGATCAACGGTTTTTCTGTAAAAGCCTTTGGTGCAGATTCTCCATTGGCCCAACTGCTGGGAGGCACTACCAATACCGATCATGTATTGGTGATTGTGCAACTGAGTGGTGGCAACGACGGACTGAATACGGTAATACCAATAGACACTTATGCCAACTACCAGAATGCGAGGAGTAATATTGCTATTCCGCAGGATAAAATTTTAAAGCTTACCGATAAAACCGGGTTGAATCCTGCTATGACAGGAATGAAGGCCCTGTTTGACGAAGGCAAGCTGGGCGTGGTACAGGCCGTGGGCTACCCCACACCCAATTTTTCTCATTTTCGTGCCACCGATATCTGGATGAGTGCTTCTGCCAGCGACGAAGTACTCATCAATGGTTGGTCGGGCAGGTACCTCAACTACGAATACCCGAATTTTCCGGTGGGATATCCCAATGCAGAAATGCCCGATCCACTGGGTATTCAAATAGGCTCTACCACTTCCCTTACTTTCCAGGGGCCTTCGGTAAGCATGGGCATGAGCATCAGCAACCCCACCAGTTTTTATAATTTATTAAACGGCATTGAAGATCCGGCCCCCAACACACCGGCAGGAAAAGAATTACAGTATGTGCGTTTGGTATCCAAACAAACATCTAAATATACCACGGTGGTAAAAGCAGCAGCAGATAAAGTAACCCAGCAAGCGGTATATCCCACCGGAAATTCTTTGGCCGACCAGTTAAAAATTGTGGCCCGCCTGGTAAAAGGCGGATTAAAAACCAGGGTGTACATGGTACAGTACGGAAGTTTTGATACCCACTCTTTACAAACCACCACTACCGATACTACAGTGGGCACACACGCCAATTTATTAAAAAATGTAAGCGACGCCATTAAAGCCTTCCAGGATGACCTGAAGTTTTTAGGCATTGAAGAACGCGTGGTGGGCATGACATTCAGTGAATTTGGACGCCGCATTAAAAGCAACAGCAGCGTGGGTACCGATCATGGAGCAGCAGCACCTATGTTTTTATTTGGTAAAAATGTGGTGCCGGCTGTATTGGGCAATAACCCCGCCATTCCGGCCAATGTTACCGTAAATGACAATATTCCCATGCAGTACGATTTCAGAAGCGTGTATGCATCGTTGCTGGAAAACTGGTTGTGCGTTAAAAATGCCGATCTGCAGCAGGTGATGCTCAGGAATTTTCAAAATCTGAATATTGTAAACAGTGGCAGTTGCAAAATAGTAAATCCCAGTACTTCCGGCAACAGCTACCTGGAGATATGGGGTACTCCATTTACACAATCTGCCAGGATCGTTTATAAAACTGATGGTGGCCATACCCTGCTGCAAATATTTGATACCATGGGCCGGCTGATTAAAGTGCCGGTGGATGCGGAACTGGCTGCGGGTACTTACACTTATTCATTCGATAGCGGCCCCCTGCCGGCCGGTGTATATTATGCCCGTTTGCAAAATGGCCCCATACAACAGGTAAAGGCCATGGTGAAAGTGAGATAGCAAAATTGAATTGATTTACATAGATCCATGTTTTTTAAAACATGGATTTTTTTTAACCAATGATGAGTATTTTATATGTAACTGTAAATCAGGCAAGGATTATTGAGATAGTATTGGTTTATGAGATCTTGCTTTTATCTATTATGCTAAAAACCCTACATTTGCTCTCATTCAAAAATTTACATGCAGCTGATCTCTGTACATGATACCAATACCGCTACGCAATTTTTACAGGTTGCTGTACAGTTATATAAGAACGATCCTAACTGGATACGTCCGCTGGATAAAGACATCAACGATATTTTTGATACGCATAAAAATAAAGCCTGGCGTTTTGGAGAAGCCGTACGCTGGATTTTAAAAGACGAAAAGGGAAACCTGATGGGCCGTATTGCGGCATTTACCAATAAAAAATACAAGAACAAAGGTGATGAGGTTCCGGTGGGCGGCATTGGTTTTTTTGAGTGCATCAACAGCCAGGATGCTGCCAATATGCTGCTGGATACAGCCAAAAAATGGTTGCAGGAAAAAGGCATGGAAGCTATGGACGGACCCATAAATTTTGGCGAAAGAGACAAGTGGTGGGGCATGGTTACCAGGGGTTTTGAAAGCCCCATGTATTGTATGAATTACAACCCACCTTACTATGTTACCCTGTTTGAAAATTATGGCTTTCATATATTCTTCAACCAGGTTTGTTTTGGTATGGATCCGCAGGCACCGCTGGAACAAAAGGTTTGGGACAGGCACGATACCGTAGCAAAAATGGGCGGCTTCAGTGCTTCCACCATTAAAAAAAGCAACCTGGAAAAATACGCACAGGATTTTGCCACGGTATACAATAAAGCCTGGGCCGGACATGGGGGCCTAAAGCAAATGAACAAAGAACAGGTGATGCTCATTTTTAAAAAAATGAAGCCGGTGATGGATGAAAATATTGTTTGGTTTGCATACTATAATAATGAGCCGGTGGCCCTGTTTGTAAATATTCCTGATCTGAATCACTGGTTCAAATATTTGAAAGGCAAATTTGGATTACTGCAAAAGCTGCAATTTTTATGGGTTAAAAAATTTAAACCCAATCCAAAGTTTACAGGACTGGTTTTTGGGGTGGTACCAGAGTGGCAGGGTAAGGGAGTGGATTCTTATATCATTGGCGAATCGGCCAAACTGATACAGCGCAAAGAAGCGCCCCGTTACGAAAAATATGAAATGCAGTGGATCGGCGATTTCAACCCTAAAATGCTGAATATTGCAGCCAGTCTTGGGCAAACCCACCGCAGCCGTACCCTGGCTACTTTCAGGTATTTGTTCGACAGCACAAAGGAATTTAAGCGGCATCCAATACTGGAATAATGCCCCCATCCCCTGAAGGGGAGAAATTATTGACGTCCTTTCGGCTTTAAGAAGACCTTTTATATTTAAAACAGTAAAGTCTTAGTAAATTGCAGCAATAAATTAATTTAATCTAAAAGCCCCTTTAGGGGTTTGGGGCAAATGGATAAATTCATCGTTTCAGCACGTAAATACAGGCCACAGAACTTTAGTACAGTGGTGGGGCAGGCGCATATTACCACCACATTAAAGAATGCTATCAAAAATAACCAGCTGGCGCACGCTTTTTTGTTTTGCGGTCCAAGGGGAGTGGGTAAAACCACCTGTGCCAGAATTTTAGCCAAAACTATTAACTGCGAAAATCAAACGGCGGATGGGGAAGCCTGTAATACCTGCAACAGTTGTGTATCTTTTGATGCCGGCACTTCTTTAAACATTCATGAACTGGATGCAGCCAGTAACAACTCGGTGGATGATATCCGAAGCCTGGTAGAGCAGGTACGTTTTGCACCACAGGCCGGAAAATACAAAGTGTATATTGTGGATGAGGTACACATGTTGAGTACCGCAGCTTTCAATGCATTTTTAAAAACACTGGAAGAACCCCCACCATACGCCATCTTTATTTTGGCTACTACTGAAAAGCACAAGATACTGCCCACCATTTTAAGCCGCTGCCAGATATTTGATTTTAAGCGCATCACCAACAATGATACGGTAGAGCACCTGCAGGAAATTTGTGATAAAGAAGAGATTAAGGCAGATAAGGCCGCCCTGCACATTATTGCGCAAAAGAGCGAGGGTTGTATGCGTGATTCATTAAGCATTTTAGATAAGATAGTAAGTTTTACCAACGGGCAACTGAACTATACCAATACTTTAGAGCACCTGAATATTTTAGATGAAGATTATTATTTTAAGTTTTTAGATTTCATGCAGCAGCAAAACATGAATGAATCCATGCTGCTGTTTGACGAGATCAACCGTAAGGGTTTTGAAGGCGATACCATTATTGAAGGGTTTGCCGAGTTCGTCCGTAATTTACTGGTAAGCAAAGACGCCAAAGCGGCCATATTGCTTGAAGTGGCAGATGACTTTAAACAAAAGTATATGCAGGCTGCCAGGCAAATTGCTACCGGCTGGTTAATTGGGGCATTAAATTTATTAAGCGAAGCAGAGATCAATTATAAACAGGCCCGAAACAAAAGATTGCTGGTGGAGCTCACCCTTATTAAGCTCAGTTACCTGCAACAGGCCATTGAACTGGTAAACAACGATGGCGTTGTAAGTAAAAAAAAACTGATTGAATCAGCCAGGCCGGTTGCGTTCAGGGCATTGCCCATTATTGGGGTTAAAGAAATTGCAACCCCTGTAATACAAAAAACTGCTGCAAAACAGCCAGCAGAGGCAAAGCTTACAATTGAAACTCCTAAAACAACGCCTCAGCAGCCGCTTACAAAAACGGTTGCAGCACAGCCGCAAACTGCAAACGGTACACCCAAAACTTCTCTTGGGTCACTTAACGCCATCCGCCAAAAATTAACCGAACAAAATAAAACTGCGGGGCAGGACATTAAACCTTTAACGGAGGATGATCTTAAAAAAGCATGGGAATTATTTATTGATAAACTGGTAGAAAGAAAAAATCCTGCTGCTGTTACCAATTTTAAAAATGCAGCACTTACCATTATTGATACCAATACTATTGAGATCACTGCTAAGGGAGATATTCACCGGGCCTTTATAGAAAATGAACGCGCCGACCTGATCCTGCACCTGCAGAACTATTTCAACAATCGCTTTTTAGTATACCGCATTGTGGTAATTGAAGATACCACTGCAGTAGTGGATACAGATGCACCGCTCAGCCGCAAGCAGCAATACCTTAAACTGATTGAAGAATATCCATTGGTAAAAGAATTAAAAGACCGGTTGAAACTGGAACTGGATTAGTAATATCTTTTTATAAATTCACCCTGTTGCTTTCTTCCTGCGAAGCAGTTTTCCTTTGCCTGCTTGACTTTACATTGCTGTTGCCAAATTTATAATTGAAAGTAAGGTTTGCCCTTCTGCCTTCCCAACGGTTGATCCAGGTGATATCCAGCAGATCACTTTGCAAATGTGCCCGGTATGCTGATGGGCCAATGATATTGGTAAAATTTAACCTGATGCTGGCTTTTTTATTCCAGCATTGTTTTTGGATGCCTGCTGTAAAGCCATAACTGCTTCTTATTCTTGTAATGCCATCGCGGTATGGAGTGGAATAGTAGAGGCTGGTTTGAATTTTATAGTCTTTAGGTAATGTAAATGTATTATCGTTGTTGATGTCAAAACCGCTGCTGGTGGTATTATAAATGTAATCAGGAAAATGTGATATGCTTTTACCCCATGCAAATCCAATGCTGTTGTCGGCGGTCCACCATTTGGTAACGGGGATACCTGCAGAAAAATTCAGTGAAACATAGTGCTGTTCCCCCACATTTTCACTCCGGTTCCTGGTTATAAAAGTGTTTTTATCCTGCGTTACCACATTGTCAATTTGAGACGTGCTGTAGCTGTAACTTAAACTGGTAAAGAAAAAATCGCGGTAGCCGTGTTTTATTTCCATTGCGTTGGTAAACGAAGGTTTTAAATTGGTATTGCCTTCAAATACGGTATACGGATCTATGTAATCTTTAAAAGGATTGAGCGATTGATAAGATGGCCGGTTAATGCGCCGCGTAAAACTAATATTGTAATTGTTTTTTTCATTGGCTTTGTACGTAACAAATACACTGGGAAACAAGCTTACATAACTGCTGTCGTCTATTTGATGCAGTGTTACAGAATTGCCTTTGTAATGGGTGTTTTCCATCCGAAGGCCCGCCTGCAGGTTCCATTTTTTCCATTCTTTGGTAATGTTGAAGTATGCGGCATTTAAATTTTCTTCATAAATAAAATGGTTGCTGCGGTTGTAGTCAATGTCCCAGCGGCTGTTTTTTAATGAATCTACAATAAGATCATTATCAGTGGTAACAAAACTTGTTTTAATGCCGGTTTCTATTTTTAAAGTGGAGGTAAAATATTTCACCAGGTCTATTTTGGCCGTTTTAATTTTTACGCTGGCGGGTGTGCTGTTGCGGAAAGTGTACTGGCTGCGGGCAGGATTGAAGGCCGCATCTAAAAAATAATTCTCATTGGTATTTTGTCCCCTTTTTTTATAGGTGGCGTAATCTGCATCAATGCTCAGTTCGCTGCCTAAAGTGTCCAGTTCATTTTTATAATTGATATTGTATGCGGTGTTACGGCTGTTATTTTTATCGTCTTTTATATTGTTGATATAACTCAGCGGTTGTTTGTTTTGATTGCTGAAAATGGTTGCATTGTCGGTAATGGCTTTCACATCTCCTGAATTGCCGGTTATTAAAAACCCAAGGGTTTGTTTTTTGGTAATGGAATAATCCAAGCCGGCTTTAAAGGAAGAGTATATGCTGACAGGATGCCAGTAATTATCCCTGTCCTGGTATGTAACACCACTGTTGTTATTGATCACACTGTTATACGTAAGGCGGTTGTAACTTTCATAGTGGCCGGTATTACCATTGCCAAACAGGTTGATTTTATTTTTCCGGTAATTGAGTGTTAGCCCACCCCACAGTTTGTGGTACTTGCCATAACCCGCCCCCAGGTTGGCGGTACCGTTAGTGCCAAATGCCTTATTTTTTTTCAACCTGATATTGATGATGCCGCTGGGGCCCTGCGCATCATACTTGCTGGAAGGATTGGTAATGATCTCAATTTTGCTGATGGCGTCGGCCTGTAAATTCTTCAGGTATTCGGTAAGCTGCACACCACTTAAATAAAATAATTTTCCATCTACATAAATGGCAGCTGCCTGGCCTTTAAGTTTTAGGTTATCGTCTTTATCGCTGCTGACACCGGGTGCTTTTTTAATGACTTCAAAAGCCGAGTTGCCGGTTGCTACAACACTGTTCTCTACATTCAGTACCATCTTATCGGCCTGCATTTCTATAAATTTCTTTTTAGTGCTCACGGTTACAGCACCCAGGTTTTTTACAGCAATGTTCAGCTGCAAAGGTGCTGCTGTAAGCTGCCGGTTAACGCTATCTATTTTAATGGCAGGGCTTTTTGATTCACCTGCACCACTTGCCGATGCCGTAATATAATAGGTACCCGGTTGCACCCGGGTAAATTCATAATTGCCCAGCGAATCGGAGATAGTTCCTTTTACAGCTTTGCCATCTTTTTCACTTAATACAATACTGGCATCGGCAAGGGGTTTGCCTGCAGCAGTTAACACAGTGCCACTTATTTTCCCGGTAATGGGTTGTGCATTTAACGCAGCGCCGGCCAGTAACATAACAATTACAGAAAGTAATTTTTTCATGGTAATGCAATTATATCATTCAAAATTCACTCATTGAATTCAGCCGGTATATTTAATTCTACCAACCCGTAATTTAGTACTACCAATACCCGCCTGGTGTTGGCAGATCAAAATGCCGGGTTGGTAGAAAAAAAGGCGATGGGTGATGGCAATTGATGTATTTTTATTTTATACACCGCTGCATGAAGAGATCGTATAAAATATTACTGCACCTGTTTTTCTGGTTCTATAAATTTGGATGGGGAGGCCTGGTAGGGCAGTTTTTTAACAAAGAGATCAAACTGACCTGGAAGGATTTTATTGACCCGTTATCATTGAGTCATTATATACTTTTCCCGCTCATTTTTTACATTAACTACTTTTTTATTTTACCCCGTTTTTATAAAAAGGGTTCGGTTGCAAAAGCCTGGCTGGGCTGGCTGTTATTGCTGGGCCTGTTTATTTTGCTGCGATACCTGGTACAGGAAGTACTGTTCATGCACTGGTTTGGTTTTTCTAATTATTATCCCGGTACCACCATTGCCTATTACATATTCGATAATATTTATTTTGGAGGTTCTTTAATTGTGCTGAGTTTTTTTATCTGGAGCATCATCCATCTTGCCCAAACAGAAAAGGAAAAAAACCTTTTGCAGCAGCAAAAATTCGATGCAGAAGTCTCATTTTTAAAAAACCAGGTCAACCCACATTTTTTGTTCAATACACTCAATAATATTTACTCGCTAGCATATAAAAAAGACGAGCAGGCGCCGGAAAGTATTTTAAAGCTGAGCGGTTTAATGCGGTACATGCTTAAAGACAGTACGGCTGGTACCACCACCCTGAAAAGTGAGATAGAATATATCCGTAATTTTATCGACCTTCAAAAGCTGAGGTATCATACAGCCGGTTGTTACATTCAATTTGAAGTGCAGCTGGTAAACGATGCATACCAGGTGCCCCCTTTGTTATTTATACCGTTTATTGAAAATGCGTTTAAACATGGTATTGTAACAGATGCGGCAAATCCTTTGGCAATCAGTATCCGGCAAACCAATAATAAATTGCAACTGACAGTAAACAATAAAAAAAGTACCGGTCAAAAAGATGAAAGCAGCGGTATAGGTTTACATAATGTAATGCGCAGGCTTCAATTGTTATTTCCCGGGCAACATCAATTAACAATAAACGATAATGCGGACCGGTATAGTTGCGATCTTACTATCCGTTTATAAGTACCATAAGTATGATGAAATGTTTGGCAATAGACGATGAACCATTGGCACTGGACCTTATCAGTGAGTACATCCGTAAGACCCCTTTTTTAGAGCTGGTACAAACCACTACCAGTGCCATTGAGGGGCTGCAACTGTTACAGTCGCAGCCAACCGACCTGGTGTTTTTAGACATTCAGATGCCCGAAATTACCGGCCTGCAGTTTATGAAGATTGCCCAAAACCGCTGTCATATTATTTTAACCACGGCCTACAGTGAGTATGCACTGGACGGTTTTGAGCATAATGTGGTGGATTATTTATTAAAACCCTTTTCTTTTGAACGGTTTTACAAAGCTGCCGAAAAAGCAAAGCTGGCAAGGGAACTGCTGCAGGGTAACAGCAATAAAGAGCAATTGAACAGTGCAAAGGCACCGGATGGATTTATATTTATAAAAACCGACAGTAAGATTGTAAAAGTAGACCTGCCCGATATTCTTTTTATCGAGGGCCTGAAAGACTATATCTCCATCATTACCCGGCAGGATAAACTGATTACCCTTCAAAACATGAAGGTAATGGAAGAAGGCCTGCCGAAGGAACAGTTTGTAAGGGTGCATAAATCATATATAATTGCTGTAAATAAGATAGATGCCATTGAGAAAAACCGCATTTTTATAGGAAATCAGGTGATCCCGATTGGCGAAACCTACCGCGACAGCTTCTTTAAAACCATTGCCGCAAAAAACTTTACTTAATAAGATATAAAAGACTACTCGTTCATTTCCGCTTTTTGCCTTAATTTCGAACCTCAATTAATAAAAATCAGAAATAATTAATATATGGCAGAAGTAATACGCATGCCGCTGTTGAGCGATACGATGACAGAAGGAAAGATTGTTGCGTGGAATAAAAAAGTAGGCGACAAGGTAAAAAGTGACGATGTGCTGGCTGATGTGGAAACCGATAAAGCTACCATGGAAGTGGTGGGATATGCAGATGGAACCCTGTTGTACATTGGGGTACCGGCCGGCGAAGCCGCTAAGATCAACCAGATCATTGCTATTGTAGGTAAAGAAGGCGAAGATTATAAGGGCCTGTTAGATGGTCCTGCTGCACCTGCAGCAGCCCCCGCAGCAGCCCCCGCAGCTGCTCCTGCCCAACCAACAACACAACCATCAACTAAGGTTTCTCTTCCAGCAGGCGCAAAAGAAATTCGCATGCCGCTGCTGAGCGATACCATGACGGAAGGAAAAATCGTTAGCTGGAATAAAAAACTGGGCGATTTTGTAAAAGCCGATGATGTACTGGCCGATGTGGAAACAGATAAAGCTACCATGGAAGTGGTAGGTTACGAAGAAGGAACATTATTATATGTTGGTGTGGAAGCGGGCAAAGCTGCAAAGATCAATGAGATCATTGCCATAGTGGGTAAAGCCGGTACCGATGTAAGCGCTTATGTGGCTGCCGAAAAATCTGGTGCCAATCAGGCGGTGGTTGATAGTAGTTCGTTGGTCGAAAGCAATGCTGCACCTGTTAACGGGCAGCCAGCAACCACCAACGGGCAACCTGTTGCAGCTGCTAACGGAAGGGTAAAAGCGTCTCCTTTAGCAAAAAAATTAGCTGCCGAAAAAGGTATCGATATCAGTAAGGTAAGTGGCAGTGGTGATAACGGAAGGGTAACTAAAAAAGATGTGGACAGTTATGTTCCTTCAGCTGCACCAGCGGCCGCAACTACTGCTGCACCTGTTGCCAAAGCTGCCACACCTGTAGCCGTGTATACGGGTGGTGCGGAAGGACATACCGATGTGCCATTAACACAAATGCGCAAAGTAATTGCACGCCGCCTGGGCGAAAGCAAATTTACTGCACCGCATTTTTACCTGACCATGGAAATAAACATGGACAATGCCATGACTGCAAGGGTAGCCATGAACGAAGTGAGCCCAGTAAAGATTTCATTTAACGACATGATCATCAAAGCCAGTGCCATGGCATTGCGCATTCATCCTGATGTAAACAGCAGCTGGATGGGAGAATTCATACGCCAGAACCATCATATCCATATCGGCTCTGCACTGGCGTTACCCGATGGGTTGATTGTTCCTGTAATTCGTTTTGCCGATCAAAAATCATTATCACAAATTGCAGCCGATGCAAAAGAATTGTATGGTAAGGCAAAAGATAAAAAATTGCAACCTGCCGAATTCAGCGGCAATACCTTCACTATTTCTAATTTAGGCATGATGGACATTGAAGAATTTACTGCCATTATAAATCCGCCCGACAGTGCCATTTTAGCTGTAGGTGCCATTAAAGAAAAAGTGGTAAAGAAAGGCGATGGCTTTGGCGTAACCAATGTAATGAAACTCACTTTAAGCTGCGATCACAGAAGTGTGGATGGAGCTGTGGGCGCTTCTTTTTTACAAACACTAAAAAAATATTTAGAGAACCCGGTTACCATGCTCGTGTAACCTGCAGGGTGGCTTTCCCGGCATATTAAAGGGTTGAATTATATTCAGGCGTTAGTTGTAAAAAACTAACGCTTTTATTTTACAGCAGGGCTGCTGTTTACTTTATGAGCAGCTGTACAAGCAGTGGTAATAGCGTAACTTTTATTACCTTGCCTGAATGAATACATATAAATGCCGGGGTATTACTACATGCGGGCCTGTGCACGCTGGTCATTACCCAATCTGTTTATATTTACCTTAAGTTTGTTGCTTTAAAAAATAAAAATGATCAGTAAGATGGAAAGACTTTTAGTTGTTGTGGCATTTCTTTTATTGCAGCCCACGGCCCGTGCACAGCAAATTGTAAACCTGGTGATGGTAGGAAAAAACGGCATTACCGAAAATATAAAACAGGCACATTCGTTTGTGGTGGTTAAAAAATATCCTGATGGCTTTAAACGGCTGGACTACCCGATTCATGCACCTTTAAAAAAACTGAGAAGTTATTCCGACTCTACCCTTACAGTTTTGCAGGGTTCGTATTGTGAGTATGCAGCAGATGGTGCTATCACTATGAGCGGCTATTATGAAAACAATGCAAAGCATAAAGACTGGTTTACTTATAATGATACAGGAAAAGTGATCCTGATTGAAAAATATGATAAGGGCACTTTGATGCAGACGATCAACCCAGATACAGTTAAAAAAGACACCAGCGGCACCAGACTTAAACCTGGAGAACAGGAGGCCAATTTTAAAGCCGATCCTAAAGCCTGGGTAAAATACCTTGGAAAAAGCCTGAACCCTGACCTGGCAAATTCATCCGTTAAAGGCGGTTTGGTAAAAGTGGCTTTCCGGGTGAATACCGATGGAAAATGTGTGGATGTGTTTTTACGAAAGTCGGTGGAATTTGTACTGGATGAAGAAGCCATACGGGTAATTGAAAATGCACCACTATGGGAAATACCCGCAATGAAGGATGGCAAAAAATTGAATGCCTACCGCATACAACCTGTCACTTTTGTAAAACAGTAAAAATTTATTTTCAAAAAGTTTTGAAAATTCAATAACAAAATTATAACTTTACAGTGTAAATCATTCACCATGAAACTGACCGAAGCAAAAGCACAGTTCATCAGCAGTTGGGGCGCCTTTGGAACACATTGGGGCATTAACCGCACCATGGCACAAATACATGCTTTGCTGCTCATCAGTCCCGACCCCATTACGCAGGATGATATTATGGAGCAGCTGAACATCAGCCGTGGTAATGTAAATATGAACACCCGCGATTTAATTGACTGGGGCCTGGTAGACAGGGTGCTGATACCCGGTGAACGCAAAGAGTTCTTCAGTGCCGAAAAAGACATCTGGAAAGTTGCCACACAGATCATTAAGGAAAGAAAGAAAAGAGAGCTGGATCCCATGCTGAAACTGCTGAGCCAGCTGGAAAAAATTGACGGGGATAAAAAAGATAAGGAAGTGAAACAGTTTGTGGATACCGTTGCCGGGATCCGCAAATTTGGCGGCCAGGCCGATAAGATGCTGGAGGTGATGATTAAAGCCGATGAGAACTGGTTTTTGGGAAATATCTTAAAGTTCTTTAAATAAAGCCTTCTGCAAAGAAGCAACAAGCTGCAACTGCAGCTTTTATTTAACTATATATTTTCAAATATTTCTGAAATTATAAAATACACAATATGCAACGGTTTAAAATAACAGATTTCTGGATCAGCTGTATCCTGTTTGCAGGCTTTACTATTGCCAGCTTAATTAACCGCGATTTTACATTCATCATTGGGTACATAGTGGTGGGCAGCTGGCAGGTGATCAGTATGATAGTACATGCCATCACGCACACATTTACCCGCCGGTTGGGGGCAAGATACATTTATCACTGGATCACCTGTATCGCCATAGCTACTATGCCCCTGGGCTCTATCTGGATACTATTGTTTACTGCCCCGGTAATGGCCCTGTATTACACCTGGCTTTGTTATAATGAGGTATTTGTAAAAATGAAACGTCCCCTTTATCTTTTAAAATAAACAACATGAAAAATAAAAAAATAATTATAGCAGGCGGCAGCGGCTTTATTGGCCAGGCACTCACCAATTTTTTGGGAACCGAAAATGAGATTGTTATACTTACACGTGCGCTGCAACACCAGAAAACAAATGCCTTTGGAGAAAACAATTTAAGTGCTGCGGCATTACAGCATACCCGCTTTGTACAGTGGGATGCAAAAACCATGGGTACATGGGCTGAAGAATTTGAAGGTGCGGATATCATTATCAACCTAGCCGGTAAAACAGTGAACTGCCGCTACCATCAAAAAAACAAACAGGAGATATTCGACAGCCGCACCAATGCCACTACCATTATTGGAGCGGCCATTCAAAAAGCAATACAACCACCAAAGCTGTGGATCAATGCTGCCTCTGCAACCATTTATCCGGATGCCACTGATACTCCAAGGGATGAAAATTTTACAGACTTCGCACATGATTTTAGTGTGCAGGTATGCCAGCAATGGGAGCATGCATTTTATACACAGCGCACTCCTTTTACCCGTAAAATAGCATTGCGTATGGCCATTACTTTGGGAGCAGGCGGTGTAATGACTCCTTATTTCAATTTATTAAAATTCGGCCTGGGCGGAAAGCAGGGCAGCGGTAAGCAAATGTACAGCTGGGTGCATATTACTGATACCTGCCGCATGATTGAATGGGTGGCAGAACACAATGAACTGGAAGGTACTTATAATTGTGTTAGTCCGGGTGCAGTCACCAATAATGAGTTTATGAAAACACTGCGTAAGTTAACAGGCCAAACAGTTGGATTACCTGCATACCCATGGATGCTGGCCATTGGGGCAAGGCTGATTGGCACAGAGCCGGAACTGGTATTAAAAAGCCGGTGGGTACTGCCCACAAAAATTACACAAACAGGTTTTGCTTTTACTTACACTTTGCTTGAAGATGCTTTTAAAGAGATACTTGCTAAAACAGCGAGGAAAAAATATCATTTATTTTAACGAAATGAAAGCAAGGCATACACTTGATTACGCGGTTAAAGTGTGGTTGACAACCATTGTGTTTGCACCGGTGCTGCTGGTGTTTATAACCGGATTTGTAAACACTGTACACTGGGCAGCTATTATCAGTGCATTGCCGCTCTTAATGGTAATGATTTTTATAGGCTTATTTTTTTCTTTACCCGCCCTGGTTCTTTTTATACTGGTGTACAGTTGGTTAAGGCAGGCGGTACTGCCAGTAGTAATTAAAAAAATAATACTTTCCCTGTCGGGTATACTGTTTGTTTTTATAAGCTTTATGTTTTTAGACAGTGATATGATGAAACAAAGAAGTTTTACCAGTATGGTATTACCGGAAATATACGCTCTTTCATTAGTAGCATCAACCTGTATGTTTAAAATGCGGCAGGCCGAACCGGCAGTATAACAGCCAGCCGGTAAAATATTATTTCCCTGGTTATGTGCAGCCTGCATGCTAATGCATCTTAACTTTACACGATCAATGAAACAACAACCCGTAATATTATTTGATGGCGTTTGTAACTTCTGCAACAGTGCAGTAAACTTTACTATCAAAAGAGATAAAAAAGCCGTTATTCAGTTTGCACCTTTGCAATCAGAGAAAGGCAGGATGTTTTTGCGGCAGTATAATTTGCCGGCAGATGATATGAGATCTTTTGTTTTTATTGAAGATGGCAAAACCTATTTTCGTTCAACAGCGGCTTTAAAAGTGTGCCGTTACCTGAATGGTTTATGGCCTCTCTGCTATATCTTTATACTGGTGCCGCGTTTTATTCGTGATGCAGTGTACAATTTTATTGCAAAGCACCGATACAAATGGTTTGGCATGCGGCAGGAATGTATGATGCCCACCCCTGAAATAAAAAAACGATTTTTAACCTGATATGATACACAAAAAAACATTGGTGCTTGGAGCCTCCGCCAACCCCGAAAGATACAGTAACCTGGCAGTAAAAAAACTGCTGGCACATCAGCATCCGGTGGTTGCCCTGGGCAAAAAGAAAGGTATGATTGGCGATATTATCATTGAAACTGCACCACAGGATTTTGCGGATATCGATACCGTAACCATGTATTTAAATCCATTGCACCAGCAGGAATATTACGACTATATTTTTTCTCTTCATCCCAAACGCATCATCTTTAATCCCGGTGCAGAAAATGAAGAACTGGAATTGCTGGCTAATCAAAAAGGCATTGCAACCCAGGATGCTTGTACATTGGTATTATTAAGTACCGGGCAATATTAACAGCCTTATTCCTGTAGGCGTTTTACTACAATAACTCCTCTTTTTGCTCTACAAATAAAAGCAGGCTTCAGCTCGTTTATGGATGGTAAAGTGATGTTATTTTCACATCATTAAAATCCACCCCATGACGTATCCTAAACCCACTGGATTATTAATTGCAATACTTTTTGTAAGTATGCTCCAGGCCCAAAATACTACCACTGTTAAGCCAAAACTATTTGCTGCTTTTCCTGACCAGGTAACCTGTACGGTACAGGAATTAAGCAAGGTATTTTCTATTGCCGCAGATCAGCCGGTAAAACTTTCCTTCTCTGATCATTTTTTATTTTCCGGTATTGTAACCAGTAACCTGGTTAAGTACAGCAACCTGCAAACGGTAATCATGCAATCGCCGGAAATGGACAATGTAATCTTTACCATTTCTAAAATAATCAATGCCGGCGGCAGTATTACTTATACAGGCCATGTTATCCATAAGGCCTATGCTGATGGCTATGAATTAAAAAAAGACGACCAGAATCAATACCGGTTGGTGAAATTTGAGACAGATAAGCTGCTGCAGGATTGTAATACCCAGTAGCAGCTGTAAACCACCATCCCTTAAATCCAAATCCTGCAAAATGAAAACATTATCTACACTCAGCCTTTTAGCGTTGGCAATATTGCTGGCGCTGCCCACTGCGGCCGTTCCTAAACTCAACAGCTTACCCGGTACCGAAGCCACTATATTTCTTGACTTCGACGGACATTATGTAATCAATGGCATGTGGAATGGCGGCATACCACTTAATTGTGCACCATCACCTATGGTGGATGTACAGATCACCGAAGTATTTAACCGTACCGCAGAAGATTACCGTCCTTTTGATGTAAATATCACTACCGACTCTGCAGTGTTTTTAGCTGCCCCGCTTACTAAACGGGTACGCATTATTGTAACTACCACCAGCAGCTGGTACACGGGTGTTGCGGGTGTGGCATATATAGGGTCTTTTGTTTGGGGTGATGATACACCCGCATTTGTTTTTTGCGACCGATTGGGCAATAATGCCAAAATGGTGGCAGAAGCCTGCTCACACGAAAGCGGGCATACGGTTGGCTTGTCACACCAGTCAAGATACGACGGTGCTAATTGTGTATCACCCATTGAAACATATAACAGCGGCACCGGAAATGGTGAAGCCGGCTGGGCACCCATCATGGGAAACAGTTATTATAAAAATATGAGCAACTGGAACAATGGTCCAACACCTTATGGTTGTACCAATGTGCAGGACAATCTTTCCATCATTGCAACACAAAACGGATTTGGATACCGGGCAGATGACTTTGCGGATACTTTTGGAGCAGCCACCCAGGTAAATGGCAATTTTTCTACCCAGGGTATCATCAGCACCAATACCGACAAAGATGCATTTAAAGTGATTATTGCCAAAAATGCAAACTTTCACATTAATGCAGTTCCGTTTAGTGTAGGCACTAATAATACGGGTGCAAACCTGGATATTAAATTAATGTTGTACAATGCCGCCGGCGCATTGATTAATACCTACGATCCTGCAACATCCATGAGTGCAACTGTGGATACAGTTTTAAATGCGGGCACTTATTTTTTACAAATTGATGGCACCGGCAATACCAATGTGGGTGAATATGGTAGCCTGGGTTCGTACTCTTTAACCGGCATTTATGGTGCACTGGCCATTCATGAGATCACATTACGGGGGCACAATACCAATGATGCCCATACCCTTAACTGGTCAGTTGCAGCAGACGAGGCAATATCATCTGTAGTAATCGAAACCTCCACCGATGGCAGTTTGTTTAAGGAACTGGCAACTGTAAATACAGCACAGTTTACTTATACCCCTGTGCAACAGGGCACCCTGTATTACCGTTTAAAAATATATGCCCGGGAAGGCCAGTCCGTATATTCCAATACAATTTCTTTAAAAGCTGCAGGTACAGATAATATTTTTAAAGTATCGGCGTTAATACAAAACCAAATTACAGTAAATGCAGCTGTGCCGTACCAATTTCAACTCAGCGATATCAATGGTAGGGTCATCAGCCGCGGAAACGGTATAAGCGGTTTTAATAATATCAATATCAGTAACCAGCCTAAGGGCATTTATATAATTCAGCTGTTTGGCAAAAACAGGCAGCAAACAGAACGTATTTTAAAACAGTAAGGTAGATTCATGTGTAAGTTAAGGGTCAGCGTTAGGGGCTGGCCCTTTTTTTATGTGCCCCCAACCCCAGAAGGGGGCTTTGAAAAGTTCGCAATTTTGACATTCTTTAAATTATCAATTAGTTAATTCTGCAATTTTTAGAAAGGGCTTTAAGTTGTACTGAAGCTGTAAAGTGCATCTCCGGGGGATTCTGGGCTTGTATTTCAGGGGTTTTTCCTTAACTTTAAAAAACCCCAGTTTATGTTATGGAGAAAATTTAATGGCGATGCCATACAGCTTCCCATCAAACAGGCCGTTGAACAGGCCATCAAAAGGGAGTCTGATTCCGGTTTTCATTTAAAAGTTTGTATTGGTACCGACAGCCAGGTAAAGGGCAAAGAAACTGAGTTTGCAACAGTCATTGTTTTTTTACGAGAAGGCCATGGCGGCTTCATGTTCATCCACAACGAAAAAACGCTGTTCAAATACAGCATTAAAGAAAGGATGTTGGTGGAAGTTGCAAAAAGCATAGAAATTGCCTATGAATTATGCGATCTTTTTACAGCCTATGATGTGGATATGGAAGTACATGCCGACATCAACACCAATCCGCAGTTTAAAAGCAATGAGGCGTTGCGGGAAGCCATGGGCTATATCCTGGGAATGGGATTTGCCTTTAAAGCCAAGCCCGAGGCCTTTGCCAGCAGCAGTTGTGCCAATAAAATGGTGAATTAAATGCCGGTTTGTTCAGCAGTTATAAGGCCGGTACAAAATACCGCCAGTAAAACCGTCTCCCTTATGCAGCCTCCCCGTTCATTTCATCTATCAGGGCCAGTATTTTATCCCGCCCTGTTTTCTTCAATGCACTGGTAACAAAAAACCGGGGTAAAAACTGCCAGGTCTTTTTCATGGCAGTAAAAAAATCTTTTACATTCTTACTTACAATGCGCTGTGCCTCCTTATCTGTTTTGGTAAAAATAATACTAAAAGGCACTTCCCATTTTTTTAACTGCTCCATAAATTCCAGGTCAATTTTTTGCGGGGAGTGACGGCTGTCGATCAGTACAAATACCATGGCCAGGTTATCGCGTTTACGCAAATAATTCTCTATCATCTGTTCCCACCTTCTTCTGCTGCTTTGGCTTACTTTGGCAAAACCATATCCCGGCAGGTCTACAATAAACCAGCTTTGTTTGCCTGCATTTGCCGCAGGTGGGGTATAAGCACTGCCTGTTTTTTTGGCGGCTGCCGTTTTTTCGGGCTTGGCCCGCTCCACGGCTTTTTCTTTGGATGATGGCGAAGAAGTGATCTCAAAATGGTTGATCATTTGTGTTTTTCCCGGCGAAGAGGATGTTTTGGCCAGTTTTTCGGAATTACACAACATGTTTATCAATGAAGATTTACCCACATTACTGCGGCCAATAAACGCATACTCCGGCTTATCGGGTGCCGGGCATTTGGTATAATCCGGACTGCTGATAATGTATTTGGCGTAATGGATGATCATGCCGCAAAGATAGATGTAGTTTACTGTTTTCAGTTTTCTGTTAATCATATTATATAACCCTCCACAAATAATCCTGAAGCCCAAAACATGTTATCTTTGCACCCGATGACCAAATTTGCACATGATACCGTAGTGCCTTACAAAGATTCTGACCACAGCAAAAAAGAGCAGGTGGCAGCCATGTTTGACGATATTGCATTCAAATACGATTTCTTAAACCGGTTTTTAAGTGCCGGTATAGATGTGAGATGGAGAAAAAAAGCCATCCGGCAGCTGGCAGCGCTGCAACCCAAAAAAATGCTGGATGTGGCTACCGGCACAGCAGATGTGGCCCTGATGTCTGCTTCAATATTGCATCCCGATAAGATCATTGGTATTGATATCAGCGACGGTATGCTGGAAGTGGGCAGAAAGAAGATAGAAAAAGCAGGTTTGCAACAAATTATAGAGTTGTTAAATGGCGATAGCGAAACAATAAAATTTGAGAATGATTCGTTTGATGCGGTAACTGTGGCTTTTGGGGTACGTAATTTTCAACATCTGGAAAAGGGTTTGGGCGAAATAAAAAGGGTTTTGAAACCCGGTGGAAAATTAGTGGTACTGGAGTTTAGCAAACCCAAATTACCCGGTGTAAAAAGTATATACGATCTGTATATGAAGGTAATAACTCCCAATGTGGGCAAATTATTCTCTAAAAACCGCAACGCTTATAAATATCTCGACGAATCAATTCAAAAATTTCCTGAAGGCAAAAATTTTACACAGATCCTGGATAATCTGGGATTTACAAACACATATTGCAAACCCCTCAGCTTAGGAATATGCAGCATTTATTGCGGTACAAAATAAAGTATCTGATACTGGTGATATTATTTTGTCCCTTGCTGAGCATGGCTCAGTTGAGGGATGGCATTAATTTGCCCGATCATGACGACAAGCCCTTTCATTTTGGTATTAACCTGGGGCTTAACCGCTCTCATTTCAGTTTTACACACCATCCGCTTTTTTTACAAAGAGATAGTGTAATGGTGGTGGAAAGTATCAACAGTACCGGCCTTAACCTGGCCTGGCTGGTAGAAAAACGGCTGGGCGAGCATTTTGCGCTCCGTACTTTTCCCTTAAACCTTACATTTACCGAAAAGTCATTTCAGTACAATTTAAAATATCCCGATAAGCCGGGGGGAGAGGATTCTGTTACCACAAAAAAAGTGCAGTCCATTTCTTTAACCCTGCCCATTCAAATTAAATTCAGCAGCGACCGGATAGGAAATTTTAAAGTATACATGATTGGCGGTGCCAAAGCAGAATATGATATGGCTGCCAATGCCGGTGCTAAAAAAGCCGAAAACCTGATCAAGCTTAACCGGCTCGATTATGGTGTTGAAGCTGGCCTGGGCTTTCATTTTTATTATCCTTATTTTGTGCTGACCCCGGAATTGAAAATAGGCTGGGGCTTCAGTAATTTACACAGCCGGGATGTAAATCTTAAATTCTCTAATGTGATTGATCAGATCAATTCACGAACCATTACTTTTTCATTAACAGTAGAATAATTTTCTGCACGGAGCGTTATACTGTTGCTATAAATATTCGCCTATACCAATTTCTACCTAACCAGGTAAACCATTTATTACAGCATAATTTTACTTCCACCGCTAACTAACGGTACCAGATAACGTTAAACCTTTTAAGGCTTATGAGAAGTAAACTGTATTGTATTATACTTATGCTAACCTGCTGTTTGCATGCTGCGGCCCAGTTAAGAGAGGGGCTGAATAAGCCTGATCATGACGATCGTTCATTGCATTATGACATTGTATTCGGCGCTAACCGTTCGCATTTCAACTTTACACACCACCCCGTATTTATGCAACAGGATAGTGTAATGACCATTGAAAGCATCAACAGCTCGGGTGTTAACCTGGCCCTGCTGTTTAATAAACGCCTGGGCGAACATTTTAACCTGAGGGCAACTTTTGCAGACCTTACTTTTAAGCAGCGCACATTTGAATACCATTTAACATACCCTGACAGATTTAGCGGCGAAGACTCCATCACTACCAAATCTGTAGAATCTATTTATGTAACTTTTCCGGTACAAATTAAATTCACCAGCGACCGGATCCATAATTTTAAAGTGTATATGCTGGCAGGTGTAAAAGCAGAGTATGATATGGCAGCCAATGCCGGGGCCAAAAAAGCCGAGAATCTCATCAAATTAAAACGGTGGGATTATGCTGTTGAGGCCGGCCTGGGTTTTCATTTATATTATCCCGGTTTTGTATTGATGCCCGAATTAAAAATAGGCTGGGGCCTGGCTAACCTGCACAGCCGGGATAAAAATTTAAAATTCTCCAGCGCTATTGACCAGGTAAATTCCAGAACAATTACCTTTTCTTTGATTTTTGAATGATTATTTTTTTGCCGGTGTTACAGGCGCTGCAACAGTACCGGTCAATTGTGTTTTCAAGAAGTCGGTGATTTTCGTAAACAAATGAATTCTTGCCGAGTTAGGACTGTTATCACTGATATTGTGCAGGTAATCGGGGTAAAACAATTCATCAAATTGTTTGCGTGCCTGTATCAGCGTTTTACTCAGCTCCATGCTGTTTTGAAAGTGTACATTGTCATCGGCAGTACCATGCAGTAATAACAAACCACCCTGGTAGTTATTTACAAAATTAACCGGCGAGGCATTGTTGTAACCTTCTGCATTTTCGCCGGGTGTTTGCAGTATTCTTTCGGCATACACATTTTCATACAAACGCCAGTTGGTAACAGGTGCAATGGCAACGGCTGCTTTAAACTGCCCTGCATATTTAGTAGCGGCTAAGGCTGCCAGGTAGCCGCCGTAACTCCAGCCCATTACAGCTACGTTGGCGGTATCGATCTTATAATTATTTTTCAGGTAATTTTTAAATGCTATAAGGTCTTCCATTTCCACATCGCCGGGCTTTTTGTAAGTGGCTTTTCTAAACGCTTCGCCGCGGCCGGGAGTGCCACGCGGATCAATACAGGCTACCAAAAATCCCTGGTTGGCCAGGTACCGGAGTGTAAGTGAGGTTTTATCATCCCACCTGTCCAGTACTTCCTGTTTGCTTTGTCCGCCGTATACGTATATCACCACAGGCAGTTTTTTGCCGGTTGTTTCATAAGGTTTTATTACCCAGCCTTTCAGTTCATCTTTAGTACTGTTGGTAAATGATACAAACTCTGTACTGGGTATCTTATAGTCCGCCATTTTTAATTTCAACTCTTTATTCTCCAGCAGTTTCAGGTTAATGCTGTTGCCTTCTGTATTGTACATCTGTAACGAAGAAGGTGTGTTAATGGCACTGTAATCATCAATGAAATAACGGTTATTAGAAGTGAGTTGCACATTATGGTAGCCGTTACCATCCGTTAATTTTTTTCTTTTACTGCCATCAATATTAATTTTGTACAAATGTTTTTCCCTGGCACCCGATTCATTACCGGTATAATAAATATCCCCAGTACCTTCATTGGCCGATTTGATCTCAAATACTTCCCAATCTCCTCTGGTGATTTTTCTTTTTTGTGCGGTGGCCAGGTTTACTTCATATAGCTGGTTGTAACCGCTGTCTTCACTCAGCCATAAAAAACTGTTGCGGCTGGTTAAAAAATACATATTCTCCGGATCTACTTTAATATAGTTGGGTTTACTTTCACTGAAAACAATACTGGTGTTACCTGTTTTTACATCCGCTTTTACAATATCCAGTTTGGTTTGAGTCCTGTTCAGTTTTTGTACATATAAAGCCTTACTGTCGGGCTGCCATTTAATGCCCGGAATGTATTGGTTGGGGTTGAGGCCCAGGTCTACAGGGGTTAATATTTTGTTTTTGATATTGTAAATGAATACGGTTACTTCTGGTACCATTTCGCCTGCCTTTGGATAACGTTGTTTTCCTGTTTCGGGGTATACACGGTCATAATAAGAAATGGGGAACAATTTTACAGCCGTTTCATTGAAGCGCAAAAATGCAATGTATTCGCCATTGGGGCTCCACTGGTAAGCACGCATCATGCCAAAATTATTTTCGTACAATGCATCGGCCATGCCAAATAAATTTTGCCCCATGGCACCATCGTAGGTAACAGGTTGCACCTGGTCTGTCTCTAAGTTTTTTATAAACAGGTTACCTTCTCTTACATAGGCAATCTTTTTACTGTCGGGAGAAAAGCTGGTGTACCATTGCTTACCTTCGGCAGTAACGGTTTTCATTACTTTTTTTCCAATATCCCATATGTAATTGAATTCTTTGGTAGAGGTATTGAAGAGTGGCTCTATTTGTGTTTTAATTAAAATTTTAGAATCATCCGGCGAAAACTCATAATCTTCAAAAAAAGTAAAGGTGGTGGGCAGGCTGTCTCCGGCCTGTTTTATTTGGTTGGTAAAGGGGGTATCTACCAGTTTACCGGTTTCAAAATCAAGCGAAAAAATCATTTCCAGGTTCTCGCCGGGCCGGGCTTCAATAAAAGCAAACCGGTTGCTGGTATGCAGCATATGGGTTTGTTTTTTCTTTTCATCAAAAAATCCGCTCCAGATACCATCCAGTTGCAGGTTCAGCTTTTCTTTTTTTTGAGCAAAGGATCCCATTGCAACAAACATGCACAAACTGGTAACAATACACTTGCGGCTTATCATACAATAATGATTAAGGTGGATGAATAAACTTCTTTTATTGCTTTAACAATACGCTTTGCTAAGATAAGGTGATGTGTAAAGGGTGAATGCAGCAAAATTAAGCTAAATATCTTTTTTAAAAATCGTAATCTCTGCGGAACATATTCAATCGTATACCGGCCGATACCATTGTGGTATTGCTTTTACCGGCGCCGGTGGCTGTTGTATAATCACGGTACTGCAATGAAAGGTCCAGGTACAAATTTTCTTTCCATTCATACGATACCTGCAGCATGCTGTTGAGGCAGGTGGCTTTGTTGCCGCTGCCAATTTCAAAACCGGTATTAGAAGTACGCGTGGTATAATTCTTAAATGGATTACTGCCAAAATTTTTAGAAGCGGTATCCAGTCCCTGGTAGTAATAGATCACTTTAGCGTTGATATACCATTTAGGTGCCGGCTGGTAATGTGCACCAGCAATCAGTTCCTGAAAATTAGCACCCAGTGGATGTGCCAGTGGCTGGTTGTAATGTGTGTAGTTGGCAATGGTGTCGTTGTGCGAATAAGTGAATGGCCTTACGCGGTTTATTTCTACCTGCAGGTCCAGGTTGGGTACACCAAATGCATCCACATATTTAATGCCCAGTTGTGCTGCCCATTTATTGGCCCAGTTGGAAGGGTCGTTTTTAATGGTGTTCAGCTGAAATTCGTCAAATAAAAACTGTCCGTATACCTGTGTGCGGTGTGCAATATTGGCTTTCAGGTCCAGCCCGGCAACGGCATTATCAGGGCTTCCCACGGTGCCCTCAATATGACGGTAAAAAATCACCGGATTCAAATATTGAAAATCGAAACGGTTTTTTCTGCCAAAGATAACGCCTTCGAATAGCCCAATATTGAGCCATTTGGTTACGTTCATACTCAGGTGGTGCATGGCAGCATACTTTCTGTCTAACAGGGTATCGCCGGCTTTTTTAAACTGCGGCATCAACTCCATAAATAAATTCTGGTAATTGAATTTCCATATCTTGGTATTAAGTTTTAAAAACAGGTTGCTGTTGCCCCAATCACTTAAAAATAAACTGCGGTAACCATTGCCTATAAAATTTTTATCGTATCCAAACTGTACATCTATGTAATTTTTTACAGCTGCAAAACTGATATAGCCGCGGGCATCAAAATAATCGTAGCCATTTGTTTTAAAAGGTTTGTAAAATCCCACACCCGGTACTGCCTTGTAAGTATTTACCTGCTGCTGGTAAAACTGCGGTCCGCGTTCCTGGTTTTCGGTTATAAAGGTGGAGAATCCAATTTTATTGGCAATGATACCGCGGGCTGTTATACCACGGCTGTTTAAAAACAGGGGCTTGCTGTTGCCGTTTTCAATACCCTCGCTGAATTGCAGCACGGGGTTAACTGCCAAAAACAGGTCTTTATTATTAACTTCTAAAAAATTGGTTTTGGTTTTATAAAAAGTTCTTAAAAGGGCTTTTTTACTTTCAATATCTTTTTTTGGAATGGTTACCCATTCGGTATTGTTCATTAAAAAACTATGCAGGTTGTATTCATCAATGGGTGACAGGTCCAGGTCGGTCCATTCCCTGTATTTATCTACTCCCGTAGAGTCGGCATAACCCATCCTCGCACTGTCTAAAAACTCAGCTTCCCGAACAATTGCTTTACGGTTAAAAGGCCGCAGGGTGGAAAAATTAAGGTGGGTATTGGTTTGCTGCTTAATTTCAAGCCGTTCTATAAAATGAATATCTTTTGAGCCCTGGTTTAAAAAAGTGGATTGTGCCGTAGCAAAAACAGGACAAATAAAAAATAACAGTTTGGTTAAGCTTTTAATAATTTGCATTTAAATATTTTAGATTAACGGGTGTGTAAATATTAATATATGCAAAAATACCTTTTTAAAGACATACAGGTGGTAAATGAAGGAAAAATTACTACTTGTGATGTTTTAACCAATGGAGAATATATTGAAAAGATAGGCACTGCCATTGCCTGCAGGGCCTCAGTAACAGAAATTGATGGTAGTGGCAAACATCTTTTTCCGGGTGTGATAGACGACCAGGTACATTTCAGGGAGCCAGGACTTACACACAAGGCTGATATTTATACTGAAAGCAGGGCTGCTGTGGCAGGCGGGGTAACCAGTTTTATGGAAATGCCCAATACATTGCCCAATGCTTTAACCACGCAGTTGCTGGAAGACAAATACCAGATCGGGGCAAAGACCTCACTGGCCAACTACTCTTTTTTTATGGGTACCAGCAATAACAATGCAGAGGAAGTATTGAAGATGAACCAGCATAAGAAGGATGTTTGCGGGGTGAAGATATTTATGGGTGCCAGTACTGGCAATATGCTGGTGGACAGTCATGCCACACTGGATAAGATCTTTCGGGAAAGCGAGATGCTCATCGCCACGCATTGCGAAGATGAACGAATTATTAAACAGAATTACGAACGTATTAAAAAAGAAAAAGGGGAATTGTCGGCAGCTGATCATCCATTGATAAGAAATGAAGAAGCCTGTTTTGAAAGTTCGCTAACTGCTATACAGTTTGCAAAAAAATACAACAGCCGTTTACACATTCTGCATATCAGTACAGAAAAAGAATTACAGTTGTTTGGCAATATGCTGCCGCTGAAAGACAAAAGAATTACGGCGGAAGTTTGTGTACATCATTTACATTTTACAGCCGATGATTATGCACGTTTGGGCTACCAGATAAAATGTAACCCTGCCATTAAAGCAGCACACAATAAAAGGGCACTGTGGGATGCCTTGCTGGATGACCGTTTAGACATCATTGCCACCGATCATGCTCCGCATACCCGGGAAGAAAAACAGGGCAGTTACGAGCATGCACATGCCGGTTTACCACTGGTGCAACATCCGCTGCTGATGATGCTGTACCATTATGCCGACGGCAGGATACCCCTGGTAAAAATTGCCGAAAAGATGAGCCATGCCGTGGCCGATTGTTTTCAGATTGAAAAAAGAGGCTATATACGGGAAGGGTATTTTGCCGACCTGGTGCTGGTAAACCTGAACAAACCCTATACGGTAACCAAAGAAAATATTTTATATAAATGTGGCTGGAGCCCGCTGGAAAATTTTACTTTTCCGGCCAGTATTGAAAAAACATTTGTGAATGGCACAATGGTTTATGGAAACGGGGTATGGAATGAATCTGTACAGGGTAAACGGTTGCTGTTTAACAGGGAGTGAGTATGTAGATAATAGTTCATGATTCATTGTTCATGATACTATCCAAATGATGAAGTGGTTATTGTAATTACTGATAAACCAATTAACGAATAAACCAATCAACCAATACGATGCAGGCAGATAAAACCACCCTTGCCGACCTGGCCATATTTGATACTGAAGAAGAACAGTCTGTTTTTCATTTCATGAATTTTACCCGTACGGTGGGAGGTAAAGATTGGTTGCGTTTTTTTATCAGCAATCCGCACGATACGGTTACGGCGATACAAAATACCCAGCTGGTGGTAAAAAAAGTGCTGGAAGTGCATTCACATTGGGATACCAGGCTCATCAGCAATGGTACCATTATGGTGATAGAAAAGTTTTTTGAAACAGCCATTGATGAAATGCCCCATACGCCCGGAATGGTAAATAGTTTTTTGTACAGTATTTTCAGTGCCTCCGATTTTTCACTGGTGCGTTATTCTGTTAAACATTTTATCGACTTTTTTACGGGCTTACAGCAACTGGCCATATTATTATCGGAAGAAAATAACCCGGCACCTTTGCAGGTGATCATCGACCGTATACAGCTGCGGCTGAACAAACCGGGCCTGCAGGAACTGCTGCAGGGGGCAATGGTAAAAGACATTAAAGAATTACCCAAACCAAAAATTCTGGCCCTGGGTAATTATATAAAAAGAAGGTTCAAGCAGGAATCGCATGAACTGATTGAAATGTACAGCAAGCTGGATGCCTATTACAGCATGGCCTGCGCCTGCAAAAAATACGGGCTTTGTTTTCCGGAATTTGTAGATTCGGAAGAACCGATAATCACTGCATCGCAACTGTTTCATCCGCTGCTGCACACGCCTGTATCGTATGATGTACGGCTTGATCCCGAACAGAATTTTTTATTTTTAACAGGCGCCAATATGGGTGGGAAAAGTACTTTTATTAAGGCAGTGGGCGTGGCCGTATACTTAGCACATACAGGCATGGGGGTGCCGGCACAGCAAATGCAACTTACCTTATTTGATGGCCTGCTGAGTAATATCAATGTGGTGGACAATATCATGCAGGGCGAAAGTTATTTCTTTAACGAAGTGCAGCGCATCCGCAAAACAATTGAAAAGATCAGCGATGGCAGAAAATGGCTGATACTGATTGATGAGCTGTTTAAAGGTACCAATGTACAGGATGCCATGAAATGCAGCAGCACGGTTATTGAAGGGCTGCTGAAAATTAAAAATTCTCTCTTCATCCTCTCCACACATTTATATGAAATTGGCGAAGACCTGAAAAAATATTCCCATATCCAGTTCAAGTATTTTGAAACTTCGGTGATCAACGAACAACTGTACTTCAGTTACCAGTTAAAAGAGGGTATCAGCAACGACCGGCTGGGGTACCTGATCTTAAAAAGAGAAGGGGTGGTGGATCTGCTGGGGAGATTGTAAATAAACTATTTTAACAGCGTATCCAGTATGTTATTCAACATGGGGTTACCTGGCTGAGGCAAATCTGTATTGATCAATTTTCCGGTTTTGTTAAACAACATATATCTTGGTACACCTACTGCCAGTTTACAATATACCGGCAGTAAACCATAAAATCCATTTAGGTCAGATACATGTATCCCGGTAAAATCATGTTGCCTGATTGCTGTTTTCCATTTGCTGCCATCTGTATCTACAGAATAAGAGAGTATTTGTAAAGAATCATTTTTATATTCTTGCTTAAGTTTTTTAATATAGGGTATGTTTTCAATACAAGGCGGGCACCAACTTGCCCAAAAATCTATAATTAAATACTGCCCTTTAAATTTACTCAGGTTAATCATATTACCTGATGAATCGGGTATGCTGATATCGTAAATAGATGTTATTTCTTTTAGCCTACTGTTAAAATCTGAACCAAAAATGGAATTTAGATTTCTAAATGTAATATCAGTAGTTAAGGGATATAAGTAACTTAAAATATCAAAACCTAAATTGCTTTGTTTTACTTTATCAGCAAGAGAGGAATACAACATTTGTAAGCTATCTACAGGTATTTTGCGTTTATGGTGCGATAGCAGATAACCGCTTAAATAAGAATTGTGGTACTTGCTGATATAATCTATATCCATTTCAATGATACTGTACCTGCTGGCTACTATTTTTTTGTACATCGTGTCTGCATTAATTTTGCGGAGCTTATAAAGGGAATCCGCAATTTTTAGCTGCTGCTTTTTTTGAGCAATCAAATTTGATTTTTTTTGATCCCATTGTTGTTTTTCAATTTGTGCTTTTGATCCTGTTACCACAGCGTGTACAGCATCTTCATTGCTACAGGTAATAACTATACTTCCCGGCTCCAGAATAAACCGAAGCATTGTCTTATGGTCGTAAATATGATTGTTAATATCAGTCCATAGTAGCGCCTCACTGGCAATATTGGTATTGCCGGTAAAATTATATGTCCCGTTTTTCAGATGGCAAGTATCACGATGAATATACTTCTGAGGATCCACGTACCATAAAATTACCCTGCCTGTATCTTTTCCGGTAATAGTACCCTTGATGGTAAAATTATTGTTAGCGGCATTTATCTGACCATCTGCATTGGTCAGATAAAAAAGGGAAAGAGAAAAATTAAGCAGATAAAGTAATCGCATAACTGACAGATGCATTTTTTGTTTTAATCCATATTTGAAATTCTCTTTTAAAGATTATGCTACACAAAAGCGGGTATTATATCCCCAGCACTTCTTTCAGTTTAGTATAACCGGTTTTACTTACCGGCAATTTTTTTCCATTGGATAAAACTGCCAGATAGGTTTCTTTCTCATAAGGGTCCAGTCTGGTAATCAGCTGTACATTTACAATATACGAACGATGAATACGGATGAAACTATTACTGTCCAGTGCTGATTCAAAATACGACATGGTTTTATTTTTTAAAAAACTTCCATCGGCGGTATGCAGTTTTACATAATCATCTGCAGCTTCAATAAACTGTACCTGAGCCAGCGGAATAATCTTTATTTTACCATTTTCTTTTACCACTACGCGGTTGTACTGAGCAGTGGTATGTGTATCATTATCCAGTAACTGTTTTGTTCCGGAAGTATTTTTTTCTTTTCCTTCCGCTAATTTTTCTATGGCTTTATCAAATCTTTCTTTGCTGAAGGGTTTTAATAAATAGTCTACCGCGTGTGCTTCAAATGCTTTAATAGCATATTCTTCAAAAGCTGTGGTGAAAATTACCGCCGGGGGACTGTCTATCAGTTCCAGCATTTCAAACCCATTGATCTTGGGCATTTGGATATCTAAAAAAATCAGATCGGGCTGATGCTGCATAATGGCTTTTACTGCTTCAAAGCCATCAGCACATTCCTGTACTACAGTAATATTGGCATACGGTGCCAGATATTCTTTGATTACCATTCTTGCCAGCGGCTCGTCATCTATAATAATTGCGTTCATATTTTTTGAGGAATCAAAATAGTAGTGATAAAAATATTATGCTCTGGTTGTGTTATTAAAAGATTGGCTCTTCCGAATAATAAAAACAAACGCCGTTTTACAGAGGCCAGGCCAAAGCCTGTACCCTTAGATGGTGTTGCGGTGGAAGCATCATAAGGATTGGTAACAGTAATGTGCAGCATATTAGTTTGCTGCGTGGCATGTATGGTAATGCTTACTTCATCCATTGTATCATATAAACCAAACTTGATGGCATTTTCAACAACAGGCTGCAATAGTAAAGCCGGTAAAAGACATTGCGCTGCTGTTTCTTCCACCTGTACTGTGGTTTGTAAGCGGTGACCAAAACGCACTTTCTCAATATCCAGGTATAATTGCAGGTACTGTATTTCTTCATGCAGGGTATTCCACTGGTGCTCTTCTTTTTTTAATGTACCGCGTAAAAAATCAGAAAGTTGCTGTATCATATGTCTTGCCTTTTCGGGCTGACTGCCGATCAGTGCACTCACCGAATTTAAACTGTTGAATAAAAAATGCGGTTGCAGTTGCTGACGCAGTTTAAAAAGCTCGGCATCTTTTGCCAGTTGTTCAATTTCTTTTTGCCTGTTATCAGTAAGTATTTTATCCAGCTGTGTAAACCAAAGCAGGCTGATGGCAGATACACAACCGATCATTAAAAATGCAAATCCAAAACGTATGGTGGAGGATTGTTTAAGTAATACGGTGTAATGACTGTCTGACTTAAAAATAAAAAACAATACGGAACGCAGTATTATTAACCATAAAAAACTAAGTATAAGGCTAACGGTAAAAACATACCAGTACTTTTCCTGCCGGGGCAGGTAATACCGCATATTATTGATGATGACAAGGCAGCAGCCTCCCAGTAAAATATTAGAAACAGCACTATCGGTAATGGCTTCTACGGAACTTATTCCCATTTCTGATAGCACACTCCATTGTATACCAAACCATACCAGCCACCATGCGGCAAATACAATGCGGCTAATGCCAAACGAAAGCGGAGATTTTGCCAAAGCCTAGTTTTGTTTTATGGTTTCTTCAATACAGGCCTCAAATAAATGCCGGGCCCTTAGTTTGGTGGTTTGTATAAAAAAAGCGGCATCCTGCTCTTCTTTAATCACCGAATACATTTCCGTTCCGTCTGCTAAGGTATTCAACTTATGTATTTCTGAAACATCAATAAATTTCCAGCAGACAGGTTTATTGCTGTTATTTAAAAAATCATCTTCTTCACTTTCTCCCAGTAATCTTGCTTTATTAAAGGCATGCAAATCATCTTCTGCAAAAATCAAACGGAGCTGTTCATCAAACTGCGGGGTATGCAGGCCTTTATCGCAAATGATTTGATAAATGATTTTTGAAAGATACCAGTTCATAACAATCAATTGAATTTTGAGTGAGTAGTTTAAAAGCTTTTTATTTCCACACCTGCCAGTATTGCGCTGCCCTGCAGTATCAGCAGTTTATCCGCATCTGGCTGTACCTGATTATTCCGTTGATCGTCCACCCCATGAAATACGCCTTCAATATCATTTTTTACCGTCCAGTTGGAAGGTACGGTCAATGTGATACCCCCAAATACTTCATGCAGGTCAAGCACAGCGCTGCCCTGGATATCAGCCTTGGTAAGGTCTATTTCTGCACCGCCAAACACGCAGGATATTTTTCCTCCTTTAAAAGTTTTAGAAAGTACAGTCCTTTTAATACCGCTGAATACGCAGTTGATGTCGATATAGTCATCATTTAAGGGCACATCCGTTACATAACTGTTATCCGGCCCGGTACTGGCAGTAAATCCCCAGCGGTCTCTTTTGCGGTCTCTTTTGTGTTCCCATCTTTGTTGCCTTCGGCCGCTCCAGCCAAAACGGGGCCTTAAAATACTTAACAGTCCCAGAGCAATTAAAATAATGGGAACGGTAAATTGTTTCAGGCTTACATCATCAACCATTTCGTCCCACAAAAAAAGAGCGCCAACTGCAATCAGGATGATCCAGGTAGCATTTTTGAAATTGTGTTTTATACCGCTGTACAGGCCAACTACAATCAGCAGCATGGGCCAGCTTAACAGCCATGAAGGCCAAAGCACACCCATTTTTTCTGCAAATAATACAGCGCCAATACCTATCAAAATTAGTCCGCCCACCACGCGGTTTTTACGGTGGGTGCTTATGGCGTTATCGCTATTGTTCTGATCCATGAGAGTTGTTTTTTTAATTGTGATACCACAAAGCTAATGTGCAGGCAATCGCAGGTAAAGCGGGATTAGGTTGTATGCTGATATTTTTCGGTAAGATGGGGAAAATCGTCGGTGAAGTTTTTTACCGACGATTTTTCAGGCAAAGAAGCTTAAATTTTTATAATTTCTCTTTTGCCTCCAGCACTTCCACATCAAAAACCAGTGTACTGTTTGGAGGAATATTAGTGCTGAAAGTACGTATGCCATAAGCACTGCCCGAGGGAATGAATAATCTTATTGTACCACCCACCCTGCATTGCGGCACACCAATTTGCCAGCCTCTTATTAAGCGGCTTAAAGGAAATGTGGCAGGCTTTTCTTTGGTTTGGTCAAATACATTTCCATTGCTGAACAACCAGCCTTTATAATGTATTACTACAGTATCTGAAATAGTCACCAGTCTTCCGTTGCCTTCTTTAAGGGATTGGTAAAATATACCATCCTTATAAGTCACACTGTCTTTCGGAAGCTTTCTGTTCAATTCATCCACTTCTGCTTTTTGTTGTGCAATGCTGTCGGTATTACTCATGGGGCGAAGCACAGGAGGTTTTGTAGTCTGACTGTCTAATGCCTTCCATGAATTATTACTGCGTAAGAGCCAGCGGTTGCTGAACTGTACGTCGTAATTTTTTTTATTGCTGTTTGCAGTAAAAATATTTTTTATGGTATTGAAACCGGTAACTGATGAACTGTGTATCAGCTTCCACTTGTTTTCATTGGGCAGATGAATGTACCCGGAGTATAAAGTGGTGTTTGCAGCTGAATCGCTGGCCGTCATTACCAGCAGCGAATAGGTAGTATTATATTCCCATTGAAAGGGCAATTTTTGTGTGAGCACATTCATGCGGGCAGATTGGTGCCATTGCAGGCTTGCTGTATTTTTTGTTTTACTCAGTCCAACCGAAAGGGTATTATTTACATTTAGATAAGCTTGTACTTTTTTGGCACTGCTCTTATTGCTGATGGTAATATCAGTAATAAAGCCCGTTGCTTTTACTGAATCCGGAACCAGATAAGTGCCGTCTTTCATTTTCTGCTGGCTGTTTGCAGAACTGGAAATAAAAAATACAAGGCAACAAAATATTACTGGCTTCATACAATTAGTTTCAGTAAAAATAATGTTTATTCAGCAGCAGCACATTGTCGAAATATTTTTTGCTGGCAGTTCCCATAAATTTTTATTATTTTCATTTTCTTATAATTCGTACCATATATGTTAGTGAAAACTTTTGGCAGCGCCGTATATGGCGTGGAAGCCATTACCATTACTGTTGAAGTATCCGTCAACAACCAGGGGAAAGACTATTTTATTGTGGGCCTGCCCGACAGCGCTGTTAAAGAAAGTTTACAGCGTGTGGAAAGCGCCATCAAAAGCAATGGTTATTTTATGCCCCGTACCAAGCTGGTGGTAAACCTGGCCCCGGCAGATATCCGTAAAACCGGAACCGCCTTCGACCTGCCCATCGCTATTGGCACATTGGGTGCCACAGAACAAATTAAAAATCCGGAAAAATTAGCGGCGTATGTCATCATGGGAGAACTGAGCCTGGATGGTTCTATTCGTCCCATTAAAGGCGCATTACCCATTGCCATACAGGCACGCAAAGAAAATTTTAAAGGACTAATCGTTCCCAAACAAAATGCCCGGGAAGCGGCCATGGTAAATAACTTACTGGTATATGGCGTGGGACATATCAATGAAGTGATCGGTTTTTTTGAAGATGAAAATGCTATTGAACCAACCATTGTAAATACACGAGAAGAATTTGCCCAGGCACAAAGCGATTTTGATATTGATTTCTGTGATGTAAAAGGACAGGAGAACATCAAGCGTGCACTGGAGATTGCAGCGGCCGGAGGACACAACGCCATACTGATTGGCCCGCCCGGCGCAGGAAAGACCATGCTGGCAAAACGCTTGCCTACCATCCTGCCGCCACTCAGCTTGCAGGAAGCTTTAGAAACTACCAAAATTCATAGCGTGGCAGGTAAGCTGCCCGAGAATGCCACCTTAATTTCTAAACGGCCTTACCGTTCGCCGCACCATACCATTTCTGATGTAGCACTGGTAGGCGGTGGAGGCAATCCTCAACCGGGAGAAATTTCTTTGGCACACAATGGGGTATTATTTTTAGATGAATTGCCCGAGTTTAAGAGAACAGTATTAGAAGTAATGCGGCAACCCATGGAAGAAAGAAGGGTAACCATATCAAGAGCAAAAGTGGCATTGGATTTTCCGGCTTCTTTTATGCTCATTGCCAGTATGAATCCCTGTCCCTGCGGATTTTTCAATCACCCCGAAAAAGAATGTACCTGCCCGCCGGGGGCTGTACAAAAATATTTAAACAAGATCTCCGGACCTTTATTAGACCGCATTGATCTGCATGTAGAAGTAACACCGGTGGCATTTAGCGAACTGTCCAGTACACAGCAATTTGAAAAAAGTGAACATATCAGGGAAAGGGTGATTAAGGCAAGAAATATTCAGGCAGAAAGGTATAAAGACAGCGATGGCGTGTATGCCAATGCTCAAATGAGCAGCAAACAGTTAAAAGAAATTTGTGTGATCAGCACCGCCGGGCAAAACCTGCTGAAAGTGGCGATGGAAAAATTAAACCTTTCTGCCCGGGCTTACGACAGGATATTAAAAGTGAGCCGTACCATTGCCGACCTGGCAGACAGTGACGAGATTAAGCCCGAACATCTGGCAGAAGCCATTCAGTACAGGAGTTTAGACAGGGAAGGGTGGGGAGCTTAGTGAATGAATCATTATTCTTTGTTAATGATTCATTTCCCTGCCATCTTGCCATTATTGGTTTAGTTGTACGATATTTGATGTTCAACCTCCTAAATAATTTTAATGAAAATATTATTCAGCTATTTAAAGCCATATAAAGCATTGGTGGTACTGGCACTTTTTTTAGCGGCGGTGAACCAGTGTTTTTCATTGCTGGACCCCTATTTTGCCGGAAAGCTCATTGACCTTTTTGCAACACATCCTCATAGTTTTGATAAAGCCGGACTGCTGCCGCGGGGCCAAAATGACTATGTATGGGGCGTATTAAAATACCTGGGTTTACTCATCACAGTGGCCATGATCAGCCGCATTGCCAAAGCATTCCAGGATTATTTCAGCAGTGTGGTCATTCAAAAATTTGGTGCCAGTATTTTTACGGATGGCTTAAGGCATAGCATGAGTTTGCCATATTCTGATTTTGAAGACCAGCGGAGCGGCGAAACCTTAAGTATTTTAACTAAAGTTCGTACCGACACAGAAAAATTCATTACGGCATTTATCAATATCGTTTTTGGTATTCTGGTGGGGTTGGTTTTTGTAACTATTTATGCCTTTACCCTGCACTGGAGCATTGTAGTGGTGTATTTAACCGGTGCATTATTACTCAGCTGGCTTACCAGCATCCTGAGTAAAAAAATAAAATTCATTCAAAAGAAAATTGTTGCCGAAACCACTTCACTGGCAGGTACCACCACCGAAAGCCTTAGAAATATTGAATTGGTAAAAAGCCTTGGTTTAACCAACCAGGAAATTAAAAGACTGAACGGGAATACCTATAAAATACTGGGACTTGAATTGCGCAAGGTAAAAAGTATTCGTATGCTCAGTTTTGTACAGGGTACATTTGTAAACCTGCTGCGCCAGATCATCATGTTTACCCTGTTGTTTTTGATATTTAAAGATACTATTACACCGGGTCAGTACCTGACCATGATATTTTACAGCTTTTTTATTTTTGGTCCTTTACAGGAGATCGGCAATATCATCATTACTTACAGGGAGGCCGAGGCTTCATTAAATAATTTTAAAACATTAATGGAAAGAAAGCCCGAGCCTAAACCATTAAAAGCCGCTCACCTTAAAAATATTGAAGAGTTGAGTTATACCAATGTTTCCTTCAAGCATAAAACTGCAGCTCAAAATGCATTGGAAAATATCAGCTTTACAGCAAAGAGTGGCGAAACCGTTGCTTTTGTTGGTCCATCAGGGTCAGGCAAATCTACATTGGTAAAATTGCTGGTGGGATTGTACCGTCCCGAGACAGGCTCTATTAAGTATAATGGTATTGATGGTAATGATATTGACTTTGATGAATTGAGAAGCCAGATAGGTTTTGTTACACAGGATACCCAACTGTTTGCCGGAACCATCAAAGAAAACATGCTTTTTGTAAATCCCGATGCATCTGATGAAGCAATACTGGCCGCTTTAAAAAAATCGGCCAGCTATACTATACTCGAAAAAGCCGATAGTGGCATCAACAGTGTGATAGGCGAAGGCGGGTTGAAATTATCGGGTGGTGAAAAACAGCGCCTGTCTATTGCAAGGGCATTATTACGTAACCCGCACTTACTCATTTTTGATGAAGCTACATCATCACTCGATTCCATCACAGAAGAAGAGATTACCAATACAATCAAGCAGGTAAGCAGCAATGGCGAACAGATTACTGTACTGATAGCACACAGGTTAAGTACCATCATGCATGCCGACAGGATTTATGTGCTGGAAAAAGGAGAAGTGATTGAGCAGGGCAGTCACGAGAGCCTGCTGGCAGAAAAGGGATTGTATTATGCCATGTGGAGGCAGCAGATTGGCGAAAGAAAAAAAATAACTACAACTTAATTAAATCATATGAGTATACCAGTAGCAGATTATGTTGGCTATGCAGGCGGCTTTGTTTCGGCCATTACATTTTTACCGCAGGTAATAAAAATATGGAAGACCAAATCGGTTAAAGACTTGTCTTCCCTAACCCTGTTACTTCTTTTTGTAAATGTATCGCTTTGGCTGGTTTATGGTATACTTGTTAATGCCAGCCCGATTATGGCCACTAACGGCATTGTGCTCTCCATGATCATTGCCATGATCTATTTTAAATGGAAATTTAGATAGGGAAGTAACTTTTGTTACCATTGGCAATTTTTAGTTTTATACCTTTGCAGCGATGAGTACAAAGCCCACACCCAATTTTTACTGGAGTATATTAAGCATGAAATGCCCCCGCTGCAGGCGCGGGCCCATGTTTAAAGACAATAACCCCTACAAAAAGTTATCGCTGAAACATATATTTGATATGCACGATAATTGTCCTGTGTGCGGACAAAAATATGATATGGAAAACGGGTTCTGGTTTGGTACCGGCTATGTGAGTTATGCGCTGGCCGTAGCCATTTCTGTAGCTACCGGAATAGCCTGGTATGTATTGATCGGCATGTCGGTTGATGACAACCGTTTGTTTTGGTGGTTGGGTACCAATATTGTTTTACTGGTGGTGCTGCAGCCCTGGATGATGCGTATCAGCAGGGTGATCTATACCCGTTTTTTTATGAGTTATGATGCGGAGTATGATACACATAAACCCAAAGAGTTTGATTATTAACTGTTCTCATTCTTAAAAATATCGGAAAAGATATTTGCCTTACTCAGTTCTTCAATATCCCCCAATTCCAGCTCAATGGCACGGGTGCTTTTATTGATCTCTATTAACGAAAAAATTATGGATGCCAGCAGGAAGATAAGGCTGGCCGCAAATATCCAGTGCGACAGGGCTGCCCAGCCCCTGAAGATGGCGTACATACACAATACACAGCATAAAAAACTCATGATACCAAAGCCCTGCATGTAGCGGATCAGGTTAATACGACTGCGGATATTTTTTATCTGGCTTAAAATATTTTTTTCTTTTTCTCCACGCTGGTATTCTTCATGCAGCTTTCTTACCAGTGCAGCCAGCGATAAAAAGCGGTTGGTATATGCCAGCATTAATAAGGTGATGGCAGGAAATAACAATGCAGGAGTATTGATACTGATCTCAATCATACCTTAAATATAATGCAGAAAAGTATTACCAGCGCACATTTACAATACTGCGGGAATGATGTTTTTTTTCCATCCAGCGCTGTGCCTTCCATCCCAGCCAGGCACTGCCGGCACCCACAATGGCTCCGGTCATTACATCTGTTGGATAATGCACGCCCTGGTACATTCTGGCCCATCCGGTACTAACTGCAAATACATAAGAAGGCACTGCAAAATACCATTTACGGTATCTAAGCGCTACAGAAGTAGCTGTACAAAATGCTGCAGAAGTATGTCCTGACGGAAAAGATAAACCGCCGCTTTCATCATCTCTTTTTACAATAAAACTATAGGTTTCAAATGGCCGTTTACGGTTCACTATTCTTTTGGTGCCTTGTGTGATGATGCTCGATACAATAAAAGCACCTCCCATGTATAAAGCATCTTTTTGCAATAGCTTATTGTGAGCAATAAAACCGGCGATGGCAACACCTGCAGGAATACCAACGCTTAATGGCGAAACAGAAGAGGCATTTAATTCCAGATACTTATTTTTAAAATTCGTTTCGTTTTTATTAATTGGTTTCAGCAGGTTGATATCAAAATTTTGAGCTGATACGCTGGTAAAAAGCAATCCAAAAAAGCAAACGAAAAGTGCCGCAGGAATTTTATTCATTTTTATAGTATTATTGCAAGATACAGCAACCACAGTTAAATATCAGTTAATGCAACATCAGCGATTTGTCAGTTTTCATTCTGTTACCGGATTGATTGCAGGTATTTTTATGCTGCTGTTATCAATATCAGGTGCAATGCTGGTATTCCATACTGAATTAGATGCTTTTCAGCAACCGATGGTTGGCCTTACTAAAACACCACAAAAAAATATTACGGTAGATAGTTGTTACAGCATTGTGCAACAACAATACCCGCATGCGCTTATCAGCAGTTGTAACCTGCCGGAAAATGACAACCGGTTTTTTTTATTTTCAGTATACGATTCTTCTTACCAGCAGGGTACAAAAGCAATGCAGCTGTTTGTTCATCCTAAAACAGGATGTATAGAAAAAACACGCGGCGGAAGTGAAGACATTCAGCATAATTTTATGAGCTGGTTAGCAGCTTTTCACAGCTCTTTTCATGCAGGTAAAACAGGAGAGTGGTTACTGGGATGTTTTGCCATTCTTTTTTTTACAAGCATTGTAACGGGAATGATCTTGTACCGGCGCCATATGCTTGCTGTTTTACTATTCAAAAAATCGGTATGGAATAAAAATAACCTGCACCAGATTATAGGCACCTGGGCATTGCTCTTTAATTTGATGATGAGTATTACAGGTTTCTGGATGCAGCGCTATGTTTTTAAAAAAGAGTTTTATCAAAATTCCGGTTGGGTTAATACTATAAAACCATCTCCCGGTTTGACATTTAATTTTGACAGTGCTTATCAGCAGCTTAAAAAAACACATCCGCATTTTACCGCTTATATCATCTATTTTGCGCAAAGCAAAAAGGGAAAGGCGGCTGTATACGGGAGCAACAGTACCAATGCTTATATTCATTCTAAAAAATTAGCTGATGTAGTTAGTTTGGATAGCAGCGGAGCTGTGGTTAAAACCCGCTTGGTAAATGAAAACTCTGCTGCAGATTATTATGATATTGTGAACTCACAACTGCATATGGGCAGGTACGGCGGATGGGGTATAAAAATTATATACAGTCTCTTTGGATTAAGTTCAGGCATATTAAGCATTACCGGATTCCTGCTGTGGCGCAAAAGGAAAAAGCGAAGCAGGGTTTAATTGCTTCGCTTCCATAATGTTTTTATATTCTTATTTATCTATAGAAAAACTCAGTGGTATATTTAATTTGATACTGAAGTTTCTGCCCATATTAAAAACGCCTGTTCTTCCTGTTACTACATTTTCAGCAGTATATTTCAAACGGCTTAAATGATTTTGATAAGCTACATCAGTAATGTTCAACGCACTAATACTTACACTGAATAAGGTATTACCTTTTTTATTCACTATATCCGATCCGATGCCGGCATTTAAAAGCGAATAGCCCTTTGTGGCTGTTTCTGTGGTATAGGCTGTAAAAATATTATTTTGAGTAAAGGTATTATCCAGTTCCAGCTTGGCATATAAATGACGCAAAGGGCCTTTTAGTTTATCAAAATCGCCCCTGAATTCTGTAACTAATTTTGGTGCCGGTATAAAAGGAATATTTTTTGATCCTTCAATAGCGGAGGCAAATTTTCCGCTGACAAAAGAAAAAGTATTTTCAATGTGTAACCAATCCAGCGGATGCGGGTGAATATCCAGCTTGGCTTCTAATCCTGCCAGTGCAGCTTTACGCTGATCAAATTTAAATGCAGGAATCAAATCGCCGTTTACATTAACCAGGCTGTCGCCACCGCCGGTACTTTCTAACTTTCTGTAAAAAATAAAATTGCTGAAGCTGTTATAGTAAGAAGAGATTCCAACTGATATATGTTCTGCTGTATAATCAAAGCCGCCATCAAATTGTACACTGGTTTCACTTTTTAATCCTGCATCACCATATTCATAGCGGTTTGTACCTTCATGTGCTCCGTTGCTCGCCAGTTCGGGTATGCTTGGTGCCCTGAAGCCTCTTGCTAAATTCAATTTGAAATTTAATTTATCTGTAGCCTGCGCCGCAAAACCAATACTGCCCGAGATATTAGAGAATGATTTTTTAAATGCATTGCCTTTGATGGTATTGCCATCCATTAAATTGCTTACATCAATATTCCTGGTATCGTACCGCAATCCTCCGCTGACAGTAATAGCTTTCATCACTTTTTGGGTATACGCATACGTACCAAAATCGAATAAGCTGTAATCCGGTATTAACTGTTCCACACCTTTATTGGTATTATCCTGTTGCATGCCGTTTATACCCAGTGAAGTTTTCCAGCCTTTCTTTTCTGCAAAATGATATTGGGCTGTATAAGTAAATGTTGTAAGGTCAAAATATAAACCTCTTTCATTCAGGTCGTCTATATTTCCAAACTCCTCCCGCTGATTGCGTTGTACACCCAGGTTGAATGCCAGGTAATCCTTTCCTATTTTAATGTTATTATCTGAGGCCACTTTAAAATGCCTGATATGCTGGTAAGGTATTTGCGGCGTTGAAGTTTTAAAATCTGCATCAGTAGCTGTGGCTGTGCCGCCACCTGCAACCGGTTTAATAAAATATCCATTGGCATCTCTTTCTCCTTCTATCAATCCTGCCTTTAAATTAAAATTGCTCATCAGTAAATGGCTGTAGCCCCAGTTGCCGTTGTAGCCTGCATAGCCTCCAATATTGTGCTCGTTGAATTTGGAATTGTATACATAGCCATCATATTTATTTTTATAATCCCCGGCGGCTTTATTACTGCTGTACACATTCCAGTTAAAACCATTTTTATTGCCGCTGATGTTAGCGTTAAAAGTTTGCAGCCTGTTATTGGTTTGCACATTACTGCTGATGTTCACTTTAATGGTATTATTTTGTACCGGTACATTGGTAATAATATTTACCACACCGGCCATAGCATCACTGCCGTAAATAATAGAGGCAGGGCCTTTCAGTAATTCAATTTTATTTACACTGGCTTCATCTACTTCTATACCATGTTCATCTCCCCATTGTTGTCCTTCCTGTCTTACCCCATCATTAATAGTAAGCACACGGTTATACCCCAATCCGCGGATCACCGGTTTGGAAATGGCTGGCCCTGTTGATAAAGTAGATACGCCGCCAATTTTAGTGAGCGATTCAATAATATTGGTAGAAGTATTCTGAAAAAAATCCTGCTTTCGTAAAACCGAAACGGCGAAGGGAACTTTTTTTAATTGGGTGGCACCGGTTACGCCGGTTACTATCACGGCATTACTTTCAACTACCGATTCGGCCAAGCTGAAATTCTTTTTGGTATCGCTGTTGATCAATACATTTTCTACCACAGTGGTATACCCAATATGTGATACTTCAATTAAATGATTACCCTCAGGAATATTCTTTAAAATATAATTGCCCTCATTATCTGAAGCGGTACCAATTTTTACATCGGTAATATAAATGGTGCAGCCGGCCAGCGGCCTGCCTGTTTTTACATCTGTAATTGTACCAGAAAAGTTTCCTTTTAACAGGGTAGCAGAAGGAGTATTGTTTGCAGCAGCAAACAGTCCGAAAAATATACTGCTGATCACCAGCAGAAAAAATTGTTTCATTGTCTTAATTAGTATAGTCATTATCCAAACTCCCGGTTAATGGCCGGAAGAAACGGAATAAAATATTGTTAGAATAGAAAATAACGTCAGCAGACGGGAGTAAAAAATCTGCTGGTAAAGTAATTATGCCATTGATGGCGGGCCCCGGGTTTCAAAAGAGGCTGTACTTTTTAGCGGAGTAAAAATATAATTTACCGTAACGATACTGTGATATTGCACAGGAACCGAAAGCGTAAAACTTGCATGATGTGTATCAGCATCCTTTGTCAACTGATAATCGCATATAAAACAGCGGCTTTCTGCTCCGGGGGTATTACATTCAGGTAAACCCGATTTTTTATTTAGCAATTTGGATGGAGCCGAAAATGAATTTTTTGAAACGTGCGAATGCAATACCTGAATATCCGTAACCAATGCCAGTATGAACAGCAGTACACCTGCTGTTATACGGTTAAACCATATTGCTCTTCTGATTTTCACGAAGCGAAGATATAAAATTGCTGCAACAATGTTGCAAAATATTTTTTCGGTAAATTTCAATTAACTTGATATTAAATATTACTTGCTATGAACCAATACATTCTCTCTCTCGATCAGGGAACTACCAGCAGCCGGGCTATCATTTTTAATCAGCAGGGTGCCATCGTTGCAGTGGCGCAAAAGGAATTTACCCAATATTTTCCCCAGCCGGGCTGGGTAGAGCATGATGCCAATGAAATATGGAGTACCCAATTGGGTGTGGCGGCAGAAGCCATTTCCAAGGCAGGGTTAACGGTAGAAAATATAGCTGCCATTGGTATTACCAATCAACGGGAAACTACAGTGGTTTGGGAAAGGGCCACCGGTAAACCGGTGTACAATGCTATTGTTTGGCAAGACAGAAGAACCGCATCTTTTTGCGATGAATTAAAAAGAAAGCAACTGGATAAAATGATTCAGCAAAAAACAGGGTTGATCATCGATGCTTATTTCTCCGCCACTAAAGTAAAATGGATACTGGATAATGTAGAAGGCGCCAGGGCAAAAGCAGTAAACGGTGAATTGTGTTTTGGCACCATTGATACCTGGCTCTTATGGAATTTAACAAAAGGCCAGGTGCATGCTACCGATGTAAGTAATGCGTCAAGAACCATGCTGTGCAATATCCATACCCTGCAGTGGGATGGAGAGCTGGAAAAGATTTTTACCATACCCGGTAATATGCTGCCGCAGATCCGCAGCAGCAGCGAAGTATATGGTAACACACAAAATATTTTATCTGCAAAAAATATTCCTATTGCAGGAATAGCAGGAGATCAGCAAAGTGCCTTATTTGGTCAGATGTGTACGCATCCCGGCATGGTTAAAAATACCTATGGCACCGGTTGTTTTATGCTCATGAATACCGGGGAGCAACCGGTATTATCTACACATAATTTATTAACCACTGTGGCCTGGAAAGTGAATGGCATTACTCAATATGCTTTGGAAGGCAGTGTGTTTATTGCAGGTGCGGTGGTGCAATGGTTAAGAGATGGGTTAGGTATCATAAATAAATCTGGTGATGTGGAAGCATTAGCGGCAAAGGTAAATGGTAATGAAGGTGTATATGTAGTGCCGGCATTTACCGGCCTGGGAGCACCGCACTGGAACCAGGATGCCAGGGGAACCATTGTGGGATTAACCAGGGGCAGCACAGCTTCACATATTGCCCGTGCTGCATTGGAAAGTATTGCATATCAAACCATGGATGTATTAAAAGCGATGGAAGCAGATTCAGGAATTTCTATAAAAGAATTGCGGGTAGATGGCGGTGCCACAGCTAATGATTTGCTGATGCAGTTTCAAAGTGATATTCTAAATACCAAAGTATTAAGGCCTACTGTAACAGAAACCACCGCCCTGGGGGCAGCGTATTTAGCTGGATTGGCTGTGGGTTACTGGAAAAGTGTGGAGGACATTCAGCAGCAATGGCAGATCGATAAAACATTTGCTCCTGCTATGGATGACGATACAAGAAATCAATTGACATTTGGCTGGCAAAGAGCGGTGAACACTACCATTGGCTGGACAAAATAAAATTACTTAATTCAGCAAGCGCTTACAAAGCCATCAGCGGTTATTATAAATATGATATGAACAGAGCTGCCATGATCCGCCAGTTGCAGGAAGATAAAGAATGGGACATCGTGATCATTGGCGGTGGTGCCACTGGGTTGGGTATTGCGGTTGATGCGGCAACAAGAGGCTATTCTACTTTATTAATAGAGCAGCATGATTTTGCAAAAGGAACATCAAGCCGTTCCACCAAACTGGTACATGGCGGCGTTCGGTATCTGGCCCAGGGTAATATTAAACTAGTAAGAGAAGCATTAAAAGAAAGAGGCCGCTTATTACAAAACGCACCGCATGTTACCAGCAATCTTTCTTTTGTATTGCCCTGTTACAGCCTTTGGCAAAAAATATATTATGGCATTGGCTTACTACTGTATGATTTGATGTCGGGCAAACTTGGTCTGGGTAAAACAAAAATCATCAGCAGTAAAAAAGCTGCAACCTTGCTGCCCACCATCAATACAAAAAAATTAAACGGTGCTATTGTTTACCGTGATGGCCAGTTTGATGATACCAGACTGGCAATTAATCTGGCACAGACAGCTGCTGAAAATGGTGCAAACATTATCAATTATTGTGCACTTACACAATTGATAAAAACGAATGGAAGTATTACAGGCGCTGTGGTTTACGATAGTATCAATGCTGTTCAATATCAGCTCAGGGCAAAACAGGTGATCAATGCTACCGGTATTTTTACAGATGAGATATTGAAATTAGATAATACCAATGCAGAAAATATGGTAAGTCCTTCGCAGGGTATTCATCTTGTTCTGGACAAACAATTCTTCCCCGGGTCAGAAGCCATGATGATTCCTAAAACAGAAGACGGCAGGGTTTTGTTTGCAGTGCCCTGGCATGATAAAGTAGTTATTGGTACAACGGATACGCCGGTAACCACCCACTCATTAGAACCCCAACCCTTAGAGCAGGAAATTGAATTTGTATTGCATCATATCAATATGTACCTGGATGTGCAGATCAAAAGAAGCGATGTACAATCTGTTTTTGCCGGATTGAGGCCATTGGTAAAAAAAGGGGCATCTGGTAAAACGGCTGTAATGCCAAGGGATCATACCATACTGGTAAGTGCTGCCGGGCTGGTAAGCATTACCGGTGGCAAATGGACCACCTACAGAAAAATGGCAGCTGATGTATTGAACACTGTGGTGCAGATGGGCCAACTTAAAAAAACACCCTGCATTACGGAGCAATTAAAAATTCATGGCTGGACCAATGAAATAAACAGTAATGACCCCCTGCATTTTTATGGCAGCGATGCCATACTGATCCATGCGCTGAGCAATGAAAATGCAGCATGGTCTGAGCCTATTCACCCCTCTTTTCCTTATATAAAAGCCGTTATTATTTGGGCCATCCGAAACGAAATGGCGCTTACAGTAGAAGACATTCTGGCAAGACGGATAAGGTTATTATTCCTGGATGCCCGTGCAGCCATTGACGTTGCTCCCGTTGTGGCTGCTGTAATGGCAAAAGAAATGGATAAAGATGAATTGTGGCAGCAGCAACAAATTGCAACATTTACTGCATTGGCAAAACAATATTTATTATCTTGATTATAATTATTTCAACTTAAACGATTGCTTATGTCGCCTTTTCTTTCCGAGTTTATTGGAACAGCACTATTGATATTATTGGGTAACGGCGTAGTGGCCAATGTGGTTTTAAACAAATCCAAAGGCCAGCATGGTGGCTGGATAGTGATCACTTTCGGATGGGCCATTGCTGTTTTTGTGGGGGTGTATATTGCCACCGTAAGCGGAGGGCATTTAAACCCTGCAGTAACCATTGCTGATGCTGTAAAGTCGGGCGACTGGAGCAAGGCACCGGTATATATTGCGGCACAGGTGCTGGGCGCTATGTGCGGCAGTACACTGGTTTGGGTTACATATAAAAAACATTTTGATGCCACCTCCGATGCGGATGGCATGCTGGCTGTTTTTTGCACAGGACCGGCTATCCGAAATACAGTAAATAATTTTATAACAGAAGCCATTGGCACTTTTGTGCTGGTATTTGGCGCTTTTTCTATTTCAGGAGCCAAAATGAATGAAACCGGTTTTTCTTTAGGAGCTTTGGATGCATTGCCCGTTGCATTACTGGTGCTGGGCATCGGACTTTCTTTGGGCGGGCCAACAGGTTATGCCATCAATCCTGCAAGGGATCTTGGTCCGCGTATCATGCACTTTATATTACCCATAAAAAATAAAAGAGACAGCGACTGGGGGTATAGCTGGATTCCGGTACTGGCCCCCATTGTGGGTGGAGTGATTGCTGCACTGGCATATAAAGCCATCCATTAATTTTTTGCTGCAGGCCTCAGGTCTGTTACAATAGGATAATGATCGGAATAATCCACTTTAAAAATATGGTATTGAACAATATCAAATTTTTTATCTGCCAGAATATAATCTATTCTTAAAGTAGGGGAGATATACCGGAAGGTTCTGCCAAAGCCTGATCCCTTTTGTAAAAATGCATCCTGCAAATCTCCCCTGGCAGTAAAGTAAGTGTATGAAGTGGGCACATCATTAAAGTCGCCGCATAAAATTACCGGGAAAGGGCTTTGCTCTATTTTACTGTGAATGGTTTCAGCTTCAAGCGCCCTTCTTTTATAAGCATATTTCAATTTCCCTGCTGTAGCCCTTGATTGTTGTATACTGGCTTTGGTGGGTGTTTTAAAATTCCGCAGCGCATTATAATCGTTATAACCAAATCGTACAGATTGCAGGTGGGTGGTAAACAGCCTGATTGTTTGTTGATTGATTTGTATATCGGCAAAAATCAATGGCTCGGCAAAATCGGCATCATCATAATCAAAGTGTGCGGTATCTTCCATCGGGTACCTGGAAAAAATGGCCACACTGGTTAACCGTTCGGGTTTATACTGGTATGCTGCATACTTTGTTTTTTTCAAATAACTATATTGATATCCCATGGCTTTTAAATCCGGTGCAACCGAATCATGGTTATTCCAAAATGCCGAATTGGTAAATTCCTGAAAGCAAAGCAGGTCGGGATTGGCCTCTTTGATCAGGTCCAACATTTGTTTATGGTAATTTATTTTAGCCTCATTGCCTTTGGCAGATTCGCCCCAGCTGGATAGATTCCAGGTTAATACACGAATGGCGTCCGGCGTTTTGGTGGTAACAAATGCTGTGCTGCTGTTAAAGCACAGCATAACCGACAATGATTTCCAGCCGGGCAATAAAAGAAGTATACCCATCCATGCCCATTTCGGCTTTCTAATCAGCCAGTAAATAATGAGCCCGGTAACGGCAATAAAAAGCAGGGGAAACAGCAGGCTTAACAGTGCGATATATGGATGCCTCCCGGCATTCAGCCAGGGCGTTATACAGGCCAGTAAATACAGGAGTACCGTAAAAATATTGGTTGCAACAAAGCCAAACCAAGCAACTTTTTTTAATTTTTGCCACATATGCTCTTTAAAGGTAGACACTAATCCTAATTGGGTATGTAAATTAGCTGATATATATGCGGGTTTTTATATTTCAACAGGTAGTAATGGCCTAAAATCTTACAAAACTTGCTGTAAAAAGGCCATTCCAAATTTTAGTTTTCAAACCACATGCCTTACCTTTGCGGCTCGAAAATATATACTTTATATAATTAATACTTTTTTATGGCCAACACGGGTAAAATTAAATCAGTTATCGGGGCGGTTGTGGACGTTCAGTTCGACAGCGGCAGCAAACTTCCTGAAATCTTAAATGCATTAGAGGTAAAACGTGAAAACGGCGATACCCTGGTACTGGAAGTACAGCAGCATTTGGGCGAAGACAGTGTACGTACCATTGCGATGGACGGTACCGAAGGTTTGGTACGTGGTACTGCAGTAACTGATACCGGCATTCCAATTGCAATGCCCGTGGGTGATGCCATTAAAGGACGTTTATTCAATGTAACCGGTGATGCTATCGACGGTTTGCCCCAGGTAAGCAAGGCAGGTGGCCGTCCTATCCATAATAAACCACCATTATTCGAAAACTTAAGTACTGCAAACGAAATCTTGTTTACCGGTATTAAGGTGATCGACCTGATTGAGCCATACGCAAAGGGTGGTAAAATTGGTTTGTTTGGTGGTGCGGGTGTGGGTAAAACCGTATTGATCCAGGAATTGATCAACAATATTGCGAAAGCTTATAATGGGGTATCTGTATTTGCGGGTGTGGGAGAAAGAACCCGTGAAGGTAATGACCTGATGAGAGAGATGATTGAAGCGGGTATCATGAATTATGGTGATAAATTCAAACACAGTATGGAAGAAGGCGGATGGGATTTGAGCGCTGTGAATATGGAAGACCTGAAAGAATCTAAAGCAACCTTCGTATTCGGACAGATGAATGAACCACCGGGAGCACGTGCACGTGTGGCATTAAGCGGCCTGACAGTTGCGGAATATTTCCGTGATGGCGATGGTACCGGACAGGGAAAAGATATCTTATTCTTTGTAGATAATATCTTCCGTTTTACGCAGGCGGGGTCCGAGGTATCGGCTTTATTAGGCCGTATGCCATCAGCGGTGGGTTACCAACCAACCCTTGCTACTGAAATGGGATTGATGCAAGAGCGTATTACTTCAACTAAAAACGGTTCTATTACCTCTGTACAGGCGGTATATGTACCTGCGGATGATTTAACCGATCCGGCTCCTGCAACCACATTTGCTCACCTGGATGCTACCACCGTATTATCGCGTAAAATTGCCGATCTGGGTATCTATCCTGCGGTAGATCCTTTGGATTCTACTTCAAGAATTTTAACTCCTGCAATTGTGGGTGACGAGCATTATAATACTGCCAACCGCGTAAAATTAATTTTACAACGCTATAAAGAATTACAGGATATCATCGCCATCCTTGGTTTGGATGAATTGAGTGATGATGATAAACTGGTAGTATCACGTGCTCGTAAAGTACAGCGTTTCTTAAGCCAGCCTTTCTTTGTGGCTGAACAGTTTACCGGTTTAAAAGGTGTATTGGTTCCCATTGAAGATACCATCCGTGGTTTTAACGCCATTATGGACGGTGAAGTGGACGAATACCCTGAAGCAGCTTTCAACCTGGTAGGTACTTTGGAAGATGCTGTTGAAAAAGGTAAAAAACTGATGGCTGCTGCACAAGCATAATTAGTAGATGGTATTGAGTCGAAAGTAGTTAGCATGAATAAATTTAAGGAGCTACTCGTTTGGCAAAAAGCGATGGATCTTGTTGAACAGATTTATATAATTACTGCTGACTTTCCGAAAGAAGAAAAATTTGGTCTGCAATCGCAAATAAGAAGATGTGGAGTATCAATACCATCAAATATTGCAGAAGGTGCGGGGAGAAATTCTAAAAATGAATTCAAACATTTTCTTAGTATTGCTCTTGGCTCCAGCTATGAATTAGAAACGCAATTGTCTCTGGCTTTAAGATTTAATTATTTTACGAAAGAATAATTACAAGCTATTTCTAATATGCTAGATCAGGTTCAATAAATGATTGTTGGTTTAAGTAAAACATTGAATTAAATACTAACTACCAACTACTATCTACTAAATACTTTTAAAAATGACTTTAGAAATATTAACACCGGAGACCAAAATTTTTAGTGGCGATGTGTACGGCGTGCAGTTACCGGGCATCAGCGGTTCTTTTGAATTGCTTGAAAAGCATGCTCCCATGGTAAGTGCTTTAAAAAATGGCACCCTTAAAATTTTGAAAGATAAAAACGCTACTGCATCTTATATCATTCAAAGCGGATTTGTAGAAGTGATGAATAATAAAGTAACAGTGCTGGTGGAAGGTGCAGTTGAAGCATAATTGTATCCGGCAGCTCCCGCTTCCGGACTGAATAAAAATACCCATACAAATTTGTATGGGTATTTTATTTTAAGATGTTTGAATTAACTGAATTGCTTTCTCAGTTGTGCATGTGCCCATGCCGTAAACGGCAATAGCAACAATAATAAAAATGATTCCCAACGTTGTGTACAACCGAAAACAATGCTGCTGATCAACAGCAGGTATAATGGGTAGGCCAGCAATAAAATACCCACCACAACAGAATCGTAATGCTCTTTTTCCAGCTTTGAATGTTGCACATAATTTTTTACAGGGTAAAACAGCGGAGCATGTATCAGCCAGCCTGCTATTGACGGAATAAAAAGCAGGGCTTTTTTTAAAACAGATTGCGGTACATGAAATGCCTGGTGCAATGCTTTGGTATCGTTTGCTTCAATTTCAAAAATAAAGGGCTGCAGCTGCTGCGAAAGGTTGCTGTTGAAAGATTGTATGGCTTTGCCATGCCCCTCACCGGTAGTAATATCTTTTGCAGTGATAAAATCTCCAAAAAATAATTTTACATTTTTGCCAAATTTGGTGAATGAACTGTAATTGATACCCACCGGTAAAATTTTTAACGGAATACCATCCTCCCAACTGCTGATGGCCAGCCTGGCAGTACCTTTCATCAATGGCCGCAAATGCCATTCGTTTACGCACCTGCCTTCACTGAAAATAAGTACAATGCCGTTTTTTTTAAATATCTCTTTACAAAGATCAAAAGTTTTATAATTCTCTTCTAAATTTTCAACGCCTTCGGTTACCCGGTATACCGGCAGCATTTTTAGTTTGAATAAAATATTTGCAACTGTTTTATTTTTAAAAGCATCGCCCCGTGCTAAGGAATATACCGGCCTGTCAAATAAGGTGCAAAGAATAATGGCATCTAAAAATGAATTGGGATGATTGGCTGCAAGCATCAGCGGACCTTCCAGTTGCAGCAGGTGTTTTTTATTGATACTGATATGCCTGCAATAAAATTGTATGGCTAACCGGGCAAGAAATTTTATAAAATGGTATAGCATCGCGTCAATATAATACCAACCCGGTTAACAGGCGCAGGCTTTAATTTAATTGTGGGTCAATGGGAAAATTTTTCATCATTTCGTACTCTCCGCCCAAATGTTTCAGACTCTCCTTCCATACAGCATCGGTACTGGTATTAAACGCCAGTTGCTGGTTGGCATCAACGGTAAGCCAGCTTTTTTCATCAATTTCTCCGGGCAACTGTCCTGCACCCCAGCCGCTGTAGCCAATAAAAAATTTTATTTTGTCCGGGTTTACCAGGTTAGACCGAATCAGGTCTGCCAGCATATTAAAATCACCTCCCCAGTAAATTCCTTCACTTACCCGGCTGGCATCGGGTATCAGATCGGGATATTGATGAATAAAATGAATGGTATCAGTTTGTACGGGGCCGCCATAATATACCGGTATGGGGAAGCCCTCAAATATATCCAGCAGCCCATCCAGCGTATCTTCTATCTGCTTATTTAAAACAAAACCAAAACTGCCGTTTTCATTATGGTCACATAATAAAACCACTGTTCTTAAAAAATGAGGATCCTTTAAAAAAGGATCTGCAATCAGCAGTATGCCTGGCCCTGGGTCAATCATATTTCTAATATAGTGCTTAATTACAAAATCAATGGCATAAATAAGGCTTTTTTTAAACGGGCAGTAATTTCTAAACCTTCGTTAAATTTATGGTTTCAGCTTTTTACCATATTTTACAGCCCTTAACTGATTTACTTTTGCAGGTATGAAGAGAATTTTTCCCATTATCACCATACTGATCTCACTGTCATTACTGGGGCTTATTTTCTTTCAGTTTTTATGGATCAAAAGCGCCCGGGATGCAAAGAACAAACAGGTGGAAGAAAATATCATCCGCTCCCTGAATGATGCCGGCGAAAGATTAACCGAAGACAAAGGATCCCTGGTAACACTGCCCCAGCGGAACGACCTTATATTTCCCAGCGACCGCATACAATTGCAACCTTTAAAGCCGTCTGTAACGCAGCGCTTTTCTAAAGATGATATTGCAGAAGTAATACGTACTGCATTCAATAAAAATAACCTCCGGCATTATCCTTTTGAATTTGCAGTTACTGAAAATTCTATCAGTGGCAAACAAACACTCAGTGATAATTTTTATACCCTGTACCAGGATACCATGACCAATAAAAGTTATGTAATCTCATTACTGCCACCCAGCGGAAGTAATTACGAAAACCTGGTAAATGAAGAAATGCTGTGTGTGATTGTGCCCAATCAAAAAAACATTATCTGGAAGGAAATGTTCTGGTTCATCATTGGGGCCATTTTGTTTACTTTCATTATTACCACGGCATTTTTTATTACCATCCGCACTTTACTGAAACAAAAAAAGCTCAGCGAGATCAAATCAGATTTTATCAATAACATGACGCATGAATTTAAAACACCACTGGCCACCATTTCCCTGGCGGTGGATGCTTTAAAGAACGAGAAGGTAAAAGGCAATGCTGAAAAAACCAGCTATTTTACCAATATCATCAAGGAAGAAAACAAGCGCATGAACAAACAGGTAGAAACCATACTGCAGGCGGCTTTGCTGGATAAACAGGAAGTACAGCTGAACCTTAAAAAACTGCCTGCTCATGATCTTATTACAGGCGCACTCAACAATATTACCCTGCAGGTGGAAGAAAAACAGGGCAAACTGGAAGTACAGTTTGATGCTGAACAGGATATGATTCTGGCTGATGAAGTACACTTTACCAACCTGATCAATAACCTGCTGGACAACGCGGTAAAATATTCAAAAGATAAGCTGCAGATCAAACTCACTACTTACAATGCTGGCAACCAGCTCAAGATTAAAATTGAGGATAATGGCATTGGCATGAATAAAGAAACGGTGAACCGCATCTTCGAAAAATTTTACCGGGCCCATACCGGCAACATACACAATGTAAAAGGTTTTGGCCTTGGCTTGAGTTATGTAAAAACAATGGTGGAAGCACACCACGGCACTATTAAAGCAGAAAGTATTTTGGGTAAAGGAAGTACGTTTGTAATCACCATTCCTTCGGCGGGGGTATAATCATTTTCTTTTTGCAACCGGAACAACCAGTTTTAATCCACTCCACACATCGCTTACTGCACAAACTTTTACATCTACCAAATCGTGTTGCAAAGCAAAATTTCTTATTGTATCTTCTGTAATATCTGTTGCCATTCCTGAACTTTTTTTATACCAGGATACCCAAATTGTTATGGCACTGTTCTTCTTTACAAATGATAAAATTGTATTCATGCCTTTTTCAAAACTGCTGTTGTCTTTTGCAAAAAAATGTATGAGATCAGGAGTTTGTTTGCTGCTGACCAGTTGTGTACTGATATCATTTTCCAGTAACTGAAAATAATTTTCAGGTGCATTCATCAAATGCAATTTGGTTTCTGGTTTAATATCTAATTTTTTTAAAAGCGGGGTGCCTGAATAACCTGCAGTTGCCATAAACTGTAAAATGTATGCTGAAATTGGGTTATTAACAGTAATCCACAGCTTTCCACATCCAATGCACAACTCCAATCCTGGCAAACACGCTTAAAGCCATACCTGCGCTGCCCTAAGCTCATGTGGAAAAAAAACTTTATCCCGAAAATGTTTAAAAAGTGGGAAAAAGTGTTATTTTGTGTAAGTTTCTGTTTAAGCAGGGCTAAATAATTGAAAATGATAGGTTTCCTCGGTGAATATGAAGCTACTTTGGATGCAAAGGGGCGTTTTTTGCTACCGGCTGGTTTTAAAAAACAGCTGCCGCAGGATGCTGCCACCCAATTTGTGCTAAACCGGGGGTTTGAAAAGTGCCTCACTTTATATCCCATACAAAGCTGGGAACCTATATTTTCTGCAATCAGCAAATTGAATGATTTTGATCCTAAGGTAAGAGAATTTCGCCGTTATTTTTTAAACGGTGCCACACAGGTTGAGCTGGATGCCGCCGGCCGTTTGTTGTTGCCAAAAAACCTTAGCGAACATGCCGGGCTGGAAAAGGATATCGTGCTGGTGTCGGCAGTTAACAAAATTGAGATCTGGGATAAAAGTAAGTATACACAGTTCTTTGAAACTTTTACACCGCAAAGCTTCAGTGATTTGGCTAACGAGGTGATGAATAAAGTGGTTGGTTAATTGGTTCAACAGTTAATTGGTTAATGCGTATGGAAGCACAAAATGGAACAAAACGAATTAACGGATTAACAGATGCCTCATCAGACTATCATGTTCCTGTTTTGCTGCACGAGGTTATAGAAGGGTTGAACATAGTACCCGATGGCATTTACGTGGATTGCACATTTGGCGGCGGCGGACACAGCCGTTCCATACTGCAGCATTTGAATGAAAACGGCCGGCTCTTTGTTTTTGACCAGGATGCAGATGCGCAAAAAAATGTACCGGCTGATAACCGGGTCACATTCATAGCTCAAAACTTTCGTCACCTGCAGCGGTTTTTACGCCTGCATAAGGTTACTAAGGTAGATGGACTGCTGGCCGATCTGGGCGTGTCAAGTCACCAGTTTGATGAAGCCGATCGTGGCTTTTCTATTCGTTTTGATGCTGCACTGGATATGCGTATGGACCAGCGGGAAAGCCTCACTGCAGCAGATGTGATCAAAAATTTTACAGAACAGCAGCTGCATAAATTGTTTGAACAGTATGGCGAAGTCACCAACTCAAAAACACTGGCTAAAACCATTGTTGCACAAAGAGCGTTAACGCCCATCAGAACCATCAATGAATTTAAGCAGGCAGTTGCTGCAGCGGTTAAAGGTAATCCTCAAAAATACTTTGCCCAGGTATTTCAGGCGCTGCGAATAGAAGTGAATGACGAGTTAGGAGCTTTAAAAGAATTGTTGCAGCAAATTCCCTCCATATTACAACCAGGTGGCCGTGCAGCAATCATCACTTTCCATTCTTTAGAAGACAGGATCGTAAAAAATTTTTTTAAAGATGGCAGTCTTACACAAACGGCAGCAGATGAAGTGTATGGCACCAAACCCGAATCTCCATTTCTTATCATTACCAAAAAACCAGTTACCGCATCGGCTGCGGAGTTAAAACAAAACCCCAGGTCCAGAAGTGCAAAGTTGAGAGTGGCGGCATGTAAATAAAGTTTCAAAAAAAATAGCAATACCAGTAATGGCAGCAGTAAAAGAAAATATAACAACAGAACCCACCGGCAGTACAAAAATAGACTGGCGCAGGTTGCTGAGTTATAAGTGGGTGGTACGCAATATTCCCTTCTTTTTGTTTTTAGCAGCCCTGGCGGTATTGTACATCTATAACGGGCATTATGCCGATAAACTGACCAGGAAGATCAGTGTAACAGAAAAGCATATTAAAGACCTGGAATACGAATATAAAACAGTAAAGAGTGAAGTGATTTTCAGGAGCAAAGCCAGTGAACTGGCAAAGGCTGTAGAGCCTTTGGGATTAAAAGAACTTACCACACCTCCAGTACTGCTGGAAGCAGAAGGAATAAAAAAATAAAACATCAATAATCCCACTATGGGATATGGGCATGGATATTAAAAAAGACATATTGTGGAGGGTGTATCTCTGTTTTTTAGGGATGATACTATTGGGCGCCGTAGTGCTGGGCAGGGCTTTTTATATTCAGCGGGTGGAAGGGAAGTACTGGAAAGAAATGGGCCAGAACCTGCACCTTAAATATTTACCCACTGAAGCAGAACGGGGCACCATTTACAGTGAAGATGGCAATATCCTAAGTACATCGGTACCTATTTACGATGTATATGTTGATTTTGGTGCCGATGGGCTGCGTGAAAAAGAAGGAGAAAGATTTAAAAAGAACATCGATTCTTTAAGTATCTGCCTGGCCGGCCTGTTTAAAGATAAAACGGCAGCAGCCTATAAAAAACAATTACAGCGGGCCTATGACGATAAAGACCGATACTTTATTTTAAAAAAGAAAATTTCGTTTGACGAATCAAAGGCATTAAAAGATTTTCCACTGGTACGGCAGGGCAGAAATAAAAGTGGTTTCATTATCGATCCAAGAGATAAGAGAATTAACCCTTATGTTTTACTGGCTAACAGAACCATTGGTTTATCAAGAGAAGACTCTACAAAAAATGTGGGGCTGGAAAGAAGTTATGACAGTTTATTAAAAGGCACTTCGGGGCAGCGTTTAATGCGTTATGTGGCAGGGGCCTATTTACCCGTGGAAGGAGCAGAACTGGAGCCCGAACATGGAAAAGATATTATCAGCACTATTGACACTTACATGCAGGATGTTGCAGAAAATGCCTTGATGAATATGCTGAAGAGCAATAACTCTTTGCATGGTACTGCTATCGTAATGGAAACAGCCACCGGTAAAATTAAGGCCATTGCCAATTTAGGTAAGCAACCCAATGGTGAGTACATCGAAGATTTGAACTATGGTATCGGCAAAGCAACAGAGCCCGGTTCAATTTTTAAACTGGCTACACTAATGAGTTTACTGGAAGATAAGCATGTGACCATTCATTCAAAAGTGGATTGCGAAGGGGGCAAGAAATTTTTTTACGGATTGAAAATACAGGACTCTCACCTGGGTGCAGGTTCAATATCTGTTAAAGATGCTTTTGCGGCCAGCAGTAATGTAGCGTTTGCCAAACTGGCCGACCAGTATTATCATGCAGAACCATCAAAGTTTATAGCACACCTGCATCATTTTCGTTTAGACACGCTTACCGGTGTTGATATTGATGCCGCATCGGCAAAAACTACCATTAAAAAACCAACCAACCGCAGCTGGGCCAATACCACCATTCCCTTTATGGCACATGGATACGAGGAACTGGTTACACCATTACATATGCTGATGCTGTACAATGCAGTGGCCAACAATGGTAAAATGATGAAACCCTACCTGGTGAGTGCGGTAAAAGATTACGGTATTGATGTAAAAACAATGCAGCCCAAAGTATTGGTAGAAAAAATATGCAGCGAAGAAACACTGGCGCAATTGAAAGAATGCTTAAGGGCCGTGGTAGACAGTGTACATGGTACCGGGCACAAAATATTGGGTAATAATAGTTATGGCATTGCGGGTAAAACCGGTACTGCGGTTACGGCTTTAAATAATAAAGGGTATAATAAAGGCAATAAAATTTACCAGGCTTCATTCATTGGATATTTTCCGGCCGATCAGCCGAAATATACCATGGCAGTAGTGATACAAAACAGCAATGAATCAAAACTGCATTATGGAGCCGATGTTTCCGGTACTGTATTTAAAGAAATAAGCGATAAGATATACGGCCGCTTTTTAAGTACACAAAAATTTACTGCACCCGCAGTAAACGACAGCATGCAGTACAGCTTTTACGGGTATCCGAAAGAGCTGGGTTCAATTTTCCGGTTTTTAAAAATGCCTTTTGTTGATTCCGCAGCTTCTGATAAGATCAGGAGGGCAAACATGAAAAATAATTTTTCTTATTTGAATACGCCGCTTAATTCATCTGCATCATCCGGTTCTGTAACCCCTAATGTTGTCGGAATGGGATTGAAAGATGCGGTGTATTTATTAGAAAATAAAGGATTGAAGGTGGCTGCCTCGGGAAGAGGGAAAGTAATGAACCAATCCCTGGCAGCCGGGGTAAATTATAATAAAGGACAAACCATTTCACTGGTATTAAATTGATATTACAGGACATACTATATAAAGTTGCCATCCGCTCTGTAAAGGGTACTACCGGTATAGCGGTAAAGGATCTGCAGATCGATTCAAGAAAGACCAGCAGTGGCTCCTGCTTTATTGCAGTTAAGGGAGTGGCGGCAGACGGCCATGCATTTATTGATACCGCCATTGAAAAAGGCGCAGTTGCAATTGTGTGCGAAATAGTACCCGTAACAATACAGGATGGCATTACTTATATAGAAGTGGAAGACAGTGCTGCTGCGGCAGGGCTCATGAGCCATCAATTTTTTGGAGCACCCTCCGCTAAATTGAAGCTGGTGGGTGTTACCGGCACCAACGGAAAAACCACCATCGCCACTTTGCTGTTTAAACTGTTTACCGCTTTGCATTACCGGTGCGGCCTTATCAGTACAGTACAAAATCAAATTGGTGCAACTGTTATTCCGGCCACCCATACCACACCCGATGCCATCAGCTTAAATGCATTACTGAAACAAATGCTGGAGGATGGGGCGGAATATGTGTTTATGGAAGTGAGCAGCCATGCCATTCACCAGCAGCGAATTGCAGGAGTGGAGTTTGCAGGTGCTTTATTCAGTAATATCACACATGATCACCTTGACTATCATAAAACATTTGATGAGTACATCAGGGTAAAAAAATCCTGGTTCGATCACCTGTCTTCTGCCGCGTTTGCCATCAGCAATGCCGATGATAAAAGAGGGGCTGTGATGCTGCAGAATACCCATGCAAAAAAATATTTCTACAGCCTTAAAACACTGGCCGATTTTAAGGGGAAGATATTAGACAACAGTTTAAATGGATTACATCTTACGGTAAATGATGTAGAAGTTCATTTCAGGATGATAGGGGAATTCAATGCTTACAACTTACTGGCAGTATACGGTGCTGCTGTTTGTTTGGGCGAAGATAAAAACAGCGTATTACAGGTTCTCAGTAACCTGGATGGTGCCGAAGGCAGATTTGATTACAGTGTGAGTGCAAAAGACAAACTGATTGGCATTGTAGATTATGCCCATACACCCGATGCATTGCTGAATGTGCTGGCCACCATAAAAAAATTAAAGCAGGGACATGAACAGGTGATTACGGTGGTGGGCTGTGGTGGCGACAGGGATAAAACCAAGCGGCCCGTAATGGCAGAAGTGGCTTGCGAATACAGTGATAAGGTGATCCTCACCTCTGATAATCCCCGCAGTGAAGATCCGCTGGAAATATTAAAAGATATGGAAGCAGGTGTAAATGCCGCAGCCAAAAAGAAAGTGATTGCCATTGCCGACAGAAAGGAAGCTATAAAAACAGCTGTAAGCCTGGCTCAAAAAGAAGACATTGTTTTAATAGCAGGAAAAGGACACGAAAAATACCAGGATATAAAAGGGGTGAAGTATGATTTTGATGATAAGAAAGTATTGAGTGAAATGTTTGCCTTATTAGAAAAATGATAACCGGCAATTGATAAATTGTTGCGATTAATAATAAATAAAAATAACTGTGGCCTTAAGCCATGGTTGGTTAACAAAATATGCTGTATCACTTATTTGAATGGTTAAATACCGAGGGCTTTAAATTTCCCGGCAGCAACCTGTACCGGTTCCTGAGCATCCGGGTAATACTGGCAATGGTATTAAGCCTGGTGATTACAACCGTATATGGAAAAAAACTCATTTCGTTTTTACGCAATAAACAAATGGGCGAAACAGTGCGTGACCTGGGATTGGCCGGCGAACAACAGAAAAAAGGAACGCCTACCATGGGAGGGCTCATCATCATCCTGGCTATTGTGGTACCTACTTTATTATTTGCACACCTGGGTAAGGTATACATACGCCTGATGGTATTGTGTACCATTTGGCTGGGCGCTATAGGATTTATTGATGACTACCTGAAAATAAGGGCCCGCAAAATGGCACAGCAAAAAGGCACTGCCTATAAAAAAAGCGACAGTGATGGGCTGGCAGGCAGGTTTAAAATTTTTGGCCAGGTGATGCTGGGGATTATAGTAGGAGCCACATTGTTCTTTACAAAAAGTGTGGTGGTGGAAAGAGAAGTGTACAACCCGGATATACAATATGTAAAAACACACCTGAATGCAGGCGAGCACCTGGCTTCAGATTCATTTCATATTGTAAACATTGAGGGCAGGGAACACATTTTTGCAATTGTAAAAACACCCATTACCACCATCCCGTTTTTAAAAACACATGAATTCAATTATGCAAAATTATTGCCCAGGGCATGGGAGGGGATTACGTATATACTTTACATCATTATTGTAATATTTATTGTAACGGCAGTAAGTAATGGGGCCAATATAACCGATGGCTTAGATGGTTTGGCAACAGGTGTAAGTGCAGTAATAGGTATTGGGCTGGGCATATTTGCCTACATCAGTGGCAATATCAAATTTGCCGAATACCTGAATGTAATGTACATCCCCAATATTGGTGAACTGTCTATTTTCATTGCCGCATTTGTTGGGGCATGTATTGGATTTTTATGGTACAATTCGTACCCGGCACAGGTGTTTATGGGCGATACCGGAAGCCTGGCACTGGGCGGTATTATTGCGGCATTGGCCATCATCATTCGTAAAGAATTACTGATACCTATTTTCTGTTTTGTGTTTTTGGTAGAAAATTTAAGCGTGGTGATACAGGTAACTTATTTTAAGTATACCAAAAGAAAATATGGCGAAGGGCGGAGGGTATTTTTAATGAGTCCCCTGCATCATCATTATCAAAAACTGGGTTACCATGAAAGTAAGATTGCGGTTCGTTTTTGGATCGTAACAATACTGAGTGTGATTATGGCTATTGCAACATTGAAATTAAGATAATGCTGTTAGGCCAATAAAGGCATGCAGCAACAATTTTATTGGAAAACCCTAAGCCTGGGATCTAACCGTAAGGTTTGATTCTATGTTTTTCAATTTTGGCTCCGTTATCTATGAAAAAACGTATGATCATTAGAACCCTATACCCGTTAATTTCTATGCTTTTGAAGAACCATTTTTAAGGTATAAGGGTTTTGGGAAATAACGATAAATGCTAATGCTATTGAAAAGCCAACTTTTTATTTCACATAATGTGAAGTAACATCATGCATATGCAATTGTAACAATGAAGAAACGGCTGGTCATATTAGGTGCGGGCGAAAGCGGTGTGGGCACTGCTATTCTTGCCCGGCAACAGGGGTATGATGTGTTTGTAAGTGATGGCGGGCCTGTAAAGGAACAGTACCGGAATGAATTATTTGCATACAGTATTGCATTTGAAGAAGGCAGGCATACCGAAGCCAGTATTTTAAACGCCGATGAGGTAATGAAAAGTCCGGGTATTCCCGAAAAGAATGATCTGGTAAAAAAGATCCGGGCCAATAACATTGCCATCATCAGCGAAATAGAATTTGCATACCGCTATAAAGGCAGCAGCAGGATCATTGCAATTACGGGCAGCAATGGAAAAACCACTACCACCTCACTCATCTATCACATCTGCAAACAGGCAGGGGCAGATTGTGCACTGGTAGGTAATATTGGTTTGTCTTTTGCAAAACAGGTGGCACTGGATCCAAAACCTTTATACGTTGCCGAGATCAGTTCTTTTCAACTGGATGATATCAAAACCTTTCGCCCGGATGTGGCAGTATTGACCAATATTACCGAAGATCACCTGGACAGGTATAATTATAAAGTAGAAAATTACATCGATAGTAAATACCGGATCGCCATGAACCAGCAACCCGGCGATGTATTTATATATTCTTTAGACGATGAAATAACCACCAAAACTATTGCACACTATCAAATTAAATCAACACTAGCCCCATTTACCATGAGCAAACCACTACCGCAGGGAGCATACCTGATGAACGCAAAAATGCACCTGAAATGGAAGAACGAAGAAATGCAAATGAGTATTGAGGATTTTGCACTAAAAGGCAAACACAATCAATACAACAGCATGGCTGCAAGCCTGGCCGCATCTGCAGTTGACATCAGGAAGGAAAAGATACGGGAGGCATTGCAAACTTTTGAAAGCCTGGAGCATCGTATGGAACCGGTAGCCACCATTAAAAATGTAGAATTCATTAACGACAGCAAAGCTACCAATGTAAACAGCACCTGGTTTGCATTAGAAAGTATGGAAAAACCGGTGGTGCTGATACTGGGCGGCGTTGATAAAGGCAACGATTACGGGTTACTGAAAGAACTGGTGAAAGAAAAAGTAAAAGCCATTGTTTGCCTGGGTACCGATAACAGTAAAATTCATGAATCATTCAGTGATGTTATTCCCATGATGGTGGATGCCACCACCGCAAAAGATGCCGTTCAGGCGGCCTTTCATTTTTCGGCAAAAGGAGATGTGGTTTTGCTGAGTCCGGCATGTGCAAGCTTTGACCTGTTTAAAAATTATGAAGACAGGGGTAACCAATTTAAACAAGCAGTAAAAGAATTATAATTGTTAGAAAGCATCAACATAAAACAATTATTTACTCCTAACAGCAGTAACAACCTGGTAAGCAAAACCAGGGGCGACCGTGTTATCTGGGGCATTGTGGTCATTCTTACATTGATCAGCCTGCTGGTAGTGTACAGCAGTACCGGCTCGCTTGCCTATAAATACAGTAAGAGTACCGAAAGTTATTTGTTTAAACAGTTTACGTTTATTGTACTTGGTTTGCTGGTGATCTATTTTGCTCACCGGGTCAATTATACCATTTATGCAAGGGTGGCCAAAATCTTATTTCTTATTTCAATACCCCTGCTGATCTATACATATTTTTTTGGTGCAAAAATTAATGACGGCAGCCGCTGGATAAAATTACCAGTGATCAATATGACCATGCAAACATCCGACCTGGCCAAACTGGCTTTGTTCATGTATTTAAGTTTGCAGCTGAGCCGTAAGCAAAACGTCATTAAAGATTTTAAAAAAGGGTTTCTGCCCATCGTCATCCCGGTAGTGGTTATTTGCGGGCTTATTGCACCGGCTAACTTGTCAACCGCTTTGCTGGTAGGCGCCACCAGTTTTATGCTGATGTTCATTGGCAGGGTGAATACCAGGCACCTGTTATTGTCGATGGGTATTGCTTTAATTCCGGTTACTTTTTTATTTGTTATTGCCATCAGTAATTATGACAGCGGGGCACATAAAGCAAAAGAACTGCCTGCCATACTGGATGCAGGCCGTATTAAAACTTGGGTAAGCCGTATTCAAACATTTATATACAGTAATAAAAACGATGAAACGGAAAAAACCTACCAGATCAACCAGGCTAAAATAGCCGTTGCAAATGGCAGCTGGTTTGGCAAGGGGCCCGGAAACAGTGAAGCAAGGAATTTTTTGCCGCACTCTTACAGTGATTTTATTTATGCCATCATCATTGAAGAGTATGGTTTTTTTGGAGCGGCATTTATGGTATTCATTTACCTGTTGTTTTTGTACCGCTGTATCCTGTTATACCGCAAATGCCCTTATGCATTTGGTGCTTTTCTGGCACTGGCTTTAAGTTTTACACTGGTAATACAGGCGCTGGCAAATATGGGTGTGGCAGTAAATGCATTTCCCAATACAGGAGTTACATTACCGCTGGTGAGTATGGGCGGCAGCAGTTTCCTGTTCACCTGTTTATCCATCGGTATCATATTAAGTGTGGCAAGAAATGTGGAGCAGCTGGAGGGACAAAATCAACCTGTAGTAAGCAATGAATAATAAAATTATCATAGCGGGTGGTGGAACAGGAGGGCATATATTTCCGGCTATTGCCATTGCCAATGCTATAAAAAAAATGGCGCCGCAAACAGAATTGTTATTTGTGGGTGCCAAGGGAAAAATGGAAATGGAAAAAGTGCCGCAGGCCGGCTTTGCAATAGAAGGGCTGGATATAGCGGGATTTAACAGAAGTTCTTTGATAAAAAACATTGGCCTGCCATTTAAACTGGTAAAAAGTTTTTTGCAGGTTAGAAAGATATTCAAATCTTTTCAACCGGTTGCTGTAATTGGAGTAGGCGGTTATTCCAGCTTTCCGGTATTGCGTTTTGCACAATCCAAAGGCATCAAAACCTTTATTCACGAAAGCAATTCGTTTGCGGGCAAAGCCAATATAATGCTGGCAAAAAATGCCACCAAAGTGTTTGTGGCCAGTGATGGTATGGAAAAATTCTTTCCTGCGCAAAAGATCATGATCACCGGAAACCCTGTACGCGGCAGCATTTCGCATAATACTGTTACCAGGGAAGAAGGGATTCGATTTTTTGGACTGGATACTGCAAAAACAACCATTCTTTCTGTTGGCGGAAGTTTGGGTGCCAAAAGTATCAATGAAGCGCTGAACAACAATATTGATGTGTTTGAGCAGCATGGGCTGCAACTGGTATGGCAAACAGGAAAGCCCTATGCCACCCGTGGAAAAGAAAGTGCAGCAGGCAAAAAAAATATCTGGGTAAATGATTTTATTACGCAGATGGAATATGCCTATGCCGCAGCTGACCTGGTGATCAGCCGCAGTGGTGCCATGGCTATTACCGAATTGTGCGTTACAAAAAAACCTGTCGTGTTTGTGCCTTTTCCTTTTGCAGCCGAAGATCATCAAACTGCAAATGCACAAAATTTAGTTAATAAAAATGCAGGTATATTGATAAAAGACAGTGAGGCGTTAGATCAGTTGGTTCCGGCTGTTTTGGCTTTATCCAGAGATGTGGAAAAGCAAAACGAATTAAAAAACAATATTGGCAAATTAGGTATAATTAATGCTGATGAAGTGATTGCAAAAGAAATTTTGAAATTAATACCGTGATTGAAGTAAACAATATAAAGCGAATTTATTTTATTGGCATTGGAGGCATTGGAATGAGTGCAATAGCAAGATATTTTAATGCAAAGGGAGTAACAGTATCGGGTTATGATAAAACTGAAACTCCGTTAACAAAGCAATTAGTGGCAGAAGGCATTAAAGTGCATTATGAAGATAATATTGAGTTCATTGACAAAGCAGCTGAACTGGTAGTATTTACTCCGGCAGTTCCAAAAGATCACCAGGAGTTGAACTATTGCCTGCAGCATAATTATACGGTAGTAAAGCGTAGTGATGTGCTGGGCGCTATTACCAACAGCTCTTTTAATGTATGTGTGGCAGGAACCCATGGCAAAACCACCACCAGTACCATGGTGGCGCATATTTTACGGCACAGTGAGTTTGGTGGTAATGCATTTTTAGGTGGTATTGCCAGTAATTACAACAGTAATTTCTGGAGCAGCGAAAAGAATGTGTGCGTGGTGGAAGCAGATGAATACGACAGGAGTTTTTTGAAGTTGAATCCTGATATAGCCATTATAACAGCTATGGACCCCGATCACCTGGATATTTATGGAACTGCAGAAAATGTGGAGCAGGCATTTATAGATTTTTCGGCAAAACTAAAAACCGGCGGTTTGCTGATCAGTAAATACGGATTAAAAAGAAGCAGTGAACTGAAAGCAGCTGATCATATTTCCTATCACCTGGATGATGATAAAGCAGATGTGTATGCGGCAAATATAAAAACAGATAACGGCAGTTACAGTTTTGACCTGGTGACGAAGACATGGCAATTGAATAATGTGGTGCTCAATATGGGCGGTATGCATAATATAGAAAATGTGATTGCGGCCATAACCGTAGCGCATCATTTGCATATTGAGGATGAAAAAATAAAGGCGGCAGTAAGTTCTTTTAAAGGTGTAAAGAGAAGGTTTGAGTACATCGTGAAGAATGACGAAGTGGTATATATAGATGACTATGCACATCATCCCGATGAGTTAAAAGCATTGCTGGGCGGGGCAAAAAATTTATTCCCCGAAAGAAAATGTACTGTGATATTTCAGCCGCACCTGTTCAGCAGAACAAAGGATTTTGCTGATGCATTTGCCAAAACGCTGGATATGGCAGACGGTATCATCCTGTTGCCCATTTACCCTGCCAGGGAATTGCCCGTGGAAGGAGTTACGAGTGAAATGATTTTGAATAAAATGGAAAACGAACACCGGTCAGTTAAAACAAAAGATGAAGTGTTGCAATGGGTAGCCCAAAATAAAAGTGGATTGATCATTACAGCCGGGGCAGGAGATATTGATACTTTGGCATCACCCATAAAAACAATTTTATTAAATAAAACATAATCTTCTTTATGTCCCGCTTCAGGGAACAGGAGTAAATGGAACAGAAAAAACGATACAGCATAAAAAAAATACTTTTCGCCCTGCTATGGCTGGTAGTGAGCGCAGGTACTGCTGTATTGCTGGTGGCAGGCATCAAAAAGAAAGATGCAGCAAAATGTAAAAGCATTGAAGTGAAGATTTCTGGTATTGAAAATTCTGACAAGAAATTTGTTGACGAAACGGATATCCGCAATACCATTCAGGCAGTATACAAAAGCAATCCGCTGGGAGGAAGCATCGGGTCTTTTAATTTAAAAGCAATTGAAACGGAGCTGGAAAAAAGCAAGTGGGTAAAAAATGCTGAATTGTTCTTTGATAATAATGATATACTAAAAGTAAGCCTGCAGGAAAGAGAGCCGGTGGCAAGGGTATTTACATCCGGCGGCACTTCATTTTATATAGATGCTGAATTGAAGATGCTGCCCCTGAGCGACAAGCTGTCGGCAAAGCTTCCGGTGTTCACTAATTTTCCTACAGATAATATCGTGTTGTCGGCAGCCGACAGCAGTTTGCTGAACAATGTAAAAGATATCAGCATCGCAATACAAAAGGATTCTTTCCTGATGGCTATGATTGACCAGGTGGATATTACACAGCAACGGAATTTTGAAATGATTCCAAAAATCGGCAACCATTTAATTGTGTTTGGCAACGGCACTGATATTGAAGAAAAGTTTAAAAAACTGCAGTTGTTCTATAAAAACATACTGGTTAAAACCGGCTGGAGTAAGTATAGTATGATTAATATACAGTACAAAAACCAGGTGGTGGCAAAAATCAGGGGGGCAGAAGATAAGTCGGCAGACTCCTTGCGAACATTGCAGATCATGCAGTCGATTGCAGCCACTGCAGCAAGACAGTCTGAAGATTCTGTACAAACTATTGCACCTGATAACAGTAACAATACTGCCGACAGCAGTATGATACAGCAGTCCATACAAAGGGAAGATGATAATACGGAAGTGCAGAATGCCATGATGGATAAACCGGGGCAAACGGTGTTACCGGCACCAGTTGTTATTGCGCCACCAGCCAATTCAACACCTGTAAAACCAACAGCAACACCCAAACCTGTTACGGCCAAACCCGTTGCACCCAAACCAAAACCGCCGGCAGTGAATAAACCTGTGCAGCAGAAGCCGGCAACAACAAAACCGCCACCGGCAAAAAAACCGGCAGCAGAAAAACCAAGGGCAGTAATGCCAATTAGAAATGATTATTAAAACAGTTCATAGTACCTGGCCAATAGTTCATAGCAAAGCGCTTGCAAGGCGTTACCATGAACCATCAGCTATCAACCATGAACTATAACCATCAACCATTACACACAAACACACAAAACATACAAATATGAATCACGAACAACCCATCATCGTAGGACTCGATATCGGCACCACTAAAATCGCCGCTATTGCTGGTCGTAAAAATGAATACGGCAAACTGGAGATACTTGGCTTTGGCCGTGCCAACAGCAATGGTGTGCAGCACGGTATGGTGTTAAATATCGATCAAACCATTAAGGCTATTGAAATGGCTTTAAAAAACTGCTACGATTCCAACCCTAACCTGGAGATCAATGAAGTATATGTAGGCATTGCCGGCCACCATATTAAAAGTTTGCAAACCCGCGGCGATATTGTTCGCCAGAGTATTGAAGAAGAAATTCGCCAGGAAGAAATTGACCGCCTGGTGGCAGATCAGTACCGCACCTATATTCCCGCAGGCGACCAGATCATTGACGTGATACCGCAGGAATTTACCGTAGATAATTTTCAGAATATTCCCAACCCGATTGGATACAGTGGCGTAAAAGTAGGCGCCAACTTTCATATCATCACCGGTGATAAAAACGCCATACGCAATATTAACAGAAGTGTTGAAAAAGCCGGGCTTCAAACCAAAGACCTGGTATTACAACCACTCGCCTCTGCAGCTGCCGTAATGTGCGACCAGGATTTGGAAGCCGGTGTTGCTATTGTTGATATTGGTGGTGGTACCACCGACCTGGCTGTTTTTTACGAAGGTATTTTAAAACACACAGCGGTAATTCCTTTCGGTGGTGAAAATATCACCAACGATATCAAAACCGGTTTGGGTGTATTAAAAACTCAGGCCGAACAAATGAAAGTGCAGTTTGGAAGCGCATTGAGTGATGAAGCAAAATCAAATGCCTTTATTACCATCCCCGGCCTGCGCGGTATGGCACCCAAAGAAATTTCTGTAAAAAACCTGGCCGCCATCATACAGGCACGTATGAGTGAGATCATGGATTTTGTAACCTATCATTTGAAACAGGTGGGGTTAGATACACGAATGTTAAATGGTGGCGTGATACTGACCGGTGGAGGATCTCAATTGAAACACCTGATACAGTTAACAGAATATGTAACCGGCCTCAATGCAAGAATTGGTTATCCCAATGAGCACCTGGCATCGGGTCATATTGACGAACTGGCCAAACCCATGTACAGCACCTGTATTGGTTTAATATTGAAAGGATACAACGATTACGAAAACAAGAACAAACAGTTTGAAGAAAGTTTCAGAAGGGTGGAAGTGCCCAGCAGCCTGCAGCAGCCCCCGGTTGAAGAAATGCTGGATGCCGAGGAAGAAACCAAAACTGTAAAGATAAAACAACGTAAAACCCTGAAGAGTTTTATGGATTCATTTAAAATTGGATTGATAGACCTGTTTAAGGAAGAAGAAGACGCGAAATTGTAGGCCCCCTAAATCCCCCAACGGGGGACTTTAGAACAGCTTACTAAATTGAAATTTATTTTAGATACCAAGTTCTTATACTTATCCATTATTGATATTGAGTACATCTTTTCTTTCTTACTGATCGAAAATTGAATACTCATTAAATTCTAACAGCTCTGCTAAGTCTCCCCTTTAGGGGGAGATTTAGAGGGGGCTATAAAACAAACAAGCTATGATACATTTTGATTTGCCAAAAGAACAATCCTCTATCATTAAAGTGATTGGAGTTGGTGGTGGCGGAAGCAATGCAGTAAACCACATGTTCTCTCAAAATATTGAAGGGGTAAACTTCATCATTTGTAATACCGATGCGCAGGCCATTGCACAAAGTAAGGTAGCCAACAAAATTCAGCTGGGCCCGCATTTAACGCAGGGGCTGGGTGCAGGCGCCAATCCCACCATTGGGCGCCAGGCAACAGAAGAAAGCCTGGAAGAAATTAAAAGGATACTGGAAGTAAATACCAAAATGGCGTTCATCACTGCCGGCATGGGTGGTGGTACCGGCACAGGCGGCGCACCCATTATTGCAAAAATTTGCAAAGACCTGGGTATATTAACCGTTGGTATTGTAACCACACCATTTGCTTACGAGGGCAAAAAAAGAATTGCGCAGGCAGAAGAAGGCATTAGCTTTTTAAAAGATCATGTAGATACACTGCTGGTGATAAGCAATGATAAATTGCGCCACCAGTTTGGTAATTTAAAAATGAAAGAGGCTTTTGCAAAAGCAGATAACGTACTGGCAACTGCTGCCAAATGCATCACCGATGTGATCAACAGTACCGGGCAGATCAATGTGGATTTTGCCGATGTGTGTACGGTAATGAGTAATGGTGGCGTGGCCATTTTAGGCAGCGCTTCTGCCGAAGGCGAAAACAGGGCACAACGTGCTATTGAAAATGCACTGAACTCTCCATTGCTGAACGATAATGATATCCGTGGCGCAAAATGGATTTTGATCAATATCAATTCTGCCGAAGGCGAACATGAATTTACCATGGACGAGGTGGAAGTGATTCAAAATTATTTATTGAGTAATGCGGGCGAAGATACCGATGTGATATTAGGGCTGGGCTACGACAGTACTTTGGAAAGCAAGATTGGCATTACATTAATTGCTACCGGTTTTGAACATAAAGATCCTTTTGAAAGAAAACCAGATACAGCTGCAGAGCAGGTAAAAGATGATAAAATTGTATTAACACTGGATATGCCGGTGAAAGAAATACCTGCTGCAGCGAAGTTGGCAACTGCCATGCAACCCACTTTTCAGTTTGATGAAAAAGAAGAGGAGCAGGCCATTGCAGAAATTACCGAACAACCGGTATCGCTGAAAGAAGAAGATGAACTGATGCCGAAACTGGTGGAGGTAAAATCCGAAATAAAAGCAGTAGAAGCCCCACGTAAAACTACTGGGGAAAACAATGAAGAGGCACCGGTATTTTTTGAAATATCTTCGTCTGCAGATCAAATACCTGTAATAGAATTTGATATACCCTCCACTCCGGTACCCACCGAAAAACCCATTAACAAAACCAGCGTTCCGTTACATAATTCAGCTGTAAAAAAAGAAGCTAGCAATGCCCCTTCGTCGGGGGTTAAATTGGCGAAGCCTGCACAAATTTATGTGCAGGACCAACCTAAACCAGAATCCAAACCACACGAGGAACCACTGCCAATGCAGCTAACAGTAAAGGCCGACGAACCTGAAATTGAAATGCAATTGGTGGTTAGATCCCATCAAGCGGCGGAGGAAGAGCAACTTGTACAACAAACTCAGCCCATCATGATGTCTAATGTTGAGGAGCCTGCACCGCAGGACGAAACAGAAGAACTCAGGCGCCGGGCTATAGAACGCATTGCGAAGCTGCGTAATTTGTCATTCAACATCAACGCAGCTGATCCGAATAATGAGTTTGAAACGGTGCCAGCTTACCTTCGCCGCAATATGGAATTGAACAATTCCATTGCAGATGTGGAAAGTTTTTACAGCAACTACACGGTAAAAAGCGACGACAATAACCAGGCTGAGATCAGCACCATCAACACTTTTTTAGATGGCAAAAAACCTGACTAAAAAATTAAGGAGATCCGTTTTTTAATGACGGCTCCTGTAATGTTTACATAAAGTTTGTATTTGGTATGTATGTGTGGCCCCGCTTGAAAGAGCGGGGCTGTTTGTTGTTAGAACCTGATGCCAAATGAAATGCCAGATCTAATTCCGGCCCAGGGTCCGTCCAGGTGCATAGCAGCACCATTGGCATTTACCGTAACCGTTTTATTGGTTAGCGGAATATCAATATCGTTCAATTGCTGCCTGATATCATTTTGTTCTTCGGTAGTTAACGGTTGGCCGGATACACCGTTAAAATCTCCTTTGGCACTGCCATAATGCGGACCCAATATCCATATATCAAGGCATACATGTTTGCCCAGCGCCCACTGCGATCCCAGTAAAATACCTGCAGTATTACTGGTTAGCGTACCCGATAAATTAATGGTACTGCTTACATTTACAATATTCTGAAACGTAAATACCATATCATTGGTACTAAACCGGGCATACCTGTAAAACGGTGCAAAGTAAAAACCACGGCCATATCCTTTTTTACTCAGGTAAAAACGAAATTCCGGTGTAATGGCTGTATTGCTCAGTTTCAGTTGTTCAATGGTGTTTTTAGTATCGGGGTCGTTGGTGCCTACAGCATCTAAAATGGCGCTTTTAAAAGGCAATCCAGTACTGGGCATCGTTCTGAATGTAATGGCAAAGGAAGATTTTCTTTTGATCACCCTTTCATACTGTACAGAATAATTTTTTAATGCAATGCCGGTCACATTCAGTTTAATAAAATTCCGGGAAGGAGCTGATTCGTCCTGATGTTCTTTCTGCGCATGTGCAGCAATAACGCCTCCCAGTAACAGTACCAGGGTCAGGTAAAGGGTGATGGTTTTCATGAGTGGATTTTAAACAGTGTATTTTTTATACCTAACGGATTTTTATTGCTTTTATTTCTTACGGTGGTATACACAAGGTATTGCTGCAGGGATAAACAAAAGCACAAACTAAAATTGGTATAATACCGGGTATGCGGATGAGTAGACAAACAGGAGTGATGGTATACAAAACTGTGCAGGAATGCTATACTGCAAACCTGTACAGTTATTTTTGGATGGCTTCGGCAGGATCAGGATAATAACCGGATCAATCCGTAAAAAACTCGGTGATCTGTACATCCAAAGCCTTGCTCAGTTTATGTAAGGTTTTAAATGTAGGATTGGCTTGCCCGGATTCTATCCTCGACATTCTTGCTTTTTCAAATTCACATGCTGTTGCCAGTGCATTTTGGGTCATTCTTTTTTGAGTACGAAGTACTTTAATTTTTTTGCCCAGCTGATGTAATAATTCTATCTGTTCCATAAGAATATAATTACAGCAATAGTAAATGATGCGGCTGTTGTGCTAAATGACAAGCGGCATCTGTACACATGATTTTTATCAGGGAACAAAAAATAAGCGAAAGATGTAAATCGTATAAGGCTGATCGTCAGTTCAATTTATAAGTTGTAAGAATTGGCCAGCTCTTTCAGTTCTAAAATATTACTCAGCCCCAGTTTATCAAACACCCGGGCTTTATGAGTACCTACAGTAGATACCTGCAGGTTTATGGCTTTGGCAATTTCACTCACTGTTTTACCCATCAGCATCAAGGATACAATTTCAAATTCTCTTGGGGAGAGTTTATCAAAAGGATTGCCGCTTTTACCTGAAAAAGAATCCTGTGCCATCGAATTGGCCAGTTCATCACTGATATACAACCTGCCATTGAGAATCAGGCTGATGGCTTTTTTCAAATCTTCCAAAGGGGCCTCCTTTGAAATAAAGCCCTTTGCCCCGGCCTTAATAAAACGCCGGGCATAAATGTTTTCGGCCCCCATAGAAAACATCAATATATTGGTTGCCGGGTATTTAATATGAATGTATTCTACCAGGCCCAGTGTATCTGTTTTGGGCATCTGTATATCCATCATAATAAGATCGTACCGAAAATGTTTCAACTGCTCCAGCGTACCATCGCCGTCTGCTGCTTCATGAATATCGGCAGGGCTGAATAATTCTGTAAGGATCCCCTTCATGCCAGACCTTACCACCAGGTGATCATCAACCAATAAAAAAGTTTTCATGCAGATAGTACCAGTTTATTGTTACTTACTAAAAATAGCGTTTTTTCTACACAAAACCAAGCAGTTGAACTAATAGAACCGCTGCGCAGCTACCGAAATTTGTGCAGGAATTAATACAGTAATGAAATGGTTTATATCCTGTATGATCTCCCGTTTTTGATCCAATATCCCATTAAACAAGAGCGCAACGGCCTTGTTGATCCCTGAAATGAAAAACCTGCAGGAGCAACAACATTGTGTAAATCTTTTGAAAGAGCCCTGCACAATGTTGTTTTATTTTGGTACTGATGCTGTACCTGCTTTTAACTTATTTATCCGCCAGGTTGTTTTAAAAGCCTTCATAAAACCGTTATTTGGTCAAATTCGATGCTGCAACGGTGTCTCAAACGAAAATAATTCTGCAGTTTTATTAGATTTCACTCTACATTTGTAGCTGTTTTTTAAAACAACTAATTATATATAACTCAGCAGTTATTATAAACTGCTGATACCAATGGAACAGGGCAGCTTTTTGTAAGCGGGTTATCATGCAATTTCCTGCAGCCGCGTAAGAAGTATTGCCATTCTTACTGAACGTTAAATTTTTTTTGTAGTGTCCAAACATGTTAACAAAGTAACCGCTGCAGGTTTAATTGTAGCCCTGGGAATTATTTATGGCGATATTGGTACTTCCCCCCTGTATGTATTTAGTGAAATGATCAATGGTAAGGTAATTGAACCCCTGCTGGTTATTGGCGGTTTAAGCTGTATTATCTGGACCCTTACTTTACAAACCACCATTAAATATGTAGCGCTTACCCTTAAGGCAGACAACCGTGGGGAAGGAGGTATTTTTTCATTATATACACTGGTGCGCAGGCAAAAAAAATGGCTGGTAATACCTGCCATGCTGGGAGGTGCTGCTTTACTGGCCGATGGTATGATTACCCCGCCCATTTCTGTGGCATCCGCAGTGGAAGGATTGCGTAACATTCCGGTATTACATAATATTACAGAACAAACCATCATCCTGATCATTTTAGGCATACTTACACTGCTGTTCTTTATGCAGCAGTTTGGTTCGGCCAGTATTGGCAAAATGTTTGGCCCCATTATGCTCATCTGGTTTCTGATGCTGGCGGTATTGGGCATTTCACATATTTCTGATGACCTCAGTATTTTAAAAGCATTCAATCCTTACTATGCAATCAAAATTTTGGTAGTGTACCCTAAAGGTTTTTGGCTATTAGGAGCGGTATTTTTATGTACTACTGGTGCCGAAGCTTTATACAGCGATCTGGGGCATACCGGCCGGGCCAATATCCGGTATACGTGGGTATTTGTAAAAATCTGTTTGATATTAAATTATCTAGGACAGGGTGCCTGGCTGTTACACAACGAAGGAAAAGTATTTGCCACCAGCGAGTTGTTGACAAAAATTCCCGGGGCCATTGCCATGAAGAACCCATTTTTTGAAGTGATGCCCGAATGGTTTTTACTGGCCGGCATTATTATAGCCACACTGGCAGCCATTATCGCCAGCCAGGCCCTCATCAGCGGTTCGTTTACCCTCATCAGTGAGGCCATCCGGCTTAACCTGTGGCCCAAAATGAAGATCAACTATCCTTCCGAAGCAAAAGGTCAATTGTTTATACCCGGCATCAATACCCTGCTGTATGTGGGTTGTGTAGGAATTGTATTATACTTTCAAACTTCGGGTGCCATGGGTGCGGCATATGGCCTGGCCATTACTCTGTGTATGCTGGCCACTACCATACTTTTTTCTAATTACCTGGTATCGCGCAGGGCAAACCCTGTTTTTATCTATCTTTTCCTGGCAGTTTTTTTAACCATCGAAATCAGTTTTTTAATAGCCAACCTGGATAAATTTCCCCATGGCGGTTATGTTACCCTGGTGGTGGGCGGTGCATTGTTTTCTGTTATGTATGTATGGTACAGGGCACGCAAAATTAAAAACAGGTATGTGGAGTTTGTAAGGCTGGAAGAGTATATCCCCAAGCTGGAAGAGCTGAGTAACGATATTACTGTACCTAAATATGCCACTCACCTGGTGTATTTAACCAGCGCCAACAACCCTAAAGAAATTGAACATAAAATCATTTACAGTATTTTAAGTGGCAAACCCAAGCGTGCCGATATTTACTGGTTTGTACATGTAGATACACTGGATGATCCCTATACCTCTGAATATTCGGTAGAGCACATCATACCCAATGATATCATCCGCGTAGAATTCCGTTTGGGATTCAGGATGGCGCCCCGGATCAACCTGATGTTTAAAAAAGTGGTGGAAGACCTGGTGGCCAACCGCGAGGTGAATGTAACCAGCCGCTACGAAAGTCAGCAACGCAATAATGTTACCGGCGATTTTCAGTTTGTGGTGATGGAGAAATTTTTATCTGAAGACAATGAGTTGCCCTTCTTTGAAAAATTGATCATGCGCCTCTACTTCTGGATAAAAGAAGTATCGCTGAGTGAAGAAAAAGGTTTTGGCCTGGAACAAAGCAAGGTGCAGGTAGAAAAATTTCCGCTGATAGTGGCACCGGTAAGCAAAATGAAACTGAAAAGAATTTATATTGGTGAAGAAGAGGAGGAATAACAATGAACAGTATTACCGCAACCGCATTGTATGAGTTGCTGCATACCAATGCCGGCATCCAGTTAATTGATGTAAGAGAACCTGAAGAGCATGCCGCATTCAATATCGGTGGCCAACTGATACCACTGGGCGAAATTGTACGGCAGATAGATAAAATTGACACCAGTAAACCCGTTATCCTCTATTGTCACCACGGCATCCGCAGCCAGCTGGCCATACAAAGGCTGCAGGAAAAATTTCCGTTTAAAAATTTAGTGAACCTTATTGGTGGTACTGCTGCCTGGCAAAAGCAGTTTAGGGTATAGTGTTTACTGTTTACTGTTTCGAGTTTACTGTTTGCAGTCTTGAATAGAATGACTAATTTAACAACCTGCATTTAACTGTAAACCATAAACTGTAAACTCAACACAGCAATTGCTTCATATTATTCTTTATATCATTTCAGGTATTGTTGCTTTATCTGTGCTCATATATTTTGTGCAGGAAAAATTTATTTTTAAGCCCGAAAAATTGCATGCCGATTTTGTTTACAAATATGATGTGCCCTTCAGGGAATTGTTTTTTGATGTGGAAGAAGGGGTACGCATCAATGGATTGCATTTTCATGTTACAGCGCCTTTGGGTTTGATCCTGTATTTTCATGGCAACAGCCGCAGCATTAAAGGATGGGCTAAATATGCCAAAGATTTTTACCGCTATAACTATGATGTGGTACTGGTAGATTACCGGGGTTTTGGAAAAAGTACCGGTAAGCGCAACGAAAAAGACATGCTGAACGATATGCAGTTTGTGTATGATACGCTCAGCAAAACCTATCCGCAACATCACCTGATTGTATACGGCAGAAGCCTGGGTAGTGGTTTTGCAGCCAAGCTGGCAGCAGATAATACGCCGCGGTATTTGATCTTAGATGCTCCTTATTTCAGTTTTAAAAAAACCATCGAACGTTTTTTACCTATCCTGCCGGTGAAATATATTTTACGATTTCATTTACGCAGTGATATATGGATACCCAAAGTAAACTGTCATACGTATATTTTACACGGCACCAAAGACTGGCTGATACCCATCAGCAACAGCGAAAAATTGCAGGCATTAAACCCCAAAAAGATCACCCTGATACGGATTCATGGCGGCGGGCATAATAACTTACCTGCATTTCCGGAGTATCATAATTTTATAAGGGATATCCTGCAGTATTAATGAAACATAAAAATGATAATGAAATGAATAGTACCATGCGGCGCAGGTTATTGAGATGGGTAAAAATTATTGTATTGCTGTATGCAGTAATTGGTATAGCCCTGTATTACCTGCAGGAAATATTTTTATTTCACCCCGAAAAATTGCCTGCAAATTATGCCTGGCATTTTGATACGCCGTTTAAAGAAGTACAAATTCCTTTTAATGAAACTGATACACTTGATATGATCAGGTTCTTTCCTGAAGATTCGGTTAGAAAAGGAGTGGTGCTGTATTATCATGGTAATAAAGACAATATTGGTCGCTATGCAAAATTTGCCACAGTGTTTACTAAACTGGGTTACGAGGTATGGATGGAAGATTACCCCGGATATGGAAAAAGTACCGGTAAAAGAACCGAAAAAAAAATGTACGAACAGGCCCTGGCCATTCATACCATGGCGGCAGGTAAATATGGTAAAGACAGCATCATTCTGTATGGAAAATCGTTGGGCACCGGCATTGCCGCCTATGTAGCATCAAAAACAAATTGCAAAAGGCTGATCCTGGAAACACCTTATTACAGCATCCCGTCTTTGTTTGCATCTTATGCATTTATATATCCCACGCAAAGAATGTCCGTCTATAAAATTCCCACCTATGAATATTTACAGGAAGTGAATTATCCCATCACCATTTTTCATGGCACCAATGATGGTGTGATACCATACCGCTGTGCAGCAAAACTAAAAACTGTTTTAAAATCTACCGATGAATTTATCACTATTGAAAAAGGTACGCACCATAACCTGGCAGGCTTTGCCGTATATAAAAACACCATCGACAGTTTGCTGAATTATTGATTTAATCGCCACCGCCGCAGCCACCGCATCCGCCGCCACAGCCACTGCCGCAACCACTGCTGCAACCGCCCGAGCTGCCGCAACCTGCCGATCCATCGCTGACAGCTTTTTTATCTGCAGCAGTTACCGAACCAAAAACCTGTGTAAGTACTGTATATTCTGTAAATGATAGGATGGCACTGGTACCCAGGATAGAGAAATTATTAATGATATCATTACCATAACCATTTTTGTTTTCATCCATCCAGTAATCTTTTACAAAGCCCCTGGTGGTTTTGGTATACGAATAAGATTCCAGTATTGACAAACTTAGCATTCCGAAAGCTGCTATCTCAAAAACTAAAAATTCTACTGGTTTGTTATTGGCAAGTCCCTGTAACAGCCTGGCGAATCCAATCAAAAAAATGATGGCCGGGATAATAAATTTTGGATAATCTACCTTTGTTGATAAGCGGTGCAGGCGTTCCAGGCCGGGATGTAAAACGGTGTCCCTGTCAATTAATCCAAGGCCATCGTTATAAGTAAAAATATCCCCCTGCTTAAACTGGCGCATCAGGGGTGTTAATAAGGGGTTGCTCTCACCGTCATCCTGCTGCAACTGGTGCCGCACAATGATATAATCTTTGCCACTGGTTTCAATAAACGCTCTTTTTAAAAGATCTACCAGCGCCGTTTGATAACAACGGTGATTGCCGTATAAAAATCTTGCCATTTGAAATACGCTGCATTGATGTGGCAGGTTTTCCGTTACAATACGCTGCAACCGCTCATCCTTGTGTTTTTGCAGGATGTACAGGGTGATAATACCTCCGGCGCATAAAATAAGATAGTAAGTCAGAAAATCCGGCCCCTTGCTTTGGAAAAGCTTACTTACTGCAATAAAAATGATCACAGCTGCGGTAAATATGGTAACTGTAGTTTTAAGAAAACCGGGGTCATATATTGTTTCATCAATATCGCTGGTTGATGATTGCTCCGGTGGCCAGATATCTGCAGGAGGTATGGTATTAAACTGTTGCCTGTATAATGTTAAAGTATTGGCGTACCAGTTTACATGCTTCTCTTTCTCTGAGCTGCCCCCTTTGCTGGGATGATGATGAATGTCTTTGAATAAAGTTTTTTTGCAAAACTGGTTCCAGTAACTGTCTGTGTAAGTAAGATGCATGTGCCATACTTCATCTACAACTGCCGAAGGTGATGCACCGGTGGGTGATATGCAGCAGAGATAAATGAATTTTTTGTATTCCTCTGTTGCCCTGTTGGTGAATGCTGTGCTCCAGTTGTTTTCTTGTGCTAATTTTTTAGAGAAGGGAAATGCTGATGCAGGGTCATCAAGCTGAAAGGTTTGGATCTTTTCCCACAACTCCTGTTGTGAAAGTTGGTTCATTTTTCACAAAATTATGATGATGAAATCGCCAATTCCAAATTTTTAATGTTACCAAATTATAATCATTTTTCTATTAACTGCACAGTTTTGCCGGTGATCTTTAGTTCATAACTGCCACCCACTTTTAAGGCATAGTTTTCTGTACCATGGCTAACAGGAAAATTAAAACAAACCGGGTAATCGTATTCCGCTATCATATCCCTGATGGCTTCATACGCTGTTTTTCCAAAAGGCCGTTCAGTATCCTTCATATCAGTAAAGCCACCAATGATGAGCCCGGCCAGTTTGTCCAGCTTACCGCTGCGTTTTAACTGGTACAGCATCCGGTCGGCACTGTAAATATATTCGCCAATATCTTCTATGAACAGTATCTTGTTTTTGGTATTGATATCAGAAGCAGTTCCCGTTACATTTGCCAGTAAACAAAGATTGCCCCCTACTAATTCCCCCAAAGCGGTTCCCTTGTTGTTGAATGGATGAACGGCGCATTTGTACCTGGCTTTTTTGCCTGCTAATGCCTTTTGTAAAGATTGTACAAATTCATTTTTGTATGCGCCATCATTGAACGCGGCTGCCATAGGGGCATGCAGCGAAGCGATCTTTAAATTAGAATAGATATGCGAATGTAATACAGTAATATCGCTGAAGCCGATCAGCCATTTGGGGTACTTTTTAAATGCGGTAAAGTCCAGCAGGTCAATAATCCTTCCCACGCCATACCCGCCGCGGCCACATAAAATGGCTTTTATATTTTTATCATCCAGCATGGCCTGCAGTTCATCCCTTCTTTCGGCATCAGTGCCCGAAAAATAATTGGGCGATGCACTGCCCAGGGTTTTACCCACCATTACTTCGTATCCCCATTGCTGTAATACAGTAATACAGGTTTGCGCTTTTTCTGCAGGCATATAACCTGCCGGACAGGTAATGCCGATACTATCACCTTTTTTTAAGTATGGAGGAATTTTTATCATCGTATTTCTTTTAATAGTACTTCTGATGCACTTACTTTTAACTGATGCTTTACACCGCACTTTAAAGCAACATTATTTTTTTGGTGTCCCACAGGAAAATCAAAACAAACCGGGTACTGGTACTCCTTTACAATTTCTAAAACGATCTGGAACAGGTTTTTCCCAAATTCATCTGCAGGATCTTCCGCGGGCTTTATTTTAAAGCCACCAATTACCAGGCCCTTCAGTTTATTCAGTTTGCCGCTGCGTTTCAGGTTCCAGAACATGCGGTCGATACTGTATAAATATTCGCCGGTATCTTCCACAAATAATATCTTGCCGTCAGTATTAATATCGCTCTTACTGCCTGCCAGTGTTTCCAGTGTTTTTAAATTGCCGCCAATTAAAATACCCTCAGCTATGCCTGGTTTATTTTTTTCGTTTGCAACAGCCGGGTATGCCATCATTTGTCCGGATAGGCATTGTTGAATCGATTCAATGGTTGCTATTTGTACCGGTTCCGCCTTGCTCCAGTCTTTAGGAAAACTATTACACATTTTTGAGTGCAGGGAAGCAATGCCAAAATTTTTATTCAGGTGCGAATGGAGGATCGTGATATCGCTGAACCCGATGATCCACTTGGGATGCAGCAGAAATTTTTTAAAATTTAATTTATCAATGATGCGCACGGCACCATAACCGCCCCGGGCACACATGATGGCTTGAATGTCCGGGTTATCCAGCAATTGTTGCAGGTCCTGCAAACGTTCTTCATCGGTACCGCCAAAGGTTACATCTTTTTTTCCAACGGTACTACCCACCTGTATGGAATAACCCCATTCCTGCATTTTACTTATGGCGGGTTGAATATCTTCCAGAGTAATAAAACCGGCCGGGCAGGTAATGCCAATGGCATCTCCTTTTTTTAAATACCGGGGTGTTTTTAATGCGGCATCCGGTTCTTCCATAGCTTTTCCATTGCCAAGGGCTGCAAGTGTTGCCCCAAGCGGAACTACCGAGGAAAGAAATTTTTTACGGTTCATCTAAACTGATTGTAATGGAAAAATACATTTGTTTATGGAATAAATAAAAAAAACGCTGTTTGTACCAACCATTTCTGTTTCGTCCTTCGTCATAGTTGGGAAAGCGGCTAATTTTAACAACCTTAACAGTAACAATTAAAAGAAAGGCACCGCTTTTAATATATTAAAGCCACTTTAAAACCAACACCATTGCAGGCAAATCTGGAAAATATAATTGAAGGTTGTTTACAACAGAACAGCAAAAGCCAGGAGCTATTGTACAAGCACTGTTATCCCGATATGCTGAAGGTATGTAACCTCTATGCGGGCGATAATAATGATGCGGCAACTTTCTATAATGCGGCGATGCTTAAAGTATTTAATGGATTAGAGCAATATAAGGGAGATGGAAATTTTATGGCATGGGTAAGACGCATAGTAGTGAATACCTGTATTGACCACTGCAGGCAAAAAGCCCGTTACATAGAAAAGGAATTGAAAGAAGAACATGCCAATGAAAATAGCACTTATCCCGAGGTATACAATACCATTTCAGGTAAGGAAATTGTGCAGATGATAACAGCGCTGCCGGTGAATACGGCACTCGTTTTTAACCTGTATGTGATGGAGGGATACAAACACATTGAAATTGCAGAACGGCTGGGCATCAGCGTGAGTACCAGTAAATGGCACCTGAGTGAAGCACGGCGGACATTAAAAGATAAACTAGATTCATTATTGACCAAAGAATTTTACTTACATGGCATCTGATAATATAAATATTGACCAGTTTTTTCGCCAAAAGGCAGAAGAGGCTAACGCTGACAACAGCGCTGTGGAGCAGCACTGGAAGCAAATGCAGGCTCTGCTGAAGCCCGCCGTACCGGCATCCGGTAACGCAGCAAAACTGTTCCGGCTCATCAGTAAAAAGATGCTGCTGTTGTTTGCAGCAGCAATAACCGGCACAATATTGTTCATATTATTTTCGAAAAACACAGCACCCGAAAAAAATATTTCTGCAACTATTGCTGCAGCACAACAGGAAGATACGTCAAAGAAAAAAATGGCACTGGTTGTTGATACTGTTAAAAAAATAATACCCATTGCAGCCATGCCGTTGCTTGCTGACAGCGGAACAAAACCCATTCGCATTCAGTTGAAAGCTGTAAACAGTAATAAAGACACTATCAGCATTTGGGCCAATCAGGTAGCAAACCAGCTGGCGCAGAACCAGCCTGCATCTGCAGCACTTGATATTGCTGCTGTAAATACAACTGCTGAAAATTCTATTGCCGGTTTCTATGATCAAATGCAAAGGCCGGTGCAGGAATTTATTGTTGATGCAGCAAAAGGGGGCAGTATCATTTGTAAAGAAGGCACCATCATAGCTATTCCGCCCGCAGCATTTACAGATAGTAAAAGGAACATGGTGAATGGTACAATCAAAATTAACGTGGAAGAATTTTATAAGTATTCAGATATGGTTGCAGCAAACCTGAGTACCATAAGCAACGGGCAACAGTTGGTAACCGGCGGCATGATACAACTAACGGCCATGCAGAATGGCAATCTCGTTGCGCTGCGTGCTGATAAAGCCATCGGATTATCAATGCCGGCAAAAAATTATGATGCAGCTATGCGTTTGTTCACTGCAGCCGGAGAGGGGGGCAAAATGCAGTATGCTCCCGGAATGGACACAACAGTGGATGTTAGTTACAACACTGCTGTTTCCGGCAGGAAGATCAACTGGCAATTGTCTGCCGGACAATATGGACAGACAGGGTTTGACAACAGGACAAATTTTATGAATATACAGGTTGAACCATCTGCTACAAGAGGCACAGCTTACCCAATAGAAGAAGTTTTACAAGGAAAAAATATGGAAAAGATAGACAGTACCTTTTATGCGGCAAATATCAAGAATGACAGTATAAGATTTTACAGCCAGTTATATGCAACAAATAACGTTTCCCTGAATATAAACGGTTTGAAGGGGAAGGTTAACGCAGATACCATAAGGCTGAGGCTGGCCGAACAGCAGCGAACAGCAATGGCGTATTCCTTCCAGATTAAAAACATGGGCTGGATCAACTGCGACCGCTTTTATAAATACGAGAGCAAAACCGATTTTGTGATCCATCTTCCTGCAGATGTAAGGGCTGATAAATTTGTAACTCAAATTGTTTTTACCAGTATTCGATCTGTAATGCCCGGCCAGTTTTATGAAAACAAGATCGGGTTTATGAATGTTCCCGTCAACATGCCGGTGTACATTATTGGCCTGGGCGAAAGAAATGGCAAAGTGGTATCGTTTATGCAATCATTAATAACCGGCACCAATGAAGTTTTTATCAACACATTGCAGGAAACCACCCCGCAGGCATTCAGGCAACAATTACAACAACTCGATCTGTAAAAATGTATCCGTACTTACTTTGAGGTATATTATTGCAGCATCTTTTTTGATGCTGCTTTTTTTGTACAGCTTATAATTCAAAACCCATACCTCCCTTCAAAGCTTTTTGATATTTACGCATGTCAAATTTGTACAGGTAAGGAGCTTTATGGGCTACGCCTTTTTTTGTTTCTGCCAGTCTTTTTAAAATGCCGGTGCTCACTATCTTGCGTTGAAAATTCCTGCGGTCAAGGGGGCGGTCTAAAATGGTCTCGTATAATTTTTGCAGTTCCGGCATGGTGAATTTTTCAGGCAGCAAATTATAGCCTACCGGGTGATAGTTCAATTGCATCCTCAAATTTTCCAGTGCTTTCTCTAAAATATTCCTGTGGTCTAAGATCATTTCGGGCAGTGCCTGTACATTCTTCCACTCGCAGCTGTTAGAAATATTATCGGGTACGGGGTCTACCTTTGTAAAATCTACCAGTGCTGTATAACCTACAGTAATAAAACGTTCAAACATCCAGCTGCTGGTGATATCTATATGTACATTTTTTAAAAACTGCTTGTTTATTTTTTTTGTTGAACGGTCGGGTTCGCTAAATACATGAAACTGCTGCATATAAATCTCATCCAGTCCGGTACGGTCTTTCAGTATACGTTTGGCGGCAGCATCCATATGCTCTTCTTTTAAAATAAATCCGCCGGGCAATGCCCAGATGCCGGCATATTTTGCCTGCAGTAATAATACTTTCAGTTCATTTTCGTGAAAGCCGAAGATGATACAGTCCACCGAAATATGGCGGAGAAACTTCTCGTGCCCGCTGCTGAATAATTCGCGGATCTCTTTTTCAAAACTCATACGTAAAGTTACTGCAGCCGGGCGATTAAAAATAAATTTTCCGGTATCACAGATAATTATTATCATTGTGTCATAATAACGCAATGAAAATTAAAATTTGCTGTATGAAAAAAATAATTGTAGCTGCAGGTGCATTATGCATTGCCTTTTCGGCAACTGCACAAAACGGTGTTATTGCCCAGGCCAAAGTGCTGGTGAGCAAAATGACGCTGGACGAAAAAATTAATTTGGTGGTGGGCCTGGGAATGAAATTGCCCGGCAAAGATGGCTCCAATGGCGCCCTGGTTGGCCAAACCATGGATAAAGTGGCTGGTGCAGCCGGCACCACGTTTGCCATTGACCGTTTAGGGCTTCCAACAACTGTGGTGGCTGATGGTCCCGCAGGATTGCGTATAGAACCTACCCGCCCAACAGACAGGCGCACGTATTATGCCACCGCTTTTCCGGTAGGTACCTTACTGGCTTCTTCCTGGGATACCCAACTGGTGCAGGAGGTAGGCGCTGCCATGGGTAACGAAGTAAAAGAATATGGTGTGGATGTACTGCTGGGTCCCGGTTTAAACATTCACCGCAACCCACTGGGGGGAAGAAATTTTGAATACTATTCAGAAGATCCGCTGGTAGCAGGAAAAATTACCGCTGCCATGGTAAATGGCATACAGTTAAATGGAGTGGGTACTTCCATCAAACATTTTGCATTGAACAACCAGGAAAAACACCGCAATGCTGTAGATGTAATAGTAAGCGAAAGAGCCATGAGAGAAATTTACCTGAAAGGGTTTCAGATTGCTGTTAAAGAAGCTAACCCATGGACGGTGATGAGCAGCTATAATAAACTGAACGGAACCTACACCTCAGAAGAATATGATCTGCTGACCACCATTTTAAGAAAAGAGTGGGGCTTTAAAGGATTGGTAATGACAGACTGGTTTGGCGGTAAGGATGCAGTGGCACAAATGAAAGCAGGTAACGACCTGCTGATGCCGGGTACACCTGAGCAGCGAAAAGCAATTTTAGATGCGGTTAACAGTGGTGCATTGGATATAAAAGTATTAAATGAAAATGCTGCAAGGATAACGGCCTATATTTTAGGCACCCAGTCATTTAAAAAATATGCCTTCAGCAACGCACCCAACCTGAAAGCACATGCGCTGGTGGCACGCAATGCAGCAGCAAACGGAATGGTATTATTGAAAAACGAATCTGCCGCCCTGCCTATTGCCAAAACAGTGCAGGCCATAGCAGTATTCGGCAATACATCGTACGACTTTGTTTCGGGGGGTACCGGTAGCGGTGATGTAAATGAAGCATACACTGTTTCGCTGGTGGAAGGGTTGACCAACGCCGGCTATAAAGTGAATACAGATGTAAAAGGCAGCTATGAAAAATACCTGGACGAATACAAAGCAGCGCATCCTAAAAAAAGTTTTTTTGAAGAATTCATGAATCCTACCCCCAGACCTGCTGAACTTGAACTGGATGCAGCAACCATACAACAACAGGTAGCTGCCACCGATATGGCACTCATCACTATTGGAAGAAATGCAGGCGAAGGATCTGACAGAAAAGTAGAAAACGATTTTAATGTAACAGCCGCCGAACGGGCTTTAATAAAAGCAGTAGCCACCGCATTTCACGCTGCAAATAAAAAAGTAGTGGTGGTTTTAAACATTGGTGGTGTAATTGAAGTGGCCAGCTGGAGAAATGAAGTGGATGCCATCCTGCTTTCCTGGCAGCCAGGAATGGAAGCCGGTAATGCGGTAGCCGATGTACTCAGTGGAAAGGTAAATCCATCAGGCAAACTGGCTACCACTTTCCCCATGCAATATGCCGATGAACCCACGGCCAAAAATTTTCCAGGAACAGAACATCCCGACCAGGCCGTTACCGGTATGTTTGGGATGAAACAAATGCCGGCCGAAGTGGTGTACGAAGAAGGTATTTTTGTAGGCTACCGGTATTACAATACATTTAAAGTAAAGCCCGCTTATGAATTTGGCTACGGGTTAAGTTATACTGCTTTTAGCTACAGCAATTTAAAATTAAGCAGCAGCAGTTTTAAAAAACAATTAACTGCCACGGTAGATATCACCAACACAGGAAAAGTAGCCGGTAAAGAAGTAGTACAGCTATATTTAACTGCACCGGCTGCCAAATTGAATAAACCAGCAGCCGAGCTGAAAGGATTTGCAAAAACCAACCTGTTGCAACCGGGTCAAAAGCAAACCATCAGCTTTGTACTCAATGCTGCAGACCTGGCTTCTTTTGATACCAAAAGTAGTGCATGGATGGCCGAAGCCGGAAAATATGAGGTAAAGGTCGGCGCATCTTCTGCAGCCATTAAACAAACAGCATCTTTTAAATTGGGCAGTCCGCTGTTAACCGAAAAATGCCACCCGGTACTGGTGCCCAAGGTGGCTATAAATGAATTGAAAAAATAATATTGTTCACTCTTAGACAGACATAAGTCCCTGCGAAAGCAGGGGCTTTTTTGTTTGTTTGGGGATTGACGCTGCTTTAGGTATTTTTGCAGCGCAATGAACGATCCAAAAAGATATTTAATTACTTCGGCACTGCCTTATGCCAATGGCTTAAAGCACATTGGTCACCTGGCAGGAGCATATATTCCGGCAGATATTTACGTACGCTATCTGCGTGCCCAAAAGCGTGATGTGGTTTTTGTATGCGGCAGCGATGAACATGGCACTGCCATTCCCATCCAGGCCATGAAGGAAGGCACCACGGCGCAGGCCATTATTGATAAATATCATGAAGCGATGAAGGAGGATTTTAATAACCTCTCTATTTCTTTTGATATTTACCACCGCACCAGTTCGCCCTTACATCATGAAACGGCGCAGGAGTTTTTTACCAAACTGAATGATGCAGGCGAACTGGAAACCAAAGAAACCGAGCAGTTTTACGACGAAGCCACGAATACCTTTCTGGCCGACCGTTATATTAAAGGCACCTGCCCCAATTGCGGCAGCGACCGTGCTTTTGGCGACCAGTGCGAAAACTGCGGCACTGCTTTAAGCCCGGATGAACTGATTAACCCGGTCAGCACTTTAAGCGGTAACACACCCGTAAAGAAAAAAACCACGCACTGGTATTTACCATTGGGCAAGCATGAAGCTTTTTTACGTAACTGGATACTGGAAGAACATAAAAGCGATTGGCGCAATACAGTGGTAGGCCAGTGTAAAGGATGGATAGAGGGCGGCCTGCAATCAAGAGCCGTTACCAGGGATCTGGACTGGGGTATTAAAGTGCCGGTAAAAGGTGCCGATGGCAAAGTGCTGTACGTATGGTTTGATGCACCCATTGGATACATCAGCGCCACCAAACAATGGGCGCTTGATAATAATAAAGACTGGAAACCTTACTGGTACGATGCTGATACCAAACTGGTACATTTTATTGGAAAGGATAATATTGTTTTTCACTGCATCATATTTCCGGTGATGCTGAAACTGCATGGCAATATTTTACCTGCCAATGTTCCGGCAAATGAATTCCTGAATTTAGAAGGAGACAAGATGAGTACCAGCCGTAACTGGAAGCTGGATATGAGAGATTATATCAATGATTTTGTAAAGAAAGAAAACCTGTCTGCTGTACAGGCAGGTGGCGGCGGACAGATGGTGGATATGTTACGTTATTACTTAACATTAATTGCACCTGAAACAAAAGACAGCGAGTTTACCTGGAAGGGTTTCCAGGATGCGGTGAACAGCGAACTGGTAAGCATCTTTGGCAATTTTGTAAACCGTACCTGGGTACTGATGCATAAATTATGCGGTGGTAAAGTACCCAAATTGCACCAGGATATTTTAGATGAAAAAGACAAAGCACTCATAGAAGATATACAGGCTGCAAAAATTAAGATCGAAAAAAACCTGGAAGAATATAAATTCCGTGATGCATTGTTTGAAGTAATTGATTTAAGCCGTAAAGGGAACAAATACATGCAGGAAAAAGAGCCCTGGATAGTGGCCAAGAAGATTGCAGAAAATCCTGCTGCACAAAAAAGTATTGATAATTGTTTACACCTGTGTTTGCAGTTGACCGCCAATCTTGCCATATTGATCAATCCATTTTTACCAAACACGGCAACCAAACTGCTGGGTATGATGAAAGTGGTGGATAAGATGCTGGACTGGAATAACGCCGGTTCTATAAAATTACTGAGCGTTGGGTACAGTTTAAGAGAGCCGCAATTATTGTTCAGAAAGATTGAAGACGAGGAAATAACAGCGCAGGTAGAAAAATTAAAAGCAGGATTGGTAAAACCAGCTGACAGTAATAAGATGACAGAAGATAGTAAAAAGGCTGAAGCTGCTGCAGCCGTTAAGCCCGAAATTGTATTCGATGATTTTGCAAAGGTCGATCTGAAAGTGGGAACCATAGTGAGCGCAGAAAAAGTGGAGAAGGCAGATAAATTATTAAAGCTGCAGGTAGATCTTGGTTTTGAAACAAGAACCATTGTATCGGGCATTGCATTACATTTTGCGCCCGAAGATATTGTTGGTAAGCAGGTGACTGTGGTAACCAACCTTGCACCCCGTAAAATGCGAGGTATTGAAAGTAACGGAATGATACTGATGGCAGAAGACAGTACCGGGAAATTACACTTTGTAAAGCCCGAAGCTGCTGTAAATCCCGGGGCCGGGGTGAGCTAAATACTACACCATATAGGGGATAGTGATGTTTACTGTACAGCCATTATCGGGATAGGTTACAATTTCGGTTTTGCCATGGTAGGCATCTACGCGGTTAAAGATGTTGATGAAGCCAATGCCGTTTACCTTTTGCTTTTCTTTATTAAAACCAATGCCATTATCGCTGATGATAAGGCTGCATTGATTTTGTATTTCTGTTAAAGCTATGCTTGCAGCAGATGCTCTTGAATATTTAATGATATTATTACTCTGCTCCTGTATGATCCTGAAGATCACCAGCTGCTGTTCCTGTGTTAATTTGTCCACTACTTTATAGTCGATATTCAGGCTAACTTCAATATCATTGAACTGCTTCATGTTTTTACAGATGTCCAGCACACTGTGCTGCAGCCCCACGGTTTTTACAATAGATGAATTCAGTCTTTTTGATAAGCCCCTGATCTCTTCCACGGCCTGTAAAATATATTCAGATGCTTTGCTCAGTAATTCCTCCTGGTTGTCGTTATTTTTTACAGCACCAATGTGCAGGCGGGCACTCATTAACAGCTGGTTCACGTTGTCGTGCAGTTCGGCACTGATCATGCCGCGTTCTTTTTCCTGTGCGTCAATGGTGGCCTGGTTGATCAGTTTTTGTTTTTTTACCTGTTCATTCAGTAATTGTAACTCCAGTTTTTTCCTGCTGCTGATATCCTGTATGGCACCAATTAACCGAACCGGCTTTTTGTTTTCGTACACGGCAAATCCTTTATCCAGTATGTAACGGTAGCTGCCATCGGCGTATTGAAAACGGTATTCATCTTCCCAGTTTTCCCGGTAGCCGGCCAGTTCCTGCTCAAATTTTTGTATCACCCTTTCTTTGTCTTCCGGATGTATTTTATCGAACCACCAGGTAAGGGTACCCCCCACCTCTTTTTTATCGTATCCCGAGATCTTATAAAAAGCATCGCTGCGGTATATTTCATTCGTCTTCAGATCAAGATCCCAAATGGCTTCTGAAGTGGCGTTTACGGCAAAGGTGAAACGCTCATGCATTTTCTCAATTTCTTTTCTTGCGGTAATGTCTACTGCCTGTCCCCCTATAAATCGCCTGTTGTCTGCCGTTTTAAATGTAAAGGTATTCGATACAAAATAGGTTACCGATCCGTCTTCCCTGGTTAAGGAATGCTCTGTAACAGACGGGCCTTCCAGCAACAGCAATTCTTTATTTCTTTCAATTAATTTTTTCGCCAGTTTTTCAGGAAACACATCCGAAATGTGCAGCCCGGTTGGATCGCCCTTAAAACTGGTGGAATCGGTATAGGCTTTATTAGCAAATACAATATAGTTGTTTTCGTCGTACAGCCAGCAGCCTGATTGGCTGTTACTCATGAACATGCTGAAAAGATCTTCGTTGCCGGCAGGTATACTGGCAACCCTTGCAATGTCTTTTTCGCCAATCAATTTATTGGTAATTACCACTGCACTGTTGTTAAGAAGGGTGGCGGTACTGCTAAAAAGCAACTGTATACCTTTTTCATTTTGAAAAATGGTTTCACCTGTCCAGCTGCCATGCGTAAACAGGGCATGCAATGCTTTATAACGGCTGCTGTTTTTATAGCTGAATTTTAATAATTCACTCAATGTTTGATTGCCTGACTGGAGTGCAGGCAAATTAAAAATTTCTGCTGCAGCTTTATTAAACCCGGTAATATGAAAAGAAGTATTGGTGATGATCACACTGTCGGCCACAGGTAATACAGCGCTGTCGTCGGGTAAGGCTTTATAGCTCACCTTCAGTATTGCTTCCGTATGTTCAGGTTGCCTGTCTGCAGTGGGATTCATGATATTGGATTGAAATTATTTCCACCCGTTCTTTGCGGCTGCATCCATATTATCTTAAAAAACTACGTATAAACGGTTGCTGCTTTTAAGTGGATGAATGTCTTTTAAACAAACGTAGTTTTTCTCTTTTTAGTATGTTAATTATACGGCGAATTACGTTTTTTCCCGCTTTACCCCTAACTTCGAAATTAAATTAGTTAGCTAAACAACTAATTTGACAGAACAACACTATTTTTGTACTAACACAATCAATTGCTGATATGAAAAGAGTTATTAAAAAAGTTGCTGTATTGGGCAGTGGAGTAATGGGCAGCCGTATTGCCTGTCATTTTGCAGGCGTGGGTTTAAAAGTATTGTTGCTGGATATACAGCCAAAAGATCTTACTGCGGATGCAAAGCCGGCAGAAAAAAATAAGATCGTAAATGAGGCTTTATCGGCAGCCATCAAATCCAATCCTTCCCCGGTATATACTAAGGATGCAGTGAAGAAAATTACCACCGGAAATTTTACCGATAACATGAAAGATATTGCTGATTGCGATTGGGTGATTGAAGTGGTGGTAGAGCGCCTGGATATTAAACAAACTGTTTTTGCCGAAGTGGAAAAATACCGTAAACCCGGTACGCTTGTTACTTCCAATACTTCGGGCATCCCTATTCATATGATGGCAGATGGCAGGAGTGATGATTTTAAAAAACATTTTTGCGGCACGCACTTTTTTAATCCGCCCAGGTATTTACGTTTACTGGAAATTATTCCCACACCATTTACAGATACTGCAGTGGTAGATTTTTTAATGCACTACGGCAGTTTGGAATTGGGAAAAACCACCGTGTTATGTAAAGACACGCCTGCATTTATTGCCAACCGCATTGGGGTTTTTGGCATGATGGCCATTATGAATGCCATGGAAAAACTGCAGTTGAATGTTGATGAAATTGATGCGTTAACCGGGCCCATCATTGGCCGTCCAAAATCTGCAACTTTTAGAACCGCGGATGTAGTGGGTATTGATACATTGGTAAAAGTGGCAAAGGGTGTGGCAGATAATTGTCCGGATGATGAGGCAAAAGCTGTATTCGCCATTCCGGAATGGTTAAATAAAATGGTGGAAAACAACTGGCTGGGCGATAAAACGGGCCAGGGTTTTTTTAAAAAAACGAAAGGAGCCGGTGGGGAAAAAGAAATACTGACACTGAATTTACAAACACTGGAATATGGTGTAAGGCAAAGGCCTAAATTCGCAACCCTTGAAACTGCAAAGCCCATTGATGATCTTACAACAAGATTGAAAGCATTGTGTGCCGGAACAGACAAAGCGGGTGAATTTTACCGGCTGTTTCACTATAATTTATTTTCTTATATCAGCCACCGCATTCCCGAGATCAGTGATGAACTATACCGTGTGGATGATGGCATGATGGCCGGGTTTGGATGGGAGATCGGCGCATTTGAAAGCTGGGATACCCTGGGTGTTGCAAAAACCACCCAGGCAATGAAAGCAGCGGGATACCGGGTGGCACCATGGGTAGATGATATGCTTGCTGCAGGAAATACTTCTTTTTACAAAGTAGAAAACGGCAAACGGTTATGTTATGATGTAGCCAGCAAAAGCTATAAATCATTGCCGGGTGGCGATGCGTTTATAGTAATGAAGCATTTCGAAAACCAAACCATCTGGAAAAACAGTGCCTGCCGTACCTATCATTTAGGCGACGATGTAGTAGGATTGGAATGGTATACCAAAATGGGCAGCATCGGTGGCGAAGTGCTGGAAGGCATACAGAAATCCATTGCTCTTGCAGAAGAAAAATATAAAGGACTGGTAATTGCAAACGATGGTGCTAATTTTAGCGCCGGTGCCAACGTGGGTATGATATTCATGCTGGCCATAGAACAGGATTACGATGAGATTGACATGGCTATTCGGATGTTCCAGAACACCATCATGCGGGTACGGTATTCGTCCATACCGGTGGTGGTGGCGCCGCACGGTTTGGCATTGGGTGGTGCCTGCGAAATGAGCCTGCATGCCGATAAAGTGATTGCAGCCGCAGAAACCTATACCGGTTTGGTGGAAGTGGGCATTGGAGTAATTCCGGGTGGTGCCGGTACAAAAGAATTTGTATTGCGTGCCGCAGATGAAATGCATGACGGGGAAGTGGATACACTTACTTTGCAAAACCGGTTCTTAACCATTGCCACAGCAAAAGTAGCCACCTCTGCACAAGAAGCCTACGACCTGGGTATTTACCGTAAAGGCCGCGATCAGGTGAGTATTAATTTGGGCAGAAGGATCGCAGAAGCTAAACAGGCAGTGATCAACCTGTTTGACGACGGTTATGTAATGCCGGTGCAGCGTACAGATATTAAAGTGCTGGGCAGAAACGCCCTGGGTGCCATGCACGCGGGTATCAACGGCATGTGGCGGGGCAATTATGCTACCGACCACGATGTAACAGTGGCAAAAAAATTAGCTTATGTAATGTGCGGCGGCGATTTAAGTGAAGCACAACTGGTAAGCGAGCAATATTTACTCAACCTCGAAAGGGAAGCCTTCCTGTCTTTATGCGGCGAAAAGAAAACCCTGGAGCGGATACAGAGTGTATTAAAAAGTGGTAAACCCCTCAGAAATTAAGTTGAATAAAGTGTAATATAAAAATGCTTTTTACGTTATAGGCATGGTAAACTCCGGCATGGGTGACCGAGCGCAATATAACATGTGGCATATACAAAACTTAAAAGTATTTAATATTGGTGTGTCGGGCGCACAAAATGAAGCGGAGGCCAACCGTATCAGGCTAACCAATTTGGTAGCCGAGTTTCCGCTGTTGATTTTTATTTTTTCCACGGTGTACAGTATTTATGGCGAATATCCCAGGATCATCATGATCAATGCCATTGCCATGACCTGCACCCTGCTGGCCATCTACCTGAACTTCCGGCAATTGTATTCGGTTGCCAAATCGCTCATCATTTGCACCTACTCTTTAACCATACTGGTGTACTATAAACTGATGATGGATGAACCCAGTGTATTCTTTTATTATTTTGTGATCATTCTGTCATTCATTATTTTTTATAACCCCGAAAAAGAAAAGAAAATACTTACCGGCACCATTGTTTTTGTGACTGCCTGTATAGCACTTACCATCTGGCTGCCCTATAAATATTTTAAACCTTTTCCTTTAACGGCTGCAGTGCATCATTTTCTTTTTATTTTCAATTCCAGTATTTGTATTTTTTTGGCTGCATTTTTTGTGTACCGCATTTTCAGGGTAAATGTGATCAATGAAAAATTATTACTCGAATCCAAACGCATAGCAGAACACGCTGCAAAGGCCAAAACCACGTTCCTGAGTAATATGAGTCATGAACTGCGTACTCCGCTCAACGGTATTATCGGTACTTCTCATATTTTAAAAAGTGAAGCATTTTTACCTTCCCAGGAATACCATTTAACTGTGCTGGGAAATCTTTCAGAACACATGCTGGGGCTGGTGAATAATATTTTAGACTTCAGTAAAATTGATGCAGGTAAACTGGAACTGAACGGATATCGGTTCAATATGAATGAATTTGTTCAAAAACTTACCAATACCTTTCATAATTTATTTCAGGATAAGGGAATTGCTTACCAGCTGGATATTGATGAGCGGCTGAAAGAGCTGGATGTTTTTGCAGACGAACTGCGCCTGCAGCAGGTAATGAATAATTTAATTTCCAATGCTGTAAAATTTACAGAAAGAAATGGTACTGTATCACTGTCTGTTTCAATTATTAAAAAGTCGCAAGATGCGGTAACACTTTTTTTCTGCGTATCTGATAACGGTATAGGTATTGAAGAACATCACCTGGAAAAAATATTTGAAAGCTTTAGCCAGGGAGATTCTGCCACCACTCGTAAATATGGCGGCAGTGGCCTGGGGTTAACCATCTGCCAGAATTTAATAAAATTATTTAATGGTAAGCTTCGCGTCAGCAGCGAAAAGGGTAAAGGCAGTAAATTTTATTTTGACGCGGTACTGCCTTTATATAAATCTCAAAAAGATGAATTAAAAAAACAACCAGGTCCGGCAAATGAAAATTTAAAGAATTTTAAAGTGCTGATTGCCGAGGATAACCAGGTAAACATGATTGTGGCAAAAAAAATAATGGAAAGATGGGGTATACAGGTTACAGAAGCAGAGAATGGTTTACTGGCCTACGAAAAATGTTTGGCAGAAGATTTTGACCTGGTATTACTTGACCTGGAAATGCCGGTAATGGATGGACGCACTGCCGTTAAAAAAATAATATCCCTCAATAAGGCCATGCCGGTAATTGCATTTACGGCCGGCGTTTATGAAAACATGCATACAGAACTGAAAGGCGCCGGATTTACCGATTTTCTGCTGAAACCCTTTATGCCCGACGACCTGTACAGGAAAATTGTTTTTGCTAAAAATAAACTCAGAAAAAGCGAATTCGTGTAAGCCTTTTTCTGCCTCAATACCTCCTGTCCTGCTGCATATAATTAGCCGGCTCTTTTCACTTCGAATCATATAAATTTGTTTTCAAATTGAGAACAATGAGATCAGTAACCGTATTACTGCTGCTGCTGGCAGTTGCCGCAGGCGCACAAAACAAATTGCTGACCATGGAAGATGCCATGGTAAAAAACCGCAGCTCACTGGCGGCTGAAAATTTAAAACAATTACAATTTGTATATGGTACCTCCGATTATGTGTACCTGAAAAAAACAGCTGGTAAAGATGTGTGGGTAAAAGGAAATGTGAAAACCGCTGAACTTCCTTTTCTTACAATAGAACAGTTGAACGATAAATTAAAAGGTACTGCTTATGGTGAATTGAAAAGTATGCCTGCAATTCAGTTTAATACGCCATACGGCTGGGTATTTACAGTAAATGGTAATAAGATAGCCCTTGACCCAGCCACCAACCAAATTAAAGAGATTGTTAAAGCTGAAATTGCTGATAAAACCGCGGTGGAAGAAAGTAATGCAGGTTTTGTTGCTTATGTAGATAATAACAACCTGTATGTACATTCGGGTTTTTACGGCACCAGGCAGGTTACTAAAGACGGGTCTAAAAATTTAGTGTATGCCCAGTCGGTACACCGCGATGAGTTTGGTATCAGTAAAGGCACTTTCTGGAGTAATAACGGTAAGTTACTGGCCTATTACCGGATGGATCAAAGCATGGTAACAGATTATCCCATCATTGACTGGACAAAATATCCAGCCGTGAATGAAAATATAAAATATCCCATGGCCGGCGGCGGCAGTCATCATGTAACAGTGGGTATTTACAATGCCATCATTAATACCACCACCTGGATAAAGACCGGCCTCCCTTTAGACCAGTACCTGACAAATATTGCCTGGAGCCCGGATGATAAATGGCTTTTTATTGCAGTGTTGAACCGGCAACAAAATATAATGAAGCTGAACCAGTACAATACTGCTACGGGAGAACTGGCCAAAACATTGTTTGAGGAAAAGGATGATAAATATGTTGAGCCCCTGGTACCCATGTTATTTGTTAAAAATAATCCCGGGCAGTTCATCTGGCAAAGCAACCGCGATGGCTGGAACCATTTGTATTTGTACGATGACAAAGGCAATGTGATAAAGCAATTGACCAAAGGCAACTGGGAAGTACTGGATGTAAAAAGCTTTGATGCAAAGGGAGAAAATTTATTTTATACAGCTACCGAAGAATCGCCCATTACTAAAAATTTATACCAGGTGAATATTAAAACAGGTGTGTCAAAAAGGATCACTACCATACCTGGGGTGCATGCCACTCAGGTTAGTGCCGACGGAAGCACCATCATTGATTCGTATTCTGCAACGGGCAATCCCAGAACAGTACAACTGACAGATATTAAAAGCGGCAAAACAAAATTATTATTACAGGCGGCCAATCCCATTGCGGATTATGCCATGGGTACACTCAGTCTCTTTACCATTAAAAACAACAGCGGTACCGATCTGTATTGCAGGATGTTTAAACCGGTGAACTTCGACAGTACCAAAAAATATCCTGTTATTGTGTATTGGTACGGTGGTCCGCATGCGCAAATGATATCAAATGCATGGAACGGCGGGGCCGGCGATTACTGGTTTCAGTATATGGCAGAACGGGGCTATGTGCTGTTTACTGTAGATACCAGGGGCAGCGATAACCGCGGTAAAGTTTTTGAGCAAACTATTTTTAGAAAAGCCGGTGAGGTGCAGATGGAAGACATGATGAGCGGAGTGAATTATCTTACTGCTTTGCCATTTGTTGATAAAAATAATATGGGCTTGTTTGGCTGGAGCTATGGCGGATTTATGACCACAGATTTTGTATTGAATCATCCGGGTATTTTTAAAGCAGCCGTTGCCGGCGGACCGGTAATGGACTGGAAATACTACGAGATCATGTATGGCGAACGTTATATGGATACCCCTGCAGAAAATCCGGATGGATACGAAGCTACCAACCTGGTTAAACAGGCCGGTAAATTAAAAGATAAATTATTACTGATCCATGGCTTGCAGGATCCTGTAGTGTTACAACAGCATTCGGTAAATTTTGTAAAAGCATGTGTGGATGCGGGTGTGCAGGCAGACTATATGATTTACCCGGGCCACGAACACAATGTACTGGGAAAAGACAGGGCTCATTTGTATCAAAAAGTAACAGATTACTTCACCAACTATTTGAAATAAGATGCTAAAAAAAATATTGCTTTGTAGTGGCATTACACTGTTGTATGTATCAGCATTGGCGCAAACAGATTATTCTGGCAACTATGGCTTTTCTTTTTCTGTTCCGGAAGAATTGCACCCGCCCGGGGAAGAAAAAAATGCGGGAGCCACAGGTGCACTTACCCTGTTTAAAATAGATTCGGCACATTATAAATTCTGGCTGAATGTAAACCGGGGCTATCCCTCTTATAATATGGGTTACCTGGATGGAATTGCAGTACTGAAAAATAATGTAGCCACATACAAACAAAAACAGGAATATGCCGATTCTTCCTGTACAATGGTATTTACGTTTAATAAAAACTTCATCTCCATACAACAGCAGGCATCTGATTTTGATTGCGGTTTTGGACACAATGTTTTTGCAGACGGTACCTATCATAAAAAGCAGGCCAGGAAACTTACCAATGCCGGTTTACAAAAACAATACATTGATATTACCACCTGCAGGGTTGTAACTGCCAGGGCTTATTTATTTGAGGCAGGTGACGGTATACAGCAAAAAAAACAATACTTTATTGCCGGAGACACAGTGTATTCTTCTATGGAAACCGATACTCATGCATATGTAGAGTACATTACCGCTTCGGGGAAATTCATTTACGGCTGGTTAAAAAAAACAGATATCAAAACAGTTAAATAATGGGCACCATCGAACTGGATACGTATTCCAAACAACTTTTCATTCATTCCAATATTTTATTGTACGGCGACCTGGCAACTGAAAGCCTGGCACAGCAATGCGCAGACGAAATTGGCACCATGTGGAACGAACCCAAAGCAACCGTTCTGTTAAAAAATGAACCATATACCGTGGTGTTCGTCATCAATGGCTATTTGTTCACCGGTCTTAAGCCCGAAGATATTTTTACCAACCGCAATCCAAAAAACAATTATTTCCGCGTGGGCGAATTTGCAAGGGGCAATATTTCATTTGTTGATGGGCTGGGCTGTAACACCGGTTTATTTAAAATGGAAAACCTGTACCCGGGATCTACTACTGCGGCACACGAGTATGGTCATACTATCGGGCTCGATCATCCTGAAAACCTGGATCTCAGGGGCAGGGGTGTACCCGGAATTATGTATCCCCGGGGTACACTGGTAGACCCGCAATACCAGTACGATCCTGCCGCTCCAGCCGGCCCCAATGGCGGTACCATGCATCCAAAGTACAGAAAGGTAAAGCAGGAAGATATTGACCAGCTGCAACTGGCACAATATAATTTTGCCAGGCCCCAGCTCATCCTGGGTCATTATTCTGCCGTTTATCACGAGGCACACACGAGTAATGAAGCTTAATTGTATATTACAGCCAATTAGTAAACATCATTAAATCAATACATAGTGACGGAAATACTTTCGATTGAAAAATTATCAAAAAATTACGGTAGTGTTAAAGCCCTGCAGGAAGTAAGTTTTTCTGTGCCGGCACAAACAGTATTTGGTATTTTAGGTCCCAATGGCAGCGGTAAAACCACCTTGCTGGGTATTGTAATGGACGTGCTAAAAGCTACTGGCGGCAATTATTCGTGGATGGGCCGGCAAAGCACGGCAGCCATTCGTAAAACCATTGGCACCTTACTGGAAACGCCCAATTTTTATCATTACATGAGTGCCGAAGACAATCTAAGAATTGCGGCAAGAATAAAAGGCAGGGGGGAAGAAGATATTGATAAGGTATTGCACATAGTAAACCTGCACCAGCGAAAAACCTCCAAATTCAGTACCTATTCTTTAGGGATGAAGCAGCGGCTGGCGATTGCTGCAGCTTTACTGGGCGACCCGGAGATTTTGGTTTTTGATGAACCCACCAACGGACTGGATCCGGCAGGTATTGCTGAAATAAGAGAACTGATAAAAGAGTTGAACAGGAAGGGTAAAACCATCATCATGGCCAGCCATATTTTGGATGAAGTGGAAAAAGTATGTACGCATGTGGCCATTATTCAAAAAGGTGTTTTAAAAGCTGTGGGATCGGTAAAAGAAGTGATGAGTACTGCCGGCGGTGGTAATGAAGTAACTGTGCTGATGGAACTGAGCGCTGGTGATAATACTGCATTAGCAAACATCATTCAGCATATGAATGGCGTAATAGCAGTTGCTGCTGTTGAACGCCACCTTCAAATTACCTGCAACGAAAATATTACTGCAGCAGCAGTGAATCAATTTTGTTTTGATAAGGGTATTGTACTGAGTCAGCTGAATGAAAAACGAAAATCGCTGGAAGCAAGGTTTTTGGAGATCACCGGTACTAAAAGTGAAAAATAATTTTACAACGCATTAATTCTATACAATGACGGAGCTTTTAAAAATTGAATGGCTTAAACTAAAAAAGTATACCGCCTTCAGGGTAATGGCAATTTTTTTTATGGTGGGTGTAATTGCCATTAATTATATCGTATACACAGTAAATAAAAATATTGTAAACAGTGTGCCGGGTGCGGGGCTGGTGTCCTTTGCGCCGTATAATTTTGAAAATACCTGGCAAACCACCAGTTATGCTACCGGCTATATTTTACTGCTGCCGGCGCTGCTTTTATTAATGTTGTTTACCAATGAGTATACTTTTAAAACCCACCGTCAGAATATTATCGACGGGTTAAGCAGGCAGCAGTTCATTGGGGTAAAAATTTTTATGGCATTGATATTTGCAGTGGTGTCTACATTATTGGTAAGTATTACCGCATTGATCTTTGGGTTTGCATCGGGCACTTCTTTCTCATTGCATGGAGTGATATACCTGGGCAGTTTTTTCCTGAAGGCCATATCCTATAACTTAATTGCCATCCTGTTTTCGGTATTGATTAAACGAACTGGCTTTGCCATAGGGGTGTTTTTTATTTACCTCGGTGCAGAAAATGTCATTTCGCAGTTACTGAATGTACTCAGTATAAAATTAAAGGCTCAAAACGGAACCGACCTGGGTAATATCGGCGATTACCTGCCCATGAATGCTTCTGATGGATTACTGGAATTTCCGGATAACCCGTTAAAGAACATGAGTAAGGTCATCATGCCGGTTGATTATACCTGGCTGGTACTGGGGTTGGCATTGGCCTATTTAGTACTTTTTTATTTTTGGGCTACCAAAAAATTCGTGCATTCTGATCTTTAAGCCTGGCAGATGTTTTCCAGCGCAGCATCGATGCTTGCAAACCGGAATTGAAAGCCGGCGTCCTGTATTTTTTTGCTGCTTACAGTGCTGCTTTTTAATATTTCTATACTCCTGCCTCCCAGCATCAGTTTTAAAATAAAAACCGGTACGTGCAGGGGAATAAACCAGCGTTTAATTTTTTTTGCTAATGTGAGGGTAAGTGTTTTGTTGCTTACTGGTTGCGGTGCCACCGCATTATACACCCCCTGCAATGCGGTGTTCTCAATGGCATATACAAACATGCTGCACAGGTCTTCTATATGTATCCAGCTGATGATTTGCTTACCGGAACCTAGTACCGCTGCCACTCTAAATTGTAAAGGATTCATGAACTCTTTCAATGCGCCGCCATCTTTACTTAATACGATCCCGATCCTTAGTTTTACCAGCCGCTTATCCAGCTGTAATACAGGTTTCATACTGTCTTCCCATAACTTGCAGGTTTGGCCTAAAAAACTGTTGTCTGCGGGCTCTTCTTCGGTATGTAAACGATCGTTTTCGGCATACCATCCAATAGCACTGGCACTTACGATGGCTTTTACTTTATTGGGGTTATTTTTTAAAGCCTCTACAATTATTTTTGCACTTTCTGCCCGGCTGCTGATGATCTCTTTTTTGTATTCGTTGGTCCACTTTTTATCCATCACCCCGGCTCCGGCCAAATGAATGACATAGTCAGCAGCCTGCAGTGCCTCAATGTCGATCAGCTTTTTTTTAATATCCCAGTGCGCAAAACGTGGATTACCTGTCCCGGTTGCTGTTGTATTGTTTGCATTACCGCGTGAAAGTATGATCACCTGGTAACCTTTACCAGTCAGCATCCTTGTCAATGCCTTTCCCACCAGCCCTGTTCCGCCTGTAATTAATACCGTCTCCATTTTTTATATTGTTTAACTGTTATGTAAAAACAAAATCCCGTTCATCTTGTTCAGTGTAATATAACAGTATTGATTTTTAAATCGTAATTTTAATATAAAGATCAAATTCATGAACAGGCTTTTTTTCAGCATCTTGCTATTGCTTGCAGTGCCATTCTATTCGCTCTGTCAAAAAGTTACCTATTCCGATTATGACCAGGACGACAGCCGGGACATTAATTTTGAGATCATTGGTAAAATGAACGGTAATTTCCTGGTGTATAAAAACATACGCTGGCGTCATAAGATCACTATTTTGGGTGATGATATGAAGATAAAAGAAACCATCAGGCTGGACTTTATGCCCGAAAAAACATTCAATGTAGATTTTGTGGCCTATCCCAATCATTTTTATATGATCTACCAGTACCAGAAAAAAAATACCCTGCACTGTATGGCCATAAAAATGGATGCAGAAGGAAAAAAAATGATGGAGCCCGTAGAACTTGACACCACTCAAATTCCGGTACTGGCCGATAATAAGATTTATACCACTGTTTTCAGCGAGAACAAACAAAAGATCATGCTGTTTAAAATTCCCCGCAGAAACGACAAATACATGATCGCTACGGCATTGTTCGACAGCAGCCTTAAATTGCTGGGCCGAAGCCGTAATCCTTTACCACTGGACGAACGCAGGGATAATTATGATAATTTTTCGGTTGACAATGATGGTAATTTTATTTTTACCAAAGATGCTAAATCCGGCAACAGAGACAACAGTAATACGCTTGAACTGTATATAAAAGAGCCGGCACAGGATACTTTTAAAATAAATAGTATTGACCTGAACAGGAATTATATTGACGAGGTAAAACTAAAAATCGATAACCTGAATAAACGCTATATCCTTAACTCATTTTATTATAAAAAGAACCGGGGTAATATTGATGGCCTGTTTACCTATATCTGGGATAAAGTAAGCGGGCAGCCTTTTAACCAGGGATTTTTGGTGCTGGGCGATTCGTTACGTGATGCAGCTAAAACTACCGGCCAGTTAAGGTATGCGCTGGACGATTATTTTATACGGCAGGTAGTGGCTAAAAAAGATGGGGGCGTATTGCTTACTGCCGAAGATTACTCTTCTCAAACCCGCAGCTCAGGTAATACCTGGAACCGCTGGGATTACCTGAACAATTATTATTACAGCCCTTATTCCTATTATTACAATCCTTACTCAGGCTACTACAGGCCTATGAGCAGTTTCGGTAACCAAAGTACAAGATATTATTATGCAAATATTTTAATACTGAGCCTGGATAAAAAGGGCCGGCTGGAATGGAGCCAGGTGATACATAAAGACCAGGCAGATGACGATAACGATAATTACCTGTCATTTTCCACCATCAACAGCGGCGGACAGATCCACTTTTTGTTTAATGATGATAAAAACAAAAATCAGATCATCGCCAATCACAGCCTTACCCCTGATGGGCAGATTACCCGAAATCCAACTTTAAAAAGCCAGGAACGCGGGTACATGTTTATGCCCCGGCTCAGCAAACAGGTAGGCGCCAACCAAATACTGATACCTTGTGTGTACCGCAGTTATATCTGTTTTGCCAAGGTGGATATGTAAAAACCGGCCCACTAAAAAAACTTTTTACCAGTTGCAATAATTAACCACCTTTGCAGCACATTATTCATTTAATAACCCCCGTAATAAGTTGTGACAGGCACTTTTAAAGCCAACAATCCTTACAATACTTTTCTGCTGCTGGTATATGGCATCTTACTTAAGCTGCCCATGTTTTTGCATCCCAAAGTACCAAAGGAACAAATGATCGACGGTTTTTTGTACCGGGCATTGCTTAAATGGTTGCAACCGGTGGGGGGTAGTTTGCCGGTAATTTATGCATTGATCGCATTTTTTTTGCTGTACACACAGGCGGTGTCGTTCAATAAAATGGTGAACGAACTCAGGCTGATGCAAAAAAACAATTACCTCACCGGGATGAGTTATTTACTGGTAACTTCTTTATTTACCGAATGGAATATGCTGTCTGCCCCGCTCATCATTAATACATTACTGATATGGGTTTGGGCACGCATGAGCAGCCTGCATAATGATAACAATCCCAAAACTACCCTGTTTAATATTGGTATCGCTATTGGGCTGGCTACTTTTTTTTATTTTCCATCACTGGCATTTGTACTGCTGGTGATTTTTGGTTTGGCTATTATCCGCCCCTTTAAACTGTCTGAATGGGTAATTGCCTTAATGGGTATCATCACACCGTACTATTTTTTACTGGCCCTGGTATTTTTAACCGATAAGTGGAAGGAATACAGGTTCCCGGGTTTTGCAGTTACCAGCCCGCAATTCAATCAAAACAACTGGTCGTATATTGCCATTGGTATTGTAATACTTACGGGAATTGCAGGTTTTTTGTATGTGCAGCAAAATTTTCGCCGGCAGCTGATACAGGCCCGTAAAAGCTGGAACCTTATCTTTTTATACCTGGTAGTGGCCGTATTGGTACCCTTTATCAATGCCACACATACCTTTGAATACTGGATATTGCTGGCAGTACCGCTCTCTGCACTTTTAGGAGCCGCATTTTTATATCCCAATAAAAAAATCATTCCACTGGTATTACATTGGGTAATGGTGGCTTTTGTAATTGCCATCAGCTATTTTGTACACTAAATAAATATCGAATTTGCGAATGGCGAATGTCTTTTAAGGCGGTTTGTTTTAAAGTATGGTGCATTATATATTCGATATTTTACATTCCACATTCGCCATCTATGTTTTACCTTTACAACTAAAATAGTTTCTTTATGAAGTTTGGCGTAGTAGTTTTTCCCGGAAGTAATTGCGACAGAGACATGATTGGTTCGCTGCAAAACGACCTGCAGCAGGAAGTAGTTCCACTTTGGCATAAAGACAAAGATATCAGCATGTTTACTACAGATGATTGTATTGTATTACCCGGAGGCTTTAGCTACGGCGATTATTTGCGTTGCGGGGCCATTGCCCGCTTTAGTCCTATGATGCAAAGCGTGATTGAGTTTGCAGGTAAAGGCGGAAAAGTGTTGGGCGTATGTAATGGATTCCAGATACTGTGCGAAAGCGGTTTATTACCCGGTGTACTATTGCGAAACAGCCAGCAGCAGTTTGTATGTAAAAATATTTTCATGAAAGAAGCGGCTTCAGAAAGCTGCGAAGCATTGAAAATTCCGGTTGCGCATGGAGAAGGCAGGTATTTTGCCAATGCCGCTACCCTGGAACAATTAGAAATGCACCGCCAGATCATTTACCGTTATTGTGACGAAAAGGGTACCATATCTCCGGAAAGTAACCCTAACGGAGCCATTCATAATATTGCCGGCATCTGTAATAAGGAAAGAAACGTATATGGCATGATGCCGCACCCCGAAAGGGCTACCAGTAAGCAATTAGATAACCTGGATGGTATTAAAGTATTCAACCACCTGTTTGGAATAAATTAATTGTTAAAACAGGTATTGATAACAAACTGTTTTCAATAAACCTTCGTTGATAGTAGTAGATTTAAGGCATAAAATAAAAATGAATATGAAGCAATTCTCTTTGGCACTGGCAGTTATGTTGTGTTTAAATGCAGCTGTAGCACAACAGAAAATCACCTGGTCTTTTTCAGCAAAGAAACTGCCCGGTAATAAATATGAGTTGCATATGACCGCCACACCACCTGCGGGCTGGCATATTTATTCTCAAAATACGCCTGATGGGGGCCCCATTCCCACCAGTTTTACCTTCAGTAAAAATGCGTTGACCGAATTATCGGGTAAAGTAAAAGAAACCGGCAAAACAGTAAAATACTTCGATAAAAATTTTAAAGTGAATGTGATCTATTTTGAGGGTAAAGTAGACTTTGTGCAAACGGTAACTGTAAAGGGAAAAATCAAAACTAATGTGAGCGGCGAAGTAGAGTCGATGATCTGTAACGATAAAACCTGTATGCCACCCACTACAGAAAAATTCAATATTGCATTAAACTAAGCTGGTAAACTGCCTGAATGATGAAATGTAAATTATTGCTTTTTATAAGTACACTTTTTTTAATGTTCATATCTTTTGCACAGGCCCAGTTACCTGTGCAATTTAATTTTGAAAAGATTAAGAATGCAGATGGTGTATTTGAATTAAAGATCAAAGCAACACCTGCAGCCGGGGTGCAACTGTTTTCCATACAAAAAATTGCTGATGACCTGCCGGTGAATACCAGCATCAGCTTTGATACTGCTGCCACGCCATTTTTGCTCGACAGTATCAAAGAAAGCGGGGCATTAAAAACAGCACCCGACAGCAGTTTGAATAATGCTACCATAAAATTTTATACCGATTCTGTTGAATGGGTGCAAAAAATTAAATTAAAAAAAGGCGACAGCACCCGTATCATTGGCAGTATCAATTACTATTATAAAAAAGGGGAAAGTGTAGAATCGGGCGAGCAGCGCATCTCTATGCAGTTTCAATACACTGCAGGTGATGACGCCGTTATTGCGGATGCTGGCAATGCCAGTATCAAATCAAAATCTTTATGGGGCCTTTTAATTGCCGGCATTGCTGCCGGACTGATTGGTTTTTTAACGCCCTGTGTGTATGCACTGGTGCCAATTACGGTTAGCTTCTTTACCAAACGAAGTAAAACAAAAGCGCAGGGTAAAGCCAATGCATTATTCTATTCCTTTTGTATCATACTTATTTATACCCTGGTGGGTGCACTGGTGGCAACCGTGCTGCCCAAAAATGCGCTTAATAATTTATCCACCAACTGGATATTCAATATTTTTCTTTTTGTTTTGTTCATCCTTTTTGGCATTTCTTTCCTTGGCGCCTTTGAAATTAATTTACCTTCTTCCTGGTCCAATAAAATTGATAGTAAAGCCGGCATTGGCAGCTATTCCGGTATCTTTTTCATGGCATTGACCCTGGTGGTAGTATCATTCAGCTGTACAGGAAATTTTGTGGCTTCTTTATTAGGATTGTCAACTGCCGCAGGAAAGCTAGCGCCCATTGTGGGAATGTTTGGCTTTGGTGCAGGCCTTGCCCTGCCATTTGCTGTGTTTGCCTTTTTTCCTTCCTTATTAAGTTCCTTAGGTAAAAGTGGTGGTTGGCAAAACGCATTAAAAGTGGTACTGGGCTTTTTAGAGCTGGCCCTGGCACTGAAGTTTTTAAGTAATGCCGACCTGGATAAGGGCTGGCGGATACTGGACCGCGAAGTATTCATTGTACTTTGGGTAGTAATATTTGTGCTGATGGGGATCTATCTTTTAGGAAAATTGCGCTTTAAACATGATAGTGAATTGCCCAAAAACGATTTTGGGCTGGAATATATAGCCGTACCCAGGCTAATGCTGGCCATCACTTCGCTCGCTTTTGCCCTGTATTTAATTCCCGGTTTATGGGGTGCGCCACTTAAAGCAATATCTGCATTTGTACCGCCCATGGGCACGCAGGATTTTATTGCAGGTGGTGGCACTGCGTCCATTGCTGTAAGTGATAACAATGTTACTTCAGCTGCATTGCCACCTCAAAAATATATTGGCAAACTAAAAAAATACGAACCCCTGGCGGCCATCAATAATAACCTTACCATCTATTACGATTTTGATGAAGCCAAAGCTGCCGCAGCCATTTTGCATAAACCCATCATGCTTGATTTTACTGGTATACAGTGTGTGAACTGCCGCGAATTTGAATCTAAAATTTGGATAGATAACGGGGTGGGCCAACGAATGAAGAATGATTTTGTGATCGCCTCTTTATTCTGCGATTATAATGAAGAATTGCCCGACGAAGAAAAGAAATTTTCTCCGCTGTTAAATGCCACCATAGAAACAGTAGGGGACAAAAATGAAGACCTGCAGGCAAAGCTGATACAGGCCAGCGGGCAGCCCAATTATGTGTTTACAGATGCTGCTGGTAAGTTATTGGTGCAGGGGGGATATGGTTATGATGCCACCAAAGGCCCCAAAGAATTTATAATTCACCTGGATAAAGTAAAAGAAGAATTTAAAAAGCGGTTCCCATAAATTAAAGAAAAGTATATTAAAAAACCTCCATTATCAATGGAGGTTTTTTTAACTCTATGGGGGTTACAGAAATATTATAATGCAATTTGCTTTTCTGTCATCAGCTTGCGCAGGTTAATTAAACCGTACCGCATGCGGCCTAAAGCAGTGTTGATGCTGCATTTGGTTAAATCAGCAATTTCTTTAAAACTTAAATCGGCATAATGACGCAGGATGATTACCTCGCGTTGGTCTTCGGGCAGCATGTCAACCATTTTCCTTACACGATCATGACTTTGGCTACTCATCATTTTATGATCAGCCCCGGGTTCACTGAAATTCAGTACTTCAAAAATGTCGCGGTCATCACTGGTTTTAATTGTTGGACTGCGTTTTACTTTTCTAAAATGATCTACACACATATTGTGTGCAATACGCATGGCCCAGGGTAAAAATTTTCCCTCATCTGTATAACGGCCACCTTTAAGGGTATCGATGATACGGATGAATACATCCTGAAAAATGTCCTCAGTTAAATACTTGTCTTTCACCAGCAAATAAATAGAGGTGTAAATTTTGTCTTTGTAACGCATTACGATGGTTGCAAGGGCATCAGCGTCGCCATCCATGTACAGGTGAATAAGCTGCTGGTCGGTAAGATTGTTAAGGCATTTCATAAACTTCTACAGTTTTAGTGTTAGGACTTTAATTACAGGACCAAAAAATGGGAAAAATACGTAGAAGTCTTTTAGATAGGCTTATGACGGCTTTTCACTTTTTTGGATATTGGACTGTAAAAATAAAGCTTGTTTCTGAAATAGTATGAGTAAACTCACTTTATTTTACAAGTTTTATTACTTAGTAATATTACCTGCTTAAAAATCGTGTTTTTACTATAGCCATTATGAGCCAAACCGATGACCTGATAAAACTACAGCTTGTTTTTATAAACAATTGACTTATAAACAGCTTTAAGAAAAGTTTCACAAATGTTAAGCAGCAGCATTAATATAGTATTTTTGAGTATGGCAACAACTAAAGCACTATCTAAAAAACAAACCACCCATCAGCAGGGGGATATATATATAAAAGGCGCAAGGGTACATAATCTAAAAAATGTTACTGTAACCATTCCCCGCAACAAGTTCATTGTGGTAACCGGTGTATCAGGATCAGGAAAGTCATCTCTTACTATTGATACCCTTTTTGCAGAAGGCCAGCGGCGGTATGCAGAAAGCCTGAGTGCATATGCACGCCAGTTCATGCAGCGGATGAACAAACCTGATGTAGATTATATTAAAGGATTGTGTCCTGCAATTGCTATTGAACAAAAAGTGATTACACGTACACCCCGCAGCACAGTGGGCAGTATGACGGAAATTTATGATTACCTGCGCCTGTTGTATGCCCGTGCCGGCAAAACCATTTCGCCGGTTACAGGTAAAGAAGTGAAAAAAGACGATGTGCAGGATGTGGTGGAAGCCATTGCAAATTTAGTTACAGCAGATAAGGTTTTGTTACTGGTGCCTTTTAAACAGCAGCACCACCGTAATGTAAAAGAAGAACTGAACATCTTATTGCAAAAAGGGTTTTCCAGGTTGTATTATAAAAATGAAGTGGTGAGAATTGAAGACATCCTGGAAGCTGATGAGGATACTAAATTCACTGCTAAACAACCCGCCTTTCTGTTAGTAGACCGTTTTGTAGTGAAAGCATTTGATGAAGATGATAAACATCGCATAGCAGATTCTGTTAACACTGCTTTTTATGAAGGCGAAGGAGAATTGTTTATTGACATCAATGGCAAACAACGATTACATTTCTCAAATAAGTTTGAAGCTGATGGTATTGTTTTTGAAGAACCGGTACCCAACCTGTTCTCTTTTAATAATCCGTATGGCGCCTGCCCGGTGTGCGAAGGCTTTTCGCAGATATTAGGATTGGATCCCGATCTGATTATACCCAATAAACAACTCAGTGTATACGAAGGTGCAGTAGCTCCGTGGAAAGGTGAAAAATTAGTGTGGTGGAAAGACCAGTTTGTAAAAGCGGCAAAAAAATTCGGTTTCCCTGTACATAAACCCATCATGGACCTTACACCGCAGCAACTGGATGAATTATGGAATGGTACTGCTCATGCGCAGGGGATCAATGATTTTTTTAAAGAAGTAGAAGCTAATTTATACAAAGTGCAGTACAGGGTATTGTTAAGCCGTTACCGCGGAAGAACATTATGTACCGCCTGTAAAGGGTACCGCCTGCGTAAAGAAGCCCTGTATGTTAAAATAGGCGATAAACATATTGGGCAATTGTGCGAAATGCCGGTGAAAGACCTGCAGGCCTGGTTTACACAATTAAAATTGAACACCTACGACCAGCAGGTGGCTAAAAGAATTTTACTGGAGATCAACAGTCGCATTAAAACATTGATGGATGTAGGACTGGGTTACTTAACATTAAACCGCCTGGCCAACAGTTTAAGTGGTGGCGAAAGCCAGCGTATTCAACTTACCCGAAGCCTGGGCAGTAACCTCACCAATTCTTTATACATTTTAGATGAACCTTCTATCGGTCTGCATTCACGGGATACAGAAAGACTTATAAAAGTTTTAAAAGAGTTAAGAGATCTGGGTAATACTGTGGTGGTGGTGGAACATGATGAAATGATGATGCGTGAAGCAGATCATATTATTGATATGGGGCCACTGGCCAGTCATTTGGGTGGTGAAGTGGTGGCCGAAGGAAATTATGAAGAGATCATCAGCAATAAAGACAGTCTTACAGGAAAATATTTATCCGGTGCGCTGAAGATTGAACCACCCAAAACAATCCGTAAATGGAACCGTTCCGTAATTGTAGAAGGTGCCAGGCAAAATAACCTGAAAAATATTACGGTTGAATTTCCTTTGAACACATTGTGTGTGGTGAGCGGGGTAAGTGGCAGTGGAAAAACAACATTGGTTAAACAGATATTGTACCCTGCGCTGCAAAAATTAAAAGGCGAGTTCATTGAAAAGGCGGGTTTACATAAAGCAATAAGTGGTGATGTGGATTTTATTTCGCAGGTAGAAATGGTTGATCAAAATCCTATTGGTAAATCATCCAGGAGCAACCCGGTAACCTATATTAAAGCATACGACGAAATACGGGATCTGTACAGTAAACAGCCCATGAGCAAAACAAGGGGCTTTCAACCCAAACATTTTTCTTTTAATGTTGATGGAGGAAGATGTGATGCCTGCAAAGGAGAAGGCGAACAGGTAGTGGAAATGCAATTTTTAGCTGACGTACACCTGGTATGTGATGTGTGTGGCGGAAAACGTTTTAAAGAAGAAGTGCTGGAGGTAAACTACCAGCCCAATAAATACGACGGCATTGGCAAAAATATTTACGAGGTGCTGGAAATGAGTGTGGATGAGGCCATTGAATTTTTTGCCAATGAACCGGAAGTGGTAAAAAAGATACAACCACTCAGCAATGTGGGCTTAGGTTATGTGAAGCTGGGCCAGTCGTCGGATACATTAAGTGGCGGCGAAGCACAAAGGGTAAAACTGGCTTCGTTTTTAGGCAAGGGCAAGGCGCAGGGAAGTATCCTGTTTATTTTTGACGAACCAACTACGGGATTGCATTTTCACGATATTAAAAAATTACTGGCTTCCTTTAATGCACTTATTGAACAGGGGCATTCCATACTGGTGATTGAACACAATATGGATGTGATACGAAGTGCCGACTGGATCATTGAGCTGGGTCCTGAAGCGGGTTACGATGGTGGTGCATTGGTTTTTGCAGGAAGCCCTGCTAATTTTAAAAAGGCCACCCAAAGCCACACTGCCGCATTCTATTAAGATACATCAAGTAAGTGGCTGTAAATCAGCAGGGTCGGGGGGGACAGGAAAAATATGCCGGCAGAAACTTTGTTTTTTGAATTTTAACCGTATTTTTACTATGCAGACTCAATGAACATTTATAAGATTGTTTCGCTCAGATCATAATAATGCTGCAAAGAAAGCAGTGTGATTCATCAAATTATTACCCCGTGTTGGTTCGCTTATTTTTAATGAGCAATGAACAGGACAATCAATATTACCCCAGCAGTATATTTTCAATTCCTGAAAAACCACAACCACAAGTCCTCTCTGCCCTGCGAATAACCACAAGTATTCCTTAAACCTTATTTATTTAAAATTAAAATGTACTACATGAAAAAAGTATTACTTAATCTGAAATCTATTGTCATCGGGTTAGTGATGGCGAATTTGTTTTTATTCAGCACAATTACAGGTTTTGCAGCAGTTAAAACCTGGGTTCCCACAACAGGAGGTAGTTGGGCTACAGGAGCAAACTGGTCACCGGCTGGTGCACCGGTTGCAGGTGACGATGTTACAATCAGTGCCAATCAATCGGCGCAAATTACCAATGTACCTAACATCAGTTTACTTAATTTTACAGTGAATGGATCGTGTAGTTTGGTGTCATCCACAAGTGGAAATGTTATCACCGTAACAGGAACTTTTACAGTTGCAACAGGTGTTACACTAACACTTGGAAATGGTAACCGTATGGGGTTTACCCTTTCGGCAACGGGCTCGGGTACTATTAACGGTACCGTATCCATTGTGTCGGGGGGTACCAATCGTGTTTTTACCAATAATGGTAACCTGACTATTGGAAGTGCTGGTGTAATTAATGATGCAGGAAGCGGAGGTAACAACAGCGATTTTGTTTTGGGAACAACTGCTACATTGCGTATAGGGTCGCCCAATGGAATTACCACCACCGGAACTGCAAGTGGTAATATACAGGTAACAGGTGCCAGAACCTTTCCTGTTTCTTCCACATATATATATAATGGAACGGCCAATCAAAATACCGGTACGGGCTTGCCAAATAATCTTACAGGTACGCTTTCAGTTAATAATCCAGGATTTACTGTAACACTAAGCGCTGCCAGAACTATTGCTAACGGGGGTACGGTAAATATTGTTGCAGGTACGTTTGCTGCCGGCACTAATCTTACCATGGCTTCAACTTCCACTATTACCAGGAGTGGGGGAACTATGACGGGTACTCCGGCAGGTGCAGGCACTTATAATGTGACTTACACAGGTAATTCAATTACCACAACTACCGAATTGGCCGGCACGGGATTAAACAACCTTACTATTAACTTAACTGCAGGACAAATTTTAACCTTAAATCAAAGCCGTTCAATTGCTGGAACACTTACGCTTACCAATAACGGATATTTTATCATTCCTGCTGCCGTGGTATTCACTATTTCTAATGGAGCTGCAATTGCTGGTGGAAGTTTTGGTGCTGCTAAACACATCAATACGCAGGTGTCTGGTGCCACCCAGGGTTTTATTAGAGTAAACAATATGGCTCTTGCTGCATATACTTTTCCAACAGGCAATGGCACCAGTTATCTTCCGGTAACTGTTACACCCAGCGGTACGCTGGCAAATAATATTTTTAGTGTGGGCGTATTCACCGGAGCTACTCAAAACGGATTACCTAATGGCACACCTATAACCAACAAAACAAATATAGTGGATGCTGTTTATACTGTTAATTACGGAGGTGCCGGTACGCCTACAGCGCCCCCTGTAAACATGACGCTTGCATGGCCTGCCGCTTTAGAAGGCGCTGGTTTTGCTCTTTTAACCAATCCGCAGGTGGCGGTATCACATTATGATGGTCCGGCATGGGGCGATTATCTTGGCTCGGGAGATAATACTGCCAATACTGCAACGCGTACAGGCATCACTACTTTTTCTCCATTTTCTGTTGGAAAATTAGGTACAGCGGGTGCTACTTTACCTGTTAAAGTATATTATTTCAACGGAGCCAGGGGTAATGGCTACAATAGTTTATACTGGAATGCTGAGTGTACTTCAGACCAGGTAACATTTGATGTAGAACGCTCTGCTGATGGTAAAAACTTTGCTTCTATCAGCAGCATCACCGCCACACAGCAGCGTTGTTTACTGCCATTTGATTATGCTGATAATAGTGTAAGCACCGGTAGTACGCTTTACTATCGTATCAAGATCACCGATTTGAATGGTAAAATCAGCTATACATCCGTGATCAGGCTGGCAGCAGCAAAATCAGATATGCAGCTGGTAAATGTGTTACCTAATCCGGTAATAAATACCGCCGTATTAAATATTACCAGTACTAAAAAAGAACCTCTGCAATTATGGGTGGTATCTATGGATGGTAAACTGGTACAGCGCAGTACCGTTCAGTTGCAGCCGGGTACCAGTATCATCAACCTGGATGTAGCACAACTGCAGTCAGGGGTGTACACCATTAAAGGAACGTTTGGCGATGGACAAACCAGTGCAGTAAAATTTGTTAAGCAATAAATAACACAAACACATAGAAAACAAAAGCGCCTTAAGTAATTAAGGCGCTTTTGTTTTAAAGTAAAATGCAGTTACTTATCTTAACCTGTCGCTGTCTTTTATCAACTTTTCATCTTTATTAATTCCTTTTGCAGCAAGCACAAATAAAATGACGATCACGCTGTGCAGTAAGGCCCACAAGGAATAGGTGCCACCGGTAAAATTACTCAGTTCCCTGTAGTACAAAAATATCAGCAGGGCCTCCAGTACAATACCCAGTACACATAAACGCAGTTGTGCCGTTCTGTTTTTATACAAGAAAATAATACCACCAGCCAGTATACCTACCACTACTGTGGTGATCGTAAGAAGTGTATTTTCAGAAGCATTTAATTCGTGAAAAGGAACAAGGGCATTAGGGCCACTGTAAAAAGGTAATTTAAAAGATAAAAAGGCACAGGTGGCGGCCAGTAATAACCAAACCGATTGAATGCGTTGTATCATAAAATGTTTTTTAGTTCAGGGGTTCAGAACAGCTATCTTACTATCCAACTGTTGCACTGATCGCTTAACCCAGTTCAGGATATAGCGGAAATTGCTGCATGAATGCTTTCACTTCAGCGGCAATGGTGGCAAGCACCGCTTCGTCATCAGCATGCATCAATGCCTTATCAATAAAGCCCACTACAGTTTGCATATGCGTTTCCTTCATTCCCCTGGTGGTGATGGCGGGAACGCCTACACGAATACCGCTGGTTACAAATGCACTTTTATCATCGTAGGGTACCATGTTCTTATTTACAGTAATGTCTGCTTTACCCAGCACCTGTTCTGCTTTTTTTCCACTGATGTTTTTATTTCTGAGGTCTATCAGCATCAGGTGATTGTCTGTACCGCCGCTGATAATCTGGTACCCTTTATCATTAAAGGCTTTGGCCATGGCCTGGGCATTTGCAATTACCTGTTTGGCATATACTGTAAATTCATCAGTCAAAATCTCGCCAAACGCAATGGCTTTAGCTGCAATCACGTGTTCCAGTGGCCCGCCCTGTGTACCGGGAAATACAGCCATATCGAGTAAGTTACTCATCATCCTGGTATTACCTTTAACATCTTTTAACCCAAAAGGATTCTCAAAATCTGTTTTCATTAAAATAACACCACCACGGGGCCCACGCAATGTTTTGTGAGTGGTACTGGTTACAAAATGACAATGGTCAAAGGGAGAACTCAATAAGCCTTTGGCAATAAGTCCGGCGGGGTGGGCCATATCGCACCATACAAAAGCACCCACTTCATCGGCAACTTTTCTTATCCTGGCATAATCAATATCGCGGCTGTAAGCACTGGCACCACAAATGATCACTTTGGGTTTTTCTGCACGTGCTTTTTCTTCCAGCATTTCGTAATCGATCAGGCCGGTATCTTTTTTTACGCCGTAAAAAAGTGGCTGGTATAATTTACCAGAAAAGTTAACCGGTGATCCATGGGTTAGGTGACCGCCCATGCTCAGGTCTAAGCCCAGAATTTTATCGCCGGGTTGTAAAATAGCTAATAACAAAGCAGCATTGGCCTGTGCACCACTATGCGGTTGCACGTTGGCATATTCGCAATTAAAAATCTGTTTTAAACGGTCGATGGCCAGTTGTTCTACCTGGTCAACAATTTCGCAACCGCCATAATACCTGCGGCCGGGATATCCCTCTGCATACTTGTTGGTAAGCGAAGTACCCATTGCATGCATTACCTGCAAGCTGGTAAAGTTTTCAGATGCAATCAATTCAATTCCATTACGCTGTCTTTCCAGTTCTTTGTTAATGAGGTCGAAAATTACAGTATCTCTTTGCATGTAGTATTGATATTTTTCGCAAAGATAAATGCTTGTTTGTAGGAAACCTAAAATGGATACACCGGTGTTTACAGCATTGTTAATATCTAATACCTGTATGTTGTAAACAACAGGCAGGCAGGTCATTTATTTGATGCCGCCATCACAATATTAAGGAGGTGCCGTAAAAAATACATAGGCTTATTAAAAAATCACTAATTTCACATCCTTTTTACAAAAGAAGACGCTTAACAAATATTCAAAGCATGAAGGCCATTATACCGGTAGCAGGCGCAGGAACTAAACTTCGTCCGCATACATACACACAACCTAAAGCGTTGATCCCACTAGCCGGGAAAACCATTCTAAGTATTATCATTGATCAGTTGCAGGAAGCAGGAATAAAAGATTTTGTTTTTATTATTGGTTACCTGGGCGAAAAGATACAGGACTATGTTAAGGAAAAATACCCTCAGTTAAATGTGCATTTTGTTCAGCAAAACGAAAGGCAGGGAACAGGGCATGCCATTAAACTGACCAGGGAAATAGTAGGCGATGACGAAATACTGATTGTTTTAGGTGATACCATTGCCGAATATGATATCAGGGAAATTATCAATACCCCTTATTCCATGCTGGGGGTAAAAAAAGTAGATGATCCCCGCAATTTTGGTGTGGCAGAAATAGAAGAAGATGGTTTTATAAGCCGCGTAGTGGAGAAACCTGCCATCCCTAAAAGTAATATGGCATTGGTAGGGGTATATAAAATCAAGGAAACCCATTTTTTATTCTCCTGCATACAAAAGATCATAGAAGCCAATATTAAAAGCTACGATGAGTTTAACCTGACCGATGCCCTGGAGTGCATGATACAAAATGGGGTAAAGTTCCATCCTTTTAAAGTGCAAAACTGGTTCGATTGTGGCAAAAAGGAAACCCTGCTGGAGTCTAATGCCACCTTATTAAAGAAATTTGGAGGTAATATTTCTGAAGATCATACTTTTGAAAATACCATTATCATTCCCCCGGTAAGTATTGGCGAGGGTTGCGATATAAAAAATTCGGTAATTGGCCCAAATGTAGCCATTGGCGATCATTCCAAACTCAACCATGCCATCGTTAAAGATTCTATAATTGGTTCTTACTCAAACCTCTATGAAATTGTATTGAACACATCTCTTATTGGCAGCGATGCCGAAGTACGCGGGGTAAGCCGCAGCCTCAATATTGGTGATAATACTGCCATTGACCTGGGCGGCGGAGCAAAAGTGTAGTTTCCTTTATCTTTTCAAATGAAGAAAAACCGGGATTTGTGAAATAAATTCTCTTACTTTGCGTTTCAAAGTACTTTTTGTTTTGCCGCTACTCGATGGCGGCTTTAATTGAATGGTATGCAAAACAGGATCACACAATTATTTAAAACAGCCTATCCCATTGTTCAGGGTGGAATGATATGGGCCAGTGGCTGGCGCCTGGCCAGTGCAGTAAGCAATGCCGGCGCATTGGGCCTTATTGGCAGTGGCAGCATGTACCCCAATGTTTTAAGGGAGCATATACAAAAATGTAAAGCAGCTACTGGTTTGCCGTTTGGTGTAAATGTACCATTGCTGTATCCTTCTGTTGAACAGCATATGCAGGTGATTATTGAAGAAAAAGTACCCATCGTATTTACATCGGCAGGTAATCCTAAAACCTGGACACCACTTTTAAAATCTCATGGTATTACCGTGGTACATGTGGTTAGCAGCAGCAAATTTGCCCTAAAGGCCCAGGAAGCAGGCTGTGATGCCGTAGTGGCCGAAGGGTTTGAAGCCGGGGGGCATAATGGAAGAGAAGAAACCACCACCATGGTGCTGATACCCCGGGTATGCGCTGCAGTGCAGGTGCCGGTAATTGCGGCAGGTGGTATTGCAACGGGCAGGCAAATGCTGGCGTCTATGGTACTGGGGGCAGCAGGTGTACAGGTAGGCAGCAGATTTGTAGCCACTGAGGAGGCATCGGCCCATCCGAAATTTAAAGAAGCAGTAATACAATCAGGAGAAGGAGACACCATGCTGGCATTAAAAAAATTAACGCCTGTAAGATTACTGAAAAATGATTTTTATCTGCAGGTAAAGCAGGCAGAAGATGATGGTGCGTCTGCAGAAAAGTTACAGGAATTACTGGGCAGGGGCAGGGCAAAAAAAGGCATGTTTGAAGGCCAGCTGGAAGAAGGAGAACTGGAAATAGGACAGGTAAGTGCATCCATTACCAGGCTGCAACCTGCTGCCGCTGTTGTACAAGAACTATGGACTGAGTTTGAATTGTTATTACAACAACCACTAAAATAATATATTATCTTTGGCATCAAATTTTTTGAAAATTAACCCCAAAAAAATGGTAGTGAATCTAAATAGAATGAGTTCCTATATTAAACGATCTGTATTTTTTCTTTTCCTCGCTATTTTCTGCAATTTCCTCACCGCACAGGGGCAGCCCCCTCCAAAGGACCCCAGCGGTACAGATGTACCTGCTTTACCAGCAACCGGGTTACCAGCAAACCAGTTGTACGATGCATTGAAGGATAAGAATTCTGAAATAGGGAAGTCCTCTATTGGAAAAGATCAGAACAATGCCTTACGAAATAAGATCAATAAAGATAGTTTGGTAAAGGAAAATACGCCCCAGTCGGCCAATATCACTGAAGAAACATACGGTATGCATTTGTTCAGGGGGGGCGTGGTGGCTTCTATTACTGAATTATCCACCCCGCCACTGGATTATCCAATTGGGGTATACGACCAGCTGATTGTTTCATTGTGGAATGGTGCGGAAGCCACTTTAGATTATACTGTGGCAAGAGATGGTTCCATCTTTCCAACCGGTTTGGGAAAAATTTATGTACAGGGATTGACTTTTGAACAAATGCGTTCATTGATTATACAGCGTTTTAAGTCATATGTTCCGGCATCCACTAATATCACCGTATCACTTGGTCAACCCCGCACGGTAAGTATCAATGTTGCAGGAGAAGTTAATAAGCAGGGCCCGGTTACTATTTCGGCTTTTACCAATGCTTTTAATATTATTGCGCTGGCAGGTGGGCCTACAGATATGGCCGATCTGAGAAATATTTTAATCAAACGCAATGGCAGGGTGATAGATGAACTGGATGTATACAAATATTTAACCACCGGCGATTTTGGGAAACACATTTACCTGGAGAACAATGATTTTGTGATTTTACAAACTGCAAAGAAAAAAGTAAAGGCAGAGGGTAAATTTAAACGGCCCATGTATTACCAGTTAAGAGAAGGCGAAGGCATGAAAGCGCTGCTAAAATATTCCGGTGGATTACAAACAGATGCGTTTTCCAGTGGTGTAAAAGTGTACCGTACCGAACTGGAACAGCAAACCATTAAAGATGTAAATGCTACTGCCATTGTTAACCCTACTCATGATCCCAGGCTTGTGAATGAAGATTTTCCTTTGGAAGATGGCGATATAATAAAAGTGATAGCCGTAAACCCGGGTTTGATCAACAAGGTAGAATTAAAAGGTGAAGTGTCTTATCCCGGGCAATACGAGATCAGGAAGGGAGATAAGTTGTTTGATGTGATCAACAGGGCCGGCGGTATTACACGCAACACCTATTTGCCACGTGCTTATGTATTTCGCGGCGGTGGCGACAGCACCAAAATAAATTCTAACAGGCTGGAAGTTGATCTGAGCGATATTACCAAATCAGACAATGTAATGAGCCTGTACAATGTAGATATTTATGCCAATGACCAGATATTGCTGTTTAATGCCAACAATTTTTCCGACAGGCAATATGTAGAAATTTTTGGGGAAGTTAGAAAAGAAGGAAAAGTGAATAAGTATGGAGGGATGACCCTGCAGGATCTGTTGTATTTATCTGGCGGATTAAAACAATCGGCCGAATATGGCAGGATTGAGATTGCCAGTGTACTGGATATTGATTCGGCCAAAAGGGAACAGCAACCTACCCGGGTAATTATTAAAACCATTAAGGTTTCTCCCAACCTGGATATAGACAGCGTATCTGCCGGCATTGTATTGAAACAATTTGACCAGGTATATGTAAGAAAAAATCCCACATTTGAATTGCAGCAGTTGGTACAGATCAATGGGTTGGTCAAATACCCCGGGCCTTATCCCCGCCTGGATAAACACGAACGCTTAACCTCATATATTGAAAGAGCAGGCGGTATCAAAGAGCTTGCAGACTTAAGCGGCGCTATCCTGTACCGCAAAAAAATACAATACTTCAGAGATAATGTGGTAAATAAAGCGGCCTCTTTAACTGATTCGCTGGGCGGTATTATTTTAGACTCATCAAAAGCTACATTAAGTGAAGTGGCTCAGGAACCGGTTAGTATTGACCTGCAGAAGGCTATGAAAAATAAAAACTCCAAGTACGATATTGTGTTGCAGGAAGGAGATGTGATTTTTATTCCCGAGATCAATCCTTTTGTGGATGTGAAAGGAACGGTACAATCGCCATTGAAATTAACATACGACAAAGAACATTCTAACCTGTTATATTATATTGATAAGGCCGGTGGATATGGAGTAAGACCATGGAAAAGCCGTATTTATGTACAATATGCCAATGGAAAAAGCAAGCGTACCAGGAATCTTTTCTTTATGCACTTTTATCCCCGTGTAGAAGAAGGCAGCACCGTAAATGTGCCGGCTAAAGCACAGGGCAGCCAGGTGGGAGATATTGTAAAGCAGGCAGGGTTGTCGCTGGTAACAATTGTGGCCAGTGTTTTGGTGGCAAAAATTGTATCTAACTTTTAAAGCCCGCATTATTAAGCGTATTAAAAAAAGGAAATGACAAACATTGAATTAATAAAGCAATTAATCAGCCGGCTTAAAAAATTTAGTTGGATCATTGTTATTATTGCAGTTGGTTTTGGCGCCCTGTTTTATTTTATGGCAAAACAGGCAGTGGTGGTATACACTTCCAAGGCTACTGTTTTTCCATTGAACAGTTCAAATGATAATGCGGTATCCGGATCCGCCATCAGCAGTTTATTAGGATTGTCTGATGCCCCCAAATCCTTCACCGGCGAAGCATCCATTAACATTGTGGAACTGGCCACCAGCCGCAGAACAAGGGAAGCGGTGGCAGCTGCCAGGATTCCATCATTAAAAAATAAAACCGTTGCAGAGTTACTGGTAGAAGAACATAACAAACATACCGGGTTTATGCAGAACACGCCTATTGAAGTGAAGGCGCCATACGATACTGCTGCGCTTATCAACATAGCCAGTAATATGCTGGCAGGCAGTTTTAATGCAAAGATTAATAAAAATGGTATACTGGAATTGTATTACAGTAACAGCAATACCAATATTGTACGAGCAGTGAGTTATATTTTCATGGATAAGATCTCTGATTTCTATGTTGAATTGAAAAGAAAAAAAGCAAGGATCGATTATGAGTTTGCAGTTAATAAAGCCGACTCATTATTCAGGGTATTAAATGCGCTGGATAAGGAAGCCATCAAGCTGGATGAAACTACTTTTTTTACCAATGGAGAACTGAAAAGATTCAACCTGCCCAAGATCAACCTGGACCAGGATAAATCTACAGTGCAATCGCAGTATTACTATGCTGTAAATAACAGGGAGTCTGCCGCCTATAAACTGCAAAAAGAAACACCTATTATTGAAGCGCTGGATAAACCCGAAGGACCTTATGATGAGAGCGGCAAATCAACCCGGCTGTATGCAATTATTGGAATATTACTGGGTTCTTTGATCGGCATTATACTGGTAAGCTGGAAGATCATCAGTAATTACCTGGGTGCAGAGTTGAATAAAGCCATAGAGAAAGCTTCTAAACCAAAAGAAGAAGTACCCGTTGTTACCACACCTCCCACAGTAAACATCTAACACAGTTTAGTATAAAATAAAAGCCCTGTTTGCAATTTACAAACAGGGCTTTTATTTATTTTCTGAATGCCCATTTTATCATTTCTTTCCAGCTGGGTTTTTTGCCATACATTAAAATTCCGGTACGGTAAATTCTTGCAGCAAACCAAGTGGTGCATAAAAATCCTGCAATAAGAAAAACCATTGACAAGCCCAGCTGCCACCAGGGTACCGTGTTGGGCACTCCAAATGGAATACGGGCCATCATTACAATGGGCGAGCTGAAGGGAATCAGGCTGGCCCACACGGCTAAGGGGCTGTTGGGATCTTTAATAACAGGCGCCATTAGTGCAATAGAAAAAATAACCAGCATGGTAATAGGAAAACTTAAGGACTGCGCCTCTCTCATGTCTTCATTGATGGCACTGCCAATAGCTGCATATAAAGAAGAGTAAAAGAAGAATCCACCCAGCAAATAAAAGATAAAGCAACCAATGGTTAATGGGATGTTCACACTGGTAAATACTTCCTGAATTTGGCCAACAACACCCGATGCTGCCGAACCTCCGGAGGCTTTGGAAACATTATAGATGAGGAATATACAGGCGATCCATATTAAAAACTGCGTTAAAGCCACCATGCCAATACCAATGATTTTGCCAATCATTAACTGAAATGGTTTTACAGAAGATACCACTACTTCGGCAATGCGGTTGGTTTTTTCTTCAGTAACGCCCATCATTACCTGCGAACCGTACAACAGTAATATCAGGTACATTAAAAAGCCGCACACATACCCAATTACGCTGGCTGTTCCTGCGTCGGCCGTCCTGTTTTTTTCATTGTTTAATTTTACGCTTAACAACTGGGTTAAAATTTGTTGTTTTGCCGAATCAATACCCAGGCTGTCTTTTTTTATCTTGCCCCAAATGGCATTCAGCTTTTTTTCTACCGGTTGCATGGCACCTACGCCAAATGTTCTTTTGGTGTTTACCAGAATGGTGTTTTTATTGTCCACCCCTTTTTTCCAGCTAAAATCGGCCGGAATAATTACGTAGCCATCATATCCTAATGAATCAAAGTGGGCTTTAAAATTTTCGGTTGCTGCAGTTACCAGGTGCAGTGAGGCGGATGTGTCGTCAATATTGGTGCTGCTTACCAGTTGCTGTGTAAACAAACCCGACTGGTCAATCAGTCCGATCTTAAGATCGCCCTTTGCCTTATCTGCAATATAACCGGTGCCAAAAATCAGTCCTAAATATAAAAGCGGGAAAAGAATGGTGCCAATGATAAAGGTCTTTTTTCTTACACGGGTAAGAAACTCTCTTTGTATGATCAATAAAATTTTGTTCATGTTATGGTTATTGGTTTGTATGGATTATGCCGGAATATTTTCAAATTGCCTTGCGGTAGGGGTTCCTTCCACCAGCTTTATAAAGATGTCGTTGAGAGAAGGCAGTATCTCTTTAAATGAAACAATGCCGCAACCCTGGTTCATAAAATAGCTGAGTACATCATTGGCTTTAAAGCCATCGTGTATCTTAACTGTTAACTCCCGCTTATTGGTACCAATGATCTCAAATGCAGGACTGCTGATGGTGGCAGGGCTGCTTTCCAGCTGTATGCTAAACAAATTTTCTTTAAAATCCTGTTTTACACTTTGTACGGTGCCATCCAAAATTTTATTCCCTTTATTTACCAGCGCAATGTGATTGCATATTTCTTCTACCTGTTCCATACGGTGGGTACTGAAAATGATGGTAGTGCCATTTTGCGCCAGCCTGAAAATTTCATCTTTTATTAAATTGGCATTAATAGGATCCAGGCCGCTGAAAGGTTCGTCCAGGATAATCAGATCGGGTTCGTGCAGTACTGTAATTACAAACTGTAATTTTTGCCCCATCCCCTTACTCAGGTCTTCCACTTTTTTGTTCCACCAGCTTTCCATTTCCAGCCGCTTGAACCAAAACTGAATTTTTTGCATGGCATCTGCCTTGCTGAGTCCTTTAAGCCGGGCAAGATATAAAGCCTGCTCGCCAATTTTCATTTTTTTGTACAGGCCTCTTTCTTCGGGCATATAGCCAATAAAGCGGGCATCATTTTCAGGATCAAAGGGTTTGCCTTTTAATAAAATATTGCCGGCATCCGGATAAAAAATTCCTGTGATCATCCGTATCAGGGTGGTTTTACCGGCACCGTTAGGGCCCAGCAAACCAAAAATATCTCCCTTGGGAATACACATGCTGATGTCGTCTACCGCTTTTTGAGTAGCGAAGTACTTTTTAAGATTCTGCAGTTCTAAAATATTCATCAATGATGGTTTTATATATCAAATGTAATGTATTGTAAAAATAAATGGATGCGGCTGTATTTGCCGTGGGTTATTTTACAAGCGGTAATTAATTATATTGATGAGGTATCAGTTGACTGTAACTGCAATTTGTACAGCCACCCTTTCGCCATCCATGGCAGCACTTACAATACCACCTGCATAGCCGGCACCCTCGCCACAGGGATACAGGTTTTTAAGCTGGGGGTGGGTAAGCGTATCGTTATTGCGGGGAATGCGTACTGGCGAAGAGGTGCGGCTTTCGGTAGCCACCACCACTGCGTCGTTGGTAAAATAACCTTTCATTTTTTTACCAAATTCTATAAATCCTTTTGCCAGCGATTGATACACAAATCCGGGCAATACCTCTTTTAATGAAATACTATGTAAGCCCGGCTGGTACGAGCAGTTGGGTAATGCAGAAGAGACAATGCCATTACTGAAATCAACCATGCGCTGGGCCGGTGCAACCGATTGGCCACCACCTGCAACAAAACACTGCTGTTCTATCAGCTGTTGAAATTTTAATAATGTTAATGGATTTTTTTCATTGAACCGGGAATACTGTGCATTGTTTACAGATAATTGCTGCATTGTTTTAACTGCATCTTCCAGTTGCACCTGCACCACCATACCACTGTTGGCGAAGGGATTATTTCTTTTAGACGGACTCCAGCCGTTCACTACAATTTCTCCGGGTGCGGTGGCGGCGGGCGCAATGATACCACCGGGGCACATACAAAAAGAAAATACCCCCCTGCCATTTACCTGCTGTACCAAACTGTAAGCTGCAGGTGGCAATGCTGTATTACCGGCATTGCTTTTATACTGGCAGGTATTAATGAGTTGTTGCGGATGTTCAACTCTTACGCCCAGGGCAAAAGGTTTGGCTTCAATTAAAATGTTTTTGGCATGCAGTAATTCAAAAATGTCGCGGGCACTGTGCCCTGTGGCTAAAATAAATGCATCGGCTGTAAAAGAATCACCATCGGCTGTAAGTACCGAATGGATGGTATCTTTTTCAATGATCATATCCACCACTTTTTTTTCAAACAGAAACTGGCCGCCGCAATCCGTAATTCGTTTGCGCATGGCCGTGATGATATGGGGCAGTTTATTGGTGCCAATATGCGGATGGGCTTCGTAGCTGATCTTTTCTTCGGCACCAAAGTGTACAAACAAGTTCAGTATGCGGTCAATATCACCACGCTTATTGCTGCGGGTATATAATTTTCCATCACTGTAAGTGCCAGCACCGCCTTCTCCAAAACAGTAATTACTTTCGGGATTTACAATACCTTCTTTATTCAGTGCCGCCAGGTCTCTGCGCCGGGCACGTACATCTTTTCCTCTTTCTAAAATGATGGGCTGTATACCTTTTTCTATCAGCTGCAGGGCGGCAAATAAACCGGCAGGCCCTGCACCGATAATAACGGTGCGCTTAACAGCCCTGCTAACATCCCTGAAGTTAAATACCGGGACGGCTCTTTTATAAAAGGGCTCGTCAATATAGGCATTCACCGTAAGGTTTACCCAAATGGTTTTAGCCCTGGCATCTATGGATTGTTTTAATACATGAAAGCCGGTAATAGTACCTGCTTTTTTTCCCAGAGAACCGGCAATCATATTTTTTATGGCCGTTTCATTGGTTGCCTCAGCGGGCAGCAGCTTAAAAGAAAGTTGTTGTTGCATATGAGCAGAGCCGGGTTTTTATCCCGAAATCTTTTATTTATTTCTGGTACAGTTCCAAAGGTAATTGATCGGGATCGGCAAAAAAGGTAAACCGTTTTCCGGTGATTTCATCAACCCGTATGTTTTCCACCACAATATCATGACTGCGCAGGTGTTGTACCGCTGCATCAATATCATCTACCTCAAAAGCCAGGTGCCGTAAACCGGCGGCTTCGGGCCTTGATGGCCTTGCCGGTGTATTGGGGAAAGAAAAAAGTTCAATTACATAAGTGCCGTTTACCGCCAGGTCTAACTTATACGATTGCCTTTCCTGCCGGTAAGTTTCCTTAATAACGGTACAACCCAATATGCCGGTGTAAAATTGTTTAGACCGCTGGTAGTCTGAACAAATTACAGCGATATGATGAACACGGTTTAAATGAAGCATGTAAGGATGGTTACAATCAACACATAAAAAACTGCATCAGCAACAGGTATTAAAACGGCAGGTCATCAACTGCATCTGGTGGGGTTGCAGAAAATGTATCAAGCGGTTCTAAGTATTCGTTATCGGTTTTTGCGGTGGTGCCGGGCTGAAGAATTTGTTCAATTCTCCATGCATCCAGGTTGGTAATGTAATTTACTTTACCATCTTTTTCCCACTTGCTGCCTTTAATATTGAAATACACTTTTATATCGTCGCCAATATTCACCCGGTCTACTATGGCTGTTTTATCCTGTATGCACTGAAACTTTACATAGTTGGTAACGGTACGGCCGCCAATTTCATCTGTTTTTTCCACAGCAAATTCCCTTGTCTTAAATGTTTCTGTACGCTGAACAATGTCGTATTTGGCAACCAGTTTGCCTGTAAGTTCATAACTCATATTGATAATTTAGTATGCCAAAAGTAATTCTATTTATCGAGAATTTTTTATTGATTCTTTTCTTTGGTGGTATTAAAAAATCTGCTACCTTACCACACTTATTTACAAGGTTTTTTATGAGGAGTATCTGCAATATTTTTTTGGCTGTTGTATGTATTACGGCGCTTACAGTATCCTGCAAAACGGCATACCAGCCCAGTGCAGTCAGCTATGTTGATTACCGGCTTACCCAGTCAGCCAAACAGGATGCAACAGTGGCGGCATTATTACAGCCCTATTCTGACAGTGTAAATAAAAGCATGAACGATGTGGTGGCAGCAGCAGAGGCGGAACTGATAAAGGGGCAGCCTGAAGGTACCTTGGGTAATGTACTGGCAGATGCCATGCTTACAAAATCAAGGCAGGCCTATAAAGTACCTGTTGACGCTGCTTTCATTAACTATGGCGGTATCCGGTTGAATGCCATTCCTGCGGGAAATATTACCCGTGGAAAGATATTTGAACTTTCACCTTTTGATAATATCATTGTGTTACAAAAGCTCAATGGCAAATTATTGCAGCAATTCCTGGATCATATTTCCGGAAGAGGCGGGTGGCCGGTTGCCGGAATGCAATGGCAGATAAAGAACAAAACGGCAATCAATGTGCGTATCAATGGTGTGCCACTGAACGAAACTGCCGTTTATACCATTGCCCTGGCAGATTATGTGGCCAATGGCGGCGATGAATGTGTGATGCTTAAAACTGTACCTCAAATAAATAATGGCTACGTTTTCAGGGATGCCATACTGGAATATTTTGCAGACGTACACCATCAGGGAAAAAAAATAGTTGGTAAAATTGAAAACCGGGTAAGCAATGCAGAGTAGACGAAAATTCATCACACAATCGGCACTGGCTGCCGGAGCCATGCTCACATCAAATAGTTTGTTTGCAGAAATGCAGCAGGAAGCAGCCGCAAAAAAATTAACCATCCTGCATACCAATGATGTGCACAGCAGGCTGGAACCTTTTCCGATGGATGGTGGACGAAACCAGGGACTGGGCGGTGTAGTGGCAAGGGCAGCACTGATAACACAAATCAGGAGCGAGGCAGAACAGGTGCTGTTGCTGGATGCCGGCGATATTTTTCAGGGTACGCCCTATTTTAATTTATACAAGGGAGAGCCTGAAATGAAGGCCATGGCTGCCATGGGATATGATGCGGCCACCATGGGCAATCATGATTTTGATGGCGGGCTGGATAATTTTGCCACCCAGCTCAGGCATATCCGGTTTCCGGTACTGATGTGTAATTACGATTTTGCCAATACCCCGATGGAGTTTAAATACCAGCCCTATAAGGTATTTAAAAAGGGAAAATTAAAGATCGGCGTAACAGCTGTGGGAATAGAAATGGCCGGGTTAGTACCGGACAGTTTATTTGGTAATACAAAATACCTTGATCCTGTACAAAAGGCCAATGAAACCGCCGCCTTACTTAAAAAAGAAAAAGGCTGCGATATGATCATTTGCCTGAGCCATTTGGGGTATAAATACAGGGATAATAAAGTAAGTGACCTGGTGCTGGCTGCAGAAACCGAAAATATAGATCTTATCATTGGCGGGCATACCCATACTTTTATGGATGCACCCGAAATATATAAGAATAAAGCGGGCAGTGATGTACTGGTTAACCAGGTGGGCTGGGCGGGGATACAATTGGGCCGTTTGGACTACGATTTTACGGGTTTTAAAAGAAATAAATTGGCAAAATCGCATACTGTGGTTGTAGGGAAAAAAACAAATGAATAAAAAATTTTTTTTTCAACAAAATATTCGATATTCGCTGTCCTGCTAAAAATTAATTTTCATTTATAATTGAAAGTAGTTTTTGCAAGAAAATCCCCCGGAAAATACTCTTAACTCAACATATATTAAATTGCTTAAGGACTGATGGATAAAGCTTTTGAAAAAGTCTGGACTAATTGCTTAGAAATAATCAAGGACATTGTGGAATGGCAGCATTTCAAAACCTGGTTCGAACCCATTAAGCCGGTTGCGTTAAAAGATAAGATTTTGACCATTCAGGTACCCAGCCAGTTTTTTTATGAGTATCTTGAAGAACACTACGTTTCTCTTTTAGCAAAAACATTAAAAAGGGAGTTAGGAAAAGAAGCCCGGTTGGAATACAGGATTATGGTGGACAGTGGTAACAGTAAGAATAAGCCACTAACAATGGATGTGCCGGGGCATGGTTTTAAATCATACGCAAATAACGAAATGGATTTTCCACTTGTAATAAATAACCCAGTTAAGAACCCCTTTGTAATTCCGGGGCTTAAAAAAATGCAGATTGATCCGCAGTTGAATCCTGCGTATACATTTGATGCATTTATTGAGGGCGATTGTAACCGTGTAGCCCGCCGTGCCGGTAAAACAGTGGCAGAAAAACCCGGTACCACTTCATTTAATCCATTAGTAATTTATGGTGGTGTGGGATTGGGTAAAACGCATTTGGCTCAGGCCATTGGCAACGAAGTAAAAAGACTGCATGCTAATAAAGTGGTATTGTATGTGAGTTCAGAAAAATTCATCAACCAGTTTATCGATCACAGCCGTAACCAGGCCATCAACGATTTTATACATTTTTACCAGTTGATAGATGTACTGATCATTGATGATGTACAATTTTTTAACCGTGCCGAAAAATCGCAGGAAGCATTTTTTGCCATCTTCAATCACCTGCATCAGAGTGGTAAGCAACTGGTATTAACCAGTGACAAACCACCCAAGGACCTGGAAGGGGTGCAGGAGAGATTGCTGAGCCGTTTCCGCTGGGGTTTAAGTGCCGATCTGCAGGTGCCCGATTACGATACCAAGATAGAGATACTGGAAAAAAAGATGAAGAACGACGGGCTGGATATGCCCCGGGAAGTGGTTAAATATATTGCCTATAACATTAATAGCAATGTAAGAGAACTGGAAGGGGCATTAATATCATTATTGGCACAATCTTCGCTTAACAAGAGAGAAATCGATCTTGAATTGGCAAAGAAAGTATTACGCAATTTTGTAAAATCATCCAGTAAGGAAATCACTATTGATGCCATTCAAAAAATGGTATGTGAGTACTTTGATGTGCCTTACGATAAGCTGTTGCAAAAAACCCGTAAAAGGGAAATTGTGCAGGCAAGGCAGATCACTATGTACCTGTCTAAAGCGTTTACTAAAAATTCTTTAAAAACCATTGGAGAACATTTTGGCGGCCGGGATCATACCACGGTGATTCACAGTTGCCAAACTGTAAAAGACCTGATGGATACAGACAGTCTTTTTAAAGAAAGTGTACTGGAATTACAACAAAAAGTACAACTGGCGGCGATGTAAAAAAAGCCATTATCATATTTGACCGGACAATTTATTGTCCGGTTTTTTTATGCATAAGAATTAGCAATTAACAATTAACAATGATGAATGAATAATGAATATTAAGTGTGAAATAGAATAAGGAGCTAATAATTCATTATTTTTTTCTGTTTTTCTTCATTTAGTTTTGGGTAATAGCGCATGGAATTGTATTTTTGCCACCCCTTACTAAAATGAGGGCAGGTTAGGAGAGATGCCTGAGAGGCCGAAAGGAACGGTTTGCTAAATCGTCGTACGGGTCACACTGTACCGTGGGTTCGAATCCCACTCTCTCCGCAGAAGTTCTTATATAAAATAACTGTTTGGGTGTTCCCAATAAACCCAATTGATAAGAGTAAGTTCGGGATGTAGCGTAGCCCGGTTATCGCGCCTGGTTTGGGACCAGGAGGTCGCAAGTTCGAATCTTGCCATCCCGACGAATACAGAGCCCTTCAATTTTTATTGAGGGGCTTTTTTTTGTTTCAATTTTTTTCAAATTAATTTATAAATGCAGCATAGTTCTGTGAAACTGACTTTCTGCAACATCTCTTCCCTGGTGAAGAGCGTAAGCCGGGGACCCTGCATTTGTGTGTGAAGTAGCTTTTTTGAAAACAAACTAACGTAACGTCCTTTTGAGGAAATGTTGATGGGAAAAGGACAGGCCTCAAGGCAGACAATTTAATTTCTTTTGCACTTCACCTGATTTTGATTGGATCTACTCAATGATAAATTTGTACCCTTTACCGTGTACGTTGATAAATTTAATGGCGTTATCGCCGCTTAATTTCTTACGTAATTTAGACACCAGTACATCTACATTTCTACTGATTACCACTATGCCTTCATCTTCCCAGATTTCTTTCATCAGTTGTTCCCTTGCTACGATCTGATTGATATTGTCTGCAAATATTTTTAGTGCTTTTGTTTCTTTTTCCGAAAGCGGAATTGTTGTATGCTCCCTTTTAAGCAACTGATTGCCTGTATAAAATTGAAAACTTCCTAATTGGATATAATCATTGTTTCCGGAGATAGATTCTTTCTCTTCATTCTCTTCATCGACTTCCTTTTCTTCTTTTTTCCGAAAGGTATTGGTTACATAAAAACCAGCAACACTCAAAGGAATAATCAACAGTAACCACCAAAAGAAATTAAATGGAGTAGGCTTCAACAAATTAATTTCAATAACGTAACAACCAAACTCCAGCTTACGGCCCCTGCAGGGTGTTACATTGCCTGTTTTGTCATTTATCTCAAATGCAAGAACAGTTTCATTTTGTTTACAATTCCTCAAATTCACTATATAGTCTTTTGCCAGAGCGTTTTTTTGAAATTCCCTTTCAACTATATTGATCAGTGTATCTGAAGTAAAACCAACATTGTTTTGAAAGGAGACCTGGTAGGTAGTTGAATTTAATTTCTTAACCGGCAGCACCCTGGAGCTGGAATCTTTAGCTGAAAGCAACAGCTGGTGTCCTATATCACGTAATACAACTTCTATATGCTTTTCAGGAATTTCATCTTTTTTATTGATAAATGCGCCCGCAGCAATTAAAATAACAATTATCATGATTGAAGATCCGAACAGAATAAATGGCTTCATGTGTGCAAAATAATTGATTACACGGCAGTTTTCGGTGGTTTTACAAACGTTTTACATATCATTTACAATTTTTTACTACTAAAAAGCTTTCAGATAGTTGACTCCCGATACCTTTATTGTATTATTTCAAAAAATAAAGTATAGCCATGAATATCTTTAAACTTTCTTTTTTACTCCTTTTTCCATTCCTGTCCTGTAACCGGGCGCCGGAATTACCAAAGGCATCTCAGCTACCGGATAGTCTGCAAAATCAAAAAAGAGATAAGACAGGAACTGCAAACATCGTTTTTAAATCTACTGATGGCGGAGAAACCTGGCAGGACATCAGTAAAGGGCTGCCCGACAATTTGCAGAAAGATGGTGTCCGGGGAGATAGCATCTTTGCAAATGATAAAGGGCTGTTTTTAAAGGTTGGAAGCGAACTCTATCATACAGTAAATGCTACAGCTCCTTTTTGGACCAAAGAGATTTCCCCAGACAAACATAGCAGCATTGCCCCCGGTAAGTCAGGGATATTTGCCTTCCCTTACTATGGTGTAAATTTGAAAACAACAAACGGAACGAGTATATGGTCGCCGATATTTAAAAATTTATATGAGCCCCGAATACGCAGCGTTTTTGAAGCTGCCGGAGGTGCAATTTTCGTCGGCATTGACAAAGGCTTTTTTAAAACTGCTGACACTGGAAAAACCTGGAAACAGGTACATACCGGAAGCCTGGTGGGGCATTTGGCAGAGTTGAATGGCGTACTGCTGGCGATCAGTACGAGAAGGATAATACGATCAACCGATAATGGCGAAAACTGGGGGTTTGTGACCAGTGAGGGCGGTGTGGCTTGGGATGTAAAACCGATCAATGGTGGATTCGCTGCCATCACTGCTGGTTCAGAATCGGGAGCCAGGAGTTTAAGTACATCCTACGACGCAGGTAAAACCTGGCAGCCCATTGATGCCGGCAACAAAGTTTTTATTGATTCAATATGGCGGACCTGGAATAATCGACCCCGTATGAAAGCCTTCTATACTTCAATTACCCAGGTTGGTGAAAACTTCATTTGTACGCATCCTGACGGCATTTTCAAATCAACCGACAAGGGAAAAACATGGAAATTATTACTTTCTTCTATAAACGGCAAGTTCTTCAATTTATTTGGTTCAGGAAACGTGATTTATGCTGTTGTACCCAGCAAGGGTGGATGTTGAAAAAAGCAGGTTAAGTTTTATCCGGCAGCTGTAAGTTTCCTCAAGTGGTAGATGAGGTTAGAAAACTAACGTTTGTTGGTATCGAGAAACTGACCATAGCCTCGATTCTTGTCCTCATGAACCGGAATCCTCTGTCCTGGAACCAAGGCGGAGACCACGAGTTCGCAAGTTCGAAACTTGCCATCCCGACATTACTTCAAAAAAATAATCTTGTAAGCAGTTGTCTTTTTTAAGACAAAACCTTTGCCAGATAATAAATTGAGTTGAAAAGAAGGCGTACACTGCGGGGGACAAAATGTGGTATTTTGACAACATTGCGAAGTAACAGCAGCAGAGACTTTGTGCTACAACTCAAAACATTGCTATAAACCTGCTTAGCTCTTCTTCGCGTTCTCGCAGCCAAAAAAGTTTCATCTCAGCTTTTTGAGGAATGGTTTTTAATTCAATCAGTTTAATATTCACATTTACGTCACGTACAGATGAGATGGGTTCAATTGAAATCCCAAGCCCGGCTTCTACCAATCGCACTACTGCCATCGAGTGGGCCGACTCATGTGCCACTTTTGGGATGAACCCAAAACTCTGGCAAATCTGTAATATTGTTTCAACATAACCAATACCTGTAGATAGTTGTGGTAAAATAAAGGTTTCATTTTTTAAAATCGATAAATCAGTTAACCTCTTTTTCGATAATGGATGATTGCCAGGCAAAATCAGTACAAAATTTTCTTTGTATAAAATTTTGGAGTTCGCTTCTGCAGGCAATATGATATTAGGAGCAACCCCGATATCCGTTTTTCTGGTGAGCAACATTTCAATTTGATGGAAATTGGATGTTTCCTGCGCAATAGTTTTAAGATTTGGCCATTTATGCTTAACCTTAACCAAAAAAGACGGTACTACGGTGTTCATAGCTGAACTTGCATGTGTAACTTTTACCTCGCCTGCCTCACCATTATGTAATTGTGCTGTAAGAGCAATTGTTTTACCTAAATCCTGCAAAATTCTTGTTACTTCTTTTTGAAAAAATATACCTGCTGCAGTTAATGCAACAGTACGCTTATTTCGGTTAAGCAATAACACACCCACTTCTTTTTCCAGCAATTGTATTTGCCTGCTTAAAGCCGGTTGAACAATATTGATTTGTTCCGCAGCTTGCCTGAAATTGAGTGTATTGCTTAAAATCAAAAAATTTTTAAGTTGTTGAATATCCATAGTAATCACATTAAAGTATCAATTAATCAAAATTAAGCATATTATTTTATCAGCTAAATTACCTTGCTTTGCTTTTATCTTAATTACGTTAAATGAGTATAACAAAATCAGGTAATCCGGCATTAATTCTTGTTGATATTCAAAAAGGCTTTGAGGATACCGAATATTGGGGAGGACAAAGGAATAATCCTGATGCAGAAATAAAGGCAAGTGAATTACTAAAACTATGGAGAGAGAATCATCTTCCTGTTTTTCATATTCAGCATTGCTCCTCCAATCCGGCTTCTTTACTTCATGCAACCAATGCAGGTAATGCGTTTAATAATTTAGTAGTTCCTGTTACAGGGGAACAAATTATAAAGAAAAATGTAAACAGTGCATTTATTGGAACTGACTTACAATTGCAGCTGGATAAAGCATCAATAAAAACACTGGTAATTGTTGGTTTAACTACCGACCACTGTATTTCAACAACTACAAGAATGGCAGGGAATTTAGGGTATGAAACGTATCTTGTTTCGGATGCAACAGCCACCTTTAATAAAAATGGATTTGATGGCAAAAATTATCCTGCAGCACTTATTCATGAAACAGCACTGGCAAGTTTGCATAAAGAGTTTGCAACAATTGTAACAACAGGGTTTATAAAACAAAGTATTTTATTTTCACTAATTATTAAATAAAAATCATGAACAGAATTGGGCAAAAAATGATTGATGCACAGAATAAAGCAATTGAGTTATTTAATACGGTTGAAGCAAGAGGATTGATCGCTGCTGGTAAAACAGAAAAACAACTCAGTGATGAAATTGTACAAATTGCTAAAGCAGAATTTGGTATCGAAAATCATTGGGGTAAAAAAATTGTAAGAACAGGAATGAATACATTACAACCTTATAGTGCCGATCCATCAAATTTATTAATTTTGGAAGACGATATTTTGTTCTTTGATTTCCATCCCGTTTTTGAAGGTTGGGAAGCAGACCTTGGAAGAACTTATGTTTTAGGAAACGACCCGTTAAAACAAAAGATAAAAAATGACGTAGAAACGGCCTGGCACGTAGGGAATGACTGGTATTTTAAACAAAATAAACTTACGGGAGCTCAATTTTTTAACTATGCAACCGACCTGGCAAAACAGTATGGCTACGAGTTTGGGAATGCCATTGCCGGACATATTATTGGCAAGTTTCCTCACGAACAACCAGACGACCCTAGTGATTTGTGCCTGGATGTACATCCCGACAATCATACAGATATACTTCAGTTTGACAAATATGGCAACAAAAGGCATTGGATACTGGAATTACACTTTGTAGACAGGAAAAATAATATTGGTGCATTCTTTGAACAATTACTGAAAGCGGAATAAAATAACTCAAATCGTACTTAGAATAAGTATATACTATAAAAAAGTAAGTTTGCTGCTTTTGGCAAATAATAAATTTAAAAAGAGTACAGTATGCTTGAAATGAGACCAACTTGCGAAAATTGCGATAAGTTGTTGCCAAACGAATCAAGTGAGGCAATGATTTGCACACACGAGTGTACATTTTGTGAAGAATGTGTAAAAAATAAATTATGTAATGTTTGCCCAAATTGTGGAGGTGGTTTTGAAAAAAGACCAACACGGCCAGTAAATTGTTTAACCCCCAATTGTGTTGCTGCTTACCCTGTTAGTACGGTTAGAAAATACAGGCCTGTTAATTGGGAAAAATATAAACGAATACAAGAAACGTTTATCGTTATAGATCCAAGAAAACGGTAAACTATAAATCAGGTATTTACTGCAAGTAAATCAAGAATAGGAAGTGCCGGCAAAATTTAAAGGAATATAACGAACTCTACGCCTTGGTTCGTGTCCTCACGAACGAAGGCGAAAACTAAAAAAATATAATGCAGCTGAAGCTTTTCTTGTTTTAAATAAAGCTTGTATTGAAAATGTACATTTTTTTCTAATTCTTTCGAAATATCGCTACAACCGGAATAGTTATCTCTGTGATTTAAAGCACCCTGCCCAAAAAATCTATACCTTCATACAACTAAATTACCTGTATGAGTATTCACATCAGCGCCCAAGCCGGAGAAATAGCAAAAATTGTTTTAATGCCCGGAGATCCGTTAAGAGCTAAATACATTGCCGAAAAATATTTACATGATTGTAAATTGGTGAGCAGCACCCGTAATATTTTTTTTTATACAGGGTCATATGAAGGCAGGCGGGTTTCCATTGGTGCCAGCGGTATGGGTTGTCCTTCTATTGGGATCTACTCGTATGAATTATTTACCGACTATGGGGTGGAATGCATTATTCGTATTGGTACCTGCGGCGCCTATACAACTGACCTGAAATTGTTTGACCTGATCAATGTGGAAACTGCCGCCAGCGAATCAACTTTTGCCCAATATGCTTGGGGCATTGAAGGCAATGCCATCCCTCACCAGGGCAATGCATTTGATATTATTGCAGCTACTGCGGCAACTAAAAATATAGCACTTAAAAATTGCGCCGTTCACTCCAGTGATATTTTTTACAGGAAAGATATGGATGTACCTGCAGTGGCTATAGAGCATAATTGCCTTGCTGTGGAAATGGAAGCCTTTTCATTATTCGCCAACGCAAAGCACCTGAATAAAAAAGCCGCCACCATTCTTACTGTATCGGATATTATTCCAACTCACGAAAAAATTTCTGCAGATCAAAGAGAAACGGCTTTATTGCCTATGATGGAACTGGCATTGGCCGTAGCGGCACAATTGGCTTAAACCGTTATCCCAATAAGTTTTTGCCTGTAAAGCCCAGGGGCAATAACATACCCGCATTGGGGATAATATACACAGTACCGCCCATTGATGACAGTATAATGCGTATGGGATGATCTACCATGTTCTCGTACTCTATCAAACTTTGCCTGCACATACCGCATGGCGAAATGGGTTCGATATTTTTACCTTTTCCACTAACATAAGTAACCGCCAGTGTAGCAACAGGTACTTTTGGAAATAAGGTAGCCGCAGTGGAAAGCAGTACCCTTTCGGCACAGATACTTACCGGGTAACTGGCATTCTCCTGGTTGCTGCCAATTACAATATTGCCGTCGGTTAATAAAGCGGCAGCGCCTACGCTAAAGTGTGAGTAGGGGGCATAGGCAAGCGATGTACTTTCTCTTGCCTTTAAAAGAAGGGTTGCATCAGATTCATTGAGTTCTTCAATAGAATCATACACTTCATATTCAAACTCGAATTTTTTAGATACCATAATGATTCTTTTTTAGTAGCCTGCTTTTGCACCGCCGATATGTTCAATTGGATGCCAGGTGGTTTTTATTTCCTGGAAGTCCATAATGAAATACGGGGATTGCGCTTTATCAGAAAACCAGTCTGCCTTATCATACAATGTAACCCGTTTAACATTCAACGAAGCTTTTTCTTTTACAAGTTGTTGAGATGCTGCATCGATTTCGCAATATACGGCTGCATTTACATCCATATGGTCGGCAAAGAAGGGCAGCAGCTCACTTACCTTACCGGTAAGAATATTTACCACGCCACCCGGTAAGTCGGAACTGTTGAGTACTTCGGCAAATGTTACGGCGCATAATGGTTTGGTGGCGGATGCTAAAATGATACATGTATTGCCTCCGGCGATAATGGGCGCTATTACAGAAACCAAACCGATCAGTGAATTATTTTGTGGTGCAATAGCTGCCACCACGCCTGTTGGTTCGGGATTTGAAAAATTAAAATGCGGGGAAGCAACCGGATTCACGGAACTGAATACCTGCTGAAATTTATCGCACCATCCGCTGTAATAAATTAACCGGTCAATAGACAGGTTTACTTCTTTTGCAGCCTGCGAAGCTGTGGCATCCTGTTTCATCAATTCATCAATGAATTGTGCTTTGCGTCCTTCCAGCATTTCGGCAATGCGGTATAATATCTGCCCGCGGTTGAATGCAGCTCTTGCACTCCATCCGCTGTAAGCGCTTCTGGCAGCAACTTCAGCATCCCTGAAATCTTTTCTGGAGCATAAACAAACATTGGCCAGTTTAACGCCTTTGTTATTTACCGGTACATAATACCTGCCTGATTCGGTGCGGGGAAATTGTCCGCCGATATAAATTTTATAGGTCTTTAAAACTTCCAGTCTTTTTTCTGCGGTTGCAGTATTAATTGTTTTTGCCATAATAATAAGTTTAAGAGATTCTATAGGTTTAAGAGGTTACTTAGGTTCTAAAGGTTTAAGAGGTTGGCCTAACGTTTTGAACTTATTCAACCTTTAGAACCTTTTAAACCTTTTCAACTTCTTAAACTAAATTCAGGTAAGGAGCCAATCCATGCAATCCGCCTTCTCTGCCGTAGCCGCTTTCTTTATAGCCACCAAAGGGAGAAGTGGGATCAAACTTGTTATAGGTATTTGCCCAAACCACACCTGCTTTTAATTTAGTGGTCATGTTAAAAATTTTAGATCCTTTATCCGTCCACACACCGGCCGATAAACCGAATGGTGTATTGTTTGCTTTTTCTATCACTTCATCTTCGGTACGAAAACTTTGTATGGTCAATACCGGGCCAAAAATTTCTTCCTGTGCAATGCGGTTGCTTTGTGCCACATTGGTGAATATGGTGGGCCTGCAAAAAAATCCTTTTTTAGGTATGGCACCACTGCACTGGTACATTTCTGCACCTTCTTTTTGCCCGATACTTAAATATTTATTGATCACCTCCAGTTGTTGTTTTGAATTGATGGCGCCGATATCTGTATTCTTATCCAGCGGATCGCCCACGATGAGGGTTTCCATCCGGTCTTTTAATTTTTGTACCACTGTTTTTAAAACAGATTCCTGAACATATAATCTTGAACCGGCACAGCATACATGGCCCTGGTTAAAGAAGATACCATTGATAACGCCTTCCACCGCCTGGTCTAAAGGAGCATCTTCAAAAATGATATTGGCTGCTTTACCACCCAATTCCAGTGTTGCTTTTTTATTAGTGCCTGCAATAGCACGCTGAATAATTTTTCCCACATCGGTTGAGCCGGTGAATGCAATTTTATTGATATCCGGATGATTCACCATTGCAGCGCCGGTAGCGCCTGCGCCAGTGATGATGTTCACTACGCCGGGCGGAAGGTCTGCTTCCTGTATGATCTCGGCTAATTTTAATGCTGTAAGCGGCGTGGTTTCCGCAGGCTTTAACACTACCGTATTGCCTGTGGCTAATGCCGGGGCAATTTTCCATGCGGCCATCAGTAAAGGAAAATTCCATGGAATGATCTGCCCGGCCACACCTAACGGCTGTGCCTGCCTGTTAGGAAATGCATATTCCAGTTTGTCGGCCCATCCGGCATAATAAAAAAAGTGATTGGCTGCGGTGGGCACATCAAAATCACGGCTTTCCCTAATGGGTTTTCCACCATCCAGTGTTTCAATAATGGCAAACTCCCTTGCTCTTTCCTGCACCATTCTTGCTATGCGGTAAATGTATTTAGCTCTTTCTTTAGGTGCTGTTTTCTTCCATGTTTTTTCGTAGGCATTCCTGGCGGCCACAACGGCTTTGTTTACATCGGCAGCATTGGCATGCGCAACGGAGGATAATTTTTCTTCTGTGGCAGGGTTGATAGTGTCGAAATATTTTTTGCTGGTTGGCTTTTCAAATTTTCCGTTGATGAACAGATCGTATTGCAGATTTATTTTAGCCGCACTTTTGCTTTCGGGGGCTGGTGCAAAATTTCTAGCGCTGTCAAATTTCAGTTTAAGCGTATTGTTCTTTGTTGCCATTTGTATGATTTAAAAATTTAAAAGATTGAAGAAGTTCCAAAGGTTTTAAAGGTTCAAAAGGTTTGTGAGGCGGTAAACGCAGTTGATTTTTTAACTTTTGGATTTTCTCTTTCTTTATACTTCGCTCCTTTTATTTTTGAGTTAATTAAATATGTTATTAGTTTTTGAATCAGGCTGTTTATTTTCATCGCATGCGTTGAATAGAGCTCAAATTCTTGTTGCGTAATATAATTCCTGTCCAGTGCCCTGTATAATTGCGACCTCAATTCTCCGCATGAGGCTTTTGCAATGTATAAAAATTGCACAAATTCTTTGTTACCACCTCTTTCAAATCCTTCTGCAATATTATCCATGATTGAACCTGCGGATCCTTCAATTTGTCCAATCAACCTGTAATTTTTTTTAAACCTTTCATCGTCTATCAGCTTCCCCATATTTTTATTTAACACTCTGGCTTCCTTCCACGAAATAATATCTTCAAATTTTGAAAAGCTTGACATGGGGTACGTTTTATGTTATGAATATGGGTTCTAAAGGTTTCAAAGGTTAATCAACTTTAAACATATTGAACCTTTAGAACTTCTTAAACCTCTTAAACTTTTTTAAACCTCTTAAACTTCTTAAACCTTTAGAACCTCTTCAACCCTGCTAGTCCAACGCAAAATAATCCGGGCTCTGATATACCCCCGTTTTCTGTTTCATCAGCTGCATTAAAATGTCATTGGCCAAACTGCTGGCACCAAAACGGAACCAGTGGTTATTCATCCATTCTTCTCCCAGCACTTCATTCAGCATCACTAAATAATGTAAAGCCAGTTTTGATTTGGAGATACCCCCTGCAGGTTTCATCGCGATGCGTTTGCCTGTTTTATAATAAAAATCACGGATGGCTTCCAGCATTACCAGTGTTACGGGCATGGTGGCGGCCGGAGCAATTTTGCCGGTAGAGGTTTTAATAAAATCGGCTCCTGCATACATGGCAATATCACTGGCTCTTCTCACTTTATCGTAGGTAACCAGTTCGCCGGTTTCTAAAATCACTTTTAACCTGGCATCGCCGCAGGCTTCTTTTACAGCGGCAATTTCATCAAATACAAAATTGTATTCGCCCATATGGAATTTACCTCTTGAGATCACCATATCAATTTCATCGGCGCCTTCATTCACTGCAAATTTGGTATCCCGCAATTTTACATCTCTGGATGCCTGTCCGCTGGGGAATGCAGTGGCTACAGAGGCTACTTTTATACCCGACCCTTCCAATGCTTTTTTTGCTACCCTTACCATGGAAGGGTACACGCATACCGCGGCCACTGTTGGCAGGCCCGGGTATACATCATGCAGGTGCATGGCTTTATAACAAAGCTGTTTCACTTTGCCATCGGTATCTTTTCCTTCTAAAGTGGTCAGATCGATCATGTTCAACGCCAGCTTTAAACCATTCAGCTTGGTTTCATTTTTAATGCTGCGTTTGGTAAAACGGGAAGCCCGTTCTTCAACGCCCACCTGATCTATGCGGGGCGATAATGAAAAATCAGGGATCACTTGTGTTGCAACCATTGGTATGCTTTATTTAAGATCAACAATATTATTTAAGCTGTTAAAGCGCTTAATGCTGCAGTAATTAAATTTTCTACTGCTGCATTACCATCTTTTGAAAATTGTTTTGCCACCCGGTTGGCTACAATGGCATTTACACTGAGGCAATGATGGCCCAGTAATTTGCCTAATCCGTAAATGGCAGATGTTTCCATTTCAAAGTTAGTGATCCTGTTGTTATGGAAGTTAAAACCGGTAAGTTTATTGATAAGGCCGGGACTGCTTAATGGTAAACGCAGTATCCTTCCCTGCGGGCCATAAAAACCGGGGCAGGTAACAGTAATGCCTTTATGAAATACTGCTGGAAATTTACTGAGCAAAGCATCACTTCCTTTGGAAATATAAGGAAGGGTTATTGCAGTATCCAATCCTGTTTGCGCAATGAATGCGCTGATCATTTCTTTCTCTTCACTGGATTTGGAATAGGCATAATAATTCATCAGGTTATCCAAACCGAGCCCATGTGTGGAGGCTACAAAACTATCAACGGGAATATCAGCCTGTAAAGAACCCGATGTACCAAAGCGGATGATATTGAGGGAGGTGAGTTGCGGCTTTACCATTCTTGTTGTAAAATCAATATTTACCAGGGCATCCAGTTCATTCAGGGCAATGTCGATATTGTCGGGACCAATGCCGGTAGACAGGACCGTTATTCTGTGTTTTTCAATATAGCCGGTATGGGAAATAAATTCGCGGTGTTGCTGTTTGCACTCGATACTGTTAAAATGGGCACTTACTTTTTTTACACGGTCGGGATCGCCCACTAAAATTACTGTACCGGCAAGTTCTTCGGGCCGCATATCCAAATGATAGATGGCTCCCCGGTTGTTGATGATCAGTTCCGATGCTTCAATATGGCTCATACAATCTGTTTAAAATGCATGGCTGCAGCTGGGCAGCAATGTAAATACATTTGTTACCTGAAATTAGATTTTTTTAGTGAGTAATGGCCCACTTTGTTTTCGATTTTTTGTCTGTAACATTTCATTTTTATTATGCGGCATAGTTATACCTTGCAGCCCAACTTACATAACGCATGATACAACTTGAATATTTTACCGGAGAGGATGTTGCACAGTTAATGGAATGGATCAGTGACGAAGAGATCTTAATGAACTGGTCGGGTGCATTGTTCAGTTTTCCGCTAACAATATCCAGTATGCAATGGTACCTGGAAGATGTAAATGATATCAATAATTCCGACGCATTTGTGTATAAGGCAATTGATGGTACCACAGGAGAAACGGTAGGACATATTTCATTGGGCGGCATCAGTAAAAAAAACAGGGCAGGCCGTATCAGCAGGGTATTGGTGGCACCGGGCCACCAGGGCAAAGGCTATTGCAGGCAAATGGTGACGGCAATACTGAAAATTGGTTTTGAAGTATTGCAACTGCACCGCATTTGTTTGGGGGTGTACGATTTTAATTCAGCTGCCATCAGTTGTTATAAAAAAGCCGGTCTGTTGACAGAAGGCACCAACAGGGATTGTTTATTGTTTAAAGATAAATGGTGGAGTTTGGTGGAGATGAGTATGCTGGAAGGGGAATGGGCCGCTCTGCATCCTGCCGCAGCGGGCAGAGCGGAAAAATGAATTTTGCATGACGGTTGCATTACCGCATATCTGGTTCTCTAAAATCATCCCCAACAGAGAATAAGGAAGGATTTTTTATAAAGCCCGCAGGGCCGGTTGCAACAAAATTATATATAAGATGAGCAGCGTTCTTTGCTGAAGCGTACCCGAATGCTTTTGGGGTAAACTATGCCATCTTTTATGTGCCGGAATTTTTATTGCAGTTCAGTAAATGCCGATAACGTATACACGAAAAAGAAAACAAACATAAGGTGTGCAGCTGATGAAGGGTTATTGTAGTTGAAAAAATAGCCGAAATGAGGAAATATACCGGCCAATAATTTCTTTTTCTCAAATTATTACCCTTTCTTTAATGCTTTAAAAAACGTACTGATATGAAAAAAATATTGTTGAGTTTTTGTATTGTGTGGCTCTGTACTCCCATCGTATTTGCCAAAGGGGGTACTGATTCCCTTGCTTTGATGCTGGCAGCGCAGCAAAAATTTGCAGATTCTGTTGAGCATGCCATGAAATACAGCACTGGTGCCATTACATTAACTAATGGCGTTGCTAAATTGAATGTGCCTGCGGGCTTTAAATTTTTAAATCCGGAGCAGAGTAATTATGTTTTAACTGAGCTGTGGGGTAATCCGCCGCAAACCGGTATTTTAGGAATGATCTTTCCTGCAGCTGGCGGGCCTTTTGGAGATAAGTCGTACACATTTATTATTACTTACGACCCGATGGGTTTTGTTAAGGATGAGGATGCAGATAAAACAGATTACGATGAGATGCTGAAGAACCTGCAAAAGGATGAAGTGGAAGAGAATAAAACAAGGGCCGCACAGGGCTATGGTGCCATTCATATGGTGGGATGGGCAGCTAAACCATTTTACGATAAAACCAATAAAGTATTGCACTGGGCAAAAAATTTACAATTTGCCGGCGCAGAAGAAAATACACTGAATTATGAAGTGCGTATCCTGGGAAGAAAGGGGGTACTGAGTATGAATGCAGTAGCCACCATGAATGAACTGGACTCGGTTAAAAAAGACATTGATAAGGTGCTGGCCATGCCGTCTTTTACAGAAGGTAATGCCTACAAGGATTTTGACAGTAAAACAGATAATGTGGCTGCGTGGACCATTGGCGGCCTGGTGGCAGGAAAAGTGTTATTGAAAGTGGGCTTTTGGGCCGTGCTGGGCAAATTCTTTTTAGCTGCCTGGAAATTTATTTTGATCGGTATTGTGGCAGCATGGGGCGTTATCAAAAAATTCTTTGGAAGAAAACCAGTGGTGGAAGAAGATCATTCGGTGAGTTAAGAAAAGTCGTTTAAATGATAAATAAAAAAGAAGGCCATGGCCTTCTTTTTTATTTGAATAAGTTTTATGTAAGATCAGCATTGATCTAATGCTTGTTGGATATCGCCCAAAATATCATCCACATGTTCCAGCCCTACAGAAATACGGATCAGGCCGGGTGTAATATTCACGGCAGCCCTTTCTGCTTCGCTCAGCTTGGCGTGCGTGGTGCTTGCAGGATGAGAGGCAATGCTTCTTGTATCGCCAAGGTTGGCGGTAAGCGATAACATTTTTAGGTTGTTTAAAAATGCACGGCCACTTTCCAGTCCGCCTTTTAAATTAAAACTCACCAGTCCGCCGCCATTTTTCATTTGCTTTATCGCAATGGCATGTTGCGGATGGCTGGGCAAGTATGGATATTTTAACCAGCTTATTTTAGGATGATTCTCCAACGCTTTGGCAATCTGCAATGCATTGGAAGCATGGCGTTCCATCCGCACGTCCAGTGTTTCTAAACTTTTGCTTAATACCCATGCATTAAAGGGCGATAAGGCCGGGCCGGTGCTGCGGCAGAATAAATAAATTTGATGTACCAGTTCTTTTTTACCCAGTACAATACCACCCAGTACCCTTCCCTGACCGTCGATCCATTTGGTGGCAGAATGAATTACCAGGTCGGCTCCAAAATCAATGGGCCGCTGGTTTACCGGCGTGGCAAAACAATTATCTACATTCAGTAAAATATGGTGCTTTTTAGCCAGCTTACCCACAAGTTCCAGGTCTATAATATCCAAACCCGGATTGGTGGGCGTTTCCAGGTAAATCATTTTTGTATTGGGGCGAATGGCTGCCTCCCAGCTACCGGGGTCGTTTGCACTTACATAACTTACTTCGATGCCGTAATTGGGTAAGTATTTATTGAGCACAGTAATGGTGCTGCCGAATACCGAGCTGCAGGCAATTAAATGATCGCCTTTTTTTAATAAGGTCATGAAGGATGCAAACACTGCACTCATGCCCGTTGCCGTGGCATAGCCGGCTTCGGCACCTTCCAGCGCCACCATTTTATCGGTAAATTCCTGCACACCGGGGTTGCTGAAACGGCTGTAAATATTATCATTGCTTTCATCAGCAAAAGCAGCACGCATTTCTTCCGCATCGTCAAAGCAAAAACTGCTGGTTAAAAATAAAGGGGTGGAATGTTCCATTTCGTTGGTACGTTCCGTTTGTGTGCGTATGGCTTTTGTAATGGGATGCATGTTGTTAAAGGCCCCATCCCAACCCTTCCCCCAAAGGGAAGGAACTCGAAGAGGGAGTTTTTTAATTTTAAAAGTAAAATGCGAATGAAGAGGATATTTATTCTCAATGAAGATTTAACAAAACATCATCTTCGCTTTATTCTTCCAGTTTTTCCTCCCTATGGGGGAGGATAGGTGGGGCTTAATTTACCTGCACTTCCCAGGTAAGATGGGTGCCGCTTTTTATTAAAGTGGCGGCCACGCTGCAGTATTTATCCATGGATAACTGGCAGGCCCGTTCGGCTTTTTCTTTATCGATATTACCCTTCAGCTTAAAAATTATTGTTGCAGTAGCCCAAAGCGAAGGTTCTTTACCCGGTTCTCTTTCGCCGGTGATCTGTATGGCAAAATCATCAATGGTCTGGCGCTGTTTTTTTAGTATCATCACTATATCAATGGCACTGCAGCCACCCAATCCCATCAGCAGCATTTGCATGGGGCGGATGCCAAAATTTTCCCCACCACTTTCGTCACTGCTGTCCATTTTTACTGTATGCCCGTTGGCATCTGTTCCTTCAAAACCAAAATCTCCATTAACCCGGCGTAAATTAATTTCAATCATTTTAAAACATTTTTACAAATATAAATATTGCAAGCCTTTACTTTGCATTTAATACGGAGAATTTAACCCCCTCCGTCCTTTAAAAAGGAAACCCGGACTGAAATAGCTGTTTTTTTGACGTTACACGACATCAAATTGATAGGGTTGAATATGGAAGCATTGTTGAAGAGTGCCCTGAATGCTTCCGGGGTAAACAGTGCCAATGAAGCTGAATAAAGAACCAATGACCGTTACAACATTGTATTTTAAAATAGCAGTATTTGATGAAGGTGTTTGAGCATAAGCAGGAATTTATATTAGAAAGTGGTGAATATTTACCGGGCTTATCGGTTACTTATTCCACCTATGGTACACTCAATGCAGATAAAAGCAATGTGGTGTGGATATGCCATGCACTAACGGCTAACAGTGATGCGGCCGACTGGTGGAATGGCGTGGTGGGCGAAAACCATGTGATAGATCCTGAAAAATATTTTATTGTTTGTGCCAATATACTGGGCTCTTGCTATGGTACCACGGGGCCACTGAGCATTAACCCGGCAACACAACAACCTTATTACAACAGTTTTCCACTTATCACCATCAGGGATATGGTGCAGGCACATATCCTGCTGCGTAAGCACCTGGGTATTGAAAAAATATTTTTACTGATGGGTGGCAGCATGGGTGGTTACCAGGCCATGGAATGGTGTGTGATGGAACAGGGTGTGATGGAGAACCTGCTGTTACTGGCCACTTCGGCCAGCGAAAGTGCCTGGGGCATTGCCACGCATACCGCCCAGCGTTTGAGCATTGAAGCAGATGCCACCTGGAATATGCCTTCTGCAGCAGCGGGTGGAAAAGGGCTAAAAGCGGCACGTGCCATTGGCATGCTTACCTATCGTAATTATGGCATTATGGTGCAGCAGCAAACCGACCCCGACACGGAGAAAACAGGCAACTACAAAGCATCTTCTTATATCAATTACCAGGGCGATAAACTGGTGCAAAGGTTTAACGCGTACAGTTACTGGCTGCTTACCAAAAGCATGGACAGTCACCATTTGGCCCGCGGCCGCGGCGGCAATTTAGAAACAGTTTTGCAGGGCATTAAACAACGTACACTCATCATCGGTATCAGCAGCGATATACTTTGTCCGCTGGTAGAGCAGCATTTTTTAGCAGCACATATTCCCAATACAACCATGATAGAAATAGATTCTGATTATGGCCATGATGGATTTATGGTGGAGTCGGGCATCATTTCGCAGCATGTAGCCGGATGGCTGGATGGCATTTGATGGTAAACGAATAAATCATGCGCCGTTATTGATTTCTTTTCCACCACAAACGTTTGCAGATTTTTACCGCGGTTTGTTTTGATTACATTTATGCAAACGATTCAAAACAATTGCTGATGAATATACAAAAGCCGCATTTAAGCTTCTGGCAGATCATTAATATGAATGTAGGCTTTTTTGGCATTCAGTACAGTTTCGGTTTACAACAAAGTGCAGTTAACCCCATTTACGATTTTTTAGGAGCCAAGCCCGATGAAATTCCCTGGCTAAATCTTGCAGGTCCGTTAACCGGTTTATTGATACAACCGGTCATTGGTGCAATAAGTGATAAAACATGGATCCCTAAACTGGGCAGAAGAAAACCATTCTTTTTTATTGGCGCTATCGTGTGCAGCCTGGCCTTATTCATGTTCCCCTTCAGCAGTTCCTTATGGATGGCAGCGGGTTTATTGTGGATTTTAGATGCGGGCAATAACACGGCGATGGAACCTTACCGTGCTTTTATTGCAGATAAACTGGATGCCTCGCAACAGCCAACGGGTTTTCAGGCGCAAAGTTTTTTTACCGGTTTTGGGCAAACACTGGCCAATGTATCATTGTATATATTTCCTTTTATTTTTTTAGGTACCACGGGTAAATTGCCCACCTGGGTTTTTGCTTCTTTTATTTTAGGTTCAGTTTGTTCTATTGGATCAGTCTGGTGGAGTTCTAAAACCACTCCCGAAATCCCGCCTACCGAAGAAGAACTTGCAGCCATGCGTAAAGAACCGCTGAATATTCTTTCTCCTTTTATTGATATTGCCAAAGCAATCAGGCATATGCCCAAAGTGATGTGGCAGCTGGCACTGGTATATTTATTTCAGTGGTATGCATTGTTCTGTTACTGGCAAAACTCATCTAAAAGTATTGCGTTGTCTGTTTGGCATACCACACCTCAGCAGGATGCAAAATTGTATGGCGAGGCAGTTGGCTGGACGGGTTTGGTAAATGGCTGGTATAATATTGTTACCTTTTTATGCGCTTTTGGACTGGTTTGGTTTGCAAAAAAATATTCGCCCAGGCTGGTGCATTTTGGATGCCTGGTATTGGCGGGTATTGGCTTCCTGGCTTTCCCGCATATTGAAAATAAGTGGTTGCTGTTTCCGGCCATCACCGGATTTGGTATTGGCTGGGCCAGCATGATGGGTATTCCTTATTTAATGGTAGTAAGTCAAATTCCAAAGGAAAGATACGGGGTTTACATGGGCATCATCAACATGATGATCGTTATTCCCATGTTCATTCAAACCACTACATTTGGATTTATTTTAAAACATTTTTTAAATAACGATCCAAGAAATGCCATTGCTTTTGCAGGAGTATTTTTATTGATTGCAGCGGCACTTACATTACTGATAAAAGCAGGCAAACCTTCAGAAGATATTGTTATGCCTGCAGGTGGAGCACATTAATATTGTTGATATGAAAAAAATTCTTTGCATAGGAGAAGCGTTGATAGACATGATCTGTGTGGATAAAGGCAGCTCATTATCTGACGGCAATAATTTTTTAAAGAAGGCCGGAGGCGCACCCACCAATGTGGCTGCAGCCATTGCCGCGTTGGGTGGTAATGTAGAGTTGGCCGCTAAAGTGGGTGTAGATCCTTTTGGCAAACACCTGATTACTGTGATGCAGGAATTTGGTGTATCTACAAAATGGGTATTACAGGATGAAAAATATTTCACCACATTCGCATTTGTATCGCTGATGGAAAATGGCGAACGTGATTTTTATTTTAACCGCGGAGCCGACGGGCAGCTGAGTATGCAGGAACTGGAAGGGATTGACCTGGATGAATTTTCCATCATTCATTTTGGTTCTGCAACAGGTTTTTTACCCGGGCCTTTACAGGCAGCTTATAAAGGCTTATTGCAAAAAGCTTTGCAAAAGGGCATCGTTATCAGCTTTGACCCCAACTACAGGCATTTATTATTTCAAAATAATACCGCAGATTTTATTGAACAATCATGGGCGTTTTTAAATCACTGTCACTTTTTTAAAGTGAGTGACGAAGAAGCCATGTTACTTACGGGTACTGCAACCCTTGATGCTGCAGTTGCGATATTACTGGAGAAGACAAGCAGTATTTTTGCCATTACTTTAGGTAAAGAAGGTACGCTCTTAGGCATCAACGGACAAACTGTTATTGTACCCAGTATTGAAGTGAAACCGGTAGATACTACCGGGGCAGGTGATGCATTTGTTGGAGCCGTATTGTATCAGCTGAGTGATAAAACCCTTGCTGAAATACAATCTTTATCAGCAGCGGCATGGCAGCAAATTGTTACCAATGCCAATAAAGCCGGTGCCAGAACCTGTGAATATATGGGAGCGATGGAAGCATTTAAACATTTAAACAATTCAATCTTTAACTAATAAAATAATTAACCAATCAACAATTAACGAGTAACAGTGTACGACAGTCAATTACATAAACAGATCAGTGTTGGGCTTCGAAAAATGAAGATCGATATCGGCAACAGCGATAATATGTTTTATACCCGGTTTATTGCCAATGCCACTGCGATAAAATTTTTGTATTACGAGCTCTATAAAAATCATCCGAAGGCAGATGCCATTTTTGATGAGCTGATTGATACCATGGCAAAAGCATATACAGAACGTCCTTTGGCTTTAAAGCATCGTGATGATGAGAAAGAAAAAAAAGGTAACTGGTTTTTAAGTAATGAGATCACTGGTATGAGTTTGTATGTGGATCGTTTTTGCGGTAATCTTAAAAATTTAGAAGCAAAGCTGGCCTATTTTAAAAAATTAGGTGTTAATTTTTTACACCTGATGCCGGTAATGGAAAGTCCGGCCGGAGAAAGTGATGGTGGTTATGCAGTTTCCAATTTCAGAAAAGTAGATGAGCGCTTTGGTACATTAGAAGATTTGAAAGCGGTACAGGAAAAAATGAGCCGGGAGAAAATGTACCTGATGATGGATATTGTGCTCAACCATACTTCTTACAGGCACGAGTGGGCGCAGAAAGCAAAAGCCGGCGATAAAAAATACCAGGACTTCTTTTATATGTACGACGACAGGAATATTCCTGATCAGTTTGACAAAACCATGCCGGAGATTTTTCCCGAAGCAGCACCCGGCAATTTCACTTATGTGGAAGCATGCAATAAATGGGTGATGACTGTTTTTCATACATACCAGTGGGATTTAAATTACAGCAATCCATCGGTGTTTATTGCCATGCTGGATACGGTTTTCTTTTATGCCAACCTGGGTATTGATATTTTACGCATAGATGCGCCCGCATTCATCTGGAAACAACTGGGTACGGTTTGTCAGAATCTGCCGCAGGCACATAACCTGCTGAGGCTTATAAAACAATGTGTACAGGTTTCGGCACCGGGGATGGCATTATTGGGTGAGGCAATTGTGGCACCCAAAGAGATCATGAAATATTTTGGTACCGGTTTATATGCCGCCAAAGAATGCGACTTTGCATATAATGCCACGCATATGGCTTTGCAATGGGATGCATTAGCAACAGGCGATACCAGGGTAATGCTGGCCGCACAGCACGAAATATTACAAAAACCCTATGGCACATCATGGATCACCTACACCCGCTGCCACGATGATATTGGATTGGGTTATGATGATTACATGATTCAGCATGCAGGATACAACGCATACGAACACCGTAAATTTTTAAAAGAGTATTATTCCGGCGTGCATGCAGGATCTCCTGCAAAAGGAGCTTTGTTTGCAGTAAATCCCAAAACACAGGATGCCCGTATCAGTGGATCATTAGCATCGCTTTGCGGCCTGGAAAAAGCAATGGATGAAAATGATGCAGCAGCCATTGACCTTTCAATAAAAAAAATATTGATGATGCAGGCGCACAGTTTTTTTATTGGTGGTGTGCCCATGCTTTTCTATGGTGATGAACTTGGCTATACCAATGATTACTCTTACCTGGATGATGCCGGAAAAGCCTACGACAACCGCTGGATGCACCGTCCTGTGATAGATTGGGAAAAGAATAAAAAAATTGATGAAGAAGGAAGTATTGAAGAGCGGATGTTTTCCGGAACACAACGCCTGATCCATATACGCCGCCAGCTGGAAGTGGTAAGCGATTTTAAAAATTTAACCTGGCTGCCACCGCACAATATTCATGTAGCCGGTTACCTGCGTACACATAACGACAGCAAGCTGTACTGCATCTTTAATTTTTCCGGTACACCCGCTTACCTTACCTGGTTTGCATTTAAGCAGCACGGACCACAGGCAGCAAAATTATTTGACCACTGGACGGCCAGGGAATTTACCATTGGTTACGACCATGAGTATTTTGTACTGGAGCCATACAGTTTTTACCTGTTAGAACCCAGGTGAAGTATAACGGAGTTTCATAGCTGGGGGTGATAGCTCAGCGTTCTTATAGCAGTTAGTTTTGGTAAACGACCCCTGTTTCTACAGGGGTTGTACTTTTATATGCATGCTTAAGCCAGTGTAATGAACAGTGGAATTCATCAGGGTAGCACATGATAGTTGACAAATGACTAAATTGTATTTTGAATGTTTAAACGCCGCTGAACGATTGCTGCATTTCAAAAACGGTAACCTGGCACTGATAGTGCCGGTTCTGGTACGGCAATCAGTCCCGCAGCAAAGCAAGCTCAATTTAAATGAACGATTGCCGCATGAAAAAAGTTTTTTTCTTTTTACTGGTACTGGTTACTGTAAATGCATCTTCCCAACAATTGAAAGTAACGCTTCCTCAAATTGAAAGTAAAACCAATCCGCTGGGTATTGATATCACATCGCCCAAATTCAGCTGGCAATTACAATCTGCACAACGTGCTGTTATGCAAACTGCATATAGGATACTGGTTGCAGACAAACTGGAAATGCTGCAGCAAAACATTGGTAATATATGGGATTCTAAAAAAATGATCTCGGCAAGATCTGTACAGGTTGTATATGCCGGAAAGCAATTACAACCTGCCACCACTTATTTTTGGAAAGTGCAGGTATGGGATAATAAAAATTCAACTGCATCTGGTGAGGTAAGCAATTTTACCAGCGCTTTATACACCCGGCAGGATTGGGGTAATGCCCGCTGGATCGGTTATGAAGACATGCCCGATTCGCTGCTTACCGTTCCTGGTGTTCATAGTCCGGAAATTAAAGCAAAATTGGGTGCCACCAAATTAAAACAAAGGGTGGTGGTGCCCATGTTCAGAAAAGCATTTGCCATTAATAAAACCATCAGCAGTGCCCTTATGTTTGTAAGTGGTTTGGGGCAATACGAAATGACCATCAACGGCGAAAAGGCCGGTAACAGTTTTCTGGCACCCGGCTGGACGCATTATGATAAACGTGTGCTGTATAATACGTACGATATTACTGCAAATCTAAAACAGGGCGATAATGCCATTGGGGTAATGGTGGGCAATGGTTTTTTTAATATCAGCCGGGAGCGCTATATTAAACTGGCCATAGCATATGGCTATCCAAAATTGATCTGTAAACTGATCATCCGTTATACAGATGGTACATCGGCTGTTATTGTGAGTGATAACAGCTGGAAAGTGGCCCCGTCACCCATCACCTTCAGCAGTATTTTTGGAGGAGAAGATTATGATGCTAATTTGGAACAGGATGGTTGGGATAAAGGCGGCTTTAATGATGCCGTATGGAAACAGGCATTGTTGGTAAAAGCGCCCAAGGGTATACTGGAAGCAGAAGCAGATTATCCTGTTAAGGTAAATGATGTGCTGCCCGTTAAAACAATCAGCCACCCCAAAGACAGTGTGTATGTGTACGACTTCGGACAAAATCTGTCGGGCATCATAGAATTAAAAGTGAAAGGAAAAAAAGGGCAGGTGGTAAAATTAATCCCGGCCGAATTACTGAACGATAAAATGATGGCCAATCAAAATGCTACCGGCAAACCCAATTATTTTTCATACACGTTAAAGGGGAATGATACAGAAACCTGGCGACCAAGGTTTACTTATACAGGTTTCAGGTATGTGCAGGTAGAAGGGGCTGTGCCGGATACGGCAATTTCCGCAGGAGATTTTTCCCGCATCAGCAGTATTACATCGATGCATACCCGAAACAGTGCGCCTGCTTCGGGTTCATTTATATGTTCCAATGAATTATTTAATCAAATCAATAACCTGATCCGCTGGGCCATTAAAAGTAATTTGCAAAGCGTGGTTACCGATTGTCCGCACCGCGAAAAACTCAGCTGGCTGGAGCAGGATTATTTAATGGGCGGTTCCATTAAATCCAATTACAACGTATACCACCTGTACAAAAAATTAGTACAGGATATGATGGATGCACAAACTGCAGAAGGCCTGGTGCCCGATATTTCACCTGAATTTGTTTTTTTTGATGACAAGGGTTTTGGTTTCCGCGATTCGCCGGAATGGGGGAGTGCTGCAGTGATAGTACCCTGGTTGGTATATAAATGGTATGGCGATATTGATGTTGTTAAAGCCGCCTATCCCATGATGACGAAATATATTGGGTACCTGCAAAAAAGATCGGTCAATAATATTTTAGATTATGGCCTGGGCGACTGGTACGATTACGGGCCCCTGCACCCGGGCGTGGCACAGCTTACACCCAAAGCATTCACTGCAACCGCTATTTATTATTATGACGCACAATTGCTGGCTGCTATTGCAAAAATACTAGGTAAAAAAGATGATGCACTTAAATATACCAGGCTGGCAACACAGATCAGCCAAACTTTTACAGGTACTTTTTATAATGCGCAAACAAAAGTATACAGCACCGGCAGTCAAACGGCCATGGCCATGCCGCTGAGTTTGGGTTTGGTGCCCGCAAAAGATAAAGCCGCAGTGATGAAAAACATGGTAGACTCCATCACAGCATCCGGAAAAAAATTAACCGCAGGTGATATTGGTTTTCATTTTTTAATACAGGCTTTGCAGGATGGCGGCGCTTCTCAACTGATCTATGATATGAATTACCGCGATGATGTTGCCGGCTATGGCTTCCAGTTGAAGAAGGGTGCTACTGCCTTAACAGAATCCTGGCCTGCACTGGCAGATGTGAGCAATAATCATTTGATGCTGGGGCATATCATGCAATGGTTTTATGAAGGATTGGGAGGTATCAAACAGGCGGATGGATCATATGGATATAAACAGATCATCATTAAGCCGGAGCCGGTGGGGGATATCAGTTTTGTAAATACCAGTGAAGAAACGGTATATGGTACCATTTCTTCACAATGGAAAAAAGAGGGTACAGTTTTCAGCCTGGATGTGGAAATACCAGCCAATACCACAGCAATCATTTATTTACCCGCTGCAAACGAATCGGCTGTTACCGAAAGCAAAAAAGTAATATCATTGCAAACAGCAGTAAAGATTTTAGGTGTTGAGGATGGGCGGCTGAAACTGGAAGCAGGATCGGGAAAATATCATTTTGAAACAGAACAAAAAATCAAATAATTTTATAAAAATACATTTATGCAGTTCAGGCAATTAGGTAAAACAGGTATCAATGTATCGACCATCAGTATTGGTACCTGGCAGGTAGGTGGTAAATGGGGAAGCGATTTTGATTATCACAACGCAGATACCATCTTGAATAAGGCTATTGACTCCGGTATTAATTTTATTGATACGGCAGATGTTTACAGTGATGGTGAAAGTGAAAAAGCCGTGGGGCAAATTGTCCGCAGCCGGTCTGAAAAAATTTATGTGGCTACAAAATGCGGCAGGCAATTGAATCCCCATGTGGATGCAGCTTACCAGGTGCCGGTATTAAGAAAATTTGTAGAAGACAGTTTGCAGCGTACAGGCCTGGAAACGCTTGATCTTATTCAGCTGCACTGCCCGCCCACCAATGTATATTACCGCCCGGAAATTTTTGCACTGTTCGATGACCTGAAAAAAGAAGGAAAAATACAGCACATGGGTGTAAGTGTGGAAAAAGTAGAAGAAGCACTAAAAGCCATCGAGTATGATAATGTGTGTACGGTGCAAATTATTTTCAACCTGTTCAGGCAACGGCCCGGTGAATTATTTTTTGCAGAAGCAAAGAAAAAAAATATTGGTATCATTGTAAGGGTACCATTGGCAAGTGGGTTACTTACCGGAAAATTTTCTGCACAAAGCAGTTTTAGCAATGGTGATCACCGGCAATTCAACCGCAATGGCGAAGCATTTGACAAAGGCGAAACATTTTCGGGTATTGATTATGCAACTGGTCTTGCTGCTGTGGAAGCATTGAAAGCCATCTTCCCGGCACAGGAAAATTTAGCACCCATTGCATTAAAATGGATATTGCAATTTGATGCGGTGAGCTGTATCATTCCCGGCGCATCCAATGTTGCGCAGGTAGATTCAAATATCAGTGCGCTGCAAATACCTGATCTTACAAATGAACAATTGAATGCAATGCAACAGGTGTATGAAAAATATATTAAGCAGGCAGTTCACCAGTTGTGGTAAACAATATTGACTAATAACGATTGCTGATGCAGTACGGAATAATTGATACACATATTCATGTCTGGAATTTTGATAAGGCAGACTATACCTGGTTAAAAGGGGATACTTCTGTATTGAACAGAACCTATGAGATTGCAGAAATTGAAGCGGAAAGAAATGCAGCAGGTATTACCGGGGGTATATTGGTACAGGCGGCAAATAGTTTACAGGATACAGACTGGATGCTGGAACTGGCTGAAAAAACAGCCTGGATAAAAGGAGTGGTAGGCTGGTTGCCTTTAACCGATCCACATGAAACGGAACGTTTATTACAGGATGTGTATTTGAAAAATAAATATTTCAAAAGTATACGTCATTTGATACATGATGAACCAGATACAGACTGGTTATTGCAGGGTACAGTGATTGAAAGTTTAAAGTTACTGGCGAAGTATCATATTCCATTTGATGTGGTGGGTATTTTGCCGGCGCATATTGAAACTGTACTGGTTGTTGCAGATAAAGTGCCGGAACTAAAAATGATATTTGATCATTTAAACCAGCCACCCATTTCAACCAAAGAAAAATTTGGTAAATGGGGAGAGCTGATGAAAGCAGCAGCAGGCAATAAAAATTTTTATGCAAAGATCTCCGGCCTGGGAACAACCACTAAAAATTTTACCGGGTGGACAGCCGGTGATATCAAACCGTATATAGAATTTGCTTTGGAACATTTTAGTACAGGGCGTTGTTGTTGCGGAGGCGACTGGCCGGTAAGTTTACTGGCAGGAAGTTACAGCAAAACATGGACGGCCTATAAAAACATACTGGAACCTGTTTTAGATATTTCAGCATTAGAAAAAGTATATGTAACAAACGCCATACAGTTTTATAATTTATAAATTCACATTAGCAAATAAAAATAACAGCATGTCATTACCCAATACCGGATCGGGCTTTACTGCCGCAGCAACTGAAACCAATGTAAAAAATAAATACCTGGTGCCATTTATACTGGTGGCTTTTTTATTTTTCCTGTGGGGAATGGTGCATAATCTGGATGGAATATTAATTCCGCATTTAAAAAAAGCATGTGAGCTGAGCAACAGCCAGTCTACCTTAATTGATGTAGCCATATTCTTTGCTTATTTTTTAATGGCCATTCCTGCCGGTATGATCTTAAAAAGATGGGGCTATAAAAATGGCATCATTGCCGGATTGGTCTTAGCTGGTATTGGAGCGTTATTATTTGTGCCCGCGGCCAATTCAAGAACCTACGAAATATTCTTACTTGCTTTATTCATTATTGGTTGCGGTATCTGTATTTTAGAAACGGCAGCTAACCCTTATGCAGCCATTTTAGGGGACGAAAAAGGAGCCAGTACCAGGTTGAATTTGGGTGCATCTATTAATGGTCTTGCAGTTTTTATTGCACCGGTTATTGGTGCTAAATTTATTTTATCAGGAGTGGAGCATACCAAGGATGAATTATTGAAAATGCCCATTGCAGATAAGCTGGCGTATTTAAATATGGAATCTTCTTCAGTAAAAACACCTTATATCTTTATTGCAGCAGGGTTTTTAGTGGTAGCAGCCTTATTTTATTTCTTTCATTTACCGGAAGTGAAAGACGATAATAAAACTGCTAAAATTTCAGAATTTATACATGCATTCAGGCATAAACATTTATCGTGGGCGGTGTTTGCGCAGTTTGCTTATGTAGGTGCCCAGGTTTGTGTAACCAGTTTTTTTGTGCGCATGGCAATCAAGGGAGGCGGTATTGATGAAAAAACTGCGGGGTATTACCTGGGTACGATTTATGGAGTATCTTTTTTAGCAGGGCGTTTTATAGGGACAGCATTAACCAAGTATTTTGCTGCAAATAAATTACTTACTGTATACGCAGTAATTGCCGCATTACTATGTTTAGTAGCTATTTTAGGAAAAGGAAATATGGTGATCTATTCTTTGGGTGCCATCGGATTCTTTATGTCCATCATGTTCCCTACTATTTTTGCATTGGGCCTGGTAAACCTGGGCCATGAAACAAAGATTGGCGGATCACTTTTAGTAATGGCCATTGTGGGCGGTGCCGTATTCCCTTTTATCATGGGCAGGATCATTGACCTGTATAATGATAATATCCAGTTGGGTTATATTGTTCCGTTGGTTTGCTTTTTGGTGGTTATCTACTTTGGTGTTAAAGGATATAAAGTACAGGAGCCCAAACAGGTAGTGGAACTGGACTAAGAACAAATTTATTTTGACGCCGTGGGTGGAATCGAACCACCGTAAATGATTTATGAGATCACTAGCCTGTCCTCTCGGCCACACAGCTGTATATTATTGTAATACGTAACGGTAATATTTTTTTTGAAGTGTGTTGTAATAGGAGATGATCATCAACAAAATGAAAATGATAGCCGCTGTTTTTATTTGCCAGTAGCTGGTGGAATAAAATGGCAGGTATAAGAAAACCGACAGCCGGGCATATTCCATGTAAAACACCCATCGCTTTTGTTCCATAATGGCGCCACAGTTGATAAGGGTTAGAATGGTAATGAGCGAAAATGCTGTTTTTATCTTAACAGAACAATGCTGTTCTAATAAAATAAAAACGGTGAGGCTTAACAACAACAGGATCATCTGCCATACTACATATTTATTCAACGGTTTGTCAATGATGGTTTGCGTTTGCCGGATATTAAAAATCTCTTCTGCTTTTTGGCGTAATGATGGGTCCACTTTATCGGGCCGCCCAAACAGCAGTTTTATTTTTTCTTTTAACCCGGTAGTATTTTTTACGGCCAGCCACAGTTCAATAAAAAAATGAAAATGCTGCCATAAAAAACTGTAGGTATTCAATGGTTTTGTTAATCCGTATACCGGCGCTTCTTCTTCTTTAACAAACGTGCCAAACAGTTTATCCCATATAATGAGTACATCGCCATAATTTTTGTCGAGGTATTTTTCATTGCTCGCATGGTGTACCCGGTGATGCGAGGGTGTTACCAATATATATTCCAGTATACCCAGTTTGCCAATTAAACGTGTATGAATGAAAAAAGGGTACAACCCATGTATTAATAATATTACCGTGATCATTCCAGCGTTAAATCCAATCAAAGGTAACACCAGCCAGAAGCCATGCCGTAATATAGCCTGCAGTACAGTGATGCGGGCAGATACTGTTAAGTTATAATCTTCACTCTGGTGATGCACAATGTGCGCCATCCAGAAAATATTGATCTCATGCCCAAGGCGGTGATACCAATACCAGATAAAATCTGTGGCTAAAAAAAGCAGTAGCCATACAAATACACCCGAGCTGATATGGAACAAGCCGTATTTTTTTTGCACCGTATCGTATACATAATAAAAGATACCCGCAACAAATACATCTGCCAAACGTTCTGCAATGCCAATACTTACGTTGGCAATAGAGCTGTGCAAATTATAATAATGCAGCCCTTTCTTTTTAGAAATAAAATATTCAGCTAAAATTAATCCAACAAATAACGGAATGGCAAAGCCCAAAATATTAACCGGCATACATGAAATTTTATTTTTCTTTTAATTTGATCAAAAGATTTTCAGGCGCATTGCTGATGGTTTGTTTATAACATTCAAAATTTTTATGGCATACCACCAGGGTTACTGGAAGTGACATCCAGGTGGTGATGGAAAATTTTCCATTTACTGTGGTATGCGTTTCTTCTATCCGGGGAACAAAATATACCTGCGCACCACTGATAGGTATATGGTGATCGCTGATCACCTGCCCCTCAATAATAAGAGGTAACAGTTGCTGGATATTTTTGTACGATACGATCATCAGGTTTAATTAAAGTACAGTAGTTGATTTACATCATAAAGGTATTTGTTTTTATCAGTCTATCAAATTTATAGACTAAATATTTAAAAAATTAACACAACAGCTGTGTTAATTTTTTAAAAGAAATATATTATTCCCCTTTAGAAGCCGCATACAGTTCGTACCAGTCCTGCCTGTCAAGATCTATGGAAAATGCATTTACAATATTCCGGATGCGCTGTTCATTGGTGGTACCGATGATGGGTAGTGCTCCCAGTTTTATCAACCAGGCTACTGCAGTGGATTCTACATTGGCGCCATATTTTTTTCCAATGTCTTCCAGTTTTTGATGTACACGTATGGCAAGCTTATCGGTACCGGTTTCAATTCTTCCTCCTGCAAGCGGTGCCGATACCAGCGGGCGCATGTATTTTTGTTTGATGTAATCGAGCTGCCCGTTGTCTAAGGCAGCGGTATTCAGCAGGTTCAGTTCAATATGATTGGTTACAATGGGAGTTCTTAAGTAAGAGGCCAGTAACTGGTGCTGAAATACAGTGAAATTAGCCACGCCAATATTTTTTATTTTACCGGAACTCTTAAGCTGGTCTAACTGCAAGGCTGTTTCTTCCAGGTTAGAAATGGGATCTAAATGATCTAACAAAAAAATATCGATGTAATCAGTTTTTAATTTACGCAGTGAATTATCTACGCTTTGTAAAATATGTTCTTTAGAAGTATTATAATGTTTGATGCGGATATCGGGATTGCCTGGATTGGGAATATTCAAACCGCATTTGGTAAACAGTACAATGTCTTCTCTTTTAAATGATTTTTGTGCCAGTACTTTTCCAAAAACTTCTTCGCTCTTCCATGATCCATACACATCGGCATGGTCAAAGGTATTGATACCGAGTTCCAAACATAAGTTCACAATTTTTTCCATGGTGGCCTGGGTATTGTCCACTTCTGTACTCCATCTCCAGAAACCATAAATGGCAGGAGAAACTTTTGGGCCGGCATCGCTTAAATATATCTTGTTCATGATTTTATGTTCTATATTAATAAGTGAAATTATTTTATGCTTTCTTTTTTCTCAGGTCAAGGTTTTGAAAGAAAAATATCCTGGCTGCATTGATGCTCTTGTATTTATTTCCGGCAGCCAGTTGCTGAAACAAATTCATGTAACCAAATTGTACATTACTGTGCTCATTCACCTGGTATTTTAATCCTGAAAAGAAACGGTTTTGGTCGAAATAATTATTTACAATTTGTTTGCCAAAATTAATATGCAATTCATCATTGGCAATAAATGACCAGGCTTTTGGAACCACTCCTTTACTGCTCAGCGGAATTTCGTACCAGAAATTATACCGTAGTTTCCAGTTAAAACTGTACCCATCTGCCAATGTGGAATCATTCAGTATTTTTTGTTTGTATTTTTCTTCCAGCCTGAACCACTGCATCATCCTTTTTTTACCGTATTTGGTATGCCATTGTATTTGCTGCCATGGCCGGTGCTCTGCCTGCGAAATACTTTTGTGATTATCGCCCGGATAGTTTGTGATATAGGCATAACCCAGTGTAAATTTTGTAACATCATTAATGTAATACGTTACTCCCAGGCGAACCATACTCTGTGAAAAATTATGTACAAAATCTTCCTTTGTACGTAAGTGCAGGTCGGCCCACAAACCCAGCTTATTCGTTAAGCGTGTTTGGTTAAAATAACCCAGCCATACCTGGTTTATTTTTTCGGTTTGCTTTACTTGTGCTGTACTGTGTAATGCAAAAGTTGCCGCAACAAATATTATCCCAAGTTTAAAATACAATTTCAGTTTCATGCAAATGATCATTAATTTCTGTTGCAAGGTATCAATTTATTTTTTTAGACGCCCCGGTTGGATTCGAACCAACGTACAAGATTTTGCAGATCCATACCTGTCCACCCGGCCACGGGGCTGTAAAATAAAGCCCCCTTAAGAATAAGGGCGCTTTCTGTTTAACGATTGATATGCTTAAAATCGAACGTCTTTGTTTAGTTTGTGTATGTTTTATTTATTTAATAATCCGTCAACAGTAATGGCTGCATAGTATAACGCTCCGATGGTTGGCCCACCTGCATACTGTATATGCCTGTTGTTTAAGATATCGGTGCCACCCAGTTTTATGGTAGATTTAATTTTTGGCAAACGGTAGGTAACCTGTGCATCTATATTATTGATGGCTTCAACTGTTCCGGTAACCAGCGGGCTTTCCCATAAAAATGCATCCTGCCATTTCCACACTACATTAAAACCAATGTTTTTTGTAATGGCCCTGTTGCCAAATGAAATATTACAGGTGAACTTTGGTGTATTGAAACCTGTTACAAAAAGATCCGGTGTACTGTTACCTTTTATATTATTATAGTTCACATTGCCCGAGATGGTAAAGGTTTTATAAAAATTATATGTTACGCCTAACGAAGAACCATAGGTGGTGTATTTGTTTTTTGCATTGGTATACACTCTGTAACGTTCCTGCCCTTTACTGGCTGCATTGCCTCCGCTTGACGTGGTAGCATCCCTGTTACGGTCAACCATTGCAATTACCGAAGCATCTGAACCCACAGTTTCTCCAATGGGAACATATACCTGTACCTGGCCCAGAAAGCCGTCATAAATATTTGCATAAGCATCCACATCAATAAACAATTTATTGTTGGCCACTACTGCTTTATAACCCACTTCATAAGAATTGATCCCTTCGGGTCTTCCATCGGGCAGGTTGGCTACCTGTAATAAATTCCTGTTGGCTAATGCCGCAACATCAGTATTGCCCGCTGCTTTTACAGCTGCATTGAATATGGCAACTGATGACTGGGTATAACTGTTATCCCTGTAGCCCAATCCTTCGTTGATGATAGGCAATATGCCTACCCGTTTTACCCTGCCATTGTTTACATACGACAATGCTTCAAACAGTGCCGGGAAACGGTATCCCTGCTGAAAGGTAAATCGGAAATTATGTTTTTCATTGGCAGTATATACTGCTGCTAAGCGTGGAGTTAACTTTGCGGTAAACTCAGGGTTATAGTCTGCACGCAATGATCCCCATAACTTCAATTTTTCGTTGAATAAAGTTTTGGTGACCTGTACAAAGCCGCCGAATTTCTTATAATAGGTATTGCTTCCAAAACTGCCATCGGGTAATGCGGTATTCCTGTCGGCGATAGGGCGGGTAAAGTCAACGAAATTATTGCCATCCGGAATTAATGCATACACTCTTGCATCACCACCTACCAGTAAATTAAAATACTTTACCTGTTGGCTAAGATCAAGCTGACCTTCTATATGGTACAGATTACTTTTTTGAATCAAAGCGGCACCGCCGGTAACGGGTGCATTGGGAATGGTACCGGATTTGATATCCCAGTTATTTATTTTGATGATGGAGTCTTTTACCGTGGCGAATCTTTGTGTGCCCGGCTCAACACGACCAAGATCTGCCTGCTGGCGTGCAAAAGCAGTAGCAGCTGCAAGATTGGTTGAGGTTAAACTTCCTCCGTGCGTAGCGGCATAATTGTTCAATGCAGTTTTGTATTTACCTCCCCAAACACTGGCGCTGCCTCCTGTGTACAGATCCAGGTTATCCGCCAGGGGTTTTACATTGTAAGAGTCGCCGGTATTTTCGTTTGTGGTATATGCTTTAATGGTAAAATTGCTGCCTTTTAATTCAAACTGGTGATTTTGCACCACTACATTATCCAGTTTTACTTTATTGCCCCTTTGAAAAACACCATCCATTTTTCCTATGCGGTAAGTGTAGGTAAGCTGGGTATTTTTATTGAATTTGTAAATTAGTGCTGCATCAAATTTGAGGTTATCTACTTTGGGATCTACCAGGTCTTTTTCCCAGTAACCGGTACGGGCAACCGTTAGTGTTCTGTTGCTGGTGCCATCAATGGTTAGTCCGGTTACGGAAACGGTATTGCTGCCTGCCAGTGCATCGTCTCCATATTTATTCCAGCCATCAAAGGCGATGTTGTTTGCGCCATCAAGGGCAGCATAAGCCGGGTTGGCAGTATTCCTGCTGTTGGGATTCTGGTCTGTTTGGGTATTGGAAACCCAGTCAACTCCCTGCAAATAGCTGCCATTGATTTTAAAGGCGAATTTATCTTTGAACGCTTTTGCAAAACGAAAAGCAGTTTCTGTTAACAGGCTGGTGCTGTGATCTGTGCCGTCTACATGGTTTACGCCGGTGCGTTGAAACACACTTAATCCCTGTGTAGTAAACGGATTTTTAGTGATCAGGTTGGCCATGCCGTTGATGGCATTCATGCCATATAATGCAGATGCAGCACCGGGTGTAACTTCTATACTTTGAATATCAAGTTCTGTTGGGCCGATGGCATTACCCAGCGGAACACCCAATGTAGCCGCCTGCATATCTATACCATCCACCAGTTGCATAAAGCGAAAATTATTGGGGATATTAAAACCACGGGTATTAGGAACTTTAAATGTAATGGATGATGTGGTGAGCTGAACGCCTTTTACATTACCCAATGCATCATAAAAGGATGCAGCCGGTGTTTCTTTCAATGCTTTAAGATCGAGCTTTTCAATACTTACCGGTGACTTTAATATTTTTTCTGAAGTACGGCTGGCCGTTACCACCACTTCATTGGCTAAAAAAGTTTGACTGGTTAACTGAATGGCCAGTTTGGTATTTGTGTTTCTTACTTCAAGTTCCTGCGGGGCAAAGCCGATGGATGAAACCACCAGTGTAAATGGCAATTTTTGATTGATCACCAGCGAAAACTTTCCTGTTGAATCGGTGGTGGTTCCTATGGAAGTGCCTTTAATAAAAATGCTTACCGAAGCCAGCCCTTCATGGCTTTCGCCTACGATACGGCCTGTAAGCAACTGCGCCCCGTTCAGTTGCGCCAGCGTAAATAAGGGTAATGCTGTAAATAAAAATACTATGATCTTTTTCATACTGTTGTTTGGTGTGTTGTTGGTAAATCAGTCGACTAAATTAGTAGACTAATTGAATAAAAAAATTTAGATCAGGGAAACCCGCATTCGGGAGCAACATCGTTGCATGGCTGGAATAAGGTATATAGACATCTTTTTCTGTTTCATCAAAATATTATTTGTTTGCAAAGATAAGATAGAAAATATTAGTCCACCAAAATAATAGACTAATATTTTTAAATTAATTTTACACAGCTTGTTCTGCTTGATTTTACTCACTCAGGTTTTATAAAAAATAAAATTGTTATGGGCGGGCTGCTTTTTATTTCAAGTATTGTTTACTATGATATAGTATAATAAAGCATTGAACTTGTTTGGCCGGCCAAAAGATTAAAATCTGCTAATAAGCAACATCCGGGATACTTGCTACAATAGTTATTTTAAAAAAATTGCCCTGTAAATAGTAATAAGCCCGCAAACAATTACCACAATGCCTACAGTAATGAACATTTTTTTAGTGGGTAATTTTGCCGTTAACATGGCAGAAAATGGCGCTGTTATAATGCCGCCGATCAATAAGCCTGCCACCACATTCCAGTGCGAGATACCGATGGTGAAAATAAAAGTGATGGCACTTGCAACAGTAAGGATACATTTGGCAAAAGTGGAACTGCCAATTACAAAACGTGGCGTGTGGCCATTTTTAATAAATGTTCCGGTAACTAACGGACCCCAGCCACCGCCGCCAAAGGAATCGATAAAGCCACCGATCAATCCTAAGGCGGTGATATTGCTTTTCTTTTTATGACGGTGTGGTGTTTTCTTTTTAAACGCATTCTGTAAAATTCTTACACCCAGGTACATAGTGTATGCAGCAATAAATGGCTTAGTGATCTTTGCATAACGTTCTCCCACATAGGTGAGCAGCAAGGCGCCAATTACTGCACCAATAATAGCAGGTATGGCCAATGCGATGGCCAGTTTTTTATTAATGTTACCCAGTTGCCAGTGGCTTACTGTGCCTGCTGCACTGGTGAATGCTTCGGCAGAATGAATACTGGCGCTTACCACAGGCGGCGGTACATTCAATATCAATAGCAGCGAGGTGCAAATTACGCCATAGCCCATGCCCATGGAACCTGCCACCACTTCGGCACCAAAGCCCACCAGCAGCATCCAGTAAAATAAATGGTGATCTTTATTCAATACATTTTGTAATGCGGTAAGTTGTTCTGCAGATAAAAAGTAATAGGTAAACAGCACTGCCACCAGTAAAACAGCAATGGCCACCATGTATTTGTTTACCACCTTTCTCCTGGAAGAATGGAATTCCTGTTTGGTGGATACCACATCTTTTGATTGTGTGATCTCTTCTATGATCTCTTCCGGTGTTTGATCAGGCATTGTTATTTTTTTGAGCAAGTGTTTTGGTAAGTTCGTTCAGTTGTTTAACTTTTTCAGCAAAGTCGCCGCTCATTTTATTGCGGATGCTTTGCATATTGGTTAACAGGGTATCAATTTCATCTGGCAAAGTTTCGTTCAGTACTTCTTTAATTCTTTTGGCAATGGTGGGAGAGGTACCATTGGTACTGATAGCGATCTTCAAATTACCTTTTTGTACTACGGAGCTTAAATAAAAATCGCATAGCTCCGGTTTGTCTGCAGCATTCACGAGTATTTTTTTATTTTTCGCATCTTCCACCACCTGTTTGCTGATAACAGGATCGTTGATGGCCGCAATTACAATATCATGATCTGCCAGGTCACTGCTGTCGTAAGTCTTTTCTATTAATGTGATATTGGGATATTGTTTGGATAATACTTTTATGGCATCGCTGATTGAAGCAGCAACAAGCGTAATGCTGGTTTCCGGGGAATTGCTGATAACAGCATGTAGTTTTTCCATGCCTACATAGCCGCCGCCAACAATCAGCAGGCGTAAGCTCTCCAGCTTTAAAAAAACGGGAAAAAGCCGGTTGTTTTCTCCGCCAGCTTTGCCGGCCTTATGTTGTTCCACCTCATTTTTCGCTGTCATGCCCAAATTGTTTTTACCACTTTAAAAAACACAGCAGCAAAAATAAGCATTTCTCTACTAAATTGATGGACTAAAAAAATAATTTTTGAAATAAACCTGCCGGTATTCTTAAAAAGATATCGCCAACGGGATCAGTAAGTAATTGCTGCCAGGCTTTCTTTTGTTTTGAAGATGGTTTCATCCAGGTCGGCATAAGTAAGGGCATTGTTGAGGAACCAGCTTTCAAAGGCAGAGGGGGGCAGGTAAATACCCCGTTTCAGCATGGCATGAAAATACTGTTTAAACATTTCATTATTGGCGGATGCGGCACTTGTAAAATCTGTAACTGCATGGTCGCTAAAGTGAAGGCTGATCATAGAGCCTATTTGATTGATGACAAAAGGTTGCCCCCAGGCTTTCAGTACTTCAGTTAAACCATTTTTCAAATAAGTGGTTTTTTCTTCTAACTCGGCATAGATGGAAGGATTATTTTTTAATTCAGTGAGCATGGTATAACCTGCTATCATAGCAATTGGATTACCGCTTAATGTACCCGCCTGGTATACATTGCCCAGCGGCGCAATATGCTGCATGATCTCTTTTTTACCTGCAAAGGCCCCAACGGGCATACCGCCGCCGATCACTTTTCCGTAAGTGACGAGGTCGGCTTTGATATTTAATTTTTCTTGTGCACCACCTGCTGCCAGTCTGAATCCTGTCATCACTTCATCTAAAATGAATACGATATTTTCTTGATCGCAAATTGTTCTGAGCGCTTCTAAAAATCCGGGAGCAGGCAGGATGCAACCCATATTCCCTGCAACGGGTTCCACAATGATAGCGGCAATTTCATTTTTATTTTCCGCTACTAATTTTTTTACGGCCTCGATATTATTGTAAGGTGCAGTTAAAGTGTCGTTTGAAACTCCGGCTGTAACACCCGGTACGGTTTGAATATCAAATGTAGCCACACCACTTCCCGCCTTTACTAAAAACGAGTCGGCATGGCCGTGATAATGCCCTTCAAATTTGATGAACTTGTTTTTGCCGGTATAGCCTCTTGCCAAACGCAATGCACTCATGCAGGCTTCGGTACCGCTGCTCACCATGCGTATCATATCCACATTGGGCACCATGCTGATGATGAGTTCGGCCATATCAATTTCCAGTTCGGTGGGCGCACCAAAAGAGGTAGAATTCAATGCTTTTTCCTGAATGGCTTTTACAACAGGTGTATATGCATGACCAAGGATCATGGGGCCCCATGAAGCGATATAATCAATATACCTGTTGTCATCAGCATCATACAAATAAGCACCTTTTGCATTGGTCATAAAGATGGGTGTTCCGCCCACACTTTTAAAAGCACGTACGGGGGAATTTACTCCACCGGGAATAGTTTTTTGTGCTCTTTCGAAAAGTTCTTCGCTCTTTGTATACATAGTTGTGAATGGTCAATGGTGAATTGTGAATGGTTAATGCGGAGCTTTAGGGTTGATCAACCCGCTTAGTAATTTGAAACATTTAATCATTGATTCACCAAGTTTTTTAAAATCATAATTATTTAGATATCCAATTTCAAATGCAATGTCAATTGCTGCATCGATTTCAATTATTGATCCTCTTGAAATTTCAAAATATCGTTTCCTTTCTACTTCAGATTTTCTGGAAGAACCTTCGGCTATATTCAAATGAACAGATAATGCGGCTCTTCTGATTTGAGATATCATTCCAAATTTCTCATCTACTGGTAGTATCCTGGTAAGCTTATAACTTTCAAATACAAATGATTTTGAAAAATTATAAATGTCAAGTTTTTGATGATTTAAAGTGAGGAACATAAATTGATAGTTTAAGGTGACGGATAGAATAAACTTACAAATTAATAATGAACTAACAAAGCAGTTATTCCCCATTCACCATTGACCATTCACGACAACAACCTCACTGCATCTTTTGCAAAATACGTCGCAATCAGATCCGCTCCGGCTCTCTTAAATGAAGTCAGTGTTTCCAGTATCGCCTTACTTTCATCTATCCATCCCATTTTAGCTGCGGCTTTTATCATGGCATATTCGCCACTAATATTATACACACTAACGGGAACGTTTACTGCATTTTTTACTTCTCTTACAATATCCAGGTAGGCCAGTCCCGGTTTTACCATTACAATGTCGGCGCCTTCTTCCACATCCATCAATGCTTCTTTCACGGCTTCAATGCGGTTGCAATAATCCATCTGGTAAGTTTTTTTATCACCGAAGCCCGGTGCACTGTCCAGCGCATCGCGGAAGGGACCATAAAAACAGGAGGCATATTTGGCACTGTATGCCATGATGCCGGTATTGATAAAATTATTTTCTTCCAGGGCTTTTCTTATGGCACCAATACGGCCATCCATCATATCGCTGGGTGCTACAAAATCTGCACCGGCCTGCGCATGGCTCACACTCATCAATGCCAGCACTTCAACAGTGGCATCATTTACAATTTGTCCGTTCTCCACAATGCCATCGTGGCCATAAGAAGAAAAGGGGTCCAATGCTACATCCGTCATTACCAGCATTTCCGGCACTGCATTTTTAATAGCACGTATACTTCTCTGCATTAAGCCATCCGGATTCAATGCTTCGGTTCCCTTATTGTCTTTCAGCTCATCTTTTGATTTTACAAAGACTAATACTGATCTGATGCCCATGCTCCACAATTCTTTTACTTCTTTTACCGTATTATCCAAACTGTACCGGAAATAATTTGGCATGGAAGCAATTTCCTGCTTAATATTTACACCTTCGGTGATGAATAACGGAACGATAAGATCGTTGGGTGTAAGTATCGTTTCGGCAACCATTGCACGAATGGCAGGCGACACTCTTAATATTCGGTTTCTTCTTTGCAGATACATACAATGTTTTTTAAGTAATATTTTATTGCATCACTTACAGGGCTGTTAGCAAGTGTTTGATTGTTGAGCCCACGCATTTCTTTCTTCATCACTAATTGTTTCAGTATTGATTTGATATTCTTTTACTGCATCCACAAAAGCCCTTGCATGATCAACCGGCACGTTGGGTGTAATGCCATGCCCTAAATTAGCAATGTAATGCTGAATGCCAAAGGCATCGATCATTTCTTTTACAGCTTTTTTAATTTCAGGAATGGGTGCCAGCAATTTAGCCGGATCAAAATTGCCCTGTATGGTGATTTTGTTCTGCGTGAATGTCCTGGCCATTTGAGGGGTGATGCACCAGTCAACACCCACAGCAGCCGCACTGCTTTCACTGATATCTTTCAGTGCATACCAGCTGCCTTTTGGAAATAAGATTACGGGAGCGTCATCCTTCAATGCATCAGCAATTTGAAATAAATAAGGTTGCGCAAATAGTTTAAAATCCTCGGGGCTTAATACACCTGACCAGCTGTCGAAAACCTGCACGGTATCCGCTCCGGCTTTTACCTGCGCTTTTAAATATGCAATAGTAATGGTGGTGATCTTTTGTAATAATTCGTGTGCAAGTACAGGTTGGGTATATGCAAATTGTTTTGCCTTGTCCCAGTTCTTGCTGCCCTTACCTTCCACCATATAACATAAAATAGTCCAGGGCGCACCGGCAAAACCGATCAGTGGTACACGGCCATTCAGTTCTTTTTTTGTAAGACGCAATGTATCCAGTACATAATGTAAACTTTCTTCCACATCGCTGGTGATCAAAGCATCTATATCCGCTTTGTTTTTTATTGTTTCAGGAAGTGCAGGGCCTTTGCCTTCTTCCATTAATACTTCTAATCCCATTGCCTGTGGAATTACTAAAATATCAGAAAAGATAATGGCGGCATCCACGCCCACCTGGTCAACAGGCTGTAAGGTGATGGCAGCTGCCAGTTCCGGCGTTTGTACCCTTGTAAAAAAATCATATTTTTCTTTCAGCTTAATATAATCGGGCAAATACCTGCCTGCCTGGCGCATCATCCATACGGGCGGCCGTTCAAGGGTTTCTTGCCTTAATGCCCTTAATAGTAAATCGTTCTTTAGTAGTGTCATATTGTGAATGGTGAGTGGTGAATAGTCAATGGTTAGTTTTGAATGGTGAATATGGATTGAAACTTTAAAAGCTATTCACCACTCACCATTCACCAAAATATTCCAGCATCTTCCTCACCAGGTTATTTTTACCCGGTGCATCGCTGATGATGATCTTGTTAGTAGTATGTTTTTTTATGGCTGTTGCTGTTGTATTACCAATGGCAAACAAAATTGTTTGCTGCGGAAGCGTATTTGTTTTGAAAAAACTATCCACTGCACTGGGACTAAAAAAAAGTATCCCATTATATTGTTTGTTGATCTTGTTGGGCACGGCTATGGTTTGGTATACTGTAATCTCATTTACCTCAATATCGTAGTTGCGCAGCACATCCGGTAATTCATCTCTTCGCTGGTCGCCGCAAAAGAAGATCACATTATCAATAAACCTGTCTTCAGCAATCAGTTCTGCCAATGCTGCCGCGGAGTTGGCTGTGCCGATAATCCTGTCTGCTCCAAAATATTGCTGTATTAATGTATTTGTGGTGGTGCCCATGCAGTAAATATGCCAGTCGGGTTGCTGATCGTCTTTCCATCCTGCCACGGCTTCCACTGCATTCATACTGGTGAATACTACTGTAGTGGACAATAATAAGGCTTGTTCAATTTCCTGCTGTACTTCGATGGTTTGTATGGGTGCAGTTTCAATAAAAGCAATTTCATCAATGGCGATGCCTGCTGCAGTTGCAGTTGTAACCAATGCTTCATTTAATGGCCTGGTGCTTAATATATGAATGTTATGTTGTGACATTTCGAATGGCATCGGCAATTGCCTGTCCGCCGTTGGCTAGTATAGATGCAGCTGCAATTTTTCCAAGGCCGGCAGCTTCGGTAACGGCAGCAATTTTTTCCACTTCCGCTTTTTGTTGTCCATCAATGGATAAGATATTGCCATTAAAATTTACAACACCATCTTTTATTTGAGCCAATGCGCTGATGGGCGTTGCGCAACCGCCTGATAATTGTTTTAAAAAATCCCTTTCAATAGTGGTACATAAAGCGGTATGACTGTGGTTAAAATGATGGCAGGCAGTCAAACAAAAATCATCGGCTTCCCTGCACACTGCAACAATGGCGCCCTGTGCCGGTGCCGGCAGCATCCAGTTTAAATCAATACTGTTTGCCGGCCGTAAATTGATGCGCTCTAATCCTGCAGCGGCAAATATGGCGCCGTTCCAATTATTTTCTTCCAGTTTTTTTAATCGTGTATTGACCGTGCCGCGTAAATTTTCAATGGCATGATGGGGAAAGCGGTTGAGCCATTGTGCTTTTCTGCGGATGCTGCTGGTAGCGATAGTGAATGGTGTTGTGAATAGTGAGTGGTGAGTGGTGAATAATGCTTCAAACTTTGCAGGGTCGTCGTCATTCACCATTGACCATTGATCATTCACCAATGTATGCTCTTTGTACACCAAAATGTCTTTGTATGATGCCCGCTCCAGCACCGCCGCAGGTGCAAGGCCTTTTGCCAGTTGTACAGGCACATCTTTCATAGAGTGTACAGCAAGGTCAATGGTGTTATTGAGTAATGCAATATCTAAAGCCTTTGTAAAAATACCCTGCACACCCATTTCGTATAAAGGTGTTTGCAGGTCAATGTCGCCTTCGCTTTTGATATACACTAATTCTGATGGAAAATTATTTTGCAATAGCAACTGCTGCACTTTGGTGGCCTGCCATACTGCCAGCTGGCTTTCCCTGGTTCCTATGCGTATCAGTTTGCCCATATGCTTTAGTTGGTGCCTGTGGCAATGAATTCATTTATCGCATCAATATAACTGCAACCCCGCCGGTTTTGGCTGCGCATTTTTATTGCGGTGCCATTCACCACTTTTTGAATTTTGGTTGCCGTGCCTGTTGCGTTATGCAGTGGCTCATTTTGCCTGGCAATATAACTGATATATAAATTACAATCACGCATGGCCTGCAATTTATTTTTGATGGCTTTTAAGGCCGGCACATTTTTGCGCATGCTGCACCATGCTAAAAATTCAAGCACATGCTCTTCAATGATGGCTTTTGCCTTAGGTACTTCAGCTGCCCGTTTATGCAATGTGGCATCTTTTATTTTAGATAAGCTATCCACATTTACGAATGTTATATTATCCAGTTCCTGTGCGGCGGTTTCTACATTATAAGGGATAGACAGGTCGATGATGACTTTGTTACCCCGGCCTGATACATGCGATTTTAAAATTACAGGCTCAATGCTGTTAGTGGATACTATAATAATATCGGCATTGACTACGGCTTGTTTTAATGATTCAAGCGGCGCATATTGTAATCCTAATTCTTTTGCAAGAACGGCAGCCTTCGATTCGGTTCGGTTGATGAGTGTGATATTTTTTGTTTGCAGGTAGTCTACCAGGTTTTTACAGGTAATACGGCCAATCTTTCCGGTTCCTGCCAGCACTATTTTTTTTCCTGCAATATCCGGTACATTTTCTTTTATATACTGAATGGCTGCAAAGGAAACCGATACTGTACCTCCGCTGAGGGCGGTGTTTGTTTTAATCAGTTTAGATGCCTGCAGTACCGCCGCTGTCATACGGTCGAGGTACACGCCAATATAGCCCCGCTCTCTTGCAAATGTAACGGCCAGTTTTAACTGACCCAGTATTTCGTAATCTCCCAGTATTTGAGCATCCAGCCCGGCCGCCACTTCAAATAAATGATGTATAGCTGCGGCCCCTTTTTTTATATAAGCCAGCTGTTCAAAGTCTGCAGCACTGCCTTCGGTTTGCGTACACAGCAACCTGCAAAGCTGTGCCGGGTTTTCTGCAAATCCATATATTTCGGTACGGTTACAGGTAGAAAGAACAAATAACTGATGCAGGTTGAAAGAAGGCGCAAGGGCAAGTATATTGGCGTACTGCTCCGGGCCAATTGCAAACCGGCCACGCAGTGCCGCATCCGTTTTTTTATAATTGATGCCCACCGCAAAAAATAAAGCAATATCTTTTTGTACCTGCCCTGCCATTACACCGTTGTTTTATTGTACCAGTTCTTTTCTTACTGCAAAATCGCCAAAGCTTTCCTTTGCAGTTCTTTCCTTTTTAAAGGACGCAAACAAATGATCCAGCTCAGTCAGTATTTGCGTTTCGTCTAAATTGTCTTTATATATTTTATTCAGCCTTTGCCCCTGGTTATCGCCACCCAAATGTAAATTGTATTTACCCGGTGCAGTTCCTATAAGACCAATTTCTGCTGCCGCACTTCTACCGCAACCGTTAGGGCAGCCGGTCATACGCAAAATAATATCTTCATTGTTTAATTCGTGTTTGCCCAGCAGGGGTTCAATTTTAGAGATCAGCTCCGGCAGATAGCGTTGTGCTTCTGCCAGTGCCAGCGGGCAGGTGGGTAATGCCACACAGGCAATAGAATTTTTGCGCAGCAGGGATGCTGTATTGGTATGCTCAATCAGTTTAAAGTCTTCCAGCAATTGATTGATCTGTTCTTTATCACTTTCCTTTACATCACTGATGATGATATTCTGGCTGGAGGTAAACAGGAAATTACATTTGTCTGTTTTTGCAATTTCCAGTAATGCCGTTTTCATCGCCAGCTGTTCATCATCCAGCACCCTTCCATTTTCTACAAACAGGGTATAGTACCACAATCCATTTGCCGCTTTATGCCAGCCATAAAAATCTTTGCGTTCATTAAAAGTATACGGCCTTGCAGGTTCCAGTTTAAAGCCTGTTCTTTGCTCCACTTCTGCTTTGTATTTTTCTATGCCCAGTTTATCAACAGTATATTTTAACCTGGCTAATTTTCTATCACTGCGGTTGCCAAAATCTCTTTGCACTGTTACCACTTCGTAAATGGTCTTCAATATTTTTTCTTCTGTATCAGCAAAACCAATTACCGTAGCCAGTCTTGGATAGGTTGCGGCATTACCATGTGTGGCCGATAAACCGCCGCCAATGGCAATGTTAAAGCCTTTTAATTTCCCTTCTTCAATAATGGCTATCAATGCAAGGTCGTTGATCAGTACATCCACTTCATTATTTGGCGGAATGCCAATGCCAATTTTAAATTTCCTTGGCAAATACCGGTCTTGATACAGGGGATCCAGTTCTTCATTTTTATCAGCCACTTTCTCCTCATCGATCCATATTTCGTAATAGGCTTTTGTTTTAGGAAACAGCAGTTCGCTAATTTTGCCGGCGTAGGCAAATATCTCTGCATGCAGTGGCGATTGTACGGGGTGCGATGCACAGGTTACATTGCGGTTGATATCGCCGCAGGTGGCAACAGAATCTAAACTGGCCTTGTTGAAGGCACTGATAGTGGGCTTTATGTTAGATTTTATAATGCCATGCAGCTGTATGGTTTGCCGGGTGGTAATTTTTATTACACCGGTAGAATTCTCATTGGCGATTTCATTGGCAGCGATCCATTTTTTTGCACTGATGGCACCTCCGGGTAACCGTAAGCGGATCATGAAAGAATAGAGGCGGTCCAGTTTTTTTTCTGCACGTTCTTCTCGTCTGTCGCGGTCATCCTGCTGGTACATGCCATGAAATTTGATCAATGCCTGGTCATCTTCCCTGATGGCACCGGTAATTTCATCTGCTAAACTTTCTTTAATGGTTCCGCGCAATCCATCACTGTTCACTTTTATTTTTTCAATTGCGGATAAATTATTTTTCTCTGACATGATTGTAAAACTTCGTTTTTAATTTTTTTTGAACCCGGCTATGAATCTTTATTCAGCTTCATTGGCGCCTGCCTGCCGGCAGGCAGGTCGCACTCTTGTACTGTATTTCTTTTTTGAGCTTTAATGCTGTTTAATATTTTTGCACCAATCGTTCCTACGGAACGAAAAATGTGATCATTTTTTTCTGCCCACCTGCTGATCCTGTGGAGCAGGTTAAGTATTTCGTTTACTGTTCCAAAGTTCCCCCTTCAGGGGCGGGCGGGTATATTAATACACATCCTTCTCGTACCGCCCTTCTTCTTCCAGCAGGTGTAAAAAATGTTTGGCTTCTTCATGCGTTTTATTGCCGTGCTGTTCAATGATCTGCAGCAAAGCATGTTCCACATCAGTACTCATCGGGTGTTTTTTACCGCACACAAAAAACGAAGCGCCACCATTCAACCATTCGTATAGTTCAGCACCATGTTCAATCATTTTATGCTGCACATATATTTTTTCTTTCTGGTCGCGGCTGAAAGCGAGGTTCACTTTGGTAAGTACGCCTGTTTCATGCCATTGCTGTATTTCTGTCTGGTATAAAAAATCGGTAGCAAAATACTGTTCACCAAAGAACAGCCAGTTTCTTCCTGTAGCACCGGTGGCATCACGCTCTGCAATAAACGAACGGAAGGCAGCAATGCCCGTACCCGGACCTACCATGATAATATCTTTATTCTCTGCAGGTAAACGAAATCTTTTATTTGGCTGCACAAAAAATTGCTGTGTACTGTTCAATTTTAACTGGCTGATATAATTGGAACAAAGGCCGAACCTTTTTTTATCATCCACAATAAAAGTATCTTTTACCACTACAATATGCACTTCGCCTTCATGAGCCGCGGGCGAAGAGGCGATGGTATACAGCCTGGGTGAAATACCATTTAAGGTCACTAAAATTTCTTCAAACTGCGCAGGGTTTTTAACGGGATAGTTTTTTACAATATCCAGCAGGTCGGCACGACCATGCGGAATTTCCTGCCCGCTTGCTGTGGCGTATTGCTGTATTAATCTTTCCGGTAAATGCTGAATGTTGATCTTTCTTTTCAGCAGTTCGTAAATGGTATGTTTTTCTTTTTTAAACTCCAGGGTCTTATTGCCATCTGCTTTGGTTATGGCAATAATATCAGTAACAGTTTGCGAATCATTTTCGGCTACAATACCAATAGAATCGCCGCACTGATATTCGATCCCTTCCGCTTCAATTTCCAGGTGGTAGGTCTCTTTATTCGATCCCCTGTCATTCAAATTGATCTTAGTAACTATTTTTCCTGTATATGCCTGTTTGCCTTTTTTGGCAGCTGGTACTGCAACCGGAATCATTGCCGTTGCTGTTTCTTTTACTGGTGCAGTTATATTTTTTAAAACTGTATTGATCCATGCATTGGCATCTTCATCATATTCCAGGTCGCATTTTTGCAATGGCACAATTCGGTTACCGCCCAGTTTGTTCAGCTGCAGATCCACATCTTCGCCGGTTTTGCAAAACAGGGGATAAGAGGTATCGCCTAAAGCCAGTACGCCATATTGCAGTTTTTCTAACTTAAATCCGTTGTTATGAATATGGTCGTAAAATTTTTTCGCGGCAGCGGGCGGCTCTCCTTCACCGTGGGTACTCACAATGGCCAGTAAGTATTCTTCTTTGGGCAGGTCGGTTAAGCGGTATTGATCCATACCCACCACTTTGGCATGCACATGATTTTGTTTTGCCCTGGCAGCAAAATCGGCAGCCAGTTTTTTTGAATTGCCTGTTTCGGTTCCGTATACAATGGTGATCTTTTTTGTGGCTGTTTCCGGTACTGTTGCAGTTGGCAATGCAGCAGCGGTCCTACTTTTTACAATTCCGTTCAAATAGCCATTCATCCAGATCAATTCTTCATGGTTAGCGTTTTTGATCAGTTCTTCCAGCACTTTTAATTTTACGTCAGCCAGCATTGGTCTTTATTTTATTTTTTAACTAACAGGTTTAAAGTATAATTCATTTGAAGTGTTGTTACTGTTCCATGCAAATTGGTGATGCAATGCCACTACCTTTCCTATGATCACTATAGCCGGCGAAGCAAAACTTTTACCTTTTAAAGTATTTGCATACTCGTACAAGTTGCAGGTGCTCACATGCTGCATGGGTGTGGTGCCCTGTTCAATTACTGCCAGCAGTTTAGCTGCATCAATGTGATGGGCTGTAAGGTTCATTACCACATTGTCCAGCGTTTCACTGCTCATATAAAACACCAGTGTGTCTTTTGTTTCCGCCAGTTCTTTCCAGTATTCGTCAGTAACAATTTCTTTTTTGTAAGAAGTTAGAAAGCGAACCGATGTGGCATACCCTCTTGCTGTAAGCGGAATGCCTGCGTAAGAAGCCGCACCAGAAGCAGCAGTTACACCCGGAATAATCTCAAATGGAATATGATTATCTGCAAGGGTTTGCAGCTCATCTAAAATATTGCTGAAAAAAGAAACATCGCCACCTTTTAGTCTTACCACCAATTTATTTTGCCGGGCATATTGCAGCAGCAGCTGATTGATTTCCTGCTGTTGCAATGACGCATCCTTATTGTATTGTTTGCCCACGTAAATGATCTGCACACCGGGTTGTACATAGGCCTTTAAAATTTCTTCACTCACCAAACGGTCGGTCAATACAATATCAGCCTGCTGTAAGTAGCGTGCAGCTTTTACCGTTATTAATTCCGGATCGCCGCAGCCAGCGGCAGCCAGGATCACTTTTCCTGTATGATGATTTGTTTCTGTCATTGGCCTCACCCCAATCCCTCTCTTAGCGGAGAGGGAACTGGAAGGGGCATATTTATTTTGAAATAACTTTTATAAAATTTAATCTTCTCCATTTCCCTCCCCGCGGGGAGGATAGGAGGAGCAGGCATCTTAGTACAATCCTTCAATACTCAAATACCTTTCGCCGGTATCATAATTAAAGGTGAGTACTTTTGATCCTGCAGGAATTTCTGCTAATTTTTTTGCAACGGCTGCCAAAGAAGCACCGGTGGATACACCCACAAAAATGCCTTCTTCTTTTGCACTGCGCTGTGCATAAGCGAATGCATCATCTTTACTTACCTGTATGATGCCATCTAATATTTTTGTATTTAAAATGGAAGGCACAAAACCTGCACCAATACCCTGTAATGGATGTGGCGAAGGGCTGCCGCCACTTAACACCGGCGATAATTCAGGTTCTACCGCAAACACTTTCAGGTTGGGCCATTTGGCTTTTAATACTTCTGCCACACCGGTAATATGCCCGCCGGTACCTACGCCGGTAATGATATAATCCAGGCCTTCGGGAAAATCATTTAATATTTCTACAGCGGTTGTTGTACGGTGAATATCGCTGTTGGCAGGATTGTCGAATTGCTGCGGCACCCAGCTGTTGGCTGTTTCGGCAGCCAGTTCATTGGCTTTTTCAATAGCACCTTTCATCCCTTTTTCCCTGGGGGTTAAAACAAATTCGGCACCGTATAAACTCATCAGCCTGCGCCTTTCAATGCTCATGCTTTCGGGCATTACCAAAATGATCTTGTAGCCTTTTACTGCAGCTACCAATGCCAAACCAATGCCGGTATTGCCACTGGTGGGTTCAATGATCACACTGTCTTTATTTAAGATACCTTTTTGCTCCGCATCTTCAATCATCGCTAATGCAATTCGGTCTTTAATGCTGGCTCCTGGATTGCTTCTTTCCAACTTGATCCACACTTCATGACTGTTACCGAACAAACGGTTAATGCGTACATGCGGAGTATTGCCGATAGTGCCTAAAATATTATTTGCTTTCATGTATAAATGTTTAAATGAAAAAATTATATGGTTCTGTAAATGTTTTTTTATCCTGTATGGTAATATCTGTTTGCTGGTACACAATAGAAAAAGGCAGTACGCTTTTTGTAAGCCATACGTTACCGCCAATTACGCTGTCGTGGCCAACAATGGTTTCTCCACCTAAAATGGTGGCGCCTGAATAGATCACTACATTGTCTTCAATGGTAGGATGTCTTTTCTGGCTGGCTTTATCTTTTTGCACACTCAGTGCGCCTAATGTAACGCCCTGGAATATTTTTACTTTTTTACCGATCACGGTGGTTTCGCCAATTACAATTCCGGTGCCATGGTCAATGGCAAACGATTCGCCAATGGTGGCAGCAGGATGAATATCGATACCGGTTTTGCTGTGTGCATATTCACTGATGATGCGGGGCAGCAAAGGAATTTTTTGCTGCTGCAGCTGGTGTGCTATGCGGTGCGTGGCAATGGCAAAAAAACCTGGATAGGCTACCAGCACCTCATCAATATTTTTAGCCGCCGGATCAGCTTCAAAAATAGCAGTTGCATCCAGTAAAATTCTTTTATACAATGCAGGTATATGACTGAAAAATATGGCGGCCTGCTCATTGCTTTGCAATTCATCATGCAATACCGGGTATAACAATAGTTGCAGCTGGCGCTCTGTTTTTTTTAACTGCGACTGAATTTCAAATTCATTATTATCAGCTTCGCTTTTGCAGATGAACAATACTTCAAACAGCCTGCGTACAAAGCGCCTGGCCCTGGATGCATCGGGCAATGAACAGCCCTGTTGTTTTTTAAATTGTACTATTGATTGATAAAATGCTTGTTCCATAAAATGATCATTGAAATAAAACTGCTGCTACGGTGGCATTGCTGGTTTCGTCAATTAATATGGCAGCGCCGTTACTACGGATTTTTTTATACGTGTCAAACACAATGGGTGCTGCGGTTTTTATGTTTGCTCTTACTATTTCATTTAATTTAACCTGTTGTACATCTTCAATATGTTCTAATGTATTCACATCAATCTTGTATGCCAGGTTCTTGATCACTGTTCTTACGCTGCGGTTATTGTGCTGCAGTAAATATTTATTACCGGCCTGTAATGGTTTATCATCCAGCCAGCAAAACAATACATCCGCTTCATTGGTAGAAGTGATGGATTCTGTTACCGGTACAATGCAATCGCCGCGGCTGATATCAATATCATCAGTCAGTAATAACGTTACACTTTGCGGCGCAAAAGCTTCTGCCACTTCTTTGCCTGCGATTTCTATTTTATCAATGGTAGTTTCAATACCGGCTGGTAATACTTTTACCTTATCTCCTTTTTTGTATACGCCGCTGGTGATTTTTCCTGCATAGCCCCTGTAATCGTGCAGTGCTTCTGTTTGCGGACGGATAACGAACTGTACCTGGAAACGTGCATCGGTATGATTGATGGCATCTTTTATTTCCACTTCTTCTAAAAATTCCAGTAATGGTTTGCCTTCATACCAGGGGGTTTGTAATGATTTCTCTACGATATTGTCTCCCTTCAATGCACTTAAAGGTATGTAGGTTACATTTTCAATACCCAGTTGCTGGGCCAGTTTACTGTATTCAATCACGATGTTGTTATATACATCCTGCGAATAATCTACCAGGTCAATTTTATTGATGGCCACCACTACATGCGGTATGCCTAATAAGGATGAGATGATGCTGTGCCTGCGTGTTTGTTCCACCACACCATGCCTGGCATCAATCAACACAATTGCCAGGTCAACATTGCTTGCACCGGTGATCATGTTGCGGGTGTACTGCACATGACCGGGCGCATCGGCAATGATGAATTTTCTTTTATCGGTACTGAAGTAGCGGTAAGCCACATCAATGGTGATGCCCTGTTCTCTTTCTGCCCTCAGCCCGTCGGTTAACAGCGCAAGGTCAATTTCTCCATTTTCTTTGTTCTTGGTACTTTTTTCAATTGCTTCCAAATGATCAGCCAATATGCTTTTGCTGTCGTACAGCAAGCGGCCAATTAAAGTACTCTTGCCATCATCCACGCTTCCCGCAGTTATAAATCTTAAAATATCCATTTGAGTTATAGGTTATAAGTTTTAAGTAATAAGTTAATTAAGTGCTAGTAGCAGTTTTTAAGATGTATGTATTTACTTACAACTTATAACTTACTACCTACTACTTTAAAAATATCCTCCCTTCTTCCTGTCTTCCATTGCCGCTTCGGTAACCTTATCATCAATCCTGGTTTCGCCTCTTTCACTAATGCGGGTGATCTTAATTTCATTCACCACTTCATCCAGTGTTTTAGCCAGGCTTTCCACTGCAGCCGTGCAGGTCATATCACCCACGGTTCTGTAACGCACTTGTTTTTTAACGATCACGTCGGTGGAATCTATTCTTATAAACGGCGATACGGCAATCAGCTGCCCTTCAAACTCTATCACATCCCGTTCGTGGGTAAAGTAAATGGAAGGCAATGGAATTTCTTCGGCACGGATATAATTCCATACATCCAGTTCCGTCCAGTTACTGATGGGGAATACCCTTACGTTTTCTCCCTTCTGAATTTTACCATTGAAAATATTCCACAGTTCAGGTCTTTGTAATTTGGGATCCCACTGTCCAAACTCATCACGCACAGAAAATATTCTTTCCTTAGCCCTTGCTTTTTCTTCATCACGCCTGGCCCCGCCGATGCAGGCATCAAAGCCAAACTCTTCAATGGTATCTAATAAGGTGTAAGTCTGCAACCAGTTGCGGCTGGCAAATTTTCCTTTTGGTTCAGTCAGGTTTTTTGCTTTGATGGTATCTTCCACTTTGCGTACAATTAATGTAGCACCCACTTCATTGGCCAGCCAGTCCCTGTATGCGAGCGCTTCGGGAAAATTATGACCGGTATCAATGTGCACTAAAGGAAAAGGGATCTTGCCGGGTGCAAATGCTTTTTTTGCCAGCTGCACTAAGGTGATAGAATCTTTACCACCACTGAACAATAAAGCAGGCCGTTCAAACTGCGCCGCCACTTCCCTGAAAATGTGAATACTTTCTGCTTCCAGCTGTTCTAAATAATTTAATGTGTGTGTGCTCATATTTATTAGTCTATTAGTTTGGTAGACTGCTACCGAAAAATTTTTTAACTTTTCTCTGTGGTTGTTTCATGTACATGCAGGCCGCATTCTTTCTTACTGGCATCTTCCCACCACCAGCGCCCGGCCCTGAAATCTTCCCCGGCTTTGATGGCCCTTGTGCAGGGTGCGCAGCCAATGCTTACAAAACCTTTATCGTGCAAGGGATTGTACGGCACATGATTTTTACTGATGTAGGATTTTACTTCTTCAGCGGTCCAGTGCAGTATCGGATGATATTTGATTACCTGGTTGCTTTCATCCCACTCCAGTATGGGAAGGTTGGTTCTGTCGGCAGAATGTTCGGCACGCAAACCGGTTATCCAGATGGTATTGCCGGCCAATGCTCTTTTCAATGGTTCTACCTTGCGGATGAAACAACACTGTTTACGGTTATCCACCGATTCGTAAAATGAATTGGGGCCATTTGCTTCCACAAATTCCTGTAATGCGTTTGCCTGCGGGTAGTAGGCTTTTATTCTGGTATGGTATTTTTCATTGGTACTGTTCCATACCGAATAGGTTTCTGCAAACAGCCTGCCTGTATCGAGTGTGAAGATTTTCACTGGTAAATGATGATCCAGTATCTCATGCGTGATCACCTGGTCTTCGTAACTGAAACTGCTGGAAAATGTTACCTGCCCGGGGAAACGCTGTACCAGCAGCTCAATAAACTGAGCAATGGTTAGTCCACCGGATTGGTAGAGTAGTTCTGATATAATATTTTTATTCGTATGCGGCATTTAAAATGTTGTATTGAAATTAGTGTGTGAAGAGAACGGCCGGTATCAACAGCGGTATATCTTAATGATGCAACAATTGCACTTACCCATGATGGAAGTAAAATTAAACATACAGTGATCGTGACTTTATAGTCTATTAAACAGATAGACAAAGTTACTATACAATCTTCAGACTGACTAATATTTTTGTGTTAAAAACTTTTTTTGCAGAACAGTACAGCATTGTTTACGATACCACACCGGCCAGTTCAAGGCTTCTTTTGCTTATTTTTCTGTATTCTACATCTTCAATGATGGCTTCGGGGTACAGTATCAGCGATACGCCTTCCTGTTTCCACCAATCGGTAGTGAATAATTTATCGGCATGCATTACACCGGTTAACCAGCTGAATTTAAGTTCGTTGTGCCATTCTTCTATCCATTCAAAACTTTCTTTATTCAACTTTTTAATATCGTCCACGCTTACAAATACTTTCAAATAGAAATCGGTGGTTAATTGTGTGTCTGTCTGGTGGTGTATCTTTTTATATTCATATTTATAATCGTACCTGAGGGCAGAGATATCGCTCAGTACGGCAGATGCAGTAGGGAAGGCACCGGCTCCCTTGCCTTTAAAAAAATGCTTATCTGCAAAAGTACTTTCGGTGGTTAAGGCATTGAACTCGTTTTTTACATAGTACAGATCGTCGGTAGTTGCCACAAACTGCGGCAATAAAAATGCGGCCAGTTTTCCGTTCTGTAATTTTTGTGCATTGGCCACCAGCTTGATCGAAAAGCTTTTCTCTTTGGCCACAATAGCGTCATTCAATGAAATGTTTTCGATGCCGTTAAAAATGAATTCATTGGTTTTAGCCACCACGCCAAAGGAGTGCGCCAGTAAAATGGCTAATTTATTAGCCGCGTCAAAACCCCCAATGTCCAGTTTGGGATTGCTTTCTGCAAAGCCCAGCTGCTGTGCCAGTAACAATGCCGCATTGAATTCCAGCTGCTCATCAAAAATTTTAGTAAGGATGAAATTAGTGGACCCATTGATGATACCCCTGATAGATTGCAGCAGGTCGTTATCATAATATTCTTCCAGGTTGCGTATGATGGGCATACTGGCGCAGCAGGATGCTTCGTATAAAAATGGTGTATGATATTCTTCCTGCAATTGCAGTAATTCTTCAAAATGCTCGGCAATCATTTTTTTATTGGCACTTACCACCGCCTTACCGCTTTTCAAGGCGGTTTTTACAATTTCAAATGCTGCATCTGCATCATCTATCACTTCCACAATTACATTGATATCGCTGTCGTTCAAAATCACCGCTGCTTCTGTAGTGAAGTTTTCAGCAGCAATGCTTCTTTTTTTATCAATATTCTTGATACAGATCTTTTTGATGGTAGACTGTAATGTGGGTGTGCTGTGTAAAACATCATATAAGCCTTTGCCTACCACCCCAAAGCCAAACAGGCCGATGTTTAATTGATTTGTTGACATTCGATTTCGTTAATTGGTTGATCTGTTAATTGGTGAATCAGTTATTGCACATTGTTACCAGGAGGGGTTTTATGCATTGCCCGGGCAATGCATAAAACAAAAAAGCTCATCCGTAAATCAGATGAGCTTTTAATATTTTTAGTGAAGTATTGAAGGCTGTAAATCTGACTTATCTGTCCCGGTAATTACCGGGGTGGAATTGGCACCTTTTCCCGATTGTTATCGGGATGGTTGTCAAGGCTTCATCGGGCCATTACCCTCTGCCTTTCTTGATAAGAGATGTGTAAAGAACTGCTGCAAAGATATAATCACATCCTGCAAACTTCCAAATTAAAAATGTAAAATAATTGTGCAACTCAGTAAAACCCTTGTCCGGAAAGGGTTTTGGTCAATATATTCATGCTGGATCCTGCCGGGTATTACATTTTATTGCCTGATATTCTTTTCCATCCATTCTGCCTGTGAATTGGCCGGCTGCTCCATGGTAACCTGTGCGGCAATCTTATCCTGCCCCTTGATGATGGATTTGGTTACGAATGAATGTTCGATCACTTCATTTTCTTTCATGCCCAGTAATTTCATCAGCGGCAGCATTTTTTCGCTGCCAAAATGAAGGAACAATGCTTCATCCATAGCGCTGTAAACAATAATTTGCGGCTGGTTCCAGTGTTCAATCAGTGCCAGTTCCTTTGCATGTAAAGGGTAGTGCTCTGTAAAAACCGGGGTTTTACCGGCGAACATGGCGCTGTGTGTATTTTTGGCATCCATCACACGGTGCTCCTCCAGCCCGTTTAGCTGAAAAGCGGATTTGAAATTCCGGAGTGTATCGGCAAACCAGCAAATGAACAGGGTGTCGGGTTGCTCCTTTGCCAGCGCAATACATGCTTTAACCTTAGCATTGCTGGTCATGTAAGTGCGGTCGGTAAAAATATGTTCGGATGCGGCGTCTTCCTTTTTTCCAAATAAACTGAATGACATAATAAGTTGTTGATACTGCAAATTAATAAAACAAATTTTATCCGGTGAGTAAGGGTTGGCCGCCTGTAAAAATCTTCGCAACCAAATGGCGCAGCTTTTGTTTTATCTTTACAGCAAGTAAGTACATATGGCCAAGGCAAAAAAGATTTCCGCAGAAACACCCATCATTAACCACGATATGATTGAAGTATTCGGCGCAAGGGAACACAATCTGAAAAATATAGACATTAAGATTCCTAAAAACCAACTGGTGGTTTTTACGGGAGTAAGTGGTAGCGGTAAATCATCGCTGGCATTTGATACCATTTATAACGAAGGGCAGCGACGGTATATGGAAAGTTTTTCCGCGTATGCCCGCCAGTTTGTAGGTGATATGGAACGCCCCGATGTGGATAAGATCACCGGTCTTTCTCCGGTAATTTCCATTGAACAAAAAACCACCAATAAAAATCCCCGCAGTACTGTGGGTACGGTTACAGAAATTTATGATTTTTTACGCTTGTTATTCGCAAGGGTGGGGGATGCCTACAGTTACAATACCGGTAAAAAAATGGTGAAGTTTAGTGAGGAAGAGATTGTTTCCGCCATTGTTGACAGGTATGAAAATAAAAAAATAAGTTTACTGGCACCGCTGGTTCGGGGAAGAAAAGGCCATTACCGGGAACTGTTTGAAGAAGTAAGAAAGAAAGGATTTTTAAAAGTAAGGATAGACGGGGAGGTAAAAGACCTGGTGGCCAAAATGCAGGTAGACCGTTATAAGATACACGATATAGAACTGGTGGTAGATCGTTTACCCGTAAACGATGATATGAAATTGCGGCTAAGCCAGAGCGTGCAAAAAACTTTACAGCTGGGTAAAGACCTGATGTTTTTACTGGTAGAAGAAGCGGCCTCCCCAAACCCCTCCCAAGGAGGGGCTTACAAAGACACTGCGAAAAAGAAAAAGGATCCAGATTCGCAGAGTGCAGAGAACCCCCTTTGGGGGGGCAGGGGGGTAGTTGTACAATTTAGTAAACAACTCATGTGCGAAGATACCGGCATCAGCTATGAAGAACCTTCACCCAATGCATTCTCGTTCAACAGCCCCTATGGTGCGTGCCCGGCCTGTAAAGGATTGGGGAATATTTATGCCATCAATATGGATTCGGTGTTGCCTGATAAAACCAAAACAGTTAAAGAAGGTGGTATTGCACCTTTGGGCGAAGAAAGAAATGCCAGTGTGTTTCAACAGGTAATTGCATTCGCAAAAAAACATAAAATCAATTTAGAAAAACCCGTTAAGGATCTGCCTGAAAAACAGCTGGAACTATTGCTGTTTGGCGACCAGGGTATAAATCCGGCGCTGGAAGTAGATGCCACTGATGAAACCATACCGCAGGAATATACCGGCAGCTACGAAGGCATTATTCCAATGCTGAAAAGATGGTTTACTTCCACCAACAGCACCGAGGTATTGAGGGAGTGGGTGGAAAAATATATGGACCTGGCACCCTGCACCACCTGTAACGGTACACGCTTACGTAAAGAAAGCTTATGGTTTAAAGTAGACAACCGGAATATTGCTGAGCTGAGTGCCATGAATTTGGATAACCTGGCGGCCTGGTTCGACGGCGTGGAACTGCGTTTGAGCAATAAACAAAATTCCATTGCCAAAGATGTATTGAAAGAGATCAGGGAAAGATTACAATTTTTATTAGACGTTGGACTTACTTATTTAAGTTTGGGCAGGCCTTCTAAAACATTGAGCGGGGGCGAATCGCAGCGTATCAGGCTGGCCACACAAATTGGCTCGCAATTACAGGGCATTACTTATGTACTGGATGAGCCCAGTATTGGTTTGCATCAACGCGATAATCAACGGTTGATTTCGGCATTGCAAAATTTACGTGATATCGGTAATAGTGTACTGGTAGTGGAACACGATAAAGACATTATGATGGCGGCAGATTATTTAGTGGATATAGGGCCAAAAGCGGGTACACATGGTGGGCAAATAGTAAGCGAGGGAACACCGGCATTTGTATTAAAGTCTAACTCAGATACTGCACAATATTTAAGCGGTAAAAAATCTATTGCCTTACCAAAAGAAAGAAGAAAGGGCAATGGAAAATTTATTGAGCTTACCGGTGTAAAAGGCAATAACCTGCAAAACGTATCGGTCAAATTTCCATTGGGCAAACTGATACTGATCACGGGGGTGAGCGGCAGCGGAAAATCTACCCTCATCAATGAAACCCTGTACCCTTTACTGAGCAAGTTCTGTTATAACTCCAAAACCAATCCTTTAGAATATAAAGCCATCAAAGGCATGGAGAATATTGATAAGGTAATTGAAATAGACCAGTCGCCCATTGGCCGCACACCCAGAAGCAACCCGGCCACCTACTGCGGATTCTTTACCGATATCAGAACCTTGTTTGCTGCTGTACCCGAAGCAAAGATCCGCGGCTATAATGCAGGCCGTTTTTCTTTCAATGTAAAAACAGGGCGGTGCGATGTGTGTGAAGGCGGCGGCATGAGGGTGATTGAAATGAATTTTTTACCCGATGTGTATGTGCATTGCGAAAAATGCAATGGCAGAAGGTACAACCGGGAAACCTTAGAGATCCGGTATAAAGGAAAAAGCATCAGCGATGTACTGGACATGACAGTGGATGAAGCCGTGGAATTCTTTCAACCGGTACCTTATATCTACCGTAAAATAAAAGTATTGCAGGAAGTAGGGCTGGGCTATATTACATTGGGGCAAAGTGCTGTAACACTCAGCGGCGGCGAAGCACAGCGTGTTAAACTCTCTACTGAGCTGGGGAAAAAAGATACCGGAAAAACATTTTATATTTTGGATGAACCCACCACGGGCTTACATTTTCAGGACATACAGCATTTGCTGGAAGTATTGTATAAACTAGTTGACAGGGGCAATACTGTTTTAGTGATTGAACACAATATGGATGTGATAAAAGTGGCCGATCATATTATTGATATTGGCCCCGAAGGAGGCGATGGCGGCGGAAGGGTATTGTTTGAAGGAGTGCCTGAAGGATTGATAAAAGTAAAAGAAAGTTTCACAGGCAAATTTTTAGCTGCAGAACTCAAATAAAAAAGATCCACCTCGTATAGGTGGATCTTTAATTCAACTCGTAATAATTAGTTCAAAGCATAGTAACGAAATCTTTTGAAATCTTGTGGTTTCAGGGGTAAACAACAAACATTAATATATTCGTTGGTTCCTCGGGGGACGACTTCAGTTGTATGGCTTTGTACTACATAATCATCAAAAATTATTAGTTATTTCATGTAGTGCAGTATTAAAAACATGCAGGATACAAAAACAAATGCTGCTTTTAATGTTGCGGGGTTGATGTGTAAATTATTATTCATGGTGATTGGATTTTTTTGGTTTTCAATTTTAATACACCGATGGACACCTGGTTTGGCGGGCAGCCCTTCTTGCAAATGAACTTTCATAAATTGGCCCCAGCCTGAAACCTACTTTTGCAATTACAGAAAAATAAGTATCGCCATCTTTCAGGTCACCACGTTGTGTACCTGCCGGATAGCGGGTCATACCGGGATAAATAATACCTATTGCTTTATCAGATAATTTTGTAGCCAATGATGCATCTGCAGCAGATAAATATTTGGCAAAAGATTTTGGATCGATGTACTTCTTACTTACGTCATCTATATAATCGGTAAATGTTTTGCGGTATAATAATTCCATACTCACATTCACCCTGTCTGATACAAAATATTTAAAGCCACCACCCATAGGGATGTTGAGCTGGGTTAATTTATACGGTTGGCTGTAAGGATATTCTGCCATGCCCTGTCCTTCCAGGCGAAGGGGATGTAAATAATACCAGCTTTTATTGCCACGGCTGTCAGTTAACGAACCTTGAGGATTAAAATGGAATACACCCACCCCAATTAAGCCATAAGGCCTGAACCTGGGCTCATCTTCTGTATTGGTGTTGAAGATCATGGTAGGAAACAATTCCACACAGGCATTGGCTTCCCAAACATTGGTTTTAAAATCAAGATTACGCTGCCTGCGCCATAATTCATTAATGCCATTGGTATTAATGACCGCATCATCTCCTTCCAAATAAGTAAGGCCTGCAGAAAGACGGATACCAAAAATTCTGCTGGGATACATAGTAATATAAGCACCCTTCATTAATTTGGTAAATTCTAAATTGATGTCTTTTAAAAAGGGAGTACCTTTTCCTGCATTGCCACCCAGGTCGCCTAAAAAGAAACTGGGGCCAAAGTTGATACCGGCTTCCCATTTAACTTTTTCGTTACCAAAAATAAATGCCTGGGAATATGATTTACCCAGGAGCGACAGGCAAATCGTGGAGAGCAGTACGGCTTTACCAACAAAGTTGGGTAAACATGGTTTCATCTGAATTCAGATTTAGTGTTTTCTACAGAAATTGGATAATGAGCAGTACATAAATCAAATTCAACACACAGTTCCACGTATATTTATAATACTACCAGCTAATAACGAGGGCAGTTATTAAATATTGTTTTTTTTACCAATTATTTTGTCAGCAGCATCTCAATATGGGGGATATTATCTTCCAGGTAAGTATCGCTGCATTGAACAAAACCCAGCGACTCATAGAATTTTTTTAAATATAACTGGGCGCCAATCTTTATTTGTGTACAACTAAAAAGGGTCAGCGTATGCGAAATACTCAGCTGCATCAGCTGCCTGCCGGCACCAATACCCCGGTACCGCGGCGAATTTACCACGCGGCCAATACTGGCTTCCGGGTACGACACGCCGGGTGGCAGCAGCCGGGTATAGGCTACCAGGGTACTGCCATCCCAGCCCATATAATGAAAACTTTTGAGGTCTTTATTATCCGCATCCTGGTATACACAATTTTGTTCCACTACAAATACTTCGTTGCGTAATTGCATGATGGCATACAACTCTGCAGGGGAAAGTGCTTCAAATTTTTTTAATGTCCAGTTCAGTTCCATATTATACACCTGTGCCCGAAAGGGGAACTTAGATTGTGATTGTATTCGTAAACCAATGTCGTATTAAATTTAATCTTATTTTTTTTACCCTGCATTTTCTCTTTTCCCAACTTCATTGGCACAGTTTACCCCGAAAGCATTCGGGGCACTCTTCAACAGTTACTCATTATTCAACAACCTCATTTCGCAATCTTATTTTTTGTATTCCTCTTTGCGCCCAAGCCCCTCTGTAGGCAAATTATTTTGCAGTACTCATTTTAAATAGCATCACCGATGCAATAGATTTCGCCCTTATCTTAGCTTCGTTTGCAATCTTACCTTCAAACAATTCATCCACCGTGGAAGTGAATAAAAACATCCAGCTTTCAAAATGTTCTTTTTGCAACGGCTGTTTTTTATTCAGGTCATAATGTACTTCCATGGCGTTCTTCCTGTATACAGGATTGTCGAGTAAAATACTTTCCCAAAAATCAACGATCACCGGTATATGATGTGCCCAGTTAATGGATACCACTTCGGTAAAAATAAAACCAATGGTAGCATCCTGCTTCACCTTTTCGTAAAATGCGGTGATCAGTGTCTCAATATCCGATCTGCCTGCAATATCTTTTTTCATAGTGAAGGTTTTAATAAAGTAAGTATATCCTGAACGCCCACAGGTTTTTGCTGGTCATCAATGTCTATTACCACCAGGTAACCATCGGCACCACCGGCTTTTTTTACAGCATCCACTAATTGCTGCTGATCGCTGAAGGTTCGTTTGCCATCACTGGTACTCCAGAATTCTTTGGTGCACAGGCATCCCTGGGTGGGTGTAAATGGATAATAGGTTTGTTCGCGGTACAATTCAGGATCTACGGTAGTGCCATGTGCAATGATTTCTGTACGGCCGGCCTTACTGGCATAATAAGATTCGTAGGCCGGCGTAAACAACAGCCAGCTTTGGGGCAATAGTTTTTGAAACAGGCGTTCGCACCAAACGGTATCTGTAATAGAAGAGTCCTTTAAAAAAAATCCGGGCTTCGATTCCCAGGGCATCGTTAACTGAATATTGGCAGTGGGGCCAATGGCCATACTTTTACTAACGTCAAAACCAAACATGCGGAATATGCCCTGCGGGGTATTGCCATTGGTTAAATAAAAGGGCAGGTTGCTTACACTTCTGGCTAATTGCGGCACCGAAAAAATTTTACCGGAGTCGCCAGTTATAAAATTTCCTGCGGCATCTCTTACCACCAGCCTGCCGGGGTAATTCCTGTTCTTTCTTTGAAAACTAAACAATACTACATTGCCGGGTAAAAAATTTTTACTGCCGATCTCTTTTAATGCAGCCTGTTTAATTTTTTCCGGTATCTTCCATTTAGACCGCACCAGCGGATATAAAATACTATCCTGCTCCAGCCCAAAACGGTACATCCGGGTGCCGGTTTGAATTTTTTGTGGCGTGGTTTTTTTTGCCTGATACAAATATTCTGTACACAACGCAAAAATTTTAGAGCTATTGGTGATTGATAACAGGCGCTGCACCGGCGTTACAAAACTGTCGGGATACAGGGCATAACAACATTCCAGCAATGCCCTTTGAAAAGCGGGGCTTCTTTTTTCAATATCATAAAATGCGTTGCTGATGCTTTCTCCAATCCAGTAGGGTGTATAGCGGAGCACTTCCATCGCATAAAAAGCAGCAGCCCAGTCTTCTTCGGTGCTGTCGGTTAAGGGCTGGTATAAATTTTTTGTAATGATGTTCTTTACAATATTAGTATAAGTTTTTTCGCGGCTGGCTTTTACTGCTCCTTTAAAAAAAGGTGCTGTGTCGGCCTGTGCCATACATTGCAAATTGCTGAGCATAAAAAAATACAGCAGGGCCAGTTTAATTGTTTGCATCATTAATGGGTAAAATATTTTTAATAGCCGTATTTATTTTTCCATAACGATCTTAAATGCTTCCGCAATTCTTCTTCCCTGGCATTGGCGCCGGGTACATAAAATGCAGTGCCTTTAATTTCATCGGGTAAATATTCCTGTGGCGAAAAATTGTTTTCGTAATTGTGTGAATATTCATAGCCTTTTCCGTAGCCTTCCTGCTTCATTAACTTTGTAGGGGCATTACGGATATGGAGCGGAACAGAAAGATCGCCCTGCTGGCGTACGGCATTCATGGCAGCGCCAATGGCCACTGTAGCAGCATTGCTTTTAGCACTGGAGGCCAGGTAAATGGCACATTGAGACAGTATCAGCTGCGACTCTGGATAGCCAATCTTATTTACTGCATCAAATGTGGCATTGGCCAGCAGCAGCGCATTGGCATTGGCATTGCCAATATCTTCACTGGCCAGTATCAGCATTCTGCGGGCAATGAATTTTACATCTTCGCCTCCCTCTATCATCCTGGCTAACCAATACACTGCCGCATTGGGATCGCTGCCGCGGATAGATTTTATAAATGCTGAAATGATATCATAATGCTGTTCGCCTTTTTTATCATACAGGGCAATGCGCTGCTGTGCAATTTCCATTACCGCTTCATCGGTAATAACTGCATCATTGCCTAAGGTATCTGTTACCAGTTCTAACAGGTTCAATAATTTCCTGGCATCGCCGCCCGAAATGGATATAAGCGCCTCTGTTTCCTGTAAAGCAATGTGCCTGGTTTGTAAAACCACATCTTTTTTTATAGCATGCTGCAGTAAGGCCACCAGGTCTTTTTCATCCAGCCCTTTTAGAATATATACCTGGCTCCTGCTGAGTAAAGCACTGTTCACCTCAAAAGAAGGGTTTTCGGTAGTGGCTCCAATTAAAGTGATGATACCTTTTTCCACTGCTCCCAGTAAAGCATCCTGCTGACCTTTATTAAAACGATGTATCTCATCAATGAATAAAATAACGTTCTGTTGTTTTTTAGCCAGTTCAATTACCTCCCGCACTTCTTTAACGCCGCTGCTGATGGCACTCAACGTATAAAACGGTACCTGTAAAGTATGGGCTATAATGTTGGCAATGGTGGTTTTGCCTACGCCTGGCGGACCCCATAATATCATGCTGGGTACCTTTCCCTGTTCAATGGCTTTGCGTAAAATACTGCCCTTGCCGGTAAGGTGCTGCTGCCCGGTTAATTCATCCAGTGATATGGGGCGTAAACGTTCGGCAAGTGGGGGAATAGACATGGATACAAATTTACCATAATTTTTTTTGCAAAGCAGTTAGCAACTTACTGCACATTGGCTGCTAAAAATGCCTGGATATTATTGAAAGCATTGGTATAGGTTGCTGCATCCCAGTCATCGCCATGGTGTTTACCCGGGTAAAGAATGTACTGCTGGGTAACACCGGCAGCGGCAAGCTTATTTTTTATAGTAAGGGATTGTGATGGGCTTACTACGGGGTCGGCATCGCCATGCAATAACATGGTGGGGGGCGATCCTGCACCAATAAAACTTACCGGGCTGCTGTTAATATACAGCGATGGATTGCTGACGGGTGTGGCACCTATAACAAAGCCCAGTGCTAAAGTTAAACTGGTATTACCACCAGCAGGATTATTATACATGTCCGTTAAATCGCCCGGACCAAAAAAAGATACAATGGCCCTGGGTTTTACCGGCAGGGTATATTTAAACCCCTGCAGCATTGATAAATGTGCCCCCGCACTGGCACCTGTTAAAACAAATTTATTGCCGATCACATAATCGGCTGATTTATCAACAATAAATTGTAATGCCGCTTTCACATCATTTTCCTGTGTGGGAAAAAGATTGACAGCACCGGTGGATAACCGGTAATTGATATTGAAGATGGCATAATCCGGCAAACGCTTTTTTAAACTGTCGGTAAAAGAAAAAAAATCGGCCTTGTCGCCGGTCGTCCAGCCACCTCCATGTATCAGCACCATCACTTTTGTAGCAGCCACACTGCGGTTGGCAGGCAGGTATACATCCATCTTTTGCGCAGGGTCGGTACCGTAACTTACATTGGAAATGCTTAGTGCAGTTAATGGGGCAGGGCTTCCGCCGCTGCTGCTGTTACTGGTTTTACCGCAGGAAACAAATACAGCCATGCATATGGCCAATAAAATAAGTGGATACAATTTCACGTGCACTATTTTTTGTATAGAAAAGATAGGAAGAATACTGTTAAAAGAGATGAAAATTGCGCCGCTTCTGCCAAACCAGCATATAAAGCTGGATTGCCAGTTTTGTATAGTGTTAGATGGCGGCAGCATGCATGTTTAAAAATAAGAAGTGTGAAAGCAATTGCCTTCACACTTCTTATACAATTTAATGTATGGTGGCTGTTTAAAAATCTGTATTGATCCGCTGTATGTGTATTATACGTACTGCTGTTCTATCCCTTCAGATTTAACCTGATCTGCAATTCTTCAAACTGTTTATCATCAATGGTAGAAGGGGCATCTATCATTACATCGCGGCCGCTGTTGTTTTTTGGAAAGGCAATAAAATCACGGATGCTTTCGCTGCCGCCCAGGATGGCGCACAACCTGTCGAAACCAAATGCCAAACCACCATGCGGCGGTGCGCCGTATTCAAATGCGCCCAGTAAGAAACCAAATTTATGCTGCTGTTCTTCTTTATCCATACCCAGGGCCGCAAACATTTTTTCCTGCAGTTCTCTTTGAAAAATCCTGATGGAGCCACCACCAATTTCGTTGCCGTTCAATACCATATCATAGGCATTGGCCTTAATGCCGGCATAAGGATGTTTTAAATACTCAGCTGCATTTTCAATAACAGGATTGTTGTTGATCATGTCTTCTATCTGCGTTGGCTTGGGCGAAGTGAACGGATGATGACGGGCTACCCATCGGTTGCCTTCTTCATCATATTCAAATAATGGAAAGTCAAGTACCCACAACAATTTAAAATCGGTGGGTTTGCGCATGCCTAGTTTATCTGCCATGAACATTCTGAGGTCGCTGATAGATTTACGCGTTCTTTCTTCTGCACCGGCAAGTATTAAAATCAGGTCGCCTGCTGTTGCGCCGGCTGCTGTTGCAATGGCTTTCAATTTTTCTTCACTGTAAAATTTATCCACGCTGCTTTTAAAAGTTCCGTCGGCATTGCATTTTATAAATACCAAACCCTTCATGCCAATTTGCGGGCGCTTTACCCATTCTGTTAATTCATCTGTTTGTTTGCGGGTGTATTCGCTGCAACCCGGCACGGCAATGGCCACCACCGTTTCTGCATCGTCAAATACGCCAAAGCTGGCACCCTCAATTAAAGCCGACTGGCTTTCTTTGGTTGGGAATGTATGAGCCGGAAATTTAAGATTGCAAATTTTAATATCGAAACGGATATCCGGTTTATCGTTACCGTAATGCCACATCGCTTCCTCCCATGTCATGCGCTGTACGGTTTCGGTATAGTCGATGTTTTTTACATCTTTAAAAATACGTTTTACCAAACCTTCAAACATGTTTAAAATATCTTCCTGCTCCACAAAACACATTTCGCAATCTATTTGTGTAAATTCTGGCTGGCGGTCGGCACGCAGATCTTCATCACGAAAACATTTTACAATCTGGTAGTAACGGTCGTATCCGCTTACCATCAGTAATTGCTTAAAGGTTTGTGGTGATTGCGGCAATGCATAAAATTGTCCGGCATTCATTCTTGATGGCACTACAAAATCCCTTGCCCCTTCTGGTGTTGATTTAATCAGGAAAGGCGTTTCAATATCCATGAAATTATTTTCGTGCAAATAATTTCGGGTACTGCGACCAACTGCGTAACGCAATTCCAAATTCTTTTTTACGATATTCCTTCTCAGATCCAGGAAACGGTATTTCATGCGCAGCTCATCGCCACCATCGGTATCATCCTGGATAGAGAACGGCGGAACGGCAGACTTATTTAAAATTTTAAATTCACTCACCACTATTTCAATTTCACCGGTGGGGATATTGGCATTTTTACTGCTGCGTTCGTTTACTTTACCGGTTGCCTGTAATACAAATTCTCTTCCCAGCGGATTGGCCTCCAGGTCGGCATTCAATGCTTCGGAAAAAAGCAATTGGGTAATGCCGTAACGGTCACGCAGGTCAACAAATGTGATGCTGCCGAATTTTCTTACGGTTTGCACCCATCCGGCCAGGGTTACGGTGTTGTTAGCGTTGGTAAGCCTTAGTTCGCCACAGGTATGTGTTCTGTACATTATTGAATGATGAAAGATGAATGATAAATTACTAATGGGCGGCAAAGATACGGCCTATAAAGGTTTTTGTAAAATGCAGGATTTTCCAGGCAAAATAGCTTTATACATGCTGCGGTAAAACATACATGCTGATTTGCCGCAGCCAGCCACGCCGGGGATAGGTGAAACATTTACCAGCTTTGTTACAACAGATACCGGAACAGCAACTAAATGAGTAAAAGTGGCCAGTTGCGGCATTGTGCAGGCGGGGCAGTTAGTACAAAATAGTACAGCCATTCCATCTCATGAATATGCCCGGGACCAACACTTTTACTGCTGCAATAGCTTTAAAATGCGAGCCTTTAGTACAGCACACCAGATGCCCGAAAATGAAGATGATGTAATAATTGACATTTTATGACATGGTATTCTCGTTTTATTTACAGTGTGCTACATAATATTATATAAAATAATCCGTTTGGGATATAAATTTATTCATCACTTAAAAATACCCTAAACATGAAAAAGATTCTGGTAGCAGCCTTAGCAGTCTGCTTTTTTACAACCACCCAGGCACAATTTATTAAAAGCGATGTGGGTGCATCCATTTTTATTGGTAGTGCCAGTTTAACAAAAGGAGGAGAAACCGTTAAACTTCAACCCAGTTTTTACGGCGTATCCTGGTATCCCAGGTATATGGTGGGCAGTTCTGTTAGTATAGGAATGCCGCTTACACTTGGTTTTTCTGGCTCTTTTAATTCAAGAACCGGCGGCGCTTTTTCTTTTGGAATTGATGCACCCATAGCTGTAGACTATAACTTTGGATACGGCGCTGCGGGTGGTGATGAAGAATCAGATGCCGGCTTTGGCGGCTTTGTTGGTGCAGGTTTTGGTTTTACTAAAACAGCCGAGGCAACACCCGATAACTATAACACCACTATTTGGAATGAGGCAGATTTTGCAGCCACAAAAAGTTATGGCCCAATGGCGCACTTTGGAATTCGGTTTCCTGTTCAGCAGGGCGAAAAATCTGTTACATTAAGAGTGTCATATAAAAAAGGTTTGGAAAAAGAAAAATTCAATTATTTTGGCGGCACACTGTTATATGGCTTTTAAAAAATACTGATAAAAAAAACCTGCAACACGTTGCAGGTTTTTTTATGTACTGATTTTTATTCTACCCTTACCCTGATGCCTTCGCTGTGCGAACTGAATTCCGGCGCATACATGCACTGGATAGTGGTAATGCCATTGCTGAAATTGCCGGCATGGGTAACAAACATCGGGTATTCAAAAATATAAGTGCCGCGGTTCAGCCACCCAAAAAAGAAATTGGTGCTGGCATCTTTGGTGCTTTCGTAATAGCCCAGGCCGCCCTGGTATTTATACTGGCTGATCACATTCACAGGCTCCATGCAGGCGGCACGCATGTCTTTCATATGCACGTACTCCATGTCCCGGTCAACCTTCAGTTCAATGCGTACTTTTACTTTATCGCCCACTTTTAACTGCGCACCATCCGGCAATGCTTCCAGCACCGGACCTTTATCGCTGTTTCTTTCTATAAATAACTGCTTCTTTAATTGTAAAGGTGTTGCTGCGGCAGTAATTTTATCCAGGTCTTCAAAGTATTGCCAGTAAACAGATCCCCAACTGGTGGCAGTTTGGTTGAGCGGTTGGGAAGCCGGAGAGTGGAGGGTTACAGTAATATTCCCCATTGCAGGGTTTACTTTGGCACCTTCAATTCTTTTTTTGAAATACCCTGTTCCGGCTTCGCTAACATCATCAGTACTGTTTACAGTGGTACTGCCCAATTGAATGCGTACTTCTTTTTCTGCTGCTAACCAGTTGCTGCCATTTAATAATAAAGCATAGCAGGCTTCAGCAGTGGCCCTGGTGGTTTTCCAGTTTTGTGTTTGCTTCTGTTTCAGCAGCCAGGTTTTTAAGTCATCCACTGTAGTATTGTTTTTATCAATGTCGCTGAATGCCTCAATCATCATGGCCTGGCTTTCAATGGGCGACTGGTACCAGTAATATCCTCCGGTGATCCATTCTTTCCAGTACATGCCCATTTCTTCTTTACTGATGGCATTTTCTTTTAAAGATTTGATAATGGCTTTAGGTATCACTTCGTCTTTGGTGCGGTACAATGCCAGCGCAATCATTGCCTGCGTATACTTACTGTTGCTTAACCAGTATTTTTGCGATTGCCCGCGGTAATAAGTATACGCGGTTTGTGATGCATCAGCGATCTTATATTCAGGGAAGAAGCTGCGCATGTACAAATACTGGATCTGTGTATTGTTTAAATTATTACTGTTTAATTTTACTTTATAACGAATCAAATAATCATAATCTTCTTTTATCTTTTTGTCTAGGTAAACGATGGCTTTATCTACAATGGGTTTAATTTTTTGATATCCATCACCGGTTAAAGCATTCAGTTTTCTAAGGTGCCCGATACCGGTAATGATATACTGTGTAATATAACGGTCATCCGGTCCGCCTTTGAACCAAACAAATCCGCCATTGGAACTTTGCATTTCTTTCAGCTTATTAAATGCTTTGTTCATTTCACTGCTCATTTTCACCATATCAAATAACAGCGCAATGTTTTTCTTTTGCTGCTGCTCGTTTTGCGCATCCAGCACCCAGGGTGTTTCCTGCAGCAGGGCAGACTTTAATTCTTCGTTTTTTTGCAGGTTAGACAGTAATGCAGCGGTATCAACCATTTTCCATTTTTCAAAAACTGATTTTATTTTCGGCGTAGCATTGCTGATATAGGTTGCCAGGGCATTGGCATAATAGCGGTTGAATGTTTGCTCTGCACATTCATACGGATATTCCATTAAATAAGGCAATGCCTGTACGGCATACCAGGCAGGATTGCTGCTGTATTCCACAGTAAGTGCATGATTGCTGATGGTGGTACTGCCTGTACTGGTCAGTAATTTTTCAAATTTAAAATTTTTAGTTGTTTGATTCCGCAGGTTCAGCGGCATAGATTCTGTAACCAATGTTCTGTTGGTTAAAACAGGAATGGCCATTTCCTCTCCATCGCTTGCATTGGTTGTTTTGGCAATGATGCGGTAGCTCATGGCGGAATTAAAGTTGAAAGGAATTTCCATGGGGAATTTCACTACGCTGCTTTGGCCTGCTGCAATGGTAAAATACTGGTTGGGGAAAATATTTTTAAACCAGCCGTCTACTGATTTGTTGCTGGCGGCATCTATCAGTTCCAGTTGTGCGGTACCGGTAACTTCACTGTTGCCCAGGTTTACAATTTTAGCACTGAATTCCATGGCATCACCTTCGCGTAAAAAGCGGGGTGCATTGGGCTGTACCATCAATGGCTTTTGTGTTACCACTGTTTTTTCGCTGTAGCCGCTGGCGGCATCTTTGGTATGTGCCAGTGTCATCAGCTTCCATTGCGTTAATGCTTCAGGAATGGTGAATTCAAAACTGGTATTGCCCGCAGCATCGGTTTTAAGATCGGGGAAGAAGAAGGCAGTTTCATTGAAGTTTTTACGCACCTGCACGGGTGCATCGTTTTCTGGTTGGCCTGCTTTGGGCAAAGCATTTTCTGCGTCTAATATTTCTTTATTTTTTTGTACTACCCTGCCTGCCACTTTTGATTTGCTCTCGGCCATTACCATACCCGGCGCCATATCTCCGCCAAAGGAATCATATTGTGCTACAGGAGCGGCCATGGTAGCCTGACCTCTTAGCACAATCCCACTCTCCGATTTCATCCTTTTGTCGTATCGGTATTCCTGTGGATTCATCCACCAAAGCGGCTCTTCTTCATGGTTAGTAGTATAGGCTCCCAGGCGGTCGTACGATTTTTCAATGGGACTGATGTATTCGTCATCCCTGCGGTTGTATTCCTGCGATTCTACTTTCTCAAATCCATTCTCAGCCCAGCTTACTGTATTGTATAGGTAAGGCCAGATGTTGAGCCTGTTCCAGTAATGAGGTTTAAACTGATCCAGTGACGCATCGTACATGCCGGCTACAATTTCTGCCGCTGCTTTTTCTCCTTTAGGGCCACTTATTTTTACAGTCCATTTTTCATTGGCGCCGGGCAACAGTTTATCGCGGAAAGTAGCATAGGTGATGGTCAGGTCTTTATTACTCCAGGGAATATAAAAACTTTCATTACCCTTGTAAACGCGGTTGTGCTGAACAAATACATAACTCATGGCCATGCCACCCCGGTCGGTTTCCGCAACGGCCTGTACAAACGGGGTTGCCTGATTTTTTGTGATGGACTGATACGTAGTGGTAACAGATTTATCCATCTTTGAAAATGAATGAATCAACCAGATATTATCAAAGCCGCTGGTAATTTGGTATTCCAGTTTTTCGCCCGGCTCCAGCGATTGTTTTTTTACACTTACAGCAACAGCTTCGTTAATCCGTTTATCTGTTAATTGGTTTATTAGTTGAATGTATTTTTCTGCTTTTACCACTTCTCCATATTTATCTTTTGTGCTGGCCACAATTTTATACCAGCCTGCTTCAAATGTACCATTCACCATTGGCCATTCGCCATTTTCTTTAGTGCTGTCAGATGTATCAAATGCTTTATCTCCCAATGGCCATTTGCTTTGCTGGTCTTCATCTTTATAAAGATCATACGGGAAGTACCCGGCATATTCATCCTTACTCATCATAAACTGGTCCGGTATGTTCCAGTACCTTTCCCTGTAAATTTTATCCGGCGATTTTACTTTGGTGATGGTCACGTTCACCCTGGCCTTCTCAAAAATATCATTCAGGTTAGTGCTGCGGATGTTTAATGCTTTCAAACTGTCCGAATTCATTTTGTCCGGCATATTAATATTCAGCTGCAGCATCTGGTAGGCCACTGCTACTGAGGTGCTGCCGCTCCGGGTTTCTCCATTGATATCGGTAATATCGGCACTTACTTCGTAATAAAATACCGGCTGGCTTTTTTTATCAACAGATTCATCAGGCAGTGCTTTAAAGTTTATTTTAAATTCGCCCTTTGGATCAGTAGTGGTTTCTCCGTTAGTGATCTCCATTTCCTCACTTCTGCCCAAGCCCATTTTACTGCGGCTGTAAAAGCCCCATTCCCACCAAATGGGGTAGCGCACTTTACGCACCACGCGGTATTTTACCTTAGCGCCGTCAATAGTATTTCCTGCATAAGCTTTGGACGTTCCGGTTACCTTAATACTGTCATTTAACCGGTAGGTACCCTTTGGTTTTTCTATTTCAACAAAAAATTTCGGCCGCTTGTATTCTTCCACACTAAATGGTTGCTGGCTGTTGCAGGCACTGTCGAATAAACTGAACTGGCCATTGAGTACTCCTTCGGGCAATTTAAAAGAACCGTTGTAACTGCCAAATTCGTTGGTAGTTACAGTTAGTTCTGCCGCTTTTTGGTAATTGGCGTTGCGTAAAATTATTTTTGTTTTAAAGCCAGGTACCACAGCTGTTTTGCCGGCATCTTTTTCCGGCTTTATAACAATGCCTTTAAAATACAGGGTTTGCCCCGGGCGGTATAAACTGCGGTCGGTAAATAAAAAGGCACGGGGTTTAATGTCTGTTTCAATACTGTTATAGGTATTGTAACCTTCATTATCATCCATAAATAACTCATCGGAATTGTATTTCAACTGCAGTAAAAAATTACGGTAGTCTTTACTGTCCTTCATTTTAAACATACCATTCTTATCTGTACTGTACTTCTCTGCTTTCACCTCATCCTGTACACCGGTTTGATAATTGTATTTGGTTTCCCATACCTGCACCTGTGTATTCACCAGGGGTTTGCCATTATCGCGGTGCAATACATAATATTCGTTAGCGGAATTGTGCAGGTAGCTGATATTACTTACATAAATTGTTTGTTTGGCAATAATATTTTTGCTGAGCGAAAAATTGGGATCAATACTGCCTAAAATAAAATATACGCCATTGTCCAGCCCGTCTATTTTAATTTCGGTGCTGTGTTGCTGGTAATCCGATGGGTCGGGCAGCGTAACACTCCAGCTTTTAAATGGTTTCATTGCTGCATAAGCTGCCCATAATTTATCGTAGTCCCTGCGGTCTAGTTTTTTTATTTCTTCCCTGGAGGTTTTAACGATGCGGAGATATACAACAGGCAGATTTTTGTAAGTTACTAAAGAGCGAAAGGGCTCATTAAGGGTAGCTACTTTTTCTGATTCTATATTTAATGCGGGTTGCTGTATAGTGGTGATGAGATTTTTACAGTTGATTCCTCCTTCTGTATTTGGAAATTTTGCAGCAATAGATTCACAAAGGGTTTTGGCCCTTTTTATTTCGTACTGGTGTGTGGTGGCGGTATAGGGGTCAAAATCTTCGCCACGGGTTTTATAAATCATGGCCCTTAAATATGCTGCCTGTGCAATAGACGGATTACCAGGATAACTATCTTCAATATTTTTCAATGCGTCTTCGTACCCTTTTTCTTTATTGTCCATTATGCCATACTGGTGCACAAAGTTTAACCTGATCAGGTCGGCATCTATCAGTGCATCGGGCCGGGTATCTGCAGCATGAAATTTTAAAATATCCTGTAATAATACAATGGCCCTGTATTGCAGTGACGCAGAATCTTTAGTTTTAAATGATGTGTTTATAAAGGTGCTCACCGGGGCAAAAGCCGCCGCATCTTTTATTTTAAACTGGTAAGCGGGTTTGGTCAGCTGATTTTCATCGGTCATAAAATAGGCCAGGGCACGATGGGCTAAAAAATCAAACAGGGTGGGGCGCAGCATCCCGGTATTTTCTCCTTTAATAATAATGGGGGCAAACGCATCCAGCTTACTGGCTTTTAATGCAGCGTCATTTTGCAATGAGGCTTTGTACAGCCTGGAGATGACGCTGTGAATCTTGTCAATACTCCAGGTAGTGATGTCGGTACTTTTTTCTTCTGCAAGTTTGGTACGGTCATAAAATTTCCAGCGGTTGTTTTGCAGGTATTGCCAAAACATCTGTGCCTGCATACTTTGTAAAATATTTTTTGCTGGTGCTTTTGCCTTTGCAATTAATGTATCAACAAAAAAGATATTGTTCTCATGACTATCTTCTTCCACCATATTGCGGTACTTGATCTGGTACATGCAGCTTTTGATCTGCTGTGCATCATTGTTATCTTTAGCGGCCAGGTTATAAATCGTCATTACTTCTGCCAGTGCAGATTTGGTGAGTCCTTTTTTTTCGAAGGCCTCTACTTTTTTCCAGTTGCTTAAATAGGTGTTGTTAGTTTGTGCCATAACGGTGAATGCTGTGCTGGTAAAAATTACCAGTAAAAGGTGTCGTAAAAACATAAAAAACGCAATTTAATTACAAGATACAATTTGTTATGAGATGCAGTAATAATCAAATATGCACAGCTGTTTTTTAGCGGCAGCTGTTAAAATATTTTAACAGTATTTAAACTTTGGTACAGGTGCGGGGTCAGAAATAGGTATTTAATATTCACCAATTTTAAAAATCAAACAAATGAAAACAAAACTCATCATGCTTGCTGTTGCAGCAATCACATGTATTGGCACCACCATGGCACAGGCTGGTCATCCGCGTCCTAAAGCCAAGGCACACCCGCACGAGATCCGCCACGATATCAGGGCTATCAGGGCCGATCAACGCGATATCAAAAGAGATACCCGTGATATCAAAGCCGACCGTAAAGACCTGCACGAAGACAGGAAGGATGTAAAGCTGGATGTAAAGGAAATCCGGAACGACCGGCAGGAAATAAAGGCAGATAAAGCCAATGGCGATATGGCTGAACTGAAGGAAGACAGGAAAGAACTGAAGAGCGATGTAAAAGACCTGAAAGGTGATGTAAAAGACATTAAAGCAGATAAAAAAGATCTGAAAGAAGATATTAAAGACCGTGCGGCAGATAAGAAAGACCTTAAGGAAGACATAAAGGAACTTAAGAAGGACCTGCATTAACAGGCTGTCGTTTTCACCAGCAGCATATAAAGCCCCAAAAGTTGGGGCTTTATTGTTTTAACGTTAAGGTATGTACGATAAAAGTGTAAATTATAAAGGGCCGTTTCTTTCAGGTTTCAATTTGCTGTAACAGGTAAAAACTGCTTTAACAGTTTCTTATATAAATATTTGGCAAGCGGCACAGCGTTTGAATATTATGTAACAGGCAGTACAGCAATGTTAACAACTGCTGACAAGATTGATCACTTTTAAAATTTACTACAATGAAAAAGATCTGTACATTTTTATCTCTGATGGCAATTATGACATCAGGATTTGCCCAATGGAAAAACGATAATAACAGAAGGCAGAACGACAACGGCCAGTATAATAACGGGCAATATAATAATGGCCGTTACAATAATAATTATAAAAGCAGTGCCCTGGTGGTGAATGCGTTTTCTAAAAACCGTATTATGGTGGTGGTGGATAATAACTACCAGTACCAGGCAAACGGCAGCGTGCTAGAGGTGGGCGGTTTACAGGCCGGCATGCACAATATTGTGGTGTATGAGTGGCGCAGTAATTTTTGGGGAAAACAAAAGCGTGAAGTATTATACAGCAGTGCGTTGTTTTTAAAACCCAATGTAGAAACAGCCATCAGTATCAATTCTTTTGGACGGGTAAAAATTACCGAGAATGCCCTGTATCAAAATAATCAATATGGAAATAACCGAAACGGAAAGCACCACGATGACGATGACAGGGAGCGGAGAGAGGATGACCATAAAAATGGTAACGGCAGATACTAAGTTGCAGCCTGCACAACCAACGGCCCCCGCTGAAACGGGGGCTGTTTATGATTGCGGTAATAAGCTACAGGGTAATGCCGCTGGCAGCGGCAATATGCAATTCGTAATATGATTCGGTGCTCCAGTCAAATACCTTCCTTCTCAGGTATACATCCAGGGCAGCAATGGTTTCGGCTTCCCAAACGCAGGTAGCTTCAGTCATTTCGCGGTTGGGTAATACCTGGATGATTCTTTTAACACCGCTGGCAGGTAACTGCGGCAGATTTCGTTGTGCCGACTCCCAAAATTCAGCCGGGTTATTAATCTTGTGGTTTACAACAATTATCATGCTTGTAGTTTTAGTGATACAAATATGGGCAAAAAACTCCATAGTAAAAATACTATTTTAACCAGTAAATTTACTAGGCAAAAAAATAGCCCCGCTGTTGGGCGGGGCTGGTTTTTTATTGCTTTTTACTACATTATTTGATAACTGCAGCCATGGTTTTACCAATGTCAGCAGGGCTGGCAACTACGTGAATACCACATTCTGCCATGATCTTCATTTTGGCAGCAGCTGTATCATCGGCTCCACCAACAATAGCACCGGCATGACCCATACGGCGTCCGGGAGGGGCAGTTTGGCCGGCAATAAAGCCTACTACCGGTTTTTTGTTGCCGGTACTTTTTATATAATGAGCTGCTTCTGCTTCCATACCACCGCCAATTTCTCCAATCATAACTATAGCATCAGTTTCCGGATCGTTCATAAATAATTCCACTGCTTCTTTGGTAGTGGTACCAATGATGGGGTCTCCACCAATACCGATGGCTGTACTGATCCCCAGCCCTGCTTTTGCCACCTGGTCGGCAGCTTCATAAGTAAGGGTACCAGATTTTGATACAATGCCCACTCTACCTTTTTTAAAGATAAAGCCTGGCATAATCCCCACTTTGCATTCGTCGGCAGTAATTACACCGGGGCAGTTAGGGCCAATCAGTCGTACTGTTTTGCCCTGCAGGTAATTCTTTACTTTAACCATATCCTGAACCGGGATACCCTCTGTAATACAAACAACCAGGCCAATGCCCGCATCAGCAGCTTCCATAATGGCATCGGCTGCAAAAGCCGGTGGCACAAAAATGATACTTACATCAGCACCTGTAGTCTTCACCGCATCGGCTACTGTATTAAACACCGGTTTGTCTAAATGGGTACTGCCGCCTTTACCCGGGGTAACCCCACCTACTACATTGGTACCGTATTCTATCATTTGTGTGGCATGAAAAGTACCTTCTGTACCGGTAAAACCCTGTACAATTATTTTGGAATTTTTGTTTACTAAAACTGACATGGTTCAATTAAGAATTAATAATGAAGAATTTAAAGTGGCGCAAAGATAGGGCAGATGTTTTATAGCAGAAAGAGATATTTTGATACAGGCTATGGCTGCTGCCGGGCTTACATTGAAAGCCTGTATTACCAGTGAGTAGGAGATTCCATCGGCAGGCTGCTTAATTTCATCGGGCCTTTATTACAGCTGCCGGTTAGTGCATTGGTTTACAGAGTAAGATGACCAGCAATACCAATAGTTACAGCTTTTTTAAGTGTTTACTTCAGCATCTCATCCATATCCCTGTTATCATCAATTTTTCCCCTGGCCTCCAGCATACGCATGTCTTTGGCATCCTGTAAAAATTCAGAGGCAAAGATGAAGGCATTCAACCTTTCGTTTTTACTGAATATGATCTCGGTTTTATTACCACTCCATTCTTTTTGTCCCTGGTACATGTACAGGATATTTTCGCCAATCTCCATTACGCTGTTCATATCATGCGTATTGATCACGGTGGTCATGTTAAACTCCTTGGTTATATCGTAAATGAGCTTATCAATCACCATGGATGTTTGCGGATCCAGCCCCGAATTGGGTTCATCGCAAAACAAGTATTTGGGGTTGAGTACAATGGCCCGCGCAATTCCCACCCTTTTTTTCATACCTCCACTTAATTCTGCCGGGTATTTTTTATTGGCGCCTTTCAGGTTGACCCTGTCCAGCACTTCATTCACCCGGTGCAGTTTTTCATCCAGGTGTTTCTTGGTGAACATATCCAGCGGAAACATAATGTTCTGTTCCACCGTCATACTGTCAAATAATGCCGATCCCTGGAACAGCATGCCAATCTGGGTGCGTAATTCTTTACGGGCATCGTTGTTCATTTCGGTAAAGCTTTGCCCATCGTAACTGATCTCGCCCGAATCGGGTTCAAATAAACCTACCAGGCATTTTTGCAATACGGTTTTACCGCTTCCGCTGGTGCCTATAATTAGATTACACATGCCGGTTTCCATTACATGACTCACATCATTCAGCACCACTTTATCATCAAAGCTCTTTTTTATGTTTTTGAATTCAATCATGTTGTAACCGGAATTGCTTTAGTATTAAAAGTAGTATAAATAAACCAGTGAAAATATACTGGAGCCATAAAAAAAACTGTTTTATGTAAAAATTCCTGTTGTCAGTGAGTATGTTATCTGAATATAATTCGTAGTAGTATTTTTCTTGAAAATAGCGTTTGAACTTTTTTATCAGGTTGTTAGATTCATTATAGTTTAAAGAAAGGTAAAATTTAAGGTCATTGGTACTGCCATAGGTTTCAAAAAACAGTTTTTCCAGTTGATGGAAGCGGATGGCCTTTACACTGCTGACTGTTTCAGGTTGCCATACTGTTATGGAACTGTCTGAAGGATCTGTATCTTTAACTTCCACCGCATTGAGCAGCTGCCCGTTGCTACGGGTATAAAAAATATTATTAAAGGTAAGATCGATGCAGGCCCACTTTTTTTGTTCAGGGATAAAGTATTCATTGAATACATGCAGGTTGCCTGCCACACCACTCCTGGTTTTACTCACCTCCACATGCCTGGTTTTAATTCCTGCAATATGCGCAAACAGGTTAAATATCATGGCATAATTGCCGCACCATATGGTTGCTCCCCCGGCGGCACATTTGTATTGATCAAAAACAGACAAAGCCAGCAAACTGTCTGTTGGCCCACCTCTGGAAGCGAACAGTTTGGTGCCCAGGTAACAACCGATCTTTTTTATTTTTTCAACTGTACTGTCTGTGCCGGTTATTCTAACAGAGTCTTTTAGCAGGGCAGCAATATTTTTTTTTTCTTCTGCAGAAAATAGGATCTCATCATCTCTCCACTTATCCAGGTTGGTAACAGCGCCGTCCTGCAACAGGTCGGCATTGAATACAGATAAGCTTCCCGGCTTGGTAAGATTGAATTTTTTATAATCAGCTGCTGAATAATTTTCGGCCTGCATATAAAAACTATCCTTCAGGGCATTGAATATTTTATATTTATGTAAACCTTTGGATACTGTAATGCGGGGGTATATTCCGGTATATGTGATGTGCAGGCTGTCATCCTGCAGTATGTTCCATTGTACGGGTTGTTTGCCCGGCTGGTTGATCAGCACTTCTATTACCGAATCATTCAGAATTGTAAATGCATGTACCGACAGGCTGGAGTAATTGGGATAAAGTTCATTATAGGTGGATTGCTTAACGAATGTGTAATTATTTCTGTTCAGGTAAATACCCGCATTGGCAATTGTAACTAAGACGAATAATAGTATCAACAATCTTTTGTACAACATACTTTGATTTAAAAAACAAATGGCAGTGTTGCCAGCCGGGGAAATATCTTTTTTATGCCAGTAAGATCTGCGCCAGTACGTAATCTGAAAATAATATCATCACACAGCTAACCACCACACTTTTGGTGCTGCTTCTTCCAATTTCAAGCGCACCCCCTTTTACATAGTAGCCGTAGTAGGCAGGGATGCTGCTGATGATGAGGGCAAACGTATACGACTTGATCAGTGCAAACTGTACATTATAGGGCATAAAATTTTCCAGTAAACCCCGGTCGTAGGTATCGGTAGATAAGATGCCTGATGCAGCACCCGCCAAACGGCCGCCCCAAATGCCCAGTCCCATTGACAAAATCACCAGCATGGGAATGGTAACCAATGCTGCCAGAATTTTAGGCAACACCAGGTATGCCTTGGTATTGATGCCCATTATTTCCAGTGCATCTATTTGTTCGCTTACCCGCATGTTGCCCAGCTCGCTGGCAATTTTACTGCCCACTACCCCTGCCAGTACAATACATACCACCGTGGGTGCAAATTCAAGAATGACGGTATCGCGTACAATTTGTGCAATGGTAGATTTTGGAATTAAGGGGCTTACCAGCTGGTAAGCAGTTTGTACCGCACTTACAGCACCCATAAAAACAGATATGATAACTACAATGCCCAGCGAGCCAATACCAATTTCCACGCACTGGTGCATGAATTCTTTCCAGTACATACGCATGTTTTCCGGTTTGGTAAACATGCCTTTCAGCATTAAAAGATAGCGGCCAAAATGAGTGAAAAAGGTCATGAATAGTTTCTGTTTTCTGTTTTGATTGTGTAGTTGGTGTTGATGGATTACTGTTACCTGTAACGAAGATAAACCTGATTTTGATATGGTACCGGTAAAAGTACTGCTTCAAAATGATCAGGCATCCGCCACCATCAACACCAGCCGGGTACTAATTATAATTCGTGGTGTGTTTTTTTAAATCTTTTCCACCATTTACTTTTTTTAATCACCTCCTGTGTATCTGTTTTGCATTTCATTTGAGCATCCACCACCGCTATCAGCACCATGTTAAAGATACTGCGGATAGAACTGCCCAGCTGCAACACGTGTACCGGTTTTTTTAAACCCAGTAAAACCGGACCAATAGAATCAGCACCTCCAATTTCCTGTAACAGGTTATAGGCAATATTACCTGCAGCCAAATTAGGAAAGATGAGAGTATTGGTTTCGCCGTTCACCAATTCACTAAAGGGGTAATTTTCTTTTAAAATATCTTTATTGAATGCTAAAATGCCCTGCACTTCACCATCGCATACCAGGGTGGGATCTTTTTGTTTTACAATTTCTCTTGCCTTGCGCACCAGCATGGCTTCGGCACCGTTGCTGCTGCCAAAATTGGAATACGACAGCATGGCAATACGTGGCTTGATGTTAAATTGTTTTACTTCTTTTGCCACCAGCAATGTGATCTCGGCCAGCTCTTCGGCAGTAGGATTAAAATTGATAGTGGTATCTGCCAGGAATAATGGCCCCCGTTTGGTGAACATGATGTACATGCCGGCAATTTTTTTAACCCCTTCTTCGGTGCCAATTACCTGCAGCGCAGGTTTAATGGTATCGGGATAATTGCGGCTTAAACCACTGATCATACAATCTGCTTCGCCGGTTTCAACCAGCATACTGCCAAAATAATTACGGTCTTTCATCAATTTAAATGCTTCGTAATTATTTACACCGCGACGCTGGCGGTGAGCAAAAAACTGCTCGCCAAATTTTTTACGCAGCTCTTCTGTATCATCTGCTTTAGGATTAATGATCGGCATGCCTTCCAGGTCGATACCATTTTCCGCTGCAATTTTTAATATCCTTGTTTCATCACCCAGTAAAATGGGATAGGCCACACCTTCTTCCTGTACCAGTTGTGCCACTTTTAAGATCTTCAGGTTTTCTGCATCTGCAAATACCACGCGTTTGGGGTCTTTTCTGGCTTTATTGCCAATTACACGGCTTAGCTGGTTGTCTAATCCCAGCCGTTGATTCAATTGCAATTCGTATGCATCCCAATCGGTAATAGGATTTTTTGCTACCCCGCTTTCCATGGCAGCTTTTGCTACGGCAGGCGCAACAGTAGACAGTAATCGTGGATCAACCGGTTTAGGGATGATATATTCCGGGCCAAATACAATTGTTTTTTCGTTGTAAGCCAGGTTCACCATATCTGGTACCGGCTCTTTGGTCAGCTCGGCCAAAGCCTTTACTGCAGCCAGTTTCATGGCCTCGTTGATAGTGGTGGCCCTGACATCCAGCGCCCCGCGAAAAATATAAGGGAAGCCCAGTACATTATTTACCTGGTTGGGATAATCGCTTCTTCCGGTAGCCATGATCACATCTTTGCGTGCAGCAACGGCATCTTCATAGGTAATTTCCGGATCGGGATTGGCCATGGCAAAAATGATAGGATTTTTAGCCATTGCTTTCACCATATCCTGTGTTACCACATTGCCCTTACTTAAACCAATAAATACATCCGCATCTTTCATGCCTTCGGCCAGCGTTAATGCCTTTGAAGTGGAAATAAAACCTTTTTTTGTATCATCCAGATCGGTACGGCCCGCATGTATCAGGCCTTTGCTGTCGTATACTTTAATATTTTCTTTACTGGCTCCTAAACTGATGTACAGGCGCATACAGGATACAGCTGCAGCACCGGCACCATTCACCACTATCTGTACTTTGCTCAGCTTCTTTTTCTGCAGCTCCACGGCATTCAGTAAGGCTGCTGCCGAAATAATGGCAGTACCATGCTGGTCATCATGCATGATGGGAATTTTGCAACGCTTTTTCAGTTCTGTTTCTATGTAAAAACATTCCGGTGCCTTAATATCTTCCAGGTTAATGCCACCAAATGTGGGTTCTAATGATTGCACGATCTGTACAAATTTTTCAGGATCAGTTTCGTTGATCTCGATATCAAATACATCAATGTCGGCAAATATTTTAAACAATACACCCTTACCTTCCATCACCGGCTTACCGGCTTCGGGGCCAATATTGCCCAGTCCCAAAACGGCGGTACCATTACTGATGACCCCTACTAAATTTCCTTTGGCGGTGTATTTGTATACATCTTCGGGATTGGCAGCAATCTCTAAACAGGGTACGGCTACACCCGGTGAATAGGCTAATGAAAGGTCTCTTTGTGTTTTGGCTTCCTTGGTAGGTACTACTTCAATTTTCCCCGGCCTTCCTTTGGAGTGATATTCTAAGGCCTGTTGTCTGCGTAGTTCTTCTTTTTGCATAATCGTAGGTTAATGGTTTTTGGGTGATGGTTGAAACATTCAACCATTACATATCCATTTTTCTTCAGCTGCTTTGTACTGTTGAACTTTGAGGATGCAATTTAGGTAAATATCGGGAGAGAAAAATTTAATCAAAAGGGGCCGGGGTATGACAAAAATCATTTTAATGATACTGGAGAGTTTGCCGCAGTATTTAATAAACAGCGTGGTCAGGCTGTACTTTTTGCTTTAAAACTCCATGTTACTTCAAAGCTGGCCACCACTTCGCCCTGCTGGTTGCAGCCGGTACTTTTTGCAGTAACTGTTTTACCCAGGCCATCTAAAACAGCCTCTTCAATGGTGTGTTTAATCAGTTGTCCGTCGGTACAGGTAAAAGTTGTTTTGCCAGTTGCTTTCTTAATAAAATCACCTTTGATGTGCAGCACCAGCATGCTTACAGCAGGATGGCGCTGATAAATATGTGCCATGGCCAGTACTCCGGTACTCATTTCCGCAGCCATACTTAGGCAGGCAAAATAAGTACTTCTGAAAGGATTTTGGCTCATCCATTTAAAAGGAACCGTTACCACACATTTGTCACCATCGGCCTGTTGCACCCTTACACCACAAAAAAAAGCACTGGGTAATTTAGCAAATAAAAACAGGCCAAACTTAAACCGGTTGTTGATCAGTTTTAAAAATGGGGCTGCATTATTCATTGCTGCATAAATTTAAGAAGCTGATTAGTTGCCATACATGTCGGGGTTCAATGCACGGGGGCTCCACATTTCTAAAAATGCCTGCACTTTATTCCGGTTGTAACTTTTTTTTCCATCTTCCAGGTATTCGCTGTTTTGCGTATGGATGCGTTTGCCATCTGCATCTACAATAATAAATACCGGAAAGCCGAATCGCTGCGGGTAACCATATTGGGCAAATATTTTTTTATTCTCATTCTCTTTGCTCCAGTTTAAATGATACCACACAAAAGAAGCATTGATCACCGAATCAATTTTGGCATCTGCTTTACAAAACCTGGCAAACTCAATACACCAGCTGCACCAGTTGCCACCGCCCTGCAGTAAAACATATTTATTTTCAGCTTTTGCTTTTTTTAATGCTGCAGTAATATCTTTTGCTGCATCTGCAGCCGGATTGTACAGTTTGGTTTCCTGTGCAAAAACAGGTACTGCTATTAAAAGCAATAACAGTACCTGAATGATTTTTTTATTAGATCTCATTTGATGATTTTCTATTTATTACCGCTGTGCAACCGCCCCGGTGATGAAACAGCCTGCGGGCTTTACTGCTTATCGATTTCCACAATACAGCCCACAATGTTCTTTTGCTCAGCTGCATCTGCTTTAAAATAAATATTACCGGTGCTGGTATTGCTAAACGTTACGCCGGTAATGGCATTGGCCCTGATGGCTTCGTTTAATTTACCTGCATAAGTAGATTGTGTGCTTTTGTTGATAGCGGCATTCAGTGCATTGTAATCCAGTGCCTGTTTGCTTACTACAATGGCCATGCGGTCTTTTGTGCCAATACTGTCGGCCATCAGCGATTCTTTACGCGGAAACAACCGGTAACCGGTAATGCCGAAATAGGCAGAGTGAATGGGTTTGTAAGGAAACAATACATAACTGCTGTTGTCTGTTTCCTGTCCAAAAATGTATACATAACATTCCAACGCATTCTTCAGTTCTAATTTAAATTTGGTGCCTTTTTTAACAGGAGCCGTGGTGGTAAATACATTACCTGCAGCACGTAAAGGGATGTATTGCCTGGTGCCCGCATTTACCAAACCGATATTGCATTCAAAGTCTACATTTAAAGCAGCCCCGTTTTTAGGCAGCGGATCAATGCCGTAGGCTTCACGTACAAATTTTCTAAAATCGCCATAACGCACATAACCGATTCCATTTTGCCCCCATTCTGGTCCCCAGCTGTTCATGATTTGAAAAGCGCCGCCTTCCACACGGTCATCGTATCCTATCACACACATGGCATGGCCTCCAAATCCCTGCTGCGTGTAATCATCTTCGGTAGGGTGCCATACTTTTTGTCCCATCATGTCCTGCATAAAACTGCCACCCACCATCATGCCAATTACCACCGGCGCATCTTTTGCCAGGTGCTCTTTAATGGCACGGTAGTTTAATGCACTTACACCGGCATCGTCGGTAAGGCGGGTAAAGCCATGTATGGTATAGCTGGAGGCACTGTTAAATAAACTGGAATTGGCCTGGCGGCTGCAATCATTTTCATCATATGGAAACTGCTGAAACGGCACAGCCCCTTTTTTTTGCATGAATTCCATTGCACGTATAATGTACGAGCCCTGGCAGTCATCGCCACCCAAACTGATATTGTTATATAAAAATGCGGGGCTGAAAGCCACACTGTTTGGATCGGTACGCGTGCTGGTACTTTGTAAAATGGTACGGGCTGCATAACCGCTGCTCCAGGCTACACAACTGCCCTGTTTACCCTGGTTCATCCGGTCGGGTGCAAAACGGAGTAAGGATACCGATTCCGGCAAAGGATTTTTTCCATTGTCATCAGCCAGCCCTTCATATACCGATGCTTTTTTAAATTCTTCCGGATCCAGTTTACCACCGGTGGTAAATTTAGACACTGCATCTGTAAGACCCGAGCAGGCACCGTTGCGCATTAAAAAAAAGGCACCTCCTGCAATCACTAAAAGAAAAATGAGTTTTTTGCCTCCACCACCACCGCCAAAAAGACTCAGCAACAGGGGCAAAAAATTAAGCAGTCCGCCGCCGCCACCGCCACGGGGATTCAATCCGCCACCGCCGCCGGAATTGTCATTTTGTTCATTATAGTCACCCTGGTTTTCAGGATCATCCACCATACGTATTGGCATAACTGTACATTTTAGTGCAATAAAAATAAGGAGAATTTTGCTAACGGCTGGGCGATTTCTTTCTGCTTAATTTTTATCCTCCATAATGCAACGGTTATGAATTCGCTTTCATCTTAGTCCAGCACCAGGCTGTTATTTTTTGGATATTTTACTGAATACTTAAAGCCTACTTTCTTTTCTTTCCCCGCCTCCAGTTGAATGGTCCATTTTAATTTGCCACTTTCATTGTCCAGCTCTGCCTCCTTGTTTTCCAGTTTATCCACCTCTACCTCTTTCATGGTACTTAAAGGAAACTGGTCTTCCATAATTAAATTGATGGATTGTTTTTTATTGTTGCGTATACTGATCTCAAAATTGCGGTAATCAATTTTGTTGTTGCCTAAAAATTGTTTTTTGCTGAATTCTTTGATACTGGTTCTTTTCACCACTATATTTTTATCACGCCCCAAAGAAATACTGAGCGTATCGCCGGCTATTTTAGGATTGATCATGGCCTTGCCCAAATAGGTGCCTTCAAAAAACAGGCTGCTTTCTCCCTCCAGCAGGTTCAGTTCACTCCAGTCGGTAATTTTAGCGGTTAAAAAAACATCCTGCTCCAGTTTGGGGGCACAATAATACTCATATAATGCGGGGACTTCCATGGTTTTCATTTCTACGGTAGATGTTTTGCCATCGTTTAAAATGGAATAGGGGGTTTCAATATCAAAGGAAAAGCTGGTGCTGTTCTCTCTTTCAGAAACGGTTAATGGAATGCTGGTTTCTTTTTTGTATTTTGGAGAAGAAGGCGTGTAATCATAATCGTCATCCCGCCTGGTGCCATAACCTATCACCACCACTTCGTTTAAAGTATTGTTATACTGTTGCATTGCTATATTCATTTGGTTGGAAGAGATCAATAACTCCCTGCTTTGCATGCCCACATACGAAAACACCAGTGTGGTGGAATTGTAAGGCACCGCTATTTTGTAATTACCATTACCATCCGTCATGGTTCCGCTTTTTGTTCCTTTTATAATAACAGCAACACTGCTAAGGGGTGTTCCGTTTGGATCAGTTATTCTTCCGGACACTTCTCTTACATTTGGATTGTATGCAGCGCCATTATTTGCAGTGCCGTAAAATTGCGGGGTAAAATAATGCAGGTACCAGGCAGCTAAATTGGGTTTTTCTCCATTTTGTTTTGGATTAGCAGTGGATAAAGTAAGCTTCACATCTTTCCAGTCTTCGCCCGAAGCCTGGTACACATTAGCCTTGTATGCCATGATGATGGGATGGCTGATATCTGTAACACGGATATCGTAAGTGGGATACCAGCCGGCATTTTCAACAAAATAGCTCAGCACAAAATTTGCAGTAACTGCTTCCTTGCTTTGCACCGTAGCCACCACTTCGCTGGTAGCCGTGGTAAGCTGCTTGTTCAGTTCATTCCGCTGCAGTTCCAGCCTCGTCATTTCAACCGAAAGTTTTTTTATTGTTTTGGTAATATCAGTTTCTTTGAACTTCAGTTCTGTTAAACGCTGGCGGTGAAAATCGGCTGCTTCTTTCAGCTCCTGTGTTTTTAAGCCATTGTTTTGCGAAACGATGGCCTGGTTTTTTGCCAGCAGGTTTTCTTCATTTACATATATGCTCATCAGGTCTTTTTGCTGGCTGATCTTATCCTGCAGCAGTTCTTTTTGCTCTTCAATTTTTTGCAGTTCGCTTTGTTTGGCCTGTTCCTGCAGGTAGTTTATTTTATGCACTACCGATAATACTGTAAAATTACCTTCGGCCTTTACCTGTATGCTTTGTTTATTGATATAGGGAGAAATGCCCTTGAAAACAATTTCGGCAGTGCCCGGCCCAACGGGCACTTTTCCACTACGGTTGATTTGCGCCCCGTTTAAAAATACTGTGGCCCTGTCTATTTTGGTATCAATATTTTTTTGCGGTGTTTGTGCATGTGCAGAGAGTAATACTGCAATACAATGAAGGGTCAGCAGCAGCCGGGCAAATGGTGTTGTCATGATATTTTTTTTATCATGATGCCTGCTTTAAAAGTTTTGCATAAATATTTTTGTGCCGGGCTTATTTTTCTTTTTCCAGTATTTCAAACTGGCGGCTTATACTGGTGCCATGTTCATCTGTTAAAGTAATAATATGTTTGCCCGGTGATGGGTTCAATGCTATCTGGTGAAAATTTTCTGTAGTGCCAACAAAAGTATCATCCAGGCTCCAGAAAATTTTAGTGCCGTTCTTGCGGTGGGCAGCAGTAAATACAGTATTGCCTTTCAGGCCGCTCACTTCCAGCGGCACATAAATTTTAGCATCAGGTTGCGGGTAAATGATCTCCATTACTTTGCCTGTTTCGGTATACTCGCAGCCGGGTTTAAAAGATGGCAGAATGGTATAGTCGGCATTCTTTTGTTTGTAATAAAATTCCATCGCCGGCGATAAAATGAACCAGCTTTTATGCTGCATTACAGAAGGACTTTCGCATTGTTCTGTTACACGCCAGGTGCCGGTGGCATCTAAATGTATTATTTTATGATACGCACATAAGGGAACTTTAATGCCATTGGGCGGACTGAATAAAGTGTCTGCATCGGGGCAATCAATATTGGCCCGGTAACCACTTTGCCTGCATACAGGCACATAGGCATAATTGTATGTTGGTTTTTCAAACCAATTTACGCCGGGCAGCAGCCGGAAAATATCAAATAAAATAGGGGCGGCAGTTTGCACTCCAACCAATCCGGGCCGGCCTTCTCCATCGGTATTGCCCACCCATACAGCGATCACGTTTTTGGGAGTTACTCCAATGGCCCAGCCATCGCGAAAACCAAAACTGGTGCCGGTTTTCCATGCAATTTTTTGAGAAGAGCTGAACTGCTGCCACAAGCCTTCTTCACCCGGGCGCATTACGTCCTGCATGGCCTGGAAAGTGAAGTAGATGGAAGTGGCGTCTAAAGGAATGTTGGCTACCGGATGCAGGTTGCCGGATACAGGATTACCGGCCGCAATATAATTTGCCGGATGAAAATCATTTGGATCTAACTTACCGCGATTTTTTGTTTGATGATTGAGTGTGCGTGCCATGTTAGCGTACACAGCCGCCAGGTCCCACATGGTTACTTCGCAACCGCCAAGAATTAAACTTAACCCATAGGTATCAGCACTGCGGTTTAATGTGGTAATGCCGCATTGTTGTAAGGTTTCATAAAAGCGCTGGTATTTGTATTGCTGTAACAATTTTACTGCCGGAATATTCAGGCTTCTTGCCAAAGCCCGGTTGGCAGGCACGGCACCATCAAAGCCCAGGTCAAAATTTTGTGGTGCATAGCTCCCGATTTGAGTGGGAATGTCTGCAAGAATGGAATGGGGCAGTATCAATCCATCACTTAAAGCAGCAGCATATAAGATGGGTTTTAATGCGCTGCCCGGGCTCCGGGGGGCAGCAATTACATCCACATCAGCTTCCATATCTTTATTCAACGGGTCATAGATATTTCCTGCATAAGCCAGCGTATTCCCTGTTTCCACATCCAGCACCAGGGCACAGGCGTTGTTAATACCATTGCCCTTTAATATGTTTTGATGCTGCTGAATGATGCGGGCTACATTTTTTTGCAGCGTACCATCCAGTGTGGTGGTTATTTTTGTGATGTTGTTCAGGGCTGCATTGTCTTTCTTAAATCGTTGTAATAAATGCGGTGCAAACTGAGGTAACGGCAGGGGCTGACCGGGTAAGGGTTCCAGTTTGGCCAGGTCGCAATTGGTTTGATTCATCTTGCCGGCATCCACTAACCTGTCTAATAAAATATTTCTTTTCTTTAGCAGCACATCCCTGTTTTTCCCGGGGTGAACCAATGCCGGTGCATTGGGCAGCACGGCAAGGGTGGCCATTTCGCCCCAGCTTAATTTATCTGCACTTCTGCCGTAATAGCGCCATGCTGCAGCATCTAAACCCACTACATTGCTTCCAAATGGCGCATTGCTTGCATACAGGGCCAGAATTTCTTTTTTAGAACAGGAGAGTTCCAGTCTTACAGCAAGAATACTTTCTTTTAATTTATTCCAGATACTGCGTTGGTCATTTTTTTTAGACAGTCGTATTACCTGCATGGTAAGTGTACTGCCGCCCTGCACCACGCCTTTGTTCTTTATATTTTTTACCAATGCCCGTACAATTGAAACAGGGTCTACCCCCGGATGTTTAAAAAAACGCTTGTCTTCAAAAGTGGTGATGCAGTCGATAAATTTCTGCGGCACATTTTTATTATAAGGGAACCGCCATTGACCGTCGGCGGCAATTGTGGCATTCAGTAAATTACCATTTGCATCTTCAATTACATAACTGGTGGGGGCATGGAATAAGTTTTTTGGAAGATAGAGCCAGAACCAGGTGAGTAAAGCAGCCAGTATCAACAATTTTATTTTGGTTGATGTACGGCTGAAATTAAATGGTGGAACTATGGAAGAAATGTTTGTCAAGTTCAGTGTGCTCTTTACGCTTCGATAAAATTTGAATAAAGGTATACCGTTGAAGTGAGTGACACAACGATGTTCAGCAGAATTCCAGAAGGGCGGAACAAAAGCAGAACAGGGATAACACTGACCAGGCCTGTAAACACAGATTTTATCTGTGTTTACAGGTTTCACCTGCGTCATTTGTGTTTTATTCTTTACTGCACCACTTCCACCCATTTCCCATTTACACCTGCGGCAACAGTATTGTCGTACATCGCTTCGCAGAAAGTGCCGGGAAGAAAATACCTGCCTAAGTACGATGCATTCAGCTGTACATAATAGGTGAGGGTTTCGTTGCTGTTAATATTAAAATAAGTGTATACCCTGTCGTCACGAATGTCCTGGTAAGTGGCATATGAAGATTTGAAAGCACCTTCGCCACCCAGCATTCTTGCGTTGAGTATTTCCCATCCGCTTGGGAAAATTTGTGTTAAGGCCATTTGTGTATAGTAACCACGGCCACCGGGATTTTTGATCACCACTTTTGCAATAAAATCGCTGCCCTGTTTCAGCTGGTTTATTTCAATGGCTTTACCATCCTGGTTGGTATAACTTACACTCATGCTCAATACAGCCGGGTTGTTGTTTACTTTTAAACTGTCTCCTGCCAGCGGTTGTCCTTTGGTGATCATACGAACGTATAAGGTATTACTGCCTTTGTTGGTGATGACCACACTGTTGCTGTTTTGATCTTTAAAAACCACGGGCAACTGGCGCAAATAAGTAGCCGAATTGATATCGGTTTGTTTACCGTTGACAGTTGCGGATGACATGATCTTGGCACCGCTTGGATTTTTGCCACAGAATTTTGCTATGGCAATTAAGCTGTAGGCAGTGGTTTGCGTACTGTACCAGTAATCCTGCGATAATTTTGCAGCAATGGATCTCATCAATTCTTCTGCTTTGGCTTTTTTACCCAGCAGGGTTAAGGTTTCCAGCACCATGGCTTCGTCTCTTGTATCGGAGCCGTAGGTATACCCCCAGGCAGTTCTTACCGGAAATCCTGTTGATAAACCACTTACAAGATCAAGCGCAGTATTATCCTGTCCGGCCAATTTGTAAGCTGCTGCCAAACGCCATTTTGCTTCGGCCGATAAATATTTAAATTCCTTCAGCCTGTTCATGGCACCTAATTCCGGAGCTTTTGCCAATGCAAGCGTGTACAGGCGATACGACTGTGTAAGATCGCCCCCGTAAAAATTAGTGGTGGAAGGTACCCAGCTATTGGCTTTACCTCGTTGGTAATTTTTCCACTGCTGCAATAAATAATCGCTTACCAAATAGCCATTGCTCTGTGCTTCCACTAAAAAATGCCCGGCATAGTTGCTGCCCCATTCGTCACTTTCGTTACCGCCGGGCCAGTAGCTAAAGCCACCATCGGGGCGCTGAAAGTTTTGCAGTTTGGCAATACCGGCTCTCACATTTTTATCTACCTGCGCTTTTCTGTAATCATCCAGGTCGGTCAATTGGTTCAATACCAGCTGTGGAAAAATGGCTGATGTGGTTTGTTCAATACAGCCATGCGGGTATTCTATCAAATAGTCAAGGCGCTTTTGCAGGTTCATAGAGGGCACACTGGATATCTCGATGGTTGCCGAACTGGTGGCGGCTATGCCTATAGGTGATGCTGCTGTTTTCCATTGCTGCCCCGGTGCTAAGGTAATTTCGCTGATGCTGGTTACCGGCGGATTGGGGTTTCGTATATCCAGCTCCACTTCATAATTTGCTTTTTCGCCACCGGAACTTGCCAGCAATGTTACTTTGCCAATGCCCACATTGGGTTTTACTCTTACATCATAGTATACCATTTGCTCACCCTGTTGTGTAAAGCTGATGCTTTGCGTGGGGCTGCCCACCACTTCTAAAAATGGATTGGATTGCAAAGAGATATTTACTTTTTTAATATTGTTCTCCATGGCAAAAACAGTTACCGGTAATTTGATGGTTTCGCCGGGCCCCAGCACCCTTGGCATGGTGGCCAGCATCATCAATGGTTTTTTTACCGTAATGGTTTTTTCAGTGGCCCCGTAACTACCGCTGTGCGCTGCTACTACCATGGCCCTTACCGAACCGATATAAGAGGGCAGGATGAAATTTTGCTTTTGTGTTTGACCGCTGCTTAAATGGAATGGGCCTAAAAATTTTACCACTGGTTTAAAGCGGTTAGCGGTTTTTTGTTTGCCGGGACCTGCTTCGGCATCACCACCGATAGTTAAGATTCTTTCCAAATCTCCACCCCATGCGCCGATGACGTAGTCGAACATATCAAAACTTTTTACACCCAGTGCTTCCCGTGCATAGAATGCGTCATGGGGATTGGGAGTTTTAAATCTTGTAAGGTCTAATAATCCGTCATCTACAATTGCCACGCAATAGGTCATTTCTTTACCGCTTTTTTCACTTACTGTAAACGATACATTTTGTTCCGGGCGAATTGTTTCAGGAATATTTAATACAGGATTCAGTACTGTATTCTTGTCTTCCACAAAAATGGGAATGGAGCCATACATTCTTATGGGCAGGTCGTTGATGGTTTGAGAATGCGGCTGCAATAAACTAACGGTGGCGTATACGTTGGGTGCCATGCTGCCATCTGCTTTAAACTTAACCAGGGTTTGTCCCTGTGCGGTTTGCTGCCAGAAAGATTTGATGACCTTACTGCCGTTTTCAATACTCACTAAAACCCTTCCACCTTTACTGCTGGGAATGGTGAGTGCCACCTCTTCCCCTACATTGTATTTTTCTTTATTGGAAGTAAAGGAGAGCATGGATGCGGACGTTTGATCGTCATTGCCTTCCCTGCTTTGCCAGCCGGGTTCATCAATGTATAAAGTAGAGCCGGTGATATGGCCGCTTTTGGTATCTTTTACCAATATCAAATAGCGCCCCCATTCATTTTCAGAAGTGCCAAAGGTCCATTGCCCGCGGCCATTGGTTAAATGCACCGTGTCTTTACGCAGTAATTTATTGTATTCGTTCTGTGTAAAATTGCTGAGGTTATCGCCATTATTATCCCACCACCAGCGCCATTGTATGCGGTAAAATTCCACCTCCACATCATTACTGCCGCTTAATAAATTACCCCTGCTGTCTACATTTACAATTTGCGTGGTATGCCTTTTGCCTGCCAGCAAATAATCAAATGGCTTTTCACCATCAGGTAATTTAATTCCTGCATAGCTGGTATAAGGGCTGTATGGGATACTCATATTATCGATGCTGAAACTTCCACCTGGTTCAAAAACTTTTATCACCATATTGGCGGTTAGCATACCGGGTGCTGTTTCATCAATTTCAAAACCGGGTTTCAGCAGAGCATTGCCAGCACTGTCCAGGGTGCCTTCGTAAATGGTTTTTTGCTGGGTTTGATAATTGGCGGCAGGATTATCAAATTCAAAGCCTGCGAATTTAGGAAAGGAAGTGGGTTTGGCATACAGCGAAGCGTCGATCTTGGCCTTCAGGTTTTTGCCGGGAGCGCCAAACAGCCATTTGGCATTGATGGTGCCCGTACTGCCATCGCCCAGCATGGGGTCTTTACCAAAATCAACATTTATCTTTAAGCGGTTAGGCATTACCGTTTCTACCTTGATATTTTTTTCAAAACTGGCACCGCCTACTTTTACTTTTGCCAGCCAGTTGCCGGTAGGTGAAGCCGCGTCGGTATTGGTTTTAAATAAATAGAAACCATCATCGGCATTGGTTTGCACGGTGTGTTTGTACAACTGCCCGGTTGGGGTAAACAAACTGAATTCTACCGGAAGGTCTTTCGGTAATTTATTTTCTTTATCCTCGGCAATAAAATTCAAATACATGGTATCGCCGGGGCGCCATACACCCCGTTCGCCAAAGATGAAACCCTTGATGCCATTCTTCACTTCTTCGCCACTTACATCAAAACGGCTGAGTGCAAGTGAATTACCATCATCTAATTTTAAATAGCCCCTTTCATTTCCTTTTTTAGCAATCAGCAAATAAGGTTTGCGTTTTAAATCCAGGATGGCAAATCCATCATCACTGCTTTTGGTTTTACTGATGATCATCTGCTGGTAATCCATAATTTCCAGGTCAACACCACTCATGGGTTCGGTGGTAAGGATATTACTAACGGCAATGCTGATACTGTTATCATTACCGCGTTTTGCAGTAAGACCGATATTACTGGCTAAAATATTTCTTGTAGCCCAGCGGTCTTTATTGTAATACGATTTACTTGCAGGGTCATCCCTTCTTTCCCAGTTGTAGCCATACGGATAGTATTCATCATAACGGTTCCAGAATTCATCGTCATCATCCACACCGTTGCTGCTGTATTCATCGGCATAGCCTTCATCATAACCGGCCTCTTCTTCTTCACCATCTTTTTTAGCAGAAGTGTCTACCCCCTGGTATAATGAGTATTGCGGGCGGAAACCAATGGTAACCCGGTAAATGGCGCCCTGTTCTGTTTTTAAAAATTTATCGATGTCTAAAGAGAAGTGTTGTTTTTTGTGCAGGTCCAGTGTTTTGTCATCATCCAGCCGTAATGTTTTTTGTACAATGGGTTTGGCCACTCTTCTCAACTCATCGTTACCCCCCAGGTCGTTTTGTTGTAAAAACTGCGGCACATTGCGTTCGTAAATTTTTATGATGCTGATATCAACTGCATTTAAGTTGGTGGCTTCAAAAGGCAACACCAGCCGGCCACTATTGGGTAAGATATTTCCTTTGCCATGAATTTTTACAGAGGGCATCTTATTTTCAAAATTGATATTAGCCGTAAAGCCCTTGCTCAGTACATCGCCCCAGGTATTTTTGATGCCTGCATTGATATTTACGGTGTAGTTGCCATCCAGTTTTCCATTCCCGAATACTTTTACTTCGCTGCCATTGATGGTGTATGAAATATCAGATTGGCCACTGATACTGATGAGGCCGGCAAGGTCTTGCCCTACTGCAATGGGATCACTGAACTGTACCGAGGCGTATTGTTGTGCTTCGTTCACTGCTACTACATTCAGCACTTTATAATCGCCCACTGCAGGGATGGCTACGGCTCTTTCTCCTTTTACTTCCATGTTCATGGGCTGTCCGTTCCAGCGCAGGTCAATATTGCTAACATTACTGCCCCTGTCTATATTGTCAATTACAAAGCCGTAAGTTTTGGTAGCTTCATTGGCATGCCAGCTTATCTTTAAGGGTTTGCCATTTTGAGAAACGGTTAATAATTTTTCCACTTCAGTTCCTTTTTCCACATCGGCTGTTTCAATTTCTCCACTGAAACTCATTTTGTTTTTTATACCGCTGCTGCGCAATCCATCGTCGTGTATTCTAAAAGATGGCTTTACGGTTTGCAGGCTGAATTTAAAATTTGCAAATTTGTCGGGCACCCTGGTTACTTTGCCCAGTTTAAAGGTAACGGTATACTGCTGGTTGGTTGTAAGCCAGCTGTCGGGTTTAAATTCAATGGTACGGGCATCCAGCCAAAAGGCTTTTCCTTTCACAGAGGGCGACAGGTCAAAGAGTGCATCCTTTACTTCTTCACCTACTGCATGCGTGGTATTGGCTTCACCGGCCAGTTGAATGCGAATGGCAGAGGTTTTGGAAATGATGCCCGTAGTGTACGCGTCGATGTACTTGCTGAAAGCGGGATCAACATCAATCCATTTGTCTTTTTTGTTGCAGGAAGAGAATAAAGAAATGATTACTGTAAGGCACAGGAAGGGTCGCAAAAAAGTTGCACTGAACTTTTCAGGACTTGGAACACGCTCGGGGTCCATATATGTTTTGTAATTTTTGTTGTTCAGCAAAACCAGGACGGCTTTACTGTTTTTGGTTTGTTACGTAAATGTTGTAAGAATTTTTGGATTCTGCAAGATTGGGGAGAACTATTTTTAGTTAAAACATTTGTAAAAGCGCTGCCGCATAGCAACAACTTAAAACAATAGCTGTGCTTAACCGGCACTGCAGCACAAAACTGCTGCGCTGTTTTTTACAACAGTGTGCGTGTTAACAACATTGATATAACAGCTCAGCCGGTAATTTTAATGGCTATCTGGTAATAGTTGTTTACTGCTCCTAAAAGTTGGTATTTGATATAAAAAGAACTACTGAACTGGTTAAAGGCGGCAAATTCGTGATTGGGAACATTAAACTCGTCGAACATGATGATATCGCCGGGTTTTAAGTAGCGGGCCAGTGAGGTAAGTACAAAAAGGGTAGAGCTGTACAGATCGGCATCCATGTGAATGATCTTGCGTCGGTCATTATTTAAATTGTATTCATCCAAATACGGAAACAGGGTATCCTGGAACAGGCCTTTATAAAATTTTGCCCTCCCATCTTTTAGTTCCGGCACACCGGCATTCATATCGCCTTTTTTAAAGGGACCCCAGTTTTCGGGCAGCCCTTCAAAAGTATCAAACCCAAAAAATGCAGAATCGGGATGGGTATTTTGTTCCAGCCACCAGAAAAAAGAATTGCCTCCGCAAACGCCAAATTCCAGGTAATCTATTTTTTCATTGGAAAGGTGTTCGGTGCTAACCAGGTACTCGTGCAGTTTAATGCGGTCGTTGTAATTTCTTACCGGCCTGTAAAAGTCATTCATGATTCCACTGCGGTGGTGGTCTTTTATCCAGCGGGAGAGGGCAATGGTATTAGAGGCCATCATCAGCGGGCGTTTTAAAAAGCCCAGCCAAAGCCCGGGGCGAAGAAATAAAACAAGGCCTTTTAAAAATGAATTCAGTTCTCTCATGATAATTTTTCTAAGGATTGATAATTTGATTTTTTAACAGGTCTTCAAATACATCTCTTTTACGGATCAGCTGTATATTGCCCTCTTTGATCATTACTTCGGCGGGCTTATAACGGCTGTTGAAGTTAGAGGCCATTTCAAAACCATAGGCACCGGCATTTTTAAACACCAACAGATCGCCTTCATGTACCTCGGGTAATTTTCTGTCCCAGGCAAAAGTGTCTGTTTCGCAAATATTACCAACGATGCTGTAAACTTTTTCTTCGCCATTGGGATTACTAAGGTTGTCTACCTGGTGATAGGCATCATAAAACATGGGGCGTATCAGGTGATTGAAACCTGTGTTCAGTCCCACGAAAGAAGTGCTGTTATTTTCTTTCATCACATTTACTTCGGCTACCAGATAACCGGAGGCACTTACTAAAAACTTACCCGGTTCAAACCAAACCTGCAAATGTTTGCCATTGGGGTTAGGATGATTGGCAAATGCCTCGTGTACTTTTTGTGCCAGCAGGGGCATATCGGTTTCGGCATCTCCTTTTTTGTAAGGTACTTTAAAACCGCCTCCCAAATCAATAGAAGATAATTCTTTGAATTGCGGAATGATATCGAACAGTACTTCAATGCCTTTTACAAAAACATCCACATCTTTAATATCACTTCCGGTATGGATGTGTAAATTCTGTATGAATAAATTGTACTTGTCTACCAGGGCGATCACTTTATCCAGCTGGTCAATGGGAATACCGAATTTGCTTTTATCGTGACCGGTGGAAATTTTTAAATTACCACCCGCCATGATATTGGGGCGCAGCCTGATACCCACCGGGTAACTGTGGCCAAACTTTGCGCCAAATTTTTCTAAATTGCTCAGGCTGTCAATATTGATGTTTACGCCAAGGCTTTGCGCTTCTTCAATTTCGCTGAAGTGAATGCCATTGGAAGTGTAGAGTACGTTAGCGGGTTCAAAACCGGCAAGCAGGGCCAGCTTTACTTCGTTGATACTGCTGCAGTCAACATTGCAGCCAATGCTTTTGATGTGCTTTAAGATATTGATGTTGGTGAGTGCCTTGCAGGCATAAAAAAACTTCGTATCTGTTTTGGCAAATGCAGAAGTAAGCTTTTGGTATTGTACAGTAATATGGTCTGCATCGTATACATACAATGGGGTGCCGAATTCTTTTGCTGCGGCTAATAACTGTTCTGTTGATAATGACATGCCGCGAATTTACGAAGGATAGAAACACGGATAACACAGCGGGCAGTGATTTAAACAGATTATTTAAATAAAAAAAGGCATGAATGCGTTCATGCCTTTTTTTATTCCACTGAAAAATATTTTAAGACGGCTCTTCTTCATCCTTGTTGGTGTCAGTTGCATTGCCTGCAGCTTCCTCAATGATCTCGCCATTTTCGGTAACTGCTAATGTACTTTCTTCTTCAACTGTACTTTCTTCGGCCATAACAAATTCAACAACTGGCTCTTCTTCTGCAATGGCAGTTTCAACAATTACATCTTCTTCAGCAACAGCAGTTGCGTGTTCAGCAGCTTCATGTTCCAGTTGTTCAGCCTGTGCTTCAATTACATTGGTAGCCTGCACCAGTTCTTCCATCATCACTTCACTAATTTGTGGCAGATCGGCCGGGCTGTTGATGCCAAAATAATCCATGAATGATTTGGAAGTAGAGTACAGCAATGGTTGTCCTACGGCTTCTTCTTTTCTGCCAGAAATGATCACCAGGTCTTTTTCAAGTAATTTTTGTACAGCATAATCGCAATTCACTCCGCGGATGGCTTCCATTTCGCTTTTGGTGATGGGTTGTTTGTATGCAATAATGGCCAGGGTTTCTAAAGCGGCAGTGGATAAACGTTTTAAAAATTTATCGCCGTTCAGCAAGGCTACTGTTTTGTAGTATTCTTTTTTAGTAAGGAACTGCCATCCGCCACCGCTTTGTCTTAATTCAAATGCATAAAACTCTGCACTGTATTTTTCGCAGATACCTTCTATGGCGGCTTCCACCTGCTCCAGTGTGGCACGGTCTTCAATAAAACCCAATGCATTATTCACCAGGTCTGTCAGCTCAATATTAGTGAGTGGCTTTTCGCTGGCAAATATCAATGCCTCTATATGTGGTATAATTTGAGAAAGTTCCATGTTTTAATGGTTGTTCGTTTTGTGTTGTTCGTTGGCCGTAAAAAAACGATCAACTATCAACGACCAACGTTGGTTTATCCGTTCAATGCTGCGGCGCCACTTACAATTTCTGTCAATTCGGTAGTGATGGCTGCCTGCCTTGCCCTGTTGTAACTGATCTTTAATGATTTTAATAATTCACTGGCGTTATCGCTGGCTTTATCCATGGCGGTCATCCTTGCGCCATGTTCGCTGGCATTGGCATCCAGTGTGGCTTTAAACAACTGGGTGTTTAAAATTTTAGGCATCAGTTCGGTGATGAGTACTTCCTTGCCGGGTTCAAAAATAAAATCGGCATTTTTTTGGCCTGCTGCTTTTTCAATTTTTTGTACTGGTAAAAAAGGTTCGGCAACAAAGCGCTGGGTAGCGGCATTTTTAAATTCGCTGTAAACCAGTTCCACAGCATCCACTTCTTTATTGGCAAATGCATCCATGGCGTATTTGGCTGCACCCTGTACTTTATCAAAACTTAAACCGGTAAAAATATCCCAGTAAGCATCTACTACTTTAAAGCCATTCTTTACAAAATGTTCGTATCCTTTTTTGCCTATTGGCAGTACCTGCACATTGCCTTTTGCTTTTTGTGCAGGGTATTTATCGGCAATTACCTGTTTGGCTAATTTGATCAGGTTACTGTTATAACCACCACATAAACCCCTGTCGCTGGTAACTACAATAATCAGTACTTTTTCAACGGCTCTCTCATCTGCCAGGGCCACTTTTACATCACCATCGCTGTTACTCACTATATTACCCAGCATTTCCTGCAGTTTTTTTGCATAAGGACGCATTTGGGTAATGGCATCCTGTGCACGGCGCAGTTTGGCCGCACTCACCATTTTCATGGCTTTGGTGATCTGCTGTGTGCTCTGCACACTTTTAATTCTGTTACGTACTTCTTTTAACGCACCTGACATATTGAAAATATTAGAAAATGAACGCTTGGTTTTCGGGTGGCAAAGGTAGGGCAAAAGCGGCAAAAACAAACAGCCCCTGTTAAAATTGGAGTAGGAGGTTATGGGTAAGTCTGGCCTGCTGTTGTTTAGTGATTTACAGGCTTTTTTTATACTGCTGATCCTGCAAATAAAAAAAGCCCGGATAAACGGGCCTTTTCTGTGGTTTCATGGGACATTATTGAATGTTTTGCTGCAATAAAGGGTTTTATCAGGCAGTTTAAATTTTGACTTCAGAGGTTTGGTGTTTCGGGATATTGTCATTTAAGATATTAAAAATAAGCTTAAACCTCAAACGTCCTTATCCCAAAAAGTTTTAATACTAACTGTATATGGTAAAATACTAAAAGATATCCTGTGCCTGGCTGGGCAGGCAGTCAAATTCTTTTTTAAAGGCGGCAGAAAAATTGCTCATGTTCTGGTAGCCCAGCATAGAGCCCACCTGCGATACGGAATGTTTCCGTTGCCGCAGTAATTCCTTGGCCTTGTGCATCCGGTTTTTTTGATAATATTCATATGGTGCCATTCCGTAGGCTTTCTTAAACAACTTCTTCAGTTTGCTCTCGCTCATGTAGGCTGTTTTGGCCAGGGCTTCAATAGAAGGAAAATCTTCATTGTATTTTTTTGACAGCAGGTACTCTATCTTCAGCAATGCCTGGAAATCTTTCTGGTTGGTAAATTGCGGAATGGGGTGCAGGCCATGGTTGCACAAATTGGTTAAAAACTGCTCGGCAAGCCTTAATACCCGGCTGCGGATAAACAGGTCGGGCAATTGCGTTTGTACCGAAGTATCAAAAATGTCGTGTAAAATCTTACGCTGCCGGGCATTGATAAAATTTACCAGGCAATCCTTGCGTCTCAGCAGTTCCATTTTTTCTTCAGTAAAGTCCAGGATATTATCTTTTAACCAGCCTGGCTCAATTTCAATACACAAACCTTTTACAGTGGTTCCTTTTTTTAATATCACTTCCTGGGTGGTTAAGCTGTGCGATACAATGGATGCACTGTAAAAGCCATCGGTACTTTCAATAACCGTACTGCCTGCCTTGCAATAGATTTTTTCACTAAAATGCAACTCGTAAAAGCTGATCATCAGCTGAAATTGTGCTGACGGATTACGCTTGTATACTACATCAGAATGCAAAGTATAGTTTATTATACGGTAAGACAAGCCGGGTTCAATGGTTTTTGCAGTGGCATAACCGGTAGCAACCTGTGCAGGGTATTCTACCCTGCCTTCTGTGGTTGAAGCTTGCACATGGGCCCCGAATTTATCGGGCCATTGTCCGTAATCTTTTTGTTGCAGATTGAATGTCAACGAATTATTCATGCTTGGCGGCATATTCATAATAAGATGGTCTTTAATGTATGCCAATTAGATGTTAAGCGATGGCGGAAGGTTGCAGCAACAACTAACTAATTCAGACATCGAATTAACCGCAAAAGACATTACAAAAAATAGATCTATCAGAAGCCGATCCTGATGTTACGGCCGGGCGCACCCATGGGGGCCATACCGCCCTGTGCCTGCTGCCCAACAAATTTTTGCAGCCTGTAGGTAAAAGTGAGCATGAAATAGCGGGTTAATTTATTGATACGGGTGTCAATGATAGAATTGGCACTTACGGTACGGCTGATATTGGTATTTTGCTTAAACAGATCGTATGCCGCAAAGCGGATGATGCCATTCTTCTTTTTAAATAACTGCTGTTCCAGCGACGCATTCATCAGTACCGGGTTTTGGCTTACGCTGCTGGCCAGGCCGTTATTGATGGTATAATCCACATCGTATTTTAAAATGGTACGTTTGGTAATATCGATATTGATATTATTGGTTAGGGTCCATGCATTGCTGGAAGTATTTTTAAAAGCAGTAGAAGAAGCATTGGCTGCATTTTTATATTTATTGTCGTTCAAGCTGAAATTAACCCCGGTGCCCAGTTGCAACCAGTCTTTTAAATTCAATTCAAAAACAAAGCCCTGGCTAACCACCCAGTTACTGCCAATTACTTTTTGCACGTTCAGGTTTTGTTTTAGGGCAGTACCGGTTAGTGCAATACTGTCGGTAAGGTTTACATTGTGATTGTAGTTGGCCGATCCGTTAAAGGTGAGCACATATTTCCTGTTTTTGTATGGTTTGGAATAAGTGTAAAAACCCAGGAGGTTAAAATAACCATTCACATTTTCCGGAACAGATATGGAGGCGCCGCTGCTGTTTAAACGGGCAGTTTTGTTGATGATCTGGTTTTTAATGGTGCTGAAAGTAAAGTTGGTAAATAATACTTTGCCGGTAATAAAATTAAAATTATTGAATGATACGTTGATGTTATGGTTAATAGAAGGTTTCAGATCAGGATTACCTGCCGAAATGCTTTGCTGGTTGCTTTGATCCACCACCGGTTGCAGCTGGCTGAAGGAAGGCTGGTTGGCGGTGCCGCTGTAACTCATATTGATGGCTTTGGTTCTGCTGAAATTATATACAAACCTGGCCACAGGAAAAATATTTACTCTTGTAATGGGCTTGTAAGCGCTGTCTTTGGTAAGTGATTTCCCCTGCAGGTCTACCGGCTGTATGCTGATGCCCAGTGTGTAATTGTATTTTTTCATAGTGGTACGCAGCGATACGCCCAAACGGTTATTGTAATAATTATTTTCGTAATCGTTACTTAAAAAACTGTTCATGGTTTTTACCCTTGTAAGCGAATCCACATTGTATGTTTTTTTATCGTTACGGGCATAGTTTAAATTGTGCGACGCAGAAAAATCAAGGCTGCGGTATTTGTTGATGGGTTCAGAATAAGTTAACCGAATTCCATAATTATGATTGTCATTTTGCTGGTCGATGTATTGAAATGTATTGCGTGCTCCAATAAAAGGGGCAACATACTGGTAGCTCAGGTTGGTAATATCCTGGTCAGAATTGCTTTGCGAATTGCCAATGCTGCCGCTGGCCGAAAAGTTACGGCCACGCTTGCGGAATTTGTGATTGTACAATACATTCAGGCTAAGATTGGGGGCATTGGAACCGGAAATGTTATTATTACTTCCATCGCTGGTTTTACCGGTACCCACCTGGTTGTAGTCAAATACTGAATAACTGTTGCCCTCGTTTTTACTGTAACTGATATTAGGGGTAACTTTTAAATAGTTGAAAGAATCTATCTGGTACTCCAGGTTAAATGTGGCCCGGTGGCTGGCACCAATAGATAAAGAATTTAAGTTTTGATTGTTGATAAAGCTGTTGCTCTGGTAAAAATTTTGTGCAGAGGTATTTTGTAACTGGCTGGTATTTCTGTGGCTGTATGAATAGCTGCCGTACACGCTTATTCTTTTCCCCCACTGATCTCTGAAATTGGTACCAAATGAATTAGTGGAAGTAATACCACCTGAGTTACCGCCACCAAACTGGCTCATATCGCCACTTTGCACCATGTTGCGCACATTGCCGGCCCCGCCCATATCCGATACCATGGACATACCACTGCTCATCATACTGCTCATGCCACGGTTACCCCCTCCGCCAAAATTAAATAAGGAGGCATTGGTGTTATTACTGTTGGCAACCACTGAAATTTGCTTGTTGTTATTGAAGTAATTGCCGTTAAAAGATGCCTGGTAACGGTCTTCTGTACCTGCGCCAACCGTAGCCCTGCCAAAGAATCCTTTGTTCATGTCTTTTTTGGTAACGATGTTCATCACTTTATCGGGCTCGCCGTCTTTAATACCGCTCACCGTTGCCTGGTCGCCGTAGTCATCCACAATCTGAATCTTGTCTACCATATTAGAGGGTAATTCCTTGGTGGCCGTTTTAACATCGCCGCCAAAAAAATCTTTACCATTTACTTTTACCCGGGTTACGCTTTTACCCTGCGCTTTTACATTGCCATCCTTATCCACTTCCACACCGGGTAATTTTTTCAGCAGGTCTTCCACCACAGCACCTTCTTTTACTTTAAATGCATCGGCACGGTATTCCACCGTATCTTCTTTAATAACAATAGGGGCCGAGGTAACCACCAGCTCGTCCAGTAATTTGCCCCTGGGTGCCAGAATGATGGTGCCCAGCAGAATCGTCTTTTCGGGTTGTTTGATGGGTACAAATTTGGCAACGGGGCCAAAGCCGCTGTTGGTAACAATAACAGAGAAATTAGAAGCGGGAACTATATCAAAACTGAAATCGCCTTTTTGGTTGGTAAATGTATATGCTGTATCGCCGGGCTTGTCTTTTACCACCAGGGCTATCACGGCCTTATCAATGGGTTTATTATTGCTGCTGTCAATTACCGTTCCTTTTACCTGTGCACTGGAGGCGGCTGCAAGGCATATCACTGATAAAAAGAGTACAAGTTTTTTCATAATGTAGTGTTGGTATACGAAAATGTTCGTGTAAAAATACAGGCACAGATTTTAATTGCCGTATCTTTTTTATGAGTGGTAAATGGTTTATGAAATGATTAACAAATTACAAAGGCAATGGAATACCAGTCAATGGGTATTGTGATATTACCGGAACAATACTATTTTCACCAAAATTATTGCCCATGACTTTTTTCTTTTTAGATGTGGTGGAAGAATCCTGGATACAACGCAATGGCAGAGACATGCTGGTTTTAACCCTGGTGGCTTTAATAGCCCTTGCCGCTATTGTAGGTATTTTTATGTGGGTAAAAAAGAGAAAAAAACAACAGTAAATATGGCAACAATACTGCTTGACGGTGTTAGTGCAGGGGCCCTGGTGGCCATTTCCTTCCTGTATGTACTGCTTCCTTTGGCTGTACTGGTATTGCTGATATGGTTGTTTATAAAACGGCGAAAGAAAAATAATTTATGATACAATGGGTATATTTTTTTGTGACCCTGCTGATAGAGCTGCCCATTGTATACCTGTTCTTTAAAAAACAATGGCGGTTTGCGCTTCTGATTGGCGCTTTACTGAACCTGTTTACCTGGCCATTATTGCATGTAGCGCTTTTTTACACGGGTATTGATATTACTGTACTGGAAATTACAGTAGCCCTTACTGAAGCAACAGGATATGCTCTATTGCTGCAATGCGGCTGCAAGAAGGCATTGCTGCTGGGCTTTACTGCCAATGGTATCAGCTATGGTATTGGAATTATTTTAAACTATTACCTGTAAATAAAAATGCCGAACAACCATCACGCATCAGCTGCCCGGATTCAGCCACTCCTGTGGGGATTGCTGCATGGGCTTAATGATTTTACTGCCGGGTATATGCTGGCCAATTACACTTTTCATAATAATTATTCCAGCAGTTTTTTACTTATTGTAATCTATGCCATTATTGGTTTTGGGGCACAATTACCAGTGGGCTTCTGGATGGATCATACCAAAAAAATTAAGCCCTTTGCCATTGCCGCATGTACCATATTACCCCTGGCCATAGCCGGTTATTTTTTTGATGGTACTACGGGTATCCTGCTATCCGGCATTGCATCGGCATTGGTACATGTTACGGGTGGCACTGTTTGTATACTCACATGCAGCAGCCAGTCTGCAGCAAGTAAAAGCGGGCCGCTGGCATTATTTACCGCCCCGGGGGTATTGGGATTAACCCTTGGGGGAATTGCAGGAAATTTTTCTGTTCACATATTGTGGTTGGTACTGATTGTAGTGCTGCTGCTTTCATACCTTATTTTTAAAAATCACTTACCCGTTTACCAGTCTGGTCCAAAAAAAGAACAGGCACTGGATGTTCACGACTGGCTGATGCTGGGCATTTTACTGCTGATGTGTTTCCGGTCTTTTATTTTTGATATCATCAATACTGTGGCACAACAGTATCCCAATGGAATATTGATCATCGGTATCAGTGCATTTGCAGGAAAAATAATTGGCGGTTTTACAGCCGATGCTGTTGGGTATAAAAGATTTGTATACATCAGCTTACCGGCAGCCTTATTATTGCTGCAGTTTGGTAAAGAAAATATATATGCGCTGGCGGCAGGAATTGCCTGTTTGCAAAGCAGCGTACCCATTACTTTATTACTCATGTGCCGCAGTTTGCCCCTATACCCTGCCACTGCCACTGCTTTAAGTGTGGGTACATCGGTAGCATTTGCCGGCCTGCCGCTTTACCTTATTGATAAACAAAGCACCATTATCAATGGCTATCATAACGCCTGGCTTACAGCCCTGGTATTTGTAGTACTACTGCTTTGCTGGGTATACACCGAGCGGTTCTTATTATCAGCAGGGCTCAATCGTGCAGCCTGATCTTTACCGGTTTTAATGCATATTCTATATGCAGGCTGCCACCTTCGGCAGTGTTTTGTTGTAAAGAAAGATGCTGGTATAAGGTAGCTTCCAGTGTAAGTTCGTTTCCTTTCTGGCGCTGTAATTCTTTTGCAGGAATGGTAATGGTATTACCTCCATTGTTCAAATTGTGTGTGATGCTGAAACTGCTGTCGGTATTGCTGCTGCTTAATTCTATGTAATCATCGCCATCAAAACCGCCGCTTTCAAAATTAATGGAGCAGGATTGTTTTTTAGAAATGGCTTCCGGCACCTGCACCAGTTTAAATGGATCGAATAAAAAGCTGTTCTCTATTTTTTTACCATCAGTTGTTGTAAAAACAATGCGGTGGCTGCCAAAAAAGTTGGCAGCCGGTTTAAGCGCTTCATAGAAAGCACCGCGGCCGTCACTGCTGTCTACGGCTATTGTTTCGCCATCCAGTTGCAGTTTGCTGGGGTCATTCAATACCAGGGTGGTACCGTTGTTACCACCAAAGCGGAACTGGCTTAAAAACTTTACTACATTGTCTCCTTCTTTGTATTGTAAAGAATGGCTCTGGTAAATTTTATCCTGTGCCACATCTTTACTGTCGCCAATTTCATTGCTGCTGCAGGCATTCAATAATGCCGTACCTACAATAAAAGCTGTAATGCCGGTGATCGGTTTCATATTGCTGTTTTTAGTTAATACGCGGTTTAAAAAAAAAGTAGTTAAAAAAAGCCTAATTGCCGGCAGTTTTTATTTTGCTCTGCAAGCTGATACGTTAACAGGGCAGTATTTATACCATTCTGCATACAGTACCAAACTTTCAACCTTTCACTTTCAACTAATTCGTACCTTTGACGGCCTGTCAATTTGGCTTTAAATTTTTTTAAGCACCATATTTGACATCGTAAAAATCTTAATAATCATTTATTTAAACAATACCCAACAACACTGAAGTTTATGTTAGGCATTATTTCAAAACTATTTGGCGGCAGTAAGAGCGAGAAGGATGTTAAAAAGATCAGTCCACAGGTTGAAAAAATCAATCATTTTTTTGCACAATACCAGTCATTAAGCAATGATGCATTGCGTGGTAATACCGCCGCTTTTCGTCAGCGTATCGCCACCCATTTATCGGCTATTGACCAGGAGATCGCAGATAAAAAAGAAGCTGCTGAAGCCTTACCCGTAGCTGAGATCAACAGCAGGGACATTATATATAAAGAGATAGACGAATTAAAGAAAACCAGGGATAAGCAGATAGAAGCTATACTGGAAGAGCTGCTGCCCGAAGCTTTTGCCACTGTAAAAGAAACCAGCCGCCGCTTTAAAGAAAATGCCACCATTGAAAGTACTGCTACAGAACTGGACAGGGAGCTGGCAGTTAAAAAAGATCATATCACTATTGAAGGCGATACTGCAATTTACCGTAATACCTGGACGGCAGGTGGCGGTGCTGTAACCTGGAACATGGTACACTACGATGTGCAGCTGATTGGTGGTACGGTGTTGCATTCTGGTAAAATTGCAGAGATGGCCACCGGTGAGGGTAAAACACTGGTGAGTACCCTGCCCGCTTATTTGAATGCTCTGGCAGGCGAGGGGGTACATATAGTTACCGTAAACGACTATTTGGCAAAAAGGGATAGCGAATGGAATGGTCCCATTTTTGAATGGCTGGGCTTACGGGTAGATTGTATTGATAAACACGAACCCAATGGAGATGCACGCCGTAATGCTTACAATGCCGATATTACCTATGGCACCAATAACGAATTTGGGTTTGATTATTTAAGGGATAATATGGTGCACAGCCCCGAAGAGATGGTGCAGCGCAAACACCATTTTGCCATGGTGGATGAGGTGGATAGTGTATTGATAGATGACGCCCGTACCCCATTGATCATCAGCGGGCCAGTTGGCCACAGCGATAATACCCAGCAATTCTTCGATCTTAAGCCACGCATTGAAAAATTACTGGATGCCCAGCGTAAAGCTGTAAACCAGTATTTGATTGAAGCCAAGAAAAAAATTGCAGAAGGTAACGACGATCCTAAAGATGGTGGATTGGCCCTGATGCGGGCACACCGTGGGTTACCCAAAAATGGTGCCCTCATCAAATTTTTAAGCGAACCGGGCATCAGGGTAAAATTGCAGAAGAGCGAAAATTATTATTTGGCCGATCAGCAGAAAGAAATGCCAAAAGTGGATGCCGAACTGTATTTTAATATTGATGAAAAGAACAACCAGGTAGATCTTACCGATAAAGGGATACAACTAATTACCAGGGCCGGAGAAGATCCGGAGTTTTTTATCATTCCCGATATTTCCACCAAGCTGGCTGATATAGAAAAAAGCACCGCAGGCGCAGAAGAAAAATTACAGGTAAAAGAAAAGTTGCTGAACGAATATTCATTAAAGGCCGACAGGATTCATACTGTACAGCAATTATTAAAAGCATATACATTATTTGATAAAGATGTAGAGTATGTGATCATTGATGGGGAAGTGAAAATTGTAGATGAACAAACCGGCCGTATCATGGAGGGCCGCCGCTACAGCGATGGTTTGCACCAGGCTTTGGAAGCAAAGGAAAATGTGAAGATAGAAGCCACCACGCAAACCTATGCAACGGTTACTTTGCAGAACTACTTCCGTATGTACCATAAGTTGTGCGGTATGACGGGTACTGCCGAAACAGAAGCCGCAGAGTTATGGAGCATTTACAAACTGGATGTGGTAAATATTCCTACCAATGTAAAAGCCATTCGTAAAGACGAACAGGACCTGGTATACAAAACCAAAAGAGAAAAGTACAAGGCCGTAATTGAGGCCATTGAAAAACTGCGTACTGATGGAAGGCCCTGTCTTGTTGGTACCACTTCTGTTGAAGTAAGTGAATTGCTGGCCAGGATGCTGAAGCAAAAAAATATTCCGCACAATGTATTGAATGCAAAGCAGCATGCCAAAGAAGCACAGGTGGTGGCTGAAGCTGGTTTTGCTGGTGCGGTAACCATTGCCACCAATATGGCGGGCCGTGGTACAGATATTAAACTGGGCCCCGGAGTTAAAGAAGCCGGTGGTTTGGCCATATTGGGTACCGAGCGTCACGAAAGCCGTCGTGTAGACAGGCAGTTGCGTGGGCGTGCCGGTCGCCAGGGCGATCCCGGAAGCAGCCAGTTCTTTGTAAGTTTGGAAGATGACCTGATGCGCATGTTCGGCAGCGAACGTATTGCAGGCCTGATGGACCGAATGGGCTATAAAGAAGGCGAAGTGATTCAGCACAGCATGATCTCCAAATCAATTGAAAGGGCACAGAAGAAAGTGGAGGAAAACAATTTTGGCATAAGAAAACGTTTGCTGGAATATGATGATGTAATGAACAAGCAGCGTAACGTGGTATATGGCAAACGTAACCATGCGTTGTTTGGAGAACGTTTGGCGCTTGACCTGGATAATGCATTTTATTCTGTTGCCGATGGTTTGATCAGTTCATTTAAAGAAGGTAATGACCACGACGGATTTAAACTGGCTGCCATTGTAAACTTTGGTATTGATACCAGTATTACTGCAGAAGAACTGAGCAAAGGAGAACCGAATGCATTGGCAGAAAGGCTGTATACCGAGGCCATCACGCAGTACCAGGCAAAAACCGATGCGATGATACAGCAAACCCTGCCGGTGATTAAAAACATCCGTAAAGAACAGGGTAACCATATTGTAAATGTAGCGGTACCATTTACCGATGGAAAAAAAGGCATACAGGCTCTGGCCAATTTAGATAAATACCTGGCCACCGACGGTCGTGAACTGAACAATGCACTGGAACGCAGCATTACTTTAGCTTTAATTGATGATGCATGGAAAGAACATTTAAGGGCGATGGACGATTTACGCCACAGTGTACAAACCGCAGGCTACGAACAAAAAGATCCTCTGGTAATTTATAAGATAGAAGCATTCAGTGCTTTTAAACAAATGGATGATGAAGTAAACAAAAACATTGTGAGCTTTCTTTGCCATTGTGGTATACCCATGGAGCAAACCAATGCAGGCCAAATCAGGGAAGGAAGGGAAAGCAAAACAGATCTTACTAAAATGCGTGCAAACAAAGCAGAGATAGATGCTGCAGGTGAAGATTATGCTGCCAATGAAAAAGATTATTACGATCCATCAGAAGGAATAAAGCAGGCGCCGGTAAAAGTAGAAAAAATGCCGGGCCGCAATGATCAGTGTCCCTGTGGCAGCGGAAAAAAATATAAGAACTGCCACGGCAAAGAAGCTTAAGCGCAAATGGGTATACAACACAAGCCGTTTCAGTAATTCAACTGAAACGGTTTTTTATTGGTGCTGTTTAACAAACCATCAATCAAAACAAATATTACCGGGTAATATAATCCTCATTTAAAATTGTTATTTTTAGCATCAGCCTTGCTATTCTTTTTAACCAACCAAAACAATTTGTTATGAGAAAACTTTTGTTCACATTCTCTTTAATTTTTAGCGGCTATGTGCTGATGGCACAACAAACCTTTACCATTACTGTAAAAGATGCTTCAACCGGGCTGCCGGTAAACAACGTTTCTGTAGTGGTGAAAGCAACCCAAAAAGGGGCATCTACAAACAGCGATGGTGTTTTTGTAATACAGGCCAAGGCTACCGATGTACTGGAAGTAACCAGTATTGGATACAAGCCCCAGTTGGTAAAACTGAATGGGGCCACTTCCATTACCGTACTGCTGGAAGCAGCTTCCATTGATCTGGGCGACCTGGTGGTGGTAGGCTCACGAAGTGCCGCAAGGGTTAAAACAGAAACCGCAGTACCGGTTGATGTGATCAAAATAAACCAGGTGGGTTTGCCTTCTGCTAAAATGGACCTGACATCTATTTTAAACATGGCAGCACCTTCTTTTAATTATAACAAACAAAGTGGTGCAGATGGGGCAGACCACCTGGACCTGGGCACATTAAGAGGATTAGGGCCAGATCAAACATTGGTGTTGATCAATGGCAAGCGCCGTCATCAAACCGCATTTGTAGCATTGTTTGGTACAAGAGGAAGGGGTGCATCGGGTACAGATATGAATGCATTTCCGGAAAGTGCAGTGGACCGGATAGAAATTTTACGTGATGGTGCATCTGCACAATACGGTAGCGATGCAATGGCAGGTGTAATAAATGTGCGGTTAAGAAAAGATGTGAATCACTGGACCATCAATACCGGCTGGAGCGGATACTACGACACCAAATACAATTCACTAAAAAGCATAGATCCCAGCCAGTATTATACCGGTCATGCCATTGATGGCGGTGCATTTTCTGTTTCTTTAAACAACGGGCTTACTCTGGGTAAAAGCGGTGGCTTTATCAATTTTTCTTTTGATTATTTAAAACAGGGCAAAACACTCCGGCAGGTACCCGATACCAATGCGGCTACCAACACAAAAGCATTGCCTTATTTCAACAGCGGCCGCAGGGCATTTGGCGATGGGTCGGTGCAAACCGATGGTGCCATGTATAATATGGAATTACCCATAAAAAACTCTAAAACCGTATTCTATTCCTTTGCGGGATACAACCATAAAAATTCCGATGCATTTGCTTATTCACGAAACTTAAGTGCCAAGCCAAAGCGTTTTCCTACCGATGCCGGAGGGAATGCCATATTTGTACCATCTATCATGCGTAAGTCAAGTGATGGCGAAACCTATTATAATCCCCATATAGGAACCAATATAGGAGATGCTTCTGTTGCCCTGGGTTTTAAAGGGGTATCTGAAAAAGACTGGAACTGGGATATTAGTTTTACAGATGGTAAAAACGATTTTCAGTATTATGGGGATCAAACTTTTAATGCCTCCCTGCTGGGTAATACTACCAAAAATTATTTTTATGATGGGGGATTCAGGTTCCGCCAGGCCACCATCAATACTGATTTCAGCAAGCAATTTAAATCTGTTGCCAACGGACTGAATATTGCATACGGTGCAGAATTCAGAAGCGAAAAATACAGTATCAACATGGGAGAAGAGGCATCGTATGCCACTTACGCAAATTCCTATGATCTTGCAGGTGGTTCTCAGGGCTTTCCTGGTTTCAGCCCCTCCGATACGGTACACGCTACACGCAGCGTATTTGGCTTGTATGGTGATGCGGAGCTGAATGTTAACGCCCAATGGCTGGTAGACGGAGCCCTTCGTTTAGAAAGCTATTCTGATTTTGGAGAAGTGGCAACCTTTAAACTGGCTACCCGTTATAAAGTAGCCGGCGATTTTAATATAAGGGCTTCTGCAAGTACTGGCTTCAGGGCGCCTTCTTTACAGCAAATTAATTTCAGTAATACACTTACCTCGTTCAATGCGGGCCAGCTGGTGCAATCGCGTATTGCAAGCAATAAAGATGCAGTTACCAAACTGGCCGGCATCCCTAATTTAAAACAGGAAACATCCATCAATGCAAGTGTGGGCTTTTCATGGAAACCTGCAAAGGGCCTCACTTTTACTATGGATGGCTATATGGTAAAAGTTAAAGACAGGGTGGTATTATCCGGCCTGTTTAGTGCAGATGATGCTACTTTACCTGCGGCACTCACCAGTGCATTAAAGGCCATCAATGTATCTACGGCGCAATTTTTTGCCAATGCTGTTAATACCACCAATTATGGTTTAGATGTGGTACTGGATTACAGTACCAAAATTGGCAAAGGCAATTTAAAAGGATTACTGGCAGGAAATATACAGCATATTAACATTGATGACATTAAAATACCTGATGGCTTAAATACTAATACTTTAAACCGTAAAACATTTTTCAGCGACAGGGAAGAAGCATTTGTAAAAGCATCGGCACCCAAAGCAAAACTGGCACTGAGCCTGGATTATACTGTTAATAAACTGGGCTTTGGTACACATTTTACCTATTATGGAAAAGTTTTGCTGAAAGGCTTTGGAGATGCTACTCCCGACAATCCGAATTATGCGGGAATCAATCCAATGGTGCCGTCGGATGCCAATGGTACATACGTTCCGGAAAACTTTAATTACAATGGTAAACTGGTTACGGATGTTTTTGTTTCCTTTAAACTGTGTAAAGCCGCTTCAATATTTTTTGGTGCAGATAATTTGTTGAATGTGCATCCCGACCTGGGTGTGGTGCAGGCCGCCAGGGGCTGGGCAGGTGATAATGAAAGTGGCGGGCCATGGGACAGTGTGCAAATGGGCTTTAACGGAAGAAGGTTGTTTACCAAACTCGCTTTTAGCTTTTAATATAATGTGAAAGTATTTGTACAGGGTTGACAATCTTACAAATTTTGTCAACCCTTTTTAAATAACAGAAGTCAGGTTTTTAAAACTTGACTTCTGTTTAAACAGGTAGTAGTATGAAAAATAAAATACTTCATTCAGTAGCGGCGCTTTTTTTATTCATCACTGCTGCCGCACAAAATAAGATAGTTGTATTTCAAACAGACTTTGGTGTAAAAGATGGTGCCGTATCTGCTATGAAGGGTGTTGCCATGAATGTAGACAGCAGTTTGAAATTGTTTGACCTTACGCATGAGATACCGGCATATAATATTTGGGAAGCTGCGTATCGTTTAGAACAAACCGTTGGCTACTGGCCTGCAGGAACGGTATTTGTGTCTGTGGTGGATCCCGGTGTGGGAACCAGCAGAAAATCGGTGGTGCTGAAAACCAATACCGGGCATTTTATTGTAACACCCGACAATGGTACGCTTACCTTAATTGCACAATCGCTGGGAATTGCAGCAATAAGAGAGATAGATGAAGTAACGAACAGGAGAAAAGGTTCGGAACAATCCTATACTTTTCATGGTCGCGACGTGTATGCTTACACGGCTGCAAGACTTGCTTGCGGAAAAATTACTTATGAACAGGTGGGTGGAATGTTACCAAAGGAAGTGGTGAACATCCCTTATCAAAAAGCAGCGATCAACAATAAAACTTTAAAAGGCACTATTGCCATTTTAGATGTACAGTATGGAAATATCTGGACCAATATTACTGACGACCTTTTTAAACAACTGGATATTAAAATTGGCGCCCAACTGAAGGTGTCAATTTTTAATAAAGGCAAAAAGGTATACCAGGCAGTAATGCCTTATTGCAGTACATTTGGCGGCGTGGCTAAAGGGAAACCATTATTATACTTAAACAGCCTGATGCAGGTGTCTTTTGCATTGAATATGGATAACTTTTCAGCAGTGTATAAAGTATACAGCGGTAATGAATGGACAGTGGAAATTTCGGCAACAGTAAAATAAGCCTGGCTGCGAAACCGTAAAACTGTTAAAATATAACTTTCATTAGTACACGAAAAGTCAACCGCTCTTTTTTAACTGCCTGTATTTCAGCGGCAGCGGGAGTTGTGGTTGTTAAAATTTATCAGTAACTTATTAAACAGGATTTGCCCGTCAGTTTTTAAATAATATCTTGTACTACCATTTTCTTTATCCTGTTTACTATTCTTCACGAAAAAAACACGTATGAAAAGAAAATTCAGTGCTCTTCAATATTCTTTTTCTAATGGCCATCTCAAAAAATGTTTAAGCGTTTTCTCAATGTTTTTTTTATTGGTTTGTAGTTCTTGCACCAAAGATCCTGCACCGGGCGGCGGGGGCTCTGGCGGGGGTGGAACAAGCTTGCTGCCCGAGAGAATTATTTTAGATACGGCTTATGGAACCGATGCCCATCAAAAAATGGATATCTATTTACCCGCAGGAAGAACAGCCGCAACAAAAGTGGTCATCTTTATTCATGGTGGCGGATGGGAAAGCGGCAGTAAGTCTGATCCCGAATACGCATTGATGAAAGACCTGGTACGGCAAAAATGGCCCGAAGCAGCAGTGGCAACAATTAATTACCGGCTTACCAGCAATCCTGCGGTGCATTACACCGAAATTATGAATGATGTTACTGCAGCAGTAAATGTAATGCTGAACAATAAAAGTAATTTTACTGTTTCTGATACACTGGTAATGATGGGCGCAAGTGCAGGTGCACATTTGGCTATGCTGTACACATATAAATACAATGCCAATGGAAATGTAAAATGCGTGGCCGATTTTTTTGGCCCTGCCAAACTAAGTGATTGGGATTGGTACAACAGTTTTAATATATGGGTGGGCAAGGCGGTAAAGGATGTATTAACGCAATACAATAATTCGGTATGGAATATACCCTTGTATGATTCCAACAGTCCCTATTCGGTTGCAACAGCAAGTTCAAAACCCACCATTATCTTTCATGGTAATCTGGACCTGGTTGTACCGCTGTACCAAAGCCAGTGGATGCGGGCCAGGCTGAATACTTTGGGTGTGGTAAATGAGTATTATGAATATTTTGACGGGCACGGATTTAATTATACCAATACAGCTGATGCAATGGACAAAGCCATCTCATTCTTTAAACTTCATCTGCACTAGACATCTACTGATAAAGGCCGGTAATGTACCAGCCTTCATCAGTAAAATAACAATTTAGTTTATACTCTTCCCGGGTATTCTTCCAGCGCTTTTTCCAAACAATCCATGGCTGCATTAATAGACGTAGTGTTGAGCACATAGGCCAAACGCACTTCCTGTTTGCCTAAACCTGGTGTGCCGTAAAAACCTGTGGCGGGGGCAAGCATTACTGTTTGCCCTTTGTAACTGAATGATTCCAGCAACCATTGACAGAATGTGTCACTGTCGTCAATAGGCAGTTTCGCCATCGCATAAAATGCACCACCCGGATTGGGGCAAAATACCCCGGGTATATTATTCAGTCTTGTTACAATGGTATCCCTGCGTAATTTGTATTCGGCCTTGGTGGTATCAAAATAATCATCGGGTAAGTCCACTGCAGCTTCACCTAAAATTTGTGCAAAGGAAGGCGGACTTAATCTTGCCTGTGCCAGTTTCATCGCGGCACCCAACAGCTCCTTATTCCTGGTAATAAATGCACCAATGCGCCCGCCGCAGGCGCTGTATCTTTTGCTGATGGTATCCATCAATACAATATTATCATCCACACCTTTCAAATGCATGGCGCTGGTATGCGTGCCTTCGTAACAAAACTCGCGGTAAGCCTCATCTGCAAATAAATATAAATTGTGTTTGATGATGAGCTGTTTTAAAATTTCCATCTCTGCTGCACTATATAAATAACCCGTGGGGTTATTGGGATTGCAGATAACGATGGCTTTTGTTTTTGAGGTGATGGCTTTTTCAAAATCTTCCATAGGCGGTAATGCAAAACCATTTTCTATGGAAGAAGTGATGGGCTTAACAATTACACCCGCTTCCACTGCAAAACCATTATAGTTGGCGTAAAAAGGTTCGGGAATAATCACTTCATCACCAGGGTCCATACAGGCCATAAATCCAAAAATGATGGCTTCACTTCCGCCGGTGGTAATGATGATCTGTTCGGGTGTTACATCAATACCTACTTTTTTATAATACTGCACTAATTTTTTTCGATAGCTTTCATTGCCAGCACTGTGGCTGTATTCCAGCACCTTAAAATCAGCATTCCGTACCGCATCCAGGCATTGTTTGGGGGTTTCAATATCGGGCTGACCAATATTCAGGTGATACACTTTGGTACCTTTCTTTTTTGCTGCTTCGGCATAAGGAACCAATTTACGAATGGGGGATGCAGGCATTTGTAAGCCGCGGTTGCTGATGGTTAACATGGAAACAAAGTTATAAGTTATAAGTTATAAGTTTTAAGTTTGCGCCATGCAAATTTTCAATTCCAGCAGAATTATTGTTACCTGCAGCAACCGACTGTCGCCTTATCTCGAGAAAGAAGTAGTGGCACTGGGTTTTAAACCCGTGCGTGTTTTTAAAACCGGGGTGGAGTTGAAAGGAACATTACAAGACTGTATACAATTAAATTTGAATTTGCGTTGTGCCAGCCAGGTATTGTTTTCTGTAAAAGAATTCAGGGCATTGAATGCAGATGACGTATACAAAGTGCTGCTGCAAATGGAATGGGAAAACATCATTCCCGCGGAAGGTTATTTTTCCATTACCAGTAATGTAGATAATGAAACCATCAACAACTCATTATTTGCCAATGTAAAAGTGAAGGATGCCATTGTAGACCGCTTTAGAAATAAAACTGGCCAGCGGCCCAACAGCGGACCGGAGCTGAATCAAACCGTTATTCATTTATACTGGAAGGAAGATATTGCGGAATTGTTTATTGATACTTCGGGAGAAACACTGTCCAAACATGGGTACCGGAAAATTCCGGGCAAAGCACCCATGCTGGAATCTTTAGCAGCTGCCACATTGCTGGCCACCAACTGGAACAGGAAGACGGCCGTGATAAATCCCATGTGCGGTTCAGGTACGGTTGCTATTGAGGCTGCACTGCTTGCTACAAACAGAAAGCCTGGCTTACTGCGTCACAATTATTCTTTCATGCACCTGGTGGGGTATGATGAGCAGATGTATTTAGATGAATTTAAAAAACTGGAACAACAGGTAATTGATGTACCGGAATTAAAAATAATTGCCACTGATATCAGCGAAGATGCTGTGAATGTATCACGCATTAATGCAGGTATTGCCGGTGTGGAAGAGATGATTGAATTTGATGTTTGCGATTTTGAAGCCACTGTATTGCCGGAGGAAAATAAGGGGATCGTATTCTTTAATCCTGAATACGGCGACAGGCTGGGTGTGGAGGCAGAACTGGAAGCCACTTACAAACGCATGGGCGATTTTTTAAAAAAGAAATGCAAAGGATATACCGGTTACATTTTCACCGGCAATTTAGAACTCGCAAAAAAAATAGGATTGAAACCCAAGCGCCGTATAGAATTTTTTACCAGTAAAATCGATTGCCGCCTGCTGGAGTATGAACTGTATGATGGTACCAGGCGGCTGGAGAAATAATAAAAAATGCCCGTAATATAAAAATGTCTTTCAATTATTGAAAGACATTTTTATTTACAGCAACTGCAAAACGGCAATCCTGTTAAGCGCTTTGTTTGTGTAGATATAATTACCCAATATGTGTAATAGACACGCCTGGATAAAAGTATTTTTCTGTTGTTTAGCAAAAAACACACGGAATATTAATCAGGCATCCAATTTGAAATAGTGTTTGTACACTTCAAATATGTTTATGAAAATGAATATCCCTTTTTTGGGAGATATAGTTTCAGGTACGGTTACAGGTTGCCATAGCAATGAGTCTGCATCCAAAGTTGATACAGCAGGAAAGATCAACCCTGTATCCGCTGAAAAAAAAATACGTGCTGCTAACATTAAAACTGTATTTGGGCAGCCGGTACTTTAATACCAAAAAAAAATTTATAATCAATAAAACCAACAACATGTCATTCAAAAATTATTTCACAACAGCTACACTTGCATTGATGATCACACTGGCAATACCTGCAACATCTAATGCAGCCATATCTGACAGCACGGCTGATGCAGCAACATTAAGTATCCTTACCAACCGTGTTAATGAGATACAAAGCATGGACAAAACAAATTTGTCGGCCACCGAAAAAAAGGCACTGAAGAAAGAACTGAAACAAATGAAACACCAGGCCGATGGTTTGGGCAGGGGAGTGTACCTTTCGGTAGGTGCTATCATTATCATCATTTTATTACTGATCCTGATATTATAATTGTTTTCATGGCTATACTTTTAATAAAAAACGCTTCAATTTATTGAAGCGTTTTTCTTTTATTATATCCAGATAATTTTTACAATCCCATTTTCGCTTTCAAGTTTGCGTCAATGGCATCTAAAAATTCTTCGGTGTATAAATAGTGTTCGCCATGCGATACTTTATTACCGTGTATACAAACGGCCAGGTCCTTGGTCATTTTGCCGCTTTCCACAGTTTCTATACAAACAGCTTCCAAAGCATTACAAAAATCGATCAAAGGCTGGTTGTTATCCAGTTTACCACGGAAAGCCAAACCTCTTGTCCATGCAAAAATAGATGCAATTGGATTGGTAGATGTTGGTTTGCCTGCCTGGTGATCGCGGTAGTGACGGGTAACCGTTCCGTGTGCAGCTTCTGCTTCCATGGTAGTGCCATCCGGTGTAACCAATACAGAAGTCATTAAGCCTAAAGAACCAAAGCCCTGAGCAACAGTATCGCTCTGCACATCACCATCATAGTTTTTACAAGCCCAAACAAAATTACCATTCCATTTTAATGCGCTGGCCACCATGTCATCAATTAAACGGTGCTCGTAAGTAATGCCTGCTTCGGTATAGGCTGCTTTAAATTCGTTCTGGTATACTTCTTCAAAAATATCTTTAAAACGGCCATCGTATTTTTTAAGGATGGTGTTTTTTGTAGACAGGTATAAAGGCCATTTTTTGCTTAATGCCATATTGAAACAGCTTCTTGCAAAACCATAAATACTTTCATCGGTATTGTACATACACATGGCCACGCCGTCGCCTTTGTAATTGTATACTTCAAACACCTGTGGCTCACCGCCACCTTCGGGTGTAAAGGTCATGGTTAATTTACCTTTGCCTTTTACCACGGTATCGGTAGCACGGTACTGGTCGCCAAAAGCATGACGGCCCACGATGATAGGGGCTGTCCAGTTGGTAACCAAACGCGGCACATTTTGCATAACGATGGGCTCACGAAAAACAGTGCCGTCTAAAATATTGCGGATGGTGCCGTTGGGCGATTTCCACATTTGTTTCAGGTTGAATTCTTTTACCCTAGCTTCATCAGGAGTGATGGTGGCACATTTAATACCCACGCCGCAGGCTTTGATGGCATTGGCTGCATCAATAGTAACCTGGTCATTGGTTGCATCACGGTATTCCATTCCCAGGTCAAAGTACTGAATAGGCACTTCCAGGTAAGGAAGAATTAATTTGTCTTTAATGAATTTCCAGATGATCCTTGTCATCTCGTCGCCGTCCAGTTCTACTACCGGATTAGCTACTTGTATTTTTGCCATTGTTGTTTTTTTTGCAAATGTACGTAATGAGATGATACTGGATACTGGATTTTTGGGCATGCTGGATGGGGCAGGATACTCGGAATCGGATGCTGGATTGGAGATACTGGATACTCGATTCTGGATACTGGATGCTTGATTCTGGATGGAAGATCCTAGATACTGTTGATATGGGATGAAAAAAAAATGATATTTTTATATCAGATAATCATCCGTCCCAATATGAGTTATAAAAAATTAGAAATCTGGATACTGGCCAGAGAATTAAGTATTATCATCCACAAAATGACATTGGCATTGCCAAAATTTGAACAGTTTGAAGAAGCCCAGCAAATCAGGCGATCTGTAAAAACTGTACGAAGTTGTATCGTAGAAGGCTATGGCAGAAGAAAATATAAGGCTGACTTTATAAGATTTTTAATATACTCCCTGTCATCTAACGATGAAACAATTGACCATCTTGAAACATTATTTGAAACAGCTTCTTTAAAAGACGAAACACTGTATAAAGCACTTCATCAAAAACTGGAAGTATTAGGAAAAAAACTTAATAATTTTTTACTGGCAGTCGAACGAAGGCATAATGAGTTTCCCAATACGAGTACTGCCTAATCCAGTATCCAGTATTAAGCATCCAGTATCCCTTCCCTCTACAAACTCGAACTCTTCTTCAACTGTGCTTCCCCGGTAATAGTGCCCATATCGGAAATGATTTCCTGGCCAAATTCGGAGGTTTTTAATAAAGTGGCGCCACTCATTAAATTGTAAAAATCGATGGTTACGCGTTTGCGCATGATGGCAGCCTGTAATCCGTCGGTGATCAGGTCGGCGGCTTCTTTCCAGCCAATATATTCTAATAACATGCAGCCACTTAAAATTATTGAAGAGGGGTTCATGCTGTTGGTGCCGGCAAATTTTGGTGCCGTACCATGCGTGGCTTCAAATACCGCATAGCCGGTTTTGTAATTGATATTGGCACCGGGTGCAATACCAATACCACCCACTTCGGCAGCCAGTGCATCCGAAATATAATCGCCGTTTAAATTTAGTGTGGCCACTACTGAAAAATCTTTTGGCGCAATCAGTATCTGCTGTAAAAAATTATCGGCAATGATATCTTTTACCAATAGTTTTCCTTCGTGCAGGGCTTTGCGTTGTACTTCGTTGGCATGTGCTTCACCATGTTCTTTTTTCAGCTCATCCCACTCATCCCAGGTAAAAGTTTTATCACCGTATTCCTGGCGGGCCACTTCATACCCCCAGTTTTTAAAAGCCCCTTCGGTGAACTTCATAATGTTGCCCTTATGAACGAGCGTTACCGAAGGCAGCGCATGCTCTAATGCATAATCAATTGCTGCACGAACCAAACGCTTGGTACCCTGCGATGACACAGGTTTTACACCATAACCCGAATCGCCCGGGAAACGGATGTTCTTCACCCCCATTTCGTCTATCAAAAATTTTTCAAACTTTTGTGCTTCGGGGCTGCCGGCCTTCCATTCAATACCGGCATAAATATCTTCGGTGTTTTCTCTGAAAATGGTCATGTCAACCAGCTCGGGATGTACTACAGGCGAAGGCACTCCTTTATACCATTTTACAGGTCTTACACAGGCAAACAGATCCAGGTCCTGCCGCATGGCTACGTTCAGCGAACGGATGCCACCACCAATAGGAGTGGTTAAAGGGCCTTTGATGGATACCAGATAATCTTTTGCCACCTGTAAGGTTTCGGCAGGCAGCCATTCACCGGTTTGCTTAAAGGCTTTTTCGCCTGCCAGCATTTCTTTCCACTCAATTTTTCTGCTGCCGTCATAAGCTTTGGCTACAGCGGTATCAAAAACCATTTGAGCTACTTTCCAAATTTCGGGTCCGATGCCATCGCCTTCAATAAAAGGTATGATTGGGTTGCCGGGTACCTGTAATTTTCCGTCTGCACCCATGGTGATCTTTTCTGCCATAATATTTTATTTTTTTGAGCCGGGCCAGTGAATTGCTGTTGATCTTCATTGGCACAGCATACCCCGGTTGCTTTCGGGGCAGTTTGTACAATTGGTTTTAACTGAACGTTTCTGCTGCTGCAAAAATAAAGCATCCGGCGATGCCAAAAACGGAAAATAAAAATGCTTCCTGTTTTTGCAGGAAGCATTTTTAATAAATTCTGATTAGAAGAATTTTCGAAGCCTAAAGCTACAAGTTACATTGTATGCGGTATTGGTGGGGGCAGGCCCGGTTATAACGCCGGTAAAATTACCAGCCAGGTATTGCCCTGATGAGCCGTACTCTGTTATGTTTACAGTAATGGGCGTACCAATGCTGCTGTTGCCCGGAATTTCGGGGCAGGTAAAACTGAGTAAATTTTGTGTACTGCCAGCGGCTATGCCGGCGTTTGAAAAATTGATATTGCCCCAGGCTCCTCCCGTTATTAAATGGGTGAACCAGATACCAATGGAATTGTTTTGCGGACTCAATGTGATACTGTCGCCCAGTACGGTATAGCTTTGAGCGGTACCGTTCACTGTATAATTGATGAACTCCTGGATGTTTACGCCGCAGGCCTTAATAACGGGCACGGTATTATTACCTGCATTGATGGTGTAAGCTACCGGGGTACTTTGTTGCGACGCTCCTGCATCTTCGCCAATTAAAGTTACATTAGGTGCGGTGCCGTTGCAAAGTAATAAGTTGATGCTGTAGGTACCGGTATTGGTCAATGCTTTTTTGATATAGGTGGAGCCGTTTTGCAGCATAATATAGCCGTTACTTACGGGTGCATTGCTGCAATTGGTTACCGTGCCAGTAATGGTGGCCTGGGCATTGGTTGTTGTAATGGTAATGGTGCCTAAAGCAATATTACTGGTGGTAGTGGTAAACTGTTGAGAAAATACTGATCCGGTACATGCCGAATTGCTGAATACATCCAGCTGCAGCTGGGTATTATTAGGTACTGCGCCGGCTACATAACCGGCAGAATCGGTATACCCGTAAGAAAAACTGGCCGGATTATTAACAACAGTAATTTTTACCAGTGCACCGGGTACCGGCTGGCCGGCATTATTAACGATGGTGCAGTTCACCTGCACATAACTGGCCGGCACATCATAATTCCAAAAAGAAAAATGGCTTACGTCGCCCACATAATTGCTGCCGCTTTTGGTAGCGCTGCCTTCTTCTTTCCACAAACCTTTTGCTTCGTCAAAATACCATAACGGAATAGTGGCGGGTGCACCTGCCTGTAACGAAGCAGGTATGGGCATGGTAATGGTGGCTTTTTTGCCGGTGGCTACCTGCAGCAATTCGCCGCCAGCACCGGTGAGCTCCACGGCCATCATGCCATAAGTGGTTAACAAACGTATATTGCCGCTGGTAGCGATACCCCTCAGGTCGCCGGGCATAATGCGGGATAAGTTTGCATCTGTTGCACTGATCATTTGCGCCGCTACAAAAACATTACCGGTATAAGCAGCATTGGTACTGGCATTCACCACGCCTGCAGCAGGAAGGGTAATGGCCATGCCGCTGCTAAGGGTTACCGTGCCGCCTGCTGCCCCGCTTACGCTGCCTGCATTTGTTTTGGGCAACATTTTAATTCTGAAAAAGGCGCTTTTGCCGGTAGCGGCTATAAACGTTTTTACCGATTTAAAATACCCGGTTTTGTTAACTGTAACAGTGGCAGCATTGGCTACCACCTGTGCACTTCTCACTTCAAAATAACCATACTTATCTGTACTAACGGTAGTGCCTCCAATTTCAACCGTGGCATTTTGCACAGCGGCATCTGTTTCGTTGGTTACAAAACCAGCCACCAGTGCAGCAGATACTTTAGTGGTTAAATCGGGCAATGGCTCGGGCGGGGGTGGTACATTACCGCCACCATCATCATTTTTTTTGCAGGTAAATAAAACCAGTGCTGCTAAAAAGGCAACAATACTCATTTTTGCAGGGATGTATTTTTTTAAACGCATTGGAGTTTTCTTTTGTGTAAAGGATACTTAAAGTTAGTGAAACGTTGTATGAAAATATTTTTATTGATTACAAATTAACCGCGCAGTTGATCCACTCCCCGTCAAAACTCACTCCCGGTAGTTTTTTATAAAAATTAATGGCCGGTTCATTCCAGTCCAGCACCTGCCACATCATACCACTGTATTGTTTGGCCCTGCATTCTGCAATTAACTCATCAAACAGCAGTTTGCCAATACCCTTACCCCGCAGGGCTGCTGTTACCAGCAGGTCTTCCAGGTACATGCGCTGCCCTTTCCAGGTACTGTAACGTATATAATATAACGCAAATGCCTGCACGGTATTGTCAACCTCGGCAACAAAGGCCCACCACACCGGGTTTGGGCCAAAACCACTTTCCGCAAAATGGTTAAAATTAACTGTTACCTGCTCGGGTGCTTTTTCGTATTCGGCCAGTTCATGAATCAGTTCCATCATCCTTGCACAGTCTTCTTTCACTGCTTTTCTTATAATAACCCCCTTCAAAGTGGAGGCTTTTGAAGCGTCATTAAGGTAGTTGTTGCTTCCAGAATTTGTTGGGTTGGTTTCCTGCATTACTAGGTCTTTTTAAATTAATATACGCTTAAAGTATTCCTTATAGAAAGGATTCACGAGGGGCTCAGCGCCTGTTCCAGATCGGCCAGAATATCCTGTATATTTTCTATACCCACACTCATACGGATCAGCCCGTCGGTAATACCATAGAGTGCCCGTGTTTCTTTAGGTACGCTAAAATGGGTCATGCTGGCTGGATGGCACAATAATGTATCGCAGGTACCCAGTGAAACGGCACGTATGCATAACTGTAACTTGTCGATGCATTTTTTTGCGGCTTCCAGGCCGTCTTTCATTTCAAAGCTCAGCATGGCACCGGGATGCCGCATTTGTTTGGCCGCGGTATAATAATCGGGGTGGGATGGAAGGCCCAAATAATTAACCTTACCAACGGCCGGGTGGGCTTCTAAAAAGCCAGCCACTTCCATGGCATTGTGGCAATGGCGCTCCATGCGTACTTCTAAAGTTTTCATGCCAATGGTAAGTAAGAATGCATCAAATGGGTTGCTGTTGCCACCCAGTAAGCGATGCACTTTGGTAACATGCCCATTCATCTTTTCAATATCCCTGCCTATCAGCACACCGCCAATAGCTGTGCCATGTCCGTTTAAAAATTTGGTGGTGCTGTGAAAAACATAATCTACTCCGTATTTAAAAGGCTGTTGTAAAAACGGTGTGGCAAAAGTATTGTCGCACGAAACAATGATATGATGCCGCCTGGCCAGTTTGGTCAGTTCTTCAATATCCACGCAATTTAAAGTGGGGTTGGCCGGAGTTTCCAGGTGCAGCATTTTAATTTTATTGTCGGATAACAATATGGCAGCAGCTTTATCAAGATCTCTTAAATCGGTAAGGATCACTTCTATGCCCAGTGGCGGTAATATTTTTTCCAGCAGTTCATGTGTGCCTCCGTATAAAGAAAAATGAGAGAGTACTTTATCACCTGCTTTTACATTGCTGATCATTAAAGTGCTTAATGCTGCCATGCCGCTGGCATGCAAAATGGCTTTTAACTGCAAAGGTTCACCGGCTGCATCCTGCAGGCCAAAACTTTCCATGGCAGCAATTTTTTCTTCCGCTTCTGCAGTAGAGGGGCTGCCCCAGCGGCCATAGATATAGCCTTTTTCTTCTCCATTAAAACGGCGCATGCCCTGTGCAGCCTCATCAAACACATAGGTGCTGCTGGCATAAATGGGAGTCAGGTGAGCATAGTTGGGATCAGTGGTATGGCCTGCATGAACGGCCAGTGAACTGAAACCGGTGATGGGTAATTTTTTATCTGGCATAACTGGCGGATGGTTTATAAAGTACACAGCGTTTGATGCTGAAACAGTATTTTTGATATACAAACAAATGTAAAACTAAAAATGAAAGAACTGCTGCAACAGTACGCCGCTTATAATATTTGGGCCAATAAAACCCTGTTCGACAGGATCAGTAAACTAAAGGAAGAACAAATTCACCGCGAGATTGCCAGCAGTTTTCCTTCTGTATACAAAACCACGCTGCACATGTGGCAGGCAGAGTTTGCCTGGTGGCAACGACTGAAACTGGTAGAAAATCCGGTATTGATCAGCGAAACTTTCACCGGCAGTTTTACACAGGCAGTGGCCGGGCTGGCCAGCCAAAGTCAGCAATGGGCTGCATGGATAGCGGGTGCCAGTGAACCGCAGCTGATACATGTATTTGCATTTGTGCGAAATAAAGAACAGTATAAAATGAAAGTGAATGATATGTTGCTGCACCTGTTTAACCATGCCACCTATCACCGCGGGCAACTGGTTACCTTACTAAGGCAGCTGGGCGAAGACAAACTGCCTTCCACGGATTTTTCTACCTGGGCCAGGCAAAAGAAATAAAAAAAAGGGTATCTTTTTAGAAGATACCCTTTTTTAAAATCACTCAATATTTTAATTGTGATCAATCATCTTCATCACCACCCCGTAAGAAACGGCATCGTTGTAGGGGCTGGTTAAACTGCTTTTTGTTTGATATAAAAAATTACGGTACACCAGGCCAATGCCTTTGGCATATTTTTCTTCGCTTATAAGCCTTGTATAGGAATCGGTATAATCAATTTCAGCTACTTTAATAGTGTTGTCGAGGGTTATTGAGCCAATGGTGGATGCTACGTTGATACTGTCGTATGTATAATCCCAGTCGTTTAAATATTTAACCGTGGAAGTAACTGAAGTGGTATTGATAAAGCTGTTTCCCTGCCAGCTGTAATCCTGCCGGATGGGGTTCACCAGTTTTAAAAACCGGAGGTTGTTCTCTGTAAACTCGATACCGTTTTCCGATGACAGGGCTGTAAAAGTATTGTCGGGCTGCCAGGCTGCTGCGGGGGTATTGCGTATATACCTGATGATGCGGAACGCGGGACGGCCCAGGTTGTCGGTAATGGCAGCATCCACCACATGTTTTACCTGGTAGCTATTCACGGTTGCGGATACCCCAAAATTGGTATAATATACAATCGAGTCCAGGCTGTAGGTAATGTACTTGCCCACTGTTAACGGATAGTAATCGTTCAATGGCAGCATTGCGTATTCTTCGGTGACTTTTTTGCAGCTGCTTACCAGTATCAGTAAGGCGGTGGCGGCATAAAAAAAGGATCGTCTCATATGTGTAAATTACAAATAAAGATGCAACTAAACCGCAAAAGGCTGCCCGTTACGTTGTATCACCCCGCCTCCAATAACATCATCGCCTTCGTAAAAAACAGCACTCTGGCCGGGGGCAACGCCCTTTACATCGTGGTAGAAACGTACTTTGATACCATTTTCGTATGCGTACAGGGTAGAAAGTGCTCCTTTGTCTTTATAACGGATCTTGGTAATGGCTTCCATGCCATCTGTAACGCCTTCGTATTTGATCCAGTTGAGCTGGGTTACCATCATATCGGAGCGGTTCAGATCGTCCTCTTCTCCTAATACCACGGTATTGGTTTCGGGTATAATTTCGGTTACAAAAGCGGGTTTGCCCAATGCAATTTCCAGCCCTTTGCGCTGGCCGATGGTATAAAACGGATAGCCTTTGTGCAGGCCCAGTATCTTACCCTGTTTATCAACAAAATGACCGCCATGCACCTTTTCTTCCAGGCCTGCCACTTTTCGTTTTAAAAAGCCGCGGTAATCATTGTCGGGCACAAAACAAATTTCGTAGCTCTCGCTTTTTTTAGCCAGTTCAGGATAGCCAAAGTCATGGGCCATCTGGCGTATTTCGGTTTTACGGAAGGTACCCAGGGGTAAAATGGTACGGCTCAGCAGATCCTGCTGCAAGCCCCACAGGGCATAGCTTTGGTCTTTGGTTTCATCCAGCCCCTTGCGTAAAAAATACCTGCCATTGGTATGCTGATGCACCTGGGCATAGTGCCCGGTACTGATGAAATCGCAACCCAGTGCATCGGCCCTTTTCATTAAGGCCCGCCACTTGATATGGGTATTGCACATCACGCAGGGGTTGGGGGTACGGCCTGCAATGTATTCTTCTACAAAATTCTCTATCACAAAATCGCCAAACTCTTCCCGGATGTCTAAAATAAAATGCGGAAAACCATGCTGTACCGCCGCCTGACGGGCATCATTAAAACTATCCAGGTTGCAGCAGCCGGTTTCTTTTTTACCCGATGTGCCCACGCTTCCGGCATAGTCCCAGGTTTTCATGGTAATACCCACCACTTCGTAACCCTGCTTATGCAGCATCAAAGCGGCCACGGTACTGTCTATACCGCCGCTCATGGCCATTAAAACTTTTCCTTTTTTACTCATATCAAAATGCTTCGCTGCAAAGATAAGTTGGTTTTTAGTGCAGCATTTACGCTTTGGGGTTTTTGTTTGCCGGCTGGCAGTATTTAAATATTAGCCGGAAAAGGTATTCTATTAAGATTTGCTGTAATTTTATTTTTAGCAAACAATAACAATTTGCTTAATACGTTGTACATACTCTAAATCCAGTACATGAATTTTTATTTAAGGGTGTTGCTGTTTAGTATTATGATGCAGCTGTTATCCTCCCCGCTTACTGCGCAAAACCTTACCCCGGTAAATTACAGTGCTTTCTCAAAAAACAGTATGACCCGGCAACGGGATTCTTTAAAAAACGCATTGGTATGTCCCGTACAGTTTACCAAAAAAGAAACCCAAAAAAAATACAAAGAAATTTGGGATGGCCGCACCGCTTATATTGTGGATGCCATTAATGACAATCAGTTTATTCAGCAGCCCGAGCTGCACCAGTACATTTTTAAAATACTGAAAGATATTACAGTTGCCAATCCTGCACTGATCAAAAATGCGCCGTTGTTACTGATCGACCGCAGCTCCAGTGTAAATGCGTATGCATTGGGTAATAATATCATTGCTGTTAACCTGGGTTTATTATCCTTTGTACAATCACGCGAAGAAATGGCGCTGGTACTGGCCCATGAAATGTCGCACAATGTGTTGCAGCATTGCGAAAACTCCATGAAGGAAAAAGCGGCTTTTCTTACTTCAGAAGAATACATCAATAATGTAAACGCCATCCTGGAATCGAAATACGAACGCTACAGCCGTCTTAAAAAAATTATTGAAGGGTACAGTTTTGGCAGTGCAAAGCACAACCGGTACCACGAGGGTGAGGCCGATTCGCTGGCGGTGGTACTGCTTAAAAATGCAAAAATTACTTTTAACCCGGCCTTTTTTTTACGGCTCGACAGTGCCGACCTGGTGTATAAAACACCTCTAAAAACGGACGTGAAAACATATTTACAGGAATTGAATTTTACAACCGATGATGCCTGGTTTCGTAAGGGGGGCAAGGGCCTGTCGGGCAGAAAATATGGTTTTGCGCAGGAAGAGATCAACGACTCACTGAAAACGCACCCCGATTGTAAAAAAAGATACGAAACATTATTGCCGCAGTCTACTTTTACCGCGGCACAAAAATTAACCTCCGTTCCTCCATTGCTGGAAGTGACGGCCAATAAAACCATTATCTGGACCCTGTTCATGAACGGCAATCTTACCGCGGCCATGTACCGTATTTTTTTAGAAAAAGACAAAGGCAATTACGACCTCTGGCACCAGGAAATGTGCAGTTATGTGCTCAATGGTTTGTTTTTGGCCGATAAAAAACTGTCGCGGTTTAATGCCATCAATATCAAATCGAAAGAGTACATCTCTGCTTCATATCTTGACCTGCAAACCTTATTTGAACAGATTCCACGGGAAAACCTGGCCACCTCCTGTAAAGTACTGTTCAACCAATCCTTTTGGCAGCAGGCCAAGCCCGACGACAGGTCCTTCAAATCCATCTTATCCACACTGAACTTTTCTGACGGCCTCAGTCAAAAAGAACTGAATAATTTAAAAAAAGATTTTGAACAGTCTTATGCAGAAAGCATTTACCGTGAATTTACAGAACAAATAAAATAAACAATCCCCTACAATGAAAAGAATCATTACCCTGACCCTGTTAACAGTGGCATTCATCCCGTTTACACAGGCGCAATCGAGAGTATTTAAACAGGTGGCAGAAGAAATGTCATCCGATATGCAGATCATTACCCAGGATGGTGCGGTGGTGGGCTACGTGGTACTCACCAAGCTCGAAAAAGCCAATGCCGATAGTTTTAATTATAAACTGTCGCTGATGGATGAAAACCTGAACGATATTGGAGAGATCAAACAAAAGGATGTGAACATGTCGCTGATGGGCGTGGCTTTTGAGCAGGATGTATTATGCCTGTCTTATCTGAAAAGTACAGTAAGTGGTGTTATCTACAGCAATAAAAAAGAGTTTGCAAATGCAAAAGACGATGCCAGTAATGTGATCAGTAACCAGTTTATAACACTTGAGGGTAAGGTGATTACCACACATAGTTTTCCTATCGATCTTAATATGGATTTTGCTTATACCGGCAGCAAACGTAAAGTGGTAGCCAGTGCACAACTTAAAAATAATGGCCAGGTAAAAAATATACCCGGTAAAGGATTTTGTTTTTTGTACGGCGATAAGGATAAAACAGAGTTAATTACCTACAGCAACAAAGGTGAGGTAAAATGGAAAAAAACACTAGACCGGTATGATTTTTATTCTATATTAACTACAACTGATATATTGTACGTATTGGGAAGAGCTTCAAAACCATCTAACGTATATTGTGGTTTTGAGCTGGACAGGCTTGCAGTAGCAGATGGGAAAAAGAGTGAAAAATATGTACTTGAAGACCAGGCAGAAAATGGCATGCAGGTAATGACTTTTCAAATGAATCCATTAACGGGCAATCCCTACGCTGCAGGTAATATAATACGAAGAAAGTACAAAGGCTATTATGAAAGTGGAAGGTCCCACAATAAGGGGATGTTTATAGGTGTTTTTTCGTTGACTTTTCATGGACTTGGTAAAAAAGATATAAATGAAAATTATTCATATTGGTCGGATGGCGCATTTAAACCAGAATTTGGAAGCAACGGTTTTTCAAAAGAGACGAAAAAATTCCCTGTTATTCGGGCTGCAACTCAAGACTCTGCTGGCAATGCGTATTTTGCAGGTAATACTTTAAGAAGAAAGACAAGAATAGGGGCAATTATTTCAAGTGCCATTTTTTTGCCAACTGTTTTTATACCGCCTTTCATCCTGGGTGTTACAGGCACACATAAATACAGGTACCAGGATGCAGTGATTATTAAGCAGGGTAATAAGGGGTCGCTGTACATAGATCAGACTTTAGAGAAAAAGAAATCTATCTATTACCATGCAAAATTACCTTTATCAATGTACGATATGGCTAATGATTTTTCCACCTTATACGCTCCGGCTGCCAAATCAGATGTAGTGGTTTTCAGCGATGCAAGCGGGTATAATATTTACAGCCTTGCAAAAAAACAAGTGATCCGAACAATTCCGTACCGCATGGGCAAAAGCTCCATTCGTGTGGCGGGTGCTAAGGAGGGCCATATCATGGTACTGGAAAATAATACCAAAGAACGGTATACCAAACTGTCTATTGAACCTATCTAAGCAGGAATCAGAACCATAACCCCAACCCATTTTTGTACAGCCCGGTCCCCTATGACAGCGCCTGCAAAAATGGGTTTCTTTTTTGTTTGGCTTCATTGTATAAAAAATTATAAACACAATATGCCCAATTAACAGGCATGGATAAGTATTGCCCCGATAATTTTTTCAATTTTGCTACCTTGCAGCCATGCAGCAATATTTAGATTTAGTAAAACATATTATTGAAACCGGTACCGATAAAAGCGACCGTACAGGAACCGGCACCCGCAGTGTGTTTGGCTACCAGATGCGTTTTGATTTAAGCAAGGGATTTCCACTGGTAACCACCAAAAAATGCCATTTAAAAAGTATTATATACGAGCTGCTCTGGTTTTTGCAGGGCGATACCAATATTGGTTATTTAAAAGAACACAATGTTAAAATATGGGACGAATGGGCAGATGAAAACGGTGATCTGGGCCCGGTATATGGCAAACAATGGCGCAGCTGGCAGGGTGCTGATGGTGTGGAAGCAGACCAGGTAAAAGACCTCATTCATCAGATTAAAAATAATCCCGACAGCCGCCGCATGATCATCAGTGCATGGAATGTAGCCGACCTGCCAAAAATGAAACTGATGCCCTGCCATTGCTTGTTTCAATTTTATGTGGCTAACGGAAAGTTGAGTTGCCAGTTGTACCAACGCAGCGCCGATGTGTTTTTGGGTGTGCCTTTTAATATCGCTTCTTACGCTTTACTAACAATGATGATTGCACAGGTATGCGGCCTGCAGCCCGGCGAATTTGTACATAGTTTTGGGGATGTGCATTTGTACAGCAACCATTTTGAACAGGCTGATTTACAATTGACCAGAACGCCTTTCCCATTGCCCACAATGAAGATCAATCCTGGTGTAAAAGATATTTTTGATTTTAAGTTTGAAGATTTTGAATTGCAGCACTACCAAAGTCATCCTGCTATAAAGGCGCCGGTAGCGGTGTGAGTAGTAAGATGTTAGTAGTGAGTAAGGATGAGTAAATGATAATTGCTCCTGTTTTCAATCTGCGCATCTGCGACAATAACTTATAGGTAAACGGGGATGAATAATCATTCCCGTTTTTAATCTGCGCATCTGCGGCAACAGGTTTCTGTATTTTTCTTTCCACATACACATTATTTCTGCTTGTTTTTCGTTGTTGCATAAGATAACTAATCTTATGAAGACAACTTTTACTTTTTGCATCCTGTTCATTTGTATTTCATCAGCCGTTTTAGCACAAAGCGCCATAGATACCACGGTTAAATTCAAGGAGCAGAAAGAGAATGTCATCAAAGAATCTACGATTGTTAAAGTAGAGAATCTGGGCGAAGTGATCAATACCGAACATCCCGAAATGCGGCCCACCATTTCTGCCGACGGCAATTTATTGTTCTTCATCCGCCAGAATGATCCGGCCAATGTGCAATATCAAACAGTTCCCAATTCGCAGGATATTTGGTATTCTACCCGCGATACCACGGGCAAATGGAGCAGGGCAAAGCATTTAAGTGCCAAAGTAAATGCATCGCAATACAATGCGGTGTACTGGATTTCTCCCGATTTAAATACCATTTTATTAAAAGGTTCTTTTATTGAAGGCCAGTATTTGGGCATGGGGGTAAGTATGATACATAAAAGGGCCGATGGCAGCTGGACGGATGCTGAGATGCTGAAGATCCGCAATTTTAATAAGTTCAGTTTTACCCAGCAAATTGGTGCTTCCATGGGCCACGACGGAAAGACCCTGTTGTTTTATATGAGCGATAAAAAGAACAGCTACGAAAATGATCTGTATGTGTCTTTTTTAGAAGGCAATGATATCTGGACGGCACCCAAAAGTTTGGGTAAAAAAATTAATTTATCTGATTACAACGAGATGAGTCCTTTTTTAGCGGCAGATGGTGTTACATTGTATTTCAGCAGCGACAGGCCCGGTGGCCTGGGCGAAAATGATATCTGGATGACCAAACGTTTGGATGACAGCTGGACCAAATGGAGCGACCCTGTAAATTTAGGTGCCCCCATCAACACACCCGGCTCTGAAGCATTTTTTACTTTGGATGCAGGAGGCGAATTTGCCTACCTCACTTCCAGCGACGGGGCTTTTGGTGCCAGTGATATTGTGCGGGTAAAACTACTAGAGAAAGAAATGCCCGACCCCGTGGTGCTGGTAAGCGGTAACGTTTACAATGCAAAAACCAAACGCCCCCTGGAAGCCTCCCTCATTTATCAAACCTTGCCTGATGGAGCCGACGCAGGCAACGGGGTAAGCAGCCCGATAGACGGATCGTTTAAAATTGTGTTGCCCTACGATAAAAATTACAGCATCCGTGCATCGGCAGATAAATTCTTTGCCATTTCTGAAAACCTGGATTTAGATTCATTGATAAAAGCCGGCTATAAAGAAATTCATAAAGACCTGTATTTAGTACCCATTGAAATAGGACAGGTTTTCCGTTTAAACAATGTATTCTTTGATTTTGATAAGTTCAGTTTGCGATCTGAATCGTTTGTTGAATTAGACCGTGTGGTGAAATTTCTGACTGAGTATCCAAATGTAGAAATTGAAATGAGTGCGCATACAGATAGTAAAGGGTCGGATGAATATAATTTTACACTGAGTGATAACCGTGCCAAATCGGTAAGGGAATATATCTTGTCGAAAGGGATTGCTGCAACAAGGATCATATCGCAGGGTTATGGCGAAACCAAACCTGTGGCTACCAATGATACAGACGAAGGAAGACAGCTTAACCGGCGTGTGGAATTTAAAATTCTGAAGAATTAAATAAGCCACACATTACACGAATGGGAAGGATTAGCTTTATCTGCGGCAATAAGTAGTAAGTAGTAAGTCATAAGTCATAAGTCATAAGTAGTAAGAAATGGCTAATCACTATTCTTTTCCATCTGCGCATCTGCGGCAATAAGTAGTAAGTAGTAAGTCATAAGTAGTAAGAAATGGCTAATCACTATTCTTTTCCATCTGCGCATCTGCGGCAATAAGTTATGAGTAGTAAGTCATAAGTAGTAAGAAATGGCTAATCACTATTCTTTTCCATCTGCGCATCTGCGGCAATGAGTTATGAGTAATTCCTAATCATTTTCTTTTTTAATCTGCGCATCTGCGGCGAACCCCAATACCCGCTTATTCCTTATTTTTGCTGCTTATTCATTTTGTATGATCATATCTCTTGTAGTAGCGGCAGCCGAAAATAATGCCATTGGTAAAGACAATCAGTTGCTCTGGCATTTACCCAACGATCTTAAATTTTTTAAAAACCTTACCTGGGGTATGGTAGTGATCATGGGCCGCAAAACTTTTGAAGCGGTGAACAAACCTTTGCCCGGAAGGATCAATATTATAATTACACGTCAGTCAGGCTGGACCGCAGAAGGTACTATTACCGCTACCGATTTACATGATGCACTGGAAAAGGCCAAAGCCACCAATTGTAAAGAAATATTTGTAATTGGCGGCGGCGAAATTTATACACAAAGCATGGCCATTGCCAGCAGGATCTATATAACCCGTGTACATGCCACCTTAGAAGGGGATACTTTTTTTCCTGATATTGATAATAGTAGCTGGAAACTGACTTCCAGCGAAGATTTTGACATTGACACCAAACATGCCTATGCCTATTCTTTTCAGGTATGGGAGAAAAAATGAGTATTGATACAGCATTATATGTATATTCCTTAGCCGGCTTTTATTTAAACCTGTATGCATTTGCAGTGGTGCTGTTATTAGCAGGTACCCTGTTTTTAAAAGCAGGGTATCAAAAAGAATGCTGTAATTTTTTATACGTATGCAATACATTGGCCGCATGGGCTGCTCTTTGTAGTATACTGTATGCCGGAACTGAATTGTTTGCCTCGCATGGTACGGGCAACAATCTTATGAGTGGAACCAGGTTATAAACGGCATCAACGCATACCCGGTCGCGTTATTTTTTATTAAAATATATCTTCCTGCTTTAACCGGCATATTGTTCTTTATAAAGCAACTACGTATTAACCGGTTTTTTACATTGCTTTTTTTGTTGATGCTGAACCTGGGCAGGATAGAAACAGTGCTTTACAGTTTACGGTACGATGACCTGCCTTCATCATGGGCTGTATACAACGAAGCATCCGTTGGTGAAAAAATATTTAAGTATTTACTGGTAGTTTTTTTTGTTACACTTGTTTATCTTGTTGCCAATAAGAAAAAAAATTACCTCACCCGTCCGTATTTTTGAAATGATCATGTACAACCCTTTTCAATTAGCAACAAAATACATGCGCTATTATCTTACTGCATCCAGCAGTAAGGGCCATGGCATTCATTCGCCTTTTGTATTTGAGTTTATTGAAAAAGTACTGAACGATTCACATACCTATGATTGTTATGCCCATATTGAAAAAGAAAGAAAGGCATTGCTCGCTGATATTACAGTAATAGAGGTGGAAGATTTTGGTGCCGGCTCTGCGGTAATTAAAAATAACCTGCGGATGGTAAGGGATATTGCAGCCTCATCATTAAAATCTAAAAAATTTTCGCAGTTGTTGTTCCGGATGGTGCAGTATTACAAACCCACCACTATTTTAGAGCTGGGTACTTCTTTTGGTATCACCACGTCTTATCTTGCTTCGGGCAATGCACAGGCAACAGTGTATACCTGCGAAGGGGCTGGCAATATAGCAGCCATTGCACAGCAAACCTTTGATCACCTGCATATAAATAATATCAGTTTACAGCAGGGAGATTTTTCGCTCACCCTGCCACCGGTATTGGCGCAGTTACAAAAGGTAGACCTGGCTTTTATAGACGGCAATCACCGCAAGGAACCCACCCTCCATTATTTTTTGCAGTTGCTGCCACATGCTACAAATGACACCATCCTGGTATTTGACGACATTCACTGGAGTGCCGGAATGGAAGCGGCCTGGGCCCAAATTCAGCAGCACCCGCAGGTTACGCTTACCATCGACCTGTTTTTTATTGGTATTGTTATACTAAACCGCAACATTAAAATACCCCAGCACTTTACCCTCCGGTTTTAAAAATGGATGCGTACTAATGGCGCTGCGGTTTTATTTTTTGCTACCTTTAGGATAATTATTTTATTATGACTATTGGCGTTTTAAAAGAACCAGCTCCCGAAACCAGAATCTCCCTTTTACCGGAACATGCAGTTATCCTTAAAAAATGGAATGTAAATGTTTGTATTGAAAGCAATGCAGGTGCAAGCGCTTTTGCAGATGATGACAAATACACAGCAGCCGGTGCGTCAATCAAATCGAGAAACGAGATACTAAACGAAAGTGATATCATACTTTCCATCAATGCTCCGGCAGCATCAGAGATCCAAAACCTGAAATCAAAAATATTCTTAGGGGTATTTCAGCCCTTATTTGCAGCGCAACAAATGCAGGAGTGGGCCGCAAAAGATTTTACGGTATTCAGTATGGACATGCTGCCCCGAACCACCCGTGCTCAAAGCATGGATGTACTGAGCAGCCAGGCCAATATTGCCGGTTATAAAGCGGTATTGCTGGCAGCCAATTTATTTCCTAAATATTTTCCCATGTTCATGACTGCTGCAGGTAGTGTGCCGCCCGCAAAAATGATGATACTGGGCGCCGGTGTTGCAGGCTTACAGGCCATTGCCACTGCAAAACGTTTGGGGGCGGTGGTGGAAGTGTTTGATACCCGTCCGGCGGTAAAAGAAGAAGTACAAAGTTTAGGTGCAAAATTCATAGAAGTAGAAGGCGCTGCTGATGCCAGCAAAGCCGGCGGTTATGCAGTGGAGCAATCGGCAGAATTTATGGACCGCCAGAAAGCAAAGATCGCGGAGAGCGTTGCCAAGGCAGATGTGGTGATCAGCACGGCACAGATACCCGGTAAAAAAGCCCCCATCTTAATTACCACACCAATGATAGCAGCTATGAAAAACGGTTCTGTAATTATTGATCTTGCGGCAGCAACAGGTGGTAATACGGATATTACAAAAAATGACGAAACAGTAATTCATCACGGTGTAACGATTGTGGGTACTTCACGATTGGCAGGTACTATGTCCAGTGACGCCAGTAAATTATACGGAAAGAATGTGCTGAATTTTTTACAACTGATGATCAGCAAAGAAGGGATATTTAATTTAAATTTTGAAGACGACCTGGTGAAAGGAACCTGCGTGGTACATGGCGGGGTGGTAACGAATGAAAGAGTGAAAGCATTGGTCAATGGATAATTGAGGATGATTGCCGGATACTGGATTCTGGATACCGGATAATGAACGCTTCAAACCAATTAAATAAATAACGGATTAACATATTCAACAATGGAAAGTATTTTACAATGGATCTCCGAAAATCAGCAGATCATCTACATCGTTATCCTGATGATTTTTGTGGGTATTGAAGTGATTGGCCGAGTGCCCAGTGTGTTGCATACGCCCTTGATGAGCGGCGCCAATGCCATACATGGGGTGGTAATAATTGGTGCCATCATTGTAATGGGCAAGGCGGAAACAGATAACTACCTGGCATTAGGATTAGGATTTTTAGCAGTGATCTTAGGCACCCTGAATGTGGTGGGCGGATTTGTGGTGACAGACAGAATGCTGGAAATGTTCAAGAAGAAAAAATAGGCCCCCTCTATCTCCCCCCATGGGGGAAGAAATGTTATAGATTGTAGCGAAGATGAAAGTAGGTGAGTGTCAGTGTGAAAACTATGATTATAATATATCGGGGTTAAAAACAATAACAGATTTTATAAAAAAATATTTTTTAATCTATTACACAATCTTCTCCATTTTCCTCCCCTTGGGGGAGGATAGGTGGGGCCTTAATTATGGAACTCAATTTACTCACACTCTGCTACCTCATTGCTTCGGTAACTTTTATCTTAGGATTGAAAATGTTATCCAATCCTGCAACTGCACGCAAAGGAAATTTGGTGGCTGCATTTGGAATGACGGTGGCCATTATCGGCACCATATTTTTATATGAAGACAATGGTGAAAAACTGCATAATTATTTGTGGATCTTTGGCGGCTTACTGATAGGAACAGTAGCCGGTACACTCTCTGCCAAAAAAGTGAAAATGACAGCCATGCCCGAAATGGTGAGTTTGTTTAATGGTATGGGTGGTGCCTGTGCGGCATTGATCTCTGCGGCGGAGTTTTATCATATTTATAAATTACACCAGGATGCACCTGATACAGCATTCTCCGACCTGGCATCTGTAGGGCATTACATTACCATTGTTGCAGGTGCCATTATTGGTACCATTTCATACACCGGCAGCATCATTGCATGGGGCAAATTAAATGGCCGGGTAAAAGATTATTCATTTAAAGGACAGCATATCGTAAACATGATCGTGCTGGCATTGGTAATAGCAGCGTCTGTATTTGCATACCGTTCAAACATTGGGAACATTTATCTTCCCTTTATACTCATTGGTTTTTTTGCATTCATCTATGGGGTTCTGTTCGTGATGCCCATTGGTGGTGCCGATATGCCGGTGGTAATTTCTTTGCTGAATTCTTTTACCGGTGTGGCTGCTGCCTGCGGTGGATTTTTATACGATAACAAAGCCATGCTTACGGGGGGGATTTTAGTAGGCGCTGCTGGTACATTGCTTACCATTTTAATGTGTAAAGCGATGAACCGCTCGCTGACCAACGTACTGATCGGTTCATTTGGCGGCGGTAATAAAGCTGCAGCGGCCGGTGGTGCTGCAAAAGCACAGGGCAATTATAAAGAGATCAGTTTAGCCGATGCCGCTATGGTGATGGGCTATGCCAATAAAGTAATGATCGTTCCCGGCTATGGTTTAGCGGTTGCACAGGCTCAGCATACCTGTCACGAACTGGAAAAAATACTGAACGAAAAAGGCGTGGAAGTAATATATGCCATTCATCCAGTTGCAGGCCGAATGCCGGGGCACATGAATGTATTGCTGGCAGAAGCGGATGTGAGTTATGATAAATTACTGGAGATGGAACATGCCAATGATGAATTTAAAACCGCTGATGTGGTATTGATACTGGGCGCCAATGATGTGGTGAATCCTGCAGCAAAAAACGATCCCGCCTCTCCCATTTACGGCATGCCCATTTTAGAAGTGGAACAGGCCAAAACCGTGATCGTAAATAAACGAAGTATGAAACCCGGTTATGCCGGTATTGAAAATGACCTCTTCTTTCAACCCAAAACAAGTATGTTATTTGGCGATGCCAAAAAAGTGCTGCAGGACCTGTGTGCAGAAATTAAATCGGTGTAAATATCTCTTAAAAAATAAAATCTCAGCGGCCTCTGCGCCTCTGCGTGCAACACTACAAATGAAGAACACATTCATCCACCATGTTTTTTTCTGGCTGAAAAATTCCGGCAGTGCCGAAGACAAGCAGGCATTGATTGCCGGTTTGCAAAAATTAGCTGCCGCTTCCACCATTCAATCCTTTCATATCGGAACCGCCGCTGCCACCAGCCGTGGGGTAATTGACAATACCTACTCCGTTTCGTGGATGCTGTTTTTTGCAGATGCTGCTGCACAGGATGCTTACCAAACGGACCCCGTTCATTTGCAATTTGTAAACGAGTGCTCACACCTGTGGGAAAAAGTAGTGGTATATGATTCCATAGATGTGTAACAAAAATTTCAATGCTGTCACCGATGACTTTATACAGGCAGGCCATTATTTTTATTTGCACTATATGCCTGTGCGGTATATGCACTGATGTGCAATCGCAAAATCTTTTAACCAATCCTGGCTTTGAAGACATCAACCGGTGCGTAGAGTACAAAGCCGACTGTGCACCCGAAGCATGGTTCAATATTCCTGCTACAAATATTTTAGTGAAGTCGCGTGCGGCACCCAGACCCGTGCTGGGGCATATGTTGCTTACAATAGCTGTTGGGAATGTAATGTCTAATTTTAATAAACCCCGGTATGTGTACAGCGGCCTGTGTTGTCCGCTAGTTACAGGAGAAAAGTACAACCTGTCTTTTTTTATCAACACCGCAAAATTATCTTTTGCGCCGCTGGCCATTTATTTTACCAGTCACGAACCCACTCTGGGTAATATTACACAACTACCACCAACCCCGTCAATGATCATTGCTGCAGAAAATACGGATGCAGATTATAAAAACAACTGGAAACATGTAACAGCGGATTACCTTGCCACAGGTAAAGAAAGATTCATTATCATTACCGCGGCAGGATTGCCCGAAAGGAATTTTGACATGAAAGACGCCATGAATTCAGGTGGTGACGTATTGAATTTTATTGATGAAATTGTATTTAAGCCGATCAATAATTTACCCCTGTGCGAAACATACCAAACCGCGGTGCGGCAAATGTATGATCAGAACTACCGTCATACAGACGATATCACTGCCTTGCCAGAAATAAAACCAGTTGTACATTTTACCAACGATACCCTCACCATTGCTGCCTTGCTTTTTGATGTGGGCAAATACGCGGTAAAGCCAGCTGTAAAAACTAAACTGGACAGCCTGGTATCAATATTAACACAAAAGAAATTTTTAAAAATAGAAGTGAGCGGGCATACTGATAACAGCGGTAACCAGCAAAGCAATCAAACACTGTCAGAAAACAGGGCACGGGCCATACAGCAGTATTTAATTACTGCCATGCCGCAGTTTGCCGAAAAATTGCAGGCTGTTGGAAAGGGGCAAAATTTTCCTGTAGCCACCAATGATACTGAGGCAGGAAGAGAAAAGAACAGGAGGGTGGAGATAGTAATCACGTATTTTGATGTTGTAAAATAACGGGCAGTCGAATTTTTTTAATAAAATATATCCGTCAATCAAAAACTTCGGATGTAATGCAGTAGTCTTGTATTTTAATTACTTTTTAGCAACATAAAATAATATTGTGCAGTTACCTACCGCTTTACTCAGTTCATTACAACAAGTGCCCGGCTTTGATGATGATCGTTTTTGCAGCGTACACCAGTCTGGTGAGCAGGTAACGTCCATCCGGTTAAATCCATTTAAACAAACGCAACACTTATTATTTGATACCGTTGATAAAGTGCCCTGGAATGACAATGGCTATTATTTACAGGAACGTCCATCATTTACCGCAGATCCTTTGTTTCATGCAGGAGCCTATTATGTACAGGAAGCCAGCAGTATGTTTGTACAGCAGGCATTGCAGCAAAGCACCGATCTGTCTAAACCCATAAAAATACTGGATCTCTGCGCCGCACCCGGCGGAAAATCTACTTTGATACAATCGCTGATCACGGCAGATAGTTTACTGGTGAGTAATGAAGTGATTAAAACAAGGGCCAGTATTTTAACAGAAAATATTATTAAATGGGGTGCGGCCAATACCATTGTTACCAATAACGATCCAAAAGATTTTCAGCGCCTGCCCAATTATTTTGATGTGATAGTGGTGGATGCACCCTGCAGCGGCAGCGGCTTGTTTCGTAAAGATCCATTGGCTATTGAAGAGTGGAGCGAAAATAATGTGCAGCTGTGCAGCCAGCGCCAGCAAAGGATACTGGCAGATATAGTGCCGGCATTACAACCCGGTGGCGTACTCATTTATTCCACCTGCTCTTATTCCACCGAAGAAGATGAAGCCATTGCAGACTGGCTCATCAATAACTGTCAGCTGTCTTCTGTCAAGTTGCAACTGAATGAGAACTGGAACATCGTTGAAACCCACTCTCCCCTGAGTGCTGCACATGGCTATCGTTTTTATCCCGACAAGCTAAAAGGCGAAGGATTTTTTATAGCGGTATTTCGAAAGTCTGAAGAAACAGGTATTGAGCACAACAATAAAATACCCAAAAGCAAATCGGAAAAACTGCCGGCAAAAGAAATTGATATCCTCCGCCCTTTTTTACAGCATCCCGATTCATTTTTTTACATCAAACAAAAAGAGGAGATCATTGCCATGCCCCTGCATTTGCAGCAAGACCTGGCCATGATGCAATCGGCCCTGTATATAAAAAAAGCCGGTGTAAAACTGGGCAGCCTGATACGTGATGCACTGATACCAGACCATGAACTGGCCCTCAGTACGGTAATCAATTATAATATTACCGCGGTGGAGGTAGGGTTACAGGATGCATTGCAATACCTGCGCAAACAGGAGCTTGACATTACCACCGAAAAAAAGGGCTGGACACTGATCACATACCGGCATTTACCCCTGGGTTGGGTAAAAATACTGGCCAACCGGGTCAATAATTATTATCCAAAGGAATGGCGCATTGTTAACAAGTAAATGGGCGGCTAAACCAACTAATTTTTGCATATTTGCAGACACAATTTTTGCACCATGAAGAAAATATTCGGGCTGTTGTTATTGCTGCCGCTTTTTGTAACTGCACAAAAAGTGATCACTCATACTGTAGGGCCAAAAGAAAGCCTGAGCAGTATCGGGCGTTTATACAATATCAATGGCAGGGAGCTGGCAAATTATAATAAAATTGATTATGAAAAAGGCCTCTCTATCGGGCAGGTGTTAAAGATTCCGGTAACCAATGCAAAAACTACCGAAGCCCCGGCACCGCCACCGGTAAAGGAGCCGGCACCGGTACAAACGGCCCCGGTTTCCAATGAAAAAGGTGCACCTGTGTATCATGTGGTAGGTAAAAAAGAAACCCTGTATCATATCAGCACCCTCTACAATAAAGTACCCATTGCCGATATAAAAAAATGGAATCATCTTACCAGCGATGCATTAAGCGAGGGTGCCAAACTGATAGTGGGATATAACGGCGCCCAGCAGGCAAGCCCTGTTACAACGCCCAAAGTGGAGAAAGCACCACCGCCTGTTGAAGTGAAAGAACCTGTGGTGGCTGAAGTGCCTGTTGCAGAAAAAAAGCCTGTTGCAGAAAAAAAGGAAACGCCCAAAACAGAACCTGTAAAAACAGTACCAGTCGCTGCAAAAGCAGGTAATTTTAACGGAGGCAGTTTTAGAGCCGTGTATGAATCTCAAACCAGCGGCAGAACTATTGCTGCTGAAAGCGGAACGGGAGGGATATTTAAAAGCACAAGCGGTTGGGAAGATGGCAAATATTATTGTTTGCACAACAGCATTCCGGCAGGAACGGTAATAAAGATCACCAATAATGCCAATGGCAGATCGGTATATGCCAAAGTGCTGGACCTGATACCCGATATTAAACAGAACAACGGACTGATCATCCGCATCAGCAATGCCGCCGCAGATGTATTGGGCGCCGGCGATAATAAATTAGATTGCACACTTAATTACACAAAATAAAATGTATGAAGAAAGTTTTTTTATATGCGCTTACCCTGGGATCATTTATGGCGGCCCATTCACAAACGGATCGTGAAATAAATAAATCGGCCACGCAAAGAACCAATACCAACGGCGGCAGGGAAGTAAAGGAAAATAGTAAAGCGGAAGCAGCTAAAAACGAAACGGCTACTAAAAATGAACGTGCCGGCGACTATATTGTATTAAACAGCGCATCCGCCACGCCGGTTAAAAACCAGGGTATGACGGGTACCTGCTGGTGTTTTTCCACCACCTCTTTAATTGAAAGCCAGTGCCTGAAATATAATTTGGGAGAATTAGACCTGAGCGAAATGTTTGCCGTTAGAAATACCTACCTGGATAAAGCTAAAAACTATGTGCTGCGCCAGGGACATGCGCAATTTGGAGAAGGCGGACTGGGGCACGACCTGATTAATGCCATTGCTAAATACGGCGCTGTACCCGAGTCTGTTTATAGCGGATTAAAAAAGGGCAGCACCCAGCACAACCATGTAAAACTGGTAAAAGAACTGAAAAATTATTTAGACAGTATTTTAAAGATCAGCCCGCTGCCACGGGATTGGGAGGATGAATTTGAAGAGATGCTGGACGAAGACCTGGGTGATCCACCCGCAAAATTTACTTATAAAGGAAAAGAGTATACTCCCAAAACTTTTGCCAGCGAGGTATTGAAGTTCAATCCCAATGATTATGTGTACATCACATCATTTACACACCATCCGTACTACGAACCGTTTGTGCTGGAAGTGCCCGATAATTTCAGCAATGGTGCTTATTACAATGTGCCGCTGGATGAAATGGTGGAGCTGACCAAAGCTGCACTCGGCAGCGGTTACTCTGTATTGTGGGATGCAGATGTAAGCAATGATGGATTTCAGCAAAAGCAGGCCATTGCCATACTGACCGAAGAATTACATGAAACCAACAAGCGCAAAGGTGAAGTTCGTAAAGTGCCCGGCAAAGGAAAATGGGATGCTGAAGAACGCCAGGAACTATTTGAAAACCTGACTACACAAGACGATCACCTGATGCACATTACCGGACTGGAAAGAACCAAAACAGGCGCCACTTATTTTTTGGTAAAAAACTCCTGGGGTGTTACGGGCGCAGCCAACGGGTATGTGAACGTATCGGAAGAATATTTTGCTATCAATACCATCAGCCTGGTTATTCCTAAAGCAGCTTTAACCAGCGCCATGATGGACAAACTGAAAATAAAATAATTGAAACCATAAGTATTCAGCAGCGCTGCAATTATTGCAGCGCTTTTTTTATGCCGGAAAGCGGTAGCCTCTTAAAAAATCTTCCACCAGCATTTTCTTTTTGCCTTCCAGTTGTAATTCTTTTACATTGATGTATCCATCACTGCAGGCGAACCGTAAAAAAGTTTTGCCGTCTGTTTCATAATTGCCTGCTGCAGTTGTAGGTGCCCCGCTAATTTTTTCACTGCGGTAAATCTTGCACATCTTATCATCCAAAAAAGTAAATGCACCCGGGAATGGCGACAGGCCGCGGATGAGGTTGTGTACTTCGGCAGTGGTTTTGGTAAAATCTATCCTGCAGGTATCGGTGAATATTTTGGGGGCATGTTTTAGTGAATGGTGAATGGTGAATGGTGAATCGCTGTTCAATGGTGGTGGCACTTGTATTGACAAATCACCGTTCACCATTGACGCCTGCGCCACTTCCTGTAAAGATCCATCCGCCAAACCTTTTACTGTTTTAACCAACAGCGCTGCACCCATCTCCTTCATGGTATCATGTACTTCTCCGGCAGTATCATTTTCTCCAATCGGAAAACTTTGCTGCAGTAAAATATCACCGGTATCAATTTCGTGTTTCAGTTTAAAAGTGGTGACGCCGGTTTCCTTTTCACCATTGATCACCGCCCAGTTGATGGGGGCGGCTCCCCGGTACTGTGGTAACAAACTGCCATGTAAGTTCACCGATCCCATGGGTGGCATATTCCAAACCAGTTCGGGCAGCATACGAAAGGCCACCACAATTTGCAGGTCGGCATTCAATGCTTTTAGTTCCGCTAAAAATTCAGGGTTCTTTAATTTTTCGGGCTGCAATACATGCAATTGATGTGCTGCTGCGTATTTTTTTACAGCGCTTTGCTGCAACTGCATGCCACGGCCTGCGGGTTTATCCGGCGCAGTAATCACCCCCACAATATGGTACCCGGCTTTTACCAGTGCATCCAGCGAGGCTACTGCAAATTCGGGTGTGCCCATAAATACAATGCGCAAAGGGGCAACAGGTACCAGGTTAAAAGTGCTGGCTTTATTTTCTTTTTCTTTTAATTTTACTTCTATCACGCTGCAAAGGTAATGAAGAGGAGGAATAAAATTGGTACGCAGTGGTGCAGGGACGCGGAGGTTTTTAATACAAAGGAGAAAGCTTGTATGCAGCAGCGCAACTGCTGTAAAAAATTTGGCACGCAGCGGTGCAGAGCCCGCGGAAAATAATGTATCTATACTTAAGAAATGGCTGCCAGGCTTCGCAAATAATGCAACAGGTTTGTATTCGCTACCCGGGCCTTGTGTGTTTTTTCTCCTCTGCGCTCTCCGCATCTCTGCGTGCAATTATCTCCTCTGCGTACATCCCTTCCAAATAAAATTTTTCTTTCCCCCAATTCAATCCTATATTTAAAAAACGATTGTATTGACCATATGATTAATAAAAACTATTAATTATGGCAATACGTGTAGCCATCAGGCACAAAACAGTTTACAGTTATAACAAACCGGTAGCGGTTTCCCCGCATATCTTCAGGCTGCGCCCTGCGGCGCATTCACGAACCGCCATTGAAGCCTATTCTTTTCAAATTAACCCTAAAGAGCATTTCATTAACTGGCAGCAAGATCCTTTTGGCAATTACCAGGCAAGAGTGGTATTTCCTGATAAGACCAGTGAATTAAAAATTGAAGTGGAGCTCATTGCCAATCTGGTGAGCATTAATCCATTTGATTTTTTTGTGGAAGAATATGCCGAAAATTTTCCGTTCACCTACCAGGGGCAATTGCCCAAAGAACTCATCCCATATTTAGAAATAAAAGAAAGCGGCCCGCGCCTGATGCAATGGTTGAGCAGCATTGATAAAAGTAAGAAAACAATCAATGATTTTTTGGTGTACCTCAATCAAAAATTAAATAAGGATATCAATTATTCCATTCGTATGGAAGCCGGTGTACAGAGTTGCGAAACCACACTGGAAAAAGCACTGGGCTCCTGCCGCGATACGGCCTGGCTCTTTGTACAAATTCTCCGGCACCTGGGATTGGCATCGCGTTTTGTTTCAGGTTACCTGGTACAATTATCTGCCGATGAAAAATCACTCGACGGGCCATCCGGACCCGAAAATGATTTTACTGATCTGCACGCCTGGGTGGAAGTGTACATACCCGGCGCAGGATGGATTGGCCTGGATGCTACATCAGGTTTGTTTGCAGGCGAAGGGCATATCCCACTGGCATGCACACCCGATTATGCAAGTGCTGCACCTGTAGTGGGCGCTACCGACCAATGTGAAGTGAGTTTTGAATTTGAGAATTCGGTGACAAGAATTTATGAAGACCCCCGCGTAACCAAACCTTTTACACAGCAGCAATGGATAGAGATCAATGCCATTGGTGAACAGGTAGATAAAGATTTGGAAGCAGGTGATGTGCGCATGACCATGGGAGGTGAACCAACCTTTGTTTCTATTGATGATATGGAATCTGATCAATGGAATACTGCTGCCGATGGAAAGGAAAAAAGAATGTTATCGCATGATCTCATTTTTAGGTTGAGAGAAAAATTTGGCCCCGATGGATTGATCCATTACGGACAGGGCAAATGGTACCCCGGCGAGCCTTTGCCAAGATGGCAATACGGTTTGTTCTGGCGGAAGGATGGGTATCCCGTTTGGAAGGATATTAGCCTGATCTCGCATGAGAAAAACAATCAACAGTACACCTATAAAGAAGCGGCATTATTTGCCGGCGAACTGGCCAAATGTTTGGCAGTAAGTCCCGATAATATCAGCGCCGCTTATGAAGACGTTTTTTATTTTTTATGGACCGAAGGAAAGAACCCCGTGAATGTAGATCCGCTGAAATCTAATTTAAAAGATCCTTTTGAACGGCGCACGCTGGCACAATTGCTTAACCAGGGCCTGGGCAACCCGGTAGGATACATTTTACCATTGCAATGGAATTACTGGAACAGCCAGTGGCTCAGCTGCAAATGGATATTCAACCGCGAGCATTTATTTTTAATACCCGGTAACTCACCCATCGGCTTACGCTTACCGTTAGAATCGCTGCCGGTAGTAGCCAAAGCCAAAATGCCGCAGCGGGTAGAGCGTAGTTTGTTTGAAGAACTGCCGCTGCTCGACCATTTTCACGAAACCATAGCACAACGGTATGGTTCCATTACCCTGCACGAAGCACCACCGCAGCGCATACAGCCGCAGGTAACAGAAAAGAAACTGACTGAAGAAGAAAAAAAGAAACTGGCAAAAGAAAAAGCAAAGGAAGCACCCGAACCCGAAATTGCTTTTGAAGTAGATACAGTGAAAACTGCACTGAGCGTGGAAGCCAGAGAAGGACATATTTATGTGTTTCTTCCGCCAATGGATTATTTAGAACATTATTTAGATTTAGTGGCTTCTATAGAATCTACCGCGGCACATTTGAAAATGCCCGTACGTATTGAAGGATACGAACCGCCCCGCGATCACCGCATGGAACGGTTGGTGGTATCGCCCGATCCCGGTGTGATTGAAGTGAACATTCATCCTGCAAAAAGCTGGAAGGAGTTATTAGCAAATACCGAAACATTATACGAACAAGCCAGGCTGTCAAGATTAGGTACCGAAAAATTTATGCTGGATGGCAGGCATACAGGCACAGGTGGCGGTAATCATATCACTATCGGCGGCGCAGTGCCTTCGGATAGTCCGCTGTTGCGCAGGCCCGATGTGTTGCGCAGTTTAATTACTTTCTGGCAGCACCATCCCGGCTTATCTTATTTATTCTCCGGTAGTTTTGTGGGCCCCACCAGCCAGGCACCGCGTTTTGATGAAGGCTTTGAAGACCGGTTATATGAAATGGAAATTGCCTTTAGCCAGGTGCCGGAAAAAGGGTTCATTCCTTTTTGGGTAACCGACAGGATCTTCCGCCACCTGCTTACCGATATCACGGGCAATACACACCGTTCTGAATTTTGCATCGATAAATTATATTCACCCGATTCTTCCAGCGGAAGGTTGGGCATATTAGAATTCCGTGCCTTTGATATGCCCCCGCACAAGCAAATGAGTTTATTGCAAATGCTTTTATTACGGGCATTGATAGCCGCATTTTGGAAGAAACCGTATAAGCATAAGCTGGTAAGATGGGGCACCAGCCTCTACGATAAGTATTTACTGCCGCATTATGTACAGCAGGATATGGGTGATGTGGTGGAGTACCTTAACCAGGCCGGCTATGCCTTCAGCATCGATTGGTTTAAACCGTTTTTTGAATTCCGTTTTCCGCATTACGGTTCGGTAACGGTAAAGGATATCCATATGGAAATACGCATGGGTATCGAACCCTGGCATGTGCTGGGCGAAGAGATGAGCAGCACAGGTACCGCAAGGTTTGTAGACAGTTCTTTGGAAAGGGTGCAGGTAAAACTCACCGGTCTTACCGATGGACGTTATATTTTATTGTGTGGCGGTATTCGTGTACCCCTTACCGCAACCGGCCTAAAAGGAGAGTATGTGTGCGGCATCCGCTACCGGGCCTGGCAGCCACCCAGTGCACTGCATCCCACCATTGGTGTGGATACGCCGCTCACTTTTGATATTGTGGATACCTGGAACGGGCGCTCCATTGGTGGCTGCACCTATTATGTATCGCACCCCGGCGGCAGAAGTTACGATACCTTTCCCATCAACAGCTTTGAAGCCGAAAGCCGCCGCGTAAGCCGCTTTGGCAATACCAGCCATACACAGGAACCCCGTTTTATAAAAACACTTACCTCGGTTACGGAACACTATGTTGCAAACAACCGGGGCACATTTATTTATGATGCGCCTGCACCGGAGATCAACAGTGAGTTCCCTTGTACACTGGATCTGCGGTTGGGAAAGGGAAAGTAATTTTTTTTTGGGGACGGGCTTTCGTAACATGGTTCAACATCGTTGTGTCACTCACTTGTACTGAAACGCTTTATTCGGCTTTTATTGAAGCGGGGTATTGCATTACGCCAATTTGTTACTGCTGTTATTGGTTGTAATGGTATGCAGCGGTTATAAACCGCCTGAACTGGCAGACACCAGTGGCCAGCATCCAGTATCAAACACAAAAATGAACAATCCTCACTCCCAAAGTCTATAAATAAATTCTTCAATTTCTGTTTGCCGGGCATTGGCAAATCCTTTATCTGTTCCAATTTTTACAAAACCGCATTTTTCTAAAACTTTTTGTGATCCATAATTGTCAAAAGCAACATATGCGTAAATGGGTCTGGCGGGTTCAATTTTTAAAAGCTGCGTAAGTGCTGTGGTGGCAATGCCCTGTCCCCAAGATTTTCTGTCTATCCAATAAGTAATCCCGGCTTTATTTTCCATCACAAATTTTGCTATACTGCCCACGATTTCATTATTCACTTTTATGGACCGCATGTTTATAGCAGGGTCAGTTAAAAAGGGGGTGTATTTTTCAATGTATGCAGTTTTGTTGGAGGGGTCTTTAGCAGTAAAGGCGGCTAAATAATTGGCTTCTTTATCCAGCTGAAATTGAAACAATGCATTTAAATCATCTTTTTCTGTTTTAGTTAAAGTGATATTTATGTTGGGCATGTTTGAATTTTTTGTATGGACTTATTTTTTTATTAATGCAGTGCAAGTGAACAATACTGAATACAAATAACAAACAATGAACAAGGTGTGCAGAAAAAATAACAAGCGATCAGTATCCAGCATCCAGTATCCAGCATCCAGTATCCAGTTACATTCTTCTCACATCCACCGCCACTTTCATCTCATGCGTATTGCTGCTCATGATCACGCCTTTTAAGGGAACAATATCAAAATAATCGCGGCCCCAGCCAACAGTTATGTATTGTTCATCGGGAATTTTATTATTGGTAGGGTCAAAATCCACCCAGCCCATACCGGGAATGAAAACAGCAAACCAGGCATGTGAGGCATCCACTCCGGTCAATTTTTCTTTTCCTTCAGGTGCTACCGTTTCTATATAGCCGCTGATGTACCTGGCCGGCAGCCCCATGGCATGCATACAGGCAATGCCCAGGTGCGCAAAATCCTGGCACACACCCTTTCGTTCTTTCAGTACGGTGGAGAGCGGCGTGGAGATAGTGGTAAAGCCGGGTGTAAATTTAAAATCAGAGTAGATACGCTGCATTAAATTATACACTGCTCTGTATAAGGATTGTCCGGGTGTAAATGATTCCACTGCGTAATCAGTAATGGCTGTGGTGGGTGCAGTGATATCTGTTGCAGCAATGAATTGTTTTTCGTTGATATAATTACCGGAAGAAGATTGTAACAGCTCACGCACCGATTCCCAGCTGGCGGTTGGGAAGGCGTTATATAGCGGGGCTGGCTTTTTTTCCACTACAGAAGTAACGGTTACCGATAAAGTATCATGCTCCTGCTCCACTACAAAGTAAATGGCTTTGTTACCAAAAAAATCGATGTGGGTATCCAGCACTTCGGGCAGGGGAGAAATGATGATATTGCTCGACTGGCAAATTTGTGTATCAGTATCCCGCGGACTCAGCATGGCAATATTATGGCAAAGGCTTACCTGCTCGTGGTATAAATAAGTGGTGGTATGCGTGATAGTGTACAGCAATGATTATAATAAGTGCGTGGTGAATAATTGTTTTTGTGTTTGGCTGTGCGTAAAATAAGTTTTGCTTACCAGCAGGGAAGTGTTGATGAGTAAGCCTTGCAGGGTATCTAAAAACTCATGCAGGGTTTTATATTCCTTTGTTTTGCTGTCGTGCTGGGCTAATGCGGCACCTTCTACCAATTTCAACATGGTATCCGCTTCCAGCATCAGGCGTTCCTGTTCGCTTAATGCAGCATCTTTGGTTGTTTTTGGCAGATCAGACACATACCATTTTATTTTGTTTACCAAATAGGCCAACGATTTGGGATAGTTGGTATCCAGCATCATCAGTTCTAATACTAATGGTAATTGCAAATGATCCCGGTAAGTATAGCGGTAAGTGATTAAACTCTGCGTGGCAATCATCACCGATTCCAGCAGATCATATTCGGTTTGTTCGTTCTGTTTTTGATAAAAACTATTCTTTAAAATATGGATGATGTATAAGGCTTGTTCTAGTTTGCGGCCAAGGTCTAAAATATTCCAGCCCTGTTCCCGGCGCACACTTTCGCGGTTCATACCTAAAAAGGCAAACATGGAGGTATTGAGTTTATCAATGCTGTTGATCATTTTTAAATGATCGTTGCTGTGTTTTTGCCTGGCCTTATCCCAGTCATCTTCCATTTGCCGCAGTACCCGCCAGGTATCGGTGGCCCAAAAATTTCGTACACTGTACACCGCATTTTTTAAGAGGGCGATATTATAGCTTAGGCTGCCGCTTCTTCTTTCGTTGTATAAAATATCGGTGAGTTCTTTCCAGGGTTCAGCATAAGCGGCGTTGATGGTAGTTTCATCTGCATCATTAAAGAATCCGGGGAAGGTATAGGTACATGCGGTAACAATCAGCAGTAACAGCTCTTCTGTAATTTCATTTTCATCCTGCAGGGGGCGGTTATTTTTCAGCATCCACTGCATTACGGTGCGCTGTAATCTTGCATTGTAAATCACCCTTTCGGTATAGCGCCCCACCCAAAATAAATTTTCGGCAGTATGGCTGGGCAGCGATCTTTTTTGCGGCGCATATACTACGGTGTCAGTTTTTAACTGCAATAATACCGGCGCTTCCTGTTCTTCGGGTGCCGCAATTACCCAGGTATCTTTACTGATGCCCCCATGCTGGTTAGAGATTAAAAAATTATCTTCTGCTGCACTGGTACGGGTAAGCCCGCCGGGCATAGCGGTATAACTGTTGTTGCTGCTCACTAAAAAACTCCTGAACAGGGCATGGCAGGGTGCTACTTTCCCCTCTATCCATGAAGGAGAGGAGGAAAAATTAATTTTTTCCTGCCCGGTATATAAATGTGGATGTACTTTTATTTGTGCTATCAGCACTGCTGCTTTTTCTGCAGTTAATGATGCGCCATCAATGGTAGCCCTGGTACCTGCTTCATTGCGGAAAATTCTTTTTATTACCAGGCTATGAATATTGTCTACCACATACTGCATCTCTTTTGGTTGTCCGCACCACCAGGTAGCGATGGATGGCATGATGAGTTCCTTATTCCAGAAATATTTTGCAATAGCCGGTAAAAAAGGTACCAGTCCCGCATTCTCCACAATACTGCTGCCCAGTGGATTGGCAATGGATACATTGCCTTTTCGAACCACCTGCATTAAACCTGCTATCCCTAACAGTGAATTACTTTTTAATTCCAGCGGATCGCAGTAAATATCATCAAGCCGGCGCAGGATCACATCTATTTTTTCTAACCCATCAATGGTTTTCAGCCATACAAAATTGTCTTTAACAATCAGGTCGTTTCCCTGCACCAGTGTAATACCCAAATAGGCTGCGAGGTAACTATGTTCAAAATAGGTTTCATTCTCGGGGCCCGGTGTAAGGATGATGATACGCGGGTTATCGTTGTTGTGCGGTGCCATGGCCACCAGGGCCTTTTGCAGGGCATCAAAATAAGGCGATAATCTTTTTACAGATAATTGGTTGAAAAATTCAGGCAGCACCGTACTCATGGCATGACGGTTTTCCAGCGCATAACCGCTGCCGGAAGGTGCCTGTGTGCGGTCGCCAATTACCCAAATGCGTCCATCGCTGCCACGTGCCATATCGGCAGCATATAAAATTAAATGATGGGTGCCGGGCAATGGAATATTTACGCAGGCACGTAAAAAACCGGGGTGCAGGTAAATCAATTCCTGCGGTATGATGCCTTCTTTAATTAATTTTTGTTCGCCGTAAATATCTTTTAAAATCAGGTCGAAGAGCTCGGCCCTTTGTATCAAACCGGCATTGATGATCTCCCAATCTTTTGCAGGAATGATCTGCGGAATGGGATCCAGTTCCCAGGGGCGGCTTTGCCCGGATGGATCGTTGTAAATATTATAGGCAACGCCGTTCTCTTTCAGCAGGCGTAAGATATCATTATTGCGGTCGTCTATTACTGAGGGGCCGGTTTGCAGCAACGAAGAAAAAAAAGTTTTCCAGTCGGGCTGCAGCGTACGATCAGTGGTGAATACTTCATTGTACACGCCAATATCAGCGATATAGTTCTGCAGTAAGGAATTGATTTGTGGCTGATCAGGCATAGCGTTTTGGTGCTGTGTATGCCTAAAAATACAAAATAATCCAGGAACGGAGGGGAGAACAATGGATAATTAATAATGAACAATTGATAATAAATGCCAGACCAGTATCCAGTACCCAGCATCCAGTATCCAGTATCCAGCATCCCAACGTTTTACCCAAGCATTATTTCATCAGTATATCCACATCCGAAAGTATCTCATTCTCTGTTTTATTTTTATCAAAGAAACGAACGCTCAGGTGATAGGTTTCGCCGGGTAACATAGGATCGCCGGTGGTAACACTGGCTTTTAAATATTTTGCCTCTGCTGGTGTGGTACCGGTGGTCATACCTGCAAATGCATCGGGCAGGCTGAGGATCTCTTTTTTATTTTTATCGGTGAGCAATATGCGGCAACCCGGGAATACCCTGCCGTCTTTTTCTGCAAAATAATCAACACCTGTTGCCAGTATGCCGATCTTGCTGCCGAGCGTAATAGTATTGCCGGCGAGACGGTTACCATCTGCATCGGTTAAATAAATATCGTCTACCGCAAAGCCGTTATAACTTGAGCTAAGGCCGGTGCCCAGGTCTTTCTTTACCCCCTTGCTGAAATTACAAGCGGAGATACTGAATAAAAAAACAGCGCAGAAAAGAAATAGTAATTGTTTCATGGTGATCAGTTTAGAAGGTGATAACAACACTAAAGTAAAATACAAAACTTATGTTGAGTATCCCCTAAAAGCAGTAATTATTCTATTTTAAATATTCAAATGTGTTACAGGTGTACTAATAAGTGGCTGTAATATTGTTTAAATAAAACACATCGTTCTTATTGTCGCTGTTATTGCCTTTGTAGCGGCTGAAGCTGTACAGGTTGTATTGCACTGCCGGGATAAAAACATTTTCCAGTTCTGCTTCTTTTTTGCCGTTAATAATTACTGTCAGCGCATTTCCGTTTCGCTGTAATTTTATCTGCTGGTTGTTTTTGGTAAGATAAAAATCGGGCAGGGGAATTTTTTTACTGGCTACCAGGCTTTCATTCCTGGCATACGAATAAACAGTTAAGGTACCGCCGTTATTTGCATAAGGATCAAACCACAGCACCGCCCGGTTAAATCCGCCGGTATAACTATCGTACAGGCTCATCATATTGGCATTGCCTTCCGCTTTGTACATTTCGGCTGCGTTGTCGTAACTGAGGTTGCAAAGCGTGACTGTAAAACTGCCGCTGTTGTAAGCAATGTCTTTATTCCAGCGCAGATCAAATGACAGGTTGAAATTGTCTTTGATCTCTTTATTAAATTGTTTGGGATACCAGTAACCATCTTTAGTCAATGCCAGCCAGTGGTTGTTTTCAAATGGCTGTATGGTAATGTTGTTCATCCCCTGCCAGCCGGAAGGAAACTGGTTAAGGGGATTGCTGTTAAAATTATACGTATAGGATGATACTGTGGTTTGATTGACTCCCGTTACTGTTTTTGCATCCTGCTGCGAAGCAGTAAGGGTATTAACACCATTTGTTTTTTTAGGTACTTCACCTGTCATTTTCGCCAGTACATCCATGTTGAAACCGCTAAAAAAAAGATCCATGAAATTCTTTTTGGGAATGTTTTCATCCTGCCTTCTGATAGATAAAAAAATACATTGCGGCTGATCTTTTGGTTTACTTTGGTCAAAAAAACCGGCGTCTTCCATCCATACAGGATAGGTGCCGTTGGTATCGTTGCTGTTTAATAATTGTGTGATTATATTTTTTTCTAACCGGATATTGGTTACACGGGCCGTCTCGTTTATTTTTGTATGCTGCAATATAGTGCTGCTCCAGTTTTGAAGCACTGTTTTATCCTCTTCCAGTTTTTTAATTTCTTTTTTACGGTCGTCAATCAACTGGGTTAAATATTTTTTAGTGTCTTCATATTTTGTGGTGGTCAGTTCCTTTTCGTTTTTTGCGAGGCCTTCTTTTACATAATTGAGCTTGCTTATAATTTCATTTTCTGTAAACGTTTTATAAGACAGTATCAAATCTTTCCAGCTTATTTTTCGTACGGGCAACCTGTTCTGGTTAGAAAAATAGTACCCTCTTTTTTGATTGGGCTTATTAAATGTGCTTGCGTATAAAATTTTGTTACCTGCGGCATCTTTTTCTGTATAATAATCTCCCACATACAGTCCGCCCTCATTCTGGTAATGGCCAAAGTGCAATCCATCCTGGAAGGAAGCGCCTCCCTGGAAAATACTGTTCACAACAAAATACACCCAGCAGCCAGTTTCTCCTTCGGGCTGTAAAATATTATGTCCTTTCAGGCATTCGAATTTTCTCAGCATTAAGTAACATTCATAGTATTTTGGTGCTGTGTTTGTATTGGGTACCGCTGGCAGGTCACCAAAGGCAATGCTGTTGGTTGCATGCAGTCCGTCCAGAGCCACCGGCATGATACGCTGCATTTCTTTACGTATGGGTTCGGCTATTTGCCATTGATTGCCATGTCCGCCTTTATCCCACACCCATTTGCCCGGCACTTTATTGATATCGGTTTTGCTGCAGTCAACCTGTGCGGTGCTGCTTAGGCAAAACAGGATGGAAACCAAAACTGCGATACTGTTTAATATTTTCATTGTGCTGTGGTTTTAAATAAAGTATAGTGCATAGAATTGTTATCGGGGTCAGACATATACAGCAGGTAACCTCCTTTTACAGCGATGAGTTGTGCATTGAATGCAGTTGTTTTTCCGCCATAGCGATTGGTGGCAGCAATGCTCCAGTCGGTTACAGAAAAATTGCCTTTAAAATCCTGTCCGCCAAACTGTGCACCGCCATTGTTCATGCTGGCGCTGCGGTACATACTGCTGTATGTTCCATTGTTGTTGAATATAAACTCGTCGGTAGAAGAAACTGCACTCATGCCTGCATAAGTTCCCGAATACGCATTGTAATATTCCACACCGCCACCACCACTGCCGCTCCATTTACCCGCTATATCAGTTATAGTTACAGCAAATTTATTGTAATTCAACATCCGGTCTGCATCATTGGGATGTGGAAACAGCTGCTGGTAAGTGGCCTGGTCAGGGGCAATAATTACAATGGGCCTTGCGCCGCCACTGTATACAATTTTAATGGCTACATAACAATGCTTTCCTGTTTGTTTTTCCACCGCATTGCCCTCCATAAAATAGATAACAGGATATTGCACACCGGCCCATTTTTGCGGGTTGCTTACATTGAAGTTGGGGGTTACATATTTGCTCCAGTAGTATTCCGGCGCATCAATGGTATTGGGTCGGGCATCATCCAGTGCGGCATCAATATAATGCAGCCTTACTTCTGTGCCGGTTTTGGTTACCCGTACATAGTCTGCTGTTGCGGTGGCATGCCAGCCATCATCAAAATTGGTGTTGAATTTGGTAATGCTGTTTTTTCTACTGGCTGCAACAGTATTCCCCGCAGGTAAAATTACTGCTGCATTAGAATTGCCTTGTACAAATTTTTCGGCATGCGGTTCAATGCTGCCAATAAAATCCTGCACGGTTTGCAGGTATTTTTGATCGCTGAAAACAGCGGCGGCATAAAATGTAATACCATCTTTGCTGAGTGTAGAAAGGGCGATAGCAAAAGGTTTGGCATTATAGCGGCCTTTTGCGCCGGCAAATATTACCTGCCATCCGTTGGCACTGTCTTTTGCTTTGGTTTCGGGATCGTTAATGCCCTGTGATGCATTGCGTGCAAAAAAATTCCAGTTGGCTTCAAAATCTTTTTCAACACCTTTTTGACTGCTAACAGCCGGGTATAAAAATAACTGGCAATAATTTTTTCCTTCTGATCTTTCATAAAAAACCTTGGTATTATTTTCTTTTAACACAAAACCCTTTGGTGCAGTGTAAGAAAAAATGCTGAAGCTTTTATTTTGCTGTGCCTGCGTGGCAAATGATAACACGGTAAAAGAAAGTATTGCAACTATGGTTCTTGTTTTCATGTTGTAAAATTTAAACCTTACTGTTTGATGAATGTAAAAGTATTGCTGCCAGCTCCGGATAAAATTTGTGCAGTATACATCCCTGAGGGCAGTTTAGCAATATTGATGGTTGACTGCAGTGTATTGGCAGGTAATGCCTGTTGTAAAACCGTTTGCCCCTGTTGATTATAAATGCTGAGTACTGCTTTACCAGGTAATTGCTGTAAGCTGATCTGTATGTGATCCTGTGCAGGGTTGGGCGAAATAACAATGCTGCTGTTTTCATTTTTTATTTTTACCACTGCCGAAAAACTGTACCGTCCGTCTGCATCAATTTGTTTAACGCGGTAGTAATTGATTCCTGCAGCGGGTTTGCGGTGCTGAAAGGAATATGTTTTACCGGTACTGTTGTTGCCGGCCGAGGTTACTGTTCCTGTTGTACTAAAATTGGTTCCGTTGATACTGTGTTCTATTTCAAAAACAACAGTATTGCTTTCTGATGCAGTACCCCATTTTATTAATGCCTCATTATTTTGCCTGACGGCATTTATAAATAACCAGGTAACGGGTAGTACTGTATTGCAACTGATTGGGGTTGGCGTATTGCTGCTTACATTTGTACCATTTCCAATATTCCCAAAGCTTCCTGCGCCCCATCCCCATAAAGCACTGCCTGTGCGGATACCGAATGCCGTAGCATCATTTACTGAAATGGTTTCCCAGTCTGTATATGAAGGATTTTGCAGTGGTACAAGCGATGTTGGAAACCATGTGCCATTACCATATTGGCCAAAGGTGTTATTGCCCCAATGCCATAGGGTGGCATCATTTTTCAGTGCCAGGGTAAAATTTCCGCTGGCAATTACAGTATCCCAGTCGGTACCGGTACCAATCTGCACCGGGCTTAGCTTTTCAGTAGTGGTGCCATCTCCCAATTGTCCATCAGCATTATATCCCCATGCCCATAAGCTGCCATCATTTTTTTTTGCCATTACATGCGAGGAAACACTGAATGTACTCCAGTCATTTGTGGTACTCACCTGTACAGGCACATTGCTGCTGGTACCTGTTGTGCCATTGCCGAATATGCCATTAAAATTATTTCCCCATGCCCAGATGCTGCCATTGGCTTTTAAAGCCATGGATGTTTCAAAACTGGCATCTACCAGTGTCCAGTCATTATCTGTTCCAATTTGTGCCGGAGAATTGCTGTTTACATAGCTGCCGTTGCCTAACTGTGCCACATTATTTATTCCCCATGCCCAAAGGGTTTTATTAGTTTTGGTAGCCAACACATATTCATGTCCGGGTGACACAATCAGCCAGTCATTATCAGTGCCGACCTGTACCGGAACAGCAGCATCTGTGTTAGTTCCGTTACCCAGTTGTCCAAACCAGTTTTGTCCCCATGCCCAAAGTGTACCGTTGGATTTTACCGCCAGCGAATAAGAGCCTGAAGATGCATATACGGAAGACCAGTTGTTATCAGTGCCCACCTGCACCGGAAATGTACGGTTGGTAGTTGTGCCGTTGCCCAGCTGGCCAAACGCGTTATTACCCCAGGCCCATAACGTGCCATCGTTTTTTATAGCCAGTGTGTGAATACTGCCGGCGGATATTTTTGCCCAGCATTGGGCATTAATCTGGATGGCAGTTGTGATCATCATAAGCATAAGGTAAAAAGTCTTTTTCATAACTGTTGATTAAGTGAATGCAAAAATTCGATTTTTTAATACGGAATACAATCCCCCGAACACCTGTTTTTGCTATCCCCTGAACAGGGGATTTTTGATAAAAACTTGGAATTGTGCAATATGATGTTATACTTTTAGTAAAGATTTGTTTAAAGCATTATGCATAAGAAAAACTTTTTGATACTCCTGTTATTATTTGCTGTTGCTGAACTTACGGCACAGCGTAAACTTGCTGACAGCATTGAAAATGTACTGCAGCAAAACATGCCCGACAGTTTACGTGCAGTGGCAATGGTGAACAGGGCCATGTTTTACGAAGAGATAGATTCGGCTAAAGCAGAATACTTATATAAAGAGGCATTGGATTTTTCGGTAAGTAAAAAATTATATTACCCGGCTGGTTTAAGTATACGGTTCAGGCTGGTGCCTAAAATACTAAGAGGTGAATTTGTAAAATATATTGATGATATCAACAAAGCCATTTATTATTTATCACTCTCTAATAATCCAAAAGCCAGGAAACAGGAAGGATTGTTGATGGGGGATAAGGCCTCTTATTTTTATTTCAACGGGCAATATGATTCCGCTATCGCCTGGAACCTGAAGGGTATAGCAGTGCTTGAAAAAAATAATTTTTACAACCAAACCGGAACACTTTATACCAATATCTCCGGTGCCTATGAAGTGCTTCATTTAAAAGACAAGCAAAAGGAGTATGTTGTAAAAGGATTAGAGGCCGCAAAAAAGTCGGGAGAATATTATCTTATTTTCGGCGCTTACCTGATGGTATCACAATTGTATGCCGGTAACAATGACTATAAAACAGCCATGCAATACTGCGATTCTGCAATGCTGTATTATAAAGATAACCTGAGTGCTTCAAGAATGCAGTTGTATTACCTGATGAGGGCACAGGCTTATGAAGGGCTTGAAAACTACGACAGCTCGGTCTACTACTATAATAAAACCTATATACTTACAAAAAACAATAATGATGAATGGGGAATGACAGAACCTTTATTGCGAATGGGTTTTGGCAATATGAAATTAAAAAAACTGGCGGCATCAGAACGGCTTATAAAAGAAGGTATCGAATTGGCAGAAAAGAACAATTTCCTGGTTTTTAAAAGAACGGGTTATGAATTACTGAGTAAGTTTTATGAAGAAAGCGGCAATCATCAAAAAGCACTGGAAGCTTATAAAAAATACTACAATGCCAACGATTCTTTGCAGAATGCTGATGCAAAAAAACTGACACTTGATCTTGATAAAAAATACGAGACCGAAAAGAAAGAGAAACAACTGCTGTTACAGGAATCTTCCATCCGGAAAAAAAACACGCTCAATTATATTTTGATTGGCAGTACCGCTGCACTGTTGTTGATTTCTTTGCTTGCCTACCGTACCTACAAACAAAAGCGAAAGTTACAGGAGCAAAAAATTGCCGAGCTGGAAAAAGAAAAATTATTATCCGCCACACAATCTATTTTAAAAGGCCAGGAAGAAGAACGAAGCCGCATGGCTAAAGACCTGCATGATGGCCTGGGAGGATTGCTCAGTGGTGTTAAACTTCAATTGGGAGCTATGAAAGGGAATTTAATTTTATCGGAAGAACACGGCCGCATATTCAATAATGCGCTGGGTAAGTTAGATGAGTCCATCAGCGAAATGCGCCGCGTGGCACATAATATGATGCCCGAGGCATTGATGAGACTGGGATTGCAACAGGCATTACAGGATTACTGCGATGGGCTGTCTGCATCTCAACCATTTACCATCAATACCGAATTTTACGGGCTGGAGAAAAGAATGGAAGCCAGTACCGAAGTGGTGGTGTACCGCATTGTGCAGGAATTGTTGAACAATGCGGTTAAACATTCCGGTGCCACTGTTATTTTAGCACAGGTAATGCGGCAGGAAAATAATTTAACCATTACGGTAGAGGATAACGGAAAAAGTTTTGATACCGAAGCCGTGTTGCAGGGAGCGGGTTTAAAAAATATTCGCTCCAGGGTAGATTACCTGAAGGGGCAACTGGATATCCAGTCTGCGCCGGGCAAAGGAACTTCTGTACACATCGACTGCATAATTGATAGCAATGGATAAAATAAAAGTACTGATAGTAGATGATCACCCCATGGTGCTGGAAGGCATGAAGAGCATGCTGCAGCAAATAAATTTTGTAGCGTTGGCAGGTACTGCTTCCAATGCTTACGAAGCAGTGGAACTGATAAAAAGTGCATCGCCGCAGATTGTTATTACAGATATCAATATGCCAGAGATCAGTGGTATTGAGCTGGCACTTAAAATAAAAACCGAATTTCCGCTGGTGAAAACCATTGCGATGAGTACGTTTAAAGAACGCAGTTATATTGCTCAGATGATACAGAGCGGTGCCTCGGGCTACCTGGTAAAAAGCGCTTCTAAGGAAGAGATTGAAGAGGCCATACTGAGCGTATATGAAGGAAAATTATACATGAGCCTTGATGTAAATCTTACCTCATCTGATAAACAGGAACTGGGAAATATGCCTGTGCTCAGCAGCAGGGAAAAAGAAGTGCTGCAGCTGATAGCTGATGGGATGACAAACCCTCAGATAGCCACACAATTATTTTTAAGCCTTCATACGGTAGACAGCCACCGTAAAAACCTGCTCACTAAATTTGCGGTGAACAATACTGCCAGCCTCATTAAACTGGCTGCAAAAAATAATATGGTATAGCGTTGTTGCTTACAGGGCTAACACAAAAGTGGTTCCGGATTTGTTTTCTGTAGCATAACTGATTTGGCACCGGATGGCTTTTGCAAGGTCGCGGATGATGTGTAAGCCTAAACCATTACGGGTACCTGCAACAGCTGTTTCGTCAAACAGGGTGTTTGCCTTTTCGGCACTGATGCCGGGGCCATTATCTGTAATGGATAACAGTACTTTGCCATTTTCTTCCCATGCCTTCCATTCAATGCTTGCAGAGGGCGTTTGCTGCAATGCTTTAATGGCATTGGCGGTAAGGTTTTGCATGATGGTACGTACATAATTTTCGTCGGTGTGTACGGTAAGTTTATTTGTATCCTCAAAAATAAAGCGGATGTTTTCTGTTCCTGAAAAGAATTTTTGCAGGTATGCAAACAGGTTACTTACTGCAACTTCCGTTACTTCGGGTTTAAAATTATCCATTTGCCCCTTGCTCCATAACAGCATGCCTTCCATGGTTTCCAGCAATGCGGCTGCTGAATCAGCTATCTTTTTTTCCCTTTCGGTAATATCCTGCTGGCTCAATATTCCCGGGTTTCTTTTTTGCAGCTGTAAAAAATTGATGAGGTTGGCTACGGGGCTGCGCAGGTCGTGGCTGAGGATGCCGAAGAATTTTGCTTTTACTTTATTGGCTTCATCCAGCTCGCTGTTCAGCTGCAATAAAGTAGTGTTGGTTTTTTTTCTGGTGCGGCTTTGGTAATAAAATAAACTTCCTGTAATCACAAGAAATGCGATGCCACTAACCAGCAGCCACATTTTTTTTTGCTGATTGCTTAATTCCAGTTCTTTATTTTCAATGGTTTTGTTTTTAAGATCGATCTCTTTTTGACTTTCTATTGCTGCAATCCTGTTCTTATTTTGCTGGGAGTAGATGGAATCCTGCGTTTGGTGAAACACCCTGTAATTAAGGTATGCATTTTTGTAATCACCTTTGTATGCCTGCAGTTCGGCCAGGCTGGCAGAAAGTGATGACTCATTATCTTTATCGCCGGTTTCCCTGCTTACGGTTACTGATGTTTGCAAATATTTTTCTGCCAGCTGCAGCAATGTATTTTTATCTTTTGGTATCTGTAAAGATGATGGAAGTGTTGTGATCATTCCTGTTTGCTTTGCAAGAATGAAAAATATGCGGCCTATCTCTCCCCGGTTAAAGCTGGCAAAGTTTGAATTGTCGTTCAATTGCGTAAATAATTTTTCCGCTTTAAGATGATAGTCAAGCGCAAGACCATAATTAGAATGATACAGTTTTCCCAATTGAAAATAAATGACCGCTTCGCCAAACTTACTGTCCATCTTTTTCTCCATTTCCAGTGCCTGTAAATTGTATTTAATGGCATTGGATGAATCATGCAATTCATTATAAGTATCGGCAATGGCTACATATTCATTGGCTATGCCCATGGTGTTTTTTGCAGCTTCCTGTTTGGCCAATGCCTTAAAACTATAATCGAGCGATTTGGTATAATCCCGTTGTAAAAAATATATTACGGCAATGGCAGATAAACTGTTGCCTGTTAGTCTGTCGGCACCGGGCAGTTTTTCAAAAATATGCAATGCTTCAAAATATTTTTCGGCCGCAACAGCATAATTACCCAGTCTTTCGTTTGATACACCAAGAGTGTATACCGCGGTGCCGATGCTTTTTTTATCCCCTTTTTTTAAATAGAACTGATAGGCCTGCTGTACATTTTCTGCAGCCTTGTTATGTTCGCCCATAAAATTATACACGTTGCCATAGTTCAGCTGGCTGCTGGCAATGCCATCTTCCCATTTCATTTTTTTTGCAAGCACCGCCCCGCTGTCGGCAAAGGCCATTGATTTGTTCAGGTCGATATCGATATATACATCGGAGATACGCAGGTACAACCTGGTTTTTGCACTGTCTGCTTTTGCAATAGGAATTTCTTTTTTTAATGAATCGATCAGTGCTTCGCCATGTTTTTGTGAAAATCCTTTCAATGCAAACAGGCAAATGACCAGTGCAAAAATTTGCTTCATAAATTAACTGTTGAGTCCTTTTAAGGCGTCTTTAAAACTTCTGCCCACGGGCAGCACAATATCATTCACCAGCACTTCGCCCGAACTGATCTTTTTAATAAAATGTTTTTGTATGGCATAGCTGCGGTGGATGCGGATGAAACTGCCAAAGGATTTTTCTTTAATGAGGCTTCCCAAAGGAGAAAGTACAGCATATTTCTTTTTGGCGGTTACAATGCCGGTATAATCTTTCAGTGCTTCCAGGTAAATGATATCGTGCAGCTGCAGTTTAATTTGTTCGGTGCCGTCTTTTATAAAAATAGTATCTGCGCCTAAAGTATGTTCCAGCAGGTCTGCTTTTTGCCGGATGAGCGCATGTTGCTGCAGGCGCTCCATCATTTTTGCAAATCTTTCTGCTGTAAATGGTTTTACTAAAAAATCCAGCGCCGCCATATCAAAACCTTCCAGCGCATAATCGGGATAAGAAGTGATGAATATGCAGGCCGGAACATGCAATAATTGCTTACGCAGTTGCAGCCCGCTCATTTCGGGCATGTCAATATCTAAAAATAGTACATCCGGGTTTTGTTGCTGAGCAGCTGCTAATGCCGTAAGCGGCGACTCAAAAGCACCCAAAATTTCAATAAAAGGATAGTCGTTCAGGAAAGATACCGTGGTCAGCCGGTCAATTGTATCATCATCCACCACCATGCAGCCGATCTTTTTGTTCATCCGGATAAAAGGTTATTGTTATAAATCGTATTCAAATATAATTCATTAACAGGCAATATTGTTGTTAAGCGATTTTTTTTGTTATTCAGCGATTGGAGCTTTTTACAGGTGCATAGTGGCAGTAGGTTTGTGGCATCAACTTCAATCACTGTTACAAATGAAAAAGTATAATTATTTCGTATTCCTTTTTGCAGCTGCTGCCATTGGTTCAATCCTCTCCTGTAAAAAAGTTACGGTTACCGATCCGGGTGCTGCAACCGGTACGGCTGGTACCAGTCACCCTAATTTTATTTGCCAGCACCAGCCCGGCAGTGCATCCCTGAACGGGCAGTTTGTGATATTCGATCTGGACCATGATGTGAATGCAGAAAAAAAATATTTCATTGTATCCGCATTGTCCAATGGCACCGAGTTTACAGACAGCTGCCAGGTAATACAAAATCCCAAACCCATCGACAGCCTGGCATTGAACTGGCCTGCACAAATTAAAAGCGCCGCCATGGGCAGTACGCGAAATATTTTAACAGATGCGAAAAACGCGGTTACATTCAGTTTGCCTGACCCATGGATATATGCACCCATCAGTACCACTACCAATTTGTACCGGAAATTAAACGACCCGCAATATGCTGCTGGCAAAGCCGGGCAAAAGCCATACGGTAATAATTTTTACAGCACCGTGTATTATCCGCAAAATGCTTACTCGCCCTATAACAGGTTTTACAGGGATATCACGTATTATTTTAAGGATGGTGTATATACCGATAATACAGCAGGTGGCGGATTAAGGACACTGGATACTTTATTTGTTGGTGCTAATATGGTAGACTGGAAAAATATTGATCAAACGGTTTATATAGATTTTGAACGCATCAATAACTACAGCAGGTACTATAGAAAATATTTTTACTTCGACTGGACCAACTGGAAATACTACGTGGTTACAGAAACAGAAGAAAGAAAAGATTACCTGAGTTATGCACCGGTGTATTATATCCGCTGGGATGTTAAAGCATACAGCCTGGACAGGTTTTGCAAATGGCCTGCGGGCTGGAGTAAGAAATAAAAAATTTTACCATAAATAATCTCATTAAAAAAGCAACATGAACGATCAGCAAAATACACAGTCAAGAAGAGGTGCCATACAGCAAATGCTGCTGGCTACCGCAGGAGTAAGCATGTTTTCATTGCCATCATTTGCCGACAATAAAAACAGTGACCATTCTGAAAACAAAAAATTGCAGCCATTCTTTTTGCCACCGATGGAACCATTGCAGCCCGGCCCCGGCGGGTTAGACATCCGTACCTGGGTGAAGAGTTCGCAAACCAATATGCAGTTCAGTTGTGTAGAATTTGCAGTGGCAGCAAAAAAAATGGGACCGGCACCACATTATCATAAAAAACTGGATGAACTGATGTATGTGCTGGACGGCACTGCCACGGTAATGGTGGAAGATACCGTATATGAAATACCTGCCGGCGGCTGGCACTTTCGCCCAAGAGGAATGGTGCATACTTTTTTTAACAACACAGATAAACCATTCCGTGGCATTGATATGTACTTCAATCAAAATTTTGAAGATTTCCTGGAAGAAATGTTTCACCAGATCATTCCTGATATGCAGCAAAAAAAATTAACGCCTAAAGACCCTGCCATTGCAAAGCGCATGCACGACCTGCACGAAAAATTTGGTATGGTGGGCTTTCCTGAAAAAAGACAGGCCATTGTAGAAAAATATGGTTTAACCGCATAGAAAATAAAGCATGAAAAAAACAGTGTTTACATTTTTAATGATACTGAGCGGTGTTTTTGTTTACAGTCAAACCATTGCCGGCACCTGGAAAAGAACTTCTACCATACTGGAATATGCGGATGGTAAAAAAGAAGACCTGCAAAAATCAATGCAGTCGGGTTTGCCCTGTACCGCAGGCACTAAATATATTTTTAAAGCAGATGGCACCCATTATACCCAATCGCCTGCCGGTTGCGAAATGGTGGATAAGATGAGCAAAGCCACCTGGAAACAAAACGGCAGTATGCTTACGGTGGTTACTGCAAGCGATAGTAAACTAAAAACAAGTGGCACCACCTACACGCTTTCTTTCATTGGCAACACGGTAACCATGGTGCATGTATATACGGATGCAGAAAATAAAATTACCGGAACCAAAACCAAAAAAATTATTATCGTTTATCAAAAAATTTAAATTGCCCTTATGCGCTCTTTTATCACTGCCATTTTTTTACTACTTCTTTTTAGTGTTGGCTTTGTTAGCTGCAACACCCCTCACACAAAAGGAGACAATACTGCCGTAGCAACTGCAGCGGAAGCTGCCGGCCATAATTTTCTTACTATGAAAGTAAATGGTGTTGCCTGGGAAGCAGACCATGAGATCATGGCGATTTTTCATCCCAAAGGTTATAACAATGCGATACTGATTTCCGGCTACAAAGGACCAAAAGATAAATCGGAACAAACATTTAACCTTAACCTGTACAATGCCAATGGAGAAGGCTCTTATGAAATTGTAAGTGGTAATAAAGACAACAATGAAGTGCAGCTGGCTAATTTAAGCAACGAGCATTACCTGTATGGAAATGTACTGGGATTTTCTTTTAATGCCCAAATTACAAAAGCAGCCAATAACCCAACCGAATTACAGGCAAGCTTTGAAGGTGTACTGATTGGCAATAGCGGCGATTCTGTAAAAATTACTGAAGGAAAATTTTATTACCATGAATAGAATACTGTTGTTTTTTGGCTGTTTTTGTTTGTGCATTACCACTTATGCCCAGGCGCTTAGCGATGGCGAATACTTCATAAAGATAAATGCAACAGGAAAATATGTTGCCGTGGCCGGTGCTGCCACTAACAATGGTGCCGCCATCATTCAGTGGGATAATGAATACAAGGCGCATTTTAAATTCATCCTGAAAAATCTGGGAAACAATATGTATTCCATCAAAGCATCACATAGTGGAAAATACATCAGTACAGAGGGGACTGCAGTACGTGGTGCAAAAATTATACAGTGGGACTGGCGGAACCAGGACAACCAGAAATGGCGGATAGAAAATTCGTCTACGGGCTGGCACATTACCTGTGTGCAGAATGAACAACGCATGTACCTGTCTGGTCTTAACGCGGCTACTGCAGCTGCAGCAAATGGTGCGTACTTCATTTGCAACAGTGATGATGCGGCTATGAATTTTACTTTCCGGAAAAATGAAACCGGTAAGCCAATGATCAGCAATAAGCCGGTTATAAAACAACGATTATAATTATCTGCACAAGCATTATACCATTACTAAAGAAAGAAAATAAAAAATATGAAACCATTAACCTTATCTTTTTTAGCATTCATTTTTTCAATCGGCTTTTCGGCTGCACAAAACGGTTATATTCAAAAAGCTTTTCAGTTACCGATGAGCAATGAGTCAAGGCCTTACTTTGTACAACAGGTGGGCACCGATTATGTATTGAACGGCGATATCATAGTGGGTAATACGCTGCAAAAAACCATGCTGTATCAAAATAACGACAAAGACCGCTACATCTGGCCCAAAGGCGAGATCGCTATAAAGCTGGATGAAAGTATTGCCAAACGCACAACACTCCGGAATAATCAAAACCTGAAACAACTTGCATTAGAGGCCATTGGTATCTTTAACCAGCAAACCAACCTTCGCCTGGTGGGATACCACGGGCAGAAAGATTATATCAATATCAAGTTTTCATCTGATACCACTTATGGTGGTTTATCACCGGTAGGAAGGGTGGGAGGCGAACAGGTGATTTGGGTAACTGACAGAGCCAGCCTTGCTGCATTACTGCACGAAATGATGCACAGCTTTGGTTTTTGGCACGAACAAAACCGGTACGACAGGGATAATTATGTGGATATAGATACCAACAAAGCATTTCCCAGGTTCAGGTACGCCTTTCAAATTGAGCCTGGCAGCAATGTAACAGCGTACGACTATTTTTCGGTAATGCATTACCCTGAAGATGCTTTTGCCATGAAGAATGGCGACCGCACCATCCGCTGTAAAAAAAATAATGTAATCAGCGACTGCACTATTGGCGGCGGCAATTTAAGCGCAAAAGATATTGCCGGTATCAATACCAGTTATTTTTATAACGCATCAATACCAAGGGTTACTTATCATGAACTTAGTGTGCAGCAGGCTTCAACCGTGTTTAACAACGGTACTTCTTTGGGTAAGATGACGAACACGGGTATGGTACCAATCCAGGATGGCGTGTATAAAATTAAGATCAATCAAACAGGAAAATACCTGGCCATTGAAGGCATCAGTAAAGACAATGGTGCCAGGCTGGTGCAATGGGATTATGTGGAGCAGGGCAATCACCAGTTTAACGTGCGTAAAGTAAACGACAGGATATACAGCATCAGTGCGGTGCACAGCAACCGGTATATTAATGCCGCAGGGCAGAGCAGGGAAGATGGTACTGCTGTGATACAATGGGATTATGCCAACCAGGATAATGTAAAATGGGAACTGCGTTATTATGCATCCAACGAAGGAAGCAAACCCGGCTGGGTAATAGTGAATCTACATTCCATGACCTATTTATCGCTGGCTTCTTTCAGCGGCACCACAAATGGCGAACCTTTCATTATACAGCAGCAGCAATGCGGTGATGGCAGCTGCAGTCCTGTACAAACATTTTCATTTGAGCCGGTACCACAGGCTCCACTGAAATTAAAAGAAGATAAACTGTATCAAAACTCACCCGGCATGATAAATAAAGTAAAGGGGAACCAGTAGTTTGTAACAGCATTATTATTTAAGTAAGCTATTAAAAATATAGTGTTTACTTTTAAGCCAGCCGGCTAATTGATTTTTAAAAGCAGGCGGTAAAGCAATATTGTTTTACCGCCTGCTTTATTTTTTAATCCCGCCTTAATTGTGCCTTGCAGGAATGGTATCTTTTCTGATACCACCGGTATTTTGATTATTGCCCGGAGGATTGGCAGGAGGTGTTACCGGTGGTTTGCTGCCTGGATTTTTGTTGCCTGATGGATTACTGCCTGTTGAGGAAGAAGCTCCATTTTGACCGGGTGATTTATTTGGGCCGGAATTGTTTTTAGAATTGCCTTTTGCGGATGATGACGGCGAACCCGTTTGCTCATGATTCTTGTCAGATGGAGCAGTGGTGCTGCGATCTTTACTGATATCAAGATGCGGCTCTTTACTATAATCTTCTGTGGTACCTCCCGGATATTTTTTGGTGTTCAGCATCAGTCCGCCTGCGATCATATGACTGATATTGTATCCCATAAAGCCGGCCCAGTAGGGTGTGGGCAAACCCATTTTATTTTTGGGTACCTGGATATTAGCAGCATACGTTTCAAGGATAGTGGTTACCACAATACCGGCTTTTGCATAATCTTTCGACTCATCTTCCTGATCAAATATTTTTCTGGCAGGATGCTCCCCATCAAGATGATGCAGGGGAAATATGGAACTGGATGTAAGAAAAGAAGCATCCTGTGTTACAAGGAAATTTTTCATCACCATATTATTTTGAATATTGTATGCTTTTAAACCTGCCCAGGGTACTTCGGGTGCAGCTTCCATAATTCGCCTTATCCAATCAATGGAGGCACGTTCTGCTGCTTCTACCGATTCTTTATTCAGTTTTTTTGATGAATTGTCTTTGTTCAGTTCTTCATGCGAAGCATGCCCGTTGAATGGTGGTTTGTACACACCGGTAAACAGGTCTAATTTTTTTCTTTCTTCATAGGCAACATCATACCAGATAGGGATGGGCGACACCTGCATTTTTGTGTGCAGGTTTACCCAGTTGGAATGAGAATAAAAGTCCTGTATGGTATGCAGGCTGCATCCCAGGATATTTATCAGTACAATTTGCCTGAACCCTTCTTCCACTTCAGAAGTGGTACTGTATTTTTTTAAAGCAGCAACAGTGTTGTTGAATAATTGTCTCCAGTTTTGTTCAATACCTGCATTGTTTAGCACTGCATCAAAGTGAAGGTAGTCATATGAATCATCACTTCTGAACCTGATACTTTTAAAGCCAGCCTTTTCAAATTTTTCGTTGGGCATATTTAAAACGGCCATAAAATCGGTGATATAGTTGGATACCTGTGTAGCCAACCGTGCATCACCCGAAAATCCATTTGCCACCATGGCCTTTCTGGTGCATTCGGCGTGCCACCAGGTATCAAAAGCCATCGCCTTGCCACTAAGGCAGATACAGAGCAGGAAGAATAATTTTTTCATGAGCTAATTTTTAAAGTATTGATTTTTTATTTCAGGAATTATAGCGCTTAATTTTTTTATCCTGGTTTCATCGCTGGGATGCGTGGATAAGAATTGGGGTATTTTGGTCTTGTTAACAGCTGCCATGCGTTGCCAGAAGGGGATGGCTTCTTCGGGATTATAGCCCGCCATGCTCATGAATATCAAACCCAGTTTATCGGCCTCGCTTTCCTGCATGCGGCTGTTGGGTAATGCCACTGCTAAATTAGAACCCACCATGTAAAGGCCCAGGAATAACAATTGCGTTTGTTGTTTTTTTTCTTTCAATGCCTCTTCTAAAACCAATCCTCCAAAGTTGATGAGTAAACCCTCACTCATTCTTTCGTTGCCATGGCGTGCAATGGCGTGTGCAATTTCGTGGCCCATTACCACAGCCAGTGCGGTTTCGTTTTGCGTAACCGGCAGCAAGCCGGTATACACCACTACTTTACCCCCGGGCATACACCAGGCATTGATGGTGTTGTCGTTAATGGTATTGTACTCCCATTTAAAACTTTTGATCTCTTTACTCATGTTGTTTTGCTGCATATACGTTTCTACGGCATGCTGAATTTTTGTGCCTACCCTCGTTACCATTTGAGCACGTTCGTCGTACGCATTGAGTGTGGCACTGGCTTTTACCACCGAATCATATTCGGTAAATGCCAATGCCTGTATCATGGCATTGGGTACTAAATTCAGTTGCTTGCGGCCTGTAACCGGAACGGTTTTACAGGCACTGATGAGCAAAACAGCCAGCAGCAGTAACAGCAGGCATTTATTTCTGGTGTACATCTTATTTAATTTGATACTAAAGTAGCTATTACAGCCGCAGTGTGCAATCCCCTAAAACTGGTAATTTTGGGCTGCGGGAAGGTAGTACCTGCTGTTTTACCTGAAAGCAATATTCCTGCTTTCAAACCATTCTTTAAATTCCTGCCCGCTTTCGCCGGCATAGTTGATGCATATCTCGGTATGGGCAGGAATATCCTGCAATGCAAAAAAACGGAGGGTTTTGGTTTCCCTGTTTAAAATATAAGCCGCATTGGAGTGTACGGCATGGTTGTATAAAGAACCAAAGCCCAGTGCCAGCGCTAAAGTATTTTCTTCTTTATTAAAATAAAAAAAATAATCCACCAGGCGGGAGGCTTTTACAATTTCGGCATCTGCTGGAGGAATAACAAGCACCGGGCACATTTCAAGTAACTCATCTTTAGCAATGGCCACTTTGCAAAATACACCCCGTCCCTTGCCTTTAATATTCTTAATAAATAATGGTTTTTTCATGTTGCAAAATAAACTGGTGAATGATCATCCGGCTGCCCATTGTAGTTGAGCATAATTTCATCACCGGCTGCAATATTTTTACATGCTTTGATAATGATGCTCTTATTTTTTAATGAAATACTGTACACAGCATTGGCAGGGCATGCATGATTATACAGTGATGTGCAGCCAAGGCCCAGCGCCACCGGAAATATTGGATCACCCACCACAAAATAATAGCTGAATAATGAAGTGGATTGCAACAGGTCCTTGTCTTCCTGCTCCATTAGTATTGCAGGTGCTGTTTCAATTATATCTCCTGCTGCAAATGGGGCAGATGCAAATACGCCCAGCCCGTGTATGGGGCTGGGTTGTATTGCAATGCCGGGTGGTTGCTGGATAGTATCATGCCTGAATAAATGCAGCATTAATATTTACCCGGTTTTGTTGGTGTTACATTTTCTTTGAAAGGGAGTGTAGTGCCAGTTTTTTTTATATGGTCTACCTTAAGGGCTTTGGCATTGACAGTTTGCTTAATTGTTGCGCCAGATTTAATGGCCTTTAATGAATCTGCCGGCGATACAGATCTGGGTGTTGGCTGTACAGTTTCTTTTTTTATTACAGGTGATTGTGCCTTTAAGCCTGCAACAATTAACAGGGAGCTGAGCACTGCAAATAATTTTTTCATTTTATTTTTTTTAGTGTGTGATATATGTGCTGTTTAAAAATTTGTCCATTCCCCTCCGGTAGCTGCATCATATCCATATTTGCGTGAAATGTTTTGTACACCCGATGCGGCGGTTTGATAATAGGTCCACCCAATGCGTGTAGCAGTCATGGTGGTGGTGGTACCCATGGCGTTATTGCACCCCACTGCCTCACCGCAGGTGTTTACCCTGATGCCTTCCATTTTAATGGTGTACACTAACATTGGTCTTCCCGATGATGGATCTACCTGTGTTACATGTAGCAAACCGCTTAACAGTTCCCCGCTGGCCATCACTCTTTTCAAATCAGCAGCAGCACCTGTTATGGCCATGGTGAAATTTACCTGGGTATTATTTTTGCCACCATTGGCCACGGTAAATAAACCCAGCCATCGTTCATAACCTTTAATCGAAGCATCACCATTGATCTGCTTGCCGCTGGCATCATTGAGTTTTATAAATATGTTTTGCTTTTGTGCTGTTACTGCCAATGGTAGCAGGAACAGGGCGATAATAATTGTACGCATAATATTATAGTTGTGTTTGATGATTTATTTTGCCAATCCATATTTTGTGTAAATACCCGATCCCGGATATTGTGCATCAAGTAAATTCAATATCCGGGCTCCTTTAATGCATGACCAGAAGGCATTATAGGTTTTGGAGCTACTTTCTATTTTTGTACAGTGTACCTGCCAGTTGTTCACTACAGATAATTTGCCTGCTGACTTTACTTCGGTAAATTTTGCATTGCCTGCCATGCCGTTTACCACCAGCAGTTTCCAGCTGTAAGTACCGCCATTGCCAAAAATAAATTCTTCATTCGACTGGTTCATGTGCATGCCGGCATAGTCGCCGGTATACACATTGTACAATTGCTGTATGCCGGTAAAATCACTGGTCCATTTTCCTTTAAAGTCAGAGGCTGCTACAGCGAATTTGTTGTACGCTTTCATATTTGCCAATGGGTTCATCAAATCACTGTCACTATCCCATTTTATTGTTTCAGGATCAAACTTGAAATACTGGATGAAAGTATTCTTATCCGGCGCAACAAATTCTATCCAGCCTTCTCCCTGGCGGAAGAGTAATACAAATACAGCTTTACCTGTTTTGTTTTCTGTAACGTACCCCATCCCCAGGTATGGCCTGTTATAAGTGGCGATATAAGCAGTTCTGTAATTGGTGAGATTGCTGTACCGGGGTGCTACCAAAATATTCCACGCGGCATTGGTAAGTGGTTCGGGATCGGCAGGAAAGATGGTGCCCTCTTTGGGATAATGCAGCAACACTTTTATATTTCCTTTGGTTACTTCCACCCAGTCTTCCTGTACCGTGCCGGTCCAGCCATCATCAAAATTGGTACTGTTGAAGGTAAAATTTGAATTTGTAACTGCAGTGGTGGCAATTACAGTAGTTTGCTCCTGTACCGGCTGCTCTGGTGCAGTATTAACAGCTGGTGGTTCTGTTACCGTATTGTTTTGCTGTGGTACTTCGGTTGTTGATGTGGTGGTTAAGCCTGCCGGCGCCTGGCTGCTTTCGGCAATATACACATCGGTTTCTTTTTTTGAAATGGAAAAGTACAACAGCAGGTAACGCCCGTTTTGCTGTAACCAGTAATATTCTTTTTTATCAGTGGGCGTCATGTCCCAGCCAGATTGTTTTGCCGCTGCAGCCAGTACTTCTATCGTGTAGGCATTGTCTGCAGGCAGGTAAAGTACTTCGGCGTTTTTTAACACAACACTGTTTTTTTTAGCTTGTCCGTCCATTAAGATGCGGGCACTGCTCACGCTCAGCATTCTTTTGTCCAGTTTACTGCCGGCCGGAAGGCTAATCCCTGTAAGCGGCGACTGTGTTACAGGAATTACTTTTTGCGCCACTATTTGTTGTGTTGAAAAAATGGAAAGGAGCAGCAGTATACAACCTTTGATCGCAGGGAGGCAAGTCTGCTTCATCCGGCCAATGGTATTATTGGTGGCACAGTTCAATGTTTGCAACAGAACTGGTTGTGATATTGTAACTGGTAACATACATAAAGATTTATATCCAAATATATACTGAGCCAGCAGTAGTATACTTCCTGTAAAACAGGGATTTTTACAACACTATTTGCCCAGCATGTTTTTCAGCAGGCTGAAATCAACGGCTTTGGTAATATCAGCCATAAATGTTGCAGCAATGGGATCCTTGTCATCTGCCCTTACATACACCATAAAAAATTGCGGGGTTGACCGGGGTAATTTTTTGTTGAAATAAGAAGGGTTTGGTTTAATCAGGATCTTGCCAAAGGGATCATCGTCAGTAGTAAAAAGATAGTTGAACGAACTGTGCGGATCGGTTTTTACAATGGCGGGCTGGTCCAGTTCTGCCACAGGCATACCGAGCTGTTTTTCAATTGCAGCAAAGCCGGGCGCAAAAAATGTATCATTGCCTGCAAGTAGTTTTTCATACCTGGCTTTTATCTGCAGGTAATCCATTTTAATATACCTGCTCATTTTGGCCGCATCATTTTTATACTCTTTTTCTTTGTATGACTTTTCTGTTTCCAGGTTTTTCAGCACATCTTTAAACCCGGCTGCAGCCATTTCTTTTTGTACCAACAGTGCTTTTATCCGCTTTTCTAAAAACTCTTTCCTGGTTACATAACTGTACGGAAGTTTTCCATCATAGGTGATGAGCCACATTCCCCTTACCCCCGTCATCCCAAGCCCCAGTGAAATATTGATCTGTTTAAAGAACCAGTACCCGTCTTTTAAAACCGGGAGGTCGTACATCACATTAAAGCCTTCCATCAATAAGCGGTCGCCCTGTGCTGTATCATAAATTTCGGATTCAAAAAGATTGGCAAGGATCTGAAAATAAGACCCCGTTTCATGTGCTGTTTTAATATTGTTGCCATCGCAGTAATAATTCAGTGGTATGATGCTGTAATCGTAACTGTTGCCGGCCATATTTGCATATATAGGATTATAACCACCGTGAAAAATAGCTTCTACACCCATAGGAGTATATTTGCTTTTGATCATATTGTGTATGGCGGCAATAATCTTTTTTTCTTTTTGCAGTTCTGCAGCCTTACCTCCCTGCGAGCCTTTGATTCCCTCTTTCCACGTACCGGGTTTTTGCAGCAGCATTTCGGTACTGCAGTTTTGTGCAGCGGGCCTTAATGCCATTAAAGCAATAATGGAGAACAGTAAGTATTTCATCTTGTATGTATTTTGAAAGTTGGTAGCTGCCAATCGGGGCATGTACCCTGCCGGTCAATTTATTTTTCCAAAAGCCGTGTAGCCGTGATAGTTGGTATCTGAAAGCCATAATACCCTGCCGTTTTTTACGCAGGAAAAATAGGCATCATAAACAGCAGGCTTGCCACTGATATCAGAACACCTGATTTGCCAGTTTGATAATACAGAAAATTTGCCCGCAGCTTTTATGGTTTTCCCTTTTATATTACCCACCATGCCGCTTGCCACCGTAAGATCCCATTTATACATATTGCCTGCATTGAATTCAAAATTTTGTCTTGACTGGTAGGTGCTCATACCTGCATCAAAGCCTGTATACACATTTACATATTGTTGGATGCCCGTAAAATCGTTGGTCCATTTACCTTTAAGATCTGCATTGGCTACAGCAAACTTATTATAGCTGGCCATACGCTTTAATGGCTCCCAGCTTTCAAAAGAAGTATAGAAATCCAGTTTGGTTTGATCTATACCAAACTGCCTGATGAATGCATTCCTGTCAGGACAAATAAATTCTATCAGCCCGCTTTTACCCCTGTTGAATAATATCACGTGAACATTTTTTCCGGTGCTGTTTTCAGTAGCATCGCCCGATGCTAAAAATGGCGCTTCGGGATCGAGGCTGTTATTGAACACGAAATAATTTTTTAGATTACTGTATTTTGGGGCAACAAGATTATTCCAGGCAATCTTTGTGGCTTCATCGCGGTTGGGAACATACTTACTGGTAACTGCATTTGCATAGTGGATCAGCACTCTTATATTTCCTTTGGTAAGTTCTACCCAGTCTGTTTTTTCAACCGCCATCCAGCCATCATCAAAATTACTGCTGGAATAAGTAAAGCCTTTTGAATTTATACCTGATGTAACAATGGGGGCGTTGGTAGTAGTTGCAGATGATGGTGTGATTGCATCCTGCTTATTTAATTCTATTGATGCAATAAAATTTTGTATGTCTGCCCCGTAATCCGGATTGTTGGTTACAGCAACAATACTTACTGTTTTGCCATAGCCGGAAATGGTGGTGAGCATTACCATTGCATTACTGTTGTTGAAACTATATGCACTACCGCCGCTTTTTATTTTCCAGCCATCTGCATCAGGTATGCTGGTCATTTTAGGCGCTGCAGTTATTTTGTAGTTGGCTACAATCAGTTCCTGCCAGTCGCTGTTAAAATCCTGGTCAACGCTTCCTTTGGTTGCTGTACTCCTGTATATACCAATCTGGCACCAGGTTTTTTTTTGCTGGTCGATGATCTTATAATTCACCGCATTTTTCTTTACGTCTTTTTCCCATCCTTTTGGTGAAGAATAAGTGGTAATATCAAAAGTTTCTTTCTGCGCAAAACTGAGGGAGGTTATTATGCAAAGAACGAATACGAATGCTATATTCTGTTTCATGTTATCATTGATTACAAAGCTTAGTGTGTTGATGTAGATATATGCAGATCTCCGGTTATTCTTTTTTACCATAAGCCGTGTAACCTGGATAAGTTACATCTGATAGCCATAGCAGCCTGGCTCCTTTGATGCAGGAGAAATAAGCATCAAAGGTTTTAGGTTTGCCCTCCATTTCAGAAAAATATATCTGCCATGCATTGGGCAATGTAAATTTTCCGTTTGATTTTGCACTTTGAAATTTGATGTTTCCTACAAAACCACTGGCAACGCCAATATCCCAGTTGTACGTATTGTTTGAGCCAAATACAAATTTTTGAGAAGAGGCGTGGGTATCGGCACCTGCGCTGGCACCCGTGTATGCGTTTACGTATTGTGTCATACCGGTAAAATTACTGGTCCATGTTCCTGAAAGATCGCCGGCTCCGATGGCAAACCTATTTCTAAACTGCATGTTGGCTGTTTTTTCCCAGCCATATGATTCCTGGCGATAAGCACCAAATTCATTTTCATAGTCTGCCTTTGTACCTGTAATAAATTCAAGATAAGCGCCACTGCCATTGCTGTAATGCTCTTTGAATAATACAATATGCACTTTTTTACCACTGGCATTTTCGATGGCATCCGCCTGCACAAAGGTGATTGATTGCCAGCTCTGGATGGTCTTCCATTCAAAATTGCTCATGTTACTGTACCGGGGTGCCACCAATGTATTCCATGCAGTATAATCGCTTTCTTTTAATACCGAGTTGTAAGCATCTGCAGTTGCATTGGGATAATGAATGAGTATTTTGATGTTGCCTTTTGTTACCTGTACCCAATCTTCCTGCACGGTACTTGTCCATCCATCATCAAAGTTGGTAGTGGTAAATGTAAAACCGGTTTTTTTTGCTGGTGAAGCAATAGCTGGGGGTGCTGTATTGTTTGCAGCGGTATTCGTTTTGTTTATTGCAGTTGTTGTTTTTGGCGCAGCTGGTTTTTTAAAGCTCATCGATTCGATGAAACTGGTAATATCTTTTTCATATGTGTTGGTATTGGTAAGTATTACCAGGTTGATCATTTTTTGATAACCAGATACGGTGGCCAGTATCACCACGCCCTTGCTGCCATCGGCTTCAAAAGCGGCTGAACCACTTTGCATGTCCCACTCATTATCTTTAGCAGGTTCCAGCATTTGCGGCGGATCGGAAACTTTTACCAGGTCTTTGATCACAGTTTGCCAGGTGGCATCAAAATTTTTCTTTGCATCATCGCTGCCTGTTACTGATTTATATAAAGTCATTACACAATAAGCGCCTGTGGCTTTATTTTCTTTTGTAAACTGCACTACATTTTCCTGCAGTTGTTTCTTCCAGCCTTTGGGTGCAGTGTAGGTAGTAAGGTCAAGTATTTCTTGTTGGGCAAATACGGATGCTGTAACAGTAAATAACAATACTAAAAAGCACGTCTTTTTCATGATGATCAATTTATGCTTAAAAGTATTATAGCTACGTAAGGCTACCTATCCTGTAAAACAGGGAATTTTATTCTTTTGTGATCTTTACATTACCGATATATACTTTAATGTTGTCGGCGTCATTGGTGCTGTTATTCCAGAAAACGGCATTGAACCGGGTGCCTGCCGGTACACCGCAGGTAATGCAGCTGGCACCATAGGTCATTTTAAAGTTGCTGCTTACCGCTACAGGGGTATTATTGACCAACACGGTAAGGGTATTATTTTTTACGGTAACTGCCAGGTGGATCTTTGTTTTGTTATTGGTGAATTCACGCAGTGCATATTCATAGGTAAGGCCCTCTGAATAATTTTGTTTATTTATTTCGGGTACCGCATTGATCCTTACCCGCAGGGTACCCATATAGTTATTATTGTTGTAATCCCGTTCATTTCCGGCGATGGTTTCAATAGTTACCTTAGTGCCATTTCCTCCCTCCAGTTCAACCCCGTCTGCACTGGCACCACGGGTATTTAAAGTGAGTGTTACGGCGCCGCCTGTACGGGATGTATAACCACCTTGTGTGATGATATCATATTCAAGATTGAAATTTTCGGGCAGGGGCTTTTTTAAAAGCACCGGATTTACGGCTGTAGCATAACCCAGTGTTAACCATTTACCCGTTTCATTTTTAATACTGGTAACTATGGCATGCTTACCATATTTTCTGAAGTACCAGTTGGCCGGATTGCCCCCTTCGTTGCCGGACGAAAAATCGTCAAAGAAAAAAGCATTGGAAGATAAAGCCACAGGGTTAGCTGCTGGGCGAACGGCAGCAGCAATTTTTTTCCTGTATTCATCGAGTCTTGCTTTTAATTGTTCTTCATTGGCGGGTGTGTATGGTTTCTCTTTTATTTGTTCGGGATCAAAAAAATAATTATAAATATAATCGTAGTTCAAATTTTCTGTCATGGACCGGTACATTTCATACAACTGGTTGCCATGCTCTTTGTTCTCGTAATAAAAATGTGCCGCTATCCATTGGGGTTTGTCGGTTTTACATTTTTCCATTACTTCTTTTGGTACTTTATATACCGGGTATACCGGATCCGAAATGCTCTTTTTAAACGGATCAGTATCGCCGTAAAAATCGTTGATGGTGGGTTGCAGATGATTTACTCTTGCAGGCTCATTTAAATGATCTTTGTACACGCTTAACCATTTCCGGATACCATTTCTAAAACGGTCAAATTGTTCGTTCTGGAATGCATAAAAACTTTCTCTTCTTTTTACGGTGGCTTCATCAGTTCCCCTGTTAGCGTCCAGGATATCGTCTTTTTTCTTCTGTAGTTCCCTGTCAATATTGGCCAGCGCTCCATTCAGGTATTCGCCAATGGTGACTTCCACAAAAGGTAATTTATTACCTGGTGCCAGTATCACAATTTGCGATTCATTGTTTCTTGTAAGGTATTTGCTGATGGTGGGAAATTTTTTCAGGTCAATATCTTTTTTATCTTTTGCAGTACTGCCATAGCCATCTGTTGGCCAGGTAAAATAATGGCTGCCATTGCCATTTAAAAAAGGCACGTTATAACTGGCTGGAATAATGTTGCACCACAAACCAAAAGGGGTGTTCTCTTCTGCAATGGGTTTAAAATGGCCCTTTGCATCCGTCCATTCTTTATCATGGCTCACATTCCATACTAAAAATTTAACGCCAAAAGATACGCTGTTGTTAATACGTGTAACGGTTCCAATCCCGCCAACGGGGGTGTAACTTTTTTTCATCCAGTCAACAAACAGGCTGGTGATAGCTACGCGTTTTTTTTGTACCGGGTCGGTAGTGGGTTTTAAAGCATTGTCGTATTTGTTATTGTCCCACCAGCCAATCACGCTGTCTTCAATGCGCTGTTCGGCAGTAAGCTGTGCAAATGAAACTGCTGTTGTTAAAGTAAGCAATAACAACGCTGCTATTTTTTGTATCATCTTTTATTGATTTTGGCCGCTATGTCTTTAGCCCCTGCGTTTATTATAAAACCACGCCGCTATTGCTGCGTATTTAAATTTTTTCCCCGGCATATCCTGGCTCAGGTAAAAATTGTCCTGTGCTATTTTTTTGCTGATATAAGCATCAGTTTTATCAAAACCTGCATTGTATACCGTGGCATACCATTGCAGTTTTTCTGTTGGTGATGAAAATTTTTTACCGGCATACACTGCATTGCAAATGGAAACAAAGGTGGTTAAATATACCAGTTGCCAGTCCTGGTCCAGCAGCCGCTCCACTCTTTCGCTTCTTATTTTTTCTTCACTGGTTGCGGTATACTGCAGTTGCAGTTCATTCAATATACTGTCGGGCAGCAGTTGTTTCGATTTTGTTTCCACTTCTTCCGCAAACGCCGGTTTCATCTGAAACAGTCCGATGGAAAAATTAGCATACTGTTTTCCAAACTGCACATACAATGTTCTTAAACTTTCTGCTTCCACACCGTCTTTCAAACTGTTGTAGCGCATCACTTCGGGAAAAACGATGCTTTGTAAAAAAGCTACCTTTTCATTGCATAAGGCAGCGCTGGGTGTAAAGCCCGCCTGCATACCCTGCAGTTTTTTTTCAGCCGCTACTGCTTTAGGTCCAAATGTTTTTCCAAAATCAGTATGGGTGTATATTCTCTTTGCATACATAAAGCCAATACAAAGAATGGCAGCAATACCAATTACTGTAATAATTTTATATGATCTTTTTACAGAGGTAAACATCTTTGGTGCCGCTTTCGGTTTTATAAATTTTAAAATAATACACGGCGGTTTCATTACCTACTGTTACTACTTTTGGAAACAGTACACCTGTAAGACTTTCTTCTGTACCATCGGCCCTGTAAATTTTACCCTTTTCATAATATACCGATTTGGAGATATCAGGGGTTAAAAATAAACGGTCCATACTTTTGATGGGTACTTTAAAAGAAGCTGCTTCTTTACCATTTACCAATACCTGGGTGGGGCTTTGGGAAGGGATGCTGATGATATCACCATTGTCGCTCACAAAACTTTTATTGCCTCCTCCCGAATACATATCGGCCATGGAACCTTCTTCCTGTTTGCCGGTAGAGCTGATCGTTATTATCTTTTGTGTTTGCTGATCCATAATGGTGGCCATGGCATGTTTAAAACCCTCGCTCACCGAAAATTTGGTGGGCATCGACATAGCACCTGAACCAGCTTTTTGTTTTAGCCCGGCATCATTTACTATAAACTGGTTGCCCATGCCCATTTTTGCCATCATGGGGCTTTGGCTGCCGATGGTTACCAGGGCAAAAAAATGTTTCTTGTCGCCCGATACAATCATTTTAGGAATAAAGTCATAAGGGCCATAATTTTTACCATTAAAAACAAGGAATAATTTTCCATCAATGGTTTTACTATACTGGATGGCCACCGGATCTTTTTTGTCGCCCATGCTTACTTCATCAGTATTACTACCCGATGATCCTTCATCTTCTTCAGCTGGCTTCATACTTTTAAGTGGCCCTTCTTTAAATGGCCCGGTGCGTTTACCATCTTCTATTAAAAAATACTCGTACTTTTTATTTTGAATTACAAAGGCATAACTGACGGCATTGTTCCGGGTAAGTATTTTTGACTCATCATATACCAGGCTTTCATCACTGGCCATTGTAAAAACAACAGAGCCATTGGTGGGAGGTGCCTGCGGTGTTTTTGTATTACCGGTATTAGCATTGTCTGTTCCTGTGCCGGCATTGGTTTCACTGGTACCAGTGGTGGTGCTGGTTTCCGGCTTTTTGGTTTCCAGGGCTTTTGCTGCTTTGTCTTTAATTTTTTTCAGCAGCTGTGCCTCTGCAGCGGAATAACCAATAAAAGCGAACAGCAGGAAGGGAATCATCTTTTTCATGTGCGGCGTATTTTAATTGTATGGTAAAGTATAATTGCTTGTTAATATAAACAAAAGCATAACAACCTGCAAGGACTAAAATTAATTGGGGATATTATTTTTTTATGCAGCGCTGCCGGTAATTTTTCTACCACTCTTTTAAAAACTTTTATCGCACAAGGCAAACGCGGCACATGCAGAGTGACTGTTTTTTATAAATGATGGCAGCCGCACCACGGTCTTCTTGTTATCTGTACGGTTCATTCTTTTCCCCGGCTGTTTTCCCGGTTGCTCTGCAACAGATGCAGCCCACGCAAAACAACTATGCGCAACACGATATTTTTTCAGCATAGTTACTAATTGTTTAGTAAAAATGCAATATTACTGGCATTCCGGGCATCCTCTAAAAACAGGATTTTTTGCTTATGACAGCTTTTTATAAAAGGGCGGCGGCTATTTTTTATACGCCATCCAGTTTCCTTTTTTAGCAGCATTAGCCCCTGTACCCGACCAGGTGCCGGTAAGTTCGCCATTGGCCGGATTGTAGCCTGTTGAAACGATCTGGTAGGTATCGCCATTGGGATAACTGTAACTGGCAATAAAATTATTATTCTCTATCCTGAACCCACCCGAAGCAATACTGGTGCCATTGGCATCCTGCAGCCAAAAGGCATTGTTATTGATCTTGAAAAAGAAAGGACCTCCTTTGTTTGGTTCGCCATATACTCCCATCAGCCCTTTCCATTCGGTATACATCATTTCATTGCTCATGGTATAAGCTGCTCCCCTGGCCGGCCCTCCTTTGATGGGTATGATGGTTTTATCGCCGATGTTTTTAATAACAGGCATTGTTACTGCCGGCTGGCTGGCGGCAGGGCTGTGTGCTGCTACCCAGGCTGCGGTAATATCATCACCTGCAGGTGCAAACCTTATTGCAATATTGATATAATATTTACCATTACTGCTTTCAATGCCATAGGTGTTTTCGCCGCAGTAAATGGATAATTCCTTAACGGTCTTCCATGGGTAGGAAGTATTGGGGTAAGGGTGATTGATAGGTGTTTGGTTGTAGATGTTCCACAGATTTTTTGCGTCTATTAAAATAATTGTTGGATCGAATCCCGCCGCCTGGCCTGCATATTTTACAATACCCATGGGGCGGTTGCCCTGTACATTGGGATCTACCAGTGGATTAAATATAGAAGGGTATCCAATGGGAGGGATAGCCAGATGATAGGCATTGTAGTAAGAAAATACTTTGCCATAAAATGGATTGCCCGCCTGGCTGCCAAAACTGGGGAAGGGCATTAAAGAGGCTGATTCCAGGTCGGACTGTATCTGGGTTTTATAACGTTCATAAATGGCTTCGTTATTATCATCCCGCTCCCAAAGTGTGGGCGAAAATAATACGAAACCATCCGGAGTAAGCTCTACCGAAGCAAGGCTTGCATTATTCAGCGAAATGGTATTGCCGTTGTCAATACCACCGGTGGGGGAGGCGGTACCTGCCTGTGTGCGTTCATTATGCCCGGCAATACTTCCATAAGTGGTGGTACGCAATACGCCCTTTTGAATTTTGTAAGTAGTGGAACTTGCATTTCTCATGTGATAGGCACCCGATACAAATATTTCGTTGCCGGGGCCGTCAAACTCCACCACACCATCCCAGGATTTATTTTTGCAGGTTACTGAAGTTACTTCCACCACTACAGAGCCTCCGTGCTGTGCCGCTGCAGCGCCGGCCATCAATATACTGATTGCTGCAATACATATTTTTTTCATGTTGCTTAATATTTGATAAGGTTAAAAGTGCCGGTATTTCTTCCGGGATTGTAATAAGGCGGTTGGGTACTGTCTTTTTCTCTTAATTCAATATAATGGCCTGTTATCATACCGGTATTGATATCCCAGTCGCCGTTAAGGGTATGATTAAAAGGGAATTTATTACAGGTTACAATGATTTTATTTTTTATCAAGCTGTATGTACCCGTTGTTGGGCCGTTAAATTCATATTGCTGGTGTTTAAAGCTCAGCGTGCCATTTTTTTTAATTTCCAGCCAAACAGAATCTACATTTACTGCCCCGGGTAACTGCGTTATTCTTGCACCACGCCACCGGCCTTCTATCACATCTTTTAATTCCAGCAATCTTACATTGGCCTGGGGCTTTGCAATGATCTGCTTGGGTAGTGGCGGCTGTGCCGCAGCGCTGATGCTGGCACCTGTAATGAGTACGATGGATAATAATTGCTTTTTCATGTTGCTGTTTTACTTCGTAAAGATGGACTGCTTTTCGTGTTGTACCAATCCTGCAAAAACAGGATATTTATAACAGCAACTGCATGGCCTGTTCTGCCGCAGCGGACCAAAAAATCAGGAGTTGTAACTGGGTATCGGTATCACTGTATTGATCTTTACCGGGTGTGTGGATTGTATTTAAAGCAGTCATTTTTTAAAGCTGGTTCTGTTTGCAGCAGTATCGCCACCCCATTGTGCAGTACTGCATTTTAGTACAATACAAAAGCTAAAAGTATACCAGCAGCATGCTGTTTATTTTGTGTAACCAACCTGATTTGCAGTTACAGCATAGTATGTCCTTTAAAAGAAGGATATTTACAATAGCAAAAAAATCATGGAAAAAGGGGAGGATGGTCACTTGTCAATAAAACTATATTTACATGATGAGGCTTTTATTTATTCTTATTTTATTATGGGCAACAACTCCGGTCAGCAGTGTAAAAAGTCAGTCCTATAATAAAGACAGCGTGTACCGTGAGATTGCAGCAATAAGACGGTTGCCTTTGGATACAGCTCAAATAAGCCAACTCATTGATGCCGGTTATTTCCTGGTAGAAAGAGACAGTGCTTTATCCAGGCAGCTGTTAGAAGAAGCATTAAGCAAAAGCCTGCAGTATAAAGACATTGATGCCATTACCAACAGTTACAGGTATCTTGGAATATGGCACCGCACATTTAATAATCAGGAAAAGGCGGTAGACAATTACCGGGCATCACTGGCATCCGCTATGCACAATAATCATTTGTACCTGGTAGCCGGCGCTTATTTTAATATCGGGAATATTAAATATAGTAAGGGGGAATACGACAGCTGTATCGATTACTATTTAAAAACAGCTGCCATTTTTGAAGATCCGAAGATCATGGAAGATAAAACACTCCAGAAAAAAGTGCTGGATAAAAAAAGATCAGACCTGTATTATAACATGAGTGCCGTTTTTAATACCCTGAAAAATATTCCCAAGGCTAACGAATATATAGACAAGGCCATTGCGCTGGCAAAAAGCAATAACAGTGCCATTATGGTGGCGAATTACAGTCAGCAGAAGGCGGATAATTTAGCAGCAGACGGGCAAACCGAAAAAGCCCTGCGGCTGCGCCTGCAATATTTGCCCGACCTGGAAGCTTCCACCATATGGAGAAGTAATTTGCAGGCTACCTATCAGAATATTGCAAAAGAATATTTTGAACTGGATAAACTCGATTCGTCTAAAATCTTTGCACAAAAAAGTTTACGCAGTGCAGAAGAGCTGGAGATCAGCGATGGAATAGCAAGCGCCCACCTGGAATTGGGGCGGATAGCTGTACGGGAAAATCAATATGCTGCTGCAGAGCAATACTTTGCAAAAAGCAGCGCCTATTTTTTAAGCAGCGAAGATCCTGCAGAAAGAATGAGTTATTTTGATGAACTGCGCCAGTTGAAATATGCAGAAGGAAAATATAAAGAAGCATACGATCTGCTGGAACAGTTTAAAAATATTAACGACTCCATGCTGAATAATGAAAGGGCCAAACAGTTTGCAGAAAGAGAGGCCCGTTATCAATCTGAGAAAAAAGACACACAGATATTATTTCAGCAATCGGAGATCAAACAAAAGAATATGCTCAACAGTATTTTAATTGCCTCGGCTGCATTACTGCTGATCATCTCTTTACTGGTGTACCGAAACTATCAGCAAAAACAAAAACTGCAAAAGCAGCGCATCAGCGAACTGGAAACAGAAAAAAAACTAACTGCCACAGAAGCCGTACTAAAAGGTGAAGAACAGGAAAGAACCAGGTTGGCCAAAGACCTGCATGATGGGTTAGGGGGAATGCTCAGTGGTATTAAATATTCAATGAACAGTATGAAAGGAAATCTTATTCTTACGCCTGAAAATGCACAGGCATTTGAACGCAGCATGGATATGCTGGACAGCTCTATTAAGGAAATGCGGCGGGTGGCACATAATATGATGCCCGAAGCATTGGTGAAGTTTGGGCTGGATACGGCAGTAAAAGATTTTTGCAACGATATCAATCAAAGTGGGGCATTAAAAGTAAATTACCAGTCTATTGGTATGGAAAATACCGTGATTGACCAAACTGTGGCCATTGCCATTTACCGTATTGTGCAGGAGCTGATCAATAATACCATGAAACATGCTGCTGCCAAAACAGCCATAGTTCAATTAGCAAGGTCAGAGGGGCGGCTTACCATTACTGTAGAAGACGACGGGAAAGGATTTGATACGGTAATTTTGCAAAAGGCAAACGGCATTGGCTGGACGAATATCCAAAGCCGGGTGGAATTTTTAAAAGGCACCATGGATGTACTGTCGGACGAAGGGAAAGGCACATCTGTTCACATTGAATTAAATGCATAATGGCTATTAAAGTATTTATTGTAGACGATCATTACATGGTGATAGAAGGCATCCGCTCTTTATTACAAAATGAAGCTGGTATTGAATGGGCCGGTCATGCATCCAATGCGGCGTCCTGCCTGGCATTTTTACACCAGGCCCGCCCCGATGTTATTTTGATGGATATTAACCTGCCCGATAAAAGTGGCATTGACCTGTGTAAAGAAGTAAGGGCCCTGTATCCCGGGGTATTCATCATCGGCCTCAGCACGTTTAACCAGCAAAGTTTTATTCAAAAAATGATGGATAACGGAGCGTCGGGGTATGTACTGAAAAACGCCACACAGGAAGAGTTGATGGAAGCCATTGAAGTGGTGGCAAAAGGCAAAACCTTTTTAAGTGATGAAGCCGCATTGTCGCTGAAAAAAAATAATGGCGGTGAAACACCAGTACTTACCCGGAGAGAAAAAGAAGTACTGGAACTGATAGCAGACGGGATGACCAATAATGAAATAGCAGCCAAATTATTCATCAGCGTTACTACGGTGGATACGCACCGTAAAAATTTACTCGCCAAATTTGATGCAAGAAATATTGCGTCTCTGATTAAATCAGCCATGCAAATGCAGCTGATATAAAACAGCCGCGTATTATTCAAAATCTTTGTACAACAGGTATTTTTTTCGGGTCAGCTTAAACCTGGTTAAGGCCGGCTCCCAGCTGGCTCTGATAGCAGCTTCTGCTGCGCCGTCTTTGATCTGTTGCTGCAGCTGATCGTTACCAGCCAGTTTATTGATGAAATTATTTTTTAAAAAGAAACTGTCTTTACCCGGGAATAACCGGTAGGCATCAATAAAATAGTGTAACTGAATTTTATTGTTCACAAGTTGCAGTATCTCTTCATTGCTGCCATTGATATTCCAGCCAAAACAGGTTTGATAAAAACATTTACTGCTTTTTGCACCGGCATTGGGTTTGGGTACAAATGAATATAAATTGCCGGGCAGGGTGGGGTGCCCAAAAATTTGAAAGGGCTGATCGGTACCACGGCCCTCACTGCAAACGGTTCCTTCAAAAAAGCAGGTGCTGGGATACAGGTAAATGCTTTGCATGGTTTTTAAATTGGGCGATGGCATTACAGGTAAAATGTATTTACTGATATGGTCGTATTGCCTGCATTTGATCACCGTAACATGAAAGGGAGTATCGGCAGTAGGCTTTGTAGTGATATTATATGCATTGGCAGCATTGGCAGCCGGCGACAGCAGGTTTTCTCCGGCCAGCATCAGGGCATACTCACCTATCGTCATGCCATATACAATGGGAATGGGCTGCATGCCGATGAAACTTTTAAATTTCATGTCCAGCACCGGGCCATCCACATAAAATCCATTGGGATTGGGGCGGTCCAGTATCAGTAATGGTTTGTGATTTTCCAGTGCCGCCTCTAAATAATATTGTAATGAAGAAATATAAGTATAAAAGCGAACGCCCACATCCTGTATATCAAAAATGAGTATGTCAATTCCCTTCAAATCGGCAGCGGTAGGTTTTTTATGATCACCGTACAGGCTAACCACGGGAATACCTGTTTTTTTATCTTTAGCATCTGCTATATGTTCGCCTGCATCTGCATCGCCCCTGAAACCATGTTCGGGCCCAAATATTTTTACAATGTTAACTCCCCGGCGCAACAGCGTATCTACCAGGTGAACATTTTTTACCATACTGGTAGGATTGGCAAAAACGGCTACTGCCTTGCCCTGCAGGTAAGGCAGGTATGCGTCGGTACGTTCGGCACCCGGTATAATGGGCAATTCGGCAGCAGGGGTAATCACCGGCAGTGCGGGCCTGGGATGGGGCTGGGCCTGTGTTGACAGGCAACTCCATAATATAAGCGCAAAACTATATACACTTTTTTTCATGACTCAAATTTCACCAAAATTGTTTACATAATATGTATTAATTTGCACCCGTTTTAGCGGATCATATCTTTTATTCTCTTCAACTTTGTTGTAAACCTGCCTGCGGCAGGCAGGTACAGCTGAAATGTACAAGTGTGCTACGCCAATGCTGCTGATCAGTAATGCTACTGTTTGGCCAAAATTATTTTAATACAAAAAAACTAAAACATGTCAGTAGTAAAAAATGGTGATAATGTAAAAGTGCATTACACAGGTAAATTAGTTAGTGGAGAACAATTTGATTCTTCTGTTGGAAGAGAGCCGCTGGAATTTACAGTAGGCGCAGGAATGATGATAAAAGGTTTTGATGCCGCCATGCCGGGTATGGCAGTGGGTGAAAAAAAGACCATCAACATTGCACCGGAAGATGGATACGGTCCCAGGAATCCTGAAGCGATAATCGAGTTTCCAAAAGAGCAGGTACCTGCCGATATGAAACTGGAACCAGGCATGCCTTTAACCCTCAGCGACCAGGCAGGAAATCCTGTACCGGTAATTGTGGTAGAAGTAAAAGACGATGTGATAGTGTTAGACGCCAATCATTTTTTAGCCGGCCAGGAATTGATATTTGATATTGAGCTGGTGTCAATCGGGTAATAAGTTATAAGTACTAAGTAATAAGTTTAAAGCAGTTTGCGTGAAGCGAGCTGCTTTTTTTATACAGGAATCTCTGATTTTTCATATAACTTAGAGTGCTTACTTATTACTTACAACTTAATACTTATAACTTTTATAATGATCCAGATCAGTCCCGACAGCATTGCCGACCGCTTTATGCGTTATGTAAGAATTGATACGCAGAGTGACCCGGTAAGCACATCACATCCCACTACTGAAAAACAAAAAGACCTGAGTGCCCTGTTATATAAAGAACTGCGTGGACTGGGTATTACACAGGTGGAAACAGATGCGTACGGATATGTGTATGCAACATTGCTTTCTAACAGCGGTAAAAAAAATATACCTGCTATTTGCTTTTGTGCACATGTGGATACGGCACCAGATTGCAGCGGCACCAATGTAAAGCCCATTCATCACCGTTATTACGATGGCAATGATATTGTATTGCCCGATGATAACACACAGGTACTGAGTGTTGCCAGTTCACCCTACTTAAAAGAACACATCAACAGCGGCATCATTACAGCAAGCGGTTTAACATTGCTGGGTGCCGATGATAAAAGTGGTGTAGCCGCTATTATGGAAGCCGTGGTATATTTTATGCAAAACCCCGGCGTACAGCATGGCGATATAAAAATTTTATTTACCCCCGATGAAGAGGTAGGACAGGGAACGGCAAAAGTGGACATGCAAAAACTGGGTGCACAATTTGGCTATACTTTAGATGGCGGTGAAGCAGGAAGCCTGGAAGATGAAACCTTTAGCGCCGACGGGGCTACTATTACCATATATGGTGTGATTGTTCATCCCGGCTATGCAAAAGATAAACTGGTAAATGCATTAAAAATTGCGGGCGCTGTTTTGGATGCCCTGCCAAAAAACGAATGGAGCCCCGAAACCACCGAAGGTAAACAGGGCTTTGTGCATCCCACGGCAGTCAATGGCATTGCGGAAAAAGCCACCATACAATTTATTGTGCGAGATTTTACCAACGAAGGATTAGCGGCTCACCATACCCGTTTAAAACAGATTGCGCAGGAAGTGCTGGCCCAATACCCCGGCGCCACAATGGAATATACTACCCAGGAACAATACCGCAATATGAAACAGGTGCTTGACCAGCACCCGCAGGTAGCGGCCTATGCAAAAGAAGCCATCGAACGTGCCGGGCTTACCGTAAAAATAGAAAGCATCCGCGGCGGTACCGATGGCAGCCGTTTCAGTTATATTGGTATGCCCTGCCCCAATATTTTTACCGGTATGCAAAACATACACAGCAAACTGGAATGGATCGGCACAAAAGACATGGCGAAAGCCGCAGAAACCATTGTGCATTTGAGCATGATTTGGGAAGAACGGAGTTAATACTGGACGGGGAGCAACTTTTTTAATGCGTATTGTACATATTAGGCTAACGTAGTGGTACACCTGTTACTGGCCGGTAATTTTTATTTTACTTTTATAAATGTGCCCGTGGTATTTATTTTTTTATTTAGCAGATCTAAATAAGTGATACTCCAAACATAAGTTCCTGCATCGGCATCTTTTCCGTTAAACCTGCCATCCCATCCTTTTGATTTATCTGAGGTATTAAAAACAACCTGTCCCCAGCGGTTATAAATTGTAAAGGCGGTTAAATTGAGGTGTACAATTTCAGGGATTCTAAAAATATCGTTATTGCCGTCACCATTTGGCGTAAATACATTGGGCATAAATAGTCCGTTAAACACATTCACTATATACTTACCGGAGGCTGTACATCCGGCAGTATCTGTAATTGTAAGTGTATATTCAGTATTTAATAACGGATTAACAACAGGATTTTTGAGGTGAGTATTACTAATATTATAATCAGGTTGCCATTGGTATTGCGCAATCCCATCCATTGTAATTGGGAACAGCGTTATTGAACTTCCCCGGGCAATCAAAGTGTCGGCATCTCTGAATTGAATGGCAGGTTCATAAACTTTAATTTTTAATTTTCTTATTTCTGTAACCCCGTTACAGTTATCAATTGTTAAGGTAACGGTATAATTACCAGTATCTTTAAAATCATGCGGCTGAAGCAGAGTAGCTGCAGTTGTAGTAATTATTGAAGTACTGTCTCCAAAATCCCAGGAAAAGGTATTGTTATTCTTTTGAGGTATTACCTCAAAAATACTTTGTCCTTTGCATACTGTTACTGTAAAAGTGTCGGCACTGGAAATGCCATTGCAGGAAAAATTTGCAGGGTTAAAGATTTCATTTACCGCTGAACCTGCACAGTAACTATAAGCCTGGTGAAACCCATATCCGTGAACGTATGCCGTAAAACCATATGGATTGCGAATAGTATGTTTCGCTTCGGTAATATTAAATGCCGCTATGCTAAATGAAGTATTGCCTGGCACCGGGGTAAATAAATTGCCTATATTAACTCCATCAAAAATTGCTGTACTAATATTCACAGTAGGGCAAATGACACATATGTTGTGTATACTGATACTGTCAAATTTTCCAGCAATAAAATTTGCTTCTTTTACCAGTTGTTGTATTGGTTGAACTATTATGAACGTTGGATCGCCCATATCATTTTTTTGCAGGCTGTCGTAATTATAAGATGTACCAAACAGGCCAAGCTGAATTGGTTCGCTGGATTGAATATATTTTGGTGTATTATCAGTTTCATATTTAAACACCTGCCCCCTGTTTAAAGTGGTTAAATAATTTCCATCTGCATTTATAACACAATTGTTGTAGGGCGAAACAAGTTTTAAAATATTTTTACCCCTGCTTTTCAATACCGGACTTATAAACTCTTTTCCCAATTTTGATACCGGATTTATTTGTTCAAATATATGATCTGCATAACTAAACCCCAGTGGAATGGATACTCCTCTCTGACCGCAAAAAACGGCTACCGGCTTATTTCCATTTATTACCCGAATGATAGTGCCTGATATATCCTCTTTTCCTGCCACTACATAAGTTTCTCCCTTGTTAAGTACAATAGTATAAGGGATGCCTGGTAATTGGTTATTAGTAAGTTCTTGTGTGGGGGTAATTTCGAGTTCTGTATTATTTTCTGTTGCGGTTATCAATGCAGCTGGCGGAAAATTAAAATTATTTGTAAAAAATGCCCGTCCCCAGGTAGTAACAATATATTCGGTTCCCAGTGTTTCCAAAGGATAAATAAGTGCAGCATCTGATGAAGCCCTGCCTCCATTAAAAGCCATTAATGAAATGGGATCATCGCTTGTCACTATAAAGCCTTTTGCTAAAACTGTATTTGTAATTGTATTCACACTTTCAATTGGCGGAATATCTATTACTGTAAAGCTATTTGCCGATACAGTGAAGGGTACGCTGTATGAAGTATTAGGATTAGCTATAAAACCACTGGTATTTACCGTGGAAGTGATAAGTAGTTTTCCGGATACCAAAAAGGATACATAAAATTCTTTTCCTGTATTATTTACGCATTGCGACTTTACGCTGATGCTGAATAAAAGGCAAAGGGAAATTAATTTAAAAGTCATATTTACGAATGTAATATATAAGTGGGAATAATACCATGTGGCAGAAATTGTACCAGTGGTAATATATTATAACTCAGTGTGAAATTTGCTGGTGTTTATCCCTGTATGTTAACTTAAATGCAAATGCTTACAGCATTACTTAATGAATCGGTATAAAAGATACGGGCAGGGGAAACCATCGTGCATTTGAGCAGGATCTGGGAAGAACGGAGCTGATCAATATTTCATACCTTCTGTACCGCGGTTGATAAGCTGTTGTTTTCAAAAACTTGTATGTGTATGTGTAATTGCGGCAACAGCTTTGTTGCGTCATCTTTTACAGCAACATACTGCAACGCTGAATATTAAAACAAAAAGATGCCGCACAATAACGCCTGAAAGCTTTTGGGTAACATGTAGTGCCCGCGGTCTGTAAATATTTTCTGCACGCAACCCAAAAAATCTCTACCTTCAATTTAAATTTTACAACTATGGATATTTTAAAAGACTATTGGTGGATCATCCCCATACTTGCTTTTATTTCTAGCGGTTTGTTTACCATTAACCAGGGTACCATTGGTGTGGTAACCAGGCTGGGTAAATACCAAAGCATCAAACGCCCGGGCTTAAATTTTAAAGTGCCTTTTTTAGACCAGATCTATAAAAGAGTAAGCATTCAAAACCGTTCGGTAGAACTGGAATTTCAGGCCGTAACGGTTGACCAGGCCAATGTATATTTTAAAAGCATGCTGCTGTACTCGGTAATTAATGTAGATGAAGAAACCATCAAAAATGTGGCGTTCAAGTTCATCAGCGACAAAGACCTGATGCAGGCATTGATCCGCACCGTGGAAGGAAGTATCCGTGCATTCGTATCTACCAAAAAGCAGGCAGAAGTACTGAATGTACGCCGCGATATTGTGGAGAATGTAAAAGAGCAGGTAGATATTACTTTGGAAAGCTGGGGTTATCATTTGCAGGATCTGCAAATCAACGACATCACATTTGATGAAGCCATTATTACCAGTATGAGTAAAGTGGTGGCATCAAACAACCTGAAAGCCGCTGCAGAAAATGAAGGGCAGGCTTTACTGATCACCAAAACCAAGGCTGCCGAAGCAGAAGGTAATGCCATTAAAATTGCAGCTGAAGCAGAAAGACAGGCGGCACAGTTACGCGGTCAGGGGGTGGCATTGTTCCGCGAAGAAGTAGCCCGTGGAATGAGCCAGGCTGCAACAGAAATGAAGCAGGCTAATTTGGATACCAATGTTATTTTGTTCAGCATGTGGGTGGAGGCGATCAAGAATTTTGCTGAATACGGAAAAGGGAATGTTATATTCCTGGATGGCGGCAGTGATGGCATGGAAAAAACTATGAAACAGATCATGGCCATGCAGCAAATGGAGAGTCAGAAATAAATTATAATATACCATATTTGAAAAGTGCCGGAATTTTCGGCACTTTTGTTTTTTACAAAACCGATCCCATGCCGCATATTAAGCAAGACAAACCTTTTGTAGTACCTACTTCAGACGGTAAATTAATAGAAGAACATTTTGGAGTCACTACCGGCGACCATGCTATCAGTATCGCACACATGCTGGCACCTGCCGGGTGGACTGAGCCCTACCAAAATCCTGAATTTGATGAATATACCCTGGTAAGCAGGGGTAAAAAATTATTTGAAGTAGATGGCCAAAGTATTGAAGTAAGTGCCGGGCAAAGCATTTTAATAAAAAAGGGCAGCCGGGTGCGCTATTCCAACCCGTTTAACGAGCCCTGCGAATACTGGAGTGTTTGCCTGCCGGCATTTTCAATGACACTGGTGCACAGGGAAGATTAACAATTCTTTAAGCTGCATTTTAAGGTGCTGTTCGTTCAGTACCTAATCTTGCGCCTGATTGGCACAATTATAGTATACTGGAAGCTAATTATAAATTAAACAATTACATTTGTTCCTAAATCAGCTTAACTATGTTTGATATTTTTCTACAGGTAGATAGTTCAGGTGCAGCAAAAGCAGTGGCGCCACAAATTGAATCCGTATGGGGTGTACTGGCCAAGGGTGGCCTGTTAATGATTCCCCTGCTGACCTTACTGGCAGTAGCCATTTTCTTTTTTATAGAGCGCCTGATAGCAATCAAAAAGGCCAGTAAAATTGAAGAAAACTTCATGAGTATCATACGGGACAATATTGTTACCGGCAATGTTACTGCGGCAAGAAACCTGGCAAAAAATACCAACAACCCCGTTGCAAGAATCATTGATAAGGGCATACAGCGTATTGGTAAACCTATTGATGCCATCGAAAAAAGTATGGACAATGTGGGGGTACTGGAAATGTACAAGCTGGAAAAAAATGTAGACATTCTTTCCATCATATCGCGTATTGCACCCTTGTTTGGTTTTTTAGGAACCATCATTGGTATGCTGGCGCTTTTCAAAGGCATTGCATCCACTTCTGAATATACACCCAACACCATTGCAGATGGTATCTACATCAAAATGATCACTTCTGCAACCGGGTTAATCATCGGTATCTTATCCTACCTGGGCTACAGTTTTTTAAAAGTGCAGATCAAAAAGGTAGAAAATAAAATGGACGGGGCCAGTGCCGAATTTGTAGATATTTTACAGGAACCCACAAGGTAGTAGTTAGTGGTGAGTAGTCAGTAGTAAGTAAGCCCACTCACCATTCACCACTCTCAAACAACCTAACTACTCTTTCAAATTATTATACCATGAGTTTAAGAAAAAAATTTACAGAAGATCATGCAGAAGTGGATACCGGCCCATTGAACGATATTTTATTCATCCTGATGTTCTTCTTCCTGATCATTTCCACCCTGGCCAATCCTAATGTTATTAAGATGAGCAATCCTAAGGCCAAAAGCGATACCAAGGCCAAGCAGAGTGTGATAGTAAGCATCAGTAAAGACAGGGTAGTATATGTGGGGCAGCAGAAGATTGTATTTGATTCGCTGGAATCTAATTTAATGACACATATCAATGCTGCCGACAGTACCAAGCCTGCAGTGGTGATCAATGCAGATTCACTGGTAGCCTGGAAGGATATTGTAAAGATCATGGCCATTGCAAAAAAACTGGGCGCCACCACATCGGCTTCCATCAGTAATCAATAAGAGGCAATCACCATTCTTTCCTTGCCAAACAGGTCTTTCCTGATCAGTACCTGCTGGTAACTGCCTTCAAACAGCGCCGCTACTTCCCTGGCATAATTTTCATGTGTTTCCAGGTATACTTTACCATTATAATTTAAATGCGACCGCCCAAAATGTGCAATCTTCTTATAGAATAACAGGGGGTCGTCATCCGGTACAAATAAAGCAGTATGTGGTTCATGTTCCACCACATGCTTGTCCATACCGGTCTTTTCCTTCATTGGAATATAGGGGGGATTGCTGATGATCACATCAAACAGCATCAGCTCGGGCCAGCGGCTCTCATCCAAAAAATCGAATAAAGAAAACTGTACATTGGTTTTATTGGTAATGGCATTTTTATGGGCTACTTCCAGCGCATCATAACTCACATCCAGTGCGATCATTTTTGTGGAAGGCAGGTTTTTCTTAATGGCTATGGCAATACAGCCGCTGCCGGTTCCAATATCCAGTACACTTACCTGTTTGCTTTCGAAGCGCCAGCTGTTGATGACCAGGTTGGTCAGCTCCTCCGTTTCCGGCCTTGGTATCAGCACCTTGTCATTTACCTGGAAAGGCAGGTTATAAAAAGTGGTTTGCCCCAATACATATTGCACAGGCTGGTGCAGGAGTAACTGCTCCTGCTTCTCCAGAATTTTTTTTATTACAGGAGGTGGCACCTGCTGCAAAGGGTTTTTTATCAGGTCGGTTTTTTTAATATTGGCAATATGTTCAAATACCCAGTCGGTAATAACGGTGGCTTCGCCCAGCTCGTATACCGATTGCAGGCGCACCAGGAAACTGCGGTATAATTCTTTACTGTTCATTTTAGCAAACATAGTTTATTTTTTGATGCTTATTTTTGCGGCTTGACTGCCGACGAAAAATATATGTACCGCTGCTTTCAACTGGCCCAACTGGGGGCAGGGCTTACAGCACCCAACCCCATGGTGGGTGCTGTGCTGGTATACGGCAATACCATTATTGGGGAAGGTTTTCACCGGCAATACGGGCAGGCACACGCGGAAGTGAATTGCATCAACAGTGTGGCCACTGCGAATACACATTTAATAAAAGATAGTACTTTGTATGTTTCTTTAGAACCATGTGCGCATTTTGGTAAAACACCCCCCTGTGCCGATTTGATCATTAAAAATAATATTACAAAAGTAGTGATCGGCTGCCGCGACAGTTATAAGGAAGTGGCTGGCAGGGGCATTGAAAAATTACAGGGCGCCGGTGTAATGGTAACCGTGGGTGTGCTGGAAAAAGAAGCACAGGAACTGAACCGGCGTTTTTTTACCTTTCACGAAAAGCAACGGCCGTATATTATTTTAAAATGGGCACAAAGTGCAGATAAGAAAATTGGCAGCAGCAAAAAAAGGATCTTTATCAGTAATGAATATACCAACCGGCTGGTACACCGCTGGCGCCATGAAGAAGCTGCCATTATGGTGGGTACCAATACAGCATTGCTGGATGACCCTGCCTTAACCACCAGGCTGTTTCCCGGCAAAAACCCGGTACGTTTGGTGATAGATACAAGCTTGAAATTGCCGGCATCATTGAAGCTGTTTGACGGATCGGCACCCACAATGGTTTTTAATGCGGTAAAACAGGAACCGGGAGCTGCTGTTTCTTTTTTCATGGTCAGCAAAAAGGAAAATATAATTTCACAGGTATTGCGCATACTGTATCAACAAAACATTCAATCTTTGATGGTGGAGGGCGGTGCCAAATTATTACAGTCATTCATTGATGCAGATTTGTGGGACGAGGCCAGGGTGATCACCAATACAGGCCTGATAATGGGCGATGGCACAGCAGCCCCGCAATTAAGAAACGAACAACCGGTACGCAACGATATTTTAGATACAGACACTATTGACTATTTTTTAAACCACCAACGGTAATGCTATATTTATTCGGGAGTATTTTTTTCAGTTCATACCTGACCCTTTCTTTTAAAGTGTTACAAAGGCTGCGTATCAACGCCTTCCAGGCCATTGTATTCAATTATATGGCCTGTGTATGCACGGGTTCAGTAATCAATGGCTCTTTTCCGGTAAACGAAGAAAACATGCATTCGGGCTGGTTTGTATGGGCATTGGTAATGGGCGCCATGTTCATCAGTATTTTTAATGTGATCAGTTTTACCACGCAGCAACTGGGCGTTGCCGTTGCTTCTGTGGCCAATAAATTGTCGATGGTGATCCCGTTCCTGTTTTCCATTTACTTATATAACGAAAATGCAACGGTTTTAAAAATCGCAGGCATTGTAATTGCGTTGGCAGCGGTGGTGCTAACCTGTTATCCTTCCAAAAATACCACGGAGGGCCACCAAAAAGTAAACCAGTTACTGCTGGTATTGCCGGTGGTATTATTTATCAGCAGCGGCCTGCTGGACACTTTGATTGTGTATGTAAAAAATAATTTCTTCAGTGGCCCGGCAGCTAATTTTAATAACTTCCTGATCGCTGCTTTTTCTGTTGCAGCTGTTATTGGCTTTTGTATTTTAATCATTCAATTCGCCACCGGAAAGCAGTCTTTTTCGCTCAAAGCATTGTTGGCCGGTATCATCATTGGCATACCCAATTATTTTTCTATCTGGTTTTTAGGCAGGGTCATCACAGCTTACCAGGGTAATTCTTCTGCTATTATACCGGTAAATAATATGGGCATTGTATTATTCAGTGCAGTGGCAGCATGGCTGTTGTTCAAAGAAAAACTTACTTTCATCAACTGGGCGGGTATTGTGCTGGCCATTGCGGCCATTGCCTTGATAGCGTATGGATAAAAAGAACATTTTAAAATTAAGCAGCACATCATAAAGCAGATTTATACCGAAATATAGCACATGAACGAACAGGGATTTTATAATACCATTGCGCAATCTTCCACCGCTGAATTTAAAGACAGGGGCAGCAAATTCATTGCCTTCGCTTTTCCTGTTGAAACGGCCGACGGTTTTAAACAACAGTTGCAGATTTTAAAAAAGGAACATCCCAAAGCAGTACACCATTGTTTTGCCTACCGAATTGGCACCGATGGAAATAATTTCCGCAGCAGCGATGACGGAGAACCTTCGGGCACTGCCGGCAAGCCCATACTGGGACAAATAGACAGTAAAGAACTCACCAACGTTGCCGTAGTGGTGGTGCGTTACTGGGGTGGTACTTTGCTGGGGGTGCCGGGTTTGATCAATGCCTACAAAACTGCGGCCGCACTGGCCTTCCAGGTTACGCCCATCATTCAAAAACAGGTGGAAATAAAATACAGTATTGAATTTGATTATACCCGGATGAATGAAGTGATGATGATATTGAAACAGTACAACTGCACCATTATTACACAGGAAATGCAATTGTTCTGCAATATAACCACCGGCATTCCCAAAAACCGCCTGGAAGAAGTATTGTACAAACTGAACGACCTGCAAAATATAGCGGTGCGTAAATGTGCCTAGGCATATGCCCTGAAATTTGTAACTTTCTGTAAATTACTTTGCAATGGCAGCTGAAAAAAAATACAAATCTTTTTGGAGTTTTTATCCTTACTATTTAACTGAGCACAGCAACGCCACCAACCGCACCCTGCATTTTATTGGCACTGCTTTACTGATAGCAATATTGATTGCTGCTGTGGCTGTACAAAAATGGTGGATGCTGGCATTGATACCGGTAACAGGCTACGGTTTTGCATGGGCCGGGCATTTTTTTATTGAAAAGAACAGGCCGGCCACTTTTACCTATCCACTGTACAGTTTGGGAAGCGATTTTGTAATGTTCTGGCATATACTTACCGGGCAGATTAATAAAAAAATGGCGGCAGCAAAACAAATTATTGAACCCTGATATTTTTTAAAATGGACATTGAAGAATTAAGAACTTATATTTTACAAAAACCTGCAGTTACTGAGGGTTTTCCTTTTGGCGAAGACACGCTGGTGTTTAAAGTAGATGAAAAAATATTTTTACTAACCGGGCTCGACAGTGCTCCATTAAAGTTCAATGTAAAATGCGATCCCGACAAAGCCATTGAGCTAAGGGAAGCATACCCCGATAGTGTTTTACCCGGCTATCACATGAATAAGAAACACTGGAACACGGTGGTGGTTGATGGACGCTTATCTAAAAAGCAACTGAAAGAAATGATCGATCATTCGTACGAACTCGTGAAAAAGAAGAAGAAATAAAAGATCATATCCTGTAATCTTCCCGTACCGGGCTGAATACATCAAGCAATACACAATCGGTAATGGCGATGCCAGAATGTTTTACGTTGGAAGGGATCACAGCTGTTTTACCGGGTTCAAGCAACAATACATTGCCATCCACCGTAAGTTCAAATTTTCCTTCCATTATTTGCGCTACCTGTTCGTGTACATGAGCATGTTCAGGTACACGGCTTCCTGCTTTTACTTCCCAAAAGGCAAAGGTCATGGTACCGGTATGAATAAAACGGCCGGTATAGCCGGGAAACATTTCTTTGCCGGGCAGGTCTTTTATTGTTTCTAAATATTTCATGGTTATAGTTTTTTGGTTGGTAACCCCAACGGTAACATCAAAGGCTGCTGAGTTTTAAATAGCCAATATGTAACTGGTCTTCCGTTAATGGTAACCCCACTTCTTCAATTACAATGGCATACCTGGCTTTTATGACGGCAGGTAACACTTCTTCTATCTCATACACATCATCCACATCCACACCGTATTTGTCATCAATATGCGAAGTGGCACCGGCAAAACCCGTATGCTGAAAAAATGCTGTTGCCTTTGCTTTGGCAATGGCTTCGCTTTTATCTGCGGCTACGGTTAACAGTTTGTAGTGGTATTCTTCCATATCGCCGGGCTTATAGCCACCCAGGTTTAAAAAGAAAAGTTTGCGGGTAGCGGTTGCGGTGATGGCTTCTTTTGGAACAATCTTGATGGCGTGGTTATCCACTACGGTCACTTGCCGCCACGAGTCAATATGCGTTTTGCCTGCACCAGGCCAAAAATTTTCTATTTGCGGCAGCAGGTCTTTTAATGAATCGCCAATGCCAAAAAAACTGTCGTGCTGTTCTGTATTTCTGCCGGCGGGTTTGCAGCCAAGGATGAGAAAAAATAATTTTGGTTCCATTATCATTTTTTAAAAGCAGTACTTACTGCCAGGTCTTTACTTCCAGCTGTGTAGGTATAAAATCCTTCCCCGCTTTTTACGCCTAATTTTCCTGCAGTAACCATATTGACCAATAAAGGGCAGGGTGCATATTTAGCATTACCAAAACCATCATGCAATACCTGCAAAATAGAAAGGCAAACATCCAGGCCAATAAAATCTGCTAACTGCAATGGCCCCATGGGGTGTGCCATACCCAGTTTCATTACGGTATCAATTGCTTCCACACCGGCCACACCTTCAAATAAACTGATGATGGCTTCATTGATCATGGGCATTAAAATACGGTTGGCAATAAAGCCCGGATAATCATTTACCACGCAGGGTACTTTGCCTAATTGTTTACTGAGCGCAACAATTACATCACTCACTTCTTTGGTGGTGGCATAGCCATTGATGATCTCCACCAGTTTCATCACCGGTACAGGATTCATAAAGTGCATGCCAATTACCAATTGCGGGCGTTTGGTTACGGCTGCAATTTTTGTAATGGAAATAGAAGAGGTGTTAGTTGCCAGCAAACAACCTTCAGGGGCAGCTTCATCCAGTTGTTTAAATATTTTTAATTTCAAATCCACATTTTCAGTGGCGGCTTCCACTACCAGTTGTGCATTGGCAACGCCTGTTGCAACATCAGTGGCAGTAGTAATGTTTTGTAATGTACCTGCTTTTTGTTCTTCAGTTAATGTACCCTTTGTTACCTGGCGGTCTAAGTTTTTTCCTATGGTAGCAATTGCTTTTTCCAACTGCGCTGCACTTACATCAATTAAGGTTACCGCAAATCCGCTTTGTGCAAATACATGGGCAATGCCGTTGCCCATGGTGCCTGCGCCAATAACGCTTACATTTTTTATCATGTTATTATTTTTTTGTTCCACAAAGACTCACAGAGAAAAAGAGACTCACAAAGTGTTCTCTGTGTAACTCCGTATGTTCTTTGCGCATCTCTGTGTAATAGCTTATTTAAACGCATTCATCCCCGTCACATCCATTCCGGTGATCAGCAAATGAATATCATGGGTGCCTTCATACGTGATTACACTTTCTAAATTCATCATGTGGCGCATAACCGGGTATTCGCCGGTGATGCCCATGCCGCCCAGCATCTGCCTTGCATCCCTTGCTATGTTGGTGGCAATATCGCAGGCATTTCTTTTGGCCATACTCACCTGCTGCGGTGTAACTTTTCCTTCATTCATCAGCACTCCCAAACGCCAGTTCAGCAATTGCGCCTTGGTAATTTCTGTTACCATTTCGGCTAATTTTTTTTGCTGCAGCTGAAAACCTCCAATGGGCTTGCCAAACTGAACTCTTTCTTTACTGTATTGTAAAGCGGTATCATAACAATCCATGGCCGCACCCACTGCGCCCCAGGCTATACCATAGCGGGCCTTGGTTAAACAGCCTAAGGGCCCTTTTAATCCTTTTACATTGGGTAAAATATTTTCTTTGGGCACTTTTACATTGTCAAAAACCAGTTCGCCGGTGGCGCTGGCACGCAAGCTCCATTTGCCATGCGTGGTGGGCGTGCTAAAGCCTTCCATACCACGTTCAACAATCACACCTCTTATTTCTCCGGTCTCATCTTTTGCCCACACCACGGCTACCTGCGCAAAGGGGGCATTGCTGATCCACATTTTAGCGCCATTTAAAATCACATGATCGCCGGCAGGTTTAATATTGGTGAGCATACTGCTGGGGTCGCTGCCATGGTTAGGCTCTGTTAATCCAAAACAACCCAGCCATTCGCCGCTTGCCAGTTTGGGTAAATATTTATTGCGCTGTGCTTCGTTGCCGTATTGATAAATAGGAAACATCACCAAACTGCCCTGTACACTTGCGGTGCTTCTAACACCGCTGTCGCCACGCTCCAGTTCCTGCATCATCAATCCGTAGCTGATATAATCCAGTCCGCCGCCGCCGTATTGCTCCGGTACGGTAGGGCCAAAGCAGCCAAGATCGCCCAGTTGTTTTACTATCTGCTGCGGAAACTCGGCCCGCTGTGCATAATCTTCTATAATGGGAGAAATTTCTTTTTTTACATAATTGCGTACACTCTCCCTGATGAGTTTATGTTCTTCGGTCAACAGGTCGTCTACATTAAAATAATCAGGACTTTGAAAAGTATCAGTTTTAACAGCCATGGGAGAATAGTTAATTGGTTATCCGTTAATTAGTTTTTTGTTGCAAGCTATATTTCTTTCATCGGCTTCATTGGCACAGTTTATCCCGAACGCATTCGGGACACTCTTCCGCAATATTTCTTTACTGAACTCTTATTGAAGCGGAGGATAGAAACGCTGATGATACTGATAAAACAGATCAGCGTAAATCCGCCGCATCCGCGTTATCTGTGCATCTATCCCCACAAAGATAATTACCTTAAATCATACCCAAATTTTTTGTTTATTGCGGATGCAACATTGCGGAAAAAGCCTTGTCTCTTATTAATAAAACCATTATTTGGAAGCGGCATTACAACCACACAGGGATGAACTGATAGAGCGCTGTAAAAACGGCGATATACTGGGCTGCAAAGAACTGTACCAGCGCTATGCCAAAGCCATGTTCAATACCTGCCTGCGGATTGTGAATAATATTGCCGAAGCAGAAGATGTATTACAGGAAAGTTTTACCGAAGCTTTTAAAAACCTGCCGCAGTTTGAATACCGCACCAGTTTTGGCGGCTGGCTAAAACAGATCTGCATTAACCGCAGCATCAACCAGCTTAAAAAAAGAAAGTGATTTGGGTGGATATTGATGCAACCGAAGGTAATTATACCGCGGATGAAACATCACCCGATGAAAATGAGATCAGCCTGCAAATTGATGCGGTAAAAAGATCCATTATGGCATTGCCCGATGGTTACCGCACTGTGTTGAGTTTGTATTTACTGGAAGGCTATGATCATGAAGAGATCGCTGAAATACTGAATGTGGCCGAATCTACCACACGTACGCAATACATGCGGGCCAAACAAAAATTATTACAGTTATTAAAAGAAAAGATATGAGCAGGAAACTGGAGAAATTTATTGGAGATCACCGTAACGAATTTGATGATGCCATGCCTTCGGAAAAGGTTTGGGAAAATATAGAAGCTGCGGTTACACCCAAAACAAAACAGCGTTTTATATTGGCACCTTTATACAAATGGAGTATAGCAGCAGCAGTTATCATTACGGCAGGACTGACCGTATTTATCCTGCTGCGCAATAATAAAAATACAGCGCTTCCCATTGCATCAGTAACAACAGATACGGCAGCAGATATCAATACCATTGCACCCGAATATGCCCCCGAGGTAAACGAATTTGCAAAACTGGTGGCGGTTAAACAGGAGGAGTTAAAAGCCCTGGCACCCGAGCAGCCGGAACTATACCGCAAGTTTGCCACCGACATGAACCAATTGGACAGTTCCTATACCGCTCTTAAAAACCAACTCAGCATTACACCCAACCGCGAAATGCTGATAGAAGCCATGATTCAAAACCTGCAGCTGCAGCTGAATGTACTGAATCAGCAACTGAACATCATCAATCAAATTAAACAATCAAAAAAAGAAAGCCATGAAAAAAATAGCGAGACTATTTAGTATAGCATTGTCATTATTCGTCCTGCAGCAAAACCTGTTTGCTCAAAATGATAATGACAACCAAAATGAAAGGAATAAAAAATACGAGTTTGTAAAAAATAAATCGGTGAATAAATCGTACAGCGTCACTGCTTCTGATAAACTGAAGATCGATAATTCTTTTGGTGATGTAGAAGTGCATACCTGGAATAAGAACGAGATCAAAGTAGATGTAACGGTGGAAGTATCGGCCAATTCCGAAGCACTGGCACAAAAGATCATTGATAAAATCAGTATTTCGGATAGTAAAAGCGGTGGCGATATTTCAGTTAAAACCACTATCAAAGGCATCAATAATTCAAAAGGAGAAAAAAGTATGATGAAAGTGAATTATAATATTTCTATGCCTGCATCCAATCCGCTTCGTATCAACAACCAGTTTGGCGCCATCGTATTACCGGATTTCAAAGGAGAAGCCGACCTGTCGAGTCATTTTGGATCATTAACAACAGGAGCTTTAAGTAATGCCAAATCTTTAAATGTAGAATTTGGCAGCGCCAATATTGAAAGTACCAACGGGGTGGTGGAAATTAAATATTCTTCTGCAACCATTGGTAAACTGGTGGGGAATGTAAAACTCAATCTCGAATTCAGCAGTGCAACAAAGATCAATGTAGATAACAGTCTTACCGGGTTGGATGTAAAAGTATCTTATTCCAGCTTTAATCTTAAGCCTGCTGCCGACATATCGGCATCTTACAATATTTCCACCAGCTTTGGGGAATTTAAAAACCGTACTTCCATAAAATTTGATAGCGATGATGCAGACGACAGCCGGGGTCCCAAGTTCGATCATAATTATTCAGGGAAATCGGGCAATGGTTCAGTGCCGGTTAAAATTAAATCCAGCTTTGGCGAAGTTGTTTTGGGCGAGGCAGCCCCCGGCGATATGAAAGACAAGAAGAAAAAGAAAACCGTTACCATATAGTGTGATGAAGTATAGCCATAAAAAAAGGTCCGTAATCTGTTACGGGCCTTTTGTATTTTTGGTAAAATAATTTTATGAGGTCAACAGTACAAAATATTTTTCTGATAGCTGCCATTGTTATTTTTTTATTGCCGCAGGTAACCGCTCAACAAAAAAAAGCAGTATCAAAACCCACAGTGGAAAATCAAATTAAACAATACTGGTTTGTAATGTTAATCAAAGGGGATAACCGCACACAGGATTCTACCACTGCAGCAAAAATTCAGGAAGGCCATATGGCCAATATCAACCGGTTGTATTACGAAGGCAAGCTAAAAGTGGCCGGTCCTTTTGGTGATGATGGCGACTGGTTGGGTATTTTTATTTTTGATTGTACCACAAAAGAAGAAGTGGTACAATTATTAAAAACAGATCCTGCCATTGCGGCCGGAAGACTGGCTTATGATATACATCCCTGGTGGACTGCTGCAACAGGAAGTTTTGCGCCCGGCAAACCTAAAAAAATTAAACCCTGATATGAAACTCATCACTAAGATCCGTTTACTCATTGTATTTTTTATCATTGCTTTAGTATTGAGTGGTATTACAGCTTTCCCTGTAGAAACGGAACTGCGCTGGTTGCTGCGCCATGATGCATTGATACCGGCATTTGCCAAACAATGGCTGCAGGATGTATTTATTGCCATTGCCGAAACCAATGCCAAATATCCCATGCTGGCCTATGGGTTTGACTGGCTGGCATTTGCGCATATTGTTATTGCCATGGCATTCATTGGGCCATTACGAGACCCGGTTAAGAATAAATGGATCATCGACTGGGCCATACTGGCCTGCATAGCGGTAATTCCGCTGGCATTCATAGCCGGGCCCATACGCAGTATTCCCCTGTTCCATATTTTTATTGATTGCAGCTTTGGCATACTCGGTATCATTCCGTTACTGATCTGTAAAAACTGGATTAAAAAGCTAACAACATATGAAACCTGAAACCAGGAACCGCATTGCCATCCTTGCCGGTTTTGCGGTGCTGGTGGCCACTGCCGCATTGTTATTCCCGCTGCTGAAAACAGCCGTTATCAATAGCTATACCATTTCATTGTCTGCAGGCTTGCAGGTGAGCCGAATAAAATTATCCATCATCAGCCTGTTGTGGATCGGTTTTTCGGCCTTTGTAGCCGGATTTTTTACCTGCTGGATGGCTGCCAGCAGGAATATATTCCGTTCCCTGCAGTTTGGAATGCTACTGTTTGTAATGCTGGTGATCTTACAATTGTTCCTGCAGCGGTTTCAGTGGGCTGATATGTTTACCCTGTTGATCGTTATCCCTTTTGCAGTAATGGGTGGCATAGTACGAACTTTGATCAGCAATAATAAATTGCCCGATTAAACGTTCAGTACTTTTTATGGTCTTAATCCAAATATTTTTATGAGAGTAGCCTGCTTACTGCTGATTTCCATATTCTTTTTTAGTTGCAAAAAAGCTGATTCCGGCACAGACGGAGGAACCAGTACTGCTGCGTACTATTACCCGCCATTGACCGGCGATACCTGGGAGACCAAAACGGCTGCCTCAATTGGTTGGGATGAAGCCAAACTGCAGGAGGCATTTGACTACGCCGCAACTAAACAAACCTTCGGATTGATCGTATTGCAGCATGGTAAAATTGTAAAAGAGCAATACTGGAATAGCTGGACCAAAGACACCAAATATTATATTGCCAGCGCCGGAAAAAGCGTAACCGCTTTTATTGCAGGCATTGCCCAGCAGGAAGGTACTATCAATATCAATAATAAAACATCTACATACCTGGGAACAGGCTGGACCTCTTTGCCCCTGGCAAAAGAAAACCTGATCACAGTAAAAAATCAATTATCCATGACAACCGGGCTGGATGACGGTGTGCCCGACCAGGATTGTACCTCTCCCGCCTGCCTGGTTTACAAGGCAGATGCCGGAACAAGATGGGCTTATTACAATGCCCCTTATCATTTGGTGCATGATCTTATACAGGCTGCCAGCGGCAAACCCTGGAATGCATACAGCAAAGAAAAATTATTTGATAAAATTGGTATGCCAAATTCGATCTGGATAAATCATATCATGTATTGTACTACCAGGGAAGCAGCACGGTTTGGAAGTTTGATATTGCGTAAAGGAGAATGGAACGGTACGCAGTTATTAACCGATGCGGCTTATTACAATGCCATGACCAACACATCGCAAACCTATAATTTAAGCTATGGTTATTTGTGGTGGCTCAATGGAAAAGCAAGCAGCATGGTGCCGCAAAGCCAAATTGTATTTCCCACTGCTTTGGCTCCCAGTGCGCCTGCAGATATGTTCATGGCATTGGGCAAAGACGATAAAAAAATATATGTGATTCCCAGCCTGGACGCAGTGGTGGTAAGATTGGGTGATGATGCAGGTGGAAGCGTGGCAGGCCCCAGCAGTTTTGATAACGACTTGTGGGCTAAACTGAAACTGGCACTAAAATATTGATCCCTCTTGAAAATGTATGAAAGCTGTTTCGTGGAAGCAGCTTTTTTATTTACATTTAGATATGCATTATTCTTATTTAGCATTGGGCGACAGCTACACCATTGGTGAACAGGTTTTACCTGAAGAAAATTTCCCCCATCAAACTGTACAACTTTTAAACGGGTGCATCGCAAAGCCTGTCATCATTGCCACTACCGGATGGACCACCGATGAACTGAACAGCGCTGTTGATGCTGCGAATATTTCAACACAATATGATATCGTGAGCTTACTGATAGGTGTAAACAACCAGTACCGGGGAAGGGACGTTGATAATTTTAAAACCGGGTTTGAACATCTGCTGCAGCGTGCCATTGGCTTTGCAGCCAATAAAGCCAGCCGTGTTTTTGTATTGAGTATTCCCGATTGGGGCGTAACACCTTTTGCGGTGGAAAGAGATACAAAAAAAATCGCTGCGGAGATTGACGCGTTTAACCAGGTTTGTGAAAACACTGCCCAACAATATGGCGCTCATTTTATTAATATCACCACAGATCAAAGAATGGATGGAAACAGGGCCGCATTTTTAGCAGCCGATCAGTTGCATCCTTCTGCAAAAGAATATGCAAAATGGGCCAATAAACTGGCAACTGCAATACAACAGGAACTGCAAATCAATTAAGGCAGATAGCTGCTCATTTCTGTTTGATATTGTTGTGCAATCGCCCTGGCCTCCGTGGCAAAGTCTTCTTTTTCGCTGGCATAAATAATGGCCCTGGATGCATTTACTAACAAGCCGCAATCTTTATTCATCCCAAATTTACTCACGTCTTCCAGACTGCCGCCCTGGAAACCCACACCGGGCACCAGTAAAAAATGATCGGGAATTATTTTTCTGATCTCTGCCAGGTCACTTGCTTTTGTAGCGCCCACCACAAACATCAGGTTGCCGGGGTTTCCCCAGTCACTTACTTTTCTTAATACCCTTTCGTACAAAAATTCTGTGCCGTGGGTGGTAGCTGCAGCAACCAGTTTTTGCTGTTCAAAATCTTCACTGCCCGGGTTACTGGTTAAACCCAACACGATGGCCCATTTATTTTCAAATTGTAAAAAAGGTTTTACACTGTCTTCGCCCATGTATGGTGCCACAGTTACGGCATCAAAAGGCAACGCTTCAAAAAATGCTTTGGCATATTGGGTAGAGGTATTGCCAATATCGCCGCGTTTGGCATCTGCAATGGTAAAGCAGTTTTTGGGTATGTACTTCACCGTTCTTTCCATCGCTTCCCAGCCCTTTAAACCCATGGCTTCGTAAAAAGCGGTGTTTATTTTATACGCCACACATAGGTCTTTGGTGGCATCAATAATGGCTTTGTTGAATTCAAAAACTGCATCCGGATGCGATTGTAAATGCCCGGGTATTTTGCTGAGGTCAGTATCTAAACCAACACATAAGTAAGATCTCTTTAGTTGTATCTGTTCTGCAAGTTGCTTTCTGGTCATATATTACAAAGGTAATTTTATCAACGCTAAAAGAATGGATTTTGTAACTGAAATTAATAGGTAACCCTTATCATGGAATTACTTAAGATAAAAAGAAAACAGGCAAAACAAAACAGCAGTAAAAAAACAAAACTGATCAGGTAGCCTGTAGCCAGGTAGTTGTTCTTTTTATAATAATTAACAAGAGCCATTACCAGCAAGGTGGTTGCCTGGATACAAATTGCAGCAACCAACCATGGAAACAGTGTATCAAACTGCGGAACGGAAATATAATTGAAGGCAATAAAAACAGGCAGTGCAAAAAATGCACTGTTGCCCGCAATGATCAATAACCGTTTATTCAACCGGCTCATTAAATTGAATTAAAGTGTTGGTGAAAGGCGCAGTTCCATCTCTTCTGCTATCATCAGTGAATTATGATCGCCTCTAAGTTTCAGCTGCGCAATGATATTTTTTTGAGAAGCGGCATCCCTGTTCTGGCTCAGTTTAAAAGTGTTTGTGATGCTTTCCACTTCAATAGTAAAGCCGGTAATGGCTTTCATCATTTGATCAATATATTCTTTAGAAAGGTTGTCGAATGCGGCTGCACCTGCGGTACCGGTGTATTGATCAGATACTGCTTTCACCGCATTATAAGTTCCTGCTTCATCTGTAAAATATATTTTTCCTTTTGCCTGCACCGTCATATAATTCCAGGTAGAACCCATGGCAGGATTGGTATACCAGTTGGCACTTACATAACAATGCGGCCCGGTGAATAATACCAGTACGTTATTGTTTTTTTCAAACGCCAGGTGATGATCTGTCTTTCGCATGATATGCCCCTGTAAAAAAAATTTACCATCTTTAATTTCTACAGTTAAAGGAATTTGTGTGGCTACGGGATAATGTTCTCCCATACCGGTGATCAATGCAAAGGCATTTGCTTTTATAAAAGCGATTACTTTTTGTTCGTCCTGTTCGGTGTAATAAGAAAGTGTATACATTAATGTGCTTTTAAAATTTGCTGCAGGGTTTGCCCAAAAATAAATATTTCTTCAAAGCTGTTGTACAGCGGAACGGGCGCCACCCTGATCACATTCGGTTCTCTCCAGTCGGCAAAAATACCATTGGGTAATAAGGCATCAAAAACCGCTTTGGCATTTTGATGTACTGATAAAGAAACCTGGCAACCCCTTTCATTGCTGTTGCGTGGCGTAATGATGCTGAATTTTTCTTCGGGCTGATTGATTTCATCCAGTACAAAAAATAAATACGCACTCAGCAGTTTACTTTTGGCCAGTATATTATCAAATCCTGCGGCAGAAAAAATATCCAGCGCAATTTTATGCGATGCCAGTAACATCATGGGGGCGGTACTCATTTGCCAGGCGGCTGCCCCCGGGGCGGGTGTAAATTCAGGCTGCATTTTAAAACGGTTGCTGCTGTCGTTTCCCCACCAGCCTTCCATCCGTTTCAGACCGGTGTTGGCCGAATGTTTTTCATGCACAAATGCGCCTGCAATGGCGCCCGGCCCGCTGTTCAAATATTTATAATTGCACCAGCAGGCAAAATCAATATCCCATTCGTGAAGCCGAAGTGCTACATTACCGGCAGCATGTGCCAAATCAAAACCTGCATAAGCACCTGCAGCATGTGCCGCTTTGGTAATGGCGGGCATATTAAATAACTGCCCGGTATAATAATTTACGCCGCTGAACAATACCAGGGCCACACTGTCTTTATGCGCTTCAATAGTTGCCAGAATATCTGCTGTACTGATTAATTCAGTTCCAGGCCTGGGGTGCACTTCAACAATGGCATCCTTTGGATCAAAGCCATGAATTTTTACCTGCGACTGAAAAGCATACTGATCGCTTGGAAAAGCTTTGGCTTCGCAAATGATCTTATACCTTGTTGCCGTGGGCTGGTAAAAAGAAACCATCAGCAAATGCAGGTTCACGGTCAGGTGATTCATCACCACAATTTCATTTTCATTGGCACCGACAATATTGCAAAGCTGCGGCGTAATTTTTTGATGGTAATTGAGCCAGGGTGTTTTACCCATGAAAAATCCTTCCACCCCAAAATTGGCCCAGGCCTCCATCACATTCAATACTTCATTCTGCGTGTTTTTGGGTTGTAACCCAAGCGAATTGCCCAAAAAATAAATGGCATGGTTGTCATTCAGCCAGGGAATATAAAATTGATTGCGGTACTGCTGTAACGGATCTTTGCGGTCCTGCTCCTGTGCGTATTGCAATGAAAACTCCTGCGCCATTATGGTTTATTTTTTTTTTCGGCCACCAACAATAATAAAAGGAGCGGTAAAAGTACAATGTCTGCCACACTTATCCAGTGTATTTGGTGTTGTGTTTTCCAAAGCGCCACAGTATAGCTGCCCTGGCTGTAGCATTGCTGTATAGTGAGTATGGCAATGAACCAGGTAAACCAACCGGGCCTTTTTAAGCAGCCATATATACACAGCGCAGTAATTAGTACAAAAAGGGCATGCCGCCATGCCGGAGTTAAAGTAGTGGGATAAAAAATGCCTCTTACATGATACAGCATTGCCATAGCGGCAACTACAGCAAAAACAATAAATGCGGTATGCCTTGTTTTGCTATTCATTAAACAGGTTGGGATAATCAGAAATGATCCCATCCACACCCATCGCTTTTAATCTTGCTATTTCATTTTTATCGTTCACTGTCCATGGAATGATCTTTATATTTTGCTGGTGGCATTTGCTGATCACATCCGCTGTGGCTAATGCATAAGCCGGACTGTAAATAGTGGGCGTAAACCCCAGGGCTTTTAATTGTTCTTCCAAACTGCGTTTGTCGTTGTCCTCAATCAGCATGGCAGTTTTTATATTTGGGTAATGCTGATGCAAATACTGCAGTGTTCTAAAATCAAAAGATTGAATGATTACAAAATCTTCCACCTGTGCTTCTTTGATTTCGGTCATCAGCAATTCCACAAATGCTGCCGGAGCAGGGTGATAGATATTATCTGTAGCGGGAGTGGTTTTGGTTTCAATATTATAATAAGGGAATGGTCGTCTCCTCGTCATCATGTCTTTTTTTACAGCGTCAAATACAGCCGCCAGTAAAGGTTTTGCTGTTTTTATTTTTTGCTGCTGCGTAAAACGGGGGTGCGGCTTCAGGCCCACATCATATTTTGCAATGGAGTCGTAAGGCATCTGGTACATGTTATAGTTCTTCTCATCCTTTTCTTCTATAAATGTTCCGTTGGGTTTTGTGCTGATCTCGTGATTAAAAAAAGGTTCATGAGAAAGAAATACTTTCTTGTCTTTGCTGATACAAACATCCATTTCCAGGGTAGTAACTCCCAGGCCTATGGCATAGGTCATTGCCGCAATGGTATTCTCAGGCATCAGCCCACGGCAGCCACGGTGGCCCTGTTTGTCAAAATCTGTTACCCCCGGATTCCCTGGAGGAGACTTTTGCAGTTCATTATTCATGGTTGTACTTTTCTTGGCTGAAGAGCAGGAAAGAAAAATGCCTATAGATAAAAAAATATAATTGTATTTCATACCAGTAACTGCTTTAACGAAGCGTATTATGCATTTAACCCTAAACCTTAAACATTCGTGATCTCCTGTATCTGCGTAGGCGCCATATTGGCATTACGCATGGCAATTCCCCTGGCTGCATTGCCTGCAAAATCAAGGAATGCTTTTTTACTGATGGGGTCGTTGCTCACCATTGATGGAATACCATTATCTCCACCCTCCCTGATACTTTGTACAATGGGTATTTGTCCAAGGAAGGGAATGTCAAATTCTTCTGCTAAATTTTTGCCACCATCTTTTCCAAAAATATAATATTTGTTATCCGGCAATTCTGCGGGAGTAAAGTAGCTCATGTTTTCCACCAGTCCAATTACGGGTACTTTCAGTTGCGCCTGCCCGAACATGGCCATGCCTTTTCTTGCATCGGCCAGCGACACCAGTTGTGGTGTGGTAACCACAATTACACCGGTAACAGGCACGGTTTGCACAATGGTCAAATGTATATCGCCGGTACCTGGCGGCATGTCGATCACTAAATAATCCAGTTCGCCCCAATCCACATCACTTACAAACTGGCGGATGGCACTGCTCACCATGGGGCCACGCCATACCACGGCCTGCTTTTCGTCTATCAGCAAACCAATGCTCATCATTTTAATACCGAATTTTTCAATGGGCACAATCAGGCCTTTGCCGCTGCCATCATCTTTCATCAATGGCCTTTCGCCGCGTACGCCAAACATAATGTGCTGGCTGGGGCCATAAATATCCGCATCCATCAATCCCACTTTTGCCCCCCCGGCTGCCAGGGCCAGTGCAAAATTGGAAGCCACCGTGCTTTTACCCACACCACCCTTACCACTCACGATGGCAATGATATTTTTTACGCCATTCAATACTGTTTTTGCATCCTGCCTGTTGCTGCTGGTATTGGCGGTAAAGTTTACGGTTACCACCGCTTCTTTATTCACCAATAATTTTACTGCATTTTCGCTGGCCATGCGCATCATATCCTTCATGGGGCAGGCAGGCGTGGTGAGTACAATAGTAAAAGACACATTATTACCATCAATATTAATATCTTTTACCATGTTCAGTGTTACCAGGTCTTTGCCCAGATCGGGCTCCTGTACATTACTCAGCGCTTTCAGTATGTCTTCGTTTGTCATCGTTCAATTATTTGTTAAAAAACCTGTTGAAGATGCAAATTTAAACACTCATGCCTTTACTTTGTTTATTAATTAAGGAATGTTGTTATTTTTGAGACGGTCTCCGGGAATGCTATCAGGCTTCATTGGCGTCGCACTCTTATACCAAATACCATTACTGAACTTTTATACATGCGAAAATTTTTACCTATAGTTTTATTATTGTGTTTCATTAAACCTGTGGCAACAAAGGCCCAGTTTGAATCTTTTAAAGATTCTGTGGTGCAGTTGTACGGTATTGTAATGACGGCCGATAGTTTAAAAGGACTGGAAGGGGTGAGTGTGGTGGTAAAAAATCAGAGCAGGGGAACGGTTACCAACGATAAAGGCGTATTCAGTATTGTGGTATTAAAAGGCGACGAAATTGAATTCAGCAGCATTGGCTTTAAACCTAAAACCATCAGCATACCCAAAAACCTGGAGGGTAACCAGCAAAGTGTTATTCAGCTGATGGTAAACGATACCATTTACCTGCCCGCCACTATTATTAAAAGCCGGGTAAGTAAAGAGCAGTTTGAACGGGACTTTGTAAATACCCCCGTACCCGATGATAATATTGCCATTGCCCGTAAAAATAATGATGCGGCTACACGCCGTATCCTGGCGGCCAATTTGCCGGCAGACGGACGGGAAGCATCTAATATGTTTTTAAGGCAGGCAGGTAACAAGGCTTACTACCAGGGGCAAACCCCTCCTCAAAATATTTTCAATCCTTTTGCCTGGGCCGAATTTATTAAATCATGGAAGCGGGGCGATTTTAAAAAAAGAAGTACCAGCAGCAGCTCCAGTGCGCCGGTAAGCAATCATTCCACCTCTCCTTCACCCAACGATATTTATAAACCACGGCACTAGTTTATTCAGCCCTTTCAATGCTGCCTGCCGCTACCGCCCGGAAGAAAACCGGGATGGTGCTCTTTTTAGGTGCTGGTTTACCGTTTATTGACTTTCTTTGTATAAAATTAGTTTCAATAAAAATGAATGCTTTTAATAATCCGCCTACAGGAGAAGCAGGGCCAATTTTCCTGATCGGTTTTATGGGGAGTGGCAAAACTTACTGGGGCCGGCAATGGGCTCAAAAAACCGGAATGCCTTTTTTTGATATCGATCAGCTGATAGAAGAACAGGAGGGAACTACCATCAGTGAAATATTTGAGCAACAGGGCGAGCCCTGGTTCAGGCAAAAAGAAACGGAGGTATTAAAAACTTTTGCGGCCAAAACACATTGCATTGTATCCTGTGGCGGCGGATTGCCCTGCTTTAATGATAATATGCAATGGATGAATCAACAGGGTACCACGGTGTATTTGTATGCTACCCCCGGCGAAATTGCCCAACGGCTGAAAGCAGAAACCAACCATCGTCCGCTGGTAAAAAATCTGCCACCGGCAGCACTGCTGCCATTTATTGAAAATAAATTGAAAGAAAGAGCCGTGTTTTACAATACTGCAAAAATTATTTTACCGGTAGCTGTTGCCACAGCAGCCAGCATTCACCAATTAATATCAACAGGTTATCATGCATAAAAAATTCATAGGCATTGCCGCATTTACCGGAGCCCTGGCAGTAATACTGGGAGCTTTTGGTACACATGCCCTTAAAGCGATCCTGTCGCCCGGGCAATTGGTTAGTTTTGAAACCGGTGTACGTTACCAGTTTTATCATGCTTTTGCCCTGCTGGCAGCAGGCATCCTCTATAAAGAATTTCCCAATAATTTATTACAATGGGCAGGGCGGCTTTTTATTTGCGGCATCCTGTTATTCTCCGGATCGCTGTATGTACTTACCACAATGCCCGGGATGACATGGGTGGGGCCCATAACCCCGCTGGGCGGCTTGTGTTTTATTGCAGGCTGGCTGTTGCTGGCACTGGGCTGCTTAAAAAAATAGTGCACTAGCTTACCACGCCATGCAAAGTTATTAGGGTGCCGTTGCGGTTTTCAATGGTAAAACCCACATTGATATCGGCCATTCTTTTTTTCATGTTTTTAAGGCCATTGCCAAACTGCCGCAACTTTTCAAAATCTATACCGGTGCCATTATCGTGAATGTATAGTTTTAACCCATCGGTTACCTGTTCTAAAGTAATGACCACTTCAGTGGCTTTGGAATGTTTTAAAATATTATTGAGCGCTTCCTTTACCACTAAAAAAACATTTCTCCTGATCTCCCCGCTTACCACCAGGCTGGGAATGTCTTCGGGTAAAAAGATACGGCAGTTGATACCACTGTTCTCAAAATATTCCAGCGAATAGCTGCGTATATAAGCCACCATATTTCCCAGCGAATCGTTGCTGCTGCTCATACTCCAGATGATGGCATTCATCTTATTGAGCAGCTCATTGGCAGAGGAAGAGATTTTTTCAATTTCGGGAATGGGCTGGTCTTTAAGCCTGCTTTTAGCCAGCTCGCTGTACAGGCGGATGGTGGTCATCCCGGCGCCCAGGTCGTCGTGCATATCGGCGCTGATGCGGTTGCGTTCTTCCTGCTGTGCTTTAATGATGGCAATCTGGTTTTCCAGTACTTTCTTCTCCACGTCTAATTTCAATGCTTCCTGTTCCTGCGTACGTTCCACCAGCTCGCGGCGGTTTTTATAGGTAAGGCCCAGCAGGAAAAAAGACAATGCACACACCAATCCCATATCATGATAGAACAATGCACGGCTAAATATGCTGTTGGAAGGCACTTTAAATAAGATGAGCGCCAGCGATACCAGGTTAAATACAATTGAAAGTGCACTGCCCACGGCCAGGTAAATGATCAGCCGTTGCTTTTGTTTAAAGGCAATGATGATGAATAAAATACCAATAGCCAGCATCAGAATTTTAGTCAGATTTTCCAGCGCTGTTTCCATCCAGTACCATTCAGTAAAATAATGAATGAACGTAAATACCAGTATTAAAAACAATAAAAACCATTCGCCTGTTTTAAATACTTTGTCCAGTAAGGTATAATGCTGCCGGGTGTTTAAAAAATGCCTGGAAAAAGCCAGGTAAAATACATTGCCAATGCTGAGTAACAGCAGATCGAGATAGCCATTGAAAAAACTGGTAAAAGCACCCCAGGTAGTACCCAGCAATGCATAAAAAAATACCAGCCCAAACATTGAAACTGCATACCCCAAATAATAAAGAAATTCTTTTTTACGGGTAAGGGTATAGTTTACCACAATAAAAATGATCATCATTAGCAGTACGCCACCCAGTAAAAATCCCACATTCCTGATATCTTCAATCTTTCTCCGGTAAATGGACTCATACGAAACCAAATAATTGGGGCGTATAAACTGCGGCCTCAGCAGGTTGTACTCCTGCCGGCAAAAACTGAGTTGCAGCAGGTATATCTTTTTTTCTTTGGGACCAAGGGTAAAAGTGCACCAGCCCGGCGCAGATCCATCACCTGCATATTGCAGGGTTCCACCGGCCTGTTGCACGTAAAATTTTATTTTATCGAACATACTGCCCGGAAGAAAAAGAATGGTGTCGTTTTTATTGGCACTGTTCCAAACGGCTACCTGTAAATAAATGGGTTTGGCTACCAGCCTGGCAGGAATGAATGACTTATACCATTTGGCAGTAACCGGCACAAATTGCTGCCGGGTAATATTGTTGATGTTGGCAGTATGATTACTGTCGATAAAAAAAAGCGTTTTGCTGTATGCACGGGAAGAATCGTTGATAGCCGCAATATCAACATATGCCGAATCGGGAAGCAACTGTGCAAAGCCACAACATTGCAGCAACAAAAAAATGACAATGAAGCAATATTTTTTTGACATCAGGCAGATTATGATCAAACCTACAATTTTTTTTAATATTATTCCTTCAACTGTTTATTTGTGTGGTGGATGCAGTAATGGTTTTCTTTATCTTTGTTGCTGATGGCAACCAAATCAAAATCTGTAAAATCAAAAGCACCCGATCCTGATCAGTTGAAACAGGAAAAGGAAGAAACAGTAGAAGTAAAGCAGCTGTTGCAGGATGAACGCACCCATAAAATTGCGGGCAGTGTATTATTGCTCATCGCTATCCTGCTGTTTGTTGCTTTTACCTCGTACCTGTTTACCTGGGCAGAAGACCAGGACAAGTTCAGCTACCGCATGTTGCTGGCCAATGACATTAAAGTACAAAATCTGCTGGGTACTTTGGGGGCCTTTGTTTCCGAAATATTTATCCGCAAGGGATTTGGTGTGGCTGCATACCTTATATGCACCTTGTTTTTTGTGCTGGGGGTAAATTTGTTTTTTGGCAAAAAGGTATTCTCTATTTCAAGAAATGTAAAATACCTGCTGGTGGGGTTACCTGTATTGTCTGTTGCCACTTCAGTCATCTTCAACAAAAATGCCTTTCCATGGGGTGGTGCCGCAGGTGATATGACACGCAACTGGATGTACAATACCATCGGGCAAATTGGTACCGTGGGGGTATTGGTGGTGGCGGTATTATCATATGTGATCTGGCGCTTCAATCCTGTTTTTACATTGCCTGCTAAAAAAGAAGGCATTCCACCTGCTGTAATACCTGCCGAAGAAGTCATAGCCGAAAAAGTGGAATGGGCGGTAGACGAAAATACCGCCACTGTAAAAACAAATGCATTAAAGGGAGATGCACCTGTAATGGTGGTGCCACCATTGCAGGAATCGCCCATTATTCACGAGATCAGTTTAATAGAAAAAGAACCTGCAGAAGATGAGATAGCCGAAGCGGATGCAGATGATACCGCAGACGAAGCGCCATGGCAACCCGAAGAACCGGTTACACCAGTACTATCCGGCACCCCGCCCAAAGTAAAGGAAACAGTGGCGCTGGAACTGGAAATTAAAACAGTGCCGGATGAACTTGCCGCCACCACCGTGGCCGCCGAAAAAAAAGCCCCGCCTGCAAAACCCTACGATCCCATACTGGACCTGCGGGATTATAAATATCCCACACTGGACCTGCTGGAAAACTATGGCAGCGATAAAATAGTACAGGATACCACAGAGCTGGAGAACAACAAGAACCAGATCATTAATACGCTTAAGAATTACGATATACAAATTCAGCGTATATCGGCCACCGTAGGGCCCACCGTTACTTTGTACGAGATCATTCCTGCTGCCGGTGTGCGTATTTCCAGGATTAAAAACCTGGAAGATGATATCGCTTTAAGCCTGGCCGCTCTGGGCATCCGTATCATTGCACCCATCCCCGGAAAGGGTACCATTGGTATTGAAGTACCCAATGCAAAAAAATCGATCGTAAGTATGAAGACCCTGCTGGCTTCAGAAAAATTCCAGAACAATCATTTCTCCCTGCCAATTGCCATCGGTAAAAAAATAGACAATGAAAACTTTATTGTTGATCTTACCAGTATGCCGCATTTACTGATGGCGGGTGCAACAGGACAGGGTAAATCGGTGGGCTTAAATGCCATACTGGTATCGCTGTTGTATAAAAAACACCCATCACAATTAAAGTTTGTATTGGTAGATCCCAAAAAGGTGGAGCTCAGTATTTACAAAGCCATTGAAAAACATTTTTTGGCCAAACTGCCCGGCGAAGAAGACGCCATCATCACCGATACTAAAAAAGTAGTACATACACTAAATGCCCTGTGTATAGAAATGGACAACCGCTACGACCTGTTAAAAGAAGCCGGTTGCCGCAATATAAGAGAGTACAACGAAAAATTTGTTGCCCGTAAACTCAATCCCGAAAAAGGACACCAGTTCCTGCCTTTTATTGTACTGGTAGTGGATGAATTTGCCGATCTGATCATGACAGCGGGTAAAGAAGTGGAAATGCCCATCGCCCGTTTAGCGCAGCTGGCCAGGGCAGTAGGTATTCATTTAATTATTGCTACGCAAAGGCCTTCGGTAAATATTATTACCGGTACCATCAAGGCCAATTTTCCGGCACGTATAGGATTTAAAGTGAGTAGTAAAATAGACAGCCGTACCATTTTAGATGCCGGCGGTGCCGAACAGCTGATTGGTAAAGGCGATATGCTGATCAGTTATAATGGCGAACTGGTACGTTTGCAATGTGCGTTTGTAGATACGCCTGAAGTAGACCGGATAGTGGATTTTATTGGCGATCAGAGAGGTTACCCGCAGGCATTTTTATTGCCCGAATATATTGATGAAAAAGAACTGGAGGCAAAAGGAGCTGATCTTACTGACCGCGATTCTTTATTTGAAGACGCAGCCCGGTTAATAGTTGCCAGCCAGGTAGGCAGCACTTCATTGTTGCAACGCCGGATGAAGCTGGGGTATAACCGGGCCGGCCGGCTGATGGACCAGCTGGAAGCAGCCGGTGTAGTAGGGGCTAACCAGGGCAGTAAAGCCAGGGATGTGCTGATAAAAACAGAAGCAGATTTGCAACAGATAATTGATACACTAATCTAGTGAATGGTCAATGGTCAATGGTCAATAATGTTCTGGAGATGCACGGTAAAGTAGATTCGATATTCACTATTCACAATTGACCATTCACAACTCACCATTCACAACTCACCATTCACAACTCACAACTCACCATTCACAACTCACCATGGCAAAATTCCTTCTCGTTGGTTTGGGTAATATTGGAGCCGAGTACGCCAATACCCGCCATAATATTGGTTTTGATGTGGTACACGCTTTTGTACAAAAACACGGCGGCAGTTTCAGGGTAGACAGGCTGGCCTATGTAGCAGAAGTGAAATATAAAGGCAGGCAGATCGTATGTGTATGTCCCACTACTTTTATGAACCTGAGTGGCAAAGCATTTCGCTACTGGATGGATAAGGAAAAAGTGCCATTAGAAAATACCCTTACCGTACTGGACGACCTGGCCCTGCCGCTGGAAAAAATACGGCTGCGGCCCAGCGGCTCCGATGCCGGACACAATGGGTTAAAAGATATTCAGCTGGTACTGGGTACCGATCAATACCCCAAACTGCGCTTTGGTATCGGTAACAACTATCCTAAAGGCATGCAGGCCGATTTTGTACTGGGCAAATGGTTGAAAACAGAAACACCGGTGGTATTGCTGAAAATTGCCAAATGCGTAGAAGTGATCGAGAGTTTTGTGACCATCGGGATAGGTCAAACCATGTCAACATTTAATAATATCAGCATTACGGAAGAATAATAAAAATACTGCCCCACATATAGTTGTTTCTTTTAAGCTATTTACCTATTTTCGCTGCATAACCGCATATCTTAAATAAAAGCGTGACATGAAGATTATTTGTGTAGGCCGCAATTACGCCGATCATGCCAAAGAGCTTGGCAATGACATACCCGACGAACCGGTGATTTTTATGAAACCGAAAAGCGCATTGCTGCAAAGCCATACGCCTTTTTATTACCCGGAGTTCAGCAACGAATTACATTACGAATGTGAGCTGGTATTGCGTGTATGCAAGAACGGTAAGTACATACAGGAACGCCATGCTGCCAATTACTACAACGGTATTACAGTAGGAATAGATTTTACAGCCCGCGATATACAGGATGAGTTAAAAAAGAAAGGCCTGCCCTGGGAAAAAGCCAAAGCCTTCGACAATTCTGCTGCCGTTGGTAAGTTCATTGATATTGCCCCGGGCCTGAACCGTAAAAATATCAACTTCAGTTTTTATAAAAATAAAGAACTGGTGCAACAGGGTAATTCGGGTAATATGATCTTTAGTATCGATGCCCTCATTGCTAATATCTCTAATTACTTCTCTTTGAATATCGGCGATCTTATTTTTACCGGCACACCAGCCGGTGTGGGAGAATGTGTTGTAGGTGATATATTAGAAGCATTTTTAGAAAAAGACAACCTGCTTACGGTAGAAGTAAAATAATTTTCTCTAAACAATAATATTTAAATGGCCCCCAACTTGTTAGGGGCCATTTTTTTTGCAAATGTTGAGAAGGATGTTTCAAAAAATCAGTAAAATAAGTGTATGTAGAAATTAAAAGCAGTAGGTTTGATACCTGCTGCTTAAAACTACAAAATGTAAAAAATCAATCAGCTAACTATTTAGCATTAAAATATTCTTTTAATTCTATCAGTAATTCTTCCAACTTGTTAATGATTTTTTTGGGAGGATCAGTAATGTTGTTTGAAAAATTATCATTTATGGAGTTATTGATTTTGCTGGTACTCTTTTTATTTGCAATTTGAGGTAATGTAGTGAAATCTGTAATGTCTTTTTCTATAATAAGAGCAATTTGTAAAGCCGTTTCAATATATAACTTGCTTTTTGCCAACTCAATTTTAGAGTAGGTAGTTTGTTCAATATGAATAATTTCTGCTACTTGTTTTTGCGTTAAGCCTTTAGCTTTTCTAAATTCTTTTAGTTTTGAAGGGATTGCGTACATACAGATTTTTATATATGCAATAATAGGCGAATTAGTCTTATTTGTATTAAAAAAATCCTTAAATTTTAAAAAAAAAAATATGATTTTTGAAGTATGTAAAAATTAAGGTAAGGAAATTTGGATTTCTAACATTTTTAACAACTTAAAACAAAAATTATGAAAAAAATTATTTCAATTTGTTTGTTATGCTTCTTTATGGTTTTAGGCACTAATGCTGCAAATACAAAACCGGTATTGAAGAACTTTGAAACTAAAAAAGTAACAATTACTTTAAAGTCGACGGTGGAATTAAACAAAGACATGATAGAGCAAGAGATTGTGAAATCATTTGGATGGATTTGCACAGTTACTAATGCTGAAATCGTTTGCACAGGTGTAGATATGTACGGTGAATATGTTTATGAACTTGAAATTACAATATTTTGTACTTGGTTAGACCCAATACATGTTTAATTATTTCGTAAATCAAACTTGTATTAAATAAAAACACTAATTTTTTTACCTTAATTTTTTTATGAAAGCATTAAATCTTTTTTTGGCGACATTTCTTCTTTATTCCCAAGTAATTTCTCAAAATATAAATTATAAAATAACCTACCGCCATAACCTTCAGTTTGATACATTAAAATCACTTACTGACACAATAGGTTTAGAGGCAATTTTAATTGGGAATATAAATGAATCAAACTATTCTTTTGCTAAAGCTCCCAGGACAATAACACCATTGAAAAATAATAACGAAAAATCATTTCAGGAGATAGTGGATGAAAAAAAATCTGGAACTACTGTTATTAAAACAGGCCTAAAATATGATTCTATAGGTAATGTACTTTATTACAACAAGAAAAATAATATTATTAGTGTTAGAGAGAAAATGAAAGATGAATATATTTTAACGGAAGAAACAGCACCAATAATAAATTGGACGATTACTGACGAAATAAAAATGATAAAAACGTACACTTGCAAAAAAGCTACTACACATTTTAGAGGGCGAGATTATATTGCGTGGTTTACTACCGATATACCTATTGTGGCTGGCCCTTGGAAGTTTAACGGGTTACCGGGTTTAGTGATTGATATTGAAGACACGAGACGACAGGTGAAACTATATATTGAGAAGATAGAATATCCAGTTAAGGATGAAATCCCAGGCTTTGTAAGTGTGGGAACAAAACTGTCTTTGGAAAAATATTTTGTATTTAGAAATGAAGAATTTAAAAAACACATGCAAAGCATGCAAGTAGTTCTTGATAAACAAGATGGAATGCAAGATATTTTAAATCAGGGCGGTGCCAGGCCTACTGTAAAATCGAAAAGTACTTTATTTAATATTGAACTAAGAATGGACTAAATAAAGCAGTGTGTATAGTTATTTTAAACAATATATTCTTTCTTTCATTTTTATTCTCGTCATTTTTGGTGTTAAAGCCCAATCTGAATATCAAATTTCAGGGTTTGTGAAAGATTCCACTAACCTCAGTGCTTTATCAGATGCAATATTAATTTTTTCAATTGGTGGGAAACAATATTATTCAATTGCAAAAAATGATGGGAGTTTCTTATTGAAACAATCCCTACCTGATACAATAGGGAATAGAAAAATTGCCATCTTAATTAAGTTAATCGGTTATGCAGATAAAGAGTTATTATTAATTGTTACAAATAAAATACTTGCTTTACCAGATATTTATTTACGACAAAAAAGCATCTACTTGTCTGAGGTAATAGTACAAAATAAACCCATTATTCAAAATGGCGATACCACAATCTTTAATGTTGCTTCTTTCAAAAATAAGTTAGATGCTAATTTAGAAGACGTGTTAAAAAAAATGCCGGGAATGGATGTGAATGAAAATGGTAATATCCGTTATAACAACAAACCAATTGAAAATATAATGATAGAAGGGGATGTGTTGAGTAAAAACTACAAACTCATTTCTAAAAATATAACACCAGATATGGTGGACAAGGTGGAAATGATTGATAAGTATAATAGTAACCCTGCATTAAAAGACCTCACTAATAGTCAAAAACAAACCATGAATTTGGTTTTAAAAAATCCCAAAAAACTTAAAGCGTTTGGTACTGCAAAAGTTGGGGCAGGTATTGAAAATAAAATTAACACTGGCGGCTCATTGTTTTTAATAAATAGTAGGCTTAAAACAATGGCTATTTTTAATAAAAATAACATTGGCAATAGCCCCTATACGGAATACTCAGTGGGGCAGGATTTTGCTAAAACATCTGATTACGAATTTGCACCAACAATAGTACCCAACTACATTATTGAAAACACTTTATTTGCACAATCATTTTTTGGTAATAATGTAAACTCCCTTTTTAACCGGTCTAATTTAGGTGTAGTTAATACCAGCTTAAGGCTTAATAAAAAAGCAGGCATAAAGTTTTTTAGTGATGCTTATACTGATAGAATCAATCAATTTCAGCAAACATCAGTTATCAATAATTTGTTTCCGCAGTTGTCTTACACCGAAAATATTACCAGGCAGTTTAAGCCTGTAAATTTTAATAATAATTTTGAGTATAAGCGAAACACAAAAAAATCACAATTACTCATTGCAGGCAGCTACATTAGCAAAGTATATAAGGAAGAAGGGGAAGTGTTGTCTTTTGTAAATTTTAACACCTTACAAACCTCTATTTTTAAAAGGCTTTCAACAGCTATGTTTTACACTCATCGTATTGATTCTTTAAAGGCTTACGAGATATCTCACCAGTTTATTGCCGATAAAAAGCAGCAGGGTTTTACGAATTTTCAAAATAAGCACAGGTTTTTAGATTCTTCTATTTTTACTAACTACCAGTTTCAGCAAACTGCTACTAACATCAATAGTCATATTACAGAACTAAAATATCTTTTTAAGAAAAAAAGAATCAATCAGATTAGTTTGAAAAATTCCTATTTTAACTCAAATTACGAGGGTAAGTTGACGGTAAATGATAATACAGGTAATTTTTTGGAATTGCCTGAATACGCTGATAGCAGTAAAATTCAAAACAATGATTTAACTGTAAATTACAATACTGGATATAGCTACCGCAGGCTAACTGCAATTGCAGATTTTGGTATTTTATTTAACACTTTCAAGAGCAATAGTACAGGACAAATAGAAAAAAAGGAGTCTCAGTTTTATTGTACACCAAAACTAAACATAATTTACAGGTTGAATGAGATGCAAACACTCTCAGCAAACTTCGGTCTTGATGCTGAAAATCCTGTTTTATCTAATCGTAACCTAAATCCACTTTTTGTGGCTTACCGTACTATAAAAAGAAATAACAGTATTAATACCCCAATTCAAAATTTAAAATACGGGTTTAATTACAGTTACAATAATTTTAATAAAGCTGCTGCTTTCTTGCTCTCTTATTATCATGTTGCCTACAAGCAAAGTGAAATAAGAAACTATGTATTTACAAAAGATTTTGACTATTATAATTTACGGTATGAACAAGTTCAACAAAAAATAGACAACATTTATTTAAAGTTTGATAAATACTTTTATTCATTAAAGACGGCTTTTAGTATAAAGCACTCTTTAGTTTGGTTCAATAATCCTGCTGAGGTAAATAGTATTGTTACCAGTAATAAATTTTTCAATTACAATGCTAATTTTTCAATTCGGCCTTCATTAGGTAATAATGTAAATCTAAACTTAGGGATAGACTATAAGTATAATAAAGATATAATTTCAGGCAACAACACTTTTCAACTTAATCCTTTTGCCGATTTGTTGTTAACCGCAGGCAAAAAACTATCATTTGGCGGCAGGCTAAATTACTTTTACTCTAATTTCGATATTAAAAACAGAAATTATTTTTTTGGTAATTTCTATGCCTGGTACACAATTAAGCCCAAGAAAGTTGATTTGAAATTCAGCATTTTTAATTTTTTAAATACCGATATTTCACTTTCTGGAACAGCTACTTCAGCAGTAACTAAATCCGTTAACAACAGGCTTTTGTCTAGATATGCGTTAGTGGAGCTGATTTACAAATTTTAATAAATAAAGTGTACGATAAAGATTACTCATTGCCCTCTTCTTAAATATTACTGAATATTTGAAATTACTTTTTCAACAGCAATTATCCTTTACTTTTACCCAATGATTGCAACCGACATCTTGCTAAAAGCTTATGGATTGATGGCTACTGCTAAAACGATGGCAGCCACTTATGAAGCCAACCGTGCTGTTTGCAGGTATGTGCATTCCACTTCCCGCGGCCACGAAGCCATTCAGCTGGCCACTGCATTTCAATTATTACCCTGCGATTATGTAAGCCCGTATTACCGCGATGAAAGTTTATTACTGGGCCTGGGATTTACACCTTACGAACTGATGCTGCAATTACTGGCCAAAGGCAATGACATCTTTACCGGCGGAAGGGAATATTATGCGCATCCCAATTACAGGGGGAAAGATAAACCGAACATCATTCACCAGAGTAGTGCCACCGGAATGCAGGCCATCCCAACCACCGGTATTGCGCAGGGAATACAATACCTGCAGCAGATAAAAAATAACGAACAAAAAACCGGCATGCAGCATCCAGCATCCAGTATCCAGCATCCAGTAGTCATCTGTTCTCTCGGCGATGCATCTGTTACAGAAGGAGAAGTAAGCGAAGCGTTTCAGTTTGCAGCCCTGCATCAGTTGCCCATCATTTACCTGGTGCAGGATAACAGCTGGGGTATTAGTGTTACTGCTGAAGAAGCCCGAACCACCAATGCAAGTGATATGGTAAAAGGGTTAAAGGGCATTCGCAGAATAAGCATTGACGGCAGCGATTTTTTAAAGAGTTACGAAGTGATGAAAAATGTGGTGGACGAAGTGCGCAACGAACGGCATCCTTTTTTAGTACACGCCAAAGTGCCCCTGCTGGGTCACCATACCAGCGGGGTGAGAAAAGAATTTTACAGAACAGAGGAAGACCTGGCAAAATATGCCGCAGATGACCCGGGGCCAAAATTGCGAAAGCAGTTACTGGAACTGGGTATTACAGAGGACGCTTTGATGCGGATAGAAAAAGAGGCGGAAGAAACCGTGCTGAAAGATTTCCAGGCTGCGGCAGCATCGGCGGAACCGGATCCCTCCACGGTGAGTCAGTTTGTTTTTGCCGCTACCCCGGTTACGGCAGAATGCGGTGAACGGGCACCTGCCGGAAAAGATAAAATACTAATGGTGGACGCCGCTTTGTTTGCCATCAGGGAAATAATGGAACAATATCCCGAAGCTGTTTTATATGGCCAGGATGTAGGTAAAAGATTGGGTGGCGTATTCAGGGAAGCGGCTACACTGGCCGAGCAGTTTGGCGATCATCGTGTATTCAATACCGCTATACAGGAAGCTTATATCATCGGCAGTACGGTGGGCATGAGTGCAGTGGGGGTAAAACCTATTGTGGAAGTACAGTTTGCCGATTATATTTACCCGGGCCTGAACCAGCTGGCTACCGAGATCAGCAAGAGTTGTTATTTAAGTTGTGGTACATTTCCGGTACAAACACTTATACGTGTACCCATTGGTGCGTATGGTGGCGGCGGCCCTTATCACAGCGGAAGTATTGAAACCACGCTGCTTTCTATTAAAGGAATAAAAATTGTGTACCCTTCCAATGCAGCTGATATGAAGGGACTGATGAAAGCAGCTTTTCTTGATCCCAACCCGGTGGTAATGCTGGAGCATAAGGGATTGTACTGGAGTAAAGTGCCGGGCACCGAAGATGCCAAAACAATTGAACCATCGCATGATTATATCATTCCTTTGGGAAAAGGAAATGTAGTGTTACAGGCCTCAAATAAATGTATTGAAGAAGGAGAAAGCTGTTGCGTGATCACTTACGGTATGGGGGTATACTGGGCAAAAGCAGCGGCAATACAATTTGCGGGTAAAGTTGAACTGATTGATCTGCGCACATTATTCCCGCTTGATGAAGCATTGATTTTTGATAGCGTTAAAAAACATGGTAAGTGTTTAATTGTAACCGAAGAACAACAAAATAATTCATTTGCCGAAGCATTGGCCGGACGGATAAGCAAAGCTTGTTTTACATATTTAGATGCTGCTGTAGAAGTGCTGGGGGCATTAAATTTACCTGCTGTGCCCATGAATATTGTGTTAGAAAAAGAGATGTTGCCTGATGCTGATAAAGTGGCAGCAAGAATTGGGCAGCTGTTAAAAAACTAATTATGCAAAGAAGACATTTTATACGATGGTCATCATTGCTGGGCCTGGCAGGATGGATACCAGCTAAAAAAACAATGGCCAATGCAGGCAATACCTGGCGCACCGATCAATTTGCTTCAAAAACCGGCAGGCAGTACTGGGTAGCACTGGCCGACACCATTGCTACTCCCGTACTCAGTAATATGTGCAAGGGGGAATTGAAAAAAAATATGATTGTTGAATACAGTCCGGCATGGGATGGCCGCAATAACCAGGTTGCTTATATGGAAGCTTTTGGCCGCTTGATTGCCGGACTGGCACCTTTTTTGGCACTGCCCGATGATGATACTTCAGAGGGTGAGGTAAGAAAACGGTTACGTGTACAAACATTGCAAAGTTTGGCGCATGCGGTGGATCCTGCCAGCCCCGATTATTTGTACTGGGGTAATGCAGCATCGCGGCAGCCACTGGTGGATGCCGCGTTTATTGCCCAGGCATTGCTCACCGCTCCGGCTGCATTATGGGAGCCATTGGACGCCATCACCAGGCAGCGCATTATTCATGAGTTTACCGTTATCCGGCAAATAGCACCTTATAAAAGCAACTGGTTGTTATTTGCAGCCATCATCGAAACATTTTTGTTAAGTGTTGGTGAACCGGTTGATGCTGCAAGAATAGATACTGCCATTGACACAATAACCGGCTGGTATGTGGGAGACGGCTGGTACAGCGACGGCGCCCGTTTTCATTTTGACCATTACAATGGCTATGTGATACATCCCATGCTGGTACAGGTATTAAAAGTAAATGTTGCAAAAGGAAGAAGAGATAAAAAGGAATATGACCTGGCTTATAAGCGCATGCAACGTTATGCTTCTTTTCAGGAACGTTATATTTCTCCCGAAGGCACATATCCTGTTTTTGGCAGATCCTCTACTTACAGGGCAGGGCTGTTTCAACCATTAACACAACTGGCATTAGACAATGCCTTACCCGAATCCATTACGCCGGCGCAGGTGCGATGCGGTTTAACCGCTGTGCTGAAAAATATATTTATACCCGCTACATTTACAAAAGCCGGTTGGCTCACTTTAGGTGTGGTGGGCAACCAGCAAAAAGACATTGCCGATTCTTATTCCAACACGGGTAGCATGTACCTTACTTCTTATGTGTTGCTGCCACTGGGTCTGCCTGCCTCACACGAATTTTGGACCGCACCATTTACAGCCTGGACGCAGTTAAAGGCATGGGGCGGAAAGCCGTTTAAAAAAGATTATGCAGTAGATTATTAAAGCGGCTGGTTCGTTAATGGCCTGTTTTATAGCTGCAAGCCGGCTTTTTCAAATAATTTGAATAAGTTTAGGGCAGTTGACAGCTTATTTTTTACTGAAATCTCCTATATTTGCACCCCCAAACGCCGGGGTAGCTCAGCTGGTTAGAGCATCGGATTCATAACCCGAAGGTCGGCAGTTCAAGTCTGCTCTCCGGTACATGCCTAAATCTTTTGTAATGAAAGGTTTAGGTTTTTTTATTTTATAAACTTTGGCTGTTTTGGCTTAACAGTTAACACTTTCGTTAACACTTTAATGCTAAAACAATGATAAAACTCCCTCTAGAATGCTATTGTTCGGAAATGAAAAGTGCATCCGGCAAACTGGCAATCTTCCAAGGCCTCAGTTAAAAAAGACTGGTATGTTTATTACAGATTTTATGATCCTTGTTTTAAGGATAATCCCAAATTCAAAAAAGGGAAGTTGGTTATTCTAAAAGGCATGAATCAATTTAAGACGATTGCAGAGCGTCAAGCCAACACAAGCATAACTATTGAAAGAGAATTGGAAAAAGCTTAAGAATGTCTCTTATAATCCAATTACAAGTAAAACTTTAATTCCTGCATTACTCCAACAGGATATTTCCCCATCAACCCCATTTATTACAGCTTTGGAAGAAGTTGAAAAAAGAATATCCGCTTCAACTTCTACAAAACGAGATTTAAAAAGTATTCTCAAATTTGTTAGAATAGCAGCTACCCAATTACGGTATTCGGAATTACCTATTTCTAACATTAGCAGAAAGCATATAAAACAGTTATTAACAAATATTGATTTATTTAACGGGGCACACACACAGGTATAATAAGATTAGGAGTTATCTGATGATAATTTACAAGGAGCTTATTGAATTTGAACTTGTTGCAGAAACTTCTTTTAAAAAATAGATGATGCGTTAAAAAAAATAGTATCAGAGGGACGCAGATCACTGTAATTTTTTCTCAGATTCGTCTATATCTTTCAACGCTTCCTGCTTTTCTGATTGTGAATAAAAATTATTTTGTGCAAAATTAATTTTCGCTATTTCATAATATTGCATTGCCAATGCCTTGTTTCCATCTTTGGCATATGAGTTGGCAATATTGATATAGGCATCTGCATACATCGGGTATTCTTCCAGCATAATTTCCCAGGTTTGTCTGGCTGCCAGATACTTTTTTTGACCATAATATTTAAAGCCAATGCCATTCAGTATGGCTAAGCCAAGCCCGATGTTGTCGCCATAATGCTTTTTTGTTTTTTGCAGAAATGATTTGTACTCTTCCCTGCTGAATACTTTTTTATTTTCCTTAAGTACTTTGGTCATTTCGCTTTTCCAGTACGCAAAAATTTCCAGTAACGAAGGCATCACCCCCAAGCCCGGAACCACCATATGTGTTGCATCATAGAACTCTAAACCTTTCCATTTAAAATATGTAGGAATTTTTGCTTTGGTCAGGTACGACTTCATTAATGAATAATCTTTTGTGTCAATTACTGAATCGCCTGTGATGAACCTGTAATATACTGCATGGTCGGGCTTATTCCGTAATAAACTGATTTTTAGTGAATCTACCAGGTTGATTTTTGTATCAATAAATAAAGGGCTGCAGGAAATAACAGCCGTAAGATTGCTTAAATGTTTGGATAATAGATAAGAGGTAAAGAATCCGTACCTAGAATGGCCAATAAGAATATTGCATTGGTTGATGTTATACTCTTTTTCAGCAAAGGGAATCAGCTCATCAAATATGAATGAATCTGTGAGTTCACCCATACCATTTTCTCTCGATATTGAAAATGAGGTCTCTTTGGTTCTTTCATTATTATTGGAAGATACGCCAATGATTACCGATTCCGGCATTTCATCAAATGAAACCATGTAGTTAACGGATTCAAATATCTGTCTGAAAATTCTTTTATTTTGCCTGTCGAAGACTATTATTAATGGAAACTTACTGGCTTTTGATTTGCTGAAGCTCCTGGGTAGGATAACAGTGATATCCTTTTTTAGTTGCAAATATTTGGATTGGATAAATGTATCACTTGGTGACTGGTAATAGTCTGAAGCGGTTTGTCCAAATGCGAAATGATTGAAGAGTTGCAAAAGAAAAAATATCAGGATCTTATTCATTAGAGTTTGATTTTAAGCTGGTGTACAACAGTCACGGTCCGGTAATACAGCCGCATTAAAAAATTGTACACCTATAACTGATGCTAAATGTATCAATAAAAATTCATTCTTCGATCAACGGTTAATGAATAAAAAAATGCAAGGCTGCAAGATAATATAACTGTACGCTGGCATAGTAGTTTAGTCAAAAAAAATATTTGATATGCAAAAATCCTCTCTCCACAAATGAGATTTATTTACTGAATTTATGCCTTTTTTAGTTCCCATGGAGTTGTGTTTTTTTCTATAAAGTAACTCCGCTTCTGCCTTTTTTAGACTAACAGCAAGATTGAAATTGATTGTCTTCTGTGTATCTGCAAATAAGTGAATCGGGTAACTATCGGCTGATGGTATTTTGTACCAAAATATAATTTGAGCAATAGAAAAGCATTTTAATTTGAGGGGCCACATTTAATTAATTAGTTGTAAGTACATAGGGGAGTAACTTTGAAAACACTAAACTTAAATGAAGCAGAATATGGGTGGATTATGCTTGAATTAAAACCTTAGAAAAGCGATAAACCCTTCCCCTATTTGGTTATGCATTCCTGTACCCCCTGGTATGTTTTAGATTGTCTGCGTTTGCATTTATTTCTTTTATAGCAGCTAATTCATATTCGCGAGTATGCGCAGCTGTTAAAATCCGCTAAGTCTGCACCGCTTAAAAAGCCTATGAAAGGCGTTTTTTAGGTGCCCAGCGGCAACTTGAAATTACTCACCTCTGAATACAAAATATACACTTACAAATGAAATTGCCCAAAAAGACTACCGCCTTTCTATTGGGAATGAAAAATTTACAATTCTCCTTCATTGATGTCGCCGGTTTTTTCAAGCACACCAAAGTTGGTTTCTACACTGTCTGCGTTTATTTTCAAAATGGTATCCTTTGCAATGGCAGTAGAACGGTTAATCTTTACAAATAATTTACGGAATGTTTCGGGCATATTAGTTTTTAAAAACTGCTGCAGCGAAGCCCTTACCAGCAGATCTGTAGTATGCGCCATAGATTTGATACGAACGTAATTCTTTACAGATTCCATGCAGTACACTTCTTTCCACAGTACTTTGATGAGCTTTGTACCCGACTTTACAAAAAAATAATCCGGTTCCTGATTACCGGTGTTATACCCGGGCGATTGTGTGTTCTGGTAATTCTCCACAGCCAATTGAATGGCCGCAAACAGGTTAGCCGCATTAACAGGCTTTACAAGATAGGCCGAAGGATAGAGTGATGCGGCTTTTTTTAGTGTGTCTTTATCGCCGAAAGCCGTTAAAAAAATAAAGGGGCATTTTTTTATCCGCTTCATCTGTTGCATCAGGCTCAGCCCGCTTTTTTCATCAATACCGTGGCCTAAATCGATATCAGTGATCACCAGGTCATAGTTTGCTTTTTCAATTGCCTGTGTTGCCGCTTCATATTTATAACAAACGTTACAAATATGGTAGCCAAAATCTTCCAACTGCATCCTGATGGTTTCGGCAATTAAAGCCTCGTCTTCTATGATCAGGATGTCAATATTATTCTCCATCTAACGTAAAAGTTAATTCGTAAGCAAAATAATTGTTTTCATCCCGTAATAGTTCGCCGTTCAGCTGTGCAATAAGCAGGTTGATGATATTCATTCCCAATCCTGCTTTGATTTCTGCTTTTTTTACAGGCCTGCCGGAATCACGGTACTGCATAGTGGCAGTTTTAGCATCCGATTTTATAGTAACATACACAACAAGGATATTATCTGCCGGTGCAGCGTATTTAATGGTATTGGTCACCAGTTCATTTAGTAAAAGCCCCAAAGGGAAGCTTTGTTTTGTTGAAATCTTTATCTCGTCAATATCAAGGTGAGTAAAAACCTGGTATCCATTGCCCACGAGTGAAGCAACAGAGTTTACTAGTTTCATCACATATTGCTTCAGATCCACAATGTTATCATGCTGCTCCAGTAATTGCTGGTGCATGGCCGCAATATTCTCTATACGGATCCTGATATCCTGCAGGTTTGATTTTGTTTCCTCTGCCTGCGTTTTTTTCTCCTGCATATACACCAGGCTCAGGATCATCTGCAGGTTGTTTTTTACGCGGTGATGGAGTTCTTTATTCAGTAATTCATTCTGCAGGTTTTTTTGCAGCAGTTCCCGGCTGGTAACGATGGCTTCATTTCGTTTCCACCTGATCTCCCTGTTTCGCTTTACCAGGAAAAGGGTGAGTACTGATATGATAAGCAATAAGCCGCCCAGCAGGTAGATATATTTTTTGCGCATTTCTCCCTCTTGCTGTTCAATTTTTCGTTCTCTTTCCACCGCCGCATTTTCCATTGCGGATATTTTCTCATTCGTTTCTCTTACCGACTGGGGGGTATTGAACCTGTTGTATATGGTATTGTTGATACGCAGGTAAAGATCTTCCTTGCTGGTATTACCGGCATTTTTATAAAGATCCCAAAGCTGGCTGCTGTAATACATACTGTCAGATGAACTCCGGCTTTTTTTAAAAACGGTTTCAACAGTGTCGAGATAAAGTGATTGTTTATTCCGGTTCCTGAATACTTCTATTCTTGCCATGGTGAGGTAATAATGGTTCAGGTAATCGTATTCGGTAGAATCATTTTTTATCCAGTCTCTTTTGGTGAGGTTTGTAAGAATAGCCTCTGCCATTTGGTAGTTTCTTACCTCCGTGCTTATGAGGGCCATTTCAGAAGTAAAGGCCATTTGCTGTTTAAGGCTGTCTTGCTGAGGCCGTATTTCATTGTATAAGGCCTGTAAAATAGCTATGCAGTGAATACTGTCGTTCACTTTATCGTAGCTATGGGCCACCAGGTGTTTTATATATAAGGCCTGGATGTATTTATTAGGAAGTGTGGAATACAAACGGGCCGCTTCGGTAAAATAATCGATTGTTTTTTGCGGATTGTTGTTAATGGCATCATAGGCTCTTCCCTTGGCATAAATAGCAGCAGCTATAAGGGAAGTGTCGTGAGAACCTTTTGCCACCTGCAACGCACTGTCATAGCACTCCATACTTTTAAGGAAGGTGGTATAGCTCGATTTGGTAGCGTATATCGAATCGCCGGTGTCAATAAATTTTCTTACCAGTAATGAATCACTGGTAAAGCTGGCCGGCTTGTTATTTCCTCCGCAGGCAGCAAATACAGCTGCCAGCGCTACATATAAAATGGATCTTAAACGCAATGTGTTTTTTTCAAAGATAGAAGAAAGCTTCCTGTTACCGGATATTTCAGCCTCAAAAAAAGGATGGTTCAGGCTCAAAGTGCCTGTAAAAAATAGTAATATATAGCAAAGCTGCGTTCTTTGTGCCGATGATGAAGCAGTACTGCATAACCTGCATGGCTGTTTTATATAATTTATAAAAACCAATATTACATGAAAAATTTGTATGCCCGCCTTACACAGGCGCCCTTGAATGCCCCTATACTATATAGTACGGGCATTGCAGGCAACACTTCACTTTTGCCAGATACCCCTGCCGGGGATCGGGGTTTAAAAAATCAAAACAATAAGAAATCAAATCTGTTGCCCAGGTTGGCAACCGTTCTGATACTTATGTTACTCACCTTTTCAAGTAGGGCGCAGGCCCCCACAGTAGATCATAACTGGTGGGTGGAGAAAGTATTTGAAGGGGGCAATAGAATAATACACGATACCAGTGGTAATAGTTACACCACTGTTTTTAAAAATTTTAATTATAATATAGCTCGAAAAAGGGCAAACGGAACGATAGATACAACCTGGCAATTTTTAGGTAACGACTTGGGAGCTACTAATGTCAACAGTTTTAAGATATATGCACCGGCACAAGGAGACATTACTTTTTTTGATGAAAATACGAACAGTATTTATATCATTTGGCATAGAAGCCTAAATACAGGTGCCACCACACGTGACTCGTTGTTTTTAGGCAAAATTTCGAATATCAATGGCACACCTGTGTTTAATAAAAGATGGGTATCAATAGATACACTACCATCAACTTACGGCCATAATAGTATATACACCGGTGGTATTGGCGGCCTTAGGTTTATAAGAAAAGATTTTAGCAACAATATTTACGTAGTAGCCCAAAATAAAATTCATAAAATTACACCTGCTGGGGTACTTACAAGGAATTGGTCGAAGCCTTATAATTTTGTGAGAGCAGAAATAATGGGATTAGAGTTTGATAACATTGGCAACGCCTATACTACAAGATATGGGAGATATGCCAATTCGGCTGGATTTAGCGTGATAGATAGTTGTATTACTAAAATAAATGGTAACACCGGTGCTTTAATAGACTCTAATTGGGTGGCAACAAGTAGTGGAACACATGAGATTGGAATTAGAATACATTATGCTAACGGGAGTTTGTACTCGGGGTCGAGAACGATTGCAACTGTTTCTACTAGAAATAAGCTGATGCATAAGATTAATTTGGATGGAACTACACAGCTGCTGAAAAAAGTAACCCATAGTTACCTTTCTGCAGGTTTCATCAGTGATTTAACCAGTGATAAAGAAAATAATATTTACTTCCTGGATACCGAGGATAATGCTGTAGACAGGTTGGCTGCTTCAGGTAGTTTTGATAGTGCATGGGTAGTTGTAAATAGTACTTCCGAAGGGGCTGTAAAAGGAATAACTACAGATTATAAATCAAATATTTATATTTATAAAGAATTAAGCAATGTTCATTCTTATTCAAGAATTGCCGGAGTGCCTTTTAATATTTCATTTAACCAAACCAACCCAACTTGTACAAATAGTAATAACGGTGGTGTAAAGGCAATACCTTCAGGAACTTGCGGTACCGGTTATCAATATTTATGGACGCCCGGAGGAGCTACAACTGATACCATCAGTAACCTTGCTCCCGGCACTTATAGTGTGCGGGTAGTTTGCGGAACAGATACCGTAAATAAATCAGTAACACTCACGGCTGCTACAGTAGTTGCAGCACCAACCGCCAGTAACCAAATCTTATGTTATGGCGCTACAGTAGCCGATTTAACAGCAACACCTGCCAGTGGCAATACTATTCTATGGTATGCAGCTGCTACAGGCGGCACAGCATTGCCCAATAGTACAGTATTGGTAAATGGTACAAAATATTTTGCAGCACAGGTCACTCCTTCCAATTGCGAAAGCAGTGTAAGAGCAGCGGATAGTGTAACCATTGCAGGTTCAGTACAGCAAACAAACGATACAGCATTTTGCAAAAGCAATACAGCAGCTATTAATTTTATTGGAGCAGCCGGCAATACCTACAACTGGACAGCAACGCAAAACGGTTCTGGCATACCAGCAAGTGGTACGGGCAATATCAGCTTTACTGCAGGTAACAATACCAATGCCGTTATAAAAGATACAGTGATGGTTACTGCAGGCTATACTTCGCCTTACAGTTATACCATAAGCGATGGCACTTATGCTTTTGCCGATACAACAGGTTCTGCTTATTTAAACTTAAGTTCAGAATACAGTACCGGCAATTTAAGCAGTGCAAAACCCATAGGTTTTAATTTCAATTTTTTCGGTACAAATTTTTCTAATATTTATATTTCTAATCTGGGATCAGTAAGTTTTGATGCTGCTGCAACCAAATTAATTTATGGGCAACTCAGAGGTGGCTGGACAAAAGATGCCACCAGTAAAATTGCTTATAAAACCACGGGTACTGCCCCCAACAGAAAACTAATCATCAGCTTTATCGACTTTAAAAAACCTGATGATGTAGTCACTACTCCTCCGTTTGGCCCCCCGATTACCACAACCTATACCGCAGATCCTGTTGCAGGACGGGGAACTTTTCAAATTGTGTTAAACGAAACCGTTAATACCATCGAAAGTTTAAAACAATCAGTACCATCCTTAACCGCTGTTACTATCCCTATGGGAATGGGGCCATCGGGTACTATTAATGGTAATTACGAAGGAGTAAAAAATGGCAGCAATCAATTTTATGTTGCAGGCAGAGAAAATGGAGATTGGTTAAAGTTGAGCAACGAATCAAAAATATTCACCCCCATTGCCGGCTTTAATTGCACAGGCAATAAGGATACTTTCTTCATTACAGTAAATCCTGTACCAAAAGCAGACTCTATACCTGATCAGCAGGTATGCCCTGGTGGTACCGCATCAGCTGTCAACTTTACCACACCCGTTACCGGCGGTACGGTTGGTTATAAATGGACAAACAGTAATACAGCCATCGGCCTTGCTGCAAGCGGCAATGGTAATGTACCTTCATTTACCGCTGCATCAACTGGCCAAACCAGCACTATTACTGTAACACCCTATATGCTTAAATCGGCTACTGATACCTGTTTCGGAACTGTAAGAACATTTACTATTACGGCTGATCTGCCTCCGGCTCCAACTACAACCGGCAGTTTAGTAGTATATACCGGCATTAAAACCATCAGCCAATTAGATGTAACGCCGCTTGCAGGTGGTGCAGTAAATTATTATTATACAGCAACAGGTGGAACAGCATTGCCCGTTACAACAGCTGTAGTGGATGATACAACGTATTATGTTTCGCAAACTGTAAACGGTTGCGAAAGTAATCCACGCAAACAAATAAAAGTAAACCGGATTGCCAACGACAGCATTGTATTGTGTAACCCGGCTACTGTGGCTGGTTTAACTGCTACACCGCAAACAGGGAATACTGCCAGCTGGTTTACTTCTGCTACTGGTGGTACTGCATTGGCAAGTACCACAAACATTCCTACTGGTACAAATACATATTATGTAGAAGAAAGTGATAGCACAGTAAGTACATTGTTTGACTATAATGTTGCGGGCAACCTCTCCTTTTTGATTGCGCTTACTTTAGATGAGCATGATTCAATTTATTATGATACTTACTTTGAAGGTGAGAAAATTTATAGAGCAAACCCAGATGGAACAGGATCTACTTTAATATACCAAGGCTCAAATGCTACAACTGCTTCTATAAATTCCATAGTTTATGAAAAAGATAATTCAAATAGATATTTATATTTCGCAACTACTAAAACTTTAGAGAAGTTAAACATTAATACTTTGACAAGAACATTGATAGATTCTTCAACAAGTTATTTTCCTATTAACCAAATATCTAGAGATGTGGCAAATAATAAATTGTATTTTGCTAGCAATCGCAAGGTAAATGTTAGGGATCTTTCAACTGGAATTGTAACAGCTTTAGACAGTGTTCCATCTGCATTCAGCCTTATTGCATCATATTTTTCACCCTCAACTAAAAGTTTGTATTTTGGCGATTATCAAACAGGAAAAGTATATAGAAAAAATTTAGCAACTGGTGTAAGAACTGATTCTATATCGGTTTTAAAATCTAGGCATATTAGTCAAATGCCTGATGGAAGAATAATTATTGTAGGTGAAGGTAGTATTGTAATTGCCAATCCAGATCTAACAAATCCTACTACTGTAGCAACTTCCTCAAGCCCTTCAACAGTTTTTTATTCAGCTCAGCCAGATTCAAAGGGCAACATTATTTTCATAGAGCCATTTGCTTTGAAAAAACTAACACTTAATAAATCCAGCCGTGTACCCGTAACCGTAATTGTAAACCCAACACCAAACGTTTTACCTACTGCAGATACAATTGTGTGCAATGGATCTACCATACCTGCCATTAATTTTGCAACGACAACAAGTGGCACTGTAACATACAATTGGACAAACGATAATACTTCTATAGGCTTAGCAGCAAGTGGAACTGGAAATATTACCAGCTTTGTAGCTACTAACTCTTCAACCCTGCCGGTAGCAGCAACAGCAACAATAATTGTTACGCCAACTATAACCAACGCAGGCATAAGCTGTGAAGGAGTAAAAGATACTTTCTTGATAACTGTAAACCCTACATTAGTGGTACGTGTAATAGCAAACCAGGTTGTTTGTAATGGTTCTCCCACAACTGCAGTTTCGTATGGTGGACCAAGAGGAAGACCAGCTGTTGTATCTGTTGTATCTGTTGTTTACAATTGGACCAATAATACACCTTCTATTGGTCTGGCTGCAAGTGGCAGTGGAGTAATACCTTCTTTTACTGCCGTTAATAACGGAAATGCACCTGTTACTGCTACCATTATAGTAACCCCGACTTATAACAACAATGGGGTATCTTGTGATGGTACGCCAAGAGTATTTACAATAACGGTAAATCCTACAGCAACAGTAGATACAATTGCCAACCAGATAGTATGCAACGGCACAAATACAACGGCTGTAAACTTTAGTAGCCCTGCAACGGGTGGTACCATTGATTACAATTGGACGAATGACGATGCAAGCATTGGCTTAGCAACAAGTGGTACAGGTAATATTGCCAGCTTTGCCGCTACAAATAGTGGTACAGCGCCAATTACAGCAACAATTACTGTAACGCCAACATTTACAAATGGAGGTAGAAGTTGCATTGGTACGCCACGAACATTTACCATTACTGTAAATCCTACTGCAACAGTTAATAGCATAACTAATAAAGTAGAATGTAACGGATCGGTAGTTGCAGCAGTTACTCCAGGTACACCAAATACAGGCGGTACTGTAACATATGCTTGGGTAAATAATAATACAGCCATTGGTTTAGCAGCAAGTGGCACAGGTACCATACCAAGCTTTACCGCAACCAATACAGGAACGTCTCCTGCTACTGCAACCATCACCATCACACCTACATTTACCAATGGTGGAGTTAGTTGTACCGGTACGGCGCAAACCTATACCATCACTGTTAATCCAACAGCAGCTGTAAATACCGTAAGTAACCAGGTGCTTTGTAATGGAAGTGCAACAGCAGCCATCAACTTTGGCAACAATACAACAGGCGGAACCGTAAGTTATGCATGGACAAACAATAATACATCGGTAGGGCTTGCCGCCAGTGGCAGCGGCAATATCGCTTCATTCACTGCGGTGAATAATGGAACTGCCCCTGCAACCGCAACTATTACAGTTACGCCCACTTATACCAATGCAGGCGTAAACTGCCAGGGTTCAGCGCAAACATTTACCATTACAGTTAACCCAACAGCAGTGGTAAATACCATCAGTAATAAAGTAGTTTGTAACGGCAGCTCTATTGCAGCCATCAACTTTGGTACCACTGCAACCGGAGGAACCGTTACTTACAACTGGACGAATAATAATACCTCTTTTGGCTTGGCAGCCAGCGGCACCGGCAACATTGCATCGTTCAATGCGGTGAATAACAGCAACGCTCCGCAAACAGCCACCATCACAGTAACTCCGGTATTCAGCAATGGAAGTGTGAACTGCACCGGTACTTCAACATCATTTACCATTACGGTAAATCCTGAGGTAAGCGTAAATACAATTGCCAGCCAGGTATTGTGTAACAATTCAACAACAGCTGCGGTGAACTTTACTTCACCTGCAACCGGCGGAACGATTGTTTACAACTGGACAAATGCTAATCCGGCAATTGGCCTTGCAGCAAACGGAAGTGGAAATATTGCTTCATTCACTGCAACCAATAATACCAATGCACCATTAATTGCAACCGTAACTGTAATTGCCACTTACAGCAATGCAGGTATCAGTTGCAGCAGTGCACCACAAACAGTTGTTTATACCGTTAATCCAACTGCAACGGTGAATGCCATCAACAATCAAACGCTTTGTAACGGATCTCCGGTAACGGCTGTAAATTTTGCATCTGCAACAACCGGAGGTACCATTGTTTACAACTGGACCAATAATTCGCCGTCTGTCGGGCTGGCGGCCAGCGGCAGCGGTAACATTGCTTCGTTCAATGCAAGCAACAGCAGCAATGCACCTGTTACGGCAACCATCACCGTTACACCCACTTTCAGTAATGGTAGTGTAAGCTGTACCGGTACGCCACAAAGCTTTACCATTACGGTTAATCCAACTGCGGTGGTAAATGCAGTGAGTAATCAAACCGTATGTGCGGATGGTACCAACAACGCTGTAAGCTTTAGTTCACCAGTTGCTGGTACTACTTACAGCTGGACCAACAGCAACCCGTCTATCGGCCTTGCGGCCAGTGGTACAGGAACGGTTCCGTCTTTTACAGCAGTGAACGCTTCGCCCAATGCAATTAATGCCACTATTACGGTTACACCTAACACAGCGGCAGGATGTATTGGTCAGCCAATAACCTATAACATTACAGTGAATGGTAAATCGGTGGCACCGGTGTCAATCAGTAATCCCACACCGATTGTATGTGCTAATGATGCGTTCGCAACTTTAACCGTTAACGGTGGTGCATTAGGAAGCGGTGCAACCTGGAAATGGTATGCAGACAGTTTAAATACTGTTTCGATTGGAAGCGGCGCCATTTTATCAAACATTGCCGTAGCCAAAACCACTACTTATTTTGTAAGAGCCGAAGGTACCTGTAACAACACGGCTGCAGCCAGTATTGTGGTGCAAAGAGCCAACCTTGTACACCAGGTACGCCAGCACTGGAGCGATGTGTTACTGTTTGATAATTCAAGTAACAACTATGTGGCCTGGCAGTGGTACAAGAATGGTGTTGCGGTAGCAGGCGCTACATTGCAGCAATACAGCGAAAGCACTGCATTGGCTGGTATTTACTATGTAGTGGCCACGGATAAAAACGGAGTACAATTTATTTCATGTCCGCTCACTATTACAGCAGGGTCATTCACTGGTTTAAAAATCAGCTTATTCCCTAACCCGGCAGACAAAGGCGCAAATGTTACCGTTTCAACAAGCTTTACTGCCAGTGAGCTGCAGGGCGCAAACATTACTGTAACAGATGTATATGGCAGGGTGATACGGCAAATTGCACAGGTAACACCCAATACTGCCATACAGGCGCCCACTGCAACGGGCATGTATATCGTAACACTTACATTACAAAACGGAATGAAGTACAGTGCCAACTTACTAACTAAATAACCAATATCCAGATTCAAACAACACAATTATGAAACGAATGATTATAACAGCATCCCTCCTCGGGGGGATGCTTTACCAGGCCAACGCACAGGAATTCACTATCGGCATAAACGGCGCACAGGCGGGTACCCGTTACCAATTGCCCAATGGCACTGTGCAGTTAAAACCTTCTTTTGGTGCAGAAGCAGGGTTACAGTTCCGTTTAAGCAATCATTTTAAAATTGTTACCGGCCTGGAATTTTTCCGGTACCAGTCAAAGGCAGTGCTTGCCGATAACCAGGTGTACACACATAGCCTGGTCGATGATATGGGTTCTTCCTTTGAATACCGGGTGGTTACCAGCAGCTATTCAGAAACGCAGAGCATAACGGCTTTACGTGTTCCGCTGATGCTGCAGCTTACAGCCGGTACTATTACAAAAACACAATGGTATTTTAATGCCGGCGGCAAGTTTATGCTGCCCGCTAAAATAGCTGTCAATGCAAGTGCATCAAAAATCACTACAACAGGTTACTACCCTGATGTAAATGCCGAAGTGCATGATTTGCCCCAGCATGGCTTTGGTACAGTAAATAACTGGCAGAGCAACGGCAGTTATTCAACAAAATCGGGTTGGCTGTTAACAGCCGGAACCGGCTTTAGTTTTAAACTAACGCCATCTGGTGCTAAAAGATTGTATGCAGGTGTATATGCAGACTACAGCCTTGGTAATTTGCAAAGCAATACAGCAGCTTTGCCATTGGTAACCTACAATTCGCAAAATGCGGCAAATGTACAGGCCAATGGTACGATAGGTATGGATGCTGTAAAAAAATTGCAGTTGATGAATGCTGGTATACAACTGAAACTTGGTTTTGGGCATAAGCAAAAGCTGCAGCCATCTTTACTTCCGCCGAAAGCTCCGGTACAAGCTGCTCCACAAACCACGGCACAAGCCGCACCACAAGTTGCGGCCGCAGCTGTACAGTCGGTAAAAGAATTACAGGTGTCAGATACAATGCAGCAAAAGACCATTACAGCAGAAGAAAGAACTTTGATAGAACAGCCGGTTTCCTTTGGCAAGAAAAACAATGTTGATCTGAACACTGAATCAAAACAATTTTTGGATAGGGTTGCTTCTGTTTTAATCAAATATCCTGCTATGCGCATCATGATCAAAGGGCATACCTGCGACCTGGGTACGCCGGCGGTGAACCAACGCCGCAGCCTGGAAAGAGCCACTGCTTTTACCGGTTACCTTGCCAGCCTGGGTGTGAGCAAAGAACGTATGCAAATTGCAGCAATGGCAGATGCTGAACCGATAGTGCCAAACAGTACTGAAGAAAACAGGCAAAAAAACAGAAGAGTGGCGATTGTGGTGAGTGAATAAGGGAAAACAAAAGGGATGTATTTAGAAACAGATACTCAATATTTTTTTGCACAAATATGATCAGTAAAGATTTTTTATTTGGATCTTCAGATATAAAATGATTTTACAATTTTACCTGATTCTTTATATTACTGTTAATGCAAAGATGCCGGGATATACCCGGCATCTTCTATATAAATCATTTCCTTATCAGAAGGAATAATTAATTCCCACCATCACAAGGTCGGTCGTCATTTTATATGAAACATTACTGTTAGGGATTGCACCATAAGGATTTGATGCAGTGATCATCATTGGATTTAGTAACGGACCGCTTGTAGATCCACCACTTGTACCATGATGGTAAGTTGCATTCAGCGTAAACTGTTTATTAAATTCATACCCACCGCCAAACTGGAATCCGTTTTTAATAACTGCTGTTGCCGGGGTGGAGAAAAATGCCAGTTCACTTGTAATTGGATTAGAACTGTAAGTGTAACCCACTCTTATTGGAAATTTATTCACCCCTTTGTATTGAATGCCTGCTGAAATAACAGAGATGTTTTTCCAGCCAAAACCTGCTACTGATGCTGTATTCGTCCAGCCTTTTGCTTTAAAGCCGTTGGTGTTTTTATAGTTTACAAACCTGTAATCCAGTGCCACATCGACCTTGCTTTTTGAGTATCCAATTCCCGCCGATACAATTGCTGGATAATCCATTTCAAATTTCACATTGGGTGCGCTGCTGCCGTTTAAGTAAGTATTCTTAAAATCGAAGCTGCCGAATTTTTGTGCCGTTTTGTAAGACGCTCCCAGTTTAATTCCCTTGCCTGAATTATAAAATATACCCACTTGCCCACCAAAACCCAAAGCAGTTGCCTTGTCACTTACTGGATACCCTAAAGTTGGGCTGGGAGAAGCCAGTGGATTGGGCGCCAATGTAAGAGAAGAGTAGTTAAATGTTGGTGCAAGACCGACAGAAAATTGATCGGAAATTTTATATGCATAGGTAAAGCCCACCTGCATCAGCTGGTAATCAGATTGTATTTTACCAAAGCCTCCGGCATTCTGCGGCATGTTAATGGCATTGGTATTACTCTCGGGGAAAGTTACTCCAAAACCGCTGATGCCAAATGCAGAAACACCAAATGTATGTTTACAATTATTTTTACCCCATACCATTGCCAGCGCAGGCATTACTGAGGCGCCTCTTGTGTCTTTAGTAACACCACTGAATGGCCCATCAGGCGTTGGTACTGTAGACGATAGAGACGGCGCCGAAAAAAATAATCCTGCATTAACAGAAAGTATCTTTTTATCAAAAGCCGATATGGCTGCCGGGTTCCATTGTAATGCGCCATTGATATCTATTGGTTGTGCAGTTGCTGCACCGCCCATCGACATATTAGTAGCGCCAATGCCCTGCATAATATGACCTGCCTGTGCAAATAATATAAATGGCAAAATACCCATTGCTGCTGTTACTATTGTTTTTTTCATAATCATTATTTTTTTACAGCATTGAGCTGTAACTATACTGATAAAAATTGTTTGAATACTGATTTTGTTCAATAGTATTTACTGCAACGGGTACATGTAAGCCGGCTACAGATGGAGTCTAAAGTTGGGCAGAGGCATTTGCAAAAACATACCTCCACCATTTATGCAGGTGGAAACAGACTTATACAAATAACATGTGCACGCCTTCGCCTTCACTGTGCTTATAAAAATCTCCAACGGTGATCACATCGTCCACCCCTTCATACAGGTCTTCTTTTTTATAATGGAACATATCCATGGCTAACCTGCAGGCCCACATTTTTACACCAGATGCCGTAAGTATTTCTAAAAATTCATGCACATCGGGCATGTCTATTTTTTCCATTTCTTTTTTCATCATGTGCGATGCCAGCGCTTCCATACCAGGTAAGCCGCCCAGCATGGTGGGCATGTGCATGGCAGGATTACCCACCGTGGCCACATGCAGGTGCTCCAACTTTTTTTTGTGCACGGCTTCCAGCCCAAAAAAAGTAAAAAATAATTCTGCTTCTATACCTTCCATCCTGGCACCATTGGCCAGTACAAATGCGGCATATACATTTTCTAATGTGCCTTTAGATAAGATGATCATCATCTTTTTAATGGCTCCTTTATCATGATTCATAACATATTTTTTAAAAGGTTAAATACAACTGGCGGGTTTGGGAATACCGGCAATTTTAGTGGCAGTTTTTAAAGGTGCTGTGGGAAATAACTGGTAGAATTCTTTAATGTCTACCAGCCCGCTTTTTCCTATACGCCTGATGCTGAGCGCTACCTGGTTTTGTTGCTCCTTTTGTAAATATTTTATCACTTCCCAGTGCCTGGGCGATAAAGTGATCTCGGCTTCGGCCGCCAGTGCTTCGCCAATTTTTTCATCCCATTGGCTAAAATCGGTTAAGTAACCTTCTTCATTAACGGTAATGGTTTTACCTGCTATTGTTTTTTCCATGATGTATTTTTTTATTAAATGGTTTAATTGTAATGTTTTCCTTTTTCTGACATAGTGGCTGATACAAACGGGATATGCGTTCCCTTTAGTAACACATTCCAGTATATCCACCTGAAAGCCAGTTTACCCATATGATTCATCCTGCTTTCTTTTAATAAGCGTAAGGGACCAATGCCGGCAAACGGGAAACTGCCCTCCACCGGTTCGTGGGTATAATTAAAGTCTATCAGTAATGCCTTGCCGCCGCCGGTTTCAATAAAGCAGTTGGCATGCCCGTCAAATTCTTCTTTTAATGATTCGCCTTTTACAAAACGCAGAATGTTTTCGGTTAAAATTTCTGCCTCAAAGTGAGCCACGGATCCGGCTTTGGATGCAGGAATATTACTGGCATCACCCAGTACAAAAACATTGGCATAGTCTTTAGATTGTAAGGTGGCTTTATGAGTGGGTACATAATTCAAATCATCGCCCATGCCGGATCTTTCTATTACTTCATCTCCTTTATTGGTAGGCACGGTTACCAAAATATCAAATGGAATTTCCCTGCCACCATAGTCCACTATTTTTTTATTTTCATTATCCACGTGCTCTATGGCAAAATCACTTTCAATGCTTATGCCTTTCTCATCTAACAAATGTTCCAGAGCCTCGGTAGCTTTGGGTTTTGTAAAGGCACCGCTTAAGGGGGTAACATAGGTGATGGTAACTTTATCACGCATGTGCTTATGTTTAAAAAAGGAGTCGGCTAAAAAAGCAAATTCCAAAGGCGCCACGGGGCATTTGATGGGCATTTCGGTAATGTGTACCACCAGCTTGCCACCCTGCCAGTTTCGTAATGTATTGCGCAATGCCAGGGAACCTTCAAAGGTATAAAAATCAAAAACAGATTTTTGCCATTCGCTGCCTTTCATCCCTTCCGTTTCTTCAGGTGCTATTTTAGCACCGGTGGCAATAATTAAAATGTCGTAATTCAAACCTTCTCCATTTGCCAGGCGGATCAAATTTTCTTTTGGTACAATGCGGTCTATCTGCTGTTTTACCAGGGTTACATTTTTCGGAATAAATTCTTCAATTGTTTTTATAATGTCTTCTGGTGTATACATGTCAAACGGCAGAAAAAGATAGCCGGGTTGGTAATGGTGTTCCAGCCGCTCATCTATAATAGTGATCTGCCATTCGGGTTGTTTCAATTCATTGTGCAGGTGATTGGCCATCATGGTTCCTGCAGTGCCTGCGCCGAGTATAACAAGATTTTTCATTTGTTTTGTTTTTATATGATTAATGCCCTGTAAAATTCTAACAGGCAATTCGCAGGCGTAATGATACCGGTTATAATTTTTTATGATCATCATCATGCGCCTGTATGATTGTTGCTCAAACCGGGAACAGGCTGGTAGAAGTGTGACAAATGTTACCAACCTTGTATTTTTTGTATACTACTTTCAATGCTTTTTTCTGGTATGCCATTTTTGCTGCTGCTGGTATTGTGACTAAAGTCACAATACAGGATTGTAGTTACACCTATTTTTGAGCCATCATTTTACAGAATAGTAAATGGCAGATATCCTGTTTAACAAACAATAAAACACAAGCAGCATGAAATACATAATAGTAGGTGCAGTAGCAGGCGGAGCCAGTACCGCAGCAAGATTAAGACGGCTGGATGAACATGCCGGGATCGTAATTTTTGAAAAAGGCGAATATATTTCTTATGCCAATTGCGGACTGCCTTATTACATAGGCAATGTTATTACAGACAGGAATAAATTATTTGTACAAACAGCCGCATCATTTAATCAGCGCTTCAATATTGATGTAAGGGTACAAACAGCAGTAACGGCCATCGATCCTTTAAAAAAAACCGTTACTGCAATGAATCAGATCACTGGCGAAGTGTATGAAGAAAGCTATGATAAACTAGTACTTTCTCCGGGTGCCGAGCCCTTACGGCCACCATTACCCGGTATCAATAGTGATGGCATTTTTACATTGCGAAATGTAAAAGATACTGATTATATTAAGGCTTATGTACAGCAAAAAAATGTGAAAAAAGCTGTGGTAATTGGAGCCGGTTTCATTGGCCTTGAAATGGCAGAAAATTTTCATGATCTTGGGCTGCAGGTAACTATTATTGAAATGGGCAATCAAATCTTAGCACCGGTTGATTTTCCTGTAGCAGCCATTGTACAGCAACACATCCGTTCCAAAGGAGTTGATCTGCGCCTGAATACAGCGGTAACCGGATTTACTAAAAGTGGTGAACATATACAGGTTGCTTTAAACACGGGTGTCATACTAACTGCCGACGTGGTGATTTTGTCTATTGGAGTAAGGCCCGATACCAGCCTGGCCGTGCAGGCGGGTTTAAAAACCGGTACGGCAAGGGGGATTTGGGTGAATGAATATCTACAAACCTCTAACCCCGATATCTATGCGGTGGGTGATGCTATTGAATTTGAAAATCCCATCACCGGCCAATCGATGATCACCTACCTGGCTGGGCCAGCAAATAAACAGGGTCGTATCTGTGCCAACAATATTGTGATGGGCAATGTACAGCAGTATCACGGCTCTGTAAATACCGCTATTGTAAAAGTGTTTGACATGACGGTAGCTACAGCAGGTACTGCTTCCAAACATTTAAAGGCGGCTAATATCAATCATATTGTATCCACTACACACAACGGCTCGCATGCTGCTTACTATCCTGATGCCAAACAAATGACGATCCAGGTTGCGTTTTCTCCTGCAGATGGCAGGTTGTTAAGCGCACAGGTGGCAGGCTTTGATGGCGTGGATAAACGCTTGGATATTTTATCTGCTTATATCAAACTGGGTAAAACCATTTACGACCTGGTTGAATTTGAACATGCCTATGCGCCTCCGTATTCATCCGCAAAAGATCCCGTTAACATGGCAGGTTTTGTTGCCGAAAATATTTTGCTGGAACGTTTGAAAGTATTTTACTGGAACGAAATGGACCGGATACAGGCAGATGACATATTACTTGATGTACGCCGGAAAGACGAATATGATGCCGGTAAAATTGCAGGTGCTGTAAATATACCTGTAGACGAAATTCGCAGCAGGTTAGAGGAAATTCCCAGCGATAAAACGATCTATATTTATTGTGAAGCCGGACTAAGAGGTTACCTGGCACAAAGAATATTAAGGCAAAGAGGATTCAGCAGCGTATACAATCTTTCAGGTGGATATCATAGCTGGAAAGTGAATACGGATGAAAGCCGGTTGGCTGTACCCGAAGTACTGCAAACCGCATAACAGCCAATTTATAAAATAGAATAAACGTAACTGGTTACACAAAAAACAGGACATTGAAAAGTCCTGTTTTTTGGTGCTGCTCATTTCCAGCCTGCTTATTGTTTTTTTACCGGGCAGGTGTTTAAGCCTACAATGGCATACAATGGGCAAAAACTGATGATACTGGTTAATACAAAAATACCTGCTGCAACCAGTAATATGATACCTGCAGTACCGGTAATAACATCAGTGAAATACAATACAGCTGCAATGGCTGCTAAAACAATCCTGATAATTTTGTCAGCAGACCCCATGTTTTTTTTCATACAATTTTTTTTACTTGTTAAATAATGTAATGATCCATACAATAGCTGTAATTAAACCAATGCACAGCAAACACACGATCAGTAATTTCAGAAATTTTTGCTGCATCAGTTATAATTAAGATGCAGTAAATGTACAGCCTGCCACTGGCTGTTTTTGGTGACTTGGGTTACCAGGTTATATAATTTCTATGGCATTGGGCAATTGTTTTACTTTTCCTTCCTGTTCTAATTTTTTCATTACCCTGCTGATCACTTCTCTTACGGTGCCCAGTTCAGCAGCAATTTGCTTGTGCCGGATGTTGAGGATGTGGCTGTTTTTTTGCCTGCTTTTTTCTTTCAGGTAATTATACAGGCGCTCATCCAGCCGGTTATACAGCAGGTGATTAATAGTTTCTAGCAGTGATGCATACCGCTGATCGTATAAATTATAAAAAAGTTCATTTACAGATGGAAATGTTTTGATCCATCCACTTAGTTTATCAGCAGGCAGCAAAAGTAACAGCGTATCTTCCTCGGTGATAGCGAATACCTTGCTGGGGCTGTTTTTAAGACCCGCTGTAAAAGACATGATGCAGCTTTCTCCATTCTCAATATAATACAACAGTAATTCTTTGTCTTGGTGCCGAGTAAAAACTTTGATATTCCCATCCAGCACCAGCGGAATCAGTTTTACGTATTGCCCCTCCCTTATCACTTCTGTATTGGCTGCAATATCTTTAATATCGCCATGCTGCTCCACCTCGGCTACAAAATCCTGTGGTAAATAATGGAGGTATTCCCGAATACTTTTCATGTGGGGGTTTATTATTTATATGCAAGTGTAAGTATTTTATCAATACCAATAATGACAAAAAACACTTTCCGCATGGGTATATCATTGGCAGCGTCATTCAAAAAAAGCATGGGTAACGTGTTCTTAAAGCTTTACCCCAACAAATCGTATAATATCTGCCAGTCCATTGTGGTATTGTCCTTCCTGTAATACTGTTTGAACGGTTTGAAGCAGTTCAATTTTTAATTCCCCGAAATCTTCCATTAAAACAGATGCAGTGTACAACATAGATATATCTTTTGGACCACCCGAACTGTTTTGTAACTGCTGCGGAGTAAAAGCTTCTATTATGATGCGGCCCCCCGGCTGCAGCCATTGAATTGCTTTTTGATGTACCTGCTTTCTGATGGCCGGCGGAAAATGTGCATAGATAAAAGCTACTGCAGCTGCATTGCCTTTTGGATACTGTACAACAGCAGCGTCTTCAATACGGTAATCAATGGTTACGGATCTTTTATCAGCCAGTTGCAATGCCTTTATTTTTCCAGCCTCACTGGAGTCGAATGCCTGCACCTGCCAGCCCAGGGATGCTGCATGAACGGCATTCCTCCCTTCTCCCTCGCAGGGTAAAATGAGTGTGCCGGGTTGCAGCGCATCAAGTTGTGCTGCAAAAAAAACATTGGGTGCTTCTCCATAAATATATTCCTGCCCGCTGTATCGGTCGTTCCAAAAATTATTCATTTTGTTAATTGTTAATATTGTAATACTCAATGTGATTTTTTAACCCGCAGCAATAACGTATACATTAATCCACGCTGCATTCATACCCTCTTTTGATTTAGTTACCTAAAAGTGCGTGGTACTGGGGTGCATTGTAGTCGTCACTTCCCTCAATGCGTTTTATCAAATTACCTTTTTCATCAAAAATAAATGTAGATGGAATGTTTTGCACATTAAAAACAGCCGGCAGGTTTTCGGCAGGATAGTATACCGGTATGGTTAAATGATTTTTAGTGGTAAAATCGGCGGCCAGTTCTGCACGCTCATCTAATGAAAGCAGTATAAATGCCACTTTAGCTGTGTCGGCAGCAGCATATAATTTTTCTATTGAAGGAATTTCTTCCCTGCAGGGCGGGCACCAGGTAGCCCATAGATTTACGAATATTTTTTTGCCTTTAAAATCCAGCAAATTAAACATTCTTTTTTTCTGGTCAACAATTTTAAATGCCGGTATACTTACTACTGCCGGAACCGGATCGGCCACACTGGTTGAAGTATCCGTGGTATCCTGCACTGTTTGCGAACCGGGTACATTGCAGCTGAATGTGGTTGCCAACAGCAGCATAAAAACAAATAGGTAATTTTTCATTAGTAGTGTAATTATTTTATTGATCAAAATTCAAACGCCGGAAACTAATTACAGGTAACATTAGTTACACAGGCAAGTATACGCATCTTTTTTTGCAATCAATTTGTTAACAATGCTAAAATCAAATATCGTGAAATTTGAATGACGTAAATTCATGACAACGATTGTATCACTCTAATTAAACGTACTGCCATATGATTAAATACATTACCTGTTACGTTGTTTTTTTTGCTTTGGCCTGCCAGCTTACAGCTCAAACAAAAGCTGGCAAAATGGATACGATGAAGCGTACCACCTATTACCCCTGCAGCAACCTGCCCGGTACATTACAACAAAAAGAAAAGGAAAGATCATTGATTACAGGCAATACTCCGGGTCGGGTTTGTGTTCCTGCCGGCAAACGAAGGGTATTGAACTATGCTGCCAAAGAACAAATGAAGGCTGCTATCATGAACGGAGAATAAAAAACTGTGCATATATTTTTTAGCCCGCTACTGCTGGAAAATAACCTGCCATGCATGCAGTAACAGAACTTTTATTGATATAGAGCGTACTGAAAAAACCTGCTTGTTTTTCCGGGCAAACAACTTATTTTCATTCTTCAACCTAACGCTCATGAGAAAACTGTTTTTTTTACCACTGCTGTTTGCTGTTACACTGCAAACCCATGCACAGGACTTAAGTTATTATTTGCCTGCCGGAATTACCTATAACCCGGCCATCCCCCAACCAAAAGATATTATTTACCACGAAGTGGGAGAATGGCATGTTACTCATGACAGGCTGGTGAATTACATGAAAGCCATTGCCGCAGCTGCACCCGACAGGGTAAAACTGGAAACGATGGGCTTTACTTATGAAAACCGGCCGCAGGTATTACTGATCATCACAGCGGCAAAAAATCAGCAGCGTTTAGAAGAGATCAGGCAACAGCATTTATTGCTGAGCGATCCTGCAAAGTCGGCTGCAGTAAATACCGATCACATGCCCATTGTTGTTTGGATCGGTCATTCCATACATGGCAATGAACCCAGCGGCGCCAACGCGGCCCTGCTTACGGCATATTATTTAGCTGCGGCGCAGGGCAAACCAATAGATGACCTGTTAGAAAATACGGTGATCTTATTTGATCCTTCTTTTAATCCCGATGGACTGCAGCGGTTTTCTACCTGGGCCAACCAGCATAAAAGTAAAAACCTGGTTACCGATCCTAACAGCAGGGAATTTAATGAAGTGTGGCCCGGCGGAAGGTTCAATCATTATTGGTTCGATCTGAACCGCGATTGGTTGCCCGCAGTACATGTAGAAAGCCAGCACAGGCTGGAGTGGTTTCATAAATGGAAACCAAATATTTTGACCGATCATCACGAGCAGGGAAGTAATGCTACCTTCTTTTTTCAACCCGGCGTACCTGCAAGGGTGAACCCGTTAACACCTGAAAAGAACCAGGAGCTAACCAATAAGCTGGCACAGTTTCATGCCAAAGCACTGGATAAGATCGGCTCTTTGTATTTTACTAAGGAAAGCTATGATGATTTTTATTATGGCAAAGGCTCTACCTATCCCGACATCAATGGTGCTATTGGAATTTTGTTTGAACAGGCCAGTAGCCGTGGTCATGCACAGGAAACAGCGAATGGCATATTGAAATTTCCGGCTACTATAAAAAATCAGTTTGTAACAGCATTGTCTACCCTGGAAGGAGCCCTGCATTTAAGAAAAGAATTTTTAGACTGGCAAAAAACATTTTATCAAAGTGCCCTGCAGCAGGCCGCGGCGGCAACCGTGCAGGCATACGTATTTGGCGATGCAGGGGATCATAATAAAACTGAACAATTTGTTGCCATGTTATTGCGTCATCAAATTGCCATTTACAAACCTGCCCATGATATTACAGCTAATGGAAAAATATTTACTGCCGCAGATGCATTTGTAGTTCCCATGCAGCAACCGCAATTTAAATTGCTGCGAACGGTTTTTGAAAAAACGCTGACCTATAAAGACAGTTTATTTTATGATATCACTGCCTGGACAATGCCATTGGCTTTTGGATTGCCTTACAGCGAATTGGGTACTGCGCAATTCAGCAAGGCTTTATTAGGACAAAAAATTACGGAATCTGTGCAGGCAACAGGAGCAGTAATTGGGGGCAAAAGCAATTATGGTTATTTGATGGAATGGAACGACCTGCTGGCGCCCGCAGCATTGTATGAACTGCAGCAAAAAAATATTCTTGCTAAAACAGCCACCGAAAAATTTGATATTGCAGTGGCCGAAGCCCACGACGGTTTTAATGCCGGTACCATCTTAATTGCAGTCAACAATCAGCCATTGAATGCAGACGAGCTGTTTGCCGAGATTTCAGGCCTGGCAAAAAAATATCACCTGCCCTTTTACGCACTGCAAACAGGCCATGCCAGCAGTGGCATTGATATGGGCAGCAGGAAGTTTATTGCACTTACTAAACCCGCTGTTGCCATGATTACAGGAACGGGTGTAAGCGCAACAGATGCAGGTGAAGTATGGCATTTGCTGGACCAGCGCATGAATATACCTGCCACACATCTGGAGCCTGCTGTTTTTAACCGTGCCGATCTGGGCCGCTACAATACCCTGATCATGGTGGGCGGATCGTACAGCGAATTGAATAAAGAAAAATTAAAAACCTGGGTAAGCAGCGGGGGCACTTTGATATTACTGGAAGAAGCTGTGCAATGGGCTTCGCAGAATGGTATTAATGCCGTTACATTAAAAAAAATAAAAGCGCCGGTAGACAGTACTAAAAGAGTAGCCTATGGCGAAGCGGAAGAAATTGACGGTGCACAACAAATGAGTGGTGCCATCTTTGGTGCCGATGCCGATTTAACCCATCCGCTGGCTTATGGTTATAATAGCAACAGCATCAGCTTTTTTAAAGCCAACAGGGTATTTATGGAAAAAAGTAAGAACCCTTATGCTACTCCATTTTTTTATAAAGAACAGGCTTTGCAAAGCGGCTGGATCAGTAAAGAAAACAGTGATGCCTTAAAAAATGCCGCAGCCGTAATTGTAAATACCGTGGGCAGCGGACGGATCATCAATATGGATAACAATCCCAACTTTCGTGCATTCTGGTTGGGCGGCAGCAAGCTGATGATGAATGCGGTCTTTTTTGGAAAAATTATTGACGCCGCAAGTGGCCGTACAAACGACTGATCATTTATTCAGTTTAAAAACAGCTGCGGCAAATAATACCAGGTTGCCAAATTGCAGGAAAGGATTGATATGCCATCCTTTTATTGTAACTGAATACAGCCAAACATAGTAAGATGAAAAGATGAGGATGGCGGTTAAGCTGTACAATACATATTTTTTAACAGGATGGCTTACCATGTACATAACACCCAAAATAATAAACAGTATAAAACTTATGGCAAACAGGTAGGCAAACATCATGTATTGCCCCATATAAGGAGTTTTAAACCGGGTTGTCTCTTCCGGAATATTGGCATACCAAACAGCCATATAATTATACCCCCATTGAAATGCAAAAAGTAAATAGGCAATAAGCGGTAACAGTAATTTGAAAATTTTGGATTTAAAAAACATGCCTTGTATTTTATACGAAAATAGTGCATTTGCCGCATGAGAAAAGGGCAGGGCACGTGCAGCTGCACAAAACAGGATTGTAATTTATAAGATCGGCGGCGGGTGCCTGCCACCCAATTTTAAATTTGAGGTGCATGCCAGTAATAAAAGAACCCGGCACAATAAGTGCCGGGTTCTTTTATTGTTTTAAAAAAGGTTAACTCATTTCCGCAAAACATTTGTGGAAATAGGGAATGGTTTCAATGCCTTTATAAAAATTATCAAGGTTGAATTTTTCGTTTGGACTGTGCAGGTTATCACTGTCTAATCCAAAACCCATGAATACGATCTTGATGCCCAGTTCTTTTTCAAACAGTGCACAAATAGGGATACTGCCCCCACCTCGTACCGGGATCGGCGTTTTGCCAAAAGTAGTTTCCATGGCTTTGGCAGCAGCCTTGTATGCCTTGCTGTCAATAGGTGTCATATAGGGTTCGCCGCCATGGTGCTCAAATGCATGTATGGTAACATTGGCCGGGGCAATCTTTTTAAAATGCGCCAGCAGCATGGCTGTAATTTTTTCAGAAGATTGATTGGGTACCAGCCGGGTGGAAATTTTTGCAGTGGCTTTACTGGGCAATACTGTTTTTGCACCTTCGCCCTGGTAGCCACCCCAAATGCCATTCAATTCCAATGTTGGACGAATGCCTGTTCTTTCATTGGTGCTGTAACCTTTTTCGCCCCATAATTCTTTTACACCCAGGTCATCTTTGAATTCCTGTTCATCGTACGGTGCCAGCGACATCAGTTTTCTTTCTTCTTCTGTTGCATTCAGCACATCGTCGTAAAAACCGGGAATGGTGATGTGGTTGTTCTCATCATGGCAACTGGCGATCATTTTAGCCAAAATGGTAATAGGGTTGGCTACAGCACCCCCGTACACACCACTGTGCAAATCCCTGTTGGGGCCGGTTACTTCTACTTCAATATAACTTAAACCACGCACACCAATATCAATACTGGGAGTATCTAAACTGATCATGGCACTGTCACTGATCAGTACACAATCTGCTTTTAATAATTCTTTATGGCTTGCTACAAATTTTCCTAAATTAGGTGAGCCTACTTCTTCTTCTCCTTCAATACAAAATTTAATATTGGTGTACAGCGTGTTGGTTTGTACCATGGTTTCCAATGCTTTTACATGCATGTAAAACTGGCCTTTATCGTCGCAGCTGCCACGGGCAAAAATTTTGCCGTCGATGATCACCGGTTCAAAGGGACCACTCTTCCACAGTTCTAATGGCTCGGCAGGTTGTACATCATAATGGCCATATACCAGCACCGTTGGCTTGGATGGATCAGTTATTTTTTCGCCGTACACCAAAGGATGACCATCAGTAGGATAGATCTCCACTTTGTCTGCACCGGCTTCCAATAACCTTGCTTTTACCGCTTCGGCACATCGTAACATGTCGTTTTTATGTTCGCTTTTAGCGCTGATGCTGGGGATGCGTAAGAGGTCCAGCAGCTCGTTTAAAAAGCGGTCTTTGTTTTGTGTTTGATACTCTTTCCAGGATTGCATATGCTGATTAGTTTAGTAGTTGAAACGTTTATCTTTTTATTAATTCGGGACTCCGGGCTGAAGTTAAATAACTGACCACTGATGCCTTAGCGAAATTAGGTGTTTTTTGTTAACAAATCTTTTATGAAAACTTTACACAACTATGATATTGGGATGGGGGAGATACCTATATATTTGCAGCAGATTGTTTTGTCAACCTGCCTGCCGGTAGGCAGGTTCATCGGCCTTTGCCCAATTTTATCCATCGTAACTCCGGATAGTTTTGGTCAGAGGCCGAGCCAATTTAAGCAAACAATAACCGGATCTTTTTATGGCGTAACAACTGAATAATACCCACTACTGCATAACCTGCCGCCGCAATTACCAGTAACCATTTTATCAATGCACAGCAGGTTGTAATAAATGCCATGATGCCCGATCCGTGGCCGCTTAAAGTATACAGCATGCCTGCATTTTCTATTATATCCAGCAGGCCGGCCCAGATGGCACCATTTGCAATGCGTTCGCCAGTGTTGCTTTTAGTGAGCCAGGCAATCCGGTCGCAGGTAAAAAATAAAAACAGGGCGTAAAAAATCAGGAAGATAAAATCTATATAAGTATTGATTCGGGCTACACTATTATTGTCAGTTGATTTGCCGGGTTGCCAGGCCCAGGCATTGGTGACGATGTTTGCTTTAGTTGTACTGTAAGCAAATTCCAGGTCTATGATACCATTGGGGGTAGCAGGCGTTTTTAAACTGGCACCTGTTTTTGCCATAACCACCATCATTATTACAGTACCTGCAAAAAGCAGGGGGATGCGCCATTGTATTTTCATATTGTAAAATACAGATAAAATAAGCAGCATCAAAGTATTTGCCAGATTGTATTGCTGCTGCATACCTGCATGCCCTTTTCCGTCAGCTGGCAGCAAACGTACAGCGCCAACTGCTGTATTAATTACAACCTTTCAGATTTTGCATATACAATTTTGATTTTTCAGCAAACCGTTTACCGGTATCACGGGGGTACTGGGTATTTACCTGGTTAAACTGCTGCTGCGTTCGTATTTGTGATCTTAACTGATCGTTCAGGCAACTTAATCTTTGCTGGTAACTATCCCTGTTATTACCGGAGGCTTTGTTTAATTGTTGTGTGGTACGGCATATCTTCAATTGCGTATCATAAATGCTGCCCTGTATCACATCGTCGTAATTGATCATACTGTTGGTGGCTGCATGTTGCGTGGCGTAGCTTTGCTGCAGGTTACCTATTGCGGCCTGGCGAACATTTTCTTCCTGCCTGTTCAGGGCTTCTATTTCGTAGTTGATCACCTGCAGTTCGGAACTTTCGCAGTCATCAGTTTTTATTTTAGTTATGCGGCTGCGCAGTCGTTCTCTTTTTTTAGTAATATCGGTGAGCGACCTGTTCAACCGTTCATCTTCCAGTACTTTAAATGGTGCAGGATCAAAACAAATGTATACATCTTCTATGCTTTTGATCTCTGAAGTAAATACATCACTGTTTACTTCCATTATCAGCAATAACCCTTTGTCGGTATACTGAAAACCCACACCAAAGTTACCCAGGTATTTCAGTGGTTGCATCACTACTGCACTGGGTAACGATTTTCCAAACAGGAACCATTTTTCATTGCGGTCTTCATATTTGTAAGCCCAGGCTTTTATCTTACCGCCGCAATAGGTTTTGCTTTCCTCTTTTTTATACAGCATACTGTTGGATGCTGTGCTGCTGTACTGGTACATAAAGCGGTTGCTGTTACCGGTGGTCATCCAGTGTTCCACAGTATTTTTCTTTTTAATATTCTGGTAGGTATATAAATTCCCTTTCAGGCTGATGATGCTTAAACTGAAATCCGGTTGATCCTGTTTAATGTCGCAGTTGCCGGTGGCTCCGGCTTTTAAAGAAGAGTAGGCCACCAGTCCAATTTTAGTGTTGATGAATAAACAGATCTCTGCCGGACCGGTAAGTGTATTGGTCTTTACTTTTATTTTTTTGTCGAAACAAATTTTTTGACCGGTTGGAGTAATGTCTTCTTTTTCTGTTGTTCCGGCAAGTACAGTCGCATCCAGTATCTTATCCAGGTAAGGTTTGTCGGCAGCATTGATGTACGAAGGATTGTCTTCAATCACCACCTGCGCAGTACTGGTTTTTACAGCGGCCAGGATAAGGATAAAAAATAAATTGAAAGGTTTCATTGTAAAAAATGATTTAATAATAAATAATAACCACTCCATCCGCACCTTTGCCACTGCTGAGTTTTACCTGCCGGGCATTATCCATTCCGGCGCCACCGCCACCGCCGGGTGTTTTACCATCCGTTGCTGAAATATACCCTGCCAGTTCACTTTCCATGATCAATTGTTTTCTTTGTTTTAAACCATAGCCACCGCTTCCTCCCCTGGGCGCATCTCCGCCTTTGCCATAAAATGGATTGAACCTGTCGTAATCTATATTGCTGGTAAAAACGCCGGAAGAATGCTCTGTCCTGTTATCGTAGTTTGCACTGATGAACGATGCTTCGCCATCTCCGCCTGCAACGCTGAACACATTTCCAGTAAATACCCCGGAATACAATCCCAGTTTGCCGCCCCTTCCATTGTGTGCGTCAGTACCCGAAACTTCTTTTCCATTATGGCCACTCTCCAGGTTAAGTCCTCCGGTAGTCCGGTCGTTCAATTGCAGTGTAAGTGTTGCATTGCTTCCGCCAAAGGGGATATGCATTTTTAAAATATCACCTGCAGTAACAGGTAACGTTATCAATACATATGCGCCGCCGCCACCGCCCATACCCTTTAAAGCAAAAGTGGAACTGTTAGCAGCGGGGTCTGTATCTATATATTCACTCCAGCCATCTCCACCGGCACTTCAGGCTTCAATTTTTATTGTGGTAACGCCCTGCGGTACTGTCCATGTTTCATCAACAAAAAGTGCATTGGCTTTTCTTACCATTACAGCAGCATTGGCCGGAAATGCTTTCATGTTACTGCAGCAGCAACCCGGAGAAGCTGAAACAGTATTGTCTGTTTGATTACTATTGGTGTTGACTGTAGCGTTTGGCAATACAGGTTTGGGCGTTTTGTTTACAGGTGCAGCCCGGTATTTTTCGTCCACTACAAATTTCATCGTGTAAGCAGAGCCGTTAAATAAATTGCCATACAGCAGTTTGGCTTGTGCGGTATCACCTGCACGGGTCACTTTATAAATGAGTGTATTGCCTTCCTGGCGCAGCAGCCCCGATTGTTTTAATGCCGCGATCATTTTTTCTTTATCGCCGGCACCTGTTTGCGCTATAGAATGGGTGCAAAAAAACAATAGCCCCCAAAAAAATATTATTTTCATGATGGATGATTTAAAATGATCACAGTTTTATAAATTCCACCCGCCTGTTCTTTGCTTTGCCCTCAGCAGTGCTGTTATCTGCTACAGGCATGGCGGAACCTTTTCCGTCGGTAGTAATCCTTGTTTCATCCACTCCAAAATTATTGATGAGGTAACTGCTTACGGCTTCGGCCCTGCGTTTAGACAGTGAAAGATTATCCGCAGCCTTGCCATCTGCATCTGTATGCCCGATGATTTTAATTTTAATTGAAGGATTGGCCTTTAATGCCTCGCCAATTTGATTGACCACTGCAAAAGATTCTTTTTTGATAATGTCTTTATTTACGTCAAATAGAATGTCGCTGGTACTGGCTGTACCTTTTTCCAGCAGGTCTTTTACCAGTAAACTTCTTGCATCCGCCGTACCCGATGCAATACGGATATTGCTGATGTACATCCCAATTTCTGATGCAGGTATCACATACGTATTACAGAAGAAAAAATTATTGCGCATTGCTGCAGTGAGAGCCATGGGCAGGTCAATCAGTTTGGTTTCATCAAAGTATACCCTGATCCTGTTTTTATTGATGGCCATGCTTACATGCAATACTTTGTTGGCATAGGAAAGGATGGGGAAATCGTTTTTATTACCGATCACTTCCTTTAGTCCATATTCTACAGTATGGCCATCACTTTCGTTGTAACGGTGAATGGTAGTGAAAAATTTGTCACTGTAAAAAAGGTCTTCTTTTAAAATATTTTTTACAGGGGTTAAACCAAATTGTATCAGTGGCGTGCTTCTTTCGCCGGAGGTCATTAAAAAAAGGTCGAACTCAATGGTACAGTTTTCAGGTAAAGCTTTTTTTAATACAGGATGTACAACGGAAGTATGCGCAATATTCAGCCATTTGCCAGGTTGCCCTTCAATATTTTCTACTTTACCACTTCCATTGGTATTCCAGCCGGCAGGGAAATCGCCGGGTGCATCCTTATCAAAATTGTCTGCAAAGATCAGTTCGGAGCCGGGTATAAAATCAGAGAAGCTTTTAGTTACAGTATTTGATGTGCCGGAATTATTGCGGGCCTGTGGTGCTGCGCCCGGTGCTGTGCCTGAAGTATTTGCTGTGTTGCTGCCCGTGGCTTTCTTTTTCTTATCCTTCTTTTTAAAAATATTTCCAATGGCTTCTTCCGTTTTGTCCAGGCCCCTGTCTATTCCCTGGTCTACCTTACTGTTTACCCGCTGGTTGGTTTTGTCTTTTACTTTATTGGTAACCGTGGTTTGCGCCGGGCAGTAACTCGTTGATATGAATGAAACAACTATTGCCAGCAACATTTTTGATAATTTCATTTTGGTTGATTTTATTGTCCAAAACTACTTGTACAAAAGAAGCTGTGCAATGGCAGGATTATGGTATAGCAGGTAATTTAATCAGGCGAAACTATTTGATGTTTCAATGCTTTTGCCACGGCTTCGGTGCCGCAGCTTACCTGCAGCTTGCTGTAAATTTTATGCAGGTGCTTGCCAACTGTATCTATGGCAATACCGGCTTTGCCGGCAATCATTTTATAACTGTTACCCTCTACCAGCAATTGCAGAATTTGTTTTTCTCTTTTGGATAAATTAAACGGATCAGTTTCTGGCAGGGCTTTATTACGGAAATGCTGAAATACTTTTTGCGCCACAAAAGGGCTCATGGGCGCATCTCCGTCAAGTACATCCAGCAACGATTGCAGCAATTTTGAAGGGGGCGTATTTTTTAACATATAACCATCGGCACCCGCACAGATGCTGTCGAAAATACGGGCATCATCATCAAATACTGTATGCATCACTATCTTAACGGCGGGGTTAAAGCACTTTACATTTTTTACCCCGGCAATGCCACCAATACCGGGCATGTCAATATCCATTAAAATAATAGCAGCGTCAAGCGATGCAGTTTGTGTAACAGCATCGTCACAATCTTCAAATGCGCCCACCACGGTAAAGTGCAGGTCATCGTTCAGCAGCAACTCCAGCGATTGGCGCAGCCGGGCATTGTCTTCGTAAATCAGTAGTTTATGAGCCATCGTTCAAAATTAATTATTGTATATAACTATGCAATGGCATAATCCTGTTATTGCTTTACCAGCGGCATTTCCAGCGCAACTTTTGTGCCACGGCCAACAGCACTTTGTATCAATAAAGAGCCCTGCCATTTTTCTGCCCGCTGTTTCATATTGTGTAACCCATTTCCCAAATTATTTCCGGTCATGTCAAACCCTTTTCCATCATCGGTAACGGTCATGCTGATTTGTTGCTGCCTTGTTTCCAGTACAATGCTGGCATTTTGTGCCTGCGAATATTTTGCCAGGTTATTGACGGCTTCCTTGAAGATCATGTACAGATCGCGGCGTTGCTCCATATTCATTGTAACTGCGGCAGCTGTTTCAGGGAAATGCATCTGGTGCAAAATATTTTTTCCGTCCAGCATATCGGCGGCATATCTTTTCATGCGGATAAAAAGATTTTCAGGTGTGTCGGATTTTGGATTGATATTCCATACTATATCACTGATGCTTTCACTTACCTGCTGAATATCTTCTCCTGAGCGTTCCAGGTATTCATTTACTTTGCCTGTATTGGATGCATTGCGTTTTGCAAGTTCATTTAAAATATTAATATTACTGAGCGAGGCACCGATATCATCATGCAGATCTTTGGCAATATTGTTTCTTATTGTAAGCAGTGCTTCCTGTTCTGCCAGTTTTCTTTTCAGCTGATAACGGTTAAAAAGGAAATAGCCCAGCACCAGCAGTAAACCCAGGCCTCCCAGCAAAAAATTGCGGATGGTCTTTGAGTCTTTTAATTTTCTTTGTTGTAATTGCTTTTCTTTTTCCGCCAGTTGCAGTTGCTGCTCGTTGTTCTTTGCTAACAGTAGCTGTTTTTCCAGCTGTTCTTCCTGCTGTGTAAGCTGCAGTTCCTGCAGTTCCTTTGCTTTTGATAATAACGCGATCTCGTTTTCCTTTTTTTTGGCTTCCAGTACATTGCCGGCAAGCAGGGCATTTTGCTTTTCTAATTGCAGTTCATTGATCCGTTTATCTGTATGCAGTCTTGCGATCTCGTTGTCTTTTTTTTCAGTCTGGTATTTTTTTTCCAGGTCGGCAATGCTGCTGGCAGTATTGCTGTTTACAATACTGTCGCGGTATAAAATATGTTTGCTGTAAAAATCATAAGCCCTGCCAAAATCATTATGCGTTTTGTAAAATGCAGCCAGGTGAAAATACACATCTCTTAAATTGATCTTGTTCTGCAGATGTTTTGACTGTTCTTCCGCTTTAATAAAATATCCCAGGGTGGTTACAGAATCTTCTTTCATTGCAGCGGAGCTTACTCCCACAGAGATATATCTTCGTGCAAGCATGGCCGGATCTTTTTTTGTTTTCTCCAGCAGGCCAATAGCTTTCAATTCATAATCCACCGATTTTTTTACATCTTTCTGGTTACTGGCAATTAATGAAGAGGTTACATAGGCGTGCAGTATCCTTGCTTCATCTGCTGATTGCTCGGCATATTTTACACAGAGTTTCTGGTACTTCAGGGCTTCATCGTTATTAACGCCCAGGTACAGCTGGCTAAGATTGCAGCAGCCTAAGGAAAGCTTTGCAATATCACCTGCTTTTTCCCTGAATGCAATGGATCTTTTTGCATATTCAATGGCTTTTTCCCGGTTGTTCATTTCGTAATATACCGTGGAAAGATTGTTGAGGGTAATGGCCAGCTCGCTGTAATTATCCGGATCGGCGGTTTCATATACCTGCAATGCTTTTATAAGATTACCGGCTTTTTTATCCAGTTCGCCTTTAATGCCTAACGCATATCCATAGTCGTTATAAGCCAGTGCGGCATCTTTTGAGGGGTGCCTGCTGAAATAGGTTTTAATGCATTTATCGAATAGTGCAAGAGCTTCATCGTTTTTGTTGCCGTACATTTTTACCTGCGCCAGCTGCATGGTGGCAATGGCCATTATCAATGAATCATTCAGCTGTTGCGCAATGGTATTTGTTCTGGCCGGAAATTGTTCGGCCTTTTCCAGTTCGTCTTTATCAATATAGATGTAGGTTTTTTCTATCAGTGCATATGCGATCCCTTTTTTAAAGTTGCACTGTTTGCTGAAGGCTTCAGCTTTATCGCAGTAGTACAGGGCAGAATCATATACTGCAGCTGAAAAAAAAGCCTCTGCTTTGTCCAGTAAGGAAAAAGCAGAGGCAGAATCTTTTTTAAAATTGTACTGGCATAAAGTACATTGCGCCATACTGATCAAAAAGAAAAACAGGTACAGCGAACATAGCTTTTGCTTCATAAACTGGTGTAATAATTTACCGTAAAAATTACAACTATTTCTTAAAACAAAAAGCGCAGGCAATCATTTTCTTATAAAGCGGCAAAGCGTTGTTGCACAAAATCCCAGTTCACCACATTCCACCAGTTATCAATATAATCGGCTCTTTTGTTTTGATATTTTAAATAGTAGGCATGTTCCCAAACATCCAGGGCCAGCAGGGGGGTGCCCTTAATGGTATCTGGAATATCCATTAAAGGGTTATCCTGGTTGGGTGTGCTGCCGATCTTTAAATTTTTATTGGCATCTGCATACAGCCATGCCCATCCGCTGCCGAACCTGTTTTTACCGGCATCTGCAAACTGTTTTTTAAATTCAGCAAAAGAGATAAAGGTTTTATCAATGGCTGCAGTTAATGCTCCTGTTGGTTTATTGTCTGCAGTTTTGGGCCGCATGCATTGCCAGAATAATTCGTGGTTATAATGCCCGCCGCCGTTGTTGCGCATTTTTGCTGAGTATTTTGATATTTTGGCCAGTACATCTTCTATTGGTTTAGTCATATCAACTCCTTCTGCCAGTGCTGCTTCCTTAACATTTTTAGCGTATGCAGCCGCGTGCTTGCTGTAATGAATTTCCATGGTCATGGCATCCACCACATTTTCCAGTGCATCATATTTATAGGGCAGTGGCTGCTGGTCAAAATTAGTAAATACCAATTTGGCGGCTGTTGTTTTTGCGCTGGCGCAGGAGGTGATAAATGATCCTGCGGCACTTAATCCTACACCTGCGGCTATAGATCCTTTAGCAGCATCGGTAATGAATTTTCTGCGGCTGTTAGACTGATGTGACATAATAGTATTTTTAAATTTGTGAAGTGGCTTTTTCTTTTCTAAATGTAGCTAAAAATGCCCGTAATTTTTTGAATGAGCGGTTGTAAAACTCTTTGCTGAATAACTGCGAATCATGCATGGCCTTGTAGGTTAAAAATATTCCCACCGGTACCAGTACAAAAATAGACAACCACATTCCCGCAAAAGGAGACATGATCTCTTCCTTTACAAATTTTTCGCCAAACATATTCAGCAGGTGAAATATTAAAAAGAATACAATGGCTACTACAAGCGGCATGCCTAATCCACCCTTACGGATAATGGATCCCAATGGTGCGCCAATAAAAAACAATACCATACATGCCAGCGACAGGGAAAATTTGCGGTGCCATTCCAGTTTATGAAATTTAATGGCATCTTCTTTACCATTGATATCCACCATGCTGTTTTGTATAGTGGTTTTTAAAAAGGTGGCCGAGTTGATGGCGGCATCATATACTATGTAACGGGCAGTGTCGGGAATCAGTTTATTCAAACTGTCGCCGGGAACAGCAGGTGCTGCTGTTTTATTCCAGATGCTGTCGGCAACCGGGGGATAGTGCATCATTGCGGTGATGCTTTTTACCATGGTTTTACTCAGTGAATCGTCGATCTTTTTTAAGGAGTCTAATGACTGGCTGAGCAGCCGTACACTCTTCATTTTAAAATTACCCTGGTACAGTGTGTCAGGAGTTTTGTTCATTTGTAATGCACTCAGGTCAAATAATTTTTTAAAAGTTTTAAAACCCAGCCGGATGTATTCGGTAGCAGTATCGCCTGAATTACCCCTTTCCTGGTAGCGGTAACCATTATGTAAATTGAACTCTAAATATTTTTTATCGTCACTCACCTTCATTTCGCCATCTTGGGCAACAATACAATTATCCTGTAATAAATTGTTCTGTTCGTATATCAATACATTGTGTATGGTTTTTCCATCTGCATCTTTTTTGCCTACTTTAATGGCATATGTGGGGATATGGGTAAAGAATACCCCTTCCTTTAAATCGAGGGCGGGCTTTTTGTATACAATGTCATTATACAAAGTGGTGGATTTTAAGTAGGCCACCGGTATAAGGTAATTGGCAAAAACAAAGGTGATGCCGCAAAGCAGCAGCGAAATAAAAAACAGGGGGCGCATAAAACGAAGCAGGGAAATGCCGGCTGATTTGATGGCTACCAGTTCAAAACTTTCGCCCAGGTTACCAAAGGTCATAATGGAAGAGATCAGGATGGCAATGGGCATGGCCAGCGTAAGCAGGGTGGCACTCATGTACCAGATAAACTTTCCAATGGTGATAAAATCAAGTCCCTTTCCTACCAGGTCATCAATATATTTCCAAAGGGTCTGCATCAGCAGGATGAAAAGCGCCACAAAAAAAGTGGCGATAAACGGGCCTAAAAAAGATTTAATAATAAGTTTGTCCAGTTTCTTTATCATACTTCACAGCCTTGTAAGGAGCTATTAAAAGTTAGTTGTAAATTGTATCGTATTATGTGCGACGCATCAAAATTAACTCTTTCTGCCGAGGAACTGCAATTGGCGGGTAATACCCGGTGGATTTTAACGAAACGAAATATTATTGAAAAAACAGCATTGCTGTTTGGCAGGCTGTCGGCAGTAATGCAGCAACGCGTAATGGAATTGCAGGGGCTGCTGCCGCCGGAGCTGGTAAGTCCGGCACCCAAAATCGCCAAAGGCGAAAATTACCTGTTACTGCCCTATGTAATACTCGATTATCCACGCTGTTTTGAAAAGGGGCATATTTTTGCCATTCGCACCATGTTCTGGTGGGGCAATTGCATCAGTATTACCCTGCATGTGTCGGGAAAGTACAAAAATAAAATTGCGCAGGTATTGCAAACCGGTAGTGTATCAGCCGGCCTGAAAGATTATTATATCTGTATCAATGAAGATGAATGGCAGCACCATTTTGAAGCGGATAATTATATTCCCTTACAGCAGTTAACGGTGGAAGAAACAGCCCGCATCACAGATGCCCGCCACTTTATAAAAGTGGCCGCAAAGTTTGATTTGCAGCAATGGAACTGTGTTCAGGCTTTGCTGGAGAAAGAGTTTGAGAAATTACTGCAGCTTGCAACGCATTAGTTTCCGATGCGGTGAAACAGGTCTTTTACCTGGTATTCCCACAACTGGCTCTGGTCTTTAATATCTTTTTTTTCTGCAAAATCCTTTACCACCAATATGGTTTGATTGGTTACTTCTGATTTTTCAATACTCCATTCAAAATATTCTCCCTTGGGCATGTGCAACCAGTGAAAGCGTATGAATTTATCTTCTTCACTTTCCAGTATCTCTGCTTTATCAGTAGTGCCATTCCATGAAAAACTGAAAACACCATCACGCTCATCCACTTTATCTGCAAACCACTCCTGCAATCCTGCAGGGGTGCTTAAGAATTCAAACAATATGCTGGGCGAACATCTTACGGGGTATTCTAACGTAAATAAAACTTTTTTACTCATCCTGTTTTTTTAAATATCCTTTGAACGATGCAATAATAGCAAAATATTAGCGGTGACAAAATATTTACCTGTTTATTTTCTGTAAGTTATTAACATTAATTATTGCGAAAACTATTTTTTAAAGCGGCTGAAAAACAATTTATTACAAAAAGTTTTTTGGCTGGATACTTTAAATAGTATATATTACGTTAATAATTAACAGTTTTTTTAACAAATCATTAACCGCTAAATATTTCTACACCAAACCTTTAAAACTGCAGGCTTATGAGCATGCGTCAACTAAAGATCACTAAATCCATCACCAATCGTGAGAGTCAGAGTTTAGAGAAGTATTTGCAGGAAATTGGTAAAGTAGATTTAATTACTCCTGAAGAGGAAGTTGCTTTGGCGATCCGTATCAAAAACGGCGACCAGCTGGCATTGGATAAATTAACCAAGGCCAACCTGCGTTTTGTAGTGTCGGTGGCAAAGCAATACCAAAACCAGGGCCTTACCCTGCCCGACCTCATTAACGAAGGTAACCTGGGCCTTATTAAAGCTGCACAGCGTTTTGATGAAACCAGGGGATTTAAATTTATTTCCTATGCCGTTTGGTGGATCAGGCAAAGTATTTTACAGGCATTGGCAGAACAATCAAGAATAGTACGTTTACCACTGAATAAAGTTGGCCTCAGCAACAGGATCAGCAAAGCCTATTCGCAGCTGGAGCAGGAATTTGAAAGAGAACCTACTGCCGAGGAACTGGCAGTTTTTTTAGACATAGAAATTGAAGAAGTGACTGCCACCCTGGGGTCCGGTATCCGGCATGTGAGTATGGACCAGCCACTTGCAGACGGAGAAGACAGCACACTGATGGATGTAATGATTAACCCCAACGCCATCAGTACCGATAACGAACTGGCATTTAAAGCCTCCTTAAAAACAGAAATAGAACGTTCTTTAAGTACTTTGTCTGAACGGCAAAAAGAAGTGATCCGTTATTTTTTCGGCATTGGTATCGACCATGCCTTAAGCCTGGAAGATATTGGCGAACGGTTTAATCTTACAAGGGAAAGGGTAAGGCAGATAAAAGACAAAGCCATTACCAAATTAAGAACTGCCTCCCGATGTAAATTGCTTAAAACCTATTTGGGCGGTTAATAACTGCCGTGCTTTTCAAAAAATAATAATCGCCAAAAGGTTCAGTCTTTTGGCTTTTTATTTGTAATACATTTCACCGCATTAATTAACCGGGTGGGGTATCAATTGCGAAATCAATTTTAATAATCCTTTATTTTCCCCGAAATTTGCAACACGTTTAAAAAAATATAAATGGCAATTGAAATTAAAGTTCCAACAGTAGGAGAGTCAATAAGTGAAGTAACACTGGTGAAGTGGCTTAAAAAAGACGGTGCATGGGCCAACCGGGATGAAGTGATTGCCGAACTGGAAAGTGAAAAAGCCACTTTTGAGTTAAACGCTGAACAGGCCGGTGCGGTTAAAATCATTGCCCAGGAAGGCGATACCTTAAAAATAGGGGATGTAGTATGCAGTATTGATACCGATGCGGTAAGGCCCGAAGGAACTGTTAGTGCACCGTTGTCAGGTGATAGTAAGCCCACAGCCACCGAAACCGCTCCACTCCAAACTGAAAACACCAAACAGCAAACCGATACCAAAGCAACTCCGGTTGCAGCGGCCATTATTGCGGATAAAAAAATAGATGTAAAATCGGTTACCGCATCCGGCTCTAATGGAAAAATTTTAAAACAGGATGTACTGGAAGCGCTGAATAACCCGGGCAGAAAACCCGGTGTGGAATTGTTTGGCCGTGCAGACCGGCCCGAAAAAATGAGCAACCTGCGCAAAACCATCAGCCGCCGTTTGGTAGAAGCTAAAAATACCACCGCTATGCTCACCACTTTTAATGAAGTGGATATGAGTGCCATTATGGAGATCAGGGCCAAATACAAGGATAAGTTTAAAGAAACCCATGCCGTAAACCTGGGCTTTATGAGCTTTTTTACCAAGGCCTGCAGTTATGCACTGATGGAATGGCCATCTGTAAATGCTTATATTGATGGAGAAAATATTATTTACCACGATTATTGTGATATCTCTATTGCCGTAAGTGCGCCAAAAGGTTTGGTAGTGCCGGTAATAAGAAATGCAGAAAGCCTGGGTATGGCCGATATTGAAAAGAAAGTAGTGGAGCTGGCAACTAAAGCAAAAGAAAATAAATTAACCATCGAAGAAATGACCGGGGGAACCTTCACCATTACCAATGGGGGTATTTTTGGATCGATGATGAGTACGCCCATCATTAATATACCCCAATCGGCCATTTTGGGAATGCACAATATTTTGCAGCGCCCAATGGCAGTGAACGGACAAGTGGTAATAAAACCCATGATGTACCTGGCACTCAGTTACGATCACCGCATCATTGATGGCAGAGAATCAGTAAGCTTTTTGGTAAGGGTAAAAGAATTACTCGAAAACCCGGCATTGCTGTTGTTTGGTAAAGACCCGGTAAAGAGCCTGCTGGAATTATAATATAAAAGAAATTTGAACGTTTTTTAGGCCTGTAGTTCCACTACAGGCTTTACTTTTGTACCAATGCGCCACCAATCCTATTTAAATACTGCTGTTAAGATCATTGGATCGTACAAGGGTGAAGAACCGCTGGCCGCCTATTTAAAAAAATATTTTGCTGCCAATAAAAAATATGGCTCCACCGACAGAAGGCAAATAGCGGCATTGTGTTATGGTTATTACCGCCTGGGGAAAGCTGCAGCAAATATTGATATTGCCGAGGCCGTTTTAACCGGTGTATTTTTAAGCGAACAGTTTTATAATGATGTAGTGGCCGTTTTAAAACCAGAATGGATTGAACAGATCACCCTTCCGGTAACAGAAAAAATTCAATTCCTGGATTTTCCCGTTAAGGATATTTTTCCATTTAAACCAGAACTGACCGCTGCTGTACACCACGAAAAATTTTGCGAATCTTTTTTAAAACAACCCAAACTTTTTTTACGCATCCGCCCGCATAAAAAAAATATTGTGGTGCAAAAATTACAGAAGGCAAAAATTCCCCTGTCGCTGATCGATGAAGAAAGTATTGCTTTATCCAATGCCACCAAACTGGATGATATTATAGATGCCGACAGGGAAGCGGTGATTCAGGATTATAACTCGCAGCAGGTATTTAATTTTTTACACAATTTTGCCGTGGGAAAAAAGGCTGTTACCGCCTGGGATTGCTGTGCGGCCAGTGGCGGAAAATCTATTTTGCTGTATGATGTGCTGAAGCGGAATGTAGAGTTAACCGTATCTGATATCAGGCTAACCATTTTAATGAACCTGCACCAGCGGTTTACCAGGGCCGGTATAAAAAATTACAATTACTTTATTGCCGATCTGAATACACCTGCATTTCATTTTCCTGCAATGCAGGCAAAGGGCGCACAGCATGATGTGCCATTAAATAATTATCAGCTCATTGTTTGTGATGCGCCCTGCACCGGAAGCGGTACCTGGAGCCGTACCCCCGAAAATCTTTTTAATTTTACAGCCGGCCAGGTAGATGAATATGCCGCCAGGCAAAAGCAAATTGTGTCCAACGTAATTCCTCATTTACAAAAAGATGGGTTGTTCTTTTATATTACCTGTTCTGTTTTTAAAAAAGAGAACGAGGATGTGGCCAATTTTATAAAAGAAAAATTTCAGATGCAGTTACTGCACATGGAATTGTTGAAGGGGTATGATAAAAAGGCCGACTGTATGTTTGTGGCAGTGTTCACCAAATAATCATCGCTTCATTAGTTTCTTTACAAGTACTTTTTTGTTCTGCAATTTTATGGTGATATAGTACATGCCTGCAGCCATTGCTTTCATGGGTATACTGTAGGTTTGCCCTCCTGCAGCCTGTTGGTTACTGATATGGTATACCTGCTGACCGGTGCTGTTATGTACCAGTACTTCTACTTTAATGTCGGTAAACCTGGTGATGCTGATGCTGAGCTGATCTTTTACCGGGTTGGGACCAATACTTATTTTTTCGGCCAGCAACTGGCATAACTGGTTGTCATTATTAACTGTTACCAGGGCAGTATCGGTACAGCCTGCAGTATTGGTGGCAGTCAGCATGTACTGGCCTGCTGCAGTAACTGCAGCAGGATTGGTAACAGTATTGTTATTGAAACTCCAGGCAGTGCTCAGGCCGCTGGTATTGTATTGCAGCAATAAATTAATACTGCTGTCGCTGCATTTGATAATGGTTTTATTGGCACCTACTGCAGGCTTGTTTAAAAATACGGCCTGTACCAATGCAGTATCCCGGCAGCCGGCGTTATTGGTAATTGCCAGTTGGTATGTACCAGTAACAGTAATTGAGGCAGGGTTATTCACCACAATGCCATTCAATGTCCATGCTGTACTTAAGCCGGTGGTGGTAAATAAACTGGTAAGATTGATACTGCTGTTTCTGCAAACAGCAATGTTTTTATCGGCACCTATATCCGGCCTGGGTAAAAAGCTGGCATTAACAATCGCAGTATCTGCGCAGCCTGAAGCATTGATACCAATTAACTGATAACTGCCTGCAGTAGTGATGGCAGCAGAATTAGTGACCGGGGTGCCGGACAGCGTCCATACAGTATTTAGGCCAGTGGTAACATAGGCACTGTTAAGGTTAATGCTGCTGTCTCTGCACACAGCCATATTTTTATCGGCACCCAAGCCGGGTTTGGGAATAAAGTTTACAGTAGCAGAATCTAAATAAAAACTGGTATCAGCTGCAATGATCATTTTAAGCCGGTATTTGATCACCGTGCTGTTAACAGTGGCAAGGTCATCTGTATAAGAAAAATTTCTGGCCGCAAATCCTCCTGTGGAATTTTGTGTATGCAATACCACATAGTCTGGGTCGGCAGCTAATTTCCTTTCTACTGCAATACTGATCACCGAATCTGTTTTAACGGTCCATTGTAATTTTGCTGCACAGTTGGTTTGTATTACCTGTTTGTTGAACAATTGTTTGATGAGCAATACAAATGCTTTCTTCAAATCAGGTATGCCATAACCTGTTCTGTCATCGGGATTCAATGCTTTGTTACCTGCCTGTTGCAGGGTATTGATGAGTTGCATGTTATTCACTTCAGGAAAAGCCTGCCATAAACAGGTGGTTAATCCTGCAATATTGGGGCAGGCATACGAGGTGCCATTACCAAATGTGGGTTGGCCATTGGAGGTATTGGCAATCACAGCATTTACACCTACTGCAGCAATGGATGGTTTTATTTGGCCGTCGCTGCTGGGCCCATAACTGCTGAAGCTGCCCACGGCGCCCCCGGTACTTACCGCTCCTACAGCCATTACACTGTCTGCATCTGCAGGCGTACTGATATAATGCCAGCTGCTGCTGCCTTCATTACCAGCTGCCACCACAATCAGCATACCCTTTTTTGCAGCCAGGTCAGCTGCTTTTGCTATGATGCTGGTATTGCCATTCATTTCGGCATAGGTATGATTGAAACTGCTGTTGTCGAATGTGGTATAGCCTAATGATACCGAACAAATATCCACGCCCAAACTGTCAGCACGTTCTGCTGCTGTTGCCCAGTTTTGTTCTTCAACAGGGTATTCTGTTGCGGCATCTTCGGTGCGGTATAAATACAATGCAGTGTTGGGCGCTGTGCCAACAAAGCTGCCGGGTAAATTAGCAGCAATGGTGCTCAGGCAACCCATGCCATGCGGGTGATCTTCATCTACACTGGCGTTGCCGGTAACAAAATCCCAGGTGCCTAAAATTTGATGGTTGATCCTGATACTGTCAAAAGTGGGCAAACTTAAGTAATGATAAAAACCTGCATCCATAATGGCCAGCTGCATGCCCTCGCCCCTGAAACCACGGTTGTGCAAAAATTCGCCGTTGTGCAGGTGTACCTGTCCGTAAGATAAACCGTAATTGTAATGATCTGCCAGTACATTTTGCGGTATGGCTGTGCCGGTACTAATGGTACTGGCAGCATCTAATTTTTTATTGACGGGCATGGTTACCGGTAAAACTTTTGTTGCCACCGGGTTGGATGCAAGCACAAAAGGGAATGCATTTATTTTATTTAATGCAGCTGCATCCGTTGTTTGAATGGCCACCTGGTTCAGCCATTTAGAACTGTTTAAAATAGTAACGGCACCCGCCAGCCGGATGCTGTCGATATAACCTGGTGTTATGGGAAGATCAAGTGAATCAATGGCGATATTATATCTTGTCCTGCGCTGAATGGCTCTTGCGCTAAGATACTGCGATGGATTACTGATACTGTAAGGATTGCCGCCTTTGTCTTTTAAGCGGATGATATATCTTGAAAACTGGGCATGGCTTCCTGCTTTAAAAAAAGCAAGTCCAATGCATACCAGCAGTAAATATTTTTTCATAGTACCAGTTTAATGGTGCCTTATTTTTTATTACAGGTATAAGGCTGGATGCTAAAATTAGCCAATTTTATACAATTGCCTGTAGCAAAAAGGCTTCAGTATATGAAGCCTTTTTGCAATGCTATTTATAAATAAAACTACTGTTTAATAAATTTGATGGTAGTGATCTCTCCATCATTTTTTCTAAGCTGTATAAAGTAAATGCCGTTTTTAAGCGCATACACATCTAAAGTGAAGGTGCTTTTATTTTGAATATTGTAAGCCGGCGATACACGCTTTCCTGCCACATCAGTAATTACAAGTGTTTCCCAGTGTTGCGACAATTTGATAGAGTCTACCGTGATTCTTCTATTGGCCGGATTCGGATACAAATAAACACCAAATGGATTAACCGAAGGTATCCTGGAAGTTGATACCAACGAAGTGGAATAAACGGTGCAAACACCCTTTACAGCTTTAACCCTGTATTCTCCCGCTGTAGCAGCGGTATAGCTGGTGCCTGTGGCTGCAGGTACCACATCGTTCCATGTGCCGCTAACCTGGGTTTGCCATGTATACAGTAACGCAGTATCGGGATTGGTAACCGTAAACAGGTGATCGTTCAATACAACCAGCGGCGTTGTTAATGCCGGTTGCACCTGCATGGTAATAATATTGCTTGTTGCAGTGGGTATTGCTGCACAGGCATAATTACTGGTAAGAATTACCTTTACCTGGTCGTTCTGTTTCAGCAGGTTGCTGGTAAATGTATTACTGCCGCCACCCGTATTAATGCCGTTTACCTGCCATTGATATGCAGGATTGTTTCCTTCATTTGTGGCACTGGTGGTAAAGCTTACACTGCTGCCGGCGCAAATACTGTTTGTACTGCTGGCGATGGTTACCGCCGGAGTGGTAACAGGATTTACTGTCACCAGCACGGTATCTTTTGAAAAACAGCCGGCAAGATTTGATACCGTTAAAATGTATGCTGTAGTAGTGGATGGGGTGGCAACAGGGTTTGCAATAAAAGCATTGCTTAACCCGGCTGCAGGCAACCAGGAATAAGTGTTGCCACCAGATCCGTTCAGTTGCACACTGCTGCCCGTACATGTGGCAATATCGTTTCCTGCGTTTGCCTGGTTGCTTACACTTAGTGAAAAAACACTGCTTTCCAAAGTGCCGTTGATCACACATTTTAACTGGTAGCCATCCCATAGTGCAGGAATATTATTCAGCTGCAACGTGATGCTGCCGGCACCGGAAAAATTTGTATTGTTGTTGATATTTACAAAACCACTTCCTGTATTTAATTGCCATTGGTAATTAGTACCTGAAACATTTGAAGTAACCGAACCACTGCCATTGGCACATAATTTTATAAGTACGCCTCCAATTTTGTTTAACAATACAGAAACCGCATTGGGTGATCCATTACCAAAAGCCAGTTCTGGTTTACCATCTCCACTCAGGTCCTGAATAGAAATTTCTCCCGGCTTATTACCAACCGTAATATTGGTAGAGGGTGCCAGCAGGATAGTACCTGCAATACTTACATTTTTATACAGGTAAATAAACTCCGGCTGGCTGGTAAGCGTAGTTACACTTACAGCTATATCAGGCTTTGAGTCGCCATCCATGTCGGCGCAGCTGATGCTGGTGGGCAGCACCGGCGATCCACTATTCAGTAATGGATAATTCGTTTTGCCGCTAAACGCTATGGCGCCTGCGGTACTTACGTTTTTTAAAATGGTAAATCTGTTAAATACTGATTTTATAACCAGGTCGGGCAGGTCATCATTATCAAGGTCTACCAGTTGTGAGCCCCTGATCCCGTCTTCATTTGTATTGAACCGTGTAATGGCGCCAAATGAGATGTTGCCGTTTACCGATGTATTGGGTATTACAGAAACATATCCCAGGGAAGAGTTTTGTGTAAAAACGATATCAGTTTTTTTATCATTATTAACATCTCCCAGGCACATCGACGATATTACTTCTCCAGAAGAAGCGATATAGAGGGTTTGTACTGCGGCAAATGAAATGCTGCCATTAAAACTGTTGTTACGGTAAAAATAAAGTCTTTCCGGTGCAGATTGATTGGCATGCCAGGTTAACAGGTCTATCTTACCATCGCTGTCAAAATCAGCATAAAAAAATGGTTCGAATGAGCCTCCAATTGAGCCGTCGCCCGGGATAAAAAATTGAGATACTTTTGGTTCAAAAGCGATGATGCCGGGCGAAGAAATATTTTTATAGGTATAGATATAACATTCCCCGTAATCAGTACCTCTCAGGCGCAGTATCATATCAAGTTTACCGTCTCCGTCAAGGTCGGCTACTTTTATTAATATTAAAGGCGCATTAAAAGAAGTACCGGTAGAAAAAACCAATGGTGCAGCAAATAATACGCTGTCATTTGCGCTGATATTGCGGGCAACGGAGAATGTGTAATTGTACTGATCCATGGTGATCATATCCGACTTACCATCGCCATCAAAATCGTAAAACAGCCCCTGCGGATTATTGGGAGATGCGAAATCTGTTTTTTGAGTAAATGAATTGGCAGGTATGGTGGCACCCGCACCCGGGAATGTTACAATAAAAGGTTTATTTGTTACAGCAGTAAGATGGTTATTGGTAACGGTGATGGGAGCAAAGCTGGCTCCGGCAGGTACAGTTACAACCAACTCTGTGTCTGAAGCGGCTGTTACAGCAGCTGCAACAGCACCAAAGTAAACAAAATTATTTGCCGGCACGGCACTGAAGTTACTGCCACGTATCACTACGGGGGTACCCGAAACCCCTGTAGCTGGCGCAAATGAACTGATCACCGGAATGGGCGTAAAAACAAATCCACTCAGTATGGCCGTACCGCCCGATGGAGTGGTAACGGATACATTACCCGATGCGCCGGCAGCACTAACGGTGGCTAATATGGTAGAAGCTGATACCACCGTAAATGATATTGCCGGTATACCGCCAAAACTTACAGCAGTAGCCCCGGTTAAATTGATGCCGGTAATGGTGACCACCGTTCTGGGACCGGCAATAGCCGGTGTAAAAGAACTGATAACAGATGGGCCGGAGTATACAAAACCGGGTAGTGACACATAGTCGTACAATGCCTCTACACTAACACTTCCGGTAGTTCCGGGGCCCACCACAGCAGTAATGGTATTGGAATTGATGATAGAAAATGAACTGGCGGGGGTACCTCCAAATTTCACTTTTATAGCATTCTGGAAATTACTTCCCGAAATAGTTACGGTATTTCCAATTGATGCAGCAGTGGGGGTAAAAGAGTTCATTAAAATACCTGTGTATGTAAAGCCCGGTAATGAATCTTTACGGATATCATTTACCACTTTAACACTTCCGGAAGCACCCTGGCCAACTGCTGCATTGATCTGGGTAGCTGAAATAACAGAGAAAGATGCTGCCGGGGTATTGCCAAAATAAACACCGGTTGCACTAAGAAAATTACTTCCGGTAATAGTTACCGTAGTAAGGTTATTGCCAGATGTTGGTGTAAATGCGGTTACAAAAATTGGGGCAGGGTAAGTAATGTTTTGAATAGCCGTATCGCTGGTGGTATTGTTGTAAACGATGAGCTTAATCACATCGTTCAGCTGATAAATATTATGAACAAAATCAGCATGGTAAGAGGTGCTGATCAGTGTATCGTTTTTATACCATTTGTAGTTGTAATGTGCATTGGAATAATTTACCAGGTTAACTACTCCCGTAGTAGCAATCTGGGTTTTATCAATATCAAAAAAAGCTTTCACTACCGGAGTGCCGCCACCATTGGTGGTTAATTCTAAAAAACCGTTTCCGCCACCTGCCCAAAATTGAGTGCTGTTTAAATTTTGAAAATCGTTGTGTGTAAATGCGGCAACTGAAAAATTATTATCCCTTGGTAAGGGTTCCCAAACCCTGCCGGAATCGGTTGTTTTAAAAGTGGTAAACATTCCTCCAATGGCAATACCGGTACTGTCATCAAAAAATTTCATTTTACTGGTTAAAAATGGAGTAATACTGGTATTGTTTTTTTGTGTCCACGTAATACCGCCATTGGAAGTGTAATACAGTTTACCGTTTTGGGTGGCATGGTCCCTGATGTTTAACCAGCCTTTATTGGCAGTAATAAAGTTGGCATAAAAAATAGTGTTGCTTACAGGCGAAGGGGTGGCTACCTGTTGCCATGTACTGCCGCCATCCGTTGTTTTTACCAGTTTATTATTCGAAAAATCTGTACTAAAGGCAAAAATAGTATTATCGTCTACAGCTTCCAGGTGTTGAAAATTACTTCCTGCCTCAGTTCTTACCACCGTCCAGCTTTGGCCCTGATTGGTAGTTTTTAAAATACGGTCAGCATCTGCTGCATAGCCAATACTGCCATTACCCGGAAAAACCATATCGTTAATGGGGCCATCGGGTGTAAAGGCAAACTGGGAATGAAAGATGAGTTTATAATTAACACCTCCGTTACTGGATACCAGTATTGCAGGTACCCATCCATAATCGCCATATACTACAATGTTATTTTGGTCAAATGCTTTTACTCCGCTGATGCCAAATCCAAAAGTAAGATTAACGCTGTACCCGTTAAAATTCACATTGCTGTTGGTGATGTATCTTTTTATAAATGTTTTGCCGCTGTCTGCAGTAAACCCGATCCAGTTGGTAAACGAAATGTAGCCACTGGTGGGCGTATAAAAACTAATTGAAGAAATATTGTTATTCACTACGTCCTGGTATACTTTTCTCATTTGCGCCTTGGTATCCGCCGGATGCAATTGTATTAGTAGAAAAGACAGAAAAAAAATTGCTGCTTTATTTTTTAAAAGGGTAAAGATATTCATAGACGGAACATTTGATGATACAATTTCAAAACAATAAATTGTATTGGATATGGTTTGAAAAATACAACAAATTTTATTCTTGTGCAATATGAGAAATAACCGTTCAGTTATTTCTCATATACACGCATGATACACCACATTAAAAGCTATTACCCATTATACGCCCACTTTATTAAAGTAGCACCCCAGGTAAAACCGCCTCCAAAAGCTGCCAGTATAATATTGTCGCCTTTTTTCAATTGTTTTTCCCAATCCCATAAACATAAAGGAATGGTGGCCGCCGTTGTATTGCCGTATTTCTGAATATTGATCATTACTTTTTCTTTGCTCAGCCCCATGCGGTTGGCCGTGGCATCAATAATGCGCAGGTTGGCCTGGTGCGGTACCAGCCATGCCACATCATCAGCCTTCAGGTGATTGCGTTCCATCAGTTCATAACTAACATCAGCCATTCCTTTTACAGCGAATTTAAATACAGCCTGTCCTTCCTGGTATATATAATGTTCTTTTGCCATTACCGTTTCCACGCTGGCGGGTCTTGCAGATCCGCCGGCCTTCATATGCAGGTAGTTTTTACCGCTGCCATCACTTTTCAGTAAGCTGTCTAAAACACCATTGCCATCTTCGCTGGGTTCCAGTAAAACTGCCCCGGCACCATCACCAAAAATAATACAGGTGGTACGGTCGCTGTAATCCACAATGCTGCTCATTTTATCGGCTCCCACCACCACTACTTTTTTGTAGCGGCCGCTTTCTATAAAGGAAGCGCCGGTGGTTAAAGCAAATAAAAAACCTGAGCAGGCTGCGCCTATATCAAAGCCAAATGCATTTTTAGCCCCCACTTTGTCGCAGATGATATTGGCAGTAGCCGGAAAAAACATATCGGGGGTAACGGTAGCGCATATCAGGCAGTCAATTTCCATGGGATCGATGCCGCGTTTTTTACATAATTCCAATACAGCAGGAGCACCCAGGTCGCTGCTGCCCAGGCCTTCGCCTTTTAAAATACGCCTTTCTTCCACCCCGGTACGGGTTCTTATCCATTCGTCGTTGGTATCTACCATGGTTTCCAGTTCTTTATTGGTCAGGCGGTACTCAGGTACATATCCTCCAACAGCAGTAATAGCAGCAGTAATTTTTTGCATTTGAATCAGAATTTTGTTAGGTCGCTAATATTGATTTATAAAATGACGGTAAAAATACAGAAAAAACACCTATTGGTATTTTAACAGTGATGCTGGCAAAATATTCCTATTTTCGCCACTGACAGGATTAAGCTTATGTACGCATATTTGCAAGGAAAATTTGTTGATAAAAGCCCGGCACAGGTGTATGTAGATGTAAGTGGGGTAGGCTATGAAGTAAATATCAGCCTGAATACCTACTCGCATATAGAAGGGCTGGAACAGGGTAAACTGTTTATACACCTGCAGGTAAAGGAAGATGCGCATGTATTATTTGGCTTTTTTGATAAGGCAGAGAAAGAAATATTTTTATTACTGATAGGCGTTTCGGGTGTTGGAGCAGCAACAGCAAGGATGATGCTGTCTAACCTTAAACCCGAAGAAGTAAGCCGGGCCATTGTGCAGGGCAATGTAAAATTACTGGAAAGCGTAAAAGGCATTGGAAAAAAAACAGCTGAAAGACTGGTGCTTGAATTAAAAGATAAATTGAGTAAACAGCAGCTGAGTGAAACTATTTCGCCATATTTGGGCAATAGTTTGGAGCGGGATGCGTTAGATGCCTTAATAGCCCTTGGCATATCCAGGCAACAGGCTGAATCATCCATCAAAAAAATCATCCTTGCAGAACCGTCTGTATCTAAATTAGAAGATTTAATAAAAAAAGCCTTAAAAGCAATTTGATAGAACTCTACGTTAATTGATTTACCGGATGTTGCTTATTAGAAATTTTTTCTCTCCGAAAGTAATTTGCTGTGGGGTGCTGTCAGTAATGCTGGCTGTTCTTTCCATATCAACTGCTGCTGCCCAGGATTCCAGTTCGCCCAAATCCAATATTAAACTCCCTTTTCCCATTTACGATACCCGGGGTGATGCCGTGGCCAATTATAACCGCAGTACCCTCGATCTTAAAAATCCTGCCAACCTGAAAGATTCTGTGGTGTATGATGCCAAAACGCACCGGTATGTGGTGTTTGAAAAAATTGGCAACAAATATTACCGCACTCCTACATCATACAGCTTTGAAGAGTACTGGAAAATTAAGGGCCGCCAGTCGGAGATCGAATATTTTAGAAAAAGGGCCAATACCACCAGTATTTTAAACAGGGGAAAAGTAAAACCCAAATTATCTATCTACGATAACCTGTTCAACCGCTTATTTGGCAATGGTAAAATCAATATTACCCCGCAGGGCAGTGTAGATATCAGTGCCGGTTACCAGGGGCAAAACATTAAAAATCCCACCCTGCCGGAACGGGCCAGGAAAAGCGGGGGTTTTGATTTTGATCCGCAGATACAGGTAAACGTAAACGCCGATATTGGCGGTAAATTAAAATTCCCCATCAGTTACAATACACTGGCGAATTTAAGTCAGGATAACCAGTTGAAACTGGATTACACCGGTTTAGATGATGAGATCATTAAACGTTTTGAACTGGGTACTGTATCGTTCCCCAGCCGCAGCACACTGATACCCGGGGCACAGGCACTTTTTGGTGTAAAAACACAGCTGCAGTTTGGAAAGTTATTTGTTACGGCGGTACTGGCCAATCAAAAATCGCAACGGCAAACCACCAATTTACAGGGTGGCAGTGCGTCGCAATTGTTTGAAGTAAAAGCCGATGAATATGAAGAGAACCGCCACTTTTTACTGGCGCAGTATTTTAAGGCCAATTACAATAAAGTAATGAGCAACCTGCCCGCTGTTACAGCACCCATACAAATTTTGCGTATGGAAGTGTGGGTAACCAACAGGTCGGGTGCCACTACCGAAACCCGTGATGTGGTGGGGCTGGCCAACCTGGGCGAAGATGGGAACCTGGTCAACCCCGGTATTCCAACCAATGGTACCAATGCAGTATACAGGCAAATCATTGCCAATCCGGGTAACCGAAACTCTTCGCAGGTTTATAACAACCTGCTGGGGCCGGGCCTGAACCTGCAGCCGGTGCAGGACTTTGAAAAAATATTTGCCCGCAAATTAGATTCCACCCAGTATACCTATCATGCTAAAGTGGGCTTCCTTTCTTTAAGTCAGCCCCTGCAGCCCGATGAAGTGCTGGCGGTGGCTTATCAATATTCTTACAATGGAAAAATATACCAGGTAGGTGAATTTTCTCAGGACCTTCCTCCCGACAGTGCATCGGCCACACAAAAAATATTATTCTTAAAATTACTAAAAGCCACCTCACAAAGGCCCAACCTGCCTATTTGGGGTTTGATGCTTAAAAACGTGTATCCTGTTGGATATGGTACTTTATCGCCTGCCGATTTTAAACTGGATGTAATGTACCAGGAACCGGGGCTGGGTTTAAAACGCTATGTGCCGTTTGGTAACAAAAATTCCGGCTTCCCCCTTATTTCACTTATCAATTTAGACCGTTTAAATAACCAGCTTGATCCGCAGCCCGATGGTGTGTTTGACTATGTGGAAGGCTATACCGTATTCTCGCAATACAGCAGGATCATGTTCCCGGTACTGGAACCCTTTGGCCGCGACCTGGCCAGGGGCATTTATACCAACCCTGCTTCACCCACTATAAAAGATACCTTGTACTATGCTTTATACGATTCTATAAAAGCAGTGGCACAGCAATACCCCAATCTCAACCGGTTTGTATTAAAAGGGTCGGCTAAAACTTCCGGCTCGGCCGATATTCCCATTGGATATAATGTACCCCGTGGTTCTGTAACGGTTACCGCTGGCGGAAGAACCTTAATGGAAGGAGTGGATTATGATATCAACTACGATGTGGGAACCATTAAGATCATTAATGCGGCCATCATCAATTCTGGTTTGCCCGTACAGGTAAGTTCCGAAAACAATGCCTCATTTGGTATTCAGCAGCGTAATTATATAGGCCTGCGTTTTGATTATAGCATTAAAAATACTGCCCGTCAGCAACTGGCATTGGGCGGAACCCTGGTGCGCCTGGGAGAAAGACCCTTCTTTAATAAAACTAATTTGGGCGAAGATCCTATACGTAATACCATGTACGGGTTAGATCTTACATACAGAAAAGACATTCCCCGGCTAACAAAACTACTGGACAAGCTACCCTTTTACCAGGCCACCGGCCCATCTGCCATCAACGCATACCTGGAAGGCGCTTTCTTAAAACCCGGTCATGCACCGCAAATTGGTAAAGGTTCCAGCGGTACCTCTTATATTGATGATTTTGAAAGCAGTAAATCGGGTATCGATCTGCGCTTTCCGCAAAATATTTGGGCCCTGGCTACAACTCCCCATGGTGCTACCGACCGGGCCGGTAATACTCTTTTTCCCGAGGCCGACCTGAATGACAATATTGACTATGGGAAGAACAGGGCTAAACTTGCCTGGTACCAGATAGAGCAAACCCTGCAGCAATATAAAGGGCCCAATAATCCTTTTTCAAACGACCGCGATGAACTCAGTGATCCCAGGGTAAGGCAGGTATACCAGAAAGAAATTTTTCCGCAGCGTACCACCGGTTTTGGCGAAAGCTTTTTACAAACCTTCGACCTGTCTTATTACCCGGAAGAAAAAGGACCTTATAATTACGATGATGCGAATGTAACTGCCAATGGCAAACTCACCAATCCCAATAAACGCTGGGGAGGGCTGATGCGCAGCATCGATCAAACAGATTTTGAAACCAGCAATATTGAATTCATCGAGTTTTGGTTACAGGATCCTTTTATCAACTCTAAAAAAAATCCCAACATCGCCAGCTCCAATGGGGGTAAATTATATTTTAACCTCGGCAATGTATCGGAAGATATTTTAAAAGACGGAAGGCGTTTTTATGAAAACGGTTTAAACACGCCCAACGCACCATCGCCGGAAGACAATTCCAACTGGGCTAAAGTACCCCGTAACCCCATACAGGTTACCAACGCATTCAGCAATAACCCCGATGACAGGGTGTACCAGGATGTGGGACTGGACGGATTGAATGATACGGCAGAAGTAAATAAGCGTGCAGCATATTTAACCCTGTTAAAAACAAATTTTGGCGTGGGTTCAAAAGTGTATACAGATGCACTGCAGGATCCTTCGGCCGATAATTTTCATAACTACCGCGGTGCCGATTACGACCAGCAGGGCCTGGGTATTTTAGCCCGCTATAAAAACTTTAATAACCCGCAGGGAAATTCACCCATCGCTGCCAATGGCGAAACTTTTTCTTCTGCTGCTACTTTATACCCCGATGCAGAAGACCTGAACCGTGATAATACTTTAAATCAAACCGAAGAATATTTCCAGTACATCGTAGATATCAAGCCTGCTTCTGCCAATGAAATGAAGATTGGCACCAACTACATTGTAGATAAAAAGGAAGTGACGGTAAACCTGGTCAATGGCACTCCCCGGCTGGAAACCTGGTACCAGTTCCGCATACCCATTGGCGAGTACATCCGTAAAGTGGGCAATATTCCCGACTTTAAATCCATCCGCTTTATCCGTATGTTTTTAACGGATTTTACCGACAGTGTTACCCTTCGTTTTGGCGAACTGCAGCTGGCAAGAAATGTATGGCGCACTTTCAAATATAAAATCGACACTTCCGGCATATTCACACCATTGGTTCCGGGTGTTACCAGCTTTTCTGTAGGTGCGGTAAATATTGAAGAGAATGATAAGCGCACTCCTTTCCCTTACCGCACACCGCGTGAAATTGAAAGGCAGCAAACCCTCAGCAGCAATGGGGTTAATTTATTACAGAACGAACAGAGCATGACACTGCAGTTTTGTAACCTGGCCAAAGGTGATGCAAGAGGGGTGTTCCAGGCTTTTGCCAATAAAGACCTGCGGCAATACCGTAAACTGGCCATGTTTATACATGCAGAAAGATCGCAAAAACTGGGGGCCGACCTGGTGAATAAAGACCTTACGGCGGTGATACGTATTGGTACCGATTTTGTAAACAACTACTACCAGATCAGGATACCATTAGATCTTACCAATATTGCTGCTGCCACCATGGATCCCAATACCAATGCATACAACGATTCGCTTTGGCTGGCGCAGAACTCCCTGGATATTGACCTGCAAACCCTGATAAAACTGAAGCAAAGCCGTAATGCAGATCCTGCGGCATTAATTACAAGAATATACCGGCAACTGCAATCGAGCGGGCAGGAGTATGCAGTTATTGGAAGCCCTAACCTGGCCGAAGTAAGAGGGATTTTAATCAGCGTTGAAAATACCAACCGTACTGCAGGGGCCTGCGGCGAAATGTGGGTAAATGAATTGCGCCTGAGTTCCATTGATGAAAAAGGTGGCTGGGCCGCACTGGGAAGGGTGGACCTGAATTTATCTGACCTGGGCACCATCTCACTGTCGGGTAATATGCACTCTAATGGATTTGGTACACTGGAGCAAAGAGTTAATGAACGCTACCGCGATGACCTTACCCAGTTTGATGTATCGGCCAATTTAGAGCTGGGAAAACTGCTGCCTAAAAGTTCAGGTATTTCTATTCCTTTGTTTGCAAGCTATTCCCAGTCTTTAAGTACACCGGAGTATGATCCTTACGACCTGGATATAAAATTCAAGGATAAACTGAAAGCTGCATCCGGTGCCTTAAAAGATTCTATTAAAAAAGACGCAGTTGATTTTACAGCTACCACCACGGTAAACTTTACCAATGTGCGAAAAAATAAAACCAACACTAAAAAACCCAAGATATACGACATTTCTAATATTGACGTGAGCTATTCTTATCTCAATACTAAAAGTCATAATCCTTTAATTGAGAATAATGAAGTGACGCGCCACCATGCGGTGCTGGGATATAATTTTGCGCCGCAGGCAAAATATTTTGAACCTTTTAAAAGAGCCTTCAAAAAAAATAAAACCCATTGGTTCGACCTGATCAAAGACTTTAATCTGAACCTGGTACCTGCTGCTTTAACTTTCAGGGCCGATGTAAACCGTCAGTTTGGAGCTGTTAGACCAAGAAGTGTAGGCGCCTCTAAGTACGCCATTCCGGAAACCTATGACAAGTATTTTGTTTTTCAGCGGGATTATATTTTAAGATGGAACTTTACCCGTTCGCTGAATTTTGATTTAACGGCCACCAATAATTCCAGGATTGATGAACCTGCCGGCCGGCTGGATGATAAAGCAAAGAAAGACAGTGTGTGGAAAAACTTTATGAAAGGCGGACGTAACACCATGTATAACCATGCTGCCAACTTTACCTATACATTACCTACTGCAAAATTTCCATTGCTTGACTGGACCACCATGAATGTGAGTTACCAGGCATCTTATCAATGGATTGGTGCATCACGCCTTGCAGTTAACCTGGGCAATATTATTGAAAACGGGCAGCAAAAAGAAGCCACCTTACAAATGGATTTTACAAGGCTCTATCAAAAATCTAAATGGCTGCGCCAGGTAGAGCAGGTTTCTAATATTGAAGACAGGGAAAAATGGCGGCACCGCATCACTAAAGTAAAAGATTCGGTGACTACCAAGAGTGGTAAAAAAATTGTAAAAACCCGTAAGATACTCGACAAAACGGCCATGCCTTATGTAGGTACCGGCGGCAAGATTATAGGGAAATTACTGACCAGTATCAAACAGGTAAGCGGCTCAGTTTCTGAAAATGCCAATACGCGTTTACCGGGCTACAATGATAGTACAAAATACCTGGGGCAAAACTGGAAAACGATGGCACCGGGGATAGATTTTATTTTAGGCCGGCAGCCAGATACCAACTGGCTGAACAATGCATCTAAAAAAGGATTGATCACCAGGGATACTACCTTCAATTCTTTGTTTACCCAAAATTTTAATCAAACCATTACCCTCACCGCACAGCTGGAGCCGGTTAAAGATCTTACCATTTCGCTCAACCTGAAAAAAACATTCAATAAAAACTATTCCGAAACCTTCCGCTTTGCCGATACTTCGGGAGGAAATAATTACCAGTTCAGTCATCAAAATCCATATGCCGGCGGTGGGTTTGATGTAAGCTATATTTCTTACAAAACACTGTTTGGTAAATTTGATCCCAACAGGGTGTCAGAAACCTTTAGAAAATTCCAGGATAACCGTGTGATTTTATCCGAGCGACTGGGCAAAAGCAACCAGTACAATGTGGTAAACGGGTTAAATACACCCGGCGCAGATGGATATTATTATGGTTATGGCAGGTATGCAGTGGATGTGCTGGTACCCGCATTTATTGCAGCGTACACGGGGCAGGATGCCAAATCTGTTTCCCTAATAAAGCAAAGCAATGCCAATATCAAGTCCAACCCTTTCCGCGATATCATTCCTAAGCTGAACTGGAAAGTGGATTATAACGGGTTGAGCCGCGTTAAAGGATTGGAAAAAATATTTACCAGTTTCACATTGTCGCATGGCTATACCGGCAACCTCAGTATGAACGGATTTACTTCGGCATTACTGTACAAAGATGTATCGCAGTATGGCTATCCTTCTTTTTACGATACCATTTCAAAAAACTACATTCCATTTTTCCTGGTACCCAATGTGTCGCTTGGAGAACAATTTGCCCCGCTACTGGGTATAGACATGTCTTTTACCAACCAGTTCCAGTTTAAAGTGGAATATGCCAAAACCAGGCAACTGAGTTTAAGTTTGATAGATTTTCAGCTGAGCGAGATAAGAAGTACGGAGTTTAGTATTGGCGCCGGATACCGCAAAAGAGGGCTGCGTATGCCATTCAATATTACGCTGCCTAAAATGTTACAAAGTAAGGATGCTAAAAACGGAGCCAGTAAACTGCAAAATGAGATCAGCTTCCGTTTAGACCTTAAAATAAGAGATAACGTAACGGCCAACAGCCGGCTTGACCAGGACAACAATTTTGCCACCGGTGGCAGTAAAGAAATCAGTATTTTCCCAACAGTAGATTATTTTTTAAACAACAGGGTGAAAATACAGTTCTACTTCGATCAAAGGAGGGTAATACCTTATATCTCTTCCAGTGCACCTATTACCAATACCAGGGCAGGGGTAAAGGTTAATATTTCGCTGGCTCAGTAAGCAGCTAAAATAATACAGCAACAGGCTACAGATAATTGGTCCGCATAACATGCGGACCTTTTTATTGGCCCTTATGCTGTAAAACCTGCACAGCCTGTATAACCTGCAATGGCTGTTCCAATAGTAATTTACAGGGGCAATAAAAAGAGCCCTTCAAAAGAGGGCTCTTTGGTATTATAACCAAGCAAAAAACAAATATTTTTATTTAGCAGCCACTTTTTTAAGCAGCATTACATAACCACATAAATTCTTTTTCTTTTTATTAACCTGTACGGGCTTAATCATGTGATATTCCGAAAATTTAGGTATGTAAGAGTAGCTGATCACATTGCCATCCACATCGCCCCACATTTTTTTCTGGTACACCACCTGTTTTTCATCCCAGTCAAACATCCTTACTTCGTATAATTTAGAGCTAATATCACCAATAAAAACAAACTGGTACCAGCTGCCTTCAGTTAGTGGCACAATTACCGGCATTTCGTATTCGCTTTCCATCTCCATTGAAGCCTCTTTTACCACCACAAAACCCTGTTTGGCCAGATCAGCCTTCACGCTGTCGGCCTGGTGTAAAATAGCAGGACTGGAGCAGGGAGCCTGGCGAATGACATCCTGGGCATAAATATTACTGAGTGATAAAAAAACGGAAAATAGCGAGGAAAGTAGAATGCGGTTTTTCATTTGATCTTTCAGTTTGGTATAGGATGCCACAAGAATACGACTTTTTACCGGTTTTTTAGTTTTCTGGGCCGTAAAAAAGAAGCTCGTCTCTTGAACGCAGTTTAAGGCGCCAATATTGTGCCAAAAAATCAAATAAAACATTTCATTTTTAGTAATATATTCAGGGTAAAGCCAAACTACTGGTTTCTATGGAAGTAGATGGCATCTGCCTGCTGAGTGGGGGTAACCGTTAATTCGTTGATGCATACATGTGGCGGCAGGCTGGTGCAATAATAAATGATGTCAGCAATATCGGCTCCCGTTAAAGGGGTAATACCCTGGTAAGTAGCATCCGCTTTGGCGGTATCGCCCTTGTAACGCACCACCGAAAATTCTGTTTCCACCGCACCCGGGTGTATGCCTGTTACTTTGATATTGTATTTCAGTAAATCAATACGCATGGCTTTACTTAAAGCATCAACAGCATGTTTACTGGCACAGTACCCATTGCCTTTTTCATATACCTGCTTGCCGGCAACCGAACCCATGTTGATGATATGGCCTTTATTTTGAGCGATCATAAAAGGCAGTAAGGCCCTGCTTATATACATCAGGCCTTTTACATTGGTATCCAGCATCGTTTCCCAATCCTCAATAGCTGCTTCTTCAAAATTATCCCTGCCCAGCGCAAGGCCTGCGTTATTGATCAAAATACCAATTTTTTGCCAAGCTTCCGGAAGACTGCCGATGGCGCTGAATACCGCATCTTTATCCTGTACGTCAAAACAACAGGCCAATACCGAAATGCCATGTGCCGCTTCCAGTTCCAGCTTCAAAACCTCTAAACGTTCTTTTCTTCTTCCGGTAATGATGAGGGGATGTTTTGCCGCTGCAAATTTTTCTGCACAGGCTTTGCCAATACCCGATGTGGCACCAGTGATCAAAACAATAGTATTCATACTGCAAAGTACGCTGCGGATCACAAATAAAAAAGTGTTGCTGCTGAATAGGTTCGGGGCAAACTGCTGACACTGTTTCTGCCACTGGCAAAAAGGTGGGCAAACTTTTAAAATGGAGTTGTTATCTCCATTTTAAAAACTGCAGTTGGTAGCATTCTTTAACGTATCAATACTACATACCCTTTCTTTTTAATTTTTTTATTGTTGTAGTCGGTGCCTTCGGCATACCAAACATATGTGGCCGGATCCTGCCCCTTACCAGCAAAACTGCCATCCCAGCCACCACCATTCATATCGGTGCCGCTATACAACATTTGCCCCCAGCGGTTGTATACCTTAAATATGTCGAGCGATTTCATACCCAGGGCAATGGGTCTGAAAATATCATTCTTTCCATCTCCATTAGGCGAAAATGCACTGGGTACATACAAACCCGCTGCCACCTTATATACTTTCACCCTGATGCTGTCATAATCAAAACAGCCGGCATCATTACTTACTTTTACCACGTATTCAGTATCGTTTTTAGGCAAGGCTACAGGGTTGGCAATGGCAATATTATTTAACCAGGTGGCCGGGCTCCATAAATAGTGGGTACTGCCAGTAGCCTGTAATTGCAGGGGCTGGTTAATGACCACCGATGTATCCCGGGGGCCGGCATCTGCTTTAATATCGGCTACAATAACCAACACTGTATCCTTTACAGGTTTGGGGCATCCCAGTGTATCGCTTACCGATACTACATACCTGATGCTGGCGGAAGGATTTACCGAAACAGGATTTGGGATCAGCCGGTTATTTAAAAACGCAGCCGGCGTCCATACATAAACACTGCCACCGCCAGCATTCAGCTGTGCTGATTTTCCTATGCAAATGGTTTGGTCGGCACCGGCGTCTGCATCCGGGTAAGGCACCACTTTTACTACAACGTCGTTTTGCGCCTGGCATTTACCAATGCTGCTTATTACATGGTAACGGGTAGTGATAAGCGGAGTAGCCACAGGGTTTTTTATATTGGGATTGTTTAAGCTGTTACCTGCCGGAATTTCTGTCCATTGGTAGTACAGTGCATCGCTGGACAGGCGTAAAATGATGGGGTCTGTTTTACAGATGGTGGTATCCGGTGGTGCAGCCTGTGTTACAAAATTAACCACACTCACTTTTACCGAATCGGTTCCGGTGCAACCAAACGGATCAGACATAGTAACATAATATACCGTAGTTACGTCGGGGCTTACCAGCGGATTGGCAATATTTATATTGTCGATATTGTAATTGGGCGTCCAGTTAAAACTGCCATTGCCCAGGGCCGATAACTGCAGGGTATCAATCACGCATATAAGTGTGTCGTTGCTTACGGTTAACGTAGGTTTTTCGGTAATGGTAATGGTTCTGGTAAGAGTGTCGATGCAACCCTTGCTGCTGCCAACAATAAAAGTGATATCGTAATTGCGGGCATCGGCATATACATGCGTGGCGTTTTGTGTAAGGGCAGTATTACCGGGAAATCCAAAATCACCAAAATTCCAGTTCCATAAATTTACCACGCCAAAATCGGCAGTAGTTTTATCCCTGAACAGGATACTGGTATTTTTACATTGACCCAGCACTTCAAAATCGGGATGAAAACCAGGGAATACTTTTACCAGCGCAGTAGCCGAATCGGTACAAACCAGCCCCCGGTTGAGTACCAGTTTTAACCTGTATACACCGGTATCTGCATAGGTATGCGTAGGCGATTCTGTATTGTCTGTATTGCCATCCCCAAAATCCCAGTAATAGGTTTGTACATTGGCATTGGAGGCATCGTTGGTAAAGGTTTTGGTAAATCCATCGCACATGGGAATAACCGATGGCAGTTTAGCGATGGTAAGATTACAGTCTGCCACCTGTATATGCAGCGATTTTCTTACTTCTGCTATTTTTATATTGGTGCCCCTTTTAAATTCACTTACAACCACTGTAAGCACATATATACCCGACGCTGGCGCGATGCCGGTTACAATACCTGTTTTGCTGTTAATGCTTACCCGGCTGCCCATGGGTTGTGCACCCGAAAAGCCACTGGCATAAGGTACAGATGCGTAGGGAGGATTGGCTGCAGGGTTGGGTGTGGGATCTCCGGTGGCACCACCACCAAAGGCATTGGCAAATGCATAAGTCAGCGAATCGCCATTTACATCCGATGCACTAAAGTCAAAAGTAAAAAAATTACCCTGGCAAATAATGGCGGTATCGTTCTGTGAAAATCTTGCACTGGAATTGGTTTCTGCACCGGGCGCAACACCTGTGCCGGGTATGGCGATGATCCAGGAGTCGCCTGCGGTATTAGAAGGTGACTCAATATTAATAATGCCCGATATCCTGCAGCAGCGTTGGTACGAAATGATATAGCCGCCCACGGTTTTAGGAAATTCCTGCGTGGTTTCGTACGTGGTGATCTTATAACAAATAGAGGGAATGGGGCTGATGCAGGGATGGCATTCCTGTAAGCTGCAATTCTCCACATCCGGTGAAGTGCTGTAGGTTACCGGGATATTGTTGATGAACTGGTTACTAAGCCCATCAAAAACAGAAAAATTAATGGTAGGATCAAACTGGCCGGCTGTTAATATGCAGGCCGTATAGAGTTTTAATGTGATCTTATATTTTACAGAATTGGCGGCAGTACCTGGTCCCAGGTATTCGTAGAACATCCATCCGCCCTTTGTGTGGTTGGCAGACAGGTTCTTACAAAACAAAAACAGCACAATAAAAAGGAGATAATATCTCTTCATACACGGCGCATTATTACGTCTGGACTAAAAATAACAGTTGATTTTCACTGGCATCGTTTTTAAAAGGATGCAGCTGTAACTGCAGTTACAATAACTGCCACTATTCTATACGCAGCTTGCCAACTGCTGTTAAACGTACAATCCGGCAATCAGGTTGCTGCATTCAAAAAATATAACAGGGCTTCATTTACCTTTTCACTTTCTTCCCACATGCCCATATGCGCACTGTTGCGTAATATATAAATATATGCAAGATTGATCAAAGGTGTTTGCCGTATACTTTGCTCAAAAGGAACGGCTTTGTCATGTTCTCCCATAATAAACAAAACCGGCCCCGAAAAGTTGCTTAATACAGCGGTTCTTTCGGGTCTTGCTATCATGGCCTGGTAGTATTTGATCAGTGCGGCAGGAGTAAGCTGTTTTCCTTTTTGAATCAATGCCTCAATGGCATCTTCATGACCGGGTGTCCATACAGGGCCGAATAAACCCGGGATGGCTGTTTTTAAAAATTCGTATGCGCCATTAGCTTTTATAAATTCAATCGACTTTAAGCGGGAGGCCTTTTTTGCATCGTCATCTGCATAAGCACTGGAGTGTACCAGTCCAATTGCATGTATGAATTCGGGAAATTGTTCAGCCAGGGCCAGTGTAATATAACCGCCCATACTATGGCCGATTACACGTACCTGTTCTGCGGACGCAGGCAGTTCATGAAGTATGATCTCTTTTACAGCGCCGGCCATGCCTTCTATACTCATATCATCGATCAGGTCAGAACGGCCACTGCCAGGGAGATCTGGTACAATAAGCTGGTAATGGTCTTTTAAGTACCCGACCTGGTTTGTCCATATATCGCCGTCTTCGCCAAAGCCATGCAGCAAAACTACCGGGCTGCCTTTGCCAATAGTGCGGTAAAATAATTTTGCAGACTGGCAGGTAATTGTTTTTTCTGTCATGAAATAGGTTTAAAAATGATTGGCCGGGGTAAATTTTATTTTGCAATATCATCTGGTATCAACAAAATGATCAGTTACCAATACATTTTGTGCTGCTTCTGTACAGCAGCAGCAATACAATGGGTAATAACCCCGGGTTCATGTGCTGCGGCAGAAAGAACCATGCCAATAAAACGATGACCAGCGCCGCGGCAGTAAAAGCAAAATATTTTTTTACCCAATTTTTTTTACTGCCTGCAAAAAAGGAGATGATAAAATGCGTTGGCCAGGCCCAAATTAAATTGAAATTACTTTTTGTCATGCTGTGGTCGGTACCCCACCACATAAAAATTAAGAGGATACCCAGCAGGCCCACCATAAAGAATAATAAGCCGTCAAAACCATGTAATGCAATTTGCACATACTTGTTTTTTACAAAACTGAGTGCGGCAATGGTTAGCAGCAATAAAGTAAAAATAACAAACGGGGTGAATAAAGAGCCGCTGTTGCTATTTTCATTTAGGGGGTATAAGTTTTGATGGGAGATGACCATCTGGTGGTTTGAACTGTCGAGGCTTTTCATCAGGTTGTCGGGCAGAAATTGCATTTGTGCCGCAGACATTACACCATCGCATCGCCGGCCCAGTAAAATATCAATGCCCAGTTTACTCCAGTCTTTATGATTATGATCCAGGTATTGATAAATGGCCTGGCGAAAAGTAGTGCCTAAGGGCATCACGGGTTTTAATGTAAAAACGGAGTCGTGATTTTTTTTAATAATGTCCCGCAACCTGGTAGTACAATTGTCAAAAAAGAAATCGTATTGATAATATTTGTTTTCTTCTTTAAGATTTTCGTTCAGGAAATGCTGTAGTGTGGTTTTCTCTGCCGCAGTTAAATTCAATACCTGTTCGGTAATACCACGGTTGGTGCTTTCATAAGCATACCTGAAATCCGGGAAATTTTCAGCAGAAACATAATACAATAATTTACCCCTGGTGAATTTTATATAAAATCCTTCATCATCAAAATTAAATGTGCCGTAATTGTATACCACATCGGTAACACTACTGCTGTCCACCACACGGAATGCACTGTGGCCAAAAGTAGAATACAATTCTTCGCCCGGCGAGCAGGTGAGCAGTGAAATTCTTAAATGCGAAGAGTCTTGTGAAAATGAATAATGAGTAATGAATAACGAACAATGTATAATAAATACTATGCAGAGTAATATGTAGCGGATGTTTTTTTTCATGCAGAAAATTGACTGTTAATTTACAGGAATTATTTGAAAAAAATGCTGCTGACAGAAGGGGTGTTTAAGATTAAAAAAATAGTCAATAAACAATGTTCAATATTCAATACTCAAATGGGGCAGCATTGTACTGCACTGCATTTTGCTGAACATTGAATATTGTTTGTTGTGTATTGAATATTTTGCCTTCAGAATTTAGCGCTCCGGGTAATACCAATATCATGCACATCTTTCTTTCTCATAATTCAATGTTCAATAATCAATGTTCAATTGGGGCAGCATTATACTGCGCTGCATTTTGCTGAACATTGAATATTGTTTGTTGTGTATTGAATATTTTGCCTTCAGAATTTAGCGCTCCGGGTATTACCAATATCATGTACATCTTTCTTTTTCATAATTCAATATTCAATAATCAATGTTCAATATTCAATACTCAATTGAGGCAGCATTATGCTGCGCTGCATTTTGTTGAACATTGAATATTGTTTGTTGCATATTGAATATTTTACCTGCTGTAATTCGGTGCTTCCTTGGTAATGTCAATATCGTGTGCATGGCTCTCTCTCATGCCCGCATTGGTGATCTTTACAAAAGTGGCTTTCTGCAATGCGCTGATGTCTTTAGCACCACAGTAACCCATACCTGCCCGCAAGCCGCCGGTAAACTGGTGTACCACTTCTTTCAAATATCCCTTGTATGCCACACGGCCTTCAATGCCTTCGGGTACAAATTTTTTCACATCATCTTCCACGTCCTGGAAATAGCGGTCGCTGCTGCCCTGTGCCATTGCACCCAGGCTGCCCATGCCGCGGTATTGTTTAAATTTACGGCCTTCGTAAATAATGGTCTCGCCGGGGCTTTCTTCGGTGCCGGCAAAAATATTCCCCATCATTACGCAGTTGGCCCCCGCTGCCAAAGCCTTTACCATATCGCCGGTGTATCTTATGCCACCATCACTGATGATACCCACTTTCTTATTTTTTAAAGCAGCAGCTGCTTCCATTACGGCTGTTATTTGAGGAACACCTGTACCTGCAACAATTCTTGTGGTACAAATAGAACCGGGCCCAATACCCACTTTTACTGCATCTGCACCAGCATCGGCTAATGCTTTTGCACCTGCGGCTGTACCTACATTACCAGCAATTACCTGTATGTTTTTATAGGCCTTCTTGATCGCTTTTAATGTATCAATCACACCCTTTGTATGTCCGTGTGCACTGTCTAAACAAATAACATCCACACCAAAACTGTTCAGTGCCTCTACTCTGTCCAAACTGTCTTTTGTAATACCCACGCCGGCACCTACCAGTAATCTTCCCTTGGCGTCTTTAACGGCATTGGGATTGGATTTTAATTTCAAAATATCGCTGTAAGTAAATAAACCGGTTAATTTGCCCTGCTTATTTACTATAGGTAGTTTTTCTACCTTGGTTTGCTTAAATAACTGTTCAGCTTTTTTTATGTCGGTTCCTTCCGGGGCGGTAAACAGGTTTTCTTTTGTCATGGCCGTGCTCACTTTTGCTTTGTAATTAGTTTCAAAACGTAAGTCGCGGTTGGTTAAAATGCCCACTAATTTGTACTGTGCATCCACTATGGGAATGCCCCCAATTTTATTTTCTCTCATCAACCTTAATGCTTCGCCAATAGTGGCATCAGGACTAAGGGTTACAGGATCGATGATCAAACCACTTTCGCTGCGTTTAACTTTACGCACCTGTTCGGCCTGTTTTTCAATACTCATGTTCTTATGCAGGATGCCCAGGCCGCCTTCCCTTGCTAAAGCAATGGCCAGTGCTGCTTCGGTAACCGTATCCATTGCGGCACTTAACAGGGGTACATTCAGCGCAATGTTTTTGGTCAGCTGGGTTTTAATTTCCACTTCCCGTGGTAAAATTTGAGAATAGGCAGGCATCAATAGCACGTCGTCAAACGTTAAGCCTTCGCCGAAAAATTTGGTTGATTTGTTGGAGGAGTAATTTCTTATTGCCATGTGCAAAGGTAATGGGTCGGTATTAAAATTAAAAATTAAAAATTTGCAACTGCTTTTTGAAGCAGAAAATAGCAGTGACGGCATAAATTTTGTACATTAAGGTATACCAGTATAGCCAAATGAAAAGATTTGCCATTATATGTTGTGTTTTTTTTGTTGCCATGTGGGGGTGTAAAAAAAGATCTCCTGCTTTGGAAACCAGAACCTTTTACATGGGTGTTACACCCTGGCCGGCAGACTTTACTTTAAGTGAAGTGGATAGTGCTTACAGGTTTATTGACACGCATTGCGATATGGTGTCGCATCATTTTGATGATGGTATACCTTATGAAGAGGCTTTTTATAACCGTACCATGCCTGTAGTGTTGCTGCAGGATTTGCAGACAAGGAAAACTAAAACGGCCATAGGCAAAAAGGTATTGCTGAGTGTATCTGCATTGGCACTCGACAGAATTTCGAGACCGGGCTATTATGCCAATGCCCCGGTTACAGACAGCATAAAAAATTACTGGAAACAATTACCATTTGATGATGCTAAAGTGGTGACCGCCTATGTGAATTATGTGAGTTGGCTGATTGAACAGTTGCAGCCGCTGTATGTAAACTACGGGGTGGAAAGCAACTCGCTGGTATGGAATCCTGCACAGTTTGCAGTATATAAAAATTTCCTGCGGCAGGTATACCAGCAGCTGAAAGTAAAATATCCCTCCATTCCTTTTTTTATAAGTTTTATGGTGGATGAAAGCGGTGAAAGCTTTAATTATGCCGGTCAATTGATAGCATATTCTGATTTTATTGGATTGAGTGCTTATCCTTATATTACCATAAGTTCTTCCGCCAGCGGCAATACAGACCCGGCAAATTTTCCGGCAAACTATTTTGAAAAGTTTGCTAACCTTTCTGCCAATAAACCACTCGCATTTTCCGAAACAGGTTATATTGCCGAGCACCTGTCAGTGCCTTCCTTCAGCTTAAATAAACAGGGCAACAGTGACTGGCAAAAAAAATATCTGGAAAAAGTATTACAATTTTGTAACGACAGAAAGGCAAAATTATTTATTTGGTTTTGCCACAAAGATTATAATGCCGGTAATGCCCGCTTAAAAACGCTGGGCTTGTACCAGGACCTGTTTGCGCTTTGGGAAGATACCGGGCTTAAAGATGAAAAGGGTATTGAAAGGCCTGCTTTTGCCAGCTGGACCGCGTGGATACAGAAACCAAAAACAGAATAATTGTAATCAGCACAGCTGGTATATTTTACCGGGCAGGTTCACAATCACACCCTGCATTTCCAGCATCAGTAAAGCCTGTGCCATCGCACTGCTGCTTAAGGCGCTTTTAAAATACAACTCATCCACCTGCATAGTTTCTTTTTGCTGCAGCAGGTCTACAATGATTTTCTCTTCTGGCGTAAATTCAATAAATAATTCTCTTTGTTTTTTTTGGGTTCCTTTTTTATGTATTGTCCATCCCATGTTGTCCAGCAAATCTCCCGCACAATTGATTAATGCGGCCTTATTATTTTTTATCAGGTAATTACAGCCTTCACTTTTAGTGTCGGTGGTACGGCCGGGAATAGCAAACACATCTTTATTGTATCCATTGGCCAGTTCTGCTGTAATTAATGACCCGCCTTTTAATCCACTTTCCACAACAATCAATGCATCGCATATACCTGCAACAATACGGTTGCGTTTGGGAAAATTTTGTTTGTCGGGATTGGTATTGCTGATGAAGTGTGTAAGCAGGCCGCCCTGTTCTGTCATTTGTTTGGCAAGTGTTTTATTTTGCGGCGGATAAATCCTGTCGAGTCCGTGGGCCATTACACCAACAGTGGGTAAATTATTTTTCAGCGCTGCTTTATGCGCAATGGTATCAATGCCAAATGCCAGTCCGCTTACTACTACAATAAGTTGCTCTTTTAATTCTGCAATAATTTTTTCAGTAATATTTTTTCCATACTCGCTGTGGTTTCTGGTGCCCACCACTGCAACAATTTTTGAAGCATTTAAATCGGTATTGCCCCGGTAGTATAATAATACCGGGCAGTCATAACAATTCAGTAACCGCTTGGGATAATTTTCTTCTGTAATAAAAAGCGGGGTGATCTTATATTTTTCAATAAACTGCAGTTCTGTTTCGCATACATCAAAGGCTGCAAAATCTTTAATGCTTTTAGCCCGAACTGTTCCAATGCCTTCAATGGCTTCCAGGTCTTTTTTCCTGGCTTTAAAGATGCTTTGCGCATCGCCGTACATAGTTACTAAAGCTTTGGCATGCACATCGCCAATATGAGGCACCAGGGTAAGTGCCACCTGGTATAAAAGATCGTTGTTCATAACGTACAGATGAACAACAATATTAATAAAAATATCAATTACTGATCACAGAAAGTTCTGTTCTGCGGTTCATGGCTTTACCATTTTCAGTGGCATTATCGGCAATTGGTTTTAAGGCGCCAAAACCTTTGTAGCTAAGCCTTGCCTGCAGCACACCTTTGCCCAGCAGGTAGCCAACCACAGCTTTAGCCCTGTTATTAGACAGCAGTAAATTGTCTTTTGCTAAGCCCACATTGTCGGTATACCCGGTTATTTGAATTTTAAGGTTAAGATTGTCTTTTAATAATTGAACCACTTTATCCAGTTCCACCACCGACTCCTGTTTAAGATCAAATTTTTTGCTGTCGAAAAAGATATTTTTCAGCACTATCACAGCGCCTGCTTCCAGCGGCTGTAACGGGATGTCTTTACTGAACACCGAATCCGCAGGATTATTACGCAATGAAAAATTGTCAGAGAAAAACAAATACCCTTTCCGGTTCACACTAAAGGCATAGTCTTTTCCTTCGGGCAAAGTAATTAAATAATTGCCGTCTTCATCAGTTTGTAATTTACTGATTATGCTGCGGCTCCTGATATCCGTTAGTTCTACAGATGAGGGCAAGCCGGTCAATGTTTTTTTATCAAATACTTTTCCTTTTACCCAAAAGGTTTTTAGAGGCCGGATGTCTTCCCGCATTTGAAAAGTATACAGGTCAAGCCCGCCCTTGCTGTCACTTCTGTCGCTGGCATAGTAGGCAGTTTTGGCATCTGCAGCAACAATTAGCGATCCTTCGTCGTCAATGGTATTGATGGGATAGCCCAGGTTCTCTGCTTCCAGCCAGCTGCTGTCGTTTACTTTTTTTGTAAAGAACAGGTCGGTACTGCCATATCCTTTTTGACCATTACTGTTAAAATACAAAGTTTCATTATCGCTGTGCATAAAAGCGCAGCTTTCATCGCCGCTGGTATTTACTGCTGCACCCAGGTTTTGCGGGCGGCTCCACTTGCCTGTGGCAGATCGGTGCGAAACCCAAATATCCCTGCCTCCAAAGCCCCCTGCAATGGCACTGGAAAAATACAGGTCTCTTTTATCGGGGGATAAGGATGGGGAAGATTCCCAAAAATCAGTATTGATCAATGGCCCAAGATTCTCGGCTTCACTCCAGCCATTTTTTGTTTTAAATGAAATATACAGATCGCAACTGCCCTGTCCTTCGGGATAGTTGCATCCGGTAAAGATGATCCAGGTACCATCTTGAGAAATGCATTGAGCTCCTTCGTTAAAGTTGGTATTTACTTTTCCTGCCAGTGGCTTTGCCCTGCTCCATTTACCAGCGGTGAAGTTGCTTTCATAAAAATCTTCATCACTGTTGATGCGCCTTGTAAATACCATTTTACTGCCTTCAATGGTAATGGAGGGATAATATTCTGAAGAGGAAGAGTTAATACTGTCGCCTAAATTAACGGGTGCAAATACATAGTTTTTTGCCGGATGTTTTTTTTCATAATTCACTGCAAACTCATAGGTTTCTTTCCGGTAATTACCGGCTTTAATACTTTGTGCATTTAATTTGCTGTTTGCTAAAAACCTGTTTACGGCATTTAGTGCCTGCTGGAATTTTCCAGTGCCTGCCAAAGAAATGGAGTAAGGCAACAAGTAGGTACCGGCATATACAGAATCCAGCTGCAGCCCTTTTTCAAAATCAATCACCGAGGAATCGTATTTTTTCAGATTGGCATAGATGCCCGCTCTTGATAAAAAAGCGTCCACAAATTTGGGCTCTATAAGCAATGCAGCATTGATATGACGGATGGCAGCAGCATAATTACCTGCGGTAGCTTCTTCATAAGCCTGCCCGTAAATATCACCCGCTTTTGAATTTACTTTTTCCGGGTCGTACCACTGGGCAGCGGTAAGCAAATAGGTAAAAGATAAAAGTAAAACGCAAAAGCCTTTTTTGTTGATGCCGTTCATGTTAATTTGTACTTGTTAACGATAAACGAAGTTAGCAGGTGATTAGTATATAAAATCGTTAAGGTTTGCTGTTAGGGCTCACCAAAATAGCAGTAATCATAATTATGGCACATCAATGTATTTGTGCACCTGCAGGCTCAATTCCCATTTTGGATTGGCTTTAATGTATTCAATGATCAGCGGTGTTATTACTGCGGCCTTATCCCATTCCGGCTGCAGGTATAATTTACAGCCTGGTGATACCTGCAGTGCATATGTTTCTGCCCATTCAAAATCATGCTTGTTAAAGATTACTACTTTTAATTCATTGGCATATGGAACCAGTTCCGGTAAAGGGGCTTTAAATTTTTTAGGCGACAGGCAGATCCAGTTCCAGTGCCCGCTTAAAGGGTGTGAACCTGAGGTTTCAATATTTGTTTGTATACCTGCAGCTTGCAATGCAGCAGTCAAAGCATCCAGGTCATGCATCAGCGGTTCACCACCTGTAATGACCGCCAAAGGAGCCGGGGTTTGGGTAACCAGCGATACCAAACTGCTGATATCGTACTGCGGATGTTTGGCTGCATCCCAGCTGTCTTTTACATCGCACCATACACAGCCCACATCACATCCGCCCAGCCGTATAAAATAAGCTGCTTTACCCTGGTGGTAGCCTTCGCCCTGTATGGTATAAAAATGCTCCATCACCGGCAGGGTAACAGCATTGATTGTTTCAATAGTCAATGGTTAATTTTTTTGTTGTGCTGCATTAAAAGTGTTCATCATCAGCGCTCCAATGGTCATTAAACCTACGCCGCCTGGTACAGGGGTAATATAGCTGCATTTTGGGGCTACCTCATCAAAATCCACATCTCCCTTAATGGCAAATCCGCTTTTCTTTGTATCATCAGCCACCCTGGTAATACCTACATCAATCACTACAGCACCCTCTTTTACCATGTCGGCTTTTAAAAAGCCGGGCTTGCCCAGTGCAGCTACAATAATATCTGCCTGTAAGCACAATTCTTTTAAATTAGTAGTGCGGCTATGACACACCGTTACAGTGCAATTGCCCGGGTTGGTATTCTGGCTTAACAGGATGCTCATGGGACGTCCCACAATATTACTGCGTCCAATTACCACGGCATGTTTACCCGCGGTTTCAATTGCATAGTGTTCCAGCATCAGCATAATACCATAAGGGGTGGCTGGTATAAAAGTTGGTAATCCCTGTACCAGTTTACCCACGCTTACGGGGTGAAATCCATCCACATCCTTATCAGGGTGAATTAAACTGATGATCTTTGCTTCATCAATTTGTTTGGGTAAGGGTAATTGTACTAAAATGCCATCCACATCTTCATCTGCATTTAATTGGTCAATGGCGGCTACCAGTACTGCTTCTGTAATGTTGGCATCCAGCCTTACCAGGCTGCTTTTAAAACCAATTGCCTCGCAGGTTTTTACCTTACTGGCAACATAGGTTTCGCTGGCCCCGTTACTGCCAACCAAAATGGCAGCCAGGTGCGGCAACTTTTTACCTGCTGCTTTCAGCTGGTCGGTTTTTGTTTTTAACTGATCCTTTACTGATTGGGATACTATTTTTCCGTCTAAAATTTGCATGTGGCAAAAATACTTAACAAAAGCGGATTTTTTCCAGCGATTCCTTGCATATATTCAATATTTTCTTATCTTGTAATACCTAATTGAAAACTTTTTGAAAGCACTCATCCACAGTACCCTGCTGTGCTTTGGCATTATTTCATGCCTTACAGCACAATCCTTGCGTTATGCCGCAGCACTACCCTTTATTGGCCTGTCGGCATATTCTGCTAAGCAACAAGATCCCCTTTCTTTTACCGGCAACCAGGCGGCATTGGCAAAAACCAGCCAGCCAGGATTGGGTTTGTATGGCGAACGTCGTTTTTTGCTGGCAGCTACCAGTAATTACTGTATGGCGGCGGTGTTGCCTGTAAAATGGGGCAATATTGGCCTGCAGGTAAATTACTCCGGCTTTAAAAATTTCAATGAAAGCACAATTGGTATTGCCTATGCAAAGAGCCTGGGAGATAAAGTAGATGTGGGCCTGCAGTTCAATTATTACAGCTATCGCATTCCTGCTTATCAGCATGCGGGTACTGTAATTGCCCAAGCCGGTTTGATTATTCATTTTACAGACCAGTTCAATGGGGGCATTCATGTATATAATCCGGCAGGAGGGAAGCTGGGTGGCAACCAGGATGAAAAGCTGGCAGCTGTATACACTTTTGCACTGGGATATGATGCTTCGGAAAATTTTTTTATCAGCGGAGAGATCATACAGCAGGAAGACCTGCCTGCAGAGGTGGTGGCAGGGATGCAATACCAGTTTGCTAAACAGTTTTTTGCCAGAGCGGGGTTTACCAGCGGTTCAGCCTCTTTTTTTGCAGGGATAGGCACTGCATGGAAAAATTTGCGGGTAGACATTACCGCTGGTTTTCATCAGCAACTGGGCATATCGCCAGGTATAGTGTTCATCAGCAGCCTGGGTAATAAAAAATAATTGATGTAATATCCATAATTCGTAACCCGCATTTTGTGCTTTCACTTTTTTATACATACCAGTTTTCGGCATTCGTTTTACTGTTAAGGCGGTTGTGCTTTCTTTTGTGCAGCTGCTTTTTATATTCAGCATTATCTGCCCAGCGTATAGAAAATCCAGTATCAGTAACAGAGCAGCAATTAGAAAACAGTGCTGCCAATAATGATGATACCGAAATGGAAGACGATACTTACCAGCAGCAACTGCTGCAATATCTAAAACATCCTGTTGATCTTAATACTGCCGGTGAAGCTGCATTAAGCGCACTGCAGCTATTGTCGCCTGTACAGGTTCAAAACTGTATTCTGTATCGCAGTTTGTTGGGTAAGTTCATCAGTATGTATGAACTGCAGGCCATACCGGGCTGGGATGTGGCGCTGATACAAAAACTGCTGCCATATATACGGTTAAGTAACCACGAAGACATGGCAGCGGCTTTGAGAGGGCGGTTTAAAAATGGAACGCATAGTATACTTATAAGAGTTTCACAAGTACTGGAAAGGGCTAAGGGATACCTGACCGACAGTGCTGCAGCTGTTAATTATTACCCGGGTAGTCCCCAAAAAGTACTGGTTCGGTATACCTGCCGGTTTAAAAACCTGATGCAATACGGTATTGTGGCAGAGAAAGATGCCGGCGAACAGTTTTTCAGGGGTAAACAGCAACAGGGATTTGATTTTTATTCTGCTCATTTTTTTACCAGGCACAAAGGTGTAGTGCAAGCACTGGCTTTGGGCGATTTTACAGTAAACCTGGGCCAGGGTTTAACCCAATGGCAAACCCTGGCTTTTAAAAAAAGTGCCGACGTGCTGAACATAAAACGGGTGTCGGATGTGCTGCGTCCATACCATGCTGCCGGCGAGGTTAACTTTCACCGGGGAGCTGGTATCACTGCCGGTAAAAAAAATCTGCAGGTCACGCTCTTTGTATCTTACAGAAAAGTAGATGCCAACCTGGTAACAGATACAGCCCTGTCAGCCCAATACATTTCCTCTCTGCAGACTTCAGGCTATCACCGCACCCGCTCCGAAACGGATGACAAAGGCATACAACAGCAATGGGTTACCGGCGGCAACATTTCGTATCACTATAAAACATTCCAGGCCGGGTTAAATACGGTCAGGTATACATTTAAACTACCCATTAAAAAGCAGGAGGTACCATATAATATGTATGGGTTAAAGGGAACGGTTTTGAGGAATTACAGTTTTGATTACAGTTACACGTACAAAAATCTGCATTGGTTTGGAGAAGCCGCAATTGATCAGCAGTATAACAAAGCGGTCATCACCGGCCTTATGATGAGTGTATCTGCTCAGGCCGACGCAGGGCTGTTGTACAGGAATATAGCCGCAGGTTACCAGTCACTATATACGGCAGCTTTTACAGAAAATACCTATCCCATCAACGAAAAGGGTATTTACATGGGCATTTCGCTGCATCCGGATGGTGTATGGAAGCTGGATGCATATGCCGATTTTTACAAATTTCCCTGGCTTACCTCCAGCACAGATGCGCCAACAGCCGGCGAAGATTACCTGTTGCAACTTACTTATAGTCCTACCAAAAAACTGGAAGTATACAGCCGTTTCCGCACTGCTTCGGGGGCTTTTAACAGCAATCCGCAACTACTCACCCTTTCGCCGGTAGTGGAACAATCAAAGAAAAACTGGCGAACGCAATTCAGTTACAAGGTTAACCGGACGATAACCGTTAAAAGCAGGGTGGAAATAGTGTTTTTCAAAGCCCCGGCATCGCAAAAAGAACAGGGCGCTATGATTTATACTGATTTTTTTTATAAAGCTCCATTGCAACCATGGTCTGGTAGCCTGCGGTTACAATACTATGAAACTGGCAGCTACAACAGCCGTATCTATGCATATGAGAATGATGTTCTGTTCAGTAATTCCATTCCCGTTTTTTATGGTAAGGGCTTAAAATATTATATTAACGTAAATGCACATATAAATAAAAAGTGTTCAATATGGGCAAGGTTTGCACGAACAGTGTATAAAGCCAAAGCATTTACAGGCTCGGGTTTAGACGAGATCAGCGGCAATAAAAAGACGGAAGTAAAACTCCAGTTCTGGTATCAATTTTAACATTTTTTAGGGTAAAAGCAGCTATTTTTATACATCAATTGTCCTCACTAAACGTAGGATTTCTAATTATTTAACATTTTTTTGACTTTAGAGAAATATTCCTATTTTTACACATCATTAAACTTAATTAAATGCACATGAGAAGATTTTTATCACTGTTCACAATGCTGATGCTCTGTGGAGTGTTGGCGTTTGCTCAAACCCGGGTGGTGTCGGGTAAGGTTACAGATATTGACGGTAACCCGGTTTCATTTGCAACCATCAAAATCAAAGGGTCTAGTATAGGCCTTTCTGCAGATGCAAATGGAGCGTATTCCATCAAAGTTAAATCAGGTGATGTACTTGTGATTTCAGGAGCCAGCTTCAAATCTATTGAAGCGCCTGTAGGTACAATGTCTGTTATTAACGTTGTAATGGAAAAAGGCACTACTTCCGATCTTAAAGAAGTTGTTGTAACCAGCGCTTTTGGTATCAAAAGAGCTGCAAGAAGTACTTCCTCCAGTGTTCAAAATCTTAGTGGCGACCAGGTAAATACGGTGCGTCAAACCAACGTGAATAATGCATTAGCAGGTAAAGTAGCTGGTGCGCAGGTTCGCAGTCAGTCTGTTGCTAAACTGGGTGCTGAAACCACAGTTCGTTTGCGTGGTGAAAACGGTTTGAATTCTGGCGGCGGTGCCTTATACATAGTAGACGGAACCATTATGCCAAGCAATTCTGATATCAACCCTGATGATGTAGAAGACTACACCATTCTTCAGGGGCCTGCAGCCGCAGCCCTTTATGGTCCGGATGGTGCAAATGGTGCAATCGTGATCAATCTGAAAAAGGCTAAAAAAGGTGCTAAAGGTCTGGGTGTAGAAATCAACTCCGGAGTTCAATTTGATAAAGTATATATTTTACCTGAATACCAGAATTCATATGCTGGTGGTGCTTCTGGTGATTTTATCAAGTATACATATAAAGCAGGTCAGCCCGAAGGCTGGAAAGCTTTGGATGGTAAATACTACCACGATTATACAGATGATGCCAGCTGGGGACCACGTATTGCCGGACAGGAATATATTCCTTGGTATGCATGGTATGGCGGAAGCGAATACTCATTTAAAACAACAAAACTTACCGCTCAGCCAACAAATGTTCGCGATTACTGGGAAACTGGCGTTACCAAAACTAATAATGTAAGTTTTTCTAAAGCTTCTGATAATGTTTCATTCAGGGTTTCTTATACCAACCTTGATGTTAAGGGTATTACTCCAACTGAGTTCATGAAGAAAAATACGCTTAATGCAAACGCTACTATCGATTTAAACAGCAAGCTGGCATTGGGTGTTAATATTAACTACATTGCTCAGGACAGGAACACAGAAAGTGATGATGGTTATTCTAACCAAACTACCGGCTCTTTCGGTTCATGGTTCCATCGTAACCTTGATATGGGTATCATGAAAGAATTAAGAGGCTTAACCAGTCCGGAAGGCATTATGGCCAGCTGGAACCATGGTAACCCAGACTCTTATTCCGCAGGAAACCCGCTTAAATTTTACGGAGCTAACTATTGGTACAATTTCTATTCTTATTTTGATGTTATTAAAAACTACGACAGAAGAGACCGCGTTTTTGGCGATGTTTCATTGTCGTATAAATTTAATAACGACTTTAAATTTAAAGCTACATACCGCAAACAACAGTTAACTACTAATACCGAACTGATTTACCCAACTACGCTGGAAGCCAGTGGTCAGCAGGTGTCTTTCAATCCATTCCAGGGTAATGGTAAAGCCGGCTATGGTACTTCAAATACTTTCAGCGACCGTCAGAACTATGAAGGTTTATTCAGTTACAGCAAAAAGATCAAAGATTTTGCGGTAAATGCGAACGCTGGTTTTGATATCTTGAAAACTAAATCAAGGTCTGTTAATGCCAATACAATGGGTGGCTTAAGTGCTCCTAATTTGTATGCACTATCAAATTCTAAAGATCCTATCAACTATGGTAATGGCAGAAGTCAGTTTGCACGCAGAGGTTTATTTGTACGCGCTGATGTTGGCTTCCGCAATTTCTTATTTGCAGAAGGAACTTACCGCAGGGATTATACATCAACTGAGCCTGCAGGAAACTTTATTGATTCTAAATCTGCTGGTGCTTCTTTTGTATTCAGCGATCTTACTAAAAAAGCATTACCATTTATCTCTTATGGTAAGATCCGCGGTTCTATCGGACAAAGTTTAAATACACTGGATATATATCAGTTGAATCCAACCTACTCAATTGGTACATTACAATGGAACGGCAACTTCTTAACAACAGTTCCAAACAGTCTGGTTGATCCGGGATTAGCAGGTGCCACAAACGTTGAAAAGGAACTGGGTTTAGAGATGAGGTTCTTTAAAAATAAATTTGGTTTTAATATTACTTATTGGGACAGAACTAACAAAAACTTCCCTGTAAATGTGTCTGTTCCACAGCAAACAGGTTATTCAGCAGTTTCAATTGATGCTGGTGAAGTAGCTAAAACAGGATGGGATGTTACAGCTTTTGTTAAACCAATCCAGTCAAGAAATTTTGATTGGGAAATTAATGCAGCCTGGGGTTATATAGTTAAAAACAAAGTGGTTAAAATTTATCCTGGTATTGACAGGTTAACCGTATCAAGTGGTGCTTTCTCTACAACTTCTTCTGCTTACACAGTTAACGAAGTAGGACAGCCATGGGGTCAAATGTTTGGTGGCGGTATCAAACGCATCAACGGTCAGCCTCAGTTAGGAACTGATGGATTATTTATCAGGGAAGCAGATCAAAAGTTTGGTAGCGTATTACCAACATATACAGGGGGTATTCAAAATACCTTCAATCTGTTCAAAAGTTTCACTATCAACGTAAATATCGATTACTCATATGGTGGTCATTTCTTTGCACTGTCTGATTTCTGGGGTAGTTTTTCTGGTTTAACAGCACGTACTGCTGCACTTAATGATAAGGGAAATCCATTACGTGACCCGGTTGCTGATGGCGGCGGTGTACACGTTTTTGGTGTTGATGCTACCGGTAAAGCAGTTGATTATTATGTTGCAGGTCAGGATTACTTTCAACAGTTCAGGAATAAGAACATTTCTGAAAACAGTGTGTATGATCTTACATTTGTTAAATTAAGAGAGTTAAGTGTAGGTTATAAATTACCGGTTGAAAAATTAGCGATAGGCAAATTTGTAAAAACTGCTGTTTTCTCTGTTGTTTCCCGTAATCCATGGTTAATATATACCAAGGCTAAAGGATACGATCCATCAGAAATCAGTAGTGTATATGGTGAAGACGGACAGCTTCCAGGAACCAGGTCGATTGGTGTTAATCTAAAACTGGGCTTCTAATTATTAACCTCAAAATTTTTTAAAATGAAAAATAAATCATTCAAAACAATTGGTGCTGTTGCCTTTGCCGGATTGTCGATACTGGCTGCAGGTTGTGCCAAAATAGATAAGTTTGGAGATACGAATTCCAATCCAAACGGTATTACCACTCCTATACCATCTGCACTGCTTACAAACGCAGAATTTCAGCTGGGAGGTATTGTGAACGGTACCAGAACTGTTTGTTATGCTCAATATGTTGCAGAAAACCAGTATACAGACGTATCATTGTTTGCTTTACCTCAGCTTGACATGGGGGGTACATATGCTGGCCCTTTGCAGGATCTGCAAACTATAATTGATTATAATAGTGATAGTAAAACTGCAGGTACAGCCTCTGCTTACGGGTCTAATGCAAATCAGATCAGCATTGCTAAAATTTTAAAATCTTACCTGTATTGGGTAACTACTGACAGGTGGGGAGATATTCCATATTCACAAGCTTTAAAAGGAACAGCTAATACTTCTCCTAAGTTTGACAAACAGGAAGATGTGTATTTTGGTGTAATGCAGGAACTGAAAGATGCCGTTGCCGGTTTTGATGCCGGAGGTGCAATCAAAGGAGATATTACTTATGCCGGCAATATTACCAAATGGAAAAAACTGGGTAATAGTATACGTATGCTGATGGCAATGCGTTTAACAAAAAAATATCCAGCTGCAGGTGGTAAAGCTGCGTTGCAATTTGCAGATGCAGCAGGAAATGCCGCAGGTTATATCACTGCTAACTCAGATAACTGGACATTGGCTTTTCCGGGCGGAAGTTTTAAAAATACCTGGTACCTGACCTATGAATCACGTGATGATTATGCCGAAAGCAAAACATTGGGTGATGTACTGGCCGGATTAGGTGATACCCGTCAATCTGTTTTTGGAACCAATAGTGTTACCTTTCCTTATGGTTTAACCAGGTCACTTGCAGTTGATTTTGCAAACAGTGTTGGTAATGGTCAGTCAAGGGTGCTGGCTTCAAGTAAAAGAACTGAATCATCTCCTGTTGTATTGTTGAATGCTTCTACTGTTTTACTTGCTAAAGCAGAAGCTATTGAAAGAGGATGGATCAGCGGTACTACAGCAGATGCACAAACAGCTTACGAAGATGGTATTGCTGCATCATACGCAGAATGGGGCGTAACCGTTCCTGCATCTTACCTGGCAGGTCCGGCAAATTATGCTTCTGGTGCTGGTGTGCCTTCAAATGTGGGTGGTGCCTCAGCTCCTTATGATAATTTCAGGGCAGCAAGCAGTAATGTTCAGGATGCTGCCACAACTACAAAATTACAGCGTATAGCTTTACAACGTTGGTTAGCCGCTTACCCTAACGGTAATGAAGGATGGGCAGAATGGAGAAGAACTGGTGTTCCGAATTTACAAAAAAGCCGTTTCTCTACAGGTCCAGTGGTTCGCCGTTACGTATACGGTGTAAACGACTATAGTTTTAATAACGCTGCCACTAAAGCCGCTGCTGCAGGTTTACCAGGCGGCGACGTTCAGGAAGCTAAAGTATGGTGGGATCAATAAATAATGCTGACACACCCGCACAGAAAATGCGGGTGTGTTACTATCATAATTTTGTAAACAACACAAACAGATTAAATATGAAATATTTTAACCTTACAAAGCAATTTGTGGCATTAGCCGCTGCTGCTTTGATATTTTCTGCCTGTGATAAGGCAGTAACAACAGAACCTTTGGGTACTGCAGGATCCACGCTTGTTAAGATCATAGGTGCAGGTACTCCATCTAATGTTGTAAAAAAGCCCGTAGACTTTGTGCCCACCCCCTCTAAATTATTAGTGGTGGAACTGCGCAGGGATATCCCTAATGAAACTGAATTGAATAAAACAATGGTGGTAACTGTTAAGGACGATACGGCAGCTGTAAGAGCGGCTAATTCTGCTTACCTTCAATTACCCACTGCATGGTATACTATTCAAACTGATGGTGTAAAAGCTGGCGGACAGGGCGGTACATTCACTTTCACTTTTAAACCAGGTGAATATGCAAAGGAAATTTATATTACTATTCCAAATGCAACTTTGTTTAATCCTAGTGCATTGTATGGTTTAGGTTTTACGATTACTTCTGCAGATGCCGGCAGCAAATTATCTACTCAAAAATCTGTGGTAGTGGAAATTGGAGCTAAAAATGCTTATGATGGTGTTTATGCTGTTTCTGGCCCAATGGTAGATGTAACTAATTCTGCTTTTGTTCAATGGGCAAACCAGCCAGCTTATTCGGATGCTTTCTTTGCTGCTAATAACGGCGCATGGGAATTGCATTTGGTTACTACAGGTGCAAATTCATGTGTAATGTATGATAACACTATCTGGGGCGATTTCTTCCATCCTTTCTATACTGGTACAGGTAATTCAGGCTATGGTAGTTTTGCATTGACAGTAAACTTTAACCCTGCTAATAATACTATCAGCAGTGTTACCAATTATTACGGTCAGCCATCTGGTAACGGGCGTTCTGCTCAATTGGATCCATCTGGTGTTAACGCCGTTCAGGGTAATAAGGATATACTTATTAAATACTGGATGATGCAACCTACAGTTGTTCCGGTGGGCCCGCGTACCACTTTCGACGAAAAATGGAAATATGTAGGAGCAAGGTAATGATCAACATCTAATATAATATTTTCAAAGGGCTCCATTTGGGGCCCTTTGTTTTTATCTTTGCAAAAAAAGATACCATGAATAATACTGAACAGCCTAATCAATTGAATATAGAAATTTCTGAAGAAGTGGCAGAAGGGGAATATGCTAACCTGGCCATTATTACCCATAGCCATGCAGAGTTTGTAGTGGATTTTGTGAATGTAATGCCCGGCACTCCCAAAAGCAAGGTAAAAAGCCGCATCATTCTTACGCCTTTTCATGCCAAACGTTTTATGAAGGCAATGGTAGAGAATATAAAAAAATTTGAAGCTGCCAATGGTGTTATTCAGGACATGGAAGCGGTAGAGATACCATTTAATTTTGGAGGGCCAACAGCACAGGCATAGTTGGTTAATTAGTGAATCGGTTTGTGGGATAAATCAGGTCTTTGTTTGATAGTTACCATCAACTATGAACTTCCTATAGCAGCCCCTCATCTGCAAAGCTGAAATACCCTTCTTCACTCACAATAATATGGTCAATTATTTTGATGTCGAAGTATTTGGCAGCCTCAATAATTTTTTTAGTTAACTCTTCGTCTGCACGGCTGGGTTGTAAACTGCCCGAAGGATGGTTATGGCTCAATACCAGGGAAGTGGCATCTTCTTCCAGTGCTTTTTTTAAAATGATCCTGGGATCAGCTACTGTGCCTGTAATACCACCGCGGCTGATGATTTCAAAATGATTGATTTTGTTAGAACGGTTTAAAAAAAGCACTGCAAATACTTCATACGTAAAATCTTTCAATACTACTTTTAAATATTCAGCAATATCCCTGCTGCTTTTGATCACTGCTTTTTCCAATGTGCCGGAGGTTTGCCTCCGCCGGCCCAGTTCCAGAGCTGCGGCAATGGAAATTGCTTTGGCCTCTCCAATGCCCTTTACCTGCTGCAGCTCTTTTAAAGAAAGTTTTCCCAGTTCATTTAAATTATCGGTACCCAGTTTTAAAACTTCTTTTGCCAGGTCCACTGCGCTTTTATCCCTGCTGCCGTTATTGATCAATATGGCAATCAATTCGGAGTTGCTTAAAGCAGCCGCTCCATTGTGTAGCATTTTTTCTCTGGGCCTGTCGTCTTTTGCCCAATTCTTAATGGATGTGGATGGCTTGTTGAAACTTTCCATACTTTCAAATTTAATTCATCTAAACTAAATGATACTTTTGCAACATCTTATTTTTTAATAGCTCTCAAAAAATTATATGGAACCATCTGCAAAAATTTTCTCAGGAACAGGATCCCAGTATCTGGCCGAAAAGATCGCTCAAAAATTTGGCGCACCATTGGGTAAAGTAAATATTCAGCGATTTAGTGATGGTGAAATTTATGTTGAATTTCAGGAAAGCATCAGGGGGCAATTTGTGTTTTTGATACAAAGTACTTTTGCGCCTTCAGACAATTTAATGGAGCTGTTATTGATGATTGATGCTGCTAAAAGAGCTTCTGCATATAAGGTGATAGCTGTAATGCCCTATTACGGCCTTGCCCGCCAGGACAGGAAAGACAGGCCCAGGGTTGCCATAGGGTCTAAACTGGTGGCCAACATGCTTACTGCTGCCGGTGCCGACAGGTTGATCACCATGGACCTGCATGCTCCGCAAATACAGGGTTATTTTGATATTCCGGTAGATCACCTGGATTCTTCTGCTGTTTTCATTCCTTATATAGAAAGCCTGAATTTAGAGAACCTGACCTTTGCCGCACCGGATGTGGGCAGTGCCAACCGCATACGGGAAATTGCTTCCTATTTTGAGTGTGAAATGGTGATCTGCGATAAGCACCGGAAAAGAGCCAATGAAATTGCCAGCATGGTAGTGATTGGTGATGTAACAGACAGGGACGTGGTGATTGTAGATGATATTTGCGATACCGGGGGTACTTTGGTAAAAAGTGCGGCACTGTTAAAAGAAAAAGGAGCAAGAAGTGTAAGGGCCCTGATTACCCACCCGGTACTAAGTGGAAATGCATATAATAATATTCAAAATAGTGTGCTGGAAGAGCTGGTAGTTTGTGATACCATACCACTTAAAGGCCAATGTGCCAAGATAAAAGTGATTTCAACAGACGAATTATTTGCAGTTACCATACGTAATGCTTTTGAAAATAAGAGTATTAACAGCTTGTTTATGCGAAGCAGGATGGCTAATAAGAAGTAATAAGTAAAAAGTGGTAAGTACTATGCAATTAACTTAAAACTTATCACTTAAAACTTACCACTTTTCATTACCTTTGCGCCTCATAAAAAAATTATTCAAATGAAATCAATTACAATCGAAGGACAACTGAGGACCGAAAGCGGAAAAAAAGCCACCCGCCAACTTCGCTCTCAGCAAATGGTGCCAGGTGTAATTTATGGTGGTAAAAAAGAGGTTAATTTCTCTGCTTCGGCTGCTGCTTTTAAAGACATCGTTTACACGTCAGAATTTATGATCACAGAAGTTAAAGTAGACGGAAGTACATACCGTTGTATTTTAAAAGATCTGCAGTTTAACAAAGTAACCGACCTGCTGAACCATGTTGATTTACTGGAACTGGTAGATGATAAAAAAGTGGTGGCTACCCTGCCTATTAAATTTGTAGGAACTCCTGCAGGTGTTAAAGCGGGTGGTAAATTAGTTACCAAAATGAAATCGCTTAAAGTAAAAGCATTTCCTAAAGATTTAAGGGAAAATATTGAAGTGGATATTGCGGCCCTTGAACTGAACGCCAATATTCGTGTGGAAGATGTAAAAATGAATAATGTAGAGATATTGAACTCTCCACGTATTCCTATTGCATCAGTAACGATGACGCGTCAGTTGAAGCAGGAAGAAGCATCTGCTCCAAAAGCACCGGCTGCAAAAGCTGCTGCTGCACCAGCTGCTGCAAAAGCTGCTGCTCCTGCTGCAAAAAAATAATAAGTATACATTCTTTATACCCCGGGCCCTTGCTAACTGCAAGGGCCTTTTTTGGCCTTTAACCGAAAGTTTCAGCCAATTACCGCCTGTAATAAGGATTTGGAAAGAAAAGGAAGAATAGTACGCAACCATTAAAGTTTAATTACCTTTGCGCTCTTAAAATTATTTTACCATGGGAATGGACAGGAACACGGTTATTGGTTTTGTGCTGATTGGTATTTTGCTGATTGGTATGTTTTATATCAACGGCAAAAGCAACCAGGCATTGCAGGTACAAAAGCTGCAGGAGCAAAGGGTGAAAGATTCACTTCAGGCAATTGATGCAAAAGCAAAACAAGCGGTTGCCCAAATTGATTCAGTTAAAAAGGATTCTCTCATAAAACAAAAGGTGCAGCAGGCTACAGCCGGATTGAAACTTGCCCAGTCTGATACAGAAGTACTCACCGTGCTGGAAACAGATGTGCTGAAAGTTACTTTTACCAATAAAGGTGCCCAGCCCAAATCGGTAGAACTGAAAAAATTTAAAGCCTACGATGGCAAACCCCTGCTGCTGCAAACAGGGGCGTTTAATAAAATTACCTACGATATTAATTCAGGAAGCAATACAACCATTAAAACCGGTGACCAGTTTTTTATTACAGGCGATAAAAAAGTGAATGCCGATAAAAGCCAGTCTGTTTCCTTTAGTATTAAGGATACCAGTGGCAACGATTTGATCACCCATGAATATGTATTGAAAAATGAGGACTACATGGTTGATTTTAATATTACAACCAAAGGCGCCGATAAATTATTTACACAAAGCACTATGAATTTGCTATGGCAAACAGAAGCGCCGCAGCTGGAGAAGACCATCGCTTACGAAAAAACACAAACGCATGTATGCTACTATTATAACGGCAAATATGATTTTGTAGCATTGGGTAGCGGCGGAAATGAAAAATTTGACAAACCGGTTGATTGGGTAGCTGTAAATCCTCAATTTTTTGTGACCACATTACTTGCAAAAAATAAGTTTCAAACTGCAGAATTAAATTGGGTGGCCCCTCCGGATTCATTGCATATAGTTGCACAAACCACCGCTAATTGCAGAGTAAGCGTACCTGCTAATGGACAGGTGCCGCTGCAGTTATATTATGGCCCTAATGATTACAATGTATTAGATAAATACAATAATAATTTGCACCAGGTGGTTACCTATGGCAGTGGGCCCTTCTCTTTTGTGAAATATATCAACCGGCATTTTTTGTTACCGGTTTGGGATTTTTTAAGGTCGCATGTGGCCAGTTATGGTATGGTTATTTTGTTGCTCACTTTATTGATCCGTTTAATTACGTCTCCCATCTTATACAAGAGTTACCTGAGTGGTGCTAAAATGAAGGTATTAAAACCTGAAGTGGATGCCTTAAAGGAAAAGTTTAAAGATAAGAGCGGTAACCTGGATCAGCAGGCATTTAGTATGGAACAGATGAAATTGTGGAAATCTGCAGGTGTTAGTCCGCTTGGTGGCTGTTTACCCGCCTTGCTGCAGATACCCATCTTTATGTCGCTGTATTACTTCTTCCAGGCTAATATTTCACTAAGGGGCGAAAGTTTTTTGTGGGCAAAGGATCTGGCTGCGTATGATTCTATTTATCAAATTCCATTTAATATTCCTTTTTATGGCGATCATGTAAGTTTGTTTACAATTACCGCCACGCTGACCAGTTTGCTTATTTCTATCTACAGTATGAGTAATATGCAGGACAACAGCAACCCGGTAATGAAATACATGCCTTATATATTCCCTGTACTGTTATTAGGCGTATTTAATAACCTGCCCGCTGCTTTAACCTGGTACTACACAGTTTCTAATACCATTACCCTGCTTTTACAGATCGTGATACAGAAGTACATTATCAATCACGACAAAATATTGGCACAAATAGATGAAAACCGTAAAAAACCTGTAAAGCAAAGCAAGCTGCAGGAACGTATACAGGCCATGCAGGAAAGTCAGAAAAAAATACAGGAATTGAAAAATAAAGGCAACAAAAGCTAGCTTTAAAAAGTTTCGTTAAAATCACCGACCTGCAACCTATTCAATGGCTTGCAGGTCTTTTTATTGGTGCCGTAAGGTTGTTTGGCACGGGATTTTATTATCTTTAGTAAAACAAATACAATGAAGACCGTAAGAAAGGCTGGGCTGTTACTGGGGTTGTTATTATCAGTTGTTTTTTCTTTTGCACAAAAAACAATAGCTGAAGGAACAATGGTATACGATATTGTGATTCAATCGGGTAATAAAGAACCACAGATGGCAGATGCGCTGGACGGGGGAACCATCACCGTATCGGTAAAAGGCGGGCAAAGCAGGTCGGATATGGTGAGTGCTTTAGGTAAGGAAACCACCATTCATGATACAAAAACCGGCAATGCGGTAATTTTAAAAGAATACAGTGGCCAAAAATTAATGATCACTTTAACAAAAGACAATTGGGAAGCCAAAAATAAAGCCTACAGCGGAATACAATTTGACCTGAAGGATGAAACAAAAACCATTGCTGGCTATACCTGTAAAAAAGCAGTGGCTGTAATGCCGGGAGGTAAATCCTTTGTGGTGTATTATACTACCGACCTGGTAATTACCAATAAGGAATACAATGCCACATTTAAAAATTTACCGGGCTTACCAATGCAGTATGAATATGAATCAGGCACAATGAAGTATAAATACACGCTTTCCAAGATCAATTTTGATCCGGTACCGGCATCTAAATTCGATTTCCCAAAATCGGGGTACAGGGTAATGACATACGAAGAAAATCAGCAAATGAGAAAAGGGGGGGCTTAAAAAAAATAACTAAAAAAAAGCCTTTCAAATTTGAAAGGCTTTTTTATTAATGAGTTCTGATTACCAGTTTCATTCCTGTATACCCTGGTTTTATTTCAGGTACCAGTACTTTTTGCTTGTATGGAATAATGTAAACAGTATTTCCTTTTTGATAAGTAACGAGTGAATTACCCAGCATCGTTTTACCGGTTGTTTGCTGATTCAGCAGCACACTTCCGGTATATCTTAACCCAAATTTAGTGTTAAGGGATAATGAATTTCTTAAAATGGTGGGGGTACTGATATTTAAAGTAACTTTTGATTTACTTTTTTTCCCAATGCCTCTATCAGCTAAAGCACCCTGCAATGTGCTACAAAGCACCACTGCAACAAGCATTATCCTGGCTATTTTAATCATTGGTGTTAATTTATTGGACAAATATATTAAAAAATGTTTGGTATTTGAGCACCGTTCGTCTATTCTTTTTACAGTACTTTAACGTTCCTGCAGAAAAAAGGTTACAAAAACTTGTATAGTTCTTTAAAAGTGGGTAATTTACAATAACTTATAACACATGAGTCAACATCCTTACCATCATGACAGAGAGGAATTAAAAGAGTTATTAGAGCAATACGATAACCTTAAAGAAGGCAAACCCAACTCTTTTATAGAAGAAGAGTCTTTCGAGCGCATTATTGACCATTTTGATGACCAGGAACAGATTGCCGCAGCCCTGGAGGTAGCAGAATATGCCGTTCGGCAGTACCCCTATTCAGCAGCATTACTAATACGAAAGGCAGACCTGATGATTGCTATGAAGCAATACAGGCAAGCCCTGTATATCCTGGAACAGGCAGAATTGCTGGATGGAAAAGATACCAATTTATACATCTTAAAAACTGATGCATACCTGGCTCTGGACCAGCAGGAAAAAGCGGCAGCTGTTCTAGAGGCGGCCATTGAGGATTTTGATGGGGAAGAAAAAATTGACCTTTTGTTTGAACTGGCAGATGTATATGACGATTATGAGAATTTTGAAAAAGTGTTCGATTGCCTGAAAACCATCCTGGAACAGGAACCCAATAATGAAGAGGCACTGTATAAGATCTGTTTCTGGACAGACTTTACCGGCAGGAATGAAGAAGGGATCCGTTTACATCAGCAGATTATTGAAGAATTTCCTTTTAATGAACTGGCCTGGTTTAACCTGGCGGCTTCTTACCAGGGACTTAAACTATACGAAAAAGCCATCGATGCGTATCAATATGCAGTGGCTATTGATGAAAAGTTTGATTATGCCTGGCGTAATATGGGGGATGCCTTTTTGCGTTTAAGAAAATATAAAGAAGCCATTGAAGTACTGGAAAAAGTACTGGAACTGGCAAGGCCCGAGGATGTGATCTATGAAGCCATTGGTCACTGCTATGATAAGATGGGCAATTTTGCCCAGGCACGTTTTCATTACCGTAAGGCAGCACATTTAAACAATGGCGACAGTCAATTACATTATAAAATTGCCTGTACCTATATGAACGAAAGCAACTGGGGCAGTGGTGTAAAAAGCCTGGAGCAGGCATTGCGTATGCACCGCCTGCAGCCTGAGTATAACCTTGCCATGGGGCAATGCTATATGGCCATGGGAAAGCTGGATGATGCCATCACTTATTTTGGTAATGTGGTAAGGGTAAGGCCTAAAAATGTAAATGGATGGACGGAATTATTGAAATGTTTGTATAAGGCAGAACTGTTTGATGAGGCATTGGAATATGCCGGCTTTGCATACGAACAAACAGATAACAAACCTGTGTTCCTGTTTTATAAAAGTGCCATACTGTTTGTTGTGGGAAGGTCAAAGGAAGCCATACTGCTGCTGGAAGATGGTATGCAGCGCAATCCCAAACTGGTAAAAAAACTGATCGAATTAAATCCTGCCATTCTACAAAGCCAGAACGTAGTGGATATTATTGCCCGCTTTAAGAAGAAAAGGTCGCTGTAATTGTTTTATATTTCATATAACAATACAAATGCAGTTTGTGATTGCCTATTGCTTATTTGTTTTTACCTTTGCGGCACCTAAAACAAAAAGCATGAATTTCAATCTTTCCCAAATTCCCGACAGGATAAAAAAGCCAAGAGCCAATGGTATTACCATGGTAATGGATAAAGGTTTAAGTGTAGAGGAAGCCAAGAATTTTATGAGTGTTTCCCATCCGCATGTGGACATTGTTAAACTGGGCTTTGGTACTTCTTTTGTTACGCCTACTTTAAGGGAAAAACTGGATGTGTACCGGTCGTATGATATTCCTGTTTATTTTGGCGGCACATTGTTTGAGGCTTTCTTGATACGTAACCAGTTTGAAGATTACATCAATGTATGTAAAGACTTTGGCATTACCCATATGGAAGTAAGTGATGGTTCCATCACCATTCCCCACGCAGAGAAATGTGGCTATATTGAAAAATTAACCAAGCATGGAACTGTACTAAGCGAAGTGGGAAGCAAGGATGCTGCACATATTATTCCTCCTTATAAATGGATAGAATTGATGAGGGCAGAACTGGAGGCCGGTTCAACATATGTAATTGCAGAAGCCAGGGAGGCCGGCAATGTGGGTATTTACCGCGGTACCGGCGAAGTAAGGGAAGGATTGGTACAGGAAATTCTTACACAAATTCCGGAAGAAAAAATTTTATGGGAAGCGCCTCAAAAAGCGCAGCAATTATACTTTTTAGAATTGATAGGCTGCAACGTTAACCTGGGAAATATAGCCCCCAACGAGGTAATACCTTTGGAAACCATGCGTATTGGTTTAAGGGGCGACACCTTTCATTTATACCTGGATAAAAAAGAAGCCTGATGAAAATGTATGGTTTAATAGGATACCCGCTAGGCCATTCATTTTCTAAAAAATATTTTACAGAAAAATTTGAAAGGGAGGGAATAGCAAACTGTTGCTACGAAAATTTTCCTATACCCAACATCAGTGATTTAAAAAAAATACTGCTGCAACATCCACAGCTTTGCGGCTTTAATATCACCATTCCTTATAAACAGGCCATATTGCCTTTTTTGGATGACCGCAGCAACCTTCCGGAAAGCTTGCTGGCCTGCAATTGTGTAAAAATTACCGGCAATAAACTGGCAGGATATAATACTGATATTGCCGGATTTGAAAAATCATTGTTACAGAAATTACAAGCACAGCATACCCATGCGCTGATACTGGGCAATGGCGGTGCTGCGGATGCAGTAAAGTTTGTATTGAAAAAACTGCATATCAATTTTAAAGTGGTCAGCAGGCAATTGCACAAAGATGCTCATCTTACTTATGAAGCATTGACTGAGACTGTTGTGAAAGATCATTTGCTTATAATAAATACCACGCCCCTGGGTACTTTCCCCAATGTGGATGAATGCCCGTCTATTCCATATCAGTTTATTACAGCCAGGCACTATCTTTTTGACCTGGTATATAATCCTCCTGTCACTTTATTTTTGAAAAAGGGACTGGCGCAGGGAGCTGCCATTAAGAATGGGGCCGATATGCTGGAGATACAGGCGGAAGAAAGCTGGAAAATCTGGAATGCCAATTCTTACTGATTGGGTTGCAACAGTTGCCTGAGTATTGCAGGAAGGGGCATCACTTTTTTGGCTGCATAATCGTAACATACCATACCTGTTTTTGCAAAAGCCAGTATAACAGTATGACTGTTTCTTTGAGTTGATAAATGATAATACAATTCAAAACTGACTTTCGATATTTCTCCAACGGAAACAGACACGTCAATAACATCGCCATAAAAGCCTTCGTTTTTAAATTCAATTGCCAGGTCGGCCAATATTAACCCTGCGCCTTCAATATTCAGTTCGGTATAACCTGCCTGCCGCAACCACTGCACTCTGGCTTCATGTATGATGGAAACAAATGTATCATTGCCCAGGTGATTGCCATAATTGATATCAGTGATCCTTACAGGTATAGCCATCTTTGCAATGGAATTATCCGGCATATCTAATTTTATCCTCGGCATTTTTGATTAAAGATAAAGGGTATTGGGCTATAAAAAGCAAGGCTCCACTCAAAAAGTGAAGCCATTGTTTTTTGGATTGTATATGGTGATCGGGTAATCTTATTGTTTCTGTTCCAGAACTTTACTCAGCTCAATAATATCCATAAAATTGCCAAGCGAGGGAGCAACAGCATTGTTGTACATTTTTTCTCTCCAGGCTGCAAACGTGGCCCTCCATTTGGCACTCTCTTTTATAATAATATCCAGGTTTTCTTCAGTAGCAGGATCCTTTTCATTTAAATAACCTATAAGATTAGAAAATTTGGAAGATACTTTTACAGTTTGTCCATCGGGGCCGGTAATACTGATATAAGTATTGGGGGTATTCATCAGCGAAATATCCATCGGCGTTTGTCCACTGCTGTTTTGTAGCATGGCGGTTTTATCAGCAGCCGGGTTAGTGGCCAATGCTGCCACTTCTGTTCCCTTTACATATTCAATTGTTACAGGATCTTCTTTTGCCTGAATCTTTACAATACGCAGGTTTTGCTGCTGCAGGGCAATGTGTTTATTTTCTTGTTGAGTTTCAGAGGCCGGCAATACTGTGGTTGCAGTGTTGGTTTCCGGGGTTATTATTAAAGGTGATGGGTGATTTGGTTTTTCAGTTGCAATATTATTGGGTGCTGTATTTGTTTTTTTTGTAACCAGCACAACAGTAAGCAATACTAATGCAGTAATGACCGCTGCCGCTGCAATGCGGAAGACCATTGTAAAAGTACGCCTGTTCTTTTGCAGGGGAATTACTACGGCCTCATTGGCATCTAATGCGGCAGCAATGTTGTCCCAGGCATTTACCGGTGCCGCAACAGTGTATGTAAACATTCTTTCTGCAGCAGCAGGCGGTGCAGCAGTGTCTTTATCAAGGGCGCTGAAAATATTTGTAAAAGCTTCTGCAGGAGCCTTTACTTCATAAGAGTGCATTTTGGCCGTAAGATCTGATGCCTGCGCTGCATCATCTTTATCCAATTGGCTGGCAATATCCTCCCAAACTCCCTGCGGAGGAGTAACGGTATGGTTCAGGATTTTATGTAGCCAATTGTGTACCATCAAAATATTTAATTCAGTCTGATTTTATGTTGCCAGATTTGTTTTCTGCCATTTTTTTTAAAATTCCTTTTGCCCTGGCCAGCTGCGATTTGCTGGTGCCCTCACTGATCCCTAAAATATCACCAATATCTTTATGCGAATAGCCTTCAATTACGTACATGTTAAATACCTGCCGGTAACCTGGGCTAAGATCCTGTATCAATTTAATTATGTCTTTTTCTGCAAGATTATCCAGTGCATTCCAGGAGGGGTCTTCAATAACAATTTCCCTGGTATCAGTTACAGCATAGTTTTTTACGGATTTCCTGAAGTGTTCAATAGAAGTATTAACAAAAATTCTGCGAATCCATCCCTCAAATGAGCCTTCTCCCCTGAACTTTTCCAGATTTTTAAAAATCTTTATAAAGCCATCCTGCAAAAGGTCCTGAGCATCTTCTGCATCTTTACAATACCTGAGGCAAACCGCATACATTTTAGATGAAAAACGGTGGTAGAGCAATTCCTGCATCTTCCGGTCTTTGTTAATACATCCTCTTATTATGTCGGTTTCAGATACGTTTTGGTTGCTTTCTGCGTTCAACTTTAAGATAGGTTTGATGGTGATGAAATGTTTTTTGTTCAGTATCAGCGGTGTTGTAAGAATTGAATCAACTGCTCTATGGCCTTTTTTCTGTGGCTGAACAATGATTTTTCTTCCATGGTCATTTCCGCAAATGTTTGGTTGCTTCCATCGGGAACAAAGACGGGATCGTACCCGAAACCGTTGCGTCCCCTTTGATCCTGGATGATTACACCCTGGCAGATCCCTTCAAACAAATATTCACTGTTGTTATAAATCAGCGAGATAACTGTTTTAAACCTTGCTTTTTTATTGGTATGTGCCGATAAACGGCTTAATAATTTTTCAATATTATTATCAAAAGACCTGCCTTCTCCTGCATAACGGGCACTTTTTACACCAGGTTCGCCATTCAGGGCTTCTACTTCCAGTCCGGTATCTTCACTAAAACAATTTTTTTGTGTTAGCTGATGAATGACCTTTGATTTTTCTGAGGCATTGGCTTCCAGTGTATCATGCGGCTCAGGTATATCAATAGCTATACCTGCTTCTTTTAAAGTTACAATGTGAAAGTTGTTACCCAGCACCAGTCTTATTTCATCCACTTTATGCTGGTTATTGGTGGCAAATATGAGTGTATCCATAAGTTGTATTTATCAGTTGATGTCAAATACCTGCTTCAGGCAATTCCATAATTTGGTTTTTTCTGCTTTATCGCCCTGTAATACCTGCAGTGTTGCTGCTGAAAGGTATACCTGGTTATTGAATTTTTGAATTTGATAGGATGGAAATTCCAGTGGTAACTCCAGTTGCCGGGGTGTAATGCCGAATAATAACAGGATGCCGGCATGTAGCTCCTGTTCCAGCATTGTATAGGTTAGCCCGGGATGCCCTGCAATATTGATCAATGCCACATCTGCCATGGATAATTTACAAGCAGATAAGATGCCTATTAAAAAATTCAGCTCTTCATCCGGCAAATAGATATTGTTGGTATCCTGTACCAGGATGGTTATATTCTTATTATTACTGCCCAAAAAACCAATTGCAGGGGTATCGTTCACCGGTAATGCCGGCTTATCGGTATTCAAATCAATCAGTGAATGTTTGAATAAATCCTGCAAAACAATTGCCGGCAGTTGAATATTATCTAAACTCATAAAAGCATAGTTTTAGCGCTGTTTTTTTCGTTTCTTTGCTGTAAAATTAACAAATATGACAGCAGCGGCGGATATAATTGTAACAAAAGCGGCAGAAAGTAAATTAAAAGCACTCAACCTGCAAAATCTTCCTTTTGGCAAATATTTTACAGATCATATGCTGGAAGTGGATTATGAAAACGGCGAATGGAAGAATCCGGAGATCAAACCATATCAACCTTTGTTATTATCGCCTTCTTTAGCAGCCCTGCATTATGGCCAGGCCATTTTTGAAGGTATCAAAGCCTATAAAAATGCAGCCGGAGAAGCATTTATTTTCAGACCCTACGATAATTTTAAGCGCTTTAATACTTCTGCCGAAAGGATGGAAATGCCGCCCGTGCCGGAAGAGATTTTTATGGAAGGTATGCGGTTACTGATTGAGATGGATAAAAACTGGATCCCAGACCTGAAGGAGCATGCTTTATACATCCGTCCGTTTATGTTCAGCAGCGATGAGATGATAGGAGTGAGAGCCAGTGAGAAATACAAGTTCATGATTATTTTAAGCCCCACCGGCCCATATTATGCAGCTCCCATGCGCATTAATGTAGAAGAGCATTATGTACGTGCCACCCCGGGTGGTATTGGCTTTGTAAAAGCCGCTGGCAACTATGGGGCGGCCATGCTGGCCACTTCCAAGGCCAGAAAAGCCGGTTACGACCAGGTATTATGGATGGATGCACTGGAACATAAGTATGTACAGGAATGTGGTACCATGAATGTATTCTTTATCATTGGCAATACAGCCATTACGCCCGACCTTAGCTCCGGAACCATTTTGGCAGGGGTAACCAGGGATAGTGTGATCACCTTATTAAAGGAAATTGGGTTAACGGTAGAAGAAAGGCCCATCAGCATACACGAGATCATGGATGCGTACAAGGCAGGCACTCTAACCGAAGTGTTTGGTACGGGTACCGCAGCCACCATTTCATTTATTAAGGAATTGAAATACAAGGATTTTGAAATGACATTCAGCGAATCAGGATGGAAATCGGCCCCGGAAGTGAAAAGAAGAATGGATGCGGTGAAGTATGGCACGGCCCCCGATACCCATGGCTGGATGTTCAAAATTTAAAATATGTACAAAGAGTTATTCACCTTAAAACCGCTTTAAACAAGCGGTTTTTTAATAAATGTGAATAAAAACTCTTTTTTTTCAAGATTAAGTTTCCATATTCAAATCATAATTCCTACCTTTGCCGTCCGAAAAATAAAAGCATTATAATGCCTACAATTCAACAGTTAGTAAGAAAAGGAAGACAAATTATTAAAGCTAAAAGCAAGTCTAGGGCTTTAGACAGTTGTCCTCAGCGCCGTGGTGTATGTACAAGGGTTTATACCACCACCCCTAAAAAACCAAACTCAGCTTTACGTAAAGTGGCTAAGGTTCGTTTAACCAATAAGATTGAGGTGATTGCCTATATCCCTGGTGAAGGGCATAATTTGCAGGAGCACTCTATTGTACTGATACGTGGTGGAAGGGTAAAAGATTTGCCAGGTGTACGTTATCATATCGTACGTGGTAGTTTGGATACCGCGGGTGTAAAAGACCGTAAGCAAAGCCGTAGTAAGTATGGTACCAAAAGAGAAAAAGCTAAAAAATAATACTACACAAATTTAAAAACGGTTGAGTAAAGTTTTAATACTTGAAGAAATTCAGCCTACAATAAAAATTAAACAATGCGTAAATCACAACCGAAAAAGATACCGTTAGCACCAGATCCCAAGTTCAATGATAAACTGGTTACCCGTTTTGTAAACAACTTAATGTGGGGCGGTAAAAAAAGTGGTGCTTATATCATTTTTTACGATGCCCTTGATAAAGTGGCCAAGCAAACCGGCGAAAATGGATATGAAGTTTGGAAGAAAGCTTTAAGCAATATTACACCAGGTGTGGAAGTAAGAAGCCGCCGTATTGGTGGTGCTACTTTCCAGATTCCTTCTGAAGTACGTGCCGACAGGAAGATTTCTTTAAGTATTAAATGGATGGTAAGATACAGCCGCGAAAGAAATGGCCGCAGCATGGCAGACAAATTAGCGAATGAAATTGTAGCAGCAAGTAAAGGGGAAGGTGCTTCATTTAAAAAGAAAGAAGATACCCACCGTATGGCAGAAGCGAACAAAGCCTTTGCTCACTTCAGGGTTTAAAATGTTATAAATATTATTTAAAACCGCTCTTTTTAAGGGCGGTTTTTTTATTTTCCCTAACTTTAGTTTTTAACCCCTTAATATTTGCTATATGAACTCCAGGAGAAAATTCATTCAACAATCTGGTTTATTAACCGCGGGCTTAATGATGAATCCGGCAGAATTACTAAAGAAACAAAAAACAGTAGGTATTCAATTGTACTCTGTAAGGGATGAAATTGTTAAAGATCCTAAAGGAGTGATAAAAAAAGTAGCCGCTGCGGGTTATAATGAAGTGGAGATGTACGGGCTGTCGGCCGACAATAAATTTTACGGGTTATCAGTAAAAGAACTGTTGCAGGTATTAAAGGCAAATCATTTGAAAAGCCCCAGCGGGCACTATGCGCCCGAAAAATTTCTTTTTGAAAATGGCAATGGGGATGATGTAAAGAATTTTTGTGAAGTGGGAAATACACTGGGGCATTCGCACATTATTATACCCTGGCTGCAGGAAGAGAAGAGAAAAAATCTGGATCAGTACAAAGTGCTGGCAGAACGCATCAATAAAGCTGCCGTAATATGCAAAGCCGCTGGATTAAAACTGGCATATCACAATCATGATTTTGAGTTTATGGATTTTAACGGCACACATGGGTATGATATTTTGCTGGAGAATACCGATAAAAACCTGGTGCAGTTTGAAATGGACATCTATTGGGTGGTAAGGGCCGGATATAACCCGGTGGAGCTGTTTAAAAAACACCCCGGGCGTTTTCCTTTCTGGCATGTAAAAGATATGCTGAAGGCAGATAAAACCAAAAACACAGAAGTGGGTAATGGCAGTGTGGATTTTAAAAACATATTTGCCAATGCTGCACTTGCAGGAGTAAAACATTATCTGGTAGAACAGGAGAACACTTATGCACCGGATATTTTTGCCAGCATTAAAACCAGTTGCAGTTATACAAAGAATACGCTGTTGAAATAGTTGAATATAGAATGTGCGAATATTGAATGGTGAATGTGCTTTATGGTGTGCATACATTCAACATTCGCACATTTTCCATTACACATTTATTTTGGTTGTATCAGATCCCACAGATTACCATACAGATCCTCAAAAACGGCCACGGTGCCATAAGGTTCTTCAACAGGCGGCCGCACAAAGTTGATGTTCTTTTCCGTCATCGCTTTATGGTCTCTCCAAAAATCATCGGTATATAAAAATAAGAACACCCTGCCGCCGGTTTGGTTGCCCACACGGGTTTTTTGTTCTTCAGTTGCAGCCTGTGCTAACAGTAAACAGCATTGTCCGTTTCCCGGAGGCGCTACCATTACCCAGCGCTTGGTTTCGCTCAGCTTCGTATCTTCCAGTAATTTAAAATTTAATTTTTCGGTATAAAATTTTATGGCATCATCGTAGTTTTCTACTACCAGTGCAATATGGGCGATGTGTTGATTCATGATTTTTAAAACCGCTTTGATGAAATTTAAACCTGCCTGCTGACGGGTAAAGATAAATGGTACAAGTGTGCGACGCAACTAAAGTTTATTAGTGCTGTAAAAGCTGGTGTAAAAAAAATCCCATCCATGCAAATGGATGGGATCAATATTATTTGGTGTACGATTAAGCAAAACTTTTTTCCGCCATATCAGGAATTTTATCTGCTTTGTATTTACCTGCGTCTAATTTTTGTTTGGTTTCTTCAAATGCTTTCAACGTAGTGTCAATATCAGCATCGCTGTGTGCAGCGGTGGGGATTAACCTGTAAATGATATCGCCTTTTGGAATAACAGGATACACTACAATAGAACAGAAGATGCCATAGTTCTCTCTCAGGTCCATAACCATTTGAGTAGCTTCGGGTACATCACCTTTCATATAGATGGGAGTAACAGGGCTGTTGGTGTCGCCAATGTCGAAGCCGCGTTCTTTTAAACCGCTTTGTAAACGGTTTACATTGTACCATAATTTTTCTCTTAACTCCGGCATGGTCTTGATCATGTCCATACGCTTCAGCATGCCTTCTACCACTACCAGGGGAACACTCTTTGCAAATATTTGAGAGCGTACATTATAACGCAAATATTTAATTACTGCTTTTGGGCCGCAGATGAATCCACCCAGGCTGCCCAGGCTTTTTACCATGGAAGAAAAGTACAGGTCAATACCATCCTGGCAGCCCTGTGCATGATCGGCACCGGCGCCTGTTGGCCCCATATAGCCAAACCCATGTGCATCATCTATAAAAATCCGGAATTCATATTTTTTCTTAAGTGCAACAATTTCTTTTAAAATGCCCTGCTCGCCATCCATTCCAAAAACACCTTCAGTGATGACTAAAATGCCGCCGCCCTGTTTATTGGCCAGTTCAGTAGCTCTTTGTAATTGTTTTTCGCAATCTTCTGCATCGTTGTGTTTAAATGCATACCGGTGGCCCATGTGCAGCCTAACACCATCTACAATACAGGCATGAGATTCGGCATCGTACACAATCACATCACGGCGGTTTACCAATGCGTCAATACAGCTTACCACGCCCTGGTAACCAAAGTTCAGCAGCATGGTATCTTCGCGGCCTACAAATTCACTGATCACTTTCTCCAGCTCTTCGTGTTTGGTGGTGTTACCACTCATCATTCTTGCACCCATGGGGTTACCCATACCATATTTTGCAGCGGCTTCAGCATCTACTTTTCTAATTTCGGGATGGTTTACCAATCCTAAATAATTGTTCAGGCTCCATACCAGTACATCCTTACCCCTGAATTTCATGTGCGGGCCCAATTCTCCTTCTAATTTAGGGAATGCGAAATAACCGTGTGCCCTGTCCATATGCTGACCAATAGGGCCACCATCTTTTACTAATTTTTCAAAAACATCTGCCATATTAATTTCTTGTTTAAAGCGTGATGATTGCTTGCCTGCCGCAGTAAAATGAGCGACTGTATCGCCTGCAGGCTATTTGTACTGCCGCGCAAAAATACGTCAATTGGGGCTTTATTCAAAACGGGTATGAATTCCTTTATTTAACTCAGGGGAAACCAAAATGTAAGCGGGCAATAGTATCTTTATCAAAATTTAATTCATGTTACGCAGATCGTTATTAAGTCTTATTTTTTTAGCTATTAGTTGCAGTGGATTTGCCCAGGCCGGTAAACCTAAATTAATAGTGGGCCTGGTGGTTGACCAGATGCGCTGGGATTATTTATACCGTTACAACAGTTTGTATGGTACAGGCGGGTTTAAACGTTTAATAAGGGAAGGATTTACAGCCGAAAATACCCTGATACCTTATATGCCAACTTATACAGCAGTGGGTCATTCCTGTATCTATACCGGAAGTGTACCTGCCATTACTGGTATTGTGGGTAATAACTGGTACGATAAAGCAGCAAATAAATTTGTGTACTGCACGGATGACTCCACAGTAAATACAGTGGGCAATACCGGTAAAGCCGGTAAAATGAGTCCTGCTAATTTGTGGACCACCACTATTACAGATGAATTAAAACTGAGCAATAATTTTAAGAGTAAAGTAATTGGTATAGCATTGAAAGACCGTGGTGCTATTTTGCCAGCCGGGCATAGTGCCAATGCTGCTTACTGGTATGATGGGGGTAAATGGATCAGCAGCACTCATTACATGAGCGAATTGCCCGACTGGGTAACTAAGTTTAATGATAAAGATGTTGCCGGAAAATACATGAGCAACGACTGGAATACTTTATTGCCCATTGAAAAATACGATTTAAGTACGGCAGATGACAAGCCTTACGAAAATGCCATCAGGGGAGAAAAAACAGTAACATTTCCGCATAAACTTTCAGGTATAGATGCAGGTAATAAATACGAATCTTTCAGAACAACACCCTTTGCCAATACTTTTACTTTTGATTTCGCCAAAGCTGCCATTGAAAGCGAAAAATTAGGAAAAGGTGCAGTAACAGATTTTTTAGCAGTCAGTATTTCATCTACCGATTATGTGGGGCATAGTTTTGGCCCCAATTCCATAGAGATAGAAGATACCTATTTGCGTTTGGACAGGGATATTGAGCAATTTTTAATTTACCTGGATACTAAAATAGGCAAGGGAAATTACACATTGTTTTTATCTGCCGATCATGGGGTGGCGCATGTGCCTGCATTTTTAGCAGAACATAAAATTCCGGGAGGCACTTTTGAAGATGGTGATATTACCAAAGAACTGAATAAAAAAGCAGAAGAAAAATTTGGCGTAAAGAATGCTGTTAAAACAGTGATGAATTACCAGGTATATTTAAATGATAATAGTATACTGAACCAGGATAAATCTCTGGCGGCAATAAAAGAGTTTATAATAACCACTTTAAAAGAAAAAGATTTTATCATCAACGCTTTTGAACTGGAAAAAACATTATCTGCCACTTTGCCGGCACCACAAAGGGAGATGATGGTAAATGGCTATAATCCCAAGCGCAGTGGCGATATTGAATTCACTTTTAAATCGGGTTATTTTGATGGGGGGGCTAAGGGTACCACCCATGGATTATGGAATCCTTATGATGCCCATATTCCCTGCGTATTTTTTGGGTGGGGGGTAGTGCCGGGAAAAACCAACAGAGAAACTTATATGACCGATATAGCCGCCACACTTGCCGCAATGCTGAAAATTCAAATGCCCAGTGGTTGTGTGGGAAAAGTGATCAGGGAAGCCGTTAAATAAAATTACCCCGGGAAACCCGGGTTTTTGTTGCCCTGCAAACATTTTTTTAACTATTGTATAGCAGGGTTCACCAGATTTGATACGCTGCTGACAGGATGCAATTAACCGCTGTTTTGTATACATATCACCAGTGCTGAATTAGATAAGAGACCCCGTTGTAAACCCGGGCATCCGCAATATAAATACAATTGAAAATTCAACTTAAGCCAGCCTGTACACGAACACATTTTTGAATAGGGCACAAAGCAAATACATATATCCGCTTACTTTTAAAACATGCTTGTTGGTTGCTGCATTGCAGCATATGTGCAGCCTGGCGATGGCGGGCAACGTATCAACTAAAGGTATTGGAACAATTGTGCAAGGCTTTAATACCAGGCGGAAAATTTTTGAAAATCTGCGACTGTTATAATTTACAGTGGAGATAAGACCATGTTCTGCATAAAGCCATAATAATTTGTACTGCACCATTGGTGAATGAGCCAATGCTGGTTATTACTTACCTGCGTAATTTTGAATTCTGAATTTTAATATTATCTTTAAATAATTTACATTTCATAATTGCGAAATTGAAAATGAAGCCTACTTTTTTCCTGATCACTGTACTTTTTTTTGCCAGTAAATGCATCTCTCAAAATCCCGTTATAGATAAGTGGATCAACCTGCTGAAAACTGATAATCAAAATCAGGTTTTTGCAGCAGCAACAGTAGCTGATAGTATTGGTCGTTATGATACCGCTCAGATGAATGTTGTTTTAAAGCAATTAGAAAAAGCTACTGCCCAATCTGGCTTGCGTTTACAGGCAAGGGTTTCAGGCTTAAAAGCAAGGCTTCAATTTTATAAACTGGAAGCGGGAGATTCGCTGTATGCAATGGTTATGAAACAGGCGCTGGAAAAAGCCTACAGTCTTGATGATATTTATATGATTGCAGAGTTCAGCAGGTGGTATGGTGAAATGCTGAATACTATTGGTGATGAGGCCGGCGCAGCATTATATTGTATGAATTCAATAAAATTACAGGAGGAGGCAGGGGTACAAAATTTTCCAACTGTAAAAATGTTTTACATGACTACCGCAGAAATGCTGGCACATACACGTAATTACAGAGAAGCCATTGATTATTACAACCTGGCATTTAAATTAAAAGATACAACAGCAGACAAAAATTTTATTGCCAACTCTATGAACACCCTGGGCAAATGTTATAATTACTTAAAAAAATACGACAGTGCTGTATATGCCTATCAGCAATGTATGCGGTATGTTAAAGAAAACAATGCACAGGAAGACTGGTATTATGCTGCCAGTGATAACCGTTATGAACCTTACTTAGCATTACAACAGTATGACAGTTGCAAAAAAATTGCTGATGACCTTTATGCCAGCGGGCAAAATCCCAGAGACTCAGTAATGCTGATGAGTGCCTGTTATATGTATTCCCGTATTGCCATACGGAAAAAACAGTTTGAAGAAGGGCTTAAGTGGGGTTTGCAAAGCGAACAGTATGCAGGAAACCAAAAAAAATTTCTTGCTGAAGTGTACTATGATATTGCTTACTGTTATGAAAAACTGGGACAAAATGACAAGGCACTCCCTTATTACAGGCTTGAAAAAAAATTGACAGACAGGAGAGACAGTATTTGGGGGAAAGCAAATGGCGAGTACCTGCGTAGCCAAAGTGAATTTTTAAAAACACAGTTACGGTATAAAAAATTAAGTAAAGAAAATGCATTTCAGGTTTGGGTACGCAATATCATTATAGCTTTCGCTGTGTTATTGTCGGGCTTAATTATTTATTACCTGCTTCGCCGAAAGAAAAAAACAGAAAAAGCAAAAGAAGCAGCAGAGAAAAAATCAGCTTATTTTAAGGATAAATATAATAGTGCAGCGGAACAGTTAACGGAGTTTAAAAACAGGATAGCTGAGTATACCTCAAAACTTGATGCGCTTCAGGTGCAACTGAACAGGCAAACTGAAACCAGGGCAAATGAAGAAAATATTGAAGCCCTCAGCAAACAAATAATACTTACGGAACAGGACTGGGAAATTTTTAAACAAACTTTCAGTACAGTTTACCCGCATTTCTTTACCGGATTAAAAAACCGGTTTACTGATATTACCAATGCCGAACTGAGAATGGCAGCCCTAATACGCCTCAATTTTGATACAAAGCATATGGCCTCTATGCTGGGTATATCGCAAAACAGCGTTCATAAAACCCGTTACCGGCTGCGTAAAAGGGTAACTGAAAATGACAGTGAAGAAGCATTGGCTGCTTTAATTGCTTCCATATAAAAGCAATAAGTGGTTGATTGTTATATATTTAAACTGAGTTGTTGTTTTTGTCCACTTTTTGTCCAACCTGCTTAACACCAATATCCCCTGATATTTCATTATTTGGAGTTGATATTCAACACAGCATGAAATATTATGAAAAATCAAATTCTGCCTTTCAAATTACAAAGACCAGTCTTTTTAATTTGCTCATTATTTTACTTCAATAAGGCAGTCGCTACTACTTATACTTTCCATGGCGGATTTGACAGCAGATGGTCTTTCTCCTGGAACTGGTCTGCCCCGTCGTACAAGCCGCCTTCCACCTTGCCTGCCGGTGATAATATTATCATTGCCGGAACCTGCAATATTGATGAAGCAGTTACCTGTAATGGAACCATTGGTTATTCAGGCAATTTTGCAGTTACCATCAGTTCATCATTAAATATTGGTTCAGGTGGCAGTGTAACTACAGCAAATTTAACCAATAACGGAACGATCAGAATAAACGGCCTTTTTGTTACCAATACTCCGTTTACAAACAACGGAACTTTTATTATTAATAGTGCTGTTGGTGTTTCGTACCCCGTTGCTAACAATAATAATATACAAATATCAACTGGTGCAAGCTTAACCATTTATAATTCCGGAATGTCTTCAGGCAGCCTGGTAAATGGTAGTGGCAAAAACATTGCAGTTAACGGGCAACTGATATTTAACCAAACAGGATTTATAAACGATGGACAGGTTGCGGTTGCGGCAGGCGGGCTGATAAATTGTGTATCTGGTGCAGGGTTAATTAATAACAGCACTATTAGTAATGCCGGCACTATTAATATCGGCAGTAGCTGCAATTTAAATAACGCGGGCGCAATTAGTAATTTAAATGGCGGACTTCTTAAGGGAGATGGCACATTTATTCATAACTGGATTTATGACGGCCAACCGGGCTCAGTAATATCCCCCGGCGCTTCAAACACAGGAAAGCTAAGTATTACAGGTATTTCGAGTAATAATATTTTGGGGAACTCTGCCTATTTATGCGATGTTAACGGCACTAACCCCGGGGTAAATTCAGACCTGCTTACCTTAAGCAATACTGCAATGCTCAGCAGTGCAACACTTACTGTAAACTGGGGTTCATTTGTTCCAAGTGCCGGACAAAATTTTACCATACTCACTTGTGCAAACCGGGTTGGCCAGTTTGCTTCAGTGCATATACCACCAGTTGCGGGCAGGGTTTTTTCCGTTGTTTATAACAGCAATTCGGTGGTCATTCAAACCAGTGCCATTCTTCCATTGCATTTGCTTTATTTTTCGGGCAATTGTACAGCAGGTAATGAGGCCAATTTGATTTGGCAAACAACAAATGAAATGGATCTGTATGGTTATGAAGTACAGCTATCTGAAGATGAAGTAAATTTTTATAAGGCAGGTTTCTCTCCAGCGAAAAACAGCAGCAGTGTTGAAAATTATCATTACACGTTACCCCAAAAAAATACCCGCGCTTTTTATCGTTTAAAAATGATTGATAAAAACGGCCAGTTTACTTACAGTAATATTATTGTACTATTTAATGCTGCCCGTAAAAATACAATCAACTTATATCCCAACCCTGCAAACCATACCATTTACATTGAAAATAAAACGGCACTAAAAAATGTGGTGCTGCAAATAATAGATGCAGCAGGTAAAGTTCTGTTGCAGCAGCAATACGGGATTGATTTAAAATTGGCAATCGATGTTACAAAGCTGCCAGCAGGAGCATATACGGTAAACTTATTTTATGACAGTAAACTGCAGTATACCGAAAAATTAATTAAGCAATAAAAAATTACAAGCTCACTAAAATCCAATAGGTATGAAAAAAACATGTAACTCTTTTTTATTCCGGTATTCAGTTTCTGCTCTTAACAAAATACCGCATATAAGCTTTAAAGCCTGTATAACTCCGTTTATGCCATCTAAAAAAAGCCGCTGCTTCCTGCTATTGGTATGTTGTTTTTTTTACGCAAAAACACAAACATGGGTGAATGTAGGAAACCCCGGGTTTACCGCGGGCAGCACTTTTTACTCGGCACAGGCTTTTGATGGCACAGTTCCTTATGTAGTTTACCAGGATATTGCAAACAGCAGTAAAGTATCTGTTATGAAATATGATGGTATCAGTTGGGTATATGTGGGTACTCCCGGATTTTCGGCTGGCAGTGCAGGGTATACTTCTATTGCAATATATAACGGTAACCCGTATGTGGCATTTGAAGATATGGCAAACGGACGTAAAATAACAGTGATGTTATATGATGGAAGTAATTGGGTAATGGTTGGAAGTCCGGGCTTTTCTTTGGGGCAGGTGATACCGGGCTTTTCAATTGCTTTTAATAATGGTACGCCTTATGTAGCTTTTGCAGCTTTCCCAAGTGGAAACGCTTCTGTAATGAAATATGATGGAACAAACTGGGTGTATACTGGCGCAACAGAGATTTCATCGGGGGGAGCAAGCTACCCGTCAATAGATTTTTATGGTAACACGCCTTACCTGGCTTATATGGATGGCGGGGCCAGTTATAAGGCAACCGTAAAAATGTATAACGGTACAAGTTGGGTAAATGTTGGCAGCAGGGGGTTCTCGGCCGGTACGGCTCAATTTACCAGGCTGGGCATTAACAATACTGGTGTGCTGTTTATTGCTTTTCAGGATGGAGCCAATGCTGAAAAACTGACTGTAATGCAGTTTGACGGAACCAATTGGGTAATTGCCGGAACCGCAGGAGTATCATCTGGTGTTACGTTTCAGTTTGGGCTCGCATTTAAAGCAGGTAATCCTGTTGTTGTTTTCAGGGATCTCGCAAACGGTAATAAAGCTTCAGTACTTCAGTTTAATGGTACTAACTGGGTCAATATTGGTGCCCCCGGCTTTTCGGCACATACGGTACAATTTCCCGGTATTTCTGTAATTGGTTCAACTTATTATGTGTCTTACAGGGATGGTGCGGCAGGCGACAGGATAACGATGATGAGTTATACCAATGCGGTACTACCGCTTCGATTACTATCTTTTAATGCTCTAAAAAAAGACCTGCACCAGATAGAACTCCGGTGGCAGGTGGCTGATGAAATTAATGTAGCTGGATATGAAATACAGTCTTCGGCAGACGGAGTAAAATTCTCAAAGGTTGGTTTTTCAGTTTCTAAAAACAGCAGCAGTACTGAAAATTATTATCATACACTTACACAAAACAACAGCAGCGCTTATTACCGGTTAAAGGTGATTGATAACGATGGTCAGTTTATGTACAGCAATATTATTACACTGCACAATGCTGCCAATAAAAACGCAGTCATCCTGTACCCCAACCCTGTAAGCCATACCCTTTATATTGAACATTACGGGCTGCCAAAAAATGCAGTACTGCAAATAGCCGACGCCGATGGCAAAATTATTTTGCAGCAGGCGTACGGCACTGCTATACAAAAGCTGATTGATGTAACAGCCCTGCCAACAGGAATATATACTGTAATGATAGTGGACAATAAAAAAATAATCAGCCTCGAAAAGATCGTAAAAAAATAAAAGCAACCAAATAACTGTTTCACCTAACCTCCATTACATTTTTATGAAGAAAAAAAACTATCTCCGGTGTTTTGCCTTTTTTTGTATAACGCTGATGCTCTTCAGTTCCTGTAAAATCCAGCACCGGGAACTGGCAAAAAAAACTAAATCAGCCAATCCGTACGATGATATAAAAGGTTTTATGGACTTTGAATTCAACATGCTTAAAAATCCTGCAACAGATAAAATACCCGAAGGCATCAGGACACAGGAGCTGCAGCAGGCAAATGAAATTTTACAAACACAAAAAAATCTGTCGCCTTTACTTAGTAATAATTATATTTTTGAAGGCCCCGATAATAAGGGAGGAAGAACAAGATCTGTGGTATATGATATAAGATTTAATGGAAGCAGTAACCAGACAATTATTGCCGGAGGCGTAAGTGGCGGCATTTATAAATCGACGGATAATGGAGCCAGCTGGGTAAGAAAAAGCCCTACAAGTGAGCATTACAGTGTAACAAGTATAGCGCAGGATCCAAGAGCCGGTTTTCAAAACACCTGGTATTATACTACCGGCGAAGCCGTAGGTAATTCAGCCGCCGGATCCAGCGGATTGTACGCTGGTAATGGTGTGTACAAATCAACTGACAACGGAGAAACATGGGTACGCCAAACCACCTCCAACAGTACACCACTTGAAACTTTTACTATACCCAACGATTTCATGAGTAAAGTGGTGGTTAATCCAACTAACGGTCATGTGTATGTTGCCTGTTGTGCCAGTGTTATCCGCACCACAACGGGCGGGGCTGCCTGGCAAACTGTATTGTCGGGCACCTTAAATAATACGGGGCAATTTACCGATGTGGCGGTTACACCCACCGGCAGGATCTATGTGGCATTTGGAGGCACCAATTCGGCAGCGGTAGATGGTGTGTGGACATCTGCCAACGGTACCCCGGGTACTTACTCAAGAATTGCCACCGGTGGCACACCCGCTTCATGGAATACAAATAATACTTATGGCAGGGTGGTAATAGCAGTTGCCCCAAGCAATGAAAATTTGGTGTATGCATTATACTGGAATGGGTATACCTCAAATTGCGGATCGCCTGCGCCGGAAGCAAAACTTTTTTTATGGGATAATGCCGTTTCAACATGGGTTGATAAATCTGCTCATCTTCCTGATGAACCAGGATGCTCATCCGGTAACGACCCATTTGCGGTACAAGGCAGTTATTGTATGGCGATTGCAGTAAAACCTGATAATGCAAATGTTGTTTTTATTGCTGGCACAAATCTTTACAGAAGTACAGATGGTTTCTCCTCCACTGCCAATACAGTGCGTATTGGCGGCTATGCAAACAGCGCCGGCTATTCTTTGTATGCAAACTCGCATCCCGATATACATGATGTAGCTTTTCAACCGGGCAATACTGCTGTGATGCTTTGCGCCAATGATGGTGGTATACAACGTACTATCAATAACCTGGCATCGCCGGTTGTATGGTCGCAAATAAACAATGGCTACCGGACGTATCAATATTTTTATGTTACACTGGATCCGCGAAACGGCAACAACAAAGTAATGGGTGGCGCACAGGACAATGGCACTACCCGTAATATTGGCGGAAGCGGCAGCAATTTTGAAGAAATTTTCAGCGGCGATGGAGCTTCTGTGGGTATATCAAAACAAATTGGTGGTTTTATCTGGGAGTACCTTGGAATACAGCGGGGAAAAATATTTACCAAAGCAGAAACCGATCCGAATGGTTTTGTTTTTGATGTTACGCCCAATACCGCCAGCAATACTGGTTTGTTTGTTACACTTTTTTGGCTGGACCCTGATAATACTGAGCATTTGTATTATGCCGATAATAATTCACTTTACAGAACGTCTTCCGCTTCCACCGTTGATGGGGCATCATGGACAAGGTTAACGGGGTTTGAAACATCTGTTGGCGCCGCAAATGATATTACAGCATTAGCTACCACAAGAGGCAACTACAATGCCACTACGGCAAGCCTGTTTGCCGGTACAAGTAATGGGAAATTATTCCGGTACAATGACCCGGTAAATACTGCAGCAGGTGCCGCACCTGCAGATATTACCGGGGCAGGTTTTCCTGCCGGAGGTTATATAAGCAGCATTGCGGTTAACCCCAGAAATGATGATACTGTATTGGTAACATTTTCAAACTATGGTATAACAAGTGTTTTTTGGACGGGTAATGCCAATGCAGCCACACCAGCCTGGCAAAATGCAGAAGGTAATTTAACAGTACCCTCTTACAGAAGCTCCGCCATTCTTATAAAAAATAATATTGCCGAATATTATGTGGGCACATCCGCCGGTTTATACGGCACCGCTATTGACGGCAATAACCCGGCTGCAACTGTATGGGCACAGGAAGCAGCCACCAGCATTGGCAATGCGCTTGTTACCAGCCTGGCATTGCGAACATCAGACAATAAGATGGTGATTGGCACACATGGTTATGGTATGTGGTCTTCGGTAGTAAGTACTGTTTTACCAATCAGGCTAATTAATTTGGAAGGCCAGTTGAGTGATAACTCAGCAGTACTTTATTGGGCAACTGCCTTTGAAAGTAACAGCAGCGAATTTAAAATTGAAAAATCAACTGATGGGATACATTTTAATACCATTGGTACCGTACCTGCCAGTGGTAACAGCAGCTACACAAAAAATTATACTTACACAGATAAAAATATTACGGGAATAAATTATTACCGGTTAAAAATGGTTGATTTAGATGGAAAAACTGAATACAGTAAAATTATTGTGATCAGCAACCGCGGCAAAAAGCAAATGTCTGTATTCCCCAATCCTGCTTTTGATCATATTACGGTAAGCGGAATTGCGGCAAATGGATTGATCACAATACTGAATTCGAACGGCAGCCGGGTGCAGCAGAAGAGAGCTGTTGGCAGTAATGAAATACTTGACATCAGCAGGTTTGCACCTGGTACGTACATTATTAAATACAGCTATAAAAACGAAACCCAGCAGGTAAAGTGTATCATAAAATAAGGGAGTAATGTTCGGCGCCTGCAATTTTACCTGTACCGCTTAAAATATGTATTCTAATATGCAGCGATCAGGAAGGCAGTTTTGTAAAAGCTTGGATGAATCTTTTTCTTTGCAGGCAGTTTTTCTTTGTTGCAAATGCCAAAAACAATTTACGGGCGGTGCCTCTGCGGGGCACACAAAATACTCTTCGTGTTAATGAGGGTTCCTGCCGCTGCAGGGGAGATATTGGGCATTGGCAATTCAGGAATCCAAATAATTATAGTTAATCCGAAAACAAAAACAGGACAAATGGCAGTAAAACCAATTTGTCCTGTAATGTTGCCCTACACGGACATTTTTCGAACCATTTTATACCGGACTTAACCAGACTCGCCAATCTTTTGACTGCATAAAGATTTGGCGGGTCTTTTGTATTTATATGGTTTATAGTGACTTATGCAGCATTTTTCATTAAAGGAATATGAAATATGAAAACACTTGACAGTCTGACAAATGCGATTCAGGAGACAAATAAATTTTTTCTGAACAAGGTACAAAAGCAGGTAAATGTAGCCATGACGCTCCGGAATTGGTTGATTGGAAGCTATATCGTAGAATATGAACAGTTGGGAGAGGACCGTGCAACTTATGGGTTAATGGTACTTGAAACGCTTGCTTCCAGGCTAAAACAACACGGACTAAAGGGGATGAGTGAAACGAACCTAAAACTGTTTCGCCAGTTTTACCAATTCTACCCTCAAATTCGTCAGACACTGTCTGACGAATTGAAAGGAGCTGACTTTCAATCGTTTATGATAGGTCAGACAGCGTCTGACCTATTGGAGGCTACTGAACGAGAAATCAACACAATAACCAACGGTGTAATTAATGTTTCCCTTCTGATTAACAATCTCAGCTTTTCTCATTTTATCGAGCTTTTAAAGGCAGATTCTGAACCGAAACGTAGATTTTATGAGGATCAGGCCATTAAAAATAATTGGGGTGTAAGGGATTTAAAAAGGGCCATTGATAGCCTGCTCTATGAAAGAACAGGACTGAGCGCGGATAAAGAAGTTGTTCTAAATGCACATCTGTCAAACACCAGCCTGAAGCCCGAAGAGGTTTTTCGCAATACCTACATGCTGGAATTTCTGGGGTTAGAGGAAAAACCTTCCTACAGCGAATCCGACCTGGAAGAAAGTATTATTACCAATCTGCAGAATTTTCTTGTTGAGATGGGTAGGGGATTCTGTTTTGAAGCCAGGAAAAAGCGAATAACTTTTGACAACAGACACTACCGGATTGACCTCGTATTTTACCACCGTATTTTAAAATGTCATGTATTACTGGATTTGAAAATTGGTGAATTTGACCATTCAGATGCCGGGCAAATGAACATGTACCTCAATTACTACAAAGACAATGAATTTACAAACGGTGACAATAACCCTATCGGTATCATTTTATGTTCCGGTAAAAATGAAGCGTTGGTAAAATATGCTACAATGGGTTTGCCGCAGCAGGTTTTCGTTTCAAAATACCTGATCAATTTGCCGAGTGAAGAGGAATTGCAGAAGATTATAAACCAAGGGCAAAAAAATAATTGAGTCTAACAATTACAAATTCTCATTTAGTTTAATCGCCCGGCTATTCATATAGCCTATTATTTTTTCATTATCTAAAACCAACCGCTTTTCTAAGAAAGCTATGATTTCTTCCTTTTTAGGCAAGACTTCAATTGTTCCAACATTATACACTTTTCCTGCCTCATCCTTAATGACTGACGAAAATTCGGCTTCAAGCTCAGCAAGCCATTCTGCTTCTATTGCATTGTTTTTATCCAATCTTGTTCTATATTCTGAAAGCTTCCAGCAGTTCATCAGCATAGAAAAGTAAGCCTCATTGGCTGGAATTATTATTGCCTTCTTTAACCTAATTCCCTCCAAAACAGAAATCATTTTTTCATCAGGCATGATTGGCAATGGGTTTCCCCAATCTAAGTCATCTTCAATCGGTTCGTTATTTAGCAGCTTTTGAAACTTTCTGAAATAATTTTCGCCAACCCGAAATGCGCCCGTTACTTCCATATCTCCACTTACAACTGCAAAAGTGAAAAAATGAATTCCAGTATTTGCTAAACCACATAAACCGGCTGACAATAAAAATAATTCATCCTCGACAAGTATGTCGAAATTACCCACACCGATAGTGCAGGTTTTCAAATTCCCGTCCCGTACAATCTTACTAGGGAAATGAAATTTAAAAGCGGACTCATCTTCAAACTCTGTAACAATATCACAAACCCCTTTAAGCTCTTCCTGGTGTTTTTGTAACCACCATTCCTTAACAGCTTTTGAAGCAACAATTTCTTTCTGTGCTGAGTTCTCAGCATAAAAATTTGCTGTTTCGTTGAGTCGGTTTATCCATATTGATTCTTCTTTCTCTAAAACATTTGTGGCAAAGTAGGTGTAAGATAAATTTGCAATGGCATTATAGGAGTCTTGCATTTCTTGCAAATTAGAAACTGCATCATTTAAATTGATAAGTGGGAAATTTCTGTCATGTTCTTTTACTGGTTTAAAAATGCCAGACATTTGATTGATAAAATTTCTAAAGGAAGCTCTCCATGTACTCAATTTATTTTCATATTTGGTAAATGTATTTTTTTCAAAATACTTATTACTTTGTGATGGATATTTCTTTAACTGATTCTCAACCTCAAAAAATTCATTCGATAGCCTCACTATTTCTTTAACAGCAGTATTTACTTTCTTTTCGTTTTGTTCTATATGATATTCGAAAAAGTAATTAAGTTTCTTTACCAACGCCACAATTTGTTCCCTTAAAGAAATTATATTTTTCTGCCACTCGTATGAAGATGTGTATGAATATTTCTCCAATAAGACTTTCGCCCAAATTTGATTAATATGCACGTCAAACTTGTCCGTAATATTTTCAACCGGCATTTTCTTATGAGCATTTTGACGAACTACTTTATAAATGTCCTCATTCGGAAAAGGAAGAATGATGGCTGAAGTACAATATCGTTGATGAAACGGGAGAAAATTAAATATTGTCTCAATTCTGTACACGCTCATTTCATTTGCTTTATCGGCATCCTTATCTAGTAAGTATTCAATGTGTAAATCATTTCCTCTTTCTTCTATCGAGAGTGTATTTGTTTTCTTTTTTAAATGTCCTATAATTTCGATTTTATGATCTTCTATGAACGCTCTAAACCGATCGGTGTTTAGAAGCCGGAAATAATTGAAGATTTCTGTCGTTTCATTTATATTATTTTCAGCAAGCTGTTTCAGAAGAAATTTTTCTTCTACAAGTACAACATCCGGAAAGGGAACTGATAACCTTTTAAACCATTTATATAAAAAGCCAACACCTTCAAGAAGCCCTCCTTTAGGTTGCTTTTCCAACTCCCTAGAAAGTGCTTCAGTGAAAATTCTGACTTCACTAAATTCACTTTTGTAAGGCGAAAGCAATTTTAATTTTTTGCTGAGTAGTTGAATATTGGTGTTTATATCAGAAACTGAAAGAGTGGAACTTATATTATCAATTGTATTGAGATTATTAAACGGAATGGAATCGTACACAAATAAATCAATCCCCCCGGTTAAACCTACCTCATCGTAAATCTCTTTGTTGTTGAGCCAGTACTTTTCTGGCTCATAGTGCATTAGGCCGTCAATAGCATATACCATTTCTGATTTTTTTCTTTTGGCCATAATCCCTGCCGCTTCCTCCCAAAAAGTTCTGTCTAAGTCTTTGAACTGGAGCGGTACACCAATAAAAAAATCATAAATATAATCTTCATCGGTGATATTAAGCAAGGTTAATAAACTATCATTAGAAGGAATATTTGAAAGCAGAATATCAACTAGATGGCGGGAACGAACTGGATGTAATCCCTGCACATAGTTTCTTTCAAAGTTCAAATAATATTCATTTTTCAACTGCCTGTAAATTTCATTCTGGTCGGCATCAGAAGTAAATCTATTTAATAAATATTTAGAAAGCAACTTAACAGAAATACGGATGTTTAAAATATCAGCTATTGCAATGAGGCGAAGTATTTCGAGTTTTATTCCGGCGGCTAGTTCTGTATTTAGTTGATGTATTTGTGATGCTAGACGCTTGCCAAGTAACTCACCACGGGTAAGCAAATAAACAAATTCTATCAGCAGCCCGTTTCCTTTAATTCTTTCCCATGCCGGTTGCCAGGCAGTTGTACCGGAATGCAATTTGTTTTGCTTTTTTAATTCTGCGTAAATGGTTTCGGCCTCCTGGTCAGTAAGTTTGATGTCAATTACCTTTAATGTTAAATTAGTTACCTCACTTCCGTATCTCACCCAATCCTCTTCTCTGGTGGTTATGATTAGTTTTACAGGATTGTCCCTCAATTTTTCTGCCAGCAAACTCCATCCAGATACAGATTTGTCTAAGCCATCTATTACCACAACTGGAATTTCTCCAATTACTATTCTTGTTAAAAGATAATCTGCTATGGCATTTGAGTCATTTAAATTTGCACAGTATTGTAATTGGTATATTGTAAATCCCTGTGAACTTAGCGATTGTGATACCTGCCACGCAAGTGTTGATTTACCCTGGCCACTTGAACTTTTAATAACAACAACATCAAATGCAACAATTTCCTTTAATACCAAGTTTTCCCATATGGGTCTATTCACAGGAAGCCTCCTTGCTATATCTATAGGTCTTGCTGCTTTGCCATCAAAATAGCTATTATCAAAGCCTGCAGTTCTTATTTCAAATGAGACGGGAGCAATCCAGTTATTTTGTAATGCAGGATTGGTGGAAAAAGTAGAAAAAGAGTCTACAACGGAATTAATTACCTTTTTTAAACTTTGGTAAGTGACTACAGCTTTTTGTTTTGCCCATTCAAAGGAATGATAGAATAGAGCTTTAATAAACGGCTGTTCCGCATTTAGATTAATCTTGTGCTTACTGAATAGTGTTTTTTTGATCTCATTAAATAGAACTGTTTCACTTACTTTTTTAATTGAAACAGTTTTAAAGAAATCTAGTAATTCTACAAGTTCAATCGTAATTCCTGCTTCAAGGAATTTACTCTGCCAATATACAAGAATATTATGAGAGCAATTAACACCACCAATGATATCTAGATTTCCTTTTGATATAGAGGAATTATGTATAAGTACAAAATCGGCAGATGGATTTATTTGGTAAACTTCATAAAAATGCTGAAATACTTTTAATTCCCAAATCGTAGAAGCGTCAATTGTATTTTGTGAAGTCTTAATTTGAAAATACGTTTGGTTGTCACCAGATCGAAGGTCAAGATCTTCAATGCCCTCAAGTCTGACGGAATTTGTAAGGTTGGGATCAAGTTGTTCCAACAGGGTATGAATAGAGAACAATAGCTGAAAACCAATACCTCTGACATTTACAGCCCCGCCGTTTCGCTTTTGAATAATCAAGTCAAGGGCGTGGTCAAAATCAAAAGTATCTGATTCCGGTAAGGAGTTTTCCTTTTTTACACTCTTTTGCACTTTTTTTTGTTTCATTCTGCTAAATTCAATTTATAGCTTCTTTCAGGAAACTTTAAATTTACGGTATAAGTGGACTAAAAACAGATGTCTTTCTATCATATTTCAACAACGAAACGTGGAATTGTTTAGCCCTTTGACTAAATGGAAAGTAGAAAAGGCAATACGGGACAAGCGATTGGTAATGACAGAGTTAATGTAGCAATCAAATCCCGGGTCCATATTGAAAATTTAAATTATCGAACTGTCAATGAACAATGATTTATACTTTGAAATATTTGCTAAAAGGGAGTGTCATTACCAATGGGAAAAGCATATTGAGTATGCCACCAGGTGCAACTATGGAACTGATGAATATAGAAATGATTGGGTTGAAGCACTTGAATTTTGCCGAAAAGAACTAGGTAAAAGCTTTCTCAAAAGTTGTGGAAGGAACCATCCTTTATTAAATTTAGTTGAAAGCAAAGGGCATTGGCAGACAGATGAATTAATTAGTCTTGTGACGCTCTTATCTCAATTAAGGAACACAGAAAGCGGTTATAAAAAACTTAAAGCCAAGTTGATTTCTGAAACCGCTTGCAGGGCAGAAGGCAAGCCTTTTATTGAAGTTCTTCAAATGCTCTCTAAAGCAGGTTTCAAATGTTCCGTGCTTGAAGAAATTAAAACAGTGAAAACTCCTGACATAGAAATTAGCAATCCGGAAACGAAGGAGAGCATATTTGTTGAAGTATCACAACTGGGCGATGGAGAAAGCAGAGAAATGATTCAGGAAAATTACAGCCGATTTTTAAGGGTACTGGAACCGCCGGCTGCTTACATGCCTTACTCTTTTGCACAATTAAGATACCTGGATGAATCCGAAATGACAAAATCGCTTTCAGTTGTAATGGACTGCAGAGAAAAGGCGATGGAGGAGGAGGCGATTGTTTATTATCAGGATGAAATGATTCGGTTTGCTGTATGCCATAATAATAAATATGCGGAGTTAATGGAATGGATTGAGAAAAACGATTATCGTAAAGGACCAATGGGTGCTCCATTAAACTTTGATGATACACACAGGCTTTGCAACAATAAACTGGATAAGAAAGCAAAGCAAATACCGCCAAACTCATCAGGCATTGTCTATATACCTGTCAATTCAATCTATTTCATGGTATTTGATATAGAGAACGCTGTTCGCTTATTTACTTCAAAGATGATAAAATATCCCAACCTCTTTGGTGTAGTGATGTATGCAACGGTCATCGACGGAGCTGAGGAGATTTCTGAAAAATCAGACGTACATTTTTTGGGTGTAAAGAAATCGAATAAAGCTGTAAGCAGATATTTATTCTTTGTACGAAATCTACATTTTTCTCGCCCAATTTCTGACAATACTAGTGAGAAAATATATCACTCATTTTGTAGCTAAAATTCCGTCTGGACTTTTTGTGATATAGGACCTTATCAAGATGTCTTTCAAAATCAAACTTTTTCTCTCTTCAACCGCTCCACCTCCTCTCCAACAAACCGCTTCACCTCCATCTTAACTTGGTAGTAATTATCCAACCCCTGCGATGGGTAACATTTGAAACCGCAGAAATATGCCAGTAATTGCTCTCTTCTGTATTTAGCTTATCATGGTCATTGATAATTTCGGAGTGAAACACTCTGAGCTTCGGACGATGGGCAACCATACTAATAAACTTCCTTAAAAATATTGGGGGGCGTTAATGATTCAAGTCTGAAATAAATTATTCAGCGTATGATAACCTGTAAGGGCATAATTTAGATTTCTGCGATATAATGCGGCTATTAATGCTCAGGAAATTTATTGCTTCATATTTTGTGGGTGCTGGTTCCGGAGCCTTAGTTATTTCAAATTTGCCGGGGTGTTGAAAAGTGATATTTGCTTTGACAAATTGTATCTCTGCAAAAAAATATTGGCGAGTAAAATGCGGGACAAAAAACAAAAGACAGGTAAAAAACTAAGGTAAGCAGGGACCGTTGTGTGGGGTTAGTATATAAAATTTATCAACTTAGTATCCAACTGTATTTTCCTTTTACTGCTACCACTGCCTGCCGTTATGATTTGTATCCGCATCTACTATTTTATCAAAAGATGGCTTATTAAGAATAACCGGCTCGTAGTTTACACCCTGCATTTTAAGGCGCCGAACAAATGCACGGAGATGATTTGCTGATGCCATTTTTAAGTAATTGTAGGTACTGATTATATCCGGCCGGGTGGTCAGTTTTACTCTTTCTTCCAGGTCAGCAATATCAAGTTCCTCTATCTTAGCCCCAGCCTTTAAGGCTTCAGTTAATGAGGTACTGCCGGCGTTTGTTAATTCTTTATAATAATTTTGCAGTACACTGTTTACAAAAACACCCTGTTTGTCACTATTCTTATCAACAGGGTCGTTTAATCTGTAAGAGGTAATAAGTGTTTTCATTCTGTCCATGTGGGTTTGTTCGCTGCGACGTATATTTCCAAATGTATTTACATTCCACTTTGCATATAAAAACTCATATACATCCCTTGCCAGTTTCTCTTCTTCCCGCATGTAAAGTATGGCATCTTTTTCCTGTTGATTTAAAGTGATGGCCTGCTGGGCAAAACCAACAATTGATAATACAATAGCTGTTAAAGAAAAAATGAACTTTTTCATAATCTATAGTTTAAATATTCTTAAAAGCCTGTTTCCATTGTGCCGTTGATAATAACATCAAACTCAGCCTGTGTAATATATTGTGGTGTATAGATACCCCCAATGTTCAGAATATTTTTATAAAATGATCTAAGATGATTTCTGCTTCCCTTAGTAAGCATATCATATACTAATTTAATATCCTGATTATCGTTGTTGAGTAATGCATTCTTCAAATCAAAAATATCAAGGTCTTCTATGGTTGCACCAACTTTATATGCGTCAAGTACACTTGCATTACCCTGTGCCACTAATTGGTTGTACAGGGTCTGTAATGTTGTATTGGTAAATACTCCAACCGCATTAGAGCCAACGGGGTCTGTTAAGCTATACTTATTTAACAACATCAATATCGCATCCATATGTGTTTGTTCGCTGCTTGAAATGTTTGTGAAAATATTTACACCCCATTTGTTATACAAGGTAATGTACACATCCCTTGCTAACTTTTCTTCCTCTCTCATAACAGAAAGGCTGGTTAACTCTGTCGAGTTTAATGGCTCATTTGGCAAACTGGTTATTTGAGCCTGCAGATTAACAATGTTGATATTTCCGTTTCCATTATTATTACTATTATTGGCGTGAGTATCATCTTTACTGCAAGATGCTACTGAAACAACGAATGCTGCCGCAAGCAACAAGAACCCCCCGGTTTTTAATACTTTTTTCATGATGAAATGTTTTATTGTGATTGAATTATTTTATGGTATAAAGCTAACTTAGGATGTTACCGATGGCAGTAACAAGTGTTACATAGTCAAGTAACAATTGTTAAAATAGATACAATTTCAAATAAGACCGTACCTGGTAAATCACCTCCACAAAGTTTTGTAAAAACTATCCTGCGTAAGTGCGACTCTACAATTTAAATTGCATAGTAAGATTTCCAAACTCCTGTGTGTATTGACCTTTGAATTCCGGTCCAATAAATTTTTGTGTTATGGTGAGGCTATATTTCGGCTTTTCGAAAGTAATACCAACATCATACAACACAATTAATCTCTCTATTTGGTCTTTACTTAAAACATAGCCATTGCTCTGAGGGCTGATTTGATTTAACAGACCTCCCTGCAATAAAGCATTACTCAGCACAACCCTGATAGCCGGTTTCATAAAAACGTACAACTGAGATTTGCTTTTATTATTTTTTTGTGATAGAGAAATATTGTCAAAGTAATTTTTGAATTTTCCTACCCTTAGCATAAACCCTGCACCCGCCGCATTATAAGTTGTACCACTGAATGTTTCAATGATACCAACCAATAAAATCTTTTTGGAGGGCTGTAGCATTTGCTTTTCGATACTGATGTTATAATTCAGGATTAAATCGTTTGGCACCTGGTTGCCCCAACCTAATGGTTTTGTGTAATTGATAACCCTGTGCGCCCATGTTTGGGTTTCTTTCGCAAAACTCAGTGGCCCTATCACTCCAAAACGAATTTCAGAGGTAACTTTTATTTTTTTAATATTGTCAATTGACTGAAGGGAATGTATGCTGTACAATGCACCTGCATACGGACGGTCATTATATTGAATATCGGTTACATCAATATTCTTAGGCGTAAACATAAATTGTGCTACTCCCCATCCGTAGATATTGTTATTATTATTCTCAGAAATATTAAGTAAGAGTGATGAAGGAAATTTTGCTTTTTGTTTTTTTGTATAAAAATAATCTATCCTAATGCCGTTAGTATAGTATCTGTCTGTACCATCTCCACGAACATTGATAAAATCGTTATCCCATAGGATACGTAATGAATGTTTACTATTCAACGACTGGGCTGTTGCATTGCCGCCATGAATTACTGATAAAAGCAAGCCAATAAAAAGAATTAAAAAATATTTAGCTGACAGTTTCATTAGTAATGATTTGTGGTGTTTTTCTTAGGACTCTTTTCCCTCCAAGTCTTTCTTTTAATCTATCCACCACATAATATACCATCGGCACAAGGTAAACAGTAAGTAGCAGTGAAGAAAGTAAGCCGCCAATGATTACCCAGGCCAATCCATTTTTCCATTCGCTGGCAGTTCCTTTTGCCAATGCAATAGGCAGCATACCGAATACCATTGCCAATGTGGTCATTAATATCGGACGCATACGTTCCTTACCGGCTTTAATTAATGCCTCTTTATAGTACATGCCCTGTGCTTTTAACTGATTGGTAAAATCAACAATTAAAATGGCATTTTTAACTACTAAGCCCATCAGCATTATTAAACCAAGCAGGGCAAATAAACTTAAATTACTTAACGCCAAATTCAATGCAAGAAAAGCACCAATGGTTGCCACCAAAATGGAAAACAAAGCAACAAAGGGATACACAAAATTGTCATACAATGCCACCATAATTAAATAAATCAGCAAAAATGAAATCATTAAAACAGAACCCAATGCACCAAAACTATCGTTCTGTCTTTTTATATCGCTTCCCCATGTCATGTCTATTCCTTCTGCTAACGGATTTTTTGTGAGATAAGCTACCACTTCATCTGCCACGGTTCCTGATGGACGGCCCAAAGCATCGGCAGTAAGTGTTATAGCAGGCTGGCGGTCTTTTCTTTCTAACAGCGAAGGCGAATTATCTCTCTCTACATTTGCAAACTGCGAAACTTCTATTGGCAAACCCATCGGATTTACAATAGATAATCGTTTTACATCATCATAATTTTTTCGTTCAAATTCATCTAGCCAAATTCTTACAGGATACTCTGTTCCGTTTTCTGTAAGTGTTGCATCATCATTTCCTGTAAAGGCTGTTCTTAAATTTAAACCTACATAAGCAGTTGTTAATCCCAATCGCTGCATCTTTTCTTTGTCGGGAATTATTTTGTATTCAGGGCTTCCGGCTTCTACAGATAATCGTACATTATCAGCGCCGGGTATTTTTTCTACAATTGATTTTAATTCATTGCCCGATTTCATTACCAAATCCAGATTGTTGCCACTTAAAGTAATTTCAATGGGAGCTGAACGTGGAATTAATCCCAGTGCTGCCATGGAATAATTTATTGAAGGATATCTTAATTTTAAATCTTCCCGTAGTGTTTTCATAAAGGACTCTGTAGGCAAATTATTGAGTTCTTTTTTAGATTTTAGCTGGATGGTAAATTCAGTTTTATTTGTAGAACCTACACCTAAACTTCCAATACCTGTACTCGGCCCTCCAACATTACTGAAAACTGTTGCCACTTCTTTTTGTTGCAGAATATAAGTTTCTACCTGCTGTGCTATTAGATTATTTTGTTGGATAGAAGTTGATTTATCAAATTCTAAAGCCATCCTGAATTTTCCCTGGTCGCCGGTAGAAATTAATTCTTTCCCAATGATTCCCTGCTTCATTATGCCGAGGGTGATGGCAAAAAGCAGCACTACTATTCCTGTAAAAATTAATTTATGGCTTAAAACCCATTCCAGTTGTTTACCATACCAGTTGATGAATTGATCTAACTGAAATTCGAACCAAAGCAGGAAGCGATTAAACAAATTAGTTGGCTTCAAATCTTCTTTTATCCCAATTCGTGATGCCAGCCAGGGTGTAAGCGTAAAGCCTACCAGCAAACTGGTGAGTGTAGATGTAACTACCACTACCGAAAATTGTTTAAGCATATCAGCTACAAAAACCTGCAAAAAAAGTATTGGTAAAAACACCACCACATCCACCAATGTGATGGACAAAGCAGCAAAACCTATTTCCATACGGCCATCCATTGCAGCAATACGTTTTTCTTTTCCTTTATCTAAATGTTTTTGAATATTTTCCAATACCACAACTGCATCATCTACCAGTATGCCGATGATTAATGACATGGCAAGCAAGGTCATTAAATTTAAAGTATAACCCAATAACCACATCACGGCAAAAGCAGTAACTAAAGATGTTGGAATGGCAACAATTACAATCAATGAGTTTCTAAAACTCCGCAGAAATAAAAGCATTACCAACGAAACCAGTAGCACTGCCAAAATCAGATCGAACACTACTGAATTAACTGCGGCAATAGTATTATCAGTGCTATCATCCGCAATAATAAATTTTACTCCTCCATTCGTATTTTGTTCTTCAATTGCTTTGAATTTATTACGAACTAATTTTGAAACATCCACAGCATTGGCATCGCCCTGTTTTTTCAACATTAGTCCAATACCATTTTTACCATTATAGCGACTGATAGATGTTGTTTCTTTAATTCCATCGCTTACAATTGCCACATCTTTTAAATACACCGGGCTGCCGGCAACAGGCATCGCCACCTGCACATTTTTTATATCTTCTATCGTTGTGAATTTTCCTGTTAGTCTCACCGAACTGTTTTCTTTGTCAGTTTGCACTTTACCGGCTGGTAAATCCAGACCAGAACGGTTAACAGCATCCACCACCTGGGAGAGTGATAGTTTAAACAGTTTCAGTTTTTCCTGGTTCACTTTTACCTGTACTTCTCTTTCTTCACCACCTAAAATGGTAATCTCCGCCACACCTTTCAACTGTTGAATTTGCGGCAGGTATTCATCTTTCATTTTTTGATAAAATGCAGTGGCAGGCAAATTGCTTGTGGCACTGATAGACATTATCGGTAAATCATTCGGCGACACCTTACTCATTACCGGGCTTAAAATATCTACCGGTAAATCTTTGCGGATATTATCAATGTAGCGTTGGGCATCCTGCATTGCTTTATCCAGGTTGGTACCGTATTTAAGGTTAGCAATGATGATAGAAGCGTTGGGTAAAGATTTTGTAACCAGGTAATCTACGCCTTCCATATTAGATAAAGCGTCTTCAATTTTTCTTGAAACAGATGTTTCCACTTCACCGGGTTCGGCTCCGGGATAGGCTGTTTTAATAACTACGACCGGCTGGTTAAAATCGGGCATCAGTTCGTAACTAAGATTTTTATATCCAATAACACCTAATAAAGTAAGCACACTAAAAAGTACGATTATCAGCGATGGACGTTTGATTGATATTTCTGTAATATTCATTTTGTTCAATTAAGAATTGAGAATTAGGAATTGCTCTCTTTTTAAAACAAAATTCTAAGAGCTAATTCAAAATTTATATTGCGCCTGCATTTCTTCATTTATTATTTTTCTTACTCGTAAATATGATATGCCAGATGCCCCTCAAATCGCCGGCTTTAAAATCGTATGCCATATCCAAAGGATAAAGGCTATTGATAGCTTTCCAAACGGATGGTTGTATATCGGTGTTTTTGCTACCATGACATGAGGCACACATTTGCTGTAACATGATTGGTTTGTAAAAATGAACTTCTCCATTTTCAGTTCCTTCAGTAATGGGTTTTATAGAATCATTTTTTATTCCCTGTTCTTTTAGCGAAGCAAATAATTTTAATATCCGCTCTTCTGATGTATCGGGTTTATTCGTTGGGTTTCTGTATTTCAAGGTTGTTCTTCTTATCGTTACTAAATCGGAAGCATAAATATTTGTAAGTGAATACGCCGCAGTTTGACAGTATTGCACAGCGCCTTCAACACCAGATTGACTGATTGCGGTTTGCAGGGAACTTCGTAAGGTATCAAAGGTTTTCTTTACTATACTATTTCCAATTTTTGTATAATCTGATTTTATGTTATCCTTACTTTTATTCCTGTTATTGCAGGAAGTAAATAATGTAATTAGCAGAATGTTGATATAAACAATGATATGCTTCATAATTCGTAATTTTTAATTCTTAATTGTCACATTGGCCCCATCAAAAAGATTAATAAATCCATTTGTTACAATTACATCTCCTTCTTTTAATCCCGCTGAAATAGCCACTTTGTTTTCAAATTTTTTAGATATAGTAATGTTTTGCAAAATAGCCTTGCCATTTTTTACGAGATAAACCTGCGGCTGATTTTCTGAACCAACAATAACAGAGGCAGGAATTACGATGCCCTTTTCAGGTGTATCATTTTTTAAATTCAATTTTCCAAACATGCCCGATTTAATGGCCAGGTTTGATACATTATTCATTGTAAACTGAACAGGAAATGAATTGCCGATATTTGCTTTGCTGCCAATCAAAGAAGTTTTTCCCTGTAGCTTAATTTCAGGAGCTGCATCTGCAATAATTTCGTAACTGTTTTCGTAATCAAACAATTTTAAATCGCTTTCAGGAACAGTAACCGTAAATCGCAATTGGCTTATATCAGTAATCTGCAGCAATGGAATGCCTGGCAATGCAAAAGCGCCAACTTCACTTAGTTTGGCAGTTACCACACCATTGAAAGGTGCGTAAACAGTGGTTTTATTTAATTGTGCTATAATACTTGACCGTAAGGCTTGTGTATTTTTAAGAGTCGATTTTTGCATAATTGAGCTGCGTTGATTTTTTGCAGTCTGCAATTGCAATTCGGCTTTTTCTAATTGAATTCCCTGAATGGCATCTGCCGCAACAAGAATTTTATACCGCCTTACATCATCCTCCAACCCATTTATCTGTATTTGATTTGCTTGTAATTGAATGTCAACTTCTGAGGTGATATTTTGTATCTGTACATTTACCGTGTTCAATTGCTGATTCAGTAAAGCATCATCGAGTTTAATGAGAGCCTGCCCTTTTTTCACTATACTTCCTGCATCTGCATACATCGCATTTATTTTCCCCTGCGCTTCAGCACTCAACCTGGTTTCTTTACTGGGTTCAAATGTGCCCGTATAAAAATATACGGCAGTAATGCTTTCCAGCCTCACCGTATCCGTTTGTATATTTATGGCCTGTTCCTTACTGTACTGGTAAACTTTATTTTGTGTAGTGTCCTTGTTTTTTTTCAGGCGAATAACAATAATCCCTACCAGCATTAAAGGAATCAGGATGTATAAAACCTTTTTTAAATTGATTAATTTCTTATTCATAATCTCGTTGATTTCTAATTTTTAACTCCTAATAATCCAGATAGTCTTTTTAATTCCAAATCAGCTTTTAGGTATTCTACTAGAGCCGATAAGTAATTTTGCTGGGCTTCCCGCAAGGCACTATCTGCCAGTAAAACATCTGTTAAAGAAGCAGTGCCTTGCTTCTGCTGCAGAAAGGTTTGCGCATACACTGTTTTAGCCAGTTCAATCTGGGATGTGGATGTAGTAATAGATTTTTGCGCAACAGACAGTTGTCTTTTTGCATTTTCTATTTGCATCGTATTTTGTTCGGTAACTAACTGTACCTGTAATTCACTATTTTTTATCTCTAATCTTTTTTGATTAATCTTTCTTTGTGTAACCGTTCCATTAAATAAAGGATAGCTTAATTGAATACCTGCAAAACCAATGGGATAAAATTTTAAAAAATCATTGGGCTGCTTATCATAGCCAAATCCTGTTTTGCCATAAGTGCTAAAAAGAGAAAGAGAAGGAAGTTTAGATCTTTTCAATGTGCTTAACTCACTCAGTAAAAATTTAGATTGCATATTTGCTAATCGAATATCAATTGCTGTAGTACTTGTATATTCATCATTTAATTTATATTGAATATCCTTTTCGATATTTATATTTTGTTCTAGTGGGATGCCCATTGCAAATTTTAAGGCATTCGTTACCTGCTCATACCTGCTGTTCACTAATTCTTTTTGCGTTTCTAGTTGTTCCCTTTGTAATTGCACTTTGCTCACATCCGTTCCCTTTGCCATCAGTTGTTCTTTAAGTAACTGCATGTTTTTAAAGAGTTTAGATGTGTTTACTATGTTGCTGTCAATAAAGGATAATTGCCTGAGTAAAAGTTGCCCGTTGTAATAGAGATTAGAAATATCAAAATAAATTTGCTCTTCTGTTTTTTGCAATTGTAAGTCGCTTAACTCTGTTGCTATTTTAGTGGTTTGTATAGCGCCAAACACCTGTGGATTATACAGGGGCATTGTTAGCTGCAAATTAGCAGTGATATTGTGCGGCACGCCAAACTGAGTCTCCTTAAAAGTTCCTGCCGGTCCGCCAAAAATAGCAGCAGGCATTAGCTGCGTTGGCAAATCTGTAAAATATTTATAATCTGCATTAGCTATTATTTTAGGGATCAGGTTTGCGATGGCTTCCTTTCGCTTTTGTTCACTTATAGCTTTAGTATTTCTGCTCATTTGCAGAGATTTGTTGTAGACTTGTGCGGTGTCTATACATTGTTGCAATGACCACAATTGTGCATTTGCAGTAAAAGTTCCGATTGCTAACAGTGTCAGCAATACAAGTCGTTTGTGAATACTCGCTAACTTCATTGGTAAAAAATTTTTATTCGTTGAGCCCTTTATTGATTTCTTGTACCACTATGCCCGCCTGCAACAATTGTTAGTATTTTAATGCTCAAGTACAAATACTTAAAAATTTGAATGAAGGGATTTTGCATTTTAAAATGCTGCGATTTTGATATGGTCTGTGTCATAGCTTTATATTTATTTAAGAATATGCTTTTACCTGCGGTTCTATTATTCAGGAATCAGCCACCAAAAGGGCTTCATTTTTGCTTTATAAATAAAAGCATAGTGCAAAGTCAATTTTAACCAATGCCCTGCAAGTCCAATATCCCCAAAGGTTTTCTTTAAATCCCTGCCTTGTGAGTTCGGATATTTTTTGTAGTCTGGCACTATTGGAAAAGTGGTAATACTAATGCCGCTTCCCTGCGTAATTCCATAACCGGCTGATGCAATGCAAGCTGCTCCCATATTACCCATTGAGCCTTTATGGTTTAATGATATTTTACCTGCCTTTATAGAATCAATAATATTATCAGCTACTAATTTTGCAGTAATGCCGGAAGGCATACCCGTTCTGGGAGGAGAGGGAAAAATATCTGTTCCATTTTTACTTTTTCGGGGTTGGGAAATAGAATGTGGTGGCGCAAAGGCTATTCCGGGCGCAAAAATATTTGGATAGTTTGGGTTTTGATAAGTTTCAGGCCAATCCTGAACCGACCATTCTTCATAAGGCTTTGCAGTATAATCTGCATCAACAATCATAAAGCCTTTAAACAGTTTTGCTGTAATTTCAATATTCTCTTTATCAAACGCTTTAAAACCATGCCCGGAGAAGGAGGGAATTAACATGGCAAAATCATATTCTTCGGTCTTATATTCACCATCAAGGTTTTCATAAAAAGCCTTTCCGTCTTCCACTTTAGAAATCCCAGCTCCTAAAATCCATTTGATTCCCCGGTCTGCAAAAACCATTTCAACCATCTCACTTGATTTCATGGTGCTGTTACCATAAGTCAGCAGCATTCCATCCATACCAAAATCACCTAAAGCGTATTCATTGGAGAGCCAGATAATCTCCACTTTATCTCTTATCCCAAATTTCATCAGCTCCTTTTCTACATTCAAAATATATTCAAAGGCGGCACCCTGACAGGTTGCTTTTGCATGGCCTGTACCTATAAGTATTTTTGCTTTTTTATCTGAGCTTTTTAGAGAGTTAATCAGTTCATGCAAAGCATTAGAAGCGTGTGTTGCATGTTCATAAGTGCAAACCGAATATGTTTTATTTGTACCTGGGTTTAATCCCTCCGTTAGTTCAAATGCTAATTTTGGGCCAGTGGCATTTATCAGAAAATCATAATTTATGTTCTCCTGAAGTCCTGCATGATCGCCGAAAAGATATTCAATTTTTACATATCCCTTCGGTTCATTGGTATCACCCTCCGGATGAAAGGAAATTACTTTAGCCTGTTTATAGCCAATCTTGTTCTTTTTATAAATAGGTTCAAGTGCAAATGAAACATCCTTTACATTCATTCTTCCAATCCCAACCCAAATATTTGATGGAACCCATTGGTAATTTCTATTGGGTGAAACTACTAAAACTTCGTGCTCATTAGAAAGCTTCCGCCTTAAATGTGTAGCTGCTGTATGCCCGGCTATACCAGCGCCAAGGATTACTATTTTTGCCATGATCTTTTATTTTAAAAGTATAAGTTGACCTTCAGTTTTTGCATCCAGCCAATGTTTTACCAGTGGTTCAATATGTACATAATCTCCGGACATTAAGGTTTCCTTTATTCCTTTTTCATTTTCAAAAACCACTTCACCTTCAACGCAAATGAGCAATGCCGGAACTTTTGTAAGATGTTCTTTTAATTGCTGACCTTTTAGTATTTGGATTACAGTTGCATTGCCTTCAGCACCTTTAAAGATTGAAAATGTAGAAACGGGTTTGTCCTGGGTATGTAATTGCCGGATATTCATTATAAATTATTTTAAATTTGAATGATACTTTCTTGTGATGGTGAAATAAGCAATCGCTGCAAAAAGAAGCGTTACTGCAATCCTGAAGAGCATGGCCCCAACGGTTTTAGTTTCGTGAATACCTCCTGAATTAATGTAAACTCTTAATCCAATAAAAGCTGAAATGAGAATGACGGTTGAGATAACCAATAGTGAAGTAGTCCATTTTTTAAATGCTATAAATCCATAAGCTGCAAAAAGATAAAGAAGGCTACTGATAAAATTTGACCAGACAATAAACAAAACATAATTACCTTCTTTAGCCCTGATGCCAAATAAATCTAAGATTACTGATGTACTTAGAAACAACGTAAGCAGGCCAAACCCGGCTAGTATAATAGCTAATAAATAGGGGATTGCGTTTTTCATGTTATTGCGTTTTAACTTTTTCAATTGGAAGTGGTTTGGTACAGAAAAACCAATCATAACAAGTCATTTCCCCTTCGCTTTCCATTCTTTCTTTTGCAACACCACAAGAACCTGCTGTTGGCACAATTACATCATCTCCCGGTTGCCAGTCTGCTGGGGTAGCTATACTGTAAGTGTCGGCAGTTTGCATAGCAATCAATGCCCGCTTTAATTCATCAAAATTTCTGCCCATTGAAAGTGGGTAGTAAATTATGGCACGAATCATTCCTTTGGGATCAATAAAAAAAACTGCTCTTACTGCTTTGGTTGAACTTTCGCCGGGTTGAATCATTCCATATTTTTTTGCAACTTCCATGGTAATGTCTTCAATCAAAGGAAATTTGACTTCAATGTTTTTCATTCCTTTAAATTCAATCTTTTCTTTGATTGTTCGTAACCAGGCGATGTGGCTGTATAAACCGTCAATTGATAAGCCTACCAACTGACAATTCAATGCGTTAAATTCCGGTTCTCTTTTAGCAAAAGTTATAAACTCGGATGTGCAAACCGGTGTAAAGTCGGCTGGATGGCTAAACAGAATAACCCATTTACCATTGTAATCAGCAGGAAAATTGATTTCACCCTGCGTTGTGACAGCTTTAAATTCCGGAGCTTTATCTCCAATACGTGGCATAGCTGTTTGTAATTCTGTATTTTCCATTTTATCTATTTTTTATTAGTGTTAATATTGATTGTATCATATTATCTCCGCTTCGTTTAATATCAAATCCGAAATTGGCTATACGCCATTTAAACATCTGCAGCCTGAATGTTCCCATTACTATATGCATTAAATCTTCAGCAGAAATTGCATTAGTGAATATTTTATTTTGCTGACCTTCTTTTAAAACGGGCAACAAGTGTTTCATTTTTACGCCCATTATTTTATGAATTGTTTCATTAATACGCTGGCTTTCCTCTAACAATCCATCAGAGAAAACAGCAACAACAAAGTGAGGATGTGTTTTAAAGAAATTAAACTGATTCCGGAGCAACAAAGTAAATTTTTCTTCCGGTGCCTGTTCATTGGTACTTACTTTACTATAACGCTCATCAATATTTTGAGCAAGATATTCAAGCATAGCAATTATAATTTCTTCTTTACTGGCAAAGTGCCTGTAGATAGCACTTTCAGAAAATTTCATTTCTTTGGCAAGATTTTTTATTGTCAAACCACTAACTCCCGAAGCAGTTAAAATTTTACCTGCCGCTGCAATGATTTCAAGTTGTCTATTAGATATCGCTACTGTCATTTCAAAATATATTTAAGCATTCATTTGTTTCATCTTATAAAAGGAAATTCCAAGCCACATTACAGAAGTAGTCATAGCAATTGCACCAATCAATACTAAAGCAGGAGGTAAACCAAGGTATACTTCAGACAAAATGCCAATTGGCATTAGCAATCCTGTTAAAGCAAGCCATGATATAATTTTTACGTTACGGAGTTTATCTTTAAAATGCAGTAATAAATACCCGATAAGAATATTCAGAAAAGCAAAAAGGTTTCCGTGTACATGGGCTAGCCTTGTTTCAAAATGTTTTCCAATACTATAGGAGTTTACCCATTCTTCTTTGCCTGGTGCAAAGTCTCTTAAATAAATTAAGAGGAATCCGTAAGCCATAAAAGCCCCCATGGTGAGGAACCCTATGGCGATATTATTTTTCCCGTTCATTATTTTTGTTTTTTAAAACATGTAAGTGAATGTTCACTCACAAATATAGACAAGGTCCACACCTGACTATTGTAACCTTTGTTACATAGAGACATGACTTTCGTCAGTAATAAGTTTTACAATAAACGCCAGATAACGGCGGGAACCGTACTTCCGTTTAATTAAAAGGAGGCCAATGCCCTGCAATCAACAATTCGCTGGATTACTCACCCTCCGCATTCTCATTCCTTAATTCTTGCCCTTAAGACTTCCACTTCCTCCCCAATTAACCGCTTCACCTCCATCTTGACCTGGTAATAATTATCCAGCACCTGTTGCTGAGAAACATTTGACACCACAGGAATATCCCTATACCGTCTCATTTCCTCATTTAGTTTATCCGAATCATTAATAATCTCCGAATGAAACATCTTCAGCTTAATTTTCTCATCCGGGTTATCAGCGACCAAGCCAACAAATTCCCCGGAAGAAAGTGCCGCAATTTTCGAAGCGGGTATAGCACTATCCAATTGCTTTGAATGGCTGATAGAAGTATCCAGCCGGTTTACAGAAACACTCTGCCTGTCCTGCATGATCTTTCCAAAACGTTCAGATAGCAGTTTAGAAGTTTCTCCCATAACCTGACCGCTGATGATGTTGCCCGTAATGTTTACGATAACGTCTGCCTGTTCTTTTCCGTAATCCTTTTTTAGCTGGCTAAAATCCTGCATGGCTAATGTAGTGGCAACCTTGTTGCTTCTTGCGGTTGCAATTAAGCTATCCATGTTATTAAAATAGATAGTGGGAAATTCATCAAACACCAAGCTGCATTTCAACATTCCTTTTCGATTTACCTGCCTGATCAATCTTGAAATATAAAGGGATAAAACAGCACCATAAATTTGTTGCTTCTCAGGGTTATTTCCCACGCAAACAATTTTAGGATGTTTTGGGTTGTTGATGTCCAACGTAAAATCATTACCCGACAGCACCCAATATAACTGCGGTGAAGCCAATCGTGCCATACCAATCTTTGCAGAGGCTACCTGGCCTTCTAATTGCTCCATAGCATCATTTTGATAAGCCGTAATGAAAGGGTTTACCAAAACTTCAATTTCGGGTTGGGTGTTGAGTACCGGAAACAGTTCATCATACTGCGCCTGCATTAGTTCTATAACATGCGGCAGTGTACAATATTTTCCATCAGCATATTTCTTTAGAAACCAAATGATGGCAGTAACAAAATTGATGGGGGATTCTACAAAGAAATCTCCCTGCTTATTAATCCACTCCCTGTTCAATCCCAACAATATCGTCCTGGCAGATTCTGTGGCATCAGGTAGTGGCTTGCTGCAAAAGAAAAGAATTAACGGAAAAAGAAATTCAAAGAAACAACATTCATAAAACATGGAGCTTTTCCCACCAATAAGTGAATTCTTTAATGCCATTGAAAAGGATGTAAGGATTAATACAACCCATATAAGTCTTTATATGACGTTGCTACAACAATGGAGTCTAAACGGTGGTAACTGCCCTTTTGAAATTGAGAGACATGAAATAATGAATACGGCTAAAATAAATTCTCGGTATACCTACAACCAATGTATGAATCATCTTCATGAGTTTGGGTATATCAACTATATCCCTTCTGCAAACTCTTCTATACGAAGTAAGGTTTTTATTGTGCCGTTAAAGTGAACGGCCTAAAAGGGTTATAGAAATAAAAGTTCTAAAATTTCTAAAACAGGAGGTGTGAGATGGAAAACGTGGGACCTGAAAAAGTAATAGAAATATTGAAGGCGCATAATGTGAATATCTCATTAGACCAAGCCCGTTTGATGCTGGATTTTATAGTTAAATTTGCCCATATAGCATTAACGAAAATAACATAGCTATGACTGCAGATTTATATATTCGTGTGAGCACAGATGAGCAGGCTGATAAAGGATACTCTCAACGGGATCAGGATGACCGGTTGCGTAAATATTGTGAGGCAAATCAGATTAAAGTCAGGAGAGTTATATATGAGGATCATTCCGCAAAGACATTTAACAGGCCGCAATGGAATAATTTGCTTTTGGATTTAAAGAAGCAGCGGGGACAGGTTGATGTTATATTATTTCTAAAATGGGATAGATTTAGTCGTAATGCGGGTGATGCCTATCAAATGATAAGTATTCTTAGAAAGCTAGGGGTAGAACCCCAGGCTGTTGAGCAACCTTTGGATTTAGCCATTCCTGAAAATAAGCTAATGCTTGCTTTTTACCTTGCTGCTCCTGAAGTTGAAAATGATCGTCGTGCTTTAAATGTTACCTACGGCATGAAAAAAGCGAGGAAGGAGGGTAGGTGGATGGGGAAAGCTCCATTGGGTTACGCAAACAAAATTACTGAAGATGGAAAAAAATATATTGCACCCAAGGAACCCGGTGCGGGCATTCTGAAATGGGCTTTTAACACTTTAGCAAACGGGCAATATCAGGTAGAGCAAATTTATAAGGAGGTGAACAAGAAGGGTTTTACCGTCTGCAAGTCGGGATTTTGGAATTTGCTTAGAAACCCTGTTTACTGCGGTAAAATTTTAACCTGTGGCTGGAAAGAAAAGCATAAAACTTATGTTCCCGGTCAGCATGAGCCTATAATCACAGAGACTTTATTTAACGAAGTGCAGGACTTTTTGGACGGCAAGAAAAAAAATTACCGGACTAAGATTGGTACACTCGAAATCCTCCAATTAAGAGGTTATATAAAATGCCCAAAATGTGGTAAGCTTCTCACGGGAAGTGCATCAAGAGGACATGGAGGGCTATATTATTACTATCACTGTACATCATCTTGTGGTGCACGGTTTAAATCGGAACAGGCAAACGAGCTTTTTGCCGGGGAGCTAAGAAAATATGTGCCACGCCCAGGTATTTCCGAAGTTTTCAAACTAGTAATCAATGAAGTTTACCTTGCTAAAACGAAGAACCAAAAGGATGAATTAAAGAATATAAAAAGTGAGTTGGAACAATTGAGCAGCAGGCTTACCAAGGCAAGAGATTTGCTTTTATCTGGCGACTTGGATGGTGCGGACTACAAAGAAATTAAATCCGAATCTGAGCGAAAAATCGCCTATCTGGAAGGGAAGGCCTTAGATTTAAACACTGGCACTACAAGCATTGCAGCCTTGCTAGATAAGGCTTTAGACAGCCTTGAAAGGCTCGATACACTTTATGCTGAGGCCGATACAAAGAGAAAAAGAGAAATAATAGGTTCGATGTACCCCGAAAAACTGACTTTTGATGGAATGAGTTATCGAACCTCCCGACTGAATGAAGCGGTTGAGCTAATATACAAGCTGGGAGAGGGTTTCAGCGAAAATACAAGAGGACAAACCAGTGTTAAAACCGATTTGTCCTCGCTGGTTGGGTTACCAGGATTCGAACCTAGACAGACAGAATCAAAATCTGTAGTGCTACCGTTACACCATAACCCAATCGTATCTTTGCTTACGCTCAGAATTTGGAGTGCAAAAATAAGGGTTCAGCCCTTTTCAGCCAAATGGATTTTAAAATTTGTTTTAAAGTTGCAGCAATATAAACAGGAGGGTTATCATAATATTGCTTAATAGATTGACCATATTGTTATTACACCAGCTAAATCCCTTTGTTTTTACTGCACCTGCCTCGTTTTCTTCAATCAATCTCCCGGTGGAGTTGGTGTATTTTACCTGCAGCAAACTGCCCAAAATGCTGTCAATCAGCATTCCGGCAAAGCCACATATTGCAATCTGCCAAAATATAATAGCCGGAAAATAATAAGTATAAAAGGCGGCAGCGGTTAATAAAAAAGCACCACACAGGCCTGCTACTGTGCCCTGCCAGGAAATGCCTCCCGAAATACCAACAGGTGTTTTTTTGAAAGATAGTATGTCAACGGTAATACCTTTAAAAAAGGTGCCCAGTTCAGAACTGACACTGTCACTCATACTTACACAGAAAGATACCAGTGCCGCAAAAAGATACCACTGCTGATTACTGAAATTAAAAAGAACCAGGCAAGTAATACCAACAATACCGTTACAGAAAACCTGCAGGGCATTACGCCCATTTTTTTCTTTATCGTTTGTATTGAGTTTAGACAGCAGGCTTCCAGCAAGTAAAAACAATCCCGGTGCAATAAATGCTTTTACTCCACCACAAACAAAAAGCAGTAATGCCATCCACATTGCTGCTGCAGCTCCGCTAACGGTGAGCCATTTTTTATACACCGCTATAAAACAAAGGGGTAAAAAAATGAGCAATGCCCAAAAGATATAGATAATTTCCACATCCTCTAATCGTAAAATAAAATATGCCCATACTGCTGTAACGATAGGCACACTTAAATTATCGCTGCCTTTATAAGAAAACAATTCAGTTAAAGCCGGCACTAATGCAATGATACCACAGCATAACAAACCCTGGGGAGAGAATTTGCTGAAGAAGATTACTGCTACAACAAAACAGCTCAGGTAGAATGCCGCAAACCCGATCCAGGATTTTTGTTCAAAAAGAAAATGGATCTTTTTTTTGCCAAAATATTCACCTGTAATTCCTGCAAAAGCATCGCAAATGGCCAGTATTAAGGCAGCAAATACAGTATTGCTGATGTAAAGAAAAGGAGAGAAAAATAATAACACTGCAAAAGCCAATGGAAATAAGGCAATACCATAACTCTTTTGGGCATTCACCTGCATCCAGCCTTTATTAATTACCACCAGTAAAATAAAAAAGAATGCCAGGAAGATACCCGCCAGCAGGAAGCTGTTTTCAAATGTGCCGATTGCAAAGGCGCAACTGCAAATAGCAGTAACATGCAGTAGTTTTCTTCCAATAAGTTTTGACAACCACTCTTTTTTAACGCCTGCTTCAATGACAAGCAGTGCCAGTGCAATTACTGACAAGGTAATGATTCCGGTTAGTAAATCGGGTTGCGATAAATACATTGTATATTACAGCATATTAAGACTGTAATTTAAGTAATGATAAAGGAACTGGAAGATTATAATTGGTTTCCAAAAATATTCCGCCGTTTCCAGCAGGAATATATTGGCAGTATCATTATATGGACAAGGTTCTACCAGCCCTTGGTACCGGTAATAAGGTTGTTATTGAATGAAAACAATGTTAATACGGTACAGGATCTCTGTTCGGGAAGTGGCATGCCGGCGATCTGTATGCAGCGGCAGTTAGGCGGCCATGGTAAAACAATACTGAGTGATAAATTTCCCGAACCAACTTTTCAAGATGATGCAGCTGTTGCCTATTTAAAATTGGAAGTGGATGTATTGCAGCTGAAGCCCGAACAAAATATTTGTTATACCATGTATAACGCCTTTCATCATTTTACAGACATGGAAAAGCAGGGGCTGGTACAAAAAATGCAGGCCGCCGGCGCACCATTTATAATAGCAGAAGTTTTGGAGCCCGGTTTGCTAACGATGTTAAAGATCATTTTAACCACAACAGCAGTACAATTATTAACAGCACCGTTTGTACGGCCATTTTCTTTGTTAAGATTATTGTTTACTTATATCATTCCTGTAAATGTATTTACCGTAACTTATGATGGTATCATTTCTGTTTTAAAATCAAGGTCGGTAAAACAATACCAAATACTGCTGCAGGAAATGGGAAACGAAATCTATAAAATAACCGTACACAGATACGCCGGCTGGAAAGGCGCGGTGATCTGTATAAAAGGCCATCCAAAAAAATAATGCAACCATTAAAAATACTCTGGCAGTTCAGCCGGCCGCATACCATCATCGGTTCTTTGTGCAGCATTACCGCTTTGTATATCATCGCATGCAATGGGAATGATTTATTGCAGCATTGGGTTTTATATTTGCTTACACTGACCGCGGCCCTGGCCTGTAATGTTTTTATTGTAGGTATTAACCAGGTTGCCGATGTGGAAATGGATAAGATCAATAAGCCATACCTGCCGCTGGCTGCGGGAACGCTTAGCCGAAAAAATGCGTTGACAATTGTATACACTGCTTTAGTAACCTGTTTGACAGTTTCTTTTGTTGCCTCTTTTTTTTATTTTGGGTTGATTGTATTGATCTTACTGATCGGTATTGCTTATTCGCTGCCGCCGTTGTATTTAAAGCAGCATCACCTGCCCGCTGCGTTGGCTATAACCGTAGTAAGAGGATTTTTAGTAAATGTGGGCATCTTCCTGCATTTTCAAAAAGCAATCAATGGTAATTATGACCTGCCGGGATATGTGTGGTGCCTGGCCATTTTTATTATGGCATTCAGCATTGCCATTGCCTGGTTTAAAGACCTGCCCGATACAGAAGGAGATGAAAAATTTCATGTAAAAACCCTGGCGGTATTGTACTCAAAAAAGAATGCCTTACTGGGTGGTACACTGGTGGTGAGTGCGGCTTATATATTTGCGATTTACTGGAGTTTTTTTTACGCAGCTAAAGAGAAGTCCTTTTTACTGGCTGCGCACGGATTTTTATTTACGTTATTCCTGCTGAACTATTCTTTTGTACAACTTAAAGAAAAAGACTCCATAAAAAAATTCTACCTGAGGTTTTGGGTATTCTTTTTTGCCGAGTATATTTTATTTGCCTGGTGGGCGCTGATGTGAATAACATACATCGGAAGTTTTTAAACTTCCGATGTATGTTGAAACTTATTCCGTGTCTTCTTTCTCTTTCAATCCTTTTATCAGGTCCAGCGCTTCAGCAACCACATCGCACATAATGGTAATCAGGCTGCCCGGTTTGGCATTGTCGTAAGCAAACATGATCGCTTCTTTTTCGTTGTAGATAATATTTACCGGAATGTCTTTTGTTTTGGTTTGATTGATGCCTTCTACCAGCAGGTTTACAATTTCTTCTGCCGTGCGGCCCCGTAAATGCTTGTCCTGCCGAATGATGATCTCGTCAAAATGTCTTCCTGATATCCTGCCCAGTTCCCTGATATCTTCATCTCTTCTGTCGCCGGTACCACTGATGATACCCACCTTGGGCTCACCATCCATTTTGCTGATGAAATCACATAGCAGTTCAAGTCCTGCAGGGTTATGTGCAAAGTCAACCAGGAACTTAAACTGTTTAAACTGGAACATGTTCAAACGCCCCGGAGTTTGAGCAGGCGATGGTACAAAAGTTTGCAGGGCCAGTTTAATGTCTTCAATAGCAATGTCCCGCCAGAAATAAGTACTCAGTACAGCTGGCAAACAATTCATGATATTGTGTGTTGCTTTACCACCATAAGTAACCGGCACTTCAGTAACTTTTATCACCCGTATTTTCCAGGTGCCTTTCATGATGGTGATATAACCATTTTCAAACACCGCTGCATAGCCGCCTTTTTTGCAGTGTTCAATAACACGTTTGTTGTTCTCATCCATACTAAAAAAAGCCACATTGCATTGCAGCCCATCTTTCATGGCATATACCAGGTCGTCATCTGCATTTAAAATAGCATAGCCATGTTTAAAAACCGTTTCGGGTACCACGGCTTTTACTTTGGCCATTTGTTCCATTGAGTCAATACCGCCTAATCCAATATGGTCGGCACTGATATTAGTAACTACGGCAACATCACAATTCTGAAATGCCAGTCCATTTTTTAAAATACCGCCTCTTGCACATTCCAGCACAGCAAAATCTACCGTAGGGTCTTTTAATACAAACTGCGATGATACCGGACCGGTACAGTCTCCCTTCATCATCATCTGATTTTGAATGTACACGCCATCACTGGTGGTGTACCCCACTTTATAGCCTGCTGTTTTTGCAATGTGTGCGGTTAAACGTGTGGTAGTGGTTTTACCGTTGGTGCCGGTAATGGCAATGATGGGAATTTTACCTACGCTGCCTTTGGGGAACAGCATATCCACCACTGGCTCAGCCACATTCCTGGGTAAACCCACTGAAGGTTCAATATGCATGCGGAATCCGGGAGCTGCATTCACTTCTAAAATGGCACCGCCATTTTCTGTTACGGGTGTACGCAGATCGGTTGCCATGATATCGATACCGCAAATATCCAGTCCAATGATCTTTGCAATGCGTTCGCACATGAAAATATTTGCCGGATGTACTTCATCGGTAACATCGGTGGAAGTGCCGCCCGTGGAAAGATTTGCGGTAGGTTTCAGTAATACCAGTTCATTACTGGCAGGAATGGTTTCCAGAGTATATCCTTTTTCATCCAGCATTTTTTGTGTAAACTGGTCGATGGTAATTTGCGTTAATACTTTTTCGTGCCCGTAACCACGGCGTGGATCTTTATTGGTTTCATCAATTAAATACTGTATGGTATGCACGCCATCACCAACAACAGAAGCGGGGGTACGTAGTGCCGCACAAATGAATTTATAATTGATCACTAAAATTCTGAAGTCAAAACCGGTAATGTATTTTTCAATGATCACACTGCGGCCATAAACTTTTGCGGCTTCAAATGCACGCAGGGCCATTTCCCAATCGGTAATGTTGGTGGTATTGCCCTTGCCATGATTGCCGTCAATAGGTTTTATCACGCAGGGGTATCCTATGCGGTCAATGGCATCTTTCAATCCTTCTTCTGTTCTTACCACATCACCTTTTGGTACCGGAATTTCTGCGGCACCCAGTAAATTTTTTGTTTCTTCTTTATCGCAGGCAATATCTACCGCAATGTTTCCGGTAGTGCTGGCAATAGTGGCACGTATTCTTTTTTGATGCACGCCATAACCCAGCTGCACCAAACTGTGTTTGTTTAAACGGATATACGGAATGCCGCGTTTCGCTGCTTCATCCACAATGCAGCCGGTACTTGGGCCAAGCCTGGTATCTTCTCTAATTTCACGCAGCTTCATGATGTCATCACTCAACTCATACGGTATGCCATCTACCAGGGCCTGTGTTACTCTTACCGCCGCCCTGGCGGCATATACACCGGCGTCTTCTTCCATGTAACTAAAACATACATAGTATTCGCCTTCGGTACCGGTACCGCGGGTTCTGCCAAAGCCGGTATCCATTCCTGCAAGGGTTTGCATTTCCAACGCTATATGTTCAATTACATGCCCCATCCAGGTGCCTTCTTCCACACGTTCAAAAAAACCACCCCGGGTACCCACGCTGCAACGGTGTTCTATCATAGTGGGAAACATGGCTTCCAGCCGTTGCCTGAAACCGGGAATTACATTGGTGGGGCGCTGTTCCATTTCTTCCAGGTCCAGCTTCATCTGTATCAACTTGGTGCGGCGTACACTCCAGTAATTGGGGCCTCTTAATACTTTAATTTCGATGATTTTCATAAATGCAGTTTTTTGTTACGCGGAGATTCGCTAAGAATAAAGCAGCTGCACAGAGTAGTGTTTGTGTAGCTCTGTTCCGCTGTGTAACTCCGTGGTATAAACCTATAAAATGGAAATTACCGAAATCATCTTGCTTTACAAAAAACAAAATCTGTAAATTGTATTACTAAAACTAAAAGCATGGCTAACCGTCGTTCTTTCCTCAATAAAATAGGTATTTTGTCAGGGGCTGCAGTAGCGGCAAATTTTTTTCAGCCGGCGTGGAGCCGTAACCTGCATGCAGCTTTAAAAGAAGTGGCTCATGTTAGCCCCGAAGCGCTGGCAACTGACGACGAATTTTGGCACTATGTACAGCAGTCGTACACCATTGCGGCCAATTTTATTAATTTAAATAATGGTGGTGTGTCACCCGCTCCCAAAGTAGTGGCAGAGGCCATGAAACAGTATTATGATATGTGCAACCAGGGCCCCAGTTATTATATGTGGCGAATTATTGATCAGGGAAGAGAGCCCTTAAGGAAAAGTTTAGCCCAGCTCGCCGGATGTGATGCAGAGGAAATTGCCCTGCACCGCAATGCCTCCGAAGCTTTGGAAACAGTGATCTTTGGAATTGCACTTCAGCCCGGAGACGAAGTGGTGCTTACCAAACAAGATTATCCCAATATGATTGCCGCATGGAAGCAAAGAGAAAAAAGAGAAGGCATAAAGTTGGTTTGGGTGAATTTGGTTTTACCCAGTGAAGATGAAACCTACCTGGTGAAACAATATACCGATGCATTTACTGCAAAAACAAAAGTGGTGCAGATCACGCATATGATTAACTGGATAGGGCAGAAGATGCCGGTGAAAAAAATTGCAGATGCCGCAAAGAAAAAGAATATCGCCGTGCTGGTGGATGGGGCCCATACATTTGCACAATTCCAGTTTTTAATTCCTGATTTGAACTGCGATTATTTTGGCACCAGCCTGCACAAGTGGCTGGGTGCGCCTATTGGTACCGGACTGCTGTACGTACGAAAAGAAAAAATAAAAGACCTGTGGCCCCTTTTTGGCGGACAGGAAAAGGAAGAAGATAATATCCGTAAGTTTGAACACCTGGGCACCAGGCCTTTTTTTATAGAGCAGGCGGTAGATAAGGCCATCGATTTTTATGATATGATCGGCGGTAAACGCAAAGAAGAACGGTTGCTGTACCTTAAAAATTACTGGATGGAAAAAGTAAAAGATGTACCTAAAGTACAATTGCATACTTCTCTTAAAAAGGAATTTGGTTGTGCCATTGGCATGGTGAGTGTAACGGGTAAAACACCTGCCGAACTGGAAAGCTACCTGTGGAATAATTATAAAATTCATACGGTAGCCATAGTTTGGGAAAATATCAGCGGTATCAGGGTTACGCCCAACGTGTATACCAGCACTAAAAATTTAGACCGGCTGGTGGAGGGCATTACAAAGTTTGCGGGGAGCTAAGTGATGTAATCAACAGCAGTGAATAAGCAGACTGCTTTCAAAAACACGATTTCCCGTATTTTTGCATTCATCACAAAAAGGACTACATGCAATATGCAAAGGGCAAACTGATTGCAATAGGCGGTGCAGAAGATAAAGGCACTATTTCTGAAAAAGGAGATATACAGCGCAATAACCTCAATTTTTTTGAATTGGGTATCCTGCGCAGAATTATGGAAGAAGCCGGCGGCCCCCTCAGCCGCATTGAAGTGATTACTACTGCCAGCACCATCCCGTTTGAAGTGGGCGATAATTACCTGAATGCTTTTGGGCAAATTGGCTGTACCAATATTGGTTTGATGCACATTCGCAACCGTGCCGATACCAATGACCCGGATTTTTTACAACGTATAAAAGTATGTGATGCCGTAATGTTCAGTGGCGGTAACCAACTGCGGCTAAGTGTAACAGATGGTGGCACTGAATTTTTATCCATTATCAAACAGCGTTACAGGGAAGAAGATTTTGTGATAGCAGGAACTTCGGCTGGTGCCATGGCCATGAGCCAAACAATGATCTACGAAGGCAATGCAGCCCGGGCACATCTTAAAGGTGAAGTGAAGATGACCACCGGCCTGGGCTTTATTGATTCAGTAATTATCGATTCGCATTTTGAAAAGCGTGGCCGTTTTGGAAGGCTGGCACAGGCGGTAGCCTGCAACCCCAGCTGTATAGGCATTGGCCTGGGTGAAGATACCGGTATGATCATCACCGAAGGCAATAAAATGGAAGCTATAGGAAGCGGTTGTGTGATCATTATAGACGGGCATGATGTATGCTACAGCAATATTGCCGATATACCGGATGGCAATCCGTTTAGTTTAGAAAATTTAAAAGTGCATATCTGCGAAAAGGGCAATGGCTTTTTAGTAAAAGAAAGAAAATTCATTCCTGAAGTTTCAGACGGTGCAACGGTAAAAAAATCTGTTGATGTGGAATAAGATTATTCGTATACTATTTCAACGGGTTTGCGCCGCATGTTTTTAAAAATAAGGAATACAAAGAAAAGGCCTATTGCAGTGCCGGCTATCAGTGTACCCTGTGTGCCAAGCGTTTCTCCCAGCCATGCAAACAATTGTTTGTACAGTGTTCTTCTGCCGCTGGTATTTACTGTTCCACCCGCTTCTGTTATCCTGGCATCCTGGTAAGTTGCAAATGTAAATGCTGCAGTAATAAACAAACCCAGCAGTCCGGATCCAATGGCTTTTAATATGCTTACCTGCGCCGTGGAAGCAGTCATTTTTCGCGGCTGAATAACTGTTCTTACAAACTCAGCCTGTTCTGCATCATTGGCAAATTCAAGAGTAAGCGTTGCAGTGGTATTTTTTTTGGGGAACGATATGGTAGCAATGGAAGCGTTCTTTTCGGGGAAAGTTATTTTTGAAATATCAGGCAGGGCAATTTCCAGCCGCTGTTTCAGCAATCCCTTTTCGTTGAATTTTTCAGTAAATTCTTCAGTACTGTTGTACAACTTATTTACCAGCATCAGTTGGTCATTAGTCAACAGTAATGTTTTCCAGTCTTTTTCATTTTGCAGTTTAAATAGTTGATTCATTGCCGCAACTTTTATTTATTTTTAAGTGTAAATATAATAATTAACAGCACTACTTCAATTTACCTGGTAACGATGCCGCATAACTTGCAAAAACGATAATGGTATGAAAAAAATATTTATTGCACTTTCTGTTATTACTTTAATTGCCGCTATGCCCCAAGCACCTAAGCAACAGGTTATTTTTTTTGGAGATTCAATTACCCGGGCCGGTGCAGAAGCGGGCGGGTATATTACACGTATTGACAGTATGTGTACACTTGAAGGCCTGGCCGGCCAGTATCAATTTTCAGGTGCCGGTATAGGCGGTAATAAAATATACGATCTGTATTTGAGGATGGAAGAGGATGTGCTGGCAAAAAATCCGGATATGGTGGTGATATATGTGGGTGTAAATGATGTGTGGCATAAAGCAACGTCGGGCACAGGAACAGACATTGATAAATTTGAAAAATTTTACCAGGCCATCATCAAAAAACTGACGGGTAAAAAAATTAAGGTGATCTTGTGTACACCGGCCACCATTGGAGAAAAAACAGATTTCAGTAACAGCCAGGATGGCGATTTGAATGAATACAGCAAGGTGATACGTAACCTGGCCACTAAAAATAATTTACCTCTGGTAGACCTGAGAAAAATATTTTTGGCATACAACCTTATCAATAATACCGAGAATAAGACCAAAGGCGTTTTAACAACTGACGGCGTACATCTAAATGCAAAAGGCAACCAGTTGGTTGCCGATGAAATGTGGAAACTGATAAAAGTTAATTAAACCGCTTTTATCAAATAATAGTTTCTTCTTCCTTTTTGTATTAAAAGATATTTGCCATGCAGCAATAACGCTGGTTCTATTTTTGTATCAGCAGATTCCATTTTTTTACGGTTAATGCTGACGCCCCCGCCCTGTATCATTTTCCTTGCTTCGCCTTTGCTGGGGAAAATATTTGTTTCAGCCAGAAAAGAAACCACATCAATACCTGCGGTAATTTTTTCTAATGCATAATCTGCCTTAACAATGCCTTCCATATTGTTCAGGTCGTCTTCACTTAAATCTTCCGCAGGTGCATTAGTATTGGCAAATAATTTGTCGGTAGTTTCAATGGCTTTGTTGTATTCATCCATACCATGAACAAAAACAGTGATCTCTTTAGCCAATGCTTTTTGTAAAGTTCTTTTTGATGCGTCAAGTTTGTGTTCGGTAATTAAAGCATCAATGCTTTGCTGGTCTAAAAATGTAAAGATCTTTATCCATCCTTCGGCATCGATATCATTTGCATTTAACCAGAACTGGTAAAATTGAAATGGAGTTGTTTTATTGGCATCCAGCCAGATATTTCCTTTTTCTGTTTTACCAAACTTGCCACCATCTGCCTTCTTTATCAACGGGCAGGTAAAAGCAAATGCTTCTCCACCCGCTTTTCTTCTGATGAGTTCTGTACCGGTTACAATATTGCCCCACTGATCGCTGCCTCCCATTTGCAGTTTGCAATTTTTATTTTTATACAGCCAGTAAAAATCGTAGCCCTGCACCAGCTGGTAGGTAAATTCAGTAAAACTCATACCGGTTTCTCCTTCCAGTCTTTTCTTCACGCTGTCTTTGGCCATCATATAATTTACGGTAATGTGCTTACCCACATCCCTGATGAAATCTAAAAAATTAAAAGTTTTAAACCAATCATAATTATTGGCCATTTCTGCCGCATTGGGTTTAGCGGCATCAAAATCTAAAAACTTTTCCAGCTGTGCTTTTACACAGGCTACATTGTGATTCAACACATCTTCACTCAGTAAGTTACGTTCTTCACTTTTACCGCTGGGGTCGCCCACCATGCCGGTGGCACCGCCCACCAGGGCAATGGGTTTATGTCCGAATTTTTGTAAATGAATCAGTAATATTATGGGAACCAGGCTGCCAATATGCAGACTGTCGGCTGTAGGATCAAAGCCAATATAGGCCGTGGTCATTTCTTTGTTCAATTGTTCTTTTGTGCCGGGCATAATGTCCTGTATCATGCCCCTCCATTCTAATTCTGCTATCAGGTCTTGCATAAAAAAATTATTATAAATCCGGGTTTGTATGGTTACCGTATCTGTGAGTGCCTCTTTTTGGCAAAAATGCTTATAAAAAATGATAAAACCACCACTTGAATGGAACAAGCACCGCTTTATCATTTTCAGCCGCAAAATTATTGTGGTTCAGGCATCTTTTCTATTTAAAACAGGGTCTTTACCCTTTACAGGCAATATTTGTAAAATATTGCATCAGATTACCATATAAAACGTAATTTTAAAAAGGGATATTAACACAATTTACCAAGTATAATTACGTTTGAAGCTTAATATCCTTTAAAAATGCGCATTCAACCCCCTAACGCGATTATGAGAATAGGCAAGAAAACAGCTACATTTTTACTGTTGCTATTACCAGCGGCAGGCTTTTCTCAATTCAGAAAGTACTCCAACGAATTTTTAAATATTGGTGCTGGTGCACGTGGCCTGGCAATGGGCAGTGCACAGGTGGCTTCGGCTAAAGATGCCACTGCAGGATATTGGAACCCTGCTGGTTTAACAGGTGTAAAGGATGTTCCCAACCTTAACCTGATGCATGCAGAATATTTTGCAGGTATTGCCAAGTACGATTATGCTGCACTGGCTATTCCGGTAAATGATAATAAAAGAACGCTGGGCCTGTCGGTGCTGCGTTTTGCCATTGACGATATTCCCAATACCTTATTCCTGGTGGAGCCGGATGGCAGCATTAATTACAATAACATTAAAACCTTTTCATCGGCCGACTGGGCTTTTTTGCTCTCCTTTGCACAAAACATTACCACCAGCGAAAATAAAAATATCAGCTTTGGTGTAAACGGAAAAGTGATATACCGTAAAATAGGCAGTTTTGCCACTGCATGGGGTTTTGGTGTAGATGCAGGTTTACAAATACATGGAAAAAGAGGGCATTTTGGAGTAGTGGCAAAAGACCTTACTACCACATTCAATGCCTGGACATTTAAATTTACCGATAAAGAAAAAGAAGTGCTGTATCTCACCAAAAACGAGATACCGGTAAAGTCCAGCGAGCTTACCGCTCCAAGAGTTGCGGTAGGCGGAGGCTATGACTTTCGTTTGAGCAAAAAGGTAAACCTGATGGCAGAAGCCAATCTTGATATTACTTTTGATGGTAAAAGAAATACTGTTTTCAGCAGTAACCCCGTAAGCATCGATCCGCACCTTGGATTGGAAGCATCTGTAAATGATGTTTTTTTTATAAGGGCGGGCATTACCAATTTTCAGAAGGCATTGGCCGATGGAGATACATTGAACCAGAAAAAAGTATGGATCTACCAGCCGGGTATTGGTGCAGGATTTAAAATAAAAAATTTGATGATCGATTACGCTTTTACCAACCTGGCCAACCAGTCTAATCCATTATATACCCATATATTTTCTTTACGTGTTAACCTGGTTAAAAAAGAAAATCAATAAAAGTTATTCAATCTGTTATGAAAAAAATTTTATTTACTCTTGCGGTGGTACTGTTTGCTGCAACTGGTTATGCTCAGTTGGGCAACAGCTGGATCGACTACAACAAAACCTACTATAAATTTAAAATAGATAAAGACAGTTTATACCGCATTCCGCAGGCTGTATTACAGGCTGCAGGTTTAGGAAGTACACCTGCACAAAATTTTCAACTTTGGCGTAATGGCAGTGAGGTCAGGATATATACATCAGTCTCCACGGGCGTTTTAGGTGCTGCTGATTATATTGAATTTTGGGGCGAGATGAATGATGGAAAACCGGATAAAAACTTGTACAGGAATACCGACTACCAGCTGGATGATAAATACAGTTTGTTTACAGATACTGCCACTTATTATTTAACTGTCAATCCATCGGGCGCTAACCTTAGGTATACGCCCGCGGCTAATCCTGTGGCTACCAATACCCTGCCTGCGGATGCTTATTTTATGCGCCGTGTAGAGGGACATTTTAAAGACCGGCTTAACCAGGGATATGCAGAAATACTGGGTGAAAGTGTATTTTCCTCTTCCTTTGATATTGCCGAAGGATGGTGCAGCAGAACCATCAATAGTACTGCCCTGTTGAGCTATGGTTTTGTAAACTTGAACAAGTATAGTGCTGGACCGGCCAACAGTGTAACATTTACCATTGGCGCAGCAGGAAATTCCGCCCTGTTTACCCGTGATTTAACAGCTAAATTTTATGGCGTACCTGTGTTACCCAAACCCAGTCCCATGCCTTATTTCTCGTACAGGAAAGATACCATCAGGAATTTACCGCTCAGTGTGTTGCCTAATACCACCAGCCTGATTGTTACCATGGGAGGCGAAAATTCATCTAATCCCGGCAGCGATTATACCACTGTTTCCACGATTTCTGTTACTTATCCCGCTACATTTAATTTTAACGGGCAAAAGAATTTTTATTTTGAACTGGCTCCCTCTGCCACCGGAAATTTTCTGGTGATCAATAATTTCAATAACAGTGGGGTAGAGCCGGTATTGTACGACATGACCAATGGCCGCAGGTATACTGGCGATATCAGTACCGCCGGACAGGTAAAATTTGCACTGCCTGCTTCATCTGCACCCATTCGTAAGTTCAATCTTGTTAGCCAGGATGCCGCTAATTTTAATACAGTGACGGCATTGTCCAGCAAAAATTTTATTAATTTCAATAACAGCGCCAACCAGGGTGATTACATCATCATTAGTAATCCTGTTTTATATGATAACGGCAGTGGAATAAATTATGTTGACCAATACAGGCAGTACAGGAGTTCTGCTGTTGGCGGAGGATTCAATGCAAAAATTTATGACATCAACGAATTAACAGAGCAGTTTGCTTACGGCATAAAAAAACATCCCATGGCGATCAGGGATTTTATCCGTTTTGCCAATCAGCAATTTTCAACCAAACCAAAGTTCGTACTGCTTATCGGAAGGGCAGTTACCTATTTTGAATATAAAAACAGTGAATTCAAAGCAAGCGGCGAATACAATAATGATGTGGATAGACTAAGCCTGGTGCCTACCTTTGGCTGGCCGGCTTCGGATGTATTGCTTGCCAGTAATCCCGGCATGCTGGAGCCATTAACTCCTATTGGCAGGTTAGGGGCGGTTCATGGAAACGAAGTAGGTAATTACCTGCAAAAGCTAAAAGAATATGAGCAGGCTCAAAGGTCTACCAGCCAAACCATTGCCGATAAGGGTTGGATGAAAAATTTTATTCACGTTGCCGGGGGTGCCGACAGTTCGGAGACGTTCAGCTTTGTATCTCATTTAAATGCCTATAAAGCCATAGCCGAAGATACTTTAATGGGTGCCCGTGTGGAAACTTTTGCCAAATCAAGCTCTGGTGCAGTGCAGGATCTGAATAGTTCACGCATTGAAGGATTGATCAAAGAAGGTGTGGGGTATATCACTTATTTTGGACACTCTTCTGCCAATACACTGGCATTCAATTTTAGTAATCCGGATACTTACCAGAACCAGGGAAAATATCCCTTCTTTAATGTAAGTGGTTGCAGTGCGGGCAATTTCTTTAATTATGATCCTACCCGCCTTACAGGCAATATGTCCTTATCAGAAAAATATGTATTTGCACCACAAAAGGGTAGTATCGCTTTTTTTGCAGATACGCATTTTGGAATTGAACCTTTTCTTGATTACTACAATACAGGAAATTATAATGAATTCTGTTTAACAGATTATGGTGGAACAGTGGGAGACCAGATCAAGAAAGTGATCGGCAATTTGGGTGGCAATCCTTCCTCGCTGAATTATTATACCCGAATTCACCTGGAAGAACTGGCCCTGCATGGCGATCCGGCTTTAAGGATCAATAACTTTGCAAAACCTGATTACATTATGGAAGAGCAGTTGATCAAGATCAGCCCTTCTGTGATTAGTGTTGCAGATAATAATTTTAACCTGAATGTTAAAATGCAAAATATCGGCAGCGCCATCAATGACACCATCAGGGTAACCATCAAACATAAATTACCCAACGACAGTATCAGGGTATTGTATGATACATTGATACGTGCTATACGCAATACAGATTCTGTATCGCTGGTAGTGCCTATTAACCGCCTGGTTGATAAAGGCCTTAATAAGATCATAGTTGCACTGGATGTAAATAATAAGGTGACAGAACTTTCAGAGCTGAATAATACTGCCGAGAAAGAATTTTATATTTATGAAGATGAACTGCGTCCGGTATATCCATATAATTTTTCAATCGTAAATCAGCAAAATATCACTTTTACCGCCACTACTGCCAATCCCCTGGCAGGCAGCCGGCAGTATACCATGGAGCTGGATACAACAGAAGCATTTAATTCTGGTTTCAAAAAAATATATACCACCACTGGTATAGGTGGCACGGTTGACTTTAAACCAACCAATATTACATTTACCGACAGCACCGTTTATTACTGGAGGGTTTCCATAGTACCAGTGGGTACCAATACCCTTATCTGGAACACTTCTTCATTTGTATACCTGAATAACAGTTCGTCCGGCTTTAGCCAGGCACATTATTTTCAACATTTGAAAAGTACCTACAATAATATATCGCTGGATGCCAACAGGGTATTTAATTTTAAGAAAGTAGCACATAATTTAACTATCCGAACCGGCTTATATCCTTATTTTCTTTCCGATAAGATCAATGTGAATTTAGATATTGATCAGCTGGAACATTATGGCTGTAAATATAATTCCCTGCAATTCTATGTTTTTGATACCAGCACCCTGGCTCCATGGATTAATGTACCCCTGGCAGGCTCTGGCAGATTTGGCAGCTGGACGCCGGGTTGTGATGCACCCCGCATTCCCACCAGGATATTTTTTGAATTCCCTTATAACATTGCGTCTTACAGGAAAAAAGCGATGGACTTTTTAGACAGTATACCTGATGGAATGTTTGTAGCCATTACCAACCTGGGCTGGACACCCAACACTAGTTTTATCAGCGACTGGCAGGCCGATCAAAGCACGCTGGGAACGGGTAATTCACTTTACCATAAACTAAAATCAATTGGCTTTAGTAAGATAGACAGCTTTACCCGCAACATTCCATTCCTTTACTTTTTTAAGAAGGGCAGTCCTGGTTTTACTCCGATACAATCGGTGGGTATTTCTGATCAGTCTTATATAGATGAAACCATTACTTTAAGTTCTACTTCCTCTTCCGGAACCATCGAGTCGCCGGTGTTTGGACCTGTAAAAAAATGGACTGCACTGCACTGGCGTGGCAGAACAAATGATATTGCTGCCGGTGATACCTCGGCAGTGGAAATTTATGGCGTACAAAATTCGGGTGTTTCCAATTTGCTGGCTACCGTGGCACCATCAAAAGATACTTCGCTGGCATTTGTAGATGCCAACCTGTATCCTTTCCTTAAGTTACGAATGCAAAATAAAGACATGCAAAATTTAACCCCGGAGCAATTGAAACTGTGGACCATCAATGCCGATGTTGTACCTGAAGGAAGTATTGCACCCAATCTTTTATTTCAAATGAAAGATACCGTTGAGCAGGGTGAAATGATCGACTTCAGGGTGGCATTCAAAAATATCAGCACATCGGTTTTTGACAGTGCAATGAAATTTAAATTCACTATTACTGATAATAAAAACTTTCCCAATCCGGTAATTCTGCCCAAGGGAAAAGTGCTTACCTCTGGCGATACACTGGTGGTACAGTATAAAATTGATACTAAAAACCTGCCTGGCAACAATACCCTGTTCCTGGATGTAAATCCTAACAATGACCAGCAGGAACAATCGCATTTCAACAACGTGTTATTTAAGAACTTCTATGTTAAACCGGATAATTACAATCCTTTACTGGATGTGACATTTGACGGACTGCATATTCTTAACAGCGATATCGTATCATCCAAACCACATATCAACATCAAGCTTAAAGATGAAAGCAGGTTTATGGCATTAAGCGATACCTCTTTATTAAAGGTGCAGGTGATCAAGCATGGTAAAACAGATATTGTATACAATTACTTTTTTGGCGATACCCTCCGTTTTAACCCTGCCAATTTAGGCAACGGCGAAAATACAGCCAGTATCGACTTTACGCCTTATTTCTGGCAGGATGGGGAATATGAGTTGGTTGTAACAGGAAAGGATGTAGTGGGTAATAAGGCCGGCAACCTGGAATACAGGGTAGTATTTACGGTGTTTAACAAACCCATGATATCTAACATGCTGAACTACCCTAATCCGTTTACCACCTCCACTGCATTTGTATTTACTGTTACCGGCGCAGTAGTGCCGCAAAATATACGTATACAAATTCTTACCATTAGTGGTAAAATAGTAAGGGAAATAACCAAAGATGAACTGGGCCCCATTCATATTGGCAGAAATATTACCGATTACAAATGGGATGGAACAGACAGCTACGGACAAAAACTGGCCAACGGAGTTTACCTGTACAGGGTAATTACCAATTTAAACGGACAGTCTTTAGATAAATACAAAGAAAAAACAGATAAAACAGATAAGTTCTTTAACAATGGGTATGGCAAAATGGTAATACTCCGGTAATGCTGCACCCTGTTACATTAAAGAGGCTGTTTTAAACAACAGCCTCTTTTTTATTTTACTACCTTTGCAAAAAAAATCAATGGCTAAAATAGCTATCAATATAGCCACCGGCAGTTTACAGCAAAACGACATGATTGTTGGGATCGATTTAGGCACCACCAACAGCCTGGTGGCCATCATTCACCCCGAAAGTAAAAAGCCTGTGGCCCTCAAGGAGCACAACAGCAGTTCGCTGGTACCATCCGTTATTCATTTCGGCAAAGATGGCCAGTTGCTGGTAGGGGAAGAAGCCAGGCAGTATTTGATAACAGATGCTGCACACACCATATTTTCTGCCAAAAGGCTGATGGGTAAAACATACAAGGACATTGCACAAAATGCATCTTCTTTTGCCTATAAAGTAATTGACGACGAAGGCGCATTGGTGAAAGTACAGGTAGATGATAAATTTTATTCCCCGGTAGACTTCTCGTCGCTTATTTTAAAAGAATTGAAAAAGCAGGCAGAACATATTTTAAAAACACCGGTACATAAAGCTGTTATTACTGTGCCGGCCTATTTTAACGATGCCCAGCGCCAGGCAACAAGAGATGCCGGTAAACTGGCCGGGCTGGACGTATTAAGGATCATTAACGAACCAACTGCGGCTAGTTTGGCGTATGGTTTGGGAATTCATAAAAACGAATCGAAAACCGTAGCCGTATATGATTTAGGCGGGGGCACTTTTGATATTTCCATCTTAACCATCAACAATGGTATTTTTGAAGTATTGTCAACCAATGGTGATACTTTTTTAGGGGGCGATGACCTGGATGCCACCCTGGCAATGCATTGGATACAACAATATCATTTTGAAGGCGACGTCAATGAAAACCGCAGGGAGCTGCGCTTAAAAGCCGAAGCGGCAAAAAAGCATTTGTCTGTGGCAAATGAATTTACAACTGATTTCAAAGGTGTAACCATCACACTCACCAAAACCGCATTTGAATCACTTATAACACCCCTGGTAGAAAAAACCATTCACTGCTGTGCCGGCGCATTAAAAGATTCGGGACTTACTAAAATGCAGATTGACGAAGTGATCATGGTGGGGGGCAGTACCCGAACACCATTGGTTAAACAGATGGTCAGCAATTTTTTTGGTAAACAGGTAAACGATTCGGTAAATCCTGATGAAGTGGTAGCGCTGGGTGCCGCCATACAGGCCGATATACTGGCCGGTAATACGAAAGATCTTTTATTGCTGGATATTACTCCACTCTCTTTGGGCCTTGAAACAATGGGAGGCTTAATGGATGTTTTGTTGCCCAGGAATTCAAAAATACCGGCTCGTGCCGCCAGGCAGTATACCACCTATAAAGATGGGCAAAGTGGAATGAAAATTGCCGTGTACCAGGGCGAGCGGGATATGGTGCAGGATAACCGTAAACTGGCAGAATTTAATCTTTCCGGTATACCCGGCATGCCCGCAGGCCTGCCAAAAGTAGAAGTGAGTTTTTTAATAAATGCCGATGGCATATTAGTAGTAAAGGCAAAAGAATTACGCAGCGGGGTAGAACAGGTGATTGAGGTAAAACCCCAATACGAATTAACAGATGAGCAGGTAGAAAAGATGCTGCTGGATTCTATTGAAAATGCTGAAAAAGATATTGCACACAGGGCTTTGGTGGAGGCGCAAACTGAAGCGGCACAATTGTTACAAACCACCGAAAATTTCATACATAAAAATATCAGTTCACTTACACCTGAAGAGATAAGCACCACATCGCTTGCTATGCAGGCCCTGCAACTGGCACTGCAGATGGATGATAAAAATCTGATCCAGGCTAAAACAGAAGCGCTGAATGATATTTCCCGGCCTTATGCCGAGCGTATTATGGATACTGCCATTTCAACTACGATGAAAGGCCGGGCGATCTAACACAAAGTAAATTACACAGCTGAATAAAAAACACAACGCACTTACCAGCATTGCCCATTTTACAAGAGTTGGTTCAAAGGAAAAGGAGAGCTTGTTTTTGCCGGCAGCTATTGGAGCCATCATAAAATTGATGCCCGATTTATACACCATTCTTTTTTCATTGCCATTGTTATAATACCAATGCGGATAGTAATTCTGCAGGTAAACGATATTGGAACCGTCATGGTCTGCCTGAATTTGTAAGCTGATCTTTCCGGGTGCAAACGATGCTATAGAAATAGCATTGCTGTGTCCGGCTTGCACAGGTGATATAAAAACATAAGTATTGTTATCTACCGACAGGGTGCTGTCTGTTATTTTAGAATCGAAATACGCATCCGTATTTTTTAAACTGACAGGGTACGGCACTTTTGATACGGTACCTATATTTTTACTGTACATACTCCAGTTACCCACCAGGCCTTTTTTTTCACTACTCAAAGTATCGAGTGCAACTATTTTTTTTAATTCGGGTACCGGTATGCCTTTGGGTGATTGGTTTAATACCTGCTGCACATCTGCCACAGCAGCTTTGCCTGCTCCTGTAAAGGGAATGTTTAAAAGGGAAGCCAGCAGCAGATCGGCAATCACAATGGTTTTTAATAACCCCGGCCGGTTATGGGTAAGCGCATACCTGATGAACCACAATAACAATAATTGCAGGATGCCCTGTATCCAAAGAGTGTCGTAAAAACTGATGGCATCAATAAGTGACTTTAGTTTCATCGCAATGCCTGGTTGGGCAAAGGTGTGGTGCAGTGTAAACAGGAAACTATCTTTACCGGATGCAGCTTTATATACTCCGGTTGTTACACAGCCAATGAGTAATAATGCCAGTAAAGAAAAAATCAGTTTGCCATTTTTTTGATGCCCGGCCGGCTCTTTAAAAAAATGATTAAGTTGTATGGCTGCTGCCAGTATGAAACAAAGTATTGCAAAAATGCTGAACTCGCCATTCAGCCTTACAAAACCAATGAGCGGTATAAATTTGTACGCAAAGGTTTTAAAAATACCACCCGATGAAAGCAGCAGAAATATAAGACCGGATATTAAAAAGAATTTTTGCCATCCCGATTTTTTTTGAAAAATGGCAGTGATTAAAAAAAACAAAAGCGTAAGGCTGAAATAACAATTGCGCATGGAAAGATCCGTTTGAAAAAATGCCTGGTTTTTTACAGTGGCAAATGGCAGCAGGCAGCTTAGCCAGCATTGTAATGAAGTGGGATTTTCCAGTGATTCCTGCAGACTTACTTTTTCGCCGCGGCCGAAATGAGGTAAAATGTCAAGGTAGCCTGCAATCATGCCACAACTGATCAATAAAGTCAGCAGCAGCAGCAGGGTATGTGTTTTACCCCAGCTTGCAATTCTGCGTAATAGTGGCTGGGCATTTTCGTTCTTAAAAAAAACAAATAACATAGTGGCAATAAAAAAATAAGTAGCGGCAATGGTAATGCCCGGATGTGCAGATGCCACCAGCATATAAAGCAATAATGCTGTGGCCGCAATGTTCTTGTATGAGAAATGATGCAGTAACAGCAGATACGACCATAGGCACCAGGGAAGAAATGCAGCACCACTTAACCAGTTAAAATGCTGTAAGTGACCAATATGGTACCCGCAACACATAAAGGAAACACCGGCAATAAAACGTACGGTATCACTCAGTTTCCAAAAAGACAGCAACTGGTATACGCCAATACCGGCAGTTAAAATATAAAAAAGTGTTTCAATGGTAAAGCTGTATGCATTATATCCCACCGTGGAAGCAATCAGCCAGGTAACAGGGCTCCAGTACCCGCTGCTCATGTCGCCATACTGGGGAATGCCGTAATTGATATAAGGGTTCCACAGGGGCAAATAACCGCTGTGTATACTTTCGCTCATAAAAAATTTGGGAGGAAAATAACCGTTGAATGCATCATTCTTCAAAAAAAACAGGAAAGAGGAAATGGGAAGAAAAGCCACAAACAGTATCGCGGCAAAAAACAATACAGTTTTTAGGGATACCCTGTATGAATTTGTGTAAACTTGCATTTCTAAAAATACATCATTCTGTAAAATTTATGGCAAAAAGGACTTTTGATGATTTTGATGCCTATGCAAATGAATACAGGGATATTCATACCGGCAATATCAAACTGTCAGGCGCTGATAGCTATTATTTTGCCAAAATGAAAATAGCATTGCTGCAAAATTATGAAGCGGATGTTCCATTGCAGGTACTGGATATTGGATGTGGTGATGGTATCTCTGAAATGTACATGCGGCAGTTATTTTCTCAATGGAAGGTGCTGGGCATAGATGTATCTGAAAAATCCATTGCCGAAGCAACAAGAAAAAATATTGCAGGATGCTCTTTTGAAGTGTATGATGGTACTGCTATTCCGCTTCAGGATGAAAGTGTGGATATGATCTTTATAGCCGGCGTATTACATCATGTTGCTTACGAACTCCATCAGTCATTATTAAAAGAAATGTACCGGGTTTTAAAAAAGGGTGGCCGGCTTTTTTTGTTTGAACATAACCCGTTAAACCCGGTAACCAGGCACCTGGTAAATACCTGCATATTTGATGAGCATGCCAAACTGCTGTTCAATTCCTATACAAAAAAAATGATCAGGCAATGCAGGTTGAAGATAACCAGCAACAGATTTATTATATTCTTTCCCCGCAAAGGCATACTGTCTAAACTGGTATTTGCAGAAAAATATTTATCATGGTTGCCGCTGGGAGGGCAATATTTTATAAGGGCCGTAAAAACTTAATCCATATTGATCTTTCTGTTTACCAGGTACAGGGGACGTTTTTTACTTTCTGTAAAAAGGCTGGCGATATATTCTCCCAGTAAACCAATGGCCAGTAACTGTGTACCTCCTAAAAACATCACTGCAATAATTATGGAAGCCCAACCCGGAACGGTAGCGCCTTTATAGTAGGCAATAAGTGCAAAAATGCCAAAGGAAAAAGCTGCCATAGAAATAATGCTTCCCACCAGTAAAGCCACCCGCAGCGGTTTAAAACTAAACGATGTGGTACCTTTAAGTGCAAGGGTTAGCATTTTGGCAAAGGAATATTTTGTTTTGCCATGTACCCTTGCCGGCGCATCAAAAGCAACGGTAACAGTGCTGAACCCGATCCAGCTGAAAATACCTCTCAAAAAAAGATCCCGTTCTTTAAATTGTAAAATACTGGTCAGCACTTTTCTGTTAAAAGCCTTAAAGTCGGCTACATTTTCTTCTATGGGTGTATCGGAAATGCGGTTGATGAATTTGTAAAAAATAAATGAACTCCATTTTTTTATTACACTGATGTGCTCGGTGGCATTTCTTTTTGTTTGCACCAGGTCGTAACCATTGGTTAAATGATCCAGTAAAACCGGAATGAGCGATGGCGGGTGTTGCAGGTCTCCGTCCATTATAACGATCTGCTCTCCTGAAGCGTGCTCCATTCCTGCCATCAGGGCATTCTGGTGCCCAAAATTACGGCTCAGGGAAATACATTTAACACGATGGTCATCGGTGGCCAGTCTGCTAATATGTTCCAGGCTGGTGTCTGTACTGCCGTCATCAACAAAAATAATTTCCAGGTGTTTGGGGCAGCATTGCAACAGAGCTTGGTACAAAGGTGAGATATTGTCCGCCTCGTTATAAACAGGTATGATGATGCTTAATAGTGTCACTTTTGTATGGTTGTTACAGATATCTAAAAATAGAAATAAAAATCAGAACTTTTAAAAGGCGGTTAAAATACTTTTATTGGTCAGTCCCTGTATTACCTGCCGGTATAAGGGTGGATGACTTTAAACGTAAGAATCTTGATTCGATGAATTGATAGCTCAAATGTGCCACCAGGAATGTTAGTATAAAGGCCAATGCGGCTTCTGCTGCGTGATAGCCCCTGGCTGCATTAAATAAATGAAACCGGTTTTGCAGGGCTACAATAATAAGGGCATGGTACATATACAGGCCGTATGAGATCTTGCCCAGGTAATTCACCACTGAAATACGGCCTGCATTAAATAGCCTGTTGGTATTAAAGGCCTGGTCAAAAATGATCAGGCCAAAGCAAACACTTTTAATAAGGTTGAGTGTAACAGCCCCGTTAATAAAGAAGCTGCAAACAGGCAGCATAACATAGACGGATACCCAAAATAATCCGGGCAGCCTGCACAACAATGAAAAAAATACCGCCCTGTTAACACCAATGATGGCAATTACGGCGCCTGTACAAAAATTCTGTATAACAAAAATACTATGTATATGAAGATTGCTTACCGGCTGGTACCGTACATACAGGTAATGCCAGCTGAACAGGATGCTGATGGCGGATAAAACAATAATTACAGGGATGAGCCAGTTTTTTTTCAGCAGTTTCATCAGTGGAGCCCATACTAAATAAAACTGCTCTTCTATAGAGATGGACCACAATATGGAAAGTGCAAATGTAAAGCCCATTCCATGGTGGATGATATAAAAATTTACATAAAAAAATAAGAACGGCCATACCGGTGGCAGGCTGGCAGGTGCTGTGTGCAGGTAAGTACTGATGAAGGGCAGCAGCACAAAACAAAAAAACACCAGTATAAAATACACTGGCCAGATGCGGAGAATTCTATTCCTGTAAAAACCGGCCAGTGATATACTACCGGTAACAGATTTTTGAACAAGTAAATTATAGGTGATAAGAAAACTGGAAAGGGTAAAAAAAAAGGGCACCCCAAAATAGCCTGCGGACAGCAGGTGAATACAAAAATTGAGGATCACATTGTTTGTTTCGGGAGCAGCCCATGCATGCATTATAAAAACGCCCCAAAAAGAGAGAAACCTGAGGGCATCCAGGTTATTAAAATAGGTATGTTTCTCCTGGCTGGTATTCAATATACTTGCTTTTAATGGTGGTGGGCGCTGCAAACATTGGGGCCTTACTGAAGGCTTTTTAATTGCAGTATGCGGTCTACATACTTGCCTAATATATCAAACTCAATATTTACCCAATCGCCTTTTTGTACAGTATTAATGTTGGTGTGATGGTAGGTGTAGGGTATAATTCCTACAGAAAAGCTGTTGTTACTAACATTAAACAGGGTAAGGCTGATGCCATTTAAGGTAACAGATCCTTTTTCAATTACCAGTGCTGCAAATGAGGCGTCAAAACTGAACTGGTATTCCCAGCTGCCCTCTTTTTCAATAACGGCGGTGCATTGTGCTACGGCATCTACATGCCCCTGTACAATATGGCCATCCAGCCTGCCATTCATCAGCATACAGCGTTCCAGGTTAACAATGGTACCAGCATTCCAGTAGCCAAGATTGGTCTTCTTTATTGTTTCTTCAATGGCGGTAACCCTGTGCATACCCTCTTTTATCTCTTCCACGGTAAGACAAACGCCGCTGTGGCTGAGGCTTTGATCTACTGAAAGCTCACTCCATAGCGAAGATGCGATCCAAAAAGTTATATTGGTGCCATCCTTTGTGATGTCTTTAACAACACCTGTTTTTTCAATGATTCCTGTAAACATGCCCCAAATTTCGGAATTTGTGTTAAGATTTTCGTTTTTTAAATATTTCTGTTATCTTTGCCGCCCTGACTGAAAAGCCGGGGATATTAAATCACGTAAAGGAGGTATAAAATTATATGTTAATTATTGATTCAAAAGATTGCGAAAACATCGACAAAGCACTCAAAAAGTACAAAAAGAAATTTGAGAAAAGCAAAGTACTGTTACAGTTAAGAGAAAGGCAATCTTTTACCAAGCCGTCTATTAAACGCAGGCAACAAGTGTTGAAAGCTGTTTATAAAGAACAGGTATCTGCAGGTAAATTCGATTAAAGAAATAGTACCACTATATTTGTGAACTGATATCCGGTTATTGTAACTTCGGATATCAGTTTTTTTATGCCTGTAACCGTCCAAACTGCCATGCAACGTTTCCTGGACTACCTGAAATTTCAAAAAAGGTATTCGCAACATACCATTGTATCTTACCAGAACGACCTGTGCGCCTTCTTCGATTTTATAGCGCTTACATTTGGCCAAACAGCCCTGCCTGATATTAAACCTTCTTTTGTACGCAGCTGGCTGGCCCAACTGAAAGAGCAGGGCATGGAAGCCAAGTCTATCAACAGAAAGATATCGTCCTTAAAATCCTTTTTTAAGTATCAGTTAAAGGAGCAGGTGGTTACTGTAAGTCCCATGACTACCATTATTTCGCCGAAAATGAATAAACGCCTGCCCCAGTTTGTAGAAAAGGCAGATATTGAAACATTGTTCAGTTATGTAGAGTTTCCGGATGACTGGCAGGGCCGAACAGACCGGTTGCTGTTACAATTGTTCTATTGTACCGGGATACGCCAGGCAGAACTGGTATCACTGAAAGAAAGTCAGCTGGATGGGTCCAAAAATGTGATTAAAGTGCTGGGGAAGGGAAATAAGGAAAGGATCATTCCCGTAAGCGAAGCCCTGGTGGCATCCTTAAAAACGTATGTGGCAGATAAACGAACCTTGCCGGAGGCTTTTGATGCGGATCGGCTGTTGGTAAATGCCAAAGGAAAAAAATTGTATCCTAAATACGTGTACAACGCAGTTCATAAGTACCTGTCTAAAATTACCACCATCAGTAAAAAAAGCCCGCATGTGCTGCGTCACACTTTCGCCACGCATTTAATGAACAATGGTGCCGACCTGAATGCGGTAAAAGAATTATTGGGGCACAGCAGCCTGGCGGCAACGCAAATTTATACGCATAATTCTATTGAAAAATTAAAAGACATTCATAAAAAGGCACATCCCAAGGCCTGATTTTTGAATGATCTTAATGCAGGCACCGTATTTTTTTTGATTTTAAAATTAACAAGCCGCTCATAAAATTTTATTTTGAAAACAACGTTTGAAAGAGTAACTTCAATATCAAATAAAAGAGATTGCTAAACCCTCATAAAAAAGCCTATGCATTAATAACTACTACCTCAAGTTCTTTTACATTATTTTTCACAGATTAAAATCAGAAGTATGAACGTAAACATTCAAACTGTGCATTTTGACGCAGATTCAAAGTTGGTAGCGTATATTGAAAAAAAAGTTGCAAAACTCACACAGTATCACGACAGGATTACCAAAGTTGATGTGTATTTAAAGCTGGACAACGTGGTGCACAACATTAAAGACAAGATAGCCGAGATAAAAGTTCATGTACCCCGATACGAGTTTTTTGTAAAGCAATCTTCCAAATCATTTGAAGAAAGTTTCGACACCGCACTTGATTCGGTAATTACTCAAATAAAAAGAAAAAAAGAAAAACAAGCCGCATAATAAAAAAAGCCTTCTTTAAGAAGGCTTTTTTTATTGAATTTAGTTTTCGTATAGTAATCTCCCTGAAGAAACAATACTGTCTGTTATAGCTGTAATAAACTCTTGCAACTCAAGATTTTTAATATTCTCAATATCGATTTTTTCCCAGGATTTCTTCTGAGGGTCTCTTATTGGTTTTACAGGGATTCCAATATTTCTCCATTCAAAAGATTGAAGGGTGCCAGAAATTGAGTCTAATGTAAACTTAATATGTAAATCATTTACTTTATAGTTTATATTTTTTGAAGCATACTCTAAACCCTCGCTTCCAGAGGGAGTTTGAGAGTTTTTAAAATAATCGTATGAAACTCTGTTCATTTCCTGGTCTCTTATTTCAACAGCAGCTTTTTCACTGATAGTTTCAATCTTATATTTCTTAAAACTTGTTTTAAACATTAGCAATACAATTAGACTATCAGTAACTGGGCTTTTCAATTCAATGAAAACTGGTAAATATATTTTCTCACTTTTTTCTTTTAAAAATGAAGAGAAAGGAGTGTATGCCGATATAATAAGAGTGATAATTATTGAAACTAAGAAAGTATGGAGTTTCATATTTTTATATTTAAAATTGTTGGAGTATCCAAAGACTTACTTTTTACTAAATTGACTGACGAATTTCATATTCAGGAAGGTGATTTATTCTTCTGCTAAAATCCAGCAATTTGCATAAAACCAATCACAATAGGAAAGGCAGCTGTTCCATTCACTACTAAACATGGTATTTTCAATGCTGCAGCCTGCAACGCAACCACACCAAATATTAAAGCAGATAGAGCTTGGATACAGGTTGTACTTTTCTATTTTATTCGTTATTTTTTTGTTGGCGCATAGTAATCCTAAAGAAGTTATAATGGTCTGTTTTCTTTCAGCATCTACCATTAAATTTAACTCTGGAACTGCTTTATTAAACAATGTTACAGATTCTTTAATAAGTAGTGAAAATTGTTGTAGTACTTCCGACTTGTCTAACCCAACTTTTGTGAGGAATTCCTTTTTTTCTTCAGAGGAAATTTTATTTGTGACTAATTTAGCCAATAGGCTTTCGGATTTTGTTTCTGAAATTTTGACATTTAGTTTACTCATTTCTATAAAAAAGTCCTGGAAGTTTTTGTTCTCCACTAACTTTTTTACGATCTCATCCTTTTCAAATAATAAATGCACAGGATGAGAAGTATTGGAATTAGCCAACAAATGGGGGGGGGGTGAAAAAGATCACTGCAATAATTAAGAATTTTTTCATAATGTTTGTTTTAATTCTAAAGGAATAATCACAATGTATGCAATAATATTATAATTTCAAATTATTTATATGTGTATTTGTTTAAATTGATAATCTTGTGTAGATTTAAACCTTTTTAAGTTTTATATCGTATAGAAAATACTTACCCAAAGCGATACCAGTAATAGCTTGGTGCACCGTATTAAAGGTGAGATAAGTTTTAGATATCCCCTGAGTCATTTCTCAATATCTTTTAAGTGTTTAATATTATCATAGGCTGGATCTGGTAATGCTATTGTTATGTTTAGGCACAATGTTTTTGCAATTACAATAAACATTCAAAAGAAGCGGATGATTATTCGACAAAAAAAAATTACTTCAGGATTTTCAGTCAACCCCTGGGTGATGCGCATACGGTGTATACAAGCTACCTGAAAACACATTTTGCCCAATTTTATAAAACAGAAGTGATTATCCTGCAACAGACGGCCTTACCCCAAAATGCATTTTATCGTCCCCGTAACCGTTATTTGGCCGACAGCCTTTTACTGTTTTTAAAAGCATCATCTCACCACAAAGACGAATATGTATTAGGCATTACCAACCGGGATATTTCCACTAAAAAGGGAAATATTGACAATTGGGGTGTGATGGGGCTGGGATTCAGGCCGGGAAATGCCTGCGTGATCTCTACTTTCAGAATAAAAAAAGAACTTAAAAACCAGGAGCAGCAATCAGGGCGGTTTTTAAAAGTAGCCCTGCACGAACTGGGACACAATTTTGGGCTGGATCATTGTCCCAATCAGCGTTGTATCATGGTGGATGCAGAAGGAAAGAACAAGCTGGACGGGGAGGAAAACCTTTGTAAAAACTGCTTAATTGTTCTTCAAAACAAGGGTATTCTGTAAATGCTGATAACAAGTTGATAAAAAATTCCTTTTCAAAATTTTTGAATTAATCATTTTCACTTACCTTTGCCTTCCCAAAAAAACGGGGTGCATTGTTATGTACCTTTTTTTGAGGATCAGATCTTTTAAAACTTGCCGAAGTAGCTCAGTTGGTAGAGCAGCTGATTTGTAATCAGCAGGTCGGGGGTTCGACTCCCTTCTTCGGCTCGGAAATAGTGTATTGGTTTATTAGTGAAATTGTTAATTGGTAAAGATCAATTAGCGGCAAACAAATTCACCAGTTAGCTACAAGGGCAGATGGCCGAGTGGTTAAAGGCGACAGACTGTAAATCTGTTCTCTCCGGAGTACGTAGGTTCGAAACCTACTCTGCCCACAGTTCTTTTAAAGGTTGATTAGGTGTAAAAAATTCCAGAGGTGTAAAAGGTTATGTTAACCTCCTAAACGTTTGAAATATTTGAAACATTTTTAACCAGGTAATGCGGAAGTAGCTCATTTGGTAGAGCGGTAGCCTTCCAAGCTTCAGGTGGCCGGTTCGAGCCCGGTCTTCCGCTCAGTATTGTGCCTTAGGGGTGCTTATCAGCCGTGGTAGCTCAGGGGTAGAGCACTTCCTTGGTAGGGAAGGGGTCGTGAGTTCGATTCTCACCTATGGCTCAGGGTAAAAAATTAAAACAAGTCCTTGGTTTACAGACTTAAAATGAAAACCATTTTCAAAACAAATATTAAAAATTAAACAATGGCAAAAGAGACATTCAAAAGGGATAAACCCCATTTAAACGTTGGTACTATTGGTCACGTGGATCATGGTAAAACAACACTTACAGCCGCTATAACCGATGTTTTGTCAAAAAGAGGTTTAGCGGAGAAAAAAAATTATGATGATATCGATGGTGCTCCTGAAGAAAAAGAAAGGGGTATTACGATCAATACAGCTCACGTTGAGTACGCAACTGCTACCCGTCACTACGCTCACGTAGATTGTCCGGGTCACGCCGATTATGTAAAGAACATGATCACTGGTGCTGCTCAGATGGATGGTGCTATTCTGGTGGTTGCGGCTACCGATGGTCCGATGCCACAAACTAAAGAGCATATCCTGCTGGCTCGCCAGGTAGGTGTACCTCAAATTGTTGTTTTCATGAACAAGGTTGATCTGGTAGACGATCCTGAATTATTAGAATTAGTTGAAATGGAAATTCGTGAGTTGCTGACTTCTTACGGTTTCGATGGCGATAAAACTCCTATCATCCAGGGTTCTGCAACTGGTGCTTTAGCCGGTGAAGAAAAATGGGTTGCAAAAATCAACGAATTGATGGATGCGGTAGATAGTTACATTCCATTACCTCCACGTCTGGTTGATTTACCATTCCTGATGAGTGTTGAGGATGTATTCTCTATCACTGGTCGTGGTACTGTTGCTACCGGTCGTATCGAAAGAGGCCGTATCAAAGTGGGTGAAGGTATTGAAGTGGTTGGTTTGATGGAAAAACCATTGACCACTACTTGTACTGGTGTGGAAATGTTTAAAAAATTACTGGACGAAGGTGAAGCTGGTGATAACGCAGGTTTATTATTACGTGGTATTGAAAAAACTCAGATCCGTCGTGGTATGGTACTTTGCAAACCAGGTTCAATCACTCCGCACACTGAATTTAAAGGTGAAGTGTACGTATTGAGCAAAGAAGAAGGTGGACGTCACACTCCATTCTTTAACAAATACCGTCCTCAGTTCTATTTCCGTACTACTGACGTAACTGGTGAAGTTACTTTGAACGCAGGTACTGAAATGGTGATGCCTGGTGATAACACATCATTGAATGTAGTGTTGATCCAGCCTATCGCGATGGAAAAAGGTTTGAAATTTGCGATTCGTGAAGGTGGCCGTACCGTAGGTGCCGGTCAGGTTACTGAAATTGTAAAATAAGCAAAGGCCAAAAGCTTTTAGCTTTAAGCAAATAATTCTATATTTGCAACATATTCTAAAAGCTGTTTCGGTAAAACGAAATAGCTTTTAGCTTTTATACGGGCATGGTGCAACGGTAGCATACGGGTCTCCAAAACCTTTGATCTGGGTTCGAATCCTAGTGCCCGTGCTAACAAAAGAGGCAAAAGTTTTAAAAGCTCCAAAAGGTGAAAGTGTATTAACCACTCAAACTTCCGGAACTGGTTAAAACTTTTAAAACAACAAAAAGATGAATAAAGTAACCGCATATTTCAGGGATTCTTACAAAGAATTGCTGCACAAAGTAACATGGCCTACATGGGACCAGTTACAGCAGTCCACTATGATTGTTTTAGGCGCCACACTGGTGATCACTGCAATGGTATGGGTGATGGATCTGGCAGCCAACAATTCATTGAAATTTATTTATTCTTTATTTAAATAATCATGGAAGAAACAACACCAATCATAGAGAAAGCAGAGAAGCCTGAGAAGGAGAGTAAGTGGTATGTACTTCGTGTGGTAAGTGGTAAAGAGCGCAAGGTAAAAGAATACCTTGATAAAGACATTGTGCGCAATGGCTGGAGTAATGTGGTAAAACAGGTTTTTTTGCCCGTTGAAAAAGTGTACAAGGTTGCCAATGGTAAAAAAGTAATGCGGGAAAGAAACTTCTATCCGGGTTATATCATGATTGAAGTGGCCGACGGCAAGCTGCATGACGACATGATACAAACAATGAGTAATGTGAGCAATGTGATGCACTTTTTAACTGATGGCAAGGGTTCTAAAGGCAATATCATTTCTTTACGCAAAGCAGAAGTAAATAAAATGCTGGGTAAGGTGGATGAGATGAGCGATGTGGGTGGCGTTACCATGAGTGAGCCATTTATAATTGGGGAAACAGTGAAGATCATTGATGGACCATTCAATGACTTTAACGGTGTAATTGAAGAGGTAAACGACGAGAAAAAGAAACTGAAAGTACAGGTAAAAATATTTGGCAGGGCCACCCCGGTGGAACTGAGTTATATGCAGGTAGAAAAAATTGCCTAAATTTACTAAGCCACATTTATTGTGGCTTTTTTAATACTAAAACAAAACGTATGAAAAAGATTGTATTATTTATTGCTGTGGTATGTACAGCAGCATCGTTAATGGCACAGCCTCCAAAAGGACCTGCCAAAAAAGGAATGACCTTTGGAATTAAAACAACTGCTGCAGGCGCAGTTGCTGCCAGTGAATTAAATACAGTGCTGGCAGATAAAAACCCCGCCGATGTAAAAGTAAAAGGCAAAGTGGTGGAAGTATGTAAGGCCGAAGGTTGCTGGATACGCATGGAAACTGCCAATGGCCCCATGCTGATAAAAATGAAAGACCATTCTTTTACTGTGCCACTGGCATTGAATGGTAAAACCATTGTAGCAGACGGTACGGCAGAATTAAAAGAAACATCTGTAGAAATGCAAAAGCACTATGCAGCAGATGCCGGTAAAAGCAAAGACGAAATTGAAGCCATAAAAGAACCCAAAAAAGAGATCATTGTACAGGCTAAGGGAATTTTGGTGCTGTAAAATGGCATAAAAAATAATACCATCCCGGCCTGAGCCGGGATTTTTGATTTTTACCCTGAAATCCTTACGGGATAAGGGTATAAACTAAAAAAATACCCATTTTCTGCTGCTATACCCAAAAATATCCTTACCTTTGCCGCCCCAAATAGTTCTTTTACGGAATTTATTGTATTGGGAGTTACGCTTATTGGCGCAACGTTATCACCAAAAAAATTAAACAATGGCAAAAGAAATTACCGGCTATGTTAAGCTCCAGTGTAAAGGAGGACAAGCCAATCCGGCACCGCCAATCGGACCTGCTCTGGGTTCTAAAGGTGTCAACATCATGGAGTTCTGTAAGCAGTTCAATGCACGTACACAGGACAAACCAGGTAAAGTACTCCCCGTTTTAATTACCGTTTATGCTGATAAGTCTTTTGACTTTATCATTAAAACTCCTCCGGCTGCAGTTCAGTTAATGGATGCGGCAAAATTAACCAGCGGAAGTAAAGAACCCAATCGTGTAAAAGTGGGTAAAGTTACCTGGGCACAGGTAGAAGAGATCGCTAAAGATAAAATGGCCGATCTGAATGCCTTTACTTTAAACAGCGCCATGAGCATGGTGGCTGGTACTGCACGCAGCATGGGTTTAACTGTTGATGGAAAAGCCCCCTGGGAAAATTAATTAACCTTAAAAATTTGTAAGAAATGATTACGAAAAAAAGAAAAGTAGCAAATACTAAGGTTGATTCCAATAAAGCTTATTCCCTTAAGGAAGCATCAACCCTGGTAAAAGAAATTAACACCACCAAATTCGATAGTTCTGTTGACCTGCATATTAAATTAGGTGTAGATCCCAAGAAAGCCGATCAGGCCATTCGCGGAACAGTATCATTACCTCACGGTACCGGTAAAACTAAAAAAGTTTTGGTTTTATGTACTCCTGATAAAGAAGCGGAAGCAAAAGCTGCCGGAGCTGATTTTGTAGGGTTAGACGAATTTATCACTAAGATTGAAGGTGGCTGGACAGATATTGACGTTATTGTAGCAACCCCATCAGTAATGCCAAAGATTGGTAAACTGGGTAAAGTGTTAGGGCCACGTAACTTAATGCCCAATCCTAAAACCGGTACTGTTACCAATGATGTAGCAGGTGCTATCAATGATTTGAAAGGCGGTAAAATTGCATTTAAAGTAGATAAAGTGGGTATCATCCACGCTTCTATCGGACGTGTTAGCTTTGCTCCTGAAAAAATTGCTGAAAACAGCCAGGAATTAATTAATGCCATCATTAAATTAAAACCTTCTTCTTCAAAAGGTACTTATTTAAGAGGCGTTAGCATGGCAAGTACCATGAGCCCCGGTATTGCAATTGACACAAAATCTGTTCAAAACTAACCCTTCGATAAACTCAGGGTGACAAAAAAATATTTGTTATGACAAAACAGGAAAAAAATGAAGTGATTGATTTTTTGAAAGAGAAATTCAATCAATATAATAACTTCTACATTACCGATACCGAAAGTTTAACTGTTGCACAGGTAACCAAACTGCGCCGTGTTTGCTTTGATAAAAATGTAGAAATGAGGGTGGCTAAAAACACCTTAATTAAAAAAGCACTGGAAAGTGTAGACGCAGAAAAATATGCAGGCGTATTTGATTCTTTGCATAAAGTAACAGCTTTGATGTTCAGCGAAAATCCTAAAGATCCGGCTGTTATCATCAGCGGTTTCCGTAAAGACAGCAAAGGTGAAAAACCTGTATTAAAGGCTGCATTTATCAACGGCGATATTTTTGTGGGCGATAACCAGCTGAAAGCATTGACCAGCATCAAAACCAAGAACGAGCTTATTGGCGAGATCATTGGTTTACTGCAATCTCCAATTCAGCGTGTTATTGGCGCTTTGCAAAACAGGCCGGAAGTTGCTGAAGCAGCAGCTGCTGAATAATCATCTTAATTTCAAAATCAAGATATATACCAGGCCCCAGGGTATTAAAACAATAAGGGTAATAAACAAATTTTTTTAAAACATCCGCCGGAGTTTAAACTATGAAGGCGGAAAAAATTTAAACATTATGGCAGACGTAAAAGCATTAGCTGAATCATTAGTAAGCTTAACAGTAAAAGAAGTACAGGAATTGGCTGAAGTATTAAAAGCTGATTACGGTATTGAACCAGCTGCTGCTGCAGTGGTAGTTAGCGCAGGTGGCGATGGCCCTGCTGCTGCTGAAGAAAAAACAGCATTCAATGTAATTTTGAAAAGCGGTGGTGCTAACAAATTAGCGGTGGTTAAAATCGTTAAAGAATTAACCGGTTTAGGACTGAAAGAAGCTAAAGATTTAGTGGATGGTGCTCCAAAACCAATTAAAGAAGGTGTTGATAAAGCAACAGCCGATGATTTAAAAGCTAAATTAACTGAAGCAGGTGCTGAGGTTGAAATTGCTTAATTCATAGTTGTTTCAACAATAGGTTTAAAAGCCGGGGTGTACACCCCGGCTTTTGCTTTAAAACCAGTCAAAATGGTAGAAAATGGTTAAAAAAACGGGTTATCCACAAATCCACTGCCAAAAACGCAAAAAATCGCATGTCGTAACGGAAAAATCAGAAATATTTCCCTACCTTTGCCCTCCTTTAATTTAGGCTTAGTGGCATTAATAGTTATCCAAGCCTGATTTTTTAGGGATCTTCTGCACACTTAAACGTCTTAATTACAATATGTCTGCAACAAAAACACTCGCTGCTAAACGTATCAATTTCGGAAAAGTTGAACTTTTAGCGGAAACCCCCGATTTGCTCGGTATCCAGATCCAGTCTTTTAAAGATTTCTTCCAGTTGGAAACTACGCCTGATAAGCGTAACAACGAAGGTCTGTTCCGTGTATTCAAGGAAAACTTTCCTATTACTGATACCCGTAACATTTTCGTACTTGAATTCCTGGATTACTTTGTAGATCCGCCACGCTACACCATTGAAGAGTGTATCGAAAGGGGATTGACCTATGCGGTTCCATTAAAAGCTAAACTGCGGTTGAGCTGTAATGATGAAGAGCATGTGGATTTTCAGACCATTGTTCAGGACGTATTCCTGGGTAATATTCCTTACATGACCCCGCGTGGTACTTTTGTGATCAATGGTGCCGAAAGGGTAGTGGTAAGCCAGCTGCACCGTTCACCCGGTGTATTCTTCGGTCAGTCCATCCATCCTAACGGAACCAAGATCTACTCTGCAAGGGTAATTCCTTTCAAAGGAGCCTGGATGGAATTTGCAACTGATATCAATAACGTGATGTATGCGTACATCGACCGTAAGAAAAAATTCCCTGTAACCACCTTATTACGTTCTATAGGTTTTGAAACTGATAAAGACATCCTGGAATTATTCGGCATGGCTGATGAAGTAAAGTCGGATAAGAAAACCCTGGCCAACTACATCGGCAAGCGTTTGGCTGCACGTGTACTGCGTACCTGGGTAGAAGATTTTGTGGATGAAGATACTGGTGAAGTGGTTTCTATCGAGCGTAACGAAGTAGTACTGGAAAGAGATACTTTGCTGGACGAATCTAATATCGCCATGATATTGGAAATGGACGTGAAGAGCGTGTTCATCCAGAAAGAAGAAGTGAGTGGTGATTATGCCATTATCTACAACACACTAAATAAAGATACTTCTAACAGTGAACTGGAAGCGGTACAGCATATCTACAAGCAATTGCGTGGTGCTGATGCTCCTGATGATGAAACTGCACGTGGTATCATTGATAAATTATTCTTCAGCGATAAGCGTTACGATCTGGGTGAAGTGGGCCGTTACAAAATTAACCGCCGCCTTGGATTGAACTTCCCTATCGAAAAGAAAGTACTGACCAAAGATGACATTATCGCCATCATTAAAACACTGGTGCAATTAACCAATGGTAAAAGTGAAGTGGATGATATTGATCACTTAAGTAACCGTCGTGTTCGTACCGTGGGTGAGCAGTTATATGCGCAGTTCGGTGTTGGTTTGGCCCGTATGGCCCGTACCATCCGTGAAAGAATGAACGTACGTGATAACGAGGTGTTCACACCCGTTGATCTGATTAATGCCAGAACATTGTCTTCTGTGATTAACTCTTTCTTTGGTACTTCACAATTGTCACAGTTCTTAGATCAAACCAATCCATTAAGTGAGATTACGCATAAGCGTCGTATCTCCGCACTTGGACCCGGTGGTTTAAGCAGGGAAAGAGCAGGTTTTGAGGTGCGTGACGTTCACTATTCTCACTATGGCCGTTTGTGTACTATTGAAACACCGGAAGGACCAAATATTGGTTTGATCTCTACCTTATGTGTACATGCCAAGATCAACGACATGGGCTTTATTGAAACCCCGTATCGTAAAGTGGACAATGGTAAAGTAGACATGAAGAAGATCACTTTCCTGAGTGCAGAAGAAGAAGATACAGCCAAGATTGCACAGGCAAATATCGACCTGGATGAGAAAGGAAATTTTGTTGAAGACAGAATCAAGAGCCGTCAAACTGGTGACTTCCCCATTTTAGATAAAGGTGAAGTGGAATATATGGATGTGGCACCCAACCAGATCGTTGGTTTAAGTGCTTCCCTGATTCCCTTCCTGGAACATGATGATGCCAACCGTGCATTGATGGGATCTAACATGCAACGCCAGGCGGTGCCATTGATCAAGCCAGAAGTGCCCATTGTAGGTACCGGTTTGGAAGGAAAGGCTGCCCGTGATGCCAGGATCCAGATACATGCGGATGGTGATGGTGTGGTGGAGTATGTAGATGCCAATGAAATTCATGTTCGTTATAAAAGAAATGAAACGCAACAACTGGTTTCTTTTGAAGAAGACCTGGTAATATACAAACTCACCAAGTTTGTGCGTACCAACCAGGAAACCACCATCAACTTACGCCCGGCGGTTACCAAAGGACAGAAAGTGGTGGAAGGTGATTTCTTAACCGAAGGATACGCTACCAAAGGCGGTGAACTGGCTTTAGGCCGTAACATGAAAGTGGCATTCATGCCATGGAAAGGGTACAACTTCGAGGATGCGATCGTAATTTCTGAAAAAGTGGTGAAAGAAGATCTGTTCACTTCTATCCATATCAGTGAGTTTGAAATTGAAGTGCGTGATACTAAACTGGGTGAAGAAGAACTGACCCCGGATATTCCAAACGTAAGTGAGGAAGCTACCAAAGACCTGGATCAGAATGGTATCATCCGCATTGGCGCACACATCAAAGAAGGTGATATCATTATTGGTAAAATCACTCCAAAAGGTGAAAGCGATCCAACTCCTGAAGAGAAGTTGTTACGTGCCATCTTTGGTGATAAAGCCGGTGATGCAAAAGATGCTTCATTAAAAGCACCAAGCGGAACTGAAGGTGTGGTAATTGATAAAAAATTATTCCAACGTGCCAAAAAAGATAAGAATGCTAAAGTAAGAGAGAAAGCACAGCTGGAAAAAATTGAGAAAACGCACGAGAAGAATGAAACTGACCTGCTGGAATTGCTGATCAATAAACTGCAAACTTTATTGAAAGATAAAACCAGTACCGGTGTAAGTAACAATTTTGGTGAAGTATTAATTGGTAAAGGTGCAAAATTCAATGCTAAGAATTTAGCCAATATCGATTACCAGAATGTGAATCCCCTGGGATGGAGTGGTGATGCAAAAGTGGATGACCTGATCAACATTTTACTGCACAACTACAACATTAAATACAACGAAGAATTAGGAAGGTATAAGAGAGAAAAATTCAACATCAGTATTGGTGATGAATTGCCTGCAGGTGTGTTGAAACTGGCTAAAGTATATCTGGCTGTTAAACGTAAACTGAAAGTGGGTGATAAAATGGCGGGTCGCCACGGTAACAAAGGTATTGTTGCCAAGATCGTTCGCCAGGAAGATATGCCTTTCCTTGAAGACGGAACACCGGTTGATATTGTACTGAACCCATTGGGCGTACCAAGTCGTATGAACCTGGGACAGATCTATGAAACAGCATTGGGCTGGGCAGGTGAGAAATTAGGCGTTCGTTTTGCAACACCAATTTTTGACGGTGCTTCTGTAAATGAAATTGCAGAAAACATTGATAAGGCAGGGTTGCCTAAGTTCGGACATACTTACCTGTATGATGGAGAAACCGGCGAACGCTTTGACCAAAAAGCAACCGTAGGTATCATCTACATCATTAAACTGCACCATATGGTGGATGATAAAATGCATGCCCGTTCAATTGGACCATACAGTTTGATCACACAGCAACCTTTGGGTGGTAAAGCACAGTTTGGTGGACAAAGATTTGGTGAGATGGAGGTGTGGGCACTGGAAGCTTATGGTGCATCTAACATTCTGCAGGAATTGTTAACGCTTAAATCTGATGATATCATCGGAAGGGCTAAAACATACGAAGCAATTGTAAAAGGTGATAATATTCCTAGAGCTGGTATTCCTGAATCATTCAATGTACTGGTACATGAATTAAGAGGTTTGGGATTAGATTTGAAATTCGAGTAAGGCCTCACCCCAACCCCTCTCCAACGGAGAGGGAAAGCGAAGTGGCAGTTCATTAAACAAAAAAGATTTTTAAATTAAACAGAGTCTTCAAAGTCCCTCCTTGGGAGGGATTTAGGGAGGCCGATAAATTAAGAATATGGCATTCAAAAAAGAAAACCGTCCGAGGGCAACATTCTCACAGATCACTATTGGTTTGGCTTCTCCGGATAGTATTTTGGAAAAAAGCTATGGCGAAATTTTAAAGCCCGAAACCATCAACTACCGTACTTACAAACCTGAAAGAGATGGTTTGTTTTGCGAAAGAATTTTTGGGCCGGTGAAGGATTACGAATGTGCCTGCGGAAAGTACAAGCGTATCCGTTATAAAGGTATTGTGTGTGACCGTTGCGGTGTGGAAGTAACTGAGAAAAAAGTACGTCGTGAAAGAATGGGACACATCAAACTGGTGGTTCCTGTGGTGCATATCTGGTACTTTAAATCTTTACCAAACAAGATTGGATACTTATTAGGAATGAGCTCTAAGAAATTAGAGAGCATTGTATATTATGAAAGATTTGTGGTAATCCAGTCTGGTATCCGTGCAGATAAAGGACAGAACTACGGTGACCTGTTAACTGAAGAAGAATACTTAGACATTTTAGATACTTTACCAAAGGACAATCAACACCTGCCTGATGAAGATCCAAATAAATTCATCGCCAAGATGGGTGCCCAGGCTGTACATGATATGTTACAGCGCATCGACCTGGATCAATTGAGTTTTGACCTGCGTCACTCTGCAGCCAACGAAACTTCTCAGCAACGTAAAGCAGATGCTTTAAAGCGTTTAAGCGTGGTGGAAGGTTTCCGCGATGCCAATACAAGAATCAACAACCGTCCTGAATGGATGGTAATGCAATACATTCCCGTAATTCCGCCTGAATTACGTCCGTTGGTTCCATTGGATGGCGGCCGTTTTGCATCTTCTGATCTGAATGACTTATACCGCCGTGTTATTATCCGTAATAACCGCTTAAAAAGATTATTAGAAATTAAAGCGCCTGAAGTGATCTTACGTAATGAAAAACGTATGCTGCAGGAAGCGATAGATTCACTGTTTGATAACAGCCGTAAATCAAATGCTGTAAAAGCAGAAGGTGGCCGTGCACTGAAATCATTGAGTGATGTACTGAAAGGTAAACAGGGACGTTTCCGTCAGAACCTGTTGGGTAAACGTGTGGATTATTCAGGTCGTTCTGTAATTGTGGTAGGACCAGAATTGAAAATGCATGAGTGTGGTTTACCAAAAGATATGGCTGCAGAATTATTTAAGCCATTTATCATCCGCAAATTAATTGAAAGAGGTATCGTTAAAACAGTAAAATCTGCCCGTAAACTGGTTGACAAGAAAGAGGCAATTATCTGGGATATCTTAGAAAATATTTTGAAAGGTCACCCGGTAATGCTGAACAGGGCTCCAACACTTCACAGATTATCAATCCAGGCATTCCAGCCAAAATTGATTGAAGGTAAAGCGATCCAGTTACACCCGTTGGTTACCACATCTTTCAACGCCGATTTCGATGGTGACCAGATGGCGGTTCACGTGCCTTTAAGCAGTGCTGCAATTTTGGAAGCCCAGTTGCTGATGTTGTCTTCTCATAACATTCTGAACCCGCAGAATGGTACACCCATCACCCTGCCTTCCCAGGATATGGTGCTTGGTTTGTATTACATTACCAAGGGTAAGAAAACAGTGGGAGAAGATAAAGTGAAAGGTGAAGGGAAAGCATTTTACTCTGCAGATGAAGTGATCATTGCGCTGAATGAAAAGCAGGTTGATTTGCATGCTAACATCAAAGTAAAAACCAACGTACGTAATGCAGATGGTACTTTAACATTTAAACTGTTAGAAACAACTGTAGGCCGTGTATTGTTTAACCAGCACGTTCCAAAAAGTGTAGGCTTCATCAATGCGTTGTTAACTAAAAAATCTTTAAGAGAAATAGTTGGTGATATTATCAAATGGACCGACGTTCCCACCACTGCCAAATTCCTGGATGATATTAAAACATTGGGATACCGTATGGCATTTAAAGGTGGTTTGTCGTTCAACATTAATGACCTGATCATCCCGGAAATTAAAGAGCAGATGATTGAAAATGCTCAAACCGAAGTGGATGAAGTGTGGGAAAACTACAACATGGGTTTGATCACCAATAACGAGCGTTACAACCAGATCATTGATATCTGGAGCCGTGTGGATACCAAGGTAACCGAAACATTGATCAGGGAGCTGGCAGCAGATAAACAAGGTTTCAACTCTGTGTACATGATGCTGGATTCAGGTGCCCGTGGTAGTAAGCAGCAGATCAAGCAGCTGGCTGGTTTAAGGGGATTGATGGCCAAGCCGCGTAAATCAGGTTCATCAGGATCTGAGATTATTGAAAACCCGATTTTGGCAAACTTTAAAGACGGCCTGAGTGTACTGGAGTACTTTATCTCTACGCACGGTGCCCGTAAAGGTTTGGCGGATACGGCTTTGAAAACAGCGGATGCCGGTTACTTAACCCGTCGTTTGGTGGATGTTTCACAAGACGTGGTGATCAATGAAGAAGATTGCGGCACATTGCGTGGTATTGCCACTTCTGCATTAAAAGACAATGAAGATATTATAGAAGGCTTAAGCGACAGGATTGAAGGAAGAACTTCGCTGCACAATGTATACCATCCTTTAACAGATGAGTTGCTGATTCAGGCAGGTGAAGAGATTGATGCTGATATGGCCAGGAAAATAGAAGAGAGTGGTATTGAAACCGTTGAGATCCGTTCGGTATTAACCTGCGAAAGCAAACGTGGTGTGTGTGTGAAATGTTATGGTAAAAACCTGGCATCTGGTATGCTGGCTCAAAGAGGTGATGCGGTTGGTATCATCGCTGCACAGTCTATCGGTGAACCGGGTACACAGTTAACCTTACGTACCTTCCACGTGGGTGGTGTGGCAGGATCTGCATCAGTAGAATCTACGTTGCCTGCTAAATTTGATGGTACCATTCAGTTCGACGGTTTACGTACAGTGGTTACTGAAGATCACGAAGGTAAAAAAGCGCATGTGGTAATTGGCCGTACTGGTGAGGTAAGGATCATGGATGTGAAGAACGACCGTTTATTAATTACCAATAACGTTCCTTATGGTGCTACACTGAATGTAAAAGACGGACAGAAAGTAACCAAAGGAGAAGTGATCTGTACTTGGGATCCGTTCAACAACGTAATTGTTGCTGAGGTGGCGGGTGTTATTAAGTTTGAATCTTTACTGGATGGTATCACTTACCGTGATGAATCGGATGAACAAACCGGTCACCGTGAAAAAGTGGTAATTGAAACAAAAGATAAAACCAAGTTGCCTACCATTTTTGTAGAAGGTAAAGAGAAGAAAACATATAACCTTCCTGTAGGTTCGCATATTGTGGTGGAAGAAGGGGATGATGTAAGAAGCGGACAGGTGCTGGTTAAAATTCCAAGGGTATTAAGCAAGCTGAAAGATATCACCGGGGGTCTGCCTCGTGTAACTGAATTGTTTGAAGCAAGGAACCCAAGCAATCCTGCAGTGGTTTGTGAAATTGATGGTGTGGTGGCCTTTGGTGCAATCAAGCGTGGTAACAGGGAGATCATTGTAGAAGCAAAAGATGGTGTGGTAAGAAAATACCTGGTGCCTTTGAGCCGCCAGATCCTGGTGCAGGATGGTGACTTTGTAAAAGCCGGGGCTTCATTAAGTGACGGACAAACTGCACCTGCGGATATCCTGGCCATTAAAGGACCATTTGCAGTACAGGAATACGTGGTAAATGAAATTCAGGAAGTGTACCGTTTACAGGGTGTAAAGATCAATGATAAGCATATCGAGGTTATTGTTAGGCAGATGATGCGTAAAGTAACTGTGGAAGATGCCGGGGATACCAAATTCCTGGAAGGAGATACAGAAGACAGGCACGACTTTAATGCAGAGAACGATTACATCTTTGATAAAAAAGTGATCACTGAATCTGGCGACAGCACCAAGCTGAAAACAGGCCAGATTGTTACACTGCGGGACGTTCGGGAAGAGAATTCTGTATTGAGAAGAGCGGATAAAAAATTAGTGGAATTCCGTGATGCTAAACCAGCTACTTCATCACCGTTGCTGCTGGGTATTACCAAAGCTTCACTGGGTACACACAGCTGGATATCTGCTGCCTCATTCCAGGAAACAACCAAGGTATTATCTTCTGCCGCCATACAGGGTAAAACAGATGAAATGCTTGGTCTGAAAGAGAACGTGATTACCGGTCATCATATACCTGCAGGTACTGGATTACGTGAGTTTGAAAATATGATTGTAGGAAGTAAAGAAGAGTACGAACTGCTGATGACTACCAAAGAAGCGATGAGCTTTGATGATGAAGAGTAAGCAGTAATGTTATAAAATACCAAGGAGCAGATGATCTGCTCCTTTTTTTATTTGCGCAAGTACAGTTTTTGTTAAACCAGTTTAAGCAGGTAAGCGGCTTTTACCAGGCCCACCGTGTTTTTGGCATCCAGTTTATTCAACAGATTTTGCCGGTGTGCATCTACAGTACGTTTTGCAATATTGAGGCTTTTGGCAATCTCTTCATTGCTCAGCTCCTGGGCAATCATTTTTAAGATGAGTAGTTCTCTTTCTGTTAGGCCAAATTTATTTTTAGTGCTGGGCCTGGCTTTTGTTTTTTCATTTTCTATCAGTTTAACGGCAATTTCGTTGGAGTAAAATACTTTATTATCGAGCACTGTTTTAATGGCGCTGAGCAGTTGGGCGGGTTCAATATTTTTTAAAATATACCCCTTGGCTCCGGCAGCCAGCATATTGGTAACATACGTAACTTCATCATAGTTGGATAATGCCAGGATCTTTGATGCCGGCTTATACAATAGAATTTGTTCAATGGTTTGCAAGCCGCTCATTTTAGGCAGCTGGTAGTCTATTAAAATAATATCATAGGGATGGTGTAATATTTTTTTAATGGCATCTTCTCCGTTCTCAGCTTCCGTGATCACAAATGAATAACTGTTATTTTGCGATTCCAGCATCACCCTGATGCCATCCCTTACCATCTGGTGGTCATCAACAATTAGTAAGTGTACGATCTGGTTATCTTGTTCCATTGTGTTTATAATATATTGCCTGCAGTTAAAGGGATCTCAATTTTATAGCGGGTGCCTTTACCTGCTGCGCTGCTTATACTGATCTCTCCGTTGTAAGGTTGAATTCTGGACTGTACATTTTTTAGGCCCATGCCATTTTTTTGTAAAGCGGCCGCTACATTAAATCCAATACCATTATCTTTTAACAGTATTGCAACCGAATTTGCTTTAACAGTCAGTTCAATAGTAATGATATTGGCGCGGCTGTGCTTTAAAGCATTATTAATAAATTCCTGTATGATCCTGAACAATGCAATTTCAAGCGATTTGTTGAGCAAAGGAAATGCTTCTGCTGCTTTTAGGTTAAACTGCAGCTGCCTGCTGACCTCTGTTTGTTTGCACAATTCTTTTACAGAAGCCACCAACCCAAAATTTTCCAGGGTTTTGGGCATCAGGTCAAAGCATATATTGCGCATATCGGCCAGGGCCTTTACCAATGCTTCGTTTGACTTAATCAGTAAATGCCTGAGCTTTTCATCATTGGTACTGGCAACAGACGTGCCAATATAAAATTTTACAGCAGATAACTGCTGGCCCAGGCTGTCGTGGATGTCTTTGGCAAACCGTGTTCTTTCTGTTTCCTGTGTATTTACAATGGCTTTTAATACCAGGTTTTCTGTTTCTTTTTGTTTGCTGATATCTTTAATGATACCCCGGTAGCCGATTATTTTTTTTGTGTTGCTTTCAATGGTGCTTGCTGATACCAGGCAGTCGGCCACAGTGCCGTCAAAACATTTGATCTGCACATCGGCATTGATGATCCGTTTGTTTGTTTTTATAGCATGCACAAATGCTTTTTTTTCTGCCGGCTTGTGTATCAGGTTAAAGAGGTTAAAATTTTGAAATGACGGGATGTCTCTTTTAAAAAGTTTATACCCCGCAATATTGATGTCGATAAAATTACCGTTTTGATCGATGATGAAGATGCCATCATTCGATTCTTCAAACAACTTACGGTACTTGGCTTCTGATTCTTTCAGCGACATTTCGTACTGCTTGATATTGGTAAGGTCTTTAGCCACCAGCAGGTAACCTATCTTTTGATTTTTTTCGTTGTGTAAAAACACGGTGGTACACAATACGGGGATGATTTTGCCTTTATTGTTTTTAAAACTGGTTTCAATTTCTGCCGGCTTTTTATTATGCTTTAAATGCCTGGTAATATACAGGAACAGGGAATGTTCTCTTTTTACTTCCAGCGTGTCGATGAATTTATTTTTAAAACGGATCTCGGGGTAGTGTAAGGTTTCATGTACTGACAGACTGGTGTTCTGGATTTTACCTGTAGTATCCAGTACAAAGATCATGTCGGATACTGAATTGAAGATATTGTTGAAATGGTTTTTTGAAATGGTGGTTTCTTTCAGTTCTTCACCCAGCATATTGATGCAGTCTATAAATGCATCCACTTCATCCAGCTTTGAAGAAGTACGAAGCTTCTTTCCAAAATTACCAAGGGCATATTCTGTTAACTGCCGGTTTATTTTTTTAAAGCGTGGATCCAAGAATTGTTTTTTTAATCTGTAAAACCAGACAGCCAAGTTAGGGCTTCTTTTTTATCTGTAAATGTTTTTACTAACAATTTCGTTTTGGTAACCTTTAAAAAAAAATTTACTGTTATTGAAATGAAATTTGAGTTGATGAGTATGGCAGCACATTTTACTCCGGCAATTCCTTCTGTAGAGGCCAGGAAATCTCTGGCATCCTTATCCATCTTTATTACGCCCTGGTTTAATATTAATGTAGGCATTGCCGGCTTTTCAATAAAGGCCAGCCGGCTGGCTACAATTTCTTTAGCAAACTTGAGAGAAATTTTTATGGCAGGCTTATAAGTAGCTATAAGAATACCATTGTCAATTTCAAAAGAAACGTATGGCGTCTCCAGTGTTTTAGTCATATTTTAAAAGGAACATTCTGTCTAGGTATAAATACTTAGGTAAAACTACTAAGTGGCGATGCGTAAAATAAGGTTTTAATCTGTTGTTAAGTTATACAATAAAAGGAAATTTTACAATAATATTTTTTAATCATTATCTCCCCCCAAAAACCATCATCATCACTATGAGTAAGTCACAGTCTTTTATTGAAACCGTAGATCAAATTGCTAATTATGGCATCGAAAAAAAAATATTTCATCTATATACCGGCAAAGATAAAAATATCACGGGTAATGTAATATCCTTAGACGGCAGAGACGTGGTTAATTTTGGTTCCTGCAGTTACTTAGGACTGGAATTTGACGAGCGGGTGAAAGCCGGCGGAAAAAAAGCCATCGATGATTTTGGTACACAATTTTCAGAATCCAGGGCTTATGTTTCGATATCGCTGTATAAAGAATTAGAAATACTGTTTGAAAAAATATTTGATGGGTATGTAGTGATTACACAATCCACCACCCTGGGCCATATTGCCACCATACCGGTGCATGTAAGTACCAATGATTGTATTATTTTAGATCACCAGGTGCATAACTCTGTACAAATTGCTGTGGGAATGGTTAAAGCACAGGGGGTTCATGTAGAGTTGTTGCGGCATAACCGGATGGATTTACTGGAACAAAGAGTAAAAGAACTGCGCAGTAAGTATAAAAAAATATGGTACATGGCCGATGGCATATACAGTATGTATGGCGATGTTAGTCCGGTGAAGGAGATCTATGCGCTGATGGACAAGTATGCTGAACTGCATTATTATGTGGATGATGCCCATGGTATGAGTATTTACGGCAAACATGGCCGTGGTTATGTACTGAACCAGATGCCCATTCACCGCAAGGCAATAGTAGCCACTTCCATGAATAAGGCATTTGCAACCGGCGGGGCTGTAATCGTTTTTCCAACCAGGGAAATGGCACAAAAAGTAAGGAACTGTGGCGCCACCCTCATTACTTCGGGCCCCATGCAACCCTCGCAATTAGGTGCTGCTGTAGCTGCTGCCAAAATACATTTAAGTAACGATATCTATGAAATGCAAGCCGACTTACAGGACAACATCAGGTATGCCAACCTGATGCTCAAAAAGTACAAGCTACCCGTAATAGCCCCTTCAGATGCTGCTGTATTTTTTGTTGGTGTCAGTCTGCCAAAATTGGGATACAATATGGTAAAGCGAATGCTGCACGCAGGGTACTATGTTAACCTTGGTATCTTTCCTGCGGTGCCCATGAAAAACACCGGCATTCGTTTTACCATTACCCGCCTGCATACTTTTTCGCAGATAGAAGATATGATTGCCACCATTGCTCGTGAATTACCTGCAGCAATGGAGGAGGAAGGACTTACACTGCAGGACATCTACAAGGCATTTAAAATGCCCATGCCAGAAGATGCTGCGCTGGATGCTGCAGTAGACTCTGTAGTACGACAAAGTTTTGATCTTAAACTGGCCCATTACAAAAGTATTGCTGAAGTAGACCGTGCCGAGTGGGACAGTTTATTTGCCGGTAAAGGAACATTTGACTATGAGGGCTTACAAATTATTGAAACCGCTTTCCAAAATAATGCAGCCCCGGAAGATAACTGGGCATTTGATTATATTGTGATCAGGGATACTGCCGGACGCCCGGTGGTGGCTACTTTTTTAACCACGGCTCTTTGGAAGGATGATATGTTATCACCCGGTGCAGTATCAGAAAAAGTAGAGTTAATGCGGTTAACAGATCCCTATTATTTAACCAGTAAAGTCACCTGCACCGGCTCTTTACTAACAGAGGGGGAACATGTTTTTATTGACCAAAGTTCTCCACTATGGAAAGATGCCATGTACCTGTTGTTTGACAAAATATATGCACTGCAGGAAGCACATCAGAGCAGCAATATTGTGATCCGCGATTTTAATGATGCCGACGCTGCACTGGATACTTTTTTAGTAGACAATGGATTTTTTAAATTCGCGATGCCCGATAATAATATTGTACGTAATTTACAATGGAATAACAAAGAAGAATACTACCAGGGCCTTTCGCAACGGTCAAGGCAGCATTTCAGGGAAGATATAAAGAAGCATGAAGATAAATTTGAAGTACGTATTGAAACGGAGTACAGCACAGTAAATATTGATTACTGGTACCAGCTGTATTTGAATGTAAAAAATAACAGCCTTGATCTGAATACATTTACCCTGCCTAAAAAAGTTTTCATTCAGATGCTGGCATCCAAAAATTGGGAAGTACTTAGCCTGACGGTTAAAAAAGAATTTGATTTTAAGGGAATAGAAAAACCAGTGGCAGTGGTTTTTTGTAACAGGTCCGGAACTGCTTATATGCCCCTGGTGATGGGACTTGATTACAGTTATCATGCATCGTTTAAAACCTACCGGCAGGCATTGTATCAGTTGGTAATGCGTGGCAAGGCATTGGGCTGTACCCAAATTAACCTGGGATTTGCAGCAAGCGTGGAGAAGAAAAAAGTGGGTGCTGTTACATCACCGGTGTATGCATACATGCAAACAAAGGATAACTATAATTTCCAGGTGCTGGCAAATATGGCAATGAGTGCACGGGGGTAAAAAATCCCTGCACAAATCTACCCTGATTATTACCTTCAATCTAAATAGCTATGTTAAAAACTATCATTGTTCATTTTAACGCTAATAGATGCACTTATCAAAAGGGGAGTATAGTCAGTTCAGCCTTAAGGGCAGGGTACATTTACTGCAGGAGTTTGGAATGCTGGTAAACGAAAAATTCATAAATGAAGTAAGAATTAAAATTTATTTGCTATACGGCTTTTATGTAGAAGTGGTATATAACGAAAACCGGATCATAAAAGCAGAGCCAGTGTTGAACGCAGGCCTGCTGGAATATTATTTATAATATACAATACCTGTGATACACCACTTTTAAATTATGGCTGCCTGTTGTTACTGATCGTAACAGCACAGTGGTATAAAACGCTGCACATGAATATTCCGGATACTGCACCAACTAAAATAACCATTGGCATTGCTGATGACAGTGATACCTACCGGGAAGCTTTACGGTTTTATTTAAGCGGATTGGCAGATATTACAGTACTGTTTGAAGTGAGTGATGGGGCCGCATTGGTAAAAAGGCTGGAGACCGATCAACCGCAGGTGGTGCTGCTGGATATTGATATGCCCAATATGGATGGCATGCAGGCGCTGGTAAAAATAAGAAACCTGTATCCTTCCATTAAATTTATTATGCTCACCATGTTTATGGAAAAGGCACTCATCAGTGCATGCATAGAAAACGGAGCTAACTCTTACCTGAATAAAATGGCCAGTCCTGAAGAAATTTACGCCGCCATCATTAAATGCTGCGAGGCTGATTTTTATATGAATGAATGGATCAGTGAAGCACTGGTATCCAATGTAAAACTGGCAAAGAAAAAATGATACCCTGCGGTATTATGTTACAGGAAACCTGAGTGTAATGGCAGTGCCCAGCCCTTCGCCGCTTTTTATATCAAAACTACCATTGAGGTGATATAGTAATTCCTTTATTACACTCCAGCCAATACCATTGCCTTTCATTTTATCGGTGTCAGTTAATGGGGTAATCAACTCCCCGTTCTTGATAGCTTCTATGCTGCCTGCAGGAATGCCCATGCCGGTATCAATGATGTTAATTTCAATGCCATCTGCTGTTATGCCGGCATTCACTTCAATCTCTCCGTCGGGTGTAAATTTAACCGCATTGTTCAGCAGGTTTTGTATGATGATGCCAAATGCTGTTTTTTCGGTGGTAATAAAAATATCTTCGGGAATATGGTTGATGAACTCAATGTTTTTACTTTCTGCCATAAAACGAAAGAACTCAATTTTATCCTGCACCATCTGGCGAAGATTTTCTTTTAACAGTTGCGGGGCCACGTGTTCTTTTTGATACTCCATCCACTTTAATAAATTAGAAATGAGCAGCAATATCCTTACACCAGTTTGGTTAATGTCATTGAGCGCATCAATGATCTCTTCTTTATTAAGATCCTGTTGTTTGGTTAATACTGCTTTACCCACCATTGTACTAAAGCGCAATGGTGAATGTACATCATGCGATAAAATACTGATGAGTTGTTCACTGAGCCGGTTGGTTTTGGTAAGGTTGGCCCTGATAATATCCAGCTCATTTATTTTTTCCTTTAATGCCTGGTTACTTTGCAGCAGCTCGGAGGTACGTTCTAATACTTTTTCTTCCAGTTCATTTTTTTTATGTATTAAACGCGAATGATACAGTTTAAAAAAAAGATACAGTATTAGCGCAGCTGTTATTACCAGTATGACCAGCCAAAATGTTTTTCTGTACCATATTTTGTCTACTTCAAATACGGCAACTGCAGCCGGAAGGATGGCGGTTTGATTTCTTACCTGCAGCAAATATTTACCCGATTTAAGCTGTTGAAAAACAACCTTGCCTGTTTTGGGTAAAGCGGCCCAGTTGCTGTTGTAGGCAGGTGTATTGAGGCGGTATTCCAGCATTGTATGCGGGCTGTCGTTGCACGATCCGCAGGTGATATGAAAACTGATCCAGTGGGAATTGGCCGGAAGTAAACCCGATGCGGTAGTATCTGTTTCATTACTGAATGGACCTGCAATAACAATATCCGTTCGGGAAGCTGTACTGGGTGCAATGCTTGCAGCAGGTGGCTGCGCCCGTAAACAGCAAGAGACCAGCATCGATATTGTAAACAGTAGCCACCGCTGCTGTTGCATGTTATGCTTTAGTGCTGAGCTCAGCGATCTCTTTTTTCTGCGGTGTATTGAAAACATCAGTTAAAGTTATACAACTTTGCCAGATTGCTTAATTCTACCAGGTTATGAATGGCCAGTTTTTCAAAAATCCTGTTCTTATACGTAACCACTGTATTGGCATGCAGGTGCATTTGTCCCGAAATTTCTTTCACACCCTTACCTATCAGCAGGTGATGGGTAACCTCCACTTCGCGGTTGCTCAGCATAATAAAAGGGTTGTCAGTTGGCTTATTCTTATTGCTGCGTAATTCATTTACCAGTAAATTATTCAGGCGGTAGCTGATATAATTTTGCCCGGATAAAAAAATCTGCAATGCCCGTATCACTTCTTCTTCATCGGCATTTTTATTCAGGTATCCCCTGCAGCCCATTTGTAATAAGCGTTTACCGTAAATGTCTTCATTACACATGCTGTATACCAGGATATGCATCTGCGGATATTCGGCTACAATATCCTGTAATACTTCAATCATATTACCATCGCTTAACTGCAGATCAAAAATGCCAAACTCGCAGGTGTTAGTTTTCAGGTAACTGACGGTATCGTGGATGGATTGTGTTTCATCTATATTAAAACCGGTAAAATGAGTAGTTAGCAGGTACTTTAAACCCCTACGGGTAATTGAATGATCATCTGACAGAAGAATCTTCTTCATAATCGGGTATAAGCGTTTAGCAGGTGTTTAGCCTTGAATGATTTGCAAAAAAGAAATAATATATAAAGATACTATTTTAATATTTCTACTGTAAGTTTAACAAACTGCTGTAAATGAAAAGTAGTATTATCACTACGTGCTGATAAAATAAAGCTTTATTCATCGATTCTTTTGGTCTGCAAAATAACTGGTAACCGCTGTAACACTGCCAGGGCAAAGGTTTGCTTTGGGTAAGCGGCTCCCTCATTAGGCCGCCTGTTAAAGCGGCACACAAATAATTATGCCGGATGGCAGGTGCTTTTATTCGTTGTACATGGTAAGGTAGCTGATCATTTGGGGCTTTTTTGTAGTGCTGTTGAATTGGATACCGGGCATGCGAATTATAACATCATGGCAATCAATCAGCTATATCTGGCCTGCCTAGCGTTAACCCTTTCATAAAACTTTGGCTTTAACTATTGCCAAATCTTGTTTTGTCGTTATCTTGCTTTCAATAAATGACGATGTAATGAAGAATTTGTCTCTCATAATAAATATAGTGTTACTGGCAGCGGTAGGATATTTATATTATTCTGATTTTTCCACCAAGCGTAAAGTGAATGCCATTGCAGGTGCCGGTATTAGTACCAGGCAAAACGACAGCAGTTTAAAAAGGTCGAGGGTGGCATATGTAGAACTGGATTCATTGAATGAAAATATCCTGTACTTTAAGCAACGTAAAAAGGAGCTGGAGCAACAGCAAAAAAATATTGAAACCGACCTGTCTAATGATTACAAATCACTGGAGGCCAAACAAAACAGTTTTTATCAAAAAAATCCCAATGCCAATCCTGAAGATATTCAAAGCTTAAGATTACAGCTGGCGCAGGGGCAGCAGGAAATTGAAAATAAAAAACAATCTCAAAGCCAAATGCTGCAGCAAAAAAGTTTTGAGTTAATGGAGTTCATTCAAAAAAACCTGAAAGATTTTTTAGCGGAGTATAACAAAGAAAAAAAATACGATTACATACTTACCAGCGGTGGCGGTATTGACTGGCTGATCTACAAAGACAGTACACTGGATATTACCCGGGATGTGATCATGGGAATGAATGAAAAGTTGAAAGCTGTTCCCAAACAGTAATCCAATAAAATTATTTATCTTGTTCCGGTATACCAAACCGGAACTTTTTTTATGAGCGAACAAACCACTTCTTTTAAACCCAGCCTGGGATTATTTGATGCCACTATGATAGTTGCCGGAAGCATGATTGGCTCCGGTATTTTTATTGTGAGTGCCGATATTACCCGCAATGTGGGCAGCGCCGGCTGGTTGATAGCGGTATGGCTGATCACCGGTTTTATGACCTTAACGGCTGCATTGAGTTATGGCGAACTGAGTGCCATGTTTCCCAGGGCGGGCGGGCAGTATGTATATTTAAAAGAAGCCTTCAATCCGCTGGCAGGTTTTTTATACGGCTGGAGTTTTTTTACTGTAATACAAACTGCCACCATTGCCGCAGTAGGCGTGGCCTTCAGTAAATTTGCAGCTTATCTTATTCCGGCATTAAGTGAAAAGCATATCATAGCCGATCTTGGGTTTGTTACTATTTCTGCAGCACAAATAGTAGCTATAATTTTAATTGTGTTGTTAACGTATATCAATACAAAAGGAATTGAGGGAGGGAAGCTGATTCAGCGGGTATTTACTTCTGCAAAATTATTAGCTCTTTTTGGATTGATTATTTTTGGTTTCTTTTTAGCCAAAGAAAGTTTTTGGACTGAAAACTGGAAAACGGGATTTACAGCGCTGCAAGAACAAAAAGATGCTCCCGGAAACTGGATTTCAATTGGAGGCGCAGCCCTGGTGGGTGCCATAGCAGCTTCCATGGCCGGATCTATTTTCAGCAGCGACGCATGGAATAATGTAACTTTTATTGCAGGAGAAATAAAAAATCCCCAACGCAATATTGGCCTCAGTTTATTTTTGGGTACCCTGATAGTAACAGTGATATACGTAATGGCCAACCTGATGTATGTAAATGTATTATCACTGGATGGTATTGCGCATGCCGAAAACGACCGGGTGGCTGTAGCCGCTGCAAAAGGAATTTTTGGCCATGCCGGCACTTACGTAATTGCAGTACTCATTATGGTATCTACATTTGGTTGCAACAATGGGCTCATCCTGGCCGGGGCAAGGGTGTATAATACGATGGCTAAAGACGGATTGTTCTTTAAAAAAGCAGCCACTTTAAATAAAAATTCGGTACCCGAATTTGCATTGTGGGCGCAGTGTATCATGGCTTCATTGCTTTGCTTAAGTGGCACCTACGGTAAACTGCTGGATATGATCTCTTTTGTAGTAGTGCTGTTTTATGCACTTACCATTGCAGGAATATTTAAACTGCGTAAAGACAGGCCTGCGGCAGACCGTCCCTACAAAGCATTTGGATACCCGGTATTGCCCATTATTTATATCATACTGGCATTGGTGTTTTGTGTGTTTTTAATTAAGATGAGCCCCATTTATGCAGGCTTCGGTTTGGGGATTGTGTTGCTGGGTATTCCTGTTTATTATATAGCAATTGCTAATACAAAAAAAGATTAGTGTTTATGGATTTTGAACAACTCTTTCACCAGTTTAAGCAGATAAAAGTGGCCGTTATTGGAGACGTGATGCTGGATACTTACTGGTGGGGAAAGGTAGACCGTATTTCCCCGGAAGCGCCGGTACCGGTGGTGGCAGTGCGCAAAAAAGAACAACGCATTGGAGGGGCAGGAAATGTGGCACTTAACCTGCAGTCTCTGGGCGCATCGGTAAGTGTGCTGAGTGTATTGGGTAAAGATGATGATGGCGCACAATTGACCAAACTGTTTGAAGACAATCATATCAATACCTCTTACCTGGTACACAGCGAAGAACGCATTACCACCAATAAGATCCGCATCATCAGCCGCAACCAGCACATGATGCGCCTGGATGCTGAATTAACCAGTGATATTGATACGGCAGACGAAGACCGGCTTTTATATGCTGTGGAAAATTATATTGCTGCTCAAAGTCCGGATGTGGTGGTGCTGGAAGATTATAACAAAGGCGTGCTTACTGAGAACGTGATCACTAAAATTATTGCGCTGTGTAAACACCATCATATTCTTACAACGGTAGATCCCAAAAAGAAAAACTTTTTTGCTTATAAAGGGGTGGATATTTTTAAACCCAACTTAAAAGAAGTAACCGAGGGGCTTAATCGTTTAGCCGATGAAATAAACCTGCAGGTACTAAAAGATATTCACCTGCAGTTGCAGGAAAAACTGCAGCATGCGGTATCCTTTATCACCCTGTCGGAAAAAGGTGTTTTCTACAATGATGAAAAGCTGGCCGCCATTATACCCACCCATATCCGCAGCATTGCAGATGTAAGCGGGGCCGGCGATACAGTAATTGCAGTGGCATCGCTGGTGTATGCTGCAACAAAGAATGTAGTATTAATGGCAGATATGGCCAATATTGCCGGCGGCCTGGTATGCGAAGAAGTGGGTACTGTGGCCATTGATAAAGATAAACTGCTGGATGAGTGTAAAAAATTATTGGGTTAAACCTGCCGCTGCTTTTCTTCCAAAGCTTTTTTTTGCCGTTCTCTTTTCTCTGCCACCTGCAGCAGCCGCTCAAAATTAACGAACAGTTCAAAAAATATTTTTACTGCCACAAAGATGGCCACAAATATTTTGCCTGCACCAAAGTGTAAAAATATACTGCCGGCTATTACCACCAGCTGCTGCACAAATATCCTCAGGTAAGGTTCAAACATCAGGCGGCCCATCGAGATGGTTTTGTAAATACCCGATGTAAAAAAGCCAAAAACATTCTGCATGGTATAGTACAGAATAAATATCAGCAGCAGCAATTTTCCATGGTCGCCCAGCAGGGCCGGTATCCTGGAATATTTTGCAATGAAAGAGCCTGATGGTATGATGCCGCTGAACGCAAAAAACAGTTGTGTTTGTATAAAAACAAAAAAGCCGTAGTGCAGTATAAAAAATACTATAAACAGCCAGCCGCTTTGCATGCTGTACCCGCCACCATTTTGCCAAATATCCTGTTTGCGTACAAACAATGTTACAAATGCCATTTTAATAACGTTCATTATACCAATGATCACTGTTTCCATACAGTAAACTAAAAATACCTGATGGGCATCCCAGCCTTCAAACCAAACGCCATACAGCGGAATCAGATTAGCCAGTATTAAAAAGAAATCGGGTATTGTTAGCTTACGTTTAAACATTGTATAAAAAATGTAGAAGTTTTGTGGCAGTAAATTAAATACTTTTGACCGAACATTTAATACCCACCAACACGTATGCAAAAACTTTCAATTGCCATTCACGGCGGCGCAGGAACTATTTTAAAAGAAGATATGACGCCCGAACTGGAAGCTGCTTATTTAAAAGGTCTCAACGATTCTTTATCGGCTGCTTATGCAGTGCTGGAAGAAGGCGGTACAGCCATCAATGCAGTGAAGGCCGCGATTGTGATACTGGAAGATAACCTGATGTTCAATGCAGGCCGTGGTTCGGTGTTTACTAAAAAAGGGGTACAGGAAATGGATGCGGCCATTATGAGTGGGAAAGACTTAACTGCCGGCGCGGTGGCGGCAGTAAGAAATGTACGCAACCCCATTGAGCTGGCAGCAGAAGTAATGCTGAACAGCAACCATGTTTTTTTAAGCGGTAAAGGGGCCAACGATTTTGCCATTAAGCAGGGCATTAAGTTAGAACCCGATGAGTTTTTCTTTTCTCAATTCCGTTACGATCAGTGGAAGGCGATACGGGACAGTGATAACTATTCACTCGATCACACACACCAGGGGCTGGAAGAATTATTTAAAGATAAAAAATTTGGAACCGTTGGGGCTGTGGCATGTGATGCCGCGGGTAATATTGCCGCGGCTACCAGCACCGGCGGTATGACCAATAAAAAATATGGCCGTATTGGCGACAGCCCTTTGATTGGCTGTGGCACGTACGCCAATAATAAAACCTGTGGCATCAGTTGTACCGGTCATGGCGAACCTTTCATTCGTGCAGTGGCGGCTTATGATGTAAGTTGCCTGATGGAATACAAAGGCATGAGTTTAAAAGAAGCCATGGAAGAAGTGGTGCTGGTTAAATTACCAAAAATGGATGGTGAAGGTGGCATGATTGGTGTGGACGCTAAAGGAAATGTAGCCATGATACTGAACAGCGCCGGCATGTACCGTGGCATGCGCAACAGCGACGGTGATAATTATGTAAAGATCTACCACGATTAATCAGCCGCAGGCTGTTTTTTTTGCAGCCCGTATTATTTTTTCAGCTGCATTGGCACAGATTGCCCCGAAAGCATTCGGAACAATTGTCAACATTGTATCTTTGCTGAATATTACACACATTTATACGTAGCATGAAGAAGATTGCAGTTATTGTTGCCGGCGGCAGCGGCACCCGGATGAATAACACCGTTCCCAAACAATTTTTATTATTGAACGGCAGGCCCGTTTTGTATTATACCCTTCAAACTTTTTTACAATCTTATACCGATATGCAGGTGATACTGGTACTGCCCGAAGAGCATGTGGCTGCAGGGCAGGAGATCATCGATGCCTTCTTTGATTATAACCGCATACAGATCACCGTTGGTGGACGAACAAGGTTTCACTCAGTACAAAACGGACTGGCCATGATACAGGAAGAAAGCATTGTATTTGTACATGATGCCGTTCGCTGTTTATTAAGTACGGCACTGGTTAGCCGCTGTTACGATGCGGCTATGGAGTTTGGGTCTGCCATTCCTGTTACCGATGCAAAAGACAGTATACGCATGATTACCGGTGATGATAATATGGCGCTGGAAAGAGCCAGTATAAAAATTGTTCAAACCCCGCAAACATTTCACAGTAAAATATTACTGCCCGCCTTCAATATCGATTATAAAGATAAATTTACTGACGAAGCTACGGTAGTAGAAGCATTCGGGCTTAAAGTGCATTTGGTGGAAGGAGAGGATACGAATATCAAGATCACGATGCCAGCAGATCTTTTACTGGCCGAACAAATCATTGCTTCAGCCAACGTATAATGGCAGGCAACCGGTTGAGCCGGATGCCGGTATATTTTTCTTCCTTTGCGCCAAAACTGCTGTAAAAAAAAGCCAGTTGAGGAACATCACTGCCTTCAAAATCGAGCAGCAGATTCTGTTCTGCATGGTCTTTAATGAATGCATTGATGAGAGCATGCGAAGCTCCCATGGTTTTTCCATCGGGATGATTGCCTACCAAAATATAATACGCCCTGCCATGCGAAAAGAAAAAGGCGGCAGATGCTAATAAGCGGCCATTACTGTATACGCCGTAAGTAACTGCCTGCTTCCGTTGCTGCAGGTACAGGTATACTTTTTTTACCCTTTCAAAATCAGCGGTTGTTAACCGCGAGAATGCCCTTAACTGCGTTGCCGATAATGTGATCACTTCATCTATATCCACCTCTTTTTTTATTACCGCATGCAGCTGTTCGCATTTCTTTATATTGCGCTGTATGTTTTTTCTGAACGAAGTATACAGGATATCGTAACTGCTTTGTAAAGGCAGGATATAATTCATGCGCTGGTATAAATTAAAATCGGGCAGGTTAAAATAATTGCCCTGATTCAGATAAATATCCCAGTAAGCGAATTTTTTGGGAATAGCAGCTAAGAAACTATTGGCAAGTGCGGCAGACAGCGATTGCCCAAATATACCAAGGCTGGCGGTAAAGGGAGGCTGGTATAAATAACAGATACCGTATTTTTTATTCCAGGTAAGGGGCATCACTGCTTCATAATCGTTCAGCACCATTGCATCCCAATGTTTGGCCATGGTATCAAGGTAAAATGAATACGCATATACCAAGCCGTTGCCGGCGGCTTCCACGCAGGCATCCCATTTTTTTTTATCAATATCAGGGTAAGTAATGTATCGGATGCTGTTCATTACAAAGAAAGTTGAGGGAACAATTTTTGTACCGACAGATTTTGTATGTCAATACTAAAGGCAATATTTTTTACAAATCGTTTTTCGGGAATGGTAGATTTAAAATAGTTGCTGTATACTTTACTGTATAAAAGTGGAATGTACACGTTAATGATATTATTAAACAACGATAGCTGTAATCCTGCATCATAAATAAAGCGGCCGGTGGCAGCATCTTTTTTCCAGGCATCGGCATATGTGCCGATATCAAAAAACGCCTTTATGGGCAGTTTAAACGGCAGTACCTGCAGGGGATTAATAGCTTTGGGAATAGTAGTAGTTAAATTAACAGCAGCCAGCCAGTCGTCTGTTTTGCCCACTTTATCGCTTAACAGGTCGGTTCTTACTTTAAAGCCCCCATCCCGTATCATGATCTGCTGCGAAGAAAATTTATCGTATTCGTTCCGCCCAACAAAATAATTGCTGTATGTATAATCTTCGTATCCTTTTGCACCCGTCATGTTTAAATGATAAGCATCTGTTTCAAACTGCTTTAAAAATGTTTTGTCGCCCAGGTAGAAAAACTTACCTGCAAACAACCGCAGGTCAAGACCTCCTTCTGTGGCGTAATTGAAATAAAAATTGCCTGTAAAATTCAGCCGTACAAATCCATCCCCCTGTTCTGCCTGTACCACTGCTTTATAGGGGTATAGTTTTCGTGTATTTTCCACCACATACTGCAGTTGGTTAACATACCTGCTTTTAAACGGAGCGGTAATGATATCGATCTGCAAAGCGGTATCCCGTGTAAATAATAATTGCTGCTCGTTAATTAAAAAAGTTTTCCATTGCACAAACCTGGTAACGGTACTGCGGGGCTGGTGGTTTGCAAAAATAAATTTAAAAGAAGGCGCAAATTTATAGAAACGCAACGGGCTGGATATGCCTGTAGAATCGGTATAGCGGCCACTGGCAAAAGTTTCGCCTGAAACAGACAGTACTGCTTTATGCCCTTTATTGCCAGGAAACCAGCTGTATCCTACTTTGCCAATGCCGTTGAGCTGCTTGTTTTGCAGGGAGTACAAAGGCGACACGATGAATTGTAAACGGGCTGGCGGTAAAGTATAATTGTGCAACAGGATGCCCGGCATTTGTTTATCATAGAAATTATATCCAAGTGCAGGTGCAAGGGCAATATAATGATGCCGGTCTGCATCTTTAAAATTAAACAAACCCGTTAGCCGGAAGTCTTTTTTGATATTGGGTGCCGGCAGTGCTCCTTTTGTTTGCAACAATGCAAAACTGCTGTCTAATGATTGTCCGCTCACCTCTTCCAGCACTGCTTTAAAATCTTCGGGATACGGATGTTTAAATGCCCACCTGCTGTAATAGATTTTCATACAGCTGTCGAACAAAGAAGTACCCAGTTTTTCTTCCAGCAACTGCATCCATTCGCCTGCTTTTTCGTAGGCAATAACGCCATAGTTCAAAGGCGAAAATTTTTCTGAAACGGTATTGACGGGCTGGTCTTTTTTAATGGCCGTCATTGTTTGCAACAGCATTTTTTCGGGGTACTCAGGGGATTTATTGCTTAAGAATTTATTTTTAGGAACAAACATATTACCGGCCTTGGCATCATAATACTGCAGGGCATAACGCCTGTCGTAATAAGTGTTCATACCTTCATCCATCCACGGGTAGTCTCTTTCGTTAGTGGCCAGTATGCCATACAGCCAGTTATGCCCAATTTCATGCCGAATCACCCTTTCCAGGCCTTCTTCCGAACCTCCTGATTCGAGTAGCGTGATGGTGGGATATTCCATACCTCCGTCGGTACCGGCGGCATTGTCTACCACGCTAACAATATCGTATGGATATTCGCCCAGCCATTTGCTTTTGGTAAGTATCGCCTGCTTGATCATGCGAATACAGTGCGCCCATTCTTTATCATGTTTTGCATAGTAGAAGGCCTGTACAGTAATGATTCTTCCGGAAGCCAGTTGCAGGGTGTCTTTTTTGATACTGAAATGCGGATCTGCAAACCAGGCAAAGTCGTGTACATTGTTTTGTACATAACGAACAGTTTGTGTGTTGATGGTTACCTGTACCGGTTGGGCAGGGGCCGGTTTGGTTGTAACGGATTTATTTTTAAGGGATTTGGTTTTATCGGCAGCTGCCACCATTCTTAATACTGTTTGTGTACTGTTTTCTGTATGTACAGCCAGGCCGGTAGCGGCAATATGGTAGGCAGCGGGTAGTGTTACCTGCACTGTATAATTACCAAATTCACTGTAAAATTCACCCTGGTCAAGGTAGGGCATGGGATGCCAGCCTTTCCGGTCGTATACGGCGGGTTTAGGATACCATTGTGTAATTTGATAGGCTTGATCTGCATGTCCTCCCCTTGAGAAATTGTACGGTAATTTTACATGAAAGGGTGTTTCTATGGTACAACTTGTTTTGGGTGCCAATGGTTGAGGGAGCAACAGTTGAATAATATCCTGGTGCTGGGGATGATCTGCGGTAGCAGCAGCAATGGCATTTACTTTAAAGTCGAGCCGGTTGATATAGCCCCGTTGGTTGTTTCCGGAAAAATAAAAATCACTGTTGCCATTCTCCAGTAACTGGTCGCTGAATGCAGTACGGTCGTTTTTATAGGCATTGGGCCAGGTATGTATCCAAATAAAGCGAAGTGTATCGGGGGAGTTATTGAAGTACACCATCTTAATATAACCATCCAGTGTATGGTCGGCATCATTAAGTGTAACATCAATATTATAATTCACCTGTTGCTGCCAGTACAAAGGGGACTGGCAAATGGCGGAAGGAAACTTACAATAAAGCAATACCAGTAAAACGGCGACTCTTTTCAAAGCGGGATGGTTTTTTCAAAAATAAACAAAACAGGGCATTAGCAGGGTTTTTACCTTAATAAGTTTGAGGCATTGAGGCACAGTACCGGCATGGTTTATTTGCCTTTACCGCTGAAAATTATTTTTATGGTATGCAGCATGATCTTAAAATCCAGGGCCAGTGATATGTTTTCGATGTACATCAGGTCGTAAGGCATGCGCTGTATCATTTCATCTACCGAAGAAGCATAGCCAAATTTTACCATGCCCCAGCTGCTGAGGCCGGGTTTTACTTTAAATAAATAATTGTATTCGGGGTGCCTTGCAATGATCTGGTCGGTATAGAATTTCCTTTCGGGCCTGGGGCCTACCAGGCTCATTTCTCCTTTTATGATATTCCAAAGCTGCGGCAGTTCATCCAGCCTCCATTTACGCATTACTTTACCCCAGCTGGTGATACGGGTATCATTGTCGCGGCTTAATTGCGGACCATCTTTTTCGGCATCCTCTTTCATGCTTCTGAATTTGTACATGATAAAGACCTTACCTCTGTAACCGATGCGTTCCTGCGAAAAGATCAGCGGTCCTTTAGAAGTCATCAATACTCTTAATGCGGTGTATACAATCAGGGGTAACAAGATGATACTGGCTGTAATGGCAATTACAATATCGATCAGCCGTTTGATATTTTGCTGCCAGGAGGTAAGTAAACCGGAGTGCAGATCTATCAACGGAACACCCAATACATTACTGGTTTGTACCGCGCCGCTTAAAATGTCTACCGTATCGGGTGTGATTTTGATGTTTACATTTTTATCACTCAGTTCCCGTAGCAGTTGTTCTATTTTTTCCCTTTCTTTTTTTTCAACAGCAATGATCACTTCTTCAATTTGATTGGTTGCAATTACCCGGGCGATATGTTCCGTATTGCCAAAGTTGACAAGTGCCGCGGGTAATGCATTTATATGGTTGCCGTTGGTATTCACAAAGCCAGTGATGCGGTAACCTGTTTGTTCTTTATTATTGGTGATGGTGTGATATAAGTGAACTGCATTGGCACTGGAGCCAATGATAACTGTATTAAAAAAAACCTTGCCACTTTTCAATTGCCGTTTGGCACGAATCAAAAAAAACAGCCGGATGAAATAAGTGCAGGCTGCCTGGATGCCCCACAAAGAAAGAAATTCTTTGTAATAGATATTGTAATCGCCGGGCGCATCGTACAGTATAAAAAGAAAGAGAATGAGAATGCTGCCAATAAAACTGTGTGTAATGGTGCTCATCAATTCCAGCACCCGTGATTTTTGATAAATGTGCTTATAGCAGCCTCCAAGGTGATACAGTGCCAGCCAGGCCATAGGGTACAGCAGCAGTCCCTGGTAAAATCTTGGGCCGGTTTGCATTGCCTCACCCACAATATATTTGCGTACAAAATAAAAAGTGATCCATGCAATTACAGCGGCAATACAATCGCCGGCTGCGTACCATCGGATATGTATTCTGTGCTGATTCAAATAAAAAAATTATATGGCAGTATAAAAAAGCTGCAGCAAGGCTGTTAGTGATGATTGGCTTTGTTAATTTTTTCCAGTATCTGGTGTGCCACATCCATTGCCCTGAAGCCATCTACAATATTAACCGGGGTGCCGGTATTGGTTACAATGGCATCCCTGAATGCCTCCAGTTCCATTTTTATAGCATTTACTTCGGGCACATTGGGGTTGGCAATGGCAATGGTTTTTTTTCCGCTGTTGGTATCAATGTCAAACGTAAATACATTTTTGTCGCCCGGGGTATTTAGTTTGATGACTTCTGTTTTCTTTTCTAAAAAATCAATACCAATGTAGGCATCTTTTTGAAAGAGACGCATCTTGCGCATTTTTTTCATTGATATCCTGCTGCTGGTAAGATTGGCCACACAGCCATTATCAAATTCAATTCTTACGTTGGCAATATCGGGGGTATCGCTCATTACGGCCACGCCGTTGGCGCTGATATAATTCACATTGCTTTTTACCAGGCTTAAGATGATATCAATATCATGTATCATCAGGTCCAGTATCACGCTTACATCTGTACCGCGGGGGTTGAATTGTGCCAGGCGGTGTACTTCAATAAACATGGGTGCAAGGCTGTATTCTTTCAGTGCTAAAAATGCAGGATTAAAACGTTCCACATGCCCTACCTGGAATTTAATATTGGCTTCTTTAGCCAGCTTTACCAATGCCCTTGCTTCATCCATGGTATTGGCCAGGGGTTTTTCTACAAATACATGTTTGCCTTTTTTAATGGCGGCTTCGCACAGGGCAAAATGGGCGCTGGTAGGGGCTACAATATCCAGGGCATCGCATTCATCCATCAGTGTATCAATATCGGTATAGCGGGTTAACCCGTATTTTTCGCTCACCAGTGCGGCATTGGCATCATCTGTATCAGCAAAACCTGTCAGTTGCACGCCTTCAATAGTGGCCCAGTTATTCAAATGAAATTTTCCTAAATGCCCGGCGCCTATCAATCCAACTTTAAGCATAACACGTATTGTTTTATCAAAGGTAAATTGCAGCGGATGTTTTTCAGCTTTTTTGTTACCAACATTTGTTCATTACTAGGCATTTATGCTATATACAGCTACAATAAAAAAGCCTTCGCAGGAAGGCTTGTATGCAGCGGCCTTTACAGGCGTCCTTTATTCTTCCCAAAAACCCATTTTCCCAAATTTTTCAATTCGCTGCTGCAGTCGTACTTCTGCAGGTATTTTTTTCAGTTCAGCAATAACGGGCAGCAGGTAATTTTTTAAAATGGTTCCGGCTTCTGCATAATCCCAGTGAGCTCCACCCAGGGGTTCGGGTATCACGCCATCTACCAAACCAAACTGCAGCATATCATCGCCGGTTAATTTAAGTTGTTCTGCGGCAGTTTCTTTTTTATCCCAGGTGCGCCATAAAATGCTGCTGCAGCTTTCGGGCGATATCACGGTGTACCAGGTATTTTCCAGCATAAAAACTTTGTCGCCCACACCAATACCCAATGCACCGCCACTGGCGCCTTCGCCAATGATCACGCATATAACCGGCACCTTCAGTCTGATCATCTCGTAAATATTACGTGCAATGGCTTCTCCCTGGCCACGTTCTTCGGCTTCCAGTCCGGGGAAGGCTCCAGGAGTATCGATTAATGTGATGATGGGCTTGTTGAATTTTTCGGCCAGTTTCATCAGGCGCAGGGCCTTGCGGTATCCTTCCGGATTGGCCATTCCAAAATTGCGCAACTGCCTCATTTTGGTGTTGATGCCTTTTTGCTGCCCTATCAGCATTACGGTTTCGCCATCCAGTTGGGCAAATCCACCCACCATGGCTTTATCATCTTTCACATTTCGGTCGCCATGCAGTTCAATAAAGTTAGTGCACATTTTTTCTATGAACTTGAGGGTATAAGGCCTGTCGGGGTGGCGGCTCAGCTGTACCCGCTGCCAGGGGGTAAGGTTTTCGGTTAATTCTTTTTTGGTATCTATTATTTTTTCTTCCAGTTTGGCAATGGTGCTGCTCAGGTCGATCTTGCTTTTTTCGGCGCTTATCTTTTGCACTTCAACCTGGTCGTACAAGTCTTTAATGGGCTTTTCAAAGTCAAGGAACTGTCGGTTTTTAAGCTCAGGCATGTAAATTTCGCTGTTTGGTTTGCAATTCGTTTTATCCTATGTAAAAACGGTGGTGTAATATAGGCTGTAAAATTAGGGATTACAATATTTTAATAAAAGTTTTGGAAGGAGAAAATCAAAAACCTATCTTTGCCATCCCAAAAAACGAGTAGCGGGCCTGAAAAGGTTTTTTTACTGGTACAGCGGGAAAAGGATCGGTAGTTCAGTTGGTTAGAATGCTGCCCTGTCACGGCAGAGGTCGCGGGTTCGAGTCCCGTCCGGTCCGCTTAATTTTGGTTAAAACCCGCTCTTGCAGCGGGTTTTGTTTTTTATAGAATAAAAAAAGCAAAAGGACCTTACATCTTACCTTAATTTACTTGTCTTTATTCAACCAGACTTGGAGGTTATATAAACATACGATTTCCCTTAATTTCAAAGAAACACAGTTCAAAATATTAAACCTCATTAAAAGTAATAACCAGGCAGTATGCCTGGTTATTACTTTACGCTTGCACTAATAGCCTGTAACGGGTGGTTTTTTTATACTGCTCTCCACTTTTTATTTCTTAGCAGGGCACTGTTTATGCAGCACTATTTTTTTGACCAACGTTTTTTTTCTGTTGCATACTTTCTTGCATTTTAAACAACTGCCGGCAAGATTTATTGTTACTATAAAATACAATAAGCAGTATTATCCCATTTGCCTGGCAACGGCATATTCTACGCCTCTTAGTTCAGCTAAACCTTTCAGTCTGCCAATAGCAGAGTAGCCTGGGTAAGTTGTTTTTTGCAGGTCATCCAGCATCTGGTGGCCATGATCGGGGCGCATAGGCAGTGAAATATTACGCCGCTTTTGCAGGGCAACAATTTCTTTTATCACATCATACATTTCGGTATCGCCGCCTAAATGTGCCGCTTCGTAAAAATTTCCTTCATTGTCTCTTTTGGTATTGCGCAGATGAAGGAAGTGAATGTTATCTCCAAAGCGTTTCAGCATGGCAGGAATATTATTGTCGGGTCTTGCACCAAAACTTCCTGTGCAAAAACATAAGCCATTGGCCTTGGATGGAACCGCCGCAATTAAATCAGCGGCATCTTGTTCGGTACACATAATGCGTGGCAGGCCTAATACTGCGTAGGGAGGATCATCGGGATGAATTGCCATTACCATGCCACAAGCTTCTGCCACCGGAATTACCTGTTGTAAAAAATAAAACAAATGCTGTTTGAGTTTTACAGCATCAATGCCTTCGTATTTTTTTAATTCAGTCAATACCTGTTCGGGTGTAAAAGCATCATCGCTGCCGGGCAAGCCCAGTAAACAGTTGCGAAATACTTTTTCTTTTTCAGCATCCGTCATAACAGCCATTTTTTGTCTGGCTTTTTCTATTTCTGCTGTGGCATAATCTTTTTCAGCACCGGGGCGTTTCAGCATAAACAGGTCAAATGCCACAAAAGCACTTCGGTTAAAGTATAGTGCTTTGGCGCCATCGGGTAATTCATAACTGATATCTGTACGCAGCCAGTCGAGCACGGGCATAAAATTGTATGTAATTACTTTTAAACCACAGGCAGCCACATTGCGGATGCTGGTTTTGTAATTTTCTATATGCTGTTTCCAGTTGCCTGTTTGCCGTTTAATATCATCACTCACCGGCAGGCTCTCTATCACCGTCCAGGTCATAGCGGCGTCTTCGATCACTTTTTTACGCTTTTCAATTTCTTCCACAGTCCACACTTCACCAACAGGAATTTGATGGAGTGCGGTAACAACACCTGCGCAGCCTGCCTGCCGTATATCAGCTAATTTCACCACATCCTGTGGCCCGTACCATCGCATGGTTTGATGCATCATCATAATTAAATATTTTTCTGCAGGCAAAAATACAACACCCCCCCGGCCGGGCAGGGGCTTGTTGTACTGCTACTATGAGAAAAAGCGAACTAACTGTTTATAGTTAGATTAAATAAACCGGTTAATGATATTTTCCAGGTATTCCTGCTTACCGCTTGTTACAGCAGGTTCGCCATTTTCAATGGCATAAGCACGCAGGTCTTCCAGGGATAATTTACCTTCTTCAAACTCCTTTCCTTTTCCATTATCGAAAGAAGCATAGCGGCTGGTACGCACTTTTTTGTAATCAGATTTTTGCAGGATGGCATCGGCAGTTATTAATGCTCTTGCAAAAGTATCCATGCCGCCAATATGCGCATAGAACAGATCCGCAGCATCGGTGCTGTTACGCCTGATCTTCGCATCAAAGTTGATACCACCGCCTTTGAAGCCGCCTGCTTCTAATATAATGAGCATTGCTTCTGTAAGCTCATTAATATCATTGGGAAACTGGTCGGTATCCCAGCCATTTTGATAATCGCCGCGGTTGGCATCCATACTGCCCAGTAAACCGGCATCTACAGCTACCTGCAGTTCGTGTGTAAATGTATGTCCGGCCAGCGTGGCGTGATTGACTTCAATATTTAAACTGAAATCATTGAGCAGATCATGTTGCCGTAAAAAACCGATCACCGTTTCACAGTCATAATCGTATTGATGTTTGCTGGGTTCACAGGGCTTGGGTTCGATAAAGAACTTTCCTTTAAAACCATTCTTTCTTGCATAGTCTTTAGCCGTGTGCAGGAATTTTGCCAGGTGTTCTTTTTCTCTTTTCATATTCGTGTTCAGCAGGCTCATATATCCTTCACGACCTCCCCAGAATACATAGTTTTCACCGTTCAGTGCAATGGTGGCATCCAGTGCCGCTTTTACCTGTGCGCCGCCATGAGCCAGTACATGAAAATCCGGGTTGGTGCTGGCTCCATTCATATACCTGCGGTTAGAAAATAAGTTAGCAGTACCCCATAATAATTTTACACCACTGGCTTTTTGTTTTTCAGCTAAGTAAGCAGTTAAAGCCTGGAGGCGTTTATCGTTTTCATTTACATCGTTGGTATAATCCACCACATCCACATCATGAAAACAATAGTAGGGGAGGCCGAGTTTGGTAATAAATTCAAAAGCGGCATCGGCTTTGTCTTTAGCCCGTTGTACGGCATCCTTGTTTTCATTCCATGGAAACAGGTGGGTGGCTTCACCAAAAGGGTCGGCGCCGCTTCCGCAGAAACTGTGCCAGTAGGAACAGGCAAAACGGAGCCATTCTTTTAATGGTTTACCGGCCACTGTTTTGTTTTCATCATACCAGCGGTATGCTAATGGATTGTCGCTTTCCAATCCTTCAAATTTAATTTGCGGAATATTATTGAAATACTCCTGCTCGCCTGTTGTTACTTTCATTTTTTAAAACTTTCTTTTATCAATTTATATTTACTGCGGCAGCCGTTCATTTTACTCATGCAGATTGGCAGGACTGTTATATAATTTTACCTTTTGAATCCCCCATTCGCCGGTGGGTATTTGTATGTTTCTTCCCTGGTGATCTTCGTCGCCATTGAGCCTTCGCTCTTTTATTACCATACCGTCTTTATAAGTTACTTCATCTGTAAATGCAATATTAGTTACAAAATTTTTATCTGCATTTTCAAAAACAACTACAATGCCGGTACCAGCCACTAAAAATTCATCTTCCCCGGTTTGCAAAATTATCCCCCCCGCATTTGTCCATACTGAGTCTTTCGCCTCACCAGCCCAGGGTTTAGTATTATAGTGGAGTACCGACAGCTGGTATTTACCCATGTTAGTGGCGGTGTTTTTATTTTGTTTATCCAATAAAAATCCATCCATCTGCTGCCAGTGCCTGTTTACAATTGCAGGTGTTAACTGCTGCAGCACATCATAACTTTTTGCAAGGGGCATCCATGCTTTGTTTTCAGATTCGATTGAAAAAGGGGAGAATCCAAGGGCTTTGTAATGACCGATTATAAAAAATGCTTTTGCCGCAACGGTTTTGTCAAACTGCATTTCCGGCACAAACAGGGTATTGTTATTACGGTTGTACAGGTCGCACCAGTATTTGGTATCGGGGTTATAAAAATCGGGGCTGAGCATATCAATGGCTGGTGCTGCCGCCTGCCATACATCCATCAAATGCGGTAATGGCCCGGCACTTGGATACTGACCCGGCAACCTGCCAGGCCTGGGCAATGCGGCATTTACAAACATGGGCAGATCGTATTCTTTTTTACCGGCCAGTGCCACTTCATTGGTGTATTTGGCATAATACCATGCCTGGAAAATTTCATCGGTATAAATATCTGTACCAAATGTGTTGGCCCAGGTATCGTTGGTTTTATAGCCCTGCTTTTGCCATTTTGTTTTGAATTCGGGTACTAAATTATTTTTATTTTTTTGCAGGTGGTTCATCAGCTCTGCAGGCACATTTGCATTAAATAATTTATCGGCTGTTTTAGAAAACTCTCTTGCGGTGGGCAGCATGCCAATTTCATTTTCCACCTGAATCATGATGACGGTTTTGGCCGCATCGGTTTCACGGATATGGTTTAATAAAGCGGCAAAAGCTTTTTTATCAGCTGCCAGTGTTTCCTTTCCAAAAACCGAAAAAATTTCCTGGCTCCTGGTTACTGTATCATACGTTCGGGGGAAACGTTTGGCATTGGTCTTCATCCACAGCGGGGCATAACAGCTCATACTGTTTTTCCAGCTGCCAAACCACAGAAAAACAATTTTCATGTCCTGTTTTCCGGCATCGCTTAAAATATCGTCAATAAGGGTAAAATCAAATTTATTTTCTTCGGGTTCCATCAGTTCCCAGTAAACTGGCACCAGCACTGTGTTTAAATTCATTGCTTTCAGGTGGCCCCAATACTGCCTTAAATAATCAATGCTGGAAGCGCTGGAATTACCCAGCTCTCCTCCCAGCATTAAAAATGGTTTTCCATTTATAAGCAGTTGAGAAAAATCACCTGACTTTTCCAGCTGTACACCTGAAGTGTTATTCTGTGCATACACAATGGATGCACAGAATAACAAAATGAGGGTTAATATTTTCTTACAGTTCATATTCGCTGTTCGGTACATTTAAAATCATTTTTCTTTCAGGGCATTCAGCACACCACCGTAAGCCAGCTTTTTAGAAAAATCGGCATTGTACAGCAAAGGGAAATCTTTGCCGCCATTGTATAACCAGCTTGTATTATCAGTAACGCCCCAAACAGTAATACCAAACTGCTGTGCTTTGGGTATATTTTTTAAGTAAGACGAAACAACATAGTTATACATTTGCGCCTGGTAGTTTTGCTCCATTGGTGTAAGCACATAACCAGGTACAACGTTGGGATTAATTCTTACATCCAGTTCAGATACATGTATTTTTAAGCCGGTTGCTGCCAGTTTCTGAAACATTTTATCAATGCCGTCATAACTGGTGGCTCTTGTAATATGCATTTGTGTGCCAATGCCATCCACTTTTGCACCACGTCCTTTTAACTCTGTTACCATTTTAATCAGCGAGTCTAATTTAACAGGTCTTGATTCCAGGTTATACTCATTGATAAACAACGTTGCCGCTGGATCGGCAGCTGCTGCATAATTAAATGCTTTTAAAGCATAATCCCTTCCTAAGTAATTAGACCATACCAGTACATCCGATGCGGTGGTATTTGTATTTGAATTATTGCGGAGGTTTCCATTATCATCCAGTAATTCATTTATCACATCCCATGCTTTTACTTTGGCTTTGTAACGGTTAACCATTGTGGTAATATAGGTACCCAATGCAGTATCTAATTTATTTGCAATGGCAACACCGCCGGGTACAGGTATCACTTCTTTAACACTTACATCATCAATAAAGTAAGTATTGGCCGCCTGCCCCATATCAAACAACAAAGTAGTAGAGGCAATGTTGGCAGTAATGGTCCAGGTTATTTGCTGGTATGTTGTTCCAATGGTTTGATCTCCCTGGTACTGGGCACTGGTTGGCCCGGTTGATAAACGTATAGAACCGCCGCCAGAAGCAGCTTTTACCCAATAGGAAATTACATATTGTTTTCCGGGTGTTGTTGCAAATGCTGCACTTGACACCTGAACCCGCCACTGGCTTCCCGGCCAGGCAGTAGGGTTAACCACCTTCATACAAGTGGTTCCTGATCTGAAATCTCCGGCTGCAGAACTTGCCGCAATGGTAGCACCATTAGAATTAAAAACAGACCAGTTGCTTATCCCTCCTGCTTCAAACCCCGGATTGGTTGCCAGCTCGGCCGCTGCGGGCACCACCAGCCCTGAGTACGACTTTAACCAAGTGGCGTTTTGCTGAGAGTGCCAGCCTAGAGTATGTCCAAAAATATCCATGGTGCCAACAGCCGCAACCAATGCATCTGTATTTGTAAAATTCATTACACCGGTATTGCCAACAATAGAGGAGTGCTTCATCAGGTTGCCAAAAGTTACCCTGTCAAAGTCACGCTTTACTAACGTGGAGTAGCTGGTGTTTGTTACCATATCGGGAAAGTCAATAGCCACACCGGTAGTGATGTCTGCGGCATCTTTTAAGGCAGTGCCGTTATCGGTATAATCGCCTGTTTTTAATACATCCGCATCTTTCATTTTTGTGCAGGCATTTAAAGCCAGCAGCCAAAAAGCGGCAGACATTATTGTTTTAAATGATATTTTTTTCATTGTTACTATTTTTTAGTTTACTGCTTTAAGTTTTATTAATAACCTGGGTTTTGATAAGAAGCCGGATTAGTAATAATACTTTTATCGAGCTGGCTTTGAGGTATAGGTCTTAATACATGATGTGCCTGTACTTTTGGTGCTGCCACCAAATTACGGTTTCTGTTTTTTACATACTCAACCAGTAAATTTCTGCAGGCTAAATCTGCCCAGCGAAGGCTTTCACCACATAACTCACGTGATCTTTCTGTCATTATAAAATCAACCGTCATGTCAGCAGCTGTAAAAGGTGTTAAAACGGGCTGGTTAGGTGTACCGCTGTTTTTATTGGTCATTACCGTTTCTCTTTGCGCTAATACCGGTGCACTTAAACCTGGCCTGTAAGCTGCTCTTTGTCTTAATGTAAGTATTAAAGGTAAGGCATCACCGGGTCTTCCGTCCAGTATAGCTGCTTCAGCAGCTTCCAGGTACACTTCAGATAATTTAGCCACAACAAAAGGTCTTCCTGATGCATCATTGATACCTGCCCGCCTGTTATCATCGTATTTTTTAAGCGCAGGGTATAACTGAAATGCGGGTCTTGACACCAGGTAGAATTGTGTAGGATCAAGAATCCTGTATTTTTTTGTTCCTAAAGCCCTTAATGAATCTGCATACACTTTATCCGGGGCTAAAAAATAAGCAGTATCGCCTGTAACAACTCCTGAAGATGCAGCGTTATTATTAGTAGCCAGCCACACTGTTCTGAATGAATTATTATACCGGCTGTCGTTTACTTTATCTGCAAAAGCCGAGTCGTACAACCATGGGTTAGGACAAAGCTGGCGCAGGGGTCTCATATACTGTAACACCCTGTCGCAGGGAAATGCGCCATTAATGGTAACATTATTTTGATAGTTAGAATTAAACCAGTTGCATGACATGTTGGCTTTACCTGAAAATTCATTCGCCACATCATTCACCTCATTATCAAAAGGACTTGCCTGTATTCTTTCTACTGAATACAAAATTTCGGCATTGTAATCATTTCCTTCTTTATGAATATCGCCATAGTCTGTTAAAAGTGAAGTACCCAGTGCTGCCCTGTTGTCAATAACATACTTCGCCGCATCCCATGCGCTTTTAAAATCACCTGCCTGTTTAACAGTGCTGTTATAGCCTCTGAACAAATACGCTTTTGCCAAAAAATGATAGGCTGCTGCTTTGTAAATATAAAATCCGCCATTTACGGGCCGTTGTGTTGGCAGGTTTTGGGTGGCATAAGTAAAGTCATCAATAATCAGCTGGTAATTCTTTTTTAATAAATCGGGTACCAGCCTGTTAAAACCCTGGAAGGGTTCCTGGTTAAATGCCAGATCGCCACTACCCAGATCCAGGGGCACTGCACCAAACTGCTGTACTAGCTGGAAATAGTACAAGCCCCTGAAAAAATGTGCTTCTGCAAGAATCCTTGCTTTGGCAGCTGCATCCATAGAAACAGCAGGCGCAAATGTAAGAATACCGTTGGCCAGGTTAATGTTGTTAAAACTTCTGTTCCATGGCGTCAAGATATCTCCATTGCTGGGGTTTAAATTGTACGCACCGCAGTCTAATCCGCTGCTGGCACCCTGATCGCCGAGCGACCATTCATCGGTGCCTGAATTGGAAACATTCAGCCCGCCATTAGGTCCATACAGGTAACGCATACCTGAATAAAGAGAAACTACTCCGCTTTGCAGCCCGGCAGGCGATTTAAGGTATTCAATAGTAAAAACCGTGTAAGGTTTTTCCTCCAGCCTTTTTTTACAGCCGGCTGTAAAAAGCAGCAGACTGCTCATGATAACCGTCGCTGCTGTTTTAGAAAATATGTTGTTCATATCAATGATTTTTATTTGTTAGAATGTTACATTAAAGCCCACATTAACAGTAATAGTTGGTGGCGTATTCAACCCAATGGTTAATGCCCTGCCCGACAGGTTTCCGGGGTTTTGAATACCCTGGTTACCGGTACCGGTTGCTTCAGGATCAACTCCTCCTGCATCACGCATATAGGGCGAATAAAGCACAAATGGGTTTTGTACAGCTACATATCCCCTGAAAGACTGCATTTTCAGTTTGCTTATCAACTTTGGAGAAAATGTATACCCCACATTAATACTGCGCAGTTTGATAAAGCTGGCATCGTAATAACCTAAGGTGGTGGCATCTGTTGTAATAGGCCTTGCACGTGATGTGAAGTTTGCAATTGGGAAATCATTGGATGGATTAGTGGGTGTCCAGTAATTAGTTTTAATGGCGTTTCTTACACCATCTGTCAGATTGGTATATGAAGCAAAGGGCTGATGTAACTGACTTACTAAAATACCGCCAAAACGGGCATACATCACAAATGAAAAATCAAAGTTTTTATAGCTGAAGCGGTTGGTTATACCTCCCTGAATTTTTGCCTGTCCGCTTCCAATAATTTTCCGGTCATTATTTGGATCAATTTTTCCGTCACCATTCAAATCTTCCAGTTTGATATCTCCGGGCTGGTTACCGTACCGGGCCGCTTCTGCAGCTTCGTTTAACTGCCAGATACCCGTTTTATTATAGTCATAGATCGCACTTAATGGCTCTCCAATAAATAACTGGTTGGCAATATCATTCTTAAATCCGCTATTTAATTTCATCAGTTTATTTCTATTGGCAAACAGGTTAAGATCGGTACTCCAGGTAAAGCCATTGTTCAGCCGTACGTTTACCGTATTCAATGTAAACTCAACACCCTTGTTTTCCATTTCACCTATATTGGTGGTAAAGCTGCCGTTTACACCAGATGTAGGCGGCAATGTGAGGCCGTACAAAATTTTGTTAGTGGCAGATTTATACCATTCAACGGAACCGCTTATACGGTTTTTAAGAAAACTGAAATCTAAACCTACATTTATTGTTTTGGTGTATTCCCAGTCTAAGTTGGGATTAGGCAGGGTTACTAAATTATACCCTGTAACAATGGTTGATGGCCCGTAATTATAACGGATGGTGCCGCCAGGAGCAGCTGGATTACCATATTGATAATTGTAGGGTGAAACAAGACCTAAAGAAGCATAAGGGTTGATGGACTGGTTAGAAGTTTGTCCGATACCAACCCGCAGCTTTAAGTTATCGAGGAAGGTGAACCGCTCCATAAACTTTTCATTGCTGATGTTCCAGCCAAAGGAAGCTGCAGGATACTGTTTGTATTTATTGCCGGGAGCCAAACGGGATGAACCGTCAATACGTTCAGTAAGCGTTAATAAATACTTGTCATTAAATGCATAGTTAAGGCGCAGCATATATGATTCCAGTGCATAAGAAACTTCTGAACCACTTACAATGGGTTTCACATTGTTAGATGGATTGGCCTGGCCTAAATTATAAAACTGGATAAAGTCTTCGTCTATAGAGTCTTTACTTACAGCCGTATTGTGTGTATGATCTTCCTGGTAACTGTATAAACCAGTTACAGTAAATTTATGTTTGCCGATTGTTTTATCGTAGGTAAGTATGTTTTCCAGTGTATAGCCCCAGCCTTCCGAGTTATTTACACTTGCTGTATTGCCCTGTTTAGGTCTGAAATAACTTGGTTTTAAACCTTTATCCGAGCTGCGGAACTGGTCGTTTTCCTGCTGGCGAAAATCTAACCCAACATTTAAACGGTACTTAAGCCCTGGAATTATTTGATACTCACCATACAGGGTATTGAAAGTACGGAAACGGCGAACCTTATCAATCCATTGTCCGTCGTTCTCTTTTAAATAAAGAGGGTTATACTGGTTTACCCGGTCGGTTGTATTACCGGTAGGAGAAAGTACCAGGTTGCCCAATGAATCGTAAGCCTGCATTAACGGGCTTAATGTAATAATTGGAAACATCGGGTTATTAAATTGAGAGCCATTGGTAATACTAAGGGTGTTCATTGTATTCAGGCCCAGTCTTAATTTTTTACCTACCCGGGTGTCTATTGTTGCACGTAAAGAATAACGGCCAAAATCCTGTCCGGGTAAAACGGTGGTTTCTTTATAATAACCGCCGCCTAAAGAATAAGTACTTCCCCCGGCAGAGCCGCCAGAAACAGAAAGGTTTTGATCGGTTACATAGCCATTTTGGTACATCAGGTCCTGCCAGTCGGTAGAAAGACCTTTAGCCTTTGCTGCTAACTCTTCGGCCATATATGGTGCGCTGGCATTGTTCCCAAGGTCTCTCATGGCAGCATATTCCTGTGCATTAAATACGCTGTATTTATTTCTGACAGAAACCATACCTGCATAACCATTGTACATCAGTTTAGCTTCTCCGGGTTTCCCTTTTTTTGTTGTAATAAGAATAACGCCGTTAGAACCCCTTGATCCGTACACAGCAGTTGCAGAAGCGTCTTTCAAAATATCTACCGATGCCACTTCATCAGGGTTAATATCATTTAGGTTCCCTCCCTCATATGGAATACCATCCAAAATAATGAGCGGGTCGTTTGAACCGTTGATCGTTCTTTCGCCGCGTATTCTTATCACGGCACCAGCGCCTGGCCTTGTTCCCACACGCTGCACTTCCAAACCTGCTGCCCTTCCCTGTAATGCCTGCTGCAGGTTGGCCACCGGTACTTCACGCAATGCTTTTTCACCTACTGAAACAACGGAACCGGTTACATCTTTTTTTCGTTGTGTACCATACCCCACCACCACCACGTCTGTTAAAGTGGTGTTTACGCTAGCAAGACTGATGTTAAGGTCGTTTGCATTATTAATTTTAAATTCTTTGGGAGAATGGTTCACTGATGATATAACCAGCGTGCTGCCTTTTGCCACCGAAATGAAAAAGTTACCGCCGTTATCTGTAGTGGTGCCGGAACCGGAACCTTTAACAGTGATGGATGCGCCTGCAATGGGCGTTCCGTTTTCTTCGGTTACCCTGCCCTTTACAGTAATATTCTGTGCAAAGGCCATGGTTGCAAAAACTAGCATCGCAATCGTAAGGCAGAGGGTTTTTGCTCTTGTTCTTTTAAACATAATTAAATACATTTTTGAGTGAAGCATATTGTTTGGTAATTTATATAGCAGATGTAAAGACATTTTATGTGATCTCATAACGGAAAGCTGCTGTTAAGCGGAAGAAAAAAAAAGATACTCCATTTTACTGCGGGGAAGAATGCTACTGTAATAAAGGGGTATTGAAAAAATACCTGCTGTAACCAGCCTGAGTGCAGTTGGCAGATTATATTTATTTCCGTGCACAGGTATACGTTGGGTTCCTGCTACGATAAAAGACTTTTTTTTCATACAGCGTTAGTCAGTTAAGCCAAAATTATTGGTCAAAGCAATGTAATCGGTTGCATAAACTATCCCAAAAATTACCTTATCTGCTTAAATGCCGTATAAGGTTCATTGTATCGCTCGTTCTGCATTTACTGGTAATTGTACCGCAATTATCAATCGTTATATAGCTTTCCCCATTAACAGAAATACATTTTCAGCAATTCGTTACGGGCAGTTTAACCTACCTAATTTTATGCAAAAATAGATTTTTTTTTAGAAATTGCAACCGATTGCATTTTTTTTTATAAAAAATATTACTTTAGCAGGCAAACAAGTTTTACTTTTCGCTGCATATGGCTAAAGAAATAACGATTTACGACATTGCTAAGGAGCTTAAACTCTCTCCCGCCACGGTAAGTAGGGGGTTGAAAAGCAGCAAGGTGATCAGCAAGATCACCGTTAAAAGAATATTGGACAAAGCGGAAGAACTCGGTTACCGGCATAACAACTTTGCTAGTAACCTGCGCAAACAAAAGTCCCACACCATTGGCGTACTGCTGCACGAACTCAACAGTAACTTCATTACATCGGTACTGGCTGGTATAGAAAAAATTACCACCGAGGCCGGTTATGATATCATCATCGCCCACTCGGGTGAGAGTTATGAAAAAGAAGTGGACAATGCCACCAACCTGTTTCATAAACGGGTGGATGGTGTGATTGCCTCTCTCTCTTTCACCACCCAAAACCTGGATCACTTTAAATTGTTTTTTGAAAAAAATATTCCAGTGATATTTTTCGACCGGGTGGATGAGAACAGCGAGAAAACCCATGTTATCATCGATAATTACAAATGCGGCTATGTGGCCACCCAGCATTTGATTGACCAGGGTTGTAAGCGTATTGCCATGCTTACCGCCAATTTAAAACGAAATGTATACGCACAGCGGCACCGCGGATATACCGACGCCCTGTTTGATGCCGGCATGGAGTACAATAAAAATTTAGTGCTGGTAAAAGATTTGAGCGAACAAAGTGCCCTGGAAGCAGCACATGAAATTTTAAAAATGAAACCGCTACCCGACGGTTTATTTGTTACCAACGATTTTAAAGCGGCCGTTTGTATGCAGGAACTGAAACGGCATGGGATAAAAGTGCCGGAGGATATTGCCATTGTGGGTTTTAACAATGATGCTATCAGTAAGATCATCGACCCGCAGCTGAGCACCATTAATTACCCCGGTAAAGACATGGGAGAGATCACCGCACGGAATTTAATTAACCATTTAAAGGGTGTGGGTAATATTGCCACCACCAACCGCATCATAGTAAAGTCAGAATTAATCATCAGGGAATCATCGCGGAAAAAAAAATGAGCCCTGCTCATATAACATGAAAAAAACGATTGCGCTGCTTTTATATTCCGTTCTTATTTTTTGTGCTAGGGCAGAAGACGGGTATGATTTATGGATGCGGTATAAAAAAGTGGACAAGCCTTCTTTATTAAAACAATACAGAAACCAAATTGCTTCCCCGGTAATTTTAGGCAGCTCCCCAACAATGGATATTGTGAGAGAAGAATTCAGAAAAGGCATCACCGGCTTACTGGATAATTACATTACTTCTTTATTGCCTTCACAAACCCGTACCCTGTTTATGATTGGAACTTATTCCTCAGCCGAAGAATATTTTAAATCGGCAGCCAGTGGTGAAGAGTTGAAAAAAATCGGCAGCGAGGGCTTCATTATAAAAAGCCGGCCCGGCAGAACCTACATCACTGCCAACACGGATATAGGCGTACTGTACGGTTTATTTTATTTCCTGCGGCTATTACAGACAGAGCAGAATATCACTCAACTTAACATCACCTCTGTTCCTAAATTAAAATTACGATTGCTCAATCACTGGGATAATTTAAACCGTACTGTAGAGCGGGGATATGCCGGCTTCAGCATCTGGGACTGGCATAAACTGCCGGACTATATTGATAAAAGATATATTGATTACGCAAGGGCCAATGCCTCTATTGGAATTAACGGCACTGTGTTAACCAACGTAAATGCCAACGCCACCATACTCACTGCGCCTTATTTGCAAAAAGTAAAAGCGCTGGCAGATCTGTTTCGCCCGTACGGGATAAAAGTATATTTAACAGCAAGATTCAGCGCTCCCATAGAACTTGGCAAACTTAAAACTTCTGATCCATCAGATGCAACTGTGCAGCAATGGTGGAAACAAAAAGCGAAAGAAATTTATGAACTCATACCAGACTTTGGCGGCTTCCTGGTAAAAGCTAACAGTGAGGGACAGCCGGGACCACAGGATTATAAACGCACTCATGCCGAAGGCGCTAATATGCTGGCCGATGCACTGGCGCCTTACAACGGTATTGTAATATGGCGGGCCTTTGTATATGCCGCCGAAAACCCAGTTGACCGGCATAAACAGGCTTATGATGATTTTGTACCGCTGGACGGGGCATTCCGCAGCAATGTGATGGTGCAGGTAAAAAATGGCGCCATCGATTTTATGCCGCGTGAACCTTTTCATCCTTTATTTGGCGCCATGCCCAAAACACCATTAATGATGGAGTTTCAGATTACGCAGGAATACACCGGGCAGGCCACTAATCTTGTTTATTTAGCGCCCTTATTTAAAGAAGTATTGAACAGCGATACCTACAGTAAGGGCAAAGGCAGTACCGTTGCCAAAGTAATTGACGGCAGCTTGGATAATCATACATTAAACGGCATGGCCGGGGTAAGTAATATTGGTAATGATATTAACTGGTGCGGTCACCCGTTTGCGCAGGCCAACTGGTATGCTTACGGAAGATTGTGCTGGGACTATGATCTCAGCAGCGAAGCAATAGCGGAGGAATGGCTGCGAATGACTTTTAGTAACGAAAGAAGGTTTGTAGGTATTACATGGAATTTAATAATGCAGAACAGCAGGTACACTATGGTCAACTATACGAACCCGCTGGGGCTACATCATATTATGGGCACAGGGCATCATTACGGACCTGCACCATGGGTGAATGAACTGAAAAGACCGGAATGGAACCCTGTCTATTATCATAAGGCCGACAGTATTGGAATTGGATTTGACAGAACAGCCACCGGCAGTAATGCCATTGCACAATATTTTCCGCAAGCACAACAACAATGGGCCGATATAAAAACTTGTGACGAAAATTTTTTACTATGGTTTCATCATGTGCCCTGGAATTATAAAATGAAAAGCGGTTACAGTTTGTGGAATGAACTGTGTAATAAATATTACATGGGCGTACTTGAGGTAGAGCAGATGAGCAGGAACTGGGAAAGAGTGAAGGAATATGTAGATGCAGAACGATTTGAACAGGTACGGCAACTCTTAGCTGTGCAAGCTAAAGAAGCGGTTTGGTGGCGTAATGCCTGCCTGCTGTATTTTCAAACATTCAGCAAACAGCCATTACCTGCAATAATGGGACAACCGGATAAAACACTGGAGTATTATATGAGTTTGAAATTTCCGTTTGCGCCTGGGAATTAAGGCAGGTAACCATACAAGGGATACAAGGCATTTAAGTTTTTTCTTGTATACCTAAATGTCTTGTATGGGTTAAAAAAACAGAAGTTGACAAAATAAAAAGGAAAAGATGAGCACAAAAAAAGTAGCGATAGTGACAGGTGGCGGAAGCGGCCTTGGGTTTGCCATTGCACAAAAGTTTACGGAAAACGGCATCACCACCATTATTGCCGGAAGGGATATTGAAAAACTGAACAGGGCTAAAGAACAGTTAGGGGATTTATGTGTTGCGATGCCCTGCGATGTGAGCGATTTGAAATCGGTTCCCGGGTTTATACAACAGGTACTGGCGCAATTCGGGCAAATTGATATACTGGTAAATAATGCCGGCATCAATATGAAAAAAGAATTTACCGAAGTAACCGACGAAGATTTTCAAAACATACTTACGACCAATGTAACCGCCGTATTTACCATGAGCCGCGAAGTGGTGAAACATATGCTTACTAAAAACTCCGGCTGCATCATTAATATAAGTTCTATGGCGGCGCAATATGGGTTGCCAAAAGTAATTGCCTACACAGCCAGTAAAACGGCAATTGATGGTATGACAAGGGCAATGGCTGTGGAATTGTCGCCCCAAGGCATACGGGTAAATGCCATTGCACCAGGTTTTATTTACAGCGCCATGACGGAAAAAGCACTGAACAGTGACCCTGAACGGAAGGCAAAAGTATTTGGCCGCACCCCCATGGGGCATATGGGCCAGCCGGAAGATATTGGCAATGCGGCTTTGTACCTGGCAAGTGATGCTGCTAAATATGTTACAGGTGTAATTCTGCCGGTGGATGGTGGTAACAGTATTGGCTTTTAAGAATTAACCATGCAAGGCATAAAAGACATTTAAGTTTTTTTTTTGTATGCCTCTATGTCTTGTATGGTTCAATATAAAAATGAAAAAAACGATTTTACTTGTTACGCTTTTTTGTACGGGCTTTATACAAAGCCATGCACAACTGGTATCGGCTGTAAAAACAAATTTTGATATAAGCACTGCAACAATTTATGTTGACAGTAATGATTTTGCCCGGGTAAAAAAATCGGCACAGCTCCTGCAGCAGGATATAGAAATGCTTACAGGTAAGAAAGTTGAAATAGTGAATACACTTTCGGTGCCTGCAAAAAATTATATCATAATCGGTACCATTGGCAAATCAAAAATTGTTGATGCACTGGGAGTTACCGGAAAAATAAACACAGTGTCTGTAAAAAATAAATGGAAAGCTTACTGTATTCAAACCGGTTCAACAGAAAGTAAAGGCCCAAAATCGCTCCTCCAGGGTGGCAGGTGGCTAATTATTGCCGGCGGCGACAGAAGAGGCACAGTCTTTGGTGTGTTTGAATTATCAAAACAAATGGGCGTATCGCCCTGGTACTGGTGGGCCTATGTTCCGGGAAAAAAACAAACCAGCATCTATCTGAGCAATATTATCAACATCTCCGATGCACCCAAAGTTAAATACCGCGGCATATTTATTAATGATGAAGCTCCCTGCTTAGGCAACTGGAGTAAAGCAACATTCGGCGGTTTCAAGCATCTCTTTTATGAAAAAGTATTTGAACTGATGCTGCGCTTTAAATCTAATTACCTGTGGCCGGCCATGTGGGGCAATGCTTTTTACGATGATGACAGTCTGAATATAAAAGCAGCGGATGAATATGGTATTGTTATCGGCACATCGCATCACGAGCCTTTAATGCGGGCGCATGATGAATGGAGACAATGCGGCAAAGGCAAATGGAATTACGACAGCAATGAAGTACGGCTGAAAGAATTTTGGAAAGCCGGCATGCAGCGGGCCAGCAACGAAAAAATAGTGAGCGTGGGTATGCGAGGCGATGGCGACGAACCTATGAGCCGTGAAACTGCCACCGCTTTACTGGAACGTATTGTAAAAGACCAGCGCCGGATCATAGAAGAAGTTACCAATAAACCCGCTGCTGAAACACCGCAGCTTTGGGCCCTGTATAAAGAAGTGCAGGACTATAATGATAAAGGCATGCGGGTACCGGATGATGTTAACTTATTATTATGCGATGACAATTGGGGCAACATACGCAAGCTGGCGCAGCTGAATGAAAAAACCCGTAAAGGGGGCTATGGCATCTACTACCATTTTGATTATGTAGGCAGACCAAGAAACTATAAATGGCTGAACACAAATGCTGTTCCAAGGGTATGGGAACAAATGCATTTGGCATATGAATACAATGTAAGAGATATATGGATTGTGAATGTGGGTGATATTAAACCAATGGAATATCCCATTTCTTTCTTTTTAGATTATGCCTGGAACCCAGAAAAAACAGGTGCGGCCGACCTCCAAAAATATACAGAGCAATGGAGTGTGGTACAGTTTGGAAATGAGTATGCAAAAGATATTGCCGCTGTTATTTCTAAATACAGTAAATACAACAGCCGCAGAAAGCCTGAACTGCTGGATGCAAATACATACAGCCCCGAAAATTACGGGGAGTATACCAACATAGTGGCGCATTACAACCAGCTGGCAATACAGGCAGAAGTCATTGTTAAAAAATTACCAAAAGAATATTCATCTGCCTATTTTCAATTGGTGCTGTACCTGGTTAAAGCTTGTGCCAACCTGAACGATATGTATTATAATGCGGCACTCAATAAACGGTTTTCGCAGCAAGACGGTCCTGCTGCCGCCATTTTTGCCGATGCTGTTAAAGAATTGTATGGAAGGGATTCTATACTTACAAAACAATATCACCTGCTTAACAAAGGCAAATGGAACCACATGATGGAACAGACGCATATTGGTTATACCAGCTGGCAGCAGCCTGCAATAAACAAAATGCCCATTATAAAATATGCTGCTAAAGACTCCATCACTGTAAACAGCGCTTCGTCAATAACAGGCGGCCATTCTCATAATGAAGAAGAAAATGCTGCGGCAGCTAATTTTATACAATCAGTTACAAAAAATAAAAGCCATACTGTTATTTATGAACAGAACATGTGTATAGCAGTGGAAGCTTCTCATTATACAAAAGCAGTAAACAGCACTTCTGTTACATGGCAGTTATTACCAGATCATGGAAGAACCGGTGATGCCGTTACCAAATTTCCTGTTACTGCTCCCGAAGTAAAACCCGGCGGCAGCTCTCCACATCTCGAATATGAATTTTATACCCGCAGCAAAGGCCCATTTACTATTAATGCTTACTTCTCCCCCACACTTAACTTTCATAATACAGAAAAGGGATTTCAGTATGCGGCGTCAGTAGACAAAGAACTGCCGCAGCTTATCAGCATCAACAGCGAAGACAAAACCAGTATTTCCGGCATCTGGAATAAATGGGTGAGTGAAAATATTATTATCAAAACATCAAACCACAACATTGTAACGGAAGGAAAACATGCCGTAAGATACTGGATGGTGAACAGCGGCGTGGTGCTGCAAAAACTGGTGCTGGATTTTGGCGGAATGAAACCCAGTTATCTCGGTCCGCCTGAAACCATTTTTAACCCTGTAAAAAAATAGTTATGAAACATATATTTTCACATGGTATTGCCATTGTAAGTGCAATGGTATTACTGACAGCCTGTTCAGGTAGTAAAAAAACTGTAGCTGTTACCTCGCTTAAGCAAGCCTATCAAAAAGATTTTCTCATTGGCACTGCACTCAATGCAGGGCAGATAGAAGAAAAAGATGCCAGCGCTGCTGCACTGGTACCCCAGCAGTTTAATGCGCTTACACCTGAAAATATTATGAAATGCGTGGTCATTCATCCCGAATGGGACAGATATGATTTTACTCTGGCAGATAAACTGGTTGACTATGGAAGAAAATATAATATCCCTGTATTTGGTCATACACTGATATGGCACAGCCAGCTGGCACCCTTTGTTTCAAAAATACAAAGCAGGGATTCGCTGCAAACATTTTTCAACAGCCACCTTACCACCATTGCTGCAAGATATGATGGTAATGTAAAAGGGTGGGACGTGGTAAACGAAGCGCTGGAAGAAGACGGCAGCCTCCGTAAATCCATTTTCCTCAATAAACTGGGTCCGGATTATATAGTGGAAGCATTTCGCCTGGCACAAAAAGCTGCGCCCAATACCGAGTTGTATTATAACGACTATAATATTGAGCAGCCAAAGAAAAGAGCAGGTGCCATTGCACTCATCAAAAAAAATCAGGCAGCCGGTGTACGGATTGACGGAGTGGGAATACAGGGCCACTGGAGAAGTTATAATGTACCACTGAAAGAAATAGAAGAAAGCATTATTGAATTTGCCGCACTCGGTGTTAAAGTAATGTTTACTGAATTAGATTTAGGTGTATTACCCAATCCATGGGAAAGTGATGCGGCCGATGTAAACCTGAAAGCGGAATACAGCGCTAAAATGAATCCTTATACCGCCGGCTTGCCCGATTCGGTTGCAGTGATGCAGGCAAAAAGTTATAGTGACCTGTTCAAACTCTTTTTAAAACACAAAGACAAAATAAGCCGTGTTACTTTTTGGGGTGTGAATGACGGGCAAAGCTGGCTGAACGGCTGGCCCATTGCCGGAAGAACCAATTACCCTTTATTATTCGACCGGAACTTTAAACCCAAACCTGCATTTGATGCAGTGCTTGCACTAAAAAATAATTAACCTTAAACCACCTTCAACATGAACTCAAGCAGTCAAAAATTATCCGTACTGGAAAAAGTTGGTTACAGCCTGGGCGACCTTGCAGCTAACCTGGTGTTTCAAACACTGGTATCATGGATATCTTACTATTACCTGAATATTTATGGTCTTAAACCAGAACATGCTTCAGCACTTACCCTTGTTGTGGGGCTGGTGGCAGCATTTGCGTTTAATCCAATTATGGGAGCAATTGCAGACAGAACAAAAACGAAGTGGGGTAAGTTTCGTCCATGGATTTTATGGACGGCTGTACCGCTTGGTGTTGTTTCTATTTTAGCATTTAAAGCTCCGGGGTTTGAAGCGTATCAGAATAATGTTATTTATGCAATTGTTACCTATGCACTTTTATTAATGTTGTATGCTGCAAATAATTTGCCCTACTCTGCATTAAGCGGTGTAATTACAGGAGACATGAAGGAACGTAACAGTATGTCATCCTATCGTTTTGTTGCAGTAATGTTTGCTCAGTTTTTTGTACAGGTGTTTATGTACAATTTTATTATTAAAGCAGGCGGCGGAACAGATGCCGCGGCAATGAAAATTGGCATTTCTAAAGTAATGACTGTACTGGCCATTATTGGAACTGTTATGCTTATCATTTGTTTTTTAACCACTAAAGAAAGGATTGTACCAAAGCCCGAACAAAAATCAAGTTTAACAGAAGACTTATCAGACTTATTTAAAAACAGGCCCTGGGTAATTATGCTGGTGGTTACCACTTTAGTGTTTATTACTTTAGCCATGAAAGGCGGTTCTTATGTTTATTATTTTGAAAACTATGTTGACAAAGGAGAGCTTACTGCTTTTTTAGAACCCTTTAAAAAATTTCTTCCCACTTTTGAAAACGATACTTCGTTAGGTTTAGGTGTATTTAATGGAGGTGGTATTTTAGTAGGCTTGGTTGGCATTATGATTTCGCCCTGGTTTACCAACAGGTATGGTAAACGTAATGTGTTTATGGCGTCATTATTTATTTCTACACTATTTATTATTTTCTTTTATTTTTTTCCACCTAAATCCATAGGTGTAATTTTTAGTACACAAATATTACACGGTTTCTTTTATGGCATAAGCACTCCCATATTGTGGACGATGATTGCAGATGTTGCTGATTTCAGCGAATGGAAAAATAACAGAAGGGCTACCGCAATTATTTTTTCTGCTATGATGGTTGGTTTAAAAGCAGGCTTAAGCATCGGTAGTTCATTAGTGTCGTGGATGCTGGGTAAATACGGTTATGTAGCTAATAGTACAACGGGGCAAACAGATACCGCAATTGCCGGCACGAAAATGCTGGTGAGCATTTATCCGGCAATACCTTTTCTAATTGCCGTTGCATTACTTTTCTTTTACGAAATAAACAAAGCAAAAGAAATACAGATAGAAAGCGATCTGAAAGAAAGAAGGAAATAAAAATTAACCATACAAGACATATAAGGCATTTAAAATATTGACTTGTATTTCTTGAATGCCTAGTATGGTTCCACTTCTGCTTACTTAAAAATAATTTTATGCCCGAGGATAATATTGACCATATCAATTTTGATGATTTAAACTACAGGGCCATTTCGCAGCCGCTGGTAAAACACATTTATACCGCCGATCCTTCGGCGCATGTATTCAACGGAAAAATTTATATCTACCCCTCGCATGATATTGATGCCGGCGATGCCTTTGATGACCTGGGTAGCCATTTCGCCATGGAAGATTATCATATTCTTTCCATGAACAGCCCTAAAGATGCCGAAGCCACCGACCACGGGCCTGCATTGCATGTAAACGATGTGCCCTGGGCAGCAAAACAATTATGGGCGCCAGATGCCGCAAAAAAAGATGGAAACTATTACCTGTTCTTTCCTGCAAAAGACCACGATGGCATTTTTAAAATTGGTGTGGCGGTAAGTAACTCTCCTATGGGCCCGTTTAAAGCACAACCCGAAGCGATTAAAGAAAGCTTTTCTATAGACCCTGCAGTATATCAAGACGAAGATGGTTCTTATTACATGTATTTCGGCGGTATTTGGGGCGGGCAATTACAACGCTGGAGAACAGGCGTTTTTGATGGAACACAACCCGAAAGCCCTGTTGCACATTTACCCGAAAATAATCAACCCGCATTGTGTGCTAAAGTGGCGAAGCTTACCGGTGATCTGCTGGAATTTGCTGAACCGCCAAAGGATGTGGTGATACTGGATGAAAATGGTCAGCCTCTTTTGCAGGGAGATACGGACCGGCGTTTTTTTGAAGCATCGTGGATGCACCAATACAATGGCAAATATTATTTTTCTTACTCCACTGGCGATACGCATTACTTGTGTTATGCTGTGGGCGATAATCCGTACGGACCGTTTACATACGGCGGAAGAATTTTAGAGCCGGTGGTGGGATGGACAAGCCACCACAGCATTTGTGAATTTGAAAATAAGTGGTATTTATTTTACCACGACAGCAGTTTAAGTAAAGGCATAACGCATTTACGCAGCGTGAAAGTGACAGAACTGGAGCATGATGAAAACGGGAAGATAAAAACGATTGTGCCTTATAAATAGAACCACAGATGACACGGATGTAACGGATAACCACTGATTTTCCATCTGTTTTAATCAGTAATATCTGTGCCATCAGGGTTTGTATAAAAGCCGGCTATAAAATGAAAAAAACATTTCTTGCATTAACAATATTGGCCATCATTTCCTGCAACACAAAAAGATTTGTGGAGGCAGATGATGCCTTGATTGCAAAAGCGGCAGAACATCCCGAACAATGGCTTACACATGGACTGAATTATAATGAAGACCGCTACAGCATGCTTACACAAATAAATAAAACCAATGTAAAAACACTGGACCTGGCATGGATTACTAATTTAGAATCCAAACGCGGGCTGGAAGCAACACCACTCATTGCCGATGGCGTAATGTATGTAACCGGAGTATGGAGTATAGTATATGCAGTGGATGCCCGTACCGGAAACATCCTTTGGAAGTACGATCCTAAAGTTCCTGCTAAAACAGCCGAACGTTTATGCTGCGATATTGTAAACCGCGGTGTGGCTCTATATAAAGGAAACATATTTTCAGGTACGCTGGACGGAAGATTAATTTCTTTAAACGCAGCTACCGGGAAATTAAATTGGGAAGTGATGACCGTAGACACCACCAAACCTTATTCCATTACCGGCGCACCTAGAGTGATTGACGGAAAAGTAATCATCGGCAACGGCGGTGCTGAATTTGGTGTGCGTGGTTACATTACTGCTTATGATGCTGAAAGTGGTAAACCGCAATGGCGTTTTTTTACCGTGCCCGGCGATCCTTCAAAACCATTTGAAAACAAAGCCATGGAAACTGCCGCCAAAACATGGAGCGGTGAATGGTATAAATATGGCGGTGGCGGCACTGCATGGGATGCGATGGCATACGATCCCGAATTAAAATTACTGTATGTGGGCACGGGCAATGGCAGCCCGTGGGACAGAAAATACCGCAGCAATGGCATGGGCGATAATTTATACCTCTCATCCATTTTAGCCATTAACCCGGCTAACGGAGAACTGGTTTGGCATTACCAAACCACGCCAGGCGACAGCTGGGATTTTACTGCAGCACAGCATATTATTTTAGCCGACCTGGAAATTAAAGGTCAAAAAAGAAAAGTGCTGATGCAGGCCCCCAAGAATGGTTTCTTTTATGTACTGGACAGAACCAATGGCAAATTCATAAGCGGCGATGCATTTGTGTATATGAACTGGGCCAAAGGAATTGATTCCATAACCGGCCGGCCCATAGAAAACGACGGCGTGCATTATGAAACCGTGAACACCGATGTATCGCCCAATTATAACGGCGGGCATAACTGGCACCCGATGGCATTTAATCCAAAACTCAATTTGGTGTACATCCCCGCCAGGGAAAATGCCAGTAACTACGGTCATGATACATCCTGGAAATATAACAAAGTTGGATTTGGCACCGGCAACGGATGGAATTTGGCCATTGGTACCGATCCCACCAAACCCATGCGGTTTGATACGGCCACTAAAAATTTTCCAAGAGGCATGCTCATTGCCTGGAACCCGGTTTTAAGAAAGGAAGTATGGCGGGTGCCGCAGCAGGCCGACTGGAATGGTGGTGTGCTGGCAACAGCAGCTGATCTGGTATTCCAGGGAACAGCACAGGGTGATTTTATTTGCTATGATGGCAGCAACGGTGCTGTTTTATGGAAAATTAATTTAGGCGGCGGTATTATTGCGCCGCCGGTTAGTTATATGATTGATGGCAAACAATATATTTCCATTGCAGCCGGCTGGGGCGGCGGCTATGGAATGAAGAAAAAGTTTACGCCCATACAGGCAGGAAGGATTTTCACCTTTGTATTAAATGGTACTGCAGCATTGCCTGAGTTCAGCAAAGGAATAACTCAAACAATTCCTGATACAAAATTTACTGCAACCCCTGCTGAAATAAAGCATGGCGAAACTTTGTTCTGGCAGTATTGCGGCACCTGCCATATAGTAAACGGCGGCGGCGGCGGTCTGGCGCCCGATCTGGCTTATTCCGTTATTGCAGCAAACAGTGAAAGTTTATTAACGGTGGCACATAAAGGTGCTTATTTACCATTGGGTATGCCGAAATTTGAAGACCGGTTAAGTGAAAAAGACATTTTAGATATTCAGAAATATATTTTGACGAAGGCGAGGGAGTAGGAAACCCCGTCAGCGGTTATAAACCCTGACGGCGGTTTGATGTAAAAATATTTTGTTGACAAACAGTAGTTTCCTGATTGAAATTCAGTGGCGACGCTCCGTTCAACAGATGAATTTCTATTGAGCAAATTAACCATACAAGAAATATAAGACATGAAAGATTTATACTTGTATTCCTTATATGTCTTGTATGGTTTTGATAAAATAAACAGCACAAAATGAAAAAGATCATTTCATTTGCCTTATTAACTGCCGTATTAAATAGCCATGCGCAGGATTACAAATCTCTTCCCATGTGGAATTACAATTTGCCCATTGAACAACGGGTGAATGATGTGGTAAGCCGCTTAACGCTGGAAGAAAAAGTGGCGCAGATGCTGCATGGTACACCCGCAGTGCCAAGGCTCGGCATTGCTGCATACAACTGGTGGAATGAAGTGCTGCACGGTGTGGCAAGAACGCCTTATAAAGTAACATCCTTTCCGCAGGCCATTGGTATGGCCGCCACATGGGACACCAGTTCTTTAAAATTAATGGCACAATACTCAGCTGAAGAAGGAAGGGCCATTCATAATAAATCTATTTTACTGGGCAAAGAAGGAGATCAGTATGTGGGGCTTACTTACTGGACACCCAATATCAATATTTTTCGTGATCCCCGCTGGGGCCGTGGGCAGGAAACCTACGGGGAAGACCCATTCTTAACCGGTAAATTAGGCGCTGCATTTGTAAGAGGCCTGCAGGGTAACGATCCAAAGTATTTAATGGCTACTGCATGTGCCAAACATTTTGCTGTGCACAGCGGTCCGGAGCCAACAAGACATTCTGATAATTTCAATCCCACCCCATACGATTTATGGGACACGTATTTACCTGCCTTTAAAGAACTGGTAACAAAGGCCAATGTGGCTGGTGTAATGTGTGCGTACAATGCCATTAACACACAACCCTGCTGTGCCAGTGATTTATTGATGAATGATATTCTGCGCAATCAATGGAAATTTACCGGTTATGTTACCAGCGACTGCTGGGCCATTGATGATTTTTTCCGTTATCATAAAACACATAAAGATGCCACCGCATCGGCAGTGGATGCACTGATACACGGCACCGATGTGGAATGCGGTCGTACCGTGTACACCACCCTGGTGGATGCTGTAAAAAGCGGGCTGCTTAAGGAATCACAAATTGACGTGTCGCTGAAAAGATTATTCACCATCCGTTACCGGTTGGGAATGTTCGATCCGCCTGCCATGGTAAAATACGCTCAGATACCATCATCCGTTTTAGAAAGCGATGCCCACAAAGCACACGCACTTAAAATGGCGCAGCAAAGTATTGTACTGCTGAAAAACGAAAACGGCTCTTTACCATTAAGCAAAAAAATAAAAAAGATAGCTGTACTGGGTCCTAATGCCGACAATGCCATTGCACAACTGGGAAATTATAACGGTATTCCTTCACATACCACCACTATACTGGAAGGAATTAAAAATAAGCTGGGCGCTCATACAGAAGTGGTGTATGAAAAAGCCGTGAATTTTACCGACGACTCGCTGATGGTATATACCGATATGCATCAAATGTATTCTGCAGATGGTAAGCCTGGCATAAAAACTGAATATTTTAATAACAGGGAGCTGAAGGGGGTGCCTGTTGCAACAGAAATGCTGAAGGATTTTGACTTCTACCGCCTGGAAGGCGTACAGGCAGCTGAGGGAACCGGTGCCAGCAATTATTCAGTTCGTTTTACAACATACATTACGGCAGATAAAGACGAACGGCTGCGTTTTGAAATTGCAGGCGATGATGGTTACCGCGTACTGGTAAACGATTCTGTTGTTATTAATTCGTGGCAGCGATACCACTGGGGTACACAATTGTTTACCATACCGGTTATAAAAGGGCAGCAATATAAAGTGGTGGCAGAGCTGAACCAGGATGGCGGCGATGCAGTGCTGCGTATTAAACCCGGCGCAAAAGTGAAAACCGATTTTACGGCACTGGCTGCCCGGCTCAAAGATGCGGATGCTATTATTTTTGCAGGTGGTATTTCTCCACAGCTGGAAGGAGAGCAGATGCCGGTTGCAATACCAGGGTTTAATGGCGGCGACCGCACCAGTATTATGCTGCCGTCAGTGCAAACCGAACTGATGCAGGCATTGAAAACAACCGGCAAACCGGTGGTGTTTGTAATGCTTACCGGCAGTGCCATTGCCATTCCGTGGGAAGATGAAAATATACCGGCTGTTGTAAACACCTGGTATGGCGGACAAAGTGCCGGTACTGCACTGGCAGATGTGTTGTTTGGTGATTATAACCCCGCCGGAAGATTGCCCGTTACCTTTTATAAAAGCGATAACGACCTGCCCGATTTCAGCGATTACAGTATGAAAGGAAGAACCTACCGGTATTTTAATGGGGAAGCGTTATATCCTTTTGGTTATGGATTAAGTTATACAAAATTTACTTACAGCAATTTTATTGCTCCGGTTAAAGCCTCAAAGAACGGGCAGTTTGTGGTAAGCGTTTTAGTTAAAAATACCGGTAACCGCGATGGGGAGGAAGTAGTGCAGTTATATATGCAGCACCTGGGCATAAAACCGGCACCGCTCAAAGTGTTAAAAGGGTTTAAACGAGTTGCATTAAAAGCAGGCGCAAGCGCAACTGTTGGTTTTGTTATTCAGCCCGAAGATATTTCTCTGACAGATGAGAAAGGAAAATTGTACCAGCCAGCAGGTAAAATTATTTTAAGTGTGGGCGGCGGCCAGCCCGGTGTAAAAAATAAAACCACCAGTAATGTGTTAAGTAAAACAATTACGGTTCAATAAGCAATTATGAAAAAGCTCGCAATACTTGTTATCAGCCTGTTTATTTCGGCCTGCACATTTGCGCAACTGCGTTTGCCCGGCCTTCTGCGGGACAGTATGATCCTGCAAAGAGATACAAAAGTAAATGTATGGGGATGGGCTGCAGCAAACGAAAGGGTAACGGTAAAATTCAACAGCAGGTCCTATAAAACAACAGCAGACAAAACCGGCAGCTGGCAGGTGCAATTACCACCCACAAAAGCCGGCGGCCCCTACCGCATGGAAATTTCAGCAAAGAATACAATTGTGCTGAAAGATATTTTGTTTGGCGATGTATGGTTTTGCAGCGGGCAAAGCAATATGGTGCATCAAATGAATATTCATGATGTTACCTATGCAAACGATATTACCAGGGCAAATTACCCGCAAATACGTCAATGCCTAATTCCAACGGGCACCAGTTTACAGGGGCCGCAAACTGGTTTGCCTGCTGTTAGCTGGAAACCGGCAGTGGGAGAAGAGGTGAGACCATTTTCTGCAGTGGCCTATTTTTTTGCAAAAGCACTCTTTGAAAAATATCATGTGCCCATCGGCATTATTAATGCCAGTGTGGGCGGCACACCCATTGAAGCATGGACCAGCGAAGAAGGATTAAAAGATTTTTCTTCAATGGTTAGCACCATTCAAAAAAATAAAGATACTGCTTATGTTAACGGTATTAACAGGATGGCTGCCAATACCATTAAACCACCGTTGCAAACAGATGCAGGTTTACCCGGTGAAAAAAAATGGTTCGATATTTCTTATACTCCAAAAGGCTGGCATACTATTAATATCCCCGGTTTTTGGGAAGACCAGGGGATTAAAGACCTGAACGGTGTGGTTTGGTACAGACGGGAAATTGACATTCCCGCTTCTATGACGGGTAAACCTGCAAAAGTTTTTTTAGGAAGAATTGTGGATGCGGATGAACTGTATATTAATGGCAAAAAGGTGGGTAATACCACTTATCAATACCCGCAGAGAAGGTATCAGGTGCCTGCCGGTTTGCTGAAAGCAGGAAAAAATTTATTTGTAATAAGGGTTACAAACTATGCAGGCAAGGGGGGCTTTGTATCCGGCAAACCTTATTGCATCTTTACAGAGAGTGATACGGTTGACCTGAAAGGCGCCTGGCAGTACAAAACGGGTGATGTGTTTATGCCCCAACCTCCCGGCCCTTTCAGCATCAGTGCGCAAAACCAGCCGGCAGCTTTATATAATGCGATGGTGGCTCCGGAAATAAATTATACCATCAAAGGTTTTTGCTGGTACCAGGGCGAAAGCAATGCCGGCCAACCAACCGAATATAAAAAACTGCTTCCTGCACTGATCAATGACTGGCGCAGTAAATGGACAATGACCACACTGCCTTTTCTGTACGTGCAGTTACCGGGCTTTATGGATTACAATTATCTTCCTTCCGAAAGTAACTGGGCATTGTTGCGGGAAGCACAGCTGCAAACACTGGTAATGCTCAATACCGCCATGGCGGTTGCCATCGATCTGGGCGAATGGAACGATATTCATCCTGACAATAAAAAATCGGTGGGCGAACGGATGGCCGCTGCGGCATTTAAAATTGCTTATAACGAAAACAGCGTTCATTCAGGTCCGGTATTTCAATCGGCAGTAATTGAAGGAAACAAAATTATAATAAGCTTTACTGAAACAGGAAGCGGTTTAATTACAAACGACGGCGAAGCACCCGCTGAATTTGCCATTGCAGGAGCCGATAAAAAATTTGTTTGGGCCAAAACAAAAATAGAAGGGGATAAAGTTATTGTGTGGAGCGATGCTGTTGCACAACCCCTGTATGTACGCTATGCCTGGGCCGATAACCCGGTAAACCCGAATTTATATAACCGAGAAGGATTACCGGCATCTCCTTTCAGAACTGATAAATAATTACAACATGAAAAAATATTTGTTACTTTTTGCTGCGGTGCTTTGTTTGCAGCCTGTGTTTGCCCAAAACAGCAAACCATGGCAGGGTAAAAAATGTGCGGTTGTTCTAACTTACGATGATGCCATTAATGAGCATTTGGATAATGCGGTACCTGTACTGGATTCATTAGGCTTAAAAGCCACATTCTATATCACAGCATTTTCGCCTTCGGTGCAGGGCCGGTTGAATGACTGGAAAAAATTACCTGCAAAAGGATACGAACTTGGCAATCATACTTTATTTCATCCCTGTATGGGCGGTACCGGAAGAGAGTGGGTGCCCAAAGAATATGACCTTAATAATTATTCAGTGAAACGCATGGAGGATGAAACCCGGATGACGAGTCTTTTTCTGCAGTCATTAGATGGTAAAACAAAACGCACCTTTGCATTTACCTGCGGCGATATGAAAGTTGGCGACTCCGCGTTTATGAATGGCATGAAAAAAGATTTTATTGCGGCGAGGGCGGTAAGAAATGAAATGCATAAGATAAACGAGGTTGATCTATACAATATGGACTGCTATATGGTGAACAATCATACTGCAGCACAAATGATTGACTGGGTAAAAAAAGCTGCCGCAACCAATTCATTACTGATCATCCTGTTTCATGGTGTGGGCGGCGGTAATGGATTAAATGTGGAACTGGCAGAACACCGGAAATTTCTTACTTACCTTAAACAAAATGAAAAAGACATCTGGATAACCCCGCTGATTACAGCAGCAGAACACATTAGAAAATGGCAGGCAGCAAAAAAATAAAACTGTCATTCAATTTACACTATGAACACAGCAACTAAAAAACTGGGCGTTGCATTGGTGGGCTGGGTGGTTATGCCGGCGGATAGCTTGCACCCGCATTGTAACATACGGAACATTGTTATTTAGCGGGTATTGTAACAGGCAGCCCTGATAAAATTCCTGTGTGGAAAGAAAAATACAATATTGCCGATAAGAATATCTACAGCTATGATACTTATGATGCAATAAATGATAACCCGGATATTGACATTGTGTATGTGATGTTGCCCAATCACCTGCATGCTGAATATGCCATTCGCGGACTGGATGCAGGCAAACATATTATTTGCGAAAAACCCATGGCCAATAACGTGGAAGATTGTGATAATATGATTGCGGCAGCGGAAAAGGCAATTAGTTTTTATCCATCGGCTATCGCTTACAGTATGATCCGTATAATTTAGAGATGATCCGGCTGGTAAAAGAAAAGGTATATGGTGCTGTTAGAAGTATTGACGCAGCTTTTGCCATCATGCCTCTAAAAGGCCAGTGGCGGCTGAATAAGAAAATTGCCGGCGGCGGTCCTTTAATGGATGTAAGTATTTATTGTGTACAGGCCGTATGTTATATTACCGGTATGGAACCGGTGGCCGTAACAGCGCAAATTTTTCCGGTAAGCTATATGGAAAAATTTATTGAAATTGAGGAGACCATGGAATGGCAAATGGAAATGCCAAGTGGTTTAATGGCCACCTGCAGAACAAGTTATTCCGAAGATATTGGATTTGTAAAAGTAATTTGTGAGAACGGCTGGCTGGAATTACATCCGGCATATAATTACAGCGGTTTAAAAATGAAAGCCTCTGACGGGAGAAAGTTTGATCTGCCCCTATTTTCGCAACAGGCAATACAACTGGATGGTATTGCCCGGTCTGTTAAAAATAGGGAAGTTTCAAAAGTATCGGGGCAAATGGGGAGAAGGGACATGAAAATTATTGAGGCAGTTTATGAAGCGATGCATACGGGTGAACTGATTGTAATAAACTATTAACCTCTGGAGTGCATGCTGCGTAAAGAAAAAAAAGTACAAGTGAGTGACACAACGGTGCTGAAAGAAGCTGAAAAAGTTGGTCGCAAAAAAAAATAACATGAATCAGAAATTACGCAGCCACGACTGGTTTGGCCGCAAAGACAAAGACGGTATCATTTACCGCAGCTGGATGAAAAATGAAGGCATGCCCACCGATATGTTCGATGGCCGCCCCGTAATTGGTATCTGCAATACATTCAGCGAACTTACGCCCTGCAATGCACACCTGCGTGACATTGCCGAAAGTGTAAAACGCGGCGTGCTGGAAGCCGGTGGCTTTCCGCTCGAATTTCCGATAATGAGTTTAGGTGAAACATTACTGAAACCAACTGCCATGCTCTTTAGAAATTTAGCCAGCATGGATGCAGAAGAAAGCATACGCGGTAATCCTATCGACGGCGTGGTATTATTAACGGGCTGTGATAAAACAACTCCCTCAACTGTGATGGGGGCTGCAAGCGTTGGTTTACCCACTATTGTTGTTCCGGGAGGCCCCATGCTGAACGGAAGATATAAAGGACAAACCATTGGCAGCGGCACACATGTATGGAAGTTTGATGAAGACATGAAAACCGGCAAGATGACACAGGAAGAATGTGAATTTGCTGAAAGCTGTATGAGCCGCAGTATTGGTCATTGTATGACGATGGGAACGGCCAGCACCATGGCAGTGATGGTGGAAAGTTTAGGATTGACATTAAGCGGCGCTTCTGCCATACCTGCGGCAGACAGCCGTAAAAAAGTAATGGCACAACTCAGCGGCAGGCGTATTGTGGAAATGGTAAAAGAAAATTTAACTATTGATAAAGTATTGACGAAAGAAGCGTTTCAAAACGCTATTATGGTAAACTCCGCAGTGGGCGGTTCCTCCAATTTTGTTATTCACCTCACAGCTATTGCCGGAAGAATTGGTGTTGATTTAAAACTGGATGACTTCGACAGTATTGGCAGTAAAATTCCTTTACTGCTGAACCTGATGCCCAGCGGAAAATATTTAATGGAAGACTTTTACTATGCCGGCGGGCTTCCGGTTATTTTAAATGAGCTGAAAGAAAAGCTGCATAAAAATGTGGTTACCGTAACCGGGAAAAACCATCATGATAATGTAACGGGCAACACCGAATGTTATAATGCAGACGTGATTGCTGCCTACAACAAACCGTTTAAACCTGAAGCCGGTATTGTGGTGGTGAAGGGAAATCTGGCCACCAATGGTGCGGTGATAAAACCCAGCGCCGCCACTCCTGCATTAATGAAACATACGGGCAGGGCCGTGGTGTTTGAAAGTATTGAAGAGTACCATAAACGCGTTGATGATCCTGACCTTGATATAGACGAAAACTGCGTAATGGTATTGAAGTATGTAGGACCGGTGGGGTATCCCGGCATGCCCGAAGTGGGCAATATGGCCTTACCGAAAAAGATACTGGAGAAAGGAATAAAAGATATGGTACGCATCAGTGATGGACGGATGAGCGGCACGGCGTATGGTACAGCCGTACTGCATGTATCGCCCGAAAGTGCCATTGGAGGTACGCTGGCACTGGTGCAAAACGGCGATATGATAGAACTGGATGTTGAAAAAAGATTACTGCATTTGCATGTAAGCGACGAAGAACTGGCAAAACGCCGGGCTGCCTGGATGATACCTGCACCCGCCGCCTCAAGAGGTTACGTTAGCCTGTACATTAAACATGTGCAGGGGGCAGATAAAGGCGCCGACCTGGATTTTTTACAGGGCAGCAGCGGCAGTGAAGTAACAAGAGATTCGCATTAGGGTGTTCTCACAGACCTGCCGGCAGGCAGGCAGGTTTCACAGATGCACAGAAGAGAAAAATAAGCTGTGTAAATCCGTGCAGTCCGTGAGAAAAATTATGCAACGGGCTGTGTCACTGCTGTCAGCTTCAGTGGCGACGCTCCGTTCAGGAGAAGTAATGCTGTTGAGCTTTTTTGAACCATACAAAACATGAAACATTTTATAATCTCTTTTTTATTCATCACATTATTATCCTGCAATAATAACAGCAATACAACAATGTACAAAACCACCGGCACTGTTATTGAATATGATGAAGTATTGTCGTCCATCATTGATACCAGCACCAAAGCACAAATTATTGCGGATGGGTACGAATGGAGTGAAGGCCCGCTATGGATTGAAAAACACCACATGCTTTTGTTCAGCGATGTACCCATGAACACGGTGTACAAATGGACGGAAGAAAAAGGTGCTGAAGTATATTTAAAACCCAGCGGTTATACAGGCACCATACCCAGCAAATGCAAAGAACCGGGCAGTAATGGGTTAACATTAGACAATGAAGGCAATTTGGTGTTGTGCCAGCATGGCAACAGGCAAATGGCAAAGATGGATGCCCCGCTGGATAAACCGGAAGCAAAGTATGTTACGCTGGCAAACAAATTTGAAGGCAAACGCTTCAGCAGTCCCAACGACTGTGTGTACAGCAGCAGCGGAGAATTATTTTTTACCGATCCGCCTTACGGGCTGTTTACACAAGACGATACCGACAGTGCAAAGGAAATAAAACACAACGGGGTGTATAAAGTAAAGAAAGACGGCACTGTGATTGTACTGGTTGATTCTATAACCCGGCCCAATGGCCTTGCATTTTTGCCCGGCGAAAAACAACTGCTTATTGCCAACAGCGATCCTGCAAAACCAGTTTGGTATATTTATGATGTGGCCGGCGATTCGCTTGTGAACGGGAAAATATTTTATGATGCATCTGCCCACGATAAAAACTGGAAGGGACTGCCGGATGGTTTTAAAGTAAACAAAAAAGGGAGCGTGTTTGCAACTGGTCCGGGTGGTGTATACATTTTTAGCAGCAGCGGAAAAAAACTGGGCCTCATCCGTTTTGATGAAGCCACCAGTAACTGTGCATTAAGTGCTGATGAAACGACATTGTATGTTACAAATGATATGTATGTGCTGCGTATCGGACTTAAAAAATAACCGGGTAACGTGAATTAAAATCCGGGAGTGTTCAAATTAATCTGAATGAGTAAATTACTGATACTGTTATGTTGGTTTTTCTGTGTGCTGCCAGCCGGCGCACAGGACTCGTTGTATAAACTGGGGCCGGATGCTTTCCGCAAACCCGGTGTGCCAAAAGGAACCGTTACAAAGTACGAATGGCAAAGCAGGCTGTACCGGAATTTCAGGGAGTATTATGTTTATGTACCGGCCCAGTACGATTCTTCCCATGCTGCAGCGCTGATGGTGTTCCAGGATGGACATACCTATGTTAATGACAGCGGCGATTTCAGGGTATCCGTTGTTTACGACAATCTGATACATCAAAAAAAACTGCCGGTCACCATTTGCCTGTTTGTAAACCCGGGGCATAATACAAAAGACTATCCGCAAAGCAGGTTTTCTGCGTCCAACCGTGTTGAAGAATATGATGTGATGAATGATAAATATGCCAGCTTTCTCATTGATGAACTGATACCCGAACTGAAAAAGAAATATAATATTGCGGATGATCCAAAAATGCACGGCATCTGCGGATTGTCATCGGGCGCCATTTGCGCTTTTACTGCAGCATGGCAGCGTCCGGATTATTTCCAAAAAGTGATGAGCCACTTTGGTAGTTTTACCAATATCAGGGGCGGGCATAATTATCCTTTCATCATCCGGCAAAACCAAAAAAAGAACATTAAAATATTCATGCAGGATGGCAGCAATGACCTGGATAATGATTATGGCAACTGGTGGCTCTCCAACCTGCAGCTGGAAGCGGCGTTGAAATATAAAAAATATGAATTCAGGTTTGAAAAAGGAACCGGCACACATAATGGCAGGCATGCAGGAGCTGTTTTGCCCGAATCACTTACCTGGCTTTGGAATGATGTATCAACAGATTACACTAAATAAATTTTTAACCGGCTGGCAACAGCAGCAATAAATACAGGCGCATATATGAAGCTTTACAAAATCCCGAACGCAATTGTAATTGAACTTAACAGAAAATTTTATCAGGCTAATGAAAACTGGGACACATTTATCAACGATGACAATGTATTACAAAAGGCCACCGCATTAACAAATGTGCTGCAACCGGTTGATGCCGCAGCAATACAAAATACGCTGGCTCCCATTGGTGCTAACCAGGAATTATGGGCCTGCGGTGTAACTTATTACCGCAGCATGGTGGGCCGCCAGGAAGAAAGCAAAGCAGCCGGCGGCGCCGATTTTTACGGAAAAGTGTATGAAGCTGAACGGCCCGAATGTTTTTTTAAAAGCACACCGCACCGCGTGGTGGGAAATAATGCTCATGTACGTATACGAAAAGACAGCAGCTGGGATGTGCCCGAACCGGAACTTACTTTAGTAGTAACTTCTTCAGGAAAAATTATTGGATACACTGTTGGTAACGATATGAGCAGCCGCAGTATTGAAGGAGAAAATCCTTTATACCTGCCGCAGGCAAAAACATACGACGGTTGTGCGGCGCTGGGACCCTGCGTTTATTTAACCGACAAGCCATTGCCGCCGGCCACACAAATTCAGCTGCAGATAAAAAGAAATGGCGCTGTTGGTTTTGAAGGAACCATCAGCATCAGCCAGATGAAGCGCACACCCGAAGAACTGGTATCGTTCATTTACCGGGAATGCAGTTTTCCGCAGGGATGTTTAATCATGACAGGAACAGGCATTGTTCCGGGCAGTGATTTTACCTTGCAAAGCAATGATGAGATCAGTATATCAATTGATGGAATAGGCACGCTGGTAAATACCGTTAAATAGCCGCTGCTGTTAAAACAGCATATTATTTTTTCTGTTTAAAAATTAAATACACAATTTGAAACCGCTAAAATATTTTTTACTTGCACTGCCGGTTTTTATGATCAGCTGCAGTCAGTCAAAAAAAATAAGTTCTACTACTGCACCCACCGCTGTTTTGAAGGATGTGTATAAAGATGCATTCCTCATCGGCGCAGCTGTTACGCCGGGTATTACCTCCGGTGCCGACAAAGTATCGCAGGAGATCGTGCTCAAACATTTTAATTCCATTACAGTAGAAAATGTAATGAAGGCTGCATTAATTAATCCGCAGCCCGGTGTTTTTAATTTTAAGCCAGCGGATGACTATGTGGCATTTGGTGAAAAGAACAACATGTTCATTATCGGTCATACATTGGTTTGGCATAATCAATGCCCGGCATGGTTTTTTACAAACGCTGCAGGCAAACCCAATAAAAAGGCCGAACAGATTGAACGCTTAAGAGAACATATAAAAACGGTGGCAGGCAGGTATGCAGGCCGGGTACATGCCTGGGATGTGGTAAATGAAGTGATAGATAACGACGGCAGCTACCGGCCCACCACCTGGGTAAATGCATTTGGCAACGGCGATACACTGGTGAAATACGCTTTTATGTTTGCAGCGCAGTATGCACCCAATACCGAACTGTATTATAACGACTTTAATGCATGGCGCCCCGCAAAGCGGGATGGTATTGTGCGGATGGTTAAAATGCTGCAACGGGAAGGAATACGGATTGACGGAGTGGGTATGCAGGGGCACTGGGGACTTAATTATCCTAAAACAAACTATATTGAGGATGCTATTGATGCATATGCTGCCTGTGGCGTAAAGGTGATGATAACCGAACTGGATGTGCTTCCTTTAACAAAAGAAGGACAGATAATAGGGCAGGGGATGGCCGATAAGCAATTTCAACTGGAAGAATTTAAAACTTTTTTAGACCCCTATCCAAACGGTTTGCCCGACAGTATGCAAACAGTACTGGCAAGAAGATATGCTGAGTTCTTTACTATTTTTTATAAACGCCGCGATAAAATTGCACGGGTTACACTTTGGGGCGTGCACGATGGCATGAACTGGAAAAACGATTATCCCATACCCGGAAGAACCAATTATCCCTTGCTATGGAACCGGCAGCGGCAGCCAAAGCCTGCATTAAATGCAGTGCTGGCAGTGCCCGGTAACTAAATTTTTATACACAATGCAGCTGTTGCTTAACGGGTAATGGTTGTGTTTTAACGGTTGTTTGCATGCAGTTAGTAATAATAATAGCGGCTATTATTGTACAGGTATTTCTTACCGTAAAAAAAATAAGCCCCTTCCTTTCGCTGTTGATCGTATCCATTTTATCGGGGCTGGCACTGGGTATGAAACCGGCTGATCTTGTAAAATCCATCGAAGCAGGTGTGGGCAGCACTATGGGCGGACTGGCTTTAATTATTTGCCTGGGCGCCGTGCTGGGAAAAATTTTAGAAGAAAGCGGTGCTGCTGAAAAAATTGCCGTTACACTCATTAAAGCATTTGGCGAAAAAAATATTCAGTGGGCGGTATTGCTCACAGGTTTTTTAATTGGTATTCCGTTATACTATAATGCCGGTTTTGTTATTTTGGTGCCGCTGGTTTTTATGCTGGCAAAAAAAACAGGACTGCCGCTTTTGTATATTGCCATTCCCATGGCCGCATCGTTAAGCACCACGCATTGTTTTTTGCCGCCACACCCCGGCCCGGTGGTTTTAATAAATGCGTTTAAGGCCGATGTGGGCAAAACATTAATGTACGGTATTTGTATTGCCATCCCCGCAGTAATAGTGGCCGGGCCGCTGCTGGGCAGATGGCTGAAAAAGATCAGTTCATCCGACAGCGAACTTTACAGCGCAACAGCAGTAGGAACTAAGATACTGCCCGGCGCATTGCCCAGTTTTATCATTGCCCTGCTTCCGGTAATACTCATTACACTTTCTGTTTTGGCCGACAACTTTTTACCAAAAGGTTTTTTACAAACCACTTTTTTATTTACGGGCAATTCAACTGTTGCGTTACTGTTGTCTGTTATTACCGCATTTTTTTATTTCGGTGTGCTGCAAAATGTAAAAATGGAGATACAGATGCAGTGGCTCAGCAGTGCCATCAGCGGTATTGCCATGATACTGCTGATCATTACAGCAGGGGGTGTGTTTAAACAGGTGCTTACCGACAGTGGCACCGGCGCCTATATCTCTTCATTCAGCAGCAAATGGAATATGCCGCCGCTGATTTTTGCATGGGTGGTTACCGCCCTGTTACGGGTGATGATTGGCTCGGCAACCGTAGCCGGTATTACGGCTGCCGGTGTGGTGGCACCGCTGCTGGCGCAGCACAATGTGTCACCCGAGCTGATGGTACTGGCCGTTGGCAGCGGCAGTGTTTTCGGGTCGCATATTAACGACTCGGGCTTTTGGATGTATAAAGAATTTTTTAAACTGAGCCTGAAACAAACATTTTTATCATGGACGGTGATGGAAACTACCATTTCTGTGGTTGGCCTTGCCGGGGTACTTATTCTGAATGTAATTGTTAATTAATCCCTGCCGTTTATTAAGTTTAGCCTTTAATTCACTTTATCTTTACCGGCATTTACACCCGACCGGCGCTGTGTTTTCAAATTAGTATTGATGCGGGTGTACACTGCTTAAAACGATTCAGCGACTATGGCAAACATACAGCTTAAGGACATTGCTAAAAAACTGGGGATATCCATATCAACCGTTTCCCGTGCTTTCAGGAACAGTAATGATGTGAGTGCGGCAACAAAAAAGCTTGTGCATGAGATGGTGGAACAACTCAACTACAGGCCTAACCCGCACGCCCGCAGCCTGCGCATAAAAAAAACCAAAACTATTGCAGTGCTGGTTCCGGATATTTCAAATAATTTCTTTGCGCATGCACTTAAAGGCATTGAAACAGCCCTGCACCTGGAAGGATATAACCTGATGATTTACCAGACCAACGACAGCTTCGAGATTGAAAATAAGATTTTGAATGAACTGGAAACCGGGCTGGTAGACGGGGTACTGATTTCTGCAGCTTTAAATAAAGAAAAAGATATTAAACATGTTGAAACGCTGCGTCATTTTGTGCCGGTGGTTTTTTTCGACAGGTATATTCCAGGCAGTACTGCCCCAAGGGTTATTTCAGATAATGTTAAGGGAACCTACCAGGCTGCCAAACACCTGCTGCAAACAGGAAGCAAAGCAGTTTATTTTATTGGTATCCATCCTTCCATTTCCCTTATTGCTGACCGTTTGAAAGGGTTTAAAAAAGCAATGACCGAGGCAAAAATTGAAACAGACCCGGAAAAGATCCTTTATTTCAGGGATATTGATACAGCGAATAAACAATTAACGAAATTACTGTCCCGAACAAAAGGGCCTGTGGCTTTCTTTTCATCTGTTGAGAGATATGCTTTACTGATTTATAAAATTTGCGATGAACTGAAGCTGAACATTCCAACAGATGTAAAGGTGATCACCTATTCTAATAATCCATATACTTTCCTTTTTGCAACAAAGCTTTCTGTAATTGTACCGCCTGCCTTCGAAATTGGCAATAAGGCAGCAGCTATTTTGCTGAACCTGATTAATGAAAAAAAAGTAAGCAAAATGGAAGTGGTATTGCCATGCACATTAACATTAGAGCAATCATCGTTAAGCAGTTAAGCTATTCTTTTTGAGAATAGAATAAGAAAAATCCCGCTGCAGCGGGATTTTTCTTATTCTTGTTTTTTGAACTTCATGAGGTCTCATTCAATAGTGCGTATTCTTAAAATTTCTCCACCCCTTTTACTTTCATTTTGATGGACGTAACCCTGTCAACCGGCCCGGTAATGAACAGTGTTTTTTCATTGGCACCGGCAAAAACATTATTGGTGGCACCGCCACCGGTAGGGATAGTTAAAACCTGGTTGCCGGCCGGGCAAAATACATTTACCCCGAGTCCATTGCTGATATAAATATTTCCCTTATTGTCCATCGACATGCCATCGCCACCCATATTGGTAAACTTGCGCATATTGGCCAGTTTGCCGTCAGGCTTAATATCAAAAACCCAGGTGCCGCCCATATTGTCGCCGGCCCATTTATTTACATACAGTTTTTTGCCATCAGGTGTTCCCACCACACCATTTGGCCAGCTGTCTGCATCCCAACCGGGATTGGTAGTTACTCTTACCAGTGTATGGCTGCCCGGAGCAAGATAATATACATGACCACCCTTGCCGGTTGCAGCCTGTTCAGAATGGGTGGGAGGCCATGCCTGGATGCGGGGGTCACCCGGTTCCCAATACGGCCTTGGAAAAATGGGGTCGGTAATATACATGCCGCCTGTTTTAGGATTGATCCAAACATCGTTGGGACCATTCAGCAGCTTGCCGTTGTAATTATTTACCAGCACTTCATGTGTGCCGTTGGGGCGTATTTTCCAAACTTCGCCATGCAGATCGGCACAGGCAATAAGATTGCCGTTCTTATCAAAAGCCATTCCGTTACTGCGGCCGGTACCGCTTAAAAAAGTAGAGATCTGCCCGGTGGTGGCGGTCCATTTATAAATTTTATCGTTGGGTTGATCAGTAAAAAATACATTGCCTTTTTTATCAACAGCCGGGCCTTCGGTAAAACTATACCCTTTACCCAGCGTATCCAGTTTTGCGCCCGGTACCACCAGCTCGTCTTCGCCACATTCCTCCTCCTCATGATGGTTAGTAAGAGAAATGGTTTCTTCTGACAGTGCAGGTACTGTTTTATCAACTAGCATTTTATTGCAGGAAAGATATCCCAAGGCGCACAGCGCTGCCATAATGGGGATGACATTTTTTTTCATAATAGCTAACAATTTTAAGTTTTTAAAAAAAGAAACCCACAACGGCCGTTATGGAGAACAAGTGTTAACAGTGCTACAAAGTAGGATAATTAAAATCCGGAAGCTACCAATAATTAACAGCGGAAGATATTAAACAGCAGGTTAATAATTACTATTGATATTTAATGCTGCGGAGATGTGGGATACAGCAAGTTGTTGCAGCCAAAATGGCTTTTCAAGAAAAATGATCCTGCAAAAAATAATTCTAAAGTGTATTATTAAAACAATGAGTATTTAACCCACGTTACACTTTCAGTACTGCGTCTCTATTTAAAATACGCATCAGGAATGTTTAATGTTGTACTGCGTTTTAGTACAACTGTATAAAAATTTAAAAACCAGCAGCTGCAAATTACCTGGTATAATATCCGGTAAAATTCCATTAACCTTTTGAGACTGCTGCCAATTTAAAAGCCCGGATATGCAATGAGTAAGCATATACGGGCTTTTAAATAATTGCCGGTCATCTTATTTTTTAACACGTGTAAGTTTCATTTCACCTCTTTCATTTTTAACCACAATTTCATTTTCGTTCACCAGCTCGCCGGTGCTTGCAATGGTCATGTCGTTGAAAGAGATACTGTATGAAAATTTTTTTCCGCTCACCTTTCCGTTCTCCAGCTTTGATTCCCCAAACTGTGTTTTCCAAACACCTGTAAGCACGGTGTCTGCAGTTACTTTAAAAGTGTAGTTGATTTCAAAAGTTCCATTTGGTGTTTCCCTGGTGCCTTTCCAGTCGCCGTCAATAGAGTTTTGCGCAAGCGTGGTTAAACTTCCAAATACCAGCATCAGACTAAGAATGTATTTCATATCAGCATTATTTTTGTTGAAACCAAATGTATTAAATCAAACCAAATAATACAGATTAATTTTGCTTTTTTTGAAAATGATCATGCAATTAAAAAGCGGTATTTATGCAATTAAAAAGGATGCGTCAATTTTCAGGTGGTAAAATTCAGCTGCGGAAATAATTAGCATATATGCAGCTTGCAGTTCATTTAAGACTGCAATTTTCCTGCAACATTATTTTCAATGAAGCATAAGTTGCAGAATTGCTTAAAATAAATATTGAACATTGATCAATGTTCCCTCAGTCCGGTCCGCCAAAAGAACTTGTTTTTCAACAACCTCTTTTGGCGGACCCAACAAGTTGCTGTAATAAATTTGCTGTGGAATTACACAGTTCTTATAATTTTACAATTCAGTCAAGTAAATTCACCCGCAAAATTGTAATATGAAAAAAAGTATTTTCTTGGTAACAGGCATTTTGTACTGCCTGTCTTCCTCCGCTAAAATTTCACTGCCTGCCATTTTCAGTAATCATATGGTATTACAGCAAAATACAGAAGTTAAAATATGGGGATGGAGCGATCCTGGTGAAAAAGTGCAGGTGAAACTGGGATGGGATACGGCAACGTATAATATAAAAGCCAGCGGTATGGCAAAATGGGAAACCAGCATTCGCACACCTAAGGCTGGTACCGGGTATACCATTACTATCAGCAGCAGTGCCAATACCATTGTTATTGAAGATGTATTGATTGGCGAAGTATGGCTGGCCAGCGGCCAAAGTAATATGGAAATGAATATCAACTGGGGAATGAAGTATGAAGAGGAAGTAAAGGCCGCCGGTAATAAGGAGATTCGCTTTTTTCATATTCCCAAAACAACAGCGGCATTTCCGCAGGAAGATGTTAAAGCACAATGGGTGATTTGCACACCTGAAACAATGAAAAATTTTAGTACCGCCGCTTATTTTTTTGGTAAGAAGATCAATGCGCAATTGAAAGTGCCCGTAGGGTTGATCAGTGCCTGCTGGGGCGGTACGCCGGCAGAAGTGTGGACGCCTGAAGATTTGGTAATGAATGATGCCATATTAAAAAGTGCTGCTGCCAAATTAAAGACTGCCGATTGGTGGCCGGTGCTGCCTGGTGCTGCATACAATGCCATGATCGCTCCATTGACCAACTATCCCATTGCCGGCACCATCTGGTACCAGGGCGAAAGCAATACCGGCACTGCGGCATCGTACCAACAGCTATTTACCACCATGATCAGCAGCTGGCGAAAAAAATGGAACAATAAATTCCCTTTTTACTTTGTACAAATAGCGCCGTATCATTATAACGACAGTAATATTTGCGCCCTGTTAAGAGAAGCCCAAACCAAAGCTGCTTCTTTTGAAAAAACCGGCATGGTGGTTACCAGCGACCTGGTGGATAATGTAAAAGACATTCATCCCAAATTAAAAAAAGAAGTGGGCGAGCGCCTGGCTAATTATGCACTGGCCGATCAGTATGGTATTGCAGGCATACCGTATAAAAGCCCGGTATATAAAAACATGCAGACAGAAAAGAATAAAATACGCATTGGTTTTTCAGATGCGGAAAATGGATTGATGATACAAGGTAAAACTGCCACTGATTTTTTTATTGCCGGGGAAGACAAGATCTTTCTGCCCGCTTCGGTAAAAATAGAAGGCAGTACCATTGTAGTATGGAGTAAAGCCGTACCAATGCCCGTGGCGGTACGATTTGGATTTAGTAATACAGCCATGCCCAATTTATTCAGCACGGGCGGACTGCCTGTTAATTTATTTCGTACCGACGACTGGGCGGTGGATACCAGTCCTGTAAAAAAATAATTACCAGCGCATTCGTTTTTTTAAATAGGTGGTCAGTTCCTTTGCGATGATCCGGTGTTCGGCAAGGTCGGGATGATAATCGCAACCGCTGTTAAACGAGCGGCTGAAAAAATAATAACTGATTTTTTTATCGCCCATTTTATGCAGTTGTTTTACCACTGTACGGATTTGTTTTTTCAATACAACTTTTAATGCTTCATTGGCCATGGGGCTGGTAAGCAATACTATTTGTGCATGAGGGTAATGATTGCGCAGTTGCTGAATAAAATCTATATAGGCTTTACAAAAAATGGTATCGTTTTGAACGCCGTCATTCTGACCCAGGCAAACCGTTACCACATCGGGTTGAAACAGATTGAAATCCCATTGTAATGAGTCGCCCCGCATATCTATCTTATCAAATACCGGCGGCATTATAATATTCATGTTGCAGCAACTGTGTACCAGGCCAATACCCGATACTGCACTTAAATGCCATTGGGCCTGCAATGCCCTGGCGGTAAGCGGCCCATACGCCATGTAGGCATTGTGCTGATCCTGCCACAGCCCTTTGCCACAGGGCACATCACTTACATCGCTGCCAGTGCCGCAGGTAATGGAATTGCCAATGAATTCAATTTTTCTTTTGGGTGCTGGTGATGCCGGCAGCAGGGCATTGCAATACACACCGGCAAATTCTATATAGCCAATATTCGATTCGGTGTTTTTACAAATGATCAATGTATGTACTGTATCGGCCAGGTTACTGATGCTGATGTGATTATTTTTTGACCGGGTTTGTATCCGCTGCATTTTATCATCTACAATTATTTGCAGGTAATTGTGGTTTTTATTCCATAGTTCCTGGTCGTTGATAACGGCGGTAAGGTTGCTGCCTGTAAACCGCAGCGTCATGTATACGCCGGGGCTCCAGGCACGGGGCAAAGATCTGTTGCGCATGTCCATCCTGCCGGTATACTGTATCAAAGGATGACTGGCAGAAAAAAAAGTGTTGCTGTTGTTGGGGGGCATATCAAAACTGATGAGCGGGTTTTGAGAAAGCATTGGTTTACTGCAGCCAATCAACATTGCAAAGAGTATAACATATCGTTTCATTCTAAAAAATTTAAAAGATTTTTTTTACTGGCAGGTTATTGTTGTGCATCCTGGGGGTGCAGCCTTTTTATCTGTAAAATCATTGCTTACACTTTATTGTAGTGTTGGTGGTTTATAAAATCAGTTCAGCAAATTGCTTGTATAAAGTTGAGGTAATTTAACGCTTGTCTTAAATATATATCAAAAAAATACTTGTATTGGCGAAAATATCATTACAAATATTCAATATATAAATGCAATTTTATTATATCATTTGAATAGGCTATCGTTCAGATGGGAATCGCACCATTATCTAACTCAATAAACTGTTGAACATGCTTGCAAAAAAAACTGCTTCAAGGCTTCTTATGGCCTTTACTCTGATGCTGTTTGTCTCTCCCATTTTCTCACAAAAAAAAGTTTCAGGAAAAGTAGTTGATCCGGAGGCAAAACCACTTGTTGGTGCCACGGTTGCCGTAAAGGGCACCGCTGTTGCTACTACAACTGCTTCAGACGGCAGCTTCTCCATTACCTTACCCGGTACTGCAAAAGTGCTGGTAATTTCCAGTGTGGGTTTTAATCCTCAGGAATTGGTGGTTGACAATAGTATTGATTATACCATTATTTTAAAACCAACCATTTCAAACTTAGCTGAAGTGGTGGTGGTTGGTTATGGTACCCAAAAAAGAAAGGACCTTACGGGTGCCATAAGCAGCGTAAGCGCAGCAACCATTGAAAAAGTACCTGTAATTTCAGCCACCCAGGCTTTGCAGGGCCGTGCCTCTGGTGTACAGATCATTAATAATGATGGTGCACCGGGTGGAAATATTTCTATACTGATACGTGGTATTGGTAGCCTTGCCAGTGGAGGTAATGACCCGTTGTATATAATTGACGGATACCCCACCACAGGTGGTATTAATAATATCAACCCCAATGACATCGCATCAATAGATGTACTGAAGGATGCATCTGCAACTTCTATTTACGGTATACGTGCTGCTAATGGTGTAGTAATCATCACTACCAAAAAAGGGTTGAAAAATAAAGTGCAGATTTCGTTGGACGTTTATAATGCTATGCAAAGTAAACCTAAAAAATATGACCTGTTAAATGCACAGCAATTTGCAACGCTTTCTAATCAAATACAAACTACACAACCAACGGCACCAACTTACACGCAATTTTCTGCATGGGCTAACCCTGCCGCATTAACTACTGTAGATTGGCAGGATGCTTTGTATCGTGCCGGACTTACACAAAATTATAGTATTGGAATAAGGGGCGGCAGTGATAAGGTACAGTCAGCAGCTTCTTTTGGGTATTATGATCAGAAAGGTATTGTGCTGGGTTCATTTTTTAAAAGATTTACCGTGGGACTTAATTTGGATTACCAGGCAACAAAATGGCTTAAGTCATCCACCAGTGTGAAATACGCAAACCAGGATGCCAATACGCCGCTTGGAACGGGAGGCCTTTTTCAATTATTGGTAAATCCTCCAACCCTGGACAGTGGTAACAGGTTAACTAATAAAATAAAAGATAATAATGGTAACTACGGTTTTTATAACCCGATAAATCCAAATGTATTTAAATTCGGTAATCCGGTATATGATGTAGAAACCCGCCAGGCAAAGAACATCACTAATTACATTTTAGCTAATACTTCTTTGGAAGTAAAGGTATATGACGGGGTAACTATTAAAACCAATGCAGGGGTGAACGTTAACAATTATTCCGGCTCTTATTATCAGCCGGAAGATACCCGGGCATTTGCGCAGTATCCGGGTGCTATCAGGGCCAAAGGAGTGTATAGCCAGAATATCAATAATAGTTTTGAGTGGTTATGGGAAAATACCATTGCTTACGACAAAACTTTCGGTAAACATGCTATAAATTTTGTTGCAGGTGTATCTGCACAGAAAAATACCAGCAATTTTATGGGCGGTAGTGGCGAACCACCTAATGCTGTAATACGTGATTTAGGTCAGGTGGTAACCGGCTCGCTGCAACTTAACAGGGCAGGGAATGGCAGCAGGCTTTCAAGCCTTGCTTCACAATTTGCCAGGATAAATTACCAGTATAATGATAAATATATTCTAACCGCTACCATCAGAAGAGATGGCTCGTCCAAATTTGATACCAGCAACAGGTATGGTGTGTTCCCTTCAGCATCTGTTGCCTGGAAAGCAAAAAGTGAATCTTTTTTACAAAATGTTAACTGGTTAGACGACCTGAAAATTAGAGGAGGGTATGGCGTGGTGGGAAACCAATCTGGTATTCCAACATTTCAATACCAGGCTTTGTATGCCGGCAATTTTCCGGCAAGTCTATCCCCTGGTAATCTGGGTTATCCATTTAATAATGTTTACCAAAATGGTATTGCCCAAACCCAACCCGCTAATCCAAACCTTGAGTGGGAAACAGATTACATGACCAATATTGGTATAGACGCCGCATTTTTAAAAGGAGCACTGACTGTTACAGTGGACTGGTTCGACAGAAAATCAAAGAATTTCTTATTAAGAATTCCTGCGTCTTCACAAACAGGATACCTGCTTATTTCAAAAAATGTGGGAGAAATGAGCAATAAAGGGGTAGAGCTGGCTGTAAATTATCGTGGTCAAAAAGGAAAAGATTTTCAATATGGGATCGGCTTAACCTGGACATCTACCAAGAACCGGATCACAGCCATTAGTTCTGGCGTAAAAAACTTAACCAGCGCTAATTTTGGTTTTGGTTTAAATGGACAGGGCTGGGGTGAATTTAGCCAGTATGTAACAGGTGAGGAAGCTGGTGTTTTTTATGGTTACCAGTCGTTGGGTATTTTTCAAACCCAGGCGCAAATTGATGCTTTAAATGCAAAAGCTCCAGGCGGTATTTATTACAGGGCTGCTACCAGACCAGGTGACCGCTATTTTGCAGATATTAATGGAGATGGTGTTGTAAATGCATCTGACAGAACTTCATTAGGAAGTCCGCAGCCTAAATTTTTTGGTGGACTTAACCTCGATGCTACTTACAAAGCTTGGGATGTAAATCTATTCTTTTACGGATCTTACGGAAATAAGATATTAAACTATACAGAAAGCAACCTGCAGAGTTTTCAGAAAAGGGGATCGGAAGGCGTTCAAAATGTTAGTCTGGAATATTTTAACAACCGCTGGACTTCCACCAATGCTTCAAACACCTATTCAAGGGCATTGCATAATGATGATAATACACTTAATAATGTTCCTTCAAGCCATTGGATAGAAAACGGAAGTTACCTGAGATTGAAAAACCTGACCATTGGTTATACCTTACCTTCTGAGTTAATTAACAGGTTAACTATATCAAAGGCAAGGGTATACATTTCTTCACAAAACCTTTTCACTATAACTAAATATAGTGGTCTTGATCCGGAGATAGGCATTCAAAACGGTAATCCTATTTTTAATGGAGTCGATAATGGTATTTATCCATCATCAAGATTTGTTACACTCGGTATAAACGTTACATTCTAAACAAGAATAAATAATTAGCATTATGAAAAGAAATAAAATATTTATCATTATAGCAATGCTCATAGTGATTTTTCCCATGGGCTGTAAAGACAAATTTTTAGATCAAACCAATACTTTTGAAGGTACAGCTGATGCCACTTTCAACAAACCTGATGATGTGGTAGCATTAGTAAACTCCGTTTATGATACCTATCAAAACAGCGACCTGCTGAAAAAATGCATCTGGTACCGGGCGAATTTTAGTGCGCATGATTTTTTTAACTGGGGAGGTGATGTGTTTTGGAATAACTACCAGATCCCAGCAACTTTTGGTGGGCTTACTACCTTCTGGAACCAGAGCTACATTGGTATCGCCAGGGCGAATGCTGCATTTAAAGTAATAACCCAGGCTCAAAATAAAGGGATACTAACTGCTGCATTGGCCAACAGGCTAACAGGCGAGGCTTATTTTTTAAGAGGCATGACCTATTATTATTTGGCCGCCTCTTTTGGTGGTGTTCCATTAGAATTAAGTGCCGTAACTGATGGTCTTACACCAAGGGCTTCACGCGATTCAGTTTTCCGCCAGGTTGTTGCGGATATGAAACAAGCAGAAAATCTGTTGCTCTCAAAATCAGCTTTGCCTGCTTCTGAATTGGGCAGGGCAACCAAAGGTGCCGCTTATGGATTTGAAGGCGCAGCAAAAATGTGGTTAAAGGATTATACCGGAGCTTTAGTAGCGTTTAATAATTCCGAATTAACCAGCAATCACGCCTTATTGCCAAATTTTGCCGACGTACATGAATATAACCGTCAAAATAATAGCGAGAATATTTTTGAAATTCAATTTCAATTACCACCCAATGGTTCTCAAAGCTGGGATGGTAGCTGGAATCCACCGGGAGGAGAAATAGGTTGGATTGACAGCTTTAGCTGGCCTGAAGAAATAACCCAGCAGGGGTATGATTATGGCAACCCGGCACTGTGGAATTCTTATCAGCAGGGCGACAAGCGTAAACTGCTTACTATTGTAGGGCCCGGCGATACATTGCAAAGCCCTGGTATTCTTGCCAAGTGGGGAGGAATAAAAGGATATATTCCTGTGGTAGCCGGATTTGCAGCGAACGATCCAAAATATAAAGCCGATGACGGTACTATTTTAAACACCGTTGGCACTTTAACAAGGCCATGGTATGGAAGTGATGGTGGCCGCAGCGGATATGTGTGTGCAAAAAAATGGAGAGACCCGAATCTTACCGGAAATTATGGCCCCTCCGCTATTTTTGGAGATCAAAACCAAACCATGTTACGCTATGCAGAAATCTTATTATCCAGGGCAGAATGTAAAGTGCGTACCGGCGATATACCCGGAGCAATGGCAGATATTAAACTGGTAAGAGACAGGGCATGGGGCGGCACAGCACCAACTATTATGAGAGATAGTGCTAATTACAACGGTACTCCGGGAGTTGCAATAACCGATCCACTGCAAATGGTATTAAGTGAATACAGGCATGAACTTACAGGTGAGTACTCTCTTTTTTATAATTTATGCAGGGCAGGTTCTACCGAGGCTATTGATTTTATTAAAAGAGCTAACGGAACAGCAGATGGCAATTATACCGAAATTATTAATCCTGCACCAGGCCCAACAGCGGATGGTAAAAAGCATGGATTGTATAATACTACTCCTACATTGAACAACCTTCTGTTGCCCATACCGCAATCAGCAATTGCACTAAATCCCAACCTGACTCAAAACCCGGGGTATTAATGCATTTATAATAGTAAAAAAGGTTTCTCCAAAAGAGAAGCCTTTTTTTATTAGTACATTATTTTATTAAATTACAACAGCGTAATTTTTATAACCAGGAACTATCATGAAACTTTTTCAATTTGTTTTTATTGTGCTGTTATTTTTCTGTTTATTGTCCTGCAACAATAAAAAAACAATGTTTGAAAAAATAGCGTCGTCGCATTCGGGAATAACTTTCAATAATGTTATTGCCGAAACAGATTCCATCAACCCGATGAACGTGGTGAATGTATATAACGGTGGCGGTGTGGGTATTGGCGATTTTAATAATGATGGGTTACAGGATATTTATTTTACCGGCAATATGGTTTCCAATAAACTGTACCTGAACAAAGGCAGTTTTAAATTTGAAGATATTACTGAAAAGGCAGGAGCTGGAGGTATGGGAAGATGGGCAAGGGGAGTGGCAGTAGTAGATATTAATAATGATGGACTACTGGACATTTACATTTGCAATACTATCTATAAAGACACTGCAAAAAGAACCAATATTTTATATGTAAACCAGGGCGCAGATAAAGAAGGCATTCCGCATTTTAAAGATATGGCTGCCGCATATGGTTTGAATATGCATGAGCAATCAACTACGGCCAATTTTTTTGATTATGACAATGATGGTGACCTTGACATGTATCTTACCGTTAACGAAGCTGCTTCGGTAAACGAAAATAAATTCGGTAAAAAAATAAACGACAGTTCAAAAGCTAATTTGGGGGGAAGGGGAAAATTATTTCAGAACTACTGGGATACGGTTTTGCATCACCCGGTTTTTAAAGATGTATCTGTTAAAGCAGGTATTGTTTTCGACGGGTTTGGCCATGGCGCAACCGTTGCCGATATTAACTGCGATGGATGGGCTGATATTTATGTAAGCAATGATTTCTTGTCGGACAATATCCTGTACATCAACAACCGCAACGGCACATTCAGCAACCGCAGCAAAGAATACTTTAAACATACTTCCTATAATGCCATGGGGCAGGATATCATTGACATCAACAACGACGGCTTATCTGATGTAGTGGAACTGGATATGAATCCCAAAGACAATTACCGTAAAAAAATGATGCTGGGTTCCAATAACTATAATACTTTTCAAAACTTTGATCTGTATGGCCACCAATACCAGTATGTGCGTAATACATTGCAACTGAACCAGGGGCCAAGGTTGCTGGAAAATGATTCCGTTGGTTCACCTACGTTCAGTGAAATAGGTTTTATGAGCGGCATATCACAAACCGACTGGAGCTGGACACCGCTGGTACAGGACTTTAATAATGATGGTTTAAGAGATATGATCGTTACCAATGGTTTTCCTAAGGATGTAACTGATCACGACTTTATAGTGTACAGGCAAAATACAGTAGCCCATGAAAAGCCACTACAAATGCTTGATAAAATACCACAGGTAAAATTGGCCAATTTTGCATTTGAAAATAAAGGTGCCCTTAGCTTTAATGACGCCACCGAAAACTGGGGATTAACCACACCAAGTTTTTCAAATGGTGCAGCCTACGCCGATTTTGATAATGATGGAGATATGGATATGGTGGTGAACAATATTGACGATGAAGCATTCATATATAAAAATACTTTGCGTAAAACAAATGACACAGCAAATAATTTTTTACAGGTAAAATGCAAGGGGGGTAACAATAATATTAATGGCATTGGCACCTGTATAGATATTTATTATGACAATGGTAAGCACCAGGCAATTGAAAATACACCCTACCGCGGGTATTTATCCTCTTACCAAAATATTGCTCATTTTGGCTTGGGTAAAACAGCTGTTATAGATTCGGTAATTGTCAGGTGGGCCGGGGGAAAAAAGCAAACACTCACAAAGATAACAGCCAATCAGCTGTTAACGGTGAATATTGCAGATGCAAGCGAAATATACAACTGGCAACCCGCATTGCATAGTCCGCCATTGTTTAAAGAAATTACTAAAAGCTCCGGAATTGATTTTGTTTTTACCGACAGGGATATTATAGATTTTAATACCCAGGCAACGCTGCCGCATAAATTATCCGAATATAAACCGGCGCTGGCAGCAGCCGATGTTGATGGTAATGGCATGGATGATATTGTTGTAGCAGGTAATGCCTATTCATATGCCAAAATTTTTCTGCAGCAGGCAAACGGTAAGTTTGTTAAAAAAGAACTAAACAGTAGCAGTAAAGATGATTTTACAAAAAATGTGAATGACGAAGGCATCTTACTCTTTGATGCTAATGCAGATGGTAAGCCAGACCTGTATGTTGCCAGTGGTGGTAATAGCTATGAAGGCAATAGTAGTAATTACCAGGACAAACTGTATATCAACGACGGCAAAGGCAATTTTATAAAAGATGAAACGGCGCTGCCTGTAAATTATACCAGCAAACTTTGCGTTAGAGCCCTGGATTATAATAAAGATGGCAAGCCCGATCTTTTTGTATCTGGAAGGGTAGAGCCATGGAAATATCCTAAGCCAGTGAGCAGCTTCATCTTCAGGAACGACAGTGAAAACGGAAGAGCTAAATTTACTGATGTTACTGAACAGGTTGCCCCAGACCTAAAAAATATTGGTATGGTTTGCGATGCCCTGTTCACCGATTTTGATAATGACGATCAAACCGACCTTATACTTACCGGCGAATGGATGCCGGTTACATTTTTAAAAAATACAAATGGAAAGTTTAAGGATGTTACGCAAAATTCGGGCGTAAGTGGTAAAGCAGGCTGGTGGAATTCAATTGTTGCGGGAGACTTCAGGCATACCGGCAGAACAGATTATATTATAGGTAATGTTGGGTTAAATACACTGTTCCAGGCCAGCGAAGAACATCCGGTGTTTGTTACCTCCGCTGACTTTGATAATACGGGAGGATACGTTCCGGTGATGTCTTTATTTTTACCCGATACAAAAGGACAATTAAAAGAATTTCCTGCGCAGGGAAAGGATGATATACTGGAAAGAATTCCATCCTTTAAAAAAAGATACCTTACCTATAAACCATTTGCTATAGCTACCATCAGTGAGATCTTTCCTGAAAAGATCATGAAAGATGCCAATGCACAGCGGTTAAAAGCCACCATGCTCCAGTCATGTTATTTAAGGAATGATGGCAATGGAAAATTTACTATGATACCATTACCAAAGGAAGCACAGTTTTCTGTATTAAACGGAATGGTAGCTGATGATTTTGACGGGGATGGAAATTTAGATGTATTGATCAACGGGAATGATTATGGCACTGAAGTTTCCATTGGCAGGTTTGATGCATTAAACGGGTTGTTATTGAAAGGTGATGGCAAAGGCAATTTTTCACCGCTTTCTGTCTTACAAAGTGGTATTTATATTCCGGGTAATGGTAAGGCGCTGATCAAATTGTTATCGGGCAACGGATCTTATTGTATAGCTGCAAGCCAGTATAACGATGCGCTGAAAGTATTTGAACTGCGAAGAAAAATAAAAACGCTGCCGCTGAACCCTTCAGACCTGTATGCAGTAATAAAGTATAAAGATGGCAGTGTGGAGAAGAAAGAGTTGTATTACGGCAGTTCCTTCCTTTCACAAAGCAGCCGCTTCATTACCCTGAACGAAAATGCGATCTCCTGCAGTATCACTGCTGCCGGGGGAAAAACAAGGGATGCGCTGAAACCATGATTACATTAAATTTTCACGATGTGTTTAAAGGGGGGTATGATGGTTAAATAAATGAACGAATGCCTTCTGCATTGTACTCCTGTCTGAATTCTTTTGGAGTACAATCTTTTTTCTTTTTAAAAATGCGGTTAAAATTAGAGATATTGTTAAAGCCGCATTTAAATGCAATTTCATTGATGCCATGCGTGGTGTCTATCAGCATGCGGGATGCATTACCCAGGCGGATTTCATTCAGTGTTTCAATAAAGGTTTTTCCTGTCCGCACTTTAAAGAACCTGCTGAAAGCCACTTCACTCATCGACACCAGTTGTGCAGCTTCACCCAGGGTAATGTTCTTGTCGAAATTAGAATTGAGGTACTGCATTATTTTTTCCACCCTGCGGCTGTTATAACTGATGGTCTCTGCATTTTTAAATGATATGTCGGACAGTATCCTCATGTTCCTGGAAGAGGAGAGGTCGTGCAGGATAGAGAGTAATTCCAGTACTGAGTCGAAGCCATGTTTTTTTGTGAGAGCGAACAGGCGGGGTTTCAGCGTTTGGATGGTTTCTTTCGAGAATAAAATACCCCGTAATGATTTTTCAAACATGGTGCGTATCAAACTCATCTGGTTGCGTTGTAAAAATTGTTCGTCAAACAGGTCGCGGTGAAATTGTATAGTGATCTCTGTAAATTCTTTGCTTTTACATTGGTGGTTAAACCAGCCGTGCTGCAGGTTGGGGCCTACCAGCACCAGCTCCAGGTCGTCTATCGCATCAATATGATCGCCTACCATTCTTTTGATGCCTTTGGCATTATCTATAAAATTCAGTTCAAATTCTTCGTGATAGTGCAATGGGAAACTAAATTCCGACTTTACCCGGTAAAACATCGTAAAACAATCGCTCTGTGTAAGAGGGGTGATTTCCCTTAATAATTTAGGCTGCATAAAGTGGTCAATCGTTAATTATGATAAAATAATACCAGTTCGGGAAACAAGCACGTACAACAAAAGTATAAAAAATAGATACAAAATGATTAAAATAATATCAAATCAAATAAAACGATGTAAGTCAATGTGGTAAAGGTTTTCATGAGATTTTTGCTGTTATTTTTATTTTGCCTTGCAAAAAAGTATACAATAATGATAAAATAGTATTCTTTAGATGTTTGCATACTATCTACTTTTGGTAAAACAAAATTGCTATATGAAATGTAAACTTTTGGTATGCATATTTACGTGCTGCATACTATCTATCACAACAGCGTTTTCCCAAACCAAAAAAATTACCGGCACCGTTTCTGATGAGAAAGGCACTACGTTGCCGGGAGCTACCATTACGGCAAAAGGAACCACTACTGCGGTAACCACCGATGTAAACGGTAAGTTTTCCATTGAAGTGCCCGCCACTGTAAAAAGTCTGGTCGTTTCTTTTATCGGTATGCAGGAAGAAACGGTATCGGTAACAAGGGCCACCAATATCCGGGTAGAATTAAAAACACTGGCATCAGTGATGGCAGATGTGGTGGTGATTGGTTATGGCACCACACGCAGGGCCAATGTGTCTTCGGCAATTTCTTCTGTTAAAGCCAAAGACCTGAAAGACCTGCCTGTTGCCGGTATTGACCAGGCCATACAGGGTAAGGTGGCCGGTGTAACCATCGATAACAACAGTGGTCAGCCCGGCGGCGGCGTTTCTGTTAAAGTGCGTGGTATTACCACCATTAACTCCAGCGATCCGCTGATCATCATTGATGGAGTACCATTTTATGAAAATACCCGCCAGAGTGCCGGTTATGCAGGCCTGGGTGGTTCTAACGGACAAACAGGTAACAGTGTACTGGCTACATTAAATCCTAATGATGTGGAATCGGTGGATATTTTAAAAGATGCTTCTGCGCAGGCTATTTACGGATCAAGGGCTGCCAACGGCGTAATCCTGATCACCACTAAAAAAGGTAAATCGGGCGAAGGCAAGATCAATTATGAATCCTACTACGGACAATCAAGAATAGCAAAAAAATTAGACCTGATGAATTTGCAGGAATTTGCCATCTACCAAAACCAGGTGGCCACCACTCCTGCACAGGAATTTGCAGATCCTTCTAAACTGGGCCGCGGTACAGATTGGCAGGATGCCATGTTCAGAACCGGCCAGGTACAAAATCACCAGCTGAGTTTTTCGGGCGGTAACGATAAAACCAATTACTATTTATCCATGGGCTATTTTGACCAGGAAGGTACCTTACTGGGATCTGATTTCAGGCGCTATTCCACCCGTTTTAATTTAGACCACCAGATAAAAAGCTGGATGAAAGTGGGCGTAAGTTCTAATATCAATAAAGGTATTCAGCACATTGCTTTATCGGATGCTGCACCGGGTGCCATTTGGGATATGGCTATTTTAAATCCATTGGTGCCGGTTAAAAACATAGATGGCAGCTGGGGTGGTGGCAATGCCAATTTTATTCCCGGCCTGCAATCTGAAAATATTGATAACCCGGTTGCTGCTACAGAACTACGGGGTAACAGAACCAATACCATGAGCATTTTTGGAAATGTATATGCCGAAATAAAATTTTTAAAAGATTTCTCTCTTAAAAATGAGATCTCTTATTACTATGGCCCTTATGATAACGTGGCTTACCAGTTAGCAGGAAGTTTGGGTGCAAGGAATGTAGGCTCACAATATTCTGATTACAGAAGTACTTACGGACAATATACATTGCGCAATTACCTTAACTACAATAAATATGTGGGTAAGCATGGCATCAGTGCCACTTTAGGTCATGAAGCGCAGTACAATTACAGCCAGTCTATCAATGGTAAAAAAATTGATTTGGCCAATAACCTGTTAGACCTGAATGCGGGCAGCAGCACACAAACTACCTGGGAATTAGGTGGTGGTAAAGGAGATGGTGCACTGGAATCTTATTTTGCAAGAGGCAGTTATACCTACGATAAAAGGTATTCGCTGAATGCCACCATCAGAAGTGACCGTTCTTCTAATTTCGGTTTCAACAACCCCGTAGGTTATTTCCCTGCTGTTTCATTTGCATGGACCGTAACCAATGAAAAATTTGCAAAAGATTTCCTTAGTAAAGTAAACAGTTTAAAAGTAAGACTGGGTTACGGTGCAGTAGGAAATTTCAGTATTCCTTACAGGGCGGGTATCGGTTTCTGGCCTGGCCCGGTTGGCTTTGGAACTTCCAGTTATTTGAATGGTATTTTAAATCCCGATTTAACATGGGAAAAAGTAATCACCACAAATGCGGGTATCGATATCAGTTTATTAAACAACAAACTGGATATATCAGTTGATGTATACCAAAAATCAACCGCTGCCATGATCTTTATTGGAACAGGCCCGCGTTTGGTGGGTGTGGGTGATAACTGGGATGATTTGAAAGGGCCCGTTATCAATACAGGTAAAATGACCAACAACGGGGTGGATATCAGTGTAACTACCACTAATCTTAAAACAAAAGACCTTAGCTGGAAAACCACCGCCATCTTCTCTGCATATAAAAACTTTTTAGATAAACTGGCTGGCGAAGGATCTGCTATTTATGGCAGGGTATTTTACGATCAGTACTTATTAACTAAAACTACACAGGGCGCTTCATTGGGATCTTTTTACGGCTATGTAACCGATGGCTTGTTCCGCACACCGGACGACCTGACCAAAAGCTTACCGCAGTTTGGTTATGCTGTAGACCAGGATCATACCTGGTTAGGTGATGTAAGATTTAAAGACCTGAACGGTGATGGAAAAATTTCACCCGAAGATCAAACTACTATCGGCAGCCCGTTACCTAAGTTTACTTACGGACTTACCAATAATGTATCGTACAAAAACTTTGACCTGACTGTTTTTTTACAAGGCAGTTACGGAGCTAAAATTTATAATTTCTTAAGGTGGAGACTGGAAAAAATGGACAATACTTTTTCTAACCAGTTAAGATCGGTTATGGACAGGTATACTGCCACCAATACAGAAGCTACCTTACCAAGGTATAAAACAGGGCAGGTAAATAATGTGGCTGTATCTGACAGGTATATTGAAGACGGTTCTTACCTGCGGGTAAAAAACATTTCTGTTGGTTACCGCATTCCTGCAAAATTGCTTAACAGGGCAAAGATCAGCAATGCAAGATTTTATTTCTCTGTACAAAACCTGCACACATTTACCAAGTACAGCGGTATGGATCCTGAAATTGGCGCATATAATAACGACATCCGTTTAATGAATGTAGACCAGGGGCATTACCCTAACCCGCGTTCATTTACTGCAGGTATCAATATTGAGTTATAATTCGTAAATTTTTAAAGTCACTAAAATGAAAAATAAATATTTATATATCGCAATGATGGCAGCTTCATTAACTGCTACCTCTTGCAAAAAATCTTTTACCGACCGTCCGGCACTGGATGGTACCACGGTAGACAATTATTATAACACCGCTGAAGAAGTAAGAAGTTTAACCAGTACCTTATATGGTTTGCCATGGTCGGGTTTTGAGAACCGGGCAATGGATTGTATTGGTGATGAACTGGCCGGAAATGAATTTACCGGCAGTGGTAACACCGACGATTACCCGTTTCAGAATTTCACTATTTCTTCCAATGCGGTTCGCCTGGCAGATGCCTGGAAAATGTTTTATAAAGTGGGAGGCTGGACGAGTGAATACATCAATGCATTACAGCTTAAAATATCCAAAGGTGGTAATGCCAGCTTTATTAACCCGGCCATTGCAGAATGTCATTTCTTCAGGGGGGTGGTATATTTCTATATTGCACGCATCTGGGGTGACGCACCAATTGTAACAGATCCGGGCAAAACCATATTGAATGGTAATTTCAATATACCCAGGTATATTAAATCCGATGTATTCAAATTTGCGTTGGAAGAGTTGAAGCTGGCAGAGGCAGGTTTACCCGAAACCGACCCGGTAAAAGGAAGGCTCACCAAATATGCAGCCAAAGGCATGATGGCTAAATTGTATCTCTACAATAAGGATTATGCCAATGCCAAAATAAAATCACTGGAAGTAATTACATCTGCTAAATACAAACTGGTAGATGATTTTGCCGGCATGTTCAACACCAGTAAAAATAACAATAACGACGAATCTATTTTTGCTATCCAGCACCAGTTGTCTGGTAATCCATGGGGTACAGCCAGTCAAAAACAATGCGATCGTGGTCCGGGCAACTTGGCCACCACCGATGCCAATATGTGGGAATTGTATATACCAACAGTTGATATTGTAGCAGCATTTGAATCAGGGGATACCCGCAGAAAAGGTACTATTATGGAACATGGATGGAGTTTCCCCAGCTGGAAGCCTACCAAAACAGGTAATGCCGGCTACAATGCATTTATGGCCAACGGATATAAATACGATACCCTGCAGCCCTATGCCGATGGTGGACAGCTGAATGAAACCCGTTCTAATATTGCTAAATATGTAGTAGGCCCGGGTGCTGCTTATGGTGGCGAAACTGTTATTGGAATGAATACTGGTATCAATACCATGCTGCTGCGCTATGCAGATATATTGCTGATCTATGCAGAAGCAGTATTGGGTGGGGCTGCCTCAACCAATGATGTGGATGCACTGAAATATTTTAACCTTGTTCGTGCAAGGGCTGGTTTAATGCCTAAGTCTGCTATCAATATTGATGATATTTTACACGAACGCAGGATAGAGTTTGCCTTTGAAGGCGATTACTGGTTTGATGTACAGCGCCAGGGTTTTGCAAAAGCCAAAGCAATTATACAGGCACAAAACCGGGGTACTAAATTATATCCTAAATACATTACCATCACACCGGATATGCTGTACCTGCCCATTCCGGCTGCTGAAGTGGCACAGGATCCGGAACTGGCAAAACCCGCGGTTCCATACTATTAAATCATTCATTCAATTTTTAAATTAGCAATATGAAAAAAATATTTTTTAGTAAACTGGGCCTGCTGTCCATCTTTACATTCACCATATTATTTACTGCCTGTAAAAAAGACAGTGACGGAAGTCCGGATTACAAAACGGGCAATCCGGCAGTAACTGATGGCATCCGCCCCGATTCTGGTTCGGGGGGTACCATGCTTACTTTAAATGGACAGGGCCTGGGCCAGATGCGCAGCATTGTATTTGATAAGAAAAATGTTCCGGCTCCTTTTCAGTCAACTCTGAATACAGAAACCGCTGTTATTTTCAGAGTGCCTGATACCGCTTATGGCGGTGCGCAAAACATTATTTTTACCAATGCAGATGGCAAAACCCTTTCGGTACCTTTCAGGGTATTGGCCTATCCCGTAGCCTCTACAGTTTTTCCAACCGACTTTGAAGCCGGAACTACAGTAACCATTACCGGTAGTAACCTGGATGATGTAACTGCAGTGGTGATCAACGGTACCACCGATGCCGCTACAATCGTATCTAAAACCAGAGGTAAATTAGTGATCACCATGCCGGCTTCTTCTGTAAACAGAGGCTTTCTTAAATTGACCAATGCAACAGGTTCTGTTGTGGCGGCACAGGAAATGGTGAATGTGGCAAAAGCAAGTATTGTGTTTGACGAAGCATTGCAAAATGGTTTTCAGGACTGGGGCTGGGGCGGTACCTACACCGCTTCTGTAGATGATAAAATCACCGGGGCCAAATCGTTTAAAGGAGCTTTTGATCCTGCCGGTTCATGGGGTGGTATTCAGCTGGGCGGCGGTAATATCAATATCACCACAGAAAAGTATTTTACTTTCTGGGCTAAAGGTGCCGATATTGACAAGAACGTAAATGTGAACCTGAACTGGAGCAACACCAAAACAATTACTATTCCTGCAAATAAATGGACCTATTTTAAATACAATCTGGCAACAGACTTTCCCGGAACAACTTCAGTAAATACAGTAGTGTTTCAAATTAACGGCGACGGAAAGACGATATATTTCGATAATATTATGCTTGTAAAATAAAAATTTTCTCAGCAGTAGTTTGGTTTTAACCGTACAAACGTCGTTCCTTACATATGAATCTCATTTGGTGGGGAACGGCGTTTTACTTTTTTGCAGGTATTTGTAAAACTTATATAAACAGTTTAAACAACGGAATTAATTTAATAAGCAGTTGATCTTATTCTGCTGTTACAGTAAACTGAACGAGTTATCATGGGCGATTTGGAAAAATATCTTACAGGAAGGAAGAAAAGGGTTGTGCAGTTTGCAGCTGCCTTTTTTTTACTTTTTTTAAGCACGTCAATTTTTTCTCAACCTATGCAGGGACACCGGGATCATTTATTAATGGACTCTGGCTGGCGCTTTGCTTTTGGGCATCCTTATGATACGGAAAAAGATTTTAATAACGGCACCGCCTATTTCTCTTATTTTTCTAAAGCTGGTTTTGGCGATGGCGCTGCAGCTGTAAATTTTGATGACCGCACCTGGCGAAAATTAGACCTGCCGCATGACTGGGCAGTAGAACAACCCTTTGACAAAGCGGGTAGTTTCAGTCATGGCTTTAAAGCCATTGGCCGAAATTTTCCCAATGCCAGTATTGGCTGGTACCGGAAAAAGATCATGGTGCCTTCCGATGACCTTAACAGGCGCATCTCCATAGCTTTTGATGGCGTATTCCGTAACAGCATGGTTTGGGTAAATGGACATTACCTGGGTACACAGCAGAGTGGTTATTTGGGATTTGAATATGATATCAGTGCATATATAAATTATGGTGCAGAAAATACCATTGCAGTAAGGGTGGATGCCACTATGGAGGAAGGCTGGTTTTACGAAGGCGCAGGTATATACAGGCATGTATGGCTGAATAAAACAGATCCATTACATGTGGCCACCAGCGGTACTAATATATCTGCAAATATTGCAGACCATGCTGCAACAGTAAATATTGTTACTACCATTAATAATGATGCAGCAACAACTCAACCTTTTTCCGTTACACAAACCATTATTGATGCGGCAGGTAAAATCATTGCTTCTAAAAATATAGATGCACTTCATGTGGCTGCTTATAACAGCAATACATTTAACTGCAGTATTCATGTGAATGACCCCAAATTGTGGGACATCGAAAATCCGTATTTGTATACGCTGAAAACTACTGTGCAAAAAGGAACCACCATCACCGATGAGTATTTCAGCACATTCGGCATAAGAAGTATCCGTTTTGATAACAACAAAGGTTTCTTTCTGAATGGAAAGCATATAAAGATCAAGGGGACCAATAATCACCAGGATCATGCAGGTGTTGGTGCCGCCATGCCTGATGCATTGCAGGACTTCAGGATAAAAACGTTGAAAAACTTTGGCTGTAATGCATATCGCTGCAGTCATAATCCACCCACTCCTGAATTGCTCGATGCCTGCGACAGGATGGGCATGCTGGTGATTGATGAGAACAGGCTGATGGGCATTACGCAAACCCATTTGGAGGATCTGAAAAAATTAATAACAAGAGACCGCAATCATCCCAGTATCATCAGTTGGAGTATTGGTAACGAAGAATGGGGAATTGAAAACAATATCACCGGCGCAAGAATCGCTGCTACCATGCAGGCATACGTGCAATCGATCGATAGTACCAGGCCGGCAACTGCCGCGTTCAGCGGGGGTATTGGCAGTGACGGTATTACTACAGTGATGAATTTGCTGGGCATAAACTATATCGCTAATAAAAATACAGATGAGCAACATAAATTATTTCCCAACCAATGTATCTGGGGAACAGAAGAGGGAAGTACCAATGCCACCAGGGGCGCATATTACAGGGATGATGAGCAACATATAATTCCTGCTTACGACAAAGCACCGAATAAAATTTTTTTAAGTATTGAAGAGGGATGGAAGCATTACGCGGCAAGAGATTACCTGGCAGGCATGTTCATCTGGACGGGATTTGATTACCGTGGCGAACCTACCCCTTACGGGTGGCCGTCTGTGGGTTCTTATTTTGGAATGGCGGATATCTGCGGTTTCCCAAAAGATGATACCTGGTATTTAAGATCCTGGTGGACCAAAGATACCGTACTGCATATCTTACCGCACTGGACCTGGCCCGGAAAGGAAGGAAAACCAATCGATGTTTGGGTGTACAGCAACTGCGATGCAGTGGAATTGTTTCTAAATAAAAAAAGCCTTGGAAAAAAAACAATGCAAGCCAACAGTCACCTGGAGTGGCAGGTAAATTATATGCCTGGTATACTGGATGCAATCGGGTATAAAGGAGGAAAAAAGATAGCCAGTGACAAAGTGCAGACCACCGGAACTGCTGCTGCAATTAATATGTATGCTGACAGGAACTATATTAAAGCAGATGGAAAAGACATTGCCATGCTAACAGTAGAAGTAAAAGATAAAAAAGGTTTGCATGTACCCGTGGCTGATAATGAAATTACGTTTGCCGTATCAGGGCCCGGAAGAATTATTGGAGTGGGCAATGGAAACCCCACATCGCTGGAAGCCGACAGGTATTTGGAAGATATAAAAGTAATACGGATTGAAAACCTGCAGGAGAAACGGGTGGAAAATATCAATGCAGTTAATGAAAATACAACAGTACAGGATGATAAGGATTGGAAACCCGCGTTTACTGATGACCGCAATGAAGCCTTTGCAAAACAGGTTAAGGCACTGGTATACCGCGGCAGTTTTGTATTGCCCGAATTAAATGGTAAAGAAACCATCACATTGTTTTATAATTGCATCGGTGCGGATCAATCGCTTTATATCAATGGTAAGCAGATTGCAGCCAGTTTTACAACAACAGCTAAAAACGGATATGTGTTAGATGCGTTCGCTTTGCATGCAGGTAAAAACAGCATCCTGATTGCGGCAACACCTTTGATCAAAAAGTTCAGCTGGGATAAAGTGAATGCCGATCCGGGCCTGATACAGGTAGTGCTTCCGGCACCGGCATACCGGCGTAAATTATTTAATGGCCTGGCACAGGTGATCGTTCAATCTGCCGGTGAGCCGGGTGATATTATTGTAACAGCAAGTGGAAAAGATATACTGCCTTTTTCATTCAAAATAACAACCCGCTAAAATGATCAGAAAGGGAAACATATTTTTACTCTTTATTGCCTTTATGGCTTTTGATAAGATGGCTGCACAGCAGGCATTTATCAGGCAGCAGCAAAATCATTTTGTACGTAATGAGAAGCCGTATCATTTTGTGGGCACCAATATGTGGTATGCCAATTTACTGGCAATGCCCGATGATAAGGGAGGTAACAGAAAACGCCTGCTGAAGGAACTGGATTTTTTACAACAACAGGGCGTAACCAATATCAGGGTACTCATTGGTTCGCAGGGCGAAAATAAGATCGTGAATGGCGTACAGCCTGTGCATCCTGCATTGCAAACAGCCCCCGGAAAATACAATACAGCTTTGTTACAGGGGATGGATTATTTATTACAGCAATTGCAAAAAAGGAATATGTACGGCGTTTTCTTTTTTAGTAACAACTGGGAGTGGAGTGGCGGCTTTTTGCAATATTTGAACTGGCACAATAAAATTGACGACAGTACCCTGGCCAAAAAATATACCTGGGATGAGAACAGGGACCTCACGAGCCAGTTTTATGGTTGCAGCGAATGCAGGGAAGATTACTGGGCATTTGTAAAAATGGTTTTGCAGCATACCAATACCATCACCGGAAAAAAGTATACCAGCGAGCCGGCCATCATGGCATGGGAAATTGCCAATGAACCAAGGCCCATGCGCCCCTATGCGATCAATGCCTATACCAGTTTTTTAAAACAAACTGCCGCACTCATTAAGCAAACCGACCACCATCACCTGCTTACACTGGGCACCGAAGGCTATATGGGTACAGAAAATATGCAGGTATTTGAAACCATTCATAAAGATGTGAATGTAGATTACGCCACTATTCACATCTGGCCAAAAAACTGGGGATGGTATAAAGATGATAGTTTTGAAAATGATTTTACTGCTGTACTGCAAAAAACAAATGATTACATCAGTGATCATGATAAAGTGATGACGGCAATTAAAAAGCCCCTGGTGGTGGAAGAGTTTGGCATGGCCAGGGATCATTTCTCGTTTTCAAAAGCAGCCACTGTTGTATACAGGGATCAATATTACGAAACGGTATTACAGCAACTTCTTAACAGTAAGCAACAGCATACCGCCATTGCGGGCATTAATTTCTGGGCTTTTGGAGGCTTTGGGATGCCGGCAAAAAATGCCACTCCGTATTGGAAAGAAGGCGACGATCTGCTGGGCGATCCACCCATGGAAGAGCAGGGACTGAATAGTGTTTTTGCATCTGATACCACTACATGGAAACTGGTAAAAAAATATTCGAAGCTGATAAAAAAATAAAATATGGTAGTCTCAGTCTTACATAAAATAGCAGTCGTTGCAGCGGGTACGTTACTCAGTGTAAATGTCTGTGCTCAAACCACTGCATTTGAACTGGCAGATAAAAATGCCACTGCCGAAACGAAAGCACTGTATCAAAATTTAAAAGCAGTCAGCACAAAAGGGTATTTGGTAGGGCACCAGGACGATCTGGCCTATGGCATCAACTGGCGCTACGAAAAAGACAGGAGCGATGTAAAAGAAGTCTGTGGCGATTATCCCGGTTTGTACGGATGGGATATGGGTGGCCTGGAAAGAAACAGCGGCGATGCAAACCTGGATGGAGTACCCTTTAAAAAAATGAGGCAGTTTATTAAAGAAGGCTACAAACGTGGTGGTGTGATCACACTCAGCTGGCATTTTGATAATCCTTTAACCGGCGGTAACGCCTGGGATACCACGCATGGCACGGTAGCCTCTGTACTGCCGGGCGGTGTAAATCATGCACTGTTTAAAAGCTGGCTCGATAAAGCAGCTGATTTTATGTTGTCTTTGAAAGGAGATAATAAGGAATTGATACCGGTACTGTTTCGCCCTTTTCATGAACTTACCGGCAACTGGTTTTGGTGGGGCCCCAACAATTGCACGGCCGACCAGTTTAAAGTACTGTGGCGGTTTACCAATTACTATTTAAAAGAAGTGAAAAAATGCCATCATCTTATTTATGTATACAATACCGGCGGCGATTTTAAAACCAAAGAAGAGTACCTGGAACGGTATCCCGGTAATGATGTGGTGGACGTAGTGAGTTTTGATACCTATCAATGGGGCGATCCGGCAAAGGACAACGGGTTTACCAAAAACGTGGCCCAGTTACTAACGGTGCTGGACAGTGCAGCTGCTGCAACCAATAAGTTAACCGCACTGGCCGAAACAGGGTATGAAGCTATTCCTTATGCAACCTGGTGGACAGATGTGTTGCAAAAAGCCATTGGCAATCACAACATTGCATACGTATTATTGTGGCGCAATCATGGATACAATGAGTGGACAAAGAAAATGCATTACTACATGCCTAATAAAGGGCAGGTATCGGAAAGTGATTTTATAAAATTCTATACTGCGCCACAGACATTGTTTGAGAAGGATGCAGCGAAAGAAAATTTATATAAAAATCACTGAATAAAAAAGTTACGGCAACCGGGCAAAAAAAAAATTAATAAAGTAGCATAATGAAATTACAATTTATAGATATCGCCTTCATCCTTTCTTATTTGGTATCCATGCTGATGCTGGGTTGGTTCATGCGTAAAAGAGCACGCCTGAATAATGAAAGTTACCTGATGGGTGGAAAAAAACTACCCTGGTATATGCTCGGCTTAAGCGATGCTTCTGATATGTTCGATATCAGCGGAACCATGTGGATGGTGGCATTGTGTTTTGTATACGGTATGAAAAGCATCTGGATACCCTGGTTGTGGCCGGTATTCAATCAAATATTCAATATGATGTTTTTGGCTAAATGGCTGCGCCGGAGCAATGCCAATACCGGTGCCGAATGGCTGGCCACCAGGTTTGGCACCACTGGCAAAGGCGTTAATGCATCACATACTGTTGTAGTGGCATTTGCACTGATTGGTTGCCTGGGTTTTTTAGCGTATGGTTTTGTTGGACTTGGCAAATTCATAGAAATATTTATTCCCTGGGATGTGGTGAAGGGCTATGTACCTTTTGATGTGGCCCCGCATTATGTAGGTCACTTTTATGGTATTGTATTTACACTTTTTGCGGTTTTCTATTCGGTGCTGGGTGGCATGCACAGTATCGTACTGGGTGATTTTATTAAGTATGCTATCATGACAGTTGGCAGTATATCCATTGCAGTAATTGCCATGCAGCATTTGCATGGTAAAACATTGAACGTGCCGCAGGGATGGGATAATCCTTTTTTTGGGTGGAACCTGGATATGAACTGGCGTGGAATAGTAGACGAAGCCATGAAAAAAATTGATGATGACGGCTACGGGCTTTTTGGTATCTTATTTATGATGATGTTGTTTAAAGGGGTATTTTCTTCACTGGCAGGGCCGGCCCCCAATTATGATATGCAAAAGATACTCTCTTCAAAGTCTCCAAAAGAAGCATCTAAAATGACCGGCTTTGTTTCCCTCATTTTATTGCCGGTTCGGTATGCCATGATCATTGGTTTAACAGTACTGGGTTTGTTGTACTATAACCAGTTGAATTTAGACAATGGTTCCGGTGGTGTGGATTTTGAAAAAATATTACCCGGTGCCATCAATAATTTTTTACCCGTGGGCATTTTAGGGCTGGTGTTAACCGGTTTGTTCGGTGCATTCATGGGCACTTTTTCCGGCACCTTAAATGCAGCACAGGCCTATTTTGTAAATGATGTATACCTGAAATACATCAATCCAAAAGCCAGTATCAAAAAAACCATTTCGATGAATTATATATCGGGCCTGGTAATTGTTGCCATCGGTATCATGCTGGGATTTTTTGCAAAAGATGTCAATAGTATTTTACAATGGATCGTATCCGGATTATACGGCGGGTACATTGCATCCAACGTGCTGAAATGGTATTGGTGGCGTTTCAATGCCAACGGATTTTTCTGGGGCATGTTTGCAGGTGTAGCCGGGGCCTTGATTTTTTCAAGATTATTTTCCGGTATCGAATTCCTGTATTATTTCCCGGTATTGTTTGTAATATCCATTGCCGGTTGCCTGATCGGTACATTTACCGCGCCTGCAACAGATACTGCGGTACTTAAAAAATTTTACAGCACGGTAAGGCCCTGGGGATTCTGGAAACCTGTACACGACATGGTGCTGCTGGACAATCCATCTTTTGAAGCCAATAAAAGATTCAAACTCGATATGTTCAATGTATTGCTGGGCATCATTGCGCAATTGTGTTTAACCATCCTGCCCATGTACCTGGTGCTGTGGATGAAACTGCCTTTATTAATAACCATACTAATCCTTATAATAATCATCGCCATCCTTAAAAAAACATGGTGGAATAAATTAGAAGACTGATTGCATACTAAATTTTAATACACATTTATTATGAATAACAATTTTAACATACGGTTTAACAGCCTGCAGGCAAAATACGAAAGCCTGGTTACCAAACCCAATGAGGCCTGCGAATGTGATAACGGTATTATCAAGCGCTATAAGAACCCTGTACTTACGTCTATGCATACCCCATTACACTGGCGGTACGATTTTAATCCGCAAACCAATCCTTATTTAATGGAACGGTTTGGTATTAACGCGGTGTTTAACTCGGGTGCTATTAAATTCAATGATAAATATATACTGGTGCCAAGAGTGGAGGGAGCAGACAGGAAATCTTTTTTTGCTGTGGCAGAAAGCGATAATGGGATCGATCATTTTAAATTTTGGGATAAACCCATCATCATTCCCGAAACAGCCGAACCGGATACCAATATTTACGACATGCGCCTGGTACAGCATGAAGATGGATGGATATATGGTTTGTTCTGCACAGAAAGGAGAGACCCCAGTGCGCCTGAGGGCGATCAGTCTGCAGCTATTGCGCAATGTGGTATTGTACGTACAAAAGACCTCATCAGCTGGGAACGGCTGAAAGACCTGAAAACACCTTCCCCGCAACAACGGAATGTGGTATTGCATCCCGAATTTGTGAACGGGCAATACGCATTTTATACCCGCCCTCAGGACGGATTTATAGAAGCAGGTACCGGTGGCGGTATTGGTTTTGGATTGAGTGCATCAATAACTGAAGCTGTAATTGATAAAGAAGTGGTGATTGCATCTAAAGTGTATCATACTGTTTACGAAGCAAAAAATGGACAGGGACCTGCACCCATCAAAACAAAAATGGGCTGGCTGCATCTGGCACACGGGGTTAGAAATACGGCTGCAGGGCTGCGGTATGTATTATATATGTTTATGACCGATCTTGCAGATCTTACCAGGATCATTCATCAGCCGGCAGGTTATTTTATTGCACCGGAAGGCATAGAAAGAGTGGGCGATGTTTCCAACGTAGTGTTCAGTAACGGCTGGATAGCGGATGATGATGGAAAAGTATATATTTACTATGCTTCCTCCGATACCAGGATGCATGTGGCTACCTCCACTATTGAAAGATTACTGGATTATGTAACCAATACGCCGGAGGATGGGTTTACTTCTCTGGAATCTGCAACCATTGTAAATAAAATTGCAGAAGATAATTTATTTTTTTTACAAAAGCAGGCAACTAAAAAAATGCAACCGCAGCGATAGAGATGTACAGGAATTTAATCAATTACAAAGCCGATATGCAGGAAGAGCTGGAAAGCATTCTTGCTTTCTGGATGCAGCACACTGTTGATGAAAAAAATGGGGGCTTTGTTGGACAGATCAGCAACGATAATGTAATAATTGAAGATGCGCCCAAGGGTGCAGTATTGAATGCCCGGATATTGTGGAGCTTTTCCGCCGCATATAACCTGACAGGCAATGAGGCTTATTTACATTTTGCCCGCCGGGCTTTTGATTATATCAATGCTTATTTTATTGACAGGGAATATGGAGGCGTATACTGGACAGTTGATCACAAAGGTGTTCCACTGGATACTAAAAAACAGGTATATGCAATTGCATTTACCATATATGCTTTTAGTGAATTTTATAAAGCCACCAAAGAAAGTACTGCTGTTATAGCAGCCATTGAATTATATGAAGTGATCATTAAACACAGTTATGATGATCAATACGGCGGGTACATCGAAGCTTTTACAAGAGACTGGCAGTTGCCGGGCGATCTTCGCCTGAGTAACAAAGACGCCAACGAAAAAAAATCGATGAACACCCACCTGCATGTACTGGAAGCGTTCACCGTTTTATACAGTGTATCACCTTATGAACAGGTGAAACAAAAAATTGCAGCACTGATCAAAAATTTTTTACAGCACATCATCAATCCATTTAATCATCACCAGTATTTGTTTTTTGAAATGGACTGGACCACAAAATCAAATACCATCTCTTACGGGCATGATATTGAAGCCGCCTGGCTGTTGCAGGAAGCTGCCGAAGTAATTGATGATGATGACCTGGTAAAGAAAACCAGGGCCATGTCAGTAAAAATAGCGGATGCTGTAATAAAAGGTATAGATACCGATGGTGGATTATGGTACGAATACGAGCCAGACAACGGACATTTGATAAAAGAAAAACACATGTGGCCACAGGCAGAAGCAATGGTGGGATTTTTTAACACCTATCAAAATACTATGGATAAGGTATATCTCGACAAATCTGTTGCCGCATGGAAATTTGTACAACAGCATATCCGGGACAGCGCACAGGGAGAATGGTTTTGGGGTGTAAATGAAAATTACCAACCCATGAAAGAAGATAAAGTGGGCATCTGGAAATGTCCTTACCACAACAGCCGCGCCTGTATGGAGATTATTAAAAGAATAGACCAGCTTGAAAATAAAAATTAAATCATCACCATGAAACAGATTGTATGTATAGCCGCTTTTTTAATGATGGCGGCGCTGTCTTTTGCACAGCAAAAGAATAATTATGATGCCAAAGTGGAGCAATTGTTAAAGAAAATGTCTTTAGAAGATAAAGTGGGGCAGATGACACAGGTAACCTTAGCGGTGTTTGCAAAAGGCGGCTGGGCAAATACCGATGGCAGTTTAGATCCGGCAAAATTAAAAGAGGCGATACAGAAATATAAAGTGGGATCAATGCTGAACACCACAGCCCATGCGCTGGACCTGGATACCTGGCAGCGTGTGATAAAAGAAATACAGGACGAGGCCAATAACACTGCTTTAAAAATCCCAGTATTGTATGGCCTGGATGCCATTCACGGGCAAACCTATACATTAAACTCCACCCTCTTTCCGCATAATCTTGCTATGGCGGCTACACGAAATCCTGCATTGGTAAAAGCCGCTGCAAAAGTTACGGCAAAAGAATTAAGGGCTTCGGGTGTTCGCTGGGAATTTGCCCCCGTGCTGGAATTGGGAAGGCAGCCGCTGTGGTCGCGTTTCCCTGAAACCTACGGCGAAGATGTATTCATTGGTAAAACCATGGGGGTTGCCGCCATACAGGGATATGAAGAAGATGGTTTGCAAAATGTAACCGCCGTGGCCAGTTGTATGAAGCATTACCTGGGCTATTCTGCATCCCGTACCGGTAAAGACAGAACACCCATATACCTGCCCGAAATTGAAATGCGGGAATATTATTTACCACAGTTTCGTGCGGCTGTAAAAGCAGGTGCTTCTTCTATTATGATCAACTCCAGCGATATCAACGGAACACCGGTGCATGCAAGCAAATACCTGCTGACAGATCTGCTGCGGAAGGAACTGGGTTTTGAAGGCCTGATAGTTACCGACTGGGAAGATATCATTCGTTTACACAGCATACACAAGGTTGCTGCCACGCCAAGAGAAGCGGTGGTGATGGCCATCAACGCAGGGATTGACATGAGTATGGTGCCGGGCGATTATTCTTTCTTTGATCTGCTGAAAGAAGCTGTTGCAAAAAAAGAAGTACCCATGAGCCGTATTGATGATGCGGTAAGAAGGATATTGAAATTAAAATTCAAAGTGGGGCTGTTCAATAATCCTTATACCGAAGAAAAGGCAAGGGAAAATTTTGGTAAAGCCGAATATCAAACACTGGCACTGGATGCTGCACACGAGGCGGTTACCTTGGTTAAGAACAGTAACAATATTTTACCATTGGCAAAAAATAAAAAAGTACTGGTGATGGGGCCAACAGCACAAAGCCTGGCGGTATTGAATGGCAGCTGGAGTTATACCTGGCAGGGCAACCAGGAAGAATGGTATCCCAAAGACAGTAAGAATTTTGTGCAGGCCATCGCAGATAAAATTGGTGCGGCAAATGTAATTGCTGTTGGTGGAAAAGGGTTTGATAATAAAGATAACTATGATACAGAAAAATTAAAAGCCGGCGCAGCCGATGCAGAGGTGATCATTTTGTGTTTGGGAGAAAATGCCTATGCCGAAAGTCCGGGTAATATACGCGACCTGGCATTGCCCGAAGAACAGGTGAATTTAGCTAAGGCTGCATTTGCCACCGGCAAAAAAGTAATTTTAATTTTACAGGAAGGCAGGCCCCGTTTTATTACCAATATTGAACCACAGTGTGAAGCCATTGTATTACCTTTCTGGAGTGGCAAAAAAACAGCCGAAGCTACCGCTGATGTATTGTTTGGCGATTACAACCCCAATGGCATCATGCCGTTCAGCTACCCTAAAAGCATGGGCGAAATAGTGATGTACGACCACAAATACACCGAAACAAAAAGAGAAATTTTTAACGCCGATGTTTTGTGGAATGGATATGATCCATTATTCGCTTTTGGATATGGATTAAGCTACACCAGTTTTGCTTACAGTAATTTAAAACTGAGTACCACTGCTTTAAAGGGCAATCAAAAACTAACAGTGAATGTGACGGTAACCAATACCGGAAAAAGGGATGGCAAACATACCGTGGAATTGTACAGCCGCGATCTGTATGCCAGCATCACCCCTAACAACAAAAGATTAAGGGCTTTCACAAAAATTGATTTGAAAGCTGGCGAAAGCAAAACAGTAACTTTTGTTATTGACAGCAACGACCTGGCTTTTGTAAACGCACAGTTGAAAACAGTTACCGAGCCCGGCGATTTTGAAGTGCAGGTGGGCGACCTGGTGGGAAAATTTACATGGAATAATTAATTACACAGTGATGATGAAATATTGTTTAAGTTGCCTGCTTTCAGGATTGATCCTGTCCGCGGCGGCGCAAAAAAGCGGCTATACAAAAATTGAAAATGGAGTGCTGGTGTATCCTGCTGCAGGGGCAAAAGCGGTGCAGCTAAAAGTTTGGAGTGATGCCATTATACAGGTTGTTTCTTCTCCTGTGCATGCGCTGAAAGAAGATACCAGTTTTATTATTGCGGATAAAAATACCGGCACCCGTTTATTCAGTATCAAAGAAAACGCCGCATCAGTATCATTGATCACTGCAGTACTAAAAGCCGTGGTTTCAAAAACAACAGGGCTGGTTAATTTTTATACTGCTGCCGGTAAAAGCATCACGGCCGAAAAAACAAAATCATTTGAAGCGGTTCAGTTAGAGCAGGCATCTTCATATAAGATTATGCAGCAGTTTACCTCCCCGTTAGATGAAGCGTTGTATGGCCTGGGGCAGCATGCGCAGGGGGTTATGAATTATAAGAATGTGAACTATACCCTCTATCAAAACAACAGCGAGGTTTTTATCCCGTTTTTAGTATCCAATAAAAACTATGGTATCCTGTGGGATAACTATTCCATCACTGATTTTGGCGATGGCAGAAAGTTCAATGACCTGAACAGCATTAAATTATTTGATCAGAATGCAAAAGCAGGAACTTTAACGGCAACATATGCTTCAAAAAAAGACGCTGCAAAAATTTTTGTACAGCGGGATGAAGCTGCCATTGATTACCCGGATCTGCAATTGATGCCAAACCTGCCTGCAGCTTTTAAAATGGAAGAGGGCAAAGCAGTGTACGAAGGATTTTTGCAGGGAAATTCAACAGGTGAACATACGCTGAGGTTATATGCTGGAGGGTATTTGAAATTATGGATCAACGGTGAACTGGTGCTGGACCGCTGGCGCCAGTGCTGGAATCCTTTTACCGCACTGGTACCTGTACAATTATCGAAAGATAAAAAGACCGCTTTTAAAATGGAATGGATACCCGACGGAGGGGAATCTTATCTATCCTGCAAGATCATTGAACCCGTAACTGCTACTCAAAGATCTTTATACCAGTTTGCATCAGAAGCCGGTAATAATATCAGCTATTATTTTGTGTATGGCAAAACCTATGATGATATTATTGCGGGTTACAGAACACTTACCGGTAAAGTGCCGGTTGTGCCTAAATGGGTGCTGGGCTTTTGGCAAAGCAGGGAACGGTATAAATCGCAGGATGAAATTTTAAATACCGTAAAAACCTTTCGCGAAAAAAATATTCCGCTCGATAATATTGTGATGGACTGGCAATACTGGAAGCCCGCCGAATGGGGCAGTCAGCAATTTGATCCGGAGCGTTTTTCTAATCCCGATTCCATGATTGATGCACTGCATAATCAATACCATTCCAAGTTCATGATATCGGTATGGCCCAAGTTTTATAAAAACATTCCCAACTTTGAACTGATGTATAAACAGGGCTTCCTGCTGAACAGGAATGCAGATGAAAATACAAAGGACTGGCTGGGCTATGTATCTACATTTTATGATGTGTACAATCCTGCAGCAAGAACACAGTTTTGGCAATTATTGAAAAATAACCAGTATAAAAAAAATATTGATGCCTGGTGGATGGATGCGTCTGAACCCGACATCCTGTCAAATATCTCCATCGCAAAACGGAAAGAATTGTTTTATCCTTCGGCCATCGGGTCGGCTATAAAATATTTTAACAGTTATCCACTATTGAATTCGCAGGGTATTTACGAAGGGCAACGGGCCATGCAGGATAATAAAAGAGTTTTCATATTAACCCGTTCAGGTTTTGCCGGAATTCAACGTTACGGCTCTGCCATCTGGAGCGGCGATATTGGTGCTACCTGGGCAGAAATGAAAAATCAAATTGCTGCGGGAATTAATTTTTCTATGTCGGGTATTCCTTACTGGACCTTTGATGCGGGAGGCTTTGCGGTAGAGAACCGTTATGTTGAAGGAAAAGACATGGCGGAATGGAAAGAGCTGCAAACAAGATGGTACCAGTTTGGAAGTTTTCTTCCCATGTTCAGGGCGCATGGGCAATTTCCTTACCGAGAACCATTTAATATTGCCGGAGAAAATGAAGCTGCATTCAAAGCCATAAAAGCGTCTATTGAAATGCGTTACCGGTTGTTGCCGCATTTATATTCACTGGCTGCAGATGTGCATTTCAATAACGGCACCATTTTAAAAGGAATGATGATGGAATTTCCTGCAGATAAAAAAACAGAAACAATCAACGACCAGTTCATGTGCGGCAAATCATTGTTGATAAACCCGGTATATAATTTTAATGACCGCAGCAGAAAAGTATACCTGCCTGCCGGCGCAAACTGGTACGATTTTTACAGCGATAAAACATTTGCCGGCGGACAAGTCATTACTGCGGATGCTCCCATCAGTAATATCCCGGTTTTTGTAAAAGAAGGTTCCATCATTGTAACCGGTGCAGTAATGCAATACAGTACAGAAAAACCTGCCGATACTTTAGTCATCACCATCTATGGCAAAAAAGATGCGGTTTTTGAGCTGTATGAAGATGAAAATGAAAATTACAATTACGAAACAGGTAAATATGCCAGCATTCAATTTAAGTATGGTGCAGCAAAAAATACACTTACTGTAAATGAGCGGAAAGGACGTTTTGATGGGATGCTGTCAAAAAGGATTTTTAAAATAGTACTGGTGGATAAGGATCATACAGGCAAACCGGTTAAAAAAATTATTCAGTACACAGGCAGTAGAATAGACATTCCATTGTCCAAATAAAATAACAACTATGAAAAGGCTTCAGTTCTTGCTGATAACACTAATTGTTTTAAGTGCTTTCGCATGCGGTAAAAAAAGTTCAGGTGGTGGAAGTACCGGGGGCGGGAATTCAGGAGGTGGCGGTAATACACCACCCACCGATCCGGCAACAGCTAATACCATTGGCTTTTTTATGAACGACTGGGTGGCTAAAAATTTTACTATACCCCAGTATATTGATGTGGCAAAACCATCCGGTGCAGTCACATCTTTTGTAACGGTGGACGCTTCCACCATTATTACAAAAGTGCCCCCTGCAGTGTATTCGCATAACAGCAACAGCTGGATGGGGCAGATTGCAACAGAGCCAGTGCTGATGAACCATTTGACCAATTTAAAACCGGGTATCGTTCGTTTCCCGGGTGGCAGTATCAGTGATGTGTATTTTTGGAACAAGCCATTCAACACGCCTCCTGCAGATGCACCTGCACAGCTGCTGGATGCCAATGGGGTAGCCACTGCTGCTGGTTACTGGGGTGGAAAGACCAACGACAGCTGGACGATATCGGTGGATAATTATTATGCCCTGCTGCAGCAAACCGGCAGCCAGGGAATGATTACTGTTAACTATGGTTACGCAAGATACGGTACCGGTAACACGCCGGTTGCACAGGCGGCACATTTGGCTGCCGACTGGGTGCGTTACGATAACGGACGCACCAAATACTGGGAAATAGGGAACGAATGTAATGGTACCTGGGAAGCTGGCTACCGCATCAATACTGCAAACAATAAAGATGGGCAGCCTGCAATTATTACCGGTACACTATATGGTCAGCATGTAAAAATCTTCATCGATTCAATGCGTAAAGCCGCAACAGAAATTGGAAAAACCATTTATATCGGGTCATATATTTTAGAAGCACAGCCGGCCGCCTGGCAAACTGCCACCGATCAAAACTGGAATGCAGGCGTACTGCCGCAGGTAAATACCGCTACCGATTATTATATCATTCACAGCTATTACACACCCTATCAAACCAATGCCACTGCAGCTGAAATATTAACAACAGCGTCTGCCAATACAACCGCTATGGCAGCATATTATCAAAACGGTATCAATACGGCAGGCAACACCACTAAGCCCATTGCACTTACAGAATATAATATTACTTCGGAGGGCAGTAAGCAACAGGTATCCTGTATCAATGGAATACATGCCGCCATTTTATTGGGCGAGGCCATCAAAAATAAATATGGGATGACGGCCAGGTGGGACCTGGCCAACGGGTACAATAATGGTAACGATCATGGCCTGTTCAACAGTGGAGATGAACCGGGCGTTTCAAAATGGAATCCCCGGCCTGCATTTTATTATATGTACTATTTTCAAAAATTCATGGGCGACCGCATGTTAAAATCCACCACCGTTGGCGGTGTGCTGGCGTATGCATCTTCTTTTACCAGTGGCGAAAAAGGAGTGATACTGGTTAACCAGGCAGCCAGTGATGAGACAGTGAATATTACTTTACAAAACGCCACTGCAGGCAGCCGTTATTACTGGTATTCATTAACAGGCGCCGGTGGCAATGGCGAATTTTCTTTAGGTGTAAAGGTAAATGGAGCAGGCCCGTCTGAACCTACAGGAGGCCCGGCTGCAACGTACACTTCTATAAAAGCAAACAGTGCAGTCTCTAGCGGAGGAATCAATGTTACTGTACCTGCACGAGCTGTAATTTATGTTGCGATTGATAAATAATTTTTCATCCGTAATTTTTTATCTGAAATGAAGAGAAATATTGTGTACTGTATCTGTTTGGTGATGATATGCAGCGTGGCTACTGCACAGGAAAGAACATTTACAGTCTTTTCACCCGATCAATCTGTTGAAATAAATATCACCACGGGTAAAAGTATTTCCTGGGCGGTTAAGCATAAGCAAACTGTGGTGGCTTTGCCGTCAGCAATATCCATGCAGTTGAAAAACGGAAAAGTACTCGGTGAAAATGCAAAGATCAATGCTGCAAAAGAAAATGCGGTTAATGAAAGGATCAAAACTGTGGCATATAAAAAAGATTGGGTAACCAATCAGTACAACGAGTTCGTCATAAATTTCAAAGAAGGCTTCGGCCTCATTTTCAGGGCTTATGATAATGCAGCAGCTTACCGGTTCTTTACCACAAAAGATGACTCTCTCTTTATTTTAAATGAACAGGCGGGTATTCATTTAGCTAATAACGACACTTTATATATTCCGCATGTAAGTGATCTGCGGGGCGGTGAAAGATTTACCTGTTCCTTTGAAGAATTCTATACCGAAATTCCGGTTGCAGAAATGAATGCAGATACACTGGCTTATTTGCCCCTGCTGGTAAAATTGCCCGGCAATAAAAAAGCAGTTTTTTTAGAAGCAGATGTGCAGGACTATCCTGAAATGTTCATTCAAAAAAATAAAGCTTTTCCAAATTCACTCAAAGCAACATTTGCAGGCTATGCTAATGAAGAAAAATTGGGTGGGTATAACAACATTAATTTCATGGTTACCCGCCGTGATGCATGTATTGCAAAAACAGCCGGCACAAAATTATTTCCATGGCGGGCCCTGGTAATAAGTGAACAGGATAAAGACCTGCTCAATTGTGACATAGTGTATCAGCTGTCTCAAAAAAATAAAATTGAAAACACGGCATGGATCAAGCCCGGCAAAGTGGCCTGGGACTGGTGGAACGACTGGAATATTTCGCATGTTGATTTTAAGGCGGGTATCAATACACCCACTTATAAATACTATATAGATTTTGCAGCTGCAAACAAAATAGAATACGTGGTACTGGATGAAGGCTGGAGTGATGACTGGGACCTGAATAAATTGAACAACAAAATTGACCTGCAACAACTCATCAGTTATGGTAAGCAAAAAAATGTGGACTTAATATTATGGAGTACCTGGTATGCTTTATCAAAAGATATAGATGGATTGTGCAGTAAATATGCTGCAATGGGCATCAAAGGATTTAAAGTAGATTTTTTAGACCGTAACGATCAGAAGATGATCGCCTCCGCTTACCAAATGGCAGCCATTGCGGCAAAACATCATTTGTTGCTGGATTTTCATGGCATGTTTCCCCCACAGGGATTGAGTGTAACGTATCCCAATGTAATAAATTTTGAAGCGGTACGGGGCATGGAATGGGCTAAGTGGAGTGCCGATGAAAGAGTGCCACGTCATGAAGTGTCTTTACCATTTATAAGGATGATGGCCGGCCCGATGGATTATACACCGGGGGCAATGCGGAATGCCATTAAAGGCAATGCGAAGCCCAGTAACAATTTACCAGTTAGCCAGGGTACACGTTGCCACCAGATGGCCATGTATGTAGTATATGATGCGCCATTGCAAATGCTGGCAGACAATCCAACAGCGTATCTTAAAGAGCAGGAATGTACCAGTTTTATTGCTGCCATTCCCACCGTATTTAACGAAACCATTGCACTGTACGGGCAGCTGGGCGAGGTGGTTTGTATTGCCAAAAGGGCCGGCAACAACTGGTTTATTGGTGCTTTAAATAACTGGAGCGAAAAAGATATTACCATTGATTTTTCTTTTTTAGCAAAAGAAAAATTTAATATAGAAATATTTAGGGATGGGTTAAACGCTGATAAAGACGCCACTGACTACCTGGTTGAAAAAAGAGACGTATTAAACAGCAACAAACTTACCATTCATTTGGCGCCGGGAGGTGGCTGGGTAGCCCGTGTATATTGAGTTTTAACAATTGGGAAACAAAATCTACAACGATATTTGCAATCGATTTTGTAACTGATTTTTTTAAAATCAATATCCCCCAACGGTCATGAAAAAGAATTCATTCAAAAAATTTTATTTCTTTTTTTCTTCCATCTTTATTTTTATGCTGCACCTGCCGTTTGTATTTGCAAAAAGCAAACCTGCCGAAGCCATGAAGCCTGAAGCGAAGAAATTAGAAACGCTGCTACCGAAGAGCGCAGCACCTGCAATAACACCCGTTGTAGCAGAGAATATGATCGCTGGTATGTACGACAGCCTGCGGCTGAACTTAATGGGCTTATCCAAACAGGCATTCCAGGTGGCGATGCAGGGATTTGATTACCTGGTAAAAGCAGGTCAGCTCACCAACAATAAGATCATTTCTATTGTAGATTTCAGCCAGCCCTCCTCTAAAAAAAGATTGTTTGTAATTGATCTTGATAAAATGAAAGTGGTATTCAATACCTATGTGGCGCATGGTTCAAATTCAGGAAAAGAATATGCCAGTAGTTTTTCTAACCAGCCGGAAAGTAATAAAAGCAGCCTGGGGTTTTATGAAACCATGCATACATATAATGGCAAAAACGGTTACTCGCTGCATTTACAGGGATTGGAAAAAGGCATTAACGATAAGGCCGACAGCCGTGCCATTGTAATGCATGGCGCCGATTATGTAAATGAATCCTTGATACAATCCCAGGGCTATATTGGCAGAAGCTGGGGTTGCCCCGCAGTACCGGAAAAATTACACCGCCCCATCATAGACAAAATTAAAAATGGTACCTGTTTATTTATTTATAGTGCCAGCCGGACTTATTTTATTCATTCCAGGATTTTAAAAGAAGCCACCGCAATGGCTTTTGAAAGCAGTAATTGATACTGGTATAAATTATATAAAATGATCCCCCGCAAAGCCGGGGGATTTTTGTTTTATCATTTCAAAGGTTAATAATAACTTTACCCAAATTTATTATTACATGAGCTTGAGAAAAACATTGGCCGGAACCGGCGTGGCCCTGGTTACACCTTTTAAAAATGATACAGCAGTTGATTATGCCGCATTGGGAAAGCTGATTGATTTTGATATTGAAAACGGAGTGGAATATATAATCACCCTGGGCACTACCGGCGAAACCCCCACGCTTAGCAAACAGGAAAAACTGGATATCATCAACTTTACTTACGACAGGGTAAATGGACGTGTGCCGGTTGTAGTGGGCATTGGAGGCAACAATACCAGCGAAGTAATAGAAAATTTTAAAAGCTATCCACTCGAAAAAGCAACGGCTGTTTTAAGTGCCAGCCCCTATTATAACAAACCATCTCAGGAAGGTATTTACCAGCATTACAAGGCGTTGGCAGCAGCCTCGCCCAAACCAGTTATTTTATACAATGTACCGGGCAGAACGGGCAGTAATATGACCGCGGAAACAACGCTGCGGCTGGCAAAGGAAAATAATATTGCAGGCATTAAAGAGGCCAGTGGTAACATGGTGCAGTGCATGCATATTTTACGCGATAGGCCCGACAATTTTTTAGTGGTAAGCGGCGATGACCATGTTGCCATGCCATTGATCGCCTGCGGCATGGATGGGGTGATCAGCGTGGCAGCAAACTGTTTTCCAAAAGATTTCAGTGAAATGATACGCCATAGTTTAAAAGGTGATTTTGCAGCTGCCCGACCCTTGCATTACAAATGCCTGGAAGGTTGCGACCTGTTGTTTGCAGAAAATAATCCTGCCGGTGTAAAAGCAGTATTATTCGAACTGGGTATTATAGAAAATGTACTGCGCCTGCCAGTAGTGCCTTTAAGTGAGGGAGTTCATCAAAGGGTAAAAGCATATCTTAAAAAATAAATTTGCAAAAACTGCCTTCAATTATTGCTTGCAAAACAACACGCAAATTTTATTTGCCCTTACTATTGTTATGCATCACATTCAGTACTGCAGCACAGTTTACACTTCGAATTGAAATTACTGCCACGCCACCTGCTTATCAGGAGGAGGGCATTTTTGCAGCAGGCAGTTTTAATAACTGGGATCCCGGCAACAATAAATTTCTTTTCTCCAAAATCAATAATAAATGGGTACTCGAAATTGGTGGACTTTCTGCCCGTCAATACCAGTTTAAATTCACCAGGGGCAGCTGGCAAAAAGTTGAAACCACACATGCCGGTAGTGATATAGATAACCGCACTGTACTATTAACTGCAGATACCACTATTCAATGCGCTATTGATGGATGGAGGGAGGAAGTTACGGCTGCGCAAAAACATACGGCATCTGTAAATGTACATATTATTGATACCGCATTTTTTATTCCGCAGCTGAACCGCTACCGCAGGATATGGATGTACCTGCCACCCGGTTATGCTTCTGCTCAAAAAAAATATCCTGTACTGTATATGCAGGATGGACAGAATTTATTTGATGCAGCCACTGCAGCATACGGCGAGTGGGGCGTAGATGAACTCATGGATTCTTTGCTGGCCAGTAAAAAACAGGAATGCCTTATTGTGGGTATCGATCATGGGGGCAACAAAAGAATGAGCGAGTACAACCCGTATGAGTTTATTGTAGAAGAGGGCAGCAAAGCCTCACAAAAGTTCATACCGGAAGGCGATGCATATATCGATTTTATAACGCAAACCCTAAAACCATTTATTGATAGCCATTACAGAACATTGCCTTCAAAGGAAAACACCATTATTGCAGGCTCATCCATGGGTGGGGTGATATCTTATTACGCTACTTTAAAATACCCCGGAGTGTATGGCAAGGCAGGTATTTTTTCACCGGCATACTGGACGGCATCAAAACTTTCTGCACTTACCGATTCCATATCAGGCAAAGTGAGCGCAAAGTATTTCTTTTATATGGGAGGCCTGGAAGGCGAAAAAAATATAGCCCTCATGGATGAGATGACGGACAGGCTGGGGGCCGCATCCGGCAGTATGATTTATTCTGTAACGGATGCCCGTGGCAAACACAATGAAGCCGCCTGGCACAAATGGTTTGCTGAATTTTATAACTGGATAATGGCAGACGGCTACAACTACATCACCCAAACAGTAGAGTAATTAAATTCTGTAACAAACTCCTTCCAGCGCCAGTTCGGTATTTTTAAACACTTCACAGGCTTCGGGTAAAAAGGCTTCCAGTGTTTCGTATTTGGAAGAAAAATGGCCAATAATGAGTTTCTTTACCCCGGCAAATTCGGCAATGGCAGCGGCCTGAACCGTGGTGCTGTGAAAACGGCTGGCGGCTCTTTCGTGCAGATCTTTCAGGTAAGTAGCTTCATGGTACAACAGGTCAACATGCTTCACTATTTCCGATAGTCGTTCATCGTAAATGGTATCGGCACAATACGCATAACTTTTGGGTTTGGATGCAGCAATGGTTACTTCATCATTGGGCACAATCGTTCCTTTTTTATTTACATAATCATGCCCCTGCTGCAGTTTATCGTAAAATGAAGCCGGTATCTCGTATATGGCGGCTCTTTCAGGATCCACTTTTCTCGGGTTCTTTTTCTCCCTGAATAAAAACCCCCAGCATTCAATACGGTGTTGTACTTTAAAACAGGTTACGGTAATTTTCTTATCATCTACAATCAGCCCTTCAGTTTGTAAAGGATAAAAATAAAGTTTGTACGACAGTTTGGTATCTGCAACCCTCAGTTGCAGGTGAATGATCTCTTCCAGGGCTTTGGGACCGTACAGGTGCAGGTCCTGTATGCGGCCCAGCAAACTCATACTGGTTAGTAAGCCTATTAAACCATAATAATGGTCGCCATGTAAATGCGAAATAAATATGCGGCTGATCCTGCTGCGGCGGATCTTATATTTAGTCATTTGCACCTGGGTGCCTTCGCCACAATCTATTAAATAACTTTCATCAGCAGTTTGTAATACCTGTGCGGTGGGGCTCCTGTCAAAAGCAGGTATTGCAGAGTTATTGCCCAAAATAGTTAATGCAAGCATGCTGGTAAGGGTTACAAATTGGAAAAATATTTATTGATAGACACATGGTTATGCAAATATGTTGCATCTTAATAAATTTTGTGTTGGCTTATAATGCTATTCATCCCCCAGTAATTCTCTTTCAATTTCCTCCATTTGAACAATATCCCATGCTTCACTTTCTGTGGGTGTTACATTCATCAGCTCCAGGATCTCCTTTTCTTCCAGCAAATTTTCTACAGCAGGCTGCAAATTGCAGATCACCATCGAACAATTGTTTTCGTAAAACTGCTGTTGTATTGCAGCAATGGCCTCACCGGCAATGGCATCTGTACTGTTCACCTGCTGCATGTTAAATACAATGTGCGGAATGTCTTTTTGCAGGTAAGGAAGCAACAAATTCTTTAGTTCATCTGTCATATTAGCAGATAAAGCGGGCAGTTCCGGCGTAATAACAGTGAATTTTTCTTTGGTATCTATTTTGACATTCATTATAGAACAACAGATTGTGTGATGATTGTTTTTTGTAAAGTAAAGAAAATTTAGTGTAAGTTGATTGGTTAAAATATAAATCCTGCGGCTTGTTACAGCTAAGTTTTAACTTTTTAACATATTAACATTTCCCTCTGGCAACAAACTTAATCATCAAAATAATCGTTATTATTGTACAAGCTAAATTTAACAGCAAATGGATAACAATTTTTCAGCTCAGGTTAAAGAAATAATTTCTTACAGTCGCGAAGAAGCTTTGCGGCTGGGAAACGATTTTATTGGAACTGAGCACCTGGTTTTAGGATTGATACGCGACGGAGAGAATACAGCCATTAAAACGCTTAAATCACTCAATATCGACCTTTTTGAATTACGCAAAGAAATAGAAATGGCGGTAAAAGACAAAACAGGAAAAAATATTGCCAACATTAATTCCCTGCCATTGACCAAACAGGCAGAGAAGGTGATACGCATTACTGTTTTAGAAGCCAAAGCTCAAAAAAGTGCACTGGTGGAAAGTGAGCATTTAATGCTCTCTATTCTTAAAAACAAAGAGAATATTGCTACTCAAATTCTAAACCAGTTTGATGTGGATTATGATGTATTTAAAAACGAGCTGGGTTTTGTTACCAGCAACCCGCCATCGGCAGAATTTAGTGATGAGGGCGAAGAAGATTTTGATGAAGAAAGAAAACAATACGGACAGGGCGCTAAAGGTCAGCGTGGCGGTACTGCCAACCAACCTAAAACAAAAACGCCGGTACTGGATAATTTTGGACGTGATATTACCCGGCTGGCCGAAAACGGATCACTTGATCCCATTGTAGGCAGAGAAAATGAAATTGAAAGGGTATCACAAATATTATCGCGCCGTAAAAAGAATAACCCTATTTTAATTGGTGAACCTGGTGTGGGTAAAACAGCCATTGTTGAAGGACTGGCTTTACGTATCGTGCAAAGAAGGGTTTCAAGAGTATTGTTTGATAAACGTGTGGTAAGCCTTGACCTGGCAGCCCTGGTGGCGGGTACCAAATACCGCGGGCAGTTTGAAGAAAGGATGAAGGCAATCATGAACGAGCTGGAAAAGAACAGGGATGTGATCTTATTCATTGATGAGATACATACCATTGTTGGTGCAGGCGGAGCCAGCGGATCACTGGATGCCAGCAATATATTTAAACCCGCTTTGGCAAGGGGAGAACTGCAATGCATCGGCGCTTCTACTTTAGATGAATACCGTATGCATATTGAAAAAGATGGCGCACTTGATCGCCGTTTTCAAAAAGTAATTGTAGAGCAGCCTTCGGTGGATGAAACCATTCAGATTTTAACCAATATCAAAAGTAAATACGAAGATTATCATAACGTTATTTACAGCGTGGAAGCCATTGAGGCCTGTGTAAAACTGAGTGACAGGTACATGACCGACCGTTTACTGCCCGATAAGGCCATTGATGTACTGGATGAAGTGGGCGCCCGGAAGCATATCAAAAATATCAACGTTCCCGAAACCATCATCGAATTAGAAAAGAAGATAGAGGATATCAAACTGGAAAAAAATAAAGTGGTAAAAAGCCAGCGCTTTGAAGAAGCCGCTTCTTTAAGGGATACCGAAAAACGCTTGCAGGAAGAACTGGAAAAGGCAAAAACCGACTGGAAGAAGAAAGCAAGCACAAACGTTTTCCTATTGAAGAAGAAGATATAGCCGAAGTGGTTTGTATGATGACAGGAATTCCTGTTAAAAGAATGGTACAGGCCGAAACCGACAAACTGCGCCGCATGGCCGATGATCTGAAAGGTGCTGTAGTAGGCCAGGAAGATGCGATCTCAAAAGTGGTGAAAGCCATTCAGCGCAACAGGGTGGGATTGAAAGATCCTAAAAAGCCTATTGGTACATTTATTTTCCTTGGTCCAACCGGTGTGGGTAAAACTGAGCTGGCCAGGTCATTGGCAAAACACATGTTCGATAGTGAAGATTCCCTGATCAGGATCGACATGAGTGAGTACATGGAAAAATTTACTGTAAGCAGGTTGATTGGTGCACCTCCCGGATATGTGGGTTACGAAGAAGGTGGTCAATTAACAGAAAGAGTGCGCCGTAAACCCTATTGTGTGATTCTGCTGGATGAAATTGAAAAAGCACATCCGGATATCTACAATATTCTATTACAGGTACTGGACGACGGACAATTAACAGATGGTATGGGCCGTAAAGTGGACTTTAAGAATACCATGATCATCATGACTTCTAATATTGGTGCAAGGCAGTTGAAAGACTTTGGAGATGGAGTAGGCTTTGCTACGGCCACCCGTATGGAAAACAGTGATGAGAATAATAAAGCCGTTATTGAAAAAGCATTGAAGCGTACTTTCAGTCCTGAATTTCTTAACCGCATCGACGATGTGGTGGTGTTCAATTCTTTAACCAAAGAAAATATTTTTGAGATCATTGATATTTTAATGAAGGGTGTAATGAAGCGCCTCACCAATCTTGGGTTCTCTATGGAATTAACCCCGGAAGCAAAGAGTTTTATTGCAGATAAAGGGTATGATTCACAATTCGGAGCAAGGCCTTTACACCGCGCCATTCAAAAATACCTAGAAGATCCGCTGGCCGAAGAAATATTGAATACTACGGTGAAAAATGGAGATGTATTGATTGCAGAGCTGGACAAAGATGCTGAAAAGATCAGGTTTACCTTAAAAACAGAAACGAAACAGGAAGAAACATCTGAAGCGTAAAAGATATTACAACCATTATTCTTACAGGGACTGCTTAGCAGTCCCTTTTTTTGTAGTTGTAACCATAGTATGTGCCCGCATTTTTACGAGATGAATTTGCAGTAAATTCCCTTCTTTGCCTTTGCAGATCCGGCTGCAGGAAAAAACGACGAAATTGCAATAGTTTAAATTATTGAAAATGAGCGTATTAGAAAAATCGTAGCAATAAACTGCATGGTATTTTCCGAAATAATAGTCGTAAATATTTGGAAATTAAAAAAAAAAGCCAATCTTTGTTGTCCCTAACGCATTTGCATACCCTGCAAATATATACATAGCTTACACGTAGATCGTTCCTTATTTAAAACAGGTTTGCCTTAGAACTTGCTTTAAATATTATCTCAAACCCAAACGAAAATGAAAAGGATCTCTACGTACTTTAACCATTGCATTGTTATTTTTATTCTCACATTATTTTGCAGCAAATTAATAGCACAGCCCTGTGGTACGCTTACTATTACCGGTTCTTCAGTATCTCCTGCAACTTGCCCCAGCAGCGGCAGTATTAGTGTTACTGCAACCGGTACCGGCCTTACTTACCAGTTGATCAGTGGCCCGGCAGGATATGCTACTGCAAGTAACACCACCGGTTTATTTGGTACCTTAACTGCAGGCACTTATATCGTGGAAGTACGGGATGCCTGTGGAGTAAAAGCCACTGTAACCAAAATAGTAGTCAATTCATATCCTGCATTTAGTGTAAGCGGTGTAAATACATCTAATGTTTGTACCAGTGGTGTGTCGGGCGGTAGCATCAACGCTACTATAACAGGTGGCAGGGCTCCTTATCAATATGATATTGTACCCGTTGGCAACAGTCCCGTGTACGGAGCCACCACTGCCAGTACTTCCTATAGTGAAGTGGTTAGTACTTTTGGAACCTACAGGGTATATGCAAAAGATGCCTGTGCCGAAGTAAGAACATACGATATTATGGTGCAACCCACACAACCACTGCCAACCTATATGTGGTGGGAAGACCTGGTACTGGACCGCCCTTGTGGCGAAACAATGGATGGGCTGCCTACCATTTCATGGAAATTGCATTTACTTGATCAGAATGGAACTGTAGTGGGTTTTAATAATCTGCTGGGCTCCACTTACCAGATATACAAACCCAGTGTTGCCAATTCTATCGCTAACAGCGAAGAAAATTGTACTACGCCTTTAGGCGCCCTGCTAACATCGGGTACTATTGTTTCGGGAAATATACCCGTAGGAGACACTGCTACCTACCCGGTAACCATTCCACAGGAAGACGTGATACTGGTGTTTACCACAAAATGTGGCCAGGTATACAAGTATTGCTACAATTTTAACCAGGGCAACCCGGCCACTCCTTATGCCGAATACCGCTTTATTCAGCAAAGCTGCGCAGCTTCATGGAATAATCAGGACATTAGTATAATGAATAAGTATGTTAGAAATATGACTGCCCCATATGCCTTTCTGCTTACAAAAAGTAATACCACTACCATCAGCAATGCTACGGGGATATTTACCGGTTTAAAACCTGCTGATTTTCCATTAACGATACAGGTTACAGATGCCTGTGGCAGAACTGTAACCAAGAACTTCACCATGCCGGTACAGGGGTCTGCTTTGCAGGTTACTGCCGGGCCTGAATGGAGTTTATCCTGCACCACGGCTAAAAATACAGCTACTGCAGAAATTGTAGTAAGTGGCGGAGACCTGCAGGGTATTGGCGATGCTACCAACGTAGTAATAACAGGAGGTACTGTTACAGCTGTTCCTACTATTAGCCCATATAATGACTGGATACCCGGGTATACGGCAAGTAATTTACTGGCCGGCTACACCTACACTGTGGAAGTAACTAATTTGTGCGGCGAGAAAAAAACGGTGCAGTTTACAGTGCCTGCCGATCACTGGCAGCAAAATACTTTAAACTGGAATTTAACGGCTACTACCAATGCGTTGTGTGGCCAAAACAAAAGTACCATCAATGCCAATTCGGGTTATACAGGATATAATATTGTCACTTATAAGTTATATGACCTAACCAATCCCAATACGGTGATAGCATCCAATACCACCGGAACTTTTGATAACGTTGCACCTGGTAACTATAAGGTAAAATTTGTAGTGCCCAGTCCAAGCTCGCCCTGCCCCGGACTGGATGTAAAAGACTCTATGAATGTTACCATATTGAATGATGGCGGTAGCCAAACCATTACCCGTAAAACAATCACTACCTGCGAAATCAGCGGTGTGCCTACCACATCCGGAAAGGCAATCATTGAAGTAAGTGGATCTGCTCCTTTTACATACGAAATCATTAATGCTGCATTAATCGGTACCGGAGCTGAGGTATGGACGGTTTCCTCTACCAATAATCCCAGCAACACCTATACATGGGATATCCCTTTACTCGGCGATCCATCCAGTACCGTGTATGTATTGCGTACCACCGATAAATGCGGTAATAAGGTTACTACGCAGGCAAGCCTGCAGCCCATCAATGCGCCTGTAGTAGAAGCGCAAAACAATCCTTGTATTGGTTCTATGAATTATACGCTTACTGTAAATCCTTATGGCGGAAGCTTTACTTACCGCTGGGTTAAATTGCCGGATGATGTTACTACTTTAAGTGCCCAAAACACTATTACATTTCCCGGTGCATATGGTGCTGTAAACGATGGAACCTACCGTTGTTACGTATCATTGGCCGGTTGTGTAGAAAGATCAGTGGATGTAAAAGTAAACAGTGCCGATTGTAACCAGCCGCTGCCTGTTAAACTGGTTTCTTTTACCGGAAGTTATAACAAACCAGTAGTGACTCTTCAATGGATATCTGGTAATGAAATTAATGCCAAACAATATGAAGTGGAAAGAAGTGAAAACGGGATTGATTTCGTAAAGATGAATACTGTTGCTGCTAAAAATAACGGACTGGCAGTAAGTGAGTATTCTACAGCTGATAACCTGAGCAGCTACAATGGCAACGTTATTTATTACCGCCTTAAAATGGTAGACAGAGATGGACGTTTCAGTTATTCTTCTGTTATCAGATTGAATGTGAATGACACAAGAAGTGGATTGTCAATATATCCTAATCCTGCACGCAATGACCTGTCTGTTTCATTTATAAGCCAGGTGGTAGGTCAGGCATTGGTGAAAATTATTGATAAAGCAGGCAGGGTAGTGCTTACTAATCCCATACAGGTTTTTAAAGGCAGTAACACAGTTAAATTACCAGATTTTATTACTGGCCTGCCTACCGGAACCTATATACTGGAAGTAAAGACCCTGGCAGGTACTCAAAATGCAAAGTTTGTTAAACTATAATATTATCTGCTCCTTACTTAAAGCCGCACCCGGGTGCGGCTTTTTTATTTGTATGACTACGGAATATATTGAGCCTTATAAAAAAGCCGCCATAACCCGGCGTAAAGTGCTTTTTTTAATTCAACTTTGTATGTAATGAAAAAAATTATTGTAACAATTGATGGCTGGTCGTCCTGCGGAAAAAGCACCCTGGCAAAACAACTCGCTAAAAACTTAGGCTATGTATATATTGACAGCGGTGCCATGTACAGGGCCATTACTTTATATTTTTTAAGAAATCATGTGGACTGGACAGATACAAATGAGGTAGTGACAGCATTAGAAAACATATTTATCGACTTCAGGTACAACGACCATTCGCAGCAAACAGAAATATTTTTAAATGATGAGAATGTTGAGTACCTGATCAGAGACCTGGTAATTGCTGAAAAAGTAAGCGATGTGGCTGCTATTAAAGAAGTACGCAGTTTTGCCGTGGCACAACAGCAAAAAATGGGCGAAAAAAAGGGCGTTGTAATGGATGGGCGGGATATTGGTACAACAGTATTTCCTGATGCAGCGCTTAAGATTTTTATGACAGCAGATATTGCAGTAAGGGTAGGAAGAAGGTTCAAAGAGTTGTTCGAAAAAAATCCAAACATTACTATCGAAGAAGTACAGCACAATCTTGAGATGCGTGATTATATCGATTCACACCGCGAAGTAAGCCCTTTGCGCAAAGCCTCGGATGCAGTGGAAATTGACAATACCAACATTTCAATGGAAGAACAGCTGAAAATTGCATTGAGTCTTGTAAAAAATAATATCTGACGGTATACTTTAAATCAAAATGAGGACTTACCGTATCATAGCAATCCTGGTGTCTTTCATCTTTCTTTGTTATTCCTTTTTCTTTTTTTTTAAGGGGGCTGTAAAAAACGGCAAAAATATTACAGGCAACCAAAAGATGCTGTTACTGGGCCGCTACCTGTTTTTCGACAGGCGTTTATCCATCAATAATACCAAAAGCTGTGGCACCTGCCACAATCCTCAACTGGCTTTTACCGATGGGTATAAAAGATCGCTGGGCGTTTTTGCAGATCTTCATCAACGAAATACCACCCCTTTATTCAACCTGGCGGGTCTTAAATATTTTACTGCTGCAGATTCAACCCTGCATTCTGTATTTCAGCAAATGAATAATCCTTTATTCAACACCCATCCCGTAGAAATGGGGCTAACCGGCAATGAAGATGAAATACTCAGCAGGATAGCAGGAGACAGTCTGTACAAAAAAATGTTTGCTGAAACATTTTACAACCAGCAACCGCTGTTTTCATTGGATCATATTAAACAGGCTATTGGCACATTTATATTGTCTGTTATTTCAAACAATGCCCCCTATGACAGATATACAAAGGGCGACAGTACCGCTTTAAATGCATCACAAAAAAAAGGGATGCATTTGTTCTTTTCTGCAACACTGAAATGCAGCTCCTGTCATGGCGGAACTAATTTTTCCGCCCCCACTGTTACCAATAGCCGCGGCGACACCCTTTATTATTTTAATACCGGTTTGTACAATACCGATGGTGCCGGGGCTTATCCATCTTACGACCAGGGATTATTTCAATACACCCACAATACAGCCGACATGGGGAGCTTTCGGGTACCCACTTTACGCAACCTGGCTTTTACTGCGCCTTATTTTCATGATGGCAGTGCTGCATCACTTACTGATGTGGTGGAAGCATATGCAGCAGGAGGGCGGGCTATTACACAAGGGATGTATAAAGGCGATGGAGCGGCAAATCCTTATAAGCATTCCCTGGTACAGGGCTTTAATATTGGATCGCAGGATAAGATACATCTCATCAATTTTTTGTTAAGCCTCAGCGATTCTGCCTGTATCAACAATCCGGCATATCAAAATCCTTTTGCCGGTGATGAAACAAAAAAGAAATAGTAATTTGCAATCTCTACACTATACCATGAAATTATTTAGCTTTATTACAGTTGGTTTTGCAGTGCTGTTTTTTTCCTGCACTAACCATTCAGATAAGCCGGCTGCAGCCAATGATGAAGATGTATTACAATCTGTAATTGCAGATGCTGATTCTCTTAGAACATTTGATTTTGTTACCGCAAGACTGGAAGAACTTAAAAAGGCCTTACTGTTAGCCAAACCGGTGTTGTTGTGTGGCGACAGTCTTGGTCCAGAACAACTTGCAGCGCAGCAAATCGCCGTCAACGATTCGGCATTTACCAGCAGTACCAGGGATGCCAAAACTAATTTGCCATACCGGAACGAAATATTCGGGGTGTTCCCGGCCCGTGAAAGCGATCTGTCCAACATAAAAGGGATCGTACACCTGCAGGATTGCTACAGGGTGGAAATGTATAACTATCCGCTGAACATTACCACCATTGCCATTGCTGATATTAAACTGAAAAAAACTTTAAAAGTGTTTGCACAACTGGAAACACAGCCCGAGATTCCACTACATCTAAAACAACTGGCCATTAAAATTGCAGTGGCCTCTCCCGAAGTACAGCAGGCTTATGGCTTTAAACCGGAAGAAAAAGAAGCGCTGATGGCCAGTACTAAAACTTCACTGAACAGATCCAGGTGCGAACGCAGCAGGCATTTATGCGTGGCACCCACTTTTGTAAAGGATGGAAAAGCCTTATGGGCAATTGTTGATTTAACTGATAATAAATTAGTGGGGGTACGCTGGACAAATGTAGGCAATGCCGGCCCCAAACCGCCTGCAATTACCGAACGAAAATTACAGGATGATAAAATCACTGCCTGCTTTTGTGAGGTGGAAACTCCATTGGAAAAAGACGGCTGGAAAATGTCGTACATGCTTACCAGTAGTGACGGATTGCGTATTGCACAGGTAAGCTACAATGGTAAACCCGTGTTGCAAAGTGCCAAATTAGTAGACTGGCATGTGAGTTACAGTGGTACCGATGGCTTTGGTTACAGCGACGCTGTGGGCTGTCCTTATTTTTCCCAGGCTGCGGTAATTGCATTTCAACCTCCTAAACTGGCACAATTAAAAGACGATCAAAATAATATTGTAGGCTTTACCCTGGAGCAGGTATTTAAAAGTGAACAGTGGCCAATGCCCTGCAATTATAATTACCGCCAGCGGTACGAGTTTTATAAAGATGGCAGGTTCAGGGTGGCCTGTGCCAGCCTGGGGCGTGGCTGTGGCAACGACGGCACTTACCGGCCTGTATTGCGCATCGCATTCGCCGGTGAACAAAATAATTTTGCTGAATGGAACGGGGCAGACTGGATTAACTGGCAGAATGAAAAATGGCAACTGCAAACTGCTTCCACTATGTACTTTAATAATAAGTTCCAGTACCGTGTAGCTGATAATGCCGGGGCAGGTTATTTTATGGAACCGGGTACAGGAAAATTTGGAGATGGTGGACGGGGTGATAATGCCTACGTATTTGTTACACAATCCCGGCCCGGTGTTGAAGAAGGCGAATCAGACCTGGTAACCATTGGCCCCTGTTGTAATACCGATTACCGGCAGGGCCCCGAAAAATTTATTGAACCATCCCCCGATAACATTCAAAATAAAAAATTAGTGGTTTGGTATGTACCACAGTTAAAAAATGATGATACCAAAGGCAGGGAATATTGCTGGACAGAATCAGTGCTGGAAAACGGGATATACACCACCAAAATTTTCCCCTGTTTTGCAGGCCCCATGTTTGTACCTGTTAACTTAAGTACTAACGGCAAAACGGTTAGCAATGGTAAGTAAACTTTTTAAATACCCGCTGCTTGCAGGCGGCTGTCTATTGCTGCTTTCGTTAGGCGCATGTAAGCAGGAAGAGGCAGTAGATGCTTCAGAATATGTTTGCAAAACATTGCCTCCCTTTATACAAAGTACAGGACTGAACCCCGGACGCAGCGCATTCAGCACTTCCGAGCAACGCACCATGGGGCTGGTATTAAAAGAATTTGCTGCACCCAACAGTGCCGGACAGCCTAAAGTGTACCAGCATCCCAGTTGGAAGATGGGCGGTTGGTTATCGCCCATACAGATCGACAATAAAGGCGATGTATATACTGCACCTGCAGCATTTGTAAACGTATTTGAAAACCCATTGAATAAGCGAAATACCATTTATAAAGTAAACGGATCCGATGGAGTGATGAACGAATTTATGAACCTGGCCATTCCCGATACGGCCGATCATCGTAATCCTTATGGTATCATGAGTTTGGCATTCAATTGCAAAAAAAATATTCTGTATGTTACTTCAGTGGCAGGCAGCACACCACAGCAGGAAAACGGCTGCCTGTATGCCATTGATGTAGAAAATAAAAAAATTATTGACCAGGTCAAGGGCATTGATTTTTTTGGCATCCAGGTAGTGGTGGCCGATGATAAACTATGGCTAATGGCAGGCAGTACCCGAAACTCGGATATTAACGCTATACAACTGCAGGAAGATGGAAGTTTTAAAAGCAGTCCCAAAAAAGTTGCCAGCATCGAAGGCTTGGGACTCAGGGGTGATGATAAAGTAAAAAAAATAATATTTAAAGGGGCCGATTTAATGCAGGTAAAAGGACTGGAGTTTAATTATAACCTGATTGCTCCTACGGAAAAGCAAATGTCCAGTTTTGATATGTATTTTGATGCCGAAACCAAATTATGGGAGATTAAAAACTAACCCTAAAGTATACCCAGTAGATTTTTTTTTGATTCTTCAAAAAAAAGCAGAATCTTTGTAGTATATCACCTTCATACAACCTTATTCCTCAAAAATCAGTTTTACAATTTTATATTTTCATCTGTGCAAATAGTTGATGTCAATACTATATCTGTATTTTAAAAACAAAATAATGAAAAAAATCTATGCATTGTTGCTGGTCTCCTTATCCTTTATGGCCAGCATTACTTTACAAGCTCAGGTATCCGGAACCGTTTTCCGTGATTTTAATGGCAATGGTACCAAAGACAATGGTGCCAGTTTTAACGAGCCTTTTGTAGCAGGCGTTACAGTCAAGGCCTTCAATGCTGCCAATGTGCAACTGGGTACCACTAAAACCACCAATGCCAGCGGCGCTTACAGTTTTCCGATAGGCGAAATACCCGCAACCACAGCTGTGCGTATTGAGTTTTCAGGCCTGGGAACTGGCGATTACAGTAGTACAAACGGCGCAGGTAACGGTACCAGTGTACAGTTTGTAACGGCACCAAATGCTGCCACTAACTTTGCCATCAATGCACCAGATGATTACTGGAATAATGTAGCAATACCCAATCCTGATTATTTAGTAATTGCAGAAAGAAGGGGGCTGGGCTCTGCCGCAGGTTATTTAGCTACCCAGGCTACGGTAATACAAGCCAATACTACAGTTACAGGACCTTACAATCCTGCCAATGCCGATGTTGCTACTACAGGTACACTCACCACTGTGGCGCAGCAACAGCAAACTGGTTCTTTGTTTGGATTGGCTTTACAAAAAAAGCAACAGCGGTATTTTGCTGCCGCCTACCTGAGAAGGGCTGTTGGAGTAGGCCCGCAGGGATTTGGAGGAGTGTATATGTTTGAAAAACCAGGTGCCAGTTTTTCATTAACGGGCAGCTTTACATTACAGGGTGTTACACCTTCAAACAGCGCAGTGCCGTTGGATTTCGGTACTGTAAACAGGGTAACCACACCTAATACTGCGGACAATTATATGTCTAACACCAATGCAGACAGAACAAGGGATATAGATGCATTTGCCAAAGCAGGTACCATGTCTTATGGCGATATAGAGGCGGATCCTACAAGCGATAAGATTTACATGGTGAACCTCTTTCAAAAAAGATTAATTGTTTTTGACGGATCAGCAGCTACTGCCACATTGAATGGTGCCAGTGCTGCCACATTAACTCCGTTTACAACTGCTTATGATATTACCAGCCTGCCTGGTGTTCCGGCACCTACTGGTGCCGGTAATAATTTACGGCCATATGCTGTAAAAATTTATAAAGGAAAAGGATATCTTGGTGTAGTGAGTGATGCCATGGCTACTCAGGATTTTGCTGATTTGAGAGGATACATTTTACAATTTGATCCGGCCAATATTTCGGCCGGCTTTACTACTGTATTAACAATTACTTTCACCAGTTATTTTGGCAACTACTGGAAAGCCTGGGCTACTACCTGGGCACAGGCCGGGGGCGATGCTACCACCAGTACACCACGCGACTATCCATGTCCATTGATTGCAGGCATTGAGTTTAACGAAGATGGTAGTATGGATATTGGTATTAAAGACAGGTGGGGCGATCAGGGTGGTAATTTTGAATTGAACCCGGTGTCTGGAGCAACTGGCTCTGTACAGTGTTCTATAAATGGTGATTTATTACATGCCTGCTGGACTGGCGCCGCCTGGACGCTGGAAGGTACAGGTGCAGGTTGTCCGCAGCCTGCGGGTAATGTTGTTGGTGATAATAGTAACGGATGGTTAGGTGGCTATGGCCCTACTGGTTTGGAATGGTATGCCGACAGATCAGGTGATGGTGGCTCTGAGAGCGCCATCGGAGGGTTATCTAAATTAATGGGCTCTGGTAGAATTATCAGCACTGTATATGACCCATTGGGACAGGGTGAGGTAACCGGAAGCAATTATTGGAGTACAATGGGTATTCAATACAATAATGTTACTACCGGTGTTAAAACCCAGGTAGTACGCGTAATACCTCAAAGTGCCAATGCCCTGGATAAATCCAACGGCATGGGAGATATAGAATTTTTAACGCAGGCTCAACCGATCCAGATAGGGAACCGGATCTGGCGTGATGTAAATGGCAATGGTTTGCAGGATGCAGGGGAGACTACAGCGGGAGTAGCTGCAGGCACTACGGTAAATTTATATACCAGTACGGGTGTTTTGGTAGCGACCACTACTACAGATGCGAATGGTAATTATTATTTTTCCAGCTTGAATGTAGCTACCGATCCTCGCAAGCCGGCATCGTGGTCTGGTATAGGCAGTGTAATATTACCAGGGTTCGATTACCGCATAGAGGTAGCAGTGCCATCAGGAAGCCAGCTTACCCGTGCAAATGTGTCATTAAACAGCTTTGATAATATCGACAATGATGCAACGTTAAGTGGTGCCAACGCAGTGGTAACTTTTAATACGGGCAATACGAATCATAATTTTGATATAGGCTTTAAGGTACTGTCGAGTATAGGCGACAAGGTATGGCGGGATGATAATACAGATGGTGTACAGCAGGCCTCAGAACCTGGTGTGTCAGGAATTACGGTAACGCTTTACCAGAATGGAACAGACGGCTTACCCGGCACAGCAGATGATGTAACAGTCGGAAGCACTGTAACGGATGCGTATGGTCTTTATTTATTTGATAATCTGTCGGCCAGTACAACAACAGCCACATCTTATAATGTAGGATTTACCTTACCATCAAACTATCAGTTTACCACACAAACCAATACGCAGGTAACGGGTAGTTCGGATGCCACCAATACCACCACCACCAGTGGCGGCAGCACAGCAGCCAATGGCAGCGATGCCAACACATCAACAGGCAGAACAGGCAGCTTCTGGCTGGCCCCCGGAGAAGCAGAACGTGGAGCAGATGCGGGCCTTGTTTTTGGAACAGCGGCAGCAAGCAATAGTATTGGCGATAAGGTATGGTATGATAATAACAGCAATGGTACGCAGGATGCCGGAGAACCAGGCGTTGCGGGAGTAACGGTAACCTTGTACGCATCTAATGGCACTACAGTAGTAGCAACTACAGTAACAGATGCCAATGGCAATTATCTATTTACGGGCTTGCCTGCAGCAACTGATTATATTGTAGGCATTACTCCACCTGCCGGTATGGTGTTTACCAGTACAGCAGGCACCACACCGGGTAATGCTACTACCAACAGTGATGTAAATGCCACATTGGGCAGTGCAACGTATGGTAAAACAACAGTAGTAAATACAGGCGTAGCCGGTACCCAGGTGCTGGGCATAGATGCAGGCATCATTCCGCAGGCAGCCACTACGGCCAGCTTAGGCGATAAGGTATGGAATGATATAAACAGTAATGGTACGCAGGATGCCGGAGAACCGGGCATTGCGGGCGTAACGGTTAATTTATATGAGGATGCAAATGGCGATGGCGTACTGACTGGCGGAGAACTGGTAGCCGTTCGCACAATGGTGACCGATGCATTTGGTAATTATATCTTCAACAACCTGGTAGTTACCGGTTCTAATAAATGGCAGGTGGAGTTTGTACAGCCCGTTGGTTATAATAATACTCCTGTGGTTAACAATAACTCGGGTAACGATGAAACAGACAGTGATATCACCAATAATGCAACAGACCGGACAGGCTTTATCAGGTTAAAAGAGGACGAAAGAAATACGAAAACCGATGCAGGCTTTGTGCAAGCGGCGCCTGCAGGAACTTTAAAGCTGGGCGATAAAGTGTGGAGAGATGATAATGGCGACGGTCAGCAACTGGCTACCGAACCGGGCGTTGCAGGTGTAACAGTTATGTTATATCAGAATGGTACAGATGGTTTACCTGGTACTGCCGATGATGTACTGGTGGCAACACAGCCCACCGATATCAATGGTAATTATTTATTTGTAAACCTGGCAGCAAGTGCAGGAGCAGCCACCAATTACAATGTACAGTTCAGCAATATACCTTCGGGCTTCAGCTTTACCACACAAAACACCGGAGCTGCTGCAACAGATAACAATGCCAACAGCGTTGGTAAAACGGGCAGCATTAATTTAACAGCAGATGACCTGAGTATAGATGCGGGTATAGTACAGGGTGTTCCAAGTGGCTTGGGAAGTTTAGGAGATAAGGTATGGTACGATCTGAATAATGATGGGGTACAGAATAGCGGAGAACTGGGGGCAGCTGGCGTAACAGTAAACCTGTATAAAGATGTAAATAATGATGGAGTGATCAGTGGAGGGGAATTAACTGCAGTGGCCACTACGTTAACCAATGCGCTGGGCGAGTATATGTTTGGCGGATTAGGCTCTGGCAATTACCAGGTAGGATTTACTTTACCTGCGGCATTGTCTACCTATACATTAAGTGCAAAAGATGCGGGCAGCAGTGATGCCTTAGACAGTGATGGTAACCCTAAAAATACATCTGTAGCAGGCAATACAGCAGGCGCCCAAACAAGTTATACAGCGCTGGTAGCCTTGGCGTCAGGCGAAGATAAGTTGACGGTAGACCTTGGAATAGTACCACCTGCAGCTACCAATACACTGGGCGGAACCGCCTGGTTTGATACAGACAGTGATGGAACCCAAACCGCTAACCCTGCAAGGATAGCAGGAGTGATGGTTACTTTGTATAACAGTGCAGGAGTAGCCATTGCCACCACTACCACCGACGATAATGGAGATTATTTATTTACAGGGCTTGCCGATGGAGATTACAGCGTAAGCTTCAGCAATTATCCTGCAGGCTTCGACCTGACTTCAAAATCATCTGCCAACGATGCTACCGGCAGTGATGCCGATGTAATCAGCGGTAAAACAGTGCTGGTAACGCTCAACGCAGGCAACCGTAACGACAGAAGTTTAGATGCAGGACTGGTTAGTACCAGGGCGGCATTGGGTAATAAAGTATGGGAAGATCTTAACGGAGATGGCATACAGGATGCCGGTGAGCCTGGTATTGCAGGTGTAACAGTAACCTTATGGGATGACCTGACCAACCAGGTAGCAGTATGCGTAACAGATGAGAATGGCTACTACTTCTTCCCTAATTTACAAAGCGCCAACTGGCAGGTAGGATTTACCACTACGCCGGCAGGCTTATCGTTTACTACAAAAGATAACACGGGAGGCGCCGATGGCGACGGAGCAAATACCTGGACCGGCGGCGGAGACAGTGATGTGAATCCTTCGGGAGGTTTTGCGGGTAAAACAGACATATTTGCATTAGGGGCAGGCCAGCTGAATTTAACGGTAGATGCGGGTTTAAGACGAATACCGATAGCCACAGTAGGCAACCGGGTATGGGATGATGTTGATGGTGATGGCTTACAGGATGCCGGCGAACCAGGGATTGCAGGAGTGGTGGCCACCTTGTACAATAGCTTAAACCAACCCATCGGCAGCGCCGTAACAGATGGTAATGGCAACTGGTTAATCACCAAGGTTCCGGTGGGTACAGGATATTATGTGATCTTCAGCAACAAACCGATAGGGAACTTCACGATACAGGATAATGGCGGCGCAGGAACAGGGGGCGTAACAGACAGCGATACAGACAGTGATGTGAACTCAGCTGGTCAAACAGGCACATTTGATGTAGCTGCCAATACGGTAAATGTTAAAATAGATGCCGGTATTACCTCATCGATTGTGTTACCGGTACAGTTGGTAAGCTTTACAGCACAGCCAAAAGGCACAGATGTACAGTTGAACTGGGTAGTGAGCGAAGAATTAAATGTATCAGGATATGAGGTAGAGTTCAGCACAGATGGCAGCCGTTTTACGGTTATTGGAACAGTAGTATCCAGCAACAGTCATAATTATGGATTATTACATACTGCAGCAGTAAAAGGGATGAACTATTACCGTTTAAAATCGGTTGATAAAAATGGTAAGGTCAGCTATAGTGGAGTACGCATAGTGAACCTGGGTAAGATAGCCGGGGTGCTGGTATACCCGAATCCCGCCACTGACGAGGTACGGGTTACGTTTGCGGCAGCTATGATCAATAAGCCCGTAGTGATGAGCGTGCTGTCAATGGATGGAAAACTGGTGCAGGTACAAAGAACAGCCGCAGCGAGTCAAACTGAAACGCTGAATGTAAGCAGGCTGTCATCAGGCAAATACCTGCTGCAGATATTAGCAGGCGATGAACAGATCAATAAAACAATAGAAGTGATCAGGTAGATACCGGTATCACAGAAAGTATAAAAGGCCACCTCATGCAAATGGGGTGGTTTTTTTATGTGTCAAGCAGCCCAAAGTGCCGTCATCGATGGAAAAGAGTCTATAAAATGGAAATTGGCATGGTGCATCAACATCTAAAGATTTGATACTGAGTGTTTTTAGCTTTGGCATGACACTGGCTTAGTGGATGGTCAGCAACATTACAAAACACGTAACATTATCTTTAAAATCTTTTAATATGAAACAATTACATTTTTTATTACTGCTCTTAATTGGTGCTGCAACAAAAATGAATGCACAAACTGTTTATACACTTAACTGGGCATCATCATTTGCATCAGCCTGGACGTCAGGAACTGTATCAGGTAACTGCACTAATATTGGCGGCTCTGGTGTAAACAATACCGTTAGTATGGTAAGCACTGGTGGAGCCAGTACATTTGTGGCACCATATCCAAAGGTAAATGGCAGCGGCGATTTTGTAGTAGCTGGTTCTGCAAGTGCGGTAGAAATTGATATGAACTTTTCAACCAATACACAAGTGCTTACTAAAACATTCACCTTTTCTCAACCGGTAAGCGGCGTAAAATTCAGTATTGCAGATATAGATAAAAGTAATGCCAGCAGCAATGCGTATTACGATTCGGTAGCAATAGTGGGTAATGATCGCAGTCATACGATATTGCCTTTGCTTACAAAGTTTAACAGCACATCAAACTGGATCATAATAAATGGCAACTCCGCTTATGCTAATACCACCAATGGCCAGGGTGGTAATGCCAGCTCAACCAGTACAGATGCAGCTGATCAGCAATGTACTGTTATAATTGATTTTGGAACGGCTGTTATCACTTCATTTACGGTGGTATATGGTAATGTAAAAACTGCGCAATCAAATCCATCACTGCAGGCCATTGCACTGGGTAATATTAGCTTTAAAAAAACTATTACAGTAGCGGGTACCGTATGGAACGATAAAAATGGTAGTGCTGCTGGAACTTTTACGGGTATTCAAAACAGTTCTGAAGCAGGCATTAATGCCAGTGGAATGGTGTATGCCAGCCTTATTAATACCGCAACAGCAAAAGTAATTGCCACCAATACGGTTAATGCTAACGGTGTGTATACATTTGCAGGTGTACCACAAAATCTGAATGTTAATATAGTATTGTCACAAACCGCAGGTGTGTTTGGAAGTGCCGCCCCTGTTACGGATGTGCCTGCAGGCTGGGCCAATACCTCTCCATTATTACAATCGTTTACAACTAACAGTACTGCTACTAATATTGCCGGCAAAGATTTTGGAATGGAGCGTTTACCTGATTCGGATAATCAAACATATACTTTGGGCAAACCACTGCTGAATACATTCATCACTTTAAATGGCGCAGGCACTATTCTTACTGCTGCAGCTTTAAAAGGGAATGACGCAGAAGACGGCGTATTGGGTGCAGGAAAAAAAGTGGTAATCACACAAGTTCCTGCAAACAGCCAGTTATATTACAACAACGTATTGGTAGTAAATAATACAATCATCGCCAGTTACAATCCTGATCTTTTAAAGATCAAATTCACTTCTTTAAGTGCCACCACAAGCCAGTTTACATTTGCTTTTATAGATGCTGCCGGTAAACAGGATCCTACACCTGCAACATATACTGTTAACTGGATGTCGGTTCTGCCGGTACAAAAAATTGAGGCCGGTGCTTTATTGAATGGAACTGCAGTAACTGTTAACTGGGTCACCGTAAATGAGATCAATACCAGCAGGTTCTTTGTAGAACGCAGTACCGGTAATGATAATTTTGTAACCGTTGCGGAAAGGGTGGCAGCAGGAAATAATGCCGGTACATTGCAGTATGATTTGCAGGACGATATTGCACAGCTTACAGGAACTGCAGTAATCTACTACAGGATAAAACTGGTAAGTATGGATGGACAAATTACATATTCCAATACTGCAGCCATCAAATTAACCAATATAAACAGTGTAAAAACCTGGCCTAACCCGGTAACAAGTATGGTAAATATTTCTTTGTTCAGCGGGGTAAAAACAAGTTTGCAGGTTCGCATTGCAGATGCAGGGGGCAGGGTATTACGTACAGCCGGTTACAATATTGTGAAAGGAAACAACCAGGTTGTTATAAATAATTTAACGGCGCTATCAAAAGGTGTTTACATCCTGCAACTGACCGACATGAATGGTAATGTACAATTAGCACAAAAAATTATTAAAGACTAATTAATAGCATGTGATAAAATGAGTCAGTTGATATGAGGCATAAAAGGCAAGTCAATGATGAAGCAGACTTGCCTTTTTATTTATAGAGACGGGAATCATTGAAACGCTGCAGTTAATTCCTCAACAGAAATAACCGGGTTAAAAAAAGCAGCCAGTTTTTCTATTACAGCTTCCACCAGCGCATCGGGGCAGCTGGCACCACTGGTAAGTAAAATTTTTACCGGCTCTTTGTTTGGCAAAAAATCAGGTGTGGTCAATTCCTGTTTGGTATGGAAGTTAAAATGATGAATAAGGTTGGCAGCAATGATCTTTGTTTCGTCGGTAATATAATACGTAGGTAATTTTTCCTCGCATAATTCTACCAGGTGCGATGTATTGCTGCTGTTGTATCCACCCACCACAATGGCAAGGTCGGCCTTTGTTTCCAGCAGTCCGTAAACAGCTGTTTGATTATCGTTGGTGGCATAACAAAGGGTATCCCTGGTATCTGCAAAATGTGCAGCAACAGTATTTTCTGTTAAACCATATTTTTTTATCATTACCAGTTTTAAAAAATCAGAGATGGCTTGTGTGTCACTTGCCAGCATGGTGGTTTGGTTCACCACGCCAATGCGCTGCAGGTCTGTTTCGGCATTAAAACCTTCAGAAAATCTTCCCGCAAATACAGTGTAAAAATCTGCAGCCTTTTCTTCACCAGTAATGAATTTGCCCAGCTGTTCTGCGTCCTGCATATTGTTAACAATAACAGTGGGGGTATGATGGGCCGCATGTGAAAATGTGGCCCTTGTTTCTTCATGTGTTGGTTTGCCATGCACCACCACGGTATAATTCTTTTGTGCGATCTGCTCACTGCGGTTCCATACCTTTTCTACAAAAGGGCAGGTGGTATTGTATTGCTGCGTTGGAATGCCAATGGCATTTAATTTTTCTTCAATGGCAAGAGTGGTGCCAAATGCAGGAATGATCACCACATCATCTTTTGTTAAAGATTCGTAAGGCACTATCTGTTTACCATAAGTATCCTGTAAAAATTGCACCCCACGTTGCTGCAAATCAGCATTTACCTGCGGGTTATGTATCATTTCGCTCAATAAGAAAATACGTTTACCGGGATTTTCTTCAATGGTTCTGAATGCAATGTCAATGGCATTTTCCACACCATAACAAAAGCCAAAATGCCTGGCCAGGTAGATCTGCAGGGGACCAAAATCAAGCAGGGTGGGACTGAAATCTTTTTTCATTTTATCCTGCTGCTTCCGCTTATTTTTTATGGCAGCTATTAAAGGACTGCGGTAAATGATGGGGACATTAAATTGCTTCATAGTATTAAATAACAACTGCAAAGGTACAATGTTGAAAGCGTTTTAAAAGAAATGTAGTTTTTACACATTACCTGCTTACATTTGACAATATAAATTGTTTGCATGAAAAAAATACTAATGCCCTTTGTCGCCGGAGTATTGCTGTATGCATGTAATAACAATACTGCTGATAAAGAAAAACAAAACCCAACAACAATGATGCATTCTGAATTTAAAAAAGCCAGCTGGATCCACAATACCAACGTGTATGAGGTAAACCTGCGGCAGTACACTTCTGAAGGCACTTTTAATGCTTTTGCAAAAGAGCTGCCCCGGCTAAAGGAAATGGGCGTGGAAACATTATGGTTCATGCCCATCACCCCCATTGCAAAAAAAAATATGAAAGGTTCGATGGGTAGTTATTATGCCTGCAGCGATTATACTGCTGTTAATCCGGAGTTTGGTAATCTGGAAGATTTTACAACACTGGTGAAACAGGCACATGATATGGGATTTAAAGTGATCATCGACTGGGTGGCCAATCATACTGGCTGGGATCATGTGTGGACCAAAACACATCCTGAATATTATGAAAAAGATTCCGCCACACATGATTTTAAAATTGCCAGTGGCATGGATGATATTATTGAACTGGATTATAAAAACCCGGAGCTGCGCAAGGCCATGATAGATGCCATGAATTACTGGGTAAAGGAATGCGATATTGATGGCTTTCGCTGTGACCTTGCGTTTTGGGTAGAACTGGATTTTTGGCTGGAAGCCCGTACCGAACTGGAGAAAACCAAAACCCTATTCTGGCTGGCTGAAAGCGACCCGGTTGAACACCCCGATTATTTTAAAGCATTTGATGCCTGTTATACCTGGAGCTGGATGCACAAAACCGAGGATTTTTATAAAAAACATCTGGATAAAAGTGTACTGGATTCAGTACTGCTGCAATACAATGCTATTTGTGGTGCAAAAGATATTCCTCTTTGGTTTACCAGCAATCACGACGAGAACACCTGGAATGGAACCGAATATGAAAAATATGGTGATATGGCCAAAGCACTGGCCGTTTTCAGTTTTACCTGGAATGGCATGCCCATGATCTACAGCGGACAGGAGCTGCCTAATTTGAAAAGGTTGAAATTTTTTGATAAGGATCCAATTGAATGGAATGGTCAGAATACAATGGCAAATTTTTACAGCACCCTGCTGCAACTTAAAAAAACAAACCCTGCATTACTCGCCGGCGATACAGCTGTTACCACTTATTTGCTTGCAACAGGGGCAGAAAAAAATATACTGGCCTACCTGCGAAAGAACGGTAATAAGGAAGTGCTGGTACTGCTGAACTTTAGTAAAGAGAAGATAAGGTTTGAAATAACTGATCAGCAGGTTACCGGGCATTACAGTAATGTGTTTAGCAAAACCGACAATGATTTCACCAGCGAAAAATATTTTGAAATGCAGCCCTGGGAATATCTGTTATACGAGAAGAAATAAAACAGACAGGTTTTATAAAAAAAATGCCCGGTTTAGCCGGGCATTTTTTTTATTGTGCTTGTTTTATTCTTGTCCTAAAGTGATCGGGTATTCATACACCCCGTCGTAACCAGGGTAAAACCCGCTGATGGTAATGGTTTTATTGGCACCAATGGCAGTTTTTAATTCATCTACATTCTTTACATCTTTGTCATTGATCTTCAGAATTACAAAGCCGTCTTTCATACGGGTTTGGTCGTTCAGTGCACCTCCGTTTATCTTTTTCACCACCACACCTCCGTTGATGCCGTATTCTTTTGCTTTTTTGGCATCCAGCGTTACAAGATCTGCGCCCAGCGTTTCCAGGGCAGCATCCGCTTTCACAATGTCAAAATTGCCGGCTTTGTTTTTGAGTGTAACAGTAACGGTATTTTCTTTGCCGCTGCGTACATAGGTTACCGGAATTTTATCGCCGGGTTTAAACCGGCTGATCTGTCCCTGCATTTCGGCACCACTGCTTACTTCAATGCCATCAATTTTTTTAATAATATCGCCCTTGCGTATGCCTGCTGCATATGCGCCTCCATCAGTGGGCACATCCTGCGCATAAATACCTTCGGCAGCCAACGGTATCCCTTCTTTCTTTTTTTCATCATCATTTAAATCGCTGGCTGGTATAAATTTCACACCTAAATAACCCCTTTGTACCGTTCCGAATTTTATAAGGTCATCCACCACTTTTTTTGCAATGTTTACAGGTATTGCGTAAGAGTATCCTGCATAAGAACCGGTAGGAGATGCAATGGCAGAATTAATACCCACTAATTTACCATCAGTATTGATCAAAGCGCCACCACTGTTTCCGGGGTTTACAGCCGCATCGGTTTGTATAAAAGATTCTACTCCCGAAGCACGGTCGCCATTCTTGTCTTTATTAAGACCCAAACTCCTTGCTTTGGCACTTACAATGCCAGCTGTAACAGTAGTTTCAAGGTTTAATGGGTAGCCAATGGCCAATACCCACTGGCCAATTTTAAGATCGTCTGAATTGCCGTACAATAAAAATGGTAAGCCACTTGCTTCAATTTTAATTACCGCCAGATCGTAAGATGGATCAGTACCCACTACTTTTGCCTTGTAGGTTTTTTTATTGCTCAGCGTTACCATTAATTCATCAGCATTATCCACCACATGGTTATTAGTAACAATGTAACCGTCTTCGCTGATAATTACCCCGGAGCCGCTTGCCCTTTGTTCGGGAATAACACCGCCCCTGCCACCAAATAACTGGTTAAACATGTCATCATCAAAAAAGTCGCCAAAGGGGTTGTTAGGGCGGGTACGGGGTAAATTGTTATTTACCTGCTTGGCATTGGTTTTTGTTTTGATATGCACAACAGCAGGTGTTGCAGCGGCTGCTGGCACTGTAAAATCAATAGCCGTGGTGGGTGGATTATTTCCATCCAGCAAACCGGCGTACTTATAGTTGGAAGGTATTACTCCGGCTTCCTGCCCTCCGTAAGAATTATTCTGCTTAAAAAATTTACCATAACCCCAAATTACTGCAAGGGTGGTAACAGCACTAATGGCCACTGTGAATAAGACTTGTTTCAGTTTCATTTTGCGTAAGATTTATTGTTGTCTAAAAATAGTAATCTTTTGTTCAGCGTAAAAATTAGGTATCAACTCCTGTGCCTGACAATACAAAATAACGAAGGCCTGACAAAATGAGATTTACCAACTGACATGTTTAACATTTAATTAGGAAGGCCTTCGTAGATTGTCTTCAAATTGTCATGTTTGTACCATTTGTGTACTGATGCACTTTTATAAAGCTAACAAAAACTGCATCGTATCCACGCCATCTGCATAATCAAATAAACCTGGCTGCTGCGCTTTGCCAAACCCGGTGTTATCCGTACTAACAATACACTGCACATCATTGTTCAGTTGCAGTGTTTTTTGTACAGCTGCTTTATCTGAATAAAAACTGTAATTCAGCTGGCTGATAGCCGAAAATATTTCTTCGCTTTCTATCAGCAGCGTGCTTCCGTTGGTCATGTAATAAATGTTGTTCATCAGGGCAATTGACAGCTGGTAATCGTAGTTGTTTTTATATTTATTGTGATCGCCAAAATATTTGTATTTGTCAAAGGCTTTCAGCAGCGGTACAAAATCATAATTTTCCGGAACAAATATTTTAGTAACATTACGGCAACCCAAACCAAAAAAAAGGTGCACGTCGTCTGACAATTTTTCCAGTGTTTCTGTTGATTCAGTACCATCTAAAATTGCCACCGAAGTACGGTTGCGGCGGATGATGCTGGGGTATTTTGCAAAATACTGTTCAAAGTACCTGGCGGTGTTATTACTTCCTGTTGCAATATAGGCATCGCATCCTTTCAGCATGTCGGCAAAAGAAATATATTTTTTTACATCGGCGTCCCAGTTATACAGTTGCTCCACCAGGTGCTTCAGCAGTATATCATCTTTGCCAGATAATTTGATGGTTTGCGAATGACCGCTGATAAACACACATAAAAAATCGTGAAAGCCCACCAATGGAATATTGCCTGCCATTACAAGCCCAATGTTTTTTCCCTGAATATTATCATCCAGGTGATAATGTTTGGCCCAGGCTGTTAATTTTTCCGGCACTAAAAATGCATTGCAGATGTTGTTTATGGCAACATCCACAAACTCCTGAATAAACCAGCCATTATGTGCATGGGCACTGGATTTCGTTTCCTGCCACACCGTATTGTTTTCCTGCAGATAAGCACTTAATTTTTGTAATAAATCAACCCGTTTTTGTAAATTCATAATGTTTTATTATTAAATTGCACTACCAACCAAAAGGGTGGCTTTTTTTCAAATTCAAAATTACGATAGATGGCTATTAAGATCACAGACGAATGTATCAATTGCGGTGCCTGCGAGCCCGAATGTCCTAACAATGCAATTTACGAAGGTGGAGTGGAGTGGGCAATTTCTGATGGAACTACAGTAAAAGGAACATTTACCTTACTCGACGGTTCTCAGGTAGATGCAGACCAAAGAAATGCTCCGGTAAGTTCAGACACTTATTACATTACGCCTAATAAATGTACAGAATGCCAGGGTTTTCATGAAGAACCTCAGTGCGCTGCCGTTTGCCCGGTTGATTGTTGCGTACCGGATGAAATGTATGTAGAAACTGTAGATGCTTTAGTTGCAAAAAAAGATTTACTGCACAGCTAAGCATCATTAAAATGATTGAATAAGGCCTGACGGCCTGTTTACCGGCAGGTGATATTTCCTGCTACATTGGCGAGGGTATATAAATACTTTCGCCTTTTTGTATCTTAAACGATATCATTCCATGAGTAAAATTATACCTGTTCTTTTTTTATTGCTTGTATGCGGGTCATGCAATCTTTTCCGGCCAGAGAAAACGGAGGCAGGCCTGGATGAAAAAATAAAGATGATGGATGCAGACAGAGCTTTCTCTAAATTAAGTGAAGAAAAGGGGATGAAAGCCGCGTTTATGGAATATATTGACAGCAACGGAGTGCTGCTAAAACCCGGCCAATACCCCATTCTAGGCGCAGATGCCATTGATTTTTTGATCCAGCAGGATGACAGTGCCTATAAATTGCAATGGAAGCCAACCCGGGGGGTAATTGCCGCTTCAGGCGAGCTGGGCTATACCTACGGGTTATATGCACTGCAGCTGCCTGAAAAAGATACGGCTGTTTATGGCACTTATATTACCATCTGGAAAAAGCAATCAGACGGCAGCTGGAAATTTGTATTAAACAGCGGTAATGAAGGTGTTACGCCGGAAGCTGAAGCACAATAAACCATTTTCTGCAGATCATACCCGGGTTTTATGCATTTTCGGGCAGTCACATAAATATCTAAACATAAAAATTCCTTAAACAGGAAGGCAAACGGCAAATAGAAAATTATTTTTCGTTTCTTTGTTTAAACAACTCCTTACAACAGAATGAAGAAAAAAATTGCACTTGTTACCGGAGGCTATTCAGGCGAGGCGGTAATCTCTTATAAAAGTGCCATTGCCATAGAAAAAAATATAGATGCTGATAAATGGGATTGTTATAAGATTGATATTAATCCCAAAGGATGGTTCTTTATGAACCCAAACGGGGCTAACATACCTGTTGATAAAAACGATTTCTCCATTTCACTGAACGGTACTAAAATATTATTTGACGCCGTACTGGTAGGTTTGCATGGCACACCTGGTGAAGATGGAAAATTGCAGGGTTATTTCGATTGCCTTAACATTCCATACACTTCATGCGATGCGGCCACATCGGCACTTACCTTTAATAAGCGCTACACCGTAGCAGTGGCTGCTTTTGCAGGAATGCATGTGGCTAAATCGTTACACTTATTTAAAGCGGAACCAATAGCTGCAGATACCATATTGAAAGAACTTACATTACCCCTGTTTGTAAAACCCAATAATGGGGGCAGCAGCCTGGGTATTAGTAAAGTAAAAGCTGCAGCAGACTTACAACCGGCGTTGGATAAGGCTTTTAAAGAAGATGACCAGGTGCTGGTGGAAGAATTCATCAGCGGCAGAGAGTTTACCATTGGAGTGTTTAAAAGTAAAGGTCAGATCATTGCATTGCCAATTACAGAGATCATTTCTAAAAATGAATTTTTTGATTTTGAAGCAAAATATGAAGGCGCCAGTGAAGAAGTAACACCGGCAAATGTAACCACCGCTATTGCAGAAAAAATTCAGGCTGCTGCAAGAAAGGCCTATACTGTTTTTAATTGCAATGGTATTGTTAGAATTGATTTTATTTACAATTTGGCAGATGAGCATCCATATATGCTCGAGATCAATACGGTGCCTGGCCAAAGTGATGCCAGCCTGGTTCCGCAGCAGGTAGTGGCCATGGGATGGTCTTTAAAAGAATTTTATTCTGCCTTAATTGAAGAATGTTTTAATAAAAGTGTAAAACAGTAAACCATTTAAATGTTTAAATTTATCACAAGCCGCCCATTATGGGTTAACATGCTGGCAGGGATAGCGCTCACTTGTATAATTATTTTTTTAGTATTAAAAACGCTGGGCTGGATCACCAAGCATGGAGAATACCTGACCGTACCGGCTGTGATTGGAAAGAAAACCGATGATGCAGTTAAATTACTGGAAAAACAAGGCTTTGATGTGCAGATACAGGATTCTGTTTTTACTGACACCGCTTCCAGGGGAATTGTTTTAAAGCAATTACCCGATCCCAATGCCTCGGTAAAAATTAACCGCACTGTTTTTTTAACCGTTAACAGGGTGATACCTCCCATGATTGAAATGCCTAAACTGGAAGGCCAAAGTATTGGTTTTGCACTCGACTTATTACAGCGTAATCATTTGCAACTGGAGGATACTATATTCAGGCCTGATTTTCAGGTAGGGTCAGTACTGGAACAGCAATATAACGGTGTTCGCATTCCGGAAAAGGCCAAAGTGCAATGGGGCAGTAAAATCACCCTTGTAATTGGCAGCGGTTTAGGCGACCAGCAGATTATTGTGCCGGATATTACTGGCATGACCTACAAAGAAGCCAAAGCATACCTGGAACAGTATGGGATCATTATTGGAGCAGTATTACCGGATGCAGATGTAAAGGATACCGCCAATGCATTTGTATATAAACAAATACCCGACCGGTTTGATGAAGAAAAAAGACCACAGTATATCCGGTCAGGCCAGGTAATGGATCTTCGGCTTTCCTCACAAATGAAAGTGCTTAAAGATTCACTTGATAATCATTAAAAATAATAAGATGACAACAATAAGTATTGAGGAATTAAAAACCCGTATAGATGCCGGCGAGCAATTACATTTAGTGGATGTAAGGGAGCCTCATGAGCATGCAGATTTTAACATTGGTGGTATTCTGCTGCCATTGGGTAAAGTTCAAACCATGCAGGTAGATGATATTGAAGCTATTAAAAATGAAGAGGTAATCGTATACTGCCGAAGCGGTAACCGTAGTGGACAGGCCTGTTTGTTATTAGAGACATTTGGTTTTACCAATATCAAAAATGTAACCGGTGGCATGCTTGCCTGGCAGGATAAATTTGCGAAATAATAAAGCGGAAAGATCAATTAGTCGATCAAAGAATTTTTCATGGCATAAAATACCAGGCCCACTGAGTTCTTTACGCCAAAGCGTTCCATCAGGCGGTCTTTGATGGCTTCCACTGTTCTGGAGCTGATGTCCATTTTAGCTGCAATTTCTGCGGCTGTAAACTCCATGCATACCAGGGTCAGCACTTCTTTTTCCCTTTCGCTCAATACAATTTCTGTAGTTAAGGAAGGATTGAATTTTTGTTTGGAATAATTTTTTTTGATCAGCACCTTATTTACAAAGGGGTTTAAATAAAAGCCGGTACGCATTACGTCCATAATGGCTTTTTTTATTTCGCTGGGCTCGGTACTTTTCAGCAGGTAGCCTGCTGCACCGCAATCCATCAGGTGGCCCACAAAGCGCTCATCTTCGTACATAGTTAAGATGATCACCCTTATATTGGGAAAGTTTTTAGTGATCATTTTGGTAGTATCAATGCCATCTTTAACAGGCATTTTAAGATCACATAAAATAACATCAGGTAAAGATTCGGGTATTTTGTTCAGCAGGTCTTCTCCATTATCAGCTTCCATCACAAATTTAATATTGGTATAGGACCGCATCGAAAGGATAACGCCTTTCCGGAATATTTTATGATCGTCAGCAATGGCAACTTTAATTTCTTCCATAGTTTTTGGGTAGCGTAAAATTACTGAATCTATTTTAATTTATGCTATTTAAAACAGTGTTATAACACTTATAATCAGTCAGGTGTAAGCATTTACACTATGCCGGGTTTATAAATACACTATATCATGGCTTCCATAGGCACTTCAATGGTTACTTTATAATAGGTATGACTGGGGTCAATCTCAAAAAATATCCTTCCTTTAAGTACTTTAATGCGGCTGGCAATATTTTTTAAGCCTAACCCAAGGGCACTTTGGTTCAGTTTTTCAAAATCAGACTGTACAATGCCTGTACCATCATGATGCAACCTGAAATACATATTGCTGCCACTAACGTTTTGTGTAAGGTGTATAAAGCCGGCGTTGCTGTGTTTAAATACATTGTTTACCAGTTCCTGTACAATGCGAAATACCAGCAGCTCCTGTTCCACCTTCAGCCGGGTACGGTAATCATGAAAGCGGGCACTGGCGTTAATACTGCCGCTGCCACTGATCTTTTGAAACAGGTCGTTTACCGCACTTTCCAAACCAAAATTCTTTAAGGTAGGGGGCATCAGGCTGTGGCTGATATTGCGTATAAGTAAAATGGCATCGTCTATGATCTGCTTGGCGCTGTAAATGCTTTGTAATTGTTGTGCTTTTTCCTGGTTCACCAGGTTCTCATTCAGGTATAAGCGGGCGGTGGCCAGCAAGGGGCCAGCATCATCATGCAGATCGGCAGCAATACGGTTGCGCTCTTCCTCCTGGAAACGAATGGAGGCGTTCAGCAGTATTTGCTGTTTTTCTTCTTCGAGCTTTTTAAGTTGAAAATTATAACGAATGACTTTTCGTTGGTGAAAAATAACGAATATAACAATAGCTATAGCCAAAATGAGCATTCCGATAGTTCCTAAAAACATTGCAGTGTTTATGCCGGTGTTGGTTGCTTGTAAAAAGAACATTTTAGCTAAACTGATTGTTGGTTTAATTTTTAAAATCGGGGTAATGTATATCAGCAAACATTGGGTCTTGGGCTGAAAGATTAGTGCTCTCTTTTTCGTCTTTTATGAACGCAGCAATAGATAATAGAATGTCTTTCGCAATAGTGACAGTTGTATATATGATAGTATATTGGCGTCGAAAGGCTTCGTCTTGATAACTATTTTTTGAATACAAAAACAAAAAGAAATTACCCGCAAAGTAAATAATAAATGCAACTGCTATCCAGAAAAAAGAAGTCTGGTAGATTGGATTCAATAAAGTGTATTGCATTTTCTCATAAAATATATATATCAATATAAGTAACATAATTAGGCATTCAATTACTAGAGGTAGAAATGCAAAACTATGTTCTTTGGAAGTTAGAAAATCATAAAGACAGAATGCAATGAAGGGTATAATAGAGTATAAAACGAATTTTTTAATGAATGGATTCCTAACATTCTGCGAGAAGTATAATGCTAGTAATGTATATTCCATTACATCATAAAATCTCGTAATCACATAGAAATTATTAGAGGATCCGAAGTAATAACGTGTTATGACGCCTGAAAATATGAATAAAGCAACGAGAGTGGTATACAAAAAAAATATCCTTTTGTCTTTTGAACTAATTTTTTTAAAATTTAGCGAAAAAAAGACAAAAGGAAGTACTTCAAAAAAGTAAGTAATATATTTAAGTAAATTTTCGATAATGACTTTTTTTTTCAAAAATAGCCATTACTTCCAATAAACCCAAACATATTACGTAGTTTAAATTCTTAATTATTAAGCAAAAACGATGCTTAGTAATGCTTCTACTAGGTCAAAAATTTGATTGTGCATAACTAGATTTTTGGTGGTTTAAAAGTAATTTCTGATGTAAACTTCTTCCAAAACCGCACCCTGGGCAACTGCCAATCAAAATGTGGATATGTGGATAAATTAGCAAAACCCTTTACTGTTAAGGGTTTTAGTATTTACACCAAGTAAAATAGCGTTACAATAAGGGGTAAATATACGAAATTTAAATAGTAATTTTACTATGCAAAAAAACGTAACTTTACCAGCGTATAAATACTTGGCTGGCCTGGCAGGGGAAAATGTAACGGAGTAGATTGGGTTGCTGGTATTTTATAAAACCTGTTGGGGAAAGCGGCTAATGCCCAATGCACTAGCCGGAATTTTTTGGTAGGTTTTTTTAGATCAGAGGTATTTGGATATAAAACGGGCTTATTAAAGTAGTTGATTGACACCGGAAACACAAGCACAAAGAGATTTTTCAGGATTAAAGGATGTATTGGTCTTACCGGATATTGAATATTGGATATAAATATTTCAGTGAACCAATGCCAATCAACTGGTACAAAAATAGGCGCCAGTACCAGGCTGCGCAATAGCAGTATTGCCCTTTTTAAGCCCTGTGGCAAATACTGTTTGTGCCGGCTTCAAAAGTAAATCAACGATTGAAAGGGCACGTATATTTACCTGGTAATATTGCTTACAACAGGTGCCGGCTAACAGTATGTGGAAAAAAAATATACGATACAATAATATCAAATACGTAATAAAATACACGTAAAAGTGTAACTTGAAAATGAAAATCTACTAACCCCCGATTTGCAGTACATATGAGTAACGATCACGTAATTAAATTAGCCATTGCCGATGACCATAAGATATTCAGGGATGGGATTAAGATGGCACTTTCCGGTAAAGACAATCTTAAAATGCTTTGGGAAGCCGAAGACGGCAAGGACATGATGCATAAAATTTCCATTAAAAAACCGGAAGTACTGTTAATGGATATACGCATGCCGGAGATTGACGGCATCAACGGCATACAGCTGATACGCAAGGAGTATGAAGATATCAAGATCATTGTACTTACTATGTATGATGACCAGCAGATGATCAGCAAAATGATGGAGATGGGGGCCAATGCCTATCTTACTAAAACCACCGATCCAGAGGAGATCTATGAAGCGATACTTACCTGTATGAATGATGATTTTTATTTTAACGACCTGGTGAACAAGGCTGTTATGGGTAAGCTGATGCAAAAGAAGAATGTGCGCCAGCATTATGGTACCAACACCCCGGTGCATTTTAACGAAAAGGAACTGAAAATACTGAAACTGCTTGCCGAAGATAAAACCACTGAAGAGATATCCAAGACAATTTTCCTTAGTCCAAGAACCATTGAAACCATCCGGCAGAACATGAAAACCAAGGTGGATGCCAAAACCATTGGTGGCCTGATCATGTATGGAATGCGTAATAAATTGATTGAATAGGCTATATCGTTACAATACCTTTTTTTACTGCATAAATGGCCAGCCCCACACGGCTTTTTACATCCAGCTTATCAAATAACAGATCGCGGTAAGCATCAATATGCCTGGGGGTTAAATGCATGGCCTGGGCAATTTCCTTATAGGTCATATCGGTACAGGCCAGTTTTAAAAAAGCTATTTCTGCATCATTTAATAATGCTTTTTCCAGGGAGGATGGTTTATCGTAGGTTTTACGGAAAAGGGAGGCTATTTTTCCGGTGGTATGGCTTGAATAATAATATTCGCCGGCAGCAACAGTAAGTAAAGCATGTTTCAGTTCTGCGGGATGGATGTCTTTTTTAAGAAAACCATTTACACCTGCCTGTAATAAGCGAATGAGTGCAATCTCGCTGTCGTACATGGTTAAAATCAACACTTTTACCAGGGGATGGTACTGCTGCAGCCATTTAGCGGTTTCATAACCATCCATTGCGGGCATATTCAGGTCCATTAAAATAATATCAGGAATGCTGCCATTTTTAATGGCTTCCATCACTTCTTCTCCATTACCCGCAGTTGCAATTACAGAAAATTCCTCAAAATTATCAATGAGGTTGCTTAATGCATCTCTTAATAAGATATGGTCATCAGCTAAAATGAGTTTATACATTGCCGGCGGTTTCGTTTATGGGAATTTCAATTTTAATTTGAGTACATAAGTTGGGCACACTGCTAACAGTAAGGTTGCCGTTCAGCATAACGGCCCTCTTTTTCATATTCAGCAATCCCGTTCCATGCCCCCCCTGGTCAACAACAAACCCTCTGCCGTTATCACTGATATCAATGGTGAGTTTTACATTGTTGTAATACAACTCAATATCAATTGTATTGGCAGCGGCATGTTTAATGATATTATTGATGGCCTCCTGCACAATCCGGAACAATACCAGCTCTGTATTGGCATTTAAAAAAACAGGATACCCGCTGGTGGAAAAGTTGACCCGGAATATCCCGGCTTTTTTAAGCTGAGTAACTTCAAATTCAAGGGCCTTGATAAGGCCGTTATTCAAAATGTTTTCGCTGCTCATACTCCGGCTGATATCACTCAGGTCGTTGATGGCTTCACTGATCATATCTACGGCATCCCTTACCTGCACTTCGGGCTCTTCGGTATGTGTATAGCCAATCGTATTTAAATGCAATTTAGCCAAACTTAGCTTTTGCCCAATATTATCATGAATTTCCCTGGAGATATTTTGAAAAGTTTGCTCCTGCATTTCTAGTTGGGATTGAAGAAGTTGATTCTCGTGTGCAATTTTTATTTCTGCTATATTTCTAAAATATGCATTTTGATTTTTTTGATACCTGAAAATTATTATTGCAATAAATACTACTAGCGTAAGTATTAGAACTACAGAAATTATTATAAAGACTATTGTATATTCTGCGGATGTTTCAGGCATAAAAAACTTTTTATAAAAAAAAAGTACATGACAATTAATGAGAAATTTGAAATTGAAAAAATTTGTTCGTTAAATTCTGCGTATTTTTTTGAAATAGTTGGGTTTAATGAGTAGATCGGAAAACTTACGCAAGAGTAAAAAAATATTCCGATTGCTACCCAAAAATTAGATGACTCTAATATTTGTAAAGTGGGTTTGTTTTTAAGCAAATCTCTAAAATAAAGTATAGAAAGTATAATTAGAAATAAATTTGATATTATATTCGAAAACAACATTATTTTTTTTATATAAAAAAATAACACAAAAAAAAATTGAATTAAAGTAGTAAGAAATATAATTATTTTGAAAAACTTAAATTGAAAATGGAGTAGAGAGGGTTTAAGAATTTTTAATAAAAAGACACTTAAAGACAAGTACTGTAATAAAAATATAATATCCTGAATTAAATAAATATTCCTTAAAGCGAAATATCTTTTTTCTAGTGATGGGGTTAAAAAAATTATTGAATTCGTAGATAGCAATAAACCTAAAAAAATATAAAGCGATATATATTTATAGTATTGGGAGTTTCTGATATTGACATACATAAGCGAAAGAATAAAGGCAATAATAATAACCCCAGTTCCAAAATAAATTATGAAATAGTAAAGAGTCAATCTTTTTTTTTACAAGACTAATTAATATTCTTCAATTTTTTTTCCGAAAAATCCCATTTTTTTCTGTTGTTTTTCCCTTGCACATGAAATTACTGTTTTACACCTTTGTACTGTTTAGTTGATTTTGCAAATTTAATCCGTACTCTATTTTATGCAACATTTGCATTTAACTATCAGAGATAAACCTCCGCCTGGTAAATAGCAATATTTACCGGCGGAATTATTTCTGACACAGCGCCTTAAATCCTGAAGGTAAGAATTAAATTAAAGCACAGATTATGAAAAAGATAATTATAGTTGTGGTATTCTTGTTTACTAAAATTACTGGTTTTGCACAAACTCCTGCACCGAATTTTGCATCAACCTGTTCCTGTAAAGCTAATCAGTCAGTATGCAGTGCCGATGCACTGTTTATGAGCTGTTGTACCTGTTGTACACCTCCGGCATCCTGCGGTTCCTGGACAGCATGGGGATTGTGCGGATGTAAATGTGAAACTGTTACAAATGGTGCGGTAGTTCATTCTGAAGTAAAATTTTACCTTAACCGGTACAATGATTTTATGACTTATTTAAGCCAGAATAAAGTAGTTACAGACAGGTTTCAACAGTATTTTAAAGCGGCAATTTTAAATAAGCCCATTAATAAAACAACGAATGCGTCTTCAGATTATGTAGTTTTGCAGGGGAATGATTTAGCAACTTTTACCAATGCATATCTTGCAGATATGAAAGAGATAAGTAAAGATCCCGGAACCGCTGCACTTTTGGACGCTTATCTGAATAAAAAGTAAAATTAAATTGTATGATATTTTTACTCTCCGTTCCTGGTACAGGATTTTGGCTGTTTTTATGTGCCATTGCTTTTTTGCTGGGCTATTTTTTGCCAAAACTGTTTAAGCGGAAATAAATATTCTCCCAGGCTTGCATTTACACCATGAGCCGCATGGTGAATGCATATTATTAACCTTATTCTGCATTGCATCGAAAACGATTTTGTCTGTGGTGATGTTTCTTATTGAGACTAGTATTTTTTGCAGTGTACAGACTTTTCGTGTAATGATCCCCGGCAATTAATAGGGAGGTGAGAATTGGTTATACATTGTTTGATAATTGCAAAAATGAAAGCCTGCAATCGGGAAATCAAGAGGGGAGGAATATTAAATTACAGCTATTAACAGCGTTTCTGTAACATCTTAAAAGTAAGAACGCTTGCCAAATTCTTTCACTAAGGAAATTGAATACAAATGGCAACAATAAGTACAAAGTATGCAGTTTCTTTTCGAAGTCTGCAATTGTAACATACAGTCGCCAGAGAACCGGCCTATTTGCCGGGAAGTATTTTTTGATGAAGCAAAAATATTCCGGTAAACATACAAGCGGGAATCCGTATCTGTTCCGGAATAAAGATTGGGTGCGCAAGAAACTGCGTCTTCCCAGATAAACCATGCTTAGATATTGGTTGCGTAAACTAATGGCTTCTTAGGGTTAGGTTATATTGTGAAACCAGTGCCTGTGGAAAACCACTTTTTTTTATATTTTATAGATCTGGTTGGATTTATACCCGCACTCTATATTCAAAAAAATTTGCTTTACATCAAATCCAATTTTTTTGATTTACAGTTTACACGCCAAAGGAAAATGCAGGCAGTCTGCCTGTAAGATATGCACCACATTTACGTGCCTTATAAAATTAAAAAAAATGAAAAAAACACTTAATCTATTATTATTTGCACTGCTGGCCAACATTTTGCTGCAAGCTCAAAGCAATAATCCTTACAATCAAACTGGAATTGATTTTACAATTCTTTAAAAGTAATAAAGGCAGATGATAATGCCGGTTTAATAAAAGGTATTAGTGAAGCATCAATAAAAACCTGTGTAGAGAAAATTCCTGTAAAATGCCAGATGGATGTTTCATTGGCGACCCAGGTATACAATGCATACAGAGCAGCAGTCAATACCAACGATATTACTGGCGGGGTTAACAATTCTGCATTGTCTGCAGAAGGTAAAATACAACTGCTCTCATTAATCAGGGATTCCAAAACTCTAAACAAAACAAATATTGCCACCTACCTTACCAATCATGTTTCGCAAATAAATGATAGCAAAACAATTGGAACAAATGAAAAAGCACTGTTGCTTACTATTGATGCAATTGTATATAATAATGATGTGTGGAGTACGAGAACAGTGGAAGGAGGATTTTCGGGCAATTACGTAGAAAATCCCTGCATATTTTTTGGCGGTGCAGGAAGTTTTGAGACGGGCGGCACTGCATGCATTATTGGCGGGGCAATTATTGGTGGTGTAATTGGGTATACCATTTGTGGCTGGCCTTGTGCAATTGGAGGCGCAATTTTAGGCGGTATTTTAGGCGGGGTGTCGTCATAATTATTAATTTTGAACAGGGTTGCTTTTGTAAAATTAATCATCAAATACCATTGTATGAGAAAACACTTTTTTTTTACCCAGCTGTTTTTTACTATTCCGGTATTTATATTTTGCCAATCGTTGCCGGAGGTTTCGTACAGGTTCTCAAGTTATTACGGCTATTCAGTTGGCAGCAAAGCTGGTCAAAAAAAAATCATGCTTGCTACCGGAGTTACAAATACAATAGAGAAAAATTTAAAAGCAACTCTGTACTTTACTTTTGGTGTTGATGTTACTGCGCTAAAATATAATTACTATACTGCTGCAAATAATTCGGTATTTAGTAACAATTACCTGCTGTTGGTGCCTGTTACTTTAAAGAAGTATTATTTTATTTCAAAGCGATCTTCTCTGTTTATGGATTTTGGTATTGCAGCTTCGTACTATTTTTATTGTAAAAAGGAGATCGAAAATATTGGCTCCAGCACACAAAGAAACCTTGGGTTGAGTATAGGAGGCCTTGGCCGGATAGGTTTTAAAACGGCAGTCACCCCAAAAGTGTCTTTTGATGTTGGGCTGAATTCATTTTCAGATTTTCTATATTTTTATAAAGATGACGCCAATAAAATAACTGTAAAAACTAATTCCCTTATGTTTTCATTCTGCAAAGAACTAAAATGAAATACTCTTTTTTTTTATTTTTGTTGCTTTGTACAGAACTGAAATCGCAAAACAGGAATGAGCGGGTGATTCTTTCAGCAATGGCTGCTGTAAAGCAAAATACTGTATATCTTTTTTGCAGGGGTACTGCTTCAAAATTACAATTGGTATCGCATGAATTTAATAGAAAGGATACCACTATTACTCATATCGGAATTGGGTTCCTGAAAAATGATAAGAGCCTAATTTATAATGTTACTAATATTTCAGGCACAGCCAATGCGCTCAAAATTGATAGCCTCGAATCTTTTATACGCCTGTCTGATATCTCATGCTTTAGTATATGGGAATGTAAAAGCACTGTAAATGATTACAATACTATTGCCCGGATACTGCAGCAATATGATGGAAAAAAAATACATTTCGATTATTCCTTCCTGCTAAATAATGGAGATTCGTTGTACTGTACAGAGTTTTGTGCAACAGTGTTAAAAGCCGCGGGATATGAAATTAAACCTTCAACGATGCTGCTCAACAATATACTGTATGAATCAATATTACGGCGGAAGCAATTGGTATATTATCCGGTAGATTTTTTTGAGAACGATCAACGTTTCCGCAAGGTATTTGATTACAGGTTCTAGAATTGGAATGTATGCTGCTGGTGTATTGTACCTGGCTGCTAATTTGTATGATGGACTTTTTTTACATGAAATCAACCCTTTTTATATTACTCCTGTTTTTTTTGCAAAATTGCATTGGCCAGAATACAATCAGCAGCGATTCTGCAAAAAAATATAAACCAGAGATATTTACATCCGGCTTTATAGATATTGTTAACAATGGCCAGGTAAATGCTTCGGCACGCTTTATTCGCCTGTATATTGGAGAGCCGGGCAGGTTTGCCATTCCGCTTTCATTATACGGCGGTGTATCTAATAATAATTTCCAAAACCAAACCAATGCCGGGAGCCTGCAAAGAAGTAATGAACACCTGGTTACCCAGTACATTAATCCACTCAGTGGATTAATGAATGTATCAGTGGATGGAGTATGGCTGTTTAAAAATACCTCCGGCATTACCAGGGCCGGCGTATTATATCATTTGGGCGAAAGGGTGCTAACAGGTTACAAAACCGGTCTTGTAACTGATCCGCAAACAGGTAAGCCTGCTAATTTTTTGAATAGCTTCAGCAGTATTGGTCTGTACTTTCAAACGGGGGCATGGGAGCGAAGTAATACTCAAAATGTAGGTGTATTCTGGACTGCGCTCAGGTATATTGCCTGTTACAGCAATCCCACACAAATACAAGCATTTTTACCAGGCATAAATACTAATGGTATATACCATGGTTATGCCGCAGGCTTTGGCGTTGAGATCAATAACCTGGTAAATCTTAAAGCCATTTACTACAAATATTTAAAAAAGCCTGAAATTGAGTATTACCTGCCTATTTACCAGTTTTCATTCAACTATGCGCTTAAAAATTAACAAAAGTCCTGGTTGGCATGCATTCAAATTGCCTTTTAATAAAACATTTTTCCAAAATCGGGACTTTGGCTTAACCGTTATCGTAAAATTCCCATCCACAACATAGGGTAATTACACGCTTTCTTGTAAGTAAATATAATTTGAACTTGCATGCGGCGTTATAGATTGGTAGAAAACTACTAATCCAATAAGCCCAACTAATTATGATCCCGAAAAACGAGAGCGACGAGCCGATTAAAGTGATAATTGCAGATGACCACGTTTTATACAGAGCTGGTGTTAAAACTGCATTAAGCGCCAAAAAAGACATTAAAGTTATAGCTGAAGCTGATAATGGAATGCATTTGCTGAATATGCTGAAAATGATCACCTGCGATGTGATATTACTCGATATTCAGATGCCCGTTATGGATGGCATTGCCACTTTACCAGAAATTAAAAAACTGTATCCCGAAACAAAGATCATTATGCTGACCATGATGGACGACCATAGCATGATCACCAAACTGATGGAATTGGGAGCCAACAGCTATTTAACCAAAACAAGCGACAGCGAAATTATTTATGAAGCTATCAGAACCTGTTATGAACAGGAGTATTACTTTAATTCTTTAACCAATAAGGCCTTACTTACCAACCTCAAGCAAAGAAACTTCCCGGGGCCGCAAAAATTGATGCAGCAGGAAGCACAGCTGAACGACAAAGAAACAATGATTTTAAAGCTGATGTGCGAGGAGAAAAGTACTAAAGAAATTGCCGACATTGTAGACCTGAGCCCAAGAACTGTTGAAGCCATCAGGGATAAACTGAAAGTTAAAACAGGTGCTAAAAGTACTGCCGGTTTAATCATGTACGCAGTAAAACATAAGATATTGAATGAAGAATTATAAATTTTTCGTTCTCTGCAAAATAAGTCTCTAAAACTATTATGAAGAAGTGGATCCCGCCATCAATGGCGGGATTTTTACTTTCTATGACCCCCGCAGATGCTTTAAGGTATATTTGTACAATGGAATTTGTAAACTACAATGGAAAGCTGGTTGCAGCAGCAACTCCCGTAATTGGGGCCGACAGCCGCGGCCTTCGTTTTGGCGATGGGATTTTTGAAACCATGAAAATAAAAGATGGCCGGCTAATATTGAGTAACGAGCATTTTGCACGTTTATGGAAAGGGATGCAGGTATTACAATTTGTATTACCCAAACATTTCTGTCCCGAACAACTGGAAGAAGAGATCATGACCCTTGCAAAAAAAAATCAGCACCACAGGGCCGCCAGGGTACGCATCACAATTTTCAGGGGTAACGGAGGATTGTATGATGCCATAGATCACCGGCCCAATTATATTATTCAAACCTGGGCATTACCGGAGGGAAACGGTGAGTGGAACAGCAACGGGCTGGTACTGGGTATCTATACGTCAGTAAAAAAAAGCTGTGATATTCTCAGTAATTTAAAACACAATAATTACCTGCCTTATGTAATGGCAGCATTGGAGGCAAAGAAAGAAAAATGGAATGATGCTGTTATACTTAATTCACATGGCCGTATTTGCGATACTACTATTGCTAATATTTTTTACATCAAAAATGAGGTGGTGTATACCCCGGCCTTAAGTGAGGGTTGCGTGGCTGGCATCATGCGTAAATTCTTAATGGAGGCACTACAAGCTGCAGCTGTTGAATGTGTTGAAAAAGTAATTACCGTAGAAGAAATATTGCAGGCAGATGAAGTGTTTTTAACCAATTCTATCTACAATATGCGTTGGGTAAGCCACATTCATGATGTGCCATTGGGGAATGCACTTTCTCAAAAAATTTATGCCGGCCTGAGCTCAACCATTTTATGATTTTCTTGTTTAAAAATGGGATCATTTTTTATTTATGCAAACAGTTAATATATTTTGGTTTAGAAGGGATTTAAGATTAAAAGATAATGCAGGCCTTTGGCATGCGTTAAAAAGCGGCCGGCCTGTTGTGCCCATTTTCATCTTTGATGTTAATATACTGGATGCACTGGAAGATAAAACAGACAGGAGGGTGGAGTTTATCTACGATGCATTATTGGCAATGCAGGAACAGTTAGTGCAAATGGGATCTTCCCTGGAAGTGTATTACGGCTCTCCACTGGCAGTATTTACGCTGCTGCTAAAAAAATATACCATAGAAAAAGTATTTGCCAATCATGATTACGAGCCCTATGCATTGGAAAGAGAACAGGCTGTTAACAGCCTGTTGCAGGCTGCCGGAGCCACCCTGCATACATTTAAAGACCAGGTGCTGCTGGAAAAAGAGGAGGTGTTGAAAGATGATGGTAAGCCTTATACGGTATTTACTCCCTACAGCCGAAAATGGAAAGCCGTACTTACCGATTTTCATCTGAAACCTTACCCGGTGGAACGATATACATTGAATTTTTATAAGCAGGCCCCTGCAGCCATTCCCTCTTTAAAGCAGATGGGGTTTACTGCAACAGGGGGCGCTTTCCCAGTAAAAAGTTTGAATAAGGAATTGGTGCGTAAGTATGGGGAACAAAGAAATTTTCCTGCAGTTAAAGGTACATCACATTTGGGCGTTCATTTGCGTTTTGGCACCATCAGCATCCGCGACCTTGCCACCAAAAGCAGAGAGCTGTCCGATACTTTTTTGAATGAATTGATATGGCGTGATTTTTATCATATGATACTATGGCACTTTCCACAAGTGGGCAGGGGCAAAGCTTTTAAAGCTGCATATGATACCATCGAATGGCGGAAGGACGAGGGTGAATTTGAAAAGTGGTGCAATGGCCAAACGGGCTACCCCATTGTAGATGCAGGTATGAGGGAATTGAATGCCACTGGTTTTATGCATAACCGTGTACGGATGATAGTAGCATCTTTTTTAACGAAGCATTTATTACTCGACTGGCGGTTGGGTGAAGCCTATTTTGCACAAAAATTATTAGACTTCGATTTGGCGGCCAATAACGGTGGCTGGCAATGGGCATCGGGCAGTGGCTGTGATGCGGCACCTTATTTCAGGATATTTAATCCTTACCTGCAAACACAAAAGTTCGATCCTGCAATGGCTTACATCAAAAAATGGGTGCCCGAATTCCAGGAGTTTAGTTATCCCCCACCAATAGTTGAACATGAAGTGGCAAGGAAACGTTGTTTGGAAGTGTATGCCCGGGCATTGAAGAATGAATAAATGGGCATTGTTGGTTAAGGGTAATTATTGAGTATCGTTTACCGACCAGTTACCTAGTATTTTTACATTGTTGGTTTGCTGATATACTGCCAGCAACCTGTTGATAGCAGCTTTTCCTTCAACACCAAGATCAAGGGAATATTTATTTACATACAGGTCAATATGCTTTCGCATTACCTCTTCACTCATTTCCTGTGAGTGTGTGCGTATATAATCATTCAAAACAGGGTATTGTGAAAACGCGTATTCAATACTTTCTTTTATCAGCGCATCCACTTTTTGCTGCACTGCAGTATCAATATCCTTTTTGATCACTATGCCACCCAGCGGAATGGCATTGCCTGTGGTACGTTCCCAAAAATCGCCCAGGTCAACAATTTTTTTCAATCCTTTGTCTGCATATGTAAACCGGTTTTCATGAATGATCACTCCCAATCCCTTATTTTCTAAAACAAAATTTTCTATTTGATCGTACCGCAAAAAAACTTTGTTTGTTGCATTGGGATAGGCCAGCGAAAAGAGTAAATGCGCCGTTGTATTCTTTCCGGGGATTGCAATTAAACAGTCTTCCACATTATTCATGGTTAATTGTTCGTTCTTAATTAACAAGGGGCCTACTCCTTTCCCCAATGCACTTCCGCTGTTTAAAACAGTGTATTTTTCCAAAACCAATGGCAATACCCCATAACTTAATTTGGTGATACTGAGCCTCCCTTCTATGGCCCACTGGTTAAGTGTTTGCACATCTTCCAGCACTGCATCAAATTCGTAACTGGCAGTGTCGATCTTATTATTGACCAGTGCGTCAAAAATAAATGTATCATTTGGGCAGGGCGAAAAGCCAAGGGTGAGTTTCATCGTAAAATAATTCGTTAATCCGTTAATTGGTTAATCAGTTTTACCAGTTCTTCATTCAGGTTCTCAAATGCCAGTCTCATTTTCCATTTCGATTTGTCTCTTTCTCCCACATAATTGCTTACTGTTCTTATTTGTACAAAAGGAACGTCTTCCTGCAAACAAACATAGTGTAATGCAGCCCCCTCCATGGTTTCAATCTGCGGATCAAATACATTGATCAGTTGTTGTTTTTGTAACAGGCTGTCGCTTACTTTATTTATGGTAACTGCTTTTACTGATTTTAAAGAAGAATTTTTTGGAATGCCCTCAGCATTGATCAGCCAGCCATTGGCAAAGGGAAACCCATTTGCTTTAATAAGATCGCTGCCGATAAATGAATTGAATACCTGGCGCTCTTCTGCCCCCAGGTCGCCAAAAGTATCCTGCTTTATTAAAACAGGTTCGCCTAAGCTAAGTTCGGTTGAAAAGGCACCGGCAATACCGGCCTGTATCACAAAATCGTATTCCTGCTGCTGTAATCTTTTTTGTAACTGGTAAATAGTAGAAGGGGTACCCACCCCTGTGATCAGGATATCAATATCAGAATACATATTAATGAACAGTTCCAGTTCATTTTCAGTAGCTGCTGTCAGTAAGATCCGCATCAGGCAAAATTCGTATTTCTGCTTCATATTTCAGTATTTAGACGCTACCTTTGCAAAAATTTTGCGAACAGGCCATGGTGTATATTACCCGTATAGAACATTTTAATGCAGCCCACAAGCTGTATAATCCCAAGTGGAGCAGAGAAGAAAACGAGGCCGTTTTTGGTAAATGTGCTAATGAAAACTGGCATGGCCATAACTTTGAGCTGTTTGTAACCATAAAAGGCGATCCCAACCCCGATACCGGCTTTGTATATGATGTTAAAAAATTAAGTGTTATAGTAAATGAACACGTGATTGAAAAACTGGACCATAAGAATTTAAACCTGGATGTGGATTTTATGGAAGGGCAGTTGTGTTCCATCGAAAACCTGGTGATTGCCATCTGGAAACAGCTGGTGCCTCATCTTCCTCCTTCTGTGCAGCTGCACTGTCTTAAATTACAGGAAACACCACGCATTTTTGTGGAATACTACGGAAATTAAGTTTTTGGTTACCCCGAACAATCGGTAACTTTAATTGTAATAGCTTTCAATAGCGGGTGAGTTTGAACAGCAGACTTCTGTTATAACCGCCGGCAAAATGCACTGGATGATGGCCGGTATTTTTTAAGCAAAAATGTTGATGCTGCATTTCAACAAAATAAATATTTTCTTGTTATATAATTATGAATAATAAAGTAGCTGTTTACCGTAAAGAGCATTTTAATGCAGCCCACCGGTTGAATAATCCTTTGTGGGATGATGCTACCAATGCAAGGGTGTTTGGCAAATGCAACAATCCGCATTTTCATGGACATAATTATGAGCTGATTGTAAAACTTATTGGTGAGCCTGATGAAGCAACCGGTTATGTGTATGATCTGAAATTACTGAGCGATCTCATCAGGGAAGAAATTATTGAGCGCTTTGATCATAAAAACCTGAACGAAGACACGGTGGAGTTTAAAGCCCTGAACCCAACCGCCGAAAATATAGTACTTGTTATCTACCGTATTTTGAGGGAAAAGATAGATGCCCGGTTTGACCTGCAGATTCGCTTATACGAAACAGAAAGAAATTTTGTTGAATATCCTGCAACATAAAAATTATTATCAATAAAAATCAGCTAATGGCGTATAAAAAAATAGATCAGTACGATGAGGAAACCACCCTGGGCCTGATGAATAATTATAAAAATACCCTGCAGTTACTGGGTGAGGATGCAGAAAGAGAAGGATTATTAAAAACGCCCGAGCGTTTGGCAAAAGCCATGCAGTTTCTTACGCAGGGTTACCAGATGGATGCGAATGCTATTTTAAATTCAGCAAAATTTCACGAGGAAGTAAGTGAAATGGTAATAGTAAAAGATATTGAACTGTACAGTATGTGCGAACATCATATGCTGCCATTTTATGGTAAGGCACATGTGGCGTATATCCCCAATGGGTGGATCACCGGCTTAAGCAAGATTGCCAGGGTGGTGGATGTGTATAGTCGCCGTTTGCAGGTACAGGAAAGACTAACGCACCAGATATTGAATTCCATTAAGGAAACACTCAATCCTCACGGGGTGGCCGTAGTAATTGAAGCATCACATTTATGCATGATGATGAGAGGCGTGCAGAAACAAAATTCTGTTACCACCACTTCTGCATTTTATGGCGAATTTGAAAAAAACAGCACCCGAAGTGAGTTTATGAAGTTGATCAGTGCCAGGCTGCACTAGAATTTACCCATCATTATTTTAAAAGTTTATTTGCGTTAAGCATGCTTAACTTCAAATAAACTTTTTTTATGCTTATACTTTAAGTGCATGATATTTATATCTTTGAGCTATTAAATGCAGGTAACAGAGTAGGCACTTAACTAAAAACGGTTACAGTATTACCGATTAACTAATTAACCAATTAACCAATTAACAAATTAACATGGCACATGCATATGTATTTCCAGGACAGGGATCGCAGTTCAGCGGAATGGGTAAGAATTTATATGATACGAACCCAATGGCAAAAGAATTGTTTGAACAGGCGAATGACATTTTAGGGTTTCGTATTTCGGATGTGATGTTTACAGGTACCGATGAAGACCTGAAAAAAACCAATGTAACACAACCTGCCGTTTTTTTACATTCCGTTATTGCATATAAAACTTTACAGGATGCAAAGCCGGATATGGTAGCCGGGCATTCCCTGGGCGAATTTTCGGCACTGGTAGCCAATAATACGTTGAGTTTTGAAGATGCATTGAAGCTGGTTTCCATCAGGGCAAAGGCCATGCAACGGGCCTGCGAAATGAATCCATCCACCATGGCGGCAGTGCTGGCATTGGCGGATGATAAAGTAGAGGAGATCTGCGGAAAGATACATGTTGAAACGGAAGAAATAGTGGTGCCTGCAAATTACAATTGCCCCGGACAATTAGTGATCAGCGGAAGTATTAAGGGTATTGAGATGGCTTGCGAAATGATGAAAGCCGCTGGTGCTAAAAGAGCATTGGTATTGCCTGTTGGCGGCGCCTTTCACAGCCCGTTGATGCTGCCTGCCAAAGAAGAACTGGCAGAAGCGATCAATGCTACGCAATTCAATATCCCTTCCTGCCCGGTATACCAAAACGTGGTTGCAAAAGCAGTAATTGATCCCGCCGAAATAAAACATAATTTAATTGCACAGCTTACAGGGGCTGTTAAGTGGACGCAAAGTGTACAGGCCATGATTGCAGATGGCGCTACCCAGTTTACAGAAGCAGGGCCTGGAAAAGTATTACAGGGACTGGTACAAAAAATTAATAAAGAGATGGTGGTGAGCGGGGTGAGTTAAAGAAGCCGAAGGATGCGATGCAGGAGACGCCACTAAAAATATACCATCATCATTCAAGTTCAGCCTTGTTATTCGGTACAAGTGAGTGACACAACGATGCTCAACAGTATTACCAAAGCCGGTAACAAAATAAAACGGTCAGCAATTTTATTGCTGACCGTTTTATTAAATATCAATTGGCTTTTACAAAGTAGCCAATACATCATTCATGCTTCTTACAGCTGCAGCACTTTTTTCAAATGCGGCCTGCTCATCGGCATTTAATTTAAAGTCAAGGATTTTTTCCCAACCATTTTTGCCGATCACTACCGGTACGCCAATGCAGATGTCTTTTTGCCCGTACTCGCCGTCTAAAGCTACGCAGCAGGTAAATAATTTCTTTTCGTCACGTAAGATGCTTTCTACCAAAGCAGCTCCGGCAGCTCCGGGTGCATACCATGCAGAAGTGCCAATTAATGCGGTAAGTGTTGCACCGCCTACCATGGTATCTTTTACAATTTGGTCTTGTTGTTCTTTACTTAAAAAATCAGTAACCGGGGCACTGTTCCAGGTGGCTTTACTGATCAACGGTATCATGGTGGTATCACCGTGTCCGCCAACCACTACAGCATTCAGGTCAGATGGGCTGCAACCCAGGTGCTGGCTCAATTGATATTTAAAGCGGCTGCTGTCTAATGTACCACCCATACCAATGATCCTGTTCTTTGGCAAACCGGTAGATTTTAATGCTAAATAGGTCATGGTATCCATCGGGTTGCTGATCACAATAATGATGGCATTGGGCGAGTGTTGTAAAATGTTTTCGCAAACTCCTTTTACAATGCCTGCATTTACACCAATCAGTTCTTCACGGGTCATACCGGGTTTACGGGGTAAACCGCTGGTGATTACCACAACATCGCTGCCTGCAGTTTTGGTATAGTCGTTGGTGCTGCCCACAATTTTAGTGTCGAAACCCAGCAATGTGGCGGTTTGCATCATGTCCTGGGCCTTTCCTTCGGCCACACCTTCCTTAATATCTAACAGCACCAGTTCGTTACACAATTCTTTACGGGCAATATTATCGGCACAGGTGGCTCCAACGGCTCCGGCACCTACTACAGTTACTTTCATTGATTATTTTTTTATTTTGATAAATTATTTCAAACGCAAAGGTAATTGATTAGTTAATTGACCAACTTGATAAAAATCATATTTTTTACTGATGTGCCCACCCGTTTTAACGATTTGATAGGATTGTTTGGAGCGATTTTGCGTTAATGGGGTACAACTCCTTTACGCCATGTTTAAACCTGTTAGTACCATCTGCAGCATTGCCATGTGCTGCTTTATTTTGGCAGCCACTGTTGCCCCCGGAATTACTGTTGTATATGATGCGGCAATAAAAGCCGTTACCATACAATGGCAACAAAAAACGCCGGGAGTGCAATCATTTACGGTGCAGCGCAGTGCCGATAACTCCATCTGGACCGATATTGCCCGGCAGCAAACCGTGCTGTTCAATCCCAATAAAACCTACCAGTTTATCGATCGCACAGCAGGTGCAGGGCAAAACTATTACCGCTTAAAAAGCATTTCCGAAAAAGGGGAAATAACATATTCTGCCGGCGTAATGGTAATTACAGGTGCTCCGGCACCGGGCTGGGTTATGTATCCGGTACCTGTAACAGATGTATTGAACCTGCAGTATAAAGGCACTCAGAAAATATATGGGGTTATCAATGTGTTTATTCAAACCATTAATGGAAAAATACTTACCCGGTTACGATGCGCCTCGCTCAATACCATCATCCGCATACCAGTGGGCAACCTGGGTAAAGGGATCTATGATATAAGAATTGTGATAGCAGAGGAAGTGGTATGGAACCAGCGTTTTGTAAAATAAAACGCCGGCGAACAGTGTGTTGATGCCGCAAAGTGCAGGAGTTTTTAATACAAAGGCCAGCCCTTTAGTTTTTTAATACCTCTTCTATTTTTTTCTTTTTTACATTTCCCTGGTTAAAATACAGCAGTTTTTTTTGTTTGTTATAAAATGCCAGTACCGGGATGGTTTTAGGCTGATAGAAGCCCCCAAAAAAATATTTATAGTCTTTTCCAATATGGATCAATGGATATTTTTCCAGGTGAAATTTGTTGTAGAATACTTTTATTTTTTGTAACGGTTCGGTAGAACACAACACCACATTGGTGGCTCGGGTAAATGCAGGAATGGTTAGCATCTGTTGCAGCTGTTCCTGGCAATGTTCGCATCCGGGGTTGAATAACATGACCAGCGTATTCTTTCCATCCTGTAATACCGATTGATTAAAGGCAACACTGTCTAAAGAAAGCACAGTGAAATCGGGTAACATCTTTGTTTTTAAATATGGTGCCGTGGTATCATACTGCGCTGCAGCAACTGTACCGGACAATATAGCAATAACAAATACAACAAAGTTTTTCATATGGCTTATAATGATGCTGCAATTTGTTCAATGGGAGTGCTGCCAATAAATGAATTGACCAGTTTACCTTTTTTATTGTACACAAAAATGGAAGGGAAGGAGCGAACCTTAAAAAAGGTACCTAAAAAATAAGTTGGATCCCTGGCCATGGTGATATTTGAAAAATCTCCAATTTTATAATCGATATAGAACTGTTTCATATAATCAAAATCCAGCGGCGATACCATCAGTATCTGTGCTTTCTTAAACATGCCAATATTGGCAGTAATATCTTTGGTCTCATCCTGGCAATGTTCACAATCCGGACTAAACATCATAATGATGGTAGGCTTTTTCTTTTTTAGGTTGTCTTTGGTAAAAATGCTGCTGTCGGCAATATTGATCAGTTTAAAAGAGGGCACAATAGGAAACCGTTTGTATAGCAAAGTAGTATCGGTTTGAGCAGCGGCCGCCAAACCCCATAGTGCCGTAAGGGCTGTAAAAATGTATTTTTTCACCATGTAATTTTTATAAAGCTAATTTTTTTGCTTGAAAATGAAATGTTAAGAGGCCAAATAGTTTCCTGTTTTGGGTTTCTATTTTTTTATAATGCGGGTTTTTATTGTTTACCGGTTTGCGGAAATGGGTGGAATGACAAGCCTGTTTTTTTATTGAGCTTTCGGCAAAAAAAGCAGAAAACCCAAAACAGAAAGCCGAAAACAGCATTTTTTCTATACTTTTGCAGCCACTTAAAAACAAAGCATCATGGCAACTACAGCAGATATGCGTTCCGGGCTGATCATCAAAGTTGATGGCAGTTTATATTCAGTTATTGAATTTGGACAAAATAAAACCGCCCGTGCAGCAGCAAAGGTTTGGGCTAAACTGAAAGGTGTGGACAATGCCCGTACCATTGAGGTAACCTGGAACAGTGGCGAAACCATTCACCCGGTGAGGGTGGAAAGAAAGTCGTACCAGTACTTGTATAAAGATGATACCGGCTACAGTTTTATGGATACTGAAACTTTTGAACAGATCACTGTGGCAGAAACCATGATTGATGCGCCTAAGTTTTTAAAGGATGGCCAGGAAGTTTCTGTGTTGATTAATGGTGAAACCGACCAGCCCATGGGAGTAGAGTTGCCCGACAAGATCGTATTACTGGTTACATACAGCGAACCAGGTATGAGGGGAGATACTGCCACCAAAACACTGAAGCCAGCAACCGTTGAAACCGGCGCTACGGTAAACGTTCCGCTGTTTGTAAACGAAGGCGAACTGATCCGCATCAACGCCAAAACAGGCGAATATGTGGAGCGTGTAAAAGCATAAATTCAGCTACTTTTTTGATAGAAATGGATGATCAGGTAACTGGTCATCCATTTTTTATTTTACGTGTTTTTTAGCGATTTTTACGTGTTTTTTGCACATTTTCAGCCCATTTTAGGCAAAAATGCAAGGTTTTTCGTTTTTTTTATTTTTAAAAAACTTGCTTTTTTGAATAATCATTTATTACCTTAGCGTCCCCTATGAATTTTTCCATTAACTAAACAAAAACTTACATATGGACATCAAGCAAATTCAGGAGTTGGTTAAGTTGATCAACAAAACCAACATCGGAGAAATTACTATTGAAGAAGAAGGCGTAAAGATTACCGTAAAACAAAAGAAAGATCCAGTACAACACATAGTAGCCAATGCAGCCCCCGCCAACTATGCTCCCCAACCACAACAACAGGCACCGGCAGCAGCCCCCCCGGCAGCTGCAAAACCAGCAGAAACTCCCAAAGCAGATAATTTAGTAACGATCAAGAGCCCGATGATAGGTACTTTCTATCGCCAGGCCGGTCCGGGTAAACCCATTTTTGCTGCTGTGGGGGATGAAGTAACTCCGGGTAAAGTGGTGTGTATTATTGAGGCCATGAAGTTGTTTAATGAAATTGAAAGTGAAGTGAAAGGTAAAATTGTAAAAGTATTGGTAGAAGATGCCAGCCCGGTAGAATACGACCAGCCTTTATTTTTGGTTGACCCTTCTTAAGTTGTCAGTGGTGAGTGGGCAGTTGTGAGTAGTACTTTAATTTTGAATAGTGCTACTATTTGCAGGCTATACTCACTATTCACGATTCACTACTCACAAAAAAATTAACGAGATGTTTAAAAAGATATTGATTGCCAACCGGGGGGAAATTGCACTTCGTGTCATTCGCACCTGCAAGGAAATGGGCATTAAAACTGTTGCCGTTTACTCTACTGCCGATAAGGATAGTTTACATGTAAAATTTGCCGATGAAGCCGTTTGTATTGGAAAACCTGCCAGTGCGGATAGTTATTTAAATGTGGCCCACATAATGGCAGCAGCCGAAATTACTAATGCTGATGCCATTCATCCGGGCTATGGCTTTTTAGCAGAAAATGCAAAGTTTGCCAAAATATGCGGCGACCATGGTATTAAATTTATTGGCCCCACGCCCGAAATGATCAATGCCATGGGAGATAAGATCACGGCCAAACAAACCATGATCAATGCAGGTGTTCCTGTAGTGCCGGGCGTAGATGGGCTGCTGGAGGGAGTGGAACACGCAAAAGCTGCCGCAAAGGAAGTAGGCTATCCGGTAATACTGAAAGCTACTGCCGGTGGTGGTGGTAAAGGTATGCGGGTGGTTTGGAGCGAAGATGAAATTGAGAAAGCCTTTGAAAATGCAAAAACAGAAGCCGCTGCTTCGTTTAAGAATGATGGTATCTACATGGAAAAATTTGTAGAAGAGCCACGTCATATTGAAATACAGGTGGTGGGCGATCAATATGGTAATGTTTGCCATTTGAGCGAAAGAGATTGTTCTATCCAGCGCCGCCACCAGAAATTAGTGGAAGAGTCTCCTTCTCCATTTATGACAGAAGAGCTAAGGGATAAAATGGGTGAAGCGGCGATTAAAGCAGCTGCCTCTATCCGGTATGAAGGAGTGGGTACCATTGAGTTTTTGGTGGATAAACACCGCAATTTCTACTTCATGGAAATGAATACCCGTATACAGGTAGAACATTGTGTAACAGAAGAAGTAATCAATTACGACCTGATTAAAGAACAGATCATGATTGCTGCCGGCGACCGTTTAAAAGGCATCAACTATAAGCCTGTGATGTGTGCCATTGAATGCCGCATCAATGCCGAAGATCCATACAACGATTTTCGCCCCAGCCCGGGAAAAATTACGGTATTGCATCAACCCGGCGGACATGGCGTTCGTGTAGACAGTCATGTATATGCAGGCTATGTAATTCCACCTTATTACGACAGTATGATCGGTAAATTAATTGCCGTGGCGCAAACCCGCCAGGAAGCGATAGATACCATGAGCCGTGCATTGAGCGAGTACGTAATTGAAGGCGTAAAAACTACCATTCCTTTCCACCAGCAATTAATGAAGGATCCTGATTTCAGAAGCGGGAACTTTACCACCAAGTTTCTGGAAACATTTAAAATGAAATAACACCATATTCTTTTTTATAACTGCCATCCGGTAACCCGGATGGTTTTTTTTTGAAACTGTCTGCCAGTCATCAATAAAAATAAAAAAAGAGCAGTGATATCATTAATTTTAAAATACTAAAATCAATTGTGATGCTACATAAAAAAATAGCTGCAGTATTGCTTGCTGTATGTTATATCAATATTACCTTTTCGCAGTTGCTGACCACGCCCCCCGATGGCGGTAATATAAAAGCCTCGGTGAGCGAACGCATCGGAATTACCGACGTGAATATACACTACGACAGGCCTGCTGTAAAAGGCCGTGAGGGAAAAATTTGGGGGCAACTGGTACACAAAGGATTTACCGACCTTGGTTTTGGTACCAGCAAAGCAGCGCCATGGCGTGCAGGTGCTAATGAAAATACCACTTTTACTTTTAGCACAGATGTAATGATAGAAGGCAAACTTTTAAAAGCGGGTACATATGGTTTTTTTATTGCCATGGGAGAGGGTGATGCTACATTAATATTCAGCAATAATGCTACTTCGTGGGGTTCTTTCTTTTATACTGATAAGGAAGATGCGCTAAGGGTAACCGTACAAACGGTTGCCATAAGTGAAAGTGCGGAGCGCCTGAAATACGAATTTTCAGACGAAACGGCCAGTACTGCGGTGGTGGCTTTATTATGGGAAAGAAGGAAGATCCCTTTTACCATTTCTGTTGATCTTATTGCTACACAACTGGAATCGTTTCGTAAAGAATTACGAACTGATAAAGGATTTAAATGGGAGGCGTGGGTGGAAGCGGTTGATTTTTGTGTAGCCCATAATATTAATTTGGATGAAGCATTACAGTGGAGTGATTATGCCATCAGTGCCGTTTTTGTGGGGGCAAAAAATTTTAGGACACTAAGTGCCAAAGCATCTGTTTTATATAAGTTGGGCAAGGGGGCCGAAGCCGATGCTTTGATGAAGGAAGCAATGCCACTGGCCACCATGCTGGAACTGCATAATTACGCCCGGCAATTAATAAGAGATAAACAGCCCCCGCAGGCACTGGAGGCATTTAAGCTGAATGCACAAAAAAATCCTAACGTATTTATTACCACCATGGGTTTAATGCGTGGCTATGCTGCAAACAGAGATTTTAAAACGGCATTAAAATATGCAAAGCTGGCACAACCATTGGCACCAGATAAAGCCAGTAAAGATGCACTGGAAGGGTTTGTGAAAATGTTGCAGGAAGGAAAGAACATTGAGTAAACGGTTATTGCAGCAGTAATAAACATTGCTGCAGGCTGTCTTTCCAGCGGGGGATGGTCAACTGAAAATGATTTTTGATCTGTGAGGTATCCAATACAGAATAGGCCGGGCGTTTGGCAGCTGTAGGATATTCTGCAGTGCTAATCGGGCTAACTGCACAATTACTGTTGGTCAGCTCTTTTACAGCAAGTGCAAATTGATACCAGTTAGTGGGCCCATCACTGCAGTAATTAAATACATGCTGTGATAAAGCCTTACCCGGAATTTTACCAATGATCTGTAAAACTGCATTTGCCAGGTCTGCCGCATAGGTAGGGCAACCCCACTGATCATTCACCACATTGATGCTTTCCCGCTCTTTCATTAAACGCAACATTGTTTTTACAAAGTTGTATCCAAAAGAAGAATATACCCACGAAGTTCTTATAATTATAACGGCAGGAGTATTTTCTACAGCAAGCAATTCGCCCTGTAATTTCGACTGGCCGTATATGCTTACCGGGTGAGGGGTATCGGTTTCTTTGTATGGAGTATGGGCCGTACCATCAAAAACATAATCGGTAGAAATATGAATTAAAAATGCATTTGCTGCTTTGCAGGCTGCTGCAAGGCTGCCCACTGCAGTTGCGTTGATTGAAAAAGCATCTTCCTTTGCTGTTTCGGCTTTGTCAACGGCAGTGTAGGCAGCACAGTTGATGCAATAATCAACCGGATGACTGGCGAAATATTTTTTTACCGCATCGCTGTTATTAATAGCCAGCGTTTCTTTATCGGTAAATAAAAACCGGTACTGCGGATATGCTGCTGCTGCCACCCGTAACTCTTTACCAAGCTGCCCGTTGGCACCGGTTACCAGTATGGTTTTGTTTGCTGCCACTTTTAAAATGTAAAATTAGTAATGCAGTCTTTTATACATGGATGCTGTGTATCTTTTTCCGATACGGTCATCTTATCGGCAGGAATCTTCCAGTCAATACCCAATGCTGGGTCGTTATACAATATGCCGCCCTCTGTTTCCTTACGGTAAAAAGCATCACATTTGTATAATACTTCTGCCGTATCGCTTAATACCGAGTACCCGTGTGCAAATCCTTTGGGAATTAATAATTGCTTTTTATTTTCGGCACTTAGTTCATGGGTAAATACCTGGCCAAAACAGGGGCTCCCTTTACGCAGGTCAACCACCACATCCAAAATAGCGCCGCTTAATACACGTATTAATTTGGTTTGAGAGTGTGGGTGCAGCTGGTAATGTAAACCACGTATTACGCCGTATGATGATTTTGCCTGGTTATCTTGTACAAATTGAATCGAATGTCCATCAGCTGCAAAAGTTTCGGCATTGTAACTTTCAAAAAAGTACCCCCTGCTGTCTTCAAATATTTTTGGCTCAAAGATCAGTAACCCCGGGAAATCTGTTTTAATGAAAGGCATAAATTAATGAATAATTAAAAATGGCTTAATGGATAATTTTTTTGCTAGGAGTAATGCTAAAATAGCAGAATACATTGTGAATGCATGGCATATTCATCATTCATTAACTGTACAGTTGTTTAAAAAAATTAATCGTTTCAACCAGCCCGTCTTCAAATTTTTTGGTGGGTTGATATCCTAACAGCTCTTTTGCCAGCGAAATATCTGCCAGCGAATTCCTGATATCGCCAGCCCTGGGGTCGCGGTAAGTAGCTTTAAAGTTGCTGCCCAGCTGAGTTTGGCATGCATGATACAGCTGGTTTACAGTAAACCTTTCTCCAACAGCCACATTGTATGCTTTTTTAAAGGCATCAGGGTTATTGGTAAGCATTCCTTTAATATTTACCTGCACTGCATTATCAACAAAAGTAAAATCCCTGGTTTGTTCACCATCCCCGTTGATATATACAGGTGTTTGTTTAAGTATGCCTTTTACAAAAAGGGGGATCACGGCTGCATAAGGCCCGTCAGGGTCCTGCCTGGGGCCAAAAATATTAAAATACCTCAGGCCCAGCAGTTTGATACCGTATACATCGGCAAATACCTGCGCATACAGCTCATTGGTTTTTTTTGTAGCTGCATAAGGAGAAAGGCAGTTGCCTACCTTGTCTTCTGTCTTTGGCAAAGTGGCGTCATCGCCGTATACCGAAGAAGAAGAGGCATAAACAAATGTTTGCACCTTATTATCTACCGCAGCCTTAAGCATATTGATAAAGCCGCTTACATTTACATCATTAAAATACAGTGGTTCTTTAATACTTCGTGGTACAGAACCAAGCGCTGCCTGGTGACTTACATAGTCAATGCCTTCGCATGCCGCCATACAGGTAGCTGCATTGCGGATGTCTCCTTCCATAAATTCAAAGGCCGGGTATTGCTTTAAAATATCGAGGTTACTGTTGAATCCATTCACCATATTATCCAGCACCCTCACTTTTTTTGCGCCATTACGTAATAAGTAAGCCGCTATATGACTGCCAATAAACCCTGCCCCTCCTGTAACTAAAAAAGAATGATCGCTGAGTGTTCTGCTGTGAAAATTATCCATTATTAAATAGTGAATTATCTATTATTATAAACTCCAGTATGCCCTGCTGCTGATCTTACCCCTGTAAATGCCTTTCAGATCTGCCACTAAAGCATTGGGTTTGGTTACCGAGCTAAAATAGGCGTCATCTAATTTTTTATAGTCATTGTGGGGCACCGTTACAATGATAGCGTCATAATCATTACCCAGCTTATCGGTTAATCCAAAACCATATTCATGTTTCAGTTCATCACTTTCTGCATGCGGATCTGCCACATCTACATTGAGGGAGTAGGCTTTTAACTCTTTTACCACATCTGCCACTTTACTGTTGCGGATATCACTTACATTTTCTTTAAATGTAGCACCCATTACCAGTACCCTGGCATCTTTAATATTGCCATTGTTCTGAATGATGTGCTGCAGTATTTTTTTTGCTACATATCCTGCCATGCCGTCGTTGATCACGCGGCCCGCCAGAATCACCTGGCTGTCGTATCCCAGTTCTTTAGACTTGTAAGTAAGATAATATGGATCAACTCCAATACAATGGCCACCCACTAAACCGGGTTGAAATTTTAAGAAATTCCATTTGGTGCCCGCAGCTTCCAGCACTTCGTAAGTATTGATATTCATCCTGTCGAAGATGATGCTGAGTTCATTCATCAGTGCAATATTCAAATCACGCTGTGTGTTTTCGATGATCTTTGCAGCTTCGGCCACTTTTATAGAGGAAGCTTTGTGCACACCGGCCTTCACCACCAATTCATATACTTTGGCAACCAGGTCCAGGCTTTCAGCATCGCAGCCACTTACCACTTTTACAATGCTGGATAAAGTATGTTCCTTATCACCCGGGTTAATTCTTTCAGGCGAATAGCCCAGTTTAAAATCGGTAATATTTTTCAGTCCGCTTAATTTTTCAATAATGGGCAAACAGTCTTCTTCGGTACAACCGGGGTATACAGTACTTTCAAATACCACATAGTCTCCCTTCTTTACAACTTTACCAATGGTTTCGCTGGCCCTTTGTACCGGAACCAGGTCGGGTACATTGTGGTCATCCACAGGGGTGGGTACGGCCACAATAAAAAAGTTGGCCTGTTTTAAAACCTCCAGGTCGTTGGTGAATTCGATGTCGCATCCATCAAATGCACTGCTTTCCAGCTCCTGGCTGGGATCAATTTTATTGCGCATCATGTCTACCCGCTTTGCATTGATGTCAAAGCCAATCACTTTTATTTTTTTTGCAAATTCAAGTGCAATGGGTAATCCTACGTAGCCTAATCCAATTACGGCTAACTTTTTTTTCTTATCAAGTAATTCCTGGTACATTATCAATTGTTTTTTTTGCTTTCGAATTCCTTAGGCAGTTTGTATAATTCTTCCTTAGGTAAATTTTTAAAATAGTCGTATGTTATTTTTAAGCCTTCGGCCCTGCTTACGGTGGGTTGCCAGTTCAGCAGCGCTTTTGCTTTAGTGATATCGGGTTGCCGTTGCCTGGGATCATCGGTGGGCAGAGGCTTGTAAATTATTTTTTGTGTGGTGCCGGTTAGTTTAATGATCTCTTCAGCAAAATCTTTTAAAGAGATCTCATCCGGGTTGCCAATATTTACAGGCTGTGCATAATCGCTCATCAACAAACGGTAAATGCCTTCTACCAGGTCGTCAACATAACAAAAACTTCTTGTTTGGCTGCCATCACCAAAAACAGTGAGGTCTTCGCCACGCAATGCCTGGCCAATGAATGCTGGTAAGGCCCTGCCATCATTCAGCCGCATACGCGGGCCATAGGTATTGAAAATACGGATGATCCTGGTTTCTACATGATGAAAGGTATGATAGGCCATAGTTATGGCTTCCTGAAAACGTTTCGCTTCGTCATATACTCCCCTGGGGCCAACCGGGTTTACGTTACCCCAGTAATCTTCAGTTTGCGGGTGTACTAACGGATCGCCGTATACTTCGCTGGTACTGGCTACTAATATCCTGGCATTTTTTGCCAGTGCCAGGCCCAGGCAGTTGTGTGTACCCAGCGATCCCACTTTTAATGTTTGAATCGGTATTTTTAAATAATCAATAGGACTTGCAGGAGAGGCAAAGTGCAAAATATAATCCAGCTGGCCGGTAACATGAATGAATTTGGATACATCATGATGATAAAACTCAAACTCTTTCAGTTTAAAGAGATGCTCAATATTCTTAAGATCGCCGGTAATTAAATTATCCATACCAATAACATGGTAGCCTTCTTTAATAAAGCGGTCGCAAAGATGAGATCCCAGGAATCCGGCAGCGCCGGTAATTAGAATTCTTTTCAAGTCAGGTTGTTTTTATAATTTGATTTCTTGCAATAAAAAAATATACTATGGGGCCAATGACCGGTAAAAAAATAACAACAATTACCCATGTTAACTTAACTGCCGAATCTTTAAATTCATTTTTTAAAATGCTTACCAGTGCAACAAGCATGGGTACCATCAGCAGCATTAAAAAAATGATTGCGGTCCAAAAAATCAGTCCCCATTCCGGCAACATCAGGTACATGCAACTATCATTTATTCCATATTCGGGTTAACAGTTCTTCTTCCCACACTTACATAATGAAAGCCCATGTCTTCCATTTGCTTCAGGTCAAATAAGTTTCTGCCATCAAAAATCACTTTGTTTTTTAACAGGGTGCTGATCTTTTCAAAATCAGGAGTCCTGAACTCACTCCATTCAGTAGCAATAACCAGCACATCGGCATCTGCCAGTGCATCATATTGCATGGATGAAAAACTGATGCTGTCGCCCAGTAATTGCTTTACATTCGGCATGGCTTCCGGATCGTAAGCGTTTACAATGGCGCCTTCGTTCAACAGGTCTTCTATAATGTACAGGGCCGGAGCCTCCCTGATATCATCAGTATTGGGTTTAAAGGCCAGGCCCCACAGTGCAATTTTTTTGCCTTTTAACTCATTATTGAAATAGGATTTAATAGCAGGCAGTAAATGTTTTTTTTGTTTTTCATTTACTTCCATTACGGCATCCAGTATTTTAAAATCATACCCCACTTCATCAGCAGACTTTACAAGTGCCTGCACATCTTTAGGAAAACAACTGCCGCCATATCCAATGCCGGGGAATAAAAAGCGTTTGCCAATTCGCTCGTCGCTGCCAATGCCTTTACGAACCATATCCACATCTGCACCCAGTTTTTCGCACAATTGTGCAATCTCATTCATGAAGGTGATTTTGGTGGCAAGAAAAGAGTTGGCCGCATACTTGGTAAGCTCTGCACTTTTCTCATCCATAAAAATAATGGGATTTCCCTGGCGTACAAAGGGCGCATACAAATCGTTCAGTATCTTTTTTGCTTTTTCAGAAGTGGTGCCAATCACCACCCTGTCGGGTTTCATAAAATCATCTACTGCCACGCCCTCTCTTAAAAATTCAGGATTGCTTACCACATCAAAATCAGTAGTGGCATTTTTGGCTATTGCTGCATGTACTTTACCGGCAGTACCCACCGGTACGGTACTTTTATCAATAATAACTTTGTAATCGGTGATGATCTTACCCAGGTCATGCGCCACGCCTAAAATATATTTCAGATCTGCACTGCCGTCTTCGCCGGGGGGAGTGGGTAAGGCAAGGAAAATGATCCTGGCATCTTTTATTCCTTCTTCCAGGGAAGTGGTAAAATGTAACCGTCCTTCTTTCTGGTTACGGATAAATAATTTTTCCAGTCCCGGTTCGTAAATGGTGATGTGACCCGAGGCTAATTTATCAACTTTATTTTTATCAATGTCCACGCAAATTACCTGGTTGCCTGTTTCTGCAAAGCAGGTTCCTGTTACTAACCCTACATATCCTGTTCCAACAACTGCTATCTTCATTATACTATATGTTTTTATTTATTTACAAATTCTAAAACCGCAGCTACAATACATTGCTGTTGTTCCTCGTCCAGTTCGGTATGTATTGGTAAGCTGATCACCCTTTCGGTAAGCCAGTCGGTAACCGGCAAATGGTAACTGCTTCCCCCAAACGCATCAAACATCTTTTGCCTGTGTGCGGGTACTGGGTAATAGATCATGGATGGAATACCCTTTTCTGCAAGGAACTGGTTCAATGCATCCCTGTCAACTCCTTCCAGTATCAGGGTATATTGATGAAATACATGTGTATTAGTTGCCTCTCTAAACGGTGTAGTGATCTTTTTATTATTGGCAAAGCCCCGGTCATAAAAATCAGCGGCTTTTACACGGGCGGCGATGTATGCATCCAGGTGTTGCAGTTTTATATCCAGTATGGCCGCCTGCACTGCATCCAGCCTGCTGTTACAGCCCACCACATCGTGGTAATAGCGTTTGCTTTGCCCGTGAGAGGCGATCATTTTTAATTTTACTGCCAGTGCATCATCATTGGTAAATATGGCACCGCCATCGCCATAAGCACCCAGGTTTTTGCTGGGGTAAAAAGAGGTACAGCCAATATGCCCGATGGTGCCGGTTTTTTTACTGGTTCCGTTGCTGAAGGTATAATTGTTGCCAATACCCTGGGCATTGTCTTCTATTACAAATAATTGGTGCGCTTCGGCAATTTGCATGATGGCCTCCATATTGGCTGCCTGTCCGTACAGATGTACCGGTATAATGGCCCTGGTTTTGGGCGTAATGGCTTTTTCGATGGCTGCCGGATCAATACAAAATGTTTTTGGGTCTACTTCCACAAAAACGGGCTTTACGTGCAATAAAGCGGCCACTTCTACTGTGGCGATATAGGTAAAGGAAGGGGTGATCACCTCATCGCCGGGCTGCAGGCCCAGGGCCATCATGGCAATTTGAAGTGCATCGGTTCCATTAGCACAGGGTATGCAATGCTTGCTGCCGTGGTATTGGGCAAGGTGTTCTGCAAAATCAGCCACTACTTTTCCCCCAATAAAAACAGAACTTTCCAGCACCCCTAATACGGCGGCATCTACTTCAGTTTTTATCTTGTGGTACTGGGTTTTGGTATCCACCATTTGTATAGGCCTCATAATACTTTTTTTAACGGTGGCAAAGATAACATTCATGCGGCAGTTGGCAAAAGAGAGTTACTGTCAGCCACAATCTTATACAATAGCCTTTTTTATATAGATTTGCTGCAAAATCAATAGTGGGCAAATTCATTTATACAACCTTTCTATTCCTGTATTCGTTGGGAATCAGGGTGGCAGCCATCTGGAATCCCAAGGCCAGGTTATGGTTAAAGGGGCGGCGCCAGTTTCCGCAGATCAGTGCTCAAAATGATAGGGTGGTATGGATGCACTGTGCCAGCCTGGGCGAGTTTGAGCAGGGCCGTCCGTTACTGGAACAACTGAAAGCCTCCCGGCCTCAAATAAAAATAGTGCTTACCTTTTTTTCTCCTTCGGGATACGAAGTGATGAAAAACTACAGCGGGGCCGATCATATCTTTTACCTGCCCATGGACAATGTTTTTGCTGCTAAAAAATTCATCGCTTCCATCAATCCCCAGCTGGTGTTGTGGGTAAAATATGAGTACTGGTTTTATTACCTGCAGGAACTGAAAAAGCGTACTATCCCGGTATTGCTGGTGTCGGGTATTTTTAGAAAAGACCAGCCTTTTTTTAAATGGTATGGCGCTATTTGGAAACAAATGCTGGGTAATTTTGATCACCTGTTTGTGCAGAATGAATCATCAAAAAAATTATTGGCTACCATTGGCGTTACGCAGCAGGTAACCATCAGCGGCGATACCCGTTTTGACAGGGTGATCGCCATTGCACAGCAGTCGCTTGATTCCCTTATCATTTCATCTTTTTGTGCCGGGCAAAAAGTATTGGTGGCCGGCAGTACATGGGAAGATGATGAAATTATACTGGCTGCTTTTGGCGATGAAACCAAACATGCCTATAAGATGATCATTGTGCCGCACGAACTGGACAAAGAACATATAACGGAGATTAAAAAAATGTTTAAACATTCGGTTTGTTACACTGCTATAGAACAACAGCCGGCACTTATAGATGAATTGCATACCTTCCATACCCTGATTGTAGATACCATTGGTATGCTCAGCCGCCTTTACCAGTATGGCCATATCAATTATATAGGGGGTGGTTTTACCAGGGATGGTATTCACAATATATTAGAAGCGGCGGTTTGGGGTAAACCGGTGATCATTGGCGAAAATTACCACAAATACTTTGAGGCGGTAGACCTGGTGGAAGCGGGTGCGGCGGAATCTGTTATTGACACCAATGAGTTAAAAGAAGTGATCAGCACATGGGAGCAGGACGCTGGGGCCTATGCTGCCAGTGCAGCAGCGGCGCAGGCCTATGTATATACACATGCCGGAGCCACTCAAAAAATACTGGAATATATTCAAACAAACCGCCTTTTAACCAGCTGAGTAAACTGTTTTACGGTTTCATTGCCTTCGCTCCATGCCAGTTTTACTTTTAATTCCCGCTGTATCCAGTACTCAGCTTCCGCCAAAATTGAAAAGCTGTTGATGGTTTTAATACTGCGTTCATACATGTTCTCATCTCCCCTGAATAATTCGTTGATATATAAAAAGCGGTCGTTGATGCCAATGGCCTTTTTAAGATCCCTGATCGGCGATTCTGTAAGCGTTTCTCCCAGGTCGGTACTGGCTTGCTTTAATTTGTCGTTCAGGGAAGCATTCCCGTCTGCTGCAATTTCGTTGATCTCTTTTTGCTGTGCAGGCGGCTGGGGAATATGATGGGCTAAAGTTGGAATGGGGTGATCATCAGATGTATCAAAAGGAATAACCGGTTTGTTTTGCACACTGATCTTTTGCATGGCTTCTGCATTGCGTTTGATCTCTTCCAGTTCGGCTTCCAGTGCGGCTTCATCTACCTGCAGCACTTCCACCGTTCTTTCTTCCTCCTTTGGTGGAGGGGGCAAAATGGTTTGCGGAATGTTGACCGAAATGATGGAGCTATTTTCCGGCCGGGCATTGCTCTGCAGGTGCGTCAATTCCGTTTCCAGCATTTGCACTGTTAACAGCAACTGGCCGGCCGGGGCATTCCCGGCAAACTGTTCCTGTAATTTTTTTATGAGTGTTTCCACTCTTTCCATTGAATAATTATACTTTTGATGCCCCGTGATGTAATGGGGCGGGGTTAAATAAATTGTGGCGTAAGTTACAAACTTCAACGTTAAAAAAATATATAAATGTTTATTGAACCAGGGTTAAAGGGAGAACGAAGGGGTTGGATTGAAGTAATCTGCGGCAGTATGTTCAGCGGAAAAACAGAAGAACTGATACGGCGTTTGAAAAGGGTTAAGATAGCCAACCTGAAAGTGGAAATATTTAAACCCGCCATCGACATCAGGTACGATGCTGAAAAAATTGTGAGTCACGATACCAATGCCATTCTTTCCACACCGGTAGAAAGTTCGCAAACTATTTTATTACTGGCGCAGGATGCCGATGTGGTGGGCATTGACGAGGCACAGTTTTTTGATGCTGAAATTGGTAATGTGTGCGAGCAACTGGCATTAAGGGGCATCAGGGTTATAGTAGCCGGACTGGATATGGATTACCTGGGTAATCCGTTTGGGCAAATGCCCGGCCTGTTAGCCAAGGCTGATTATATTACCAAACTGCATGCGATCTGTATGAAGTGTGGCAATATTGCCAATATCAGTTACCGTAAAAAGGCCGAAGGCCCGCAGGTATTACTGGGCGAAAAAGATATTTACGAACCCCGCTGCAGGCATTGTGCGCAGGAAAGAGAACAATAAAATGCTGTTCAATATAAAGGCCATCTGCTAAGATGGCCCTTTTTATAAATAACCGGCGAACAATCACTGTAATGGTTGATGATAAATTTCTTCTCAAATTACATGGATGTTTTCATATAAAGAATAGTAAAAATACGACAGCCGCTATCCTGCCGATCATATGTAACCAATACTGACCGCAGTAATTATTATATGCGATTGATATCATGTCATTTTTGTAAGCCCTTTTTATTAATGTTAGTAAATTGCACCGATGTTTAAAAGAATTTATGCCTTACTGCAAAAAGACCTGTTACTGGAATTCAGGCAGCAGCATACTTTTTATGGGGTTATTTTATATATCGCTTCCACTGTTTTTGTCATCTACCTCTCTTTTCCAGATAAGCCGGATGGTGCTACCTGGAACAGTTTGTTCTGGATCATACAGTTGTTTATTTGTGTAAACGCCGTGGCGAAAAGTTTTTTACAGGAAAGCAGGGGGCGGATGCTGTACTTTTATACCATTGCCTCCCCGGTGGAATTTATCATCAGTAAAATTATTTACAATGTATTGCTGATGCTGCTGATGAGTGGTATCAGCCTGGCGTTGTTCTTTTTCTTTTTAACCAACCCGGTACAAAATACCCTGCAGTTTACGGGTATTGTTTTGGTGGGAGGAGTAAGCATCAGCCTGGTATTTACTTTAATGAGTGCCATTGCGGCAAAAGCACAGCAAAATGCTGCCCTGATCGCCATCATGGGATTCCCCATTATTTTACCCCAGCTATTGATTTTGATGAAACTGAGTAAAGTGGCTTTTGCAGAAGTGTTTAAACAGGGCGCCGTATTTCAGTTAACGGGATTGGTAATTGGGCTGGATGTGCTGGTAATTGCCATGGCCGTGGTATTGTTTCCTTACTTATGGAAAGATTAAAATCATTGCGGGTAAAATAACTGCAAACTCAAATGTGTGCGCTATCTTTGCGCCACTTAATAAAAATATCTTCGTATGAAGAAAAGCTGGTGGAAAATATTATCCTTTGTTTTGTTGTCCTATACCGTAATAGCCGGTTTTTTAGTTAAAGTACCCGACCTGCCCATCATACATCAATCTATCCGCAACCTGTATTTTCATGTATGCATGTGGTTTGCCATGATGATCATGTTCATCATCAGCTGTGTGTACAGCATCAAATATTTGCAATCCTCCAAATACCGGAACGATATTTTTGCTGTGAATTATGCAGCCGTAGGAACTTTTCTGGGCATCCTTGGTTATTCAACCGGAGCCTTGTGGGCCAATTTTACCTGGCTTACCGATCAAAGCCAAAGCCTGGGCAGTGTATTGAAAGAGCCCAAACTGATTGGTGCTGCCATTGCCTTACTGATCTATGGAGCGTATTTTGTGTTGCGTGGGTCTTTTACCGATATGGATAAAAGGGCAAGGGTAAGTGCCGTATACAATATTTTTGCTTTTGCCATGTTATTTCCCAGTATCTGGATCATTCCCAGGATGGTGGGTAGCCTGCACCCCGGTGCCCCGGGCAGCGACAGTGGTAACCCCGCCCTCAATGCAGAGAAAGATTTGGATGCTGCCATGCGCCTTGTTTTTTATCCTGCCGTTATTGGATGGACATTACTGAGTGTATGGATCACCACTTTAAGAATACGGGTACAATTATTAAAAGATAAATCTTTGATCAATGAATAAATTATTGAAACCGCTGTTGGTGTTCATGGGTTGCCTGCTGCTGAGTACAGGTGCGTTTGCACAACCCGCAGAAGACAGCCTTCAGCTGATGCGCAGTAATGGAAAGATATATGTAGTGGTGGCCAGTTGCTTTATTATTTTGGCCGGCCTGTTCCTGTATGCTTTCCTGATAGACCGTAAAATAAGTAAGTTAGAAAAAGATAATTAAACCTGCCTGCCAGCAAGGTGTACATCATAAACATTATAACTAAAACAACGATTGCATACAATTAAACTACAATTTTATGAGTGCTAACCAGCCGTACAGCTTTTTCCACAGCGTGGAAATGAGCTTTGACAAAGCCGCTAAATTTACATCCTGGGATCCGGGATTGCTAGAACAGATTAAACAATGTAACTCTGTATTGCGCATGCATTTTCCTGTAAAAGTGAATGACAAAATAGAAGTGATAAAAGCCTATCGTGTACAACACTCTCACCACAAAGCACCCTGTAAAGGGGGTATCCGCTACAGTCCCGAAGTAAACCTGGATGAAGTAATGGCATTGGCTGCATTGATGACCTTTAAATGCGCTATTGTGAATGTGCCGTTTGGCGGCGCTAAAGGTGGTATCACCATCGATCCCAAAAAATACAGCGCATACGATTTGGAAAAAATTACCCGCCGGTATACTGCCGAACTGGTAAAGAAAAATTTTATAGGCCCGGGCATTGATGTACCTGCGCCCGACTATGGTACCGGTGAAAGAGAAATGGCATGGATAGTGGATACCTACCAATCATTAAAACCCGGCGAAATTGATGCAGCCGGTTGTGTAACTGGTAAACCCATTACACAGGGCGGTGTACGCGGCCGTAAAGAAGCCACCGGCCTGGGTGTGTTTTACGGTATACGTGAAGTATGCAATATGCCGGATGTGATGAAAAAACTGGGATTAACCGTTGGAGTAGAAGATAAAAAAGTAGTGGTGCAGGGTTTGGGAAATGTAGGATATCATACTGCCAAATTCTTTCGCGAGCACGGGGCAAAAGTTGTGGCACTGGCAGAATACGAAGGCGCTATTTACAAAGCCGGGGGATTGAATGAAGAAGAAGTATTCCAGCACAGGAAAAAAACAGGTTCTATCTTAAACTTCCCGGGTGCTACCAACCTGGCAAAAAATACAGATGCACTTGAACTGGAGTGTGATATTTTAATTCCGGCTGCGCTGGAGAATGTGATCAATGGCGACAATGCACCCAGGGTAAAAGCTAAGATTGTGGGCGAAGCTGCAAACGGCCCCTGCACACCAGAAGCAGATGAAGTGTTTACACAAAAAGGCATTTTATGTGTACCCGATATGTACCTGAATGCTGGTGGTGTTACCGTTAGTTATTTTGAATGGCTCAAAAATTTGAGCCACGTACGTTATGGACGATTGGAAAAAAGATTTGCTGAAAACTTAAACGGACGTATACTTGGACAAATTGAAGAATTGAGCGGAAAAACTGTAGACCAGAAAGAGAGGGACTTAATTATGCACGGCCCAGAAGAGCAGGACCTGGTGCATAGCGGGCTGGAAGAAACCATGATCAATGCCACCAGGGAGATCATGGATATCTGGTTAAGCAATCCCGCCATACCCGATATGCGTACTGCGGCTTATGTAAGCGCTATCAATAAAGTGGCTATCAGCTACAATGAGTTAGGTATCTTCCCATAATGTCAATGTATATTTTCAATACTAAGTCCCGGTTCAACACCGGGACTTTTTTTATGAAAATAAAAGCTGGTTTTTTAAAAGCTTATGATACATTTGTTCTGCATTGTGTATAACGATTGTTTAACGCTAAATAAAAAATATGAAAAGTAAAGTAGTTCCTCTTTTTACCCTTGCATTTTTTTCTTCCCTGCTTTCCTTTGGGCAGCAGGGCGATCCCAAAGCAACAGAAGTATATACACCTGTACCCCCGGTGGTAACGCCGGGAAAGACCAGCAGCGATGCTCCATCTGATGCCATTGTTTTATTTGATGGAAAAAATCTTGATCAGTGGGTATCGGTAAAAGACACCAGTCAGCCTGCTAAATGGAATGTGGCTAAGGGCTGCATTACCGTTAATAAAAAGGAAGGCAATATTCAAACCAAAAGAAGTTTTGTAAATTACCAGTTACATATAGAATGGCGGATACCTGCAAACATTACCGGCAGCGGGCAGGCCCGTGGCAACAGCGGCGTTTTTTTAGCGTCTACCGGCCCGGGTGATGAAGGCTATGAGATACAGGTTTTAGATTGTTTCAATAACAGTACTTATGTAAACGGGCAAACCGGCAGCATTTACAAACAAGCCGTTCCATTGGCCAATGCCTGCAAAAAACCGGGTGAATGGCAGTGTTATGATATTGTGTGGACAGCCCCTCAATTCAATGAGGAGGGTACTTTAAAATCCGCAGCAAGGGTTACCGCGTTTCAAAACGGTGTGCTGGTACAAAATAATTTTGAACTGAAAGGCATTACCGTTTATATTGGTACGCCATCATATAAAAAGCATGGCGCTGCACCAATTAAACTGCAGGCGCATGGCGACCCCAGTGAACCCATCAGTTACAGGAATATTTGGGTAAGGGAATTGTAAACAGAGCGTACTGTTTCTTTAACTGAATAATTGCTTTTGATATTTATATGAAATAAGAAAGGTTCTGAGATTTTCAGAACCTTTCTTGTCTATAAGCAGGAAAGTGCTATTCCTTATAAAGTTTTCCGGATGCAACAATACTGTCTGTTATCACCTGTATTATTTCATTTAATGCCAAATAACGGGAGCTCTCGAGACTGGTTTTTTTCCAGGTTTTTTTTTGCAGATCCCTGTTGATGGCTAAAGGGATGGCAATATTCATCCATTCAAATGCAGCAAACTTGTTTGTCAAACTATCCAGGGTGAATTTGATTAAAACATTGTTCACTTTATAATCCATATTCCTTGCTATATAGTTTTGCATCTCATCATTCGAAGGGCTTTGTGCAGAACTGAAATAATCATATGAAACACGCTGAATTTCGAGGTTTTTAATTTCAGTTGCCATTTTCTTACTGATTGCTTCTATGTTGTATTTTTTAAATGCTGATTTAAAAAACAGCTGTGCCATAAAACTATCACTAATGGGGCTTTTTATTTCAACGCAAACCGGCAGATATTTCTTTTGAGTTGGAGCAATAACTTGTTTAAATGAACTAATAGCAACAATTAGTACAGCAATAATAATAATTGTAATTTTTTTCACTTACAATTTCTTTATCCTGATATTTCTGAACGATACCATATTGCCATGATCCTGTAAGGCGATCTTTCCTTTTTTGAAAGTGCCAAAATCGGCCATGTCTTTGAACTTGCTTCCGGCAATCAATTTTTTCCAGTTGTCATCCCACATGGTGGTGCTGACTACATTGGTGCCATTTAAAATAAAATCGAGTTTGCCGTTTGCCGAAATAATTTCCACTTCATTCCATTCGCCCACCGGCTTTACGGTTTCTTTGCTGCAGCTGATCAGGTCGTACAGGTCGCCGGCATGGTGTTTAATGATCTTACCATCTTCATGGCCGTCATTATCCAGTACCTGCATTTCGGGACCGGTTTGCCAAACATACTTGTACTTTACGGTGTCTTCCTGAATATTGAATATGATACCACTGTTACCCTTAGCCGCAATTTTCCATTCCAGCCTCAGGTCAAAATTTTCGTATTCATCGGCGGTGCAAATATCGCCGCCGCTGGTTTGCCAGCCTTCTTTTTTAGCAGTATCAAGGAATAAAATACCATCCGCCACTTTCCATGCATCACCAACGGTGGTTTTGCCGTAACTATGCCAGCCAGCGGTGGTTTTACCATCAAATAAAGATATCCAGCCTGTATCATTGCCCATGGCTTTTATTTCGGCAGCAGGAGCAGGGGCATTGTTTTGTTCCTGGTTGTTGCAGGCTGTTAATAAGAACAGTGCCGCAAGAGGTGCCCATAATTTTTTTGTCATGTTATTTTTCGTCTTTTAGTAACAGAATATATTTTACCATGGCCACCGCATCTTCTTTAGATAAGGCGCTGTGTGCAGCCATTGGAACAGAACCCCATACACCCGACCCGCCTTTTAGTATCTTATCGGCCAGTAAGTTGATATTGGCTTCGGTATTTTCATATTTTTTACCAATGAGGTTGTACGCAGGCCCCACTGATGTTTCTTTGATCTTATGGCAGCCCAGGCAATCGGCTCCGGCCACCAGTTTCATTCCTTTGTCGTAATCCGGATTATCGGATGCTGAAGCAGTGGCAGAGCCGGTATCGGTACTGCTGCTTTGGTTATTACTGCAGGAAAAACAAAAAGCTGCGAGGGAAAGGATCAGAAATGTTTTTTTCATCGTGTATTTTTTTATAGTAGATTTTTTATTTATTGATTATTGCAAACCCATGATCTTTTTATTGAACGCTGCATTGTTACCGGTTTCTGCAAAATCATCAAAAGCTTTTTCGGTGACCCTGATGATGTGATCTTTAATGAATACCGCGCCTTCTTTTGCACCATCTTCGGGATGTTTAATGCAACATTCCCATTCCATTACCGCCCATCCCGCATAACCATACTGCGTTAATTTGCTAAAGATAGTTTTAAAATCAATTTGTCCGTCGCCCAGCGAACGAAACCGGCCGGCACGGTTGATCCAGTTTTGAAAACCACCATATACCCCTTGTTTACCGGTGGGATTAAATTCTGCATCTTTTACATGAAACATTTTTATGCGTTCATGATAAAAGTCGATGTATTGCTTGTAATCTAACTGTTGCAAAATAAAATGAGAGGGGTCGTATAACAAACATGCCCGTTTATGATGGTTTACTTTCTCTAAAAACATTTCGTAGGAAACACCATCGTGTAAATCTTCACCGGGATGAATTTCATAACATACATCCACGCCGCATTCGTCAAACTGATGCAGTATTGGCAACCAGCGGCTGGCTAATTCAGTAAAGCCATCTTCCACCAGGCCGGCAGGGCGCTGTGGCCATGGATATACGGTATGCCATAACAATGCACCACTGAATGTGGCATGAGCATTTAATCCCAAATTTTGTGAAGCCTTTGCGGCATACAGCAGTTGTTGTACGGCCCATTGCTGTCTTGCTTTGGGATTGTTTTTTACTGCATCGGGTGCAAAGCCATCAAAAAGGGCATCGTAAGCCGGGTTAACAGCTACCAGTTGTCCCTGTAAATGTGTTGACAGTTCTGATATTTCTAAACCACAGGCATTGATGGTCCCTTTTAATTCGTCTGCATAGGTCTTGCTTTCGGCACATTGTTGTAAGTTGATTAAACGGCTTTCCCATGTGGGAATTTGTACGGCTTCAAAGCCCAGGCCTTTTGCCCATTTACAAATGGATACCAGGTCGTTGAAGGGGGCTTTATCTCCCATGAACTGGGCTAAAAATATTCCGGGTCCTTTTATTGTTTGCATAATATGAATGTCTCGCAGAGGCGCAGAGGCCGCTGAGTTTTTTATTTTTTAAAATTGGTCAGGTTTAACTGTTTTGTTGTGTTTTTTTGTTATTTGATTTTCTCTGCTAGCTCTGCCTCTCTGCGTGCTTATGTTTCTTTTTGCTCCAAAATACTAACTAAGTTAAATCCACGCAGAGATGCGGAGGGCGCTGAGTTTTTTTAATTTGTTATTCGTTATCTATTTTGTTGCACTTTTCTCTGCCAGCTCTGCCTCTCTGCGTGCCAACAAATCTTCTCATCATTCTGTATATCCGTTTGCAATTCTTCTAATTCCCTCTCTCAATACTTCAACATTAAAGTTAATTAGTAATCCAATTGAAGTATTCGTAAGTTTTAGATACGTTTTTAATATTTTGTATGATGCTGGGGGAACCACTTCTTGAGATTTTAGCTCAATGATCACTTTATCTTCTATCATCAGATCATAACGCAAATCTATATTCATCCTTACTTCTTCATAAATTAATGTAATTGGTTGTTGCCTTTTTACGCTTAAGCCTCTTTTGGTTAATCTATAAAATAACAACTCTTCATACACAGATTCTAATAGTCCGGGCCCGATATCTCTGTGAATACGAATCGACTCTTGGATAATTATACCAGTAATATCATTTATTTCCATAAGGGTACTTTATAAAAACAACACTTCCTGCATATTCTCTGCGCCCTCTGCGAGACATTTCTTCCTACACAACAAATTCCCTCCACTTCATCTCACTCTGTCCGCTTGCTACTACATTGTCAACAAATGCCATTCCTCTTATGCCTTCTTCCACACCCGGAAAATCCAGCCATTCTGCTTTTGGTATTTCTCCATTTTTTATGGCCCTTACGGTTAAAGCAAAATTACGGTATAAATTACCGAAGGCTTCCAGGTATCCTTCCGGATGTCCTGCAGGTATTCTGGTATTGTGTGCTGCAAAAGAACCATTATATCCACCACCGGTTCTGTAAATTTCTGCAGGCTTATCCAGCCATTTCACCAACAGGGAATTGGCATCTTCCTGTTTCCATTCCAACCCGCCTTTTTCGCCATACACTCTTATCTTAATATTATTTTCTTCGCCGGCTGCAATTTGTGTGGCCATTAAAACGCCGGTAGCCCCATTATTAAATTTTAATAAAGCTGCGCCATCATCATCCAGCATTCTGCCTTCTACCACAATGTTTAGGTTGGCACAAATTTCAGTAACCTGTAAACCGCTGACGTATTCTGCCATATTAAAAGCATGTGTGCCTATGTCGCCCATGCAACCAGCTTTGCCGCTTCTGTTGGGATCGGTGCGCCAGCTGGCCTGTATTTGTCCGGTACTTTCCAAAAAAGTACTCAGCCAGCCCTGAGGATATTCCACATAAATTTTCCTGATTTTTCCCAGTACGCCGGATTGTACAATTTGTTTGGCCTGCTTTACCATTGGGTAACCGGTATAGGTATGACATAGCAATAGCTGTAATCCTGTTGCGGCTAATTTTTCTTTTATTTTTTTTGCCTCTTCTAATGAAAATGTAATGGGTTTTTCCAAAATCACATTAAAGCCTTTGTCTAATGCCATCATCGCTGGTTCAAAGTGAACCGAATTGGGTGTAACAATGGTAATGATATCAAGCCGCTGGTCTGCAGGCATGGCAGCTTCTTTCTCGAGCATGGTTTTATAATCGGTATATATCCTGCTTTCATCAAGAAATAATTGTTTGCCGGATTCAATGGCTACTTCCGGTTTGGAACTGAGTGCAGCTGCCACCATTTCTATCTGTCCGTCCATTTGTAATGCAATACGGTGTACTGCTCCAATAAAAGCATCTTTACCACCGCCGATCATGCCTAATTTTAACTTCATATGCTGCTGTTTTTTTTATTTGTCAAAGCTAATACACTCTTTCAATTCTTTCTCTGTGTAAGCCAAATTGTATTGTTTTAAAACTTCATCGGGCACACCATTCCATTGGGTAGGGGTATTGCCAATATAGCCAATATCTGCAATGCCTATTTTAGAACTGTAAAAACCTGTGGCGGTTAAATTTCTCATTAAATTAAAAAATGTAACGCCGGGTTTCATTGCCGGTTTGGCTTTTGCTGGATATGCAATGGCATCCACCATTTCTATTTGCTGTGCTGCGGATGAACTTTTAAAATCGGTATTGTATTTTTTCAGACATTGCATATCCAGCCACCGCAATCCGCCCCGTATGGGAAGCTGGTGCTCAGGTTTGTCTTTTACTATAAACTCAATAAAGTCTGGTACTTTAGCATCGGTGGCACTGCCGCTTACTTCGTCTTTAGGGATGATGATATCACTCAGTACTGCAATAGTAGCCATTTCGTGTTCGGTAAAAAAAGTTTGACTGAATAATTTATTTTCTCTTTCCAGTTCTTCCTTTGCCCTGTCAAGCGGGAAAGTTTTTGCATCAAACGGAGTAGCAACTGCAGCAGCTTCCGTTTTTTTATCGCCGGGTTTGCAGGCATCTAAAAAAGCCGTAGTGGTTACTGTGCCGGCTAAAATTTTAAGTGATTTACGTCTGTCCATGTTGAGTATAAGTTATAAGTTGTATGAGTGCAGTTCTGTATTAGCATTCATAATTCATCATTTATAATTCATCATTGTTTACAAATTATTTTTCTTTAGTTCATCAATGATATAATCGCAGGCACGCATGCTTAATGCTAAAATGGTCCAGGTGATATTTTTATCAGCCTGGCTTACAAATGCACTGCCATCTACCACAAATAAATTTTTACAATCATGTGCCTGGTTGTGTTTGTTCAATGCACTTTTTTTAGGATCGTTTCCCATTCTTACGGTGCCGGCTTCATGAATGATCTGTCCGGGTTTGCTTAAGCCCCAGTTATTGGTTGCATCATCATCTCCACCCGAAGTAATAATGGCACCCATATTATGCATGATCTCTTTAAAAGTTTCTTTCATGTGCTTTGCCTGTTTGATCTCATGGTCGGTCCATTTAACATCAAACTTTAATACGGGTATACCATAGCGGTCCACTACGTTTTCGTCAATGGTGCAACGGTTGTCGTACAATGGTATGGCTTCACCACGACCGGCCATGCCTACACCGGCGCCATAAAAATAGCGGTAGTCTTCTTTTAATGATTTGCCATAGCCACCGGCTTCTTTTTGTTTGCCGTGCACCAAATGTTTGCCATTGGTATTTTCAATACCCCAGCCAAATCCGTAAGCAGGCATGCCCTGACCGCCACCGTATTCAATATGATAACCTCTGGGGAAATCCAGTTTTTTATTATCGCCCCACCAGGGCGTATATACATGCAAACCACCCACGCCATCTTCATTATATCTTTTTCTGTCGAATAATTGTGGTAGTACGCCACTTACAGATGCACCGGTGCTGTCGTGCAAATACCTGCCCACCACATCGCTGTTATTGGCTAATCCGTTTGGATGCCTGTCCGATTTTGAATTCAGTAAAAGCCGTGATGTTTCGCAGGTGCTGGCAGCAAGAATGACCACTTTTGCATTTACCTGGTACTCCTGCATGTCTTCTTTACTGATATACGATATGCCTGTTGCCAACCCATCCCGGTTAGTGAGTACTTCACGTGCCATGGCATTGCCAATCACATCTACATTGCCGGTTTTTAATGCAGGATAGATCAGCACATTGGTGCTGGAAAAATCGGCCTTTGCCATACTGCAGTTCCTGTTGCACTGGCCGCAGAAAAAACAGGCACCCCTGTCTTCATTTATTTTTTTTGTAAGAATAGAAAGCCTGGAGGGGATCACAGGAATACCGGAAACACCTGCCGCTTTCTTAATAAACAATTCATGCAGCCTGGGTTTGGGCGGAGGCAGAAAAATACCATCGGGATCATTTTCCAAACCTTCGTTGGTACCAAATATGCCAATCATTTTATCAATGGCATCGTAATAAGGTTTTACATCTTCATATCCAATGGGCCAGTCATCGCCCAATCCATCAATACTTCTTCTTTTAAAATCTTTCGGACCAAAGCGCAGTGAAATTCTTCCCCAGTGATTGGTTCTGCCGCCCAGCATCCTGGCACGCCACCACATCCAGTCGGTACCTTCTGCTTTGGTAAAGGGTTCTCCTTCCACATCCCATCCATAGTAGCAGGCATCAAAATCACCAAAGGGACGAAACTTTGTGCTGGCACCTCTTCTCGGGCTTTCGTAAGGCCATTTTAACTGGGTAATGTTTTTTTGCGGATCGTACATGGCTCCGGCTTCCAGCAGGCATACTTTTAATCCGGCCTTGCTTAACTGATGCGCAGCCATTCCGCCCCCGGCACCGCTGCCTACAATTACCACATCATATTTTTTAGGTTGAATTTTTATTTGCAGATCTCCCATATAGCCTGTTGATTTATGAAGGGAAGTTAGAAATTAAAAGTGTTTTAACAGAAAGTTTTTTATGTACGGCCGCAAACGGTTGCGTTGTGATATTATTTTAATCTGAGTGATAATTTTTTCAGCGGAATGATGATGGAATGATTTTAAAAATTATATTTACCAACTCAAACGTTTTGCACCTTTTAAAATCGAACGATATGTCTCTTGCTATTAATCGGGATAAATTATTTGTAGCCAGTTGCCTGGCATTATTGGTTACCTCACTTTCTTTTGGTATCCGTGCCGGTTTACTGGGTACCTGGGGTACACAATTTAATTTAGACAAAGCAGAAATATCCACCATTACCGCTACCGCATTCTGGGGCTTTCCCCTGGCGGTTATTATCGGGGGTATTGTGGTAGATATTATTGGGATGAAGAAACTGCTGGTGATGGCATTCATTTTTCACCTGGCTGGTATACTGCTTACCATTTTTGCAGGAAGTTTTGGAAGTCCTTACTGGGCTTTGTTCATTTCTACTTTATTAATTGGCATTGCCAATGGTACCGTGGAAGCAGCCTGCAACCCATTGGTAACGGCTCTCTACTCCGATAACAAAACCACTAAGCTCAACCATTTTCACCTTTGGTTTCCGGGGGGTATTGTAATTGGTTCACTGGTGGTATATTTTTTAAGTCAGTGGGGCGTAAACTGGCAAATACAGGTTGCCCTGATGCTGATTCCCACTTTTTTATATGGCTGGTTATTTTTAAAAGAAGGCTTTCCTGTTACAGAAAGAGTGGCCAGTGGTGTATCCACAGCAAGCATGTATAAAGCGTTGTTAAGCCCGCTGTTTATTTTTATGATTATCTGCATGTTTGGTACTGCCATCACTGAATTGTTTACCGGGCAGTGGATAGGCGTATTGCTGAACAATGTTACCTCCAATGCATTGCTGATACTGGCCGTGTCTACAGGGGTAATGGTGATTGGCCGTGCATTTGCAGGCCCGGTGGTACATCGTTTAGCACCACAGGGCGTGCTGCTGATGTCGGCCATATTAGCCGCCCTGGGCTTATACATATTAGGCCACTCCGGTGGTACCATGGTATTTGTGGGGGCATTAATATTTGGAATGGGTGTTTGTTATTTCTGGCCCACCATGCTGGGATTTGTTTCTGAAAATTTGCCCAAAACAGGTGCAGTAGGCCTGAACCTGATGGGAGGGGCCGGTATGTTTGCGGTGTCGTTATACACCATGTTCATGGGTGGTGTGTACGACAGTAAGATCGCTGCGCATTTACCTGCCGGTGCCGATCTGAAAGTATATAATTCACCCGAAGCAACGGATGTAATGAAAGCCGCATTGGCCGAAGCCAACAAAACAGCCGGTCCTGAAATTATCAATACCACTTTAGTGCTTCCGGTAATACTGATCGCTGCATTTGCAGGATTGTATTTTTATATGCGCAGTAAAAAACAAACGGCCTGATCATTCACTATTTATTTTAAACATGGATACATCATCATCAAGAAGAAATTTATTAAAACAACTGGCAGTGGGGTCACTGGCTGTTGCCGCCAATCCAATGGGTGCATTAGCTGCTGCTGATACAAATGAAATGAACAGTAAATTAAAAGGCAATGTGAACCATTCGGTATGCAGATGGACATACAACTTTTTGTCATTGGATGAATTGTGTGTGGTGGCCAATAAAATTGGATTGAAAGCAATTGACCTGATAGGGCCAAAAGAATGGAATGTATTGAAAAAGTACGGGCTGGATTCGTCTATGTGCAATGGTGCCGAGATCAGTTTAACCGAGGGATGGAATCACAAAGAGTATCATGCCACCTTAATAAAAAATTATACCGAACATATTAACCTGGTGGCCGACGCCGGCTATAAAAACCTGATCTGCTTCAGCGGTAACAGGAAAGGCATGGATGATGAAACCGGTATGAAAAACTGCGTAGAAGGATTGAAACAAATTATGGGGCTGGCGGAAAAAAGAGGGGTAACCATACAAATAGAAGTATTCAACAGCAAGGTGAACCACCCGGATTATATGGCCGACAATACCAAATGGACGGTGGAACTGTGCAAGCAACTGGGCTCGCCTAATTTTAAAATACTGTATGATATTTACCATATGCAGATCAGCGAGGGAGATATCATTGCCACCATTAAAAAAAATCATGAGTATTTCGGCCACTATCATACAGCGGGCGTACCGGGCAGGCACGAGATAGACGAAACGCAGGAACTGTTTTATCCGGCCATTATAAAAGCGGTGGTGGATACCGGCTTTAAAGGATATTTGGCACAGGAGTTTATTCCAACAGCAAAAGAAAATGCCGATAAGATAAAAGCATTGAAAGTTGCAGTGAAATTATGTGATGTATAAACACAGCACGACTTACAACTTATTACTTACAACTTATAACTTTTAAACAATGCCAGAAACTATGTACGACGCCATTGTGGTGGGTTCAGGAATCAGCGGCGGCTGGGCTGCCAAAGAATTGACCGAAAAAGGCCTTAAAGTGTTAATGCTGGAAAGAGGTAAGCACATTGAGCATGTTAAAGACTATGTAACTGCTACCAAAGAAATATGGGAATTTCCCCACCGCGACAGGCCCACGCAGCAAATGATAAAAGAACATCCTGTTTTAAAAAGAGATTATCCGCTGGGCGAGCAAACCTATGGTATGTGGGCCAATGACACAGAAAGTCCGTATACCGAAACCAAACGTTTCGACTGGTACAGGGCTTATCATACAGGAGGCCGCTCCCTGCACTGGGGCCGCCAGAGTTACCGCTGGAATAAAGCGGATTTTGAAGCCAATGCAAAAGAAGGTATTGGTATTGACTGGCCCATCCGTTATGATGACCTGGCAAGCTGGTACAGCTACGTGGAAAAATTTGCGGGTATACAAGGCAGCAAGGAAGGATTGGATGTATTGCCTGATGGTGAATTTTTACCTGCTATGGACATGAACGTGGTGGAGAAAGATGTGGCAGCAAAATTAAAAGGTCAGTTCAACGGACAGCGTCATATGTTCATTGGTCGCAGTGCCAATATAACTGAAGCAAGACCTGAACAGGGCAGAACCAATTGCCAGTACCGCGACAGATGCTGGAGGGGTTGCCCCTTTGGTGGTTATTTCAGTACACAGTCTGCAACATTGCCCGCCGCAAGAAAAACCAATAACCTTACACTGGAAAATAACAAGATTGTTACCAAACTCATCTACGATAAAAATACCAAAAAGGCAACCGGGGTAGAAGTACTGGATGCCGAATCAAACAAAACATATACCTACAACGCAAAAATTATTTTTCTCTGTGCTTCTTCATTCAACAGTACCTGGGTATTGATGAACAGCGCCACTGATATCTGGCCCGATGGTTTGGGCAGCAGCAGCGGCGAGCTGGGGCATAATGTAATGGACCATCACTTCAGGGTGGGGGCCGGTGCAAGAGTGGAAGGATTTGAAGACAAATATATTTTCGGACGCCGGCCAACCGGTATTTATATTCCAAGATTCAGGAACTGGGGAACGGATAAAAGAGATTATGTGCGTGGCTTTGGCTACCAGGGAAGCGCAAGCCGCGGTCGTGGTATGGATGTGGCAGAAATGACCATTGGTGCCGACCTGAAAGATGCATTGTGTGAACCCGGACACTGGCATATGGGCATAACCGCATTTGGAGAAATGCTGCCTGATCACAACAATAAAATATCGCTGGATAAAAACAGGAAAGATAAATGGGGATTGCCGGTACTGAACTTTGATGTGGAGATTAAAGACAACGAAAAAAAGATGCGCATCGATATGATGAATGATGCTGCCGAAATGCTGACTGCCGCAGGATTAAAAGATGTGAATACATATGACAACGGTTATGCAGTAGGCATGGGTATTCATGAAATGGGAACCGCCCGCATGGGTAAAGATCCTAAAACATCAGTGCTGAATGGCAATAACCAGGTTTGGGATGCAATGAATGTTTTTGTAACAGATGGTGCCTGTATGACCAGTGCCAGTTGTGTAAATCCATCATTGACTTACATGGCATTAACGGCAAGGGCGGTTGACTTTGCAGTGAACGAATTAAAGAAAGGGAATTTATAAGATTTTCAATAATAATTATTCATTCAATTAACATGGCAGATAATACTTACGACGCAATTGTAGTTGGCTCCGGCATCAGCGGGGGCTGGGCCGCCAAAGAGCTGTGCGAAAAAGGATTGAAAGTGTTATTGCTTGAGCGTGGAGGCCCATATGAACATATCAAGGATTATAAGGGTGCCAATAAAAACATTTGGGAGTTTGAACACCGGGGTGATACCACGGCGGAGCAAAGAAAAAAATATCCCGTTATTCACAGGGGCTGGGCTGCATCCGAAGAGGTGATGGATGCCTGGGCAAATGAAGAAGATTGCCCTTATACAGAAGTGAAACCATTTACCTGGTGGCGCAGTTACCGTTTTGGCGGCCGCTCCATATTATGGGGAAGGCATAGTTATCGATGGAGCCAGATGGATTTTGAGGCCAATGCTAAAGACGGTATTGCCATTCCATGGCCGGTGAATTATAACGAAATTGCCCCCTGGTACGATCATGTAGAAAAATTTGCGGGCATCAGTGGCTCTGCAGAAGGCATTCCCAATTTACCCGACGGACAGTTTTTGCCGCCGGTAGATCTGAACATTGTGGAAAAAGATGTTGCCGCAAGGATAAAAGAAAAATTTAAAGGCACCCGTCACCTGATCATTGGAAGGGTGGCCAACATAACGGTACCGCATAACGAAAGACCAGGTTGCCAGTACAGGAACCGTTGCTGGGAAGGTTGTCCTTTTGGAGGATACTTCAGCACACAATCTTCTACCTACCCTGCCGCATTAAAAACGGGTAACCTTACCGTGCGTCCGTATTCATTGGTAACGCAGGTGCTGTATGATAAAGACAAAAAGAAAGCCAAAGGAGTGCAGGTACTGGACACCGAAACCAATGCAACACAGGAGTACAATGCAAAGATCGTTTTCTTATGCGCTTCTGCATTGAACTCTGCATGGATACTGATGCGTTCTGCCACGGATGTATGGGAAGGGGGATTGGGCAGCAGCAGTGGTGAGCTGGGGCATAATGTAATGGATCACCATTATAACCTTGGCGCCAGCGGCACCATGGAAGGATATGAAGACAAATATTACTGGGGCCGCCGGCCAACCGGATTTTATATTCCACGCTTTGCCAATGTGGGTACAGACAAAAGAGATTATTTGCGTGGATTTGGTTACCAGGGTGCCGCCAACAGAAGTGGCTGGGGAAGAGAAGTGGCAGAATTGAATGTTGGAGCAGCTTTTAAAGAAGCACTGCTGGAACCGGGACAGTGGCAGATTGGTGGTGGCGGATTTGGGGAAATACTGCCTTATCATGAGAACAAGATCACACTGGATACAAAAGTGAAAGATAAATGGGGGCTGCCCGTATTATCGATGGATGCAGAGCTGAAAGAAAATGAATATAAAATGCGGAAAGATATTGTGGCAGATATGATGGCCATGCTGGAAGCAGCCGGTGCAAAAAATATCAATTCGTACGACAGCGGACACGCCATGGGGCACGGCATACACGAAATGGGTACTGCACGCATGGGGGCCGATCCCAAAACATCGGTACTTAATAAATGGAACCAGGTATGGGATGCACCCAATGTGTACGTAACAGATGGCGCATTCATGACATCTTCTGCCTGCCAAAATCCATCATTGACCTATATGGCCTTTACGGCAAGAGCGGTAGACCATGCAGTTACAGAATTAAAAAAACAAAACTTATAATTTATAAAATAACCATTATGGAACGCAGAGAACTTTTAAAAACAATTGCCCTGTTAACAGGAGGTGTTGTTATTGGGGGCGATATCTTTTTATCGGGCTGTAAAACCAATACCTCCGGGGGTGTTAGTTTTTCAACCGGCAATATAGCGTTGCTGGATGAAGTAGGGGAAACCATTATTCCCACCACCACCTCGCCGGGAGCCAAGGCTGCTAAAATTGGGGAGTTTATGAAAACCATGGTTACCGATTGCTATAACGAAGCCCAGCAAAAAGTGTTTACCGAAGGTATGGCAGGATTAGAGGATGCCTGTAAAAAAGCAACGGGTAAAACCTTTATGGACAGCAATGCCGATGAACGCAAGGCATTTTTAATTACATTGGAAAAGGAAGCGAAAGAATACAATCAAAAACGTGATGATAAAGACAAAGACGCAAGGGAAAAAGCCAAAAAAGAAATGGACCCGCATTTTGTTGCATCACCATCTCACTACTATACTATGATGAAGCAGCTGACCCTGCTGGGCTTTTTCACTTCTGAAGTGGGCTGCAAGCAGGCATTGCGCTGGGACGATAAATTACCGGTGCCCGGTCATTACGACGGAGCGTTGCCTTACAAAAAAGGTGACAAGGCCTGGGCGATATGATGTAAAGGCACCATCTTTACAGGATACTGTTTTACACCGCTGTGCAACAATGTACGGCGGTTTTTTATTGTAAAAAGTTTGTTTATTACCGCTGCCGGCAACGCTGTTTTTTTCAAATTATTTTGCCTGTACATTAATTTTTCGTCGATACTAGTATTCTTACTAAGTAAGTAAACCGCTGAATACGGTGTTGCGCTGTATTGTACTACAGTTTTTTTCGGGGTAATCCCTTAGGGAAAAAAGATGCAGTGAAAAATGCTTAAAACCTAAAAAAGGCGTTTAATAATATGTAATTTCACAATACCATAATCCGATATTACTTTTACTTTCGTACATGCATACCCTACATTACCTGTTGTTTGTTCAGGTATAGATCCTGTTCCGGCCTTACTTAAATATCAATCTATGAAAACAAAATTTTACCCTTACTCACTGGTTTTTGTCATGGTTTGTTTTCAGCTGTTGTTGTCACAACTCAGTATGGCGCAAACCTGCGACTCACTCATCATTAGCTATGTCAGCACCGAATCCCGCTGTGCGGCCACCGGCTCTATACAGATCAATGCCAGCGGTGGTTCCGGCAGTTTTTTATACAAAGTATCCGGCCCTGTGAGTACCAATTTTTCAACTGACAGTATCATCACCGGTTTACCTGCCGGTACTTATTTGGCGGTGATCAAAGATCTGAACACCGGGTGCGTATACCAAAATGATTCAGTAACCGTGGCCGGAGATTATAATGATCCGCGTTTTTTAATGAGCAAAACGGATGTAACCTGTATCAATGGTTCAGACGGTAGCATAACAGTATATAACCAGGAATTTGGCCGCGGGCCATTCATGTATACCATTGTGGCTCCATCGGCATCCAATGTTGGCTTGCAGAGTGCCACCGGCGTATTTACCGGACTGTTACACGGTAATTATATGGTACAACTTACCGATTCCTGCGGAGGTATTCAAAACCGAAGTATGACTATTGTAAATTACGATTGGTGGATCGCTTCGTACAGTGGTACCCGCATTTGCGACAGTGCAGCCATCACCATTTCGCTGGAAGACAGCCGGGGCAGTATCAGTCCCGATCCTGTATTTAATTCATTTACCTACGGCTATGTAAAACCAACCGGCGATACGGCCTGGTTCAGCACGCCATCATTTACCTGCTTCATTGGAAATAAAACCAGTTTAAAATTACTGGTGAAAGATCAATGCGGTAATATTAAAATGGTTACCTGGAATAATCCTTATCATGTACCCGATGTGAACATCAGTATCAGTAATAAAGCATGCTCTACTTTTACCGTTAAAGCAACCGTGGTTGGCTTTACACCGGTGGAATTCTGCCTGCATACCAAAACAGATATTCCTATCGCCTGCAATACTACGGGCGAATTTACCAACCTTCCGTATGGTAATTATTGCATCAGCACCAGGGGCATTTGTCCTGATACCACCATTACCCGCTGTTTTACTGTAAGCCGGCCCGAACCTTCAGTTGATCCTAAAGTATCTATTACAGACATGAGCTGTACAGATTTTACCGTTACCATAACCGGCAGCAGTAATCTTACCAATCCAAATTTTTGTTTGTATAACAGTGCTAATGTACTGATAACATGTAATACCACGGGCATATTCAAATCTCTGCCCTATGGAAAATATTGTATTACCATCACCAACGACCCGGCTTGTTTTGATACTACAATCACCAGGTGTTTTTCTGCAGAGCAACCGGTACCGGCAATTGACAAAGTGCTGCTGAGCAATTTTACCTGCAAAACCTTCCGGGCTACTGTACAAACAGCTAATGGAGGCGCCGGCTGGAGCAATCCAATGTTTTGCCTGTATGATGCAGCGCATGTACTGATCACCTGCAATACCACCGGTATTTTTGATAGCTTGCTGTATGGTAATTACTGTATTACTGTGGCCAATGATCCCAACCCAAAATTTGGTTGTATGGATACCACGCTGGAAATCTGTTTTACTGCACATCCACCCAAACCTTCGGTAGCAGCTGCAGTAAAAATAACGGCTTCCTGTAATGCTTTTACAGCAGAGATTACGGATGCAAAAAATCTGAATAATCCCCAATTCTGTTTGTATGATACTGCAGGGGTGCAACTGGCATGTAATACCACCGGTAAATTTGCCAGCCTGGGGTATGGCAGTTACTGCATTAAAGTATTCAACGATTCTACCTGTTACGATACAGTGATCACCCGCTGTTTTACCCAATTACCATTGCGTTTGGCGATGGCATTGAGTGCCGACAGGTCGTGCAGTGCTTTTGGTAAAACTGATATCAGGGTCAACATCAGTTCCGGGTATGCTTCTTATATAGTTAAGGTGCTCAACCCGGCTAACCAGGTAGTCAGCCTGACCACGGTGCCCGGTTCCACCACCATTTATGGTTTACCGGGGTTACCGGCTGCGCAGCAGTACACGGTAGTGGTTACCGATAAATGCGGCAATACCGATACCTTACTGGTAACGCCCGTTCTGTCTTATCTTACTAAAACCATCGCGGTCACCAGAAAATGCCCTTCCGGAGTAAATCCTGATGGTACCGCAGATATACAGGTAACGGCCACCAGTAACCTGGGAACGGCCACCCCCCGTATCATTAAGAAGAACAGCAGCCTGTTCACCTCTGATTATGATTATCATTCGGGCAGTCTGTTTGTGTTTTACGATCTGCCACCTGCCACCTATATCATCGAGTATTCGTATTCCGGCTGTTCGCTTAAAGCATGGGATACCATTGCAGTGCCCAAATACATTTATCCCGATCTGTCAAGGTCTTCTGCCTATAATTGCGACAGTAATACCATTAGTGTAGGAGCAGTGGCCACAGGGGGTATTACTCCGTTTATGTATGAAATATTTCAAAGTGTACCGGCATTGCCCAGTATAGTAACGCCGCCGCAGGCAAGCCCCCTGTTTACATTTAATAACAGCACCAATTATTCACTCATACGTTTAAGGGCCATTGATGCCTGTGGTAATGCATCTATTAATGATGTAAGTATTTTACCTATGGCACCGGTAGTCATCATTCCGCCTGCAGGTATTTATTGTTTGTACCAGGCCATTACTTTGCGGGTAGATACCATTGCCAATGCCACTTACCAGTGGTACCATAAATTATCTGCAACCGACAGTGTTTTGGTAAGTTCCACCGATTCATATGCCATACCCGTATTGTCTCCTTCAGATACGGGCGACTATGTTTGCGTGGTATCGGTAAATAATTATTGCCTTAACCGGCTGGCACAATATCATGTAGGAGGAAATTGCGGCAACATCCTGCCGGTAGATGTGCAATTGAAAGGTTATGCCGGTACCGATGGTGCAGCCAACCTGAGCTGGGAACCCACCAGTCCACTGCAGGTGAAGGAATATGTAGTGGAAAGAGGCAGTGATAAAAACGGCAACTATCTCCCTATTGCTAAGCAATTGCCCAATCAAACAGGCATGGCCTATGTTTTTAAAGATGCCAGCCGCTTAGGAACAGTTAATTATTACCGTATAAAAATCATTACGGCCGGCGGAGCAGTTAAATATAGTAATGCGGTCATGATCAAAAATAAAAATGCGGGCGATGCTGGCATCAGTATCTACCCCAACCCGGTACAGCAGGATCTGAATATTTCTTTTAACAGTACCACAAAAAATAATTATACGGTTACTGTAATTACAGCAGCAGGTAAAAAAGTACATGAAAGTACATGGCTGCAAATGCAAAATGAGTATATCAGTATCCGGCGCAATAACAATATGGCAAATGGATTTTATATAGTGGTGATCACCAATTTAAAAACCGGGCAACAGTCTAATTATAAAGTGCTGTTTCAATAACGCATACGGTTACTCATTTACATCCATCGCCCCGATCGTTACCGGGGCGATGGTCATTTAAAGAATGCCTGCCAAACAATACCAGTTGCTTTTCCGGGTGTCGGTACTCCTGTTTTTGTCACGACTGGTTTTTCATGCGCAATCAGTTACAATGTTACAATACAGCGCCACAGGTATATTGGAAACAGGCGCAACACCTTGTCAGCAAACGTACACAGGTGTGGTGCCGCCATTCCCCATATTGTGGAATTTACTCTACAATTAATGTACATGCTACAGAACTGGTTTATTGCTACTTGCAGCGTCATTTAACCATACACGGGCCGAAACAGCCGTTGCTGTTTGATTGCAGCAATGAATGCCGCAGCAATAAACGGCCTTTATTTTTGGTACGGTTTTTTTGGTAACCCGGTGTAAGACTGCTATAAGGTAGTGTGTTGGTGGTAATAACAGGCAGCCAACCTTTCAATCTGCTGTAAGGCTTGTTTTATAAAGATGAAATAAATAATGCGCAACAGAAATATATTGGTTTTGGTTTTAGGGTTTTAGAGTAAAGAAAAGTGCTTCCTGCTATGGAAGCACTTTTCCTGTAAAAACAACACGGTAATTTGAACAGCCTGCTATTTCATGAATGATGTATACCTTTAATTAAACGCTTTACAATGGAACACATACTTATAATTGACGATGATGTGGATATGTGCAGACTCCTCGGCCGTTTTTTAAATAAAAATGGATATGAAACAGCTGTTGCACACAGTGGAAAAAAAGGATTGGAAGCAATGGAGATACAGGTGCCCGATGCAGTACTCTGCGATTTCAGGTTGCAGGATACGGATGGTAAAACCTTATTGTTAAAGATCAAAGAGAAATTTCCTGCCATGCCGGTGATCATTATTACCGGTTACAGCGATGTAAAGATGGCGGTGGATGTAATGAAGCACGGCGCATTTGATTATGTTACCAAACCACTTTTTCCCGAAGAGATACTGCTGACCATTAAAAAGGCCATCAGTTCCAATGGCGATTACAATAATGCCGATACTGTATCAATACCAACCAATACAGGCAAGGAAAAGCCGGTACGTAAAAAAGAACGTACACATACCGGCAAGTATTTATTTACTACCAATGGGGCATTTGGCGATATCCTGAAACAAATTAAACTGGTGGCTCCTACCAATTACAGTGTGATCATTTATGGCGAAAGCGGCAGTGGTAAAGAATCTGTAGCGCAGCACATTCACGAGCAAAGCAACCGCAGTAATAAACCATTTGTAGCCATTGATTGCGGGGCGCTATCGAAAGACCTGGCAGGCAGCGAATTGTTTGGACATGAGAAAGGCGCTTTTACCGGTGCCCTCAATGAAAAAACCGGCAGCCTGGAGGTAGCCAATGGCGGTACGGTTTTTTTAGACGAAGTGGCCAATCTGTCGTACGATATACAGGTATCACTGCTACGGGTGGTGCAGGAAAGAAAAATGCGCAGGGTGGGCGGCAATAAAGAGATTGAACTGGATATCCGCATCATTGTGGCAAGTAACGAATTGTTGTATGATGCCGCTCAAAAGGGGAAATTCAGGGAAGACCTGTATCACCGGTTCAACGAATTCAGTATTACTGTTCCACCTTTACGCGAAAGGAAAATAGACATTATGGAGTATGCTGATTTCTTTTTAGAAAAAGCCAATGCCGAACTGGATAAAAATATTACCGGCTTTGCAGCACCTGTGGAGGCATTGTTTAAAAATTACGACTGGCCAGGTAATTTAAGGGAACTGAAAAATGTAATTAAACGGGCGGCTTTGCTTACTGAAGCCACGCAGGTGGAACTGACCTCGCTGCCTTTTGAATTGGTAAACTATAATAAACTGTTGTTTGATGGCACAGCTAACAGCACCATGTTGCAGGGTGCATATGATACTCCGGAAAAAAATATATTTTCGCACAGGCAACCGGAAATAAACGGACAGTCATTAAAGTCGGTAAGTATCGACGCGGAATATGAAACCATTATTATGGCCTTAAAGCAGGCCAACTATAATAAAAGCAAGGCCGCTAAAATTTTACATGTAGACCGGAAAACGCTGTACAATAAAATGCGGCAATACAAAGAATTCAATGAAGAATGAACACCGGGCTGAAAGCCCAAAAAAACTGGCAGCACAATTGCAACATACAATACAAGAAAAAGAAAAATAACTAATGCGGAAGGCTTTAATAATCGATGATGAAATAGATATATGTTATCTTTTAAGTAGTATTTTACGTACCCGGAACCTGCAGGTAAACTATGTAAATTCTCTTACTGAAGCAACTGCTGCCTTAAACAAACAGGAGCCGGAAATTATTTTTTTAGACAATCACTTACCCGATGGGCTGGGTGTTGATTTTATTATACAATTAAAGCAATCGCATCCCAATGCCAAGGTAGTAATGATTACGGCTTTTGATAATTATTCAGATCGCTCCAAAGCTTTTGCCAACGGCGTGGATACTTTTATTTCCAAACCGTTCACCAAGGCCGTCATTTATCAAACTGTAGATAACCTGCTGAAGCTGTAACATACGGCTGTGTTTGTGTACATTTTTCCTCATTCTGCAACATTGTTTTTTCTATTTTCCGCAATTATTATACTTACATACGCATTCTTCGTGCAGTTTACCCCAAATTAAAACTGGCAGTATTTTTTCTTATCTATTCCTGACCAATTTTTTTAATTTATAAATTTTAATATCATGGGAAATTTATTGTACCTGGTAGCTGTAGTATTGGTAATAGCCTGGGCAATTGGCTTTTTAGGTTATCATGCCGGCGGCCTTATTCATATACTTTTGGTGATAGCGGTTATTGCTATCTTATTAAAAGTGATCCGCAGGGCATGATGATTTTGTGAGCAGCCTGTATGTAAACTGCATACAGGCTGTTTTTTATTTTTTAAGATAGAGGGCGGCTCAGCGTTCAGGCAAACTCAAACTTTATTATAAATTTAGTTCCCTTGCCGGGTATGCTTACAACATCAATGCTTCCCTTGTGATTTAAAATGATGTTGTGAGTATTGGTTAACCCCAGTCCGTTGCCCTTGGGCTTTGTAGAGTAGTAAGGCTCAAATAACCTGCTCAGCGCAGCACTGTCCATCCCTGTGCCGTTATCACTTATTTCAATTACACATTTATTATTTGCCTGCTTTGTTAACAGTGTTAGTTCCGCATGCTCCGTAGTTTGCATCGCTTCAATTGCATTAATGATGATATTAAGGAATGCGATCTTAATTTTATCCTCATCTACTGATACGTCACTAATGTACTCACTGTAATTTTTTACTATCTTCACCTTATTCAGCTCTATCCTGTCTTTGGCAAGCAGCAGCGCTTCATCCAGCAGCATATTGATAGAAACATGTTTAAAACTCAGATCGGTAAACCGGGTGGCATTCAGCAGTTCGGTGATCAGCTGGTTAATGCGGTTGCTGTTTCTGTTAACCATGTCAAATAAAAAATCAAGGTCTTCACTCTCTTTATTCATCTCTTCTTTAATCTGCGATACCGCCAGGTCAATATTGGTAAGCGGGTTACGTACTTCATGGCCAATAATACGGGCAATCCTTCCTGTGACTGCAAATTTTTCTTCCCGCCGCATTTCAATCAACTCTTTATTCGCCCTGTCCAGTTCAGCAATTCTTTGCCTTAATTCTTCCTGGTAACTGTCTACTCTTTCGTCCGATACCTGCCGGGCTTTATTTTCCCTGATAAAAGTGATCACACCAAAGCCGGCAAAAATAAACGCCAGTACCAGCGATGTAATTACAAGGGCGTTCAATGCGGTATACCTGCTGTCTACTTTCCTGGAGCGCTTATCCAGCAGGTTCTTTTCATGCTCCTGCATTTCGGCCACCCCATTCCTGATGCTGTCCATTACGGATCTGCCGGTGTAAAAATTTTCAAGCAATACCTGGTCGATGGTATAGTTGTGCGATAAAAATGTATTGATCGAAAATTCTATGTTGGCATATTTACTGGCGATGAGTGCTTTTAATTTTTTTAGCCGCTGTTGCTGTACGGCATTGTCTTTGGTGCCATTTTCTACTGTGGTAAACATTGTTCTTGTGCTGGAAAGACTTTTATAAAAGGGAACTAAAAAGATGGTGTCTTTAGAATTTAAAAATCCTCTCAGGCCGGTTTCACCATCTTTAACCGCCGACAACAAATTTTCCAGGTCGGTGATCACCTTTTGCGTATGCGTTACCGATTCAGTTTGTTTAATCAGTTCTTTATTGGAGTATAAAGTGATCAGGTAACTGGTCAGCAGTAATATGAATGCAACTATATAACCGGTAATTAACCGGTAATCAGTTGTAAACCGGGTGATCTTTTTTTTCATTACAATTATATTGTTTAGGATGCAGCGGGTAGTATCGTGGAATTAAATACCCAATAAGTTTGCCAAACTACGGCCGGCTGCTTGCGCACCGTATAAAAGCAGGTGGTATAATACTTGTTAACTCTATAAAGGTAACCAGCATTGTGTAACAAAAAATAAAATAAACATGAAACCAGACATTGGGATATCAGAAAAAAATCTGCAGGCCGTAACCGGCATTTTATCAAACGTTTTGGCCGACGCCATGGTGCTGTACAGTAAAACAAGAAAATTTCACTGGAATGTGAAAGGCGAAAGTTTTATGGAATTGCATAAATTGTTTGAGGGGCAGTACAACCAGCTGGAAGAAGCCATTGATGAAATTGCAGAACGCATCAATAAACTGGGAAAATCTGTTATTGGTACCCTGAAAGAATTTTTACAGCTGGCTTCTTTAAAAGAATTGCCCGGTAAATACCCAGGTAAAAATGAGATGCTGAAAGAATTACTGGGCGATCACGAAACCGTAATAAAAACCCTGCGTAAAAATATAGACGACTGTAACGACAGGTTTAAAGATGCCGGTACCGCCGATTTTTTAACCGGCCTGATGGAAAAGCATGAAACCATTGCATGGACATTGCGCCGTTATTTCAATTAAAATTACTTGTTTATTTTATAGACAGGCACAAAGAATAAGGTCGTCATTTTTTAATGGCGGCCTTTTTTATGCGCCTGCTGCAACCATTATCAGGCAATAATTAAATGGGGAAACATTTACCCAGGCCGCAGTGGTATTTTAGTGCTATTTATTTTTTGCATGCCCTGTAATCCGCTGCCAGACTGACTATTGCAGAGAGACGGTATTTTTTTAATTATTGGCCTGATGTTGGATTTACGGAAGCTGAAATTAATTATTAAACACTCAAATCAAATTTTATGAGCACAGGAAAAGTTATTACCGGCCTGGCTGCAGGATTAGCAGCAGGCGCCATTTTAGGGATCTTATTTGCGCCCGACAAAGGAACAGAAACAAGAAGAAAGATATCTCAGAAAGGAGCTGATCTTAAAAACAGTATCAAATCAAAATTCAGCTCTATGGTGGATGATGTGGTAGATGAGTACGAGAATGTAAAAGGGAAAGCAGGCGAATTGATGGAAGAAGGAAAAGAAAAAGTAGCGTCTTTAAAAGCCGATGCTAAACATGCACTGTCTTAATTCAATCGCAGGGAGATCCTGGAGCATTTCTAAAAAAATCATTTATGCAACAACAAACAAATGCCATTGAGGATTTGTTTAGCAAAACCACTGACTACCTGGAAACAAGAGTGGAGATGCTGGAGTTAAAAGCAATTGGCAAAACTTCGGTCATTACTGCTTCTTTTGTTTCCGGGTTGGTTATTGGCATCCTGCTGTCGCTGGTGCTGGTATTCCTTCACCTGGCAATTGCTATCTGGCTGGGTAAAATTTTAGGGGAGGTATATTATGGCTTTTTAGCGGTAGCGGGATTTTATGCAGTGGTGGCCATTATTATATTCTTATCAAGAAAAACATTGCTGCAAATACCGGTTAAAAATGCCATCATCAAAAATCTAACTAAATAAATCATGGCCATCAATAACACAGCAGCCTTACAAATTGCCATTGATCAGCTGCAGCAGCAATGTGATCAAAAGAAAACAACAGTGCAGCAGCAGTTTACAGACGTAGTGGAAAGTTTTAAACCGGCTAATTTATTTAAGTCTGCCGTAAAAGATATTGCAACTACGCCCGGCATTGCCCAGGCAGCAATAGAAACTTCCGTAGCCATTGGGGCAGGGGTGTTAACCAAAAAGCTCATCATTGGCCGTTCTGACAGTGTTTTTAAAAAGATACTGGGTGGTATTGTGGAGTTTACTGTAGCCAATGGTATTGCCAATAATGCGGCGGCTATTACCGACCGGGGTATTGCAGTATTAAAGAAACTCTCGGGCCGGATAAAGGAGTAATAAAATAATATAACTGGATAAATTAAACCATCAATATGACTAACAAGACAAAAAACATTTTTGCTGTGTCACTGATTGCAGTAATGGTACTGTGTTGCAGTGCCTGTGCAAAAAAGATCAGTTTTCAGAGTTCTTCTGTGGTACCTGCAGCCAGGGGTACGGTAAAAATAACAAGAGACAATAATAAAAATTATGTAATCAAAGTACAATTGCTTAACCTGGCCGAATCTAACCGCCTGCAGCCTCCCAAAAGTACTTATGTTGTGTGGATGGAAAGCGATGCCACGAACATTAAAAACATCGGGCAAATTAAAAGTGATGTGAATTTTTTGGCTAAAAAACTAAAAGCTTCTTTTGAAACCGTAAGTGCGGTAAAGCCCACCCGCATCTTCATTACTGCTGAAGATGATCCATCGGTACAATACCCCGGCTCGCAGATAGTGATTTCCACAGCCGGCATCTGACGCCGCGCTGCATAACCGCTATTCTTCATCTCTCTTTTTAACGGATAAAAATTAACTGATGCAAACAACAGGCGTTATCTGTATAGTGATCAGCCTGGTAATAACCGGGTACATCATTATCCATTTTAAATCTACAAAACGAAAAAAAGAATAATATGCTTACCAGTAACACAATGCAGGTGCCTGTTGCCCGGTATATATTTCCTGGCGTACAGGTGCTAACCAGGGTCATTCACCTACAACGCATAGCAATGCCGGCATTTTTGGTATGTTACCAGCCCTCATCCTGCTGCACCTGTGATTTATGAAAAGCAAAATCATTTATGTATAAGTATGGAACCATACCGTGGCTTCAACTTTGTATATGCTTATTAACGCAGCATTGATTGGCAGCTGCGGATACATGTAAAATCAATATATGGTTACAATTAAAAAAGAAGGGATCCTGTTAAGGGAAACCGCTTTGGCGTTTGAAGACGACGGGGTATTGAATCCCGGTATAATGCAGGAGGGTAATTCGGTACACATGTTTTACCGTGCTGTTAGAAAAGGAAACTATTCTACCATAGGCTATTGTAAGTTTGAAGGGCCTTTAACACTGGTGCAAAGAAATGATGCCCCCCTGATGGTGCCGCAATTTGATTACGAATCGCATGGTATTGAAGATCCCCGCATCACAAAGATTGAAGAGCTGTATTATTTAAGTTTTACTGCTTATGATGGCGTGAATGCCTCTGGCGCACTGGCCACATCTGCCGACCTCAAACATTTTGACAGGCAGGGCGTGGTGGTGCCGCAATTTACCTACGAAGAGTTTAAAAGGTTTGCGGAATGCAGCGGACCACTTAATGAAAAATACGAACGGTTTCATGTGCACAATAACATCATGAACAATCCGGATAAAAAAATGCTGCTGTGGGATAAAAATGTGGTGTTTTTTCCCCGAAAGATCAAAGGCAAAATATGTTTCCTGCACCGCATCCGCCCCGATATACAATTGGTGGCTATTAATAACCTGGCTGATCTTACTGCAGGTTTTTGGGAAAACTACTTCCTGCACCTGGATACACACCTGGTACTTTGTCCCCGGTTTGAACATGAGGTGAGTTATATTGGCAGCGGGTGCCCCCCTATAGAAACAGCACATGGTTGGCTGCTGATCTATCATGGAGTGCACGATACACCCAAAGGGTATGTGTACTCGGCATGTGCGGCTTTGTTACACCTGGAAGATCCCACTAAAGAAATTGCCCGCCTGCCTTATGCCTTATTCAAACCAGAATTGGAATGGGAATTGAAAGGAGAAGTAAATAACGTGGTGTTTCCCACCGGTACCTCTTTATTTGGCGATACACTCTATATCTATTACGGCGCAGCCGATAAACGCATTGCCTGTGCATCGGTAAGCTTAAAAGAACTACTGGATGAATTATTAAATCATATCAATGTAAACCTTACGCAACATGAAAAATAAAATATACAGTACTGTGATGGAAAAAAAACTGGTGTTGTTGCCCTGGGCAGGTCATTACAGCAATATTGAAAAACTGTTGCAGCTGAACAACGAACCGGTTTTGCCCGAGCTGGTCTTTATCACTTCTTACCCGCCAAGGGAATGCGGTATTGCTACTTACAGCTTCGACCTGCTGAATGCCATCCGCGAAAAATTTGGTCACTCTTTTTCTTTACAGGTTGCGGCGCTGGATGTGCCGGGCGAAATGTATAGCTATAAGGATGAAGTGAAATACCGTTTGCTGTCAACCCAACCCGAACAATATGATGCACTGGCAAATCAACTGAATGCCGATGACAATGTTAAAATGATATTCCTGCAGCACGAGTTTGGCCTGTACGGCGGTTTGTATGGCGAATACCTGCTGCGCTTTTTATCCCTGCTGCAAAAACCGGTCATCACTACATTTCATACGGTGCTGCCCGAGCCTGACGGGGAAAGAAAAAAAATTGTTCAGTCCATCATTGATCATTCATCGGCAGTGGTGGCCATGACCAATAATGCCGAGGCCATTTTAAAAAATGTGTATGATGCACCCGCCAGCAAGATAGCGGTAATACCACACGGTACACATTTGGTGCCGCCGCCCCAATCAGGCGAAGAGAAAATGAAAAGAAAATTCGGGAACCGGTTTGTATTATCCACTTTTGGTTTACTGGGTGCCGGTAAAAGTATTGAAACGGCACTGGATGCACTGCCGGCCATTGTAGCACAGTTTCCCAATGTGCTCTACCTTGTTATTGGTAAAACACATCCGGGCATTACAAAAAATGAAGGGGAACAATACAGGGAAATGCTGCATCAAAAAGTGATTGACCTCAAACTGGAGAATCATGTACAGTTCATCAACAAATATGTATCGCTGCAAGAACTGCTGGGATATTTGCAGCGCACCGATATTTACCTCTTCACTTCCAAAGATCCGCACCAGGCCGTAAGTGGAACTTTTGCTTATGCCATGAGCTGCGGATGCCCGGTAATATCCACCCCCATTCCGCATGCGGTAGAATTACTCGACGGCGCAGGAATAATTTTTGATTTTCAAAATGCGGAACAGCTTGCTGCGGCAACGCTGCAATTACTGGCCGATCCATTGCTGCTGCAGCAAATGAAACTGAATGCGCTGCACAAGATCAGTCCTACGGCATGGCAAAATGCGGCCATTGCACATGTGGCGCTGATGCAAAAAAACAGTACGGCCAAACATATACCGCTGCAATACAGCCTGCCTGACATTTCTTTAACACATATTCAACGGCTCACCACCCCCATGGGGATGCTGCAGTTTGCCGCCATTGCGGTACCAGATATACAATCGGGTTATACGGTGGATGATAATGCACGGGCATTAATAGCGGCAGTAAAGCATTATGCACTTACAGGTAACCACAGCAGCCTGCAACTGGCAACAATATACCTTGATTTTTTATTGTACTGCCAGCAGCCACAGGGCAACTTTACCAACTATGTGGATGAGGCAGGTAATTTTTTTGAAAAGAACAATGAAGAGAACCTGGAAGACTCTAACGGCCGTGCCATTTGGGCATTGGGCGAAATGATTGCAGCACGACACCTGTTTAATAAAACTGTTGTTGATAAAGCTGCTGCTGCCATAGAGCGCTCATTCAGCGGCATCAAAAAAATGCACTCGCCCCGGGCCATGGCTTTTTCAATAAAAGGATTGCACCAGTACAATACAGTATACCATGATGCCGGCGTAACACAGCTGATCATTTTATTAGCCGACAACCTGGTATCTAAATACCGCGGTGTTTCCGATACCGGCTGGCAGTGGTTTGAAGAATACCTCACCTATGCCAACAGTGTATTACCCGAAGCCATGCTGTATGCTTACCTGGATACCGGCAGCCTGCTGTACAAAAACATTGCAGTAAGCACATTCAATTTTTTATTGTCGGTTATTTTTAAAGCAGGTAAAATTAAAGTGGTATCCAACCAGGGCTGGCATATAAAAGGCGCACCGGTAAATGCCTTTGGCGAACAACCGATTGATGTGGCGTATACCATTCTTGCACTGGGGCTTTTTTACGATGTATTCAAAGAACAACGCTTCCTTGCTACAATGGAAACAGCTTTCAGTTGGTTTTTAGGAAACAATCATTTGCAACAGGTAATATACAATCCCTGTACCGGTGGCTGTTACGATGGGCTGGAAGAACACCATATCAATCTTAACCAGGGGGCCGAGTCAACAGTCAGTTACCTGCTGGCCAGGCTTACGGTAGAAAAATACCTGCATCCGGAAAGACTACCCGTGCTGCCAATGCCACCTGCAATACGAACCATGCATTTGGGTGTGGTAGTGAGTGGGGAGTAGGGAGTAGTTAGTAATAAGTAGTGAATGAAAAATTATTCACCATCACCATAAAAAAAATAGCCACCATGCCTGCAAACAAACACTCAGCAAACTATCCGGTATTACCTGCAGATGAAAAAATAGTACCGCAGCAAGAGGGCGATCTCAGCAACGATCCCGTTACGCCCCCTTCGGAAGATATATACAACCGGCAACAGGAGCAGCAGGATATTGACCCGGAAGATACAGCTGCCATCAAAGAACCCAATGCAGCCACCGGTATGCCGAATGAAAAAGATTTTAATGATGATGTATCCGGCGACGACCTGGATATTCCTGGCAGTGAACTGGATGACGCCGAAGAAGCCATTGGCAGCGAGGATGAAGAAAATAATTATTACAGTGTGGGAGGAGATAATCACAACAACCTGGATGAAGACAGGGACTGAAGGGCCGGTTTAAAAAGGTGGCCAGCCTTTTTTTGCACTGCATACCTGTAATAAACAATTTTACAGCTGGCCAGTTTTTTAATAAAAATGTATATGATGAAAGAAAAGTTTCATTTTGTTGCCGTTTCCGGAAGTTTAAGAAAAGCTTCATGGAATACAATGGTACTAAAGGCTGCACAGCAGCTGGTACCCGAAAACGTGCACATCGAGCACCTGAGCATCGACTGGGTACCATTGTACAATTTTGACCTGCACAATAAACGCTATCCCGATGTGGTGGAAAAACTGGACAATGTGATCAAGGCTGCCGATGCCGTCATCTTTGTTACACCGGAATACAATTATTCTGTACCGGGTGTGCTCAAGAATTTTATTGACTTTGCATCCAAATCGCCGCTGCGGCCTTTTGATATGAAGCCGGTGGGCATCATAAGTGCCAGCACGGGTTTGCTGGGTGCTGCAAGGGCACAGTATCACCTGCGGCAGATCATGGTGGCACTCAATGCCTATGTAATGAACCAGCCCGAGATCATGATTGCCGAAGTAGATAATAAGTTTGATGCCGCCGGTAATATTACCGATGAAAAAACAAAGCAATTCATCTACAGTTTTATTACCGCACTGGCCTCTTTTACCGATATGATACAGCAGGCGCAATTAAAAGAAGCCACCCTGCAAAAGGGCAGCTATATGGCCGACCTGTTCAATTAAATACAGCATACAAAAATCAACAGCATGAAAACAGCAAAAATGTTAGGCATCTGGATGGACAATTCTACTGCACATGTAATGCCACTCACCAGCCAGCCAATGCTAAGCACCGTGGTAACATCGGCATTTACCAATGAAGAAAGAAAGGAAACCCTGGGTACCGGAGGCGAACACGTGATGCATAATAAAGAGCAGCAGCAACAATCGGTGTATTATAAAAAACTGGGCGATATTATTGCCGGCTATGATGAAGTGCTCATTTTTGGGCCTACCAATGCCAAGGCCGAATTGTGCAATGTATTAAAGGCCGATCAGCATTTTAAAAACATTGTCATTACCATGCAGCCGGCCGATAAAATGACCGAACCGCAGGAACATGCATTTGTAAAAGCCTATTTTAAAAATAAAGTTTAGTGCCAAAGCCGGCTGCCCAAAATGTGGTAATAATGTAACATGTTATGGAATTACTGTAACAGCAGTTTGGCCCCGCAGTGTATTTTTGTATTGGTTTTTCATAGGATATTGGATTTAAAATCGGGGCCGGATGTCTATCCAGGCGCTTCTTTTTATATCCGGGCACGTGTGATGCAATTTTTTGTTGTCAATTTGAAGTATTGAAACATCATTTGCTGCAGTACGGTGTTGCAACACTTATTGCTATAGTGTTGATTTATAGCAGTAAAAATTGGCCACAGCCAGCTTTTACTGGCCAGGGGCCTGCATAAATGGATGTAAAACAGGCCTGCAGCCCACCGGGGTGACTATAACTAAGCTGTTGGCCCTTGTTTTTTCAAAAAAAGCCTGTACTTTTGCGGCGCTAAAAGATGCAGCATAATTGGGTTGGCGCGGTACTATTTAGCATTGTATGAGAGCATAACACACCATATTACCCCAGTTTGTACACCAACGCCACGGGGATATTACAACCGGTTAAGGTTGTAATTGTTCAATAAAGATATACAGTACAAGAGTGCGACGCCAATGAAGCTCAACAGCTGCACTACCGCCGGGCTCATTAATAATAAAACAACAAAAACAATAAACAGTTAATAAAATGGCAGATTTACGTTATCAACGCAACTTTGGTATTGCCGCTCATATTGATGCCGGTAAAACCACTACTACCGAACGTATTTTACGTTACACGGGAATGATTCATAAAATTGGTGAGGTACATGATGGTGCTGCAACCACCGACTGGATGGAACAGGAAAAAGAACGTGGTATCACTATCACTTCTGCAGCTGTAAGCTGCCAGTGGAGCTTTCCTACCGATAAAGGAAAAGTAATACCGGAAACAAAAAAATACAATTTCAATATCATCGATACTCCGGGTCACGTGGATTTTACTGTGGAAGTAGAACGTAGTATGAGGGTGTTGGATGGCCTGATCGCATTGTTCAGTGCGGTGGATGGCGTAGAGCCTCAGAGTGAAACCGTATGGCGCCAGGCCAACCGCTATGGTGTACCCCGTATTGGTTTCGTAAACAAAATGGACCGTGCCGGTGCCGATTTCTTAAACGTGGTAAAACAGGTTAAAGAAATGCTGGGTTCCAAAGCCGTGCCTTTACAGTTACCGATTGGTGCTGAAGATAATTTTACCGGTGTGGTGGATCTGATCAAAATGAAAGGGATCATCTGGCATATGGAAACAGAAGGCATGACCTATGATGAAATTGACATTCCTGCCGATATGCTGGAAGAAGCCAACGAGTGGAGAGCCCACCTGGTGGAAGCCGTGGCTGAATATGATGATACTTTAATGGAGAAATTCTTTGAAGATCCTGCGAGTATTTCTGAAGACGAAATTCATGAAGCGATCCGCAAAGCCGCTATCGATTTAAGCATTGTGCCGATGATGTGCGGTTCTTCATTTAAAAATAAAGGCGTACAAACAGCACTGGATGCGGTTTGCCGTTACCTGCCTTCTCCTGTGGATATTCCTGCAGTAAAAGGGATCAATCCTGATACAGGTTTGGAAGTTGAACGTAAACCAGATGCAAAAGAACCATTTGCAGCTTTGGCGTTCAAGATCATGACCGATCCGTTTGTGGGTCGTTTGGCATTCTTCCGTTGCTACTCTGGTCATTTAGATGCAGGTAGTTATGTGCTGAATGTAAGAAGTGGTAAAAAAGAAAGGATCAGCCGTATCATGAAGATGTTTGCCAACAAGCAAAACCCGATCGATTTTATTGAAGCAGGTGATATTGGTGCTGCGGTAGGTTTTAAAGAGATCAAAACCGGTGATACTTTATGTCATGAAGATCACCCCATCACTTTAGAAAACATGTTTATTCCTGAGCCGGTGATCGCTATTGCGGTGGAACCAAAAACGCAGGCCGACGTGGATAAGATGGGTATGGCCATTGCCAAACTGGTGGAAGAAGATCCAACCTTACGTGTAAATACAGACGAAGATACCGGTCAAACCATTTTGCGTGGTATGGGTGAGTTGCACTTAGAGATCATTGTAGACCGTATGCGTCGTGAATTTAAGGTAGAAGTAAACCAGGGTGCTCCGCAAGTAGCTTATAAAGAAGCATTCCAGGCTACTATTGAACACAGGGAAACATTGAAAAAACAAACGGGTGGTCGTGGTAAATTTGCCGATATCGTATTTGCATTTGGACCTGCCGATGAAGAGTGGCTGAAAGAAAATGAAGGCAAGCACTTCCAGTTTGTGAACGACCTGTTTGGTGGATCTATTCCAAAAGAATTTGTTCCGGCCATTTTAAAAGGTTTTGAAACATCCATGGCAACCGGTGTGTTGGCAGGTTATCCTGTAAACAACATGAAAGTGCGTGTATTTGATGGTAGCTACCATGATGTGGATTCTGATGCCATGAGTTTTGAATTGTGTGCCAAAGCCGGTTTCCGTGAAGCAGGCCGCAAAGCAAAACCTGTATTGCTGGAGCCTATCATGAAAGTGGAAGTGTTGACGCCAGATCAGTACATGGGTGATGTTACGGGTGATTTGAACCGTCGCCGTGGTATTTTGGAAGGTATGGACAGCCGTGCAAACCTGCAGGTTATTAAGGCCAAAGTACCATTAAGCGAAATGTTTGGTTATGTAACGCAATTGCGTTCATTGTCATCAGGCCGCGCCACTTCTACCATGGAGTTCAGTCATTACAATCCTGCACCAAACAATATTGCAGAAGAAGTGATGGCTAAATCAAAAGGAAAGATGAAGATCGATGATTAAGTAAACCAGCTTTCTATACGGCCCCATTCTGAAAAGAGTGGGGCTTTTTTTTGATAACAACAATAGATTGAGCTAAGAGAACAAGGAGTAAAGTAGGGAAAAGAGTTGGATGTATTTCTCCTTGGCTCTTTTTCTTTTTGTGCTCTTAGCTATTTTTTTTACTAGGAGAACAAGGAGTAAAGGAGAGAAAAGAGTTAGATGTATTTCTCCCTGGCTCTTTTTCTTTTTTGCGCACTTTGCTAATTTTTTTCAAAGAGAACAAGGAGTAAAGGAGAGAAAAGAGTTGGATGTATTTCTCCCTGGCTCTTTTTCTTTTTGCGCACTTTGCTAATTTTTTTCAAGGAGAATAAGGAGTAAAGCAGAGAAAAGAGTTGGATGTATTTCTCTTTAACTCTTTTTCTCTTTGTGCTCTTAGCTATTTTTTTACAAGGAGAACAAGGAGTAAAGGAGAGAAAAGAGTTGGATGTATTTCTCCCTGCCTCTTTTTCTTTTTGCGCACTTTGCTAATTTTTTTCAAAGAGAACAAGGAGTAAAGGAGTGGTGAGAGTTGGAAGTATTTATCCTTGGCTCTTTTTCTCTTTGAGCTCTTAGCTAATATTTTTTTACAAGGAGAACAAGGAGTAAAGGAGGGAAAAGAGTTGGATGTATTTCTCTTTGGCTCTTTTTCTCTTTGTGCTCTTAGCTAATATTTTTTTACTAGGAGAACAAGGAGTAAAGGAGTGGAAAGCGTTGGAAGTATTTCTCCTTGGCTCTTTTTCTTTTTGCGCACTTTGCTAATTTTTTTCAAGGAGAATAAGGAGTAAAGCAGAGAAAAGAGTTGGATGTATTTCTCTTTAACTCTTTTTCTCTTTGTGCTCTTAGCTATTTTTTTACAAGGAGAACAAGGAGTAAAGGAGAGAAAAGAGTTGGATGTATTTCTCCCTGCCTCTTTTTCTTTTTGCGCACTTTGCTAATTTTTTTCAAAGAGAACAAGGAGTAAAGGAGTGGTGAGAGTTGGAAGTATTTATCCTTGGCTCTTTTTCTCTTTGAGCTCTTAGCTAATATTTTTTTACAAGGAGAACAAGGAGTAAAGGAGGGAAAAGAGTTGGATGTATTTCTCTTTGGCTCTTTTTGTCGTTTAAATACTTAGCCCAACATGTGTTTTCTTTATTTACTCAGGATGGCTAAATTATTGAAGTCGGATTATTTTCAACACATGCTGGCCTGCACCAAATAGCGGTGTTACAGTGCCTATTTCTCCACCCACGGAAATGCTGGCGGTTTGCCCGGCATTCATAGTTACAATAGTATTACCCGATACAGTAGTATTGGTAGTGGTAACAGTAGGGTAGCTGGAAATGGCTTTTTCCATATCCACTGCGCCATTTACAATAATTTGATTTACTATCTGCACATTTACGGCAGCCCAGTTATAACCATTGTTAACAATGATCTCATACATCCCCGTTGCAGGAGCAGTAAATACACCAGTAGTAGTATTGTAGGCGGTACCTACATTAATACCGGCAGTATTATACACCAGTGTAACAAAGGCTGTACCTGGTGCATACGTGGTGGTACGCCTGGCATCTACCAGCAACTGCGGAAAACTTTGCGGCGCAGCGATCTTTTTAATGATACCACCTGTACCTGAAGCCGATACCAATAAACTGTCTGTTGCCAGTCCATTTTGTAAACCCTGTAAAGCCAGGGTATTGGCGGCAGTGGTAACAATAGTGGTTGCCTGTGTTAAAGTACCACCCAGCCTAACATTGCCCGTTGTGGCAGTTAAACCATTATTTGCGGTGGCTAACACGTTTACAGATGGGGTGCTTACACCATTCACCGTACTCGTTAATACACCTCCCGCAAGATTCAGTGCATTAGAGTTAATGATATTTACCGTACTGCCGGCAATGCCATTTACGGTGGTGCTAATGGTATTGGCGCTGGATGTATTGGACACCGTACTCACTGCATCACTGTTGGTTGCTACACCATTCACCGTGCTGGTAAGGGTATTACCTGACAAACTCATGGTATTGGTAGTGGCAGGAACAATAGAGGAAAGGTTCACTGCCGCACCTGTAACACCGTTTACGGTAGTGGTTAAATTAGTGCCGGATAATGTATTGCTGATAGAATTTACCATGGGCACCGCTGCACCTGTAACACCATTTACGGTGGTGGTTAAATTATTGGCGGTGGATGTATTGGATACAGTGTTTACAATTGGTACCGCCGCACCAGTAACACCATTTACGGTGGTGGTTAAACTATTGGGTGCTGTATTGGTATTGCTAACGGTGGTGCTTGCTGGTGCTGCAGCTGCAGGCGCCCATGCAGTTCCATTCCATGCTAATACCTGCCCGCTTGCTGCGCCGGTGGTGGTACCCAGTGGCGAACCATTTATTTTTGATACCACTGTGGCGCCCAGGTTACCCGTTACATCTCCGGTAACAGCTGCTGTTAAAGGTGTACTGGCCACACCATTTACCGTACTGATGAGCTGGTTGCTGCCATTTTGAGTGAGCGTATTGCTGTTTATGATATTTACACCAGTACCGGCAACGCCGTTGATGGTGGTAGTTAAAGTATTGGTTGAAGAAGTGTTGGCTACCGTATTTACTGCTGGTGCCGTAGCCGATACGCCATTTACAATGGATGTAATGGTATTGGCCGCATTGGTTAGTGTATGCGTGGTAGTGGCAGGCGCTGCTGCCGCAGGTGCCCATGAAGTGCCGTTCCAGGCCAGTACCTGGCTGCTGGCGGGCGCTGTTGTACTGACTGCCCTTCCCTGTAATTGATTGGCATTCCAGTATGCCCCGGTATTGTTTACCGTTGCAGTGGTGGTGGCAGTGGTTACTGCTGCTGCTGTAGTGGCGGTAACCGTTCCTATTTTATTATTGAATGTTGTCCAGTTTGCCGAAGAAAGTGCTCCCCTGTTAGTGGCAGAAGCAGTAGGTAAATTAAAAGTATGAACCGTACCTGCCGATGCGATGTTGAAATCTGTTCCCCCGGTGCCGGTTGTAAATGTTTGTGTTGAATTGGTTAACCCGTTCAGTGATGTAATGGCACTGCCCGATAATAAACTTGATAATGCCCTGGTGGTTACATTTCCTGAAGCGTCTGTGGTTACAATTTTTGTATTGGTGGTGTTGGTACCAATGCCTTCAAACCGTACATCCGCAGTGGTATGCAGTTGTGCAGAGGGGCTGCTGGTGCCAATGCCGAATTTTCCTCCTGATGTGCCCACGTATGAATCGGCCGCATCCAGCGATAAAAATGCAGCGATCTTATTATTCATACCTAAAGAAAACCCGTGGTTCAAACTGCTGAAGTCTGTAGCCACGCCAAATGCCAACAGGTATTCTTTACCTGCAATATTTTTTTCGCCTAATAAATAATTGTGTGTGCCGCCCGGTACCTCATTACCTGCACCTAAAGCAAAGTTAAAGGCGCCTCCTTTGATGGTATTACTTTGGCCAATAGTGATGCTGTAATCTGCTGCATCAATAGTGTTGTTGGCACCCAAAGCAAATGAAGGCGGACCGCTGCTTTCCACTCTGTTTTCAAAACCGTGGATAAAGCCTCCGGTAATATTTTTTCCAAAACCATTACCGCCGCCACCAAAAGTATTGCCCCGGGTATCCAGGTGCATTCTTTCTGAGCCATTGGTAATGAAAGAGAGGTCGTTATTGTCTGTGGTGCCTAATACACCTAATGTGCCGTAGCTGTTGCCGTTTTGTAACCAGGCAAACTGTGCCAGCGGACTGGCTTTTTTAATCACGCCGTTTTGTACAATCACCAGGCTGTCTGTTGCAAAATTACCATTTTGCAAACCTAACAGCCGCAATGGGTTGGAAACAGCCGAAATGTCTAATTTATAAACAGGCGTTGCAGTTCCTATACCAATATTGCCTGTATTTTTATTGTAAATATTACTTCCCGAAATTTTCCATTTACTGCTGTCTACCAAAATTCTTGTTCCTTTTGGATTAATCACCACCTGTGCCATACTGGTTACAGTAATGCTGAATAAAACAAGAAGGATATAAACTTTTTTCATGGGACTTAAATATTGTGTTCAGCAGCCTGCTGCCTGTATGGCAAACAGGCTGCTGAAATACACAGTATAATTATTTTTTTATCGGTTGTAATGACGGGGATATTATTTAACCCATTGTACTTCTATTACATCACCCAGCTCTACCAGTGCAGCCATGGCTCCGGTAAGGGTAACGGTACCTGCGGTTACAGTATAATCAGTAGTGGCCAGTAATTTAGCACCGTTCCTGTATACCCATACTTTAGAAGCAGTTGCAGGCATATTGGCTACTGAATAGGTGGCTTGTGCTGCTGTGGCGCTAAAGTTTTGATCACCACTTTGCAGTAATGATTCTGCAGTTACTCTTTTTAAAGTACCATCAGTGGCAACAACTACCAGGCTGTCGGTTGCCAAACTGCCGCTTTGTAAACCAGCTACTTTTAAAGTATTGGTGGCATCAGTGGTAATAGTGGTGGATTTGGTTAAAGTACCGCCCAGTTCTACCAGGTTGCCGGTTTTGGTTAAACCATTACTGAAGGTAAGGGCATTGAACAATGCTGCTGCAGAAATGAATTTTACCTGGCCGCTGGCAGGATCTACCACCATTACGCTGTCGGTGGTGTTAGAGCCGGACTGTAAACCTGTAATGGCTAAAAAGTTTGCAGCAGTGGTGGTAATGGTTGTAGGCTGATTTAATGCACCACCTAACTGTACCGTTTGGCCGTTTTTAGTTAAACCATTGTTTGCAGCATTGATATAAGGTGCCAGCATGTTTGCTGTGTCGGCATATCTTACAAAGTTTCCAAGACTGTCTTTCAGCTGGTGGGGTGTTACATACAAAATGGTACTGTCTGCTTTTGTAATTACAGCAGTGGCACTGTCAAGTACCCATTTGATGGTACCCTTGTTGTCAATAACTTTTGTAGTTACTTTCTGGGCGCTTGCGCTAAAGCCAATACCAACGGCTAAGCACAATAGGAGTAGGATTTTTTTCATTTTCTTGTTTTTTGTTTTGTTAATTTGATTTGTTTATAAAAGTTGAATGATTCTGATTTCATCGCCTGTATCGCAGGGTACTTCTGCAATAACCGAGTTGGCGGTATTAATGCTGCAGGCTATCAGCACCCCGTTCCGGTACAACGATACTTTATTGATATCGGTAATGGTGGCCGGGGTATTAAAAATGGTTTGCCCGCTGGTGGTTACGATGGTAAGATTTTTTTTCTGCCCCGTACCAAAGCTGGCAGCAGAAACCATTTTAACTCTTCCATTTGCGGGGTTGGCCACTAAAAAACTATCGGTGGCAATATTGCCATTGGTTAAACTGTCTATTACCAGTTGCCCTTTTATTTGTAAGGCGGCAGCAGGTGTAGCCGTACCAATACCAATCCAGCCATCTTCAGTGATGCGCATCCGCTCCAGGTTATTGGTTTTAATTACCAGCGGAGCATTGTCGCCGGTACCTAAAAAATCGGTTGGCAGGGTACCGGTATTACCGGCCAGGTTCCAGCTGGTGGTGGGTAAAGGACCGCCAGAGGGGGTAGGACTTACCCTCACCCATTTTGTTCCATCGCAGTAATAGATGCCGGGTGTAACATCGCCGGTAGTGGCGGTATTAAAAACAAACATGCCCTGCACAAAACTGCTTTGCGGGGCAAAATTGGTGGTGGCAGTTAATGCAAGCCTTGGTAACAGCAGGCCCTTGGTAGTGGATTCTATTTCAAGTGCCGCATTTGGGTTAATGATAGTTGGGTTATTGCCCACTTTTAACTGCGCCAGCAGTTGGGGGCAATAGCTGGTAGCTGCGGTTAGCAACACCAGTTTTACAACAATATGTACAACCCTTTTTTTCATTTTTTTAGTGCGGTTTACTGATCTTATTGTTTAATGAATTTTTGCACACTGCCTATCTGGTCGCCATTGCCGGCAAATACGCTGATGAAATAGGTGGCCGATGCAAAGTTGCCTACCGGTATGGGCACCACGTTGGTACCGCTGGTAACCTGTACCGGTACATTCATAAAACGTTGTCCCAGCGTATTGGTTATATATAGTAATGCTTTGCCTTTGTAAGCAGTACTAAAGCTCAGGTATACGGTTCCCGTTGCCACAACGGGGTTGGGGTATACGGTCATAAATTCTTTCGCTGCACAATTGCTGCGGAAAGAAATTACTTTTGAATAGGTATACGTACCGTTTAGGTCAAACATTTTTAAACGGTAGTAGGCCATTCCGGCTGGTTGCGGCAGCACGTAGCTGTAATCGTTGGTGCCACTGTTGCCTTTCGCCTTTAACGTAGCAACGGCCGAAAAATTGCTGCCATCGATGCTTTGCTCTATTATAAATTTATCAGTGTTGATCTCGCTGGAAGTACGCCAGTTCAATGCGGCGTCGCAGTTACTGGCAGTGGCAGTAAAGCTTTCGATGTGTAAAGGCAGTGCCCATGAAGTGCTGCCTACGGCGATGGCTGTAATACCGGCTTTCATAGTGCCTTTTAAGGTACTGTTTTCAGTATTGCCAGTAGCTGTTGCCGCGCCACTCAGGTCTACCCAGCTGCTGCCATTCCATCCTACCAAACGTAAACTGGAAGCGCCTGCAAAACCCGTTAAATCGGGTATGCTTACTGTAATGGTAAGTCCTGCGCCGGTTCCGGTGGTTCCGGTACCCAGGTTACCGGCATTGCCTACCTGCCAGTCCCATTGGCCTGCCCTGCTAACTGAAAGTATGGGGGAAGTAACAGAAAAAATATTGTGGGGGCCTGCATTGGGTGCAGTAGGATCGAGGTTGCCGCTGGGGTCGCCTGCAATCCATGCTGTGGCATAAGCATCGGTAGCTGCTGCCGGAGCAGATATTTCCAGTGTTCTTAAATCGCTGCCATTACCTACCGGAAATATAAAGGGCTTGTTGCCGTATTTTTTTACATAGCCGTTAATGTTAGCGGCGTCTGAACAACCTGTATAAGCCGCGGTATCCACCACACTAAAATAACCGGGTAATGCATTGCGCTCAGTACTCCAGGTAACACCGGTTGCCGCAGGAATATCTATAATGCTGAAATTGGCAGCTTCGCCACCTGAAAAAACATGGTTGCCCTGTGCATGGCCAGATGCAGCCATTAAAAGCAATAATATAGTGCGGTACAGGTTTTTCATTACTTGTGCAGTGGTAAGCGGGTAACAGTTAGTTGTATACAATTGGATGTAGAATAAAATAACGTAATCCGTAGTCTTTTTTCTACAAACCCATAATCGAATTTTGCGAAGAAATATTGTGTTAACAGATACATTTTTTACATTTTACTTGTTGCCAGTAATAGGCAGTATTGGTGCCAAAACATAATGCGTTAAATATCACAGTATTAGGGAAAGCGTATTTTGGCTATTGGTCTATTTTTTGGAATGACTTCCAGATACCGAACAGATTCCTGAAAATAAAAGTACTGCTCATATCCTTTCAGGGGCAGCCACCTATACTGGGTTTAACTACACGGCCGCTAACGCTTACAAAGTGCAGCACTTCTTTTTTCTAACAAACGAATTTCAAAATACTGCGGGTCTATCCGCTTGTACCTGGCCTTTATGTCATACCATTTGTCATGGACTAATTAGCTTATTTTTGCCGTTAAAATTTGTGATTTGAACGCTCCTGTATTTTTAATAACACCACCTTTTACACAACTCAATACGCCTTATCCCGCAACGGCCTATTTAAAAGGATTTTTAAATACCCGGCATATTGCATCTTTTCAGGCCGACCTGGGGATAGAGGTAACAGTGGCGCTATTTTCAAAAGATGGATTACGGCAATTGTTTGCAACTATTGATACTGTCAAAGAGATCTCGGTCAATGCCAAACGCATCATTGCATTAAAGGATGCGTATATTAATACCATTGATGCAGTCATTCTTTTCCTGCAGGGCAAAAACCCATTACTGGCACCATTGATCTGCAAAAGAGATTTTTTACCCGAAGCAGGGCGCTTTGCACAAACCGATGACCTGGCCTGGGCATTTGGCAATATGGGCAACCAGGATAAGGCCAAACATATGGCTACCCTGTATTTAGAAGACCTCAGTGATGTAATAAAAGAATGTGTGGATGAACATTTTGGTTTCAGCCGCTATGCCGAAAAATTGGGAAGAAGCGCCGGCAGTTTTGATGCGTTGTACAACGAGCTGCAAAAGCCATACACTTATATTGATACCATACTCATTGATATTTTATCACAACGAATGGCCAGTGTTCAACCCAAACTGGTTTGTATCTCTGTTCCCTTTCCGGGAAATTTGTATAGCTCGCTGCGCTGTGCTCAGTGGATCAGGCAGCATTATCCAGATGTAAAAGTGGGCATGGGAGGCGGATTTGCCAATACAGAACTGCGATCCTTATCTGATACCCGTGTATTTGAATTCTATGATTTTATTACCCTGGATGATGGCGAAGCCCCGGTGGAAAATTTATTTCATTTTATTGAAGGCCGTATAACTGCTGATGCACTGAAACGTACTTTTTTATTGCAGCATGGTACAGTTACCTATATCAATAATACAGCCTGTGCCGATTATAAACAGGGCCAGGTAGGCACACCTGATTACAGTAACCTGCTGCTGGATAAATATATTTCTGCCATTGAAGTGGCCAACCCCATGCACAGTTTATGGAGCGATGGCCGGTGGAACAAACTCACCATGGCGCATGGCTGCTACTGGGGAAAATGTACTTTTTGTGATATCAGTTTAGATTATATTAAAAATTACGAACCCATTACTGCAGCCTTATTGTGCGACAGGATGGAGGAAGTAATGGCACAAACCGGGCAACATGGTTTTCACTTTGTAGATGAAGCGGCACCGCCTGCCATGATGCGTGCCTTGTCTCTGGAGATCATCAGGAGAAAATTGGTGGTCAGCTGGTGGGCCAATATCCGCTTTGAAAAAAGTTTTACAAGAGATCTTTGTGTGCTGCTGAAAGCGGCAGGATGTATTGCCGTATCGGGCGGGCTGGAAGTGGCATCCGACCGTTTGCTGGCTTTGATACAAAAAGGAATTACCGTAGCGCAGGTGGCTAAAGTAAATAAGCATTTTACCGAAGCAGGTATAATGGTGCATGCCTACCTGATGTATGGCTTCCCCACGCAAACGGCCCAGGAAACCATTGATTCATTAGAAATGGTGCGGCAATTATTTGAAGCCGGCGTTTTACAATCTGCCTTCTGGCATTTATTTACCATGACGGCGCATAGCCCGGTAGGACTGGACCCTGCAAAATATAAAGTACAAAAACAAACAGCCGAGGTGGGTAGTTTTGCCAATAACGATATCATGCATACCGACCCCACAGGGGCCGATCATGAAAGTTTTAGTTTTGGATTAAAGAAATCATTATTGAATTATATGCATGGTGCCTGCTTTGATGTACCACTGCATAAATGGTTTGAATGTAAAGTACCTAAAACCACCATCGCCCCCGATCATATTGCCAGCTTACTGGCCCGGGAGGAGTATGCTGCAGCAAAACCCAATACCAAAGTGATCTGGCTGGGCAATACCCCGGCAGTGGAAACCATCATCAAGTCTAAAAAAGGTAACCAGTGGGAGCTGTGTTCTTTAAGCGTTGAAACCAATAAAGAAACCTTCAATATAAAAGTAGACCTGGCCCCAGGAATGTGGTTGGCAAGCATGATGGAAAAGCTGGCCATTGGCAATACAAAGCAGTATACATTGCAGGAAGTGAAAGAAGAGTATGAAGCTGCAGGACTGGAAGATTTTGAATTGTTTTGGGATAATAAGCCTGTAAATACATTATACAAAGCAGGCTTATTGCAATTATGATCGTTGCGGCATTAAGCCTGGCTTAGCAATATGCATCCTGCATCACTGCAACCGGTAATGGAAATATAAAACAACCATTTGTATGAAACCTGTTATCACTATTGAGTATTGCCCCAAATGCAACTGGCTGTTACGTGCTGCGTATATGGCCCAGGAAATTTTAACCACCTTTGCCGAAGAAGTGGGAGCTGTTACATTACAGCCCAGCGATACCGGCGGATGCTATACCATTCGTGTGAACGAAGTAACAGTATTTGACAGGAAAACAAACGGCGGTTTTGCAGAAATCAAACAGGTAAAGCAACTTATCAGGGATGTGGTGGCCCCGGAAAAACATTTGGGGCATAGCGATACTTCTGCATCTTAATATTTCAACTGCCCTGTAATGTACCAGTTGTAAATTCACCTGTGCATGGACCCTCAATTTTTAAACGGCAATGATATCGGCAGCTTCGTTTTTTATAACGGTTGCCCGGTGACGGTAAAACTTCAGCACACTTCTGCGTAATTGTTCGGCCAGTACAGCTTTGGGATTGCCGCTGCTGAAGATCTCTTCTGTTCTTTCATTGGGGTTAAAGTCTTTGGCACATAAAATATCATACACTTTCAGCAGCTTAATGCCCGCAATATCTATTAAATATCTTTTTCTTACCAGGATGCTGCTGAATATCTCACTTTTTTTACGTGTTTTAATACCAATGCAAATACCAAAGGTTCGGGTATCATCAATGCTCAAATATTTTACCAGGTAGGTTTTTAAAGCCAATGCTTCTTCACTGTTGTCTTCTACCTGGAAGTTGAGTTCATTGGCCGCATGCCGCATGTTGATCTGGAATTTTTCCAGCAGTAAATTCCAGCTGGCTTTATCATGTTCTTCAATGCCTTTGATCATGATGGTTTTCCATGCAGTGCAGCAGATCTGGGCCTGCCGGGTATCCATGCACAATTTGCAAATGGCTTTTAAAAAATCGATGCTGAACAATTCATCCCTTCTGTAAATGCCCAGCCAGTATTTATCATCGTACCGGTTCAGGCCTTCATAATACGGTAAATTAAATTGCGGCAGTACCACTTTTTTATGCGCCGGTCGGGTATTAAAATTGGCTGTTGGTAAGGCTGCAAATAATTGCTGACCGTCGGCCTGTTCATTATCAATATAAATTCCCGGATTAGATGTAATGATTGATTCTATGGCTTTGGTTACTGCAGGAATATCACGGGTTTGGCACAACTGTTCCCATTCATAAATCACATTTGTTTTTGGAAAACGTATAATGAGGTACCAGTAATGCGTTGCATCCGGACAAGCCACCCAGTTGATATTGCCAGTAAGCATGGGTGTAAAACTCTGGTTGCTTTCGCAAATATTTACTTTTAAAGCGGGTTTGTAATCAATGGCGTCAAAAATATCTTTGTATACCGCTTCGCTCAGCCAGGTATCGCGTATAAAAATATCTTCTGCTGGAAAAGAACTGATAATATTGGGGGCGGTGCTGGTATCTACTTCATATGCAATTTGCAGCTTGTCCAGCTCTTCTGTAAAAACAGGAATGCTGTAAGTTTCCAGGTCTACAAGTAATTGCTGGCGCAACCCAAACCGTACATACAGCACTTTGGTTTTTTGTGCTGCAAGCAAAATATTATAGAGGTCGCCCGGCGATATAATACCTCCGCGGAAATTAATAAAAACGGTGTTTGCCATGGTGCTAAGTTGTAAAAAGTAAAGTAGGAAGGTGCCTGCCCGGGCACTTTTATTAGTATATTTTAATTACTAAAAATACTTTTTTTAAAGTGTATTCAGGCAAAAAAAATTGCTTAATTTCAATAAGGCATTAAAAATTGTATTGCATTACAATGTTTACTATGCATATATATTATTATAATTTGTTTTTAAAGGCATTATTTTTTTACAAATAATTGAAAATAAGTACTACTATAATAGTTAAGTTGCTTGTAATGATTTTGAAAAATGATATTAAAAAAATATAAATGCAATCTCCAAAATTGCTCTTTATGTCAATCAAGCCGAAAGGAGTGGCTGCCAGCTATTGATGCCAACCGAAAGTTGTACCAGCTAAAAAAAGGAGACCTGTTATTTGAGGAAGGACAGGAAGTGAAGGGAATGTTTTTTGTTCATACAGGCCTGGTAAAAGTGCATAAAAAATGGGATGAGGAGAAGGAGCTGATACTGCGTTTTGCTGCTAAAGGGGATATTGTGGGGCATCGCGGACTTGGTGCAGATACGGTGTATCCTGTATCGGGAACAGCGCTTGCCACCACTGAAGTATGCTTTGTAGATCTGGACTTTTTTAATGCTACCTTAAAAGTAAATCCAGATTATTTATACCAGCTGATGATGTTTTTTGCAGCAGAACTGAAAGAGTCGGAGAAAAGAATGCGAAACCTGGCACATATGAGTACCAAAAGCAGGATCGCTTATGCGTTGCTGTCGCTGCAGCAAAAATTTGGTGTGGATGCAGATGGATTTTTGGGTATTGTGCTATCCCGCCAGGATTTGGCATCGTATACCGGAACCACTTACGAAACCCTTTTTAAAATGATCAATGAACTGGCCGCAGAAGGTTTACTGGCTTTTTCTGAAAAGAAAATCATTATCAAGGATACAGCTCAACTGGCCCTGTTGGTAAAGGGCCTGTAATATAAACTGTTTTTTATGCTGGTGCTGTAGTTTGCAAAGATCAGTGAAGTAAGCAACAGGAATACCCTAATTGCTGCAGCAGCTGAATGATTTGGTTCACGCAAAAATTTTCGCCCTTTATTCGCAGGATGTTATCGCAATCTTTCAGATCGAAATTGATTGCACAGGCTGGCATGTGTTGCTGCAGCAAAGAGATAATGGCAGCTGCCTGATTTTCTTCTGTTACATTGGTCTTAAAGATTTCCAGCATTATTGCATCACTGTTTGTCAGCCATCTCAATGGATTGATGGACGATGTTTTCCAGTTCTTTTTTATTTTTTTTTATTGCAGCGGCATCTGTAAAATAAACAATGCGCCGGTCTTTGTAATTGCCTTGCAGCAGGGGAGATGTTATTTTAACGATAGAGGGATGATGAAATATAATACGGATGCATTTGGGATCGCCAAAATTAAATGTCAGTATGTCTTCATCCTTATAATAGCTGGGTGCATTCCATTTAATGCGTTCTGATAATTGTTTACCTGCTTTTTTTATGATGGTCCTTACTATTTCAGCTTCGGCCTTTAGCGGGTGAGTTAGTTTTTGCATGTAGGCATCAACAATGGTTGCGTCGGTTGGTTTTTTGGTTTTTGCAGGTTGTTTAAGAGGGGTAAGCGCTTTGGCCTTTGTTTCATTTTCCTTTACACGGAATTGTACTATTTTTTTAACCAATGCCAATGGCAAAGGTTTATCAAGCGGAAATTGCACAGAGCCCTTTCCCTGTTTGTATCCCGATAATTCTTTTTTAAATGCTGCATGCCCGCTGGGTACTGCGTAAAAACCAATGTGCTTTGCAAAGCCGGAAAAATATACCAGCATGCCGTGGTACTTATAACCCGGCATGCCATAGCTGATCAATTCTTCTGCTTTTGGTGCTGCGGCTTTTATAGTTTTTCGCATTTGCAATAATAATTGCTGCACTTCTTTTGGAAATGCGGCAATGTATTCATCTACTGTTGCAGCGGGCTTTGCTTTCATATTACAGGCTTTTCTTTTTATTCCAGAAAATATACGACAGTACACCCAGTACTACCGGAATTAAAATGAATAATGCAGTTGGATCAAACTTCTTAGATGCAGCGGTTACAGAAACCATTGCACCAATAAGATCGAAAAATAAACCGGCGTATGCCCACTCTTTAATTTTATTAAACAGGGGAATAAGGATCGCTATGCCGCCCGCAATTTTTGCAACGCTGATAAAAACAACGAAATAGGCCGGATAGCCCAGCTGGTCATGCATCACTGCTAAAGTTTTTTCATCAGGCGAAATACCGCCAGCGGCTGATAATATCATCATGCCTGCAAACAATACGGTGAATACCCAGTACAAAATGTTGATGGTTTTTGGTTGCATAGTTGCTGTTTAAAAATGAACAATAAAAGCTGTCTTTTAAAATATGATTATTCAGCTGCTTTTAACAGGGCAGCAATATCCAGTTTTTTCATCTGCATCAGTACCGGCATCACTTTAGCGGATTTAACCGGGTCGGTCATCAGGCTGCCAATGATATCTGGTATTATCTGCCACGAAAATCCAAACTTATCTACAAGCCATCCGCACATGCTTTCTCTGCCGCCATCTGCAGTTAAGGTATTCCAGTAATGGTCTATTTCCTCCTGCGTTTTACAATCCACTACAAAGGATATGCCCTCATCAAATTTAAATGCATGTGGTGCCGAACTGTCCATCGCTGCAAACCTTTGCCCATGCAATACAAATTGTGCATGTTTGATATAGCCCTCCACATCAGGTTCTCCTTTTTCATATTTGCTCACCAGTTTTATGGCTGCGTCTTTAAAAACAGTGTTATAAAAATGAATGGCCTGTTCTGCCCTGCCTGCATTTTGTTGCGTAAACATCATAGCAGGAACAATTTTATCCTCTTCCATTTTGCCCAGCATCAGTTGCCAGTTTACACCAAACTGATCCTGGCACCAACCGTATTTTTCGCTCCAGGGATATTGGTTCAATGGCATCAGTACACTGCCACCAGCAGCTAATTTATTCCACAAAGTATCTATTTCTGTTACTGTGCTGCAATTAACAAAAAATGAAACTGAAGGATTTATTTTAAACATGGGGCCGCCGTTCAATCCCATAAATTTTCTGCCTTCAATTTCAAAAATGGTCACCATCGGGTTATGAGCTGTGATTGTTGCATTACTGAAAGCGGAACAGTAAAAATCTGCAGCTGCTTTGGCCGTACCATCAAACCACAGGCAGGTAAATATTTTATTTTTCATGGCTATACTTTAATATTATTTGTTGCTGATATTTAACATCCATTGAACACCAAACTGGTCCGTGCAGCTGCCATAATAGGCTCCCCAAAACATATCCTGCATGGGCATGGTAATAGTACCGCCTTTGGATAGTGCGGCAAATAATGCATCTGCCTCCGCTTTAGTGTCTGGTTCTATCATGATGTGTACGTTGTTGCCTTTATTTACAGTAAAGCCAAACGATTCGGGTGCATCAGTGCCCATTAGCATATGCCCGCCGGTAATCGGTAATTCTACATGCATCACCAGGTCTTTATCGGCTTCTGCCAAAGGAGGCAAGCCCTCCTGCGTGGGAATACCACCAAACCGTGCAATACCACCATTAAACTCGGTACCAAAAACGGTTTTGTAAAAATTGAACGCTTCCTCCGTATTACGGGGAAAATTTAAATAGGTGCTTACTTTTGCCATCGTTACATTGAATGAGGATGATCAATTGGTTTCGGTATGTTTTTTAAAATTATTCAGTATGGCCTGCCAGCCACCCCGTTGCATTTCAACCGGGTTTTCATCTTCTGCTTCAAACGTGGTGGTTATTTCCGTTATATCACCATTGCTTGCAAATGTTACAGTGGCTTTGCGTCCGTCGCCCATGGTATACATGAGGAGTTCGTTTTCCAACACTTCGTCATAGATTCCCCAAAAATCAAAACTAAAGCTGCCATCTTTTGCAGCCATGGTGCTGGAAAATTTTCCTCCCTTTCGTAGATCATTTACTGCGTTGGGGCAATGCCAGTCATCAGAGGCCTGGTTCCATTGCATAATATGGGAAGGTTGTGTAAAATAAGCCCACACTTTTTCAATGGGCGCATTTACTGTTGCTGCAACAGTAATGTTGATTTTGTTTGCTGACATGGCGATGGTTTTATCTGTCTTAAAAATACTATTCCGTCTTTCCTTTAAATGTGGCATAAATGGCCATGGCGTGCCCGTGTCCCAGTTCAAATTCTTCTTTCAGCCAGTCCGTAATTGCTCCGGCCTTTACTGCAGGAAGCAGTTTCCCATTTTGTAAAAAACCTTTTTTTGTTGCCAGTTTTTTAAAATCTTCAGGCGTTTTACCTGTTTTTGCTTTGATATTGTCGATATAAGCTTGAAAGGACATTATTTATTTTTTTGAATAGTTAAGTAACCAGTGTATACCAAATTGATCGGTAAGCTTTCCAAAGGTAGCACCCCAAAATGATTGATGCAAGGGTTCCTGTATTTTTCCTCCGGCGGCCAGGCTGTTGAATAAATGATTGATCTCTTCCCCGCTGCTGCAGTTGATACAGAGCATCACATTGTTGCCACAAACAGTGCCCTGTCCCAGCATATCAGATGCCATCAGCAGCAGGTTATCATTAGTTAAGCTGCTGTGTAAAATATGGGCTCCCATTTCGCTTGACATTTGCGCTGCCATGGGCGACTCTGCCAGCTTTTGCATTACCAGTTCGCCGCCCATGCATTGCTGGTAAAAGGTCATTGCCTCACGGGTACGCCCGTTAAAATGTAAATATGCATTGATCAGTGCCATGGTACAGGTTTTTAATTTTTTAAAGGAACCATACAACGTACATCGTTTTCACCTTCATACATTTCCAGGCAATAGCCATTGGGATCAATCCCGGGCAGTGCCAGCAGCTGCCTGAAGGCATTACCAATAGCAGGAATATCCGTCATAAAATCTTGTATAAAAATACTGTTGTAAGATCCCTTGCGAATGGTAAAACTGCTGCAATGCAGGGCGGCAGCTTCACCGGCAACAATTGCTCCGGCTGCTGCATGGTATATGATATTCCCTGCTTCTTCCGGATATGAAATACCAAAATATTTTCTTTTGCCCCTGCCTGCTACTAATGTATGCAGTTTTTGATGGGCGGCAAGTACACCGTCAGGAAAACCTGTTGCGGTAATACATATCACCGGGATGTCTGTATCAAATGTATACGCCTCTATCATAAATTGATTTATTATACAAAAATATATACCTGATTTCACTCTTTGGTGGTGTAATTACGACAATACAGGGGGTTGTTTGCGACAGTGCGGCTCAATATCTTTGTACACCTAAAAGGAAGATTATGAAAAATATTGCGATACTGGTTCCAGAAACGGCGGTAGTGGAAGCGGTGGCCGATCCGCGTTATATGTTTGCAGTGGTCAATGAGTTTTTAAAAAGCCAGGGCCTGGCAGCTTTATTTAATGTGCAGTTAGTGGGTCTTACCAAAGAAGTGAAATTAATGGATGGATTGTTTACCATCAGTACCGATGCGGTTCTGGCTACGGCCAGGAAACCAGACCTGGTGATCATTCCTGCCATCAGCGGCAATGTAACGCATGCCGTTAAACTGAATGCCGGTTTTTTACCATGGATAGAAGCGCAATATAAACATGGGGCAGAAGTGGCCAGTTTATGTTTGGGAGCATTTATCCTGGCCTCTACGGGTTTGCTGGATGGAAAAGCCTGCAGTACGCATTGGTTATTTGCCAATGAATTCCGCAGTATGTTTCCCTCCGTTCATTTGGTAGACAATAAAATTATTACCGAGCAGAATGGTGTGTATACCAGCGGCGGTGCAAATTCATACTGGAATTTATTACTGCATTTGGTGGAAAAATATACTAACCGGGAGATGGCAATACTGGCATCTAAATTTTTTGTACTGGATATCGACCGTACTACACAGTCGCCTTTCAGTATTTTTAAAGGACAAAAAATTCATGAAGATGCGGAGATAAAAAAGGTGCAGGATTATATAGAAAAAAACTACGCAGAAAAAATTTCGGTAGATGTTCTTTGCGAACAATTTACAATGGGCCGCCGCACTTTTGAAAGGCGGTTTAAAAAAGCCACCAATAATTCCGTGGTGGAATATATTCAGCGGGTAAAGACGGAGGCGGCTAAAAAACAATTGGAGACAGGTAGAAAAACAGTCAGCGAAGTGATGTTTGCAGTGGGCTATAACGATACCAGGGCTTTCAGGGAATTGTTTAAAAAAATTACAGGCCTGTCGCCTGTGGAATACAGGAATAAATACAATAAAGAGGCAGCAGCATAGCCGTATCTGATCAATTAGCAGGCGTTTATTTACAGTGGCAATATTTTATAGCGCTTCTAAAATACCTTTACTTTTAAATACTTTATTTCCGGTATCGGTGCGGCTGGTATTTGTATTATTAAACTAACACAATACTGCCTGGTGATCGTCAGTTTGCAGTGCTTAACCTGTATTTTTCAGGTTTGCTTCCAGTTCTTTCAATCAGGTGCCTGGCTTCTAGGTCAAGCTTTACTGTTTCGCCGTACCATTGTACCCCGCCTTCAAAGCTATCTTTTACATTTTGGTACAGCTGTTCCATCAGTTCGGTATGGGTCAATTCTTTTTTGGCAAGTATTTTTAATAGCTGCTTCCTGATTAAATTGTATTTGGTCAGTGCGATCCGCTTATTTGTTTTGCCCGCATGTGGATGTAATGTTTGAATTTTTTCTTCTGTCATAACTGGTGCTGTTTGTGTTTGCCGGCAGGATACAGCAGCTGTACTGCCATTTTTATAAGTGTAGTTTTTCCAGTACTCCTTTTCGTTTTACTATATTTTTATAATCCCACTGAATAAGCACTGCTTTTTTTAACCAGCGTTTCAACTCCTTTATGTTTACCTCTACTTCAGCGGTATACCGTATTGCTGCAGCTTTAAAACTGCCTGCTTTTTGTAATGCATCTTCTTCAAAAGACTGGCCGCTCCAAAACAACAGCTGTATACAATTTTTTAGTTTGCTGTATCCCACCACCGGGTTACCATTCAAAAACCAAACCGGGTGTCCATGCCAAATTTTGTTTTCAGCTTCGGGCAAACAATTGTTAATCTCTTTTGCCAGCAAATTACATATGGCAGCATCTGTGCTGTTTTGATCATTATTGTATGCCTGCACCTCTTTTTTCATTTTGCTAAAATAAGAAGTAAAATTAAAAGCCGCAGTACCATTTGCAGGGCTTAAAACAGCACGCAGCAGTGTTTCGGTATTAGCAAATGCGCTATCTTAGTGCCAACCAATTCATAAGCTGTCGTTAAAGTAACGGGTATTGCACTATTATGTCTTCAATGTCTTCATCACTCGGTCAACAGCCCCCGCCGGTACGCTTTGATGCGCTTACCGGTTTTCGTTGCCTGGCAGCCTGCATGGTATTTGTATATCATAACCGTAAATACTGGCGCACCGAACTGCATCCGGAATTTTTAAGGCTGATCAATGAATTCAATACAGGAGTTTCTCTCTTCTTTGTGCTGAGCGGTTTTTTAATTGCGTATACATATGGCAGCAAACCCCTGCAATCTTTTTCAGCCTATCTTAAATATGTGCTGCTGCGCATGGCAAGGATATTGCCTTTATACTGGCTGATACTCACCTGTTATTATATCGACAAACCTTACGGCCACCACCTGTTTTCATGGCAGCAGTACAGCCTGGTGTATGCTTTCTCTGACAGGCATATTTTAGAGGGTATTGCGCAGGCATGGTCGCTGAATATTGAAATGGTATTTTATTTTTTTGCACCACTGCTTTTTTTATTGCAACGAAAACATATTTTACTGCTGGGCGGGTTCCTGCTGCTGCTGTTTTTTTTTACCTGGGGCCTGGGTGCTTACTGGCATTACGTAAATGGTAATCCCCAGCGGTATTTTTACCCAGTAAAATTTTTGATCGATTCCAGTTTTGCAGGACGCTCAACAGAATTTGCAGCGGGTATGCTGATGGCTGCATCGTTTAAATATTCCGGTGGGGCACTGTTTAAAAAGATTCCCTGGAAAACCGTTCTGGGATTTACTGGAATTTTAATTACAACGTATTGTGTAGGATTGTTTGAGCCTGACATGTATCAGCAGGGTACAGAGGCTGCAGCAGGCAGGCTTATTGAAATGCTGGTACTGCCTGCATTTGTGGTACTGGCACTGGCAGGGTTGATACAGGAAAATACCTGGTTGGGGAAATTACTTGCATCCCGTGTAATGGTTTTGCTGGGCAATGCTTCTTTTGCCTTTTACCTGGTGCATATCAGTTATGTAAGCCTGCGCTTGCGTGAATGGATATTGTTGCCCGACAGGAATTTTATATTGCTGTGGGCCATTGCAATAATACTTTACCTGTTGTTTGAAAAACCCGTGTATGCTCTTTGCCGTAAGCAGTTAAAAAAATAACTGCAGTTATCCTGGCTGCAGCAGATGGATTTTTATTTTACCACGATGGCAGCAGCGTACATGCAGCAATCATGGTTTAATATTTTCAATTTAATATTGATTAAATACTTTGCCCAAAAGTAAGCAGGTTATTATCGGGGTCAAGTAAAGAAAACTCTTTTTGTCCCCAGGGTTTTACCATTAAATGTCCGTTGGGATGGATACTTATTTTTTTATCCAGCAACCATTGGTAATACCTGTCTATATCATCTGTTCTGATATACACCTGGCCATAATTTATTGCGGGATCAAGCGCTGCAAATTTAAAAAAGTGTATTTGGATGCCGTCTTTTTGTACCATCAGGTAATCATCAAAGCCACCATTTCCAAATTCCAGGAAATTTAATTGATTTACATAATAATCCTTCGTAATGGCTTTATTACGCATGGGTAATTTGGGATGAATGGCTGTAAGCATAAGCGATTGATCTGTTTAATGAATTGTTGTAACCAGGTTACTGAAAAATAAGTGAACTGCGGGTATTCATTTCGTCAGTCATTTTGCAAAAGAACTGTATCCCCAATGTTATTTTTCTGTCAGCCATTTCCTGGCTGCTGTAATGCAATTGTCTTTTGCTATATCCGTAATAAGCTCAAAGGGGATCTCTGCGTCTACAGGAATATTTATTTCATAAGCGGTACCTTTTCTGTCACAATAAATACCCGTTGAAATACTTAATATAATTTCACCCCCAATATTTTCTCCATTTGTGTTTGTTGTTGAACCTCCTGTTGCTTCGCCAAAAAATCTTGTATTGGGTCTGCCTTTTAGTGCAGTGGCAACTATCTCACCTGAACTCTCTGTCCAGCGACTAGTTAATACGGCTACTTTGGGTGGGTGGGGGAATTTTATTTTATTGGGGAGATGCACAGCCTGGTAGCCGTCATAAATAAAATTTCCGTTTTTTATTTCCCAGTCAAAAAGTTTTTCTTTTTTTAAATTTACCAAACTGCCCACCAATCCGTCTCCCACTAATGGCGCAATACCTGCCATCATGGGGTGCATATTGCCTCCTGTATTATAGCGAAGATCAATAATCCATTTGTCAATTTTTCTATGTGCCATTTCAATTACCGCCTTCCTGATTTTTGCCGACTCTTTCTCTATATCAGTATTTGGGCCAATACCCACTATTTTCAAGTATCCAATATTGTCTTTTAAAATTTTGTACTCAAAAGTTGCACCGGGGTCATTTACAGTTTTCCAAACTGCAAGTTCCTTTACCCGCTTCTCGGGGTGCCGGTGATTTTTATAGTCAGTAAAATAGGCGATGTTTGAATAATTCTTCGCACTCAAAATTCTGCCGTGGTGATCCCGCAGCTGATTTAGTAAAAACTCAAAAGCCGGTTTCAGCTCTTCAACAGATGTTGCGTTTGCTCCTTTTGCATATACCTGTTTTTCTAAAGTGTCCCAATTAACTGTTGAAGCATAAAGTGAAATATCTTTTGTTCTCATTAAAACGGTGTCAAGTATTGCTTTCATGTTTACCTGTCCTGTGCCGGAAACAGCTAAAGAAATAAATACAACTGTAATAATTTTTTTCATCAATAGAAGTTTTTGAATTTTTATATCTGCATCAGGGCTGCAGTGGTTGTAATCATATCCGTTTTAGAGCTGCGCTAAAATTCTGTATGAAGATAATGACAAATACTGAGCAAATTGTTACTGCCGCTTATGAAGCAGTTGCCCACGCTGCATGATATTTTCCGGCTATCCGGACTTGATAGCTGCTGCCTCATTTGGCATTAAGGGCAAACCTGTTTTACGCCGGATATGTTTGGTAACAAAGTATATAATAATAATGACCGCAATAAAAATGAGGGTAGAAAGAATTTCCCATTTGCTTAACCCGGTTAGCAGCCAAATGATTACTACAATACCGGTTACAGGGGTAAGCAGCCCGCCGGGGGCACGAAAGTATTGTGCTGACCCTGCTGTTTTTTTCTTTCGCAACCGGATGGTGGCCAAAATAACTGCCAGGTAAACTAGTAATATAACCGCACTTGCCATAATGGCTAATTGTTTAAATCCTCCGGCAACAGAAAAAATAAATATGAGTGCGCCATAGGCAATTACTGCCAGGTATGGGGTGGAATAAACCGGGTGTACCCTGCCGAGGAATTTAGGGAACAGGCCATCTTTTGCGCCGGCAAATAAATATCTTGGCGTACATAATACATCCAGCGTTACATTACCCAAACAGGAAACCGCAGCACAAAGCAATAAAATGGTGGCGCCTGCAGGCCCAATAATTCTGTCTGCTACTGCAGCTAATGGCGCATCTTTATACAAGGCCATTTGTGTGCCCAGCATTCCTTGCGCCACAGTTTGTAAAAGTAAGTACACTGCCAAAACCACCGTTCCTGCAATGGCAATACTGAGTGGAACAGAACGTGCCGGATTTTTAATTTCTCCACTTGCTCCCAGCGATGTTTCAAAGCCGGCAAAAGCAAAAAACAAAATAAGGGTGGTATCGCTAAATGTTTTTACTGAGGGTAAGTGCTGCCATTGCAGGTTAGCCGCTTTTATATAGCTGCATCCAAAAATGATAATACCAAACAGGGGGAGCAATTTTATAACAGTAATGGTTTTTATAACCATGATGCTTTGCTTTGCCCCCAGCACATTGATTAGTATCATACAGGCAATCAGTACAAAAAATAAGATACCCCTGTAGAGCGGGAGGGTAAATACAGGAAATAATACCGCCATAGAATCTGCCAAAATGTTCATGAGTGCGGCACTTCCTAAAATACCCCATCCAAAAAAATACATCCAGTTAATGATAAAGCCGGGAAAATTTCCAAATGCAGCTTCTACGTAGGCATAAGAACCGCCGCTGCTGGTAACCCGGCTGCCTATTTCGGCATAACACAGCAGTATGCTGGCAAGCAGGATACCACAGGCTATATAGCCAACAATGGCAAAAGCACCTAATGCAGCACTAACGATTGCCGGAAGTGCAAAAATGCCCGCCCCAATCACTCCGCTGATAATGGCAAAGGTTAGCCCTGGAACCCCAATTATTCGTTTTAAACCTTCATCAGAATTTGCAGTTACCACGCTTGATTGGTTTGAAATGATTCAATTTATTGTTGAATGAACGGGTATTTTAAAAGCTGTACATATTGCGTATAATATTGAAAATAGTGAAAAAACGGTACTTACAGAAATTGTTCCATCAGCACCCGGCTATATCCGGGAAATCAGTTTCAACGACCTGAGGTCGTATAGTAATATTTCGTTTTTATCTGTTTTGTCGTATTTGCCATTGTTGTTAGAATCGAAATGCCCGGTAACAACAATGGTTCCGGTGCTGCTGTTGGTTACCCAGGTGCGTACGTAAAAATTATCTTCAGTTAATGATGTTTTTTCCTGGCCATCGGTTGACAGGACGATAAGCTGCAACGGATCGCCCCAGTCAATATGTTTGCTATTGTCTAGATTAACGGTATTGGCTGCCACAATTACTTTGTTAATTCCTAAACTGTCAATTTTAATTTGTTCAATCTGCTGCAGGTAGGCGTCTTTAGGAAAATCCACCTGTTTAGACTGGGCAGTTTTTGTATTGATGAACAGCAGGTACTTGCCTTTTGTAGTAAACATCTTTCCCATATTTTCAATAGTGGCAATTACAAAATCAGTTCCTTTAAGTTCTGTTAATTTATTAAAGTAAACATAATTGTATTTGTTTTGCCCGCTTGCAGTGATGGCAATTACAGAAAAAAATAAGAGGATAACAGCTTTCATTGTAATAATAATTTATAGTGTGAATTTATTGCCCGGGTATTTTGCATGAGTACTGGTTGGATGGTGTATGATACAATCCAATACTGGCTTACCACCAGAACTTCTTTTTGTTTGCTTCCGCTTTTATTCTTTGGTTGATATCCGTTTTAGCACCAAGGAGTACATAAATTGAAATACTGTCTTCCCTTGCAAACTGATTGATCCTTTGACCTGCTAAATACACGGTATCAAATAAAGGTATTTCTGTTTTACGCTCTTTATCCTCATCATTCTTTTCTTTCACTAATACCACATCCACTATATTTTTATCGTAAACCAACCAGTTGATATAGTCTGCATCAAATGACCGGGCAATAATTTTTTTGTTTTTTGTATAATAATTGATTGCTCCCGCCTGTCCATAGTTGTCGCATAAAATAAGTGTATGTTCAATATCGGGCAGTCTTTCACAAATGCTGTCTACTTTTGCTGCCAGCGCTTTCCATCCCAGCATGTCTGCAAAGTCTTGTGGTAATGAATGCTCTTTGCCATCTTCCCATCTAAGCAAGCCAAATTTTTTATAGGTTCGCTGATGTGCCACAATATCATCCGGACTTTTATTAGGAAATCCAACTTTGTAAAGGGGGATAAATAAGAGCAGGGGAAGGGCAACTAAAACGGGGCGCAGGTATTTTTTCCAGCCATTTTGTAACCTGTTACCCAGGAATACTGCACCCAATGAAATATAAACCGGGTAGATACCAATGGCATAGTAATCCTTTGCCCTGAAATACATAAAAGCTGCCAGTGTAAAAACAAACGACCAGAATAAAGGCCGGTATTGTTTGAAGGGAGGATAATACAGCAGGGCATATAAGGCAGCAAAGATTACCACAACAGCACCTGCATAAAACAGAAGTTGAGAGGCTAAAAAATGTATTCTGTTTACATGCACCAGCTGGGTATCTGTCAGTTCTTTTAAATGATGTATAACGGGGAAGTGATTATTGTACTGCCACAACAGGTTGGGTGATACAAGTAATACGGCAACACAGAGGGCAAGGTAAAATGCAGGCTGCAAAAAAACTTTTCGCTGTTGCGTTAATAATACGGCCGGCAAAAGACCCATGATCAGAAAAAGTATATTGTATTTATTTAAAAAACCAGCTGCAAAAAATACGGCACCAATAAACAACCATTTTGATTTTTGTGAACTAAAATACCTGATGGCGATATAATAAAAAATTGTCCAGCTCAGTACATCAAATGAATTTGGCTGGTACAGAACGTTAAGCCTTAAAAGAGCCGAAAACAATACGCAGGCAGCTCCCAGGATCAGGGAAAAAATATTGCCCTGCAGTGCTTCAATGGTTTTCCAAACCACCACAATGGTTAAGGCGCCAAATAAGGCAGGAAAAAACCTGACCCAAAAAACAGAATCACCCAGCAGGTACACCAGGTAAGAAATCCAGGAGGTAAAAGGCGGTACCGATAAATATCCCCAGGCAAGGTGGTGGGCCTGGGCCAGGTGCAGGTATTCATCTCTTTGTAAGTCATACTCCGGACTAACAAGCGAATACTGCAGCAGAAACTTCAGCAGGATGAACCCCAATAGTAATAGATCCCTTTTTTGCATTGCACTGGATGTAAACATATGGCAGGTTGTGTAAAAACGGTGTGAATGGTATTGCCGGTCTGCAATCAGCCGTTTGCCGGTCTGATATGGATGATCTTCCACAACAGGTACGCCAGGTATAGTGTTACCAGGGCAAACAATTTTTCAAGCATTGTTTTGGCTAACAGATTGCCAACGGTATTCAGTAAAAATAATGCAAAAAAGATCCATAGTACGGCTTGTATAAACTTCCCGGGCAACAGTTGTTTTGTGTATTTGACTTTAATACATATCACCCAAAGTAAAAACACATTCAGGCCAATGGAAATACTTTCAAAAGTATACATCTCCCTGTCGTTGCTAAGCCGTCCACCCCATGCATTTTTATAGGGTATCATTTTTAAAAGAATACCCAGGTGAAGCAGTACTGTAAAAAAGAGAATCACTATCGTTACCGGGGCAACATATTTGGAATTGTATTTCATACTGATTCAAGTTGATCCGGAAAATAAAATAATGTAAGGCACAACTATTTTATTCAGGTGCTGCATATGCTTATACCCTCAGGCAACCACGAAATCCCCTGGCTGCATAATAAGATTCTGCGCCGTTATGATACACAAACACCGTATTGTACCGGTAATCGGCAAAAATGGCACCACCCAAATTTCTGATAGCAGCAGGAGTAAGTATCCAGCTGGAGGTTTTGGTATCAAATTGTCCCAATTGCTGCAATTCGCGGTATTGTGCTTCTGTTAAGATTTCGATGCCCATCATTGCAGCCATTGCTATAGCACTGTTTGCCGGTTTATGCTCTTTTCTCGATTCAAGTGCGGCCTGATCGTAGCATACACTTCTCCGCTCTTTAGGACTTTCGGGGGCGCAATCAAAAAAAATATAATCGCCTGATTTCTTATCATAGCCCACTACATCCGGTTCGCCACCCGTTCTTTCCATCTCATGCAGCGACCAAATTTTTTCACTGCTGGCGGGCAACTCCAGCTTTGCCTGCACTGCAGCCCATTCAATACTTTTATGGCGTAGTTTGTTTTTTTCAAAACGAATTTTTAATATACTCAGTAATGCTACGCGTTGCTCATTCGGTAAGGTCTTTTTGTTTCCCATTATTATAATGTATTTTTTGAGTGCACTTATTTTATTAGCTCATCATTACACAAACTGCCCATCCAGCCAACCGGTTACAGCACATCGCTGATTTTTTGGCACAGCAGCATTGTGACAATGATCAATTGATGGAAGGTAAGAATTTTAATTATATGATGTTTGCCGGTTAGTGCTAAAACTTTGCTAGCATAACAGTACCAGTTTTTTGTAGATGCCAGATGAAATAGGTTAGAAAAAAAATGCCTGGTAAGTGTCTAGGCCGATTTAAGCTGATTTTATCGGATGCCTAAAAGATTTATCATGGTAACATACAGCGCCTGCATTGCCGGCATCATGGGGCCAAATGTGTAAATAAAGATAATAAACAACTGCCTGCCTTTATCTGTGTACTTAGTAGCGTTAAGTGCGGTACCAGCTGTTAGACTTTTTAACTTCACCCGGGTAAAAATTTTGTAAGTGCCTTAATGTTGTGCGTTCGTTTCTTTCTTTTTCAATAATGGCATCGATAAATTCATTGACATGTAACTCTTTAAGTGAAGCATATTTTTTCCTGTCCTGATTGGCTTTTTCAGCCAAATTGTATTTCATTTGTTGGTATTCTAGCCTGGCCCAATCATTTTTTCTTAAAAAATCACGGGATAAAATATGTCTTTCTAATGCCTGGCTGCTAATTGGACAAACATAAAGATGATGTTTTATGCCATCTAATATTTCATTTGTAGCTTTTCCAGTTCTTTTAAAAACATCACGGTCTTCAATTCCCTGATTCCCGTTATGGTAATAACCAATTTCTTCTAAACAGAATTTTATTTGGTCAAAATCTGCTTGTTTTGAATAAATAATATCAAGGTCTATTATGGGTTTAGAATCTAAATTGGGTACAGAGGTACTTCCAACGTGTTCAATGTGATATTCAAGGGCTTCCAGCCCTTTATCAATGATACGTTTGAGGTCTGCAAAATCTTTAACCCAGTCTGATGTATATTTTACGATTACCATTCTGTTTTTTTTAATGACGGACAACCTGGGCCAGTTGAAACTGTGGACTTAGGCTTGTGTCCGCCCGTTACAGCTGCTGATTTTTGTTTAGTGTAATTTAGATGCTAAAGCTCAAAATAGTTTATTCAGTTGGGAACTCAAGTCCTGATTTACATAAAAGCTGTAATGTAGTTTTTTCAGCCATACTTTTGATAAATACCAAACTGTACATTCGTCAATTATAGTGTAGACATAATTAATTTATATTTTTTATCCAAACTCTTTTCACAAAGAACTAATTGCCAACTTTTTCCTGAGTTAGTTGTTTTAAAAACAACTCCGTCTCCGGTTATAAAACCTGTATTATCGTCCACAAACATAATTTTTCGCAATGGTACATCAGGAAAACCTTTAACCTGTGTCCAATTTTTTCCACTATCATTAGTATAAAGAAGAACACCATAGTTGCCGCACACCCAGCCCTTTTGCATGTTATGGAAATAGAGTGAATTTAAATAGGTATAATTTGTTTCTTTAGGGATTCCCATATTTTTAAAAGTATCATTCTCTTTTTTTAATATTAAACAACCTTGCCCTACTGCCCACCCGTTTGAATTGTTAAAGAATTGTATCGACCGGATGTCATTGTCAGATTCATATAAGGCACTTATATGTACGGAATCATTTTCTAGAAAATAACTTATTGCGTGCAAGCCATTCTCAGATGCAATCAAATACGGACTTGTAGTTATTGTAATTTCTCCAAAAGCAGTTTCATTGCTGGGTGAAATTCTTAAAGGTCTCCAATTCTCTCCTCTGTCAGTAGAAATAATAGCCCTTCCATATCTTCCAAAGGCAAAGATCAAGTTAGGATTAACAACGGTTAAACTATAAAACCAGCCAGCTTTTAATGCACTTATATTTGCCTGGTTATAAACTTTTTTCCAACTTAAACCTCCGTCTGTAGTTTTATAAACAATACCAGGTCCGCCAGCAACAATAATGTTTAAACTGTCAATGAAATTGATGCATTCAATTTTCATTATTTTAGACTCGCCAATTGAAACATCGATCCAATTTGCACCACCATCATTTGTTTTAAAAATTGTCCCCCATGAGCCAACAACAAAACCAGTATTCTTATTTACAAATTTAATGTCCGTAAAATCTATATCATGATAGTCAATCAGTGTTTGAGAAAATCCGAAGAAAGGAAAAAGCCACAACAAAGGAACTATTTTTATAAATTTCATTTTTTTTACCATTGCATGAAGTACATAATTAAACTGCATATCTATTATAGAATAAGAAATGACGCCCAACGAGCAGAAGCTATGCGCAGGTGTGGACTTAGCATTGTGTCCGCCCGTTACTGAAGCTGATTTATTTGATTAGTTGAATTTAAGAATTAAAGTTCAGCAATGTTTGTCTATCCCGGAACTGAAGTTTGGCTTTGTAATTAGCTGAAGTTTAGTTTGTTCAGCCACACTTGCTGCAAAACTTTTTATTGTGCGTAGCCATTCAATTATTTAGCAACCAATTCTCTTAATCTGCTTTTAGCTTCTTCGTATTCTGGATTTAATTGCAAGGTTTTTTTATAATATTTTATGGCATCTTCTTTCCGTTTTAAAGCCAAGTAAATATTGCCCATAGTTACCATTACTAAATCTTTGTCAGGAAATTCCTCAATATTATTTTCAGCTATTATTCTTGCGTCTTCATACCTCTTTAAGGTTAAAAGTTGTTCGGAAATAAAATTCATTGATATCCAATCAATATAATAATGAGCGGTATCTTTTTTCAGTTTTTTGTATTCCACAACTGTATTGGTTGCTCCTATTTCATATATATAAGTTTCCATTTTTTTGTGAACAGGTTGTTTAAGTTGTACGGTTTTATTGTACATAACTTTAATTAGACTCTTTGTTATTCCAAAAAAATCGGTAGGGGAACTGTTGCAAAGAATAACTACAAAACTATTTGTAGCAGGAATACGCAACACAAATGAAATAAACCCTTCTGTCATGCCCAAATGAAAATTAGCTTTTACACTATCTGTATCCGTGTATTTAAAAATCTGATTAAACCAGCCAAAGCCATAATTATTATACTGCTGTTTGCCAGGTGAAAGCATTTCGTCAATCAGTTCTTTAGTGAGTAAACTATGATTTGAAATTGACAAATGAAACTTAAACAAATCTTCCACTGTTGAATATAAATCTCCGGTTCCCATTGTATTTGATTGGTCTCGAAAATCAGAACTGGTAAAACCTCCGAAACTATAATCATAACCTGTTGCTCTATTGGGTACAATCTGTGTGTGGTAATATGAGCCTGAATTATTCATTTGTAGCTTACTGAAAATGTCCTCCTTCATTAATTGCGAATAGGATTTGCCAGTTACCTTTTCCATAATATATCCCAAAGTAAAATATCCCCAACTGCTGTAGGCCCAACCCGAATCAGGTTTAAATGAAAGTGCAGAATCCATATAAATTTTTACATAGTCTTCTCTAGTAAAATTTTGGCGGCTGATTCTTGGAAAAAAATCCTTTATTATATCATAATTCGGCATTCCGGATTTATGGCCGAGCAATTGCCTTATAGTTACTTTTTCAGCAGGTTTATTTTTAAATTCAGGCAAGTAGTCCGCAATAGTTTTGTCTAAACCTATTAAGCCTTTTTGAACTTGAATAAGCATCAAAGTGGCTGTAAGAGGCTTTGAAACAGAACCAATCATAAATTTTGTGTCTGTCTTATTAGAAATATTCCATTCTCTATTTGCTAAGCCAAACGCATCTTTGTAGATAACTTTTCCATTCTCTGCAACTAAAACGGCCCCTTCAAACATATTGTAGTTGTGATAGGATTGCATTATCTCTGATAGCTTTGCCTTTTTAGTCTGGGCAAACAATGGCTGACCAAATACTAAGCAAATAAAAAGAATGAAAGTGTTTTTTACGGTCATAAACTTTATATTTTAAAAGCTATTCCCACTTGGTTACGCACAACGAGCCGAAGCTTTGCGCAGGTATGGAATTAGGATTGTGTCCGCCCGGCCCTGAAGTTGATTGAAATTATTTCTTGAAGGTAAGAATTAATGATCAGTGATGTTTGTCCAGCCACACTTGCTGCAAAACTTTTTGTTGGCTGTTGCTATTAGAAATACCAATTGAAAAGATAAATCTATATGATAGAATTTACCTCTTCATCTTTACTAAAACAACCTCCCTTGTGTAAGTAGGCGTTGGAAGTTGCTTTCCAGTAGAGTCAATCATTTTGTTAAAGAATTTTAGGTTTAGGGTATCTCCTATAAGTTTGATTTCTTGCCAATGTGTAATTCCTATCAGAGTAGGGGCACTTGAGTATTGACAGGTTTCCTTGTATAGATTGTTTTCAATTTCGTAAATACCTGCAAATGTTCTTGCCCAATTGTGGGCAGTATCTTGTCCAATTATAGTATAGAATCCGCCACTAAACATTCTCAGTTGGGCTAGGGGGTCAGCCTCAGGTTTACCATCAGTAATTACACCTATGCGTTTCCAGCAACCATTTAAAGAAGAAATTGAAATTTTATTTGCGGATTTGTTTTTGCGGTTCTGTGCTTGTACACCGTATGAAAAACATAAGGAGATTACAACTAACAGGTTAATAAATAAAAGCAACTTTTTCATACATGTTATAGTTTTGGTGATTAAATAAATATTTTTGTAGTTGGTCGCCTCCAGGTAAACTACTCTGAGCAACTAAATAATCTTTGGAGTCGTCCAAAAGTAACAGCCAACGAGCCGAAGCTTTGCGCAGGTGTGGAATTAGAATTGTGTCCGCCCGGTACCGATGTTGAATTTATAATTAAAAGTTGATGTTGACAATAGGAGTTATTCGAAGTTTGTCCAGCCCGGAACTGAAGTTTGGCTTCGCAAAAATGCTGAAGTTTAGTTTGTCCAGCCACACTTTTGGCAAAAACCATGTTGGGCGTAGGGCTTTAGGGAAGATTAGTCCAAGTTAGGCGTGTACAGTTTTTGCTTGTTTTGTAATAGCAGCTTTTGCTTTTTTACTACCTATTTTTTTTTTGTAATCTCGGATGAACTCGCTAATCTCTTTTCGAGCTTTATCAGTCAATGGGTCGCTTGCAATTATAAAGTCGACGCCTTTTGGTTCTTTTATATGTCCCATAGTAATACTTATGATTTAAAATATTTGTCAATAAGAACTTGTGCAGATTGAGTTGGAATAATCATTCTGTATCCACCCAGTGTATAAGCACCTAATGTCTTTTGGTAATGTTCAATAAGTTTAGTCTTTGCTGTAAAGCCCACAAAGCCGTCAAATCCTTGCTGGAAAGAAACTTTACAGGCGTGAGCAACCAAATTTCCGGCGACACCCTCATAAAGCTTATTTTGTCCTATGTTGAATGGCGCATTTTCAAGTAAATGCATATAAACATGGTCTGGCTCCAAAGTCAAACTAAGCAAACCTTGAATGATATTTGGGTTATTTTGGATTGTCAATTTGAAAACTTCTTTTCCGTTGTCTGAAAGTTCTGTTTTCCAGTCAAAATTCCCGCCATTCTTTTTTGTTACCTGTTTTAAATCTGCCTTTGTCAAACGTAAAATTTCTGTAGCAAAACTGTCACCTGAAATAGTGTTTTGTATGGAATTTGTCAGCTTATCAATGATAAAGGCGAGTTGTATATTTTTACTAATTTTCACTGCAATAAATTTACGAAAAATCCCTCGTTTTATCAAGCCAAACTTGAAGTTAGCAGAGTATTGTGGCCTTACGCCCAACGTGCCGGGGCTTGCCGAAGGTGTGGACTTAGAATTGTGTCCGCCCGGCCCCGAAGTTCAATTTATAATTAAAAGTTGATGTTGACAACAGGGGTTAGGCGATGTATTTTTTGTATTCATGTCCGGCCGTACCCCAAATTAGTATGTTTGAAATACTGTCAGTCTCATACTTGTTAGACAAAATATCAAGTCGTGCAGAAAAAGCTCCTAATTCTTTAATTACTTTCATTAACGCCAATTTTGCTTTTTGATAGTCTAATCTAATTGTCTCCTTTGTAGTCAATGGGAAAAATGTCTCATAGTCGTCTTTACAGGAAATAATTATTTCATTACCATTTTTTGTGATTACTGGCGAAGGATGACATTCTTTCAAGTAAAATTCCTTAAAATTTTCGTCCAGAATTTTCTTCCATTCTTGAATTTCTTCTAAAAGCCCACAACACTGGGGATAAAGTTCAATTGATCCATTTATCGACAAAGCATATCCTCCAAACAGTGAACAAGATTCATTAATATCTGTGTCGCCAATGTGAAGATTTATTGCTCTCTCAATATCTCCAATCTCAAGATCAAAGAGCCTATATTGATATATTCCTGTCGAAATAGGTTCAGGAATATTTAAATAGTTTTTTTTAAGTTCCTTTTTTTGAAAAGTATCCCATTCTGCCGAATTACTCAAAGAATATCCTGTCGGAACAATTTCACTCTCTGCGTCTTTTTTAGTTGCAAGTTCTATTAGAGGTATGAATTCAATTTCGTTCATTACATTTGGGTGTATGTAATATATCGCCTAACGTGCCGGGGCTTGCCGAAGGTGTGGACTTAGTATTGTGTCCGCCCGGCCCCGAAGCTGAATTTATAATTAAAAGTTGATGTTGACAACAGGAGCCAGGCGAAGTTTGTCCAGCCTGGAACTGAAGCTTGGCTTTGTAATTAGCTGAAGTTTAGTTTGTCCAGCCACACTTGCTGCAAAACTTTTTGTTAGCGGCATGTGGTGGTTTTGAGAGAGTTTTAATTTATATTACGCCAAAACCTTTTTCCTGCGTGTACCTGTCAAACGAGTTTTTGTACTTTGTTTTTGTAGGGGCATTTTTTTACCTGTTGCCTTGTAATAAGCAATTATCTCACTGATTTTTTTTCTGTCTGCCGCAGTCAATGGAGTGGGGTCAACAATGAAATCAATGCCTGCTGGTTCTTTAATATATCCCATTGTATAAAATTTAAGTTGGAAAATATTTTTTAATTAGTTTAAGTGCCTCTTGAGGAAATATTACCATTTTATGTCCGCCAATATGTGTCGCACCTAAAGTTTTTTCATAATGCTCAATTAACCTTGTCTTAGAAGTAAAAGAAACGAAACCTTGATACCCTTTATCCCAGGAAGATTTACAAGTGAATGCAAACTGGTTACCAGGAACTCCTTCATAAAGTTTGTTCTTGCCTAAGTTAAATGGTGAACTTTCAATAAGGTGTAAATAAAAATGGTCGTTGTAATCGCTGATGCTTAAAAGTCCCTGCACAATATCAGGATTGTTTCTAATTGTCAGTTTGAAAACTTGCCGGTCTGTTAACTTGAATTCACTTGTCCAATTGAAAAGCCAGCCATTTTTCTTTGTAACATGTTTTAAGTCTGCTTTCTTTACAGGATGAACGTCAGTTGGGAAACTGTCTCCTGAAATGGTATTAACAATGCTGTTTGTCAGCTTGTCAATCTCAATGCCTAAATGATATTTCGTCTGTTTTGTCACCTTTCAAAGATACAAAAAAGGGGCTTATTTTCTGAATAAAAAGACGAATTGCAGAGGGCTTACCATTGCCGCTAACGAGCCAAAGCTTTGCGCAGGTGTGGAATTAGCATTGTGTCCGCCCGGCCCCGCTGTTGATTAAAATTAGTTGTTGAAGGTAAGAATTAATGATCAGCGATGTTTGTCCAGCCCGGAACCAATGCCTGGCTTTGCAATTAGCTGATTTTAGTTTGTCCAGCCACACTTGCTGCAAAACTTTTTGTTACCTGCTGTTGCTTTGCGTCCACATATGAGGTGTTTTAAATTCAAGGAAAGTTATTCTGTTGTCCTTTATAAATATTAGCCCCGTATTTTGATAGTTAATTATTTTATTATTTGCATCACTTGTGCCCCAACTTTCTCTGTATGCGGTTACAACCATATTGTTTGTCAAATGAGTTGCGGCATCCTGAAAAGGGATTTTTCTTTTTAGTAACGTGTCAACTGGAATTAGTTTGAAGTTTACATGTTTTGCTAAGATTGTTGCAGAGTCAGTACAATAGATTGAGTACAAAGTGTCCTTGTAAGGAAATATTGTTATTGTTCTTGTCGTGAATTTGTCAGCATAGTATTTTACTCCTGGCGGTGTTATTGTGTCGAAAAGTTTTCTATCTTTTATGCTGTCAATCTCCATATACCAATTACAAAATGTTTTTTGCTTTTCGTCTTTAAGTTCGTAAAGTTTTGTAGGGTCTTTTATTGAAAGATAGTCAGAAAAACCACTCATGTGTGCTAAGAAACTACTTACAATATAGTCGCCATTAAATTTCAGGGCTTGTTGAACGCCTGTCGCTGGGTAAGAATATGTTTTGTTTGTTTTTTTATTCCAAAAAAATACAGAACCTCCCCATTCTCCGGCAGAGCAGGCATGAACATAGTAAGTTGAATCATTGTAAAATGGCAGTCCGTATTTAAAAGGCTGATTGTTGTACTTCTTTAAAGCAAAATCTGTATCAATATAAAAAATGTCTTTGTCTGTTGAAAGTAGAATGGTGTCGTTATAAGAATGTAAGACCTGGATTTTTAGCTTTGAAAATTTGACGGTCAAGCTGTCAACGAAATTAAATGCCGTGTCAAGAACAAAAAGTTTGCTGTCTTCTTGCAAACAGAGAATGTATCCAGCGTAGTAAACTGCTGAACTGATAATTGTGTCACCTTTTATGGACTTAATAGAAACTGAAAAGTCTTTCGCCTTTATGTCTTGCTTTTTAGTTGTACAAGCAATGAAAGCTGTCAAAAAAAATAATATGGTCAAATTACGCAGGGTGTTCATTGCAATAGCAGATAACGTGCCGGGGCTTAGCGAAGTTGGGGATTTTCTAACTGTCCGCCCGGAACCAAAGTTGAATTTATAATTAAAAGTTGAAGTTGCGTATAACTACAGGTTAAGTTTGTCCAGCCCAGAACAAATGCTGATAGCGATAAAATGATGAAGTTAAGATTGTCTTGCCCCAATTTTGCTAAACCCATGTTAGCAGAAGTTTATTTGGGTGCTTTAATCCATTTGCTTTTATTTATAGAAGTTGTGTCAACTGGAGTTTCTATTTTGAAAATTAAGAGAAATGGCCGGTGAACTACCATGTGATAATCTCCAGGCTCAGTCCCTCCGCCGTATGCTCCTTCATTAATATAGCGACTGATAATTTTAACCTTTGGGTTACTTTTACTAATGTAATATGTTGCTCCCTCATCCCAAACATTAAATAAAAATCCAATTGTCCAAAAACCAAATAAAATAAAAGTAAAAAAGCCAATTATTAAGGACCCTAAAATAGCCGAGATTATATTTTTATCAGATTTATTATAGGCGTTCTTAAATAATGATATTACCGTGGATATTACGAGTAGAAACAAAATTGATACATAGTACCACATTCTAAGATCTGTATCGACAAAGTAAACAGGAATAAATTGGCCCATAGTAAAGGAGAAAAAGCAAAAGGCTAGTAAGAAATAGATAATAAACATACTGCTTTTTTTGCTTTTATTAGACACTTCCACTATTAAGCGTTTCGATTAAATTTCTGCTAACGTGCCGGGGCTTGCCGAAGGTGTGGATTTAGAATTGTGTCCGCCCGGTACCGAAGTTGAATTTATAATTAAAAGTTGATGTTGACAATAGAAGCTAGGCGATGTTTGTCCAGCCCGGAACCGAAGTTTGGCTTTGCAATTAGCTGAAATTTAGTTTGTCCAGCCACACTTTTGGCAAACACCATGTTGTGCGTTCGTTTTTTTATTTTCTCCAGTTCTGAAGTTCAATTATGTTTCCATCAATATCTCTTGCATAAACAAAGGTTATGCTGCCTGCATTTTTAATTTCTGTTTCTACAATTTCGCCAACTTGCGAGCCTCCATAAAATAGAAGTCTGTCTAATATTTCTTGGACATTGTCAACTTTAAAAGCAATATGTCCAAATCCTTTGCGGTTTGGCAGAGCAGTGAGATTATTTTCATTTTTATCATATTGGAAAATTTCAAGAGTCGGCAAATTTTCTTCATAGCCTGGAAGTGCTAAATGTATACCAGTAAAATGTGCATCTGAGATTGAAGTTGCTTTGTCCAACCAATTGCCACTTAAATCTCTTTCTGGATAAAGGGGTTTGCAATCAAATACTTTGATATAAAAATCTGCAAGTATTTTCCAGTTGTCAGTAATAATGTTTGTATGAGCAAATTTTATCATAATGAATGAACTCTATTAAAATGACGCACAACGTTCCGGGGCTTGCCGAAGGTGTGGACTTAGTATTGTGTCCGCCCGGCCCCGAAGTTGAATTTATAATTAAAAGTTGATGTTGACAATAAGAGTTAGGCGAAGTTTGTCCAGCCCGGAACTGAAGTTTGGCTTTGCAATTAGCTGAAGTTTAGTTTGTCCAGCCACACTTTTGGCAAACACCATGTTATAAGCCGTTTTTTGAACGTTTAGCGTCATAGTAAAAACTCCAATGTGGTACATAACCATGGTCTACGTCACCGCTATCGGGTGATGGGAAAAATTTAAACTCCTCTATAAAACTTTTATGTATAATAGTATCAATTTCTGCCTTTAAAAACTCTTGTCTCGCATTCGGAAAAAACCTTTTTTTAATAGTATCAATTGCTTCCTGCTTTGTCTTGTCATTTATTTGAACGCTAATTGCCCAATAACCACGAACTCTTTGAATTTGCCTAAGATTATTTGTTTCTATTACCAAGTTTCCAATCATTGTTCCAGTACTTTGTCGAGCAGAAAAGAAAGTGTCAATAGTTATATATGAATAACCACCACCTTGTCTATTTGTTGTGTCTTGATAGAAATTTGGTCTTAAACTTAATTTGTCAAAGCGTTCATTAAAAACAAAAAGAGGAGTCCCTTTATAAAACAAACTCGAAGTGTCAGAATATATCCTTGGCTTGTCAGCTTTTTCAGTTTTTCGAGTATTACAAGATAACGTCCACAAACACGTTAATAGGAGAAGAGGTTTCATTTAAAATGGCTTATAACGTTCCGAAGCTTTGCGCAGGTGTGGAATTAGAATTGTGTCCGCCCGGCACCGCTGCTGATTGAAATTATTTGTTGAAGTTAAGAATTAATGATCAGCGATGTTTGTCCAGCCCGGACCCAATGCCTGGCTTTGCAATTAGCTGATTTTAGTTTGTCTAGCCACACTTGCTGCAAAACTTTTTGTTGGCAGAAGTGTTTGTCAAGTTCCTATATTTGAAATTTGATTCTCAGAATTTGACAGAGTGTATTCTTTTCTAAGGGTTAAAGTATAAATTAATAAAAATATAGCAACTAAATTAAAAGAGATTTCCTGAATACCGGTATCATTGTTTATGAGTATATGCCAATTGGATAGTCCAAAGAATACAGAAATATCAAGGCCTTCAATGTTTTTAAGAAATACATCGATTGATAGACCTGCGACATATTCAAATCCATATCCTAAATAGGAGAAGCCAATTACTTGAAAAAGCTGATTTAATAAAGATAGCTTTATACCGTTTGTTTTTCTTTGATATAAGAATAAGCCAGCTATAAATGAAAACGTATAAAATAATATTCCTAAAGCTAAGATTGAAATGTTTCCGAAATTTAGATCTTCAGTTTTAAAAACGGCAAATACTATAAAAACTATTCCAATGATGCCGCCTAACATTTGATAGCCAGAAAGGAAGTCGAGTTTTTTATCGATAGAGTTTTCTTTCATTTGGGTGTTCATGAACATTTCTGCCAACGAGCCGAAGCTTTGCGCAGGTGTGGAATTAGGATTGTGTCCGCCCGGACCCGCTGCTGATTGAAAATATATTGTTGAAGTTAAGATTTAAAGTTCAGCGATGTTTGTCTAGCCCGGAACTGAAGCCTGGCTTTGCAATTAGCCGATGTTAGTTTGTCCAGCCACACTTGCTGCAAAACTTTTTGTTAGCGGCAGACGAGCAGGAAGTTTACTTTGAATTTCTTTTCTTCAGCTCTTTTATATCCTCTAGGTCTTTGGGGCGGCTTTGAGCGGATTTGTCTGCAATTAAATCGTTAAGCGACAAAAAGGAAATTTCAACATCTTGTAGTGTTACACAATCTCGGTTGCCAAATGATTTTCTAAAACTATTTAAACCTTTTAAGTACGGCAAAAAATCGATTGTGAAATTTTCTAATTCAAATCTAAAGAAAGAGTTTTTGGGATCCGGGGTTGTTTCTTCTTTAAACTTTGCAACATCTTGCCCTAGCTCTTGCAAAGCGTTAAGTAAATTGAAATAGTTTCCGTATGTGGGATTATACCAGAAGTCTAAGTCGAACTTATCTGAAGCAAGGCCCTTGCTATCTACTGACCATCGGAAATATCCATGATATGCAACTGCTGTTCCTCCAACCACCATATAAAGGACAGAGTTGCTATTTAAAATCCTGCAAACATTAAGAATTTTATCTGCTATTTCTGTGCGCACTTTGTTTTGAAGTTGAATTTATTGCAGGTTTACGTGAAGTTTGTAATTTTTGAAAAAAGGAATTTAACTCTTCAAATATTATCGGAAATTCAATAGAAGCTGGAGACTGTTTACTTTTTGTGACAGCCTTGAGACTATGAAAAGACTTGTATTTTTTTAATGTTGTGCGCATAAAGCAAAAATGGTACTGCTAATATACAGAATTTATCGCATTCCCTTTTGGAACTGAATGTTGCTTGGCGTTTGCCGCTAACGTGCCGGGGCTTGCCGAAGGTGTGGACTTAGAATTGTGTCCGCCCGGCCCCGAAGTTGAATTTATAATTAAAAGTTGATGTTGACAACGGGAGTTAGGCGAAGTTTGTCCAGCCCGGAACTGAAGTTTGGCTTTGTAAAAATGCTGAATTTTAGTTTGTCCAGCCACACTTTTGGCAAACACCATGTTGGTGGCAGTTATTCTTTGTCAAACTTGAAATTGCCGAACAAATAACCCCCTGGTCTTACATCTTCTTTGTCGAACCGCTGTGATAAATATACCAAATTTGTTTTGTCAATTCTATACAGTGTTGTCCGCATTACGACTTCATTTTTTGCATTGTCATCAATTACACATTCAATGTCTGCCGATAAGTTGCTAAAAGTATTTGTTGTTTGTTCTTGTCCCTTTTTGCTAAAATAAACCACCCAAACTTCTACGTCGTCCACACTTCTGTATTTCCCTTCTTTTCTAGTAGCAAGTCGGTCTTTTGTTTCAATAATAAATTTCCCTTCCGAATTCGTAATCCCAAACAACGTGTCTTTGGAGTTTTTGAAAATATACAAAACCTTAATCCCCTGAATTGGTTTGCTTTGCTTTGTTCTTATTGATATAGAAATTTTATTGTCATTCGTTTCTTTGTACTTAGCAAAATTTACAACTGAATGATGGCTTATTACTGTGTCAACAAGAGTTAATGTGTCTTTATTTGTCTTCCATTTACCATAAGAGTCATACCACAAAAAGCAGCTTACCGAAGTAAGATATTTATAAGTAAAAATTTTTTCTGGTTTAAATATTAGTTCTGAAAATAAGTGTCCTTCAAAATAGCTTGTCGTGTCTGATATAATTTTGTAAGTGCCTAATTTTAGCTGTCCAAAGGTTGTTTGGAAGGAAAGCAATCCAATTAAAGCAAAAACTATTTTTAAGTTATGTGTCATAATAATTTAGATGCAACAAAAAAGCTGTTTGCATAATTAGGGTTTTGCTTTATAATTGCCACCAACGTTCCGGGGCTTGCCGAAGGTGTGGACTTAGCATTGTGTCCGCCCGGTACCGAAGTTGAATTTATAATTAAAAGTTGATGTTGACAATAGGAGTTAGGCGAAGTTTGTCCAGCCCGGAACCAATGTTTGGCTTAGCAATTAGCTGAATTTTAGTTTGTCCAGCCACACTTTTGGCAAACACCATGTTAGCCGCTGTTGCTTCTGAATTAAACATTCTTTAGGATTGAATCGACTGACAAATCCTCGTCGATGAGAGGCCAGTGAATTCCATATCCTGATGGAGAAATTGTATATAGGCTTCTTTGAAGGTCGTTCGCAGCCTCCAATTTTTTTGACACTTTAGAGATAGGCAATTTTATAATTTGCCCATCAATCTTTAAACAAATTTGATTTTGCTCAAAAGAAACAGTTTCTATGTTATGTGTTGCGATCATTGTCTTAATTATTAAAGTGATTGTTCCAAGATTCGACTATTAAATCGAAATGTTGATATATTATTTTCTTAACCTCTTTTTTGGCGGATGGAGTTAAGTTATAAGAAAAAGCTTCTCTTATTTCGACTTCTTCAATAAGAAGCCAAAATTTACATTCCATATCACCTTTTTCTGCATGAACATGTATTGGCTCAGTTCCTTCATTCGAGTAAAAAAACAATCTCCAACCATAAATAAATAAAATTGTCGGCATACTTCATTTTAAGTGTCCTAAAGATACAAAAAACTTATTTACGCAGAGTGCTGTACAATAGCGGCTAACGTTCCGGGGCTTGCCGAAGGTGTGGATTTAGAATTGTGTCCGCCCGGCCCCGATGTTGAATTTATAATTAAAAGTTGATGTTGACAATAGAAGCTAGGCGAAGTTTTTCCAGCCCGGAACTGAAGTTTGGTTTTGTAATTAGCTGAAGTTTAGCTTGTCCAGCCACACTTTTGGCAAACACCATGTTAGCGGCTGTTATGTGGTGCAATGAAATTTCTAAAAATGCCAAGGATAAAGTTCAGTATATAAATTAACTGCGCTAAGATTAATAATATGACGGTAATGAAAACAACTTTAGTTAGATTGTCATATAGCGAGAAATTATTCCAAGCGCTGTAATCATAATAGCGTCTTGGCATTCCTCCTAATTCTGAATAATAGCTGTTTGAACAAAATGATATTGATACAAGAAGTATTAAGGTTATAATCGTTAAGAGTATGTGTGTCCACATTAAGGCCTTTGAAAAAAGCAAATGTTTTGTCAAATAGTATAATGTCCAAAGTGTCAATAATGGAATGATACCTAGCCAAAAAAGCCAGGCTGTTTTAATTATGATATATGTATCATGAAGATGAATATCTAAGCTATCGTTGGGAGTGAAAAAGGAAACGACAAATAAAGCAACAGTCATCAATAAAAGTAGATTATATGGTCGCTCTTTAATTTTGAACATGGTTGAAATAATAGCCGCTAACGACCAGGTATTGGCGAAGGCTGGGAAATAGTATTCCGTCCGCCCGGTACCGATGATGATTTGAAATTATTTTGTTGAAGATAACAGCTGTTGTCGATTGTTGCTGTGTCCGCCCAAACTGAAGCTGAATAATGGTTTGCCGCCCATTGGTATTGAGTCCGCCCAGCTTTTGCCAATACCCTGTTGTGCGTAGCCATTTTAGGTGTCAGTCTGTAGTTCTTGATTAACGTAAGGCAAATCACATATACCTATTCTTCCAATGTGTCCTCTTTTGTGCATTTGTTTGCACCGAGGGCAACTAATTGTTTCGTCATAACATTTATAATATAAACCTGTTTTTATGACCCAAGTAGATAAATTTGGAGAGAAATAACAATATACCTTTTTGTCACTGTCAACACAATGGTCTTTCTCACAAGTGCAGAATCCTTCACGGGCAATACTGTCACGATAGACCCAATACCCACCAGATAAGATTATTAAATCTTTTGGAACGAATTGAATGTTTTCTTTGTCGCTTAGCGGTTTAATAAAGTCTATTAATTCGTCAAATGAAATGGTTTCAACTTCCAAAGCCTCCAACAGAGATAAGAAAATTTTATCCGTATTTCTGTCCTTTGACAGCTTTGCAACAGTTTGCTTTACATTCTCAGCCGTTGAAATAAGTTTTTCAAGTATGAAAGCGTTTCCAGGAATGAACTTTGTTATTTTTGTCGACTTTTTTTGATTACAGATTCCATGGCTTGGGAGCCAGTTTTCAAATCCATTAATTTTAAAAGTCTCATCAGTAAGTCCATACTCTGTGAAGATGCTTTTCCTTTTATTGTCGTCTAATAAAAGTTCTTCAGGGAAAAAATGGTCGATAGTTGTATCTCTATAACTTAACGGTTCAGTGCATAACCAGCATCGTTCTTCGTGCCATTTCCAAATCGCATATCTTTCAAATGGAGTAAACTTTTTTTTGTTCATTTCAAGGAAGTAAGCTGGTTGATATGGTTACGCACAACGTGCCGGGGCTTGCCGAAGGTGTGGACTTAGAATTGTGTCCGCCCGGCCCCGAAGTTGAATTAATAATTAAAAGTTGATGTTAACAATAGAAGTTAGGCGAAGTTTGTCCAGCCCGGAACTGAAGTTTGGCTTTGTAATTAGCTGAATTTTAGTTTGTCCAGCCACACTTTTGGCAAACACCATGTTGTATGCAGCTATTTTGGAACGTCAACTCTTTGAACACTCACACCGCTACTTGATGCACCTTCTTTTATATAATACTCGTCTTGATTTGTTTTAGAATTGTGCCTGATTTCATATTCAACTGTGGTTTCGTAGCTTAAAATATTCTTGTCACTACTTGAGGGGTTATGAAGGGGATTCTTACTTCTAAATGTCTGCTTAGTTTTTGTTTTTTGGTCAAGTAATACAATTTCAAACTCACCAGACGGCAACTGGTTTTGAGAAACTATTGAGCCTGTAAAAAGTAACTTCTTAGCATTATCGTCTACATATTCTTTTTGCATTAGTTTAGAAAGGTCTGGGCAATTACGATATAATTTACCAATAACTTCATTCTCCAATTTATTTTGTCCAATTTGTGTAACTGGGTCAAAGCCTAATTGTTTCAAACTGTCGTTGTACTTTAAAATTATAGCCTTATAACAAGAGTCTATTGAGGTTGAAGGCTTGTTATTTTTCATTGTCGAAAAAGTACAATTACAAGTTTCTAAAGAAATATTTCTATAGATGGTTGTCGTGTCTTTTGAACCAGAGTTTGTTTGACTTACGCCCTTACTACCATTAGGTGTTTGCCCACAAGCAGAAAGTGTCAAAAGAATGATTGTTGAAAATGTTAGAGGTTTCATATATAGTTGCCTACAACGTGCCGGGGCTTGCCGAAGGTGTGGAATTAGGATTGTGTCCGCCCGGTACCGATGTTGAATTTATAATTAAAAGTTGATGTTGACAATAGGAGCTAGGCGAAGTTTGTCCAGCCCGGAACTAAAGTTTGGTTTTGTAATTAGCTGAAGTTTAGTTTGTCCAGCCACACTTTTGGCAAACACCATGTTGTGCGTTCGCCTTTATTCTAGTGTTATAGTCTTATTTAATGGCTTGGATAAACTGCCATTTGCATTTTTGTAAATGCAATTTTCATAAGCTATGGTTGTTCCTGGGCCACTTCTGGAATAATAATAGTATAAAGTCTTTGTCTCACTTGCTTTCACAGATATTACATTTGGAAAGCCAAAGCCGGCGAAATAAATTGTCCCGTTGCTAAAAATATTTTCCTTTAACTTTTCAACTTCTTGCACTGCTTTACTTTTTGTTGTAATTGTGTCTTTAATTGCTTTAAAATTGTATGGAATTTCTTTAATGTTTTTTACACCCTCTGAGTCTATTGATTTTAGATATTCAAAAGTTACAAATGCTCCTTTGCTTGCGCTGTCAATATTTACCATCAGCTCATTGAGACTTGAATTAGTGAATGTAGCCATTTTAACATGTTGCAATCCGTTCCCTGAAAAATATACCTGAGCAGTATAAAGTCTAGATGTTTTAGTTGAGTCATTGTTCTCTTTAGAAATAGACTTTGTTGCGGTCTTACCTTGTTTTGTTTGCGAAAAAATAATGAAAGGCGTTAACAAGAATATAATCTGCAAAAATATTGGAGGTGATTTTTTTGCGAACTGCATAAAAGGCAGATTTAGTTGTTAAGCGAAATGTAACTTTAAGGTGACGCACAACGTTCCAAAGCTTTGCGCAGGTGTGGAATTAGTATTGTGTCCGCCCGGCACCGCTGCCGATTGAAATTGTTAGTTGAAGTTAAGAATTAATGATCAGCGAAGTTTGTCCAGCCCGGAACTAAAGCCCGGATTTGCAATTAGCTGATTTTAGTTTGTCCAGCCACACTTGCTGCAAAACTTTTTGTTAGCTGAAGTTTTACTCGAAATTTCCTTTAGGATTTCCTCCGTAAAAAAGCCAGGTTGCAGCAGCACCTTTGGTTTCCTTTAATTCACGAAGAACCCAGTTATCTTTTATTTCAAATTGCTTTCGATTGATATTGCCCGTAAATGCCTTCGAAATGAAAATACTCTCACCAATTTTAAATCTTATTCGTAAGGATGTTGTGTCAGAACCGGAATATTTAGGCAATAGAAATATTAAGAACTCTTTGGGATTCAATTTTTTCCTAAAACGTCCGTTGCCGCAGAAATCAAAACCTGTAGATTCAATTGGATGCCAGGAAGAATAATCTGAGGTGTCAATAGCTTCTTGTATTGCAAATCCATGACTGTCTTTACCGAAAAATATTCTTGGCTCGTAAGTTTCGTTTACAACATACACTGGAAAATACAAATGCTTTGTCGGCTCGAACCTGGAATATGCTACCGATGTTTTATAGTCAGGAACTATTTGCAAACCATCGGATGATAATGAGTCGCTATCATTTGCATTTTGAACTTCCCACAAATAATCCTTCTCAGAAATTCGCTGTTGTCCAAGTTTTGAAAAATCAATCGTGTCTCCAAATTTAAATTTACCAATCAGTTGAGGAAAGCTTTCTGTCATAATTCCATCCTTATAAGCTTTTACCGTGTCAGCATCTATATTTTGAACAATTAAAGGCAGGGTAAACCTTTCATCAGAAAAAAAATTTTGATTTTGCTTTGTCGAGCAACCTGTGATAAATAGAATTATTATAGTAAACGTACGGTTCATAAAAATTTCAGCTAACGTGCCGAAGCTTTGCGCAGGTGTGGAATTAGAATTGTGTCCGCCCGGCACCGCTGCTGATTAAAAGTATTTTGTTGAAGTTAAGAACTAAAGTTTGTTGATGTTTGTCCAGCCCGGAACTGAAGCTTGGCTTTGCTATTAGCTGAAGTTAGATTGTCCAGCCACACTTGCTGCAAAACTTTTTGTTGCCTGCCGTTATTTATGATATCTCTTATATTCTATTTTGAAAGGCTTGGCATTCCCATCAGCAGGATATGTTTCAATTGATAGCAATGAGTCTTTTGCTTTTAATAACTCAAAGTTTCCGATATTACTCCAATTTGAATTAATATTATAAATCAGATCGCTTGGAATATTTATGGTTATTTCAAAATTTGTAAAAGAATCCACTTGAACTCCCAAAGTTCCATTCATTAATCTTTCAAGGGATTCGATAATAATTATACCACTGTCCCTTATAAAATCTGTTCTAAATGTTTTAGTGCTATTAAGACTCATGTTATAATACCCTTTTCCTTTAATATACTGCTTGACAATAATTTTTTCGGTAATATTTTTACCTACCTGATCAAAAATCTTAACCGATACTACTCTTGAATTTTCACTAATTGATGGAACTATTTTTATGATTTTAAAATCTTTAGTTTCAACCTGTCTAAATTTAATGGTGTCTTTTTTTTGAACCCAAGTTCCAAACGAAACATTAGATGATGCCTCACAACCACTTTCATATCTATATGTTCCGTCTTTAGACAATTTAATTGAAGTACTACATAGACCACCATTAGATTCATTTATGTATAATTCACTTGTCTGTGCAGAGGCAGCAGCAGAAAAAGCAAACAATAACAATAATAAATTTAAACACTTGTTCATAAAAGTAGTAACTATATAATGGCAGGCAACGTGCAAAGCTTTGCGCAGGTGTGGAATTAGTATTGTGTCCGCCTGGCACCGCTGCTGATTGAAATTATTTGTTGAAGGTAAGAATTAATGATTAGCGATGTTTGTCTAGCCCGGAACCAATGCCTGGCTTTGCAATTAGCTGATGTTAGTTTGTCCAGCCACACTTGCTGCAAAACTTTTTGTTGTACGAAGCCCTTTAAGTTGTAAAATAATAATCCTTTGCGATATTGTATTTTGCTAATTTTCGATCTACTAATCGTTTCCAAACTTTTTCTGTTGCATCGTCCCACCTGGCTTCATGTATTTCAGATTTAGCATGATTTGAACTTGAAATAATTCGTTTTTTAAAAATCTCTTTTGCTTTTAAAATGCCCGCGATAGAAATCCCCTTCCCTCGATAATAATCTGGCGGAAAGAGATCAATAACTTTTAAATCGCTTCCATTATCAATTATTTTAAAAAGAATCTCAAAGCATGAATCAGTTTCCTTTCCTTCTTCCCAAATTTTGAAACGATAGATATTAGCTTCAATGCTGGCGTGATATTCTTGATCATAGATAAAGAGGAAATCGTAGGTGTTGTTATTCTTATGACTTTGCAAACTTCCAGAAAACATCTGTCTAATTTATTTCAAGTTAGGATTTTGCTCGGGCAAGGTTTCGTACAACGTGCCGGGGCTTGCCGAAGGTGTGGACTTAGGATTGTGTCCGCCCGGCCCCGAAGTTGAATTTATAATTAAAAGTTGATGTTAACAATAGGAGCTAGGCGAAGTTTGTCCAGCCCGGAACTGAAGTTGGGCTTTGCAATTAGCTGAAATTTAGTTTGTCCAGCCACACTTTTGGCAAACACCATGTTAGCAGCATACCTTGCTTAGCTGTCACACAAAAGTTTTACAGGAAATTTTTTGTAGCCAAATATTTTTTGCTCTTTGTCATAGTCTTTAAAAATACTTTCAAATCTATCGAAGCTGCTAATTCCTCCTGTTGAACCTGATTTTTTAAAACTGTCCTTAATCTTTAAAGTTCCAACTCTTTCAAACTTATCTTTAAAGTCAACAAAACTTTTATGGTCGACACCCTCTTGGACAAGTCCGAAAAAGAATTCACCAATGTAAGGAAAGAGTGGCCAAAGTGCCTCAACTCCTGGCTGCATTTCGATTATTGTTTCTCTGTCATAACCTGCGCCAATTGTGATTCCTGAAATGTCATAATTAAATATGCCCTCAACAGTTGGCTTAGTTTTGCTTTTGTATGTTGTCGGAGTAAGCATATAATTGCACTCGCCACGATGCTGATTAATGGATGCACAAATAATCGCTCTATAAAAATTGTCTTTTAGTTTGAAAGTTAAAAGGTCGTCAACCTGAAAATGAAAGTTGGTATTTTTTCTATATTTTTTCCTTGCTCTAACTTTTGAATTTGGCTCACTTATTTTTTTCAAAAGTTTCTCAAGCTCTTTTTGTCGAGCTTTGCCTTCTTTCGCATCAATCTGCTCCGTCCAAACTTTTATGCCTGCACCAACCTTAATTACTGCTTGCACTTCTTGTAAAATTTCGTCTGTCAACTCGCCAATTTCCCAAAATGCGAGGGCGTATGACGTCACAAATATTTCGTGGTAAAAATCTTCTTCCATTCCGTAGTCAGACCTTACAAATGGAATTTCATTTTTAATTGTCGCCGTATCAACATTGCTGTCGTACAAATCCATAATTCCCCAATATGTATCGTGAGCTAAATCCCCATCAATTATTTTTACGCCATCTGTTGCCATAGTAGGATGTGTCTATAAGGTTGCTGCTAACGTGCAAAGCTTTGCGTTCGGTGGGGGAAAGTTGAACTGTCCGCCCGGAACTGAAGCTTGTTTATGTTGTTTATGATGAAGTTAAGAAAAAATGCCGATTAGAATTCTGTCCGCCGGATATTAGCTGAATTGCGCACAACTGCTGAAGAAACAATTGTCCGCCCCACTGACGCAAAACTTTTTGTTGTGTGCTGTTTATTTTTTTCTCTCTCTATATCTTTTCCTTTCTCTTATTATGTCTAAAAAGCTTTTCTTTTTTTCTTCTTCTTTGGAATGGTCTACGTTTTTTTGGATGTAATCTCTAAATTCATCTGTGTCCATTTTATTGTGGCGACCATCGTATGTTGAGGTTGTCAAATTATATGGGGAACGCTTATTAAAAATTACAAAAGCCCCTCTAAACCATCTACTAACATGGCGTGCTGTCTCTGGTATTTCGTACCCCATTTCGTTATACTCATAACGGTTTTCAACAAGGTCATACTTGCCATATTTGCCAGGGTAAATTTCAGAAACGGCCTCATGTCCTCTGTCATTATCACTTTCACTACCGTCTTCTTCTTCGTCATCATCTTTTGGTGAAGGCTTTAGTTCATCAAGCTCCAAACGGAAGTAGTTCCATTCTGGGTCGTGTCCGAATGATTCAAAAATTAATCTCTTGGGTTTTACTATATCAATTAATTGGAAGTCTAATTCAATACAGCCTTTCTCATGTGACAATCTCACATCTTCCAAATCTAAACCACCGCCATCAGGAAAAAACATGTGATTCAAATTGTCGTATGAGCACACAATCTTTAGGACGTTTATTATATCTTTTGTATCCTCCCAAATCACTCTTCTAGGAAAAGCGGTCGGAAAAAGCTTAGTTTGGATTTCAAACCATTGTTCAAGATTTCTCTCATGGAAATCTTCATTTAATACTTTCCAGTCTCGGAGTCTAGAGATAAATTGGTGAATGTTTGGACGGGAATCGGGGTCATTATCTGTACAGGAAGAAAGTAATGTGTCAATTGGAGTTGTATAGCTTTCCTTATAAAAACGCTTCAGTTCAATAATAGAATCGGTGGCATATTGACCATCAAATCCTTTTGCATTTTCTGTAAGAATAATCCAAAGTGTTTTTGCTAATGAATATATGTCTGCTTTTATACCATCGGCTTTTGATGATACTCTTTTCATTTCAGGTGCAATAGTCCATTTAGCACCTATTTCTTCATTTTTAAATGAAATATCTTTTTTGTCTGGATAATCAACCAAACCAAAGTCTGCGATTGAAAATCGAGAGTCATAAACTAATAGGTTTGGGGGTTTCATGTCTCTATGAGAAATGCCTCGTTCATGTAGAATGGCAAGTGTTTCACATACCTTTAATATTGCATTAATTTTTACTTCAATTGTTTGTCCTTTAAGTTTATTCTCCGCACTTTCTGCTACAGGCATTACAAAAAATGGAATTCCTTCTTTCAAGTCTTCTGGAAGGTATTTGTCAATCATTGGAACAACGCCGACAACATCTGAGTTCTTTTCAATGATTGTCGTTTCATCTAAAAATCTAGAATACGATTTAGGATTTACAGATTTAAGAAGTTTCATTGCTCCCTCACTTCCGTCTTCGGTAACACACTTCCATACTTCTCCATTTCCGCCCCCCCCAAATATGAGTCAAGTGTCCACTTGCCAAAAACTTGTCCTTTACTAAATAATTTTTTCTTCATGTTATTAGGGTGTCTCAACAAATAGCACACAACGTTCCAAAGCTTTGCGCAGGTGTGGAATTAGGATTGTGTCCGCCCGGCACCGCTGCTAATTGAAAATATATTGTTGAAGTTAAGATTTAAAGTTCGACGATGTTTGTCCAGCCCGGAACCAATGCTTGGCTTTGCAATTAGCTGATTTTAGTTTGTCCAGCCACACTTGCTGCAAAACTTTTTGTTATAGGCAGTGCATCTACGCTTGTCAAAGTTTATAAATGAACATAGAAATTATTATGCTAACGGCGTATGAAAATAGAATTGTAATTCCATAGTCGTGCTGAATAGAAAAAGCATCTTTACCAATGATTAAATAAAAGGTAACACACATTGCTGCGATTGCTAATAGTGACAACAAGCTTTTTTTTACATTGTCAGAAATTGTCGTGTGATGAAACTCTTTGAAAGCTAGATAAAATATAAATAGTGTTGGCAATGAAAGTGCTGCGCCAAATAAAACAAAATAAAAATAAAGGTATAAAACGCCAGGCCTTATTCCACTTTCTCCTAACGCCAAATGCAATAATATCTGCAATAAAGGCGCAATAGAAACGCTTGTTAACCAAACTTGAAATGGATATTTGTAATTCATGTAGACTGCTGGCATCACATTGCATTGCCTATAACGTTCCGAAGCTTTGCGCAGGTGTGGACATAGACTTGTGTCCGCCCGGCACCGCTGCTGATTAAAATTATTTGTTGAAGGTAAGAATTAATGATCAGCGAAGTTTGTCCAGCCCGGAACCAATGCCTGGATTTGCAATTAGCTGATTTTAGTTTGTCCAGCCACACTTGCTGCAAAACTTTTTGTTAGCGGTAGTTTTTGTCCACCTGCTGAAATAAGTCCGCAAAATACTTTTCAACTTCAATTGATGTAAAGGGTAACGTATCTTTCTTAAACTTTTCACCCATTAGATTAATTAGTTCTTTTGCCTTGTCATATTTTGTTTGCGCTACTAAGTTATAAATGTTGTTGAAGTAGCTCCAACGAAAACCATTTAAAACTATAACCGCATCTCTTGATTTTACTATGTCGTTCCTTTGTAGTTTGTCTAAATTATATTGGTAAAGGTTGTTGTGGATTGTAAGAACATTAGAATTCCAATCTATTTCTTTTGGAATAACTCGATTTACTAATCCTTCATCTACCAAATATGGTGAAAGAAATAAATTATATGTTGAGTCAGAATTATTGTTAAAGTAAATTGGTCTGGTATAAAGATTTTGTTGGAAAATGTCTAATAATATCCTGTCGCCTTTAAGTATATAATTGTCCATATAAGTTGGTCGTAATTCCCACCTAAAAATTTGTGTTTTGTCACTAGAATTGATAACTGTAACCTTTTGGGATTGCCATTGTTTATACTCAATGGTGTCAATAACAGCATCTGAAAAACTAATTTTTAAATTTCGCTCCGCCTTTAAATATTTTGGATACCAAATTGTATTTATCAAATTTGCATCAACTACTGTGATGTCAGTCCTATAGTTTTCAATTGTCTGCAAATACCAAATTGGAATTGTGATGTTGTCTCCGTAAGTAACAAGAATTGCATTATTGTCGCAACTATTTAAAAGTTGTCTATTGAATTCTAAAATTGGCTCTATAAAACCGCCTCTTTTCTTCCCTTCTGAAAAAGCCCACTTTGCAGAATCGCTGAGTTTTCGATTTAAATATGCTTCTGCTAAACTTCCCCATATTGAAGTAAGTTTTGCATATGGATCTAAAATAAAAAGCTCTCCTTTGTAAACTGGTTCAAGTCTATTAACTTCTTCAAACTGTTCACTGGCTTTAATAGTCATTTCCTTTTTAAGCTGAAACATTTCTTTACCATCGTCAGCATTTAATCTGTCTATTGCGTAACCTAAAAAATATCTGAACTCTGCATTTATTGGATTTAGTTTAACCTGATTTGTCAAAATTCTGTATGCTTTAGAATAGTCTGCCGTGTCCTTTTTTGCTTGCAGTTTAAATTCATACTTGCCGCTGTCCACAATTACTATCTGCACAGATGTTGTCACCTGTGAAAATGTTAGTGTCGAAATAAAAATTGATATGAATGTTACGAAGGTTCTCATAAAATTACCGCTAACGTTCCAAAGCTTTGCGCAGGTGTGGAATTAGTATTGTGTCCGCCCGGCACCGCTGTTGATTGAAATTATTTGTTGAAGGTAAGAACTAATGATTAGCGATGTTTGTCCAGCCCGGAACTGAGGCCCGGATTTGCAATTTGCTGACGTTAGTTTGTCCAGCCACACTTGCTGCAAAACTTTTTGTTAGCGGCTGTATGTAACGAGCTTTTCATCATCGTCTGTCATTATTTGTACCCAACTAATTGTTAGATTATTTTTTGTTATTTTTTTCAAGTCAAGATAAGAGTCATAAGGGATTTCTTTTGGCAGCTTAAAGCCTTGTCGTCTACCAGATGCTGCATTATAAAGAAAAATACTGTCTGCTTTTTTTCTTTCCATGTGATTGCCAATATATTTTACAGTATGATTGTCATACAATAGAAATAATGAATCATTGTATTTATGATAATTCCATGCAGAAACTTCGTCGCCCAAAATGTTTTTGCCTGTATGTTTGTCAAAGACTTGATATGTAAAAGGAACTCCATTTCCATTGTCAACCGTTGTAAGAATGAAAGTGTCAAAATCCTTTTCCAGTGTACCTAAACCGTGTGTTGAAGTGTAAATAGGTGTTTGATTTAGCAAGTGTAAAGTGTTGCCATGTCTTAAATAAAAATATTTGGTACTATCGTCTATTCCATAGCAGCTTATGTAACCACCTTTTAATGTATCAGAACCGACAACTTCTTTGTAATAAAGAACCATTCCTGAGTCCAAGTTGTCTAAAAGCCTTTTGCCATTAGGAAGTGTATCATGGTCAGGTTCAAGTATGTCAATTTGCTTCGGCGTCTTCACGACTTTAGGCTGCTCTTGTTGTTTTTGAGGTCTGCCACACGAAAAGAGCATAAAAGCTGTCAATATAACGAGGGGTCTAATCATATAGCCGCTAACGTTCCAAAGCTTTGCGCAGGTGTGGAATTAGTATTGTGTCCGCCCGGCACCGCTATTGCTTGAAATTATTTGTTGAAGGTAAGAACTAATGATTAGCGATGTTTGTCCAGCCCGGAACCAAAGCCTGGCTTTGCAATTAGCTGATTTTAGTTTGTCCAGCCACACTTGCTGCAAAACTTTTTGTTAGCGGTTCGTTGTTCTTCTCGTTGGTCAATTATTTCTTTAGTTCAACGACTGCAAGATTATTTATAAGTTCCATTCATTGTTAGGCATTGTCCTGTCTATTGGCTTCTCTTTGAAATTTTTTCAATGGTTTGTTGTAACAATTTGTTTAATTCGTCAGGGTTTTCCAGCATTGGGAAATGGCAAGTCCCTTTCATGTGTAATACTTCATAGCCACCTGCAGCATATTGTTTCAAAGGCTCTTCATTCGTTGGCGTATAATCTACATTAATAAGGTATAATTTTAATTTTAGTTGGGGCAGTAATTTTTTTTCTATCTCAAACAGTTTGAATATTTCTGGTGTGGTTTCAATTGCCATAGGCTGATATGCATTACGATAATCATTTACTACCCGATTGGAAATTTCAGGAGGGGTCTGTTTTGTAAGTAATGCCATACGTGCATATTGTTCATTAGTATTGGCAAAATCGGTTTTGAGTTTTTGCTCTATTGAAGCTGCTTGTTGCTGATATTCTGGCGGTAAAGGGGTTGCTGCATTTTTAAAATTGTCAATGCCAATAAAGCCAATAATATTTTCAGGAAATGAAATGGCTGTTAACAGGTTTATATCACCACCCAATGAGTGGCCGACAAGAATCACGTTTTTTAAACCCAATTCTTTGATTATTGTAACCACATCGTCAGAATAACCTTGAACAGACCAGTGTTTACGTTCTGTCCCTGACTTGCCATGACCTGGAAGGTCTAAAGTAACAACAGTATAAGTTGGACTGAAATAGGAAACTTGATTTTTCCAATAAGTTTGGTCAATATAAGAACCGTGTACAAACAATAAGGTGGTGTCCCCGTTTCCAGTAATTTGATAATTGATAATTGAGCTATCTCGTTTAATTTCTTTCATTTTATTTGATTTAATATTTTGAATACAGGAAGTCAATTGAAATAGCGAACAAGTAAATAAAGCTATAAGTATTATTTTTTTGATTTGTTTCATGATGCTAAATTTTTGAATAGGGTACAATTACCACTCCGTAAAGGTTAAGCCGTAAATTTTAAGAAGTGTTACACAGTTTGGGGAAAGAATTACATCATTCACACATTGCGGTCGTGAAGGGTCTCAATACAATGACCGCTAACGTGCAAAGCTTTGCGCAGGTGTGGAATTAGTATTGTGTCCGCCCGGCACCGCTGCTGATTAAAATTATTTGTTGAAGGTAAGAATTAATGATCAGCGAAGTTTGTCCAGCCCGGAACTAAAGCCCGGATTTGCAATTAGCTGAATTTAGTTTGTCCAGCCACACTTGCTGCAAAACTTTTTGTTGTGCGAATACCATATAATGTTGCTTGATTTTACGCTTCAATATAATGTTTTTTACTGCCAAAATTCTTAATTGTAACTTTTTCAGGCAGACTTAATGTTCTTTCACATTTTATATTTGGATGACTGCCACCAAATTCATATTTAATATTGTCACTTATAGCATAAACTTTTCCTTTAAAGTTAAGCTTTATATACACTCTAAATTCAAAATTAGAATTTCTAGAAGTTAAATCTGAAACGATTGAAGACAACAGTGTATCCGACGGAATACAACCATTTGCCTCTTTATGACAATCTCTAAGCATTTCTGTCCATACAACGTATAAGTCAATATAATAGCCGCTTCCACATTCGTCACCAGAATATATTTTACTATAATTTCTTTCATTCCACTTGCAACTAAAAGTTATTTCTTGAAGCTCTATTCCATCTGTGAGTGTTGTTATTTTGTAGTATTTAGTCGATTGTGGAAAGTCCTCAATATGATGATGGAAAAAATCCATTGGCATAAATTTATTTTCATCTTTTATTAAACCAATAATACAAAACGGGATTTCTCCAAATGTGTTAATAGAAAGGAATTTGCTAAACTGGTTTTTAGGGTCGCATATTAATTCAACGTCTGATTTTGTCAATCCTTTTTTTTCAGCAATTGGACTTCTTTGTTGTATATAAAGTAACATTAAAAAAAACTTTTCGCTTCTTCGAAGTGAACGTAAAAAAGTATTAATGTAAAATTCACGAAGGCTTTGGGTAATTGCAGTTGTCTCTTTAATATAAAGATAAATATCAACAATATTATTAGTAATTGAAACCAGATAGTCTTTAGAAGATACATAAGAATTATCTAATGCCTTATGATTTAATGAATATTTATTCCTAACACTAATTGAGTTAGATGTATCAAGTAGTTTGAAATATTCATTTAGTTTTGTTTCTTCGATTTCCCTGTAATAGTCTAAAAGCTGATATCCAGAGATTTCATCTATCTGGGCTTTTTCTATTTGATAGTCAATTTCTCTTTTACTGTCAAAAGATTCTTCAACGAGTTGTTTATGATTTGCAAGTAGATTAAAAAAAGTGTTCTCAAACTGTTGTTGAGCATTTAGATTTTGTTGTTCACGAAAAGTATAGTAAAGAAAAATAAGGTTTGCTGTAGTTAATATTATTCCTAGAGTACCGCCAATATAACTTCCAAAATCTCCCCAGTCGCTATTGTTTTTTGAGAGTGCCATTCCTTTGAATTGTGTAAAATAGGCAAGGAATACTAGTAAAGTTATACCGCCTGTTAATATAAAAATGAACGAATAAGGTCTTTTTTGCATTTTTTGCTTTGAATCTTTGAAGTTAAAGTTGGGTTGTCGTAGGTTTTCGCACAACGTGCCGGGGCTTGCCGAAGGTGTGGACTTAGAATTGTGTCCGCCCGGCCCCGAAGTTGAATTTATAATTAAAAGTTGATGTTAACAATAGGAGCTAGGCGTAGTTTGTCCAGCCCGGAACCAAAGTTTGGCTTTGTAATTAGCTGAAATTTAGTTTGTCCAGCCACACTTTTGGCAAACACCATGTTAGGCGCTGTACTATTTTTTGTAGAAACGTTGTCTAATATTATTTGCTTCAACGACGGTAAAGGCTCCTAATAATTCAATGCTCGTATTGGCTAATAAAGTTATGAGTGCTAAGGCTGCAAATTCAGGCTGATTACCTTTTTCTCTGAAGTACACGACTGATGGGGGATTATCTTTTGCATATTTGAATATTAATTCTCCATAGTCACTATCAAAAGTGAGTATAATGAGATTTAAATTCAAAGCAATTTTGATTACCTCTGGGTCTGTAATACCAGGGTGATCTTCCTGAATGCTTTTAACAGTAAACCCTTTTTCTCTCAAGATAATAGTGCTTGGTCGAGGGAAGTTTTCGTTAGCTAAAAACATAATTAAGCTGAAATTGGGAAATAAAATTCTTGCTGAATACAGGCTTTTAAATAGGCAAAAACAGCCCTCAAAGCTTCAGCAGAAACTGATTGGTAAGATTCAAGAATTTGCTTCTCCGTCCAGCCTGCTGCAAATAACTCCAAAACCAGTTCTACAGAGATTCTTGTCCCTTTAATACAAGGTTTCCCGAGTAAAATTTGGTTGTCAGAAACGATATAGTCTTGCCAATTCATATTGCAATATACAAATTTTTAAACTGTTACAAAGTATAGCGCCTAACGTGCCGGGGCTTGCCGAAGGTGTGGATTTAGGATTGTGTCCGCCCGGCCCCGAAGTTGAATTTATAGTTAAAAGTTGATGTTAACAATAGAAGTTCAGCGAAGTTTGTCCAGCCCGGAACCAAAGTTTGGCTTTGCAATTAGCTGAAATTAGTTTGTCCAGCCACACTTTTGGCAAACACCATGTTATGGGCTGTTTATTGAGACCTCACCCAGCTCCCCGTCAGCTTATACGAATTGTCAATGCGGACAATTGAAAAACATCTTTCTTCATTATTTCCATTATTATTCTTAAAAAGATAACAAAAAACATAGCCACACGTCTTATGTTTCTTATTGTAATTGCCATGGAAAACCATACATTTTGTAGGGTCAGTGCATGATGCAATTGCGAGCCCAAAATAATTTTCAAAAAAAAGCGAACCGACATACTTCCTGATATTGCTTGAATCAAAATCAAAATGTTTGCCTTTATCTGAAGGGTCATGGGAAAATAAATCTTGGGAAACAAAAAATGGGAAATCGCATAGTGAGATTAGTTTTGAACTATCTTTTTGCTGAAGAGACTCATTGAGAATTTTCCAAAAACTAAATAGTTCATCTTTTGATTCTTTCGGCAAAGAAGATAAATTACAATCTCTTTGTCCACGAGAAAGAAGTGTTGCGAATAACAAGAAAAAAATGAGTAATAGTTGTTTCATTTTATATACTGCTTCAGAAATAGCCCATAACGTTCCAAAGCTTTGCGCAGGTGTGGAATTAGTATTGTGTCCGCCCGGCACCGCTGTTGATTGAAATTATTTGTTGAAGGTAAGAATTAATGATCAGCGATGTTTGTCCAGCCCGGAACTAAAGCCCGGATTTGCAATTAGCTCATTTTAGTTTGTCCAGCCACACTTGCTGCAAAACTTTTTGTTAGCAGCCGTTAATTGAGTTTAGCGAATTACTGTCGAAAATACTTCCTTATTTTCCTTTGTCCAGGTAAAGTCACCAAGGCTTGTTGTCAAAATGTCTAAGCTATTATGGAAAATTACGAAAACAGATGCGTCAATGAAACCAATATTCCCATCGCTATCGACAATTTTAAAAATCTCTTTTCTGTTAATAGGGTTTGGGAGTGAAATATTTTTTTCATGTCTGCCAATTTTATAGACCTTTATTCCAGTAAGTTTTGTCCCAACTTGTATATTATAAACTGCTTTAAAATAGAGATCAACATTGAAAGTATTTCCAGCATCAGTTTTATTAATTCTGCGAATAACCATCTCGCTATGACTTGGTGAATAGTCCAACAAAAAATATTGGCCTTCTAAGTCTGTATAAAGTAATTCGTCCATAGTTTTACAAACTAAGAGTCAGAGTTTAGTATTCTACTTATTTAGAGAAATACGATTTCTAAGCTGTTTGTGAAATGGCTGCTAACGTGCCGGGGCTTGCCGAAGGTGTGGAATTAGGATTGTGTCCGCCCGGCCCCGAAGTTGAATTTATAATTAAAAGTTGATTTTGACAATAGGAGTTAGGCGAAGTTTGTCCAGCCCGGAACCGAAGTTTGGCTTTGTAATTAGCTGAAATTTAGTTTGTCCAGCCACACTTTTGGCAAACACCATGTTAGCGGCTGCCTTGTACGTGATTACAATGTTTGTCCAATGAGTCTTTTGCCTCTTTACATACACTTGCAACTTCTGCCCAGTCTTTGCAAGCATTTATTTCATCTTTCATTTGAAATTTAGCTATTCCTCTATAGTAAAAGTCATAAGCCGAATATTCAGCAGTGTCTGTTAATATATTATAGTCGTCCCAGGCTTTTTTATATTCTTTGAGCTCGACATAAGTTTTGGCTCGTCCAAGTCTGGCAGGTGTATGTTTATCAAAAATAGCAAGTGCTTTTGAATAGTCGTTAAGTGCCAAATCAAACTTGTCGAGATTGAAGAGATAATCAGCTCTGTCAACAAAAAAATATCTTTCGTTTGGATTTAATTTGATAGCCTCGTTCATATCATTAACTGCTCCTGTGTCGTTTAGCAAGTTGTTTTTGCAATTTGCTCTGTCACGATATGGGAAGCCAAGATTGTATGAAGAATCAAGATGAATAGCAATTGACAAAATTGCTAAAGCCTTTTCATAATTTCTTTCAGCTTGATAAACTGTTCCCAACGTCCAATATGCATTTACATTCTTAGCGTCAGCTTTTATTGCTCGTTCCAAACATTCTTTTGATTTGCAAGTATCAAATTCATTAATTGGTACCGGATGATATCGCATAGTCTTTCTGTCCTTGCAAGAGCAAAAAATAAGGAATGTCAATATGATAAGAGGATGTCGCATTAAGGTAGCCGCTAACGTTCCAAAGCTTTGCGCAGGTGTGGAATTAGAATTGTGTCCGCCCGGCACCGCTGCTGATTGAAATTATTTGTTGAAGGTAAGAACTAATGATTAGCGAAGTTTGTCCAGCCCGGAACCAATGCCTGGCTTTGCAATTAGCTGATGTTAGTTTGTCCAGCCACACTTGCTGCAAAACTTTTTGTTGTAGGCAGTTTTTAATCTGAGTAAAACTCATTCTCCATTCATTTTATTATTAATGTATTCAACTGCAGTATTTAAGTCGTAGAATATCGGTTCTCTTGGATTTTCTAAATCAAAGCACCAAATTGTTGACAGACCAAATTTATTCTTTTCTGATAACACATATGCCCTAATGTAATCTTCGGCTCCTATTTTTATATTACTTAAAGACATAAAAGCATCAACAATTGAGTTGCCAAATTCATATTTCAATTCTGTCAAGTCCAAAAGTACTGCTGTAAAAGTTGAACTAATTAATGAAATACCAATTCTTTGGTTGATGAAGTCACAGTCATATGAACCTTCGCTTCCATATAAAATTTTGCCACTAATTTTTATTAACAACAGGCTTGCATTTTCACTCGATTCAAAAAATTGGACAGTTACGTTATTTGATTCAAGTAGTTTGATGTCAATTTGGTCAAAATTTGGCATTGATTATTTTCTTTAAAATTTAAACTGTCAGTTAAATTGCCTACAACGTGCCGAAGCTTTGCGCAGGTGTGGAATTAGAATTGTGTCCGCCCGGCCCCGCTGTTGATTTAAATTATTAGTTGAAGTTACGAACTAATGATAAGCGATGTTTGTCCAGCCCGGAACCAAAGCCTGGCTTTGCAATTAGCTGAATTTAGTTTGTCCAGCCACACTTGCTGCAAAACTTTTTGTTGTACGTAGTTTATTTTATTTTAAAATTTACATTGTACTGATTTTTTTCATAGTATTTTAAAATAGTTATTTTTAAATCCTCATCTTTTTCCATGTTTCCATAACATTCTTCTTTGACTTTTAGTAAATGAGTTTCGAAACTTTCAAAATTCCTTAAGTTTTTTTGAGATGAATTTTTGATATAACGATTAAAATTTTCTTTAAACTTAGAATGTCTATTTAAGTTTTTGAATATAGCCTCAAAACAAAAAGCTTCTAAAACCGTATAATCTCTTGCAGATTTGAGTTCGGAAATACCATTTATACCAACACAAATATGATAAGAAATAGCAGTGTCGGACTTTTGAATATTATCACACATAAAAAATCTAGATGAAATTTCCATCATTTCTGGTATTGAAAAAGTTAGTAATTTATTATTTATATTTTTTTCTCCGCTAGTCAAAAGAGTAAAATTTTGATAGAAGGAATCAGAGGAAATAGCTGTACAAAATTTATTGTTCAAATATACACTATCAAAATTTCTATCCTTAATAATTTCGCTTATAAAAATCTTTTTTACTAAATAATTAAAGCGGTGCGAATGATTTTTTATAAATGTTGAAACTTCATCATTTGGTATTGTATTAATTTTCGTTGTTGCTGTAGAATATTTCCTTCCGTTAGATATTTTCTTTTCTATCCTAATATTAAAATATTTGCAAAATTTCTCTCTATCTACTTGCTCTGTAAAGAGCCTTTCACTACAAGATAAAAGAGAGGACAGACTTAATATAAAAAAAGCTAGTTTTTGCATAGAGGTTGTCAAAATTACGTACAACGTGCCGGGGCTTGCCGAAGGTGTGGACTTAGTATTGTGTCCGCCCGGTACCGATGTTGAATTTATAATTAAAAGTTGATGTTGACAACAGGAGTTAGGCGAAGTTTGTCCAGCCCGGAACTGAAGTTTGGCTTTGCAATTAGCTGAAATTTAGTTTGTCTAGCCACACTTTTGGCAAACACCATGTTGGGCGCTGTTTTAAATTGTGATTTTTCGATTGTTAACTTCCTTAATTAGATCATGGCCAATTAATGTAATTGTTTCTTCCCATGGATGTCCGAACCATACATTTTGAAAGTCTTTAGTCAAAAAAATATAATAGTCGCCATTAGGAAGAATTGGAATTATCCACTCTCCAAATTGATTTCTGTCTATTTCTTTTCGAGGGTCAAAACTATAACCTTGATGCTGCCAATCCAATGAGTAAAGTCTTTCACCTGGCACAGTAATACTTTGAAATAAGACTAAGGCTAAGGCTTCTAATCTGTCAAAATTAAGCTGTCCTGCTAAATATTTCTCGATTGAAAATATTTTCTGCGGCAAAGAAGTAATAACACCTGGAAACTCATTTATGCTTGGGTTAAAATTGAATTGTCGATAGAAATTTTTCCACACATGATCTTCCTCTTCTTGAGAAAGTTTTTGCCAGTTCTTCATATTGAAAGTATGCTTATAAAAATAGCGCCCAACGTTCCGGGGCTTGCCGAAGGTGTGGGCTTAGAATTGTGTCCGCCCGGCCCCGAAGCTGATTGGAATTATTTTGTTGAAGGTAATAATTAATGATCAGCGTAGTTTGTCCAGCCCGGAACCAAAGTTTGGCTTTGTAATTAGCTGAAATTTAGTTTGTCCAGCCACACTTTTGGCAAACACCATGTTGGCTGCAGTGCTACTTCTTAGGCAAGTTTGCATCTGCAGCTCCAAATAATAATTTTTGTCCATTTGAAAACACCAGCTCAGAGTTAAAAATAACAGTCTGATAGTGTTTTGTAGAATCCGCAAATATATCATATACCGTTCCAATGTGCAATGTGTATACCTCGCCGGGATTAATTACTTTGTTAATTACAGATAATTTCTCTAGTCCTTGGTCTTGAAAGTCCCACAAATTTTTTTCGTTGCTAAATAGTCTCTCAGATAAAATAGTGTCTGGTATTTGAAATATTTTGAAAGGTATTTTGTCTTTTTCAAGATTCTCTATTCCCACTTCTTGTGTTAATATTAAACCTAGTTTTTCATGCGGCCTTAGCCCGAGTAATGTAACAGGTTTATTGCCATTATTAGAAATTGTCGCCCTTTGGTAACCGAAAAACTTTCTGATATGATCTTTATCTGTGAATACAGAACTTATTAATTTATCATTGGTCAAAGAAACTTCTGCTTTGTTTGATATGTATTGTAAGTATAGTGAAAATGCGGCCAGAAGAAACGCAGCTATAGCAATGATTTCACTCCATCCAAATTCTTTTTTGAAATTAAATATTCTTCTTGTCCTTCGCATTATTAAGAGTTTAGAATTTTATAAGCGCTTTATGCATTGCAGCCAACGTGCAAAGCTTTGCGCAGGTGTGGAATTAGTATTGTGGCCGCCCAGCACCACTGTTGATTGAAATTATATGTTGAAGGTAAGAACTAATGATTAGCGATGTTTGTCCAGCCCGGAACCACTGCCTGGCTTTGCAATTAGCTGATTTTAGTTTGTCCAGCCACACTTGCTGCAAAACTTTTTGTTAGCGGCAGTCTTTTAATTTAAGATAATTTTTCCTCCTTCAGAAGAATGGATAAAAAGAGGAAATACCAACTTCAAGAGAATTGATAAAATCAAGAATAGGATGTATAAAATACTTACTCGTCCTTGCCAAAAGACAGGCCTAGTCACTTTCATTTCTTCTTTTATGGATGGCGCAATACTAGATAGAGGTCCGTTCAGATTTAGCACCTCTTGATCAGAAGCTTTCATCATCCAATCTTCCATAATTGAAATTCGATGAAGCCTAATTTGGCTTGCCTTCATATAGTATAGTTCGAGATAAAAAAAGACAAGGGTAATGGTAAATAATAAAGCACTTAAGAACCAGCTTACTTGATTATCCTTTAAATAAATGGCAGTTGTTCCAAACCAGGCTGTCATAAATAAAAACCTAAGTTTTTCTCTGTATTCGTCAAGTTTATACCATTCTTTTTTTACATCGCCAATATTTTGAAGGATAAATTTTCGTTTGTACTCTAATCTTGAAATCTCTGTAGGTGTCATAATATTTTATTAATGTGCAGAAAATTTTTGCTAACTGAACACTCGGATTGCCGCTAACGTGCCGGGGCTTGCCGAAGGTGTGGACTTAGAATTGTGTCCGCCCGGTACGAAGTTGAATTTATAATTAAAAGTTGATGTTGACAATAGGAGTTCAGCAAAGTTTGTCCAGCCCGGAACTGAAGTTTGGCTTTGTAATTAGCTGAAGTTTAGCTTGTCCAGCCACACTTTTGGCAAACACCATGTTAGCCGATGTTTTTATATATTAAGTTTTCTGCCTCCATTTATCGCTTCGATCTCAAGTTCATAGACAATATCATCATCTGGTTCAATGTTGCAAATTAAATCAACATCAATATATCTTACTTCATCTATTAAAACTGGTTTAGTTTCTAAAAATACCCACTCTTTTGTATCATCATCTTTGTACATATACTCTTCATCATCAATTATAATTTCCACTTTGTAGTTAACCCAAACCTTTAACTCTACCGAGACGTATTCATCTGAAACGTTAGTTATGTTATAATCTTCAATGGCAGTGTTTACTTCAATAATTGAAACTTCATGAATATCATAATAGTTTGAATACTCATAGTATTCAGAGTCATCATCTAATTGTGATTCAACCCAATTCTTTATGTCGCTTAGTATGTGTTCAGGGCGGTTTTTTATTATATCGTCAATTTGTTCTAGTCTTTTCTTGTGTCTAGCCCCTTCAATTTCTTTTATCTTATTGCTTAAATACAATTCAAAATCTTCAACAATTGCCAAATACTGACTTTTGTAATTTAGTATATCATTGTCCTTTGAAAATGTCAATACCTTAATACCTTGTTCCTGTGCCCAAGTTTCAATTGACTTTAAAGCAAAAGCATCAGGGAATTCATTCTTTTTACCCCCTGAACCGAATGGGAATTTTTTCTCAAAATAGCTTTTAAAAATTCCCTCAATGTTTAATGTTGGATAGTCAATAATGACAAAGTTAGATTGATCAAATCTTTCTTTTAGTAATAAGGAAAGTTCTTCTTTTATTTTGTCACTATCGAATGGCTCAAATTTTTCATTGAGAGATGGAACATTTCTTAAAATTCTTGTATCGTCTCGGTATTTTTTAAACTTTTGGCTTGATTCTTCTATATTCTTTGAAATTCGATTAACTATTTCGTCATAGGTTAGTCTGGGAAGAACAACGCATATATCTTTCCTTTCAGCCAGTTTAAATATTTCCTTTATTCTTTTACTTTCTAAAAAGTTATTTGCTTCAAAAATTGAGGTGTCTATAAAGATTGTATCCATGGTTTGGGTTTAACGATAAAATATCGGCTAACGTGCCGGGGCTTGCCGAAGGTGTGGACTTAGTATTGTGTCCGCCCGGTGCCGAAGCTGAATTTATAATTAAAAGTTGATGTTGACAATAGGAGTTAGGTGAAGTTTGTCCAGCCCGGAACCAATGCCTGGCTTTGTAATTAGCTGAAATTTAGTTTGTCCAGCCACACTTTTGGCAAACACCATGTTACAAGCCGTTTTTGGAGAGCCACTTTTACTTTTCTCTTATTTCCATTAAGCTAATTGGTTTATACCTATCGCAATATACCTCAATACCAAATTTCATAATAAGAGCAATAACTGATGCCGCAATTAACTTAATACCGATGCCCATAGTAACCAAGCAAGAAACAACTGCAGACCTTATATAGCCTTTGGATAAAACCATTTGCATTCCGTTTTTAAACCACGTTTTATAGATTTCGCTTTCTGGATTACACAAAGAATTATAGATAACCCTTTTTACAGATTGGAAAACTGTCTTGCCAACTTCTACATCCTTAATTTTTTGTTCTGGGCTTGGCAAAGCTATCCGTTCGCTTGTGGCTAGTTGTTTTGTTGAAAAATCATAGACTAGAAAAATAAGATCTTTAGTTGATTTCGGAGAGGCGTATCCAATTTGTGAAAATATCTCTTGTTCTGAAAGAGTCTGAATGATTCTGATGACTTCATTCTCAAGCTCTACTTCATCATAAAGAGGCTTTTTTTCACCTTTTAAAGTACATAGGGCTACTTCTTCATTAAATCTATTTATTATTTCTAGATGAAAAATTTCTCTCGTTCTTTTTGATTTAATGACTGTATGATTTGTAAGAACTTCTTTAATGTATGGTTTCGCTTTTTCAATTTCTTGCATTCTGACATAACAAATTGCAAGTAAAGATGTTGTTTCGAGATAAATTCTTGTCTTATCGGATAAAATTTTACGAGTTGAAAGAAGTCCAGTAATAGCAAACTCGAAGTCATTTAATTCAATAGCAAGCTCAAATAATTTATTCTTTGATTGGCTAAGCCTAACAAAGTGACCTGTTGGCCTCAGAATACTTTGTATATCAAAAATTAAACTTTTCGCAGTGGGGTAATCTCTTTGGCTGATAGCAAGGCCCAATTTTGGTTCTAAAGTTTTTAAACGCTCTTTTTGTTTTTCAGTTAATGCTTGATTCATTATTAGGGTTTATTAAATGGCTTGTAACGTGCCGGGGCTTGCCGAAGGTGTGGGCTTAGTATTGTGTCCGCCCGGTACCGAAGCTGATCGAAAATATTTTGATGAATTTAAGAAGTAAAGTTCAGCGAAGTTTGTCCAGCCCGGAACCGAAGTTTGGCTTTGTAATTAGCTGAAGTGTAGTTTGTCCAGCCACACTTTTGGCAAACACCATGTTAGCGGTTCGTTGTTTTTAGAATACTCCAATCATTCTTCGATATTAGATATTCAAAGTGTAACAGTTTCTTTCCGTAGTAGTCAAAGTCGACTTCGCCAATTTTTGAAGCCCCAATTTTTAGTATTGCTAATTGAGAACGAATATTAGTTGAACCTATATGGAAATAAATTTTGTCTACAAATTGAAAAGCGTACTCTATAAGCAATTTTTTAGAAGATTTATTATATACACCACCCCAATACTTTCTTGACAAGAATGTATACCCAATTGCAATACTTGAATTTTCTGGCTTGTAATCGTAATAACGAGTCGAACCTATAATTTTATCTGTTGATTTGTCAATAATTAAAAAAGCAGTTTTTCCTTTTATTGCCCCATCGAAATATAGTTGAAATACTTCTTTTTTGTATCTATCTTTTGTAGGATGTTGTTCCCAAATTAATGGGTCAGAGGCAATTTCAAACAAACTATCAAAATCAGTCTCAGTTAGAGGTACAATTTTTAAAATATTATCTTCAATAAATTCAGGTCGCCAATTTTCAGTAATAGTTGTCATACTTAATTTTCTGATTTTTTATTGCAAAAATGGTCGTTCGCTACAATGACCGCTAACGTTCCGGGGCTTAGCGAAGTTGGGGATTTTCCAATTGTCCGCCCGGAACCGATGCTGAATTTTTAATTAAAATTTGAAGTTACGTACAACTGCCCGGTGATGTTGTGTCGGCCCGAACTAAAGATGATAATGATATAATGTTGAAGCTAAGTTTGTCCAGCCCCAATTTTGCTAAACCACCTGTTGGCTGCTGTGCAATTATTTTTACTCTAATAGTGTTTTAAACCATTTTGAAAAGTCATCTCTTTTTGAATCGTAAGTAATATTGAAATTTTTCTCTAACGTGTTTGAAAAAACAAGCATATTCACGTTTTCTTTAGTAATGCACATGATTGAAACAGAGGAACCTTCTCCTGAGTTAGTTCTGAATGCAAAAACAGTTAATTGATTAATTCCATAAAGCAGCTTTTTAAAGTTTGACCATTTTGATGTGCTTGAATTTTTGTAGGATTTCGAACCTTCAAAAGATTTAATAAAACCATCTTTACTAAAACCAGCCCAATCATAATAGTATTCATAATGGTCATAAAATTCTAGTACTTCTTTTGTTACATTGTCTAGCGAAATATGCTTATTTGACAATGTATCATTTGTGGTCGACCAAAGAATTTGTTGTCCAAATGTAGTTGAACTTAACATTGATAGAAAAATAAGAAATCCAATATATTTTATCTTCATTGTAATGGGTTTATGTCTATTTTTTGGGTGCTCAATGCATAGCAGCCAACGTTCCGGGGCTTGCCGAAGGTGTGGACTTAGAATTGTGTCCGCCCGGCCCCAAAGCTGATTAAAAATATATTGTTGATGTTAAGAATTAAAGTTCAGCGAAGTTTGTCCAGCCCGGAACCAAAGTTTGGCTTTGTAATTAGCTGATGTTTAGTTTGTCCAGCCACACTTTTGGCAAACACCATGTTATAGGCAGGCATTTTGTCAAGGTCGTTTTGCAAGTTTTTCAATTGTCAGCCCTTGAATGATTATACTAAATAAAACACAAAAATAGGTTGCAATTAAAAGTATGTTTTTCGTTTCGCTGTCTGGCAATGATAAAACTAATGCTAATGAAAGTCCGCCACGCAAACCTCCCCAACTAATAATTTTTGCTTCTTTGTTTGTCAATTTCAAAAGTTTGGGAAATGCTAAGTGTGGCAGGTAAACAACGATAATTCTTGAAAGTAGAACGACAAAAACGGATATTAGTCCAACAATTATATACTTTGTCTTAAAGTCAATTACGATAAGTACAAATGCTATTAAAATGAATAAAACCGCATTAAGAATTACGTCAACCAATTCCCAAAATTTGTGTACATATTCTTGTGTTGTGTCGCTCATTGCAATGTCTTTTCTAAAATTGCCTACCATTAAGCCCATTACAACCATTGCTAATGCTCCTGAAATGTGAATATAATTAAACATACCATAGCCTGCCATAACAAATGCAAGTGTCAATAAAATTTCTGTTTCGTAATGGTCAATAGATTTTAATAGTAAGTGCAGAAAGTAACCAAAAATTAATCCCATCCCAATTCCCCCAACAGCTTCTTGAATAAACAAAAATCCAAAATGAGAAAAACTAAAAGCACCCACTTTTAAAGTGTCTAACAAAGCAATAAACACAACTACACCAACACCGTCATTAAATAAACTTTCGCCAACAATGGTGTACTCTGTTTTTTTTGGAACATTTGCTTTAGTCAAGATGCCCAAAACTGCAATTGGGTCGGTTGGTGAAATTAATGCTCCAAAAATCAGGCAATATGTAAAATCAATTTCTAAGTTGAAGATTTTTGTTAGCCCCCAAAACAGTACAGCAATAATAATTGTAGAAAGCAAAACACCACCTACTGCAAATGTTGCAATAGGTTTGATTTGTTGTTTAAGGTTGTTCCAATTAGTGTGTAAAGCTCCTGCAAAAAGCAAAAAACCTAATAAATAATTGAGGACTATATTGTCAATATTTGAAAGTTCAATATAATTTTTAATTTCTTCAATGGGAACATTCAGCCACAATTTTGAACTGATTACAATTAAGGATAAAATTGTAGATAACAAAAACAGTCCAATTACAAATGGTAGTTTCAAAAATCGTTGGTTCACATAAGCAAAACCTGCTGATAGGCAAATAAGAATTGTTAGAGCAAGGTATATATTCATTTGTTTTTTGTTACTTAATCAGTGCAAATTTACTTTTTAAAAACTTATATACTAAGTCACACTATAAATAATTAGGATGCCAATAATAAATGCAAAAGGTGAAATTAATTGAAAGTAAAATGGCTTTAAAATGTCGGCAGCTTTGTTTGAAAAGTTATAATGAAGTTGTCGTGGTACAAAATATAATACCAAAGAAGTAAGAAGCATAAACCACCCGAAGATTTTGAATACCTGTGGATATTTTGATATGTCAGCAGATAAAATTAATGCTGCTGCAGGAATCAGTCGTATAGTAATTTCGGTATAGTTGATAAAGTTTGTACTCCCTGCTTTTCGTAAAATCTCTCTTGCTTTTTTGGGTTTTAAAAGCATAATTATTCCGACAAGAATGAAAAATAAACCAAAAACTATAATTGTCCATTTAGCAATTGTTTCCATAATAGTTACTCACTTTTGTCACACCGCTGAAATTCGTAGGGTGTCCGATATGCTTGCCTATAACGTGCAAAGCTTTGCGCAGGTGTGGAATTAGGATTGTGTCCGCCCGGCACCGCTCTAATTGAAAATATATTGTTGAAGTTAAGATTTAAAGTTCGACGATGTTTGTCCAGCCCGGAACCAATGCTTGGCTTTGCAATTAGCTGAAGTCAGATTGTCCAGCCACACTTGCTGCAAAACTTTTTGTTATGGGCTGGCGGATGCCCAAAAGTTTTTTTGCGGAATTGCAGAGACATTAAACCTAAAAGCGAATGCAACTGCCTAAAGTTTTAAAATTAACTAGCGAAAAGAAGTAACAGTAGCCAATGCTGTGCAGCCAAAATTTTAAAAGCTGCAATCCTGTCCAGTTGCCGATAACTACAAAAGTTAATTACATTTTGACGCCAGGAGCGACCTGAAACCACTGCAAGTAACACGAACTACCAAATAACAAGCCGAAAAGTATAACTGAAACCAAACGCACTACAAATTGTAAGGCAAATATTATAGACATTGACATAAAACGCATGTGGCCACGGCAACTGAAAAATATGAGCTATGCAATTTTATCGAAGCCCAAAATAACCCAAACAGTAATTATGCGCAGTTAACAAATTGTAGCTGCAGCCCAGCAAACGGAAACTTTGAACCGATTACCGTCGAACTGTCCGCCCAAAAATGAAACTGGAAAGGGTAGAGCCTGCAATTTGTGCTGTCGAAATTTGTAAAGTGTCTTACCGCAAAAAAGCTGACTAAATAAAAACTGCCAAGCTTTAAAAACGAGAAGCAAGTTTTTATTTTAAAGCCCGCTTGCCCATAACGTGCCGGGGCTTGCCGAAGGTGTGGACTTAGAATTGTGTCCGCCCGGCCCCGAAGTTGAATTTATAATTAAAAGTTGAAGTTGACAATAGGAGTTAGGCAAAGTTTGTCCAGCCCGGAACCGAAGTTTGGCTTTGCAATTAGCTGAAATTTAGTTTGTCCAGCCACACTTTTGGCAAACACCATGTTGCCTGCTGCCCTTGTCACCAGTTTGGATTTTCTGTTAACCCAATATACAGTCGATACTTACAAGCAAATTGCTCGATGCCACTCAATCGTATTCGCACTTTTTGATTTGTCCATTCAATTGAGCCCAAGTCAAAGCTGCCAAATTTCTCCATTTCAAGTAGGTTGGGCTCACCAAATAAATCTGTTAGTTTCTCTTTCAGCAACAGAAATTTTTCATTCCCTTCATAATCAAATCCTAGCCAATCTTCTATTTCGGAAAAAGGTTTTGAATTTTTTACAAACATCCATTTCATAACACCTGCATAACAAGTATAACCATCAAGAATTTGATGGTTTCCTAAAAACCACTCTGTTCTGTCGCCACTGTCTTTCCGTTGTTCAGCAAACTTACCTAAGTCAGAAAACGGTGTCAGCCAAGGAATGAGAATTTTTGTGTCCTCAAATAGAATTCCCTTTTGCAAGTTCTCCCAAATTTGTTGTCGTTTTACTTCTTTGTCAATTGAGTAAGGAAAAGCAAATGAAGTGTCAAACACTTTTAGACGCTGAGTCGGAAATAAAGATTCTTTGATATTTTGGAGGAAACTCAAGGTTAAATATTTCTGTTTGTTTAAAAACGGATGTCCAATAGGGTTGCAGGCAACGTTCCGGGGCTTGCCGAAGGTGTGGACTTAGAATTGTGTCCGCCCGGCCCCGAAGTTGAATTTATAATTAAAAGTTGATGTTAACAATAGGAGCTAGGCGTAGTTTGTCCAGCCCGGAACCAAAGTTTGGCTTTGTAATTAGCTGAAATTTAGTTTGTCCAGCCACACTTTTGGCAAACACCATGTTAGCGGCAGTTTTTATTTTGTCGAGTAGTATTTCCACGTCTCTTTTGTTATATCCGAAATTATTTTTTCAGTACTTTCTCTGGTCTCAGTTATGTTTTTTAAGTAAATAGAAATAATCAAATGTTTGCCATTTGGAAGTTTTACAATTCCTACATCATTCATTGCCACTCTTAAATTGTTTTCATTAGTGCCTGAAATTCCTGTTCGATGTGCTAATTCTGTTCCTTCTGGAAGTCCTGCTTTCATCCAAGTAAGTCCTCTCGAACATTCTACCATTATTTGGTATAAATATTTGGTTGATTTTTTTTTGATGACCTTTCCTTTGTAGAATTTCTCCAATAATTCTGTAGTTGCTAATGGTGTTGTAGTGTTGATGTATAAGTTTTCCCAAGTCCTCATTTCTTGTTCGTTTACTTTTATAACAAAATCTTTTATCCCTTGTTTATTGATGAACTTTTGAACAGTTTCTGTACCGCCAATTAATTCTAAAAGAATATCACAACCATTATTATCGCTGTGCGAAACGGTATATCTCAGCAATTGGTCTAAGGTCAAATATATATTTCCGCTTGGATATTCGTCTCGTATTGGGCTCCAAGTGTCTTCGTGTAAATCTTCTTTTTTTATAAAAAGTTTCTGTGATAGAGAAAGTTTTCCTATGTCCACCAAATTTAAGGTTGCCAAAGCAATATGAAATTTAAAAACACTCATTAAAGGTGCATTTAGGGTTGCATTAATGTTTAATGTGTCTTTACCCTCAATATTTTTTATTGATATTCCAATTGTTGCGTTTTTAGTAGCAATAATATTTTCTAACTGTTGTCGAAGTTCAGTTTGCCCGAAAATTTGAGTGGTAGTAAAAATTGTTAGAAGAGTTAAAATAATTTTTGTCATTAATTTACTTTCAATATTTAAGTGTTTGTGTTCGTGAGGTAAAATTGCCGCTAACGTTCCGGGGCTTGCCGAAGGTGTGGACTTAGTATTGTGTCCGCCCGGCCCCGAAGTTGAATTTATAATTAAAAGTTGATGTTGACAATAGGAGTTAGGCGAAGCTTGTCCAGCCCGGAACCGAAGTTTGGCTTTGCAATTAGCTGAAATTTAGTTTGTCCAGCCACACTTTTGGCAAACACCATGTTAGCGGCAGTACTGTATCTGTCAGGGGAATATTTTTTCAAGCACTTGGTTTTCATTTTTGTGAATTGTAGCACTTTCAAAATTAATTACTTTTCTATTTATCATTTGACTCCCAATCATAAGTAATAGCGTTTCAAGAACTTCATATTCCTGCAATATGCTTTGAATTATTCCTCTTTCATTGTCAGAAAATGATTCATCGGTTAAAGTACTTTTTAATAACTCTTTAAACATTGCTTTCCTATTTTTTAACTCAATGAATGACTGTGCTAATAAATTTCTTTTTGCTTCATCTTCGTAATAAAAACATTGTTTAGTTAACTCAAAAATTGAGAATGTTTCAAAATATATAGCTGGACCGCAAATGAATTTCAAAGCTTCAGCGATTTCATTTTGCTGTTTGGCTAATTGGGAGTTTGCAAAATCAGTGTAGAGGTAATAACCAAATTTGTCAGCTTCAATTTCATCTTTAATATTTCTTGTAGTTTTTGAAGCATTAGTAATATGTCCAAGTGAAATATGTGATAGCTCGTGAAAAACAAGAAATACAGTAGTGATATACAAATAGTGTTTGTTGTTTTTGTCGATATTATGACCAAGATTACCAGAATAAGTTCCAAAATCATTACTTATTTCCATCATGCTTTTCATTACAAAATCAGGGAAGTAAATGGGAAACCCTCCTTTTTCAAAGTCAAAGTCAAACCCTATTAAATCATGAAAAAGTTCTATTCCTGGAACAAGCCCTTTAAAATTTTCTACAGTTTCTACTGCCTTTTTAAAGTTATTTATAATTGCCAGTTCTATAGATTTGCCTCCTATGTAATTAGTTTTAATAGTAGTGTCACTTGAGGCTTTAGCAAATTTGCTTCCTTGATTTTCTATTTCGGTATGACTATCAAGGAACATATTAATAACACGGAAGAAATATGTTGGCAGTACAATGTAATAGCAGTTGTCTTCTTTTACTACATATGGTGATAGTTGAATGCTTTTAATTACTCGTATAATTATTGGAAATGACTTTTCTAAATCAATTTTTAGTCCAATCAAATTGCAACTTTTTTGAAACCCCCACATTATCAGAAATTGGAGATGTGCTTCTGAAACGGAATTATAAGAGCTTTGTTCAAATTGCCATGCAGTTGATTTGTAGTCTGTTTTTTTAGAAGAGTTTATCAGAAGAAGCATTTCGTTAATTTCATCTTCTACTGTTGAGTCTGATATATTGAAAAGCTCGTCTATTAAAAGTTCTGCATCTTTCGCATAGATATTTTCATGCCCAGATTTTTTTTTCCAGACCTCAAATTTATCAGGCAGATTGTAGCAATTTGAAGTCAATTTTAAGTCCATTGAGATGAACACATTTTATTAATGCCGCCTCTAAATATTAAAATAGCAACTGTAATATAAGGAATTGCAGGTGCTGTAGTTTGAATAATTGCACCCAAAGCAATTATGATTTCCGTATGATTTTTAGCTTCTTCATCTTTGCATAAGAGTTTAATTGTCTCATTCTTGCAAATTGAATCTTTTAGGTTTGTTACAAGGTTTTTAAACCGTTCTTTTCCCCAGTTAATTAAATCGCTTGGTAGTCCGCCTGTTTGGTCAAATGAACCAAGTCTTAAATAAAGTTGTTCATCGGTTAATTTACTTAGCGTTTCAAGTTCTTGAACTTCGTCAAATGAATTATTTCCCATTACAATAGTTTTATTTGTTAGTAAAATTTTGGTGTCGTCGTATTGCCGCTAACGTCGGCGGCTTTGGGCCAGGTGTGGAATTTTCCAACTGTCCGCCCAGAACGGCTGCTGATGTTTTTGTTTAGATGAAGTTAAGAACTAAAGCTCAAAATTGAACGTCCAGCCAGAACTGAAGACCGGAGATGCAGTTAGCTGAATTTAGTTTGTCCTGCCACACTTGCCCAAAACCGTTTGTTGGTGGTAGTGCTTCTCATCTCTGTTTTGATAAGTTATAATTATTGATATTCTGACTTTTTTCATATGCATTTTCTATGAAATGCTTTGGAGAGTTTAGAAAACGGTCTTGTTCAATTAGTGATATGTATGAACCGTTTAATTGGTCATAGGTTTTGCAAGTTGGGCAAGAATATTTGTTGTCTGTAGTTAAATTGAACCTATTACTCGTAATTATATCATAAAGCAAAGAATTGTCGATAGACCTGTTTGTACATCCATCTGGATTTTGATATGATGACAGCAACCAATCATAACTACCATTTACTTTCATTACAACCCCAACAATTCCATTGGTTCTTGATGTCGTGTTTCCTCTCTTATATTCCTTTAAGGAGTATTCAATTTCCCAATCAACCCATTTACTCTTTTTAATGCTTGGCGAAACGATTACGATACTCACAGAAGTACCAAAAATCATATCTTTTAGGTTTTCTTTAATGTTCTCAACCGTTGTATCGGTTAGGTCGGGTGAATCAGCTGTTTCGCCTTGGTAATATGAAGCATCATCTCCAAGTTTTTTGATAATCTCGTCTCTTAAGCCTTGTGCTTCACTGTATTTGTAAGCGATGAAAGTTTCTCTAGCCATTTTATTTTTTTAATTGTTTAAGGAGTTTGTCGATTTCTTTGAGTGCTGATTCAAAAGTTGTATTTGCGTCAGCTAGTAGATTTATTATAGGCATAAACAAATCAGGACTCTGATAGAATTTTTCTGGTTCACTGGCTATCAATTTGTATATTGAACTTGTTGCATAGCCCGTCAAAGCAATTGGAATACATATGTTTCCATTCTCTTTTGCTATTTCAAATTCTCTAATTACACCATTTGCTTCAATAACTTCACCGTTTTCATTTTTCTTGTTTCCAAAAACGAATATTGATATTCCACATTGCGAAATCATTTTCTGACGATATTCTTCCCACAAAATGTTTAAGGGCTTATCACCTGTTTCAAACTGAGGGAAAGGTTTTAATATCAATTGACTTTCTGAAAATTTTGAAGGATTGCTATAAATAGATTCCAATGCACCATTAATTACTGAACTTCCTATGCCCCAACCGAATCCATTTACTATACGATAATCATTTTGAATAATAAGTTTGGCAAGATTATGGACAAAACCTATAGCTTCATTTTTTTTCAATGGCTCATATGATTCGGCACTTCCTGAAATAAAAATGGTTTTTTTCTTGTACCTGTATTCTATCTCACTGAGTATTGCTGTTATTTCTGAATAATCATTGATAAGCAATGATTTTATCCCGTATCTTTTTAAATCATTGATTGTTAAAAGTTGCCTTCTTGTGTTATAATCTAATACAGCTTGGTCAGGATTTTGTGAATCACCAAGTTGATGTTTTTTAACAAAGCAGTAGTGTTGTCTTTTTTGTTTATTGAATCTAAAATTTAGTCTGCTTAGAACATAGTCTAAATTTGGGTCGGTGAAACTAAAGCCAATGAATAAAAATGTTTTGGTCGTGAGTTCTCCCGCCAAAGCATTTATAAATGGTTCGTGAGTTTGGTGATATTGCTCGTATTGTTCCTTTGTTAAAATTGCTTCGTCCGGGTGGTTCACATCGCCGTGCATTTTAAAAATTACAACGTCCCGTTTTGGTCTTGTGGTCAGAAGTTGATTGTTTCTATACTTTACATCTATTACCTTATTTTCAACTTGAAATGATTTTTCTAGAAGTTGGTCATAATTGGTTGTCCAAATTGACGAAAGTGGAAGTCGTGCTATTATTTTATGATTCTCAGTTTGTTTAGCATCTTCTGTAAACTCTTCTAAAATTTTTCTATTTAATTTTGAACGTGTTAGATTTTCATTTACGTGAAATTGAGCTAAAGAAACAAGGTCTCTTTCTGTATTGATGTCAAGTCCAAGGTCTTGGGCTATTTCTGTCATTAACTCAGTCCAATTTACATAACCTGCTGGAACGCTTAATCCTGCTCCTGCAAATATCGCAGCAGCTCCTTCGTCAAGGTCTTTAACATAATCTCGAATAAATATTTCTATTTCGTTTTCGTGTTTCATAATTTTTGGGGTGTGTCAATTAGCATTACCACCAACGTTCAGAGCTTGCCGAAGGTGTGGTATTAGTATTGTGTCCGCCCGAACGTCTGATGATAAATTTGATTAGTTGATGTTTAGCACTAAAGTTCGATATTGTTGTGTCGGCCCGAAACAATGCTTGGCTTTGTACTTAGTTGAAATAAGTTTGTCCAGCCACACTTTTGGCAAACTACTTGTTGTACGCATGGCAGCTATGTGTCTGATTTCGACTTTATAAAATAACCTCGAAGTCGGATTTCCTTTTCATCGATATTATAAAGTTTCCTTTTTTTTAAAATAAATTTTACGGGTTTCTTGAAAGATGGACCACTTGTAAATAGCTCATCTGACTTTTCTGAACTACTTTGACTTTTATACGTAGTGTCTTGATAATAATTTAGAATAATTGTATCGCCTTTCAATATAAACTGTCCTTCCTTCCATGAATTCTCGAGCAACCCGATGTTGTATTTAAAAGTCATGTTTGAATTGAGTACGAGTTTCATTTTCTTATATTCTGTCGATGTGTATGTTCCGAAGTGAATATTAGACTGGCTATTCGCTTGAGGAGCGAAAAATATTAGTAATATTATTTGTGTAAAAGACTTTTGCATTGCTTGCGTACAACGTGCCGAAGCTTTGCGCAGGTGTGGAATTAGTATTGTGTCCGCCCGGCACCGCTGTTGATTAAAAATATTTTGTTGAAGGTAAGAAGTTAAGTTCAGCGATGTTTGTCCAGCCCGGAACTGAAGTTTGGCTTTGCAATTAGCCGATTTTAGTTTGTCCAGCCACACTTGCTGCAAAACTTTTTGTTGCCAGCAGTTATTCTTCGTCAGTAAGAATATTCTTTTCTAAATATTCTGTCGTTATCTCGTTTGCGTTTTCCGTTTCCTTTCACTGTCACTTTAAAGATTTTGTTTTCTGTACAGTTGCCAAAACTGTCATAAGTGTATTCTTCTTCAAATATAGTTTCAGTTCCGTTCATGTTTCGTCTTGTCCAGTTTGTTAAGTCGCCACTTACGTTATAAACTTCATTATCGCCAGGAAATTTGCTTGCTTCTGTAAAGCTGATTTTTACCGTGTCGCTGGACAAAACTCTGCCGTCATTTGATATAACAGAGGTTACAACTTTATTTTTGTCGTATAAATATGTGGCGGTCTCTTTGCCAAAAGAATTTCCATTACCGTCAAATAGTGACAATTCAATTGGATGTCCTTTTTCATTAGAAATAAGATTTGTCTGGCGAATGACGTTTCCATTTGCGTCCTTGTCAGTCGTACCAGTCAAAATGAAGTTTGTGTCGTAGGAATAAAATGCAGTTTCTTTTGAGTAGCCAAACTGTGTCCACCTCTCAAAAATTCTTGTCAATTTAATTCTATGAACTGTGTCGTTTGTATAAGTTAACCTTGCTTTCAAAGTGCCATTGTCGTCATACCGTTCTTCTGTTAAAAGCATACCCGCTTCATCAAAAGTTTTGATGTTTTTGTCAACCTGTTTGCCACTTGAATTAAAGAAAGTATTTGTCTCTATAATTTTTTGGGGTCGTTTTGTTTTGTATTCTCGTTCTGCATTTAATTGTAAAGCAGAATAGATATTTTGTGATTGTACAAGTCCGCTTATAAGGGTGAGAAGAAAAAGGATTGTTAGTTTACGCATGGTCTAAATATAATTGCTGGCAACGGGCAGGGCTTGCTGCAGGGCTGGAATTCATTGCTCGTCCTGCCCGGAACCGCTGCTGAATAAAGATATAAAAGTAGAAGTTAACAAACAAAAGCCCAGCAATGTACGTCCAGCCCAGATGAAGCACAACAGCGATAAAATGACCATTGCTCCAATGTCCAGCCAGCCTTGCAGCAAACCCAATGTTGGCTGTCAGGGTTATTTGTGAAAAAGATGTTTTAGAAAATCAATTGTTTGTTCTTTGCCTTGAATAATAGTTACAATGCCGCTAATAAAAGTTACTAAGCCTGCAATTCCTGCAAGAACTTTAAATATAATATTAGACGTTATTCTTCCTACAACCCGATCTGGAATTATACCAAACCAATTTATGATATAAATTGGTAGGCTGAAAAATTCTTTAAAACCTTGTTGAAGCCAAATTATAGGATTTTTAAATTGTTTGTGTAAAATCTTATAACGTTCTTCTTCAATTCCAATATATCTTAACAACGCATCATCGACTAAGTGAATATCTGCATCTTGAATATGTTCCCGAAATTTCGGGAGTGTGTTTAGTACAACTTGATAATTACTTACAACATATCTCTGAAAAGGAGCCATATATTCCACGATGCCCATTTGTCCTAAAATATTTTGAGCTTTATTTGAGTTTTTAGTCAGCCAGACATATTTTTCATGGTCGATTTGCCCTTTGCTTGAGAAGCGATCGAAAGTCTGCATAAAGCTATTTGCAAAGTCGATAAATGTGTTTCTAAACTCATTTGCAAATATTCTATTGTTTAATGACGCTTTAAGCTTTTTTAAAACTACAATAAAGCCAATTATGAAAATTGTTATAAAGAAAAGTATAATAAATAATGTCATAAGAATGAGAATGTCAATTTAACCTTGCAGCCAACGTGCAAAGCTTTGCGCTGACATGGAATTAGTATTGTGTCTGCCCAGAGCCGCAGTTGATATTTTTGTTTAGATGAAGTTAAGAAGTAATGCCCAAAGTTGTAATGTCGGCCCGGAACCAAAGCTTGGCTTTGCAATTAGCTGAAGTCTAGTTTGTCCTGCCATGTTTGCGCAAAACTTTTTGTTGGCTGCTGTTTAGTTGATTTTTATCCTTTTGTCTAATTCTTTTGCCTCAAATCCCTTTTCGTTTTGGTCAATGACTGCAGTCCCCATAAACAATTCTTCGTTGTACCATCTTCTTTGTTTAGAGATACTGTCCAAAGCAAATCTTAATATTAACTGTCTATCCATTGTATTTACAGCTTGTTCAAACATGTCTAATGTCGGCATCCAGTCAAAAATATATCTACATTCATCGTAAGTCACCGCATCAACAAACATTCTATTTGTTTTAGCTTTATATGTCCAACGCTTTGTTTGGGATACGTTGTATAAGTATGGCGAAGTTAACTGTCCGACTAAAAGCTCCTTCAATTGATGAAACAAAAAGACATCACAGAAAATATATTTTTCATCAAACTTCCATCTTTTTTCAATCTCATTTAATTTTTCGCTATTGTACTTATCATCAGGATGTGAGTGTAAGAAAAAGCTCATCAGATTAAGCGTTTCTAAAAATCTTTTACTGTTAGAATCGAAAGCAAGTTGTCTTTGAACCCTTGCAAGTAGTTCGTCAAATTTCGGCTTTGTGATGAAGTGATTATTTAATCCCCAAATGAGTGAATAATTTTCTGGGAAAGTTCCAATATCTTCCTCTCTATCTTCCGGCAACTGGCCAACTTCAAAATTTTTAAAAAAGGTATCAATTAGACTTTTATTTGAGGTAAAGCGTTGATAAGGTATTAAAAGGCTTGGTAGGTCATATAGTAGTCTTGTAATACACTGACTATATACTGTGTTTGGATTTTGAAAAGTTAGCTTTATGTAGTCATGGGGCATTAGTCCATACGCGCTAGCTGCTTCTCTTATACCCCCGCCATATTTTTCTAAGTTTTCAGTAAAAGATTTCGGAAAAAGATAGTTTGATGAAAAGGCAATTAAATTATCCCAGTATTCATCTTTTCCTTTTTGTCTTTGGGGCAATGCAAAATTTGTAATAACAACTCCAGGTGAGGCAAGTTTTTGATATGAAAATAAATCTCTTAAAACTGAGATTGTATTACTTGACGCAAGAGTTCCACAAAAATCAAGATAAATTATATCGTACTTGTTTTGCAGAATTTTAAAATAGTTTTCAATCTTTCCCTTAAAGATTTTAATAAATGGAAATTCGGAATTTAATGCATTGATAATTGCTTTGTCATACAACGCTGTGTCAGACTCAAAAGCATATAAGTTTTCAGGGATTATACCATGACGTACAAACTCTTGTAAATCATTTAATGGGTTTGGTCCACTTAAATATGCAACTTTTAATTCACTAGGTTTTTTTGCTCCGATTTGTGAGTTATAAAATATCTCCCATTTTTGTATTCCGGTTTCTTCAAGATATTGTATAATACTTTTATCGAATTCTGAACCTTTACTCTTTAAATATTCATAGACCTCCCTCACGTATGTTGGTCTAGCAATCGTAGCATTACTTCTATTTTTTGTCAGAGAGTTGACTGCAAACTCAATAGATTTTCTTCTGGATATATTTTTAGAGTCTTCGGTATATTCTTTCATTTAGCAGAGAGTTTGTAAAATAGCAGCCAACGTGCCGGGGCTTGCCGAAGGTGTGGATTTAGAATTGTGTCCGCCCGGCCCCGAAGTTGAATTTATAATTAAAAGTTGATGCTGACAACAGGAGTTAGGCGAAGTTTGTCCAGCCCGGAACTGAAGTTTGGCTTTGCAATTGGCTGAAGTTTAGTTTGTCCAGCCACACTTTTGGCAAACACCATGTTACATGACGTTTTTTAACGGCTCCCCAATGTTCTTATAATTTACTTTATCAAATAACTTAGTTTGGGTCCAATGTGATAAGCAAGTATTGGGTAGTCAGGTGCGATATAAAATCCGCCAGTCAATCCCAGGCTTATTGACTTTGACATTTTATATTCAAGTTGAAGTTTTACAGGGAAAACAAGGTCACTCCATGAAGTTTCCATGAAGCTTGAACCGTTGCTTAGCGTATATGGATATTCTCTTGAATGTGTCATTACACCAACTCCAGAGCCCAAGGAAGCTGATATTGCTTTTTTGTCTAAGAACACATATTTGTAGAGTACTGAAAATGTACGATAACTGGCTTTTGCATTAGTGCCATCAGATTTTAGGAATGCAGGATCAGTAGCAAGGATATTGTCATAATAATTGTGAGCGCCAGTGTTATAATTAGCAGAAAGAACCTGACGTTTAGATAAGTGATAGTCAAAATCAATATTGTAAAAATGACCAGCTTTACTTTCCGAATAATAAGGACTCGTCATTGTGCCAGCGGCGACAGATATAACTAAATCCTTTTTTTGTTGCGCACTGGATGTTAACGTCATAAGACTAACTATTGTGGCAAGAATAAGTTGTTTCATATGTACTTTATTTAAGTTAAAGGTTCAATTAAAATGGCATGTAACGTGCCGGGGCTTGCCGAAGGTGTGGGCTTAGAATTGTGTCCGCCCGGCCCCGAAGTTGAATTTATAATTAAATGTTGATGATGACAACAGGAGTTTAGCGATGTTTGTCCAGCCCGGAACTGAAGTTTGGCTTTGTAATTAGCTGAAATTTAGTTTGTCCAGCCACACTTTTGGCAAACACCATGTTATGCGACGCTTACCACTTTATCCATTTATTTGGGCTCAACTCTTTTTCTTTTTTGTATAAATTTATCTCAAGAGTATAGTGCTCGTCTGACGAATATTTAGTTAGTTGACCTATACTTTGCCCCGTTACTAGAAAGTCTCCTTTTTGCAGATCTGGTTTCATTAACCTGCCATAGACTATGAAGTAATCACCAAATTTTGTCACAATTGTATATTCATTTTCTACTTCTATTATTCCAATGACTGTTCCGTCATGAACGGCAGTGATATTATAACTGCTATCCGTGATAATTCTTAATGAAGAATCAAACATATTTGTAGTGTAATGTTTCAATTCTTCGTTGTTGAATACTTTTATATATTTTGGGACAGGTACTGGCCATTTTCCTTTTGAAGACTCGAAAATCTTAGTCGAATCTAATTGAGCAGCAACTATTGAGCTTGCGAATAAAAGGCTTATTAAAATTGTTAGGGACTTCATAGTGGCGCATAACGTTCCGGGGCTTGCCGAAGGTGTGGACTTAGAATTGTGTCCACCCGGTACCGAAGTTGAATTTATAATTAAAAGTTGATGTTAACAATAGGAGCTTGGCGTAGTTTGTCCAGCCCGGAACTGAAGTTTGGCATTGTAATTAGCTGAAATTTAGTTTGTCCAGCCACACTTTTGGCAAACACCATGTTAGCTGAAGCTTTTGTTAACTGATCTTGACAAATTTTCAAGTATTAATGTTGTTGCTTTCGATGATAATGCAACTAACTTTTTATCTCGTTTATACTGTTGTTGTTCCATGCTAAATTTTGAACCATGAAATAAATTATTTCTTACTTGTCTAAGGATATACATCAAGGCTTTGAAAGAAGAGTATGGATAATCTTTTCTTGTCCATTGTCTGCCTTTTGCAATTGTACAAAGGCCTGAATCCATTTTATGATTTCTGCATTCAATACTTTCACATGTGGGAAAACTCTTTTTGAAAAGCTTTGAATGGTATCTTAAATACATTGTTGCTTTTGCAATTTCCTCGGTCTGGTAAAAGTCACCAGTATTGCTCGAGCCTACACATTCTATTGAGGTAAATTGTGTAGCAAGAGCTTTGATTTTGTTTAATTGCCATAGTGTTGGCCCAAACTCTTTTATAAATTGGTCGAAAGGGTCAGACTTATCAAAAAAATGGTGTCTCCAAAATCCCTCTAGTGCTTCATAATTATGATGAAGTGTCGACCTGTCTGCTAAGTATGACTTGTCAGATTTGAGGGAATTAAAAACTCGTATAAGTGTGAATGCGTCCATATAAAGTTTCAGCTAACGTGCCGGGGCTTGCCGAAGGTGTGGACTTAGCATTGTGTCCGCCCGGTACCGAAGTTGAATTTATAATTAAAAGTTGATGTTGACAATAAGAGTTAGGCGATGTTTGTCCAGCCCGGAACTGAAGTTTGGCTTTGTAATTAGCTGAAATTTAGTTTGTCCAGCCACACTTTTGGCAAACACCATGTTAGCCGCAGATTTTTATTTAGCTATTAGCCACATTGTATCGCTAAAACTCCGGGAATAATTATCTGAACTAAACAAAGCGGTATAAGTATAATATTTTTTTGTTGTTTTGAGAATGTTGAAAGTAAGTGTTGACCTTTTATAAAAGTCTAGTTCTTCTTGGGATTTTATCTTTGAGCCCGAAATATACCTACATGTAAACTGGCAATCTGAAACCCATAAAATTCGCCAGAATGTCGAATCTCCCGTAGATAAATTCACTTCCGTTTGTAAAGAATCTTCTCTGATAACGATAGAGTGATATTGTCCACTGTTTTGGTAGAAATGAAATCGCCCGTTTTTGACTGAAGTACAGTCTGGATCAATATCTGTAAAACTGAAGACAGTAAGACTGATAAATAAACCCAATACCAGCAGTAAATATTTATTCCGCTTTGTCATAGAAGAGGTTGCTAAATTTGCGGCTAACGTTCCGGGGCTTGCCGAAGGTGTGGACTTAGGATTGTGTCCGCCCGGCCCCGAAGCTGATTGAAAGTATTTTGTTGAAGTTAAGAACTAATGATCAGCGAAGTTTGTCCAGCCCGGAACTGAAGTTTGGCTTTGTAATTAGCTGAAATTTAGTTTGTCCAGCCACACTTTTGGCAAACACCATGTTGTGCGCCGTTACTAATAACCTACCAATTAGATATTTGATATTATGATTCGATGAGATTGATTTTATTTATTTGTAGGTGTAGCGTTGCATTTTGATAATATTCGACTAGCTTAAGAGGTGTTGATGGATATGTAAAGAAGATATCAAGTGAATTTTCGGTAATGATTAGTTCCGTATCTAAGCCTTCTAATTCAATACTGCATCTAGTCAAATTGTGGAGATCATATTTTACTTTTTTATTGTTTTCTTCAAGTTTATCGATAAGTTTTTTAACGTCCATTTTTTTAGAAAATTCGAAACTTAAACTTGTAAAATAGTTATCAAATACTTCATTGAATTCCTTATTATTTATTATTGAATTATTATTTATTTTATCCAGACTACGCCTAACTTCATAATGATCGGGAACGGTTTTCGATTGTGAAACGAAAATTGAATAATAGAAATCCGGAGTTTCAATATATCCCAAGCCATTGTCTTTGGATATTAAAATGTCTTTTCTTTTATAGCGCATCAAGTTTTGAATTCTTGAGCTGATAAGCTTTATTTCAGCATCAATTATTTCACCGGAAATAGATTTTATAAAGCGGTCTTCAAATTCTCCAATTTTTCTAGGGAGTGAGTGATAGTTTTTGGTAAATCCACTTAAGTTTCTAAGTTTATTATTCTCTTGAAGTGTATAAATTGATATAGAATTTAAATTCAGTAAAGTTTCGCTTTTTGAGGCAGCAATCGCATCAAATAAAGGATTGAGATTAGCAACTATAAACTTGTCAGTTTTATTTCCAAATTCTAAAGGGATTTGATCTTTTTTCAAAGTCTTCTTGACGTATTCTTGTGTGTTAGCTCTTAAATACGCTTGTAGTTTATCACTCATCAAAAAGCCACTTTCATAAACTGAGTCATCAGCGTTGCCTTTTAAAGCTTCAATTAAATAATATGACCATATGCCGTTTTGTAACTTCGAATCTGAATAGGACTTTTGATTTTCCATACAAGATGCAAAACCTACACAATATTCAACATCTTTAAATTCATATTCTAGATTATCATTGTTGAAGAAACCATTCCCATCTCTTATATTTTCTAATTTTTGGAACCCGCTATGACAGCTATCAAAAAATAGAATATTTCTTTTCGAATTTGATTTTTGAATTTGAGTAAGAATATCACTAATAGTTATACAAGTGCTTTCAAGGGAGTCCATGGCTGCGTCAACTGGAGCTAACATATTAGAACCATTAACGGAGAAGCCGTGACCAGCAAAATAAAGGATTATGCGATCACTTTCTGTTGTTTTACTAACAATTTTGGATAGATTGGTTAGAATTGCTGTCTTTGTTGCTCTGTTATTTAGTAACAAAATGCAATCCTCCTTATCATAACCTAAATTAATAAAGGATTCTGTAACCTCTTTTGCGTCATTTTCAGCATAAGAAACTTTAGCTAATGCTCCTTCATGATATGTTTCTATTCCTATAACTAATAAATAATTTTCTCCACTCATTTTATTCGCATTTAGTTATATAAATATAGCAATTAACCCGTAGATCCATTTTAAGTGCTAGCTTATAAGATAGAAACATTTACAACTACCAATCATAGAGAGTAACTAAAAATGGCGCACAACGAGCCGAAGCTTTGCGCAGGTGTGGAATTAGATTTGTGTCCGCCCGGCACCGCTGTTGATTGAAATTATTTGTTGAAGGTAAGAACTAATGATTAGCGATGTTTGTCCAGCCCGGAACCACTGCCTGGCTTTGCAATTAGCTGATTTCAGTTTGTCCAGCCACACTTGCTGCAAAACTTTTTGTTAGCGGCTGGTTTTATAGAGTTTGACTTTTTTGTCAACTCACTGGTGTACAAATTTCAATTAAAAAACCGTCAATATCTCTTACATAAGAAACAGTCTGACCCCAAGGCTTGACTTTTGGGTTTTCTACGATTGTTGCTCCTGCCTTAGTTGCTGAAGCAAAAGTTTCTGCTACATTATCAGTTGTAAAACCAATTTCAATTCCAAATGGTTTGTTATTCAGACTGCTTTCTATAAATCCGTTGGTTAAAGCCGATTTTGCTAAACTTATTGAAGCAAATGAAAGTGTCGTTTCACCAACCAAAAGTTCTCCATAATCATTCTCCGGCGTTACAAATTTTCTGACAAAACCAAAAGCGGCTTCGTAAAACTCAATAGCTTTTGTTACATCTTTAACATAAAGAATTGTATATGCAAATTTTATCATGATGTCTGTGGTTTAATTATTTGGTTTATAGATTTTCTATAAACAGAGACGTTGAGTAAACTAGCCGCTAACGTGCCGGGGCTTGCCGAAGGTGTGGACTTAGGATTGTGTCCGCCCGGCCCCGAAGTTGAATTTATAATTAAAAGTTGATGTTAACAATAGGAGCTAGGCGAAGTTTGTCCAGCCCGGAACTGAAGTTGGGCTTTGCAATTAGCTGAAATTTAGTTTGTCCAGCCACACTTTTGGCAAACACCATGTTAGCGGTAGTACTTCACGTTGTAAACTAACTCCCTTCTTTTCATAAGAGGAGTATTTCTTTGTCGTTTCTGGTCTTGGAAATAGCCTTTTATATCGTCAAGGTAATTGATTATAAGCGTGTCATGAGTAATGGCTTTGAGATTAGAAATTGTATTTAATGCAATTCTAAATTCTTCTTTATTTTTTATACTATCTGGAGAATGAGAGAATATAAAAACTGAGTCTTTGCCTGAACTTTTTATGATATTGAAGAATATTCCGTCAAGAATATGATCAGGTTCCCTATGCGGAATATTTATGGAAAATGTTTCAGCCATACAGCTATCTATGAACCTAGATTGATCAGATTTTAGTAAACGGTTATAAAAATAAAAAGTGTCTTCAGCGTCGCCGAGTCTTATGTGGTTTTTAAGTAGTACTGAAAATGTTTTTATCCCGCCTATCTCAGAAATCTTAATGACAGAGTTTTCGTCAAATGCAGGATGAAAATTGACTGTTATATCTATAGGGTATTTTGGCGATGCGCTTTGTTCATTTTCAGTTGCTGTGTCGCAAGAGACAAAACACAATGAGAGTAAAACAAAAGAAATTACTATTCGCATAGGTCATGGTATTACCGCTAACGTTCCAAAGCTTTGCGCAGGTGTGGACTTAGTATTGTGTCCGCCCGGCCCCGCTGCTGATTGAAATTATTTGTTGAAGGTAAGAACTAATGATTAGTGATGTTTGTCCAGCCCGGAACCACTGCCTGGCTTTGCAATTAGCTGATTTTAGTTTGTCCAGCCACACTTGCTGCAAAACTTTTTGTTGTAGGCAGGGCGGTTAAGGATTGAGTTCTTCCTGAATTAGTTTTACAATTTGATTCATATTCTTCGCCTGCCAAAACTTGTCCAGAAATTGTTCAGGAACATGGTAACTGTAAAAGCGATATTGATATTTGCTGGCAATTTCGATATTATAATCAACTCCATCATCAATCATATCTACCAGGCCAGGAATATTGTTCATATTTGGAAGTGTAACAATTTTTAAGTTTACAAGATTTGTCAACAATGAATCCCATCCAGATTTCGGTACCACGTTCTTGATTTTTTTTGAGACGATTGAATCTTCACCTTTTGTACTTCGTTCTGTCATCATTTTATAAACTTCTGCTGTCCACTTACCATTTTTATTTTTTATGATATACAATTCCCTGCCTTTATAAAGTGCGTAGTCAACCCAAAGCCGAATTTGTAAAGTTTCAAACCCAGATTCTAGATTTTCAAGTCCAAGTTGCTTTTCTTTATTCTTGTCGGATTTATAAGAGTAGCCTGTTGTCGGAATTTCCTTTTTAAAAGTCGTGTCGATTGGTTGATTGAATTGATAAAGGCCATCTTCAGAATTATGTTTTGCTTTGCAACCTAAGGAAACTGAAACAACAGTCAAAAGAATTACTACATTTTTCATTAGTGTATCTGTTAGCCTTGCCTACAACGTGCAAAGCTTTGCGCAGGTGTGGAATTAGAATTGTGTCCGCCCAGCACCGCTGTTGATTGAAATTATTTATTGAAGGTAAGAATTAATGATCAGCGATGTTTGTCCAGCCCGGAACTGATGCCTGGATTTGCAATTAGCTGATTTTAGTTTGTCCAGCCACACTTGCTGCAAAACTTTTTGTTGTGTGCAGTTAGTCTTGAATTGTCAATGAATTACTACCAGTTGCTGAACTGATTTATATAGCCATACACTGTCGCTAACTTTTTTTGTCTTTTCACTTAATGGTTCGTTGGTGCTAAAACGAAAGTTGGGCGGTCTTAATTTACCAAAAAAGTAAAACAGTAATGTTGTAGTTACTTTGGCCTCATTAGATATATAATCGTCTTTCGAAAATATAATACAACTGTCAGGAAGCGGTTTACTGTTGCCATGAAAATATTCTTCTGAATTTATTGTGTCGCCATGATATTTAATCGAGATAGAAGAAATATTCAACCAAGTTAAACTGTCCTTTAAATAAGTATTTGCAACCCTAAAAGTCTTTAGTCCGCACTCGGTCTTTGAATATTCTGCTCTAACAGTTTTACTAAGAGCTAAAACCTTGTCGATATCATTCGAATTATAAATAGCTCTACTTTCTTTCAAAGTTGAACATGAAATGAAAACAGAGAAAAAAAATATTGGGAAAAACTTACACATTAAAAAAGGGTCTGTTTAATTGCACACAACGTGCAAAGCTTTGCGCTGACATGGAATTAGTATTGTGTCCGCCCATAGCCGCTGTTGATATTTTTGTTTAGATGAAGTTAAGAATTAAAGCTCAAAGTTGTAATGTCTGCCCGGAACCAAAGCCTGGCTTTGCAATTAGCCGAAGTTTGTTTGTCCTGCCATGTTTGCGCAAAACTTTTTGTTGCAAGCAGTTTTTGTTTACTGTAACGCAAACTACCAGATTTTCCACCATGGTTTTTTCTCCTGCAGTGACGAACCGCTTTGACCTGTTCTTACTAACATTGCGTTAATTCGTTTTTCTGCTTCATGTTTTGAAATTCCATTGTAATAGTCTTTTACAAATGGATGGTCAAAGTCTTTATGTGGAATTACTTCTGGTCTTTTATCGCCTGTTCGGGTAAAAACTGAAGTTGGAATACTTTCGCTAAAATCATATTCCGGAATGTCGTTACAAAGCCAACCAAAATACATTGTTTCGTGGGTTTCATTTTTGTAATTGTTTGAATAGTCTTCAAAACTCTTTTCACTTAATGAAACCCAAAGCCCATAGTCCAAATTTTCACAATGGTCATTCACTTTTTGTGTCAGGGTACAACGAATAAACCTGTCTATTTGGTCAGCGTGTTTAATGGTGCAAAAGTCAGTATCAATTTCAGCAAGTGATTCTTTGTCAATTTGAGATAGCCCCTCATAGTTATCAGGTGACTTAAATGTGAGCGCTGGCCACTCAATATGCTCTTGTCCGCAACGGCTACAAGTATATTTGATTTGTTCCGCCATGTGTTGATTTCAAAATGGTCTGCCAAAATTGCTTGCAACGTTCCAAAGCTTTGCGCAGGTGTGGAATTAGTATTGTGTCCGCCCGGCACCGCTGCTAATTGAAAATATATTGTTGAAGTTAAGATTTAAAGTTCGACGATGTTTGTCCAGCCCGGAACTGAAGTTTGGCTTTGCAATTAGCTGATGTTAGTTTGTCCAGCCACACTTGCTGCAAAACTTTTTGTTGGTGGCAGTATTCTAAGGCAGAAAACTCTTCAAATTTATTTTTAATATTCTCCGATTTCAAAGAGATTTGATATTGCTTCAAGCAGTCTTCGGATAATATTGTCATTATTTTGATTCAAACATCTCCTTAGCTATCATTATCGCTGTCATCGCTCTTGGCCAACCCGTATAGAAAGCTAAATGAGTAATAACTCCTACCAGTTCAGCTTCAGTAAGTCCGTTATCTTTTGCACGTTCTAAATGATATTTTAGTTGTCCAGAATGTTCGCCAGTAACTAAAGCTGCTACAGTTATTAGGCTTCTCTCTCTCGACGAAAGCTCTTTTCCCTCCCATACATCACCGAAAAGTACGTTGTCAGTATATTCAACAAGCTTTGGTGCAAAGTCGCCTAACATTTTTTTAGCAGCAGATATTTTTTCTTCATTACTCATTTGTTTTTTTTTAAATTGTCAATAAAATGTCGCTTGTATTATTTAGGGTGTTACCTAATATTGCCACCAACGTGCAAAGCTTTGCGCAGGTGTGGAATTAGAATTGTGTCCGCCCGGCACCGCTGCTGATTGAAATTATTTGTTGAAGGTAAGAATTAATGATCAGCGATGTTTGTCCAGCCCGGAACCACTGCCTGGCTTTGCAATTAGCTGATTTTAGTTTGTCCAGCCACACTTGCTGCAAAACTTTTTGTTAGTGGCAGTTTTTATTTGTCGCACAATTATTTTTGTCGAATAACTTTTAAGTCGCTGAAATAACCCTCTGTGCCAACGTCCACGAAAAAACCAATTCCTCCCGATGCGTCTGCTCCGTGCTTGAGGTCATTGACAATAAGCGAAGGCTGTTTGTTGTTGTTTAAAAAAAGTTTGGCTTGATTATCCTTAACAACAATTTTAAGTTTTGTCCATTCATTTAAGCCAATGTCAGCGTACGACTCATACTTTTCAGGACTATCTTTTCTTAATCTTGGAAATTTATAGTCTGGGAACGAAAAGTATTGAATTGAATGGTTGCGTCGTAATTGGTCGTCCGCTCTGCCATTTGTCGGTCGGATATAAATGCATTCAAATTTGGAATTACTGTCGTTAATCCTGAAAGCTAGTCCAATAAACCCACGGTCTGTTGGTGAGGCTGTTAGCAATAGCCGACTTAAAACGTTTACTTCAATAATTCCATTTTTAAAGTCGATGTTTTTTATTCGTACAAAAGTCGGCTCGTCAACTTCTCTTAAAGTTGAATCCTTGATTACTTTTACAACAGCTTTACCCTGTAACTTTTCAGTTGTCATATAAACCTTGTTTGCAACAAGATTGCTGTCAATTAATTTTATTTTTTGAGCATACGCCTCTTTTGTCATTAAAAGGGTAAGAAGCATTATGAAGGTTAAGCTTTTCATTTTTTAAATTTCAGTAACAGTCGAGCTGTTTTAGGGTGTCCACAAAATTGCCACTAACGTGCCGAAGCTTTGCGCAGGTGTGGAGCTAGAATTGTGTCCGCCCAGCACCACTGTTGATTGAAATTATTTGTTGAAGGTAAGAATTAATGATGAGCGATGTTTGTCCAGCCCGGAACCACTGCCTGGCTTTGCAATTAGCTGATTTTAGTTTGTCCAGCCACACTTGCTGCAAAACTTTTTGTTAGTGGCAGCCCTTTTATTCTATGGTAAATATTCTTTCTGCTTTATTATTCCAAAGTATTATTCTCTGTTCAATACTTGATGTAATAATTCTGTTACCTTTTTTATTCCAAGAAACACCCCATAAATAGTCTTTCGAATTACCTTCTGAAATAAGGTTTCCTTTTGTGTCCCAAATCCTCAAAGCGTCACTTGCTGATGCTAATCTGTTCCCTTTTGGATTCCAAGTCAAATTTCTGTATTCACCTTTGCTAATGTCAATTGATTTTAAAAGTTCACCTTGTTTATTCCAATATTGTAGTAATGATTTATCTTTTTCATCTCCATAATCACCAGTAACAAAAAAATCACCTGACTTGTGCCAAGCAATACTTAATAACATTACTTCTTCGCGTCTGTGCTTTATTGATTTTAGTAAATTCCCTTCAATGTCATAAAATCGTATTTTGTCAGTGACTGTTGTAAGAATATTTTTTTTAGGATGCCAATCAATAGCTGTAATACTTTTGGTAGAATTGGGTTGATTTATAAACTTTCTTATCAATTCGCCTTTTATGTTGTAAATTAATACTTGTCCTTCGTTGTCAGCAACAGCTAAATAGTCGCCTGTGTAATTCCAGGCAATTCCTCTTGCTCCATCTGAAGAAACTCCACCTAATTCAATTTTTTCGTTGTTATCTAAATTGATTATAGTTGTTTTATCTTCTGAGTTTTGTGTTGCAACAGCAATAATATTTTTTGTTGGATGCCATTTTATACGAGTAACCGTATTTTTTATAGGAAACGATTTGTACAGTTTTAGATTACTCTCACTATAAATTTTTAGAGTGTCCACATTACCTCCAATTGCAATGTACTTTCCGTTAGGACTCCAATCCGTTGTCCAAAGGATTTCCTTTGTTATAGTATTTTGAGCAAATGTCTGATTGCAGAAAATAATAATCAGAAAATTTAGGGCCGTCAATATTTGATTTCCTTTTGTCATTTAGTAGGGTGTTGTCTTAGGGTTGCCACTAACGTTCCGAAGCTTTGCGCAGGTGTGGAATTAGTATTGTGTCCGCCCGGCACCGTTGTTGATTGAAATTATTTGTTGAAGGTAAGAACTTAAGAACTAATGATTAGCGATGTTTGTCCAGCCCGGAACCATTGCTTGGCTTTGCAATTAGCTGATTTTAGTTTGTCCAGCCACACTTGCTGCAAAACTTTTTGTTACATGCCGTTGCTTAGAAGCTTCAAATTATGTCGCTAAAATGTCACTTTATATTTTTCTCCTGAATTCTTTTCTAATACTTTTATGAGTAGTACAATGCCATTAAAAGTACCCTCATAATACTTATCAATCCTAAAACTCGGTATAAACCCGGAGTCTATTATTTCTTTTGTTTCTTTGTCGGATAATATTGCTTCTATACCATAACCATTTTGAATTCTAATTTTTCTATAGCCTTTACTTATGCCAATAACAATCCCATTGTTTTTTGATTTCTGTCCGACTCCCCATGCATTTCCTATTCGTAAAGTCAATGCATCCAGACTATCCCGAGTTGTCATTGTTGTGTCAAAGGTTATAACAGCAATCTGTATTGTAGTTTTTTTATCAAAGTATTCTAGTATGCTGTCAATGAGATGTTCTTCTGAGTCAGTATAAATATTTTCAAAGTCATTAACATACCCAATTGGCTTAGGCAAGCTGTCCCAAAAAATTTGCGTGAAAGGTACTTTGCTTTCGGGTTTTGTCTGACATGAAGCAGTATAAGAGACTGTCAAAATAACAACTATCAATATGTTAAACAATTTGAAAGGCTTCATGAAAATGGCATGTAACGTTCCAAAGCTTTGCGCAGGTGTGGAATTAGTATTGTGTCCGCCCGGCCCCGCTGCTGATTGAAATTATTTTTTGAAGGTAAGAATTAATGATCAGCGATGTTTGTCCAGCCGGGAACAAAAGCTTGGATTTGCAATTAGCCGATGTTAGTTTGTCCAGCCACACTTGCTGCAAAACTTTTTGTTGCCTGCAGTACGGCTATTTTAGACTTTGCAAATATTCAGGAATTGTAAAAATGATTTTCGTATTAGGTAAAGCTTTTTGAATTATTTCAATGTCATTTTTATCCAGTTTTACTTCGACAATTTTCAAGACTTTAAGATGCTTCAAAGCTTTTAGTTTATCAAGTTCTTTTAGGATTATCAACTCTTTATTTATTGAGAGATCTAACAATTGAAGATTTGCCAAATTAGATATAGAATTTGGCAATGATGTCAGTTTATTTGAGTTAAGAATTAGCGTCTTTAAACTTATAAGATTATCGATTTTACTAGAAATTTCTGAAATTTTATTTGTGTTAGTATCTATTAATGAAGAAAGAGGTGGATAAAATACAACATTGCTGCTTCCTAGGTCTAAATATGTTAGTTCCGTCTTTGAAAAGACACTGTCTGGAATTGCGGATAATTTTAAGCCACTTAAATTAAGTCTGATCTCATGCTGCTCAACTTTTCTTTGGGAGCAGGATAGAAATATCAAAAGGCTTATAACTAAAAGACGTCTCATGTGAGTATTGCAGGCAACGTGCCGGGGCTTGCCGAAGGTGTGGACTTAGAATTGTGTCCGCCCGGCCCCGAAGTTGAATTTATAATTAAAAGTTGATGTTGACAATAGGAGTCAGGCGAAGTTTGTCCAGCCCGGAACCAATGCCCGGCTTTGTAATTAGCTGAAATTTAGTTTGTCCAGCCACACTTTTGGCAAACACCATGTTGTGCGGTCGTGCTAATTCAATAATGAAATTAGATATACCCCATAAATTATTAACCCAAGTCCAATAACCAAAGCAAAAAATGAAAGCCAACCAACTGATTCTTCCGATAAACGTTTTTTTACTAAATCGCCATGGGTCTTAAATTCTTCAACACCATGTTCATTGCGTCTATTAAATTGACGTTTCCCGATCCAAAGTCTAAGCCTTATCCATAGAATTAAAAAAATAACTCCAACAATGAAGGATATAACTGCATTAGTTTTATGACTACTTCGTTGTTCATTTAATCTTTCTTTTTCTTTTCTTTCTTGACTGTTAATTTTAGATATTTCTATTGCGTCTTCGTTTCTAAGTTTTTTAACTTCCATATACCTCTCTCTTGCTTCACTGTTAAAGAGATTAGTTACGACATAATTTTTTAATTCATCATTGTTTAGGTTATGGGAATAAACTTCAAATTCTCGTCTTTTAGTACCTTCAAGAGGTTCTGCATTTTTACTGTATTCATCTATTAATTTCCCCCAACTATTATATTCTTTTAATAGAGCAGTTTCCTTTGCTGTTAGCTCAAGCTTAGGCTCGATTTCTAACTTATGTTCACCAATAATATCACACATGAATTTTAATGCAGCAATTTGCTTACCGTATGTTTCTCTTGGAGTGTTTCCACTAACTTTAGAAATAATGTCATTTCTGGTAGGCAGTCCATCCAAATATGGTTGGCTTTGTCCAATTGATTGATTTGTCAAATAAAAGACGCAAAACAATAAGATAAAAGTAACCTTCTTAAAACGTAAAAAGTAATTTGTCATATTTGTAAGTTTGAAGTTTTTAAAGCATGTCGCACAACGTGCCAAAGCTTTGCGCAGGTGTGGAAGTAGAATTGTGTCTGCCCGGCCCCGCTGCTGATTAAAAATATTTTGTTGAAGGTAAGAATTAATGATCAGCGATGTTTGTCCAGCCCGGAACTGAAGTTTGGCTTTGCAATTAGTTGATGTTAGATTGTCCAGCCACACTTGCTGCAAAACTTTTTGTTGGGCGCAGTTATTGAAAAATGCAAAGAGAAATGAATAGAAACTCCAATACAAACAATGCCATGCCGATAAAATATGTTATTTTAATAAATCCGCCACGATAATTAATCTTATCATCAGTTTTTTTTAAGAATGCAATTGTTTCATCTCTTTCATTGTGGTATGCTAGTTTTCCATCTCTAAATTTATTCATAAAGCGAGGTGTTTGAAATGGAACTATTTTCTCTACGTATGGCCTTATTTTTTCAATGTTAACTAAGAAGTCAATATATTGAGAATTTAATGTCCGTATATAGACTCCCTTAAAGTCTTCATATTGTATTAGTAAGTATTTGTGTAAAATTAAATTTCCAATAGAAGCTACGAACATAATTTTAAAGCTTAAAGCAAAAGGTATTAGGTTAGTATGAAAAAGTTCTATTTTAAGTTGATTATAAATAACAAAAAAGAAAGTGGTTAAAGTTAAAATCCAGTTCAAGGTGTTATTCATATCATTTAACTTCTTGGTATCTAGTTCTGTACCTTTTGAGATTTTTTTAAAAGACTCATCCAATAACAGTTTAATTTCTTCGTCTGAAAGGGACCTCATGCTATATAATTATTAATACTGGTTAACTAATTGCGCCCAACGTGCCGGGGCTTGCCGAAGGTGTGGACTTAGGATTATGTCCGCCCGGTACCGATGTTGAATTTATAATTAAAAGTTGATGTTGACAACAGGAGTTAGGCGAAGTTTGTCCAGCCCGGAACTGAAGTTTGGCTTTGCAATTAGCTGAAATTTAGTTTGTCCAGCCACACTTTTGGCAAACACCATGTTAGCGGCCGTTTTTTTCGTTAAGCATCTTAGAAAGATACAGTTGATTTAAGCCTAACCAAGGTTCTGTCTCTCCTAATGTCACCAGCACTTTTGTATTTTGCTTGTTACTAAATCTTTCGAGAACATCTCCAATTGATATTTCGTCTGTATAGAAAAATATCGCAAAATCAACTAAAAGTAATACGTGCGAAGTGTCACTCATGGAAGATATAGAAAATATGCCTCTTGAAGATGCCGATTTTTCCTTTGGTTTAATTATGCAGCTATGATATAATGGAACGTCCTCAATTTTATCTAGTGCTGTTAGCAGCGACGCCTTACTTACTGATAGATTTGAATCTAAAAATTTTCTTATTTTTTCTTCATCTTTTTTATTCAGGCTAAAAGGTAAATATTCAAACAAATTAGAGATTGAAGCTCGCCAAACCAATGAATAAAGAAATAATTTAAATAAAGTGGGATGGAGCTGATTACATTCTAAGTAGTGTTGTGAACCAAGATTTGAGATTTTAAATTTTTCTGGTAGGTTTTTGTAACTATGAATCTCCTCGATAGTTTTTGCGAAATAAGTTTCTATGATTTCAATTCTTTTTTCACACTTCTTACACAGTATATTATCCTCTTTTGGAGTGTCTTGCACCTTTTTTCCTTTGCCATGTCGATTAATTGACAATGCATGCCTTGGCTCACTTGCTTCAAAAAGCCCTTTGCACATAAATTTTGGAATAATGTGAGAGTTTTTTTTGTCAGCAGGAAGATTTAAGCAAAGTTTACAATTAGGGAGTGGCATATAAAATGGCCGCTAACGTGCCGGGGCTTAGCGAAGTTGGGGATATTCCAATTGTCCGCCCGGAACTGAAGCTGATTTATAATTAAAATTTGAAGTTGCGTACAAATGCTCGGCGATGTTGTGTCGGACCGGAACAAATGATGATAATGATAAAATGTTGAAGCTAAGATTGTCTAGCCCCAATTTTGCTAAACACCATGTTAGCGGCTGGCATTTTGTAAACTCTAAAGCTTTTCCTTTTTAATTTTTACGTCTGATGAATCGACAAATACAAAACCTCGAATAAATCTTAGATAATCAATTTTGCAGGTTGAATCATTTTTTTGCTCCAAAGCTCTGCTAATAAGAACAGAGTCTAAACTGGTCAAGGGCAAAATAGAACCTTTTTCAATTGTGGAATCAAAATATGCCGCCCTGTCAATATTAGGATATTGTTTTTTTAATTCGTTCGTGTCATAAACTGGTCTAAACAAATAAGATTTGTAAACGAACTTGCCATTATAGGTTTCGATACTTTTTTGTGTACCTATTCTATGATAATTGCAAAGTCTGCAATCTAAATCCGAAATATCATTCATTACTAATAGCGATTGCCGTTCATTTTGTAAATTATCAAATACAATTCTCGGCCCGCATATTCCATTGCATGTTGTGTAATATTGTTGGACTGCAATCTTTCCTCCTGAAACTTGCACTGTTTGTGTGGTGATATAATGGTCACACGACACAAAAATTAAAATTGATATAATAAATAGAAAGTGTCGCATATGCTTGCCGCTAACGTGCCGGGGCTTGCCGAAGGTGTGGGCTTAGTATTGTGTCCGCCCGGCCCCGAAGTTGAATTTATAATTAAAAGTTGATGTTAGCAACAGGAGTTCAGCGAAGTTTGTCCAGCCCGGAACCAATGCCTGGCTTTGCAATTAGCTGAAATTTAGTTTGTCCAGCCACACTTTTGGCAAACACCATGTTAGCGGCTGGCGTGTCTGTCCTTGATGATTTTTAAGTCTTGTTTTTTGTCAGTTAGCCACAAATGAATTTCATAAAAGTCTTCTCCGTCAAGTCCGTCTTCGCTTAGTTTGTCAAGATTGCCATAATAAATCCTTGCTCTATAAATTCCATTCTTAAGTTCAATTCTTTTTGCGTCTGGGAAATAGTCCGTACAACCTGCTACTGCAATTTTTCCTGAACTAACTTCTATATCGCATTCGTTTATTTGTCCAATTACATTTTCGTTGTCGGTCAAAAATAAAGGTTCTATGTCGAACATTTTAATTGTTACTGGAACATCCATATTTCGTACTGTTCCAACTCCGATTGTTCCGTCTGTTGTTGCTAAAAGTAGTTCAACCGCTTCTGTTGTCCACTTGTCGCTCAAATCACCGTCTACTTTTTCGTCTTGTATGTAAAATTGAAAGTAGTCCGCAAAAAGTTCTAATTTAATTTCGTTTGTCGCTGTCATATACTGGTGGTTGTCGCTTGCCGCTAACGATCAGAGCTTGCCGAAGGTGTGGTATTAGTATTGTGTCCGCCCGAACGTCTGATGATAAAATTGATTAGTTGATATTGCGTACAAAAGCCTGGATTAGTTGTGTCTGCCCGAACCAATGCTCGGCTTTGTACTTAGTTGATGTTTGTTTGTCCAGCCACACTTTTGGCAAACTACTTGTTAGCAGCAGCACGGTTTTGTTTAGGTTCCCCAAGCTACTTCACATGCAAAGTATTCAGCAATAACAATTCTAATTATTATTTGGCCCATTTCATCTATTGCAATGTATCTATATTGGTCATCTTGGACATCAACCCAATCATTGATAAGCATTCCGATATTTTGTTGCTCGCCATTCTCGGAAAGTCTAGTCATTTGTGTGACCATAAGACGCTGCATATTACGAGATCCTACCTCACCAAAAATCTGTTGAAAGTGAACCGAATTAAATTCTTCTCGATTCTCTTGAGGTAACGATGAAAGAGGCCCACACCAAAAGTGATCTGGCTTTTCGCGACAAGGTTGACTGAGTTCGAAAGCTGCATGTCCTCGAGCAAGTTTTAGCATTACTTTGCTAATACGTTCGCTTTCTGGCGCAAAAGCAATTTGACCGTCTACTTCGGTTTTAGCATTTTCGATACGTTGTCGAAGAGCTGGTAAATCTTGCATAATTCTGGCGACTGACGATCGCCGAATTTTCCCAGGGTCAGTAGAACCACAAAGAACGCTTTCTATCAGGCAAGCGAAATACTGCTCATCTTTCGAAAAATCCTGATTACAAGAATCGCAACATCCTACTACCGGCAGATTCTCAGGATAGGGTTGGTCGAGGAGGCATTTTGATGGCACATGGTCACGTGTGTCGGCTGAGCCACCGCAATAGATACACCCACGAATCAGTCGATTATCAGCGAAAGTATTTAGCTGGTCCATAGTGTTGCTGCTAACGTGCCGAAGCTTTGCGCAGGTGTGGAATTAGAATTGTGTCCGCCCGGCACCGCTGTTGATTGAAATTATTAGTTGAAGGTAAGAACAAATGATTAGCGATGTTTGTCCAGCCCGGAACCAATGCCTGGCTTTGCAATTAGCTGATGTTAGTTTGTCCAGCCACACTTGCTGCAAAACTTTTTGTTGTAAGCCGTTTTATTTTACTGCCCGATTAGAAATCTGCCATCCACTGAATGGTTTTACAGTAGCACAGTTTGGGCCATTGTCTTTACCAGTACCAGGAACCCTCGCTTCCAAAATCTTATTTTTGTTAGCTGAAAGTTCTTTGATTGTACTCACGCTAATTCCAATTAAAGGAATTTTCAATCTTCGACTCCAAACGGTATTTTTTTGACCCGCATATGTCCCAATGTCTATATAAATGAAACGTTGAGTTGGGGGACCTTGAACAAATGCACCAAGAAAGTTTGGATGTCCATCATTTTCGAACTTGACTGTAATCGCAAATTCGAATTCTAAATTTTTATCGCTGGAGTTTTGTATTTGAATTGTCTCGTATTTATTTCCACTTCCTTTTTGTAGTCCGAAGTCTATGCCGGCTGGCGGATTTTCTAAAACAATTTTTAGAGGTAATTCTTGATTCATAAATTTTTAGGCTTCAACTAATTTGACTGCTCGAATAAATGGCTTACAACGTTCAAAGCTTGGCGAAGTTGGGGATTTGAAATTCGTCTGCCCGGAACTGAAGCTAAATTAATAATTAAAAATTGATGTTAAGAACTAAAGCTCAATATAGCTGTGTCTGCCCGAACCAAAGCTGATAAAGAACCAATGTTGAATTTATGATTGTCTTGCCCCAATTTTGCCAAACTTTTTGTTAGGTGCAGGCGGTGAAACTTGAAGCGGTTTAAATTAAATTTTAGCTGTAACAATTTTTAGGACGAACGCCGGTACAAATGTTTTAAAGCTGGTTTGTAAAAATGCAGTTACTGCAGCCAAACGAAAACTAATAAATATAAAAGCTGTAATCATTCGAATGAAATTTGCGAACTAAAAACAAATGAACTTTAAAGGCAGTAACTACTTTTAAGCCATTCATTAAAAGCAAACCGCCACACTTCAAAACGAATAAGCCAACAATTAATATAAAATGATTGCGAGTTTTGTAACGATTTAAAAGCTGCAAATTAAAAATGCCAAAGCTCACTGCAACAAAAAAGGGTAGAGGCTTACAATTATTGTCAAACCCCACTGTAACTAAAATAAATAAGTTGCATTTTTTGAAAAGTAGTTGTTCAAAGATTAAATGCAGGTTGCACCAAAAACTTTTCATTGTCCAACCCAACCAGCTTAAAAAAATATTTGCAGTAACAAAACCTGCAGAATTAAAATTCGGCGTCTTTTAAAATAGACAGCTAAAAATTTAAAACTGTAAGGCTGCAATACTTAAACCGCAAATAAATTGTCGAAGAGAGCTTGCACCTAACGTGCCGGGGCTTGCCGAAGGTGTGGACTTAGAATTGTGTCCGCCCGGCCCCGCTGCTGATTTTTTGTTTAGTTGAAGTTAAGAATTAAAGTTCGGCGAAGTTTGTCCAGCCCGGAACCAAAGCCAGGCTTTGCAATTAGCTGAATTTTAGTTTGTCCAGCCACACTTTTGGCAAACACCATGTTATCGGCTGTGCATCTTTCTACGGATATTTATTTTTCTAAGTCTTCTTTGTCAAAGTTTCGATTTTACAAAAGTGAGGCAATATGAATTTTAATTATCCCTGGTTTCACCTCGTACTTCGGGTGCTTTTGTTGCTTTTAATGTATCGTCTTTAACTTTCGGTGCTAATATCTTTTTAATAAAAAAAGGGAAATATTTTTTTTCTAGCACATTATTACTTTCTAAATTTTTATGTTTGTAAAACAATGTGATATAGTTGGTTTTTAGAAAATAATCATCCTTGACAGAAATAACTGTTTTGCCCAATTTGTCTGTTTTAAATAAACCAACAGTTATATGTCCATAGTCATTTGTGTGAACAGAAACTTCTATTTCTTTATTTTTTAATAGTATATTTTTAGCGTCAAAAAATATTATTTCAATAAAGAGTTGGTTGGCTTTATTTTGAAAATTTTTATATAATAATTTTTCATTTTTTTTCTTTAATAGATATTTGTAATTAATTTTTTGTAGAGTTCTCGTATACTCGGTCATTTTTAATTCATAAAAACTTAAAATTGTACCATCAAATTGTAAATCATATATTTTAGTTTCATCTTCTGTTTTATCAGAGAATAGTGTAGTTTTTATTAATTCGTAATTATTGGGTTCTAATTTTGCTATTTCAATGTGGTCTCCATATTTAAAGAATATACTATCTTTTCCTATAAAATAAATAAATTCACCTATTTTTTTCTTGTTACTTTTAGAAATAACTTTATCATTTACAGTAATAGTTTTTTCAGTTAATGAAAATTCTTTATTTTTTATTTGGTCTAATATTTCATCAACATTTTGAGCATATAATGTTTGAAGAGAAATAAAAAAGAATATTAGTAAAATTATTTTTGTCATTATTTTATTTTTTAAAATCATTTTCACTTAGGGAAATCTACCACTTTCAGTTTTAAACCAACTCTAATATTTTGATTGCTAATTTATCCGCCTGTAGCAATCATTTCTATTCCTTTTTTGTTTCTTCCAATAAAATATTTTGTTGAACAAGTAAAATTTTGGAAACGTCTGCCGCATAGCCGATAACGTGCCGGGGCTTGCCGAAGGTGTGGACTTAGTATTGTGTCCGCCCGGCCCCGAAGTTGAATTTATAAGTAAAAGTTGATGTTAACAATAGGAGCTAGGTGAAGTTTGTCCAGCCCGGAACCAATGCCTGGCCTTGCAATTAGCTGAATTTTAGTTTGTCCAGCCACACTTTTGGCAAACACCATGTTGGCTGCTGCCAGGTTTTATGTGGCCTGTTTCTAAGGACCAATTCCAACCTCAATTCTTTCGATAATAATGTCTTTATTTTCATTAATTGTCCAGTCAGAAAAAGGATATAGTGCTTGATTTGCAATTACAAAATACGGTTCATTTTTTCGATCTTTAATTTTTGCAAGTAACACTGAAGCGTCCAATTGTTTTGGAAAAGCAATTTGATTAATATCTTGGATTATTAAAAGATACCTTTCTTTGGCAATACTAACAATGTCTTTGTCATCGATGATCTTCCAGCCTAATTCTTGGTACTTTTTTACATCTTTACTTACAAAAGCAAAGAGAAAATGTCTTTGCTCCGCAGATGTTTTCATGTCAGGTGTTTTACTAAGACAATTTATTGCGCTGTCTAAATTTGTAAAGCTTTTGTCGCAACAATTGCAAACAGTGTTTTTGTCGGAAGTTAAAACGCCGCAACTTGTTAAAGAGAAAAACAGAATTATTATGTGAAATGTTATTTTCATTAGAGTGTGTCTGTCTGGTTGCAGCCAACGTGCCGGGGCTTGCCGAAGGTGTGGACTTAGGATTGTGTCCGCCCGGCCCCGAAGTTGAATTTATAATTAAAAGTTGATGTTGACAACACGAGTTAGGCGAAGTTTGTCCAGCCCGGAACCAATGCCTGGCTTTGCAATTAGTTGAAATTTAGTTTGTCCAGCCACACTTTTGGCAAACACCATGTTAGTGGCTGGCTTTTGAAGAAAGCTGCTCAGACCAACTCAAATTTTCGGGCAACATGCTTCTACTGAATTCAATATGCAATACCCGTCTTTTGTTATTGTTTGTTGTTCTGCCCGATGAATGTAAGAGCAAAGGTTTCATGAACATTATTCCGCCTTTTTCAACATTACAGATCGTTTCGGTTTCGATTGTCCAGTCGATTGTCTCAGGTCTGTAAATTCCTTTCAAATGCGATTTTGGAATAACTTTTAAAGCTCCATTTTCTTCATTTGTTTTGTCGAGATGTATGCGAATAGTGAAGTTGTCTTCTAAAATCTGCAATGGAGGTTGAACAGCAAATTGATTCTGTTTTGTCGTCCATGGCCCGAAGCCTTCAATATCAATTTTTTTGTCTACTGAAATAGTCAAGTCCTGGTGATAGGAGACAAACCAGTTGGATTTTTCTGGTTTGTCAAAGAAGATAGACTTTACCACAAAAAAATCATCACCAAATAGATCTGAAACAATTTTTGTAAGCCTGTTATTAAAAACTATAGCTAAGGTTGATGGAACTTCCTTAAAGAATTGTCGAATTGCAAATAAGTCATCTGATTTTCTAAACGTTGGATTTGATGAGTCAGCTTTTGAAATTTCTAACAAAAGCTTTTCCACTTCCTCGTCCGTAAAGATATTCTCAACAATAGCGAACCCGTTATTTAAAATTTGTTCCTTCATAGTTTTTAGGGTGTCCAAAAAAGCTTGCCACTAACGTGCCGAAGCTTTGCGCAGGTGTGGAATTAGAATTGTGTCCGCCCGGCCCCGCTGCTGATTGAAAATATTTTGTTGAAGTTAAGAATTAATGTTCAGCGATGTTTGTCCAGCCCGGACCCAATGCCTGGCTTTGCAGTTAGCTGATTTTAGTTTGTCCAGCCACACTTGCTGCAAAACTTTTTGTTGGCAGAAGTAAAAAGTTGAAACCATTACACATTTTGTCTAATTAATATTTTTTTGCTCTTGATTTCTTTTAATTATTGCTATTGTTTTATTCCAACGATAGTCATTATATAAGTTTTTAAAATTAGGGTCTGCTGTTATTAAATCTACTTGAGAAAATTTACCTTTATTAGCAATTTTTTCAAGTTGAACAAAGGCACTATCTACAAAATTTAAGATTGAATAACAAGACGCGGCTTTGTATCTATGTGCTACTTTTGCTAGGCCAGAATTTGATTCAAATGCTTTTGTATATTGAACAATGGCTTTCTCAAATTCGCCAATTAAAAATAGCGAATCTCCTTTATTACTGTATAAAGTGTATTCTTTTGTAACTGCTTGACTAAATGCAGTTGTGTTAAATAAAGTAATTGCTATTATTGAAATTATAATTTTTTTCATAAATTCTTTTTTCTAATTGAATAAATTATTATGTTTTTAATGCCTGATGTTGATGTAGAGTCGACAATTTTTTGAAGTAAGTTTAAATCATTTTTTTTAAATTTAATTAAATCTATATTTCCAGACCTGTAAATCTTTCCGTCAATTATTATTAAACTTGTTGTGTCGTTTGGCTTTTTTAATAGCATTGGTTTAACTCTAACCCCAGAATTTGATTTTTTCAAGTAGTCGTATGATGGAATGCTATCCCCTTTTATCGGTGATTGACCAAATAAACTGGAGCTAACTAAAATTGTACTTAATAATGTAATTAGTTTCATATTCATAAATTTAATTCATCCCTACTATATGTAGGGATGAATTATGATAAATTAACACAAATTTGCAAATTCTTCAACCCCCATACAAATAGTATTATTGCAACACCAATCATAACCATACTCAAAACCAACTGGTGTCCACCACACACTGCCATCTGCCTCTTCAATTTCTATTCCTAAATGATAGCAACCATCATTGTGAAGTATGTAGTACATGTCACCTGGCAAAGTTCTATAGCTATTTTGCTCATTTTTAGGAATACTTTCCTTTTTAATAATTGAATTTTTTGTATTTTTTATGTCTCTAGCTGCAAACGATGCAGTTGCACATAAAGCTAGAAAAGCAAATAAGAATGAAATCTTTTTCATAAATTTTTATTTTAAAGTTTTTTGTCAAATGGCAATACGCCTTTGCAGTTTGACTTGCTGCATTTTTTGGCTTACTTCGTTTCTGTTTTCACTTACTTGTTTTATGGACTCTTGCCTAAGTAGTGTGTCTGCTTATTTCTGCCAACGTGCCGGGGCTTGCCGAAGGTGTGGATTTAGGATTGTGTCCGCCCGGCCCCGAAGTTGAATTTATAGTTAAAAGTTGATGTTAACAATAGAAGTTCAGCGAAGTTTGTCCAGCCCGGAACCAAAGTTTGGCTTTGCAATTAGCTGAAATTAGTTTGTCCAGCCACACTTTTGGCAAACACCATGTTAGCAGTATACCCGACTAAGTGTTGTCAACGCAGAATATAAGTAATGTAAAAGTCGCCGCCGAAATTCGGAATTTTCCTTTGTTGAGGACTAATTGTTAGTGAATTTTGTACAAATGAAGTAATAGGATTCCAACAACTGCATTTGAAACAGGAAGATTCTGTTTGAGGACTTATGATATTAGAAATTGAGAATGTCATGTTTTTCGCTGGGATATAAATTTGCCAATCGTGGTCAGGGAATATATATTTCTCATACCCACTTATATGATTAAGGGTAACAAAAGTTGTATCATTTGTCGATGTAGATCTTAAAAAATTTGTGTCTAATGAAATAGTTGCAGTGTCGATGAGTTGTGAAAAAGTTCCATCTTTTTTAAATTGTCTGACTGTAACTGAATCAAGGTCAGAAAGCTTAAAGCCAATAAAGGCAGGTGTAATATATTGATTTGAACAAGGAATAACCCTGTTACAACTTATTGCTAAAAATATGCCCACAACTGCTATTGGAATAATTTTTAGCATACTGTATTTATTTAGTATCGAATTCGAAAAGAGGGTCAAAGGGTTACTGCTAACGTTCCGGGGCTTGCCGAAGGTGTGGACTTAGGATTGTGTCCGCCCGGTACCGAAGTTGAATTTATAATTAAAAGTTGATGTTGACAACAGGAGCTAGGCGAAGTTTGTCCAGCCCGGAACCGAAGTTTGGCTTTGTAATTAGCTGAAATTTAGTTTGTCCAGCCACACTTTTGGCAAACACCATGTTAGCAGTATACCCGACTAAGTGTTGTCAACGCAGAATATAAGTAATGTAAAAGTCGCCGCCGAAATTCGGAATTTTCCTTTGTTGAGGACTAATTGTTAGTGAATTTTGTACAAATGAAGTAATAGGATTCCAACAACTGCATTTGAAACAGGAAGATTCTGTTTGAGGACTTATGATATTAGAAATTGAGAATGTCATGTTTTTCGCTGGGATATAAATTTGCCAATCGTGGTCAGGGAATATATATTTCTCATACCCACTTATATGATTAAGGGTAACAAAAGTTGTATCATTTGTCGATGTAGATCTTAAAAAATTTGTGTCTAATGAAATAGTTGCAGTGTCGATGAGTTGTGAAAAAGTTCCATCTTTTTTAAATTGTCTGACTGTAACTGAATCAAGGTCAGAAAGCTTAAAGCCAATAAAGGCAGGTGTAATATATTGATTTGAACAAGGAATAACCCTGTTACAACTTATTGCTAAAAATATGCCCACAACTGCTATTGGAATAATTTTTAGCATACTGTATTTATTTAGTATCGAATTCGAAAAGTGGGTCAAAGGGTTACTGCTAACGTGCAAAGCTTTGCGCAGGTGTGGAATTAGAATTGTGTCCGCCCGGCACCGCTATTGATTGAAATTATTTGTTGAAGGTAAGAATTAATGATCAGCGATGTTTGTCCAGCCCGGAACCACTGCCTGGATTTGCAATTAGCTGATTTTAGTTTTTCCAGCCACACTTGCTGCAAAACTTTTTGTTGTGCGAAGTTGTAGACTCTCGGACATTTATGCGTCGCTCTGTTTTGAATGCAATCTATTTTGCAAATCACTGATTTGCGAAGTCGATTGCATGTCGTCCATTTTATTGTGTTGGGCTGAGTTTGCTTTCTGGCTGGCCGGCCAACCGAATATCTGTTGTTTTTCACATTTTAAATGGGAAAAATCCCATTGCAAAAACTTGACTTTGTCAGGGCAAGTGCCGAACTTCGAAAAGTCAATCGCCTTTGCGATCGAAAGCAAGCTTTCGTCGACGCAGTCGGGACTTTTCGAGGTCAACTTTATCCTGACTTAAAATGTGAAAATCAACGCTCGCCCTGGGCGGCCAGAACAAAAAAATCTCAGACAATACAATTAGAATGGATGCAAAACTGCGACGAATATAAGGCCGTGTCTATTATTTCGCCACAACGTGCCGGGGCTTGCCGAAGGTGTGGAATTAGAGTTGTGTCCGCCCGGCCCCGAAGTTGAATTTATAATTAAAAGTTGATGTTGACAATAGAAGTTAGGCGAAGTTTGTCCAGCCCGGAACCAATGCCTGGCTTTGCAATTAGCTGAATTTTAGTTTGTCCAGCCACACTTTTGGCAAACACCATGTTGTGCGTTTGTGCCATTTAGATGGGCACAAACTAACTCAATTTAGATAGTTATTGGTTGTAGAATGGAGTATTGATGAAGCCTTTATAGCCGGTACTTTTAACTTTATAAACTATTCCCTTTGGTTTTTGAAGAGCGATTGAGTCGATGCGATTAAATATTTTCATATCCAGTGAGTCAAAAGGAATTGTATAATTATTGCTTGAAGTTGCGATTAGTCGTATTGTGTCCGTTTGATTTAGTTTACCGTCAAATTTGTAAATAGACTTTTGAGCAATATTCCCATTATAGAATAAAGTAAATTCTTTTCTGCCATTTCTGTAATTGTCAATGAATATATCTGTACATCCACAGTGGGAAAGTGTCGTAGCTTTGACAATGAAATAATCTTTCTTTGAGTTTGAGCTTTTATAAACTGTTGTTGTTTTTGAGTCTCGATAAAATAAAAGCATGCCTACTGCACAGCCTGTCATTAAGACTGCTGCAAGTATTAGAGTACTAGAGAAGAACAGAAGTCGTCCTAATTTCATGTTGAATTTATGAAGGCTAACTTGGCATAACGCACAACGTGCCGGGGCTTGCCGAAGGTGTGGACTTAGTATTGTGTCCGCCCGGTACCGATGTTGAATTTATATTTAAAAGTTGATGTTAACAACAGGAGATAGGCGAAGTTTGTCCAGCCCGGAACTGAAGTTTGGCTTTGTAATTAGCTGAAGTGTAGTTTGTCCAGCCACACTTTTGGCAAACACCATGTTAGCGGCTGCCCATTTTCTAAAGTATAATTTATTTTTTTACAACTTTTAGCCATTGTACAGCACCGACAGTAGCATAATTTGGATAGTATTTATCGAGTACCTGAATGTTAAATTCTGAACCGCCGCCAATTAAAGATGAAAAAATACTTGCCATAGCACCCTGTTCTGAACTGTAGTTATACCCTTTCTCCATTGTCTTAGTTACTTCTGTTAAATAGTAACCTCTTTCTGCATCATACATTTGTTGAATCCCTATAAAAGTTACATCGTAATTACATTTATTTTTGATTTCGGTTTTTGTGTTTATATCCCAATCGGTACCTGATTCCACGAAAACATCGCCATATCCATTAGTGTATGCCGTTTTGGTTGGTGTAATTTTCAGGTTTGAGTTGCTGTTTCTCGACAAACAATCACGACAATCTTTTTGCGGATACTTTTGGGCTATAATTTTTTGCAAAGAATCTGCTTGCTTTGTTGTTTTGGTAATATAATCTTTTTGACGTTGTTTCGCTTCTTGCTCCGCTGCAATTATTCCATTTGCTTTTTCGGCAGTCATTTCATTTTCAACTGTAATATTGTTTGCTATGTAACGATAGGTAACACCAGCTTCAGCAAATCTATTTTCAGGTTTAAAAACTTCTATCAGCAAATCCATTTTTATATCTCCATTTTCATCAGCGGAAAGTGTAATTTTCCCTTCCCACCCTCCCTCGAAATAAAAATTGTTGCCAGTTCTGCACTTTTCACCGGTAACTTTTTCATTTACTATTTTTTGGAAATTTGTTACTTTAAAGGTTTGAGGAGTTGCGGTTAATATATTTATACTGTCTTTTATTACTATTTCAGCATAGCAGTCACAAGTAATAAACGCTCCGAATCTAAGTACAGCTTTACCTTTGTAATCACCTATAGAGATTTCTCTTTTGTCGTGCCCTAATGCCGACCTTTTTACGACATAATTTTCAACATCAAAGTCTAAACTTGATTTATAAGAAACAAAACGCCATTTTGGATTATAGCCTGCCGGATATTTACCTTTTATATCAAGCATCAAATTTTTGGCAATCTTTAACCTGGTATTATTGGGGTCTTTTTCAGGAAAACTGGTACTTTGAATAAAATCATTTTCCGAAATTACTGTTTGCTCAGATTTATCTTTTGGTTTTACTGTTGATTTTGCATTTGCAGTTTCCTTACTATTGCTGGCGTTACCACTTGTATCACTTGGAGCAGATGTCCCTTCAGTTTTTTTCTTACCGTCTAATACATCATCCACTTTTTTATCAACTTTCTTATTCAATGCGTCTTCTGCTTTTTTCTTTATCTTGTCTAGAAAGCCTTGTGAGTTGGCCTTATTACTAGTTACTAAGAATAGGGAAGCGCTAAAAAAAATGGTCAAGATGTTCTTTAATTTTGCTGTCATAAAGGTTTATTTTTTTTGTTATGATTATTAGGGATTGTCACCTTGGGTAGCCGCTAACGTGCCGGGGCTTAGCGAAGTTGGGGATTTGCCAATTGTCCGCCCGGAACTGAAGTTGAATTTATAATTAAAATTTGAAGTTGCGCATAACAGCTTGGCGAAGTTTGTCCAGCCAGGAACCAATGCTGATAGCGATTAAATGCTGAAGCTAAGATTGTCCGGCCCCAATTTTGCTAAACCCCTGTTAGCTGCAGGGCAATAATGTAATTCAAGTTAAAAAATGATTACTCTTTTTCTCTTATTATCATATAATAGATCACATATAGCCATCCCAAAATTCCATGTAATATTGCCCAAAAAACAGACTCATTTCGTGACCATGATATAACTACTGCAATTATGGTTCCTAATCCTACTCCTCCTTGTATTGCGACATTGTTTGCACAAATATTTGATCGATTATTTTGTGCGAATAAATACATTGAAGATGTGAGAAAAATTATAAGAAATGGGTATTTTTTCATATCAAATTATTAAATAATTACGGACTGCATGCAGATGAATACTTAAACGGTTTCAACTCGCCTTGCAGCTAACGTTCAAAGCTTGGCGAAGTTGGGGATTTGAAATTCGTCTGCCCGGAACTGAAGCTAAATTAATAATTAAAAATTGATGTTAAGAACTAAAGCTCAATATAGCTGTGTCTGCCCGAACCAAAGCTGATAAAGAACCAATGTTGAATTTATGATTGTCTTGCCCCAATTTTGCCAAACTTTTTGTTAGGTGCAGGCGGTGAAACTTGAAGCGGTTTAAATTAAATTTTAGCTGTAACAATTTTTAGGACGAACGCCGGTACAAATGTTTTAAAGCTGGTTTGTAAAAATGCAGTTACTGCAGCCAAACGAAAACTATTAAATATAAAAGCTGTAATCATTCGAATGAAATTTGCGAACTAAAAACAAATGAACTTTAAAGGCAGTAACTACTTTTAAGCCATTCATTAAAAGCAAACCGCCACACTTCAAAACGAATAAGCCAACAATTAATATAAAATGATTTCGAGTTTTGTAACGATTTAAAAGCTGCAAATTAAAAATGCCAAAGCTCACTGCAACAAAAAAGGGTAGAGGCTTACAATTATTGTCAAACCCCACTGTAACTAAAATAAATAAGTTGCATTTTTTGAAAAGTAGTTGTTCAAAGATTAAATGCAGGGTGCACTAAAAACTTTCCTTTGTCCAACCCAACCAGCTTAAAAAAATATTTTCAGTAACAAAACCTGCTGAATTAAAATTCGGCGTCTTTTAAAATAGGCAGCTAAAAATTTAAAACTGTAAGGCTGCAATACTTAAACCGCAAATAAATTGTCGAAGAGAGCTTGCACCTAACGTGCCGGGGCTTGCCGAAGGTGTGGATTTAGAATTGTGTCCGCCCGGTACCGAAGTTGAATTTATAATTAAAAGTTGATGTTGACAATAGAAGCTAGGCGATGTTTGTCCAGCCCGGAACCGAAGTTTGGCTTTGCAATTAGCTGAAATTTAGTTTGTCCAGCCACACTTTTGGCAAACACCATGTTAGCTGTAGTTTTTCTTTTCGGCAACAATTGAATAGACCATTGGGATTTTGTTATCTAAATGTTCTATTCGAAATTTTTTGTGCTCAAATTCTATTGTATTTCTGAAAACATTGTAAGGAGAATAGTCATATTCTTTGAAATCAATAATTTCCATTTTGTTATTAAGTAAGCTATTCATTACCTCACTCATACTATGGTTCCAAGTTACATATGATTGAGATATTTTTGCATCTTTGTCAGCATAAGTTCCATTTTCAGTTTCAACTATTGGTGCTACATTAAAATAATTATAACTTATTTTTTCGAAATTATCATCGAACATCCAAACCACAGGGTGAAACTCTACAAAAATAAATTTTCCATTTGGTTTTAAGAATTTCGAAATTAATTTACTCCATTTATCTAAATCGGGTAACCAAGTTATTGTTCCGTAACTGGTGAAAACTATGTCGAATTGTTTGTCAAGATGATTTGCCAAATCATATAAGTCACAACAAACAAATTGGGTACTCGTGTTTGTATCTTTAGCAATTTTTATTGCACTCTCAATGGCTTTATCGGATAAGTCAACACCTGTAACTTCTGCTCCAAGTCGACTTAGAGAAATGCTATCCTGTCCAAAATGACATTGCAAATGTAAAATGCTTTTCCCTTTTATATCTCCAAGTATTTCCAATTCTATTAGGTTTAAGGAAGTCGCTCCTTTCAAAAAACCGTCAAGATTATAAAATTCAGAATTTAAATGTATGCCTGTTCTTTTATTCCAAGAGTCTTTATTAATCTCAATATAATTCACTTCGGTATTTGTATTCATTATTTTCGTTTTGACTAATTAATTTTCGATTGTTTGCAAGCTGGCTCTGCAAAATTACAGCTAACGTGCCGAAGCTTTGCGCAGGTGTGGAATTAGAATTGTGTCCGCCCGGCCCCGCTATTGATTGAAATTATTTGTTGAAGGTAAGAATTAATGATCAGCGATGTTTGTCCAGCCCGGAACCACTGCCTGGATTTGCAATTAGCTGATTTTAGTTTGTCCAGCCACACTTGCTGCAAAACTTTTTGTTAGCGGAAGTTTAAGCAAGGATTCTAAATTGTCCTGTCATAAAACTCACAAACCTTATTGTAGATTTTTTTCAATGCCAAGCCTTTAGTTGATGATAAATCATCCACAAGGTCTTGTACGGCATCATAAATTATAGGAAGATGATTTATGAGTTTTGCATGAATTGAGTCTGGGGTTTTAAAAATGCAAACAACCTGATTGTTTTCATTGATTAACTCGCCTTCGGTAGTGACTGTCCAATCAATTTTATAGTTAGCTTTTAAGTCTATAATTTGGTTAAATCTGTCAAATAGTTTTTTGGAAACTTGTTTTTTACCTTCGTCATAACCAATCATAAACTCACCGATTAAATCAATTAAGGCTTCTCCATTTTCTACCATCAACTTTTCTTTTTCGGAAGCGGTCGGAAGGAAATAAGTTATTTCTTTAGATGACTTGTCAAACAGTGTATCTTTTTTTAGAGTCCAAGACATAATCTTAAAATTTAAAAGTGTATCAATAAATTTCCGCTAACGTGCCGGGGCTTGCCGAAGGTGTGGACTTAGGATTGTGTCCGCCCGGCCCCGAAGTTGAATTTATAATAAAAAGTTGATGTTGACAATAGGAGTTAGGCGATGTTTGTCCAGCCCGGAACTGAAGTTTGGCTTTGCAATTAGCTGAATTTTAGTTTGTCCAGCCACACTTTTGGCAAACACCATGTTGCCTGCTGGGCTGGTAGAGTATAACAGTTTTTTAAGAATAAATCAAATTCGTTCGGCAATGTCAGTATTTATATTGTCGCAAATGAATTCCACATTCTGCACGCCATTGATTTTTGGTAGTGCAACAAAAATAATAGGTGTATTGACTTTTGATTGGTTTAGAGTTTTCCATTCGGTATTGTGCCAAATTGAAATTGCGGATAAAGTTTGGGTTTCATTATCAAATTCAGCAGATGCAAATAAGTCATTGTTTTTCATTTTTAGGGTTATTGTTGGATTGTAGATGTCTTCTGTTACATCGTCTGTGTCGAGAATTGGCCTTTGCCATGTTTCGTCTTGCCCTTCTTCGCCTTCTTCATCTAAAGCCCATTCCCAAATAAGATATTTTAAAGCATCATCTAACGTGATTTCGTCGAGTGATTTGGATTTCCCAGTTTTGTATCCCATAAGATAAGTTTGATTTAGCTGTCAAACTAATGTCATTAACTTTTGCCGAAGTAAAGCTTCTAATGTTTGAAGTCTCAGTAGCCTTGCAGGCAACGTGCCGGGGCTTGCCGAAGGTGTGGATTTAGGATTGTGTCCGCCCGGCCCCGAAGTTGAATTTATAGTTAAAAGTTGATGTTAACAATAGAAGTTCAGCGAAGTTTGTCCAGCCCGGAACTGAAGTTTGGCTTTGTAATTAGCTGAAATTTAGTTTGTCCAGCCACACTTTTGGCAAACACCATGTTAGCGGCAGTTTTTATTTTGTCGAGTAGTATTTCCACGTCTCTTTTGTTATATCCGAAATTATTTTTTCAGTACTTTCAATGGTCTCAGTTATGTTTTTTAAGTAAATAGAAATAATCAAATGTTTGCCATTTGGAAGTTTTACAATTCCTACATCATTCATTGCCACTCTTAAATTGTTTTCATTAGTGCCTGAAATTCCTGTTCGATGTGCTAATTCTGTTCCTTCTGGAAGTCCTGCTTTCATCCAAGTAAGTCCTCTCGAACATTCTACCATTATTTGGTATAAATATTTGGTTGATTTTTTTTTGATGACCTTTCCTTTGTAGAATTTCTCCAATAATTCTGTAGTTGCTAATGGTGTTGTAGTGTTGATGTATAAGTTTTCCCAAGTCCTCATTTCTTGTTCGTTTACTTTTATAACAAAATCTTTTATCCCTTGTTTATTGATGAACTTTTGAACAGTTTCTGTACCGCCAATTAATTCTAAAAGAATATCACAACCATTATTATCGCTGTGCGAAACGGTATATCTCAGCAATTGGTCTAAGGTCAAATATATATTTCCGCTTGGATATTCGTCTCGTATTGGGCTCCAAGTGTCTTCGTGTAAATCTTCTTTTTTTATAAAAAGTTTCTGTGATAGAGAAAGTTTTCCTATGTCCACCAAATTTAAGGTTGCCAAAGCAATATGAAATTTAAAAACACTCATTAAAGGTGCATTTAGGGTTGCATTAATGTTTAATGTGTCTTTACCCTCAATATTTTTTATTGATATTCCAATTGTTGCGTTTTTAGTAGCAATAATATTTTCTAACTGTTGTCGAAGTTCAGTTTGCCCGAAAATTTGAGTGGTAGTAAAAATTGTTAGAAGAGTTAAAATAATTTTTGTCATTAATTTACTTTCAATATTTAAGTGTTTGTGTTCGTGAGGTAAAATTGCCGCTAACGTGCAAAGCTTTGCGCAGGTGTGGAATTAGGATTGTGTCCGCCCGGCACCGCTGTTGATTGAAATTATTTGTTGAAGTTAAGAATTAATGATCAGCGATGTTTGTCCAGCCCGGAACTAAAGCCCGGATTTGCAATTAGCTGATTTTAGTTTGTCCAGCCACACTTGCTGCAAAACTTTTTGTTAGCCGCCGTTGTGAAATAATGCTAACACCACCGCTGTTAGAGATAACGGCAGGATTAACAGTAAAAATGATAATAAATGGTCAAACCACGAAGGCTCTTTTGATGTTTTTTCATCCCACCATTCTGCTCCAATGTCTCCATCCCAGTGAACCTGAGTGTATTCTTTTTCAATAAACTCTTTTTCAATCCACTTCTTACTTACAAGAAACTTGATTATTGGCTTGTAAATCTTTGACAAAATATATAAAAGAATAAAATAGTAGAATACCATAAGGCTGACAAGTACTGCACGGAGTTTGTCAGCCTCCTTACAAAATAAGTAAGCCAGTATAGGTAAACTAATGGATATAATGAGGAGTAAAGTGAACCTTTTTTTAATGTACAGTAGTTGGGTGTTGAAATAAATTTCAAGAAAAATAAAAATGACTATAAGGAAAATAATATCAGTGGGTAGCATATTTATTTTCTTACGAATTCGTTAATGGCGGCTAACGTGCCGGGGCTTGCCGAAGGTGTGGACTTAGTATTGTGTCCGCCCGGCCCCGAAGTTGAATTTATAATTAAAAGTTGATGTTAACAATAGGAGCTTGGCGTAGTTTGTCCAGCCCGGAACTGAAGTTTGGCTTTGCAATTAGCTGAAATTTAGTTTGTCCAGCCACACTTTTGGCAAACACCATGTTGGGCGCAGTTATTTTTGCTTCTTATTTATGATTTCGGAACCTGAAAATTCAATAAGATTAGTATGAAGATTTCTTGCATCGTCATAGTAAGTCATTTTCAAAATAAGGTTTTTGAATTTTTCAGGAATATGTGACTTCATAATTTTGTCTGCAACTAAATAGTCGCCTTCTACAAAGTCCTCAAACCGTGCCTTTAATTCAATGTTTTTTAAGGGTGGTAAGTTATTTACTCGAGGTAAATTTTCTAACTCATTAAAATGTTCTGTTCCTATGCTTTCGATTGCAATATTATAAGCTGGATAATTAGAGTTATTAAATATTACGAAATTAAAATTCCAACTCAATCCCCAATAAATTATGGGCTGATTAGAAATTACCCTAACGGGTATACCATCATGCATTTCAATCGGATTCTTTTCGCTGTAGCCTCTATTACTTCGACCGCCTGACGTCCAAATTAAATCAACTTCTAAATATGGACCACTATTATACTGATTAGACTGCTTAACCTCTTGAATTACTTCTTCTGTAATCGCTGTTGCCAAATACTCTTTAGACTTTTGAAGAAATTGAGTGGAACTGTACAGCCAAAAAGGCTGTTTAACAATGTCCGTGAACTCTTTAATAAGTTCTTCTCTGGGTGAGTCGGCAATATTTTTATCCTTTGGATTCTGATAACACCAATCAATTTTTAAATCATCAATAATTAATACAATTGGTTTAGATTCCTTTTTTGCTAAATCTAGGATTTGCTTCCATATAATTAGATCACCATATACAGCTAAACCAATTTTTTCTTTCAAGTCCTCATAGCCTGGAGGAATTTGGTTTTTATATCGAAATTGTCCTTCTTTTGCAACTTCTATTAGTACATAGAAACTATAACCTTCTGTAATTTGGAAATACTTGTAAACTGCTGCTTTTAGAGTGTCATCTTCTTTTGTGGCGTCAATTTCCTTTTTTTTGGTTTCAATTAATTCTTTTATTTCAGTCTCAAACTTTTGTAATTCAGCTTCAAACAATTGAATCTGATTTTGAAGATTTTGAAAAAGCTTTTCTTCAAAGTGCGGATGTTTATCATCTTTTTTAGTCCGATTTTGTAATTGAGAAAACTGATTTTTAAAAGCTTCAAACTGTTTGAAATCAAAATGAGTAGTAACTAAATCGTCATAGAGTTTCTTCGGTCTAAGCAAAACTCTGTCTTTATTTTTCAAATACTCGTATTCAGTCTGATTTGTAATCCATAATTTACCTGTTAGCTTTTCAAAGGCGGTACTAAATATTTCTTGACGTGTTTTTTCAGAATATTCGTAAAAATTCAAAAGAGCCGAACTGTCGAAAACAAATAGTGCGTCCTCCCATAATTTCTTTTCGTCTTTTAATATGTTTTCTCTTAAGGTCTCTTTCATTTTGGTATAGTTTAATTGCGCCCAACGTGCCGAAGCTTTGCGCAGGTGTGGAATTAGGATTGTGTCCGCCCGGCCCCGCTGTTGAGTAAAATTAATTGTTTAAGTTAAGAACTAATGATTAGCTATGTTTGTCCAGCCCGGAACCAATGCCTGGCTTTGCAATTAGCTGATGTTAGTTTGTCCAGCCACACTTGCTGCAAAACTTTTTGTTAGCGGTAGTGGCTTTGAATGTTCATTTCTTTTTTTGTGAGCTTGTCCAACCGTAAAATTTGTCGAGTTGTTTCATTTTGTCTTCATCAAATCTATAGTTTAATAAGTCACGATGTTCTAAATAAATACTTTTCTTGATCCACTTAGTAAATTGAGAAAATATAAGCTCATTGTCACTAAGATGTTCATAGAATGATACGCCTGCTGAATTCCATAGCTTTTGGTCTTTTTGTTGAGAACACCATTCTGCATAGTCATAGATTTTTCTAATCTTAGTTGTATCGTTGTCAACATGAGCTTGCACTAATAATGCTAAAAACTCACTAAAAACGGTATATGGAGAAAGGTCAGGATCTTGAAAGTCCTTTTTTAGTTCAGGTGCAACCTCAATTGCTTTTTGTCGCCACACGCTCATTTATATAAATTTCTTTCTTTGTGGAATGCGATTATTTTGGGTGGTATTGCAAAAACTAAGTTTATCTTTCGATTGGTTGGTTGTCTCATGCCATTACCGCTAACGTGCCGGGGCTTGCCGAAGGTGTGGACTTAGAATTGTGTCCGCCCGGCCCCGAAGCTGAGTGAAATTATTTTTTGATGTTAAGAATTAAAAGTTCAGAGATGTTTGTCCAGCCCGGAACCAATGCCTGGCTTTGCAATTAGCTGAAATTTAGTTTGTCCAGCCACACTTTTGGCAAACCCCATGTTGTACGTAGTTTTATTTTTCGTACGTTATTATATAATATTTGTCCCCACTTTTAAATGGTCTGGGTCTAAATAAAGTAATTTTGTTTTTTGCCGTTTTAAATTTAAAGCCTCCTTTTTTTGTATTTAAAACACTTTCGTAAACTTCTTTATTCTTTCCTTTTATTACTTCAATTTGATAATTAAAATTATTGTCAATTTTTAAGGCGGTTGTAACGTAACCATACATTGCAATTCTAATCGAGTCTATTTTGTCAGCGTAGTATTTCTTAATCGAGGTTTTCTGGTTTAGTTGAATTTGTTGTCCAAATAGTACATTTTGATTTTTGTCGTACGCAATTAATGATGCAAAATATTTTGCTGTGTCTAAAGATTTAACTAAAATAAATATAGAGTCCTCTTTTTTTCTTTCGCTTGTTGAATATTTGATATTGTGAATTTCAATATTTGGTTCAATAATGATTTTCTTCCGTTTAATTTTATAAGTTCCACTTGCTTCGTACTCGTCATAAATCCCGCCACAACAAAGTAGTCGAAAATAAATACTATCATTTTCAAATCGCAAATACTCGTCTTTGTGTTTATAAATTCCACTAAATGATTGTCCTTTTAAGTTAAAAGAGATAATAAAAAAGAAGGTCAAAAGCGAAATTGAATGGAAAACAAATTTGCTAAATTGGAAATTCTTAGTAATCATTATTTTTATGATAGTATCAGTAAAAAGTTTTGTCAATATGAACGGTCAGTAAATTACGTACAACGGGCAGGGCTTAGCGAAGGCGGGGGAAATATTGTTGTGTCCGCCCGAACCGATGCCCAATAAAGTTGTGATGATAAATTTAGTTGAAAAAGTTCATTAGTGATTCGTCCGCCCGAACCAATGTACAATAACGAGTTGCTGCCGAAGTTTGCTTGTCAAGCCCCGCTTTAGCTAAACCCCATGTTAGCAGCAGTTATTTGGTCTACTTAATTTCAAATTCCGAAAAATTAGATGTTCCTGAGAGATTAGTAAAGAACTTTTTGCCTAATGAAAAACTCCCTTTGTACTCTTTGCCTTTAGTAATTCGATACATTGTAAGTTTATAAATTACCTGACCTTTTCCTACAATAATTTGGTCGGAAATTTCTTCAGTTGGTTGTCTTGGAGACGTTGAACCAGCAAAAGAAAACCATATTTCATCAGGATATTCATATGCTTTGTCTGACAAGTCAACGAATTTTTCATACACATTCATGCGTTTACTTTCAGACAGTTTTTCAAGGTCGATTCTTTGTTCAAGAATTAAGTATTCATCTCCTTTCCACTTAATTTGTCTTAGCCATACGCCTTCCCGCTCATCTGGAAGTTTAGCGTCAATAGTTATCTCTAATGAATCAGAAGTATATGTTTTCCCATTTATTTTAAAAGAAAATGGACCGATAGTATACTTCCCAACTTTCGGCATTAATTTTCTCAAAGTGATTTCTCCATCTCCATTGTGAATGAGCAGCGTGTCCTCTTTTTTAGCAATAGAACTATCGGCAATTATAGTAATAGTAATTGTTACCGCATCGCCTAATCTTGGCGCCGGATTGAATATCTTTAGCTTTGCATTTTGACCATAAGATACCTGACTGATAAAAAGAGAAATAATAAATAATGTTTTTGTAGTCATATGGTCCTTTTAATTGCTGCTAACGTGCCGGGGCTTGCCGAAGGTGTGGACTTAGCATTGTGTCCGCCCGGCCCCGAAGTTGAATTTATAATTTAAAGTTGATGTTGTCAATAGGAGTTAGGCGAAGTTTGTCCAGCCCGGAACTGAAGTTTGGCTTTGCAATTGGCTGAAGTTTAGTTTGTCCAGCCACACTTTTGGCAAACACCATGTTAGCGGCTGTTTTTAGTGAGTTGTCTATTCCTTAACATTTGAATAAAATCTTCATATAATTTATTCAGTAAAGCCAAGTGGGAAGTATTACCTTCTGTAAAATCAAATGTGTATTTTTTTTGTTTTACTTCATAATCGAAAATTCGATGACGACTAAATCGCCAGGAATTTTCAATTTCAGGAGTCAATCCATTTTGTATAGTTTCCTCAATATGCTCTAGTGCATTTCTAAAAATTCTAAATTCTTCACAGAGCCGATTTAAACTATATTTTAATGTCTTCCAATCAGGGTTTAATGGGACTTCACATTTTTTCATACTGACTAAGCACTTCAGCAGCCTATTACCTGCGGTTGCACATTGTAGCAAACTTGAAATAACTTGTGTTTTTGAAAACTGCATTTTTTGTGTCCATACATGCTGACCGAAAATCCCTTCAGTCATGTGGGAACTTTGTCCTCTGGCAAAATCCTCAAATAGCAATTGCTCAAATGATATGCTTAAAGATTTTTCAGCAGTTTTAAAAAGATCGTGATTAATGACAATATAATACCCTAAACTTTGCATTGTTTGGGTTGGAAATAAACTTGCAAAGAGTTCAATTAACTCATTAAAATTTTTACTTTCTAAAGTCTGTTCCATAAAATAGCCGCTAACGTGCAAAGCTTTGCGCAGGTGTGGAATTAGAATTGTGTCCGCCCAGCCCCGCTGCTGATTGAAATAATTTGTTGAAGGTAAGAACTAATGATTAGCGATGTTTGTCCAGCCCGGAACCAATGCCTGGCTTTGCAATTAGCTGATATTAGTTTGTCCAGCCACACTTGCTGCAAAACTTTTTGTTGGCTGTAGTTTTTTTTGCGGTTACTATTTTATTCATTATGTTAAGAGGAAATTATCACTATTCTGCTGAAAACTTATTGAAATATTTCTTTCAGTTCTCGAATATAATTAAAGTTTTCTTGTCCAATAAATTTTACGTTATTTCGTATTTCTATTTTTAAATCAGAATAATTGCGGTGATAAAATTGAGATATTTTTATTATTTTCTTTCCATTTTTTATTAAGTATAAATATTCATAGGTTCTGTATTTTGAAGGTAATAAAGATGTTTTGTAGCCTTCAAAGTCGCTAAGCACGAATGATACTTTTCTACCAAGTCCCCAAAAATTTCGCACAGATATTACATTAGAGTCAATTACAACTGCAATAATTTTTGTCCTCAACTCGCCAAAAGTCAACCATACCCAAGTAAATATCAAAAGTCCAATAAACATTAAAACCCCAAAAGACATTTTATCGTTGTCTGCAAATAGGAGTTTTGAAAAAAATAAATAGTTTATACCTGAGAGAATTGCAATAACAAAGGTTGTCAATATAACCCATAAACTAAACTTCGATTTTGTCATTTACTTTAAAGTTATTTGGGTGTTCACTAAAATTACAGCCAACGTGCCGGGGCTTGCCGAAGGTGTGGACTTAGAATTGTGTCCGCCCGGCCCCGAAGCTGATTGAAATTATTTTGTTGAAGTTAAGAATTAATGATCAGCGTAGTTTGTCCAGCCCGGAACTAATGCCTGGCTTTGTAATTAGCTGAAATTTAGTTTGTCCAGCCACACTTTTGGCAAACACCATGTTGTGCGTTCGTACTTATTTGCTTGTTGTCTTATCTATAAATAAATTGTTGTGTCTTTTTTTAATTCGGTTAGTATCCTGTCTATTTCTAAATCTTGTTGAAAAATTAAATCACTAACAAAACCACTTGGCTTTTCATACTTTTTTTCTAGAGCTTCCTCATTTCTACTAACTATTCCGTCCTTACCAAGATTATCGAAAATTTCTTTAATCAATTTCCTTGCTCGTTCATCGTCTATGGTTTCCCAATCTTTAATTGGCTCTGTAAGAAAAGTTTCGCAAAAGTCTTCTAGCGTAGTATAATTCCAATAGGTTCTAAGTGTGTATTCGTCTGTTTGCTGGCCTGTAAGCACGTAAATGTCATTTAAAGTTTTGTCTAAATTATGCTTACCGTTTTCCCAATTTTCAATTATTGCAATAAGATTTTTTTGTTTTTCCATGACTAAGAAATAAACTTTAAAAATTCAGTTCCGCCAATTCATTTATTATAGGGTCTGTCATAGTATGACGCACAACGTGCCGGGGCTTGCCGAAGGTGTGGACTTAGTATTGTGTCCGCCCGGAACCGATGTTGAATTTATAATTAAAAGTTGATGTTGACAATAGGAGTTAGGCGAAGTTTGTCCAGCCCGGAACTGAAGTTTGGCTTCGCAAAATGCTGAAGTTTAGTTTGTCCAGCCACACTTTTGGCAAACCCCATGTTGCCTGCTGGGCTGGTAGAGTATAACAGTTTTTTAAGAATAAATCAAATTCGTTCGGCAATGTCAGTATTTATATTGTCGCAAATGAATTCCACATTCTGCACGCCATTGATTTTTGGTAGTGCAACAAAAATAATAGGTGTATTGACTTTTGATTGGTTTAGAGTTTTCCATTCGGTATTGTGCCAAATTGAAATTGCGGATAAAGTTTGGGTTTCATTATCAAATTCAGCAGATGCAAATAAGTCATTGTTTTTCATTTTTAGGGTTATTGTTGGATTGTAGATGTCTTCTGTTACATCGTCTGTGTCGAGAATTGGCCTTTGCCATGTTTCGTCTTGCCCTTCTTCGCCTTCTTCATCTAAAGCCCATTCCCAAATAAGATATTTTAAAGCATCATCTAACGTGATTTCGTCGAGTGATTTGGATTTCCCAGTTTTGTATCCCATAAGATAAGTTTGATTTAGCTGTCAAACTAATGTCATTAACTTTTGTCGAAGTAAAGCTTCTAATGTTTGAAGTCTCAGTAGCCTTGCAGGCAACGTGCCGGGGCTTAGCGAAGTTGGGGATTTTCCAATTGTCCGCCCGGAACTGAAGTTGAATTTATAATTATAATTTGAAGTTGCGCATAACTGCTTGGCGAAGTTTGTCCAGCCAGGAACCAATGCTGATAGCGATTAAATGCTGAAGCTAAGATTGTCCGGCCCCAATTTTGCTAAACCCCTGTTAGCTGCAGGGCAATTATGTAATTCAAGTTAAAAAATGATTACTCTTTTTCTCTTATTATCATATAATAGATCACATATAGCCATCCCAAAATTCCATGTAATATTGCCCAAAAAACAGACTCATTTCGTGACCATGATATAACTACTGCAATTATGGTTCCTAATCCTACTCCTCCTTGTATTGCGACATTGTTTGCACAAATATTTGATCCATTATTTTGTGCGAATAAATACATTGAAGATGTGAGAAAAATTATAAGAAATGGGTATTTTTTCATATCAAATTATTAAATAATTACGGACTGCATGCAGATGAATACTTAAACGGTTTCAACTCGCCTTGCAGCTAACGCCGCGGCTTTGCGAAGTTGGGGCATCGAAGAACGTCCGACCAGCCTTTAACCTGAAGCCTCAGTTGTGTACTAAAGTTGAAAATATGTTGTCAAGCCCCAATTTTGCAAAACCGCAATGTTGTGCGAAGTTGTAGACTCTCGGACATTTATGCGTCGCTCTGTTTTGAATGCAATCTATTTTGCAAATCACTGATTTGCGAAGTCGATTGCATGTCGTCCATTTTATTGTGTTGGGCTGAGTTTGCTTTCTGGCTGGCCGGCCAACCGAATATCTGTTGTTTTTCACATTTTAAATGGGAAAAATCCCATTGCAAAAACTTGACTTTGTCAGGGCAAGTGCCGAACTTCGAAAAGTCAATCGCCTTTGCGATCGAAAGCAAGCTTTCGTCGACGCAGTCGGGACTTTTCGAGGTCAACTTTATCCTGACTTAAAATGTGAAAATCAACGCTCGCTCTGGGCGGCCAGAACAAAAAAATCTCAGACAATACAATTAGAATGGATGCAAAACTGCGACGAATATAAGGCCGTGTCTATTATTTCGCCACAACGTTCAAAGCTTGGCGAAGTTGGGGATTTGAAATTCGTCTGCCCGGAACTGAAGCTAAATTAATAATTAAAAATTGATGTTAAGAACTAAAGCTCAATATAGCTGTGTCTGCCCGAACCAAAGCTGATAAAGAACCAATGTTGAATTTATGATTGTCTTGCCCCAATTTTGCCAAACTTTTTGTTAGGTGCAGGCGGTGAAACTTGAAGCGGTTTAAATTAAATTTTAGCTGTAACAATTTTTAGGACGAACGCCGGTACAAATGTTTTAAAGCTGGTTTGTAAAAATGCAGTTACTGCAGCCAAACGAAAACTATTAAATATAAAAGCTGTAATCATTCGAATGAAATTTGCGAACTAAAAACAAATGAACTTTAAAGGCAGTAACTACTTTTAAGCCATTCATTAAAAGCAAACCGCCACACTTCAAAACGAATAAGCCAACAATTAATATAAAATGATTTCGAGTTTTGTAACGATTTAAAAGCTGCAAATTAAAAATGCCAAAGCTCACTGCAACAAAAAAGGGTAGAGGCTTACAATTATTGACAAACCCCACTGTAACTAAAATAAATAAGTTGCATTTTTTGAAAAGTAGTTGTTCAAAGATTAAATGCAGGGTGCACTAAAAACTTTCCTTTGTCCAACCCAACCAGCTTAAAAAAATATTTTCAGTAACAAAACCTGCTGAATTAAAATTCGGCGTCTTTTAAAATAGGCAGCTAAAAATTTAAAACTGTAAGGCTGCAATACTTAAACCGCAAATAAATTGTCGAAGAGAGCTTGCACCTAACGTTCCGGGGCTTGCCGAAGGTGTGGACTTAGAATTGTGTCCGCCCGGCCCCGAAGTTGAATTTATAATTAAAAGTTGATGTTGACAATAGGAGTTAGGCGAAGTTTGTCCAGCACGGAACTGAAGTTTGGCTTTGTAAAAATGCTGAATTTTAGTTTGTCCAGCCACACTTTTGGCAAACACCATGTTGGGCGTAGGTTTTTAGTCGTCACTCCTAAAATACCACGGGTCCCACTTTTTACTTGTCCAAAAGCCCTTTTGCTTTTTCACAACTAACTTGCCATTTTGTATTTTGTAAAATCGTCCTTTTTTAAATAATAACTTGTCGGGATAGGCCATTCTGTTTTGTCCACCCGATGAAAGAAGCATTGCAGCAAATTGTGTTTGAGTAAATCGTTCTGGTATCTCGTCAGTGGATAAAATGAGAGTGTCGGACGGAATGCCAACTGAATTTGTCTGACTTAATGTGTCATAAGTTGGAACCATGTGAAAGTAAACCGTGTCACCCGTTAATGTCCAAGTTCCCTTTGTCCAACTTGCAGACATGTCAAAATTCCAAGTATATTTAAAAGTGTTGTCTGCATTAAATTGAATTCGGGTTCCAAAATAATCTCGATAGCGTCCTATGATTTTGTCTTGAGCAGTCAAACAAAGTGAAAGAGATAATAAAAAAGTAATTGTCAGAATTTTCATTATAAACGGGATTTCGAATAAACTTACGCCCAACGTGCCGGGGCTTGCCGAAGGTGTGGACTTAGTATTGTGTCCGCCCGGTACCGAAGTTGAATTTATAATTAAAAGTTGATGTTGAAAATAGAAGTTAGGCGAAGTTTGTCCAGCCCGGCACCAAAGCCTGGCTTTGTAATTGGTTGAAGTTTAGTTTGTCCAGCCACACTTTTGGCAAACACCATGTTGGTAGCAGTGCTTTACGTGTAACCAATTGATGACGCTTGTCTAATAGCTGCATCTTCTTTTACTTTTTTCAGAAGCTTGTCAATCCAATAAATGAGTGCTAAAGCAACTAAATTAAAATCCACTTCAAGTCTTTTCTTTTCATTATTTATGTTGAAGTCAATTTTTGAAAGACCTGCACCGAAATGAAGATTAAATGAGTCAGCTAGGTCAAGGCCAATTGTCAAATAGAAACCTGCAACATATTTAAATGCGAAACCCATTATTGCAAAACTAAATACTTGAAGTATTTGATTAGCCAACGAATGGTTCAAGGCATTTTTCTTTACTTTGATGCAAAGTATTCCGCAGAAAACTGAATATAAAAAAAGCGATACAATAATAAGGTAGATTAACAAAGCTTCGATAGGCGATATTGGGCTTTTAAAAATTGTCCAAATTATAAAAAGTAAACCGATTGCTCCGCCGATAATTTGATAAATCCCAAGGTTAGTTAAGTTCGACTTAATATTTTTTGAGAATTGATCTTCCATAAGAGAACTATTTCAATAGGCATTGCTACCAACGTGCCGGGGCTTGCCGAAGGTGTGGGCTTAGTATTGTGTCCGCCCGACCCCGAAGTCGAATTTATAATTTAAAGTTGATGTTGACAATAGGAGTTCAGCGAAGTTTGTCCAGCCCGGAACTGAAGTTTGGCTTTGCAATTAGCTGAATTTTAGTTTGTCCAGCCACACTTTTGGCAAACACCATGTTGTACGTTGTTTATTTCACTTCAATGAGTGGTAAATTTGAATTAAACAGATTTTGAATTTGTTCAAAGTCTTGAATTAAGATATGCTTCTCTAGAATTTTTGTTTTGTAAAAACCTACAAAATCGCAGTCTATCGGGATTATTTTTCGTTTCCCCCAATTAAAGCTATTGTCAACTGTGAAATATTTTCTAACTATTTCATTATAGAAATGATTAAAATTATTTTCGTCGGTAAAAAAAAGTCCATCTAGATTTGTGTCTACAGTTGTACATACTGTTGCAAATAACATTTTCAAAGTAAATGCGACAAGGCTAAAGACATTATCAAACTCAATAATAGGTTTAGTATTAAAAATAGTAGAGTAGTATAGTAAAAGAGAGTTTTCCTTTCCACAAAGTAGGAAATCAAAATTTAGTACAACTAATTTATTTTCTTTATTTATTTTTTGTTTTTCTATTTCTACTTCCTGATGAAGCAAAAAAAATAAATTGGGTTTAATTATTTTAATGAAATCTTCAAATGATAGATTGAAGTCTAAAGAAAAAAGTAAATGAGATTGTTTACTGTCAAAAAAATGAAAGTTATAGTTTGTAAGGAAATAATTTTCTATTTCAGCAGTATTTGTATAATAGTTTCTTTCTCTTACGGCTAAGCTAAATGTATAAAAAATTATAAAGTCTATTTCATCAGCCGTTTTAGCAGAATTAAAAATGATACTCAGGTAATTGTTTTTTAATTCGTAATTATAATCAAATTTATGCTCTAAGTAACTTTCCTTTAGCTCTTTATCTGCCTTCTTAAAAATATTCTTATGAATATTTATTACTTGAAAATATCGGATTTGATTTCGCATTATAGTTTACTTTTTATCAACTTGAAGTGTCTCAACAAATAACGTACAACGTGCCGGGGCTTGCCGAAGGTGTGGATTTAGAATTGTGTCCGCCCGGTACCGAAGTTGAATTTATAATTAAAAGTTGATGTTGACAATAGAAGCTAGGCGATGTTTGTCCAGCCCGGAACCGAAGTTTGGCTTTGCAATTAGCTGAAATTTAGTTTGTCCAGCCACACTTTTGGCAAACACCATGTTGTAGGCAGGCGTAGAAAACGTTAACTAAAATGCCGCAATAACTGAAATGCCATTTTCATCCCACGGCAATGGTTGAACATTTTTCCGGAAAAATTTGCTATAATTATTTTTGTATTTCTCAGTTTGTTCTACTAGATTAAGCCAGTCTATAGTCGATTTGTAAATCGTTGTGCAAAATTTGTCTAATTCTAAAACTAGAAAGCGTTTTCCACTCGATTGTATAATTTCGATTAGATGTATACCTATATCGCCATTATTAGTGACAAACATTATTTCATCACACAGTAGTTTGAAATTTGGATGTGAAAGCCGCCCTTGATGTACAACACTACAACGAAGATAATACGCTGCTTTACCGTCTAACAAAGAGTAAAAATATTTAGCGGCATTTGCATCAAACCAATTTATATATTTTTTTGAGTTTGTATTACCATTACTGTCTAAAGCTGCACAAATGTCTGGAATTGATACGGCCGTTATTAGAGCAGGATAATAGGCTTTAGAACTAATACAACTCATCATTTCTTTAAGAAGCAGTCGCATGATTTATTTAAAATTTAAGGCTTTGTTATTGACGAGACTTTGATTATTTCTCTTCAAAGTTGCAGAGAGTTTGTGATACGCTTGCCTACAACGTTCCAAAGCTTTGCGCAGGTGTGGAATTAGAATTGTGTCCGCCCGGCACCGCTGTTGATTGAAATTATTTGTTGAAGGTAAGAACTAATGATTAGCGATGTTTGTCCAGCCCGGAACCACTGCCTGGCTTTGCAATTAGCTGATTTCAGTTTGTCCAGCCACACTTGCTGCAAAACTTTTTGTTAGCGGCTGGTTTTATAGAGTTTGACTTTTTTGTCAACTCACTGGTGTACAAATTTCAATTAAAAAACCGTCAATATCTCTTACATAAGAAACAGTCTGACCCCAAGGCTTGACTTTTGGGTTTTCTACGATTGTTGCTCCTGCCTTAGTTGCTGAAGCAAAAGTTTCTGCTACATTATCAGTTGTAAAACCAATTTCAATTCCAAATGGTTTGCTATTCAGAGTGCTTTCTATAAATCCGTTGGTTAAAGCCGATTTTGCTAAACTTATTGAAGCAAATGAAAGTGTCGTTTCACCAACCAAAAGTTCTCCATAATCATTCTCCGGCGTTACAAATTTTCTGACAAAACCAAAAGCGGCTTCGTAAAACTCAATAGCTTTTGTTACATCTTTAACATAAAGAATTGTATATGCAAATTTTATCATGATGTCTGTGGTTTAATTATTTGGTTTATAGATTTTCTATAAACAGAGACGTTGAGTAAACTAGCCGCTAACGTGCCGGGGCTTGCCGAAGGTGTGGACTTAGAATTGTGTCCGCCCGGTACCGAAGTTGAATTTATAATTAAAAGTTGACGTTGACAATAGGAGTTAGGCGAAGTTTGTCCAGCCCGGAACTGAAGTTTGGCTTTGTAATTTGCTGAAGTTTAGTTTGTCCAGCCACACTTTTGGCAAACACCATGTTGGCTGTAGTTTTATCTTTCGCTATTGTACTTTGGTTCTTTCCCATCAATAAAATCAAACATCCAATTAATTGAAGCTCCAGGAACAAATTTTGTTGGTCTAGGTTCTGGAAATGATGAGTAGTATGCTAAATTCCATTTAATAATGTTTTGCTTGTTAGTCTGCAATAAACTTTCTAAATCAAAGAGAGATTTGATGTTATGTTTCTTAACATTCTCCAAAATTCGGTCGGCTGGTAATGAAGAATCAGTTCTAGACCCCCTTTCACAAGTTAAGCTTTCAATTTCTTTTTCAATTTCTGTTAATATTGTACTTTCCTTAATGAAGGCTATAATTGATGACTTATCAATAAGTGTTTCTGATGTTCGTTCTAAAATTTGAGATTTAATTGTCGATTCGTGTTGTTCAATTTGTTGACGTAATTTAACAAATTCAATGTCTGCTTGTTCTAATAGAGCTGCAACTCTGTAGAAAGTCCGTTTAGCAGATAGTGGCATTTCTGTCTCTCCCTTATATCCCAAGTCGTGTTCTATTTCTGCCCAAGAATGCTGCAATATACTTCTTATTTGAACCTCAAATTTTAAACCTTTATACTTTTTATACTCTGCAAGTTTACTCCTTTCTTTATTTAAACTAGCAACGTAGTGTAAACTACGATAACCAAATTTGTCTGATTCAATTTGTCTTTTATCAACTGAATTTGGTTTATCAATTTCAAACTCTGAAACAAAAATTTCTGAAACAATATCAATGTCATCTTCAAAATATGTAATTATCCTTAATCCAACCAAATCTGTTATCTCCTCAATACTTTTGTATTTATTATTCTTTTTAACTAATTTATTAGACAAGCTATCTTTGTCTTTAATTCGGAAATTAATTTGGTGAGGCTGTATTTTTTGTTTTACTAAAGATTTAATAAGAGTAAATATTACATCTCCAAATTCCTGCAATAAAAATTTCGAACTATCAAATTCGGCAAGTATTGATGTCGTGTGTTTCTTCATATAATCTCTGTTTTAAAAATTACAGCCAACGTTCCGGGGCTTAGCGAAGTTGGGGATTTTCCAATTGTCCGCCCGGGACCGATGCTGATTTATATTTAAAATTTGAAGTTGCGTACAACTGCCTGGCGATGTTGTGTCGGCCCGGAACAAATGATGATAGAGATAAAATGTTGAAGCTAAGATTGTCCAGCCCCAATTTTGCTAAACCACCTGTTATGGGCAGTGCTTATTGTTTGCCAATAAGCGGTTTGAGTTTTTTTCTCAAATGTCTTTCAAGAGTTACTATCAAACACTTTAATCCGTCTTTATTTTCTATTGGATTCTTTTTTACAGCATAAAAGGAATAAGCAAATTCAGCATTTCCATGAAGCCTGTCGTGCTCAGAAAGTTTTAAACCGTAAGTTGTAAAGGCAGTTCTTTGATGAATGTGTTGGGAAACTCTTCCGTGAAGATTTTCTGATTTGCCAACATAAAAACAATGCCACTTGCCTGCATCTAACGGCTTGAAATGCCCTTGAATAACTTTTGATGAATGAAGTCGCTTCTCCATTAAATCCGTCTGCCATAAATTATTTAAATCGGCATAATTTGCAATGTTGTTATTTAACTTAATATAAAAAGTGTATACTCCCCAAGTATTAATTTCAATGTTTTTTAATTTAAATTCTTGAAAGGGCATTGATACTGTAGTGAAATTATTTGTTAGTGTTTTATCAATTGCAATTGAATTAATATTAATATATTGGTCGCAACTATTCTGAATAGTTTCTAAAATTTGGTCTAAAGTCATAAATGTGTCTATTTCAGTAGGGTGTTTAATAGCATTGCCCATAACGTTCCGGGGCTTGCCGAAGGTGTGGACTTAGAATTGTGTCCGCCCGGCCCCGAAGTTGAATTTATAATTAAAAGTTGATGTTGACAACAGGAGCCAGGCGAAGTTTGTCCAGCCCGGGACCAATGCCTGGCTTTGCAATTAGCTGAAATTTAGTTTGTCCAGCCACACTTTTGGCAAACACCATGTTAGCCGCTGTCGCTTCTGAATTAAACATTCTTTAGGATTGAATCGACTGACAAATCCTCGTCGATGAGAGGCCAGTGAATTCCATATCCTGATGGAGAAATTGTATATAGGCTTCTTTGAAGGTCGTTCGCAGCCTCCAATTTTTTTGACACTTTAGAGATAGGCAATTTTATAATTTGCCCATCAATCTTTAAACAAATTTGATTTTGCTCAAAAGAAACAGTTTCTATGTTATGTGTTGCGATCATTGTCTTAATTATTAAAGTGATTGTTCCAAGATTCGACTATTAAATCGAAATGTTGATATATTATTTTCTTAACCTCTTTTTTGGCGGATGGAGTTAAGTTATAAGAAAAAGCTTCTCTTATTTCGACTTCTTCAATAAGAAGCCAAAATTTACATTCCATATCACCTTTTTCTGCATGAACATGTATTGGCTCATTTCCTTCATTCGAGTAAAAAAACAATCTCCAACCATAAATAAATAAAATTGTCGGCATACTTCATTTTAAGTGTCCTAAAGATACAAAAAACTTATTTACGCAGAGTGCTGTACAATAGCGGCTAACGAGCCGAAGCTTTGCGCAGGTGTGGAATTAGGATTGTGTCCGCCCGGCACCGCTGCTGATTGAAAATATATTGTTGAAGATAAGATTTAAAGTTCGTTGATGTTTGTCCAGCCCGGAACCGAAGTTTGGCTTTGCAATTAGCTGAAGTTAGTTTGTCCAGCCACACTTGCTGCAAAACTTTTTGTTAGCGGCTGGCATTTTTCAATTTATTCCAAAATGTCTTCATTAATAAAGTCATACTCGTTGTCAACTAGTTTTTTCAGATATTCTTCAAAACTGTTAGCAATTACACTTAATTCGTCAGGGTCGTGCAAAAATCTTACTATTTGACCTTTTGTCCCTTTTTCAGAAGGACTGAAATCTATAAATAATTGCGAAGTTCCACCATTATTCATGCAGTCTGAAAAATGAAGCCATTTTAGTGAGTTTGGGTGATTTGTGATTTTTTCGTCTATATCAACTTCCTCATATTTTCTCTCAATATAGTCTGAATAGTATTGAATTGCTTGGTTCTGATTTTCTATAATTTCTCTTGAGGATAATAGATAATATGGATACTCTTCAACATCAGAGCCAAGAAAATACAATGTAATTTTTTCTCCTTTATATTCCCTCCAATATGTTCCGTCTACAAATTCAAGCAGACTTATCAAAGAATTGGGAACTTCTGGATATAAGGATTTAATTTTTTCAATATCTTCCTTTGTTGCACCGTGTTTTATTTTTTCAAAATGTCCCCAAGTTTCTTTAGCACCATTGTCAAAATATGCTTTTTCAAGTCCTGCTAAATATTGTTTTACTATTTCCATTATTATTTGTTTTAAATTGTCTGTTGTCGTCTGAATACGGTCGGATATGCTTGCCGCTAACTCTTAAATATGCGAAGGTTTTGATGCTCCTGAAACCTGCGACAATATTTTTAAGTGGCTTATTTGTAATGGGTTGAAAAAATATCCGCAATTAATTTTGAAGGAAAGTGACCTTCGCATATGCAATTGGGGAGAAAGTATAATGTGTGTGTTGATCATCAGTTCTATGGCTTCGCCGCTCTCACTCACAATGCTGCAAATAAGGTACGTAGGTATTTTAAAGATATGGTATTAATTTCAAATTTATACAGACACATAGCAGAATAATTTACTCTAAATGTAACTGGTCCAGCGGACTGATGATTTGTAATACATCACGGTTGGTTACATGCAAATACCGCAGCGTGGTTTTAATGTCGTTATGCCCCAGCAACTTCATGATCATGGTTACATCGGTGCCCCTGTCTAGCAAATGCGTGGCAAAACTGTGGCGCAGGGCATGCACACTGCCGGGCTTTAAAATGCCGGCCCGCTTTTTAGCTTCCTGCAATACCATTTGCAGGCTGCGGGTGCTGCTGGGCTCGCCTTCATGTTGCCCATAAAAAAGGTAGCCGTCTTTTTTGGGCTTGTAACTGTTGAAATATTCCCGCAGCATTACCAGCATCACCGGGCTAAGGGTGGTGATCCTGTCTTTTTTACCCTTGGCCTGCTGTATAATGATCTGCATGCGCTTGCTGTCTATCTGCCACACTTTTAAACGCACTACCTCGCTTACCCGCATACCGGTGCTGTAGGCCATCATCAGCATGGTTTTATGTTTTACATTACTGGTTTGCTTTAGCAACTGCGTAATTTCATCCTGGTTAAAAAAATGCGGGTTCTGTAACTGTTTCTTGGGCCGCGGTATCTCCCAAAATATTTTCTCTTTACCCAGCACCTGCTCGTAATAAAATTTAAGGGCATTCATCCTGCTGTGCAGGCTGTTTTCGCTCAGCCGTAACTGTTCGTAACAATACAGCAGGTAACGTTTAATATCAGAAGCCGTAAGATGATCTGCAGGCTTGTGTTTCAGCAACAGCAGCAAACGGCTCATCTCCCCGGTATAGGTTTTTACTGTGGCACTGCTGTAGGCTTTCAGGTGCAGCATCTCCTGCATATTACGCAGCACATGCGCATTTACCGGGTGTACCTGGCCGGCCCTGCTGCTTTGTGCCGTTGGCGTTGCGGCAGCAGCTGCTTTGGGTGTTGCCCGCACTTCGGCCAGCTGCAGGTGCAGGTTTTTATTTTTATTGCGCAGATAGGTATACAATGCCCGGTTATTGATCTGCGCCAGGCCTTTAAGCGCAACCGTTATAGCATTGTAATGCTCGCGGCTCAGGGGGACGTACCAGCAGCTGTGCGTGCGGCTCCACCTGATGCGGGGCAGTTGTTTAATAACGGCATTCAGCTCGGAAATGTTTGAAAAATGGAGTGCAATGCATTCCTGCTGCCGGTGCACAATGGCGTGAAGGGTAACATAATTCATGGTGTAAGTTTTCGGTACAGGGCCACTCATACTGCAGGTAAACGGGTACAGAACGGACAGGCCGGTAAATAAGGGTGACGGGATTCATGTCTTAAATATAAAAAACTATTTGCTTAAATAAAAGCAAAAAAAAATCGCCGTTGTTTTTCAGCAAACAGTATGCAACCCTTCCGTAATACAGCAACCGCTGCCATGTTCAGCAACCAGGTGCCGTTGAACGGAGCGTCGCCACTGCAGCTGCACAGGGTACTTATGCCCGCAAAAAAAAAGATCCCGGCGTACAGCCGGGATCCTGATCTCTGGTATTATGTACTAAAACAGGCGTTACAGTTACTACACCTTTCTAACCTTTAGAACCCTTAGAACCTCTCAAACCTCTCAAACCTTTAGAACCTTTCTAACCTTTAGAACCCTTAGAACCTCTCAAAGCTCTCAAACCTTTAGAACCCTTAGAACCTCTCAAACCTCTCAAACCTCTCAAACCTCTCAAACCTCTCAAACCTCTCTAACCTTTAGAACCCTTAGAACCTCTCAAACCTTTAGAACCTCTCTAACCTTCCCCCCTCACTTTATCCCATACTTGTACTTGTATTTTTCAAACAACTGCTTTTGCTTATTGTTCAGATCTATCTGGCGGCCCTGTATAAAAGCGTAGCTGATGGTATTACTTTTCATATCTAAAATATCGCCTTCGCTTACTACAATATTGGCGTCTTTGCCAGTTTCTACCGAACCGGTTTTATCGGCAATGCCTAAAATTTTTGCTGCGTTCAGTGTAATGGCGCTCAGGGCTTCTTCTTTGGTTAAACCATAGGCGGCAGCGGTGCCTGCATTAAAAGCCAGGTTGCGGTTGCGGCTGTTTTCATCATCATCATTTAAGCAGTACAAAACACCGGCCTTTTGCAGCAGGGCAGGGGTTTTAAAAGGCTGGTCCACATCATCATCTACCATGGCGGGCAGGCTGTGCAGTTGCTGCAGAATAACTGCGATGTTATGTTGCTTTAAAATGTCGGCCACCTGCCAGCTGTCTATACCTCCTACAATCACCACATCAAAACCAAATTCTTTTACAAAGTCTGCCGCGAGCAACATTTCTTTTACAATATTGCAATGGATAAACAGCTTTTGTTTTTTGCTGAACAGGCCCCTGGTGGCTTCAAATTTTAAATTGCTATTGCTGTGTGCGGGCTCGGCCAGGTAGGCTTTTGCTTCGCGGAAGAATGCTTTTACGGTTTCAATTTGTTCCAGTCCTCTTTTAACGGGGTCTGTTTGCTGCTGTGCCGCGCCGCCAAAACCACCACGGCCGCGTTGCGGACGGGCCAGTAAAGAAGGCATGTTGAAGTGAATGCCATTGTCCATTGTATAAGCGGCATCTTCCCAGTTCCAGGCATCCAATTGCACCACGGTGGAGGAGCCGGAGATGAGGCCGCCATCGGGAATGATATGGGCCAGTAAAATACCATTGGGGCGCAGGGTATTGGTAACCTTGCTTTCGGTATTGTATGCCACAATAGAACGGATGCTGGGATTGATATCGCCAATTTCGGTAGCATCAATGGTGGCACGTACAGAAGGTACTTCTACCAGGCCCAGCTGGCAACTGGTTAAAATCAATCCGGGATAAATGTGTTTGCCTTTGCAGTCAATGGTTTTTCCTGTGCCGGTAGTGGCAGTACCCACTTCGGTTATTTTACCGTTGGCAATTACCACGCTGCCATTTTCAATTACCTGGCCATTGCCTACATGAATGGTGGCGTTGGTAAGCACGATGGTTTCTTTTTGTACCGGTGCCGGATACACGGTTTCTTGTGCGGTGGCTGTAATAAATGCAAAAGCGAAAAGAAAGGCCCCGGCAAAGCGCTTCCATTGGGCGGCTTTAGAAGAATATATTGTATTGATGCATGCTTTGATGTTTGCAGGCCCAAAATTTATTTGTAAAGATGTCATGTTGCTTCAGTTTAAAAGATTAATAATTGTCGTCCAGGTCTTCGGCATCCACCGCCAGTAAACTTAACTGGTGGGCATGGTCCATACAGCTGTTCACCACTTCAAACCTGGGCCTGGCCCTTTGAAAATTGCCCGGCGTGCCTCCCGGTGCGGCGGAGGTTCTTTTTGCCGCGGCCAGTTTGGCCAGCAGTCTTGCTTTTTCGGCCTGGTTGCGCTGGCGCAATGCCATATCTTTTTCCCTGTCGAAATATACAGTGCCATCCACAATGGTTTGTTGCGCCACGGCATAAATGCTCAGCGGGTTATTGTTCCATATCACCAGGTCGGCGTCTTTGCCGGGGGCAAGGCTGCCCACTTTACCGTCGATGTGTAACATTTTAGCCGGGTTGATGGTCACCATTTTCAATGCATCTTCTTCACTCATGCCGCCATACTTGATACTTTTGGCAGCTTCCTGGTTCAGGCGGCGGGCCATTTCGGCATCATCCGAATTGATGGCCACGTTAAGGCCTGCCCGCTGCATCAGGTAGGCATTGTAAGCAATGGCATCCAGCACTTCCATTTTATAATTCCACCAGTCGCTGAAGGTAGAGGCATTGGCGCCATGGGCCTTCATTTTATCGGCCACTTTATAACCTTCTAAAATATGGGTGAAGGTATTTACCGGAAAACCAAATTTTTCGGCTACCCGCATGGTGGCGGTAATTTCGCTTTGTACATACGAGTGGCAGGTGATGAATCTTTTTTTATTCATGATCTCTGCCAATGCATCCAGCTCCAGGTCTCTGCGCACCAGCATGGGGGTGGCGCCCTTCTTTTTATTATTCTCTTCGGCCAGTTTTAATTGTTTCTGGTAATCGCTGGCTCTTTGAAAAGCATCGGTCAATACCTGTTCTACCCCCATCCGGGTATCAGGAAAACGCTGGTTGCCCTGTGAGGAAGAACTGCGTTTTACATTTTCGCCCAGGGCGAATTTGATGAAGGGATCGGCACCTGCAAATTTCAGGTCTTCGGCATTGGCACCCCAGCGCAGTTTGATCAGCTGCGTTTGCCCGCCAATGGTATTGGCAGAGCCGTGTAAGATATGCGATGTGGTAACACCACCGCTGAGCTGCCGGTAAATGTTGATGTCGTCGGGATTCAGGTTATCGCCAATGCGTACTTCGGAGGTAACGCTTTGCCCGCCTTCGTTAATGGAGGCGGCTGCAATATGCGAGTGCTCGTCAATGATACCGGCGGTAACATGTTTGCCGGTGCCGTCAATTACGGTGGCGGCAGCATCGGATAAATTTTTGCCAATGGCGGCAATTTTACCATTCTTCACCAATATATCGGTACCCTCCAGTTTACCTGCGGCATCGCTGGTCCATACGGTGGCATTTTTTATTAAAAGGGTGGCGGGTTTCGGCATTTCTTCATTGCCCAGTCCAATAAAAGGATAGGTTACTTTTCCCAGGGTTAATGGTGGCTTTGGTCTTGCACTATCTGCTTTTACTTCTAAAGCATGATCGTAAGTGGCCGTCCAGGTAAAACTATTTCCTGCAGCATCTCTTCCCATACCATTCCAGGTATTGCCATTGGTGGCACCGCTTAAAATGGTTTCTTTGGCATTGGGGCCGCGGCCTTCGGTATAACTTAGTTTTACCAGTTTACCATCGTAGCTGTATTTGCCGGTAAGGGTATCTTTTGCAATAAAACTGGCCACGCCGCCCTCTTTAATATCTACGGTAAATGACCTGGCATTGCTGGCAGTTAATTTGTATGATCCTTTTACATCGTACCAGGCATCTTCTTTAACGGCATTTTTAATACCCTGTGTCCAGTTTTGCAACAGCACGGTTTTTTCGGCAAACAGGGGGCCGGAAGTGATGATGAAATTGGCGATCTTTCCATTATCGATGCTGCCTAACAGCTGACTCATACCAATTAAGCCGGCCGGGGTTTTGGTTAATGCATCCAGTGCCCTGCTTTCTGTTAATCCATATTCCAGTGCTTTGCGCAGGTTGGCCATAAAGTCTGCCGGGTTGGTAAGATCGGCGGTACTTAAACAAAAGGGTACCCCCGCTTTTTCCAGCGCTGCAGCATTGCCGGGTGCCAGCTCCCAGTGCTTCAGGTCGTCCAGTCCAACAAAGCGTATATCATTGGCATCGTCTGCATCCATGGCAGCGGGATAATTTAAGGTGAGTATATAAGCAGCTTTGGTATCTGCAATTTCTTTGATGCGCTGGTATTCGTTGCCACCGCCTTTAATGATGTATTGTACACCAAATTCGTCGCCGATCTTATCGGCCCGCAGGTCGTTCCATTTATCGCCGGCATCAAATATTTTTGGTAAGTTTTGATTGTCGTTCCAGCTTTTTAAAGAGAGGTTGGTACCTTCTTTTGCCGGGTTGCCTGCCTGCCCGGCAGATAAATTTTTGTACCATTGTGCATCCAGGTAGGTTTGGCGCAGTAAAGCAATGGAGCCCATCATAGAACCGGGGTATCCCTGTGTGGATGTGCCTTTATTTAATGAGTAAAAAGCAGCTGCTTTATCTTTCAGCATCACCAAATTATCCGGCTGGGCAGCTAATGACACCAAGGGCCCGGTGCCACGTGCAATACCGTCTTTTTGGTGGGTGAGTACGGCCCCAAAACCCAGGTCACGCAATGCTTTTGCTTTGGCATCATCGGCAGTAAATATTTTTGCACCCTCCACTTCACTTTTAATGGACTGGTTCCAGCCATAAGCGCCCTTGGTACCGGAAGTAATTTGTTGCGAGCCAAAAAATCCGCCGGCGGTGGGTGCCCGCTGCGGTACGGCAATACCATAATCGCTGAACAGGTCGATGAAGGCGGGGTAAATGTATTTGCCTTTGCAGTCAATGACTACCGCATCTTTGGGAAGGGGGGCATTCACACCCACATTTTCAATTTTGCCCTGGCGTATTACCAGTGTGGCATTTGCCAGGGTGGTTTGGGCATCTTTAACAATGGTGGCGTTGATAAAAGCATAGCTGCCATCTTTAGGGTTGGCAACATCATTTGCCGGAAAAGTGGCCTGGGCATGTATTTGTACTGTACTGATTACAAATGCCAGCAACAATGCCGGAAATTGGAGTTTTTGCATGCGTAAGAGTTTTGGTAAGTGAAGTTTGAACGTTAAATATAACAAATCATTTGTTTGCAGCCTTTACCATTGATACAAATTAGTGACGCACAAACAGTATTTTTGTGCCCTTGTATGAATATTGCCCCCCTTATACAGCATCGCCTGATGGACCCGGGCACTACCATGGCCGGTGTTGAAACATTGTGTGCCGAAGCACTGCAGTATGGCTTTGCATCGGTTTGTGTACCGCCTCTTTTTGTAAAAGCGGCCCGCGGCCTGCTGGGCAACAGCCCAGTACAACTGGCTACGGTAGCAGGTTTTCCGCTGGGCTACCCGGTAATAGAGGCCAAACTGGCCGAAATAGTGATGGCCATTGTGGATGGGGCAGATGAACTGGCCCTGGTAACAAATACTACAGCGGTAAAAAACCAGGACTGGCAATACCTGGCCAAAGAGATCGGTACCATTATGCCCATTGTAAAAGGTAAGGGTAAGGCATTGCACCTGGTGCTGCCAGGCGGTTTGTTTACCAACACCGAGCTCATTACCTGCTGTGATATATACGGCGCGGCTGGTGTGGATGCGATGGTAAGCGGCACCGGCTATGGCCCCGAAGAAATAATAACCGATACCGTGCAACTGCTGCGCACCCATACCGCGTCTGCTGTAAAAATTACTGCTGCCGGCGTTATAAAAAATAATAGTTTTGCCCGGCAACTGATACAGGCGGGTGCCGGCAGGCTCAGTTGTACCAACGGGGTACAATTGCTGCAGGAAATGGTACAGCAAAATTGATGGAATGGTTTTTGTAAAACAGCAACGTATATGAAACAAACAGCGATCGTATTTTTTTCAGTACTGTTATTCAGTACCGCACAGGCGCAAACAGTGGTGCCCAAAGATTCTGTGGTAACCGGCACCATTACCGTAACCAAAGATCCCCGGCTGGATATTCTGGCTAAAAAAGAACAGGAGTTTAATAAGGCCGTGGCACTGGGCCCCAGGGCAGCCAAGGGCTACCGCCTGCTGGTGGTAAACAGCAACGACAGGAATTATGCCATGAAAGTAAGGGCGCAATTACTGCAAAATTTCCCCGAGCAAAAAGTGTACATGAGTTTCCAGGCGCCTTTTATTAAACTGAAGTTTGGCAATTTTACCGATAAGGCAGATGCCGACCGCTACCGCAAAATGATCACCAATGCAAAAATTGTAACCAATAATGTGTTTGTGGTATCAGAAGTGGTGGAAGTAAAAGGCGATAAGAATAAAGAACCGGATGATAATTAAATGCACTAAATGATGTAATTTGACTGGAGTTTCCGTAGTGAAACTCTTTTTGTTTTTTAAATATGAACCCGACCGAAGATGTTGAAAGAAAAGATACAGCAACTGGCAGCCAGTTATGCCGATGAATTTATAGCAGTACGCCATCATATTCATGCCCACCCCGAACTGAGTTATAAAGAATTTGAAACCTCAGGGTTTGTACAGGAAAAGCTACGCGGCTGGAATATTCCATTTGAAGTAATGGCCACCACCGGGGTGGTGGGATTAATAAAAGGAAAGAACCCGGATAAAAAAGTAATTGCGCTTCGTGCCGATATGGATGCATTGCCCATACAGGAAGAAAACGATGTGCCTTACCGCTCCACCGTAGCCGGGGTAATGCATGCCTGCGGGCATGATGTGCATACCACCTGTTTGCTGGGCGCGGCAAAAATTTTAAATGAATTGAAACACGAATGGGAGGGAACAGTAAAACTGATCTTTCAGCCCGGTGAAGAAAAAAATCCCGGTGGCGCCAGCTACATGATACGGGACGGGGTACTCGACAATCCAAAACCTGCTGAGATATACGCCCTGCATGTACATCCGGGTATGGAAGTGGGGCAGCTGAGTTTCCGCGGCGGCATGATCATGGCCAGTGCCGATGAAATTTACATTACCATTAAAGCAAAGGGCGGGCATGCCGCATCGCCGCATTTAACAGCCGATACTATTTTAATTGCATCCCACCTGATTGTGAGCCTGCAGCAAATTGTAAGCAGGAACAACAATCCTTTTAATCCTTCAGTGTTATCTATCACTTCATTTAACGGGGGCAATACCACCAATGTAATTCCCAGCGAGGTAAAGCTGATGGGTACTTTCCGCGCCATGAATGAAACCTGGCGCTTTAAAGCACACGAACTGATTACCCAACAAACAATGGAGCTGGTAAAAGCCATGGGTGCCGAAGCAGAAATAAAAATTGATGTGGGGTATCCATTTGTTTTGAATGATGAACAGCTGCACCCTGTTGCCAAAGCAAAGGCGGTGGAATACATGGGCGAAGCCAATGTTAGCGAAACAGAATTGCGCATGGGGGCCGAGGATTTTGCCTATTATTCGCACCAGGTACCGGCCTGTTTTTTCCGCCTGGGTGCAGGCAATAAAGCCAAAGGCATTACCAGTGGCGTGCATACGCCCATTTTTAATATAGATGAAGGCGCCATTGAAGTGGGGATGGGCATTATGGCATGGATGGGGGCGGGGGTATAGCTACACGGATTTGTATGGATTAAAAAGGATGATCTGTAAATATCAGTTTCATCTGTTGTATCTTTCCCGGCAATAAAAGATGAATAAGGAATTATAGCTGAAGAGTGCGACGCCAATAAAGACAGGCTATGCACTGCAGCTGGATTCATAAAAATAAAAATAGTCTAAATGAAAATTGCATTCCACGGTGCCGCACGAACTGTTACCGGTTCCAAGCACCTGCTTACTTTAAAGAACGGCAAAAAATATTTACTGGATTGCGGCATGTTCCAGGGTATGGGCAGAGAAACCGATGTGTATAACCGCAACTTTGGGTTTAACCCCATGGAAGTAACCGCACTCATCCTGTCGCATGCGCATGTTGATCATTGCGGGCTTATTCCCAAACTGGTGGCGGATGGTTTTAATGGAAAAATATATTGTACCCCGGCCACCAAAGAACTGGCTGCGGTACTGATGGAAGACTCTGCCGGTATACAGGAAAACGATATCAAATACGAAAACAAAAGAAGGGCACAGGAAGGCTTACCCTATTTAAAACCCCTGTACACTACCGACCAGGCATTGGCAGCAGTAGATCATTTTGTGCCGGTGGAATACGGCCAGTGGTTTACCATCGACGAAAATATTGAAGTACAGTACACCGATGCCGGCCATATCATTGGCAGTGCGGCAGTGCATGTAAAAATTCATGAAGATGGAAAGATCACCCGCCTCACATTTAGTGGTGATGTGGGAAGATACCGGGATGTGATATTAAAATCGCCTGCCGAATTTTCGCAGGCCGATTATATTTTGTTAGAATCTACCTACGGCAACAGCCTGCACGACAATGCCGTTACCACGCCCGATCAAATTTTAGAATGGGTGGAGAAAGCCTGTATTCAAAAGAAAGGAAAATTAATTATTGCCGCCTTCAGCGTTGGCCGCACGCAGGAAATTTTATTTGCCCTTAACCAGCTGGAGCTGGAGAAGCGATTGCCGGATGTACCTTATTTTGTAGACAGTCCGCTGAGTGTAAAAGCTACCGAAATTGTAAAACATTACCCGCAGTATTTTAACGGCACCATTCAGAAAATTTTAGAAAGTGATACCGATCCGTTTGGATTTAAAGGATTGAAATTTATTAAAACGGTGGAAGAATCTAAAATGCTCAACTTCCGTAACGGCCCCTTTGTAGTGATCTCTGCCAGTGGTATGGCAGAAGCAGGCAGGGTAAAACATCATATCAGTAATAATATTGAAAGCAGCCGCAATACTATTTTATTAACGGGTTATTGCGAGCCCAATTCGCTTGGCGCCAAACTGCAGCAACCAGGCAGGAAGGAAGTGAATATTTTTGGTGTATCGCACGAGATCAATGCCACCATCGGCAGCATCAGAAGCATGAGCGCCCATGGCGATTACGACGACCTTTGCCAGTTTTTAGCCTGCCAGGATCCGCAACAGGTAAAGCGCTTGTTTTTAGTACATGGTGAATATAATGTACAGCAGGATTTTCGCCAGCGGCTGATGCGTAAAGGCTTTGAGGTGGAAATACCGGAAATGCATTACCAAACCACCCTTTCTTAAAACCGTTCTACCTTAAATGCTTTGATATCGATAGAGGTGGTTTTGCGCTGGATAATCTCGGTTACTAATTTGCCGGTGCCTGTTCCTTCAGAAATGCCCAGCATGGCATGGCCGCCGGCAATTACCAGGTTATCGAGGGCTGCATGGCGGCCAATGTACGGCAGTCCGTCTGGTGTAACGGGGCGCAGGCCATTCCATATTTTATCTGCCGGAGGAAAATCTATTTTCAATCCCGGGTAAAAATCTTTAGCCGAATTATAAATGCCTTCCATTCTTTTTACCAGCACGTTATTGTTGATGCCGCTTAATTCCATGGTGCCGCCAATGCGCAGTTCGTTACCCCAGGGAGTAATGGCACACCTGCCATCTACCAGTATGGCCGGGTACGTAATATTTTTTTCTACAAACGGATAGGTATAACTGTATCCCTTACCCGGTTGCAGCAATAATTTAATGCCCATCATTTTGGCTACCACGGGTAACCAGCTGCCGGTGGCCAGCACAATTTCATCTGCAGTAAACTTTCCTTTACTGGTAATAACACCGGTAATTTTTTTATTGGCTTTTTCAAACCCGGTAACGGTGGTGTTCAGCTGAAATGCCACCCCATTATTTTCGAGGTATTTTTTTAATGCCAGCATCATTTTACCGGGGTTAAAATGACAGTCGTCTTTAAACAACACCGCCCCGGCCACATCCACTTCTACATTGGGTTCCAGCGCCTGTACATCTGCTTTATGCAGGCGGGCTACTTTTAAGCCCAGTATTTCCGCATCATCGGCCAAATGAAATTCATGGTCCAGCGTTTTTTGCTGCTTGCACATCATCAGGCAGCCGATGGTTTCCATATTGAAGGTGTCGCCAATATCGTTGCGCAGGTCATCCACTAATTTGCGGCTCAGCTGCAGTATATTATTTAAGTGCGGGGAATTTTTTTCCACCATTGCGGCGGTGCTGCTTTTCCAGAAATGATAGCCCCATTGCATCAGTTCGGCATTCAGCCTGGGCTTGATATAAAAAGGAGAGGAGGCGCTCAGCATCCATTTTAATCCCTGCGAAATAATGCCGGGGCTGGCCAGCGGAATAAAATGACTGGGAGAAATATAGCCCATGTTACCAAACGAGCATCCATCAGTAATATCCCCCCGTTCAATAACGGTAACCCGGTAGCCTGCTTTGTTTAAATAATATGCACTGGAAAGACCAATCACACCACCGCCAATTACAATAACCTCACTCATTCAATAATAATTTTAATGTTCTGAATATTTGTTGGATATACATGCCTGCATTGAATTGCGGCTTAACAATGGCAAATTACTAACTAATGCGTATACGCAGTGCTCTTTATGCAAAATTAATTGCGGTATCACTGAAGGGGAGCCATACGGAATTATTTTCCGGTGCTAAGGGTAGAACGCCTGGGAATAAGTACCGAGGGAATGATGATGGTTTCGTCGGGCATGAAGAAATTCTTTTTTTCCAGTGCCTTTACCAGTACAGATGCAGCCCTTTGGCCAATTTCAAAAGCCGGTTGTGTGATGGTGCTGAGGGGCGGATTTAAAAAGGAGGCCGTATCGAGGTTAGAAAAACTAACGATCTGCAGGTCGCGGGGAATTTGCAGTTGCAGGTCTTCACAAACTTTATAAATGGTGATGGATAAATTTTCAATGGAAGATAAAATGCCATCGGGTTTTTTAGCGCTGCGTAATTTTTTTTTGAGGCTGTTGTAATTGTATTCCCAGCTGGTGGTGCAGGTAATGATATTGTTTTTATCGAAAGGGATATTGAATTCTTCCAGTGCTTTTTTATAGCCGTCCATCCTGCTGCTGATGATATTGAGGTTACTGAGGATGGATAAAAAGGCGGGTCTTTTACAACCACTGGTGATCAGGTGTTTGGTAGCGGTGTATGCACTTTCAAAATCGTTGGTGGTAACTTTAACGGTATTTACTTCGCTGAAGCAGCGGTCGAAAAATACCACCGGTACATCTTTTTTTATCAGTTCTTTAATGTGTACACTGTCTTTGGTTTCTCTCGACAGTGACAGCAGTACGCCATCTACACGCCCGCTTTCAAAATCTTTAAAAATGGCTTTTTCATTTTCGGCATTTTCGTGGGTTAGGTAGATGAGTACATGATAGCCTTTTTCTTTTGCCACCAGTTCAATACCATTGATGGCCTGCGAAAAAAAACTGTTTACCACTTCGGGTATCACCACACCAATGGTTTTGCTTTTTCTTTTTCGTAAACTGCTGGCATAGGGGTTGGGCGTGTAATCCAGCTTGCTGGCCAGTGCCAGTACTTTTGCTTTTGTTTCGGCACTGATCTCATGACTGTCACGCAATGCTTTTGATACGGATGAAACCGATAGTTGTAATTCTTTCGCTAAGGTTTTGATATTTATTTTGGACATCTGTTTGGTATTCGTACTGCAGGTTTAATGGCCGAAAGCTACAGAATATTTAATAAAGCACGAAAACGGTTGCGTAAATAAAAATCGTGTAATGTAGCGATGCTACATTTTAAAATCTCAATTTAGTGTTTCGATTTTCTTTTAGACAGACATTTAAAAACTATTGCGCTATATGATACCTGCAACCAACCAATTGCAACCGGGAGAGCTCAATCCATTACACAGCCTTGATGAATGGGAAGACGATGTACTAGAACGTTATCCTGATCCCAATTCCATTGCCAAAGACAAATCTACCGAGGCATACCGGAATTATGAAACTCCTGCAAGGGACACGGTAAAGGAGTTTTACCGCCTCAATCACACCTATCAAACCTTTGATTTTGTACAGCAGAAGCAACAGGATTTTTTGCAGTTCAATAAAAAGGAAATGCCCGTATGGGATGCCTTCCAGTTTTTGAACCAGCTGGTGGATGATTCAGATCCCGATACCGACCTGGATCAGTTTCAGCATTTACTGCAAACTTCTGAAGCCATCCGCAAAGATGGTCATCCTGACTGGATGGTGATGGTGGGGCTGATGCATGACATGGGAAAAGTATTGTGTCTTTTTAACGAACCACAATGGGCGGTGGTGGGCGACACTTTCCCCGTAGGTTGTGCCTACTCTGATAAAATTGTATATCCCGAATTTTTTAAAGACAATCCCGATTATAATAACGAACGGTACAATACCCCACTGGGCGTGTACGAAGCCAACTGCGGTTTGCGCAACGTACACATGAGCTGGGGGCATGATGAGTATGTGTACCACATGATGAAAAACCACCTGCCCGAAGAGGGGTTGTATATGCTGCGTTACCATTCTTTTTACAGCTGGCACCGCGAAGGAGAATACAGCCACCTGCTGGACGATCATGACAGGGCGATGCTGAAATGGGTGAAATTATTTAATCCCTACGATCTGTATTCTAAAAATCCCACACCACCCAACTGGGATGAACTGAAGCCTTATTACCAGCAGTTGGTGGCAAAATATTTACCCGCCACTTTAAAATTTTAAACTGCAAACTGAACATAAACACTGCTATTTAAAAACAAAAACCAAAACAAGTAATTATGAAAGTGTTTTTAACGAACATTAAAAAAAGCAAACTGCTATCGTTGCTTTTTTTATTTATGCTGCCATTGAGTATTTTGGCACAAACCAAATCTGTTTCGGGCGTTGTAAAAGACAGTAAGGGCGAACCGGTGCCCAATGTTACCGTGCTGGTAAAAGGTGGTAAAACCGGGGTGGCCACAGGAGCCAACGGAACCTTTACCATTGCAGCAGCACCAGGCGCCACTTTAGTATTTACCGCGGTAAATTTTGAAGCCACTACCCTGAAGGTAGGTGCCGACAATAATTACACGGTGGTATTAACTGACAAACAAACGGTACTGACCGATGTGGTGGTGGTAGGGTATGGTAAAGGCAGCAGAAAAACGCTGTCCAGTGCCATTACTACCATTAAACCGGATGATTTAAACAGGGGTGCCATTGGCGATGTGGGTCAGTTATTGCAGGGTAAGGTGGCAGGTCTGAATATTACTGCAAGTGGCGACCCTAACCGGCCGGCAGCGGTAATATTAAGAGGTGCAAGTACTGTTAATAGTCCGGGTGGACCATTTTACGTAATTGACGGTATACCTGGTGCAGACATTAATGCTGTTGCCCCGGATGATATTGCCTCTATGGACATTTTAAAAGATGCATCAGCTGCAGCAATTTATGGTAACAGGGCATCTAATGGTGTAATTATGGTTACTACCAAAAGAGCTAAAAAAGGGAAGTTGCAGACTGCGTATAACGGGTATGTTGGTTTTGAAAGCGTAAGTAGTAGTTTGGATTTAATGGATGCTGCAGCGTTAAGAGCATATTCACAAAAAAATAGTTTTACACCCAACGCTAACGACGATAAAAACGCCAATACCAATTGGATGGAAGCCATACAGAAAGAGTCGGCAGTATCTCACAACCATAATATTTCTTTTAGTGGTGGTACAGATAAAAGCAGTTACAGCGCAAGCCTTAACTATCTGAAAAAAGATGGTATTATTTTACAAAGTGATTTGGAAAGAGTTGTTGGCAGAATAAGTGTAGATCATCGTGCGTTAAACGATAAAGTAATTTTTGGTTTAAACCTGATGAGCAGTAACAGCAAAGCATCTAATGTTCCTTTACAAAACATGGTGTTTCAGCAAGCTGTAAAATTTAATCCAATGTCTCCAGTGTATAATGCCAATGGCTCTTATTTCGAAAACTTCAATAATCCTGGTTATTTCAACCCTGTATCTATTATTAAAAATGCAGTTGATGATACCAAGTATGGTTCATTGCAGGGTAATTTTACAACAGAAGCCAAGCTGCCTTTTAATTTAACGTACAATTTAAACCTGTCTTATCAGCGTGGCACATGGCTGCATGGCGAGTATTACAATAGTTATTATTCTCAAAACTACAGCACTGGTAGTTTTTACACCAATGGAGATCCTGGTGGTGGCCGTAGTTTGCGTAATTTTTATTCGAACGGGCTTGCTTACAGGGGTTATTATCAAAGTAGTTCTAAAACACTGGAATCATATTTAACATGGGCTAAAAAGTTTGGGTATCATAACTTTAAAGCTGTTGCAGGTTATAGCTGGCAAAAAAATACCAACAACGATGGGTTACAATCTAGCCAAACTAATTTTGTAAACGATTATACAGGGTATAATAATCTGGGACTTGGTAACTACCAAACTGTAAATGGGTTTGCGGTTGATTATGGTGGCGCCGTTTATGAGGAAACAAATTTTATTTCTGATTTCTTCCGTTTAAACTATGATTACAAAGAAAAGATTCTGTTACAGGCTTCTGTTAGAAGAGACGGTAGCTCTGTATTTGGTAAAAACAAAGAGTGGGGGTATTTCCCGGCAGCAAGTATAGCCTGGCGTATTTCGGAAGAAGATTTTATCAAAAATATTTCTTTTATCAATGATTTGAAGTTAAGGCTTAGCTATGGCGAAACCGGAAATGCTTTTGGTTTGGGCGCGTACAATGCACAGCGCCTTTACAACAAATCAGGTACTTATTATAATAATGGTGTTTTTGATGCTTCATTCCGGTCTACACAAGGATCTAACCCCGATTTACAATGGGAAGTTACAGCTACAAAAAACCTTGGTATAGATTATGGATTTTTGAAAGGGAAAATTACCGGTTCAATTGACCTGTATGAAAAAACAACCACCAATATGGTATTTCCTTACAGCGTAGCGCAATCAATTGATCCAAGCGGATTTTTATGGCTGAATGTTGGTAAAATAAGAAACCGTGGTATTGAGTTAAGTGTAAATGTGAATGCTGTAAATACAAAGAACTTTAGCTGGAGCAGTGGTTTTAACCTGGCCAGTAACAAAAACGTGATATTGGATTTAAAAGGGCCACAACAATACGGTGTAAATGCCGACTCTACTTACTATACACAACTTGATGGTCCGGGAACAACCGGAAGTCGTCTTCAAATTTTAGCAGTAGGTGGTCCATTGGGTCAGTTTTACTCTTTCGAATATGCAGGTAAAGATGCATCAGGCAATTCGTTGTTCTACAAAAAAGACAAAACACAAACAGCAAATCCCTCTAATATTTCTGATTATCATGCTCTTGGAAGTCCACATGCGAAATTGATGTTTGGATGGAACAACAATTTCCGGTACAAAAATTTCGACCTTAATTTCTTTGTAAGAGGTGTACTTGGAAATAAAATATTTAATGCCACCCGTGCAGATCTTTCTTATGTAGTTACCGCAGGACAAACAAATATCAGCCCTTATGCAGCCGACGATAAAAGAACCGATGCCAGGAATAACAATTTTTCATCACGGTATGTAGAAGATGGCTCTTATCTGCGTTTTGATAATGCCACTTTAGGTTATCGCTTAAATATAAAAAATGAGTATATTAGTATGCTGCGCTTTTATGTTACAGGAAACAACCTTTTTGTAATAACAAAGTATAAAGGAATTGATCCTGAAATAAACCAGGGTGGAGCATCATTGGGGGTAGATTATAATAGTTTCTATCCAAAAACACGTACAATTCTTTTTGGGGTATCAGTTGGTTTTTAATTATTAAAAAAAACATTTTATGAAAAAATATTTGAAACAATTTATAATAGTGTTGGCAGCTGGCTTAGTTATAAGCTCCTGTCACAAAATTGAGGTAACACCCAATTCGCTTTATACAGAAAATGTGTTCCCCAAAACAGATGCCGAGTTTCAATCTGTAATGGGTACTATTTATACAAACCTGCGTGGGCATTATTCGTTAGGTTACTGGTTTGCACAAGAGTTAAGTTCTGATGAATCAATTTTACCTGTATATGGTGGTAACTGGTTTGATGGGCAAGGGTATATTCAATTACACCGCCACGACTGGAACAAAGATCATGGCTGGATAACAACAGTGTGGAATGATGCGAATACAATTGTAGGCCTTTGTAATCAAACCATGTTCATTTTTAAAAACGCACCTGAAGGTAATTCTAAAAATACAGCCATTGCAGAATTGAAAACATTAAGGGCCTTTGCTTACTGGGAACTGCTGGATATGTTTGGTAATGTTCCATTAGACACACTTTATCCAAGCCCCGGTGTACAGGTAAAAGCAACACGTGCACAGGTATTCAGCTTTATAGATGCTGAATTAAAAGCAGCAATACCTCATTTAAAAACGGCTACAGGAAGCAGCACTTACGGCAAAGTAACAAAATGGATGGCGCATGCATTACAAGCTAAGCTTTATTTGAATGCAGAAGTATATGCCGGTACATCTAAATACAATGAAGCGATTGCCGCTTGTGATGCAATTATTGGCTCCGGAAGTTTTGCAGTTGAAGCAAGAGGTACTTATTTAAACCAGTTTTCTCCCACAAACGGGCCTGCGTATAAGGAGTTTATTTTTGCTATTCCATACGATCCTTCAACCAGTAATGGCTATTTATTTCATGGCCGTTACGATTTAAACCGCAATTTGGGTATTAAGTATCGCTATTCAGGAAGTACACCAGGTAGCTATTCTTTCAACCAAATCATCCTGAATCAAACTTCCGGCAGTGGTTTAATAAATGCAAAGCCCAGCGGACCCCGCGCCACTTTATCCAGCTTTTACAACAGCTATTTTAAAACTGATGCTAACGATATCAGAAATAATCAATGGCTGGTGGGTAATCAATTCTGGCCCGATGGTAGTCCAATGATGGTGAGTACCACAAAAAAAGGGTATGATCAGTTTTATACTGGTGCTGATGGAAGCACAGCAATTACTTATCAGCTTTATATTGATTCCATTATTACTGCACGGCTGGCACCTGCATCTATTGATTGTGGGAACGATGAAATTGCCTGGAATATGGGCATCCGAAATATCAAGTTTTTACCCGATGCAAATTCTTCCAGCCGCAACCAAAGTAATGACGCACCAATCTTCCGCTATTCAGATATTTTGTTAATGAAAGCAGAAGCTATATTGAGAGGCGGAACAGCTACAAGTGGCCATACCGCTCTTTCACTTACCAATATGGTTCGCAGCAACCGCAGTACTTCACCTGCATGGGCAACAGTATCATTGGATGATTTGTATGCAGAACGGGCTCGTGAATTTACATGGGAGTGCTGGCGAAGAAATGATATGATACGCTTTGGTAAGTATGAAACGGCTTATGGTTTTAAGACAAATACCGATACATATCGCAGAATTTTCCCAATTCCAAATGCGGCACTAAGCACAAATCCCAAATTGGTTCAAAATCCTGGCTATTAATTTTTTCTCATAATCAGCAGTAAATACAATCAATTAAAGCCCGGAGTTTTTACTTCGGGTTTTAAATTTACATTGTAAACAAATAACAGGGCAATGAACATAAAATCAATTATCAGCTGTTGTGCCTTTTTGGTACTGTATACGCACCTGGATGCGCAGGTGCTGATCAAAGACAGTACTGCTGCAACACCGCCGGGCGGGTTGCTTAAAAAGGCATTGAACTTTATAGTGATGGGCGACTGGGGCCGCAATGGAGAAGACCACCAGCAACAGGTAGCCGCACAAATGGGCAAAACAGCCACTACTGTAAAATCGCAGTTTGTAATTGCTACCGGCGATAATTTTTATCCCAGTGGTGTCATCAGTGCGCAGGATCCTTTGTTTCATTATTCATTTGAAAATATTTACACGGCCTTTTCCCTGCAATGGGATTGGTACCCGGTACTGGGCAACCACGATTACAAATCTGATCCTGATGCTCAAACAGCGTATTCAAAAATCAGCCGCAGGTGGAAGATGCCTGCAAGGTATTATTCCAGGATCATCCCCATTACCGGCGACACTGCCAATAAGATTTTATTTTTATTTATTGATACCAACCCGCTGATACCGGAATTTTATTCCAATGCAGAATACGGCCCCCATGTAAGAACAGCAGACAGTACCAAACAAAAAAAATGGATTGCAAAAGAACTGAGCAATACCAATCCGGCCATCAAATGGAAAATTGTGGTGGGGCACCACCCCATGTATACCGGTGGCAGCAGAACAGATGCATATGACACCAGGGCCATCCGCCGTTCTTTAAAACCCCTCTTCGATAAATATGGTGTAGATGCATACCTGTCGGGGCACGAACATAGCTTACAACATTTAAAAGCAGATACAAAAACACAGCATTTTATTTCGGGCGCAGCCTCTGAAAAAACAGCCGTGCAGCTGGTACCCGAAGCAAAGATGGTGGCATCTGAATATGGCTTCATGGTTTTTTCTGTTAACAGTACGCAAATGCAGGTACAAACGATTGACGATACCGGAAAAATAATTTACAGTACCGTTATTGATAAATGATCACCTGCAGTGCAACAATTTAAAATGATGTAATATGAACCGGATAAAAAGAAAATCTTTTTTAAAGATGGGAGCGCTGGCGCTGATGGCCCCATTGGTACACACAACGGTTTTACAGGCGGCCACGCGGCATCCTCATTCTTTTGATACAGATGACATCATGAAAAAACTGGTGGCAGCCAATGACCAGCAGGTTACCCTGTTATTACAATCTGTTGCAGAAGGAAATATTATTTTCAGCAGGAAGACCGGCTACGATTTTGCAGCATTGGCCGCTTCATTTGTATCTGCCGGCTCACAATATTACCATAGCGCCCTGGTGGTACCTAAGCTTGAAATACTTTGCCGTGCCATTGCGGGCCAGCAGGCAGCAGACGGCACTGTTAATATTGGCAATTTAGAATCGCCGCCCGACACCGCTTTTTTAGTGGAGCTGCTTTGTGCTGCTGCGGTGATCTTACAGCAAGACAATTCACCTGCACTGCAACGTGTAAACGCTGCAATAAAAGATGTTTTAATTAAAGCAGGCGAAGGGTTAAGAACAGGAGGTGTGCATACACCCAATCACCGCTGGGTGGTTTGTGCCGCACTGGCCAGGCTGCACACTTTGTACCCCAATAAGAAATATACCGACCGTATAGAAGACTGGTTGGCCGAGGGGATCTACATGGATGCAGACGGGCATTATCCCGAACGCAGCGCAGGTATTTATGCCGGCGTAGAAAACAGCTCACTGATCACCATGGCCAGGTTTTTAAACAAACCCGCCCTGCTGGCCTATGTAAGAAAGAACCTGGAAATGACCACTTATTACATAGAACCTAACGGGGAGATGGTTACCAACGATTCACGCCGGCAGGATCAGTACCTGGTGAAAAGTGTGGTGGCCTATTATTATTACAGCTACCGCTACATGGCCATCAAAGACGATAACAAAAAATATGCTGCCCTTACAAGGCAGATGGAGCATATGAAAAGTTTTGAGGAAGAAATACTCAATAAAGGCCTGTTCAATTTTTTAGAAGACAGCCTATTACAGCAACCATTACCCGAATCCGTTGCAGCATCAGACCAGTACGAAAAATTATTCACCACATCGCAGCTGCTGCGCATCAGGAAGGGCAGCACCACCGCCACACTATTTGGAGGGGTAGATTGGCCATTGATCATCGCATCCGGCCGCTCCTGCAGCCCGGATTTTTTCAGTTACCGGAAAGGGAATGCCGTTTTAAAATACATGCGGCTGTCTACTTCCTTTTTTGGCATGGGCTATTTTTACAGCGATGGATTAAAAAAAGAAGGCAGCAAATATATCCTGCACAAAAAATTAACAGCGCCCTATTACCAGCCATTACCAAAAAATGTACGCAACAGCAAAGGCGATTATAAACTGGGGCCCAGCACCGACGGCCGTTTTTGGAACAAGATGGATTTTGAACACCGGCCGGTAAGCAATGTAAAAACACAGGATACGGCCATTGTATTTACAGAAGCGAATGGAGCAGTACAACTGGCCATTAGTGTTAGCGGCCAGGCAGGGGTGCCTGTTACCATTGAACTCTGCTTTGGTGAGGGTGGAACAATTACCGGCGTTACAACACCTGTAAACGGGAATAGTTTTTTAGCTGCAGGCGGGGGTGAATACACCAGGGGTGGGGATACCATTCGTTTTGGACCGGGCGTAATGGATCATAAAAAGATCACTGACCTGGAAGGCGAACGGTACAGCACTCACTTTGGGAGCTTACGAACTGAAGGCATGCATGTTTTTATAACGGGCATCACACCATTTACACATACACTTAGTTTTTCATAATGGCAGCTGCAATATCTATATCACAGGAAAAAAAAGTATCCGGCAGACTGGTATCGCTGGATGCATTGCGTGGCTTCGACATGTTCTGGATCATCAGCGGCGAAGGCATCTTTCACGGACTGGCGAATGTGGTACTCACTAAACATGCCTTGTACCGCAATCCCACCAACTGGCAAATTACCACTACGCCCGATCTGAATTTTTGGGAACTTATTGTTACAGGCATCAGCAACCAATTGCATCATACAGTATGGAATGGGTTTACTTTTTATGATGTTATATTTCCATTGTTTATTTTTATTGCAGGCATCTCAATGCCATTTTCTTATAGTAAACAACTGAACCAGCCGGGGGGCGGCTCTGGTTCAAGTTTTCACGGACCAGCCAAAACAAAAATATACCGGGCATTAATAAAGCGTACGTTGATACTGATTATTTTAGGTATGGTGGTAAATGGATTATTTAAATGGCAGGGATATGAGCATACAAGAATGGCCAGTGTGCTGGGCCGTATTGCACTGAGTTGCTTTTTTGGCGCCATTATTTATCTAAACTGTTCGCTTCGTTCGCAACTCATTTGGTTTGCCGCCTTATTGCTGTCTTACTGGGCTGCCATAATGTTACTGCCCGTTCCGGGCTTTGGCGCAGGCATACTTACACCCGAGGGAAACCTGGAAGGATATATAGACCGGATTTTTTTACCCGGAAAATTGCACCGTGCTGTGTATGATCCTGAAGGGCTGCTTTCCACCATCCCCGCCATTGGCTCTGCCCTGCTGGGTGTGTTTACAGGCCAGTTCTTACAAAGTGAAAAATTAAGTTCAGTTCGTAAAGCCATGGTATTGGCTGCAGCCGGATTGGGATTATTACTGCTGGGCTTGCTATGGGATATGGTTTTTCCCATCAACAAAAATATGTGGACCAGCTCATTTGTTTTATTCGCCGGCGGATGGAGCATGTTGTTATTTGCTTTATTCTATACAGTAATTGATGTGGCCGGTTTTAAAAAATGGTGCATGCCGCTGGTGTGGGTGGGATGCAATTCTATTTTAATTTATATGGCTGCCCATGGGGTGGTGAATTTTGAATCAACGACTGCTTTTTTATTTGGCGGATTGATTAACCAGCTGCCGGCGGGTTGGCACGAAGCAGCGCTGTGGACAGGAGTGGCGCTGATTCAATTTGCCGCCATGTATTTTTTATACAGGAAGAAATGGTTTTTGAAAATTTAATATAGTATGGGATGGTACAGCTTTCAGGCTTGCCCCCGTATCAACATACAGACATTTTATTTACGCCCATCCCAGACAGTGGGTTAACGATTGCAAACTATCCAACGAATGAACACATTACAAACTGCAGACTATATAGTCTTCATCATTTATTTTATTTTGGTATCGGCTTATGGTATTTATATCTACCAAAAAAAGAAAGCTGCCACCACCAGTTCCAAAGATTTTTTTCTTGCCGAGGGATCATTGACCTGGTGGGCCATCGGGGCGTCACTGATAGCCTCTAATATTTCGGCCGAGCATTTTATAGGCATGAGCGGCTCCGGCTTTGCGTTAGGCCTGGCCATCTCTACTTACGAGTGGATGGCGGCAGCTACATTGATACTGGTGGCCATCTTCATCATCCCCATGTACCTGAAGAATAAAATATTTACCATGCCGCAGTTTTTGGCCATGCGTTATAATGGTACCGTTAGTACCATCATGGCAGTGATATGGCTGCTGGTATATGTGTTTGTAAATTTAACCTCTATCATTTACCTGGGGGCGCTGGCCATTTCATCTATTGCGCCCATCAGTTTTGAATGGTGTGTTGCCGGGCTAAGTGTTTTTTCTATCATAGTAACCCTGGGTGGCATGAAGGTAATTGGTTATACCGATGTATTCCAGGTGCTGGTATTGATCATTGGCGGACTGGTGACCACTTACCTGGCACTCACATTATTGTCGGAACAGTTTGGATTTGGGAAAGATATTTTTAAAGGCCTTTCTATTTTACGTAAAGAAGCGCCGGATCATTTTCACATGATCTTTGATAAAAGCAGTCCGCATTATATGGAATTGCCGGGGCTGTCTGTTTTGATAGGCGGTATGCTCATCAATAATTTAGCGTACTGGGGCTGTAACCAGTATATTGTTCAACGGGCACTGGGGGCAGATTTAAAAACGGCCCGCAAAGGAATTTTGTTTGCAGCTTTTTTAAAAATGCTGGTGCCGGTAATAGCCGTTTTGCCTGGTATTGCCATGTATGTGATGCACCACAATGGCATGTTTCAAAAAGAAATGATGGATGCAGCAACCGGTAGCATTAAACCAGATCATGCTTATCCAACGCTGATGAATTTGTTGCCTGCCGGATTAAAAGGTGTTGCCTTTGCGGCTTTAACCGCAGCCATTGTGGCCTCTCTTGCGGGTAAGGCCAACAGCATCTCCACTATTTTTTCGTTAGACATCTATAAAAAGTATATCAACAAAGACGCCAGTGAAAGGAAAATGGTATTGACTGGAAGATGGGCAGTAATTATTTCGATGCTGATTGCGGCCATTGTGGCACCTGCATTAAAATCGCTGGACCAGGCTTACCAGTTCATACAGGAATATGCAGGATTTTTTTCACCGGGGGTACTGGCCATTTTTTTGCTGGGTATGTTCTGGAAAAAAACAACTGCACCCGCTGGTTTGGCAGGGGCCGTGCTTACGGTGCCCATTTCGGCGGTATTAAAATTTTTGCCCCGCTGGACCGGTGGCGCATTTCCGGATTATCCTTTTTTAGACCGCATGACCATTGCATTTTTTGCCATTGTGATCATTATGGTGGCCATTAGTATAATAAAACCCAAACCTGCCACCGATACGCATGTGATTGAAATGGATACTAAATTGTTTAAAGTTTCTCCGGAATTTATTGTGGGGTCTGTTATAATTTGCGGCATATTAGCGGCATTGTATACGGTGTTTTGGTAAAATGATGTGATAAGTATTAAAAAATTCAGGAAATGAAAAACGGATTACAGACAGTAATTAAATATGTTGCTGCATTTATACTCTTGCATTGTATAATCAATACTGCTACAGCACAATATCACCTCTATGTAGATCCATTGATTGGCTCCGAAGGAGAGGGCAATGTTTTTATCGGCCCTTCACGCCCCTTTGGAATGATAAAACCCGGGCCCGATTGTAATAAGGGTGCTAACAGCGGCTATTCATCTGACTCCTCTAAACCAGTTTACGGATTTAGCCAGGTGCATGTAAGCGGCACCGGTGGCGGGCCCAAATATGGCAATATTTCCGTAATGCCTTTTGATGGCAGCGATGAAGCGGTAAAACAGGAATCATTAAGAGCCAACGAAACCGTGTCATTGGGATATTACAGCGTGCAGTTGAAGAAATGGAATATCAAAACTGAAATTACGGCAGCGCATAAAGTGGCGTACTACCGCTTCATATATGCAGGCAATAAAAAAGCGGTTAAAATAGATGCAGGAGAATTTTTAGGCGAAACCAATATTCCGGATGGCAGGGAAGCGCAGCAGTTTGTTGGCTCCGAAATAGAAGTGGTATCAGATCATGAGATCAGGGGCTATTCAAAGATCCGCGGGGGATGGAATAACGGAGCTGCATATACGGTTTATTTTTCTGCAGTGTTTAAAACACCTTTCAGCCGGTTTACTTCTTTTAAAAACGGGCAATTATTTGCAGGGCAAAAAAATCAGGTGGATGATGGAAAGAAAACCGGTGTATTGGTTTTCTTTGACCAGCAATCTGCCGGCGCTGTTGAGATGAAGATCGGCATTTCATTCATAAGTGCTTTAAAAGCCCGCCAAAATATTGATGGCGAAGTACCCGAATGGGATTTTGATCAATGCCTGAATGAGACCACTCAAAAATGGGAAGCACTGCTGAATAGAATTGAAATTGATGCAGGAGCCACTACGGGGCAAAAAAAAATGTTTTATACAGCGCTGTATCATACCATGCTGATGCCGGTGGACCGTACCGGTGAAAATCCGCTCTGGGAAAACAACGGTCCTTATTACGACGATTTTTATGCCATATGGGATACCTACCGTTCTTCTAATCCGTTGATCACATTGATCAGCCCAACCCGTGAGGCAGATATTGTAAATGCATTATTACAGATATACAAACGCGATGGCTATATGCCCGACGCAAGAAGCGGTAACAGCAATGGCAGAACACAGGGTGGCTCTAATGCCGAAGTGCTGATTGCAGATGCGTATGTAAAAGGACTGAAGGGAATCAATTATTATTTGGGACTGGAAGCGATGTTAAAAGATGCCACCGTTCCTCCGGGAGGTAATGAAGAAAAAGAAGGCCGTGGCGGTTTAACCGATTACAACAGCCTGGGTTATGTGTCTTCTAATTTTGTACGTGCAGGTAACCGCACGGTTGAATATGCTTATGATGATTATTGTTTGTCAACCGTAGCTAAAGGCATTGGAAGAATGGGAGAGTACCGCCGTTTCTTAAAACAATCCGGCAACTGGCAAAACTTATGGCGCAATATCAGTGATAATGGGGCAACAGGTTTCATTATGCCTAAAGATGCGGCAGGAAAATGGATCGACAGCATCCGCTGCGATATGAGCAATGGCAGGGCTACCTGGATACCTTATACGCCCACTGCGCAGGACTGGCCCATATGTGTATGCTGGTGGTGCGGATTTTTTTACGAAGCCAGCAGCTGGGAATATTCACTCAGTATTCCGCATGATGTGGCCATGCTGGTAAAAAAATCGGGCGGGCCTGCGGCGTTTAAAAAACGGTTAGACATCTTCTTTGAAAAGCAATTGTACAATGTAGGTAATGAACCCTCTTTCCTCAGCCCCAATTTATACCACTGGATCGGCCGCCCCGATTTAAGCAGCGACCGCATCAGGAAAATCATCACCGATAATTTTAACGGCTCACACAGCGGTATTCCCGGCAATGATGATTCAGGGGCCATGTCTTCCTGGCTGGCATTTCACATGATGGGATTGTATCCCAATGCAGGGCAATCTTATTACCTGATCAATGCGCCTTTTGTAAAGCAGGCTGTTTTACACCAGGAGAATGGAAAAGATTTTATCATCAGGGCCACCAATTTTTCAGAAGAAAATAAATGCATTCGCTCTGCCACATTGAATGGTAAGCCATATCATTTAGCATGGATAGAACACCGGGATATTGTGAATGGCGGAGAGTTGGTTTTGGAAATGGGAGCCACGCCTTCGGCAGACTGGGGTACAAAAGTGGTTCCACCTTCTGTATCAGATAAAGAATAGAACAACAATCATGACATTAAGAACAAGCATACGGTCTGCCTCAAAAAAATATTTTTTATTGCATTCAGCAATGCTGTCTGTATTCTTATTTGCTGCTGTATCTTCTACTGCACAAAACCTGTTGCAGTATGTACAGCCCCTGGCAGGAACTGCCGTGGCCACCACAGCTAGTGCCATCAAGCATAGTGAGGCCGGTGGCACCGAAGCCAATGCCAATACGATTCCTTCGGTAACCCTGCCATTTGCCATGACGCAGTTTACGCCGCAAACAAGGCAATCGGAAAATAAATGTGTGCCGCCTTATTTATATAAAGACAGTCTGTTCACAGGCTTCCGGGCCACACACTGGATCAGCGGCAGCTGTACGCAGGATTACGGAAGTTTTACCATTATGCCTGTTGTGGGGAAACTAAAAACCGCAGTGAATGACTATGCCATTCCGTTTTCTCATGCCAATGAAATCACTACTCCTGCTTACTATCAACTTAATTTACCCAATAAAAATCTGCTTGCAGAATTAACCGCAACATTAAGATGTGGCGTGATGCGCTTTACCATGTTGCAGGAGGATAGTCTTTATATACTGGTTACCCCTAACAGCGATTATGCAACCTGCACAGCAAGTGTGAATGCATTTACCAATGAGATTACAGCCACCAATGCAGTACATCGGATTTATCAGGGCTGGGGTAATAAAGCAGGCTTTGATGGTAATATGAACATGACAGCAAACAGAAAAGCTATTGTGTCAGGTTCATATGCCGGAGGAACAATTTTGCCTGCACTAAGCATTGCCAATCAAAAAGAAGCAGGTGTATTTATTGGATTTTATTTACATAAAGGCGAATCTGTTGAAATTACTATTGGCACTTCCTTTACCAATATAGATGGGGTGAAAAAAAATATTGCTGCAGAAATAGGCAATAAAAATTTTGATGCGGTATATGTTGAAACCAAACAGATTTGGGAAAAAGCCCTTCAGCAGATCGAAGTAAAAACTACTGCTGAAAAAAACAAAAGGATATTTTATACTTCCTTGTATCATGCCATGCAGCATCCGCGTTTAATGAGTGATGCCAACGGAGCCTATCCAAAGTTTTCTGGCAACTATGAGTTTAAAAAAAATGCTGATGGTAATTATTATGATGATTTTTCAATGTGGGATATTTACCGGGCACAACTGCCGCTATTTGAAATATTACAACCGGATCTTTCCAGTCAATTTGTACGTTCTTTAATTGCCAAAGGCGAACAGGGTGGCTGGTTACCCATCTTTCCCTGCTGGAACAGTTATACCGCAGCGATGATTGGCGATCATGTTACCGCCTATATCTCATCGGCATTCAATAAAGGCATCCGTAATTATGATGTCAATGCTGCTTATACACTTATGCGTAAAAATGCATTTGAAACACCCAGCAGCTTTGATGACTATAAAAATGGTTTTGGAAGAAGAGCCCTGACTACTTATTTGAAATATGGTTTTATACCAATGGAAGACAGTGTGCAAGAAGCCTTTCATAAAAAAGAGCAGGTGAGCCGAACTTTGGAATACGCATACGATGATTATGCATTAAGCATCGTTGCGAAAGGAATGAATAAATCAGCCGACTATAAAAAATTACAGCAACGTGCATTCAATTATAAAAATGTATTTGACCCTGCTGTGGGAATGGTTAGAGGTAAATATATTGATGGCAGTTGGGCTCCAAATTTTATGGCAGATAAAAGAGCATCCTATATTACAGAAGGTACACCAAGACACTATAGTTTTTATGTGCCGCAGGATGTAAAAGGATTGTCTGCACTGATGGGTGGCGCCAAAAAACTGGAGGCTGCATTAGACAGCTTATTCATAAAAAATGAATACTGGCATGGTAACGAGCCCGGGCATCAGATTCCTTTTATGTACAATTACACAGCCGCACCATGGAAAGCACAGCAAAAAGTAATTGATATTTTAAATAATGAATACAGTGATGGTCCGGGCGGATTGGGTGGTAACGATGATGCGGGACAAATGAGTGCCTGGTACATTTTTGCTGCCATGGGATTTTATCCTGTTGATCCGGTATCGAATAATTATATTTTAACTACGCCTTTATTTGATGATGTAACAATTCATTTGCCTTCTAATAAAACAATGGCCATTAAAACACATCGGCAGTCAGCAGGAGCAAACTATATTTACAAAGTATTATGGCATGGAAAATTATATTCTAAAAATTATATCACGTATTCCATGATCAGCGGCGGCGGACAACTGGATATTTTTTTGCAGGATAAACCATCTAATTGGGGAGCAGCAGAAAATTGCAGGCCGGCTTCATTAACTAAATTACCATAAATGAAAAAACAGTTTTTTTTAATCGCAGCATTTGTTATTCCATCTGTTGTTTTTTCGCAACAGGATTTAAAATTATGGTACAATAAACCTGCCGCAGTATGGACAGAAGCCTTACCGGTAGGTAATGGCCGCCTTGGTGCCATGGTATTTGGAAGGGCAGAGGATGAACTGATTCAGCTAAACGAATCCAGTTTATGGAGCGGCGGGCCAATTGCAAAAAACGTTAATCCAAAATCACCGGACTATTTACCGCAGGTAAGAGCCGCTTTGTTTAAAGGCGATTATGTGCTTGCTAATATACTGGTAAAAAAAATGCAGGGCTTATATTCAGAAAGCTATATGCCTTTGGGCGACCTGCACATCAAACAAAATTTCAATGGAGCATTACCAACAGCCTTTTACCGCGACCTGAATATTCAGGATGCGGTTGCCACAACAAATTTTACAGTAAATGGTGTACAGTTTAAAAGAACAGTGTTGGCATCTGCCCCCGATCAGGTAATTGTAGTTCGTTTAACAGCCAATAAAGCAAAGCAGTTAAATGTTACTGTCAATGCATCAAGCATACTCCATTTTAAAAATGAAATTAGCGGTAAAGAGGCGCTTATATTAAAAGGCAAAGCGCCTGCACATGTGGATCCAAGTTATTTTAATGATAATAAAGAGCCGGTAATTTATACAGATACTGCCGGATGCAGGGGCATGCGCTTTGCATTGCAGGTAAAAGCAGTTACCAAAGACGGTACTGTTAGTACTGATACCGCCGGCATTCATATCAGCAATGCATCAGAAATCATTTTATACTGCGCAGCAGCTACCAGTTTTAATGGCTATGATAAATGTCCGGATGCGCAGGGTAAAAATGAAATTGCCATATGCAAAAACGATCTGCAAAAAGCAAGTGCCAAAACCTATGCTGCTGTTTATGCTGCACACCTGGCCGATTTTCATACATATTTTAACCGCGTAGCACTGCAGCTGAATAATGGTAAGGACAGTAAGACTCATCTGCCTACCGACGAAAGAATGGAGGCGTATAACAAGTCAGGCGAGGATGCAGGTTTGGAAGTCTTGTATTTTCAATATGGCCGCTACCTGCTCATCAGCAGCTCCCGAACGCCCGAAGTACCGGCTAATTTACAGGGTATATGGAATAAAGAATTGCGTGCACCATGGAGTTCTAATTATACCACCAATATCAATGTGCAGATGAATTACTGGCCCGCAGAAGCCACCAACCTTTCTGAAATGGCCAATCCTTTATTCGGCCTCATTAAAAATTTATCTGTAACGGGTAAACGAACAGCCAAAGAATTTTATAATGCCAAAGGCTGGGTTACACACCACAACTCTGATATATGGGGACTGAGTAATCCTGTTGGCGATATTGGTAAGGGAGATCCTAAATGGGCCAACTGGAGTATGGGGGGCAACTGGCTGAGCCGTCATTTGTGGGAACACTATTTATATACCGGCGATAAAAAGTTTTTAGCAGAAACAGCTTATCCCATTATGAAGGACGCCGCAATATTTACTTTAGACTGGCTGGTACCCGACAGCAGCGGGCATTTGGTTACATCACCTTCCACTTCTCCTGAAAATGATTTTTATTATGCTGATAAAAAAACATCCGGACTTTCAGTTGCCACCACCATGGATATGGGTATTGTCCGAGATCTGTTTGGCAATCTGGTTGCAGCATCAAAAGTACTGGGTATTGATGCGGGGTTCAGGGATACTGTAATCAGCACCACCAATAAACTCTATCCATTCGCCATTGGCAGTAAAGGTCAGCTGCAGGAATGGTATAAAGATTTTGAAGATGTAGATCCGCATCACCGCCATGTATCGCATTTGTATGCACTGTATCCGGCCAATTTAATTTCTTCCAGCGCCACTCCCGACTTAGCCAATGCCGCAAAACGGACATTAGAAATTCGTGGTGATGATGGTACCGGTTGGAGCCTTGCCTGGAAAGTAAATTTTTGGGCAAGATTACTCGATGGCAATCATGCGCATGTATTGTATAAAAATTTATTACGACTCACCAAAGAAAATAATACCCAATACAACAGGGGTGGTGGCGCTTATCCCAATTTATTTGATGCACATCCGCCTTTCCAGATAGATGGCAATTTTGCTGGTGCAGCAGGACTTGCAGAAATGTTATTGCAAAGCCAGGGCGGCGAAATATTTTTATTGCCAGCCCTCCCCGATGTGTGGAAAGACGGTGCTGTAAAGGGTTTGGTGGCAAGGGGTAACTATGTAGTAGATATAACTTGGGCAAACGGAAAATTAAACAGCGCTCGAATAGTATCAAAAAATGGGGGGGAATGTACTATCAGAACCAATCAGCCCATTACAATTGAAGGAGTGAATGCAGCATCTCAACAATCAAATATTGGATACCTGTTGTCATTCAAAACTATAAAAGGGAAATCGTATAAAATTGTGGTAAATAGATGAGTAATACCCCGTCAGCGGTTGTAACCCCGTCAGCGGTTGTAACCCCGTCAGCGGTTGCAAACCCTGACGGCGGTTCAATATTTATATCCAACATCATTAAAGAATTATGAAACATACAATATTTTACAGTACATTTTTTTTGCTATTGATCAGCACCGCATCTTTTTCTCAAAAAATTTATAATGTTAAAAACTTTGGTGCCAAAGGCGATGGCAAAACCGATGACGCGGTGGCTATTCAAAAAGCTATTGATGCCTGCAGTAAAACAGGCGGGCAGGTACTCATCCCTTCGCCCTATACTTTCATGTGCAGCCCTGTTGTATTAAAGTCAAATATCGATCTGCACCTGGAAGCCGGTGCCAAGCTGCTGGCAAATCCAAATGAAAAAGTATACACTAAAAGTGCATTCCGCAATAATCCCGGAGAAGGAACGATGTGGATCAGTGCAGAAAACATCAGTAACCTCAGCATCAGTGGCAATGGTGAAATTAATGGTAACGGTATCTCCTTCATGGGTGCCGAGCTGGAGGATTCGTATGTATTGAAACCATTCAACACACTCGACCCCAGGCCGCATGTATTGACCATTGTGGGTGGAAATAATATCCGTATCAACAATGTGCACATCGGTAACTCCGCCTACTGGACGGTGCATTTGGTGGGCTGTAATGATGTGGTGGTGAGTGGCATCACTTTACTCAACAGTTTAAAAGTACGCAACAGCGATGGCATTGATGTGGACCATAGTAAAAATGTACGTATCAGTGATTGTTATATTGAAAGCGGGGATGATTGTATTTGTTTAAAAAACCGCCGGGAATTTGAAGAATTCGGCCGCTGCGAAAATATTACTGTTACCAATTGCACCATGACTTCAAGAAGTTGTGCCATTAAAATCGGCAGTGAAAATATGGATACGATACGGCAGGTGGTGTTTAATAATTGCATCATTAAAAAAAGCAACCGGGGGGTGGGCATTCAAAACCGTGATGAAGGTGTGGTGAGTGATGTGATCTTCAGTAATATGATCATTGAAGGCCATTTATTCAGCGATGTGTGGTGGGGAAAGGCAGAACCCATCTATATCACCGCATACCGTCGTGCCAATGGCAATAATAAAGATGCCAACTGGCGTTTCCCCAAAGGCGTTACTGAAGGCAGGGTGGGAGAAGTGAAGAATATTTACTTCAGCAATATTAAGTGTACCAGCGAAAATGGCGTATATGTAAGTGCAGAATCGAACGATAAGATATGGAATATTGTTTTTGATAACGTGGATGTATTGATTGATAAAAGCACATCCATTCCGGGCGGGGTATACGACCGCAGGCCAAGTAAAGTGGATGGCTTTGTAAATGGCAGCACCTCCGGATTTTATTTTGATGCAGCCAAAAGCATTACGGTAAGGAACTGCAGCGTGCAATGGGGCAATAATAAAACGGAGTATTTTTCCCATGTAATTGAAAGCAGGCATATAGATTTGCTTACTTTATTTAATGTGGAAGGTAAAGCAGCTTCCGCTGATAAAAAGGACATCATACAATAATTTAAAACAGCATACAATGGATCTGAATCAAGAATTTGCAATGCAGCAAAGCATGCGCTGGTACGGGCCAAATGATCCCGTAAGCCTGGCCGATATCCGGCAGGCGGGCTGCACCGGCGTGGTTACCGCTTTGCACCATATCCCCAACGGCCAGGTATGGGCGGTGGAAGAGATTGAAAAAAGAAAACAGCAGGTGGCAGCGGCAGGGATGGTATGGAGCGTGGTGGAAAGCGTACCCGTGCACGAATCTATCAAAACACAAACGGGAGATTTTAAAACCTGTATAGAAAACTATAAACAGTCCATTAAAAATTTAAGTGCCTGCGGTATCAACATTGTTACGTATAATTTTATGCCGGTGCTGGACTGGACACGAACCGATTTGGCCTATACCATGCCCGACGGCAGTAAAGCCCTGCGTTTTGAAAAGGCTGCATTCGTTGCATTTGATGTACTGATACTGAAAAGAAAAAACGCAGCAGCAGATTATACGGCAGACGACATAAAAAAAGCTGAAGTACGGTTTGCTGCAATGAGCGATGCAGATAAACAGTTGCTGCAGCGGAATATCATTGCGGGACTTCCCGGCAGCGAAGAGAGTTTTACACTGGAACAATTTCAGCAGGCACTGGATACTTATGCCGGCATTGATGCAGAAAAACTGCGTGCACACCTTATTTATTTTTTAAAAGAAATCATTCCTGTTGCAGATGCATGCGGGGTAAAGATGGTGATTCATCCCGATGATCCGCCTTATGCGATATTAGGTTTGCCAAGAGTGGTAAGTACCGCTGCGGATATGGAAGCTTTGATAAATGCTGTTCCTTCACTAAATAACGGATTGTGTTTTTGCACCGGTTCATTTGGTGTGCGTGCCGATAATGATTTGCCGGCCATGATACAACAATTCGGTGAACGGATCAACTTCATTCATTTAAGAAGTACAGAACGCAACAGCGAAGGCGATTTTTACGAAGCCAATCATTTGGAAGGTAATGTGGACATGTTTGCTGTAGTTAAGGAAATTGTACATGTAATGCAGCAACGAAAAATATCCATTCCCATGCGGCCCGATCATGGCCACCAGATGCTGGATGACCTGAAAAAGAAAACCAATCCCGGTTATTCCGGTATTGGGCGGTTAAGGGGACTGGCAGAGTTAAGAGGTTTGGAAATGGGCATTCTGCGAAGCATTTAATTTGTGATACGCGTTTTAAAGAAGTCAAGTCTATAAGACTTGACTTCTTTATGGTGAGCTGCTGCCGTGTATTCCAGTTTGATCGCATCCCAAGTACTTCCAGTCAGTACTTGATATAGCCTGTCATAAACCAGGCAGGCAAGCTTAATTTTATTCCGGAGGGTTATAATTGTATCACCATACCTTCTTCTGCTATTCCAAAACCTTTTGCACGTACACTGTCTTTTTGTGCAGATGTTGTTTTAAGTAATGGATTGGTGTGATTAAAATGGATAAATCTGATCTTTGCTTTTTCAGGTGCAGGTAAATTGTTAAACCTGTTCATGCTTTCAGCAATAAAAGGATGCGGCACTTCACGCATATCTCTCCCCGGCAATTCACCATTTTGATAGAACGTACCATCTATAAAAGCAATATCCACTTTTTTTATTTCATCTCTGATATTGCGGCTCCATTTTTCCCATTTATCAATATCAGGAATAAATAAAATTTTCTTTTGTGCCGATGCAATGGTATAGCCAACCGTTTCTGAAAATTCATCCCGGTGCGGAACGGTAAATGGCGTTACTGTTATTTCGTTGCTGAGTTGTACACTGCTGTCGGCATGTAATTGCTGCAATGCGATATTGTGTAATGTTACTAACTGGCTCCAGGGGCCATTGTGTACTAAAAATGAATCCAACCGGGGCATGGCCCATACAGGAATGGCTTTGGCGCCCATGGCTTCGCGGCCCAATTGCATCAGTCCGCTGTAATGGCCAATATGAGCATGTGTAATAAAAATGCCATCAGGCGCATAATCGTTTTTTATTTTTAAAAAAGATTGTAGTGTGTGCAATTGCTCGGTAATATCTGGAGTGGCTTCAAACAACCAGTATTGTTTTGAGTTTCTGTCAACCAAAGCCAGACAGGTAATGTATTTTTTGGTTTCTTTTCCATCGTAAAAACTCTTGCAACAAGCTTTATTACAACCAATTTGCGGATAGCCTGCATCCTGTGCAATACCCAATACCACCAAAAATCTTTCAGGCAATTGCTCGGGCTTTTCCACAGCAGCAGATGAACTTTGCTGATGACAGCTTACAGTTGTCAGTAACGCATAGCCGATAAAAAAAAGCAACAAAATTTTCATCATACAATTTAAATTACCTGGAATCCAAAAGCATAAGGATCATCATCGGTATCGATGCTGATGATATTTTGTCCGTATAATTTTGCCCAGCCTTCAATACTTGGCCTGATGGCAGCCTTCCCTGCAATCCCGAAAGCATTAGGAATTTCCTCTTCAATTCTTCCAATGAATTTACTGCCGATAATACTTTCATGAATAAATTCATCTCCTGCTTTTAATTTGCCTTTGGCATACCATTGTGCCATACGTGCAGAAGTGCCGGTGCCGCATGGGCTGCGGTCAATCGCTTTATCGCCATAAAAAACTGCATTGCGTGCAGTGGATGTTTTATCGAGTACTGCACCGGTCCATAAAATATGACTGCAACCTTTTATGGTATCATTTTCAGGATGCACAAATTCATATTTGGCATTGATGTTTTTTCTCAGTTCCCTCGACCAGCTGATGAGTTTATCAGCAGTATAATGTTCTAATCCTTTAAAGTTTTTCTGTACATCAACGATGGCATAAAAATTACCGCCATAGCTTACATCCACTACAATTTCTCCCAGTTCCGGACAATCAACTGTAAGCTCTGTTGCATCTAAATATGAAGCCACATTGGTCAGTCGTACCGATTTTACTTTGCCATTTTCTTCTGTGTATACAATATTCACTAAGCCGGCAGGGGCTTCCATTTTTACAATGCCTTTTTGTTTGGGCTGAATTAATCCTGCTTCAATGGCAATGGTGATGGTTCCAATGGTGCCGTGCCCGCACATGGGTAAACAACCGCTGGTTTCAATAAATAAAACGGCTACATCATTTTGCGGATCGTGTGGCGGATATAAAATACTTCCACTCATCATATCATGCCCGCGGGGTTCAAACATCAGGCCTTTTCTTATCCAGTCGTATTCTCTTAAAAAATGCTGGCGCTTTTCACTCATGGTAGCACCCTCCAGTGCAGGCCCGCCTTCTTTTACTAACCGAACGGGATTGCCGCAGGTATGGGCATCGATGCAGGTAAAAATTTGTTTCATTTTATAATTTTAAACTCTTGGAAAGTTTAGTTGGGTATTCAAATTTTAAACAATTCCATATTATACACCTCGCTTATTTAAGCGATTGTGTAACTTTCCAAGAGCTATATAATAAGATTTACTGCAAATTATGGGTATTTCAATAATAGTCCAAGAGTTTACGGACTCTAAAAAAACTTATATTTTGGATCAATTGGCTGTTCGTGATATTTTATAAAATCCGTTAGTCCTCCAAAGGCATTTAAAGTATAGGCTCTTTCCAAAACAGTGGGGGCTTTGCTTAACAATAATTGATAAGATGTATACGGCCATTCTGCCGGCGATTTCACAAACCGGTGGTGTACAGGATTGGCATGCAGGTAATGCACCACTTTACAAAAATGTGTATTGCTGGTGATTTCTTTTTGTTTTGTATTCTGCATAAATAAACTTCCCATACGCCGGTACACTTTATTATAAGATTGTGTATAGCTGTTTAAAAAATTAGAAAATGGTTTATTTGATTTTTGTATTAAAAAATCCGGAAGGTTAAAAGAACCGGTTTTTGATTGTTGCTTAAGACGGATGTCTTTCTCCAGTACTATCATTAATTCTGCTTCGGTTTTTATTTGTACCAGTAAATGAAAATGATTGGGCATTAATGCGTAGGCAAACAATCTTGAAGTGGAGAGTATATGCTTGTTAATTAAATGCAGAAAGAATGAAAAATTTCTATCTTCTGTAAAAAGATTCTCTCTTCCATTAGCATGGTTATAGATGTGGTAGAAATTACCCGGAAGCATATTTTTTGTCCTCAAAATATCATTTCATTACCAAAATATATTGAGGATTTCATCATAATAATTAGCGGTTTTTCCCGAACTCTTGGAGAGTTTTAAAAGAGTCAATAAGGATAACTTATATTTGATTACTTAAGATGCTTTAACTCGAAAAACTCTTCTAAACTCTCCACTAACTCTTGGAGAGTTTTAAAAGAGTCAATAAGGATAACTTATATTTGATTACTTAAGATGCTTTAACTCGAAAAACTCTTCTAAAACTCTCCAAGAGTTAGGGAAGGAAGAGTTTAGCTAAAGCTACCCCCACCATACTATCAGCAGTGCCGTAATATAAAAAATACTGCTTTTTAAAAAATACCAGTCCTTCTATAAAAGTAGTACCTGCTTTATATTGTCCGCTAACTTCATGCGGCAGGTCGGGTTTGATAAAATAAGTTGTGCAACGGGCCAGCAATTGCTCAGGATGATGCGCATCAAATAAGGCCTGCCCGCCACAGTAAATGCCTTTTGGTAATGCAGGATCTGCATCATCAGTTTCTGCATTTTTTCCATTGTATAATAAAACAATTCCTTTTTTAGTAATGATGGCAGGCGGGCCGGGTTCCACTACCTGGCTGTCGAACATTTTTTTTCTTGCTGTTAGCATAGGAACCAACGCACTGTCTTTATTAATCAATGGTGTCCAGTTAACTAAATCAGTGGATGAAGCGATATACACAGGTCCTTCTCCCCAGTACATCCAGTATTTACCATTGATTTTTGTGGCAATGAATTTTCCATTTTTTTGTTGGGTAACAATGGATCCCGACTTACTCCATATGTTTAAAAATTTTCCATGATAAGCTTTTAAAAATGCCGGGCCTTGTTTTTTCCAATGCAGTAAGTCTGGTGATGTGGCTACACTTAATCTTGCTACATCACGGTTCCAGCTGGTATATAGTAAAACATAATTCCCTTTTTGTGTTTCCACAATTCTCGGATCTTCGCAACCGCCTGGGTAATCGTATTGCATAAATGCACTGCTGTCGGGAAATAAAACTGGTGCCGGATTTTTTTTGAAGTGCAGTCCATCTTCACTTACAGCCAATCCAATGCGGGAAGTGCGCATGCCAATGCCGGTACCCGGAATATCTTCGGCCCTGAATAAAATATATACTTTGTTATGCCGAACCACAGCTGCGGGATTGAATACATCAGCCTTCTGCCATTGAATGGGTATTTTTTTTATGGGGTCGTTAAATATATAAGTAGAATCAGACTGCATCACCGGATTGGCGGCAGCAGGTTTTACAAAAGGTCCCATTTGCCAGTCAGTTGTAGTTTGGGCTGTACCGGCACTGCTATAGAATAGTATAAAAAATAATGTCTTTTTCATCTCCTAAGGTAGGAATAATATAGTGAGACATTTATTTTATGGCACAAATTTATGCCGTTCATAAATTTTATGTAGATTTAAAAAAACGATTGCTATATGGAACAGTATGGAAAAATTCTGCTCATAGCCATGCCTGCTTTTTTATTACTGGTATTATTTGAAAAATGGTACGGGGTAATAAAAGGAAAAGATACTGTGCGAACGATGGACATGATCTCCAGCCTGAGCTCCGGCGTTACCAATGTTACCAAAGATGTACTGGGTTTAAGTGTTGCCATTATCACTTATGAATGGATGCTGAATCATTGGGCACTTACTCATATTAAAGCCAGCTGGTTAATTTATGCGGTTACTTTTATCACCCTTGATTTTGCAGGTTATGTGGTGCATACCCTGGATCATAAAATTAATTTTTTCTGGAACAGTCACCTGGTGCATCACAGCAGCGAAGAGTTTAACCTGGCTTGTGCACTGCGCCAGAGCATTGCTGTTTTTGTAAAATTGTTTGTGATATTATTATTGCCTGCCGCACTGTTGGGCGTGCCTGCCGAAGTAATTGCCGTAGTGGGGCCGCTGCATTTGTTTGCACAGTTCTGGTATCATACACAACATATAGGACGTATGGGTTTTTTAGAAAAAATTATTGTTACGCCTTCTCATCACCGGGTACATCATGCTATTAATAAAGAATACCTGGATAAAAATATGGGACAGATACTGATCATCTGGGATAAACTGTTTGGTACTTTCCAGGAAGAGTTGCCCGGTGTAAAACCCGTGTATGGCATTACCAGGCCGGTACAGACCTGGAACCCCATCAAAATAAATTTTCAGCATGTATGGTTATTGTTCACCGATGCGGTGCGTACAAAAAACGGGATGGATAAAATAAGAATTTGGTTTATGCCTACCGGCTGGCGTCCGGCGGATGTAATAGAAAAATACCCGGTATATAAAATTGATGATGTATACCATTTTGAAAAATACCATGCCAAAGAAAGCAAGGCCTTGCTGGTATGGAGCTGGATACAATTGTTTGTACTGTTATTATTTGTCAGTTATCTTTTTGGAAATATTGCAATGATAGGCAGCCCGCATATTTACCTGTACGGCTTGTTTATTTTTCTTTTTGTGTATGCCTTTGCCGAACTGATGGATGATTCAAAACGGGCACTGGTATGGGAAATTGCCAAAAACACAATGGCAATCGGGTTGATGGTATGGATGGGAGATTGGTTTGAATCCAATCGGTATTCGCCAATGATCAAATATATTTTACTGTGCTATTTTTCCTTATCGTCTTTTGTTGTTGCATGGATACTGCAACAACAAAAGAAAACAGGTATTGAAAACAGTTTGTAGCGGTATAAAATTACAGCGCAGGTAATGCAGGCCTTGCGGCAATACCATCATTGATGATCTTTAAAATGGCTGTTCTTTCTTCACCCACTAATGTTAATCTTGGGGCACGCACATCTTCGGAACCAATGCCGGCCTGTGTTTCGGCCAGTTTAATATACTGAACCAATTTGGCATGAATATCCAGCTCAAGTAATGGCATAAACCAACGGTAAATTTTAGCGGCTTCTTCAATTCTTCCGGCTTTTACCAGTTTAAAAATGGTAACGGTTTCTGCGGGGAAAGCACAAACCAATCCTGCCACCCAGCCATCTGCCCCCAGGCACAATTCTTCCATGGCCAAAGTATCCACGCCGCATAAAATTTTAAGGCGTTCGCCAAAACGGTTTTTAATGCGGCTTACATTGGTAACATCCCGGGTACTTTCTTTTACTGCCTGAATGTTTTTGCATTCCAGCATTTCTTCAAACATATCTAATGTTACGTCTGTTTTATAATCTACCGGATTGTTGTAGATCATAATAGGCAGATCGGTTGAATCGGCAATGGTTTTAAAATACGTTACCGTTTCTCTGTGATCGGTTTTGTAACGCATAGGGGGTAATGCCATCAGGCCTTTAGCGCCCCAGTCTTTGGCATATGCCGCCTGCTCTAAAGCCAGTTTGGTAGCCCCTTCAGCAATATTTAAAATAACTGGCACTTTTCCTTCGCATTTTTCTACGGCGAACTTAATGAGGGTTTCTTTTTCACTGGTGCTTAAAACACTTGCTTCTCCCAATGTACCACCCAATATCACACCGGTAACACCGGCGGCCAGTTGTGCGTTTAAATTTTTCTCAAAAAGCGGCAGGTCTAAAGTATCGGCTGCTGTAAATTTTGTAGTTAATGCAGGCATTACACCCGCCCATTGAATACTCATGTCTATTTTTTTTCTAAGGTATAAAAAAAATGCACATCAACCGTTGCCGCAACCGTTTGTGGAACACATTATTTTTAAATCCTTTTTTTTACAGGTGCGATACTGTATTTTACCTGCCCATTCGTTTGTACGCTCTCAATTTAACACTGATTTATATGAAAAAGATTTTCCTTCCGGCTTATGCACTAATGGTTATAGGTATCTTTTTATTTGTTTCCTGTAACAATTCCTCTGATATGAAAAAAAATGAGACCGCCTCATCCAACAGCAGCCGCACCTGGTGGAAGGAAGCAGTGGTATACCAGGTATATCCTCGAAGCTTTAAAGACAGTGATGGCGATGGTATAGGCGATCTGAAAGGGGTGACTTCCAAATTAGATTATTTAAAAAGTTTAGGCATTGATGTGATATGGCTCAATCCCATCTTTTCTTCGCCCAATGCCGATAATGGATATGATATCAGCGATTACAGGGGTATCATGAAAGAATTTGGTACCATGGAAGATTTTGATGCTTTGCTGAAAGGTATGCACGAACGTGGTTTAAAAATGGTGCTGGACCTGGTGGCCAATCATTGCAGTGATGAGCACGAATGGTTTAAGCAAAGTAAAAGTTCCAGAACAAACCCTTACCGTGATTATTTTCACTGGTGGCCTGCCGAAAAAGGCAAGCCTGCATTTCGTCCCGGTTCATTTGAAGTGGATGGCAGCGGCTGGCGCTTTGATTCTTTAACCAATGCTTATTATTTACATTACTTCAGCAACAAACAGCCCGATCTTAACTGGGAGAATGCAAAAGTGCGGAAAGAGATCTTCGACATGATGAAATTTTGGTTTGATAAAGGCGTGGATGGTTTTCGCATGGACGTGATCCCTTTTATTGCCAAAGACACTACGTTTCCGGTAATTACACAAAAAGAAATTGATGAAAAATACAATGGCGACTGGAGCCAGTACATGGGCAATGGGCCACACCTGCACGATTATTTAAAAGAAATGAATACCGAAGTGCTGAGTAAGTACAATTGTATGTCGGTTGCCGAAGGCGCCGGTGTAACTGCAGCCACAGCTCATAATTTTGTGGATGAAGACAGGAAGGAATTAAATATGCTCTATCATTTTGAAGGGGTGAGTCTGGGATATGTACCGGGTAAATTTAAAGTGATGGATCCCAATGGATATAAACTGACTGAGTTTAAAGCCATCTATTCCAAATGGGATAGTGTGTTTGCAGAAAAGGGCTGGGGTACAATCTACTTAGGTAATCATGATCAACCGCGGATGGTTACCCGCTGGGGCAATGATGCGCCGGAGTTCAGAGAATTGTCTTCTAAAATGCTGACCACTTTTTTAATGACCATGAGGGCTACTCCTTATTATTATTTTGGTGATGAACTGGGTATGAACAATATCAAATTTGATAAGATAGATGATTATAAAGACATTGAATCAATTGGAATGTATGGTCAGATAAAAGCCAAAGGCGGTGATCTGAAAGAATTTATTGAGTCGCAAAAAATTTCTGCAAGAGATAACAGCCGTACCCCATTTCAGTGGGATGCGGGTGCCAATGCAGGTTTTACCACAGGAAGCCCATGGATCAAGATCAATCCCAACTACGCAACCGTGAATGTGGCCGCACAGGAAAAAGACAGTAACAGTTGTTTAAATTATTTCAGAAAAATAGTTCAGCTGCGCAAAGCAAACCCTGTACTTACTTATGGCAAGTATACTTTGCTTGATGCAAACAATCCCAATGTGTACGCATATACTAGGGAACTGGATGGCAAGAAGTTTTTGGTGCTGCTGAATTTCAAAACTGCAGTTTCAACAGTAAATACCGGTATCGATCTGTCGAAAGCAAAATTACTGATCAGCAATTATGCCAAACAGGTAACCGGGCAGTTGCAGCCTTGTGAAGCGGCTGTGTATGAGTTGTGATAGGGTATTTGGTAAAATAGTTAATTGGGTAATTAGTTAAAATTAGTGGTATAAAATTTAGTTCAATGGAAAATACAAACCTCTTTAAAATTATAGCCGCTGCAATTATTATCAGTATGGCAGCTTGTAATAATGGTAGCGAAAAAGCTAAACCAGCAGTTGCTGATACAGACAGTACAAAAAAATGGTGGAAAGAAGCCGTGGTATACCAACTATACCCCCGCAGTTTTAAAGACAGTGATGGTGATGGTATTGGCGATCTGAAGGGCATCATCTCCAAACTGGATTATTTAAAAAGCCTGGGTATTGATGCCATCTGGCTTAATCCTGTTTATGCATCTCCCAATGATGATAATGGCTACGACATCAGCGATTACCGCAACATTATGAAAGAGTTTGGCACCATGGAAGATTTTGACGCCTTACTAAAAGGCATGCACGAAAAAAATATTAAACTGGTGATGGACCTGGTGGTAAATCACAGCAGCGACGAGCACGAATGGTTCAAGCAAAGCAGAAGTTCAAGAACCAGTCCTTACAGAAACTATTATCACTGGTGGGATGCAGAAAGAGGTAAGCCCAATTTCAGGTACAGCTTGTTTGATATAAACCACGATGCATGGAAATATGATACGCTGACCAACGCTTATTACCTGCATTATTTTTCCCGCAAGCAGCCCGATCTGAACTGGGAAAATCCAAAACTGCGTAACGAAATATATGATATTATGAAGTTTTGGTTAAACAAAGGTATTGACGGATTCAGAATGGATGCATTTCAGTTTGTGGCCAAGGATACCACTTTTCCTGCATTTCCTGCAGGCTTTGAAAATAATTTCATCAAGTACTATGCAATGGTATCGCCCATTCATGATTACCTGAAAGAAATGAATACGGAAGTGTTCAGTAAATATGATGCACTGAGTGTGGCAGAAGGCGCAGGTAATTCTTTTGAAGATGCGCATAATTTAGTAGATGCAGACAGAAAAGAACTGAACATGGCTTATGCTTTCGATGCAGTGGATCTGGCAAAGCCCGAAGGCTACAGTATTGTAAAACTGAAACAGGTATTTACCAAATGGGACAGTGCATTTGCAGATAAAGGCTGGTTGTCTGTTTATTTAGCCAATCATGATCAGGCAAGGTTAGTTAGCCGCTTTGGAAATGACAAGCCTGCATTCAGGGAATTATCTTCAAAAATGCTGAGTACATTTTTAATGAGTATGCGGGGTACGCCTTATTATTATAATGGCGATGAACTGGGCATGACCAATATTTATTTTAATAAGATAGAAGATTACCGTGATATGCCCACACTAAATGAATACCAGCACCAGAAAGCTACTGGTGGTGATATGGCTAAGTTCATGAAGACAATCAGCTTCAGTTGCAGGGATAATGGCCGTACCCCGTTTCAGTGGGACAGCAGTTTTAATGCGGGTTTTACCACCGGTACCCCCTGGATAAAAGTGAATCCCAATTATACCACTATCAATGCGGCGGCTCAGGAAAAAGACCCCAACAGTTGTTTGAACTATTTCAGGAAACTCACGGCACTGCGCAAAGCATATCCTGCATTGATCTATGGAAAATATGCCCTGCTGGATAAAGATAATCCAGGAGCTTATACTTACACAAGAGAGTGGGAAGGGAAGAAATTGTTAGTGCTATTGAATTTCACCGATCAATCTGTAAGTATACATACCGGTATAGATGTAAGCAGGGCAAAAACAGTACTGAGCAATTATCCGGGTAATAGCAGCATTGCCAACCTGCGGCCATACGAAGCCGTTATATATGAATTGTAATGGAACTCAGCATCAGGCATATTCAGCATATTGGCATACCTGTTACAGATATTAACCGTTCCGTAATTTTTTACGAAAGCCTGGGTTTTAAAAATGTAATGGACAGCAGTTTTATGCACCATGGCGGCAAAGGGCTGGTGGTAATGATGAAAAGCGGAGATGTAATGATAGAACTGTACCAGATGCCTGAAAAAGAATTGCAGGAAATCCGGCAACGCTCCAATGGCCATATTGATCATATTGCATTTGATGTGGAAGATGTGGCGGCAGTATTTGCAAATCTTAAAAATACATCCTTCACAATTTTAGAAGAAGCGCCTGTGTTTCTTCCTTTTTGGAAAAACGGCTGCAAGTATTTTAATATCACCGGGCCTGACGGGGAACGGCTGGAGTTTAACCAGATCATCAAATGATTTACAGCGAGCCGCCTTCCACCAGCAGCGATTCAATAGTAAGTTCCTGGATGAAGGTGCTGCCTGCCAGGCAGGCCATCATACTGGAAAATGCCAGCTTGCCCAGTTTGAGTCCGCTGGTTTCTACATAAGTGATCTCGGGAAAATACATTTTAGGAATTTCGCCATTGCTGATGCAGATCACACCAATATCTTCCGGCACATGCATTTTTTTCATCTGCAGGGCCTTCATGGTACCCGACAATATTTCGTCGCTCATGCAAAAAATGGTATCGGGTTTTTCTTTCAGGTATTGTAAGGTAAGTTCCTGGGCCTGCAATGTATTATTGGCATGCACGGTGGTAAGCCTGATCTTATTGCCTTTTTCGTTGATGGTATCTGTAAAAGCCAGCAGCCTTTTTTTTGTAATGGAAAGATTGGGATTGCCATACAATGCCAGCACTTTCTTTTTCTTTTTGCTGATGATGGTATTGGCTGCAATGGTTGCCGACAGGGCATCAGCCACACAAACTTTATTGCAATTGTGGTGATCAGGCACTTTATCAAAGAAGATGACGGGCACATCAATTTCCTTTAGTTTAAGAAAGGGTTCTATATTAACTGTTTCGGGCGATATGCAAACAAACAATCCTGTAACACGGTTTTGGCGGCACAATTTTAAATTGGTCAGTTCAATATCGGGGTTGTCGCCGGATTGCAGGATCATTAAAGAGTAGCCGTTACGCCTGCACTCTTCTTCTACAGACGCAATAAAAGAATTGTAAAAGGTATTGGCAATAGAGGGTACGATGAGACCAAATAATTTACTGTTGCTGGTGCGCAGGTTGATGGCATTGGCATTGGGTTCATAATCTAAAGTGGTGGCCAGTTCTACTACCCGCTGTTTGGTTTTGTCTGAAATATCGGGATGATCTTTTAATGCCCTGGAAATAGTAGAGATACTCAAGCCAAGGATCTCTGAAATTTTCTTCAAAGTGGTATTATTCATACAGCAGCATGTTTTTGGAAAAATAATATTTACACAGCAACCGTTTTCGCAAACAATCTCGCAAACGTTTGCAGCAAATTTATCGTTTTGTCGTGTAATTGTTACATTATTAAATGTATTTTTATTTTAGAAAGATTAGGTTTTTATTAACATTTGATTGTTTGCTGCTTACTAACTGCATGTTATTTGCAAATAACTGATGCTATAGAAATATAATTCTTGCTATCGTCTTTATTTATTTATAATTCCAAAAAACCAAACGATTATGCTTCTTGCTATTATGAGAAAAGCTGCTATGCTCCTGCTTGCAGTAATCGGGTTTACTGCCTTTGCGTCGGCCCAAACAGTTACCGGCACGGTAACTGACTCAAAAGGAGATCCCGTATCTGGTATCTCTGTAACAGTGAAAGGAACCAATAAAGGTACTTCCACCAATGCCCAGGGGGTATACTCTTTATCAGGTGTAACCTCAGGCTCCACACTCGTTTTTACAGGCACAGGGTTTACTTCGCAATCGGTAAAAGTTACCGGCGACGGGTCATTTAATGTGATCATGCAAACTTCTGTAAGTAACCTGAACGAAGTAGTGGTAATTGGTTACGGTACGGTTCGTAAAAAGGATTTAACAGGAGCTGTAAGCTCTGTTCAGGCCAAAGATTTTAACCAAGGGGTAATCACATCCCCAGATCAGTTACTGCAAAATAAAGTAGCAGGTTTGGAAGTGACTAACAGCTCTGGCCAACCTGGTGCAGCTACTACAGTAAGGATTAGGGGTAATAACTCCATCCGTTCGGGAGGTAATCCCTTATATGTTGTAGATGGGGTTCCTTTAGATGGCAGGTCTGCAAGGCCTAATCCAGGCACCGGAACTTTCGGGTCTACTCCAGATGGTAACCCTTTAACTTTTATCAATCCAAACGATATACAAAGTATTGATGTATTAAAAGATGCATCTTCTGCAGCTATTTATGGATCTCGTGGCGCTAATGGCGTAATTGTAATTACAACAAAAACAGGTACCTCCGGGGCATCTAAAATTGAGTTTGGTACCAGTTGGGGATTAAATGCCGGGTTAATGAAAAAATACAATATTTTAAGTGCTTCAGAATTCAAGGATGCATTGGGTAAATATGGTTTAAGTACAGGTAACAACGGTGCAAGTGTTGATCCGTTTAAATCATTGATGAACAATAAACTGTCTCAGACTTACAGCATGGCTTTAAGTGGCGGAAACGAAAACGGTAAATTCAGAGCATCTTTCTTAGGTTCAAGATTAAATGGTGCCTTTAAAGAATCTACTTTAGATAAATACATTGGCAACTTTGCAGGTCAATATAAATTTTTGGATAAAAAACTGACTTTAGGTTTCAATTTAACTGCGGGTCATACTACTGAAAATTTAATTGCAGTTTCTAATACAGCAGGTAGCCAGGGTAATATTATAAGCTCTGCTTTAGAATGGAACCCAACCACTAATTTTAAAGATGCCAGCGGTAACTGGGTTTTTCCTACAAACGGTTCTGGTAACCCATTAGCATTACTAGATGGTTATGATGACGTGGCAAGAGTAAATACTGTTTTAGGAAATGTAAGCGCAGGGTATAAATTTACTGACAATCTGGAATACAAATTCTTATTCTCTGTAAATAACAGTGTGGGTGACAGAAATACAAATATTTATGGATTTTTACAAGGATATGCAGGTTTATCTGGCTTAGGATATGGTGCAATTTCAGGACAAAAATTAAGTTCTAAAACCATCACTCATACCTTATCTTATAAAACAGATATTACCCAATCGCTGCATTTAGATGCGGTTGCGGGTTTTGAATACTGGAAATCTAATTTCTCTAACAATTCATTCTCTGCTACAGGTTTCAATACCAACTTAACACAGGCTACAATAATTAACATTCCTTACACTTCAATGTTAAACGATGGTAATACCCAAAACTTACCTTCAGTATATGTAGATCCTACTGTGGAGCTGCAATCATACTTTGCAAGGGTTGGTTTTAATTACTTAGATAAATACCTGGTTAGTGCTACTTTAAGAGCCGATGGGTCAAGTAAATTTGGTTCTAACAACAGATATGGTTATTTCCCTTCAGTATCTGCAAGATGGGCTATTAGCAACGAAGACTTCATGAAAAACAGCAATGTTTTCTCTAATGTAGCTTTAAGAGCTTCATGGGGTATCACCGGTAATCAGGAATTCCCATCTGGTGCTGCAACAGAACAATTTGCTTTCTCTTCATACAATACCTTCAGCCAGACTGTGGTTAAAAACCCTGATTTGAAATGGGAACAAACTCAGTCATTCAATATTGGTGTTGATGCAAGTAGCAAAAATGGTAAAGTATATGGTAGCGTAGATTTCTACAATAAAAATACCACTGATATCATCTACCAGAGTTCTCCAATTCAACCAGCTCCTCCTGCGAATACTTATGTAAACCTTCCTGCAAACCTGATGAATACAGGTGTGGAATTTATGATTGGAACTACTTTGATTGATAAAAAAGACTTTACCTGGGATATTAGCTTCAACTATGCACACAATAAAAACCTGTTGAAAAACTTCACCAGCAATGGTCAGGATATCAAAATCTTAACAGGTCAAATCAACGGTCAGGGTGTATCTGGTACATTAGGCCAGATAATCACCAACAACCAAACTGTTGATGCATATTATCTGAAATCTTTTGGCGGATTTGATGCATCAGGCAACCAGATCATCGGATCTGATCCTCAAATTGCTGGTAATCCAAACCCAACCGGTATCTTCGGTTTAAGTACTACACTGAAATATAAAAAAGCTACTTTAGTAGTTAATGGTGGAGGCGCATCAGGATTCCTGATCTACAATAATACTGCTACTAACATTACCAATATTGCAGGTATCAGCAATGGCAGAAACATTGATAAAAATGCATATAACTCTGCTGAAAAATTAACCAGTCCTGTAGGAGCATCTACAAGATTCCTTGAAAAAGGTAATTTCTTCAAATTGAGGAATGTCTCTTTCAACTACAATGTAGGTAACGCCGGTAAATACATTAAATCATTGAATGCGTTTGTTAATGCAAGCAACCTGTTTGTAATTACTAAATTCTCAGGATTTGATCCGGAAGTAAATATCGATAAAGCACAGGGTGCTTATCCTTCAAGGTCAATTGAATATATACCATATCCAACTGCAAGAACCATTACTTTCGGCTTTAAATTTTCTTTATAGTAATTAAACATAAAAATAAAATTTATGAAAAAATATATTAAAGTACTTCCTCTCGTGTTTGTAACGATGGTAGGCTGTACTAAATTAGATCAGAGCTTAACCGGCTCCTTAACCAATGATCAGGTATCTGGTGCATTGGGTGCAGGCGGGGTAGGTTTATTATTAAATGGTGCTTATTCCGATTTGGGTGGCACATTTACCGCACAGGATTTATTATTCTGTTTACAGGAAAACACTACAGACGAAGCCCTGGTTCCTACAAGGGGTGGCGACTGGGATGATAACGGTGTATGGCGTGTATTGCACGATCATACCTGGAATGCAGACCATGCGTATGTGTTAAACGTGTTCAACAGTTTAAACAAAATCAACTTTGATGCAACCAACGTGTTGGGCTTCAGTCCTTCAAAACAACAGGCTGCAGAAGCTAAGTTTTTAAGAGCTTTATCTTTATATTATCTGATGGATTTATACGGACAATATCCTGTAAGAAATCCTGGCGATAACTTATTGAATGCACCTGAAGTTAAATCTGGTGCAACCGGTGCCCAGTTCATCATTGATGAATTAACCGCTTCTCTGCCTGACCTGCCTAACACTGTTAGTCCGGGTAAAGCCACTCAGGATGCTTGTAAAACATTGTTGATGAAATGTTACCTGAACAGAGGTGCATGGACAAACAGAGCAGCACCAGCTTTTACTGACGCAGATATGCAGCAGGTAATCAACCTGGGAACCAGTATCATGAGCAGCGGTCACTACACTTACATGACCGAATACTTCAAAAACTTTGATGCTAATAACAGCTCATCTACTGAAAATATTTTTACTTATATCAATAACTCAGGTGTAAGTGCTAACAACAGTGGGCCTCAGTCTGAATGGTGCAGAACCCTGCACTACAATCAGGAAACCAGTACCAACCCTAATGCAGGATGGAACGGTTTCTCTACTATCAGTGATTTCTATAACAGCTTTGGCGCTGTAACTCCAATGGTGGGTGTTACTCAGTTTGCTGCAGGTAATATTTCCGGCCTATATAGTGATACTACTATTGATAAAAGAATTGGTGGAAGATATTATCCTGGTGTAACTGATGCTTCTGGTCAAAAACCAGGTTTCATGATCGGTCAGCAGTATAACGAAAATGGCGTGGCATTGAAAGACAGAAAAGGTGCTCCTTTAGCTTTTAATCCGGTTATTGCTAACGATCAGAAAGAAACAGGTGCTAACCTTGAAGTTACCGGTATCCGTGTTTTAAAATATGGTCCTGACTTTACCAGCGGTTCTAAATACTACCAAAGTAATGCAGGTAACGATATCGTTATCTTAAGGTATGCTGATGTAGTGTTAATGGTGGCAGAAGCTAAATTACGTGCTGCTGCTCCTGATGCTGCCGGTGCAAGAACTTTAGTTAATGCATTACGTGCTGTAAGGGGTGCTGCTCCAATGGCAACATTACCTTTAGTAAATACTGCTAACCCAGTTGATCCGGTTACCTTACTTGCAGAAAGAGGCAGGGAGTTATACTGGGAATCTGTTAGAAGAACAGATCTTATCCGCTTTGGTGTTTATTTAAAACCATGGCAGTATAAACCAACTGACAATCCTAAGTATTTATTAATGCCAATTCCTGGTCAGGCATTGGGATCTAATCCTAACTTAAAACAAAATCCTGGTTACTAATTAAGATTTTAACCGGATTTAAGTATAATTTCGTGAAAGGCCATTGTATAATAGCAATGGCCTTTCATTATTAAAAGAATCAGGCAGAAAAGGAAGTTTTTAAAGCATGAAAAACTATTGCTTATATATTCTTGTTGCAGTTTGTATTTTTTCCTGTTCCCAAAAACAGAAAGACAATGGTAAAACATTATTTCAACTGGCAGACAGTACCGGAATTGTGTTTGATAATAAAGTGATTGATGACAGCCTTGAAAATGGTTTTTTATTCCGTAACTTTTATAATGGCAACGGCGTTGCCTTAGGCGATATTAATAATGATGGATTGCCGGATGTATTTATGACCTCCAATACCGGTGCCAACAAATTATACCTGAATAAAGGCCAACTAAAATTCCAAGATATTTCATCCACTGCCGGAATCATTGAAGATAAAATGTGGAATACCGGGGTAGTTTTTGCCGACATCAATAACGATGGCTGGCTGGATATTTATGTTTGTGCATCCGGACATATGGGTACCGGCACCCGAAAAAATAAATTGTACATCAATAATCAAAACCTCAGTTTCACTGAGTCGGCTGCAAAATATGGTCTGGATATTTCAGCCTATAGTACACAAGTATCATTTTTCGATTATGATGGCGATAAGGACCTGGATTGTTTTATGATTAATAACAGTCCCATTCCAATCAACCAACTCAATTTTGCTAACCGCAGGGATATGCCCGACAGTTTATGGAAAATACCACAAATGGTGATGGGAGGCGGAGATCATTTGTTCAGAAATGATAACGGATTATTTAAAGAAGTAACTACTGCTGCAGGCATACATGGCGGGCTCATCAGTTTTGGACTGGGTGTTTCTGTAACCGATATCAATAACGATGGATGGCCCGATGTATTTGTATCCAACGATTCTTACGAAAGAGATTACCTCTATATCAATCAGCGCAACGGAACATTTAAAGACGAAATGGAGCAATGGTTTCAGCATACCAGCTTCTCTTCAATGGGTGCTGATATCGGCGATATCAATAATGACGGATATCCCGACCTGTTTACAACAGACATGTTACCAATGAATGATTACCGCTTAAAAACAACCGGTTCATTTGATAATATCAGTTTGTTTACCGATAAATTAAAATCGGGCTTTTATTACCAGTATACCAAAAACTGTTTGCAGCTCAATAATAAAAACAATGCTTTTATTGATATAGCAAGATATAGCGGTGTTGCTGCTACCGACTGGAGCTGGGGTGCATTGATTTTTGATATGGACAATGATGGCTGGAACGATTTGTATGTATGTAATGGTGTAAACCGCGATGTAACCAATCTTGACTTTATGGATTTCTTTGCCAATGAAGTCAACCAAAAAATGGTATTGTCAGGCAAAAAAGAATCAGTAGATAAAATACTGCATGAAATACCTCAAACCCCATTGCCCAATAAAGTGTACCGAAATAATGGTGATTTAAGATTCACCGATATCGGCAGTCAGTGGGGAATGGATCAGCCCACATTTAGTAACGGTGCTGCCTATGCCGATCTGGATAATGATGGCGACTTGGATCTGATTGTTTGTAATCAGAATCAGCCTGCATCGGTATATAAAAACAATTCAAGAGAAATTAACCAAAATAATTATATCGCATTCTCATTACAGGGAAATGCTGAAAATCCATTTGCCGTAGGCAGCAAAATAAAATTGTATGCCGGCAATCAGATACTTACCAGAGAATTGTTCCCCAGCAGAGGCTTTCAGTCATCTGTAGAGTATAAATTACTTTTTGGGTTAGGAAAAATAAATGCCATTGACTCGGCAATCATTACCTGGCCCAACAGAACTACCAGCACAATTCTTTCTCCTGCTTTAAACAAACTGCATAATTTTAAAGAAAACTCCACACCGGTGATTCCCGAAAAAATAATAGTGGAGCAGGTTGTTCAACCGGTATTAGCTGCAGTGCCTTCAAATTTCGAAAAGCATGAGGAAAGCAATTTTGTAGATTTTTATAATGAAAGGCTTACCCCCAAAATATTTTCCCGTGAAGGACCAAAAGCAGATACTGCAGATGTGAATGCAGATGGACGCACCGATATTTATATTGGGGCTGCAGAAAATAAAAAAGGACAATTGTATTTGCAAAATGCTGATGGCAGTTTTTTGAAAAAAGAAATTGATATATCAAAACAATCTTCAGGTGCAGCTGATGATGTGGCCATATTATTTTTTGACTATGATAAGGATGGCGATCCCGATTTACTCATAGGCCCGGGAGGCAACACGCATCCTGTAAACAGTGCTGAGTTACAACCACGGTTATACGCCAATAATGGTAAAGGCGATTTTACTCCGTTACTCAATGCATTCCCTTCAACAGGAATGAATATAGCTGTTGCAGTTGCTAATGATTTTAATAATGATGGCTACCCCGATCTTTTTATTGGAGGCAGAAGTTACCCGGGAGTATACGGAAAAGATCCGCAGAGTTATTTATTGGTAAATGATGGTAAAGGTCATTTTACAGATATTGCTCCATCAAAAAATCCGGATATCGCTCATATAGGAATGGTAACGGCTGCAGTATGGGCCGATATCAATGGCGATAAACAAAAAGAATTACTCATTACAGGGGAATGGATGGCGCCAAGAATATTTGCATTTAATAAAGATCATTTTGAAGAGCTAAAAACCAATATCAGCAATAAATTCGGCTGGTGGCAGTCGATGGCTACAGCAGATATCAATAATGATGGACTGCAGGATATTATATTGGGAAATATTGGCGAGAATTTTTACCTGAACCCCGATTCTGCCAACCCTTCAAAATTATGGATGAATGATTATGATAAAAATGGTGATCTGGATAAGATCATGACGTATACTATTAATGGAAAAGACCTGCCTGTTTTCTTAAAGCGTGATATGCAGGATCAGTTACCGGTGCTGAAAAAAGAAAATCTTACACATAAGGATTATGCGGAGAAATCTATTCAGGAATTGTTTGGAAAAGACATGATTGCTTCTTCTGTTGTTAAACAATTTAATTTTGCATCATCCTGTGTAGCGGTTAATAATGGCAACGGCAATTTTACTATAAAAGTGATGCCCTTTATGAGCCAGCTTTCCTGTATCAATGCAATACTTCCCATTGATATTAATGGCGATGGTTTTATGGATCTGGTAACCGGAGGAAATCAGTTTGGATTTTTACCTCAGTTTGAAAAACTGGATGGCAGCTTTGGGGATCTGCTCATCAACAACGGTAAAGGCGGGTTTAAATGGCAGGATAATAAGCTGAGCGGATTGAACCTGAGAGCCGAAATAAGAGATATAAAAACAATCAAGAACAGTAAGGGAGTATTTGTTTTGTTTTTGCAGAACAATCAGTATCCGGTTATGTTTAATTTAAACAGCGGGATAAAAAAATAAAAACAGGTAATGCTGCAATCGTTAAAACATAAAACCTCTCTATTATTGCTTTCAGCAATTGCAGTGCTGCAATTGCTGAACTCCTGCAATAGTAAAAAAAGGGAGTCTGCATTATTTGAACAGGTAAAAAACTCGGGTATTAGTTTTATCAATCATGTACAGGATAACGACACCATCAATATTCTTAATTACCGTAATTTTTATAATGGTGGGGGTGTAGCAGCAGGAGATATTAATAATGATGGATTGCCTGATATTTTTTTTACTGCCAATCAGGGAAGCAATCAATTGTATTTAAATAAAGGCGGATTTACATTTGAAGATATTTCTGCTACTGCAGGTTTTACCAATAAACAGCAATATAGCACAGGCGTAGTAATGGCAGATGTGAATGCCGACGGATGGCTGGATATTTTTGTAAGCAATGCAGGCAGCATGAATAATGCCACCCTGCGCAGCAACCAGTTATTCATCAACAATCACAATCTTACTTTTACCGAAAGTGCAGCACAATACGGATTGAGTGATTCAGGATATACCACACAGGTCAGCTTTTTTGATTATGATATGGATGGTGATCTCGACATGTTTAAGATAGACAATAGTCCGGTGCCGGTAAACAGTTTGGGCTATCCCAAACAACGCGATGTACCTGCTGATCAATGGAACGTTGCCGGTTATCTAAAGGGAGGTGGAGATCATTTATTCCGGAACGATAATGGTCATTTTACCGAAGTCACCCAGCAGGCAGGTATTCACGGAACACTGATGAGTTTTGGCCTAGGTGTAACCGTGGGTGATGTAAATGGAGATAACTATCCGGATGTATTTGTGTCGAATGATTTTTTTGAAAGGGATTATTTATATATCAATCAAAAAGATGGTACGTTTAAAGATGAACTGGAACAAAGGTTGCAACATAACAGCTTTGCCTCCATGGGCGCCGATTTTGGCGATATCAATAATGATGGTGCTTCAGAAATATTTACCACCGATATGTTGCCGGCAGATGATTACCGGTTAAAGACTACTTTAAGCTTCGATGATATCGACCAGTTCCGGTTAAAAGAACGTAACGGTTTCTATCATCAGTTTTTACAAAATACCTTACAGTTAAATGATGGCAACGGCAGGTTTAAAGATATTGCCAATTACAGTGGTGTAAATGCATCTGAATGGAGCTGGGGTGCATTAATGTTTGATGCAGATAATGATGGCTGGAATGATCTCTATGTATGTAATGGTATCTATCGCGATTTAACCAACCAGGATTTTTTAAGTTTTGATGCCAACGAAATAAAAGGCCAGATGATGGCAACAGGAAAAAAAGAGCTGTCCGCATTGGTGAATAAAATCCCTTCCATTGCAGTGCCCAATAAAATGTTCAAAAATCTGGGCAATCTGAAGTTTGCTGATGAAGGTGTTAACTGGGGCTTTACCGAAAACTCTTTTTCTAACGGGGCTGCATATGCCGACTTTGATAATGATGGTGATCTGGATCTGGTGGTAAACAATGTAAATGAACCTGCTTTTATTTTTAAAAATAAAAGCAGGGAGCTTAATAAAAATAATTTTATTGAAATAACACTCAAGGGCAAAGGCGGCAATACTTTTGCTGTAGGCAGTAAGATCATGGTGTTTAATGGCAATCAGGTGTACAGCAGAGAAGTAATGCCGGGAAGGGGCTTTCAATCATCAGTAGATTATAAACAGTGTATTGGTATCGGCAAAGCTACTCAGGCAGATTCTATACTCATCATTTGGCCTGATTTAAGTTTTACAAAAGTCAACCATCCGCAAATCAATACGAGCCTTGTGTACATGCAACAGGCTGCCGGACCCAAATATATACCACCGGCTGATGCAAAAGCTATACCCTTGATGGAGCAATTGCCTGTAACCTTTGATAAAAATATGGATGATGACTTTACCGATTTTTACAGAGAAAGAGGCATACCGCAAATGTTATCGCATGATGGCCCTCAAGCTGCAGTGGCCGATATCAATGGAGATGGACTGGATGATATATATATTGGCGGAACCACGTCTAAACCCGGAGCTTTATATGTACAGAATGTTTCTGGAGCATTTGTAAAAAAAGAACAGGGTGCTTTTAAGCAGTTCGCAGGATTTGTAGACGGAGCTGTATTGTTTTTTGACTGTGATAAAGATGGCGATATGGATCTGCTGGTATGTGCCGGCGGCAATGTGGCGGAGCCTGCTGCAAAAGAACTGCAGCACAGGTTGTTTATCAATGACGGTAAAGGGAATTTTACAGCTTCATTCCAGGCATTCGCTTTGAATAAAGATAATATTTCGGTTGCTGCAGCTAACGATTTTGATAATGATGGCGACCTGGATCTTTTTGTTGGTGCCAGATGTGTAACAGGTGTATACGGGTTAACACCGCAAAGTCATATTTATGTAAATGACGGTACAGGAAAATTTACCGACCTGCCCCTGGATAAATGCAAAGCGGTATGTAATGCCGGCATGGTTACCGGAGCGGTATGGGTTGATATAGACGGCGATAAAAAAAATGAACTTGTGGTAGTGGGCGACTGGATGGCACCACAAATATTTTCTTATTCAGCCAGCGGTTTTACCACGGTAACTAATAATCTGTCTGATAAAATAGGCTGGTGGCAAACTGTAGCCGCAGCAGATATAAACGGTGATGGTAAACAGGATTTGATATTGGGAAACCTAGGTGAAAATTTTTATTTGAAACCGGATAAAGACAATCCCGTAAAATTATTTGTAAGTGATTTTGATAGTAATGGAGAGCCGGATAAAATTATCACACGTACTGTTGATGGAAAAGATAAGCCGGTGTTTATGAAGGGCGAACTGGAAAGCCAGATGCCCATGTTGAAAAAACAAAACCTGCATCATACTGATTATGCTAAAAAATCTTTTCAGGAATTGGTTACAAAAGAGCAGCAGGAAAAATCAATTACCAGACAAGTGAATTACAGTACTTCATGTATTGCTTTTAATAGCGGGAATAGTAATTTCAGCGTGCAGGCTTTACCTGCTCCATTACAATTGTCTTCAGTAAAAGCGATATTGCCGGCAGATATAAATAATGATGGTTATCTTGATTTAATTATGGGCGGTAATGAATTTGGTTTTCAGCCGCAACTGGGCCGGCTGGATGCTAATGAAGGAACTGTATTACTGAATGATGGCAAAGGCAGTTTTGTAATGCTAAGTAATGAGCAATCTGGTATCAGGTTACAGGGGCAGGTAAGAGATATTGTTTTAATCAAACAAAAAAACGGAGCTGGAATATTGTTCTTAAGAAATAATGAATTTCCGGAACTATACAGGGCCATAAAAAAATAATTTTTGCAGTAAGCATAAACAGCAGCAGTGAGTATGTATATCAACAAAAGATTTTTTATTTGTTTATTAAGCATGGTAATTGCATTAGGCAATTATTCCTGCAATAACAGCTCAAAGTCTGCTGCACAAGCTTTGTTTAAAGTATTAAAAAATGATTCTACTGGATTGGATTTTGTAAATAACCTGAAACCAACAACCGATTTCAACCTGCTCAAATACATGTATTACTATAACGGAGCAGGGGTGGGAGCGGGCGACTTTAACAACGATGGTAAAACAGATTTGTTTTTTGCAGGCAATCAAAATCAAAACAGGCTTTACCTTAATGAAGGCAACATGCATTTTGAAGATGTTACTGCCGCAGCACAAATACCTGTTGACAGTTCATGGAGCACAGGTGTAAGTGTGGTGGATATCAATAATGACGGCATGCTTGACTTGTATATCTGCAAAGTGGGTAAATACAAAGTGCTCAATGGTAAAAATCAATTACTGGTTTGCACAGCAATACAAAATGGCATTCCTGTTTATAAAGATGAAACAGAAGATTACGGGCTTAGTTTTTCAGGTTTCAGTACACAGTCTGCTTTTTTCGATTATGATACAGACGGTGATCTGGATATGTTCCTCCTCAATCACTCCGTAAACCATGATGGCAATTTTGCACCAAGAACTAATTTTTTAAATACTTACGATACCCTTACCGGTGATCAGTTTTTCAGAAACGATAAGGGACATTTTACTAACATCACCAAACTATGCGGTATCAATAGTAATAAAATCAGTTATGGTTTGGGTATCGCCATCAGCGATATTAATATGGATGGCTATCCGGATATTTATATCGGCAACGATTTTCACGAGAATGATTACCTGTATATCAATCAGCGCAACGGCACATTTAAAGATGAGATGAACAACCATATCATGCATACCAGTCAGTTCAGCATGGGGGTGGATATTGCAGATATTAATAATGATGCTTTGTCCGATATTATTTCGATGGATATGCTCCCCTATGATCCGTTTATTTCGAAACGCTCATTGGGAGAAGATGAATACCAAACTCATTTGGAGAAATTGCAGTACGGCTATAATTATCAGTACGCCCGTAACAATCTGCAATTAAACAGAGGGAACGGTATGTTTTCTGAAGTGGCTTATTACAGCGGCGCATTTGCCACCGACTGGAGCTGGAGCAGCCTGTTCATGGATTTTGATAATGATGGCAATAAAGACCTTTTCATCAGTAATGGCATTCCTAAGCGGCTTACCGATATCGATTACATCAACTATATGGTAAACGATGTGATTCAGGAAAAAATGCAGAACAATAAAATGGATGAAAGCGAACTGGCTACCATCAATAAATTTCCTGAAATTAAATTACCCAATCGTTTTTTTAAGAACAATGGCAATGCCGCATTTACCGATATCAGCGAATCGGTTACCAACAGTCCCAATACATTCAGTAACGGTGCGGTATATGCCGATCTGGATAATGATGGCAAACTGGATATAGTGGTCAATAATATTTGGGATCCGGTGATCGTGTATAAAAATACCAGTACAGCTGCAAACAAATATGTCAATATAAATTTGAAAGGCAGCAAAGAAAATATCAATGCATTAGGTGCCAGATGTTTTGTGTATACTGCTAGCGGTATCATATATACTGAAAAATATCCGGTGCGTGGCTTTATGTCATCAATGGAAATGCCTATGCATATTGGTATGGGTACGGCACCGGTAGATTCCATGCTGCTGGTTTGGCCGGATAATACCTATGAACACATTAAATGGGACAGCACCATTACCCGGCTGAATCTCGAATGGAAGAAAGGACTTCCTGTGTTTAATTATCTCTCTATTCAGAACTATAATAAAACTATTGGACGGCCAATGACTGATATTACCAAAGCTGCCGGCCTCAATTACTTGCATGAAGAAAATGATTTTAATGAATTTAACAGAGAGATATTGCTGCCCCGTATGTTTGGCAGTGAAGGTCCTGCCCTTGCAGTGGGAGATGTAAACAATGATGGTTTGCAGGATATGTATATTGGAAGTGCGAAATGGAAAATAAGTGCACTTTTTTTGCAAAACAAAAACGGCAGTTTTAGTAAAACCAAGCAGCCGCAGTTTATTGCAGACAGTACTTATGAAGATGTGGATGCAAGCTTTGCAGATATCAATAATGATGGGTTTGCTGATCTGCTGGTGGCCAGTGGTGGCAATGAATATTTTGGTACAGAAACATGGAGGCAGCCAAGAGCATATATTAATGACGGGAAGGGGAATATGAGTCGTCTTGAAAACGCCTTCCCTGATATATTTCTTACCCAATCTTGTATAAAGCCTTTTGATTTTAATAAGGATGGTTTTGTTGATTGTTTTATTGGCGGACGAACTACTCCGTTTGTGTATGGAAAAATACCGCCTTCTTATCTCTTTCAAAATGACGGTAAAGGACATTTTAAAGATGTAACTGCCACTTACATGAAAGCGCTTTCCGGAATTGGATTTGTAACCAATGCAGTTTGGACAGATATCAATAACGATGCACAAACTGATCTGGTGCTTACATTAGAATGGGGCGGTATTGAAGCTTTTGTGAATGATAAAGGAAAATTTGTAAAGAAAGAACTGACAGATAAAAAGGGCTGGTGGAATTTTATATTACCGGTAGATGTTGATGGCGATGGTGATATGGATTTTATTGCCGGTAACCAGGGCGAGAACAGTAAGTGGCATCCAGATGCAGAGCATCCGGTACGAATGTATTATAATGATTTTGATAATAACGGAACCAAAGAGCAGGTGGTTACTTATTATAAGCAGGGAGTAGAAATTCCAATGGCCAGTAAAATGGATCTGGAAAAACAAATGCCTTTTATTAAAAAGAAGTTTTTGTTTGCTGCAGAGTATTCAAAAGCCTCAATAAGCGATATTTTTCAGGAAGATAAATTAAAAGCAGCTGCGGTTTTTAGTGCAGGTTATTTTTCCAATGCAGTGTTACTGAATGACGGGCATGGTAATTTTGAACTAAAGAAACTACCCTGGCAAACACAGTTATCAAATTTAAAAGCAGCCACTGTTATTGATGCCAATGGAGATCAGTTGCCTGATATTTTAACCGGAGGTAATTTTTACGATCAGGCAATGGAGATCAACCGCAACGATGCTGATTTTGGTGATGTGCTCATCAATACCGGGCATGGTAATTTTAAAGCAGAACGTATTAACGGGGTAGTAATCAAAAATCAGGTAAGGCATATAATGCCATTGCAGATCAATCACCAGGCTGCCTGGGTAATTGCAAGAAATAATGATTCACTTATGATAATAAAATAAGTAAAGTTGCACCGTATTAATACACTGGATAATAGGCCCTGGCCTGAATAATTTGTGCATCGTCAAAATCAATGCCCTCAGTTATCGGCTTAATAAATGGTATCGCCATACTGGTCATCACATTATCAGCTTTAAATTGCTCCATGGCTTTTATTACAGTATTGATATTTTTAAAACTGCCCTGATAGTAAGCTGAAAGTAAGCGGCCTTTGTAAGGCATTCTTTTCAGACTGAATTCACCCTCAAGAGAAGCATTTTTGGGGTTGTTGATGCCAATGCTGGTAAAAATATGTATGCTGTCATTCCCATAGGGGGAACTATAAAATATTTTTGTGCCATTATATCCCAAACCTTTTTGAGTAGCATGCTGTATCAACGATTCATACAGCGCTTTAAAAGTTTCTTTTTTAATACTGTTAGACACTACTTTTGAAGTAAATAAGAATGCAGTATCAGTCAGCTCAACCACTTCCATTTCGAAGCCATACATTTTTTTAGTGTCTTCAAAATATTCTTTAAGGTGCTGCAGACTTTTTACCGCATTGGCAGTTGCGGGACTACTGCCGGTGAGCCTGCTCCATAAACTGCTGGTATAACTTAACGTTACTTTCGACTGACCCGCAGTATCTGCAAATACATCAAATAAAAAGTTTTTAGAATCCCCGTTTTCAGTTACCTGGTATGCTGCTCTTAATCCGGTAAGGCTGGCGATCAGTAATGAATCCGTGTCGGCTTCTATTTTATTGTTTCCTGTTATAATTATAGAAGCAGTATCCCTGCCGGCAAAGGGCAAATACCACCTGGAAATACTTTTTATGGTTGACAGCTGATGCTGTACTCTCATCACCGGGGCATTGATCAAAATATCTTTTTTGGTTACAGAGGGCACAAAAAATATATACAATAAAGCGATCACTCCAATACCTGGCACAATAAACAATATTTTCTTTTTCATAAATTAAGTATCTAACGTTTTTTCAAAAAAGCAGCGGCCGCAAAATTAAGGCATATTACTTACTCAAAGGCATCAATGCTGATTCCATGCCGAGCTCATTTTCCATAAGTGTATATTACTGAATATGGATTTTTCTCCTGTACTGAACAATTCAATCGCGGTATCATTTTCGCCCGGGAACAGTTGTGCGGTAAAAACCATTTCGCCTCCATTTACAAAAATCTCTGCTATACTGTTGTCAAAATAAATATGCAGCTGTAGTTTTTTTTGCTGCAGCGCTGCCGGCTTTTCATAGCGCAGCATCTTTTTAAAATTTTCATTAAAATGGGTATTGCCGCTTTTACTTCTGTCGGTATATAATATTTGTTTAGCCGCATCATACCCAATTTCAAAATAATGATCTGCTCCAGCAGCTATTCTTACTCCGCATGTTGATAATGCCGAAGGTTCAATCGTAAGTTCCATTTCAAACTGCCTGCTTTTTACCGGCACTGTTTTTTTTCCTGTCACAATTTCCTGTACAGGGATTTTTTCTGCAGATTGTCGTAGCGTATTTATTGCGGCCACAGGCTTTTGTATCAGCACCCATTCCTGATTTACTTTTTTTACACTCAATGTACGGGGCAATGACATGGCACTTTTCCATGGGGTGGTAGGTATATCATTGGCATAATACCAGTTGTTTACCCAACCAATAGCAGTGGGCGAAATACCCGCAGGTAATTGGTTGTACGCAATGGCAGCATAATAATCCGGTCCATAATCGGGCCGGTTAATGGTAGCCGTTGAGTTTTCATTTATAAATTTCACGCCGTCAAATTCGCCCACAAAATATTGCATGCTGGCATTTTGTGACATTTGCAGCAGCCATTTCTTTTTACCCGGCTTTCCTTCAACGGGCACTTGAGTAAGGTCAGGACATTCCCAAACACCACTGGTATCACCGGCCGGACCAAAATCACTTACATGTTCCCAGTCTTTTAAATTGGGCGAGGAGTAAAATTGAACCATATGTTCTACCGGGAACATCAATGCCATCACCCAGTATTTTTTTGGTTCGTACCAGAAAATTTTAGGGTCTCGAAAATCTTTTTTATGCAGATCCAGCACCGGGTTGTTGGCATATTTAGTCCAGGTAATTCCATCATCCAAACTGTAGGCAATATGCTGCGACTGGTTTACATTTTCAATATGTCCGGTGTATACCGCTACCATGGGTGCTTTTCCATTCTTTCCAAAACCGCTGGTATTTTTTTTATCTACTACACAGGTGCCGGAAAATATCATGATACCATTTTCTTCAGGAATGGCAATGGGTTGATGCGTCCAGTGTACCAAATCTTTACTGGTAGCATGTGCCCATGTCATATGTCCCCACTGATTCCCAAATGGATTATGCTGATAAAATAAATGGTACGTGCCATTGTTATACACTAAACCATTGGGATCATTACACCAGTTGGTAGCCGGCGAAAAATGAAACTGCGGCCGGTATTGCTCGGTATACAGTTTTGTTTGTGCATCACACAATACAGGAGTCATCAGTAAAAAATGAAATAGCCATTTCTTGTAAAGCATTGTAAAAAATATTTATTAGATGTGTATTTCCTCCACGCCCTCTGCGGGCAAATAAAACAGAATCATTAAAGACACAAAGGCTACTACAACGCTACACATTTTATTTTGCTAAGAGCACAAAGAAAAACGAACATTGTATTTCCCCTTTGTACTCTTTTTCTCTTATCCACTCTTAGCAATTTCTTCTCTGCGCCTCTGCGCCCTCTGCGGGCAAATAAAACAAAACCACAAAGTACACAAAGACTAACACAGAGATACTCATTTTTGCTATGAGCACAAATAGAAAAAAGAATATTGTATTTCCTCCTTGTACTCTTTTTCTCTTATCCACTCTTAGCAATTTCTTCTCTGCGCCTCGGCGTCTCTGTGTGCAAATAAAACAAAACCACAAAGTACACAAAGGCTAACACAGAGATCCTCGTTTTTTGCTATGACCACAAATAGAAAAAGAATATTGTATTTCCTCCTTGTTCTCTTGCTCTCTTATCCACTCTTAGCAATTTCTTCTCTGCACCTCGGCGTCTCTGCGTGCAAATAAAACAAAACCACAAAGTACACAAAGGCTAACACAGAGATACTCATTTTTGCTATGAGCACAAATAGAAAAAGAATATTGTATTTCCTCCTTGTACTCTTTTTCTCTTATCCACTCTTAGCAATTTCTTCTCTGCGCCTCGGCGTCTCTGTGTGCAAATAAAACAAAACCACAAAGTACACAAAGGCTAACACAGCGATCCTCATTTTTTGCTATGAGCACAAATAGAAAAAGAATATTGTATTTCCTCCTTGTTCTCTTTTTCTCTTATCCACTCTTAGCAATTTCTTCTCTGCACCTCTGCGTGCATATAAAACAGAATCATTAAAGACACAAAGGCTACCACAACGCTACACATTTTATTTTGCTAAGAGCACAAAGAAAAACGAACATTGTATTTCCCCTTTGTACTCTTTTTCTCTTATCCACTCTTAGCTATTTCTTCTCTGCGCCTCGGCGTCTCTGCCTCCCTTTTTTTTACGCACTCAGTTGCTTCTCCAGCTCTTCCAGCGATACACCCTTTGTCTCCGGCATTTTTGTTAGCACCCATATCAGTTGCAATACCATCATGCCAGCAAGAAATGCAAAGATGATCCACGGATCATCTTTTAGTATACCATCTTTTTCATCTAAAAATACCGGCGTAATTAAAGTGATGATGGCTGCAAATACCCAATGCACGCTGGCACCAAAAGATTGCCCCATGGCCCTGATTTTATTAGGAAATATTTCAGAAAGAAATACCCATATCACTGCCCCCTGCCCAATGGCATGTGATGCGATGAACAGCAATAAGAAGGTCATTAAAAACGCAGGGCTGGCACCTGTGTTGAATGCATACGCTACCATCGACAGGCTGAGTATATACCCTATCGACCCAATGATCATTAATGTTTTTCTTCCCAGCCGGTCAATTAAGTACAGTCCAACAAAAGTGAAAATTAAATTGGTGCCGCCAATAGCAATAGAATTTAATAAAGATTCTTTTGCTCCCAAACCTATCTTGGTTAAAATTTCAGGCGCATAGTATAAAATAAAATTAATACCCGAAAGCTGGTTGAAAAAGGCAATTAAAAAGGCCAGCCATATCAGCTTGCTGTGTTTGGCACTAAAGAAGGAAGTACTATTTCCAGCTGCTGTTTCGTGACGGTTGCTATCAATAACAGCAGCAATTTCTGCATCAATATTTTCCACACCAATTTGTGCCATTACTTTTTTTGCTCCGGCCAAATCATTCTTTTTACTGATTAACCAGCGCGGACTTTCAGGAACACCCAATACCATTACGGTGTAAATAATGGAGGGAATGGCCAGCACACCCAGCATCCAGCGCCAGTCGTTACTGCCACCCACACCCTGTAAAAAATAATTGGATAAGAAAGCGATCAAAATACCGAATACAATATTGAACTGGTACATGGCTACCAAACGGCCACGGGTTTTTGCGGTAGAAATTTCTGAAATATAAGTGGGTGCCACAACGGATGATACACCAATGCCAATGCCGCCAATGAACCGGAAGAAAGAAAATGTATACGGATCCTGCGCCAGTGCCGAGCCGAATGCGGAAAGTGCGAATAAAATACCGATCCACAACAATACTTTTTTACGCCCGTACATTTGTGTGGGGATGCCGCCAAAAACAGAACCCAAAACCGTTCCCCATAATGCCATTGACATGATAAAAAATCCATGAAACAGGGGCGAGGTATGCCAGAGGTCTTTAATGGGTTGGTTGGCGCCTGAAATTACCACCGTATCAAATCCAAAAATAAACCCGGCCAGTGCGGCTACAATCGAGTAACGAAATAATCTGTTCTGGTTCATAAGCAAGTTTTGCAGGCATTAAGTTAATGAAATCACCAGTCAATACTGCCATTTGTTTTGGGGGATGCTTACTGCAAACGATTGTTGTTGGAAAAATACCGCTTTGCAGCATTGAAATATATTTCTGTGTGCCAAATCCTGTGTAATTTCAGTGAATAAAATAACGATCATGAAATGCTTGCCCATCATTCTTTCAGTATTATTTTTTAGCAATACTTCATTTGCACAGGATGCATGGAAAATAACGGCCTCCGGGATTGATCCTAAAACATATTATGGTGTAACCGTTGCCAATGGTATGATTGGCATCGTAAGCAGTGCCGAAGCTTTTAAAGTAAAAGATGTGGTACTGGCCGGTGCTTATGACCTGTATGGAAGAGGAAGGGTGAGTAACTTTTTAAAGAGCTTCAACCTGCTGAATATGTATATGGAAATTGACGGCAGAAGATTATCTAACAACGATGTAAACAATATGCAGCAGGTACTGGATATGAAAGGGGGCAGCTTTACCACCTCTTTCAATTATAAAGATATTGCTGCCATCAGCTATACTTATTATGCATTACGCCAGTTGCCTTATTCTGTTTTGATGGATATTAATGTAACGGCAAAAAAAGATTTTACCTTAGGCAGTGCTTCACAAATGGAAGCGCCGGATGCATTAAAAGACGTGCAGAATTATTACAATGAAATTGATCGTCCGCATACCACCATCAGTTTGCTGACATCCACTGCAAAAAGCCCTACCGGTAAATTGCTGATGTGTGCCAGCAATGCTTTTATCTTCAGTGAGGCGCATGGCAGCGAACCCAGGGTGATACATGAAATGTGGGATAATAACATGCACCTGATGAAGTTTGCAAAAAAAATAAAGGCGGGTGATACTTACCGTTATTCTATCGTGGGCTCTTCTATTACTTCTGCCCATCATGACGATCCGTTGAATGAAGCAGAACGGCTGACCATTTTTGCAAAACTGCAGGGCCGCGACAGGTTAATTGAAATGCATAATAAAGCATGGAATGAATTATGGAAAAGTGATATCATCATAGACGGCGATGCACAAAGCCAGCAGGATGTACACAGCATGTTATATCATTTATATTCTTTTGTAAGAGAAGGGTCGGCTAACAGTCCCAGCCCGATGGGTTTAAGCGGCCTGGGTTACAATGGCCATGTGTTCTGGGATACAGAATTATGGATGTTCCCCGCTTTACTGCAACTGCATCCCGAAATAGCAAAGAGCATGGTGGAATACCGTTATGAAAGACTGGAAGCCGCTAAACGAAATGCTTTTGGTAAAGGCTATAAAGGCGCCATGTATCCATGGGAGAGTGCCGAAACCGGTGTGGAAGAAACACCGGTATGGGCATTGAGTGGTCCATTTGAACATCATATTACCGCCTGCGTGGGCATAGCCGCCTGGAATTATTATTGCGTAACACAGGATAAAAACTGGCTCAGGGAGAAAGGCTGGCCAATCCTAAAAAACACCGCCGACTTTTGGGCAAGCCGGGTAGAAAGAAATGGCCCTGGTCAGTACGATATTAAAAATGTGGTGGCTGCCGATGAATGGGCCGAGAATGTAGATAACAATGCCTTTACCAACGCTGCCGCAAGGGCAAATCTAAAATATGCCACCGAAGCAGCTAAACTATTAGGGCTAAGTGCCGATGCCGACTGGATGCAGGTGGCCAGTAATATTCCCGTTCTTACAATGGCAGACGGCGTTACCAGGGAACATGCAACATATAACGGTGAAGGTATTAAGCAGGCGGATGTAAACCTGCTGGCTTACCCGCTGAAAGAAATTACCGATCCAAAACAAATTAAAAAAGACCTGGATTATTATGCCGCCCGTGTACCCAATGAAGGAACTCCTGCAATGACACAGGCTATTTTTACCTTATTATATTCCCGTATTGGAGATAGTGAAAAAGCCTTTCACTTCTTTAAAGATGCATACGTGCCTAACCTGAATCCGCCTTTTAATGTAATTGCCGAAACAAAGGGCGGTACCAATCCATATTTTGCTACCGGGGCTGGTGGTATAGTACAATCCTTATTGAATGGGTTTGGTGGTTTAGAGATCACCCCGGCAGGTATTGTACAACTAAGATCCGTACTGCCAAAAACCTGGAAAAGCCTTACCCTCACCGGTATTGGGACCGGCAAAAAAACCTTTATAGTAAGGCAATAAGAGCGCATGGGCGCCCCACAAACGTTTGCAGTAAAAAAAGACTGTTTTCTGTTTCTAAACCCAATAAATATTGGTATTTTGCATTTACCAAGATGAAGAAGATTGCTGCTATATTGCTATTAGGGATATTTGTATTCAACATGTTTGGATACAAGTTATGGCTTAGTTATATGGAGCACAAAGCAGACATTTCTTTAGAAACTGCCATGGATAATAACCAGTACAACTCCAGTGAACTCATCTCCATAAAAAAAGCGCTTCACCTGCCATATTACAACAATACCACCGCATTTACCAGGATGGATGGAGAAGTGGAAGTGAACGGCATGTACTATAAATATGTAAAGTGCAGGATATATAATGACTCACTTGAATTGCTGTGTATACCCAATGCACAAAAAGCAAAAATCATCCAGGCCAAAGAAGATTTTTTTAAAGTAACGGCAGATATTCAGAAAAAGAATTCAGAAAAAAATAAATCAACCCAGGGCAATACATTCAAGAAAATACTGAGTGAATGTATCATGGACGAACCTGTTGCAGGTGGCCTTGCTGATACCATTGTATCACTGCAATTCCCAAATGATCCTGCCGCTAACCTGGGTCTTTCACACAAACGTGCCGCCGAACAACCTCCTGATACTGTACTGTTCACCTGTTAACTGACCATACAAGGTAATCACACTATGGATTGCCCATTATTTATTTTTATTAAGACTTTTACATGAAAAAGGTATGTACAGCACTTGCTGTTTTAATATTGGTGTATTCCTGCAATCATACACCTGCCAGGCAAACTTATTTTGCAGATGCATTCTCTTATTGCAAAACTGTTAAGGAATTAAACGAAGTGGTAAAATTTGTTGGCTTTGCTCCCATTGTGGCATCGCGTAATTACACGTATGCAAATATTGCAGCGTATGAATGCATTGCTGCCGGGTATCCCAAAGAATACAATTCTTTAGGCGGACAACTGAATGGATTTAAAATTGACCTGAGCGGTTTAACTGCAAAACCGGTGGACTATGAATTTGCTTCGATGCTGTCATTTTGCAAAGTGGGAGAAGCCGTTACATTTCCCGAAGGCAGTATGAAGGATTACGTTGACAGTCTGAAAAAAGCTGCTAAAGCCAATGGTATGCCATCAGATATGTTTGATAATTCAGTGGTATTTGCAGATTCTGTTTCGGCCAATATTTTACGATGGAGCAAAAAAGACAATTATGCACAAACACGCAGCGCATCACGCTACACAGTGATAGATACCCCGGGACGCTGGGTGCCCACACCACCTGCATATGCCAGCGCTTTAGAACCGCACTGGAATGAAATACGCACCATGGTAATGGATAGTGCCAGCCAGTTTGCACCGCCACCTCCCATGAAGTTTAATGTGTTAGATAAAAATGATCCTTATTACAAACAGGTAATGGCTGTAAAAAATACTGTAGACAGTTTAACAGATGAACAAAAACATATTGCCGAATTTTGGGATGACCTGGGCGGTAAACTGAATGTGGTGGGTCATATTCAGTTTGTTACCAAAAAGTTTTCGCCTCCGGGCCACTGGATGAATATTGTGGGGATAGCTGCTGAAAAATCTAAGGCCAGCTTTAGAAAAACTGTGGCAGCTTATACGCTTACTTCTATCTGCATGTTTGATGCATTCATTCAATGCTGGGATGCGAAATTCCGCGACAATACAGTAAGACCCGAAACGGTGATCAATAAATATTTTGACCAGGACTGGAGGCCGTATTTACAAACGCCACCATTCCCCGAATATACCTGCGGGCACAGCACCGTATCATCAGCATCAGCATCTGCATTAACAAAAATGTTTGGCGATAACTTTAATTATACCGACAGCAGTGAAATGGAATTTGGTATTGCCAACCGTTCTTTTAAATCGTTCCGCGATGCTGCAGAAGAAAATAACCTGGCTCGTTTTTATGGCGGCATCCATTTTCACCCCAGTTGCCTGGTAAGTTCCGATTACGGACAAAGAGTAGGCGACTTTATCGTGGGTAAACTAAAGTTGGAAAAGTAGGTTTTTATTTTTTAGACATTAAACTATCAAACAATGAAACAATTATTTATAATAATTGCAATACTTGCTGTTGCAAATAATTACATTCATGCACAGGGCTGTGTAGCCATTAAAAGTAATGGTGGTTACTGTTCAATGGAACATGGTAAAGAAAAATGGACTTTAAGTATCAACAACCGGTATTACAGATCGTATAAACATTTTGTAGGCACCGAAGAACAAAAGCAAAGGGTTGATCTGGGAACAGAAGTGATCAATCATGCCTATGCCGGAAATTTTACTTTAACCAGGAAAATGAAGCAGGGCTGGAGTGCGGCACTGGATATGTCTATACAGGCCAATACCCGCTCTTCATTGTACGAACACGGTGGTAAAAGCCGTCATAGTACCCATTCATTCGGATTGGGCGACCTGCGAATTTCCGGATACAAATGGCTGACCGATCCCATCAGAATGAAAAAGGCAAATGTTCAGTTTGGCCTGGGTTTGAAACTGCCAACAGGTGATTACAAATACACCGATAAATTTTATGTAAACGACTCTACCAATATCTTAGGGCCGGTAGATCAGTCTATACAATTGGGCGATGGCGGCTTAGGCTTCACTACCGAGATCAATGCCTTTTATAATTTTGCCAAAGGATTTACCGCATATGGTAATTTTTATTACCTCATCAATCCGCGTGAACAGAACGGAACATCAACCACAAGAGGCAGTGCTCCATCTGCAGCTACTGTTCGGTATGGCAGCGATGTAATGAGTGTACCTGATCAGTACATGCTGCGGGCCGGGGTAAATTATATGACTGCGGCATGGACTTTTTCTGCAGGTGTACGCAAAGAATGTTTAACCGTACATGATTTAATTGGCGGCAGTAACGGATTCCGCAGGCCGGGGTACATTGTATCACTGGAGCCGGGTATTACCTATGAGTTTAAAAAATTCAGCCTGTATACTTATGTGCCGGTAGCGTTAAAGCGTAACCGTACGCAGAGTGTGCCCGACAAAATAAGAACCCAGGTTACCGGTGTGTATGCACAGGGTGATGCCGCATTTGCAGATTATGCGCTGAATATTGGCGCCACTTTCAAATTTTAATTCACTGTATTAAGTTTTTTGCTGACGGATATACCCGTCGGCAAAAACTTATTTAAACTTTTTTTATGAGAAAAATTTTTCATCATAAAAACCGCTGGCTGTTTATTGCCACAGGGTTTTTGTTGTTTACTATAACAACTTTTGCACAAACAGATATGGACGGATTATTGATGCAGAAAAACTTTTTCTGTGTGGGGCCAACAATTGGCAAAAGCAGCTGGAAAAATTATTGGGAGGGCACATTTAAAAGAGATAATGCCAACCTGGGTACAGTTAGTTCAAACGCTGCTATGATAATGGGCAACTATGGCGTTACCGATAAACTGAATGTATTATTTGGCTTGCCCTACATTAAAACCAAAGCCAGCGCAGGAAATTTAAAAGGACAAAAAGGTTTGCAGGATATCAGTCTTTGGGTAAAATGGGTGGCAAAAGAAAAAATGATAGGAAAGGGAAATTTAAAAGCCATTGTGATGGGAGGATTTGTTGCACCTACTTCAAATTATTATATCGACCTGATGCCGCTTGCAATAGGTATGCACAGTACTTCTGGTCAGCTGAGGCTGATGGCAGATTATGAAATGGGTAACTGGTTTGCTACATTGTCAGGAACCTATATGCTGCGCAGCAATGTAAAACTCGACAGGAATACGTATTTCACTACCGAAATGCATTATACCAATGAAGTAAAAATGCCTGATGCCAATGAGTTTAATTTCCGCATCGGTTACCGAAGCAGCACATGGATTGTTGAAGCAATTGCTGATAAGTTTACCACACTTGGCGGCTTTGATATCACTAAGAATAATATGCCGTTTGTGAGTAATAAAATGAATGCCACCAAACTGGGCCTGCATGTAAAATACGATACTGATTTTATTAATGGCTTATCATTTGTTGCCGACGCAGGTACAACTGTTGCAGGCAGAAACATTGGTCAGAGTACCAGCTATGGAGGAGGTATATTCTACATTTTTGATTTGAGTAAGAAAAAGAAAGAAGAAACGCCTAAAAAATAATATTCATACTGCATGGCAGTTAAAATTATAACAATGAAAAAAATATTTTTATTCATCAGCATGATCACTGTTACAGTAATTGCATTGTTCAATTCCTGTTCCAAAAAAATCAATGAGGCCAATATGGCTTATCCAATGCTTAATCCGGTTAAAGCGGATGCTAATGCAGGAACATGGAAGCCCATACTGTTAACATCGGCCAGTGAATTTTCCTGTGCTGCACCCATTGCAACCAGTTCGCCGGACTATATCCTGCAATTAAATGAAATCAAAAGTTTTCAAAACAGTATCACCAACGAGGAAAAAGATTTAGTGAACTATTGGGGAGCAGGTGCAGTATTACGCTGGAATGAAATAATGAGAGAACTGGTGGCCAAACATAATGTGCCTCCATATCAAAATCCTGATGGCACTTACCCTATTCCTAGTGCTAATAACCCTCTGGCATATCCGTTATTTCCATTTTCAAATCCACCTTACGCGGCAAGAGCTTATGCGTATTTAAGCGCAGCGCAATATGATGCCTGTGTTGCAGGATACTATTACAAGTCTTTATACAACCGTGCGGCTCCGTTTACTGTGGATGCGAATATTCAAACCTTGTTACCCAAATCAACATTGCCTTCCTATCCCAGTGAAGACGCAGTGGTAATGGGAGCATCAGTAGAATTATTGAAATTATTATTTCCCGGCGACCAGGATTTTATCAATCAAAAAGCAGAAGAACATAAAAGAGCAAGATTATTATCCGGCGCAAATGTGCGCAGCGATCTGGATGCCGGAGAAGCTTTAGGAAAATCAGTGGCGGCAAAATTTATTGCAAGGGCAAGAGGCGACAGAGCCGGCGCAGCGGTTGGCACCCCCGCTATATGGGCACAAATTGAAACTGATTGTGTGGCAAGGGGAGAAGTGCCATGGATCAGTCAGGATGCACCTAAGCGTCCGGGTATGCTGCCATTATTTAGTAAAGTAAAAACATGGTTATTCGATTCGCTTACCATGGTAACAGCTATTCGTCCCGGGCCACCGCCATCCACAGGCTCGGCACAGTTCAAAGCAGAAACAGAAGAGATTTATCAAATGCAAAAAAATCTTACCCGCGAACAAAAAAGCATTGCCACTTTTTGGTCAGATGGTGTGGGAACTTATACTCCTCCGGGCCACTGGAATTATGTTGCGGCTACAGAATTCGCTGAGCTAAATTTCAGCGAAGCAAGATGGGCACGCAATATGGCATTGCTCAACATGAGTATTATGGATGCCGGTGTGGTTTGCTGGGATGCTAAATATTTTTATTATAATCCAAGGCCTATGCAAATAGATACCCGAATTAAAACAGATATCGGATTGCCTAATTTCCCTGCTTATATCAGCGGACACAGCACATTCAGCGGAGCGGCAAGTACGGTATTGGGCTATATCATTCCCAATAAAGCACAGCAATTTATTGAAATGGCCAAAGAAGCATCTATATCGCGTATGTACGGAGCCATACATTTTCGCAGCGACTGCGAAGTGGGCATCACTACAGGTAACAAAGTGGGTAGCTACGCCATCGGCCGCGGGCATACTGATGGTGCAGAATAAGATTTAATAAGGTTGGGTTTAAATAAAAGGCATTGTAAGTATTTATTATTTACAATGCCTTTTCATAGTAATTTTGTAACAGTATTTGCAATAACTGGCAATGAAAAAAAATATACTACTCTGGGTATTATTAGGTAACTCAATCTTCACTGTTGCCCAGCAGCCTCATAACAATAAAGATAGTTTGATAAAGATAAAGTCTTTAGATAGTCTTACATTTTATACCTATCTCTATCAAAATATTTTAAAACCACTTCCTACCGAACAGGGCACTTATATTTTTTCCGGAAAAAAAACAGAGCAGATCAATTTAACCAATGCTCCCGCTGACATAACCAATAAAACCGGCAGGCAGGTATTTGCAAAAATTCCGGGTGTATTTGTGTACGATATGGATGGAGCAGGTAATCAAATCAATATCGCTGCAAGAGGATTAGATCCGCATCGCGGATGGGAATTTAATATCCGTAAGGATGGTATATTAACCAACTCCGACATGTATGGTTATCCTGCAAGTCATTACAGCATGCCATTAGAAAGTATTGAGCGTATTGAAATAGTTAGAGGAACCGGTTCGCTGCAATATGGTGCACAGTTTGGTGGAATGATAAATTATGTAAGTAAACAGGGCGATACCAGCCGGCCTTTCAGTTTTGAGAATGTAACTTCAATTGGCTCGTTTAATTTATTAAGTTCCTATAATGCCATTGGAGGAAAAATGGGTAAGTTCAGGTATTATGCTTACCTGTATAAAAAATCAAGAGACGGCTACAGAAAAAATGAACATACCAATTCAGAAGCGGAATCTGTAATGCTAAGTTATGAGCCTAAAAAAAATATTGCTATTCGTGCAGAATGGTCCCGTTCAAAATATTTGTATAAAATTCCCGGTGCATTAACCGATAGTATGTTTGCCGCAGACCCAACACAGGCTACCCGTAATCGTAATTATTTCAGTCCGGATATTCATGTGCCCTCAATAACAGTTAACTGGCAACTTTCAACAAATACAAAACTGCAATTCATAACATCTGCAGTGCTGGGTAAAAGAAACAGCGTGTTGTTTGATAAACCAACAAATATTGCAGATACAATTGTTACTGCAACACAGCAGTATAACAACCGGCAGGTTGATATTGATGCATTCAACAGTTACACTTCCGAACTCCGCATTTTACATTCGTATCAAACCGGTAAACAAACCAGTTCTTTTGCAGCAGGCGTGCAATACATGAATAATGACCTGCACCGTACACAAATTGGTAAAGGAACTACAGGTAATGATTACGACTTAACACTGGTTGATCCGGTTTGGGGCAGAGACCTCCATTTTAAAACAAAAAATTTGGCTGTATTTGCCGAAAATAAATTGCAGCTGTTAGACAATTTTTCTGTGAATATTGGCGCCCGTGCCGAGATGGGCAAAACAAATATGAGTGGATCGATTGTATATTATCCCGACAATCAAATTCCGGTATCAATAACGCATCATTTTCCATTACTGGGCATCAATTTTTCATATAAGCAATCGGGTAATACAGAATTGTACGGAGGGGTATCACAGAGCTATCGACCGATGTTGTTTAAAGATATAATTCCTGCATCATTATTTGAAAAAATAGATCCTGCTATTAAGGATTCAAAAGGGTATAATGCTGAATTAGGATTCAGAGGCAACAGAAAATTTTTAAGATGGGATATCACCGCATTTCTGTTGCATTACGATAACCGGTTTGGGACCATCGCACAAACAGATAATGCCGGAAATTTTTATACCTGGCGCACCAATATTGGCAACTCCGTTTCCAAAGGGCTGGAGGTATTTGTACAAGGTGATTGGGTTTTTAAAAAAAGAATCAGTTTATCCATATTTACATCTACAGCCCTGGTTCATGCACGATATACCCACGCAATGGTAAAATCCGGCAATGCCAATATTAATATTGAAGGAAATAAGGTAGAAAGTGCTCCTGATCTAATTTCACGTAATGGAATTACTTTAAGGGTTAGAAAATTGAGCTGGTCATTTTTATATAGTTATACTGCTGAAACATTTGCCGACGCAGTGAATACGATGCAGGCACCAAAAACAACAGGTGCCGTTGGCTTAGTACCATCTTATGGTATTTTGGATATGAATATGGGATTCAGAATATCCCAAAATATAGAATTGAAGATGGCCATAAATAACTGTACTGATAAACAATATTTCACCAAACGACCATTGTTTTATCCGGGTCCGGGTATATGGCCTTCAGACGGAAGAAATGCAACCCTCACCATTGCAGTGAAATTATAATGAGATATTAGAGGATAAAATAATCCCATTTAAATCCACCTAAACTTCATTAAATTTACTCAACCTTTCAATTATTATTTAAGCTATATGAACAGTTGCAGTAAAAAAATTAAAACACTTCTTGCATTAGTGCTGGTATCAACAGCCATACATGCACAAAACGGATTCACCAATTTATTTAATGGTAAAGACCTTACCGGATGGAAAGTATTGGGTGGTAAAGCTACCTATACGGTTGAAGATGGTGTTATCACCGGACATACTGTTGCCAATACCTTCAATACTTTTTTATGTACCGAAAAAGAATACGGCGATTTTGTATTGGAACTGGATGTATATGTAGAAGATGAAGAAGGCAATTCCGGCATTCAAACCCGCAGTCATTTTGATCCTGCTGCTAATAAAGGACAGGGCAGGGTATATGGCCGTCAGTGCGAAGTGGATCCTTCATGGCGCAGGTGGACAGGCGGAGTATATGATGAAGGCAGAAGAGAATGGATATATCCCATGCAGTTACATGCTGCTGCTCAAAACCTGTACAAGAAAGGCGAATTCAATCACTTTAAAGTGGAATGTATCGGCAATCAAATGAAAACCTGGGTAAACGGAGTGGCTGCTGCTTATGTAGTGGATACACTGGATGCAAAGGGGTTTATCGGATTACAGGTGCACGCCATTGGTGACCCCACGCATGCGGGTAAAAAAGTTTGTTTTAAAAACATCCGCATCAAAACTGCCGGCATCTCTCCTACGCCTTTTCCTGCAAATGTATATGTAGCCAATTTTGTTACCAACAGCCTGACTGATTATGAAAAAAAAGACGGCTGGAAATTATTGTTTGATGGTAAAACAAATGCGGGATGGGTGAGGGCTTACCGTGATCAATTTCCTGCAAAAGGGTGGACGATCAGTAATGGTGAACTGACAGTGTTGCCTTCTAATGGCAATCAGGCAGGTGGTGGTGGAGATATCGTTACCAAGGATGCATTCAGTGCATTCGATTTGAGTTTCGAATTTAAATTAAGTCCTGGTGCTAACAGCGGGGTGAAATATTTTGTAACCCTGGAACAAAAATCCGACAGCTCCGCCATCGGACTAGAATACCAGGTACTGGATGATACTTTACATCCCGATGCCAAAATGGGCCGCGATGGCAACCGTACCCTGGCATCTTTATACGACTTGATAAAAGCAGAAAAAACAAAACGTTTCCTTCGCCCCATTGGCCAGTGGAATATTGGAAGGGTGGTGGTTTATCCTAATAATAAAGTAGAACATTATCTTAACGGCGTAAAAGTATTGGAATACATCCGGGGGTCAAAAGAATTTCGCGACCTGGTAGCCATCAGTAAATATAAGATTTGGAAAAATTTTGGAGAAGCGTATCAGGGGCATATTTTGTTACAGGATCATGGTAACGAAGTGTCTTACCGAAGTATTAAGATGAAGCAGCTTTGATTGTAAGTAGTAAGTAGTAAGTAGTAAGTAGTAAGTAGTAAGTAGTAAGTAGTAAGTAGTAAGTAGTAAGTAGTAAGTAGTAAGTAGTAAGTAGTAAGTAGTAAGTAGTAAGTAGTAAGTAGTAAGTAGTAAGTAGTAAGTAGTAAGTGAATTTTGGTGTTGCAAGGTAAATGATATTCACCATTCACCACTCACCATTCACCACTCACCACTCACCATTCACCACTCACCACTCACCACTCACCACTCACCACTCACCACTCACCACTCACCACTCACCCAATAACTCATCATTCATCATTCATAACTCACATCATGGCCTCACGTAGAAAATTTATTCAGCAATCTGCACTGGCAGCAACAGGAACTTATTTAGGTGTACTGGGTATCAGCGCAAAAAGTTATGGGAATATCATTGGTGCCAACGACCGCGTAAGAGTAGGTGCGATTGGTTTTTCTGACCGTTTCAGGCAAACCCTGTTTCCCTGTTTTCAAAATCATTACAAAGAATTGAATTTTGATTTTGTTGCAGTGTCCGATATATGGAAGGTTCGCAGGGAAGAAGGGGAGCTGTTCTTAAAAAATGCAATGGGGCATGATATCAAAGCCTGCAGGAACAACGAAGAATTGTATGCCACCAAAGACATTGATGCGGTAATTGTGGCCACAGCCGATTTTCAGCATGCGCTGCATTGCATTGAAGCGGTGCATGCCAAAAAAGATGCGTATGTGGAAAAGCCATTTGCCGAAACAATGGATGATGCCATTGCTGCATTGAAAGCTGTAAAAGCATCAAAACAAATTGTACAAATAGGATCGCAAAGAAGAAGTGGCGGTAATTATAAAGCAGCCGCAGATTTTATTCAGCAGGGAAAATTTGGGCCGATTACGATGGTTGAACTTACCTGGAATGTGAACCAGCCCGGCCGCTGGCGCCGGCCTGCATTGGTGGAAAAATGCAGGGAAGAAGATACCGACTGGAAACGTTTTTTGCTCAACCGTCCTTTTGAAAAATGGGACCCAAGAAAATATTTAGAATACCGTTTGTTCTGGCCTTACTCGTCTGGCATGCCCGGGCAATGGATGAGTCACCAGATTGATACCGTACATTGGTTCAGCGGCCTGCAGCACCCACGCAGCGTAGCGGCTAACGGTGGCATATACATGTGGAAAGATGGCAGGAAGAACTGGGATACCACCATGGCCGTATTTGATTATGGAGCAGACGATATGAGCAATGGCTTCCAGGTATCCTTTGCATCACGTATGCACAATGGCGATGAAAATCCTTCTGAAATATATTATTCCAATGGCGGTGAACTGAACCTGATCACCAATAAAGTATCTCCTAAAGGCGGCCTTTCAGAAAGAATGGCTGCAGCCATGAATATGAAAGCAAACCTGTTGCCCGAATTGTCATTGACTGACAATGCACCAAAAGTGGTAGCTTCTGCCAACACAGGGGCAGACAATTTAACCAGCAATCACATGCGCAACTGGATGGAATGTATACGCAGCAGGCAACAACCCAATGCGCCGGTAGAAGCAGGATACAATCATTCCATTGCCACCATCATGACCAATGCGGCTGTACGTACAGGTTACAAAGCCACTTTTGATGCAAAAAAACAGCAGGTAATGGTGAATGGAAAAGTGTTTAAATATTAATTAAAGTGTGAAGAAGTCAGGTTTCAGAAACTTGGCTTCTTTACTTAATACATCAGCAGCATGAGCAGTTTTCCTTTCTTTTCAACAGCAACTTATATTGCCAGAAGGCAAACATTAAAACAACAAATTGGGGAAGGCATTATTTTATTGCCGGGCAACGAAGAAAGTGCAATCAATTTTAAAGACAACTGGTATCCCTTCCGGCAGGACAGTACATTTTTGTATTATGCAGGCATTGCGCAGGCCGGCCTGGTATTGATGATGGATACCTCAACCGGCAATGATATTTTGTTTGGCGATGAACTGAGCATGGATGATATTGTATGGACTGGCTCACTGCCTACACTGGTTGAACTGGCTGCCGCCGCAGGCATACAAAAAGTATTGCCGTTACAACAGCTCACTGCCTATTTAAAAGGAGATGTATTATATCTTCCTCCTTATCGTGCAGCACAAAGCATTGCCATCAGCAGCTGGTTAAACAGGTCGGTGCATCAAATAAAAGAGGGTGCTTCTGTGCCATTGATCAAAGCCATTGCAAAGCAACGCAGTTGTAAAACGGCAGAGGAATTGGTGGAACTGGATAAAGCCTGTACGGTAACTTCCCGCATGCACCGTGCAGTAATGGTGGGTACAAAAGAAGGAATGTATGAATATGAGGCCGCTGCCATTGCGCAAAAACTGATGTGGGACTACCATACACAAAATGCTTTTCTTCCCATTGTAACCATCCATGGTAATGTGCTGCATAACCATGCACATCATAATAAACTCACCAGTGGTAAAATGTTGCTGTTCGACAGTGGTATTGAATTACCCAACGGCTATTGCGGTGATATGACGCGGACCATTCCCGTTGATCAAACCTTTACCACCAGGCAAAGAGAACTCTATGCCATTGTGCATGCGGCATACAGCAAAGCCGTGTCTTTATTGCAACCGGGCATCCGGTACCGGGAAGTGCATCTAAGCGCCTGCCGCGTACTGACAGACGGATTAAAACAAATTGGTTTGATGAAAGGCGATGTGGATGAAGCGGTGGCTGCCGGAGCACACACCATGTTTTTTCAATGCGGCCTCGGGCATATGATGGGCCTGGATGTGCATGATATGGAAAACCTGGGCGAGCCCTATATCGGCTATTCCGATACATTGTTAAAAAGTAAAGAATTTGGATTAAAATCATTACGGCTGGGAAAGGAACTGGAAGAAGGATATGTACTTACGGTGGAGCCGGGAATTTATATCATTCCCGAATTGATAGATACATGGAAAGCAAAAGGCCTGCACAGCAATTTCATTAATTACGAATTGCTGGAAACCTATAAGGATTTTGGCGGCATCAGGGTGGAAGATGATTATGCCATTACAAAAGAGGGTTGCCGTTTACTGGGCGAACCTTTGGCAATAACATGGCAGGATGTGGAAGCCATGCGTGGATGACCGGATGTACTTTTTTGCAGCGTGTATTACATTACACACTCAGTTTATAATTGTACAGAATGGCGGGAACTGATTACAAGGGCCCGGTTCCATTTCAGTGTAACATCCATAATGAACATGCGGCTCAGCTTCAGCCTCAGTTGATCTGTATTGCTTTTTCCGAATTTTATTTTTATAAAAACAGGCTTCCCGCCTTCAAACGCATACATCACGCCCTCATATCTTTTTTTACGGTTATTATACTGTAAGTTTTTTATGGTTGTAAAACCAATCAAATCCTGTTGCCTTGCAGAGGTATAAATTATTGCTTCGTATTGATCGTTCCCCGAAGATTTTATTTGATATATCCTGCTGCTGTCGCCGGAATACCATAACCCTGTAATTTGTTGTGCCCTTGTTGCCGTTGATAATACAAGCAGTAATGGAAGAATGATTGTTTTTAATGAATACATAATTGTTAGTTTGAGATGTGACCAGCGAACAACGAACTATTAACTAACTCATCGCTCACAGCTGACCGCTTATCGCTTAATTATACCTTCCGAATTTTCTTGTGCCAAACCAAATATCTTTTAACGTGATACCCGCAGAGAACTGCACATAATTTTCCTGTATCTGGCTTAATCCAAATTTTCCTCTTTTGCCTATTTCCATTCCTGCATTCACACTAACAAAACGCGAAAGGTTTTTCCCTGCACCCAGTGTAAAAGCATAGTCGGTAAGGTGCTGGTTATTGACAATAAGATAACTTTGTTCCATTTTTACTCCCCAGCCGGCATAATACTTTTCAATACTGTTGATACCATCAGTGATCTTTTTTGAATATTCCATGCCTGCACTAAAGCTGTATGCATTGGTTACAAAACTGTTTTTGTAATCCACTTTTTGTACTGGCCATTTTTGGTAACTGCCCTGTACGCTGAAGGAAATGCCATTTTGATGTGCAATGGTATAAGCAGCAGTAAATGATACAGGTAGTTTAAACTGAATATTCACCGGGTCCATTTTTTTTATGGTGTCGCTGCTTTCAATATACGCCGTGGTATTTTGTCCTTTAAGCTTTGTGAATAGGGAAGAAGTCAGCCCGATGGTATGCACCCATTTTTTACCTGGACTGGAATAATATTGCAGGCCTCCCTGTAATCCGGCGGCATTGTAAAACTTATCTTCCGTGCGTGTTACATCCAGGTTGATCAGTGGGTTATAATATTGGGTGCTGTTTTGCAAAGAACCAAACAACCAGGACGCCGTAGCGCCAATGGAAAAATGTTTGTTCACCGCTTTGCCGATAGAAAAATATGATTGATATAATCCGCCGCTGCCATCAGTATACCTGGCATAGTTGCCATTGCCATCTGCAATGTTAGCCAGTTTGGTGTACTGGTAATTTACGCTACTGAAAGGTTTTAATCCTGCGGCTATGCCTACCGTTGGGGTAAGTTTAAAAGCCAGCGTGATCCGCTTTACAATTAAATCTTTGGTAGTGGATGTAAAGGTGTCGGTGCCGGGTACTTTAAACTGGCTGAACCTGCCACGGAAAGCCAGGTCGAAATTGATGGATTTGTAATTCATCACCGACAACGAAGCAGGATTGGAGAAATTATAAAAATTCACTTCCCTTCTTGCCACCGATGCGCTGCCTGTTGCACTGTACCTGCTGTAATCATTGTTCTCCATATCGCCAATACCCAGTATGGAATAAGGTGAGGAAACATTTTGTGCTGTTGTTTGTACGGCCATTAACAATGCACAACCCGCGATGAAATATTTTTTTATCATAATGATATTTATAATCCCAGTACATACAGTTTTAACTGGATGCTCCGGTTTTTTGGTTGGTCATTTACAATCAGTCTTTGTATGCCGGCTTCCAGGTCGCTGAGTGAATTATATAATAGCAAGGATGATTTTGAAAACTGGCCTTCTGCAATTTTTGTATTGATAAACTGTGTGATATCGTAACTGTAATACGTGTTTTCTCCATACAACTGATCAATTACCAGGTCGCCGGTCTGCAAAGCCTGGCTGGAGGAACTGCTGTTATAAATGCCCGGGCCCAGTTCATTATTGTTATCTGTTTGATACAGGTATAATGATTTGGGTAACTGGTAAGGAAAAGTATAGGAAGAACTGTCGGGTTTAATGATCAGCTGTGCCTGTACCACTTTGATATAGGGATGCAGTTCTTTTAAACTGAGTAAAGAAGGGAATGATATTTTTATACAGGAACCTAAATTTGAATTTAAAAATGACTGGTTGCCCGAAGCGTTGCTGGCAATCACCTGTTTTTTCTTATTTACAAATGAGGCGAAGCTGGCATTACTGTGGCTGAAGGCAATATTGTTGAATTGCTTTGCAGCATTGAATCCAAAGTTCAGCACCTTACTTTCTGCAAACAGGCCATTCTCGTGATAGTGTAACCGTATTAGAGAATCGGCCCCTGCAGTAAAATATGCCAGTGACTTTGTATTTGCCGAATCCGTTGTAATGTAAATGCCTTTAAAGTAATTGATGAAATTGTCTGCAGATGAAACCGCATCATCACTGGTTTTAAATTTATCCAGTAATTCCTGCCCCAATGCAGCGGATAATTTTATATGCAGTTCCGTTCCGGTTTTGGCGTACAGGTTTACTGTTTGCTGTCCAATAACTGCGGGGTTGTATGCAAAACTGTTGGTGTTATAATAACTGTCGCCGTTAACATCATCCTTTATGTTTTCGGTAAGCCGGTATACATTTACCGTAACGGGTAATGTACTGTCGCCATAAAATTCGCCATTGGGTTTTAACACCAGTTCCAGTGAATCGAATGTTACGTTTACGTTGGTCACGGTGTTGGATGCAGGCAGGTTGAGTTGCGCATAAGATCCTGCTTTAACCTTTCCAAAAACGGGATCGTTGTGATAGCCCATGCAAAAAATACTGTGCCCCGATGTTAAAAAAGAATCTGCTTTGAAAGTAGAAATGTCAACTGCATAATTATCAAAGTAAGTGATGTTGGGATCTGTTTCCGAAGAAGTGGTTCCAAATTCAATATCCACTTTTTCGCAGGAGGCAAATGCTGTTAGTAACAGCAATGCGCTGCAATACCTGTAAATTATTTTATTAATGGTCATGTAATTTATTTTTGATCAGCAGAATTTAAAAGCAAGGGTATCAAATGAAATTGTTTTCACCGATACCCATTGCTGCCAAACGTATAACCGAAATGCTCGAACAACTATTTTGAACAGCATTAATTATCGCTGTCGCTTTGTTCTGCATCAGGGAAAAATTCCCAGAGGTCATCAAAGCGGATACTGCTGTTACTGCCGGTGGTAATATAGCCCCTGTTGCTGATGGTAAATGATAAGGCACTTTCACGTGCGGCACCTTCAAAACCTGTTTTTTCGTACCACAGGTCGTTGGCAATATCGTATTCCCAGGTGCTGCCAATTATGCCACTCCTGTTACCGCAGGTGATATAGGCCTTATTGTTCATGATAAAACTGCTGGCATTGCCGCGGGTAATATAACTGCTGTAATCATCATCATAACTATCATCGCTCACGCTGGTGATCTTTCTTTTTTCTGTCCATGCATTAGCTGCGGGGTCGTACACCCAGAAATCATTCAGGTAACTGCCGTTGTTAATACCGGTTACCACGTAGGCCTGGCCGTTGTATACAAAGGCGGTGGCATCGGTTCTTTTACTGCCGGTTAAACTTGCCAGCTGCGTCCATGCATTGGTAGCAGGATTGAATTCCCAAAGGTCTTTCAGGTAATTGCCATCATATCCTGTGGTAACATATCCTTTAGTGCCGATGGTGAATGCCACGGCACCATATCTTGCAGTTCCTCCAAAATCTGCTGCAGCGGTCCATTTATTAGTAGCCGGATCATACTGCCAAAAATCTTTCAGCTTGTTAATACCGTCATAACCGGTACCCACATAGCCCTTGCCATTTACAGTAAATGCTACGGCGCTGTTGCGGGCCACCCCCGGAAAATCGGCTTTTCGTACCCAGGTACCGGTGCTTTGTGTGTATTCCCAAAAGTCCTGCAGCCGGTCGGTACCATCATAGCCGCCGCCCACATATACTTTATCGCCAATGGTAAAAGTTACAGCTTCGGTTCTGCCCACACCTTCAAATTCCGAACTCCTTTTCCAGTTGCCAATAATATCGGTATCACTCGAGGATTTACCGCAGGAGGCAGTAGTAAAAAGGATGGTGCATAAAATAACAATAAAAGAGAACATGTTTTTGATCTGTTGCATACGTTTGATTTTTTGTCGATGCAAATATTTTTATAAAGCCGTTAAAGAAAATGTTAAAGGGAGTAAAGTGGACAAATCCGGTGCTGAAAAAGGCAGTTCTGCAGACGGCAGGTCACAGTTTGTTTTTGATGTTTTTACCATCAAAAAAATGCCGGCAGATTTTAACATTACAAAACGTTAAAAGACTCTGTCAAAATTTTTTAAACGCACTTGCAGGTACAACTTTGCGGCTTATTCAACTACTGCATGGGAAAAATTTTACTGGAAAAAAAAATATTATACAGGTTGGTACTGATGGCGCTTATTACCATACCTTTATTTGCCTTGCTGGGAGGCACTCCTTTCCTTACATTTAATTTTAGTGAGCTCAGTTATTTTTTACCCGACATTTATTTTCTAGCTGTTATAACACTGTTGTTCTGGATCATCAATATTTCATTGCTGTTGCTTGCTGCAAAATGGCATTTCTTTGTAAATATTTTCAGCCGGTCTGTAGTAAGCATTGCTGCAGGAGTGTTATTGTCAGCTTGTTTATTTTATTTTTATATGCAGCTGAATCCTCCTCCTGCTGCACCAATGCCGCCAGCAAATATGAAGCATGTTACAACTGCCGGCAAGGCCGATACATCCAAAATGACTGCTGTCATGATCCCCGTAAGCCCGCAAGCACCCGTTCCGGGTCCAATGGATGCTTCCGTTGAAAACGGAATGATACAAATGATGCCGGTACCGGGCTTTTTTTTCTTTCCACAGATCATCCGTTCGTTAACCATCGACCTTATCATCCTTACCTTATGCGAACTGGTGTTTTTATATTTCCGCAAACAAAAAGTGGAAATAGAAAATGCAAGACTGCGGCAAACTAACCTGGAAGCCAGGAACAACCAGTTGAAAATGCAGCTGCATCCGCATTTTTTATTCAATTCATTAAATACATTACGGCTATTATTAAAAAAGGATGCAGGTAAGGCAGAGGATTATTTACTAAAACTTTCCGAAATGCTTCGTTTTTCCACCGCTTCGGCATTGCACGATGTGGTGCATGTGGAGGATGAAGTGAAACTATGTATGAATTACCTGCAAATGCAGAAAGTACGTTTCGGGGAAATGCTGCACGTGGTGGTAAACAATCCGAAAGTATACCATGCAAATGGAACCTTGCCGGTGTACAGCCTGCAGCTACTGGCCGAAAATGCCATTAAACACAATGCCTTTACTAATGAAATGCCACTGGTGATTTATATTGATTATAATGAAGCGGAAAAAACTATCACGGTTAAAAACAGGATACAGCCCAAAAGAATGAATGAAGTAACTACCCAAACCGGGCTCCGCAATTTATCAGAACGTTACCGGCTTTTGTGTAATCAACCTGTTGTTGTTTTAAACGACCGTATCCATTTTTCTGTAACAGTAAAAATTTTACTACCCAACCAAAATGCGTCAATTGGCATCATTAAATAAATATCCGTTAAACCCTGTTAATCCATATGCAGCTATGCCCGCATAATTGTAAACCAACATACATAAACTAACTCCCATGAACATAGTTGTTATAGAAGACGAAAAATTAGTATCAGATGATCTTGCTGATATTTTACACTCGCTCGACAGCAATATTACCATCAGCAAAACCATCAGTTCAGTAAAGGAAGCAGTACAGTATTTTAAAACACACGATTCGCCACAACTGATCTTCAGTGATATTCAGCTGGGCGATGGGTACAGCTTTGAAATATTTAAGGAATTACATACCACTGCACCGGTAATTTATTGTACGGCATTTAACCAGCATTCTTTACAGGCTTTCCAGCACAATGGCATCGCCTATGTACTTAAACCTTATACCAGAAATACCATCAAACAGGCCCTGGATAAGTACAAGGCGCTTAAAAATACATTTACCCTGCAGCAACAGTTCAACTACCAGCAGCTGATCAGCGCTATTGCCTGCAATAATGTAAACCGGCATCAAAATTTACTGGTCAATTATAAAAACAAGATCATCCCTGTAAAGATCAGCGAAGTGGCTTTTTTCACCATAGAACATAAAATCACTTCGCTTACTACTTTGCAAAATCAGCAATTTACCATTACACATACACTCGATGAGATGGAAGAAATTTCAGGCAACGCATTCTTTCGTGCCAACAGGCAATTCCTGATCAATAAAGCCGCAGTAAAAGAAGTACTGCATTATGGACTTAGAAAGTTATTTGTGCAACTAAGTGTAAATACGCCGTGCGAAGTGGTGATCAATAAAGTGAAGACCACGGGCTTTTTAAACTGGCTCAAAGAGTAACCAGTTCACAGGCCGGTATATTGTTTTATAAACTGCAGCCAGTCACTTGAAAAAGGGATCTTTACATACTTACCCTGTGGTGTAATGAGTATTTTGGTGGGATAGCCCTTTACATTAAATTCTTTTACAATGCTGCTGTTGGCCATTGCCACCGGAAAACTGTAATGCTCCTGTTGCATGTATTCATTTACCCGGGCAATGGTATCCCTGCAGGCGATGGTAAACAGCTTAAATTTTTCAGGCTGTGTTTTGGCAACATCAATATAAAATTGTTGAAGAGCGGGATGTTCCCTTCTGCAGGGCACACACCAGGTACCCCAAAAATCCAGCAAGATCCATTTACCTTTTATTGCACTGTTCGAAAATTCTGCAGGAGCCAGTTTTTCCAAAGCCCCTGCGGGCAATTCCTTTGCTGTATTATTGATGCTGTTCAGCCAAAAATTATCGAAAGGTACTTTGTCAGGATAATGCTTGTTGTAATAAGCGTGCAGCTCCTTTTTATGTACCGGGTCGGTAAGCGCCATGGTTAAAATTGTTGCCAGCGTTTTATCCCTGTCTGTACTGTTATTGGTGAGGTAGTTCAAATATTCTTCTCCAAAAGAGTCCTTCACTTTCCCAAAAAGAAAGATCATGTCGTAAAAATAGCCGGCCGAATTGGCTTTGTCAGTAAGGTCAGGACTGTAGTCAAACGCGTTTTTAAAATAAACCCCGGCCTTATCCTTATTTCCTGCTTTCAGCAGTGCATTGGCTTTTACAAAATTACTGTAAGCGTACAGGTACCTGTGCCAGGCTCTTTGCTGCAGTTGTTGCCTGCTGGCACTGTCTGTATTAATAGCTGTCAGTCCTTCATTTAATTGTTGCATGGCAAGTGTAAATATTTCATCTGCCTGCTGGTACAATACTTTTTTTAAAGCAATGATTTTGTATATCAGTAACGCATAGCGTGCATGCCTGTTTTCGTAATGGTATCCTTTTGTATGCAGCAACGAAATAAAATCCCTGCAAAGAGTGCGTAATGCTGCAGTATCTGCTTCGTTTTCCATCATTTTTACCCAGTAATAGATAGGCTGTGCTGCATTTACCAGTGTTGTATTGCTGTCAGCAAGCATATTGCCTAATACGGATGTTGCAACATGGCGCTTGTTTTTAAAAAACATTTGTTGATTCGCATCTGTTTGGGGGTAGGGCCTGAAGCTTTGCGCAAAAGAATGATGCAGCAGCTCCTGCAGGATAACCGCATACCTGGGATCTGCCGCCAGTTGCCGGATATAATACATCGCGGAGTCTGCATTTTTTTCTGCCTGGTCCTGGAAACCATTAAAATAATACGAAGGCCCCGGCCTGGCAGCACTGGTTGTTTGCGCAGATATTGAAAAAATGCAAACAGGCAGAAATAATAGTGTAACAATAATATGCTTCATAGTTTACTAATGACGATGCTGATCCGGTAAAAGGTTGGTGATATTAAAGATAAACAAATGTTTCGGCCACAGGATAGATGAAGCTGTTTATTTTGGGTATACTGTATTGACCTGTATTACAGTAGCAGGTACCTAAATAAAAAAGCCTTTCAATATTGAAAGGCTTTTTTGTACCACGTACGGGATTCGAACCCGTGATTCCTCCGTGAAAGGGAGGCGTCTTAACCCCTTGACCAACGCGGCATCTTTATTAAAGGACGGCAAAGATAACGTGTGGCAGTTTTTCAGCCAAATATTTTAAAAGAATAAATGGTATTTTTTTTAAAAAGGTATTGCAGTGGGTAAAATGTCATTTACTCACACGATTAATATCAGTAAAATAATTGGGTAATATGTCTGTTACATACTGTAATTTTGCGGTCTCAAATAAAAGTTAATCATTTAAATTACAGTTATGAGCACAGTTAAAGTTGCAATCAATGGTTTCGGACGTATTGGCCGTTTGGTATTTCGTCAAATTTATAACATGCAGGGTATCGATGTAGTAGCGATCAATGATTTAACCAGTCCTGCTGTACTGGCACATTTATTAAAGTACGACAGTGCGCAGGGCCGTTTTGACCAGACTGTTACTCATACCGAAAATTCAATTGTAGTAAATGGCCACGAGGTTAAGATATATGCACAAAAAGATCCGGCTCAAATTCCATGGGGCAGCCACGGGGTGGATGTGGTAATTGAAAGTACCGGTTTCTTCACCGATAAAGCAAAAGCAGAAGCGCATTTAACTGCCGGTGCAAAAAGAGTAGTGATCTCTGCTCCGGCCACCGGCGATTTAAAAACAGTGGTGTACAATGTAAACCATGCCATACTGGATGGCAGCGAAACTATTATCAGCTGCGCCAGTTGCACTACCAACTGTTTGGCACCAATGGCTAAAGTACTGGAAGAAAAATATGGTATCGTTACCGGATTAATGAGCACCATTCACGCCTATACCAACGATCAGAACACCCTGGATGCTCCGCATCCAAAAGGTGATTTGCGCAGGGCCCGTGCAGCCGCTCAGAATATTGTACCTAACAGTACCGGAGCTGCAAAAGCGATTGGTTTGGTAATTCCCAGCTTAAAAGGTAAATTGGATGGCGGTGCTCAAAGAGTGCCCGTGATCACAGGCAGCGTAACTGAATTGTACAGTGTATTGGCAAAAGATGTTACTGTAGAAGAAATAAACGCCGCTATGAAAGCCGCCAGCAACGAAAGCTTCGGATATAACGAAGACGAAATTGTAAGCAGCGATGTAATCGGTATCACTTACGGCAGTTTATTTGATGCCACTCAAACAAGGGTGATCAAAGCAGGCGACAAACAATTGGTAAAAACAGTAAGCTGGTACGATAATGAAATGAGTTATGTATCTCAGTTGGTACGTACCGTTCATTTTTTTGCAGGTTTAATTAAATAAAATAATTTTTCTTCGCCTTCCGGCAAAAGAAATTATTCGGGACAAACAAATGTGCATCGCTCAGCTTCATTGGCGTCGCTCACTTGTATAGTAGTTCTTTGTTCAACGAATTCAGTACAAGGCTTCCTGTTAATTCAGGAAGCCTTGTATTTTAAAGCTGCCCATTCGCATTCCTTCTCCTTGAGAAAGTGGTTGGAGCGATGCCTTTTGTGCAACTAATTCAATACAAGGCTCCCATTTTTTTGGAAGCCTCCTTTATTTTATAATCCTTAAAACTAAGTGCTCTGCCGGCCGGCAGAGACAACAGTTATTATGAGTAAATTCTCCAACTACAACTTCAATGGCCAAAAAGTCCTGGTACGTGTTGACTTTAACGTGCCCTTAGACGAAAATTTCAACATTACCGACGATAACAGGATGACCGCCACCATCCCCACCATAAAAAAAATACTGGCCGATGGCGGTAAAGTAATTTTAATGAGTCATTTCGGCCGCCCAAAAGACGGACCCACTGATAAATACTCTTTAAAGCATTTGGTTAAACACCTGTACAAATTATTAAACCCTTCACCGGCCAACGATCAACAACCAACCACCAACGTTTTTTTTGCAGATGATTGCATTGGCGAACAGGCGGCTCTTACTGCTTCCATGTTAAAAAATGGCGAAGTTTTATTGTTAGAAAACCTGCGGTTTTATAAAGAAGAAGAAAAAGGCGACCCGGCCTTTGCAGAAAAATTAGCCAAATTGGGCGATGTATATGTAAACGATGCTTTTGGTACCGCACACCGTGCACATGCTTCCACCGCAGTGATCGCACAATTTTTTGCACCCGATAAAAGAATGTTTGGATTATTAATGGAAGCCGAAGTGTTGAGTGCCGAAAAAGTATTGCACCAGGCCGAAAAACCCTTTACCGCAATCATTGGTGGCGCAAAAGTTTCCGACAAGATACTGATTATTGAAAACTTACTGGAACGGGCTACCGATATCATTATTGGTGGCGGTATGGCCTATACATTTTTAAAAGCACGCGGTGGTAAAATTGGCGCCTCTCTTTGCGAAGAAGACCGCTTACAAACTGCACTGGACATTTTAGCCAAAGCCAAGGCAAAGAATGTAAGCATTCATTTACCTGAAGATTCTGTAATTGCAGACAAGTTTGCGGCAGACGCCAATACGGATGTTCGTCCAAGCGATGCCATCCCTGATGGCTGGATGGGACTGGATATCGGGCCAAAAGCAATAGGTATTTTCAGCGAAGTAATAGGCAATTCAAAAACTATTTTATGGAACGGTCCCATGGGGGTTTTTGAAATGGAAAAATTTCAGCAGGGTACCAAATCAGTGGCCTTAGCGGTGGCAGCGGCTACTGCTAAGGGCGCCTTTAGCCTGGTAGGCGGCGGCGACAGTGTGGCTGCGGTAAACCAGTTTAACCTGGCCGATAAAGTAAGTTATGTAAGTACTGGCGGTGGCGCTATGCTCGAATATTTTGAAGGCAAAGTGTTACCGGGTATTGCTGCTATCAAATAAGCAATACATTAACATATCGCCAGGGTTACTTTACCGCTGATAAAGAATTAATCTTTGAAATTTGAAATAAATATTATTTTTATCTCCTTAACTAAAAAATTACAACATGAAACGTTCAGGTCTTATCATCTTAGGTATAGTTGCGTTACTTGCTATTTGGGCATGGACAGGCTACAATGGCGTTATTGGCCAGGATGAAAATGTAAAAAAATCTTGGAACAATGTACAGACCGAATATCAAAAAAGGTCTGACCTGGTGGGCCAATTGGTTAACACTGTAAAAGGGGTGGCTAATTTTGAACAGAAAACATTAACTGATGTGATTGAAGCCCGGTCCAGGGCCACATCCATTAACCTGAAGGCCGACGATTTAACTCCCGAGAACATGGCTAAATTTCAACAGGCACAGGAACAATTGAAAGGCTCTTTAAGCCGTTTGCTGGTGGTGGCAGAGCAATACCCGCAGTTAAAAGCTACTGAAAACTTTACCAAGTTGCAGGGCCAGCTGGAAGGTATTGAGAACGATGTAAAAAGTTCCAGAAATGCTTTTAATGAGGCCATCAATACTTACAATGTTAAAGTGCGCTCTTTTCCTGTAAACGTTTTAGCAGGCATGTTTGGTTTTAAAGCTAAAGAAGGTTTTAAAGCAGACGCAGGAACAGAAAAAGCTCCAGAAGTTAAGTTTTAAAACACATGGCAAATAAAACGGGCAAAACATTTTGGTTAACAGCACTGATCATTATTGGGCTGTTAGCCATTTTCTTTTACACCACCTTTAACTCATTGGTGGGTAAGCAGGAAAACGTAACCAAAACCTGGAACAATGTACAAAGCGATTACCAGCGCAGGCTGGATTTGATCCCTAACCTGGTCAATACAGTGAAAGCCTCATCTGATTACGAAAAAGAAACACTTACCAAACTAATAGAAGCCAGGGCCAAAGCGGCACAGGTAAATGTAACGGGTAGCCCAACTTATGATGCATACAAAAAGTCAGAAGAGGCAAATGCTGCAGTTGTAACATCAGCCAACCAGGTAATTGCAGTAATAGAAAAATACCCCGACCTTAAAACAACTAACAGTTTTGTACGGCTGCAGGACCAGTTGATAGGAACCGAACGCAGGATAAAATTTTCAAGAAAAGATTTTAACGAAGCAGTGATGGGGTATAATAAAGCGGTCCGCTCTTTTCCGGCCAATATAGTGGCAGCATTGTTTGGCTTTAAAGTAAAAGAAGGATTCCAGGCAGATGCGGGGGCCGGTACAGCACCCGAAATAAACTTTACTAAATAACATACCCGTGGCACTATTCCCATTTTTTAAAAAGAAAAAACTCTTGCCTGCCGCACAGGAAGAACAGATCGTAAATGCCATCAGGGCAGCGGAAAAAAATACCAGTGGCGAAGTAAGGGTTTTTGTAGAAAGCCACTGCCGCTTTGTAAACCCTGTTGACAGGGCTATTGAAGTTTTTTTTGGATTGAAAATGGATCAAACTGATGAACACAACGGGGTATTGGTATACGTAGCTTTAAAAGACAGGCAACTGGCTATCTACGGCGACGAAGGCATACATGCAAGGGTGGGAAAAGACTTTTGGCATCAGGCGGTGCAGCAGATGCTGCAACTGGTAAAAGAGCAGGATATTATCAATGGTATTTGCGCAGCAATTGCCAGCATTGGTCAAACCCTGCAAAAAGAATATCCTTACCAGCCAAATGATGATAAAAATGAATTGCCGGATGAAATTGTATTTGGCAATTAATACAAACAACATGAAATTGATCAAACATATTTTCTTTTCCCTGCTGGTACTGGTGGCTGCACAAAGCTTCGGGCAAAATTTTCCGCCTAAAGCCAATCCCCCTAAACTGGTAAATGATTTGCTGCAGGTGTTAACGGCCGATCAGCAGCAGGTACTGGAGCAAAAACTGGTGGAGTTTGATAAGCGCACATCCACTCAAATAGCCATCGTTACTACCGATGATATTGCAGGTATGGATGCAGGCGATTATGCAGTTGAGCTGGGCAAAAGATGGGGGGTGGGTAACAGCAATTTTAACAATGGCGTGGTGTTTTTGATATACAGAAGTAAAGACAATACCCAGCGCAAAGTTTTTATTGCCACCGGCACGGGTTTAGAAGGCGTATTGCCTGATTATACCTGCTCAGAGATCATCGACAATGAGGTAAGGCCTTATTTGAAAGCACAGGACTTTTACAGGGCACTGGATAATGGTACAGATGCTATCATCAAAGCAACAGAAGGAAAATATACTGCACCGGAAGGTTATGGAAAAAAAGGTAAAGCAGGATCCATAATAAAGATCATTTTTATTATCATTCTGATAATCGTTTTTCTTTCCATCAGTTCCAGGGGCGGAGGTGGTGGTTCATACATGAGCCGCCGTGGTTACAGGGGCTTTAGCGGGCCTACCATTTGGTGGGGCGGCGGAGGTGGCAGTAGTGGCTGGGGTGGTGGCGGAAGCTCGGGCGGTGGTGGCTTTGGCGGTTTTGGAGGCGGTGGATTTGGAGGTGGTGGTGCCGGGGGAGACTGGTAAATAAATTTATTAAAATAAAATGCCCCTGTAACCAGGGGCATTTTTTATTGGAAGCAGGTATTTTATTGTAACCCGGCGTTAATATAGTCTTCAACTTCCTTTCCTTTTGCTTTAGCAACTTTGTCCAGCCCCATTTTTATCATGGGATCGGTAAAATTTCTAAAACTTTCCGGTATGGCATTCCTGAATTTGATCACCATGTCTACACCTTTTTTCACGTGAGTGATATTTTTCATTTTGGCAATGTAATCGCAAAAACCCATCAGCGACTCAAATTTACCCTGGCTAAGCGGGGCTTTATCAAAACGGTTGGCTATAAAATCAAAATCAGCTTCAGTGCCATAATTCATAATCAGTGCATCTACAGCTTCTCCCAGGTCGCCCTTGGCATCAGTGCTGTATTTTTTTGCCAGTGCATACGCATTATTAGGGTCCAGTTCTGCCAATCCGTTCAGCGCCGCTCCGGCAACACTGTAAGAAGAATCATCTGCATTGGCTTTAAAGAGTGCCAGGTATTTTTCGTCGCCAGTTTGCATTAAAAAATCAAGCGCTGCGGCCTTTGCTTTTTTGTTTTTGTCAGTACGGGCAATAGTTTCCACAGCCAGAATCACGGTGGCATCCTTCGCCAGTTTGCTTTCAGAAAGTTTTTCTATGGAGTATGCTCTTAAAGGAGCGTATGCGTCTTTCAAGCCCTCGGCCAGTTCTTTCATTCCCTTCTTTGCAAAATAATCCAGTGCTTCCTTCCGGTCTAAATACCGTGGTGCATATCTTATTTGATGTATATAATTCTCTGCCGTTTTGTTGTCCAGTTTTTCGCACAATAAAACTTTATCGCCATCTACATTAATCAGATCGGGCCGCTGGGTATAGGTAAAAGTAAAAGTATCCGTTAGGTTTTCTGCCCAAACCATAGTACGTTTTTTGGATGCGCCGGTATACACATCAATAGCTACAGGTAACCTGAACAGTTTGCCGCTGCTTTGCGTTTGTGTTAGTATAACCATTGCTTTACCCGCTGCGTCATCATAGTTGTAATCAATTTTCAGTTTAGGGTGGCCGTTTCCAAAATACCATTGGTTCCAAAACCAGTTCAGGTCCTGCCCGGTTACTTCTTCAAACGCCAGCCGCATTTGTGTGGCTTCGCCATTTTTAAATTTATTAGTAATTAAATAATTATTCAGGCTTTTAAAAAAGGCATCATCACCCAGATAATTACGCAGCATATGCAGTACGCGGCCACCTTTTTGATAACTTACCAAATCAAACACATCTTCTTTATCATTGTATTTAAATCTCACCAGGTCTTTTTTGGCTTCTGCAGGATTGGATAAATATTGCCTCAATCCGTCGTTATTTTCGTCGTCGCCAGCATCTTTTCCGTACCTGTGTTCCATCCATAAGGTCTCACTGTAATCTGCCATCGATTCATTTACGGTGATATTACTCCAGCTTTCGGTGGTCACCAGGTCGCCAAACCATTGATGAAACAACTCATGGGCAATAGTGGTTTCCCAGCTGTTTCCATCCACTAACTGCCTTGAATTTTGATAGGCACTTTCCTGGTGCAGGGTAGCGGTGGTATTTTCCATGGCTCCGCTTACATAATCCCTGCCTACTATTTGATTGTATTTTTGCCAGGGGTACTCCACGCCCAGTTTCTCAGAAAAAAACTTGATCATTTCTGGGGTTGAACCAAATACACCTTTTGCATACGGAGCCTGGCTCTTCTCCACATAATAACTCACTTCTTTTCCTTTATAACTGTCTTTAATGATGGCATAATCTCCCACACCCATAAAAAATAAATAAGGCGAGTGGGGCAGGTCCATTTTCCAGTAGTCTGTGCGTGTACCATCCGAATTTTTCTTTTGACTTACCAGCAATCCATTACTCAGGGTAACATATTTTGCAGGTACTGTCATGTAAATTTCTCCAGTGGTTTTTTGATTGGGCTTATCAATGGTAGGCATCCATACGCTGTTGGCTTCGGTTTCACCCTGTGTCCATATCTGTATTGGACTTTCCTTATCTTCTCCTTTTGGATTAATAAAGTATAATCCCTTTGCATCGTTTATAGCAGCACTGCCTTTTACTTTTACTTCGTTGGGCTTACTTGTATAATCAATATAGATGGTATAATTTTCCCCGCCTTTGTATATCTTATCCAGGCTAATCCTGAGCTGTAATCCATCATACCTGTACTGTAATGCTGCTTTACCTGTTCCTTTCATTATGGCCACTTCTTTTATCTCCATCCCTTTGGCATCCAGGGTTAAAGAATCTGTAGCATAAAAATGAGGCTTCAGGGTCAACCATTCTTTACCATACATCCAGGCCTTATCGTAATCAAATCTAACATCCAGCCGGGTATGCACCAGGTCGTTGATCTTGGTGGCGGTAGCCCGGTATATTTTTTTCCAGCTGGTATCTTTTGGCTCCATATTAAATTGGGCCATCATCAAACTGGGCATTGCTGCCAGCACAAACAAAAAAACAATTTTCTTCATATTTGATATTTATTGATCAAAATTAGGGCGACAGTGACTAAATAAAAGTCAAATTTTATTTAAATGGCAAAAACATTGTATTAATAAGTATTTTTGATAACAGGTGGGCATTACAGGTGTAAGGTTCACATTGGAAGAATACCAATGGTTACGTATTAACCAAACAACCGTTATAATGCATTACTGTTATGTTACATCACAGTATCTGCTGCCGGAAAATTTGTTTTACATATGAATAAGTCATTAATCAAGCCCGGGTATATGTTATTACTGCTGCTTGCAGTATCCATGCATGCCATTGCGCAACAAAATCATTTTATATACCTTCAAACAGATAACAAGCAGCCCTTTTATGTAAAACTGGATAAAAAACTGATCAGCTC
>OZ251999.1:0-2682500 GCA_965247085.1 Ferruginibacter sp. | reverse complement strand
GTGAACCAGTACCGTAAGGGAAAGGTGAAAAGCACCCTAAATAAGGGAGTGAAATAGTACCTGAAACCGTGCGCCTACAAGCGGTCGGAGCATCGCAAGATGTGACGGCGTGCCTTTTGCATAATGAGCCTACGAGTTACTCCTCACTGGCGAGGTTAAGTTCTTAAGTAACGGAGCCGTAGCGAAAGCAAGTCCAAATAGGGCGACTAGTCAGTGGGGGTAGACGCGAAACTTTGTGATCTATCCATGGGCAGGTTGAAGGTGTGGTAACACACACTGGAGGACCGAACACGTAAACGTTGAAAAGTTTTGTGATGACCTGTGGATAGGGGTGAAAGGCCAATCAAACTGAGAGATAGCTCGTTCTCCCCGAAATGTTTTTAGGAACAGCCTCGGATTATAGACGTTTAGCACAGGTAGAGCTACTGATTGGGCTAGGGGGCTTCACCGCCTACCAAACCCTGACAAACTCCGAATGGTGCTAAATATCTCCGGGAGTGAGGCTGCGGGCGATAAGGTCCGTGGCCGAGAGGGAAATAACCCAGATTAGCAACTAAGGTCCCTAATACATGGTTAAGTTGATCAAACGAGGTGGGATTTCTATAACAGCCAGGATGTTGGCTTGGAAGCAGCCATTCATTTAAAGAGTGCGTAACAGCTCACTGGTCGAGAGATCCTGCACGGAAAATAATCGGGCATCAAACCATGAACCGAAGTTCTAAGATTGCTACTTTGTAGTATATCGGTAGGGGAGCATTGAAATCTGCTGCGAAGGTGACTGGCGATGGTTGCTGGAGCGATTTCAAAAGAAAATGTAGGCATAAGTAACGATAATTAATGTGAAAAACATTAACGCCGTAAACCCAAGGTTTCCTGATCAATGTTAATCAGATCAGGGTTAGTCGGGTCCTTAGGCAAACCCGAAAGGGGTAGTTGATGGAAAGTTGGTTAATATTCCAACACCTGCTTATACTTCGATGGGGTGACGGGGTAGTGAAAGATCCGCGTTCTTACGGAATAGAACGTTAAAGGGTGTAGATATAGGTTGTGTAGGTAAATCCGCACGATTTGTCGAACCTGATAGTACAGCAAAGCTTCGGCCGCGCTGATAGTGATCCTAATCAAACCTCCGAGAAAAACCTCTAAGTTATGGTATAAGCAGCCCGTACCGCAAACCGACACAGGTGGGTGGGATGAATATTCTAAGGCGCTCGGGTGAGCCGTGGAGAAGGAACTAGGCAAATTAACGCTGTAACTTCGGGATAAAGCGTACCGACTTCGGTCGGTCTCAGTAAAATGGTACAACCAACTGTTTAGCAAAAACACAGGGCCCTGCAAAATCGAAAGATGACGTATAGAGCCTGATACCTGCCCGGTGCTGGAAGGTTAAGGAAGGATGTTCGGCGCAAGCCAAAGCTTCTGACTGAAGCCCCAGTAAACGGCGGCCGTAACTATAACGGTCCTAAGGTAGCGAAATTCCTTGTCGGGTAAGTTCCGACCTGCACGAATGGTCTAATGAGTTGTACACTGTCTCCTCCACGAGCCCGGTGAAATTGTAGTATCGGTGAAGATGCCGGTTACCCGTCACGGGACGGAAAGACCCCATGAACCTTCACTACAACTTTGCATTGATTTTGAATTTTTGATGTGTAGGATAGTTGGGAGACTTTGAAGAGGTGTCGCTAGGCATCTTGGAGTCGTCGTTGAAATACCAACCTTTAAACATTTAGAATCTAATCCCTAACGGGAAACAGTGCATGGTGGGTAGTTTGACTGGGGTGGTCGCCTCCTAAAATGTAACGGAGGCTTGCAAAGGTTCCCTCAGTACGGTTGGTAATCGTACATAGAGCGTATTAGTATAAGGGAGCTTGACTGTGAGACATACATGTCGAGCAGGGACGAAAGTCGGCTAAAGTGATCCGGTGGTTCTGTATGGAAGGGCCATCGCTCAAAGGATAAAAGGTACTCTGGGGATAACAGGCTGATCTCCCCCAAGAGCTCATATCGACGGGGAGGTTTGGCACCTCGATGTCGGTTCGTCACATCCTGGGGCTGGAGAAGGTCCCAAGGGTTCGGCTGTTCGCCGATTAAAGTGGCACGTGAACTGGGTTCAGAACGTCGCAAGACAGTTCGGTCCCTATCTGTGATGGGCGCTAGTAAATTGAGAGGACATGACCTTAGTACGAGAGGACCGGGTCGTACGTTCCGCTGGTGTATCTGTTGTGCCGCCAGGTGCAATGCAGAGTAGCTATGAACGGCCAGGATAAACGCTGAAAGCATCTAAGCGTGAAACCTTCCTCAAGATGAGTTTACTTTTAAGGGTCGTCGGAGACTACGACGTTGATAGGCTATAGGTATACAGGTGGTAACATCAAAGCCGAGTAGTACTAATTGCCCGTAAGCTTTATTTTTTATTTTTCTTAGGAAGAATAATTATAACTAATTACCATTTTTGCAACTTATCCCAATATGTAATTTATTATTTGTCACTGGTTATCTATTTAATCAGCTCGACATAACCGTCTTATGGTGGTTTTGCCGAGGGTGTTCACCTCTTCCCATACCGAACAGAGAAGTTAAGCCCCTCATGGCCGATGGTACTACACAACAATGTGGGAGAGTAGGTAGCTGCCATATTCATTTTAAGCCTTACAGTTTTTCTGTAAGGCTTTTTTATTGCCATTAACGCCCGACTCCGCCGCTCCCTTAGCACTACCACTTATAGATCCCACCCTCTCTCTCAACTACCCCGGCCTGGCACATCCTGCAAAATATACCAACTCAATACCTGGTTTTATCCTAACCATTAGCTGCTTTTTGCTGTTCAGTTTACTTTACACTTACACAACAACTTGTATAATAATCAAACGAACCCAATGATAACATCTTACAGCCTAATATCAGCAACCCAGCTGACACTGGTCAGTTGCAGGGCTTTCTGCCGAAGATAACTTTAGGCTATAAATTTTTTTTATGAAAAAGATTATAGTACCGGTAGATTTCTCTACCACTTCAATTAACGCTGCTCAGTTTGCTGCAGAACTGGCCGTTTTTTACGGAGCAGACATTATACTCTATCATGCTTATCAGCTCCCGGTGGTATTACATGAATTTTCGTATCCTGTTTTTGATATCAATGAAACCCAGGCTGCTGCGGAGCATGAACTGGAAATAATTAAGGAGCATATTCTGGCTAAACTAAAAGTACAGGTACCGGTTACAGTGATAGCAGAAATGGTATCCCTGCAGGATGGACTTGCCAGCCTGTGCGGCGCTGTTACAGCAGATATAGTGATCATGGGATTATCTGGCAAAAATGCCTTGACCAGGCTAATTGTAGGCAGCAACACCATTAAAACCATCCAGGAACTTAAATACCCGGTATTGGTAATCCCTCCTCAGGCAGAATTTGTACCTGTAAGAAAGATGGGGTTTGCATGCGATTATAAGAACATTGCACAAACCACTCCGGTTGATTTCTTTAAGAAAGTAGTAACAGATTTCAGGGCTGATTTATATGTGCTCAACATCAACCGCCCGGGTTTAAATCAAAGCGAGGCAATAGTAAAGGAAGGAATGTTACTGCAGGAGTTATTAAAAGAGATAAAACCATTGTACAACACTATTGAGGCAGGAGATGTAATAGATGGAATCAATTGGTTTATTGGGAAAGAAAAATTAGACTGGATAGTAGTAATACCGAAAAAACACCCCCTGTTGCAGAAAATGTTTTCCAGGAGTCATACAAAAGATATGCTGCATCATACACATGTACCGGTATTATGCATCCATGAATGAGATAGCTACCAGATACCCCAATAAACAAAAAGTCCTTTCGGTTTGAAAGGACTTTTTTATAAAGACGTATAGTATTAATAGTCTCTGTTGTAGCCACCGCTACCACCACTTCTGTTGCCGCCACCGCCGTAGCCACCACGACTTCCGCCGCCGCTACCGCCACGACTTCCGCCGCCACCGTATCCACCACCACGGCTTCCGCCACCACCGTAACCGCCACTTTTCTTGTAGCCGCCACCGCTGCCTTCCTGGCGTGGTTGAGATTCGTTTACGATTAATTTACGACCCTGTACTTCAGTTTCGTTAAGGGCAGCGATTGCAGCCTTAGCAGCTTCATCGTCTTCCATTTCAACAAAACCAAAGCCTTTACTGCGGCCGTTCATTTTGTCTTTTAAAATTTTGGCGCTGGTTACGCTGCCGTGCTCTGTAAAGAGATTCATTAAATCATCATCAGTCATTGACCAACTAAGATTTCCTACATAAATGTTCATTGTAAAAACTTTTAAATAAATAAATAATAACCATAATGACTTAGTTGCAACAATGAACTGAATCGGACTTTTAAAAGCTACTTCAGCCAATAGCGAAAAACTAAAACCATTAATTCTTTATAAAGATAGGGGTTTTGTTCATAAATTGTTATAAAAGCCAAAAAAAATAAAAAAGGGCCATTTTTAGTGTTTTCGGCACTTTATAAGCCATAAATCAAAAAACCGCCCTGATATGGGGCGGTTTTAATATTGTAAACAGTTATAAACTATTCAGCTACCACTTCAAATTCAACCTCAGTTTCGTTACCGCTACCAAAATCGATCTTTGCTTTGTAAGTACCTAATTCTTTTACTTCATCAATAATAGTGATACGGCGACGGTCGATCTCGTATCCTTTCTGATCTTTAATTGCACGTGCAATTTGAACAGAAGTTACGCTACCAAAAATCTTACCACTGGTTCCTGTTTTAGCACCAATTTTAAGAGCACCATTGGTTAATACGGCTATTACACTATTGATTTCAGCTAAAAGCTTGGCTTCTTTTTTAGCTTGTTGTTTCTTCCTTTCTTCCATCATTTTGATGTTAGAAGGGTTTGCTTCAATAGCTAATTTAGAAGGAATTAAATAATTACGGCCGTACCCGTTTTTTACTGTTACCAGTTCATTTACGCCACCTAAATTATTTACATCCTGGATTAATATTACCTGCATTGTTTTGCATTTTTACCCAACTCTTCGATACACTCAGAGCTTTCTCTATTTAAAGGTTAGGGTGGTTAAAAATATATTATTTCAAAAGATCTGTTACGTAAGGTAAAATAGCCATTTGACGGGCTTTTTTAACAGCATCACCTACTTTACGCTGAAACTTCAATGAGTTTCCGGTAATGCGGCGGGGTAACAATCTGCCTTGTTCGTTGATAAACTTTTTCAAAAATTCAGCATCCTTATAGTCGATATAGTGGATACCCATTTTTTTAAAGCGGCAGTATTTTTTTGGACGCTTCTCCTGCTTAATAGCAGTAAGGTATTTTATTTCATTTTTTGCCATGATTATGCCTCCGCTTTTTCAGTTTTAGAAGATACGCCACCTCTCTTTTTTGCATTGTACTCAACGGCGTATTTGTCGAGTGCAGTGTACATGTGACGCATCTGAGATTCGTCACGTAAAAGCTGAATTTTCAACTTTTCATTGAAGCTGGATGGCGCTTTATACTCCATTACCCAATATAAACCAGTGGTTTTTTTGGCAATGGGATAGGCCAGTGATTTTAATCCCCATGGGTTGCTGTACAACACTTCACCACCGTTTTCAGTAACGAGGTCAGCGTATTTTTTCTGAGCGGCTTTAAATTCGTCGTCAGACAGTACAGGGGTAAAAATCACCATCAATTCGTAATTGTTCATTTCCCTTGTTTTGTTAATTAAATAAAATTGTTTAACCGTTGTTTCCAAACGGGCAGCGAAGGTAGTTATTTTTACGCAGATTTGGAAAGGGTTTCAGAAGAATTTATACTAATTATTTATTGACCATCCCCTCGTGTAATAATACCCTGCCAAAATGAGCTGTGTTTCACAAGTGATTGATTATTAATTCGAAATTGGCAATTCAGAACAGCCTGTAAACCGGATACCTGTTATGCCCCGGTTCATAGTATGGGGAGTTTTTATAAATAAAATCTAGTTGTGCCGAACCATTGGCAGCAAATTTAGGATCGGCTGCTTTTTTTTCTTCCAGCTTTTGTTTTAAGATGGGATCTTTTTTCAGCACTTCAGCTGCCAGATCTTCCCAGCGGTAATCGCTGTAGCCTTCTTTTTGCTGCAGTACAGCATCAAAAAAATTCCATGCAAAAAAACTGTCATCACCTGTAGGTTCCAGCATTTCAACAATATACCTGTTACCCCTTTGATTCATTGGGATAAAATAATCTCCTTTTAAAAATTGTACCTTCTGCTTCATCACCGAGCACTTTACTGCAGAATTTTTATGGTGCTTTTCATAAGGGCGTGGTAAAGTTTTATAATCGTCAATATGATAAGCTTCCACTTCTATTATTGTATCTTTTTTTAGTTGTGTAAACAAAATCCGGTTCAATTTTAAAAGATCAGTTACCGCAGTCCATCCCTGCGGAATAATGTATGCAGACGGTGCGGTAATAAAATTGGCAGGCTTAAAAACGTTGAAGAATTTAATTGGTCTTGTGTATGGTTTGGTATGGTCATAATACATTCTTTGCAACCCAGTGGCATCACTGGGTTTAAACCCCTGCTCGTATCCTTTAAAAGTAATTGATGAGGACTGTGCGGTATCTGTAATCCAGCTTAATGGCCATGTTCTTTCTTTAATCGCCTCGGCTTTAGCCCTATTTCGCTGTTGAATAAGTGCTGCTGCATTAGCAGATACTTTTTCAATCATGGTTTGCATTAATGCATAGGTAGACAGCACCCTGTCTTTAAAGGGTTTCAGCATATGCGTTTCCGGTACAAAACCAATGGTTTGAAATAATGCGGCATAGCCGGAAGAATATCTTGGGGGATCGTAAAACATTTCCATGCCCTTGTTAAAATCGGTAGCCTCAAAATTTACATAAGGTACCATATCCCATTTTTTTTCGGCCATCCCTGTATAGAGTTGCGGCTCAAAACTATTTTTTAACCAGGCTCCCAAATCTGCATTGAGTTTATCGTATTGTGTGGTTAACAGGGTCATGGTATGCTGGTAATCGGCGCCGTCGCTTACGTGATTATCTATTAAAATATCCGGATCCAGCGATTGAAATATTTGGGTAAATGAACGGGCTTCCCTGGTATCGCATTTTGTAAAATCCCTGTTCAGATCCAGGTTTTGTGCATTGCCCCGGAAGCCATATGCTGCTGGTCCGTTTTGGTTTGCCCTGGAATAAGAATTGCGGTTCAAACAACCACCAATATTGTAAACAGGAATAAAGGCCAGCACAACATTATCCGGCAGGGGCGTTTTTTTATTCACAATATCCCGTACCAGCATCATGCTGGCATCAATGCCATCGGGTTCGCCGGGGTGAATGCCATTATTGATAAGGATGACAGCTTTCTGTTGCCTGTGCCACTGTGCTGCATCAAATTTCCCATCAGCGCTTACCAATACCAGGTGTAAAGGATAGCCGGCATCTGTGATGCCCATTTCTTTAACTTGTACAATTGAAGAAATAAGATCTATTTTTTTATACCAGTCTATTGCTTCAAAATAGGTGGCAGTTTCTTTCCCATTGCTGCTTTCAAAGCAGCTTAGTTGTGCAGTTGCGGGTAAAAAAATGGCCAGTGCCAGTGATATAGACAGAGATCGTACCAATAATTTTCTCATGAATGAATTTAATTATGCTTGAAAGCTACAAACTTTCCGGGATGTTACAGGGGTTTGGGCAAATGAAAAAAGGCTGCATTGCTGCAACCTCTTATATAAAATGAAGTGATAAGCCGGTTATTTAGCCTGAGCGTTCACTCGTTTAGCCAGCTTGCTTTTTAAATTGGCAGCTTTATTTTTATGTATGGTACCACGCTTTGCCAGTTTATCTATCATAGAAGCAACTTTAGGGAATTGCTCTGTTGCAGCTGTTTTATCACTGGCTTTTAAATCACGAATAGCATTACGGGTTGTTTTACCGTAATAGCGGTTGCGTTCGTTACGTTTTGCACTCTGACGCACATCTTTCTTAGTTGCTGAATGGTTTGCCATTTAAATCTAATTTTTGGGCTGCAAAGATAAGGGTAATTATTTGAATATTGAATATTGAATGTTGAATTATTTGTAAGTTACAGCAAAAATTGTGTCATGAATCGTATAATGCTGCTGATTTTACACTGTGTATCACTTGTTTTGCTCGGTTTTGGGTGGGTAAAAGATATGTTGCAAATTGACATTACTACTCATTTATTCATCGACCTGAACCTTTTTAATGAAAAAAGGAGTGTGATCAGCACACTGAAAAGCCTTTGGGAAACAGCCAACTACTGGCCATTTTTGCTCATTTTTCTTTTTGGAATTGTAGTACCCCTTATAAAATCCGCAGTTATTTTTTACCTGTTGGTTGCCCGGCAGCCCCGGCAGCAATGGTACGGTTTTGTAAGCGCCATCAGTAAATGGGCAATGGCCGATGTATTTGCGATCAGCATATTTGTTGCTTTTTTAGGAGCCAGGGCAATGGAAAATACCAAGGCAATACTGGAACCGGGCTTTTATTTTTTTGCAGGCTATGTGTTATTGAGCGGAATTATTGTGACTTTATTGGGAAAAATGCTCAAAAAGGGTTTGCCTTTTAATGCATAATTGACCGATATTTGCAACCCAGCTCAAAATATTTTGTATTTATTATGAAGGATTTCCAATATATCACCAACTCTCACCCCAATTACATTGAAGGATTATACAATGATTTTGTAAAAGACCCCCATAGTGTGGATGCGGAAATGCGCAAGTTTTTTGAAGGCTTTGATTTTGCAGTTACTAATGGCATTAAGGCAAATGGAGCAGCCGGGGTGCCTGCAACCGCAGGTGCCGGTGTTGACTGGATGAGTGAAATCAGGGCATACCGCATGATACTGGGCTACCGTAATAAAGGACATTTATTAGCAGATACCAATCCTATTCGTAAAAGAAAGGACAGGGGGGCTAACATTGGCCTGGAATTTTACGGTTTTACTGCAGCAGACCAGGATAAAATATTTAATGCCGGAAACCTGATTGGCCTGGGACCAACCTCGCTTAAAAATATCATTGCTCACTTAGAAAAATGTTATACCGGGCATTTAGGTATCGAATTCAAATACATCAGCAACCAGGTAAAGATTGACTGGCTTACCAATGCGGTTGAAAAAACAATGTTGCAGCCGGTGGGAATTCCTCAAAAAAAGCGCATTCTTCAAAAGTTGAATGAGGGCGTAATGTTTGAGAAATTTTTACACACCAAATACATTGGTCAAAAACGCTTTAGCCTGGAAGGGGGCGAAACTACCATTGCGGCTTTAGATGCCATCATAAGCACCGCCGCTGACAACAATGTGCAGGAAGTGGTGATTGGCATGGCACACAGGGGCAGGCTAAATGTGCTGGCCAATATAATGGGTAAAACCTACGAACAAATATTCAGTGAATTTGAAGGCACCAGTACCCCGGATACCACAATGGGAAGCGGTGATGTGAAATACCATTTAGGATTTAGCAGTGAAGTGGATACGGCCAACGGAAAAAAAATACATTTAAAATTGTGCCCTAATCCCTCACACCTGGAGGCGGTAGATCCTGTAGTAGTGGGTTTTGCAAGAAGCAAGGCTGATATTTTATATAAAAGTGATTACGATAAAATTCTTCCCATACTCATTCACGGGGATGCATCTATTGCAGGACAGGGTATTGTGTATGAAGTATTGCAAATGAGCGGACTTCCGGGCTATTACACCGGCGGCACCATTCATTTTGTGATCAATAATCAAATTGGATTTACTACAGACTTTGATGACGCCCGCACTGCAGACTATTGCACTTCAGTGGCCGCAATGGTACAGGCGCCTGTAATGCATGTGAATGGCGATGATGCAGAAGCTGTGGTTAAAGCGGTTGAAATTGCCACCCTTTACCGGCAGGAATTCAACAGCGATATTTTTATTGACATGGTGTGCTACCGCAGGCACGGGCATAACGAAGGCGATGAGCCGAAGTTTACCCAGCCTCAATTATATGCCATCATTGATAAGCATTTAAATCCCCGGGAAGTGTATACTCAATTCTTAATTGAGAACGGAGAACCGGATGCCAAAGAACTGGCCAAGCAAATGGAACAAAAATTTCTGGCCGATCTGCAGGAACGTTTAGATGAAGTAAAACAAAATCCATTGCCCTATACTTACCAGCCACCAGAACTGGTATGGAAAAGTTTACGTAAAGCCAAGCCAGAAGATTTTGACCTCTCCCCGGTAACAGCCATTAAAGAAGATGAATTTAAAAAATTGTTTGATGGCATGATGAAATGGCCGGAAGGATTTAAACCATTGCGTAAAATTGAAAAACTGATCCAGGATAAAATAAAATTGTTCAGCGATGAGAACAAAGTGGACTGGGCTACGGCAGAACTGATGGCCTACGGAAGTTTACTGGTAGAAGGGAAAGATGTGCGCATGAGCGGGCAGGATGTAAAGCGCGGAACTTTCAGTCACCGCCATGCCGTAATTTATGACGAAAATACCAATAAGGGCTACAACCGTTTGAACCATTTGGCAGAAGGACAATCTCCTTACCGGGTATATAATTCCTTATTGAGCGAATATGCTGTATTGGGCTTTGAATATGGCTATGCCATGGCCAATCCAAATGCACTGGTAATTTGGGAAGCACAGTTTGGTGATTTTTGTAACGGGGCACAAACAATTATCGATCAGTTCATCATTGCCGCCGAAACCAAGTGGCAGCGAATGAATGGCCTGGTAATGCTATTGCCCCATGGATATGAAGGACAGGGACCCGAACACAGCAGCGCCAGGATGGAACGTTTTTTACAACAATGTGCAGAATTGAATATTGTGGTAACCAATGTTACCACGGCAGCTAATTTCTTTCACGTGCTAAGGAGGCAACTGGCCTGGCCTTTCAGGAAATCTCTGATTAATTTTTCGCCTAAAGCAAATCTTCGCCATCCAGGCAGTTACAGCACGATGAGTGAATTTACTTCAGGGGGCTTTAAAGAAGTAATTGATGATACATGGGTAAATGAAGCCGCCAATATTAAAAAAGTATTACTCTGCAGCGGTAAAATGTATTTTGATCTGCTGGAAAAACAGCAAAAGGAAAATCGCACAGATGTAGCCGTTATTCGACTGGAACAAATTCATCCACTGCCACAAAAACAACTGGACGAGTTATATAAAAAATACAGCAAGGCCATCTGGTACTGGGTGCAGGAAGAACCATTGAATATGGGAGCTGCTACTTTTTTAAGAATGAACTTAAAGAATATCAATTTCTACATCATCAGCCGCCAGTCGAGTGCCGCAACAGCCAGTGGGTACAGTAAGGTACACGGTAAAGAACAGGCGCAGATAGTAGACACCGCCTTTTCCATCTGATCAGTTACGTCGTATAAAAATGGATGCACTGCATCCATTTTTTATATTGCTTCATAAATGATTGCTGCTCCCTGGCCAACACCGATGCACATGGTGGCCAGCCCGTATTTTCCTTTCCGGCGCTTTAATTCATGTAAGAGGGTGGTAGAAATTCTTACCCCGCTGCAACCCAGTGGATGCCCCAATGCAATGGCACCGCCGTTTACATTTACTTTCTCCAGGTCCAGCCCCAAATCATAAATGCAGGCAATAGATTGCGATGCAAATGCTTCATTCAATTCCACCAGGTCCAGGTCTGTAACTTTTATTCCAGCCCTGCCCAGGGCTTTTTTTGTTGCTGGTACCGGACCAATACCCATAACGGCAGGATCAACCCCTGCAACCGCCATGCTTTTAATTTTTGCAATGGGCTGTAACCCGTATTTTTTAACAGCAGCTTCGCTGGCCAGCAGCATTGCGGCAGCACCATCGTTGATACCGCTGCTGTTACCGGCTGTTACTGTGCCATCTTTTGCAAAAGCCGGTTTTAAAGTACCCAATTTTTCCAGGCTCGATAAACGGGGGTGTTCGTCCTTGTCAAAATCAAACACATTGGTTCCTATCTGCACCTGCAGCGGAACCAATTCATCTGCCCATTTATTTTCGGCCAGTGCTTTTGCATATTTTTTCTGACTTTCCATGGCAAACTCGTCTTGAGCATTGCGACTGATATTCCATTGCCTGGCTACATTCTCTGCAGTTTCGCCCATGCTGTAGGGATAATGCAGTTCTGATAATTTTTTATTTACAAAACGCCAGCCCAGTGTGGTGTCAAAAACCTGTGGATCCCTTGCAAATGCCGATGTGCTTTTGGGCATTACAAAAGGAGCCCTGCTCATGCTTTCCACACCACAGGCAATCATAATGTCACCATCGCCGCATGCGATTGCCCTGGCTGCATCCATAATGGCCTGCAGGCCACTGGCACACAGGCGGTTTACGGTATTGCCGGCAACCGTTACCGGAAGCCCTGCCAGTAATGCCGCCATACGTGCTACATTACGGTTGTCCTCACCACTCTGGTTGGCATCCCCGGCAATAACATCCTCAATAGCATTTACGTCCATGGAATTATTGCGTTTTACCAATGCCTTAATAACATAGGCCAGCAGATCATCCGGACGAACATTGCTCAAAGCCCCGCCATATTTACCTATGGGCGTTCTGAGGGCATCAATAACATAAACTGTTTGCATAATTTTTTTTTTGAGCCGGGCCTGGCAACTTTGTTCAGCTACATGGGCGTCGCACTCTTGTACATTAAATCTTTATTGAACTTTTATCGTAGCGTAGGATCGGGTACAAAGAACGTAAAAACCTGCTAATTCATAAAATTCAGCAATTCTTAAGGTATCTTTGTACCATGGCAGCAACAAAGAACATACGAACCTTTACCCTACCCGAACTTAAAGAATATTTTGAATCTATTGGCGATAAAAAATTTCGTGCCATACAAACTTACGAATGGTTGTGGAAGAAGAATGCCCGCAGTTTTGATGAAATGAGCAACCTGTCGCTGGGACTGCGTAAAAAACTGTCAGAAGATTTTGAATTCAATACCATGGCCATTGATGCCACACAACACAGCAGTGATGGTACATTTAAGTCGAGGTTTAAAACATTCGACGGGCATATGATGGAAGGTGTGATCATTCCTACAGATAAAAGAAATACTGCCTGTGTATCTTCTCAAATCGGCTGCAGCCTATCCTGTAAATTTTGTGCTACGGGTTTAATGGACCGTGTACGCAACCTGAATTTCGATGAAATTTACGACCAGGTGGCCATGTTGAACGAACAAAGTGAAAAAATGTACGGTACCGGCCTTACCAACATTGTGTATATGGGTATGGGCGAACCCCTGCTGAATTATAACAATGTGTTGAAGTCAATAGAAAGAATTACGGCCAGCGACAGCATGGCCATGAGCCCGAAGCGTATCACCGTTTCTACGGCAGGTGTTGCAAAAATGATCAAACAGCTGGGAGATGATAAAGTACGTTTTAACCTGGCGCTGAGTTTGCATGCTGCAACAGACGAAAAGAGGGATAAAATCATGGCGATTAATGAAACCAATAATATTGCAGCTTTAATAGAAGCACTCAATTATTTTTACGAGCAAACCAAGAATGACATTACGTTAGAATATGTATTGTTACAGGGCGAAAACGATAGTTTGGAAGACGCAGAAGAACTTGTAAAAGTATATCGCAAAATTCCTACACATTTGGTGAACGTAATTGAATACAATTCTGTTGCGGGTATTCCCTTCTTAAAATCGGGCGAAGATCAGACTCAAATATTCACTGATTACCTGGCCAGTCACCGTGTAAATGTGAGGGTACGCCGCAGTCGTGGAAAAGATATTGATGCTGCATGCGGGCAACTGGCCAATAAAAAATAAGCATCTTTTTTAATTTTTCATTAAACTCTTATACTGTTTCATGGTCTGTTATGTACTAAAATAAACAGACATGAAAAAAGTATTGGTATCCCTGTTAGCAGTATTGCTTTTAACCACCTCATTATTTGCCCAGCAAAAAAGAGCTTTTAAAGAAACCCGCCAGCATCACCAGCAAAAAGTTCATTTGGCAAAACAGCTGAATTTTTCTGCTGAACAAAAAGCGCAGGCCAAACTGTATAAAGAAAATGCCCGTAAGCAATTACAGGAACTCAATAAAAATGAGAACATCACCGTGAAAGAGTTCCGCGACAGGAAAGCTGCTATTTTGAAAGAACAGAAGACAAAAATGCAGGGCTTACTAACCACCGAACAAAAAGCAAAATTGACGGAGTTAAAAGTACAACGCAAAGAAAAGGCTGCACAAGCGCAAGCCATGCATGTACAAAAAATAAAAGCGAAATTTAATTTGAGCGATCAGCAGGTGGCTCAAATGAAAGCACAGCACGATAAAGTAAGGTCGCAAATGGAGGCCATTAAAAACAATGATAAGCTTAGCCGTGAAGAACGCAAAGAGAAAATGCTGGCTCTGAAAACAGCAGCAAAAGAACAGCGTAAAAAAATATTTACAGAAGAGCAGTTGAAGAAAATGGAAGAACTGAGGAAGAATAAAGCAGCAAAAATGCAAGCTAAATAAAAAAAATAACCAGATAGTAGTACAAAAGAGACGCTTTGTAACAAAGCGTCTCTTTTATGTTCAGCAGCCCGGAATTAACCATTTAAATTATAATAATTACCTTTGCGCCTCACTACTGTTGTAATAACAGCAAAAACTTCAATGATATGAGCCAGACTCCCTTTCAAAAATTTACTGCTAAAAAGAAAAATAGTGTAGTAAAAGAAGAAATCCGCCAGGAAAAGAAACAATACCGTAAAGAACGCAATGCTTTTTTTGAAAAGAAAAAAGAGGAAGAATACCAGGCAAGGATCGCCAAGCGAAATGGGATGGCCCCCAAAGCAGCAGATAACGCCAAAAGCAAACCTGTAAATGAAGTAGCTTCAACCACTTCTACCAGAACCACTCCCAAATTTAAACCAGCCGGCGGGGCGGCTAAAACGCCTCATGCAAAATCAGAAAAAGCGAAAGCCGCAAACGACAATGCCCCAAGCGGTGTAATGCCACTGAATAAATACATGGCGCATTGCGGCGTTTGTTCAAGAAGGGATGCGGTAGCACTTATCACCACGGGTAAAGTAAAGGTAAATGGTATTGTGGCAACTGAGCCGGGTTATAAAGTTCAGCATAAGGATGAAGTGATATACAATGGCAAAAAATTATTTGTTACCAAGGACCTGGTGTACATCTTGCTGAACAAACCCAAAGATTATATCACCACCACCGACGATCCGCAGGGAAGAAAAACGGTATTGGAACTAATACAGAAAGCCACTACCGAAAGAGTATATCCCATTGGCCGGCTGGATAGAAATACATCTGGTGTTTTATTGCTGACCAATGATGGAGACCTGACCCAAAAATTATCTCATCCCAGCTACGAGATCACTAAAATTTACGAAGCTAAATTAGATAAGCCATTAACTAAAACTGATTTTGATAAGATATTAAAGGGGCTGAAGCTGGAAGACGGAGAAATACATGTAGACAGTTTGGCTTATGCAGATAGTAAGGATAAATCTATCATCGGGATTGAATTACACAGCGGCCGTAACCGCATTGTGCGCCGTATTTTTGAACACCTGGGATATGATGTAAAGGGTCTTGATCGTGTGGTGTATGCCAATCTTACCAAGAAAAATGTTGAGCGTGGCAAATGGCGCTTCCTTAGCGAAAAGGAAATACGCCTGCTGAAATATATGAATGCCTCCAAAAAGAAATAAACCGTGGTAAAAACTAAGCCTGACATTGTTTTTGAAAATGATGATTTTGTTGCTGTAAACAAACCTGCCGGAATGCTGTCTATTCCCGACAGGATGCAAAGTGCTGTATCATTAAAAGAGATCTTAGCCGAAAAATATGGTGTAATTTTTACAGTACACCGCCTTGACCGAGACACAAGCGGCATGATTGTTTTTGCAAAAAATGAAACAGCTCATAAATTTTTATCGCAGGCATTTGAGGGAAGAAAAGTGGAGAAATATTACCGGGGTATTGTGCATGGCTGCCCTGATGAAAAGACAGGTGTAATAGATGCGCCCATCAGTGAACACCTGGTACAAAAAGGCCTGATGGTGATACACCGCAATGGAAAAGCTTCCCAAACCGGTTACGAAGTGATTGAAGAATATAAAATATTTTCACTGGTACAGTTTCAATTGTTTACCGGGCGAACACACCAGATAAGGGTACATTGCAAAAACATTGGTCACCCTTTGGCATGTGATGAATTGTATGGCGATGGTAAGCCTGTGTTGCTGTCGGCAATAAAAAGAAAATTTAAACTTAGTAAACACGACGAGGAAGAAAGGCCGATGCTGAACAGGCTGGCTTTACATTCTTATTGCCTGAAATTTACAGATGCTGCGGGTACAGAATTTAATTTGGTTGCTGAACTGCCAAAAGATATGCGGGCATTGCTGCAACAACTGAAAAAAAATTTGTAAAGAGACGCCCGAAGTTTCTACAACTTTGTAAGTCTGTAAAAAGAAAAGCCGTTTTATTCAAACGGCTCTTTCAAACTAAAAAAAATAAACGAATAGCCCCTTAATCAATATTTGGTTGCGGTGTGTAACGCAAATAAGGTTTTATAACATCCACCCCTTTAGGAAATTTCTTGATCGCATCTTCGGTACTGATAGATGGCACCACAATTACTTTTTCACCAGCAATCCAGTTAGCAGGCGTAGCCACACTGTAATTGGCAGTCAGCTGTAAAGAATCCACCACACGCAATACTTCCACAAAATTTCTTCCTGTAGAAGCAGGATAGGTAATGATGAGTTTTACAGCTTTGTCTGGCCCAATGATCACCAGCGAACGAACCGTCATGGTGGCAGAGGCGTTCGGATGAATGAAATCGTATAATTCAGACACTTTTTTATCATCATCTGCAATAATGGGGAAATCCACTGTGCAGTGCTGGGTTTCATTAATATCATTGATCCAGCCTACATGTTTATCTACAGGGTCAACACTCAATGCCAGCACTTTTACATTGCGTTTGGCAAATTCGTCTTTTAAGGCTGCAGTGCGGCCCAGTTCGGTGGTACAAACCGGTGTGTAATCTGCGGGATGAGAAAACAGGATGCCCCAGGAATTGCCCAGGTATTGGTAAAAATCAATTTCTCCCAAAGACGTTTTGGCTGTAAAGTTGGGCGCAATGTCCCCTAATTTTAAACTCATGTCGATAATTTTAGATTGCAAATATAATACCCTACCAATTAAATAGACTAATATTTTTGAAATATTTTTTTCTTTTTCGCTATATCTTTGCATTATGCTATCTAAAAAAACTCAATACGGGCTAAAAGCACTGGGTTACCTGGCGGCTAAATACGGGCAGGGACCGGTTCTGATATCTGAGATCGCCAAAAAGAAAAAGATCCCTATCAAGTTTTTGGAAAGCATCCTTTTACAGTTAAAGAACAAAGGTGTTTTAGACAGTAAGAAAGGAAAGGGCGGGGGGTACTTTTTAGCTAATCTTCCTAAAAAAACAACGCTGGCAGATGCCATCAGGATCGTGGATGGCCCCATTGCCATGATTCCCTGTGTGAGTTTGAATTTTTACCAGAAATGCAAGGATTGTGATGAAGCTACCTGCGGCCTGAATAAAGCGATGAAGTTTACCCGGGACGCCACATTGAAAATTCTAGAAAAGAAAACGCTGTACGATCTTATTGATGCAGATGTGGAATAGTGAATGGTCAATTGTGAATGGAGAATACGGGGGAGACTCTTCAAATTCCTGAATCTGGTTTTAATTTGAAGATGCCCGTTTTACCGCAGCCTTTCCAAATCGTTGCTTTACATTATCTATCGCTTTATACAGATCTGTTTTTCTTTCCACATCATTAAATAAATTGGTTTGCACTGCATCGTTTGTGAGTTCGCTTAACCGTACGCCAAGCAGGCGGATAGGGGTACCTTTTTTCCAGAGTTTGGTAAACAATTCCTTAGCAATAGGAATTATTTCATCATCGGCGCAGGTATAATCAATAGTGGTTTGCCTGGAGGTGGTTTCAAAATCGGGGTAGCGGATTTTTACCGCCACGCAACCGGCCACTTTGCCGTCCTGCCTTAACTCATAGGCAATACGTTCCACCATACGCACCAGCTCGCTCATTAAAAAATTGATGTCGGTTTTATTTTCATCAAATGTATTTTCTGTAGATACTGATTTCGCTTCGTGGTATTGAGATACTTCACGGTCGTGTATACCCTGGCTTTTGTACCATAGATCGGCCCCCCATTTACCCAGCCTTTCTTCCAGCGCTTCAACGGTACTTTCGCTGATGTGCCTGATGAGGGTGATACCCATTGCTTTTAATGCCTGGAAGGTATGGTCGCCCACGCCGGGGATTTTGGTTACCGGCATTGGGGCTAAAAATTCTTTTTCTTTTCCAAAAGGCACTTGTAAATAACCGTTAGGCTTTGCTTCGTCCGTGGCTATCTTCGCCATCATTTTATTGGATGCCAGTCCGAACGAAATAGGCAGTTTGGTTTCATTGATGATCTCCTGCCGCAGGTCGATGGTCCATTGCAGGGGGGTGAAGAATTTTTCCATACCTGTAAGATCAATGTAAAATTCATCAATGGATGCTTTTTCAAATAAGGGTGCTTTGGCCGCGATGATCTGTGTAACCCAACGGCTGTATTTGCTGTACTCGCCACGGCTGCCATTGGCCACAATCAGATGCGGGCATAACTGAAATGCTTTTTTGGAGGGCATGCCTGAATGAATGCCGAACTTACGGGCTGCATAGCTGGCGGCAGCCACTACACCGCGTTCGCGGCCTCCAACAATCACCGGTTTGTCTTTTAACGAAGGGTTGTTCAATACCTCAACCGAAACAAAAAATGAATCGAGGTCAAAATGTGCTATGATCCGTTGTTGTGACAAATAAAAAAAAATTGTTCTTAAAATTACAATTAATCCCGGGTTGTGTGTTTTGAATTCGTTAAAATAATTACAGATTGTTTTGTGCAGCATAATTAGTGCTATTTTCACAACCATTCAAAATGATTACAATGCAAAAAAGTATACTGGTACTATTTTTTATAATGGCAACTCTTTCATCCACAGCCCAGTTAATGCCTGCAAAAAAGAGCCTGGGGCATGCAATTACAGATAGTGTGGCCGCGGCGGTGTGCAGTTGTGTAATGAATAGCAAAGACAGCCTGACCACCCTGCATTTGTTTTATGCGGCTTTAGATGATTGTCTTAAAACAAATTCGGGACCCAGGATAGATGCCTTACTGCAGGAAGATGGGTATGTAAACAGTGGCGACCGAAAATCAAGGGCAGAAGCGATCAGGGCAGTAGGGCGCAAACTGGGGCAGCAGGTTGCCAGGGAATGTGCAGGATTTAAAGAATTGCTGGATAGTGTAACGGCAAAAGAAAATAAGCCCGAGCTGCATTGATGATTAACTGTAAATATCGAGTAAGCCATCAGGCAATGTAACATACACTTTCCTGTTTTTCTGATCCACTTTTTCCAGGCTTTCTTCATGAATGGGGATCAATGCCTCTTTGCCTTTGTACAGGATGCTGCATAATATTTGATGCGGTTGTTCTATTACTTCTTCAATCAGGCCTATATCTTCCCCGTCATTCACCATCATAAAGCCAAGCATGGCAATGGGGGATGATTTGGCGGCGAATTTTGTAAAGTCTGCTGCAGTGATCCAAACTTCTTTAGGCGTAAGTTTTCTCGCTATCTCCACAATATCCACCCCTTCCAGTTTGAGTACTGTTTCATTGTTGTTCCTTATCTTGGCAGATTGAATAAAGTAAGGGATGAAACTGTCTTTTTTGTCTTCTATAAAAATGGCTTCCAGTCCTTTGAGGGCGGTTTTTTTACCAAGATTATGCTGTAAAACAAGCTCCCCCTTTAAACCGGTGCTGGCGGCCAGTTTTCCTATTTTAAAATATTCGTTCATTGTGTATGCAAGATACTGGATTTTGGACACAGGATACCGGAGCTTGATACTTGATACTTGATTCCGGGTATTCACTTAGTAGCAATGCTTTTCATGCAACGCAGAACGCATATAACATTGATTCTCTCTGCTAATAGATGTAATGGTTCAATAAACAGATGAATCTGAAGAGTGCCCGTAATGCTTTCGGGATAAACGATACTAATGAATAGGAGTGAGGAAATCCTGCCCGGTTCATAATAAAAAGTCCCGCTAAATAAATAGCAGGACTTAAAAGAATTAACGGAACAGAGGTTACTTATTCTTCTGTTTTGGTTTCTTCTGCTGATGGTGCTGGTGCTTCCGCAACTTTGCGTACTACAGGTTGGTTACGTTTGTCCATACGTGCTTTTTTATGTGCACCCTGGCGTTTAGCTATCTGGGCATCATGCTCAGTGCTCCACTTCGTAAATTTCTCCATAGCTACTGCTTCATCAAATAAGCCCAGGCCTACACCACGTAGTAAATGCTTCAGGTACAATACGCCTTTAAAAGAAAGGATGCGGCGTACAGTATCGGTGGGTTGAGCACCTTTTTGCAGCCAGTCCAATGCTTTCTGACGGTCAACCTGAATTGTAGCAGGAACTGTCAGTGGATTGTACGTACCAAGTTTTTGAATGAATTTACCATCACGAGGGCTTCTGCCATCTGCGATCACAATGAAGTAGAATGGTCTCTTTTTTGAACCATGTCTTTGCAGTCTCATTTTTACAGCCATAAAATAGAAATTTTTGGTTGTTACTAAATAGGGTTTCTTCCTTAAAAAAGGTTCGCAAATATAGTAATATTTGAAGAAATATAAAGAATTGCGGAAATTAGTTTATAAATAACCTGGTAAATCATGCCAATTACAGCATCGTTACCAGGTTAAAACGCCTTTATACGGGTGCAAGTTTAAAGTTTTATAGCTTTAATAGTGACCCTTTCATTAGTGATTTTATCTGTTGCTACTATATAATAATTGCCCGGTTGTATGCCTTGCAAATCGGAAATGGTTAAACTGTTAACACCTTTGTAAACGGTATAATGCTGTATTTTTACCTGTTTACCCAAATTGTCGATGAGGCTTACACTTAGCGGGGCAGTTTTACCGGAAGTATAATAAAAGACAACAGTGCTGGTAAATGGATTCGGCCATACGCTCACCTGGTTTTCTTTATTTATGCGTACACTTGCAATAGATGAATAAGCAACAGCTCCATTATTGTCTATTGCCTTTATTCTGTAATATAAAACGTCTTTATCATGATTGAAGCTTTTATCTGTTATTGTATAATCAGCTATGGATACATTTAGGCCAGTTACATATGCCCTCCCGATAGTTTGAAACTCAACACCATCATAACTTCTTTCTGCTTCAAAATAATTTGAATTAAGTTCATTGATTGTTTCCCAGTTAACATTCACCTGCTCGGCATAATACACCGGAGATAATGTTATTGTTTTGGAAGCCAGCACGCCTGTATTTATAATGGCATTGAACTTTGCAATATGCAATTCTCCTGCATTAGGCTTCATAAATGATTTTGCAATAAGTTGCCCTGTAATATTACCAGAGCCGGCATTGGTAACTATTGCGTTTGGGGCAAGAATTGAACCCAAAATTAAATTAGCATTTAATATAGTAAGGTTGGTGGTATTATTGTAGAAATTCCAAATAATGTAAGGGGCCCTGTTTATTTCCATTGAATTATCCGATTCGCCATTCATTGTAAAACGTATATTATTCCAGTTAAAGCTTCCGGTAACATTTACATTGATAAGCAAAGCATTATTTACATTTGGCAAGGTGCCGGTTAAATTGATCTGGCTATAACTGTTCAATGTTGCACCTGTAACATTCCAGACATTCGTGGCATTTGAGCCAAGTGTAATATTCGCCTGCCCGCCTGAATTTGTGGCTGTTATGTTATTGCTTTTTGAAGCAATACGGTTTGATTCGTTTCTGAAATTGGTGAACGCAGTACTGAAATTCACTAAAGCGCCATTATTTTCAACCGTAGCATTGCTTTGTATTGACTGGTTTATCCTGATATACCTGAATTGAGGATCGTTGGCGGGGCTGCCAATATTGATACCTGAATTGTTTGCTTCAGCATTACTGCCATATAACGTGTTGAAACGTACAAAATGGTCGTCTGTAGATCCTTTGCCATCAATATTGAAAGTAACTGCGCCATTGGAGCCCAGTAAGCCTCCACCAACTACTAATGCATAGTTGTTTCCACCAATAGTAACGTAAGACTGTTTGCCTGTGGTATTCATTGAAGGCCTGGCCGAAGTTCCCAATACTTGTAAATTTCCTCCAATTGCAATGGCACCTTCAATATCGCCGGCAGAGATAGACAAATCTCCTTCTGTGAATACATTAAAATCTTGTGCTGAGGCCAAAGGGTTTTGGGCATGTGCAAAACCGGAAGTTAATAACAATGAGCAAAGAACTATACTGCGGGATATTAATTTTGCAGTATAAGCATTAATAGAAATACATTGTTTCATGTTGGGTATTTTGATAATAATAAGAATTAAGCTACGGCAGAGGTAGATAAGAGTGGGTAAGTTTATATAGTACGTGAGCTATTGGAATAGCTCACTTTAGGGAAGGCGAAATTACAATTTTATTTAGAAAAACAAAGGGAATGTACCTTTTTTTTTCGGAATTTACGGTGTATTTAATAATGAGTGATTTTAATAATACATATCTTATGAATTTTTAAATTTATAAAACATGTATTGTGCTTTCATTTATTTCATATTCAGAAAAAATAATCAGTCTGTTTAGAAAACTATATTTTTTTCAGTTTAGCCAACTGCTTGCATCTTCATTTTTAAGCCGTCTTGCTTCTGCAAGGGAAAAGTAAACCATTCAGACTAACGGAGTTGTTTAGGTACAGTGGAGAAAACTAAAGGATAGCTGCAGTTTAAATTAGTACCGGGACAAAACATTGTAGAAAATAAACTAAATATGGTTTTAAGAGTTGCTGGAAATTTGAAATTAAATCTACCTGCAAAATTTGCAATAATCATTTTCTTCCTAGCCCGGGCATCCTGCCCATGGGCATCTTATTCATCATTTTCATCATGCCTTTCATTTGCTCAAATTGCTTTAAAAATGCATTGAGCTCAGCAATATCTTTACCGGCCCCTTTGGCAATACGGTTTTTTCGGCTTGGGTTAATAAGGTCGGGATTGCGTCTTTCCTCCAGCGTCATGCTGTTGATCATGGCTTCAATGCCTTTAAAAGAATCGTCGTTGATGTCTACATCCTTGATCTGTTTGCCCACACCCGGAATCATGCCCATCAAATCTTTAAGGTTACCCATTTTTTTGATTTGCTGGATCTGGGTTTTAAAATCTTCAAAATCAAATTGGTTTTTGCGGATCTTTTTCTCCAGCTTTTTTGCCTCGGCTTCATCAAACTGCTCCTGTGCTTTTTCTACCAAACTCACAATATCACCCATACCTAAAATACGCTGGGCCATACGCTCGGGGTAAAACACATCCAGGGTATCCATTTTTTCTCCACTGCTGGCAAACTTAATGGGTTTGTTTACTGTGTATTTGATCGACAAGGCTGCACCACCTCTTGTATCACCATCCAGTTTGGTCAATACCACACCGCTGAAATCAAGGCGGTCGTTAAATGCCTTGGCAGTGTTCACTGCATCCTGGCCGGTCATACTATCTACTACAAATAAAATCTCCTGTGGGTTCAGTGCATTTTTTACATTGGCCACTTCGGTCATCATCACTTCATCTACTGCCAAACGGCCTGCAGTATCAATGATGATCACATTCTTATTTTTGCTTTTGGCTTCTTTTATCGCATTCAGGGCAATAGAAACGGCATCCTTATTTTCTCTTTCAGAATATACATCCACACCTATTTGCCCACCCAGTACTTCCAGCTGGTCAATAGCCGCGGGACGGTATATATCACAGGCCACCAGTAAAGGAGACTTGCCTTTTTTTGTTTTAAGGTAATTGGCCAGCTTACCGCTGAAAGTGGTTTTACCGCTACCCTGTAAACCCGCAATTAAAATGATGGCAGGATTGCCGCTGATATTGAATTCGCTTTCGCTGCCCCCCATCAGTTCGGTCAGTTCATCCTGCACGATCTTTACCATTTGCTGACCGGGGTTTACACTCAACAGCACTTTTGCCCCCAGTGCTTTTTCTTTCACCTTATCGGTAAATTCTTTGGCAATTTTATAATTCACATCGGCGTCTACCAGTGCACGGCGGATGTCTTTTACGGTATTGGCAATATTCAGCTCACTGATGCGGGCCTGGCCTTTAATATTTTTAAACGCACCTTCTAATTTCTCACTTAACGAATTGAACATATAACTACTTTTTAAAAAGGATGGCAAAAATAACAAATTATGGTCTGATGACCGCAGGTTCTTTGGGTAAGTTTTTTATTGCGGAGCTAGCAGAAAACGCCGCCAGCGGTAATTGATATTACGGCTGTTCCTCCAGCGTTACCGGTTATTTAAAATTGTTGCCTGCTATTTGTTATGCAATCATTAATTTGCCCTGATGAAACTGCTGCAAAGCCCCGGCTACAATACCATCCTGGAGTGGCTCAATAAAAATGAGCGGCAGCCTTTTGCTTTTCAGGAGCAGGCATGGCAGCATATTGTAAACGGCGGTAACGGTTTGGTAAATGCGCCCACAGGTTGCGGAAAAACGTATTCGGTTTTTTTAGGTGCCCTCATTCAATTCATCAATAACCATCCAAAGCAATATCCATCAAAAAAAAATAATGGCTTGCAGTTGTTGTGGATCACACCACTAAGGGCACTGGCAAAAGATATTGCCCGGGCCATGGAAGAGGTAATTGAAGCATTGGGCATGCAATGGCAAATTGGGATCCGCAATGGGGATACTGCAATAAAAGTAAGGGAGCAGCAAAAAAAACAGATGCCCGAAGTACTCATCATTACACCGGAAAGTTTGCATTTGTTACTGGCGCAAAAAAACTACCCGGGCATTTTTAAAAATTTAAAAATAATTGCGGTAGATGAATGGCATGAATTACTTGGGAGTAAAAGAGGCGTTCAAACAGAATTAGCCATATCAAGGATTGTGCATCTGAAATATCGAATGGATAATGAACAATGTGCTGTTTGGGGGATTTCTGCAACTATTGGGAATTTAGAAGAAGCAAAAAATGTGTTACTGAGCCCGGTAAACAACGAAGGGATTATCATTAAGGCCGATCTGTATAAGAAAACCGAAATCCACTCCATCTTTCCTGATGAAATAGAAAAATATCCCTGGGCCGGGCATTTGGGTATAAAACTGGTGCAAAAGGTTTTGCCCATCATTCACCAAAGTAAAACCACACTCATCTTTATCAATACCCGGGGCATGACGGAAATGTGGTACCAGGCCTTACTGACTGCAGCACCAGAGCTGGCAGGGGTCATTGCTTTACATCATGGCAGCATTGAACAGGCCCTGCGTTTTTGGGTAGAAGAAAATTTACATACGGGTAAATTAAAGGCGGTGGTGTGTACTGCCAGCCTGGATCTGGGAGTCGACTTTCGCCCCGTGGAAACCATCATACAGGTAGGCTCACCCAAGGGGGTAGCCCGTTTTTTACAACGTGCAGGCAGAAGTGGCCATAGTCCGGATGCTGTGAGTAAGATATATTTTTTACCTACCCATAGCTTGGAACTGGTGGAAGCAGCCGCTTTAAAACAAGCGGTGGAAGAAAACTTTATAGAAAGTAAAAACCCTTTATTGCGTTGCTTCGATGTGCTGATACAATACCTCTGTACGCTGGCAACAGGAGAAGGCTTTTATCCTGCAGAAATTTACGGAGAAGTTAAAAATACGCATTGCTTTGCATCAATAACCGAAGATGAATTTAAAGAAATGCTGTTACACATTACTGCGGGTGGCAAAGCATTGAATCAATATGACGAATACAAAAAAGTAGAGATACTGGAAGACGGCCTCTATAAGATCACCAGCCGCCGAACAGCCATGCGTCACCGTTTGCATATCGGCACCATTGTAAGTGATGCAATGCTGAAAGTGAAATTTGTAACCGGCGGATATATTGGCGTTATTGAAGAATGGTTCATCTCCCGTTTAGAACCCGGCGATTCTTTTACCATAGCAGGAAGAAATTTAGAACTGGTAATGATAAAGGATATGACGGTGCTGGTGAAAAAATCCAATGCTAAAAAAAGCATCATTCCCAGCTGGATGGGCGGGCGCATGTCATTGAGTTCAAACCTGGGAAAAAAATTAAGAGAGCGCCTTGACCTGAGTCAGCAGAAAAATAATGTGCCTGAATTAAAAGTATTGCAGCCATTATTTGATCTGCAAAATCAATTGTCGCGGGTACCTCTGCAAAACGAGTTGCTGATTGAACATATTGAAACCAAAGACGGGTTTCACCTGTTTGTTTATCCTTTTGAAGGAAGGCTGGTGCATGAAGCGATGGCGGCCATACTGGCATGGCGCATCAGTAAAATAATGCCCATCACATTTTCATTTGCCATGAATGATTATGGTTTTGAATTGCTGAGCGATCAGCCCATACCTTTGGACGACAGCAATGTGTATGAATTGTTTTCGGAAGAAAATCTTTTTGCCGATATTCAGCGAAGTGTAAATTCTACCGAAATGGCAAAAAGAAAGTTCAGGGATATTGCAGTTATTGGCGGCCTCATTTTCCAGGGGATGCCGGGCGAAAAGCAGAAGGCCAGGCATTTACAATCATCGGCCTCATTATTATTTAAAGTGTTTGCAGAATATGAACCCAATAATATTTTACTGCGACAGGCTTATAACGAAGTGTTTGAACAGCAAATGGAAGAAGCCCGGTTAAGGGATATGTTACAGCGTATTCAAAAAAGTAAGATCGTAATTACATGGCCGCAGCAATTAACGCCGTTTTGCTTTCCTTTAAAAGTAGACAGCATGAGAGAAAACATGTCGTCAGAAAAGCTGGAAGACAGGATAAAAAAAATGCAGCAACAGCTGGCAAAAGACACTAAATAAAAAATGAGTTCATTTATCAGGCATACGATCAATAAAAACGATTTTGTTTTAACTAGCAACCGGGTGGTTTTTTGGGAGCAGGAAAAAATACTGATCCTGAGTGATCTTCATTTGGGAAAAAGCGGGCATTTCAGAAAAAGTGGTATTGCTGTGCCTGCTGCTGTGATGATGGAGGATATGCAGCGGCTGGTGGCTGATATCCAGTTCTTTAAACCAGAACTGGTGGTAATTGTAGGCGACCTTTTTCACAGCGTGGAGAATAAGGAACACGAATTGTTTTTAAAATGGCGGAACGACCTGCAGCAGGTGCCCCTGTTACTGGTAAAAGGCAATCATGATATTGTGCCGGACGAATGGTACATCAATGCCAATATTATGCTGGCGGAAAAAAGCTGGCGGAGGAATAATTTTTTATTTGTTCATCATATTGAAGACGTGCCAAAGCAGGAGATGCTCAGCGATGATTATTTTTTCAGCGGGCATATTCACCCGGCGGTAATTATTAAAGGACTGGGCAAACAATCGCTGCGTTTTCCCTGTTTTTATTTTACCAAACAATACGCGGTGCTGCCCGCATTTGGAAAATTTACAGGCACCTTCCTGGTAACACCATCAAAAGGAGAGCAGGCTTTTGCTGTAGTGAATAATAGTGTGATAGCAATGTAGCATTACCTGCCTTTAAAAAAATCAGCCAGGTTTTCAAACACCACCACATGCTGTTCGCCGGTTGCCAGTTCTTTTACCTGGCAATATTGCTGTTCCATTTCTTTACTGCCAATGATGATGGCAAAAGGAATATGATATTTTTCTGCATAACTGAACTGCTTGCTGATTTTGGCAGCTTCGTGGTATAAAATACTTGCAATACCGGCCTTGCGTAATTGCTGCATCTGGTCAAATGCAAATGCACTTTCGGCGATGCCCATATTAAAGAAAATAGCCCTGGTGCTTTGATCTAAATTTTCGGGAAACAATTTCATTTCTTCCAGTACATCATAAATTCTGTCTACACCAAAACTGATGCCTACTCCCGGAATACCCGGCACGTCAAATAACCCGGTAAGGTCGTCATATCTTCCACCGCCACCAATGCTGCCCATTTTTACTTCGGCAGGCGCTTTGGCTTCGTAGATGATACCGGTATAATAGTTCAGTCCGCGTGCTAATGAAAAATCCACCACAATATTTTTTCCGGCGCTGTGCTGCAATACATTTTTTATTTCAGCCAGTCCAATTGCGCCTTCTTCAATAGTACCAATGATACTTTCAGCAAGGGCAATTTTTTCCACATTGCTTCCGCTGATACTTACATATGTTTCAATGATTGCAATTTGATCATTGTTCAATCCTTTTTCCTGCAGTTCTTCCTTTACTTTATCAATGCTGATCTTATCCAGTTTGTCAATGGCAGTTGTAATGGCCACCAGTTGCTCTGGTGCATTACAGGCTTTTGATAAAGCGGATAAAATTTTGCGGCTGTTGATGCGTAATTCATACCCGGTTAATCCCAGGCGTGTAAACACCTCATCATAGATCAGTGCAAATTCCACATCGCATAACAATGAGGCATTGCCTACAATATCAGCGTCGCATTGAGTAAATTCGCGGTAGCGGCCTTTTTGGGGCCTGTCGGCTCTCCAAACCGGTTGTATCTGGTAACGCCTGAAAGGGAAAGTGAGTTTGGTGTGGTTCATGGCCACATACCTGGCAAACGGAATGGTAAGGTCATATTTGAGTGCTCTTTCTGTAACGTCCACGCTGCTTTTGCCATCCAGTATCTTCTCAAATCCGGCTTTGGCAGCGGCAATATTTTTTTCGTGCCCCAGGCCGTTATTTAATATTTTAAAGATCAGCTTGTCGCCTTCTTCGCCATACTTTCCCATCAGGGTTTCCAGATTTTCCATGGCGGGCGTTTCTAATGGTTGAAAGCCATATAATTCAAAAACAGTTTTAATGGTAGAAAGAATATGATTTCTTTTATGCAATACCGTTGCTGAAAAATCTCTGGTGCCTTGTGGAATGGAAATTTTTGACATTATAAATATTATAGGGTCTGTACTTTTTGTTTACTAATAATTTGGTTGCATGCTTTTTCAATTAAAGCAAATACTGCATGGTAGCCGGCTTCGGGGCCGTACCAGGGGTCGGGCACATCCCTGTTTTGACCGGGATACAATTCCTCCAGCAGCAGTTTGGCTTTTTGTTCGCTGAAAGATCTTTTGGCAATTTGCTTCATGTCATCCAGCACATCTTCGGCCATGGCATATATCCGGTCGTATTGATCAAAATCAGCAGCCGTGAATTTCCGGCTTCTTTGTTTACTAATGTCGATGCCATTTTCGGCAGCAACTTTAATGCTTAAATGGTGTGGTGCTTCACCGGTGTGATAGCCGTTGGTGCCAGCACTGTGTACTGTCCAGTTCAAGCCGGCCTGCTTTGCTTTTTCCTGTAAAATTCCTTCGGCCAGCGGGCTCCTGCAAATATTGCCCAGGCATACCATCAAAATCTTCATGTTGCAAAGATAATTGAAAGTTCAAACCTTCAAAGTTCAATGTTTAATATGGCAGTGGCAAAAGCCCGGAACTTTGAACTTTGAAACCGGCGGTTTATGGAATTGAATCACAAACACATCTCATTACTAAACAAGGCGCCCTGTTTTAAATTATTGTTCACCTTCCGTTAACCGGCGGAATAAAATTTAAAATATGAAATCAGAACAAATTATGAAAAGCGATGTGCTGGACATCATTTTCGAAAACAGAAACAAAGCTTATGGCGCTTATGCATTGCGTAAATTTTATGATAACCGCCTGATTAAATCCATTGGGGTGATGATGGGTGTGGTAGCAGTATTATCAGCATTTACATTGATACCCAAAAAGACCAATACCGGAACCGGCAGTTTTACAGTAATAGAAAATGAGCTGGCAAAAATAAAACAGGAGATCAAAAAACCGGTAGAACCTGTAAAAGTAGATCCCCCCAAAACACCACCCGCCCCAACGCAGAAATTTTTATCTGTAATTAAAATTGTTCAAAATGATAAGGTAGCCGATTCGCTGCCCGATGACCTTGATAAAAAGATGATTGGAAGCGTAACCAATAATGTGCCTGGTGATGCTCCGCTGTTGGTGGCGCCACCAACCAATACCGGGGATGGAGGAGGAGTAGTGGCAGCGCCTGCTAAATCGGTGGTGGATATTGCTACACCAATGGATAATCCGGATGAGATGCCTTCATTCCCGGGCGGTATGGAAGGCTTGAAAAAATTTTTACAACGAAACCTGAATAATCCCAAGGATATGGAAGAAGGCGAAATGGTAAGTGTAAAAACCAGATTTGTAGTGGGCTATGATGGTAAATTAAAAAGTTTCGAGATCATCCAGGATGGTGGCGAAGAGTTTAACAAAGAAGTAATACGTGTATTAAAGAAAATGCCAGAATGGACGCCGGGCAAATCAAACGGACAAAATGTTTCCGTTTATTACACAATTCCGGTAAAGTTTGTTCCGGCCAATTAATAATCGCCATAAATTTTGTACTTTGGCAGTTCGTTATTACATAACTGTAAGGTTTTAATACAGCCTTACAGTTGTTTTTAAAATATAACATTATGGCACTGGAAGAATTTGAAAAAGAGCAAATGAGCGACAGGGATAAGAACATTGTTCGCATGCGCAGCTTAACCAACTATGTAATGGGTGTTTTTTTTATTGGAGTTGGTTTTTTCTTCATGTTTCCTACAAAATATTCGGCAGCATTTTTAAATAAATGGGATGCCAGTACCATTAAAATGTTCGCTGTTATTTGCTGGATATATGGTGTGTTCAGGTTATACAGGGGTTACCAGAAAAACTATTTCAGGGATTGATGAAAAAAACAACTTTGTTCAGCATGAAAATAACGGCTGCAGTTGCAGCACTGTTGTGCGGGCTTATTATAAACAGCTGCAGCAACCCTGCAGACAAGCAGGTGCATCACAACGATTCGCCTGTGTCAGGAACCATTCATATCAGTGTGGATGAGTCTTTTCGCCCGGTGATAGAAGAAGAGATCAGGATGTATGAGAATACGTTCCCGGGTACTAAAATCATTGCATCGTACAAAACAGAGGCAGATTGTTTTAAAGACCTGGTAAAAGATACCGGTACGCGGATGGTGATAGTAACGCGGGGGCTTAACCCAAAAGAAGAGGCTTTCTTTAAAGATTCGTTAAATTACACGCCACTTTGGAATGATATTGCTTCAGATGCCATTGTAGCGGTAGTGAATAGTAAGAGTACCGATACATTGTTTACACTGAGCAGGTTGCAAAAGCAGCTGTCGGGCGCCTTGGGCAAGAAACAAATTTTTGTTTTTGACGGTTTAAATGCAACCAGTACGGTTCGTTTTGCAGTCGATAGTATTTTAAAAGGTGCCAGGTTCGACAGTACAGTGGTAAAAGCTGTAAAAAGCAGCAGGGAAGTATTGGAATATGTAGCATCCGATCCGGATGCAATTGGTTTTGTGGGGATCAGCTGGATCGGTAACCCGGAAGATACAGCACAGGTGAATATGTTAAAAAAAGTAAAAATGGCCTATGTGCAATGTGATGTTTGCGCTGATTCACCCTATGTAAAGCCCACACAGTTTGGTATCATAACAAAAAGATACCCTTTGGTACGTGGTTTGTATTACATAGTAAAAGAGAATTTTACAGGATTGGGTTCGGGGTTTACTAATTTTTTGCAACTGGAACGCGGACAGTTGATTTTCAGAAGGGCTTATTTGGGGCCCAATATGGACTTTGAAGTGCGAAAGGTGCGGATTAATGGAAAATTACAAAAAGATTAGAATAAATTATGAAGCCGATATTGATAAAATTAATAACATTGTAAAGTATAAAACAGCAAAATAAAATGAGCAAGATTAAAGCAGCAGTATTTCTTTTAGCCACAGTGTTGATCACCAACTTTGTAAATGCGCAAAGTATACAGGATGGCAAAAAGTTTTTCTACTACGAAAAATTTACCAGTGCAAAGAATGTATTTGAGAAACTGATAGCGGCCAATCCAAATAATACTGAGGCTGTATACTGGCTGGCCTTAACATTAATCACGCCTGATGAATTTAAGGATCTGCCCAGAGCAAAAGAATTGTTGCGCAAAGGGCTTGAAGCCAATAGTAATAATGCATTATTACTGGTAGGTATGGGGCATATAGAATTACATGAGGGTAAAGCACAGGATGCACGTCAGCGTTTTGAAACCGCCATCTCTTTAAGCCAGGGTAAAAATATAGATGTATTAAACGGAATAGGCCTGGCTAACGGTAATTTCGACTCGAAGAACGGAGATGCCGCTTATGCCATAGAAAAATTAAAATTAGCTACTACCATTAAAGGCTTTAAAGATCCTGAAACTTATTGTTTATTGGGCGATGCATACCGTAAATTCATTGACGGTGGTAATGCCATTGCTGCTTATCAAAATGCTTTAGCAATCAATTCAAAATATGCAAGGGCCTATTACCGTATTGGTAAAGTGTATCAAACCCAGGGTAAAACCCAGGAAGATATTTACATGAAGTATTATAATGATGCTATTGCAGCAGATGCCAATTATGCTCCGGTGTACAATAACCTGTTCAACCTGTATTATTATACCGATGTAAACAAGGCCAGCGAATACATGGATAAATACCTGGCAATTATGGGCGAGGATGAACCCAAAGCCTGCTTTTATAAAACATCTATCAAATATGCACAGGGTTTAAACCAGGAAGCCATTGTGAAAGCGAATGAGTGTATTGCTGCTTCAGGCGGTACACCCTATTCCAAGTTATATGGTATACAAGGGTATGCGTATGATAAACTGGGCGATTCTGTAAATGCAAAAGCCGCTTTTGAACAGTTTTACAAATTGGCGAAGCCAGAAGACGTGGGACCTACCGACCTTTCAACCTATGCTAAAATATTGCTGAAATTTCCCGGAAACGAGGCCTTGGCAGGAACGTATATTGACAAAGCGGTAGCTTTAGACAGTACCGAATTTGGTAAAGTAACCCTGCTGCGCCCGGTAGCCACCGGCTTTGAAGCACAGAAGAATTTTGCTGCAGCAGCCGAATGGTATAAAAAAATACTGGATGTAAAGAAAAATCCTACCAAGACAGATATTTTCAATACAGCCAACAACTACTCCCGTAGTGGCAATTACCAGGCTGCCATTGATAACTGGAATGTATATACCACCAGGTTTCCCAATGAAACTTATGGCTACTATATGACAGGAGTAACACAGGCAAAAATTGATACTGTAATGGCCATGGGACTGGCAGCCCCCAGTTATCAGAAAGTGATTGAACTGGGCGAGGCCCAATGGGCTACCGATTCGGCAAAAGTAAAAGCACACTTATTAAATGCTTATAAGTATTTCATCCAGTATTCTTACAACATTCAAAAGGATAGAAAAGCAGCATCTGATTATTGTGCCAAATACCTTGTAAAAGAGCCCGGAGACGTGGAAGTAACCAACTTTAAGAAGTTTTTTGATACTCCGGCAAGGGCCACCACACCTGCAAGAACCACACCCGCAGCCAAGCCTGCAGCAGGAACAGGGGCCACTACCAAGCCTGCCGCTGGTGGTAATACCAAGCCTGCAGCAGCTCCTGCTCCAAAAAAAAAGTAAAGTCTAAAAATTAATATAATACAACCCCGTTGCAACAGCAACGGGGTTTTTTGTTACAGATAATGTTGAATATTGCTTTTGCTGCCTTATTTTTGCGGATAATCTCATTAATAATATCCGAATGCAGTTTTTTTTCCTTCAGGCGGCTAATTCGAATAATACAGTCAATTATTTGCCCATTGCGTTGCAACTGATTTTTGCTGTAGGTTTAATTGCCACTATTATCGTCCTGTCTAACTTTTTAGGTCCCAAAAGAAAAACTACAGATAAACTCCAGAATTTTGAAAGTGGTATCGAGATAAAGGGCAATGCACGCCAGCCAATGGCCATTAAGTACTTCCTCGTAGCCATCCTGTTTGTACTTTTTGATGTGGAAGTGATCTTTTTTTACCCCTACGCAGTAAATTTTAAAGCTTTGGGCTGGCAGGGATTTTCGGCAGTCGCGATGTTTGTAGGCCTGTTTGTGGCCGGGTTCATTTATATTATAAAAAAAGGTGCGTTGGATTGGGAGGACTAAATGGAAGCAGTGGCATGTGAGAACATTTAATATCGAATGTTTGTTGTATTGAATATTCGATAGCTAACAATCTAAAATTAAAAAATATGTCTCGTCCGGTACAATATAACAACACAGTAAAATTTGAAGGTATTCCAGAAGGATACATGGGCGAAGGCTTTATGGCTACCAGTTTTGAAAGGGTGGTGAGCCTGGCCCGTAAAAATTCTATCTGGCCCCTGCCTTTCGCTACTTCCTGCTGTGGTATTGAGTTTATGGCCACAGCGGCCAGTCACTACGATCTGGCACGTTTTGGTGCTGAGCGTATGAGCTTCTCTCCACGACAATGCGACCTGATTTTTGTAATGGGCACCATCTCAAAAAAAATGGGCCCCGTGTTGCGCCAGGTGTACCTTCAAATGGCCGAACCCCGCTGGGTAATGGCGGTAGGAGCCTGCGCCAGCAGTGGAGGAATATTTGATACATACTCTGTATTGCAGGGGATAGACCAGGTAATTCCGGTAGATGTATATGTGCCGGGTTGCCCTCCAAGGCCGGAAGCTATTTTGGACGGCTTTATGAAAATACAGGACCTGGTTAATGCAGAAGGATTGAGAAGAAGGCACAGCGATCAATATAAAGCGCTTTTAAGCAGCTACGGTATACAGTAAAAATAAAATTCAAAAATAAAAATTCAAACATTTAAAATGCTGTAACACCATTTTGATTTTTGAATTTTGACTTGAAATGATATGGCTTTAACCAACGAGATAATACAACAAAAACTAACAGAGAAATTTGGCGACCAATTAAGTGACTGGCAGGAGCCCTACGGCATGCTGACCTTTACTGCACAAAAAGACCTGAATGTGAAAGTGCTGCAGTTTTTGTATGATGACACTAGTTTGAGGTTTCAATTTTTAACCGATCTGCAGGCGGTGCATTATCCCGACAGAAAGGGAGAAGAACTGGCCGTGGTTTACCATTTACATAACCTGGTAGATAATGTAAGGATCCGCTTTAAAGTATTTGCAGACATTAACAAACCCGATGTGTTTACTGCAACTGCTTTATACCAGTCAGCCAATTTTATGGAACGGGAAACCTACGATTTCTTCGGGGTGAATTTTGTAGGGCATCCTAATTTGATACGCATATTGAACGTGGATGAAATGGATTATTTTCCTATGCGAAAAGAATTTCCATTGGAAGACCAGACGAGGATTGATAAAGACGACGAGATGTTTGGCCGGTAATGGTAACATGCATTTAAAGCTGAATAAAGAGATGCTGCCGAAGAGTGCGACGCCTGTGAAGCTGAGTAAAAAATAAATGTTGGTAACCAATTTTTTAATAAAACATAATCAAAGTCTCCTCCAGGGGATTTATGGGCATGACTGATACATCACATATATTACTACCCGAAGGTTCGATAGAAAAGCAAACCACCACTTTAAACCTGGGGCCAACGCATCCTGCCACCCATGGCGTGTTTCAAAATATTTTAGAGCTGGATGGCGAAAGGATATTAAAAGCCACTTCTACAGTAGGGTACATTCACCGGGCTTTTGAAAAACTGGCAGAAAGAAGGCCACTGTTTCAAATTACACCCATCACCGACAGGTTGAATTATTGTTCTTCCCCCATCAATAATATGGGCTGGCATTTAACCTGCGAAAAACTATTGGGGGTGCAAACACCCAAACGTGTGGATTACCTGCGTGTGATCATCATGGAATTGTCCCGTATCAGCGATCACCTGATCTGTAATTCAATTGTGGGAGTGGATAGTGGTGCCTATTCTGGCTTTTTATACCTGATGCAATACCGTGAATTAATTTACGAAATATATGAAGAAATATGCGGCTCCCGTCTTACTACTAATATTGGGCGTATTGGCGGTTTTGAAAGGAATTTCACAAATACAGCGTTTGAAAAACTCGAAAAATTCTTAAAGGAATACCCTGCAACTTTAAAAGAGTTTGAAAACCTGTTTACGCGTAACCGTATTTTTATTGATCGTACAGTGGGGTGCGGTCCCATCTCTGCAGAACGTGCATTGAATTATGGCTTTACCGGTCCTAATTTAAGGGCTGCCGGTGTGGATTACGACGTTCGTGTGCACACGCCTTACAGCAGTTACCAGGATTTTGACTTTACCGTTCCGGTGGGTACTACAGGCGATTGCTACGACCGCTTTTTGGTACGCAACGAAGAAATGTGGCAGAGCCTGAGCATTATTGAACAGGCTTACCAGAAAGTGCAGGAATTTAAAGGCGCTGATGCAGAAGTGTTTCATGCAGATGTGCCTGCATATTATTTGCCTGAAAAGAAAGATGTGTATACCAAAATGGAAGCGCTCATCTATCATTTTAAAATCATCATGGGCGAAACTGATATCCCTGCAGGCGAGGTGTACAATAGTGTGGAAGGAGCTAACGGGGAACTAGGGTTTTACCTGATCAGTGATGGTGGCAGAACGCCATACCGGCTTCATTTTCGCAGGCCTTGCTTTATTTATTACCAGGCCTATCCGGAACTGATAAAAGGAGGTATGATGAGTGATGCCATCATTACCATGAGTAGTTTGAATTTGATTGCGGGAGAACTGGATGCGTAATAAAAAGTAAAAGTTGAAAAGCAAAAAGAATAACCTTTAGCTTTTGAGTTACTTTTTAAATTTTAATTTTTTGACTTTTGATTTTTTATGGTACAATTTAATGAAGAAAAGCTGGCTAAGGTGGCGGAAATTATTTCCCGTTATCCCGAAGGCAAACAGAAAAGTGCGTTGCTGCCTGTATTGCACCTGGCACAGGAAACTTTTGGCGGATGGCTGGATGTGCCGGTGATGGATTATGTAGCTGCCTTATTGCATATAGAACCTATTGAAGTGTACGAAGTGGCCAGCTTTTACAGTATGTATAATTTAAGCCCGGTGGGTAAATATATGTTTGAAGTTTGCCAAACAGGGCCCTGCATGCTGAATGGCAGCGATAATATTGTTGATTATATCAAACAGAAGTTGAATATTGGCGTGGGCGAAACCACGGCCGACGGCATGTTTACTTTAAAAACAGTAGAATGCCTGGGCGCCTGCGGCTATGCACCCATGATGCAGCTGGGTAAACATTACCGCGAACATTTGACCAAAGAAAAAGTAGATGCGATCATTGAAGAATGCCGAAATGCAGCAGCCTTAAAAAATTAATTGAATGAAAACACTATTTACGATACTTTCTTTTCTTGTAGTAACGGCAGTTACCGCGCAAACCAAAGATGAAAAGGAATTAACTGCAAAAACATACCTGCTCAGCCACACCGTTTTTGGTACAAAAGATAGTTTGACTTTGGAAAAGCTGGTGGCAAAAACGGCTACTTACGGACACTCTCATGGTAACCTGCAAACCAGGGCCGAAATGATTAAAGGAGTGAGCAAGAATCAATCTAATTATACTGATACCGCTGTTTCAAACATTAAAATATTTATACAGGATAAAACTGCTATTGTACGTTACCTGTTTAAGGCGAAGGAAAATAAGAAAGATGGCACTGTAACAGAACTCGATTTCAGTATGATGCTGGTATGGATAAAAGAAAAAAAGGAATGGAAACTGATGGGCAGGCAGGCGGTGAGTTTGAAGTAATGAACCAAATTGGTAAACAGTAATATTAATACAACACTATAAAGCTCTTTCAGGAGTTTGTGCATATGAGTAAAAAATTATTATTAGCAAACGCAAATGTTCCGGGCATCCGTGGCTTTGAAGTATACCGCCGCGAAGGGGGGTACCGCAGCGTGGAAAAAGCATTGAAAATGCAGCCTGCCGAAATTGTGGACGAAGTAAAGAAAAGCGGCTTACGCGGCCGTGGTGGCGCCGGATTTCCTACAGGTATGAAATGGAGCTTTATTGCCAAACCCGAAGGTGTGCCACGCCATTTAGTGGTGAATGCAGACGAAAGCGAACCTGGTACTTTTAAAGACCGTTACCTGATGGAGTTTATCCCGCATTTTTTAATTGAGGGCATGATCGTTTCGTCGTTTGCGCTGGGCAGCAACGTAAGTTATATTTATATCCGTGGCGAATATGCCTGGATCGTTGATATTCTGGAGCAGGCTATCGCCGAAGCTAAACAAAATGGCTTTTTAGGAAAGAATATTTTAGGCAGCGGATTTGATTGTGAAATATATGTACAGCGTGGTGCCGGTGCCTATATCTGCGGCGAAGAAACCGCACTGATAGAAAGCCTGGAAGGTAAAAGAGGCAATCCAAGAATTAAACCACCTTTCCCTGCTGTTAAAGGTGTTTGGGAAAGACCAACAGTGGTGAATAATGTAGAAACCATTGCGGCGGTGGTGCCCATCATCAATGAAGGTGGTGAAGCATATGCAACAATTGGTGTGGGTAAATCAACAGGAACCAAATTGATCTCGGCCTGTGGAAATATCAACAAGCCCGGAGTATATGAAATAGACATGACCATCAGCGTGGAAGAATTTATTTACAGCGACGAATGGTGTGGAGGCATTGCCAATGGAAAAAAATTAAAAGCCTGTATACCGGGCGGATCTTCAGTGCCTATTCTTCCTGCCAATTTATTACTGACCACAGCCAAAGGCGAAAAGCGTTTAATGAACTACGAGAGTTTGAGTGATGGCGGTTTTGCAACCGGCAGTATGATGGGCTCGGGTGGATTTATAGTGCTGGATGAAGACCAGTGCGTGGTAAAACACACTTATACTTTAGCCAGATTCTATCGCCATGAAAGTTGCGGGCAATGTTCGCCCTGCCGCGAGGGAACCGGCTGGATGGAAAAAATATTAAAGAAGATCGATAGTGGAAAAGGAGAGATGAAAGACATAGATCTGTTATGGGATATACAAAGAAAGATAGAGGGAAATACCATTTGCCCGTTGGGCGACGCCGCAGCATGGCCGGTGGCAGCAGCCATCCGTCATTTCAGGGATGAGTTTGAATGGCATGTGCTGAACCCAGAAGAGTGTTTGAAAAAGAATTATGGTTTGGCGCATTATGCCGATCCGATTCATGTACCTGCAGCAGTTTAACATTGAAAGAACGTATTTAGAATATGGCAGACGAAATAAAAAAAGAAGCACCGGCAACATTTAAAGTTACCATCGATAATATCACCATTGATGTTGCACCTGGTACCACTATATTAAATGCAGCACGTACTATTGGTGGCGATGTAACTCCGCCAGCAATGTGCTACTACAGCAAGTTACAGGGTAGCGGCGGTAAATGCCGTACCTGTTTGGTAGAAGTGGCAGCCGGGTCTACCGCCGATCCAAGGCCCATGCCTAAACTGGTGGCTTCCTGCAGAACAACCGTAATGGATGGCATGATTGTTAAAAATATCACCAGCGAAAAAGTAAAAGATGCAAGAGCAGGGGTGGTGGAATTTTTATTGCTGAATCATCCTTTGGATTGCCCCATATGCGATCAGGCAGGCGAATGCCATTTACAGGATCTGGGATACGAACATGGTAAACAGGGCACGCGCTACGAATTTGCAAGAAGGACTTTTGAAAAAGAAGATATCGGACCCTATATACAATTACACATGACAAGGTGTATCCTTTGTTACCGCTGTACTTACGTAGCAGACCAGATCACCAACCACCGGGTACATGGAATTTTAGACCGTGGCGATCATGCAGAGATATCTACTTATATTTCTAAAGCTATTGATAATGATTTCAGCGGCAATATGATTGATGTTTGCCCGGTTGGAGCATTGACTGATAAAACATTCCGATTTAAAAACCGTGTTTGGTTTACCAAGCCGGTAGATGCTCACCGCGAGTGTACCACGCCGGGCTGCTGTGGTAACACTACACTGTGGTTGCGTGGAGATGAGGTATTCCGCGTAACTGCCCGTAAAGATGAATGGGGCGAAGTACAAAGCTATGATGGTAAAACCGGCTGGATATGCAACACCTGCCGTTTTGATAAAAAGAAAACCAGCGACTGGACCATTGAAGGGCCTACCAGGATCAGCCGTCATTCAGTAATTTCCCAGGGACATTATGTAGATGGAGTGAAGCCACAGGAAACAGTTCAGAAAGTAATGGGGGGCAGGGAGCCAAAATTACTGATGAACATTCATAATGTGAGTGAAGTGAACAATCCCACTATTGACCTGAGCGCCATTGCCGGCCCGGCCCACAGCGACAATTTTAAAAATGCAGCTGCTCATGTTGATGGTGCAGGAGAATCTACCCAATGGGGAATGAAAAAATAACATATACCGGTAAGAATAAAACGGTTTAAAATATTTAATACAGGATTATGCTTTTAGCAATTGATTTGGCTTTAATAATAGAAAAACTGGTGCTGATTATCGTGGTGGTAATGGGCTCGCTGGTAATTGCCATGTACGCAACTTATGCAGAACGTAAGGTAGCCGCTGTGTTACAAGACAGGCGGGGCCCCAACCGTGCCGGTCCTTTTGGATTACTGCAACCGCTGGCAGATGGATTGAAACTGTTTTTTAAAGAGGAGATCATTCCGGATTTCTCTTCTAAATTCCTGTTTATCCTGGGGCCGTCTATGGCAATGCTTACCGCCATCATGACCAGTGCCGTGGTGCCCTGGGGAGATAAGATACACTTTTTTGACAGGGATATACCATTGCAAATAGCCAATGTAGATGTAGGCATGCTGTACATTTTTGGTGTGTTGAGTATGGGCGTGTATGGTATTATGATAGGAAGCTGGGCCAGTAATAATAAGTTCTCTTTAATGGGCGGTTTAAGGGCGGCATCGCAGATCATCAGTTACGAACTGGCCATGGGCATCTCATTAATTGCCCTGATACTGGTAACCGGCAGCCTCAACCTGAAAGACATGGTACTGCAGCAGCAGGCCGGTCACTGGAATATCATCTATCAGCCACTTGGCTTTTTAATATTTTTGATCTGCGCTTTTGCAGAATGTAACCGAACACCGTTTGACCTGGCAGAAGCAGAGAATGAACTGATCGGGGGCTATCATACCGAGTATTCTTCCATGAAACTGGGCTTTTATTTATTTGCAGAGTATATCAATATGTTCATCAGCAGCGTGGTGATGGCTACGCTGTTCTTTGGCGGCTATGATTGCCCGTTTGTAAACGAAGCTGCTTTTTCACCTAATATAGCCGCGTTAATTGGCATTGCCGCTTTAATGGCCAAAGTGGTAGGGTTTTTATTCCTCTTTATGTGGGTGCGGTGGACGATTCCCCGTTTCCGCTACGATCAGCTGATGAACTTAGGCTGGAAAGTATTGATTCCGCTGGCATTGATCAATATGCTGGTAACAGGTGGAGTGGTATTATATTTAAGTAAGTAAAAAATGAAACTGAAATAGTTTTTATACATATGCAAGCATTAACTAACAGGGTAAAACAAGTAGACCGGAGGCCATTGAACCTGATGGAAAGATTATATCTTCCTGCTGTGTTCAAAGGCATGACCATCACATTTGGTCATATGTTTAAAAAGAAGCCTACTATTAATTACCCCGAAAAAACACGCCCTTTCAGCCCGGTATTCCGCGGGCTGCATATATTAAACCGTGATGCGGAAGGACGCGAAAATTGCACAGCCTGTGGTTTATGTGCGGTGGCTTGCCCGGCAGAAGCCATTACCATGGAGGCCGCGGAAAGAAAAACTGGGGAAGAGAACTTGTACCGCGAAGAAAAATACGCAGCCAAATACGAGATCAATATGCTGCGCTGCATCTTCTGTGGATTGTGTGAAGAGGCTTGTCCTAAAGATGCGATTTATCTGAGCGAAACATTTGCGCCCGCAGATTACCAGCGTAAACAGTTTATCTACAGTAAAGATGAATTGCTGATACCCCATCCTGTAACAGAACCGGAAGCATACCAGAAGGCATTGGGCAACAGGGCTAAAAAACAAACTGTATAGAATTTAATATTTAGAATTTATTTATAGATGAGCATTACAACCCTTTTATTTATTCTTTTAGCTGCTATGGCAGTGGGCAGTGCACTAATGGTGATTACGCGTAAAAATCCCGTACACAGTGTATTGTACCTGATCGTAACATTTTTTGCTATTTCAGGTTTGTATATTTTACTGAATGCCCAGTTTTTGGCCATTGTAAATATAATTGTATACGCCGGTGCTATTATGGTGCTGTTCTTATTTGTGGTAATGCTGATGAACCTCAACCAGGAAGTGGAACCGCAAAAGAACCGCCTGGTGCAGTTTGCCGGCCTGATCTCAGGGGGAGGTTTGTTTTTAGTGCTGGTAGCCGCACTGGTTACATCCAAATCAGTTGCTGCGGGCATGGAATTGCAAACCGGCGATTACGGATTAATCAAAACACTGGGCAATGTATTGTTTAAAGACTATGTATTGCCTTTTGAAATAAGCAGTGTATTGTTTTTGAGTGCTATGATAGGTGCAGTAGTGATCAGTAAAAAAGACCATTGATTTTTTTAACCCATTTTATAAACAACATGAAAAAATTGATTCTTTTCTGTTTTATCGTTTGTGTGGCCCAGGCAAAAACAAACGCACAAATTGATTTAAATAATTTAAACCTCAACAGTATTTTAGGTAAAGTGCTTACTGTAAAACGAGGGTTTGCGCCTAAGTTTACCCTGGGAAAGATCAACATCCCCAAAGTGGCAAAGGTTGCTGAGATCATTGGGTTGAAAAAGAGTACCGATGCCATCAAACTATTCAACACATTTAAAACCGGAAGGACCATTTATAAAATTGCTTCTTATGCCGGGGGAGCCATCGCAGCATACAGTGCTATTAAAGCCATCGATAAATCTGCACTGAAGGAAGAGTATCAAAAACCGCTTACTGCAGCTTTGGGTAGTGTGGCATCAGGACTGATCGTTAAATTTTTAACCAAGGGTGCTTCTTACAAAGCGGTAGATGTGTTTAACGGAATGGCAAAAAAGAAATTAAAGGATATTTTATCAATTGCACCGGCCTCATCAACAATGGGAATGGGGGTATATGTGAAATTATAAGTTTATGGAAATTAAATGGTTTATATTTTTAGCAGTGGCCTTGTTCAGCATAGGTGTAATTGGAGTGCTCACCAGGCGTAACGCCATCATTATTTTTATGTGCATAGAATTGATGCTGAACGCAGCAAATCTACTGCTGGTGGCGTTTTCAAAAATGCATGCCGCAGCCGCCATTGGTAAGGCTACACCCACCGTAGTAAGCGATGGGCAAATATTTGTATTTTTTATTATGGTGGTGGCCGCAGCCGAAGTGAGCGTGGGCCTCGCCATCATTGTGATGATGTACAGGAATATTCACTCGGTGGATGTAAATTTTTTAAACAGATTAAAGAATTAAGCCAAAGGTTGAAAGCCGGCAGCGCAATGCTTTTGGCCTTTATCCTTTCAGCTTTCAGTTTATTTTTATGAATAACGTTTTACAAATAGTTTGGCTGATCCCTTTTTTGCCATTGATAGGGTTTTTAATTAATGGCCTGGGAAGAAAACAACTGTCAAAAACAATGGCAGGCATCATTGGCAGCGGAGTGGTATTGGGTGCGTTCCTTATCAGCCTCTATGTTTTTTTTAGTGTAAAAGGAGGCAATACGCATGTGGCGCATTATTTCAATTTTATTCAAATTGAACCGCTTACAATAGGACTTGATTTCCAGATCGATCAGCTTTCGGCTATCTTCCTGTTGATCATTACCGGGGTAGGTTTTTTAATTCATGTATATTCTACTGCTTACATGCATGAAGAAGACAGTAAAGATGTTGCAAAATATTTTTCCTACCTGAACCTGTTTGTATTTTCGATGCTGCTGCTGGTAATGGGCGCCAACTATGTTATTATGTTCATCGGCTGGGAGGGTGTAGGATTATGTTCTTATTTACTCATTGGATACTGGTTTAAAAATATAAACTATACCAATGCTGCTAAAAAAGCATTCATCATGAATCGTATTGGTGATTTGGGTTTTTTGCTGGCCGTATTCTGGCTGATTACTAAATTAGGCACTGTTGATTTTCATACTGTATTTGCTAATATTGATAAACTAAGCAGAACAGATATTATCGGTATCACCATCCTGTTATTTGTGGGTGCCACAGGTAAAAGTGCTCAAATTCCATTGTACACCTGGTTGCCTGATGCGATGGCGGGCCCCACTCCGGTATCTGCATTGATACATGCTGCCACCATGGTTACAGCAGGTATCTACATGATAGCAAGAAGCAATGTATTGTATTCATCAGATGCTGCCGAAATCACCCGCCTGATCATCTCAATCATTGGATTGGCAACAGCTTTACTGGCTGCCAGTATTGCCATCAAACAAAACGATATTAAAAAAGTACTGGCATATTCCACCGTTAGCCAGTTGGGTTTTATGTTCCTTGCACTGGGATGCGGCAATTATACCGCTGCTGTATTTCATGTAATGACGCATGCTTTCTTTAAAGCCCTGTTATTCCTGGGCAGCGGCAGTGTTATTCATGCGATGGGAGGAGAACAGGACATTACAAAAATGGGTGGACTGAATAAATACATGCGCATTACCCAGGTTACTTTTTTAATTGGATGTTTGGCCATTGCCGGATGCCCCCCATTCAGTGGCTTTTTTAGTAAGGATGCCATATTAATGAGTGCATTTGAACATAATAAAGTATTGTGGATATTGGCTGTTTTTGCGGCCATGATGACGGCTTACTACATGTTCCGTGTATACTTCTTAACCTTTAATGGTAAGTTCAGGGGAACACACGACCAGGAACATCACTTGCACGAAAGTCCGGCAGCAATGACAATTCCATTGATCGTGCTCGCCATCCTTGCTATTATAGGAGGGTTTGTGGGTGTACCGCATATATTGGGCGGACATAATGAAATAGCGGCTTTCCTGCAACCGGTTATTTCAATACATGAAACTGGCACTCCGTTGAGCAGCAGCACAGAATATGGATTAATGACAGGAACCACACTTGCCATGCTGGTTGCAGCGGTACTGGCCTATTTACAAAACCGCAATTTTGTAGCAAAAGAGAATACAGGCTTTGGAAAAGTACTGGAAAACAAATGGTATGTAGATGAACTGTATCATGCTGTTATTGTAAAACCCATTGAATCCGTAGCGGCGTTTTTAAATAATGTGGTGGAGAAAAAAGGCATCGATGGCTTTGTAAATGGTGTGGGCCGTGCAGTCAATTACGGAAGCCGGCAGGTACGTTTGTTACAAAGCGGGCATGTAGGCATTTATGTGTTACTGATGGTAATTGGAATTTTAATTTTATTCATTGTACAAATGTTTTTGTAATTAGAAGATACAGATATGCAACAACTTGGGCTACGTTTCCCTGAATTATTAATATGGTCTCCGCTGATCGCGGGATTGCTGTGTTTTATTTTTAAGAATGATAAAAATGCAAAAGCAATTGCGCTTGGGTCTTCCATTGTTACTTTACTCATCTCTTCTGCCAGTTTGTTTTATGCAGGCGACAAGCAGCTTAGCGGCCTGCATGACAGCTATGTATGGATGAAATACCTGGGGGCCAGTTTTAATATTGGCCTGGATGGCATGGGGCATTTGCTTACGTTTTTAACCGCCTTTTCTTTCCCGGTAATTTTTGTTGCCACATATAAAAACGAGTATAAAAATGCAGCGGCATTTTATGGATTGATGTTATTGTCGCAGGCTGGTTTAATGGGTGTGTTTACAGCAATGGATGCGCTGGTATTTTACTTCTTCTGGGAACTGGCATTAATTCCCGTATATTTTTTGTGCAGCCGCTGGGGCGGAGAAAAAAGAATACAGGCTACGTTTAAATTCTTTGTATATACTTTCGCAGGATCTCTGTTGATGCTTATTGGTATTATCTATGTGTATTTACATACGCAGGGCACCATACATTCTGAGCATTCATTTTCCATCAATGCATTTTATAGTGTAAAACTTTCTTTTTCACAACAGTATTGGTTATTCTGGCTCTTCTTTGTTGCTTTTGCTATAAAGATGCCGGTATTTCCATTTCATACCTGGCAGCCCGACACATACGAGCAGTCGCCTGCTGCTGTAACAATGGTGCTAAGTGGCATAATGGTTAAGATGGGCGTATTTGCAGTATTACGGTGGTTGGTACCCGTATTTCCTGCAGCCATTGATAAATATCAAACTTTTGTAGTGGGCCTTGCAGTTTTTGGAATGATCTATGCAAGCCTGATCGCTGTTAAACAGGACGATCTGAAACGCCTGGTGGCCTATTCTTCTATTGCACATATTGGGTTAATGTGTGCGGCCATTTTTGCCTCGGGCCAAACTGCAGTACAGGGTGTGATGATACAAATGTTCAGCCATGGTATCAATATTATTGGTTTGTGGATCGTAATAGAATTGATAGAAAAACAAACCGGTGTAAGAAAGATATCCCTTCTGGGTGGAGTGGCTCATAAGGCACCTGTACTTACCATAATGCTGGTAATTATTGCACTGGCCAATATTGCATTGCCACTAACCAATGCTTTTGTGGGCGAGTTTATGATGTTCAGCGGTCTGTTTAAATTTAATATATGGATTGCAGCAGTTGCAGGATTGAGTATCATACTGGCTGCAGTGTATACTTTAAATATGGTGCAAAAAGTCTTTTATGGTGAAGTAAACAATATAACCGCCGGCATTCAGGAAATTGCATGGAACGAAAAAGTGATACTGGCGGTAGTAGTGGTGGCAATATTTCTGGCAGGTGTTTTTCCCCAGCCTTTTTTTAACCTTACCAAAGAAGCAGTATTACTGATTTCAGGCAACAAGTATTAATAACAAATTTAAATAATTCCCTTTTGCGGGATAGGATATGAACGAGATAATATTAACAGCAATCTGGGGTATAGTAATGATGTTGGCCGGTGCATTTGTTAAAAACAAAAGCCAGGCAAAATACTGGGCCATCACAGGAATGGTGATCATTATTGCAGCCAATGGCTGGGAACTGCTGTATCAGCAACCATTCCCGTTTTTTGATGCAGATATTAAAGGTATGCTGCATTTTGGAAGCTTTAATTTGACCTTTATTACGGTAATGCTTGTTTGTACCTTATTGTTCTTTTTACTCAACGGCAGAGACGTAGAAAAAGTGGGCGCCCATCCATTTGAGTATTTTGCCCTGATGTTCTTTATTCTTTGCGGTGTTGGACTTGCGGCCTCATTTAAAACCCTGCTGATGTTATTTATAGGTATTGAGATCATCTCCATCCCGCTGTATATTTTAACCGGCAGCGATAAAAGAAATTTAAAAAGCAATGAAGCTGCATTGAAATACTTTTTAATGGGTTCTTTTTCTACCGGCATTATGTTAATGGGAATTGCTTTTATTTACGGAGGCAGTCCCTCCGCCTCATTCTTTATAGATACCCTGAACCTTGGGGTGGGTAAAATGCCTGCTCTTATTGGTGTAGGGCTGGTATTGCTGATGATCTCCCTGTCTTTTAAAGTATCTGCGGCACCATTTCATTTCTGGACGCCGGATGTATACGATGGGGCACCCACCGTATTTACCTCATTCATGTCAACTATTGTGAAGGCAGCCAGTTTTTTTGCATTTGTACGTTTGTTCGAAAATGCATTTGGAACCGTGCACGACCAGTGGCAAAAACTGATTGTTATCATTACAGCCGCCACTTTACTGGTAGGTAATCTTACAGCAGTATTCCAGCAAAGTGTAAAAAGAATGCTGGCATATTCCAGTATTGCACAGGCGGGTTTTATGATGTTTGCACTGTTTGCATTGAACGATAAAGCAAAAGAAGGGCTGGTATTGTATGCAGCTGCTTACAGTTTGGCTACCATCGGCATTTTTGCGGTACTGATAAAGATGAACGATTATACCATTGATGGATTTAACGGCTTATCAAAAAAACAACCTGTACTGGCATTATGCGCCACCATATTCCTGTTATCGCTTACCGGCATACCTTTAACCGCCGGTTTTCAAAGCAAGTTTTACATGCTGCTGGCAGCCGTAAAAGACGGGCATCAAATATGGCTGGTGATATTTGCTGTGCTTTGTGCAGCCATTAGTGCCTACTACTATTTCAGAATTATACAGGCCATGTATTTTAAAGACAGTGATACAACCGCTGTACAGGATTGGGATATTACCCCGGCTTTTAAGATACTGTTACTGGTTACTGCCGGCCTTATCATTGTGCTGGGAATTTATCCCAACAGTATTATTGACTGGTTGTATTTTTAAGCATTTCGGGGTAAAGCAGCCCTTTAATAATGCCATTCATAAAAGTTTTTTCCGCTAATCTCATTCTGTGGTTAACTTTAGGTATTAATATGGCCTCATGACTTTTAAAGATACCGTAAAACTTTCCTGGAAAAATATCAGCAGCAGCCGCTTAAGAACCGGAATAACGGTGGCGATCATTGCCCTGGGCATCTTTGCCCTGATATTGTTTTTAACAGTGCTGAAAGCGGCTAATAACAGCCTTACCAATAGTTTTTCAACAATGGGGGCCAATGCTTTTAGTGTAAGGTATAAGGACCGCAATATCCGCTTTGGTGGCGGCAGGCAACGGGATGTGCAGAAAACAAGTAAGTCATCAGCCTTAAAAGAAAAACAATCCAGCAGCGGTAAAATAATCACTTACGACGAGGCAAAAGCGTTTAAAGAACAGTATCCTTTTCCCGCCAAAGTTGGGTTGGCCTTAAGGGGTGCCTCTGGAATTGTGGTAAATACGGCGGATAACAAAACCAATCCCGACATCAACATGTTTGGCGGAGATGAAAACTACATGGAGTTAAATGGGTATAAAATTGCCTACGGAAGAAATTTTACACCCACAGAAGTGGAAGCCGGCAGAAATGTATGTGTGCTGGGAAACGGGGTGGCCGAAAAATTATTTCCCGGTAAAACAGAAAAGGCGGTGGATAAAGTGGTAAATGTAGATCATATCCCTTACCGCGTAATTGCGGTGCTGGAAGACAAGGGGTCCAGTTCTTTTTTCAATTCAGCCAAAGTGGTAATAACACCATACAATAATATCAGGCGGCTGTATGCCACACAAACCTCTTCCTTTCTTATTGCTGTAATGGTAACTGATATTAAACTGATGGATGCTGCCATTGGGGAAGCAAAGGGTACGTTCAGGCCTATCCGTAAGCTGGATGTAAAAGAGGAAGATAATTTTTATATTGATAAAAGCGACAGCATAGCGGCATCATTGATGAATAACCTTGGTTTTTTGGAAAAGGGCATTATTGGCGTAGCCCTTATCACTTTACTGGCATCTTCAATTGGACTGATGAATATCATGCTGGTAGCGGTGAATGAACGAACAAAAGAGATTGGCCTGATAAAAGCGCTGGGTGGAACTAAAAAGGACATACGGAACCAATTTTTGTGGGAGTCGATACTGATCAGCTTGCTGGGAGCAGTGGCGGGTATTATTTTGGGTATTATTTTGGGTAACCTGGTGGGAATGTTCTTAAAATCCGGGCTGGTATTGCTATGGGGCTGGATATTCGGTGGCATACTGGTATGTTCACTGGTAGGGTTAGCCGCTGGTTTATACCCGGCCATTAAAGCCAGTAAACTAAATCCAATAGATGCATTGCGCTACGAATAAAATTAAAACATGCATAAAAAAACAGGCATCCATACCAGATGCCTGTTTTTTTATGATGGTAACTTATAACTTACTTTGGATCCAGTATCTTCCTCAACCTGTCGCTGAGGTCCTGTAAATGATACTTGGTTGTTTTGTCTGCTGTGCCGGCAACTGCTGCATCGGTCAATGCCTTCAACTCCCGTGCATGGCCTTTCAGGTAAGAAAGGATGTCAGATTTTTTAGTATCTATTGACGGAGCCGCATTACCAAATGAGATGGTGATACCGCCCTGCATTGCAGGAGGATTGATGAGGCTGCCCAATCTTTCTACATAAGATTTTTGCAGGTTTCTCCTGTAAAGGTCAATTGATTTCTTTGCAGCAAGTTCTGAAAACACATTTTGCTTAAGATCGCCCAGCAAATCACTTACCGTATATGCCTGGCTGCCGATAGTAGTTTCGGCAGTTAACATTTTGTTCATGGTGGAAGTGCTCAGCATCCTGTTAATAGCAGCTTCCTGCAAAGAAAGGATAGTAGTGGCAGGATTAAGCCCTGTTTTGGTGATCACATCCTTATTGATAAGCCAGCTGGGGGTGGTCAATACCTGTTTGTTGATGAATTCCATTGCTTCTTTTTGGGTGGCCTTGCTAACAAATTCATATACATCTCCGGGCTGGCTGTTCTTTTTCAATGTTTCATAAATGCCGCCAAAATTATAGCACACATGCCCAATATACCTGCGGAACTGACCGGCTACCTCGCCATACATTTCGCTCAGGTTGGCATAATCTTCATTAGGCTCTTTAGTCCAGTTAATCAAATTGGGTAGTATGCGTTGCAGATTTTTTATACCGTACGCAGAGGCTTTCATAGCATTATCTCCAATACATTCGCTTTGGTCTCTTGGATCATCAGGCTGCCCCTGGCGGCCATAATAAAAACGTTTGTCGTTTGCTTTGGCTTCAATCCATTTGTCAAGGATGGCTACTTCGTCTTCGGCGGTGGCAGCATCCGGTAAATATTTGTAGCCCCATTCAATGGCCCATTTGTCGTAATCTCCAATTCTTGGATAAATTCCTGCGGGTCCAATATTATCTTCAGGTTGTGCTACATAATTAAAACGGGCATAGTCCATTATGCTGGGGGTATGGCCATTGGCTTCCACCCATGCTTTGTTACGTAAATTTTCAACCGGTACTCCGGCAGAAGAACCAAAGTTGTGGGGTAACCCCAATGTATGTCCCACTTCATGCGAGGATACAAAGCGGATCAATTGTCCCATCAGCTCATCGTCAAAAACCATTTTGCGGGCCCTTGGGTCAATAGCGCCTGCCTGTACCATATACCAGTTGCGCAGTAATTTCATTACATTATGGAACCAGCCAATATGGCTTTCCATTATTTCTCCGCTTCTTGGATCTACTTCAGAAGGGCCATATGCGTTCAACACATCTGATGGTTTGTAAATAACCGCACTGTTACGGGCATCTTCCAGGCTCCAGGTGCTGTCTTCAGCTTTGGTGGGGGCTTCTTTACCTACAATGGCATTTTTAAATCCTGCTTTCTCAAAAGCGGCTTGCCAGTCATTGATGCCCTGTATCAGGTATGGCACCCATTTTTTGGGAGTAGCCGGATCGATATAATACACAATTTGTTTAGCAGGTTCAACCAGTTCGCCTCTCTTATATTTTTCCAAATCCTCGGGCCTGGGCTCCAGTCTCCAGCGGGCAATCATGTTGATGTCTTTTACCCCCTGTGGATTTGCGTCAAAATCAGTGTACCCGGTACTGAAATAACCCACCCTGTTGTCTTCGTACCTTGGCTTCATTGGCTTTTCGGGCAATACCAGCAGGGAACTGTTCATTTCTAAAGTAACAGTAGACTGGCTGGGAGGAGAGGGGGGCATACCCGGCATACCAGCACCGGCACTTTTAGAAAATGTTTTAACGGTGGTGATCTCCACGTTGGCAGGATAAGGGCGAACACTTACCACATAAGATTTATCAGACTGGTAAGCACCTACCTGGAATTGTGATTTTGTAAAACCGGCAAATCCAAAAATCTCATTGTCGGCAGTGATGTTATCAGTTACGTCAATTACAATACCGCCACCCAGGCTGTCGGGTGCTACGGCTTTAATATCAAAGGCCAGCGCTATGGGCTGCATATTGCTGTTACGTACAGACCTGTACATGGGTTTGGTACTGTCAGACGGTTTAACGTTAAAAGAAATATTCTTTAAAAAGATCTTGTTATTAGGGCCTTTTTCAAAGCTGATCACATTTTCACCAATCTTATCTCCTGCATACCCGTAAAATCCTTTCGGGCTTTCAATAGATGATTTGGAAACACGGTTTATTACCAGTATTTCACGTCCCAGTACTTTGCCGGGTAATTCAAAATAATACTTGTCATCTACTTTGTGAACCGTAAACAGGCCTTTACTGCTTTTGGCCTTTTCGGTAATTACCTCTTTATAAGGTTTGGGCCCGGCTTTGGGCGGGGCGGCACTTGGCATACCGCCCGGGGCGGCAGGCATAACAGGCCTTCCATCCTGCGCTGCAACGGCCAGGGTTAATGGCAGCGTCATAAATGCAAAGCAAAATTTTCTAATGCAATTAGTCATGTGTTTTGTTTTATGTTGAATATATGAAGTTAATAAACGAAAATATTGAATACCCGCTAAAATAACAGCATTTATGGATAAAAGGTTAATTTAAGATATTGCTGGAATCTTTTTAGTTTTATTTGTGTAAAATGTCAATTAATGCATCCAGATTAAAAAAATAAAAAAAATTATAGCACCGGTTGTTGCTTTCAATTATTTTACTAACTTGTGCGTTCACCACATACAAAATGTGCAGAAAAATTGATTGTTTGATTATATTTTTTAGTAGAATTGTGCAGTCAAAATGTGATAACTAAAATCAAAATTAATATTTTCACAAACTAAAAATTGAATGTCATGGCAGAAACAAAACCATCTGTAAAACCAGCAGCTACAGCACAGGTAAAAAAATCAGGTAACGCAATTTCTTATTTGGCTCCATTGCTTTGCATTATTCTTGGATATTGTATTTGGAGATTTCTTTTGGGTAATCCTTCTGGATTTGAGAAAGTAAAAGAACCAGGATGGTTTTGGCCAATATACGAAGGTCCTAAAGGCGCCCTGAATAAAATGTACCTGGGAGGTATCATTGTACCTATCCTGATCGGCTGCTTCCTTACAGTATTGACCTTTTGTGTTGAGCGTTTGATGACCATATCAAAAGCTTCAGGAACTTCGAGCAATGCAGATTTTATCCGCAAAGTACAATATCATTTAGCTAACAAAAATGTAGATGCTGCCATTGCAGAATGCGACAAACAAAAAGGTTCTGTTGGTAATGTGATGAAAGCTGGTTTACACCGTTACAAAGAAATGATCGGTAACACTGAATTGAGTACAGATCAAAAAGTAATGGCCATTCAAAAAGAAGTGGAAGAAGCTACTTCCCTGGAATTACCCATGCTGGAAAAAAACCTGGTATTCCTTTCTACCATCGCTTCTGTAGCTACCCTGTTAGGTCTGTTAGGTACCGTATTGGGTATGATCCGTTCTTTCTCTAAATTAGGTGATACAGGTGGTGGTGATGCTGCACGTGAATTGTCTGTAGGTATTTCTGAAGCCCTTTACAATACTGCTTTGGGTATCGGTACATCTGCTGTGGCAATCATTATGTACAACGTATTTACTACTAAAATTGACGGTATCACTTACGGTATTGATGAATCTGGATTTACTTTAACACAAAGTTTTGCTTCTCTGTACAAATAATGTATGGAAGGAACAGGGTTTTGCATCTTTAAAGTAATCATATAAATTTTTCAATATGCCAAAAGTTAAAATACCGCGTAAAAGCACTACGATAGATATGACGGCAATGTGTGATGTTGCCTTCCTGCTGCTTTCGTTCTTTATCTTGGCTACCAAACAAAAACCACCAGAAGCTGTAACGGTACAGATGCCGAGTTCTATTTCTGCAAAAGTGGCCAAGGAGGAAGCGATCATTATTACGCTGAACAAAGAAGGAAAAGTGTTTTTAATGCTGGGGGATAAAAGTCATAAAGACGATATCCTTACTAATATCAACAATGCCAAAGGCCTGGGACTGTCGCCTGCTGAGATCAGCAAGTTAAAAACAGTTGATTTCATTGGATTGCCATTCAGTATGATCAAAGGAGCTCTTGCACTAAGCACTCCAATAGCCGGAGATAAGCTGCCTGGCATCCCTTCCGATACTGCCAATAATGAACTTGCAGACTGGATGCGTGCAGTAGTGGATGCTTACAGGGGAGAAAGCCTTGAAAACATGAACCTGCTGCTGAAAGGAGACAATCTTGCTAAATATCCCGCCTATAAAAATATTAAAGCGGCATTTAAAAAGAATGATATCTACAAGTTTAAAATAATAACCAATCCGGAAGGTATTCCTGCTGATTCTGAATTAGCTAAGAATCCTCCTAAGCCGGGGGCCTAAAAAAATTAAGTTCACATTTCCGTTTTTGTACGGAGTTAAAAAAATACTGATATGGCAGAAATGGATACATCGTCGGGTGGTGGCCATAAAAAAGGCCCCGGCGTCAAAAAACCAAAAAAATTATCAACCAGGGTAGATCTTACTCCCATGGTGGATCTGGGATTTTTGCTGATTACATTCTTTGTATTTACCACTACCATGAGCCAGCCAACGGCTATGGCAATGAACGAACCAAAGGATGATCCGGATAATCAATTGAAAGTTAAAAATTCGGGGGCAATGACCCTTTTGCTGGGAAAAAACGATCAGGTATACTATTATTTTGGAGAACTGGTTGATCCTAACACCCAGTTTAAGAGCAGCAGTTTTAAAGATATCCGCAAAATCATTGCGGATAAAAAAAATGCAACTCCCATCGGCGATTTGATGTACATCATTAAGGCTGATAAAGATGCTACCTTTAAGAATGCCATTGATATACTGGATGAAATGTCGATTTGTGCGGTACCCCCTGGGCACTACGCAGAAGTAGACATGGCCGATTCTGAATCTCAGTTAATAAAAATGACTGAAGATGCAAATGGAATAAAATAAAAATTCTGGTATGGAATTTTTTCAATTTTGAATCTAATTAACAAAGTCTATTACAATGGATATAAACAAAATTTTAAGTGCCGACATCCTCGATATCATATTCGATGGCAAAAACAAGCAGTACGGTGCTTATGATCTTCGCAAAACCTATAATAAAAGGCTTACCAAAGCCCTTTTAATTACGGCAGCGATAGCCCTGTTATTATTTTTGGGTTCCGTTTTTGCAACGTTCATCAGCAAAGGTAAAAAGGAAGTGCTTGATGTGGTGGATACCCAGATGGCGGAAATTAAAAAAGAAACACCGGTAGCGCCACCACCACCACCACCACCACCACCAAAAGCGCCACCACCACCAGAGATCAACCAGGTAAAATTTACACCTCCCAAGATTGTAAAAGACGAAGAGGTAAAGCCTGAAGAAAAGATTGAAGAGATTAAAGAAGACCAGGCCATTAGTACAAAAACGGTAGAAACTGAAAATAAAGAACAGGTAGTTGCCGCACCAGTAGAAGAAAAAGGTACACAAATGGTGGAAGTACCTAAAAAAGAGGATGATGAAGGCAAGGTGTTTACTAAGGTTGAAGTGGAAGCTGGTTTCCCCGGTGGCGATGCTGCATGGCGTAACTACCTTCAAAAAAACCTGAATACAGAAGTACCTGCTGATAATGGCGCAGGCGAAGGTAACTACACCGTAATTGTAAAGTTCGTGGTAAGTAAAGATGGTAGTGTGAGTGAAGTATCTTGTGAAAACGATCCAGGCTTTGGTATTTGCCAGGAAGCAATGCGGGTTATTAAAAAAACAAAGAACTGGACACCAGCGATACAAAACGGACGTAACGTGAATGCTTACCGCCGTCAGCCTATCACTTTCTCTGTTCAGGGCGGATAGAAATTATCATCTTAACTTATCAAATCCTTTCAAGCAATTGAAAGGATCTTTTTATTTATGGAAAGCGGTGTTTCTGCCATCTCAATAAAAAAATTACTACTATGGCAGAGATGGAATCCAAAACAAACGCAAAGCGCACACCCGGCAAAAGGCAGCATAAAAAAAGTACCCGGGTTGATCTTACTCCAATGGTGGACCTTGGATTTTTACTGATTACTTTCTTTGTATTTACCACCACCATGGCCAGGCCAACAGTATTGAATATTGTACAGCCCAAAGATGCTGACCAGCCAACCAAAATCCCCGAAAGTTGTGCATTAACAGTGCTGCTTGGCAACAAGGACAGGATCATGTATTACGAAGGCATGCAGCAAACCAATTCAGTGTTAAAGGAAACCAGTTTTAGTGCCGATGGGATAAGGGCATTGCTATTGCAAAAAAAGGCCGCAGTGCAAAAAATAAAAGGCAATTCCGATGAGATGGTATTGATTGTAAAACCAACCGACGAAAGCAATTACAAAAACTTTGTAGACATTGTTGATGAAGTTCAAATAACCGGGGTAAAGCATTATTTTTTGGCCGACCTGAGTGAAGAGGATAAGGCATTGCTGCAAAAATAATTGCCTCTCTCTTTTTGTAAAGCAGGCGAAGCAGGTATCTTTGCCATATGCTACAAAAGCTTTCAGGATGGGATGATACTATTGTTGCCATTGCTACCCCTCCGGGCATTGGAGCCATTGGAGTGATACGTTTAAGTGGTGGTAATGCCATCAATATTATTAATGCATTGTTTCCTTCCAAAGATATGTTACTGCAGCCATCGCATACAATTCATGTAGGCATACTGAAAGAAAACGGACTGGCAATTGATGAAGTGGTGGTATCCTTGTTTAAAAATCCTAAAAGTTATACCGGCGAAGATGTGGTGGAGATCAGCTGTCACGGTAGTCCGTATGTACAGCAGCAGGTGGTACAGGCATGCATACGAAAAGGGGCAAGACTGGCAAAACCCGGCGAATTTACACAAAGGGCTTTCTTAAATGGCAAACTGGATCTTACACAAGCGGAGGCCGTAGCAGACCTGATAGCAAGTAATACAGCGGCATCCCAAAAAGCGGCCCTGCATAATATCCGTGGAGGGTTCAGCGGAATCTTAAAAACATTGCGTGAAGAACTGCTCCAGTTTTCTGCATTAATAGAATTAGAACTTGACTTTAGCCAGGAAGATGTTGAGTTTGCCGACAGGAAAAAATTCTATGAATTAATTACCCATGCAGCACAAATTACCCGGCAATTGCTTCAGTCCTTCCAGCTTGGAAACGTAATTAAGAATGGCGTTAGTGTGGCTATTGTGGGCAAGCCCAATGCAGGTAAATCAACGTTGTTGAATACCCTGTTAAATGAAAACAGGGCCATTGTAAGTGATATTGCAGGAACCACAAGAGATACCATTGAAGAGGTGATCAATATTGATGGAATTTTGTTCCGGTTAATTGACACTGCGGGTATCAGGGATAACAGCAATGACGTTATAGAACTGATAGGTATAGAGAAAAGCAGGGAAAAAATAGCACAATCAGATGAAGTAATTTATATTTTTGATGTGCATACAGAAACAGCTGCTGAATTAATAGCAGCAACAGCATTGCTTAAAGAAAAAAACAGTCACTGTTTACTGGTGGGTAATAAAACTGATCTGCAGGAATTGTCGCTGATAGAAGACAAATTTGCAGGAACTGATGTGCTGTTCATTTCAGCAAAGCACCACCAGGGCATCCATGCATTAAAGCAACTGCTGGTAAGCAGGGTCATTAAAGGGAATATCAACACAGAGAACACGATCGTTACCAATGCCAGGCATTACCAGGCACTGGAACAGGTGCAGCAATCGGTGGATGACATCAAAAAAGGTCTGGATCAGCATATTCCGGGAGATCTGCTGGCACTTGATATCAGAAGATGCCTGCACTTTATTTCTGAAATTACCGGCGATATCACCAATGAAACAGTGCTGGATCTTATATTCAGTAAGTTCTGTATCGGAAAGTAAATGCCAGGCCTGCCAATATAAGTAGAATTACTTAGCACACTCTAAATTGATTGTGTATGGATTCAAAACTTTTCTTAAAGAATCAAATCTTCTAAAAATATTGTGGCAACTTTATATCAGGCAGCTGCTTACTGGATTTGTAATAGTATCACTACAGCTGCAATAGCCCTTTTAACGCCCGTAAAAAATCCTTATCCGGTTCTGTTGGTAATGGTAAATCAACCCCAATAGATAAAAGAATCCTGTGCTGCTGCAGAGGATTTTTTTATCAGGCACTTCTCAATTTTTTATAAGCACCTGGCCAAACAAACTGCAAAAGATGATAAGTATCAGTTTTTGCTCTGCTCTAAAGCAGCAGGCAGTATTTTTATTTTGTTAATTTTTGTACTGAACCTTAGCTTAAATAAGTATTGAAATTACTATTACATGTAACTGCAACAGCATAGTTACATAAATAGGATATCAATGCGAACCATTATCTGTTTGCAGGATGACGAGCCTGTAACAGTTGAATGATATAAAACCGCCAGGCTATGCATATAACCGCCAGCTGCTTCACTTTAAAAGCCTTTGTTGCTTCATTGTTGTTGATGCGGAAACTTCTTTTCATTACTTATTACCGTTCTGTAAAAATTTCATTCCGCCATTATCTCTTTCACTTTTGATGCATGAATACAATGTAATAATATCCTAATATACCAAGCACCATTATTATGACATCCAATCCTCCCGGCATATTAAAAAAAATATGGCCATCCAAAATCCGCTACCGGCTTATTTGGGGTATGGCACTGATACACCTGCTGCTGATGACCATTTTTGTTTTTTACATGGAGCGGGAGCAGCGTAACTACCTGCGGCAGCAAAATCATAAGCAGACCGAAAGCCTTGCTAACAGTATTGCGGTTAATGCCAGTTTCCGTATTCAGGCTAATGATGCAAAAGGGCTTGAAGAAATTGTTACTTCACTGAAAACCTATCCCGGATTGCAATTTGCTATGATCATGTCGAATGATCTGGTAGTATTGGCACACACCGAAAAAAAATATGTAGGCACCCAACGAAAGGATACTGTGAGCAGATCATTTCAGGCGGTTCCGGTGATGCAGGAACTGACCCAACCGGATATAATTACTCATGATATGGTTACCCCTGTGCTAAACAGTAAAAAGGAAATTATTGGCTGGGTAAGAATTGCATATAAGCAGAAGAATATTTATAACGAAATATACGCCCTGTCACGCCCCGGCATTTGGTATATACTGATTGTTATTTGCTGCATCTCACTATTCGCATTTTTTACCGGCAATTTACTTACCAAGGGTATTAACAAGTTGTTGTATGTAATTGCAGAAATACGTTCGGGAAAACGTGATGTAAGGGTAACTGATTCCGGCAGTATTGAAATAAATGAATTGGGCACAGGCATTAATAAGATGCTGGATGAAATTGAGGAAAAACGTGCGCAGCTGAATTCTATTAACGACAACCTGCCAGATTCAATTGTTTACCAGGCAACTATTAATGCAGATGGAAAACCAAGCTACCTGTATTTAAGTAAAGTAATTGAAAGATATGTTGGCAAACCTGTTGCTGCAGCCATACAGGAAGCGGACATGTTCACCAATTTATTGCATGAAGATGACAGGGATACTTATTTTAAACAACGGCAGGCTGCCATTCAGAATAATACCGAATTTATTATTGATGCACGGGTTGTTACTTATGAAGGTGCTTTACGGTGGATGAATATCAGCGCTATTCCCCGCAGGCTCGATGATGACACTATTGTTTGGGATGGTATTTTCACCGATATCACCGAACAAAAAAATACCGAAGCAGCATTGCGTAAAAGTGAAGCGCTTTTCCGCTCTTTTGTAGAAAATGCCAATGATATTATTTATACCATTACGCTGGACAGCTTACTCACTTATGCATCGCCCAATTGCAAAGATTTACTGGGGCATGAAGTAAGTGATTACATAGGCCTTTCAGTATTTGATACCATGCTTCACCCGGATGATCATGCTGTTTGCAGGGCATTTATGGAAAAAGTTTTTTTTACCCAACAAAAACAGGCCAGTGTAGAACACCGTATTAAAAGTAAAGCGGATGGCTGGCGCTGGTACTCTACCAATGCATCGCCCATTTTTAATGAGGAGGGCCGGATCACTTCATTTTTAGGGATTGCCAGGGATATTACAGAAAGACGTGAGGCTGAAGATGCCTTGCGGAAAAGTGAAGAACACTTTCGTTCTTTTGTTGAAAATGCAAACGATACCGTTTTTGCAATAAACCCGCTGGGGATACTTACCTATGGATCTCCTAACTGGAACAAGGCACTTGGTCACGACGTTAGTGAGTTTATTGGAAAATCTGTGTTTGATACATTGATTCATCAACAGGATATTCCGCATTGTTTGGCCAAAATACAGGAGGCCTTACTGACAGGAGAAAAACAATCTGGAATTGAATACCGCATCATGCATAAAGACGGCAACTGGAGATGGCAAACGGCGAATGCATCTCCGATCTTTGATGATACCGGGGCTATTGTTTCATTTCTTGGAATAGCAAGAGATATTACCGAGCAGAAAATAAATGAAGCCGTTATGCGGAGTAGTGCGCAGAGTTATTTTGATCTTTTCAATACCATCACAGAGGCAATATACATCCAGGATGAGCATGGTGTTTTTATTGATGTAAATAATGGGGTAGAGAAGATGTACGGGTTTTCGAGGGATGAAGTGATTGGTAAAACCCCTGATTTTCTTTCTGCACCAGGTAAAAACGATCTTGCACTGATACAGGAAATAGTATCTAAAACATTTACCACCGGCCAGTCTGAGCAGTTTGAATTTTGGGGCCAAAGAAAAGATGGTGCTGTTTTTCCAAAGGATGTTATTTGTAATAAAGGAAGATACTTTGGAAAAGATGTTATTATAACTACTGCAAGGGATATTACGCAGCGTAAACTTGCCGAAGATGCTTTAAAGGAAAGCGAAGAAAAATTTTCAAAAGTATTCCATCTTTCCCCGGACGTGATCCTTTTATCAAGAATTAAAGACGGAGTTATTGTTGACGTGAATGAACGGGCGTTCGATTTGGGGGGGTATAAGCGTTCGGAGGTATTGGGTATGACTACTTTTGAGCTGAATGGATGGGCGGATGTAGAAGAAAGAAAGCGCTATGTTACGATGCTGAATCAATATGGCAGAGTGGTAAATTTTGAAAAAATATTTGTCACTAAATCAGGTGAAGTAAAAAACACCACCATTTCCGGAGAGCTGATAGAACTGCAGGGGGAACAGTTTATTTTGACTGTAATACATGATATCACTGTGCGAAGAAAGGCAGAGGAGGAAGTAAAGGAACGGGTTACCCAGTTGCAGATGCTGGGCGATAATTTGCCCAATACCATGATGTACCAGTTGGTAAGAGACATGAACGGTCATCACAAGTTTTCTTATTTGAGCAAAGGTATTGAACATTATACAGGTAAAACAGCCGCGGATGTAATTAGCGAAGGCTCGGTATTGTTCGATATGGTTGACGTATCGGATATGCCGTTGCTGAAAAATGCCAGGGAACAGTCTTTGAGCAATATGTCGGCAATTAATCTGGATATTAAAATTCACACCTATACTGGCTCAATGCGCTGGGTGCATATTAATTCGGTTCCTCGCAAACTGGCAGACGGAAGAATATTATGGGATGGAGTATTAACTGATATTACCGAACAGAAAATTGCAGATGAGAAAATAAAAGAAAGCGAAGAGAAGTACCGCTTGCTGATTTCCCAGGCATCAGATGCCATTGTGGTGTATTCGCTTGACGGAACCATTCATGAGTTTAACCACAGTGCATATAAAAGTGTTGGGTATTCGCCTGAAGAATTCGCAACATTGAGACTCAATAGTTTTCTCCTGAACGATACTTACATTATAGACAATGCTGCAATTGAAAAAATGAAGACAGGTGAAACCTTCTCATTCGGCAGACAATTAAAAAGAAAAGACGGCAGCTTAATGGATGCAGAATTTAATGCGAGGCTGCTGGATGATAAAAAAATAATTGCATTTATAAGAGATGTAACAGAAAGGAAGATTGCAGAACGAAAGATAAAGGAAAGCAGTGAAAGGTATGAACAGCTGTTTACTAAAACGCCCATGCCGGTTTGGCTGTATGAGGTGGGAAGCCTCCAAATCATTGATGTAAATGAAGCTGCCGTAATGCATTATGGATATACCAGGGATGAATTTTTGACCATGAAGATCAGCGATATCGGGCCCGAATCGGATGTGAATAAACTGACTGATTATTTTAAGCATTCGTATACGGGATTGAGGTTTGCCGGCCTTTGGCGGCATAAGAAAAAGGATGGTACATTGATTGATGTGGAAATAAACTCCCACGATTTTAACTTTAATGAAAAGCAGTGCCGTATTGTACTGGTCAATGATATTACAGAAAAACTGGCAGCAGAAAGAAAACTTGCAGAAAGTGAAATCAAGTACCGTACCATGATTGAGCATAACCAGGCAGGTATTTATCAAACCACACTGGGTGGAAAAATACTCAACTGCAACAATGCCTTTGTTAAAATGCTTGGCTATAATGCCAAAGAAGATGTTTTAAATGAAGATGTACATAACCTGTATTTCTATACTATTCACCGCGACGAATTTCTGGCACAGTTGAAAGCTAAAAGAGAACTGAATAATTATGAATTAGAGTTAAAACATAAAAATGGGGAATCGGTATATATGATAGAAAACTGTTTCCTTCGCAGAGATCTGGTAAACGGCGAAGAGATCATTGAAGGTACCGTAATTGATATTTCGAAAAGAAAAAAAGCAGAAGAGGCTTTGAAAAGCAGTTTAAAGGAAACATCTGATTACAAATATGCACTGGATCAGTCTGCCATTGTTTCCATCACCGATGAACGCGGCAACATAAAACATGTGAATGATAATTTTTGTTCGCTATATGGATATTCAAAAGATCAGGTGCTGGGTAAAAATCACAGCGAAATCATCAATTCGGGTCATCATCCTAAAGCTTTCTGGAAAAATTTCTGGGCACACATTCAAAAAGGAAAAGTACTAAAGGCCGAAGTTTGTAACAGGGCAAAAAATGGCAGCCTGCATTGGGGCGATACCACCATTGTACCTTTTTTAAATGAACAAAAAATACCTTACCAGTACTTGGCCATACGTTCAGATATCACCGAAAAACGCAAACTGGAAAAGGAATTAACAGAGCAGCAGATACACCAGCAAAAATTAATTACCGAAATGACGATTGCTGCACAGGAAAAAGAAAGGAATGAACTGGGTAAAGAACTGCACGATAATATCAACCAAATACTGGCCACGGTAAAAATTTACCTGGGAATGGCCAAAATAAAGAACGTGGGTTTTAAGGGATTTAACCTGATAGAAGAAAGTTATGATTATGTGAATGAAGCCATGGAGGAAATACGGAAATTATCGCATTCTTTGGTTGCCCCGTCATTGGGAGATATAGGATTGCATGAAGCTTTGGAAGAGCTGACACAGGAAATCAATATTGCAGGCGATATACAGGTGCAACTGAAATACGAGCTGGATAAAAGCCAGATGCTCGATGATAAAGAAGAACTGATGCTGTACAGGGTGATACAGGAACAGGTAAACAACATACGCAAGTATGCCAAAGCCCATGAGGTACTGATTGAGCTGCGGGCAGATGAGTATCATCAGTACCTGATAATTACAGATGACGGGCAGGGATTTGATACCACCAAAAAAGCCAGGGGAATTGGATTGAAGAACATTCAAAGCCGTGTGGAATTTTATTCCGGCAGCCTGAATATTAATTCGGCACCCGGGCAAGGATGTTCTTTGCAGGTAAGTATTCCAATAAAAAATAAAGCATGAAAAAAATCAGTGTTGTTGTTGTAGATGATCACAGGTTGATAAGGGAAATGTGGGGCAGGATATTTTCTGATTGTGAGCATATTGCAATTGCTGGCGACTCCGGTGAATTTGACGAAGCTATTGAAATGATCAAACAAAAAAGGCCGGATATTGTATTGCTGGATATTAATTTGCAGCAGGCATCCGGGATGGATGCCGTTCCATTGATACGCAAATTCTCACCCGGTACGCATATTATTGCAGTATCGATGCACAGCCAGCTGGTGTATGCCAAAAAAATGCTGCAACTGGGGGCGAAGGGTTATGTGACCAAAAACTCTTCGCACCTGGAGATATTTACAGCTATAGCGGAAGTGATGAAAGGACGGGTTTATATCTGCTCCGAAATAAAAGAAATACTGGCTGCACAGGTAATGCAGAAGGAGCATGGCAAACAAGGGTTGCAACAGCTGTCTATGCGGGAAATTGACATTATTAAATTGATTAAAGGAGGTTTTTCCTCTAAGGAGATCGCATCTGAACTAATGTTGTCTATTAGAACTGTAGAAGTGCACCGGCATAATATCCTCAAAAAATTACAACTTAACAATGCTGCGGCACTTATTAATTACATTCATACAACCGATCTTTCATTTCAATAGGATGCTGTTACTGTGTAGTAATATTGTTATTGCCTTCTAAGCGAAAACACTTATTTTTTTTAAAATGATCGGGCATTCTTTGCCGGCGCAGGTAAACACTCTTAATTTTATACCATTAACATTTCCCTGTTGCCATTATGCAAAGTATGCTAACAGCTACTTGGGTGTTTTAAAATCCCGGCCTATGAAATTATACCTGCAACTGGCAGCACAACTATATTTATTTATTGTATTCATTAAAGCGGCTCCTTGCTGTTTTCCATTCCTAATATCTCCGGCATCCCAAAACGCAGGGCATCGCCGGCTGGTCAGAAGCTATTTTGCCGCATATCGTTACACTGCCTCACTTTCAATATTGCAATGTTCTATATAAAACAAGCAAAAGTTTGGTGATTTTTGGTTTAAAAAACATGTCATTCTGCGGAGTGATGTGTTTTTTTGTTTAGGAGACTTGTATGCTGTAATTGGTAAAGGGCTATTTTTGTAACATGCCGTTTACATTTTCACATCCTGCAATTGTACTGCCATTCAGTAAGGCTAAAAGTAAATGGTTTTCTTTAACCGGGCTTATAACCGGCAGTATGGTGCCGGATTTTGAATTTTTACTGAGGCTGAGGGACACGGTAGATTATGCACATACATGGCCGGGTATGGTGCTGTATGGGCTGCCTTTTTCTGTGTTGCTAAGTTTTGTTTTTCACCTTTTGGTCAGGAACCCACTGATACTGCATTTACCCTTACCCATTCAGCAACGGTTTACCTGGTTGCTTACATTTCGCTGGAAAAAACATTTCAGAAAGCATGTGCCGGTGTTCTTTATATCTGTGATGCTGGGCATAGGATCGCATCTGTTGCTGGATGCTTTTACGCATGCAGATGGCCTGTTCGTTTTTGGAAATGATTTTTTTAACAGGGAATTATTTACCGTAGCAGCGTATAATGTACCGGTTTATTTTTTATTGCAATTACTCGGATCACTACTGGGAGCAGCTTATATAGCCTGGTATGTATGCAGGATGCCCGGCGGGGAACTGGTGCAGGTAAAGCGGGATTATTACGGGTATTGGATTAGCCTTGTGTTACTGGGCATACTGCTGTTTGTGGCACGATTGTTTGTTTACCCGCAGTATAGAAGTGCCGATGATATCATCAATGCTTTTTTTGGATGCTTTATATACGCATTGCTGCTGGTATCGGTATACTTTACCCATTATGCCCGGAAAATAAAAAACGCCCTGTAATAAAACAGGGCGTTAAAAATATTATCTGAAACTTCTCCTTTCTCTTGGAGCGTAGGTTCTTTTTCTTTCCCTTCCTTCGCCACCACCTTCATCATTGGGGCGTTTAAAGCCTCCGTCAGCCTCATTCATGCGGATGGTGCGGTTGTTATAGCGTTTGCCATCAATTGATTTAATCATTTTGCCGGCTTCTGCACTGTCTATTTCTATCCAGCTGTTCATATCCCGCATATCTATTTTACCCAGCACCTCTTTCTTTAAATTACTTTCATCTAAAATGAACTGTAAAAAACTGGCTTTGTAAAAACCATCTTTGGTACCCAGGTTAATAAACAACCTGGTGTAACCGCTGTTACGGCCACTGTTGAAACTACTGCGTTCCCTGCCGCCCGGGCCGGCACTGTTAAAATCGCCCCTGATGGTATCGCGGCCTCTTTTTTCTTTGAAGTCGCTGCGGTTCAGGTCTTCTGAGTGTTCGTAGTATTTTAGAAAATGGTCAAACTCCAATGCGGCCACACGCTGCAATACTTCTTCTTTGCTTACATTGGCAAATTTCTCCATCAGGTCGGGCATATAGGTTTCGTAATCGCCATGGCTAACGTCTGCCTGCATCAGGGTATCCATAAAATGGAAAAACTGTTTGCGGCATACCTCTTTACCCGACGGCACATCTACTTTATGAAACTGTGCATTGATCAATTTTTCCAGAGAGCGGATCTTATAGGTTTCCCTGCTGTGACAGATGGATAAACAAACCCCTGTTTTACCAGCCCTTCCGGTACGTCCGCTTCTGTGCGTGTATACTTCCATGTCGTCTGGCAGTTCGAAGTTGATCACATGTGTTACGCCGTCTACATCAATACCCCTTGCGGCCACATCGGTAGCAATTAACAGCTGTAAACTTTTACTGCGGAAGCGTCCCATCACTTTATCCCGCTGTTGCTGGGTAAGGTCGCCATGCAGTGCCTCAATATCATATCCTGCTTTGGCCAGGCGTTCGCTGATTTCCTGTGCATCAATTTTGGTACGGGTAAAAATAATGCCGTACATGCCTGGATTAAAATCAATCAGTCTTTTTAAAGCTTCATAGCGGTGCTGTGCTGCCACAACAAAAAACTGGTGGTCAATATTGGCATTACTGCTGTTCTTTCTTCCTACAGTTACCTCTTTATGGTTTTCCATGTAGTTTTTAGAAATGGCCCTGACTTCAGGAGGCATGGTAGCACTGAATAACCAGGTGCTTTCGCGGTTGATGGTATTTTTCAGTACAAAATCAATATCATCGCGGAAGCCCATGTTCAGCATTTCATCAGCCTCGTCCAGTACCACGTATTTTACTTTTTGCAGGTCGATGGCTTTTCTTTCAATAAGGTCAATCAGTCTTCCGGGGGTGGCTACAACAATGTGCACTCCTTTTTTAAGATTGCGTATCTGCATCATTATGGAAGCGCCGCCGTATACTGCCTCAGTAAAAATTTGCTTACTGTGTTTTTTAAATTTCTCCAGGTCATTGGTGATCTGTAAGCACAACTCTCTTGTTGGGCAAACGATCAGTGCCTGTACATGCCTTTCAGCAGGGTTGATCAATTGTAATAAGGGCAAACCAAAAGCGGCCGTTTTACCGGTACCGGTTTGTGCCAGGCCAATAAAATCAGTTGTACCTGATAATAAAATGGGGATGGCTTTTTGCTGAATTTCCGAAGGGGTTTCAAATCCCATATCGGTTACAGCGTTAACTAATGGTTCGCTTAAGCCTAAGGCTTCAAATGCATTCATGTAAATGTGTTTTGTGATAGCCACATGTAATTCCGGTAGTCAATACCCGGTGTGTCATGCTTTGGCCGTTGGAGAACCCTGTCGGCGCTTTTAAGCCCGCCAGTGGTTGTTAGTGTGTAACGAAAACTGATTGCAGTGCATCTGTTTCAACAGCAACTGAGCATGTCATGTAATTCTCAGTTAAATAATAATGTGCGCAAAGGTAAGGCTTTTAATTGGCTAAAACAATTAAAATAGGCAATTATACGTTTAACAGACACATAAACAGTTGTTAAACCTTCTGTTATTTACCCGGTCTATATTAACCTTATTGGATTGTATGCAAAAAAATAACCTGTTGCTGCTGCTGTTGCTCACAACCTGTTCGGTATGTGTTGCTCAAACAGATACACTTTCAAAATCAGACAAGGCATTGCTTGATTCCATGATGCAGAACGATGCCTTTTTAAAGCTAATGAGCGGGGAGGATAAAAATTCAGTTGACATTAGTATTGGTTTGGGCAACGGTGCATTTAGTGCCAATAACCAGGCCGCCAATGCCACCGGGGTTACCAACCAGCTCATCATTATGCCTTCGGTGGTATACCGTTTAAAAAACGGGCTTAGTTTTGGTGTAACGGCTTATTTAACCAACGACAGCAGTAATAAAACAAGCCTGTATCAAACCGGGCTTTCGGCGGCTTATGATTACTACGGTAAAAAGGTACATGCCGGTATTTCCTATACCCGGTTTTTGAGCGATCAAAATAAGTACAACAACAAATCGCTGTATCAAAATGACCTTTATGGGTATATTAAAAGAGAAAAAGGCTTTATACAGCCCGGCTTATCGCTTGGTTATTCTAATGGCGATTATAAAGAATGGAGTTATGCCACATTTGTATTAAAACGCCCGCTGAATCCCCGGGGGGATACCACTATTACAGCCAGGGATTCCACTACTAATTCGGCCAGTTATTTTTCGGCATCATTTAATATAGCGCATCAGTTTAGTTTTTACAACCTTTTTTCCAGGGCCGATGGACTGGATTTTATACCTTCACTGATTGTAAACTGTGGCAGTGACCAGTTTACACAAACACATACCAATAAATTATTCGACAGAAAGAAGTTCAGCAGTTTAAAAAGGGTGGATGCCAATAACACTTTTCAGCTGCAATCTATTGCCGCTTCCTTTGATTTTACCTACAGCATTGGAAAATTCTTTTTGCAACCCAATGTATATATAGATTATTATTTGCCCGAAACCACGGGTAAAAGATGCAGTGTTATTTATTCTGTTACAACAGGGGTAACCTTTTAACCGGCCTCCTCTTAACAAAAAATTAGATAACAGAAATTATTGTTGGCATATTACTTGAACAACAGAGTATAACCAAATACAATTTAAAACATGAAAACAAAACTCTTATTAACCGCAGTGATCAGCTTTGTAAGTGTTGCAGCTTTTTCGCAGGGCCTTAAAATTGGCGCCAAGGGCGGTGCTACGATGAACAAAATATCTGGAAAAACGTTTAAGGACGAATTTACTTACGGGTACCATGTTGGAGGTTTTGCCACTATTGGGCTGGGTAAAAAACTGGCCCTTCAGCCCGAAGTGTTGTTTAACCAGATCAATGCCGACACCTCCAGCCAGTTCAGTGATATCTATAAGCTGAATAAATTAAACGGCGTGCAATTGAAGTATATCACCATTCCATTACTGCTGAATTACAATGCAGGCAGGTTGATCACACTGCAGGCGGGTCCGCAGTTTGGCATTTTAATGAATAAGAGTAAAACCTTTGTAGAAAACGGAAAAGATGCTTTTAAAAATGGCGATCTGAGTATGCTGGGAGGTATACAATTGAATGTATCTCATTTCAGGATATACGGCCGTTATGCCATTGGTTTAAGCAATATCAATGATATTGATAATAAGGACAAATGGACCAACCAGAGCATACAGGCTGGCATAGGCATTACATTATAATATCAGGAACGCAGTACTTGCAATGAGCCATCTGCATTCCACTTTACAATAGTTGATGGTGTTGTTGGTGTTACATCATCCCGGCGGTGTTGAACGATATAGTCAACACCGTTTTTTATTTCCATATCCACTTCCATATAGTTAGCAGGCGATACTGCGCCGCTGATATTGGCCGAGGTGGATACGATGGGTTTTCTAAAACGTTTGATCAGCTGTTTGCAAAAATCATCTTTTACAATTCGTATGGCAATACTGCCATTAGAGTTAATTATATTTTCTGCAAGATGAATGGCTCCATCATAAATAACCGTGGTGGGTTTTTGTACAGTTTGTAAATAGTCGAATATGGCCGGGTGAAGCTGCGTAACGTATTGCAGCAGGTCTTTTTCTGAAGCCAGCAAAATGATCATACTTTTTTCATCTGCTCTTTTTTTTAACCGGTATATTTTTGCCACCGCATCGGGGTTGGTGGCATCGCAACCGATGCCCCAGATAGTGTCTGTAGGGTAAAGGATCAATCCGCCCTCTCGTAATACTTTTATACCGGCTTCTATATCTTTCGAAAATGACATGGGTATTTTAATTTTTTTTCATGGCTTCCATCACCTGGTGCACAATACTATTTTCATCCAGCAATTGTAAACATTTTGGAGCGCCGTATAATTTACAGGTGTTGTTTACACAGGGCTCGCAATCTAATTGGCCAAGGCGGATGATGGAGCGATCATCCTGATTATAAGGTGCTGTATTGTGTTCATTGCCTGCACCAAACAATACCACGGTATAGGTGCCCAATGCATTGGCAATATGGGCCGGGCCACTGTCAGTAGTTAACATTACAGTGCAGCCGGCCAGCAGGTCTACCAATGCTGACAGGCTGGTTTTGCCAGCCATATTGGTAATACCCTGTTTATTTGCCAGCTCATCATATACCTGGTTTACAAAAGATTGTTCTGCAGGGCTGCCAATTAAAATGAGTTCTTGTGTAAGTTGGCTTCTTACTGCATTGATCAGGCTGACTGCTTTTGCAACAGGCAATCTTCTGGAACTGGCTTCGGAGTTGATATTTATAACCAGGGCTTGTTTTTTTTCTGTAATTGGGTTGTGTAATGCAACGGGCGGTACTGCAATGCTGGTGCGGGCGAACTGCTGTAATAGTGCCACATATTCTTCCACCCGGTGTATATTTTTTTTCTTGGTGTAAGCATTGGTCAGTAATAAAGACCGCAGTTCTTTTTTAAAACCAATTCTTTTGGCAGCTCCAGCCGCATATGCCATTGCTGCCGAAGAAAATGAATCGGGAAGGCAAAAGAACAGATCGTACTGTTGTTGCTTACGAATTTCTTTACCAAACTTCCAGGCACCGGCCAGCCCTTTGTGCGATGCTTTGTTAAAGATATACGACCGGTTATGCGGCGGAAAATAACCGAGTAAAAAATCGATCCCTTTTTTAGCGATCAAATCAATGGATGCCCCGGGGAATTGTTCCTGCACTGCTTTTACAAAAGCCGTACTCATCACCATATCGCCCAGCCAGTTGGGTAAGCGAATCAATATGTTTTGTGTCTGTTTCAATACGTAATGTAATTACTGTTTAGAAGGGTGCCGCTGTTATATGCTGAATAAAGATATCCTGTACAATATGCTACGCCATCGCGGCCGGATAACAGTATTTGAGCCAGGTACAAAAATCAACTATTTTATTTATTATGTTTGCAAAAATTTTACACATGAAAGATCTGATACTGGAAGCCTGGGGCAACAGGGAATTATTAAAGGATACTAAATATTCCGATGCAGTAAGAGCTGTAATTGAAGAAGTAGACAAAGGCCGTTTACGCACCGCTGCTCCAACAGATAGCGGCTGGCAGGTAAATGAATGGGTAAAACAGGCCATATTGATGTATTTTGGCATTCAGCAAATGGAAACTTTTACCTTACCACCCTTTGAGTTTTACGATAAAATGAAACTGAAAACTGATTATGCATCGCTGGGTGTAAGGGCAGTACCCCATGCAGTAGCAAGGTATGGTGCTTATTTGGCAAAGAACGTGGTTTTAATGCCCAGTTATGTAAATATTGGTGCTTATGTAGATGAAGGCACAATGGTGGACACATGGGCAACCGTGGGTAGTTGCGCACAGATAGGTAAAGGCGTACACCTGAGTGGCGGGGTGGGTATTGGAGGCGTATTAGAGCCATTACAGGCCTCACCGGTCATTATTGAAGATGGTTGCTTTATTGGCAGCCGCTGTATTGTAGTGGAAGGTGTGATTGTAGAAAAAGAAGCAGTGCTGGGAGCGAATGTAGTGCTTACACAATCTACCAAAATCATTGATGTAAGCGGCAGCGAACCCATAGAAATGAAAGGAAGGGTACCCGCAAGAAGCGTGGTAATACCGGGCAGCTATAATAAAAAATTCCCCGCAGGAGAATTTGGGGTGGGATGTGCACTCATCATTGGGCAGCGCAAAGCATCCACCGATCTAAAAACCAGTTTGAACGATGCGCTCAGGGATTTTAATGTGAGTGCATAATGCTGCAGGATGTTGAATATGCAATATCGAATATTTTTCAGCCTCAGCCGTCAGCTCTTTGCCTGAAATTAACTTGCCCGGCATTCGCTATTGTATATTCGATGCACTATGACTAAAACTGTAGCCATAAAAAAATCACTCGCTGGTTTTATCATCACTTTTATTGGTGCTATTTTGTTTTCTACCAAGGCAGTAATTGTAAAAAAAGCATTTGCCGATATTAAAGTAGATGCCCTGAGTTTACTGGCAGTACGCATGATATGTGCATTGCCTTTTTACCTGGTGGTGGTATGCTATAAATTAAATAAAGGGGAGGCTGTAAAACTAAATGCCCGCCAGTGGTGGTTTTTAGTGGTGCTGGGATTAATGGGATATTATATCAGCAGTTGGTTGGATTTTTTAGGCCTGCAATATATTTCTGCCGGGCTGGAACGTTTGATATTGTTTTTATATCCCACCATTTCCGTTTTGATCACTGCATTTATTTTTAAAGAAAAAATATCCGGTATTCAAAAATGGGCCCTGCTGATTTCTTATGCGGGCATTGCCATTGCCTATTATGGAGAGTTGATGATACATGCAGGCAACCCTGATTTTTACCGGGGCAGTATATTGATTTTTATATGCGCCCTTACCTTTGGTTTTTTTATTTCGGGCAGCGGCCAGTTGATACCTCAAATAGGGGCCACCCAATTTACCGCTTATGGTATGACGGTGGCTTCGGCAGGCGTATTGATACATTATGCCATTCATGGCGATTATGCAGTATTGCAGTCAGGGAGTACCGATTTTTGGATGTATGGCCTGTTACTGGCTGTTGTGGCCACCGTGATTCCCTCTTTTTTAATTTCGGCAGGGGTAAAGCGTATGGGAGCCAATAATGTGGCCATTGTATCCAGTATTGGGCCGGTATCCACCATTATACAAGCTCATTTTATATTAGGGGAACAAATTTTTCCTGCCCAAATTGCAGGTACTGCATTGGTAATTGCCGGGGTAATGATGGCCGGATGGAAAACTAGTTAGATATTGTTTTTGTTTAAAAGAATTTTGGTTTTACATTTGCAACCCGCAAGGCTGGTGAATGTGTTACCCGGTTACGCTGTCAGGCTCATCCCGGTAGTGTATACAAGGTAACAAATGAACAAAGCGGCAAGGATGCCCAGATGGCGAAATTGGTAGACGCACTGCCTTCAGGTGGCAGCGTTCGCAAGGATGTGCAGGTTCGAATCCTGTTCTGGGCACTTACAACTCCTGTTGGTTTACTAACAGGAGTTTTTTTATGCCTGTAACATCATGACTTACTTACGACAAAAACAAATGTGCCAATTACAATAAGCGCAATACGCTTTGCTGTACTATTTTGGAATTATACACCCGATTGTTATTTAATACATTTCTTGGTGAAACTGGTTTAAAAATCTCCTTTATCAGAAGGTAAAACTTTAGTATCTTCAATTATACATTTCTCCCCTGCCCAAACGCGGCAATCTGTTCAAGCATTTATCCATTCTCAGCTTTGAAAATGGGTATTTTAAATAAAATAACATGTCACTCAAGCTAAAAGACACACGCTTTGAGCCGTTGCAGCATTTATTGCTGCAGCCGGTTTTTGAAAATGTATTGACAGCGATGATGTTTGCCGACGGGGAGGGCAACCTGGTGGAAGCCAATGACGCAGCCTGCACCATGCTGGGCTATCCGAAATCCGAATTATTGCAATTGAACAGAAACAATATAATAGTAAGGGATGTTTTGTCAGATAAAGTAGCGCAGGAAAATACTAAGATGGGTAATAGCAGCGGCATTATTAATTTCAGGCGTAAGAATGGAAATGTATTTAAAGCTAAAGCGTCGCTGAGTATAGTGTGCGGTTCAGCTGGCGATTCATACACCTGTATTGCGGTGGTGGATATCAGCGTGGAGGAAAACTTACAAACCCTGTTAAATGAAGTGAGTGAAATGGCTGCAGTGGGAGGCTACAAAATGGACCTGAAAACTAACAGGATAGAATGGACCAGTATTGCCAGGCAAATACATGCTGCTGCACTGGATTATGAACCGGTGCTGGAAAATGTACTGCAGTTTTTTAAAGAAGGAACACACAGGAACAGGCTGGTACAACTGATTGAAGAACTGAAGCACAGTCACACTGGCTGGGACGAAGAATTTTTAAGCATTACGGAAGGGGGGAACGAAAAATGGCTAAGGGTAATGGGAATGCCCGAAACAGTAGATGGAGAACTGGTGGCTATTAAAGGTTTTATACAGGATATCCATAAGAAGAAAATACTTGAATCAGCACTAGTGGAGCAGGGTGCAAAAACGGAAGCCGGTATCCGGTTTAATGAAAACAGGTTCAGGCTGATCATTGAAAATTTAAATGTGGGTATTGTAAAACATACCCCCACTACAGAAATAATCATCTGCAATAAAGCAGCATTGAGCATGCTGGGGCTTACAAAAGATCAGCTGCTTGGACTAACATCCTACGACCCACGCTGGAATGTGATTCATGAAGACGGTACAGATTTTCCTGCTGCTGCTCACCCGGTATCTGTTGCCATTGCCACTCAAAAAGCAGTAAGCAATGTGGTTATGGGGGTATTTCGCCCGGTTACTAACGACAGGGTATGGCTGCTGGTAAATGCCAAGCCTCAATTTTTTGATGACGGGACTATGGAATGTATAACAGTTACATTTGCTGATATCACCGAAAAAAAGAAAATAGAAGCGCAATTGTCATCTCAGCTGGAACGCTACCGTATGCTGATGCAAACCTCGCAGGATGCCATTCATATTTTAGATGGCGGCGGAAAATTATTAGAATGGAACAGTGCTTTTGCAAAACACCTTGGATACAGGGAAGAGGAGATAGCCGATTTACATGTATGGAACTGGGATATTTTATATGATAAAAACAAAACGATACAAAAAATTCAATCTGTAGAAGGCGAAGGAATTTCCTTTGAAACCAAGCACCAGCTTAAGAACGGTGCTATTAAAGAAGTGGAAATAAAACTGCATAAATTTGGAAGCAACGGGATGGATTTCTTTTATGCTTCGGCCAGGGATATTAGTGAGCTCAAACAAAAACAACAGGAAGTTGAAAAACTCAACGAAGAATTAAGGGAGTTTTCGGTACACCTGCAGCAAATGATAGAAAAAGAACGTGCCGATCTGGCTAAAAAAATTCACGATGAATTCAGCCAGAAATTTGTAGCTATCAATATGAATGCGGAACTGGTAAAGCGTAAACTGGGCGATGAAAATGAAACGGTAAAAAAATTAATGAGCGAACAAATTGGGATGGTACATGATGTCATCAGGTCCAGCAGAACGCTGTTTAATTTATTATATCCCACCATGCTGGAAGACCTTGGCCTGGCAGATACCATTCGTGCCTGCTGCGAAGAACACCTGCAGGCTTCCGGCATCCGGCTGGTACTGGATGCCCAAATTGTCAATGAAAAACTTTCGCGTGAAACAAGCCTGGCTTTATTCAGAATATTCCAGGAAAGCCTGAATAATGTACTGCAGTATGCAAATGCCACAGAAGTACATACGTCTATCTATATTGAAAACGATTCGGTAGTAATGAAAATAGATGATAATGGTATTGGCTTCGACAGCACAATAGTGAATACAAAAGAACAGCATGGATTGCTGATCATGCGGGAACGTGCCTACGCCATGAAAGGTAAATTTGAGATCAATGCCCTTCCTGGTAAGGGAACAGTTGTGATGGTGCGGCTGCCATTTCCTTAATGTAACGCGGCCTCATCATTCAATTAACATGATGCCCATAATCTTTTTCGCCAGCTGTTACAGCAATAGGTAAAAAATTTTGTTTGGGAGGCAGGGGGCAGGTAGCAAACCTGGTAAATGCACAGGGTGGGTTATGCGCTGTATTAAAATCTAAAATGGTTTTACCTGACGGGCCTGGTATTGCAGCATACAAAAATCTTCCTGATGGGTACGTACTTTCTCCATTGCTGGCATCACCAAAAATAATAAAGAGTTTACCTTCTTCTTCCAGCGCATCCAGGCGGTAAGTGGTATTATTAATAGTAAATGATAATCTTCCTGCCGATTTTTCTATGTTCGTTTGACCTAATACATTGGTAATGGCAATGCCTGCAGCTGCTGGCAGGGTATCCAGTACTGCTTCCACTTTCCAGCTACTGTCTACAGGAAAACGTTGAATTCCTTTAAAACTGCTGAGTGCGGGGCTTTTAAGATCTCTTAAACGGATGCCGATCTTATTATTCCTTTTAATGATGGTCCAGCGTAACGTTCGGTATGCTGCAGTTGGATTGCTGGCGGCCTCTTTAGTAAATACCTGTACTGTGCCAACGGGAGTATCATGTATTGTAATGTTTACTGCGGGTAAAGGTACCAGGGTTACAGAGCTGTCGTCGTTCATTTCAAAATAACCCGCGTTTTTTGGGATAGTACCTTTTGGAAAAATAATTTTGTTGTTTGTACCACTGCCAAAACTGTTTTTGCCCGGCGATAACCAGTACAGGCCAACCAAATTCAGCCAGCCATTCTCTTTCTTTAAATTTTGTACTCTGTCGGCATGCCACTGATCTGTTTGTTTTTTGTAAGAGGAACTGTTTTGCGCAGCAATAAAGCCAGCCGGTATCAACAAAGTAAATAGCAGTAAATATTTTTTAGAACGAAGTTTCATTTTCTTTTTTTAACCTGTACGATGCTGGATTTTTTTGTGTTTGATTACCGTATCCTTATTTTTTTCTGATATAAATATGCTTGATATTATTTTTGCCGGTATCCCTTTCATCAATTTCAAACTTGTGCATGCTTTTTATTAGTGGCAGCATTTTAGAGAAGCCATAATTGCGGGGGTCGAAATCTGGTTTTTTCTTCAGCATTAAATTGCCGAGGTCGCCTAAAAAAGCCCAGCCATTTTCATCGGCAAGATCGCTGATACTGTCGGCAAACAGTTTGATAATACCCGGCTCAATTTTACTTAAGGGGGCACTTGCTGCTGGCTTGTTATCTTTCGATATCTTTTTATTGTTGTTGGCCGCAGGAATAACAATCTGTGGTTTTAAAATTTCTATATAAATAAATTTATCACATGCGGTGATAAACGGATTGAGGGTTTTCTTTTCTCCAATGCCAATTACTTTCATGCCTGCTTCCCGGAGGCGGGTGGCCAGGCGGGTAAAATCGCTGTCGCTGCTCACAATGCAAAAACCATCTACTTTGCCCGTATATAAAATATCCATGGCATCAATGATCAGTGCACTGTCGGTGGCATTTTTACCGCTGGAATAACTGTATTGCTGAATGGGGGTAATGGCATTTTCCAACAGCACATTTTTCCATCCCGATACTGTGGGTTTTGTCCAGTCGGCATAAATTCTTTTAAATGTAGGCGTGCCATATTTGGCTATTTCTTCAAACATTTCTTTTACATTGGCGTAAGGCACATTGTCGGCATCTATCAGTACAGCCAGCTTAAGATCGTTTTTAATTTCCATGATAATATGTTGAAAAGATGAAGTACCGCTGTAAACCAGCTAGGTTTTATTATTGAAGGTAAGCCTAAATACCGAATTTGTATGCCGCAGGCAAAGCTTCGGTATACTGTGGTTGTCCGGCAGCAGCACCTGCTTAAAATATGTGGTTACTGGGTATTGTATGGCATTGGACTATCGCACAACTTTATGCCCTGATAAAACCTTATTACATGAAACCTGTTTTTATAGCCGGGGTATTATTTTTTACAGCTATTACCACTGCAGCACAAACAAATATTGAAAAAGCCAATACCTGTTACGAGGCAAAAGATTACCGGTGTGCCATTGACCAATACCTGGTGGCCCTGGCAAATAAATCTTTTGTTGAGGGAGAGCAATATATATTGGAATACCGCATAGCCAATGCCTATTCCCAACTTGCAGCAGATGAAAAAGCGCTGGAATATTTTCAAAGATCCCTGGCCAGCAAGCCCAACTATTTTTACAGTGCCTGGGGTATTGCAGACAGTTACTATAATATTGGAAAATACAACGATGCAGTGGAGCATTATAAAAAGGCTTTTCAACTGGCAACAACAACAGCCGAAAAGGAAAGCCTGTACTGGGCCCTTGGAGAGACTTATTTTGCAATGAAAAAACATACAGAAGCAATTACAGTGTATAAAAATATCAGCAGCCGCAGCGGAGATTATTATAAACTGGATGCTGTGATAGGCGATGAATTCTTTTCGCTGAACAAGTATGACAGTGCATTGCTGTATTACAAAAAAGCAGCAATGGTGATATCACCCGCTGATAAAATTTATAAGTCACTGAAATGTTTTATCGGCAAATGCTACCGCCTGCAGGGAAAGCCAGAACTGGCTATGCAAATGCAGGATACCGCCCTGGCCAATGATCCAGCATACGGATTGGCCATGTGGGAGAAAGGAATCATCTACGCCAATAAAATGGAGTATGCCGCGGCAACAGACTGGTATAAAAAGGCAGTGGCGACATATTCAAAGGATTCTGCCAGCAGTTATTCCCTCTGTGGTAATCTTGCTGCCTGTTTTCAAAATTTAAAAAACTATGCTGAAGAACTGAACTGGCAGCAAAAACGAAAAAATTTTTCCTCTAATCCTTATATTGAGTATGCCAGGATCGCTACTGTTCAATATGGAAGGCTACAGCAATATTCGGCTGCAGAAAAAACCTGTGCCGAAGCCATCAACCGCTACCAGCAGGAAACAGAAGACCGTAAAATAAGAGGGAAAACAGACTACACCACCCTGAATGCAATTGCTGGTAAAATAGCGCTGGAAAAAAAAGATACGGCGAGGGCGCAGCAGTATTTTGATGCGGCCCTTAAATTGAACAGTACTCATTTTTTAGCCAATGCCGGTGCCGGAACCATTGCCTGGGCAAGAAAAATTGAAGCAGACTATAAAAAGTACTATTCTAATGTATCCAAATACTCATACGATACTTTACTCTCTTCTAAAAACGAAATTGCAACTGTGTTTGCCCGTGCTGCTTATACAGATGCGTATATAACTAAAACCTCGGCCTTTGGATATGCACTGAGTGTTACCACAGCATTGTCTTTTGATTCTTTACAAAAAGAAGCGGTGCTGTTATGGCCACGGGTGTTAAGCAGCAGCGATTACAGTTACAGCTTAGCTTCTAAAAGAGATGCCTGCCTGTCGGTATTGAATAAGGCCATCAAAAAATATGCTGCCGACAAAGAATATGTGAGTGAGTTGTACAATGCCAAAGCTGTTATTACTGTAACAACAGATACGGCTGCTATACACAAATCATTAGAAGAGGCCATCAGGAGTAATCCGGATAATATCAGTGCCTGGGACAACCTGCTTAAATTTTACGGCTCTTACGATAATGTTACCGGTGTGGTGGTAGTGGAAAAACTGATTGCCATTTTAAAAAAGAAAAAAAACAATCCCAGTATTGCGGCCGCCTATGTGTACAAGGGTGATTTTTTATGGCGCAGCAATAAAAAGGATGACGCTAAAAAAGCCTACCAGGAAGCAATGGTGTGGGATAATACTAATGTAACTGCTAAAGAAAGAATACAAATGCAATAAAAACACCGGGCTATTTTACAATCAACCCGGTGTACAATCAAAAACAATAAGGGTAAAGCCGTTAAGAAACCGCCACTAATTTGGCAGCAGCCGGTTTGATGGTATATTTTTTTGAAAGTAAATATTTTATTTCATCCATTAAGTACGGGACGATGCTCTCTACATGCGGTGTTAATTCAATACCCTGCTGCTGAATAGATTCAATGCTTACCACAAACAGATCTATTGCAGGCATCCTGTCCAGTATCTGCAATGCGCTCACCAGGTCTTTTAAGCCAATATCGTGGGTGCTCATGGCCGGTGGAAAATCTTTCGCAAACCTTGGCTTTATCATTCTTATGGTGCCGGGAGCATTGCCATCTAATGTGGCATCCACCAAAATAACATGGTCATAGATCTCAAAATATTCCAGCAAATGAAATCCGCCGGTGCCTCCATCCAGCACATCCACACCTTCGGGTAAGGCTTCCTGTGCCATCCGGTTGGCAAGGTGTACGCCAATACCTTCATCGCCCATTAAATAATTGCCGATGCCGAGGATAAGTGTTTTTTTAAGCAGTAGTGGTTGGTTCATTGGTTGGTGTTGAGTTAATGGGTTCTTTTTTTTCGGGATTAGGTGTATGGTGTTTGTTTTTTTCAAACACATCCTCTTCAATAAATTTCCAGCCGCCACCCATACTGCTGATCTCTCCGCGGCCTTCTACATAATCATGATAGAAAACCAAATACACATGCACCACTGCAAATAAGATAAAAAACCACATGGCCCAGTGATGTATTTGCCGGGTAAGTATATCTCCGCCAAACATAGACGGTACCCAGGCAAACATGCGGGGCAGCCACCAGTTGCTGGTACCGGCATACAAACCAAAGCCGGTTAAACACTGCACCAGGAATACAATAAAGGTGAGGAAGTAAATGAATCCAGCCATGGCATTATGACCCACACTTAAGTGGTCCTGCTGCTGTCCATTCTTTTTCAACATAAGGATATCGATCTTAAAAACGGTCCACATTTCTTTAAAAAATCTCCTGGAGATGGGAATGAATTGCCGCCAGTTGGCGTATTTGTTTCCCACAAATCCCCAGTACAAACGGAAAATGAAATTAAAGAAGAAGAGATAGGCTGCAATAAAATGAATGAAGCGAAACCAGCCCATGATAAATTGCTGCGAAGCTTCTTTATTACTTATCAGCGCTAATGGATCGGCTATAAAAAAGCCGGTCACGATCAATGCTATAATAACAGCGGCATTTAACCAATGATAAAATCTTACCGGCAGTTCCCACACATACACTCTTCTTAACCTGTGAATATGCAAATATTTCTTTGCCATAAAATAGTTTTAAAAAGTTAATCGCCTAATACACTGATCCTGCTGATTGTTTTTCCATCTTCATCATACAGGTGAACACTGCAGGCCATGCAGGGGTCAAAACTGTGAATGGTACGGATGATCTCCAATGGTTGTGTTTCATCTGCCACCGGTGTGTCTATCAGTGATGCTTCGTATGCCGACATCTGTCCTTTGTTATCTCTTGGGGATGCGTTCCATGTAGTGGGCACCACCAGTTGATAATTGGCGATCTTTTCATTTTCTATATTGATCCAGTGTGCCAGCGCACCACGCGGAGCTTCGGTATGTCCAACACCCAGTGCAGTTTTTGGCCATGTGGCGGGATCAAATTTGCTCATCTCGGCCATTCTGGTATCGCCATTTTTTATATTGGCTAACAATTGGTCAAAAAAGTCCAGCCCCCATTGTGCAGTCAGTACACTTTCCAAACCACGTGCAGCCGTTCTTCCTAATGTAGAGAACAAGGCGGTTACGGGTACATTCAGGTCGGTGAGTGCTTTGTCTACTACAGCTTTAAAATCTTCTCTGCCCCTGGCATAACCCACCAGCACACGTGCTAACGGACCTACTTCCATGGCATTGCCTTTCCAGCGCGGGGTTTTTAAATAACTGTATTTTTCATTGGTGTTCAAATGCTCAAACGGAGGTTTGGGGCCGCTGTATTTTACTTTGCTTTCGCCTTTCCATGGATGCAGGCCTTTATCATTTCCTTCTTTGTATTCGTACCAGGAGTGGGTGATGAATTCCTGTACCTCATCTTCTTTTTTCAGGTCTACATCATACACTTTGCTGATGTCTTTATTTAATATGGCTCCCGGCGGGAATTTGTAACTGGATATATCACGGTAACCTTTGGTGGGCAGATCTCCATACACCAAATAATTTCCCAGGCCACCACCGATGGCGCCCCAGTCTTTATAGAAAGATGCAATGGCCATCAGGTCGGGGATATATACCTGCTCAACAAAATCTTTTCCGTCTTTTAACAGCTGTCCTACAAATGCCAGGCGTTCTGCATTGATACCACTTACGTCATCGATGCTGATGGCACAGGCCATACCGCCCACCAAATAATTAGGATGAGGGTTTTTACCGCCGAAGATGGCGTGTACTTTTACAATTTCTTTTTGCCATTCCAATGCTTCCAGGTAGTGTGCAAGACCGATCAGGTTTACTTCTGCAGGAAGTTTGTATGCCGGATGTCCCCAGTAACCATTCGAGAAAATACCCAGCTGGCCGCTGTCAACAAATTTTTTAATTCTTGTTTGAATATCGCTGAAATAACCAGGCGAACTTTTTGGCCATTTAGAAATACTTTGTGCCAGTTCGGAAGTTTTTTTAGGATCTGCTTTTAACGCGTTCACCACATCCACCCAGTCCATGGCATGCAGATGATAAAAATGCACCACGTGATCGTGGATGTACTGTGCACAGAACATGATATTCCTTACCAGTTCGGCATTGGGCGGAATGGTAATGTCCAGTGCATCTTCCACACAACGTACAGAAGTGAGTGAGTGGATGGACGTACATACGCCGCAAACGCGGCCCACAAATGCCCAGGCATCTTTAGGATCCCTGCCTCTTAAAATTTCTTCCAGCAAACGCACCATGGTACCGCTGCTGTAAGCGTCTTTTATTTTTCCATTTTCAATATCTGCTTCAATGCGTAAGTGACCTTCGATCCTGGTGACGGGGTCAACAACAATTCTTTTACTCATATAGCTGTTTATGTAAGGTGAGTTAATTAAGATTCCAGTTCATGTTCACTTTCTCTTCCCTCTGCCTGGTGGCCGCGTATCAGTTTTGATTTTCCGATATTGGTGGCAATCGCATGTCCTGCAATCGCTGCACCTGTGGCTACCAGCGCCACTTTACCAACAGTATCGGCATCTGCTTCAATACCAAAACCAGCAAAGGCAGAACCTCTTTCGTACAACCTGCCATTATCCCAGTAATTTTCTTCACTGCAACCAATACATGGATGGCCCGACTGGATGGGGAAGCTGGTGCCCCCGTTCCATTTTGTAACGCCGCAGGCATTGTAAGTGGATGGTCCTTTACAACCTACTTTATATAAGCAATATCCTTTTTTAGCATTTTCATCATCAAATGATTCTACATACAATCCGGCATCAAAGAACGGACGGCGGTAGCAGGTATCGTGTACACGTTTGCTGTAGAAAGCTTTTGGCCTGCCCACTTTATCCAGTTCCGGAATTCTTCCAAATGTTAAATAGTGAACAATAACACCGGCCATTACTTCACCAATAGGAGGGCAGCCCGGAACTTTAATGATGGGTTTGTTCTTGATTATTTTATGTATGGGTGTGGCCTGTGTTGGATTGGGTTTTGCCGATTGTACACAACCATTGCTGGCGCAACTGCCCCATGCAATAATGGCTGCTGCACCTTCCGATACTTCTTCTAATATCTGTAAAGAAGTTTTACCACCGATCATACAGTACACGCCATCGGCACCCAGTGGTACACTGCCTTCCACACAAAGAATGTATTTGCCTTTGTATTTTTCCATGGTATTCTTTAATGCTGCTTCGGCCTGTGTGCCGGATGCTGCCATTAAAGTTTCACTGTAGTCGAGTGATATCTTATCCAGTAAAATATCAGCTACAATGGGATGAGAGGAGCGGATGAAACTCTCGCTGCAACAGGTACATTCCTGGAAATGCATCCAAACCACAGGAAGCCGCGGCTGGGTTTCAAGGGCTTTAATCACCTGTCCAATAGCGGATTGTTCCAGGCCGATAAAGGCTGTCATCATACTTGCAAACTTGACAAAATCGCGGCGGGAATATCCTTTTCTTTCAACCTCCTCGTAGTAAGTAGGTTGTTTCGGCAAAGCATCGTTAGTCATACCGGAAGTTTTAATGTGTAACAAACGTAATTTTTAGCACAGGGGATAAATATGGTTTTTGTCAGTTTTTTTTATGACGTTAATCATACCTGTGCTTTTTTTTTCTGTTTAATATTGTTAACGTAAAATATTACATCATGAAAAAAATCGCATTTGCTGTATGTCTTATTGCTCTTGCTTTACCACTGTTTGTTGCAGCGCATCCCGGACACGGAGAACACGGTGGTTATACTATAATACATTATTTTTCTGAGCCTGTACATGTTGTGGCAAGCCTTGGTGTTGTAGCAGCGGTGTTTTCAGCGGCGTTTTTTTTACGGAGAAAAAAACAGCCGGCAAAAAATAAATAATGCATGAACTGTCTATTGTAATGAGTATTATTGATATTGCCCGGCAGCAGGCAGGCAATGCCAATGCAAGTACAATAGACGAGATAGAACTGGATATTGGCAGCTTAAGCGGCATTGAGATTAATGCACTTGACTTTGCGTGGCAGCAGGCGGTAAAACAAACCGTGCTGGAGCATGCAGTAAAAAAAATCAACCACATAGAGGCCAAAGCACAATGCCTCGATTGTGATACCATATTTGCTATTGAGAATTATTATGATGCCTGCCCCGCTTGCGGCAGGCATTTAATAAATATTGTTCAGGGAAAGGAACTGCGGGTAAAATCTTTGGTGGTGTCGTAAAGCAACAACTTCTTGTAACTTAAATACAATTTTTATGTGTGTAACCTGCGGCTGCGATTCAGGCAGCAGTACAACCATCCATCATCACGATGGACATAACCATGCTCATCCCCATGAGCATGTACATCAAGAACAAAAAACGGTGATTGATGTAGAGAAAGATGTATTGCATCAAAACAATTTACTGGCCGAAAGGAACAGGGGGTATTTTGATGCCAAGAATATTTTTGCACTGAACCTGGTAAGTTCTCCGGGCTCAGGTAAAACTTCTTTACTGGAAAAAACATTAACAGATTTAAAAGGGCAAATGGATTTTGCAGTGATTGAAGGCGATCAGCAAACCACTAATGATGCCGACCGTATTCATGCCACCGGAACAAAAGTTACACAGATCAATACCGGCAAGGGTTGCCACCTTGATTCACATATGGTTTTACATGCAGTACAGGGCATGAAATTAAAAGATAATGCTGTTTTGTTTATTGAGAACGTGGGCAACCTGGTTTGCCCGGCTATGTTCGACCTGGGTGAAAAGGAAAGGGTGGTCATCATCAGCGTTACAGAAGGAGATGATAAGCCATTGAAGTATCCTGATATGTTTTATTCTTCCACGGTTTGTATCATCAATAAAATTGACTTACTGCCTTATGTGTCTTTTGATATGGAGAAAGTGAAAGCCAATGCGCTGAAGGTAAATCATAAATTGAAGATCATTGAACTGAGTTGTACATCCGGCGAAGGTTTGCAGGAATGGTACAGCTGGCTAAAATCAAAACTGCTGGTGCCGGAAGCGGTCTAATATAAATAGAAACTATCAATTCAATACAATGCGTCATACCTCTCATATACATATTAAGGGTTTGGTGCAGGGAGTGGGCTTTCGCCCATTTGTTTGCAGGCTTGCAGCAACGATGCAGCTCAATGGATGGGTAAGTAATACCAATGATGGCGTACACATAGAGATCACCGGTTCAGAAGAAGACACTGCCGGTTTTTATCATGCACTCATCAATGATGCTCCTGTTAATGCGGTCATCACATCTCATCAATGTACAATCATCAATACAAAAGAGTTCAATGATTTTATAATAGCGCACAGCTCGGCGGAAAACGAACCTGACCTGTTATTAACGCCTGATATTGCTGTTTGCGAAGCATGTAAAAATGAGATCGGCGATACTGCAAATAAAAGATATGATTATGCTTTTACCACCTGCTTAAATTGCGGGCCAAGATATTCCATCATCAATGCGCTGCCATACGACAGGGAAAACACCACCATGCGTGAAATGGAAATGTGTGATTCCTGCGCTGCTGAATACCATGATGTACATGACCGCCGGCATTACAGCCAAACCAATTCCTGTACAAGTTGTGCCATTCATATGCATTTATATCAATCTAAAAATGAACACTGCAATATTGCGGAACATGACATGCTGCAGGTGGTAAGTACAGAAATTAAAAAGGGAAAGATCATTGCTGTAAAAGCAATGAGCGGATATTTACTTGTTTGCGATGCCACCAATAAAAATGCCATTCAAACTTTACGGCAACGGAAGCAAAGGCCTGCTAAGCCATTTGCCCTTTTATATAGCTCTGTTGAAGCGGTTGCTGCCGATGTATACCTGCAGCAGTTTGAAGCAGCAGCATTACAAAGTAAAGCCGCCCCCATTGTTTTGTGCAGAAAAAGATCATCGGCAGGAAGTAGTATTTGCGCTGACGAAATAGCACCGGCACTGGATAAGATAGGTGTGATGCTGCCATCAACGCCTCTATTGCATTTGCTTGCAGTCAGCATTGGTACGCCTGTAATTGCCACCAGTGGAAATATCAGCGGGGCGCCCATCATTTATACAGATGCAGAAGCGCTGGAACATTTGTTTGAAGTGGCTGATATGGTACTCACTTACGACCGCAACATTGTGGCACCGCAGGACGATAGTGTGATACAGTATACAGCAAGCGGCCAAAAAATAATTGTAAGAAGAAGCAGGGGGCTGGCACCCAACTATTTTACAAACCCATTTGCAAACAATACCGAAACCCTACTGGCTACAGGCGGCGAACTGAAGAGTGCATTTGCATTGCGGAATAAAAATAATGTATACATTAGTCAATATCTTGGCGACCAGGGCACACTGGAAGCGCAGGAAAGTTATACAAAAACCTTACAGCATATTACGGGGTTATTGAAAGCAACACCGCAAAAGATTTTAGTTGATCAGCATCCGGTGTATGCCGTATCGCAGTTTGGTAAAGCATTGGCTGCGCAAAAAAATGGGGTGCCGGTGATTGAAATACAACATCACAAAGCACATTTTGGGGCGGTACTGGCAGAAAATAATCTGTTGCAGGCTGAACTTCCGGTGTTAGGATTCATCTGGGATGGAACAGGATACGGGGAAGATAAAAAAATATGGGGCGGCGAAATATTTATTTATGCCCATAACCGGATGGAACGGGTGGCGCATTTAAAATATTTTCCACAGCTGCTGGGAGATAAGATGAGCAGGGAACCCCGTTTATCTGCACTGAGTTTGCTGAAAGATTTTCCTGCACAGCAGGAGCTCATTCAGCAATATTTTTCTGAAAAGGAATGGCGGTACTATCAAAAAGTATTACAGCAGGACAGCAGTATCTACAGCAGTTCGATGGGAAGATTTTTAGACGGACTGGCCTGCCTGCTCGGCATAAAGGCATACAACAGTTACGAAGGCGAAGCTGCTATGGAAATGGAGGCGCTGGCAAGGAGCTGCACGCAGCCTGTTAGTGAGGTATACTCACTGCCATTGATAGACGGTGAATTGTACTGGGATTTTTTTCTGCAACAATTTTTTGAGGATATTCAACAGGGTACAGCTATTGCAACGATATGCAGGAAAGTACTGTTTTCTCTTGCAAGGTCTATCGCTGATTGTAGCGGGCATTTCAACCTTGACCAGCTGGCATTCAGCGGTGGTGTTTTTCAAAATGCATTGCTGGTTGAAATGGTGATAGAACAACTCGCAGCAAAAAAACACTTGTATTTTCACCAGCAGCTTAGCCCCAACGATGAGTGTATCGGGTTTGGCCAACTGGCATGTTACGAAATTTTACAAAGAGCAAAACAGGAATCCATGGGTTCGCCTGTTTTTCAACATTATTTTTCATTATAAAACCAATTCTATGTGTTTAGCAATTCCCGGAAAAATCATCTCCATCGAGCCAACTGTGGATGCCGCATTTAAAACTGGTAAAGTATCATTTGGTGGTATTTTAAAAGATGTAAACCTCTGCATGTTGTCTGACGCGGAAGTGGGCGATTATGTGCTGGTGCATGTGGGCGTAGCCATTGGTAAAGTGGATGAAGAGGAAGCCAATAAGGTTTTTGGATATTTAAAAGCCATGGGCGAGGTGGAGGAACTGGAAACGCAAAAATTCAGTACGCTTTAATTCAATCATTCAACCTGTTATATGAAATACTTATCTGAATACCGCGATCCTGAACTGGTGGAAGAATTCATCTATGAGATCAACCGCATTACCACCCGGCCATGGACGCTGATGGAAATTTGCGGCGGGCAAACACATAGCCTGGTAAAGAATGGTATTTTAGAAATGTTACCCGATAAAATAACAATGGTGCACGGGCCCGGTTGCCCGGTTTGTGTTACCAGCGTAAGTGTGATCGATGAAGCCGTTTACCTGGCACAACAGCCGGATGTGATACTGTGTTCTTTCGGCGATATGCTTCGTGTGCCCGGCAGTGCAAAAAGTTTGCTGGAAGCAAAAGCGGAAGGCGCCGATGTAAGGATATTATATTCTCCCCTGGAAGCAGTGCAACTGGCTAAACAACATCCGGATAAGCAAGTGGTATTTTTTGCAGTGGGTTTTGAAACCACGGCACCTGCCAATGCATTAAGTGTAGTGCATGCAGATCAGTTGCAATTGAACAATTACAGTATACTGGCCTCTCACGTATTGGTACCGCCTGCAATGGAAGCCATACTGGGTGATGAAGAAAATACCATTGATGCGTTTTTGGCTGCAGGCCATGTGTGTACCATTATGGGTATGGAAGAATATTATCCTGTAGCTGAAAAATACCAATGCCCAATTGTAATAACAGGTTTTGAACCAGTGGATCTGTTGCAGGGTATTTTAATGGCGGTGCGGCAACTGGAGAATGGTGAATACAAGGTAGAGAATCAATATACCCGTTATGTACAGCGTGAAGGAAATAAACTGGCACAGGATACCATACATGAAGTGTTTACAGTAAGTGATCGTATATGGCGTGGCATAGGAAATATTCCGCAGAGTGGGTACGAAGTAAATGAACGCTTTAAAAATTTTAATGCCAGGCTGAAATTCAATATTGATATTCCTTTGGCACAGGAAAACAAAGATTGTATCAGCGGTGATATTATGAAAGGCTTGAAAAAGCCCAGGCAATGTCCCAACTTTGGCATCCGTTGTAAACCCGAACATCCGTTGGGTGCGCCCATGGTGAGCAGCGAGGGAGCATGTGCAGCATATTATCATTACGCCAATACAGATAGTGTGGTGGCAGTTTAAAACAATTAATAATTAACAATGTCTTCTTTGCAGTAGTATTCTCAAAAATATATACTATTCATCGCTAAAAAATATCCATTAAATAACATACCATTCCTTTTATCAATAAACCAGCCGATCATGAACCTCTCTTGCCCGATGCCAAAATTTGATTTTGATGTGATCACGCTGGGGCATGGCAGCGGCGGATTATTAACACATCGGTTATTGCAAAGCGGTGTTTTTGATGTACTGAAAAATGAATTGCTTGACCAGCAGCATGACGGCGCCAGTTTTGAACTGCACGGTAAAGTTGCATTCAGTACCGACAGCTATGTGATATCTCCCATCTTTTTTCCCGGAGGTAATATTGGCGACCTTGCCATTAACGGAACGGTGAATGATCTGGCTATGTGTGGTGCCGAAGCAAAATATTTATCGCTGGCGTTTATCATTGAAGAAGGATTTGCCATGGAAGAATTCTGGAAGGTAATGGTAAGCATTAAAGAAGCGGCCATTAAAGCCAATATTAAAATTGTAACCGGCGATACCAAAGTGGTGGAGAAAGGCAAGGGCGATAAAATATTCATCAATACATCCGGTGTAGGTATCATTCATCCAAAAGCAAATATTCATCACAACAATATTGCCGAAGGGGATGTGATTATTGTATGCGGCAATATCGCCACACATGGCATTGCCATCATGAGTTTAAGAAAAGGACTCGAATTTGAAACTGATATAAAAAGTGATACGGCTAATCTGAATCATATTATTATTTCTTTAGTAGAAAAATTTGGTAATGGCATTAAATTCCTTCGCGACCCCACAAGGGGTGGCGTGGCTTCTGTATTGAACGAGATTGCGGAGCTTACGCAGCATTGTTTTTATATCGATCAAAAACAAATTCCCATAGAGGAACAGGTGGATGGTGCCTGCGAAATGCTGGGCCTCGATCCCTTGTACGTAGCCAACGAAGGTTTGTTTTTAGCCGTGGTAAAAAAAGAAATTGCGGAAGACTTTCTTGCCGCATTAAAAAAAGACAGTAATGGCGCCAATGCCGCAATAATAGGAACAGTTACAAAAGAGCATCCCGGTAAAGTGATCATGAAAAGCCGCATTGGCGGAAAACGCGTGGTGAATTATTTAACCGGTGAACAACTGCCCCGTATATGTTAGCCAGATTTTAACAAATATTAAACGATATGGCATTACTTTTGTCGTCTTATAAAAAAACAAAAGCAATTCCATGAAGAAATTATGTACTTACCTCATTGTTACAGGTTTAATTTTCAGCCAGGCACAGGCGCAGGGTATTAAAGGGCTACTGAATAAAGTAACTAAAAAAGATTCTACCGGGCAAAGCGTACTCACTAAAGCTGTTGGTTCAGCACAAGGAAGTAATTTAAGCAACGACGATATCATCAGCGGGTTAAAAGAAGCATTGCGTGTTGGAACCGACAGCAGCAGTAAAAAATTAGGTAAACTGGATGGCTATTTTGCAGATGCTGCTATTAAAATATTAATGCCTGCAGAAGCACAAAAAGTAGAAAAAACATTGCGCAGCCTGGGCATGAGCAGTATGGTGGATAAAGCCATTTTATCGATGAACCGTGCCGCAGAAGATGCAGCCAAAGGAGTGGGAACAATTTTCTGGAATTCCATTAAGCAAATGAGTATTACAGATGGTGTGCAAATATTGAAGGGCAGCGATACTGCCGCCACCAGTTATTTAAAGAAAACCACCACTGCCGAACTCGTAACTAAATTTCGCCCGGTAATTGACAGTTCACTTACAAAATTTGATGCCACCAAATACTGGAATGATGTATTTACAGCATACAATAAAGTGTCGCTAAAAAAAGTTAATCCCGACCTGACGGCTTATGTTACCGAAAGGGCATTGAGTGGATTGTTTTATAATATCGCCTTGCAGGAACAAAAGATACGTAAAGACCCGGCTGCGCAGGTAACGGGTATACTTAAAAAAGTATTCGGCAAATAAGCTATTACAGCAGCATAAAAAAGGTTTCCAAACTGGAAACCTTTTTTATTATAAATATTTTTTTGCCCAGGCAGGATATTTATTCAGCACTTTTTGTGGATCATATGTATACCAGGCATAACCATCCCTTCGTTCCCTTTCTACTTCAGCCAAAGAATATACCACTTTACTATCGCGGTTACAAAATAAAGGCTTATGGGTCTTTAATTCATAATAACGTGTCCATATTGCCGGCGCAGTTTCATCTGCCACTACAATTTTATCGGTATTGGATATGCGGAAAGGCGTAATCATTTCCTGGGCAGAAATGGTTTTTACACGAATGCCGCTGATCTTCGATTCGTTGAACCAGGCTACTGCATTTTGTACTGCATTTTTTACAGCTTCAGCAGGTTGTTTGATACTCATCAGTAATAATACCACATCCACACTTTCGCCATTGCAAATACTGGGTGGTTCAAACTTTCTTGCCCATGCAGGTTGCAGGGTTATTTCATCATATTGCTGGCACCATGCAGTGGGCTTACCTGCATCATTGATCTGTGTTTTTAAAATGCAATCCAGTCCTTTTTTAAATGCGGCCGTCAGTTTTATTCTGTATGCAGTATCTAAAAAAGCATATTCCGGTTTCTCTTCTGCAATATCTTTAAGCAGGTACATAATTCCGGTGTAGGCATCATCGTTGAAAGTGATGTGACGGCTGTAGTCTTTTTCTAAAGGATAATACTGCGGCCATCCGCCGTTGTTATATTGTGCAGCAATAATAAAATCCAGTCCTTTAAGAATTGCTGTTTTGTAATTTTCATTGTGTACATATGCAAATGCTTTAGCCAGGTACCCGATCTGTGAATATGTGGTGCGGTTATCGAAAGTGGTATTGGGTATTTTTTTTGCCTGCACCAGGCTGTCTTTCTGTTCAGGGCTAAGTATAGCCTGCATATCATAGTTCTTTGGCCAGCCGCCGTTGTCTTTTTGATACAATAAAATATTATCTGCTATCTGCTGAATTTCTGTTGAGCGGTATTGTGGATGCCCGGGCCCTGGTGTAATGGTTTTTCCTTTTTCATTGATGCCGTACCAGTGCCTTGCGGCATCGCCGAAAATAGAAGTGTCGATAACCGGCGTGTTTTCGGCGGGCTGCGCAAAGGATGCTGCAACAGCGAACAGGAAAGTGGTAAGAAGTATATAATATTTTTTACCTGGCCGAAATAACGATGTCTTTTTCATGCATGCAATTGTTTACTGCACTATTAAATTAATGTATTCGGATGGAATAGCGGTTAACGTTACGTTAATGCAGGCTTCTGTTGAGAAAAATATTTTTCAGCCAGTAAAACAATGATGATACCGATACTGTACATTATTATATCTGTCCATGCAAAAGAAGTGCCGATAACAGTTCTGGCTATGCGGTGATGCTGCAGGCCCAGCAGTTCCACTATTTTAAAATACTGTAATGTTTCTATACCATAGGCAAATAACAAAGTGGCGATTGCCAGGGGCAATGGTTTAACGTTTAAAAAGCTTTTGAAAAAGCAATAGATCAGTATCACCACTAACAGGTCGCCTATATAAGGCCTGATGACAGCATCGCTGATGAATACCGCAATACAAACCTCAATGATAAATAAGGCAATGGTAAGAATAAAATACGTTTTGCTGAACCGGAACATGTTTCAACAGGGATTCATTAATGATTAAGTTAAATGAAGATAGTTTCTTTTTACTTGTTCAGCCAAACCTTCTTACCGGTTCTTGCAGATTCGTATATTGCTTCCATTATCTTCAGGTCTTTGATGCCTTCTTCGCCGGTGATATGATCAGGCAATGGTTGATTTGCCAGTATCACTTTTGCCATCTCATCCATCTGCGTGGTTTGCTGGTTGATGTCGGCAAATTTCATTTCACCTTTAGCTGTTCTTCCTTTAAACGGGCCATAGCTTACAGCCGGGCTCATTTCAATAAAACCATCATCGGCAGCCACATATAAACGATCTACATTGCAGTTGTAAGTACTGCTTGAGTTGCATACTGCCCCTCCGGGAAAGTTCAGTTGCCAGGTAACGGAGGCTTCCACTTCTGCAAATAAAACCGGGTCGGTGTTGGGGCCAAATTGCGCTGTTACAGAAACAGGTTCTTCACCCAGTATATAACGGCTTGCCTGTACGCAATAGATGCCCACATTCATTAGTGGCCCCCCGCCCGATAACGCTTTGTGCAAACGCCATTGCGAAGGATCTTCTGTCTTATAACCAAGTGATACTTCAATCAGCCGTACCTGCCCAAATACTTTTTGCTGTCCCAGTCTTTTTAATTCCAAATGATAAGGTTCGTAATGCAAGCGGTACCCCATGGCCAATTGAACACCCGCGGTTTTACAGGCATCCATCATGGCTTTACAATCTTCAACAGTGGTGGCCATGGGCTTTTCAACAATCACATGTTTACCTGCTTTGGCAGCACGTATCACATATTCTTTGTGCATGGAATTGGGTAACACCACATACACCAGGTCAATGTTTTTGTTGTGAACGATCTCATCAAAGTTTTGGTAATTGTAAATATTCTTATCCGGGATGTTGTATTTCTTTTTCCATTGTTCGGCTTTTTCAGGATGGCCTGTAACAATGCCGGCTAATGTGCAGTACTGGCAACTCTCTAATCCATATGCAAGGTAAGTGGCATAATTGCCCAGGCCAACCAGGGCAATATTTAATTTCTTTCCTGTATAGGGACTTGGCTTTTTTTCTGCAACAGGAGTAAAAGACGGCAATGCCATTGCAACAGCAGCAGCTCCTGCACCCATACCACTGTGTTGTAAAAACGAACGACGGGATAATTTTTTCATATTAAATTTTTTTATCAGCGCTATGCCGCCATGGGGCACAGCTTTAAAATATAGCCATTAAGGTAAAATAAAATCCCGAACTGTTTATGCAGTTCGGGATGAGTGGTGTTAGTATTTAAATAATATGGCGTTACGCAGCATCTATTTTAACCGAGGTCATCGTTAATGAACCCGCCACTGCTTTATCATTGAAAACACTGATCTTTTCGTTCTCTTTTTTTAATGCCAGTGTATACAATAATGGAAGATAATGTTCCGGCGACGGGATGGATAATTCAAATGATTTTCCCTGCGAGCGGTAATTGATCAGCTGTTGAAAATCGCCGTTCAGTATGTATTTTTTCATAGTGGCGCTGGCTTCAGCTGCCCAGTCGTACGCATAATCAGGCTGATTCATTTTATCCCATGCAACCAGCCGCAGGTTATGTACCATATTGCCGCTTCCGATGATGAGCACACCTTTTTTACGTAGTGCTGCTAACTCTTTTGCAAGATCATAATGGTATTGCGGAGCCTGGGTATAGTCTAAACTCATTTGTATCACCGGCACATCGGCTGCAGGATATAAATGTTTGATCACACTCCAAGCTCCATGATCGAGCCCCCATTTTTCATCCAGCCCAACTTCTGTTGTTGTAATGAGTGCTTTTGTTTCTTTTGCCAGTTGCGGATCGCCGGGCGCCGGATACTGTACATCAAATAATGCCTGTGGAAAACCGCCAAAGTCATGGATGGTTTGCGGTTTTTCCATGGCAGTCACAAACGTACCCTTCGTTTCCCAGTGGGCAGAGATGCATAATACTGCATTTGGTTTTGCAATGCCTTTACCCATTTCGCGAAAGCCCTGAACAAATTCATTTTCCTCAATGGCATTCATCGGGCTGCCATGCCCCATAAACAGTACGGGCATTTGCTCCGTATTGCTGAACGGATCCGTTAATTTATTCAGCTCATTTATTTTTGTGGTAATGCCTGCCATAGCTGTAAATGCTAAAGATTTTTTTATGAATGCTTGTCTGTTCATTGTATTGAGGCTTAAAGGTACAGTAAAATGAGAGTGCGGTGCGATTATTACAAATTATCACAGGTATTGTTGCAACCATGCTTTTGCGGCTGAGTATAGGTAAAATTTTTCATGGGAATGGGTGGTGTTTTCAATGTGAAAAATATGTTCATGATGAACTTTGCAATCCGGGTTTTGATACCATGTCCATTGCCGAATAGATCATGGACAGTTGGTGGTAGAAAATTTCCGGGTGGGCGCATCAGGAACAGGAGAATTGCTAAGATAGATGAGTAATGGTACCCGTTTATTGTTCGTGATCTGCTTTACCAATGCCACATTGCTGCTGATAGTTGCAATTGTTCTTTTGGGATTTTTGGAAAGAGATACCAGTGTGCCATCATCAAACCAGTCAGTGGCGATCTCGCTTTCAAATAGGGGCCTGGCGGTTGGGGTTGTCATGCAGCAAAATTAAAATATTATATGTTTTTATGTGGATTTTAATACCCATTATGCGGCGCAATGAAAGTATAGCAGCTATTAAATATAGCGGCACGGATATTGGCTTACTGATCTAAATAAAAATATAAACAATGAAAGCAATTTATGTAATGAGCAGTGCAGTTATAGCGCTGACAGGATTTACAGCCTGCAATAATATGGGTGCCGACGCTGCTAAAAAAGATGCAGACAATGTAAGTATGTATGTAGATTCTGTGAATAATCTTACACCGGTGTATACAGTAGAAAACTGGGCCGCCATTAACAACGGATACCAGGAAAGGGCGATGCAGGCCGAAAAGACCACCGCCACACTGGAAGCCTCCGACAAAGCAAAACTGGAAGAAAGCAAGGACAAATACGCCAAACTAAAAGCAGCCTATGAAACAGAATTAAAAAAGAATGAAGCCGCCGCTGCAGTTATTGCCGCAACACCCGATTACAGGATGACATTGAGGAACAAATTATTTGGCGAAGGAAAGATTGGAACGGATATGAAGTTTGATTATGTTACCGGGGCCAATATATTATCGGTATACAAGAATTTTGTGAATACGGTAGCCGATAATAAAAAATCATATACCAGGGAAGACTGGGATGAGATTAAGGTATTATATGAAGCACTGGATACCAGGAAGAACGTAGTGGAAAAAGACCTGTCTACCGGGGATAATTTAAAAATTGCGGGCCTTAAAATACGCTTTGCGTCTATACTGGATACACACCGTGCCGGTACAAAAGTAAATGAGAATGCAGACGCTAAACAGTAATAGTTTTAGGATTATAGTTTGATAACTGGCGCCACGGATAACCGGGGCGCTTTTTTATAGCCCGGCGCTTAAGCGCCGGGCTATAAAAAAACATCCGCTGATGGCGGATGTTTTTTTATAAGAAATTGTATTGTTTATTATATATCTATAGCTTCGCCATAAGCAGCGGCGGTAGCTTCTTTCAATCCTTCACTCATGGTAGGATGAGGGTGAACGGCATTCAGTATTTCGTGTGCGGTGGTTTCTAATTTACGTGCCACCACTGCTTCAGCAATCATTTCGGTAACATTCATACCAATCATATGACAACCTAAAAATTCGCCGTACTTGGCATCGTAGATCACTTTTACAAAACCTTCGGTAGCACCGGCAGCAACTGCTTTGCCACTTGCAATGAATGGGAACTTGCCCACTTTAATTTCGTAACCGGCATCCTTAGCTGCTTTTTCGGTGTACCCCACACTTGCAATTTCGGGTGAGCAATAAGTACAACCCGGAATATTATTATAATCCAGCGGTTCAGGATGATGGCCGCTTAAATGTTCAGCGGCATTGATACCTTCCTTAGCAGCTACGTGAGCTAACGCTTGCCCGGGAGTGCAATCACCAATAGCATAAATGCCTTTTACGCTGGTTTGCTGATTGGCATCCACAGTAATTTTTCCTTTTTCAGTTTTGATACCTAATGCTTCCAGTCCAATGTTTTCTATATTGGCAACAACACCCACAGCGCTCAGCAGAATATCAGCTTCTAGAACCACTTCGCCTGTTGGGGTTTTCACTTTTGCTTTAACGCCTTCGCCACTGGTATCCACGCTCAGCACTTCACTGTTGGTCATGATGGTCATACCCTGTTTTTTAAACTGCTTTTCCAGTTCTTTGCTGATGTCTTCATCTTCTACCGGTACCAGGCGTGGCATAAATTCCACCATGGTAACTTTTGTAGCCATGCTGTTGTAGAAATACGCAAACTCACTTCCAATGGCACCGCTTCCGCAAACGATCATGCTCTTTGGCTGAGTGGGCAGGCTCATGGCTTCGCGGTAGGCGATTATTTTTTTACCATCCACCGGCATGGTGGGTAAAGCTCTTGCACGTCCGCCGGTTGCAATGATGATGTTCTTGGCTTCTTCCACTTTTTTAGTACCATCGGCTGCAGTAATTTCTAATTTGCCCGGAGCAATCAGTTTGCCATATCCCATAATCACATCTATCTTATTCTTCTTCATCAAAAACTGTATGCCCTTGCTCATTTTATCGGCTACGCCACGGCTGCGGCCAATTACACCGCCAAAATCTGCGGACGGATCAACAATGTTGATGCCATAATCTTTTGAATGTTTGGCATATTCAAATACCTGTGCACTTTTCAATAATGCTTTGGTAGGAATACAGCCCCAGTTAAGGCAGATACCGCCCAGGCTTTCTTTTTCTACAATTGCCACTTTTTTGCCTAACTGGCTGGCCCTGATTGCTGCAGGATAACCGCCGGGGCCGCTGCCCAAAACTATTACGTCGTATGCCATTTTAGTTTATTTGTTTATTGGTTGATTAGTTAATTGGTTAATCCGTTAATTAGTTAGCCCGTTAACGAGTTGCAAATTTAGATTGAAACAGGGGATTAGCCAAAAGCTTATTTACCCGTTTTTCAACAGTGTTGGGGGTAAAAAACAGCCAGGGGGTTGTGTTTTTACCCCATATGCGATGGGCCTTTTTCTTTTTGGCAATTATTTTATGCGCATTTACGGCCAGGCTATTGCCAGGATGAGGATGGCTGATTTTATAACGCTGCATCATTTCAATTCCCGTATTGCCTGTCTGAATGAAACTGACGCCGATAATTTTTGCCCAATGATGAACAACAGCAGGAGAGGCACCATACCGGCAACCATTATTGTAAATGCCAAAACGGATTATAAGAAATTTCAGGAAGCTGATGTGAAGGGGGAATGGAGTTGCAAAGTGACATGTTCATAAAGGAAGCAATGTATTCAGTTGATTCGCCAAAGAGCCGGAATAATATACTCAGGTTTTTTTTGCCAAATATTTCTGCTGCGTAATCTCCTGAACCGGCACACCATTGATTTTGCTTTCCAGCCAGCTGATCACATCCAAATACATAAAAGCACGGGTTTCAAAACGCTTGTTCTCAAACTGTTTTAGTTTGTGGTGTAACTTTTCAAATTCGGGTTTTAGCTTACCCGGACTCAGCGTTAATGCTTTGCGTAAGAATTTGAACATCTCTTCTTCCACCACGCTTAAATTGTGCATCTTGGCCATAAAACGATACACCGATTTGGCCAAATATTCCAGCAGTTGCAGGTTGCCCAGTTCGTAATGTGCTATCAGGTGCAGCAGGCGGGCATAGCATTGCAGGTCGCTGCGCAGGTCAACCTTCCAGTTAATGATCTTGTTCAAATAATCAATGGTGGTTTCGTAATTACCAGCGCCAAAATACATGCAGGCGATCTTGTAATAGATTACCAGTACCCGGTGCCGGTCTAAATACAGTTCATAGGTTTTTAATTTGGCCTCAATGTCTTCCACCAGCAACAATCCTTCTGAAAAATTACCGCTGATGAAATGTTTATTCAGCAACGAAATGGAATAGTAGATAAAACACTGAATCAAATTGTTTTGATTTTGCTGTACGGTTTTACTGTTGCAGAATTTTTCAAACACAATTAAGGTGTCGTTCAGTTTCTGATAGTTGCCCAGGTTAAAATACGAGCCCATCAGGTTGTGCATGCCTTTAATATAGTGGCCGCTTTCAATAGCGATCATATAAGGTTCTTCGTCAAAAAGGTCTACCCATTTTTGTGTATAACGGTAGTATTGCAAAAAATCCTGGCGTATAAAGGCCTTCCAGCAATAACATTGGTACAGGTATAATTTTTCGTAAAACCCATGAAATTGTTGCGGGTTATCAGGCAACTGCTCGTTCAAAAAATTCTTCACCGCTTCTTCCTCTTCGGGGTTGCGGGCAAAGCCATTTTTTATATACCAGCCATACAACTGCAGGGCCAGGTTGCTTAATGTAGATACATTGCTCAAATGCCTGTTCACATTATCAGCTTCCTTGCTCAGCTCTTCTGCCCGGTTCTTCAGGCTCCGGGTAATGTACAGGCCTTCTATTTTCTTTTCAAAAAAAAGGGCTTGCTGCAGGTAAGTAAGCTGATTAAATGCACGGGCCTGCTCCTTCATTTTATCCAGCACTTTCAGGCTTTGCAGGTACAAACCTTTATTGTATAAAATACGGGCATGGTCCATCTGCTCGTGCAGTTCAATATCAATATTACTTTCATCGGTAATCAGCCGGAGACTGCCAAGGATCTGCTTGTACAAATGTGCTTTCAGGTTACTGAGCTGCTGTTTTTTAATACCTGTATTTTTCTTCAGCAGCAGGGCCTCATCATACATGTCCATTTTGTCTAATGCGTCAAACAGTTGCACTACTTTCAACTCTTCGGAAGACTTGTTTCGGGTGATATAGAGCTTAAAGTTCCGTTTTTCGCTCTTGCCAAGCGATTTGATGAGCTGGAAAACGGTATCTATATGGCGGTTGGGCATCGTAATTGAAAGCGGTTTAAATTCAATGCCAGTAAGGGTTTTGTTAAAAAATAGCCCTTTTATATGGCGTAGTGCAGGCCTTGTTTTGATTTCCTTTCACGGCGTTTGCAATGTAAATTTATGGCTAAGTTATTATCAAAAAATAAATAACTACCGCTTTATAAATCAATTTATCTATGTCGAGTAACAAGATCCACATTTTTGATACCACGCTCCGCGATGGCGAGCAGGTGCCCGGATGTAAATTAGTATCCAGTGAAAAAGTGGCCCTGGCCCTTAAACTGGAAGCACTGGGTGTGGATATTATTGAAGCTGGTTTTCCTATCAGCAGCCCGGGCGATTTTGCTTCGGTAACTGAAATTTCTAAATTGATAAAAAATGCCACGGTTTGTGCATTGAGCCGGGCTGTGCAAAAAGATATTGAATCAGCAGGCGAGGCCATCAAATATGCCCAGCGCCCCCGAATACATACCGGCATTGGTACCTCCGATTCTCATATCAGGGCCAAATTCAATGCTACCAGGGAAGAGATACTGGAAAGGGCAGTACAGGCTGTAAAATGGGCTTCAAAATATACCAATGATATTGAATTTTATGCCGAAGATGCCGGCAGAACAGACAATGATTATTTGGCCAAAGTAGTGGAAGCCGTAATCAATGCCGGTGCCACCGTGGTAAATATCCCCGACACCACAGGGTATTGCCTGCCCAGTCAGTATGGCGAAAAGATCGCATTTTTAATGAACCATGTGCCCAATATCGACAAAGCAATTTTAAGCTGTCATTGTCATAACGACCTGGGACTGGCCACCGCCAATTCAATTGCCGGTGTAATTGCCGGTGCAAGGCAAATTGAATGTACCATCAACGGTTTAGGCGAAAGAGCAGGTAATACCTCGCTGGAAGAAGTGGTAATGGTGATCAAACAACACAAGGAACTGGGACTGTATACAGATATTGATGCCACACAGCTGAATCCGATGAGCCGGCTGGTAAGTGAAATCATGCGTATGCCGGTACAACCCAATAAAGCCATCGTGGGCTCCAATGCTTTTTCTCATTCATCAGGCATTCACCAGGATGGATTTTTAAAGGATACCACCACCTACGAGATCATTGCTCCCGAAGAAGTGGGCGCCGACAGTTCTAAAATTGTACTCACAGCAAGAAGTGGCCGCAGTGCACTGGCTCACCGCTTTCAAAAATTAAATTTCCAGTTTGACCGCAACGATATAGATACTTTATACGAGCGATTTGTACAGGTGGCCGATAGTAAAAAAGAAGTGGAAGATGCAGATCTTGCTGCTTTGGCGCTCGAGTACCAACAAAAATCATTGGCTACGGCATAACTCTGTTCTCATGCGTTTTAGTTTAGTTTTAGTTTAATGTGGGGGATTGTCCCCCACACTTTTAAAATTTGATAATGGCACACACTTTATTTGATAAGATCTGGAATGCACATGTGGTAAAGCGTATTGAAGAAGGACCCTCGGTTTTGTACATCGATAAACACTTTATTCATGAAGTAACCAGTCCGCAGGCTTTTGCCGGACTGAATAAAAGAGGCATCAAAGTATTTCGTCCCAAACAAACCATCGCTACCGCCGATCATAATGTACCTACATTAAACCAGCATTTACCCATCCAGGAAGAGCAGGGCAGGATACAGGTAGACACATTAATTAAGAATTGCGCCGAACATGGCGTTGAATTATACGGACTGGGGCATCCTTTCCAGGGCATTGTACATGTAATAGGGCCTGAGTTAGGCATTACGCAGCCGGGTAATACCATTGTATGCGGCGATTCTCATACCAGTACCCACGGCGCATTTGGTGCCATTGCGTTTGGCATTGGTACCAGCGAAGTGGAAATGGTATTGAGTACGCAATGCGTATTGCAAACCAAACCCAAATTAATGCGCATCAATATTGAAGGCACACTGAATAAAGGAGTGGTATCAAAAGATATTGTACTGTACATCCTGTCAAAAATTACCGCCAGTGGTGCTACCGGCCATGCTGTTGAATTTGCAGGTTCGGCTATCAAGAGTTTAAGCATGGAAGCCAGGATGACCATCTGCAATATGAGTATTGAAATGGGGGCCCGTTGCGGTTTAATAGCTCCGGACGAAACCACATTTGAATATATCAAAGGCAGAAAATTTGCACCGGAAGGAGCTGCATGGGATACAGCGCTGGCTAAATGGAAAACTCTGTTTACCGATGCAGATGCAACATTCGATAAAGAGATCACTCTGGATGCATCAGACATTACGCCGATGATCACTTACGGCACCAACCCGGGAATGGGCATTGGTGTAAATGAAAATATTCCTACTGCTGCCAATGTAAACGACAACGACCGCTCAGGTTTGGAAAAATCACTGTCCTATATGGGACTGAAAGAAGGACATCCCATCAAAGGACAAAAAATTGATTACGTTTTTATTGGCAGCTGTACCAATTCAAGAATAGAAGACCTGAGAATGGTGGCCTCTTTTGTAAAAGGTAAAAAGAAGGCTGAGGGTGTGGAAGTATGGATTGTTCCCGGAAGCAAGCAGGTAGAAAAACAGGCGATAGAAGAAGGCATTGATAAAGTATTTGAAGCCGCGGGTTTTCAATTACGTCAGCCCGGTTGCTCGGCCTGTTTGGGGATGAATGAAGATAAAATACCAGCGGGTAAATATTGTATTTCCACTTCCAACAGAAATTTTGAAGGCCGCCAGGGCGCAGGCGCAAGAACATTATTAGCAAGCCCTTTGTCTGCAGCAGCAGCGGCAGTTACAGGCGTTATCACTGATGTAAGAGAACTATTAAATTAAATTATGCAGGCACTTACCACTATACAAAGCCAGTTTGTTCCATTGAATATGGAAAATGTTGATACCGATCAGATCATTCCTGCCCGTTTTTTAAAAGGCACTACAAAGGAAGGTTTTGGAAAGAATTTATTTCGCGACTGGCGCTACCAAAACAATGATGAAACAACACCCAGGGCGGATTTTGTATTGAACCAACCGCAATACAGCGGCGAAATTCTGGTGGCTGGAAAAAACTTTGGCTGCGGTTCTTCAAGGGAACACGCGGCATGGGCCATTTTGGATTATGGATTTAAAGTGGTGGTATCAAGTTTCTTTGCAGATATTTTTAAGAACAATGCATTGAACAATGGCGTTTTGCCCGTAACCGTCAGCGATGCATTTTTAGAAAATATATTTCAGCAGGGCAATACCGCAACAATAACTGTAAACCTGGAAGCGCAAACCATTACCGTTGATGCTACCGGTGCGCAGGAGTCTTTTGAGATAAACCCTTATAAAAAAACATGTTTGCTGAACGGGTACGACGATATTGATTATTTGATCAGCAACAGGGAAGAGATCATCAGTTTTGAAAAACAATTTGCATAAACATAATTATGAGTCTTAGAAAAAATATCGCAGTTATTGAAGGGGATGGCATTGGTCCGGAAGTAACGAAGCAATCAGTAAAAATATTGAATGCCATTGCAGAACAGTTTGGCCATGAGTTTTCTTACAAATACTGTTTGCTGGGAGCAGATGCCATCGATAAAACAGGTACCCCATTACCACAGGAAACCATTGATATCTGCCTGGACAGTGATGCCATTTTATTTGGCGCCATCGGACATCCAAAATATGATAACGACCCAACGGCAAAGGTTAGGCCCGAGCAGGGGTTGCTGGGCATTCGCAAGGCATTGCAATTGTATGCCAATATCAGGCCCATCACCACCTACTCTTCTTTGCATCATTTGTCGCCATTAAAAACAAAGAATATTGAAGGGGTTGATTTTATCATCTTCCGTGAACTTACCGGGGGTATTTATTTTGGCAAGAAAGAAACCAATGCTGAACAAACGGTAGCTTTTGATGATTGTACGTACACCAAAGAAGAAATTGAAAGGGTGGCACATCTGGCGTTTCAGTCTGCACAAAAAAGAAGAAAGAAATTAACCCTGGTTGACAAAGCCAATGTACTGGAAACTTCCAGGCTTTGGAGAAAAGTGGTGAAAGAACTGGCAGCACAATATGCTGATGTGGAACTGGATTTTTTATTTGTTGATAACGCAGCAATGCAGATCATCCTAAATCCAAAACAGTTTGATGTGATCCTAACCGAAAACATGTTTGGCGATATCATCAGTGATGAAGCCAGTGTGATCAGCGGTTCACTGGGTTTATTGCCTTCTGCATCTGTAGGAAATAAAACGGCATTGTTTGAACCCATTCACGGTTCTTACCCGCAGGCTGCCGGAAAAGACATTGCCAACCCAATCGGTTCCATACTGTCTGCCGCCATGCTGCTCGATTATTTTGAGCTGCGTGAAGAAGCCGCACTGGTAAGAGAAGCAGTGGAATGGACTTTGACCAACCAGTTTGTTACCAAGGATATTGAACCGATCAATTTTTATTTCACCACCACCATTGGCGAACTGATCAGCGATTATATCGGTAACAAAATTCCGGGCAGGCTGAATAAAGAAAATATTGAGTTGAGAAAGTCAACAATCATTTAACTGGCTTTTTAATCTTAATAAGAATAAGATAATACACGAAGAACGATTGCTTGCTATTTAAAATTTATAAGTTCTTTGGTTTTTAATTTCGGCGGGAGTATATTTGTGTAACAACAACCTTCATGTTAAAGCACAGATTAAATAATGGCAATACATTGATCGCAATAATAATTATTGTGGTAGTCATTATTATTCCTGCACTGCATGGAGGAGGATAGCTGATTATAATAACACAAAATATTAAGCGGCCCACCTCCAGAAGGTGGGTCGCTTTTTTATTTAGGCTTAGTTAAAAGATGAACAAACAGATGCGGTATAAGCGGGCAACGCCAATGAAGTTAAACGAAGAACAAAAGAGAAAAATATAAACTAAAAGAACAAAGAGTCAAAGAGAATAACCTTTTAATGCGATCCTCTTTTATCTCTTTTTCTGCTTTGACCTCTTAGTAAAAAACAAAGATTAGCTATAAAAGATTAGGAACATTTTAATAGGAGAAAAATAAAAGATGGAACTGAATAAATATTCGAAAGTATTAACACAGGATGAAACACAGCCTGCAGCACAGGCCATGTTGTACGGCATTGGTTTAACAGAAGAAGACCTGAAAAAGCCGCAGGTGGGTGTGTGCAGCATGGGTTACGATGGCAATACCTGTAACATGCATTTGAACGACCTGGCTAAACTGGTAAAGCAGGGTGTTTGGGATGCAGAAATGGTGGGATTGATTTTTAATACCATTGGTATCAGTGATGGTATCAGCAACGGTACTGATGGTATGCGGTATTCATTGGTAAGCCGCGATTTAATTGCAGATAGTATTGAAAGTGTATGTGGTGGTTTTTATTATGACGGACTGATAGCATTACCTGGCTGCGATAAAAACATGCCGGGTTCAATAATGGCGATGGGCCGTTTAAACCGTCCTTCCATAATGGTATACGGTGGTACCATTGATGCCGGTCATTATAAAGGAGAAGAATTAAATATCATTTCAGCTTTTGAAGCACTGGGAAAAAAGTTAGCGGGTAATATTACACCTGAAGATTTTAAAGAAGTGGTGAAACACAGTTGCCCGGGTGCTGGTGCATGCGGTGGTATGTATACCGCCAATACCATGGCCAGTGCCATTGAAGCATTGGGCATGAGTTTACCTTATTCTTCCAGCAATCCCGCCACCAGTGAAGCAAAACATACCGAATGTTTGAATGCCGGGAAAGCCATAAAAATATTGCTGGAAAAAGATATCAAGCCAAAAGATATCATGACGAAGAAAGCATTTGAAAATGCGATCACCACCATCATGATATTTGGCGGAAGCACCAATGCTGTTTTACACCTGGTGGCCATGGCAAAAAGTGTGGATGTGGATCTTAGTATTGACGATTTTCAGCGCATCAGTGATAAAACGCCTGTACTGGCAGATTTTAAACCCAGTGGAAAATACCTGATGCAGGAATTGCATGCCCATGGTGGTGTACCTGCGGTATTGAAATATTTACTGGATAAAGGTTTATTACATGGCGATTGTTTAACCGTAACAGGAAAAACAATGGCAGAAAATTTAGCCGGCACTACCCCCATCAATTTTGATACACAAAAAATAGTGATGCCCCTGGAAACTCCTTTAAAAGCAACAGGGCATTTACAAATATTATACGGTAACCTGGCCGAGAAAGGAAGTGTGGCTAAGATCAGCGGTAAAGAAGGAGAAAGATTTGAAGGGCCTGCAAGAGTTTTCAATGGCGAAAAAGATCTGGTGGCCGGTATTGCAAGCGGCAGGGTTAAAAAAGGGGATGTGGTGGTAATACGTAATGAAGGGCCTAAAGGCGCACCGGGTATGCCCGAAATGCTGAAACCTACATCTGCCATCACCGGAGCAGGTTTGGGTAAAGATGTGGCATTGATCACTGACGGAAGATTTAGTGGTGGCTCGCATGGATTTGTGGTAGGACATATAACACCTGAATCATTTGACGGCGGGTTGATCGGATTGGTTGAAGACGATGATATCATTGAACTGGATGCAACAAAAAATGTGATCAATCTTAAAGTGAGTGACGCAATCATTGCTGAGCGCAGAAAACAATGGCAACAACCGGCTTTAAAAGTTACCAAAGGGGTTTTGTATAAATATGCACAATGCGTAAAAGATGCAAGCCAGGGTTGTGTAACCGATGAAGCATAAAATAAATGTTATGGATACATTAGAATTAGTTAAAGAAAAAACGGAATCCAAAAAGAACACTACTATCTCCGGCGGACAAGCGGTAATGGAAGCTTGTTTGTATGAAGGGGTGGATACCATTTTTGGATATCCCGGCGGTGCCATCATGCCCATTTACGATGCACTGTATGATTATAACGATCAGTTGAAACATATATTGGTCAGGCACGAACAGGGGGCTATTCACGCAGCCCAGGGTTTTGCAAGAGTGAGTGGCAGAACGGGTGTGGTATTTGCTACCAGCGGACCGGGCGCTACAAATTTAGTCACGGGTTTGGCAGATGCCATGATTGACAGTACACCAATTGTTTGTATTACCGGGCAGGTGTTTGCACACCTGTTAGGCACAGACGCTTTTCAGGAAACGGATGTGGTGAATATTACTACTCCGGTTACCAAATGGAATTACCAGGTGACTGATGCAACAGAAATTCCTGCGGTATTGGCCAAAGCATTTTATATAGCAGGCAGCGGAAGACCAGGGCCTGTATTAATAGATATTACCAAAAACGCGCAGTTACAACTTTTCAATTACGAAGGCTATAAAAAATGCGAACACATCCGCAGCTATCGTCCCAAACCAATTGTACGTAAAGAATATGTGCAGCAGGCGGCGGATTTAATTAATGCAGCAGAAAGGCCATTTGTGATTTTTGGACAAGGCGTGATATTAGGAAAAGCTGAAGCGGAGTTTAAAGCATTTATTGAAAAAGCAGGTATACCAACTGCATGGACCATTATGGGCATGAGTGGTATCCCTACCGATCATCCGCTGGCAGTAGGCATGCTGGGTATGCATGGTAATTACGGGCCCAATGTATTGACCAACGAATGTGATGTGTTGATAGCCATAGGTATGCGTTTTGATGACCGTGTTACAGGAAGACTGGATAAATATGCCAAGCAGGCCAAAGTGATTCACCTGGATATTGATCCTTCTGAGATTGATAAAAATGTAAAAACTACCGTTCCTGTTTGGGGCGATTGTAAAGAAACATTGCCAATGCTCACTTCATTTATACAACCAAAAGAGCATAGTGCGTGGTTGAATAAATTCAACGAATATAAAGCAAAGGAAGAAGAGAAATGTATCAATGCAGAACTGAACCCGGTTACGGAAGAATTGACAATGGGTGAAGTAATTAATTTGCTGAACGAATTAACTAAAGGAGAAGCTGTGATTGTTACTGATGTGGGCCAGCACCAGATGGTGGCATGCCGTTATGCCAAGTACAATCATAGCAAAAGTAATATCACCAGTGGTGGATTAGGAACGATGGGATTTGCTTTGCCTACTGCTATCGGTGCAAAATTTGGTGCACCCGACAGAACGGTTATCGCCATTGCCGGTGATGGGGGTATTCAAATGACCATTCAGGAATTAGGAACGGTGATGCAGTTTCAACCTGATATCAAAATTTTAATATTAAACAATCAGTTCCTTGGAATGGTGCGCCAATGGCAGCAGCTGTTTCACGAAAAAAGGTATTCGTTTGTAGATATCACCAGTCCTGATTTTGTACAGGTGGCAAAAGGATATCATATCAACGGGCAAAGAGTAACTGAAAGGAAGGCTTTAAAAGACGCATTGGTAACCATGCTCAATCACAAAGGCAGTTATCTGTTGGAAGTAATGGTGGGTAAAGAAAACAATGTATTCCCGATGGTGCCGCAGGGAAGAGGGGTATCGGAGATTGTACTTTCTAAAGAAGAAATTTAATGAATTGCATTGGGCTTTAACCCAATGATAAAAAATAATACAATGCAAAAGCAGGAATATACAATAACAGTGTACACAGAAAACCAGATTGGTTTACTGAATCGTATTGCCATCATATTTTCGAGGAGAAAAATCAATATCGAAAGCCTGAATACATCTCCCTCAGAGATTGAAGGTATTCACCGTTTCAATATCGTAATAGATGAAACAGAGGAAGTGGTGCGTAAACTCTGCCGCCAGATAGAGAAACAGGTGGAAGTGCTGAAAGCCTATTACAATACTAATGAAGAAATTGTTTGGCAGGAAATGGCTTTATATAAAGTGCCTACCGATATCATCGCCGAAGAAGTTAAAGTAGAACGTTTGTTAAGAGAATTTGGTGCAAGGGCCGTAGTGATCCGTAAAGACTATACCATTTTTGAGGCTACAGGTCACCGCGAAGAAACCGATAAGCTCATTCATGTATTAGAACCATATGGGTTGATAGAATTTGTTCGCAGTGCAAGAGTGGCCATCATTAAAGACAGTAAAGGCTTCCACGAAAAGATCAAAGAATTTGAACATACAGAACCAAGTGAAGAAGTAGTGGAGAATGAATTCTTAAATCAGCAGGATGAAGTGTTTAGTATGTAGGAAATGAAGCTAAGAGAACAAGGAGAAAAAGAGAAATACAGAATAATTTAAAAGATATCGAATCAAACTAAGGTTACAGTAATTGAAGGCACTCTTTGTTCTCCTTCATCTTTTTGTTCTCTTAGCTAAAAATAATTTTAAACAAATAAAATATAACAATCAAACTAAGACAGCAATACATTAAGGGCATTCTTTGTTCTCTTTTTATCCTTGTTCTCTTAGCTAAAAAAAAAACAACAATGGCGAATTATTTTAACACATTACCACTCAGAGAACAGTTGAACCAGTTAGGCGTTTGTGAATTTATGAACAGCAGCGAGTTTGCTGATGGCGTAACTGCACTGAAAGGAAAGAAACTGGTAATTGTAGGTTGTGGCGCACAGGGACTGAACCAGGGATTGAATTTAAGAGATTCCGGCCTGGATGTTTCGTATGCATTACGCAGTGAAGCAATTGCAGAAAAAAGACAATCATGGAAAAGTGCTACCGAAAATAATTTTACTGTTGGTACTTATGAAGAATTAATTCCTTCTGCTGATCTGGTGTTAAACTTAACACCCGACAAACAGCACACTGCTGTAGTGGCAGCTGTTATGCCATTGATGAAAAAAGGCGCTACCTTATCTTACTCGCATGGTTTTAATATTGTGGAAGAGGGTACTCAAATTCGGAAAGACCTTACTGTAATCATGGTGGCTCCAAAATGTCCGGGCTCCGAAGTACGTGCAGAATATGTACGTGGTTTTGGTGTACCTACATTAATAGCTGTGCATCCCGAAAATGATCCGGAAGGAAAAGGACTGATACAGGCGAAAGCTTATGCAGCTGGTACCGGTGGGCACAGAGCCGGTGTATTGCGTTCCTCTTTTGTTGCAGAAGTAAAATCTGACCTGATGGGAGAGCAAACTATTTTATGTGGTTTGTTGCAAACCGGTTCTATACTTTGTTTTGATAAAATGGTGGAAAAAGGAATTGATAAAAGCTATGCGTCTAAATTAGTACAGTATGGTGTGGAAGTGATTACAGAAGCCCTGAAGCATGGTGGCGTGGTGGCAATGATGGACCGTTTGTCTAATCCTGCAAAAATTAAGGCCTTTGAATTATCAGAAGAATTAAAAAATATCATGCGTCCATTGTTTCAAAAACACCAGGATGATATCATGAGTGGTCATTTTTCTACAACTATGATGGAAGACTGGGCGGCCGGAGACAAGAACTTACTGGCATGGAGAGCCGCAACCGGCGAAACTGCTTTTGAAAAAACACCTGCCGGAACAATGACTATTGCTGAACAGGAATATTTTGATCACCTGACATTATTTGTTGCCATGATCAGGGCGGGTGTGGAACTGGCCTTTGAAACCATGGTACAATCTGGCATTAAAGAAGAATCTGCTTACTACGAATCACTGCACGAAACACCACTGATAGCCAACACCATTGCCCGCAAAAAATTATTCGAAATGAACCGGGTAATTTCTGATACAGCTGAATACGGTTGTTATTTGTTTGACCATGCGTGCAAGCCATTGCTGAAAGAATTCATGAGTACCATCGATACGGATGTAGTGGGTAAAAACTACAATACAGGCAAGGATGGCGGAGTGGATAATAAAATTTTAATTGCAGTTAACCACCAGCTGCGTTCGCACCAGATAGAAAATGTGGGCGCAAGGTTAAGAAAGGCAATGACAGATATGAAAGCAATAAGCACAAACGCTTAACATGAGTAACACAATTACAGATACTATATTGAATTTTGAAGCAGCTTCGCAGCGTTTAAAAAGCGTGGTGAACAGAACGCCGTTGACCTTTAACCTGAATCTTTCTAAAAAATACCAGTGCAATGTTTTTTTAAAGCGGGAAGATCTGCAGGTGGTACGCTCGTATAAATTGCGTGGCGCTTATAATATGATGAGCAGTTTATCTGCCGAACAATTGCAGCGGGGTGTGGTATGCGCCAGCGCCGGCAATCATGCACAGGGTTTTGCATACAGCTGCAAAAAACTGAATACCAATGGTGTGGTATTTATGCCGGTGATTACGCCCAATCAAAAAATAAGCCAGACAAAAATGTTTGGTGAAGATAAGCTAACGGTAAAATTGGTGGGCGATACGTTTGATGACTGTGCCATTGCTGCCAAAAAATATACTGAAGAAAATGGCATGACCTTTATTCCGCCATTTGATGATTACAAAATTATTGAGGGACAGGGAACAGTGGGGTTAGAAATTCTGGAAGACGAATCCAGTGTGGATTTTTTATTCATGCCGGTTGGCGGGGGCGGATTAAGTGCAGGTGTGGGGAGCTATTTTAAAACCTTTTCACCTAAAACCAAACTGATTGGTGTGGAACCAGAAGGAGCCCCCAGTATGTTTGAGGCATTGAAAGCCGGCCACCCTGTTACACTCGGCAACATCGAACGTTTTGTTGACGGAGCTGCGGTTAAACGGGTGGGTGAAATTACTTTTTCAATTTGCAAAGATGTGCTGGATGATATGCATTTGGTGGCTGAAGGAAAAGTATGTACCACTATTTTAAAATTATACAACGAAGACGCGATAGTGGCAGAGCCCGCAGGTGCACTAAGTATTGCTGCACTGGATGATTATGCAACGGAGATAAAAGGTAAAAATGTAGTGTGTATTGTAAGCGGTAGTAACAATGATATCGACCGCATGCAGGAAATAAAGGAACGAAGCCTGCAATATGAAGGACTGAAACATTATTTCCTCATCCGTTTTGCACAAAGGCCCGGGGCGTTGAAAGAATTTGTAAACCATGTACTCGGCGATAATGATGATATTACCCGGTTTGAATACATGCAAAAACACAATAAGGAAACCGGTCCTGCTCTGGTGGGTATTGAGTTGAAAACGAAGGAAGACTATGATGTGCTGATGAATAAGCTCAATCAGTACAATATAAATTATACCGAATTGAAGAATAACGATAACGCCTTCGGTTATCTGGTATAAATACACGAACGATTGCTGGTTATAACGATTGCTTGCTAATGAATTTTTCGTTCATTAAAAAACTGCTTAACGAAATGATTGAACAAAAAAAGACAGAGATGCTTACTGATTCAGCGCTGGAAAATGCCAACAAAGGCCTGTACAACGAAAGGTACGAACATGATGCCTGCGGTATTGGTTTTGTTGCAAATATCAAAGGCAACAAGTCGCACCAGCACATTGCAGATGCCCTGACTGTATTGGAAAACATGGAACACCGGGGTGCCTGTGGTTGCGAAAAGAATTCAGGTGATGGCGCAGGTATTATGATACAGATGCCGCACGAATTCTTCTTTGACGAATGTATTAAACTGGGTGTGCACCTGCCTCCATTTGGTAAATATGGCGTAGGGGTGGTTTTCTTTCCCAGGGAAATACGTTTAAGGGAAGAGTGCCGGGCTGTATTTAACCGTGCTGCCGAAAAGCTGGGTATGGAAATACTGGCTTACAGAAAAGTGCCCGTAAATACCGATCATATAGGACCCACCGCATTAAGTGTGGAGCCGGAAATGGAGCATGTTTTCATCGCCTGCCCCGATCATATAAAAAATGCAGATGAATTTGAACGAAAATTGTTTGTATTACGCAATTATGCCACGCATACCATTAACAGCACAGTAAAAAAAGATGCGATCGGTTTTTACATCGCATCATTATCTTATAAAACCATTGTGTACAAAGGCCAGCTTACCAGCACGCAGGTACGCAATTATTTTATAGACCTGAGTAATAAAAGAGTGGTAAGTGCTTTTGGATTGGTACACTCCCGGTTTGCCACCAATACTTTCCCTTCATGGAAACTGGCTCAGCCATTCCGTTACATTGCGCATAACGGGGAGATCAATACGCTGCAGGGAAACCTGAACTGGCTAAAAGCAGGCGAGCATGAATTTACTTCCGCTTTTTTCAGTAAGGAAGAAATGGAAATGTTACTGCCGGTGGTTACCAGCCAGCAATCAGATTCTGCCTGTTTGGATAATATGATAGAATTATTATTACTCTGCGGCAGAAGTTTACCACATGTAATGATGATGCTGATTCCCGAAGCATGGGATGGCAATGATGATATGGACCCTGTTAAAAAAGCATTCTACGAATTCTATGCTTCTATCATGGAACCCTGGGATGGCCCGGCCTCCATTTCATTTACAGACGGAAAGATCATTGGTGCTACATTAGACAGAAATGGATTGCGCCCCTCAAGATATTGTGTAACTACTGATGACAGGGTGATTATGGCCAGTGAAACCGGCGCATTACCTGTTGATCAAAAGCTGATTAAAGAAAAAGGCAGGTTACAGCCCGGTAAAATGTTTGTGGTGGATATGGAGCAGGGACGCATCATCAGTGATGACGAACTGAAACATGCTATCTGCAGCCAGAAGCCTTATGGCGATTACCTGAACCAGTATAAAATTCGCCTGGAGGAAATTGAAGAACCCAGGGTTTCTTTCACGCACTTATCAGACGGTTCTATTTTAAAATATCAAAAAGCCTTTGGTTACTCAACTGAAGACATCGATACCATTTTAAAGCCAATGGCACTGGATGGAAAAGAACCCATTGGCTCTATGGGAACAGATATTCCATTGGCTGTACTGAGTGATCAACCACAGCATTTAAGTTCTTACTTTAAACAATTATTTGCACAGGTTACCAATCCGCCGATTGACCCCATCAGGGAAAGACTGGTAATGAGCCTGGCAACATTCGTTGGTAATAATGGTAACCTGCTCGACGAAAGTCCGGAGCATTGCCATACCGTAGCATTAAAACAACCTATTTTAACCAGTACAGAATTAGAAAAATTAAGAAGTATAGATACCGGTATCTTCCAGGCAAAAACATTGCAAACTTATTTTCGTGCCGATGAAAAACCCGGCTCGTTGCAAAGAGGTTTGGAAAGACTATGCCGCTATGCAGAAGACGCAGTACATGATGGATTTGAAGTGCTGATATTGTGCGACAGGGCCGTAGACAGTGATCACGTGGCCATACCATCACTGTTGGCCACAGCCGCAGTACATCATCACCTGATAAGAAAAGGATTACGCGGCCAGGTGGGTATTGTGGTGGAAGCAGGAGATGTTTGGGAAGTACATCACTTTGCATGCCTGATTGGCTTTGGTGCTACAGCCATCAATCCTTATCTGGCACTGGCTTCTATTCGTAATATGAAAGTGAACGGTACTTTAAAAACAGAACTGGAATGGGATGTGCTGCGTAAAAATTATATTAAAGCTGTGTGTGATGGTTTGCTGAAAGTATTCTCTAAAATGGGGATCTCAACTTTACAGTCTTACCAGGGTGCACAAATTTTTGAAATACTGGGGTTGAACAGGGAGGTAGTGGATAAATATTTTACCGGTGCGGTAAGCCGTATAGAAGGTGTGAACCTGGATGGCATTGCTAAGGAAGCCCTGGCAAAACACCAGCTGGCTTTCAGTAAAAAAAATATCCCTGTAGACCGGCTGAATGCGGGTGGGGTATACCAGTGGAAACGCAAGGGCGAATTCCATTTGTTCAATCCAACCACCATTCACCTGTTGCAGTATTCAACAAAAATGAACGACTATGCAACTTTCAAAAAATATTCTAAACACGTAAACGATCAAAGCGAAAAAGCAGCTACATTAAGAAGCTTGCTTGAATTTAAAAAGAACCGGCCTTCTATTTCAATTGATGAAGTAGAACCTGCCGAAAGTATTTATAAACGTTTTGCTACCGGCGCCATGAGTTTTGGCTCTATCAGTTGGGAGGCACATACCACACTGGCCATTGCCATGAACCGTTTGGGGGGCAAAAGTAATACCGGCGAAGGCGGGGAAGATGAAAGACGTTACGAAAGGATGGAGAATGGAGATTCCATGCGCTCTGCAATTAAACAGGTGGCTTCAGCAAGATTTGGAGTTACCAGTTTGTATTTGACTGAAGCAGATGAATTACAAATTAAAATGGCACAAGGAGCCAAACCTGGTGAAGGCGGGCAATTACCCGGGCATAAAGTAGATGACTGGATCGGTAAAGTGCGTCATGCAACACCGGGCGTGGGATTGATCTCGCCACCACCGCATCACGATATTTATTCTATTGAAGACCTTGCGCAACTGATCTTTGATCTGAAAAATGCCAACCGTGCTGCAAGGATCAATGTAAAGCTGGTGAGTAAGGCAGGTGTGGGAACCATTGCCGCAGGGGTAGCCAAGGCAAAGGCCGATGTAATATTAATAGCCGGTTTTGACGGAGGCACCGGCGCATCTCCCATCAGCTCTATCAAACACGCCGGCTTACCCTGGGAGTTGGGTTTGGCAGAGTCTCAGCAAACCCTGGTTAAAAATAAATTACGCAGCCGCGTGGTATTACAGGCAGATGGCCAGATGAAGACAGGAAGAGACATTGCCATCGCTACTTTGCTGGGTGCCGAAGAATGGGGCGTTGCTACGGCGGCCTTAGTGGTGGAGGGCTGTATCATGATGCGTAAATGCCACCTGAATACCTGCCCCGTTGGTGTGGCTACACAAGATCCTGAATTGAGGAAAAGATTTAACGGCAATGCCGATCATGTAGTGAACTTTTTTAAATTCATTACTGAAGAGTTAAGGGAGATCATGGCTGAACTGGGATTCAGAACCGTTAATGAAATGGTGGGCCAGTCAGAATGCCTGGAGCAAAAAGAAAATATCAAGCACTGGAAATACAGTGAGCTTGACCTGTCCCCGATCTTGTTTAAAGAACCTGCTTCTGCCTATACCGGTTTATACAATATGGAAGAGCAGGATCATGAAATGACGGAAGTGCTGGACTGGAAATTACTGGCTGCGGCAAAACCTGCATTGGAAAAATTGCAAAAAGTTTCTGCTGCGTTTAATATCAAAAATACAGACCGTACAACTGGTACCATTTTATCTAACGAGATCACAAAATTGTACAGGGATAAAGGTTTACCTGAAGAAACGCTGCACTTTAAATTTACCGGCACAGCAGGACAAAGCTTTGGCGCATTTAACACAAAAGGTGTTACGCTTGAACTGGAAGGTGATGCCAATGATTATTTTGGTAAGGGATTAAGCGGTGCAAGATTAATTGTATATCCTGCTGCCGATGCAGGTTTTGTTCCGGAAGAGAACAGCATCATTGGTAATGTGGCATTCTATGGTGCTACCGATGGAGAAGCATTCATCAGGGGTAAAGCAGGCGAGCGTTTTGGAGTGCGAAACAGCGGCGCCAATGTGGTAGTGGAAGGTGTGGGTGACCATGGTTGTGAATATATGACGGGAGGTAACATAGTAGTACTGGGTGCCACCGGCCGCAACTTTGCGGCAGGTATGAGCGGGGGCATTGCCTATATCTACGATGTAAATCACGGGTTTGCCAATTTGTGTAATAAAGAAATGGTCGACATTGATCCGCTGAACAATGAAGATGCGGCATTCCTGCAAAACATCATAGAAAAGCATTTCAAGTATACCAACAGTGCGGTAGCCAGTTTTGTGCTGAGTGATTTTGAGAACCAGCTGAAAAACTTTGTAAAGGTCTTTCCAAAAGATTATAAAAAAGCTTTGGAAGGAAAAAAACAAAAAGCTGCTGTGAATAAATAATCTTATTACGGGCTGTACCGCTTTGGTCGTAATAGTTGCGTCGCATACTTGTACTGGTAACCCTTGCACAACTTTTATCAAAGCGGTTGGTAAACCAAAACAAACTTACTAACACTACAAACAACGTATTTTTCAATGGGAAAAGTAACAGGTTTTTTAGAATTTACAAGAGAGTTACCTTCCAAAAGGAAGGTAACAGAACGCCTGAAGGATTACAATGAATTCATCGACCGTTTTTCGGATGAAAAACTAAATGAACAATCAGGCCGTTGCATGAATTGCGGAGTACCTTTTTGCCACAATGGTTGTCCCCTGGGTAATGTGATCCCTGAATTCAATGATGCCGTTTACCGTAAGGAGTGGAAAGAAGCCTATGATATTTTAACCTCTACCAATAACTTTCCGGAATTTACCGGGCGTATTTGTCCGGCGCCCTGCGAATCTGCCTGTGTGCTGGGTATTAACCAACCCGCCATCACTATTGAGGAAATAGAAAAACACATTATTGAAATAGCTTTTGATAAAGGATTTGTACAGGCAAAAAAGCCAAATGTACGTACCGGTAAAAAAATTGCCGTAATTGGCAGCGGCCCGGCAGGGCTGGCTGCTGCAGCACAATTGAACTCAGCCGGGCACTATGTAATGGTGTTTGAAAGAGATGATGCGCCGGGAGGGCTATTGCGTTACGGCATCCCCGATTTTAAATTAGAGAAATGGGTGATCGACCGTCGTGTAAAAATTCTGGAAGAAGAAGGGGTGGTGTTCAGGTGCAATGCCAATGTGGGGGTGGATGTAAATATCAACGAATTACTAAGGGAATTCAATGCTATTGTACTGGCGGGTGGTTCTACTATTCCAAGAGACCTGAATATTCCTGGAAGAGAACTGAACGGCGTTCATTTTGCAATGGAATTTTTGAAACAGCAAAACAAAAGGGTTTCTAATAAAGAGGTAACGGTAACTGATATATTAACCACCGGTAAAAATGTAGTGGTAATTGGTGGCGGAGATACGGGTAGTGACTGTGTGGGAACTTCTAACAGGCAAAAAGCTGCAACCGTTACACAATTTGAATTGCTGCCAAAACCTCCCGAAGGCCGTACCTCTTTCATGCCCTGGCCAACCTATCCCATGACGCTGAAAGTAACCTCCTCGCATGAGGAAGGTGCAGACAGGCATTGGGCCATTGCCACCAAAGAATTTGTGGGTGACGGTAAAGGGAATTTAAAAGCCCTGAAAATTATTGACCTGGAATGGCAGGTAACTGAAGACGGACGCCCGGCAAAATTTGTGGAACGAGCAGGAAGTGAACGGGAGATCCCCTGCGAAAGGGCATTTCTGGCAATGGGCTTTGTGCATCCGCAGCACGAAGGCTTGATTCAGCAACTGGAAATAGAACTGGACGAAAGGGGCAATGTAAAAGCCACCGAAAAAGAGTTCCAAACCAATATTGCCAAAATATTTACAGCCGGCGATATGCGGCGTGGCCAGTCCCTGGTGGTTTGGGCCATTAGCGAAGGGCGGGAGTGCGCCAGGAAGGTAGATGAGTTTTTAATGGGCTATTCATTACTAGAATCAAAAGACAGTTCACTAAAATAACCGAAAAGCTAATAAAGTATCAATTAAAAACCCCCTTGATTTTCAAGGGGGTTTTTAATTGCCCCTACAATACATTATTATAAAATATATGTAAAGTAATTTTATGACTATTTACTAAAAAATGAGTCTTGAGAACGTTTGCGATTGAAATTTTTCTATTTTTTTTAAAAAAGTTGATTTTTGTGGAGACGTTAGGCGGTAATAGACATATATTTGTTTAGAAACAATCGTATATTATTAAAAATAATATGAAAAAACATGAAAAATTTAAGCTTAACTAAAATTGCCCCATTTCTGATCCTAGCAGTTGTAGCCGTTGCTGCTATTTTTATTCCGTCGTTGCCCAACTTCGACGATGGTAAATTCAATGGCGCGGATGTTGCCTGGATATTGGTAGCAACTGCATTGGTATTTTTAATGACGCCCGGTCTGGCATTTTTTTACGGCGGTATGGTGCACCGTAAAAATGTGATTAGTACCATGATCAAAAGTGTGGTAGCTGCAGGAGTGGTTAGTGTTCTTTGGGTAGCCGTTGGTTACAGTCTTTGTTTTGGTGAAGATATCGGTGGTTTTATAGGAAACCCGATGACTCACCTGTTTTTTAAAGGAGTGGCTTCCGGAGCCCCGGTTTTACAGGGTGGTGCTCCCTTAACCATTCCCTTATTATTATTTGCTTTATTCCAGTTGATGTTTGCCATTATTACTCCGGGCCTGGTGGTGGGAGCCGTGGCAGAACGTATCAAATTCACAGCTTACATCTTATTCATTGTAATGTTCAGCTTACTGGTATATGCTCCTTTGGCACACTGGACCTGGCATCCACAGGGGTTCCTGTTTAAAATGGGGGTTCTGGATTTTGCCGGTGGTACCGTGGTACATATTTCTGCAGGCTGTGCAGCATTGGCCGGTGCACTGGTACTTAAAAGAAGACAATCTCATATTGAGCAAAAAGAAATTCCACCAGCTAATATTCCTTACGTATTAATTGGAACCGGTTTACTGTGGTTTGGCTGGTTTGGTTTTAATGCAGGTTCTGCATTAGGTGCCACCACTTTATCTGTTTCTGCATTTGCAACTACCAATACCGCTGCTGCTGCTGCCGGTTTAAGCTGGATGTTCTTTGATGTACTGAAAGGTAAAAAACCATCTGTACTGGGCTTTTGTATAGGTGCTGTGGTAGGCCTGGTAGCTATTACACCAGGTGCTGGTTTTGTGGCCATTCCGCAAAGTATATTCATTGGTTTTGTAGCTGCTATTATTTCAAATGTGGCGGTTTATTATAAATCAAAATCAAAACTGGATGATACACTGGATGTGTTTCCCTGCCACGGATTAGGCGGTATGGTAGGCATGATTTTAACGGGTGTATTTGCTACAAAATCTGTGAATGCAGCAGGAGCTGATGGTTTGTTCTATGGCAATGCCACTTTCTTTATTACCCAGTTAAAAGGATTGGTAATTGTAGTGGCATACAGCTTTGCAGTATCATACGCCATTTTTAAATTCATCAATTTTATATTACCCATTCGTGTTAGCCAGGAAGATGAATTACTTGGACTGGATGCTTCTCAGCACGATGAAAACTATACTCAGGGAACCTTGTTGGTACAAAATGGCGGAAATCTTACAGAGACCGTTATAGAAGACTAAAAAAAGGCACAACCTGAACATGAACTTCTGGACAAAGTTCATAGGTCGTACCTCTTATTTAATAATTAAAATCAATTACAATGTTAAGAAAAATTTCTCTTGCATCTGCCTCTCTATTGTTCTTTTTTGCCGCTAAAGCACAGGATTCCACCAAATCTCTCAGCTTTTCCGGATCACTTGATGGATACTACCGTTATAATTTTGCAGGTAAGCAAAACAACTATACCAGTTTTACCAATTCTCAAAACTCATTCGAGTTGGGAATGGCTTCTTTAAGGGCAGATGCCACTGCTTTATCCGGCAAAGTGGGCGCCACTGTTGACCTGGGTTTTGGACGCAGGGCTGAAGAATTTTCTTATAATGATGGCAACGATAATGTAGGTTCAGGATCTGATAAAAATGGTTTTTTATCACTGGCAGCCATTAAACAGGCATACGTTACTTATGCAGCTTCTTCCAAAGTGAAATTTACTGCAGGTAAATTTGCCACTCATGTGGGTTATGAATTATTAGATGCTCCATTGAACAGGAACTACAGCATGAGTTACATGTTTACCAATGGGCCATTCTTTCATACCGGTGTAAAAGCAGATATCAGCGCCGGACCGGTTGCTTTTATGGTGGGTTTAACCAACTATACCGATCAAACCACTGCTACAACAAGCACTAAAAATTTCATCGCTCAATTCAGCGGCGGATCTAAAAGCGGTAAACTGAAATTCTATTTGAATTACTCAGGCTTTGGCGGATCAAAATCGGGTAACCCCAGTGGTTTAAAATCTCTGAACCAGGTTGACCTTGTTGTTTTAGGTACTGTAAGCAGCAAATTTAATATTGGTTACAACGGTACTGTTCAATCAAGAAAACCAGTATCGGGCACCGATGGCAGCTGGATCGGAAATGCACTGTATTTCAATATTGATCCTACCGATAAAACAGGTATTACTTTAAGAACAGAATTGATCAGCGATAGTAAAACCATTTACTATGGTACCAAAAGTATTTTTGCCGGTACACTTTCTGTAAACTGTAAAGTTGGCCCGTTAACCATCATTCCTGAACTCAGGTACGAATCTGCTCAAAGTAACTTTTACCTGAAGAGCAATGGTACTGGTACCAAGTCTTCTGCTACTGCTTTAGTTGCTGCAGTATATAAATTCTAATCATCTATTTTCAATATGGCAAGCAATCGTTAAAAAAAGTCCCTTCATTTTTATGAAGGGACATTTTTTTTAAGCAACGGTTATTTTTTTTATGCCGAGTTTCTGCCGGCATTGATGATGCCAAATGAAGACCGGATCACCAATTTTTCATACGTTTCTTTATTGGGCGAAACCACCAGCTGTTCATCTGTTTCTCTTATTTTGTTAATAGCATATTGCTGAATGGTTAACAGGGGCAACACTATTTTTTCCCGCATGGCAATGGACAAGCTGTCTACCGGGTAATTGCCCATCAGCTCACTTCTGCCGCTGAGTTGTAAAATGTATTTACGGGTCAGTACATATTCCTGGTAGATGGTATTCCATACCTCGCCGTATTTTTTATCAGTGCTTAAATATTCAGTTAAAGGGAAATAGCATTTTTTCATGGCCATTTCGCAGTTGTCCATTAAGGTTTTAAAGAACAGTGAATTATTGTACAGGTCTTTTGCAAGCGAAAATTTGCCTTCTTTTTCCAATGACTGCAACGCACTGCCCACCCCGTAATATCCCGTAACATTCTGCTTTAACTGCGCCCATGCACCCACATATGGAATGGCACGCAGGTCTTTTAAGGTTAGCTTGCTGCCACTGTTCCGCTTGCTGGGCCTGCTGGCAATATTGGTTTCGCTGTAAAACTTAACCGGGCTCACATGCGACAGGTAATCTAAAAAGTCGGGATGATTTTTTAAACTGATATAAGCATCAAAACTGTCTTTCGCCAATTGCAGTAACAGTGCTTCCTCATCCTTATGTAAAGTGATGCTTTTGTTGGCAAACAATTCATTGCTTAACCCTGCATGTATCAATTGTTCAATATTGTACTGGGCCGAATCGATGGTACCAAAATTAGAACTCACCGTTTGCCCCTGTATGGTTAATTGTATTTCTTTGGAACTGATGTTTTTACCCATGCTGGCATAAAACTGGTGTGTTTTTCCACCACCCCTGGCAGGTGGGCCGCCCCGTCCGTCGAAAAACGCCACATCAATGTCATGTTGCTTGGAGATCTTAGTCAATGCTTCCTTGGCTTTATAAATACTGTAGTTGGCCATTAAATAGCCACCGTCTTTTGTGCCATCACTAAAACCCAGCATGATGATCTGCCGGTGATTTCTTAAACGCAAATGTTGCTTGTATGCGCTGTTGCAATACAGTATCTGCATGATGGTTTCTGCCTGTTGCAGGTCATCAATGGTTTCAAAAAGCGGCACAATATCCATGTGCATGGATTCTTTTTTCCAGCCACAACTCTGAAACAGTCCGTACACTTCCAGTACATTCAGTACACTGTTGCACTGGCTGATGATGTACCGGTTGCATCCCGATTCGCCATTTAGTTTCTGTATCTGCTGAATACCTTTTAAATTGGTAATGGTATCCTGCACCAGGCTGTTGCTGTAACTGCCTTCGGTGCTGGTAGCGGGTACATCAGTAAGAAAGGCGATCTTTTCCTGTGTATTCAGTTTGCTGTATTTTTCCCCATGAATGGCTTCCAGTACAGAATGGTGCACCGTGCTTTCCTGCCGTACATCCAGCGATGCAAAGTGCAACCCAAAAACATTTACTTTATTGATCAGGCTGTTTACCAGGTGCAAAAACAAGCCATTGTGCTGGTATACGATGATGGATTTAATTTTTTCCAGTTCGGCCAGTATGTATTCCTTGCTGATATCTGTTTGATAGCCGGGTATAAAAATATTATCGTACAGCTGTTTTTCCAGTTCGTTCAGTATTATATCCACCCCTTTAAAAGTAAGGCGGCGTTTGATACGGCGCACTTCCAGGTAATAACATTTAATGATACTGCCCCTTAAGGCATTGGCCACTTTTAAAGTAATGTCGGCCGTTACAAACGGATTGCCATCCCTGTCGCCACCCGGCCAAAAACCCATGTTGATCACCGAGCGGTTTTGGGGTAACGCATAGGCAAACTGGTTTTTTAAAAAAGCTGCTATCCTGCCGGCGGCAGGATAAAAAACATTTTCTAAATACCAGATCAAACTAATGGCTTCGTCGTAAGGTGTGGGCCGTTGCTTTTGCAGAAAGGGGGTTTTGCCCAGCTGCTGTAAATAGATATTGATCTTGGCAGCGTCATTTTCTGACAATGCTTTAGACAGGTCGTTGATGATACCCAAAACAGGGCCCGGATAAAATTGGGTAGGGTGCGCCGTTAGTACCAGTAATACCGAAAATTCTTTCAGTTTCTTCTCCAGGTCTTCTTCTTTGTTTTGCTGAATTACTTCCAGTTCTAATTGTCTTAAAGTACCTGCACCGGCCATATCCCTTACATCGGTAAAGGCAGCATCTTCCAGTGCATCAAACAACACCACCTGGCGCTCCACAAACTGAATGATGCGGAACAGCATGTCCAGCTTTTCTTTCTCTTCCTTATAGGTGGTATGTTTTTCAAAAAATTCTTCAATGATGGCAGTAGGGCTCATCTTCTTTTTAAAGCCTTCATCGCAGTTGCTCAGCAACATCGACAGCAGGATGCCCGTTTTTTCAATACGGTGAAATGGCAACGACGAAAACAGGCTGTTGTAGAGCTGAAATTTAATGCCCACATTGTTATTGAACTGCTGCAAACCACGGGAACTGTGATGATCCATTGTATTTTGATGTTATTTTTTCAAGAAAATGATAAAAAGGGCAGCAATCGGTTAACAAAGATGAAATATTTTTTGATAATATCCAATCATTTTTTATATATTTGCAATCTATTCAGATGCCAAACAGCATTCATCATATCATCCCTTCTTCAAAGATAGTACATACTATCAGTGGTACTACCATTACCATTACAATCCGCTAAGCGGATTGTACATTATCATATCATCACTTGGGCTTACAGCTGTTTTCTTAGAGGGAGAATATTCTATATAACATAATATCAAAAAAATACATCATGCAGGTTATAAAATTTGGGGGCAGTTCGGTTGCATCCGCAGCAAATATCAATAAGGTAGTAGACATTGTAAAGGGCAAAACCGGTACCACCAGGGTAGTAGTGGTAGTGTCAGCACTGGGTGGCATCACCGACCTGTTATTGCAATGCGCTCACCTGGCTGCAGCCGGCAACGACAATTATAAAGTGTTGTTACAGGAAATTGAAATGCGTCATTTGAATACCGTTAAAGAACTGATACCGGTAACACAGCAAAGCAGTGTACTGAGTGCGGTAAAAAAAATGTGCAACGAAATTGAAGATATCTGCAATGGTATTTTTTTGCTGGGCGAATTATCTGAACGCACTAAAGATAAGATTGTGAGCTATGGCGAATTGCTTTCTTCGCAGATCATTGCCGCCAGATTAAAAGCTGCTGAATTGAATGTACAATGGAAAGATGCCCGGGAGCTGATCATTACCGACAGTAATTTTGGTGCGGCATTGGTTGATTTTACAAAAACCAATCCGAATATCAGCCATTATTTTGCAACCAACACCGCCCCATTATTTATTTTACCCGGATTTATTTCTTCTGATGTACAGGGTACCACTACTACTTTAGGAAGGGGCGGGTCGGATTATACCGCAGCCATCATTGCTGGTGCAGTGGATGCCGCTGTGCTGGAAATATGGACCGATGTTTCGGGTATGATGACCGCAGACCCCAGAATTGTGACCAATATCAAACTGATACCCAAAATATCTTACCAGGAAGCAATGGAACTGTCGCATTTTGGCGCCAAGGTAATTTACCCGCCTACCATCCAGCCGGTGATGACTAAAAATATTCCGGTATGGATCAAAAACACTTTTGCACCGGGCGATGAAGGTACCGTAATTCAAAACGAATCAATGATGAATGGCAGTGCCATACGCGGTATCTCCAGTATCAATAAAATTTCGCTCATCAGTTTGGAAGGCAGTGGTATGGTGGGCATACCGGGTTTTAGTAAACGTTTATTTGAAGCATTGGCAAATAATAAGATCAATGTGATACTGATTACACAAAGTTCTTCTGAACATTCTATTTGTGTGGCGGTGGATGCGGCCAATGTAACAGCTGCCAAGCAGGCGGTGGATGCTGCTTTTGCCTATGAAATTGAAACCAAAAAAGTAGATCCGCTGATAGTGGAAAACGACCTGGCCATTGTAGCGCTGGTGGGTGATAATATGAAAAGCCATACCGGTATTGCAGGACGAATGTTCAGTGCACTGGGAAAGAACGGCGTAAATATTCGTGCCATTGCGCAAGGCTCTTCTGAAAGAAATATTTCTACTGTAATTGCACTCACCGATGTGGCCAAAGCAGTGAATGTACTGCACGAAGCATTTTTTGAAACTACCTATAAACTGGTGAATGTATTCATTGCCGGCGCAGGCAATGTGGGCAGTAAATTATTAGGCCAGCTAAACCAGCAGCTGGAATTTTTAAAAAACCGGAACCGCCTGCATGTAAAAATTGTAGGATTGGCCAACAGTAAAAGAGCCTTACTGAATGATGAAGGGATAGACCTGAACAACTGGAAAGCATTACTGGCTGCAGCACCGGCCAATACCATTGAAGGATACATTGATACCATTATTGAAAAGAATTTACGCAATACCATATTTGTAGATGTTACCGCCAGCGATGTGGTGGCCGGCTGCTACAACAGGTTGTTGCAGAAAAGTATTGCGGTGGTGGCCTGTAATAAAGTGGCCTGTTCATCTTCGTATACTTATTATCAGCAATTAAAAGAGAGTGCCCGTGAGTTCAATGCTAAATTTTTATTTGAAACCAATGTAGGTGCAGGTCTGCCCATCATAGGTTCATTGAACGATTTGATCAGCAGCGGCGACAGGGTAAATAAAATGCAGGCAGTATTAAGCGGTACTTTAAACTTTGTGTTTAATAACTACGATGGAAAAAAATCTTTTGCATCGGTGGTAAAGCAGGCCCAGGACGAAGGGTATACCGAGCCTGATCCGCGTTTAGACCTGAGTGGAAAGGATGTAATGCGCAAGATCATGATTTTAGCGAGGGAGAGCGGTGAAAAAATTGAAATGGAAGATATTGCCAACAACTCATTCATGCCCGAAAGCTGTATGCAGGGAACAGTAGAAAATTTTTATGCCGAGATGGAAAAGCAGGAAGCGCATTTTAAAGCCATGTACGATAAAGCAGTGGCGGAAGGATGTAAACTGAAATTTGTTGCCTCATACGAAAACGGTAAAGCCGCAGTAGGATTACAGCACATTAACCCGGAACACAACCTGTATCACTTATATGGAAAAGATAACATTGTATTGTTCTATACCAACCGCTATCCGGAACAACCGATGGTGATTAAAGGAGCCGGTGCAGGGGCAGAAGTTACTGCAAGCGGAGTGTTTGCAGATATTATAAGAGCAACGCATAATTAAAGCCCCCCGTTCACTGAAGGCGGAACTTTGAAGCGTATTAAAATAGTAACAGTATTTAAATCAGCAAAGGTGAAAAGCGAACAAAAAAAAGTGAAAATTTTAGCCCCGGCCACTATAGCAAATTTAGTTTGCGGGTTTGATATTTTAGGTTTGGCGATCAACAGTCCGCAGGACGAAATGGAACTGACCTTAAGCAATGAACCGGGCATCAGGATCAAACATTTGGATGGCTATAACCTGCCAACAGAGCCTGCAAAAAATGTAGCCGGTGCAGCACTGATCGCTTTGATGGAAGAATATGAAGATAAAAGTATTGGCTTTGATCTTACGATCAACAAAATTATTAAACCGGGCAGTGGGCTGGGTTCCAGCGCAGCCAGTTCGGCTGGTGCAGTTGTGGGAGCCAATCATTTATTGAACCATCATTTTACAAAATCTGATCTTGTGCGCTTTGCCATGAATGGCGAAAAGGTTGCCAGCGGTGTAAAACATGCCGATAATATTACACCCTGTATTTATGGTGGTGTTACACTGATCCGTTCTATTTTTCCATTAGATATTATTGAACTGAGTGCGCCACCCATGTTTGTTACCGTAGTGCATCCGCAGATAGAAGTGAAAACCTCTGATGCAAGACAGATATTAAGAAAAGAAGTACAATTAAAAGACGCGATCAGGCAGTGGGGTAATATTGCCGGATTGGTAGCCGGTTTTTTAAAAAATGATTACGAGCTGATAGGCCGAAGTTTGGAAGATGTAATTATTGAACCCATACGCAGCATCCTGATACCGGGGTTTGATGCGGTAAAAACGCAGTGTAAAGATGCCGGCGCACTGGGCGGTGGTATCAGCGGCAGCGGGCCTTCGGTGTTTATGCTGAGCAAAGAAGAACATACAGCCAAAGCAGTAGAGCAGATCATGAAAGACATCTATAATAAAATTGGTGTTGACTATCATACACATGTTACTACAGTGAATAGTACGGGGGTGAGTTGTGAGTAGTGAGTAGTAAGTAGTAAGTAGGGAGTAGTTAGTAGTGAGTGGGGAACAATGATCAATGAATATTACTGGCATACCAATAAAGAGAGTAACCGATCAATAAATTAATTAATACACAACAATGAATTTTTACAGCCTGAATAAAAAGTCGCCAGACGTAAATTTTAAAGATGCTACCATTAACGGACAGGCGCCGGATAAAGGCTTGTATTTTCCGGAAACCATTCCGCAGGTAAGCAAAGCTTTGATCAGCAATATTGATAATATCAGTAACGAAGACATTGCTTTTGAAGTGATCAAACCCTATGTGGGGGATGCTATTTCAGAAGCCGACCTTTATACGATTGTAAAGGAAACAGTCAATTTTTCTATTCCATTGGTAAAGGTGACCGACGATATTTTTTCTTTGGAATTGTATCATGGGCCCACACTGGCATTTAAAGATATTGGCGCCAGGTTCATGAGCCGTTGCCTTGGGCATTTTGTAAAAGGCAGCGATAAAAAAGTTACTGTGCTGGTTGCCACCAGTGGCGATACCGGTGGTGCCGTGGCCAATGGCTTTTACAATGTACCCGGGGTGGATGTGGTGATCTTATATCCATCGGGTAAAGTAAGCAGCGTACAGGAAAAGCAACTCACCACGCTGGGTAATAATATTCATGCACTGGAAGTGGATGGTAATTTTGATGATTGCCAGCAAATGGTAAAAGCTGCTTTCCTGGATGCAGAACTGAATAAAAAATTATTTCTTACTTCGGCCAATTCTATCAATGTGGCAAGATGGCTGCCACAGCAATTCTATTATTTCTTTGCCTACAAACAATGGTTGCAAAAAAATGAGCCGCCCGTAATTTGCGTGCCCAGCGGCAACTTTGGAAATATTTGTGCCGGCTTACTGGCAAATGCGTCTGGTTTGCCTGTAAAACATTTTATTGCTGCCACCAATGCCAATGATGTGGTGCCGCAATATTTTGCCACACAACAGTATGCACCTAAAAAAGCGGTGGCTACTATCAGCAATGCAATGGACGTGGGCGACCCAAGTAATTTTGTACGCATCATGGAAATATTTCAGCAGCAGTTTGGTTACCTGGCGGATAAGGTGAGCAGCTGCAGTGTTACAGATGAAATAACAAAGGCCACCCTGCTGGATGTATTTAAGCAGCACCAGTATTTATGCGATCCGCACGGGGCTGTTGCCTTCCGGGCACTGGAAGATTATTTACAAGTTCATCCTAATGAAAAAGGACTGTTTTTAGAAACCGCACACCCGGTAAAATTTTATGATGTGGTGGAGCCGGTAACAGGGCAGCCGGTTCACATTCCTGAAAGTATTAAGGCCGATCTGGCAAAGGAAAAGAAAAGCGTGCTGATCAGTGCAGGGGCTGCAGCTTTAAAGGAATACCTGCTGTTAAGATAGCATAAGCACATTACAGATTTAATAGCAGGCACTTTTATCTCACCAGGATGGAAGTGCCTTTTTGCTGCAATAATTTACCGGTATAATCCATGGCCTGCACCATGTACACAAATGTATTGGTGTCCTGGCGTACTCCTTTAAAAAATCCGTTCCATCCTTCCCCGGGGGTAGTGGTTGCAAATACCAGTTGCCCGTAACGGTTATATATGCGGAAGTAATCCAGCCGCTGGATGCCGGCAAGGATTGGGCGCAGTACATCATTGTTACCATCTCCATTTGGCGTAAATGCATTGGGTACAAATATGGAAGGCGCGGTTTTAAAAATGCGCAGCACAATGCTGTCTGTTGCAGAACAGCCAATGCTGTTCTTTACAGTAAGGGCATAAGTTTTAAAATACACACCATTCAGCATCGCATCAGAAAATACAGCGGTAGGTTGCAAAATCCCTGTGTTGTTCAAACCTGTTGCCGGTGTCCACAGATAACTAACCGCAGATGCGTCGGCACTGGAATTAAACAGCAAGGGCTGGCCAATCACAATACTGGTATCGTTTCCTGCAAAAACATTGATGGCGGGCAGTACACGAACCGTAAAAGTATCCAGTAACAGGTTAGGGCACCCGGTATTTTGAACAGATAAGATATAATTGCTGGTTGTTACAGGAGTGGCAGTTACTGAGATCCGGAAAGGCAGCGAGCTGATAGTGCCTCCTGTAGGTCCTGACAAAGGTTGTGTATGTATCCAGCTATAACTGGTACCGGTGGAAATAGTGGCATTCAGCGGGGCCTTGGTACCAAAGCAGATGGTGGTATCGGCCGGACTGAATGACGCCACCGGAAAAGGAGTGGCAATTTGTGTAATGCCGGCAATGCTGCTGGTATCTGCCGGGCAAACACCATTTTGCACAATGGTTCTGAATTGAATATTGGAAGTAATGCTGCCGTTGACCGCATAGGAGGAATCTGTTTTTACCGGGCTGAAATTTACCCAGCTAACACCTCCGTTTATTGAAGATTGCCAGTTGAGTACGGCTCCCGTATTTCCATTCAGTGTTAATAAGCTATTGGCTGTTTGGTTAAGGCATATATTGGTATTGGGCGGATTGATACTACCGCCTTTGCTTTTGGCATTCACAGTAATAGTTGCTGTTGTACTGGTATCGGGCGGGCAGGTGGTATTGGTTTGAACCAGGGCCCTGTACAGGGTGGTACTGGTTAAATTACTGGCAGTGTAACTACTGGTGGTGTTGGCAATTGTTTGCCAGCTGGCGCCATTGTTTACAGATGACAGCCAGGAAAGCACAGTGCCTGTATAACCAGATAAGGTAAGTGTTTGGCTGTTGGTGCCGGTGCATACCGATGTACTTCCAGAAACCACCCCCGGCGAGCCGGGATGTAATACGGTAACCTGTAAAGTATCGTACAGGTCGGCACAACTGTTTTGTTCATGTGCAATTATATCTCCGCCGGTACTTCCTGCTTTTACGGAAATGATATTGGTATTTTGCCCGCCAACAAATGACCATCCCGCCGGTAATGTCCAGCTGTAAGTGGCACCAGCAAGCGTGGGTATGGAATAGGTTTGATCGCTGTTGGCACATACTGAGATATTTCCGGTGATCTGCAGTCCTGCACACACATTGCGCAGTGCGATATAGGCATAAGAGAAATGTCCGCCCGGTACACAATTGTCTGCTTCAAAAGTTAATGTAACCAGTTGACCGCGGTAGGCAGAAAGGTCGATGGTCACTTCCCGCCAGTCTTTGGTATACACCCTGTTCCTGGATTCTCCGGCATTGCCGTTATTGTTGGGCGATGGAACGATGCTGAGAGAAAAGCCCTGTAGCCTTGCCGCAGCCGTATCTAAAGTAGCGCCACTGCCGCCGGTATTCACATCGCCCAGCGTGGGTAAGGTATATTGGGGAGAAGCGCAGGCAATTACACCTGAACTGGTGCTTAATGTAGCAGTGATAAGGGGCTGCTGGCTGGTGGCATGAGAGCCATTTTCAATTACCATGGCATAGGCATAGGTAATGGTATAGGGTTGCACAATGGTGCTGGTTGGCACATTGATGCGGTAAGAAATACCGCGTATATAACCTCCGGTAGCCTGGCCGCTTGAAATAGATGTTGATCCCAGCTTTACTGCATTGGTATAAGTATACCCATTGATGGTGGGAATGGTAGGAAAAAAACCAAATGGATCGGTGCTGCTGGTAGTAATGGTGTTAATACCCGTGTTACTGATCAGGTATTCCGGAATGGCCGTTTCGCCCAATGTACCATTGGGTAAAGAATTGGTGGTATTATAAGTTTGCTTAATGGCAGATGCCCCGTTGCCGTTTTTATTGTTGCCGGTATAAGCCGACCAGTTGGTAAGGTTGCCAAAGCCAAAATTAAAATTAGCCGGGCATACCTGTGCCTGTGAAAATGCTTGGGCGGCATTTAGCATGCAGCAAGTAAATAAAACCCCTTTAATAGTACGAAGTATGTTACAATTCATAAGCTGTTTGAAACAGTACTGTTAACTCTGTTAATACAAAACGTTTACATGGTCATAAAATTGCCATATTGCTGTTGCGTTGAATGGCAATTTATGCTTTATGCAAAAATATATACAAAAGAGTACCGGATAACGATAATGGTTGGGCCTTATTTAAAAATAAGTAAAAATTAATGGATGCTGCTGCGGCCTGTCTTTTTGATGGCAGGTTACTGCCTCCTGAACGAATACTGGTACGAGGAACTTGCCGAATAAATAAATCCATCCAGCCGGTCGCTGCTTCTTTTAAACCTGGCGTCATCAAATTCCCAGTCTATAAAACGGTTGGCTGCAAAATTTGCCAGTCGGATGCGCAATACCAGGTTGTTTTCATCATGATATTGTCCATTGCCATCATACACTGTTCTGTATTCATAGTGCATGTTCCAGCTGCCGTTCATGGTAATAGTGTCGGTATAAGAGGCATTGCCATTTTTTTCAAAGCGAAACAATCCGGCTTCATAACCCGTGGTCAGGTGGTCGTTATTTAAAAAGCGCCGCTTCACCACATCATTCAGTTTCCAGGTGCCGTCTATTTTGCTTTCAGGATCTAATTTTGCACAGGAAGAAAGTGCAATAAGAATGGTACTTAAAAGTACGAGCGGGTAAATATGTTTCATACAGATGTTTTTAAATAAAACACAAAAACAATTCCGTATGTGTTACATAAAACAATTTTGTAGGAATATTAACATTGCTACTATTGCTTTTTGGGCTGCCGTAAAATGCTGGAACGGGTGTGGCTGCTGAAATTTATTTATACAAGATACTTAGTATGCTGTCTGCTACATTGGGCCTGAAGTGACTGGGCTCGTAATAATTGTTGATGGAATTAGTAAATGCATTGCTGCCGGAAAAATCATACAGTCTTTCCCCGAACAGTGTTTGCAAAGTAGTATAATCCGGCGTGCTCAATTTTATTTGTTCGTATAAAGGACTTATAATTATTTTATAGTTGGTATGGTTCTTTTCTAAAATGCGTTTTATTTCCCGCAGCATTAAAAAATGTTCAGGGCCTATCCTGGTTACAGCATCAGTTCTTTGACCGTTGCGCTGGTAAAAAATGTCTTTCCTGGCAGTATAATACCCGGCAGGATCTTCCTGTATTTCCTTTTCTCTTTCTGAAATAAAAACAACATTGGTCACCGGCTCGGTAATGATGTTCCTGTTTTCAATATAGCCTTTCATGTAAGGTTTGTATGTTCTGGAAAATGTGTAATCATAAAAAGGTATTATAAACCTTGCAGAAAGGTAAGATCTAAAAAAACAGTACTGGAAACTGAGCCTGCTTTCGCCCGAGGTAATGGGATGTTTAATGAACAGGTGACCATCATGATTGGAACTGTTGGCAAAAGTAACATCCCTGCAAATGACCAGCAGCGCATCCTGTATGGCAGTATGCATACTGTCGAGGTATTTGAGCTTGGTATAAATGCCATATACCGATTCGCCGGAGGCATCAAATGTGTAAGGATGTGCATTTTGGGGCAGGTATTTTTTCCAGGCAGAGGGGCTGAAACTGAGCGCACGGGAGCTGCCAAAGATAAAAGCATTATACTGTTGCTGCGGATTGTTTTTAAGAAACATTTCTGTTGATACATAGTCGCGGTTGGTACTCACATAAAGTTGCGAATAGTTGCTGTAAGGCCTCAGTACTTTATACGGATCGTAGTACCAATACCCCGCTGTTAGCAGCAGCAAAGGAATACCACCTGCAAGGGAAAAACGGAATAATTTTTTAATAAACTGTTCCATGGTATTTAAAATTGGAAATAAATAAATGTTTGATCCACATCCGAAAATAATATGATGGCATACAGTATAATATAGTACAATCCCCACCTTGCAAAACGCGGCCAGCCAATACCCAGTTTTTCAATAGCAAACTGTTCTTCCCTGCCCAGCCATTCGAGCAGCAGAAATACCATTACCAGTAACAGCAACATAACGGGCCGCACGGTGGGCAGGCTGAATAAACTGGCCGAAAATATGCCGGCTATATAATGCAGTGCACTGGCCAGGGTAGGGGATCTGAAAAAGATCCATGCAAATACGGTAATACCAAATGTAGTGCCCATTAAAAACAGTTCTTTTACCGAGGGCAACTGCTTTCCCCGGGCTACTGTATCCAGGTTGTTCCTGTTGGTACCACTAATAATGGAAGGCATAATGAACAGGGCATTCAGCAGACCCCAGGCAATAAAGGTCCAGTTTGCGCCATGCCAAAACCCACTTACCAGGAAGATGATGAAAGTATTCCTGATCTTTTTCCAGGTGCCGGCCCGGCTTCCGCCAAGGGGAATGTAAAGATAATCTCTGAACCAGGAAGACAGCGATATATGCCACCTTCTCCAAAACTCGGCAATGTTTCTTGAAAAATACGGGTAGGCAAAATTTCTCAACAGGTCAATGCCAAAAAGTTTTGCCGTACCAATGGCAATATCTGAATAGCCTGAAAAATCACAATAGATCTGAAAAGTAAAAAAAATGGCTCCCAGCACAAGCGTGCTGCCCGAATAAGCGGCTGCATTATTGAAAATTAAATTGGCAAATTCGGCGCAGTGATCAGCGATCACCACTTTTTTAAACAGGCCCCACAAAATTTGTTTCAGCCCGTTCACTGCTTTTCCGTAATCAAAGCGCCTGCTTTTTTGAATTTGCGGCAGCAGGTGTGTGGCCCTTTCTATGGGGCCCGCAACCAGCAGCGGAAAAAAACTTACAAAAACCCCATAACTTACCAGGTTGGTTGCCGGTTTAACGCGGCCATTGTAGATATCGATCACATACGACAGGCCATGAAAGGTATAGAATGAGATGCCAACCGGAAGAATGATATGCAGTGTGGCAGGATGCACCTGCATGCCCAGGTGGGCGAGTGCCGCAGCAAAGGAGGATGCAAAAAAATTGTAGTATTTAAAAACACCCAGTACACCCAGGTTTACCCCAATGCTTAACCAAAGCCAGTATCGTTTTATTGTATGGCTTGTTGCCCCGTTTATTTTTATACCACTGAAATAATCCAGCAAGGTGGAAAAAATAAGTAATAATAAAAAACGCTCGTCCCAGCAGGCATAAAAAAAATAGCTTGCCAGCAGCAGGAGTACATTTTGAAACTGCAGGTTTTTATTTGTTACAAACCAATACAGCATAAACACCACCGGAAGAAATAGGGCAAAATGTATAGAGTTAAAAAGCATTGACTGAAGAAATGGGTAAAGGTATTTTTTACAGAACGTTCAGGTTGTAAATGTATGTTATTACGCGGTATCTGTTATAAGCGGTATTGTTTTTTGTGATCACAGTTAATGGTGTTGTACAAGTCAAATGCCTTTACACAAACACTGCTTCTGCTAACAATTACAGCCGGGAATAGCTAAAAAATCCTCTGCCGCTTACCAAAAACCAGTACTTTTACAAACTCAACTTATATACGGTGTTGCAAGTTTCAAAGATGGCTGCGGTGCATTTTTATATTCGCTTTTTTATAGTGGTGGGCTTCTGTTACTGCACAATGCCGGTACAGGCGCAATTGTGCAGCGGCAGTTTGGGCGACCCTGTGGTGAATATCACATTTGGTGCCGGCGGCGGCAACACGGGCTATACACCCACCAGCGGATATACATATACCAGCAGTACCTGCCCTAACGATGGGTACTACACCATCGCCAATAATACAGCCAATTGTTTCAGTGGAAGCTGGCATACTGTACAGAATGATCATACCGGCAGCGGAGCTTTTATGCTGGTAAATGCATCGTATACGCCCGGAGATTTTTTTTTGGCTACAGTAAATGACCTTTGTCCTAATACAACTTATGAATTTGCTGCCTGGATCATGAATGTGCTGGTGCAGCGCAATGGTATTAAACCCAATATTACATTTAGTATTGAAACGCCCACCGGTACCGTATTGCAAACCTATGCTACCGGCGACCTTGCAGAAACAGCGCAACCCACCTGGAAGCAATATGGATTTTATTTTAGTACGCCGGTCAATAATCCCGTGATTGTTTTACGTATGACCAACAATGCGCCGGGTGGTATTGGCAACGACCTTGCCCTGGATGATATTACTTTCCGCCCCTGTGGAAAAGCTGTCATCAGTGCCGCCATCCAGGGTAATAATGATACGGTACATGTTTGCGATGATAATACCAATGCGTACACTTTTAATGGTACAGTATCCGCTGGTTATTCGTTGCCGGTGTTTCAGTGGCAGGTGAGCACCGACTCTGGAAAAAAATGGACCGATATCATTGGTGCCAATGCCCTGCAGTACCGGCGTAGTCCTGCTGCCGTTGGTGTATACTGGTACCGCCTTACCGTAACAGAACAAACAGGGGCCACCATACCTTCCTGCCGCATTGCTTCCAACAGTGTGGTAATACAGGTGCATGCCAAGCCACAGGTAAATGCGGGGCCCGACCGGATTGTATTTTTGGGTGATTCTGCTGTATTGATGGCTGCTGTAACAGGCGAAGACCCGGTGTATTACTGGGACCCGCCGGATCATCTCAATGCCGCCACGTTATTGAACCCGCTGGCATCACCGCCGGCCAGTTTGCAGTATACCTTGTATGCCACTTCTGTTTTTGGTTGTAAAAATGAGAACCAGGTATTTGTAAAAGTAGTGGGCGGTATCTATGTACCTACTGCTTTTACGCCTAACAATGATGGAACCAACGATCACTGGCGTATTCCTTTTTTAGATCCCCTGCTGGGTGCTGATGTTAGGGTATACAACCGGTATGGCCAATTGGTATACCGTTCCAAAGCACAAACCGTTGATTGGGATGGCAGTACCTACGGTATGATGCAGCCTGGCGGAGCATATGTGTATTACATCAGCTTTAAAAAAAATAGTGGTATAGTTACCATGAAGGGAACGTTGCTGCTGATTAAATAAAGAACGGTGCCAAATCATTCAAACCACATTAGCAACAGCCGGGCCGTCTTTACTCCAGGTAAGAAAGGTTGATGCTTGGTTTGCTGCAATGATTTTCTTCTGGACCGTAAGCGTTAACGGCTACCTCATTACCTGCTCATTTTGGTTTTCAATTCTTTCGTAACCTGCTTTACAAATTTTTCCTTGTCTTTCTTCGCTTCTTTGATAGTCGCTTTTAAATCGGAAGGCATTTCATAATATTTTTCTGACCAGATGTAAATTTCCATAATTACAGGCAAGAGGTCAATGCCTTTTGGTGTAAGCCGGTACAAATTTTTTGCTTTACTGTCAGGGTGTTCTGATTTTTCAATAATGCCATTCTCTTCCAGTCCTTTCAGTCTTGATGCTAAAATATTGGTGGCAATACCTTCGTCTGATTTTAAAAAATCGTTGTAGGTACACTTATTTCCAAACATCATATCCCTGATAATGAGCAATGACCACTTGTCGCCAAATACGTCAAGAGATAAGCCCAGTGGGCAATCGGACCTTTTTTTATTTGCTTCCATAAAAAAAAGATTAAAAATATTTTAAAAAATAACTTGCAATATGAAAGTTGTTTGTATCTTGCACTTTCAAATTGCAAGCAAATTTACAAATTATGAAAGTAAAACAACATAAAATGGAAAAAAATATTTTAGTAACAGGCGCCTCATCAGGCTTTGGATTGTTGTTAGCCAACCAGCTGCACACAAAAGGCTACAATGTAATTGGCACCAGTCGTAACCCCGAAAAGTATGCAGCAAAGCTACCCTTCAAAATGATTGCACTGGATCTTGATTCAGAACAATCCATCAACAGTTTTTCAGAAAGAATTTTTAAGGAAGTGGGCCACCTGGATATTCTTATTAACAATGCCGGTTTTTTAGTTTCCGGTATTGCAGAAGAAACCCCTGTTGATTTAGGCAGGCAACAATTTGAAACAAATTTTTGGGGGACCATCAAGGTGACGAACGCTGTGCTGCCCTATTTCAGAAAACAAAAATTTGGTAAAATAATTACAGTAGGTTCTATTGTAGGACTTGTCTCATTTCCAAATGGGGCTTACTATGCCGCCTCTAAGCATGCACTGGAGGGCTATTTCAAGTCATTACGTTATGAATTGAATGAGTTTAATATCAGAGTGGCTATGATTGAGCCTTCTGCTTTTAAAACAAACATTCTGAATAATTCATCATCGTCTAACATCAAAATTGAAGACTACAATTTATTAAGAAAGAAAATTGAAAAGTTCACTAATGACTTAGTAGAACAAGCCGAAGATCCTGCGATAGTTGCAGGTACGGTACTTAAAGTAGTGCAAGCAGATAAGCCCGCATTCAGAAACACCGTTGGTAAAGGCACCTCTGTGTTAACCAATTTGCAACACTTTGCCTATGGAATTTTAGAAAAAAATGTGCTTAAACAATTAAATAAAGCTTAAAAATGCAAGCAGCTCAAAGTGATTTAAATAGTGTCAATCACTACATTGATCGTTTATAGAGATGGCAGTCGGGATGGCGTATTCCAAAATCACGAAGCATTTGTAAAATCTGTTTTAGCATTCTTAGATAAATCGTAAATCAATAAAAATAGAAATAATGAAGGCGTTCATAGTAAAAAACTACGGAAAAAAAGAAAAATTGCATTTAACTGATTGGGCAGAACCAACATTGGAAGATAATGATGTATTGGTACAAATCCATTCGGCAGGCGTTAATTTGTTAGACTCACTGATTAGAAACGGCGAATTCAAATTGTTCTTACCTTACAAACCACCATTTGTAAATGGACACGATGTGGCGGGTGTTGTTACCAAAGTGGGTTCAAAAGTCAGTAAGTTCAAAGTGGATGATGAAGTGTATTCACGTGTTTCAGATCATCGTATTGGCAGTTTTGCGGAGTATATTTCCGTTAATGAGAATGATATTGCTTTAAAACCAAAAAATCTTTCCATGGAAGAAGCAGGATCCATTCCATTGGTTGGTTTAACGGCCTGGCAGGCATTGGTTGAAATGGCCAAATTACAAAAAGGACAAAAGGTATTTATCCAGGCGGGCTCTGGCGGGGTGGGTACATTCGCTATTCAGCTGGCAAAACATTTGGGAGCTTATGTTGCCACCACAACAAGTAAAAAAAATATTGATTTGGTAAAAAGTCTTGGTGCCGATTTGATCATTGATTACAAAACAGAAAATTTTGAAACCAAATTGAAAGATTACGATTTGGTATTGCACAGCAATAAAGATTCAAAAATTCTTGAAAAATCACTCCGGGTTCTTAAACCTGGCGGACAATTAATTTCTCTGGTCGGACCACCAACACCTGAATTTGCAGCTGCACTTGGTTTGTCATGGCCTTTAAAATTGGTTATAAAACTATTAAGTTTTAGTGCAGGAAAAAAGGCAAAGAAGCTGAATGTATCTTTTAAATTCTTGTTTATGAGAGCAGAAGGCAAACAATTGGGCGAGATCACAAAACTCATTGAAGCTGGTGTAATTAAACCAGTCATTGATAAAGTGTTTCCTTTTGAACAAACCAATGAAGCATTGGCTTATGTTGAAACTGGCCGGTCGAGGGGGAAAGTTGTTATTAAAATTAAGTAGCCTCCGTTGGTATAGCGTCTCTTTTTTGGAAATTGAGTATATGTCCGTAGCCCGCTATATTGCAGGCGGATAAAAGTATAAAGCGGAGAGTATACTATCGACCTTTTATCACAACAAAATTCACAATGTTTTACTATTTAAATATCAGTAGCTCTTGTAAAAAAAATAACGCCTGCATTGATTCTTTCTCTACTTCACCAAAGTAACTGTTCCTTTAATTTGTTGCTGAAAAGATTGTCCTTCTAATTGATACAACAATATCCATGTAAATGTATTACCGTCTTGTGCTTGTCCGCCTACTTTTCCATCCCAACCCTGTGACGGGTTTGATGATTGAAAAACAAGAATACCCCATCTGTTATATATTTTAAAGAGATACTGTTTTACAGGCTTGTAAACAAGCGGTTTAAAAACATCGTTCTTTGTATCACCATTGGGCGAAAAAGCATTGGGAACATATATTCCCGTAATACAATCATTCTTCAGCATCACATTGATACTGTCTTTACCTTTACAGCCATACTTGTCTGTTACCTGCAGCCAATACAATCCCGCCTTGTTTGAGCTGATAGAAGATGTGCTACTACCATCGCTCCATAAATAATTGATGTAAGTTGTTAGTGGCTTTATAACCGCTGTTTCGTAGGTGCAAATATGTATATCTGCAGGAAGAAATAAAGACGGTATCTGTTGAACCATTTGTAACCTCGTTGTATCAGCTCCTTTACAACCATGGGCATCTGTTACAGTAACCCAATAATTACCTAAAGTATTTACGGTGATCCCTGGTGTAAGTTCGCCGGTATTCCAACTGTATTTTGCAAAGCCGGTACCTGCATCTAACACTTTGTTAACGCCGCTGCACAAAACAGAATCCTTATCCAGCTTTACAGTAGGAAGCTCATAAACGTTTAATACATTAATTGTATCATAAGCTTTGCAGCCAGCTGATGTAAATGCGGTCAATGTGTAAGTTCCCGCAGTTTTTACCGTAATGCGCTGGGTAATTGCACCACTACTCCAGGCATAAGTGGTAAAAGCATTCCCGGCATTCAATACCAGGCTATCGCCTTTACAAAAGCTGGTATCTGCACCCAGGTACACAGGAGGTATAGCAGTAACGTTTATACGCATAGTATCATACCCAAAACAGCCTGGCGACTTTTCGGCCTTAATGGTATATGAAGTATCAACCAGCGGATTAACTACTACCGACTGGCCGGTAGTAGCACTGATCTGGTATGCAGGGTTCCATTGATAACTGATAAAACCCGGCGTTGCTGATAAATGAACGGTATCTTTTGCACATATCGTTCTATCGTTCCCGATAGATAAGGGCACGGGAGGTGCCAAAGAAACGACGATGGTATCAGAAAATATATTATCGCATGAATCTGTAACTTTTACCCAATACTTTCCTGGTTGGTTAACAGTAAGTAAGGAATCAGTAGTGCCATCGTTCCATTCATATAGCAAAAAACGGTGGCCTGCATGTAATGTTTTGCTATTGCCCGGGCATAATTGTATATCGCTGCCCAGGTTTAGTGCTGGTGTTGTAGATGCTGCCATCACAACTATAGAATCTTCTACCGGCGCACAAGTAAGTAAATTTCTTGCATAAATCACATGCCTTCCAAAATTGGGAAACCGCACAGTTATGGAGGAATCTGTTTGTGAAATGGTTTGCACACCGGAAGACAGGGTCCAGCTGGCTGGTTGGCCGCAGGCTTTGTTTTTATGGCTTAGGTAAGTATATGTTTTTGTAATATTACACACTGTTGCAGCACCTGTTATTTTTAAATAAGTACAGGAATCAATATAATCGGGGCAGGTATAACGCATCTCCGGAAAATAATTATCCCATAAAATGGTTTTAGATTCAGCAATATTGGTAGCTGCAACATCTACGGTCCATTGCACAGGAGCTACCGTAACAGGTGGTGTAAATATCTCCCAGTTTTGATTATAAAAATTGCAGATTGCATTTGGATTACCTCCTGAAGAATCAACTGTTACTACCTGGAACATTACTCCCCATGGATAAACCCCAAGACCCGGCCCGTATGTAGTGCCCCCAATAACAGAACCATCCTTGATAGCCGGAGCATTATAATAATACCTTGGCTGATTAATGCCCCCGTTGGTTTTCACCCATTTTACCTGGAAATTAGAATCGAGCCTTATCTGTTTCGAAGTTCGTCCATCACCCTGTAAGGTTAGTGGATAAGCCCCTGCAGTAACAATATAATAATTCTTTCCCGACAATGTAAGCCTGGAACTACCTGCACCAAAGGGACCCATAATCGGGCTGGGTACATGTATCTCCGTTACAAGCGAAGTAAATCTTACTGCGCCAGCAGTGTCTAACCGCATAATACCGCCAACGGTTGGACGCAGGTTATTACCGGTAGGTGCCAATATGTTCAATACTATGGTAGAATCTACACTGACCATATCACCAAGCTGTACATCAGCCGTACCTGTCGTGTATTTTTTCGTCCAGATGGTTTGCCCGGTACTGCAATTGACCTTGCAAATAAGTGAGGCAAATTCAGTAAGGTTATTATATCCTACACTACCACCAATGTATAAAAAGCCATCCTTGATCAGCATATTTTTAAAACCACTGGGCCATACCACATTAAGATCGTAGTGCTTTTGCCAGGTAATTGCGCCGCTGTTATCAAAGCGGGTAACATTGAAGCTGGTAAAAGACGGTGGAGTGGATATGGCGATTACTCCTCCATCAGCCAATACCTCCATATTTAAAAACCTTTGATAGTTACCTGCACCATCATTAAGCACTTTTGTCCACACAATATTTCCTGATGGATCTATCTTTGTTAAACATTGTATCACCGAAGCCGATGTTGCGATCATATAGGTACTGCCGTCAATAGCCTCCCTGGCAGCAATGACCGAACTTTCAAATGGCCAGTCAACAGTAGCTTTGCGGGCCCATTCTATGCAACCGCCTGGTTTTGTTTTTAAAAGTACCCCCAGTTTAGGCAAATGAAAGAAAGACGAAGTTTCCCTTTGCCCATAAATGAGATTGCCGCCATTCATTAATGTTGCTAAACCATTCATCGTATGTTCCATGTTGCCATGACCATATGAGCGCCTTACATTTTCGGTATCCGCAGGAAACAGGCCCGGGTAAAAATAGTACGACACTGTTGTATCGGTACAATTGCCATTATAAGCTACCAGTTCTAGTTTGGTTAAACCTATATCAATAGAAGTATTTACCGGTTGGTTCATACTATAAGCAATACCATTAATGATAAAGCGGTAATCTGTTGCATTGATACTGGCATTTTGAAATAAAATAACCGCAGGCCCATTCAACACTGAATCGCCCTGAGGCGTCATTTTAGCCACCACATTACATGAACCGGACTGTTGCGCCATGCCAGAAACAGTGCAGCAAAACGCTGTAAAAAGTAAGGTAAAAGTTTTTATCAACCGGGCAGTTATATTGGGCATAATGCAAATATAAAGCCTCCTCAGTAAAACTTCCTTCTTTGCAAACATGAAACTGCTTTACCGGATGCTATTTATTGAAAAACTCCATTTGGAGAGGTAGTTACTAAATCACAAGAACTAATGAAGTGATGGGCTAATAAATTAGTATGAATAACAGTTTGCTAAAAAAAATGGACGAACTATTTTAAAAAAAATCGTCCATTTTTGTTGCCCCAAATGTACAATTCTTGAACCAGTTTATACCTGATTTGACCAGACCCGCCAATCTATTGACGTCATAAGATTTAAACGAGTCATTTTATTTTATTGATTTGTAAGTAATTTTCAGGAGACACTAATGGGCTTATTTATTGATTTTAAATGGTTTTATAGAGCTTGTGAACTGTATGGGTTGAGGAATGATTTGATATTTATCAAGCACCCCTATTGCCGTGCATCCTACCCCGGTAGTTTGGTAGTCGAAATTGAATGTTACACCATCCGATTTGATCAGATCATAGGTGTATTTTGCCTTTGACAAATTTTCGGTGCTGTAATTATAGCAATTGAAATTGAATGGTGCAGCCGCCGAAAACTCAATTCCGATTCCTGCAGCATTTGTCAGTCGCACATAGCGGTTGCCGGTGCGCAAGCCACAATCCTGAGGCAGCAAATACGGTACAAACATGGCATCAACTGTCGACTGATAATTCCCAATCCGGTAGCCGGTTTTGCGGTCGGGATAATTCTCCTGCGGCCCGCGTCCAAACCATTCTACATTTTGCATCTGGTCAGCGAGAACCCATTTTGTTCCGATGCGTGGCAACGACATGGGCATTTTTCCATTCGGATTAATCGTGTGCTGTAAACTAATTTCACCGTCGGGCGTAATCGTATAAATCATCTCATTTTCGAAACCTGCACCGCGTCCATTTCCAAAAAGAGCAATTTCACGAATACTGACAATTGTATTTTCAGCGTTATTTTCAACCCGAAATGATTCCAATTTTGACCTCATTTTATCCAGACCGATGGAATACCATGAAGAGGCAACCATCCTTCCGTAGCCCTCAGTTCTGGGAAATATATTAACCGAATAGGTGGTCCAGTCGTCCTGTTCGTTCGCCAGAGGGGCACGCCAAACATTCAGTTGCGCTCCCTGTTTTAGCAATTCTGTACCCATATACTTCATGGAATACAGTTGTCCATCGGCTTTATTAAAGGTATAATCGAAGTTTACGCCGGATACAATCAATTGTTGCTCATTATCTGTCACTTTTAAAGGATTGGTCTGATGCTGTACCAATTTTTCACCGGCAGGAACAATCCATGGCATTTCCAACTGATCCCAACACATTTCAAAACCCTTCGGTGCCCATGGTGCAGCTTCTTTAGAATGAAAACTAACGGTTACCAAATAGCTTGCACCGGCTTTTAGCTGAGGCTTTTGGATAGGAAGAAGGTAGATTTTTTTTGCCTGCGGTTCTACATCCACCTCCAACTTTCCCGACGCAATCGAAATTCCATTTTCTTCCAGGTTCCAACGTGCTTCAACGGCATTCGTATTGGTAAAAAAGTTTCGGTTCTGCACTTCAATTTCCATTTTTTCGGCATTGCTCCACTTTACAGAAATGGGTTGAGCCGACTTTTTCATTTGCCACATTTCAGGCTCCGGAATCCGATTGGGCCAAATACTTCCATACGTACGTGCGCCAATTCCATAGCTGAAAAACTCGCCTTTGTTTTGCTCCTGTTCAAAATCAAGCCACAAAGCTGCACGATTTTTCAAGTCCGGTTTCGCTGCAAATAAATCATTGATTTCAATCGCTTTTGGGAAAATACCCACCTGGTCGATAATGGCATCGCACAAATAAACCGAGGTATGCTGACCATGTGTCTCTGCATTCTTGCCCACATTCAGCGGAAAAGGGAAATTAGTAATGTTCCCGGTGACCGGTTCTTCAGCCAGCTTTTTGTTGTCGATAAATAGTGATATCGACTTCCCGTTATAGATACCTGCCACATGATGCCAGTTTTGTGTCCAATCTTTGGGTAAGGCAGCACGGACAACTGTTTTTTTCGAAGTGTAGATATAGAAATCGAGCGAGTTTTCACCAACTTGCTGCAAACCAAATTGGTTGTTTCCTTTGGTGAGCAGTGTTCCACCCATTTTCATTAAATCGCGTGGAAAAATCCAAAACGAAACCGTTAGCTCATCACCCGAGATTTCAATATTTCTATCCTGATAAACTTCCACCCACTGATCGTGACCATTCAGATCTATACCTTTTCCATCGTGTCCGGCAACCAGTTTGGCGCGTCCCATTATGTGAGTTGCGACCTTGTTGTGTGAGGAATCGTTCAATTTGCGAACTGGCTCACGCAAGCCCGGACTCACGAAATCCCAGATTGCTCCGCCCATGATGCGTGGATACTGGTAAATCACATCCCAATATTCGTCCAGTCCGCCACCGGCATTTCCGGCCACTGAAAGGTATTCGTCCATAAACGATGGTCGCGGATCAACACTTTCAGGAACCATCCCCACCTGGTTTTTGAGTTCAAAAGGTGATGGGTAACGTGGCCCGATAATCTCTTCGCAAGGGTGAGCGAAAGCATTTCCGCCATACATCCAATAACGGGTAGTATCGTATTTCCGTCCTTCATCAATAACGGCACAAATGTTTTTTCCTTCGCCACTTTCATTTCCGGCGCTCCAAAACAAAATGCTGGCATAATTACGATCGCGGAGTATCATTCTCCGAACACGTTCACGATACATGGGCTCCCACTCAGCCTTATCGGACAAGTATTCAGTTGCATGAGCTTCATCTCCGGTTTCATCGATGATGTAAAACCCATATTCGTCTGCCAATTCCAAATAGCGTGTTACAGGTGGATAGTGTGATATGCGTATACAATTTATATTGAATTGCTTCAGTATTTCAAAGTCTTTCCGGATGGTGGCTTCGTCCATCGTGTGCCCCAAATCAGGGTGTTGCATGTGCGTATTGATGCCGTTCAATTTGATGGCTTTTCCATTCAGATAAAAAACCTGGTGACGAATTTCAGTCTCTTTAAAGCCAATGCGACCGGCAATGATCTCTTCGGTTTTACCTTCCCTGTTGATTAATTCCAGCGTTAACCGGTAAAGATTTGGCGTTTCAGCAGTCCACTTTTTAGGATTTAATACTTCTGATGAAATAGTAATGATTTGCTTATTATCTGCAGTTATTTGAACTGCATCAGCAATAAAATTTTTAACCAGCACATTGTCTGAATTAAACAGCGAAGCTCGAACCCTGTAGTGCTGTTTATCGGTTTTCGATTGGTTATTTACAGTAATCTGCAAATTCAATTTTGCGTTCTCATAGTTTTTGTCCAGGTCGGTAGTGGCATGCCAGTCGAAGATATGTACGTCCGATTTTGCATACAGCCAAACATCATCGAAAATACCAGCCAGGCGCCAATAGTCCTGACTTTCGAGATACACACCATCTGAATATTTAATCACGTTAACGGCAATGGTATTTTTTCCTGGTTTCAGATAACTGGTAACATCGTATTCCGCAGGCTCCTGCGCACCTTCGTTGTAGCCAACTTCCTGTCCGTTAATCCAGACAAACGATGCTGAAGCGGTTTTCTCCATGCGCAAAAAAATGCGTTTGCTTTTCCAATTTGCCGGCAGGGTAAATGTTTTGCGATACGAACCTGTCGGGTTGTATTCGCGGGGAACAAAAGGCGGATTGGAGCGAAACGGATGCGCAACGTTTCGGAAAAAAGGATCGCCAAAACCCTGCATTTCCCAGTTGGAGGGAACTATAATGTCAGACCATTTCTGATCATTAAAATTTAGTGTAAAAAAGTTGCCGGGTGTACCTTCCGGAGTATTGGCAAAATGGAATTTCCACTTTCCATTCAACGAAAGCACATTATCTGACTTCGATTTCTGAAAGTTTGATGCTTCACCAGCGGATTTCACAGGAATACAAACCGTATGACCTTCAACCTGGTTGACTTCAAATACCGCTGTATTTTCGATGAAAGAATAAACATTCGCAAATTTAGATTGCTGTGCTGAGATCGTAAAACTAGCCAGAGCCAGCGTGATAACTAAACCAATTATTTTTTTCATGCCCGATTACGATTTTATGCTGATAGAAGACTATATTTTTTCCCGAAGATCGACAAAAAAGCCGAGTTGTGTTTTATCTGTTATGATTCAGAAAAATATCGTTTTGCCAGCATCAGTTTTTAATAATCCTGAGGATTCAGGCACTGAACTGTCTGGTGCAGAAACCTGAGACCTATCACCAGAATTACCCTGCATAATAAAAATGGGTGATGATTTCTAATTGCAACAATTAAAACCGAGAGAAGGCAGAGGTTATCAAAGAATAGCAATACGCTGGAGTAATTTCTGAATTTTATGGCTTTTGATAACCCTTACCGGCGAAAAGCCATGATGAAAAATTGAACGCTCTTTTAACTAGTTACTTAGCAGTTAGACCATAATGGATTCGAACCTTTTAATTTTCTAATTCTAAGCGGCTTAGCAGAAAACTCAAAATAGACAGAAAATTTATCGAACCAAAAACCCGCTCGCAGAGCGGGTTTTGTGAACTTCAACGTTATGTTGACCTGCACGGACATTTTTCGAACCATTTTATACCTGATTTAACGAGGCTAGCCAATATTTTAACGGCATAAGATTGTTGTTTGATGATTAAGTACCTGATTATACAACGGGAATAAAAGATAATAATGCAGAAAAAGAAAATATCCTGATTTTATACTATCTTAAACTTTGTAATAATTATTTGCAATGAAGCTGACAGCTATACTGAAAAAAAATAAAATACTGCTTGTTATGGTTGCTGTTGTGGCAATTGTTTCTGTTTTTATTTTTGCTACCCGCCAGCCTGCTGTTGATTTTAGTGCTGATGTAAAACCCATCATCAACCGTAAATGTATCAGTTGCCATGGTGGGGTAAAAAAACAAGCAGGTTTTAGTTTATTGTTTAGAGAAGAAGCACTGGATACCACCGAATCAGGCAAGCCGGCCATTATTCCCGGCAATCCTTCTGAAAGTGAAATGATCCGCAGGCTTACATCAAAAGATCCTGAAGAGCGGATGCCTTATGAACATGAACCTTTATCAGAAAAAGAAATAGAGATTTTTACCAATTGGATAAAGCAGGGTGCCAAATGGGGAGAGCATTGGGCTTATACAGCTGTTGCAAAACAACAATTGCCCGGGCCATCCTCATCTTTTTTTGGATTGATTAGCGGTGAAAAATGGGATTGGGTAAAAAATGATATTGATTATTTTGTTTATGATAAATTAAATGAGTTAAAAATAAAACCATCATTACAAGCAGATAAAGCTACGTTACTAAAAAGAGTAAGCCTCGATATTACAGGTATTCCACCTTCCCAATCATTAGCAGAAATTTTTTTGAAAGACAACTCTGATAAAGCGTATGAAATTTTTGTTGATTCATTGTTAGCCTCACCCCGTTTTGGAGAACGATGGGCATCTATGTGGATGGATCTGGCAAGGTATGCGGATACCAAAGGATACGAAAGAGATTCCTACCGTAACATGTGGAAGTACAGAGATTGGTTAATCAATGCTTTCAACACTAATCAACCCTACAATGATTTTTTAATTGAGCAACTGGCCGGAGACTTGTTACCCAATACAACCGATCAACAATTTATTGCTACTGCTTTTCACCGCAATACCATGACGAATGATGAAGGGGGAACCGATAATGAAGAATTTAGAACCGCTGCAGTAATGGACAGAGCCAGTGCCACCTGGGAAGGATTGATGGGTACTACTTTTGCCTGTGTGCAATGTCATAGTCATCCTTACGATCCGTTTAAACATGATGAGTATTATAAGTTCCTGGCTTTTTTTAATAACTCCCGTGATGAAGATACTTATGAGGATTATCCTGTTCTTCGTTTGTTACAAGCAGAAGACAGTTTGAAACTCGTAAACATTACCAACTGGCTGACAAAAAATAATTATCGGGAAGAAGCGAAGGAAATAAAACTTTTTACCAGAACATGGCAGCCTGCTACTTATTCGTTGCAGACAGATCAATTTATAAATTGTGAACTGAATGATACCAAGTGGCTGGCCTTTCGCAATAAAGCATCAGCAAGGTTAAAGCATATCAATCTTGATAACAAAATAAGAATGATGTTTCGGTATAAAGGAATGATACCCGGCGGCACTGTTACAATTCATCTTGATAAACCCGAAGGCCCGGTATTGTTAACCCAAAAAATGTTGCCAACAAAAGATGGTAAATGGGAAGTAAACTATATTGATTTTATAAAAACCGCCGGAACTCACGACCTATTTTTTTCTTATGTAAATCCTAACTTAACTGACCCTGATAAAAGCGGAATGATGTACGATTGGTTTTATTTTACCAATCCTTTTCCGGGTGCAGATAAACCGGGTTATGACTCAACGCTGAAAAATTACTGGCAGTTGGTAAAAAAAGATATTCCTTCCATGCCTGTTATGTTTGATAATCCGAAAGACATGTTCAGGGTTACCAACGTTTTTGAAAGAGGCAACTGGTTAGTAAAAGGAAAACAAGTGCAGCCGGATATTCCTGCTTCATTGGGTGGGTTGCCTGCCGGTTTACCACGCAATCGTTTAGGGCTTGCTCTTTGGTTAACAGATAAAAAAAATCCGCTTACCGCAAGAACAATGGTGAACAGGTTATGGGAACAGATTTTTGGCGCAGGGTTGGTAGAAACATTAGAAGACCTGGGAACACAAGGTGCCGATCCTACACACAAAGAATTGCTGAATTATCTCTCGTATAAATTTATGTATGAGTACAACTGGAGTATAAAAAAATTACTGAAAGAAATAGTGATGTCAGCTACTTACCGGCAGGATTCAAAAGTTGCTGATGAAGTGTTAGAAAAAGATCCTTTCAACAGGTATTATTCAAGAGGAAGCAGGGTTCGTTTATCTGCAGAACAAATTCGTGACCAGGCACTTTCAATTAGTGGATTACTCAGTGAAAAAATGTATGGCCCCAGTGTTATGCCCTGGCAACCGGAAGGAATATGGATGAGCCCCTGGAACGGAGCTTACTGGAAAACAAGTGAGGGAGAAGATAAATACCGCCGTGCTATTTATACATTTTGGAAACGAACAGCGCCGTATCCTTCAATGATAAGTTTTGATGGAGTGGGAAGAGAAGTGTGTACATCCCGAAGGATACGTACCAATACACCTTTGCAGGCACTCGTTACATTAAATGATTCTGCTTACATCGAAATGGCGGAACATTTTGCATTGCGTATGATGAAGGAGAGCAAGGATAAAAATAATATTCAGGAAATTATTGGAACAGGTTACCGGTTAATGATGTATAAAAATATTGATGCCGGTAAATTAACGGCATTGCAAAAATTATACAGTACTTCTTTACAACGTTTCAAGGAAGATAAAACAAAAATGCTTCAGTTGGTAGGTGAAAAAAGCGAATATGCAACACCAGAAGTGGCTGCATTAATTGTGGTGGCCAATGCTATGTTGAATTTGGATGATTTGATAACAAAGTCATGATAGAAATAAAGTTTCTGAAAAATGCTTATTAATTATAGGTTATGACAAGAAAAGAATTAGATACACAACGCTTGGTTCAGGAAGCCATGCGTACATCTTCACAACTGAATACACGAAGGCATTTTTTAAAAGAATGTTCCTTTGGTTTGGGTTCACTTGCATTGGGTTCATTACTCAATTCTTGCGGTGTCAGTTCAAACCGTATTGAAACACTTGCCAATCAATTTGACCCTGCTCATCCGTTAATGCCGAAGATTCCGCAATTTCCCGGCAAAGCAAAAAGTATTATCTACCTGCACATGGCTGGTGCACCTTCGCAATTAGAGTTATTCGATTTTAAACCCGAGCTCAGCAAATTGGATGGACAGGATTGTCCGCAGTCATTACTCGAAGGAAAACGTTTTGCATTTATCCGAGGTGTTCCTAAAATGCTGGGGCCACAGGCCAGCTTTGCACAATATGGAAATAGCGGTGCATGGATCAGTAATAATTTACCACATCTTTCCACGGTGGTGGATGATATCTGCATTTTAAAAGCCGTTACTACCGATCAGTTTAATCATGCTCCGGCGCAACTGCTCATGCACAGTGGCAGTGCAAGATTGGGCAGGCCGAGTATGGGTTCATGGGTAACGTATGGATTAGGAACAGAGAATCAGAATTTGCCAGGTTATGTTGTATTAACTTCCGGCGGTAAATTTCCTGATGCCGGTAAAAGTGTTTGGGGCAGTGGATTTTTACCATCAGTTTACCAGGGTGTGCAATGCAGAAGTGAAGGTGACCCGGTTCTTTTTATCAACGACCCAAAAGGGATGGACAGAGATATTCGCAAAGCATCTATCGATGCTATTACAAAAGTGAATGAGGAATCTTACAAAGAATATAATGATCCTGAAATTTTATCCCGTATAGCGCAATATGAAATGGCTTATAAAATGCAGGTCTCTGTTCCTGAAGTAATGGATATAGCTGATGAGCCGGCATACATTCATGAAATGTATGGTGCTGCACCCGGCAAACCATCATTTGCCAATAATGTTTTATTAGCCAGAAAATTGGTTGAAAAAGGTGTTCGCTTTGTACAGCTTTTCGATTGGGGATGGGATGTGCATGGTACCGCAGCCGATCTTTCTATTGATATTGGTTTGGTAAATAAATGCCGGCAAACGGATCGTCCGGTTACTGCATTGTTATTAGATTTAAAACAAAGAGGTTTGCTGGAAGAAACATTGGTGGTGTGGGGTGGCGAATTTGGCCGTACACCAATGAGTGAAAATAGGGAAGGCAAACAAAATCCATTTAAAGGAAGAGACCATCATACGGAAGCATTTACCATTTGGATGGCAGGTGGAGGAATAAAAAAAGGATACACACATGGCGAAACAGATGACATTGGTTACAGTGCCATCAGCGGAAAAGTTACGCCGTTTGATATACAAGCCACCATACTAAACCAGTTAGGGTTTGACCATGAAAAATTTACTTATCAATTCCAGGGGCGGCCTTTCCGGTTAACGGATGTGCACGGAAAAGTGATTAATGAAATTATTGCATAAACATTTTTATAATCTATTTTTAAAAGATGAGTTATAAACGAAGAACATTTTTAAAAAACTCTGCAGCTGCAGCTACAGGCATGTGGCTATCTTCATTTGATGTATTTGCTAAAGCCAATAAATTTACAATGCCATCACAAAATAAATTTGCATTAAAGATATTAGCAACCAAATGGGGCAATACTCAAACCATTAATGATTTTTGCAAAAAAGTAAAAAATGAAGGCTATGATGGTATAGAAGTTTGGTGGCCCAAAATAAAAAAAGAGCAGGAAGAATTATTACAAGCATTGAAAGAATTTGATCTGTCTGCTGGTTTTCTCTGTGGCGAAGGCGATGCAGATTTTCAAAAACATTTCGATGCGTTTAAAAAATATGTATTGGATGCAACAGCCAATAAAGTATTACCGCCGCTTTATATCAATTGTCATTCGGGCAGAGATTTTTTCAGTTACGAAGAGAATATACAATTCATCAATTTTACCACTCAGATTGCTGTACAAACAGGTGTTCCTATTTATCATGAAACACATCGTTCCAGAATGTTATTTGCGGCGCCAGTTGCAAAAAAATTTATACAGGAGAATCCGGCGTTAAAAATCACCTTCGATGTTTCGCATTGGTGTAATGTAAGCGAATCACTATTACAGGACCAGCCTGCAACCCTTGCCTTAGCCATTGAAAGGGCAGAACATATTCATGCCCGTATTGGCCATGCCGAAGGGCCGCAGGTAAATGACCCCCGTGCGCCAGAGTGGGAGGCCGCCGTAAAAGCACACTTAGCCTGGTGGGATAAAATAGTGGAACGAAAAAAACAAAAAGGAGAATTGCTGACGATACTTACAGAATTTGGCCCGCCTGATTATATGCCCACCACGGCTTACACCCGGCAGCCACTAGCTGACCAATGGGCTATTAATGTGTATATGATGCAACTGCTAAGAAAAAGATATTCGTAACCCTGAAAATTTATGCTGTTGCTAATTTCCATTTTTGATTTTGCCGGTCGTTTCCATCCATTGCTGGTGCATTTGCCCATTGGGTTTTTATTAATGGGCATTATCCTGTTGTGGCTTTCCCGAAATAAGCGATATGCAATACCAGTAATTATTCTAAAGGCAATCTGGTTGCTGGGTTCTTTGTCTGCATTAGCATCATCTGTAAGTGGTTATTTACTTTCTTTAAGTGCAGAGTACGATATGAATACAGTGAACTGGCACATGTGGATGGGGATTAGTGTTACCATTGTTTCTTTTCTGCTGTTTTTAAATCCCACTGTTTACAAAAGAAAAATCACCTACGTCTTATCTCTGGTGCTTGCAATACTGATAATTATTACCGGTCACCTGGGCGGTACACTTACACACGGCGAAGGTTATTTAACCGGTGACGCAAATACTGAAACTGCTGTAGTCGCAACTAAAAATATTACTGATGTGCAGGAAGCAAAACTATATGAAGATATTGTACAGCCGCTGTTTCAAACTAAATGCTACAGTTGCCATGGGGCACAAAAACAGAAGGGACAATTGCGAATGGATAATCCGCAGTTTATTTTAAAGGGAGGAAAGAATGGCGAAATCGTACTTGCAGGAAAGGCTGATGAAAGTGAAATGATAAAGCGGATATTATTGCCGGATAATGATAAAAAGCACATGCCGCCAAAACAAAAAACGCAACTCACCGAAAAAGAAATTATGCTGCTGCATTGGTGGGTGCAACAGGGTGCTAATTTTAATAAAAAAGTAAAAGAGATACCACAACCTGATAAAATAAAACCGGCGCTGTTAGCCATGCAGGCAGGTAATAAAACACAGAAAAAAGATACGGTTCTTATTCCTGTAACGCCGGTGGAGCAGGCTGACCAAAAAATAATACAATCATTAAAAGACAGGGGAGTGATAGTATTACCTGTTGCTGCTAACAGCAATTACCTCGCCGTTAGTTTTGTATCATCACCGGAAGTAACAAAAGATGATTTGAATTTGTTAGCTGCTTTACAAAAACAATTGGTATCATTAAAAATGGGCAATACCAATATTAATGATAGTGCTTTGGTGGTTATTGGCAAATGTTCACAGCTTCTTTTTCTTCAATTAAATAACACAAAGATTACTGATAGCGGTATGCCTTTCTTAAGTTCATTAACTCATCTGCGTTCGCTGAATATTGTTGGTGCCAATATTTCGGCAAAAGGAATACAGGCATTACAAAAGCTAAAATCATTACAATCGATATACCTGTATCAATCTAAAGTAACAGCTGCTGACTGGCCGGCATTAAAAAAAATATTCCCAAACACAATACTGGATACAGGCGGGTATTCATTGCAAAAACTAATGACGGACACTGTATTTTTAAAGGCAGATATAAAAAAATAGGCAGCAGCATGGCTGATGCAGGGGTTGTCGTGGATATTTTAAAAAAGGGAATAGTTGGGGAGACAATTGTATGAAGCCAAGTTGAGTGCAATACATCAAAAAGCAATTCAAGCAACTATCTAAAGACAATATAGGGTCAATATATCCCAAAAAATTGATTTCGCCTGAATCATTACCGAAGCTCCCGGTTTAATAGGCATTTGTGGTAATATGCAGGATGGGAGAGAGTTTTAGCCAAAATTAAAAAGGACAAATCAGTAAAAAAACCGATTTGTCCTCGTTTTGTTACCCGACCTGGATTCGAACCAAGACAAGCAGAATCAGAATCTGATGTGCTACCGTTACACTATCGGGCAATTTAAGAACCTTGGTGACCCCTCAGGGACTCGAACCCTGGGCCTACTGATTAAGAGTCAGTAGCTCTAACCAGCTGAGCTAAGGAGTCGTTTGATTAAGGAGGTGCAATTTACGGTTTTATCTTTTCACTCCTTTATTTATCAGGAGGTTTATTCAAAAAAAACTAAGAACCATAGCCTGTGTCAATGGTGATAGCAGGTGATGGTTTACCATCTATCATCCAAAAAATTAGCTGAAGGTGGATCGGGGTAAATAAGGAAAGCAACCGGCGGTTGAAATAAACAATCACCTTCCGGTTTTGGGTAGTGTTAACCTGCACCTGTAATGAGGGATAGTTTTTACAGGAAAGATCATTTGTTGCAAATAAACTATTCAGGCTTCAATATAGGGCACTATGGTAATGCCGAATACGGCAGGTGATTTTTTTAGGACGGGTAAAAATAAATGCCCGGTGGCATAGCAATTGCGTTATGAAATACAGAAACCCCCGCATGGTAACCCTTTGTAAATTTTTTACCCTCACTGAAAATTCTGTAGTAGTTAATGGAATAACAGGCAACATTTGATGCATGGCAGGCATAAACAGTATTGCGATTTCGTGAGAGGTGAAACCGGACTATACCAACTGTTTGGCCAATTTCATTTTCTCTTCGTTCTCCCGCTGTTCGGCAATCAGTTTCAGCGATTTGATGCTTACATTCAATTCGAAACCGATCAATAATACCAGCGAGTTGATGAAGATGAGGGCCATCAGCATGATAATGGTGCCGATAGAGCCGTAGAGGGCATTGTATCTTCCAAAATTATTTACAAAGGCTGAAAAACCGAGCGTGGCCATTAAACTTAAAAATGTGGCCAGTATGGTTCCGGGTGAAGTGAGCTTCCAGCGTTTTTGCACCGCCGGGGCATATTTATAAATGAATGCAATGGAATAAAATACCAGGGCTACAATTACAATCCAGCGCACATAAAAGATGAAATCTTTCCAGAAAGGATTTTTAACCCCCAGCCATTTTAACACGGCTCCCTGCGTGATCAGTAAAACAATACAGCCAAGCACCAAGCCAAATATTAAAGTGGTGAGGCGAATGGCTATCCAGCGGGTATGCAGGCCTTTTCTTTTTTCGAAGCCAATATAATTTTTATTGAAAGAGCGCATTAAGCCCATCATGGCATTGGAAGCAAAAAATAACGCCAGTATCAAACCAAAGGAAAGCAAACCAATTTTATTGCCATCGATAAATGAATCGATGAATTTTATGATATTACCATTGTATCCCTGTGCAGGTACAATATCTGTAACCAGGGCATGCAACTGTATTTTTAAACTTTTGCGGGATATAAATGGCAGGTTGGGGATAAGTGTAAATAAAAATAAAAAAGAGGGTGGTATGGCCATGATGAAATTATAGGCCACAGCAGATGCCCTTTCTGTAAGGCCCACCGTTTTAACCTGCTTAAAAAAAAACTTCAATACATCATATAATGGAACGCCTTCAAAACCGGGCAAATGCCAATGCTTGCTTTTTTGTAACACAAAAGCAAGCGGGGTTTTGGTTAACAATATGCGTTCCAGTTTGGTCATGGTGTACTACAAGGTAATTTTTTTTGATCACTTATTTGCTGCTTTTGCACGAATCAAACTGTCCAGTGCCTGCTGATAAGCTTTTGCAAATGCCATATGTTCCTGGTAAGTGGCTGCAAAATTAGAGTAACCTTTAAAGTCGGGTTTGGCCACAAAAAATATATAGTTGGTTTGAGGGGCATTCAACACGGCATCAATGGTTTTGGAAGAGGGAGTGCAAATTGGCCCGGGGGGTAATCCGGTTTGCTGGTAGGTATTGTAGGGCGAAGGAAAAGCAAGGTGTTTATTCAATATTCTTCTGAGGCCAAAATCTTTCATGGCAAATTTTACGGTGGGGTCGGCTTCCAGTTTCATGCCGGTTTCTATGCGGTTAATGTATACACTGGCAATCTTTCCCTTGTCGGCTTCCATATTGGTTTCTTCTTCTACAATGCTGGCCATGGTATACACTTGCTGCGGTGTCATGCTGAGGCCATCTGCTTTTTTTCTTCTTTCACTGTTCCAGAATTTTTCCTGGTCGCTGTATAGTTTCTTAAAGATCTTTGCCGGGGCCGTGTTCCATGGAATGCTGTAGGTATCAGGAATTACAGCGGTCATCAATGTATTACTGTCTAACCGGTATTTACTGATGGAATCGGGATTGCTTAAAAAACTGATCATGCTGAGCGAATCGCATTCAAAATACTGGGCAATTCTTTTGGCCAGGTCTTCCTTGGTTCGCAGTTTGGTGATCACCAGGTTAACCGGCGACTGGTTACCTGAGCGCAGCATGCGTACCAGGTTCAGCACACTCATGCCATTTTTAATTTCATAACGCCCTGCCTTAACTGATTTGGGATAATTTAATTTATTGGCCACCAGCTTAAACCAAAAATCGTCCTGGATGATCTTTTCCTGTGTTAATGCTGCCAGTACCTGCTGGTAATCAGCACCGGTTTTAACGTAGAAATATTTTTTTTCGGGCGCATTTACTGTAGGGCCCATCAGTTTCCAGCCTGCAAAACCACCGGTTAGCAGCAGCAGGGTAAGAGTGGCATATATGATCTTTTTTTTCATTGTTGTGGTATCTGTGGCAAAGTAAAATAAAAAACCCCGGTGTAAAACACGGGGTTGTAAATATTTTAATAAAATGTAAAACCTTTATTTTTTACCAGAATCTGCACCTGGCATGGTTGCAGTACCGGCGGGAGCGGGTGCCGGAGCTGGTTTTTGTGACTCTACTTTTACATTCTTCAACAGGTCGGTATTGGTAGAAGATTTGGTGCCATCTTTTGGTATAAAAGCAGGTGATACCAGGCAAAGTATACCCACGATAGCGGCAAATAACCAGGTACCTTTTTCCAGTACATCGGTAGTTTGCTTTACACCCATTAACTGGTTGCTGAAACCACCCAGGCTGGCAGATAATCCACCACCTTTAGGATTCTGAATCAATACGATCAATCCCAGTACTACAGAAGCAATGATCACTAAAATTCCAAATAAAACTAACATGTTACGATCCTTTTAATTGTTCAATTTTGGCTGCAAAGAAAGCGCTTTTAAGGGGATTGAGCAAACTTAATTTTTTATATACTTCTATGGCTTTGCCGGTTTTGCCCTGCTGGGCAAATACTTCGGCCATGGCTTCAGTTACAATTTCGCCCCTGGCATTGCTTTTTTCGGCCATGGTTTGCACGCTAATATCCGCATTGGTGGCCCCGGAGGCAGCGTCGGCATGTATCTTTTTCATGGTTTTCAGCCATTCTGTAAAGCTTTTCAGTTGTTTGCCCAGTTTATCGGCCGTTTGCCCGTCTTCAGATAGTTTTATGCCCTGTGAGGCAAAATAATCTACCAGGTGCATGGGTTCAAAGCTAAGGGCAGTATCATTTTCGGCTTCTTTGATAGATGCCGCAAGATTAATTTTAATGGGGGGCATTTCCTGTGCTGTTTTTGTGTCTTCCGGTTCGTCGGTATTATCTGCTGTGTTTTGGTTTTCGGTAGCAGGCAATGCAGTGTTGGTAATGATGGCAGTATCATTGTCTGTATTTGCTGCTATTTCCACCGTTGGGGCCTCTGCCTGTTCTGTAGGTATGGCAGCGGCAATTTCAGTTTCACTTTCATTGTCAGTATCGCCTGGTGTATGTGTCAGTACTGCAGCGGGTGGTAGCGCTTCTTCTACTAAAACTGCACTGTCGTTGTTGTCCGTATTATCTGCATACATGGCAATTACAGGCGTTTCATTAACGGGTGCTGTGGGTACCTGGGGTACAGCTCCAGTCCGGCTTTGCTGTAATTGAAATTGCAACCAGTAAGGATTGTTAAAGAGCAGGGCCGTTTTGGCAGCCTGCTTACTGTAAACAGCTTCATCACTGTTCAGTTGTTGCAATAAAAAAAATTGTGCAGGAGTAAAATAGGGGTGTGCCTGGGTAAGTTGCAGCAACTGATCGGCCTCAGACTGGCCGGGTACCTGCTGTTTTACGATATGGCTGAACAAAGAAGCGTACTCCATAATGTCAAAACTAAAGCACAAACCACAAACGGCAAATAGTTTTTTACCAGTTAGAGAATATCCGGTTAAAAATCTGGTCGGTGATATTGGCGATCATTACGGTGCTGAACTCCGATTCTGCCTGCGATAAGCTTTTGCCGGCGTCATAATCCTTATTGTACATCAGGTCGGCTTCAAAATTTTTCTTTTCATCCTTGTTGTTTTTAAACACCAGGTGAAAACTCACATTGAGCCGGTTGAGGCTGGCATTATTGGCGCTTACGCCCGACGTGCTGGTATAGTACTGGCTTACAAAACCACTGATGTCATAATCTGCCTCATCGCCATTGGTTTGGCGCAGGCGGGTGGTGTTGATTACTTTTTGTTTCAGCTTTTCGCCCAGCTGGGTACTCAGCTGCGGGTTTACATACTGCGCCTTGTTTTCAAATGCATTTACCCTGAAAGTTTTTATTTCGGGCGGTATGGGGGAGGTATCTTTAAACCCATATTTACAGGTGGCATAAGAAAAAGTAAACAGTACCAGCATACAGGCGATCAGCCTTTTTGCAGTATTGCCGAAAATGGTATGTATTGGTAATTTCATTTGGCAGCAAATTAAACAGAATTTGTTATTGAAGGTGTTAAAAATTACCAGTAAAATCTAAAAACAAATTCCTTAGTGTGCAGTTATGATACAAAAGAGATAACATAAAAAATATTCAATAAAAATAAAATGATCCCACAACTAAATAATGTATAAAGAATATTACGCTGCAAAGTCCTCTTCAGGGATTTAGGGGCCAGCTTAATCTTCTATATCATATTCCTTCAGCTTCCGGTACAGCGTTCTTTCACTGATGCCCAGGTCAAGCGATGCATCTTTACGTTTGCCCTTGTGTTTTTTAAGCGCTTTAATGATCAGTTCTTTTTCCTTATCCATGATGCTCAGCGATTCTTCCACATCTTCGTGCTGGTGAATATCATTGTTGCTGCTGTGTAAAAAAACGGGTTGCTGTTGCTGAGCCGGCTGGCTGAGTACCGGCTGTGCGTTGCCGTGGTATTCCGGAATATCGTTGGTAAAAACCGGTGCATGTTGTGCCAGGGAAGGATTTTGCAACAGGTCGAAAAACATTTTTTTCAATTCGTTCACATCCTTCTTCATATCAAAGAACAATTTGTATAAGATCTCCCTTTCATTGGCAAATTCGGTTTGGCTTACCACGCCGGCGCCGCCTGATAATACCGGTAATCTTGAATAATTGTGCTCGGGTAAAAAACTTTTTAACTGTGCGGCATTAATGTTCTTGTTCTGGCTCAGTACCGATATCTGTTCTGCTATATTTTTCAATTCTCTTACATTACCCGGCCAGGTATAATTGACCAGTACATTTTTTGCTTCCTCATCCAGTTGTACCGCCGGGGCTTTGTATTTATCAGCAAAGTCGGCAGAGAATTTTCTAAACAATAAAGGAATGTCTTCTTTGCGGTCTCGCAGGGCAGGCACCCTGATGGGCACAGTATTCAAACGGTAATACAGGTCTTCCCTGAACTTACCGGTTTGTGTAAATTCAATCAGTTCTTTATTGGTGGCGGCTATCACCCGCACATCGGTCTTCTGTACCTTGGATGAGCCCACCCGGATGTATTCACCGGCTTCCAGTACACGAAGTAAACGGGCCTGTGTGCCCAGGGGCATTTCGCCAATCTCATCTAAGAAAATGGTACCGCCGTTTACGGTTTCAAAATACCCTTTGCGGCTGTCGAGTGCGCCGGTAAAACTTCCTTTTTCGTGACCAAACAATTCACTGTCGATAGTGCCTTCCGGTATGGCGCCGCAGTTTACCGCAATAAAGGGATTGTGCTTTCTTGCACTCAATGCATGGATGATCTGTGAGAACACTTCCTTTCCCACACCACTTTCTCCATTTATCAAAACCGACAGGTCGGTATTGGCCACCTGCGCTGCAATATTCAGCGCATGGTTCAGTGAGGGCGAATTGCCTATGATGGCGAAACGGTTTTTTATACTTTGCAGGTCCATTAGTTGTCTTTGTCTTCGTTATTGATGGTTTTCAGGTCCTGTATCTCAATGAATGCATAAGCGAGAAACGCCCCGGCGGCAACAATGCCGGCCGCCGTGTTAGCCGTGCTGAATGTACTTGCACCAGCACCAAATGCAAATAAAAGGATCAGGTATTTTACATATATTTTCATTCGGAAATAATTTCACCAATTAATGTACCTGCTGTGCAGGAAATGATCCTGGCGGTTACATAATCACCCAGTTTATAATTTGCCTTTGCAAACACCACCACTTTATTCTGATCTGTACGGCCATAAAAATCTTGTTCATTTTTTTTACTGGTACCTTCAATCAATACCTTTCTTATTTTGCCCACTTCTTTCTGCATGCTTTGTAAAGATTGTATACGGTGCAGGTCAATCATTTCCTGCAACCTTCTTTTCTTCACTTCTTCGGGCACATCATCTTTAAATCTTCTGGCAGCCAAAGTGCCGGGGCGTTCACTGTAAAAATACATGTAGGCAAGATCGTACGCACAATATTCCATCAGGCTTAAAGACTCCCGGTGATCTTCTTCTGTTTCGGTACAAAAACCGGTGATCATGTCGGTGCTGATGCCGCAGTCGGGAATGATCTCTCTTATGCGGTTCACTTTGGCAATATACCATTCCCTGCTGTAGGTACGGTTCATCAGCTGCAGAATCCTGCTGCTGCCGCTTTGTACCGGCAGGTGAATATAATTGCAGATGTTCTCGTATTTGGCAATGGTGTGCAATACATCATCGGTAATGTCTTTTGGATGCGAAGTGGAAAAACGTACACGCAATAAAGGGGAGATGAGTGCCACCTGTTCCATCAACAGGGCAAACGAAACCGTTTCTTTTTTGTTTTCGTCAATCCATTGATAACTGTCTACATTTTGCCCCAATAAAGTCACTTCTTTATATCCCTGCTCAAACAGTTCTCTGCATTCATTGATGATGCTGGCAGCATCGCGGCTTCTTTCTCTTCCCCTGGTAAAGGGTACCACGCAAAAACTGCACATGTTATTACAACCCCGCATGATGCTTACAAAAGCGGTAACGCCATTGCTGTTCAGGCGTATGGGGGCAATATCGCCATAGGTTTCGTCGCGGCTGAGCAATACGTTAACGGCTTTTTGGCCGGTGCCGGCTTCTTCTATCAGACCTGGTAAAGTGCGGTAAGCATCGGGGCCAATCACCAGGTCAACCAATTTTTCTTCTTCTAAAAACTGGGCTTTTAGCCTTTCTGCCATACAGCCTAAAACACCTACCAGCATACCGGGGCGTTGTTTTTTAATAACACGAAATTGCTGCAGGCGGCGGCGCACGGTTTGTTCTGCCTTATCCCGGATAGAACAGGTATTGATGAAAATGAGATCGGCTTCTTCGGCATTCTTTGTGGGGCCAAAGCCGCTTTCATGCAGTATGGAAGCCACCACTTCACTGTCGGCAAAGTTCATGGCGCAACCATAACTTTCTATATAGAAATGTTTTTTATATTGATTGGGGTCAACCGCAAAGGGTGCAAAAGCCTCTCCCTGCCTTGCCTCATCGTGTTCTTTAGTGTCTGCGTCCAGCATTATTCTCCTTTATTTACCGGGCAAAGATAATATAAAGGGTTTGAAAGTGCCAGTATGGCAGATAATGATTCCGTATTTAGAAAGAACAGTTGTAAATTGCATTATGATCCGCACAATCATTTTGATGGTTTCAATACTGGCAATGTCAGTTTCCTGCAATAAGGAACCCTTGCCAGATCCTGTACCCCCGGTGGTAGTACCATTACCATCAGTAACTTACCGTGGTGCCGATCTTTCTTTTCTTCCTTTGATTGAAGCTGCAGGCACAAAATTTTATAATGGTACCGGTCAGCAGCAGGATGCGCTTAGCATTTTAAAGAACAGCGGCATGAACCTGGTGCGTTTGCGTTTATGGCATACACCTTCCAGCACACAAAGCAGTTTGGCCGAAGTGGAAAATTTTGCACAAACCATTAAATCTGCCGGCATTAACTGGTGGCTCAATTTACATTACAGTGATACCTGGGCCGATCCGGCCAATCAAACCATTCCGGCGGCATGGCAATCGGCATCGTACCCCGTGTTGCTGGATAGCGTGTACAATTATACATACCGGGTAATGAACGATCTGAAAGCAAAAAATATCTTACCCGTTATTGTTCAAATTGGCAACGAGACCAACAGCGGCATGTTATGGAATACGGGAAAAGTGGGCGGCAGTTTTGATGCCAACTGGCCGCAATATGCAGCCCTGGTAAAAAAAGGAATTGATGCGGTGAAGGCGGTTGATCCTGCCATCAAAATCATGCTGCACTTTGCAGGCACTACGGGTGCCGACTGGTTTTTTAATAATATAAAAACACAGGGTATCAACTATGATATCATGGGGCTTTCTTATTACTACTGGTGGCATTACCGCACATTGGCTGAATTGCAAACTGATCTGAATGCACTGGCTGCCACCTATAATAAAGATATTTTTATTGCAGAAACGGCTTATCCTTTCAGTACCGGGTATAATGATTTTACCAACAATGTTTTTGGAGCAGCCAATCCATTGCTCAGTGGCTATGATGCCACAGCGGTGGGGCAAAGAAAATACCTGATCGACCTGCGTACCGTGGTGCATAATATTCCCAATAACCGGGGGATAGGTTTTTGTTACTGGGCACCCGACTGGGTAGCGTTCCGGGGAACTACCTCCACCAATGGCTCCAGCTGGGAAAATTTAACATTGTTTGATTTTAATAACAAAATACTTGCAGGTGTGGACGCGTATGCACCATAGATTGTATACATACTGCACTGCCGTTTGTAATAAAAATTCATCCCTGAAAACATATTGCGATAACTTCGTTTCAATAAAACCTGTCGATTTGAAATTTGTTTTTGGAATTGTTTTATCATTCCTTTCCTTTACTGCATTTGCCCAAAAAGATTCTGCAAAGATCAAGTCCCATCCCGGCATTATTATCGGCACCATACTGGATGCAGACAACAGCAAAGCTGTGGTGGCGGCAAGTGTAACATTGAGAAATATTGCAGACTCCGGTTTTACCAAGAATTTGGTTACGGTGAAAGACGGTTCTTTTTTATTTGAACAGCTGCCATATGGTTATTACCGCCTGAAGATAAGTTTTGTTGGATACAATACCTTACAGCTGGACAGTATTTACATCCGTGCCGACCGGTTTGATTTTGACCTGAACGATATTAAACTGCATAAGAAAACCACCGATATGGAAGAGCTGGTGGTGTATGCAGAAAAACCATTGATAGAAAATAAAGATGGTAAGATCACTTTTAATGTGGGCGAATCGGCATTGAGCTCGGGCTCATCTACCACCGAATTATTGAAACAGGCACCACTGGTAAATGTTGACAATGATGGTAAAGTGCAGATGCGTGGCAAGGATGTAAAAATTTTGATTGACGATAAGCCGGTGGAACTGAATGGCAAACAATTGCAGGACTTACTGGAAAGCATGCCCGGCAGCATGATCGATAAGATTGAAGTGATGACCACCCCGCCGCCACAATATGCCAATGAAAGAGGCGGGGTAATAAATATTGTTACCAAAAAAGGCCGTGTAGGCATGAGTGGCCGGCTGGGTGTTACCTATGGTACCAGGGGCGAGAACGGTCTCAATGGAAGTTTCAGTTACCGCAAAAATAAAATAGCACTCAATGCCAGTGCCGGCTTTGGGTACAATGCATTTGAAGGTAACAGTTACAGTAACCGGCAAAATATTTATACCGATTCTATAAATTATTTTAACACCACAGGTAATAATGATAACAACGCCCTGAGACCTAATGCAAGGATAAGTTTGGATTATGAGCAGAGCAAACACCGTGCATTTAATTTTACCACTTATTTCAACAGCAGCACTGCGGAAAGCAACAGCAGCAATCAATACACCAATATCAACAGTGGCAATTTAATTTACCGGCTCAGCAACCGCTTTATCACCACTGCCGGCAGCAGTGCATCGCCTGGTTTTACAGGATCGTATACTGTAAAAGGCAAATTGCCCACCACCGTTTTTCGTATTGTGGGCAGTGTAACACTGGGCAATAATGAAAATGACCGGGATTATTACCAGCAGTATTTAAACCCCGATTATAGTTTTAACGGTACCGACAGCAGCCAGCAGCAGCGTACACAAATTAAGAACAGTACCATCAGCATACGGATCAATTACGACCGGTTACTGAAAAACAATAAATTCTATCTGAACCTGGGCAATGGCTGGATACGTGCCAATAATCACAATGTATTGCATACAGCCTTTTTAAAAAAACCGGATAATATTTTTGTAGCGAATGACCTGCTGAGCAACGATATCCAGTTTCACCAAAATATCTTTTTTTACAGGGCCGCATTACGGTATACCATCAAACCAGATTTTAATATTACAGCCGGAGCACAAATAGAACAAACCACCACCCAGTTTGACCTGGTAAATGACAACAGCAATTATGCTAACAATTACTGGAGCCCCTTACCTTTTGTAACCATTATTAAAAAATGGGAGCATGAGCTGAATTTTACGGCCAGTTATAAACGCAGTATACAAAGGCCGGGACTGGCGCAGCTGAATCCCAGTGTAGATTACAGTGATCCCTACAATACACGCTTTGGTAATCCTTACCTGCAGCCTTATTTTGCCGATAATTTTGACCTCATCGCCGGAAAATGGAACAAGTTGTACAATGTAAATATTTCGGTGGGTTATAATGCGCTGCAGGATATTTACAGTGCTATCCGCAGTTTGCAACCCGATGGAAAAACCACCATTACCTGGCAAAACCTCAGTGGCCGTAAAGAATATGAGGCCAATACATGGGGTGGTTATACCATCAATAAAAAAGCGAAAGTGAATGTAAGTCTGGGTTATATCTACAATGTATACAGCGCACACGACCGTACCGTAAACCGTTACCACAATGGCGGCTCGGTATTTTCTACTTTAAACGGGAGTTATATATTTAATCCATTGCTGAATGCCAATATCAGCATTACATTCAACCGTTTTGCCAACCCTCAGGGAACAGTGCGCAGCTCTCAAAGCATGAATATTGGCGTGCAACAAAAATTCTTAAAAAAGAAGCTGTTGCTGGCATTGAGTTTGATCGATCCTTTTCGCCAGCAGCAGAATAAATATTTTACCTATGCCAGTAACTTTAATTTAGAAAGCTACAGTACCACACGTACAAAAAATTTCCGCATAGCACTGAGTTATATCTTCAGCAAGAATGTGAAGAAGAGCAGCAGGGCCGCCCTGATAAAATCAATTAAAACACCTGCGGTAAAGAAATAACAATAGTTAAGCGCTGGTTGCCTTATTAAAATGTATTCTTTTGCCCAGCCAGCTGTCTTTAACAGGAACGATCCATCTATCCAGCAATTCTTTTTTAGTGAGTACCGTATTGTTGAAGTACAAAGTATCAGGTGTAATAAAATTATTTGCGGCAGCGTAATTCAGTTGAGATAAGGGTAACAACTGTACTTTATCTTTTATTACAAAAGCCAGGTGCTGCCTGTCGAACATATTTACTTTAAATTGTTGTTCAATGGCTTTAATTACATGTACCGAACTGTCGGTACTGCATCCGCCAACCACGGCATGGGTTTCATCTGCCATGATCACAATGAACTGGCCAAAGAATAAATTGGCATAGCCTTTCACTTTATCGCCATGGCTTTTCCATTGGGCCACAAAATTGTTCAGCATGTCTTCCATCTCAAACGCTTCGCTCATTAAAAAAAGGCGGCTGGCCTGGTATATCCATACTTTGGAATTGTCATTAAAATCTTCGGGGATATGTTCTTTTATATCGGTGATCATATTTTTAATTATTCGTTTTACAAAATGAACTGATCTTATTTTTTGTTTTAGTGTCTTTCAACAATTCTTCGTGCGTTTTACCTGCCGCAAAGCCGTTACAGGAATTGGTAATAAAATAGGCGGTGCCTATATTGGTTGAACTGAATGCAGTATCTGTTTCCTGTGTGGTGTTCATCCTGAATTCGATAAATACCCGCTTATAATTTTTTATAGTGGGCACCAGACGGATAAGTTCTTTTTTTATTTTAACAGCCTGAGCCCCGTAATCGGTACTACTCTCTTTTTTTACATACACAATTTGCCAGTAGTAGGTGTTGTTAATAACGCCGTCTTTTACTTTCAATAGTTTTACTGACTTGCCATTATCATCGCAACCGCAATTGTGCTCCGGTACCACTCTTCTTACTGCACTGTCAATGTCAAATTGTTTAACCGTTACCGTTAAACTTCCGCAGCTGTAAAAAAACAGCAGGCACAGTATAGTTACCCCGGTAATAAATAAATTTTTCAACATCTTTTTTTTATATCATTGATGCGGCTACCAGTTCAGCAATATCCAGTACCTGCACACTCTCTTCTTTTTCATTGCTTTTTACACCATCCGTCATCATGGTATTGCAAAAAGGGCAAGCCGCTGCAATTACCGAAGCGCCGGTTTCCAGGGCTTCGGCAGTTCTTTCTAAATTTACCCTGGTGGTACCTTTTTCTTCTTCCTTAAACATTTGTGCACCGCCGGCGCCACAGCACAAACCATTGCTTTTGCAGCGTTTCATTTCCACTAATGCAGCATCCAGTGCTTCCAGTACTTTACGGGGCGCTTCATAAATATTGTTGGCACGGCCTAAATAGCAGCTGTCGTGATAGGTGATCTTTTTGCCTTTAAAATCACCATCATCTTTCATTTTAATTTTACCCTCATCAATCAGTTGCTGTATCAGTGTGGTATGGTGTATCACTTCATAAGTGCCTCCCAGTTCGGGATATTCATTCTTCAGCGTATTAAAACAATGCGGGCAGGCGGTTACAATTTTTTTTATACCATAACCATTCAGCAGTTGTATGTTCTGGTAGGCCATCATCTGAAACATGAATTCGTTACCGGCACGCCTGGCCGGATCGCCGGTACACATTTCTTCTTTACCCAAAATGGCATAGTTGATACCCACTTTATTTAAAATGCTTACAAAGGCCCTGGTTATTTTTTGTGCCCGCAGGTCAAAACTCCCGGCGCAGCCTACCCAAAATAAGATCTCCGGGTGTTCGCCTTTTGCCATCAGTTCGGCCATTGTTGGTACTTGCATACATGTTTATTTACAGTACACAAATGTAATTAATAGTTTTACGATTGCCGTTTGCTGTTTAGGGTTTATTTTTGGCACTCATAAGCTCAGATTTGAAAAATATATTGCATAAAATAACCAATTGGGAAGCCTGGCCTTTTAAATTGATCTATGCCCCCATTACACCGGTATGGCTTTGGTATATTGCCAGGTCGGGCGCTGTATGGTTCTTTACATCCAGCAATCCAAAGATCACTTTTGGCGGAATGGAAGGAGAGCCCAAAAAGGAAATGTACGACCTGCTGCCCAAAGATTTGTATCCTGCTACCTTTAATGTATTGCCAACCGAAGATTTCAAACAGGTACTGGATCGCCTGCAGCAAAGCGGCATCGAATATCCCCTGATTGCCAAACCCGAAGTAGGCGGGCAGGGCGTATTGTTCAGGAAAATTGATACGGAACAGGACCTGTTACATTATCATACCCATGTGCCGGTGGAATACATCATTCAAAAAATGGTGCATTATCCTATGGAGGTAAGTGTATTTTATATCCGTCATCCCAAAGAAAAAAAAGGAAGGGTAACAGGTTTTTTGCACAAGATTCCGCTGCAGATTGTGGGCAACGGCAGGCAAACCCTGGAAGAACTGGTATTACAGCATCCCAAGGGGCACAAACGCATAGAAGAATTACGGAATAAGCATAAAAATAACTGGACCGCCATTGTACCTGAAGGACAAAAATACATGCTGAGTTATGCGGCCAACCACAACCGTGGGGCGCAGTTTGTTGATCTTAAAGAACACATCGACGATACACTGGTGGCAGTTTTTGACGCACTGAGTTTACGCATCAACGATTTTTTTTATGGCCGTTATGATATCATGTGTACCAGTGTGGAAGACCTGAAAAAGGGCTGCAATTTTACCATACTCGAATACAATGGCTGCGGCGCCGAACCCAACCATTTTTACGATACCGGTTATACATTGCTGGGTGCTTATAAAGAAATATTGAAGCACTGGAAGGCATTGTACCAGATCAGTAAATACAACCGGCAGCAGGGGATACCACCCTGGCCTTTTTTGAAAGGCAGAAAATTTTTAAACGATGCCACTGCTAATTTTAAAATGATGAAGGCGGCAGATGAAAGAATGGGATAGGGTGAATGGTCAGTGGTGAATGGTGAATGGTGAATGGTGAATGGTCAATGGTCAGTGGTGAATGAAGAAAGTTCAAATGCAGCGGTACATCCAGTATCCAGCATCAAGTATCAAGTATCAGGTATCAAGTTTCAAGTATCCAGCTTCAAATCAATCAATGAGCAAACTAATCAAAATATTTTTCTGGGGCATGATGATCAGCTTCCTGGGTTCTTTACCCCTGGGCACGCTGAATGTGGCTGCCATGCAGATAGGTATACAGGAAAGTATTGCAGATGCCATGTATTTTTCTTTTGGTTCCTTACTGGTGGAAATGATTTACGTAAGAATTTCGCTGGTGGGAATAGACTGGGTACGCAAGCAGGCCAAACTGATGCGTGCCATGGAATGGATCACACTGGGTATTGTATTGGCATTGGCCACCGGAAGTTTTATTGCAGCAGCAACGGATGGTGGCGAAACCAAGAACGTACTGCTCAATAACAACATGCACCGTTTCCTGTTAGGCATGTTCATGTGTGCCATCAACCCGGTACAAATTCCATTTTGGTTTGGCTGGAGTACGGTATTGTTTACCAAAAAAATACTGGAACCCAAACCCGGCCAGTACAACAGTTATATTATTGGTATTGGTATTGGCACTTTGCTGGGCAATGGCGTGTTTATTTTTGGTGGCAAGTGGATGGTGCAGCGCATTGCTAACAGCCAGCAATATCTGAATTGGGTAATTGGCGGCATATTTGCCTTAACGGCATTGATACAACTGATCAAAATTCTCAGGCACAAAGATGCCGTGTCTAAATTTCATGAACCCCACCCTGAAGAACCTGTTGTGCCTGAATAAGCAATAAAAACAGGTAACCACCGCAGTTTAGATTGATTTACCTTTACAATGTTGTAAAAATAAAAACATGAAGCAGCAGCTGCAGTCTTTCCTCAATACCATTTCTGAAAATTTTAACCGGCATGAGTTGATCAAGATCAGCCTGGGTAACAAACGTGATAAATCAGCTGAACTGAAAAATATTTTCATCAAACCTGTCACAATAAAGAATAAACTGAAACTGGCTTTTACTTACCGCCACAATACCAACGACAGTTTTAAAAATTACGATATTGAAGAAGCGCTGATACTGCTGGAAAAAATGCTTCAGGCCGATTTTTATAATGCTGACATGTTTACATCAAAACAGGATATTTATTTTTCTATTAATAAAGATGGTGTTGCAAAACAGATCACCAAGCCTGCAAGCTTATCTGTAAAACCCGGGGCACTGCAGCACGACAGGCAAAAACACCGTTTGGTAGAAGCCGCAAATGCTTCATGGATGAAGGAACTGGGTATTACCACTGCAGATGGGCAGGTAAAAAAAGACATGCAGGATAAATACAAACAGATCAATCATTATGTAGATATCATTAACGGCATCCTTAAGGATATACATTTTGATAAAGATATCGCAGTGGCAGATATGGGAAGCGGCAAAGGCTATTTAACTTTTGCATTGTACGATTACCTGCAAAATGTATTGAAACAAAAAGCAACAGTGTATGGCATAGAATTAAGAGATGACCTGGTGAACAAGTGTAACAACATTGCGAAAGCGGTTGGATATGATGGCTTGCAGTTTAAAAAAGAAAGTATACAGGATGCTGAACTGCCATCACTTGATATGCTGATTGCTTTACACGCATGCGACACCGCCACCGATGATGCCATTTATAAAGGCATTGCAGCCAATGCCAAACTCATCGTATGTGCGCCCTGCTGCCATAAGCAAATACGCAAGCAGATGGCGCCCGATAATGAACTAAAAAGTATTACCAAGCATGGCATCTTATTAGAGCGCCAGGCCGAAATGTTAACCGATGCCATCCGTGCTTTATTACTGGAAGCCCATGGATATAAAACAAGGGTGTTTGATTTTATCGCTACAGAGCATACGCCTAAAAATGTAATGATAGTTGCCATCAAAGCAGATCAACCTATAAACAACCCATCTGAATACCTAAACAAAGCAGCAGGGCTGAAAAAACTCTTTAATATTAAAACCCACTACCTGGAAACTTTGTTGAAATAATGATTCCGGCTGCATTTGGGCCTAAAAGATTTTGACGCTAATAACTAAAATTATTAGTATTTTGCACCCGCAGTCAACCATCAACTAAAACCTGTCAACACAAAATTGTACGCCATTGTAGATATTGAAACCACCGGCGGTTATGCTGCATCGCACGGCATCACCGAAATTTCTGTATTCATACATGATGGTGCCAAAGTGGTAAAGCATTTTGAAACGCTCATTAATCCGCAACAAAGCATTCCCAAATACATCACGGCATTAACCGGTATCGACAACCGCATGGTGGAGGATGCTCCTGCATTTGACGATATAGCAGAAGTGTTGTACGACCTGCTGAATGAAAATATTTTTGTGGCGCATAATGTGAATTTTGATTACAGTTTTGTAAAACACCAGTTAAAAATTTCCGGGTTTGAATTAACGGCCAAAAAATTATGTACCGTTCGGCTGGGAAGAAAGATATTTCCGGGCCTGCCTTCTTACAGCCTGGGTAATTTATGCCGTTCGCTGAATATTCAAATTGAGAACCGGCACCGGGCAGGCGGTGATGCCAGAGCCACTGTAACTTTATTTGAACATTATTTAGCCAGTAACGGCGAACTGTTCATTAACGAGATGCTGAAAAAATCTTCCAAAGACCAGTGGCTGCCATTGCACCTGGATAAGCAGGTGATTGATCAGTTACCACCCAGGCCCGGGGTGTATTATTTTCACAACCACAAAGAAAAGATTGTGTATGTGGGCAAGGCCATCAACATTAAAAAAAGGGTGAGCAGTCATTTTACACACAATGACCCCGACAGGAAGCGGCAGAACTTTTTACGCAATATTCATAAGATCACCTATAAAGAATGCGCCAACGAACTGGAAGCACTGGTTTTTGAAAGTACAGAAATAAAGCGTTTATGGCCTTTGTACAACCGCAGCCAGAAACAGCCGTTGCAAAAATATGCACTGTATACATTTGAAGATGCCAGGGGGTACATCCGGTTGGCCATTGATAAAAAGAAAAAAAAACTGCAGCCATTATATGTATTCAATATGCTGCATGAAGGCTTGGTATTATTAAAAAAGATGGTGGAGGAGTTTGAGTTAGATGCCAAACTTTGTTTTTTAGATAAAACGCCTTTTACTCAAAAAGATTATGAGTTTTTAGAACCCCCGATGATGTACAATGGTAAAATAAAAAAAGCCATTGATGCACTCAATGAACAATTGCCCACTTTTGCGCTGGTGGATGATGGCATTACACCCAAAGAAAAGTTATGCCTGCTGATAGAAAGAGGAAGTTTCTGGGGCATGGGTTATATCCCCGTTAAAACCGGTATCACTTCTGCTGAAGCATTAAAAAACTTTTTAAATCCCTATGCAGATAATGATTATATCCGCAACAGCATTTATGCATTTGCGGAAGCCTATCCCCACAAAAAAATATTACTTAGTTAAATCAAATTGATATTCCAATTTTTTATTTCCATACACACCACTAATTTCGCAGCCCAATTTAATAAGAACAACATGTCAGACTTTGTTTTACCGATCGCTCAAAAGCTAAACATAAAACCGCAACAGGCCGAAGCCGTACTTAAATTGCTGGAGGAAGGGTCTACCATTCCTTTTATTGCCCGCTACCGCAAAGACAGTACCGGTGCACTCGATGAAGTGCAGATACAGCAGATACAGGAAGAAGCAAAATTTTTAAAAGAATTTACCGAACGTAAAGCCTTTATAGAAAAAGCCATTACCGAACAGGAGAAAATGACGGATGCCATCCAGTTAAAATTAAACAGCGCCACCACGCTTGCCGAACTGGAAGATATTTATCTGCCATTCAAACCCAAACGCAAAACAAAAGCGCAAACGGCCAGGGAAAATGGCCTGCAGCCGCTGGCCGATTTACTGCTGGAACAAAAAGATATTGACCTGCCGGCGGAAGCGGCTAAATTCACAGGTGAAAAAGTAGCGGATGCTGATGCGGCTTTACAGGGTGCAAGAGATATTATTGCCGAACAGGTGAATGAAGATGCACAGGTACGTGCCAGGCTGCGTAAATTTTTTGAAACCGAAGCCACCCTGCAAAGTAAAGTGGTAACAGATAAAGAAACGGAAGGCATCAAATACAAAGATTATTTCAGCTTCAGTGAGCTGATATCAAAAATTCCATCGCACAGAATTTTAGCTGTATTGCGGGGTTTTTTAGAAGGGTATTTACGAATTGCCATTGCACCGGAAGAAGAGCAGGCTTTGGAAATGATGGAAGACCTGTACATCAAAGGCATGAACTCCTGTACCGATCAGATCAGGAAAGCAATCAAAGATGCGTACAGAAGATTATTACAACCGAGCCTGGAAACAGAATTCCGTACAGGATTAAAAACAAAAGCGGATGAAGAAGCCATCAATGTATTTGCAGAGAACCTGCGCCAGCTATTATTGAGTTCTCCACTGGGTAGTAAAAGAATTTTGGCAATCGACCCGGGTTACCGTACAGGTTGTAAAGTAGTTTGCCTGGATGAAAAAGGCGACCTGCAAAAAACAGACCTGATCTTTCCGCATGAAAATAACAGGGTGCAGGCCGAAGAAATTAAAATAAAAAATTTAGTACAGCAATACGGCATTGAAGTATTTGCCATTGGCGACGGAACTGCTGGAAGAGAAACTGAACAGTTCATTAAAAAACTGGGATTGAACCTGCCCGTGTTTTTAGTAAATGAAGATGGGGCGTCTATTTACTCCGCATCTGAAATTGCCAGGGAAGAATTTCCCAATGAAGATATTACGGTACGGGGTGCCGTTAGTATTGGCAGAAGGCTGATGGACCCACTGGCAGAATTGGTAAAGCTGGATCCCAAAAGTATTGGGGTGGGGCAGTACCAGCACGATGTGAACCAGTTTCGCCTAAAAGAAAAACTGGATGCCACGGTGATCAGTTGTGTAAATAATGTGGGTGTTAATTTGAATACTGCCAGTAAACATTTACTGAGTTATGTAAGTGGTATTGGTGGTACATTGGCCGATAATATCATCAAGTACAGAAATGAAATTGGTAAGTTCAGCAGCCGCAAACAATTGCTGAAAGTGCCACGCCTGGGCGGTAAAGCATTTGAACAATGTGCAGGATTTTTACGTATCCCGGAAGGAGAAGATCTGCTGGATGCAAGTGCCGTGCATCCCGAAGCCTATCCTGTTGTTACTGCCATTGCAAAAGATCTGGGCATGGAAATAAAAGCGCTGATAGGGAAAGAAGACATTCTAAAAAGCATCGATGCAAAAAAATATGCCAGCGAACAGATCGGCGAATTGACAATAAAAGATATTCTGAACGAATTAAAGAAACCCGGACTTGATCCAAGAAGTGAGGCACAAACATTTGAGTTTGCCAATATCTACAGCATTGATGATGTAAAAGCGGGCATGGAAGTGCCGGGCGTTGTAACTAATATTACCCGCTTTGGAGCTTTTATTGATATTGGCGTAAAGCAGGATGGGCTGGTGCATGTGTCTGAAATTTCGCATACATATATCAGTGATCCGGGAGAAGTGTTAAAGCTGAATCAAAAAGTGAATGTAAAAATTGTAGAAGTGGATACGGCGCGTAAACGTATTGCCTTATCCATCAAGCAAACAGTGCCGATGCCCGAAAGGGGAGAGCGAAGATCAGTTACGCCCAATATCAAAAAACCTTTTAATAATGGTGGTAATGCCCCTAAAAAGGAAGCAAAGGAATTGCCTTTGAATGATGCACTGGCAGCACTGAAACAAAAGTTCAACAAATAAATGCTTTTGATGAGCCGTTTTTAAAACGGCTTTTTTTTGCCGGCATGTAAACTGCTGTCAGCATCGTTGTGCCTGCAATTCTTTTTTCAACTTTTTCTTTCAAAGGGGTGTGGAATATTTTGTTGCAGCAGCTGAATGAAATTTGCTCTGTCAATCATTCTTGCACCCAGGCTTTCTAAATGTTCAGTGTATACCTGGCAGTCTATTAACTGAACGCCCTGCTGCTGCAGCCAGCGTACCAGGTGGATGAAGGCAAATTTACTGGCATTGCTTTTTTTACTGAACATACTTTCACCAAAAAAAATGTTGCCCAGTTTAATACCGTATAGCCCGCCGGCAAGTTCACCGTCCTGCCAGGCTTCTGCACAAATGCCATAACCCAGGCGGTGGAGTTCTGTATAAGCGTCTATAACAGCGGGTTGTATCCATGTGCCGTCCTGGTCTTTTCTTGTAATGGCTTTGCAATTTTCCATCACCTGTTTAAAATTTTTATTCAGCACAAACCTGAAGCGGCCATTTTGTAGAGTGGTATGCATGCTTTTACTAACTTTCAGTTCTGCAGGAAATAATACAAACCTGGGGTTGGGGCTCCACCAAAAAATGGGCTCGTCTTCATTGTACCAGGGAAAAATGCCATTGCAATAGGCCAGTAATACACGTTCGGTACTTAAGTCGCCCCCCATCGCCAGCAAGCCATCATCATCGGCCATTTCAACCCGGGGAAAAACGATCTCTTGCGTTAATAAAACCATGCTTAAAAATACGGCATTCTGTTATGCCGTAACAGAAAGGCAACTGCCTTTTATGTAAGATGCGAGGGGATTTTTTTTACCAATAATTGTTTAAGGCTTAGTAAGTGTGCAAATAATACCGCCGGAACAATAAAACCGGGTAATAAAATAAAAGGGAAATACAGTACTGCCACATTAGGTTGCTCAAAAGCTATTTGTTGAAAAGGGAAGGGAACAGCCAGGATGGCCGTACCCACAATGTGTAATAATAATGCCAGGCCAATAATATTCCAGCATATTAAAACCATGCGGGGCAATATTGCTTTTTGGTAGCCCAGGTAAGCAATCACAGGTGCGGTTAAGCCAGCCAGGATATCAAAATTTCTTCCCTCAAAAGTCATTACCTGTGGTATTTGCCGGTACACATACAGCCAGAATAAAACCAGTTCCACCGGTATTCTTACAATGTGTAACCAGTTGAGCCATGCCATATCAACGCCTGCGGTATATTTTTTGCCCGCAGGGGTTATAAAAAGCAACGCTACTACTGTAAGTGGCGGCGCCACCAACAGTAAAAAGCGTGGCGGCATAACAGTAGTGTTCAAATAAAATCCGGCATAAGCCACCACTGATTGTATTACCAGCCACAGTATTAAAATAACGATAACAGCAGCAGATGGCCTGCCGGCTTTGTACAGCAGCACCAATGTGGCAAAGATGGCACATATAAAAAACGTAAAGATATACAGGGGTATTTGTTGCATGGCAGTCAGTATTGAATACTGCACAAAGCAAATATAACTGCAGCATACATTTCTTGCCATTTGGCAAGAAATGTATGCGACTGATTATTTTTTTGCATATTCTTTCCTGATCCTGCTTAAAGAAGTATCTGTAATGCCCAAATAAGATGCAATGTGTTTTAAGGGCACCTGTTGAAAGACCTGCGGATTGCTTTGTAACAAACCGGTATAGCGCTGCTCGGCGGTTTCGTTGATCATTGCCAATGTTCGTTTCTTTAATGCTACAAACCCTTTAACTAAAATAGCCCTTCCCATTTCCCTGAATTCGGGAACTTCATGAAACAGGGCATTCAATTGTTCGTATGTAAGGAACCAGCCTTTGCAGTGTTGCAGCGCCTGTATACTTTCCTGCGACGGGATACGTTGAAAAAATGAAGCTACCTCAAAAACAATCTGGTTACCGGAAAAAAAATTGGTGGTTACTTCATTGCCATTGATGTCTAAAGTAAATGACCTTAAAAATCCTGATTCTAAAAACAGGTATTCATTGCATATTTTGCCACTCTTAAGCAGGTACTCATTTTTTTTTATTTCTATTGTTTCAAAATGGGCTACCATCTTTTCAGCCAGGGTACCCGAAACTGGAAGTATGGTTTGTACAAATTGTACCAGGGAGTTTTTAGTGCTATTCATGAATGAGCAGTGATGCAGTGTTGCTTTGATGATTTTGTTTTAAAACTGACAGTTGAATGATGGTTCCCTTACCCGGCTCACTGTTGATGGTTAAATCACTGTCAATTGAAGCAGCTAATTCCTTCATGGTAGTGAGGCCCGGGGTATTGATCTGCTGCCCGGGTTCAAATCCTTTACCATCATCGCTGACAGACAACTGTATGGCATCTTCAGTTTCTGTGATACTGATATTTACAGCGCTGGCTGCTGCATGCCGTACAATATTGATGAGCGATTCCTGGCAGATCCGGAAAAAATCCATTTTCATTTCATCAGTAAGATGGGCTTCATCAAAAGCACTTTTAAAATGGCAGGGAATATTATTTAAGATGGTAAATTCTTTGCAGCTCCATTTAATGGTTTCGTGTAAACCAAGGTCGTGCAATATGTAAGGACTTACATTGAAGGCAATTTTTTTAATGGTATCTATCAGCATCCGGGATACCTGGCTAACACTTTGTATTCTTTCTTTTACCGGAGCCGCAACACCGGGGGTATTGGCATCTATTGATTCTATATCCAGTTTAATGGCCGTTGCCAGCTGGGCCAGTTCTTCGTGCAGCTCAACGGCGAAATATTTCCGGTCTTTTTCAATTTTGCTTTTAAAATGTGCAGCTAAACTTTTATACCGGATGTATTTTTCTTCCACTGCAATTTCGGCCAGTTTTTTTTCAGTGATGTCTTTTGCAATTGCAAATACAATGTCTTTATCCGGAATGTAAATGGATGTCCACTGCAGCCAGATGGTTTTCCCGCTTTTATTCAGGTACCGGTTCTCAAAGTTCAGCAATGCCTTTCCGCTGAGTAATTCTTCCCGGCGGGCAGCTGTGAGTGCGATGTCTTCGGGATGCATAAAATCGCTGATAGGACGGGCTAACAATTCTGTTTGAGAATATTCCAATTTCTCTATTACAGCCTGGTTTATCTGTTTAAAAAAACCATCTCTGCCGGCAATACATACCAGGTCGGGGGTCATTTCAAAAAGAGAAAAATTGGTTAGGTCTGCAATGCTTGAACTGTGCATAGGCTAAAATACTACAATAATCCCTGGTAAAAGCAGCTTAGATAAGGAGTTTTTGTAGAAATACACTGATACCTGTACATCATGTTTAATATTCATGTATAGGCGCCTTTGCAGTAATACGGTGCAGTAGAATGGTTACACCAGTGTCTTTAATTTCTCTACTACTGCATCTACCTCTGCTTTGGTATTGTGTTTGCTAAAACTAAAACGCACGGTAACCTGGTTGGGGTTGTTGTTGATGGCACGGATAACATGGCTGCCCTGGTCGGCCCCGCTGGTGCAGGCGCTGCCGCCGCTGGCACAAATATTATTTATATCCAGGTTGAATAAGATCATCTCGCTTTTCTCTGTTTTTGGAAAACTTACGCTCAGCACGGTATACAAACTTCTGCCCAAAACATCTCCATTGAAAAATACACCGGGGATGTTTTTTTTCATTTCATCCATCATGTAATATTTCAATGTGCCGATATAGGCGCTGTCTGTTTCATAATTTGCGGTGGCCATCTCCAATGCTTTGGCAAAGCCTACAATGCCATACAGGTTTTCGGTGCCCGCACGCATGTTGCGTTCCTGCCCGCCGCCATGTACAAAGGGTTTTATTTTTACATTTTCATTGATGTATAATAATCCCACGCCTTTTGGTCCGTGAAATTTATGTGCTGCACCGGTAATAAAATGTACAGGGGTATTTCTTAAATCAAAAGGGAAGTGTCCCACCGTTTGTACGGTATCGCTGTGAAAAATGGCATTGTATAATTTACACAGGTTGCCCACTGCATGAATGTCGAGTATATTCCCAATTTCGTTGTTGGCATGCATCAAGGTGACTAAAGTTTTTTCTTCGCTTGCTGCCAGTAATTTTTCCAGGTCTTCAATGTCCACATGTCCGTTGGGCAATAATTTTACATAACTCACTTTAGCAATATCCAAATTGTCGATATGCTCAACAGAATGAGTAACGGCGTGGTGTTCAATAGGGGAAGTGATGATGTGTTTGCATCCCAGATCTCGTACCGCAGCGGTGATGGCAGTGTTGCTGCTTTCGGTACCTCCGCTGGTAAAAAATATTTCGGCCGGATGCGCATTTAAAATTTTTGCCACTGATTTACGGGCGGTTTCAATGGCCATGCGGGTTTCTCTTCCATAAGAATAAATAGAAGAGGGATTGCCAAACTTTTCTGTTAAAAAAGGCATCATGGTTTCCAGTACCTGCGGGTCAAGTGCGGTGGTGGCGGCGTTGTCGAAATAAATTCTGTTCTGGTTCATGGTTAATGGTTCATTGTTCATGGTTAATGGTTCATAGCGCTCAGCAGCTAAATAGTGTCTTCCATCAGAATGGTCTGCTATGAACTATCAACCATCAACTGTTTTACATCATCTGCCCAATATCCTGCATCAGCCGGCGGGCAATATTATCAGCCGTGGTTTCAAAATTACTTTCGGCATAAATGCGGATGATGGGTTCGGTGTTACTGGTACGCAAATGCACCCAATCGGTATCAAATTCAATCTTCAATCCATCTTCGGTATTAATGGGCTGCGCCTTATATTTTGTTTTTATCTTTTCAAATATATCTTTTACATCAATATTATTTTCCAGGGTAATTTTATTCTTACTCATAAAATAATCCGGGTAGGTATTGCGCAGTTGCTTGATGGTTTTTTGGCTGTTGGCCAGGTGTGTTAAAAATAATGCAATGCCAATCAGTGCATCTCTGCCATAATGCAGATCCGGAACAATGATGCCGCCATTTCCCTCTCCGCCAATCACCGCATTTACGGCTTTCATTTTATTCACCACGTTCACTTCGCCTACCGCGCTGGGAAAATATTCGCCCCCGTTTTTAATGGTCACATCTTTCAGTGCACGGGTAGATGACATATTGCTTACTGTATTGCCGCTTCTTTTACTTAATACATAGTCTGCCACCGCCACCAGTGTGTACTCTTCACCAAACATGCTGCCGTCTTCACATACAAAACAAAGCCGGTCTACATCCGGATCCACTGCAATACCCAGTGTGGCATTTTGCTTTACCACTTCAGTACTTAAACCTGCTAAATGTTCGGGTAATGGTTCGGGATTGTGGGCAAATTTGCCATTCACCTCTTCATTGATCACAATAATATCTTTGAGGCCAAGTGCTTTTAATAATTCGGGTACTGCAATGGCGCCGGTACTGTTCACTGCATCCACCACAATTTTAAATTTGGCTTTTTTTATTGCGGCCAGGTCTACCAATGGATAGTTTACCACTGCGTCGATATGTTTTTGCAGGGAGGTGTCATCTTTTTTGTAAGAGCCCAGTTTATCTACTGCTGCAAAATTAAAATCTTCAGCCGCGGCAAGGTCTAAAATCAGTTTCCCTTCATCACCACTGATGAATTCGCCTTTGTGATTTAATAATTTCAGTGCATTCCATTCTTTGGGATTGTGGCTGGCAGTTAAGATGATGCCGCCTGCGGCTTTTTCAAACTGTACAGCCATTTCAACAGTAGGGGTGGTACTAAGGCCAAGATCAATCACATCCAGGCCCAGTCCCAGCAGGGTGTTTACCACCAGGCTGCTTACCATTTCGCCGCTGATACGGCCATCACGTCCAATTACAATTGTATGATTATCGCCCTGCTGCATCAGCCAGGTGCCATATGCGGCAGCAAATTTTACCACATCAAGCGGAGTCAGGTTATCATTTGTTTTTCCTCCAATGGTGCCTCTTATTCCGGATATACTTTTTATCAGTGTCATTCGCTTCTAGTTTTAGGGACAACAAAGATAAGGAAGTTTACAGTTTCGGGTAAGCAGGCGTATGGTTTAATATGTAATACCGGGCAGTATGCAGTGGGGTAGTAATTAATAGTTACAGTACGTAAAACAGGGTACTTCATTTCCTCCCCACCAAAACTTCAATGTCAAATCTCTCCAATCTTTTAAACTTCCCAAACCTTAACTTTGCCCTATGCAAAAAGCCTGGTTTAAAGATTGGTTCAATTCTCCCTACTATCATCAGTTATATATTAACCGCGATGAAAACGAAGCAGCAGCCTTTATCGACCAGCTCATTACGCATTTACATCCGCAGGAGGGGAGCCGCATGCTGGATGTGGCCTGCGGAAAGGGAAGGCATGCTGTTCAGCTGGCAGGGAAGGGCTTTGATGTATCAGGAATTGACCTTAGTGAAGAAAGTATTACTGAAGCACTGCAATTTGAAACCGATACCCTCCACTTTTACCGGCACGATATGCGCCTGCCTTGCTGGATCAATTATTTTGATTACGCATTTAATTTTTTTACCAGTTTTGGTTATTTTAAATCCAGGCGGGAACATGATAATGCCATTCGTACCATTGCACAGTCCATCCGGCACCAGGGGTATTTTGTAATGGATTACATGAATATACATTTTACCGAAGGGCAAATTACCCCAACGGCTACCAAACAAATAGAAGGCATTGTTTTTAATATCACCAAATGGTTTGATGATACACATTTTTATAAAAAAATTATAGTGCAGGATGCTGAACTGGATGCACCGATAGAGTTTACTGAAAGAGTAGCCAAGTTTTCTTTAGCTGATTTTAACCGGATGTTTGCCCAACAGGGTTTATTGATACAGGAAGTTTATGGCGACTATAGTTTTTCTCCATACAATGCGGCGCATTCTCCACGGCTGATCATGATTGCAAAGAAGATGTGAACGGTCAATAAAAAAAGCGTATAAGTTAAAGTATAATACGCTATTCACCATTCATATTATTTCTTCCGGTTATTCACCAGCATCCACTTACTGGTTTCAAAAATAGCACTTGTTAATTGCGAGAGCTGCTGTTTAATAGAATCAGATTGGTGCTGCGTTAATGCGGGCAAACCTTCTTTTACGGGTACCAGTTCTTCCTGGGTGATATTAATATTCTTTACAAAATAATAATCGTCTGTTACCACACCAATATTACCTTCGTCGTGATGGATAATAAATGCCGAATGAAAAATATTGGATTGATTGATCACATCTCTGCCTAAAGTGCTGTTGGTATATGGTTCGTGCAGCATGCCTGCTAAAGTGGGCAGTACATCTATCTGCGAAACGGTGTAGTGATAGGCGGCAGGCTGTAATAAAGCAGGAGCATAATACAGCAGGGGCACATGCTCATCACTTAAACGGTGCGAATTCCATGCCTTTGGATACATGGCACCCGATTCACCTTCCACCCCGTGATCGCCCACAAAAACAAAAATGGTATTATTGAAATAGGGTTGCTGCTTTGCGTTTTCCATAAATTTCTTAAAACAGAAATCGGTATAACAAAAGGCTTCGTATTCTGCCTGCGACTCAAAACCATTTTTTGCCAGTGTTTCTTTATCCAGCTTATTACAGGTAAATTCTTTTTCATTGGGTGGCAGCATATAGGGCCGGTGGTTGTGCGCTGTTTGAATAACAGCAAAAAAAGGCTTGGTTTGATGTTGTATTACATTGCCCGCTTCGGTAAACAGGTCCCTGTCGCTGATGCCCCATACATTTATTTCTGGCGATTTGTATTTACCTTTTTCATAAATATCAATGCCTTCCACATTACTCATTAAGCCCCTGAAATTATTGAACTGGCTTCTGCCTCCAATAAAATAAAATTTGTTGTAGCCTTCAAATGCATTGATAATGGTTTGCTGGTTTACCGCTTCGGGGTTTTGGGTAGAAAATTTGGCCAGCTGCACATCAGGTATGCCCGTGATGGTGGCAAATATACCACGTGCAGTACCAAAAGTAGGCGTAAAGCAACGGTCAAAAAACACACCCTGCCGGCACATGTCGTTAAAGTAAGGGGTGCTGTTCAGTTTATTGCCACTCATGCTGCTTTTGTACATGCTGAAACTTTCGCAAAGTACCAGAATCACATTGGGCTTGCTTTCCAGCCCGCGGCTGTTGGGTAATATGGTTCTTTCGTAATTAAATTTTGATCGGGTGGGCGAATCGAGTTGCAAATACCCGGCCGTTAGATCGTAATACCTGGCTGCACCGCTGGTATTAAAATCGGGTTTGCGCTGCTTTAGTGAGGTAATAAAATTTTGAAACGGATTTAATGCCAGGTAACTTTTAAAATTGTCGTTTAGTTTATAGGCATCCTGGCGTGTTAATGGCTGTACATTTAAAAATCCGTATACAAACCAGCACATCAGCAGCAGTGCCACCAGGTACCAGCGCCGCTTGTATTCAAAACGGTGCCAGTAATTATTGGCGTCCACGCTGCCGTGGGTGCGCTGAAATAATTGAGCGGTAAAAAAAACGGCAATGGCCAGGCCTATCAGTATCCATACAATGGGATACGATTCCCACACCATGCGGAACATTTCGTACGGATCGTCTTTAAAGTTCAGTGCACTGGCTCCAATGCGGGTATGGTTGTAACTGAAATTCCCAAAATCGGCACCATAAAAAAACATGATCACCAGGGTAATGATGGCCAGGTAAATGGTCCATGCTTTTTTAGTCCGAGGTGAATGAAAGGGCGAAAATTTTTTAAAGATCGATAATACAATGATGGGCGAAAGCACAATGGCAATCCAGCGCAGATCGTATTTTAATCCCAGCCAGAAAGAGGGCCCCAGCTCCAGTACACTTATATTTTTGGGTCGGAATAAAACTACGGTGGCAATACGAAATGCCGTGAACATGGCCAGGTAGATAATAAAGAGCTTTACTATCCACTGAATGGTTTTAGAAACTTTCCACTTTCGCATGCCTGTTGTATTTCTTAAGCTTAAAAACGAGTGCGAATATAATGATAATGGGCAATACCACCCGTAATGTACTGCGGCTATGGTATCTTGGGTTGCTTTTTATTGTTCAGTAACAGGTATTTGGATGTTTCGTAATATGCATCTGTAAGGCGGCTTAAATAATTTTTAACGCTGTCGGTTTGCCTGTTGTCAGGCACTGCATCATTTCCTGTCATGGATAAAAATTCCGATTTCCCTGTTTTCTGGTTTTTAAGTAAATAATAATCATTGCTGATAAGTCCAATTGATTTTATATCATGGTCAATAATAAAGGCATAATGTTCCCCGGCTGCTATAGGGCCCCATTGTGGTGAAGTTCCTTTTATGCTGTCGAACAGGTTTCTGCCCAATGTATTATTTTGGTAGGCTATTTTTGAAACCCCGGCTATACTGGGCAATACATCCACCTGGCTGCATACATCATGTACTCTTTTAGGCTGCAGCAGCCGGGGTGCATAAAACAATAATGGCACATGTTCGCAGGTGAGGCCCTGCTGTGTCCAGGTTTTGGGAAACATATCGCCGGCACTTCCCCTGATGCCGTGGTCGCCCACAAAAACAAAAATGGTATTATTGAAATAAGCTTCTTTTTTAGCTGCTTCAATAAATTGCTGGTAGCAAAAATCGGTAAACCTGAAGGCATTCATCTCATCATTGCTTTCAAATCCAAAACGCTTTAAAGAATCGTCGGGGAAATGCAGCATAGTAAAAGCAGCTTTGTCTTCTTCGGGTATGGTATAGGGCCGGTGGTTATCTGCTGTTTGAATTACTGCAAAAAAAGGATGGGTTTGCTGCTTCAGTACTTTGTTGGCTTCTAAAAATAAATTTTTATCGCTGATGCCCCACACATCTATTTTTTTTGCTGTGTAATCTTCCTCTTCATATAATTTTAAATCCCTGATATTATTGGTAAGTACGCCCCTGATATTGGCCCAGTTGGCACTGCCGCCTAAAAAATAAAAATTTTGATACCCCTTAAAATCATTGATGATGGTTTGCTGATCTACTGCATTGGGATTGCGGCTGGCTGTACTCGGACTCTCCACATCGGGTATGCCTGTTACAGTGGCCCAAACGCCGCGTGCGGTTCCGTAAGCGGGTGTAAAGCAGCGGTCGAAGAAAACTCCGTTCCGGCACAATTCGGCAAAATAGGGCGTGGTGTTTAACGGGTTGCCATACATGCTGCTTTTATAGGCACTGAAGCTTTCGCAGATCACCAGTACAATATTCGGTTTTTGGGCGGTGGAATCAGCAATATAATTTCTTTTGAAATTCAGCTGCAGGCTGTCAAAATGCTGAACACCCAGGCTGGCGGCCATCAATGCATACGATGCCCTTACCTTTTTAATATCATAAGAAGAATGGCGGAAACTTAATGTGCTGAAAAAACTCTGAAACGGATTCAGGGCCAGGTTGGCCTTAAAATCGTCACTTAAAGTAAATGCATCACTCCAGCGCAGCGGAAACTGTCCCGGCCGCACTACTATCTTGCCTACTATGCACTGGGCTAAAATTAAAACACTGATGATAAATGCAAGGGGGGCTTTTCTTTTGTTTTTACTTTCCCGGTGCACATACCTGTTTAACAATCCTGCAAACAACAATCTTGCAACCACTGCAATAATCACCAGGGCAATAGTGGCTTTCACCAACGGATACGTTTGCCACATCATTTTATACGAAATGCCTGCATCCTGCAAGTAATTGAGTACGCTTGCATTTAAGCGCTGGTGCAGGTAATCAAAATGGTAAAAATCTATAAAATAAAACAGCAGCAGCAGCACAAAAACAACCGGTAACAGGATATTCCAGAATTTTTGTGCCCTGTTGTTTTTAAAAGGATGGAGGAAGGGCACTGCACATAACAGCAAAATTGCCATCCCAACAATGCAGGCAATGCGCAGGTCAAAACGCAGGCCAAGTAAAAAGGCCGAACCGGAAAATGCCTTTCCCGGCGGGTTGTAGGTCCAGAAAAATACCAGGCGGCAAATGGTCATGGTAATCAAAAAAATACCCACCACAGTAAAAATCCAGCGCAATAATCTAGGAATCCGTTGCAAAAAAAGCATCAGCAGTAATTTAATACGGCTGCTAAATTAGTTTAATTATTTTTGGGTGCTTATAATTTAACACGCATCTTACATTTTAATGGAGCAAATATTAGGTTTTGACAGGCATTTATTCCGGTTGATCAATTACCAGTGGCACAATCAATTTTTCGACTGGCTGATGCCCTGGTTACGAAATTCCACGGTTTGGATGCCCTTGTACCTCTTCCTGGTACTTTTTATACTGCTGAATTATAAAAAAACAGGCTGGTGGTGGGTATTATTTGCCGTGTGTACAGTGATCCTCACAGATTTTGTCAGCAGCAGCATTATCAAACACAACATTATCCGCTTAAGGCCCTGTAATAATCCGGCCATAGCCGAATGGGTAAGGGTTTTAGTAGGGTACCGGCCACAGAGCAGCAGTTTCACCTCATCGCATGCGGCCAACCACTTTGGCATGGCCATGTTTTGTTTTGTTACCCTTCGGCAGCAGTTTAAAAAATGGCCCGCATGGTTCTTTGTATGGGCCTTCGGCATCTCCTTTGCACAGGTGTATGTGGGCGTGCATTACCCGCTGGATGTAACTTGCGGAGCAATAATTGGAATACTTATCGGATATTTGACAGGAAAATTGTTGAACAAAAACTACGGATTAGTATAAATTATGGCTGCATTAATTATTTTATTATTACTTATTATATTGAACGGACTGCTGGTAATGAGTGAGATTGCCCTTGTAAGTTCCCGTAAGGCAAGGCTGGAGAGTATGGCCAATAAAGGAGATGCTAAAGCTAAAGTAGCATTAACGCTGTCTGAAAATCCTGAAAAATTTCTTTCCACCGCTCAAATTTTTATTACCCTGATCGCTATCTTATCGGGTGTGTATTCAGAAAAAAAATTAGGCCCCTATGTGGAACCTTATATTGAGAACGTAGCAATATTTAAACCTTATGCCGCCACCATTTCTACCGTTCTTATTGTGGTATTGGTTACTTTTTTATCTATTATTTTTGGTGAACTCATCCCCAAAAGACTGGGTATGCTGCGGGCCGAAAAAATTGCCCGGGTAGTGGCAGGACCAATGAATTTTTTATCTACAGTAACCCTGCCCATTGTTTGGTTATTATCTAAAATTTCATACCTGTTTTTTAAACTGTTCAATGTTAAAACCAGTAATGATAATTCAGTTACGGAAGAAGAGATCAAGGCGATGATCTCTGAAGGCAGCGAGCAGGGCACTATTGAAGAAGAGGAAAAAGAGATCATTGAAAGGGTATTTCACCTGGGCGACCGCAACATTACTTCCCTGATGACGCACCGTACCGATATTGCCTGGTTTGAAGCCACCGAAACTGTGCAGCAGGTAAAAGATAAAATGGATACTATCATCTATTCCAGCTACCCGGTTTGCGAAGACACCGTAGATACCATCAAAGGCATCATCAGCGTAAAAGACCTGCTGAAGGCCAACCCCGGAACCTTATTAAAAGATATTGCCAAGCCGGCATTGTTTGTACCTGAAAACAATACGGCCTACCAACTGCTTGAAAAATTTAAAGAAACAAAGATACATGCCTGCTTTATTGTAAACGAATACGGCACACTGGAAGGCATGATCACCCTGAACGATATTTTAGAAGCAATTGTGGGTGATGTGCCGCAAAGCGGGCAGGATGAATACGAAATTGTGGAAAGAACCGACGGCACTTTTTTAGTGGATGCACAGATCCCTTTCTACGATTTTTTATCCCGGTTTGAAAAAATGGACTGGATGAATGAGGCCGAACATGATTTTGACACCCTGGCCGGATTTGTATTGCACGAACTGGAGCATATTCCCGAAACAGGTGAAAGATTCGACTGGCGTGGTTTTGATTTCGAGATCATCGACATGGACGGGCAACGCATTGATAAATTACTTGTAAAGATCTCCGAAGAAATTAAGGAAGATATGGAAGAATAAGTGCAGCGTTACGGGGGCGTCAGTCATCTCGTGTTGCAAAAATCGTAAGCTGGGATAAACAGCATCGCCAGTACCCATTGAGTTATGCAAATACAAGTAAGAATCTTTGGGTGAATAATGAATGTATCCAACCACCCGTTTTATCTAATGGAGGTGTACCTTTGGGTTATTGTGCTACAATGTTTCCTGCAAAGACAAAAGGACATCCAGAAAAATCAATCTTTTCATATTTTCTTTGTTAAAAGTGAAGCCAATTTGCTCCAATTAAATTTATGGTCTAAGGCTTGGTGAAATTTTATATCAGTTAATAACTTACCTGTTTTTTTGTCTGTATAATTTGCATCCCGAAAATTATCTGTAATAGGGATATTTTTTAGCTGCTCTTCCCGGTCAATAACTATTTTTTTTGTCTTCTTCTTTTAAGCCATTGTAAAAATTTATAATTTCCTCTTGTATGTAAAATTATGTTGTGGGCCAATTAACATGAAATTATGTGCTTGCATTTTATAGCTATTTTACCTTCATCAACAATGCATCCAGCTTACTCCAATCCAATTTGTTTTTTATGGCCATGTAAAAACTACGACTGTCCATACTGGGATGCTCATTTGCCTTTGGATTGTTGCCAACAGGCAATTCATAATACCAGTTTATCATAATGGTTTGAAGGTCTTCATCTTTGGAGCTTTTGTAATACTTAATAAGTTTGCAGGGAGTGTAGGCATTTTTAATTTCTTCTGTAAAAACAGATTGTAGTTTATTAATTTGTAGCTCTGGATAGTTTTTTGAGTTATAAGCATAACCATACAAATCATTCACAATATTTTTATGGGCTATTTGTAAAGATGCAGGTTTGTCTAAATCATTTTGATTGAGTTCTAATAATTTATCTAATGCTTTCAAAATATTTTCATACTGAAGTAAATCTCTCTTGTACAAATCTTTATCTTTTTGGTTATCGGGAATTTTTTGTTGCTTGAATTTTGTTAACTGGGTTTGTTGTTGCAATTGTAAAACACTTATAAACTCTTTACGGGTTAATGGTTTATAGGGCAATTTGTTGTAACTGGTCATTATTATTTTATCCATATGCCTTTCTACTAAGCCATATTTACCATCGTTAAAATATTCTACAAACCTAAATACTGTGTATTTATCCAATTCACTATTGGCATTGTCGGCTTTTGGTATCGCCATATTTTTATAAACTGCTGCTGTATTATAAGATGCTTTTTCCTGAAAATTATTTTGTGGGGGCATCATATATATCCCTGATACGTTGGGTATTTGCTTGGTTTTTAAAATTTCATCAAATTGTTTTTGTTTTTCGAAAAATCCGTATTGTTCATCGTGAGGAATTTGATTGATAAATACAGAAAATAGCCCATCGTAATTGGGCGGTACACCTGTGTACATGCCGGGATTATCATTTGCTACATCTAATTGCTTTAGCCCGCCAACGCCATCATTTTGTAATTGAAAAGCGTTTAAATAAAACGAAAAAAATCTTGGTACATCTGCTGGCTTTTCTTTGCTATTGGTTTTTAAATTATAAGTAATACAAGCACCTTGCGGATTGGGATATGCCTCTTTAAAAATATTTCTAAGTGCAATTAACTTATCGCTAAATACTTTGTTGGCTGCATACTTACTGCCGTCTGCAAATTTTATACTTGGATACCCAGCGTCGCCGGGGCCAAGTGGATTTTGATATTTTAAATCTGTAGTACTTGTGTAGTGTACCCATCCTCCTGTTTTATCGTAGTTGGGGGAACCTTTGGGTTGCGCCAAAATGTTTCCCATCCCTAAAAAGGTGGGGGCAATAAGGAAACTAAGAAGAATTATTTTTTTCATAATTTACTTTGTTAACAATGTAGCTAGTTTTGCCCAATTAAATTTATAATCCAAAGCCCGATGAAATTTTATATCGGCTAAAAGTTTGCCTGTTTTTTTATCTGTATAATTTGCATCGGGGAAATTATCAGTAACAGGAATTTCTTGTAATCTTTCTTCCCATTCAAAAGCTATTGTTTTTATGTCCTCTTCTTTTAAGCCATTGTAAAAGTTTTTATCAAAACGAAATAAAGAGTAGCCTGCATTTTTATCTGTAATAAATACATCTTTTATTTCTTTGGCAGTAGGTATATTTTTTACATTAAATAAATAATAAAAACCAACATCGGCTAATTGATAATGTGCTGGCCCAAGTATAGCAGGCTGCTCTAACTCGGTTTTATATTGTTCTTTAATTAAATTTATTACTTCGTATTTACGTTTTCTGTCTTTTGCATTGTCATCGTTATTTTTATCTATCGATTTTTGATTACGTTTATAATCTTCAGTATTTTTTACATACTTTTCAAAATACTCTTTTTGCTTTCCTGCCTCTTCATTTAAGTTATCTTCTAATAAACTCAAAAACTCCTTTCGGCTAACAGGTGCAAATGGCAATTGATTATTTAAAGACAAAACAACAAAATTGCTTATGCCATAAGAAACTGCTTTGGTTTCTTTACTCACATTAGCTGTTAATCTTCTGGTAACAAAATATTTATCAGCATCATTATTAAATTTTACATTTGGCGGATTTGGATTTGGCATTTTATAATCTTCCAAATTTCTTTTAATATAACCCATGGCTTCCACAAAATTATTTTGTGGGCCAAGGGCATAAACTTGTCCATTAGGTCTTTCTTTGGTATTGGTTGTTTGGGTATTACTTAAGTAAGATAATTTGTTTTGTATATTAATGCTTGAGTTATTACTTGTATATCTTATATCAATTGACTCAGGAATATAATTTACATAAATCGTTCCATAGAAATGGTTACTTACAGATGCAATATCAGCATTAATAGGAATTATTTTTCCGTTTTTATATTGAAATTGTTCTTCGTGTAAGGTGATTTTATAAGCTAAAGGTTTGCCACCATTGTGTGCCGGAATATTATCTACTTCGTAAGTAATAGATTCTTTGTAGGGCTTAGGGTATGCTGTTTTTAGCAATTGCATAATGGCCTGCATACTGCTTTGTACCGCTGGTGATCTTTTAATAGTTTTTTTTGCAGAAACAGTCATACTTGTCCAACCATTAATAGTAGCTGGTGGAAATTTATATTTTTCTTTTAGGGCAAAGTGGTCGTATTGTTCTAATCGTCCTTTACTATTATCAAAAACCCAACTACCAATTTCTCTGGTATCGGTAATGGTTTGTGCATTGGTGATTGCTATAAAAGCAGTCAATATAAGAAGAATGATTATTTTTTTCATTTCTGTTATTTTAACGGGCCTAAAAATGTTGTTGTATTACTATTAAACCCACTGTTTATACTAATTTTTGTATTGTTGTTACTAATTTCAAATGATTTGGTTTGACTTTGAATACTTATATGTTGTTGATTAATTAAATCAATAGCATCTTCATTTATAGTAATTCCATCCACAGTAGCGGAAACATCAACACTACTTTTTGTGATTACACCAGCATCCGAAATTCCTTTTCCGTCCATTTCAATAAAAAAAGTAACCTCAGCTTTAGCACCCGATGTAATTGAAAACGGTCCTTTTTCAAAGGTTTTATCTGCTCCAAAATCTTTAGAAATATATATGGTAGATTTTCCAGTATAAATATCTGTTGCATCATACTTTATTTTAAATGGCATTTCTACTTCAGTAAAAGGAAATCCAGGTTCGAATTCAAAGCCTGCACCTCTGCAATTAAAATAAGAAGTGCCAATAAATGGAATATTGAATTCGGTTTTAGATTCACAATTAAAATCTTCAAATTTTGCTAATACATAATTGCCTTTATTTGCTGTTTCTTTTATGATACATCCACCGTTTAAATGAAATACTCCAGATTTTTTTAAAGCACCCAACCAAGCTATTTTAGCATCTAAATGTAATAGTTGCAATTGCACATCGGTTTCGGCAATATACAAACCATAATATTTAGTTTCGTTTATAAATGTTTTTACAAAAGTTAAAAATGTATTGTTTAGCCCTTGTATTCTAGTGTTTGCTTTAAAAAGATAATCGTCAATTATTTTTGTTCTTTCGGCACAAAAGTTTTTGTTTGGCATTCCTTCGCCTGATTGTTCTTCTTCCTTTTTTAAACTTTCATCAATTTTTTTTCGGGCATCTTTTTCCCACACATATATTTCGTTCGTGTAAATAGTTGCAGATGTTTTGCCGAATTCCGCCATTTTTCTGCCATACTCATCTTGTGTGTAGTTTAAATATTTTGAAGCTTTTGTTTGCAAATAAGGAACGGTAATATATTTACCATTTTGTGCCATATTTACAGCAGTTTTAAATTTTGCCTTTGCTTCGTTTTCGGCCATAATTGCTAATTGTTTTTGTTCGGTTCTTAATTTACCTAATTGCAGGTCTATAGTGTTTATAAAACTCTCCCATTCCACTTCTAATACATAACTCTCCGCTGTATTCATTGGCAATTTTGGTTGTGTAAAATTTCCTAACCCTAATCCATCTACTTTTTTTGCAAAGTTCCAACTGTAATCCTTTACGGAAGTTTTTAAACCTAGCTTTCTTAGTTTACTTTCCTTTTCGGCTGAGTAAGCTTGCTTAATCGATTTTTTCATTGCTTCTACAGCGCCATTTTTGTTGCCTTTATTTTCTAATAGTGCACATTTTGCAGCATTGGCTTGTGGATGATTCGCAAATAACCTTAAACAACTATCAATATATTTTTCGGCTTTAATTGCATCACCCAAACCAAGCCAAGCCTGCCCCAAATTATTTAAAATGGTACTATTGTCTTTAAATTTTTTATTCAGTTTATTTAAGATAGGTATGGCATATTGTTCTCCGCCACTATTGCTTAATACTGCTGCATAATTCGAAATTATTTGCACATTTTTAGAGTTGGCAATAGACGCTTTGCCAAATAAAAATGTAGCTATTTCCATTTTACCGCTTAGCCATAAACCTGTTGCTGCTGCCGCAATTTGTTCTTCATTGGCATTTTTTGTTTTTAAGTATGCCAGTAATTTTTCTGCATCTTTTTTATCTTGAACTTTCATTTTAGAAACAACAAAATTGTGAGTAGCATTTAGGTATTCTAGTGTGTTAATATCTGTCAATTCATTTTTAAAAATTTTTGCAATTCTTGCTGCATCCTTTTTAGGAATAATTCTATCATTATCTTCAAAGGCTTTAGCAATTTGTTTATCATTAATAGTTTTTAAACTTTTATCATCAACCTTTGGTATTTTAATCCCCATACTATCCATCATTCGTTTTGTTGCAGGGTCTAGTTTATCAAGCTCTGCTTGTGCCTCCTTCATCATTGCTTTCATTTCGGCAGCAGTAGGTGGCTTTTCTTTTGTGGGTTTTGGTTTTTGTGCAAAACTGTTTCCTGCAAAAACACAAAGAAAACCAATGAGTTGAATTATTTTTTTCATATTTTATAATATTGCAAAAGCATAACAATTTATTTGAGAGCCATCTTTACTAATAGAGTTTTTGTCAATAAAAACATATTCGCCAGCCGTTAAGTAAACTGGAAGCAACACCTGATTTATAGTTGTTCTTTTGTCGTCTCTGCTGGTTCCTTGCCCCTCGGGTATTTTTCCTAAGAAATTTATGGCAATTTTTACCGCAGTGGTTTTTCCGGGAATTACCGAAAAAACTCGGTTGCCATCTTTTACTTCTACTTTGTAAAGCTCAATAGCTGCTGAATCTTTTGCATCACCAGCAAACCCAAATTTTGCCTGAATACTGGTAGTACTTACTACTGAAGAAGCACCGTTCAATACAAAAATGGAATAATCTTTTATGGGTTCCTTTTTCACTTTTGGAGTAGCAGAGATTGTTTTTGGTTTTGCAGTAGGCATCTGTTGTGGCACACCATTTTGCACATCAGGAATTGTAGCATTTAAGGTTAAAACAGTGGCAACCGTTGTAGATATAGCACTTGATGGCATATTACGTTGGTTTAATACGGAAAACTTTTTTACAGCTCCAGTTTGTGCCATTAAAGCCAAATTTGAAATGGCAATTGCTGTGAATAAACTTGTAATTCTTTTCATTTTTGTGATTTTTATTTCATTTTATTTAATTGTGCCCTACCAATAAAAATAATAGTGGCATTGTTGGTGGTATAACTTAGTGGCATGGTAAATGCTTCTTGTTTTATTCTGCCATCATCAAATTTTAAAATAATGCTGTAATCCTTTAATTCGTAAGTGCCTTTGCCGGCAGCATTGTAGGCTTCGTCTTTGCCATAATCCTGTAAAAGAGTTTGGTAAACCCCTTTATCAATAAATTTGCCATCGGTGGTAAAAGAAATTACACTTCTGTTATCTTTTGGTTGTGATAATAAATCAGGGTCTTGTGGATTGGCATAAGTCGTAAAGGTGCCATTTAATTTTTGACCGTTTACACTGGTACATTTCATATATACTGTACCATCTATTTTTAACTGATTGGGTTTTATTAGTTCTAGTTTATCAGTATAGTTTGAACCTGATTTTGTATTTGTACCTTTTCCATTTGCAAAATTGTATATCCCTACATTAAAAAAAATGGCATCATTTTTTGAATTATCGAAATAGGTCTTATATTTTAAGTTGGCAAATCCACCATTTGGTAAATTGGATAATGATTTTCTATCAGAGAAAAATACCCGCCAGTTCCAGCTTATATTTCCTAGGCCACCATTTATGTTTGCATAACTTATCCATACACCTGTAATACCATTATCGCTTAAAAAAATATTACCCGAAGAGTTATTGTTTGCAACAGAAATAATCCCTTGGTTTACATAGGCAGGTTTCTTATACGCATCTGCTTTTAAATATACTTCCTCCGGAAAATAACTATCGGCATCAGCCGCTGTAAATTGTACTCCCCAGGCTTTTGCTTTTTCGTCGTACACAAAATTGTATGTCGCGGCAGAGGGTCGTAAATTTCTGGCATCATCTTTTGGTTGTACCACATCGTTTTTTATGTATTGATAATAGTTTGGTGTAAATGTTATGGTATTGCCGCTCAGTTTATACTTCCCTCTTGCTGTTATTTCTTTCTTTTTAAATGTTCCTTTGTTGTAAAACGTATAGTCTTCGTAAGTACCATCGGCTTTTATGGTTAACTTATTTTTAATAGTCATTTTTACATTATTGTTGTAGGTATCGCTATAGCCATTGCCATAGTATAAAATACTTATTAAAGCATCATCGTACAACCATTCGCCAACGATAGAAGTGGGTTTGGTATTACTACCAACAATATTATTTGCAGGTGTATTGTTTTGAGCCACTGCCGCTTTTAAAGGAGTACCTAATTTTAATGTAGCATAAAAGGCATCTACATCTGTAGTTAATAAATTTTGCGAATTGGTTACTACTAAAATGGCAATATTAGCATCCTCTTTTTTGGCAGTAGTTAACAATGCCATACTGGTGCTGCCGCTAAATTCAAAATTGGCGCCACCACTAATCGTTTTCCAACCAGTAATTTCGTCGCCCTTGTCTTTTTCGGGTGCATTCGTTACGCTTAATGGTGTGGCTACCAAACTGGCCCAATCGTTATCAAAATCTTTGGTTAAGTTGCCACTACTGAGGCTTTGGCTATACAGGCTTATAATGCAGTAGGTGCCTGCTTTGTTGTCGGTTTTGGTGTAACTTATTAGTCCCGGTTTAACCTCTTTTTTATAACCGTTTGGCTCTTTGTATGTAAATACATCGAAAGTGGTTTGGGCTTGTATTCCTGTGTGTAAAATAAAAACCAGTACTTGAATTATATATCGCATAGCCTGCTATTTTATATTTCAAAAGTAATAGATTGGTAAACCCTTAATATTCCCTTAGAAAAGTGTATTTTGAAAGAATAATACCCCTTAAAAGGGGTATTGCATGTAATTATTATTTTTTCCTTTTGTAAACAATTAGAAGCAACCTATATGTTACGAAGTGCTACCATTTTGCTAATTATTTCAATTTGCAGCATAATTACTTATTCGCAGGATATAAAAAAGATTGATAGTCTTTTAGAAGTAATCAATTCGGCTAAACATGATACACTAAAAGTAGAAGCCTATTATAAGTACGGCGAGGCGTTAGAAAGTACCAACCCTGATACTGCTATGCACTTTTTTTTAAAGGGAAAACAATTGGCACAAAAGATAGGATTCGATAGAGGAATTGCTGTTGCTTCTTCTTATATGTTGATTGTATTAAATAACAAAGGCGCATACAAACAGGGTTTGGAAATAGCAAAGGAAGCAATAACTATTTATGAAAAAAGAGGTGTGAAAAAAGATTTGGCCATTGGGTATACAAATATTGGTAGCCAGTGGGAATATTTATCTGAGTACAATCTTGCTGCTGAAAATTATACCAAAGCACTAAAATATGCCACAGACTTAAATGAAAAGAAATTTCTGAGGGTTATTTTAAATAATCTTGCTTCTGTTACTATAACAATTGGCAATTATGCAAAAGGTAAAAGTTATGCTGAACAATCATTGGTTTTTGCAAAGCAATTAAATGATAAGTATGGCATTGCATCATCACTTTATAATATTGCTGAAGCAGAAAATTATTTAAAAAACCATGCCAATGCCCTTGAGTATTTTAAACAGATAGAAATTATTGGAAAAGAAACCGAAGATGATATTTTAATATTAGATGGAATGCTGGGTAAGGCTGATTCATATAATTTTCTAAACAATACCGCATTTGCCAAAATATATTATGATTCGGTAATTACAATGGCTAAAAAAGTTGATGCAATGCCTTATGTAGTAAATGCGTCAAAAGGCTTTGCAGATTGCTACAGAAAAGAAGGAAATTATAAAGCGGCATTACCTATCAACAAAGAAGGTATAGCTGTGGCTAATCAGTTAGGTACAAAAAATGAATTACAAGATTTGCTTTTTCAAGCTTCTTTTTTAAACGAAAAAATTGGCAACACTGCTGAGGCACTAACACTTTATAAAGATGCTCAAATAATTAAAGACAGTATTTTTAGTTATAACAATTTAAAGTCTGTTGCTAACATTGATGCAAAGTACGAGACTGAAAAAAAAGAGACATTAATAAAACTTCAACAGGCAGAAATTAGGCAAAAGAAAGACCTGAATTATTTATTTGGCGGTGGCACTTTTGCATTGGCTTTACTCAGTTTTATGGGCTACAGGAGCTACAAACAAAGAAAAAATGTTGACCAATTAAGAATAGCTGAATTAGAAAACGAAAAACAACTTGCTGCAGCCGAGGCTGTTCTTAAAGGCGAAGAGCAAGAACGTACCCGATTAGCAAAAGACTTGCATGATGGGCTTGGCGGTATGCTTAGCGGAATAAAATACTCCTTTAATAATATGAAAGAAAATTTAATACTCACCCCGGATGCTGCACAGGCATTTAGCCGCAGTATGGATATGCTGGATAACAGCATAAAAGAAATGCGAAGAGTGGCTCATAATATGATGCCCGAATCTTTAATGCGGTATGGGTTGGATAAAACGCTGCAAGATTATACAGCCGAAATAAATAAAAGCGGTATAGTAACTGTTGCCTACCAAAGTATGGGTATGGAAAATATACAAGTGAATAATACTACGGCTATTACTATTTACAGAATAGTACAGGAATTGTTGAATAATGTAACCAAACATGCTGCTGCCAAACAAGTATTAATACAGTTGCTGGCACAAGGCAATAAATTGGTTGTAAATGTAGAAGATGATGGAAAAGGTTTTGATACAGCAATAATTGAAAGTGCAGGGGGGATTGGGTGGAAAAATATAATATCAAGAGTAGAATTTTTAAAAGGTACATTAGATCTACAGTCATCCAATGAAAGTGGTACTGCGGTAAACATGGAATTTAAAATTTAAGGTAATGGTAAAAGTTTTTATAGTTGACGATCATGATATGGTTGTAGAAGGTATTCGTTCATTTTTAATGAATGAAAAACAGATTGACTTTATTGGCTCTGCCTCTACTGCCGAAAGCTGCCGTGCATTTTTAAAAACAAAACTGCCCGATGTAATATTGATGGACATCAACCTGCCAGATGGTAACGGTATTGATTTATGTAAAGAAATAAAAGAAAAATTTACATCTGTAAATATTTTAGGAATAAGTACTTTTAATCAAGCTAGCTATATTAAGGATATGATGAACAACGGGGCAAGTGGATATGTTCTTAAAAATGCTACACAGCAAGAAATCATGGAGGCCATACAACTGGCATCAATAGGTAAAAATTATATGGCCTTTGAAGTGGCTAAAACATTACATGCCGCTGAACAAAATGCAATAGCGAAAATTATATTAGGACGCAGAGAGAAGGATGTACTTATCTTAATAAAAGATGGGTTTACAAATGCCGAAATAGCTAAAAAATTGTTTTTAAGTCAGCATACTGTAGATACATACCGTAAAAGTTTATTAGCCAAATTAAATGCAAGAAACACAGCAGAGTTGATAAAGCTGGCCGTCATAAATAAGTTGATAAATATGGAATAATTGTACCAGCTTGCAATTCCCGCATACTTGAATTTTTGTTTGCTGCTTTTATCACTACAAACTTACAGTAACAAAGTTGCAGATAAACTTCCCCAACCTCTTAAACCTCTTAAACCTCTTAAACCTCTTAAACCTCTTAAACCCTTAACCTCAAAACTCAAAACTCGCTTTTTCATCCGGGTTATTCAGTTTAAAACTCTTCCTGTTACCACCCACCGTTACATGAATGATTCCCATCTGTTCCTTTTTGTATTCGTATAAAATGTTGTTGGTTACGTCAATTTTGCTCACCGTGGCAATATTACTAACCTGGAAAAAACTCACAATGCCTTCTTCCTGCTGTTCGTAGCCAATAAATTGCAAACTGGTTTTTTTTCCATCCGCAGCAATTTGTAAATGTTTTTGTACATAGCCACTTACCAGGGCGTTCATGGCAGTTTTATCCGCGGGTTTTAATAAATCCACTGTGCCTTTGTAGGTCAGGCGTAGTGTTTTTTCTAAATCGTCGGTAAAGATTTTACAGCTGATTTCAAGGCTTTTGTCTTTGGTATTGTGTGCTATTTCGGTAACGCTCACAAATAAAGGATGGCGGGCAGGCGCTTCTGTAAGCCGGGGCAACATAGTAAAATTTATACATGTAAAAATTGCCAGCCATTTATATACGATAGATACCATTTAGAAAAGAAATTAGTTAAAAAAGATTAGTTTCAGGATATTTGAAAGGCAAAACTAACACAAACATTCAAGCAGAGCGCAGCTGATGGAGGATTTTACTTTTTATTTTCAATTGGGCTGGCATCATATCATCAGCTGGGATGCACTCGATCATATTTTGTTTGTGCTGGCCATCAGTGCCATTTACCTGTTGCAGGACTGGAAGCAGGTATTGGTATTGGTTACGGCATTCACCATCGGTCATTCGCTTACACTGGCATTAAGTGTGTTTGATCTGATACGGGTAAACGATAAACTGGTGGAGTTTTTAATTCCTTGTACCATTGTGGCTACTGCAGTGTTTAATATTTTTCAAAAAGAATTTTCAAAAAGATCTTTGCGCTTCAATTATTTGCTGGCTTTGTTTTTTGGATTGATACATGGATTGGGATTTGCCAACACCATCCGGTTTATGCTGGCCAAAGACCAAAGTATTGGCTGGGGGTTACTGGCGTTTAATCTGGGTTTGGAAGCCGGACAAATTATAATTGTACTGGGGATTTTAATAGTAAGTTATTTGGTTGTAAGCAGAACCCCAGTTAAAACGGCCAGCTTTACCCTAACTATAAAACGGCAATGGTGGGTATGGGGTTTATCGGCAGTGGCATTCTATATTGCAGTTAATATGATGATAGAACGCTGGATATTTTAATACAGCTGCGGTATCAGGTTAGCGCAGCAACTTTTTTTGATTGATAAGTTTAAATATAAATACCATATCAGCCTGCTCCTTTGAGGAACGGGATACACACTAAAACAACCATAACAAACAAAGCATGAAACAACTAACAGCTCTTGCGCTTTTGTGTTCTTTTACCATGATGGGGTTTGCACAGGATATTAAAAATAATCCGGGCAGCAATCATGGTAATCGCTTCGAACAGCTGGGAACCATTCTTCCCACGCCCAATGAATATCGTACTGCAAGTGGTGCCCCCGGGGCAAAATACTGGCAGCAGCGTTGCGATTATGATATTACCTGCGAACTGGATGAACCCAACCGCCGTTTAACCGGTAAAGAAACACTTACCTATTTTAATAATTCTCCCGATGTATTAACATACCTGTGGCTGCAGCTGGATGAAAACCAGCACAGCACCCTTAACAATGCCGGCTACCAAACCAGTAATCCAATGCCTACTGCTGTAACACCTGCCGATATACAACGTTTTACAGGCAAAGCAGATGCTGAAAAAGAATATGGCGATAATATTACCCGCGTGGCTGATGCAACAGGAAAATTATTGAAGTACACCATCAATAAAACAATGATGCGTATTGAACTGCCCCAGCCTTTAAAACCAGGGCAACAATTTATTTTTAAAGTAGACTGGAATTATAATATATCTGACCGCATGCGCTTTGGCGGACGTGGCGGCTACGAATTTTTTCCCGAAGATGGCAATGATGAATACACGATGACGCAGTGGTATCCACGCTTGTGTGTGTACAGCGACTTCCAGGGATGGCAGAACCACCAGTTTGTGGGCAGCGGAGAATTTGCACTCACTTTTGGAAATTTTAAAGTGGCCATGACGGTTCCTGCAGATCATGTGGTAATGGCAACAGGGCAGGGGCAAAATTACCAGCAGGTATTATCACCCGCACAATTTGCCCGCTGGCAAAAAGCGCAAACGGCTACTGACGTTACAGAAATCGTAACTTTTGATGAAGCCGTGGCAAGGGAAAAACAAAAACTGAAAGAAAAAAAGACCTGGATATTCAAGGCGGATATGGTACGTGATTTTGCATGGGGCAGCAGCCGTAAATTCATTTGGGATGCCATGCCCGCTGCAGTGGAAGGTAAAAAAGTAATGTGCATGAGTGCTTACTCAAAAGAATCCTACGCATTGTACCGCAGGTTCAGTACCAAAGTAGTGGCACATACCATCAGGAGCTATTCTAAATTTACCATTCCGTATCCATACCCGGTTGCGCAAAGCCTGGAAGCATCCAACGGTATGGAGTATCCCATGATCTGTTTCAACAACGGCCGTTGTGAAAAAGACGACAATGGTACTTACGGACCCAACAGCACTTACAGCGAAGGGTCTAAACTGGGAATGCTGGGAGTAGTGATACATGAAGTGGGGCACAACTTTTTTCCTATGATCATCAACAGCGATGAGCGGCAATGGACCTGGATGGATGAAGGGTTGAACTCTTTTGTAGAATATCTTACAGAAGAATTATATGACAATAAATATCCTGTAACCAAAGGGCCGGCTTATAAAATAGTTGATTATATGAAGCTGCCCAAAGACCAGCTGGAGCCCATTATGACCAACAGCGAAAACATTATCCAGTTTGGCCCCAACGCTTACAGTAAACCTGCTACCGGGTTAAATATTTTAAGAGAGACCATTATGGGCCGCGAACTTTTCGACTATGCCTTTAAAGAATATGCCAGGCGCTGGGCATTTAAACATCCCACCCCGGCCGATTTGTTCCGCACCATGGAAGATGCCAGTGGCGAAGACCTGGATTGGTTTTGGAGAGGCTGGTTTTACGGCACAGATGCCTGCGATATTTCTTTAGATACCGTTAAATGGTCGGTACTGGATACCAATGCACCCAACGCACCGCAAACCCGTTCGGGAAGAGGAGGTGCCTTTACAGGTACTGTGGCAAAACCTGTTTTAAATTCATTTGATGACATTTCTAAACAGCGTAACCGAAGCGATAAAAATATTGTATTTGCTACCGATGCCGATCAGTCGCTCCGCGATTTTTACTGGAAATATGCCCGTGGTTTGGCAAAGGTGGATACTACGCCTTTTGAAATTAAAGTAACTCCTGTTGCAGTAGATACTTTTACCGAAGCAGAACGTTTTGCACTGGCCGGTAAGAAAAATATGTATGAACTTACCTTCAGTAATAAAGGCGGATTGGTTATGCCCATCATTATTGAATGGACATATAAAGACGGCAGCAAAGAAACAGAACGCATCCCGGTTCAGGTTTGGCGCAAGAATGAAAATAAAGTGGTGAAAACTTTTATGAAAGATAAAGAAGTGGCATCGGTAAAACTCGATCCATTGAAAGAAACCGCAGATATCAATGAAGCCAATAACCTTTGGCCTGCAGTAGAGGTACCCAGTAAGTTCCAGTTATTTAAAACCGGAGCCTTTGGAGGCCGCGGCCGCAGAGGCGGCGGAGGTGGCGGCAACCCTATGCAAAAAGCAATAAAAGAGTAATTGGCTCTATATTAAAAAAACTGCCCTGTTGGGGCAGTTTTTTTATGCGCTAAAATAAATGTGTATTCTTTACACGTTAATCAATAAATTTGCTTTCAAAATAATTGTTATGCTATATAAAAAATTACTGCTTGTATTTGCACTATTCAGTTTCAGTACAGGCTTTGCACAGGAGAAAACCATTGTAAGTTCCCCTGGTAATGACGTTAAATTATTTTTTTGGCTGGATGAAACTGGTGCGCCGGTGTACAGCGTTACCTATAAAAACAAAGCTGTTATATTGCCATCGGTTATGGGGTTTGCTTTAAAAGAAACCAGTACCGACAAGCCATTGCCTGCTGCAGATAAGAATTTTAAACTGGCTCATACTGCCAGCACCAGTGTTAACAATGCATGGAAACCGGTTTGGGGCGACGTTAAAGAAATTAAAGATGTATACAACCAGTTGGTGGTTGATTTGGTGCAGCAGAACGACCGGGCCCTGCAACTGACAATTGTATTTAAAGTATTTGATGACGGGGTGGGATTCCGGTATGAATTTCCACAGCAAAAAAATCTTACACACTTTATTGTAAGCGAAGAAAAAACAGCCTTTCATTTAACCGGTAATCACAAAGCTTTCTGGATACCCGGCGACTACGACAGCAATGAGTTCAACCCCAATACCACCAGCCTGAGTGAGATCAATGCATCCAATTCAGTGTATACGTCTGAAATATCGGCTAAAACATTTTTCGACAGTACCGCGGTACAAACACCGCTGATGCTGAAAACACAGGATGGCATTTATATCAATCTTCACGAAGCGGCACTGGTAAATTACCCTGCCATGAACCTGCACCTGGATAAAAGCAGTTATACCTTCACTGCCACCCTGGTACCGGATGCTTTGGGTAATATGGCCTATTTACAGGCACCTGCTGTAACACCCTGGCGCACGATCGTGATCAGCGATAAAGCTACTGACATCCTTGCCTCACACCTGATACTGAATTTAAATGAACCCTCTGTAATAAAAGATCCCAGCTGGATCAAACCCACCAAATACGTGGGGGTATGGTGGGAAATGCACGTAGGTAAAGCAACATGGGACCTTAGCGGAACGCAGGATGCCGCACAATCCATCGGGATAAAAAAAACGCATGGCGCTACTACGGCTAATGTAAAACGTTATATTGACTTTGCATCCAAAAACGGATTTGACGGTGTACTGGTGGAAGGCTGGAATACCGGTTGGGAAGACTGGTTTGGTGTACAAAAAGAAAATGTATTTGATTTTGTTACGCCGTACCGCGATTTTGATGTGAAGGAACTGCACCGTTATGCAGCCGCCAAACATGTAAAGATCATCATGCACCACGAAACCTCTGCCAGCGTAACCAATTACGAACGGCAAATGGACACGGCTTACCGCTTTATGAAGGCCAACGGCTATGATGCCGTAAAAACCGGTTATGTAGGACGCATCATTCCCCGTGGTGAACATCACGACGGGCAGTGGATGGTCAATCACTATGTAAGAGTAGCAAAAAAAACAGCCTCTTATAAGATCATGCTGGATGCACACGAGCCTGTAAGGCCAACAGGGTTACAACGCACTTATCCCAACTGGCTGGCCTGCGAAGCAGCAAGAGGCATGGAATTTAATGCCTGGAGCAAAGGCAATAATCCCGATCATGAAACCATATTTCCCTTTACCCGTTTTATGGGTGGGCCAATGGATTATACTCCCGGTATTTTTGAACTGAAGATGAGCCACTGGGATCCTGCAAAAACAGAGATCATCCATACCACTTTGGCAAAACAACTGGCCTTATACGTTACTATTTGCAGCCCGTTACAAATGGCCGCCGATCTGCCCGAGAGTTACGAAAAAAGAATGGATGCATTTCAGTTCATTAAAGACGTGGCCGTTAATTGGGATGATACCAAATACCTGGAAGCGGAGCCAGGCGATTATATAACGGTGGCACGTAAAGCAAAAGGTACCGCTAACTGGTTCCTGGGAGCCATTACCGATGAAAATGCCAGAAATACATCTGTTAGTCTTGACTTTTTAGAAGCGGGTAAAAAATATACGGCCACTATTTATGCCGATGGAGAAGGTGCCGACTGGAAAAATAATCCGCAGCCTTATAAAATAAGCAAACAGGTGGTGGATAGTAAAACCGTGCTGAACCTGAAACTGGCTCCCGGTGGTGGATGTGCAATTAGTTTAATGCTGGTTAAATAATAATATAGTTTACTGTTTACATAAAAGCCACCAATTGTTATGGTGGCTTTTTATATATACACATATGTAATGCCTTACTGGCAGGCTCAAATCAGGTATGTTTTGAATAGATCATTTATTTACGAGGTCAAAATATTCGCCCATCATTTTTTTTGTAAAATCTTCCAGCTGTTTCCGGTCTTGCGGTGAAGTGATACCATTTTCTTTACAAACAGCATCACCGCTTTTAAGCATATAATTTTCGGGATGATTTTTACGAAACAATATTTCCACTTCCTGCGCTTTTTTAATATCGCTATCCGATGTTATTTTTGCTGTTTTACTTCCTGATTCATTATAAAAAACAATACAGTCTTCAATATACCGGTTGCATATTTTTATTACAGCGGCCGAAGCCTGTGTGGGAACATGAGCATTTATTTTTTGCCGCAACGCATCACCTTTGCTGTTACATCCATACAGTAAAATAAACAGTATGGATATACCTGCGTTTTTAAGCATGCGGTAATTAGTTTTGTACATGGTATAATTATCAGGTTCCCGTTCTTCCATCCCTCAAAGCATTTTTCTTTCCTTTATTCTTCTTTTCCCATTCCAGCATTTCAGGTGTTTTTTCAACTTTTTTAGGTTTTTCGGTTACCGTGGCTTTGGCCTGTGCACCGGGTTTTTCCAATGCACCCCGGTCGTACTTTTCCAATTTTACCAAACGGCCCGAGCCGGGTTCAAAATATTTCCACTCGCCGTGCTTTACACTGTACTGTTCGGCTTTTACAATTTTATAATCTACAATTTCGCTGGATCCGGTACCATAAATGGCCACCGTATCATATGGCGCATCGGGGTTATATGCACGCCAGCTTTCCTGCCTGTACAGGTCACCCAAATAAGTATAATATTGCTGAATGCCATCTTTACCACCCAGGTGATAATTTTCTACCCCAATCAGGTCGCCGGTTAAATTATACAGGCGCCAAACCCCTTCTTTTTTATCGTCTTTAAAAAGGCCTTCTTCTTCGTAGCCCGGCTCGCCCCGGATCTCTTCTATACGTATTACCCATTTACCCTGTTTTTTATCTGTTTTATCCACTGCATTAATGGTATCTCCTTTTTCGCTTATTTGGTAGGTTTTATACTGCGCATTACCATTTATAAAAAATAAAAACAGCAATACCACAAGTACAAACAATTGCCGTATTTTTAGTAATCTCATCTTATTTATAATTTATGTTTATGTTACCAGCACGATCTTCTGCTATCAAATTTACAATTTTACTGCTTTTAATAATTGTTAATTCATTATTGCCCATCTGTGGTGCAGCACAAATTAGGCCAACACCGGCCGCCGAAAGAATGAACGGTTTACAGAAAAGAAAATTGCTGGAAGACAACAGTCTGTTGAAAAATATCAGTTTCCGCAATATTGGCCCCGTGCAAATGAATGGCCGCGTGGTGGATGTGGAAGCCAATCCCGCCGATCCAACAGAATTTTATGTGGCATATGCCAGTGGCGGTTTATGGTATACCCATACCAACGGCCTAAGTTTTACCCCCGTTTTTGATAAGGAAGATGCCTTTAGTATTGGAGATGTGGCCGTAAACTGGGCCACCCGAACCATTTGGGTAGGTACCGGCGAAGTGAACAGCAGCCGCTCTTCTTACAGTGGTACCGGTGTGTATAAAAGCACTGATAATGGTGCAACGTGGCAATACCTGGGGCTGCCTGAAAGCCATCACATTGGAAAAATTGTATTACATCCCACCAACACAGATATTGCCTGGGTGGCCGTACTGGGGCATTTATATTCTGACAATAAAGAACGGGGCGTGTATAAAACTGTTGATGGCGGAAAAACCTGGAAACAAACTTTATTTGTGGACAACAATACCGGGGCCGTAGAAATGGATATCAATAACCAATATCCCAACGAACTGTATGCCACTACCTGGTATCGCGAAAGACGTGCCTGGGACTGGAAAGAAAGTGGTAAAACATCTGCCATATATAAAAGTACCGACGGTGGCAACAGCTGGAACTGCATCAGCTTACCCGGCAGCGGATTTGCCACAGGCGACCACCTGGGGCGTATAGGCGTGGCCGTTTTTCAAAAAAATCCAAATATTGTATACGCAGTAATTGACAATAATAATTTAAAACCCGATACAGCAAAAAGAAAAGCAGACAGTACCAAATACAGCCTGGATGATTTTAAAAATATCAGTAAAGAAGATTTTGCATTACTGAATGATAAAAAATTAGACAGCTTTCTGATACGTAATAATTTTGATGCCAAATACCGGGCCGCATCGGTTAAAGACCTGGTATATACCGATAAGGTAAAACCAACTGCGGTATATGACTGGTTAGTGGCAGATGATGGTTTTCAAAACGCCGGCATCATCGGCTGCGAAGTGTACCGCAGTAATGATGCAGGAAAGACCTGGAAAAAAACAAATACCAAAGAGCTGACCACCTTCAGCACTTATGGATATTATTTTGCCAAACTGAGCCTGTCGGCCACCGACGAAAACAAAGTGGTGGTGCTGGGCTATAATTGTATCTACAGCAGTGATGGCGGTAAAACTTTTAAGTCAACAGATAAAAATGCCACCCATGCCGACTGGCATGCCTGCTGGATCAATCCCAACCGCGACGGGCACTGGATTGCGGGTAATGATGGGGGTTGCAATATTACCTATGATTATGGGCAGCATTGGTTTAAAGTAGCCACCATTCCGGTAGGCCAGTTTTATAATATTACAGTGGATGATGCCAAACCTTACAATGTATATGGTGGTTTGCAGGATAATGGCACCTGGTTTGGCAGCAGCAAACTCAATACTGGTTTTGCACAGGAGGATGATGATGAAAACGATAAAGAGGATGGCCCCGATGCTTACGCATGGAAAGGAATTGGTGGTGGAGACGGTATGCAGGTGCAGGTAGATACAAGAGATAACAAAACAGTGTATGCCGGCTCGCAGTTTGGGTATTATGGAAGAAGGAGTACCGATGGTGGAAGGGGAATCAGTATTCATCCCATGCATAATTTAGGTGAATCCAAGCTGCGCTACAACTGGCAAACCCCCATCTGGTTAAGTAAACACAGCCAGGATATTTTTTATTATGGTACCAATAAATTTCACCGCAGCTTAAATAAAGGAGAAAAACTGGAAGTATTGAGTGGCGATTTAACCAACGGAAAACGCGAGGGCAAAGTACCCTTTGGCACATTGACCACCATTGTGGAATCTCCACTGAAATTTGGATTGATCTATATAGGCACCGACGATGGTAATATACAGGTAACCAAAGATGGGGGATATACCTGGACGAAAATTAATGTAACTGTAAAAAATATTCCCCAGGGTTTGTATGTAAGCCGGGTTACTCCTTCAGCATACAAAGAGTCGCGGGTGTATGCCACCCTGAACGGTTACCGCAACGATCATTTTACGCCGTATTTATTTATGAGCGAAGACTATGGTGCTACCTGGATAGCACTGGGTACCGATCTGCCGGCAGAGCCATTGAATGTGGTAAAGGAAGATGCTGTATATGAGAACATCATTTATGTGGGCAGCGATAATGGGTTGTATGCTTCGTTTAATATGGGTAAATCTTTTATGACGGTAGGTAACTTACCCCGTGTGCCGGTACATGATATTGTAATTCAGCCGCGTGAAAGTGAACTGGTGGTGGGCACGCATGGCCGCAGCATCTATATTGCCCGGCTTAGCGGGCTGTACAGCAGCTATCAAAAAATCTTAAAAAAATAATTGCCGACAGGAATACCGCATTAGCTGGTATGTAAAAATGGGGAAATGCCGCAAGGCATTTCCCCATTTTTTTTGGCCGGGGTTTTGTGATAACCGTCATTGAAATTCCTATTGAAAATCATCATTATACTTCTGCCTGCCCGATAGATTTGTACAGGTATTTTATTTACACAATAAAATTACGCATATGAAAAAGGTAATTATCGCACTGGATGGGGAACACTTTCCAAAAGGTGCATTTGAATTTGCAAAATTCATCAATAACCAGAATGAAATTTTATTGGCGGGTGTATTTTTAAGCCCGGTAGATTACTCCCGGCTGATGGCCTACACAGGAACAGGTGAAGGTATGGCCATTATGCCTGAATGGCTCATAAAGAACGATGATGAAGAGATCATTAATAAAAACATCCAGCATTTTGAAGAGGCCTGCATGGCAGAAGGATTGCATTACAGGGTACATAAAGACAATGACCTGATGGCATTATCATCCCTGGTGGAGGAAACCCGCTTTGCAGATATTTTACTGGTGAGCAGTGAATTATTCTTCAAGAACGTGGCACCGCGGCAACCTAATTTTTATTTGGAAGAAGTATTGAAACGTTCCGAATGCCCGGTAATGCTGATACCAGAAGATTTTAAAGTACCAGAACAGGTGGTGCTGAGTTACGATAGTGGAGAATCTGCCACATTTGCCATCAAACAATTTGCTTACCTGTTTCCCGAACTGGTTAAAAAATCAACTACGCTGGTTTCAATGAGCGAAGGCATTGCAGAAGACCTGCCCGAATTCACCATGGTAACAGAATTATTAACACATCATTATCCCGATCTGAAAATTGAGAACCTGCCGGGTAAAGGAAGACAGCAATTTGTTGACTGGCTGTCGGCACAGCCGGATAGTTTTGTGGTGATGGGCGCTTTTTCAAGAAGCGCATTGTCTACCTTATTCAAAAAAAGTTTTGCCACCAATGTTATACACGACATAAAAATGCCGCTCTTCATTTCTCATAAATAAATCAACCCAATATGATAGCAAAAACCGATAAACACCAGTATTATTTTGAAGTGCAGCTGCACTGGCAGGAAGGCCGTAAAGGAATTATTACAGCCCCTGATGTAAAAGACACCATTAAAGTGGCCACACCGCCCGAATTTGCTGGCGGAGTACCGGATATGTGGAGTCCGGAACATTTATTCCTGAGTTCATTGAGCAGCAGTTTTATGACTACTTATCTTGCACTTGCAGAAAAACATGATCTTAAAGTAGCTCATTACGATTGCAATGTGATTGGCCAGGTTGCGTTGGTGGAAGGGCACCTGGAATTTACTTCCATCAATCTTTTTCCAAAAATTTATGTGGCGGGTGCAGATGATATTGTAAAAGGGAACGAAGTTTTGATGAAAACCTACAAACATTGCATTGTAACCAATTCCATTAAACCGCACCTGGTACAGCACGGCGCTGTAATGGCCGACAAGCAGTACGAAGCAAAGACACCTGCTTAATTAACCCAACCAAAGAACATGGAAACAACCAGCATTAAAAACATTCACAGTGATTATGCAGGATGGCAGAACACACTGGGATTTTATAAAGATGAACTGAATATATTTACCCACAGGCTTACTGAAGTGGCTGCAAAAAACACCGGCAAAGAAACCATGCAGCAGGTAGAACATTTTCAGAACCAGTTCATAGTGCAGCGGGAAAATATAGACATCCTGCATCATGATATTAATGAACACCTGAATGGAATAGCAGCCGAAATACAGCAGCACGCCGGGCATATCAGCAGCGGGCAATTATCCACTAACCGGGTTTTGCAAGACCGCTTTGAAAGTGAAACAAAAGTGTTTACCGGTTTAAAAGAGGAGTTTACAATATTTTTAGAACAGGTGATGTAAACAGCAGTACGGCCTGGAAATTAATAAAGCCGTAAGTTTGATGTGCACAACCAAGCAAGATGAACGAACAGGTAAAAAGTGAGATCAAATTTTTGCGGGGGCCGCAAAGCCGCTGGCAGGAATTTAAATTTGCGGTACATGTATTGTTTGAATTTATAAAAGGCTTCAGGGCCCTGCATTTTGCAGGGCCCTGTGTTACTATATTCGGTTCGGCCAGGTTTAAAGACGGGCATCCTTACTACGAAATAACTGAAGAACTCTCCGGTAAAATAGCACAAATGGGTTTTACCATCATGACGGGGGGAGGGCCCGGTATAATGGAAGCCGCTAATAAAGGTGCCAAAGCGGTGGGGGGCAGAAGTGTGGGCTGTAATATTGTATTGCCCATGGAACAACAGCCCAATCCATATTTAGACAAATGGGTAAACATCCGTTATTTTTTTGTGCGCAAAACCTTACTCATTAAATATTCATATGCATTTGTGGTAATGCCCGGGGGCTTTGGTACACTGGATGAATACTTTGAGGCCCTCACATTAATTCAAACCAAAAAAATCAGCGAATTTCCCATTGTTATTTTTGACAAGGCATTTCATAAAGAGCTTACCGAACATATTGAATTGATGAAAGTGCAGGGTACTATTTCTAACACAGACACCAACCTGTTCCTGGTGACCGATTCAATCGATGAAGCCGTAGCATACATTCAAAAAAACAGTATTTCAAAGTTTAACCTGCAGCCCGAAACACCCTATAAGCCCTTCAAATGGCTGTTTGAAAACCGCTGATCAAGACCATTTTCGCTTTTTTACCCCAAAAAACTGATATTTCTCATATTTTTCTTTGACTGAAGTCATATTAATAGTGTTGCAGCTGATACATCTTTGTGTCACAAAACAACAAGCTGCTCCTGGTATTAAAAACCCCGGAGTATACTTTGAGTTAGGTGATTAAAATACAATATCCGGTAAACCACAAACAAATCCCTCATTATGCCTGCTGTGAGGCTAATCAGTAAGGTATAATAGATGACTTAAGTTTTATTTTGTACCGTACATAGATTTGGATTTAATACGTGTGCAATAAAGAATGTTCGATAGTTTCTGTCTAAAAAAAGCCGCCGATTAGTCTTATTCGGCGGCTCATTTTTAAAACAAACATCCGCTTTATTAAATCAATATCTACCATATCAACTACCTGCTATCATTGTGGCGAAAACTGCGATGAAGAGCTGATCCGTATTGAAGACAAAAACTTTTGCTGCGAAGGTTGTAAACAGGTTTTTTTACTGTTGAATGAAAATGACCTTTGTGTATATTATAACCTGGACGATAATCCGGGTATTAAAGCAAAGGGCAAATTTGTAAGCGAACGTTTTGCTTACCTGGATGATGAGCTAACCACCCAAAAACTCATCCAGTTCAGCAGCGGTACCCAAACCAATGTTACGTTTTCGTTGCCACAGATGCATTGCTCTTCCTGTATTTTCCTGCTCGAAAACCTGCACCGCATTAATCCGGGCATCATTAAATCGCAAACTAATTTTCAGCGCAGGGAAGTATTCATCATTTTTGATCCGCAGCAGGTATCGTTGCGTAAAGTGGTGGAATTGCTGGCCTTTATCGGCTACGAACCCTATATCAGTTTAAAGGATACCACTACCAAAAAAACCAATCATTTTAACAGGAAAAGAATTTATAAAATAGGGGTGGCGGGTTTTTGCTTTGCCAATATCATGATGCTGAGTTTTCCTGAATATTTCTCTTCGGGGAATATTGAACAAAATGGATTAAAGCTCACATTTACCTGGCTGAATTTTGCGTTGTCGCTGCCGGTATTATTTTACAGCGCTTCCGATTTCTTTGTTTCTGCATGGAAGGGATTGCGCCAGAATTTTTTAAACATCGATGCCCCCATTGTACTGGCCATTTTGGTAACGTATATCAGAAGCTATTACGAGATCATCAGCGGCCATGGAGCTGGCTATTTAGATTCCGGAACAGGCATTGTATTCTTTATGCTCATTGGCAGGTGGTTCCAGGACAAAACCTATGATTCATTTTCATTTGACAGGGATTATTTATCTTATTTTCCATTGGGGGTAACCGTAATTACTGGCGATGCCGAAAAAAATATTCCTGTTACTCAATTGCAAAAAGGCAACCGTATCATCATCCGCAACGAAGAGATGATTCCGGCAGATGCAGTGCTGATGAAAGGCAATGCCAATGTAGATTACAGCTTTGTGAGCGGCGAAAATACACCTGTAGAAAAGAGACGGGGCGAACTCATCTATGCCGGTGGCAAACAGGTGGGCAGTGCCATAGAACTTGAAGTGGCGGGTGATGTATCGCAAAACTATATTACCCAGCTATGGAACAACGACATCTTTAAAAATAAAAAGAACGAAGAGAAATCGTTCATACATCCCTGGAGCCGGTATTTTACGCTGGCATTGTTCAGTGTGGCCATTGGTACATTAATATTCTGGTGGATCAACGATCCTGCTAAAATATTGCCGGCTGTGTCTTCTGTATTAATTGTGGCCTGTCCCTGTTCTTTATTGTTATCGGCTACATTCACTTATGGTAACATGCTGCGCATTTTTGGAAAGAACAAACTCTACCTTAAAAATTCAAGTGTTATAGAAGCCCTGGCAAAGATCAATACCATTGTATTCGACAAAACAGGTACCATTACACAGAATCATAGTTCGCAGGTAAATTACGAGGGCGCACCATTAACAGAAAAAGAACTGGCAGTGGTAGGAAGTGTTGCCAGGCAATCCTCGCATCCCTTAAGTAAAATTATTGCCGCCTCACTGAATATACCGGCCGAAAAAGTGGCCACTGTTCAGTCCTTTAAAGAAATTACCGGTAAAGGGCTGGAAGCAAGGGCAAATAATATAGATGTAAAAATTGGTTCCGCTGGCTTTATCAACCAGTTTAACCCGGGCTTTGTATCTTACGATACCGGTACTCATGTGCATGTAATGATGAACAATGTGCATATGGGGCGTTTTCATGTAAGTAACCAGTACCGCGAAGGGGTGAAAGAGCTGGCAGGCGCTTTACAAAAAGACCAGTATGCCCTTCACCTCCTGTCGGGTGATAATGACTCTGAAAGGGATAATATTAAAAAAATATTTGGCCCGGCCACCCAACTCAAATTTGGCCAGTCGCCGCAGCAAAAACTGGATCATATAAAAGAACTGCAGCAACATAACAATCATGTGCTGATGCTGGGGGATGGACTAAACGATGCCGGTGCATTGATGCAAAGTAATGTGGGGATTGCAGTAAGTGATAATACAGCGCAGTTTTCGCCGGCCTGCGACGCTATCCTGGATGGTAATCATGTGCAACAGCTGGATAAACTGATTGCTTTTGCCCGTTCGGGTAAAACAATCGTAACAGCCAGTTTCATATTATCTATTTTATACAATTTTGTGGGGTTGTCTTTTGCCGTACAGGGCATTTTATCTCCCATGGTTGCCGCTATATTAATGCCTGCAAGTAGTATCAGTATTGTGTTGCTGGTCACTGCTTTGTCATCGGCAAGCGCCCGTTTAAAGGGTCTCTAATTCTGGACTGACCAAAATCATCTTCAAATTTGATAGTTGTCATAAAGGAAATCTATTGCTCCAATTATTTTTGGTCAAATTAAAACGAATCTATTGAGCGCATTATTCATATTGATAGGCATCAGCATATTAGTAGCAGCAAGTTTTTTAGCTGCTTTTTTATGGAGCGTAAAAAGCGGCCAGTTTGATGACGATTACACGCCTTCGGTGCGGATGCTGTTTGACGACACAAAAGAAATCCCTTCTACAATAACAAACCAACACTCCAAAACTCTCAAAAAATAAACTATGCAGGTAGAAAAATTTTATTACGATAACAAGATTGTCAGGAACTTCGCCTATGCCACCGTTCTGTGGGGCGCTGTAGGTATGCTGATAGGCCTTTGGGTGGCACTGGAACTGGTGTTCCCATCTTTAAATATTACCCAGTTCTTCACTTTTGGTAGGATCAGGCCCCTGCATACCAATGCAGTGATTTTTGCCTTTGTGGGTAACGGGCTGTTTATGGGCGTGTATTATTCTTTGCAACGCTTGTGTAAAGCCCGTATGTTCAGTGATAAGCTGAGCTATATCCATTTTTGGGGATGGCAGCTCATCATTGTAGCAGCAGCTGTTACTTTACCACTTGGTTTAAGTAACGGGGCCGAATATGCCGAGCTGATTTGGCCAATAGATCTGGCCATTACTGTAATTTGGGTAATATTTGGCTGGAACATGTTTGGTACCATCATTAAAAGAAGGGAAAAACATTTGTATGTGGCCATCTGGTTTTACATCGCCACTTTTGTTACCGTTGCTGTTTTACACCTGGTACGTTCCGGTGAATTACCTTATACCTGGTTAAAGAGCTATAGTTTTTATGCCGGTGTACAGGATGCCCTGGTACAATGGTGGTATGGCCATAATGCGGTGGCATTCTTTTTAACCACACCGTACCTGGGTTTAATGTACTACTTTATGCCAAAGGCGGCCAACCGCCCGGTATATTCTTACCGTTTATCTATCATTCACTTCTGGGCATTGATCTTCCTGTATATATGGGCAGGCCCTCACCATTTATTATACACTGCATTACCTAACTGGGCCCAATCACTGGGTGTGGTATTCTCTTTCATGCTCATCTTCCCAAGCTGGGGTGGTATGATCAATGGTTTACTTACACTGCGTGGTGCATGGGACAGGGTACGGGATGACGTTATTTTAAAATTCATGGTGGTAGCCGTTACCGCATATGGTATGGCCACATTTGAAGGACCTATGTTATCATTAAAGAATGTGAGTGCAGTGGCACACTATACCGACTGGATAGTGGCACACGTACACGTAGGTGCATTGGGCTGGAACGGTATGTTAACCTTTGGTGTACTGTACTGGATCATCCCGCGGATATTCAGAACTGAATTGTATTCTAAAAAACTGGCCAATAACCATTTCTGGTTGTCTACACTGGGGCTGTTGTTCTGGGCCATACCCATGTACTGGGCTGGCTTTACACAAAGTTCAATGTGGAAACAATTTACCGATGCAGGCCAGTTAAAATATTCTTTCCTGGAAACAGTAACCTACCTGAAACCATTTTATGCCATGCGTTCTTTGGGTGGTGCCCTGTATCTGGTAGGGGTGATATTTATGGTGGTAAACCTGTACAAAACTGTTAAATCCGGCCAATTGGTGGCTGATGAAGCTGCTGAAGCTGCACCAATAGAAAAAGAATATGTTGCGCACTCCGGCGAACACTGGCACAGGAAACTGGAAAGAAGGCCGGTACAATTCATGATCTTAAGTTTGGTAGTGATACTGATTGGGGGATTGATTGAGCTGGTGCCTACTTTCTTAATTAAAGAGAATGTACCTACTATTGCCAGTGTAAAACCCTACACTCCGTTAGAACTGGAAGGACGTGATATTTATGTTAGGGAAGGCTGTTATGTATGCCACTCTCAAATGATACGTCCTTTCCGAAGCGAAACAGAACGCTATGGCGAATATTCCAAAGCCGGTGAATTTGTATACGACCATCCATTCCAATGGGGTAGTAAACGTACCGGTCCGGATTTGGCCAGGGAAGGTGTGGGTAACCTTAAAAAAACCAATGGCTGGCACTTCCGCCACTTCCGTGAACCATCTTCTATGAGTGAAGGTTCTGTAATGCCTGCCTATCCATTCATGCTGGAAAATGATCTGGACGTTTCTAATACCGAAGCCAAGATCAATGCCATGCGTACATTGGGGGTACCATACGAAAAAGGATACGAGAAGCAGGCAATAGCCGACCTGGAAAAACAGGCAAAGGGAATTGCCGATGACCTGGCTGCTGATCCAACTCCTATTGTGATCTCTCCAAAAAGAGAAGTGATCGCTTTGATCGCTTACATTCAACGCCTGGGCACTGATATCAGTAAAAACAAAACAGCCACCACAAACAGATAAGCCATGTTTAAATTTATAAAACAATACGCCGAAACCATGACCAATGCTAGCATCTACCCGATGATTTCATTGTTCATCTTCCTCATCTTTTTTGTGGTACTGCTGGTATTGGTAAAAAAAATGGGCAAAGAAAGAGTATCCGAATTATCGAATATTCCTTTTGAAAAAGACGAACTAACTAACTCAACATTATAAATCAGATCTGTATGAATTTATCTAATTTAATAAAGAAAAAATTAGCCCTGTTGTTAACTGCAGTACTGACCACCGTTACCCTGGTGGCACAAAATGCACCCACAACAGCACAACCAACAGTAACTTCCAGCTACAACCAACTGGCTACACTTTTAGTAGTGATGACGGTGGTATTGGCATTTGTGATCTGGGGCCTTGGCCAGGTACTGGTGGTATTGAGCCGCCAGGTGATGGAAAAAAATAAAAATACCGGCATGGCCAAAGTGCTTACAGCGGTATTGGTCATTACATGCTTACTAACTGCTCAAACTGCATCTGCACAAACAGATGCTGCTACCACAGCGGTAAAGGAATTACCCAACTACGGCGGACTTTCGTCTACTACTTTTTACATGTTTGTAACGGTAATAGTAACTGAAGTGCTGGCCATCTTATTCCTTACCTTTTCCATCCGCAGAATTTATACAGAATTAATGCCGCAAAAGGATCCGGCTGTTAAAAGCAAATCTGCACTTGGTGAGTGGTGGTCTGCTCTTGATAAAAAAGTATTTACCAAAGCTGTTCCGCTCGAAAAAGAAGCCGATCATTTACTGGATCATAATTATGATGGCATACAGGAACTGGATAATGCCTTACCGCCATGGTGGAAGTATGGTTTTTACATTACCATTGTGGTGGCCTTTATCTATATTTTCAATTTTCATGTAATGGGAAACGGAAAAAATCCTACCCAGGAATATGTAGCTGAAATGGAAAAGGCAAAAGTTGAAAAAGAGATATTTGAAGCCACCAATAAAGATAAGGTGGATGAGAACAATGTACCAATGGCCGATGCTACCGGACTGACTGCAGCCAAAGAGATGTTTTTGGCAAAATGCAAGGCCTGTCATGGCGAACAGGGGCAGGGTGGTGTAGGTCCTAATCTTACCGATGACTACTGGTTACACAAAGGATCACTAAATGATATTTTTCATACCATTAAGGTTGGATACCCAGATAAAGGGATGCAGTCATGGGCAAATGACTTTACTCCAAAACAGATGAGTTTTTTAGCCAGCTATGTAAAATCAATTCATGGCACCAATCCTCCTAATCCAAAAGCACCGCAGGGAGAACTGTATACCGAAGCTGCAACTGCTGCACCCGCTGCAACAGATTCTGCCAAAGCCGGTAAAACAGATTCGGCTGTAAAAAAAATAGTTACTGCGGTGAACAGTAAAAAAGATTCAGTAGTGGCAGCTGCAAAGAAATAATAGAAACAGGGTTGTGCAGAGCGGAATGAAAAACTAAGATATATGGACACAGAAACTATTGCATCAGATAAGAAAGGGAGTTACAGAGATTCCGTTGCCACCATTAGCAAGGAGGGTAAAAGGAATTTCATTAATCCCAAACAACCAAAGGGCAGGTTATATAACCTGCGCACCTGGTTCAGTATTTTTTACCTGATCGTTTTCTTTACGCTTCCATTTATTAAGGTAAACGGGGAGCCGCTGCTGATGATCAATGTGCTGGACAGAAAATTCATCATTTTTGGAATGGTGTTCTGGCCACAGGATTTTTTCATTTTCGGAATCGGAATGCTCACCTTCGTGGTGTTTGTAATTGTGTTTACGGTAGTGTTTGGCCGCATTTTTTGCGGATGGGCCTGCCCGCAAACCATTTTTATGGAAATGGTATTCCGTAAAATTGAATACTGGATAGATGGAGATGCAGGGCAGCAGAAACAACTGCGTTCGATGCCATGGAACGGACAAAAGATATTCAAGCGTGTTTTTAAGTTTGTAGTATTTTTTGTGATCTCTTTCATCATTGCTAACTTTTTTCTTGCTTACCTCATCAGCATGGATCGTTTGCTGGGATATGTAAGTCACCCGGGAGCCAATGTGGGCACCTTAATATCATTGCTGGTATTCACCACCGTATTTTTCTTTGTGTACTGGTGGTTCAGGGAGCAGGCCTGTATTGTGGTTTGCCCTTACGGACGATTGCAGGGTGTTTTGCTGGATAAAAATTCTATCGTGGTGGCCTACGACCGTTTGCGTGGAGAACCCAGGGGTAAACACAGTAAGCAAACCAGGCCGGTAGTGGAAGAAAAGGAAGATTGCAAGTGTACAGATTGTAAAGGCGATGGTGGCTGTAAAGATGCAGCTGCAAAATTTGAAGCTGTACAGCCTAAGCCACCGGGAGATTGTATTGATTGCAATGCCTGTGTAAGGGTTTGCCCAACAGGTATTGATATCAGGAATGGTACTCAGCTGGAATGTGTGAACTGTACGGCATGTATTGATGCCTGTGATGCCATTATGGTGGGTATCGACAAACCTGTTGGATTGATACGCTATGCATCTGAAAACAGTATTACCCAGGGGGTGCGCTTAAAACTAACGGGAAGAATAAAGGCTTATATAGCAGTGCTGAGTTTACTGATCTCGCTGCTGGTATTCTTACTGGTTAGCCGAACCGATCTGGATGCCAGGCTGATGCGTACTGCGGGGATGACCTATAATACTTTACCCGATGGACGCATTACCAACCTGTACAATTTAAAACTGGCCAACAAAACACATAAAGACATACCCTATTCCTTAAAGCTGGAGAACGTAAAAGGAGAGATTGAATTTGTAGGCAGCAGTATTTTGCTGGTAAAGAAAGAAGATTATTCACATTTACAGTTTTTTGTAAAACTGGATAAAAAAGAACTGAAAGGATGGAAAACGGTACTGCTGATAGGAATGTACGAAGACGGAAAAAAGATTAAAACCATCACGGCTAAGTTTATTGGCCCTGAAATTTATAACTGATAAAACATTTTTATGAACTGGGGATATAAGATACTTGTTGTGTACGGATTGTTTGTGGTGGGCATCATGTACATGGTGTTCAGGTCCTCCAATCAAAAAATGGACCTGGTAACTACGGATTATTATGCCAAGGAACTGAAATACCAGCAGGTTATCGATCAGTCTGCAAGAACCAGCGAATTGTCTGAACCGGTGCGCTATGAAATTAAAGAAAACAATTTACTGGTGCATTTCCCCAAAGACTTTGCAGGTAAAAAAATAAGCGGCACAGTGGAATTGTATTTTCCTGCTGATGAGAACAAAGATGTGAAACAGGATTTTTCGTTACAGGATACGTCTTTCAATATGATCATTTCCGGGGCCAATAAAGGGCAGCACGAATTGCATATCAGCTGGCAGGCAGATGGGAAACAATATTATTTTGAACAAAAAATATTTATATGAGCCACCATCATCAACAGGAGCCGCAACGGGTAAAACCGTACAAGATACTGGCGCAAACTGCAGGAATGGTAGTATGCCTGTTTTTTGTATTGTTTGTAATAAGGGAAGAAATGCCACTGATAGCTAAGGAAGAAGGGAATGCAGTATTGGGATTTTTACCTTTTATACTGCTGCCGGTTATTGGCTATATCATCTCATGGTTTAAAGAATTGCCTGGTACCATGATCATGATAGCAGGAGGGGTGATACTGATGGTGTATTTTTTAATGCAACACAACCTGAATATGGCATTGGCATACGGACTTCCTTTTATGATTGTGGGTGGCCTGTATTTACTCCATATCCGGAAAAGAAATTTAATACACGGAAAAAAATAATTTATGTATCAATTGTTAATAGCTGCAACTGCCATGGGAATGCTGGGAAGCTTCCACTGCGTGGGCATGTGCGGGCCATTAGCATTGTCGCTGCCTTTGCAGGACAACAGTTACAGCGCCAAATTTTTTGGTGCGCTGTTGTACAATGCAGGGCGGATAGTTACTTATGCTGCATTCGGTTTGGTGTTTGGAGCCATAGGAAACAGCGTAGCATTCTTTGGTTACCAGCAATGGTTATCGGTGATACTGGGTGTGGCTATATTGATATATATCGTGCTGCCCAAAAGGATCACCGCAGCTAAAAAGAAAAATGTGCTGTTTGATTTTTTTGAAAAATTAAGATCGGCACTGGGGCAACTGTTCTTTAAAAAAACTCGTTCTTCGTTGTTTGCAATTGGGTTACTGAACGGCTTATTGCCCTGCGGGCTGGTGTATATGGCTGCTGCCGGTGCTGTGGCAACGGGAGATGTGCTGAGCAGTGTTTTATTCATGGCTTTTTTTGGTTTGGGCACTTTGCCTGTAATGTGGAGTGTTGCTTTTTTTGGGAATTATGTAGGCATTGGATTACGCCAGCGCATTCGCAAAGCGTATCCTTATATGATGACGCTGATGGCCTGCCTGCTGATTCTAAGAGGCATGGGGTTGGGAATTCCTTATGTGAGTCCTAAGATGGGAAATGATAACAAGGTTGCGCATAATTGTTATGCCATACCTGAAAAAAAATAATAACAATGTTTACAGTAAACAGGATCATAATGGATCCAATGTTTGAAAGTATGACCAATAGCTACGTTTCAAGATTAGAACAGTACCACCATGAACATTTAACATGGGAACGGTTACTTGCATTTTTTAAACAGGAAAATGCATTTCTAAAAACCCGTTTATCAGAAGTGGTGGACAGGGATATGGACAAAGACTTTTTGGCCCTGGCAGAGCATTTTCAGAACCAGTTTATTGTGAAAGATGAATTCATTGACGAACTCAAGCACGATATTCATGAAATGGACATGATACTGAAACAGGATATTGAGGCAGCCCGTAATATTCCCGATAAAAGAATGGAAGCCAGGCACAATAAATTACGCGATGAAGTAGAATTTTTGGAAAAGAATTTTACAGAATTAAAAAAAGAATTCAACAATTATATTGTATCAATGCTGTAACTGCAGCTTAGTTGAGCAGTGATACCAGTTTTTTCTCATTGAGGATAATAATATTTCCTTCTTTTACCTCTATCAGTTTTTCGTTTTTGAAATCGCTGAGGGTTCTGATCAGTGATTCAGTAGCGGTACCGGCAATATTGGCCAGGTCTTCTCTTGAAATGTGCATCGAAAATACCGCATCTCCTTCTTTTTTATATTTCCCCTGCAATTTGATCAGTGCATCAGCTACCCTTTTACGTAAAGAGTTGTAGGCAATATTCAGCAGCTGTTCTTCTTTTTCCGACACGTTTTTTGCAAGTAACTGGATGAATTTTTTTTGTACAGATGCATTGGAATGGATCAGTTTTTCAAAATCTTCTTTGGGTATGATGGTTACTTCTGCATCTTCCAGTGCTTCTGCATTTTCTTTGTAGATCGACTCTTCCAGTAAAGCAGTATAGCCAAAAAAATCACCTTCAGCAAACAGTCCAACGGTAAACTCCTTTCCGTCTTCGTTGGTTTTATACGTTTTTACTTTCCCTTTTTCAATATAAAATAACCGAACCGGGTGGTTGCCCTCGGTATAAATGATCTGCTTCTTTTTATAATGGTTGGTATTGCCGCTTTCTGCCAGGTATTCCAGCGCATTCTTTCCTCCAAACTCACTGATCATTTCCTGCAGCCCGGTGGCTGTGGCCTGGTATTCTTTTTTTAGCAGCGCTGCTTTTTGTAAGCGGCTTTCAATGGCATTCAGCAGTTCTATATCACTGAAGGGTTTGGTAATGTAATCATCAGCCCCCATTTCCATTCCTTTTCTAAAATCGCTCCGCTCTGCTTTGGCGGTTAAAAATATAAAGGGAATACCGGCCAGTTCAGGATTTTTATTTACCAGGTGCAGTACGCCATAGCCATCCAGTACCGGCATCATCACATCGCAAATGATCATATCGGGTTTTTTTTCCAATGCCAGCTCTACTCCCTTTTTACCATTTTCTGCAGTGGCAACTGAATAGCCTGCCAATTGCAGTATTTCAGCGGTGTTTTCTCTAATTTCATTATTGTCTTCAACAAGTAGTAAGTGCTTCATGATGTTGGTATGAATTTAGGGCGTTTTTAATGTTTTAAAATTAATAATAAATTCGGTTCCTTTCTCCAGCTGGCTGGTAAAAGATATCTGGCCTTGCATCAGTTCTATGTATTTGCTTACAATGTGCAGGCCCAAGCCGGTGCCTTGTATATTGGTAACATTGGCCCCCCTGAAAAAACGTTCAAACAAATGTTCCTGGTCTTCTTCAGAAATGCCCAGTCCGCAATCTTTTACTGTAATGATAACGGTATCAGCAGTAACTGCACTGCTGATGGTAATAATGCCATTTTCGGGCGAAAATTTGATGGCATTGGAAGACAGGTTCAGCATCACATTACGCAGCAAACCCGGGTCCAGGTTAATCCTTTCCTGCCCGCTGTGTGTGTATACTATTTGCTGTCCTTTTTTTACCAGGTTCTGCATTTCGCTGCAGATGGTTTCCAGCAATTCTTTTATATTGAAAACAGAAAAATGACTCACGATCTTACCATCTTCAATTTTTCCGATGGATAAGAACTCATTCAGCAGGTCGGTAAGATTATTTACAGATGTTTTAATGCGGTGGATATGCTTGTCCCTGTTTTCCTGTTGAGAGCTTTCGGTATATTTTGCCACCAGCGATGCGGATGATAGAATGGTACTCAGCGGGGTGCGGAATTCGTGCGATGCCATCGAAACAAAACGGCTTTTCAGGTCGCTCAGTTCTTTTTCTTTACTTAAGGCCTTGGTCAGTTCCTCTTCTGACTGTTGCAGTTGCTGCAGGGTTTCCTGCAGTTGCTTGGTACGCAACTCCACTTTTCGCTCCAGGTCATCATTCAGCTCTTCAATTTTTAAATTGATGGCAGCCAGCTGTTCTTTTTGTTCCACCACCGCATCTTCAATTTCTTTTCTTTTGGTGATGTCGATGATAAAAGCGATGGCAAAATTGCCTTCGTGGGTTTGATAATGACTGAGGCTGATCTCTACCGGAAACTCGGTGCCATCCTGCTTTACGGCAAACAGGTCTTTGCCAATACCCATGGGCCTGCGCTCCGGCTTTTTGCTGAACCGTTCCCGGTAACCGGTATGATTGGGGTGGTAGCGTTGCGGGATCAGCTGCTCAATTTTTTTTCCAATCAGCGCTGCAGCATCGCTGTAACCAAACTGGGATAGCAAGAAATTGTTGGCTAAAATGATATCGCCGCTGCTGTTAGCCACCAATATGCCCATGGAAGCATACTGGAACAGCGCTTCAAATTTTTCTTTCTCCTTTAATAGTGTATTTTCTGTTGTATCTAAAGACAAACTCATGCAAGGTTAAAATTGCATCATAAAATTACAACAAAGCAGATAGATAATGGCCAAATAAACATAAAGATTTGATGTGCGCTATAGCAACAGTATCAGCAACTGGTTATATTTTTGTGTTGGGTGCGTTGCTTTTAGCGCACATATACTAATTTCAGGCAATGGCAACAGGCAATATTTTACTGGTAGACGATGAAGAAAAGCTCAGGGGCCTGCTTGCCCGTATCATACGTTTAGAAGGTTTTACTGTAACAGAGCTGGGTACTATCAAAGCAGCAGCAAAGCTGCTGGAGAAAGAACCGGTTGATGTTGTATTGTGTGATGTGAAGCTGCCCGATGGCAGCGGAGTGGATTTTGTAAAAGAGGTGAAACCCCGGTACGCCGGAACGGAGATCATATTACTGACAGCATATGGCAATATTGCCGATGGGGTGCAGGCTATGAAAAGCGGGGCATTCGATTATATTACCAAGGGAGACGATAATGATAAGATTATACCCCTGCTTAACCGGGCCATAGAAAAGGCGCAACTGCAAAAAAGAATTACACAATTAGAACAGCAGGTGGGCAAACGCTATGGTTTCAACAGTATACTGGGCCAATCGGCATTGATACAAAATGCCATTAACCTGGCTAAAAAAGTGGCACCAACAGATGCCACCGTTTTATTACTGGGCGAAACTGGCACAGGGAAGGAAGTATTTGCACAGGCCATACACAACAGCAGTAAAAGAGCAGGCAAACCTTTTTTGGCACTCAATTGCAGTGCTTTTGGTAAAGATATTTTAGAAAGCGAGTTGTTTGGGCACCGGGCGGGGGCTTTTACGGGAGCCACAAAAGATAAAAAAGGACTGATAGAGGAGGCGGATACCGGTACGTTGTTTTTAGACGAGATAGGTGAAATGCATGCCGAACTGCAAAGTAAATTATTAAGGGTGCTTGAAACCAATGAATTTATAAAAGTAGGCGATACGCGGCCCACCAGGGTGTCAGTAAGGATCATTGCTGCCACCAACCGTAACCTGCAGCAGGAAGTAACTGATGGGCAATTCAGGGAAGACCTTTATTACCGCCTGAATGTATTTACTATTGCCTTGCCTGCATTGCGAGACCGGAAAAAAGACATCCCTGTTTTGGCAAACCATTTTCTAAAACTGTTTGCACAAAAAACCAACCAGCGTATCGATGGCATGAGTGAAGGATTTACAGACCATTTGCTGCAGCACAACTGGAAAGGCAATATCCGAGAACTTAAGAACGTAATAGAACGAGCGGTGATCTTAACTGATGGCTCAATGCTATCAGTGGAAAGTTTACCACTGGAATTACAGATCAACCATCCGCAGCAAAACGGTATGTCGGCATTTGATTTGGCAAGCGTGGAAAAACTCCATATCCAACGGGTATTGAACCATACCAAAGGCAATAAAACAGAAGCAGCTAAACTGTTGAATATTGGTTTAACTACTTTATACAGGAAGATTGAAGAGTATAAAATTGTGTAACAGTATCCACAAAGTAATACAGCAAATCGCTTAAACAGCCATTCGCACCACTCCAAAATGATAATCACCCTTCCAAAACGGAAGGTTTTTTTGTTCCCCAAATTACCGCCGCGTTATACTGCAGGCTGTGGAATATAGTCCTGTATTGTGTTACGGGCTTCTCTGTTTCAACAATGGCTTTACGGCATCTCTTTTGGCATACCCCGGTAAAATAAGCACCATGCTCACCATTATTTTACTCATTGCCGGGCTCATTTGTTTCGCCCTCTTTTTTAAAAGCGTCGATTTCTTCGATAAAATTTAATTCATCATGACATTACTCTTCATCATCTCCATGCTGGTTTTTTGTTACATCTGTTATGTACTGGTAAAACCTGAAAATTTTTAGAAAGTAAAAAGTGGCAATGCTGATTATTTAAAAATAACATCAAACATCACTTATTACTTAACACTTAAAACTTACAACTCAAATGAACACAGAAATTTTAGGTATTATACTGATGTTTGTTGCCACTGTACTGCTCGCCATTCCTTTAGGAAAATATATCGGCAAAGTATACAACGGCGACCGAACCTGGTTAGATATCCTCTTCAATCCATTAGATAAATTATTTTTTAAGGCCGCCGGCATTAAACCCGAAAGGGAAATGACCTGGAAGCAACATTTGATAGCGCTTCTTACCATTAACCTGGTTTGGTTTTTACTGGCTATGCTGATTTTAATGAACATGAGTTGGCTGCCACTCAATCCTGATGCCAATCCATCTATGGGTGCCGATCTTGCTTTTAATACGGCCATCAGTTTTATATCCAATACCAACTTGCAGCACTATTCAGGTGAGAGTGGGGTATCCTACTTAGGACAACTAATATTGATGCTGTTTCAGTTCATCAGCGCAGGTGCAGGTATGGCAGCTTGTGCAGTAGTGTTTAAAGCCATGAAAGAAAAACATGCAGAAAAACTCGGCAACTTCTATAATTATTTTATAAAAAGTTGTACCAGGATTTTATTGCCCATCTCTGTAATAGTGGCTGTGATATTAGTATTCAACGGCACACCCATGACCTTTAAAGGAAAAGATCAGTTCATCTCTTTACAGGGCGATACCGTGAATGTAAGCCGCGGCCCGTCAGCCGCAATGGTGGCAATTAAACAAATTGGCACTAATGGTGGCGGATTTTTTGGCGTGAACTCTGCACATCCTTTAGAAAATCCCAGCTACTTCACCAACGTGGTGGAAAATATCTGTATCATCTTAATTCCCATTGCCATGATTTTTGCATTGGGCTATATACTAAAAAGAAGAAGATTGGCATGGATGATCTTCACTATTATGACGGTTGGTTTTTTATTATTGTTAGTGCCATCCGTGTATTACGAAATGAAAGGCAATCCCGCCATTGCCAAAATGGGCGTCACACAATTACTGGGAAGTATGGAGGGTAAAGAAGTTCGTTTTGGTCCTGCAGCATCTGCATACTGGGGTATTACCACCACCGTTACATCTAACGGTTCGGTAAACGCGATGCACGATAGTTTTACGCCACTCACCGGCATGTTTGCCATGCTGGGTATGATGATTAATTCTTTTTATGGCGGAGTTGGTGTTGGGTTTTTAAATTTTTACATCTTCATCATCATTGCCGTTTTTATCAGTGGATTGATGGTGGGCAGAACACCTGAATTGCTGGGTAAAAAAATTGAAGCCAAAGAAATGAAGATCGCGGCCATGATCGCATTGCTCCATCCTTTTTTAATATTGACGGGCACCGCCATCGCATCATACTTATATGCACATCATCCAACCGCTTATGCCACATGGCTAAATAATCCCGGCAATCATGGCTTCAGCGAAATGCTGTACGAGTTCACATCGTCATCAGCAAATAATGGAAGTGGTTTTGAGGGATTAGGTGATAATATGCCTTTCTGGAATATTGCCTGCGGATTGGTAATGATTGCAGGAAGATTTCTTCCCATCATCGGGCCTATTGCCATCGCCGGAATTTTAGCAAAGAAAAAATACATTCCCGAAAGTGCCGGTACTTTAAAAACAGATACGGACACATTTGGCATCATGGTATTTGCAGTCATCTTCATCATTGCAGCATTGAGCTTTTTTCCTGCATTGTCACTTGGTCCCATTGCTGAATATTTTGGATTAAAATAATTTTTTGAACCCGGCCAATGAAGCTCTGTTGAGCTTCATTGGCAACAGCTGTTTGTTAATTTTTTTTAGTAAAAAAATAAAAATTAATCACTCTTCAACAGTATCGCTTTATGCAACTTTTATAAAAAGCGAAGAAGATGGCAGACAGAATAAAATATAGCATCATGTCAAAAGAAAAAACCAATACACTGTTTGAAGGAGCGCTGGTGAAAACCGCACTCAAACAGGCATTCATCAAACTCAATCCCCGTATCATGTTCCGCAACCCGGTAATGTTTACCGTGGAAATAGGCACTGCAGTAATGCTGGGTGTTTGTATCTGGATTGCTGCCGGAGAAACTGCACAAGGCAGCCTGGTGTATAATATCATTGTTACAGCAGTATTATTGATCACTTTATTATTTGCCAATTTTGCTGAAGCCATTGCAGAAGCCAGAGGGAAGGCCCAGGCAGACTCATTACGCAAAACAAGGGAAGAAACACCCGCCAAATGGATACAGATCATTGGCGAAATGTATGTGAACGAAGTGAAGGTTGTTCCATCTTCTCAATTAAGAAAAGGCGATCTGTTTCTTTGTGAAGCAGGTGACATCATTCCAATAGACGGCGAAATTATTGAAGGCATTGCTACCATAGATGAAAGCGCCATCACCGGTGAATCTGCACCTGTGATACGGGAAAGCGGCGGCGATAAATCTTCTGTTACCGGCGGTACAAAAGTATTGAGTGATAAAATTAAAGTGCGTGTTACTACCGAACCAGGCGAAAGTTTTTTAGATAAAATGATCGCATTGGTAGAAGGTGCTTCACGGCAAAAAACACCCAATGAAATTGCTTTAACCATTTTGCTCGCCGGGTTTACTTTAGTATTCATTATTGTTTGCGTAACATTAAAACCATTTGGAGATTATGCCAACACACCTATTACCATAGCGGCATTTATTTCTTTATTTGTTTGTTTAATACCCACTACTATCGGCGGGTTGTTATCTGCCATTGGCATTGCGGGTATGGACCGTGCATTGCGTGCCAATGTAATTACCAAAAGCGGTAAGGCAGTGGAAACAGCAGGCGATATAGACACGCTGTTACTGGATAAAACCGGCACCATTACTATTGGTAACAGAAAGGCAACACATTTTTACCCGGCTGATACTACAGATGAAAAAACTTTTATAGAAGCCTGCGCCTTGTCATCTTTAGCAGATGAAACACCTGAAGGAAAATCAATTATTGAACTGGCCAACCTGGATACTGCTTCATTTAATACCAGCGGCGCAAAATTCATTGAGTTCACTGCCGAAACAAGAAGCAGTGGTATTGACTTGCCCAATGGAAGAAAGATACGCAAAGGAGCTTTTGATTCTATCAGAAATATGGTGATCAAAGCCGGCAACAGTTTCCCCGCAGAAACAGCAGAACGTGTAACAATCATTTCATCAAACGGTGGAACGCCCCTGGTAGTGAGTGAAAATAATACGGTGCTGGGCGTAATTGAATTGCAGGACATCATCAAGCCCGGTATTCAGGAACGTTTTGAACGGTTGAGAAAAATGGGTATTAAAACGGTGATGGTAACGGGCGATAACCCGCTTACCGCAAAATTCATTGCAGAAAAAGCAGGCGTGGATGATTTTATTGCTGAGGCAAAGCCGGAGGATAAAATGACCTATATTAAAAAAGAACAGCAGGAAGGTAAACTGGTTGCTATGATGGGCGATGGTACCAATGATGCACCTGCACTGGCACAGGCAGATGTGGGGGTTGCGATGAACAGCGGTACGGCTGCTGCAAAAGAAGCAGGCAATATGGTGGACCTGGATAATGATCCCACCAAACTGATCGAGATAGTGGAGATAGGGAAGCAATTACTAATGACAAGAGGCACGCTCACTACATTTTCTATAGCCAATGATGTGGCAAAATATTTTGCCATTGTTCCTGCATTGTTCATCTCATCCATACCTTCTTTGCAGGCTATGAATATCATGCGGCTGCACAGTCCCGAGAGTGCCATTTTATCTGCCGTAATTTTTAATGCCATCATCATTCCATTACTGATACCATTAGCATTAAGGGGGGTGGCTTACAAACCCATTGGCGCAAGTGCCTTACTCCGCAGAAATTTACTGATCTATGGTTTAGGAGGGATCATCATCCCGTTTGTCGGTATTAAATTAATTGACCTGTTAGTATCCATCTGGTTTTAAAAAATAAAAATTACTACAATGAAACAACATATTCTTCCCGCCATTCGCCTTACCATATTTTGCCTGCTGTTTTTTTGCGGTGCTTATACTTTAGTTATTTTAGGTATTGCTCAGGCTGCTCCTGATAAAGGATTAGGCGAAACGATCAGCGTAAATAATAAAGTAATTGGTTACAAATCAGAAGGGCAGTCTTTCACCAGCGATCATTACTTTAATGGACGGCCGTCTGCTGCAGGGTATAATGCCGCCGGTTCATCAGGCAGTAACAAAGGCCCTTCCAATCCTGATTATTTAAAAGAGGTACAATCGCGAATTGATTCTTTTTTAGTGCATAATCCTGCAGTAAAAAAAGAAAGTATTCCATCAGATTTGATAACCGCATCTGGCAGTGGCCTGGATCCGGATATTTCTCCGGCTGCCGCTTATGTGCAGGTGGCAAGAATAGCTTCAGTAAGACAGGTGCCTGAGGAAAAAATAAAATCATTGGTAAGCGCATCAATTGAAAAGCCCTTTTTGGGAATTGAAAGGGTGAATGTATTGCAACTGAATATTGAACTGGATAAACTAAACTAAAACGACAACCCGCCATCGTTTAAAACCCTGGCAGGCTGTAAAAAAACTATAATGAAAAAGATCAGCCTCTTTATTATCACATCAATAATGAGTACGGCCTTGCTTACCCAAACCACAGATTCAGCAACAAAGAAAACGACATCATTTATTATCACAGGTTCAGTTGACGGCTATTACCGGTATAATTATAATAACCCTGAAACAAGTCCTTATAACAGCCTCACCAGTTTTACCAAATCCAGTAATTCATTTGAACTGGGTATGGCATCGCTAAGAGCCGATCATAGTTTTGGAAAACTAAGCGCCACCATCGACCTTGGTTTTGGAAACAGGGCAGAAGAGTTTGCATACAATGATGCTAACACCAGGTTTGCCATCAAACAGGCTTATTTGTCTTATGCTCCTTCTTCTAAAATAAAATTTACTTTAGGATCATGGGCTACGCATGTGGGTTATGAAATGCTGGATCCTTATCTTAACCGGAATTACAGTATGAGTTATATGTTTACTAACGGCCCATTTTCACATACAGGCATTAAGGCGGATATTGGTTTAGGTGGAAAATCTGCACTGATGACAGGCATATCCAATCCAACTGATTACCGTTCTGCGACGGCAACGCCAAAAACTTTTATTGCCCAGTTTTCAACAGCTTCTGCAAATGATAAATTAAAACTGTATTTTAATTTTGCGGGCGGAAAACAAAGCAATATAAAAAAACTGGTGCAGGGAGATATGGTGGCAAGCTATACCGTATCTGGTACATTTTCGGCAGGTATTAATGGAACTTTGCAATCGGTACAACTGGCAGACAGTACTGGGAAATTTAAAACTTATAACTGGAATGGTGTTGCAGTGTACCTGAACTTCGATCCTGCAAGCTGGTTTGCTATTACACTTCGTACAGAATACATCAGTGATAAAGACCAATATCTGGGCTTAAAAAATGTATTTGCCCCAACGCTCTCTGCAAATTTTAAAATCGATCATCTTACCATTATCCCGGAGTTAAGATTTGACAATGCAGGCAAAACAGTTTTTTATAAGAATGCCACCACCTCAACAAAATCAAGTGGCAGCTTTATAGTTGCAGCCTGCTATCATTTTTAATACTTCAACTGTATGCCAGACGAGAAAGAAAAAAATGCAGCACAGTTTTTAAACCTCATTCGCAAAAGCCGGCGGGGAAAGTTTAAAATTTATATTGGCATGAGTGCCGGTGTGGGTAAAACTTTCCGCATGCTGCAGGAGGCACAAACTTTATTGCGTAATGGGGTAGATGTAAAGATCGGCTATATAGAAACGCATAACCGAAGGGAAACGCATGACCTGCTGGAAGGCTTACCCATTATACCGCGCCGAAAATTATTTTATAAAGGAAAGGAGCTGGATGAGTTTGATGTGCAGGCGGTCATCAACCTGCATCCCGAAATTGTTATCGTGGATGAACTGGCACACACCAATATTGAAGGCAGTAAAAATGAAAAGCGCTGGCAGGATGTAATGGAAATTTTAGATGCCGGCATCAATGTGATCAGTGCAGTAAATATTCAGCATATTGAAAGTCTGCATGCAGCAGTAAAAGATATAACCGGTATTGATGTAGCCGAAAGAATACCCGACAGTGTTTTACAGCAGGCCGATGAGGTGGTGAATATTGATTTGACTGCAGATGAACTGATTACCCGTTTAAAAGAAGGGAAAATTTATACGCAGGATAAAATTCAATTGTCACTACAAAACTTTTTCCAAAGTGAAAGGATATTGCAGTTAAGGGAACTGGCATTGAAAGAAGTGGCCAGCCAGGTGGAAAGAAAAATAGAAACAGAACTGCCCCGTAATGCACATTTAAAGCAGGAACGTTTTTTAGCCTGCATCAGCAGTAATCACGAAATTGCCAAAAAAGTAATCGTAAAACAGCCAGGCTGGCATCTTATTACAACAGCAAATGGATCGTGTTATATGTACAAACTCCTAAGGAAGATGGCGATAAGATCGGACTGGCGGCACAGCGGCATTTGATCAACAACTTTAAACTGGCAACAGAATTGGGCGCCGAAGTGATTAAAACCAAACATTCCAATATAGCAAAGGGCATATTAGAGATTACAGAACAGAAAGGCATTACTACTATCTGTATTGGTAAGCCACACCTGAGCTTATTTAGTGTAATTTTAAGTACGGCTGTGTTTAACCAGTTACTAACCAAATTGTCTGCGGCCGATATTGACATTGTAATTTTATCTTAAGATGAAACTGAAAACAAAATTATCGCTGGGGCTCACTTTTTTATTTATCGTTATTTTGGTATTCGGCATACTCGGTATTTTTTATATCAACCGGTTAAGCCATGATTCATCCGCCGTTTTAAAAAATAATCATGAGTCGTTGGTATATTGTAATAATATGCTGAAGGCGCTGGAAGATATTCCTGCTAAACCCGGGGCTTTAAAAATATTTGAAACCAGTTTAAAATTACAGGAAGCCAATATTACAGAGCCGGGAGAGAAAGAAGCTACAGCTGAACTAAGAAAAAATTTTACCGAACTGAACAATGATCCGGCAGACCCATCCAATTATCCGCAACTGCGGCAATCACTGCAGGCCATCAACGACTTTAATCAAATTGCCATTCTTAATAAAAATAAGATTGCTCAGGATAACGCAGATACAGCAAAATTCTGGCTCACTATTATTTTTACCATTCTTATCATTGTTACACTTACGTTCAGTTATAATTTTCCGGGTATCATTGCCGGACCTGTTACAAAACTTGCGGATGGTATTAAGGCCATCGCCAGCAAAGATTATAAAAAAAGAATTTACCTGGAACGTAAGGATGAGTTTGGCGACCTGGCCAATGCGTTCAATACCATGGCCGAAAAACTGGACGAATATGAACACAGTAACCTGGCACAGCTGCGTTTTGAAAAAAGCCGCATTGAAACCATCATCAACCAGATGCACGACGGTATCATTGGCCTGGATGCAAAGAACCATATTCTTTTTTTGAATGCGGTATCAGAAAAATTACTGGGGGTAACAGAAGCAGCCATTGCAGGTAAATATGCACCTGATGTGGCGTTGGCCAACGACCTGATGCGCAGCTTACTGCAGGGCGACAGTAAAGCAGAGTTGAAAATTTTTGCCGACGGGCAGGAAAGTTATTTCAATAAGGATATGATTTCTGTGACTGCCAATAATGAAGCTGTTGGAAAAGTGATTGTTTTACGGAATATCACGCCGTTTTATGAACTGAATGAAGCTAAAACAAATTTCATTGCAACGGTATCGCACGAATTGAAAACGCCCATCGCTTCTATTAAAATGAGTGCACAATTGTTAACCGATAACAGGGTGGGAGAATTAAAGACCGATCAGCAGGAACTGGTTAAAAGTATCAGCGATGATGCCGACCGTTTGTTAAAGATCACCAGCGAATTGCTGAATATGAGCCAGGTAGAAACCGGTAATATTCAATTGAAATTTGAGCCTGTAGACAGTTACGAAATTGTAACACAGGCGGTGCAGGCGGTACAGTTTCAGGCCCAGCAAAAAAAGATACAGTTGCAAACCCGGCTGGCACCACAACTTAATAAAATAAATGCCGATAGTGAAAAAACCACCTGGGTACTGATCAACTACTTAACCAATGCTATTAAATATTCTGCAGAACTGTCATCTATTGATATTGCAGTAACGCAGGCAGATCATAAGATGCTGTTTACCGTAAAGGACAGCGGTCGGGGCATTGATGAAAAATACTTACCCAAAATATTCGACCGGTATTTTAAAGTGCCAGATACGCAGGAGCGTTCCGGAACTGGTTTGGGCCTGGCCATTTCCCGTCAGTTTATAGAGGCACAGGGTGGGGCAGTATGGGTAGAAAGCAAGCCGGGAGAAGGAAGTTTGTTTGGATTTTGGCTGGGTACAGCCTGATATTGTAATGATAACAGACCTGCAGCGCTGTCAACTTTTTGAGCACAAATGGGTACAGCTGTTATTTTTGAGCAATAAAATTCAGGCTGGCCGAATTGATACAATACCGTAAGCCTGTAGGTTTGGGGCCATCTTCAAAAACATGCCCCAAGTGTGCACCGCACCTGCTGCAGTTTACTTCAGTACGCTCCATGCCAAAACTGTTGTCACTAATTTCTTCCACATTTTTTTTAGCCAGTGGCTGCCAAAAACTGGGCCATCCTGTTCCACTATCAAATTTGTGTGCAGCACTGAATAGTGCCTGGCCGCAGCAAATGCAGCTGTAAGTGCCACTGGCGTGATGGTTCCAGTATTTGCCGGTATAAGCTGTTTCGGTTCCTTTTTTACGGGTCACGTCAAACTGTTCGGCAGTAAGCTGTCTGCGCCATTCGGCCTCTGTTTTTTTTATGGTATAATTTTTTGTTTGTGCCATACAGCATGTTCCAAATGCAATACAGATCAGTCCCGGGATGATATGTTTCATATTGATTTTATTTAAACCAACTACGCAGGATGAAGCAATTTGGTTTTTACATGGGTGAACTTTTAACAAAATAGGCTGTTAACGAATTAAACTTTTACATTCGTGATTCAATAATTTACAACTAATGGGAATTCTAAGACAGATGGGGGAGTACTTATTTATTAAGAAAAAAGACCCCAATGCACCACGAACACAATGGATGAAATACATGCATGGCATCAACCGGCTGTCGCTGCTGCTGTTTTTACTGGCCATGATTATTTTGGCGGTAAAACTGCTCAGGCGGCAGTAATAAACTGGTAAATGCTTTTAGCTGCATTGGCAGAGGCATGGCCTCCCTGGCGCAACAGGCGTTTCAGGTTGGTATAATCTTTTTTCAGCTGCGCCTGTTTGGCAGTATCATCCAATAATAAGGCTAATTCCCTGCTAAGATTTTCAACGGTCAGTTCGTCCTGTATCAATTCTTTTACCACCTCTTTATCCATAATTAAATTTACCAGGCAGATGTATTTTATTTTAACCAGCCTTTTGGCGATCTGGTAAGAAATTGCATTGCCTTTATAACAGATCACCTCGGGTACTCCAAACAAAGCTGTTTCTAAAGTAGCGGTTCCGCTGGTTACCAGGGCGGCGCTGGATTTCGATAATAGTTCGTAGGTTTTATTTACAACCGCTGATACGTTGTGATAAGGGGCCAGCAATTCGTTGTAAAAGTTTTCATCCAGACCCGGGGCCTTGGCCACCACAAACTGGTAAGCAGGAAAATGCTTTGCCACTTCCAGCATGATGGGTAATTTTTTTATAATTTCCTGCTGCCGGCTGCCGGGGAGTAAGGCAATGATATTAGTTGTTAGTTGATTGTTGTTAGTTAAAAGCGGCTCGTTGCTGTCGGTTGTCAGCAACCAACTATCAACCACTTCCACCAGCGGATGCCCCACATACTCTACTTCGTAATTCCATTTTTTATAAAAATCTTTTTCAAAAGGTAGTATTACCAGCATTTTGTCAACATGCTGTTTAATGCCTTTTACACGATTTTCTTTCCATGCCCATACCTGCGGAGAAATATAGTATACCACTTTTATACCCAGTTGTTTGGCCCATTTGGCAATACGTAAATTAAAGCCGGGATAATCTATCAGTACCAGTACATCCGGTTTATTGGCCAGGATATCTTTTTTGCAGAAATCGATATTCTTAAAAATGGTACGCAGGTTTGTAAGTACTTCCACAAATCCCATAAAGGCCAGGTCGCGGTAATGTTTTACCAGTGTGGCACCGGCAGCTTCCATCTTATCGCCTCCCCAGCATCGTATGCTTGCGGCTGTATCCAGCCTGTGCAATTCCTTTATTAAATTGCTGCCATGCAAATCTCCGCTTGCTTCTCCTGCTATAATATAATACTGCATAAATAAAATTACGCCTGCAATTTACTTCATTGTTGGCTACAATGCATTTTTGTAACGCAGCTCATACAGAGATGGCTTCAATGATCAGGCTTTCAACCGGTATCATTTCGCCATTTATTTCAAAGTCAGGTTCCTGTTTTTCCAGTACCTGTGTAACTATAAAGCCGTTTTGAGTAAGTAATTGCACCGCTGTTTCTTTGCAAAACATATGAAAACCGTATTGGGTAAAGGGATATTTTTCCATCAGGTGCCGGGGCCGCAGTACTACAAAAAAAATTCCCCCGGGGGCCAGTACCCTTTTTATTTCTGCCAGAATTTTTCCGGCATCTTCCCAAAAATAAATGGTGTTAACGGTAAATACTTTATTGAATACGGCGTTTTCAAATGGCATGGCTGCCATATCTGCCAGTACAAACCTGGCACGGCCTTCGGCAACCCAGGCAGCGTTTAACCTTTCAGCTTCTGCCACCATCACTTCCGAAAAATCGCAGCCAATATAATGAACAGCGCTATGTTGTTGCAGCAGATGTTTAACAAAAAAACCATTGCCCATGCCTGTTTCTAAAATGGTATCCCTGGCAGCGGGTTGCAGGGCTTCAATGGTAGCCATATTGATAAGGCTGTTCCCTTTGTTCATCCAAACTCCTGTACCAATCCCTTCTTCTCCACTGGGTTTACGCAGCTGTTCTGCTATCTGTTGTGCCAGTTGTTGATCCATAAGTGTAAGGTTAGGTAAACAAATATAGCATTGCAACAGCTAACAATGATCAATAAAGTAATGCACAATTATTCTTTGGGCAGCAGCAATGGAATGAGGTGCTGCATTTCTTCTTCGGTAAAGAGCCTGGAGCGGATATAAAAACGAACCCCTAAAGGAATTTCGAGCGAAAAACTGCTGCCCCTCCCCGGGGTTACATCCAGGGTAAGCTGGGTATGTTTCCAGTATTCAAACTGGTCGGCACTCATAAAAAATTTACAGTCTGCAACAATACCCAAACACACATCACTTTGGCCGGTTTTAAATTCTCCTTCCGCAAAACACATGGGGGTAGAGCCATCGCAACAGCCGCCACTTTGATGAAACATCAGCGGGCCATGTTGTTTTTGTAAGGTGTTGATGAGTGCAATGGCTTTTTCTGTAGCCAGTATTCTTGGTGTTTGCATGTGTATCTTTTTTAAAAATATAAACGGCAGCATGCGCTGCCGTTTATTTATATGCGGCGTTTTAGTTGGCATTAAAAGAAACCCAGTTTTTGTTTGCTGTAACTGATCAGCATATTTTTGGTATGGCGGTAATGATTCAGCATCATTTTATGTGTTTCTCTGCCAAAGCCCGATTTTTTATAGCCGCCAAACGGTGCATGTGCCGGGTACGCATGATAATTGTTTACCCAAACACGACCGGCATGTATGGCCCTGGGTACCTGGTACAATTCGTGGGCATCTCTTGTCCACACGCCGGCGCCTAAACCATACAGGGTATCATTGGCAATAGCAATGGCTTCTTCGTTGGTTTTAAAAGTAGTTACGCAAACTACAGGTCCAAAAATTTCTTCCTGGAATATGCGCATTTTATTGTGGCCTTTAAATACCGTGGGTTTAATATAGTAACCGTGTTCCAGCCCGCTGTTTTGATGATAAGCTTCACCACCCGTTAATACCTGTGCACCTTCCTGTTTGCCAATATCCAGGTAACTTAATATTTTTTTGTACTGGTCTTCGCTGGCCTGTGCGCCCATGGTTACCGTGCTATCTAACGGGTTACCCATCTTAATGGCCTGCACTCTTTCCAGTACTTTCTGCATAAATTTTTCGTAAATATTTTCATGCACTAAAATGCGTGAGGGGCAGGTACAAATTTCGCCATTGTTCAATGCAAACATAACAGCACCTTCCACCGCTTTGTCAAAGAATTCATCGTCCTGCGCTGCCACACTTTCAAAAAATATATTCGGACTTTTTCCACCCAGTTCCATAGTCACCGGAATTAAATTTTCTGAAGCATACTGCATGATCAGCCGGCCTGTGGTGGTTTCGCCGGTAAATGCTACTTTATTGATATGGGGCGATTGTGCCAGCGGTTTGCCCGCCTCAATGCCAAAGCCTGTAACAATATTTAATACACCCCTGGGTAATAAATGGCCGATCAGCTCCATCAGCACCATAATGCTGGTAGGTGTTTGCTCGGCGGGTTTTACCACCACACAGCAACCTGCTGCCAGTGCCGGAGCAATTTTCCAGGTAGCCATCAGCAGGGGAAAGTTCCAGGGAATGATCTGTCCCACCACACCAATGGGTTCGTGCAGGTTGATGCTAACGGTATTTTCGTCATGTTCGCTGATGGTACCTTCCTCGCTGCGGATCACCCCGGCAAAATAACGAAAATGGTCAATCACCAGGGGCAGATCAGCGGCACGGGTTTCCCTGATGGCTTTACCATTGTCGATGGTTTCTACAATGGCCAGATAATCTAAATTGGCTTCAATTACATCGGCAATTTTTAATAAGATATTACTGCGGGTGCTGGCTGCCGATTTGCCCCAGGTTTCAAACGCCTTTTGTGCGGCTTCAATGGCTTTGTCGATGTCTTTGGCATTTCCCCTCGCGGCTTTGGTAAACACTTTGCCATCAATGGGCGATACATTATCAAAGTAGCTGCCACTGTCGGGGGCGGTCCACTCTCCATTAATGTAATGCTCGTATTGATCTTTAAAAACGGGCCTTGCGGCAATAGTAGTGGCCGGCGCGGCCATTGTTGCTGTGCTCATAATAGTAAGTTTAATCGTTAAATAATGAGTTTAAATGTCTTTAATTACAAGCCATTAGGCACTTACTATCGTGTTTTTTTATAGCACAATTGTACTTTCATTTTTGCCGGATGCCAAAATCAGTTTATATTGAATCAACAATTGCCTGCATGCCTGCTAAAAACTATTTACAATCTGTAAGTCTTACACATCCCAAATACCTGCAAACGCTGGTGGAGAACCGCCGCATTTTCAACCTGAATAATTGCGAACTGAATGTGTTTGAAACCTACCAGCATGCGTATCATATCCCGCTTACTTTCAACGATTTTGTAATTACCAGTATGGTAAAAGGCAAAAAAGTAATGCACCTGTTCGACAAGCCGGCATTTGATTATTTGCCCGGCGAAACGGTGATTCTTCCGGCCAATGAAACCATGATCATTGATTTTCCGGAAGCCGATGTGGCCAACCCCACACAATGTATTGCCCTGGCAGTAGACGCCGCCTATGTAAATGATACCATGCAATACCTCAACAGTTATTATAACAGCAGTGATGAGCGGCACAACTGGAAGTTGCAGTTCAACCAGTATCATTTTGCCAACGATAATGAAGTAACCTCGCTGATCAATAAACTGATACGGGTATGCAGCGGAACAGATGCCACTAAAAATATTTTTGCCGACCTGAATTTAAAGGAGTTGCTGATTCGCCTGGTGCAAAGCCAGCACCTGCAGCAGGTAAGTGCAGATAGTGAAGGTAACAACAATAAAAGTCGTTTGCATTATGTACTCAATTATATCCACGAGCACCTTACAGAAAAAATTGCGGTGGATGCGCTGAGCCGCAAAGCCTACTTAAGCCGCAATGTATTTTTTAAATGGTTTAAAGAACAGTTTGGCATTACCCCGCTCGATTATATCAATAATGAAAGAATAAAACTGGCCAAGCAATTACTGGCTGCACCCCAGCATAAGGTAAATACGGTAAGCAGCATGTGCGGTTTCAGTGATGTGAATTATTTTGTTCGCCTGTTTAAAAAAAGCGAAGGCATTACCCCAAAAGCCTATAAAGATTGTATGATGCAGGGCTGATGGCCTTGCAGCAATGCAGTACCCGGTTGCCTGTTTTTGAACAGCACCATTCATAAAATACCGTTAAAAAAATAATGATGCAACTATATCAGCCCGTCCTTTATCTTGCATTAAATTAAAAGCATTATGAAAAAGTTTTTTTTAGCGGCGTCAGTATTATTTTCTGTACACCTGCTGGCACAAAGCTATACCCCTTCCGTACAATTAACCGCCGGAAAAAAGTACAGTGTTATCTCCAGCAATAAAGGCAGTATATCGCAGGAAGTAATGGGGCAAACCATGGAAATACCAATGGATGTGGTTACTTACAGCACCCTGGAAGTAAAGGCAGTTACACCTGAAGGCACATTGTTATCCAGTACTACCAGCAAGATCGCCTTATCTGTAAATATGATGGGGCAGGAGATTAACTACGACAGCGATAAAAAAGAAGATCGTGAAGGGCAAATTGGGGAAGCCATGAAAGGCCAGCTAAATCAAACAGTAACATGTAAAGTGGATGGTACTGGAAAAATCATTGCCGGCAGCGTGGTAAAACCTGCTGTACCAAGTGGAGAGGTGACCAGCAATCCAATGCTGACTATGCTGGGATTAAGTGAAAATGACCTGGGTATTTCACCTGCGGTAAATCTTTTTAATACTGCTGAAGAAATTAAACCCGGGGCCAGTTTTACAGACACTAACGGCAGCAGTGCAGATGGCAAATTAAAAAACAGCCTTACCTATACATTGGCAGAAATAAAAGATGGGATTGCCCGTTTTACCATTGTCGGTACCAATACCCTTGTAAAAGAAATGGAAATGCAGGGAACTACGGCCAATGTGAATACGCTTTCAAAATTTACCGGGGAAATGATGGTAGAGGTGGCTACTGGGTTGCTGGTAAAGAAAATCCTTCACTCGGCCATTACCGGCACTACTGAAGTAGCCGGAATGACTATTCCGCAAACTGGTGCCATGGAGCTTACCGTTGCCGTAACAGAAATAAAATAAACGAATTGTATAATCTAATAGAGCCATGCTGTTACCGGCATGGCTTTTTTTTTACCTGCAGGGTTGGTTTAACCCGAAGCTGTTTTCTCTTCTCACGCACAAAACCTACCTTTGCAGCAGCAGCATTTAAATCATCCAATGCAACAATTAATAGCATCTTACTTATTTCAGCACAAAACCTGTCCCTTGCCGGGGCTGGGTACATTATTGATACAACCGGGAAATGCGCAGGCCGACTTTTTACATACCCGCATTACGGCTCCCGAACCCACTATTGTGTTCAACAGTAACGAAACAGCAGCAGATGCATTGCTGGATCATATTGCTGCATCTACTAATACCAGTATCTACCAGGCGATAGACATGCTGGGCCAGTTTGCCAATCATTTAAAAGCCGCCATTCAATCCGGCGCTCCTGCTGTGCTGGAAGGGGTGGGCAGTTTTGCTGCTGGAAGTTCGGGCAGCATCCTGTTTGAACCGGCGGTTGTACCTGCTGCATTTTTACCAGCGGTAACGGCCATCCGTGTAATTCATCCACAGGCCGAGCATGCTATTTTAGTAGGCGATAAAGAAACCACCAATACTGAAATGACAGAATACTTCAGTGATGAACCGGTACAAAAAAGCCGTTGGTGGATATGGGCCATTGTACTGGGTGCAATAGGCCTGCTGGCATTGTGGCTGTATACAAGTGGTAACGGTAACTTATCACGTTTTGGCAGTTCGATGTCGCTTCAATAAAACAGTATGAGTAAAAGAGTAAAAATAATTTTGTTTTGCACCTGTTGCCTGGCTTTTATTAGCTGCGACAGGATCACCAAAGACCTGGCAAAGGAACACCTGAAAGATAAGGCAGCACATACTTATTTACACGATTCTTTCCGCTTATTGTATGTAGAGAATACGGGTGCCGCACTCAGCCTGGGAGATGATCTGCCTGCAGCAGCCAGTTTTTGGTTGCTGAGTATTTTGCCCTTATTATTTTTAGCAGGCCTGGCTTTTTATACTTTAAAAAACCTGCAGCAAATGGGCCCCATGAAAATATTTTCACTGGCCATGATCTTTTCCGGTGGTATTGGCAATATCATCGACCGTATTGTATACGACCGGCATGTTACTGATTTTATGAATGTGGGTATTGGGAATGTACGAACCGGCATTTTTAACGTAGCCGATATTTGTGTTACAGCAGGCGTTATTGGTTTGCTGGTATTTTATAACGACAATAAAAAAAGCACTGCGGCTGAACAGCCTGCAGCATAAGTTACTGTACACATGATTCATTATACCCACTGCCCCGTTTGCGCAGCCGAAAATATAGCACCGGCACTTACAGCAAAAGATCATACGGTTTCTCAAAAAGATTTTGCTGTATGGCATTGTGCAAACTGCACAGCAAGATTTACACAGGATGTACCCGGGCAGGATGCCATTGGTCCGTATTACCAGTCGGATAAGTATATTTCGCACAGCGATACAAAAAAAGGAGTGGTAAACAGTTTGTATCACCTGGTAAGAAAGCGCACACTCAATGCCAAATTGCAACTGGTAATGCAACAGGTGGGCATGGCCAAAGGAGAGCTGCTGGATATTGGTTGCGGCACCGGGGCATTTTTAAACACCATGAAAATGGCTGGCTGGGGTATTACCGGTTTAGAACCGGATGCCAGTGCAAGAAGTAAAGCCAAAGAATTGTACCAGCTGGAACCACTGTCGCCGGAAAAACTATTTGAACTGAAGGCAGGCAGTTATCATGCCATTACCATGTGGCATGTACTGGAACATGTACATGAACTGCATGCCTACATCGGTCAATTACAACAGCTGCTTACAGCCAATGGAAAAATATTTATTGCAGTACCCAACTACACTTCAAAAGATGCAGCGGTATATAAAGAAAACTGGGCTGCCTATGATGTGCCCAGGCATTTGTATCATTTTTCGCCGCAATCGATGGCGCAATTAATAGCACCATATAATTTAAAAATTACCACCATCAAGCCGATGTGGTACGACAGTTTTTATGTAAGTATGCTGAGTGAGCAATATAAAAGCGGCAAGGGAAACCTCATCAAAGCATTCTGGAATGGGCTGGTTTCAAATTTCAAAACCATGAGTGATACAGGCAAATGCAGTTCGGTGATCTATATCATTGCTAAAAATTAATTCAGCTTTACTTCAAACATTTTTGGCCAGCGCTTCCCGGTGATGAACAATTTTTTTGAAGCACTGTCATAAGCAATGCCATTCAGCACTTCATCATATTCTTTGGGGGTATACCCCGGGGCATATTTTTCAATAATGCCTGGCATACTTATTTTACCCACTACATGTCCGCTGGCAGGATCTATTTTTACAATAAAATCAGACTGATATACATTGGCAAATACAAACCCGTCAATAAATTCCAGTTCATTCAGGTTCTCTACATTTTTGCCATCTTCTGTAACAGCGATGGAATTTTTTACTTTAAAGGTTTCCGGATCTACAAAATATAAATTGGCAGTGCCATCGCTGATGATAAGGTCGGTGCCATTATTGGTAAGGCCCCAGCCTTCGTAAGGCCATTTAAAAGTGGTAATGGGTTTGTCAATATTATGGATGTCGTATACGTATACCACATGGCTTTGCCAGGTAAGCTGGTAAAGCTTATTTTTAAAAATATTGATGCCTTCGCCAAATGTACTGTCGGCACTGGTTTTGCCAATCTTATGCTTTTTTTCAATCTTACCAGTTGTTGGATCCACCACCTGTAATGCCGAATTGGTATAATCGCCGGTGCTTTCATACAATTTGCCGTTGTACAGTTGCAAACCCTGCGTATAGGAACTTACATCATGCGGGTAAACATTTACCACACTGTAACTGATTTCAGGGGTGGCTTTGGGCAACAGGGTATTGTCTACCTCAGGCGTGGTATCACCGCTATTGCAGGCTGCTAAAAAAACAAGGCTTACAAGGGCTAAACTATATTTCATAAATAGAAAAAATATGTGGCACAAAAGTAATAAACTGTTACAGATGTGTATTGTTTTAATTGGTAAAAGATTGTAAAAGACTTGTTATTGATCGCCGGTTCTGTGGTATACAATATTACGCTTTTGTAAATAGTCGAGTATAAAATTAAAACAGGCTGCATCATTGCCCACTTTTTCGGGTGGAAATACCCCTTTGGCTGTAAACAATTGATGTATCAGCAGGTGAACGGCAGCGGTACAGGTATAACCGGTGGTACGGCTCATACTGGATGTTTGTGTAGCAATATCATATTCATCATACAACTGGTACCGGATGGTTTTTCCTTCTCCTTTTATTTCAATGGTCATTAAGGTAAACTCAGCTTCTGTGCTGCCCAGTTTCCATTGGTCGAATAACAACGCAGAAGTAAATTCCATCGGACTGATCTGTTGCCCTTTAACTGTAACAGGAGCAGTGTTCAGAAATCCTGCTTTAATCAATCCCTTCATCAGATCAATATGCCCGGGGTAGCGCAGGGTTTTCTCTTTCATATTTGGGATGTGTCCCATGGTAAATAAAATGCTGCGTAATCCATCGGTATTAAATGATTCCAGGGTACCCACTTTTTCAAAGTCTATCAGCTCGGCATCACTTAAGGCGGGCCGGGTTACAATACACCCGTTCTCTGCATACCGTGCGGGCCTTGTGTATTCTTCCAGTACATCAATGGGCGAAAAGGGGGCTTTGTATTCAAATGGCTGCACCCGTATTTTAGGAAGTCCGCCTACCATGCATTCAAAACTGTCTATCTTCATCCGCTCATTATGGTAACCTAAAATTAAATTACTCATGCCGGGTGCCACGCCGCAATCAACAATGGCAGTAACATTTTTTTCTATTGCCAGTTCATGCAGCTGCAGTGCATCTTCGGGAAAGAATGAAATGTCCACCACATTTTTTTCCGCAAGGATGATGGCTTCTAAAGTTTTGTATCCCATAAATCCCGGCACGGCACAAACCACAAAATCAAAACCGGCCAACAGGGTTTTATATTCCGAATAATTGCCCAGGTCGGTTGGTATGGTTTTAATCTGGCTATTCTTTTCCTGCAGCAATTGTAACGACTGTTTGCTGATATCAAAAGCTGTAACAGTGTGGTCTTTTGCCAGGTCAATGGCTATGGCCCGGCCCACCATGCCGGCACCTAATATTGCTATTTGCATAATATTGTTTTTTACTCCAAATCCAAAGAGGCTTTTTGCCCCAATGATTTGGTTTTAATGAAATATTTTTTGAATTGAAATTTGCCAAAACTGGTACTGCTATTTGAACAGCAGGTTGCTGCCAATGGCAGACCATAAAACTCCTGTAACGCTTCAGACTTTCGCAGTGCCATTCATCATAATGGAAATATAGGCAGAGAGCCTGTAGAAATGTGCATATGGCGTTGTATTGCTCACAAAGTAAAAATACAATTATTCTTAGAAACAGGGTAATTAAAAAAGCCCCTCATTTTTTGAGGGGCTTTTTTAATCATTTCTTTTTGGGATGCACCAGCTTTAATTCGCTGATGATATTTTTTGCGCCGGCAAATTTATCTATGATGAATAATACATAGCGTACATCCACCATAATATTCCTGCAGATATCTTTATTGTAATTCACATCACTCATGGTGCCTTCCCAAACACGGTCAAAGTTGAGGCCTACCAAATTTCCATATGCATCCAGTGCCGGGCTGCCGCTGTTGCCACCGGTGGTATGATTGGCTGCAATAAAACAAACCGGCTGGCGGCCGTTTTCCCCGTAAGGACCAAAATCTTTTTTATTGTACAGCTCAATTAATTTTTTGGGCAGGTCAAATTCATAATCGCCGGGTTTATATTTTTCCATCACACCATCCAGGTAAGTGTAGAAATGATATTGCACTGCATCTCTTGCTTTATAACTTTTTACATTGCCGTAAGTTAATCGTAAGGTACTGTTGGCATCAGGATAAAAATTTTTCTGTGTAAACACATCCATTTGAGCCTGCATATACGTGCGTTGCAACTGGTTGATGCTGGCCTGCAGCTCATTTACCCCGGGTAACACTTTTTGCGAATAGGTGCTCATCATATCATAAAACAGGGTAAAGCCAATATCATTTTTTATAATCCCATTACCTTTTGTTTTAACCAGTTCCAGCAGAGCGCCCAATTTGGCGGGAGAAGTAAACCCGGATTGGCTGTACACCTGTTCTGCAACTGCTGCAAAGGAATTATTATTTTCTGCCAGTAATTTCTTCAGCACTGGCGAAATGTATTCATCCTTCTGGTCTTTCACGTACATTTCCATCAGTACTTCAAACATCTTTTGGTCTACCGCAGGGCTGTATTCGCCATACAAGGGCACTAATTTATCGGTTAAATCTTTAAGGGCATTTTTATACGCCGCTTCTCCTTTATCAAATGCATTGATGAGGCCAACGCTGCTTAATGTCAGCTGGCTCAGTTCCACCTTGCCCATGATCTCGGTATAATAATCACGTGCATAGCTGTAGGGTTCAATGGCAGTATAGGCCTGTTGTAATTTTTTCAGCAGGTCGGCATACTCCATATTCATTTCGGGATGTGCCAGCACGATCTTTTCAAAGGTGGATTCCAGTTCTTTCTTTTTACCCACTGCACCGGATGCACGCAATCCCTGTATTTCGCCTTTCCATTTTTTATAGGCATTCTCTATACCGGCATATTTTGCAGCGTATTGAATTTTGATCTGTTCGTCTTTGCGCATAAAACCATTCAGCACCTGTAAGGCTTTTTCACGGATGCCCACTTTGGCAGGATCACTAACGTTCATGATCTGCTCCACCGCGGATGAATGTAAGTATTCTGTTGTTCTGCCAGGAAATCCAAATACCATGGTAAAGTCGCCTTCCTTAACACCATCCAATGAAATATTCAATGCACGTTTGGGTTTGTACGGAACATTGTCCGGCGAATATTTGGCTGGCCTGTTATTTTTATCGGCATAAATGCGGAACATGCTGAAATCGCCGGTATGCCGGGGCCACATCCAGTTGTCGGTATCCTTTCCAAAATTGCCGATAGAGGAAGGCGGTGCGCCAACAAGCCGTACATCGTTATAGGTTTCGGTGATGAACAGGTAATATTTGTTACCCTCAAAAAAAGGTTTGATGATAATATCCTGGTAGCTTTCTTTTTTTACTGTTTTCTTAAAGTCGTCAATATTTTTTCCGATCAGGCCCAGCCTGTCTTTCTCGCTCATCGATACTGTTACACCTTTTAATGCGATAGCCGTTACATCATCAATGCTGATGATGAAAGTGGCATACAGTCCGGGGTTGGTTAATTCCTGCCCATTGTTATAGGCCCAAAAGCCATCGCGTATATAATTATTTTCAATGGAAGAATGATTTTGTACGGCATCAAAACCGCAATGGTGATTGGTTAATAATAAACCTTTGTCAGAGATCACTTCGGCAGTGCAAAAACCGCCAAAGCTCACAATGGCGTCTTTAAGGCTGGCCTTGCTGATATTGTAAATATCCGAAGCGCTGATCTTCATGCCCATTTTTTTCATGTCTTTTTCATTCAGGGTTTGCAGCAGCTGCGGCAACCACATACCCTCATCGGCCAGGCATTTTACCCCTGATGAAAATAATACAATGAAGAGCAGGAAATACTTTTTCATAATAAAAGATTGAATAACAAATGTAGGGAATTGTTTTTGGCTGAAGTATCAATTTCAATCTGTGGGTAACCTGTTTACAGCAGCAGCAAGTACCAGCATGGTACTATCATTTTCAATGAAACACTTTTATACAGGCATTTAAAATTATATGGACAGCCGTTTAATAAATGATGGAAAGTAAAATAGGCGTTTTACCCTGTTTGGAAATATACCCTTTCAGTTGCTTTAAAAAATTAGCAGATACCATGGCGCATCCATAGCTGAAGCAGATGGGATATTCATCGGTTTCTGTATCGGGCACACAGCTGTTGCCATGTAACACAATAGCACGTTGCATGGCTTTGTTATTGGTACTGTCTAATCCCAGTAAACGGTACGAAAATCCATACATGCCGTTATAAGATGCCCCGATCTTATATTTACCCAGCGAGGTACAGCGGCTGTCGGGTACATTAGAAAAAACCAGCTCTCCCCTGAATGTTTCCGATCCTGTTCCATGAGCCACAAAGCCCGATGTAAGCAGGGAATCTTTTTTGATGTCATATACAAAAAAGCGTTTTTTAAAACTGGGGATGTGCATATCAATGATAAAAGCATATTGCTGGTTGCACTTGTTTTTTACGGCATACTCACGTAATAACTGCCGGTTGCTCTTCACCTTCATCATCTCGCTGTTCATCTCATAAGCAGGAACCAAGTATTTGAATGCAGTACTGCTGCTGGCAGTGGCGCTGGCATGAGGCGAGGCTGCAGCCATTGCTACAGGAGGCGGGGCTGCCTTTTTTTTGCTCTCTGAATAAAAATAAATATTGCCAGCCAGCAATACAAGTATAATAACAGCTACAAGTGTACGTACCATGGTAGTTAAATATTGCTAAAGATATTCATTCACCTCTAATATTTAATAACAGGCATTATTAATTTTTACCGGCTCTGGAAACTTTTTGCAGGTAGGCTTCAAATTGCTGCAATCCAAAACTGCTTAAATTCTGTTCCCTGGTAAGCATGGCTTTCTGTGCCGCCAACACGCCGTAGCGGATATCATCAAACCCTTCAATGGTATGGGCATCTGGATCAATGGAGATCAGCACACCTTTTTCCAGGGCATAATCAATATAGCGCCAGTCAATATCCAGCCGGCTGGGATGTGCATTCAGTTCAATGGCCACCTGGTTGGCTGCGCAGGCATCAATAATTTTTTTATGGTCAACCGGGTAGCCTTTACGGCTCAGCAGCAGCCGGCCGGTCATATGCCCCAGTATGGTGGTGTATGGGTTTTCAATGGCCGTTAACAAACGCATCATCGCCTTGTCTTCACTCATTTTTAAATTGCTGTGTACCGATGCTATTACCAGGTCAAATGTGGCAAGGATGCTGCTGCTGTAATCAAGACTGCCATCATTCAAAATATCGCTTTCAATACTTTTAAAGATCTTGAAATTTTTAAACTTACTATTCAGTTCGTTAATATACTGGTGCTGTGCTGCAATTTTTTCTTCACTCAGGCCCTGTGCATAAAAGGCCGTTTTGCTGTGATCGCTTAATACCAGGTACTCAAAACCTTTTTCAATGGCTGCTTTGGCCATTTCCTCTACTGTATTACTGCCATCGCTCCAGTTGCTGTGACTGTGTATGATGCCCCTGATATCGCCCGGCTGAATAACGGTGGGCAGGGGAGCAGCTGCTCTTTCAATGATGGTGGCCGTTTCTCTTGCAAAAACGGGTATATAACTTAGTCCCGCCTGGCTGAAGAGTGCCTGGTCATCGGCCCCGGAAATCTTACCAAAATCGGCCATCGGATAATGCTGTTTAAACGCTGCCACAAATTCATCGCTGCCAGATTGCTGAAATACCCTTTCGGCTAAATTGCCCGTGCCTGTATACAGGCGCAGCCGCAATCCGTTGAGTAATTTATATAACAGGTTACCCATATTTTCTTCCAGCAATTCGGGTGGGTTGGCACTTATGAATTTGGGCTTTACTTCTTCGTTGCTGCGGTTGATTACAAACTCCAGCTCATCAATTACAGGCGCCTGTCTTTTAAAAGCGCCGGTTAGAAACACATTTTCCGGCAGGAATAATTTTTCCAGGTATGCGGTGATCTGTGGTACCACGGCTTCTACCTGGTTATATAAATAGCTGCCCTGGTTGTGCAGATAGTATTCGATGGTTTCAATAATGTTTTGCTGGGTTTTTTCACCAAAGCCCTTGTATAATTTTAACCGGTTTTCCTGGCAGGCGTATAATAATTCGCCCACACTTTCAATTTCCATTTCTTTCCAGATGGTATGAATTTTTTTTGGACCAATACCTTTAATGTTCAGCAGTTCAATTACACCTGCCGGTGTTTTACTGATGATGTCGTGTAATACCTGCAGTGAGCCGGTTTGTAATAACTCAATAATTTTTTTTCCTGTTGAATCGCCGATGCCTTTTAACGCACTGATTTTTTCAACAGGAGTATCAGCTAATTGAACCGGTAAATTTTCTACATGGTATGCTGCAATGGCATAGGTTTTTGCTTTAAAACTGTTTTCGCCATGTATATCCAATAATTTACTGAGCAAAGAAAAATTTTCGGCAATTTGGTAATTATCCATGTTTCAAATGTATAAAATCAAAAATAAAAGGCGGCAGCGGTTTTTAACGGCAGCGTTTTTTTTCTGCAGATCGTAATTAAAAAACATCCTCAGCACGCATCAATCAGGCATAAACAAAATTCAAATTTTATTTCGAAATCGCTAAAAACACAGACTGTATTTTTTTTGTAATGCAATGAAAAAATAGCGCATAAAAAAAATAATATCCTTTAAAGAAATATCATTTACAGGTAAGTAAGAATGTGATGCGATTGAAAAGGGCGCTCTCTGAAATGCAGTGCCAGAAAGGGTTATATAGAAAAAGTCCCGGCAAATGCCAGGACTTTTTCTTATCTTTTTGCTTAAAAAGCAAAGCCTACTATTTTTTAGCAGCTTTCTTAGCAGCTTTTTTAGGAGCAGCTTTCTTAGCAGCTTTTTTAGGAGCAGCTTTCTTAACAGCTTTTTTAGGAGCGGCTTTTTTTACAGCTTTTTTTGGAGCAGCTTTTTTCGCAGCTTTTTTCTTTGTTGCCATTTTTTTAAATTTAATTGGTTAGTAAATAATACTTAAAAATAGAAATATTTATCAAACTAACAAAAAAAATTAAAAAATTTTTACTTTTTTAGGCAGTTGCTTCAACAGCACTTACAGAAACGATGGTTCTGTCGCCCTTCGCTTTTTTGAATTCTACCAGTCCGTCAGTCAGTGCAAAAATGGTAAAGTCTCTTCCAACTCCAACATTTTTTCCAGGATGATAAACAGTACCGCGTTGACGGATGATGATGTTACCGGCAATAGCAGGCTGACCACCATAAATTTTTACACCTAATCTTTTGCTTTGTGAATCTCTGCCGTTTTTTACGGAACCTTCACCTTTTTTATGTGCCATGTTTTATAAGTTTTGAGTTTTAGGTTTTAAGTTTTAAGTAATACCATTTTTGGTGATTGTTACTTATAACTTATTACTTACAACTTTTGATTATGCAATTGCTGTTACTTTAATGTGAGTGTACTGGGTACGGTGACCGTGCTTTTTACGGAAACCTTTCCTTCTTTTCATTTTAAAGGCGATTACTTTTTCACCTTTGATCAGGTCGCTGATGATTTCAGCTTTAACCACTGCTTTTACATCTGTTCCGGCAACAACGGTTCCGTTGCTGTCAGTCATCAGTACATCGGCAAACTCTACTGAGTCACCGGCTTTACCTGCTATATGAGGTACATACAAGCTGTCGCCTGCTTTCACTTTAAATTGCTGACCTGCTATTTTTACTACTGCTAACATAATTTCCCGAATTTAGGACGGCAAAGGTAGGGGTTTTAGCTGTAAATCTTAGCAGTACCCAGAAAAAAATCTATATAAAAAACACTAATTGCCTCAAATTTGCTTTTTACAGCTGAAAACCAGCTGTAAAGCATTCTGTAACAAGGGCAAAACTATCTATATTCGCTGATTATATGCCAAATTTCATCCGAATTTTCAGGATTGTGTTCACTATTTACGGGCTGTTGCTGTTTACAGCCTTTCTGTTACTGATATTTCCACTGGTGATCATTGGCTCATTCTTTGGCAAAATACATGGCGGCAATTTTATATACAAGCTGTGCAGGGCCTGGGCCGATTTTTTTTTATTTGTAACAGGCATACGGGTACAATATATATATGAGGCACCTGCCGACCATCATAAACAATATGTTTTTGTATTTAATCATATTGCTTATATAGATATTCCCTTTATTATGAAAGCCATCCGCAGGCAGCATTTCCGCGTATTGGGCAAGGCTGAGATGGCAAAAATTCCCATTTTTGGCTTTTTATACCGCAATACGGTAGTGCTGGTAAACCGGGCCAATTCCAGTGCCCGTGCCAAAAGCGTGATGCAACTGAAAAGCGTTTTGCGAAAAGGCATTTCCATAGTGATCAGTCCTGAAGGAACTTTTAATATGACCCATCAACCTTTAAAAGAATTTTACGACGGGGCATTCCGCATCGCCATAGAAACACAAACCCCCATTAAACCGGTATTGTTTTTAGATGCATATGACCGAAACAGTTATACCAGCATCTTCTCCCTTAACCCCGGCAAAGCCAGGATCGTATACCTGGATGAAGTGCCGGTAGCAGGGTTAACCCTGCAGGATGTGAAGGCGCTTAAAGAAAAAGTATATACTGTTATGGAGGCAAAACTGATTGAATACAAAGCCAGCTGGATACATGATTTGAATATATAGCACCATCATTACAAACAGGATGTTCCTGCAGCAATTAATTCTCTCTTCATTTAAAAATTACCATCGAACTTTGAATAACTTTAACGGCACCTGATGCAACCGGCCAATAACATATTATTTAAAGACGAAGCCCCTGTTTTATGGGCCGAGGTTATTATGCCACTGGCATTGCCGGTAACCTATACTTATGCCATTCCTGCTCAGCTGGCACATAAGGTGCAACCCGGCTGCCGTGCCGAAGTGGAGCTGAAAAATAAAAAATACGCAGGTATTATAAAATCCATAACAGATCAGGAACCGGCTTATGCCACCAAGGCTATTCTGAACGTGCTGGATGATGAGCCGATAGTATATCCGCAGCAACTGCAGCTGTGGCACTGGATAAGCAATTATTATATGTGCAGCGAAGGGGAGGTGATGGCGGCGGCCCTGCCCACGCATTTTAAACTGAGCAGCGAAACAGTGCTGATCTATAATGAAGAAGCCGGTGATTATTTTTCGCATTTGAATGATGAGGAATTTTTGGTGGCAGAAGCCTTATTGATAAAAAAAGAATTGCGGCTGTCTGAAGTACAGCAGGTACTGGACATTACACATGTATATCCCATTATAAAAAAACTGATCGACAAAAAAGTTTGTTTTGTTTGGGAAGCCATGGATGAAAAATATAAAGCAAAGAAAGAAAACTATGTAGTGCTGAACCCGCAGTATAATAATGAAGCAGCGCTGAGTAAAACATTAAACGACTGGAAAGGCGCACCCAAACAGATGGAACTGCTGCTGGCTTACCTGCATTTAGAAAAACAGGAAGGGGATGTATTGCAGTCTGCCTTGCTGAAAAAATCCGGGGCCAGCAGCGCACAATTAAAAGGACTCACCGATAAAAATATTTTGCGGGTAGAAAGAAGGAGTGTGGACAGGATTAAGTCATTACCCAGGAATGTTGATATTGATTTTGAATTCAGCGAAGCACAGCAAGCCGCATCAGATGCCGTTTCAACAGCTTTTGAAGAAAAGCCCGTTTGTTTACTGCATGGGGTTACCGGCAGTGGTAAAACACAGGTATATATTAAACTGATAGAACATTATTTTTTACAGGGTAAACAGGTATTGTACCTGCTGCCGGAAATTGCACTTACGGCACAGATCATACGCCGCCTGCAAAAACATTTTGGCGGCAATATCACCATCTATCATTCTAAATTCAATGATAACGAACGCATCGAACTGTGGAATAAGGTAAGAACCGGGGAAGTGAAAATTGTACTGGGGGCACGCAGTGCCCTGTTCCTGCCCTTTAAAGATATGGGCCTTATCATTGTGGATGAAGAACACGACGCCTCGTACAAGCAACAGGATCCTGCCCCCAGGTACAATGCAAGAGATGCCGCGGTGTATTACGCCGGTCTTTTCAATGCAAAAGTATTATTGGGCAGCGCCACACCATCGGTAGAAAGTTATTTTAACGCCGTTCATAATAAGTATGCACTGGTGGAACTGAATGAACGCTTTGGCGGTATCTTATTGCCCGCTATTGAAATCGTAAATACAAGGCAGGTGGCGCAAAAGGGAAAAGTGATGATCAGCCCGCAACTGAAAGCAGCCATGCAGCAGGCACTGGATGCAGACCGGCAGGTGATCTTATTTCAAAACAGGCGGGGCTACAATCCATATCTGATATGCGGTACCTGTGGTTTTATTCCGCAGTGCGATCATTGTTCGGTATCGCTTACCCTGCATAAATACAGTAACAAGCTGCATTGCCATTATTGCGGCAGCCAGTACCCGAAATTAATTACCTGCCCCGCCTGCGGCAGTAACAACTGGCAGGAGAAAAATTTTGGGACCGAAAAAATTGAAGAACAGCTGGAAGAGGAATTTCCCAAACACCGCATTGCCAGGATGGATGTGGACAGTGTGCGTGGAAAATCGGCCCACGATAATTTGATACAGTTATTTGAACAGCACCGCTACGATATTTTAGTGGGCACGCAAATGGTGGTAAAGGGACTGGATTTTGATAAAGTGAGTTTGGTGGGCATTTTAGATGCGGATGGATTACTGAGCTTTGCCGATTTTCGTGTGAATGAACGGGCCTTTCAACTGATGGAGCAGGTAAGCGGGCGGGCCGGCAGAAAAGGTCAGCAGGGTACCGTGATCATTCAGGCCACCAATGTAAAGCATCCTGTATTGCAATTGGTACAGCAGCACGATTATAAAAGATTTTACCAGCTTGAAATTGACAACCGCAAAGAATTTTTTTACCCGCCTTACAGCCGCATTATATTGCTTACCTTAAAGCATAAAGATAAAACCGTGGTGGCCAATGCCGCAGATAAGCTGGCGGCCCTGTTACACCAGGATCTGAAAGAATACATTGTTGGGCCCGCCGCACCTGTCATTAACCGCATCCGCAACCAATACCTGATGGAAATTTTAATTAAATTACCCAAGGAACACGGCATGAGCGGCACCTATAAAAAAGTGATCCGCAACCATATTAATTTACTGGCCGGCGAAAAAAGTTTTAAAAGCGTGCAGGTGGTGGTGGATGTGGATACCAATTAACCCCGTCAGCGGTTGCAAACCCTGACGGCGGGTGCAAACCCTGACGGCGGTTGCAAAAAAAAAAATAATCAATGAACATTCAAACAAAGAGCTCCCTTAAAAAATACAATACATTCGGCATTGATGCGGTAGCTAAATATTTTGCATCATTCAATTCTGTTGATGCATTGGGCCAGGTATTGCAATACAAAGATGAACGGGCAGATAGTCAAAAAAATAAAACCCCCATTTTAATACTCGGCGGCGGCAGTAATATTTTATTTACGAAAAATTTTGACGGAATTGTGTTGAAGAATGAATTAAAAGGCATTACACTGTTAAAGGAAGATGCTCATCATGTGTATGTAAAAGCAGCAGCAGGAGAGCCCTGGCACCAGTTTGTGCTGCATTGCATTGCGCATAATTGGGCCGGGGTGGAAAACTTATCATTGATCCCGGGTAATGTGGGTGCCAGCCCCATGCAAAACATAGGCGCCTACGGGGTTGAGATAAAAGACGTGTTCTATTCTCTGGAAGCCTTTCATCTGAAAGAAAAAAAGATCATCAGTTTTAGTTTAAATGATTGTGAATTTGGTTACCGCGACAGTGTGTTCAAAAAAAAATACAGGAATGAATTTGTGATTACCAGCGTTACATTCCGCTTAAGCAAACAGCCTCAATTCAATACTTCATATGGTGCCATCAAACAGGAGCTGGAACGCATGGGCGTACATGAACTCAGTATACAGGCCATTTCAGATGCGGTGATCAATATCCGGTCGTCTAAATTGCCCGACCCCAAACTTATTGGAAATGCCGGCAGTTTTTTTAAAAACCCGGAAGTGGATACTCATAAGTTTGAGTTGTTACAGGCTGCCTTTCCGGGCATTGCAGGTTATTCATTACCCAATAAAAGGATAAAGCTTGCAGCAGGCTGGTTAATAGAGCGATGTGGCCCCCTGGATGGAGTAAGCTGGAAAGGATACCGTAATGGAGATGCGGGTTGCCATGCCCTGCAGGCCCTGGTGCTGGTTAACTATGGCCAGGCCACCGGTGACCAAATATATGTATTGAGCCAGCAGATCATTGACAGTGTACAACAAAAATTTGGTGTGGTATTAGAAAGAGAAGTTAATATTTTTTAACATTTTTAAAGCAGCATTGTGCAGCACAAATGCCTCTTTAGTAAATAACCCTACAACTATCAATATGAAAAAGACACTCCTTTTGATCATCTTGTTTACCTGCAGTGCCCAGCTGATTAAAGCACAGGATAAAATTTACCGTAAAAATGGTAAAATAATTGAGGCCAAAATACTGGAGATCGGTTCGGCAGAAATTAAGTACAAAGAATTTAATAAACCAGATGGGCCGGTATATGTGCTGGAAACAGACCGTATAAAGAAGATCGTTTTTGAAGACGGAAAAGTACAAACCTTCCGGGATAATTATAAAGATGAAGAGACCTACGAAGACCAGGCAAAAAAAGCGGTTAAAATAAACTTTTTTTCGCCCCTGTATGGTTATACCGAATTTGGATATGAAAAAAGTATTGGTGTAGGCAAAAGTTTTGAGCTGTCGCTGGGTATCATCGGACTGGGTAAATCAGAACAACTTACCTGGTATAATTCCCAGTTACAAAATGTAAAACGCAAACAGGGAGGTGTATTTGTTTCAGGAGGCTATAAGTTTGGAAAGTTGCCCGATTTTATTCTGTTTGGCAGATCCAGGTTGACACATTTGATGCAGGGTACTTATGTAAAACCGATATTGTACCTGGGCCATTATTCAGAAAATGTATTGGTTGAAAAAACGGGTAATGTATTTGAAGTGGGCAAACAAAATGTAACTTTTGGTGCCCTGCAAATTGAAGTGGGACGGCAATGGGTATTGGGAGATAAACTGGTGCTGGATCTGTATGAAGGATTAGGCTATGGCGTAGATAATAAGAAGGATACCTACCAGTATCTTTACAATAACAGCATTAATGCATTTGAAAATACCGCGGCTTTCAACTATGCCAATACCAGGGTGGGTAAAAGCCCCTCATTGTCTTTTACATTTGGTATTAAGCTTGGATTGCTGATCAGGTAATAGGTAATTACACCGCCACACCAGTACCCGGTATTGGTGTGGCGCTTTTTTTATCTTGTCTTTCTAATTAAAATCATCCTCATTAAAATCTTCTTCGCTAAAATGCTGGCTGCCAATATTGAGCATGCTGCCCATTAAATCTTTAAACTCAATTTTTCCTTCCAGCACTTTTTTGCTGATCAAAGAATACGCCGCCAATCCATGCAATACAAACTCCATCAGTAAGGCATTTTCTTTTTCGTTGGCGGTTTTAAAATATTTTTTTACCAGCGCATGCAGGCCATCTACTTTGTACAACAACTGCACTTTGTCTTCATCCTTTGTTTCAAAAAAATTATTCAGGCTGTTGCCTGCGTCAAACCATCTTGTAATGGCTTTATAAGGATTTTCTTCGGCACCAGCCTCTTTACCGCGTTTCTTCTTTAACGTATCGGGGTTGGGAAAATAAAGGGCAAACTGGGTGCGGATGGATTTTTCCAATAAATTAAATGCCACCTGGTAAGGGCCTTCCTGTTCACCTTCATACACCAGTTCAATTTTACCGGTAATGGAAGGTATGATACCCACCAGATCGCTTAACCAAACCTGTGTTTCCTTTTCATTGTTGATGATGGCCCTTCTTTCTGCTGCACTTACTGCATTTTCATACGCACTGATGGTGAGCCTTGCACTTACACCACTTTTTTTATCTACCAGTTCGCTGCCCCTGGCTTCAAATGCCACTTGCTCTATCAGGCGTTTTATTAAGTCGCTTATTGTAACAAGGCTGGATTGTGCTTCACTGATGGCTGCTTCCTGTTCTGTAATGGCCAGCGATGTTTCAATGCTTTTTGGATAGTGGGTAAGTATCTGGCTTTCGATACGGTCTTTTAATGGCGTAACAATGCTTCCGCGGTTGGTATAGTCTTCAGGGTTGGCGGTAAATACAAACAATACGTCGAGCGGTAGCCGCAGTTTAAATCCACGTATCTGCAGGTCACCTTCTTCTAAAATATTAAAGAGCGATACCTGTATTCTTGCCTGCAGATCGGGTAATTCATTAATTACAAAAATGCAGCGGTTACTGCGTGGAATGATGCCGTAATGCAATACCCTTTCATCTGCAAAATTCAGTTTTAAATTGGCTGCTTTAATGGGATCGATATCGCCGATCAGGTCGGCTACACTTACATCAGGAGTGGCCAGCTTTTCGCCGTAACGCTGACTGCGGTGCAGCCATTCAATGGGTGTATTGTCGCCTTTTGCTTCAATTACGTCCAGCGCATACCTCGATATTGGTTGAAAGGGATCATCATTGATCTCGCTGCCAGCTACTATGGGAATGTATTCATCCAGCAATTCGGTCATCTGCCTGGCCATACGGGTTTTGGCCTGGCCACGTAAGCCCAAAAATAAAATATTGTGCTGCGATAATAAGGCCCTTTCGGTATCGGGTATCACCGAATCTTCGTACCCCAAAATGCCGGGAAAGGGATTCTCTTTCGCTTTTATTTTTTGTATAAGATTGTCACGGATCTCCTGTTTGATGCTTTTTGAAACATAGCCGCTCTTCTTTAATTCACCGAGTGTTTTAAGTTTGTTCATTATTTTGATTTTACTGCAAATTTTTTAGCCACAAAGTCACGAAGACACGAAAAATAAACAATGAATTGTTTATTGTGTTTTTAAGGGTATTTTTGCCGGTTAAAATATATTTTTTATTCAAATGCTAATTCACATATCTTTTTATTCCATCTCTTATATAGGGTACATTAAAATTTATCAGGTAGCCCAGCCTTAATTTTGTTAATTTTAAATGACTAATGATCTGTGCTTTCCAGAGCGGGTTGATGGTTTCAACAGCTTTCAGCTCACAAATAACCAGTTCGTCTACCACAATATCCATTCTTAAACCCTCGTCAAATTTTTTTCCATCATATACAAATGGCAACTCTACCTGTCTTTTATACAAAATTCCTTTCTTTTCCAATTCATAACAAAGGCATGCTTCATAAATTTTTTCCAGCAGGCCCGGTCCCAGTTCTTTATGCACTTTATACGCGGCATCCACAATTTGTTTGCCCAGCCATTCTTCTTTTTCAGTTAATATAGGGTACATAACGTTAAGATATTTCGAAGAAATCATTCGTGCCTTTCTGTCTTCGTGGCTATTGTATTTGTAACGCAAGGCACAAATAAAACCTTCCTGGCAAACAATCAATATACCGTCTTCCTCTTCCCGCTTTCAAAATCCTTGAATATGAAGGCTCCCAGTTTGTCCAGCCCGGCAAAAAAAGCTTTGCCATGATTGCATTCGGTAAACTCCTGTACAAATTTTTGCAGGTAAGGATCGGTGGCTATCATGAAGGTGGTGATGGGGATCTTTAATTTTTTACATTGGGTGGCCAGGCTCAGGCAACGGTTTAATATTTTCCTGTCTACACCAAAACTGTTTTTATAATATCGGTTGCCTACTTTTAAACAGGTAGGTTTACCATCGGTGATCATAAAAATTTGTTTGTTGGGATTGCGCCTTCTGCGTAAAATATCCATCGCCAGTTCCAGTCCTGCAACGGTATTGGTATGATAGGGCCCCACCTGTAAATAAGGCAAGTCTTTTATTTCAATAGGCCAGGCATCATTTCCAAATACCACAATATCCAATGTGTCTTTCGGATATTTTGTTTTGATGAGTTCGCTCAATGCCATCGCCACTTTTTTTGCAGGTGTAATCCGGTCTTCGCCGTATAATATCATGCTGTGCGAAATGTCGATCATCAACACCGTAGAGGTCTGGCTTTTAAAATCGGTTTCCCTTATTTCCAGGTCATCTTCATGCATTTTAAAGCTGTCAATACCGTGATTGATCTGTGCATTGCGGATGGAACTGGTAAAATCTATCTGCTCCATGGTATCGCCAAACTGGAAAGGCCTGGTTTCGGGATTGATCTCATCCCCACCTCCCGGTTTAAATGTTCGGTGATTGCCCTGTTTTGTTTTTTTTAGTTTGCCAAAGATCTCTTCTAAACTTTTTTTGCGGATGCTTTGCTCTGTTTTTGGGGAGATGGTTATTTCGCCACTCCCTTTTTTCTCATCTATGTACCCTTTATTTTTAAGGTCGTCTAAAAAATCGCCGATGCCGTAATCATCATTTGTTAATTTGTATTCTTTGTCCAGTTCATTCAGCCATTGCATGGCTTCATTAAAGTCGCCGCTGGTGTAGGTGAGCAGTTGTAAAAAAAGATCCAGCAATTTCTCAAAGGGAGATTTGCTGTTTTCGTTGGGATTATATTTAGAAAAGTTGAATCCGAGCATGGGTTGATTGTTGATACTTGATACTTGATCTGCCTTATACTAAAGTACGAAACAATTGACTGTACTGTTTGGTTCATTTGTTAAATAAAAAATCCCCTGAGTGTTTCAGGGGATTGAATGATCTGTATTGACCGTATTATTTTTTCTTTTGTGTATCTGCCGCTTTTGCAGGGGTTACTCCCTGCGCATTAATGGAGGCAGGATTATCGGTAGGAATTACCTGCGGGTTTTTAAACTGCATCTCAATCTGCTGAACAAACATCTGTAAACGTCTTACATCTTCCACATCATTCTGCAATGCATTTTGTTTATTCTCATCCAGTCCGCCCATATACTGCAATTGCTGATCCAGGTCTTTCTTTAAACTCCGGGTAATTTTTTCAGCCAGGGTGGTATCGCCTGCTTTATAACTGGCTACCAGCATTTGAATAGAGAAACGGTTGTGCTGCTGGCCACGGCTAACCATTCCGTAAGGGAAATTTTCTTCCAGCATCATCTTATCGCATTTCTCCAGCATTTTTTTAGCTTCCTCTTTTTTGCCATTATCGGCAAGGCTGGCTGCGGCCTGGGCATAGGCCAAACGGATGGAATTTAAATGACGGCGGTTTTCCTCATCATAATACACCCCGGATACATTGGCGTTACCAGATTGGAATTTATCCGACATCATTTTGTCGTATACCCAGCTGTTGTTTACCATTGTTTCGTTAGGATTATTATTTAAAACCGGCACAAAACGATAGGTCAATCCGTCCTGGCGGATATAATTGTTGATGCCAATGCCACCAGCGTCGGGAGAAGTGAAGTAGATGGGGCGTTTCCATTTGTTGGAAGCGATCATATTCAATACTGCCGCATCATTTTTATACAGTGCATTTTTGGGTATTTCAAAACGCACTTCCGATACCACGCTGTCGGTAGCAGTAACGGTACCATTTTGTTTTACAAAATTGATATCTACCGGAATGCTTACTCTTTTAGTGGGTATAATATTGATCACATTGCCATCTCTTGATTGTTCAGTTTTAGCAGGATCATCACTGCCGGCAAAATCTTTCATGGCTGTGTACAGGTCCATATAATCTGTTGGAGCAATGGTAATGCCTGCTTTTCTCCAGTAAGCATTGATCATATCCTGGTTATTACCATAAATACCCTGCGGCGCATATACCACATCCCTGTTAGAGCCTTCTATTTGTGCAGGTGTCCATATTGGATCCATTGGATCGCTGCCATTTATTTTATAGCGCAGCTGGTTAATGTACCAGTCGGTACCCAATAAGCTGGAATTGATTACCCTGATATCCGGACGGATGCCTTCCACTTCCTGCGCATACCACAATGGGTAAGTATCATTATCACCAAATGATACCACGATGGCATTGGGGGCACAACTTTCCAGGTAATCTCTTGCCAGGTCGCGGGCCAGTGTTTTTTTACTGCGGTCATGGTCGTCCCATTCCTGGCTGGCCATCAAAACAGGTACTGCAAGGGTACACAGGGCCGCTGCCACATATCCCGCCATGGCCCCGTTTTTAATAAATCCGGCCAGCAGGTCTTTTACATACAATACTCCCAAACCTATCCAGAGGGCAAAGGCGTAAAAAGAACCTACATAGGCATAATCCCTTTCACGCGGCTGGTTACCTGCCTGGTTAAGGTAAAATACAATGGCGGCTCCGGTTAATAAAAACAGTAGTCCCACCACCCAGGCATCACGTTTATCTTTTTTAAGCTGAAATGCAAAACCCAGTATACCCAGTATCAGCGGTAATGCAAACAGTTTATTATTGGCTTTGTTATTTTTAATACTGTCGGGCAGGGTACTCTGATCGCCCAGGCGGAAAGTATCCCATGGACCAATACCCGTCTTCCAGTTACCATCCCGCACATTACCCATGTACACGCCCTGCAGGTCATTTTGTTTACCTGCAAAATTCCACATAAAATAACGCAGGTACATCCATCCCAGCTGGTAGCTGAATGCAAAGCCGATGTTTTCACCCATGGTAGGGGCCCGCTCCCAGTTACCCTGCTTGTCTTTGCCTATCTGCATCCAGTTGGCATAATAATCAGCATGGTACTGGTCATTGCTTTGATCCCACATGCGGGGAAACAAATGCATGTCTTCGGGAGCATATACATATTCTACTTTTCTGCCGTTCTTTTCGTATTTGCCGTTACTTTTTACATAGGTTTCTGTCACTTTGCTGTCTACGGGTGATGCGGTAAAGTCCTGCCCGTAAAGTATGGGCCAGTCGCCGTATTGTTCGCGGCTCAAATAGCCTACCAGGGTTACAGGATTATCTACATTGTACATATCTACCGATGGATCGGCGCTGCTGCGTACCATGGTGGTAAAGTAAGAGGAAAAGCATCCCAGCACGGTGAAGGCAAAACTCCACAGGCCCAGCTTTAAAAAATTCCAGTTCTTGTTCTTTGCAATACGAAGGCCGGCAAATATCAGTAATGCCACCAGCACAAAGAAGAATGCAAAACCTGAAAAATAGGGCAGGCCAAAACTGTTTACAAAAAGGATATCAAAATTTCCGGCGCCTTTAATGGTCCATTGTATGATGGCTTTTTGTACCAGGCCTGTTAATACACAACCAATGGCGAATGCCCAAAATACCCCCCAGTTGGTTACTTTGTAGCGCTTGTAATAATAGATCATTACAATAGACGGAATGGTAAGGATATTTAGCAAATGCACCCCAATAGATAAGCCCATCAAAAAGAAGATGAGGATGATCCAGCGGTCGGCCCGGGTAAAATGTCCTTTGATGCCGATGGCTTCTTCATCATCCACATTCTGCTCCCATTTCAGCATGGCCCAAAATACGATGGCAGTAAAAAAAGAGGATAAGGCATATACCTCACCTTCCACCGCACTGTACCAGAATGAATCAGAGAAAGTATAGGCCAGTGCACCTACCACACCGGCGGCCATTACAGCAAATATTTTTTCGGTACTTAATTCAGCACCGTCTTTAGTAACTATTTTACGGGCAAAATGGGTAATGCTCCAGAACAGGAATAAGATGGTAAAACCACTGGCCAGCGCACTCATCAGGTTAATACCCGTGGCCGCATGCTGTGGGTCAAAGGGCGACATGAACAGGCGCCCGATCAATACAAACAAAGGTGCTCCCGGTGGATGGGGAATTTGTAATTTATAAGCACTGGATGCAAATTCACCACAATCCCAAAGGCTGCCGGTTGCTTCCATGGTCATGATGTATACCGCACATGCAATGATGCAAACAAGCCAACCGGTAATGTTGTTGATACGTTTAAAACTCATATAGTATTGGTTATAAGTTGGCAAATATAATATGTTTAAGGTTTAGAGCAGAGCCTTTGGTACTAATTATCATTTTTTTATACAGACGGTACCAGCAATGGCAGGCTGCTGCTGCATTACGGGCTTTGGTACATACGGGCGCCGGATCTGTTTAAACACATTGTAACCGGGCACCAACTGTTTGGCAGGTGCCTGCAAAAGGGGTATAACTGTAAACCTGTTCACTATCATCTTATCTTTGGCGGCATGAAAAAAGCATTCCTTCAATTGCATACTGCTGTTTTCCTGGCAGGGTTTACCGCCATACTGGGAAAACTGATCACATTGAACGAAGGCTTGCTGGTATGGTACCGCCTGTTTATTACAGTCATCACTTTATTGGTGCTGCAGTATTTTACCAGGCAGCTGCAGCGCATTGCATTAAAAGATGCCCTGCGCATTTTTGCAGTGGGGGCCATCGTAGCCATTCACTGGGTAACATTTTACGGCAGTGTTAAATATGCCAATGTATCGGTAGCCCTGGTATGCTTTAGTGCAACCGGTTTTTTTACAGCCTTGCTGGAGCCCCTGGTTACAAAAAAACGGCTGGTGATTGCCGAGGCAGGGTTGGGGCTGCTGGCCATCATTGGTATTTATATCATATTTGATTTTCATCCGCAATATAAAACGGGTATCCTTTTTGGCCTGGTGTCGGCCATGGGCAGTGCGCTGTTCCCTATTTTCAATAAACAGCTGATCCTGCGTTTTACAGCTCAAACCATCACGTTGTACGAGCTGGCGGGGGGGCTGTTATCGCTTAGTATACTGATACCCCTTTACCTGGTGCAGTTTCCGGCGGCATATTATTTACCCACTGCCGGCGACTGGGGCTGGTTACTGGTTTTGGCATGGCTTTGTACAGTACTCAGTTTTCACCTGCAGTTGAATGCGTTAAAGCGGATATCTGCTTTTACAGCCAATCTTACTTATAACCTGGAGCCGGTGTACGGTATCATACTGGCATTTATTTTTTTTAAAGAAAATCAAGAACTGCAATACCAGTTTTATGTTGGTGTGGGGCTCATTATTTTGGCTGTTATGCTGCAAATGATCAGGGTACGAAGGGCTTATCGCATATAAATTTGGTGAAGCCGGTACAATTTTGAGCTTCATTTTACCCCGGCAACCCTGGTTTATACACAGAATTTGGCTGTTTGTGGGTATTTTTAAAGATAAAATGAAAAAATCTTCAGGTGAAGACGTTTTAAATCCATTTAAAACCCTACCTTTGCCGTCCAAAATTTTAGTACAATGGCCAGAGTATGTCAGGTTACAGGAAAGAAGCCTATTACAGGAAATAAGGTTTCTCATTCAAACATTAAAACAAAGCGCCGGTTCTTACCCAACCTGCAAACCAAGCGTTATTTTCTTGCAGAAGAAGATAAATGGGTTGTTTTAAAAGTGTCTTCAGAAGCAATCAGAACCATCAATAAAAATGGTTTATTATCAGTAGTGAAGAAATTGCGTGCTGCAGGAGAAAAAATCTAAATAACGTTAATCCGTTAATCAGCGGCCCTTTAAACGGAAAAGCTGATTAACCAATAAACAAAATAAAATGGCAAAGAAAGGAAACAGGGTGCAGGTAATATTGGAATGTACTGAGCATAAAGCCAGTGGCAAACCCGGTACAAGCCGTTACATTACTACCAAAAACAAAAAGAATACTCCTGAGCGTCTGGAGTTAAAGAAATTGAACCCGATCTTAAAGAAAGTAACGGTTCATAAAGAAATCAAATAATCAATTAATTAGTTAATCCGTTAATTAGTTATTGCGTATACACGTTACACTGGTTAACCAATAAACATACTACAATGGCAAAAGCAGCTTCAAAGAACGCTAAGATCAAGGATACAAAAGCGGCAGCAGACGCAAAAAACTGGACCAAGGTAATACGTACTTTACGTAGCCCTAAAACCGGTGCGTACACTTTTAAAGAGCAGATCGTTCATAAAGATAAGATCAAGGAATTTTTAGGCAGCTAATTTTCCGGCATGCGAAAAAAATACTAAAAGCTATCCCGTTTATTCAGGATGGCTTTATTTGTTTAATACAATGCTGCAGCTGCCGGTAACCACGATAATCATTCATTATGGGACTCTTCGATAAACTTTTTGGAAAAAAACAACAGCAGGAAAGCCTGGAACAGGGCTTGCAAAAAACCCGGGAGGGATTTTTCAGCAAGATCACCAAGGCCATTGCCGGTAAAAGTACTGTTGATACCGAAGTATTGGATAGCCTGGAAGATGCGCTGGTAAGTGCCGATGTGGGAATAGAAACTACGGTTAAAATTATTGAACAAATTGAAAAGCGGGTTGCCAAAGACAAATACCTGAATACCTCTGAACTTAATAAAATATTAAAAGAAGAAATACAGGCCATACTGGTATCGGCACCACAGGATACCAATTATGAAAATTACGAACTGCCTGCCGGCCATAAACCGCATGTAATTTTAGTGGTGGGCGTAAATGGCGTGGGTAAAACCACCACCATTGGCAAACTGGCCCATAATTTTTCCAAAGCCGGCAAATCAGTATTGCTGGGTGCAGCAGATACCTTCAGGGCGGCAGCAGTAGACCAGCTTACTATCTGGAGTGAACGTACCGGGGTAGACATTGTAAAAAAAGAAATGGGCAGCGATCCGGCATCTGTTGCTTTTGACACCGTAAAAAGCGGGGTGGCAAAAAATATGGATGTGATCATTATTGATACTGCCGGCCGCCTGCATAACAAATTGCATTTGATGGACGAGCTGAGCAAGATCAAAAAAGTAATTCAGAAAGTAATACCCGATGCGCCGCACGAAGTAATGCTGGTACTGGATGGCAGTACCGGACAAAATGCACTGGAGCAGGCCAAACATTTTACTGCTGCTACCGATGTAACGGCATTAACCATTACCAAATTAGACGGTACTGCAAAAGGCGGTGTGGTTTTAGCCATTGCCAGCCAGTTTAAAATACCGGTAAAGTTTATTGGAGTGGGCGAAAAAGCAGAAGACCTGCTGGTTTTTGATAAACAACTTTTTGTAGACGGACTCTTTAATCCCGGCACCTGACCAGCGCTATAAATAAATTCCTTTCTATTTACTTGCATTTGTAAAACGAACGCACTAGGTTTGTTTTAATTCTATTCCCAGCGAACACTATCGGACAACTCATCTACTTTTTCTTCAGGCATGTATAAAAATCTTCTTTTGGGTTAAAACACCTTTTTGTATGGGTGTATCAGCGCTGTGCTTTCTGTAATTCCGTTTGTAGTATTGACCTGTAATTTAAAATAACAGAGATATGAAACAATCAGTATTTTTTGTATTGGCCTTACTATGCCAGGTAATGGTAATGGCCCAAACCAGCGGTTTTGTTTTTAACGGTAATAATTATGAGTATACGCTTTCTGAAGTGGATGCCCAGCATTACCAGTTTACCATTTGCAAATCGGTAACGGATGCAAAAACAAACAGCAGAAGCTGCCAAAAGAGCTTTAGTGATTATTTATCTAAAGACCTGAATGAAACGGTTTTTAATACTGAATTCGATAAAATAATGAACGCGCTGGATGCAGGGAATGGAACTGTAATGACGGCCGCTGCAACAAAGGCAGCTTACCAAAACATGCGCAATGAATTCTATAAAGCCGCAAAGGCCAGGGCTGGTGAAAAAACCGATACAGAAAAAAAAGTAGAGGCATTAACAGAGCGGGTAAATGGGTTTTTAAATGTTGCCGATAAGAATAAACAGGTAGGGGAATTGTTTGTGGTGAATACGGTGGTGCCCGTATATAAAGGTGAGATGCAGCAGGTATTCACTAAGGCAGTTGCTCAACAATCCCGTACCATTAAAGACATACAGGTAACCATTTATAAAGGGTCTATCATTAAAAAAGGGCTGGTGGTTCAGTTTGAGGACGGAACGGTTTTTATGAATAAAGGCTTCCCCATTAGTTTTCCGCGTTTTTATAAACGTAAGGGAGCCCGGTTGTATATTAATGATAAAGGTGCTGACCTGTTTATTTTATTTGGCGACCTGCTGGAGTACAAACACTTTGGGAAGTTTGTGTACCCCGGGGATAAAGAGATCACGTTTACTTTAAAAAAGCAAAGAGATACACTGGTGGTAGGCTCTTCGCTCAACCAGTTTTTAAACGTAAATGTGTATACCGACCTGCTTGGTCTTTTGGGCAGAAAGGCCAACGGGCTGATTCAAACAGAAGTAAGCTCTCATATCATCAGCAATACCGCCAATATCAATTATACAGATGTGGTATTGAATAATTATATAGAACCTTACATACGGCTGTCGAAGTTTGACAGTAAATTCTCCTCACTGGATACGCCTTTTTATACAAAGGGACCCGGCGGAAAAGATACGGTTAACCGAACTTATTTAAACCAGATCGCTTATTTGCAGGCAGGAGTTAAGGCCAACCTGGTAAAGTTGGGTATTGGAATTAACCAGGAACTGTACCTGAACCTGGGGGTAGATATCAACCTGGTAAGTGCCGACAGCATCAAAGGTATAAAGAACGACATCACATTTTTTAACCTGTATCCCGAACTCATTTATAAAATAACCCGGTTGAATAATTTTGGAATGGAAGGTTCTTTAAAATTATTACAGCAGCGGCTTGCCGAAAGCGCTCCCTTTGTAAATAAAGCGGCACAAACCATTTTTAACCCGGCGGTATCCCTGTTTTATTATCCTGATAACGACGACAGCCAGAAGATATACCTGCGCTTCAGTTATTATGACAACTGGAGCGATGGCAAATATAATTTCAGCCAGTTTCAGCTGGGCTACAAAACCAATTTAAAATTCAATAAATAATTGCACTTAAAATTTTTGTATTCACTCCTAAATTCCCGGTATGAATTTCTTAAAAGCATTTTTTGAAAAAGTTTTAAAATATATTTTTAAACTGGTATCATTTGCGCTGCGAAGGTTACGATTTGCAGGGATTGGAGTACCACTGGAAGATAAAGTGGCTGATTTTTTTGAAATATTCAGGATCACCGGGCTGTTCTTTGTATTTAACCTGCTGGCACTGCTGGTATTTACCGTATTTCCACAGGGAAAAGACGTAATACTGATAGTGATTGAAGACCTGTCTGATTTCAAATTTTGGGCTTTGTTTACTTTACTCATCAGCTTAATGAGCTGGTGCATGGTATCTGAATTTGGTGCCCGGTACAAGATTTATGTAACCGACAGTTCAGGATTTTCTCTTTCAGATGAACGGGTAAACTACCGCAAGGAAGTACAAAAAGTAATCAGTTCTTTTTACCTGCTGCTGCCGGTGGTGATAGTGATCATCAGTGTTATCATAGTGGCAGTAACCAATGTGAAAAAATGGGAGCTGCATGATATCTGGCCCTTTGCTGTAGTGGTATTATTACTGGTACTCACATTCGCATTTTTATCTAAATACTACCTGGATGATTTTTACATTGCCGAAAAAAGAAGGAAAGGGGTTTGGTATAAAATAAATAATGAGGAGTTACGGTGGCTTAACCGCCTGTATGGCATCTATAACGATTATGTTTTTATGGTGCGGAAGACCACTAATTTTAAGGACCAGGAACCATTAAAGGAAGATGATGGAACAATAAAGCACAATACCGATGGTACAGTTGCTTTTGATCCGCCACCCGATATGGAAATACGAAATACCTATAAAAGATTTACCGGGCTGATAGAAGATCTTTCAAAAAAAGAGGTCAATAAAATAGCAGGTTTTCCAAGAGACTATTTGAAAAAAGATGAACTGTGCCCGCTGGAATTTTCATCGGTAACCTTTCATCCTAATAATACCACACCCCGGGTAAATCCCCTGTACAAAAACGATAAAACACAGCCGGAATTTATCAATACCGAAAGCAGGGATGGTTATTACAGGTGGATTTATAAATGCAACCCGTCTTTTTATAAAACACTGCATCTGCAAATTTATATTATTGCAGCCTGCTCATTGGTATTTCTGCTGCTGATATCTGTAAACTCCATATTTGGTATTTACCAGTTTATTGCATCTCCCGCATTGGTGTGCTGGTCTTTTGCCTGCTGGCTGGGCGTGTATACCGGACTGCTGTATATTGATACCAGGTACAGAAGAAAAATAAAAATATCGGTACGGCTGCTGTTAATTATCTGGCTGTTCATTGTATCATTCATCAACAACGATCACCCCGTAAGGAATAATGGCGACAGCGGGTTCTCTAATTCACGACCTTTACTCACCAATCATTTTAATGCCTGGGCCGATGAACAAAAAAGCGATACCGGTTTTGTTTCTATACTGGATTCTTGTTACCAACTGAACTGCTCCGATACCTGCAGTACCAGCGGGTTAATCCCTTATTACCCGGTATATTTCATTACTGCAGAAGGAGGTGCACTGCGTACAGGGGCCTTTGCAGCCATGCTGCTGGCAAAGCTGCAGGACAAATTTCCAGAATTTAAAAAACACATCTATGCATTTTCTACAGTATCCGGAGGAACGGTGGGGATCAGTTTTTTTAATGCAGTCACCTACCTGGAACCTAATGGCGGAATAAAAGACAGCAATTATTATCAAAGGGTAACCAGCAAATTTTTTAGCCAGGATCAGTTATCTCCCGCATTGGCAAAATTGTTTTACGCGGATGTATTGAACAATTTTTCGCCATTCCCGGTTGAACGTTTTGACAGAGCCATTGCATTAGAAAAATCCTGGGAGCAGAGTTATGATCATGTATTTGAACGCACCGGCGATAAGAATGTTTTTTCCAGTAATTTTTTATCGCTGTACAATGGCCAGCAAAATAAGAGCAGGCTGCTGCCGGCATGGTTTATTAATACCACCGAGGTGGAAAGTGGATTGCAATGTTATATCAGTAATGTAATAGCGGATAGTTTTGTGGCCGGCCGCCAAAGAGACCTGTTGCAGGAAAAGATCCGGTATGGCATCAATTACAGCACGGCCGTAAATTTCAGCTCCAGGTTTCCCCTGTTTTCTCCTTCTGCAGCTTTGTACCAGAACAGCGACAGAAGCTACCATTATGTTGACGGGGGCTACGTAGAAAACACCGGCTCTAAAACCATGCTGGAAATATTGCAGCGCCTGCATCGTACCATTGCTGATAAACGAATTAAACCTTATGTGCTGCAAATAAAGTTTGGCAACTCAGATTCTTCCAAATTTGCATCCACCGGTTTTCTTAATGAATTCAGTTCAATACTTACGGGCATCATAAACACCAGGGCGGGTGCTTCTGCTACATACTCAGAACTGTTGCGCCGCGAAGTAGCCAGTTTACACGGCGAAATAATAGACCTGCCCCTTTCGGCCACCGGTAAGGAAGTGCCCATGAGCTGGGTGTTTTCTAAACGGAGCTTTGATAACCTGCAAAAAGCAGTGGATAAATTTGTGCCGGATAGTTTGCCGGTAAAAAAAGACCGGTTGCCATGGGTGCTGCATAATTAGTTCAACTGAACTGTATACTACTGAGTTCACAATGCATCCTGCAAAAATGGGTAAGCAATTTTTGCTTACCCATTTTTTTTACACTGTTTTTGATCAGCAGGTAACTGAATTATTTTAGTTGCCTCCAATTCCGCCGCTGCTTTGTGTTCGTTTATTCTCTTCTTCTATAGCAGCTTTACGCTGGCGTGCTGCTTTTACCTGGCTGTTACCAAAGCGATAGTTAAAGTTTAATTTAAACTGGCGGCTTTCCCAATAGCCGCTGGCCGTGGTTTGCTGACCAGAGAAATCTGCCGTTCCTTTAAAGCGCATGGTTTTAAATATATCACTCAGCGATGCTTTTACATTCCCTTTTCCTTTAAATACGGTTTTCTGTATACCACCATCCATGCTGTACATGGCTGTGCTTTTAAATGTGCCCTGCCATATAGTGGGTGAATTATAAAACCCACTCAGTTCTGCTGTAAAACCCTTGCCTAATTTAAAACTGTTTTGCATAAAGAAACTCATTGCTACCACATCCAGACTGATGTTGCGGTTGCCTCCGCCAAAGTTGGCCTGGTAATTAGAATAGTAGGTATTAACATTTGCAAAAAAACTATACCATTTATACTGAAACGGATAACTGATGTTCAGGCTAACGATATCCTGTGTAGCCAAATTCTTTTTTGTAAGAAAGCTTTTTGATTTTTCAGTAGTATCGGGTAACTGGGTAAAAATATCTTTTATATGACTGTAGTTGAGCTGTGTATTCAACTTGTATTTATAGGTATGGCTGATGCCAAAACTGTTGGTGTATTGCGGACGCAGTTGTGTATTGCCCTTCATATAAGAGTAATCATTCAGTTTAAATTCAAACGGATTCAGGTCCTGGTACGCAGGCCGGTCGATCCTGCGGCTGTAAGTGATGCCAAACTGGCTCATCGGATTTTTATTGAAAGTAATGGCGGCGCTGGGGAAAAGGTCGGTGTAATTACGGCTGTTGATAGAATCATATGCATCGTAATTGGTGGTGGCTGCATTATATTTTAACCCGGTGGAGTTACCTTTTGAATTCGTATGCTCAACCCTTACACCCGCCTGCAGCATAAATCCTTTGAACGGCCGGTTGTAGTTTACATATGCCGCATTAATGTACTCTTTGTATTTAAAACGGTTGCTTTTGTCCCTGTCTTTTATTTCTGCACCGGTTACATCATTTACATCATAGCGGTTAAAATTATTATCGGTACTTACGTAACCCGATTTACCTCCAAAGCCCAGTTTCCCTTTCTTAAAATCCTGCTCATAATCGGCCTTAAATGAAAAGATGTCAATATCGGTAGGAGATAACATACGGTAAATGTTATTATTTAAATTTATGGTGCCGGTACCATCATAATACCTGTTGGGCTGGTATTGGTTGCTGTTTATGGTAAAGTAACCGTAATCCGCATCTACATTCAGTTCTTTACCGCCCTTGCCCGTATAACGGTAGTTCAGGTTCACATTCAGGTTGTCTCTTTCTGAATAATTATTATTGTTGGCAAATAAAATACGGTGGGTGGTTTTAGTAGGGGCATAAATGATGGACATGGGGCCGCTGGTTTCCATTACATTTTTAGAAACATTTCCATTTACCACCACCCCAATAGTATTGCTTGCATTAATATAATAATCTGCTCCCGCTTTATAATTGTGATTGAACTGGTTCCGCATTTTCATGCGGTTGGTTTGATCAAAGATGGAATCGCCGGTACTCAAATTCAATACCCGGTAAAAGCTGAAAATAGTTTCATTAATGCCCTGGTTGTAATTGTAATTGCCAAAAAAATTGGTCTTTTTGTTTCGGTTGTTCAACGACAGGCCGCCGTTGTACTTGGCATATGTACCAATGGCGTACCCGGCATTTACACTGCCATTTGTGCCAAATGCTTTATTCTTTTTCAGTTTGATATTGATGATGCCCGCATTGCCTGCTGCCTCATACTTTGCCGATGGGTTGGTGATCAGCTCTATTGATTCAATCTGTGAAGACTGCATTGATTTAAGGTAATTGGCAAGATCGGTGCCCGATAAAGGGCTGGGCTTACCATCTATGTACACCTGTACACCATTTTTGCCTGACAGGCTCAGGTTATCATCTTTATCTACCATTACACCCGGCGATTTACGCAGCAGTTCCAGTGCATCGTTACCCACAGCATTGATGGTACCTTCTACATTTAAAATGGTTTTATCTGCCTTCACTTCCACTATGGGCTTTTTACTTACTACCGTTACTCCTTCCAGGTTCTTATCGGCAGCTTTTAAAATGATCACGGGTATTGTACCGGTCTCATCTTCCTTAACGGTAATGGGCCCTGTACCTGACTTTTGCATGCCTGAAGCCGATACGGTGATAAAATAGGTGCCGGGTTTTACAGTGAGCAGCTGGTAAAATCCATTCACATTGCTAATGGCTGTTTTTGCAATGGAAGAATCTTTTACGTGCTGCAGCATTACTGTAGCACCTGCCACAGCGTTGCCGCCGGCATCTTTAAGCTGCCCGCTAACGGAGGAAAAATTTTGTGCCCTGGATTGAAATGCGCAAAGGATTACGGCTGCTATCAGCAGGAGGTTCTGTTTCATGTCTATACTTTTTTTAATGGCTGGCGCAAAATTAACAGGTTGGCTGTTTACAGATTTTGATTTTATTCACGAACTGTTGTTTTTAATGGATGAGTGGTACTTTTAATCAATCTGCATTAATGGGCCGGGTAAAAACCTAAATCAGTAACTTTGCCCCAATTAATTATGAAGACAAAAACTTTAAAGAAAGACAAAGTAAATATCATTACACTGGGCTGCAGTAAAAATATGGTAGACAGTGAAGTGCTGAGTGGCCAGTTAATAGCCAATGATATTGATGTGGTACATGAAAATGCAAAAAAAGACCACAATATTGTAATTGTAAATACCTGTGGCTTTATTGAAAAGGCCAAGGAAGAAAGTATTAACACAATACTGGACCAGGTAGAACTGAAAAAAAGAGGTAAGCTGGATAAAGTATATGTAACCGGCTGCCTGAGTGAACGGTATAAAAATAACCTGGAAGAAGAGATACCCGAAGTGGATGCTTATTTTGGCACTATGGAACTGCAGAACATGTTAAAAACATTCAACGCCGATTATAAAGCAGACCTGGTGGGCGAACGCTTATTGTACACCCCGCAGCATTATGCATACATGAAAATCAGTGAAGGCTGTAACCGTACCTGTTCTTTTTGTGCCATTCCTTTAATGCGCGGGCAGCATGTGAGCAGAACAATTGAATCATTGGTGGATGAGGCTAAAAGATTAGTTGACCGCGGTGTAAAAGAAGTGATGCTGATTGCACAGGAGCTGACTTACTATGGTCTGGATATTTATAAAAAAAGGGAATTACCCAAATTACTGCATGCACTTGCTGATGTAAAAGGCCTGGAATGGATACGTTTGCATTATGCCTATCCCTCTAAATTTCCAATGGACATCATTGATGCGATAAAAGACCGCGACAATATTTGTAATTATTTAGACATGCCTTTGCAGCATGCGGCCAATAATATGCTGCAGGCAATGAAGCGCCAGATCACCAGGGAAGAAATGGAAGACCTGGTAGGAAATATCAGGCATAAATTACCTGATATTTGCTTGCGTACCACTTTAATTGCAGGTTTCCCCGGCGAAACCAGGGACGATGTGGAAGAACTGAAAATCTTTTTACAAAAAATGCGTTTCGACAGGGTGGGCATCTTTACTTACAGCCACGAAGAAGGAACCACCGCCCATGACCTGGTGGATGATGTTCCGGCAGATGAAAAAGAAGAGCGGGCACAGGAGATCATGGAAGTGCAGCAGGAAATTTCGCTGGAAAAAAACCAGGAGAAAGTGGGTAAAATATTTAAAGTGCTGATAGATAAAAAAGAAGCCGGCCGTTATTTGGGCCGTACAGAGTTTGACAGCGTGGAAGTGGATAATGAAGTAATTATCGAAAGCAAAAAGAAACTTACCATTGGCGAATTTGTAAATGTAAAAATTACCAAAGCCTACGATTACGATATTGAAGGAGAGGTAGTGAGTTGATCAGATAATTCAATTTATTTTAACAGCTAATAATTTTATTTGGGGTAATTTTAAAATTACATGAATACAACGGCTCAATTCATTCCTTACAGTGCTACTGGCGCTTTTTCTACGCTGGTAACTGATTATATTTCGGGCAGTAATTTGCTGCAACCATTTTACCGGCATCCCGTTTCTGTTGCAGGCATTAAAGCCGCGATAGAAGAAAGAAAGAAATATCCCACCAACAGAACATTACTGGTGGATGCATTAAACGCACAATATGCCGCATTGGATATTTCCGGTAAAGTAAAAGCCAATATTGAAAAATTACTTTTGCCCGGCACATTTACTGTTACTACCGCACACCAGCCTAATATACTAACCGGCCCCCTGTATTTTATCTATAAAATTCTGCACGCCGTGGCATTGGCAGAAACATTGTCGCAGCAAATAACCGGGGCCAGTTTTGTTCCCGTGTATTACATGGGCAGCGAAGATGCCGACCTGGAAGAACTGGGGCACGTATATATAAATGGCGAAAAACTGGAATGGGATACCAAACAAACAGGTGCAGTGGGCCGGATGAAAGTAGATAAAGCACTGATCAAAATGATTGATGCCATTGCAGGCCAGGTTACCATCCACCCATTTGGCAATGATATCATCAGGCTGATGAAAGATTGTTACAAAGAAAACATCAGCATTGAACAGGCCACTTTCAAACTGGTGCATGCATTGTTTTCTGAATTTGGATTGATCGTGCTGTTGCCGGATAACCCCGTGTTGAAAAGGGCCTTCATCCCGGTAATGGAAAAAGAATTGACCGAACAATTCTCACATCCCATTGTGGCCGAAACGGTAAAGGCATTTCCTGCAGCTTATAAAATACAGGCCAGTGGAAGAAAGATCAATATGTTTTACCTGCAGGAAGGAAGAAGGGACCGGATAGAATTTGATCATGCTCAATTCAGCATTCACGATACCGCTACACAATTTGATACCGAAGCAATAAAAAAAGAATTGTACGAACATCCTGAACGTTTTAGTCCCAATGTAATTTTACGCCCCGTATTCCAGGAACTGGTATTGCCCAATATTGCATTCATTGGTGGCGGGGGAGAGCTGGCCTACTGGATGGAATTGAAAAATGTTTTTGCAGCGGTGCAGGTGCCATATCCGGTGATGGTATTACGCAATTCATTTTTGTTTGCCGAAAAAAAGCATGCGGCACTTGCCACAAAATTGGGATTTGAAATGGCCGACCTGTTTAAAAACGAAATGCAGTTATTGAACGAATTGGTGAAAAGAGACAGTGCAGTACAACTGAATCTGGATAATGAAAAGCAGGCCCTGCTGAACCTGTACGCACAATTGAAAAAAATATCCGGCGCAGTAGACAGCTCTTTGGCCAACCATGCCGAAGCGCTGCAGGTAAAAGCATACAAAAAAATAGAAGCACTTGAAAAAAAACTGCTGCGTGCCGAAAAGAAAAAATTTGGGGCACAGCAACGGCAATTACATACTTTAAAAACCGCTTTATTCCCATCAGGTAATTTACAGGAACGGGTAGAGAACATGATTCCCTTTTATGCCAGGTATGGCAAAGATTTTATTGAATCTATTTACCGCCACTCTTTAAGCTTACAGCAGGAATTTGTAATAGCTGTAGTGGATTAAATAACACCATCTTTATTTTGGGGCAATCCTGTATTAGCAGGTTGCGCATGGATGTATACGCTGGTACAGGCAAGGAATACTTACTGGTTAGTGGCAGCAATGGTTGAAATTTTACCGGTTTGTGTAAATAAGTTATTTTTGAAGCAAATCAGTAAAACATGAATCCATTAGTAGGTATCATTATGGGCAGCGAAAGCGACCTGGACATTATGAAAGGGGCTGCAGAAATGCTGCGCCAGTTTGAAGTAGAACCTGAACTGACCATCGTGTCGGCGCACCGCACACCTGAGCGGCTGCGAGACTATGCACAGCAGGCAAAAGCCCGCGGCATTAAAGTGATCATTGCAGGTGCAGGTGGTGCAGCACATTTGCCCGGCATGGTGGCCGCCAATACCATTTTACCCGTGATTGGCGTTCCTGTAAAATCAAGCAACAGCATTGATGGCTGGGATTCGATGTTGTCTATTCTGCAAATGCCTTATGGGGTACCGGTTGCCACTGTAGCACTGAACGGTGCTAAAAATGCCGGCATACTGGCTGCACAAATATTAGCATTGCATGATACCAGCATTGCAGGCAAATTAGAGGCGTATAAAGAATACCAGGACGATATTGTGATGGAAAGCGTGAAGAACGTAAAAGGTATGGGTTTTCGTAACGATTTTGACAGGTAGGTATACTGCTGGAAAGATATTTAAACAAAAGCCGCACAGATGTATTTCTTTGCGGCTGTTTAATTTTCTACTGAGTGTGCATTGTTATTTTACAAGATCTCCTTTCAGTTGTAACAGGGTGGTTTCGGCTAATTTTGTATTATATCTTGCAGCAAGCAAACGGTTGTAGGCATCTTCCAGGCTTTTTTGGGTTTCCCTCAATTCCAAATAAGTAGATACTCCCAAACGAAAACGCTCCAGTGCAATCATCACATTTTCTTTAGCCAGTAAAATATTCTCTTCTTCCAGTGCCAGTGTTTGCTTTTGCATTTCATAATCTTTAAAGGCATTGGTAATGCCTTCATCTAATTGTGATTTTTGTTTTTGGTAAGCAAGGTTCAGGTAATCAATGTCAAGCTGCGCCTGCTGTATCTGGCGTTTTACATTAAAGCCGTTTAAAATGGGGATGCTGATACCCAATCCGTAATTGAAACCATTGTTGCGGTTAAATAAAGGTGTAAACTGGTTTACCACGGCTTTATTATCAGTACGGGAGTAATTATAGGCAGAGTTGAATGACAGCACAGGATATTTATCTGCTTTCTTTTCCTTTAAAGTAAGCTGGGCAATATCAATATTTTTTTTAGTGAGCAGTAGCGATGGATTGGTAGCTTCCACACCACTCATCAGTTCGCCCAGCACGATATTGTTGTTGATGATAATACTGTCGGCTACATCATATGGCGTATTCAATGGCACATTCATCAGCTGGTTCAGTTGTTCTTTCAACTGTGCAATTAAAGTTTGTTGTTTTAAACGGTCGGCTTTTTGTGCGTTCAGGTCTACCTTTGCCTGCAGCAGTTCCGGTTTGGCACCCAGGCCCACGCTCAGTTTCCTGTCGGCCAGTTTCACTCTTTCTTCATTGATGCTCATCTGGTCTTCAATGGCTTTTTGCTGTTGTTTTTGATGCACAATATTGTAATAGTTGTTGATCACTGCAGCAATGGAGGTCACCATTTGATTTTTGATATTCAATTCTCCCAGTTTCACAAACTCACCCAGTTTATCCCTGGTGGCAAACATTTTATAACCGTCAAATAAGGTCCAGTTCAGTTGCACCCCTGCAGATAAATTATTAGAGCGAATGCCGTTGCGCTGTCTTTCGGTACCATCCGAAAATTTTTGTTTCTGGTCGTTATTATTAAATACTAAACCGGTAGAACCATTTACACGGGGTAAAAAAGCAGCTTTGGCATAGGATTTATCCAATGCATAGGCAACGGAGTCGTTGCGTACCAGTTGTATGTCGAAACTGTTTTTAAGTGCAGTGGCAATAGCTTCATCTACAGTCAGCATTTTTTGCGCCATACTGTTTTCAGCATGCAGCAGCAAAATTCCCAGGCTGGTAAAAAAAATCTTTTTCATCAATACAACATATTTTATTCTGAAAATGTAGTGGGCACTTCTTTTTCATCCAGTCCGTTTTTTGATTTTTTGCTGGACAGGTAAGAATAGGTGGCCGGTATTACAAACAGGGTGAGTACCAGGGCAAACATAACACCACCCACAATCACTATTCCCAGCGGAATGCGGCTGGTAGAGGCATCACCCAGCGACAATGCGAGTGGTAATGCGCCCAGCGCCATGGCCAGGCTGGTCATTAAAATAGGGCGAAAGCGTGCTGTGGCTGCTTCCAGTACAGCGGGTACTTTCTTTAAGCCGGCCAGTTGTTTTTGATTGGCAAATTCCACTATCAGGATACCATTTTTGGTAACCAGTCCAATCAGCATGATCATCCCAATTTGCGAAAAGATATTAATGGTTTGTCCGAATAATTGCAGTGACAGCAATGCACCGGCAATAGCCAGTGGCACCGTGATCATGATGATCAGCGGATCTATAAAACTTTCAAACTGCGCAGCCAGCACCAAAAAGATCAGTACCAGTGCCAGCATAAATGCAAAAGAGGTATTGCTGCCGCTTTCGGCAAAATCGCGGGAAGTGCCGCTGAGTGCGGTACTGAAAGAATCATCCAATAATGTTTTTGAAATTTCCTGCATCGCTTTAATGCCATCACCCACTGTTTTGCCCGGAGCCAGGTTGGCAGAAATAGTGGCCGATTTATAACGGTTAAAATGGTAGATGGTGGGAGGGGAACTTTCTTCTTCCATGCTAACCAAATTATCTAAAGAGATCAGCTGACCGGTTTTATTGTGTACATAAATACCTTTCAGATCAGAAGGGTCATCACGGTCGCTCCTGGATACCTGGCCCATCACCTGGTATTGTTTGCCATCTTTGGTAAAATACCCCAGCCGGCGGTTACTTAAGGCCAGTTGCAGGGCTTCTGAAACATCCTGTACACTTACGCCCAGTGAACTGGCTTTTAAACGGTCTATTAAAATACGCAGTTCGGGTTTGTTGAATTTAAGGTCAATATCGGCACCCTGCAAAACAGGATTGCTGTTGGCGGCTTCTAAAAACTTAGGCAGTACCGTTTTTAATTTATCAAAATTTACATTTTGTAAAACAAACTGTACCGGCTGGCCACCGCGGCGGTTAACCGAAATGGTTTGCTCCTGTATACTAAATGCTTTTCCTTCGTTGAATTTAGATATGTTTTTATTAACCATGTTCACGATCTGCTCCTGCGATCGTTTTCTTTCACCGGGATCTACCATGGTTACACGCAAAAAGCCGGTGTTCACTGCACCAGAGCCGGTAAAGCCCGGAGCGGTAATAGAGATCAGTACCTTTTTTTCGGGTACAGAATCAGCCACAAATTTCCCCAGGCGGTCCATATAATTATCCATGTAATCATATGAAGTACCCTCAGGGGTGGTTACCGATAAACGGAACTGGCTGCGGTCTTCCATGGGTGCTAATTCCGAAGGCATATCTTTTCCAATGATATAGATGATACCAAAGCAGGCCAAAATGATGAACACGGCAGCGATCCTGAATTTCATAAAACCTTCCAATACCCTTCGGTAGCCATGCTCCATGCCCTGGAAAAATTTTTCTGTTTTTAAATAAAACCACGAGTGCTTATGCACTTTACGCGACATCTTAACATTCAGTACCGGGGTAAGTGTTAATGATACCAGTGCAGAGATCAGTACGGCACCGGCCACCACAATACCAAACTCGCGGAACAATCTTCCTACAAAGCCTTCTAAAAATATGATGGGTAAAAAAACAATGGCCAGGGTAATGGAGGTGGAGATCACCGCAAAATAAATTTCTTTGGATCCCTCTTTTGCCGCCTGCCACTTGTTCATACCGGCTTCCATCTTTTTATAAATATTTTCGGTTACCACAATACCATCATCCACCACCAGGCCTGTTGCTAATACAATTGCCAGCAGTGTAAGTACATTAATGGTAAAGCCAAACAGGTACATGATGAAGAAGGCGCCAATCAATGATACGGGAATGTCAATCAGCGGGCGAAAAGCGATCAGCCAGTCGCGGAAAAACAAATAGATGATGAGTACCACCAGCACCAGCGAGATCATCAGTGTTTCTTTTACTTCGGAGATGGATCTTTTAATGTACTTGGTTTGATCTAATGCAATGTTCAGCGAAATATCTGCAGGCACTTCTTTTTTAATTTGCTCCAGGCGTTTGTAAAATTCATCTGCAATGGCCACATAGTTAGAGCCGGGTTGTGGTATCAGTGCCAGGGCAATCATGGGTACACCACTTTCTTTTAAAACAGATTCCTCATTTTCGGGGCCCAGCACCACATCTGCCACATCCTTTACTTTGATATCTGAACCGTTGATGTTTTTGATGATCACATTACCAAACTCTTCTTCGGTATTGATCTTACCAAAAGTGCGGACTGATAATTCGGTGGCATTACCTGCAATTTTACCGGAGGGCAATTCCACATTTTCCCTGGTTAATGCAGCCTGAATATCGCCAAAAGTTAACCCGTAGGCACTTAGTTTGGCAGTGTTGAACCAGATACGCATGGCATATCTTTTTTCGCCCCAGATGGTAATACTGCTTACGCCCGGAATGGTTTGCAAACGTTCCAGTAAATTATTATTGGCATATTCTGTTACCTGTAACTGGTTGCGGGTATTACTTTGCACCGTCATGGAAATGATGGGGTCAGAGCTGGCATCGGCCTTGGTAACCACGGGAGGCGCATCCAGGTCGGGCGGCAGCGAGCGTACAGCCTGCGACACCTTATCACGTACATCATTAGCCGCTGCTTCCAGGTTTTCGCCCAGTTCAAATTCCACATTAATATTGCTGCTGCCCTGGCTGCTGCTGCTGGTAATATTTTTTACCCCTGCAATTCCATTGATGGCTTTTTCCAGGGGCTCGGTGATCTGCGATTCGATGATATCTGAATTGGCGCCGGCATAAGAAGTACGCACACTGATATTGGGCGGGTCGATGGCGGGATAATCTCTTACCCCTAAAAATTTAAAACCGATCAACCCAAACAGCACGATGATAATACTGAGTACTATCGCCATCACGGGGCGCCGTAAACTTAATTCGGATATATTCACTTTTAAAAACTTATGGTTTTACAATCTTGTTCAGTATCACTTTTGCACCCGGCTTTACGGTCAGCAGGCCCGATATCAGAACGGTATCGCCTGCTTTAAGCCCGGTAACAATTTCAACATTGGCCGAATCCCTGGTGCCGGTGGTAATTACCTGCCTGTCGGCAATGCCATTACGAAATACCAGCACTTCTTTATTTCTTGCTTTTGGAATAATGGCCTGTGATGGTATCATCAGTGCTGCATCATTTTCACCTAACGGGATCTGCACTTTTGTAAAGGCGCCTGCAATCAGTTGGGCATCGCCGTTTTCCACCACGGCTTTTACCATCAGGCTGCGGGTATCTGTGGAAATATTATTTTCTGTGGCTATTATTTTTGCTAAATACGATTTGTTGTTGTTCTCTAAAGTAAAATGCACCAGGTTGCCCGGTTGCATTTTAGTGCCATATTTTTCAGGTACCGTAAATTCCATTTTGAGCTGGCTTAACTTTCGTAAGGTGCCGATGACTGTTTGCGGGGTTACGTATGCACCCACACTAATGCTGCGTAAGCCAATTCGTCCGCTGAAAGGCGCCCTCAATTGCGTTTTTGCAATATTGGTTTGAATGATGTTGATATCGGCCCTGATATTATTTACGGCCAGCACATTCAGGTCGTATTCCTGCTGGCTTACGCCGTTTATTTTCAATAAAGCACCATACCGTTCTACTGTTTGCTGGGCTACTTTTAATTGCACCTGCAGTTTTTTGAGTTGCGCCTGCAGGTCGCCGTCATATAATTTCAGCAATACAGCTCCCTGCCCTGTGGCAGCGCCTTCTTTAAAATTGATGGCGGTTACCCGGCCCGACACTTCGGGGTGCAGTTCTGTTTCTTCGTAAGGCAACAGGCTGCCGGGCATTTCAATGTTCTGCGATAATATTTCCGGTGTAACTACGTACGCATCCACTTTAGAAGGTGGTGGCGGTGTTTTTTTTGCGGGAGTTTTATCTTCCTTATCCGAACTGCAGGAAGCCATGATGACCCATGCTGAAAAAATGAATAGTATAGATAGCCTGGTTGGTTTTGTCACTTGTACTGTCATGGTGTATTTGACGATGTTATGATAAAAAATTGTCGATAAAGGTCACAAATAAAAGCCGGAATGAATTTTAAAAGTTATTAATGGAAAATATGCCGGATAAACAGCAGCACTGCCTATGCAATTACTTTAACGGTTTGTTTTATGCGGTTGGCCTGGTGTATCAATTCCTGCTTTTCCATACTTAAAATGGTAATATGCCCCATTTTACGCCCGGGTTTGGTATCTTTTTTACCATAAATATGCACAAACACATTATCCAGTTGTAAAATATCGTTCAGGCCCTCGTAAATAGCCTCACCGCTATAACCCGGTTCGCCCAGCAGGTTTACAATAGCGGCTGGCACAATATGATCTGTATTACCTAAAGGATAGCCCAGCATTACCCGCCACAGCATGTCGAACTGCGAGGAGTAATTGGCTTCAATGGTATGATGCCCGCTGTTATGTACCCTGGGGGCAGTTTCATTTACCAGTACATTGTCATCAATATCTACAAATAATTCCACTGCAAAAATACCCGGGCTGTTCAGGTCTTTTACCACTTTCAGGGCAATGGCTTCCACTTTCCACAATACTTTTTCGGGTAATACTGCCGGGCTCACCTGGTAGTCGAGCAGGTTCAGCCGCATGTCAAACACCATGTCTACCGCGGGGTAAATGGCATTCTCTCCCTTATCATTTACTGCAATGATCACTGCGATCTCTTTTTTGATGGTCACCAGTTTTTCCAGCACGGCAGGCGCATCAAAACCCCTGCTGATATCCTGCCCCGATTTGAGTAATTCCACACCGCGTCCATCGTAGCCGCCCATGCCTATCTTGTGTGCAGCGGGTAAAAAAGCAGTATGCTGTTCCAGTTCCTGTTTACTTTGTGTAATCACAAATGCGCTGGTGGGAATATCGTGGTCTTTATAAAATTGCTTTTGTAAGATCTTATTTTTAATGGTTTTAAGTGCAGCCGGTTTGGGATATACTTTCACCCCTTCATTTTCTAACTTTTCCAGGGCCGCTTCATTCACGCTTTCTATTTCGATGGTAATGGCATCCAGGCCTTTTCCAAAATTGTACACGTCATCAAAATTGGTAATATCTCCTTTTACAAAATGATGGCAAAGATGTGCAGCAGGGCAACCGGCATCGGATTCCATTACAAAAGTTTCCACGGGATAGTTTGCTGCTGCCTGTAATAACATCCGGCCCAACTGGCCACCGCCTAAAATGCCTGCTTTTTTCATTTGGCAAATATAAAAGGGAAAAAATTAGGGAGGCAGGTATGGGGTATTAAATTTATACCACTCATATTGACGGCGCAACAATTATAATGTAACTTTTATTACCTTGTTTACCTGTATATAAGCTGATATTTGCAACTGATACCAATTGTATGATGGCATTTGAGGGTTATTTTTTAGCGGCATTAATAGGCGTTTCGCTGGGCCTTATTGGAGGGGGCGGTTCAATATTAACGGTGCCATTACTGGTGTATGTGATGGGCATCAGCCCGGTGCTGGCCACTTCTTACTCCTTATTTATTGTGGGGGCTACTTCCCTGGTGGGGGCGGCCATCAGTTATACCAGGGGGCTGGTTAATATTAAAACAGCCATTTTGTTCGGATTGTCGTCAATCTCATCGGTGTTCATTACCCGCAAACTGCTGTTACCACTGGTACCACGGGTTTTTTATTTTGGTGATCATTTCAGTATCAGCCATGATACGCTTACCATGTTACTGTTTGCCATATTGATGTTACTGGCCGCCATGGCCATGATAAGAAAAGGCAGTGCACCCCGGCAGGCAAGCACAGTGGTGATGCAGCAGCATTTACCGGTATTCAAATTGCTGGGCTATGGCATTCTTATAGGATTGGTGACCGGTTTGCTGGGAGCAGGCGGGGGCTTTTTACTGATCCCTTTTCTGGTGCTGGTAATAAAGATACCTATGAAGCAGGCGGTGGGTACTTCTTTACTCATCATTGCACTCAACTCAATGATTGGCTTTACTGGTGATATCGGCCATTTTTTAATTGACTGGACATTTTTACTCTCCATAACGGCAGTGGCCATTGCCGGCATATTCGCAGGGGCGCTCCTCAGCAAAAAAATTCATGGCGAACAACTGAAACAGGCTTTTGGCTGGTTTGTACTTATCATGGGCCTGGGCATCATTGTAAAAGAACTGTTTTTTACTGCAGCATAAAATGTAATGAGTAATCTCAGTATTGGTGCTGACAATCCTCATTGTTATATGTAACAATTGTAACTATCTAGCGGAACGGAATATTGGAAATTTGACCGCATACTAACTACTAAAACGCATCAATCATTTTATCATGAAAGTAGAACAGATTTACACCGGTTGTATTGCACATGCAGCCTACTATATCGAAAACAATGGCGAAGCTGCCATTTTTGATCCGCTGCGGGAAGTGCAGCCCTATATTGACCGCGCTGTAAAGGATCATGCCAAAATAAAATATGTTTTTGAAACCCATTTTCATGCTGATTTTGTGAGCGGGCATTTAGACCTTAAGGCCAAGGCCGGTGCCGAAATAGTATTTGGGCCAACAGCAAAGCCGGGATACCAGGCTACCGTGGCAACAGACGGGCAGGTGTTTAAAGTGGGTAATTATAAAGTACAGGTGATCCACACGCCGGGCCATACCATGGAAAGTACCACGTATTTACTAGTAGATGAAAATGATAAGGCGCATGGCATCATTTCTGGCGATACATTGTTTATTGGAGATGTGGGCAGGCCCGACCTGGCCCAGCATGTAATTGCAGAATTAACAGAAGATAAACTGGCAAGGCACCTATATCATTCGCTGCGGGAAAAGATCATGCCGCTGGCAGACGATCTGATAGTATACCCCAATCATGGCGCAGGTAGTGCCTGCGGTAAAATGATGAGCAAAGAAACTACCGATACGCTGGGACACCAGAAAAAAGTGAACTATGCCCTGCAACCCATGAGCGAAGATGAATTTGTAACAGCCATTCTTACCGGGCTTACGCCGCCCCCGGGTTATTTTCCTAAAAACGTGCTGCTGAATATTGGCGGCTGCGAAAGCCTGGATAAAGTGATGCAGCGTGCACAAAAACCTTTAACGGCAACCGTATTTGAATTGATTGCCAATGAAACCCGGGCATTGATATTAGATACCCGCCCTGCGGCGGAATTTGCAAAAGGGTTTATTCCCAACAGTATCAGCATTGGCCTGGATGGCAATTATGCGCAAATGGTGGGTGAGCTGATAAAGGATATAGACCAGGAAATATTGCTGGTAACCGAAGCCGGCAGGGAAGAAGAAAGCATCATTCGTTTATCACGCGTGGGATACGATCATTCCATTGGTTATTTACAGGGTGGCTTTAATGCGTGGGTGAATGCAGGAAAAGAAACAGATCATATCAGCCGTATTACCGCAAAAGAACTGGAAGAAAAATACAACCACGAAAATATCCTGGTCATTGATGTGAGAAAGAAAAGTGAATACGATACCCAGCATGTAATTGGAGCCATCAATATTCCACTGCACCAGATAAACGAACACCTGGCCGAATTGCCAAAAGACAAACCATTTGTAATTCACTGTGCCGGGGGATACCGCAGCATTATTGCGGCCTCTATTCTGAAACAAAGGGGATGGGATAATTTTGTGGATGTGGAAGGCGGCTTTAATGTGATCGCTTTTACGGGCATACCGGTTTCGGCATATGTATGTCCTACCACCTTACTGTAAGGGCAAGGTTAAAAGGGTACTGATACCTGTTTGTAACAAATGTAACAGAGCGTAGCCACCAGTTTTTTTAACTTGCTGCTACATAAAATAACACATATGAAAAAGAACATGGGAAATGCCGACCGCATCATAAGATTACTGCTGGCAGCAGTAGTGGCCATCTTATATTTTACCAATATCATTACCGGTACACTAGGTATTGTATTACTGGTGATAGCCGGGGTTTTTGTACTCACGAGCCTGGTTAGTTTTTGCCCTTTATATACCCTGGTAGGACTGAATACCTGTAAGGTGAAAAAATAGTTGCTATACTAAAACACATGAACGTTGTTACAAGTTTAAACAGGCACTTGCAAACCCGCAGGTGCCTGTTTAGTTTGTAACCTTTGTTACCAACCGGCCTTTACCGGCGGCATAATTTTACATTATAAATTACAACATGAAACAAACTATTTTAAGCAACTGGAATTTTTTCAGGTTCCTGCGCCTGGTGATTGGAATTGCTATAATTGTACAGGCGGCCATGGCAAAAGATATCATGTTCGGGCTGGCAGGCCTGTTGTTTACCGCATTGCCCCTTTTTAATATTGGCTGTTGCGGTACAGGCGCCTGTTATACGCCTGCAAAAAAGAATACAGATAATACAAAAGATATTATTTATGAAGAAGTGGTGTAAAAAAAATCTGCTTTATATCATTGGTGCTGCAGTAGGTGCAGTGGCCGGATTCGGGTATTGGAAATGGGTGGGTTGTGCCAGCGGCACCTGTGCCATCACTTCCAAACCGGTAAACAGTACTTTGTACGGGGCACTGATGGGCAGTTTATTTTTTGGCATATTTCAAAAAGATCACAAACAAAGTTCCGTATCACCCAAAAAAAATAATACCTCCAATGACATTTAACGAACTGATACAATCCGACAAACCGGTACTGGTAGATTTTTTTGCAACCTGGTGCGGCCCCTGTAAAACCATGGCACCTATTTTAAAAGAAGTGAAACAGGAAATTGGCGACAGTGCCAGCATTATTAAAGTGGATGTAGACCAAAGTCCGCAGGCTGCACAGGCATACCAGGTGCAGGGTGTACCCACATTGATTTTATTCAAAAATGGCAAGGTATTGTGGAGGCAGAGTGGCGTGGTTCCCAAAAATGGCCTGGTGGCACTGATAAAAAAACATACAGCATAACACATTGCATTGCTTTTGTAATGTAACATAAGTAGCCAAAAAACATTCAGAAAACGCAGAATTTTGTTTTTCAATCAGAAATAATAAAAGTAATTGTATGACTCACGAGATAGAAGCACAATGGATGGGTAAGATGCAGTTTAATGCACTGGTGAATGAACACACCATTATTATGGATGCACCGGAAAGGGCTTTTGGAGAAGATAACGGCCCGATACCCAAACCATTTGTATTAACAGCGCTGGCAGGCTGCACCGGGATGGATATTGCAGCCATTTTACGCAAAACCGAAAAGCAGGTGGATGACCTGAGCATTAAAGTGCTGGGAGAAATCAGTACCACCGCACCCATCCAGTACATTGCCATTCATGTGATCTACGATTTTAAAGGTGCAGCAGTCAATAAGGAAGCCGCATTGAACGCCGTAATGGACTCGCAGGAAAAATATTGCGGTGTTAGTGCCATGCTTAAAAAAGCATTACCTGTAACCTGGGAAATCAACTATAACAGCATAGAAATTTTTAACAATAAGCCGGCTGTAATGGCCGCATTAAATTGATCCGCTTTAAAATTAACAGACATGAAAAATGAAACAACCATTATTGATGTACGAACTCCTGATGAATTTAAAGGAGGCAATGTGCCGGGAAGTATCAATATTCCCATGCAGGAAATAGAAAGACGTTTAAGCGAAATTAAAGCGCTGCCACAACCCATAATATTGTGTTGCGCAAGCGGAAACCGCAGCGGCCATGTAACGCTGTTCCTGAAAAATCATGGCATCAATTGCGAAAACGGCGGCAGCTGGGTTACAGTGAACTATAATTTACAAACAGCATAATCTTAAAATAATAATGTTACAGGCAATCAAAAATTTATTGGGTCTTGGACCAAAAGTGGATTTTAAAATGTTATTACAAAATGGCGCCACTATCATTGATGTACGGTCAAAGGGAGAGTACCAGGGTGGGCACATTAAGGGGTCGGTAAATATTCCGCTGGATAGCTTAAGCGGTAATATGGCTAAAATTAAAAAAGACAAGCCTGTTATCACCTGCTGTGCATCGGGTATGAGAAGCGCTTCTGCAAAAGCGATGCTGAAATCGCGTGGATTTACAGAAGTACATAACGGCGGCGGCTGGATGAGTTTGCAAAATAAGATCAGGTAGTCATCATCAACCTACAGTATTTTTAATCAATAACATGCCGGCAGTAATTGCCGGTAATGGGTAAGCGCATTCGCTTTTTTATCAGCACTTTTAAATAGCAATACAACGAGTATGGTACATTACAGAAATGTTGAAGCCGCAGGGCTTCCGGGCATTGCCATGCCAGAATTTACGGGCAAACAACAAATGATGCAGCAATGGCTGGTCAGGCTTTTTATCACATGTGTTTTTGTGTATGCAGGCACTAGGGTGCTGGCGCAAAATAATAGTAAAGTATTGCAGCTTGAAGAGGCCATACAAACAGCAGTAACCAATAACAAAAATGTAACGGTGGCTGTAATGGAAGAAAAAATCGCATTGTCTAATTACAAACAAACCGAAGCCATTCATTTACCACAGGTGTCGCTTTCGTATACTGCACTGGTTACAAATAATCCGTTGAATGCATTTGGTTTAAAACTGCAGCAAAGTAAAATAACACAAAGTGATTTTGATCCTGCGGCATTAAACAACTCTGCCGCCACTTCCGATTTTATGACAAGGCTGGATATAATGCAGCCTATTATAAATGCAGACCGGAACTATCAAAGAAAAGCAGCGTTGAAACAAACCGAAGTGTATGGGTTTAAAACACAACGTACCAGGGACTATATCAGGTACCAGGTACAGCAGGCGTATTTGCAATTGCAACTGGCCTATGAAGGCAGGAAAGTACTGGAAGATGCTTTACGAACCGTACAGGCTGTGCTGAAATTTACCAATGACCGTTATGCCCAGGGCCTGCTGCAAAAATCAGATGTGCTGAACGTGCAGGTACAGGAAAAAATTACCGAAACGAATATTGCAGAAACAAACAGTGCCATCGCTACAGCATCTGATTACATGAGCCTGCTGATGAACCTGCCGGCAGGAACAGTGTATACCACTGCACCACTTATACTGGCTGCCACCGTGCAGGCAACAGATAGTGTTGGCAGTAACCGTGCAGATTTTAAAGCTATGGAAACAGCCATTCAGTCTTACGACCTGGCAATTGAAAGCAGTAAAAAATCATTTTTACCCCGCTTAAATGCATTTGCAAATTATCAGCTGAACGACAGTAAAGCATTGGGCTTTGGTGCAAACGCCTATATGGCCGGACTGCAATTGTCGTGGGATATTTTTAAAGGTTACCAAAGAAAAAATACCATCAGCACCCAAACACTGGAGCGCAATAAAATGGCCGAAGAACTGCTTAAACAAAAAGAAGAAAGTAATACAGAACTGCAAAAAACAAAACGTCAGCTGGCAGATGCCCGCTATAAAATGCAACAACAGCAACTGGCGGTGCAGTTGGCCGATGAAGCACTGCGCATATTGCAAAACCGCTATGCCCAGGGGTTGATAAATACCACCGATGTATTAACGGCTCAAACGCAGCTGTCGCAACAAAAATTATTATACCAGCAGGCGGTGTACGGGGCCAATCTAACTCAGCTATACCTGCAATTTTTAACCAGTAAATAATCAACAGTCAAAATAGTACTATGAAATATTTTAACCGCACAGCAATAATGGTTTCGCTAGCAATGGGTTTGTTTGGAATAAATGCCTGTTCTGGAAATAAAGAAAAAGAACCTGTAACAAAAGGTACAGCCGTGGCAGTTACATTGTCCAGCCCTGCAGGCTCTGCCGCTGGGGGCGTAAGCGCCAGCGGGCAGGTAGAAGCAGTGGAGACTGCCAATATCAGTACCCGTATCATGGGCTTTATTACCCGGCTGAACGTAAAAGTGGGCGATCATGTTACTGCAGGCCAGGTGCTGGCCACTATTAACAGCCAGGATATTGATGCAAAAGGGGCACAAACCAATGCAATGATTGCAGAAGCAGCAGCCAATGTAAGCAGTGCACAAAAAGACCTGAACAGGTTTACCACGCTGTACAACCAGCAGAGTGCCACTGCAAAAGAACTGGATAATGTAACACTGCAATACAATGCTGCAAAAGCAAGGCTGGAAGCCGCCAGGCAAATGCGCAATGAAGTAAGTGCACAGCGGAATTATACCACCTTAACTGCTCCCTTCTCCGGAACGGTGGTGCAAAAAATGGCAGAGGCCGGTACTTTAGCATCGCCGGGAATGCCCTTACTGATTATTGAAAGAAATGGCAGTTACCAGGTTAGTGTGGCCATACCCGAAAGCGAGATCAGTAAAATAAAACTTAACAATAAAGCCAGGCTGGTAATCAAATCTACCGGTACCGAATTTGAAGGAACGGTTAAACAGATCAACCCGTCTTCACAGTTTTCAGGCGGACAATACATGATAAAGATATCGGTGCCGGAAAATGTAAAAAAGGATTTGTACGCAGGTATGTATGTTAATGTGATAGTGGAAACGGGGGGCAATACAGCCGCTTCAACCAATACCAACGACAATATTGTACTGGTACCACAATCGGCCATTATAAGTAAAGACCAGTTAAAAGGATTGTACACCGTAAGTACTGCCAATACAGCACTGTTAAGATGGGTAAGGTTGGGAAAAAATTATGGTACTGATGTGGAAGTGCTGTCTGGACTTGATAAAACAGAACAGTTTATTGTAAGTGCAGAAGGAAAATTATACAATGGTGCGCCGGTGGCAATAAAAAAATAAGGTCTTGTTGCAGGTGCGCAGGAAGGCTGAGTAAAATTACTGCCGTACAAGAGAGTGACCTGCCGGCAGGCAGGCACAACGATGCTAAGCAGCGGAACCAGTGTTGGTTCTCTGAAAAATAATTACAGTCATTGACAAATAAAACGAATTATGGAAAAAGGATTGTCGGGTAATATTGCAAAAGGATTTATTACATCAAAGCTAACGATACTGCTGATGATCGCCTTTCTGCTGATTGGCGGTTATGCCACCATGCTGATACCACGGGAAGAAGAACCGCAGATTGAAGTGCCGATTGTGGATGTGATGTTTGGTTACCCCGGTGCAGCGCCAAAGGAAGTGGAAACAAAATTAGTAGCACCCATTGAAAAAATTGTATCAAATGTAAAAGGGGTGGAGTATGTGTATTCCACCACCATGAAAGGGCAGGCGGTGCTCACCATACAGTTTTATGTAGGTGAAGATGTGGAGCGCTCGCTGGTGAAACTGTATAACGAGATCATGAAGAATATGGATAAGATGCCGCAGGGCATTACCATGCCATTGATGAAATCGCGGGCAATTGATGATGTGCCGGTATTGGGCCTTACCTTATGGAGTGAACAATATGACGATCACCAGTTGCGGCAGATGGGAGAAGCGCTTACCAACGAAATTAAAAAAGTGCCCGACGTTGCTGATATAAAAATACTGGGCGGAAGAAGCAAAGAATTAAAAGTGATACTGGATAAGGATAAGATGGCACAAAACCACCTGGATTTTTTATCTGTCAGTAAACAGTTACAGGGCAGCAATGCTCAGTTAACTTCCGGAAATTTAATAAAAGAAAATAAAGTACTGGCTGTTGAAACCGGAAACTTTTTAACCACTGCAGAAGAAGTGGCTAATTTAGTGGTGGGGGTAAACCAGCAGCAACCAGTGTACCTGAAACAAATTGCCAGCATTGAAGAAGCGCCGGAAACAGCCAATCAATATGTTTTCTTTGGATACGGTGCGGCAGAAGGAGCTAAAATAAAAACCACCAGCGCAGAATCGCCGGCAGTTACTTTATCCATTGCCAAAAAGAAAGGGGCCGATGCCATGCATTTATCGGAACTGATCTTAGAAAAACTGGCGAACGTAAAAAAAGATTTGATCCCCGATGAAGTGAATGTGAGCACCACAAGAAATTTTGGTGAAACAGCTTCGGCTAAGGTATCAGAACTGTTATTGCATTTATTCATTTCCATTGTAGTGGTTACATTGTTTGTGATGCTGGCCATGGGGTGGAGGGGCGGACTGGTAGTATTTTTATCTGTACCTGTAACCTTTGCATTAACATTGTTCACTTACTATTTAATGGATTATACTTTAAACAGAATCACCCTGTTTGCACTGGTGTTCATCACGGGTATTGTGGTGGATGATTCCATCATCATTGCCGAAAACATGCACCGGCATTTTAAAATGAAACGCCTGCCCATTATGCAGGCTGCCATTTATGCCATTAATGAAGTGGGCAACCCAACCATACTGGCCACTTTTACTGTTATTGCAGCGGTACTGCCCATGGCATTTGTGTCGGGTATGATGGGGCCATACATGAGCCCGATGCCCATTGGTGCATCCATTGCCATGTTGTTATCACTGATTGTGGCATTAACATTAACGCCTTACCTGGGTTATATTTTCTTAAGAGAAAAAGAAAAGAAAGGGAAGGATACACATTCGGCACCACTGGAAAAATCACGCATTTACAAAATTTACAAAGGGGTGATCAATCCAATGCTGGAAACAAGGTGGAAGCGCTGGGCCTTTATTGTAAGTGTAATAGTTGTACTGCTGGGTTCCATGCTGTTATTTTATACTAAATCGGTGGCAGTAAAAATGCTGCCCTTCGATAATAAAAATGAATTTCAGGTGGTGATTGATATGCCGGAAGGAACCACGCTTGAAAATACTGCCGTTGTTACAAAAGAGCTGGCCACATACATCGCACAACAAAAACTGGTGACCAATTACCAGGGATATATAGGCACAGCAGGGCCCATCAGTTTTAACGGACTGGTAAGGCATTATGATATGCGCCGCGGCGATAATGTGGCTGATATACAGGTAAACCTGGTAGAGAAAGAAGAAAGGAAGATACAAAGCCACGATATTGTAAAAAATATGCGGGCAGGATTACAGGCCATTGCCAAAAAATACCATGCCAATGTAAAACTGGTGGAAGTGCCGCCGGGCCCTCCGGTATTGTCGACCATTGTGGCAGAAGTATATGGGCCGGATTATGCTCAGCAGATTGCGGTAGCCGGCCAGGTTAAAAAAATAATTGATGCTACTGCAGACGTGGTGGATGTAGACTGGATGGTGGAAGACAACCAGCAGCAATACCGTTTTGATGTAGACAAAGAAAAAGCCATGCGCTATGGCATTGCGCCTGCACAAATTGTGGCTACTATCAATGCCGCCCTGTCCGGGCAAAATGCAGGCGTACTGCACACGCCCGAAACTTTTAGCCAGGAAAATATTGTACTGCAACTGGCTGATGCCGATAAATCGGGAGTGGATGGGGTACTGAATTTAAAAGTGATAGGGCAGCAGGGCAATGCTGTTCCCATTGGAGATTTAGTGCAGGTAACCAGTGGTGTAAAAGAAAAAGCCATTTACCGTAAGAATCAAAAAAGAGTGGTGTATGTACTGGCCGATATGGCGGGCAAACTGGAAAGTCCTTTTTATGCCATGAGCAAAGTATCAGATCAATTGAAAAGTATAGCCCTTCCCAAAGGATATACTCTGGCAGAAGAATACAGCAAGCAACCCGCAACTGAAGATAATTTCACTTTAAAATGGGATGGCGAATGGCAGATCACTTATGAAGTGTTCAGAGATTTGGGTATTGCATTTATTGTGGCCATCATTATCATTTACATGCTGATTGTGGCATGGTTTCAAAACTTTACCGTGCCCATTGTAATGCTGGCAGCCATTCCTTTATCATTGATTGGCATTGTACTGGGCCACTGGATGATGGGTGCCTATTTCAGTGCCACATCTATGATCGGCTTCATTGCGCTGGCCGGGGTAATGGTCCGAAACTCCTTATTGCTGATAGACTTTATTGATATCCGTTTAAAGGATGGCATCCCTTTAAAACAAGCCATACTGGAAGCCGGGGCAGTGCGTACTACGCCCATTTTGTTAACAGCAGGTGCTGTGGTATTGGGAGCGGTGGTTATTTTATTCGATCCTATTTTTCAGGGTCTTGCCATTTCACTAATGGGCGGTACCATCACCTCCACCTTTTTAACCCTGTTGGTAGTACCGCTGCTGTACTTTAAAATGAAACGTAAAAAAGAAGCCAAACAACCGGTAACGGATAGCCCAAACACTTAAAAATCATTTTATGAAACTTATAGTTGTAACCTGCCTGAAAGAATATCAGGAAGACGTGGCGAAAATATTTAAACAGGCACATGTATATGTGTTTAGTGTAACTGATATGATGGGTTTTAAAGACAACGATCCGGCTAACCTGATGGACGAATGGTTTGCCGCAGGAAAGGAACGTTTTGATTCGGTAGTACTGTTCAGTTTTACAGCCGATGTAAATACCGATACTGTTATTGGTCTGGTGAATGAACACAATACAAAAGAAGCTTTGCAGTTTCCCATCAGGGCATTTGTTGTTCCGGTGGATAAATGCAGTTATTGATTTAAAATATTTTTATGCGAGAAAGAATCGTAAGGGGCGTGGCTGGTACCATCGTACTGGTAAGCGTTTTGCTGGCAGTTTATGTAAACATCAAATGGCTTTGGGTAAGCCTATTTGTTGGGGTTAATCTTTTGCAGTCTTCATTTACTAAATTTTGCCCGCTCGAAAAAATCCTGGATGCATTGGGTGTGCCGTCTTCCACTGCCGTGAAAGAATAAAAAGTCGATACAAATTGTAGACTGGTTACCCGGCTCGTATAAAATTTGTTACCTTAGCCGCCATCGTAACTAAGTACAAATTTTTTATATGAGCTTTATCGAGTGGATCAAACAGCCCTGGCCCTGGTACGTGGCAGGGCCATTAATAGGATTGACTGTGCCCATACTGCTGATCATTGGCAATAAATCTTTTGGCATCAGCTCTTCTATGCGGCATATCTGTGCAGCCTGCCTGCCATCTAAAATTCCTTACTTCAACTACGACTGGAAAAAAGAACGCTGGAATTTATTTTTTGTAGCGGGCATTTTTTTAGGCGGCATTGTGGCGGCTTATTTTTTAGCCAATACTGCGCCCATGCAGGTGAATGCAACATTAGCGGCTGAACTTTCCGGTTATGGCATTACAGATTATACCGGCCTGGTGCCGCATCAATTATTTAACTGGCAGGCCTTATTATCATTAAAAGGAGGTATCATGATGGTGCTGGGCGGATTCATGATCGGTTTTGGCACACGCTATGCCGGCGGTTGTACCAGCGGCCATTCCATTATGGGCCTGGCAACCTTGCAATGGCCTTCGCTGGTGGCTACCTGCTGCTTTATGGCAGGAGGTTTCATCATGGCCAATCTCATTCTTCCATTCATTTTAAAATTGTAAAGGCATGCCCGCAACAACAGATAATAATACCGATTTTGAAGTGCGTTCTTTAGATGCCATGTGTGTAAATGAAAGCCGGCTTACGCATAAATGGTATCATAATTTAAAATATTTCCTTGTAGGGCTGGCCTTTGGGATCGTATTTGTAAAAGCCGAGATCATCAGCTGGTTCCGCATACAGGAAATGTTCCGGCTGCAGTCTTTTCATATGTATGGAGTAATTGGCAGCGCTGTAGTGGTGGGTGCTATTGCTGTATGGCTCATCAAAAAATTTAATATCAAAACCATTTATGGCGAAACAATAGAATTTCATTCCCGAAAGTTTAATAAGGGCCAGGTATATGGAGGCTTGTTGTTTGGTTTGGGCTGGGCCATCACTGGTGCTTGTCCCGGCCCCCTGTACGCTCAAATTGGCACCGGCGCCACAGTTATTGTGGTTACCTTGTTCAGCGCCATTGCCGGCACCTGGGTGTATGGTTATTTCAGGGAAAAATTGCCCCATTAAATATATGCCGGCATCATCTTTAAATCGGTAAATTTGCCATCGCATCATCAAGATTTAAAGTAAGCAGCATGTATTTAGAAAAATTGCAGCACATATTTGAGCCCAAACTCATACAGGAAATACGGGAGTTTGGCAGTTTACAAAGTTTTAAGGAAGGCGACCTGATCATGGATTATGGTAAGTACATACGCATGATGCCCATTGTGTTAAAAGGTACCGTAAAAGTATACCGGCTGGATGAGAACAGCAATGAGATACTGCTTTATTATTTATCCAGCAGCGAAAGCTGTTCCATGGCTTACAGTTGTTGTGTGGAAGCCAAAAAAAGCGAAGTGAAAGCCATTGCCGAAGATGATGTGGAACTGATTGCCATACCGCACGATAAACTGGACAGTTGGTTGTGCACCTATCCCAGCTGGAAAAATTATATCATGCGTGGTTTTAATGAACGCTTTATTGAATTATTAAAATCCATTGAAAGCATTGCCTTTCATAAATTAGATGAACGGCTGGTGGCATACTTAAAGGAAAAACAGCGCCTGTCGGGCTCTTCTGTAATAAAAGCATCGCACTATTTAATTGCCGATGAACTGGCTACTTCCCGGGTAGTGATCTCCCGCTTGCTCAAACAGCTGGAGAATGATAAAAAAATCATTTTATACAGGAATGAGATCAAGTTACTGCCATCATTTGGATAAGCCTGATGTGCTACCTAAAATGCAATACGCAACATGTCATCACAAGCAGTACTTCAATTCTTCTTCATTCATTCAAAAAAGATAGCCTTGTTTGTACCTGCCGGTGCGGCACCGGTACAGCAGGTGCATTCGCCATACTGGGCAAAAGTATGGCCGGCTGCCCTGGGCCTTTGCCAGTTTTTGCATCAGCACCTTCATTATATACAGCATAAAAAAATTGCTGAAATTGCAGCAGGGCTGGGCCTGCCATCCATATTTGCGGCACCATATGCTGCTGCAGTGTATTGCAGCGATATTGAACCCGCCGCTGTTGCATTGGTACGGCAATCGGTACAATATCATACACTGCAAAATGTACACTGCTCAGTTGCCGGCTGGAACGATTATTTGCAGATGGAAATACCGGATACGGTTTTACTCAGCGATGTCAACTACGAACCGGAGCAATTTGACCAGTTATTTGCTGCCATTCATTATTATTTACAACAGCATTGTACAGTGATACTCAGCTCGCCGCAAAGGCTGATGGCAAAGCCTTTTATAGAACGGCTGCTGCCATTTTGTAATAAACAGCAGGAAGTACTGGTGCAAGAACAGGAGATCAAAACTGCCATCAGTATTTTTGTACTGCAGCTGCAGCAGGCACGCCCTGTACCCGTTTAATAAATGCTGCTCATCTTCGGTTATGTTTTACAGCAGCAGGGTATCCTGTTTATCTTCCGTTCACCAGTCACGGTTTCAACAATTGTTCAACCCGCTTCTTTTGTTATATTTGCCCTGATGTTACCGGATTATCCACATAAAATTTTTAGTGACAAACGCTGCAGCTATACACTTTTGATGCTGGCGTTGGCGATGGATTCGGCTTGTTAATTTGAACAGGACAGGAATACTATTTCTTCATCTCAAATTAATCATCATGCAAACAGCAACTATTCAAACAGCTACCGGTGCGGTAGATTTTTTACCCTTGCAGGGAACAGATTATGTAGAATTTTATGTAGGCAATGCCAAACAGGCAGCGCATTTTTATAAAACCGCTTTTGGATTTCAGAGCCTGGCGTATGCCGGACCAGAAACCGGCGTAAAGGATAAAGTGAGTTATGTGATCCGGCAGAATAAACTCACTTTTGTATTAACCACTCCATTAAAAAGCAATAACCACATTGCGGATCATATTTACAAACACGGCGATGGTGTAAAAGTGCTGGCATTAAAAGTAGAAGACGCCACCAGCGCATGGAACGAAACCACCACACGCGGCGGCAAATCTTATTTACCACCCACCACATTAAAAGATGATACAGGCGAAGTGGTACTGAGTGGTATTCACACTTATGGGGATACGGTACATGTATTTGTAGAAAGAAAAAATTACACGGGTGTTTTCATGCCTGGCTTCAGGGAATGGAAATCGAACTATCATCCAGCGGAAACCGGTTTATTATATGTAGATCATTGCGTGGGCAATGTGGGCTGGAACCAGATGAACCCCTGGGTAAAATTTTATGAAGACGTAATGGGCTTTAAAAATATTTTAAGTTTTGATGACAATGATATTTCCACCGAATACTCTGCTTTAATGAGTAAGGTAATGAGTAATGGCAACGGCTATGTAAAATTTCCTATTAATGAACCGGCAGAAGGAAAGAAAAAAAGCCAGGTGGAAGAGTACCTGGATTTTTATAATGGCGAAGGGGTACAGCATGTGGCCATTGCCACGCATGATATTGTAGCTACTGTATCGGAACTGCAAAAACGCGGTATCGAATTCCTGTCCATACCTGCCAGTTACTACGAAACGGTGCTGGACCGTGTGGGCAAAATTGACGAAGATTTGCAGCCTTTACAACAACTGGGTATATTGATAGACCGTGATGAGGAAGGCTATTTATTACAAATTTTCAGCAAACCACTGGAAGACCGGCCCACCTTATTTTTCGAAATTATTCAACGAAAAGGGGCAAAAAGCTTTGGAAAAGGGAATTTTAAAGCCTTATTTGAAGCTTTGGAAAGAGAGCAGGATGCAAGAGGCAACTTATAGTGAATTTTGGGGGAGTACAATCCCCCAAAATTTCAGCATTTTCCACATAGGTGTATTTTTTTAACAAGTTCAGCATTATTTTTTTTTTAATTTTACGTTCTACTGTAACCACCAATCGTTTTTGATGAAGTATTTTTTTGCAAATATTTTTTTTACAGCCTTTTTCATACTGCCGGTAAACAACCGCCTGTTTGCACAAGGTTCGTTTGTAGAGATCCAAAAAAGTTCTCCCAAAGTTTCTACCATTTTCAATAACCTGGAAGATTCTTTGGCCAAACAGTTTGAAGATAAAAAGCTGGCCTGGCCGCCACAGGAAATGTATGTGCGTTCCTTCAAATACGACAGGCAGCTGGAAGTGTGGGTAAAAGGAAATGCAAAAGAATCATTCAAACTTTTCAAAACCTATAAAGTGTGTATGCAAAGCGGCACCATCGGTCCCAAACGAATGGAAGGAGATTTCCAGGTGCCGGAAGGGTTTTATTTTATCAACGAGTTCAATCCCAACAGCAATTATCATTTGGCGCTGGGTTTAAATTATCCCAATGCGGCCGACAGGATATTGAGTGATTCATTGCGCCCCGGCAATGCCATTTACATTCATGGCAATTGTGTATCTACCGGTTGTATTCCTATCAGCGACGAACCCATAGAAGAGTTGTATATTATGGCTGCCAGGGTAAAGGCCAGTGGCCAGGATTTTATTCCCGTACATGTGTTCCCTATCAAATACAATGTAAAAAAATCGGCTGATTTTTTAGCACAAACATTGCAAACCAAACCCGCGTTGATAGATTTTGCTGCAAGGCTTAAGGAAGCCTTCAATTATTTTGAAGAAAAGAAACTACTTCCCGTGATCATTGTAAATAAAAAAGGGGAGTACCTTATCAATTAACGCATCAGCACCTGCACCGTTTCTGTAGTCCGTTGCGTAAGTATGATGGATTTACCTGCGGTCAGTTCATCAAATTTTTCCCGGGTATAATGCCGGATAGTTAAAAGTGTCAGCTCTTTTTGTACCTGCACATCAAAAATTTCAGCAGCGGCCAACGCTAATTTTTCAATTTTATCGGGGCGGTCATCCAAACAGCATAAGATGCTGATAGCACCATTTTGAATGAGATTGGGCCTTATTTTAATAGAAGCGAAAATATCGTACAAACGGCTTACGTATGCTTCTCCCACAAAGGAAAAATCTTTAGAGCTCAGTTGCAGTAACACCTGCTTTTCTTTCAATACAATTACCGGGGGTAAATGATGCGCCGGCTTATTGCTGATGATAGTACCGGCCAGTTCGGGTTGTAAAAAACACCGCACATGCAGGGGAATATTTTTATTTTGTAAGGGCTTAATGGTTTTAGGATGTATTACCTGTGCGCCATAATAGGCCATCTCAATTACTTCGTCGTAACTCAATGCATTTAAAAATACCGCATCTTTAAATTGTTTGGGATCTGCATTCATCACGCCTTCCACATCTTTCCAAATGGTTTGGCTACCGGCATTTAGTAAATTGGCAAAAATGGCGGCGCTGTAATCACTGCCTTCTCTGCCCAGTGTGGTACTTTCGTTTTCATCAGTAGCACCTATAAAGCCCTGTGTAATTACAAGGTCAAACTCTTTAAAAAGCGGTAATACAATGTCTGTAACTTTTTGGGCTGTAATATTCCAGTCAATACCGGCATCCCTGAAATTATCGTCGGTTCTTACAATATCCCTAACATCCACCCAGGTATTGCGAATACCTGCTTCATTCAAATAATCGCTCATCATGGCGGTGCTCATCAGTTCTCCGCTGCATACTATCTGGTCGTAATAATAATCGTATTCCCTTACCGGTTTATCATGCAGCAGCCATTCTATTTCGGTAAAAAAATCTTTTAAATGATCTTCAGCTGCTTTCCACTGCAGCGTGGTCAGGTATTTTAAGGTATTTAAATGCTGGTCTTTAACCTGCTCAAATAGTTGCAGTGCCTCCTCCTTCCGGCCATCAAAAAATGCGTCCACTACTTTTTCCAGTGCATTGGTGGTTTTGCCCATGGCAGAAATAATGACCAGTATCTTTTCGCCTTTATACGCCTGCAAAATCCTGCCCACGTTCTGAATTCTTTCCACGCTGTTAATGCTGGCACCTCCAAATTTAAAAACCTTCATTTATATCAGTTGATTGAGTTAATTCTGTAATTTAGCTATGAAAATTGATTTGCAAAAATCGTAAATCTAAACGATAAATTTATTGCTGAATTTAAGTAATTGAAATCTGTTAATTTTAATACTATTGCAGCAGCTGACAAACTTTAATCCTAAAGCTTCCAATTTCCCTGCCGGGGACTGGGGCATCAATTTATTTTATTATGAGTATTAACCGCAGAGTACAAACACTGGATGAATTTACCATTCAGCAGTTACGTGACTTTCCCAATGCCACCGGCGAATTATCGAGCCTGTTAAGAGATATAGGGCTGGCAGCCAAAAGGGTAAATGTAGAAGTAAATAAAGCCGGGCTGGTGGATATTTTGGGCGATGCAGGCGAAATGAATGTACAGGGCGAAGAAGTAAAAAAGCTGGATGTATTTGCCAATAACCAGTTTGTGGGTGTATTGCGCCACGGTATCAGCTGTGCCGGTATTGGCAGCGAAGAACTGGATGACATTGTGATATTTGACGATGAAGTAAGTAATAACAGTAAATATGTTTGCCTTTTCGATCCTTTGGATGGCAGCAGCAATATTGATGTGAATGTATCCATCGGTACTATTTTCAGTGTATACCGCAGGGTGAGTGAGCTGGGTAAGCCTGCTACAGAAGCTGATTTCTTACAGCCCGGCGTTAAGCAGGTGGCTGCGGGGTATATCATTTACGGATCTTCCACCATGATGGTATATGCCACCAGGAGAGGGGTAAATGGTTTTACATTAGACCAGTCTATTGGAGAATTTACTTTAAGTCACCCCAATATCAAATGCCCGGAAGCGGGTAAGTTTTATTCTGTTAATCACGGCAACTTTTTTCAGTACGAAGAGCCGGTGAAGCAATACATCACCGAATGCCAGAAAAAAAATAAAAGCAACGGAGGGCCGTATACACAACGGTATATTGGCAGTATGGTGGCCGATGTACACCGCAATTTAATTAAAGGGGGGATATTTATGTATCCTGCTATTTCAGATAAACCAAAAGGTAAATTGCGCCTGCTGTACGAATGTAATCCCTGCGCCTTTATTGTGGAAGTGGCAGGGGGCATTGCTACAAACGGCAAACAAAGGATTCTAGAAGTGCAGCCCAAATCATTACATCAGCGCAGCCCGTTTTTTGCAGGCAGTAAATTAATGATGGAAGAACTGGAATCCTTTATGCATCCCAAATAATACGGAAACACTTTATACAGCAATACTCACCATCATGCAAAAAAAGATCATCTCGGTAAAAAATTTAAAAAAGAATTATGGCAATTTTGAAGCTGTAAAAGATATTTCCTTTGATGTATATGAAGGAGAGATATTCGGATTGCTGGGCCCCAATGGTGCCGGCAAATCCACCACACTGGAAATTATAGAAACCCTGCGGGATAAAACCAGCGGCGAGGTGCTGGTGGATGGCATGAACCTGGACCAGCAGGCCAACGATATCAAAAAGATCATTGGTGTACAGTTGCAAACATCGGGCTTTTACCCGGGCTTAACCCTGGTGGAGCTGATCCATTTGTTTGGTGGTTTGTACAATCAGCCGGTAAATCCTGCGGAATTATTACGGCTGGTAAACCTGGAAGACAAGGCAAAAAACAAGTACAAAGAAATGAGCGGTGGGCAAAAACAGCGTTTTTCCATTGCCACCACACTCATCAATAAGCCTAAAATTATTTTTTTAGATGAACCCACCACGGGGCTGGATCCGCAGGCCAGGCGCAACCTCTGGGACCTGATACGTGATATACGTGCCAAAGGAACCACCGTTATCATTACCACGCATTACATGGATGAAGCCGAACAATTGTGCGACCGTATTGCTATTATGAATGAGGGGAAAATCATTTCACTTGATTCGCCGGATAAAATGATCGACGACCTGGTGGCCACCGGTTTTGAAAAACCCAGGCAGGTAAAAAATGCTAACCTGGAAGATGTATTCATTCATTTAACAGGAAGGGATATGCGGGAAGAATAAGTGCCGCAATAACAGCAACGTAAAGTAAAATAACTATATACTTATGAGTGAAGCATTAAAATATCCTGTTGGTAAATACCAGGTACAGCCTTTTTCTGAAAAGCAATTGCAGGAATGGCTGACTGACATTAAAAATTTACCACAGCATCTGGAAAATGCCGTATTGAATTTAGATGCGGCGCAACTGGATACCCCTTACCGTGAAGAAGGCTGGATGGTAAAGCAGGTGGTGCACCATGTGGCCGACAGTCATATGAATGCTTATACAAGGTTTAAGCTGGGGCTTACAGAAGATACTCCCACCATCAGGCCTTATAATGAAGTGGCCTGGGCCGAATTAAAAGATTCACTGGAAATGCCTGTTAACATATCCCTTACATTATTGCATGCCCTGCACAGCCGCTGGCATTATGTGCTGAAAGATCTTACGCAGGAGCAACTTAACAAAACAGTGTTCCATCCAGAGCACAAAAAAGAATTTACACTCTGGGATCTGCTGGGTATGTACGCATGGCATGGCCGTCATCATGTGGCACATATCACCAGTTTGCGTGAAAGAATGAAATGGTAGAAATGTTAATCCGTTCATACAGCGTAACGGATTAAGCAGTTAACGAATTAACCAATTAACCAAAAATGAACTGGAAAATACTTGCTACAAAATATATTAGCCAGCATGTTTATTTCACTGCACGACAGGACCGTTGCGAAAGGCCCGACGGCGTAATTGTAGATCCTTACTTTGTAGTGGAGATGCCCGAAAGTGTTTGTGCCATGGCCATCACAGAAAATAATGAAGTGATCTTGGCAAGGCAATACCGTCATCCTATTGGAGAAACTATTTTAGAAATACCCGGCGGTTTTATTGATCCGGGTGAAGATGTGGAAAAAGCCATTGCAAGGGAATTGCTGGAAGAAACGGGTCATTCATTTACAACATTTGATTATTTAGGTAAGATAGCGGCCAATCCCGGCGCATTGAATAATTATACCCACCTGTACCTGGCAAGGGGAGGCAGCAAAGTGGGCGCACAGCAGCTGGATCACAATGAAGAAATAGAAGTACTTACTGTGCCATTGGAAGAAATGAGACGTATGTTACAGCAAAATGAAATTAAACAGGCCCTGCACCTGGCTTGTGTATTTTATGCGTTTCAAAAACTTGATGCAGAACGTCAATAGTTCATGGTTGACGGTTCATACGTTTAGAATACTGGGCGAAAAGATTTTCAACAGCCATGCACTATGAACCAATTAGGTATCTACTTCCCCTACCAAAAACACACTTCCGCAAACAATGATCAAATCGGTAACAGCAGCTTTTTCTTTAGCAGCAGCAATAGCCTGGTTTACATTATCGAAATGGGCACCATTTAAATTAAAGGCAGCAGCTTTTTCTTTTAATGCAGCAGCATCCAGGGCCCGGGGAATATGGGCATGCGTAAAATAATAATGGGCATCTGCAGGCAGTAAGGATAATACTTTATTCACTTCTTTATCCTTTACCATCCCCATTACAAAATGTAGTTTTCGCCCGGAACTTAATGGCCAGCCGGCGGTAGCCTGCTTCAGTACCTGTTGTATTCCATCTTCATTGTGGGCCACATCCAGCACAATGGTGGGGTTTTCGGCAATCACATCCCAGCGGCCATGCAGCCCGGTAAGTTTTTTTGTATTTGCCAGGGCAAATTTTTCGGTCTCATTTTTTATGTTAAACCCATGTTGCAACAAAATACCTTCGGCACATAAAACAGTACATAGATTTTTTATTTGATACAGGCCATTCAGATCGAGTGTGAAATGTTCGGTGATATGATGCGGAATATTTCTTACGTTGCATTGTAATGTTTTTACAGCGGCGTCAATATTAGATGCCTCGTATTCATCCGATGCAAAATAAATAGGGGCATTGCATTCAGTAGCTTTGTTGATGAAAACCGGTTTTGTTTCCGGTAAATACTCGCCAATCACTACAGGTACTTTCTGTTTGATGATGCCTGCTTTTTCCATAGCAATTTCCGCTAAGGTATTCCCCAGCAGATTCATATGATCATAGCCAATATTGGTGATAACGGATAAAACAGGGGTGATAATATTGGTACTGTCCAGCCTTCCACCCAAACCAGTTTCAATAATGGCCACATCCACTTGCTGCGTGGCAAAATAATCGAAAGCCATGGCAACGGTCAATTCAAAAAATGATGGTTGTATATGTTCGGCAATAATTTGGGTGCGTGCTACAAAATCAATTACAAAGTCTTCATTGATCCATTGGCCGTTTATCTTTATTCTTTCCCTGAAATCTTTTAAATGCGGCGAAGTGTACAATCCAGTTGTATAGCCTGCCTGTTGCAAAATGGCTGCCAGCATATGACTGGTGCTGCCCTTGCCATTGGTACCGGCAATATGAATTGTTTTAAACGTATCCTGGGGATTATTTAATGCGGCACAAAGCTCAATGGTATTATGCAGGTCTTTTTTATATGCTGCAGCACCAATGCGGCTGAACATGGGCAGGTGCTGGTACAAATAATCGATCGTTTGTTGGTAGGTCATTCGTTAAAACATGTACACGGTTGCTATACAAATGCAAATGTAGGGCAAAGAAAGCCTTGCTGCAACCACTCACTGTGAAAGAGCAGCCCTTGTGTTTGTGCAGGATGCTTTTAATGTAACACTGATGCTGTGGAAACAGGTACCTGATCACTTACATCCAGCAAATTTGTGGTGTGTCTGCAGAAATTAAAATCTTTATTGTACCCTGAAATTAAATGGCACCGTTACCACCGATTCATGGTCAGATGTGCTAAACTTAATATTGGGTAAATAGCCCCTGATGGCAGTAGCATAACGGGAATCGCTGCTGGTAGAGCCTTTATCAAAACCAACAAAACTACCCCTGCCGTCCGCAGTTACTTTAATGATGGCATTGATGGTTGCTTTGGGTAGTTCACCAGAAAAAATATAGTTGTTTACAATGGTTCTGTCTCCCTTAGATACCCGCAATCCGCTACCACCGGTTCTTCCGCCCGGGTTGTTACCGTAACTGTCGGGTTTGCCATTGGGATCACCGGCATCGCCTTTACCACCCGGTTTATTTCCCTGGTAAGTATAGCCATTATCTTCGGTGGCGCCGTTACCGGTACCGCCTTTGGGCCCGCCATAACCTGCAATTTTAGGTTTCTGTGGTTTGGGTTCGGCAACTACAGCAGGTGTGGGGTTGGTATTTTTTACTGGTTGTGTAGTGGGTTGCTTAGGGGCTGTATTGGTTTTAGGGGTAGCTTTTTCTGGTTTTACCACTGGTGCGGCATCTTCATCCTTACTATCATCCGGCTGCAGGTCTTCTGCAGGTGTATTATCCGCTGCTACCGGCGTTGCTTTTGATTCCTCCGCAGGCGCATCCCCCGGCGATTTTTCGCCTTTAATCAGGGGTTGTACAGTACCAAAACCCTCATCATAATTACCCAGGTTAATCTCAATCAGGTCCTGCACTACCGGCACTGGTGGCGGAGGCGTTACCCAGGTCCAGAAAATGGCAATCAGCAATAAAGTACCTACAATAATTGCAGTATACATAAATGCTTTCCGGTTTTTTTCTGCTTCAAATGATGCTGACATAGTGGTGTTATAATACATAGTAAAGATAAGTTGTTATTATCAACGATGCAAAACCATACCAAAATGATCAGGACTTGTTAAAAATTTAACAAAATAAAAGCAGCATGGGCCTGCTCACACTTCCATCCAGGTATGATCGGCCAGCAGTTTAACCTGTGCTATAAATGATTTGTAGGGGCCGCTGCCACCCCATTCTTTAGGGCTCACCATGGATACAAAATGGCTGCTGTCATTTTTTTCATAGAGGTAATATACAGAACCGATCACCGGGGCAAAACTCAGTTTTGCGTTGTAAATGATCATCGATAACTCTTTGCGCATTTGAATTTCCTGGGCCTGCAGGGCCAGTAATTCAATTTGTTTACGAATTTGATCAAGCTGCATATTGGTTTGCTCTTCCATTGCGCTCAATGCTTTGTGGCGTATCACACCTTCTTCGGTAGGTTTAATTACAGCGCCGGATACGGAGGTGGAGTAGGGCAGCACACTCATCTGCTTGTAGTAAATTTCTTTGTTGATATAAGATTGCTGTTCGGGTGTAAATCCTTTTTGCGTGATACTTAAATAGCCATTGGGTAATAATTCGTGTAATACCTCCACCACTATTTCCCCGTTTTTATAAAACAGGGTTTCAAAGCTGATGGCATCAAAAAATGTAACTGTTGCCGCATCGGCAAATGCTGCTTCTGCTAATGGATGCAGCGCTCCATCGGCAATCAATTGGTACTGCGATGCAAAGGCCTGGTTTTCCAGCGTTACCCAGTTATTGCTGATACGGAGTTCTTTTTTATGATCGGTTCCTTCAATTTTGTAAATACCCGATTTAGGCCGGTTGCCAAATTCATAGTTGCCTTTTTCGGGAAACAATTGCCAGGAAGCTATAAAATTATAAGCGGTTACCATAATACTGCAAATTAAAAAGATTGATGTGTATAACAGCAAAGGAGCTTAATTGTTGCAAAATAAAAAAGCATGGCCATAAGGCCATGCAGTTGTCAAAAACTAAAAAAAGAATTATTTATGTTACAATATAACAGTACTTCTTAATTAGACCATCTCCTCATCATTGAAGCAGTGGTTCTTTGTCTTTTTTGAACATTCCACAAGTCTACCACACCAAATGAACGGTTGTTCTCGTCGGTTTTTGCATCAATTGCAAGGGTTTCTTTTGTTTCTTTCAATAACTCTTTCAGTTCTTCTTTGTTGATAGGCATAACAATGCCCATTACATCACTTTTCATATCTGTGTTTTTAATTTACAATTTATGTATCCACTATTACTGGTTAGGGTACAGGTAGTGGATTTTTCTTTAGCGAGCAAGTGCTCTTTGTGTACAGTTATAACGCGGTATTACTGATTTGCGCCGCAAAGATATGCACTATATGGAAACGAAAAAAGCAATATGCAAAGTTTTATCTTAAAAAAATACTGCACTTTTGTTACGGCTAACTGCATCTTGTAGGGGATAGTAATTTGCAAATCAATGTTTTAACATAGATTAAGTATTGATGGCCACAGCACAATACTGCAGTTGTCTTAACAAAATTTTAAGTGATCTTAAAGCGTATTTGTACAGTATCAAACAATCAACAGCATGAAAACAATTGGTATCATTGGCGGATTTACCTGGTATTCCACTGCAGAATATTATAAACAGCTGAACGAGCTGGTAAACGAAAAACTGGGTGGCGTACACGCGGCAAAAATTATTTTATATTCGGTTGACTTTGCCGAAATAAAAGATCTGACCATGGCGCAGGACTGGAAAGGTATTGCAGCGGTCATTTGTGCAGCCGCAAAAAATGTTGAGCTGGCCGGCGCAGATTGTTTGATCATTTGCGCTAACACCATGCACAATATTGCAGATGAAGTGCGTGCGGCGGTAAACATACCACTTATTCATATTGCAGAAACAACAGCAACTGCCATCAAAGAAAAAGGGCTTAAAAAAGTAGCATTGCTGGGTACAAAGTATACCATGCAAATGGATTTTTATACCAACAAACTGGCAGCGCAGGGTATAGCCACTATTATTCCGGGCGAAGCAGATATTGAATACATCAACAATTCTATATACAACGAATTTGGGAAAGGAATCTTTTTACCTGAAACAAAAGCACAATACCTGCGCATCATTCATGAACTGATTCAGGCGGGTGCCGAAGGATTTATTTTGGGCTGTACCGAAATTCCCATCCTGATCAAACAGGAGGATTGCCCGGTACCTGTTTTTGATACAGGGTTGATTCATGCTAAAGCTTCAGTGGATTTTGTATTGAAATAATTGTTGGTTGCTGTTTTTATAATAGCTTTTTTTCTATTAATTATAGCATTGCAAATCTAAAGTTGGTACACCGGCCATTATATTAATGTACTGCTGTTACATTTACTTTTTGAATGCCGTTTAAATGCAACTCAATATGCCTGTCGTGCGCTTTGCCTGCGTATTCACTTACGATCTCTAAAATATCATAATCAATAAAATTACATTCACTGCCATCAATGGTAAGTACGCTGTATTCAGGTATTTGATCCAGCGTTTTTTTAAGATTCACTTTATTTAAAAAAGTAACATTACTGTTCAGTTTAATGATGAAGGTTTCCGTTTCGTGTTTTTTGGTAGTGGTTACCCTGTACTCTGTTTTAAAATTATTCTGAATGATAAAAAAGATGGATAATAATAAGCCGATGCTTACGCCAATCAACAGGTCGGTACCCAGTATTACCACAATGGTCAAAATAAAGGGAAGAAACTGCTTCCATCCCAGGCTCCACATATTACGGTATAATTTGGGTTTGGTAAGGTTGTAACCGGTAACCAGTAAAATGGCCGCCAGTGAAGCATAGGGGATCATGCTGAGTAAAAAAGGGATCAGCAATACCGATAGTAATAAAAACAAGCCATGGGTAAAGGCTGATAATTTAGTTCTGCCGCCGGCGTCAATATTAGCAGCGCCTCTAACTACCACAGCTGTCATAGGGATAGCACCCACCAAACCGCACAGCATATTACCCAGGCCCTGTGCCACCAGCTCGCGGTTAACGGGCGTAATACGGTTGTGGCGGTCCAGTTTATCAATGGCTTCCACACACAGCAGGGTTTCTAAGGTGGCCAGTAATCCAATCAGCAAACCATCTTTCCAAATGGCAGCAGTGGTAAATAACTTCGAAAAATCGGGCAGGCTGATATCAGCAAAAATATTGCCCGGGATACTCACCAGTTGTGCCTGCCGTAAGGTATAAATAGAAGTATACCTGGTAAATACCAGGTTGATGATGATGCCTAATACCACTACCAGTAATGGTGCAGGTACTACTTTCCATCTTTTGGCAAAGGGTTGCTGCAATATTATTAATACCAATAAAGAGGCCGCTGTAATAATAATGGCGCCCCTTGTAATTTCGCTGTTCAGGTTACTGGCATGTGCTAAAAAATGGCGGTCGCTGAATAAATTTAAAAATCCGCTTCTCCAAAAATCGGGTTTATCATATCCCAATGCAAAAGGGATCTGTTTAGCGATGAGCATGATACCAATTGCAGCCAGCATGCCCTTGATCACTGATGAGGGAAAATAGTTGGCAATTACCCCCAGTTTTAATAAGCCCAGTAACAGCTGGAATGCCCCGGCCACCATAACGGCCAGTAAAAAAACTTTATAATCGCCCAGCGAAATGATTGAGGCGGCTACCAGAGTGGTTAAGCCTGCAGCCGGGCCCGATACACCCAATGAAGATCCACTGATGAGTGATACTACAATACCACCAATGATACCCGATAATAAGCCGCCATACAAAGGTGCCCCTGAAGCCAGTGCAATGCCCAGGCATAATGGCAATGCCACTAAAAAAACCGATAATCCTGCAGGAAGATCGTGTTTTAACCATAAAAGGCGGTAGTATTTTATTTTGCGTTTGATAAACGGTGTTTAAACGCAATTTACAATTTTTTAAAATGGGTGCCGCCGGGAACGGGCTGATACTTGTCAGCAATCAAACTGACCCGGATGGTAACTGTAATAAGAATTACCCTTCAAAAAGCAATACGCTTTTACAGCAGCTGTTTGTTTTGCCCGATCTTTTTATCAATACTCCATTGATATTCCGGTACTGTGGACAGTAATAATGCCCCGGCAGAAACTGCCAATACAGAATAATCCAGTGCTTCCTTTATGCCAAATGAAATTGACATGGCCAATGCAAAAAGCAAGGTGAGCACGGCTGCCGCTATTGCTGCCCACCTGGTCTTATATCCAGTGATCAATAAAAGGGCGATCGAAATTTCCAGCAGGGTACTGGTAATGGCCAATACAGGGATGATGGCTGAAGGGGCAAATGCATTTACTTCCGCGGTATATTGTAAAAAAAATTTCCATCCGGATGAATGTTTACCCCACCATCCTAAGCGGCTTGCAACCGCGGATAAAAAACCTGCGGCCAGGGCAAGCCGTAATAATAATGCTGCAATACCACTGTGTATTTTCATGTCTTTCTTTTTTGAATAAACATTTATTTTTCTAAAATTTCCACTTCTTCGGGAATAATGAAGATCATCTCGCAGCCAGTATCCGTTTTTACTGCATGTTTGAACCCCGGCGGTGTGTACAAATAATCACCTGCCTGTAATTCCGTGCCGTTTACCCTGCAGCTTCCTTTTGTTACAAATATTTCTTCTCCACCCGGGTGATTGTGATAGGGGTATTGTGCACCCGGTTCAAATTTTAATAAGATGCTTGGCGGCCTTTGCTGTACTTCATCGTAGCGTAAAACCTTTACAAAAATCCCTGTTGTGTCGATACCAGGTTCTGATAATGGTTGCCACTGCATATTGTTGGTGCTGGCAATGTAATGATTGATGTTGCTGTTCATGGTACTATTGTTTTTATATTGAATAATTACAACACAAAATTACCTGCAGCATATTTTTTAAACCATAGACAATGTTGAGAAAAGCATGTAAGATCTACAAAGCATGATTGGCCTGGTAAGTTTTTGGAGAAATACCGGTATGCTTCTTAAAAAAATTGGAGAAATAAAACGGATCAATAAAGCCAAGCTTGTATGCCACTTCTTTTACTGATAAATTCTCATAGGTTAGCAGGCGTTTGGCTTCCGAAACAGTAAGGCCGTATATTACATGCTGCGCAGTTTTTCCTGCGTGCAGTTTGGCCAGTTCATTTAATTTTAGTGAGGAAGTGCCCAGCATCCTTCCCAATTGGGCGACTGTGTAATTCTGTTCAAAATTGTTGCGTACAGCTTCAAGGAATTTGAGAAAGAGTGCATCGGGTTTCCAGATTTCATCACCGCGTTTTACCTTGGCCCTGTTAATGGCTACCAGTATTAATTCAACCCGGCTGTGTACCGAAATAAGATACTGGTAAGGCTGCTGCTGTAATTCTTTTTGTATACAGACCAATTGTTCTCCGATGATCTTTTTATCCACTGCAATCACTTCATTCATTGCAAAATGGCAGAACAGCCCGTTATGAAAGATCAGTTCAATGTCCTTATCATCTTTGCAAAAAAAATCCAGGCTGAATTCCAGTACAAATCCTTTTGCTTTTGATGATGAATTGATATGATGTATTTGGCCTGATGTAATGGTGATCACATCGCCGGAAGTTACTGGAAAACTATTTTCGTCGATGCTGATATCTAATTTGCCGGAACTGCAAAAGATCAAAACATATTTCATAATACGCCTTGGACCTTGCAATGCGGTGATTTTTTCTAATGTGCTTATGCTGATCATCACTTTACACGCAATTATTTTTCTAACAATTGTTTGGCGATATGCCAGAACAAATTTACGGCATGCGTTGATTTTTCCGTTAAGCTTGCGGTAGCTAAAAAATTTGCTTTGAAGAGCAATAGATCTGCTTCGTCAATATCCGGGCTGCTGTTGTCATAGTAGGCCATACTCCAGTTGGGGAATATTCGTTCTGCTTTCTCATTCTCATCCAGCAGGGTTACTGCTGTGTGGCGTTTGTCTTTTTCAATTTTGCCATACAATTCCTGTACAAATTTTTTATCACCTTCCAGTATTTGTATGAACTCGTTATTGTGATATACCAGGCAGCCGGTAATTTGGTGTAATGCATTGAAATTACGTGACACGTACAATATATCCGCAATGTCGGTTGCATTGAGTGAAGTACTTGCCACTGAGCGGTAAATCAATTCAAACATACATATACAGTTAAAAAAGATAACCCGGTTACATAAAGGGTGCAATAGAAGTATAAAGTTATAGCGTTAGTAATAAAGATGAAAAAAATAATACATGGGAAAACGATGATTGTGGTAAGTTGTTTTCTTCGTCATCATTGTAACGGGTTGCAATACGGAGTTTGAAAGCTGTATCTTTCCGAAGACTTACCTCAACACATGGACAATACATTTAACATCCCGGTATTTTATCAATTGAAAGCGTTTAATTTACCTGCAGTACTCATCACTTACGGCTACAGTTATAAAATAGAAGTAAATATTTTTGACCAACTGGTTGCTTTTGAACCCGATGAAGAAGGAGCGTTTAGGGCTGTGATCAATTATGACGATCTGCAGCAGGGCATAACACCAGACAAAGCCTTGCTGGAAGCAATTACTGCTGAACTGATGTTACTGTTCAGAGACTGATTACCTCAATATTCGGATAAAACCCAATCTTACAGGGTGGCAGTTGTGATTTCTGTGCCAAAAAGAACAACTATCTTTGTCCGCTATCAGCCGGGTTATCGCGTCTTGAATAAAGATGAGGAAAGTCCGGACAGCAAAGGGCAACACACCGGTTAAGCGCCGGCGGTTTGGCAACAAACCAGAGACAGTGCCACAGAAAATTACCACCGCTGCAGTAATGCAGGGGCCAGGGTGAAAACGTGAGGTAAGAGCTCACGGGTGAATGCAGTAATGCATGTGCCGGGTAAACCTTGTGTGCTGTAATGCCACGTATATCAGCGTTGAGGGCGGCCCGCCCGATCTCACAGCAATGTGGGTACGCTGAAGGGTAGGCAGCAAGATTGTAACAGTAATGTTGCAGCCAGATAAATGATAACCGTTTTTTGTTGTGCTGAACTTGTTGAGGCACACAAAAGATACAGAATCCGGCTTACAGGCTGATAGTTTTTATTTTTTGCCGGGAAGGCGGTGAGTCGTTTATTGTAACGGCTTTACATCTTCCCGGCATTTTTATTTTTATGATGAAACGATAGAACAACCCCCAAACCTATTAAACCTGTTAAACCTCTTCAACCCTAAACTTTATTTCTCTCCTTTAAAACTTCCCTCATTCACTTCCTTAATGAATTTGATCAGCCCCGGGAAATAATTTTTCTGATCGTCGTACATATCCATATGACTGCCATTGGGGCAAAGCAGAAAGCGGCCCTGCTGCACTTGCGTACTCATCCATTTCATGTGCTCGGGATCCATGGTGTCAAATGTACCGCCGATGGTGAGTGTAGGTACCTTTATTTGTGGCAATTGTTTGCTTACATCCCAATGGGTAAGGTTGCCACCAATGCCAAATTCGCTGGGCCCCTGCATGGTAACATACAGCGATTGATTCATTTTTGCAAAAGACCGGGTTACGGGTTCGGGCCATTGTGCTATTGGGATGCGGCAAATGTGTTTGGCATAAAAATTCGGGTAGAGCAATTCCATGTATTTAGGATTGGCAAAATCACCTTTGGCTTCTATTTGCCTGATGGTATCTAAGACTTTTGGGTCGAATTGCGGCGCTAAAACTTCCTGTGCATACTTGCCATAGTCGGGACAACTGCTCATCATATTACTGATGATGAGACCTTTTAAATGATCCTGGTACTTCAATGCATATTGCATAGCGAGTATGCCTCCCCATGAGTGGCCGAGTAAATAAAAATTGTCTTTGGTAAGATGGAGTGCTGTACGCACCTGTTCCACTTCTTCTACAAAACGGGGAAGATCCCACATCGTTGTATCTTTTGGATTATCAGATAAACCGCAACCCAGCTGATCGTAATAAATGAATTCAATATCCTGCTGCGGAAAAAAACTTTCAAAGCATTCAAAATATTCGTGCGTGGCACCGGGACCACCGTTTAATAACAATACTTTTATTTTGGGATTGTTACCCACACGCTTGGTCCAGATATTGAATTTGCCTTTGGGCGTTTCGATGGGAATGATTTGTATGCCGCCGGTTTGTACTTCTTTAAACAGGCTGTCGTTTACAACAGCGGTAACTTTTTTTTCTGTAGCGGCATTATTGCAGGAAAGTAATAGCAGTAAACTGCAGCAGGTCAATAGTTGTTTCATAAAAAGGTTTTGATATGTATAATTGAAAGCGGGGGTTACAACAGGAATTCAGGGAAAATGTGCTGCTTAATGGCGGGCCATTCTTCTTTTATAAAACTAAAGTAATGACTGTGCCTGATGCTGCCATCGTCGTTTACCACATGGTTACGAAAAATACTTTCACGTGTAGCACCAATTTTCAGCATGGCATTTTGCGATTTTAAATTGAGGTGGCTGGTCTTTAATTCGATGCGGTTCAGCTGCAAAGTTTCAAAAGCATAGGAGAGCAGCAGAAATTTACAATGCTTGTTAAAGCCGGTGCCCTGCATTTTTGGATGCAGCCATGTCCACCCGATCTCCAGCCTTTTATTATGAAAATCGATGTTGCCGTAACGGGTACAACCAACATATTGGTGTGTTTTTTTATTGTAGTATGCAAAGGGATAAGATCTGTGTTGTTGCCTTTCGGTAATGGCGGTATCAAAATACTTCCTGAAATCTTCGGCAGAATTGATCTTTTGAATAGTGAATGCCCATATCTCTTCCTGCATGGCCACCGGCAGCAACAGTTCAAAATGTTTTTCTTCCAGTGGTTCCAGCCTTACCAGGTCGTCTTCCAGGATCAATTGCTGTTCAAAAAAATGTTCGTAGTGCATATCAGTATTTTTCTTTTAGCATGGCAGATACTATTTTGTCAATGGGTAAGGTTACAGTATCGGCAGAAAAGTTATCCCAATCCACAAAACGAAAGGTTTCGGTTTCGCCGGTTTCTTTATAAATGCGCATTTGCTGTTCATCAAAATCAAATACTGAATTTCTCAGTGGTGCAGTAATCGGTTCCAGCGCTTTGGCAAAATAGTAAATAGAGATGATCTGCTGTGCATTGTTGAAGGCGCTTTTCTGGTAAAAATCGGTGGTGTAAATATGGTCGCCAATTGCCACATTCAACTGCATCTCTTCCATGAATTCTCTTTTCAAACAATCCCTGGTGCCTTCTCCCAATTCCAGGCCACCACCCGGGAATTTGGTGATGTACATGCCGCGTATCAGTTCATCACTCACCAGTACCTGTTTATTTTCGTTCATTAAAATACCGTATACTCTTATTGTAAACATGGTTATTTTTTTCTTTTAACATAGTGCCATATCACAAAACCCAAAATGATAAATGAAATGATTACCGGCAACCAAAATGCCAGGTGAGAATCGTTGTAAGGAATGGGTACATTCATGCCATAAATGCTGGCGATCAGTACCGGAACACTCAGCCCGATGGTGAGTGTGGTAAGTCTTTTCAGCACCTCGTTCTGGTTATTGCTGATAATGCTGGCAAACGCATCCAGCGATGAACTTAAAATGGTGGTGTAGGTATTGGCTGTTTCAAGTGCCTGCGAGGTTTCCACCACCAGGTCGTCTAAAAAATCTTTTTCATCGTCTGTTAATTGTAAAATATTTGTTCGGGCCAGTTTCATCATCAGCAGTTCGTTACTGCGCAGGGCCGTAATAAAATACACCAGGCTTTTTTGTATCCGCATCAACTGCAGCAATTCTTCATTCCGGTTGGCATCGTACAATTTTTGCTCCAGCAGGTTGCGGCGCTGGTTGATCTCTTTAAGATGCTCCTGGAAATTAGTGGTGATCTTCTCAAATATCTTCAGCACCATCATGTTTTTCCTGTCAGCACTGCGGTTTTGAAAACTGGTCAGGAATTTTTTAATGGCTTCGTTCTCAAATGAATTCACCGTTACAATTTGGTTATGTGTAAGAATAATACAAATAGGAATGGTGATGTAAAATGCATCGCTGTCGTTAAAAGAATTATTCTCAGTAGGCGTTTTGATGACGATCAGTTTAACATTGTCGTCAATTTCGTACCGGCTGCGTTCATCAATATCCAGTGAATCTTTTAAGAAATCGATCGGTATTTCCAGTGTTTCGCTCAATTCATTAAATTCTTCCTGCTTTAATGGCGGCAATACATTTACCCAGGAACCAATTTCAGGTTTATCAATCGCAACGGTCTGGTGTTCTAAAATTTTAAAGTACTGTATCATAAATGGTGCTGCGGTTATCTCTATTCCTTACAAAGTGAAACGGAGTGGATGCTGTTTAAATGATGTTCGGTATGGTAAATTGTAAAATAGCACAGTTCCCGTAAAGTGATCTTCCCCAGCAATGGATGTTTTACCAGGTATTTGTCCAGTTCAGTTTCGGTTCTGTTGTTTAACAGTGCTGCAAGGTATTTTTCAATTGCTTTTTTCCACCTGAGCAGCAACTGTTCTTTTGATATTTTGATGGAAGTGGCCCTGGGTACAAAGCGACCGCTGGCAGCACCACCGGCGGCCAGTTTGGCTTTATATTTATCTACCAGGGCCTGGTAGGTTTTAGACTCCCTGTTGGAGGTACCACTGATCAGTTGTACAATAAACAGGGGTAAAGAAAAAGCAAGGGTAGAAGTATTGATGGATACAACCAGGTGCTGCACATTTTCTGCCACAGACCATTTAGGCCCCGGTTTGTGAAAAAAGGTGGTATCCTCCAGATCCATACAATAAGTTGTAAAACTGGAAAATATTTTTTCTGATGCTGCTATGATCTCTTTTTTTGTCATACTTCTATCTGGCCTTTAAAAACAAGTTCAGCAGGGCCGCAAAGCCATATGTCTTCAAAATGCTCCTCGTCTACTTTTTCAAACTCTACGCTCAAATGCCCGCCGGGGGTTTGTATTTCCACACGGTTAAAACCTTTGTCGTTGTGTGCACTCATCAATGCCGCAGCAGTTACGCCGGTACCGCAGCTCATGGTTTCATCTTCCACACCGCGTTCGTAAGTGCGAACAAAAATGCTGTCTTCATCAACCGACTCTACAAAGTTTACATTGATGCCCTGCTCTTTGTAGGGGGCACTGTAGCGGATTTCACGGCCCGTTTGAAGTACATCAATATCACGCACGTTGGTGGCAAATTTTACAAAGTGGGGCGATCCTGTGTTCAATACTGCATAGGTAGAATGCTCTTCCACCGAGCTTACATCTTTCATTTTTAAACGAACAGTGGTTTGGTCCATGGCAATATCTGCATCATGCGGCCCATCGGTGGCAATAAAGTGATAGGTGTTTTTATTAATGCCCATATGATAGGCAAATTTTACCAGGCACCTGCCGCCATTGCCGCACATGCTGCTTACATTGCCATCGGCATTAAAGTATACCATTTCAAAATCGTAGCCGTCTTTTTTGCTCAGCAGCATCAGGCCATCGGCACCAATGCCAAAGCGGCGGTCGCACATTCGTTTTACCTGTTTGGTGCTAAGGCTGTCATATTTGTTATCCCTGTTATCCAGTATCACAAAATCGTTGCCGGTACCCTGGTATTTATAAAATTCAATGTTCATTTTAAATATGATCTGTTATGATGTTTAATGTTGTTGCAATTAAATTTTCCACAGCCGCACCGCCATCTTTACTGAATGTTTTAGCAATACGGTTGGCCACAATGGCGCTGAGCGATACGCAGCGATGCCCCAATACCCTGCCCATGCCGTAAATAGCTGATGTTTCCATTTCAAAGTTAGTGATATGATACTGACCAAAACTAAAACTGGTGAGTTGGTCTATCAGTTCGGGATGTGTGAGGCCCATACGCAACACCCTTCCCTGGGGGCCGTAAAATCCCGGACAGGTTACGGTGATACCCTGGTGATAATCGGTTACAAAATGTTTTAATAATGAAATATCGGCCGAATTGATATAGGGCATTGAAATCCTTTGGTGCATTTGCGTATGCGTATTAAAGGCCTGTAATAATTGTTTTTCTTCTTCAGTATGCTGTTGTAAATAAAAATTCATCAGGTTATCTAAACCCAGGCCATGAGTACTGGCCACAAAACTGTCTACCGGAATTTCTTTTTGTAAAGAACCCGAAGTGCCCACCCGTATAATATTCAGTGCAGTCAGCTGTTCTTTAATGGTACGGGTTTCAAAATCTATGTTCACCAGGGCGTCCAGTTCGTTCACTACAATATCAATATTATCGGGGCCAATACCCGTGCTTACACAAGTCAGTCTTTTTTTTCCAATAAAGCCGGTGTGCACCACAAATTCCCTGTGCTGATTTTTATATTCAATACTATCAAAATGTTTGCTCACTTCTTTTACTCGGTCGGGATCGCCCACTGTAAGAATGGTGCCTGCAATTTCTTCGGGCCTGCAATTGATATGGTATACTGCACCCCGCTCATTAATGATCAATTCTGATTCTGCAATACGGCTCATACTTAAAAAATTGAAAAGTGAGATTTGAAATTATGGATAAAAATACCCTATTTTTGCAACACTAAAAAAGAGACTGTATTGGTTCAGCTGACGGATAGTACAGATTCTGTAAATAGTAGAATTCATAAGGTCCTGTGGCCGAGTGGCTAGGCACGGCTCTGCAAAAGCCCCTACAGCGGTTCGAATCCGCTCGGGACCTCCTCTAAAATCGCCGGTTAATATAACTGGCGATTTTTATAAATACGGGTTATGATCACAAAAATATTTTACTGGGCGGGCATTGCAGCATGTATTGTACTCATGATCTCCTGTTTTGTACCATGGACCTATCATGCCGACCTGGGTAAAACCTTCAATGGATTTTTTTCGGAACAGAATCAATATGGCAGGCCCGGTAAGTTTTTTATATTCTTTGGTGTAATCATACTGGTATTAATGCTGTTACCCAGGATATGGGCAAAAAGAGTCAATCTTTTTTTAACGGCTTTTTTACTGGCCTATGGCATCAAAACCTATATTTTATTTACTTCCTGTTATAATGCCTATTGCCCCGATAAAAGGGCCGGCATTTATATTATGTTATTTTCAACCGTATTGATGCTGCTGGGAGCCATCTTCCCTAATATGAAACTGATGGCAAAGCCGGGCAGCGCCGGTGCCGAAAAATAGTGCAGGTATCTTTTACTGCTTTTTTACTTCTTTAACCCAGGCATCTTTTAGTGTAACCGTACGGTTAAATACCAGTTTGTCTTTGGTGCTGTCTTTATCCAGGCAGAAATAACCTTTGCGTAAAAACTGGTAACGGCTTTCTAATGTGGCACTGGCCAGGGAGGGCTCAATAAAAGCCTGTGCTATTACGTGCAAAGAATTGGGATTGATATTTTCTTTAAAGTCGCCTTCTTCCTGTGCCGGATTTTCTGCTTTAAATAAACGGTCGTACAATCTTACTTCGGCAGATAATGCATGTGCAGCACTTACCCAGTGAATGGTACCTTTTACGGTCATGCTGCTGCCTTCGCCGCCGCTCTTGCTTTCGGGAAAATAGGTACAGTGAATGGTAGTTACATTTCCATTGTCATCTTTATCAAAACTATTGCATTGTACAATGTATGCACTCTTTAATCTTACCATGGCGCCGGGAGCCAGGCGAAACCATTTTTTTGCCGGCACTTCCATAAAATCTTCTCTTTCTATCCACAGTTCTTTACTGAAGGGCACTGTTCTGCTTCCCATGGCTTCATCGGGTCCGTTCTCGCTGATCAGTGATTCTGTTGTACCCTCTTCATAATTGGTGATCACTAATTTTATTGGATCCAGAACCGCCATCACACGCAGGGCAGTTTTATTAAGTTCTTCCCTCAGGCAAAATTCCAGTAAGCTCAGGTCGATCAGGTTTTCTCTTTTTGCCACACCTATTTTATCGCAGAAGGTGCGTATGCTTTCAGGGGTATAGCCCTTTCTTCTGAAGCCACTGAGGGTAGGCATGCGGGGGTCGTCCCAACCGCTTACATGGCCTTCATTCACCAATTGCAGTAATTTTCTTTTGCTCATCACCGTATAGGTCATGTTCAGCCGGGCAAATTCATATTGATGAGATGGGAATATCTCCAGTTTTTCGATGCACCAGTCATACAACTCACGGTGAGGAATGAATTCCAGCGTGCAAATACTATGGGTAATGTTTTCAATACTGTCGCTTTGCCCATGCGCAAAATCGTACATGGGATAAATGCACCAGGCATCGCCGGTACGGTGGTGATGGGCATGTTTGATGCGGTAAATGATGGGGTCTCTCATCAGCATATTCACATGCGCCATATCTATTTTAGCACGCAATACTTTTTCGCCATCCTTAAATTTACCTTCTTTCATCTGGGTAAATAATGCCAGGTTCTCTTCTATGCTGCGGTTGCGGCAGGGGCTGTTTGTACCCGGTTCTGTTGGGGTGCCCTTTAATGCGGCAATTTCTTCTGCCGAAAGGTCTTCTACATAGGCCAAACCTTTATTGATAAGTGCAAGGGCATATTGATATAACTGATCAAAATAATCAGAGGCATAAAATTCGTTGGCCCATTCAAAACCCAGCCAGCGGATATCATCTTTAATACTCTCTACGTATTCTGTTTCTTCTGTAACGGGGTTGGTATCATCAAAGCGCAGGTTGGTTTTTCCACCATATTTGATGCCCAGACCAAAATTGAGGCAAATGCTTTTGGCATGGCCAATGTGCAGGTAGCCGTTTGGCTCGGGAGGGAAACGGGTTAAAATGCTTTTATACTTGCCGTTCTTCAGGTCCTCTTCAATAATTTCTTCAATAAAATTCAGGCTCTTTTCTTCACTCATCATTAATGGTTTGGGTAACAAATTTAAGGAAAGATGCTGTATTGCGGGGCATCATTATTTCGGTTGCGTTTTCATTTCATTCAGCAGGGTAATAATTTTATCCAGTTTTTCTGTTTCCAGTTTATTCAGGTACAGTTGCAGGGCTTCAATTTCTTTTTTGGCCTCTATATTGGTTTGGTAATCTTCCTGTGCCTGTATGCGGTCGCGCTGGCTTTGCCGGTTTTGCGACATCATAATAATAGGTGCCGCATAGGCAGCCTGGGTGGAGAAGATGAGGTTGAGTAAAATAAACGGGTAGGGGTCCCAATGACGAATAAAACCAATGGCATTGACCGTCATCCAAATCAATACAAATATGGTTTGAATGATGATGAAGCGCCAGGAGCCCATGCCTGTGGCAACAGCGTCGGATATACGATCTCCTTTGGTAAATGTTTCTTCATGTTTTTGATGCCAGGTAGAGGGAGATGCCATGATAGTATTTTTAAACGCATGAAATAAAAAGGCCTTTGTATATTGTGCTGCAAGCATAAAATACAAAGGCCCCGGTAAAAAGAGATGATGCAATTATGCCCTGCCCATTCTTTTTAAATGAAGGGTATGGGAGGCCAGCGCATGGCGCATTTTGCGGTATTCAATATATTTAATGCCATATTCTGCACAGGTTTCTTTAATGATCTTACTGATGGCAGGATAATGTATATGAGAAATTTTTGGGAACAGATGGTGTTCGATCTGGAAATTTAATCCGCCTACTAACCAGCTAATCAGTTTATTTTTAGTGGCAAAATTGGCAGTGGTTTGTATCTGGTGAATGGCCCATTCGTTCTCAATTTTATTAATATCGGCCGCGGGTACCGGAAATGCGGTTTCTTCCACGGTATGTGCCAGTTGAAACACCACACTCAAAATAAGTCCCGCAAACATGGCAATGATCAAAAATCCTACCAGCCAGTTTACAAATCCTACATAGTAGATCGGTAAGGCGATCATCATAAAATAGTATCCCAGTTTTGCCACCCAAAAAGCAACATGTTCAAAGATGCTCATTTTTTTAATGGGCACCATGCCTACTTTCTTTTTAAAATACTTGGTATAGTCAGTGGCAAACACCCAAATGATGAGCAACAGGGTATACAGGAACCAAACATAAATATGCTGGTAGCGGTGTATTTTATATTTTTTTTGTGTTTCGCACATTCTCAGCATGGGCTTTATTTCAATATCATCATCCACACCGTCGATATTGGTATAAGTGTGGTGAACAATATTGTGTTTGTTATTCCACATAATGGCGCTGGCACCTAATCCGTTCACAGAAAATGCGGCGATGTAATTCCAGAATTTACTGTTGCTGAAACTGCCATGGCCTCCATCGTGCATTACATTAAATCCAATGCCTGCAGTCAATCCACCCATGATAAAACATTCCAGAATGGCCCATACTGCCGATGGTGTAAAGAACACCACATGTACATACAGGGCAATATAAGCCGACCAGAATAAGATGGCTTTGAAGTATAAACCAAAATTACCGGTAGCCGGTTTTTTTGCGTTCACAAAATAATCATTCACTCTTTTTTTCAGCTCCTGGTGAAAGGTAGAGCCTTTTACATTTAAAAATTTAGGGGTAGCCATTGTAATGGATTTTAATATTTTTTATTCAGGTGTTTTCTTTAATAAAGGCATCAAAATTTTTGAAGCCGGTCATTTTTTCACTGATGAAACCTTCTGCATATTTTACACCGATCATTTTACCAAACCATTTGTGACGATAGATCACACTGTCTAAAAAATCGGGTGTGGAAATATAGGTTTGAGGTTCGTTGCTGCTGCTGTTGTGAAACTGTGTACCGTATGCTTTTACCGCTTCCAGTTTTTGTTCAAATACAGGTGTGATATCAATTACAAAATCGGGTTGTAAAAATTTATCCTGGATGTAATTGAAAACATACTTAGGGCGCCATGCTGCCTGCAGTTCGTCATTTAAAAAGGTTTCAATTTTTTTTAAACCCGAAAGAAACGCAGCATCCTGTACCAGTTTTGCAGAGCGGCCATGATCTGGATGGCGGTCTGATGGTGCATTACAAAGAACAATCTCTGGTTGATACCGGCGCAGCGTGCTGATGATCTTTCTTTGATGCGCTTCATCATTGGCGAAAAATCCATCTGCCATGGCCAAATTATCCCTCACATCAACCTGTAAAATTTTTGCTGCTGCTGTTGCTTCCTGTTTTCTGGTTTCTGCAGTTCCCCGGGTGCCTAATTCTCCCTGTGTTAAATCAATAATACCCGTTTTCTTTCCGTTTAATTTCTCTGATATTAAAACACCCCCGCAACTTAACTCCACATCATCGGGATGCACCCCAAATGCTAATATATCTAACTTCATTTAGTAGTAAAAATTTCTACCTGCAAGGTACATCTTTTCAACCATGTTGCAAGTACAAAAGCCTGCTTAAAGGGCAATTTGTGGGGTTGTTAACAGGAATAATACGAAAAGTGAAAAAAAACTGCATAAAAGCCGGCTATGTACCATAGCCATACATGCGTTGTACTTCCTGCACTATTTTCTCTATTTGGGCATCTTCGCCGGTAGGATCGTAGGGTTGCTTTAAATTACTGCTGAAAAAGAAGGCTACAGTTTGATAAAAGCGTGCGGTAAAGCCCCCTTTATATTCTTTAATTATGTCATAACAATTGTTGCCGGTTTCCCGGTTAATCAATTTCATCAGCACTTTGCCCTGGTATACAGATAAATTAGTAAGTGGGTCGGTAAATTCCTGCTTCAACTCTTTTTCCCTGGTCTTGATATAGTCTTTTCGGGCACTGCTTTCTGTTACATTGGCCAGTTTGCCATTGATATCATTCAGTACTGCTCCTGCACGTTTGGCATAAGGGTAGGTAACGTATACAGCATTTCTTAAACGTGTCCATTCTGCCCGGGCATTCAGCTGGCTTTGGGTTAGGTTTTTGGCCACATACACTTCCAGCAGGGTCTTTGCCTCCATGGTATCGCCATTGTAAATTACGGCACCCACTAAAATGGTGTCGTTCACTCCTTTTTGCGCCTGTACTGTATTGTTTTTTGCAGTTGCCAGCAGCACCAAAAACAACAGGGTACATTTGTATAAAATAAATGTTGATGAAACCTTCATATTGATGAATTACTCAAGTATAGTTTTTATTAATACAGAATGATGCTTAAAGTAACCATAAAGTTTACTTATAAGGCAAAATTTATAGTTAAAACGTTGCAGGAAGGCATAAAGTATTTATTCCGGGGGAGTAAAATTGCTTAACAGGGTGAAGATGGCACTTACTTCTGTGGTATCTGCCATTACATTTTGCAGGTCCTCTTCCATATGAGGCGATACAAATTCCATATTGGTAGGCACAAAAACTCGTGCCGAGGTATGAAATTCGTTGATGCCGGTAACGCGGGCTATTTCCAGTACGTTAGCAGAACGCAGGCCGCTACCCGCCATAATGCTGATCCTGCCTGCCGCCTTTTGATGCAATTGGGCAATCAATGGTGCGCCGTTATGGCAACTGGGTACCAATCCACTGGTAAGTATTCTTTCGCAACCGGCTTCAATTACGGCCTCCAGTGCAGCAAAGGGATCTTTCACCCGGTCAAATGCCCGTTGAAAAGTTACACCCATTGGATACGCCAGTTGTACCAATGCTTTGCTTCTTTCTAAATCCACGCTGCCATCTTTATTCAGTAAGCCAATCACCACCCCATCGCAACCGAGTTGTTTAGCGGTAGCTATATCCGCCTTCATGATCTCAAACTCATTATCATCATAAAAAAAATCGCCGCCACGCGGACGGATCATGCAATACAATTCGATATTTAATACTGCTCTTGCCTGTTTAATGAATCCATAAGATGGGGTAGTACCGCCATCGCCGGGGTTATCGCATAATTCAATGCGGTGGGCACCGGCGGCCTGTGCCAGTTTGCAGCTTTCGATGTTGAAGGCGATTATTTCAAGAGTAAAATCCATACAAATATTCCATATTTTATACTCAATGTTCAATTGTCAATGCGTGTATAGTCTGCATATTTAACATTGAATATTGACCGTTGTGTATTGAGTGTTTTTTAAATTAAAAATTTCGATTGATGTATCTGGTTTTCATTATTACTTTTTACACTGAACACAAATCCTTTCTGTATGGCATAAGCGCCGTACTGCCCTTTTTTATTCATGGCCAAAAAGCCCACCTGCAGGGTTTTGGCTTTTGCCTTATCGCGTTTTACAATTCTTTCCACCGCTTTTTTACAAGCCATTTCCGGGCTCAGGCCCTGGCGCATAAACTCTACCACCAGGTGAGTGCCGCAAATGCGGATCACTTCTTCGCCGGTACCACTGCTGGTGGCGGCACCCACTTCATTATCTACAAATAAACCTGCACCAATCACAGGCGAATCACCTACACGGCCATGAATTTTATAAGCCATGCCGCTGGTGGTAACGGCTCCGCTTAAATTACTATTGGCATCCATTGCCACTAATCCCATGGTGTCATGATTGAGCGTGCCATCATCAAAAAAGTTGGGTGCAAAGGGACCATTGCCTTTTTTACCCGACTGTCCGGCAGGCAGGTTTTCAATATTGATCACCGGTTTGTATTCACTTTTTTTCAACCATTCTGCATACGCTTTTTTTGAATCGTCTGATAAATCAGCGCTCTCCAGGTTGAAGCCATTTTGCAAAGCGAATTGCTGCGCCCCTGCACCCACCAGTAATACGTGTGGTGTGGTTTCCATCACTTTTCTGGCTACTGATACCGGATGCTTTATTCTTTCAATACCAGCCACTGCACCGCAGTTGGCATGTTCGTCCATAATGCAGCTGTCTAATGTTACAATGCCGTCACGGTCGGGGTAGCCACCTAAACCCACACAGCAGTTGATCTCATTTTCTATATGTATGGCGCCTGCCTCTACTGCATCCAGCGCACGGCCATTGGCAGCTAATATTTTCCAGGCTTCTGCATTTACTGCCATGCCGCTGTCCCAGGTGGAAATTACAATGGGTTTTGTCGTTCTCTCCCAACCGCCGGCAAAGGATTTTTTCGCAGATAGTAATGGGGCGGTTAATGCAGATAAGTGTAAAAATTTTCTACGGTTCATGAGTGTTTTTTGGGCTAAGAGAACAAGGAGTAAAAGAAAGAAAAAGAGTGAATGGAATTTTTCTTTTTACGTGTAAACTCTTAACTGTATTTTTTAATTTCTTTTTTTGCTAAGAGAACAAAGAGCAAAAGAGAGAAAATGAGCGAATAGTATTTTTCCTTTTACAGTTGATCTCTTAATTGTTTTATTTATAAATGACTTTGTTTTACTAAGAAGAGGCATAATTGAGCTTCGAGTTGAATTCTCTTTTCCCTCCTTTTCTCCTTGTTCCCTCAGCTATTAATTTTAATAATCATCTTCCAGCGCAAATATTTGTTTGGCAGTTTTCCATTTGCCCCTGGTAAAATCGGGTATGTTCTGTAACTGTCCGCCTTCAATAATGCTTTTTTCACTCAGTGGTGTAATGCTGTACCAGCTGGCATAATCATATACATCCAGTGGAAAATCTACACCTCTTTTGATGCATTCAATAAAAGCATGGTCTACAAAAAAATCCATGCCACCGTGGCCCGCACCTTCTGCACTGACACCATACTTTTTCCATAAGGGATGATCGTGTTCGGTTAACCATTTTTCAGTATCATCCCACTTATGATTGTGGTTCATTTCTTTTTGAAAATAAATATGTCCCTGCTTATTACCACCACTTCCAAAATCCTGCCACAGGCCTTCGGTACCCTGTATTCTGAACCCTAAATTATACGGACGCGGGGAAGATACATCATGTGTTAATAAAATGGTTTCTCCATTGGCGCATTGTATTTGTGTATTAACAATATCCCCGCATTTGAAATTAACTTTGGCATTGGGATGATTGGGCCCGCCTTTGGGATGGTTAACAATATAATTATGCAATCCCTTAGCCTTGGTGGCAATGGAAGAAAGTTTTGTCATCCGGTTGCCCTTGTTGATATTCATCATTACTGCTACTGGGCCCAGGCCATGTGTGGGATACAATTCTCCATTACGGTTCTTATTGTGTTCAGTACGCCATTGCGCTTCGCTGTAGGCTTTTTTACCAAACTCCACTCCGCTGTTGTATGCGGTTACCCCGTCATTGAATAATACGCCGCGCAGGTCGTGTTCGTAACCGCCCTGTCCATGTAACAGTTCGCCAAACATGCCCTGGCGCACCATGTTCAGCACTGCCATCACATCGCGGCGGTAACAAACATTTTCCATCATCATCAGGGGTACTTTTGTTTTTTCAGATGTATTCACCACATCCCAGCACTCCTGCAATTTTATAGCCCCGCACACTTCCACTCCCGGTATCTTGCCCGCATTCATGGCATCAATGGCCTGTATGCTGTGCCATTCCCATGGCGAGCAAATCATCACTGCATCAATGTCATCCCGCTTCAGTAAATTTTTATAATCGTAATTGCCGTTTTTGTATACCGCCGGCTCGGGGCGTTTATATTCTTTAAATACTTTCAGTGCTTCATCCACACTTCTTTGCTGTGGATCGGCAATGGCAATGATCTCCACATCATCTCTTTGTAAAAAATTACCCATGTGCTCATGCGAGCGGAAGCCGGCACCAATGATGCCCATGCGTATCTTGTCTTTTTTTGCCGGGGCAAATGCTTTAACAGAACTGTTGAGGGTTAACGCAGCGGCGGTAAATGCGGATGTTTTGATAAAATTCCTGCGGTCGAATGCAGTTGGCATAGCAATTTTTTTTTGAATGGTAAATATAAAATTATTTGTGGATTGAAAGTTTACGCAGCATGTCGGTGGAAACATTATCTGCATACATGCCGTAGGCACTGGTGAATGTGCCTTTAATTGCTGCATCGAGCGATTCAACGGCATATACCACATCTTCGTCGTCCGGGTTGCTATCGCCTTCAAAACGGTAAATGGCCACAATTTCAAAATCGCCGGGATTCAGCACTGTTTTATTATTTGAGCAAATGAGTTTATCGAATGCAATATTAAAATCAACCGTAAAGCCTTTGGCCTTTAAACCCTTTAAAGCACCAGTAACAGTATCGTAAGTTTCCATTTGAAGTAATTTATACTAAAGTTAGGCATTATCTGTGGTAGCTGTTTTAAAAGCTGCCAGGTAAATGATTACTATAATACTGATACCTGCTGTAATTAAAAAAGTGGCCATTGGCCCCACATTATACCACAGCAAACCGCAGCACATGCTGGCAAATAAGCTGGCAATACTCTGTAACCCTGCGAAAGTACCAATGGCAGTAGCAGTTTCTGCCGGATCAACAATATTACTGATCCAGGCTTTGGAAATCCCTTCGGTGGCGGCAGCATATACCCCGTATAACAAAAACAACAATAAAAAAATAATGATATTATGGTTGAAGGCAAAGCCTGCATACACCAGGGCAAAAACAAAAAGGCCGGATAAGAAAATTTTTTTTAAGCCCAGTTTGTCTGCAATAATACCAACAGGATAAGCCAATAAAGCATATGCCAGGTTGTAAAATATGTACACGCCTATTACCTGTGTGTCTGTCAGTCCGCTTTCTTTCATCTTCAGTAGTAAGAATACATCGCTGCTGTTGAATAAGGCAAACAGCAATAAACCCACTACTAATCTTTTATATTGTGCCGGACTGCTTTTCCAGTAACGCATAAAAGAGAAGGGGCGAAGCGGTGAAGTGTTCGGAGGTTTTGTGTTTAGCCGTGCAGGTTTTTCTTTAATAAGCAGGGTGGCAATGATGGCCAGCATGCCCGGGGCAAATGCAATTAAAAAAAGAGCAGCATACTGATTGGGATAAAAATACAGGTACAACAATGCAATGGCGGGCCCAAATACCGCACCTAAAGTGTCCATGCTGCGGTGAAAACCAAATACAGTGGCCTTGGTGGCTTTTGTACTTTCATCGCTGAGCATGGCATCTCTTGCACCGGTTCTGATACCTTTGCCCAGCCGGTCCATGGTTCTTGCAAAAAATATCCAAAGCGGGTACACAAAAATGGCCATCATGGGTTTGCTGAGTGCGCTTAAACCATATCCCAGCTGCACAAAGGGCAGGCGCTTGCCCGAGCGATCGCTTAATTTTCCAAAATAGGGTTTGCTGAGCCCGGCTACTGCTTCTGCAATACCTTCTAAAATACCTATGAATACAACGGTAAAACCAATTTCTTTTAAAAATATGGGCATTACCGGGTACAGCATTTCGCTGGCCATATCTGTAAACAAACTTACCAGCGACAGCATCCAGATGGTTTTAGTAATGATGCGTTGTGGAGAATTTGTGAGTGGTTGCACTATCAACGGTTTATTCGAATGTAGCAATTTGTTGGTACATTGCAGGTAGTTTTGCCAAAGTAGGTTTAAGAAAATATTGAATTTATCACCTTAGGCAAACTATAATTGCCACTGAAGCACAGAAACAAGGGAAATTGTTTTTGTTATCTACGCTTAAAAAATAAACGGATAAAGTTATAAGTGAGCTCAGTTACGGCGTAAAATGGTGCCACAAAAATTTGAAGCCGGCATCAAAAAATTAGAAGAAAAAATATTATGAGTAAGAAAGAAAAAGTTTCCAAAAGATCTTCACAAACAAAAATAGTTAAAGGAACACTGGATATATCAAGAAGTGGTATTGGCTTTGTGGTGGTGGAAGGTATGGACAAAGACGTGCTGGTAAGGCCAAACGATTTTGGCAGGGCATTTCATGGCGATACGGTAAAAGTACAGATCGCAAAACTGCCGGTTCCCGGCAAACGCATTGAAGGAAAGATTACCGATGTGCTGGAAAGAAAGCAGGCTGATTTTATTGGCAATTTGCAGGTGACCAAAAATTTTGGCTTCTTTACCGCCGATACAGAAAAACCCCTGCCGGATTTTTTTATACCCGCAGAAAAACTGAATGGTGCTGCAGATGGCGACCGGGTGGTGGTAAAGATGGTAAAATGGGACAAAGAAGCTAAAAAACCTGAAGGTGAAGTGGTAACTGTGATAAAGGCAGATGATATGAATGATTTTGCCATGAAGGAAATTTTGATAGATAATGGCTTTACCCTGGGCTTTGATGAAGCCATCATGAAAGAGGCCAATGCCCTATCTGAAAAAATTACTCGGGAAGAATTAAAAAAACGAAAAGACTGCAGGGATATTTTAACCTTTACCATTGACCCGGTAGATGCAAAAGATTTTGACGATGCCATTTCCATCCGGAATTTAGACAATGGTAATTACGAGATCGGTGTGCATATTGCCGATGTAAGTCATTTTGTAACTCCCGGATCTTTACTGGATAAATCAGCCTACGAACGGGCTACCAGCGTATATTTACCTGACAGGGTGAACCCGATGCTGCCGGAAAAAATTTCCAATGAACTGTGCTCTTTGCGCCCGCATGAGGATAAGTACACCTTTTCCACCATTTTTCAGATCAATAACCGGGGAGAAATAAAACATAAATGGATCGGCAGAACGGTAATACACAGCAACCATCGCTTTTCTTATGAAGAAGTTCAGGAGATCATTGAAAAGAAAGATGGCCTGCATTTTAAGCCACTGCTGCTGCTGAACGATCTGGCGCAAAGGTTCCGTAAAGATCGTTTCAGGAATGGTGCCATCAACTTCTCTTCGCAGGAAGTGCGTTTTCAGCTGGATGAAAAAGGAAAGCCCATTGGTGTGATCATTAAAGAAAGTAAAGAAGCGCACCAGCTGATTGAAGAGTTTATGCTGCTGGCCAACAGAACGGTGGCAGAATATGTCTCCAAGATCAAGATCAATAAACAACCCATTCCTTTTCCGTACCGTATTCACGATACACCCGATGATGAAAAGCTGAAACCATTTGCGGCATTTGCGAAAAAGTTTGGCTACATATTTAATTTGCATGATGAAACTGCTGTGGCTGCATCTTTCAATAAAATGCTGCGTGAGGTGCAGGGCAAACCGGAGCAGCATGTGCTGGAACAACTGGGCATCCGCACCATGGCCAAAGCAATATATACTTCAGAAAATATTGGTCACTACGGATTAGGGTTCGAACACTACTGTCATTTTACATCTCCCATCCGCCGTTACCCCGATGTAATGGTGCACCGCATTTTACAGGAATGCCTGGATAAGAATTTGAAGATAGACCGTAAGATGGAAGAAAAGTGTAAGCATTGCAGCGACAGGGAACGAAAAGCCATGGAGTCGGAAAGAGCGGGTAATAAATATAAGCAGGTAGAATTTATGCGTGATTACCTGGGCGAAGAATTTGATGGTATCATCAGTGGTGTGGCATCTTTCGGTTTTTTTGTAGAAACGGTGCTGCATAAATGTGAGGGTATGGTTACTGTGCGGGACCTGAGCGAACACGACGATTTCAGGCTTGATGAAACAGATTATGCATTGGTGGGTATGCGTACCAAACGCAAATTCCGCATGGGTGATAAAGTACGCATTAAAGTAGTGGCTGCTAATTTGGGTAAACGCCAGCTGGATTACCAGTGGGTGCCTGATGTTTCAAAAAAAATAGCACGGTCCAAAGAGGAAACAACATCCAAAATCAAAAAGAAGAAATAACACGGCATGCATAGTTTTTTAGCACTCTCAAAACTATTTGAAGAAAAATTTACTGTTCGTCACTTTCCTGCTCACACAGAAAGCTTATACGATCCGGCGCAATATATCCTGGGCATTGGTGGTAAGCGCATCCGCCCTGTTTGCGTTTTGCTGGGTGCCGAATTGTTCGACGAGATTACAGACGATGCCTACCATGCGGCAACAGCCATAGAGCTGTTCCATAATTTCAGTTTGATTCACGATGATATCATGGATAAAGCACCCGTACGGCGGGGCATGCAAACGGTGCACACTAAATATGGAGAATCCACTGCATTGCTTGCCGGGGATGTAATGTTTGTAAAAGCATACGAATACTTAAATAAGATTCAACCGCACAACCTGCAAAAAGTATTGCATTTATTTAATGTTACTGCCAGCCAGGTATGCGAAGGCCAGCAGCTGGATATGGATTTTGAAAAAAGAGCTGCCGTAAGTTTCAGCGAGTATGTAAATATGATCACACTAAAAACTTCGGTACTGGTGGCAGCAAGTTTACAACTCGGTGCCATTTTAGGCGGTGCCGGTGCCGGCAGCCAGCAGCACCTGTATGAGTTTGGAAAAAACCTGGGCATTGCCTTCCAGGTACAGGATGATTACCTGGATGCCTTTGGCGATCCTGAAAAATTTGGCAAACAAATTGGCGGCGATATTTTATCCAATAAAAAAACATTCTTAATGATACATGCCATGGAAGTGGCAGCCGGTGCAGATAAAGAAGAGCTGTTGCAATTGCTCAGCAGTAATCCTGCAGACAAAGTACAAAGGGTACTTGCTATTTTTAAAAAATGCAAAGTAGATGAATGGGCCAAAGAGTTAAAGCATAATTATTATCAAACCGCCTTACAGCATTTAGAAGATACGGCTGTGGTATCTGTACGAAAAAAACCTTTGGCAGAACTGGCGGCATATTTGATGGAGAGAGAAAGTTAGACGTTTTGGGTTTGGGGTTTAGCGTTTTTCGCCACACAAAATACTGTCAGTCCCGATTGCTATCGGGATTGTCGAAGCCGGGTTGAAAATATAAAGCACCTAAATGAAAATAGCCCACAACTACTATGTTTATATAGTTGAGTGCTTGTGATAAGAGTTATTATACAGGCGTTACGAATAATATTGAAAGAAGGATTTGGGAACACAATAATGATAACAATGCATTAGCCTATACATTTAAAAGGCGCCCCGTTATTTTAAGATATTGTCAGCGATTCCAGGATATTACCCAGGCAATAGCATGGGAAAACAAATTAAGGGTTGGTCAAGAAAAAAGAAAGAAGCATAATTTAGTGAAGACTGGGAGGAGATTAAGCGATTGGCAAAGCCCTCATCAGCAAATAACCCGTCTTCAACAAGCTCAGACTGACAGTATGCTAACAGAAAGAAATCATTTAAAAAAAATCTGCTATTTGATTTTGTTAAGCCACCAAGTAAAAATATTTTCTTAATTTACTTTTCTTAAAACCAAAACCAACATGGCCAATTCTTTATTCCGCACAAAGAAGATAGAAAATATTTTAGCCGAAGGCAGCGATGATCCGCATGGTGCTGGTGGTTTAAAAAGAGTGCTTACCCTGCGGGACCTTACTTTTTTTGGTATTGCAGCCATTTTAGGTGCCGGCAGCTTCAGCAGTTTGGGCGGGGCGGTTTTTCATGGAGGTCCGGGTGTGGTGATCTTATTTGTAATTACAGCCATTGCCTGTGCTTTTACTGCATTTTGTTACAGCGAATTTGCCAGTCGAATTCCAGTGGCAGGCAGTGCATACACCTATGCTTATGCCAGCTTCGGTGAATTATTTGCATGGATCATTGGCTGGGCATTGATCATGGAATACTCTATCGGTAACATTTATGTGGCATTTAGCTGGAGCGATTATTTTACTTCTTTTTTAGACAAGCTGGGCGAATTAATACACATGAATTTGCATGTGCCCGATTATTACAGCAACAGTTATTCCGAAGTAAAACATGCCATTGAAGGAGGCAGTACCAACCCCGAAATACTGAATGCCTGGAACAATGCACCTATGCTGGGCAGTATAAAAATGATACTGGACATTCCTGCACTGGTCATAAACCTGCTGATCACTTACCTGGTATACCGGGGTGTAAAGGAAAGCCGCAATTTCAGTAATGTAATGGTGATATTAAAATTACTGGTGGTACTGCTTATTATAATAGTGGGCGGATACCTGGTTTTTTCAACAGGGGCTACACATAATTGGTTGCCTGCAAATGATAAAGGAGTCGGCAGTTTTATGCCCAATGGTTTTGGCGGCGTAATGGCTGCTGTTAGTGGCGTATTCTTTGCCTATATTGGCTTTGATGCAGTGAGTGTGCTGGCCGAGGAAAGTAAAAATCCGCAACGTGATCTGCCCAAGGGGATGATCCTGTCGCTGGTTATTTGTACCATCGTTTATATTTTATTAACGCTGGTGTTAACCGGTGCTGTGAATTACCGCAAATTTGATGGTGTGGGAGATCCGCTGGCTTTTATTTTTGAAAAAGATAATTTAAATGTAGGCTGGATGCAGTTCTTTGTTTCTATTGCCGCAGTGGTGGCCATGACCAGTGTGTTACTGGTATTTCAAATGGGGCAACCACGCATATGGATGAGTATGAGCCGTGATGGATTGATGCCACCTGTTTTTCAAAAGATCCATCCCAAATATAAAACGCCTTCTTTTGCCACCATCATTACCGGTTTGGTGGTAGGCTTGCCTATCTTATTCACCGACAAAACCTTTGTGCTTGATTTTACCAGTATTGCTACTTTATTTGCCTTTGTGCTGGTGTGCGGAGGTGTATTGCTGATTCCCCGGCGCGAAAAGCAACAGGGACGTTTTCATATTCCGTTCATCAATGGCCAGTTTATTTTTCCCCTCATTGTAATTGGGGCAATGATAATGGCTGCCGCATTGTCTAAAACCTATTTTGCCGATATGTTTAATTTTGATTTCAGCAAGAATGAAGAATATGTTGCGGGCAAACTCAGCTTTATGGATGTTGCCACACCCAATATTTCCCTGATTGTTTTCTGGGTTAGTGCGGTATTTTTAAGTATACTCACGTTTATAAAAAAATATTCGCTTATTCCGTTGATGGGTTTAATTACCTGTATGTACCTGCTTACCGGCATGACAAAAAGTAACTGGGCCTGGTTCCTGGGCTGGTTGGGTATTGGCCTGGTCATATACTTTTTATACGGCTATAAAAAAAGCAAACTGGCGGCAAACGGATAAACTCCGGCAGTTTAAAATACTTTAAATACGGAAGCCAAAAGCTTCCGTATTTTTGTGTAATACATTAAAGAAGAAATTTAGACATGAAATACGAAATAGGCGATAAGATAGTGGTGAACCTGACCAATGAAGAAGGCCGTGTGGTGGAGATCATGAATGAGAATATGGTGATGATTGAAGTAAAGGGAGTTCGCTTTCCTGCTTATATGGACCAGATAGATTTTCCCTATTTTAAAATGTTTACCGAAAAAAGACAGGCAGAAAAAAAGAAAAAAGTATATGTTGATAATGTACAGAAAGAAAAATACCAGCCCAAACTGAAAGAAGGAGAGGGGGTGCAATTGTCATTCCTGCCCATTTTCAGCAAAGATGTTTTTGATGACGATGTGGTGGAAAAATTTAAACTGCACCTTATTAATAAAAATCAGGAAGCATACAATTTCACTTACAACTTAATGATCGGTGGCGAAAGTAATTTTGAACTGAAAAATAAGATAGAACCACTGGGTGATTTTTATTTGCATAATGTGGCATTTGAAGATATCAGCGACAGCCCCAGGTTTGATTTTGAATTTTCTCTTTTCAACCCCGATAAAAAGAAAGCGCCTTTTTTTGAAGCTTCACTTAAACTGAAGGGAAAGCAATTGTTTAAAAAGATAGAAGAAATTCAACTGAAGAATGAGCCCACATTTGCCTACCCCATATTTGAAACCTATCCCGATAAAGTAGAGGAAGAAAAGGTAGACCTCAGTAGCCTGGGCAATGCCGGTTTCAGGGTATACGACGTTTCCAGGGTTAAAGAACACCTCGATCCGGCCCGTACCGTGGTGGATCTTCACATCGAAAAATTAACCGACAGCTGGAAACACCTCAGCAATTTTGAAATTCTCACCCTGCAACTTAAAACATTTGAAAAATATTTCGACCTGGCAGTATCGCATCACCAGCCCTCCCTCACCTTCATACACGGTGTGGGTAAGGGCAAATTAAAAGACGAGATACACGACCTGTTAAAATTAAAAAAAGAGGTAAAATCCTTTGTAAACCAATACCATAACTTATATGGATATGGCGCCACCGAAATTTATTTTCAGTATTAAAGTGTATGGTTTGAAGGAAATCCTTATTTTCGCTGCATAGATTTTGCCCACGGGTAAAAATCTTGTACCCCCTTCTGAAGACAAATTCCTTCCTCTAAAGCAAGCTGGATATTTTATTATTCTACACCGATAGCTTTCTACCGGGCAAAACTGTTTTATTTTGAGAAGACTGCTACTTATCTTTTTACTGGGCACAAATGTTTTTACTGCAAAGGGACAATTATTTCCTGCCATCAACCTCACAGAAGCCACCGCTGTACCCAAACAAAGGTTTGATAGTTATATTGCAAAAAAAGGGTTTGCATTTGTAGGATCTGCCTATCAAACAGATACCATTGCAAGAGAATATGATTACAGGGGAACCGGCAAACGAAAGGTTGCTGATTCAATAAAAATAGCCAGGGCATTAACCAGTTTTAGTACCAAGGAGGATTTTTCATTTATATACCATACCAGTTCGGCAGACGAATACCGGCTCATTAGAACTGAGCTGAAAAAAGAGGGCTTTTTCTGTAACCGGGAAAAAGATTCTGTGTTATCCAATACTTTATTATACCAGTATAATGATGTTACTGTGGCAATAGCTGCCCAACAGGCAGATACAGTAATTGATTATTCATTCCGGGTAAAAAAACAGGCTTTGCCCAAACCAAAAGAAATTGCTTATGCCGAAGACCTGATAGCATTCGGTTCTCATGAGTACCTCCGCTTTTATTTTGGTGATGATAATGTAAAAAAGGATATCTATTATTTATCTGATACAAAAATAGGCAAGTGCTCTGTGCTGTTTCCCAACAGTAACAGGCAGGTGGTTTTTTTATGGAGCGATGAAGTAAATAACTGTGGCCTGGCAAAGATGTATATTGGCGGGCAGCTGATGGCGGAAAGTACACTTGAATATGATAAAAATGTGGCAGAAAATATCTGGCGCCTGAAAAGCGGCATTCGTTCGGGTATGAGTTTGTATTCACTCAGGATATTGAATGATGCGGCTTTTAATTTTAATGGCGGCAATTCCACTTATACAGGAATGGTTTTTCCTGATACCACCGGAAAAGTTGACTTTAAAGCGCATGGTATTGTTTTGGGATGCATGAATTGTACAGATGCTAAATTTTTACGGCAGGCGGTGTGTAATTCTGATGATGCCATTGCAGAAGAAAGAATTCTTTTTGTACATACTATTATCCTGGATCCGGCCAGGATTGCAGCGGCTCAAAAAATGGCCCAGCCCGGGGAAGCGTTTACGCAGCGGAAATAAAATAGCCGGCATTTTCTTTTGATGATACAGAACTTTATCTTTTTAACTTTGTTGCTCAAAAAAAATACAATGAAACATTTTCACCTGGCAGTGTACGTAATGCTGTCTGCGCTGCTATCCTGTAATAACGGTACCAATGCAAAAGAAGCCGGCACAGTGCCTGTCATTAAAACCGAATCGGTTAACTATACCGCAGACAGTGCCAGTTTAACAAGTTTTGTGGCTTACGATTCTGCAAGCCCCAATACACGCCCGGTTGTATTCATCATTCATGAGTGGTGGGGCTTGAACGATTATGTAAAGAACAGGGCCAAACAACTGGCCAGCTTGGGCTACCTTGCCATTGCTGTTGATATGTACGGGAATGGAAAAATGGGTAACGATCCACAGGAAGCAGGTAAACTGGCAACGCCTTTTTATACAGATCCTGGTCTGGCAAAAAGCCGCTTTGATGCCGCAGTAAACAAAATAAAATCATATAGCCAGGCCGACACTTCAAAAATGGCAGCCATTGGATACTGTTTTGGCGGCGCAATGGTTCTTAATCTGGCAAGATTGGGTGAAAGGCTGAACGGTGTAGTAAGCTTTCATGGTAATTTGGTGGGAGTGCCTGCAGATAAAAACCTGTTAAAAGCAAAAGTGCTGGTTTGTCACGGCGCAGATGACCAGTTTGTAAAACCCGAAGAAGTAGCGATGTTCAAAAAACAAATGGATTCAATAGGAGCCGACTATACTTTTAAAGCTTATGCGGGCGCTACTCATGCTTTTTCTAATCCTGATGCCACCGCATGGGGGCAAAAATTCAACATCCCTATTGCCTATAATGCAGCAGCTGATAGCGCCTCATGGAATGAAATGAAATTATTTTTTGATAAAATTTTTAAGTAAGCACAGCTTATCAGTAACAAAAAAAGGAGGACAGCTGTCCTCCTTTTTTTTATTACCCTTTTATATTAAGCTTCTTCTTCAATATACTGTTGAAAATTGTTCTCATTGTCCAGTATCCACACTGGTAGCTTGTTTTGCACAATCTTCCAGCCTGTTTCCTGCTTTTGCATTTCAAATATGATCCGGTTGCCCCTGTCGTCAGCTACATTTACAGAGCAAATGTGATTTTGTAAAATGTCGCCATGCTTTCTGAAGTTAAACTCTCTCAGGCGCCCGTCCACTTTTATCAGTTTAGTGAACTGCACATTTTTAAAAAACTGAATTTTCATGTAATAAGATTTAGGTTACGTGGGTACTTGTAAAATAGCAATTTCAGTGCCACTTCTTAAAAAAAAACCTGGTCGGGGCCAATGTGAAAAAAAATTAACAACTATTAAAACAACAAAGGTAACAGACTGTAAATAGGAATGATATACCACAAACTGGTAAGTCCTGTAAAAACCAACCCGGCATAAAAAGCGTCAGGTTGTTTTTCATAAGGCAAATTAAACTGCCCAACAGGTACTTTCGTTTGAATGGTTGATTACTTTTACAGTATCTTAGCCCTGCAATGCTGGTTTGAAGATAGTGTATCGTAACCTTACAAGACAGGCTTCAACTGCCACATTTATGCACCTGTTTTGCACGTTTTTTGTTAAAAACTGAAATATCCAACACGTTAAAAAAAACAAAAAATACCCCGGCAGGCAATTTTAATGTTTAAACATTGTATATTCGCACTGAATATACTTCTATTGTAATTAATATGACAAATTCAACATCAGCAAAAAGGCCCTGGGTTAAAAGAATTCTTATAACTGGACTTGTGCTGTTTGTAGCCGGTGCTGTTACAGTATGGTTCATTTTCAATGAAAAATTCACCGATACTAAAGAAAGAAAAGCGGCTTTTACCGTAAATGCCATGGACCTGATAGGAGAGTTTCAAAAAAATGACAGCCTGGCAAATAAAAAATATGCAGAACAGATCATCACTGTAAACGGGAGGGTGACTGAATTAGAGGCCGCTGATACCACCATTAATGTAAAGATGGTGGATACACTGACAGATGCCTATATAATTTTTGCGTTTCAGCAACAACACCTGGCTGAAGCAAAATCACTTAAAGAAGGGGATAGTGTTTCTATAAAAGGGTCTTGCAGTGGTGGAGCTTACAGCCAGATACTGGAAACAGAATTCATTACATTCAAGCGCTGCGCAATCAATAAATAATTTTTTTTACAATCAAATAAAATAACAGAAACAATGAAAAAATCATTCCTCCTTATTGCCCTGGTGGGTATAACCACTTTATCTTTTGCACAAAAGAAAAAAACAACCACCTCTGCCACCGTTAGCTTTGATGCAACCACTAAACTGGATGCTTTGCCCAAGGCAGATAATAAAACTACAGTTGCCAGTTTGAATACTAAAACCGGTGATGTGGCTTTTGAATCAGTAATTAAAAATTTCTCTTTTTCTAATCCAAAAATACAGGAGCATTTTAACAGTGCCGGCTGGATGGATTCTGATAAATTCCCCACTGCTACTTTTAAGGGTAAGATCACCAACCTGTCTGCTGTTAATTTTAAAGCCGACGGTACTTACACTGCAACAGTTACCGGCAGCCTGACCATGCATGGAGTTACACAACCTGTAACTACTACTGCAACAATTACAGTGAAAGGTAAGGCTGTTAGCACTACATCTGAATTTAGTGTTAAAGTGGCTGATTATGGTGTAAGCGGTCCGGCTATTGGCGCAGGTAAAGTGGCTACCGATCCAAAAATTACAGTAGCTGCAGAATTTAAATAAACCACAGCTTTTATATAATTGGTCCCGTAAACAATTTGTTTACGGGATTTTTTATTTAATCATCTTCAACCGCTGCAAGCTTACTCATCTAACAACAAAATTTCTTATTTTTGCAGCATGACAATAGAACAAATAAAGGCTCTGAGAGACCGCACAACGGTTTTGAAGAGATTTCTTTGACGTAGAAAACAGGGAAGCTAAAATAGCAAACGACAAACAACTCTCTCTTTCGCCGGGCTTTTGGGACGATAATGCCAGGGCAACGGCTATTTTAAAAGAAACCAAGGTAAATGAATATTGGGCAGATCTATACCATGCGGTTGATACCGCAGTGGAAGATTTTGCTGTTTTATTTGAATTCTGGAAAGCAGGAGAAGCCTCAGAAACAGAGGCAAAAGAGGCATTTGATGCTGCCATTGTAAAAATAGAAGAGGCCGAGTTTAAAAGTACGCTCAACGAACCCGAGGATGAATTACCCGCCATGTTGCAGATCAATAGCGGAGCTGGCGGTACCGAAAGCCAGGACTGGGCCGAAATGCTGGCCCGCATGTTCAGAATGTACGGCGAAAAACAGGGCTGGACTGTTACAGAAATGGACTGGCAGTGGGGTGATGGTGCCGGCATTAAAACCTGTACCTATAAATTTGAAGGCCCCTTTGCATATGGATTCCTGAAATCAGAAAGCGGCGTGCACCGGTTGGTTCGCATATCTCCATTTGATAGTAATGCCCGCCGGCATACCTCATTTGTATCGGTAAATGTATATCCGTTGGTAGATGATACTATCAATATTGAGATCAACCCGGCAGATGTAAAAATGGAAACCTCCCGCAGTGGTGGAGCAGGCGGACAAAATGTAAACAAGGTAGAAACCAAGGTACAATTAACACATATTCCAACCGGTATTGTGGTGGTATGTCAGCAAGACAGAAGCCAGCTGGGGAACCGCGAACTGGCCATGCAGATGCTGAAGAGCCGCTTGTACGAAATGGAATTGCAGCGCCGCAATGAAATAAAGGATGCTGCCAACAGTAAAAAGAAAAAGATTGAGTGGGGTAGCCAGATACGATCTTATGTTTTTCATCCGTATAAAATGATCAAAGATCACCGCACCGATTATGAAGTGGGTAATGTAGGGCCTGTAATGGATGGAGAACTCGACGGATTCATTAAAGCATATTTAATGAGTGAAAAAGAGGAGCAGAGCAGCTAGTAAAAGCAGGGGAGGCATAATAATGTAAATTAGGTATATGAAAATTAATGGCATTGAAAATTTAACGGTACAGGATATACAGGATGAGGTGAATGCAGGAGGTAAATTTGTTATTTACAGTTATTGTATTTCTATCGTTGTCATGTCATTTAAAAGGGGAACGGATATTTACTTTGTAAAAAATAATGAAAGCAGGTTTGCAAAAAGTTTGCCCTGGTTTTTTATTTCTTTGTTACTGGGATGGTGGGGCTTACCCTGGGGTATTATTTATACCATTGGATGCTTATCCACCTGCATCGGTGGCGGTAAAGATGTAACTAACGAAGTCATGCACTTTATTCATGCCCAAACCAACGGACCGGTATTTGATTTTGACAAAGAAGTTACAGCCGAAGAAGAAAAAGGATTGGATGCTTTAAAGCAGGGCTTAGAAAACTAATGAATACAACTAATCACTACAACTAATATCTAACCACTAAAACAATTGACATGCAATACGGAGATTTTTACTACCCGATGCCGGCAAATGAGCCTGTACTTTCTTATGCTCCCGGTTCTGCAGAGAAAAAAAGATTGAAAGAAGTGTTGGCGGAATTAAAAAAACAAAAGATAGATGTACCCATGTATATCGGGGCTGATGAAGTGCGTACAGGTCAAAAAATAGCCATGCACCCGCCGCATGAGCGCCAGCACCTGCTGGGCTATTTTCATGCTGGTGATGCCAGTCATGTAAAAAAAGCTATTGCAGCCGCATTGAAGGCAAAAGATAAGTGGGCAAGTATGAACTGGGAAAACCGGGCAAATATATTTTTAAAGGCTGCAGACCTGTTAGCCACAAAGTACCGTCCTTATATCAACGGTACCACTATGCTGGGGCAAAGCAAAAACGCATTCCAGGCAGAAATTGATGCTGCATGTGAGTTGATAGATTTTTTACGGTTTAATGTACATTTTTTAAGTGATATATACCGCCAGCAACCCATCAGCGGTGCAGGTATGAACAACAGGATGGAGTACCGGCCACTGGAAGGGTTTGTATTTGCTTTATCTCCTTTTAATTTTACCGCCATTGGGGGTAACCTGCCTACTTCTGCAGCCATGTGCGGCAATGTGGTGGTTTGGAAATGTGCCAACACGCAAGTGTACAGCGCACAAATGTTCATGCGTATTTTAAAAGAAGCCGGCCTGCCCGATGGTGTGATCAACCTGGTGTTTGTTGATGGGCCCACAGCTGGAGATGTTATATTCAATCATCCCGATTTTGCAGGCATTCACTTTACAGGAAGTACAGGTGTTTTTAATTACATGTGGAAAACAATTGGTGCTAACATGAGCATGTACCGCTCGTACCCCCGCATAGTAGGCGAAACCGGCGGAAAGGATTTTGTAGTGGCGCACAAATCTGCCAATCCCGATGTGGTGGTAGCTGCATTGGCAAGGGGTGCTTTTGAATACCAGGGACAAAAATGTTCTGCAGCATCAAGAGCATACATACCCTCCAACATAGCTGCCGAAGTAAAGAAGAAATTAGTGGCAGAAATCAAAACCATGAAAATGGGAACTGTGGAAGATTTTACCAATTTCATCAACGCCGTGATAGATGAAAAAAGTTTTGATAAACTGGAAGGCTATATTAAAAATGCCAAAAAGAAAAACAGCGGAGCTAAAATACTGGTGGGAGGTAAATGCGATAAAACAGAAGGGTATTTTATTGAACCCACTGTTATTGAAACTACTGATCCCCGGTATGTAACCATGTGTGAAGAATTGTTTGGACCGGTGTTAACTATATATGTGTACGACGAAAATAAATTTGAAGACACATTGAAACTGGTAGACAGCACTTCTTCATATGCCTTAACCGGTGCGGTAATTGCACAGGACAGGGTCGCCGTTGAACTGGCTACCAATAAACTTCGTAACAGTGCAGGTAATTTCTATATCAACGACAAACCAACCGGTGCTGTGGTAGGCCAGCAGCCTTTTGGGGGCGCCAGGGCAAGTGGCACCAATGATAAAGCCGGTTCTATATTAAACTTATACCGCTGGTTAAGTGCCAGAACCATCAAGGAAACATTTAATCCACCAACAGATTACAGGTATCCTTTTTTGCAGGAAAAATGATTTTGTAAAGTCCGCTGCCAGCAGCGGACTTTTTTTATCGGATAATATCAGATAAATTCGCTTTGTAAATTACTATAGCTTGACAACGATTTTAGATAAACAACAGCTGCATCTTACTATATTAAGATTGTCTCACCAACTACTGGAGAATCACCTTGACCTGAAGGACGTGGTATTCATTGGCATGCAACCCCGTGGTGTAAAAGTAGGCGATCGTATAGTGGAATCGGTAAGGCAGTTATGTGCTGATGAAAATGTTCAGTATGGTGTTTTAGATATCACATTTTACCGCGATGATATCAGGAATGAACTGCATGTGGCTAATAAAACCGACATCCCTTTTTCAATTGAGGGAAAACAGGTGATATTGATCGATGATGTATTGTATACCGGAAGAACTATCAGGGCAGCCCTGGATGCCCTGCAGGATTTTGGCCGCCCGCAAAAAGTGGAATTATGTGTATTGGTCGACAGGCGGTTTAACCGGGAATTACCCATTCAGCCTGATTATTGTGGCAAGGCCATCGATACCATCATTTCTCAAAAAGTAAAAGTGGAGTGGGATAAAGAGGCCGTAGTATTATATTAATGGATAATTGATGACGAAATGAATCCATACAGGAAACAACAAAGTGAAAATTATCCATTCACCAATCATCAACTAAATAATCTAATTAGCAACTATAGAAATTTGTGTATTCTGCATCAAACCTTTAACTTCGCTGCTTAATGCAACTATCTACCAAACATCTATTGGGCATTAAAGATCTCTTACCAGAAGATATTTCTCTTATTTTATCTACCGCCACCCAGTTCAAAGAAGTTTTACAGCGTTCTATCAAAAAAGTGCCATCCCTGCGGGATATCACCATTGTAAATTTATTTTACGAAAACAGTACCCGTACAAGGATCTCTTTTGAGCTGGCAGAAAAAAGACTCAGCGCAGATACGATTAACTTCACTGCCTCCGGTTCATCTGCCGCTAAGGGCGAAACTTTACTGGATACGGTGAATAATATTTTAAGTATGAAAGTGGATATGGTGGTCATGCGGCACAGTGCCAGCGGGGCGCCCCATTTTTTGGCCAAACATATTCCGGCAGCCATTATTAATGCCGGCGACGGCATTAATGAGCATCCCACGCAGGCCTTACTGGACGCCTTTTCCATAAAAGAAAAACTGGGTAGCCTGGAAGGAAAAAAAATTGTATTGATTGGAGATATCATGCACTCCCGCGTAGCCTTAAGTAATATTTACCTGCTTAAAAAAATGGGTGCCGAAGTGATGGTGGCGGGCCCGCCAACCTTAATTCCTAAGTATATTCATGAAGCACTGGATGTAAAAGTAGAATACAACTTAAAAAAGGCATTGGAGTGGTGCGATGTGGCCAACGTACTTCGCATTCAGCTGGAAAGACAGAACCAGGTATTGTTCTCTTCCTTACGGGAATACAACCTGGCTTACGGGGTTAGCCGTAAATTACTGGACGGATTAAAAAAAGAGATCGTCATCATGCATCCGGGCCCTATTAACCGGGGAGTGGAAATTGACAGTGATGTGGCCGACAGTAATCAATCGATCATTTTACAACAGGTGGAAAATGGCGTGGCCGTAAGAATGGCGGCCTTGTACCTGCTTTCTGGTGCCAAAAACGCATAGGTGAAGGGTAATGAAATAATTTATATTGGATAATTGATTCACCTTTGAAGGAGTTTCTTTTTTATAAAGCAGTATAAGTGAAAAATATCCACTCACCCGCTATCCATTATTCATTAAATTAAAACTTGCTATGCCACGAATCTGTTTATTTCCCGGAACTTTTGATCCCGTAACATTAGGGCATATAGATATTATCGACAGGGCCCTGCCGCTGTTTGATAAACTGGTTATTGGTATTGGACGCAATGTTAATAAAACGCCCATGTTTTCGGAAGAACTGCGGTTACAGTGGCTTCGGGAAATTTATAAGAACGATCCCAAAGTGGAAGCCGTAATATATGATGGCTTAACAGTAGATTGTTGTAAAACAACAGGTGCCAGTTTTATACTTCGGGGTATTCGTTATGTAAACGACTTTGAATATGAAAAGGCCATTGCCGATATGAACCGCAGCCTGGAGGGAAAAATTGAAACGGTTTTCCTTACCTGCCTGCCTCAATTTACCTCAGTGGCATCTACACTGGTGAGAGATGTGTTACGTAATGGAGGAGATGTATCTCAATTTTTACCTGATGCGGTCAATCAATCCATTAAGAAGAATAAATAAATATGCCCATCTGGTTCAATAATAATTTAGCTCTTACCGATATCAAAGACCTTGGATATAAAACCATGGGTGATCATTTAGGTATGCAGTGGGAAGAGCTGGGCCCCGATTTTCTGAAACTTACAATGCCGGTGGATGAACGTACCAGGCAACCTTACGGATTATTGCATGGCGGTGCCAGCTGTGCCTTAGCCGAAACAGTGGGTAGTGTGGCGTCTCATTTTGTAGTGGACAACCAAAAATACATGTGTGTAGGGCTCGAGATCAATGCCAATCATGTTCGCGGGGTAAAAAATGGTTATGTTACAGCTACCTGCACGCCCCTGCACCTGGGTGCTTCCACTCATGTATGGGATATAAAAATTCACGACGACAGGGGTAAATTGGTATGCATCAGCCGGCTTACCGTAGCGATCCTTAAAAAGCCTTCATCCTGAATTTAAGGAATACAGAACCACTAATACATTTATGGCTCATCAAAGAATTTACTGAGTATATCCCTGATGGAAGGATAAGTATTGGCAACCGGTTCTTTAATATTTTTTGTATGCACCCATTTTATGGCCGTAATAGCTTCTTCGGTTTGGGGTACCAGTTGTTGTCCTGCCGGGCAGGTCATATAATACCAATGGGTGATTTTTAAAAAATGCTTTCCAAATGCATCATAAGTATGGTAGGTTTCACCTATCTTTTTCTTAACAGTAAGCTGGGTTACCCCTGTTTCTTCTTCCACTTCCCTTACAGCACATGCATCAGGTTTTTCTCCCGTTTCTATTTTGCCTTTGGGCAGGTCCCATTTATCCAAACGGTAAATAAAAAGCAGGTCTTTTTTGGTGCTCTGTACCACACCACCGGCTGCTTCTATTAATGTAAAGTGCTTGAAAAACTGTTTTTTCAATTTGTGAAAATCAGGATCCAGCATTACCCCGGCATGAAATTCTTCTTTTTTTATCTCATGCAATAGCGAATTAATAGCCGGACTGGTAACCTCATCTATAAAAACGGCATCCGGGTGGTGCAGTATTTCCTTCAGTTCTTCGCTGATCTCATCACAAAGGAAAACAGGTTTGTCTCCAAAATATACTTTGATGTGCATAATAATATTTCAAATTTTAAATTTCAACCGTCAAATTTGCAGCATGACAAACGAAAAAGCTGTTGCTGAAAAGCTCTTACAAATTAATGCAATTAAATTAAGCCCGCAACAACCATTTACATGGGCCAGCGGTTGGAAAAGCCCGATCTACTGCGATAACCGTAAAGTATTATCCTTTCCCTATATACGGGATTTTGTAAAAAGTGAGATGTGCAGCGTAATATTCGAAAAATTTCCTGATGCCGAAGTGCTTGCCGGGGTGGCAACGGCAGGTATTGCCTGGGGGGCCATGGCGGCCGACCAGTTAAAATTACCTTATGTATATGTAAGACCTAAGCCCAAAGAACATGGCCTGGGTAATCAAATTGAAGGTAACCTGGAAAAAGGGCTGAAAGTAGTGGTGATTGAAGACCTGATCTCAACGGGAAAAAGCAGCCTGCAGGTATGTGAGGTACTAAGGGCGGCAGAGGTAGAAATTATAGGAATGGTATCCATATTTAATTACGGATTTAGTGTGGCTGATAAGGCTTTTGAAACGGCAGGCATCCCTTTTCAATCGCTTACCAATTACCCAACTTTAATAGAATTAGCAATAGAGAAGGGAATTGTATCTCCCGATCAGCAAAAAACCTTGTTAAACTGGAGTGCAGATCCTGCAAATTGGTCGGGGAATGAATAACTTTAATGCCAAAACACTATAAAAAATGAAACAATTCTTATTAGGCGCCATCACATCCTGTCTTTTTATGGTAAGTGCAGCCCAGGTAAAAGTGTCTGACAAAGCCATTATCAGCCTGCCCACACTCCAAAATTGCGATAAATGTAAGGATCAGATAGAGTTCTTTATTAGTAAAACCGAAGGTGTTACAGCCGTAAAGGTGGATCTTAAAAGAAAGACAGCCACGGTGAGCTGGCTTACAGACAGAACCAATAAAGAATATATTAAGACTGCAATAGCCAACCTGGGTTTTGATGCAGACGATATAGAAGCAGAAGAATATGCATATAAAAGGCTGCCAGCCTGCTGCAAAAAACCTGCAGAAACGCCTAAAACAAACCCGGCACCCGGCAGCCCCAAAAACTAAAATAGCAGCGTTATTGCATAAAAAGGCACTCATTTTAAATGGGTGCCTTTTGTTTTTACAATGAGAATTTTTGCTTACCCTCGTAATTTACATTAAAGGATTTATAAATATTAGCCTTGCCCACTTTAACAGTACCTGTGACTTTTAGCAGCACTTCTTTCCCAAACAGCGCAGGCATGGCATTTTTATAAGCGTTCTTCATGTCCACATCAATTTTTAGCGGGATGGTAAATTCTGCCCGTTTAGGGATGTGAATTTGAAAATCCTGGGTGGTATGACCAAGATAATTATTGTCAACATAAATATCCAGATCGGTTCTTTTCAGGTCCAGTCCAAAGTTATTGGGGTTATAGTACAGCAGGTCTATCTTGAATACGGAGGAGGAGAAGCCCAGTTTTTCAGAGCTCAAATTTTTAAAGTCGCGGTATTCCAGTTCCCTGGGCTCCCGACAGGATGTCACTAAAAAAGCAAGAGATAAAATACTTAAAAAGGAGAGGGGATATTTGTTTTGCATGTATGGGTTCTTATCAGTTATTACCTATCTACTGCAAAGTAACATAAAAATATGTTTTGGTGTATGATAAAACTCTGCTAAAGCTATTAGCGTTTTAATCAGCATTGTAGCTTTTTAAAATATAGCTTTTTTACTAATAAAAGTAGTATATAAATTTAATTTAAAAATATTGATTAATAAAGTATTATAAAATTTAGATAATATAAAATATAGGTTTATATAATAAAATCAAGGCGCTTTTTCGGGTATTTCAGGGCTAGCTGCATTTTTGAGTAATGTAATTATTTAATAAATTGATAATTAATTGATAATATAAATTATATGCTATTTTATTTTATCAAAACTGTCATATTTTAATATTATGCTGCATAGAAGAATTTATTCTGAGTCATCTTTTTAGATTATGGTTGTGGTATAAGAAATTAATGTATTGAGATTGTTACCCGGCACTATTTAGTAATGTAATGGTTTGTGACCGGAATGCTAAAATGGCATAACTTAATTGGGAAGAACCTGGAATAATACCTGTATTTTAAAATTTATATATTATGGGTGAATTGGAAACGATCGCCAGTTTAGAATGAATAGAGTGGGATATTTTTTCGGGGAACTAAATATATGCAAACAACTCGAACGGTTTTTTTTGCATCCCACACAGCCAGTATAATACAGTATTATTACTCCGTAAAAAGCAGCAGACTGGTTGTACTGAAAAACAAGGGATCTTGCTTGAGAATGCAAAAAAATGGACCATCGGTAAAATATTATAAAAATAATTGGCTGATTGGTTAGATGTTTTTTAAAGCAATATGCTTGATTCGATAGAAAATTTTTATATATTAAGCCTGAAAAGTGTTTTTCCTCTAAATGCAGTAAAATTACGGTCAAAAATATTTGCGGTTTCCGAAACTTGTATTATGTTTGTGATGAAATTATAAATGACCATTACCTCGGTTATTCATTATTTCCAATCCGAACTCCAATTCTCCTCTTAAGAACCATCCAGGTTATACAGTACTTACCCCTGTTTAATCTTTGGTAAATTTTCTGAAACGAATAAACACAAGAAAATGAAAACTAATTTTACTTTAGTACTTAAGAGTACCCTTATATTTATCCTGGCCTTGGGTTTTACCAAGTCTTTTTCCTCTACTCTTTGTCCCACCGATTCTCCTGTAATTAATTTAACAGCCAATGTTGAAAACAGGCAACTGGTTATCAACTGGAACGTGCAGGCCGCTAATGCCTCAGGTTATTGCGAAGTACAGGCTAGTACAGATGGAACTACCTTTTCTACTATCGGTCTTGTACTGGGTGCCGACCCAAAGCAAAGTACTCATGCTTTTATTTTTAAGCAGTCACTCAACAAAATGAAATCCGGCAAAGTGTTTTACAGGATTTTACAGGTTGATGATAACAAAGCTGCCGTTGCCAGCAATATTGTTAAAATCGCTCAATAGTTTACCGTACCCAATTTCATTTGCAGGCTTACAGCAGCTACCGCTTTGTAAGATTTTGATCAGCTTATCTCAAATTCAGGAAAATGAAAACTAATTATACTTCTGTTATTAAATTACTGGTAATCGCGGCCGCATTTTTTACAAACAGCATACATGCAAGTGCACAACAATGCCAGGCACCGGCGATGGTTTGGCAACATCCCAGCCTGATTCATGGAACAGCCGGTCAGCCCGGGGCTCAATATAAATTTCCTTCCGTAACCAGGGGTGTAAATGCCATTGTTACGTTAACTGAGCTGAAGAATGGCGCCACACTTTCTAATATCGACGACAGTGTTTTTGGATACAATGCAGCCTGGCAGCCTGTGGTTAGAACGGCTACTGCTCAAACCGCTTCCAGCTCCTACGCCAGTTTTAAAATAGAATTTAAAGATTCTTCTAATGGCAACACTCATATTTACAGATGTTTTCAATTGTCTTTTATTGATGTGGATGGAGATGGACAGCATGTTAGAGAGTTTGTAGCGGCTAAAGATCCGGACAGTGTAACTGTTTCTAACAGAACTGTTTTAACACTTACCTCATTATCCGGCAATATTATTCAGGCCACCGGAACAGTAGCTAATTATACAGATATTGATACTTCTTCATGGAATACCAATATCAACTTCCGGTTTTCCAATTCAGGAAAAGTGAATGAAGTAAGGATTGGAAGTAATACTGATAATGTATTTACCGTACAGGACAGGTACAGCTGCGGATTTTTTCAGCAAATCACCATGCCTTATATTGGTTTATTGCCCGTTAAATACATTTCTTTTGATGCAGTGGGAATGGATAAATCAGTATTGCTGAGGTGGGTTACAGACCAGGAGGTGAATAACAATCATTTTGAAGTAGAGCGTTCTTACGATGGTACCAGCTTTTCTACTGTAAGTGTTGTACTGGATGGGTTTGAAAACGGAGCTCAAAAAAACTACCAGTTTACCGACAGGGCTTTTGAAATTCAGGGAAAGGCAGTTATTTACTACCGTTTAAAACAGGTAGATAATAATGGAAGGGCTACTTATACCAATGTGATAGCAGTAAAATTGCAAATTGTGCCGGGTATGGTAATGCAGGCCAGTCCTAATCCATTTACCGAAAACCTGAATATTGGATTTGCCAGTACTGAAACAGGTAAGGCAGAGATCAGTATCAGTAATGTAACCGGGCAAAAAGTGATGGTTAAACCATCTTCAGTAAATAAAGGATACAATACCATACAGCTGGATGGATTGAGTAAACTTACCCCGGGTGTTTATATGGTGCAGTTAACCGTGAACGGGGTAGTAACAGCAACACAAAAAATTATTAAAAACTGATTATAACCAAGCACAGTAGGTTTACAGGAGTTGCTGGAATTTATACCCCGGCAACCTCCTTTTACCGAAACTAACAGCTAACTCATTTAAAGTATTATAACCAAGCAAAAAAGGGTTTACAGGAGTTGCCGGACACCTTAACCGGCAACCTCCTTTCACCTGACAGCCAAAAAAACAATACCAATATGAACAGTATAATTAAATTAATGAATATAGAAAAATTGGAAACCGTATTGCAGCGTTTGAAAGAATGGTATAATGGTACTGAAAAGAACTGTTTGCTGCAACCTGTTCCCTTATACCACCGGATGGGAATGACCACTGGTACAAAAAAATAATACCACTGATCCATTTGTATTTTTTATTAAAAGAACTAATTACACTGAATTAATTAACAATATTTTAGAGCCAGCAAAATAAAAGTTCCGAAAAGGCGTTTACTATCTGCCCCCGAAAGACTGTAAACGTGTTAGTGCTTGGTTTACGATGTTTTCTTTGGGGGTTACAGAATCGAAAGATTCTTAACAAAGGCCGCATTTCTATGTGGCTTTTTTTATGTACCTCCATCAAACCTGCCGGGGCTGGCCGCTTTTACAAAAACACTTTTAGTAGTATAACCGTACGATAATATAATTGAATTAAATATTCAAATAAAGCAGGGATTGAAGCCGCTCATTGCATCTTTTATCAGTATATTTACAGGCCTGTTCTTATGTAAAATTTCAAAATCTTTTTATCCTCTGTAACCAACGTTATCCCCTAAAAAAGCATCCGTAAACCGGGTTCATTATTTAACAGATACATTGATTATATACCAAGGCATGAGAAAAATAATACTTCTTTTAGTACTGTCATTCATTTCTTTTTTCAGTTTTTCGCAGGATTTTAGTAATAAGGGTAAAGAATTTTGGCTGGCATACTCTTATCATGTTGGTATGGTGAATGGTGGGGGAACTCCCGCCATGACCCTTTACTTGACATCGGATGTTACTACCACCTACACAGTTGAAATTTTTGGCGGTGCGGTAATTGCTTCGGGAACCATTACTGCGGGCTTTGTAACCAACGTATCCATTCCAAACACTTATTTTGTAAATGCTGATGGGATTTTTAGCGGCCGCGCCATACATGTTACAGCGGCGAAACCTATTGTAGTGTACTCGTTCATTACCAGGTCGCAGGCCAGTGCGGCTTCTCTTTGTTTGCCAACCAATGTTTTAGGGAAAGATTATTTTGCCATGAGTTTTACCCAGGTTTCAAATGAAGCCAATGCCTGTTCATATATTACCATAGTGGCAGTGGAAGACAATACCAATATAGAGATCATTCCAACTGCTGCAACCAAAGGGGGGTGGGCTGCCTACAGTACCAATATAGTTACACTTAATAAAGGGCAGGTATACCAGGTTTTAGGCAACACATCTGGTAATAGTGGGGTAGATCTGTCTGGAACCTCAGTAAAGTCAATCGCATCCGGTACAGGTGGCTGTAAAAAAATTGCGGTTTTTTCGGGCAGTGGAAAACTGGCGCTTGGATGCAGTGGAGGCAGTGCGGATAATTTGTACCAGCAATTATATCCCGTGGCAACATGGGGTAAAAAATACCTGAGTGTTCCCAGTTATAACAGAAATAATAATTTTTACAGAATCATCCGTTCCAGTCCTGCAGCCAATGTAACATTAAATGGGGTTCCAATTCCTGCAGGATCATTTACTAATGAGTATTACCAGTTTTCAAATACCATCCCCAACCTGATTGAGGCAGATCTGCCAATTTCTGTATCACAGTATTTTACCTCACAAAGCTGTCTTACCAATGGCAGCCCTTATGATCCGGATATGATCATTTTAAATCCGGTAGAACAAAATATTAACCAGGTTACCCTGGTGAATTCTCCTTTAACCGTTTCTCAATCTCCACCCAATGCTGCCCACCAGCATCATTTACATGTGATCATGCGAAACGGGGGTACCGGTCAATCTTCTTTTACACTTGATGGGGCATCGGTTCCCGCGGGTTCATGGGTAGTGCATCCCGGCGACCCCAATTATTCTTACCTGTATCTTCCTTTTGTAGCACAGGGAAATCATGCTTTACATTCAGATTCGGGTTTCAATGCGCTGGCTTACGGTTATGGAAGTGCCGAGACTTACGGATATTCTGCCGGCGCCAATGTGAAAGACCTGTATCAGCAAATAGGCGTAAATACTGAATATGGGATAGAACTGGCACCATCAGTGTGTACCAATACACCATTTAAATTTAAAGTGTCGCTACCTTACTGTGCCGATTCAATAAAATGGAATTTGAGTAGCCTGCCTGGCCCGCCATCAGTACCGCCCACTTCCATTTATACAAATTGTACGCCGGGAGCAGGTGGGCCTGATTCAACCACCATTGTAAACGGGAAAACAATTTACTGGTATTCTTTACCCAGTTTATATAGTTTTAATACCATAGGCTCATACCCGGTAACGATTACTACTTATTTCCCAAGTGGTGCCTGTGGAAACTCCCAGGATATTGATTTTGATCTGCTGGTATCTGCTCCACCACTTCCCAGTTATACCACGGTAGCTAATGGTTGTTATATGGAGCCAGTGCAGTTTATTGAAACTACACCCCAAACACCCAAGGCAACCTATAAATGGTTCTGGGATTTTGGAGATGGCAACACATCCACTGTTAAAAACCCCAGCCATACCTATGCTGCACCGGGTACTTATACCACCAGGTATGCCAGCATCACCACCCCGGGTTGCCTGAGTGATACCATCCGGCTTGATGTGGTGGTACCTGATATTCCATCTGCCACTATCAGCGGACCGGTAACGGCCTGTATCAATTCTGCAGGCAACAGTATTACATTTACAGCTACTGAGGGAAAAGCGCCCTATGAGTTTACATATGATATTGATGGAGGTTCGCCTTTTACTGTAATATCAACCGGTTTTGGTAATACAGTAACTATTCCGGTAAGTACCGCCACTGCAGGAACATTTGTATATCATTTAACCGGGGTTAAAAATGTGGGGTCTACGGTTTGCAGCAGGGTCATTACCGGACAGGCGACCACCGTTATCATTAACCCGGATGCTGCTATTGCTTTAAACTCTGCAACAGGAACAGATAACCAGGCGCTTTGTATCAATACTGCAATAGCCAATATTTCTTATACAATTAGTGGCGGAGGAAGCGGTGCTTCTGTAACAGGCCTGCCTGCAGGGTTAACGGGTACCTATGCTGCAGGGGTATTCACTATCTCCGGAACACCTACCGCAACCGGCACTTTCAATTATACAGTCACCACATCGGGCATCTGTATTCAAAAAACGGCTACTGGTACCATCACTGTTAATCCTGATGCAGCTATTACACTTAGTTCTGCAGCTGCCACCGCGTCACAGGCATTGTGTATTAATACACCGCTTACTAATATCACCTATAATATTACGGGTGGTGGTACTGGTGCCACTGTAGCCGGCTTACCTGCCGGGGTAACCGGCAGCTATGTTGCAGGCGTATTCACTATTTCCGGAATACCCACGGCAACAGGTACTTTCAATTATGTAATCAACACCACCGGTACCTGTGTACAAAAAAATGCCACCGGCAGCATTACGGTTAACCCGGATGCGGCCATTACCCTGTCATCTGCAGCGGGTACCAGCAACCAAACCTTGTGCGTTAACACCGCCATCAGTGCTATTTTTTATACCATTACCGGGGGCGGAACAGGCGCTACCGTATCTGGTTTGCCTGCAGGCGTTAGCGGGTCATACAGTGCAGGTGTATTTACTATCAGCGGAACACCTGCTGTAAGTGGTGCATTCAGTTACACGGTTACTACTACGGGTACCTGTGTTCAAAAATCGGCAACAGGCAGTATCATCATCAATCCGGATGCTGCCATTACGCTCAGTTCTGCGGCGCCTACTGCAAACCAGGAATTGTGTGCCACAACCAGCATTACTGATATCACCTACCTGGTTACAGGTGGTGGAACAGGCGCTACAGCAGCAGGGCTACCGGCAGGCGTAAGCGGTACCTATGCCGGAGGCGTTTTCACCATTTCAGGCACGCCGACAGTGAGCGGTATTTTTAATTATACAGTTACCACCACGGGTACCTGCGTTCAAAAAACGGCCACCGGTACCATTACCGTTAATGCTTTGCCAACACCCAATTTTACTTTCAGTAATCCCGATTGCGAAAATAAAAACATCCTGTTTACTGATGCTTCACTGCCCAATACAGGAACAGTGGCATCGGTGCAATGGACCTTTGGTGATGCCACCTCGGGTGCAGGTACTCCGGTAAATCATACTTATGCCACAGCGGGTATATATACTGCCGGATTGATAGTTACCACATCCAAAGGATGCAGCAATCCTGTTCCGTTTACGCAGCAGGTTACAGTAAGTATTAATCCGCAGGCTGGCTTTATGGTGCCGGAAGTTTGTATCAACGATATTGCAGCAGTGTTTACAGATACCAGTAAAATAGGGGCGCCGGCAACAGTAACACAATGGTATTGGGATTTTGGCGATCCGGCTTCCGGGGCATTAAATACAGCCATAACAAAAAACGGCACGCATTTATATACTAACACCGGCCTGTACACTGTAAAACATATTGCATACAGTATTAGTGGTTGTTCAGATACCATTACACATAATATTTTTATCAACGGAGCCAATCCCACGGCTAATTTTACAGTAAGCAATCCTGCCGCATTGTGTGCCAATGATTCTGTAGCCATTACCAATACGTCAACTGTAGCACCAGGCAGTATAACAAAAGTGGAAATATACTGGGATAATGTGAATGCCCCTGCTGTGGTGGAAACAGATGATAATCCGCTGCCCGGTAAAGTTTACCGGCACAAATACCTGAACTTTCAAACGCCTTTAACCAAAACATTTACAGTAAGGCTGGTAGCCTATTCCGGTGGTATTTGTTTCAATGATAAAATAACAACAGTCACCGTTAATGCAGCACCAAAAGTGCAGTTTAATGCAATGCCAGATGTTTGTTATGATGCGGCACCCTTTCAAATTACCCAGGCCAGTGAAATTGGGGGAGTGCCCGGCCTGCCACCAGTGTATTCCGGCACAGGCGTTTCTGCGTCGGGTATATTCAGTCCGGCTATTGCAGGAGTGGGTACTCACTGGATCAAATATACTTTTACTGCAGCAGCGGGCGGTTGTGTTGATACCATGAGCCGGCCTGTTACGGTTTTAGATACTGCCTCTGCACAGTTCTCTTTTATCACTCCTACCTGCGAAGGAAGTGCCACCACATTCAAAGATGCGTCCCTGGCCCCATCAGGCGTAACATTAAATAATACACTTTGGGATTTTGGTGATGGCGGCCCAGTGGAAAGTCATGCGCCGGGCAGCAGTTTTGCGCATAATTATCTTACCACAGGTACTTATACTGTTAAAATGTATACTACATCTGTGTACGGATGTAAGAGCAGTACCCGCAGTAAACAAATCGTCATCAGCCCCAATCCCAATCCGGCATTTGTGTTCAACGAATCGAGTATTTGTTTGCCTGCGGCATCCGTTTCATTTACCAATAATTCAAGTATTGCTGATGGCTCAGAAGCAGGGTTCAAATATGCGTGGAATTTTGGCGATCCTGCCAGCGGCTTCTTAAATAATTCATTGGCCAAAATACCGCCGCCACATGTATATACCGGGGCAGGCCCATATACAGTGGTATTAACTGTAACGAGCGACAGTGGTTGTGTGAAAAGCATCAGTAAGCTGGTGAACTTTATTCATCCTCAGCCTGTAACAACATTTAATGTAAGCAAACCGGGGGTATGTATTGGGGATGTGGTTACATTCCGGGACCTTACAGATGGACTGGATGGTACTATTACCCAATGGTTTTGGGATCTTGGTGATGGCGCAAAAGACAATGTTCAGCAGGTAACGCATCAATATACCGATACGCTGGTATATAATGTATCGCTGTACACGGTAAACAGTTATGGTTGCAAGAGTACAACTTTAACACAGCCATTCACAGTATATCCTTACCCTGTATTTAATGCTGGGCCTGATTTGGTGGTACTGGAAGGAGGATCCATTACACTGCAACCCGAATTGATACGTGGTACAGGGTCTAAGTATTTGTGGACACCAGCCACCTATCTCAACGATAACACACTGGCTGCACCCACTGCTTTAAACATGCTGGATGATATTACCTATACCCTGCAGGTTACCGGAAGGGGCGGATGTATTGCTCTGCCCGATGCCATGAATGTAAAAGTTTTAAAAGCGCCCAAAGTACCCAATACGTTTACCCCTAATGGTGATGGTATCAATGAAACCTGGAAGATTGAATACCTGGATACCTACCCCAATTGTAAAGTGCAGGTATTTACCAGAACAGGGCAGCTCGTATTTGAATCAAGAGGTTATAAAACACCGTGGAATGGTACGGTAAAAGGAAAGCCATTGCCTTTTGATACTTATTATTACATTATTGAACCTGAAAATGGCCGCAAGCCAGTAACCGGATATGTAACTATTGTAAAATAATTTCACGCCATTGCAGTTGCCTGATACTGCAATGGCATTTTCAACTTGCAACACTAACTTATACAGAAGCAGAGAAAAGCTGAACCATGAAAAAGATTTTTTTAATAGCGGGTGGATGTTTGTACAGCATGTTTGCTGCAGCGCAGGCAAAGCCTTTTTATACGCAATATATTTTGAACAATTATATTCTTAATCCGGGTGTTACCGGTATTGAGAATTATACAGATATCAAAATAAGTAACCGCAATCAATGGACAGGCATCACCGGTGCGCCGGTGACTTCTTATTTGAGTATTCATGCACCCATTGGTAAAGAAGATCTTCGTACCAGTGCCACTTCCTTTGAAATACCCGGCGAAAACCCCAGGGGGCAAAGGCTATGGGAAGAATATACACCGCCCGAACCACACCATGGTATTGGTTTTACAGCAATGAACGATAAGGCAGGTTATATCAACCGCTGGTCGGTAAATGCTACTTACGCTTACCATAAACCGCTCAGTGTAAAAACCACCTTGTCAGCAGGGTTCAGCGGTGGTTTTACCAGTGTAAATCTCGACCGGTCAAAAATTGAATGGGCCAGCCTTGATCCAAATGATCCGGCAATTGGCATCAGTACCGGGGAATTAAAAAAAGTAAAGCCGGAAATAGGAGCGGGCTTATGGTTGTACTCAGCCAGGTATTTTGTGGGACTTTCTGTTTTAAATATCATTCCTGGTAAAGCCAGGTTTGTGAACAATGATAAATACGGCACCTATTACTCGCCCAACTATTTTGCAACAGCAGGTTACCGGTTTTCTTTAACCGACGAAGTGATGATGATGCCTTCTGTAATGGTACAATACTGGCAGCCTCAATTAACCGGGGTACATACCAATCTTAAATTCCAATACCTGGATAAGGTGTGGGTAGGTGGCAGCTACCGCTTTTCCGACCTGATTTCAGGATATTCTGCAATGGCCGGCATCAATGTATCCAATACCTTCAATATCAGTTATGCCTATGAAAATGCTACTACTTCCAGGTTGCGGACCTATACAAAAAATACACATGAGATCATGCTGGGATTTATTATAGGCAACAGGTACAGTCAAAAATGTCCGCGTTGTTATTAATACGCAATGGGCTGATCTTGTGCTGCCGAAGAATCTGTATTATTGCGCAATGAATCGGGAAAGAGCAGCTCTTTAGCAGCCAGTTTCCATTGGGGTTGCAATACCCATTTGCCATTAACAAAAGAAAGGGTGTACAATTTTACAGTGGCATTTTTTGAGCCAGATTGTTCTTCACTAATAATGATCTGCCTGCCGGCATCGTTTTCCTGTATTGATACGGGGTAAATTATATTGTCTGCCATATCCTCTGCCATGGCGGCTGCATTATCCTCAATAGCCTTGATTAGCGGGGCCAGTTTTTTGATTTGCTTTTCAATTACTGGTTGCTGTTTTGTAACTATGGCGGCTATGTTCTTTAATTTGTCTTCTGTTAGTTTATCTATCACCTCATTTACAAATGCAGTGCCTGCACTTTCTGAGCCTGGTTTTATTTGTGCAGGAACTGTTGTTATGGTAACAACGGGTGCAGCTGTTCTGATTAAGGAGTACTGCAAAAACAAAGTGGCAGCAAATAATATTACCAGCAGTGAGCTCAGCAATGGTAGCAGCAGGCGGTGGTTGCTGTTGCGGATATGATTCTTTTTATTGGTAAAAAAATGTATCCTGTGTAGCAGTTCCTGCTTTTTACCCACGGCGGCTACCTGGTATTGTGCTGCATATTTTTTAATATGCTGGGCCTGTAATAGGGTTTGTGCATATGCAAGCGGAGGGTAATCAAATGCCATAACATTTATATCGCAGTATTTCTCTCTTTCCAATCGGATTTTTGCACAAAGGGATAATATAAATGGATTGAAGAAGAAGAGATTTTCAGCCACCAGTAAAAACCAGTTAAGGAAGTAATCATTGGCTTTGATATGTGTTAATTCATGCAGCACCAGCGCTTCGGCCTGTTGTATACTCAACTGGTTTACCAATGCCACAGGCAATATGATTACGGGTTTAAAAAATCCAAAGGTTAATGGTGTGCTGATGGTATTACTCAACCACAGTTGTACTTTTCTGGTAATACCAAAATGAGCAGCTTTTACAGCGGTAAATAATTTAAGATCTACCGGGGGTTTTTGAATGCCAGCATGGAACAGTTGCCTGAATGTATACCAGCTGTAAATGGTTCGGGTAATTTTGTATGCAATAACCAACATGTAAAAGGAAAATAACCAGGGGGTAACTGCATGAACAGTGCTGTCCGATAAAAGAGTATGTACCGCCTTTGTGAGATTATTATTTACAAGATTGTTTGATGCATCGAAATAATAAATAAAAAATGTGCAGCAGCACAGCACGATCTGGAAGCCCAGGGAAATAAATAAAAAATTCTTTTTTTGCAGGGGGGTAAACTGTTCCCGTAAACTAATTTCCAGCAGCCGGTATAACAATATAATTACGCCAGCCTGCCACAAGCTGTGGAGCAAACTCATGCATATACTGTAAGAGAGTTGTGCCATTGATCAGGTTAATTAGTTAATGGTAAAGCAGGGAACCGGTAAGTTTCTGTTAACTGGTGGTGAGTTATGCAACAGGTACACCACTTAAGAGCTACCGGCCGGTTGATTATTTTTCTTTTTTTAACTGTGTTATCAATTCCTGGATCTTTTCCAGTTCAGCTTCGCTGGCATCATGGCCCCCAAGTGCCTGCAGCACCAGGTTGGCAGAAGAGCCTGCAAACAGCGTATCGATCATCTTGTTCAAAAATTGTTTTTGTGTTTTTTCCCTGGTAACAGCAGGCTGGTAAATATGCGTTTTACTGCTGTCGTTACGGGTTACCAATCCTTTTTCAAACATGATCTGCATTAACTTAAGGGTTGTGGTGTAACCGCTATCCTTGGTTTTACTCAGGGTTTCATGTACCGTACGAACAGTGGCGGCTTGCTCATTCCATAACACCTGGAGTATCTCCAGTTCACTCTCGGTAGGCTTTAAGTTCTTTACTGCTGTCATAATACGATTAATTTCGTAAGCAAAATACGATTTTACTCGTAAATAGCAAATCCGGCCATATAAATTTTATTAACAATTAACAATTTTGTTCCCGCAGCTACTGCAGAAGCAGAACGTTATCAAAAAGCAGGATGGGAGATGAGGATAATTTATTTCAGTATCGGCAAGAGCAGCAATTGCTGCGGAATAGTAAAAAAAAAGCCCCGATGTGGAAACACCCGGACTTTCTGGTTATAATGGTTCTGATTAGACGTTTTTGAAAAAACTTCGAAAAGTTTATTTTTGGCTGTTCTTTAATTCAAAGTCGGCACCACCCAATGCATCAATCATTGTTTTGTATTTTGACGCAACTTCTTCTTTCAATATTGTTCCATCAATACTTACAATTCCTTTTTTCACTGATAGCGTAAAATTATCTCTTTTTAGCAAATTATCAGTAGCCAGGGCATCAATTAATTTATCGGTAGCCAATTTTATTTCTTCTTGACCTGCAGTAACACTCAGTGTTGTTGCACTGTCAGTATTGGTAATGGCAATTTCTTTTATTACTTCATGTTTGACTACTTGCTTAGACTCTGCTTTGCCATAAATAGTTGCAAGAGTAGGAGCAATTACCAATGAAACAATACTCATCAGTTTAATAAGGATATTCATAGATGGGCCTGAAGTATCTTTAAATGGATCACCTACGGTATCGCCGGTTACAGACGCCTTGTGCGGATCTGATTTTTTGTAAAACATCTCTCCGTTGATCTCCACACCTTTTTCAAAAGATTTTTTAGCATTGTCCCATGCACCACCCGCATTATTCTGGAACATACCCATCAAAACACCACTAACGGTAGCGCCTGCAAGAAATCCACCCAGTACTTCGGGACCGAAAGCAAAGCCAATAATTAATGGAGATAATAAGGCGATGGCGCCGGGCAGCATCATTTTTTTAAGCGATGCCTGGGTACTGATGGCTACACATTTATCATATTCCGGTTTACCTGTACCTTCCATAATACCGGGAATGGTACGGAACTGGCGGCGCACTTCTTCCACCATGGCCATGGCTGCTTCACCCACTGCACGAATGGCCAGTGATGAGAATATAAAAGGAATCATACCACCCACAAACAATCCGGCCAGTACAGGAGCTTTATAAATATCGATGCCCTCAATGCCGGAGATACCAACAAATGCTGCAAATAATGCCAGGGCAGTTAATGCAGCAGAAGCAATGGCAAATCCTTTACCTGTTGCCGCTGTGGTGTTACCTACAGCATCCAGGATATCTGTTTTTTCACGTACTTCTTTTGGTAATTCACTCATTTCTGCAATACCTCCTGCGTTATCAGCAATGGGGCCAAATGCATCAATAGCCAGCTGCATGGCCGTGGTGGCCATCATTCCGGCAGCTGCAATTGCCACACCGTATAAACCTGCACACCAGTAACTCATGTAGATACCGCTTGCCAATACAAGAATAGGTAAAAAAGTACTTTCCATACCCATGGCTAAACCACCAATGATATTGGTAGCATGACCGGTACCTGATTGACGTATGATGGTATTTACCGGGCGTTTACCCATGGCCGTATAATATTCAGTGATGATACTCATTAATGTACCTACTGCCAGGCCAACCATGATGGCGCCAAATACACCTTGTTTGGAAAACTCATGTCCGCGAAGGGTCATGGTGTCGGGTAATAAGAAATTAACCAGGAAGTAAGAGGCCACACCGGTAAGAATGATAGAACCCCAGTTGCCCATGTTCAGTGCTTTTTGAACTGCAGCTGTACTAAGACCAGCACCTTCACTGATCCTTACAAAGAAAGTACCAATGATAGAGAACAAGATACCCATAGCTGCAATCAGCATGGGTAACAGGATAGGCGACATGCCGCCAAAAGTATCTTTCAATGCATCGGTTTCTCTTCCCAGTACCATAGTGGCTAAAACAGTGGCTACATAAGAGCCAAACAGATCGGCACCCATACCCGCCACATCACCTACGTTATCGCCTACATTATCGGCAATGGTAGCAGGGTTACGCGGATCATCTTCCGGTATACCCGCTTCTACTTTACCCACCAGGTCGGCACCTACATCCGCAGCTTTTGTATAGATACCGCCACCCACTCTTGCAAACAATGCAATGGATTCGGCACCTAAACTAAAGCCGGTTAATATTTCGATGGTTTGCTCCATTTCGTGACTGCTAACGGCAGCATTGGGAGCAAACAACATTTTTAAAATGATAAATAAGCCACCCAGTCCTAAAACGGCCAACCCGGCAACTCCCAGCCCCATCACACTACCACCGGTAAAAGACACATTCAGTGCTTTTGCCAGGCTGGTTCTTGCGGCTTGTGCAGTACGAACATTGGCTTTGGTAGCCACTTTCATACCAATAAAGCCTGCCAGGGCACTAAAAAAAGCGCCAATTACAAATGCAATGGCAATACTCCAGTGGCTGTTGGGATTACTGTATCCCATTACACCTAACAATAAAGCACCAATGATTACGAAGTAAGCCAGTATTTTATACTCTGCTTTTAAAAAGGCCATGGCGCCTTCAGCAATATAAGTGCTGATCTCTTTCATCCGTTCGTTGCCGGCATCTTGCTTAGAGACCCATGCAAACTTTATAAAAGTGTAGAGTAAACCTACAATGCCCATCGCCGGAATAACATAAATCAAATTGTCCATAAGTATAGTTGTTCTGAAATTTGGACGGCAAAAATAGGGGAAAAGGAGGAAAAAAGGACAGAAAGAGATGGTTAATTAGTATATGCAGCTTACACCCAAAACAAGACGGTAAAAACAGCTTAATACAGCTGCAGGAATGCGTTTCCCAGGTGGTCTGCAATATCTTCTGCCACCATGGCTTCCTGCGAACGGGCAGTTGCAGCAATATCACCCGCCAACCCATGCAGGTAAGTGCCCAAAAGGCAGGCCTGTAAAGGCGTGTAAGATTGTGCCAGTAAACTGGTGATGATGCCGGTGAGTACATCACCGCTGCCGGCAGTGGCCATACCCGGATTGCCGGTACTGTTGAAGTACCCCTTACCCTCCGGAGTGCTGATAAAACTGCAATGCCCTTTTAATATAATGTATACCTGAAGCGATGCCGATTTTTCGAGCGCCAGCTGCATCCTGTCAAAATCATTGGCAGTGGTACCAAATAAACGTTCAAATTCTCTTGGATGGGGGGTAAGGATAGAATTAACGGGGATACAGGAAAGCAACTCCCTGTTTTGGGCAATTACATTTAATGCATCGGCATCCACTACTATGGGTTTGGAAGCAGTTGTAAAAATTTCTTTTAGTAAAGCAATATGCGATGTGTGAATACCAATGCCCGGTCCAATGCCCACGGCATCAAACTTACTGATATCGTTTACTGTAGTGATGTAACCAGCGCCGTGCACCGCACACATGGCTCCTGGAACCGCTGTTTGCATAATGGGGTAGCCGCAACCGGGAATATAACAGGTGAGCTTACCCACGCCGGCTCTCAGGCAGCCTTTGGCTCCTAAAACAGCAGCCCCCATCATTCCGTAACTTCCCGCTACCAGGGCGGCATGCCCATACGTGCCCTTATGAGTAAATTTTTTCCGGGCTTTGTATACCGTTTGTATCATTGAGGCATCAATCCATTCAAAAGCGGCTGTTTCGCTGGTCTCAAATTGTGTGTGCAGGCCAATATCGAGAATGTGCACTTTACCGCAGTACATTTCATTTTCTGCAACTAAAAATGCCAGTTTGTATTGCTGGAAGCTGAGCGTGTGGTCCGCGTGTATAACAGTATTATTTTTTGAAGTATGATCTGCTGCAAGGCCACTGGGCATATCAATAGATATAATTGCAGCACCGGATTGGTTAAGATGGGTTACCAATGCGGCGGCATTTTCCTGCAGGGGATGATGCAGGCCCGTGCCAAATAAGGCATCAATAACCAGCGTATTTTCGGTAACGGGCGGGAAGGTTTCGGGGCCAGACAGGTCGTTAATATCAATGGTTACCCTGTGCAGTTTTTCCAGGTTGGTTTCAAAATCAGCAGCACCTTTCTGTTCTGAACTCAGAATAAATATCCGGGGTTTGTATTTATTTTGAATTAATAAACGGGCAATAGCCAATCCATCGCCGCCATTGTTTCCTTTGCCACAAAAAATATACAGGGGGTGATGCGGTGGAAAATTTGCTGTAAGCCACTGGTAGCAGGCATTGGCGGCCCGTTCCATTAAATTGATGGAGCTTACCGGCTCATGGGCAATGGTATAGGCATCCCATTGTTTTATTTGTGCCGCTGAAAAAATTTTCATGATATAAAGTTACAACACATATACAAAGTTGTACGGCCTTAATTATTTCCTTACCCGTAATGTAACTGTCCAGTTAGCCGCGTTTTCAATGTCGGTACCCCTTAACATATCCAGATCTATGGTAGCCATTTTACCATTAAACCCGTAACTGATAAATTTACGTGAAGCCACATCGTAATTAATTATTTTGATGAAGGGAAAGGGCAGCTTTATTTTTTGGAGTTGCTTTTCTATTGTTTCCATCAGTGCTGCCGCTTCTTCTTTATACATTCGGTTGGTTTCGGCAGTGTACATGAATGTTTTGGAATCTTTATAATTTGTAATTATCCCTTCACCAATACCTTCTACAGCTACGGTAGAGGCATTAACAGGTGTTGAAATAGTGCTGTTGCTTTTTATATCACCCAGAATATTTTTAAAGCCATTTTTGGGTTCTGCTATAATGCTGTTTATCTGCTGTTCAAATAATTTAGTATCAAAAGCTTTTGCCACCGGCTTTACACTGGATATAGCTGCAGCAGTTGTATTATCAGTTTCGGTATACATAAACATTTTATATACCGGCTTATCTTTTTTGCCTGTGTAGCTGGTTAAAAAAATAAATGTATTCCCGGTTTGATAAATAGCTTTTATCTCACCAAAATTTTGTTTTTTAAATTCCGGAAAAACAAATGCAGCGTAAGAATTGCTGGCAGGATTATATTGTGTAAAAACTTCTTTGCCATCGGTATTATCCATAAAATAAAACGAATTGTTACCTGCGTAGGCATAAGTTTTACTGTAAGTGAAAAAGTTAGGCTGATTGGCCAGTACCGGATTTTTAACTGGTGTGCTTTTTTGGGTAACCAGGTTATAAACGCCAAATTTTTTACCTTTACTGTATAATAAATAGTTTCCGGCTTTTAAAAATCTTGTATTCTTTTGAATATAATCCCAGCTTTCGCTGGCTGCATCATCGAAATAAATCCTGTTAAATTTACTTTTCTCTTCAATAAAAGTCCAGATGGCGCCTTTGCAAGAAACATAAATTACCCCATCAATTACCTGTGCATTATAATCATCAGCTTTATATATCAATACCTCTTTAGCGCCAGTGATGTTTTTGCCACTATATAAACATAAATCGTGGTGGTATTTACCTGTACTATCTTCAATTTTTAGTAAAGAGTAAATTGCATTTTTTGTTCTTAAAAAACGGTCATAAATAGTAGCTCCTTTATCTTTTATTTGAAAAGCTGTTTTGAATTCATATTGGTTTTTGTTGGCTTCAGCAGGCTTGTAAATACTAACACTGGTTTCGTATTTGCCTGTTGGTTTTACTCTGCCATTGAAATACACTTCGTTGTTAAGGGAACTTATCTCTGTATTAGTACTAATAGGAGTAACGATGTTTGACATGACCAGCTTACTGCTGTATACATTATCTGCTAAATTATTTTCGCTGTCATCATCCAGCGCATATACAGTAAACAGATCATTGGTAAAAGCCCGTATGAAGATCTTATTTCTGTCCGGACTGGTATATAATTCATCTACTGTTTGTGCGTTGCCAGGTACCTCGTTACCATTTACTGTAAATTGTTTGTAAGTATTGTCCGAAAAATGTGTTGCTGTAATTTTTTCTGCAAGGGGATTATATCTTACAAAATCTTTTACCAATCCGCCTCCCGGATCTCTTGCGTAGTAAATATATTTTTGAGTAGCTGCCAAATACATAAAATTTTGCGGTGTAAATTTTTCTATTATTTTGGTAGAACTTTGATTGCCTTCTGTTTGATAAAAATTTCCGTTGGGTGTAGCAAAATAATATTTACCGTTCAGACTAACCAGCCCTGCTGTTTTTTTGCCTGAAACATAGCCGTCTGCTTTCTTTCCCATTTCATCCTCGCCCAGGTAACTGAGCAGGGCAGGTTCAATACTATTGGTAAGCGTTTGAGGTTCTTGTACTGGTGCAACAGCGCCGCTGGCTGTATTCACAGCTATACCATTAATGGCTAGTAATTCCACGTCAGCAATTACCACCTCGTTCGGTTTGATTTTTCCGCCCATGGCTCCATTTGCGCCATAAGCTAAATTGGCAGGAATAAACAGCCGGTACTTACTGCCAAGGGGCATTAATTGTAATCCTTCTTTCCAGCCGGGTATTAGATCCGCCATACCAAAATCTACCGCACTACCATAATTAACCGAAGCATCGGCAATACGGCCATCCACCGATCTTAATTCGTAAGCTATTGTTACTTTATCGCCGGCAGAAGGCTTGGCTCCGTTGCCTTTTGTAAGCACCAGGTATTGCAGGCCGGATGGAGTGCTGATAATACCTGTTTTTTGTTTATTAGCAGCTAAAAAAAGGGCACCTGTATCAGTCGTTGTTTGTGCATACATTGTTATGCAGCAAAACAGCAGGGCTGCTGTGGATAGTATCTTTGTCATTTGCTGTGAAGGTAACAGCCTGTGCTTAAAATTAACTACGTGCTGCAGGGTATATGCTGCAACTTGTTTAGCCGTTTATTGCAGCGGTGAACAAAAGGGTGAACGATACTACGGCTTTTACCGAAATGTTTTTAAGTGAACAGTCATTTATAATGGGTTGCGATGCTGCAGGTGGGATGAAGCTAAAGTAATTAACTGCTGATGCAGCTTAATGACCTGCGGAATCAATAATTCCTGCTCGTTGTTTTTGATAACAAAATCGCAGAGTTTCATTTTGATAGATTCATCAAGTTGCTTGTTCATGCGCTGTATTACTTCCTCTCTTGTAATATTGTCGCGGTGCATGGTACGCTGTATGCGCAGGGGGGTGGGGGCGTATACCCCAATTACATAATCAAGGTGTTCCTGAGTGCCGCTTTCGAAAATGATGGCAGCTTCTTTGAGTGCATAGGGCGTATTTTGCCGGAGCATCCATTGCGCTGCGTCGTTAATAGTGGCGGGGTGAACAATGGCATTAAGCAATGCTAATTTTTCAGGAGATTTAAAAACGACTGATGCCAGGTACTTTCTGTTGAGCACCTCATTATTATACACCGATTCTCCAAACTGAGCTATAATTTTTTGTTTTAGTGCGGCATCGGTATTCATCAGGTATTTGCCTGCATCATCAGCATAATATACAGGGATGCCCAGCACTTCAAAAATTTTTGCTACTGTGCTTTTACCACTTCCAATGCCTCCTGTGATCCCAATTTTAAGCATAGCTTATTCGTCCGCAGACAGAAAATTTTATAATGGAAAAATAGAATTAAAAAAACCGTTCTGTTTAGAACGGTTAAAATTATCAATTAATCAATTATTAATTATCAATTATTTTTTTACCTCACCTGCTGGCTTGTTGATATTGGCCGTCCACTCCATACTGATGGCACTGCGTTCAATTTTAAGGTAACTGCCCGGGCTCACTTCCATTTCCAGGGTATTGTCGTCGTTCACTTTATTTACTTTACCGTGAATGCCTGCGATGGTAACAATTTTATCGCCTTTTTGCAGGTTGTTGATGAATTGTTTTTGCTGTTTGGCTTTTTTAGCCTGCGGACGGATCATGAAAAAATAAAATACGGCAATCATAAGGCCCATCATGATCAGTGTACTGGTACTGCTGCCTTTTCCCTGTGGATCCATCATTAAAAAAATACTGAGTAGTTGCATGTTTGTTGTTTTATAATTAATAGGTTGATTGTATCAATCTTTATTCTTTGTCTTTCACCTCTCCGGAAAGTTTTAATACCGGAAAGTCCGGAACGGTATTGGCTTTTATAGTAATATCTTTAACATTATGACCATGTTTGCCGGCACTGTTAAATACCACTTTAATATAACTGGTTTCACCTGGTAATACCGGTTTTTCAGGTTTCTCAGGTACGGTACAGCCGCAACTGGTTACGGCATCAAAAACTACCAACGGATTATTACCTGTATTTTTAAAACGGTAGCTGTATTCTACTTTGGCGCCTTCGGTAATAGTGCCAAAATTATAGGCACTGTCTATTAATTCCACGGTGGTGGAATTCTTTAATGCTTCTTCTTTTTGCTGGTTTGTTTTTTGCTGCTGTAAGGAATCATTCAGCACGCCCAGCCTGGAGTCGTCGGAGATCTTATCTTTTCTTTTTACATCGCAGCCTGCAAGTGATGCTGTAAGGGTAAATATCAAAAAATATTTTTTCATTACAATGTGTTTGTAGTGTTGTTTACAGCGTACTGTTTTTAAAACTCTTTTTGTGAATTTTATTTTGCTGTGTTAATTCTTTATGGATGTTATCCAGCAATCCATTTACAAACTGGCCGCTTTGCACAGTACTGTATTCTTTGGCCAGGTCGATGTATTCGTTGATGGTAACCTTGGTGGGGATGGTTTCAAAAAATAAAAATTCGCAAACTCCCATTTGAAGAATAATAAGATCCAGTGCTGCAATACGGTCGGCGTCCCAGTTCTTCAGCTTTGGTTTAATCAGTTCTAAAGAAACCTCGGTTTTGTCGAGCGTGGTTTGCAGCAGGCTTTTTGCAAATTCCAGTTTTTCCTTGCTTACCATTTCGCCAAAACTGTAGCTGCCGGGTTTACTTAAAAAGGTGAGCACCAGTTGCTGCATCATTTCTCCATCATCATCCCAATGGATAAAATTTTCTTCCAGGTGTGTAATGAAATCATCGTTGGGCAATAATAAGGTGCTGAAGATATATTCCAGGATATCCTTTTCCGATTTTTTATCTCTTGCAGGCACTTCAATGTACTCTTTGTATTCTTCCGATTCCACCAGTTGCAGGTAGATCTTCTTTAATAATTCGGTATCCAGTACATGTTTCAGTTTTCCTTCATTTACTGTTGCAGTAAAGCCGGGCTGTTCCAGTATCTTCCACAAAATTTCGTTGCCGGCTATTTTGGTGTTTACCGAAAGGTCTTCGGCAGAGGGCAGGTTTTTGGAAGCCCGGTGTTTGGCTGCCGTTTCGGAGTAACGGGCCACTTCGGTTATAAAATATATCAGATAGGTAAACAACAGGCGGCTTTGTTCCAGCTTTTTGTTTAAAATAACCAATGGCTCGCCTGGTTTGGCTTCGCCGGCCATACTATCAATTGCGTAAAGCGTTTGCATTACTTTAACCCGTATATTTCTTCTGCTGATCATAACTTGGCGGCAAAGGTAATTATCAATTATCAATTTTAAGAGATAAAGAAGGGATTAATAACAGTTCAATAATTTATACCTGCCAAAAATGCCTGCTGTTTAAGCTGCCAACCTGCCGATTTTACCCTAAATATTCACATATTACCGCTTTGGCCAGTTGTAAACTGACAGGTTTGCCTTTATTTTTAATTGGTACAAAAATGGCTGTACCTTTGCCGTCCGTAAAAAACGGAGTTCAGTTTTATTCAACCAAATCAAAAAAAAATAGAGTTATGGCAACAAAGAAGTTAAGCATTACCCCATTACACGACAGGGTGATTGTGAAACCTGCCGCTGCAGAAGTGAAAACCTCAGGCGGTATTATCATTCCTGATACAGCTAAAGAAAAGCCCCAGCGTGGCGTTGTATTGGCAGCAGGGCCTGGAAAAAAAGATGAACCAGTAATGGTGAAAGCGGGAGATACCGTTTTATATGGTAAATATGCCGGCACCGAAATTTCGGTTGAAGGGCAGGACTACCTGATCATGAGAGAAAGCGATATCCTGGCGATCATATAATACTGGATCAAAAGATACTGGATGCCGGATACTTAGCCGGGCACCAGGTATCAAACATCTTCCAATAAATTAAAAACAAAACAAAATACACTTGTTATGGCAAAAATGATATACTTCGATATAGAAGCAAGAAATAAAATGAAGAAAGGGGTAGATACCATGGCCGATGCCGTTAAAGTTACCCTGGGTCCTAAAGGACGCAATGTAGTGATTGAAAAGAAATTTGGTGCACCACAGGTTACCAAGGATGGTGTAACTGTAGCTAAAGAAATTGAACTGGAAGACCCAATTGAAAATATGGGTGCCCAGATGGTGAAGGAAGTGGCTTCTAAAACTGCAGATATTGCAGGTGATGGTACCACTACCGCCACTGTATTGGCCCAGGCCATTGTTCGGGAAGGGTTAAAAAATGTAACTGCAGGCGCCAATCCAATGGACCTGAAACGTGGTATTGATAAAGCTGTGATAGCCGTGGTGGAAAACCTGAGAAAACAAAGTGAAGTAGTTGGAAACGACAGTAAAAAGATCATGCAGGTGGCTACTATTTCTGCCAACAACGATAGTACTATTGGTGCTTTAATTGCAGAAGCCATGAAACGTGTGGGTAAAGAAGGCGTGATTACCGTAGAAGAAGCTAAAGGAACCGATACCACAGTAGATGTGGTGGAAGGTATGCAGTTTGACCGTGGTTATGTATCACCCTATTTTGTTACCAACAGCGAAAAAATGGAAGCTGAATTAAGCAATCCATATATTTTGATCTACGATAAGAAAGTGTCTACCATGAAAGACATTTTGCATATTCTGGAGAAAGTAGCTCAAACCGGCCGTCCTTTAGTAATTATTGCAGAAGATCTGGAAGGCGAAGCTCTGGCAACATTAGTAGTAAACAAATTACGTGGTACTATTAAGGTAGCTGCTGTAAAAGCACCTGGTTTTGGCGACAGAAGAAAAGAAATGTTACAGGACATCGCGGTATTAACTGCAGGTATTGTGGTTAGCGAAGAACAGGGTTTCAACTTAGAAAATGTTGACCTTACTTATTTAGGTACTGCTGAAAGCGTAACCATTAATAAAGATAATACCACTATCGTTGGCGGTAAAGGTAAAAAAGCCGAGATCAATGCAAGGATCAACCAGATCAAAGCACAGATTGAAGTAACTACATCTGACTACGATAAAGAAAAATTACAGGAGCGTTTAGCTAAATTAAGCGGCGGTGTGGCAGTATTGTATGTAGGTGCTGCTACCGAAGTGGAAATGAAAGAAAAGAAAGATCGTGTGGATGATGCTTTACACGCTACAAGGGCTGCTGTTGAAGAAGGCATTGTACCTGGTGGTGGTGTGGCTTATGTTCGTGCATGTGAAGTGCTGGTTAAATTAAAAGGCGATAATGAAGACGAAACAACCGGTATTGGTATTGTACGTAAAGCTATTGAAGCACCATTGCGTACCATTGTTGAAAATGCAGGTCTGGAAAGTTCTGTTGTGGTAAATAAAATTAAAGAAGGCGAAGGCGCATTTGGTTTTAATGCACGCACAGAAAAATATGAGAACTTATTGAAAGCCGGGGTGATCGATCCCACTAAAGTAAGCCGTATTGCCCTGGAAAATGCCGCTTCCATTGCAGGTATGTTGTTAACTACAGAATGTGTAATTGCCGACAAACCTAAAAAAGAAGAAGCACACAGCCATGGCGCACCAGACATGGGCGGAATGGGGTATTAATGAATGATTGAAAATGCAATAACCTTTCTGCATTCGGGAAGGTAAATAATTCCCCCTTGCTGAAAAGCAAGGGGGAATTTTAGGAAAGGGGAGGCCGGATTTTTCAACAGTAAATGCTGAATGAAGGAACACTTATTGTTTAACAATTTAAATGCTGCATACTATGAAAAAAAGCCTGAAACATTTGTATTGTTATTTAAAAAAACTGGTTGGCCGAGAGGACAAAGATTACTGGGATAATAACCCATTTATAATTCTGTAAAAAGATCCCCCTTTCTGAAAAGTGAGGGGGATCTTTTTTGTGTTTATTGTGTGGGCAGGGGGATAGCTGTTAATGGCTGCCGTTATGATAGCTATTCCACCAGCAATGTGGTGATCTTATTATGCAGCTATACAATGAAATTATTTTTTAATGATTTAAACTTTTACTATAATTTCACAGTCGTAAAAATAAAACTAACTCATGAAAAAAAAGATTGTATCCCTCGCCGCCATCGTAATTGTAGTTACAGGCCTGGTTGCCTGTAAAGGAAAAAAGAAAGAAGCTGACACAACTGCCGGCACAGAACAAACCGCAGGCAGCGATACCAAACCTGCTGCTACCACTCCTGCAACAGCAGCCAGTTCGGCCAAAACATATCAAATGAGTTTTAGCCCCGATACCCTGTACCTGGGTAAGGAAAAAGAGGCGTTTGTAAAATTATTGGGTGGAGAAGCCATCGAATTGCAGGACGCAGAAGGGAAAATTACAGGCATGAATATCAAGTTCAATTTAAGGGTCACCAATAAATCAACACTGGACGATAAAAAATTCTTTAATATCAGCTACAACGATGCCAGGCTGGAGCTGGATAATGGTACCAATACCACCACCAGCACAGGCGGTGCTTTAAATCCTGTTGCCGAATCATCCATGGATGCTGTATGGGAATTTGAAATACCTGCGGGAACCAAACCAACCAAACTGAACTTATTTTATGATGGTACCAGGGTACCGGTTACTATTACATTAAAGTAAAACGGAATTATAAATATGAGCAGTCCCTCTTGCTGAAAAGTAAGAGGGATTTTTCTTTATTCCCCGTCTACAATGCCACCATAATCAATCAGTAATTCTTCTCCTGCTTTAATATCACGTATGGCTTCAAAGTAATCGCCGTCATTGATGGAAATAATATTGGGGTTATCGGCATGATTTAAAAAAAGTGACAGGTCTATCTTTTTAAAGCCCTGCGCCGGTACAAAATAATGATACTGGTCGTACAGGCAATAGTTACCTACCAGGAACTGTGCATGTGCAGGCAACAAGTCAACTTCTTTTTTTGATATGGTGATCCATTCCGCTGCCGCATCTGGCTTGCTAAACATTTGCCGGCATCCCCTGGGAATATCTGTAATGGCAAATACGCCAATGCCTTCCACCGGAGAAGGTTTTAGCATTACATAAGTGTGAAGGGTCAGTTCCTCTAAAAGTGCTGCTTTAGTCATACGAATGTTGTTTTATAAAGCCGGCTACAATACCATATTGTGCCGCGCAATAGGTAAGCATGATGGCGGGGCCTGCCCATGCAAAAGGGCTGTAAAACTTATTCACCGCCAGTAAAGAATCGGATAACACAAACAGCGAAGCGCCTGCTGTAAAAAACAGGCTGGCCGGTGGAATTACTTTATAATAAATGTGCAGGCTGCACAACAGCATGATGCAAATAACCAGTGCATATACCATTACCGGTATGGTGAGGTTGTTTAAATGAGGGTACAATATCCATACAAGGGCAATGCCGTAACCAGCTACTAACAAAAACCATGCAGGTTGTTTTATTAGCAGTGAACCTGCTGCGGAAGGGATGCGTAAAAAATAAATGATGTATAAAATATGCGTGGTTAAAAAACAGGTAAGGCCGAAAATAAAAAAAAGGGGATGCCTGTTTTCAAGCAATAAAAAAATATCGCCCAGCCAGGAAAAAAATAAAGCGGTCAATATAACTTGCCTGCCACCAGTGCCGGAACTGCTGCCTGATAACAACAGTGCCATTAAAACGGGCAGCAGCAGGGGCTTGGCAATATAGTGAAGTAAGGTAACATGGCATGCAATACCTGTAACATCAACAGCGGTGAGGCACAAAAAAGTGAATGCAATTCTATTGTTTAGGAATGTCATACTTCTTGTGCTGTTGGTAGTATCAGTTCAATTCTACTTTTCCTTTTCCTAAGTAATAAAACCTGTTTAAGGAATCTTTCACTTTGGTGGTATCGCTTAAGGGCAGGTTAAATGGTTCGGCCAGTTTGTAAATTACAGAGTCGGCCGTGTACATGATCACTTTATGTCCGCGAAACACCAGCGTATTCATTTTGTCAATGGCTGCAGCTTTGTTATTGGTTACTTTAAATACAATTTTAAAAGTATAACCTGCAGCATCAGGAGTTGGGGGGGCAACAGGTTTTGCACTAACCGAATCGGTGGAGGCCAGCGTAACTGCAGCCGTATCTTTCGGGATATTACCTGAGTTATTATTTGCCATAACTGGTAAGGCCGGGGTATTATCTGCCAGTGGCGTTGTTTCTTTTTTATGCGTTACAAAATACCAAATGGCAGTGCCAACAGCAGCCAGCACAAAAACAGCAACGGCGGCAAGTATTATTTTTTTACCATTGATATTATTTACAGCTTTTGTTTTGCTGGTAAATGAAATGTCATTACCGGAATGTTCCCTTACCTGCAAATGAGTTTCTTCTTTAAGCGTATTCATAAAAGCGCCTTCCTGCACAAAATGAAATTCGCCCTGCTGATTTTTTTCCAGCACCCCAATACCATCAATTTTAAAAGGCTTGCCAATATTCAAAAACTGGCTGGCCAGCATCAGGTACGACTCCAGGTCGGCAGATGCCAGGGGGCGTATTTTGCGGGTTTGCTGTACAATAAAACTAATGAGTGCATCATCTTCTTTGGCCCTGGCATTGTATTGAAAATTAATGGCACCGGCCGGGATGGACAGGTCTTTTTCATTATCCATTGGCATTACAAAATCGGGAGAAAGGGTGAATGTGCCCACACCCTGCAATGTAACCTCTTTGGTATTGTAAAAATGCTGCACCAGCAGTTGTTCTATTTTCATGCTTTAAAGTTGATAATAACAAACCTACAAGATATTCGCAATATAGCAAACTGTACCGGTAATTGCAGTAATTTTGCGGGATGCTTACAGAAAAAGACCGTCAATTTATAGTTCGTTGGGAAAAAGTGAGGGAGGTGGAGGGCACTTTCAGGCATAAATTTTTATCCGGCCTGCCCATGGCACTGATGTTTGGATTGCCGGTGTTATTCTTTTTTGGAGCAGTAAAAATATTTTTTCCTTCCTGGTTCACCACCGCCACTCATAAGCCCAATGAAGTAATTGTGCCGGAAATGACGGGTAAGTTTATGAAGCTGTCTTCGGGCGATGTGGTGATGGTGGTAATTGCAGTGCTGATCGTTATTTTATTCTTTGCGTACTTTCGTATGCATTACAAGTGGGAAATGAATGAGCAGCTGTACAGGGAACTCATCAGTAAAGAAAAAAAATCGGCCAAAGCAGCATTATAAGCCTGCTTTACATCTTAACTTTGAAGTTTTAATATAATACAATATGATAAAGAAGCTAGTAGTTTTTAGTGCCATAACAATATTGTTCGCATCCTGCCTTAAGTCTGCTGACAACAAGTGTACTTTTACCGAATCAACCGTAGTTGCTCCGGCAGCTGAAGTTACTGCATTACAAAGCTGGGTGGCATCCAATAATCCCGCAGCAGTGCAGCACCCCAGTGGTTTTTTCTACGAAATTACCAATCCTGGAACCGGCACTACGGCTCCGGGCATTTGTTCAGAAATTTATATTACTTACACCGGTACATTAACAACAGGAGCTAAGTTTGATGAAAACCTTACCGGCACTTCTTTTGCGTTGGGGCAATTGATCCTGGGCTGGCAAAAAGGGATTCCGTTAATTAAAAAGGGCGGATCCATTAAACTTTACCTGCCCCCAAGTTTGGGTTATGGCGCTACTGCCATCAGAGATAATGCCGGTGTTACCGTTATTCCGGCCAACTCTTATTTAGTTTTCAATATTCAGTTACTGGATTTTAGATAAACAACACACATTGAGCCACGAAGCCATTTCGGTTTTTGACATGTTTAAAATAGGCGTGGGGCCATCCAGCAGCCACACACTGGGGCCATGGCGTGCCGCACAACGTTTTACAGCATCGTTACAGCAAAAAAAAATCCTGCAGGCAGTACAAAGTATGGAAGTACTGCTTTATGGATCATTAGCAAAAACGGGTGTGGGGCATGGTACCGATGTGGCTGTACAGCTGGGCTTAAGCGGCCACGACCCGGTTACGTTTGATGTGAATCTTATTGCTTCCAAAGTGGATGACATCAAAAGCATGAAAAAGCTATTGCTTGCCGGAAAGCATGAAATTGATTTTGACCCTGCAGAAGACATAGAGTTTTTATACAGCGAAAGCCTGCCTTTTCATCCTAATGCATTAACTTTTTTGGTAAAGCTGAAAAATAATGACACCCTGGCCGAAACTTATTATTCCGTGGGTGGTGGTTTTGTAATTAAAGAAGGAGAAGATAAGAATACCAGGGAAGAGATCACGCTTCCTTTTCCCATCAATACCGCGGATGAATTATTGCACTGGTGCCGTAAAACCGGATTAAATGTGAGTGATGTGGTGATGGAAAATGAAAATGCATGGCGGCCCGAAGCAGCTACCAAAACGGGGGTATTGAATATTTGGCGGGTGATGCAGGAATGTATGTACAGGGGTTGCCATGCCGAAGGGATGCTACCCGGCGGGCTGAATGTAAAACGCAGGGGAGCCGGCCTCAACAAAAAATTAATGAACAGCCGCACGTACAATGATTACAATGGCTGGTTGGCCACTATCCGCCAGGGGGGCACAGATTTTAAATATATTTTAGACTGGGTAAGTTGTTTTGCACTGGCTGTAAATGAAGAGAATGCCAGTTTTGGCCGCGTGGTTACTGCACCAACCAACGGTGCTGCCGGTGTGATACCTGCCGTGTTACAATATTATGTTGCTTTTTGTGATGGCAATACCGATGATAAAGTAATTCAGTTTTTATTGACCGCATCTGAAATTGGCAGCATATTTAAAAAGGGCGCTACCATTTCTGCGGCTATGGGTGGGTGCCAGGCAGAAATTGGTGTTAGCAGTGCCATGGCTGCCGCGGCATTAACGGAATGCATGGGTGGCACACAACGCCAGGTGCTGATGGCGGCAGAAATAGCCATGGAGCATCACCTGGGCCTCACCTGCGATCCCATAGGAGGATTGGTACAAATTCCCTGTATAGAACGCAATACCATGGGCGCTATCAAAGCTATTACTGCCAGCCAGCTGGCAATGCAAAGCTCGCCTGATTTTGCTAAAGTAAGTTTAGACGGGGTAATTAAAACCATGTGGAATACGGCGCTGGACATGAACAGTAAATACAAAGAAACTGCTGATGGCGGTCTGGCAGTGAATGTGCCAATCAGTTTGAGTGAATGTTAATTGTAAATGCCGGTTACGGCGGAAATACTGAAATAAACGGGACTGTATAAAATAAAAAAGCATCAGCCTGATAACTGATGCTTTTAATTTTACAATAAAATTATTGGGGTATTTATTTTTCCCAGGCCAAAGCACTGGCACCTAATATAGCGGCATCAGACTCTTTTAAATGGCTTACCAAAATTTTTACCTTATTCTGAAATACCTGTATCAGGTTTTCTTCCATATGAAGTTTGGTAGGTTTTAATATCAGATCGCCAGCCTTGGTTAATCCGCCAAATAATACAATGGCTTCGGGGCTGCTGAACATGATGGCGTTGGCTAATGCAAGTCCCAGTATCTTACCGGTAAATTCAAAAATTTCCAATGCTACTTTATCTCCCTGTATTGCGGCTTCATAAACAGCCTTGGAATCAAGTTGTTCTTTAGGTATGGCACGCAGTAAGCTTTCTTCAGTTGATTTTTCCAGTAATTCTATGGCGGTATACCGTACTCCTGTGGCAGAAGCATAACTTTCTAATGATCCTTTTTTTCCGGTGCCGGGATGCAGGCGTCCATCGGGTATTACAATCGTATGCCCCAGTTCTCCGGCAAATCCATCATGACCATAAATCAGTTGTCCGTTGGCTACAATGCCGCTTCCAACACCGGTGCCCAGGGTGATCATGATAAAATCTTTCATGCCCTGTGCAGCACCATACATCATTTCACCAATGGCGGCGGCATTGGCATCGTTGGTTAATGTAATGGGTAACCTGAATTTCGCCTCCAGTAATTCAGCCAGCGGAATAATACCTTTCCAGGGAAGGTTAGGTGCATATTCAATGGTGCCGGAATAATAGTTGCCATTGGGAGCACCCACACCAATTCCTTTGATTCTGCCTGCGCCACCGGCTCTTTCAATTAATGCAGACAGCTCTGTATACAATTCATCAATAAAACTTTCAACAGTGGGATGTTTTTTGGTAGACATTTCGCTGCTGAATAATACATTTCCATTGCGGTCTACAATGCCAAATTTAGTACCGGTTCCACCGATGTCAATTCCTATTACCAGTTGTTCTAATGCTGTGGGCATATAGCAAGTTTAAAGATCAGCGCCGGATATCCGGCGCTGTAAAGTTATAACTAATTAAAATACATTTTTACAATGAAGAATGTTGTCATTAATGACCACCACCTTTTACTTTACTTAATTCATCCAGGTCAATACCCTGGTTCTTAAGATCACTCTTTGATTTAATTGCATAGTATGCCAGGTAGGCAAAGCAGGCCACACCCACAAAATAAGACATACTGATTCCTAATCCATTGTCGGCCAGGTATCCCTGTAACACGCTGATTACACCGCCACCACAAATCATAAAGATCAAAAAGTTTGAACCCTCACTGGTATGTTTTCCTAATCCTGAAATAGCTAAAGTAAAGATGCAGGGCCAAAGGGTAGAACAAAATAAGCCCACGCTGCATATGGCCCAAACACTGATATTATAGTCTGTTGAAAATATGGCGATCAGCAATGCAATGATACCGCAAATACTAAAGATCAGCAGTTGTTTTGCAGGATTGCCCATACTTAACAGGTTGGCAACAATAAGCGCTACAATCACCAGTGCATAAACATAAAACGGCTGCATATCTGTTTTAGCAATGGAGTTTACCAGTATGTACACCCCAAATGCGAGGTAAGGCATTAAGAATTGCAATACTTTTTTGGTGCCTTCAGAAAAGCCAAATGCACCAGCAGAGGAAGTCCAGCGGCCAATCATCAAACTTGCCCAAAATAATGAAATATAAGGTGCTGTTTCACTGGTAGGCGTACCTAATTTTTGTTTCATATACTCAGGCAGGTTTGCCGCAGTACTCACTTCCACACCCACATAGATAAATATGGCGATCATGCCTAAAACCAACTGCGGATATTTAAACGGAGACCCCCTGTCGATCCAGGTTGATTTTGATTCTGCCAGTTCTTCAGTATTACTTACCAGTTGATTGGGAACAGACGAAAAATAAAATATGGCAGCTACTATTAAAAAAGCAGCACCTAAAATTAAGTAAGGTGTTTTTACAGAACTTAATGAACTTACCATTACTGTAGATACGGTACCAAAAATGGCGAGTTTTACAATCAACGGGCCAATGGTGGTGCCAAAATTGTTTACCCCACCAGCCATGCTTAAACGCTGCGAACCTGTACTGGCACTTCCCATATTAATGGCAAGCGGGTTGGCTGCTGTTTGTTGTAAAGAAAATCCCAGGCCAATGATAAATAAGCCTGAAATGAATAGTGAAAACGACTCTGTACTGGCAGCAGGAATAAATAATAAAGTACCAATGGCAGATATGATCAGGCCAATGCTGATCCCGTTCTTGTATCCGATCTTGTTCAGCAGATCCTGCTTTAAAAATTTACTGATAAAAAAATACAGCAATGCGCCAACAGAATAAGCTACATAAAATGCAAAGGAAACCATTTGCGCCTGTACCTGGCTTAAATGTAATTTTTCTTTAAAAACAGGAATCAGTACGTCATTGCTGGCAGCAACAAATCCCCAAAAGAAAAAAACACTCACCAATGTACCAAACTGGCTCCATTTTGTTTTTGAGGTATCGTTGGTTTGTCCTTTAAGAAGTTGATCTTTTTGTTCAGTTGGCATAATCGTTATGTTTTAAGTGGCTGAAAATAGAATAAATTCACGACTACAAAAAATTTTCGTCACTACAATCCTGATATCCCCGGTTTGTGTAATGTATTTTTTATAAATTATTGGGGAGCAATGGTGTATTTTATAATAATTTATTTTTTTCAATCAAAAGTTACTAAATTGACGAACAGAATTTTAACGATGTACAATGGAAATACTTCACGTAACGGCCGAATGCTATCCATATGCCAAGGCCGGGGGGCTTGCTGATGTTGCCGGCGCTTTACCCAAATACCAAAACGACCTGGGCCATGTAGCCAAAGTAGTGATGCCTATGCACCGCACCAGGTTTCTGCTGGATAATGAGTGGGATACGGTACACAAGGGTGCCTTTAATATGGGCTCTTATTATTTTGACTATACCATCATCAAAGAAAAAACCAATAAGCTGGGCTTTGACCTTTATTGTGTGGATATATTTGGCTTGTTCAACCGGGAAAAAATATACGGGTACGATGATGATACCGAACGCTACACCGCTTTCCAGATAGCAGTAGTGGATTGGATAAGCAAGTGGCAGCACCGCCCCGGTGTGGTGCATGTACACGACCATCATACCGGCCTCATTCCGTTTATGATGCAACACTGTTATGCTTACCGCCACCTGGCGGGTATTCCTTCGGTACTTACTATTCACAATGCACAGTACCAGGGTGTCATGGGCTGGAATAAAAATAATTATTTACCTGCTTACGACAGCTGGCAATGGGGCAAGCTTGATTGGAATGATGCCATCAATCCCCTTGCCTCAGGTATCAAATGCGCACTTAAAGTTACTACCGTTAGTCCCAGTTATATGGAAGAGCTGCGCTATAATGCCAACGGGCTGGAAAGTTTATTTGAATACGAGAAAGGAAAATGTGTGGGTATTTTAAACGGGATCGACAATGCAGTATGGGACCCGTTAACTGATACGTACATACTCGATAATTATTCAGTAAAAGATGCCGATGCTGGAAAAGCTTTGAACAAGAAAAAACTCTGTGACGATTTTAAACTGGATATTGAAAAGCCCTTATTTATTTTTATTGGACGCCTGGTGGGTGAGAAGGCTGCTGAGTTATTACCACAGGCGATCAATGATGCCATTTATCACATCAATGGCAGGATGAATTTTTTAATTTTAGGAAGTGGAGATCCCGCGGTGGAAACACAGCTGGCCATGATGAATAACAGTTTGGTGGGATTTTATAATTCGCAAATTGGGTACAATGAAAAACTGGCGCATCAGATGTATGCCGGTGCCGATTTTTTGCTGATGCCCAGCAGGGTGGAGCCATGCGGACTGAACCAGATGTATGCCCTGCGCTACGGCACCATGCCGCTGGTACGCAGTACCGGTGGATTAAAAGACACCGTAATTGATGTTGGCAATTCCGGGGGCTTTGGCATACGCTTCAACGATGCCAGTGTGGGCGACATTACGTACGCTATATACCGGGCTACTGAATTATACGCCGATAAAAAGAAAATGGCTGCCCTGCGCAAAAAAATGATGGAGATAGACAATGGCTGGGAAGTAAGTGCAGGCCGGTACATCGGCTTGTATGAAACCATGGTATAAAAGAATAAACAGGCAATCAATAATCATTTCTTTTTTTAAAATAACCAAATGAAATTATGATATTGATTACTATTATTACTCAAAACTAATTATCTTCAAACAAGAATGTTCAATTGGCATTAAAACGGTTGTGTGGCATTCATTAAAATGTTAACTGCAGGCACTAAAACCTCCACATCGAATTAGCTGTATTGAATCATTTATTTTACATTATTTAATTATTAATTAGCTTTTATATGGACACAAAATCAGTAGTAGCCGTGATACTGGGTGGTGGCGCCGGCTCTCGTCTTTATCCTTTAACTTCAACCCGTAGTAAGCCTGCCGTACCCATTGCAGGCAAATACCGTTTGGTGGATATTCCTATTTCTAACTGCATCAACTCCAGCATCAACAGGATGTTTGTATTAACGCAGTACAACTCTGCCTCATTGAACAAGCATATTAAAAACACGTACCAGTTCAGTGCATTCAGTAAAGGCTTTGTAGATATACTGGCCGCAGAGCAAACACCGGATAGTTTGGGCTGGTTTCAGGGAACTGCCGATGCTGTTCGGCAATCGCTGAAACACATCGGTAATAATGATTTTGATTATGTACTGATATTAAGCGGCGACCAGTTATATCAAATGGACTTTGGCGAAATGATAGATAATCACGCCGCACAGGGGGCCGACATTACCATTGCCACCATACCCGTAGGAGAAAGGGAAGCGCCTGAATTTGGTATTTTAAAATCAAATGAAGAAAACCTGATCACGTCTTTTATAGAAAAACCCAAAAAAGACCTGTTACCCGATTGGGTAAGCGATACCGGTGCCGACATGCAGTCGCAGGGACGCAATTACCTGGCATCAATGGGTATCTATATTTTCAACCGTAAAACATTGTTCGATTTTTTACTGGAAGAAAAGAAAGACGCTACTGATTTTGGTAAGGAGATCATACCCAGCTCTATTGCCACCCATAAAGTGATCAGTTATCAATATGATGGATACTGGACCGATATTGGTAACATCTATTCTTTCTTTGAAGCAAATCTTGCACTTACACTCGATATCCCTTTATTCAATTTATTTGATAACAGGAATGTGGTGTACAGCAGGGCACGTATGCTGCCACCGGCAAAGATCAGCGGTACTACATTAGAAAAAACACTGATTGCCGAAGGTTGTATCATTAATGCCAGCAGGGTAGAGAACAGTGTGATTGGTATCCGCAGCCGCATTGGCCAGGGCAGTACCATTGTAAGCTGTTATATGATGGGAAGCGATTATTACGAAACCCTTGCAGAGATTGCACATAACTACGACAGGAGTGTTCCTAAGCTGGGTATTGGCGACAGGTGCTATATTAAAAATGTGATCATTGATAAGAACTGCCGCATTGGAAATGATGTACGCATCAATGGAGGATCGCACCTGGCGGATTCAGACCATTCTTTATACACCGTTAAAGATGGTATTGTAGTGCTGAAGAAAGGCGCGGTATTACCCGATGGCTTTGTAATATAGAACAGCTATGTAAAAAAATACATTTAAAACATCCTTTTACAGGATGTTTTTTTTATGGTATTTCAAAAAATGTGTACTTTGTACACAGTTACTATTTTACAATTAAACGATTGCTATGGCTAATAACAACGATACCATTTTTGAGGATATACACAAAGGGAAAAAACCAAAACTGTCAATTGCTCAGATCATCAATATGAGCGTTGGTTTTTTAGGAATACAGTTTGCCTTTGGTTTACAGAACGCAAACGTAAGCCGCATCTTTCAAACACTTGGTGCAAAAATTGATGAGATCCCAATCCTCTGGATCGCTGCTCCATTAACCGGTTTGATACTGCAACCCATCATTGGGCATATGAGCGACAAGACCTGGCTGGGTAAATTGGGAAGAAGACGCCCTTACTTTATGGTTGGAGCCATTTTAGCTTCGCTTGCTTTGTTTGCATTTCCTAACATCACTGTTTTGTGGCTGGCTGCTGTTTTGTTGTGGTTACTGGATGCTTCTATTAACATTTCCATGGAACCCTTCAGGGCTTTTGTGGGAGATATGCTGCCCGATGAACAAAGAACATCGGGCTTTGCCATGCAGAGTTTTTTTATAGGTATTGGTGCAGTGGTTTCTTCCGTGTTGCCCTACCTGCTGGAAAAGATGCATGTATCTAATGAAGCTGCACAGGGAATGTTACCCGACACCGTAAAATATTCTTTTTACATTGGCGCACTGGTATACATGGCAGCAATATCTTATACCGTGTTTACAACACAGGAATATTCTCCCGAAGAAATGAAATCTTTTAGTTTGATGAGTGAAAATGATACAGTGAAAAATATCAAAACACCATACCAGTCTTTTTTGAAAACAGGATTGATATGGCTGATTACCGGTGGGGTTCTGTCTGCTTTACTTTTAGTGTATAACAGCAATGCAGCAGAAAAACTGGAAAAGGAATTGTATGTGTTGTCTTTTGGCATTGCAGCATTTGGATTACTACAAATAGTAGCTGCTATTTTTCATAAAGGCAAAAGTGAAAATGGCCTTGTGGAGGTAATGGATGACCTTAATCATTTGCCGGCTACTATGAAACAACTGGCAGTGGTGCAATTTTTTTCGTGGTTTGCACTTTTTTCAATGTGGATATATTCCACCCCCGCACTGGCACAGCATATTTACAATACTACCGATACAGCATCTGCCCAGTATAATAAAATAGGCAACTGGGTGGGCGTAATGTTTGCTTTCTACAATGGTTTTGCAGCCCTGTTTGCTTTTCTCCTTCCTGTGCTGGCCAAAAAATACTCCCGCCCCAAAACCCACATGATCGCATTAATTGCCGGCGGGTTGGGGTTGATATCGTACTATATTTTCAAGAATGAAAATCTGCTCATCGTCAGTATGGCAGGTGTGGGACTGGCATGGTCCAGCATCCTTTCTATGCCATATTCTATGTTAACACAATCATTACCGGCTCATAAAATGGGTGTTTATATGGGAATATTCAATTTCTTTATTGTAATTCCGCAAATATTAGCGGCTACATTATTGGGCTTTTTTACAAAACATTTATTTGGAGACCAGGCTGTGCTTTCCATTGTTTTGGGAGGATGTTCCATGATTGTTGCTGCATTTTTATGTTTAAGGATAAAAGATAAATAGATCTGAATGAAAAAAATATCGTTTACATTTTGCTTATTACTGTTTGTTGCTAATTGTTTTGCCCAATACAACGATTCGTATAAGTGCTACCCAACCAACTGGTGGGCCGGGATGAAGATGAACAAAATTCAGCTGATGCTGCACGGAGATGCCATTGGTAATGCAGATGGATTTGTGATCAACTATCCGGGCATCAAAGTAGCTAAGGTAACCAAAGCAGAAAATGAGAATTATGTTTTTGTAGATATCAGTATTGCGCCCGGCACAAAGCCAGGCATTGTAAAAATTATTCCAAAGCATTTTAATGCCACCGCTTATGTGCAGTTTGAAATTAAACCCCGCAGAAAAAAATTGGGAAAAGACTATGCACAGGGCGTAACGGCCAAAGATCTGATCTATCTCATTATGCCCGACCGCTTCAGCAATGGTGACGAAAGCAATGATAAATATGCAGACATGAACGATCCGCAGGCCGACCGCAGTAATCCTTTTTTGCGCCATGGCGGCGATCTGAAAGGTGTGGAAAATCACCTGGATTATTTGAAAGACCTGGGTATTACCACCATATGGATGACGCCCGTTGTGGAGAATGATATGCATTTAACCGATGAAGGCGGCACCAAACGCAGCACTTACCATGGCTATGCATTTACCGATCATTATAATGTAGATAAAAGATTTGGTGGTAATGAAGCCTATAAAAACATGATTGATGCCGCACATCAAAAAGGGCTGAAGATCATGCAGGACGCCGTGTACAATCATGTGGGAAATGATCATTTTTTTATTAAGGATATGCCCATGAAAAACTGGGTGCATCAATGGCCCGCATATACCAATACTTCTTATAAAGAACAGCCGCTGATTGATCCTTATGCATCGGACATTGATAAAAGAACTGTAGTGAACGGTTGGTTTACCCCCTTCATGCCCGACCTTGATCAAAGCAATCCCTTTGTGGCTAATTTTTTAATACAGCATGCCATCTGGACGGTGGAAGCATTTGGGATTGATGGTTGGAGGGTGGATACTTATTTTTACAGCGACAAAGAATTTTTAAATAAGATCAACAGCGTTTTATTGAACGAGTTTCCTGGTATCACCGTGCTGGGCGAAAACTCCATGCATGATGTGGTACCCAGCGCTTACTTTACACAAAACAATGCTGCTTTTTCGTTTGCGCACAATTTAATGGGAACCCTGGATTTTCCGGTTTCTTATGCTATGGCAGATGCATTGAAACAGGATTTTGGCTGGAATACAGGCGTTAGCAGGCTGTACCAAACTCTTGCACAGGACGGGTTGTATAAAGCCCCCATGAAGAATGGTATCTTTTTAGACAATCATGACTTTGATCGTATTTATTCTGTAACAGGCGAAGATTTCAATAAATACAAAATCGCCATTACCTGGCTGTTAACATTGAGGGGCATTCCGCAGCTCTATTACGGAACAGAAATACTGATGAAGAATTTTAAAGACCCCACCGATGCGGAAGTAAGGAGAGATTTCCCGGGTGGATGGGCAGGAGATACAGTAAATAAATTTATCGCTTCCAACCGTTCTGATAAAGAGAATGCAGCTTTTGATTTTGTAAAAAAACTGGCCGGCTTTCGTAAAGTATCTTCGGCCATCGGTAGTGGCAGGTTGATGCAGTATGTGCCGGATGATGGGGTGTATGTGTATTTCCGTTACAATAACAACCAAACAGTAATGGTAATATGTAATACGGCAAAAGAAAAAAAGTTGCTTTCGCTGGAAAGATTTTCAGAAAGAACAAAAGGATTTGCAAAATACCGTGATGTAATATCTAATACTGCAGGTGAATTAAAAGAGTTTTCTTTAGCTGCTTACGAAACTAAAATACTGGAACTGGTAAAATAAGCTGATGGCCAGGCCGCATTTCATTAAAAAAGCTTCCCTAAGGAAGCTTTTTTAATGAAATGTTTTTTACAGATATATATTCCATAAGAAAAGATTTTTTTGCCTTTTGTTTTCTTCTTTATCATCGCCCCAGGTAAACCAGTCGGCCGATTTTTCTTCAATTAGTTTCTGCAATCCTGAATAACTGTATATTTTTTTTGCAACGACTGGTTTTATAGTGGCCTCATTAATGCCACTAAGCGAAACGGATGTGGCAATATAAGAAGTATACAACCTGGGAATAGAAAGGCCTAAAATCACTCCTGGCAATCCATTTACGGAGCAGGGGCCGCCCGAAAAAGTGATCTCGTCTGTATAAAAAGCAAAAACATATACACTGTCCATTATCTTACCCACAGCTTTGCGGCAATTAAAACCAGCAATCACCCTGTTCTCGTTGCTGATCTTCCATTCTATTGCATGAATGCTGTCTGCAATCACAAAATCGGTGCCTTCAATATTTTTTCTTTTGGTAAACGTGTTGCTGTTAAAATCAAAATACCAGTTGTTCTCGTCTTCACCTTCTTTCATCCATGCCGGAATTTTGGTCTTTTCGTCCCAGCGGTTAAATTGGTATATGCTTTTATTATCGGCAAAACTCAGTGTATAATAGGCTGTTTTAAATTCCGACATGTTATCCTTCAGCATTTCGCCCCAGCTGCTGTTGCTCATTGTTTTCTTAATGCTTGTTTTTACTTCATATTCAATAACAGCTTTGTTAATAAACTGTTGTGCCTGTAATGTTGTAATGGCCAGTACAGTTACCAGTAAAAATATTTTCTGCTTCATATATAGATTGTTAAATAGTATTTTAATTATTGTTTTGCGGCGCTTCCTTTATTTTTAAAATTCCAGCTAAAACCTATCATGCCATATCTTTTAAGCCGGTCGTTTCTTTCTTCGGTCAGCGAGTTTTCATAAAAATTTCGCTGTATGCCAATATTCTGGTTTAATATGTCTCTAACCATTGCATATAGTGTAAATGCATCATTTTTAAATGTGCGCTGTATTCTTACATTCCATAACTGGTTGGTCAGGTTATCCTGGAAGTCCACTGTTTTTTGCCTTACAAAAAAGTTATAGTCTGTTATGATCGACCATGTTTTTTTATAGTACACGGTAGCATACAAACTGGTATTATTGGTATTAAAGTTTTTAACGGTATTGTTTTGAGAAGTAGCATTCCTGTTATAAGAAAAATTGTTGTTCAAAGAAATTTCATACTGTTTGTCTTTAGATTTTGACAGGTATACAGAAAGCCCGGTATTTAAAGTTTTTGAAAAACTTACCAGGTTATTTACAATGCCAGCATACTTATTAAAGCTTATGTTGGGGTTTACACCCGTCTGTAATTTTAATTTCTTCAGTTTAAACCAAATGCCCCCAGAAAAATTAATAGAATAGTTGCCATTGGTATTTACGGGCTGGGTAGTGGTTCTGCCGGTGGTAAGATCGGTTACCCTGTTATTGGCAATGGCATTGCTCACCGTCCTGATATAAAAAGATTGATAGGTATTCATTTCTTTTAAGAAATTATAACTGTTGTGCGATACCCTGAAACTGTTAGTGAACGATGGTTTTAAATCAGGATTACCAATGTATTGGCTGAAGTAGTTATCATTATTTCTTAAAGGTTGTAACTGGTTAAGATTGGGCTGGCTGGTGTTACCATTATAATTAAAGCGCAGGCTGTGGTTAGATTTGTACGAGTAGGTGAAACTTGCCGAAGGGAAGAAATTGGTATAATCTCTCACGTACTCCTTATTAAATGTCCTGTCAACCAGGTCAAAGTGGGTAAAGCCAAAGGCACTCCCAAAATTGTACTTTATTTTTTTGTCATTGTAACTGATCCTTACCCCGGGCCTGTTGGTGGTAATGGCCTGTTTAAACTGGTTGGAAAGAGAATCTACCATATAGTCATACTTTCCTGTTAAGGTAGAATAACTGTAGGTTAACTGGTTATTGGTGCCACTGTTATAAGACAACTGGTGCGATAATTCCAGTGAATATTTTTTGCTCAGCGGCTCTGTGTATACCAGGTTGGCAGAGAAACTGCCGGTTGTTTTATCTGATTGTTTAAACTGGTTCAGGTCCTGTGTTGAGCTGATCACCCCATTGGTATAAATCTTATTAGCCGATTGTAAATAGTTTTCTCCGGTATTGTTTAACTGGTTCCAGTCGGTGTTTAATGAAAGGGTGCGCCTGGCCTTGCTGAACCTGTGTTTGAAAAGAATATTGCCTGCAATAGATGCTTTATCTGATGTGGTTTTCAAATTCCTGTCTGAAGTATTTACCAGCCCCTTATCAACACCTGCTACAGATAAACGGCTTAAGCTGTTACTGATCTCGTCACTTTCAGTGTGATAAAAATTAACATTCGCCGTAAATTTAACGGTGTTATTGGAATCTAATTTTATTTCATAAGCGCCATTGGTTTTAAAATTGCGCCTGTTTACATTTGGAGTGGCCGTACTGTTATCGGTGAGTACAGAATCACCTGCATATTGTGTTTGTGTAAAATTTGTTTTGTGGTTGTTGTATATCTGGCTGTTGAATTTTGGTGACAGGCTCAGCGTTTGCTTGTCGTTCCATTTATTGCTGTACTGTATACCGGCGTTCACATTTTTTATAAACCCGTTTTCGGTATCCACATAGGGTTCTCCATCACTACCACCGCCGGTCCAGTTCCAGTTAACATTACCATCATCATCCATGCTCATACTGAAATTGTCATTTTCACCTCCATATTTTTCACTGTCCTGCCAGTTCAGCCCATCCTGTCCTGTATTACCATTTAAAACAAATCCCGATATCTTTCTTTTACCTTTAAATGAACTTGCCATCAGGTTATTGTTATACCTGCTGTCCATATTTTTTATAGGACCGCCTGCTACATCCACTTTTCCAAAATAGCCTTTCTTTTTATCATCTTTTAATTTCAGGTTGATGGTTTTTTTTGTTTTGCCGTCATCTATACCGGTAAATTCTGCCTGGTCACTTTTTTTATCAAATACCTGCACTTCTTTCACAGCATCTGCACGCAGGTTTTTTACCGCCATACCGGGGTCATCACCAAAAAACTCCTCACCGTCTACCAGTACTTTTTCCACGGTTTCACCCATGGCTTTTATTGTGCCATTCTTATCTACCTGTATGCCGGGTAATTTTTTCAGCAGTTCCTCTACATTGGCATTGGCACTTACTTTAAAACTGTCGGCAGTGTAAATGGTGGTGTCGCCCTTTATTTTTATGGGGCTGCCACTTTTTACAATCACTTCCTGCAGCAGTTTACTTTTACTGATGAGTGATACGGTACCCAATGAAGTTTCAGGCTCTTTTATTTCAATATCATCCAGCAGGTCGGCAAAGTAGGGGTGTGTGGTCATTAAGATGTATTTACCGGGCATAACATTCTTCAATGTAAAACTGCCATTCACATCGGTTCGGGTAAATCTATACAGGATCGAATCTTTAACAGTTAATAATGCCACCACAGCATTTTTTACCTGTTTGTTTTCGGAGGGATCTTTCACTGTTCCTGTTACTGTACTGTTTTGAGAAAATGCTTTTGCTGAAAGGAAAACACAGCAAAGCAGCAATGCAGTTAGTTTGTGCATGAGTAGGGGTTTGGTTTGGTTTGTTTTAAATGGCGATAACTAAATTCTTAGTCGAAAGTCGATATAATAATTGTAAATTCCTAGATTAGTATTCTTAAATTTACGTTAAAGCAAATGTCTGCTTGCGATTGTACACTATTAAATGAATTTCTATAAATGGCAACATCCAATTCATCAGCGGTAAAAAAGAAGGAGACCAAAAAAATGCAGGCACCGGTTAAATATGAAGAACAGTTTTTTGTTGACAGCAGTAAGCCGGTATGGAACTATTCGCTGTTTACTGATGAAGACATACGCAATTACCAGGCTGGTACGCTATATAATGCTTATACAAAGTTTGGCAGTCACCGCCTTACCGTTTTGGATACAGCGGGTTATTATTTTGCTGTATGGGCGCCCAATGCCACCAGGGTGGGGGTGATTGGAAATTTTAATGCATGGAATCCGGTGGGGCACGATCTGTATGTAAGGCAGGATGGGTCGGGTGTATGGGAAGGCTTTATTCCGCATTTTAAAAAAGGCGAAGCATACAAATACCATATAACAGGATATAAAGGCGTGCAGGTGGAAAAAGGAGATCCATATGCCAATTACTGGGAAGTGAGACCCAACACCGCCTCTATTGCCTGGCACGAAAGCAAGCAATGGGAGGATGCCGCCTGGATGAAAAAAAGGAAAAAGAACAATGCCCTCAATGCCGCATGGAGTGTGTACGAAGTGCACCTGGCCAGCTGGATGCGGCCGGTAAAAGACAATGAAGAAAGTTTGAACAGTTACCAGCAAATTACAGAGCGCCTGGTACCCTATGTAAAAGAAATGGGATTTACCCATGTGGAACTGATGCCGGTGATGGAACACCCATTTGATGGCAGCTGGGGCTACCAGGGAACCGGTTATTTTGCTGCTACCTCCCGCTTTGGCACACCCGAAGACCTGATGACCATGATCGACACTTTTCACCAGAATGATATAGGAGTGGTGCTCGATTGGGTGCCTTCGCATTTCCCTTACGATGCACACGGCCTGTTTATGTTTGACGGCACCCATACTTATGAGTATGCAGATATGCGTAAGGGCTTTCATCCCGACTGGAACAGTTATATCTTTAATTACAGCCGCGGCGAAGTAAAATCTTTTTTGATCAGCAGCGGCAGGTACTGGTTTGATAAATTTCATATTGATGGCATCCGGGTGGATGCAGTAAGCTCAATTTTACGGCTGGATTATTCACGCAAGGAAGGCGAATGGGAACCCAATGCATTTGGCAGTAACGGTAACCTGGAAGCCATTGAATTTGTAAAACATTTTAACGAAACCATTTACCGCGATTTTCCGGATGTGCAAACCATTGCAGAAGAAGCTACCGACTGGCCAAAGATCAGCAAGCCCACTACCGAAGGTGGTTTAGGCTTCGGTATGAAATGGATGATGGGCTGGATGCATGATACGCTCGATTATTTTAAGATAGATCCATTATTCCGTCCGCATCATCAAAATAAATTCACCTTCAGCATGATGTATTTCTATGATGAAAACTTTATGCTGCCTTTAAGCCATGATGAAGTGGTACACGGTAAAAGCCCTATGATTTATAAGATGCCGGGAGATGAGTGGCAGAAATTTGCCAACCTGCGCCTGCTGTACTCCTATATGTTTACACACCCTGGGACCAAACTGTTGTTTATGGGTAATGAATTTGCGCAAACCACCGAATGGAATTATAAAAGTGAACTGAGCTGGGAACTGTTGCAATTTGACTGCCATAAAATGATGCAGCAATGTGTGAAAGACCTGAATCACCTATATAAAAATGAACCCGCTTTGCACGAACTGCAGTTTGATAACGGCGGGTTTGAATGGGTAAATCTTAATCACCGCAATGAATCGGTAATGGTATACCGCAGAAAGGGTAAAAAGAAAAAGGATGACCTGCTCATTATTTTAAACAATACCCCGGTGGTACGTACCAACTGGAAGATTGAAGTGCAGGGTAAAGCAGCATGGAAAGAGATATTTAACAGCGACAGTAAAAAATACTGGGGCAGCGGAGATACGTATAATCCTGAAATAGGTTTGCATTTGGTTGATAAAAAGGCCGGATTGTATGAAATAAATGTACACCTGCCTGCGTTAGGAGCAGTAATATTAAAATAGTGGAATAATTTTTGCGCCTATATCTTAATCATGAAAAACATCCTTACAGCAATTATAGTATTGTTATCTGCAGCAGCATTTGCTCAAAACAGCGATAGTGCCCGTTTTTTTTACCAACAGGGTCTGGAAGAAAAAACGGCCAGGCGTTATATGGTGGCTTCAAAAGCTTTTGATAAAGCCATCAAATTTGATCCTGCCTTCACCGCAGCTTATATTGAAAATGGATATGTAAACCTGGAAATGCGTAAAACCGATCCGGCGATACTGCACTTTATCAAAGCTCATGAACTGGAACCGGCTAATGCTGCCGCTATTAAAGAATTGATGGACCTGTATTTTAGTTACCGCCAGTATAACAAAGCCATTGAAATGGCGCAACTGTGTACCAACTGTGCCAATGCTCCCAAAGTTATTGCCCTGAGTTATTTTCAGCAGGAAGATTATGCCAAAGCAGAGAAAGCTTTAGCAGCACAGATCAGCAAAACACCCGGTGATGCAGAACTGAATTATACCTTGGGCCGCACCTACCTGGAAATGGAACAGGAAAAAAGCGCCATTTATTATTACGATAAGGCCGTACATTTAGACAGTACCAGGGGCAACTGGTTTCATGAACTGGGCTTATTGTATTATACCGTTAATGATTATAAAAATGCAGTAGTAGCTTTCAATAAGGCTGCTGCAGCGGGTTTTACACAAAGCAACGATTTTAACGAGAACCTGGGCTTTGCTTATGTGTACAGTGGCGACTATGAGAAAGGAGAAAAATTATTGATGGAAGTACTGGCCAAAAAGCCCAGCAATAAAGATCTGCTGCGTGATATTGCCGATGCCTATTACCAGATTAAAAATTACGATAAGTCGCTGGAATTTTGCCAGAAGCTGATGGAACTGGATCCTAAGGACGGACAGGCTTTGTACCAGGCAGGACAGTGTTTTATAAAAAAGGGGCAAAAAGACCGTGGCCAGGCCATGTGTGATAAAGCCATCGAACTGGATCCTTCTTTAAGTAAAATGAGAAAACAGCAGCAAATGGGTGCAGGGCTGTAACGGAAGTATATGCGTATATGTTTATGTTTTGTTCAGCTCAATATGGATGAACTGCAGCTAATAGCAATACATAATTACCCAGCCGTTAGGTTGTACTCATCTTAATTCATCATCAGCACATTTACACTTCTTTGTAAAATATTAAAGGCAATTTCTGCCATCAGGTTCTCTTTGTCAAGCGTGGGGTTCACTTCTGTAATTTCAAAACAACAGATCTTACGGTGCTGCATAAATTTACTGATCAGGTCTTCCGCTTCTCTTTCCCGCAGGCCATTACTTACCGGTGTACCTGTGCCGCGGCTGATGGAAGAATCGAGGCTGTCTACATCAAAACTCAAATAAATATCGGTGCAATCGCTTAAATAACGGATGGCCTTACGGTAAATGATCTCTGCTCCGTTGCGCCGTACCTCATTGGTGCTAAAAACTTTGATGCCATGTTTCTCTATCACATGTTTTTCTTCTTTCTCAAAATCCCGCAGCGATATAAATACAATATCTTCCGGTAATATTTTAGGAAATATCTTGCCAATATTTTTCAACTGTTCCCACAGCTTTACTGTTTTTTCATCCAGGTCGTGCACTTTAAAATCGGTATTGTCTTCGCCAATACTTACCGACAGCGGCATGCCATGCATATTGCCGCTGGGGGTGGTGTAGGGCGTGTGCAGGTCTGCATGGGCGTCTATCCATACCACGCCCAGTTTACTTTTGGGTTTGGCCATTTTTAAGCCGGCAATGGTACCTGCCGCATTGCTGTGATCGCCACTGAGTACAACCGGGAAAAAATTATTTTTTACTGTATCATGAACGGCCTTGCTGATCCTTTCGCAAATAGTGAGTACGCCGCTGATTCTTTTGGCGTAAGGCGACTGTATAGGTTCAAACAGCAGCTGATTCTCTACTTCAATTTTTTCGGAGGGAAAGTGCACAAAAAAATTACTCATAAAATCCAGTGCTGCAATTTTGATGGCATCAATACCCAGGCTGGCGCCACGGGTGCCGGCACCAATTTCGGAGGGCACTTCTATCAGTTTTATATTTTTCATATTAACTCATCAGCTGGCAGGCTGAGTCAATTTGGTGAGTATCAAATCTACAACTTTCCTTTTAAGAGATTTACACCGTTAATACTTCCTATGGCACCGTTGATGCCAAAACGTACAAACATATCTTCGCGGTACCATTTTTCTTTACGGGTTTTAACAATCACTTCTTTATGGGCCTGCATCTGGTAGGCAAAGCTTTTCATGGCTTCCTTATTTTCCCAAATGCTGAATGTGGCCTGTTTAATCCAGGGTACTTCGCCAATGCCGTAAGAGGTAATGAATCCCTGGGCCCCCGCCATCTGTGAGGCCACCCCGTCTACATTCTTCCAAAAGCGCTTCAGTTTGGATATGCGTATGGTGGCCCTGGTAAGCACCGCAATATGGCCATTATAATCTGTTTTGGCAGGCAGTGAACCAAACACTTCTTTGCCATCCCACAAGCCATGCCCTTCAATAGGATCCAGCAAATAGGTGATGGTTTGGCATTTAAACAAGCTGAACCAGCCCCTGATAAACCCACCATATAATTTTTGTAATACCACTTCTGTGGCAAAATTTTTAAACTGAACGGGTTTATACCTTGCTTTTGAAATTGAAAAGATGGCCCACTGTTGTAAGTCGGGGCTTTTATCAAAAGTGCCGTTTTTACCACTGCCCATTAATTTGTAAAAAACGATGCTTTTATTGAACCAAAGGGGTAGCCGATGGAACATCATGGCCAGGAAGGCAAAAAAAATGTGACGTTTAGGGTATCGGATGATGGTAAGAGTTACAGTCATATAATTTGTAAATGCAATATAGTTTAAAGTCTTGCGTTATCTTAAAGAGAAACATTGTTTCTTGTAAATTTTAGTTTGTGCTTTTAGTTAAGTTACAGCCTTCTGGTTCCCCGGAGGGCTCTTTTTTTAACTGCCAAACAAAAAAAGCCGCTGAAAAATCAACGGCTTTGTTATAACGTAAAGGAGTGATTTAGAATTGTTCCAGCTTGCTGAAAAAGAAATCGCCTTCAATTAAAGCATTTTCATCACTATCACTGCCATGTACTGCATTTTCACCTACCGAAGCAGCATATAATTTACGGATGGTACCATCTTCTGCATTGGCAGGATTGGTAGCACCGATCAGTTTACGGAAATCTGCCACAGCATGCTCTTTTTCTAAAATAGCTGCTGTAATAGGACCGCGGCTCATAAATTCAACTAATTCGCCATAAAAGGGTCTTTCTTTATGTACTGCATAAAACTCACCTGCTTTAGCGGCACTCAGGTGGGTCATTTTCATTGCCACTATCCTGAATCCTGCTGCATTGATCATCTGCAAAATGGCACCGGTATGTCCGTTGGCAGTAGCATCAGGCTTAATCATTGTAAATGTTCTGTTACTCATTGTGTTGTTTTTTGAGCCGCAAAGATAATTAGTTTTCGGTTCAGACTTTCCAGTTTGTTACTCAAATTACACAGTTTTTTATGCTTAAACGGCCCTGATTTGGAAGAAGAGCAAACTGCCAACCGAAAACTGGAAACTTTACGTTACTTTTGCGCCTCATTTATGCAGCCGATACAACAGATATTCTCCTTATTACCACAGGTTAAAAATGTGGTGATCACCATGCACCAGAAACCCGATGCCGATGCCATGGGTTCTACATTGGGTTTAGCACATTTTTTAAAACAATTTGGTCACCGGGTAACGGTTATTTCACCTACCAACTGGGCTGCTTTTTTAAACTGGATGCCGGGCTGTAACGAAGTATTGGATTTTGAAGCACCCAACGACAAGGCCAATGTTGCCATTGCCGCAGCAGACTGGATATTTTGTCTTGATTTTAATACGCTGGGCCGTACCAAAAGAATGGAGGAAAAACTGGCGGCTGCAAAGGGCGAAAGAATTTTAATTGACCATCACCGCGAGCCACAAACAGAAGTATTTGCTTGTGGCATCAGCGATACCGGCAAAAGTTCTACCTGCGAAATGGTGTACGACTTTATTGTGGCATCCGGTTATGAAGATAAAATAAATAAAGAAGTGGCAGAATGCCTGTATGCAGGTACCATGACGGACACCGGCTCTTTCCGTTTTCCCTCTACCACCTCCGGTGTACACCGCATGGTGGCCGCATTAAAGGATAAGGGTTTAGACCATAGCCAGATACATGAAAACCTGTTTGATAATTTTTTAGAGAACCGTTTTCGTTTTATTGGCAATGTACTGCTGAACCGCATGGAGATTTTTTACGAATACAACACTGCATTGATTGTAATACCCCAGCAGGACCTGGTGAAGTTTGATATGCGTACAGGAGATACAGAGGGGCTGGTAAATTTTCCTTTAAGCATTAAAGGCATCAAACTGGCGGCCATCATCATCGACAGGGGTGAAGAAAGAAAAAGTTCATTTCGCAGCAAAGGCGGTTTTGATGTGAATACCTTTGCAAGAAAATATTTCAATGGGGGCGGGCATTTTAATGCTGCAGGTGGCGCCAACCGGGAACCACTGGAAGAAGTGGTGGCAAAATTTAAACAGGCTATGAAAGAAAATGTAGCCGAATTAAGTACGTATCAATTTTAAAAACAAATACTATCAGTCAATGAAAAAAATTATTTATGTAACGGTTATTTGCGCAGTAGCAATGTCTGCTTGTACTACGCCCTTTAAAAAAGCCAAGGATGGTTCCGAATATAAAGTGATCAGCAGCGGAAAAGGCCTTAAAGCCACTACCGGCAATTTCCTGGAGTTAAATGTAACAGCAAGGTACAAAGATGGCAATAAAGACAGTTTATTGTTCAGCACCCTGGAAGAGGGCATGCCGCAATATGGTGCTTATGATACAGCCAGTTTTCCTTCTCCTTATAAAGAAGCATTTCGTGAGATCCGTGTGGGCGACAGCATCGTGTTAAGGATACCTACCGATTCTATCATCGCAAGAGGACAGGCTGCACCCTTTATTAAAAAAGGACAGTTCATTTACAATACTTACAGTGTGGTAAACATTTACACTTCTAAAGAACAGGTAGACAGTGCACAAAAATCTCATATTGCTGTAGCACAGGCCAGGGCCTACGAAAAGCAAATGAAGTCAGTGGAAAAAGAACTTGCTGCCAACAAAGCGCAACTGGATGCCGATAGTAAAGCCATTGAAGCCTACCTGTCTGCAAACAACATTAAAGCCACTAAAACAAAATGGGGTACATATGTAGCGGTTCAAAACGAAGGAATAGGTGCCACTTTAACTACCAAGGATGTTGCGTCAGTAAACTATACCGGAAAAACATTCGACAGCAGCAGGGTGTTTGATTCTAACACCGACCCCAAATTCAAACATGTTACCCCTTACGATGTGCCGCTGGGGCAGCTGGGTGGTGTAATTTTAGGCTGGAATGATGCATTGCTGCAATTAAAAAAAGGAGCCAAAGCTATCGTGTATATCCCTTCATCACTGGGTTATGGTAAACAGGGCAGAATGCCGGAAATTAAACCTGACCAAATTTTAGTGTTTGATATGGAAGTGGTAGATGCCATTTCTGAAGAAGCTAAAATGGCTAAACAACAGGAAGAAGAAATGAAAATGAGGGCGGCACAGGAAAAGGCCATGGATAGTCTTAAAAACGCAGCTCCAAAACCTGCAGGTAAATAACTCTACTTACCAGGTAAGAAAATAATACAAGGGCACCCTGTTTATCAGGGTGCTTTTTTATATGCCATGTATAATGTTACAGCTTCTGCAGCTTCTTTTACATCGTGTACCCTTAATATGGCAGCGCCATTCATCAGCGCCATGGTATTCAGTACCGTAGTGCCATTCAATGCTTTTTCGGCAGTGGTATGCAGGGTTTTATAAATGGTGCTTTTCCTGGAAACGCCTGCCAATACCGGGGCATCCAGTATTGAAAAGGCCTGCAATTTTTTTAATAAAGAAAAATTATGACTGATGGTTTTGCCAAAACCAAAGCCGGGGTCAATAATAATATCAGTAATACCAGCTTTTTTGCAGCGTTCCATCTTTAGCATACAGGCATCCAGTACCTCTGTAACCACATGGTTGTAATGCGGCTGCAGTTGCATGGTATCGGGTGTACCCTGCATGTGCATACACACATATGGCACCTGCAGAGCGGCCACTGTGTCCAGCATGGCGGCATCCATATCGCCACCGCTGATATCATTAACAATGGATGCGCCGGCAATTACGGCAGCCTGCGCAACCGTACTGCTGTAAGTATCTACCGAAATGATGGTGTTGGGAAAGGCTGTATGAATGCTTTGTATGATGGGCAGTATCCTTTGCATCTCATCGCCGGGGCTGATTCTTTCACTGCCGGGGCGGGTGCTCTGCCCGCCAATGTCCAGTATCCCGGCACCATCGGCAATCATTTGGGCTGCCATTTGCAGCATATTATCATTTATATTTCCCTTAAAAAAAGAATCGGGTGTGGCATTAATGATGCCCATCACCAGCGGCTGGTGCAGCACCACAATTTTTCCTTTACAGTTTATAGTGAACATCGGCTGATTTCAAGTATTTTTGAGCTAAGGTACAATTACAATACGCAACAAACAATGCTGTTGCCATTACAACATCTAAACCAATACAGTACGTGACAACAAACGGGCAATACGACGCAGCGGTACAAACCTGCAGAGAAGTATTCTTAAAAAAGACTGCCGACTATGGCACTTCATGGCGGGTATACCGAATTATTTCAGTAGCCGATCAGATTTATATCAAGGCCAAACGCATACGTACCATTCAGGAAAAAGGCGAACAAAAAATTGGCGACGATATCATCAGCGAATTTAAAGGCATTCTCAATTACGGTATCATTGGTTTGATACAATTAGATATTCATGATGAAGAAGTGGAAGACCTGCCGGTGGAAACTGTGCAGCGCCTGTACGATGAAAAAATTACGAATGCAAAAAAATTGATGCAGGATAAAAATCATGATTACGGCGAAGCATGGAGGGAGATGAGCCAGAAGAGTTTTGTAGACCTTACACTTGCCAAGATCTTACGCATTAAACAAATTGTAGCCAATAAAGGCAAAACCATCATCAGCGAAGGCATCGATGCTAATTTTTACGACATCATCAATTATGCAGTGTTTGGGCTGATACTGATTGAAGAACAGGTACATAGCTCATAGCTCAATGCTCAAAGCTCAAAGCTCAAAGCTCAATGCTCAAAGCTCAATGCTCAAAGCTCAATGCTCAAAGCTCAAAGCTCAATGCTCAATGCTCAAGCTCAATGCTCACCAACAAAAGCAAACAAATGAAACTAACAGTAAATATTGCAAGGGTATTGGTCGGTAGCCTGTTTATCTTCTCCGGGTTAGTTAAAGCCATCGATCCATTGGGGCTGGCATACAAGATGCAGGAGTTTTTTGAGGTATGGGCTGCAGATGGGTACCTGCCTAAACTGATGCACTGGCTGAATAATTATGCAGTTGGTTTTTCCGTTTTCATGATCACGCTGGAAGTAGCACTGGGCGCGGCATTGCTGATTGGATGGCAAAAAAGGCTGACCACCTGGTTATTGTTCCTGCTTACTTTATTTTTTACTTTTTTAACTGCCTTTGTACTATTCAGCGGTAAGATACGTGCCTGTGGTTGCTTTGGCGATTGTATTCCTTTAACACCCATTCAGACTTTTACAAAAGATATTATTCTTACCATACTCATCATTCTTCTTCTTACAGGGCAAAAATACATTCATCCTATTGTAAAAAACTGGATGCTGCATCTTACAATCATCAGCACCGTGCTGCTGGTATTATGGTTACAGTTTTATGTACAAAGCCATTTGCCGGTTAAAGATTGCCTGCCGTATAAAATGGGTAACAATATTTTAGAGCTGCGCAAAACACCTAAAGATGCTACATACGATAAATTCTATTACAGCTATTTATATTCCAAAGGAACTGAGCAAAAAGAATTTGGAATGGACCAGTTGCCCGACAGCACCTGGACTTTTGTAAAAGAAGCCAATAAAAAACTGCTGGAAAAAGGGAATGGCAAAACAGCACTCATCAACGACTTTTCACTGGTAACCCAAACCGGCACAGATACCACCGAAGCGTTGCTCAGTAGTGAAGGCACATATTATTTGTTGTTCATCCGAACGGCCTATCCCGGTGATGAAGAGTGGAGTGCCACCATTGCCTACCTGATGACGAGGGATAAAACTAAGCCGGTATACGTGGTAACCGCATCTCCCAAAGAAATAAACCAGTTGGTAAATCTTGGACGTGAACCCGCCAATGTACCTGTGCTTACCTGCGATTATACTGCTATTAAAACGGCCGCCAGGGCCAACCCAACATTGTATTTGATGAAGGGTGCCGTAATACAAAACAAATGGGGCTGGGCCGATTTTAGAAAAGTAAACAGGCAATAATGAGTAATGGGCAACAGGTAATGAATAATTTCATCATCATACTATCAGCACAAACGAATACTATTGCCCCAATGGCATTATCAAATCTCTATTATTAATTATTTATTTCTTGGCGCATATAATAAAAAAAATATTTTATTCTTTACTGGTGCTCCTTGGTGTGGTAGTACTGGTGTTTATCATGTTCCAGGGTTTTGGCGATCCTGCACGTATGATAGTTGGACAAACAGGCGATAAAAAAACGATGGATAATATCCGGAAGGACTTGTACCTTGATCAGCCTAAATGGAAACAGTTTGTGCTGTACCTCAATGATGTATCGCCTGTTTGTGTACACAGTAAAGCAGATATAGAAAAAAAACAATTACGCGGATTTTTCATTGGTGGCGAAACCAAATTAGGAATAAAAATTCCCTACCTGCGGCGCAGTTATCAAACCAAAAAGGAAGTTGGGCAGTTATTAGTGGAAGCCTTGCCAGGCACTTTACTGTTAGCATTAGCCGCAATGGTATTTGCCACCATCATTGGCATTTTGCTGGGGGTACTGGCTGCAGTTAAAAAAGGGAGCTGGATGGACAGTTCTGCTGTGTTTGCAAGCATTGCAGGTATTTCGGCACCTTCCTTTTTTATGGCCATCATCATTGCTTATTTGTTTGGGGTGGTACTGCATCCCTATACCGGACTCAATCTTACAGGCAGCTGGTTCGATATAGATGAAGTGACAGGGGAGAAATACCTGACCATAAAAAATTTAATTCTTCCCGCATTTACACTGGGCATTCGTCCGCTGGCCATTATTACACAGTTAACAAGAAGTTCCATGCTGGATGTATTGAACCAGGATTATATCCGCACTGCGCATGCAAAGGGCTTAAGCAATTCCAAAGTCATCTTCCATCACGCACTGCGCAATGCACTCAACCCGGTGATAACGGCTATTACTGGCTGGTTTGCAGAATTACTGGCGGGGGCTTTTTTTGTAGAATACATTTTTGGCTGGAAAGGTGTGGGAAAGATCACTGTGGATGCGCTGGAAAAATTAGATTATCCCGTGGTAATGGGTTCGGTTCTCATCAGTGCCTGCATTTTTATTTGTATCAATGTGCTGGCCGATGTATTATATGGTGTGGTGGATCCGAGGGTGCGGCACTAAACTTTTGCTATGATGCGCTTACAGTGAGCTGTTTATTTTATCCCCGGTATTTTTTATATTTATGATCAAATGTCCGCTATGAAAAAATGGATCTTCCTCTTTTGCATCTGCAGTAACACTGTTATTGCACAAACCACTTTTACTGTAAATAATATTGCTGCAGCCTACTATGGCAAAGTATTTATTGCTGATACATCTGAAGTATTCAGCAGGGGCTGGGTAGCTGTTTTTGATAAAAAAAACAACCGCCAGCTGATACGCGTGGATGCGGAAGAACTGGCCATAGACCTGCACAACGAAAAACTGCTGGCCAATATTCACCAGTTGCCCTATGGCGAACAAAGTGTGATCATGTATGAAGATTTTAATTTTGACGGCATCAAAGATTTTGCCATTGAAGACGGGCAAAACAGTTGTTATCATGGACCTTCCTTCCAGGTATTCCTGGCAACCCGTAAAGGCTTTATACTAAATGCTGATTTTACCCGGCTGGCACAGGAGTATTGCGGCATGTTTGAGGTAAATGCCAAAGATAAAACCATTCATACCATGACGAAGGACGGTTGTTGCTGGCACCAGTTCGCTGAGTTTGCAGTGATCAATAATAAGCCGGTCGAAAGAGTCGTGATAGAAGAGGATGCACAAAATTTTCCTTACATCACCAGCTCACGATCTGTGTGGAATGGAAAAAAAATGGTAAAGACCTCGGTATCCACCATTGATCTGGAAGCAGAAGAAATTAAGATCGTACTGCGTTTTAAGGTAGAACAAAACCAGAAAGAAGTAGTGCTGTTCAATATCAACAACCGAACACTTAACTATGCACTGCTTGATAAAAATGGAGCACTGGAATTTTATTACCCTGCAGAAACGGTATATCAAAACCCCGACTTTACATTCCATGCAAACACACACACGGTAAGGTTTAAAAATAAAACAGCCAGTTACAGTATCTTCAGTGATGGGGCTAAAACTGGTATTGACATTTTAACCGGGGGTAAATCATATCATTGGGTGGGTAGTGCTACTGGTAAAACAGACCACCTGCAAAGCCTGCTTACAACAGCTTTAGATAATGTGGTGATGGAATAAAATAAGCCTTTTTCCGATTTGACAAACATGTTCATAAAGTGAAAAGAAAAGAATTACAAAATATACCTGAGCATACAGAAATTGAAATGCTGTTAACCAGGGGATTGCCGGCTTTAAAAGGATGAGTGTAATCAGTTACCTGCTAGATCTCGAGTTTTTCCAGTACCATCAGGGTTTCTAAAAATTCATTCCATGCCGCCTGCCATTTGTTTTTTGCATCATCAATTTTTTCCTGGTGCGCATCCGCAACTCCGCCCTTGGTTTTAATATAGGCATCCATTTTTTCCAAAGCCGCTTTGTTCAGTTCTTCTAATTGTTTTTTATGTTCCATAACGGTAGTTTTAAATGTTGTAATGGAGAATTGCAGCTCATTCACAACTCAGCAATCTTCATTATTCATCAACTCGATCATTCTCATACAGGTTCAACCTGTTACTGAGCTGCGTGATCTGCTGCTGCATGGCATTCATTTTTTGCAACAGGTATGTGATGGTTTCAATACCTTCCAGGTTGATGTCAAGATCGCGGTATAATCGAACTATTTTTTCCAATTGCGGTAACTGGCCAGCTGTTACAAAAAATTTTTGTTCCATGCGGGTAATCTGCAGCAGACCACTGTCTTGTAAAGAATAAATGAATGAAAGTTCAAGATTATGGTGGATACAAAATTCATCAACAGGTATCATGTTTGCTGTTTGCATACAACAGTTATTTAAGATTTCTCAATTGGGTGAATAATGCTTTCTGCTCTTCTGTAAGCTGCGTGGGTAGTTTTACTTCGTAGGTAATATACAGGTCGCCGGTGTCACCTTCTTTTTTGTATGCCGGAAAACCTTTTCCTTTCAGGCGTATTTTGGTGCCGCTTTGTGTTTCGGGATTTACTTTCAGTTTTACTTTTCCGTCCAGCGTATCCAGTGTATACTCGCCGCCCAACAGGGCTGTGTAGAGATCGATGTTTGCCGTGGTATACAGGTCGCTGCCCGATCTTTTAAAGCGTGGATGCGGTGCAATCGCGAAGGTGATATACAGATCACCGGCGGGGCCGCCATTTGCACCCGGGGCTCCATAGCCTTTAAGTTTAATCACCTGCCCGTTCTCAACACCTGCGGGAATGGTGATGCGGATATTTTTTCCATTAACCGTCAGCGTTTGCTGGTGTGTAAGCATGGCGTCGGTTAAACCAAGCTGCAAGGTTGCATTATAATCCTGTCCCCTGAATTTAGCCTGGCTGTTGCGTCCCGCCCCTCCAAACATTGATTCAAAAAAACTGGAAAAGTCTGTATCACTGTCACCAGAAAATTGTTCACTTCCAGCATACTGCTGCCTGCTCCGGGATTGTTGTTGCTCAAACTGGTCGGCATGCTGCCAGTCTTTACCATACTGATCGTATTTTTTTCTTTTCTCAGAATCACTCAATACCTCATTCGCCTCATTGATCTGCTGAAATTTTTTATGAGCGTCTTTGTCGTTTGGATTAAGGTCGGGGTGCAACTTGCGTGCAGATTTCCGGTAGGCTTTTTTAATGTCTTCGGCAGAACTGTTTTTATCAACCCCTAAAATTTTATAATAGTCTATAAATTCCATTGGTTAATATTTAAATGAGCATGATACAAAGGTACAACCATTTATAAAGCGGGGCAGTTAAATTATGCTGGCTGAGGGAACACTGAGTAGTCAGTGGGTACATCGCTTATTAAGCTGCGGTTTAATGCAATTCAGAGATGGGTATAACTAGTTTGAGGAAACGCCTTATTATGCATTAACATTTCCTTTGTAAACTTCTTTCATCTTCTTGTATCCTAAGTACATTAATAACAATTTAAATTTACGAACATGAAAAAGATTTTTACTTTAACAGCGGCTCTTACCATTTTTACAACATCTTTTGCACAATATAAAGGGGGCGTACAAAAAGAAGACAATTACAGCAATAGAAAAGATGTGGCCTGGGATGATAAAGGATATAAAAAAGACAATGATCGTTTCAATGGTAGCTACAATTTCAGCACAAGGGAAAGGGATATGCAGATTGCGCAGATCAACCGGGAGTATGATTACAAGATCAGGGAAGTAAAAAGCAGGTGGTTACTGTCTCGTTATAAAAAAGAAGACATGATCCGCAGCCTCAACTTTCAGCGCCAGGAAGAGATCAGAAGGGTATATGCAAGGTTCAGTGACCGCAGAAACCGTTATGATGATCATGATTATAAAAGGCATTAAAAGCATTAGTTGAATAAAAACAGCAACCATCTTTACGGTTGCTGTTTTTTACTTTATTATAAACCTGCCTTGATCTCTTCTGCAGTTTCCATAAAAACTTTTTCTTTTTTGATGGCTTTTTTCTATGTCAGCGATATTGCAGTCAGGTCAATTTTACCTGCTTCTTCGCCTGTATTTTCTCTGCCAGTGCCACATCAACTGGAACTGAAATTGACGGTGGTGGTGAGCATTTTGTTCTTATCCAAACTCTGCGCATACACACACAATCCTGCACATATCGCACTGTACCTGGTTTTATTTTTTAGCATGCCAGCAAAATGAAAAAAATGATCAGTAGCCCAGGTTAATCACACAGTTGTAAGGGTAATCTGTAATGCAGCTCATTCGCCCGCTGAATTTAAACGGCGCCTACAACCTGTCTTCCAATATTACTGTAGGCATACCATTTACTTAAAAATGTTAGGGCAGCAGCATCAATTTCAGTAATGTGGTCAATTATAATCATAGTTTAAGTAGGCTGTACAAGCAGCTGAATGTAACCAATACTTTTGCCGTATCGCAATCTGCAGGCGTAAACCTGGATGTTAAAACTGCATTCAATGTTGCATTGCGTGCTAGGGTATCTTTTTCGCAGGCTATATACAGTATTGCATAAGGAAAAAAAATACAGATTATTACACACAGTCTTATTTCACCGATATTAATTATTACCTCACCCTATCGCTTATTATTTCTACCGATTTTGTTTACCTGTTGTATACCGGGCAGTCCGCAGGCTTCAACCGAAGCATTGCGCTATAGAATGCCAAACTGGCAAAGCAGTTCTTTAAAAAGAAAAATAGTGAATTGAAATTTTCGGTGAATGATATCTTAAATCAAAATCTAAGTATCACCCGCACACAGGGAGAAAATTATTATTACGACAGCTACACCGTGGTATTGAAACGTTATTTTATGCTCACGTTTACGTATAATTTAAATTGCTTTGGTGGCAAGCGTCCTGCAAGTGCAGGCAACAACAATAACAATGGTAACAATCCGGTCAGGGGATGCAAAGGGGAATGGGAGGCAACAGGGGGAAACGGGTAACTGAATAAAAGCTACCCATGTTGTATACTGAAATACAACATGGAGTAGCACTAAAAATTATTGTTTGCGTATCCTGAATAGCAATCCGCCGTCAGTAACGGTATATAAGGCACCATTCAGCTGGCATATATCACGAAAACGTTCTTTTTTATCTGCCAGCAAACTTTCTTCGCCCACTACTTTATTACTGTCGATCACCAGCCGGGCAATGTGCATGCTGCTTAAACCACAAATGAATAAATTGTTTTTCCAGGCGGGTATAGAATCGCCTGTATAAAAAATCATGCCACTGGGTGATAGTACGGGATCCCAGTAATATACGGGCTGTTCCATGCCGTCTTTTTGCTGAATGCCATCGCCTACTTTTTTGCCATCATATTCCAGGCCATACGTAATGGTGGGCCAGCCATAATTTTTACCCGGCCTGATCAGGTTTACTTCATCACCTCCCATAGGCCCAAATTCTGCTTCCCATAAATCGCCGGTAACCGGGTTAATATCCAGCCCCTGCGGATGCCGGTGTCCATACGAATATATCTCTGGTATTGCATCTTTTTGATTGATGAATGGATTGCCGGGTGCAGGCTTACCCTCTGTAGTAATTCTGAATATCTTGCCCAGGCCGCTGTTCAGCCATTGGGCTTGTTTTCTGCCTTCTAAAATGGATCTTTCTCCTGCAGTTACAAACAAATAACCGTCTTTGTCAAATTGCAGTCTTGATCCAAAATGAAGATCGCTTTTCAATTTAGGGGTGGCCCTGAAAATTACCTGCGGATTTTGAATTACAGTATCGGTTTCATTCAGCTGCCCTTTGGCCACGGCTGTACCATTGATATCTCCTGAAGCTTCTGCATAGCTCCAGTAAATGGTATGGTTGTTTGCAAAATCCGGATCCAGCGCTACATCCAGTAACCCACCCTGTCCTTTGTCCAGCACCTCGGGAAAGCCAGTGATCTTTTTCAGGATGGCCCCCTCTGCACTCAGGATTTGCATAAAGCCACTTCGGTCGGTTTGCAGTAAACGGTTGCCGGGAAATGGAATGATGGCCCAGGGGCGGCCTATTTTTTCTGCCAGCTTTTCTACTATATACGGCGTTACAGTGGAATCTTTTTTTATTCTTGTTTGCCCTGCAAAAGCTGGCTTATAGTCTGAATTAGGATCTGTGGCGGACCTTTTCTTTTTACTACTCCAGCAACTCAGTAACATAATAGTGATTGCTGAAATACCAACGTAATGTTTTAGCTGCATACAATAAAGTTTAAATTTATATTGTAAAAATAAGGTACACCGGCCAATGTTCGGGCATCGTTTTTTGGCGTTGGTGCTGCAGCTCTATACAATTGCGGGGAAAAAAATGTTGCTGTCAACAGTAACAGCAACATTTTTTATTCAGATGTGGTTGGTACGGAGTATGTAAGCCGGAGCTTATACCGGGTTGATTTATTTTTTTGCATAGTGGCGTAAATAATTCACCAGGTCACCTGGCACCCTTGTTTTTCCAAAATTATCTTCATTGATACCTTCATTGCCGGGGAATTTTTTTTTGAAACCGGGCATTTCACTATGGCCAAAATAAATTTTATATAACAATGCGCCATCGCTTTGTTTTTGAAATGCATCAGAAGTGAAATCTGCAGGAGGAGTATTTAAATTTTCAGATCTTTTACCTGCTCCTTTGCCATTTATGCCATGGCAGGAGGTGCAATGGGTTTCATAAATCTCTTTACCTGCCAGTATGGATGCATGATCTGCAATAACCGGGTTCTTCATCTTCTCATATTTTTCAGGTACTTTCCATGGATCATGCTGCTGTGTGCTGAAGGCAGCAGCGGTAATAAAAACTACCGTAATGCCAAGTGCCAACTGTAAGCTTTTCATGTTGATTTTTTATTTAAGATGGTTAATTAATTGCTTAAAGTTAGACCGGCAAAACAGCTGTATTGATGACCTCAATCATTACTAGTGCTATGCTGAATCAACGTTCTGTTTTTAATTACATTAATTGTCATGCGCCGGTAAAATAAAGGTATTTTAACCCTGTTGATACAGCAATAGCAGGAACTGATATGCAAAACAGCAGTAAGGCGCTTTAAATACTGATGTGTTGTTTGAATTACAATGACCGCATGTAACTACTATCAGCTTAATGGGTATTCCCGTTCGAAGTAATTTTGATGGATTCCAAATGATATTTTTTTCCCAATGGCCGCGTAAGGGTATATACTTTCTTTAAGATCACCCCGCCTGCAAACACAGCCGCAGCAATGCCCAGTTTACCACTACTGAACAGCACATCCTTTTTTATAATACTGTTGATGATATTCAGTCCTGCATACCCCAGTGCACCCGCCCTGAATATCCATCCTGATTTTATCCAGTAAAAATGCTGGTGCCCGCCACTGCCTGTAATGGCAAAATGATCTCCAAAATAGTCTATTTGTACACCTCTTTTGGGCAAAGCATGTACCTCACTAAGCGCATAATGAAAACCGCTGAAATGCATCGTATCGGCATGTGCGCCTAAATGATATATAACGATCTCTTTGGTAAAATAAAAAGAATCATTTTCAATTTTAGTAATGATACCTTTTGTCCACTCTTTATTATTCAGTTGAAAACTGATGCGTGAACCCGCATGGAAATACCGGAGGCTTTTATTTCCTTTTTTTAAAACAAGGATATCATGTTGCGAAAATGCCACTGTGGCAAAGAAAGAAAAAATAAAAAGAAATGTTAGCCTGGCCATAATTGCTAAAGTACAATTTCATACTGGTGCCATGCATAAGAAAACATTAAAACCGGATCCTCAGGAATATTACAGTGTAACGTATTTGCTTACCCGATATTTCCGGCGATCCTGTTATACATATTTTCCAGTTTAAACGGCCGGTTCTTTCCAAGCCGCATTCTTTTGGCGGTACGGAATGGCTCATAGCCATTTGCCTGTAAATAGTTGAGTGCGGTTATATTTTCTTTTGGAAAAACAGCTTTGTCATTATTTTTTAAATGCAGTTTCAATAAATCAATACCTGCAGCGGGGGTATGGGCCATAATGAGGCCATCACCCAGGGCGGGTAAATAAAAGCCCTGCACCTGGTTATTGTGGCAATATACCCAACCACTGTGAAGGTATGCTTCCAGCATAAAACTCCTGTTTTCAGCAGTGATCAAGCCGTCAATTCCTTCGATGGATTGTTTGAAAGCAGCAGTATAAGGCAGTAGCTGGCCTGTTGACATCGCTTCATTTTGCAGATGAATGTCTTTAAAAAACAGATATTCTGTGTCTGTACTAAAACCTGCTTTTTCATATACAGGAGCACCCAGTTCCGTTGCAATCAGCAAGATGGTTTCGCATTGACGGCGGTGGGCAATATCCACCAGGGTTTGTGTAATCAGTTGCCCAATACCTTTTCCCCTGAATGCCGGATGTACTATAATGTGGCCCAGCCAGGCCACTTCGTGATGCACAATGGTGGCGCCAATACCCACAATGGTATCATTGATTACTATTTTAACGGGATAACAATGTGATGCACTGGTGTACATCCTGAACCCGGGCAGGATATCTCCCCAGTCATCCGGCTGTAAAGCCGCAACCAAAGGAATATCTTTTTCAGTGAGTGTTTGTATTTCCATTCATCCTGTTAAAAAGTATCCAACTGATAAGGGAGCAGTGCTGTGTGCCTGTTATTACAATGCCTCCACCCATTTGTCCCTGTCATCAGGGCTGAATTTCCAGGGCGCAAAATTATTTTCAATACTGTTGAACATGGTATTCCATTCCTGGGGTGCATTACTGTCTTCCATGATTAAGGAGCGGCGCAGTTCAATGATAATGTCTAATGGAGCAATAGAAACAGGGCATGCTTCCACGCAGGCATTGCAGGTGGTACAGGCACGCAGTTCTTCTGTGGTTATATAATCGTTCAGCAATTGTTTGCCGTCGTCTTTAAAAGTTCCGTTGGTATTAATGTTTTTGCCCACTGCCTCCAGCCGGTCGCGGGTGCTCATCATGATTTTACGGGGACTTAATAATTTGCCGGTTTGGTTGGCAGGGCAGGAGGCGCTGCACCGGCCGCATTCAGTACAACTGTAAGCATCCAGTAAGTTTTTCCAGCTCAGGTCAAATATGTCTTTGGCACCAAATTTTTGAGGTGCTGCTTCGCCCGGGGGGGCCGATTCCGGCTGCATCATATACTTTACTTCATTCTGCACATTTTGCATGTTGTGCATCTTACCCTGCAACTCCAGCCTGGCATAATAGGCATTGGGAAATGCCAGCATAATATGCAGGTGTTTACTGTAAGGCAGATAATTTAAAAAGGCCAGTATGCCAATGATGTGCAGCCACCAGCAGCTTCTTTCCACTGCCATTAAAGCGGTTTCACTCATGCCATTGAAAAGAGGAGCAAGGATGCCAGAAATAATAAAATCCCCTGTTACATGATAGTGCTCGCTGCCCATCAATTGTAAGGCACGGTCGGCACCATTCATGGTGATAAAAAGACTCATCAGTACAATCTCTGTAATCAGGATGTAATTGGCATCGCTGCGTGGCCAGCCATTCAGATCACCACTGATAAAGCGCTGTAGTTTGAGTATATTTCTTCTTGCTAAAAAAATGATACATACCCCAATTACACCAATTGCCAGTATCTCAAAAAAATTGATAAGAAAGGTATAGAAATCTCCAAGTAAAGGATAGAACAAACGGTGGGTGCCCAGTATACCATCTAAAACAATTTCCAATACTTCTATATTGATGATGATAAAACCGGCGTAAATAATCAAGTGCATGACAGCCACCAGGGGATTCTTAAACATTTTTTTTTGACCCAGCGCCAATAATACCAGGTTTCTCCAGCGCTGCGGCTTATTACCGGAGAGGTCTTCATCTTTACCCAGTAAAATATTGCGGCGTATCTGCATGATATTTTTTGCAAATAACCAGCCGGCAAAGCCCAGGCAGGCTGCAAAAACTATTTGAAAGAGGATTGGCATAAGCAATGTTTGTATTTGCTAAGGTAAATATTTTGGAGTAGAGTGAAGGCGTTTAGATATAAGCTGTTGTAATTATTCAATGTATTAACAAGGCTCCACAAAAATAAACACTGCCATTTGATAAATATAGCTGTTTAACAAACGGGTATGCGTAAATTTGATTTAAATTCGTGTATTAGTATTAATTCGTGTAATAATGAGTACAGAAAGATACATATTAAGCGCCGAAATTGCAGAGCGAAAACTACGCCGTATGGCATTAGAAGTAGCAGAACGTAATTATAACGAGCCTGAACTTATACTGATTGGGATAAAGGGCAGTGGTATGGTGATTGCAAAAAAAATTCATCACTATTTATCCGGAACATTTAAAGGCAGAGTGCAGGAACTGGAACTGGGGATAGACAAGAAGCATCCTGGCGCAGTAACTTTAAGTGCCGCATTAGATTTTACAGATGCCGTTATTGTGCTGATAGATGATGTGGCCAACAGTGGCCGCACCATGTTATATGCTTTAAAGCCCTTGTTAGACCACTATCCCAAAAAAATACAAACCCTGGCCCTGGTAGAGCGTACACATAAAACCTTTCCTGTAGATGTAGATTATGTTGGTCTATCTGTTTCCACCACACTGGACGAACATATTTTTGTGGAAGTGGAAAATGGAGAAGTGCTGGGTGCCAGGATGGAATAATGATTTTATTCCAGCGTTTTTACACCAAAAATTGCTTCTGCGGCAGTTTGAAATAAATCAAAAACAATAATTTCGTTATTCCCTTTTTTTAACCATGCAGCCGGGCAATACAAATGCTGCTGTGGTCCCACATTCCAGTAACGGCCCAGCAGATGACCATTTACATATACCATGCCTTTGCTGTACCTGCTTACATCAAAATAGGTATCGCCGGTTTCGCTAACCCAAAAATCACCTTTAAAGAACATGCCATTTTTATCTGATCCCGCATTGGTGGCAGAATAATGCTGTATATCGTTCATGGGTAACAGAAAAGTTTCCCAGTTCATCAGTGTCATCCCGTTCAGGGTAACTCTTTCGGTAATACCCTTTCTGTCGATGATAAACTGCGCAAAATTGATATGCCCCATACCTTCTACCAAAATATCCAGTACAGGATTGGCCACGCTGGTTTTGGGCAGGTCTACAGTCCAGTTACCACCATCCCTGTACACAGTATCAATAAACTGGCCGTTTAAAAATACCAGCGCAAAATCATGCGGTTCCCATATTTTTAATTTGCCGCTGTGGTGCCCAATTAATGTGGTACGGTATAATGCCAGGCCCTGGTTTTGTCCAAAATATTCAAATGGTTTTGGTTGAACTGTGGCAATGGGTGCTGGCAAATGATCCCATATGCCGGTATGGTATTTCATGTTGATTGCCGGAATACTGATCACCGGAATTTGCCGGGGCAGGTCTGCAATTTTTTCGCTGTTGTACCGGGCTATCAGGTCGCGGATCATAAAAAACTTGGGCGTTGGCTGGCCTAATTCATTAATGGGGGCATCATAATCGTAACTGGTAAGGTCGGGTTGGTATTGCGTGTGTGCACCCGCATTAGCGCCTGCTGTAAATCCAAAATTGGTGCCGCCATGTGCCACGTAAAGGTTAAACGATTTTTTATTGGATAATAAATAAACCAGTTCTTTTTTCAGATCATTCGTATCAGGCTTTGCCCATTTTTCAAACCAATGTGTTAACCAGCCGGGGTAAGTTTCGCTGCTGAATGCCGGCGCATCCGCATCGGCTTTTTTTGCCTGTGCAAAATCTTCGTCACTGCCGCCACTGTCTAAACCAATGGCAGTACCTTTAATATGGCCGGCCTCCAGCATATAGGGGGTAGCGCCATCAGCGGTGTAAAAGGGAACAGTGATGCCATTTTTTTTCCATAAGGCACGAAGTGTTTCCAGGTATATTTTATCGTTGGCATAGCTGCCGTATTCATTCTCTATTTGTACCATCAGTATGGGGCCACCATTATTGCATTGCAGCGGTTGTACCTGTTTGGCCAGTGCATTGATATACCGTGTGGCAGCATCCATGTACCTTTTGTCCATGCAACGCAGTTTTATATCGGCATATTTTAAAAGGTAGGGGGGCAGCCCACCAAAATCCCATTCGGCACATACATAGGGGCCGGGCCGCAACAGCACCCACATGTTTTCTTCTTTACAGATTTTTATAAAGGTGGCAATGTTGCGGTTTTCTGTTTTAAAATCAAAAACTCCCTCTTTGGGTTCATGATAATTCCAGAACACATATACTGCAATAGTATTACAGCCCATCGCTTTTGCCATTTGAATGCGCTGGCGCCAGTATTCACGCGGTATCCTGGCGGGGTGCATTTCGCCGCTGATGATCTGAAAGGGTTTGCCATCCAGTAAAAAATCAGTCTTGCTTAGTGAAAATTGATGTTGTTGTGCAGCCGCACCGAATTGTAATAATAATACGGCAGCAAGTACGATCATCCTGTTCATACGATATCATTAAAAAAATAGCAAAATATTAATGCGCAATAAAGAACATATAGAACAACGACACAAATATAAACAGCAGTATGCCTGCTGCCAACAGGGGCTTTATTTTTGCTCGCTGAATCATACTCATCATCAGGCCCAGCGACATGATGACAAGTCCCAGCCACACTAAATTGATATAAGGAAACAGGTAAGCTTTCAGTGTTACAAAATCAATTACCTTTTCAGATTCCTTGATGCCCAGTTTTATTTTTTTACCATCGGTTACCCCTGCAAATTTTAAGTAGATATTCTGCGCATACACGGTATCGTCTATCTGCACAGCATTGGTGTACATACTGTCTATCTGAATTACGGGGTAGGCCTTATAATGCATACTGTCTTTGCTTACCAGGGTAATATCTGCCATTAAGGCCGCATCGGTGGATTTGTAATGGTATTTGCCATTGCTGGGGTTCTTTTCCACCGCATTTAAGATCATATAGCCCTTGCTGTAATAAGCAGTATCACCCACGGCCAGTTCTTTTATTACAAACTGGGCGGTGTCAGCTTTTTTATTTTCGGGATTGATGCTGGAAATATAACTGTAAATGTCTTTTGTAAGATAGCGTTTGGTACTGGGGTTGCTGCTTTTCAGTTCATCGCGGCCCACGTATACATCGGGCGATAAAGTGAAAGATTCGGATGAATCTACAGTGGTGAACCGCAGTTCATAAAATAACCGGCCTTTTTCATTGCCTGCAGAATCACCTTTGTAGGTAACATTATAGTCCAGCATCCTGGTAGGCACATCCCGCAGCATGGTCAGGTTCTCCAGCGGGTTTTCCATATCCCTGCCTTTACTGTCTTTTCCAAAAGGAATATTGATGCCTGTTACAGTATTATCGCTGATGGTTTTTTTATTACCCGACGATATGAGCATCCCCACCAGCATTAAGGCAAAGCCCAGGTGCGCAATGGAGGCACCGGCGGCTTTTAATTTACCGTTCAACCCCGTCCATATATACATGGCATTGGCAATTACTGCGTAGATGGATGCAAACAAGGCCACATAAATGGCTCCTAAATAACCGGCGCCCTGTTTATAATATGTAATGGGATAGAATACTGCCATCAATGCAGTGATTACAGCAGCCAGCAGGGTAGGCAGGGCTATCTTTTTTACAATATAGCCGGAAGGCGTGTCTTTGTATTTGAAATATTGTGCCACGGCTGTGAGTAAGCCAATGATAAAGGCTACCAGTATCATCACTTTGTTATAGGCAAATTCAGGATCTTCCGGTGGTGCAATTTTTGTTTTGAAAATAAGATTGAATACCGGCACCGATGTTTTGGCCGAAATGAACAGGCCTGATAAAAAGAATACGATCGATCCAATGAACATCCAGAATTCCCTTGAGCTGGTTTTTTCTTCCTGGTGTATGGCCGGAATTTTTTTATAATTGAGGAAGAACAGTGTAAGCAATAATACTCCAAATCCTGAGAAGAAAAGAATGAGCATGAGTTTCATCACTTCATCTTTTTCGGTAAATGCATGTACCGATGTATCGCCCAATACCCCCGTTCTGGTTAAATAAGTAGAATACAAAACAAATACAAACGACAGGATGGAAAACAGGTAGCTGGCACGTAATGAATGCCCGGTGGCTTTGTACACCACCATGGTATGCAATCCAGCGATCAATATCAACCAGGGTACCAGCGATGCATTTTCTACCGGATCCCATGCCCAGTAGCCGCCAAATGATAAGGATTCGTAGGCCCATTTTCCACCCATCATAATACCCACGCCCAGTACACAGGCACTAAACAGGGTCCAGGGCAAAACAGGTTGTACCCAATCGCCAAAGCGTTTGGTTTGAATACCGGCATAGGCATAAGCAAATGGAATAATGGTAGAGGCAAATCCTAAAAATAAAACAGGGGGATGTATCACCATCCAGTAATTACGCAGCAATACATTCAATCCCACGCCATCTTTAATAAAAGTTAAATAGTTGGGCTGACTAAAAATGGGGCCTTCCAGTTCGTTGCGGGTTAGGGTAAAGGGGCTGCTGCCAATACGAACATCAAAGAAGTAAATGCCCAGTATCATCAGTCCTAAAAATACCTGGGCTCCGCTGATGATGGTCATTACGGGCGCTTCCCATTCTTTACTTTTAATGATAACCACTATGCCCAATATGCTGTGCCAGATGGTCCACAATAAAAAACTTCCTTCCTGGCCTTCCCAGATACAGGCTAATAAGAATTTAGACTCCAGTTCTTTTGATGCATGCTTATAGGCATACATGTATTCGAAATAGTGGTTAGAGCAGATATAGAATATGAGGCTGAAAATAACCAGTACAGAAACCAGTTGCGAAACAAAGGCAAAACGTGCCAGGTTGATCCATCTTTTTTTATCAATCAGTTCGGTAGTTCTGCTGGCAGCAAAATAGGCAATAGTGGCAATTAAAGAGGCTATAAAAGCAAGGATAACAAAAAAATGTCCGATCTGTCCTGGTAATAGGTGTTCTCCTTCAAATTGCATGAATCTTTTTATTTAAATGCTTGATACTGGATACAATTAATGTATCAATTAGTGGTAACCGACTTTTCCAGCTGTTTTTTATCATCCTTATACTTGCTGGGGCATTTGAGCGTAATGCTTTTGCATTCAAACACATCACCCTGCATTTTACCCTGCAATACCACTCTTTCGCTTTGCTCCAGTTCGGCGGGTTTGCTGTTATGGTATACTACCCTGGTTTGCGATCCCAGGCTGTCCACAATGCCAAACGTAAGGTAATTGGGGTTTTTAATGGCATCGTATTCAATGGGTTGCGAGCGGTCTAACTTTGCAATCAGGTGAACATACTTGCCCTGCTTGTTTTTAGCGGAATTAATGGTGTCGTAGGTAGAAAAATCCGACGAGGGGAAGCCAAAAATGATCAGTGCAACAATTGCAACAGCAATGCCAACAAGGATAAAAATATGAGATTTCTTCATAGCTTAAATTTTCAGTGCAAAGGTATAACAAATCGGCTGCACTGCCGTTATTGTAAAGTCTTTTTTAACATCATGGTAAATATGTTATACAGCCACTATCTTTGCAACCCTTTTATAATAATTAGCAATGACCGATCTCTCCCAGTTTGACCCCAATTCCGTTGGCAATCCAAACAACAATATATTCAGTCTGCCCTTTGAGCAGGAAGATGCCAAACTGGTGATCTTGCCTGTTCCCTGGGAAGTAACGGTTAGCTACATTGCTGGCACAGCAAGGGCTCCGGAACATATGTTTAATGCCAGTCTGCAGGTTGACCTGTTTGACCTGGATTATAAAGATGCCTGGAAGCAGGGCTTTTATATGATGCCCTGCGATAAGAAAGTACTGATGAAAAGCGATTACCTGCGTAAGGAGGCTGAATTGTACATCAACTATATTGCCCAGGGCGAAATAGTGGCGGATAACAAATTCATGTGCAAAACCTTAAAGGAGATTAATGAGGGCAGTAATTTTTTGAACAGCTGGGTATATGAACAAACTAAGGGCCTGCTGGCTGCCGGCAAACTGGTAGGGTTACTGGGGGGCGATCACAGCACTCCCCTGGGTTTTTATAAAGCCATTGCTGATAAGTTTGGCGATTTTGGCATCCTGCACATCGATGCCCATTGCGACCTTAGAAAATCTTACGAGGGCTTTAAATATTCCCATGCATCTGTGATGTATAATGCACTGGAAGAAATTCCGCAATTGACCAAACTGGTGCAGGTAGGCGTAAGGGATTTTTGCGATGAGGAATTTGATTATATATCAGGCTCCAACAAAAGGGTGGTTACTTATTTTGATAAGGATATAAAAGAGCGGCAGTATGAAGGGGAACAATGGAAGATTATTGCATCAGAAATTGCAGACCAGCTGCCGCAGCATGTGTTCATAAGTTTTGATATTGACGGGCTGGATCCAAAACTTTGTCCGCATACTGGAACACCGGTACCGGGAGGTTTTGAAACCGAACAGGTATTTTATTTATTTAAAAAAATATTGCAGAGTGGCCGCAAACTGGTGGGGTTCGACCTGGTGGAAGTAGGTGTAAGCCGCAGCGAATGGGACGAAAATGTAGGTGCCAGGTGTTTGTTTAAATTATGCAATATGATGGTGGCGGGTAATCTTTAAAACAAGCTTTTGTATACACTCTATCCCGAAAATAATACCAGGGCAAATGTTGAAGTGGTGGTGGCCCGAACCATGTTTGCCATTACTGCTGCCGGGGCCATTACCCGCTATGCCGATCATGGCTGGATCGCTTTTCTTGCAGCCTTTTTTTTAATCATAATTGCAGCGGCTGTTCCCGCCATCATTCGGCTAACAAAAGTGCCGGTGATGCTGCTGATGATCATTGCCATTACCCTGTTGTGTGTAGTTACCCAATCACCTTATTTTATATTGGTACTGCTGGTTCATTGGGTATTGAATAAGTTTTTTGTAAAAATACCCCGGTATGAAGTTGATGCTCACCACATCAAAATAACAACGCTGTTCACTCAAAGAATATACCCCTGGACACAGGTGCAAAACCTGGTATTAAAAGACGGCCTGTTAACCATTGATTTTTTAAACAACCATATACTGCAATACCCGGTTATTTCAAAAGATACCGGGCTGGATGAAAATAATTTCAATCAATTTTGCTCACTGCAACTGCAGTCTGCACAAAGTTCCCGCACTTAATATTTTTTATTTTGTGGAAATTATCCGGTCGTGCATCACAGTACAAAACTTACTGTTATGCCAACCCAATACTCCATTCCCGTAGTGCATCCGGCCTTTGAATTATTAAAACGCTCTGCCAGGGTGTTGCATTTTATTGCAGCCTCGGTAATACTCATCAATGCCCTGCATGTGTTGCAGGCGCATGATGGCAGTAAACTGGTATGTTACACGCAAATGGTAATTGCAGCAGATATTTTTTTACTGGTTTTCTTTGGCGGGGTATTACTGATTGAAGCGCCCCGGCTCAATCTTATTTTTCGCCTGATGGAGGCCCTTACCTTAGTGGGTATTGGTATGACGCTGATTGACGATGGCCATCATTGGTTTGGCGCCATGCATTTACTGGCTGCCGCAGGATACTTTTTTTTATTTAAAAGAGAAAGAAGGGTGCTGCAATCAGAAGCTGTTGATATTACATCCACGGGCATTACGGTGCCGGATTTTGTAAAAGACGCGGAGATCAGCTGGACCGAGATCAAAACGATTGTACCCAGGTACCACAGCATCATTATAGAAACCCTGCGCCACAAGAAAATGGAATTTAACCTGCGCAGGAATTTAAAAATTGACGAGTTGGAGCAAATTGACGATTTTTGCAGAAAGCATCTTATTAGTGGATAGATGACAGTATAAAGATGACAGTAACGCTGCTCTTTTCTGTCAACTGTCATCTTAAAACAATCATCTATGGCTTTAACAAGCAGTCCATACATCCTCTATTCCGACGGCGAAGGAAATATTTTTGAAGACACTTCTTTATATGTAACCGGCCGCAGTGGCTGGGATGCATTACCAGTTCCTTCCAACGAGTGGATAGAACTGCCCGATGGCGGTAACTTATACGAATTGCCCGGGCGTAAAGGTATTGGTATTGATGTGCAAACAGGCGAGATGCGCCTTTGCGATAAAGGATGGGCTGTAGCGGCATTCATTCCTCCTGCACATACCGGTTTGTACATGGCTGCTTATGAAACGGAAGACAATGCCCCCACATTACCATTATTTTGTTATACTGCAGCGGGCTGGCACGATGATAAATTTTATGTGCCCGCAGTGCGTATTGAACAGGATATTCGGCAGGAATGTGAAGGATATGATGATGACCTGATACAGGATGGTGCTGCGGGGCTATTGCACCAGTATCCGCACAACCGGCTGGTAAAACATTTAATGGAGAACTGCTGCATGACATATACTTGCCCGGCTGCAAGAAACTTTGCATTGGGAAGATGGGAGTGTCCTGTGCCTTCTTCGCCTGCATGCAATGCCAATTGTGTGGGATGCATCAGCTTTCAACCCGAAGATGAAAGTATTGTAAGTACACAGGACCGGCTGACCTTTAAACCTACTGCAGAGGAAATAACAGAATTTACTGTGCCCCATTTAGAAACGGCCCCTTTTCCTATTATCAGTTTTGGGCAGGGCTGCGAAGGAGAACCGCTGCTGATGTGGGAAACCATCCGCGATGCTATTGTGGAAATACGAAAACACACTCAAAAGGGCAGCATCAATATCAATACCAACGGCAGCAAGCCCGATGCAGTAAAAGCTTTGTGCGAAGCAGGGCTGAACAGCATCAGGGTGAGTACCAATTCTGCCAGGGAAAAAATATACACCCCTTATTACAGGCCCAATAATTATGAGTTTAAAGACCTGATAGAAAGTTTAAAAATTGTACGCAGTTATGGTGGGTGGACGAGTATCAACTATTTTGTTTTTCCCGGAATGACAGACAGTGTGGAAGAATATGAAGCGTTGCGCAAACTCATTAAAGAAACTGATCTGTGCATGATACAATGGCGCAATTTTAATATAGATCCCGATTGGTATTTAGGCAAGATAGGCGTTACCGAAACCTGGGAATGTATGGGTGTAAAGCAAATGCAGGAATTATTAAAAGAAGAATTTCCTGATTTAAAATTTGGATATTTTAATCCGTCTATGGAAAGGATCAAAGGGAATTTTGAAGAAGATTTTGCGCATCACTAATCGTACTTAAAGAATACTTTCATAAAAATAGCATAGTCTTCAGTAGTGGTCCAGCCATCACTCATTCTTGTTTTATATTGATAGCTGCCGGGTTCCGATCCTACAAACGAAAGAGAACAGGCAGTGCTGTCTGTCCGGGTTCCTTTCAATACTTCAAAGCTCACAAAAATATGCTGCTTTGCAAGAATGATATTGTATTTGCCCAGGTCAAACTCATACGCTTTGTCGGCCACTGCTGCTTTTTTGATAGTTTGCGCCACAGAGTCTCTGAGTATTTCTGCACCGGGCCTTCCATCGGTAAACTCCCTGATGTGCAGCCGGATGGTGCAGGTGTCGCAACTGCTGTAAATTTTAAAGCGTACTTTACTCAGTTGGTATTCTTTATGGGGTACTATAATGGGCCTTCCTATTTCGCCCCCGGTTTTATTGGTGCTCCAGCTGCGGTAATACCCCACGGTTTCTGATTTTGCACCGGCTACGTCTTCTTTACCAAAAGATCTTACGATCACCGTTTCCATTTTTTTGGAATAGGGCTTCAATATAAAGGCATGAATTTGTAATGCAGACCGGGCAGGTATTTTAAGTGTTTCGTAGCCCACAGAAGTAATGAGCAGGGTATCATTTTGTTTAAGCCCCCTGGCAGGAAGTGAGAAATACCCTGTGGCATCAGATACAATACCGGATGAACGCTCCAGTAATTTGATGGTGGCAAATGGAACCGGGGCATTGTTATCTTCCAGCACCTTACCTTCAATAGCAGGTTGAGCAATTGCTGCGGCACTGCAAAATATGCAAACAGCGATTATGCAACAGCCTATTTTGTTCAGAAAGGGAAAAGCCAGCGGATTGCCTGAAGTCATTGATAAGAGTGCTTTTGAGATGGTACAAATTTATCTTAATTAGCCGCAAGCAAAAAATATATTGTATGAATGGCATAAAAAAGCCTGCTGCGGTGTATTGCAGCAGGGGAATAAAAAAAGATGCTTTATATAACTATTTCAAGGTTTCATCCAGCCATTTATAAAATTCGTGTTGCCAAACCAACGCATCCTGTACAGTCAGTACCCAGTGGTTTTGATCGGGCAGTAAAATGAATTTGCTTTTAATGCCTCTTAATTGTGCTGCCTGGAAAGCTTGCTGGCCCTGTTCAATGGGAACTCGGTAATCTTTACCCCCCTGGTAAATTAAAATGGGGGTATTCCATTTGGCCACCAGGTCGCTGGGATTAAATTTGCTGAAACTTTTTTGGGCAGCCGCATTGGTTTTGTCCCAGTAGGCGCCGCCTTTATCCCAGTTCTCGAACCACATTTCATCGGTGGTGCCATACATGCTTCTGAAATCAAATACACCATCGTGTGCAATAAAAGTTTTAAAGCGTTTATTATGAATGCCGGCTAAATAGAATACAGAATAGCCGCCATAGCTTGCGCCAATACAACCCAGGCGATTTTTGTCAACATATTTCTCTTTACTTACAGCATCAATAGCGCTTAGGTAATCGTTCATAACCTGTCCACCCCAGTCTTTACTGATCTGTTCGTTCCATTTGGTGCCATGGCCCGGCATACCGCGGCGGTTGGGGGCTACAACGATGTATCCATTGGCTGCCATTAATTGAAAATTCCAGCGGAAAGAATAAAACTGGGTAAGGGGCGATTGTGGCCCGCCCTGGCAATACAGCAGTGCAGGATATTTTTTATCAGGATCAAAATCCGGCGGATAAATCACCCATACCAGCATCTCTTTTCCATCCGTTGTTTTAATGATGCGCCTTTCTGTTTTACTTGTTGAAACTGTTGCATAAGCGGCATCATTTACATGCGTTAATTGTTTCATTTCGCCGGAACTGATGTCGACAGTATACAATTCCGCTGCGTGGTTCATGTCGGTTCTTGAAACCACCAGAGTATTACCGCTTTGCGCTATTATACCTGTAACATCAAAATCGCCCTTTGTAATTTGACGAATGATGGGCATCATTTTAGTAAGGCCCGGATAGCTGACTTCAAATAATTGCAGCGTGCCGTTGATGGGTGCCCAGAAAAATAATTTTCGGTCATCAGCGCTCCATTTGTATCCTTCTACATGAATATCGTCCCGCTGCGCAGTTAAATTCATTTTAGTTACACCGTTAGAAACTATAAGGTCTTGTTTGTCGGCTTCATAACCTGCACGTTTCATGCTGAGCCATGCCAGTTCACTTTTTTTATTGAACTGCGGATTGATATCATAACCAGGCATGCCCTCCGTTAAATTTTTGGTGGTACCGGTTTCAATATTGTATGCGTACAGGTCGGTATTGGTGCTGATGGCATATGCAGTGCCATATAATTTTTTTGTGCAGTACACCACTTCTTTTCCATTGGGGTTCCACACATAATCTTCATCGCCACCGGATGGTTTTTGCGGGCAATCATAAGGCTCGCCCTTCATCAGGTCAACCGCTTTGCTGTAATCTGGTTTACCGCTTAGCAAGGGTAACAGCATTACATGGCTGAATTTTCCGTCTTCATAGGTATCCCAGTGGCGGTAATTCAAATTGTCGAAAATATATACATTCGATTTTTTTAAATCGGGGTAATTCGCAGCGCCTGTAACCGGTTTAATTTGCTGTTCTGCCTCACTGATGATCAATTTTCCATCAGGAGAAATTTTATCGTTGTTCAGCAAACTGTCTGTATCGGTTATAAGCATCGCGTTGCCACCAGTCAGGGGTACAGCATACGTTTTCTTAGCACTCTTATTCTCATCTGCATTGGGGGTGGAGACGGTATACAATACATTTTTCCCGTCTTTAGAAATTCCCAGTCCCGAAACTCTTCCCAGTTTCCAAAGCAGTTCCGGCGTCATCGTATTCTGTGCAAATGCATTGCAGCAGCAGAAACTAACAAGTATCAGCAATAGCTTTCTCATAATAACATTATTCATTGTTAATTATTAATTTTTCATTGTTTTCGGATAATCAAATACCAGCTGGCAAAAAGTTTTTACGCCCACATACAACCGGCTGTCGTCGATCATAAAATCGGGGGTATGATGGGGTGGGGCATTGTTAGCATTATTTCCCCTGGGCATACCACCAATATAAAAAAAGAAAGCAGGCGCTTTGGTGCCAAAATAACTAAAGTCTTCTGCACCGGTAACCCATTCCATTGGCCGCACATTTTCTTTTCCTGCAGCGGCTTGTAATGAAGGGAGCATTTTTTCCACCAGGGCAGGGGTGTTATAAGTAACCAATGTTTTTTCATAAAAATTCACTTCCACGGTGGCATTGGATGCTTCCGCAATTTTAGTTGCTGTAAACCTCATGCGTTCCTGCACTTCGGTTCTCATTTTGCTGTCAAGCGTTCTTAAAGTACCTTCCATCATTGCTTCTTCGGGGATGATATTGAAACGTACGCCGGCATTTATTTTCCCTACAGTAATTACTACAGGAGCCTTTGTTAAATCCATTTGCCTGCTTACAATATTTTGCAGCCCTTCAATTATTTGTGCCGACACGCTTATAGGATCAACACCCAGCCATGGTTGCGAGCCATGAGATGATTTGCCTTTTACTTTTACGGTGAACAGGTCGGCAGAAGCCATGAATGCGCCCTGCTTATACTGGATATCTCCCGCAGGTATCCACGATTCAATATGCATTCCAAATACCACATCCACTTTTGGATTGTCCATCACACCTTCTTTTACCATCAGCCCTGCACCACCTTCTTCACCTGCTGGCGGGCCTTCTTCTGCGGGTTGAAAGATAAATTTTACTGTGCCTGCAATGTCTTTTTTCATAGCAGATAATACCTGTGCCGTGCCAATGAGCATGGCGGTATGTGCATCATGTCCGCAGGCATGCATTACCGGAACTTTTTGCCCGTTGTAATCGGTGCTGTCTTTTGAGGCATAAGGAATATTCACCCTTTCTTTCACCGGTAATGCATCAATATCTGCACGCAATGCAATACATGGCCCGGGTTTGCCACCTTTTAAAATGGCTACCACACCTGTTTTAGCAATACCTGTTTGTACATCCAGGCCAAGCCCTTTTAATTGTTCTATAATATATGCCCCGGTGTTTATTTCCCTGTTGCCCAGCTCGGGATGTTCGTGTAAATGCCTGCGCCACTCGGTTAATTTGGTTTGAATGGCCAATGCCTTAGCTTCAATGGTTTTACTGATGTCCTGGGCAATACCTGCTGTGCAGCAAAAAAATGAAACCAGTACTGCCAATAGTTTTGTTTTTATCATGGTGGTCATTTTCTGTTTTGCAAAGAAGTCAAGTTTCTAAAAACTGACTTCTTTGATTATTTATATTCTCCAAATACTTTTCTCAGTTCATCTGCAATTTCTCCCAGGGTGCAATAGTTTTCTACGGCTTCCACTACAGCGGGCATCAGGTTTTCGCCGCTAATGGCTTTTGCTTTGATATCTTGTAAACAAGCCAACACTTTATTTTTATTTCTTTTTGCCCTTAGTGTTTTCAGTTTATCGGTTTGTATTTGCTGAATGCTTTCATCTATCTTAAATACAGGTGTGGTATTCTTTTCTTCAACCTGAAATTTGTTTACCCCTACAATTATCTTATCGCCACTTTCAATATTGCACTGGTATTCGTAAGCGCTTTTGGCAATTTCATTCTGCATAAAACCTTCTTCAATGGCGGCCACACTGCCACCCATGGCATCTATCTTTTCTATAAGTTGCAGTGCCGCAGCTTCCACTTCGTTGGTCAATGCCTCTACAAAATAACTTCCTGCCAAAGGATCTACGGTATCCACCACACCGCTTTCAAATGCCACAATCTGTTGTGTGCGTAAGGCAATGCGTGCCGCTTCTTCTGTAGGCAGGCTTAATGCCTCATCATATCCGTTGGTGTGTAAAGATTGTGTACCACCCAATACCGCTGCAATAGTTTGTATAGTCACACGGCTGATATTATTTTGTGGCTGCTGAGCGGTTAAGGTGCTGCCGCCGGTTTGTGTATGAAAGCGCAGCATCATGGCTTTGGGATCGGTGGCACCCAGCTCTTTCATGATAGTGGCCCACATCCTTCTTGCTGCACGAAACTTGGCTACTTCTTCAAAAAGGTTATTATGTGCATTAAAAAAGAAAGAGAGCCGTTTTCCAAACACATTAATGTCCAGCCCTTTTTCCAAAGCTGCTTTTACATAAGCCTTACCATTGCTGAGCGTAAATGCAATTTCCTGCACTGCTGTGCTTCCAGCTTCACGGATATGATAACCCGAAATAGAAATGGTATTCCACTTGGGTACTTCCTTAGCACACCATTCAAAAATATCGGTAATGATGCGCATGGATGCTTTGGGAGGATAGATATAAGTACCCCTTGCAGCATATTCTTTTAAAATATCATTTTGTATGGTACCGGTTATTTTTTTTAGATCAGCGCCGTTCTTTTTTGCGAGTGCAACATACAGGGCCAGTAAAATAAAACCACTGGCATTGATCGTCATGGAACTGGAAACCGTTTCTAAATTGATACCCCGGAATAGTATTTCCATGTCTTCCAAACTGTCTATGGCCACACCAACTTTTCCCACTTCACCGTCTGCCAGGGGATGATCACTGTCGTAGCCAATTTGCGTGGGCAGGTCAAAAGCCACGCTTAATCCGCTAACGCCCTGCGATAATAAGTAATGGTATCTTTTATTGCTTTCTTCCGCAGTGGAAAAACCGGCATACTGCCGCATGGTCCATAGCTTTCCCCTGTACATATCGGGCTGTACGCCTCTTGTATAGGGAAATTCGCCGGGCTTTTCGGTGGCCTGTGGCTGGTAGTCCGTTGGCAGGTATACTTCTTTAATTGTTATTCCTGAATCTGTAACGAATTTCTTTTCCGTAGCCATAAAAAATAGTTAAGGTAAAATTAGTTGAGTATCTTCTGGGCTTCGTATTGCAAAGCTTCCAGTACAATTTTATTGATCTCTGCATTGTTATTGGCAGTGTACTCTAAAACCGCCCGGCTAAGGTCCATGGAAGCTGCATTTACAGGTAAAGCTGCACCAATCTGGTTAATGATGAAAATATTCTGGTCTCGAAGTTTGGTGATGGCTTTCCATAATTCTGTACTTACATAGATTTGCTGGCTTACATTGTATTCGTATTCGCTGTTCAATGTCTGGATCAGCGCAATTTGTAATTCCCTCGCACTCATGTTTTCGTTGTGTAAACGGGATACCAGGTTCTTAAGCCCCGACCGCTCAGTATAAAGGGTAAGTCTTTCGTAAGCCTGCAGGCGAAGTTTGATGGTTTCGTTATTGATGCCCAGCCGTTCCCTCATTTCGTCTTTCATACCCTTAAATTCTGCCAGCAGCCAGGCAATAGCGATAAAAAACATGAAGGTGCCTGCTATCTGAATATCTGCTGCCGTTACTTCCAGTAAATACATGTGCTTGTTTTAGGTAACAAAAATAAGGTAAACGCAGGCTAAATTTTCCTGCTTTCGAAAAATGGCCCTATTGTCCTGTTTTAAATAGTTTATACCTTTACAGTAAATTAATACAATGGAAACAACAACAGCAGCACCGGTTAGTTTAACCGCATCGGCCATAGCCGAAATCAAACGCCTGATGAGTGTGGAAGGATTTGACAGTACACAACAATTGCGTGTTGGGGTAAAAGGCGGAGGTTGCAGTGGCATGACCTATGTATTGGGCTTTGATGCAAAAACAGAGAAAGACGACAGTTTTGACATATCGGGCATACCATGCATTATGGAAAAAGCCCATGGCATTTATTTAATGGGCATGGAAGTGGACTGGCAGGGAGGTTTGAATTCGAGGGGGTTTACATTTAATAATCCCAATGCCAGTAAAACCTGTGGCTGCGGAACAAGTTTTGCGGTGTAATTTCATCGGGCTATCATAAAAATTTAAAAGCGGTATGTACTTTTACTAAAAGCACATACCGCTTTTTGCTGCACAGGGTATATGAGTTACTTCTTTAAAAGTTTCTGTTCAAATTGCAGGTTACCGAATTCATCATTTACATACAGGATGTACATGCCCGGCGCAATTGATTGCAGGTTGGCAATATCAATTTGATTAGGGCCCTTTTTTACTTTATAGCGGTTGTGTAAAATAAGCTTGCCACTAATATCCATTAAACGCAATTGTATGTTTTTTGCAGCGTCTGAAATAAATGATACCGTACATCTTTCTGTATAGGGATTAGGCCATACGCTCACTTTAGAAACCGCTGTTATTTTTACAGCAACGGTATTGGAATAAATGATTTTTCCGTCGTTGTCTACCAGTTGAATCCTGTAATAGATGGTGCCATTGCCTGAAACTGCACTGATATCATCATTGAAACTGTAATTTCTTGCGTTGGTTGCATTGCCAGCTGCTGCAATGTTACCCGTAGCTTTAAAAAGTATGTTGTCGGTGCTGCGTTCTATATAAAAACGTGCTGTATTGATTTCATTTTCTGTTACCCAGCTTACTGCCACTTCATTATCCCTTACTGCTGCGGCTGCTTCAAAACGTTGTACAGGCAATACGCCCCCCACTATACCAATATCAAAATTATGGTTGTTGCCTGATGCATTAAAGAATAAAACGGCATTGGTACCAATTTGAGTAGCATCATTGTCAATATTATCATTGGAACCCTGGTTCATCAGCCCAATGGCATTTCCTGAAGGGATGGGCACTTCTATTCTGTAGTTATAGCCGGGTAAAATACCTTTCACCGCCTTCCAGATGATTGGTTTTCGGTTATCTGTAATTGGCATATTGCTGTAATCAAAGTAGTAGTTACCTGTAGCATTGGTGGTGGTGGTCCAGGTTTGGTCATCTCCGTTTCCGTAAATGCCATCTATGCCCGGGCTTCTTAAGGTTACCGTGGTGCCTGCTGCCACACCGGGTGCAGTTTCATTGGCATCCTGGATGCCGTTGTAATTAACATCTTTCCAGATGCGGTTGCCTACCTGCAGGGGAGCGTCTTCGGTAAAAAATTCAATATCGCCCATGGCATTTGATTTTTCCAAAGTGGTTTCGCTTTGAATGATCATACGGGCTACCTGTGTTTTTACACCTGTTGTAACGTCGTTATATTGAATACCGTGATTGGTCCAGTAATTGACACCATATGTTTCTCCCTGGCCCATGGGATCATATACAGTAGAAAGTATTTGATTGGAACCCATTAGTTTGGTTAGTCCGCCCGATTGGCTTTCCGGGCTACCATCTCCGGATATATCAGCATACCATTCTTTATTGTTATTGCCGTAACTGCTGCCCTCCCCAAAGCTGTTGTTGGTTGCCGGACTATTGGTATTAGCAGCAGGCTGGTCGCAACTGCCTGCAGTACCTTCCAGGGCCCAACCGGTTCCATTGTAACAGGCATGCAACAAATCACCTGCTATAACTGTTTGTGTAGCACCTGTTGCGCCACTTACCGGGTTAAACTCCCAGTTACCTCCCTGGTCGCCCCAACGGTCTTTTATAGCGATATCCATGCTGCCGTTTTCGTTAAATTCAATAGCAGAAATAACGGGCTGGGGATATTGGGTATTACCGGTTGTTGCAGTACCACCAGCCTGTGCCCAGGTGGTTACCCATGGACGCCAGTATTTACCGGCATAATTATTAAAAGTAATGGTAACTACAGTAGTAAAACCTGCAGCAATATTATTGGGATCAAATTGAAGTATATAGCCTTTTAAATGGCTTTTATTCTGGCTGCCCATTGCATCGGATACCACACCTACATAGCCTTTATTATTGTAAATTTTTACGGCATACGGCCTTATGCTGTTGCCGGCACCTCCCGAAGCGCCGGGGCATCCCGGCAAACTTGCAATATCATATGCTTCGGTAAAAGGAGTCAGGGATGCGGCAACAGCTCCGTTTAAGGTGGCCGTTGCTGCGGATGCATTGAATACGATCAGTCTTTTTTGAAAAAGGTTAATCGTATATAGTTTATCACTGCCCGGATCTGCTTCAATATCTCCGTAAGAAATGGTACATGCTTTTGCAAAAGCATCTATATCCCTGGATTGAATGGATTCGTCATTTGAAAAATAATTATCGTCGGATGGGGTGGTGGTATTCCTGGTAACGGTACCAAAATCTAAAGCCGCTCCACCATTGGAAGGCACCACACCTTGTAATGTAAAGCTGCCGGTTAATGAAAAATTAGCGCCGCTTTTATCTAATAAATATAAAGCGCCAAATCCTCTGGGGCCTACACCTACTGACCGCCTGAGGGAAGCAGCTGCAAAATATCTTTGTTGTTTTTTTTGCATGGCTAAACCAAAAAGACCACCAGTTTGCTGCTGCTGTGCTACTGTTATCATGGTGCCTGTTGCGGGTACATCGGCATCTGCAGGATTATAAGGTCCTGTTAACGCAGTGGTAGATTGTATGATGGTGGGTTTGGCAGCCAGGTAGCCTCCTGCAGCTGCACCACGCTGAGCGGTTACCACTAAAAAAGTGGGGTTGGGGTTGGCCGTATTATTCCAGTAATCAGCTTTATTACTTACCGCAAAATTTACTGTAGTGGATGGAGTGGTAATAAACTGAATATTGCTGCTGTTACCTGCACCTGCAAATCCTGTATTATCAGAAACACCTACACCTGAAAATTCAATGCGTACAGCTTTACCTGCAGGGATATCTGAGGCTGAGAAACTGTAATAACCATTTGCATCGGTGGTTTTGGAAGAACAATATTCATCATTGTGATGATCAAAAGCCCTGACAGTAATACCTTTTTCAAAGGGCTCATTAATAAGTGGCGTATTATCCTTTATACCATTACCATTATAGTCACGAAAAACAGTACCGGATACCTGGGCCTTTGATGTGAAGGAAGCAAAAATGCAAGCAAATGCATAGATGCAGGGGTAAAATTTTTTCATTGTGGTGTGGTTACGAATTAGTTTGAAAAAGAAGATGTTTGTAGAACAATCATCAAAAGTTTCATAACAAAATTACTACAATTCTCGAAAAACGCAATATTACCGCACCGTAATTTCCCCATCGGAATAAGTGGAATTCCGCGATTATGTACTTTGTTACATAGTAGATACCCTTTACATTATTGATTATTAGAAGGTTGAAAAAATATATTAATTTAATTATATTCGTATTGAATTTTTTACCATGCCGAACTATTCGGTCAAATGATATAATTACCGGATGAATGGAACAAAAAGGCGTATGTATGAGCAATAAAAAAACCTGTTATCTTTTGGATAACAGGTTTGTATTAAAAAAGGTGGCTGAATTAATTATGCTTTTTTAGCCGGAGCAGGAGTGCTGCTGATAATTTCAGCTTCCCCTAAAGGTTTGTCTTTAGCCATGTCTACCAATATGGGTGCTGCCACAAATATTGAAGAGTAGGTACCGGTGATTACACCAATTAACATTGCGAATGCAAAACCCCTGGTAACTTCTCCGCCAAAGATGAATAAGATCAGCAGGGTTAAGAATACGGTCAGTGAGGTCATGATGGTACGGCTAAGCGTATCATTGATGGCGCGGTTGATAATAGTACCCTTGTCTTCTGCTTTGCTTCCTTTACTGTATTCCCTTACGCGGTCAAATACAATTACAGTGTCGTTCATACTAAATCCAATTACAGTAAGTACAGCAGCAATAAAGTGCTGATCGATTTCTAACGGGAACGGCACCACATTTTTTAAGAAAGAGAATACCGCCAGTGTTACCAATACGTCGTGCAGCAATGCCACAATAGTACCCACAGAATACCTCCAGTCGTGGAAACGTATGAATATGTAAATAAAAATTGCAATGATGGCAAAAATAGTGGCTTTAATCGCACCTCTTTTCAAATCATCCGAAATACTCGGCTGAATGGTAGTACGGCTCTGTATATTGTTTTTAGCAAAGTCGCTGTAAGTTAAATTGGCAGGCAGTACCTTCTTCAATCCTTCATATAATTTGGTTTGTACTGCGCTGTCTGCATTGTCCTGTCCTTTTAAATAAGAAGTGGTAATGTTCAGGTGACGTGAATCTCCTTCGGTTTTAATAACCGGAAAATCTCCAAATACGGCTTTGAGTTCATCACGTACATCATCATTTTTTACAGCTTTGTCAAACTGAACGGTATAGCTGCGTCCTCCTTTAAATTCCACCCCTTCTTCAAAACCATTAAAGAAAGAGCCCACACCCAGCAGTAATACCACGATGGAAATGCCATAGGCAACCTTCCTGTACTCAATGAATTTAAAGCTGGCGTGTTTGAATATGCGTTTAGATACGCCGGTAAAATAATTAAAGTGGCGTTGCTTGTTGGTCCAAAAATCAGTGATCAGCCTGGATACCAAAATTCCGCAGAATAATGATAACAGGATACCGATGATCTGTGTGGTGGCAAAGCCTAACACAGGGCCCAGTCCAAAATAAGCCAGGATGATAGCGGTTAACAGAGTGGTTACGTGGGCATCAATTACCGGTGCCAGTGAACGTTTGTAACCGTCGTTTACTGCCTGCTGGTAAGATTTTCCCTTGGTCAGCTCTTCTTTAATTCTTTCAAAAATAATTACGTTGGTATCTACCGCCATACCAATGGTTAATACCAAGCCGGCAATACCGGCAGCAGTAAGGGTAAAACCTAATGCGGTTAATACACCAATGGTAAACAGCAGGTTTAATATCAGAGAGATATTGGCCACCCAACCACCAGAGTTGTAGTATACCAACATTAAAATAAAGATCACTAAAAATGAAATTCCAAATGCCCAGGCTCCTCCGCTAACGGCCTGCTCACCAATGGTAGCACCTACTTCGTGATCGGCTACAATTTTAGCCGGGGCACTTACTTTACCAGACTTTAAAGTGTTGGCCAGATCGGTGGCCTCATCTACGGTAAAGCTTCCTGAAATTTCTGTATTACCAGCCTCAATGGGGCCAATAACATTTGGTGCTGAATATACAATATCATCCAAAGCAATGGCAACAGGCTTTCCTACATTTTTAGTAGTCATTCTGGCCCAGCCTTTTGATCCCAGCGGGGTCATTTGTACTTTAATGGCGGGTCTTCCCAGTTCATCATAATCCTGTTTTGCATCTTCCACTGCTTCGCCTTCCAATGGAGCCTTATCAGTACCCAGTTGAGTTTTTACTGCATACAATGAGTAAAAACGCTGGTTGCCTTTGTCGGCCTTTTGTTCTATACCAAATAAGAATTTACAGTTAGCAGGCAGGGCATTTTTTACAACATCGTTGTTGATATATTTAAAAAATAAGCTGGTATCCTGTAACGCCACACTTCCAATCATAGGGGAGTAAACGGGCTGGCCGTTCTTATCAGCCTGCGGACCAATCGGGTTGATCACTTTTATGAAAGGATTCAGGTTGCTTTTTAATTTATTGCTGTCTACTTTACCGGTGCTGTCAATAGCACCATTCAGGTAGTTCTGTAAAGCTTCATCAGCCAGTTGTAAAGAAGTACCTAATTCATCAATACGGTATACTTCCCAAAATTGCAGGTGTGCAGAAGCTTGTAATAATTTACGTACCCTGTCCGGATTATCAATACCGGCCAGTTCCACATTAATGATACCCTTGTTTTCATCCAGGTTGATATTGGGTTGCGCCACACCAAATTTATCAATACGTTTCAGCAATACTTTATACGTTTCTTTAATGGCGCCTTTTGCTGTAACAGACAACTTGCCGGATACCTGGTCATCAGAATCGGTGATCTTGATGTCTTTACCCTGTCCGGCAAAAAGAGGTGCTAATTTACCTGAGCCATTCTGCTCTATAAAAGCGTTCTTGAATAAAGTAATGTAATCTGCATCACTGTTTACTTTACGGGCATTGGCCGTTTGCATGGCTTTTAACAGTGCCGGATCTTTAGAGTTATTACTTAAAGATTTCAGTAGATCTTCCAAACTTACATCCATTGTTACACTGATGCCGCCCTGCAGGTCCAAACCCAGGTTCAGCTCATTTTCTTTACACTTTTGGTAAGAAGTACCCACTAACGGGAAGATCGCTTTGTCTTTGGATGCCAGCAAAATACTGTCTTTTTTAACCTTAACAGCAGCCTTCATTGCATCTGCATCTTTTAAATCGATGCCAGATTTTTTTACAAGTTTTGTAGCCTGTGCAGTTACGTCACTTTCAAAATTACGCACCACCCATGTATACGACAATTCCCAAAGCGATATCAAAATCAATGCAATGGTAAAAAACCAAACCAGCCCTTTCAATTTCATAATAGTAAACTTTTATTAGCTATTGCTTCATTTTTAGAAGTGTGCAAAGATAGGGGAAAAACCGATTGAAGATTACTGCTGGTAAATTTTAGAATTTTACTCATTTTGCACTCTAAATCAACCATATGTTTTGTCGCTGTACAATTATTGCCGGGCTGGTATGCTGTATTTACTGTGTAATGGGCTGTAGCTCTGCTAAAAAAACGGCTTCTCATCCAGAAGCCCCGGCAGTTGTGGTGGCTACCCCGGAACTGAAAGCCGATAGTGCCAAAACCGATACTTTTTTGGAAGGTTTGCTGGCTGGCAATCCGGCACTCGGCCAGGTATTGCATCAACGGAAAGAATGGAATACGCAGGTGCTCTATACCCAGGTAAACCGCGGAGCCAATGGAGTTCCTACACTTACCCATTATTATTTTAATGTAAACCCTGCTGATTATTTTTATCCTGCGTCCACCGTTAAGTTACCTGTAAGCCTGCTGGCCCTGCAAAAACTGCAGGAATTAAAGGAAAAAGTAATTGACCGTAACAGTACCATGATCACAGAAGCGGATGGGCCGGGTCAAACGGCAGTGTATAACGACCCCACCACACCCGACGGCCGGCCCACTGTAGCCCACTACATCAGGAAGATACTGCTGGTGAGTGACAATGATGCGTACAACCGCCTGTATGAATTTTTAGGACAGGAATATATTAATACCGAATTGCATAATAAAGGATATGGCGATGTTCAGCTGCTGCACCGGCTGCAAATTTCTTTAAATAGTGATGAGAACCGCCAAACCAACCCGGTTAAGTTTGTGGATGAGAATAATAATAGCCTGTACGAACAGCCGGCAAAAAAAAATACCAGGCAGTATGCCCAACGAAACGATAGTTTGGGAACCGCTTTTTACCAGGGCAAAAGTTTGATCAATGGCCCCATGAATTTTTCGGGTAAAAACCGCATCAGCCTGGAAGATCTGCATACCATACTGATCAGCCTTGTTTTTCCGGATAAGGTTACTGCAAAGCAACGCTTCAATATTACAGAAAACGATCGCAGGTTCATGTTACAATACATGAGCCAGTACCCGGCAGAAAGTACTTCTCCTCCATACTTATCCGATACCACACGTTACTGGCCTGCATCTGGTAAACTGTTATTATTTGGGTCTCAAAAAGGAGATATGCCCAAAAATATCAGGATATTCAATAAAACAGGAGGCGCATACGGCCAGTTGCTTGACATTGCTTATATAGTGGATTTTGAAAAAGGAGTGGAGTTCTTTTTGTCTGCTGTGATATATTGTAACAGTGATGGCGTTTTAAATGATGACGTGTACGATTATAAAACTATTGGAATGCCATTTATGAAAAACCTGGGACAAACCGTCTATGATTACGAAGTACAGCGCCCCAAAAAATATTTACCTACACTTTCAGACCTGCGAATGCAATATGATAAATAACAACAGAAATTTCTAAACAATAATCCTGTTTGGTTGATTTTTTTTAAGCATTAATAATTACTTTTGCAAAATATGCAACTATCTACACTTTTAACCAGATTTAACGAGCCAGAAACCCTTAAAATGGCCAAATTGGGAAGGGAATTAAGAGCACAGGGAATTGATATCATCGACCTTAGCCTTGGAGAACCGGATTTTGATACGCCGCAGCATATTAAGGATGCTGCTATCAAAGCCATTAACGACAACTGGAGCCATTACACCCCGGTGTCTGGCTTTGCCGACCTGCGTGAGGCGGTATGTACCAAATTAAAACGTGATAATAATTTAGATTATAAGCCAGAGAATATTGTAACTTCTACAGGAGCCAAGCAAAGCTTGGCCAATTCTATTTATGCCGTAGTGGATAAGGGGGATGAAGTAATAATTCCAACGCCTTATTGGGTAACGTATTCAGAACTGGTTAAGATGGCCGGTGGTACAGTGGTGGAGATCCGCACTTCTCCCGATGCAGGATTTAAAGTTACTCCGGCACAGGTGGAAGCTGCCATTACAGACAAGACCAAATTATTCATGTTCTCTTCTCCATGTAATCCGTCGGGTGCTGTGTACAGCAAAGCAGAACTGGAAGGCCTGGCAGAAGTGTTCAGGAAATATCCCAATATCTACATCATATCTGATGAAATATACGAGTACATCAATTTTGTTGGCGGACACCAGAGTATTGCACAGTTCAGTGACCTGAAAGAACGCATCATTCTGATCAACGGGCTAAGTAAAGGATTTGCAATGACAGGCTGGCGCCTGGGATATATTGCCGCCAGTGTGGAAGTGGCAAAAGCCTGCGAAAAAATACAGGGCCAGTTAACCAGTGGTACCTGTTCTATTACTCAAAAAGCAGCCGTAGCCGCTTTAGTGGGCGATCTGAAACCTTCATTAGAAATGACTGAAGAGTTTACCCGAAGAAGGGCAAGGGTGCTGGAACTGATAAAAGATGTTCCCGGGTTCAAGTGCAGCGAACCTGATGGTGCTTTTTATATTTTTCCTGATGTATCTTACTACTACGGAAAAACAGATGGTACGCAAACGATCGCCAACGCGGCAGACTTCAGTATGTATTTGCTGAATACAGCGCATGTGTCTTCTGTAATGGGAGATGCGTTTGGAGAGCCCAACTGCGTTCGTTTTTCTTTTGCCAACAGCATGACCAATATTGAAAGGGCATGGGTAAGAATTAAAGAAGCATTGGCAAAGCTGAAATAAGTTTACAGCGCATATTCTTCAATTAAAAAACATATTCTTTTAAGCCGGTGGTCTTCATACGACCCCGGCGTTATTTTTTTACGCGATGCCAGGTACAATTTATACCCCCTGTCTTGTTTTCTCATGCCGTCGTAGTATTTGCTGCTGAAACGGTTAAGATCAATGAGGCGGCCATTTTCAAAACTGATCTCCAGTTCTTTTGGCATTGGTTTTTCGCCAACAAAGGCCACCACATCATTTGTAAAACCGGCCTGTAACGACATGTTATCCCAGCCGCGGCTATTACCCGGTAATTCTGTTTCACGAACTCTTCCAATGGTTTTATTATCCTGCATAATATTACCACCATTGCTAATGCTTACCGGTTTGGTGCGGTCTCTTTCCACCTGCTCATAAAAATTCCTGGTTTCGTTAAGGTAATCTTCCACGGCTTTTATTTTAGCGGTCAACGCCGGGCCCCCGGGGTAAGTCTGTTTAAAATTTGTAACAGCAGTTTTATCAAGATTGTTATTGCTGATGAGTTTGTAATCCCTGAGTATTTTACCCAGCACCAGTGGGAATGCTTCATCTTCAACATAAATGGAAAATGTATCTGTAATGGAAGGGAATACCAGTTCGTAATAATAAAAAGGTTTCAGGTTGTCTACCGGTGCATCAAACTTTATTATGGTTGCTGTTACCAGCGTGTCTTTTGAAAAATTATATACATCAATATTATACCTGGGCGTTGAGCTGCTGAGCGTTTTATGGTAAAGAGCAATTGGGGTTTTATCAAAATAAATAATAGTATCTGTTAAAGTAACTTCTTGTGAAAATAATGCGGCTGATGTAAAAATCGAAACCAGTGTAAGTATATTTTTTTTCATGGGTTAGTTTTTAGGAGTGAGATAAAACCGCATGTAATCCATAAACAATATAAAACTAAAAAACAAACCCTGCAATGGCAGGGTTTGTTTTAACACTACTTTATTATTGAAATTAAAATGTAAAACGTGCAGAGAAGCCAATACCCGATGCTTCAAAGCCCACTTTAGAAACAATATTCAGTTCAGGTTTCCAGTCGAGTGTAAGGTTGAGTGGAAATTGTGCAAACTTATAATCTAAACCAATAATGCCTGCTGCGCCCACATTGCTGGTACTGTTATTCAGGCCCACATATCCGCCAAAGCCTACCAGCCATTGGAGGTTTTCTGCCGTTAGCGGTTTATGTATCTCGTACAAACCGCAAATGCCCACACCATCGCCAAAGCTTACAATACCTTCGATGGCGTTATTGTTGGCCAAAAAATGTTTGTAGGTGATACCGCTTTTTACTGCAGGAACAGAAGAACCAAGCCGAACACCAATGGCATTTTTATATCCATTGTCGTCCTGTGCGTTTGTGTTTAGGGAAACTGTTACGGCTACCAGTAACAGTAAGAGTAATTTTTTCATGGTATATTTTTTTTGAAAAGTTATCGAAAACAATGCCAATAAAAAATTATTGTGCCCTGTTAACGTGCAAAACCCTGTATTGGCTGTTAAGGATTTGTAAAAAAATATTGGCATCACTCAAACAGTTCCAGCTTGTTTTTGGGGCGGCGGGCATCCTGCCATTTAAATCCCCGGAGTAATTTTTTTTCCGGGGGTATTTGCCTGATGGGATACATTACGCCATCAACATTATTTACAAATTTAACTTTGTTCAGTTCTTTGTTTATAAAATAAATATCTATTACATCTCCGGTGCTGCGGTTCATACCTGTGTATGCGCTGTCATCATCCTGGGGGTAAAAAATACTTTCTGCCGGCGATCCTTTTACCCTTACATAATCAATATTGCCATCGGTGAAATAGCCATTAATGGTTCTGCCGTTCATCTGGTCGTACAGGTCATCTGCGGATTGATGTATGATCATACTATTAAAAAAAACGTATAACCTTTTGGGCTTTTGGTTTTGGGTATACAGGTGCATCGTGTCGCCGGTGATCTGTGTTTTTGCATTCCATACAATGGGCTGCCCAAATAACTGGAAGGTGGAATCCTGGGTAGAGTAGTAGAGGCTGTCGCTTACAGATTGCAGCGAGTCGTTGAATATACGTACATGGTGAATGCCCAAAAAATACCGTACGGCAGTATCTGCTTTATTGATGTTTACCACTACGCGTTTATTGATGGTGTCTTTTTTTTCTGTTTGCCTGTTAGTAAGACTGTCGTATTTTCTTAAACCGCTGAATAAAGTATCGGCAGCAATATAGGTACTGTCGTTATCCTTATGAATGATCATGACCGGTTTATTGTAAGCCAGGAATGAATTTTCTTTTTTACTCAGTTCTATATGACCTGATATAACGGTTACCTGGTTAATACTGTCTACCATTTTTGCCCGGCCATCTATTTGAACAATACCTGTTTTTTCGTCTGAGAAAATTTTATCGCCAATGATAGAGCGGGAACTGTCTCTTATATAAGTACGGTCGTAAAATACGGCCTCACCTGTTTTTAAATTATAAATACCTGCCTTGGTATCAATGATGCCATCTTTACTTACAATATGCGTTTGAGTAATAAACTCAGCTTCATCGCGGTTGATATTGTACTTTAAACTATCGGTTCTGATATCGTATTTGGGATCTACCAGGTGCACCTTCTTCTTAAAAAATACATCTTTGGTATCGGCATAGTATACACCTTCGGTACTGGTTAATACCGTTTTACCATTTAACACTTTGCCACCGCCTTTATAAACCGCAATGCCGGTGCGTAAATTGTATTCCAGGTCATCGGTAAGCAGTACGCCTTTTTTATCGGTAAGCTTTACTGATTTTTTCAGGTAGGCGATCCTTTCAGCGCCAATATAACGCATGTACTGCGAATAGGTATGAATGCTGTCGTTGTCGTTAATGTGTACATTGCCAAAAGCTTCTACAATATTGGCAGGATGCTGTATCACTACACTGTCGCAATAGGTGGTGGTCAGCCCTTCTTTGATCACCACATCGCCGGCAGCCGTTTCAATACTGTTTACAGAATCAATTGTTTTTTGCCGTAAACTTTTGGCTTTAATGATCTCAATGATCCTGATGGTGTCGGGTGTAACAGTTGCTGCTGCCGGTTGTTGAGCCGAGGCTGTTATGCAGTAAAGCAACCCTGTTAAAATGAGGAATGTAAATTTTTTATGCAATGCCTGGTTATTTATTACAGCCTGCAAATTGCTGAATTAATTTTATAACAGAATGGTAAAGTTATTATTGTTTGATATAAGGGGCATTAAGGGTGTCAGGCAAAGGCACAGCAAGTGCATCCCCTTTATATTTTTTTCCAAAAACAGAAAATGAAATATAGCGTTTGGGATTTGTTTTCAGGTCATCCAGCAGCAGGTTCAGTTTATTGGCCGTAGCAGTAAGATTATTATACAACTTAGTATCATTCATCAGCATGCCCGCTGTACCTTCTTTGGTATTTAATTTACCAATGGTGCTTTTCAGGTCGCCGATGGTGCCATTGAGAATGTTCAGGGTTTTTTCAAGGTCCAGGTTAGATAAATTGGTGGTGGTTTTATCTAAATTACTCATTACGGCGGTTAACTTATCGTTGTTTTGTGCCAGATTGCCGGTGAATGAATTTACATTGCTCATGGATTTTGCCAGATCGCCGGTTTGTGTATTCAGCAAAGTTTGCAAAGAAGCTGATGAAGCCACCAGGCCCACAGTGGTTTTATTCAGGTTCTCTAAAATACCGCGGATATTATTTTTAGCATTGGGATCAACCACGCTGTTTACGGTCATTAAAACAGAATCCAGGGAATGTACTGCATTTTTAACCTGGCTCAGTACAGGCCTTATTTCCTGCACCGCTTCTTCCATAATACCTGCACTGGCGCCTGTTTGTATGGTATCGTTTTTAGGAAGGTAGTCCATTGCATCACCCAGGCGTATTTCAATACTGGTAGTGCCCAGCGGGTTGGATTTGATATAGGCGATGGAATTTTTAGGAATGTTCACATCCTTGGTAAGGTTCATGTTCACCAGTATCTGCTTCATGTTTTTGTCGGTGGAAATGCTGTATACAGTTCCTACCTGTAACCCATTTATCATTACAGGATTGCTGTTGGCAAGCCCCTGAACATTGGTGTATTTGGCAAAAAGATTATGACTCTTCCCAAAAAAGGTTTTTCCTTTTAAAAAATTATACCCTAATACCATTAAAGTAATGGCAATAGCAGTTAGCGCACCTATTTTGGTCTCGTTCGAAATTTTCATGGTGTTGTTTCTGTGCTCAAATATAATTAATATACCACAAAGCGGCAGCCATTCTTATGGTTTAAGGGGCTTTAGTTCAAACCGTATGGAGGCATTGTTTTTTAAATCGGCAGATAATCTTACTTCATAACGGTTAGATCCGTCGGTTATTATCATTAATGCGGTATTGGGTGGTATGCTGCCCAGGTTATCGGCATACAGTACCAGTTCATTGGGTTTACCTTCAGCCAGGTCAACAGTAAAGCTGTAGGCTTTTGCGGTAAGCGACTTATTTGCCACTACCAATGCTTTATTGAAATACACCGAAACAATATCGTTGTCAATGTCTCCGTCATCGTAAATATCTACTTTAATTTTACTGCTTTTTACCTGCAGCACCTGTGCTTCTTTTGTACTGCGTTTTTCAAATTCAGCAGGCACTGCTTTTTCTGCTGCGGGTTTTGTTTCGGTATTTTGAGTTACGGGTTTATTGGAACTTTCAATTTGTTGTTTGTATCTTTTTACGGCAGCTGTAATGGCTTCTGCAATTTCCTGTTGTCCTTTTTCGCTGTTGAGGTAACGCTCATCTTCGGGGTTATTAATAAAGCCGGTTTCCACTAAAATGGCCGGCATGTTGGTAGCCTGTAATACCCAAATGCCTTTCTGGCGCTGGCTTACTCCTAAGGATGCACGGCCGGTTTTTTCAATTTCATCATTTACAAAGGTAGCCAGCCTGTCGCTCCTTTCCTGAAAGCGTTTGGCGTAAATACTGGCCAGGGTACGACCTTCCGGGGTATTAAAATCAAAACCATTGTCGGTAGAATCTGCATTATCGGTTTCTATTTCAAAATCTTCGCCGCCTTCCATGATGGCCTGTAATTTTTCACTGGTTTTATGCGGGGCAAATATCCATACACTGGTACCACTGCGGGTAAGGGGCATTTTAAAGTATTCGTATACCGGTACGGTTACGGAATAGGGGTGGGCTATTTTCTTTTTTCTTTTGCCTTTACCTGTATAGGTATATTTATAACGGGTTTCTTCCCGGGTACCAATTTGCCTTTTACCTTGTTTTAATGGGCCACTGTCGGCATGGATACATAAAAATAACTGCCCGCCCATTTCATTGGCCAGTCTTGCTTTTTCCCTTGGGTCCTGGTAAATATCAGTGGTACGTGTAGGTTTTACATTCACATCGGGCAATTGCCTTTTTAATTCGGCCACCAGTTTAAGTGAAATGGCCAGGGTAATATCTTTTTCTTTAGAACGGAGCGAATTCTCGTACTGGCCGGTAGCGCCCGGATCTTTGGTACCACCATGCCCGGCATCCACAATGATGGTGGTTAATTTTTTTTGTGAGAAGGAATAAGGTAATATTAACAAATTAAAAGCAGCAAGTAATACAAAAACGGGCACTTTGTTTTTCAACATATCTAAAAGTTTAACTGGCGTTGGTAATTATATTAACATTCACAATTTCATTCTGTTATTATGGCTATTTTTGCCATTCGAACTATGAACCGACTGTACAAAGGTAAGGCAAAATACATATTTACATGGGCTTTGGCACTGGGGCTTGCTGCTATAACGCTGTATGGGGGTAATCGTAGTTTCAATGCACCTTACTTTCACAGTTTTTTAACGAGCGATACCACGGTTAAAAAGAAAAAAGCCGACAGCACCACCACTGTTTCTGACACTACAAAAAATAAAAAAAATAAAGACAGCCTTTCTTTAAAGAATACCGGCGATTCGGCTGGTGCATTTCAAAAAGATACCACTATTGTGGTGGTGGATACCTTTAAATTTAAAACGTCAAAAGATTCGCTGGATGCCCCGGTAAATTATCATGCCGATGATTCGATGGTGCTGGATGTACCCGGTAAAAAGATATTACTGTACGGAAAAAAGACCAATGTAAAATACGCCGACAATGAACTGGAAGCGCCACATATTGAATTTGACCAGCAGACCAACCTGGTAAGTGCTTACCTTGAAAAAGACAGTAATGGGAATGTGATCTCATTTCCTACTTTTACGCAGGCCGATTTTAAATCGGTGAGTGATACCATCCGTTTTAATATGAAAACCGGCAAGGGGCTTACAAAAGGAACCTATACCAAGCAGGACGAAATGTTTGTGTACGGAGAAAAAATTAAAAAGGTAAGTCCGGATGTGTTTTACGCTTACCGGGGCAGGTTTACCACCTGTAATTTAGATACACCGCATTTTGCATTTGTATCAAAAAAAATTAAGTTCATCAATAAAAAAATGGCTTTTACGGGCCCTGTGCATCCCGAAATAGAAGGCATTCCTTTACCCGTAACATTGCCTTTTGGCATTTATCCTTTATCAACCGGCAGGCATTCGGGCATGCTGGCACCTACCTTTACCGCTAATGAAACGTATGGGCTGGCACTGGAAGGTATTGGGTATTACAAAATATTAAGCGATCACTGGGATGCAGTGGCAAGGGGAACCATTTATTCGTATGGTGGATGGTCGGCAAGCATTAGTCCGAGGTATTACAAACGCTATCATTATACCGGCAATTTTAATATCAATCTGCAGCACTACAGAGATATTGATAAATCGGGTTCCCGAACTTTTAATATTACCTGGACGCATAGTTCAGATACCAAGGCCAGGCCCGGGGTTACATTTCATGCCAATGTAAATGCCGGCAGCAGCAAGTATAACGAAACCGTACCCAACAGTCCGCAACGTAATTTGCAAAACAGCATGCAGTCATCTATTGCCTATTCAAAAATATGGGGACAGAAGTACAATCTTACCGTAACAGCCAACCACAGCCAGAATACATTGAGCAGAAGGATTGACCTGAACCTGCCCGATATTGCCTTTAATGTAAATACCCTGTATCCTTTCAGAAGCAAGGAATCGGTGGATCTTAAATGGTACGAAAACCTTGGCGTGGCATTAAACTCAAATATCAAAAGCCTTACTTATTTTTATGATACGGCAAGCAATATTGGCAAGCAGCTGATTGATCAGTTACAATGGGGAGCCAGCCATAATGTACCCATTTCTTTATCGTTACCGCCGCTGGGCCCGCTTCAGATAGGCCCTTCCATTACTTACCAGGAATACTGGTACCAGAATAAAGTGTTGCAAAAATGGAATCCCGCCACCAAAAAAATTGATTCCACCGTAAGTAAAGGATTTTATGCAGCCAGGGAAATGAGCTATGGCGTATCTGGTACCACCAGGATATTTGGTATGATCGGGTTTAAAAAAGGCAGTACCGTGCAAACCATACGCCACGAAATAAGACCCAGTTTTGGCTTCAGCTATCACCCGGATATGAACAGGAAAGATCATTACGATTTGCAAATGGATACTACGGCCAAATACTTTACCCGGCCTTCTTTATATGTAGGAAATATCAACAGTGCATTTAGCGAAGGAAAATATGGTGCCATTACTTTCGGGCTGGATAATATTATTCAAATGAAGGTGAAGGATAAAAAAGATACCAGTGCAGAAGCGGTTAAAAAAGTAACATTGATAGACGGGCTCAGTTTGAACGGCGGCTATAACTTACTGGCCGATTCATTTAAGTTAAGTCCGCTTAGTTTGCAGTTTAGAACCAACCTGTTTGAAAAAATTAATATCAGCGCCAGTGGAAACCTGATGCCTTATGTACTGAATAATACGGGAGGTTTTGCAGATAAATTGATATGGAGTAAAAAACCTTTTTCACTTGGTAAACTCACTTCAGGGTCAGTAGCGGTGCAAACCAGTTTTAAGGGAGGAGATAAAAGCGAAAAACTGCCGCCCAATAATACCACCAATCCGCAGGATCCGTCGCTGATGCAGGATGAATACCAGCAGGATGCTGCATATATCAGTAAAAACCCCGGCGAGTTTGCCAATTTTAATATTCCATGGAGTTTAAGTTTTTCTTATTCATTAAACTATACCCGTATACCTAACAAAGCATTAACCCCGAACGTGAAGGCGGTATCGCAAAATATTTCTTTTAACGGAACATTGAACCTTACCAAAAAATGGCAGATGGGCGGTAGTGGTTTTTATAATATTACTACCGGCGAACTGGGCGGTGTAAGTATGTACCTGAGCAGGGAAATGCATTGCTGGCAAATTGCCATCAATATTTCGCCGGTGGGTAAATACCGTTTCTTCAGCATCAATATCAGTCCTAAATCAGGTGTACTCCGCGATCTTAAAATTAACCGTACCAGAAGCTTCTACGAACAGTAAGTCATCACCCTGGCGGTATCAATTGTTGTTTACATAATGAGTTGTCATTATTGCAAACACGGTTTCCTTTAATGCCTTAGGAGGCATATTATCCGGCGCTACCGGGGGCAAAAAATCCATCCGCAACGGAGTGGGCCACAGGTAAAAGAATTTGTTGATGGGCATGGCTTTTTTGGTACCTGAAATAACGCAGGGCATGATCTCTTTATTTGATTCTGCTGCCAGTTTAAAAGCCCCGTCATAGAACTGTTTTATCGGTTCCGCGGTCCTGTTACGGGTTCCTTCCGGGTATATACACATGTGCATACCCATACCCAGTACTTTTTTCATGGCCTCAAAACTTTTAATGCGGCTTTTATCATCTTTACGATCTACCAAAACCGATCCGCGGGTGTAGAAAAAACCAAACAGCGGCACTTTGGCAAACGAAGCTTTTGCAATGGTTTTATTAGGCCCGGGTACATAGGGAGCCGATAATGGCACATCCAGCAGTGCATTGTGGTTAAAAACAATTACATAATTATGGCCCGCTGCAAAGTTTTGTTTGCCACTTACTTTTACAGGGCAGCCCACCAGCAGCAGCCAAACATCCATCCAGGTTTTAGACACTTTTATAAAATAGTACTGTCCTTTTTTTTCGTCTTTAAAAAGATAAGACAGCATAGAAGGGATGAAGATAATGAGGAAGGTGATCACAAAACTGATCAGTCCCCAAAGGGCCCAAATTCTTGCAAAAACATTTTTTAGCATACATGATGTGTGCTGCATTGTGGCAGCAATTAGGGGGTTAATAATTTCCAGTCAATGGGAGCCAGTCCCTTTTTTACCAGCAGGTCGTTTGTTTTTGAAAAATGTTTGCAACCAAAAAAACCTTTGTCTGCCGAAAAAGGAGAGGGGTGCGCTGCTTTCAGTACATGGTGTTTGGTTTCGTCTATCAGTAATTGTTTTTCCTGGGCAAATTTTCCCCACAACAGGAAAATGATTCCACTCTTTTCATCAGAGATGTGCTGAATAACGGCATTGGTAAAATCGGCCCAGCCAAAAGCGGCATGGCTGAAAGGTTCGTTAGCCCTTACCGTTAGCGCGGCATTTAACAGCAGTACGCCCTGTTGGGCCCACCGGGTCAGGTTACCATAGCCCTGTGGCATGGCAATGCCGATATCATGCTGAATTTCTTTAAAAATATTTACCAGCGAGGGCGGCGGCTTAATACCGTTGGGTACCGAAAAGCTGAGCCCGTGCGCCTGGCCGGGGCCATGGTAAGGGTCCTGGCCAATGATCACCACTTTTAATTTATCTAATGGTGTTTGATTAAAAGCATTAAAAATGAGGGCACCGGGTGGATAAATGGTTTTGCCTGCAGCCTTTTCTGTTTTTAAAAAAGTAACTACCTGCTGAAAATAAGGTTTGGTAAACTCATTTTTCAGCAACTTCTTCCAGGATGCCTCAATTTGTACTTCCATTGCCGGGTTGTTTGCATAAAAATACAAAAGATGCTGCGTAAATCACATATTGTAAAATGTATTGATGATAGCCGCCCTGACATGGTGACGAGATCAATGCAACCGGTTGCATGTTGCAGTAAGTTTAAATAAAAAACATTTTATAAAAGCAGGTATGGTTTATGCACACCATCTGTATTATTTATCTTAAAGATTTTATTTGATGTTTCAACAAAAAACTATCTTTGTTATACAACGACTGCTATGGTAAATGAGAAAATCAAACTTCTTCTTAGGGAGATAGCTTTGCATAAAGATCAAAAAGCTTATAAAGAGCTGTTTGTTTCTCTCTATGAAAACCTGCACCGTTTTGCCTTCTCTATACTCAAATCAAAAGAAGATGCGGAAGAGGTGGTATCTGATTTCTTTATCACTATCTGGCAAAAGAAAGAAACCCTTTCAGAAATTGTAAATCCCAAACTATTCTTTTTTGTTTCTGTCAAAAATTTGTCCATCAATAAACTGAGTGCACGTAAAAGGCATATCGCTGCATTTAATGAAGAGTACCTGGTTCATTTTAAAAGCCCCTTCTTTAACCCTTCAGAATTACTGCTGTCGCAGGAAGCAGTTAATAAAATACTGGAAGCTGTGAACGAGTTGCCGCCCAAATGCAAACTTATTTTCCGGCTGATAAAAGAAGATGGGTTACGGTATGCTGATGTGGCTTCCCTGTTAAACATTTCTGTTAAAACGGTGGAAGCCCAGATGGCCATTGCAGTAAAACGAATTAGCAATAATTATAATTTCAAGTCGCATTTCCCCGAATTACATTCTATTTTACTCGGGAAAAAATAATTTTCACATTTCTTTAGGGGTATTTTTCATTTACCCTGTCCTTAACCCTACAACGATGCTTCATATATGAGTCAGGAAAGATTTTCCATATTAACTGCCAAAATTATCAGTAATGAGGCTTCCCCTGAGGAAATAGCAGAGTTGAATCAACTGGTTACCAAAAAACAGGAATGGAAAGATATATTTGGTAACCTGCAGGAATTAATGGCCTCCCGGCCAGTTGCCAGTTTGTCTTCCGCGGCCACAGAAGAAGCTTATCTCTTACACCTGGGACGTTTAAAAGATGCCGTAAATGATTTTGAAGCTGCAGCAGAACTTATTGCTCATGACGACGAAGATTTTTTATTATACCCGGTGGCTAAGCCCTGGTATAAAAAATGGCAGGTATATGCTGCCGTACTGATCCCTTTACTTATTTTATCTTTTTCATTTAGTTTTTTCAGCAGTGGCAATACCAGTATTACTGCACAACAAAAACATATTAATGAGATCAATGTAAATCCCGGAGCAAAAACAAAAGTACAGTTGCCCGACGGTTCGCATGTATGGGTAAATTCGGATAGTAAGATATCTTATCCCGAAACTTTTAAGGGATCTGAAAGAGAGGTTTTCCTGGAAGGGGAGGCTTATTTTGATGTGGTGAAAGATCCTTTTCATCCTTTTATAGTACATACTTCAGGTATTGACATTAAAGTACTGGGTACCGCTTTTAATGTAAAAGCATACGATGCCGAGCCCACCATTGAAGCCACCCTGATACACGGTATGATTGAAGTGGGCAAAACCAACCAGCCGGATGCACCCAGGGTAATTTTAAAGCCGCATGAAAAACTTATTTTCAATAAACTGGCCAATAAACTGGCTGATGAAGCCAGTGCAGTAAAAATGCAACGGGTTGCGGGCGCCACTCCACTGCAAAATATACTTACTCCGGCCATTACCATTGCACCGCTCGCTAAAAATGTGGCGGATACCGCCATTGTAGAAACCTCGTGGATATACAACCGCCTGATGTTTGAAGAAGAGAAATTTGAAGACCTGGCGGTAAAAATGGAACGCTGGTTCAATGTAAAAATTACCATTACCACCGATAAATTGAAATTATACCGCCTGAGCGGATCATTTGAAAATGAAACTGTAGAAGAGGCTTTAAAGGAACTGCAGTACCTGGTACCATTTAGTTTCCAGGCCAGCGGAAGGGATATCGTGGTGAATAAAAGATAACAACGGGCATGGCCTGTTAAAATAAAAAAGGGAAATGCGCTAACATTTCCCTAAAGACTAAAAAACAGCAACACTTGAGATTTGGAGATCCGGGTATTCTGTATTTATTAACGTCAAAACCAAAATTATGCAAAAAAGTGCACTTCGCGGTAGTGTTCTTCGGCCGCAGGCGCTTCTAAAAACGCTGATTGTTATGAAGCTTGCCATTTTCATTGTACTATTTACTGCTTTCCAGGTTAAAGCCAGTCCTTCATCGGGGCAAAACGTAAATGTTTCGATGAATAACACGGAGATCAAAAAAGTGTTAAAAACCATCGAAAGAGATGGTAATTTTCGTTTTTTGTTCAACTCAGACCTGAGAGACATTAAAAAGAAAGTAAATTTCTCTGCAAGTAACCTATCAGTTACAGAAGCCTTAAAAATGCTGTTTTCCGGCACCAATCTTACTTACAAAGTATTAAACAACAACCTTGTGGTGGTGTTATCTACTGTGGAAGAAGAAAACAAATCGGTAAAGGTTACAGGAAAAATTACCGGCGAAAACGGCGAGCCTTTAGCCGGGGTTTCGGTACAGGAAAAAGGTACTGGAAATGGTACCAGTACAGATAACAATGGTGTATACACTATTACTGTTGACAACAATGCCACGCTGGTATTTACCAGTATTGGTTTTGAAAGCCAGGAAATAAAAGTGAACAGCCGCTCGGTGATTGATATTAAATTGCTGCAGGCCATTAAAAAAGTGGATGAAGTAGTGGTGATCGGTTATGGTACTGCAAGCAAGCGTGATCTTACCGGTTCTATTGTAAAAGTATCTGGAAAAGATATTGCCGACAAACCCAATACCAACCCGGTAGCTTCTTTGCAGGGCAGGGTGGCAGGTCTTTCGGTTGTAAATAACGGAACACCGGGTGCGGCTCCGGATATTCGTATCAGGGGTACTGTTAGTATTGGCCAGGTGCATCCTTTATATGTAGTGGATGGTATTTTTAATGATAATATCGATTACCTGAATCCCAATGATATTGAATCTATCGAAATATTGAAAGATCCATCTTCACTGGCTATTTTTGGTGTTAAAGGTGCTACAGGTGTTATTGCCATTACTACTAAAAAAGCAAAGGCAGGGCAGGTAGTGGTAAATTTCAATACTGCATACGGTACTAAAAAATTAGTAGATAAAATTAAGATGGCCAATGCAGATGAGTTTAAAACACTGTTTGCAGAAGAGAATGCCAATGATGGCGTTGCCACCCCTGACTATTCTGCTTTAACCGCCAATACCGACTGGATTGATGTGGTTACCAGAACAGGAAAATTCAACACCAATAACCTGAGTGTATCAGGAAGTACAGAAAAAAATAAATTCAATTTGGGATTGGGTTATGTTACCGATGAAGGTATCATTAAACATGAAAAACTGGAAAGAATGCAACTGTCATTTGGTGATGAATTCAAATTGAATAAAGCCATTAAAATAGGAATAAACCTGAACGCATCCAGGCAGAACAACCCGTTTGGTGCAGACTGGGTGCTGGATGCAGCAAGAAAGGTGATGCCGCAGGTTAGTGCGGGTACAAAATCTTTCCGCGTAGCCAACCCTTATGGCGGCGATAGCATTACTACCAATATCTATTCTGGATTAAACGTTGCCATGCAGAGTGCAGGTGTGGTAAACCCTTTACTGGAAGTGGAAAGCACATGGGACAAACGTTCTAATATTGAGTACCGCACCGTAGGAAGTGTTTTTGGAGAATTGAGTTTCATGAAATATTTTAATTTCAGGTCTACCTTCTATGCTGATATCAGCAATGTGAATAACAGACAGTATTCTCCATTGTACTATGCGTACAATCCTATGAACAATACGCCCTACCTGTACAATTCTAAAACACAGGTTAGTGAAAATGATGATACTTACAGGAAGTTTCAGCAGGATCATATCTTAACTTTCAGAAAAGGTTTTGGAGATCATAACCTGACAGCTACTGCGGGTCTTACTACTTATTATTTCAGTCATTTTGGAAGGTCTGGTGTTGCCAAACCCTATACTACCGGTAATGCATTACCAATTCCGGATGATAAAAGATTTTGGTATATGAATACCCAGTTCAACGATCCGGTAAACACATTCGCCAGCTCTGGCCAGAATGAATATTCTACCGCTTCCGTACTGGGAAGGGTATTGTACAATTACAAAAACAAATATTACTTCAATGCTTCTTTAAGAGATGACGCCTCTTCGCAGATACCTGAGCAAAACCGTCACCAGAAATTCTGGGCAATTGGTGCCGCATGGGATCTGACTAAAGAAAGTTTCATGCAGAATGTTAAAGTAATCGATTTTCTTAAATTAAAAGGTTCAATGGGTGTGTTGGGTAACCAATCGGCTTCTTACCTGGATGGATCAACGATCAACTATCCATTCTACCCACGCCTGAACACCGGCCTTGCTGCAAATTTTGGCACTACAACTTATTTAGCTGCTGAAAATTCTTATGAGCCCAGTGTTGACCTGAAATGGGAAACCGTGCAGGCACAGGAAATTGGATTTGAATTGAATGCATTTAACAACCGCTTACATTTTGAAGCCAACTATTTTAATAAAACCACTAAAGACCTGATGACTTTTGTAGACAGGAGTTCACAAGGGTTAAAAGCGATATTAGAAAACGGTGGTAGCATCCGTAACTGGGGAGAAGAATTTTCTGCAACCTGGAACCAGGCCGTTGCCAAAGACTTTAATGTAAATGTGGGAGGTAATATTACTTTTTTAAAGAATGAAGTAATTAGCGTGAATGATAAAATACCTGCAGGGTATTTATCCAGAGGGTTTATGAATAATGGAAGTGCGGAAAGCAGAACACAGCCAGGATTGCCTATCGGTTCTTTTTATGGTTATGTAGTGGAAGGACTGTACCAGAGTTATGCTGATGTACTGAATTCTCCGGTAGCATCTGCGGTGGGCGCCTATGGTCCTGGTGATTTTAAATTTAAAGATTTGAATGGCGATGGCAAGATCACTGCAGATGACAGAACAGTGATTGGTAATCCCACACCTAAGTTCAGCTATGGTACATTCATCAATGCAACCTACAAAAACTTTAACCTGGGTATTGATATGGGAGGTGTGTATGGCAACCAGGTGTTCAGAACATGGGGCTCACTGGAGTCTCCTTTCCAGAGAGTGAACTACTCTGCTGAAAAAATGAACAGGTGGCATGGTGAAGGGACGTCTAACTGGGTGCCTATCATCAGCCAGGGACATCGTTTTAACTACAACGGTTCTACCTATAATATTGAAGATGGAAGTTACTTCCGTATCAGGAACATTCAGCTGGGATACAATTTCAGTCAGAAACTGATCTCAAAAGCCAAAATGAAAAATTTGAGGGCTTACATGAATATTCAAAATCCTAAAACATGGAAAAATAATTTAGGCTATACTGCAGAATTTGGCGGCGGTGCTACGGCATTTGGCTACGACAATGCAGGTGGGGCAATACCTGTAGTAACCACATTTGGATTGAATGTAACTTTCTAACACTATTAAATTCATAAGATATGAAAAGAAATAAAATTTTATTCTGGAGTTTTGTACTGGCACTTCCGGTACTGCTCTCGGTTACTACAGGATGTAAAAAATTCCTGGACCGAAAGCCACTGACGGCTACACTTGATGACCTTAACCAGGGAACCCTGGAAGCTCAAAGCTTTGGTTTATACAGTACGTTACGTTATGCAGGGTTTTCAACTTTACCCTGGTTAGATTTTCACAGCATTCGGGATGATGATGCGCAAAAGGGCAGCAGCGCTACCGATGGTGCAGAGATCAATACCGAGTTTGAAACCTTCCAGTACAGTAAAGACGACTGGGCACCCAACACTTACTGGAATGATCATTATACCATGATTAACCTGGCGAATAAGGAAATTTATTTTGCCGATTCTTTAAAATTAACTGATGCGGCCTCATTAAAAAATGTAGGAGAAGCATTGTTCTTCAGGGCCTATTCATTTTTTGAACTGGTTAAAACCTATGGTGATGTGCCTTTAATTAATTTCTATTACACCAAGGCTACCGATGGAATTAAACCTAAATCTCCGGCGGCTGCTATCTATGCACAAATAGACGCCGACCTGGCTAAAGCTGCACAATACCTGCCTGTTAACTGGGTAGTGGGTGGCACAAACATTTATCCAGGCCGTTTAACCAGGGGAGCAGCCAATACCCTGTGGGCGCAAGCTCACTTGTACAGGGGCAACTGGGCACAGGTAGTAAGCCTGTGTAACCAGGTAATTGGCTCTACTCAGTATTCACTGGCTACCAATTTTACGGATGTATGGAAAGATGGTTTAAATGGCGCAGGTAAAAATGGTCCGGAATCAATTTTTGAAGCGCAAATGCTGGTGGGACAAAACGGTACTCCTAACAATGGATCGGCATTTGGTACCAGCCAGAATGTACGCCAGGGTGGTGCTACCAATGTATGGAACCTGGGCTGGGGATGGAATGTGCCTACACAAAAACTGGAAACCGCCTGGGATAATGCTGATCCACGTAAACGTCAAACCATTTTATATTCTGGTCAATATGACGGGGGCCCTGCACAGGGTGGATATGGTGCTACATTACCTGTATATGCGCCCGGTGCTTCTTTGGATCAGCCTTACTGGAATAAAAAAGTATACTCCGATCCCCAGATGCGTCAATACACCGGCCAAATATTTGGAAGTGGGGGTGCAGACTGGATCAATCACCGTATTCTCCGTTATGCAGATGTAATATTGATGCTGGCAGAAGCCAGTAACGAACTGGGAGATGGTGCTACTGCTGCCGCTAACCTGGAACTGATCAGGAACAGGGCCAGTGGTAATTTAGGTGCAGCCAGAACCATTGTTCCTAAAATTGCCTTTGTAGATAAAGCACAGATGCGCCAGGCAATTAAAGACGAAAGAAGATGGGAATTCGCAATGGAAGGATGCCGTTTTTATGACCTTGTTAGATGGGGGGATGCAGTTACTGAACTGGGAGCCCTGGGGTATACCAACCGCTGCAGGTTCTATCCGCTGCCTCAAAAAGCGATTGCTTTATCAGGAGGTGTTTTAATTCAAAATCCAGAGTGGTAAAAATATTATCATACCTGCCTGTTTGCAAAAACAGGCAGGCTTTATAAAAAATAAAAACTATAGTATGAATACAATTAATAAAATAGTAAAAGCGGCTTTGTTTGTTACTGTGTTTTTTGTTGTGGCTGCTGGTTGTAAAAAAACAACACAACCTGCTTTGGGTGATTATGCCAAGGATCAGGATCCCCGTTTTCCCTTGTATCCGGGCGGACCATTGAAATTTTATGCCGCATTTGACGGCTCAGGTACTGATGTATTGCGAAATGGAGTAGACAGTATCCGGGCTAATTTTCCTGCCAGCAATACCGGTGCCGCAGGCGCAGGCATCTCTGGTAAATGCTACCAGGGAAGTGAAACCGCTTTGGCCACTTATGCGGGTGTAAACGATTTTACCAAGTATAAGAATTTTACCATTGCTTTCTGGATCAAAAAAACACCCCAGGCTGCAGGTAAAGGAACCAACTTTGCTTTTTGTTTGAACTCAAAGGGGTACAGCTGGACAAACTGTAAAATGTTTTTAGAATTTGAAGACTGGAGTACAACTACAGTAGGTAATGCCAAATTTTATGTGATGGACCAATGGACCGAATATGTTAATGCGAATGGAATGCCTAATGTGTTGAACGGAAACTGGCATCATTTGGCATTTACTTATGATGGCACTTCAATTAAATGTTATATTGATGGTACATTGTTCAAAACAAATGCCTTAACCATTCCCTACAGCACTACTACCGGCGCTGAAGTATTTGGCGGTTTCGAAAGTTTTACCATTGGGGGACCTAATAAGTATACCCATGATAACCAAACATGGATGAACAATTTTGATGGCTCTATAGATCAGTTCAGGTTATATGGTACAGCGCTTACCGCTACAGAAGTGGGTGCACTGTTCGCTAATAAAAAATAAGTTTTCATATAGCAGGCAGCATAACAATGAGGGGCTGACTTAATTGTTCAGTCCCTCTTTTAAGTTTCATAGAGCTGCTATCCGCGTTTTGATCATTACTACACATCCGCATGCAACGCATTACAAGATACCGGTATTCCACTGTAACAATTTTGATGATATTATTGTGCGTTGCTCTTTTTACAACCTGTGTCAGTGGCGGAACTGATACCGCAGGCACAACAATTAAAACGGCCAGCTACGACAGCTTTGCCGGATCGGCCAGCTGTACCTCCTGCCACAAAAGTATTTACGACACACATATTCACACTGCACATTTTTTAACCTCGGCCACAGCCACTGAAAAAAATATTGCCGGCAGTTTTGATGCCGGTAAAAATACTTTTGTGTATGAGAACGGCGATTTGATACAGATGGAAAAAAGGCCTGCAGGATTTTTCCAGGCTGCCTATATCAATGGTGTGGAAAAAACAAGCCAGCGATTTGACATGGTCATTGGGTCGGCCACAAAGGGACAGAGTTATGCCAGCTGGTTGGGTAATAAACTATTTCAATTACCCATTACCTATTTTACCAGCGCCGGGGCATGGAGTAACAGTCCCGGATACCCTGGAAAAGCGGCATTTAACAGACCCATCTCTTCCCGTTGCCTGGAATGTCATGCTACATTTGCCGATAAAACTTCGGCTCCTGCAACAGAACCCGAAGAGTTTAATAAAGACCGGATGATACTGGGTGTGGATTGCGAAAAATGTCATGGCCCGGCAAAGCAGCACGTAACTTTTCAATCACAAAATCCGAACGAGAAGACAGGCAAATTTATTTTAAACCCCGCCCATTTTACGCGGCAGCAAAGTTTGGATATGTGTGCGGTTTGCCATGGTGGACGGTTAAAAAAAATAAGCCCTTCTTTTTCTTTTAACGCGGGAGATAAATTAGCCGATCATTTTTTGATGGATACCACAACAAAAATTACTGACCATATTGATGTGCATGGCAACCAATATGGTTTGATGGCAGCCAGTAAATGTTTTACACAGAGCGGCACACTCACCTGCAATACCTGTCACAATACCCATGAAAACGAAAAGGGGAAAACGGAAATTTTTGGGCAACGCTGTTTAAGTTGTCATAACACCCTGCACCCCGGTGGGGTGGTATGTAAAATGACCGGTCAGTTGGGCAAAGCAATTGAATCTAAATGCGTGGCCTGCCACATGCCCGAACAACCCTCTATGGCCATTGCAGTAATGCTGCAGGGCAGCCCGATGCCGGTGCCGGCCTATATGCATACGCATTATATCAAAAGCTATCCCGAAGAAACTAAAAAAGTACTGGCATATTTAAAAAATATAAGCCCGCATACGCTGCCTCATTGATGATATTTAAAGAGAAAAAAATGAACAGGATCAAGCATGTATTTTTATTCACTGCAACCTTTGTATGGCTGTTTTCCTCCTGCCATCGTTCTAAAACAATGTTTACTTCGCTCGATGCTGCTGATACGCATGTATCGTTTTCCAATACTTTAGAAAAGAAAAAATTATTCAGCATACTGTATTACCTGTACTATTATAATGGCGGAGGTGTATCCACCGGCGATATTAATAATGATGGGTTACCCGATATTTATTTTACGGCCAACAGTAAAGGCCATAACAAATTATACCTGAATAAAGGCAATTTTGAGTTTGAAGACATTACCGAAAAAGCCGGCGTGCAGGGAACCAGCGACTGGTGTACAGGCGCAACCATGGCTGATGTGAATGGGGATGGCTTTTTGGATATATATGTTTCTACAGTAAGTGGTAAATATGGATTGACCGGGCATAATGAATTGTTCATCAACAATGGCAAGGGGGGGTTTGTGGAACAGGCAGAAAAATTGGGATTGAATACCGCCTGCTTTACCACACAATCTGCTTTTTTTGATTATGACCGCGATGGCGACCTGGATTGTTTTATTCTGAATCAATCGCATCACCCGCATGCTAATATCAGTGATACCAGTAACCGCAATAGATACGACTCCCTTTCCGGCGACAGGTTATACCGGAACGATATCAGCACTACCGGACGGTTTACTGAAGTGTCAAAAGCGGCAGGCATTTATCAAAGTAACCTGGGCTATGGCCTGGGCCTGGCTGTGGCAGATATAAACAACGATGGCTGGGATGATATTTATATTGGCAACGACTTTCATGAAAATGATTATTACTATGTAAACCAGCACAACGGCACTTTTAAAGAGGATGGAGCTAATCACTTCAGGCATTACAGCCGTTTTAGTATGGGCAATGATATAGCAGATTATAATAACGATGGACAACCCGACGTGATAACTGTAGACATGCTGCCCCCCGATGAAAAAACACTGAAGACCTATGGCAGTGATGAAAATCCGGATATGTACAAACAAAAACTGGAGCGCAACGGGTATCAAAATCAATATTCCAAAAATTGTTTGCAACGAAATAACGGCAAGGGGGTAAGTTTTAGTGAAGTGGGATTGATGGGTGGTGTATCTGCCACCGACTGGAGCTGGAGCCCTTTGTTTGCAGATTTTGATAATGACGGCAATAAAGACCTGTTCATTTCCAGTGGTATTGTAAAACGACCGGTGGATATGGATTATGTACGCTTTGTTTCTGACCTGGAAGCAAGAAAGGGAATGAACCAGACAGATAAGTATGATGATATGGCCATTGAAAAAATGCCCGACGGAAGTTCTCATCCCTTTTTATTTAAAGGCGATGGTAAAGCAGCTTTTACCGATATGAGCGATGCGTGGGGAACTGGTAAAATGAAAGGTTATTATAACGGTGCCGCTTATGCCGACCTGGACAATGATGGTAATCTTGATATTATAATTAACCCGCTCAATGCAAAAGCGGTGATCCTGAAAAATAATGCACCAAAGCAAAATAATATTTCCATTTCTTTTAAAGGAGACAGTAGCAATGGTTTTGGTATTGGAGCCAAGGCCTACCTGTTTCAAAAGGGCAGTATGCAATTCCAGGAGCTGATGCTGACCCGGGGCTTTCAATCATCTTCGGATACCCGCCTGCATTTTGGGCTGGGCGCAAATTCGGTGATAGACAGCATGGTGGTGGTATGGCCCAATCAAAAAATGCAGGTACTGAAAAATGTGGCAGCCAATCAGCCGCTTGTTATCAATGAAAAAAATGCGCATGGTATTTTTAATTATGATGCGGTGTTTACAACTGCAGTACCGTCATTAACAGATATCAGTGCACAGGTGTCAGTAAACTGGCAACACCATGAAAATGATTTTGTTGATTTTAATATTCAGTACCTGATTCCGCATGCCCAATCTGCCCGCGGGCCAAAAATTGCAGTGGCAGATGTGAATGGGGATGGCCTGGATGATTTTTATGTATGCGGTGCGCTGGGGCAGCCCGGTGCATTGATGGTGCAGCAGCGTGCCGGCGGCTTTGCATCACAGGATGCCGCCATGTTTGAAAAAGACCAGGTTACCGAAGGGGTGGATGCAGTTTTCTTTGATGCCAACGGCGATGGTAAACAGGATCTTTGGGTAGTGGCAGGTGGCAACCAGGCGCCGCAAAACGAATGGATGCTGCAGGATAAACTGTACCTCAATAATGGCGACGGGCACTTTACAAAAAAAGATAAATTCATGAGCCAGCAGATGGAGATTAAATCCTGCATCAGCGTGGCGGATATAGATCATGATGGAGATATGGATGTATTCATTGGAACCTTATGTACACCGTCCGGGTATGGTAAAGCGCAATCTTCTTATTTATTACTGAATGACGGCAAGGCAAATTTTACCATCGACAATACACGGAATCCATTTTTTTACGATATGGGCATGGTTACTGCTGCATCCTTTGCCGATATTAATAATGATGGCTGGCAGGACCTGGTGGTAACCGGCGAATTCATGCCCGTAAAAACCTTCATCAATAATAGAGGAGTGTTTAAGGAAAGCGATATCGCACAATCCACCGGTTTATGGCAAAGCATGTATTGTACAGATGTGAATGGCGACGGCTTTACCGATATACTTGCCGGTAACTGGGGACACAATACCAAATTATGGGCCGGTAAAAACGGGCCGGTAAAAATGTACGTGAAAGATTTTGATAATAATGGTGCTGCAGAACAGGTATTGTGTTATACCATTGATGGTAAAGAATATACTTTTTTGGCCAAAGACGAACTGGAACGGCCATTGCCGGTTTTAAAGAAAGCTTATCTTACTTACAGCGAAGTGGCCGGCAAAACAGTACAGTACATGTTTTACGACCTGTTTAAAGACTATGATGAACTGAAGGCAGAATCACTGAGTTCCTCCTGCTTTATCAATGATGGCAAAGGTAATTTTAAACAAACAGCGTTGCCCAACGAATTACAGCTGGCACCGGTAATGTCTTTTGCACCCATAGGGAAAACACAGGGGCAGTCATTTATAGCAGGCGGTAATTTTTATGGTGTAACACCTTACGAAGGACGTTATGATGCAATGTATCCAACTATATTTTCAATGAATAAAAACGCTGCTGCATTCATATTGCCTGCAATTGATGGCGAGGTAAGGGATATGAAATGGATACGGTATGCGGGCGGAGAAAAAATACTAGTAGTGGCAAGAAACAACCGAAACCTTATCTTTTTAAAATAAAGCAAATTCAAAACAAATGAAACAATATATCAGATCAGGAAGTGCGGTGTTGTTATTACTGGCAGCAGTATCTATTCAATCGAATTGCTCAAAAAGTCCGGGTAATTCAGGGGGTGGCGGCGTGGTTACACCACCAGTTCCCACCAATACCGATGTGGCATTATGGGTTACCAGGGCCGACCAGTCGCTGTTACTGAAACAACAGGGCAATGTATTATCACTTGGAACACCGGGAACAGTAAGTGAAACCATTACGCTGGACAGTACACAAATTTTTCAAACCATTGACGGATTTGGGTACACGCTAACGGGCGGCAGTGCCTCACTGATCAATGCATTGAATGCTACCGATAAAAGCAATTTACTCAATGAACTGTTTGGATCGGCAGCCAATTCCATTGGGGTAAGTTATTTAAGATTGAGTTTAGGTGCATCGGATCTGAGTGCATCGGTATTCAGTTATGATGATATGCCCACGGGCCAAACAGATCTTACGCTCAGCAATTTCAGTTTGTCGAAAGATACCACTGATGTGATTCCTATTTTAAAACAAATCCTGGCCATCAATCCCAATATAAAAATATTGGCCAGCCCCTGGAGTGCGCCGCTCTGGATGAAAGACAATAACAGTTCCATCGGCGGTGGTTTGCAGCCACAATATTATACAGCGTATGCCAACTACTTTGTAAAATACATACAGGCCATGAAGGCAAAGGGCATTACCATTGATGCGGTTACCGTTCAGAATGAACCGCAGCATGGCGGCAATAATCCAAGCATGGTAATGTCAGCAGCAGAACAAGCGGCATTTGTAAAAACTGCACTGGGCCCTGCCTTTCAAACAGCCGGCCTAAGCACTAAAATTATTGTATGGGATCATAATTGTGATAATGCCACTTATCCCATTACAGTGATGAATGATGCGGCAGCAAAAGCCTATATCAATGGTTCGGCATTTCATTTATACGGAGGTGATATCAGTGCCTTAAGCGTGGTGCACAATGCGCATCCGGACAAAAATCTTTACTTCACCGAACAATGGACCGGCTCTACCGGAACATTTGACGGCGATTTTAAATGGCATATCAAAAATGTGATCATCGGGTCGATGAATAACTGGAGTAAGAATGCCCTGGAATGGAATTTAGCCAATGATGGCGGATTTAATCCGCATACACCCGGCGGCTGTACACAATGCAAGGGAGCAATCACTTTGGATGGTACCATTACCAGGAATGTAGCATATTATATCATTGCGCAGATATCCAAATTTGTGCCCGCTGGTTCGGTGCGTATTGGCAGCAGCACTACCGGTAGTTTAAGTAATGTGGCATTTAAAACACCGGCGGGAAAAACAGTGGTGCTGGTATTAAACGAGCAAACCACGGCACAAACGTTTATTATTAAAACAGCAACCCGTTCAATCACCACCGTATTGCCTGCCGGCACTGCAGGTACATATATTTGGTAAACAAAGTATAAAATAATTTTTATGAAAAAAATATGGATCGGTTTATCAGCATGCGCTATTGTATCAGGCGCTGGTGAACTGCAGGCACAGGCAAAAAAAATCAGCAGCAGTGTTTACTCAACCAATGGCAAACAGGTTAAAATATTTACCACAGCCGACAGCAGTAACCTGCGTTTATCCGCTAACGGTACAGCAGCTTTTACTGCCATGCCGCAACCTTTGGAAACACAGGTTTGTGTTTTTGTAGATCCCGGTAAAACCTTTCAAACATTTTTGGGTATTGGCGGTGCATTAACTGATGCCAGTGCAGAAACTTTTGCAAAATTGCCAAATAACAAGCAAGCGGAATTTATGCAGGCTTATTTTGACAAGCAAAAAGGTATTGGCTATAATTTTGCCCGTACCAATATTCACAGCTGCGATTTCAGCAGCGATACATACACTTACATTACAGAGGGAGATGCCTCTTTAAAAAGTTTTAATGTTCAGCACGACAGGCAGTTTAAAATTCCTTTTATTAAACAGGCTATTGCAGCGGCTGGTGGTAAATTAACCTTGTTTGCCAGCCCCTGGAGTCCGCCGGCATTCATGAAAAGCAATAACGATATCCTGCATGGCGGTAAACTGAAAAAAGAATTCTACCAGCCATGGGCCCTTTACTATACTAAGTTCATCAAAGCTTATGAAGCTGAAGGTATTCCCATCTGGGGCATCTCAATCCAAAATGAGCCCATGGCTACACAAAAATGGGAGAGCTGTATTTTTTCCGGTGAAGAGGAAAGAGATTTTTTGAAAAATAACTTAGGCCCTACAATGCAGAAAGAAGGATTGGGCAGTAAAAAAATTATTGGGTGGGATCATAACCGCGACCTGCTGTATCAGCGTGCCAGTACTTTGCTGAATGATCCGGCTGCGGCTAAATATTTATGGGGCATTGGTTTTCACTGGTACGAACCCTGGAGTGGCGGCGAACCCATGTATGATAATTTAAAATTAGTGAATGAAGCTTTTCCGGGTAAAAATTTATTGTTTACCGAAGGTTGTAAAGAAGCATTTGATCTTGCAAAAGTAAACGACTGGAAACTGGGCGAAAAATATGGTGCCAATATGATACATGATTTCAATAATGGCTCTGTTGGGTTTACCGACTGGAATATTTTACTGGATGAAACCGGCGGGCCTAATCATGTAGGTAATTTTTGTTTTGCGCCCATCCATGGCAATACAAAAACCGGCGAACTTATTTATACCAACGAATATTATTATATCGGGCATTTTTCAAAATTCATTCAGCCGGGTGCAAAACGAATTGTGAGTGCTGCCAGCCGCAGTATGTTACAAACCACGGCGTTCAAAAATCCTGATGGAACCTGCGCCGTTATTGTAATGAACCCAACTGATACAAAAACACAGTTCTTTTTGTGGATCAATGGAAAAGCAGCCGAAGCAACAGCATTGCCGCATTCTATCAGTACATTAATATTTTAATGCCATGATAAAAAAAGAATGGCAATGGAAGTTTTTACTGCTGCCACTGCTGCTAATGGGGGGATGTAAAAAAAAGGACGGAACTACTCCCGACCCAATACCAACACCACCCACAGCATTGCAACTGACTGCTGCAAAACTGGATAATGTTCCAGCTGGTGCCACCACCACTTACAATGTAAAAACGAATGTAGCCATCCGTCTGTCGTTCAATAATGCACTGGACCGGGCTACTGTTGCAAGTGCAGTGTTGCTTACAGAAAACGGGGTTACCGCTGCAGCAGTGAACTATGCTTATGAAAACAGCGACAGTGTATTGGTGGTAACGCCTGCAGCGGCACTTAAACATCTCAGCACTTATACCATCAATGGTATTACCACGCTTAAATCTGTAAAGGGAGGAGCTTTAAATACGGTATTCAGTTTCCCTTTCAATACACAAATAGATTCTGCTGATAAATTTCCGGCAATCAGTGATGCGGCCCTGTTAGATACCATCGAGAAAAGAACCTTTAAATATTTTTGGGATTATGGTCACCCGGTAAGCGGCCTTGCAAGAGAAAGAAGTAACGCCACACCTGAAACGGTCACCAGTGGCGGTTCGGGCTTTGGCATTATGACCATACCGGTTGCCATTAGCCGCAATTTTATTACCCGGGCACAGGGACTGGCAAGAATGCAAACCATCGTTGCTTTCCTGAAAAATACAGCGCAGAAATTTCATGGCGCTTTTCCGCATTGGTTAAATGGCAGTACCGGGGCAGCCATCGCATTCAGCCAGAAAGATGATGGTGCTGATCTGGTGGAGACTTCTTATCTGATGGCAGGCCTGCTTACTGCAAGGCAATATTTTAACGGGACTGATGCGGCAGAAACTGCGCTTCGAACAGATATCAATACCATTTGGGACGGTGTGCAGTGGACCTGGTTTCAGCAGGGCGGACAAAATGTATTGTACTGGCACTGGAGTCCTAATTACGCCTGGCAAATGAATATGAAGATAGAAGGCTGGAACGAATGCCTGATCACTTATTTGCTGGCATCCTCTTCTAAAACCGATTCTATTGCACCCATCGTTTACAAAAATGGTTTTGCACGCAACGGAGCTTTGGCAAATGGCAATACTTACTACGGCTATCCATTGCCCTTAGGATCGGCAAATGGCGGACCGTTATTCTTTTCACAGTATTCCTTTTTAGGGGTCAATCCAAACGGATTGACTGATACGTATGCCAACTATCAAACGCAGGTAACCAATCATACCAAAATAAATTACGAATACTGCAAGGCAAACCCGCTTGGATTTTTTGGCTACAGTAATGCATGCTGGGGGTTAACTGCAAGTGATGTACCCAATGGGTATAATGCGAGTTCTCCCACCAGCGATGTGGGCGTGATTGCCCCAACCGCTGCATTATCATCCATGCCATACACGCCCACGGAAAGTATAAATGCATTGAAATTTTTCTATTATAAACTGGGCGATAAGATATTTAAAGAATACGGATTTGTGGATGCGTTCAGTTTAAGCAACCTGTGGTACGCCAATTCATACCTGGCGATAGACCAGGGGCCAATTATTGTAATGATAGAAAATTACAGAACCCAGTTGATATGGAATTTATTTACCAGTTGCCCCGAAGTGAAGAACGGGATGAGACGCTTAGGATTTGCGGCACCCTATTTATAAGTATATGAAAAAAAAACAGCGCACATTTTTTTTGACCTGTATAATGATATCGTTCTGCGCGGCAAGCAGCATGGCGCAACAATTCAATGCAGCAGCAAGACCCAAAAATCTTTCTGATTCTGCTTTGCTGGACCTGGTGCAGCAGCAGACCTTTCGTTACTTCTGGGATTTTGCGCATCCGGTAAGCGGTATGGCCAGAGAAAGAAGTAACGTAAGTTTTGGATATGGTAACGAAACGGTAACCACAGGCGGAACCGGCTTTGGCATCATGAGTGTGATAGTGGCCACAGAAAGAAAATGGATTGGCCGTGATACCGCTGCAAAGTTCATGCTGAAGATGGTGAATTTTTTATTGAAAGCGAATGCTTACCATGGTGCATTTCCGCACTGGATGGATGGGGCCACAGGAAAAACCATTCCTTTCAGCAGGAAGGATGATGGAGCTGACCTGGTGGAAACAGCTTATCTTTTCCAGGGCTTGCTTTGCGCCAGGCAATATTTTAATGGGGATAATAAAACTGAAAAAGAATTGCGTAACCGCATTTCATGGATGTGGCCCGATATAGAATGGAACTGGTTCACCAAAGGAGGGCAGGAGGTATTGTACTGGCACTGGAGTCCTAACAATGGATGGGCAATGAATTTCCCCGTACGTGGGTTTAACGAATGTTTGATCATGTATATTCTGGCGGCATCATCGCCCAATGAAAAGTACCAGGTGCCCGCAGCAGTGTATCACAATGGCTGGGCACAGAGTAATTTTTTTAAGAACGGGAAAGAATTTTATGGCATTAAATTACCATTAGGCTTTGACGGTGGCGGACCATTGTTCTTTTCGCAATATTCTTTTTTGGGATTAGACCCAAGGGGATTGAAAGACCGCTATGCTGATTACTGGGAGCAGAATAAAAATCATACACTCATCAATCATGCGTATTGCCTGGATAATCCCAAAAAATTCAAAGGCTATGGTGAAAATTGCTGGGGACTAACGGCATGCGATACCTACAATGGGTACAATGCATACTCTCCAACTAATGATGGTGGCACCATTGCACCAACAGCGGCACTCAGTGCATTCCCTTACACACCCGACTACAGCATGAAAGCGCTCAAACATTTTTATAATGACCTGGGTGATAAGATATGGAGTGTATATGGCTTTGTGGACGCCTTCAACGAAACAAAAAATTGGTATGCCAGTTCGCATTTGGCTATTGACCAGGGCCCCATTGTTGCAATGATAGAAAATTACCGCAGTGGTTTGATCTGGAAATTATTCATGAGCTGCCCTGAAATACAAATGGGTTTGCAAAAACTGGATTTTGAAAGTCCGTGGATAAAAAAATAAATTAAAATCATTAACAAGATTACGCAATGAAAAGATTGTTTGGATTCCTGCTTTTAATGATGGCTTTATATGTGCAATCGCAACCACTTACCAAAGGAAAATATGGCAATGGCCCTGATAGTATTGCTCCTGTTGGTATCATCAAAAATTTAACGGAAGATCAATTGCTGGAGGTGGTGCAAAAACAAACCTTTCGTTTCTTCTGGCATGGCGCACATCCTTTTAGTGGTTTGGCTTTAGAAAGAGACAATACTGTTTTGGCAGAGCATTATTGGGATTATATCAATGAAGCATGGGATGAACCCAATTTCAGCCATACCACATTTGGACCTGATGCAGGCGCCATTGGTGGAACAGGTTTTGGTATCATGAGTACAGTGGTTGCTGTGGAAAGAGGATGGATAGGAAGAGATACAGCGGTACGCCGTTTAATTAAGATCGCCGATTTTTTGATCAATGCAGATTGTTACCATGGCATCTACCCGCATTTTATGAATGGCAGAACGGGAAAGACAATAAAGTTCGACAGGTTAGATGATGGTGCTGATATTGTAGAGACCTCTTACTTACTCATGGGGTTTTTATGCGCAAGGGAATATTTTAATAAAGATCTTCCAAGAGAAGTATACCTGCGCAAACGTATCAACCAGATGTGGGGTGCTGCCAACTGGAACTGGCATACCAACGGACAAAAAAAATTGTTTTGGCACTGGAGCCCCAATAACGATTTTGATATGAACTTCCCGGTATGGGGATACAATGAATGTTTGATCACCTACATCATGTCGGCATCTTCACAATATCATGCTATCAGTAAATCTGCGTATGATGGCACATGGGCAGGAAGTACTGGATTTAAAAACGGCAAAACTTACTACGGCTACACCTTGCCTTTAGGTAATTATGATAAAGACAAGGGTGGCCCTTTATTCTTTGAGCAATATACGTTCCAGGGCATAGACCCCAATGGGTTGACTGATTCGCTGGGCAATGATTATTTTATGCAGGGAAAAAATCATACCCTCATCAACAGGGCCTATTGTATAGAAAATCCACACCAGTATAAAGGTTACAGCGAACAATGCTGGGGATTAACTGCCGGCGACAGCTATAAAGGGTATGTGGCGCACAGCCCGGAGAACGACCGTGGTGTAATACAACCCACCGCAGCCATTTCCTCCATGCCCTACACACCAAAGGAAAGTATGGAAGCATTGCGCTATTTCTATTATCAACTGGGCGATAAGATTTGGGGTAAGTATGGTTTTGCAGACGGTTTCAGTATTCATCATAACTGGTATGCCAAAACGCATTTGGCCATTGACCAGGGGCCCATTGTTACCATGATTGAAAATTACCGTAGCGGGTTGATGTGGAAATTATTCATGCAAATTCCGGATATACAGAACGGACTTAAGAAATTAGGATTCACCAGTAAATGGATGAAATAAGCGGTTGTTATAGCAAAAAAAAATATGAAATGAACCTGTTGTTTTTTTGCCCGAGATGGGGTAGTGAATCGTTGAGCTGGATTGACTTTTGCAAAAAAGTAAAAGCCGCAGGCTATGACGGTATTGAAGCAGGTGTTTCATTTGATGCGGCAGATAAACTGGCCATGCAGCAGGCACTGAACGAAACTGGATTATTATTAATCGGGCAATACTGGCAATCATTTGAAAGTGATTTTGAAGCACATCAGCGATCGTATAAAAATCACCTGGAAAATATTGCCACACTTAACCCGGTAAAAATAAATACCCAAACCGGGAAGGATTATTTTTCAATAGCACAAAACGAGACCCTTTTTTCAATAGCCGAAAAATTTACTGTGGCAACCGGTATTGAAGTGCTGCATGAAACACATCGCAATAAAGCATTGTTTGCAGCTCATGTTACAAGGCAATATTTAGAAAGGAATGAGTCGTTACGCATCACCGCAGATTTTTCCCATTGGTGCTGTGTGGCGGAAAGTTTTTTAGAAGACCAGCAGGAAGCTGTGCAACTGGCGATACAGCATACTGCTCATATCCATTCCCGTGTGGGGCATACAGAAGGGCCACAAATTACCGATCCGCGTTTACCCGAATGGCAGGAAGCTTTAATGCATCATCTGAACTGGTGGAAGCAGATCATTGCGCAGCAAAAACAAAAAAGTACAGAAAGCTTTACTATAACCACCGAGTTTGGTCCGGCGCCTTATATGATGCATGATCCAACTACAAAATTACCACTGGCCAATCAATGGCAAATCAACGTGTGGATGATGGATCTTTTAAAAAAAGAATTATAAAACTGATGAAGCGGAATACACCATATTTTTTTTTATTAGTGCTTGCTCAAATGGCAACAGTATTTTCTGGGGCACAGGTAAAAAATATGGGGAAAATAATTTCTTACAAAAAAATTACCGGCGGTATTGAAGGCAAAACAGCTGCTGCCATATTTGATGTGCATGTGTACAATGACCATATCATTCGGGTAAGGGTTTCTAAAGAGAAGCAGTTCCGTAATTTCTCCTATGCATTAACGGATAATGCTATTCCCAAATTTGATCAGGTAAGCATAAAAGAAACTGTAACAGCTATTGAAATTGGAACAGCAGATATTGACGTAATTATAAAAAAAACACCTTCTTTCAGCATCATTTTTAAAAATAAATCCGGTATAATTATTAATGAAGATGTGCAAGGCGATTGTTTTGGCACCAGCTTTACCGGTGATAAAGTAACAGTGTATAAAACGATGCAGGAAGATGAAAGATTTGTGGGGTTAGGTGAGGCGCTGGGTAACCTCGACAGAAGAGGAACCGGTGTTACACTGAATAATACCGATACCTATAAATATGGTGATGCCAGGCTGAGTATGTACAGCAGCATCCCTTTTTATATAGGTATTCATCACCAGCAGCAGTATGGTATTTTTTATAATAACAGTTATAAAACATTTTTCAATTTTGGTTTGTCAACTCCCGGCTATACTTCAGTAAATATGGAGGGCGGTGATATGGATTATTTTTTTATCTATGATTCATCAGCTGCAAAAATAATTGAACACTATACTTCATTAACAGGCAGAATATCTTTACCGCCTCAATGGGGCATTGGCTATCACCAGAGCAGGTGCTCTTATTATCCGCAGGACAAAGTGGAATGGATCGCCAACAGCTTCCGCACTAAAAAAATCCCCCTGGATTGTATTGTACTGGATGCAGATTACCAGTTGGGTTATCAGCCTTTCAGGGTAAACAAAGACCGTTTTCCGGATATGCCTGCATTGGCAGCCAATCTGGCAAAAATGAATATCGAATTAACGGCATCGGTATATCCCGGAGTTAAAATAGATTCCACTTACGAGTCTTATACAGATGGATTGAGGAAAGACGTGTTCATTAAGTATGCTGATGGCAGTTTATTTAAAACTGAAATTGCGCCCTTGCAATGTTATCTGCCGGATTATACCAATCCAAAAACAAGGATCTGGTGGAAAGATAAAATGAAATGGATGCAGCGCAATGGCATACATGGCTACTGGAACGATATGAATGAACCTGCTGTAGGCGGAAGCTATTTGCCCGATAATTTATTATTTGATTTCGACGGACAAAAAGCAAATACCGCCGAAGCAAAAAATGTGTACGGTTTTCAAATGGCCAAAAGCAGTTATGAAGCAGCCATAGAAAACGAAACCAACAGGCGCCCCTTTGTATTAACACGTTCCGGTTTTGCAGGAGTGCAGCGATATGCAGCTATCTGGAGTGGCGATAATACTGCATCAGACGAAGGGTTATTAAGTGGTGTATTGCTCAATAACACGATGGGTTTATCGGGTATTTCATTTTGCGGCTACGATATTGGCGGATATATTGGCGATGCATCAAAATCATTATTTACCAGGTGGATGCAGGTGGGCATGTTTTCTCCGTTCTGCAGAAACCACCGTGGATTTTTTACAGTGGCCAGTGAGCCCTGGGCTTATGGCGAAGAAACAGAAGCCATCAGTAAGAATTTTATTGAATTCCGGTACAGGCTGATGCCATACCTGTATGCTTCATTTTATGAAGCGGCACAAACTGGAATGCCGGTGGCCAGAAGTTTAAGTATCAATTATCCTTACGATGAAAAAGTATTTGATAATACTTATCAGTACCAGTTTTTATTTGGCCCTTCCATGATGGTGGTGCCGGTAACCAGCGAAGAAAAGAGTAAAAAAATATACCTGCCTTCAGGCGAATGGTATAATGTGTATACCGATGAAAGAATAAGCGGTAAAAAAGAATGGAAAGAAGAAGTGCCCCTGTATCAGTTACCGCTGTATATAAAAGCATCCGCCATTATACCGATGCAGACAGTGGTACAGTCCACCAAAGAAAAACCAGCTGATACCATTTTTGTTCATGTGTATAATGGGAAAGAAAAAAACAGTTTTATGTATTACGAAGATGAAGGGGATGGTTTTGAATATAAAAAAGGAAAATATTGCAAACGGAATATTGTGTTTGATCCTGTATCAAAACAAATCAATCTTGAACAGCAGGAAGGTAATTTTACATCCGGGTTTAAAAAGATCCAATTCATTTTACACGGCTTTGACACTGAAATTAAAAATATTACCATTAACGGTACAAGTGTAAAGGCACAATCATGTAGTAGTAAATTACTGGATGGCTTGCAGGGTTTGCAGGATTATTACGATCCTGCCTATTATTCTTCTTTACAGAATGCAGCTCCGGTGATGAAACAGCAAACTATAATAACCAATAATATTTCATCAGCTATTCACATTCAATGGTAAAATAAAATATCGTATGCCGCAGTTTAGATTAAACCCCGAACAAATTGCTTCCTATCACCAGGACGGCTATTTGGTAATACCCAATTTTTTATCGCAACCTGAAGTGGATAAACTATATGGCATTGCAACAGGCGACAGTACTTTACAAAAACATGCTTTTGACCTGAATGATCAGGCGGGCAAAAAAACAAAACTCACACTTTGGTATACACCGGGCAACGATGCATACGGATTGCTTACCAAGAGCAGGCGCATGGTTGAAAGTGCCGGAGCATTACTGGAGGGTGATGCACCAGTTTGTCATTTTCACAGCAAGCTGATGCAAAAAGAACCCAAAGTGGGTGGTGCCTGGGAATGGCACCAGGATTATGGATACTGGTATAAAAACGAATTTTTATTTCCCAACCAGATGCTGAGCATCATGGTGGCTATCACCGATGCCAGTATCAGTAACGGATGCCTGCAGGTAATTAAGGGAAGTCATTCGATGGGACGTATTGAACATGGCTTTGCTGGAGAACAGGTAGGCGCATCACAGCATTATGTTGATCTGGCTTTACAAACAATGCCGTTGGTATATGTGGAGATCAATGCAGGCGATGCACTCATCTTTCACAGTAATTTGTTACATCGTTCCGAAGCCAATACTTCTGATCGGCCGAGATGGAGCCTGATATCGGTGTATAACAGAAGCAGCAATATTCCTTATAACGAACCTTCACAGTCCAGCACTATTCCGCTGGAAGCTGTTCCCGATGAAGCCTTATTGCTATGGGAAACGCAGGGCATTGGTGATACCGCCAATTTTTTAGAAAAAGATAAAGATGAAGCGTTAAAATAAAGATTCCACATGCCAGACAGCACACAAATACATATCAATTCTACAGGCACAAAAGCCCACACTTACGATGCCATTGTGATAGGCAGCGGCATCAGCGGTGGCTGGGCCGCAAAGGAATTGTGTGAAAAAGGATTGAAGACATTGGTGTTGGAACGGGGCAGAGATGTGGAGCATATCAAAGATTATCCCACGGCCAATTTATCCAGATGGGAATTGCCGCACCGTGGAGATATTACCCAACAAACCCGTAAAGAAAATCCATACATCAGTAAAGCCGCGGGATATGGAGAAGATACACAACATTTTTTTGTAAAAGATGCCGATCATCCCTACATACAGGAAAAACCTTTTGAATGGATACGCGGTTACCAGGTGGGCGGTAAATCATTAACCTGGGGAAGGGCCTGCGCCAGATGGAGTGCTTATGATTTTACGGCGCCCAAACGTTATGGTTATGGTGAATCATTTCCGATAGGCTATGAGGATATAAAAGACTGGTACAGTCATGTTGAAAAATTTATTGGCGTATGTGGTAATAAAGAAGGAATCCCTTCCATGCCCGACGGAGAATTTTTAACTGCATACGAACTGAATGTCGTAGAACAGCACATGCAAAATGTACTGAAGGAAAAATTCGACCGTCATTATGTTTCAGGAAGATGGGCACATATAACAGATCCGCAACAAATTCATATTGACCAGGGACGTACGCAATGCATGAACAGAAATCTGTGTATGCGGGGTTGCCCGCTGGGCGGCTATTTCAGTTCGGTGAGCAGTACTTTGCCATGGGCAAAAAAGACGGGCAACCTAACGGTTCGTCCGCATTCAGTAGTACATTCCATTATTTACGATGAGCAAAAACAAAAAGCCATCGGTGTAAGAGTGATCGATGCCAATACCAAAGCCGCTACTGAATTTTATGCCAGGATCATTTTTGTAAATGCTTCATCTTTAAATACCAATTTGATATTACTCCATTCTACATCGCAGCGTTTTCCCAATGGGTTGGGCAACGACAGTGGCAAGCTGGGCAAGCATATTTGTTTTCATAACTACCGTGGCAGTATGTACGGCATTATAGATGGGTTTACAGATATGTATTATAAAGTATCCAAACCCGCTGAATGCATTGTGGCCAACTTTAGAAATGTAGAAAAACGGGATACTGATTTTTATGGCGGCTATGTGATCTACTCTGGCGCAGCAAGAGAAAAACTGAGCGACAGAAACATTACAGCACAGCTGGGCACCGAATTTAAAAATGCCATTACAGAAGCCGGCACCTGGGGTGTATACATGTACATGCAGGGAGAAACAATTGCAAAAGAAAGCAATCATGTAAGATTAAGCACAGATAAAACAGACCAATGGGGCATACCTTTGCTCATCACATCTGTTGGATATGATGATAATGATGATAGGATGGTGAAGGATTTTTTAGAACAGGGGCAGGCCATGATGGAAGCTGCCGGTGTAAAAGAGATCAGCACCAACGACAGCAAACAGGCACCCGGATTAGACATTCATGAAATGGGCGGCGTACGTATGGGCAGCGATCCCAAAACATCCATGCTGAATGAATGGAACCAGCTGCACCATTGTAAAAATGTTTTTGTAACCGATGGTGCCTGTATGACAAGTACCGGAAGCCAGAGTCCGTCCATTTTATATATGGCGTTTACGGCCAGGGCTGTTGCGCATGCGGTGGAGGAAATGAAAAAAGGAAATTTGTAAAGATGATTGCCGCAGATGCGCAGATAAATATATGAGTAGATGAATTGCCGCAGATGCACAGATGAATATATGAGTAGATGAATTGCCGCAGATGCGCAGATGAATATATGCGCAGATGAATTGCCGCAGATGCGCAGATTGAAATATAGTGTTGTAAATAAAATAGCTTTTTTATGACCCAATATGAAAACGAAAAGTATCCCTTCCAAGAGGAGACCTATAAGATTATTGGAATAGCTATGGAAATACATAGCGTGCTTGGAAAGGGATTTTCTGAAATGGTATATAAAGACGCGTTTGAATATGAATTTAGAATGAACAAGATTTTTTATGAAAGAGAAAAGGAATATTCGGTAAATTATAAGGGAATTATTCTCCCTCATAAATTTTATGCTGACTTTGTTGTGTTCGATAAGATAATTGTAGAAGTAAAATCAAAAAAAGGAATTGTTGAAGAACATTATTCACAAGTATTGAATTACCTGGCAATATCCAAATTAGAAGTTGGGTTGCTATTAAACTTCCATGAAAAATCTTTGGAATACAAAAGGATTGTATTAACTAAATAGTATTAAAAAATTATTGTAAGAAACTGAAATCTGTATTTAAAGACATCTAAAATGAAGAAAATATTTATATCAAGAATCATCTGCGCATCTGCGGCAATTTTACTTTACGTATCTGCGGCAATCTCCCAACAGAAGACTTATTGCAACCCAATCAATATAGACTACGGTTATACGCCTATTCCAAATTTTAGCGAGTGGGGAAGACACCGGGCAACTGCTGATCCGGTAATCGTTAATTACAAAGGCGATTATTATTTGTTCAGCACCAACCAGTGGGGCTACTGGTGGAGCAAGGATATGCTGAAATGGAATTTTGTTTCTAAAAAATTCCTTCGCCCATGGAATGCAGGCTATGATGAATTGTGTGCACCGGCTGTAGGAGTGGTGGGTGATACCATGATTGTATTCGGTTCTACTTATACCAGCAAGTTTACTTTATGGATGAGCACCAATCCTAAAGGGAATGACTGGAAACCATTAGTTGACTCATTTGATATTGGCGGGTGGGATCCTGCATTTTTTACAGACGACGACGGAAGATTGTATATGTACAATGGCAGCAGCAACAAGTTCCCATTGTACGGCATTGAACTGGACCGTAAAACTTTTAAACCTATCGGCACCAGAAAGGAAATGTACTTACTGGAAGACTGGCGCTATGGCTGGCAGCGTTTTGGCGAGCATATGGACAATACTTTTTTAGATCCTTTTATTGAAGGATCATGGATGACCAAACACAATGGCAAATATTATTTTCAGTATGGCGCACCGGGTACAGAGTTTAGCGGGTATGCTGATGGGGTAGCCGTTGGTGAAAGTCCGCTGGGATTTTTCAATAACCAGTCTGATCCCTTAAGTATGAAGCTGGGTGGCTTTGCAAGAGGCGCCGGTCATGGCAGCACTTTTATGGATAACAATAGCAATTACTGGCATATCAGTACCATCATGCTATCGGTAAAAAATAATTTTGAAAGAAGGCTCGGCATCTGGCCCGCAGGCTTTGATAATGATGATGTGATGTGGTGCAATACTGCCTTTGGTGATTATCCTCACTATTTACCACCGGCTTCAAAAAATGAATACGGGAGTGGTTTTGCCAACTGGTACCTGCTGAATTATAAAAAGCCCATACAGGTTTCTTCCACGCTGGGCGGCTATGTTGCCAATAATGCCAATGACGAAGATTTAAAAACCTACTGGAGTGCAGCTACAGCAAACAAAGGCGAATTCATTCAAACAGATTTAGGAAATGTATCTACGGTTAATGCAGTACAGATCAATTATGCCGACCAGGATGTGGACAGTGATCGTTTGGGAAAAATTAACGGACAATTCCATCAGTATAAAATGTATTATTCTGCAGATGGGAAAAAATGGACAGTGCTGGTGGATAAATCAAATAATAATACTGATATACCACACGAATATGTGGAATTGCCAGCACCCGTTCAGGCAAGGTATATAAAGATAGAAAACATTCATATGCCTGCCGGAAAATTTGCCATCAGCGGATTGCGGGTATTTGGAAATGGAAACGGGGCAAAGCCGGAAAAAATAAAGACCTTTATGGTATTACGAACAGAAAAGGACAAACGCAGTGGCTGGATAAAATGGAACCCGGTAAATAATGCGTATGCCTACAATATTTATTATGGCACGGCACCGGATAAATTGTACAACTGTATTATGGTACACCAGAACAATGAATACTGGTTTAAGGGAATGGATAAATTAAAGACTTATTATTTCACCATTGAAGCAGTGAATGAAAATGGGGTAAGTGAAAAAGTAAAAACAATTAAAGTAGACTAATATTCAGTCATGAAAAAAATATTCCTTGCCTTCCTGTTCTTTATTGTACTCCATGTTGCCTATGCCCAGCCTTTTGCTGCAGATATTTCGGCATTTAAAAAACAGGATTCTGTTTCTTTTCCACCTGCGCATGCGATATTGTTCGTGGGCAGTTCCTCATTTACCAAATGGAAAGATGTACAAGATTATTTCCCGGGCTATACTATTATCAACAGGGGATTTGGAGGATCTGTACTACCGGATCTGATACGGTACGAAAAAGATGTCATCTTTCCTTATCAACCCAAACAGATACTGATCTATTGCGGGGAGAATGATGTGGCTTCATCGGACACCATCACACCGGAAATTGTTGCAGCAAGATTCAAACAATTATTTACTGATATCAGGGCGCAGTTTCCCAAAATACCCATTGCATTCATCTCTTTAAAACCAAGCCCTTCAAGATGGAAAATGAAAGACAGGATGATGGCATCTAATGCACTCATAAAAAAATATTTAAAAAAGAAAAGGCATACCAGATTCATCAGTGTTTGGAAAAGTATGCTGGGTAAGGATGGAAATCCACTGCCGGATATTTTTATTGAAGATAATTTACACATGAATGCCAAAGGCTATGCCATTTGGCAACAATTGATAGCACCACATTTACTGAAATAAACAAAACGATTCTTACATGAAACAGTTACTAACAGCACTCTCACTTTTATTAACGATGGGTGCAGCTGCGCAAAACGCTACTGAAGCAAAAATGAAAACCTTCATTGATGCACTGATGAAAAAAATGACACTGGAAGAAAAGATAGGCCAGTTGAACTTACCAGGCTCCGGCGACATTGTAACCGGTCAGGCTTCCAATTCGGATATTGGGAAAAAGATCAAAGACGGACAGGTGGGCGGCTTGTTCAATATCAAAACGGTTGAGAAAATTCGTGCTGTACAAAAAGTTGCCGTGGAAGAAAGCCGCCTAAAGATACCCATGCTGTTTGGTATGGATGTGATACATGGCTATGAAACCGTGTTTCCCATACCGTTGGGCCTGTCGTGTACCTGGGACATGGATGCCGTAAAGCGCAGCGCACAAATTGCAGCGCAGGAAGCCAGTGCGGATGGTATCAACTGGACATTTTCTCCTATGGTGGATATTGCCCGCGATCCACGCTGGGGACGTATAGCCGAAGGCAGTGGTGAAGATGCTTACCTTGGCGGACAAATTGCCAAAGCCATGGTGCAGGGTTACCAGGGAACAGATCTTACAAAAAATAACACCATCATGAGCTGTGTGAAGCATTATGCCATGTATGGTGCTGCAGAAGCGGGTCGTGATTATAATACCACCGATATGAGCCGCGTAAGAATGTACAATGAATATTTACCACCCTACAAAGCTGCGGTGGATGCGGGTGTGGGATCTGTGATGGCCTCCTTCAATGAAGTGGATGGTATTCCTGCCACCGCCAGTAAATTTTTAATGACGGATGTATTGCGCAAACAATGGGGCTTTAAAGGTTTTGTGGTAACAGACTATACCGGTATCAACGAGATGATGCTGCATGGTATCGGCGATTTGCAGACTGTTTCGGGCAAAGCATTGAGTGCAGGTATTGATATGGATATGGTGGGGGAAGGTTTTTTAACCACCATACAAAAATCACTGAAAGAAGGAAAAGTTACCCAGCAACAAATTGACCAGGCCTGCAGAAGAATTTTAGAAGCGAAGTATAAACTGGGACTGTTTGACGATCCTTATAAATACTGTGATGCGGCAAGGGCGAAGACGGAAATCTTCACCGATGCAAACCGTAAAGAAGCCAGGGCCATTGCAGCGCAAAGTTTTGTATTGCTGAAAAATGCAGGCAATGTATTGCCACTGAAAAAATCAGGTACCATTGCATTGGTGGGGCCGTTAGCCGACAATAAAGAAAATATGCCCGGTACCTGGAGTGTGGCTGCCAATTTTGCCAGGGCCACTTCGGTATTAACAGGGTTGAAAGAAGTAGTGGGAGATAAGGCGAAAATTTTATATGCCAAAGGTTCTAATTTGGATTATGATGCAGCATTTGAAGAAAGAGCCGGTATGTTTGGTAAGGATATGAAAAGGGATAACCGGCCTGCCGGTGAAATCATTGCCGAAGCAGTAAACATCGCCAATCAATCTGATGTGATTGTTGCTGCATTGGGCGAATCGGCAGAGATGAGTGGTGAATGCAGCAGCCGCAGTGATATTCAAATTCCGGAAGCACAGAAAGATTTATTGAAAGCATTATTAAAAACAGGAAAGCCTGTGGTGCTGGTATTATTTACCGGAAGACCATTGGCATTGAAATGGGAAAATGAAAATGTGCCTGCTATTTTAAATGTATGGTTTGGTGGTAGCGAAGCAGGTTATGCCATTGCAGATGTATTGTTCGGGGATGTAAATCCTTCCGGTAAACTGAGCACCACCTTTCCGCAAAATGTGGGGCAGGTACCATTGTTCTATAACCATAAAAACACCGGGCGTCCTTTAGAAGGAAAATGGTTCCAGAAATTCAGAAGTAATTATTTAGATGTTAGCAATGATCCTGTATATCCATTTGGATATGGATTGAGCTACTCAAATTTTAACTACAGCGAAATTAAATTAAGTAATACAGCATTAAAAGGCAACCAAACCTTAACTGCATCCGTTACAGTAACCAATAATGGCAGCTACGATGGTAAGGAAGTAGTGCAGCTGTACATACATGATGTGGAAGGTAGTATGACCAGGCCGGTAAAAGAATTGAAAGGCTTTCAGAAAATTGCATTGAAAGCAGGTGAAACAAAAACAGTTACCTTTGCCATCACCACCGGCGATCTTAAATTTTATAACAACGATTTGAAATATGACTGGGAAGCAGGTGAATTTGAGATCATGATCGGGGGAAATTCAAGAGATGTGAAATTGAGTAAAGTGAATTGGAATAAATAGTACTAACCCATCTTTAATATAAGAGTTGCAGACTACTTGTCTTGCAACTCTTTTTTATTTGTGTAAGTTGATATTAATAAAGACAGTAAATTCGTATTCGTCAAATTGAATAACCATGAAACGATTATTTGCTTCTGTATTTGTAAACTTTCTTGTAATCAGCAGTAGCTTCTCTCAGCAGCCGGCATCGCAGACTAACATGCGGCAGCTGATTGATGCGAATATGAAATTTGCAGTGCAGCAATACAAAATGCTGATACAAACCACCCCCGATACTTTGATGCCCCGTTCATTTGACGCCGGAAAAAACAAGTTGGTTACCAGCGATACCAAATGGTGGTGCAGCGGATTTTATCCCGGTACATTGTTATACTTGTATGAATACACAAAAGACGAAGCCATTAAAGCAGAAGCATTTAAAAGACTGGCGATTTTAGAAAAGGAAAAATTCTATACCGGTAACCACGATCTGGGCTTTATGATGTATTGCAGTTTTGGAAATGCTTACCGAATTTTTGGCGACCCGGCTTATAAGGATGTGATTTTTAAATCAGCGGCATCATTAGCTACCCGTTACCGTCCTTCTATTAAAGCCATTCAATCATGGAATAGTAATGAAAGATTAAAATGTCCGGTGATCATCGACAATATGATGAACCTGGAATTGCTGCATTGGGTAAGCGATCATGGCGGCGCCAGGCGTTTTAAAGAGATTGCTGTAACACATGCCAACACCACCATTAAGAATCATTTTCGTCCGGATTACAGCAGTTACCATGTAGTGGATTATGATTTGAATACCGGAGGGGTTATCAAAAAAATAACCTGGCAGGGCGCTGCTGATTCATCTGCATGGGCGAGGGGACAGGCATGGGGATTATACGGCTATACCATGATGTACCGTTTTACAAAAAATAAAATCTACCTAAAGCAGGCAAGAAATATTGCCCGCTTTTTGATGCACCATCCCAATTTACCTGCAGATAAAATTCCTTACTGGGATTATAATGCGCCCGGTATTCCCAATGCTCCGCGGGACGCATCCGCTGCAGCTGTAATGGCATCGGCTTTTTTAGAGCTGGGCCGATATGTTAGCAAAACAGAAAAAAAAGAATTGATACATACTGCTGTAACAATATTACAGTCGTTATCATCCGATGCCTATCGTGCCAAAGCCGGGGCAAACGGAGGATTTATTTTACTGCACAGTACAGGATCCATCCCACATAAAAGTGAAGTGGATGTGCCACTTACTTATGCGGACTATTATTTTGCAGAAGCATTGAAAAGATACCAGGACTGGTATTTGGAAAAGTGAACCTTTTGATAGGTATACAATCCCTTATGTATGTTATGTATACACCGGCTGTACCTGAACGCTGCATTTGCCGCATTACAGTAGCTAACAACAAAAAAATATGATAGGCAGTTCCAAATGTACGAATATATTCGTACATTTGGAAAAACTATTTTATGAAACTATTATGCGCTATACTAACTTTTTTAATACTGCCTTATGCTTACGCACAAATGACACCGGAACTGAGCGATGCTGATAAAATTCGTATCAGAGAAGCAATGAGCATTTCAACCGCGTTGGGTGATAAATTATTCAGTGGGTACAGCGCTGTACCCTTTGCAATTGTTTTGATAACGGACAGTACAGAGTTTTTAATCAATCATCCAAATCCATCTTCTGATTTTAAACTACTGGGTAAAGATGATTTTCTTCATTCCAATATCTATTTTCGGAAGACGAAATATGATTCTCACTTTCTTGCCACTTTTCCGGCTGTAAACGGCCTTAGCTGTATTGTAGTGGGAACCGCTGCAAACACAAATAAAAATTCAGCAGAATGGGTGGTCACTTTGCTCCACGAGCATTTTCATCAATATCAAAATGCTTATCCTGACTATTTCAAAAGTGTTAATGACCTGGATCTTTCAGGTGGCGATTTAACCGGAACATGGATGCTGAATTATCCCTTTCCATATGATAGTGCACCAGTGCAACATCAGTATGAATTATTTACAGAAGCGCTGTACAAAACAATAATAAACCCAAAAGGTAAAAAGCATCAATCGAACCTGGCAACATACCTGGCCGAACGAAAAAAATTAAAACATTTACTGGCTGATGCAGACTACCGGTATTTTTCTTTTCAAATCTGGCAGGAAGGTTTGGCGCGGTATACTGAATATAAACTTTTAGAACTGCTTAAAAATTACAAACCATCCAAAGAGATGCTTGCATTGCCTGATTTTAAATCTTTTTCGGAACTTAAATCAAAAATGTACCAAAATGAAATTGAAAACCTGATTAAAAATAAACTTGCCGATACTAAAAGAATTTGTTTTTATTCAATAGGACTTGCGGAAGGTATTATTTTAGACAGGTTAAGCAAATCATGGCGTAAAAAATATTTGACAGACAAATTTTACATAGAACATTATTCAAAAAAATACCATTAACAGCGGGCAGGCATCATTGGGCTTTAATGCTTACCTTCAAATAAATATTTTCAACTGGTACCGCAGATGGAATGCTGATTCCATTGATCTGCAAATGCTGTTCTTTTTAAATATTGTGCCTTACCACAATTTGCAAAAGGAGCACCAATTTGGCAGGGCATACCTGGCTTTAATAAATTAGTTATTGATACATGAAGCTATTGGCGTTATTCCTGTTTTTTATTTCAGCAGCTGCAATAGCTGTTATCTCCTGCAACCAGCCAGCGCAAATCAACAGCACTGCAAAAGATACCGCCATGAATTGCGGGGGCAAATTGCCCTCCCGTTACGGAAATGCTGCAGATGATACGTTTAATATCATATCGGGTACAGCCTCGCATAAAGGTATGGTACTGATCAATGGGGGAACTTATCTGATGGGCGCCGCAGATAAAGAAGGCCGGCCCGATGAATATCCTGTACACAAAGTTAAACTGAACAGTTTTTGGATAGACATTACCGAAGTTACCAATGCGCAGTTTAAAAAATTTGTGGATGCCACCGGGTATATTACCACCGCAGAAAAAGCGCCTGATTGGGAAATAATAAAAAAGCAACTGCCACCCGGCACCCCACGGCCTGCAGATAGTTTACTGGTGGCTGCTTCATTGGTATTTACAGCTCCATCATATGCTGTTGACCTGGATGATGCTTCGGCATGGTGGAGCTGGAAAAAGGGCGCCTGCTGGAAACATCCGCAGGGAGTGGGCAGTACCATCACCGGAAAAGAAAATTACCCGGTAGTGCAGGTGAGCTGGGATGATGCAATGGCCTATTGCAAATGGTCAGGCAAAAGATTACCCACCGAAGCAGAATGGGAATATGCCGCAAGAGCCGGAAAAGAAAATCAAAAATATTTTTGGGGGAATGAGGAACTGGAATCAGGAAAACCAAAAGCCAATACCTGGCAGGGGCATTTTCCCAATAGCAATACGGGCTGGGACAAATTTATTGGTGCAGCACCGGTACAATCATTTGTGGCTAACGCTTACGGTTTGTATGATATGGCCGGCAATGTATGGGAATGGTGCAGCGATTGGTACCATGCTGATTATTATGCGTCGCTTCAGCAAAATAGTACCACTGCTCCGGCAGGACCCTCAGCCAGTTACGACCCCATGGAACCGGGCATTCCCAAGCGAGTGATACGGGGTGGTTCTTTTTTGTGCAATGCGGCTTATTGCAAGGGCTACCGCGTTAGTGCCAGGATGAAAACCTCTCCCGATACCGGACTGGAGCATACCGGTTTCAGGTGTGTGGCGAATTAGATGGTACTGTTTCAAATATTGTAATGCTTTGTGTACCCCTTGTGGCAACTTTGTTATTTTGCCGGCATATAAGACGAAGCACAGTGTTGCATAAAGGATAAAATAAACAACACGATAATGGTATAATTGAGTATCTCCATATTTTCCTGTGTTCCTTAGCACATCTCTATGTTTGCGAATGGTAAGATATTCCATCAATTCAGTAAAACCTTCCATTGAATGCCTACGCTTACTGAACTACTTTGTATTGCCGAAATACAGGCATTTGAGCATTTAAATATACTCAGGCAAAGCGGTTGTAAAAGCTATACAAAACAGGAAAATAATACCAGCCTGTTCATAGGTCCGGTTCTCCAATTCCGGCAATCGTATTGTGTACAGAACATATTGATGCTTCATCTTTAAGGGATCACTCACTAAAACTGGTTGCTGCCGCTATGTTTGTAAAAAAATACTTCGAAGAATTTGTACTGAACGATCAGCGTTCTACCAGGGGCAGAACTGTTACCGAAACCGATATCGTGATACATGCCGGCCAGTCAGGCGATTTTTTTCCTCATCATATGGATGAAGAGTGGTGCAAAACCCAGCCCTTCAAAAAACGCATTGCGCATGGCACGCTTATTTTTACCATGGCGGTTGGCCTTACAGCCGATCATATCAATGAAGTGGCCATGACCTATGGCTACGAACGGCTGCGTTTTATTAAACCGGTATTCATCAATGATACCATCGGCGTACACATTACCATTAAAGATAAAAAAGACCATAAAAAACCAGGGTATGGTTTGGTAACCGAACTGGTGGAATGTTTTAACCAGCATCAGGAACTGGTGATGGTGTGCGAACATATTTTATTAGTGAATAAAAAAGAATTTTCATAATGGCAGCAGTGGTTTTAAATGGAATAACCTGGGGGCATAGCCGGGGCATTACGCCTTTACTGGCTTTGTCGCAGCGTTACGCCGAACTGCATCCCGGCGTGGAGATCAACTGGAAGAAACGGTCTCTCCAGGAATTTGCTGATTTTCCCATTGAAAAATTAACCGGGCAATACGACCTGCTCATCATCGATCACCCCTGGGTGGGCTGCGCTGCTGCCACTAATTGTGTGCTGCCCCTGAACGACTGTCTTTCCGAAGCATATTTGCAGGATCAGCTGGATAATTCAGTTGGGTATTCGCATCAAAGCTATAATTACAATAACAAACAATGGGCACTTGCCATTGATGCAGCAACACCTGCCGCCAGTTACCGGAAAGACCTGTTGGAGAAAAATAATGCATCCTTACCACAAACATGGAGTGATGTATTGGAATTGGCAAAAGCCGGCAAAGTGGCTGTACCCGCCATTCCTATTGACCTGCTGATGAACTTTTACAGTTTTTGTATTGCCAACGGCAACCGGCCTTTTACTAACCAGCAGGAAGTAATTGACAGTGCTACCGGCCTTAAAGCCATTGGCATGATGAAGGAATTATACAGTGTGGTAAGCAGTAAAATGTTTTTGCTGAACCCCATTGCAGTGGCCGAACTGATGAGCAGTACAGATGAGTATTGGTATTGTCCCTTTGCGTATGGGTATTCCAATTATTCAAGAGAGGGATATGCCAAACATGTATTGCATTATGCCGGTGTGGTATCAGTAAACGGAAATAAATTGCAAACCACCATTGGTGGAACCGGGCTTGCAGTATCTGCTTTCAGCAAACACAAAGAAGCAGCAGTAGATTTTGCAGCAATGGCAGCATCGGGCGGGTGCCAGCGTACCATGTATGTACAGCATGGCGGCCAACCCGGGCACCGGTCTGCATGGCTGGATAGAGCTGCCAATCAACTGACCAATGACTATTTTAAACAGGTATTGCCCGTAATGGAAAATGGTTATATGCGGCCCCGGTACAATGGGTATCTTTATTTCCAGGATCATGCAGGGCAACCCTTACAGGATTGCCTGATGCACGATGGCGATCCACTGATGGCTTTAAAAGCCATGAACAGTATATACCAACAGAGCTTAAGTAAACAACAATTAATTACGGCAATATGATGGAGCTACCTTTACAGGGTTTGGTGGTGCTGGAATTCAGCCAGTATCTTTCAGGCCCCTCAGCGGGATTAAGACTGGCCGACCTGGGTGCAAGAGTAATAAAAATAGAAAGGCCCCATGGCGGCGACGCAGGAAGAAAACTGGCCATTAAAGATCTTTGGGTAGATGACAATTCATTATTGTTTCATACCATCAACCGCAATAAAGAAAGTGTTACTGCTGATTTTAAAAATCCGGATGACCTGGCCATTATAAAAAAAATGATCACGAAAGCCGATGTGCTGATCCATAATTTTCGCCCGGAAGTAATGGGTAAAAACGGGTTGGATTATACCACTGTGCAGCAACTGAATCCGCGGATGATCTATGCCGAAATTTCTGGCTATGGTAAAGCGGGGCCCTGGAAAAATAAACCGGGTCAGGATCTGTTACTGCAATCAATGGCAGGCCTGGCTTATACTACCGGTAATGGCAGCAAGGGGCCGGTACCTTTTGGAATAGCCGTTACTGATATTTTATGCGGTGCACAACTGGTGCAGGGGATACTGGCTGCACTGATACGCAGGCAAAAAACAGGTTCGGGTGCACTGATTGAAGTAAGCCTGATGGAATCCCTGCTCGATTTTCAATTTGAATTACTCACCACGTACTTCACCAGTAAAGAACAGCCGCAGCGCAGCAATGTGGCCAATGGCCAGCCTTTACTGAGTGCGCCCTATGGTATTTATGCCACCGCAAACGGATTCATTGCATTGGCTATGATGGATATTCAACTGCTGGCAAAAGCCATTGGTTGTGCCGAATTGAACCAGTTTTTAAAACGCCAGGTATTTACCCAACGGGATACTATTAAAACCATTGTTGCCCGTCATTTAATTACACAACCCACGGACACCTGGCTGGCTCAATTGCAAAACGCAGGCTTATGGGCCATGGAAGTACTTGACTGGGAACAAATGACAGCTACAGATGCATACCGTGCTTTACAAATGGAACAAACGGTACGCACCAATGCAGGCGATATTACCACCACCCGTTGCCCCATACGCATCAATGGAAAAAAAATGTTGTCGGATAAACCTGCCCCGCAGCTGGGCGAACACAATACCAGGTTGTATCATGATCTTATAAACGAGTTGAACTAAAATGAATTTATTACAAGATATATTAGTAGTTGATTTCAGCCAGTTCCTGTCTGGCCCCTCTGCCGCATTGCGCCTGGCCGATATGGGCGCACAGGTAATAAAAATTGAAAGGCCCGGTACTGGTGACATCTGCCGGCAGTTATACGTGTCTGATGTAATGATAGAAGGTGAGTCTACTATTTTTCATGCCATCAACCGCAATAAACAAAGCTATGCCGCCGATCTTAAAAATGCCGATGACCTGGAAAAAATAAAACAACTGCTGGCAAAGGCCGATGTGATGATGCACAATTTTCGTCCAGGTGTAATGGAACGCATCGGGTTAGATTATGCTACCGTTAAAGCAATAAACCCGGGCATTGTATATGCCGAAGTAAGCGGTTATGGTACTGAGGGTCCATGGAAAGACCTGCCCGGTCAGGACCTGTTATTACAATCCGTATCAGGACTCACCTGGCTCAGCAATAACAATGATGAAAGCCCTACGCCCATGGGCGTGGCCGTGGTGGATATAATGGCGGGCACCCATCTTGCACAGGGTATTTTAGCAGCGCTGTATAAAAAAGGCATGAGTGGCGAAGGCGCACTGGTGCAGGTCAGCATGTTTGAAAGTGCACTGGATTTTCAGTTTGAAGTACTTACCTGTTATTACAACGATGGCAGGCAGTTGCCGGTACGAAGCAGCATCAACAGCGGCCATGCTTACATTGCAGCACCTTACGGCATTTATAAAACCAGCGACAGCTACATGGCACTGGCCATGACCAATATTTTATTACTCGCCGAATTATTACAATGCCAACCACTGAAACTGTACAGCAACAGCAACGACTGGTTTAGTAAAAGAGATGAAATAAAAAGCTGTTTGGCACTGCACCTTGCTACCGGTACTGCGGCGCACTGGCTTAGTGTATTGGAAAAAGCAGATATATGGTGTGCGCCGGTAATGAATTATGATGAACTGGTACAGCAGGAAGGGTACCGCTCCCTGCATATGGAGATCACAGTACAAACTACCAACGGGTTATCTGTTACCACTACAAGATGCCCGATAAAAGTAGATGGCGAATTATTATTATCTGCCAAAGGCGCCCCAATGCTGGGAGAACACAATGAAGAAATAGACCAGCAGTTTGGAATTTTAAAACAATTACAACGCAGTGCGTAAATAAATACGCCAATTAAAGCGGCCTGTTATTGCAAATTGTAATTTAGCAATCGCATCTGTTCAAATCTGCAACTTAAAGTATGTCAGCATTGTCATCCACGCCGGTTTCATTTCCCATCTGCATCATCGGTGCTGGGGGTATTGTAAATACGGCGCACCTGCCTGCATATGCCCTTGCAAAATTTACCGTACATGGTATTTGCGATATCGATCATGTAAAGGCGGCTGACACTGCTGCCCGTTTTCAAATCCCCCATGTGTATTCGGGTATTGAAGAAATGCTGCAACAGGCTCCGGAAAACGTAATTTTTGATGTGGCCATTCCGGGCCCGGCAATGCTTGCCGTACTGGAACAATTACCCGAAGGCGCCATGGTATTATTGCAAAAGCCTATGGGGGATGACCTGGTGGTGGCAAAAAAAATACTGGAGATCACCCGTGCAAAAAAAATGGTGGCGGCGGTTAATTTTCAATTGCGCTATGCACCTTTTATAAATGAAGTGCGGCAAATGCTGCAGCAGGGTTTGCTGGGCCAGATCAACGATATAGAACTGAACGTAAATGTATTTACGCCCTGGCATCTGTGGAATTATTTGTTTACTGCCCCCAGGGTGGAGATTTTATACCACAGCATACACTATATAGATCTGGTAAGAAGTTTTTTGGGCAATCCAAAATCGGTGTATGCCAAAACCACCCGGCATCCATCTATGCCGCAACTGGCATCGGTGCGCAGTAATATCATTATGGATTATGGCGATATGATCAGGGCGAATATCCTTACCAATCATTGTCATAATTACGGAACTCCAAAGCAACAATCTTATATAAAGATAGAAGGTGATAAAGGTGCGGTGCTGATAAAATTCGGGACACTCATCAATTACCCGCGTGGCGCAGCCGATAGTTTTGAATATGTGTTACTGGAAGAAGGAAAAGAACCGGTTTGGCAGGAAAAGCAAATTGAAGGCAGCTGGTTTCCGCATGCATTCATTGGCAGTATGCAACAAATGATGCTGGCTGCAGCGGGTACTATCGCAAGACCCGATAATTCTGTAGAAGACTGTATTGATACCATGGCCTGTGTAGAAGCAGCATATAAAAGCAGTGAGGAGGGTGGGGTGGCCCTGTCTCCTAAGTGACCAGGTAATATGGATTAAAAATTAACAATGAAAAAAATATTTATAGCCGGTGCTCTTTTTTTGCTGCAACAAACCAATGCGCAGCAGATCGCTTTTCCCGGTGCCGAAGGCTTTGGTAAATATGCCACCGGCGGCCGTGGCGGAAAAGTAGCTTTTGTTACCAATTTAAATGATGATGGTACGGGTAGTTTTAGAAATGCCCTGGAACTGTTTCCCGGCGAACCACTCACTGTTATTTTTAAAGTATCGGGTATTATTGAACTGCAATCTAAAATTCAGATCAAACGTTCCAATTTAACCATTGCCGGACAAACCGCACCTGGTGATGGCATATGTTTAAAAAATCAATCCTTCATTCTCAATGGCGCTGCTATTAAAGGCAATCATGGTAATATCATCATTCGTTTCATCCGTTCCCGCCCCGGCGGTACCGATAAAAAAGGCTTGTATGGATATGATATGGAAAACTGCCATGATGTAATTGTTGACCATTGCAGTTTCAGCTGGGCCAACGAAGAATGTGCCGCGATGTATGATACAAAAAATGTTACGGTGCAATGGTGCATCGTTAGTGAAGGCCTGTATGAAGCGGGGCACGCCAAAGGCCATCGTTCTTATGGTGGTGTTTGGGGCGGACAGTATTCCACCTATCATCACAATTTAATTGCACACCAGAACAGCAGGGCAGTACGCTTTGATGGTGCAAGAGCTCACGATACCATGGCAGTGATCGATTACCACAATAATGTGATCTACAACTGGGGCAATCCCAATGCCTGCTATGGCGGTGAAGTAAATATTGCAGGCGGGGTATCGCAGATCAATATGGTAAACAATTATTACAAACCCGGTCCGGCTACACCCGCCATACTAAAATTTGTACACGCTTCTTTTGATGCAGCAAAATCAAAAGGGGTTGCAGAATGGTATTTGAATGGGAATATTATGGAAGGCGATAAGCGCCTGACCAAAAAGAATTTTACGGGATTAGACCTGCAGGAATCCGGTGAGATGGATCAATCAAAATCAAATGCCGCTTTTGCTATTGCTGTTCCTATTCCGGAACAAACTGCAGCAGCAGCTTACGAAGCCGTGTTACAATATTGCGGCGCGGTATTGCCTAAAAGAGATGCCGTAGATGCAAGAGTGATCAGTGAAACAAAAACAGGCACTGCTGCCGGCATGGGGGTATTTGGAAAGCCGGGTATCATCGATTCTCCGGCAGCGGTAGGCGGCTGGGGCGAATTTAAGAGTACGGCAGCACCTGTTGATACAGATGAAGATGGCATGCCGGATGATTGGGAAAAGAAGAATGGATTAAATCCCAATGATGCTGCCGACAGAAATAAAACCGGCGCAGATGGATTTACTATGCTTGAAAAATATTTGAATGAAATGGCAATAGTGAAGTAAGAATTTTTTAGACTGGAGATACTCCGAATTGAGAAGAAAGAAACGCAATAAATATAGAAATGGCTTGTATGGCACCTGCTGTAACTGGTTTAAGAGTAGAGAACAAATGTTGATGATACAGTAGTACAAATGCTCATTAGTGCTGTATCCGGCAAACGGGCTGTATTCGTTTGTCGGTGTCTTTTTTTGTTTCTTTTTGGACAAGCAAAAAAGAAAAATTAATAATGAAAAAAATAGTATTCATATTTTTTATTGCTTTATGCCAGCTTTCAATGGCACAGGTTGGTATTATAGATAAGCAAACATCACCCCGTGTAGCTTTAGGTTTGCAAAAAATTGCTGAAGCTGAAAAACAATACAAACTCAAAAGAATCCAACATGAAATTATTTGTAGTTATAAGGCTGGTACAAAAGAAGGGTTTACCATCACCACATTAAATAATCAAACAAAAATAGAAGGCAGCGATGCAACAGGATTATTGTATGGCTGTCTGGAATTTGCTGCTCAAATTAAAAAGTTAAAAGCCTATCCTGAAAAACTGGAGCTCACCGATGCTCCCGAAATGGTACTCCGCGGCCAATGCATCGGCTTACAAAAATCAACTTATCTCCCCGGAAGAAATGTATACGAGTATCCTTACACGCCCGAAACCTTTCCCTGGTTTTACGATAAAAAATTATGGCTGCAGGTGCTGGATTCTATGTTAGATAACAGGATGAATTCTTTGTATCTCTGGAACGGCCATCCCTTTGCCTCATTGGTAAAACTGAAAGACTATCCTTATGCAGTGGAAGTGGATGATGCCACTTTTAAAAAGAATGAAGATATGTACCGCTTCATTACTTCAGAAGCAGATAAGCGGGGCATTTGGGTGATACAGATGTTTTACAATATCATCGTATCTAAACCATTTGCCGAGTACCATCATATTAAAACACAGGAAAGAGAACGGCCCATCATTCCCCTGATCGCCGACTATACAAAAAAATCCATTGCCGCATTTGTAGAAAAATATCCGAACGTTGGCCTGATGGTTTGCCTGGGTGAAGCCATGGAAGGTGTGGGTAAAGATGATATAGAATGGTTTACCAAAACCATTATTCCCGGTGTGCAGGATGGATTGAAAGCATTGGATAAAACGGAAGAGCCGCCCATCGTACTGCGTGCACACGACTGCGATGCGCCTGCGGTTATGAAAGCCGCTTTGCCCCTGTATAAAAATTTATATACCGAAGCTAAGTTTAACGGCGAGGCTTTAACATACCCAAGGCCCAGAGGCGAGTGGGCAAAGCTGCATCAAACATTAAGTCATTTGGGCAGTGTGCAAATTGAGAATGTTCATATTCTCGCAAACCTTGAACCCTTCCGGTATGGGGCACCCGATTTTATACAGCAATCTGTTATTGGCATGCATGAAGTGATGGGCGGAAATGGGTTGCACCTGTATCCGCAGGCATCTTACTGGGACTGGCCTTACAGCGCAGATAGTGTTAAAGGCGGAAAGCATTTACTGCAAATCGAAAGAGACTGGATCTGGTACAAAGCCTGGAGCCGTTATGCATGGAAAGCCAGTCGCAGCAGGGAAGCGGAGATACAATACTGGAGCCGGTTGCTGGCAGAAAAATATGGATGCAGTTTAATTGCCGGCAGAAAAATTTTAACTGCTTATGAAGAGAGCGGGCAGATAGCGCCTAAATTGCTGCGTCGTTTTGGAATAACAGATGGCAACAGGCAAACCTTAACTTTAGGAATGCTGATGACACAGTTGATCAACCCATACCGTTATGGATTGTTTACATTATTGTACGATGCCGAGGCACCGGAAGGAGAGATGTTACTGGATTATGCCGATAAAGAATTTAAAAAAGAAAAACATACAGGAGAAACGCCGCTGCAGGTGGCAAAAGAAGTGTATGCGCATGGGCGTGCAGCTATCAATGCTGCAGATAGTGTAACAGTTACAAAAAACAAAGAAGAGTTTTACCGTTTCAGAAACGATATGTATTGTTATTTTTCACTTGCCATGTTTTTTTCTAATAAAGCAGAAGCTGCCAACTATATATTGAAGTATAAATACAGCAATGATATTAAGTACCTGGATTACGCCGGCAACTACCTGCAGGCCAGTGTAAATAAATTTGCAGATCTTACTAAAATGACTGCCGGCACCTACCGGTACGCCAACAGTATGCAAACCGCTCAACGCAAAATTCCTATGCGTGGGGTAAACGGTACCTATAAACACTGGAAAGAAATGCTGCCGGTGTTTGCAGCTGAGCTGAACACATTCCGGCATAAGATCGATTCACTGAAAACGAATACGGCTGCTGGTATAAAAACTGTGGTGCCATTTAACAATGCGCAGGTAATTATGAATGAGAAAACGGTTTCTATTGACAGCAATGTGCAATTATTTACCGATACAGCCCTGGTGCTGAAAAACTATGCGCCCGAATTAAAAGGCATGAAGGCATTGCCATTATCGTGGAAACAAATGCAGCAGCAGGGTACCACAATCAATTTTACCTGTACTGCACCGGTGAAAGTATTAGTGGGTTATTTTAAAACACCCCGGTCGGCATTTACAAAAGATACGGTGTATGCAAAAGAGCCCGAACTGGAAACCAATGCCGGCGCAGATGATTACGGGCAGGCGGAAATAAAAATTTCTAATGCTGTTGCCATTGAAGGAATGCCGCCGGTGAATTTGCATGTCTTTAATTTTAAGGCAGGAAACAATACACTGAAACTGGGTAAGGGAATTTGCCTGGTACTGGGCTTTACAAATGAACAACAGTCAATTCCCGTATACGATGCCGGAATGATGAGTGATGCCAAAAATAGAAATATAGACTGGCTGTTTGAATAGTCTTTTTTCTATGCATTGCTCTGGCCTTAAGGTCTGAGAACAAAAAATACACACAAATGAAAAAAACATGCCTTTTTGCAGCGACCCTCTTCTGGCTCCAGGCATTTTCGCAAAATGCAGGCATGTTGGTATCATTTGATCAGCCGGATCAAAACAGAAAATTATCGCTTTCCCGGCCATTGCTGTTAACACAGTTTCCAACGATGGATGATGTAGCAGACATTACTGCTGTAAATGGAGTGTATGCTGTTCGGGTAAACATTGAGCAGCCGGAAATCATGTACCTGATGTATTACATAAAAGATTCCCTTGAATACAAACAACCCATTTTTTTACAGCCTGGTTATGATATTGTAATAAAAGTGGCAACAGCAAATGGAAAATTGCAGCTTACTGTTACCGGAATAGGGGCAGCAAATAATCAGCCATGGAAATTCAGTAACCATATTAGTTTTGCCGATTATGCTAAAGATACTGTTCCTGACAGAATACTCGCAGATTTGAAAGAAGAAGCTAATGTAAATTGGAATGCCTTCAACAGTTACAGGGCACGCTATCATCCGTCTGCTGATTTTATAAAAAGCTGGACAATGGAAGTGCAATACACATCTATAAGAATGTATTATGTGTATGCCAAACAAAGAAAGTTTGATGTTAAGCGAGCCTATTACAGGAATATTAATAAGTGGGATAGTGTATTTAATGAAATGCTGATCAAAGCACCCTTAATGAATGAAGCCGCTATACATACTTCTGCCTATCGTTTATTCTTAAAAATGTTTTTAATCTTCAATAAACCGCATGTAGTAGACGGGGAAGAGGTAAGGGTATTATTTGTAAAAAACTATTATAGAAATGGCAGGGATACAGGATCAAGAAGCTATGCTGCCGATGAGAATAATATTCCCAATCAAAAAACAATAGAAAAATATTTTTCAGGTAAAGCAAAAGAATACCTGTATGCCCATCTTTTTAAAATGGCATTAGAGACCGGGAAAACCAACAACCTTGATTCCATATATGCTGATTTTTCTGCATTATATCCTGCTAGTGCATATAAAAAAATATTTGATACCCCCATTGCCGCTGTATTCGAAAACATAAAACGCACTGCCAATGATAAAATCATTTTTGAACCTGACAATATTCAAACCTGGGCAGGGGTATTGGATTTGTTCAAGGGTAAAACGGTATTACTGGATATGTGGGGTAGCTGGTGCGGCCCCTGCAGAAATGAGATTGAAAAGAGTAGTCCGGCTATTAAAAGTTACTTTAAAGACAAAGGACTTGAATTTTTATATATCGCAAATGATGATCAGAAAAATATAAAAGAATGGAAAAGTCTGATCAGTTATTTTAATATGGAGGGTCATCATATTTTGGCTACAAAGGAGTTAACGGATGATGTTTCGGGAAATATTAAGATCGAGGGGTATCCTACTTATGTCATCATACATAAAAATGGTACTTACGAAGTAACAAAAACAAGAATGGGTTCACCGGACGAAATGAAAATAATGATTGCACAAATTGAAGACGCACTGCATGAAAAATAAAATTGTTTGGATTGGTATATTGATCTGTACGGTACAATGTACAATGGCCCAGGATACCAAACTCTGGTACAAACAGCCCGCTGTAAAATGGACCGAAGCGTTACCCATTGGTAATGGAAGAATTGGCGCCATGGTATTTGGTGGCGTGGATAATGATCGTATTCAGTTTAATGAAGAAACATTGTGGACCGGCGCACCCAGAAATTACAGCAGGCCCGGGGCGTATAAATATTTAGACAGCATCCGTCATTTATTATTTGCAGGCAAACAAAAAGAAGCAGAGCTATTGGCAGAGAAAGAGTTTATGGGTTTGAAAAGTTCTGAAGGGGAGAAAAATGGATGGATCAGTAAAGTAACGGCGGAGAAAAAATATGCTGCCGCTGATTTTGATGACAGCCAGTGGCCCGGAATGACCGTACCCAGCTGGGATGGATGGGAAACCGTTGGCTTTGAAGGATTGGATGGCGCAGTATGGCTGCGTACCAGTTTTGTTTTGCCTGATGACTGGAAAAGAAAAGATATGGTGCTGGACATGAATCGTATCCGTGATAACGATTACACTTATGTAAATGGTGTTTTAGTTGGCAGCCAGCAAAACGCAGAAGCAAGAAAATATACCGTTGATAAAAATGTATTGCACAAAGGGAAAAATACCATTGCTATACTGGTGCTGAATTTTTCGGACAAAGGGGGGATGTATGGCTATAAAGACACCACAAAACATATCGGTATCTATCCCGAAAAAAAAGAAGCCGCAAAAATTTCATTGAACGGGGAATGGAAATATTTTATCCTGAACGATAACCCGCCACCCGTGGGGGTATACCAGGCCAGCTATCAGCCTTTTGGTGATCTGAATTTAAAATTTAAAAATACAGATGGAGCAGTCAACTACAGAAGAGAACTGGATATATCCAATGCAGTGGCCGGTACTTTTTATTCTGCAGCAGGAGTGGAGTATAGCAGAGAATATTTTGTGTCGGCACCCAACCAATCATTGGTAGTGCATCTTACAGCCAGTAAAAAATCAAGCATCAGCTTTGATGCATTGCTGAGCAGTCCGCACCGTAATGCCACAGTAACAAAACTCAATAATAATACGGTGATACTGGCTGTGCAGGTACGTAATGGAGCCTTGCACGGCAAATCGTATATGCAGGTAATCACCAAAGGAGGTACCGTATCAACCGACAGCGGAAAACTGGTGATTACTAATGCCGATGAAGCCACCCTGTATCTGACTGCCGGCACCAACTATAAAAATTATAAAGATGTTAGTGCAGATGCAGCCGCACCCTGTATCAGTGCATTAAAGTTGTTACAAAATAAAAATTACGGGCAGGTAAAAGCGGCACATGTTGCTGAATACCAAAAATGGTACAATACCTTTTCAATAAAGATTAGTAATTCCAAAACATCAGAGGCTTCAAAAGTCTCTCCTGTGGGGGGAGATTTAGAGGAGGCTACCACCGATGAACGATTAGCCAATTTCTCCAATGGCAACGATCCTTCTTTTGCAGCACTCTATATGCAATACGGAAGGTATTTGCTCATTGCATCATCAAGGCCCGGAACCAGGCCCGCAAATTTGCAGGGCATATGGAATGATTTGACCAATCCGCCATGGGGCAGTAAATACACCACCAATATCAATGCAGAAATGAATTACTGGCCGGCTGAATTACTCAACCTTTCTCCTTTACATCAGCCATTGTTTGATATGATCGCAGAATTAGCAGTTGCCGGAAAACAAACTGCAAAAGATCATTACAATGCACCGGGCTGGGTGCTGCATCACAATACCGATGTCTGGAGAGGTACTGCTCCTATCAATGCGTCTAATCATGGTATATGGGTTACAGGTGGGGCATGGTTATGCCAGCATTTATGGGAACACTATTTATTTACACAGGATAAATTGTTTTTAAAGAACAAAGCCTATCCTGTTATGAAAGAAGCGGCTTTATTCTTCAATACATTTTTAGTGAAAGACCCTGCTACAGGTTTTTTGATCAGCGCACCTGCCAATTCTCCTGAGCAGGGCGGGCTGGTTGCAGGCCCAACAATGGATCACCAGATCATAAGAGCATTGTTCAGCAATGTGATTGCAGCGGGTGAATTGTTGAACACCGATGCTGCCTTACGAAAAACTTTAAAAGAAAAATATAAACAGATTGCTCCCAATACCATTGGCAAATACGGGCAGTTGCAGGAATGGATGAAAGATGTGGATGATACCAGTAACAGGCACCGCCATATTTCGCATTTATGGGGCATGTATCCGGGCAATGAAATAAATTTTGATGTTACGCCTGCGCTGATGAATGCAGCAAAACAATCATTGATCTACCGGGGAGATGCAGCCACCGGCTGGAGTTTAGCCTGGAAAATAAATTGCTGGGCCAGGTTTAAAGATGCAGCGCACACATTCACCATGATCAAGATGCTGCTGGGGCCAACAAAGGGCAATGGCGGCAGCTATCCCAATTTATTTGATGCGCATCCGCCATTTCAGATCGATGGTAATTTTGGTGGAGCGGCCGGCATGGGCGAGATGCTGCTGCAAAGCCATACCGAATACATTGATATTTTACCCGCACTGCCTGATGCATTTGCCAATGGCGAAGTAAAAGGCATTTGCGCAAGAGGAGCATTTGTAATTGACATCAAATGGATCGAAGGAAAATTACAGGAGCTCACCGTAGTTTCAAAAGCAGGACAAGATCTGGTGATTAGATATAATGATACGGTTAAGTCGATGCACACGATAAAGAATGGGGTATATAAATTTGACGGGGTATTAAAAAAATTATAATGTTGAGAATGTTACACAGAGATTCACAAAGAAGCACCGAGAAACACAAAGTCATCTCCGTGAATCTCTGTGCCACTCTCCGTGTCTCTCTGTGGTTATTTCTTTTCTGCATATGTACGCTTTCGATATTTGCTCAAAGAAAAGATATCTCCTTAAATTCCGGCTGGTCCACAGCTTTAGTAAATACCAATCAATGGAAGCAGGTCAAAATTCCGCACAACTGGGATGATTACTATGGTTACCGAAGATTATTGCATGGTAACCTGCATGGCGATGCGCTGTATAAAAAAACATTTATTGCGCCAGCATTTACAAAAGGGAAACGGGTATTCCTCTTTTTTGAAGGGGTGGGCTCTTACGCTGCGGTGTATGTGAACGATCAACTGGTGGGTGCTCATGCAGGAGGCAGAACATCATTTACCCTTGATATTACCCATGCAATACATAAAAGCGGATCGTTAAACACCGTGCTGGTAAAAGTATCGCATCCCTCCAATATAAAAGATCTGCCCTGGGTTTGCGGGGGCTGCAGCGATGACCGCGGATTTTCTGAAGGGTCGCAGCCGCTGGGTATTTTTCGCCCCGTGCATTTGATCGTTACCAATGAAGTGCGCATTGAACCATTTGGTGTGCATGCCTGGGCAGATATAAAAAACAAGCAGGCTAATTTGTTTGTAAACACCACTATTAAAAATTACTCCAGTAAAAAAAGAAACCTGACTTTAACGAGTCAGCTAATCAATAAAGAAGGAAAAATTATTGCCGAATACATACAGTCCCAATCACTCAATGCAAATGATTCGCTTACGCTACCAGTATCCAGTATCATGCATCCAGTATCCAGTATCCAGCTTCCGGTATCCGGTATCACGCTATGGTCTGTTCAAAATCCCTATCTATACAAAATCATTTCCATCGTTAAAGAAAATAATATTGTTATTGATCGGGTACAAACAGATTTTGGTTTTCGTACTATTAATTTCAAGACAGCATCACACCAGTTTTTATTAAACGGCAAACCGGTCTTTATTAATGGTATCGCCGAGTATGAACATTTACTGGGGCAAAGTCATGCTTTCAGTAATACCGAAATTGAAGCCCGGATAAAATGGGTACAGTCTGCCGGCTTCAATGCTTTCCGCGATGCACATCAGCCGCATAATTTATTGTACGGAAAATTATGTAACGAAAAAGGATTGCTGTGGTGGACGCAGTTCAGCGCACATGTTTGGTACGATACAAAGGAGTTCAGGGAAAATTTTAAAACCCTGTTAAGAGAATGGGTGATAGAAAGAAGAAATGATCCTGCTGTTATTTTATGGGGATTGCAGAATGAAAGCAAACTGCCCAAAGATTTTGCAGCAGAATGTACTGCACTCATCCGGTCACTGGATCCCACAGCATCAGCACAAAGACTGGTCACCACCTGTAACGGCGGCGAAGGCACTGACTGGGATGTGCCGCAAAACTGGACCGGTACTTACGGAGGCGATCCTGTAACATATGCAGCAGATATTAAAAAACAAATACTGATTGGAGAATACGGCGCCTGGCGCACATTAGATTTACACAGCGAAGGAGGGTTTAAACAAAACGGTATATTGAGTGAAGACAGGATGGTGCAATTGATGGAACAAAAAATTCGTTTAGCCGAATCCGTAAAAGACAGTTGTGCCGGACAATTTTTCTGGCTGCTCACTTCGCATGATAATCCCGGCCGTGTACAGGGTGGCGAAGGATGGAGGGAACTGGACAGGGTAGGGCCTGTTAATTATAAAGGGTTGCTTACGCCATGGGAAGAACCTACCGATGCTTACTACATGTTTAGAAGTAATTATGTAAGCAACAAAACTTCGCCGATGGTGTACATCGCTTCGCATACCTGGCCCAACCGCTGGATGACACCAGGTATAAAAGACAGCATCAATGTATATTCTAATTGCGATGAAGTGGAATTGTTCAATGATATCAACAATGCCTCATTGGGCAAGCAAAAACGAAATGGTATTGGTACACATTTCCAATGGAATAAAGTGAATATTCAATACAATGTATTGTATGCGGTGGGGTATGTAAATGGTAAAGCGGTGGCAAAAGATACGGTTGTATTATTTCATTTGCCTCCACCTCCTCACTATAAAGCGCTTTATGCAAATGCACAGTCAATTACCAGTCCGCAGCCGGGGTATAACTATATTTACAGGATAAATTGCGGAGGGCCGGAGTTTGTGGATAACAATGGTGTTGTATGGCAGTCAGATAAAAGGTTTGTGAAGTCATGGGCCGATGCATTTGAAGGAATACCTGCTTCATTTGCAAGCCAGCGCAGAATCTTCTCGCCAATAAAAAATACTAATGACTGGAAGATGTTTCAAACATTTCGTTACGGCAATAATAAGCTGAAATATGAAATGCCTTTACCTGACGGCGTGTATATGGTGGATTTTTATTTTACAGAGCCCTGGGTTGGTACTGGAGGAAATGCTGCTGCTGCCGGCATGCGTTTATTTGATGTGGCAGTAAACGGAAAAACAGTGATACCTGATCTGGATATCTGGGCTGCTGCAGGAGCGAATACGGCATTGAAGAAAACGGTGAAAGCAAAAGTGAGTGGTGGTGCATTAACGATATCTTTTCCACAAACAAAAGCCGGGGAGGCCATCATTTCAGGATTTACCATTGCCAGTGTTAAAAAAGATATCTATGCAGCTTACAGGAAGGAACTTAAAGAAATAGTATGTAATGGGTGCGGCAATATGAACTGGCTGGATATAGGCGATAACCAATTTGGAGATGATACAATAAAATTTAATTACCTGCCGCCAAATTTGTACGGGGCAAGTTGGTTTCGTTTTTTTAAACATGGCCTGGGAGTATTTAATTTTACAACGGCTAAAGCCATTGATCTGTTTATAGGAATTGAAAATAAAAGAACAATTCCGGGTTGGTTACAGGGGTATGAGCAGACTAATACCGTGGTTATTACTGATGAAGGCGGAGGAAAAAAATACCACCTATACAAAAAAAGGATTGCCGGAAATACAACCTGGAATGAACAGATTGATCATTCTTTTTTAGTGATGTATAATGAAGCCGGCAACATGCAGCCCGCCTTCGATCTAAAACCCATCACCCAATATAAATCCAATGTGGTACAACTGAATGATGGTGCCGGAAAAGATTCTGTGAATGGAAGATTTTGCATAGTGATACAAACAGAGAAGCCTGCAGTGGTGGAGTATCCTGTACAAACAGGTGTGGCAGACATCTATTCACTTACCGTAAAATATTTTTATGGAAAAGAACAGGCCGTTAATGCCAGGCTGCAATTGGTGGATGCCGCGGGCACCATACTGCTGAACGAACCCGTTAACTTTACATTTACCCGCAGCGGAAAATGGAATCAGTTTACATTGAATACCGGTACACAAATTAATGCGGGAAATTATACCATCAAACTGATCGTTGAAAATGCAGCTGGTTTGGCAGTATCAGGTATAGACGTACAATAATAAAACAATGAAATTAAAATTACTCTATAGTGTTTTGTTGCTGGCAGTTTTGCAACATGCGAATGCGCAGGCACGTAAAACAATTGACTTTAATGCGGGCTGGAAATTTTATTTGGGTAGCGACAGTACTGCAAGCAGCGAAAACTATAACGATGCACAATGGCGACAGTTAAGCCTGCCGCACGACTGGAGCATAGAAGGAAATTTTAGTAAAACGCATCCAGCCACCAACCAGGGTGGTGCATTGCCCGGCGGTATTGGCTGGTACCGCAAAACTTTTTCAATTCCTGTAACTGAAAAAGAAAAAAATATTTACATTGAATTTGACGGCGTATACCGCAATAGTGAAGTGTGGATCAACGGGCATTATTTGGGCAAGCGGCCCAATGGCTATACCAGTTTCAGGTATGATATTACACCATATGTAAAATTAGGTACTGGAAAAAATGTGGTAGCCGTTAAGGTGGATAATTCGCAGCAGCCCAATTCAAGATGGTACACGGGCAGTGGTATTTACAGGAATGTGCGGTTGGTTATAACCAATACGATTGCGTTCAAAGAAAATGGCCTTTATATCATACCCGAAATGAAAGACGGGGAAGGTAGTCTTAATATCCAGGCCTGGATACAGGCTCCGGAACAAAGTAAATCCCTTTTTAATATTAAGTATGAACTATTCGATATTATGGGCAAGCCTGTAAAAGATGAATCGTACCGTACCATGATGCTGCACAATCTTCAGGGGACGGAAACAAAATACCTGTATACATATACATTTAAAAAACCAGTGTTGTGGTCAACCGAAAATCCATACTTATATACACTTAAAGCAATATTGTTTATTGATGGTATTGCAAGGGATGAAGTGACTACAAAAATCGGGGTCCGTAAGGTTCATTTCGACAGTGAAAAAGGCTTCTTCCTCAACGGGCAGCCTGTAAAAATAAAAGGCGTTTGCATGCACCACGACCTGGGCGCACTGGGTGCCGCATTCAATTACCGTGCGGCAGAAAGGCAATTGCAGATTTTAAAGGCCATGGGTTGCAATGCCATCCGCACCGCACACAATCCACCTGCGCCTGAATTTTTAGACCTCTGCGATAAAATGGGTTTTTTGGTAATGGATGAAGCCTTTGATACCTGGAATAAAAAGAAAAACAAATTCGATTACCATCTTGATTTTAAAAACTGGTATAAACAAGACTTGCAGGCGATGGTATTACGCGACAGGAACCATCCTGCTGTTTTTATGTGGAGTATCGGCAACGAGATACCCGAACAGTTTGATTCTTCTTCCATACAATTTACAAAAGAGTTGGTGGATATAGTGAAGCAGATCGACCCTGCAAGGCCGGTTACTTCGGCGGTTACAGAAACATTGTTCGAAAAAAATTTTATTGCACAATCGGATGCACTGGATGTGATCGGGTTCAATTATAAAGACTATGATTATGCCAAACTGCCGCAGCGTTTCATCCATCAAAAATTCATTGCCACCGAAACCGTATCTGGTTTGGCCACCAGGGGCGTGTATCAATATCCATCGGACACCAACCGCATTTGGCCGCCTAATTATAAAGTGCAGCAAAATTTTACAGGCGGCAATGCCGACATCACTTGTGCCGCTTACGACAATACCTATGCCTACTGGGGCAATACGCATGAACGGGCCTGGCTGGCAGTAAAAAAATACGGTTTTATGTCGGGTGCATTTGTATGGAGTGGTTTCGATTTTTTAGGAGAACCGCTGCCTTACCAATGGCCTGCAAGAAGTGCGTACTATGGTATTGTTGACCTGGCAGGTTTTCCAAAAGATGTGTATTATATGTACCAGAGTGAATGGACAACCCAGCCTGTACTGCATATTTTCCCTCACTGGAACTGGCAACCGGGAGACACGGTGGATGTATGGGCATATTATAATAATGCCGATGAAGTAGAATTGTTTTTGAATGGCAGTTCATTAGGGGTAAAACAAAAAAACGATACCAGTTTGCATGTTATGTGGCGGGTGCCTTTTAAGCCGGGTACCATCAAGGCCGTTTCCCGAAAAAACGGGGTGCCGGTAGTAACAAAAGAATGCAGTACCACCGGCGTTGCTGCCAAAGTTGAATTGATCACCGACCGGAAAATACTGCATGCCAATGGAAAAGACCTGGCTTTTATTACAGTCCGCATTGTAGACAGCCGGGGAAGGCTGGTACCGGAGGCAAATAATTTGCTCCGTTTTACGGTTACAGGCAACGCACAGCTGGCTGCAACCGATAATGGGTATCAGGCCGATACCGTCAGTTTCAGCAGCCCCTTGCGGGGGGCCTGGAAAGGTATGGCCCTGGCCATCGTAAAAGCGTCGTCAAAAAAGGGAAATAGTACATTAACGGTTAGTAGCCCTGGCCTCCGTTCTGCAACTGTTATGCTGAAAATGGCCGATTAGTGCAGCTTTTAGCTGTTTTGCCACAGCAGATTATTTTTGACAAATAGTAAAATTGTACATCATTATAGCAAAACCTTACATTGTTGCCTTTTATATGCACCTGTACCTTTAGGCGGATAAAATGAATACTGAATTCCATTCATTTTTAACGATTATAAAATGTGCTTCATGAAACGGTTCCGGCTTGTTAATATGGATAAACTCACTTCAGTTGCGTTAGTCGGCATTCATTCCTGTTTCAGTTGCTTTACAGCCACATTCCATAAAAAAATAGGGGTAGTATCCCTTTTCATTGTATACAGCTGCGGCATGGCAGCCCAGCAACCTATTGCGCCGGTTGCAGATACTGCTTACCAAAGAGTACTGGCCGACCGTACAGCAAAAATTGTACATACACTGGCCATCACCGATGCAATATTATATAAACAGGTGCAGCAACAACTGATTGATCAGTATACCCGTTTAAATGCGGTGCAGGATGAAAGTAAAAGCCGTATTGCAGCAATAAAGGCCCGGCAATTGTCTATAGAAGCAACCGACTCGGCTTATACAACCGAATTGGCCAAAAGATCGGTTTCCCTGCAGCAACTGCATCAAAAATTTATCAGTCAGTTAAAACTGGCGCTAACAGATGCACAGATCGAAAAAGTAAAAGACGGGATGACCTACAGTATTCTTCCAGTTACATGGAAAGCCTACCAGGAAATGCTGCCCAGGCTTACCCCCGAACAAAAAGAGAAAATGTACGGCTGGTTACTGGAAGCCAGGGAACTGGCAATGGATGAGGGATCAAGCGATAAAAAGCACGCCGTGTTTGGAAAATACAAAGGAAGGATCAATAATTATTTATCTGCTGCAGGATATGATATGAAGAAAGAAGGGGAGGATTGGCAGAAAAGGATACAGGCAGCCAAAGAGACACAGCAAACACAAAACTAATTATATAAAGATTTTTATTTTTTCAAAACCAACGCTATATGATAAAGCAAATTGTAAAGAAGGCACTGCTCCTTCAATTTTTTGTACTGCTTAGCTGCCTGTTATTTGCGCAGCAAAGAGCCATTACCGGTAAGGTAACTGACGCAGACGGGAAAGGCCTGCCGGGTATCAGTATTTCTATAAAGGGAAGTACTGTTGGTACAGCCACCGATGGAAGTGGCGCATTTACCATTACTGTTCCTGCAAATGAATCAGTGCTGAAAATTTCCGGCACAGGATACCTTTACAGGGAAATTGTGGTGGGAACTAAATCTACGATCAATATTACACTGCAAAAAGACGTTAAGCAGCTTGAGGATGTGATTGTGGTGGGATATGGCACGCAAAAAGCAAAAAGCCTTACTTCCTCCGTTGTTTCTGTGGATACTAAAAAAATAGAAGATCTGCCGGTTGCTTCCCTTACAGAAATGTTAAGAGGACAGGTGCCGGGTGTGAACGTTTCCGGCGGTAGCCAGCGCCCGGGTTCAATGGCATCTGTAAGCATACGCCAGCAATTTAACTGGGGTAAAGATGGTGGCGGAACCATTCCTTTAATAATCATAGACGATATTGTGCAGATCGATCCTTCCACTAACCTTCCTACCCTGGATCAGTTTAACAGGCTGGATCTTTCTGAAGTGGAAAGCATCACCGTATTACGCGATGCGAGTGCGGCTATTTATGGTGCACGTGCTTCACAGGGCGCCATTGTGGTAAAAACCAAAAGAGGCAAACTGGGTGCGCCTAAAATTACCTATTCAGGCAAATTTGAAACCAATGATGCCGTAAGTCATGGTAAAGTGATGAATGCAAGAGAGTACGGTGTATTTAATAACAGGTTGCAGCGTGGCTTGGGTAATACTGAAACTGGTAACCCGAATAACTTCTTTTCCAGCGCCGAGCTTGCCAGTATGGACAGTCTTAATTACGACTGGCTGAAAAATGACTGGAGTAGTGCCGCAGCAATGTCGCACGCTATCAACGTAAGCGGTGGTTCAGACAGGGCTACTTATTTTACAGGGGCATCTTATTATACACAAAAGCCAAATCTTGGCTCACAGGATTTTAACCGGTGGACGTTCAGGTCAGGTACAGATGTAAAAGTGATGAACAGTATGAAATTTTCTGCCACCCTTGCAGCTAATAATTCTAACCTTGAAAAATCGTTTACCAAAATCAATTTCTCTGATGGTTATGCAAATGGCGGCGAGCAAAATGACTACAGTGTATTGCTGCACATGCCTAAGTACATACCATGGCAATATACCATTAACGGGGTTAACCAGTACGTTTCTCCTGTACTGGGCCCAAATAAAGGTGGTTCAGCATCCGGTAATAACTCCCTTTCCAACTGGAATTACTATACATTGCTGAACAATGGTTCCACCACCACTAATAAAAGTTTCAGCTACAATGCTAATTTCTCATTACAGTACGACTTCCCGCTCATAAAAGGATTGTCGTTCAAAGGCACTTATTCAATAGGTTCAACATCCAGCAATACAGAGCAGATTATGATGCCGCTGATTCTTGCACAGGCAACAAATATTGCTACAGCCAATAATCACCTGTTCAAATCAACCACTACATGGAATACTGTAACCAACAAGTCTAACTCAAGGGTTACTTACGATAATACAACCGGCTCACTGGAGCAGATGAACTTTTTTGCTAACTACGACCACAGCTTTGGCAGTCACTCAGTTTCAGCAGTTTTTTCAGGCGAACGTTCAAAAGTAGCTTCTGAAGATCGGTACCAAATATATGATAACCCGTTGCCGGGTGTTTATAATGGCACTTCTGTATCTGCCGGTACATTAAATTCATCTAACACCATTACCTTCAGGTCAGAAGCCGGTACACTCTCGTATCTCGGTCGTGTGAATTACAGTTACCGTAACCGGTATTTTGCACAGTTCCTGTTCCGCAGCGATGCTTCCAGCAAATTTGCACCAGAAAATTACTGGGGTTTCTTCCCAAGTGTTTCGGCGGGTTGGGTGATATCTGACGAAGATTTCTTCCAAAGAAGTATTTCATGGATCAATTACCTGAAATTAAGGGGATCGCTGGGAAGAACGGGTAATGATAACGTGAAAGCATGGAAATGGATGCAGCTGTATTCACTGGCGCTCGATAAAGGCATGGCCTTTGGTACCAGCGGCGGTAACTATACTTATGGTATTACACCAGATCCTACTCCTTACAGGAATATTAAATGGGACAAAACCATCCAGCGTAACCTGGGTATAGATGCCACCATTTTGAATAACCGTTTGTCTTTAAGTATTGATGGTTATTATAATTCATCTACTGATATGCTTACATTGATGACCGGTGCACTGAACGTGCCGATATCTGTGGGAGGTGCTTTTGCCGAGCAAAACTATGGTGCTGTTGATTTTTGGGGAACTGAAATTTCTGCAACCTGGAATGGCCATATTGGCCGCAACGCAAGTTTTTCTGTAGGAATGAACTTTGGTCTGTCAGACAACAAAGTAAAAAAATACCTGGATCAGCCATTCAATTACCCATCAACTTTTGCGGGTAAACAACGTGAAGGCTATTCACTGATCAGTGCACAATGGGGTTACAGAACATGGAAACAAACTTCAGGTGGCGATGGTATGCTGAGAACAGATGCAGACCTGGATGCGTACTGGAATTATCTTTCTGACCTGGCAGCTAAAGCCGGTACAACTGCATTGTACAATGCAGGCGGTGCTAATATTTCTACCAGGGCTGGTATGAGAAAAGGTATGATGGCTTACGAAGATGTGGCTGGTGCGTTAAATTCTAACACACAAACCATTGCTGGCCAAAACGGACAGATAATAGATGAACAGGATTACATACAGTTAGTAAAAAGTAGCAGGTCATACGGTATTACCACCAACCTTACTGCCTCATGGAAATCTATCAGCCTGCAGGCTCAAATAGCTACCAGCTGGGGCGGGTATAACAGCCTTGACAGGATCAAACAGGGAACCTCCAGTACTAATGCCGGCTGGGCACAGTCAAGCTATTTAACCGATATGTACGACTCAACCGATAATCCAAATGGTAAATATCCCAATATTGCTTTTTATGATAACGCATACAGAACATCTGACTTCTGGACCCTGCCTAATTTCAGGTGTGTGGTGCGTTCATTAAGTATTGGCTATACCTTGCCAAAACAATGGCTGGACAAAGTGCGCATGTCAAGTGCTAAAGTGGTATTATCAGGATATAACTTATGGGATTTGTACAACCCCTATCCTGGTAAATTCCGTAACATGTACGACGCTCCAAATGTGAATTATCCAACGCTGCGTACATGGTCGCTTGGCCTTAACGTAGGATTCTAATCTTAAATAACTGTTCAACAAATTGTATATGAAAAATAAAATATTATTTCTTTTGATCCTCACCACGGTAGTGGCAGCAAGCTGTAAAAAAAGCTTTTTAGAGGATATGAAACCTTACGATAAATACGATGAAAGCGCTTTTACCAATGAAGTGCTTACAGGGTATTATATCGACAGGCTGTATAACTATTTCTTTGTAAACTACAGAACCCCCGTACAGGCAGAAACCACCGCGGGAAGTTATGATGATTCTAAAACAAGACTCACCGAAGAAATTGGTGCTAATGGAACGGTGGGTACCTATATCAACCCTAATAAAAACCTGCAGCTGGCTTCAGAAGCAGATGCCTATGTGGGTGGTGCTCTTACTGCCAGCATAGCCAATACACCCTATACCCGTATAAGGCTTGCTAATTTTCTGATAGAAAAAATAGATGGTGCGGGTGCATCTTTACCGCAAACATTCAGAAATACTTCTAAAGGGCAAATGTATTATTTCCGCGCCTTACAGTATTATTACCTGGTACGCACTTATGGTGGTGTTCCGCTGGTGCTTACCGTACAGGCAGCCAGCAGTTCAGATGAAACGATCAGAACTCCAAGGTCAAAAGCTTCTGAATGTTTTGCACAGATCGCCAAAGATCTCGATTCTGCAGCCGCTTTACTGCCTGCAGTATGGACAAGCCCCAGCACAAACTATGGAAGGGTAACAAGTGCTACTGCACTCGCCATGAAAAGCCGTGTATTGCTCACTGCGGCAAGTCCGTTATTTAATACTGATTGGGATAATGTAGGCAGTGCAAAATGGCAGGCCGCACTGGATGCAGGACTGGCTGCTGAAACAGCGCTTACTACTGCTGGTTACGGTTTATATGGTACTACTGCAAAACAATGGGGTGAGATGTTTTATATAAATGACAATGCTTTTAATAAAGAAGCCATTTTTTCAATATTGACTTCTACCAATCAAACAAGTTCCGCAGGTTATAACAGCCCCTGGGAAAATAGCATCAGGCCTAAAGATCAAAATGGCGGTGGTGGTATTTCTGTTCCTAAAGGAATGCTTGATCTTTTCCCATTGGCAAACGGGGCACGTCCAATTGCGGCTAATGGTTATGTTGATACTTTCTTTTTTGAGAACAGGGATCCGCGTTTCTACCGCACTTTTGCATTCTCCGGAAGTAAGTGGGGTATTAAAACAAATGCCAACAGGGCTTCTTTCTTTTACAGGTGGAGGGCTAGTGCCACAGGAAGCATCACTTATTCAGGTGCAAACGGTGGCAACCAAACCACCAGCCCTGCAGTGGTACGTAAAATGGCAAATCCTGCCGCCGATACTACCGCCTTAACTTTTTCTGGTACAGATGTAATAGAATACCGTTATGCTGAACTGTTACTGAATATTGCAGAATGTTATGCAGCTAAAGGTGATATTGCCAACACACTGGTGTATTTAGGAAAAGTTCGGGCCCGTGTGGGAATACCCAGTGCCAATAATTATGGTATTGGAACATTAAGCACCAAATACCAGGCATTAGAGGCCTGCTTATATGAGCGCAGGGTAGAACTGGCTTATGAAGGAAAACGCTATTGGGATATACAAAGATGGATGTTATATGATGGTAACTCTTCGTTTAATACTACAGCAAATACCTGCACCAAACTGGGTATTGCCCCTATTAATGGTACTAACAGAACCGGTTATTACTGGCAGTCTAAAACATATGGCAGCGATCCTCTTACAGCTGCTGAAAAGAGTATCCTGATCGATCCGGATGCCGGCACTTTTGCCGCCCAGATTGCGGCACTGAAAGCCGTATATAATGCAAAACTGGTAATGACTCCGACCGACCAGGCACTGGACCGTGATGGATCAACTCCTGTAAATATTTTATTCAGGCCTAATTACTATCTCTCTGGTCTTTCTGGTACAGTATTGTCTTATAATCCATGGCTGGTTCAGAATGTAGGATGGCAGGATTATAATGGATCAATGGGTACATTCAATGCAACAGAATAAAATAAATATACAACAGGTCAATACAATTAACGCGCTGTATTGACCTGTTGCTGTTCTTTACTGCAGCAGATAAGTTATTTTAAAGGTGCTAAAGAAATTTTTTTGAAAGAGAAAGTAATGCACTTTCTCTTTTTTTAATCTCATTAAAGCCCAATAACCGTTAATCATAACAACAATATTTATTCCCGCTGTCGTCTAATGTTTTTAAATTAATAGAATGATGAAATATATTTTAAACAGATCATTTCTTGCGGCCGCATGTATGTCACTCGCTGTTACTGCAAATGCACAATACCCCGAAATTTCTGCTGATGTGCAAAGGGCCTCCGATTCGCTGATGAAGGCTGCTACCAAACATTCTGATTCGGCCTGGGCCATCGCTTATCCCATCATTCAGGATGAAGCGGCCAAATACCAGCGCCCCTATGTGCCCTGGGCTGCCCGCCCCACCGATCTGCCACAGGCAGGCATATCCGCTTTTCCGGGAGCAGAAGGCGGCGGTAAATACAGCTTCGGCGGCCGTGGCGGTAAAGTAATAGTGGTAACCAATTTAAATGATGATGGCCCCGGCAGTTTACGCTGGGCCTGCGAACAGGGTGGTGCAAGAATTGTAGTTTTTAATGTATCCGGAATCATCCGCATTAAAACGCCCATCATCATCAGGGCGCCCTATATCACCATACAGGGGCAAACCGCTCCCGGCGATGGTATCTGCGTGGCGGGAGAATCTTTCTGGCTCAATACACACGATGTCATCATCCGTTACATGCGTTTCCGCCGTGGCGAAACATGGGTGGGCAGAAGAGATGATGCCATTGGAGGTAACCCTGTGGGTAATATCATGATCGATCATGTAAGTGCCAGCTGGGGACTGGATGAGAATATGAGCATGTACCGCCACATGTACAACGACAGTACACCCAACTTAAAAGCAGAAGAAAAATTAGGCACCGTAAATATCACCATACAAAATTCAATTTTCTCCGAATCACTGGATACCTGGAACCATGCATTTGGCAGTACATTGGGCGGAGAAAATTGTGCATTTGTTAGAAATCTCTGGGCCAATAATGCAGGCCGTAACCCTTCCATTGGCTGGAATGGTATTTTCAATTTTGCAAACAATGTAGTGTTCAACTGGGTACACCGTTCTACTGATGGCGGCGATTACACTGCGATGTACAATATCATCAATAATTATTACAAGCCTGGTCCGGCTACACCCGATCAGAGCAAACCCATTGCACACCGCATTTTAAAACCCGAAAGCGGCCGCAGTAAATTAGGCTACCGCGTGTACGGAAGGGCTTATGTAAATGGGAATATTGTGGAGGGCAATGAACGGGTAACAAAAGATAACTGGGATGGCGGTGTACAGGTAGAAGAACTGCCCGATGCCGGTGAGTATAAAGATAAAATGAAATGGAACCAGCCATTACCCATGCCACAGATCACCATCATTCCTGCCATGCAGGCAAAAGGTTTTGTATTGAACAATGCGGGCTGTACATTACCGGTACGGGACGCAGTGGATAAAAGAATTGTTGAGCAGGTACGAACCGGCAAAATAAAAGTGGCTGATAATGTAGTGGCGCCCACCACCCAGTTTAAACACCGCCGTTTGCCGCTGGATTCGTATAAGATCGGTATCATTACCGATATCAGCCAGGTAGGTGGTTATCCCGAATATAAAGGCACGCCTTATAAAGACAGCGATAATGATGGTATGCCCGACAGCTACGAAATAAAAAATAAACTGAATCCGAATGATGCAACCGATGCAGCAAAAATTACCAGCAGCGGATACAGTAATATTGAAGTATATTTAAGCAGCGTGGTGGATATTAAAAAAGTAAAACCATAAGTTTGTGCCGCAGCGGCACTTGCAATTAAAACTTGAACATACAGTTATTATATAAACGCTTTCTCATATCAGCAGTTGTTTTTAGTACACAACAGGTTTTACTGGCGCAAAAGCCGGTAAAGCCTGTTCCTGTGTTTCCTTTATGGGAAGAAAAAAATGTACTGCGCTATACACCCGACTCACTGGGTAACCGTATTCCCGATTTTTCTTATTGCGGATATAAGGCATCCGAACAGCCTGTTCCCGATTTGCCTGTAAAATTGGTGGTGCCTGTTGCCAAAGGCGATGCCACCCTGCGCATTCAGTCTGCATTGGATTATGTGGCTTCCTTACCCATGGATGCCAATGGATACCGCGGGGCTGTATTGTTACAAAAAGGTATTTATGAAGTGTTGGGGCAATTGCGGATAACAGCCTCAGGTGTAGTGCTGCGTGGAAGTGGTATGAATGAAAATGGAACCACTATCATAGGCGCAGGCACAGGAAGACTGGCGCTGATAAAGATCATTGGTAAAAATAAAATAGAGAAAGAGTTTAACAGTTACCGCATCATTGATCCTTATGTGCCGGTAAATGCATTGCAATTTCATGCCGACAGTTCCATTATCAACCGGCAAGCAGCCACAAAAATATTCATTCGCCGCCCATCCACTAAAAACTGGATCGCAGCACTGGGCACAGATATTTTTGGAGGTGGTATTTCTGCATTGGGCTGGAAACCCGGCGACCGGGACATTATTTTTGACAGAAACATTACTAAAATAGAAGGCAATACCATTACCATTGATGCGCCGCTCACTACTGCCATAGATTCAACCTATGGTGGCGCCATATTTTATGGATACAGCTGGGCAGGAAGAATAGCCAACTGCGGCGTTGAAAATCTGCGCTGTATATCGGCATTTGATAAAAATAATTTGAAAGACGAAGACCATCGCTGGAATGCCATCAATATTGAAAATGCCGAAGATGCCTGGGTGCGGCAAATTAAATTTGAAAATTTTGCAGGCGCTGCAGTAAGTGTACTGGAAACTTCTAAACGGGTTACCGTGCAGGATTGTATATCGGTACATCCTGTTTCGGAAATTGGCGGGCAACGCCGCTATACTTACTTAACCAATGGGCAGCAAACCTTGTTTCAACGTTGTTATGCCGAAGAAGGCTATCATGATTTTGCAACGGGGTATTGTGCGCCGGGGCCCAATGCATTTGTACAATGCGAATCGCAACGGCCTTACAGTTTCAGCGGGGCTATCGACAGCTGGAGTTCGGGCATTTTATTTGATGTGGTGAATGTAGATGGCAATGCCTTACGTTATGGCAACCGCGGGCAGGATGCTAACGGTGCCGGATGGGCGGCAGCCAACAGTGTGTTCTGGAACTGCAGTGCGGCAAGAATTGATTGCTATAAACCACCCACGGCACAAAACTGGGCATTCGGCAGCTGGGCACAATTCAGCGGCGATGGCTACTGGGGCGAATCGAACAACAGCATTCATCCAAGAAGCTTATACTACGCACAACTGGCGCAACGCTTAAATAAAAATGTTGATGCACTTGCACAAATATTATTCATGCCCGGCGAAGCGTCCAGCAGTCCTTCTGTTGCAGTGGCGGCAGAAATGACCAGGCTTGCTGCAAAACCAAGAATGCAGTTGAGTGAATGGATCATGGCTGCTGATCAAAGAAATACCATTACAACAAGTGCAATACAAATAAAGACCATTGATCAAATTGAAATAAAAAAAATAATTCCTCCGGTGCCTGCCGCACCCATGCAAATTAAAAATGGCTGGCTGGTCAGGGGCGATGTGGTTGCAGCAGGTGCAAGAAATATTGTACCCTGGTGGAATGGTGGTGTACAGGGTAATGACCTGGTTACAGCAAAACCGCATATCACCCGCTTTGTTCCCGGCAGAACCGGCAATGGATTAACAGATGACCTGGATGAGGTTACCGATGATATGAAAGCAAAACATATCATTGCCATGGAACACAATTATGGTTTGTGGTACGACCTGCGAAGAGATGATCACGAACGTGTTAGAAGAATGGACGGAGAAGTATGGCCGCCATTTTATGAACTGCCTTTTGCAAGAAGCGGGAAAGAACTGGCATGGGATGGATTGAGTAAATACGACCTGACTAAATACAATCTTTTTTACTGGAGCCGTTTAAAACAATTTGCCAACCTGGCCGACCAGAAAGGTTTGGTGCTGGTACACCAGAATTATTTTCAGCATAATATCATTGAAGCAGGCGCACATTATGTAGATTTTCCCTGGCGCACGGCAAACAATATCAATAACACCGGCTTTCCGGAGCCGCCGCCATTTGCAGGGGATAAAAGAATTTTTTTGGCAGAACAGTTTTATGATATCAGCAATCCTGTAAGAAGGGAACTGCATAAAAAATACATCCGCCAGTGTTTGAATAATTTTAAAGATAATAATGGTGTCATCCAGTTTATTGGCGAAGAGTTTACCGGCCCGGTGCACTTTGTAAAATTCTGGTTAGATGTGGTGAAAGAATGGGAGAAAGAAACCGGCAAACATCCCGTTATTGGGCTAAGTGTTACCAAAGATGTGCAGGACACTATCCTCCGCAGCCCGGCCTATGCATCTGTGGTAGATCTTATTGATATCCGCTACTGGCATTACCAGGCAGACGGCACTGTATATGCGCCAATGGGCGGGCAAAATTTAGCACCACGTCAGCATGCCAGATTATTGAAACCAAAGAAAACTTCCTTTGAACAGGTATACCGTGCGGTAAAAGAATACCGCGAAAAATATCCGAACAAAGCCGTGAGTTATTCAGGCGACAGTTATCCTGAGTTGGGCATGGCAGCATTTATGGCCGGGGGAAGTTTAGCAGTGTTGGATAATACTGTCGGTTCCGCAATATTGAAAGCTGCAGCGGGAATGAAACCTGTTGCTTCGCCCAATAAAAATGAATACGTGCTGAGTGATGGTAAGAAAAGTATTGTGTATAATACTGAAACAAAAAAAATTGAGCTGCGGTAGTTGAAACACAACGATGCACTGGGAATTGCGGAGATTGACTGAGAATAAATTGTGAATCTCGGTGAAAGCACTTTGCGTATCTGCACAGAATAAAAAAAATGAAAAAATATTTTACCATAGCATTATTGTTTGCGGCATTAGTTACTGATGCGCAGATGCAGCCATTAAAAATTGCTGCTAATAAAAGATTTTTTACCACTGCTGACGGCAAACCTTTTTTCTGGCTGGGCGATACAGGCTGGCTGTTATTGGTAAAATGTAAAAGGGAAGAAGCGGTACAATACCTGGATGACAGGAAAGCAAAAGGATTTAATGTAATTCAGGTAATGCTGGTACATGATATTCACCAGGGTGTAAATGTGTACGGCGATTCGGCATTGCATTCAAAAGACGTTTCGCAACCGAATGTAACACCCGGTAATGATGCTGCTAATGCTGCGGAATATGATTTTTGGGATAATGCAGATTATGTGATAGATGAAGCGGCCAAACGGGGTATTTATATGGCCCTGGTTCCGGTATGGGGTGGCAACATAAAAAATGTTTCAGTTGAACAGGCCAAAAAATACGCCGGCTTTTTAGCAGCCCGGTACAAAAATAAAACTAATATCATCTGGTTAAATGGCGGCGATATTAAAGGGGGCGATGCATTGGATACATGGAATGCCATTGGTACTACCCTGAGATCCATTGATACCAATCATTTGATCGGATTTCACCCGCGGGGCAGAAATTCTTCATCTGCCTGGTTTCATAACGAGCCCTGGCTTGATTTTAACATGTTTCAAAGCGGGCACCGCAGTTATGCGCAGGACACCTCTGCCAATGAAACCCTGCATTATGGTGAGGATAACTGGCGTTATGTGAATTACGATTACAAACTAAAACCCACCAAACCAACTTTTGACGGCGAGCCATCTTACGAGGATATTCCTTATGGTTTACATGACGGCACACAGCCTTACTGGAAAGACTATGAAATACGACGCTATGCATACTGGAGTGTATTTGCCGGCGCCTGTGGTTTTACTTACGGCCATAATTCAGTAATGCAGTTTTACACACCTAAAGATCCCGGTACTTCATTTTTTCCCAAAATAAAATGGCAGGATGGATTGAATGCACCGGGCGCAGCAGAGATGCAGTACCTGAAACAACTGATCCTGGAAAGATCTTATTTTGACCGGGTGCCTGATCAGTCTTTGATTGTTGATAATGGCGAAAGATACAACAGGGTGATGGCTACAAGGGGGGCAGGATACGCTATGTTTTATATATACAATGCAAGGGATTTTAAAGTAGCATTGAACAAACTGAAATTTAAACCAGCCAAAGCAATTTGGTTCAGCCCGGCTGACAGTCATGTGATGCCAATTAAAAATTTCAGGTGGGCTGCCACAAAAACATTCACCCCCCCGGGCGAAAAAACAAATGGCAACGATTGGGTACTGATCTTAGAGAAATAATCACTATGCGTTTACGATGGTTCATTATTGGTTCTTCATTATTAATTGCACTTGCTTCCTGCAACCGCAGGGCATACCTGTTTACGTCTTTTCACGAACCGGCTGATGCAGGACTGCGGATGCTCTACAGTAATGACGGGTATCAATGGAATGATTTTGATACGGTATTATTAAAACCGCTGGTAGGCAATCAAAAAGTAATGCGTGATCCCAGCATGGTGCAGGGGCCAGACGGAGTTTTTCATTTGGTATGGACCAGCAGCTGGCGGGGCGATAAGGGTTTTGGTTATGCTGCTTCAAAAGACCTGGTGCACTGGAGTGAACAACAGTTTATTCCGGTAATGCAGCATGAGCCCACTACCGTTAATGTGTGGGCGCCGGAATTATTCTATGATGATATAAAAAAAGACTTTATCATTATCTGGGCCAGTTGCATACCGGGGCGTTTTGAAAGGGGAATTGAAGATGACAGTAATAACCACCGGATGTATGTAACCACTACAAAGGATTTTAAAAGTTTTACCGATACCAAATTGTTTTTTGATGCAGGGTTCAGTGCCATTGATGCCGTGATAGTAAAACGGGCAGCAAACAATTATGCACTGGTGGTAAAAGACAATACCAGGCCCGAAAGGGATATTAAAGTAGCATTTGCCAATAATCCATTGGGGCCTTTTACCAATGTATCGAAACCTTTTACCGGTAATTTTACAGAAGGCCCTTCTGTTGTTAAGATAAAAGACCGCTGGCTGATCTACTTTGACTCTTACCGGAAAAAAACCTACGAAGCTGTTGCCACAAAAGATTTTAAACAGTTTTACAATATCAATACACAGATCAGTGTACCAGAGGGGCATAAACACGGCACCATTGTAACAGTGAAAAGAAAACTGCTTAAAAGAATGATAGCGCAACTTGCAAACTAAGCAGGAGGAATTCCTGTAATGCGGTTGTTAATATTACAGTCATTATAAAACCCGGTTGTACAGGATGTATCAAACTTCTATTATGAAAAGTAAAACACTGCTCATCTTGTTTATTCTGCTGGCAGGCAGTAGTATTGTACGCGGCCAAAGTACAGATTCCATTGCCCGGTACACGGCCATCATCAAATCAAATATTTACAAAGACTATAAAAAAATGTACCGCAAGGGCGGCGGTTCTCTTGTGTTTCCTTTTCTTACCCCGGGCAGTAATCAGTATGATAATGTGTTATGGGACTGGGATTCCTGGTTAAGCAATATTGCCCTGCGCCAGATACTGATGGATATTGGTTCGGAGAAAGACAAGCAGGAAGCAATACAGTATGAGCAGGGCTGTGTGCTGAATTTTTTACAATATGGCGATTGGGATGGGTACATTCCCATAGTGATCTGGGAAGATTCCAGGCCCAGGGAGATAAGGCCCGAAAATATTTACAATGTAAACATGCACAAGCCGGTGCTGGCACAGCATGCCGCATTCATCACCCAGCTCAACGGGGGCAATGCCGAATGGCTGAAAGAAAAATTCTTTCACCTGCAGGCATTTGTAAACAATTACAAGGCCCACCACCGCAACAAAGCAACCGGCTTATTTTACTGGCAAAGCGATGTGGCCATTGGGGTGGATAATGACCCTGCTGTTTTTTACAGGCCGGCCAAAAGTTCGGCAGCCATTTATTTAAACTGTTTGATGTACAAAGAGCTGCTGTCGATGGTGTACCTGGCCAACCAGCTGCACATCAGCGAAGTGGGGAAGGAGTTTGCAAACGATGCAGCAGCACTAAAGGCCGCTGTACAGCAACATTGCTGGGATGAAAGAGATGGTTTTTTTTACAGCGTGGACATCAATTTAAGGCCGGTAGAAAAAAACATGGACAATACACTGGGCCGCAGTTTTGATATACACAGCGGCTACCCCCGTGAGTACGATTGCCTGATACAACGCATTGAAGTATGGACGGGTTTCATGGCCATGTGGGCCGGCATTGCCACACCGGCACAGGCAGAACGAATGGTAAAAGAGCATTACAACAATCCCAAAACTTTTAACGCACCCTCCGGAATAAGAACCCTGTCTAAAATGGAAAAGATGTACAGCCTGCGGGCGAGTGCCAATCCTTCTAACTGGCGTGGGCCGGTGTGGGGCATTTCCAATTACATGGTATTTAAAGGACTGCAGCGCTATGGCTATACAGCAGCAGCAAAAGAAATGGCAGTTAAAACCATCACACTGTTTGGAAAAGATTTTGAAAAAAATGGCGCCCTGCACGAATACTACGAACCCGAAACTGGTGAGCCACTATTGAACAAAGGATTTCAAAACTGGAATTACCTGGTATTGAATATGGCCGCCTGGATAGAGGGTAAACCCGTGGTGGAAGAATTTTAAAAGCTTCCCTTCTTCATATAATCAACGGGCAACCAGCATGAATGCGAACTGCAGCAGCAGATCGTAAAAAAAATATATTGCTGTCAAACACAGTAAAATAAAAATAGTATTGTGTAAAAAATACATAAGCAAAAGAAAGTAGCCGTCTGTCGATTAATCACATTTTATTTATTTTCTCTTATTTATTTTTTCTTTTTACTTCATTTTGTATTAATTTATAACTAAGTTTGACTATCGATTCTACTTTTTTTATAACCAAAAAATTGCTGTATGAAATTACAATCAGGTCTGGTGAAATGCGTGCTGCTTTCACATCTATTACTTTATGGGGCAATACCCAGTTTGCTGGCACAAAAGGAAACAGTTGTTTCCGGGCAAAAACAGGTGCAGGTTTCGGGCAAAGTTACTGATGATAAAGGGGCTCCTTTAGCCGGTGTTTCCATCCAGGTAAAGGGAGGCAAAGTGATTGCTGTTACAGACAATACAGGCAGCTTTTCAGTATCCGTTGCAGAAGGCACCGTATTACAATTTACTTCAACAGGATTTGGTGTGTTTGAGCAAACAGTTAAAAAAGCTGGTGCCATGGAAGTACGATTGAGTATTGACACCAAATCGATGGAAGACGTGGTGGTGGTAGGGTATGGCACGCAAAAAAAACGTGCGGTAACAGGTTCGGTGGTATCAGTAGGATATGAGCAATTTAAAGACCGTTCTTTTTCAAATGTGGCGCAATCATTAGCGGGCAGTATTGCAGGGGTTAATATTACTTCTGCACAAGGTGCACCCGGCTTTGGCCCCACTATTAAAATTCGTGGTACCAGTTCTATTACTGCCGGTACCACGCCCTTGTATGTGGTGGATGGAATGGCGCTGGAAAATTTTGATCTTAATTTGATCAACCCGCAGGACATACAATCGGTAGATATATTGAAAGACGCGGCCTCATCGGCCATTTATGGTTCAAGAGGTGCCAATGGTGTAATTCTTATTACCACCAAGCTGGGCAGAGCAGGTAAACCACAAGTGGGTTTTACGTATGAATACGGACTTACTAAAGTTACCCGTAAAGTAGAGATGATGGATGCACAGCAATGGATACAGTATTACATTGATGCAAGAAATAATGCCTGGGTATTGCTTGATCCGGTAAATAATAAAGCCACCGATGATAATACCAAGCGTGCATCAGCAGGAAAAAACTATTTGATCCCAACCGATTTTTTAACCGACCCCGGCCAGTTTGGCAAAGGTACCGACTGGCAGGATGCGGTGTTCAGAACAGCCCCTTCATCCAGTGCCCAGTTATCTTTGACCGGGGGAACCGATAAAACCAGTTACCTGTTTTCGGTGGGTTACCTGGATCAGAATGCGGTAGTGATCAAGAATTTTTACAGAAGGCTGGCATTGCGTACCAATATCCGCCAAAAAATATCTGAACAGATCACCGCGGGTTTAAACCTGGCCTTTACCGGAGCCTACGACCGTACCGATGGTACCAATGGTAAAAGCGATGCCATCAGTTTGGCTATTCAAAGCGATCCTATTTTTCCTGAATACAACGAAAATGGCAACCTCGGTTTTCTGGATCCCAATTCTGTATGGAAGCGTTTTCAAAACTATGGCGTGCAGTTATGGAACCCGCATTCCCTGATTGACTATGCCGATAAACTGAATAAGAATTACAATACGCTGGCGAATGCCTACCTTGAAATTAAGCCCATTAAAGACCTGGTGATCAAAGGCAGCATCAGCGGCAACCTTACCAGCAATAATTATAACTGGTACTGGATCTCGGGGCAGGGCTATGGTTACTCCAGCGTATTGCCCGCACAGGCTACTGCAAAAAATGCATTGAATTTTAACTGGCAAACAGAAGCCACCGGTACCTACAATAAAAAAATAGGAGAGCATTCAATTGGCATTATAGCCGGATATAGTTCTCAAAAAAACAGGTTTGAAGGAACTAACATCAATGCCAGCAATTTCCCCAACGACCTGGTAAGAACCATCAATGCAGCAGGTACAGTAACCAAGGCCTCTTCAGGTAATTCAACAGAAGAATGGTCTTTATTATCCATTTTAGGCAGGGTAAGCTATGGCTATAAAAACAAATACTTTTTAAATGCTACCGTAAGAAGAGACGGCAGCTCCAGGTTTGGTCCTAATTCTAAATGGGGTACATTCCCATCTGTATCCGGTGCCTGGCTGGTATCAGATGAAAACTTTATGCAGCAGGTAAAAGGCATCAGTAGTTTAAAACTGCGTGTAAGCTATGGCCAAACAGGTAATAACCTGATACCTAATTATGGTTCTGTTTCTTTACTGGGTACCTCCAGTTATGTAAACGGTAGTTCTGTGGTAAATGGCTTGCGTACCATCAGTATTTCCAATCCAAACCTGAAATGGGAAAAAACCAGCCAGTATAATATTGGTATTGATGCAGGACTTCTCAATAACCGCGTTACGGTAACCATTGATGCGTATAAATCGGTTACCAAAGATATGTTGCTGAATGTACCCGTTCCGGTATACACGGGCTTTGCCACTCAGCTTACCAATATCGGCAGCATGCAGAACAAAGGGTTTGAAATTGGTATTTCTTCAAGAAATATAGAACGCAAAAACATCAGTTGGTCCACCGATTTCAATTTATCTGTTAACAGGAATAAAGTGTTGAAACTGGGACCCAATAATGCTCCTATAGAAATAGATGAATGGGGATATTTTGTAACAGAAGTAGGCCAGCCTTTATCCAATTACAAAGGATATATTTTTGATGGCATTTACAATAACCAAAGCCAGGTAGATAATTCACCCCATTATGCAGGTGCTGCACCCGGCGATCCCATCATCAGGGATGTGAACGGCGATAAAAAAATTGATGTGAACGACCGTACCATTTTAGGTAATGCCCAGGCCAATTTTACCGCGGGTATCACCAATACGTTCAAATATAAAAACTTCGAGTTTTCCTTTATGCTGCAGGGCGTATTCGGCAACGAAATATGGAACCAGCAAACAAGGTTCAGCAAGTTCTGGAACGACAGCCGTAACTCGTACGCTTCTGTAACCAATTACTGGAAATCAGAACAAAACCCCGGCGATGGTAAAACCTTTAAACCCTATGCCACTTATCCGGCAAATGCACTGGGTAAAGCGGCGTTCATTCAGTATTATTCCAACTACTGGATGGAAGACGGCAGTTTTGTAAGAATTAAAAATATCCGTGCCTCTTATTTGCTGCCCGAAAAATTATTTAAAAGGTTGCCTGTAAAATCAGCAAGGATTTATGTGAATGCAGAAAATGTATATGTATTCAGCAAGTATGTTGGTTTCGATCCTGAAAACAGCACCTATTCTGTAGGTACCTCTTCAGTGCCAGGTGCCAATGGTGGTAGTGCAGCCAACTCGCCCGGTTTATTACTGGGTGCCGACTATGGTGCTTATCCCATTCCGCTTATCGTAACATTTGGTGCAAAAATCGATTTCTAATCATCACATCATAAAACTTATAAAATGAAACTGATTAAAATATTATACTTACTGGCAATCACCCTTATACTGGGGGCCTGTAAGAAATCATTCCTTGACCTGGCACCGGTATCTAACGCCAATGCCAACGCGGTTTTTAAAACCAGGGCCGATTTTGACCTGGCATTAAATAATGCCTATTCCACTTTGTATACCATTTATGCCCCCAAGGGCTCTATGTCGTTTACCGGCGAACTCATGTCTGATAACGCCACCGTAACCACGCTGGCCATTTCGGGTTCCTTTACCATTGTAGACCAGCAGGCATTCCGCGATTATACCGTAGGTGCCAGCAACACCGGGGTATACCAGTTCTGGATAGATCATTACACATCGCTGTACCAGGTAAATATTGTGATAGATAAAATTGCCGGTGCCGACCTGGATGCCGCCTATAAAAAACAGGTGGTGGCCGAGATGAAATTTTTAAGGGCCCTGTATTATTTTAACCTGGTGCAACTCTATGGCGATCTGCCCCTGGTAACCACACCCATTGTGGGAGAAGAAGCCTATGCCATGAAACGGTCGCCCAAAGCAGATGTATACAAACAGATTGCAGACGACCTGAAAGCCGCGGCTGCAGACCTGACCGAACCGGGCAGCGAACCTGCAAAAGGAAGGGCCAGCAAAGGCGCTGCAAAAAGTTTACTGGGTAAAGTATACCTTACCATGGGCGATAAAACCAATGCCGCACTGGTGTTGAAAGAAGTGGTGGATACCTATGGCGGCAGCAAGTACGATCTGTTGCCAAGCTTTGCTTCTTTATGGGGCAATACCAGCACACAAAAAAATACCAAAGAATCTATTTTTGAAATTCAGTACCTGGGCGGGGTTGGAAATCCGTACAGTACTTTTTGGCCCGCTTTTGCACCATTTGAAAATTTTACCATCACCAAATATGGCGGTGGAATGAACATGGTTACAGACGATCTGTATAATGAATACGAAGCCACTGATTCAAGAAGGGATGCCTCCTTTTATACAGGGTATACAAAAAATTCAGTTTTTGTACCCATCAAGTTCAATAAAAAATGGGTTGATCTAACTGCACCGCTGGATGGCGGCGCTGAAGCATGTAATAATAATTTTATGATCTTACGCTATGCCGATGTGCTGCTGCTGCTTTCTGAAGCCAGCGGCGATGCACAGTACCTGAATAAAGTAAGAGCAAGGGCAGGCCTGCCATTGTTTGGAACTGCAGGTTATCCTTCAGCTACCTATCCTACGTTAGACCTGGCCATTGAGCACGAACGCCGGATGGAATTTGCACTGGAATACCAGCGCTGGTTCGATCTGAAAAGAACAGGCCGTGCAGTGGCGGTATTGTCTGCAAAAGGAAAAGCTGTTACAGCAAATAAATTATTGCTGCCTGTGCCGCAATATGCATTGTCTCAAAACCCTAATCTATTGCCGCAGAATCCGGGATATTAAATTGGTTATCTAAAAAGGATGTACCTCAGCAATGAGGTACATCCTTTTTTTTTGAAGACTGGCATTGTTACAAATGAAATATCCTTTATGTTATTTACTGTGATGGTTAAACGCAAAATAAGATATATGCAACAGGAATTAAAAAAGCATCTCCTGCTTCCGGTATTGCTTTTTTTGCTGGCTGTTAATTGCCCGGCACAGGAGGTTACACAATGGAACAGGTTTGAACTGCAGTTCAACTATGCTTACACGGGTAACAGTTTTACCGGTGTGCAGCTGGCTGCAACATTCAGTAATAAAGACACTTCTTTTTTGGTAAACGGTTTTTATGATGGCAACCACATCTTTAAGATCCGTTTTATGCCGCCACAAACCGGCACCTGGCAATATGTTACCAGCAGTAATATCAAACAGCTCAATAATAAAAAAGGTACGGTTGAATGTGCAGCCGCCCGGTCCGGCAATCATGGTATGGTGGAGGTAAGCAATACCTTTCATTTTAAATACGCCGATGGCAAACCATACTACCCGGTTGGCACCACTGCTTATGCATGGAACCACATGAGTAAACCCGTGCAGGCACTCACTTTGCAATCGCTGCAAAAAGCATCGTTTAATAAGATCAGGATGTGTGTGTTTCCCAAGGATTATACGTTGGTAAAAGAAGAACCGCCCTTATATCCCTTTGTGGCCAATGGTACCGAAACCGGTGCAGATGGAAACAGCAGAAAAAAATGGGATCTTACCCGCTTTGATCCCGAATTTTTCCGTGAGCTGGAAAAACAAATTGACCAGCTGGATGCGCTGGGTATTGAAGCCGACCTGATACTGTTTCATCCCTACGATAAAGGCCGCTGGGGTTTTGATGCCCTGCCCATGGAAGCAAACCTGCGTTATATCCGTTACATCACGGCAAGGCTCAGTGCATTTAAAAATGTTTGGTGGTCGGTTGCCAATGAGTGGGACCTGGTAAAATATAAAACACATGATGAGTGGATTACCCTGGCCAAAGCTGTAAAGGCTGCCGATCCTTATCATCATTTACTATCTGTTCATGGCAGTACCGCTAAGTATATCGAATACTGGTTACCGGAATTTACGCATGTGAGTATACAGGATGAAGCGCCGGTTATGAATTGGGGGGCGGCTTCTATTTTACGCAATGCCTATAACAAACCCATTGTGTACGATGAAGTGGGCTATGAAGGTAACCTGTCTGCCCGCTGGGGCAGGTACAGCGGGGAAGAGATGACCTGGCTGATGTGGATGGGCATTATTGGAGGAACGTATGTAACACATGGCGAATCGTATATGTTTAAAAATGAAACCGACACTATCTTTTGGGCCAAGGGCGGCGTATTTAAGGGAAGCAGCTGGAAAAGAGCCGGATTTTTAAAACAAATACTGGAACAGGGGCCGGGGCCATTAGAGCCGGCTGATATAAGCCGGGATTTTAGAACCGCTACTGCTGGCGCCGGGTGTTACCTGGTATATTTTGGCAAAGAGATCAGCGACAGCTGGAGTTTTAACCTGCCCCATAAAAATGGCAGCTTTCCACGGCCCGTGGCAGGAAACAAATTTAAGGCCACCATCATTGATACCTGGGATATGACTGCGACGCCTGTTAATACGGTGTTTGAATTGAGCGACGTAAACGATTACCGGCTATGGGATAAAGAATTAAAAAAAATCCGTTTGCCCATGAAACCTTACCTGGCCATCAGGATAGAAGCGGTGAACTAAGTAATTACTGCAGTTTTGATTACTATTTTTTGCGTTCATTTTCATTTTAGATGACGGGTAAAGATTATCTTTATGGCATTATAGAATGTAAAATTTATTTCCATGCTTGCTAACCAACGGAGAGAGAAAATTTTTGAACTGATACAGGAAGACGGGTCTGCCAAAGTGATCAATCTGGCAAAAATATTTAAGGTAACCGAAGTAACCATCCGGCAAGACCTGGAGAAACTGGAAAAAGACGGCTTGGTGATCAAAGAACATGGCGGCGCATTTTTAAAAGACATCAAAGACCAGGTACAATCTTTTTCTTTAGGACACAAAGAAAATATTGATAAAAAGGAACTGATCGCAAAAAAATGTATTGAGTTCATTGAAAATGGCGACAGCATTATTTTGGATTCTGGTTCTACCACTACCGAAATTGCCAAACATTTAAAAGGGTTTAAACAATTAACTGTTATCACCAATGCATTGAATATTGCCATGATGCTGGGGGCCGAGCCAGGCATTGAATTGATTGTAACAGGCGGAGAATTTAAGCCACCCACACTATCACTTACCGGGCAAAAAGCAGCCGATTCTTTTAAAGGGCTGAATGTGCAGAAACTGTTCCTGGCCACGGCAGGTATTTCGCTTAAAGCGGGATTAACCTATCCCAGCATCAGCGACCTGGTGGTAAAAAAAGCCATGATAGAAGCAGCCGACACTACCTACCTGGTGGCAGATTCCACCAAAATAGGAAAGAGTGCATTTGCCAGCCTGGGGGCATTATCATTGATAGATTATATCATTACGGATAATGGCATAGAAGAAAAGCATAAGGAAATATTCAGGAACAACGAAATAGAGCTCATTATTGCAGATTAATATTTCAGCCATACAGCCGGCAGTACAGGTACTTCAGTTTGTTGCATGGCACCATTAGCTTCTCCACTACTAAATAACCGGCCTGCATGCTCCAATGCTGTTACATAACATGAAAAAATACTTTGGTTTTACAGTACTTTCTTTATTTGCAGCAGTTACTGCATTTACACAGGATACGGTTCGCTATACCGGCGCCACATTGTCTAATCCAGATTATCATCATGGGCAACTGGCGCCCGCTGTTGGCGTACACAATATACAGGTGATGCGGGCCAACAGGGCAGATACCGGCACCACCAGCTGGACCTACAATCACCAGCCCATGCTGGCTTACTGGAACAATAGTTTTTATTTAGAATACCTGAGTGATCCTGTTGGTGAACATATTGCCCCGGGAAGAACCGTATTGCAAATGTCAAAAGACGGGTATCACTGGAATGCACCCGTTGTAGTTTTTCCGCCTTATAAAATTCCTGACGGCACTGTAAAAGAAGGTAAAAAGGATTCCGCTAAAAATGCCTTTGCAGTAATGCACCAGCGCATTGGTTTTTATACATCAAAAAATAAAAAATTATTTGCCCTGGGGTACTATGGTATTGTACTGGGCCAGAAAGACGATCCCAATGATGGCAATGGTATTGGAAGGGTGATAAGAGAAATAAAAGCAGATGGTACATTTGGACCTGTTTATTTTTTACGCTACAACCATGCTTTCAATGAAAAAAATACAGGCTATCCATTTTATAAAAAATCAAAAGACAGGGAACTGGTAAAAGCCTGCGAAGAGATTTTGGCCACCCCTTTACTGATGCAGCAAATGGTGGAAGAAGCCGACCGCAATGATCCGCTGATCCCTTTGCAAAAAGATTTTAAAGCCTTTAATTATTATCATTTGCCCAATGGTAATGTAGTGGGGCTGTGGAAATATGCGTTAACCAGTATCAGCAACAACGAAGGTAAAACATGGCAGTATGGTCCGTTGCGGGCCCCCGGCTTTGTAAATGCCAATGCAAAAATATGGGGGCAAAAAACCAGCGATGGTAAATATGCCACTGTGTATAACCCTTCTGAATTTCGCTGGCCGCTGGCAGTAAGTGTAAGTGATGATGGGTTGAACTACAAAAATCTATTACTGGTGAATGGCGAGATCAGTTCATTACGATATGGAGGAGCCTATAAAAGTTATGGGCCGCAATATGTTCGCGGTATACAGGAAATGGATGGTACTGCACCCAACGGGGCAATGTGGGTTACCTACAGCATGAACAAAGAAGATATCTGGGTGAGCAATATTCCTGTGCCGGTTAAAGATAAAGTAATAACAGCGGTGAACGATGTATTTGCTGAAATGAAAGATGGCCAAGAATTAAAAGAATGGAATTTGTTTAGTCCGCTTTTATGCCAAACCACCATTGAAAAAAAGAATGATGCCAAAGCCCTGGTACTGCACGACAGCGATCCTTTTGATTATGCAAAAGCAGAACGGATTTTTCCGGCAGCAAAAAAAGTTTCCCTGGCATTTGCTGTTACGCCACAACAAAATAATACCGGCAGTTTAGAAATTGAACTGGTAAATGCAAAAGGGATACCCTGTTTGCGGTTGATGCTCGATTCGGCAGGTAATGTGCTGACCAAACAGGGCTACCGCAATAAATCACTGGGGAAATATGCTGCTGGTGAAACGCTGCATATACAACTGGAATTAAATACCGCTACAAGATTTTACCAGCTTACCATCAATGGAAAGGCATCAAATAATATTTGCTTTGCCCCGGTGGAAAGCGTGGAAAGAATTGTTTTTCGCACCGGCGAAACCAGGCGCTTCCCCAATGCAGATACGCCTACTGATCAGGATTATGATTTGCCCAACGCAAATGCAACAATTAAAGAAGCCGAATACAGCATCCTCTATTTAAAAACAAAGTCATTATAAATGAGTATTGCTGTAAATGGCAAACTATAAAAACAACAAATTGAAACTCATTTTTACCATAGTATTACTGATCGGGTTTACAGTATTTGCTGCAGCACAAACACAGCCCTTATTGCTTAAAGCCGGCAACTACAAGCATTATGTAGACCGCTTCAATACAATGGAGGATGAAAATATACAACAAGCCATCCCTAATGACAGCGCCTGGGATTGGATGCAGGCCAATATTCCATTGTTTGATTGTCCGCAGAAAAATTTTGAAGAAATGTTTTATTACCGCTGGTGGACATTGCGTAAGCATATCAAACAAACCGAAAAAGGTTTCGTGTTCACCGAGTTTTTGGTACAGCGATCTTATGCAGATAAATACAATTTAATTTCCAGTGCATTGGGCCATCATATGTACGAATCCCGCTGGCTGCACAATAAAAAATATATGGATGACAATTTGCTTATCTGGTTTAGGGGCAATGAAGGTAAGGCGATGAAGCGACTGCGTTTTTACAGCGGCTGGAATGAGGATGCCATTTATAACCGCTATTTGGTAAACGGAGATAAAAAATTTGTGGTGGACCTGTTACCAGAACTGGAAGCAGATTATGCTGGATGGGAACAGGAAAAGCAATTGCCCAATGGATTGTTCTGGCAATATGATGTGCGTGATGCCATGGAAGAATCCATCAGCGGAGGAAGAAAAGAAAAAAATCCGCGGCCCAGTATCAATAGCTATATGTATGGTAATGCAATGGCATTGGCAAAAATCGCCAGACTGAGTGAAACAAATAATGACTGGCTGAAATATTATGATAAAGCGGATTCAATACAACATTTACTGCAGACCAAACTTTGGAATGCACAGCATCAGTTTTTTGAAGTAAGAAAAGAGCAGGGCGATACATTGTCCAATGTTAAAGAACAGATTGGATTTTTACCCTGGTATTTTAATATGCCGGATAAAGAATATACTATTGCCTGGAAAAATGTAACCAATATCAAAACCTTCTGTGCCCCTTATGGTATTACCACAGCCGACAGAAGTCATCCGCAGTTCCGTACGCATGGTTGCTGCAAATGTGAATGGGACGGCGCTGTATGGCCCTTCGCTACAGCACAAACACTAACAGCCATGGCTAACCTGCTGAATAATTACCGGCAAAAATATGTGACCAATAAAAATTATTTTGAGCAACTGGAAACATTGGTAAAATCGCAGTACGTAAATGGCAAGCCTTATATTGGCGAATACCTGGATGAAAAAACAGGCGTATGGTTAAAAGGAGAAGAGCGAAGCCGCTATTATAATCATTCTACTTTTAATGATCTGATCATCACCGGGCTCGTAGGCTTAAGGCCAAGGGCAGATAATACCATTGAGGTGAATCCTTTGTTGCCTGCAGGTAAATGGGATTGGTTTTGTTTAGACAATATTTTGTACCACGAAAAACTGGTGACCATCATCTGGGATAAAACCGGCTTGAAATATAAAAAAGGAAAAGGGTTAAGTGTTTGGGTGAATGGGAAAAAAGTGGCAGCTTCTGCGAAGTTGGCGAAGCTGACTGGTAAACTTTAATTGTATTACCACAGAGATGCACGGAGGTTAGCACAGAGTACCACAGAGAGTATTGCTGTGGTAGTAATAATAAAACAACAAACGATGTTCAAATACTTACGATATTGCTTACTTATAACTTATAACTTATCACTTATAACTGTGCTCTCTGCACAACAGACAGAAAAAATCTACCTCTCCGGAACAGGAAGCGATAACACCAAACCCTGGCAGTTTATGTGCAGCGGCGGAATGAATGCCAATAAATGGACCACCATTGCAGTACCGGGTTGCTGGGAATTACAGGGCTTTGGAAAATACGATTATGGATTTGCAAAAGACAGTGTGAGGGGGAAAGAGCAGGGGTTGTATAAATACAATTTTGATGCACCAGTGAGCTGGAAAGGGAAAGTCATCAATATTGTTTTTGAAGGCGTGATGACAGATGCTGATGTAAAAATCAATGGCAAATCTGCAGGAGCCATTCACCAGGGAGCTTTCTATGCTTTTAAATATGATATTACCAGGTTACTTAAGTATGGTAAGACCAATTTACTGGAAGTTACTGTTGCCAAACATTCTGCCAATCCATCTGTGAATGAAGCAGAGCGTAAAGCAGATTTTTGGATATTCGGCGGCATCTTCAGGCCGGTGTGGCTGGAAGTGTTACCCAACACTCATATTAGCCAGGTAGCAATTAATGCCAGGGCGGATGGAAGATTCACGGCATCCATTTCTACAAATAATGATGCAATGCCTAAATCGGCAGTGGTTAAAATCTATGATAAGAATGAAGTACTGCTTGGCGTAGATACGGCTGTTGCTGCTATGAGCCAGGCCAACGATCAATTTATTGCTGGAAAAATATTTTCAGCGGTACAGCGCTGGACCCCGGAAACGCCTGTTTTATATAAAGCTGTTTTTTCTATTTACAGCCATGGAAAGCTGTTACATACAATAACTGAAAAATTTGGTTTCCGCACGGTAGAGCTGAAACAACGGGATGGTATTTATGTAAATGGCATTAAGGTAAAACTGAAAGGTGTAAACCGGAGTCCATTCCGCCCCCAAACGGGCAGAACAGTAGGCCCTGCTAACAGTATTGAAGATGTTGTAATGATAAAGGACATGAACATGAATGCAGTGCGCTGCAGCCATTATCCGCCTGATGATCATTTTTTAGATGCCTGCGATTCGCTGGGGTTATTTGTGATGGATGAACTGGCCGGGTGGCACGGCAATTATGATACCAGAACAGGCATTCAATTGCTTACAGAAATGATTGATCATGATGTGAACCACCCATCTGTTATTATGTGGGCAAATGGGAATGAAGGCGGGCATAACCTGGACCTGGATAAATTTTTTACAGATACCGATATACAGCAGCGGCCTGTTGTTCACCCCTGGCAATTGTTCAATGGCATAGAAACGCAACATTACCGTGAATTCAATTATGGTATTGGTAATTATGAATATGGCAAAGAGATCCTAATGCCTACCGAATTTTTACACGGGCAATTTGATGGCGGCCATGGTGCAGGACTGGAAGACTATTGGGAAAAAATGTGGCACAACCCATTAAGCGCTGGCGGCTTTCTTTGGGACTTCGCCGACCAGGCTGTAGTAAGAAAAGATAAAAATGATTCTTTGGATACTGATAAATTTCGTGCAGCAGATGGTATTGTTGGTCCGCACCACGAAAAAGAAGGCAGTTATTTTGCCATCAAAGAAATCTGGAGCCCGGTGTATTTTGAAAGAAGGGAAATGACGGATGCATTTGACGGAACATTCAATATCGAGAACCGGTATCATTTTACAAACATTAATACCTGCAGTTTTAGCTGGACACTGAAACGTTTTGACGTAAATTCTTCCAATGAAAAAACAGGTACGGCAACTGCACCTGATATTGCACCATTGGCAAAAGGGGTATTGAAAATGGCATTGCCGGCCGACTGGAAAAATTTTGATGTGTTGTATGTAACTGCAACAGATCAGTATAAAAAAGAAGTATTTACCTGGAGCTTCCCCATCAGCAGCCCGGCCAAAACCGGAGAAAGAATGATAGTGAAAGAAGGAACTGAAAAAATAAAACTACTTCAGGTTGATACAACTGGTATTTATGTAAATGTAAAAGATGTACAATTGGTTTTTAATGAAGTGAACGGTATGTTGACTTCAGTTACCAATAAGCAAGGCGCTTTGCCTTTTAATAACGGCCCGGTTGTACAGGAAGGGGTAAATAATTTTAAAGGGATTAAAAAATATTGGGAAGCTAATAATTATATTGTCGAATCAACCTTTGATAAAAAAGAAAGTTACAATACTATACGCTGGACCATCTACCCATCGGGCTGGATAAAAATGGAAGTGCATTATTTTCCTGCTGCTTACTTCACCAATTTTGCAGGCGTAAATTTTTCTTTACCGGAAGCTGAAATTAAATCGGTGACCTATATGGGCAACGGCCCTTACCGCGTTTGGAAAAACAGGATGAAGGGCGGACAATTTGGTGTTTGGAATAAAACCTATAATAATTCTGAAACAGGAGAAGCGCCATGGAATTATCCGGAGTTTAAAGGCTATTATTCTGATTTTTACGGCGGCTATTTCTTTACACAAAACAATCGCTTTACTGTGGTGGCAGAAAATGAAAATATGTTTTTAAGATTATACACACCGGCATGGAAAACCGATCAGTGGCATAATTACGAACCCATTTTTCCTTCGGGAGATATTTCATTTATGCAGGGCATCAGCAGCATCGGCACAAAAAATCAACGCAATGAAACCACCGGACCAATGGGTTTGAAAAATATTTTTTATGATTATGAAAAGGAGCCATCAAGGGCGTTGAAGATGGTGCTGTATTTTAATTTTAATAATTGAACCACAAAGACACAAAGCATCACAAATAAGTTTTAGTGAAACGTAGCGTCTTACTGCCTTGGTGGTTATAATAAATCTTGATAATGATTGAACCACAAAGACACAAAGCCGCAAAGCATCACAAATAAATCTTAGTGAAACGTAGCGTCTTAGTGCCTTGGTGGTTATAATAAATCTTGATAATGATTGAACCACAAAGACACAAAGCCGCAATGCATCACAAATAAGTCTTAGTGAAACGTAGCGTCTTAGTGCCTTAGTGGTTATAATAAATCTTGATAATAATTGAACCACAAAGACACAAAGCCGCAATGCATCACAAATAAGGCTTAGCGAAACGTAGCGTCTTAGTGCCTTAGTGGTTATAATAAATCTTGATAATGATTGAACCACAAAGACACAAAGCCGCAAAGCATCACAAATAAATCTTAGTGAAACTTAGCGTCTTAATGCCTTGGTGGTTATAATAAATCGTAGAGGTTAAAATAAAGAACATGAAAATCAAATTTCTTGCAGCATTATTATTAGCAGCACTTCAATTATCTGCACAGGTAACCATTAAAAACCTGCGCTGCGAAATGCTGAAAAATCCTTTAGGCATTGATGCAGTACAACCCCGGTTCAGCTGGCAATTGGAAAGCAGCCAACAAAATATTACACAAATCTCTTTTCAAATTATCGTCAGCAGCAGCGAACAAAAATTGAAAGCTAATGATGGCGATATCTGGAACTCAGGCATTGTAAATTATGATAAATCACTGCAGATTTCATTTAAAGGTGCTCCGCTGAAATCTGCAACAACCTATTTCTGGAAAGTAAATGTGGTGACTAATAAAGGAGCAGCTAAACAAACAGAGAAAGCTTTTTTCTCAACAGGATTATTAAATGCTAATGATTGGAAAGCCAAATGGATCGGCTATGATAAAGCTTCGGAGTGGGACAGTATTTCCCAATGGTCAAGATTATCTGCCCGCTACCTGCGCAAAGAATTTGCAAATACAGCTGCGGTAAAAAGAGCCACCGTTTACATTTCAGGATTGGGGATGTACGAACTCTTTATCAACGGAAAAAAAATCGGTGACCAGGTTTTAGCACCTAATCCAACCGACTACCGCAAATCATATTTCTACAATACGCATGATGTAACTGCCCAAATTAAAAAGGGAAATAATGCGATTGCAACAGTATTGGGTAACGGCCGCTTTTTTACCATGCGCCAAAACTATAAAACACAAAAGCACAATACCTTCGGCTATCCCAAATTATTATTACAGTTGGAAATAGAATATGCTGATGGCTCTAAGAAAATGGTGGTGAGTGATGAGAGCTGGAAATTAAATGTTGATGGTCCCATCAGAACCAACAATGAATACGACGGGGAAGAATATGATGCCACCAAAGAATTTAAAGGATGGGCTTCTCCTGGCTTTAACGACAGCCAGTGGCTGCAGCCCGAATTGGTAGCGGCTCCTGCAGGAAAAATTACTGCACAGTTTTCGGCACCCATGAAAGTAATGCAGACCATCAAACCTGTGTCCATTAAAAACCTCGGCAATGGAAAATATATTCTGGACATGGGGCAAAATTTTGCCGGCTGGCTGAAGATGAATGTACATGGACAAAGAGGAACACGGGTTACGCTGCGCTATGCAGAAAGTCTGCAAGCCAATGGTGAACTGTTTACCGCTAATCTCAGAGATGCTAAAGTTACCGATGTGTATACTTTAAGAGGCATGAATAATATATTTCCCATGGAAGCATGGGAGGTCTGGCATCCAAGCTTTGTATATCATGGTTTCCGTTATGCAGAGATCACCGGTTTCCCGGGAACACCAACACTAAATAATTTTGAAGGGCAACTGGTATATGATGATATTGCCACAACAGGTTCCTTTACATCCTCTAACAGCACTTTAAACACCATATATAAAAATGCCTGGTGGGGTATTGCTTCTAACTATAAAGGCATGCCGGTGGATTGTCCGCAGCGTAACGAACGCCAGCCATGGCTGGGCGACAGGGTGATAGGTGCACAGGGCGAAAGTTTTATGTTTGATAACGCCACACTCTATTCGAAATGGATGGATGATATCCAGCAATCACAAAATGCCGAAGGCGCTATTCCCGATGTGGCTCCGGCTTTCTGGAATTATTATTCCGATGATGTTACCTGGCCGGCGGCATTCATCACCATCAGCAATAATTTATATAACCAGTTTGGCGATCTGCAACCGATACAAAAAAATTATGCGTCCATGAAAAAATGGATCTGGTATATGCGGGATAAATACCTGGTGGATAATATTATGACCCGTGATAAATACGGCGACTGGTGTGTGCCTCCCGAAGACCTGCACCTGATTCATGCTAAAGACAGCAGCCGACTTACAGATGGAAAGCTTATTGCTTCAGCTTATTACTATAAACTGCTTTCTTATTTGCAGCGATTTGCAAAGCTCACCGGTAATGACGCGGATATAAAAGAGTACGAAGAACTCGCCAATAAAATGAGAGCTGCTTTTCAGCAAAAATATTATAACCCCGCCAAACAATACTATTCCAACAATACCATCACAGCTAATTTGCTGCCCCTGTATTTTGGCATTTGTCCGGATTCATTAAAAGAAAAAGTCTTCGCCAATATTTATACTAAAATCCGCATTGAAGCCAAAGGCCATATCAGCACCGGCTTAATTGGTACGCAATATTTATTCAGGGGATTAACAGAATACAATCAAAACGAACTGGCGTATACGATGGCGTCCAATACCACTTATCCCAGCTATGGTTATATGGCAGCTAATGGCGCCACCACCATCTGGGAACTATGGAATGGTAATACTGCCGACCCCAATATGAACAGTCAGAACCATGTGATGATGCTAGGCGATTTATTAATATGGTATTACGAAAACCTCGCCGGCATACGTACCGATAAAACTGCTGTAGGATTTAAAAAGATCATCATGAAGCCCTCAGTACCTGCAGGTTTGCAGTTTGTAGATGCTTCCTATAAAAGTGCATACGGTGTAATAAAAAGTAGTTGGAAAAACAGCATTGATCAATTTGAATGGAATATCACTATTCCTGCTAATACTTCTGCCACCATTTATATTCCAGCTGCAGCTGCGAATGAAATTACTGAAAGCCGAAAAAATATTGTGGCCAATGCCAACATCAAATTCATAAAAACAGACAAAGGCGCAGCGGTATTGGAAATTGCATCAGGCACCTATCATTTTGTACGGCACAAAAAATGGAAGCAGGGTATTGTAAAAGATGAATTCATTTTTGAGAGAGCGGCCTTTCCTGAAAGTCATGCCAGCACCATTGCTGAAACTCCGGATGGATTGATCGCCGCATGGTTTGGGGGTACTAAAGAAGGGAATAAAGATGTTTGCATCTGGACCAGTCACTATAAAAATAACCAGTGGGGTGCACCGGTGAAAGTGGCCGATGGTGTGATGAATGACACTACCAGGTATGCCTGCTATAATCCGGTATTGTACTATGCCAAAAACGGAGAGTTATTATTGTTTTATAAAATAGGTCCTAATGTTGCCGGCTGGACGGGCTGGATGAAACGCAGTACCGATAATGGAAAAACATGGAGTGAAAGAGAAGCCTTGCCGGAAGGTTTTTTAGGACCGATAAAAAACAAACCTGAATTGATCAATGGTGTATTGCTTTGTCCGTCCAGTACAGAAAAGAATGGCTGGAAAGCGCATATTGAATTTACCAGCGATAATGGCCGCACCTGGACAAAGAGTGCAGACATCAACGATGGTACCACCATGCAGGCGATACAACCCAGTATTTTAAAAAATAAAGATGGCCGCCTGCAAATCCTTTGCCGCAGTAGAAATACCACCATCAATCAAAGCTGGAGCAGTGATGGCGGCAAAACATGGACTGCGATGACAGCAAGTGCTTTACCCAATAACAATTCCGGTACCGATGCAGTAACATTACAGGATGGACGCCATTTGTTAGTATACAATCATACATTACCCAATGATAGTTGGGTAAAAGGTAAGGGGCCACGTACACCATTAAATGTAGCCATTAGTAATGATGGTATCAAATGGTATGCGGTGAATGTACTGGAAGATTCACCCATCAGTCAGTATTCTTATCCCTCAGTCATTCAAACCAAAGACGGGCTGGTGCATATTGTATATACCTGGCGCAGAGAGCGGGTAAAGCATGTGGTGATCGATCCTTCAAAAATTGAAATGAAAGAAATCATCAATCAGCAATGGCCGGGAGTAGTGAATGGGGTGGCTAGGCCTTCAGATGATTGATCTTAACCACTGAGACCCAAAGAAACGAATCCGCTCAAAGAATTCCTTGGTGGTACTTTGTGCTTTTCTGTCTTTGTGGTTTATAAAATTTAACGATGAACAACTTGCCCATAATTGATATCGCCATAATTGTCTGCTACCTCATTGCCATGCTGGCAATTGGTTTTTATTTTTCCAAAAGAAATAAAAATTCGGATCAGTTTACCAGGGCCTCAGGCAAAATACCGGGCTGGGCAATCGGACTGTCTATCTATGCCACTTTTTTAAGCAGCAATACTTTTTTAGGCAATCCCGGAAAAGCTTTTGGTGGCAACTGGAATGTTTTTGTATTCAGTTTGTCGATGCCCTTAGCCGCATGGGTGGCAACAAAATATTTTGTGCCCTTCTACCGAAAAACTGGAGAGATATCTGCCTATACCAATTTAGAAAAACGCTTTGGCCCATGGGCAAGAACCTATGCCGTAGTCTGTTTTTTACTCACCCAGTTTGCCCGAATGGGCACCATATTTTTTGGTATGGCATTAAGCCTGCAGGCACTCACCGGCTTTAGCATGCAAAGCATCATGATCGTAATGGGATTGTGTATCATCATCTACACCGTACTTGGCGGTATGGAAGCGGTGATATGGACCGAAGTGGTGCAGGGCGTTATTAAAACATTGGGTGCCTTGCTGATCGTGTATTTAGTCATCAAACAAATTCCGGGTGGCGTTAGCAAAGTAATGGCCATTGCAAAAGCAGATCATAAATTAAGTCTGGGCAGTGCGGCATTCAATTTTACAGAGCCTACATTTTGGGTGGTATTGCTCTATGGTTTTTTTATCAACCTCAATAATTTTGGTATGGACCAGAATTATATCCAGCGTTATCATACAGCCGTATCCGAAAAGCAGGCAGCCAAATCAGTATGGTTATGTGTGGCCATGTATGTGCCGGTATCATTACTGTTTGTGATCATTGGCACTTCGCTCTATGCATTTTATCAAACACAACCCGAGCTGATAGATCCGGTGAAAATAAAATTAGCCACAGAAAAATTAGGTGCTGCAGCAAGTACTGAACAGATACAACAACTGGCAGCCAGTTTCAAGCCTGCAGATTATGCCGATAAAGTATTGCCCTATTTTATGGTAACGAAAGTGCCCACCGGATTATTGGGCATACTGGTGGCAGCCATTTTATCTGCCGCCATGAGTACCATCAGCAGCAATATGAATGCCAGTGCTACGGTGTTTACGATGGACATCTATAAAAAATATTTTAAGCCCGGCATTACCGATAAACAACAATTGTTTTCGCTGCACCTGGCCACTGTAATTTTTGGATTGATTGGATTAAGTGCAGGACTTGCCATGATTGGCGCTAAAAGTTTACTCGATACCTGGTGGAAACTCTCCGGCATTTTTGCAGGCGGTATGCTTGGATTGTTCTTACTCGGCCTCATCAGCAAACAAACTAAAAATGCAGCTGCCGTTACCGCCACCATCATTGGCGTGCTGGTTATTGTATGGATGACATTCAGCGATGCCATTAGCAACGACTATGCTTTTGTAAAAAGCAGTCTGCACAGCAATATGATTATTGTGGTGGGTACGCTTACTATTTTTCTTGCCGGGGTACTCATTACTGCTTTTAAAAAGAAACAGTAATGAGCAGGACTGTGTACATACACAATCCCATTATTTTTGAACACATACCAAAGGGTATTAAAATTTATAACAATGCCTGTTATGTATCGGTTATTCAAAACTGGGATGCATTGATCAACCAAAATTGGCTGTTTTCATTTTTACAACAGCCTATTCAAATCCTTACTGTAGCAGGGGGAAAGCGCTTGGTTGCAGCAGCAACAAATACTGTAGCCTATCAGTAGTCAGGAAATATGGGCAGCAGGTGTGACTATGTGCGCATCCGTGAAGACAGCCCGGGGATGTTCCCGAGCCGGAACTGACCCAGATAGTAAATTCTTCCAGCAAAATAGTTGGATATTCCATTGGTAACAACATGAGTAATCGTAGTATTGAAGGTGAAAATCCGCTCTGTCTGCGGCAGGCAAAAATGTATGAAAAATTTAATGCAACCCTCCAGGGGTTGTAAAATAATAGAATACAATTTAAATTCAACCCATGGAGGGTTGTATTTAATAAGACATCTATTTTAATTCAACCCTCCATGGGTTAAAAAAATTAAAATAAAAAATAAAAGACTATGGATACTAAAAAATTTGTTCCGGTAATGATCACCCCCTTCAACTTAAAAGCAAAAGTTGATCTGGATGTGGTGAGTAACCTGGTAGATTTTTATCTGGCGGCCGGCGTAAAAGGTTTTTTTGCCAACTGCCTCAGCAGCGAAATGTACAGTATTACAGAAGATGAGCGGCTGGAACTCACACAGCATATTGTACGCTATGTAAATGGCCGTGTACCCGTAGTAGCTACAGGGTCATTTGGATTAACGGTGAATGATAAAGCAGAGTTCACCAAAAAAATATACGATACCGGTATTGATGCAGTGATTTTAATTACCGGCCACTATGCCAATATAGAAGACAGTGACGACGTGTTGTTGAAAAACTTCGACCGCATGTTCAAACTAACAGGGAATATTCCATTAGGCATGTACGAATGTCCGGCGCCGTATAAAAGAATCATTGGTCCGGAAGTGTTTAAAACATTATTATCTGCCAACAGGCTGGTGTATCATAAAGACACCTCCATTGATCTGGAAAAAGTAAAAGCCAAACTGGATATTGTAAAAGAAGCCGACAGTAACCTGGAATTTTTTGATGCCCATTCTCCCAATGCGATGTACAGTCTGCAAATGGGTGCCAAAGGCATGTCTTCTATCAGCGGAAATTTTTATCCTGAAATATTAGTGTGGATGGTAAACAATGCCAACAACCCGGATAAACAGGAGTTGGTAAAATGGCTGCAATCAGAAATCAGCAGGGTAGATCCATTGATACATGTGGCCTATCCCATGAGTGCAAAATATTTCCTGCGCAAAAGAGGATTACCAGTACGTACCATCAGCAGGGCTACCGCATTGGAATTAACCCCGCAGCAAAAACAAACCCTGGATGAAATTCATGACAGCTTTGGTATGTGGTGCGAAAAATTAAATATTACACCGGTAGATATGCAGCAGCTGATGATGCCGAAATATCCGTTGGATGCAGCGATATAGTGAATGGTCAATAGTGAATGGTCAATAGTGAATGGTGAATGAAAGATGGGATAGTATTTAATTCTTTTGGGCACTGGAATAAAAAATAAATAATGAATCAACGATTGCAAATATTCTTCCCCGGTAAATTAGTATTTGGTAATGGCACCCTGGTGCAATTAGCAGAAGATGTACTGCAGTTACGTCCTGCTAAAGTTTTTATTGCCACCATCGAACCCTTACAAAATGCGATTGCCGAACTGCTGGGGGCATTGCAACAAAACAATATTGAAGTCTTAACAGATACTTCCATTGTACAGGAACCCTGCTTCAGCGATTTTGAAAAGCTGATGCAAAAAGTCAGTCCGTTCAATCCGGATATAGTAATTGGAATTGGCGGAGGAAGTGTGTTGGATATTGCCAAACTGGTGGCAGCACAATTAGACAATCCGCAGCAGTTAAAAGATTATGTGGGTATTGGTTTATTAAAAGGCCGCGCCAAGAAATTAATCTGCGTACCTGCTACAAGTGGTACGGGTAGTGAAGCATCACCCAATGCCATTTTGGTAGATGATGCCGACAATCAGAAGAAAGGCATCATCAGTCCGTACTTAGTACCGGACATGATTTATGTAGATCCCCTGCTAACAATTTCTGTTCCGCCTGCAATTACTGCAGCAACAGGATTGGATGCACTCACGCATTGTCTGGAAGCCTATACCAATAAATTTGCGAAACCCTTTATTGATATGTTTGCCTATGAAGGCATGCGCCTGATTGCAGCCAATATTGAAACAGCAGTGAAAGATGGCACTAATGTGGAAGCCAGAGAAAAAGTGGCGATGGGCAGTCTGCTGGGCGGCTTTTGTTTAGGTCCGGTAAACACTGCCGGCGTGCATGCCTTAGCATATCCTTTGGGCAGTATGTTTCATTTGGCACATGGTTTATCCAATGCCTTGTTATTGCCCTATGTGATGAACTTTAATATTCCGGCGGCGGCTAAACGTTATGCAGATGTCGCGATTGCATTGGGTTGCGAAAGACAGGCCACTGATGAAGCAACTGCCTATGCAGGAGTAGAAAAAATTAAGGCACTGATCAAAGCATGTGGTATACCGGCTACTTTAAAAGAAGTGAACATACCGGAGTCGGCCATTCCGCAAATGGCGGCTGATGCCATGAAGATCCAGCGCTTATTAAAAAATAATCCGCGGGAGATTACCGAACAGGATGCCATTGCTATTTTTAAAGCAGCGTATTAATGAACACAGAAAAAAAATATAGCGGTGTGGTGGTGCCGGCAGTTACGCCGCTGACTGCAGCATTGCAATTAGACGAAGCGGCAGTGGAAAAAATATTCCATCATTTTTATCAGTACAATGTGCTGCCCTTTATTTTAGGTACTACCGGCGAAGCAGCAAGCTTACCGCAATCGGTAAAAGAAAATTATATCAGGGCGGCGGCAAAATATAAAAAAGCAGGCACGCAATTGTATGCCGGCATTTCTTCCAATGTATTCAGTGAATCTGTGGAGATGGCAAAATTTTGTGCCGACAATAATGTAGATGTGGTGGTGGCTACCATTCCTTCTTATTATGCATTAACCGAAGCGCAGCAAAAAAAATATTTTGAACAATTGGCCGCTGCCAGTCCGCTGCCATTGGTAATCTATAATATTCCTGCTACTACCCATGTATCCTTATCTCTAACAATGATTGATGCCCTCAGTCAGCACCCGAATATTGTGGGTGCCAAAGATTCGGAGCGCAGCGATGAAAGATTAGCACAGAGTATTGCCTTATGGCAGCACCGTGCCGACTTCAGCCATTTTGTGGGATGGGCCGCAAGAAGTGTGCAGGCACTCATCGCAGGCAGTGACGGTATAATACCCAGCACCGGAAACTGGAATGCCGAGATCTATCAAAAAATGTGGCAGGCCATACAATCAAATGATCATGCAACAGCCTATGCCATGCAGCAACTGAGTGATGAGTATGGTAATCTATATCAGGCAGGAAAAACATTAGGTGAAAGTTTATTGGCGTTAAAAGTATTGATGCAGCAAAAAGGATTGTGTGAAGCTGTGGTGATGCCGCCGTTGTAACAAACCCCGCAGGCGGATTTATCCCCGGCGGCGGTTGTATAAAGAAGAATAATTTAAATAAGAACTATGAACGTTAAACCAATAATAGGAATTACCATGGGCGATCCGGCGAGTATTGGTCCGGAGATAGCCATAAAAGCATTGCTGAATGAAAATATCTATACCATCTGCCGGCCATTAATTGTGGGTGATGCTGCGGTATTCAATGATATCATCAAACGGCTAAACTTAGAAGCAACTATCAATCCTATTCACTCAGTAGCCGAAGCAAAATTTACATTTGGCGAGATTGATGTGTTTGATTTGAAGAATGTGGATATGAGCCAACTGGTATTTGGCGAAATAGCGGCCATGTGCGGGGAAGCTGCTTTTCAATCGGTGAAAAAAGTAATTGAGCTGGCGATGGCAAAAGAAATTGATGCTACGGTTACCGGACCCATTAATAAAAAATCTATCAACGAAGCCGGACATCATTTTGCCGGACATACCGAAATTTATGCCCACTATACCGGCACTAAAAAATATGCCATGCTGCTGGTGGAAGATAAGATGAAAGTGATCCATGTGTCCACGCATGTATCCTTACGCCAGGCCTGCGATCTGGTAAAGAAAGAACGCATATTACAAGTAACAGAATTATTGCATAATGGCATGATCAGTCTGGGTGAAAAAAATTTAAAGATTGGCATTGCAGGATTGAATCCGCATGCAGGCGATAGTGGTTTATTTGGCACCGAAGATGACCTGGAAATTTTACCTGCCGTGGAAGAAGCCCGTAGATTAGGATATGATGTGGAAGGTCCGGTGCCACCCGATACCATGTTTGCCAAAGCCGCCACCGGATATTATGGCGGTGTGGTGGCCATGTATCACGATCAGGGACATATTCCTTTTAAGCTTTCCGGCTTTAAATGGAACAGCGAAAAAAATCAGATGGACAGTGTGAAGGGCGTGAACATCACCATGGGATTACCCATCATCAGAACCTCTGTGGATCATGGAACAGCTTTTGAAATTGCTGGAAAAGGTATTGCCAGTCCGGATGCGATGGTATTGGCGATTGAGAGTGCGGTGCAGTTGAGTAAGTATAGGAGTGGTAAGTTGTAAGTAATAAGTAATAAGTAATAAGTAATAAGTAATAAGTAGTAAGTAATAAGTAGTAAGTAATAAGTAGTAAGCTGGGGGTGATTAGATGATAAATCATAGCTGTAAGTAAGTGCCATTCACTATTCACCATTCACAACTCACAATTATGATAGCAGTTATCGCAGACGATTTTACAGGTGCAGCCGAGTTGGCAGGCATCAGTCTGCGCTATGGGTTATCGGTTGAAGTTTTGCTGGATACGGTAGCAGACAGCAATGCAGAAGTGGTCATCATAAGCACCGACAGCCGCTCCATGCAAAAAGCCGCGGCAATTTATTGTACTGCCGAAGCAGTGGAAGCACTGATGGAATGGCAACCGGAAATATTGTATAAAAAAATTGATTCGGTATTACGGGGTTATGTTATTGATGAAGCTAAAGTGCAAATGGAATTAAGTGAAAAAACTAAAGCACTCATTCTCCCTGCCAATCCATCATTACAAAGAACCATCAGCAAGGGGGAATATTTTATCAGCGGAAAAAAAATAACAGAAACAGGTTTTGTAAACGATCCCGAATTTCCCATACGCAGTGCCAATGTTACTGCCATGGTGAATGATGAAACGGTACAGGTGTTACAGCATGATGACTGGTTACCTGTTGAAGGCATTGTAATAGGCGGGGCGGAAACTACTGAAGATGTAAAAGCATGGGCTGCCGCAACAGATGCTTCCTGGATGCTGGTGGGTGCAGGCGATTTTTATACGGCGCTGCTGGAAAAAAAATACCAGTTGCAGCCGCAGGTAAAATTTGAATTGCAATCGCCGCACCTGTATGTATGCGGTACGGCTTTTGAAGAAAGAAAACAGTTCATTAAAAAATTAGATTGTTGTGCATACCTGCCCGAAACAATTGATGAAATATGGTTACAGCAAACCGGTGCCATCATTAAAGAAAAAGGCAAAGCCGTTATCGCCATTGATGTGTCAAACGAATCGGCATTGGTATTAAGAACAACAATGGCAAAAGCAGTTGCAGCAATTGTGATGAATGAAAATGTAAAAGAAATTTTTATTGAAGGTGGCTCAACAGCCGCTGCAGTGCTGGAAGAATTGCATATTAAAAAATTGACACCGGTAAATGAATTAAGCAGGGGAGTAGTGCGCATGAAAGCCGGAGCATTATTCATTACCGTAAAACCCGGCAGCTATCAACTGCCTGATGAAATAAAAAAAATATACATCACCAGTTAAAAAAAAGTCTGCAAACCGCAGGCGCTAAAGCCCCTCTGTGGGAGGGGTTTGGGGAGGCCGCTTGTTATGAACCATCTTCACATCATAGATTACGCCATCATCATTTTTGTACTCGGCATCACCCTGTACCTCGGTTTTCGTTTTGCCAATAAACAAACCAGCACCGAAAATTATTTTTTATCCAAAGGCAATTTTCCTTCCTGGGCACTGGGCTTATCTTTATTATCTACCTTAATCAGCAGCAATACTTTTTTGGGCTATCCCGAACAGGGCTTTCAATCCAACTGGATTTATTTATTACAGGGCTATATGGTGCCCATTGTTTTACTCGGTACCATTTGGTTTATTGTGCCGCTGTTTCGCAAAGTCATCGGATTAAGCACCTACGAATATTTTGAAAAACGGTTTGGAAAATTTGCCCGCTATTATTCTTCCTCTTCTTTTATCATCCGGCAGTTTGCAGGCATGGGCTCGGTGTTAACGCTGGTGGCATTGGCCATTTATAAACTCACCAATATTAATCCCGTGTATATTTTACTGGCAGTGGGACTGGTACTTATTGTGCTCAATTTAAAAGGCGGTATGCAGGCCGTCATCTGGCTCGATGTGTTTCAGGGATTTATGTTATTCGCCAGCGGATTTATTTGTCTGGGTATATTATTATTCTCTATCAAAGGCGGTATACCCGAAGCATTGAAAGTGGCAGGAGAAAATAATTTAACCGGCTTTGGTCCTTACGATTTTAAATTCGACCGGCTCACGTTTTGGGTGCTCATCATCAATGGCGCTTTTTATGCCATTCAAAAATATGCTACGGATCAAACGGTGGTGCAGCGGTATCTCACAGCCAAGTCAGATAAGTCGGCCATCAAAGCATCACTGATGGGCATTTTTTTAACCGTGCCCATCTGGACCATCTTTATGTTTATCGGCACGGCGCTCTTTGTGTTTTATAAACAAAATCCCCTGCCCGCAGATGTTACGGCTAAAACCGTATTCCCTTATTTTATGATGACCAATTTACCAACAGGTGTGATTGGTTTTATTGTGGCGGCGTTGATCAGTGCGGCAATATGCAGTCTGAGTGCCGATATCAATTCCAATGCAGCAGTGGGTATGGAAGACTACTATAAAAAATTCCGCCCCGGAAAATCCGATCAGCAAAATTTATATGCCAGTAAAATGATGGTCTTGCTGTCTTGTTTTTTCGCGATTGGCATGGGCTATTTTTATTTAAAGTTCAGCAATGGCGGTATCATCGATTTAATATTTACGGTGTACGCCATTTTCTCCGGCGGTATTGTAGGTATATTTTTATTAGGGGTATTCAGTGCAAGAGCCAATACACAGGGCATCAATATTGCCATCATTGCCTGTATACTGTTTACCACATGGGCATTTTTAACCAGCACCCCCATCGGATTAAAAAATCCCAAACTCCTGCTGGATTTAGGTAATTTTAATTTTACACATCATAAGCTGATGCTGGGTGTGTACAGTCATGTGGTGGTGATTGTAGTAGGCTATATCGCCAGTTTATTTTTTCCCAAACCGGTGCTGGAGGATAATTTATTATACAGTAACTGGAGGGCGAACCGGAATAATTAATTTAATAAAAGATTTATGATACAAAGATTTAGAACCACAAAGGCAGAAAGACAGAAAGGGTCACTAAGAAATCCCTTTGTGTTCCTTAGCGCTTTCCTGTCTTTGTGGTTCCCAGTGTTTAATAAAAATTACTTTGTGCTTCTTTGCGCCTTCGTGACTTCGTGGTTCCCTGTATTAAATAAAAGATCCTTTGTGTGTCTTTGTGGTTCACCGCATTTTCCCAAACCGGTGCTGGAAGATAATTTATTATACAGTAACTGGCGGGCAAACAGAAAGAAATAATTTAATAAAACATTTATGATAGTAAGAAATACAACCACTAAGGCAGAAAGACAGAAAGGGTCACTAAGAAATCCCTTTGTGTTTCTTAGCGCCTTCGTGACTTCGTGGTTCCCTGTATTTAATAAAAGATCCTTTGTGTGTCTTTGTGGTTCACCACATTTTCCCAAACCGGTGCTGGAAGATAATTTATTATACAGTAACTGGCGGGCCAACAGAAAGAAATAATTTAATAAAACATTTATGATAGTAAGAAATACAACCACAAAGGCAGAAAGACAGAAAGGGTCACTAAGAAATCCCTTTGTGTTTCTTAGCGCCTTCGTGACTTCGTGGTTCCCAGTGTTTAATAAAAATTACTTTGTGCTTCTTTGCGCCTTCGTGACTTCGTGGTTCCCTGTATTAAATAAAAGATCCTTTGTGTGTCTTTGTGGTTCACCGCATTTTCCCAAACCGGTGCTGGAAGATAATTTATTATACAGTAACTGGCGGGCAAACAGAAAGAAATAATTTAATAAAACATTTATGATAGTAAGAAATACAACCACTAAGGCAGAAAGACAGAAAGGGTCACTAAGAAATCCCTTTGTGTTTCTTAGCGCCTTCGTGACTTCGTGGTTCCCTGTATTAAATAAAAGATCCTTTGTGTGTCTTTGTGTCTTCCTGTCTTTGTGGTTCACCACCTTCTCCCAACCCTCCTCCGACAACCAATTCGCCAAACCCCTGAAAGAAGTCCTCAACGACATTCAAAAAAAATACGGTGTCACCATCAAGTATGCCGATAGTATGGTGGCCAATAAAAAAGTTACCTATGCCGATTGGAAATACCGCACCGATGTGGAAGTGACTTTAGATAATGTATTAAAACCATTAGAGCTAAAAGTAAAAAAAGAAAAAGACAAACAATATAAACTCAGTGTATACGAATACTACCGCTGGAGCGTGGAAGACGGCTGGGCCGAACTGGACCGCATAGCCGCACAATACAAAACCCTGGCCGAATGGGAACAACGCAAAGCTATGTTGCAGCCCGCTTTATTAGAAGCCATGCAATTATCGCATTTGCCGGCATCGCCCAATACGCCTGCAATTGTAACGCCCGAACGAAAATTCCCCGGCTACAGCATCAGCAATATTGCTATTGAAGTAATGCCCGGCTTTTGGGTAAACGGCTCATTATACAAACCCGAAAAAATAAAAGGTAAGATACCCGTGATCCTGCATCCGCAGGGCCATTGGGATAAACACCGCTACCGTGCAGACTGCCAGTACACCAGCGCAGCCCTCGCCAAAATGGGCGCCATGATTTTCAGTTACGATATGTTTGGCTATGGCGAAAGTCAGCTGCAGGTAAGGTTCGAAGACCACCGCACCAGCAGGGCACAGAGCCTGCAAATTTTAAGCAGCATCCGCATTTTAGATTATTTGTTAGCCCTCAAGTATGCCGACACCAATCGGGTAGCCATTACCGGTGGTAGTGGTGGTGGTACCTATGCTGTGCTGATGACAGCCATTGATAACCGCATTAAAGTGTCGGCACCCATTGTAAACCTCTCTTCTTATTTCTATGGCGGCTGCCCCTGCGAAAGCGGTATGGACATTCACAGCTGCGGCGGCAGAACAGATAATGTGGAGCTGGCAGCCATGGCAGCACCCAGGCCCATGCTGGTGGTAAGCGATGGCGGCGACTGGACCGACCGCATGCCCGAACATGATTTTTTATACCTGCAAAAAATGTACAGCTGGTACGGCAAGTCCGACAATGTTAGCAATGTGCATTTGCCCAACGACAAGCACGATTTTGGTTTTAATAAACGCAAGCCGCTGTACGAGTTTATGGCAAAGCAACTCAACCTGAATTTGAAAACCGTACAAAATGCAGAAGGCAATATTGTGGATACCGCCATTACACTGGAACCCGAAACAGCTTTTTATGTATTTGGCGATAAAGGAGAAAAACTGCCCGCCAATGCCGTACATGGTTTTAACAATATTGATAAGCTTTTTAACGATGAAGTGATTAAAGCCAAACAAAACCAGCGCTATAAAATTGGTTTGATAGATTTGATGTTGCTGAAACGCCAGAAGCTGGGTGCTATTACTTTAACAGCGCAGTTAAAAGCTGATGGGGTGGAAGTGGATATGGGCGGACTGGGCAACCGGCCTACATTTGATAACCAGCTGCTCACCGACTCGGTGCGCAACCAGTTTTTAAAAACCGCCAAAGAAAATAATGTAGAAATATTTTCACTGGCCATGACTGGCTATTATGCACAATCTTTCTGCGGCAGGGCAGAGTATAAAAAAAGTATAGAAGATTGTATTGCCACCATGAAACTCATGAATGTAAAAACTGCTTTTTTACCATTGGGTGTGCAATGCGATTTACAAAAAACACCAGCCGTAAGAGACTCTGTGATTGCCCGGCTGAAAGTAGCAGGCAAAATGGCCGAAGCTGCCGGTGTGGTAATTGGTATTGAAACCGCTTTATCTGCCAAAGAAGAATTACAACTATTAAAAGAGATCAACTCGCCCGGCATAAAAATATATTTCAATTTCAGCAATCCCTTAAAAGAGGGCCGCGACCTGATCAGTGAATTAAAAATTTTAGGTAAGGACCGTATCTCTATGATACATGCTACCAATAAAGACAGTGTATGGCTGCAAAACGATCCGCAGCTGGATATGTACAAAGTAAAAAAATGCCTCGACGAAATGGGCTACCGCGGCTGGCTGGTTATTGAACGCAGCAGGGATGCCAATAAACCCTCCGATACCAAATTTAATTACGGCGCTAATACGGCGTTTTTGAAGAAGGTGTTTCAGTAGGGTGTGCTTTCTTTTATTAGTCTGCCACTGTCGCCCGTGCATAAGCGACAACAGTAAAATAGTACATCTTTTTAATGGAAAAGGATATTTTTTATCTTTGAAATTATAATAATTTTCATATTATTATCCTGCTGTAATTAGGTTTTTTTATAATTGCTATATGAAAGCACATTTACTTAAGATGTGCCGGCGAATTTTAATATTCGTTTTGAATCCCTTATGGCTGTCATTTCATTTGAGCAATACAAAACAGTAACTGTAAAAGTTGTTGATCTGCAAACATCGGAATCCTGCAGGTTTTACAATAGCTGTTATAAACTAACAGGCAATTAAAAAGCAACACTAATTGGCACAGTACAGGAGAATCCATTTTAATGGATGCTTAAATTTAAAATCGATTGTTATTCTATTAATCAATGAATTTATCTGAAAAGATTGCTGCACTTAAACAAGGTGATGAATTCATCTTTGAAGAAATTTTTAATGAATTTCATCAGAAAGTCTACTTCTTTATTCTTAACAAAACAAAATCACCCTACCTCTCAGAAGAAGTTACACAGCTTACTTTTATAAAACTCTGGAAAAACAGAGCAAATCTGAATGAAGCACTGCCCCCGGGTGTACAATTATTTCAAATAGCCAAAACAACCTGTATCGATCTGCTGCGAAAAGAAGGAAACAGAAAAAAACTACCGGAGGCAAAACCCGACGGACAGTTTTTTGATAATATTACCGAAGCTATAAATAATAAGGAACTACAGGCTAAACTCAGCCATGCAGTTCAGCAAATGCCGCCAGTGCGGAAAGTGGTTTTTATGCTTAGCCGCTATGAAACTAAAACCTACAAAGAAATTGCCCGGCAGCTTTCACTGTCGGAGAAAACAGTGGAAAACCATATTGCTTTAGCCATTAAGCAGTTACGTCGTGTTATAACAAGCTTGTTTCTTTTTCTATTCTGGTAAAAAAATATTTTTTCTGCCATTGGGGGATAACTCAATTTCAAACGTATTATTATTGTTCAAACTTAAAAATGGTTCCGGTAAAAATATATTACTGTTGCCTGAATTCGAATTAATATGGTTACCAAGGAACTAATTGAACGCTTTTTTAAAGATGAATGCAGTGCTGAAGAACAGCAGCATGTGATGGAGTATATGAAAGCAAATGCTGATGAGTTTGCGCAATACCTTGATGAAAATGAGTGGGAGCAGTTTAAATACTCAGCAAAAATAGATGATGCCCTTTCCAGGAGGTTGTTTGCCAATATTCAGCAACAAACCACTAAAAAAACAAAAAGGATAAAACTGATCAGGGGCATGGCTGCAGCAGCTGCTGTTTTACTGCTGATGCTGTCAGGATGGAAATATTTTAGTGGCGGTGATGTTCACATACAGCAGCCGGTTGCAGCAATCAGGGAAACTGCAGATAGTGTGGTGGTAGTAACAAGGCATAAAACAAACTATAGCGGAAAAGACAAAACAATTCAACTGGAAGATGGCTCTTTGGTTATACTGGCGAATAACAGTGAGATTGTTTACCGACTGCCTTTCACAAATACGCGTACTATCAGTGTGGTTGGCAAAGCATTTTTTAAAGTTGCAAAAGATAAAACCAAGCCCTTTATTGTTACCTCAGGCGCCATTACAACAACAGCACTGGGTACACAATTTACAGTGGCCGCAATAAGGGGTTCAGGACATGTGGTTGTGCGATTGTATGAAGGGAAAGTGGTAATACAGCCGGTTAATAAGGCAAACCGGTATTTAAAAAAGGATGTTTATTTATTGCCTGGTCAGGAGTTTGTTTATGGCGAACAGGCGCTGGCCAAAAAACAGTATTTCAAAATTGGCAGCACAAGTATACCGGAACAAATAATGCTGCAGGAATCAGAAGCGGATAATCCATCGGTTCCACAAAATATTAAAGGCTCATGGTTCCAGTTTAACAACAGGCCGGTTAGTGAAGTGTTTGACCAGTTGGCTGAAATCTATAAGGTTGAAATTGTTTATGAGAAAAAAGATGTGGAGAATATTTACTTCATCGGTAAATACAACAGTTCAGATTCGGTTGAAACAATCCTGAAAAGAATTGGTATGCTTAATCAACTTTCAATTACAAAAAATGGTTCGGCCTTTATAATAAACAAATAAAAATCAATTAACACTATAATACTGCATTCTTTAAACAAAGGATGTACAACCTGTTTTTAATAGGTTGAAGGGCGCTTATTGTTCACTTAAAACTGCATGCTATATGAGACTCAAACGACTCCGCATTTATGCTTCACTGCTAACCACATTCTTTTTACTTCAACTGCTGCTTCCCGCTACTGCAACCGCACAGGGTTCTGTCAGTGTTGTAAGAGGGCTTGTGCAGGGTGAAAATAACAAACCACTTGCCGGTGTATCAGTTGTTATCCGCAACAACAAAACAAATTTTACTTCAGGTACTGTAACCGACAGCACCGGGGTATTTACTTTTTCAAAAGTGCCGGCAGGAAGCCCTTACAGTTTTTCTTTTTCGATAGTGGGATACGAAGCACAGGCAATGTCTGGTTATTCCATTAAAGGTGATGCCACATTACTATTAGATATCGAAATGAAAAGTATTGTAAAATCACTGGATGATATAGTAGTTATAGGATATGGTACTACAAAAAAACGCGACCTTACCGGCTCTGTAGTATCTGTTAAACCCCAGGAAATTACAGCCCGTCCCGGACCCAATCCCATGGAATCGCTGCAGGGAAGAGTGGCAGGCCTTGATATTACCCGTACATCCGGCCAGCCCGGTGCCGGTGTTAATATTCAGTTACGCGGTACCAGGTCTTTTACTGCCAGCGGCACACCATTATTTATTATTAATGGCCTGCCCGGTGATTATGCCACACTAAACCCTTACGATATCGAGTCAATTGATGTATTGAAAGATGCGTCATCAACAGCAGTATATGGTTCAGCAGGCTCTAATGGTGTAATTATTATTACCACTAAAAGCGGTAAACCCGGAAAAATGTCTGTAGACTTTAATACCTATTATGGTTATAACGGCTGGTCTGTTACACCTAAAATGCTTACTAAAAATCAGTATTTACAAACCAAGCGTGATGCTTACCGATGGGTGTATGATGCCACAGCTATGAAATGGATAACAGCGGGTGCACTTTGGCAATCTCCTGCCGATGATTCGGCTATTTTTGGTTCATCCAGATGGCCACTTTATAAGCAGGGCGATTTTTTTGATTGGACAAATGTATTTCTGCAAAAAAATGCAGCTACTAAAAACTATAGTCTGGGTATAGCCGGCGGTAACGATAAAACAAAAGGGTATATCTCCTTTAATTATACCGACGAAAAAGGACAGTACAGAGGCGACAATTACAAACTGTTTACTACCAGCATGCGTGTAGATCATAAAGTAAAAAGCTGGCTTACTATTGGAACTAATTTGCAGGCTTCTTATGTAGACAGGGATAAGGCCCGCGACAAACTGGAGAACGCTATGGTAACCGACCCGTTGGTACAGCCTTACAAGGCTGATGGTACATTGAATGATCAGTTGGGCAACAACGTGTATAACCTGCTTTTCGACTACCAGCCCGGGGTGTATGGAAACGTGGATAATAATACCAAATTGGCGCTGAATCCTTATTTAGAACTCAAACCAATGAAAGGACTGAGTTTTTTATCCCGTGCAGGAGTACAACTTTATTACTCCAATACTTACCAGTTTAATGGTATTGGTTCTGTGGGTTATGTGTATCTAACTCCGGGTATTGCCAATGCAACAATATCCCAAAATCTTTTCAGGGGTTACCAGTGGGAAAATATTTTAACCTACAATATTAAACTGGCCAAAGTGCATGATATCACATTCACAGGTGCCAGCTCCTGGTTCTATAACCAAAACACGAATACCGAAATGTCACAAACCGGTATCAACAATAATAATTTTAAATGGTACAGGTTTACAGGCGATTCAAGCACTAAAGCCACATCGTCTTATACCATGTCCAAAACCATTGGCTTTATCGGACGTGTCAACTATTCTTACAAAAGCAAATATCTTTTCTCCGCTTCTTTACGCCGCGATGGCTCATCTGTATTGTATAAAGATAACCGGTGGAATAATTTCCCTGCAGCTTCTGTTGGCTGGAGGGTTTCCGACGAGTCATTCATGCAGTCTACAAAGAATTGGTTAAATAGTTTGAAGCTTCGTATCGGATGGGGTATTACAGGCTCAGCCAAAATTGATCCGTACAGTTCTGTACAAACAATGGAAGCAGGCAGTATGTCGCTTGGCGGCTTATCACAGCCAATGTACCGCAATACCCAGTTTATTACTAACGCAGATCTGGGCTGGGAAAAATCGCACAATACAAATTTTGGTTTGGAAGCCACACTGCTAAAAAACCGTATTGATGTAACCCTTGAATATTATATTACCAAAACTGATGGGGTTATTTACAGCGTTACCTCACCCATCATTTATGGTAGCTACTCACCGGGCGCACAGTACAAAACAAATATTAATGTGGCTAAAACCACTAACAAAGGTTTTGAACTTAGCCTGACCACAAAAAATATTGTTACAAAAGATTTTGACTGGACATCTTCATTCGCTTTTGGCAACAACAAAGAAGAGATCAACACACTGGTGGGCGGAGTAGCTAATAATATTCAAAACGGTGCCTATTGGCTTACTTTGGGTGAAGCAGTAAATTCTTACAGAAACTATAAACTGGAAGGCGTTTGGCAAATTGGCGAAGAGCTGGATGCTGCTGCATTTGGAAAGCGCCCCGGCGATTTAAAAGTATATGTGCCAAACTTAGTAAAACTGGCTTCCGGAGTATATATGAGAGAGGCTGCTAATGGTACAAAAACCTATTATTATACTGTTCTTGCTGATGCGCAAAAAATTAATCCCGCACTTACAGCAGCAAACAACAGGTATAATTACAGCTCAACAGATTACCAGGTACTGGGGCATAATACGCCCAACTGGTCGCTTGGTATTCAAAATACATTCAGGTACAAGGGTATAGATTTAGGCATCTATGCTTATTTCAGGTGGGGACAAATGATCAACTATGTAATGCCGGGATGGTATCAGCCACAGACTTTTGCTACCAATGCAAGCCCTTCAAGAACATTCCCCGGTAATTTTAATTACTGGACACCGGAAAACCCATCAAATGATTTTCCTGTAATGAACTATAATTCGCCTAGTTCAGCATCTGGCTTTTCAGGTCTTACTTACGTAGATGGTTCGTTCTTTAAGATCAAAAATATTTCGATTGGATATACTTTGCCGGATAAGCTGGTACGCAGGGCTTCAGTACAAAAGTTTCGTGTATATGCCACCATTACAAATCCTTATATCTATGCTAAAGATCGCCTGGTAAAAGACTACGATCCTGAAATGAATGGGGTGTTGGATTATCCGCTTACAAGGCAGGCTGTTGCAGGATTAAATATCACATTTTAATTAACGTATTAAAGAGCATTACAAATGAAAGCAAATATTATTAAAACAATATTATACACAGGAGCATTTATTGTGCTTGTTACGGCGTGCACATCTTCGTGTAAAAAATTAGATGAGTACAACCCGGCCGGTGTATCAGAAGAAAATGTATTGAGAAATTATACCGGGTGGAAAGCCTTTCAGTCTAATATTTATTCCGGGCTTTGGGGATCGCTGATTGGCATGCAGTATGGTGTTGTGTCTGAAGCAGGAACCGATTTATGGACATTCCCTTATAATAATAAGGTTAATTTTAAAGAGCTGCTTGCCTATGATGCGTTAACGGTTGATCAGGGGCTTGTAAGAAATACCTGGGATTTTGCATGGGGATCTATTAAAGACTGTAATAAAACCATTCAGCTGTCTACCCAGCTGGTGGATGGTAAAGCAAGCGATATTAAAACGCTTGTTGCAGAAGCAAAGATGATGAGAGGGTATTATTATTCGGTGCTGGTGTCACAATTTGGAAGTTTACCACTGGTATTAACCGACGATCCTGTAAAAAATCTTAGCCCTAAACGCGATAGTGTATCTAAAATATACGCTCAGATTGTTTCAGACTTAAGAGCTGCATTCGACAGTTTGCCGGTAGCACCATTTGAAAGTAATCTGCAGCGTGTAACCAAAAAAGGCGCACTGGGTTTACTGGCAAGGGTATATGCACAGGGTGGAGGAGAAGGGCTGACCGAAGGAACTAAATCCTACTGGTTAAGGGCTAAGGAAGTGGCGGATAGTTTAATTAATAATATGGCAGGCTATGGTGCAGCCATGTACGATGATTTTGGAAAAGTATTTGCTGCTGCCAATAACAGGGATAATGCCGAAGTTTTATTTACGGCCTACGGACTCAATCCTTACTCCTTATCATACAATTCTTTTACGGGCAATAGTAAACCTAATTTCTACCTTCACTTTTATCCCAAACTGGATGATGCGTTTGGAACAGCCGACCTCTTTAAAAGATCGGTTAACTCAAACAGCTCTAATGCCTATTATGGCCGTTTAAACCAGCAGTTTATTGCGCCAACCAAATACCTGGTTAATTGCTTTGATGCCAGGTTTGATAAGCGGTGGGAGAATACATTTGTTACTGCATTTGCAAATTACTCCGGCGCTCAGGCTATCGCAAGCGGAGCAACAAGTGCGCCCGGTGCAAATGTTACCTATGCCGCCGCAACAATTACATTAACACCGGCAATATGTACAAAGTATGGTATTGATGCTTCGCATGTAAATGAAAAAATATACCCTTATGCCGATGTAGATGCCAAACTTTCACCCTCATTTGCCACCTGGCAGTTTAGTCCCAGAATATGGCCAAAAGGTGTTTATACCGGACTAACTACTTCGCTGTTAAATGCTGCAAATGCTAACGTGCATCCTTATCCGTTAGCTGCCGATGAAGACCGATTTTTTGTTTACCTGAGCAAAGATCCGCTTACAGCTGCAGATAAAAAACTCCGCAGGTATGTTTCCATTAATATTGATGACCTGTTTGATCCTGCCGATCCTACGGGCAGCACATACAAGAGTGTGGTAACAACCAACGGATTTACACCCAACAGTCTTGCTAATTTGTTCCCCAGCATGATGAAGTTCAATCACAATTTTGATGGCGGATGGCTGGGCGGAAATTTTCAGCAGAAGCTTGGCAATATTATGGTAATGCGCATGGCCGAAGTGTATTTAATAGCTGCTGAGGCAACGCTTAATACTACCAATGATGCGGCCACTGCTGCGCAGTATTTGAATGTGCTGAGAAAACGTGCCTGCCGTAATCCTGCCGATTATAATATTGGCAGCGGAATGCAATTAACGGTTGCTACAAAAAACGATGTGTTTGATGAATTTGCAAGGGAGCTTTGCGGCGAATACAACCGCTGGGCCCTGCTGAAAAGGGAAAAAGCATTCGAAACAAGATTGCAGGCCTATAACAACACAGCATATGCAAACTTTGCTGCCACCAGGCATTACAATCGTCCTATACCATCCACCTTCCTTAACCAGATCAACAATGCAGCTGAATTTGGAACCAATGGGTACTAAAATTGAGTAGCATAAAGAATGTTCATATAGCAGATCTTGTATTAGATCAAAACCGGGTTTGGCCCGGTTTTTTTATTGGTATTATCAGCAAACTGTAGCAGCATTGTACAAGATCGTACCCGCCGCGGCTTGGCTCACTTGTACGGCATACCATTATTCATCTTTTATCGTAGCGAAATTATAAACGCCGCCGTTTGGTCTTTGACCAACGGCGTTGTACTATAATGCTGTTGCAATAACAGACTATGCAATAACTGTTTTGTAAATGAACATTGGGTGTATGCTGCCCGTTGGTCAGGAGACCAGACGGGGGCGTGCTGAGTAGGGAGTAACTACGGCGGCGAAAAAGAGCTATTAATTTTCCGGGAGTAAAAATATTTTATTTGATGCAGAACATACATTTATTATAAAAGCGTACAACAGAATTTCAATTTTAATTTTTGCTTGCGATATGGCTTCATGATTATTGGGATTATCTATAACATGTCCATGTACAATATTATGGCGAGCTTTTAAAAAATTATTTATAAAATCCTCCCAAAATGTTTTTACCTTTTTTTGATTTTCTCTTACTATTGGGTGATAGAAACTTGAATCCACAGTATAAGGATAATTTCTTGTTCCTGATCGAACATATTTTAATAAACGATTTCTTAATTTTAATGTTTTTGATTTTTGGTCTTCGAATACTATATCCAAATCAGAAGAATCAATGGACCAAAAAAAATTTTTCACTCCAAATTTTTTTAAAATCGTTTCTAATATTAATGGAGTTGGGTTACGATTGTCAACTGAAATAAATGGCTCAACTTTTAAACTCGATGGGTGATTTTTAAAAGCTTCCCATAATTTTAATTTTATATTGTTGGCAGATTCAGGGGTTTCATTAGTATGAATAAAGTAACTACAATACGAATTAAAAATTACTTTCTTGATTTCATAAAAATTTGTATTGAAATTCATATCATCGATAACATCTCTGCATACTTCCCTATATAAACCTTCAAAATGACTTACCAATAGTACATGTGCAGATCTGCAAAGTGTCTGGTAAATATCAGTTTTGGATTGATATAGAGTTGCTAAATTGAGAAGGATGTCGATTTCATTAAATCTTTTCTCAATCTGTTCAAACCGAAGATTGATAAAAGTTTGGCTCATCGCAGAGTTATTTTCGCTCGTTCAATTCTATGTTTCAGTTTAGCTGTATCTAAATAGCTACCTGATACAGATTCATAAAAATCGTCGCTATGAAATAAATTTTGAAATGCATTTTTCTTATTACTAAAGCCTGTGACACCTTCATTAAAAATCAAATCATGGCAACTTGTTGCTAAGGCATCAAAAACAGCAACATTGAATTTTGACTGTAATTTAAATTCTCCGTTGTCGAATTTATATTTAGCAAAAGCAGTACTGCCAAAATCTCTAAGAATCGTAGCCATTGTTACCTCGAATATTTTTCTTAACTCAAATATTTTATCATCATTTATATTTAAGTTTTTCTCCATTGTTTCCGAAAGAAAATCCGTAAAACCCTTTTCTTTTGTCTTTTTATAATTTAAATAGTTTCCATTAATTAATGAAAAAAATCTCAATACTAATTCGACATCTTCCATTTTCTTAACTCTATTATTAGTATCAGGCGAACTCAAATCAACTTGTAATAACGTTCTAAAGTTTTCATTTGTACCAAGTTCTTTACATAAAATATTAAACCGTCCACTGTAAACAGCATTCCTAAGCTCTTGCGGCTCTAACTTTACTGATCCGGAATTTAACCTTTCGAAAATATCAATTTTAACTTGTGCATCAAGGGTTGAATCTATTCTTAAGCACTTGACAGTTCTTTCTTCAAGTCTTCTAATTAAGAATGGTGGTAAATCTTTATGATAGCACTCATTTAATTCTTCTAAGGTGTCTAAGCCAGTTAGGGGATATTTATCTTTAAAAAAATTATACATAGCAGTTAGCCGTTGTTGACCGTCAATTACTGAATAGCGATATTCTTCGGTTTCTGAGTCTACATCGACGTCTTGAGAAATATAAATTGTTGGTATTGGGATATTAAGGATAAGGCTTTCAATTAATCTAGAAGATGTATCTACATTCCATCTATGTCGCCTTTGGTAATCAGGATCTAGTTTTATAATTCCTCTATCTATTTTTTTTACCAATGTTTCTAAATCATACTCAATACTTTGAGTTTTTACAGTTCTTTCTTTTGCTTTGTCCTGTAAAGAAGTTAAGCTTAATTTTAGATTTGCCATTATAAATTTATTTTTAGTAATCTCTAAAGTGCAAATTACTTGAATTTAAGACATTATTAATAAAGCTTGTTTTCAATGTTTTGTTTTTCAATACTTTTTGATGTCCAAAACAATTCTTTGTAAAACATTAGTTTATTATTTTAATTGTGTTAATTGGTTAAAAAAATATACCACTATTTGGGCAAGTCTTCCGTTTTCCCACGTTGGTTCATGTTGCCTAGAATCAAGGTGGAAGAGTTTTATGTAGGTAATTTTTTTTAGGCTGCACCATGTTGCGGTTGCAGACCTCTCGAGTTTATTGGAACCATTGACTAACCTTCGATTGGACACTGATTCCAAAGGTTTTTATTCTAATTCCCGTCTTCTGTTTTATTTAGGAATGGCAGGACAAATTGATTATTGTTAATCATAAATGATCTTGGTACACTGTATTTTTCAGGATTGTTAACTACTGCAGCAATAGTATGAGCTAGTGTTGGATTTGTTACAAAAAGTACTTCGCCATTATAGCCAGTTCTTGTTAAAAAATCAATTTCAACTAACTGACAAATTGCGTCCTCAATTTGCTTTGAATCAACAGATTCCCCTAATGTATTTGAAATGTCATCCCAGTTATGAATCTGCCCTATTCCGCTAGTATAGAGTGTTATGATAATGTTTTTCGCAATAACACTTTGGCTAATAATTTTAAATACTTTAGGGTAGTATTGATTAAATCTTGTAATATTTCTTTCCAATAATTTCTTGCTAACTTCCAAAATTGTTGCTTTGCTTATTCTTCTACTTGGAGTTGCATGCCTGGCAATTTCAGAACCTAGTTCGTTAATTGATTTTAATAAGCCGTCAGCAGCATCATAGCAAGCATCTTTACATAATCTAATGTCTTCTACAGATATAGAGCCAATTTTCTTTTTGTATTCATACTCGGGATGTTTTAGGTTGAGTCTATCAAATCCGTGAGTTAAAAAGGCCCAAGATTCGGATTTATTTTCGATTGTTCCCAAACTTAATTCTTTAAGCCTACCTTCAAGGCTCTTGTTAAAGTAAGTCAATCTCTTATATATGTCATCAGTTCCAACAATTACTAAACGAGTTTTGTTGGAAATATAGGATTCAGTTAAAAGTTTACACATTTCTCCAATATTTGATAATATTTCATCACTTGCTCTTTCAAAATCATCTATAAGAAGTGACAACTTGTGTGTATAGAGAATATTGCAAATTTTATCATCAGTCATTTTTTCAATTAGCTTTTCTTCATACTCTAAATTCTCTAAACTATTTCTTTCAGAGTTAAATCCAAAATGTAAATTAAATAATGGCAATCCTTTTTCAATGCTTGTTTCTAATCCTGTTTCAAAAGAATTGTTTTCATTAATTTTAGAATTAAAAATTTTTCTACAAAAATCGCTCCAACTCATGTTCTTTGTGACTTGAACTAATATAAAATCTATTTTTTTTTGTTTCAAAATTGTTATCGCTAATGAGGATTTACCAGTGCCTGTTGGACCATCAATACAAACACTTTCTCCAAGATTATCTAGTAATAAACTTAATCTGTTCTCTTCTTTTCGTTTTATCCAAAGATTTCCCTTCCCATAACCATCACGGGGTGTAGTAAAAAATGTTCTAGAAATTTCATTTGAATTAAAGTTGTTCATTCCGTTAATTTTAAAAAATAGCAACAGTTATTAAGCACTTGAGTATGTAAGGAATAAATTGTTTATTCTGCAAGAAAATAATGACTAGGCAATATTTGCTTTGATTTGCTAAAAGGGTAAATCATCAACTGGAGGCTGTGTTGCGAATTTTGCATTTAATTCCTCTCTGATAGTAGATTCTATTTTCTGTTTTATGAGCTCAATACCTTTAGCAATTTCATCTTTATCAGTGATTTTTCTTTCTGTATACAACCATTTTATGCCTTTTGAATTTAAATTTTTAATTTCCCAACTCTCATCAATATAATTTGTGACGAAATAAAAAAAAGTAATAAGTCTTTTTGAAATTAGAAAAACTATATTGCATTGGTAGGATGCAAGATTTGGGTAGAGTCCAGTTACTTCTATAGAAATTGCTTTAAATGAGGTCTCAAATTTTAAATCAAACCCAGTCATTGTAGTGTATTCTTCGCCAGTTTCATAATCAATTTTGTCTTCGTAGACTATTTTTGTGAAATATTCATTCTTGTTATCATTTAACCATTTTCCAATAACTTTCGTATGTGGAATTAATTTGTAGTCTTGATGAAAAATGATTTCTAAGTTAAACAATTCTACTAACTCACTTGAAAGCGAGATTGATTTAACTTCAGTTTGCAAAAATTCTATTGCATTAAGAGCTCCCTGTTTATCAACATAATCTTTTGCATCTTTTTTTACTAAGTCTGACAATGTATGCGTTGCTTCTTTAGTCTCTTCGTCATTAGAATACGGCACTGTTAAAGAAGCTAAATATTCCTTAAGGTCAGTTGAAAACGAGCAAAATTTTTCAGTTAAATCTGCTTGTATTACGAAAAAGGGAGTTTGGTCTTGGTTTTCTGTAAATTCATCTGAAATCACATCTATTATATCTTTGTAACGTATTTCTTTTGTTTTATGCTCCTTTAAAGCTTTTATAAAACTAAATGTAAAGAAGCTTAAGTGTTCGTTTTGAAATGATGATTGATTATTTAAAGATGAATTTAAAAAATAACATTTATTAAATCCCTTTTTGCTATTATTAAAATACTTATTTAATACATCTCCTTCTTTTATATAGGTAGTTCCGGATTGGCATGCATCAATTACTTTTATTACAAGCTCTGGAGAAAGCGTCCTTATTAAATCATCTATTTCACCATTTTGTAAAGATGTTTGATTTTTTTTCTTTGAATCAAAGTCAGAAAGGATATAATAGAATTCATCATTTGAAAATTCTCCATGGCCTGAGTAATATAAAAAAAGTTCGTTAATCACATTTCCTTTGCATTTAAGTATAAAATTGCTTAGAAGTTCTTTCGTCTTTGCGCTTGTTTCATTATTATTTAAATAAAGTATATCGTCATATTTTTCTGTTTTTTTGAGTATTTGGTTGATGGCCTCAGCGTCATTTTTACAGCCCGGTAAATTATTTGACTTATTTGTGTAATTGCTTACTGCAATTATAATAGCTATATTCATTTAATAAATATTTATTCTTTTGATTAAATTTATTTTTTTCATTTTTTATTTTCCTTTAAATATGCCACATTGGCTTTAGGGATTTACTCTATGCCTAGGTTCATGTTCTCACGAAGCGAAATGCAGAACTTAAAAATGTATTGATAATCGCAAATTCATTTGCCATGTGTTCGTTTGATTTAATTGCAGCATATCTCTATTAAGAAAGTAGTTCATAAAGTAACTGATATACCAATAGCAAAAACTATTGTTTCTCTTTTTGAATGATAACTAACATCAATGAAATGCGCAATTATGGGTAAAAGGTTAAAGTAACGGTTAACAAAACTTGCTACGCAAGTGGGTACAAGGCAGGTTGTTTTATTAGGTTGCTAAAGATATTATTTATTTTTGGTATTTAAAATTTATTTCAGTTTTAAATTTTGTACTGGCGCCAGTGTTCAACCGCAGGTTGGCCACTGGTGTCTGCCAGTTCCGGCGGTCTGAGACCGCAGCAGAGTCTTGCACAAAGCCATACACCCGCAACATTACATGGTTGATTTTGCCAGCAGGCTCTAAGAAATACAAAAGCAGTAGCAAGTTATAAATGCTGAGGCTACAGTAGCACAACCGATCGTCATAGCTGCCGGATCCCGAATGCTTTTGGGAGGATGTACATCCTTCGTCCTTGATTTTTTTGCCTGCCCCGACGAGCGCAGCGGAACTCGGGGCTTCTTTTTTTATCAAGAAAAAAGAAGGGTAAAACATCTTACCCTTACAATTAGAAATAAATTTTTTTATTGTTGCACTCTGCCGGTTGTATTTTCTTTTTAGCTTCTCCAAAAAAGAAACAAAAAAAGAGCCCGGAAACGATTACACCCCGTTTTCCGGAAGCAGCTATATTGGGCTTTAGTGCTACTGTAACTTCAGCATTTGATCGCTACTCTTAGGAATGAACAGTTCAACTGATATTTAACTGTTTGCAATTTGAGCTGTCCTGTTCAAAATTTCAAATACTGATTAATGACGGTAACAAGTAATTGTTAGAGTATTCCCCGAGGTAAGTACTGCCAACTCTCAAATGGCAGGCAGCTCTCTTTTGTAATGCATTTGTAACAAGTAACAATCTGTTTACTTAAGCATAAACTGTTGGGTGGTCACGTGGCGTTGGCCGGATAAACGGGCGGAGCCATTCGTTTATCCTTGATTTTTTGTTTCTTTTTATCAAGAAAAAAGAAAAGGAAAAAACTTGCTATTGAAGTAAGAAATAGTTTGTTTTATAGTTGCACTCTGCTGGTGCTATTCTTCTTTTTGCTTCTCCAAAAAGAAGCAAAAAAGAGCCCCGGGATTGATATACAGCCCAATCCCGGGAGGAGCGCTACTGAACATTTGTACTACTGTAGCCTCAGCATTAACAGGCTGAAGCGTATTATTTTTTCTGCCAGCAGGCTGTATGAAATACAAAAGCTGTAGCAAATTTTAAATGTTGATGCTACAGTAGTACAACAGATTGTCATAGCTGCCGGACGAAGGGGATGTACATCCTTCGTCCTTGATTTTTTGTTTCTTTTTTATCAAGAAAAAAGAAAAAGAAAAGAGTACCGCTTCGGTAAAAGTTCAATAAAGATTTACCGTTGAAGAGTGTCCCGAATGCTTTCGGGATAAACTGTGCCAATGAAGCTGATAGTAGTACAAATGCCCGTTACAAAAAACAAAGCGGCGCAGCCCCTCTGCCAATAGTAATATCTTCCATCTTTTTAGTAAATACCTACCTTGTTACACGCTAAAAAGGGAGCTAAATTGGGATGGATATTAGTTAGATAGTACCAATTTTTGGCACACCAATTTAAAACGATGAAACGATTGCTCCCATGCCTTACGGCATTGCTATTACTGCTTTCCAATACAGCATGGGCGGCTGATATTTATGTAGCCACCAACGGTTCCGATTTTAATGATGGCAGTAAAAATAAGCCGCTGGCCACGGTGGCCGCGGCCTTGCGTAAAGCCAGAGAACTGCGCCGGCTAAACGATGCATCCATTACCAACGGCATTCACATTATTGTACAGGGCGGCAACTATACCCTTGCCGAAACCATTAGTATAAAACCCGAAGATGCGGGTACGGCGCTTAGTCCTACCATAATTGAAGCCGCACCCAACGCAACCCCTGTATTAAGCGGCGGCTATACCATCGGCGGCTGGAAAAAATCCACCACAGCCATTGCAGGGTTACCCGCCAATGCCAGGGGAAAAATTTGGGAAGCCAATGTGCCGCTTAGCGCCGGACAGCTCAGTAATTTTCGACAGCTATGGGTAAACGATAGTAAGGCCATCCGTGCCAAAAGCACCAATGGCGATTTGATGGACCGCATCATCAGTTGGGATAAAAAGGAGCAGACCTGCTGGATACCCACCCCCAATACTCCGGCACTGCAAAATGCCACGGGCATGGAACTGTTTATTCACCAGTGGTGGGCCATTGCCATTTTACGCATTAAAAAATGGGAGCCGCATGGCGACAGTACCAAACTCTATTTTCAGCAACCCGAAAGTAAAATACAAAGCGAACACCCATGGCCTGCACCATGGATATCAAAAGAAACCGGCAACTCTGCTTTTTACCTCACCAATGCCATTCAGTTTTTAGATGCACCCGGCGAATGGTATTTGGATATACCGCATCAAAAAATATATTACTGGCCAAGGACCAATGAGAATATGGCCACCGCAACGGTAATTGCTCCGGCTTTGGAAACACTGGTACAAATTGAAGGCAATATCGATCACCCGGTACAGCATGTTTTTTTTAAAGGCATTGCTTTTGCCTATACGGGCTGGCTGCGTCCCTCGCAACAGGGGCATGTACCGCATCAGGACGGGATGTTTATGACGGAAGCCTATAAACTAAAACCTGCAGGCACGGCCGATAAAAAAACATTAGACAATCAGGCCTGGGTGGGCCGTCCGGCTGCAGCCGTGGAAGTGAATTTTGCCAGCAACACCGGTTTTGAAAACTGCCGCTTTGAACATCTGGCATCTACGGGGCTCGACTACCACAAAGGCGTACACGACAATAGCATCAAAGGCAACCTGTTTAAAGATATTGGCGGCAATGGCATTTTAGCCGGCGTATTTTCTGACCCGGCTACCGAAATACATTTGCCCTACAATCCCAAAGATGAAAGGGAAGTGTGCAGCGGCATTACCATCAGCAATAATTTAATTAGCAATGCCACCAACGAAGACTGGAGCTGCGTGGGTATTGGATTGGGCTATACCAAAAATTCGTTGGTTACGCATAACGAAGTGGAAGATGTATCGTATACTGCCATTTGTATGGGCTGGGGCTGGAGCCCTACGGCCAATGCCATGCAGAACAATACCATCAGCGCCAATAAAATTCATCATTACGGCAAACACAATTACGATTGCAGCGGGATTTATACCTTGAGTCCGCAACCCAACTCTTTCATCTCCGAAAATTATATCGACAGTATTTACAAAGCGCCTTATGCCCACCTGCCTTCGCATTGGTTTTATTTGTACACCGATGAGGGCTCATCTTATTTTACGGTTAAAGACAACTGGACACCTGCTCAAAAATATTTGCAAAACGCTAACGGTCCGGGTAATGCATGGAGCAATAACGGTCCGGCAGTAAGCGATGCTATTAAAAAGTCTGCTGGCATACAAAGCTCTTATGCATATTTGCTGAAAGAAAAATCCACCACAGTCCAACGCCTACCGGTAAATACCGAACATAAAGAAATAATTGAACTGGTGGCAGCGCCCGGCACTACTTTAAATGTACAAAAATTAAAAATCTTATTACAGCAAAACGGTATGGACAGCAGCGCCATTTACCAATGGCAAAACCATTATGTAATTTTTGATAAAGTGGTGGATGTGGCGGTGATGCAGGGGCGTTTGCAAAATCATTTCCCCGGCACCGAAGTAAAAGTATACCCCGATTTGTTTTACGATTTCAACCGCAGCCGTTGCGATGATAAATCGGTGGCCAAAGAATGGGATCATATACTACTCACCTGTAACCTGGTAGCCGATACCAAAAAGCAGCAGGAGTATTTAAACTATCACGCCACACAGTTTGAAAAATGGCCTGAATTATCTAAAGGTTTTTGTAATGCCAGCTTTCAGCAATTATTAATTTATAAAAACGGAAGGCAATTGGTATTGGTGATTTCTATTCCTAAGGGGGAAAGTTTGGATAAACTGAATCCGAAAACAACGGAGAATAATCCAAGGGTGGAGGAGTGGAATAAAATAATGGGGAAATATCAGGAGGGAATTGAGGGAACGAAGAGAGGAGAGACCTGGGTGTTTTTAAAACGGCTTTAGTTGATTAACCGCCGTCAGGGTTTTCAACCGCTGACGGGGTGTTCCATAACCCCGACGGCGGCTATCAGCCCCGTCGGCGGTTAAATAACGTATACAAATAAAATTATTTGAAATAAAAAAAACATCATGTTGAATATAGGAATTTTAGGTTTAGGCGAAGGAAGAAGCACCATCAGCGCCGCTTTACAAAGCAGTAAAGTGAATTTGAAAATGATGTGTGATAAAAACCTGGAAGCCTGCCGCCAGCGAGCCGACGAGTTTAAAGTGTATGAGTACACCACAGAATATGAAGAGATGCTGAGTGATCCTGAAATTGATATCATTGCTATTTACACCCCCGATCATTTACATGCCGAACATATTAAGCAGGCATTGCTGCACAACAAACATGTGATTTGCACCAAACCATTTATTGATGATTTAAGCAAGGCCAAAGAATTATTGGAGCTGCAAAAACAAACCGGTAAAAAAGTTTTTGTTGGACAAAGCTCCCGTTTTTTTGAGCCCTACAAACGCCAGCGCAAAGATTTTGAGGAAGGCGAGATTGGAGAACTGATTACCATTGAAGCACATTATAATGCCGACCACCGCTGGTTTTTAGAAAAAAAATGGGCGCTGGAAAAATCTTTTAAATGGTTGTATGGTGGATTGAGTCACCCTGTTGATTTTATCCGTTACTACTTACCCGATATTGAAGAAGTGATGGGTTATGGTATGATCAGCAGCAACGGAAAAACTGCTGGCTTAAAAAATGAAGACACGATGCATTTTATTTTTAAAGCCACCGATGGCAGAATTGCCCGGGTAAGCGGCAGCTATACCGGACCTACACAACCCACCAAAAGAGACAGCGGTATGAGTTGTGTATTGCGTGGTACGCTCGGTGCATCGCAGGCCGACTATCATGAATTACGTTACTCCGTTACGACCAAAGAAGGCGAAGAAAAAATCATTCACTGGGGCGACAGCACTTTAAAATATTATTTCCGTTTTGAAGGGCAGAGTCATCATGCCGGCGAATACCAGAATTACATTGAATACTTCGCCGACAGTATTGAAAATAATTTCACTGCTTATCCGGATATGAAGGAAGGCATTGGCACGGTAGCGTTGTTACAGGCCATGGATAAAAGTTTGCAAACGGGTATGCCGGTGAAGGTGAAGGATATTTTGAAAGAGTATGGTCTGAACGAGGATTTTGGGGGGATAGAAACACGGATGACGCGGATTGGTACTGATAGGGACGGATAAAACAAAGACAGGTTTAAAACTGTAATTAACTAAAGGTTGTCAGGCTGAGCTTGTCGAAGCCGGGTTGCAGAGATAGAAACACGGATGACAAGGATTGGTACTGATAAGCACGGATTAAATCCGTTACAATCCGTTGCATCAGCGTTATCAGCGTTTCTATCATTAATGTTTAATAGAAATACGGATAGTTGCAGTATAAAAAACACGTTTTGCAAAAGCCTGTGTGTGTGTATAAAAGGTTGGAGTAAAAAAAATCTCAGCTCCGCTGTGAAAAAGGATTTGCCACAAAGGCGCAAAGACACGAATTAGAAAAATGCGAAGCATTTTCCTTTGTGCCTTCGGGACTTAGTGGCTAAAATATTTTTTTGTAAAAAAAATTAAACTTAAAAAAGCAGTTGCTTGAATAGGCAGATCTGAAAAAATATATTATGAACAGTATTTATAACAAGCTTACAACACTTGACTTTACCATCATCGCGATGTATTTGATTGCGTTGCTGCTTATCGGTTACATCGCCAGCTTTAGAAATAAAAAGAAAGATGAAACACTTTTTTTAGCCGGCAATTCGCTCAACTGGTACAATATCGGGTTTAATATGTGGGGCACCAATGTAGGGCCATCATCTTTATTAGCTTTTGCAAGTATTGGCTATACCGCCGGTATTGTGGGTGGTAATTTTGAATGGTATGCTTTTGTTTTTTTATTGCTGCTGGCCATGGTATTTGCACCCCGGTATATCGCCAGTAAGGTAAGTACCATGCCCGAGTACATGGGCAAGCGCTATGGAAAAAGTACCCAAGATATTTTAGCGGGCTATGCACTAATAAAAATATTGATCAGCTGGTTATCTCTGGGTTTGTTCAGCGGCGGAATTTTGGTGCGGCAGATATTAGGCATTCCCATGTGGCAGTCTACCATTGCCTTAGTAGCTTTCTCCGGACTCTTCACTTATATGGGCGGATTAAAAGCCATTGCCAAAGTGAATGTGTTTCAAATGATATTGCTGATTGTGGTGTCGTTGACCTTAACGTATTTAGGATTACAAAAAATCGGTGGCCTCTCCGCATTGTTTCATCAAACCCCCTCACATTTCTGGAACCTGACCAAACCTGCATCAGACCCCGGCTATCCATGGCATGCGATATTGTTAGGGTATCCGGTATCGGCAGTCGCCTTTTTTTGTACCGATCAAAGTATGGTGCAGAGTGTACTGGGGGCAAAAAATTTAAAACAGGGGCAGCTCGGTATCAATTTTATTGGCTGGCTTAAAGTGCTGGCCCTGCCCATGTTTATTTTACCGGGTATTATTTGTTATGTTTTATATCCCAATATCGGCGATGATAAACTGGCGTACATGACCATGGTAACCAATTTATTTCCTGCCGGATTAAATGGTTTGGTGATTTGCGTGCTGATTGCAGTATTGGTGGCTACCATCGGTTCTTCTTTAAATGCATTGAGCACGGTGTTTACAAAAGACATCTATGTAAACAATATCAATAAAAATGCGACTGTAAAACAGCAGATCAATGTGGGCCGTGTGGTGGTGATCATTGGTTGTATACTGGCTGTGCTGATGGCCATTGCCCTGGATAATGTAAAAGGTAAAACCTTGTTTGATATTTTTCAATCCATACTAGGTTATTTAGCACCGCCCCTGGCAGTTACTTTTTTACTGAGTGTATTCTGGAAACGTACTACCAAACTGGCGGTGAATGTAATTTTATCTGCAGGCTCTGCCGTCAGCCTTTTTGTGGGGGCATTGAACTTATGGATATTGCCGCCCAATAAGGTTACCGGCGAAAACAGCTGGTGGCCACATTATTTTTTAGTATCTTTTTATTTGTTTGCCTTCCTGTTTGTATCGGCCATCATCATTTCGCTGGCAGATAGAAACAAAGTTAAAGCCAGTATGGAAGAAAACGAAATGCCCAAAACCAGCAGGCAGGTAAAAATATTATTTGCGTTGTTAGGATTAGTGATACTTAGTTTATATCTCATTTTCAATTTTCATTAAACGATCATCAAATTTGTATTTAAAATATCATTTGCACATATATGGAAAATAAAAAAGGAAGTTTAAAAAGTACGATCGCAGTATCGCTGACAAATTACCTGGATGCCGGCGCAATTGTAGCGGGCGCAAGCGGGTTGACGCTTTGGAAAAATTACCTTGGCATTACCGAAGGGCATCTCGGTTGGCTGAATGCAATCAGTGCCAATGCCTTTGGTGCCGCAATTGGCGCTATTTTCGGTGGTTTCCTGGCCGACAAATACGGACGGAAAACCATTTACACCTACAATATGCTGGTGTATATGCTGGGTATTGTCATTATCATGTTTGCTGTTAATTTTCCCATGCTGCTGACCGGGTTCCTCGTTACGGGTATTTCAGTAGGAGCCGGTGTTCCTGCTTCCTGGACGTATATTTCCGAAAATTCAGAAGTGAGTAACCGTGGAAAGAATATGGGTATTTCACAGTTTGCCTGGGGAGTAGGCCCAATGATCATTTTAATTTTGGGAATGCTGCTTGCCCCCGGCAAAGCTGATGCTTCTCCCGGTGTTTTATTTGGTTATGTGCAAAAAATCGCTGCCGTCTTTATTGGTAATGATGCAAGCGTTGACGCCATCAATGTATTCAGCAGCCGTATTATTTTCGGGTCTTTATTAGTGGTGGCTTTCATCGCATGGACGATGCAGCGGAAACTCAATGAATCGAAAGACTGGGAAGAAGCAAAAAAAATGGAGACAACGGAAAAACAACCCGGCGTTTTTGCATCCTTCGGTACGCTGTTTACCAACAAAGTAAATATCCGGACCATGCTTTTTTTGGCAGGCATTTACATTAGCTGGAATATGGTGGCATCGGTAATGGGTTTCTTTCAGCAACATATTTACGAAACCGCAGGTGGGCTTTCTAACGGGGAGGCCAACATGATTACGGCAGTTCAATGGATCGTAATTATTGCAGTCACCTATTTTGGCTTTGCCTTGTTTGTTGATAAAGTCAATCAACGCTGGTTGTATGTTTTCGGTACATCGATAGGCATAGTGGCCTGGTGCATTCTGATTTTTATAGGGATAAAAGATCATGTTGCCCTATGGACTTTCACCATGCTTTGGGGTATACATGCCGGAATAAGCGTACAGGCATTTTATGCGCTTTGGGCTTCAGAACTTTTTCCTGCCAAATACCGGGCCGCTGCACAGGGTATTATGTTCTTTGCGGTTAGAAGCATTGCAGCCGTGTGGGGATTTGGTTTTGTTAATATTTATGGCGAGAACGGTGAAGGATTTTATACTGCAGCCTATATAATGATCGGCCTGCTCATTGTGGCACTCCTCATTGGAACAATCTGGACGCCAAAAACCCAGGGCAAATCATTACAACAAATAACTAAAGAAAGATACGGAGCGGATATTTAGGTAATTAATGCGTGCCTGAACAATGCAGGCAAGTAACACGAAGCAGATAACAACGAAGCAATTAACGTGAAGCGAATGAATACATCTTTTTTACAGCATCATTCTTCTGTAGCAACCTGGATATGGTATCCCGGAGATTTTGAAATTGTACTGGCCAATAAAATGCAAAACCGTCGCACTGAACGGGGTACCTTCTTTCCTGTATTTTGGAAAATAGATAGCCATTATGTACTGATGGATTTTCATAAAGTATTTGATGTGCGGGAACAGGAGACAGTAGACATTTATGTTGAAGGGGAATACCATGTAAAGCTGGATGGCAAAGCATTTGAAGGTAGTCCGAAGCAGATCACTGTTCCTGCAGGCCAACATAAGATCAATATCAAAGTATTTAATCAGGCCAATGTGCCTGCCATTTATGTAAAAGGAAAAACAATTGTATCGAATGTATCATGGCTGGTAACATTTGAAGATAAAGAATGGATTGATGAAACAGGCAAAGCATCCGACATCTCCGCTACCCAATGGCTCAATGCGGGAAGCTGGAATTTTAATTCCCCAACGCAATTGCCTTCGCAATTTATGTTGCCCGTAAAAAAGCAAACAGCGGTATCCACTGAAAAAGGCAACAACAATATGCTGGTTGATTTTGGCAAAGAAACATTCGGCTTTATCAAACTGCATGGATTAAAAGGGAATGGTACTCTTTCTGTTTATTATGGCGAATCAAAGGAAGAAGCGTTGTCAACGGCAGATTGCGAAACATTGGACAGGGTGGTGGTAGACAATCCGGTGGAGCAAGATCAAACCATGCAACTTTCAAAAGCATTCCGTTTTGTAAATGTGCAGTACGATGAAGGCGTAATGCTTGATGCTGTTTCGATGCTATATGAATATGCTGACGTAAAAGAACGTGGCAGCTTTACCTGTAACGATGAGGAGATCAATCGTATTTACGATGTGGCGAAATATACTTTTGAGCTGAATACAAGGGAGTTTTTCATTGATGGTATCAAGCGGGACCGGTGGATATGGAGTGGAGATGCCTATCAAAGTTATCTGATGAACTATTATTTGTACTTCGATAACGAAACGGTAAAACGTACCACATATGCATTGCGGGGTAAAGATCCGGTAACAGGTCACATTAACACCATCATGGATTATACGTTTTTCTGGTTCCTCGGCATTTATGATTACTATCTCTATACAGGGGATACAAGTTTTATTGCACAAAACTACGACCGCATGAAAACGCTGATGGATTATGTTTTGGCAAGAAGAAATAAAGATGGACTTATGGAATGGATGTCCGGTGACTGGATTTTTATTGATTGGGCTGAAGGCCTCAGCAAAAAAGGAGAAGTAAGTTTTGAGCAATTATTATTTACACGAAGTCTGGAGACAATGGCATTGTGTGCCAGCATTGCTAACGATAAAGATGCTGCAGCACGATACAATACATTGGCTGATGATATGCGCACTAAATTATTCAGCATTTACTGGAACGATACGAAGCAGGCATTGGTACACAGCCGCATTGATGGCAAACAAACGGATAACGTTACCCGTTATGCCAATATGTTTGGCATCTTCTTTAATTATTTTAATGAAGCCCAGAAGCAGGGTGTGAAGCAACATGTGTTGTTAAACGATTCTATACAAAAGATCACCACGCCCTATATGCGCTTTTACGAACTGGAAGCTCTCTGTGCCATGGGCGAACAGCCCTATGTATTGCAGCAGATGAAATCATATTGGGGCGGCATGTTGAATTTAGGCGCCACTTCATTTTGGGAAGAATATAATCCGGATAAAAACGGTGCCGAGCATTTGGCTATGTACGGACGCAAATTTGGAAAAAGTTTGTGCCATGCCTGGGGTGCCAGTCCTATTTATTTATTGGGTAAATATTATTTAGGCGTTAGTCCAACCCAACCCGGTTACCAAACCTATACCATTCAGCCACAGCTGGGCGGATTGCAATGGATGCAGGGCAAAGTACCCACACCCAATGGCGATATTGAAGTGTATTGCAGCATCCAACAAATAAAAGTAAAATCTGCCAAAGGAACCGGAACTTTGCATATTAAGAGTGCAATACAACCAACAGGTAATAATATTGTGATGAATGCGCTGGGCAGCGATGCTTATGAAATAACAATTGAAGCGGGTAAAGAATATATTGTAAATTATAAGGCTAACTAACCCCGACGGCGGCTTTTAGCCCCGTCGGCGGTTAGTTAGGGTCTGTATTTTCAACCTGTAATCGGCTGATAGATTGGATATGATTTTTAATCCCGTCATAGGTTATTTAAGGTTGGAACTTTTAGCCCCGTCGGCGGTTAGTTCAGGTTTCAGTTACGTCGCTGGTAAATGGAAGCCACTTTGAATTGCTCTGGCATGTATGCCAGAGATAAAATATAAATCTCAAACGGGCTTTAGCCCATAAACATAAAATGAAAAGGGGTATACATATATTTTTATTTCTTGCATTGGCAACATCAACCATGGCTCAAAATGGCCTCACCAACACCATGCAAAGTCCTTATGCCAAATTAAACAGCATTGGCATGAGTGATGTGCAATGGACCAAAGGCTTTTGGGCAGAGCGCTTTAAAATTTGTGCCGATTCAATGGTGCCGCATTTATGGGCCACGTATACCAGCAAAGATTTTTGTTACGCCTTTCAAAATTTTAAAGTAGCTGCCGGATTAGACAGCGGCCGGTTCCGCGGACCATCTTTTCATGATGGTGATTTTTATAAAACTTTGGAAGCGGTAGCGGCATTGTATGCAGCTACAAAAGATAAAAAATTAGATGTGCTGATGGATGATGCCATTGCTGTAATTGCTAAAGCACAAAAAGAAGATGGCTATATCTATACCAAATCCATCATTGAGCAAAAGAAGAGCGGCAAAAAAGAAATGTTTGATGACAAGCTCAGCTTTGAAGCCTATAATTTCGGACACCTGATGACAGCAGCCTGTGTACATTACCGTGCTACCGGGAAAAGTAATTTGCTGAATGTAGCTAAAAAGGCAGCGGACTTTTTAATTGGGTTTTATAATACCGCTACGCCCGAGCAGGCACGCAATGCCATTTGTCCTTCGCATTATATGGGGCTCACAGAATTGTACAGAACCACAAGAGAGCAAAAATATCTGGAGCTGGTAAAAAAATTAATTGATATCCGGGGTACTACAGAAGGCAGTGATGATAACAGCGACCGGTTGCCTTTCCGCCAGATGAAGGAAGTAAATGGTCATGCAGTAAGAGCCAATTATTTATTTGCCGGAGTGGCAGATGTTTTTGCAGAAACAGGCGATACTACATTATTACATACTTTAAACCTGATGTGGGACAATGTGGTGAATGAAAAAATGTATGTCACCGGTGGTTGCGGGGCTTTGTATGATGGCTTATCATTAGAAGGCGTTTCTTACAAACCGGATTCCATACAAAAAATACAGCAGGCTTACGGCAAGGATTACCAGCTGCCGAATATGACGGCGCATAACGAAACCTGCGCCAATATCGGCAATATATTATGGAACTGGAGAATGTTTCAGTTAACCGGAGAATCAAAATATATGGATGTGCTGGAGCTCTCTTTATACAATAGTGTATTGAGCGGTATCAGCCTGGATGGAAATAAATTCTTTTATACCAACCCATTGGCAGCAGCAAAAGATTATCCCTATGATTTAAGATGGAGCGGCGGCCGGCAGCCATACATTAGTAAGAGCAATTGTTGTCCGCCTAACACCATACGCACCATTGCAGAAGTAAATGATTATATGTACAGCATTGGCGAAAAAGGTTTGTATGTAAATCTCTATGGCGGCAATGTACTGAACACAGAATTGCATGATGGCACAAAATTAAAACTGGAGCAGGTAGCCAATTATCCCTGGGATGGAAAAATAACAATTACTATTAAAGAAAATACAATTCATCCAGTACAGGTCCATTTAAGGATACCCGGTTGGTGTAAAAATTATAATGTTACAATAAACGGCAGGGTACCCGAAGTGCCGGCATACCGACGGGCAGATGGTTATGTAGTATTTGGAGGCAGATGGAATAAAGGTGATAAAATTGAATTGGTATTAAATATGCCTGCAACTTTGTTAGAAAGTAATCCTTTGGTAGAGGCCAGCAAAAATCAGGTCACCGTAAAACGCGGACCGCTCGTATATTGTTTAGAGTCAGCTGACCTGCCCAATCAAAATGTATTTGATGTACTCATTCCTGCTAACATAAAATTACACCCCGTACCAATGAAAATTGATCAGGGCAATGTAATGGCATTAACAGGCGAAGCAAAGATTTTGCAACCCACCAATTGGAAAAATACCTTGTATAAAGAAGTGAATACAAAAACAACTCCGGTAAAAATAAAACTCATTCCTTATTATGCATGGGCCAACAGGGGAAGAACGGATATGACGGTGTGGATGCCGGTATTACGGTAGGCCCCCTAAATCCCCCCAAAGGGGACTTTTTAAACTCTAAGAAATGAAAGACACTTTAAATAACAGAGACTTCAAAAGCCCCTCTTTGGGAGGGGTTGGGGAGGCCATAACCGCAACATACTATATCGAAACACCCTTTGCGCCGGAGACAGCAGCGGAAGTTTTAGCTGGAGAACAATCTTCCGGCACATTTGTAGCCGTGCCCGGCGAAACAGCTGAATTAAAAGCCCGCTTCGCCGCCAGAGTGGAAAGTGTAACCAAATTGGAAACGGTGGATACACCTGCCATTCCCGGTGCCACCAGTGCCAGTGGCAAATACCACAGGGCAATAGTGAAAGTCAGCTGGAGCATTGACAACTTCGGGTATAATTTACCGGTATTGATTTCCACACTGCAGGGTAATTTGTACGAGATCAAACAATTCACGGGATTAAAACTGATGGATATTGAATTGCCTGCATCCTTTGGCGATCATTATGCAGGACCTGCATTTGGTATTGAAGGTTGCAGAACATTAACTAATGTACATGACAGGCCATTGATTGGTACCATCATTAAACCGTCGATTGGTTTATCGGTAGCACAAACTGCCGGCATGGTGAAAACCTTAGCCGAAGCAGGCATTGATTTTATAAAAGATGATGAGCTCTTATCTTCTTCTGCAAACTCTAATTTTAACGACCGTGTGGATGGGGTGATGCAGGTGATCAATGCACATGCCGACAAAACCGGAAAGAAAGTGATGTTCGCATTTAATATCAGCGGCGAAACAGATGAGATGCTGCAGCGCTACGAAAAGATTGTGCACAGCGGCGGCACCTGCGCCATGATCAGCATCAACAGTGTGGGACTGGCGGGCGTTAAAAAAATCTGCGATCAACAACAACTGGCTATTCACGGGCACCGCAATGGCTGGGGTATGCTTACCCGTCATCCTTTGCTGGGTATTGATTTCAGGGCCTATCAAAAAATATGGCGGCTGGCCGGTGTGGATCAGTTGCATGTCAACGGCATTCAAAATAAATTCTGGGAAACAGATGATAGTGTGGTGAGTTCTATAGAAGCTTGTCTTACTAAAATGTATGACCACAAAACGGTATTGCCGGTAGTGTCTTCCGGTCAGTGGGGCGGACAAGCTTTTGAAACCTATCAAAGAACAAAAACCGTCGACCTGCTATACATGGCCGGCGGTGGTATCATGGCACATCCCATGGGTGCGGCCTCAGGGGTAATGGCATTGCAACAGGCATGGAAAGCCGCAGTGGATGGATTGAGTTTGGAAGACGCGGCAAGGGAATATGCGGAGTTTAATGCGGCGGTGGAAAAATTTGGTAAGTGAACCACAAAGACACGAAGGGCGCTAAGGAACACAAAAAAGGTTTTATATTTTAATCCGAAGAATATGTAACAGACTATTGAAAATATAATTTGGTAAGTGAACCACAAAGACACGAAGTGCGCTAAGGAACACAAAAAGGTTTTATATTTTAATCCGAAGAATATGTAACAGACTATTGAAAATATAATTTGGTAAGTGAACCACAAAGACACGAAGGGCGCTAAGGAACACAAAAAAGGTTTTATATTTTAATCCGAAGAATATTTAATAGACTATTGAAAATATAATTTGGTAAGTGAACCACAAAGACACGAAGGGCGCTAAGGAACACAAAAAAGGTTTTATATTTTAATCCGAAGAATAATTAATACACTATTGAAAATATAATTTGCTATGTATAGTAATTTATCAGAACAGGAAGAATATATCGCAAAACAGGTTGTTGATATTTCGATCAAGATACATAAACAGCTTGGACCTGGTCTTTTGGAAAGCGTTTATGAAAAGTGTTTATGTCATGAATTAATAAAACGGGAAATCAGTTTTGTCAAGCAGATGCCTGTTCCCATCTATTTTGATGATCTTAAAATTGATGATGGGTTGCGGCTGGATATTTTAATTGAAGGGCTAGTAATTGTTGAATTAAAGGCGCAGGAAAATTATCATCCTGTTTGGGAAGCGCAATTGTTAAGCTATTTAAAGCTGACGCAAAAACGCCTCGGATTCCTGGTGAATTTTCATGTGCCATTAATGAAAGAAGGTATTAAAAGAATGATACTTTAATCTTTGTGATACTTTATGTCTTTGTGCTTTTGTGGTTCAAAGAAAAGTTATAAAATGAAAAAAATATTACTTGCATATTACGGCGATGATTTTACGGGCAGCACTGATGCCCTGGAATTTATTTGCCGTGCCGGTGCAAAAGCAATTTTATTTATTGAACCACCAACAGCAGCACAGTTAAGCGCTTATCCAAATATTGATGCCTATGGCGTGGCAGGAAAGACCCGGTCTTTATCACCTGCAGCAATGGAAAAAATATTATTGCCCGCATTTGAAACCATGAAAGCCACCGGCGCAAAACATATACATTATAAAGTCTGCTCCACATTTGATTCTTCACCAACAACAGGCAGTATTGGCAAAGCCATTGATTGCGGCGCTGCAGTATTTAACAACACCACCATTCCAGTATTAGGTGGCATGCCTGCATTGGGTCGTTACTGTGTATTCGGTAATTTATTTGCGCAGATGGGTATCGGAAGCGAAGGAAAAGTATACCGTTTAGATCGCCATCCCTCCATGAGCAAACATCCGGTTACACCCGCTGATGAAAGTGACTTGCGTGTACATCTGGGGAAACAAACCCAAAAGAAAATCGGATTGATTGATATTGTACAATTAGATAAAAACATCGCAGAATGGAAAGCAGATGAAGAAGTAGTATTGATTGATGCTTTGTATGAAGAACAACTATTGAATATTGGAGCCTGGATAGATGCACATGCAGGTAACCAACAATTATTTTCTATCGGCTCCTCTGGAATAGAAATGGCCTTGGGAAAACACTGGAACGCAACAGGCATATTGGATCCTGTTACAGAATGGCCACACCCGGGCAAAGCCCATCCTTTATTGGTGGTATCCGGAAGTTGTTCTCCTGTTACAGCAGCACAAATTGCCTATGCAAAAGCCCATGGTTTTGAAGAAATTATTATTGATGCTGTAAAGATTTGTACCGAAGGAATAGTGGGACAGTCTGTTTTTGAAAAAGTACATGCATTATTACAAGAACAAAAAAATGTGATTGTACATACCGGTGATAAGCAAACCAATAATTTATCCAGCGAAAAATTAGGTACTGCATTAGGACAAATTGCAAAAGCGGCAGCTGAACAATCATTGATAAAAAGAGTAGTAGTTGCCGGTGGTGATACCAGCAGTTATGCCGCCCGAGCTATGGATATAGAAGCCGTGGAAATGATTGCACCAATGGTAGTAGGCGCGCCATTATGCAGAGCGATTTCAAAAAATAAAAACATGAATGGACTGGAAGTAAATTTTAAAGGCGGACAGGTGGGCGCAGAGGATTATTTTGAATTGTTTTGAACCACAAACACAGCAAGGCAGGAAGAAACACAAAGGTATACTTAGTTAATCTTTGTGTCTTAGTGCCTTAGCGGTTCAACCATTCGCTTTGAAAAATGCCCAATAGAATTCATGTAGTACAAGAGTGTCCCGAATGCTTTCGGGATAAACTTTGCCAATGATGATGAACAAAGAAATCCGGCTGGGTTTAAAAAAAGAAAAAAAGTAAATATAAAATATGCCACAAAAAACTTTAGGATTGATTCACACATCAGCAACGCTGGTGCCTGTATTTGCAGAACTGTGCAGTAAGTATTTGCCCAACGTAAAAGTATTCAACATTGTAGACGACAGCCTGATAAAAAATACTATCGCCTGCGGGGAGCTCACCAAATCCACTTCCAAAAGAGTAGTAAACTACGCCGCCTCTGCAGAAGAAGCCGGCGCAGATGTTATTTTATATACCTGCTCCTCGATCGGTCCGGCAGTAGAAGCCGCTGCTGCATTAACCGGTGTGCCGGTATTGCGTGTGGATCAGCCGATGGCAGATAAAGCAGTGCAAACCGGCAAACGCATTGGTGTAATTGCAACCTTATCAACAACACTGGAGCCTACATCTGATTTAGTAAGACGAAGAGCCATTGCAGCCAATAAAGAAATTGAACTGGTAAGTGTTTTGTGCGAAGGAGCATTTGATGCACTGATGAGCGGAGATGCTGCCACACATGATAAAAAAGTGGGCGAGGCATTAAAACAATTATCCAAAGAAGTGGATGTGATTGTGCTGGCACAGGCATCCATGGGAAGGGTGGTGGATACACTGGACGAAGCAGATAAAGCGATCCCGATTTTAGCAAGCCCAACTATTGCCATTCAATACCTGGCATCAATATTAAATTAAAAGCTTTGTGCACTTTGCGCCTTTGTGGGAGAATATGAAACAACTCAATAAAATATTTTTAATCACCAGTGCCGTAGCAGCAATCGCTTTGTTACTTAGCATTGCAATGCAGCAGCCCAACTGGTACAAAGTATTGGCGCTGGTTACTGCTGCCAGTCTCGCCATAGGCTTAGGCGCAACCGAATCTTTAAAAGGCTACCAGTACACCGCATGGATCATTACGGCTGTTGTGGCAGGAATGATTTTTCCGGAAGCCTTTAAAAACTGGGGCGGCGTAAACCTGCGGGATAAGACTTTAATCCTCGTCATCATTCAATTGGTGATGTTTGGCATGGGCACCCATATGAGTCTGAAAGATTTCAGTGGTATTGCTTCAACAGGTAAAGGCGTGATGGTAGGATTGTTCTGCCATTTTTCTGTAATGCCTTTGATGGGTTTATTACTCACTAAAATATTTCATTTTGAACCCGAGATTGCCGCAGGCATTATTTTAATCGGCAGCTGCAGCAGCGGACTGGCAAGTAATGTAATGGTATATCTGGCCAAAGCCAATTTGGTGCTCAGTGTTATAGTAACAGCCATGGCTACACTGGCAGCCCCATTACTAACGCCATTGCTGATGAAAACATTTGCCGGCACACTGATACAAATAAAATTTGTTGACATGATGCTGGAGATCGTAAAAATAGTTTTAGTCCCCATCGGTGCCGCCTTACTGCACGATTTTTTAAAGCGGGCAACGGCATCTCAAAAAACAACTGTTCATATTACAGCGGGTATAAGTGCGCTCTGGATTGCAGTAATTGTTTTTTATTGGCATAATACAATTGCCGATGCAGCAGTGTTACAATCCATCAATTTATCCGGCTTTTTTGCAGGTGCAATAATTGCAGGCGTGGTATACAATTATTTACATCAGCGATTCCCAAAACTGGATACGCTGATGCCACTGATCTCTATGATCGGTATTATTTATTTTACCACGGTAACCACAGCAGCAGGTAGAGAGAATCTGATGAAGGTTGGCGTTTTATTATTCATTGCTTCTGTAATTCATAATGCAGCAGGATATTTTTTCGGTTACTGGCTCAGCCGTTTGTTTGGTATGGATATCAATTCCAGCAGAACTATTGCTTTTGAAGTAGGTTTGCAAAACGGGGGCATGGCCAGTGGTATTGCCGGCAGTATGGGCAAGCTGGGAACGGTGGGTCTGGCTGCTGCAGTATTCAGTCCATGGATGAATATCAGCGGCAGCATACTGGCAAATTACTGGAGGAGAAAACCGGTTGACAATAAAATTTAAAAAATGGCGAGTAAAACAACAATCACAAACTATCAGTTATTTTCTGCAAAAACAGTATTGCAAAAACCCATTGCTGATGCCACGCATACACTTACCGAAATTTCATTTATCATACTGCGTATAACCACCGCAGGTGGTGTGGTGGGTGAATCCTATTTACTGAGTTTTCAGTATAGTCCGCTCGCAATTGCCGGCGCACTGAAAGATGCTGCCGCTCATATCATCGGCGAGGAAGTGTATGATACGGTAAAAGTATTTTCCAAACTCAATCATGCCAATGAGTATTTCGGACAGGAAGGTATCAACCGCTGGGCACAGGCTGCAGTAAATATTGCTATGTGGGATGCCTGGTGTAAAACATTGGGGCAGCCTATCTGGAAAGTATTAGGAGCGTCTGCAAAAAAAATACCTGCATACGGCAGCGGTGGATGGATCAGTTATTCCATTGAAGAATTGATTAACGAAGTAAAAACTTATGCGGGCAGAGGTTTTAAAGCTGTAAAAATAAAAGTAGGTAAACCCGAGTGGAAAGAAGATCTGGAAAGATTGCGTTTGGTAAGAGAAGCTGTGGGCAATCATGTAAACATCATGATGGATGCCAATCAGGGAATGAATGTATCTGATGCGCTGGCATTGGCAAAAGCCAGTCAGCAAATTGGCATACACTGGTTCGAAGAGCCCATCGATCACCAGGATTTTGAAGGCTATAAAACATTACGGCAACAGGCAGGTATTTCTTTAGCCATGGGCGAAAGGGAGTACAGCACGATGCCGCTGCGGGAATTGGCGCAACGCAATGCACTCGATATCTGGCAACCCGATATTTTACGTTTAGGCGGTGTGGAAGCATGGCGCAACAGTGCTGCAGTGGCAGGCGCCTATCATATACCGGTGCTGCCGCATTATTATAAAGATTATGATGTGCCGTTATTGGTTACCATCAGCAATGGCGCAGGTACCGAATCATTCGACTGGATTGATACATTAATAGATCACCCGGTGCTATTTGTGGATGGATTTGCCATACCCAGCAATCATCCGGGATGGGGCTTTAATTTTAAAGATGAATTTTTGAAACCTGTGGAATAAAATATTTATGTTACAAGCTTTAGTACTACTATCATCATCGTTGCGTCGCACACTTGTACGGTTTGTTCAATATTCAACTATTGAAACCACAAAGTGCACAAAGCAAAAACACAAAGTGCACAATAACTTTGTGTTCTTTGTGAAAGCCTTCGTGACCTTTGTGGTTAAATATTTACAACATGTCTTTGTATCTGCCAACTCAGCGGGTCACAAAGAAACACTAAGAAAATCCCTCGCGTTACTTAGCGCTCTTTGTGCCTTCGTGTTTCAATCCACTGCTCAATTAGTTGATAAAACCCCCGCAGCAATTCCTGTTGCACCTGCCATTTATAACAGGGAACCATACGAAGACCCATTGGTAAGCGGCATTAACAGGGATGCATCAAGGGTTACTGCATATTCTTACGCTTCAATAAGCGAAGCACTACAAAACGACCGCACCAAAAACAGCCGGTTCATTTCTTTAAACGGGGCCTGGGATTTTGCCTTTGCATTAAAGCCGGGAGATGAGCCCAAGGATTTTTATAAAAAGAAGGTAACTGGCTGGAAAAAAATACCTGTGCCTTCCAACTGGGAAATGCAGGGCTATGATAAACCGATTTATAAAAGTGCGGTATATCCTTTCCGCCCGGTGAACCCGCCCTATGTGCCCAAAGATTATAACGGTGTAGGTTGTTATCAACGTTCTTTTACAGTGCCGGCAGAGTGGAAAAATAAAAATATCACCCTGCATTTTGGCGGCGTAAGTTCAGCATATAAATTATGGATCAACGGAAAATTTGCCGGTTATGCAGAAGACAGCTTTTTACCAAGTGAATTTAACATTACGCCTTATTTAAAAGCTGGAGAAAACCTCATTTCTGTTTGGGTGATTCGCTGGAGCGATGGCAGTTTTTTAGAAGACCAGGACCAGTGGCGTATGAGTGGTATTCACCGCGAAGTGTATTTGATGGCCGAACCCAAATTGCGCATAGCTGATTTCTTTTACCAAACCAAACTGGACGCACAATATAAAGATGCGGTATTAAGCATCCGCCCCAAAATTGAAAATTTAACCGGCAGGGAAATCTCCGGCTACCGCATCAAGGCGCAATTGTATGATGCAGCAGATAAACCGGTTTTACAACAACCTGTAGAAAAATCAGCCAATGATATCATCAACGAAATTCATCCGCGTTTAGACCAGGTGAAATTTGGTTTGCTGGAAACCACCATCCGCAATCCAAAAAAATGGAGCACCGAAGAACCCAATTTATATAAACTGGTGTTGAGCCTGGAAGACAGTACCGGAAATATTCTGGAAGTAAAAACCTGCAGACTGGGTTTTCGTACAATAGCATTCAGAAAAGAAGACGGTAAATTATTAATTAACGGTAAGCTTACTTATTTATATGGTGTCAACCGTCCCGATCATGATCCTGTATTGGGAAAAGCATTGACAAGAGAAATTATTGCAAGAGATGTTACCACCATTAAACAGTTTAATTTCAACTGCATCCGCCTCAGTCATTACCCCAGCGATCCGTATTTACTAGACCTCTGTGATGAATTCGGTATCATGGTAATTGATGAAGCCAATTTAGAAACACATGGCCTCGGCGGTAAACTTGATCATGATCCCATGTGGACCGGTGCTTATATAGAACGCATCAGCCGCATGGCCTTAAGAGATAAAAATCATCCGTCCATTATTTTCTGGAGCCTGGGTAATGAAGCCGGCAGTGGCCCCAATCACGCAGCCATGGCAGGATGGATACATGATTTTGATATCACAAGACCTTTGCATTACGAACCTGCAATGGGAAGCGTGAAAGAACCTGGCTATATCGATCCTTCTGATCCAAAATATTTAAAAAGTAATGATCATAGTCACCGCATTCAAAATCCGCTCGATCAGTATTATGTGGATATGGTGAGCAGGATGTATCCTTCTATATACACAGCACCATTATTAGCTAATCAGCCTAACGGTGACCATCGCCCGATTTTCTTTTGTGAATATGCACATGCCATGGGCAACAGTGGTGGAAATATCAAAGACTTCTGGGACCAGTGGAGAAATACCCCACGCATTATTGGTGGTTGTATCTGGGAATTTAAAGATCAGGCATTGGTTAAAAAAGATTCTGCAGGAGTGGAGTACTATGCTTATGGCGGCGACTTCGGCGAAAAGTATTTCGACAATTTTACCATCAAAGGAATGGTGAATGCAGATGGTACTCCCAAAGGGTTGATGTTTGAATGTAAAAGAGTGTTTCAGCCTATAGAATGCAGCTGGAAAAATTGGGAGAAAGGCATTTTGCAAATTGAAAACAGAAGCGCTGTATTAAACACCAATAATTATATTCCTTATCTGCTGATTAAAGAAGATGGAAAAATAATTTTAGAGAAGCAACTGCCGCTGATAAACGTTGAAGCAGGCAGTACAGGGGAATTAAATATTGAATCGTATTTGCCTAAATTTAAATTCAGCAGTGAATACCATGGCGAAATTTATTTTGTTACTAAAACTGCTACTAATTTCAGTACAGACAAATTTGAAATTGCCCGTAATCAATTCTTATTGTCCCGTGCTGCACCGGCATTACCAAAGCATACTTCAGGAAAAGGGTTACAATGGACGCAATCGGGCAATCAGGTAAAAGTAAATGGTAAAAATTTTACTGCAGTGGTGGATACAGCAGGACTGGCTTCTTTTATTAATAATGGAAAAGAGTTAATGAAAAGTCCGCTGCATCCTAACTTTAAACGCATTCTTACTGATAATGATAAAAGAGGATGGAAGCCGCAAAGAAAATTAAAGCAATGGTACGAGTATACACTCAAGCTAACGGAGACTACCGTTAGCAAAACGGAATCAGCGCTTACCGTTTCGCAGGTGTTTAGTCTGATTAATGACAGTGCTGAAGTTTCCATTGAATATGCGTTTTATAATACGGGCATTGTAAAAATCAATTACAGTCTTACTGCAGACAGTGCCCTGCCCAATATTCCCAAAATCGGCATGCAAATGGGCACAGATAAATCATATACTGGCATTGAATGGCTGGGCAGAGGACCATTTGAAAATTACTCCGATAAAAAATATGCTGCTGATATGGGCATATATAGTCTGCCCATAAAAAACTTTATGGAAAACTATGTGGTACCTCAGGAGAATGGAAACAGAACAGATGTAAAATGGATGTGCCTGCGCAATCCGTCAAGCAAAGTTGGTTTGCTGATTGTTGCAACAGATGTGCTCAGTATGGGTGCCAGTGTATACACAGATGAAAATATTCAAAATGCCAAGCACACCAATAAACTAAAAGAGGCTGGCTTTATTACTTTGAATATCGATCTGATGCAGATGGGTGTGGGTGGTAATGACAGCTGGAGTGATGTGGCAGCACCGCTGGAGCAATACCAGATCCCTGCGAATAATTACCAATACAGTTTTTATATTGTACCTTTTAATGCAAAAAATAAATCGGCCGGTGAAACAGCAGCAAAAATTAAATATTAGGTTAAGCATAAAGTTCGTCTTTGTGTTCTTTGTGCCGTTCCTTCTTTGTGTGCTTTGTGGTTTACCACTTAATGCTCAGCAAAAAGAAGTGCCACAAAATAAAATGCAGCAAATTTACGAGCAGGTAAAAACCCCTTACAAATATGGGCTGGTGGTAACTCCGGAAAATGAATCTAAAAAAATTGATTGTCCCTCCGTTTTTCGTAAAGGCAAAAACTGGTACATGACTTATATTCAATTTGATGGTCGTGGTTACGAAACCTGGCTCGCAAAAAGCAAAGACTTATTGCAATGGAAAACCCTGGGTAAAATATTAAGCTTTGGCGATACCAGCAATGTGGATGCCACCGAATGGGATGCCAATCAAAAAGCCGGTTATATCGCATTGCAGGATGAAACCTTTGGTGGCAGCTATCAGTTGCAGCAATACAACGGCAAATACTGGATGAGCTTTATCGGCGGAAAAGAAAAAGGATACGAAACTGGCAAGCTGAGTATTGGCATTGCAAGTACAGATAAAAAAATTACGGCCGCACATGAATGGAAGCGGGCAGGTGACCCTGTTTTATCTATGACGGATATTGATGTGCGCTGGTGGGAAAATAAAAAATTATTTAAAAGCACCATCATCTGGGACAAGCAAAAAACATTGGGGCATCCCTTTGTAATGTACTATAATGCCAATGGCGATACCAGCAACAATACCCCCAAATGGCGCTGGTTCGAAAGGATTGGTATGGCAGTAAGTGATGACATGATCAATTGGGAACGTTACCAGGTTGATCCGGTGGTGCATCATACAATTGGCATTACCGGTGATGGCGTCATTCAGAAGATTGGTGATGTATGGGTGATGTTTTATTTTGGTGCATTCTGGGAAGGCAGAAAAGATGCGTTTAACCGATTTGCCTGCAGTTACGACCTGGTACACTGGACCGACTGGAATGGAGATGATCTCATCAAATCATCGGAGCCTTACGATAGCAAGTATGCACACAAACCATTTGTAGTAAAATGGAAAGGAACCGTGTATCATTTTTATTGTGCGGTAGATGCTAAAGATCACCGGGGGATAGCAGTAGCTACTTCAGTTGATAAGGGAAAGAGTGAGCTGGAGTTTGTAAAACCAAAATAAGTTTTTTTCCAGCCGGTGAGACGGTAAGTCGGGATTTTATATATAATGCCTAAATTTCTAACCGGCAAGTAAAAAGAATTTGCCACAAAGACACCAAGGCACAAATTTTAAAAGCAACGCTTTTCCTTTCGTGCCTTTGTGCCTTCGTGGCAAAATTACTTCGATGTATAATTTATACTACATTAAATGACTAAGTGTATTAAAATATTTCTTGTAACTGTTTTATATATTCAAAATATACAGGCGCAAAACAATACGATAGAACAAAACTTTCTTCATCCCCCCGCATCAGCAAAGCCCTGGGTATTCTGGTACTGGATGCATGGCGCAGTTTCCAAAGCAGGCATCACCGCAGATCTGGAAGCGATGAAGCAGGCAGGCATTGGCGGCGCCTACCTGATGCCCATAAAAGATACACTGCCTGCAATTCCATTTGCTCCAACAGTACGGCAACTTAGTCCGCAATGGTGGGCCATGGTAAAATTTGCCATGCAGGAATCTAAAAGACTACACTTACAGTTAGCCATGCACGTAAGCGATGGTTTTGCATTGGCCGGAGGGCCATGGATCAGTCCGGCACTATCGATGCAAAAATTAGTATGGGCAAAAAAAATTGTTACCGCTTCTGATAAAATAAAAATAGCCCAGCCGAAGACTGTAAATGGATATTATAAAGATGTTGCGGTATTTGCTTATCCGCTGAATTATACGCTTCAAAATTTTATGCCTGCAGATATTACAAGTAATGCGGCACAAGAAAATCCCCGGTTTTTAGCGGATGAAAATAATACAACAACATTCAGAAGCGATAACAGCTGCTGGATTATGTATAGTTATAGCAGTCCGGTTACGATTCGTCAAATCAGAATTAAAAAAAGTGGTACGGCTTATCAGTCGCAACGATTTATTATACAGTCCAGCGATGACCGCATCAACTTTACCACTGTTGATACATTGGTGCCGCCCCGGCATGGCTGGCAGGATGGCGATGAAGATTATACCCATGCTATAAAAACCACTACAGCTAAATATTTTCGTTTGCTATGGCAAAAGGATGGCACAGAGCCCGGGGCAGAAGATATAGAAACAGCAAAATGGAGTCCCACACTTAAAATAAAAGGTTTGTTCCTAAGTGGCGAACCGGTGATCAATAATTACGAAGCCAAAAATGGAAGTGTATGGCGGGTGACAAAAGCCACCACCATAAATGAAGTAGCTGCCACGGATGCAGTGCCGGTAAAAAATATCATTGACCTGTCATCTAAAATGGATAGCGAAGGCAACCTGAACTGGACGCCGCCCTCAGGCAATTGGGTTATTGTAAGAATTGGTCATACCAGCACCGGTACCACCAATGCTACAGCCGGAGCTGGTAAAGGTTTGGAATGTGATAAATTCAATCCGGCAGCCATCAAATTGCAATTTGATAATTGGTTTGCCAAAGCGTTCACTAATACCGATCCCAGGCTTGCTAAAGCAGTATTGAAAGTGTTTCATGTAGACAGCTGGGAATGCGGCAGCCAGAACTGGAGTGATAATTTTATGGCGGAGTTTACAAAAAGAAGAGGCTATGCATTGCGGCCATATCTTTTAACCATGACGGGTGTTCCGGTAACCGATGCGGCCACTTCAGAAAAAGTATTGCATGATGTAAGACAAACCATTGCGGAATTGATTAACGATATTTTTTATACCACACTAAAAAAACTGGCGCATGAAAAAGGTTGTATCATGAGTGCCGAATCCGTAGCCCCTACCATGGTAAGCGATGGGTTGTTGCATTATAAAAATACAGATCTGCCCATGGGCGAATTTTGGTTAAACAGTCCTACTCACGATAAACCCAACGATATGCTGGATGCCATCAGCGGCGCACATATCTATGGTAAAAATATTATTGGTGCAGAAGCATTTACTTCTGTGAGAATGAACTGGGCCGAACATCCCGGAAATCTAAAAGCCCTGGGTGACAGAAATTTTGCATTAGGGATAAACAAAATGGTATTGCATGTTTTTACACACAATCCATGGATGGATAAAAAACCGGGGATGACATTAGATGGTGTGGGATTGTATTTTCAAAGAGACCAGACCTGGTTTAAAGAGGGCAAAGCCTGGATAGATTATTTAACCAGGTGCAGTGCATTATTACAAATGGGAAAACCAGTGGTAGATATTGCTGTGTTCACCGGAGAAGAAGTGCCGAGGCGTTCGGTATTACCCGATAGATTAGTAAACAGTTTGCCCGGAATTTTTGGAGCAGAAAAAGTTGCTGCAGAAAAAAAACGTTTGGAAAATATTGGACAACCTATGCGTCAAATTCCTGATGGCGTTACACATTCCGCTAATATGGCCGATCCTGAAAATTACATCGATCCATTGAATGGGTATGCTTATGATTCCTTTAATCCCGATGCATTGATGATGATGCATGTGCAAAATGGCAGCGTAGTGTTGCCGGGCGGAGCTTCGTATAAGTTGCTGGTAGTTCCCGGCAATATGAAAATGAATCCGGCAAACAGCATCAGTACTAATTCAATACAAAAAATAATTGCATTAGTGAAAGAGGGTGCTGCAGTACTGATAGACAGCGTTTACATTGCTGCAATATCATCTCTTGGCATTAATCCCGATTTTAAAGATGGGATAGCCATGATCGGTAAAGGTAAATTGGTATTGGCGCCATATTGGAAAGCAGACTTTACTGCATTGGGATTGGAAAAAGATTGTACTACCACACCACTTGCTGCAACTGGTGAACTGCCCAACCTGCTTCCCCAAAAATTGGCACAGCAGCACAGGCGTATTGGAGATAAGGATATTTATTTTATTTCTAACCAAAATGATCAAACCCAAACCTTCAATTTTTATTTTAAGTCAAAAGGGCTGTTGCCGGAAATTTATGATCCTGTAAGAGGAACAATCAGTAAACCGTTTTCAGCAGATACTTCTGAAGGGCAAATTAAATTTTTCGAAATGTTTGCGCCGTATGAATCTAAATTTATTGTGTTTGAAAAGAAAGGCATACCATTTTCATTTAAGGGAAACGAAGGAGAACTGCAATATATTACAAAAACATTTCGGCCCTTAGTTCAGGACTGGAAGGTCAATTTTCCAATTGGAAAAGACACGGTTACAAAATTCCTTCCTGCAATCGGGTTAAAAAGCTGGACTGAGTTTACAGAATCTGAAATCAAATACTTTTCCGGAACAGCAATTTATTCCACTACCTACAAGTATAAAAAACTTGCCGACAGTGTGATATCTATGTATCTGGAATTCGATTCTGTTTATAACATTGCTTCGATAAAAATTAATGGTGTGGATTGTGGTTCATTATGGACAAAGCCATATAAAGTAGATGTACTGCACCTATTCAAAGAAGGGATCAATACTATAGAAATTGCCGTCACCAACACCTGGCACAACCGTTTAATAGGCGATGCTTTGTTACCTGTAACTGAAAGAAAAACATTTACAACGGCGCCATTCCGTCTGGTCGGCAAGCCATTGGAACCTGCTGGCATTTTTGGAAGGATAACACTTAATGAAGAATATTACAGTAAAGACAAAAAACTTCCACCTGCATATGAATGGGATAAAGAGTAGGTTCTACCAATCATCTGTTCTAAATGAAGATACAGGATACCCTTCCACACTAAACAATTCTCCCATAATAAAATCTTTAAACGCATAGCGTACTGCAACAGGATTTGCCACCATGGGTGAAGATACCTGCACCATGCCTTTATTAATCACCGCCTGTGCCGGATAAAAATTTTTATCTGCACCGGCAATTTCAAATTGCGTAATAGGTTTGGTATAGCTGGTTAATCCATTGGGTGCATTTTTAAATTTGATGGTGGCAACACTGCCGGTAATCATCAAAGAATCATATAACGGACTTTGATAGGCGAAACCTTTATTGCCATATGTATCTCCCAAGGCCAGGTAGGCAAAACGTTTGCCCACAATTTCTTTATTGAAAGGATGGATGGTCTTTTCTTCGCCGGCATCCAGCAGCACTATCATACCACTGTTGGGGATGTATGATGCTGTCTTTCTTTGCGCATCCCGTAAATAAGCGGAGTTCATTTTTTCGGTTCTTATTGCGGCAGGAAGCAGGGTATAATTGTACGGCGCTATCTGTGCAAAATAAAAGGGAAAGTTTCCCTGCGCCCATTCGTTGCGCCATAACTGCACCATGGCAGGAAATAGTTTTTCATACTGCTCGGGCCGGTCGTAATTACTTTCGCCCTGGTACCAGATACAGCCTTTGATGGTGAATCCTGCTAAAGGATGTATCATGCCATTATATAAAGTGGTGGCATTTTTATTGTTCAGTTTTTCTGTGCCTGCTGCCAAAGGAATGGCGATTTCGGGAAATGCTTTCAGCGATTCGGCACTCATGAATGCTTCGGCAGGAGAACCTCCATAGCTAACATTAATTAAAGCTACCGGCACTTGTAATTGCTGCTGTAATAATTTTCCAAAATGATAAGCCGTGGCAGAAAAATTACTCACGCTTTCGGGGCTGGCTTCTTTCCAAACGGAATTTTTACTGGTATCTTTTGTAAATCGTTCCACCGCACGGGGTACTGTGTACAATCTTATTTTGTCATTGGGGGCATTAAAAATGGCATCATTGCTGCCATACACCGGCTGGTCCTTAAAACCCTTCATCGGCATTTCCATATTGCTTTGCCCGCTGCAGAGCCATACTTCGCCGATTAAAATATTCTTTATGGTAACTGGTATCCCATCGCTGATGGTAATGTTGTACGGGCCGCCTGCTGCCGGCGTAACGATCTGCAGTTTCCATTTGCCATCGGTACCGGCGCGACTGCTGTACTTTTTTTTATTCCACGAACTGATTACTGTTACCGTGTTGCCGGCCTTTGTCCAGCCCCAAATGGCAGCATTGCTTTGTTGCTGTAATACCATGCCGTTGCTGAAAAATGCGGGCAATTTTACCTGGGCAGATACTAAAAATGGGATAGCTGCCATTGCAATGCTGGCTGCAGCGATGATCTTTTTAAGGGCAATCATTTTACATCATTTGCTTGAGTAGCGAATATAAAGCAAAACTTTTCTGTTGCCATCTGGTACTGTGCTTTCTTCCTTCTTTTTTTCTTGATAAAAAAGGAAGCAAAAAACCTGCCTGCCGGCAGGCAGGATCAAGGACGAAGGATGTACATCCTCCCGAAAGCATTCGGGATCCGGCAGCTATGACGATCGGTTGTGCTACTGTAATCTCAGTATTTATGCTTTGCCACGGTCTGCATTTTGCAAAACTGTATTACAACAGGAAGAAGAGAATTGTACATTATTAAACAGCATCAATCCTAAGAGTAGAATTACCGATGCTGAAGTTACAGTAGATTCTGTGTTAAGAACCAAAAGATTTCTCTTTTTTACTTTTTGGACAAAAGAACGATACTTTAGAGAGTTCAAAAAAAATAAATACACTGCTACTTTTTGCAGGCCAAAGAATCTTAACTTTTTTGATAATAAAGGAAGCAATAAAAAATTCTGGCCGCTGGTAGCGTGGCAGCTTTAACACTGCATTGAAATAAGTTTGTCAACCCTTAAAAATATTTATGTAATTTTCATCTTTAAACGGACTAGCCGGTATATGAAAGAAAGCAAAGACAATAAGGAAGGATCGCATAAAAACATATGGTATGGCCTGGGCCGCCAGCGGATAGAATTACCCAAGACGATCTTAAAATCAAGGGTACAGAACAATCCTTTGTTGAAGCATTTACACATTTGCTCGCTGGGCTATTATCCCAAGGCAAAAAACCACTATACCTATCGCAAAAAAGGACTGCAGGAAAACCTGATCATTTATTGTGTTGATGGGCAGGGCTGGTATAAAATAGAAGACCAGCACTATGAAGTGGGCCCCAATGAATTTTTTATCCTGCCGCAAAATAAAGAGCATGCTTATGGCAACAATCCCGAGCATCCCTGGAGTATTTACTGGATACAGCTGGGGGGTGATGCTGTAGCAGCCTTCAATGATACGCTGGCCGTGCAACAGCATTTCAGGCCCTTTCATATCAAAAATAATGCGGAAACCATTTCGGTATTCACAAAAATTTACAAAGCCCTGCAATTGGGTTACAGTATCGACAATTTGTTATTTGCCAACATGTGCCTCACGCATTTTTTAACCATGTTCATTTACAGCAGCCGGCACAATGAAGCAATGGCAACAGAAAAGCCGGATTGTGTAGACAGTGCTATCTTGTACATGCAGGAGCATATCAACGAAAATATTTCGCTGAATGAAATCAGTAAGCACTATAATTATTCTGTATCCCGTTTTTCTAACCTGTTCAAACAAAAAACCGGCTATGCACCCATCGATTATTTTTTACAGATGAAGATGCAGAAAGCCTGCCAGCAACTGGATTTTACCAGCGATTCTATTAAAGTGATCGCCTTTGGAATGGGCTTTGATGATCCCTATTATTTTTCTAAAAGATTTAAAACCATCATTGGCGTATCACCTAAAAAATTCCGGTCGATGAAGAAAAGTGAGTAATTGTTGATCACACCATTATACCATGAAGCACCTTTTATTTTTTGCACTGGCCTTTGTTGTTACAGTTGTTCAGCTGAAAGCACAAACTAACAGCCGCTATAATATTACCTGGAATTCGCAAAGCCGGAATGCATCCGAATCGATGCCCTGTGGCGGCGGGGATATAGGAATGAATGTGTGGGTGGAAAATGGCGACCTGTTGATCTACATTGCCAAAAGCGGGAGTTTTAATGAAGACAATGCACTGATGAAATCGGGGCGGATAAGGGTTACACTTTCACCCAATCCTTTTACCGGCAACACTTTTAAACAGGAATTACATTTGCAGGAAGGGTATGTAACAGTAGCCGGAGAAAACAATGCTGTAAAAGCGACCATAAAAATTTGGGCAGATGTTTTTCATTCCATTGCACATATAGATATTATGGCCAGTAAAAAAATGATGGCCACGGCAGCCTATGAAAGTTGGCGGTACCAGGACAGGATTATCAAGGCACGTGAAAATTTTGCCAATTCCTGGAAATGGGCAGCGCCTAAAAATAATGTGTACAGGAAAGACGAGATTGGTTTTGACGGCAACAAAATATTGTTTTATCATCATAATACATCGCCCACAATTTTTGATGCCACTGTGGCACAGCAGGGTATGGAGGCAGTGAAAACCCGGTTGTACAATCCTTTACAGAATTTAGTATTTGGTGGATCTTTTAGTGGCAACAATTTTGTGCCTGCAGGCACCGGTACCGGTACTTATGTAAACACTGATTATAAAAGCTGGACATTAAAAAGCCAAACGGCACAAAAAGAACAATCACTTACCATTGCCCTGGCAACCATACAAACCAATCAGATCGAAAACTGGAAACAGGCATTGGATTCGGTACAGTATTTTGCCAGTGATAAAAAAGCTTTTGCGCAAACCCAGCAATGGTGGAAGCAGTTTTGGGCCCGCAGTTTTATACGCATAGATGAAAATAATATAAACAGCAGGGCATGGGAAGCCGGAAGGAATTTTCAACTGTTCCGTTATATGCTGGCATGTAATGCCAAAGGGGCCTGGCCTACCAAATTCAACGGCGGATTGTTTACAGCAGACCCTGTATTTACTGATACCTCCAATACACTTACGCCCGATTACCGCAACTGGGGCGGGGGATTGCATACGGCGCAAAACCAGCGGCTGGTGTATTTTCCGATGGTGAAAAACGGTGATTGGGATTTGATGCAGCCACAGTTTGATTTTTATTTGCGGATATTAAAGAATGCCGAACTGAGAAGCAAAGTATACTGGAATCATGACGGCGCCTGCTTTACCGAACAAATGGAAAATTATGGACTGCCTGATTTTGCTGAGTACGGGCAAAAACGTCCGCCTGGTTTTGATAAAGGCGTAGAGTACAATGCCTGGCTGGAATATGAATGGGATACAGTGCTGGAGTTTTGTTTGATGATGCTGCAGGAAAATGAATACACCGGCAAAGATATTAGTGATAAGCTGCCTTTTATTGAAAGTTGCCTTCGTTTTTTTGATGAGCATTATCAATACCTGGCCAGGCAGCGTGGCAGCAAGGCGCTGGACGGAAATGGAAAATTGGTTTTGTATCCCGGTAGTGGTGCAGAAACATTTAAGATGGCGTATAATTCAACATCTACCATTGCGGCATTAAAAACTGTTGCTGAGCGAACCATTGATATATTGAGCAGTAAACTCACCGGCCATAATATTGACACATCCATATCAACAAGAGTAAAATATCTTTCGGGCTTTGCTACCAGGATTCCTGATATCAACTTTCAGTCTTTTAACGGGCATACCACTATTGCGCCAGCAAAAACCTGGGAACGCATCAACAATACCGAATCACCGCAATTGTACCCGGTATTTCCATGGGGTATGTATGGCGTGGGTAAACCCGGTCTGGATACCGCTGTCAATACTTATTTGTATGATACCAACGTGGTAAAATTCAGAAGTCATATTGGATGGAAACAGGATAATATTTTTGCTGCAAGACTGGGATTGATAAATGACGCATGGAAATTAACGGAGCTGAAATTGCAAAATTCAGGCAGACGTTTTCCTGCGTTCTGGGGGCCGGGTTTTGACTGGGTGCCCGATCATAACTGGGGTGGCAGCGGCATGATAGGCCTGCAGGAAATGTTATTGCAAACCGACGGTAAAAAAATATACCTCTTCCCGGCCTGGCCAAAAAATACAGATGTACATTTTAAATTACATGCACCATATAACACTACCGTTGAAGGCGAATTGAAAAATGGAAAAGTAGTGCTGTTAAAAGTTTTTCCGGAGGATAGATGGAATGACGTGGTGGAACTGTAAGCAGGTATTGGTTTGCATTGATGCCCGTCATTCTTTTCACATACCGTCATCATCATTTGGCAGTTGGTTTTATATCAATTTAGTAACTGCTATGATGCCTGCCAGTTTTAACCCCATATCGTCTGTTATAAAATACCTGCAACTAATAGTGTTTACTGTACTGATACTGTACGTAGGAAAGACCTTGTTTGTTCCCCTTTTTTTTGGATTGCTGATTGCCATGATCATGTACCCCATTTGTATATGGCTGCAAGGGCATGGCATTCAAAAGGCCATGGCCATTACTGTTTGCCTGTTGATTGTGGCTATTATATTCAGCGGGCTGCTGGCCATTATGGTATGGCAGGTAAAATTATTCAGTAAAGATGCCCCGGCTATTTTCACTAAGCTGGAACTGTTGCTGCGGCAATTGCAGGTATGGGCAAATGATACCTTCCGGCTGAATCATACACAAGAAATGGATTGGGGAAAAAAAATATCCGGGACTGTGGCAGGCGTTTTATCTGCTGCAGTTCAAAATACAGTTAGCACTTTATTCATGTTGTTCATCACACCAATTTATACGGCATTGTTCCTGTATCACAGAAAAAGGATGGTGCAGTTTTTACAATCCATTACACCGTTACAATACCAACAGCAATTACATAATATTTTACAACAGGTGATACACACTTATTTTAATTATATCAAGGGGATGCTGATGGTGTATTTGATGGTGGGTATTTTAAACAGCATTGGATTGTACCTGCTGGGCGTACAGCATGCCATCCTGTTTGGTATGCTTTGTGCTATTATGACCATCATTCCTTATGTAGGCACTTTTGTCAGTGCATCCTTACCTGTATCGCTGGTTTGGATGCAAACGGGTAATTTCTGGTATCCTTTGGGTGTAATTGGTATGTTCAGTTTTGTACAGTATTTGGAAGCCAATGTGATCTATCCAAAAGCAGTGGGTACACAACTGCATGTTAGTACAATGGCCATGCTGGCCGCTATGATTTCAGGGGGCGTGGTATGGGGTATTGCAGGGATGGTATTGTTCATCCCTTTAGTAGCCATATTGAAAATAGTGAGTGATAATATTCCCGAATGGAAACCGCTTCATATTTTGCTAAACCGCAATTAATGGTGGTTAGCACTGAATAAAAAAATCATACAGCTTCATCAATTGCCATTCCATAACTGTTTTCCCGTACTTTCCGGCAGCAGGGTAAGGATAACCGCCATATCCCGGTACGAAAATATTTCCGTGGTGATTTATAAAACAGCACCATACAAAATCATTTTACGGTGCTTATTATACAGCAACCTGTTACATTGCTTACAGACCCCCTCTTTGCATACACCAAAACATAGTGAGCAGTATACCTGCATTAATGATGCTGCCAAATTTTGCATCCGCCCAAACGCTGATGATAAGTACCTGGGAAAGGAGCACAGCCAATATGGCCGTAATGTGCCAGCTGCTGAGGTTAAAAAAAAATAAAACTGCTGTAGCAATAAATAAAAGGGCGGCCGTTAGCCACAATACACCCATTGGTTTTGAAATGGCCCTGCTGAGCTGGGTAATATTTCCGTCGAACGCTTTGGCAAAACCCAACCCATGCAGCAAGCCATGCAGGATGATCGCCAGTATAAAAATAATTGTAAACATTGTTTGTATCTTTTCTTGCATGCAGCTGTTGCGCTGTTGCCTGGAGCACCATGTGCAATGCCGCATAAGCCTGTTACAGTCTTTACCTGTCAAAACAAATTCATTCTGCAAGCCTGTAAAATGCCGGTCATCAATCAATCCGTTGATTTAGATCATGGTACAGCCTGCAGCAGCATTGTTTACCGTCAGGCATTTTGTTGATGACGATCATTATCGCAGGCGATGTGGTGAAGTAGATTTGTTATCATAAAATTAACTACCATGTCAGCTACCACACCTGTTATTGCCACATTACAGCAGTTGCTGCACTACAATGCCGGCACATTTACCAGTGCAGAAGTACAATTGAAAAAAAGTTTAGCTCACTGGATATATACAGCAGAATCGGTACAATTAAAAATAGTGTTGCAAAAGTATCTTGATTTTTTAGATCAGCAGGTTCAAAAAATGGAACAGTTTTTTGAGGAAGAACAGATTCATTCCGCCAGTTTAAATAACAGGTTGATGCAGGTGTTTATTGAGGAAACGGATAATGCTCTTTTGTTGTGCAGCGATGCGGAAGTGAAAGATGCCTGCCTGTTAGCCTGTATTCAGGGCATTAATCATTATAAGATCAGCACCTATGGTACAGCTGCCGCTTTTGCCAATGCGCTGGGTATGGAAAAACAGGCAGCTATTTTTCATGAAGCGGAGATCAAAGAAAAACAGATGGATGACCGGCTGTCGCAACTGGCCGAGTATGAAGTAAACAATAAAGCAAAAACACCTGCTTCCTTACCCCGGTAAAATACACTGTATGAACTTTAGTTTTAACAAAGAAGTAAAAATAACATTGGGCAAAATTAAGCTGGAAGGCGAGCTGGCTATTCCGCAGGGGGCTAATGCGATCGTGATCTTTTCACATGGCAGCGGTAGCAGCAGGTTTAGTAAACGCAATCAGATGGTAGCGCAATACCTGAATGAAAAAGGAATGGGTACGCTGTTATTTGACCTGCTGACAACAGAAGAAGATTTGCAGTATTACAGCCGCTTTGATATTGACCTGCTCACTGACCGTTTAACCGGGGCCACCGAATGGCTGAAGCGTTTTCCTGCTGCCGCCAACTGCAGCTTGGGGTATTTTGGCGCCAGCACCGGCACTGCATCGGCTTTAAAAGCTGCCAGCTTACTCCCGGATATAGGGGCTGTTGTGTCAAGGGGTGGCCGTCCCAACCTGGTAATGGATTGTTTGGGTAAAGTAGCACTGCCCACCCTGTTAATTGTTGCAGAGGACGATCATGAAATTTTGAAATTGAACCGCAGGGCCTTCCTGCTTTTGAATGGCCCTAAAAAAATGGAAGTGATTGCAGGTGCCACACACCTGTTTGAAGAAAAAGAAGCAATGCAAAAGGTATGTTCCCTTGCCGCAGAGTGGTTTGAAAAATACCTGTGCCCGGTTGCTCTTACAAAATAATAGTATGCTTGGGGATCTGAACGATATACAAATTTACAACCTGCTTACCAGCCAGGCAGTGGGAAGAATGGCCTGCTCAGATGGCAAACAACCCTACATAGTACCGGTAACCTTTGCTTATGATGGAGAATATATTTACGGGCAAACCAATGAAGGTTTAAAACTGGATATACTGCGCAAAAATCCCAATGTATGTTTTGAAACAGGCAGGATGACTGATATGCGTAACTGGCAAAGTGTATTGGTATACGGCAGGTTTCAAGAGCTGAAACATGCGGTTGCTGAAATGGCCAGGAATACCCTGTTCAAACATGTTTACCCATTAACCACCAGCAGTACCATTAATCCTTATGGCCATGCGGTGAGTAGTACAGTGGATGACAGCACCCGGATTAAACCGGTGATGTACCGGATAAAGATCAATAAAATAACCGGACGGTTTGAAAAACAGTAACACTGCCATATGAATCATCATAGCAGCTGAACGGGCACTTATTTTCGCCCGTTTAAAATAAGGTACAGGTTATACAGGGATAATAAAAATCCCAGCGAGGAAATTACGATCATCAGCCAAAATCCCACCAGGCGGTAATGGGTAAGTCTTAAGCGGGCTTCCAGCAATTCTTCTTTTCTAAGCGTTGCCAGTTTGTGATCGTCCTTATCTTTCAGCAGTTCCTTGCTGCTTTGCCCTTCTTTTAAAAAAGTTTCATACCCGCCGTGCAGCATCCAGTATTTTCCGTAATTGGTCAGTTGTAAAACGGTATGATCGTCGGCCGTATATTTTGCCAGTTTATCCCTTACCAGCTGATCGGCCCATGATTTTGTATTGATAAACAGTTCGGGTTGCAGTACATATGTTTCGGCGGTATAGTCGTATACATTCAGCCCTTCTTTTTGATACAGGGTGTGTAATAATTGCTGCAGGTACTCTTCTTTAAGCATGATGATTGATTTTATAAGCAGTAATTTTATTTCTTTCTTGCATGGTCTATAAAAATTTGTTTCACTTTTTTTTCATTGTTGATGGTTAAAAAAAAGCCATCCAGGTACTGTATCATATCATCGCGGTGATAGTCGCTGAGGGCCTCCATATTGGTGATGAGTGAATAGATGGCATTTTTTTTATCGCGGAACAGTTGCAGTGTGGCCTGTAATTCTTCCATCGTTCTGGGAAATCCCCTGTACAGGCGGTCTCGCACAGATGCTATTTCAAGTTCTGGAACCGGAACGGCATAATCGGCATTAACCAGTCCGCAGTAATCAAAATCATAGGGTACAATGTATGGTGCCGATAAACTGTCTGTTTTATCCAGCAGCAGTTTTACATTCCGGTTCAGTGGAACGGCCCAGTCGGTATTACCGATCATGTATTGAAATAATCCTACAAGGGTAGCCTGCGCACGGTTGGTTTGCTCTGTATTGACCTTGCCCGAATCCATCTCCCTGCAATTATTTCTTTTGCTCATTGCATCCACATCCTCTATAAAAAATGCCAGGTAACGGCTGGGTTTATATCTTTCGCAGCTGTCGTGGGTGGTTAATTTTAACAGCCTTACCCTGAAGCTTTTATCAGTTAGCAGGTTGTATATTTTATACACGAGGTATTCTTTCAATACCAGTTGTTCATAATAGCCGGAGTTTTCGCAGGGCCATACCAGTTTTAATTTACCCAGGGTTTTAAAGGTATTTGACGTATCGTGTTTAAAATTTACCATCAGGGGCGGCATGCCGCATTCCTCTCTCCTGAATTCTCCCCTGGGCCTTATTTCAACAGAAGTGGTGATTGTTATACTGTCAGCAAAAACGCAGCTGATACCGGCCGTTTGAAAACCAGGTACAGTTTGCCTCCTGTTTTTTTCGGCCGTTAGTTTTTTCAGATCGGTCACCAGGGTCATTTCAACAATTTTTTCGTCTGAAAAAAAATGTTTTTTATTAATAGTGAATACCTGTGCCGGTACAATGCTTTGTATCAAAAGAAGAAAAATAGTAAGCCGTATCTTATGTGCAATACGGCATCCTTTGCTGGGGTACATACGTCAATCTTATTTTACAATATCTTCTATCACTTTTCCGGTACAGCCGCTGGGCATTTGTATTTTTAATAAAGCCGCAACAGTAGGGGCTATATCGGTAATAGATACCTGCTGTTGGGTATTGCCGGGTGTAATATTCCATCCATACCACAGCAACGGAATATGGCTGTCGTACGGATTCCAAACACCATGCGTGGTGCCGCCTTTTTCAAAATCATCCAGCCACTGTGATGCGTACAGTAATTGTATATCGCCACTCCGTTTGGGATAATAACTGTTGATGATCTTTTCTTTAATGCTGCTGTTCAGTGTGGCCTGAGAAATACTGCTTAAATCAAATGCATTCAGTATACCCGGCTGCTGTACCGCACACCTGATGGCCCATTGTTTAATGGCGGCATTATCCAGGTGCAGCGAATCTATCAATGGATGGTTCAATACCAACTGGTAATTTACAATGGTAACCAGCAGGTCATTTTGGCCAAACTTATCTTTTAACTGTTTGTTCAGGGTATCCATCAGCGATTGCGGTTGCACATGACCCGAAGGGATATTATTGGTATTTAAAAACCCGGGCACATGCGCAGCTCCATGGTCGGCAGATAAAAAAAACAGGTACTGGTTTTTCCCAATGGTTTTATCCAGGTAATCCAGTAAGTCACCCAGTTCTTTATCCAGGCGTAAAAAAACATCTTCCTGTTCTATTGAATTGGGGCCAAAGGAATGCCCCACATAATCGGGCGAAGAATAACTGATGGTTAAAAAATCGGTACTGCTGCCAGCGCCCATTTTTTCGTTGCTGATCACCGCTTTTGCAAACAGGGTGGTAAGGGTATTGCCATGGGGTGTAGCCAAAATAGGATTATAATTCTTACCGGCAAACTGAGATAATGTATAGGGAAAACCACTGCCAAACATTTTATTTTCATAGGGCATGTTATCTGCCGTGCTGGCGGTATATGTATTTACAGGGTACAATGTCTTCCAGTCTAAACGATACAAACTGTCTGCTGGTTTACTGCTGTTAAAATGAGTTACCCATGCAGGCAGGGTATTCATATAGTAGGTAGAGGATATCCAGTTGCCTGTTTTTGAATCGTACCAGTATGCAGCGTTGGCAGTATGCCCGGCGGGTAAAATGCCACCCCGGTCTTTTAATGCAATGCCCACCACTTTACTTTTAAAATTGGTGGCCAGTTTTAATTCATCGCAAATGGTTGTTACCAATAAATGATGCGGACTCATGGCACCGGCGGCAACCGTATTGCTGCCTGCTGTTTTTGCAGTACCGTCTTCTGTGCAATACTGGTAATCACCTGTGGCATCATTCCACCAGTCGTTACCTACAATGCCATGTATGGCTGGCACCGTACCAGTGTACATGCTGGCATGCCCGCAGGCGGTTACCGTATGTATATAAGGTATCATGGTATTATCACAGCTGAATCCCTGGTGCAGCAATCTTTTAAATCCACCGGTTTCGGCATACCGTTCGTAATAGCGGAACAGGTAATCCCAGCGCATCTGGTCTACTACAATACCCACTACTAATTTTGGACGTTGTACAGCATCATACTGGGCGGCACTGCCTGCAATCAACAGGCAGCTAATACAAAATACCAGTAGTTTCTTCATATCGAAAAAATTAAATCAACGGATTTTAGTTGTATGAAAGTAGATAAGGACAGCTGTAAAATCTATGATATCCGTCACCAGGCGAACCATTTTATATTACTGCACATTGCATCATTTACAGGTAACAAAAGATGGGATTGATTTTTTCAGCAATGGTAAGCCAGTGTGTTTACTGTTTGTAAACAATACACCCCTGTCAGCAGTATCAATGATGCTGGTCATGGGCCTGCTCACCGTTCGTGCCGTATATTCGGTGAGCTTTACCAGGGGGGATGACCGGTTAAAAGATGCACCGGCAAAAAGTAAGTTGCCCGGGCATAATGCAGGTATACCACTGTTGACTTAACGTAGCGGTTGCCCGGTAAAAGCAAAGGGATTACTGCACTATATTAATGGGGGTTAATAAGCAGTAATATTCTTAAAAGGCAGGTTTTAACGAATCTGCCTTTTTATTTGCTTTTAAGCAGCTGCAGCAACAGCAGGCACAGTTAAAAAAGGGCTTATAATCACGCAGCAGTAAGGATTAATGATGAAGATCAGAATAACAAATGCGTAAACTCTAATTTTTATTACTCAATTGGGTTGTACTTTTAACACAGTTTTGTAGCAGGTTGCCTGTAAATAACTCCAGCAATGCCGGGTACTAAAAAAAATAGATCTTCCGAATATACTCAACGCAATAAAGTAACACTTGTCCGCGGTGGCAAAGATTATTTTGACCTGTTATTACAACTGATCAATAATGCTGTTGAATGCATTCACCTGCAAGTCTATATTTTTGAAGCGGATGAAACGGGTATACTGATCGCAGATGCATTAAAGGCTGCAGTTAAAAGAAATGTAGCTGTTCATTTATTACCCGATGGGTATGCCTCTCAGCATTTACCAGATGTATTCATTGCAGCACTTAAAAAGGCGGGTGTTCATTTCCGTTTTTTTGAACCGGTATTCAAGAGTAAGCATTTTTATTTTGGCAGAAGAATGCACCATAAGATGGTGGTGGTGGATGGAAGGTATGCCCTGGTGGGCGGCGTAAATATTTCTAACCGGTATAACGATATGCCGGGTAAGCCGGCCTGGCTTGATGTTGCATTGTATGCCGAAGGAGAAATAGTGCGGCAACTTTGCGTGTTATGCTGGAAAACCTGGAATGGATTTCCAGTGGTAATGGATAGTACGCCCTGCGAAAAGCAGCAACTCCTGTTTAATTTTAGGCCGGAAGAAACCAGTGCAGTGCGCATGCGGCGCAATGATTGGGTGAGGGGCCGAAACGAAATATCGGCGACCTACATCGGGATGTTCAGGCATGCCCGCTCACATATTACCATTATGTGCAGTTATTTTTTACCCGGTAAGGTCATCCGCCGTTTGCTAAGCAATGCTGCAAAAAGAGGAGTGAAGATCTGCGTGATCATTGCCGGCCCTTCTGATGTGGCCATTGCAAAAAATGCAGAACGCTGGATGTACGACTGGTTGCTGAGAAATAACATCGCCGTGTATGAATACCAGCCTTCCATACTGCATGCTAAAGTAGCGGTGTGCGACAGTGAATGGCTTACCATTGGATCGTACAACTTAAATAATATCAGCGCATATGCCAGTATTGAACTGAACCTGGATGTGCGTGATGCTGTTTTGGCTAAACATACAGAGGCAATGATGGAAAATATTATTCAGCACGATTGCCTTGCCATTACAGCGGCCACCAATGCTCACCACAACAATGTTTTTATACAGTTGCTGCGCTGGACCTCTTACCAGCTCATCAGGGTCATCTTTTACCTTTCTACTTTTTATTTTAAAAAAGAAACCCGCTGATAGGCTGCAGTAACAAAATGGCTTGACCACTCTCAATATTTTTGATGACCACCGTTGTTGTTGTTGCCTGCTGCAGAAAATAATTTTGTATTGAAAAATTTATTTAACATTTTAAAAAAGGAGGTTGTTATGGGAACTCAGGCATTAGCTAAAGTAAGCGAAAGAATACCCTCTGTTTTTGAAGACCTGCTTAAACCATGGAACGAATGGTTTGATGGCGGTTTGTGGGGAAAAACAATGACTATCCCTGCAGTGAATATTGTAGAACACAATAATGAATACCAGGTATCCCTGGCAGTACCCGGTATGAAAAAGGATGATTTTAAAATTGATGTGGATGGTAACATGCTTACCATCAGCAGCGAAAAAGAAGCGTCCAAAGAAGAAATAGAGAAAAAATTTACCCGTAAGGAGTATAACTATTCTTCTTTCAGCCGCAGTTTTACCCTGCCTGAAGAAATTAACAAAGAAAAAATTGAAGCAAAGTATGAAGAAGGTGTATTGAAATTGATGCTGCCAAAGAGGGAAGAGGCAAAAAAACCGGCTGCAAAACACATTGCTGTTAAATAAAAGTGAGTTCCGGTTGATAACCCGTTGCACAACTGTGCGGCGGGTTATTTATTTTAACACTGACCAGTATCAACGATTTTGCTGATGAATACTGTTGTTGTAATTTTTATGCAGTGCTATCTTGTAATAATTAACTGATTAATCAACTGTAGCAGCAGCCATGAATGCATATGATCCGGCAAAGACTGATTCCACTGAACTATCATTTGGGCCGGCATGTTTTCAGTTACGTTCTGTAAAACGTGCGGTAGATTTTATGATGGAAGAAAATGTATGCCTGAAGAACCGGGTGGCAGAAATACTTAAAAATGGGTTTGATACCAGGATGCTGGCTATGCTGGAGGTGTTTCAGGATAGTTTTATAAGTCACGATCAGCTGATTGAATTGTTGCGTAACGATGTGGCCCGGATGGAGCAATTGATACAAGAAGCGGTGGCAGACAGTACTGCATTTGCTGCCATGCGTTATCAACTCAAAGGGTTGCAAAAAAGCATAACGGCTGCTGAAGACCGCTTTAAAAAATTGAAAGCCGCGTTTAATGATACGATGTTATAAAATGAGTTTTCCTTTTAGTTGATCATCTGTTCCAGTTTCGCCAGGTTTAAAATAGAGATGCTGCCATCTTTATGAATGTCTACCAGGTGCTCATTCCTGAAATCGCCCAGTGTGCGTATCAGCGATTCTTTAGCAGTGCCAGCAATAGAAGCCAGGCTTTCCCTGTTAAAACTGATGACAAATTTTTCATCCTTGTTTTTTTGAAATTTACTTTGCAGTAAGATCAGGGCTTCGGCCACTTTTTTGCGGAGCGAATTGTAGGCAATGCCGATCAGCTGATTTTCTTTTTCAGAAATATTTTTAGCCAGCAGCTGAATAAATTTTTTCATTACTTCCGGGCTCTTGTTGATCAGCTCGTCAAAATCTTCCCTGGGTATTACAGCCAGTTCTGTTTCTTCCAGTGCCTTTGCCGAATCTTTGTAAGCGGCACCTTCCAGCAGGGAGATATAGCCCAAAAAATCGCCGGTATTGAATAATTCTGTTACCAGCTCTTTACCATCATCATTTGTTTTGTACACTTTTACCTTGCCCCTGATGATATAGTACAACCTGTTGGGATGATTGCCTTCGGAATAGATGAGTTGTTTCTTTTTGTATTTATTCACATTACGGCCTTCTGTAAATTGCAGCAGGGCATCTTTGCCAAAAGAGCTTTCAATCAGGTGCTGCATGCCTTCCAGGCCGGGTTGCAGTTCATGTTTCAACTGGTCAATTCTTTCCAGCCTGCTGCCTACGGCATTCAGCAATTCGGTGCCGCTGAAAGGTTTGGTAATATAATCGTCTGCCCCCAGTTCCATTCCTTTTCTAAAATCTGAACGGTCGGTTTTGGCCGTTAAAAAAATAAACGGTGTATTTTTTACCTGTTCGTTTTTATGAAGGGCATGCAATACCCCAAATCCATCCAGCACCGGCATCATAATATCGCAGATGATCAGGTCGGGTTTTTGCTCAATCGCTTTTTCAACACCCACCTTACCATTTTCTGCAACCGATACCTGGTAGTTAGACAGCTCCAGTATTTCCGCAGTGTTGATACGGATGTCGTCATTGTCTTCTATCAATAATATCTTTTTCATATCAGCGAGTTTTAAAAGTAAATGTAATAGTGAACGTTGTTCCTTTTTCCAGTTCACTTTCGCATACCAGCACCCCATTCATCAGTTCGGCATACTTCGAAACAATATGAAGGCCCAGCCCTGTACCCTGTATGTTTGCCGCATTGGTGCCGCGGAAAAACCGTTCCATTAAATGCTGCTGGTCTTCTTTTGAAATGCCCATGCCATGGTCTTTTATAGAAAACCGCAGTTGTTCATTGCTGCAAACAGTAGTGATCTCTATCAGGCTGCCTTCGGGCGAAAATTTACTGGCATTAGAAATTAAATTCATTACGATATGCTTTAATAATGCGGCATCCAGGTATACCTCTGCATTACCGCTGTGCTGGTACCATATCTTTTGTTTCTTTTTCAGTATGATCTTCATTTCTCCAATGATAGCAATGATGAGTTCTTTAAGATTGAAACCGGAAGGCCGCATATGCAGTTTCCCTTCTTCAATTTTGCCCACACTTAAAAAATCATTTAAAATATCCGACAGCATGCTTACCGATGAAACAATGCGGTTCAGGTGAGTGGCTCTTTTATGCTGATCCTGGCCGGTGGTATATTTTTCTATTAAGTAAGAAGAGGACAGTATGGTGCTGAGCGGAGTTCTAAACTCGTGCGACGCCATCGAAACAAACCTTGATTTCAGTTCACTCAACTCTCTTTCCTTTTCTAAGGCCTGCTGCAGGTCCAGTTCATATTGTTTTAATTTTGAAATGTTGAGGGCCACGCCCACATACCCGGTAATGGTACCATGCTGATCTTTTAATGCCGTTACGTTCAGCTGTACGGGAAACCGGGTGCTGTCTTTCCGGATATACATCCATTCATCATCGTTATGTAATCCTGCTCCTGCTTTTGCCCTGAATAATTCCATCGTGGGCGGAATGGGTTGCCGCAGCTGGGCCGACAGCTCCTTTGCCCTCGCTTCCACCTGCAATGGATCATGATATACCAGGGGGCTGTGTTTGCCAACCAGTTCTGCTGCACGGTACCCCAATTCTCTTTCTGCTTCAGGGTTGAATGTTTGTATGATGCCTTCTGTATCAACAGTAACAATGATGGCGCCCACATTATCCAGTAATGTTTTTTGAAAGGCAGTTACTTTTTGCATTTGACTTTCTGTCATTTCCAGTTTCCCCATGGTATTATTCAGGTCGCTGGTACGTTCCTTTACCAGGCTTTCTAATTCTTCATTCAGTTTTTTAAGTTTGCTTTCTGCCTGTTTACGCTGTGTAATATCATTGATGAACGCAATGATGTATTTATCACCGTCTGAAGGATAATGGCCCAGGCTTACTTCAACAGGAAATTCTGTGCCGTCTTTTCTCAAGGCAAAAATTTCCATCCCGGTTCCTATTTGCCTGTCTTCAGGATGAGCCGCCAATTTTTCCCTGTGGTGAATATGCGCATCCTTAAAACGATGAGGAATGAGTAATTCGATTTTTTTGCCTGTCAATTCAGTTTTACTGTACCCGAACTGTTGTACCACAAATGGGTTTACTGTAACGATCTCTCCTCTTTTATTCACCATCAGTATGCCAAGGGAAGCCAGTTCAAAAAAGGCTTTGTCTACCGGGTTGATGATGAGAAAATAGTAATTACCGCTTTTGTGCTTTTTAAATTGTACAATCACTTCTCCAAAAAAAGAATGTCCCTTCAGCGAAATGTATTCAACCAATTCATTGAAAGACCCTTTTTCTTCCAGTATTTTTTCCCGGGCAGTAATTGAAGCAGGCGTTAATATTTCTTTTCTTAACTGCCTGAAAAGATTGATGTCGATATCTTCCAGTGAGGGAATATCGAACAGTTTTAAAAAAGCGGTATTACAGTAAACAAATTTTTTGGTACCTGCTTCCAGTATGGCAGCGCCTTCCCGCATGTTATTGCACAGGTCATAGAAAAGCGATTGGTCAAAATGGGTGGTATTGTAAAAAGAAGTGGCCATAAGCTGTAATTCAAAAGGTTTCATCTTTTTCTTACAGACTGATAAGCTATGTATAAATTCCAATGATTTGAATGACCATCGTCATTGCCTGTAATGACAACGGATACCGGCAGCGTTCCTGCTTACATATTCACAAGCCGAATTGTTTTAATGTACAACAGGTGTTGAATGGCAACATAGACCTGTTACAGCTTTTACGCATCCGTATACTTAATTTCAAAAACTGAGTTGATGGGAGAGGCGGTATGCAGTAATTATTTATTAACTACCCGGCTCATTTTTTTTCCTGCTTTGCTCAACATTTTGTTTGCAAGTAAGGTAATGCCATACAGTAAAGTGTTTTTTAAAACACTGCCGGAATGCAAAGTATCTTCCGTTTTATTTCTTATGGCACAATCCAGTACGCCGGCTGCAATGTGGGGTGGTTTAAGTAATATTTTTAAGTCGCCCCATTGCTCCCTTATGGCCTGTTCCAGCTGATGCTCTTGCTCCTGCAGCCTTGTTTTTTCTGAGCGTAATTGGGCTATGCTCTTAATCTTCTTCATCGTTATCCTTTTTAAACAATTGCTGTATTATGGCATTCATTACAGGCAGGCCTATCAGTTTTGTTCTGAGCCTCCATACAATGATGCCGGCCACCAGGTAAAAACCAGCCATGATTAAAAAGCCAGCCCAGGTATAACCCATCCAGTTACCCAACAGCAATGCTGCGGCAATACTGGCAAGTACAATAGCCAAAATAAACACCAGGTTTACAATGGCACCTGCAATTAAATTGGCAATAACAGCAGCGCTTTTTTCTGCTGTATGCAGTTTTACAGATTCCATCCTGGTATGCATGTACGCTTTTATTGTACCAGCCAGTTCCTCCGCTTTTGCAAATGCTTTTTCCATAGTTAATGAGCAGGTGCTTTTTTGAGTTAAGCTAATTCTTCCGTTTTTTCATTTATTGTTTTTGCAATATCTGCCTTCAGCTCGTGTAGCTTTTCTCTTCCTTTTTTAAATTTGTCTTTTACACCCTCCGCAATTTTTTTCCCCTGTTCATTGATCTTTCTTCTTGTTTCTGTTCCTTTATCGGGTGCAAATAAAATGCCCAGTATGGCCCCGGCGGCGGCTCCTGCTGCCACAGCGGTTAATATTTTACCAGTGTTGTTCATAAAAAAAGTTTTTGATTTTCAGGAATGCTTACAAGATAAAACAACTGTGTTAGCCCGGTAATGACTACAGGCAGTACTATTGTTGATGCTGGTCAAGGCTTTGCAGCACATAGATGCATGGGCTTAGTTCTGGTGCGCTCAATCATAGGGAATATTGATTTCGGCTATTGTAAACAGGTAGTATGACCAATATCTTTGTTCAGGTTTTTCATAGGATATTGGATTAAACGGGGCTGGATGTCTATCCTGGCCCTGTTTTTTTACAGGTTGTTGTCAATCAGCCATAACAATGACGGTAAGCAGCGGTATCCGGAAGTGCAGGCATTAACTTGGTATCGTTTTTTAATAGGATATTGCATCATATTACAGGGCTGGATGTCTATCCGGCCCTTTTTCATACGAAATAAATACCTGTGGAATGCCCCTGTATCAGGCTGGCAGTATGAATACAGCATCTTATTTGAAGATATTGTTGCCGGCAGTAAAATTATTTTTTAATACTGTCAGCAATTCTTTTTTAAGAATACGTTTTGCTGCCTGCCACTCTTTTTTTAATACGTTTAAAGCACCCTGTTCTTTTTTACTCAGTTTACCCAGCCGGCGTTTATCCAGTAAAGCTATGGCAATGCAGCAGTCCTGAAAATTACCCAGGCGGTTTAACAGTGCATCCAACTGCTGTACATCTTTTCCCTTCCATGCAGCCACTGGAGGCAAATGTTTTTTAAATGCAACGCAGGTGGTACAGTTGTACAATACATCTTTCAGCAGCTTACGTATACGATGGATGTTGGCGTCGCTGTGCGGTGCTGCCAGCAGCAATGCAGTAACAGCAGCATAGTTTTTTTTTGCCATTTTTGAAAACCTGGCCCGCCCGGTTGTACTATGCACTGCAACCAGTAGTTGCTTTTTAGAGCGGGCTGCCAGTTTTTTTGTGACCTGCTTTTGCAAAGAAGTTTGCAGTTGTTGTACTTGCAGTTGTAATACATCCAGGTATCCCTGATACTTTTCAGCCTGGGGGGCTGACATGATTCTTTGTTGCTGCAACTGTATGTTGCGCAGGCGCCCAAGCAACGAATTGATACGCTTTAATGGTACAGGAATTTTAATGGCCGTCCTGGTATTTTGCTGCGGCAGCAATTTTAAAAATGCCCTTAATTTTTTATAGCTTACCCTGAAGCGGTGAATCAATTCAGGATCAAAAGCTGCGGCAATACGGGCAAGGTCGTTCTCTGATTTTTTAAGCAGCGGGGAAATGATATGTTTGATCTGCCGGGTATCCATTTAATTTATTCGTCCTCAAACCTACCGGTTTTTTCTGTAATAATAATCCTGTAAATGACCGGTTTAACAGTTTCTGAAAGGTGGGGATGCAATTCTTTTTCTTTTTGGTGGGGCCATACAGCGGTTTTACTGGTTTTAATATGGAGCATCCTGGTTACAAATAATTTCATGGCGTAGTAGCGGTCTCTCTCGTCTGTCAGCTCCTGGTATTGGCCCCAGGCAATAACGCTTTTCCATTGGGTAACACTTTTCATTTCATCCACTTCAAAACATACATTGGGATTGTGGCGCATCATTGTTATTTTCATCCCTTCGGTAGAATGTGCCAGGATGTTTTTTCCATCAAAAACATAACTTACCGGAACAATATAGGTTTTATTGCCATCGCTGCAGCCAATACGTCCAGTAATATTATTGTTTAATACGCCATCGATCTGTTCAGTGGTTAAGATACCGGTCATAATGTTAGGTTTATTGAAGTAATGCAATGATTTTTTATTGGCTTTTACAAAACGGGGCCAATACGGATGATGTTTACCTGTTCTTTTCCTTTCTGTAAACTTAAGATGGAAGCGATAAAAATGCAGTGGAGGAAAAGCTGTGTGGCCAGGATCAATTCTTATGATATTTTACATACGCTGTACCTTCCACTGCAACAAAAGCAGCAGTAATTATTTTTTCCCGGACTGTAAAACCACTATCCACCCTGCAGGTGCAGGGCCATTACCGGTACATGGCTGTGTAATGCCAGTTCCCTGGTATGGCTTTTATGCAGCAGGCTTTCGATCAGCCCGTAACGTTTGGGTAGTACCAGCAGCAGGTCAAGTTGATTTCTTTCAGAAAAATCCATGATGCCTTCATCCGTATTGGGATTGGAGGTAAAGTGATAGCTGGGCTTTAGTTCTGCCAGCAGTTCCTGCAGCAGGCCTGATTCAAAAACAATGTTTGGATTGAATACTTTTTGCTTGCCTGTATTGAGTACATGCAGTTGGGCATTGAAATCGGTTACCAGTATTTTAATTTCATCTACCGGGGTGCTTTCCACCACATTTTCAAAATCGCAGGCCAGCCCAATTTTTTTGATGGTGTTGAAGGTTACCTGCGGCGGTACAGCCACCAACGGCCACTCCAGTTGCTTCATAGCAGCTACGGTATGGCTGCCAAAGAACAGTCTTTCTGCAGCTGTGGTACCCTGGCTGCCCATTACTACGGCGTAAGGATGCCACTTTTCGCAGAGGGCCTTTAATTCAACTAAAAAAGAACCGGTGGTTACTTCCGTATCGATCTTCAGTTTACCGCCTGTTATTTTGTTTAAGGCCTGTTGCAGTATATTGATGCTGCCTGTGGCAGTTTCAATCATTTCTTTCTCTGTCATTTGCAGGGGAACTTCCATATATGCTACCGGAACCTGGGGCACATGAAATAATAATAATCCTGCATTGATGGCCAATGCCATTTGTGCTGCATACTGTGCCGCATTTTCCGCAGCGGGCGAAAAATCGGTGGCCACTATTATTGTTTTCATACTGCTTTTTTTATTTATAAAATTGTATCAGTGCTATTTTGTGATAGTCATTCAAAAGCCCTTCGTCAACAAATTCCACATCGCCGCCGTTTTCCAGTACTTTTTCTATTACATCATCCACAGCATCTTTGATGTACGAAAAATCATTGTATGGCGTGGTTGCTTTGTAAATCACTTCATTGCTGCTGCCATGTTCTGCGGCATACATAAAATTTTTTTCTACCACCAGCAGGCGGCCTTTCTTTTTCGCCGCTTCCCGCCACACTTCCTTCATTCCAAATACCAGCTTGTGTTTGCCGGCTGCTTCGTTCAAACGGTTCAATAAATTTTTTTGCATCACTATTTTCCAGTCTGCAATATGCGGCTGCAAAATTTGCTTCAGAGCTGCTGCGCCTGCCTCTTCATAATTACCATGTATATAGCCGGCCACCGAACTATTGTGTTTGGTTATTTTTTTAAAGTGCCCGGTAATTCTTTCAGTTCCTATTACAAAAAGCGGCAGGTGATACGCATTCAGCACCATTGCCAGGGAATTGTCGGTATGCCGTAAAAATTTTTCCATTGCGGTTTCTTTTCTGTCTGAGGGGTCCGAAAAATTGGACACTCTTTCAGCAGCAGGGCTTTTGCCGGCACTCACCGATGCTTCAGAATTTGATACAATAGTGGTATAGCTGCCGGAATTGCCTAAAAAAATAGAGCTGTTACTGCTGCTTAGCAGTAATACCAGGTATTGGTGTAATTGCTTTTTATTGTATATCAGGTCGCGTATTTCAAATGATTCATCAATGAGGATCTTTTCTTCTACCGCAATGTCCAGGTACAACACTTTTTCAAATATGGGCGATACATAAATGGCGATACTTTTTTTGTGGGTATTAAAATTCAGGTTCTTAATAAGATTGTTGATCTTCTGTATCACCAGGATGCAGGTATCGTAAGGGTATGTATCCATTAACTCAAATCCCACTTTGTCGGCCGCCAGTTTAAGAGAATGGGAGAGTGCCGTTTTTGATCCCATTTTTGGTTCAAACGGCATAATGATAGAAACTGCAGGCCTGTAGTGCACCGAACTTATCAGCTCGTTGATTTCCGGCGTTGTATTGGTAGGCATAGCAATCATTTGAATAACGAAAGTAGTTTTAACTGCAACTCAAAATGGTGACAGCCATCAACGAATGTTTTGATTATGCTCATCAAAAACCAACCAGGCACAATGGTGTTCAATAAGGAATTGTACAGCTCATAAATAGTTGCTGCATTGTTACACTACATTAAAAGGTGTTGAAAGATCAATTGCCCCAGATCCGTTGCAATAAGAATTTTATATTATCCCGGCTCCAGCCTGTAAATCTTCCCCGCTGCACCACCAGTTTATTAGCGCCGGGCTGTTGTAAAAAATAATGGAATACAAATTTCTCTTTTGGATGTTGCCAGCCCAGTATTTGCCCAAAGCGAAGGTCATTGAATACTAAGGTATCATTCCATTTTTCAACAGTATAAAACTGTTGCGAAAAGCGAATCAGTTGCTGCAGGTCTTCATGACTGGCAGCCTGCTGCAATAAAGAATCGTTACGCGGAAAATATTGAAAACGGATATCTTTTTTACTGTCGAGTAAGGAATGAAAACCGATGTAATAACCGCTGTCGTTACCTGCCACTACGTACCACAGCCAGTTTTGCAGCGGGGCCGGCGTGCTGAAGTAACGGGTATAGCCGATCTGCTGCTTGTGCAGTATGTTCTTTACAGTGGCATCTATCCTGTATTTGTTCACTACACAAAGCAGTAAATACAGTGCGCTTACCATCAGCCCCATCCGCCACCATTTTTTTCGTTGCGGTATGCGTTGCTTTAAAATGATCAATGCCAGGCAGGCAATGCCTGGCCAGAGGGAAAACAGGGGATCGGCAACGTAAATGGCATTAAAGGAAATGCGTGCATGGCTGAAAGGTTCTAACCATCCTACGCCGTAATTATTAAAAGCATCAATAAAAATATGCGTAAAGATGACAGCACCAAAAAATTGCATCCATTTACCCAGCCTGATATTGTGCGGCCGGTGCAGCCGTTCGGCAGTTAACGCCAATAAGGGTGTAATGAGTATACAAAATAAAAAGGAATGGGTAAAGCCACGGTGCGCCAGCAGTTGTGAGGGAGTATTCATCCACAGGGCACTGATGAAATCTATATCCGGAATACTTTGCGCCAATGCTCCCCACAACATGGCTTTTTTACCCACAGTTCTTCCGGCAAAAGCTTCGCCCATACATGCCCCAAGCGCTATATGCGTGATAGAATCCATAGTTTTTATGTATACAAAAGGCTGTAAAATGGTCTGCACTGCGGCACTCGTATTGCCAATATGGTAAAGGTAAACTTCTGTTACCGGTATTGTAAAAGATTGTTGCGGCATTTGTATTGGTATAAATTCAGGGGCTCTAAAATTATTGATTGAATAACAGGGGCAAGATGACAATGGGTATGCATTGGGTTGATTGGTATCAGCAGAAAATACAGGCCAATGTTGCAGCAGTGCTGTGTTATTCAGATTTAGATTTTTCTACATAAGCATTAGGGCGAATTGCGTAAAAATGCCTGCAGTTATTTTCATTTATTTATATATGGTATGGATTTACCCCCTTAATTTATTATTGTCCCCCCTGTTTTGTCCCCCCTGATACCTTATTTTTATACCTGCACAAAACGAATTGCCTAAATTTACTACATGAGCTTGCACCAATTATCAACTATCTTTTGCCCCGAATTGCAATCAACTACCTTTAATTTTAATGAACAATGACTTGTAAATCATTTGTAATATATGTAGTGCTTTTGCTGGGATCTTTCCATTACGGCAGGGCTCAAAATGCCGCAAGATCCGGGTCAATTATAATAAAGGCGGGGCTGGGCTGGGCAGGTAATTCTATCAATACAGTGGTGTTCCGAAAAAATTCTTTAGCCAGTTTTAAAGAGCTGCAGTTTATTGCCTATTATGATGCTGAAGGATATGTGATAGTTGGAAAGCGGCATTTAAAAGATACCGTTTGGCAATTGCAAAAAACAATCTACAGGGGCAATATTAAAGACGCTCATAATTGTATCAGCATTGCGCTGGATGGGGAAGGCTATTTGCATATGGCCTGGGACCATCATAATAATCCGTTGCACTACTGTAAAAGCGTAGCGCCTTTATCGCTTGAACTTACTCCACAGATGCCTATGATGGGTAATGCAGAAAATAAACTCTCTTATCCCGAATTTCATAAACTGCCCAATGGTAACCTGCTGTTTTTATACCGTGATGGCGGTTCGGGTAATGGCAATCTTGTTATAAACGGTTATGACCTAAAAACAAAACAATGGAGCCGCCTGCAAACAAATTTAATTGATGGCGAAGGAAAACGCAATGCCTACTGGCAGGCATGTGTGGATGCAAAAGGTGCGATACATATTTCATGGGTATGGAGGGAAAGTCCGGATGTGGCCAGTAACCATGATATGAATTATGCAGTGTCAAAAGACGGCGGACATACCTGGCAGCAATCCACCGGAGAAAAATACCAGCTTCCTATATCAATAGCCACTGCAGAAAAAATTTGTGCCATTCCGCAAAACAGCGGGCTCATCAATCAAACTTCTATGTGCACCGATGCTGCGGGCCGGCCCTATATAGCCAGTTACTGGAACGGCATTAATGATGTGCCGCAATACCACGTGATATATCATTCGGCCAATGGCTGGAAAGTAAATGATCTGGGATTCAGAACAACCAATTTTAGTTTGGGCGGACAAGGCACCAAACAAATTCCCATTTCCAGGCCGCAGCTCATTTGTATGAATAAGGGCAAACAGGTGCAGCTGGCATTGGTATTCCGTGATGCAGAAAGAGGCGGTAAAGTGTCTGTTGCCACCACAAAAAATATTGCCGCCCATCAATGGCAGTTGAGGGATTTAACTACCACAGCTGTTGGTTCATGGGAGCCCACTTATGATATTGAATTGTGGAAACAAAAAAAGCAACTCCATCTTTTTGTGCAACAGGTTACACAGGCCGATGGAGAAGGCGTATTAAATGTAGTGCCGCAAATGGTACAGGTAATAGAATATAAATTTTAAAAATTAACCCATGCATATGAACCGGAAAAATATTTTTACTGCCGCCGTATTGTTTACTGCATTGCTGATTTTTTCCTGCAATGCATCTAAAAAAAATCAGGCAGTACCGCAGCCGTCTGCAACAGAACTTTTGCAGATCATTAATACTGTAAATACCTACTGGCAAAATACCCACCCCGTTCATGGCATTTCATTTTGGGATAATGCGGCGTATCATACAGGAAATATGGAAGTGTATGCGCTCACAAAAAATGACACTTACAGAAAATATTCAGAAGCCTGGGCAGAACACAATAACTGGATGGGGGCAACTGCAAGCAATACGGCAGACTGGAAATTCAATTATGGAGAAACACCCGAGCATGTATTGTTCGGCGACTGGCAGATCTGTTTTCAAACTTATATTGATCTGTATCACTTGCAACCCGATGAAAAAAAAGTAGCCCGTGCAAAAGAAGTAATGGGATATGAGATCAGCACCAATGAAAATAAATACTGGTGGTGGGCAGATGGATTATATATGGTAATGCCGGTAATGGTTAAAATGCACCAGCTTACCGGGGATAAAAAATATTTAGATAAGCTGTATGAATATTTCAGCTATGCCAGCAGCCTTATGTACGACAGCACCGCAAAACTCTATTACCGGGATGCCAAATACATTTATCCAAAACATACCACTGCTTCAGGAAAAAAAGATTTTTGGTCAAGAGGGAACGGATGGGTATTTGCCGGGCTTGCTAAAGTATTGAAAGACCTGCCTGCAGATGATGCACACCGCAACGCTTATATAACCATATTTAAAGACATGGCCACCACACTAAAAAATTACCAGCAGCCTGAAGGGCATTGGACCAGAAGCTTGATGGATACTGAACAGGCACCAGGCTTTGAAAGCAGCGGCACTGCATTTTTTACCTATGGTTATTTATGGGGCATCAATAACGGTTACCTGGATAAAAAGGAATTTTTGCCAGTTGCAATGAAGGGCTGGAGCTATTTAAAAAATACCGCCATGCAGCTAGATGGTAAAATTGGTTATGTACAACCCATTGGCGAAAGGGCTATTCCCGGACAGGTGGTAGATAAAAATTCCACCTCCAACTTTGGAGTGGGTGCATTTTTGCTGGCTGCTTGTGAGCTGTACCGGCTCAAAAATAAATAAGTAAGAAAATTCATTCGTCAACTATATAAATCAATATCATGTTCAGTAAAGCAGTTCCGGCATTTTTATCAGGCTTGCTCCTGTTAACTGCCAGCGCATTTTCTCAATCTGCCAATAACGACTGGGAGAACCCGAAATTATATGAAGTAAACAAAGAAGCACCGCATGCCAATTTTATGTTGTTTCAATCGGGTAAAGATGTAATTGCTGATGATTACAGCCGCTCACCGTTCTGTAAGTCTTTAAATGGTAAATGGAAATTTGTTTACGCAGAAAAAGCCGCAAGCCGCATCACTGATTTTTACCGCACTGATTTAAATACTGCTGCATGGAAAGATATTACGGTTCCGGCTAACTGGGAGCTGCAGGGCTTTGGTACACCCATCTATACCAATATCACCTATCCGTTTCCGAAGAACCCGCCTTTTGTTGGAGAAAATAATCCGGTAGGTACTTACCGTAAAGAATTTACCGTTCCGCAAAACTGGAGCGGTAAACAGATACTGTTGCATTTTGGATCCATTACCGGATGTGCTTTTGTATATGTGAACGGACAAAAAGTGGGCATGACAAAAGCTTCCAAAACAGCTGCTGAATTTGATATCACTAAGTATTTAAAAAAAGGAAGCAACCTGCTGGCCGTTCAGGTATTCCGCTGGCACGATGGCAGTTACCTGGAAGACCAGGATTTCTGGCGCATCAGCGGTATAGAAAGAGATGTGTTTTTATTTGCATTACCCAAACTCAGCATCTGGGATTTTTTTCTGAAAGCTGACCTGGATGAACAATATAAAGACGGATTATTCAGCGCTACAGTTGACCTGCGCAAATTTGCCGGCAGCACATTCAGTAATGGTGCAGTAACAATTGACCTGTTAGATAAAAATGGTAACATAATTTTTAGCCAAACAAAAAAATATGACCTGGGTAAAGACAGTGTACAAAGCATTTCTTTTTCAGGTACCGTAAACAATCCATTGAAATGGAGTGCTGAAAATCCTGAGCTCTATGATTGTATCATCACACAATCTGCTAACAACAGTACCGTAAAAACTTATGTGGGTGCTAAAATAGGTTTCAGAAAAATTGAAATTAAAAATGCACAATTACTGGTAAATGGTGTGGCTACCTATATACGTGGCGTTAACCGTCACGAACATGATGATGTAAACGGACATGTGCCCAATAAAGATCTGATGCTGAAAGATATTCAGCTGATGAAGCAATACAATATTAATGCGGTGCGCTGCTCACATTATCCTAACGATCCTTTATGGTATAAACTATGCGATCAGTATGGTATTTATCTGGTGGATGAAGCCAATATTGAAAGTCATGGTATGGGAGTGGAGCACAATGCCGGAATGGACCGTACTAAACATGTGGCCTACCTGCCCGAATGGGCACCTGCACATTTAGACCGTATGAAAAGAATGCTGGAGAGGGATAAGAATCATCCTTCCGTAATTATCTGGAGCATGGGCAATGAATGTGCCAACGGCCCGGTTTTTCATGAGGGCTACAAATGGTTAAAACAAAAAGACAGCAGGCCGGTACAATTTGAACAGGCCGATGAAGACTGGAATACAGATATTGTTTGTCCTATGTATCCCAGGATCAGCGATATGAAACGCTATGCTGCCGATACTAAGAAAACAAGACCCTATATCATGTGCGAATATTCACATGCGATGGGAAACAGCAATGGCAATTTCAGGGAATACTATGATATTATTATGAGCAGTCCGCATATGCAGGGCGGCTTTATCTGGGATTGGGTAGATCAGGGCTATAAACAAACCAATGCCAGCGGAAATACTTACTGGGGTTATGGTGGTGATCTGGGAAGTTATAATTTACTGAATGATGAAAACTTTTGTGCCAATGGTTTGATTGCTGCTAACAGAACCATTCATCCCGGACTAAATGAAGTAAAGAAAGTGTATCAGAATATTTATTTTTCTTCTGCCAATATTGGAACAGGTGTAGTAACGGTTAAAAATTTATACGACTTCACCAATCTTGATCAGTTTGATTTTAAATGGCAGCTGATCCGCAATGGCGAAAAAATGAAGGAAGAGAAATTTACTGTTGAACTGGCACCGCATCAGCAAAAAGATATTACCCTGCCCATACCCATGATTAAAGCTGTGGAAGGCACAGAATTTTATGTAAATATTATAACCACTACAAAAAAAGTAAAAGGACTGCTGGAAGCCGGGCATGAAATTGCCACAGAGCAATTTAAATCGGGAGGCGATTATTTTGCAAAAAGTCAAACTACATCAGGAACATTGCAGATTACAAAGGATGAAAACAAATTAAGTTTTCAATCGGGCAATACCAGCGGAGAGATCGATTTAAAAACAGCTTCGGTAAAAAATTACAAAATAAAGGATGGCATGCAGCTGAACAGGTTCCCCGAGCCTTATTTCTGGCGTGCCCCAACGGATAACGATTTTGGCAATAATATGCAAAGCAATTTAGGTATCTGGCGTTCGGCGCATCAAACAAAAAAAATAAAAAATATCACAGTAGGAGAACAAGGCCCGGAAGGTATAAGTGTAAAAGTTGATTATGAGTTAACAGGTATTGCGGTTCCTTACAGCATTGAATATCTTATACAGAATGATGGCAGCATTAAACTAACCGCATCAATAGATATGACGGGAAGAGACCTGCCCGAATTGCCCCGTTTTGGTATGCGCCTGCAGTTAGCTCCAATATTCAGCAGTCTGAATTATTATGGCCGTGGCCCATGGGAAAATTACAGCGACAGAAATGAATCTGCCTTTATGGGCCTGTATGGTGACGATGTAAAAAATCAGTATGCGGTTAATTATATCCGTCCGCAGGAAAGTGGTTATAAAACGGATGTAAGATGGTTTGCATTAACCAATACAAAAGGAGCAGGAGTATTATTTGAAGGGATGCAGCCCATATGTTTCAGCGCCATCAATCATTCAGCAGAAAGTCTGGACCCGGGCATGACCAAAAAGCAACAGCATCCTTCTGATCTGCCACCTGATGAAAATATATATGTGCAGATAGATTTAAAACAACGAGGCGTGGGTGGCGATAACAGCTGGGGCGCATTACCGCATGAGCAATACCGACTGCTGGATAAAAAGTATATGTATAGTTATGTGATCAGGTTAATAGGAAATAAATAACTGATAACGCAAGTAAAAAAAGAGAAGACAAGTTTTTTAAAACTTGCCTTCTCTAAACAAATACAATGAAGCTCAACAACTGTTCAGTTATTATTTGTACGGCATTGTTGCTTGCAGCATGCAGCCACCATATTGCAGGCAGCAAGTCAGTTGCGTCAGATGCCTATCAATTGGTATGGGCAGATGAATTTAATACCGATGGCAAACCTGGTACTGCCAACTGGAATTATGAACATGGATTTGTACGCAATGAAGAAGCACAATGGTATCAGGAAGAGAATGCTAATTGCCAAAACGGATTTTTAGTGATTGAAGCAAAAAAGGAAAACAAAGCTAACCCCGTTTATACAGCGGGCAGTACTGAGTGGAGAAAGAAAAGAGTAAACATTGACTATACTTCTGCCTGCGTATTAACCAAAGGAAAACAGCAATGGCAGTATGGCAAATTTGAAATGCGTGCCCGGATAGATATCAGCAAAGGCATGTGGCCGGCATGGTGGACGCTGGGTATAAGTAAAAGCTGGCCCGGAAATGGAGAGATTGATATCATGGAATATTACAGCGGAAAATTATTAGCCAATATTGCCTGTTTGGATACTAACCGCAAAGCCGAATGGTTTAGCAATACTTTTAAAACAGATTCATTAGGTGGTACTGGATGGGCTAAGCGGTTTCATATATGGCGTATGGACTGGACCGAGGAATACATTGCGTTGTATTGCGATGATCAGTTATTAAACAAAACCAATCTTGATCAGTTGGAAAATAAAGATGGCAGCGGGTTTAATCCGTTCAAACAACCGCATTATATGCTGCTGAACCTGGCAATGGGAGGGATGAATGGAGGAGATCCTTCATCAACCAGCTTTCCGCAAAAATTTGAAATTGATTATGTAAGAGTGTACCAAAAAAATAAATAACCATATGCAAAAATTATTGCTGCCCAAAAAATGGCTGCTGTTACTGCTGTTTACCGCTACGTATCATTCACCTGTTCGTGCACAAAAAAATACAGCTTACCTGTTTGCCTATTTTACCGGTAATAATAAAACCGAAGAGTCCATTCGTTTTGCAATCAGTAATGATGGATGCAATTTCAGGGCACTCAATAATAATGAGCCGGTATTGTCTTCTGCCCAAATCAGTTCTGCCGGTGGGGTAAGAGATCCGCATATTTTGCGTGGTGCAGATGGCAAAACATTTTATATGGTGGCTACGGATATGGTATCTGCACTGGGCTGGAGTTCTAACAGGGCAATGGTGTTACTGAAATCAACTGACCTGGTTAAGTGGACTTCCGCTGTAGTAAATATTCAAAAAAGATTTCCCGGGAATGATAGCCTGTTAAGGGTTTGGGCACCGCAAACTATTTATGATGCCAAAGCAAAAAAGTACATGATCTATTTTTCCATGAAGCATGGCAGCGACCCTGATAAAATTTATTATGCTTATGCAAACGACTCTTTCACTGATTTGGCAACAGCGCCGAAGCAATTATTTTTTAGTCCGGATAACGCCGCCTGCATTGATGGCGATATTGCAGTAAAAGACCGCAAGTACTATCTCTTCTTTAAAACAGAAGACCGCCTGCCCGGAATAAAGATTGCCGTATCGGATAAACTTACCGAAGGCTATGTGATGCAGAGCGCCGATTATGTGCAGCAAACCAAAAGTCCGGTGGAAGGTGCCGGTACATTTAAACTAAATGATGGCAGCGGTTTTATACTGATGTACGATATGTACACCAGCGGTAAATACCAGTTTACTAAAACAACCGATTTTAAAACCTTTAAAGTAGTTGACCAGGATGTAACGATGAATTTTCATCCAAGGCATGGAACAGTAATGCCCATTACCAATGCAGAGGCAGCACGGTTGATGCGTAAATGGGGAACAGCAGCATCGGTGATGAGCGGATTGGGTTCCCAACAAATTAAACCAATCAATACCAAAACTGATACGGTTAATAAAACAGTGTATGCAGCTGTTAAACCAGGAACAAACCTGGCTGCATTTGATCCTGCAATTATTGCATTGCCCGGCGTTCAGGTAAACCCAAATACGCCTCAAAACTTTTCAAAGGGGGCAGTGAATTATACGGTAACTATAAACGGCCATCAGCCGGAGCAATGGAAATTGCTGGCGGCAGAAAATCACAATCCAGTTTTAGATGGGTTGTATGCCGATCCGGATATTATCTATTCAGAAAAAAATAAAAAATATTATTGCTACCCCACCAGCGATGGATTTAATAACTGGTCGGGTACGTATTTTAAAACCTTTTCTTCAACTGACCTGGTGAACTGGAAAGATGAAGGCATTATTCTTGATTTAAATAAGGATGTCAGTTGGGCTAAACGCAATGCATGGGCACCCTGCATTTTAGAAAAGAAAATAAACGGACAGTACAAATACTTTTTCTATTTCTGCGCCGCACAAAAAATTGGTGTAGCGGTGGCTGATGACCCCGCGGGCCCCTTTGTGGATTTGGGCAAACCACTGATTGATAAAAAACCTGAAGGGGCCAAAGGTGGACAGGAGATAGATCCTGATGTATTTACCGATCCGGTTTCGGGCAAAACCTATTTGTACTGGGGCAATGGCTATATGGCCGTGGCAGAACTGAACGAGGATATGATTTCTGTAAAAAACGAAACCACAAAAATAATTACACCATCAGATAAAACTTTCCGGGAAGGCACCACCATTTTTATCCGCAACGGCCTCTATTATTTTTTATGGAGTGAAGATGATACCCGAAGTGAAAATTACAGGGTACGTTACGGAACAGCTGCATCTCCGAATGGCCCCATCAGCATACCTGAAAATAATTTAGTGATAGCAAAAGATACTGCTGCCGGTATTTACGGTACCGGGCATAATTCCATTATACAAGTACCAGGTAAAGATGAATGGTATATCGTGTACCACCGCTTTAATTATCCCAATGGTATACATATGGGCCGTGCAGCCGGATATAACCGTGAGGTATGTATTGATAAGATGGAGTTTAATGCAGATGGCACTATTAAAAGGGTAATACCCACGCATAAGGGAATAAGTAAAACAGGACTTAAATAAATAAAATGGCTTCAAAAAATTCCATTGTAATAAGTTTTTTCACTTTTTTTAGTCTGACTAGCACTGTATTGCTTGCTCAGCAAAAAAATGTACACTCACCCTTGTATTCAAAATCGGTAAATGGTACCACTATTTTTAAAGTGGCACATCCTGATTTTAAATTGAGTCCGGAAACTGGTATGGCCCGCCGGCATTGGAAAGATGCTGCACAATATTTATTAGAAGGGGCGTTCAGTTATATTCATACACTGGATGATCCGATGAAATTTCCCAGGCTACCGGGAAAAAGTTATCCCAGAACGGAATCGCAGGTGCCCACAGAAAAACTGGAAGGGCTTTGCAGGACCTTATTTATGGCTGCCCCATTATTGAAAGAAAATCCTGCACTGGAACTGAATCATATTAAAGTGGCAGATTATTACCGGTACCAGATCAGACAATTGATTGACTCCAGCAGTCCATCTTTTATTAAACACCGGGCATCCAATGGTGGCCCCAGCCAGAACCTGGTAGAGTTCGGTGCACTGTCTCTCTCTCTGTTTAATATTCCCGAAATACTCTGGGATCCTTTAACACAAAAAGAAAAAGATGCACTGGCTGCCACCATGATCAGTTATGGTGATGGACCTACGGTTCCATCCAACTGGAAATTCTTCAACATTTTTGTGCTGAGTTTTTATCAAGCCAAGGGTTATACAGTAAATCAGAAATTACTGGAAGACTATTTACAAAAATCATTAGAACATTACAGAGGCGATGGTTGGTACAATGACAATCCTGCCTTTGATTATTACAGCATGTGGGCTTTTCAAATGTATGGTACTGTATGGAGTGAGTTGTTCGGGAAAAAATATTATCCGGCATATGCGGCGCAATTTGAACACAATTTTCAGGAGGTAAAAAACAGTTATCCCTATATGTTTGGCCGTAATGGTGACATGATCATGTGGGGCAGAAGTATGAGTTACCGTTTTGGTTCGGTGATCCCTTTTCCTTTGATGGGATATGAAAAGAATGGCAACATTAATTACGGATGGATGCGGCGCATTGCTTCCGGTGTAATGCTGCAATTTTTACAGCAGCCTGATTTTTTACAGGATGATGTACCCACGCTTGGTTTTTATGGTGCTTTTGAACCTGCTGTGCAAAGCTACAGTTGCCGGGGCAGTGCCTTCTGGATGGGCAAAGCATTTCTTGGATTGTTTGTTCCTGCCGACAATATTTTTTGGAAAGCAAAAGAGAATGAGGGTCCCTGGGAAAAAGAATTTGTAACAACCAAATGCTATAATAAGTTTTTGCCCGGCCCGGAAATACTGATCACAGATTATCCCGGTATTGGTGCCGCAGAATTAAGGGCCTGGTGTAATGTTAAATTAACCGGCGCCAGTGAGCCATTCCGCAGCAGCGAAAATTATAACCGGCTTTCTTATAACAGTGCCTTTCCATGGCAGGCCGACAGCAGTAATGGTACAGTAGCTATGGCTTATGTGATCAGGAACAAAAAAAAGGAGTGGGAGCCATTGCGTTTATACCAATTCAAAAAATACGAAGAAGAAACATTTTATAGAAAGGCTGTACTTGAATCAGATACTGCCATACAACTGAACCTGGCAGATATACCCTTAGCCAATGGCATACTGCGTGTCGACAGGATCAGTTCAGATATCGCAACAACTGTTCGCCTGGGGCATTATGCTTTACCACAATTAAACGGACCAATTAAAGAAAAGAAAATGGTGCTCAACGGATATGATATCCGCATCATTGATAACGGAAAATATCAGCTGGCAATGGTAGCCTTACAGGGATGGAATACAAATGAAGTGATGATGGCTAGTGGTTTGCATCCTGCTGGTGCTGTTAGTAAAGTCTGCAATCTTACTCAGCAACTGCAGGCGGACTCTGCACAAATTTTTGCCACGCTGATGCTATGGAAAAAATCCGGAACGGTATGGACAACAGCTGAATTGCTGCCGGTAAAAAAAATAATACATGCAGCAGGCAGCAATACAGTAACAGTTAAATTTGCTGGTAATACCAATAAAATAATACGGTACTAAAGTAAAAGTACCGCAGGTTATACCGTATGAAGTGCAAGCATAACAAATATCTGTTTATCATTCTTATTCAATGTATGTTGAATGGCCCTGCTGTTGCAGCAGAAGAACCTTCCATACTTCATTTGGGAATTGAACACGGGCTGTCGAATAATGCAGTAACCTGTATCTACCAGGATCATAATGGATTTATGTGGTTTGGTACTTATGACGGACTGAACCGGTACGACGGATATGCGTTTAAAATATTCAGGAATATTATTGGCAACAAAAATTCCCTGTCGGATAATCATATATATACTATCAATGGCGATTTGTATAATAATATCTGGGTAGGCGGAGCAAAAGGGATCAGTATTTATAATACGGCTCATTCCAATTTTTATTCACCCCGTTTTACAACAGCCGCCAATCAAATAAAAGAACTGACAAGTGAGATCCATGTCATTCGTTCAGCCTGGAATAATATGATGTTTGCCGGCAGTCAGCAGGATGGATTATTACTGTTTGAAAATAATAGTCATACAGGTACACAAATTCCGTTAAAAGAATTACAGGCCAAAGCAACCAGCTATCATGTATCTGCAATTGAAAGTGATTCGCTGAATAATGCCATGTGGGTATTTGTACAGCAACTGGGCCTTTGCCGGTTTGATGTTAAAACTAAAACACTGAAACTGCTGAACAGTACTTTTAAGCAGGGGAATTGTTTACAACTGGATAAGAGCGGAAGGTTATGGCTGGGTACAGCCAATGGTTTGTTTCAGTACGATGATTTAAACAATACTTATTCTAATAATTTTTTACCTGTTAAAAATAATGTGGCCAGTATTGCACAGGATAAACAAAACAAATGCTGGATTGCCACAGACGGTAGCGGATTATGGCAACTGCCGCAGGGGATGCAGCAGGCCATACCTTATGTGTCAGCTAAAAATATTCCGCTGATCAACAGCAATGCAGTGTATGCCGTATATGAAGATGCAGAAGAACGAAAATGGATCGGTACTTTAAGAGGCGGCATCAATATCATTGAACCCCGAACCAGCTTCTTTAAAAGAATCACGTACGATGTACCTGGCAATAGCAGCGTGATCAATAATTTTATTCTTTCTTTTCATGAGCAGGACAATAAGAATATCTGGATCGGTACAGATGGTGCAGGACTAAGAAAATGGGATCGCGAAAATAGCAGTTTCATACAGTACACCAACTCGCCGCCTGATAAAAATTCAATCAGCAGTAATTTTATTACCAGCATTACCAAAGATGCTGAAAACGATATCTGGATATCCACCTGGTTTGGAGGCATCAACCGGTTACAAAAAAACGGAGCCGCTTTTGATCATTTCAGCTGCTTGAATCCTTTTACCAATGCCGAAGAAAATAATGTATGGCTGATATACAAAGACCGGCAGCAAAAACTATGGGCAAGTACCACCAACGACGGTACACTATATACTTTCAATTATGTGACACAAACATTTGAATTATTTGATACCAGTATTATTAATATCCAAAGCCTGGCCGAAGATAGTAATGGGGCTTTTTGGGGTGGTAATTATACTTCATTGATTAAAATTGACCGTAATAATAAACAGCACAAATTTGTGTATATCGGTTATCCTGTACGCTGCATACATGAAGACCGGAATAAAAATTTCTGGATAGGCACCGAAGGCGGGGGGTTATTGCTTTTTGACAGAGCCACCGGTTCATACAAAAGGTTTACCACATCAGAAGGTTTGCCAAATAATTCTATCCTTCGGTTACTGGAAGATCATAAAGGCAATTTATGGTTGAGTACTTATAATGGGCTTTGCAAATTCAATACGGTAAGTAAATCAGCAAAAAATTTTTCGCAATCAGACGGGCTGCAAAGCAATCAGTTTAGTTTTAATGCGTCACTGGAATTAGAATCGGGCGAATTTCTTTTTGGAGGTATTAAAGGCTTCAATATTTTTTATCCTGATAGCATTTACGACCGGACAGAAATACCTAAAATGTTTTTAACAGGATTAAAGGTCAACAATACGCCTGTTGAAGAAGACAGTGCTTATATAATAAAAAGAAGTTTCGATAAGATATCTGAACTTACCATTCCTTATGACCGCGGTGTATTGTCACTGGAATTTCTGGCACTGGAATTTACAGGCGCCGATAAAATTCAATACGCATATATGCTGGAAGGCTGGGATAAGGACTGGAACTATGTAAACAATATCCGCACTGCCAATTACTCACGCCTGCAGGAAGGGCACTATACTTTTAAAATAAAAGTGACCAATGCCGATGGGGTATGGAGCAAAGAAGAAACACTGATTAAAATTACTGTGTTGCCGCCATGGTACCGTACCTGGTGGGCCTACCTGTTATATATGATATCATTTGCCTCACTGATATACCTGTACATATTGTATAACAAACGGCAGGAGCGTTTGCGTTACGAGATCAAGCTGGCGCACCTGGAAAATGAAGAAGAAAAAAAACTGACCGAAAGAAAAATTTCCTTCTTTACACATATATCACACGAATTCCGAACCCCGCTTACCCTTATTATTAACCCCCTGAAGCAACTGGTAACAGGTAAAAAAAGCGAAGCAGATCATAAAGATATTTCGATGGTATACCGCAACGCCAGGCGCTTACTCAGCCTGGTAGACCAGCTGCTGCTGTTTAGAAAAGTAGAATCTATCGACAAGCAGATGCGCATAGAACAATTTGATATGGTGGAAGTATGCAATGAAGTATTTTTAAGTTTTGCACAACATGCGCTTTCTAAACAGATCAATTTTACGTTTAACCGGAACGACCATGAGATCATGCTCTATGCAGATAAAGAAAAAATAGAGATCATATTATTTAATCTTGTTTCCAATGCATTTAAATATACCGCTGCCAGCGGAACCATTACGCTGGAAATTGCGGAGCAGGAAAAAGACATACAGGTAATAGTGAAAGATTCCGGCACCGGCATACCCGATGGCGTGGGTGATAAATTGTTTGAGTCTTTTTACCAGGCTGCCGATCATGATAAAGTAACGCATACCGGTTTTGGTATTGGATTATATGTATCGCAAAATCTTGCCAAAGCCCACCAGGGAAATTTATCTTATTCAAGTGTGGTGGGTACAGGTACTTCTTTCTTTTTGCGGCTGCTGAAAGGAAAAGAACACTTTGCCGCTTACAGCATACATGAAAATAATTCAGGTGGCGAAACCATCCTGCACGAACTGGTGGAAGATCCTGCAGAAGATGGTATTGAAACCCAGGCAAAACAGAACAGCGCCGATATCATTGATAAACTCACTTCCCGGCTGCCTACCATGGTGATAGTGGATGACAATGCCGAGATACGGGCTTACCTGCGCCGCATATTTACAGGGGCGTTTAAAATGTACGATGCAGATGACGGATCCGGCGGTTATCAACTGGTGATGAAAGAGCAACCTGATATTGTAATATCCGATATCATGATGAAGAATGTGAGTGGAATTGAATTGTGCCGCAAAATAAAAGACACGCCTGCTGTTGCACATATCCCTGTGATACTGCTTACTGCCAGTTCATCAGACGAAATAAAATTAAAAGGAATCGAGGGCGGGGCAGAGGACTATATTACCAAACCTTTTGACATGGAGATCATCCAGGCAAAAGTGCGTAATATTTTAAAAAGCCGTAACCGCCTGCAGCAGTATTTCTTTAATGCCGTTACACTTAAGCCCGATGCCAATATGGCCGGCGAACACAAAGAATTTGTGGAGCGCTGCATTGCCATTGTTGAAAAACACCTCGATAACCCCGACTTTACCATACAAACCTTCAGCCGCGAGATCGGTATGAGCCACCCCAGCCTGTATAAAAAGGTAAAAGCCATATCCGGCCTTACCATCAATGTGTTTATCCGTTACCTGCGCCTGCGCAAGGCCGCCGAGTTACTCATCAATACCGATAAAACCATTGTTGAGGTAACCTATATCACCGGCTTCAACGACATTAAGTACTTTAGAGAACAGTTCTTTAAACTGTTCAATATGAACCCATCTGAATACATAAAAAAGTACAGAAAAATTTTAGGCAGTAAACCCACCGATAATTGATAGCCGCCCTGCTGATTTTTTGCACAATAATATAAAAATCGTTGCCTTTCAGGTAATTAGATTTTCATAAATCTGAATTTGTCCCCCTTGTTTTATTATTTGTCCCCCTTGCCCTGGCTGTTTTGATACAGATATTTACTTAACAAATTCAGGAAAGGGCCACGATTCCCGTCCTGCTATTCTTTCTACAATTAAAACTTGTTGTATGTCAAAACTCAACTGCCTGCCCCCGTGGCAAAAATTATGCTGCAATTTTAAATTATTAAAACGTGCCCTGGCAGATCCCCGTATGCTGGTGGTACCGTTGTTTTTATTATTTGCCCCTGCACTTTTAATGGCCCAGGGAAAAAATCTGTCGGGCATTGTTACCAATATTGAAACAGGCGAACCAATTGTTGGTGCCACGGTATCAGTAAAAGGGAAGGCTGTTAATGCAATTACCGACAACCTGGGAAGTTTTAGTATTGCCGCCCAAAAAGGTGATGTGCTGCTGATCACTTATGTTGGCTTCAAAGATTTTGAACAAATGGTTGCCGGTACCGGCCTGGTACAGGTAAAGCTGAGTGCTTTGAACCGCCAGATGAATGAAGTGGTGGTGGTAGGATATGGCAGTAAAAAACGTTCGGATGTTACCGGTGCTGTATCATCAGTACCAAAATCCCGCTTAACCCAACTTCCTGTGACCAATGTACTCCATGCTATTGAGGGCTCAGTTGCCGGGGTGAATGTAAATACTACCTCCTCTGTGCCCGGTAGTTCTGCCGCTGTGTTGATACGTGGTCAAAACTCTATCAGTGCCAACACCGGTCCGTTCATTGTGGTGGATGGTGTGCCATTCAGTAAATCGGGCAGCGTTACCAATGATATCAATCCTGCCGATATTGCTTCTATCGACATCTTGAAAGATGCCTCTGCTACTGCTATTTATGGAGTGAATGGTGCCAATGGTGTTATTCTCATTACTACAAAAAGAGGTACCACCGGCAAGCCGGTGATCAGGTACAATGCCTATATGGGTTTTGATAATATTGCCCATATGCTGGATCCGTTAAGTCCTGCTGATTATGTACAGAAGTATGCCGACTGGTTTAAACAGGTAAACCCAACACAAACACAAACTGCTGTGTTGCCCAACACTTATGAAGTGGCCAATTACAATGCCGGTAAAACAACTGACTGGTTAAAAGAAGTGACCCAGCAGGGAATCATACAGGATCATAACCTGAATATATCGGGCGGTACAAAAGATGTAAAATATTATTTGTCGGGCGAATTCCTGAAACAACAGGGGCCGGTAAAAGGCTACCAGTATCACAGGGCCAATATCCGGGCCAACCTGGATGTTAATTTAACTGACTTTCTTACCGTAGGAACATCACTGACTTATTCCAATAATAATTATGATGGTGGAAGGGCTAATTTTTATTTGGCCGCTGCCATGAGCCCTTATGGTACATTGTACAACGGGGCAGGCGGGTACGAAATATACCCGATGAATCCTGAATTACTGTATGCCAACCCTTTGCTTGGGCTTAATACAGACAGGATTGACCGTGCCAATAACCTCACCAATAATGCCTACGGCGAAATTAAATTCGGTGGCGTATTAAAAGGATTGAAATACCGCCTTAACACCGGGTATACTTATGTAACTACCCGTACCGGTGGCTATACCGGCCGCGATGCCAATAATGCTATTGGTGCGGCAAGTGCAGGCAGTTCTGAAACCAATAACTGGGTGATTGAAAATATTGTGACCTACGAAAAAAATATTGGTATTCATCATATTGATTTTACCGGTATGTACAGTGCCCAGGAACGTAACTATTTTACTTTTGGCGCCGGTGCCAGCGGGTTTATCAATGATGAGCTGTCTTTCAATAACCTGGGAGCAGGTGCTACACAAACCGCCAGTTCTTACCGCGATAAATACGACCTGGCTTCTCAAATGGGCAGGCTGAATTATATGTATAACAGCAAATATTTATTGACCCTTACGGCAAGGCGTGATGGTTCTTCAGTGATGGGTGCCAATACCAACAAGTATGGCGTTTTTCCTGTAGCCGCATTGGCCTGGAATGTAGATAAGGAAAACTTTATGAGCAATGTAAAGTTTGTTGATAATCTTAAACTCCGCACATCGTATGGTAAATCTGGTAACGAAGCCATTGGCGTATACGGTACCATTACCACGGAAGGAACCGTTCGGTTTCCTTATGGCGGCACCAGCACCATTGGTGTACTGGCAAGCAACCTGGGTAATGCCAACCTGCACTGGGAAAGCTCTAAAATATTTAATATAGGAATGGATTTTGCAATATTGAAAAACAGGCTCAGCGGTACAGTAGACTATTACAATACCAGAACAGAAGGTTTATTGCTTCGCCGTGCACTGCCCATTGTTACCGGTTACAGTTTTGTGCTGGATAACCTGGGTATAACAGCAAATAAAGGTTTTGAACTTACCCTGAATTCAGAAAATTACGCCACTAAAGATTTCAAATGGCAAACCAGTATTGTTTTTGCCACCAATAAAAACCGCATTGTTGATCTGTATGGCGATAAAAAAGATGATGCAGGAAACCGCTGGTACATTGGCCGGCCCATTGGTATCATTTACGATTATAAAATGATAGGTGTTTGGCAGACCGGTGAAGACCGTTCGCAGCTTGACCCCGGTGCAAAAGATGGGGATCTTAAATTTGCAGATATCAACGGCGATAAAAAGATTACTGCCGATGACAGGATGATATTAGGACAAACAGCCCCTAAATGGACCGGTGGTATCACCAATACTTTCCATTATAAAAATTTGCACCTGAGCATCTTTATTCAAACCGCACAGGGCCAGTTAAAAAATAATGTTACCCTTACCTATGCAGATGAAGCAGGCCGTATGAACATTCCTGCCGAAACAGGTTACTGGACTGCTGCCAATAAAAGCAATACCCGTCCGTCACTGAGCTATACCAATACCAGGGGCTACGGCTATGCATCTGACAACAGTTATACCAGGATAAAGGATGTTACTTTAAGTTATACTTTCCCGCAAACGCTTATCAATAAAATGAAACTGGGCAGTCTTACATTATATGCCAGCGGAAGAAACCTGCACACGTTTACCAAGTGGATAGGTTGGGATCCGGAGAATAATTATTCCTTCCGCGGTTCCGGCGACTGGACCAATAACTACCCGCTTACGCGTTCAATAGTTTTTGGAGCCAATATTACACTTCGTTAACTGATCAAATTAAACTACTAAAAAATGAAAAAGACTATAATCATAGGTATCGGAATAATTGCAGGGCTGCAACTGTTCTCATCATGTAAAAAGAATTTTCTGGACGAAACAGTGTATTCGGCCTATGCGCCTGAAACCCTGGCCGATTCCCTTGGGCTGGAAGCCTCTGTGGTAGGGCTGCAAAATCACCTGAGTAATTTTTTCAGCTATTCTGACCAGCAGGGCTGGCCAAGTGTATGGCAGGCAGGAACTGATATTGCATTTGTGCCGCCATCTCAAAAGCAGGGTATTGAAGTGCCCTATTACGATTACACGCAATTGATCAATACCGACGGTGCAGCTTCTTATACCTGGGCATGGGCATACCGGATGATCAACAATGCCAATATCATTATTAAAAATGCCAATGCTGCCGTTGGTATGACCACCAACAATAAAAACAGCATTAAGGCAGAGGCTTTGTTTTACAGGGCCTATGCCTATAATATTTTGGCCACCTTATATGGTAAAGTGCCATTGGTTACTGAACCACTGGCGGCACCCAAAACAGATTTTGTAAGGGCATCACTGGATAGTGTGAACAATCAAACCATACAGGACCTGGTATTTGCAGCAGCCAATCTTACTGATGTGGGCGCCGTGGGATCAAAAAACAATGCCAATGGTAAACCTGCGCAAAGAGCCAATAAATACATGGCCATGCAATTACTTGCCGAAGTATATATCAGGGCAGGCAAACCCGACCTGGCAGAACAGCAATGCAATGCCATCATCAGCAGCGGCAAGTTTGGATTGGTGAATACCAGGTTTGGTATCAGGGCCGCACAACCCGGCGATGCTTTTTCTGATATGTTCATTTATGGAAACGAAAGAAGATCGCAGCAAAATAAAGAAGCCATCTGGGTAATGGAACAGGAAAACCCAAGTACTGTTACAGGTGGTATTACCAACAGTCCTCAACAACGACGTAACTGGGGCGCAGCTTACTACCAGATTGCAGGGATGACGATCTGTGATTCATTGGGCGGAAGAGGCATAGGACGTATGCGTTTAACCGACTGGGTGGTATACGGTTTGTACGAAAATGCCGATATGCGTAACTCCGGTTACAACCTGCGCAGGAAATTCTATATTAATACACCCGGCGCCACTTATGGCCAGCTGGTGCCGTATGTGGGTGCAGATACTATATTTAAAATTTGTCCGCATACCACCAAATGGTACCAGTACGATCCCAATGATGTATTTGGTTTTGCCATGATTAAAGATATTATTTTAATGCGCCTGGGCGAAACCTACCTGCTGCTTGCAGAAGCACAGTTTAAACAGGGCAAGTTGCCTGAAGCTGCCGCTACCTTAACCACGCTGAGGGCAAGATCAGGTGCCGGTGCAGTTACCGCCGGACAGGTTACATTGAATTATATACTGGATGAAAGAGCAAGAGAATTGCTGGCAGAAGAAAACAGGCGTATGACGCTGATGCGTACCGGAACACTGGTTACCCGTACCACATTACTGAATACCCAAACCATTAACCCGGTGATTGGCCTGGCTGCAAAAAATCTTTTACTGCCCATCCCTAAATCAGAGATCGACCTGAACAAAGATGCAGTACTGGAACAAAATACAGGTTATTAAACAGTGATAAATTTTCTCATATAGCAGTTGGTAAAAAATAGGCCGGGTAAGCCAGGCTTGCCGGCCTTATTTTTTTAACATGTCAGCTAAAAAAATATTTCAACTGCCTGCCCTATATTTACAATTTGCGTATTAATAAACAACGTACAATGAGGAAGATTAAAAGCAGCCTGTTACTACTGCTGGCAGTTTGTTGCAGTGGCACGATGGATGCACAGCAACATCGCTTTGCATTAAGTGACTCGGTCTTTTTACTCGATGGCAAACCTTTCCAGATGATCTCTGGCGAAATGCATTATGCACGCATTCCGCGTGAGGCCTGGCGGGCAAGAATGAAAATGGCCAAAGCCATGGGACTGAATACGATCGGCACCTATATTTTCTGGAACCTGCACGAGCCGCAGAAAGACCAGTTTGATTTTAAAGGAGCCAATGATATTGCCGCCTTTGTAAAAACCGCAAAGGAAGAAGGCTTATGGGTGATACTTCGCCCCAGCCCTTATGTATGCGCCGAGTGGGAATTTGGCGGCTACCCCTATTGGTTACAAAATCAAAAAGGAATGGAGGTAAGAAGTACCGAACCCACTTATATTGAAGAATACAGGAAATACATCAATGCCATTGGTAAACAGCTGGCCGGTTACCAGGTGAACCATGGCGGTAATATTTTAATGGTACAGCTGGAGAATGAATACGGTTCTTACGGCGATGATAAAAAATACCTGGCACTGAACCGGAAGATGTTCATCAATGCGGGCTTTGATGGTTTGCTGTATACCTGCGATCCTGCACAGGATGTGGCCAAAGGCCATTTGGATGGATTACTTCCTGCAGTGAACGGCATTGTAAAACCAAATGAAATTAAACAGCTGGTAAGGGATAACCACAACGGCAAAGGTCCTTTCTTTGTAGCCGAGTGGTATCCTGCCTGGTTCGACTGGTGGGGCACCCCGCATCATACCGTACCTGCAAAAAAATATGTACCCGAACTGGATTCGGTTTTGGCTGCGGGTATTTCCATCAACATGTACATGTTTCATGGTGGTACCACCAGGGACTTTATGAATGGGGCCAACTTTAACGACCGCAATCCCTACGAACCGCAGATCAGCAGCTACGATTATGATGCACCGCTGGACGAAGCAGGCAATGCCACCCACAAGTTTATGGAGTTTAGAAAAGTGATTCAAAAACATTTGCCTGCCGGTCAAATACTGCCCGAAGTACCTGCCGCCAAACCCGCCATTGCCATACCCGATATCAGTCTTACTGCTGCCACCAGTTTGTTTAACATCCTTCCCCAACCAGTAAAATCGGTAAACCCGCTTACTTTTGAAGCACTGTTACAACCCTATGGTTTTGTGCTGTACCGCACTACACTCCATAACGCGGCGTCGGATCTGCTTACCATTAAAGACCTCCGTGATTTTGGTATTGTATTTATCAATGGCAAAATGGTGGGGGCATTGGACCGGCGATTGTATCAGGACAGTTTGTTACTCAACCTGCCCGGGGGTACAGTTACCCTGGATATACTGGTAGAAAATTTGGGCCGCATTAACTATGGCCCATACCTGCACAAAAATAAAAAAGGGATTACTGAAAAAGTAATGCTGGGCAATAAGACGCTTACCAACTGGCAGATGTTTCCCCTGCCTTTTAAAACTGTTGATGGAATTACATTTCAAAAAACGAAGGCCGTTGCCACAGATCAGCCTGTATTGAAAAGGGGTACTTTTAAGCTCAATGCATTGGGCGATACCTACCTGGATATGAGCAGCTGGGGCAAGGGTGTGGTATGGGTAAATGGTCATAACCTTGGCCGCTACTGGAATATAGGGCCGCAGCAATCGCTGTACATTCCGGTAGAATGGTTAAAAAAAGGCAACAATGAAATTACGGTGCTGGAACTATTGCCCACCCGGCAAGATCATTTGCATACCAACAGTACACCCATCCTGAATGTTATAAAATAAAAACTGCGTTTTAAGCAGCATCTAATTGCCGGCAGATGATTACCGCACCTGATTGTTACCCGGCCAGGAATCAAACAATAGATCATACAATACTCGGTGCTGTACGATCTATTGTTTTTTTATTGCCATTTTTTCTCCACCCGATATCAGCCACGCGTTGGTGATAGTGCCTTTTTTGTCAAGCGTAAATTCAATAAACCGGTCCGATGCATCGGCATAAAAAAAGCGGGTATTCGATTCGGGCTTCAGTTCTATATCATCATCTCCTGTACGGCGACGATACAGTTTATTGTCTTTCTTTACCAGTTCAATGGTATTGATGCCGGTGTAAGTACCGGTGTATTTATCTAAAATGGCCGGCTGTATGCTTACCTCTTTGGGGATATAGGGCTTTTGCACAGGTACATCATACATAATGGAAGCCAGTGCCATGCACAGTTTACCGGCATCGCCATCATTGTTTGAAATGGCTGCTATACAAATATCATCATCGGGAAAAAAAGACAGGAAAGCGCTGAACCCCGGAATACCACCACTATGAGAAATGCGAAGGTGTTTTTTTACACTGTCTATTCCAATACCATAACCATAATGGTTCATGTATGGCGTAAGCATTTTTTTTACAGCTGCGGCCCCAATGATCTTATTGCCCGTTAAGGCCTTTATCCAGGTATACAGGTCATCCACTGTTGAATACATGGCTCCGGCGCTGTAAGGGACTTCCATAGAAATGCGCATGGCATGTTGCCAGTTACCCAGGTTGTTTTTGCTGTATCCTTTTGCACGAAACTGGAGGATGGTATCCAGGTTATCCAATGCGGTATTCTTTAATCCTGCTTTATTGATCACCTGTTCCTGCAGGTATTCGCCAAATAATTGACCCGATACTTTTTCAACGATCACCCCCAGTAAAAAATAACCGGAATTACTGTAACTCCATTTGGTGCCGGGCGAAAAATCCAATGGCCTGTGCTTAAATAATGCGATCATAGAATCGGTGGAAAGCGGGAGTATGGCTTTAGGCCAAAACTCTTTCAGATTGGTATAGTTGGTAATACCGGAAGTGTGATTGAGCAGCATATGTATCGTAATACTGTCGCCCTTGGGATAATCGGCAATGTACTTGCTTAGTTTATCATCCACACTTAATTTACCCTGCTCGGCCAGTTGCAGGATGCAGGCGGCGGTAAATTGTTTGGTTACCGAACCAATGCGGTATTTGGTGCTGGTGGTATTAGGAATCTGCCACTCCATGTCGGCCATACCAAATGCTTTTTTATAAACAGGTTTCCCCTGCCGCATTACCAGTACCGTTCCATTAAAATCATTTACGGTATACTCGGCCCGGGTATAGGCATCCAGCAGTGCAGGATAATTTTTTTGCGCACATACGCTTATGGGCAGCAACAGTAAAAAGAGCCAATGCTTCATATAATATTTTTATATTGAAATTAGAATATTTATAGCAATGTAAAAATTATTACCCTGCTGCCGCTGATGCATCATAACACCATGTAAAAAATTACACGGCGCCGAATCACTTATTGAAATTATTTACTGAACTTACAGCTCAGCCGGTTGCACGCTGCATCAATGGTTGCTGCAGCGTGCAACTGCAGCATACAAAATCATTTAACTACTTTTTATTGTATGAGCAATATTCAATTTCGCACAGCAAGCGCCGCCTTAATACTGGCCCTGGTAGTTTTTTGTGTACGGGGCGCTGCCCAGTTAAAGAACGATTATCCCATTCAGCCAGTTGCCTTTACACAGGTGCAGGTAACAGACCAGTTTTGGGCACCCAGGATAAAAGTGAATGCGGCAGTTACCATTCCGTATACACTGGCACAATGTAAAAAAACCGGACGGATAGATAATTTCCTGCGTGCCGCGGGCACATTACAGGATGACAAGCGTACCACTTTTACATTTGATGAAAGCGATGTGTACAAAGTGATGGAAGGTGCTGCTTACAGCCTGCAGGCCAATCCCGATCCGGTATTGGAAAAATACCTGGATACACTGATCGCTTATATTGCGGCCGCACAGGAAAAAGATGGCTACCTCTATACATTCCGCACCATGCCGCATACCACACCACACGAATGGATGGGAACCAAACGATGGGAAAAAGAAGAAGACCTCAGTCATGAACTGTACAATGCCGGCCATTTATACGAAGCTGCCGTGGCCCACTACAGGGCTACCGGTAAAAAAAACTTTTTACAGATAGCGGTTAAGAATGCCGACTTACTGGTAAAAACATTTGGCTGGGGCAAAGAAGAAAAATTTCCGGGCCACCAGATCATTGAAACAGGATTGGGAAAATTGTACCGGGTAACCGGTAAAAAAGCGTATCTGAACCTGGCAAAGTTTTTTTTAGACCTCCGCGGTACGCCCGGGCACCTGAACCAGGAGTACAGCCAGTCGCAGGCAAAAGTAATTGATCAGCATACTGCAGTAGGGCATGCGGTAAGGGCCACCTATATGTACACGGGCATGGCCGACATTGCGGCACTTACCGGCAACAAACAATACCTGGCTGCCATTGATGATATTTGGAATGATGTGGTAAATAAAAAAATGTACATCACCGGTGGGCTGGGCGCTACTGGCAACGGCGAGGCATTTGGTGATGCCTACGACCTGCCCAATATGAGTGCCTATGCCGAAACCTGTGCGGCCATTGCCAATGTGTACTGGAACAGCCGTATGTTTTTATTGCATGGCGATGCCGGGTATATAGATGTGCTGGAGCGTACTTTGTACAATGGCCTGCTTTCGGGCGTATCGCTCAGCGGCGATCATTTTTTTTATCCCAACCCGCTGGCATCTTTGGGGCAGCACCAGCGCAGTGCGTGGCACGATTGCGCCTGCTGCATTTCTAATATGACCCGGTTTTTACCTTCGGTACCGGGCTATATGTACGCACAAAATAACAATGACCTGTACGTGAATTTGTTTGCAGGCAGCAATGCAGTCATTCAGCTGCCGGCCACAACAGTTTCCATTACACAACACACACAGTATCCCTGGCAGGGAAAAAATGAACTGCAGATCAACCCCCAAAAAAATGCTGCGTTTGCATTGCATATACGCATTCCCGGCTGGGCCGTTAACCAGCCCTCACCGGGCGATCTGTATACAACTATGGATACTGCAGCCACCGCATATACGCTGTTGCTCAACGGAAAACCGGTGGTGTATACCATGCACAAAGGCTATGCGGTGATACAGCGCAGCTGGAAAAAAGGAGATATTGTTACACTGCAACTGCCCATGGAGGTTAAAAAAATAATTGCCAACAGCAGGGTACAGGCAGATAAAAACCGGTTTGCTTTACAAAGGGGGCCGTTGGTATATTGCCTGGAAAGTTATGACAATAACAATGCGGCGGTGATGAATATTGTGGTAGATAAACATGCGCCGGTGCAGGCCCTGTACCAGGCCGGCTTATTGAACGGGGTAATGATATTGCAAATGCCGGGCACTGCCACCCAAAAACAACTGAACAGCGAACTGCTGATACAAACGCAGCAGCAGGTAACTGCCATTCCTTATTATGCATGGGCCAACCGCGGCCCTTCTGAAATGGAAGTGTGGATACCCGGCGATGCCTCGGCAGCCAAGCCCAAACCTGCCCCCAGCATTGCATCAAAAAGTACCATCACGGCATCGGTAAACAGTCCGCGGATGTACCGTGCACTCAACGATCAGTACGAGCCCGCCGATTCAAAAGACCCCAGCGCTTCTTACCTGCACTGGTGGCCCAATAAAAATACCACCGAATGGGTACAGTACAATTTTGACTCGGCATACACCGTATCTTCCTCTGCAGTGTATTGGTTTGATGACGGCCCCTGGGGCGGCTGCCGTATTCCCGCAGCATGGAAATTATATTATCAAAAAGAAGGACAATGGCTGCCGGTTGTAAATACATCGCCTTACAGCATTACAAAAAATAAATACGACAGCGTGCAATTTAAACCCGTTACCACTACCGCTTTAAAACTGGAAATACAATTGCCTGTTGATAATGCCACCGGTATTCATGAGTGGATTGTAAAGTAATACAGGTGTTCCTGGTATTGCAGGTACAGTTGGTACAAGATAAGTGCAGCACAGTTAGCTCAGGCTTAATCAGGATATTGCAGCTAATTAAAACAGGGATTACTGTATATGAAAAATACTATTTTAATGGCTCTTTTTACCAGCATATCTCTGCTGGCTGCAGCCCTTCATGAATTGCACCCCATGCCTGCCATAACGGCTACTGCAAAAAATGCCGGGCAACTGGTTAACAGCATACCATACCTGCAGGGCAAGGGCAAAAAATACAATATTAAACACTATGGTGCCGTGGGCGATGGTCAAACACTCAATACCGCTGTGATTCAGCTGGTAATTGATAAGTGTGCTGCAAAAGGTGGCGGCACGGTCATCATTCCCAAAGGTGTATTTGTAAGTGGTGCTATTTTTCTGAAGCCGGGCGTTCACCTAACCATACAGAAAGATGGTGTACTGAAAGGATCTGCCAATATCAACGACTATCCAAAATTGATGACGCGTATTGAAGGCCATTTTGAGCCCTGGCCTGTCGCCCTCATCAATGCCGATAAAACCGATCACCTGCGCATAACAGGGCCGGGTACACTGGATGGCAGCGGCGAACCTTTTTGGAAAGAGTTTTACCGCCGGCGCGACAGCAACAGTAAAACCACCAACTTAAATGTAGAGCGGCCGCGGCTGGCACTGATACAAAACTGTAACAACGTAATCATTTCGGGCATTCACTTTAAAAATTCCGGCTTCTGGAACCTGCACCTGTACCGCTGCAGCAACCTGCTGGTGCAGGATTGCCGCTTTACTGCATTGAATGGCCCCAAACCAAATAATGCTCCCAGCTCAGACGGGATAGATGTGGATGGCTCACAGGATATCACCATCAGCAAATGTTTTTTTTCTGTGGGCGACGATTGTATTGCGCTTAAAGGCACCAAGGGGCCCTTTGCCCTGCAGGATACCAGCAGTCCGCCGGTAGAACGCATCCGCATATCTGATTGTGTTTTTGAAGCGGGTGGGGGTATTGTTACCTGCGGCAGCGAAGCCACCATTGTAAGGGATGTAACTGTAGAGCGCTGCCTAACACGCAAGCCCACGGTACTGCGTTTAAAATTGCGGCCCGATACACCCCAGCTGTATGAGAACATCGTTTTAAAAGATATTACCATGGAAGGCGCCGGGGTAATCTTTAATATAGCTCCCTGGTCGCAGTACTTCGATCTGAAGGGCCAGCCACCACCCAGATCTGCGGTACGCAATATCAGCATCAGCAATATAAAAGGTTCGGGCAGCGGACTGGGAAAAATACTGGGCAATGCCGGTACCGATTTTGGCGATATCCTGCTGCAAAACGCAGACCTGCAATTGAAAACCACCACGCTGGAACAAGCGGCCCTTAGCGGCCTCCGCTTTGATCAGGTAATGGTGAACGGCGTTTTGATGAATACCCCTGTAGCTAACACGGCACCTAAAAAAGATTCGGTAAACCGGCAGTAGGGTATGGGGCTGTAATAATGAACAGCATATTAAAAACAGGTGTTTATACCTGCCTGTGGTTTGTTATATTTGCGTAATTTACAATATTAAACTAACCCTTTACTTGAACCAAAACCCGGAACAACTGGCCCGTGATACTATCGACATTGAGCTAACTCAATGCGGCTGGTGTATTCAAAATAAAAATCAGATCAATTTAAATGCAGGGCCGGGTGTAGCAGTAAGGGAATATCAAACCGATATTGGTCCTGCCGACTATGTACTCTTTGTAAATAAACAACCCGTTGGCATTATTGAAGCCAAGCGTGCAGAAGAAGGGGTACACCTTTCCATCCACGAAGAGCAGAGCGAAGGATACGCCAAAGCCAAACTTAAATACTTAAACAACGCACCACTTTCCTTTGTATATGAAAGCACCGGTGAGCTCACACGCTTTACCGACTTCAGAGATCCCAAACCCCGGAGCCGCCCGGTATTCAGCTTTCACCGCCCCGAAACATTGTTAGAATACAGCCGGCAGCACAAATCATTACGCTCCAGGCTGCAGGATATTCCGGCTTTACCCGAAACCGGACTGAGAGATTGCCAGGTTACCGCCATCAATAATGTAGAAAAATCTTTTAAAGATGCCAGGCCGAAGGCCCTTATACAGATGGCTACCGGCAGCGGTAAAACCTTTACCGCCATTACCTTTATTTACCGCTTATTAAAATATGCCAAGGCCAAACGCATTTTGTTTTTGGTAGACACTAAAAATTTGGGCGAACAGGCCGAGCAGGAATTCATGAGCTATGTGCCCAATGATGATAACAGAAAGTTTACAGAGCTATATGGAGTAACAAGATTAAAAAACAGTTTCATCCCTGCCGATAACCAGGTGTACATATCTACCATACAAAGAATGTACAGCATTTTAAAGGGCACCGAAATGGATGAAAGTGCGGAAGAACTGAACCCCAACGAATTTTTTCAAAAAGAACCTGCCCCGGTAACCTATACCGAAAAAGTACCGATAGAATTTTTTGATTTTATAGTGATAGACGAATGCCACCGCAGCATTTATAATTTGTGGAAGCAGGTACTCGATTATTTTGATGTATTTCAAATTGGCCTTACCGCCACACCAGATAACAGAACCTTTGGTTACTTCAATCAAAATCTGGTGAGTGATTACGGCTACGAAAAAGCGGTGATTGATGGTGTGCTCGTTCCCTATAATGTGTTTACTATTGAAACAAAAATTACTAAGGAAGGCAGCACTATATTAATGGGTGAAAAAGTTGATAAACGCGAAAGACTCACCCGCCGCAAATTTTGGGAAACTGTAGATGAAGATATTGAATACAGCGGCCAGCAATTAGATAAAGACATTGTAAACAAAAGCCAGATACGCACCATCATCCGTGCCATAAAAGAAAACCTTCCTAAAATGTTCCCTGACCGAATAACGCAGGGTGCCAATTCCTCTCCTGTGGGGGGAGGTCAGGAGGGGGCCTTTGAAGTTCCCAAAACCCTCATCTTCGCCAAAACCGATTCCCACGCCGAAGACATTATAGAAATTATTCGGGAAGAATTTGCCGAAGAAAATAAGTTCTGCAAAAAGATTACCTATAAAAGTGAGGAAGATCCCAAGACCGTACTCAGCCAGTTTCGCAACGATTACTATCCACGTATAGCCGTAACGGTAGACATGATTGCCACCGGCACCGATATCCGCCCGCTGGAAGTATTGGTGTTTATGAGAGATGTAAAAAGTCGCAGCTATTACGAGCAGATGAAGGGCCGCGGCACTAGAACCTGCAGCCTGGAACAATTAAAAGCCACAGGCACACCATCAGCAAAATTTACCAAAGACCATTTTGTAATTATAGATGCCATTGGTGTGGAAACCTCACAAAAAACCGACAGCCGCCCCTTAGAAAAAAAGCCCGGCATGAGCATGAAAGACCTGTTGCAGAATGTAGCCATGGGTAACACGCAGGAAGACATACTGAGCACACTCGCCAACCGCTTAATAAGATTAGATAAACTCATTAACGAAAAAGAAAAAACAAACTTTGCCGAACAGGCAAATGGCCATACCATTAGCCATGTGGTAAAAGAATTACTGAATGCATACGACCCCGATACTATAGAGAGCTTAAAGCGTAAAGCAGAAAGCGAAAAGCCGGGTGCTGCGCCTGCAGAGCTCAATTCACTATTCACTATTCACCATTCACAACTCATTGAGCAGGCTGTATCAGTTTTCAACAACCCCGACCTCCGCAATTTCATCATCGACGTGCGCAAAAAGTACGATCAGGTAATTGACGGCATTAATATAGACGAGATAACCAATATAGGCTGGGTAAAAGACCAGGAAGCTGCTGACGCACTTACCATCAGCAATTTTACAACATGGATTACAGCACATAAAGACGAAATAACTGCCCTGCAAATTTTTTACGGGCAACCCTACCAACGCAGGGAACTTACTTACAAAATGATACGGGACCTATGCGATAAAATAAAAACAGAACAACCGCTGCTGGCACCATTACTGGTTTGGCGCTCTTACGAGCAATTGAAAGAAGCTACCGGCTCAGCAAAAAATGAATTGACCGCATTGGTAAGTTTAATACGCAAACTAAGTGGTATCGACAGCACATTAACCGGCTACGATAAAACAGTGGACAAAAATTTTCAGGCATGGGTATTTAAAAAGCAGGCGGGCACCACTACAAAATTTACCCAGGAGCAAATGCAATGGCTGCGGATGATAAAAGATTATGTTGCCATCAGCTTTCATGTAGAAAAAGATGATTTTGAATTAGACCCTTTTAATAAAAATGGGGGACTTGGAAAAATGTGGCAGCTGTTTGGAGAACAAACGGAGGAAATTATTGAGGAATTAAATGAGGTTTTAGCGGCGTAATTTTTTCACATAAAATAAATAAAATGCTTGACTTAAAAGATGTTGAAAAAAGTGAAAGAAACGATTTGGCTTTTCAAATGGTTGTGGCAATGAGAGATACAATTAATATTGCAAAAAAGAAAGGACATAAATCAACGTATGAAAATTCTATACGTTTATTTCATGATTTTAATCCTGAATTATATTCTGATATAGTATCGTGTTTGCATCAAAGAAATATCAGCGATGATGCAAAAGTCTATATTGCAAAGGCTGAAATACTTTCTCAGGGTGCCTCAAAACCTATTACTGCACTAGAAATTTTACAAAATGAAATTGATGAACTAAAGGAAATAATGAACGACGGGGATACTTTAGATTCTGATAAAAAAAAAGTTCTAAGAAATAAATTAGGAAGCTTAGAATCCTTAAAAAAGAGTTTAAAGCCTAGAGCTCTGACTGAAAACAGGATTTTAAATAGAGATACAAGTCGTGCAAATAGGGAAGATTTCGGAGCTAAATTTATTAATGAGTCTGATTTTTATGTTGATTATGAATTAGCCGACAAACAATACCTTAGAATAAGATTATTACACCCAGATCAACCGGAACACATAACTGGTGCTGATTTAGTTTATGAACAACACGATGAAGAGTCCGGAAAGATTAGGATACTATTTTTACAATATAAAATATGGGAGAATGGCATCCTTTATTTTTCTCAACATAAAAATTTAGTTAACCAATTAAAAAAGCTAGAAAAGTGTTTATGCAATAATAAGTGTTGCGAACCACCAGAGAATTTAAAAGACGTCAAGGAATATAGATTTCCATATTGTTCAGCTTTTTTACGGCCAACTGACAAATTACAGCATCAAAATGAAAAATTAGTATCAACAGGCATTCATATTCCAGTCTGTACTGTTTTGAGAATGCATTCTGAAGGAGAGGATAAATTGGAAAAAAAGTATTTAAGATTACAAAATCTCAACCATGAAATTTTTGAACATCTGTTTAATAGAGGATTTATTGGATCCAAATGGATGAGGCAAGAAGATGTTGAAAATTTTTACAAAGAAAATAAAATCCTTGACAGCGACGAAACTGTAACTTTTTATGCAAGAGAAATACACGAATCAAAATTTTAGATAAAAAGCAAATTGAATATGGATTGGAAATGGGTAAAATTGGGAGAGGCAGTTCAGGTTTTAGACAATATGCGAAAACCGATTAACTCATCCGAAAGACAAAATAGAATTCAAGGAAAAAGTGAAAAAGAACTTTTTCCATATTATGGTGCCACAGGCCAAGTTGGATGGATAGACAGTTTTATCACAAACGGCGAATACATATTAGTTGGCGAAGACGGAGCGCCATTCTTAGACATTTATAAAGAGAAAGCTTATAAAATAAAAGGGAAAACGTGGGTAAATAATCATGCCCATATTTTACAAGAACTAAAGAATGTTTCTATAAATAACTTTATTCTTCATTATTTAAATTCTATTAACTATCGACAGTATGTTAATGGAACAACAAGGTTAAAATTAACCAAAGGAAGCTTAATTGAAATTCCATTTCCGGCACCGTCTATTTCGATACAACAAGCCATAGTTTCCAAAATAGAAGAACTCTTTAGTGAGTTAGACAAAGGAATAGAAAACCTGCGTACAGCCCAACAGCAACTAAAAACCTACCGGCAGGCTGTATTAAAATGGGCATTTGAAGGAAAGTTAACTAATGAAAATGTAGAGGAAGGGGAATTGCCGAAGGATTGGAAAATTGTTGAATTAAAAGAAGTTTGTGAAATAAAAAGAGGAAAATCAAAACATAGACCGAGAAATGAGCCTTCATTATACGGAGGTAAATATCCATTCATACAAACAGGGGATATAAGAAATTCTTCTGGCCGATATATCACAGAGTATTCGCAAACCTATAGTGAATTAGGTCTTCAACAAAGTAAGCTATGGCCCAAGGGTACCTTATGTATAACAATAGCAGCAAATATCGGCGAAACTGCAATACTAGGATTTGATGCTTGTTTTCCGGATAGTGTGGTGGGTTTATTATCCAACGAAAAATTGCTATTGAATAAATACACAAACTATTTTTTTATTTCCTATAAGCAAAGGTTAGAAGAGTTGGCTCCAGCCACTGCACAAAAGAATATAAATGTAGATATTTTAGAAAAGGTTGAAATTCCTCTTGCGCCAATTGATGAACAAAATAAAGTAGTCCAAGAAATTGAAAGCCGCCTTAGTGTAGCCGATAAAATGGAAGAAAGCATAACACAAAGTTTGCAGCAGGCAGAGGCATTAAGGAAAAGTATTTTAAAAAAAGCGTTTGAAGGGAAATTAATATGAACAACAAAAAATTGAAATTATGAACCAAGGAACAGATTTATCAATTCTTTACAGCTTGCGAAAAGATTTTACAATTATTGCCGTAACTGGTCGAACAGGTTCTGGTTGCACTACGATTGCCAGTCAATTGACCAAAGCATTCGATGAAACAGATTATTCAAATCCTGAAGCTTCTCATTTTGATTTAAATCATAACTCATACAGAAAGTATAAAATTATTTACAAGTATGCGAAGGAAAATTTTCGGCCATTTACTTTAATAAGTTATAAAGATGTTATTACCTTTTATTTATTGAGACATTCATTTTTTGAGTTAATCAAATTTATTAGATCAGAAACAGTGAAACAATATTTCGAGCGCTTATCACCAAACATACGACCAGATTTTAATAAGGAAATTGATGAATTAATTAAATTGCAAAAAGATTTTGGCATGCTTAAGAGTCAATATGCTGCTATAAATTTCGATCGTATAAGAGATAAAACTCAGGGGAAATTATTGCATAAACTTTTTTTTAGCAATCAGTTTAAGGAATTTAGCGAAAAATTTCACTCAAGCTTTAAAATAAAAGCTTTTACAAAGCATTACCTCTTATTTCAACTAATCACTGATAATATAAGAAAATATGAAAACCCCTTCATAAAAGAGAAAATAAGTGCTAAGAATATTTTTGCACTTGCAAAAATCATAAACAACATAATTAAATCTATTCGCATAGTTGATGGAGATAAGAGAAGAACAAAGATTGTTATTGATTCTTTACGTAACCCATTTGAAGTTATGTTTTTTAAACAACGATATTCTGCCTTTTATTTAATGTCGGTAAATCGAGATGACGATGATCGGGAATCAAAACTGAATGAAAGATATCTTAAAGAATATCCAACGTTGAAGAAGTTTATTGAAGCTGAATATAGTGGAGGGAAAGGGAACGAATTTTTTAAGCAGTATGTCAGAGAATGTATTGAAAAATCTGATATTCATATTACATATAGAGATCTGGAAGACGTAAATAAAATGAATCATCAGACAAAGTTGTTGAATGATAATACTTCTCCGTATTACTCATGGCAAATGCAACTTTTAAAATATGTTTCCTTAATTGAGCACCCTGGCCTTGTTACACCATCACCTGAGGAAAGGTGCATGCAATTAGCATACACTGCCAAATACAATTCGGGGTGTATTTCTAGGCAGGTTGGCGCAACGATTACTGATGAGTGGTATTCAGTTAAAGCCATTGGTTGGAACAACACGCCGGAAGGGCAAGTGCCTTGTTTATTGCGTAACGCAGAAAAGCTTTTAAATACAGAAGTTGTTTCGATTAAAGAACAAGATTCAATCCCTGACGAGTCAAAACGAGATCCGGAGTTAAATGCATTTACACCATATGAAAAACACAATCCAGCTTTCAGAAAAACACTTGAGGAAAATTTTAAAACACAAATAGAAGACAATGCCAGCTTGTTAAAAGGAAGAAATGTTTGCTTTTGTTTTAAATCCTTACACAATTCATGCTTCGAGGGAAAAAATCAAGTTCATACAAGGTCATTACATGCCGAGGAAAGTGCTTTTTTGCAAATAACAAAGTACGGAGGTACTGGCATTAAAAATGGGAAGCTTTTTACATCTGCCAGCCCATGTGAGTTATGTAGTAAAAAAGCATATCAACTTGGGATAAAGGTTATTTATTATATCGATCCATACCCAGGAATTTCAAAACAACAAATTCTAGAAGCAGGTTCTCAACGACCGGAACTTCGATTATTTAATGGCGCTATTGGAAATGCGTACCATTGGTTGTATGAACCATTAATGCCCTATAAAGATGAATTATCTTTAGTATTGGGCCATGATATTGAAGATTTGACAAAAAAGCAAAGCCGTGATTTAATTAAACTAAAAAAAGAAAAAGAAGCTGATCTCAAAAAAATTCAACAGTTAGAACTTCGTGTTAAAAAATTAAAAGCGAATAAGAAATTAATCGGAGTTACAAAGTAGATATGGTGACATTTAAGAATGGAAAATACTTGTTAAAGAATGATAGCATTTTTTAACAAAATAATTTACTTGAATAATCAACTTAATTTTAGTAATTGTAAATCTCTTTTAGTTGTTAAAAAATATTATAAAATAAGCAATAACAATCCGACAAACACCTCCAGCATAGTAAGTAAATTCCGTGCCTTCTGCCAACCCCTTCGTGATAAAGCCGTAGGCAGTTGTCTGAACTGTGATTTTTGTGATTAAATGATTACCATGAGGGGCTTTTAAAATTTAAAACTGTCTTAAAAAAAAGTAGCATATATAAAATAAAATCATAAAAATCAAAGAAACCAAAAAATCATAGTTCAGACATGATTAATGAACAGTATAAATATTCGGAGCTTACTTCTAAAATTATTGGATGTGCCATCACAGTACATAAAACATTAGGCAACGGCTTTCAGGAAGTAATTTACCAAAGAGCATTAGAAATAGAAATGCGGCTGGCAAATATTTCATGCACACGCGAGCACGAAATGCCAATATTTTACCGGGACGAATTAATTGGAAAAAGAAGGGTTGATTTTCTAGTGGAAGCAATTATTTCAGTGGAATTAAAGGCGATTACAAAGCTGGAAGACGTTCATTTGGCACAAGCCATCAACTACCTCGAAGCATACAATCTTGAAATAGGATTATTAATAAATTTTGGCGAAGGAAGCCTTAATTTTAAACGACTGACAAATAAAGAATACAAACAGGCTAAACCATGATTAAGGGAATTATTTGATTTGACGGTATCTAAATCATCGGCTAAAGAAAATCATAACCATCACAAAAATCAAAAAAATCACAGTTCAGACAAAAAAATATGAGCAATAACAATACAGCAAATACCTCCAGCATTGTCTCCAAAGTCTGGGTCTTCTGCGTAACCCTTCGTGATGATGGCGTAGGCGGTTGTCTTTATCAGGATTTGGAGGAGTTGAAATTTTGCAGGATTGATGGCACCTTAAAATGCTGAACATTCGTAACCGTTTACATCCGGGTGCTGGTGTTTTAAAGTAACAGTAGATGCAATCAATTTTATAATTTTAACTGATAATCAGCTATTTAAATAAACGCAAACTAAAAACTTAGCTTACAATCTGCTTAATTTGTAAACTAATTATATATTTAGTATACATTTGTGTACAGGATGTAAACTAAAAATGGAACCATGGCTATAGGCAAATTAATAAAACAACCCGAAGGATATACAGCCTTTATACCAGCTCCATTTCCACCAGCTGCATTGCTCAATTTTCCGGCTGCCATTGTAGCCAAAGCTGCCACCGCCGAAAGGTTGATTGGTAAACTGGATGGCATTACGCATGTATTGCCGGATGCCGATTTTTTTTTGAGTATGTACATTGTAAAAGATGCCACCAGTTCTGCACAAATAGAAGGCACCAGGGCTACTATGATGGATGCACTGGAAATGAGTGCCGGGGTAAATGTAAAAGACACCGATGCGGATGATATTCTTTATTATATAAAGGCATTGAACTATGGAACAACAAGATTGAAGGAGTTCCCTTTTTCATTGCGCTTTTTAAGAGAGCTGCATAAAGAATTGATGACGGGGGCAAGGGCAAGCCATTTTTCTGACCCGGGAGAATTTAGAAAATCACAAAACTGGATTGGCGGCACCACTTTGCAGAATGCATCATTTGTACCTCCTCCTGTTCATGAAATGAATAATGCATTAGGCGATTTTGAAAAATTCATTCATAATACTGCACTAATGCCGGTATTACAGGCAGGCATTTTACATGCACAGTTTGAAACCATTCACCCTTTTCTTGATGGCAATGGGAGGGCTGGCAGGTTATTAATAACGCTGTTTCTTTTTGAAAGGGCTATATTAGAAAAACCGGTGCTTTTTTTAAGCAGTTATTTTAAAAAATACCAGCAATTGTACTACAGTAAACTGCATGCATATCACAATAATAATACCAGCGACTGGTTGCATTTTTTTTTAGACGGGGTAATTGAAACGGCCAATGAAAGCATCAACACCTCAAAAAAAATTACCAGGCTTAGAGAAGACGACATGCGTACCATACAAGCTCTTGGAAAAAGGGAAGCTGCCAGCGGGGTACTGTTTTTACAACATTTATTTAAAAATCCCATTACCAGCAATGCCAGGGTTGCAGCAACCATGCGCTTTACAAGAGCAGGTTCAGCGAAATTAATTGAAAGGTTTGTTGACCTGGGTATTTTGAAACAATTGGATGAAAACAGCAAATGGGGAAAAACTTATATCTACAAAAAATATGTAAATATTTTTAGCGAATAAAATAATTATGAACAACAATACAACCAACACTTCCGGCATAGTTAGTAAAGTATGGGCTTTCTGCAACACGCTTCGTGATGATGGAATGAGCTACCAGGACTATTTAGAGCAACTGACTTATTTTTTGTTTTTGAAAATGGCTCATGAATACAGTCTGCCACCGCATAACCGAAAAATGCCTATCCCTGCAGAATATAGCTGGGAATCGCTCACCAATAAAAGCGGCGATGATTTGGAGCGGCATTATAATAAAATGTTACGCAACCTGGCCAAAGAAAAAGGGATACTGGGCCAGATATTTACCAAGAGCCAGAATAAAATTCAGGACCCCGCTAAACTGTATAAACTTGTGGCCCTCATTAATGCAGAGCAATGGGTACTGATGGGCGTAAAAGATAAAGGAGATATTTACGAAGGTCTGCTGGAGAAAAATGCAGAAGATACCAAGAGCGGCGCAGGACAATATTTTACCCCAAGGCCGCTCATTAAAGCCATGGTAGAATGCCTGCGTCCTGAGCCACAGAAAACCATTGCCGATCCTGCCTGTGGCACCGGCGGTTTCTTTTTAGCCGCTTACGATTGGATGACGGAAAATGTAGAGCTGGATAAAGCACAAAAGAAATTTCTTAAATACGAAACCTTTTTCGGCAACGAAATTGTTGCCGGCACCAGGCGTTTGGCATTAATGAATTTGTTTCTGCACAATATTGGCGATATTGATAGCGAGAACGTAATGATTTCTCCCAACGATTCATTGATCGCAGCTTCAGAAACCCGTTACGATTATGTGCTGGCCAATCCACCCTTTGGTAAAAAAAGCAGCATGACCTTCACCAACGAAGAAGGCGAACAGGAAAAAGAAGACCTTACCTATAACCGCCAGGACTTTTGGGTAACCACCAGCAACAAACAACTCAACTTTGTGCAGCATATTAAAAGCATGCTTAAAACCACCGGCATGGCGGCCGTGGTATTACCCGATAATGTATTGTTTGAAGGCGGGGCAGGAGAAACCGTTAGAAAAAAACTATTGGAGACCACCAACCTGCATACCATCCTGCGTTTACCCACCGGTATCTTTTACGCCAATGGCGTAAAAGCCAATGTATTGTTTTGGGATGCCAGGCCCAGCAGTAAAGACCCATGGACAAAAGAGATATGGGTATACGATTACCGCACCAATATTCACCATACCCTTAAAAAAAATCCTTTAAAGCTGGATGATCTTAAAGATTTCATCAGCTGCTACAATCCTAAAAACCGTAACAAGCGCAAAGAAACCTTTGATGCTTCCACCAACCCCGAAGGCCGCTGGAGAAAATTTACCTACGATGAAATTATAGCCCGTGATAAAACCAGTTTGGATATTACCTGGTTAAAAGATAAATCGCTGGCAGATTTAGACAATCTGCCCGACCCGGATGTACTGGCATTGGAAATTGTGGAGAATGTAGAAGCCGGGCTGGAAAGTTTTAAGGCCATCATCGCATCACTGCAATCTAAAAATTAAGTGTAGTTACATGCTTCTGCTGTTGCTTAGCTGCAGTGGATTTTTACACACCCAAACCCCGGTTTGTTATTTTATATACACCCGTATACACTTCCGCTTTATTGCTGTTCCCCATCTTTGGGTTGCCACAACTGAACTTTGTTTCCTTCTATATCAAGAATATGGATGAAGGTACCGTAGTCGTAGGTGGCCATGCTGTCTGTAATGGTAACGCCGTCTTTTTTTAATTCCTCTACCAGTGCTGGCAGGTTGGCTACCCTGTAATTGATCATAAAGTCTTTGCCGGATGGATTAAAATATTGCGTGGTTTCAGGAAACGGGGTCCATTGGGTTTGAGCTTTCTTTGTACTGTCGGCACCTTCATACCATTCAAAACTGGCTCCATAGGGATTGGTGTGTAACCCCAGGTGCTTTTGATACCATGCAATAATTTTTTTTGGATCTTTACACTTAAAAAAAATACCGCCGATGCCGGTTACTTTTTCTGTGGCGGTGGCTTTTTGTTTTGTAAGCATGCTGTTAAAAACAAAGCCGGACAGAAAGGAAGCGGTAATGATGAGTACTAATAAAGATGCTTGTTTCATTTCATGAGTGTTTAATGTGTAAGATATCCTTTCTACAGCAGTGCCGGCTGCCGCCATTTACAAAAAGATGCTGCCAATTAAGCATTACAACCTGCTGTAAATATGGGATGAAATATTGGCTGCTGGTATCATTTTATACATCATTCCATTATTTAAAATGAAATACAAAGGGAAAAATAAAAGTTACAATAACCGTCCATATAATGTACACAGGAAGAAACATTGAAATAGCGTTTTCAACCTCACTGACAGGGGCTTTTTTAAAGAGGTGTTTAAAAAGCCGGTAAGCAACTATGCACAGGTTGACCAGTATCAGTATATTGGCTCCTGAAACTGCCAGCCGGTTGGGCGTAATACCCCAGGCCGACATTCTGAAAACAATTGCAGAAAGAGCGATGCTGTTTACTATCACAGTAACTATTGATAATGCCAACAAAATAAAATTGCCTGCACGGTTTTCATGCTGCTTGGATGCCGATGCAACCGAAAACAGGATGATTGCCATTACGCCAATTAAAAGAAAATTAAATACCATTAAAAAATCCCTGTCCTTATAGGGGTCTTTGTTGGAAAATATAATAGCGGTCAAATACACCACCAGCATGATCAAAACCAAAGGACTGAATATTTTTGCAATAACCGGCGACACTTTATTTACCAGTTGCGGATTGTTTTGTGTGATATAAGTGCCTGCCACAGGTAATGCGGCAAGCCCGAATATGCCAATATAATCAAAGTAAAATTTTTCTATTTTAAAACCAATTACAGAAAATAATCCAATGGTTATTCCGGTAAGAATGGCTCCTGCAATTACCAGGAGCGTGGTCATTATTACCAGGTCGCCGTTATATCTCAGGAAGCTGAGCCGGTGGCCGTAGCTGCCCGTGTTGTCGCCTGCATAAGAAAACCCCAGCACGGCCCACAAAAAAAGCGGCAGGTGAATGCAGGACAATACCAGGCTGTCGCTTGCATTGTCTGCAGGCAACAGGTTAATGAATACTACAGCCAGTAGCAATGCTGCACCCGCCAGTATAATTTTCTTTGTGGAGAGTTGCATTCTCCAAATAAAATATGTGGTGAGTACCGGAAAAATGATAAAACCGGCATTTCTCTGGTAAAAAGATTCGGGATCGAGCTGCAGCAGTGCAGGTAATTTTGCAATACAGCCTGCGACCAATGCGGCAATAATTGCAAAGGTTACTTCTTTGCGGTTGCCCCAGGATATTTCAACAGTTTCGTAGTTCAGTCTTTCATGCCAGTATGCTGCCAATGGATGGTGTTTGAGCTGGGGGTATAGTAAATTGAACGTTGTTTTAAAAGCTGCCTTATTATCCCGGTATAATTTTTCAAGCTCCCTGGGATTGTCAAGCATTGTTAGTATATCAGCACTGTTCATGATCTTCTTTTTTAGATTATAGGCAGTTTAACACAACCCCGTTAGCTTACCCTGCGCTGTTACAACCGCATGGAACTACTAAATAAGCGAAAAAATCACTATTGTGCAAGAATATAATCGTATTGCATCAGTACAACCAGCCTGAAAATTAAAAAACCGGTTTCGGGTAGAAGCCGGTTTTTTAATTTTCAGGTATAAAGTGTATGGCTGAAAGAGGGATGTATGCCTGCTGCCACAGCAAAGTTGTACACTATAACAATGATTGCTGTTATGATTTTGTGACGGTAAAATTTAAATTTGCCGAAGGACTGGTAGCATTGGTAGCAATACCCGATTCCATTTTTGTATTGTTGGTAGTAAGCGTGGCTTGCCCTACATAACTTCCGCTAACGGTAGCCAGTGTAAAAAACAATCTAACGGTAGTTGAGTTAGGCGTAAGATTCCAGGTGCCGGTAAGTGCAAAACTGGAGCCATTGGTTAAACTGCCACTAAGGGTTCCATCGGCATTAAAAGTAAGCACGAATGCTTTATTGCTCAGGCTAAGCCCCGGTACATTTACAAGTCCGTTCCATGTAGTGCCACTCAGGTCTACAGGCGGCACTGGTGTATCAGATTTTTTACATGAGCTGGCGAACAACGCAAATGAAATTGCTAATAAAAATAATTTTTTCATACAGTAATTTTTTGAGTGATAATAATTACTGCAATACTACAGGTTCCCGTTACCTGCTGCTATACCCGTTAAGTAGTATTTTTATGTGGCAACAAGTATTGTTTTATAAGATATGCCAATAAACTGCCTGCGGGCTGCAATATTTGAAATTGCCAGTTAGCGGTAATGCAGGCCGGTCAATGCCTGGTGACAGGGGAAATAATGATTGCTTGTGTGGGGACATGCGGGAGAGAGGCTTTAGCAAGCTGCAGGGTGAAACTTTGTGCAAATATCAAATATCAAGTATCCTGTATCCAGTATCAAGTATCAAGCATCCAGTATCAAGCATAATGTTAGCCTCATTAAGTTATTTCATGACGAAGCTGTATTTGTGGAACGATGGTAGAGTGTATGTAGCCAGAAACTTTGGGTAGCGTTGTTTCTTAAGTAGCATTTGATTTTAAGCTTCCCGAAAAATTTTTTCCAGTTTTTTGCCCTTGGCCAATTCATCCACCAACTTGTCGAGGTATCTTACTTGCCTGGTTAATGAATTTTCGATTGCTTCTATCCTGTATCCGCAAATTACTCCTGTAATAAGGTGCGCATTTGGATGTATTGTTGCATTCTGAAAAAATATTTTAAAAGTCACTTTTTCGTCAATCTGATGCTGCAGTTGTTTGTCATCAAAACCTGTCAACCATTTTATTACCTGGTGCAATTCTTCTTTTGTTCTGCCTTTTCTTTCCACTTTTGTAAGATAGTGTGGGTATACCGAAGCAAATGTCATTTTTGTAATCCGCTCATTGTGTTCTGGTGTTGTAGTCATGCCTCTGTTTTTTGTAAAGTGGTTTGTAAATTAATTAATTAATACTATTTACATGCCAAAACCCTGATTGGCACACACCAAAGCTTTCCATAACCAACTGTTATAAAAGCGGTAGAAAATTTATATAATCACATTGGGAAGTTCCCTTTCAAGCCTGTCGAAATTTTCTTCATTTTTTGGCACCACATAAGGCCTGATTTTTTCACATGCTTCACTTGTAGTAAATATCATTCTGAATATTATCCTCGTTTTAGAATCACTGATTTCTTCAAATCTCACTTCCATTTCAAAATATGGTGGAGAGACCCTTTCCCAGCTAATTACCTTCAGGGGCTCAATGATTTTAAAAATGGAAGAATTTTCATAGTTGCCCTTTTCTGGTCCATGCATTGTCAGTATCCATTTTCCTCCCGGTTGAAGATCGAATTCATGAAAAGTATTTGTAAACCCTTCGGGTCCCCACCAGTTAGCCAAATGCACCGGATCAGCAAAAGCCCGGTACGCAATATTCAGGGGAGTATTTAATATTCTTGAACTAACAATTTCAGGATTTGAATTAACTGTCATATAGAATATAGTCTATGTTGCTTCAGAATTATTTTTTAGTAATGATAATGGTATTTGCATTGTACAAAGGATCGTGTATTTAAAAATGTTTGACAAATCTAGTTAAAACGCCATGGCGCTGCTGATTTAATCATTTGTTGATATTCTGACATAATGCTGAACATCTTCTGTTCAGCCCTGCACCCAAGCTTTACAAAGTAAAATGCCTAAATGCAGTTTGTTCATCCTTACTTGCAGCAAAACTTTTTGTTGATGACAGGCTTATAGTTAAAGTTTGATTATTTTTTTATTAATGATGCCTTTAGGAGTTGATAAAAGTATTACATAAGTACCACTGGAAAAGTTAGATAGGTCTATCTCATTAATAGTAGAATTTAAAATTGTTGTTTTCATCAATTTTCCATCAATTGTTAATATGCTAACCTTTGATTTTTTCAGAATATCATCAATTTTCAGATGAATGATGTTGTTCGCAGGATTAGGATAAATCAGAAAATTATAGTCACTGGTCGGTATTTTCAATGAGACGGCTGTTTTTGGATTGAGTCTTGACAAACCTGTAAATGTGCCTATCCATAGTGTTGAATTGTTTTCTAAAACTACTGCATGGGCATTATTTCCAACAAGGCCACTGTCTGTATTATAATTTTCAAATTGTTTACCATTAAACTTAGAAATGCCATTATTGCTGCTGGCAATCCAAAGATTATCCTGTTTGTCAATGGTAAGTGCCCATATGTAATCACTTATCATTCCGTCAGCAATGGTATAGGTAGTCCACTTAATACCGTCGAATTTTGCTAACCCTTTACCTAAAGTGCCAATCCATTTATTGCCTTTCGAATCAATGGCAACGCCGTAAGTACGGTCACTTGGTAATCCATCTTTCATGGTGTATTTTTTCCATTCTTTGCCATCAAAGCTTGAAAGCCCAGCTGGGGTACAAAACCATTTTGTTCCGTTTTTTTCAAAGGCCATGGATAATACACAATTATGAGTCAAACCATCTTCAATTGTATATTTTGTCCACTTAACTCCGTCGTACTTAAATAAACCATTTACTGTACCAAACCATTTATTGTCATCCGCATCAATTGCAAGAGACCTTACATAATTTATTCCTTCTTTTGCCCCAAAGGTTACCCACTTTTCTCCATCAAACATAGATGCGCCGGTATTTGTGCCAATCCAGATCGCTCCATTTTTATCACTGGCGAGTGAATATATTAAGTTGTCAACAAGACCATTTTCTGTTGTATAATTTGTCCAGGTAGTCCCATCGAATTTTGTAACGCCATTAAGCGTCCCAAACCACTTATTACCTAATAGGTCAAGTGAAATGGCATTGATTCCATCGGCACCCAATCCGTCTGATTGTTTAAAATTTGTAAAGGTTTGTGCTGCTGCACTTTTTACAATCAAAAGGACTATTAGAAAAGTGGTAAATTTTTTCATTTTCTACATTAAAAGAGTAATCAGGTTATTGTACTTAATAAATGCAGCGTATATTAATTAGACTTGCCACCAGGGTGCCGGTGCTTTACGCAGGGTGGGAGTTAGCATTGAGTACGCCTGGTGCCATTACTGATTGAAATTACTTTAGCTGAATTTTAAATTGTTGATCAGTGAATTTTATCCGGCCACACCTGCCACCAAACATTTTGTCAGTCATTCATTATTGTTCTTAGGCTATATTTATTGCTTTTAATTCGAGTCAAAATCTACCATCCATTCAATGCCAAATTTGTCTCTAAACATACCAAAATAAGAACCCCAGGGGCTGTCAGAAATTGGCATTTCAATTTGCCCGCCTGCCGAAAGTCCATTGAATAATTTGTCAGCTTCATCTTTGCTTTCCGCGCTAATTACAATTTTGCTTCTGTTCTCATTTTCATTTGTCCGTCCCAGTATTTCAGGTACGTCATTCCCCATTAACATACTTTTACCGATTGGTAAAGCAATGTGCATTATTTTATTCGCTTCATTTTCTGCTACGGGAAATTCAGCACTGGCTAAATCTTTGAAACGCATTATTTTTACAAATTCTCCGCCAAATACTGATTTGTAAAAGTTGAATGCTTCTTCTGCATTGCCATTGAAATTGATGTGTGGATTGATACTTGCCATAGTTTTTTACTTTTTTTGTTGCAATTCAAATATACTGTTTAATTACAAAATAGATAGGAGAAGATAGCGTCAAAAAGGAGGCCTTTTGCGCCAAAAGGTTTGCTGCAATGGATCCAAGGTTTCAGGGTTTGCCGATAGTATGGACTTAGAATTGTGCCTGCCTGCCTGATACTGATTGAAATTATTTTGTTGGAGTATAGTTTGTCCAGCCACACTTTTGGTAAACACCATGTTAGCTGTAGTTGTTTTTACGTTCCTAAACTTTTTTTCGTATGTTCATTGTCTCATTCACAATTTGGTTACAGCGATTTTGTTCGAGGTAAAATCATGAAGTTGTACTATTGTTTGTAAACGGTTTAGTTAAGTCGTCAAACTATACCAGTTAGAAACTTCACCATCCAATATTGTAAGTTTAAATGGGTAAATTTTGTAAAGGTCTTTCAAGGCCCAATACAAAAGGCAGTCAACATGTTTTGATTTTTTTATTTTCTGCCCAAATTCGGTACAAATGCCCAAGAATGTGTTTTATCAAAGAATTGAACATGAATTTGGTTTCGCATTTAACAAACACAAGCATGCATATCAACTGTTAATCTCAGTCTTGACCGACTTCCTTTCTCTGATTTTTTGACATATTATCATAACATTCTTTTGCCAGTGCCCTCATTTTTGTCTCCTTATCAGGTTTATTCCAAAAGCTAAAAGCATTTGCACAATAAATCAATAGTTCATATTTTTTTGGGTATGCCAGCTTTTTTTGAGTGCCATATTTTCCCATTATTTCTGCGTATTCGGATATTGACTCAATTGCTGTTAAACCTACAAATTCTGCTTTTGGCTTATCAATACCTACCATGGTTCGTGCATATGCATCAGCGGTTTTACAAAAATCCAGAAATGTATTAGATGTAATTCTATCACCTCCATAGGAAGAAGATGTATACGATCGTGGTTTTTTTAAGCACAACTCATATAAATTTAGAACCGTTTTACTTACTGGTTCGGTTGCCGACAAGTAAATCGCAGCTTCAGCACAATGTACTAGGGTTGTTACTGAGGCGTCGGTTTCACTTCCAAGTTCAAATAAACGCAATGCAGCATCTGATGACTTTAAAAGTGTTTTCTCGTCAAAAACTTTCTTGCCATAATAAGAAGTTACCGGCGTGTTTGACTTGATTAACCCAAGTGCATTGTTGCTTTGTTGCTCTTTTAAAAACAATGATGGCTCTGCTACTTGTGCAAACACAAAACAGTTATAGGCGATAAATCGATTTTCTTTTGGAACATTATCCTTATAGATCATTTCTGCCAGCCTTGCAACAGATTCCTTCATTTTTCTTTCTTTAAAATAAAGTAACCCGGAATAATAATAATGATTGTTTCTAATAGATTCAAACTCCTTAAATTCAACTATCATATGCTCGCCTTGCACAATAAATTTTAATGGGAAAATATCTGAAACAAGCTTCGATATGTTTTCTTCACATCTATTAAAATCGCTTGCAGCTACATTATATGCCCCAAGTTCGTATACAATTTGACCATGTTGCGAAAGAATGAGCGTGCTGTAATAAGTGGCGGCCAATTTTTGTTCGGTTATACCTTCGTCAACAACTTTGTTAAAAAGCGTCATAGCTGCTTCTGCCTTTTGGGTCATGTATTGCACTAGCGTCTTTGTTACTGGCGTAGGCCTATTTTTAAATGCATCGCTGAACTCCATATAATTTAGATAGCCGTCATTGAGGTACTGTTGTGTGTTTTGTCCTACCAGCGTATGTGTCAATAAAAAAGAAATAATAGTTACAAGGCAAACAGGTTTGCTTGCCGCTAAATTGTTGAATACATGTTTTGCCATTTATTTAATTATTTAGTTCCAAAAAGTAATATGGGTTATTTGTTTTCCTGGCTGTATGTGATTGTCGCAGAACAATTATCGCTAACCGGGGCTTAGCGAAGTTGGGGATTATCCAATTGTCCGCCCGGAACCGATGCTGATTTATAATTAAAATTTGAAGTTGCGTACAACTGCCCGGTGTTGTTGTGTCGGCCCGGAACAAATTATGATAATTATAAAATGTTAAAGCTAAGTTTGTCCAGCCACACTTTTGGCAAACACCATGTTGAGCGATAGTTGCTACTCTGTTAGTCTGTTGGGGATGTCCATACGTTCATGTAAAATGCGAATGACCTCTAATTCGGTTTCTAAAATTCGATAGAATATTATGTGAGACTTAATTTTTGAAGAGCGATACCCTGCTCGGATATCATGTTGATCTCTTCCTGATTTTGGGTGAGCTGCCAGGAATTCAATTTCTTTCAGTATCATTGAATGGTATCTGTCAGCTTGTCTTAAAGACCATGTATGCAAAGTGTAAAGCCAAATATCTTCAAGATCAAAAATCGCCTGCTCTTTGAAAATCACTTTTAATGCTTTCATAGATGCTTTTTATGCAGAGTAGCTAAATGTTTTTTGGGATCAAAGTTTTCTACTCTTTTAGATCTTTCGCCTTTTTTTAAGGCACTAACAAGATTCTTTTTCATTTCTTCTTCAGTTTCAAGTAATCTTAAGGCAGTACGCACAACTTCACTAGCAGAAGTGTAGCGTCCTGATGAAACTTTGGTGTCAATGAATTTTTCAAAATATTCTCCTAATAAAATTGATGTATTTCTGGCCATAATTGATTTATTACTTCTTCAAATATACCAACTATTGGTATACTGTCAAAATGCAATTTCGCACAATGTTCCGGGGCTTGCCGAAGGTGTGGACTTAGGATTGTGTCCGCCCGGACCCGAAGTTGAATTTATAATTAAAAGTGATGTTGACAATAGGAGCTAGGCGAAGTTTTTCCAGCCACACTTTTGGTAAACACCATGTTAGCAGCATGCCGGTTTAGACAGTCGTTCCTTTATTTATCCAAAGCCAAGCGTCCCCAATTTCTTCGTCTTGTACAATTTCAGTAAATACAAAATTGTTGTTTTCTAAGATTCTTGTTGAAGCATTTCTTGCGGGAGCTGTCTTTGCAATAATGTTTAAACTCGGGTCGGTCTGATAAGTAATAGTAACAAGCTGTTTGCAAGCAAAAGAAGCAATACCTTGTCCTTCAAATTCTTTAAATGTCCAATAAGCAATTTCAACTTTTCCGTTTTTGGGTTGACCAACGAAGCCACAAGAACCTACAATCTTGCCTTGTCTAACCACAAAATAGCCAACCCAAGGAATGGTGAAACCTATTTTAGGATAAAAGTCGTTATACATATTTAGAAGTAGCTGACAGTCTGCTGAAGCATATGCTTCATTTGTTTTGTCTTCATTTAGTGTTATTAGTCTTAAAATCATTTTGCGTTGTCTACTATTTTAAGTTCATCTACGTTTGTAGTGCCAAGTTCGTACGGCTGCTGCTAACGTTCCGCGGCTTGCCGAAGGTGTGGATTTAGACTTGTGTCCGCCCGGCCCGAAGTTGAATTTATAATTAAAAGTTGATGTGACAATAGGAGTTAAGCGAAATTTGTACAGCCCGGAACTAAAGCCCGGATTTGCAATTAGCTGATTTTAGTTTTTCCAGCCACACTTGCCGCAAAACTTTTTGTTGTATGCAGTACTTGTTATTTGTCGTTGCTAAAAGAACTCAATACATCAGTTTTAAAATAGGGCTCTTGATTCGACCAAAACATATAATTTATTTTTAGGAAGTCTTTGGCAAAGTCATGCAAAAGCGGAACGATATTAATATGTGGCTTTTTCTTTGTTTCATCATCTATATCACCTGTCTCGCCAATGTAATTACCGTCTTGTACTGCAATACCTAGTGGCACAGTATAACGTCCTTCATGCATCATGGCAAGGGTGTGGTTAAGTTGACCTTTTCTTGTTACCATTAAATCTGGTCCACCAAGTCCAACGCCAATTTTCTCACCGTATTGATAAATGCCACGAAGATAACCTTTGTCATCGCTAGGTAACCATTCACCTGGTATGAAATTGGCGTATATCATAGTTGTCGATGTGGGGAACGCTTCTTTTAAGGCAAGCATATTCTCTTTTAGTGCGATAACATAATCCAGTTGGGAAAAACTTGAATCTCTTACTCCGATTGAGGTTTCCTGAAGATTAATGCCTTCCAGCTTACCATCAAATTCTTGACCTAATACTCTAAGTAGTAATGCAAATCTATCTCTTACCTTTTTATTCCAGCGTTTTGCTACCCATCCACCTGGACTGTTATCGTCGTTGTATTGCAATACAGCACCACCGTCATATTCGGCAGTCAATAAATAATCCGGCACGGCTTTGTATTTTGGGTTAAAGGTTACATCCTGTAACTGTACGAATAGTTTTTTATTATATTTCTTTAGATATTCATAGTCTTGTTTTAAAATGGAAAAATCATATTTCCCTTTTTTAGGCTCAAAGTCACGCCATGCATACATGATCTGCGCACCCTTGAACATTGAATGTGAAAGAAAAGGATGGTCTTTTATTAACTCCCTGTCTTTGGCAAAATATACAAAATGCTGAATACTATCTTTTTCAACAGGACATGAAGCTGTTAAGTATTTTTTATACGCGTCAACATATCTCTCACTACGATTTTTTTTCTGAGCTTGTACAGGAGTAAATAAAACACAAAGAACCAAAGCTGAAAGGAGGCTCCTGTTAGAATTAATTTTATTTAAATCGAAGTACATGGTTGGTTTTGTATTGCATACAACGTGCCGGGGCTTGCCGAAGGTGTGGACTTAGCATTGTGTCCGCCCGGTACCGAAGTTGAATTTATAATTAAAAGTTGATGTTGACAATAAGAGTTAGGCGAAGTTTGTCCAGCCCGGAACTGAAGTTTGGCTTTGTAAATAGCTGAAATTTAGTTTGTCCAGCCACACTTTTGGTAAACACCATGTTTTACGATGGCGGTAAATTTTAAGAATGTATTGGATTAAAAAAAAACACCCAGTTCAAGCATCTGCAACAATTTGAAACATTAGTTATAATCTGTTTTCTCAAATTTATAGTAACTAGTCCCAAAAAATAGTATCGCAAGAATGAAACAAAGCAAATACAAAAAAGTAAGTCCTATGGTATTTAAAAATGCAAATTGGATACAAAAAATGAGTAACAGGATTTTTAAAAAATCTTTCAATGCAAAATTTTGAATAAAAGTGATACTATTCATTAATAATAATAAGCTATAGCTGCATAATGCAAAACGAAGTGCAATAATGAATTCTAAATGTTTTGGTACAAGCATCATTAATGTAATAAATTCAGGAATTAGTAAAATGAAGTACAATATTGAATAATTAATAAATCTTTTCAAATATGAAATTGGCAGTCCTCTATAAAAAAATAATCTTGTTTGTTCAAATTGCCTGAGCCTATAAACAATTACGCCATTTGCAAGAATTCCGAAATTGAAAAAAATAAACAGTATCCCGATTTCATCATGTTCCGATATAAAACCATTTCGGGAAATCATATAAATAATTCCACATGTAAATAATTTCAGCCCAATCCATAATATTTTTTGTTTACTTACAACAAACTGTAGCAGAATTGCCTGATAAGTCGGGAAAATACGAATAAAACTTATTAAGCTTACTGCAGGAATCATTGTTTTTTTTTGTTGATACTTCAACAGGTGAACATACCACATTGCCGGCAAAAAGCAGAGGGCGAATAAGAAGAAAAATACAAAAAATAATGAGCCATAGAAATGCTGCTTTAGTCCGCAATGTAAAATAAATAGAGCATAAACAAGTATTGGTAACATCAGCCAAGCCTGAACAATAAAAAAAAGACCAACTCTTTTTGACTTAACAAAAGAATTATAAATTGAGCTGAAGTTATATTCGGGTTTGTTAAATAAAAGAGATACAAAAGCAACACATTTTCCTGAATATAATAACCAAACGAAGGAAACTGAAAAAAGGAAAATGTTGTTTGATAACATTCCTTTGCACAAAGAATAATGGTATTCATATAACCCCGCTCCCGATTGCTCACTTACAATAAAAAACATCATTGCAAAGATGAAAATAAAAACACCGGAATTCTCTTTATAAAATGGCTTTACAAAAAGTTGGAATAATATTTTACCGGGATGTTGCATTTATGATACTGTTTGATTTACAACATTAAGCTCTTTGGAATGTGCTAAAAGCCTACTGTCTAATCCTTGATGAGAACTTAGAATAAAAGAAGTTTTGCCATTTTTATGATTTTCAAGAATTATGGAACATAATGATGATAAGCCATCGGGGTCTAACGTTATCAAAGCTTCGTCAAGTACAATTAGTTTTTGATTGCCTAAAAAAGCAAGAGCAAGAGATAATTTCTTTATCATTCCTGTAGAATATGTTCCAATCTTTGTATTTACATATTCTGTCATTTTGAAAAGTTCAACTAATTTATTCATGTCGCTTTTTGAAACCCTGCGGATATCCCGATATAATAATAACAAATCCATACCAGTCAAAAAGTCTGGGTATAAGGGTTCTGCCTCTGCCCAGCCAATATTTTGCCGGTATTCTACTGGTGAAGATTTTAAACTGACATGATTAAATTGAATATCTCCGTCAAATGGAAGCAGTCCTGCAACCATCTTGAGTAAAGTTGTTTTACCTGAACCGTTTGCTCCTTTAATCCAATAAATTCCATTTTCAATTTCTAGGTGTGGAATTTCTAAAATGAGTCTTTTGTTATAATATTTATTTACGTTTGATAAGTTCAACATATTATTAGATAATCAAGTTTTACAATTATTTGAAATTGTGATATTGTCTCCGTAGCTATCGTACAACGTGCAAAGCTTTGCGCAGGTGTGGACTTAGCATTGTGTCCGCCCGGCCCCGAAGTTGAATTTATAATAAAAAGTTGATGTTGACAACAGGAGCCAGGCGATGTTTGTCCAGCCCGGAACTGAAGCTTGGCTTTGCAATTAGCTGAAATTTAGTTTGTCCAGCCACACTTTTGGCAAACACCATGTTGTGCGTTCGTGCGATTTGAATGTGTATTAAGTGTTTGAATGAAGCGCCATGATGTTCCCTTCAGTGTCGTTGAATAAAGCCATAAATCCATTTTGTCCGATGGATGTTTTTGGCATAGTAACCTTTCCACCTGCATTTTCAATTCGATCTAAAACGATTTGTAAATCTGGGTTTGCATTCAAATAGATTATAGATCCTGTTGAACTCGGAGTATGCAGTGGACTTTGCGCTAAGCCCCCGGCAACTTTTGCTTTAGAAGGATCAAAAGGAAACATAGCATACTTCATACCAGGCATTTCCATTTCTTGCATTTTGATTTCAAAAATGCTTTCATAGAAAGTCTTTGCTCTAGAAATGTCATTTGCAGGAATTTCGAACCAATTAATCGCATTTGTTTCAGAACTCATTTTCTTGTTCATAAAAAATGTGTTTTATTGTTGGATAATTTTTGGTGCAATGTATGAATTTTTAAAAATCAGTTTAAACATTTTATTCAAAATTTAGGGTCTTCCAAGCATGAAGCACAACGTACAGGGCTTTATGCAGGTTGGGAATTAGTATTCCGTCGGCCCGGGCCGCTGTTGATTGAAAATATGCTGATGAAGTTAAGAACAAAAGTTCAACGCTGTTTGTCCAGCCTGGAACTGAAGTTTTGCTTTGTAATTAGCTGAAGTGTAGTTTGTCCAGCCACACTTTTGGTAAACACCATGTTAGCTGTGGTTTTACTCTTGGATTCTATTTTTCAAATCCATTTGAGTATGCAATATTCTAGCTATTTCAACTTTGTCTTGACTAAGTTTTCTGTAAAATAGTATGTGTTGTCCAGCTCTAAATCCTAAAATTTCAGTATGTATTTCTGGATAATTTTTACCTGAGACTTTGCCATCTGCTAAATCTTGGCAAGTATCTAAAAGCATGAAATAGTATTTGTCAGCTTGTCTCTCTGACCAGGTATCAACTGTATAGTCCCAAATTGCTGATAAATCTAAAACAGCTTTGTTTGTAAGTGTGTAACTAGCCATTTTTCCGTTTAGCAGCTTTTAATTTTTCTAGATGTTTTTTAGGGTCAAAGTTTCTGGCTACACCACTTTCAATACCCTCAGCTATGGCTTTTCTGAGAGCGACTATTTTAGATTCTTCCTCTTCAAGAAGTCGTAGGCCTGCTCTTATAACTTCACTGGCATTCTTAAATCTTCCTGTTGAAACTTTGTCGTCAACGAAATCTTCAAAATGATTTCCTAATGAAATGGAGGTATTGCGTCCCATCGATTTAAATTTGGTTAAAGTTACCAAAAATTGGTAATTCTACAAATTTTGAGGTGTTAAAAAAAATCACAGCTAACGTTCCGGGGCTTGCCGAAGGTGTGGATTTAGAATTGTGTCCGCCCGGCCCCGAAGTTGAATTTATAATTAAAAGTTGATGTTGACAATAGGAGTTAGGCGAAGTTTGTCCAGCCCGGAACCAATGCCTGGCTTTGTAATTAGCTGAATTTTAGTTTGTCCAGCCACACTTTTGGCAAACACCATGTTGGTGGCAGTTTTTTTTAGAACTTCAAAGTTGTTATAATTGCAGAATGGTCGCTTAATTTTAATTCAACTGGTTCAGAAAAGTAATAGCAACTTTCAATAGAGTTTGTCAAGTCATTGGAATTAAAAGAATGGTCATATCTATAACCATCATTAGTTCTACCAACCCAACTATATTCTAATTCATTTGGATGCAACAAACGAAATGTGTCGGTCATACCCAATTCAATAAGTTTGGAGTAAAAGTCATACTCCCAATATTGAAAAATTCTATAATGCGGAATATGGTTTGGTTCAAGAATATTGAAGTCGCCACAAAACAATATATTATTCATTGGGTAATCAATGAAAGCCTTTGTCAAACTGTCAATAAATTTTTTCTTTCTTTCTATTTTAACATCCGATATATCTCTTGAAGGAATATAAGTTCCAATTAATTCAATTTTTAAAGAATTATCAATTTCAATATAACAAGAGCAAACTCTACTTGAAATAAAACTAACTTTTGAAGCAAAGTCGCTATTTGTAATATTTAATTTACTTACTATCATTACACCATACTCCTTGCCAATAGGGTTTGAGCTTATGACAACATTGTATCCGTATGTTTTGAATAAATTAACTAATAAAATGCAACCTTCACTGTTTTTAGTTTCTGTTAAAACAAAAATATCATAATCTTGCTTCAATAGCCACATAAATTGAACTCCTACTCTTTTTGCAGAAGGGTTTGCAATATTCCAACAAAATATTTTCAAAGTTTTCATTTTATCTTCTTTCTAAAATTTTGAATAAGTTCATAAATTGCATTGATAGTTTTATCAATCTTTTCATCCGTATTTTCGATTAAAACTGCATTAAATTTTTTTTCTTTAATAAAATTAAATACAGAAAGATACAAATCTTGTTCTTGCTTTCTGGTGTAATTTTTTTCAAATCTGCTTAGTATTTCTCTTTCGTCAATTCTTGTTTTGATGATTTTGTCATTGCCAAATAATATTATGCTTAAATCTGGCACTAACACTTTGCTATTTATACTCCAAATGAAATCTCTATCCACACCATCTAATGCCTGTAAAACAAGTGAAGATTCAACATATCTGTCGCTAATTATTACATTGTAGCTATTAAGTGAAGGAATTATTTCGGTTTCAATATGGTAATATCTGTCTGATGCTATTAAGCAAGCATAGGAAATTCCTTTTAAATCACTTTCCGACTTTTTTGCAAAATTTCCAAGTATGCTATTTGTAGGTTCTTTTGTTAAAAAGTAACTTAATTTTTCATTTTCAAGTTTCTTACACAACTCTTTAATAACAGTTGATTTTCCTACACCATTCGCTCCTTCAATTGTTATAAACATTCTTGATATAATTAGATAGTGAATTTGTCATTATTAGGGCAAAGTTCTTTGTCAATTCCTTCTATTTTTTGTCCTGATGAAATGATTGCAGCAGGACATCCTTTTCCACAACTTTCGTTTTTGCTACAATTATTACAAACAATATTACTTCCTAAATCAAATTTTTTATGGATATTGTATTCATTGATTTTTTCAACAAAATCCAAATCTTCAAATATATTTCCAACAATGAATTCTGATGGTTTATGTTTACTTTGAGGTGTGTTTGCAGCAAAAACTAAATATGGACAAACTGTTGTGTCGCCGTTTACAAAAATATAGATTATGTTTCCTGCTTCACAGGATGCTAACGGTTTTTTCTCGTCGTTAGGAAATCTAATGTATGCAATATCAATTTGATTAGTTAAACCTTTTGTTATGGCTTTTATGTCTGACATAACGGTGTCATTTGCTGAAAACATATCTTGACTTTTTATTCCTCGTCCATAATTTGATAATGGGTTCATTAAAACATACTTTGCATTATTTTCTATTGCGAACTGACAAAGTTCTAAATATTCGTTTTTCTCTGCTAAATTATTGGGGGTAGCTAATAAACCTTTTAAAAGTCCGTATTTTGCAAACAGCTTTATTGTTTGTTTGGTTGTTTCAAAAGACTCCTTGTCTCCTCTAAATCTACCGTGACTTTCTTTATCAAATCCATCTAAACTAACATTTACGGAAACATTTCCAATTTTGGAAAGTGCTTCAATTTGGTTTTCACTTGTAAGAGTTGCGTTTGTACATAAAGTAACATCTAATCCTGAATTTACAAAGGCTTCTACAATTTCAATAATGTTAGGATGAATAAATGGTTCTCCACCTGTCAATGTTACACTTATGACATTTGAATTTAAGAGATTTTCAATAAGTTTTCCTTTAATTAAATCTAACGTCATTGTGTCGCCATATTTAGTCGCAGAAACAAAACAATGTACACAATGTAAATTGCATCTATCAGTAATTTTAATCAACGCTTTCCTGTTAGGATATGAAACAGTTGTCCTAAAAAAACAAGAAGTTGCTAATTCATTACTATATATAAGTTTCTTTGTCATTGCAGGGTGTTTACTAAAATTGCCACCAACGGGCAAAGCTTTGCGCTGACATGGAATTAGTACTGTGTCCGCCCACAGCCGCAGTTGATATGTTTGTTTAGATGAAGTTAAGAATTAATGCCCAAAGTTGTAGTGTCCGCCGGGAACCAAAGCCTGGCTTTGCAATTAGCTGAAGTTTGCTTGTCCCGCCATGTTTGCGCAAAACTTTTTGTTGGCTGCAGTACTAATTAAGAAGAAGTTTTTAAAGGATGAAGATTCTTTGTTGTTTCAGGCCCAAAGTGTACCGGCCGCACCGCTGGCTCCGATTGCACATAAAACGTGAAATAGAGAAGCTGGCAGAAATCTTGAAACAATTACTTTGTTTTTTGAATTTATCGTTTGTGTCATAGTTACCTCCTTTTTTATTTTGATTTCGGTTAACAAATTAAGTACCTTAAAAAAAACTGCTAAAGTCAGTGCAATGAGACCAACGAATACGGTGGGAATTGAACCCTGGGACCCACAAATGTGCCTGAAACGACAAAGAACTAATGCAAAGATACAAGCATAGTTTAAATAGCTGTTGGTATTATAGAAATTTATTTTGAAGAGTGGGATCTCCTAATGGCCAATTTCCAACCCGATCTTCAACAACATTCATTACAATTCTTTCTCTTAATTTAAATTCAAAATCAAAAACTTCAATAAGTTCTTTGTTAGGCTTTTCTTTATGTTTTTCCCTATCCGGAATAAATGAACCAATTGCATCATCAAATGCTTTAACATTTTCCCATATGCCGACATTAATAAAAGTAGTATAGTGTAAACTTTCAAAGTCTAACGTGTGATATTTCTCATTTGGAGTATCAACTGGCTGACTAAAGAATTCTCGGAAAAGCCCTTGCTTTAGTTTGGGTTCCATCTCTGTAATCCAAATATTCTTAAACTCAGTTTCCTTTCCTTTTTTAATATACCATCTTACAACAACTATTACCATAGAATGAGTTTTAATTAACGAAGGGCTCAGAGTATTGCAGCCAACGTGCCGGGGCTTGCCGAAGGTGTGGACTTAGTATTGTGTCCGCCCGGCCCCGAAGTTGAATTTATAATTGAAAGTTGATGTTGACAATAGGAGTTCAGCGAAGTTTGTCCAGCCCGGAACTGAAGTTTGGCTTTGCAATTAGCTGAAATTAGTTTGTCCAGCCACACTTTTGGCAAACACCATGTTATAAGCCGTACTTATTTAACGTAAAGAATCATATCTGGTATTGTTAAGCTGCCTGGGTCAGGCCCTTTTGCTTTTATAGATTTGAATATGAGAATATCCCCAGATGTGCTTGATCGTAAAAGTTTTGTCGTCTCATTCGAGAATACGCCGGTAAAATTATTCTTTTCAAATCGATTATTAGCTTTTGAAATCTTAAGGATAGTAAAACCTGTAACTTCCGCAGAAATATTGAAATCAATTGATGGGACATAAGAAAGTGTAAGTTCTTTAACCGATGAAAGCTGTTGAGGTGTTATGTTACCACCAAAAATACTATTAAGATTTGCAACTGGTGTTGGAAGACGCTTGGCTCTTAGAGTATAACTCACTGTGGCACCTGTAGATTTTTGAATAATTTTAAATTGATAGTCACCTTCTTTGTCAACCCTTACAATATATGAGTTATTAAAATGGCCGTCTTCAATAACTCCACTTTTATTGATAGTGCATTCTATTTCAGATGGTGGGGCATTTGTCTGAATACTAATGGAATTGTCCACTGTAGTGTAAATGACATTCATGTAGTCCAAGGAAATGCTGGCTTTGAAAGCTGTTTGAGCAAGTGACATACTTGCCAAAACTAAAAGATTGATAAAAAGGATTGTACTCTTCATATAGTATGGCTTATAACGTGCCGGGGCTTGCCGAAGGTGTGGACTTAGAATTGTGTCCGCCCGGCCCCGAAGTTGAATTTATAATTTAAAGTTGATGTTAACAATAGGAGCTCAGCGAAGTTTGTCCAGCCCGGAACCAATGCCTGGCTTTGTAATTAGCTGAAATTTAGTTTGTCCAGCCACACTTTTGGCAAACACCATGTTAGGCGAAGTTTTATATTTTAATGTTTTGATTGTCGATATTAATTATGTCAAAATATTTTCTATGTAGGGCCTCAATTATATATTCTTTTGAAAACGGATTTGCTTTTTGAGAAACCGGTGCTTCTTTAATTTGATTTTCTATTCCTTTAGTGGGAACAACATATACTATCGGCCTATAATCCATGATGGAAGATTGATCTACGATAGTAATAATTTCGTCTAGTTGTTTATCAGAAATTACCCCATTGTCTTTTTGCTTTCGTGCCCCAGTTATTAAACCTAATTTAGTTTCTGCAATTTTGGAGCTGTGCAAATCATTAGTTTGTACTGCAATTTTTAATTCATTATAAATATGTGCAGGGCTTGAAGATCGTGGATTGCTTTGATCACTTATATCAAATGAAGGTGCTGACCAAACAAAATGAAGCTGACCATAATATTTTTCATTTATTAAGAATGTTAGTAAAGCCCTTGTCGAATATAAAATAAACGGTAATGATATTGGACTAGTGGGTTCGGAATTTGTTTCCGCCTTAGTTATTTTTTGCTCAATACTAACTTTTTCAGATTTACTTTTTCTTGAAACCTTTAGGGCAATTAAATCTGCAAATTCTTCGGGTGTCTTATCGGAAATATTTATATAACCAATAGTTGAAGGGAGTCCAACAATTTCAGTTTCGTCAAGTTTGGCCGGTAAAATATATTCTATATTTTCTTCAAAAGCTCTTGATTGTGCTTGTCTAAGTTCATGTTGTGTCCATAATTTTCTGGTGTAGTTCCGAGAAATAAAAATTACAGTATATCGTGCTTCTTTGGAATAAATGTCTGATAGATATTGATAAAGATCCTTTCCCCATAAAGTGGTTGTTTCAAAATTGTCATAGAAGACCTTTATATCAAGAGCAATTAAACGGGTAGCGACTCTTTGAACATATTCTCTATCTTCTCCAGCGAAAGATAACGCGACGTCATATTTGTAACTTTTTTCCATTGTGAAGTGCTTTAAAAATTTCGCCTAACGTCGGCGGCTTTGGGCCAGGTGTGGAATTTTCCAACTGTCCGCCCGGAACCGCAGTTGATTTTTTTAATTAGTTGAAGTTAAGAACTAAAGCCCAAAATTGAACGTCCTGCCAGAACTGAAGGCCGGAGTTGCAGTTAGCTGAAATTTGTTTGTCCAGCCACACTTGCCCAAAACCGTTTGTTGTGCGTTCGCCTTGTCTATTTTCGTCCTTGTATTGTATCTATGTAATGCTTCTTTTTAAATTGTCTATCAAGTTCCACCATTATTAATTCAATTAATTCCTTTAAAATGCTAATGTCATATTCTTCAAAAAGTTTATTATAGTGCGCTTGGTCATTGCCTAACCATGTAGCCCTTTCTAAAATGTCTTTGAGGTCTCCGTCATAATAAGTTGATATTACTTGCCCAAGCCACAATTTTTGTATTTTATCTTTCTCTTCAGGTTTATTATAGATTGCCCAGTCTTTCACTAAATATTCTATCGCTTTTCTATAACCCATTCCCGAAATTTCGTCTAGTCCGCTGTTTTCTGCTTCAAGACTTTGAAGATATGTCTTAATAAATTTTGTCTGTCCTGGCTCCGTACCTTCTTTTGGATTGCCATCTTTCAAATCTAATATTGGTTTGGGCCAGATAGGGCCTTTTGGCAACCCGTTTAAAAATCTAGCAAACTGAAACTCATTAGTAGTAACTCTTCTGTACAATACTAAAAAGACTTTTCTACAACTTTGGTTCGAGCATGTCCATGCAGTTATGAAAACAAATTCGTTGTCTGTGTCTTTTGACTGAACTTGCCAATTGGGATGAGGTGTGTTAACTATATGACAATGGGGGCAAACATTGGGGTCAATAAAGTCAGCCACAGTGTTCAGAAAATTTAATCTCATCGTAGATAATTTTTAAGGTGACGCACAACGTGCCGAAGCTTTGCGCAGGTGTGGACATAGTCTTGTGTCCGCCCGGCACCGCTGCTGATTAAAATTATTTGTTGAAGGTAAGAATTAATGATCAGCGATGTTTGTCCAGCCCGGAACCGATGCCTGGATTTGCAATTAGCTGATGTTAGTTTGTCTAGCCACACTTGCTGCAAAACTTTTTGTTAGCAGCAGGCTATTTTAAAGTTGCGAATTAAGGTTAGCATCATTGCAAAATTCGAAGTGATAATGATGTCCAATGAACCCGTTCATTATTTTTATTATATCCTTCCACTTCGAAAGTGGCCAAGCCGCCAGGTTTGAGTCTTTGAAATATTTTCTTCGCCTCGTTATTGATTGCGTCTCCTTTGACATTTATCACCGTCATCTCACTCGTGAAGTTTCCTTCTCCAACGTATATAGTGAGTGATTTGATTGTAAACCATGAAAAATTAGGAGTTATTTTATTAGCTTTTAACAAATCTTCTTTACTAATTTTTAAAACTGAATCAGAACAACCATATTGGTCAATACAAAGTCTAAAATCTTTTGGTGTAATCTGGGCATTACTTGAGGTTGAAATAGCCAGAAGTAAGATAACACGTATTGAATAAATTAATTTCATTTGCCTGACTGAAAAACTTTAAGGGTAACTATGCTTGCTGCTAACGTGCCGGGGCTTGCCGAAGGTGTGGACTTAGGATTGTGTCCGCCCGGTACCGAATTTGAATTTATAATTAAAAGTTGATGTTGACAACAGGAGTTAGGCGAAGTTTGTCCAGCCCGGAACTGAAGTTTGGCTTTGTAATTGGCTGAAGTTTAGTTTGTCCAGCCACACTTTTGGCAAACACCATGTTGTGTGCAGCCAAATTTTGTTGAACGATATTTGATTGGCTTTTTGTCGCCACCTATTGCTAGAAAAAGTCTTTGTATTTCTTGACGTACTCAATGTTTAAAGTATTTAAGTCGTCTTCATATTCAAAAAACTTTTCGTCAAGTTCTTCCCAAACTTCGTTTGCTGTGTCTTCAATTTGCTCAACTATTTCTGTTCTTTCATCTCTGTCCTTGGGTACTGACTTATTCGGAAATTGGTCAATCGCTTTTTGTAAAATGTCCGCTGTCTTGTCTGCCCCAATTGCTTTGAGTGATAAAATTGTTTCGTGTGCATTGTCGCCACTTGAGTTGCAGAAATATTGATTAAAGCCTCCATTATTTATTTCTCTCTCTAAGTTTTGATTTAGATAAAACAATTTTTGCTGGTCTGTCAATTTGCTAAAGTCATCGCCATACTCACACAGTTCGCCAATGAAATCGTCAAGTTCAATAATGCTTCCATTTATGTCCTCTGAATTTAATAAAGTGTCTAAGTTTGAAATTTTTGTCATAACAATTTATAGTTTAGGAATGTGTCGGATTGGTTGCACACAACGTGCAAAGCTTTGCGCAGGTGTGGAATTAGAATTGTGTCCGCCCGGCCCAGCTGTTGATTGAAATTATTTGTTGAAGGTAAGAACTAATGATTAGCGATGTTTGTCCAGCCCGGAACCACTGCCAGGCTTTGCAATTAGCTGATTTTAGTTTGTCCAGCCACACTTGCTGCAAAACTTTTTGTTGTAGGCAGTTAGACTGCTTAACTATTTTGAATAGTAATAAGTCTTTTTATGAACATTGGGTGGAGTCACTAAATTGAATAGTACTAATTTATTGTTGTCAACAAAAGCAATTGAATCTCTATATTGAGACCCATATTTAGGACTAATAGTTATTATGTTATTGGCTATAGTATATCTTCCAGTGTCAGTAAAGATTGGAAAATTATGGGATACACCGAAATAAATTGAAGTCCCAAACACTAGAGTGCCAATGTTAAACGAAGTCAATGTATAGACAGTTCCATCGGATTGAAAATTAATGTAGCCATAAATTCTTGATGAACTGGTAACCGTAGTATCCATTCTTTGTGGGGTTAGGAAAATAGTATCTGCTTCAGATGTTAAGTTCCAGTTGCCAACAATAGGAGAAGGAGTGTCGGGACTATTTTTCTTGCAAGAATATACTAGAAAAATTATTGCAAGAACTGCTAGAATAAATTTTAAATGTTTCATAAATACGGTTGGTTATTTTGAGAGGTTACGTCATCTTGTTTTATTAAAGTTTGGTAGTCAAAGTACGAAGAGCTACCCTTTTTAATTGCCTACAACGTGCAAAGCTTTGCGCAGGTGTGGAATTAGGATTGTGTCCGCCCGGCCCCGCTGCTGATTAAAATTATTTGTTGAAGGTAAGATTTAATGATCAGCGATGTTTGTCCAGGCAGGAACTGATGCCTGGATTTGCAATTAGCTGATGTTAGTTTGTCCAGCCACACTTGCTGCAAAACTTTTTGTTGGGCGCAGTAGCTGTAGTTACTTACATGACCCTTGAACTGCTTTTAAATGTTTGTCGTTGTCTATTACATTTTCAGTTAGGCCTAGACTTTGGGCTATATTAAATGTTTCGCATGCTTTTTTTAGGTCTTTGTTTGTATAGTATGCTGTGGAAAGATTTGAATAAATTGCCCAATTATTTGCGTCCAGGGTAAGCGCTTTTTTATAATCACTTATTACGTTTTGGTCTTTCTTAAGTTTCCAATAAACTAATCCTCTGTTATTATAAAAGGCAGAATTTAAACTGTCTAAAATGATAGCCTTTTCTAACATTAAAAGAGAATTATTCAAATCGCTTTTCTTTGAATAGCACTCAGAGATATCAAAAAATAGTTTTGGATTATCAGGTTCAATTGTAAGCGCATTTTTATATAACAAAATTGCTTCATCATACTTACTCTTATTCTTTAAAGCAAAGGCTTCAATGCTAAGTTGTTCTGCTTTTGCAGTTTTAAACTTGTAGTTAATTGAAGTATAAACCTCTGCGGAAGTTTTAGAGTTAGTTTTGATTTTAATTGCAATAAGTAGAACAGCTGCTATAAAAAAAATAGGGACTAATATTTTGAATGATTTTTTCAATGATATCTATAATGGGGTCACTTTTGACTATTGCGCCCAACGTGCCGGGGCTTGCCGAAGGTGTGGACTTAGGATTGTGTCCGCCCGGCCCCAAAGTTGAATTTATAATTAAAAGTTGATGTTAACAACAGGAGTTAGGCGAAGTTTGTCCAGCCCGGAACTGAAGTTTGGCTTTGCAATTGGCTGAAGTTTAGTTTGTCCAGCCACACTTTTGGCAAACACCATGTTGTGTGCAGCCCTTTTGTAGGCACTAAATTTTCTTGTTGCTTTAATTTTTCATTTTCACTGGTCTAAGCAATTTTGAGAAAGTTAGTGAACCCATTTTCCACTTGCCGTTTTCTTTAACATATACTTCTGTCACCATAAAAGGATTTATAACGGTATTGCCTCCAACCACTGCTTCCAAATCAATGTCGTTTAAAAGTATGGCAGTGTTGCCAAATATATTTACCGTCACGGAATAAATCTCTGCTTTCTTGTACCAAATTCCTCCACTTTTAATAACGTCAAGTTCCTGTGTTTTCCCCCAAGTTCCGCCCATGTGAACAAACATGGCTTTATCGTCAAATAGTTCGTTTAGAGTTTCTGCATTTTTGTCGGACATCCATTGCCATTTCTGTTTTGAAAGGTCTTTAATTTCGTTTTGAATACTTGTATCGCTGATGTTAGTTGCAGTTTGTTTTGGCAAATTGCTATACTCTTCATCAGTCACTCTTTTCAGCCAAATTGTTTTTCCTTTTTGAGTTGGTGTAACTCCAATGTAGGCAAAGTCGCTATTCTGTGTAGCACCATGCCAATGTTCTATACCTGGAAGGCATTTAATTACATCGCCTTTGTGTACTATTTGTACAGGCTTGCCTCTTTCCTGATAATAGCCTGTACCTTGTGTAACTAACAAATATTGTCCTGCAGGATGAATGTGCCAATCAAGTTTAGAAGCAGGTGCAAATGTTGCCTGTGCCAAACCTAAATTGAAAATAGTGTCAGGATGGTTTAATTCCGAAAGCCAAATTGTACCTGTATAGTTGGTGGTATTCTTTCCTATTTCCCCTTTTGGAAAAATAGAATTGTCTTGTGCCGCCACTTGAAGGGATAAAGCACAAAGGAAAAAAAATGTGTAAAATATTTGTTTCATGATTTTGTTTATCTTTTAATGTTTTTGTTTTAATTCTGTTTCCAACCTTGTAAACTGTCATTTAGGGTTGCACACAACGTTCAAAGCTTGGCGAAGTTGGGGATTTGAAATTCGTCTGCCCGGAACTGAAGCTAAATTAATAATTAAAAATTGATGTTAAGAACTAAAGCTCAATATAGCTGTGTCTGCCCGAACCAAAGCTGATAAAGAACCAATGTTGAATTTATGATTGTCTTGCCCCAATTTTGCCAAACTTTTTGTTAGGTGCAGGCGGTGAAACTTGAAGCGGTTTAAATTAAATTTTAGCTGTAACAATTTTTAGGACGAACGCCGGTACAAATGTTTTAAAGCTGGTTTGTAAAAATGCAGTTACTGCAGCCAAACGAAAACTAATAAATATAAAAGCTGTAATCATTCGAATGAAATTTGCGAACTAAAAACAAATGAACTTTAAAGGCAGTAACTACTTTTAAGCCATTCATTAAAAGCAAACCGCCACACTTCAAAACGAATAAGCCAACAATTAATATAAAATGATTGCGAGTTTTGTAACGATTTAAAAGCTGCAAATTAAAAATGCCAAAGCTCACTGCAACAAAAAAGGGTAGAGGCTTACAATTATTGTCAAACCCCACTGTAACTAAAATAAATAAGTTGCATTTTTTGAAAAGTAGTTGTTCAAAGATTAAATGCAGGTTGCACCAAAAACTTTTCATTGTCCAACCCAACCAGCTTAAAAAAATATTTGCAGTAACAAAACCTGCAGAATTAAAATTCGGCGTCTTTTAAAATAGACAGCTAAAAATTTAAAACTGTAAGGCTGCAATACTTAAACCGCAAATAAATTGTCGAAGAGAGCTTGCACCTAACGTGCCGAAGCTTTGCGCAGGTGTGGAATTAGAATTGTGTCCGCCCGGCCCCGCTGCTGATTGAAAATATTTTGTTGAAGTTAAGAATTAATGTTCAGCGATGTTTGTCCAGCCCGGAACCAATGCCTGGCTTTGCAATTAGCTGATTTTAGTTTGTCTAGCCACACTTGCTGCAAAACTTTTTGTTGCATGCAGTTTTTGTTAGAGCTGTACAATGTTACCAAAACTTCCACCATTGTTTTTTAGTATTCAATAGAACTGTTACAGCCTCTTGTTTGTGATAGCCTGATTCCGCGAAATCAAGAGAGTTACCATCATAGTCAATTTTATATCTACTGCCATTGAAATCTGTTAGAGCAATGTATGTGTCATGCATTTCAAAGGGAGTTCCTTTTTCTATACAAACAAAAATGTCAGCTCCGCTAAAACTCCAAACTATTCTACCAGACGGATCAATTTTAGCGATAGAGGTTTCGCCATATGAAATATAAGAGTCCAGATACTTATGAATAGAAAAACAAGTTGCCCAATCAGCTTCAGTTACCCAGTTTGTTTCCAAGTAGGGCAGCGACAAGCTAAATACTTTATTACAACAGCGTATAATTAGACAGTTGTCATCAATTAATGCTGAATCGCTAAGAACTGTTGTCCCACCACCACTTGCTAAAATTATTGCACAAGCTAAAAGTGTATTGTCTTTGTATACATTTATACCATGTTGCGAATTTGGAGAGTACACTTTGTCTTTGTCAACCTGTATTACTTTATCATATGAGCTAGACCCATCAATAGATGCATGGTCGTCAAAAATGTCAATTGTCAAACCATTCTGATGTAAGGTAAGTGTCATTTAAAATTGCATGCAACGTGCCGGGGCTTGCCGAAGGTGTGGACTTAGAATTGTGTCCGCCCGGCCCCGAAGCTGATTGAAATTATTTTTTGATGTTAAGAATTAAAAGTTCAGAGATGTTTGTCCAGCCCGGAACCAATGCTTGGCTTTGCAATTAGTTGAAATGTAGTTTGTCCAGCCACACTTTTGGCAAACACCATGTTGCACGCCGTACATTTTTGGAAACTCGTCGCAAATTAGTTCATAAATAGAACTTTCGTTTTTGCAAATGATGCTGCTAATAGAAATTTTAAAACTTTGATTTTAATATTTAGCCTCTGATACTGCAACTTCTTTTTTTTCTCCTTTTTCAAATAATTCTACATCAGTTAATGGAAATTCAAACCAGTATTCTTTTCCATTTTCAAAAACACTAAAACAAAATGTCATTCCGGTCGCATCAAATCCACCTTCATAATTTCCACGCTGAAAAATATCATCTGATTCAATTTCTGCCCATTGTTCGGGTGTTTTATTCTCTGTAAGAATTTCTGTGCAGATTGCCAAGAAATCATCCTTTATCTTATGTGTCATGGAATACAACTAATGGATTTAGATATCAGATCATGCTGGTGAATAGTGTCCTATAAAATCTTCTTTAAGTTTTTTACGTTAGAAGAGTGCCTCTGTATGGCGTGCAACGTGCCGGGGCTTGCCGAAGGTGTGGACTTAGGATTGTGTCCGCCCGGCCCCGAAGTTGAATTTATAATTAAAAGTTGATGTTGACAATAGGAGTTAGGCGAAGTTTGTCCAGCCCGGAACCAAAGCCAGGCTTTGCAATTAGCTGAAATTTAGTTTGTCCAGCCACACTTTTGGCAAACACCATGTTAGCGGCTGTTGGCTTTTTGAACTTTCACTTAGCCCAAAATAGTTTCCAATTTGCCAGCCATTGTTTATGCTCCCAATTAATATCAAATTTTTCATTCTTGTCTGTCAACCATGGTGGGAGTGCGACTTTGCAATGAAGCATTGGTGGATTATGAGAAACTTTTTGTCTATATTCTTCATCAAGTGACGATTTTAGATAATAACGAATGTCAATCACTGTCAAAAGGCTGTCTGATTTATAAATATACAAGTTGATGTCATACAAATTGTCGTAGAGATTTCGAAGAGTTGGCATGAGCTCTGAAAATGCAACTGGAACTTTTTTGTCGGTTTCTTTTTTTCTCGAAACTCTTTGCATATGAAAGTTATCTTCGATGTCTTTGATTTCTGTTAGAATGAATTTGCAATTGTCAGAGCATACGTTCTGCGTCAACTCTTTTGCTAAGCCTAACAATTTTGGGACTGCTTTATCTATTTCATATTGAAGAGTGTTTGATGTCATGTCCAATAGCCGCTAACGTGCCGGGGCTTGCCGAAGGTGTGGATTTAGTATTGTGTCCGCCCGACCCCGAAGTCGAATTTATAATTTAAAGTTGATGTTGACAATAGGAGTTCAGCGAAGTTTGTCCAGCCCGGAACTGAAGTTTGGCTTTGCAATTAGCTGAATTTTAGTTTGTCCAGCCACACTTTTGGCAAACACCATGTTGTAGGCAGCCAAGTCAGGGTACATTGTCAACCTTTGTACAAAAAAAATTACTCTGAAAATTCTTCTACATCTATTATAACCTGAATATTATTTGCATTTAAATTGCCTTGATGTAATTCTTTAACTACCTCTATTGGCAGCATATCTTCCTTCTTGTATATATTCACTTCTATTTGTAGAATTTTCCATTTTTTATTTTTTTCTTCGTCACTGTCATATAACTCAATAACGCCGCCAACATAGAAAACTCTATTTTGGTCTGGTGCTATAATAGCATTAATTGTTTCTATGTCCGTAGTTTGAAACATAGAAAACCGTCTTTTCTTATTGTAGATATTTATTTCAGCAGTAATGTTGTTCATTGTTTGAAATGGTTTAATGATTATTCTGGTACTAATCGGAATTTGCCTTTTATGTTGTTTACATAATACGAGCCGCTTGAACTTGCATTTTTAAATTCTGTCCAAACCCGTACTGGGATTTTTTCATGTATATATTCTTTTCCTTTGTCAGTGGTGTAAACTAAATAGCCAGTATACCCATCACAACTGTAATAGTTGGCACTTGTTATCCATGAACTTTTCCCATAAGGCAAGTTATCTGTGGATTTGAAGGTTGCATTTTGAATTGCATTAATAGCCTGACTGTAAGAATAAAATTTGTCAGGAAGGTTATTACATGATTGTCCATGTCCTGCAAAACTTAATAGCAAACAAAATGCTATTGCAAATGATATTTGTTTCATAATAAAATATTAAAAGTTTACATTAAAAAGGTGAGCTTTCCGTTGGGGTTCCTCCATATTGTTTAGATAAAAAATACAAGCTTTTTGCAAGTCTCTCACCCAAATTATTATTGTGTTTTATATAGAATGTAGCTTTATTCAAATAATTTGTTTCTGTTGTTTTGTTTACATCGCTAATTTCAGTAAACACATTAAGGAATCCGTCTTTTAAATATATTGTAATTTGTGTGTAAAGGTCTTGAGTTGCAACAATGATATTTTTTATTCCTGCAACATCAAAAGCATTAATCCGTGACTTAACACTTTCTCCCCTAAAATTTAAAGTCTCACTTTGAATGCAAATCTGTTTATACATTGAAGTGTCGAATTTTTGTTTGGTAAAATAGCTTGCATTCTCGTTCGACACTTCATTTGCAAACACCAAGAATTGAGTATACTTATCGCTTGTTGGATTTGACTCTGTTTGCTGTTTAAGAAAATCTTTAGCGTCGTCAATTGTCTGAGAAAATGATGGGGTTGCAAATAAAATAATCAGCGTTGCTGTAAAAATATTTTTGATATTCATAGCATTTTACTTTTAGAATTAGTCCTCTTCAAATTTTAGAGTGTTCGAATTGGTTGCCTACAACGTCGGCGGCTTTGGGCTGGTGTGGAATTTTCCAACTGTCCGCCCGGTACCGCAGCTGATTATTTTGTTTAGTTGAAGTTAAGAACTAAAGCCCAAAATTGAACGTCCAGCCAGAACTGAAGACCGGAGATGCAGTTAGCTGAAATTAGTTTGTCCAGCCACACTTGCCCAAAACCGTGTGTTAGCAGCAGTGTTATTGTATGCCCTTTACTAATCGTAACCATTCTTTTGTTTCAAACCTGTCTGCTTCTGAGCTTAGATATTCTAACATTGCAATTAACTTATTTGAGACTTCTTTGAGGTTAGTTAAATCAATTGTTATCGGTGGAATAGTTTCTCTTATTTTAGCTGAACTGCTCGATACTTTCTTAAATGGATAACGGAATGAAAATGAATATTGATCATAATCGCTTAGCTCATTGAGAATGTTTTCTGTTGCATCTAGATTTTGAAGTAGCTCTTTTTCTGGCAAATCCAAATCAATTCTCAATTTATAGGTTGAAAGAATATTTCGGAGTTCAGCATAGAGTATTAATAAATCATGAGTTTGTGTAAACCCAACCTCATCTGGATTATTAATTTTGAGAGCAATGTTAAAAGTTCTTATAGTGTCTTTCAACGACAATTCAATAAAGTGTCTCAAACAAAATATGATTGGATTTACAAGGAAATCCATTTCTACGTAATTTCCATTAACAATGTTTAAAGATTTGTCTAATAGTATTTCTAAAGACTTTTTGTATCCAATAATTAAGAAATGTAAAGATTGAGAGTTGTTTAAACCTGGCGACCAGTTTATAGAGGCTGTATTTTCAGCCCCGAACTGGCCAAATAAAAGTAACTTATCTTCTTTTTCAGGATACTTTTCCATAAACATTGCTGCTAACGTGCCGGGGCTTGCCGAAGGTGTGGAATTAGAGTTGTGTCCGCCCGGCCCCGCTGTTGATTGAAATTATTTGTTGAAGTTAAGAATTAATGTACAGCGAAGTTTGTCCAGCCCGGAACTGAAGTTTGGCTTTGTAACTAGCTGAAATTTAGTTTGTCCAGCCACACTTTTGGCAAACACCATGTTACATGCCGTTTTTTAGCTGTAAGTACTTTTCTTTTGTAGCCAATTCTATTAACTTATTTCTTTTTATAAGAAATTTGGTGTTGTTGAAATGTGAACTAAGAAATTTTCTTTGCAAGTAGATATTATAATTTCGGTTATCGTTTTTTGAAATTATAATTGTAGCTGGTGGATATCCACTGTAAAACCAAAAAGTCAAACTGTCGCCTTGATTCACATCGAATTGATCAGACATATAGCTTGAATGAAAAATCCAGGCAATATTCTTATTATTCTTATCTACTCGAAAAAAAGACAAAGTATCCCCTTCAGATGAAAAAAATGTAAAGCTGGATTTTAAGGAATTAATTTTACTGTCTATTATTGAAATGGTGTCTTTTATTATTGCATCTGAATAGCTATCCAAGTATAATGTATCCTGATACGTTGTCCAACTTCCCGCAGTGTAGTAATAATTTTCCCCTTTTATACTAAGGAGAAACCCTTCATTGATGTAATTAAAGCTTTTGTCATCTTTAATAAATAGCTTACTATTCAAATAGGATTTTTTAGATTTATACTGCCCTGTTATTTTAGTTCCAGTTGATCTACAAGAAGCAAAAAGACTAATCACTGTAAAAAGTCTTATTGTTTTGAAAATTGAACTGGTGAACATAAATGGCATGTAACGTGCCGGGGCTTAGCGAAGTTGGGGATATTCCAATTGTCCGCCCGGGACCGATGCTGATTTATAATTAAAATTTGAAGTTGCGTACAACTGCTCGGCGATGTTGTGTCGGCCCGGAACAAATGATGATAATGATAAAATGTTGAAGCTAAGATTGTCTAGCCCCAATTTTGCTAAACCACCTGTTATATGCAGACTACGATCTTCTGTCGTACAAATACCAATCGAAGGCCCCCTTATCGTATTGTTTTTCGATGATTTTCCTGAAATCTATTTTATCTTTTTGGGGCAACGAATCATGAATACACCCATAAAGGCTAATGTTTATTGGGATTGAACGTATTTCACCTCGGCTACGTACATCGAAAAATTGGTTGTCATAAAGATGTGAAATAAAAATTGTTTTTAGCCCTGAGTAGTTTAATCTTAATAAGGCTTTAAATGCTATAAAACGTATATGAGGACTTAAGTCACTAGTAAGTCTTTTTAAGTAATTTGTATCAGCCAATCTAATTAATTCGGCTTCGTAATATTCTATTGGCTTGTGAATCGAAAACCTATTAGCCTCGAGATTATCAATATAAAGTGAAACCATGTGAGCAAGAATACTATTGATCATTTGTTTTTTCATTATTGAGTCTGGCGTATTCTTGAAATAGTTTGACACCTCTAAATCTTCGAAGTGAATATTAGTTCTTGGCTTACAAGAAATAAATAAGATTATTATAAGAAAGAAAAGAAGTTTGGACATTTTGGGTGCTTAGTTTGCATATAACGTGCCGGGGCTTGCCGAAGGTGTGGACTTAGAATTGTGTCCGCCCGGCCCCGAAGCTGATTGAAATTATTTTGTTGATGTTAAGAATTAAAAGTTCAGCGATGTTTGTCCAGCCCGGAACTGAAGTTTGGCTTTGTAATTAGCTGAAATTTAGTTTGTCCTGCCACACTTTTGGCAAACACCCTGTTATGCGACGCTTACCACTTTATCCATTTATTTGGGCTCAACTCTTTTTCTTTTTTGTATAAATTTATCTCAAGAGTATAGTGCTCGTCTGACGAATATTTAGTTAGTTGACCTATACTTTGCCCCGTTACTAGAAAGTCTCCTTTTTGCAGATCTGGTTTCATTAACCTGCCATAGACTATGAAGTAATCACCAAATTTTGTCACAATTGTATATTCATTTTCTACTTCTATTATTCCAATGACTGTTCCGTCATGGACGGCAGTAATATTATAACTGCTATCCGTGATAATTCTTAATGAAGAATCAAACATATTTGTAGTGTAATGTTTCAATTCTTCGTTGTCGAATACTTTTATATATTTTGGGACAGGTACTGGCCATTTTCCTTTTGAAGACTCGAAAATCTTAGTCGAATCTAATTGTGCAGCAACTATTGAGCTTGCAAATAAAAGGCTTATTAAAATTGTTAGGGACTTTATAGTGGCGCATAACGTGCAAAGCTTTGCGCAGGTGTGGAATTAGAATTGTGTCCGCCCAGCCCCGCTGCTGATTGAAATAATTTGTTGAAGGTAAGAACTAATGATTAGCGATGTTTGTCCAGCCCGGAACCAATGCCTGGCTTTGCAATTAGCTGATATTAGTTTGTCCAGCCACACTTGCTGCAAAACTTTTTGTTGGCTGTAGTTTTTTTTGCGGTTACTATTTTATTCATTATGTTAAGAGGAAATTATCACTATTCTGCTGAAAACTTATTGAAATATTTCTTTCAGTTCTCGAATATAATTAAAGTTTTCTTGTCCAATAAATTTTACGTTATTTCGTATTTCTATTTTTAAATCAGAATAATTGCGGTGATAAAATTGAGATATTTTTATTATTTTCTTTCCATTTTTTATTAAGTATAAATATTCATAGGTTCTGTATTTTGAAGGTAATAAAGATGTTTTGTAGCCTTCAAAGTCGCTAAGCACGAATGATACTTTTCTACCAAGTCCCCAAAAATTTCGCACAGATATTACATTAGAGTCAATTACAACTGCAATAATTTTTGTCCTCAACTCGCCAAAAGTCAACCATACCCAAGTAAATATCAAAAGTCCAATAAACATTAAAACCCCAAAAGACATTTTATCGTTGTCTGCAAATAGGAGTTTTGAAAAAAATAAATAGTTTATACCTGAGAGAATTGCAATAACAAAGGTTGTCAATATAACCCATAAACTAAACTTCGATTTTGTCATTTACTTTAAAGTTATTTGGGTGTTCACTAAAATTACAGCCAACGTTCCGGGGCTTGCCGAAGGTGTGGACTTAGTATTGTGTCCGCCCGGCCCCGAAGTTGAATTTATTATAAAAAGTTGATGTTAACAACAGGAGCTAGGCGAAGTTTGTCCAGCCCGGAACCAATGCCTGGCTTTGCAATTAGTTGAAATTTAGTTTGTCCAGCCACACTTTTGGCAAACACCATGTTACTTGCAGTGCGGCTAAACAAATGTTGCTTGTTTTGTCAAAGTTTCTTCGGCTAAATCTAATTCCTTGCTGAAAATATCTTTTACTTTTTTGGAAATCTCATTCCGATTTATAGTTGAACTGTTGCGCCTAGATTTAAGATAATTTTCTCTAGCGAGTTTTTCTGCTACTTGTCCAACAGTTGTTAAAACAAATTCCTTTGCAAAAAACTTATTAGCTATCCAACCAACGGCTATAAAAATGACAAGGCTACATAATGCTACCTGCCATTTAAAGAAGAACATAATTAGAGAGCCAATAATGCCAATGAATATTGTCCAGCCTATCCATGCCTTAATATCCAAAATTGCAACAGGCATGTCCAATTCATTCTGCAATTCCTTAATTTTTTGTTTTCGATTGTTTATAGGAAAAAGTTGTTGAAGATTTGTATCAGGTAATATCTTGTCTTTGTCTATAAACAGTGTCGAGGCAATGGCATTGCGAAGTTTGTAAAACACCTGTTGGGTCGTACAATCATTTACATTGTTCCCTTGAACTTTGTTCGTGATTAAATCGCAGAGCTCACCAAATGTTTTTACTTCTTTAAGATCTGTGTCGCCAAACTTAAAGCCAAAAGATATTTCAACTTTTGTCAAAACTTCTGATATGTCGTCTGGGTCAATATTCATTAGTCCTATAGTAGAAATGTCGCTCATTAGCATTGCAAGTAACGTGCCGGGGCTTGCCGAAGGTGTGGACTTAGTATTGTGTCCGCCCGGCCCCGAAGTTGAATTTATAATTAAAAGTTGATGTTGACAACAGGAGTTAGGCGAAGTTTGTCCAGCCCGGAACCAAAGTTTGGCTTTGTAATTAGCTGAAATTTAGCTTGTCCAGCCACACTTTTGGCAAACACCATGTTACCTGCTGTAGCTTCCCGTCCACATATGAGGTGTTTTAAATTCAATGAAAGTAATTTTGTTGTCCTTAATAAATACAAGCCCAGTATTTTGATAGTTAATTATTTTGTCGTTTGCATCGCTTGTCGCCCAACTCTCTCGGTATGCAGTCACTACAATATTACCTTTCAAATGCGAAGAAGCATCCTGAAAAGGTAATTTTTTCCTTAACAATGTGTCAACTGGAATTAGTTTAAAGTTTACATGTTTTGCCAAGATAGTAGCGGAGTCTGTGCAGTAGATTGAATATAAAATTTCATTGTAAGCAAATGTTACAATTGTTCTTGTAGTGAATATGTCAGCGTAGTAATTCACACCTGGCGGTGTAATGCTGTCGGAACGTTTTTTATTCCTTATGCTGTCAACCTTCATCCACCAATTACAAAATGTTTTTTGTTTTTCTTCTTTAAGTTCATAAAGTTTTGTAGGGTCATTTATTGATAGATAGTCCGAAAAACCACTCATGTGGGCTAAGAAACTACTTACAATGTAGTTTCCCTTAAATCTTAGTACCTGTTGTACTGCAGTCGCTGGATAGGAATATGTTTTGTTTGTTTGTTTATTTAAGAAAAATACAGAACCTCCAAATTCTCCAACGGAACAACCATAAACATAATAGACTGAATCGTTGTATACTGGTATTCCGTATTTAAAGTTTTTATTCTTATACTGTTTTAAAGCGAAACCAGTGTCAAGATAAAAAATGTCTTTGTCAGTGAGAAATAGAATAGTGTCGTTATAAGAATCTAATGATTGAAATTTTAGTTTTGAAAATATCTCGGTCAAGCTGTCAACAAAATTAAATGCTGTGTCAAGAACAAATAGTTTGCTGTTTGCTTGCAAACAAAGAATGTGTCCAGCGTAGTAAACTGCTGAACTAATAATTGTATCACCTTTTAGTGACTTAACAGAAACAGAAAAGTCTTTCGCTTTTATGTCTTGCTTTTGAGTGATGCAGGCAATGAAAGCTGTCAGAAAAAAGAATATGGTCAAATTACGTAGAGTGTTCATTGCTATTGCAGGTAACGTGCCGGGGCTTGCCGAAGGTGTGGACTTAGCATTGTGTCCGCCCGGCCCCGAAGTTGAATTTATAATTTAAAGTTGATGTTAACAATAGGAGCTCAGCGAAGTTTGTCCAGCCCGGAACCAATGCCTGGCTTTGCAATTAGCTGAAATTTAGTTTGTCCAGCCACACTTTTGGCAAACACCATGTTGTAGGCAGTTTATTATTATCGTTTAAAGTTTTTTGTGTCCTTCAAATATTTGTCTAATTCTGGATCTTCAGAATATCTGTCCTGCTTGTCAATAATTTCAAATTCATCTTTTAATTGCATTTTCAAAAGGCTTATTAATTTGTCTACACTTTGATTGAAATCATCGCATTCGTTCTGTCTCCAAAGACTTGGGTCAAGTTGATAATCTTTATTTAAATAATCAGCATGTCTGCGATCTAAAATTTCAATTTGTGATAGTGTTTCTGCAACTATTTTTCCTGTCTTTTGTGCAATTGTCTTGTCAATTGGCCCAAATCCGAAATCTTGTTTTGCTAATTCATTGTCTGCCCAAAGACAGCCACCTGCGCCATAGTCAAAGAAAAAACGAAGTTTATATCTCTGTCCAGAAGTAACCATTATAAAAGTAGGATTTTGTTTTTTATGTTTAAATTTAGTCGTGTCAGTTGCTATAAGGTTTCAGCAAAATTGCCTACAACGTGCCGAAGCTTTGCGCAGGTGTGGACATAGACTTGTGTCCGCCCGGCCCCGCTGCTGATTAAAATTATTTGTTGAAGGTAAGAATTAATGATCAGCGAAGTTTGTCCAGCCCGGAACCAATGCCTGGCTTTGCAATTAGCTGATTTTAGTTTGTCCAGCCACACTTGCTGCAAAACTTTTTGTTGTGGGCAGTACCAAGTATGCTGCTTGTCTTGCAAAGAGATTTTCAAATGTTCTTCGCAGTAAGTTGACTTTCGATAAAACCAAAGTTGTCATCGTCAAAGCAAACAAATATCACTTTGTCAATTTCTTTGCTTTTTGAAAGGAATTCAACGGTGGAATTGACAGCAATCTTTGCCGCTTCGTCTTTTGGGAACTTATATATTCCAGTACTGATATTTGGGAAAGCAATTGTCCGACAGTTATTGGAAATGGCAAGTTCTAAAGAGTTTCTATAGCAATTAGAAAGTTTTTCCCTTTCATTTTTTTTGCCTCCGTTCCAAACTGGCCCGACAGTATGAATTACAAACTTGGATGGAAGATTCCCTGCAGTCGTAATTACAGCTTCCCCAACTTTGCAACCACCTTGTTTTGCAATAATTTTTCTGCAGTCGTCTAAAATTGCTTGTCCGCCAGCTCTATGAATTGCACCGTCAACACCGCCGCCGCCTAAAAGTGAAGTATTGGCCGCATTAACAATACAGTCAACCGTTACTTTGGTTATGTCGCCTTTTAAAAGTTGTATGTTGTCGTGATATGTCACTATGGTATTGCCCACAACGTTCCGGGGCTTGCCGAAGGTGTGGACTTAGAATTGTGTCCGCCCGGCCCCGAAGCTGATTGGAATTATTTTGTTGAAGGTAATAATTAATGATCCGCGTAGTTTGTCCAGCCCGGAACCAAAGTTTGGCTTTGTAATTAGCTGATATTTAGTTTGTCCAGCCACACTTTTGGCAAACACCATGTTAGCAGCCGTTTTGTTAAAACTCGATGTCGTGTTGCTTGCAATAAAATTGCGGGTCACAGTCAGTCGTTACGCAACCAGCATAACGTACTTTCTCATCCTTTTTATTTTTTATAAATGTGTCGCCTCTAGTAGCAATTAAACCATAAACAATTGGAATAATATTGTCAGTATGATTTTTGGGGCAGGTTGGAATGTAGCCAACAGGATGGTCATACAAACAAGGCCCGGCTATTTCAAAATTCAAAACTAATTTTTGTCCTTGCTCAACAAATATGCTATCTCGAATTACTGATGTTTGTCCTCGTCCGCTTATTAGAATTTTATAGTGTCCAGGTTGAATGTCTCTGTAAGTTATGCTTCCAATGTTGTTAATATTAGATGCTGGAAATGAATTTGTGTCGGTCAAGAGTTGTATTGTTGCTGGTCTGTAGGTAATTTGTACACCATATACAGCATCACCACTCTGCTGCGTTTGTGCAAAACAGAAACAAGTTGAAAATAAAAATAGTATAGTCAGTAGGGACTTCATTAAAATGGCTGCTAACGTGCCGGGGCTTGCCGAAGGTGTGGAATTAGTATTGTGTCCGGCCGGCCCCGATGTTGAATTTATAATTAAAAGTTGATGTTAACAATAGGAGCTTGGCGAAGTTTGTCCAGCCCGGAACTGAAGTTTGGCTTTGTAATTGGCTGAAATTTAGTTTGTCCAGCCACACTTTTGGCAAACACCATGTTGGCAGCGGTTTATTGGACCTTTTATTGTTTTTGTTTTAAGTACTTTACTATTTTAATTATTTGCCATGAATTACCTATGCCCCAAATTTCGTTTGAATTTTCGTCCTTTTTATAATAACCTTTCTTCGTTTCAATTGTGTCGCAAATATTATAAACGATGGATACAGAATCTTGGGGAATCCAAGCTGTCTCGAAAATTAGTATTTTTTGATAAGGCCTACAATTTCCATAATGGCGACAAACGTTTCGTAAATCTAATGAATTTAATTTCTGAGAAATGTTTAAATTGAATTCATTCGCTTTTTTGCAAATCGCGTCTTCACCAAAAGAAGAATCCGCTTTGGGATCATTAAGCATATTAATTAGAGTGTTGATAGCGGGTTCATTTTTCTTGAACTTAGTTTCCATTCTTTCAAATACGGTTTCATGCTGATAACAACTAGCTGTAGTCAGAATAATGAAGCAAGCAAATGCCAGTAGTTTCATTGTGTAGGGTGTTTGAAAAATCGCTGCCAACGTGCCGGGGCTTGCCGAAGGTGTGGAATTAGGATTGTGTCCGCCCGGTACCGATGTTGAATTTATAATTAAAAGTTGATGTTGACAATAGGAGTTAGGCGAAGTTTGTCCAGCCCGGAACTGAAGTTTGGCTTTGTAATTAGCTGAAGTGTAGTTTGTCCAGCCACACTTTTGGCAAACACCATGTTACCTGCTGGCATTTTTTGCACTTCATTGTACAAATAGTATTGTCTTTATTATTCTGTTGTCGTTACTTGCTTTTCTTTTTAGGTTCTGGATTCACTTTTTCAAAGTCCATAGAGAAAATAACGCTTGTAATTTTCCACTCGTCTTTAATTTTCACCAAATGCCAACTTTCCTTACCCCAATTAATTTTTTTGTCCTTTTCCCAAAAGCTATAATCAAATGAAACTGTCGCAATGCTTTCGTCATTGTCAATTTTGATATTATAAAATTTTTCTTCGTCTGTTCCAAGGTCTGAAATACTTCTATAAAAACTTTTGTAATTGCTTATAAAATAATTTTTTTTAGTGCTGTCTTTACTTATTCTGTCTTGCTGCGTTTTGCTTTTAAAAATTCCAACCCAAACGACTGGGTCTGAATTAAAAAGATTGTAGAACTTTATACTATCCTTTTTAGCAAGGCAGGACATAAAAGTGTTTATCACTTGTTTTATATCATCTTTGCCGGTTTTACCTTTGTTTTGTCCAAATGCAAAGCTTATTGTAAATGTCGCTATTAATATTATTAAAATTTTTCTCATTATTTATTCTATTTGTCTTGTTATAAGGTTGTCTCTTTATGCTTGCAGGTAACGTTCCGGGGCTTAGCGAAGTTGGGGATTTTCCAATTGTCCGCCCGGAACTGATGTTGATTTATAATTAAAATTTGAAGTTGCGTACAACTGCCCGGTGATGTTGTGTCCGCCCGAACCAATGATGATAATGATAAAATGTTGAAGTTAAGTTTGTCTAGCCCCAATTTTGCTAAACACCATGTTAGCAGCAGCCTTGGCTAATTTGTTGGGTAACATCCGCTACCTATTGCACCTGCGCCCCATTCAAAAACGACTTTGTCATTGTATGGACTATAAGCACAGCCTGCTTTATAAACCATTTTTAAACTGTCAGACATAGGCTTATCGAAAATAAGATAATAGTATTTGCCTAAGTCTCTTCTTTGAAAGCCAATTTTACTGGGAGTCCCACTTTCAATTGAGATGCATTTGGCACTGTCAAGTCTTTGCTTGATGACTTTTAAAGTTTGTAAGTTCCAACCTATTGTTTTTATTACTGAATCTACTTCATTTGAACTTGTCTTTAGACGCCAATTTAAAAAACCTGGCAAAATAAGATTTTTAGTTGTTGTGTCAATTGAATAAACACCGAGCCTAAAGAGTGTATTGTCGTCGTCAAATTCAATTTCTACAAATTTATTTTTTGGCACTATTGAGTTATAGTATTTGCTGAGCTCAATTATTTGCCTTTCCCTTTGCTGATAGTTCTCTACTACATCTTTATTTACATAATATTTTTCTTCTTTACAAGAACAGAATAAAATAATTAATGAAAGAAATATACAAGTAATAAATTTTGGCATTTTAAAATAATAGAGTGCTGAAAGGTTGCTGCTAACGTGCCGGGGCTTGCCGAAGGTGTGGACTTAGGATTGTGTCCGCCCGGTACCGAAGTTGAATTTATAATTAAAAGTTGATGTTGACAATAGGAGTTAGGCGAAGTTTGTCCAGCCCGGAACTGAAGTTTGGCTTTATAATTAGCTGAAGTTTAGTTTGTCCAGCCACACTTTTGGCAAACACCATGTTGGCAGCAGTATCGGTCAGAAGAGTTTTGTTTGTTTTTCCTTCTCTTTTTTGTCTTTTAGAAATTTCTTGCCTTGAGGTGTTTGAATAATTTTATCAGTTGCCAACACCTCTAACACTACGGACACTTCAGAACTCGTAATTTGAATTATGCCAGCTTCGTCTATTTTACGATTCTGAACTAATACACACTTAATTGCAATTCCATTGAAAAATTCTATCTGTTTATCCAACACTGAATTTTTGAAATCTTTATCTCTCATTTCAAATGTAATTACTTGCTCTTTATAAAGCCCTTTCCAATAGAAATTTCCTTTTGTCAATACTGGTGAAATGATTGCGATAAGGGCTTCTTGGTCTACTAACGAAGGGAAGGCATCTGAATGAAGAATAAAGCTTGCAAACTGATTTCTTAAAACTGTATTTTCGTTATCAGTTGGACGATTTTGTTCATCTAATAGCTGTGTTGAAATCTTTTCAACTTTTTTATAAAGGTTTACTTTTTTATAAAAATTTGATTTATGCCAAATAAGTTTGTAGTCGTTTTCTAACCTTTGGACTACTTTGTCTACAATCTCATTTGTTACATCCTCATCATTTTTTACTTCTTCTTTGATTTTCTTTAGCTCTTGTTGTTTAATCTCGTTATCTAGTTTAAGATTTTCGATTTGTAATTTCACCAGCTCTTTATTTTCGACTGGAATTCTAGATAGAATTACAGTGGCTATTGCTAAAATTAATGTTATTTGAGCGCTGTTTTTACCAATTGCTTTCCACCAATTTTTCAAGCCGCCTTCCACAAAAGCTTCACTCTCAATTTCTAGTTCAATGTCGAGAGCTGTTATTAACTCTTTAAGAATTATCAGAAGTTCTTTTTCGCATTCATTTCTAACAGTTGCATTCATAGAGTGAGAATCTCCACTCAAAAAATAATGCAACTCTAGTTTTGCTGAAGATTTAATCATCTTAGTAGTATGAAGTTAATATTGCTGCCAACGTGCCGGGGCTTGCCGAAGGTGTGGACTTAGTATTGTGTCCGCCCGGTGCCGAAGCTGAATTTATAATTAAAAGTTGATGTTGACAATAGGAGTTAGGCGAAGTTTGTCCAGCCCGGAACCAATGCCTGGCTTTGTAATTAGCTGAAATTTAGTTTGTCCAGCCACACTTTTGGCAAACACCATGTTGCCTGCAGTTATTATAGCCGCCCAATAATATTCTTTTGTTCATTTGTTGTTGGGGTACATGGCTTACAAACATCTGCGATATGTCTGTCGCATAGTAGCGAAGCATTTCCCGAGGAACAATAAATACGAGGACGATTGGCGGCCGGATTGAAAAATAGTTGATGCCTGAAGTAAGGATAGGCTCTAGAATCTAATGAGCATATCAGTTTACAGCCAGAAACTTTTAATAAGCTTACTAAATGCTGATCGTCGAAATCGGGATGCGAAATTTGATTCGTAACATTTGCTTCTTCTGCGTCAATAATATCACTTGAAATATTTATTGCTTTCCCTGCTTTTTTAAACTGGGTAAATAATGAGAGATAATTGCCTTTGAGCTCAGAAATATATTTCGAACCACCAAAAACTATTTTTCCTTTTCCTGTTATTATCCAATCTAAAACGGGCTTAAATTCTTGATGATTTGCAGAATCCCTTTTAAAAACACTCGCAAGTGTATTTGTATCAATTACTATGCACATGAATTATATTTGTATTAGGTCTAACTGTTCTTTAATAAAAAAGTCTCTAAACTCTGATGGCTGATTTTCTGCCAGTGAGCCATCTTTCTGAATTGGAATACAAACTAATTCATTTTTACTTTCATTTTTCTTAAAAAAAACTATTTGACATTTTATGTTTACGTCTTCTCCTTTTTTAAATGCCTGATTTCTTTTTAATCTAAATCTATCAATTGTATAATCGCTATGCGTTTCGATGACAAAGTTCTTTTTATCTACTATTGCAGCTTTGAAAATAAAGTCACCAAAAGCTGCTTGTGCTTTAGGATGTAAATGAATTTCTGGCTGCTGGATTGCAAACCAAGAATTAATTTCTCTTCCCAAAACCTCTACGATTAATGGTAAAATTTGTGAAACTCCATAACCTACGTTCGTGATTTTTAGTGGTTGTTGTTTTAACAAAATATGCAATTCAAAAGGGGATGTGTCTGTTCTGCCTAAAGTTTTAATAATGATATTCTCAAATAGCCCACTGTCGCTTCCGAATTTCTTGAGTATTTTTTCTATTTTTTCTTTTGAAGCAATAGATGCGTCTTTTCCTATTAATTTTTTTAATAAATATGGAGCATGAGTGCCGTCGGGATTAAATGTAGTTTTATAACTATCATAAGTCCTCTTGGGATCAGTCCTTATTGGCGCTAACCAAGCGATATCTTGTAAAAAGTTAGGTATAGAAAAAGACCTGTTAACTGATTTGCCGCCCACTTTAATTTTAGCATTCATAATGTGATGAAGAGCAAAAAAAAGTCTCTCATCATGCGAAAACGGCGTTTTTGTTTCCAATTTCTCAAACTTTTTAGCAGCTAATTCGTTATTGCTTACCCAACGTTTAAAATATTTTAGTTTATTTTCTTCGGTTACATTTTCTAGAGATATTTGAGCATAACGGTACTTAATCGCTTTGTTTTCAAAAACAGCCTGGATGTTCAAATCCTTGTTTATTAATGTAATTTCTTTTATTCTAGGAATTCCCTCTTTATTGTTGAATCTCAACTTTATGGCGCTTGTTCCTTCATCTTTATCTCTATAATCTCCCAAGATTGCAATGTCAAAGTATTTTTTTTGTGGATTGGCAAAACTCGCAATTTCCGAATAGTAGCCAAGTTCAGCTTCTTCAGAATTGAATTCTAAATAAAACCAAAATCTAGGATCGGATATAGTCTTTATTAGTTTTAATACAGAAGTTTTTCCTGTACTATTTTCCCCAACAAAGAAATTTACATTTTTTAAAGGAACAAAGGTTTTATCAAACCCTCTAAAATTATCAAAGTATAAAACTGGCATACAATTTAGAATTTTGTAGAAGTTATATCATTTTACTAATATATTGCGATTTCCTCTCGAATTTTAGAGAGTAGCAAAAATTGCAGGCAACGTGCCGGGGCTTGCCGAAGGTGTGGACTTAGTATTGTGTCCGCCCGGCCCCGAAGTTGAATTTATAATTAAAAGTTGATGTTGACAACAGGAGTTAGGCGAAGTTTGTCCAGCCCGGAACCAATGCCTGGATTTGCAATTAGCTGAAATTTAGTTTGTCCAGCCACACTTTTGGCAAACACCATGTTGTAAGCAGCCAAGTGAATACTATTTATTTAAGGGTAATGCATCTATGCCTATTAGGGCTGTCTTATTGGGTTCAAAAATAAACACTAATGAGTCTTGCACTTTACCTTTTGTTATAGTATAATAAATAATTGAGTTAGCTAGCATTGATTCATCTAAAGTAATTGGCTCAGAATGCAAAAAGGGTCTTTTGGTAGGCTTGAATTTGAATTTAATAAAACTTGAGGTTTGAGATATTGAGTGAAAACTGGCAATACAACCTTTAAGAAATTTGAGATTAAATTCTGGAGTTTCAAAATCATTATCACCATTCAATAAATATTTTGATTTCAATAAGGCTGAATCGAAATATTCAGTAATAGCAGTATCATAAAATTTTGAAATGCTGGATGAACTATCAAATTCAAATTTACTATGAGTATTTATTTTTCTGCATTTTAGAAAACCTGAAAATTCTTTTAGTTTTTGAAGCCTTTCTTTATAGAGAGTGGAATCTGTTGCAAGTAAAGTGCTCGCTTCGAAGAGAAACAGTGGCAGTAATAAAAGTAGCTTCATTTTTGGTTGCTTACAACGTGCAAAGCTTTGCGTTCGGTGGGGAAAAGTTGGACTGTCCGCCCGGAACTGAAGCCTGTTTACGTTGTTTATGATGAAGTTAAGAAAAAATGCTGAGTAGAATTCCGTCCGCCGGATATTAGCTGAATTGCGTACAACCGCTGAAGAAACGTTTGTCAAGCCCCACTGACGCAAAACTTTTTGTTAGCAGCCGTATTTTAGGAATGCTGATTGAAATCGAAGTCAGGGATTTCGGTCTGTTCGCTTTTTCCAATCACAATTGTTTTGGCAAGAATGTCGCCTAGTCTTTGACTGTTCTCATTTCCTTTTGCAATGATGAATGCAATAAAGCCAAAGCACCAGGAGATTTCAATAATATCTGCAATTCGCCTCTTAAGTATTTGACCAAAGGTGAGTTTTGTGTTATTCTGTGAAAGAACTTTCAGTCCGACTATTTGATGTCCTAATGTTCCTGTGTACATAAACTCAATGATTACAAAGTATATAAACCAAAATAAAATAGGAACTAAAGCTGGTAAACCGTGTACAGTTTTTCCTCCCTCTACATCGGGCTCTCCAAAAGTATATATGTACACAAATGTCAGAATGTAAATAAAAGTGTAGTCAATAAGTGTTGCGATAGCTCTTTTGCCGATATATTTCTTTGGGTTTGTCAAACGTTGATGTTTTAGGGTATTCGATAAAATGGCTGCTAACGTGCCGGGGCTTGCCGAAGGTGTGGATTTAGGATTGTGTCCGCCCGGCCCCGAAGTTGAATTTATTGTTAAAAGTTGATGTTAACAATAGAAGTTCAGCGAAGTTTGTCCAGCCCGGAACCAAAGTTTGGCTTTGCAATTAGCTGAAATTAGTTTGTCCAGCCACACTTTTGGCAAACACCATGTTAGCGGTTCGTTGCTTTTATTTTTTGTTCTCCCGATTTAATATGTACAAAGTCCTCATATTTTGTAAAATATTCCAGTCCTAAAACTAATAGTATTGAGCTTATAGAATATACTTTCTGCATTATAAAGGCCAATCCCAAATAACTAAAGCCATAAAGGAAAAAGAAACAGTAATAAGTCAGTAAGCATATTATACAGCAAAATTTAAGTAAATGTAGTTTTGACTTAAGGACAAAAAAAGTAATAATAAATAGGCCAAACAATGTTAAAACAATTGAAATTGTTCCTAGGTCGTGGTAAGTTGTTGCAATTAAGAAAATAAAAAAAATGTTGGCAAATCCTATATATTTTAAAATATTAACCCATACTTTCAAAGAAATCTTTTTCGACATATTTATAAAAAAAACACCATAGCCAATCGATTGGAATGCCATTCCAAGAATTGCCCAAATCCTGCCAGGGTTTTCTGAGCCATTTATCGCTTTTGCTTCAAACAAATTGCTAATAAAATTTGTTGACCAGCCAAAACCCACTGAATTTTTGTCAAGCAACGATCCACCTGGATATGCTAACGCTGCTATTACTATTAATATCACTGAAATAATCATGCATATAAAAACCAAATACTTCTTAATCATCTGTTTAATATTCTAGTCAAATTCGTTATAAAGTTGTAGGATAGTCGTTTGCAATGACCGCTAACGTGCCGGGGCTTGCCGAAGGTGTGGACTTAGAATTGTGTCCGCCCGGTACCGATGTTGAATTTATAATTAAAAGTTGATGTTGACAATAGGAGTTAGGCGAAGTTTGTCCAGCCCGGAACTGAAGTTTGGCTTTGTAATTAGCTGAAGTTTAGTTTGTCCAGCCACACTTTTGGCAAACACCATGTTAGTGGCAGGCATATTTTGAAGGTTGCCTCTCTGTCAAAAACCAATTTGTTGATTACAATTTCAACTTTCTGTACCAATCAAATATCAAGCATAGCTTAAATCAACCTTTTAATAGTTTACAGTATAAGATGCAGAGCTACCTGTTTTAGTAACTTTTAAAGCAAAAGGTTCTTGGTTTTTTGAAACATGTATTTCAATAGTTGGATCTCCACCTATATAATCACCGATTTGAACTTCACATTTAAATCCTTTTTTTATAGGTCCAAATGTTTGATTCCAACTTCTTGTCTGATAACCGTTATTAGAAAATGTCCCTTGTGGTGTAGTGGCTGTCCAATTACTAAAACGACCATAAGTTCCATTGCCATTTATTATATACTTTACGTAGTAGTTGTCACTTGTCCCTGTGTCACTATTTTTGTCCTCTTTTGAACAAGAAGAAAAGGTGGAAACGGTCAATACGCTAAATATAATTACTAGCATATTCAAAATTCCTTTTTTTAGAAAATATGATTTCATCTTATTCTCATTTTTTTAATGGTTAACATTATCTTTTCTAAAAGCACTATCGCACTGCTTGCCACTAACGTGCCGGGGCTTGCCGAAGGTGTGGACTTAGGATTGTGTCCGCCCGGCCCCGAAGTTGAATGTATAATTAAAAGTTGATGTTAACAATAGGAGCTGGGCGAAGTTTGTCCAGCCCGGAACTGAAGTTTGGCTTTGTAATTGGCTGAAGTTTAGTTTGTCCAGCCACACTTTTGGCAAACACCATGTTGTACGTTCGCCTTATTGCATTTCGTTAGAATGATTGTCCTTAATCTTAGAAAGTAATGCATTTGACAATTCATTTTCCGAGGCAGCTTGTTGTTCTGCAAGTTTGTAATAGTAAGAACGCTCTTCGTTCGAAAACTTATCCATGTGCATTTCGAAAAACCGATAAACTGAAATAAACTCAATTTCTTTTCCCCAATGACGAATGTCTTTGATTTTGTCGGTATAATTTACATCACGTTCTTGATAAAAATGTTTTTCGGTCAATAAGTAATCGAGAATAACTTTATATGCTTGTTGAATTTCCTCTTCTTTAATTGAATACATTGTCTTCGCAACAATCTTATCGTTTTGGTCTCGTAGATAAATGGTAGGAGTATAATTCGGAATAACTAGGTTAGCACCAGAAAATTCGCCATACGGTTTGTTAAACTCAAAATATATCCATTTTATTTGAGACAGCTTGTAACTAATCACTTTGCCAAAACTATTGCGGTATTCTATTTTTCCGTTTTCTATGCTTAGATGTTCTTTTAAAAAAAAGTTTCTAAAAAATGAATTTTTAATAACTGAAAGAAACAGAGGCAAGCCACTAACGGCAAACATAAACATTGAACCACCAAGAAAAATAAATATGAGAGCTTGAAATATATCAGAAAATTGGTTTTCAAAAAAAATCATGTCTCGATACATTACAACGAGAGTAAACAACCCTACGATAATCAAATAAAGAATAAACATTAAAGTATACTTCAGTGATTTGTAAGGAAGGCTATCAATATAAACCCCATGGCTTGAAGTATGTATGTCGACTCGCTGTTCGGTTGTCAAATTGAGGTGATTTTGTCTGTTTAAAGTTATTAGGGTGCCACTTAAAGGTGACGTACAACGTGCCGGGGCTTGCCGAAGGTGTGGACTTAGAATTGTGTCCGCCCGGTACCGATGTTGAATTTATAATTAAAAGTTGATGTTGACAACAGGAGTTAGGCGAAGTTTGTCCAGCCCGGAACTGAAGTTTAGCTTTGTAATTGGCTGAAGTTTAGTTTGTCCAGCCACACTTTTGGCAAACACCATGTTAGCTGTAGTACCTTTCTACACGTATTCCATTATTTCGAAAGTGTCATTCAATATTGTGTCTAATGATTTGTCGTGCTCTTTTAAAATTGATTCCTTATCAATAGAATTTCCAATACAAATTAATTTAGTGTTTGTACTGAAAAATTTATTTTTGTAGAAATCAATTTTTGTGTCCTTTGCTTTATTGTCTGCAACTGAAATAATTGTTTGAGTGTCATTTGGCTGATTGTTGCAAATAAAATCTAAAATTTTCTCTTTACTATTTCCGTCTAAATCTTCTTTGAAAATACTATCTAAAATTAATGGAAGCCTATGAATATTTTCTGTTTCATTAATGATTTTATTAAACGCAAAATGATAACTTAAAACTGCTAAATGTAATTCTACACCTTGAAAGGGAAAACTCGATAGTTCATAAACATAATTAAATCTGCTGTCATCAAGACTTGGAACGTCAAGTTTAATGTTATTTATATTATAGAATTCTTTAAATTTTTTATTCTTAATTTGTCTTTCGCTTTCAATATCATCATCATCTTTAAATGCTTTGAGTTTCTCTTTTAATTCAGCAATTTCTTTTGCTAATTTTCCGATATTTTCATTTATTGAGCTTTCTAATTTAATGTTCGCTTGTGTCTTAATCCATTCGTCAAGAGTAACATTGTTATTAGAATATACAATGTGTTTATGGTAATCTGTTGCTAACAATGCTCTTAATTCTTCAATTTTTTTGGTTGTAGAGTTTAGGTCTGATTGTATTTTTTTGTTTTCTGCTTGAATTTCGGCTTTTACTTTGACTGTGTCATTCTCTTCCTGATAGTACTCATATATTTGTTTTGTGTCTATTGGTAAAACTTGTTGACAAATTGGGCAATTATCTTTACCTGGAAATTGATGATTATGATTTCTGCTTACTTTAGAAATTACAGAAAGCCTTTGGCTATTGTATGTTAGAAGATTTGATTGCTTAACATATTTATTTTCTAATTCTAATAAATTTGCTTTTCTAACTGTTATTTCATTAATAAATTCTTGCCCTTTTCCTTTAAAAGAATCATCAAGTAATTTGGAATTTTCTATTTGTGAATCACTTTTTTCAAAGTTTAAGTAGAAATTATATTTTTGATTTTTCTCTGCCAATTCATTCTCTAATGCTTTTCTTTTTTCTTTGTCTTCAAGCCTAGTTATACCTAAGTAGTAGTCTAAAAAATCTTCTTTAAAATTTTTATAAAAATCTAAATTACTAAAGGATTTTCTTAAATATACCCAACCAACATCTTGTGATACATAATAAGGAAGAAATATAGTTTCAATTGGTGCTTTTGAAATTCCGATTTTTGTTTCAAGCAATAAATCAAAGCTTAATAGGGTATTAAAGAATTCTTTAAGTTTAAAATGTTCTGCTGAATTATTGCCACTTATTCCGTTATAAGTCGCCACTTTATTTGAAATGGAATCTTTTATATAAATGGTTTCATCTTTACGAATAAAAACATATTCTGTGATTTTATTACCTTTTTTAATTGAAATATCAATTCTTGTAAGTATGTTTTCCGATAATATTTTAGTTAGTTTAGTCTTGTTGTCATTAATACCAAATGTGAATAAAATAAGTTGAATTAAGGTGCTTTTGCCTGAAGTGTTTGCTCCATAAATTACGTTAAGTTTCTCGCCAAAATCGGTAAAGAAGCTTTTTTTATTTACTTCACTATGGACAAAGATTTTATTTATAGTTAAATATGTTCTCATTTCTGCATTAGTATTAAAAAGTAACCTGCTGACATTGATGCTTTAAGTTGAAGTTGACTTAAAGTTGTGTTATGCTCAATTAAAAATAATTTATGTAGTTCTTTAATGCAAGCAACATCATTAGTGAAATTGGAAAATATGTTTTTTTTATTTTCAATAAACCGTATTATTTTCTGATGTTCTCCCTGCCTTAAATCTTTGAATTCATCTAAACTATTTTCAAAGTCAAGTTCAAAACTCATTGCGTCAAAAACATTAATTGAAAGTTCTTCACAAATTTTTTCAGCTTTCTTTCTACAAAATTCTAATGCTAAGTTTTTTGTTGTAAGAATATTTAAAATGTTTTTAATTTGTGAAGATTCAATTCTTTTATGTCTATCGCTTAGTTTCGGAATATCGCCCTGATTATAAGTACTTTCGATTTCTTTTAAATGAAAAATCAGAGTGTCTCTGGCTGCTGTGTGGTCTAAAATTGAATTTCCAAATACTGTTTTGAATTTGCCTGTTAAAAGTTCTAATTGTGATTTTGTGTTTCTTCCTAAATCAATGAAGCTGAAATTTAAATTGTCAAAATGAGCAATTTGGTCATTGTCAAAAGTAATTTCAGAATTACCTTTTTTTAAATTAATCTGACAATCTGTATCTAAGTCTATATAAGCAACGGTTTCGTCTGTTTCGTTAATATATTTTTTCTTTATCTTATTTTCAATAGAACATTTGTAATCAAGTGCAATTGTATTGTTTGTTATGAAATGTTGGGATTGGACATAATTTGTAGCTTTAGGAAAAGTGTCTTTTGTAATTTCAATTCCTGAATTAGCAATTTTTTGGATTATTTCATAAACTGAATTTGTTGTCCAAACAGTTGAGGATTTTTTAGCTTGGTAGGTTGTAATATCAGAAAGTTCACCACTAGAATTTAGAAAACCAAAGACAATATCATCATAATGTTCAAGCATAATAAAATAGTCTTGGTTTTTCAAGCTATTATATTTTTCTAAAAACACATAAATACAAGTATTTCTTTGGAAGTCAAAACCTACATTAGCTTGAACTCCCGAATTACTATCAATTTTTCCTTTTGCCATTTAGTTTAAGTTTCTCATTTCGTAGGGTGTGTCGTGGTATTACAGCTAACGTGCCGGGGCTTGCCGAAGGTGTGGACTTAGAATTGTGTCCGCCCGGCCCCGAAGCTGATTGAAATTATTTTGTTGATGTTAAGAATTAAAAGTTCAGCGATGTTTGTCCAGCCCGGAACTGAAGTTTGGCTTTGTAATTAGCTGAAATTTAGTTTGTCCTGCCACACTTTTGGCAAACACCCTGTTATGCGACGCTTACCACTTTATCCATTTATTTGGGCTCAACTCTTTTTCTTTTTTGTATAAATTTATCTCAAGAGTATAGTGCTCGTCTGACGAATATTTAGTTAGTTGACCTATACTTTGCCCCGTTACTAGAAAGTCTCCTTTTTGCAGATCTGGTTTCATTAACCTGCCATAGACTATGAAGTAATCACCAAATTTTGTCACAATTGTATATTCATTTTCTACTTCTATTATTCCAATGACTGTTCCGTCATGGACGGCAGTAATATTATAACTGCTATCCGTGATAATTCTTAATGAAGAATCAAACATATTTGTAGTGTAATGTTTCAATTCTTCGTTGTCGAATACTTTTATATATTTTGGGACAGGTACTGGCCATTTTCCTTTTGAAGACTCGAAAATCTTAGTCGAATCTAATTGTGCAGCAACTATTGAGCTTGCAAATAAAAGGCTTATTAAAATTGTTAGGGACTTTATAGTGGCGCATAACGTTCAAAGCTTGGCGAAGTTGGGGATTTGAAATTCGTCTGCCCGGAAATGAAGCTAAATTAATAATTAAAAATTGATGTTAAGAACTAAAGCTCAATATAGCTGTGTCTGCCCGAACCAAAGCTGATAAAGAACCAATGTTGAATTTATGATTGTCTTGCCCCAATTTTGCCAAACTTTTTGTTAGGTGCAGGCGGTGAAACTTGAAGCGGTTTAAATTAAATTTTAGCTGTAACAATTTTTAGGACGAACGCCGGTACAAATGTTTTAATGCTGGTTTGTAAAAATGCAGTTACTGCAGCCAAACGAAAACTATTAAATATAAAAGCTGTAATCATTCGAATGAAATTTGCGAACTAAAAACAAATGAACTTTAAAGGCAGTAACTACTTTTAAGCCATTCATTAAAAGCAAACCGCCACATTTCAAAACGAATAAGCCAACAATTAATATAAAATGATTGCGAGTTTTGTAACGATTTAAAAGCTGCAAATTAAAAATGCCAAAGCTCACTGCAACAAAAAAGGGTAGAGGCTTACAATTATTGTCAAACCCCACTGTAACTAAAATAAATAAGTTGCATTTTTTGAAAAGTAGTTGTTCAAAGATTAAATGCAGGGTGCACTAAAAACTTTCCTTTGTCCAACCCAACCAGCTTAAAAAATATTTTCAGTAACAAAACCTGCTGAATTAAAATTCGGCGTCTTTTAAAATAGGCAGCTAAAAATTTAAAACTGTAAGGCTGCAATACTTAAACCGCAAATAAATTGTCGAAGAGAGCTTGCACCTAACGTGCCGGGGCTTGCCGAAGGTGTGGACTTAGTATTGTGTCCGCCCGGCCCCGAAGTTGAATTTATAATTAAAAGTTGATGTTGACAATAGGAGTTAGGCGAAGTTTGTCCAGCCCGGAACTAAAGTTTGGCTTTGCAGTTAGCTGAAATTTAGTTTGTCCAGCCACACTTTTGGCAAACACCATGTTAGCGGTAGTTTTTGTTTACACAGGTTATCCACGATTGTTAATTATGCTTTGCTCAATTTCTTTACTGAAATCATCCCTATAACCTTCACCGATTTTGTAAAACTGGTCAATAGTAAGCTGTCGGTTTCCTTGGTCAAATATTTTTATAGTTCTACAATTTAATAAAAGTGTCCCACCACAATAATCAAAGTCTGTATTGTGTTGGTTACAAGTAATTTTGACAAAGTTGTTTTCGATGTCCGCTGATAATATTTCTAAACTTGCTTTGAAAATTCTGTCTAGGTCTGTCAATAATGTTTGCGAAAGTTTAATTGGGTTCATCCACGGGTGGAATTCAATTTTCTCGATCTGTCCACATTCAAGATAAAGACTTTCATAAGATTTGTCAATACGTTCTGCCAACCATTTGCAATCAATTTTAACTGTCAACAAATTCTTATCACCTGTCCAAGTTGAAGTCCTCCCGTCGTGCAGAATTGAGAAAATATCTCTAATCTTTTCCAATATGTTTACAGGGTCTGTCATAAAATTACCGCTAACGTGCCGGGGCTTGCCGAAGGTGTGGACTTAGCATTGTGTCCGCCCGGTACCGATGTTGAATTTATAATTAAAAGTTGATGTTAACAATAGGAGCTAGGCGAAGTTTGTCCAGCCCGGAACTGAAGTTTGGCTTTGCAATTAGCTGAATTTTAGTTTGTCCAGCCACACTTTTGGCAAACACCATGTTAGGCGAAGTATTTTATTTTTTCTGTTTCCCTTGCAGCGATGACAAATGATTTTATTATATCTTGATCAAGGCTGCTGAGGTTTGAGGTAAATTCCTTGCCTTTTTCAAAACCTGCACAAAAATCGTCAAGAGTCAATGCAATTAAAAACGATGAAAAAGTTACCGCAAAGTTTTTGTCATCTCTCGTTTGCTCTTTACTTTGATTATTTAGATGATTAACAGAAAAGAAATTAGAATGTACATACATTGAAAAAAAGGAATGAGCATTTTCAAACATTTTGCCTTTTAAACCAGAATTAATAAATATTTCCTTCCAAGATATTTTACTTTCTTTTGAGTTCAACTTTTTCAAATCAAATTTCCAATTAGCAAAGATTTTTTCTACTTCATTGTTATTTTTGAAAACAAATTTCTTTTCTGATTCATCTAACTTCTTAAAAACATGATTGGTTGAAATTGTGTCAATGATTTCACTTATTTGACCTTTTTCTTCATTATAGTCAAAAGGATTTTTTTGTCTAACCCAGCTAACTAAGGAGTCAAGTCTCCAAAGATCAAATCTTAATCTTCTTAATTCCCAATCAGTTTTATCAAAAAATAAGTGATATAATATTGCGTAAGTGTCACTTTGCGACCTTAAATTCATGAATAAGCCGGGAATATCAATGTATTGGGTTTCGATTTTTTCTTTTCCATCTTCAATCACAAACGCATCACTGGCATTTACATAAAGACTTTTACAGTGTCCAATAAGTTTTTTCGTAATTTTTGTTGAATATAAAAACCATCTGCTGTCATTTAAGAAGGCGGCTTCTATACTTGTAACGAGTTTCTCAAGGATGCCTATTAAGTGATAATAGCGATTCAGATTACTCTGCAATTCTTGTTCTGTCATGGTATTTCGCCTAACGAGCCGAAGCTTTGCGCAGGTGTGGAATTAGAATTGTGTCTGCCCGGCCCCGCTGTTGATTAAAATTATTTGTTGAAGTTAAGAATTAATGATCAGCGATGTTTGTCCAGCCAGGAACCAAAGCTGAATTGCGCACAACTGCTGAAATTTAGTTTGTCCAGCCACACTTGCTGCAAAACTTTTTGTTAGCGGCTGCCGCAAATATTGAACTGCTAATTAGTTTTTAGCTAAGTTAAAAATGTAAGTCATTTGAAACATGAACGCTGTCAAATAAATCACTGTTTTGCAAGATGTCATGATGAAAATTTATTGCGTTCGCATGATTTATAAGACAGTCCATTGAGGGTGTGTTCTCTATTTTTCTAATCATTCCTTCAGTCAAAAAAAGACCAACGGAATCAGAAAAATCAGTATTAATTGATGTTGTTTTATTTTCCAACTTGAGAAACTCTCGAATCCGAATTATGATAGGCATTACAAAATTTATTTTAAAGATACTTTAATCTTAATGACTGTAAACTAAAGCAAATCTAAGTGTAAAAATTATTATTATTTTTTGGGGCTTAGTTATCGTCGATTTTCGCTTAGGGTTGGTAGCCGCTAACGTGCCTAAGCTTTGCGCAGGTGTGGACATAGACTTGTGTCCGCCCGGCACCGCTGCCGATTTAAATTGTTAGTTGAAGTTAAGAATTAATGATCAGCGATGTTTGTCCAGCCCGGAACTAAAGCCCGGATTTGCAATTAGCTGATTTTAGTTTGTCCAGCCACACTTGCTGCAAAACTTTTTGTTGTGTGCAGTTGCTTTAGTTTACTTCCGGCTTTCGTCCATATTAGCGTTATACCAATTATAGTACTCTTCTAGTCGAGTAAAGTATAATGCTAAAGCTTCCGATTCGTCATTATTACTTTCCTTTAAAAAATAGTCGTGCCAAAAACTCATTTTCTCCGGATTGTATTTACCAGCGTACCATTTTATAAATCCTTTTTCGCCAAAATAAAAATCTTGTTCCTTTTGGGATATATTGCTGCAGAACTGATAACCAAGAATAAAGTTGGGCAATTTACTAATATGCGCTGTCCCTAAGAACATTCCAGGGCGTTCCCTTATTAGTGTTAAAAGCAGTTCTGTTAAATTGCTGTATTGATATGTCTTCATTGCGTTAAACGATTTTCCTACAATTGCACACAACGTTCAAAGCTTGGCGAAGTTGGGGATTTGAAATTCGTCTGCCCGGAACTGAAGCTAAATTAATAATTAAAAATTGATGTTAAGAACTAAAGCTCAATATAGCTGTGTCTGCCCGAACCAAAGCTGATAAAGAACCAATGTTGAATTTATGATTGTCTTGCCCCAATTTTGCCAAACTTTTTGTTAGGTGCAGGCGGTGAAACTTGAAGCGGTTTAAATTAAATTTTAGCTGTAACAATTTTTAGGACGAACGCCGGTACAAATGTTTTAAAGCTGGTTTGTAAAAATGCAGTTACTGCAGCCAAACGAAAACTAATAAATATAAAAGCTGTAATCATTCGAATGAAATTTGCGAACTAAAAACAAATGAACTTTAAAGGCAGTAACTACTTTTAAGCCATTCATTAAAAGCAAACCGCCACACTGCAAAACGAATATGCCAACAATTAATATAAAATGATTGCGAGTTTTGTAACGATTTAAAAGCTGCAAATTAAAAATGCCAAAACTCACTGCAACAAAAAAGGGTAGAGGCTTACAATTATTGTCAAACCCCACTGTAACTAAAATAAATAAGTTGCAGTTTTTGAAAAGTAGTTGTTCAAAGATTAAATGCAGGTTGCACCAAAAACTTTTCATTGTCCAACCCAACCAGCTTAAAAAAATATTTGCAGTAACAAAACCTGCAGAATTAAAATTCGGCGTCTTTTAAAATAGACAGCTAAAAATTTAAAACTGTAAGGCTGCAATACTTAAACCGCAAATAAATTGTCGAAGAGAGCTTGCACCTAACGTTCCAAAGCTTTGCGCAGGTGTGGACTTAGTATTGTGTCCGCCCGGCCCCGCTGCTGATTGAAATTATTTGTTGAAGGTAAGAACTAATGATTAGTGATGTTTGTCCAGCCCGGAACCGCTGCCTGGCTTTGCAATTAGCTGATTTTAGTTTGTCCAGCCACACTTGCTGCAAAACTTTTTGTTGTAGGCAGGGCGGTTAAGGATTGAGTTCTTCCTGAATTAGTTTTACAATTTGATTCATATTCTTCGCCTGCCAAAACTTGTCCAGAAATTGTTCAGGAACATGGTAACTGTAAAAGCGATATTGATATTTGCTGGCAATTTCGATATTATAATCAACTCCATCATCAATCATATCTACCAGGCCAGGAATATTGTTCATATTTGGAAGTGTAACAATTTTTAAGTTTACAAGATTTGTCAACAATGAATCCCATCCAGATTTCGGTACCACGTTCTTGATTTTTTTTGAGACGATTGAATCTTCACCTTTTGTACTTCGTTCTGTCATCATTTTATAAACTTCTGCTGTCCACTTACCATTTTTATTTTTTATGATATACAATTCCCTGCCTTTATAAAGTGCGTAGTCAACCCAAAGCCGAATTTGTAAAGTTTCAAACCCAGATTCTAGATTTTCAAGTCCAAGTTGCTTTTCTTTATTCTTGTCGGATTTATAAGAGTAGCCTGTTGTCGGAATTTCCTTTTTAAAAGTCGTGTCGATTGGTTGATTGAATTGATAAAGGCCATCTTCAGAATTATGTTTTGCTTTGCAACCTAAGGAAACTGAAACAACAGTCAAAAGAATTACTACATTTTTCATTAGTGTATCTGTTAGCCTTGCCTACAACGTTCCAAAGCTTTGCGCAGGTGTGGAATTAGTATTGTGTCCGCCCGGCACCGCTGCCGATTGAAATTGTTAGTTGAAGTTAAGAATTAATGATCAGCGAAGTTTGTCCAGCCCGGAACTAAAGCCCGGATTTGCAATTAGCTGATTTTAGTTTGTCCAGCCACACTTGCTGCAAAACTTTTTGTTGGGCGAAGGCTTTGTCCGTTGTGATTTTAGCTCATTTAAGTTGTCTTCAAAATGTGATCTCATTTATTTACTTTGAGTAATGTCAAGATAAAAACCATAGCAAATGACGCCAATCCATAAATGATTAAATAAATATAGCCATGTTTAATTTTTGATTCGTCATACTTTAATACTCTTAACTGTTTTTGCGGTAGTAAAAAATAAAGAGTCAAACCAATCGGTAGCATAATCCAAAGTATCCCCAAACTTTTTGTCCATAAATCGTCTGTAGCTTTGTAAGAAATAAATTGTTTTACAGAGTCTGTCAAAATAAGAATTTGCATAACGTGAAAAAATGCAAATAATGTCAAAGCACAAATTGTTGAGAAATATGGTACTGAATTGTATTTTCCTTTAGAGTAATGTTTATAAAGAATATGTGCAACAAATTTCAAGGTTTTCATAGTCATTTAATAATGATAGTAACTCGAATGTTGTTTATGCTTTCGCCCAACGTGCCGAAGCTTTGCGCAGGTGTGGAATTAGAATTGTGTCCGCCCGGCACCGCTGCTGATTAAAATTATTTGTTGAAGGTAAGAATTAATGATGAGCGATGTTTGTCCAGCCCGGAACCACTGCCTGGCTTTGCAATTAGCTGATGTTAGTTTGTCCAGCCACACTTGCTGCAAAACTTTTTGTTAGCAGCAGCCAATTTGGTTTGTAAAAGTTATTTTCTAATCAATGAAATATTCCCATATGCCAAACGGATCAGCAATAAGAAAGTGTAAAGTTGCAATAAATCCTGCAACACCAATTTTGCTAATCAATTTGCTGCTGTTCCGGTATTTTTCTGTTGCTATACTAATGACTGCGAAAAATGGCCAAAGAATCACAAGGAGCAAGGAAAAATTGTATAAAATGGAAAGTATGTCAAAAAAGCTTTGGTGTCCAATATTTCTTTCATCTGGAACACCATAGTATAAAATTCTTCCAAAAAATATTTTACTATACAGAACTGTAATTAATGATGATACTGAAACTACTATCAAACCATAACACTGACTGCTGTAGATGAATTTAAATATTTTATCAAGGCCTGTCATTTGGAAAAACTTTTGTCATTGGCTGAAGTAAGTTAAGGCAAACTACTCCACATTTAGAGAACGCAGTATGGTTGCTGCTAACGAGCCGAAGCTTTGCGCAGGTGTGGAATTAGACTTGTGTCCGCCCGGCCCCGCTGTTGATTGAAAATATTTTACTGAAGTTAAGCTTTAAAGTTCGGCAATGTTTGTCCAGCCCGGAACTGAAGTTTGGATTTGCAGTTAGCTGATGTCAGTTTGTCCCGCCACACTTGCCGCAAAACTTTTTGTTGTACGACGTTTATTTACGCTTGTAATTATTTCTCAAATTATAAAAAAATGTGACTACCCCTGTTGGCACTTGCCAATTATTTGGAGATTTTAGAATGATGGTATATGAAGAATCTCCATGTTTTGCAACTTCAATTTTGTCATTTTCTTCGTCGTAGCTGAACGGCAATGTGGAATCTTGAAAGGAAGTTAGTTTCTCCTTAACATAAACTATTGGCTGTGGGTCTGGACCCATAAAGCGAACATAAGGCTGCTCAATGCGGATTTTGTTATCACTGTAAAGTATAAATTTTTTGTCGCCTATGAACTTGACATAAAATATTAGACCCAAACCAATGCCAATAAATGGCACCAGAAGAAATAGTAGGGAGAGAATTGGTAAGAAATAAATGATTTTGTAAATCGTTCTTTCAACAGTACCATAATATTCTTTTCCGCAAAATCCAAATACTGACATACATGAAAAGATAACAAGCCAAAAGATCGCTTTTGTAATCCAGTATTGTCTCGGGTAAATGTTATATGTTTCAGCTATTAGAAGTGTCAACAAGATTGCCGTAGCAATAAATACCACTACACGAAGCGACAAAGTGATTTTTGCGCCAAACTTTGCTTTTCTAATTTTAGGAATTGAAAAAAGATAGATAAGGATCAATATAGTTGAAACAAAAAAGATCATTGGTTAGTGGACTGTATCTAAAAATGGCGTACAACGATCAGAGCTTGCCGAAGGTGTGGTATTAGTATTGTGTCCGCCCGAACGTCTGATGATAAAATTGATTAGTTGATATTGCGTACAAAAGCCTGGATTAGTTGTGTCTGCCCGAACCAATGCTCGGCTTTGTACTTAGTTGATGTTTGTTTGTCCAGCCACACTTTTGGCAAACTACTTGTTATGTGCTGCCTTTTTTGAACCTCCATCCACGTTTCTCAACAGCACGAATATTTTCAACATGCTTTAACGAAATTAGATAGTCATAAAGATACTTAAGTTCTTCATCAGATTTGTCGCCAGTAAACTCCTTAATGTAGACAGCATTCCCATAATTTGTTCTAGATTTTTCCGGGGAATCATCAACTATTATTATTCCATCAAGTCTAAAGCCTTTCTTTTTCAATTTGTCCAACCTTTTTTCAAAGTTGAAAGTGTCAAAAGTATTATCTCTCTTTAATGAACATTTACTACGCCCCCAAATGATTTCAAATTCAACTGTATCAGGCTTTATGGTTTTGACTATTTCACTTACGTACATGTCATCTGCCGAACTCCATATTCCAATTCTGTAATGTTTTGATATGTCATTTAGAAATTCGTCAAGATATGGGCGCTTGTGAACAAAGTATTTGTCAAATAGAAAATCTTCAGAAATATCTAGCTTATTTCTGCTGGCATGAATTAGGGTTTCATCTAAATCGAGAATCAAAAGTTTGTCTGAAATTTCTTCCATATGTCAATTGGTAAACTGCTTCTATAGGTAGCACATAACGTCGGCGGCTTTGGGCCAGGTGTGGAATTTTCCAACTGTCCGCCCGGAACCGCAGATGATTTTTTTAATTAGATGAAGTTAAGAACTAAAGCTCAAAATTGAACGTCCAGCCAGAACTGAAGACCGGCGATGCAGTTAGCTGAAATTAGTTTGTCCTGCCACACTTGCCCAAAACCGTTTGTTGGTGGCAGTTATTCTTTGTCAAACTTGAAATTGCCGAACAAATAACCCCCTGGTCTTACATCTTCTTTGTCGAACCGCTGTGATAAATATACCAAATTTGTTTTGTCAATTCTATACAGTGTTGTCCGCATTACGACTTCATTTTTTGCATTGTCATCAATTACACATTCAATGTCTGCCGATAAGTTGCTAAAAGTATTTGTTGTTTGTTCTTGTCCCTTTTTGCTAAAATAAACCACCCAAACTTCTACGTCGTCCACACTTCTGTATTTCCCTTCTTTTCTAGTAGCAAGTCGGTCTTTTGTTTCAATAATAAATTTCCCTTCCGAATTCGTAATCCCAAACAACGTGTCTTTGGAGTTTTTGAAAATATACAAAACCTTAATCCCCTGAATTGGTTTGCTTTGCTTTGTTCTTATTGATATAGAAATTTTATTGTCATTCGTTTCTTTGTACTTAGCAAAATTTACAACTGAATGATGGCTTATTACTGTGTCAACAAGAGTTAATGTGTCTTTATTTGTCTTCCATTTACCATAAGAGTCATACCACAAAAAGCAGCTTACCGAAGTAAGATATTTATAAGTAAAAGTTTTTTCTGGTTTAAATATTAGTTCTGAAAATAAGTGTCCTTCAAAATAGCTTGTCGTGTCTGATATAATTTTGTAAGTGCCTAATTTTAGCTGTCCAAAGGTTGTTTGGAAGGAAAGCAATCCAATTAAAGCAAAAACTATTTTTAAGTTATGTGTCATAATAATTTAGATGCAACAAAAAAGCTGTTTGCATAATTAGGGTTTTGCTTTATAATTGCCACCAACGTGCCGAAGCTTTGCGCAGGTGTGGACATAGACTTGTGTCCGCCCGGCCCCGCTATTGATTGAAATTATTTGTTGAAGGTAAGAATTAATGATTAGCGATGTTTGTCCAGCCCGGAACCACTGCCTGGCTTTGCAATTAGCTGATTTTAGTTTGTCCAGCCACACTTGCTGCAAAACTTTTTGTTGTACGCAGTATTAGAATAAAGGAAGCTGGGAAAGTCTAGAATTTATAATTGGCAACTTTAAATTGTATTTCTTTACTATATCCTCAATTAAAATTGTGAACCAAGATGGGCTATTCGGTGAAATGTAAATGTTTTCGACTAACTTCTCCAAATCAATATTGATTTTTACTCCACCTGTATCCAAACTAAATTTTGCATCTTCTGACCTTTCATTTTGCCACACTAGGCATCTAAGTTCCCTTTCATGTTCAAAGCTTTTCCGCTTATGCACATAAGGCAATAGGAGATTGTCAAGGTTAATAAAATGATTGTCATAGTCGACATAGTTTACTTTCCCAATGAATACGGGTATTTCAGTTTCTTCAAAGCATGCTGACAAACGGCTATACGTTGATTGTATCGCAATTCCTTCATTTGATTTTAGATAAAGTTTCCACATGGCAGCTGATTCATAGTCATTCATGTGCCAACAGTTTAGTGCAATTTCGCTTTTTAGTGATTGATTATATCCTTTGTAAAAATCAGGAGTATATTCAGTTGGCACTTTTGTTGCTTCGTCTAAAAGTTCATAGTATTTAGTTCTTGCTTCAACAGATTTCTTTGTCAATGATCCTTCAAAAATATCTTCAAATAAATCAGTCCTAGTAAAAAAAAGAGAATTAGAATTTAGTAAATCTAGAAATTTAATTGTGTCAATATACCTCCAGATTTTCTGTTCGGAGTTCGTCGGTGCAATAAAATAATCGTGTTCAAGATGCATGGTGCTAAATATATTGCGTACAACGTGCCGCGGCTTTGCGCAGGTGTGGAATTTTCCAACTGTCTGCCTGGAACCGCTGCTGATTAATTTGTTTAGTTGAAGTTAAGAACTAAAGCTCAAATTTGTTTGTCCAGCCCGGAACCAAAGTCTGGCTATGCAATTAGCTGAAGTTTAGTTTGTCAAGCCACACTTGCTGCAAAACCGGCTGTTAGGTGCAGTTTACCTGGTCAAACTTGTCTTTTAAAACTAACATTTTACTCGAGGGGATTTTATTTCGACGACTTTCAAAAATATTAGCGTCTTTGATTTCCTTATTTATAGATTTTATTATTGATAATTCTTTTTTGCCCCAAAGTTGTTTAAACCAACGATCATTAACAAATACTAGAGAAAGCCAGTTATCTTTCCACGTTTCATTATACCAAGGATGTCCTTGTTTTTGTATTTTATTTATGAGATCAATAGTCCTTGATTTTATAATTTTCCCATCTTCAGCACTTAAGCCATCTAATGCGATAGTTTCTAACGCGACTTTTTTAAAAACGATAATATCCGATATTGATTGTTTTTCAGAAAGTTTCTGAATTTGACCCAGAAAACCTGTGCTTAAATATGGTATTTTGTATTTGGTCGCTAATAAATCTTTGCATAATTCAGAGAAATGACATTTGTTTTTTCTTCCCATTTCATATCCGGTTATAAAATTCAGAATGTTGTAAATATCAACTGGATGAACATACATTCCTGTCCTAGTAGCAAAATAAAGTAAAAGAATTTTGTCTTGCTTTGTCATTTAATGAAGTGTCTACAAAATTGCACCTAACGTGCCGGGGCTTGCCGAAGGTGTGGACTTAGTATTGTGTCCGCCCGGCCCCGAAGTTGAATTTTTAATTAAAAGTTGATGTTGACAATAGGAGCTTGGCGAAGTTTGTCCAGCCCGGAACTAAAGCCTGGCTTTGCAATTAGCTGAAATTTAGTTTGTCCAGCCACACTTTTGGCAAACACCATGTTGTAGGCAGGGCGGTTAAGGATTGAGTTCTTCCTGAATTAGTTTTACAATTTGATTCATATTCTTCGCCTGCCAAAACTTGTCCAGAAATTGTTCAGGAACATGGTAACTGTAAAAGCGATATTGATATTTGCTGGCAATTTCGATATTATAATCAACTCCATCATCAATCATATCTACCAGGCCAGGAATATTGTTCATATTTGGAAGTGTAACAATTTTTAAGTTTACAAGATTTGTCAACAATGAATCCCATCCAGATTTCGGTACCACGTTCTTGATTTTTTTTGAGACGATTGAATCTTCACCTTTTGTACTTCGTTCTGTCATCATTTTATAAACTTCTGCTGTCCACTTACCATTTTTATTTTTTATGATATACAATTCCCTGCCTTTATAAAGTGCGTAGTCAACCCAAAGCCGAATTTGTAAAGTTTCAAACCCAGATTCTAGATTTTCAAGTCCAAGTTGCTTTTCTTTATTCTTGTCGGATTTATAAGAGTAGCCTGTTGTCGGAATTTCCTTTTTAAAAGTCGTGTCGATTGGTTGATTGAATTGATAAAGGCCATCTTCAGAATTATGTTTTGCTTTGCAACCTAAGGAAACTGAAACAACAGTCAAAAGAATTACTACATTTTTCATTAGTGTATCTGTTAGCCTTGCCTACAACGTGCCGGGGCTTGCCGAAGGTGTGGACTTAGAATTGTGTCCGCCCGGCCCCGAAGCTGATTGAAATTATTTTTTGATGTTAAGAATTAAAAGTTCAGAGATGTTTGTCCAGCCCGGAACCAATGCCTGGCTTTGCAATTAGCTGAAATTTAGTTTGTCCAGCCACACTTTTGGCAAACACCATGTTGGCTGCAGCTTTGTCTTCACAGCTCAACTAAAATATTTTGATAGTGCTAAATTTAATTCATTAATCCAATCATTCTTTATTGACTCATTCATTTGCAAATCGTTATTTTTTAATTTTTCATTGTATTCGATAAGCCTCGTAAAAAGTGCAGAGGTCTGTAAATAGATTTCTGGAAAATCTCTATAGTAAAATTCGAAACATTGAAAAGCAAATAACTTGCTCAATATTGATGCATTTAAATCAGAAATTTTTGCGTTTTGTTGTAATTCATATCTGGTCAGGTCTAAGCAAATGAATAAGACCAATTCGAATTCATGAAGACTTACAATGCTGAAACTACTATTGTCATTTTTGGATTTGATTATTTGAATAGTTTCATCCAATAATTTCAGATCTGCCTCTATCATTAAAAATCTGTTTTGAATCGCTGAGTAAAAGTTGCAGCCAACTCTTAAATATGCGAAGGTTTTGATTCTCCTGAAACCTGCGACAATATTTTTAAGTGGCTTATTTGTAATGAGTTAAAAAAATATACGAAACACTTTTTCATGAAAATTGAGCTTCGCAAATGTGAATATAAAAAATGTATAATGTGTGGCAGGTTTTATGGTTTTCATAGCTTCGCTGACCTCACTCACATTACTTGTAAATAAGGCACGGCTTGCTGATTAAAGATATTGTATTAGTTTGATATGTTACTATTTTTTAGCCAATTATTAAGACAAAATTTCATTTCGAGGGAGTAAAGAGGCGGTATGCGGGTTCAGGCTTTGCATGCAGTAGCTGCAACTACGGCAATGCACCTCTCTCCATAACATCGGCACCCTCTGGATACCCCATACGTAATGCACAAACCTTAGTGATACGGATTAGATTTGAACCTAACCTCCGGTAAAGAATCGGGACGGGATACACTATCGCTGAACACTGATCAACTGCTCATGTATATATCCTGCTTTTATGTTTTTTAATGCACCATTCTATTTTCGCGGCGGCTTTTAAATCTGGCAACGGCTCCCTGTACACCCATATCCAGGGTACCCGGCTTGGGTAAATTTTTCATTCCCCGGCTTGTTCTGCCAAAAGTCTTCCCAATCGGTTGTTGAACCAACATAGTATTTATTCTGCCCCGCACTCAATAATAGGTACTCGCAAGATGGCATACTATAAAAAGCCTGCTTACACAAACACTATAATGATCCGGATTAAGCTAGTTTAAAACCATTTTATGCATGTTTGATATCAATAGCGAATATTTGGACTGATGGGCATTGTATGCGGAACGCAATGACGGTGCTGTATTATATCCCTGAAATTGTAACACGTCTTTCATCTTTTTACATAATAAAAAAATATACTAATACGAACATTTGCCTGCAAATTTTAACTCTTATAAATTTTTTAAACTTAAATTTTTAGTGATTGTTTAGGAGATATCCCGGGCACCGGCTGTATTAAATACAATTGCGCAATCATTTCATTTGAAACACTACATTTGCACCGTATAAATAATGATAAACGAAGGATCAATATTGCAACCAGCTGAATGGCTTAACAGGTATGGCGACTACCTGTATTCTGTTGCCATGCTGAAAGTGAATAATAAAGAAAAAGCTGAAGATCTTTTGCAGGAAACATTTTTATCAGCTTATAAAGCTAAGGACAGTTTTAGAAGTAACAGTTCGGAAAAGACCTGGCTTACCACCATCCTTAAAAATAAAATAACGGATCATTACCGGAAAAATGATGTACTAAAAAATGCAGACAGCTATATTGCTGATACTGAAGCCAGTTTCAGCGATCATTTTTTTAATCCATCTGATGGCCACTGGATTGAATCTGCTTTACCTGAAGCATGGCAGGAGTTTGCAGACGCCAGGATCAATCAAAATGAATTTAATAAAATTGTACAATACTGCATTGGTAAAATGCCTCCTAAATTGGTACCTGTATTTACAGCTAAATTTCTGGAAGATGAAGATGCTGAAAAAATTTGTAAGGATTTTAACATCTCATCGTCTAATTACTGGGTAATCATTCACAGGGCCAAAGTATTAATCAGGAGTTGCCTGCAGAAAAACTGGTTCCTGGCTTAACAATGATATAATGAAAATATATCCATTTAAAAAAACTGTATTGAACTGTAAGCAGGCCACGTTGCTTTCTATTAAAAAAGAGCAGGGCAACATCACTTTCAGTGAAAGTATTCAGCTATGGTATCACCTGTTATATTGCAAGTTTTGCAAACGATTTACCAAACAATCAGCAATTATAAATAAACTGGGTGAAACTGTTGCAGAAAGCCTGTTCGCCCATCCCACGCATACACTGCCAGATAAAACTAAAGCTGCTATGCAACGTAAAGTTGATACGCTTGGGCAGTAATTCCTGTCTTCAAAAAAAATAAAATATTTTTTCAAATTGCTGTAAGGTTATTTCACCAGCTGCGTCTATTACTGTGTAAATGATTTAAATGAGGGGCTGTGGCCGAACAGGCAAACACTCTCATACAATTATTTGCTATGTTATGGCATCATGTGTGGTGCCCTCATTTATAAACAGCATACCAAATTTTTAAAATGAAATTATTATCAATTACCATGCTGGCCCTGGTACTGGCAGTATCTGGCCTGGCTCAAAACTCAAAAAGCAGTACCAGCAATGGCCTGGCTATTAAAGGCTATGATCCGGTAGCTTATTTTTTGCAACATAAAGCTATAGAAGGTACAGATACTTTTAGTTTTGATTGGAATGGCAGCAAATGGAAATTTATTTCGCAAGCCAATGCAGACAGTTTTAAACTGGCTCCCGAAAAGTATGCGCCGCAATACGCCGGCTACTGTGCTTACGGATGCAGCGAGGGTCATAAATCACCCACAGATCCTAATGCCTGGACGATTGTTGATAATAAACTTTACCTGAATTATAGTTTAAAAGTTAAAGAGTGGTGGATAAAAGATACTGCTGCCAGGATAAAGGCTGCAAATGAATACTGGGAAAAACAAGGTCAATTAAAATAGCTATATAAAACAATATTATATGAAACAATTAGTAATGGCAGTAATTGCAACAATGATTGCTGTACTGGGTGTGCATGCACAAACTGCTATGAGGGCAAAAGAGTTTAATCTTGAAAAAGGAGTGGCTATCCAGGGATATGACCCTGTAGCTTATTTTACTCAAAATAAAGCTGTAAAAGGGAATAAACAGTTTACTGTATTTGTAGAAGGAGTAACATATTATTTTTCCAGTGCTGAGCATAAAGCTTTGTTCTTAAAAGAGTATACTAAATACGAACCTCAATACGGTGGATGGTGTGCTTATGCAATGGGTGCATCTAACGATAAGGTGGAAATAGATCCCGGGACCTTTAAAGTGGTAAACGGAAAGTTATTCTTGTTTTATCACAGCTGGGTTAACAATACACTTAATAAATGGAATAAAGACGAAACGAATTTAAAGGCAAAAGCAGACAAAAACTGGGCAGCTATTTTTCATCAATAATGTATACAATTTAATCACCGTTTAAAAAATACACATGAATACAAAAATTATTTTTTCCTGGTTACTGCGCATTGCTGCAGCCGTGATTTTACTTCAGACATTATATTTCAAATTTACAGGTCATCCGGAATCAGTGCAGTTATTTACAAAACTGGGTGTTGAACCATGGGGCAGAATTGGCACCGGCGTTATTGAACTTATTGCCAGTGTATTACTGTTGTTACCTGCTGCTGTTTTTGCCGGAGCGTTTTTGGGCTGCGGTTTAATGGCCGGGGCAATACTATCTCATTTAACTGTTATTGGTATTGAGTCTAAAGGCGATGGCGGGCAGTTGTTTATGCTGGCCATTGCGGTGCTGGTTTGTTGTTTAATACTACTGGTACTGCATAAACAGCAAGGCATTTCATTATATAAAAAATATTTTCCTCAAAAAGCGTAACATGAAAATCAATCGTTTTATTTTGGGTTTATGTTGTTTGCCTGTTGCAGGCACAGCTACTGCACAAGGCTGCAGCGATGCCGGCTTTTGTACCATTGGTAATATGAATGCACATTCATCAAAAACAGCTTCAGAAAACAAACAAAAAATTTCAATACTGTTTAGCAATGGTATTGGAGATGAAAATGTATTTGTTTTTACTCCGGCAATTCAATACGACAATAAGATAAATGCCAACTGGGCCATTCAAACAAAACTCACTGCTAATATTGCCAATGGAAATTTAGGCAGCGCAACCGGAGCCGGAGACCTGTTTTTGTCATCCACTTACAGCTTGCCTGAAAAAGACGGTTGGCAAATATCTTTTTTACTGGGCGCCAAATTGCCACTTAACAAAGGAGATATTCGTACTGATAAAAAACCTTTGCCAATGCAATACCAAAGCAGTTTGGGCACTGCAGATCTTTTGGCAGGTATTTCAGTGTCAAATTCAAAATGGTTATTTGCCACTGCATTGCAACAACCATTATCAGGCACAAACCGAAATACTTTTTTGCCGGCTTACTGGAATACTGCTGCAGCCAGTAAATATTCCCCCACAAACAGTTTTAACAGGAAAGGGGATGTATTGCTTCGTGCAGGCTATCACTTTATTGCATCCGGTAGGGCAGCATTCACTATAGGCTTACTGGGTATTTACCATTTAGATGAGGATACTTATTACGATGGCAATATCAGTAATAGCCCCATTGCATTAAAAGGTGCTGCAGGAGTAACACTTAACAGTACTGCTGTACTGCATTACAAAATCAATAATAAAATTTCAATAGGATTAACAGGCGGGGTGCCGTTTATTGTTAGAGATATACGGCCCGACGGGTTGACCAGGAAATTTGTTATTGCTCCCGAAATTGCTTTTAAATTTTAAAACTATAACGATGCGGTTTACGATTTATATTTTAAGTGGAATTATTTTTTTTATGACTTCCTGTAAAAAAGAAGGCATGCTGGCCCCCACAACAAACCTGAATGAAATGACCGATACCACAGCAAGATTGGTTTACAACGGTACCTTTGCTTCCGGCCCTTTTGGAACCGTATCCGGTGAGGCAGAAATTTATAAAAAAGGAATGGGCTTTGAAGTAAAGCTGGCAAATTTTAATGCTACCAATGGCCCTGCACTGCATGTTTTTATTTCAAAAGAAGCGATGCCGGTAAATTTTATTGACCTGGGATCTTTAAAATCTACTATGGGAAACCAGGTATATACTGTAAACGGGATGCCTGACTTTGCGGCGTATAAATATATTTCCATACACTGTGTTGCTTATAATCATCTTTTTGGATCTGCTTTACTGAAATAAATATGTCACTATGATTTTTATTCAAATAACTGAACAGTTACAATCACTGAGTAACCTGCTGTTATTACTTAATGATGATCAGTACAAAAAAACCAATGAGTTACTGGGCAATGCCAGTATTGGGGCGCATACCAGGCATATAATAGAATTGCTGAAATGTGTAACCGTAGGCTATAATAAGGGAATGGTAGATTATGTAAACAGGATAAGAAACCTTTCTCTTGAACAGGATAAGGATTTGGCAATACAGGAATTGAATTTGTTACTTGAATGTGTTAAAAGAGATGACAGGCCAATGCTGCTTATTGCCGAAACGGAGGCTTCAAATTGTATTGGTACCACCTATTTAAGAGAAATTGTGTACAATACAGAGCACACCATACATCACCTTGCCTTAATTCGGGTGGCATTAAGAGTGATGAAAATGGATGTAGTTGCGCAAGACTTTGGTATGGCTTATTCAACCATCAAGTATCAAACGGCATTACAAAAAAATGAATAAACATAACGAATGAAATTTGTTGGATCTATGTACCCGGAACCGCTTTTGTTTAATTGATAATTATGTGCACTGTTATTTTTATGCCCAATGGCAATACATTTTATTTTGCCTCATTAAGAGATGAAAGCCCTTCTCGTCCCGCTGCATGGGCTCCTTCAGTGAGGGAGGTATCGGGTGTTTCAATTTTATCTCCTGTGGATGCAAAAGCCGGCGGCACCTGGATCGGTATTTCAGCTATGGGAAATATTATCATCTTGCTGAATGGAGGTTTTGAAAACCATATAAAAAAAACGCACTACAGGAAGAGCCGGGGCGAAATAGTAACAGCTTTGCTGGCTACTGCAGCACCTGTTACGGAATGGAAAAAAATGCACCTGGAAAATATAGCACCTTTTACTCTGGTGGTTTGGATGCAGGATCAATTGTACCAATTGGTTTGGGATGGAGTAAATAAACAGCACCTCAAATTGGAAACCGGTAAGCCTGCTATCTGGTCATCTGCTACTTTATACAACGCAGAGGCAAAATTAAAAAGAAATGAATTGTTTAATAAGTGGATTGCTTTAAATATACCCGTTTCTGCGGCATCGCTGATGGAATTGTTTACATCAACCACGGATAACGAAAACGGTTTTTTAATAAACAGAAGTGATCGTATACAAACACTTAGTTATTCATTTATTGAACTGGAACAAAACAAAGCTGCCGGATTTGAGTATGCTGATTTTTTAAATAACAGGGTGTACAAAGAAAAAATACATTTTCATACAAATTCAGTAAAACCTGTTTATGCAGCACCGGATTTAAATGAAAGATAAAGTAAAGAAAAAGAAGGACCTGCTCAGTTTTCATAAAAAGGGCACCGGGGCAGGTATAAAATTGAAAGCATTGCTGGCTGCAATAATATTGAATCAGGTAGTATACAAAATACAATAAGATAATTAAATGCACTATGTTCAGTAATCAAATCAGTCCTTTTGAGTATGTTTCTATTTTAGTGTCTATTATTTTAGGACTCGGGATAACGCAGATATTATCTGCCTTTTCAGATTTGTTGTATGATTTTAAAAAAACAAAATTTTACTGGCCGCATACGCTCTGGATTTTATTTATTTTATTTCTTCATATCCAGGATTGGTTTATCACCTATCAATTGAAAGACAAAGCAGTTTGGCATTTGCCTGAATTGCTCTTTATTTTGTTATATCCCATCTCTCTTTTTTGCGCAGCCAAAATGCTGTTGCCATCCAATGAACATGCAGCACGGTTTAATATGAAGCTATTTTATAAAAAGCAATATCCAATCATCTTTAGTATTGTAGCGGTTAGTGTGTTGATATCAATCCTGTTTAATGTTTTTTTTCTGAATACAACTGTTTTGCAGCAGGGGCTGTTAATACTTTTTTTACTTGTAATTGTTTACACCTCCTTTAAAAAACTGCATCATGAATTATTGCATCAGGGGATCGCCATTGCAATTACTTCAGCTTCCCTCATTTCGGTTATTGCAGAAGAAAACATTTGGATAATTAAGTAAATCATGTATCAAAATATTATTTTCAGGGCGAAAGCTTTTTATATTAAGGCTTTAAGTTGGGAGTACTGGCCAATGTGGTTGGTGTATTTTCCGGCAAGTATATATTTTATTTATCTTTCTGTAAAAGCCAGGTCCTTCTTTTTCTTTTCTGCTGCCAATCCCTCCATTGAAACGGGCGGAATGTTTTTTGAAAGTAAATGGCGTATTTTTCAATTGATGCCCCGTGAATATTTTCCTGCTACCATTCTTGTTGAAACAACCGATAACCAGGGCAGTATAATTAAAAAAATGGATGCTGCAGGAATTGTGTTTCCTGTAATTGCAAAACCCGACAGGGGAGAAAGAGGCTGGTGTGTAAAAAAAATAGCATCTCCCGATGAACTGGAATGCTATAAAAAAAATACACCCATTCCTTTTTTAATACAATCCTATTGTAATTATCCCCTGGAGCTGAGTGTTTTTTATTACCGGAATCCTGCAAGTGAAAAGGGTATGCTGACTTCAGTAACATTTAAAAAATTATTGTCAGTAACCGGAGACGGTATTTCAACCATAGATGAATTGATCCGCAGGTACGACCGGGCTTTTTTGCAATACCACCGATTAAAAGCAAATGGACAAATAGATTTTAATAAGATATTGGGAAAAGGCGATCATGAAGTACTTGTGCCGTATGGCAATCATGTGCTGGGCGCAATGTTTCAGGACTATACTCATATTATTGATGATTCCTTAACAAATACATTTAATAATATAAGCAAACAAATTGATGGTTTTTATTTTGGCAGATATGATTTGCGTTGCACCAGTATTGAAGATATGAAAGCAGGAAAAAATATTGCCATACTGGAACTAAACGGAGCCGGGGCAGAACCTGCACATATTTACAGTCCCGGGTTTTCTTTTTTAAAAGCTCAACTGGTTATTGTTAAACATTATAACATGATGTACCGGGCGGCTATGGAAAATCATAAAAAAGGGGTACCATTTATGACTTTTAAATCCTTTATCCAAACCAGGAAACAGGAAAAGAGATATAAACAACGGGTGCTTATTCCATAAGGGTTTTAATACTATTGATGATCCCTGATTATATAATTTTCTGGGATTTGTTTTTTTGTGAAGGCAACGTGATAATTTGAAGCATTTTATACCATTCTGTAACACTTTTACCAACGCACAATTCACAAATTATTTATTTTTCTGCACTCCAAATGCAGCAATACAACTGCTTGTTCACGTTGTTGCTTCAACCCGTTTAAATTTTACAGTAATTGAGGGATGTATGATTCATATGTGCGATTGATGTAACTATTTGTGTTAATTGTGTAATACTCCATTGCGCCGATGGAATGACCTTTATACCTGTAAATTATTTATTACGGGTATAATAGTTGACCATAACTTTCCCGTAACCCATCTTAATATTAATTATATAATGTCAATCATTGATGCACTTAACTGGCGCTATGCCACTAAAAGGATGAATGGGAACAGCATTCCCAAAGAAAAACTAGAGCTCATTTTAAAATCTATTTCGCTGGCGCCATCTTCTTTTGGCCTGCAACCTTATTCTGTAATTGTAGTTGAAAACAGCAGCTTACTTGAAAAAATAAAACTGGTAGCCAATTTGCAGCCTCAAATTACCGAGGCTTCGGCAGTGCTGGTTTTTGCTGCCTGGAATAATTTGACGCAAGAAAGAATTGATGCTTACATAAAACGGGTGTCCGCAGTAAGGGAAGTTAGCGAAGCAAGTCTGAGTCAGATAAAAGCCATGATTGCAGCCACTCTTAACAATTCGGAAACAGATAATTTTAATTGGAATGCCAGGCAAACATATATCGCTTTAGGAATTGCCTTAGTGGCTGCAGCAGAAGAAAAAATAGACAGCACACCAATGGAAGGATTTGACCACGAAAAAGTAGATGAAATATTAGCATTGAAAGAAAAAGGAATCAAGAGTACTGTATTACTGGCTTTGGGATATCGTGATGCAGAGCATGACTATTTGGTTAATTTAAAAAAGGTGAGAAGGGAAGAAGAGAAACTTATTACAACAATGTTATGACCATTAGGCAGGGATTGCACAAATTTAGATAACTCAGTATACTAACACTAAAATAATAAAATGTCAAAAGTAATTGTAGCATCATTTACAGATGAAAAAAAAGCCATGGCTGCATTTAGCAAATTAAATGAGTTGGAATCCATAGGAGATATATCATTGTATGATAAAAGAATTGTTCGAAAAAATACAGACGGCACCACTCAAACTTTGAAGGCAGACAGCAGCAATGTCTGGACTTCATTTGGGGGAATGGCAGCAGGGGGATTATTGGGAACGCTTGGAGGTCCAATTGGATTTATAATAGGATTATATGCAGGTGCAGCAGTTGGTTCATTTGCTCAAATGGAGCAATATGAATTTGAGGGTGATTTTATTAAAAATATTGAAAAGGAAATGTCTGCAGGCACAGTTTCGGTTATTGCTGAAATTGATGAAGCAGATACTGATTTTATCATTCTCCAGCTTGTGCCAATGGGCGCAGAGATATTGCATAGCGATGTGGATTTTCAATATGGCAATTATATGAATGGACAGGTAATGGCAATTGAGGATAACATTTCGTCACAAAGAGCGGGGCTTAAAAAAGCAGCGGCTGCTGAGAAAGGAGAAATTGAACACCATATAGGATTACTTAAAGTGAACAGGAGAGCAAAATTGGCAGCCTTTGATGCAGCTATGAAAATTGCAGTTAAGGATGCGGCGGATATTACTGCATCAGGTATGGATAAAGTAAAAACTGAGTTTGAAAAAATAAGTACTATGGATACTGAAACCATACATGACAGTAAAGTAAGCCGTATTAAAAGAAATATCGCCCGGCAGGAGGCTAAATTAAAGCACCTTCAAAATGAACTGGAAGTGCTGGCCCATCGCTGAGCGGGCGATCTTAAAAACAATTGACAATAAAATAATTAAAAATGAAAAATATAACAGGAATGATAGCCGCTGGTTGCGTAGCCGCTATGCTGCTCAGCAGTTGTAACGAAGCATCTAAAAAAGATATGGGCGATGCGTCGGAAAGTATAAAAGAAGCCAATAGCGATATGAAAGAAGCGGTGATTGCAGCCAATGATTCAGCCAAAGCCGCTGCTATAGCAGACTGGAAAAATTTTAAAAGCGAATCGGATACCGCAGTGGCAGTAATGGATAGAAAAGTAGCGGCGCTTGAAGCAAAAATGGTGAAGGCCAATAAGGAGGAAAAAGAAAAATTGAGAGCCAATTTAAATAAAACGAAGGAGCAGCTGGATACATTAAAACAGCATTTAAGGGAAAGGAATACTGCATTTGAAAATGAGGTCAGTAAGTTTGATGCAACAGTGACTTCTAAAAATCAATCCTTTAAACGGGAATTCAAACACGATATGGATCAGCTGGGTACTGCATTCAACGACCTTTTTAAGGATAATGTGCAGTAAACGGATTGGTTGAATTTAAATAAAGTGATACTAAAAATATTTTCATGAACATACTGATTGTTTTAACCTCGCATAGCGAATTAGGAAATACCGGAAATAAAACTGGCTTTTGGATTGAGGAATTTGCAGCCCCATATTATGTATTGGCTGATGCAGGGGCTGTTATAACCATCGCATCTCCTTCTGGCGGACAACCACCCGTTGATCCTAAAAGTGAAGCGGCAGATGCACAAACGCCTGCTACAAAAAGATTCTATGCCGATGTAGATGCGATTGATAAAGTGGCCAATACCTTCAGGCTAAGCAGTGTAAATACTAAAGATTACGACGCTGTTTTTTATCCCGGAGGGCACGGCCCATTATGGGATCTGGCCAATGATACTAACTCCATACAACTGATCGCAGATTTTTATAATCACCAGAAACCGGTTGCTTTCGTATGTCATGCTCCTGCGGCTTTAATAAAAGTAAAAACAGCCAATGGCGATGCATTGGTAAAAGGGAAAAAACTAACCGGCTTTTCAAATAGCGAAGAAGAAGCGGTGGGATTAACTAAAGTGGTTCCCTTTTTACTGGAAGACGAAATGAAAAAACTCGGTGCACAGTATAGCAGAGGTGCAGACTGGACTTCATTTACCCAAGCCGATGGATTGCTGATCACAGGGCAAAATCCCGCTTCATCCGAAGCAGTTGCAAAATTGCTTTTAAAAGCACTGGAAGGTAAAAACAAAGCCGCAGCTAATGAAGCAGGTTAATAAAGTATTATTGATACTGCAACAGATTTTTAAAATAAAATAAAAACATGATACACCAGAACCCGGAAAAAACATTGCTGTTGAGCGTTGCTGATTTGCTACACAAATTGCTGACCTGGCTGGACTGGCCTTTATCGCCCGATTTTGAAACTGATGGCCAACCCTATGCGTTGTTAAATGGTATCGCAATGGAGAAACACCCTGCAATGGATTCTTAATGAAAAAAGTATATGAATGACCATTTTACTCCAAGCGGCCTGGCTTTTTTTACTGGCAATACCCATTTCATGTCTAGCATGGACGGTAACACATGAAGAATTTTTCAGAGAACCCAGAGAATATTGTGGAAAGAAAAGCAGGGAATGTAACACACTACTGCAAAGAAAATTCTTTTATCTGTTTACCTGTGAATATTGTTTTAGCCATTATGTGACCGTGTTATTTATTTTTTTAACCGGGTTTAAATTACTGATCAACGACTGGAGAGGTTATATCATTGCCGGCTTTGCACTGGTATGGATTGCCAATTTGTATATGAGCGTATTCAGTTTATTAAGGCAGAATATTAAATTGGAAAAAACTGAAATTGAATGTATGCAGAAGAATAACAAATAATAGAATGGGTAATTGAATTTATTGCGTAACTATTAAATTGTAATGATTATGAAAAACAAAAAAACTGCGAGTTCTGCAGGTGGTAAAGTAAATGACAACAAATCTGTTACGGATGAAAAGACTACCCAAAAAATAATTAAAAGCCATCAGCTGGCAGCAGCACATTTTATGGCAGCAGCCAAACAGCATCTTGCAGCCGCAAAAAATTATGAAGATGGTAATATTAATGAAGCAGTGCACAGTACTGTTATTGCCTCCGGCCATGATGCTATTGCAGGTGAATTTGTATCGGATGCTGCCAAACATCATGCACAGGAATTGAAACAGACTCTTCACCATTTTTAACAGTATCTGGCAACTTTACTTTTTTTAAAATTTATTCATCATGGGTAAAATACTTGCAGTTGTGGTACTGCTTTTTTTTATGGATACAAACCTAAATGCACAAACGCTGCAAACAGTTCCTTTTGTAGACCTGGCCAAATACTCCGGCAAATGGTATGAAATTGCTGCTTATCCCCAAAGGTTTCAAAAAGGTTGTACCTGCACCACCGCTGAGTACACTGCCACAGACAAAGGATATATCATTGTTGAAAACAGGTGCAACAAGGATACTGTTAATGGTAAAAAATCTTATATAAAGGGAAAGGCATTTGTTGACAAAAATTCAGGCAATGCAAAACTGAAAGTGCAGTTTTTTTGGCCTTTCAGGGGAAAGTACTGGATCATTGATCTGGCAGCTGATTACAACTATGCGGTAGTAGGCCATCCCAACAAAAAATATTTATGGATATTATGCAGAACCCCAAAATTGGATGGGCTTATCTACCAGCAAATATTGTCTCGCCTGAAAGAAAAAGGATTTGATATTGGCAAACTGGTGCAAACAATGCAATCCTGATGATATGCCGCGTATTTAAGTCGCCGGCAAACTGAGTGACCACATTTTTACCGGGAGCAATGAGGGAATGATACAATTTTTTTACACTGTTATGTAATGCCTGAAATAAAGCAAACAATACAAACTAATTTTAAAAATACCATTATAATTTGCGGTGGATTTGATAAAGAAAAAGCTGAAGCCGCCATTCAAAAAGGTCGGGCCAATCTGGTAGCCTTTGGCCGGCCGTTCATTAATAATTCCTATCTGGTGGAAAGAATGGCCAATGACTGGCCACTTTCGCAGGAGCTGCATGTGGATACATTTTATTCAGCTGATGAAAAAGGGTATACCGATTGCCCTGCATTAAAAAAAGAACCTTTGTCCGCATAGATAGTTACTTTAAAACACTGTGAAGCAGCCAAAAACAAAAAAGGAAAAGATTTTACTCTTTTCCTTTTTTTGTGATCCGGATTGGATTCGAACCAATGACCCTCAGCTTAGAAGGCTGATGCTCTATCCAGCTGAGCTACCGGACCTCAATTGGGCTGCAAATATAAGGCATTCATTTTTTTTTTGAAGATTATTCAACAAATATTAGTTTTGTTCTCCGCAATACTATCGAATATGAAGTTTTAATTACACTTAAGGAGTCTTTATTGCTGTTGTTTACAGCGGTAATGTCATGCTATCTCATCAGCCTTAAGTGCGTCTTCAGTAATATTCTCCATTTTTTCTTTACTTCCTTAACTTTTTATAATGACAGAACAAACCAATGCGCATAAAACATCCCTGTTTACCTTATTTAAAATGGCCGTACGGGGCGATGTAAAAGATTTTACCACCGGCAGTATTGATAAAGCCATCTTTTTACTGGCCGTTCCTATGATACTGGAAATGGTGCTGGAATCTTTTTTTGCTGTGGCCGATATATTTTTTGTGAACAAACTGGGCAAAGAAGCTGTCACCACGGTTGGTCTTACAGAATCGCTGATCACCATTGTTTATTCATTGGGCATCGGCTTAAGTATGGGTACAGCAGCCCTGGTGGCAAGGCGTGCAGGAGAAAAGAATTTTACAGCCATTGGCGATATTGCCATGCAGGCCATCTATCTCTGCCTGGGCATTTCCATCGTTATCAGTATCGTGGGCATCCTGTTTTCAAAACAATTACTGGGTATGATGGGGGCCGGCCCAACGGTAATTGATACCGGTCACCAGTTTACACAAATCATGTTTGGCGGCAACCTGGTGATCATGCTGCTGTTTTTAAACAATGCTGTTTTTCGCGGAGCGGGCGATGCGGCCATTGCCATGCGGGTGCTTTGGATCGCTAATATTTTAAATATTATTTTAGATCCCATCCTCATTTTTGGCTGGGGGCCCATTCCTGCAATGGGTGTAAAGGGCGCAGCCATTGCCACCACCACGGGCAGGGGCATTGCAGTACTGGTGCAGCTGTATTACCTGTGGAAAGGTACCGGTATGGTAAAGGTTTTAAGGCAGCACCTTATTATAAAATGGGCCATCATCAGGCAAATAGTAGCGCTGTCGGTTGGGGGCGTAGGCCAATACATCATTGGCTCCTGCAGCTGGATATTTTTAATGCGTATCATCTCCGATTTTGGCGAGGATGCCGTTACTGGCTATCAAACAGCCGTTAGGGTGATCATTTTTACCATCTTGCCGGCCTGGGGCTTTGCCAACGCCGCGGCTACACTGGTGGGGCAAAACCTTGGAGCAGGTAAACCCGACCGTGCAGAAAAATCGGTATGGCGCACCGCTTTTTTAACCATGCTTTTTTTTATAGGGGTATCACTGGTGTTTTTGTTATTTGCAAAGCCCATCCTGTCGGTATTTATACAGGATGCCAATAGCCTGGCTACCGGCATCGAATGCCTGCATATCATTGCCATTGGTTACCTGTTCTTTTCTTATGGACTGGTCATCAGCCAATCGTTTAACGGGGCAGGAGATACCAAAACCCCCACCATACTTAACCTGGTGTGCTTTTGGTTGGTGCAAATCCCGCTGGCCTGGTGGATGGCAAAAGGATTACAGTTGGGCCCCAGGGGCGTTTACTATGCAATAGGCATCTCCGAAACCATGCTGGCCATCGTGTGCATCCTGCTGTTTAAAAGAGGAAGGTGGAAGTTGGTGAAACTGTAGTTTTTGTGCTGACTATCAACGGATAAAATTTATAGGCTATTTTTGCCTTTACATAAATTTAACATTATATTTGCTAGCGGATACTATAACTGCTTTTAATTATCAAACCAAATTACATGAAACTAAAACTAACACTGATCATCGCGTTATCTGTTTTTTCCACTGCTTTATTTGCTCAGTCGGCAAAAAAAGGGCAGCTGTTTGGCTTGCACTATAATATGTCTGATTTTAACAGCCCGGCCAGTATTAAAGATGCTTCTTCCGGTTCTGGTTACAGCAAAGTAAAAGACATGAATAAGGGGTTTTCTATTGCTTACTGGAGAGGGTTGACTGCTAAAATAGATCTTTCTGTAAAAGCCAATGCGGTGTTTCGGGATTTTAGTGCTATTTATCAGGCAACAACTGGCAAAACCGAAGTGGGCCTTGAATTAGAGCCAGCTGTAAATCTGCGCCTATTTCCAGATGCAGCACTATTGTCGCCATTTCTTACCGTAGGTGTTGGGGGTGGACTATACAATGATAAATTTGGCGCCTATCTTCCTGCCGGAGGGGGATTGCAGGTAAATTTACAAAGTGAAACTTATATATTTATACAAGCTCAATACAAATACACTTTAACAAAAAAAATACTGGGCGATAACCTGTTTTACTCTTTCGGGTTTGCACAAAAATTTTAAACTAAAACAACATGAAACACAAACTGAAATTACTTCTGGCCGCTGCAGTGCTTTGCAGTATTGCTAATGCCCAAAACAATGGTTTGCCTGCTAAAAAAGGTCAGCTGGTAGGTGTGCATTATAACATGGCTGATTTTAAAGGACCTACAGGAATAAAGGATCCCATCTCAGGTAAGGTATACAGCTCTGTAAGGCAAATGGATAAAGGATTTTCATTGTCGTACTGGAAAGGATTAACTACAAAAATTGATCTTGCTGTTAAAGCCAATGCCATGTTCCGCGATTACAGTGCAATTTATCAGGCAACAACTGGTAAAACAGAGATCGGTTTGGAACTGGAACCTACATTGAATATTCGACCCTTCACTGATGCCAATAAGATCGCTCCTTTTTTAACTGCAGGTATTGGTGGTGGATTGTACAATGATAAACTGGGTGCTTATGTACCTGCTGGCCTTGGCTTGCAATTTAATATGGCAAGTGTAACCTATTTAATTGTACAGGCGCAATACAAATTTACTTTAACAGATAAAGTGTTAGGCGATAACTTATTTTATTCTGTAGGTTTTGCCCAAAATATCGGTAAAGATAAAGCTGTGGTTTTACCACCCCCACCGCCACCAGTTATTGAAGCACCTAAAGACAGGGATGGCGATGGTGTAGTAGATGCAGACGACAAATGCCCTGATGTAAAAGGTCTGGCTTCTTTAAACGGTTGTCCTGATAAAGATGGCGACGGTATTACCGATGCAGATGATAAATGTCCGGATACCAAAGGATTGGCAAAATACAATGGTTGCCCCGTACCTGATTCTGATAAAGATGGTGTTAATGACGAAATGGATAAATGTATAGATGTACCCGGTGTGGCACGTTACAATGGTTGCCCCATACCTGATACCGATGGTGATGGTGTAAATGACGAAGATGATAAATGTATCAACGAAAAAGGATCAAAAGAAAATAATGGTTGTCCTGTTTTAGCGGATTTTGCTTTCAACGCAAACAATGTTCAGTTCCTTACCGGAAGTGCTACCTTAACTGCCAAAGCTAAAGCTGAATTGGATAAAGGTGCGGCTATCTTAACTGATCACCCCACTTTAAATGTAGCTATTAACGGGTATACAGATAATACCGGTAAAGCTGCTGCCAATTTAGCCCTGTCTCAAAAAAGAGCAGATGCTGTTAAAGCATATATGGTTAAAAAGGGAGTGGATGCAGGCCGTTTAACTGCAACCGGTTTTGGTATTGAAAACCCGGTGGCTGATAACAAAACAGCAGCAGGAAGGGCACAGAACAGGAGAGTGGAGTTTATAGGAAATAACTAAACTATAACTGGCTAAACGCTGGTAACTAAATAAAAAATCCCCGGTTTTCCGGGGATTTTTTATTTAGTATGTGTGGGGCAAAACAACCCCAAAACCGGTTATCTCATTTGCTTATAGGCATTCATCAAACCATTGGTGGAAGAATCATGGGTTGTCACTTTTTCTTCCTGCAGCAATTCGGGAAGTATTTTGTTGGCCAGCACTTTTCCTAATTCCACGCCCCATTGATCAAAACTGAAAATGTTCCAGATCACCCCCTGTACAAATATCTTGTGCTCGTACAAGGCAATCAGTTCGCCCAATGTGAATGGGGTAATTTGTTTTACCAAAAACGAGTTGGTGGGGCGGTTACCCTCAAATACCCGGTAAGGATTTTCATGAGTGGCACCATTCATCAGCGCTTCTGTTTGCGCAAAAAAATTACTCAGTAATTTTTGATGATGATCGCCAATGGCATTGTGACTGATGGCCGGCGCAATAAAATCGCAGGGAATTACCTGGGTGCCCTGGTGTATCAGCTGGTAAAAAGCATGCTGCCCATTGGTGCCGGGTTCGCCCCATATTACCGGCCCGGTTGAGTAGGTAACTGTTGTGCCATTACGGTCTGTGTATTTTCCGTTACTTTCCATATTACCCTGCTGAAAATAAGCGGCAAAGCGGTGCATGTACTGGTCGTAAGGCAAAATGGCTTCCGTAGTGGTGCCATAAAAATTACTGTACCACAAACCCAGCAGGGCCATTATTACCGGAATGTTTTTTTCAAAAGGGGTATGGCGGAAATGACTGTCTGTTTCGTGTGCACCTTTCAGCAATTGTTCAAAATTAGTATAGCCAATGGTTAATGCGATCGATAATCCAATGGCACTCCATAAACTGTACCGGCCGCCCACCCAGTCCCAAAATTCAAACATATTAGCCTTGTCGATCCCAAATTTCACCACCTCTTTTTCATTGGTGGAAAGGGCTGCAAAATGTTTGGCCACATGGCCCTCCTCTTTTGCATGTTGTAAAAACCAGTTCCTTGCGGTATGTGCATTGGTCATGGTTTCCTGGGTGGTAAAGGTTTTGCTGGCAATCAGGAACAGGGTTTCATCAGGCGTTACTTTTTTAAGGGTTTCAGCTATATGGGTGCCATCCACATTGCTTACAAAATAAGTCTGGATGCCCTCCACCCAATAAGGTTTTAAAGCTTCAGTCACCATCACCGGGCCAAGGTCGCTGCCGCCAATGCCAATATTAACGATGTACCTGATATTTTTACCGGTATATCCCTTCCATTCACCGCTGTGTATGTTTTTGCAAAACCGGTCCATTTGTGCCAGTACTTTTTTTACAGCAGGCATTACATCGGCCCCATCAGTTATAACAGGCTGATCAGAAAAATTTCTTAACGCAGTGTGCAATACCGCCCTGTTTTCGGTACCATTTATTTTTTCGCCGGCAAACATGGCTTCAATGGCTTCCTTCAGTTTGCATTCCCCGGCCAGCTGCAGCAGCAACTGCATGGTACTTTCTGTAATGATATTTTTAGAATAATCAAAAACGATGTCCTGGATACACATGGAGTATTTTGAAAAACGGTTTGCATCTGCGGCAAACAAATCCTTCATATGTACTGTTTTCATCTGGCTGAAATGATTTTGCAATGCATGCCAGGAGGGGGTGGAAGTGGGGTTGATGTTGGGAAAACTCACAGTAATTATTTTTATTTACTGCAAAGTTATTTAAAAATCAGTGCAGTTATTATTTCTTCAGTATTTCTATGGTGATAAACTCATTGGGGGTAATAAAAAAAAGATATACCAAATACAGTAAAGGCAGGTTGGCCAATACCAGTACCGGGTAAAAACCGGTGGCAAAAACAATTGCAAAAAACAGCGCACTGAAAATAAGGCCACCCCAGAGTGTGCCATTATCTGCCCGGCACCCAATGCCAATTAAAATAGTATCTGCCACAGGGGTATTAATATGTTTTGGTTTGGAAAAGTGAAAACCATTTTTTGCAACCAGTTTTACGGGCAGGCGATGTTCATCTATAACCAGTGGTTCCTGTTCTTTCAGCTGGTACAGGTGGGTGTCATTTACTACAATGTATAATTTCAGCACCCTTAATAAAAGCTGCCGCTCTCTTAAAATGATTATGGTGGCCGTGGGCTTGATATTTAATGGCGTTAAACACCCCGATCAGTTGGTGCTGTACTACCAGGTTTAATTTTACAATGAGTTGATCACCTGAAGCAGTTGCGCTACCATGGCAGCAGTAACATCCAGGTGCGTTACCATTCTTACCTGTGTGGGTGAAATGGCAAGGCATAAAATATCATCCAGTTTAAGCCTGTCGCAAAAAGCCTGTGCTGTATAAGAACCGCTTACTTCAAATATCACGATATTGGTTTCCACCGGCATGATCTTACCTATAAAATCCTTTTTTGATAAAGCCGCGGCTATTTGATGGGCGTGGTGGTGATCCTGTGCCAACAACTCTATATTGTTTTCCAGCGCATAAATACCCGCTGCGGCCAGGTAGCCGGCCTGCCGCATACCGCCTCCAAAAACCTTTCTAACCCTCCTGGCTTTTTTAATATAATCGTGCTGCCCCAGCAGCAAACTGCCAACCGGGGTACCCAGGCCTTTGCTCAGGCATATGGAAATACTGTCGAAAATGTCGCCATATTGTTTGGGGCTTTCTCCTTTGGCCACCAGGGCATTCCATAGCCGGGCACCATCCAGGTGCAGGCTTAATTTATTTTTTAAACAAACTTCTTTAATTTGTTGAATATCATAAAATTCATAGCAACTTCCGCCACCTCTGTTGGCAGTGTTTTCCAGGCTTACCAGGCTGGTTCTAGGCTTATGCACATCGTCTGGATTGATGGCTTCCAGTACCTGTTCGGCAGTAATTCTGCCCCGGTCGCCATCCAGTGGTTTTACCTGGCTGCCGCTGTTAAAGGCAATGCCGCCTCCTTCGTAAATGTACACATGGCTAAGTTTATCGCATATTACCTCATCACCGGGTTGTGTATGGCATTTGATGCCAATTTGATTGGTCATGGTACCACTGGGGCAAAACAATGCCGCCTGCATACCAAACATGGCAGCAGCCATGGCTTCCAATTGGTTAACAGAAGGGTCTTCACCAAAAACATCATCTCCCACCGGCGCTTTAAACATGGCTTCCAGCATGGCGGGTGAGGGCTTGGTAAAGGTATCGGAGCGCAGATCAGTTATCATGTACTTTATTGGCTAAGTTTAAAATGGAGTGTTTACAGCGGTAAGTTACGAAGCAAGTATGAACTATTAAACATCCATTGTCAGCTGTTCTTATCCACTAAACACGGGTTTTTTACACAAAGGCTATGAAATACGGCTGTTTTGACGTAATTTTGCAAACTATTTTCGAAGGATTTGATGCATTAACTATTCATTTGCAACATTTTCCCCAACAAATGTGTCTTACTAGTGTTAAACATTTCAGCATTAATACAATACAATGAGGCAACTTAAGATCGCAACGCAGATTACCAACCGTGATTCACAAGCAGTTGAGAAATATCTGCAGGAAATTTCGAAGATCTCGATGATCACTCCTGAAGAGGAGACCATTCTGGCCCAAAAGATCAAAATGGGCGATCAGCGGGCATTAGACAAATTGGTGCAGGCCAACCTTCGTTTTGTGGTATCTGTGGCTAAGCAGTACCAGCACCAGGGCCTTTCTCTTAGCGATTTAATTAACGAGGGTAACCTCGGACTAATCAAGGCGGCACAACGCTTTGACGAAACCAAAGGTTTCAAATTCATTTCTTACGCTGTGTGGTGGATTCGCCAATCTATACTGCAGGCGTTGGCAGAGCAGGGCAGATTAGTCCGCCTGCCTCAAAACAAAATTGGCACTTACAACAAAGCTAACAAAGCTTACATGGCTTTTGAACAGGAACACGAACGGGAGCCATCTACAGAAGAATTAGCAGAATTACTGGAGATGAGTGAAACAGAGATCAACAACATTTTTCAAAGCAACACCCGTCATACTTCCCTTGATGCACCCGTGCATGAAGCAGAAGATGTAGCCATGGGTGACCTGCTGAAAGGTGGTGATGAAACTGATGAAGATGTAATGCACGATTCATTGAAAAATGAAATCCGCAGGGTATTAAAATCATTAAGTCCACGGGAAGCAGAGATCGTAAACGCTTACTTTGGTTTGGATGGAGAAAATGGGGTAACCATTGAGCAAATTGGTCAAAAATACGATTTGACTAAAGAGCGTATCCGCCAGATCAAGGAAAGAGCTATCAAGCGCCTGCAAAAAGCCCGCTACAGTGGTGCATTAAAAGCCTATTTAGGATAATGATATTTTGATGGGTTATTCCTTTACATCCTTCTGCCAAAAGCAGGAGGATTTTTTTTTGGGGAATGTGGTCAATGGTGAATAGTGAATGGTGAATAGTCAATGGAAATGCAGTGCATTTGAACTTGAGCCTTGTTAAATGAGCATTGATTATTGAATATTTTCATGCAGTTTCGTCAATGCCCAATACTCAACAATCATTGTTCATTGTTACATGTTCATTATTATTTTATTCAAAACTGATAACAAATATTCAGCATAAACCTCAGCCCGGTGCTGATATTTTTTTCTTCTGGTACAGTAAAATATTTGAGGTTTGTAATACTGTAATAAAGACTTTCTTTTTTTGTATCGATAATCAGTTTTGGCCCGCAAAGTGCCTGTAAGTCCCAATGCCTGCTAAAGTCGTGATGAAAACCTGCTGCAATACCCGGGCAGATTTCGGTAGAAGTAGTGCTTTTAAAAATAGAATCAGGAGCACTATGTTCAAAGCCGGCCAGTTTTGTTCTGTGAGCTGCTTCTGCAAAAAAGCTATATATGAAAACATATTTTTCCGGCTTTTTTGCATAAAAGGTTTTTTCAATAGTGAACCATTTTCTGTTGGTACTTCCCGCATCTGCTGCCACACTTCCTGCCGAAAAATTATAGTGAATTTGCCAGGAGCCGGTTTTATTTTTATTCATCCGCTCATACCCGATATTGCCGGTTGCAAAACCCGATTGAAAGCCCGGCACTCCTAAAATGCCTGCTTTAATTTTATTTAACTGCAACTGGCTCTGCGCCTGTGCAACAGCAATTATAATAAAACAGATGACCAAAGTATAATGGAGGTAAAATTTCATACAGTAGTGTACTGGTAAGAGTATTAAATGTTAAATTTTGCTGCTTTGTAAAAATAATACAGGAAGCGGTAAACAAAAGGCCATAAACACTGTAATTATTTTAATTTTGTAAACTTATGAAAAGAATAGTGTTTTGTATTGCAACAGCAGTGATATTTAGTTCCTGCGAAAAGAATATCGACTTCAATCTGAAGAACGCCGATGACGTATTAGTGGTGGATGGCCAGATAGAAAACGGGGTGGCACCCACGGTAGTGCTTACCCAAAGCCTTGATTATTTCAGCAGCATCAGTCCGCAACTGCTGCTCAATTCTTTTGTTCACAATGCCGATGTTACCATCTCTAATGGAACGCTTACTCATAAACTGAAAGAGTATACCCTGCCATTAACCGGCGGTTACAAGGCATATTATTATAGTATCGATTCTGCCAACCTGGCCACGGCCTTTGTTGGGGCCTTTAACCAGCAATATACCCTTACTATTAAAACAGCCGGGAAAGAATACCAGGCCATCACCCACATTCCCCAACTTACCAAATACCCCGATTCGTTGTGGTTTAAAAAGGCACCCATGAATCCCGACAGTAATACAAGGATATTGATGAGCCGTACCACCGACCCTGCGGGCCTGGGCAATTATATCCGGTATTTTACCAAAAAGAACCGCGAGAATTTTTTGCCGGGGAGTAATTCGGTGTTCGACGATGCCGTTATTGATGGCACCACTTACGAGATACAGGTAGACCCCGGTATTGACCGTAACAGGAATATCTCATCCGACAGTAATTATTTTAAAAAAGGCGATACCGTTACCGTTAAGCTCTGCAATATTGATAAAGCCACTTACACATTCTGGAGTACCTGGGAATTTGCGCAGCAAAGTATTGGCAATCCATTCTCGCAGCCCAATAAAGTATTGGGTAATATCAGTAACGGGGCACTGGGTGCTTTTTGCGGTTATGCCGCCTGGTATAAAACACTCGTAGCCCGGTAAGCAACTAAAGCAATAATCCTTTAATTTCGTGGCTTAGCTATAATTATATGAATACAGAGAAAGTACATTGTTTGATCATTGGATCAGGGCCGGCAGGATACACTGCGGCCATTTATGCTTCACGGGCAGGATTGAATCCTGTATTATACCAGGGAATACAGCCGGGCGGACAGCTCACTATTACCACTGAAGTAGAAAACTACCCGGGTTATCCCGAAGGCATACAGGGCCCCGATATGATGGTACATTTTGAGAACCAGGCCAAAAGAATGGGCGCCGATATCCGTTACGGACTGGCTACCAAAGTTGATTTTTCAACCCGGCCTTTAAAAGTGGAGGTAGACGAGGAAAAATGGATAGAAGCGGATACAGTGATCATATCAACAGGTGCCAGTGCCAAATGGCTGGGGCTGGAAAGTGAACAACGCCTGAATGGATACGGGGTTAGTGCCTGTGCCGTGTGTGATGGCTTTTTCTTTAAAGGAAAGGAAGTGGCCATTATTGGTGCCGGAGATACTGCAGCCGAAGAAGCCCTGTACTTATCAAAGATCTGCAGCCAGGTACACATGATTGTACGGCGTGGCGAAATGAGGGCCAGCAAAGTAATGCAGGAAAGAGTGATTGCTGCCACCAATATTAAAGTATACTGGCACAGCGAAACGGATGAAATACTGGGCGATAAAAAAGTAGAAGCTGTAAGAATAAAAAATAACCAGGATGGCAGTACACAGGATATTCCGGTGAGTGCATTTTTTGTGGCTATTGGCCATCAACCCAACAGCGGCATTTTTAAAGGCTGGCTGAATATGGATGATGCCGGTTATTTAAAAACAATCCCGGGTACTTCTAAAACCAATATTGAGGGAGTATTTGCAGCAGGAGATGTACAGGACAAAGTATACCGCCAGGCAGTAACAGCTGCAGGAAGCGGTTGCATGGCTGCACTGGATGCAGAAAGATATTTGAGTGAAAAAGGCTTACACTAATATTTACAATAGCGAATGGGAGAATGCAGAATGTAAAGGGCTTCATACATTCGACATTTTATTTTCGATATTCAACATAATTTATGTTCACCATCCAGCTTTCCGGTTTAACATTCGCTTCCTTTCATGGCTTACATGAAGAAGAAACCCTATTGGGCGCGGCATTTGAAGTGAATGTAGCCATTAGTTTTCCGGGGCAGGAATCGGTTACCCGGTTAGAACATACGGTGGATTATGTAAAAATTCATACTGTTATAAAGCAGCGGATGAATATGCCTACTGCTCTTTTAGAAACAGTGGCACAAGATTTGGCGCAATTGATACATGGGGCAGATGACCGTATTACAGCGGTGGAGATCGGTATAAAAAAACTACACCCGCCCATATTAAATTTTACCGGCAGCGTTGGCGTTACTTATAAAGCAGTTTTTTAGTATGCAATTTATTTTGATCAGCCTCATATCGATCCTTGGTTTTTTTCAGCCGGCCAAACCGGATATCAATGCCCTTATTAAAGAGGCCGACCGTTTGGAAATGCTACCCGACGAGCAGGGTGCCTTGCTTAAGTTTAAAGAAGCCCTGAAAGTGCAACCCACCAATTTGCATGCACTCAGCAAATGCAGTGAATTGTGCAGCCGTATTGGGCAGCGCCAGTCCGTTACCAAAACACGTGACGATTACTATGCCGCAGCAAAAATATATGCAGAAACAGCCCTGAAGATAGATCCCAATAGCTCTGAGGCCAATACCTCTATGGCCATTATGCTGGGACGAACCACCCTTACCAAATCAGGGAAAGAAAAAGTGCTGGCCGCAAAAGACTTAAAAAAACATGTGGATGCTGCTATAAAAAGCAACCCCGCTAATTTTTTAGCCTGGCATGTACTGGGCCGCTGGCATTACGAGATCAGTAATTTAAATTTTGTAGAAAGAGCGGCGGTAAAAATGTTTTATGGAGGCTTTCCACCTTCTTCCTTAAAAGAAGGAATCGCCGCTTTTGAAAAAACACGGTTGTTAACACCTGGTTTTTTGCTCAATTACTTAGAACTTGCCAAAGCATACCGCCGCAACGATCAAATAGTAAAAGCCAAAGCCCTGCTCAACGAAATGCTGCTATTACCTAATCATACAGAAGATGATCCCTCCATTAAGTCAACAGCCACTCAATTGCTGAAAGACTGGAACTGAATTTCCATTTATCAATAACTGAACGTGCCTACAGGGGTTTTATTTATCTTCATGCAAAATAAAATACTTCATGCAAAAATTATTATTGTTGGTACTGCTGATGAGTGGTACACTTTTTTCACTTGCACAACAGGAGCCTGCTATTGAAACCAATTACGATCCGCATGCCTTATTCTCTCCCATGTTTTACGGCACCGGTGGCTCCATCACAAGGGCTGCATCCGGGGAACCCAATACCGGCTACTGGCAAAACAGGGCCGATTACCAGATCACGGCTGCTCTTAATGAAACCTCACATGATATTACCGGAACGGTAATCATCACATATAAAAATAACAGTCCGCAAACACTTCCTTTTTTATGGTTGCAATTAGACCAGAACTTATTTAATAAAGACAGCCGCGGACAGGCACGTATGCCGGTAGACAGCCGCAGCCGTTATGGCGACAGTAAAAGTAATTTCAACGGCGGGTATAAAATTACCGCTGTAAAAAATGCGGCAGACAACAGCAGTATCGATTACCTGGTTAATGATACCCGGATGCAGGTGCGTTTACCCCAGGCCGTAAAAGCAGGTGGAGATGTAATCAGGATCAGGATTGATTATTCTTTTACCTTACCCGAATATGGTGCCGACAGGTGCGGCATATTAAGCACAAAAAATGGCGACGTATTTACGGTGGCACAATGGTACCCCCGCATGTGCGTATTTGATGATATACGCGGCTGGAATACCGATCCCTACCTGGGGCCCAGCGAATTTTACCTGGAGTACGGCGACTTTGATGTTGCCATCACTGCGCCTGCAACGCATATTGTGGTGTGCAGCGGCGAACTGCAAAATGCCGGCGAAGTACTGACAGCAACACAAATTAAAAGACTGGATGAAGCAAAGCAGAGCAATAAAACAGTGATGATACGTACAGATAAAGAAGTAACCGATCCTGCATCCAGGCCGGCTGGTACAGCGCTTACCTGGAGATTTAAGATTACTAATGCCAGAGATGTGGCATGGGCAGCTTCTAAAAGTTTTATATGGGACGCAGCTAAAATAAATTTACCCAGTGGCAAATCCTGCCTGGCCATGAGCGTTTATCCCGAGGAAAGTAAAGGCCAAAGGGCCTGGGGACGTGCAACAGAATATACCAAGGGCAGTATTGAAAATTACAGCAAGCGTTGGTACGAGTTTCCCTACCCGGTAGCTACCAATGTGGCCAGTAATGTGGGCGGTATGGAATATCCGGGTATTGTTTTCTGCGGCAGCAAGGCACAAACCCAGGGTTTATTTGGTGTTACCGATCACGAATTCGGGCATACCTGGTTCCCCATGATTGTAGGAAGTAACGAGCGCAGGTATGGCTGGATGGATGAAGGCTTTAATACATTTATCAATTCGCTGGCAGATGATGATTTTAATAACGGCGAATACAAGAATCCCAAAAACAATATGCAGTATACTGCGGGATATATGTTTGGATACAATTCTGAAACCGTTTTTTCCACCCCCGATGCCATGAAGGAAGTAAACATCAGTACCGCATTGTATTCCAAACCCGGCTACGGACTGGAGTTATTGCGCAACGAAATACTGGGCCCCACCCGTTTTGATTATGCATTCCGGACCTATATCAACCGCTGGGCCTTTAAACATCCCACACCATGGGATTTTTTCAGAACGATGGAGAATGCAGCAGGGGAAGACCTTGCATGGTTCTGGAAAGGCTGGTTTATAGAAAATTATAAACTGGATCAAAGTATTGTTTCAGTAGAAAAAGCCAGGGAAGGTGAAGAAAACGGGACCATAGTAACCATTGCCAATTTACAGGAAATGGCCATGCCGGTCATTATTTCTTACGAAACAAAAAATGGTAAGGCTGGCATCATAAAACTGCCAGTAGAAATCTGGAACAATACTCATACCTGGAAAGTGAAATTACCAACTGCAGAAAAGGTGGTAAAAGTAGAACTGGATGCAGAAAAAGTATTTCCGGATATCAACTTTGCCAACAACGTCTGGAAAGCGAATTGATTAAAATATTTATTGTAATTGCACGGTGAAAGGGTTTTAACAGAAGTTATACAGCTGCTGTTTAAACCCTTTTTCTATGTTCCGGTCTTTAATAACAAGGAAAGCGATTTTAAAAAATTAATCACACATAAAATCTTTGTTATGAAAAAGTATTTACATGTAGAAATGAGCACTTCTGAAACCATTGCACTGGTAATTATAATGGGCTGGATAGCAGCATCATTTTTTGTACCCCTGCCCGAAGTGAATTCACTGGGTTTTTAACACTATACCGGTTATAATAACAATGGCTTCGGGGTATGGTTATGTTGTTCTCCACCTGCCACTTTTAATAAAGGCAAAGGCCATTATGAAAATAGACAGCCAGTACACCACTTCATTGCTCCATGCCATGGACAGTGAAATATAGTGCAGCTTCATAAATACAAATGTATACACCAGGTATACTGTAATGGCAACGATCTCTATCAATAAATTTACCCTTGTTTTGCCGGTGCCGGTTACACCATTCAGCCAGATATTGGCCACGCTCATAAACAGCATACCCACCGATACCGTTCTTGCCACAGGAATACCGGCCGCCACAAAAGCATCATCTTTACCAAATAAATTAAAGAACACCTGCGGAAACAAATTCAGCAATACCACCATTACCAAACAAAAGCCAATACTCAGCAACATGATCTTGTTGATGGCTTCAATAATTTTATCTTCTCTTCTTTGCCCCATTAAATTACTCACCACTACATTACTGGTACTGGCAAAAGCCCAAACAAAAACACCTGCCAGTCCGAATACATTACGCATCACATTGCTTACCGCCTTGCTCATGTCTTCGCCACGTGATTCTATTAAAAAGAAAAATACCAGCCAGGTGGTTACGCTGATCACATATTGGGCAACCAGCGGTGCTGATACTTTAATGATGGCCTTGCTGATGATCTTATTATAAGCAATATCTTTCAGCAGCTGGTATTTCTTTTTTAAACCGGTTTTATACAATACCAGCAGCACCACCACAAAACCAATTGCTTCGGCTATTACTGAAGCCAGGGCAGCACCGTTAAACCCCATTTCCGGAAATCCATACCGGCCTTTGATGAGCAGAAAGTCCAGTAAAATATTTACCAGTGCTTCACAAATAAAACCGATCATGAGGTACCTGCTGTTTAACGAGGCCACTAAAAAGGCATTCCCCATTTGAAACAGGTATAAAAAGGGCAGTCCTAAAATCCGAATCCTTAAAAAGCTGATCTCCTGGGGGTAAGCGGCTGTTGCTGCAACGGCCTGTAAAATAAATGGTGCAATGCACCAGGTGAATACTATACCAATTACAGCAAGCTGCAGGCAAATACGGATGCCCTGCGACAGGATGGTTTTAAATGCACCTGTATCACCACCACCTGCGTGCCGGCTGAATACCGACTGCATGGCATTGTTTAAGCCATGCCCCGCAACAGCAAATATCAAATAATACACTCCTGTAATACCCGCATTACCCAGTGCTTTAATATCATAATCGCCCAAAAAAATGCTGTTGGTAAGCATATTCAGCTGGGGGATCAGGATGGCCAGGGTAATCGGCATCGCAATAGACAGGATCTGTTTATTGGTGACTTTTACTTTTAAATCGTCGTTTGTGGCTATACTTTCCATAAAGTCAGCAAAATTATCTTATTTTGCCTGCCGAAAATCAAACAGTGAATCCAACATTTAATATAAGCGACGCAGACCACAACAGTACACCGCTGCATTTGTATATCAATGCCGGGATGCAGGGTTTTTCCTGTACTGCCCTGGATAAGGCAAGTAATACTTTTACAGCAGTGCTGGTATATCATTTTCCCCGTTTGATGACGGTACAGGAAGTAGCTGCGGCAATAGCCACTATTTTAGATACCGACACATTGTTACAACAGCATTTTGAAAAAACAGCAGTAACCTGGTGCTTCAATGAAACAGTACTGGTGCCGCATGAATATTTTGATAAATCGCAACGTGGCAAACTTCTGGAGCTGGTATTTGGTAATACCGGCAGCGCCAATGTTAAAGACGAACTGGTATTACAGCATAACCTGCATGCGGTGTATGCTGTTCCTGCAGCCATTGAGAACAGCATTGCTAAAAAATTTCCCTATTGCCTGCAATCGCAGCAATCCTCCTTACTGATAGGTATGGAACCTTATATTAAAGACTGGCTGTATTGTCATTTTTATGCTGACAGCCTTACTGTGGTATTGCGAAAACAGGGACAGCTGCAGGTTATTCAGAATTTTGAATTTGGAACGCCTGAAGATGTGGTGTACCATGTGCTGAATGTGTGCCAAAGCTTTGATGTGGATGCCACCCAGGCCATTGTAACGGTAAGTGGGATGATAGAAGAAACTTCTAACCTGTACAACGAATTGTATAAATATGCAGGTGCTATTAATTTTTATGAATTACCCGGAAATTTCAGTTATGCAGCAGGCATAAAAGAGCATCCGGCACATTATTTCAGTCATTTATTTGCAACAGCAGCATGCGTATTATAAGCGGAACACATGGAGGCAGAAGAATTTCGCCACCGGCTAACATGCCTTACACCAGGCCCACTACCGATATTGCGAAGGAAGGACTTTTTAATGTATTGCAAAATAACCTTGAGATAGACGCATTAAAAATTCTGGACCTTTTTGGAGGAACCGGTTGTATCAGTTACGAACTGGCCAGCAGGGGAGCACCTGATATTACCATTGTGGAAAAGGATACCCAGATGTATGATTTTATAAAAAAAACATCGGGCGAACTGGCCTTTGAAAATTTTAAAGTGGTAAAGCTGGATGTATTCCGTTTTATTGAAACTGCAACGGAGCAGTACAATTTTATTTTTGCTGGACCGCCCTATGCTTTAAAAAATATTGACGACCTGCCATTGAAAATATTTGAAAAGCAATTGCTGCAACCCAAAGGTTGGTTCATACTGGAACATACACCCAGGAACGACTATAAAAAATTTGAACATTATAAAACAGAACGCAGTTACGGTACCACCATTTTTTCGATATTTATTAATGGCTGATTGCTGTAAATGCCGGCAGCTTACACCAATGAACCGGCTAATGAAAAAACTAATAAAGCAACTAACGGATTAACCCATCAACGTTTTAACCAGGATGCTACGAAGCTTCAGATATTTACTCTTTCCATTTTCCCTCATTTACGGCGGCGTGATTTGGTTGCGCAACTGGTTGTTTGATAAGGATATTTTAAAATCTGCCGCATTTAATTTCCCCATTATTTGTGTGGGCAATATTGCAGTAGGTGGCACCGGTAAAACTCCCATGACGGAATACCTGATCCGTTTATTGCAAAACGATTTTAAAACGGCCACACTCAGCCGTGGGTACAAAAGAAAAACAAAAGGCTTTGCCATTGCCGATGCCAGCACTACCGCATTGGAAATTGGTGATGAACCCATGCAGTTTCACAACAAATTTCCGGGTGTAACAGTAGCTGTGGGTGAAGAAAGACTGGTGGCCATCCCGCAGTTATTGCACGACAGGGCAGATACAGAACTGATCATTTTAGATGACGCATTTCAGCACCGCAGCGTAAGGGCCGGACTGAATATTGTTTTAACGGCCTATAATAATTTGTATACCCGCGACCTGATTTTGCCTGCCGGAGATCTGCGGGATATAAAAGGAAGCATGCAGCGGGCAGATATTATTGTGGTAACAAAATGCAAGGCCGAACTTTCGGTAAAAGAAAAACAAAGCATCCTCAGTGAGATCAGCCCATTGCCGCATCAATCTGTTTTTTTTACCTCAATAATTTATACCAGGCCTTACCATTTATTCAACCACCAGCCTGCGGCAATCATTGCGGCCACCAATATTTTACTGGTCTGCGGTATTGCTAACCCAAGGCCGTTGAAAGACTACCTGGAATCGAAGATGCACACGTATGATATGCTGCGCTATCCCGATCATCACATTTTTAACAGCGATGATCTGGCAGATATAAAAAAGCATTTTGCAAAAATGAATGGCACTGATAAAGTGATCATCACCACTGAAAAAGACGCAGTACGTTTGGTGAAGTTTGAAGAAGATCTGAAAGATTTTCCGGTATTTGTGTTACCAATAGAACATGCTTTCCTGTTTAATGAAGCTGAACAATTTAATGAGCTGGTGCTGAAATTTATTGGAAAGTTTAAGGGAGGAGAGGCATGATACCGGATGCTGGATACTTGTTTAGAATTCCTAGTTCCCTGCTCGAAATTGTTTCAAGAAGATAGGATATGGAAGATAGAATAGCTTCAAAACCATTTTACGGCATTCACCATTGACTATTCACCATTCACACTTCATCACATCAACTGCCGCTTATACAACTGCACCGTATTTTCCAATCCCAAATAAATGGCATCGCAGATCAGCGCATGGCCAATGGAAACTTCCAGTAAGCCGGGAATATTGGCTGAAAAATATTTCAGGTTGTTCAGGTCCAGGTCGTGACCGGCATTAATGCCCAGGCCTAATTCATTGGCTTTTTCAGCCGCAGCAATATAGGGCGCAATGGCTTTTTCTTTATTGCCTTTTGCATATTCACTGGCAAATCCTTCGGTATATAATTCAATTCGGTTGGTGCCGGTTGCTTTGGCACCCTCCACCATTTCCACCACCGGATCTACAAAGATAGAAACACGTATTCCTGCTAATTGAAATGTTCTGATCATATCACTCAGGTAATTCTTATGTTCAATGGTATTCCAGCCATGATTACTGGTAAGCTGGTTGTTGCTGTCGGGTACCAGGGTTACCTGCGTGGGCGTATTGGCCAGAACCAGGTCTGTAAAACTTTGTTCGGTACAATTGCCTTCAATATTGAATTCGGTGGTCACAATTTTTTTCAGGTCGTACACATCTGCATAACGTATGTGGCGTTCATCGGGGCGGGGATGCACGGTAATGCCATCTGCACCAAAGCGTTCAATATCTTTGGCAGATAATATGATATCAGGATTATTGCCACCACGGGAATTGCGCAAAGTTGCCAGTTTATTGATGTTTACCGATAGTTTTGTCATGTTAATAAGAAGAAATTTTTACCAAAGTTACGCCATGCGAAGCTACTCTGCTGGTAAACATGCTGTCAAAATTGCCCAGGTCTTTTTGCCGCCAGAGATCCCTTACTTTTTGTTTGTTGCCCAGGCCATATTCGCTCCAGTTCAATCGCATCACATCACTTTTTTCGGAGGTGTTGAAAATGGCCAGCGCCTTAGTACCATCTTCCAGTTCTTTCAGCCATACCTGAAACGTATCATTTTTTAAAACCAACCTGGCTTGTTTACCCAACGGATCCTGGTCAATGGCTATCACCTCATCATTGGTAAGCAGGTTCAGTGTAAAGTCATCCAGTTTACTCAAATCGCAGCCTATCAGTAAAGGCGCACTCAGCATGCACCATAAACTTACATGCGTATATTGTTCATCTGCTGTAAGGCCGGTAGGATGTAAGTGCTCTCCCCAGCCCACTTGCCCAACTATCATCATGTCGGGATCGTTCCACCTGCCGGGCATTGCAAATGGATATTGTTTGGTTTGACTGAAACCAATACTGCTCAAACTTTGCCAGCTATCCCTGATATCGCCGGTGGTACGCCAGCAATTGCCATTTACATCAGCGCCCCATTCCCAAACATCTTTCATTCCGTACTGGCAAAGGCTGTATACAATATCGCGGGGTTGCTGCTGCAGCGCATGCTGCATTATTTCGTAGGGCTTTTTGTACGAAGCCAGTGAAGTATCTTTTGGGTCATGAATGTCATCATAACTGCACCAGTCGTATTTTAAATAATCAATACCCCATTGGGCATAGGTGGTGGCATCCTGTAATTCGTGCTGGTAACTGCCCAAATAACCGCCGCATGTTGTAGTGCCGGGAGAGGAGTAGATGCCAAATTTGATGCCGTTGCCATGCAGCCAGTCGCCCAGTTTTTTCATGTCGGGAAATTTTTCGTTGCTAACAATTTCGCCCGCAGCATTTCTTGCCGCAGCTTCCCAGCCATCGTCAATATTCATGTAGCTCCAGCCATGATCGGCCAGTCCCTTATCCATGAGGGCCCTGGCAGAAGCTTTTAATTTTTCATCACTCACACTCAGGCCCCAGCAGTTCCAGCTGTTCCATCCCATCGGAGGGGTAAGTGCCAGTACATCGCCGCAGCGGATGGTGACATCTCTTTTTGCCTTACCCAAACCATTCTTTGCTGCAACCGTAATTGTATAATCTCCTCTGCGGCTCAGCTTTCCCGTTATTACGCCATTGGAAGCGTTTACATATAAACCTTTGGGTAAATTTTCCACACTGTATTGCAATGGCTTTTTTCCTGTTGCCGCAATCTTAAATAATACAGGGGAATTGGGCCGAACGCCAAATATGCTTGCCCCGTTGATCCTGGGCGTGGCAGCAGCAGCCGGCGTAAGTATATAGGGGGGTGTTGTTTTTACCGACACTGTTTTATTGGTATTGCTTTCAGTAAAAGTATAGGTGTAGGTCACATGAACTTTGCCCTTTGGTGCTGCAGGATAAAACAATTTGCTTTCATTTGCTTTAAGTGTTATGTTGGTTGCAGTTTTGCTGAGCACTTGCTGGTCTTCTTCATCAAAGCAGGAAATGGTACAACTGCCACTGATACTGCGGGCAAAAGTATTTTTAAAACTTACCTGCTGTGCACTGGCCGGTTTATTGGCAGCAGGCTGCGACATTATCTTAATCCCATCAATCAGGTCGAGCATATTTACAAAAGGGGTGCCGCTGTACATTCCGCCACCGCCACCGCCATCATACACCCTTACGCTGATGATGTTTTCGCCTCCCCATTTTATAAAGGGGCTGTTGCTGGCAATATGGTATTCTTTTTCCTGGCTCCATGCAGTTTTGTAGCCGCCTTTATCTTCAGGGAAAGCACCCAGCTGCCCGATCTTTACCGCATTAAAGTAAACCGCATATACATCATCGATCTTACCCAAAAAAATGCGGAGCGAATCTTTCCACAACGAACTGGCTTTTAAACTTTGCGGAATGATCACATGAAAACGGTACCATGCATAGCCGTCATAACCACCATGTTCCTGCAATTCCCATTGCGAGGGTACTTGTACTTGCTGCCATGATAAATCATCTGTACCAGGATTGCTGTATATCATATTGTCGCCGGTAATGAATTTTGCTGTGGTCATTTCAATATTTTGTGCTGCGGCGGTATTACACAAAAATGCAAGGGTTATTACCAGTAAATATTTCATGTACATTTATTTCAACAAATGTAATAATTTGTTGAATGCAGTTTGAATGCTATTCACGTATTTCTGTTGCTTCTATTACCGCAGTGGTATCATTTTTTTGTTCCTTGTCCTGTATTTCAGTTTCTATACCCGCCTGATCTTTTCTTTTGGGTATTACCACAGCAACACCCATCACGATGCATATGGCCAGCATGAAGCCAATAATAAACAGCCGTAGCAGCCGCCATGTTTTTTTTATCATTGTCAATACTATTAAAGAGATGATGGCCTGTTGTATAGGGCCAGGTTAACTGGCAGTGGAAGAGGGCCGGTTAGTATGGCAGACAGATCACTGTGATCCGGTTATGAAAGGGCAGGCTGTTCGGGGGATGAACAGGAAATTGCTTTTTGCCGCATATGTTTGGGGCGATTACAGAACTGCCTGGTAAGTAATACAGCAGTTTTATACCTTATTGCAGAAAGCCTGTTTTGGAAGTTTGTAAAAAAGCTATGGAGATGTGTAGTACAAACGGATAGTTTTTGATATGGACCAACTGCCGCAGTAAAATGATATGCTCCGTTATTTTTCTTATGCCTGTTAGTGTTGCAAAGCAACCATTCTGTTTGTGTGCCGGTTTGCTGCATGGAAGCAGCTTTTCCGGTATGGCCGGTAAATAACATACTGCCGGGCAGCAGTATGATGATGCACAGCAGTTGGGCAAACCGGTATTTACTGATACAATTCATTTCTTTTAACCAGGATTACATTACAAGGCTATAGCTAAATGATGCAGCAACAACTGTGGTCATTCAATCTCAATATTATATTTATCTAAAAGCCCGGTCAGGCCCGGCATGGAAAATTTTGCTTTTTTTATTTTGTTCAGTTCTGGGTCTAATGAATAATTATAAGCTGTAGTAAAGTCGGCTTTTTCCAGTATGGTATTTTCAAATACCGCTTTCAGCAGGTCGCAGTTGGCAAAAATTGCATTGCTTAAATCCACTTCGGTAAAATCCACTTCATGAAAACTGGTATTTGTAAAGCGGGCATTCTTCATTTTTCTTTTGTAAAAAGAAGAAAAGTTCACTATGCAATGATCAAATGAAACGGCAAACAGCATTTCGTTACAGGTGTCAAAACGCAGCCCTAATAATTTACATTCTTTGAATACAATATCACGTAACGCGGTTTTGTGCAGGTTGGCAGCACTCAGGTTGCACCCGGTGAAACGGCATTCGGTGAATTTTACAGCAGACAAATCGCAGTTGGAAAAATTGCAATGTAAAAAATCGCAATTTTCATATTCACCTTTAGCAAAAGGCAGTATGGTAAAATCAATAGTATCAAATTTTTTTTCTTCTTCAAATACCTCTTCCATTGTATTAATATACGTTACGGGTTTATTGGCCGTTACCTGCTACAAAGATAGAAAATATAAAACCCGGAAAATGCGATTCCGGGTTTTATGCTGGTCAATTGTGTTTTTAATCCTGTAACACTTCATGCTTGCTGTGTACTTCCATCAGCTTGCGCTGTACCTCGTATGCCACCGGGGCATATGAGTGAAAACGCATATTAAAGCGGGCACGGCCCTGGGTTAAACTTCTTAAGGAAGATGAGTACTGGTGCATTTGTGCCAGCGGTACTTTGGCGGTGATCTTCTGAAAATGTCCTTCGGCTTCCATGCCTTCCACTACGGCCATACGGGTTTGCAGATCGCCCATTACGGCGCCTACCTGGTCGTCGGGACAATATACTTCCACTACATTCAGTGGTTCCAGCAATTGAGGATCGGCTTCTATAAAAGCCATGCGGAATGCCTGCAGGCCGGCGATCTTAAAGGAAATATCATTGCTGTCTACCGGGTGCATTTTGCCATCGTATACGCTTACCCTAACATCTCTTACATAACAACCTGTTAGCGGACCGTTCTGCATTTTTTCCATCACGCCTTTTAAAATAGAAGGTAAAAAACGGGCATCAATAGCGCCGCCCACAATACAATTTAAAAATACCAGTTTGCCTCCCCAGTCAAGGTCAATCTCATCACGGTGTCTTACATTCAGTCCTTCCGGATCGGGCATGCCTTCATACCAGGGTTCCACCCTCATGTATACTTCGGCAAACTGCCCGGCACCACCACTTTGTTTTTTATGGCGGTAATTGGATTCAAACATTTTGCGGATGGTTTCACGATAGGGGATCTTGGGTTTTTCAAATTTCACCTCCAGTTTATGAATGTGTTCTATTTTCCATTGTATTACCTGCAGGTGCAGTTCGCCCTGGCAATGCAGCAGGGTTTGTTTTAACTCGGGTGATACTTCAAACTGCACGGTGGCATCTTCTTCCTGTAAAGTATGCAGGGCCTGCGATAATTTCTCTTCATCCCCTTTGTTCACTGCAGAGATGGCAACTGTAACATTGGCTTTAGGAAAAACAATGGGTTGCAATTCTATATTGGCACCTTTGTCGTGCAGGGTATTATTTACATGCGTGCTGCGCAGTTTGATGGTGGCGCCAATATCTCCGGCCACTAAATCCTGCACGGGTACCCGGTTATGGCCTTCCAGCAGGAACAGCTGGTTTAATTTTTCTGTTACACCGGTATTCTCGTTCACCAGTTCGCTGCCGGCCTTAACAGTACCGCTGTATACTTTAAACAAACTCAGTTCGCCGATATGCGGTTCAATAATGGTTTTAAAAACAAAGATGCAGGCCGGGCCATTTTCATCGCAGGTAAGTGTTTTGCCCGATGTGGTGATCTGCGCCGGCATTTCTGCAGGGGCCGGGCATACATGATCAATAAAGTTCATCACGCGGCCAACACCCATATTTTTTTCGGCTGATGCACAGAATAACGGGAAGATATCATGCTTTATCATGGAACTGTGCAAACCGGCTTTCATGTCGGCCTCACTTAATTCGCCCTGTTCAAAATATTTTTCCATCAGACCCTCATCATTGGAAGCAATGGCTTCCACCAGTTCTTTATGCAACTGTTCGGCTTTTTCTTTTTCACTGTCGGGGATGGGGAAAGAAGTGGGTTTGCCCCCATCGGCAGGATACTGGTACATTTTCATGTTCAGTACATCCACGGTGCTGTTGAAGCCGGCACCGGTTTGAACCGGGTATTGTACGGCCACCACGTTGGCACCAAAATGTGCTTTGGCGGCTTGTAGTGTTTTATCAAAATCAGCCCCATCTTTATCCACCCCGTTTACAACAAATATGGTGGGAGTTTTAAACTGGTCGGTATATTCCCAAATGATATCGGTACCCACTTCCACACCCATCACTGCATTCAGTACCATTACGCCGGTATCGGCTACCCGTAATGCGCTGATCACTTCACCGGAAAAATCATCGTAGCCCGGGGTGTCTATAATATTGATCTTATAATCTTTCCAGGGGGTATGCAACAGGGAAGAAAATACCGAACTCTGTCTTTCAGTTTCCAGCTCATGATAATCGCTGGTGGTGTTACGTGCCGCAATGCTGCCGCGGCGTTTGATGATGCCTGCTTCAAACAACATGCTTTCGGCCATGGTGGTTTTGCCACAACCGGCATGCCCCAGCAGGGCAATATTTTTTACGTGATTGGAATCGTACGTAGCCATAAAATAATTTTTTATAGTGAAAGAATCGTTAGAAAAGCAATCAGCCAACCGGGTATAGGTTGGCTGATGTATAAAGCAGTTATGATTTTATGAACTGGTGAAAATCCTGTTCCAGTTTATCCAGGTCGGCCAGCAGCATGTCCAGCTTGTCTTTTATATAATGATGCGGAATGCGGTGCCCGAAATTGGGATGGCGCTCCGCTTCATTTACATGGAATTTGATCTCATGTTTCAGATCGTGAATATTAATGAGCTGGATGTGAAACTGGTTGTGATAATGTTCAATACCTAACAGTACGTCGTGGTCGGTTTTGCCGGGGGCGAAATAATATAATTCTGTTTTTAGCTCGTTGATTTTTTTTCGGTAAGATACCAGTATGTCGTGCCATTGTGTGCACTCCTCAACGAGTGATTTGTGTTGTGCTTCTGTTACCATTTGAATTACGTTTTAAGTGTGAGAAATGGGTTATTCAGTAGTTTATTTCATAGTGCTCTACTAAGGTAAAAACAGCATAAAAAAAACTACTGACATTGGTCATGCCGGTCTATAAGGCTTATCATTTTTCAGGCGTGCAGAGGTGCCAACAGGTTAGTGAGGGGTTAGTAAATCCGGCCTTTTTGCAAAGGCAATCGCTGATATAAAGTTAAACGAATAAAATTCAAATTAAAAACTTCTTGCAGGTAAAATACGAAGAAAAAGCAGGTGCTTAAAAGGAGAATTATGAATTGCTTTTTTTTGATTTTATGAGTACAACCAGTTCATGGAGTAAGAGGCCCGACAGCATACCAATGGCAAATATAGATAAAAACTGTACCGTCCTGATGTTCTCATTTCCCTTCAGCCTGTTAAAATTAGCCATTGTTAGCAGTAATAATATTGCAAAACCCAACAGTTTTTTATTTTTCATCTTTTAAATATTAAGAAGTGAAAGCATCCGGATCAGTTTAAAGGTATTAAAAAAATGACTACTTTAAATACTTTGTATACCATTAGCTCAAATCCATATAAAAATGACCTGGCCAATACATTGCTTCTACTGTTATAACACCTTTTTAAAACATACACTATTTTCCACAGTAGCATACTGACCGTAATTGGGAATGATGTGGTAACCATTTTTTGTATACAGGCTAATGGCCTCGGGCTGTTTTTTGCCGGTTTCCAACACGCAGGTACTGTAATCCATTTCCCTGCACCAGTTTTCCAGTGCCTGCAATATCATTGGGGCAATACCCTGTCCGCGTTTTTCCAGGGGCACAAACATCCGTTTCACTTCCATGATGCCCGGTTCATATTCTTTTACTGCACCACAGCCCACCGGCACTTCTCCTTCATAGGCCACAATAGCATGTTTGATCATGGCAATTTTATTGAACTGTGCGTAAAAAGCGTGTTCATCACCATCGCGTATGGCCAGGTCTTTATCCAGTTCCCTTACCAGTTGCTGAAAGTGGCCATCATCAGAATTGGTTCTTTTTAAATAGATCATACAACGTATCAGCTTTTTAGAAAATAAAAATAAAGCTCTTATGCGCCATTACGGATACAATAAATATTTTTTCCGCATTAGTTTGTATTGCGATAGTTTAGGCTCCCAGGAGGCCTGTATTTCTTTAGCCGTTTTTCCGGCAATGATCTGTTGTTTAAAGGCGGCGTCGCCCGATAGTCCGTCAATATTGCCCATTTCCTTGCTTTGGGTACGGTCGAAAAATTTTTCTTTTACAGGATAAGCTTTATATAGATCCAACATCCACTGCAGGTTAATGCGTTTGGTTTGGCGCATTTCATTTACTTTATAATCCCGCAGGTCAATACCATAACAGGTTTGGTTCATGTGCAAGGGCGTTTCACTCATACCCGGCAGGCTTACAGGGGTGAATGTAAAACTGTATTTGTCTTTCAGCAGGGGAGCGCCTAAAATGGTAAATGGAAACTGGGTACCGCGACCTAAATTCAAAATAGTGCCTTCAAATAAACAGGTGGCGGGGTACAGCATAATGCTTTGCTGGGTATTTAAATTGGGCGAGGGTTTTACTGGCAAAGTATAGGGCATATCGTGGTTGTAATGGGCTACCGGGATTATTTTAAGGGTGCATCGCAGTTTATTGGGCAGCCAGCCCTCGCCATTGATCATTTGTGCAAATTCGCCGATGGTCATGCCATGCGCAATGGGAATGGGGAAACGGCCAATGCCTGAGGCCAGTTTCATGTCCAGTACCGGACCATCTACCAGGTATCCGTTGGGGTTAGGCCGGTCGAGTATCAGCAAGGTTTTTTTATTTTCTGCACAGGCTTCCATCACTTCTTTTAATACATTGATGTAAGTATAAAAACGGCAACCCACATCCTGGATGTCAAACAGCATGATGTCCACATCGGCCAGGTCATCTGCCGAGGGTTTACGTTTGGAACCATACAAAGAAATTATTTTTATTCCGGTGGCAGGATCTTTTTCATCGGCTACTTTGGCGCCATTGCTGGCATTGCCGCGGAAACCATGCTCGGGCCCAAATACTTTTACAATTTGGATACCTCTTGTAATTAGACTGTCTACCAAATGTTTTTTTCCAATGATGGAGGTGGGATTGGCCAGTATGGCCACCCTTTTGCCTTTCAGCAGACCGATGTATTTTACTGTTTGTTCTGCTCCAGTTTGGAGGGGTTTGTTTTTTTGTGCACCGGCAGTAAAATAAATTCCATTACCAAGGATGATGACCAGCAGCAGGGTATAAGATAATTTCATTCAATAGATTTTGCAGCCCTAAAGGTAGTGCGGTTTTATAAAGTAAGATGAGTGCGTCAAACTTTTGTTCAATGCAGCATAAAAGTTTGCCTTACCTGCCAGGGCTTTCCCGGTTCCTGTTCAATCAGGCTGATGGTATTAAATGTAATGCTCCTGGGCAATACCATATCTTGTATTTGCTCAAACAGCTCATCTGTGCAGGTGGCATTGCGGGGATGCATCAGTGTAATATGCGGTTCTTGTTTGGGGATCTTGGTAAAAAGGCCTTTTAATATGGCGTATCTCAGCTGCTGAAAAGGTGCATTGTTTTGTAAGGCGGGTATCATCAGGCCTTTTCCTGCGGCAAAGCGAACCGGTTTGCCAAAATGAATAGTGATGCAGGAATGATGCAGTGTATTTAAACACTGTAATATCTTATCAAGTTGTTCCAGTTCCTCTTCCCTGCACAGGGTTACATGAGCGGGTATCAGCTCATATTGAAGGGGATTGAAATGCTTACGGATATTTTCGATGCCTTCTGCCACCGGGGGGGCAATGAAAAGTGTGAGTTGAGTGCGTTTGTTATTCACCTTTATTTTATTGTTTGGGTTAACATTATGCGCCGGCGTTTAGCCGCATGGAGACCATGTGTTTGCTAAACCCGGCTTTTTCATATGCTTTAATGGCATTGATATTATTGAAATACACATCCAGCTGTATCTCTGTAATATTTTGGGCAAGCACCCATTTTTTTAAAACAGCAATGATCTGCTGGTTGATGCCCCGCCCGCGGTATTCAGGCATTACATACATAAAACCCAGGTACGCATATTGCTCATGCTGTAAATAAGGTTTTGACTGTTCAATTCTTGCATAACCCGATCCAACGATGGTATTGCCAGTTTCTGCCACCACCAGTTCAATATGCGCAGCAGCAATCATTTCCTGCAGATTATAATAATGTACCGGGTCGGACTTTAAAGTGGGGTCAAAGGGGCGCTCTGCTGCAATAACACCCTGTTCAAATTGATACAGCAAATCCAGATCTTCGGGAGTAGCTGTTCTGATTCTAATATCCTGCATAGAATAAAGATTGTTTAATAATTTAACAGCTTAACTGTTTTGATTTATAGTAATACAATAAGAATTGATCTGTACCAGTTTTTCATTGTCAAAGCAATACACATCGCAGGAAGCAATACATGTTTTTTCTCCGGCCGGGTTTATAAATACTGCAGTACCGTCAATAGCAACTGCAGTAGCACCGGTAACAATATTGCTTATAGTAAATGTGGTGCTCACGCTTGCAAAATAATGGGCGGTTTGGGTGCAGAAAGCAATAATACTTTCTTTTCCCTCCAGTGTTTTATCGCCCATGATATTCCATTTTGCTTCATCTGCAAGATGCGGGTAGGCGAGATGGAAGTTACCTGATGAAAATGCTGCTGCAACTTGCTGGCGGGTGAGTAACATGGCCAATTTTTGTATTGAATTTACGGATTATCGTTGAAATTTATGCACCGGCATATTGCTGTAATAAAAATTTGAATGACTTTGTAAAATCATTCCGGTTAACCTTGTTAACTTTCCGTTATGTATACCATTGCCGGCAAAATATTGATCAGTGCGCCTTCCTTACAAGATCCCAATTTTAATAAGGCAGTTATCTTTATCACTGAACATAACGAAAAAGGCGCCATAGGCTTTGTGATCAATAAATTATTTCCCCGGGCATTCAATGAACTGGCAGCATTTAGTGCATCGCCACCCATCCCATTGTATAATGGTGGTCCGGTTCAAACAGACCAGTTGTATTTTCTGCACCGGCGGCCCGGCCTAATTACCGGTGGAATTAATGTAACAGGTGTTGTTTATACCGGTGGTAATTTTAACCAGGCGGTGCAATGCATCAACGAAGGCACTGTTACAACCCGGGATATTAAATTATGTATTGGCTATTGCGGGTGGGATCCCAACGAACTGGAAGCCGAAATGGCGGAGGGAAGCTGGTTGGTATGTGATACTGACAGTGAAATTGTTTTTAGCCAGGAGGTGGACATGCTTTGGGAGGTACTATCAGCAGCAAGGAGATGATGAAAAGGAGAGGGGTACTGCGGCAATTGCAGTATTGCGTGGTCACTGTATTCAGCCAGTGATTCATCACATCTGGGTTGGTGCCGTTTCAATTCATATACCTGCTCAGTTTATCGTGCAGTAATGCCCTTAGTTCGGTTACACTGATCTGTAATGTGCTGGCTGAAATGCTCAGGGGTGAACCATATTTTTTATAATTGATGGCCATGGCTTTGCGTTTGATCCAATTCGTTTGCTTACTGATCATTTCTTCCGGGTGATGCAGCAACACCATTAAAAATACCTGGTTAAACACCTGGTTGGTTACTATGGCCCTGATATCATGCCATGGAATATGATTACCGGAAACAGCACTGGTATTATCAGTAATGCCGGTGGCATCTATGATAATAGCCGGTTTTTTAGCCCTTATTTTTTTAATGAAAAAAATGCCGCTCATGCCAAAAAACAGTATGCAGGCAATGGCAGTGGTATACCTGATCACCGGATCATTGAACATCGTTCTGCTCAGGTCGGGCCGGGCAAGCAGCAACCATATCCCCAGCAGCACAAACAGTACCGATGCCAGTAATAATTTATACAATTTTTTATTACTGAAGGGGATGATGATCTGTTCGTTGCTGGTCATATGTAAATGAAACTTTTAACAAAGTTATGTAAACCCGCAAATGTTGTGCTCATTTTGGTTACTGCGGCAGTTTTTTAAACTTATAGTTTTTATCTATATTAAAATAAAATAAATAGATAAAGTAATTGATCGATTCATTGATACCTTCACAGCCTTCATTAGTAAAACAACTATACCATGGATACAAACCAACATCTTACAACAGCAAGTTCTTCCAACGGGGCAGGCCAATGTCCCTTTCATGGCGGTGCGCTAAAGCAAACCGCAGGCAGTGGAACCAGGAACCGCGACTGGTGGCCCAACCAGCTAAAGTTGAACATCCTGCGGCAAAACTCTTCCCTCTCTAACCCAATGGGAGCATCATTCGATTATGCAGCCGCATTTAAGTCGTTAGACCTGGATGCCGTAAAGAAAGACCTGTTTGACCTGATGACCACTTCGCAGGACTGGTGGCCGGCCGATTATGGTCACTATGGGCCATTCTTCATCCGCATGGCCTGGCACAGTGCAGGTACCTACCGCATCTCTGATGGCCGCGGTGGTGGCGGCTCGGGTACACAGCGTTTTGCCCCGCTCAACAGCTGGCCCGACAATGCCAATCTTGATAAAGCAAGATTACTGCTGTGGCCCATCAAACAGAAATACGGAAATAAATTATCCTGGGCCGACCTCATGATTCTTGCAGGAAACTGTGCGCTTGAATCAATGGGTTTTAAAACCTTTGGTTTCGGCGGCGGACGGGAAGATGTATGGGAACCCGAAGAAGATGTGTACTGGGGAGCTGAAAAAGAGTGGTTGGGCGACCAGCGCTATACCGGCGACCGCGAACTGGAGAATCCCTTAGCGGCTGTACAAATGGGGTTGATATATGTAAATCCCGAAGGCCCTAACGGCAACCCGGATCCGCTGGCATCTGCCCGTGATATCAGGGAAACTTTTGGACGTATGGCAATGAATGATGAAGAAACAGTAGCATTGATAGCTGGCGGACATACATTTGGTAAAACCCATGGCGCAGCCGATCCCGGCAAATATGTAGGTAAAGAACCTGCAGCCGCAGGTATTGAAGAGCAGGGGCTTGGCTGGAACAATACCTTTGGCACCGGTAATGGAGCAGATACCATTACCAGCGGTTTGGAAGGCGCCTGGACCACCACACCCACCAGGTGGAGCAATAACTATTTTGAAAATATGTTTGGCTTTGAATGGGAACTGACTAAAAGCCCGGCGGGCGCACACCAGTGGAAACCCAAAGCCGGGGCTGGAGCAGGCACCGTGCCTGATGCCCACAATCCTAGCCAAACACATGCGCCTACTATGCTTACAGCCGATCTGGCATTGAAAGCAGATCCCGCATATGAAAAAATATCCCGGCATTTCTTTGAACATCCTGATGAATTTGCCGATGCTTTTGCACGTGCCTGGTATAAATTAACGCACCGTGATATGGGACCCGTTGCCCGTTATCTTGGTAAAGAAGTGCCTGCGGAAGAACTGATCTGGCAAGATCCTGTACCCGCTGTGGCACTGCCATTGATCAATGACACAGATATTGATGCATTGAAAAATAAAATAGCCGCCTCCGGGCTGTCAGTATCACAACTGGTATCTACTGCCTGGGCCTCTGCGTCTACCTTCCGCGGATCCGATAAACGGGGTGGAGCCAACGGGGCACGCATTCGTTTGGCACCTCAAAAAGACTGGAAAGTGAACAACCCGGTACAGCTGGCCGGGGTATTGAATGTGCTGCAAAACATTCAAAAAGAATTCAGCAGTGCCGGCGGTAAATATGTTTCTGTTGCAGACCTGGTGGTACTGGGCGGATCGGTAGGTATTGAACAGGCTGCAAAAAAAGCAGGTCATACTGTTACCGTTCCCTTCAGGCCGGGCAGAACAGATGCATCACAGGAGCAAACCGATGCAGCATCCTTTGCAGTGCTGGAACCAAAAGCAGATGGATTCCGCAATTACCTGAAAGATACCTACAGTGTATCTGCAGAAGAATTATTAATAGACAAAGCACAACTGTTAACCTTAACCGCACCTGAAATGACGGTGCTCATCGGTGGCATGCGTGTATTGAATACCAATGCCGGGCAATCGCAGCATGGTGTATTTACCCAACGTCCCGAAGTACTGACCAATGATTTTTTTATTCACCTGCTTGATTTTGGAATCAAATGGTTTGCAGTTTCTGATGCAGCCGATGTTTTTGAAGCACGCGACCGTAAAACAGGTAAAGTGATATGGACGGGTACGCGTGTTGATCTTATCCTGGGTTCTAACTCTGAGCTGCGTGCGCTTGCAGAAGTATATGCCTGCGCGGACGCAGAGGAAAAATTTGTGCACGACTTCATTGCAGCATGGACCAAAGTGATGAACCTGGATCGTTTTGATCTTGCTTAATATATAAAGTATTTGATGTTTTTTAAAGGTGGCCTGGAAACGGGCCGCCTTTTTTTATTTCTAAACAGCATTTACATTTCAATTATGCCAAAAGCGGGCAAGATATGCTGCAATTAAAATTTATTTTGTGTAACCTTGATGCCGTGTTTTTTTGCATAAGGCAATGCAATATCCATCAGTTTTTTATACAACCCGTCAATGGTAGAGAAACTTTCCTTTTCCATTGATGCAATGGCATCATCAATATCCTGTTGCGGTGCTTTGGCATCTATCATGCCGGCAATTTTAATATAGTCGGTCTCGTATTTTTGTTTTACAAAACCAAACAATTCCAGTGATGCATCTATCATTGGTTTGGTTTCTGTTGTAGGCTTCAGGTCTTTGATCTTTTCAATGGCATTATTGATTTGACTAAACTGGTTGCTTTTAATATAGGCCGTATAGCTGGGGGCGCCCTGTTTGGATTTGCGATTTTCCACCACCCACAGATCCGATAACTTCCTTGCCTGCAGATCCTTAAAGTCGCGTGATCCAAACTGCATCAGTAAATTGGTATTAAGGGCTGCCCGGTCAAAATATTCTTCGGGTGTATTTTCCATCTTGCAGGAAACCAACAAGAGCGACAAAATAATTGTTATGGAAAAAAGTTTTCTATTCTTCATGATTGTGGGGATTTAAGCTGCACAAATATGAGGAATTTTTACAGGATCATACACATCGTCAACGGCTTTTTTATAAAATGTACTCATATGCAAAATGATCCCTTTACAGCTTACTGTAGTTTTATATAATACCTCATGACGTGCTATATTGCGCCGGTGCTGAAATACCGGGGTAATTTTACATTTTTATGAACTAAAACCTATGCTGTTTTCTTTCCCAGGATATACGTTTTAAAAAAATAACCCCATGGCATAAACAGGATGGGAAGAATGATAAAAATAAAAACAGTGGTGGTATATGCTGCAGGAGAACCGTCTAATTCATTCTTTTTCCATAAAGGATACGATACCACTATTAGCCAGGCCACCTTATAAACAATTTCAAGTAATACCAGGGGCAGCATCTTCAGCGGACGTAGTACTCCGATCCACGAAATGGCACCATAGGCTAACCATACACACCAGGCTACTGCATCCGTTACTTTCCACTCGCCCTTGTGATTGATAATGTAAGTCCAGGAATCATAACTGAGAAATACCGTCATTAATGCAAACAGCAAACGCAAGCCGTAAATGTTGATCAGGGGAACACCTTCATAGTGTTGGTAGTCTCTTTTAAAGATATTTATCATACCAGTGTTTGTAATGGTATACGTGCAGCAGGCTGTTTAGTTACAGAACAGCCTTGTTTTTATTATTCCTGAAGAAAGTGAAGTATTTTAAAGCCCAATAGTATAAAGGAAAAACTAACTGCTGTTGATATATATGAGGTGCTGAATTTGAACATTGGTAATTTTAATTCCGGACAAAGTCAGGCAGAACTGGCAGACACAGGAGATACTGCTGAATACCTGCGCCAGCGACAAATTTACGCATAGATAAAAGCTCAATAAAGTCATATCGCTGAAGAGTGCGACGCCACTGCCGTAAAATAGTGTTTCAAATGCCCGTTACAAAAAATATAAAAACGGAACGTTTTTATATTTATCAAATTGGAGAGTGAGGTTTAATAAACCGTATTCGACAGGCTCAGACTGTCATTTTCTTCCAACAAAAAAGCCCCGGCTTTAGGCCGGGGCTGTATACTTAGTCAGCTTTAATTTTAGTATCGGTAGTGTTCAGGTTTAAACGGACCTTCTTTTGCAATGCCTAAGTAATCGGCCTGTGCAGGAGTCAGTTCATCTAATACCACACCAATTTTAGCCAGGTGTAAACGGGCCACTTTTTCGTCCAGTACTTTTGGTAACACATACACTTCATTCTTGTATTGTGCGCCCTTGGTCCACAATTCAATTTGCGCCAGTGTTTGGTTACTGAAACTGTTACTCATAACAAAACTTGGGTGTCCTGTTGCACAACCTAAGTTTACCAAACGGCCTTCCGCCAGCACAATCACATCTTTACCATCGATGGTATACATATCCACCTGTGGTTTGATGGTGTTTTTGGTATTGCCATAGTTGCTGTTCAACCATGCCATATCAATTTCAATATCAAAGTGGCCGATATTACAAACGATGGCCTTATCCTTCATTACACGAAAATGCTGTTCAGTGATCAGGTCGCGGCAACCTGAAGCAGTAACGATGATATCAGCTTCTTTCACTGCGTCGATCATTTTCTTTACTTCAAAACCGTCCATCGCTGCCTGTAAAGCACATATAGGATCAATTTCGGTAACAATCACACGGCAACCGGCACCTTTTAATGAAGCAGCAGAACCTTTACCCACATCACCGTAACTTCCTACAACCGCAACTTTACCAGCCATCATCACATCGGTTGCACGACGGATAGAATCCACCAAACTTTCTTTACAACCGTATTTATTATCGAATTTAGATTTGGTAACAGAATCGTTTACGTTGAATGCGGGAATAGGTAAAGTACCTTTCGCCATCCTTTCATATAAACGGTGTACACCGGTAGTGGTTTCTTCACTTAAACCTTTGATGTTAGCAACTAACTCGGGGTAAGTATCAAATACCATATTGGTCAGGTCACCACCATCATCCAAAATCATATTCAAAGGACGGTCGGCACCACCAAAGAACAGGGTTTGTTCAATACACCAATCCGCTTCTTCCTGGCTTTGTCCTTTCCAGGCAAATACGCCAATACCTGCAGCAGCAATAGCAGCGGCGGCCTGGTCTTGTGTACTGAAAATATTACAAGAGCTCCATTTCACTTCGGCACCCAATGCCACCAGTGTTTCAATCAGCACAGCGGTTTGTATGGTCATGTGCAGGCAACCTGCAATTCTTGCGCCTTTCAATGGCTGGCTGGGTCCGTATTCTTCACGGATGGCCATTAAGCCCGGCATTTCTGCTTCGGCTAATTTAATTTCTTTACGGCCCCATTCTGCTAGGCTCATATCTTTCACCTTGTATGGAAGGCTGAAATCAATTGCATTTTTTGACATATTGTAATTTTTAGACTGCAAAAGTAATGCTACAGAATAATATTCTACAGATTTATGTATATTTGGGGTATTCTCCTTTTATTATACTGATAACAGGATTAAATACTTTTTTACAATGGCAAAAACGGCTCAAACAGAAAAAACGGCTACAGCCAATGTGTTGCTGGATGCTAAAGACCTTTCTATACTGGCTTTGCTGCAGCAGAATGCCCGCATGACGGTGAAGGAAATTGCAGACAGGATTCACCTGAGCACCACACCTATACATGAGCGCATCAAGCGCATGGAAGCGAGCGGTGTAATAAAACAATACGCCACTTTGGTGGATCATACCAAGGTGAAAAAAAGTTTGATCGCCATTTGCTATGTATCGCTGAAAGAACACAGCAAAACTGCCGGAACCAAATTTGTAAAAGCCATTTTACAAATGCCCGAAGTGGTGGAATGCTTTACTATCAGCGGTGAATTTGATTTTATGCTGAAAGTAATGAGCGAGGATATGAATGCATATCATGATTTTCATGTGAATAAACTAAGCAATATCGATAATATGGGGCATGTACAAAGTGTGTTTGTAATGGGCGTAATCAAACAAACGCATGTGCTGGTGAATGGGTAGTAAAGAATTTAACCAGTGCAAGTCACTGTTGTTTTATTTATAAAAACACTCAGGCCCGGTAATTTTTTAAAGCAGAACGGGTTACTGCACCAGTATTTTTATATTAGGGGCAAGCATCAGCCTGCCTTTAGCATCTTTTACCACAACATCAAAAAAATAGATCTCTTCGCCGGGTTTTAATTGTTCGGTAATGGTTTTTTTCCAAATCTCAGAGAGGGGAGTGGTTCTGAAAAATTCGGCCACAATACTTTTTACAGGTGATACTTTGCCAGACTCTTCATCTTCTGTAACGGCCAGTCTTTTATACATACACTGGTAAGAAGAGATGGTATAGGCTGTTTTTTTATCGTCGGTGATGGTAAGGGGTAATGTGATCAGTTGCACCACTTCATCAACCGGTACCAAAACCACACTGTCTGAACGGGATCCCAGCGATGTTTTTAATTTGGGAAATACAGGTTTGGCAGTTGGCGTAACTTTGGGACGAACCGGTTTGGGCTTTTGCGCCATGGTTCCGGCAAAAGGAACTAATAGCATCCATACAAAAACGCAATATTTAAATACAGGCATGTGCAGATTTTTATATACAACGAATGTACGATCTAAAAAGTATTACCCGGGCAATTTAACAAACTGTTGAACTGCTGTGGATGACCATGTATTGAAGGCCACCGGTATTTTTAATGTTGTTAGCCGATTCCTGCGGTTCAGCTTACAATGCCGCCAAACTTTCTTCAATGGCTTGTATCCTGCTCAGTGCATCTGCTTTCTTTTTTTGTTCCAGCGCCAGTACTTCCGGTTTGGCATTCGCTACAAATTTTTCGTTACCCAGTTTTTTTTCTACGGATAATAAAAAACCTTTCTGGTGTTCCAGGTCTTTCAGCAGATCTTCTTTCTGGCTGCCGGTATTAACAGGCTGTTCGGATGCTATATAAAATTTATCATTTCCAATTACTGCCGAAATGGTATTCGCTACTTTATCTTCTACGAATGCGATGGCTTTGGCATTCAACTGCTTGGCTAAAATATTTTCTATAGACCGGTAAGTGGCAGTTGCAGCAGTTTGTATATGCAGCAATATCTGTTCTTTTGGTTTGATCTGATTTTTATTTCTTACATCGCGGATGCCGGTGATCACCTCTTTTAAAAGATTTCCCTGCAATAAAATTTGTGCATCAGCATTTTTAAACTCACCTGTTTGTTTTGTACACAGGTCATCTGTTCTTTCCTGCAGCAGGTGATAAATTTCTTCTGTTACAAATGGCATATAGGGATGCAGCAATTGCATCAGTTCGGTAAAGAAATGAATTGTTTTTTCATACACAGCTTTTTCAACAGGCTGTTCAAAACCGGGTTTTACCCATTCTAAATACCAGCTGCAAAAATCATCCCATATCAAACTGTAAATAGTTTTTAAAGCTTCGCTTAAGCGGAACTGTTTCATCAGTCCATCTACCTCGGCCTGTACCTGGTGTAAGCGGTTTTGGAACCAGTCCAGAGCAAAGTTGTTAGTTGACAGATGACTGTTAACAGCAGTTGCATTACTGTCATCTGTATTCTTAATACTATCATCTACACGCCCTTCCCACATCTTCACCAGCTTCAGCGCATTCCATAATTTATTATTGAAATTTCTTCCCTGCTCCAGGCTGCTTTCATCAAATAATAAATCATTACCGGCAGGCGAGGCTATCATGATGCCAAAGCGGGTAGCATCAGCACCATATTGCTCTATCAAACCCAGCAGGTCGGGGGAGTTGCCCAGTTGCTTACTCATTTTTCTGCCCTGCTTATCCCTTACCATACCGGTAAAATACACATCTTTAAATGGCGGTAGTTGTTTGTATTCGTAACCCGCCATGATCATACGTGCCACCCAAAAGAAAATGATATCCTGCCCGGTTACCAGCGTGGTGGTGGGATAGTAGTACTCAATGTCTTTATTATTCGGTTGACTGATGCCTTTGAACACTTCCATGGGCCATAACCACGACGAGAACCAGGTGTCCAGGACATCTTCGTCTTGTTTAATATCGTCAATGGTGAATGGTGAATGGTGAATAGTGCCGTCGCCGGATTGACTATTCACTATTGCCCATTGACCTTTAAATTTTTCGAATGCTTCTTCTTTGGTAGCAGCTACAACAAACCTTCCCTGCTCATCATACCATGCCGGTATTTGCTGTCCCCACCACAACTGGCGGCTGATACACCAGTCTTTAATATTGCCCAGCCAGTGGCTATAGGTATTTTTTAGTTTGGCAGGATGAAATTGTATGGTGTCGTTCATCACCGATTCCAGTGCTTCCGGATTTTTTTCCATGAACTGCTGCATGTTGATAAACCATTGCATGGATAAACGGCTTTCAATTACTGCACCTGTTCTTTCGCTGGTGCCAACCTGTCCCTTATAATCTTCTATTTTTTCAATTTGTCCCAGTGCAGCAATATCTTCCACAATTTTTTTACGCAGCGCAAAACGGTCAACACCATTGTATGATAATACCAGTTCCGAAGGTTGCTCATCCATTAATTCTGCGGCGGTGAATTTTCCGGTGGCATCTAAGGTATCGATGGCTTTCAGGTGGTGTTTTGCACCCAGCATATTGTCATTCTTATCGTGCGCAGGTGTAATTTTTAATGCGCCGGTACCAAAATCTGCCGTTACATAGTCATCAGCAATCACCGGAATTTTCCTGTTAATGATGGGCACTATAATTTCTTTACCAACAAGATGTGTGTAGCGTTCATCAGCCGGATTAACACAAATGGCCACATCGCCCAAAATAGTTTCGGGCCTGGTGGTGGCCACCGTAATGCTGCCGCTTCCGTCTGTAAGGGGATATTTAACGTAATATAATTTTGAATCAACGTCTTTAAAAATAACTTCTTCATCACTCAGGGCGGTTTGGCTTACAGGATCCCAGTTCACCATTCTTTTACCGCGGTAAATCAATCCTTTTTCATACAAGTCGATGAATACCTTTATAACAGCTTTGTAATACTCTTCGTCCATAGTGAACGAAGTGCGGTTCCAGTCTAAACTGCAGCCCAGTTTTTTCAATTGCTGTAAAATAATGCCACCATATTTTTCTTTCCATTCCCAGGCATAACTTAAAAATTCTTCCCGGGTTAAGGATGATTTGGCAATGCCTCTTTCCCTAAGCATCCCTACCACTTTGGCTTCTGTGGCAATTGAGGCATGGTCGGTACCGGGTACCCAGCAGGCATTTTTACCCTGCATCCGGGCACGGCGTACCAATATATCCTGTATGGTATTATTTAAACAATGTCCCATATGTAACACCCCGGTAACATTGGGCGGAGGAATCACTACGGTATATGCTTCCCTGCTATCCGGGATACTGCTGAAATATCCTTTATCCAGGCTGTGTTGGTACCATTTTGCGTCTATTGCCGTGGGCTCAAAATTTTTGCTCAATTCCATTGTTAGGTTACTTTAATCCCGTTCATACAGGGATCGCAAAAGTACAAAAAACTGGGCTAGTAAAAGAAGGTGCTTATTCCTTTCAAATAATAAAAATCAGCACTTTAATGCAGCACGAGTAGTATTAATAAAATAAAATATTAGAAAAACCTGCCTGTATGATAATCAATACCCTAAAAATGGATAAATAATATGACTGGTAAAAATACGCAGTAGTTTTACTCTTTTTATTTAAAAAAAGAAACAGTAATATTGCATAGATTTTGATAAATGTACTCGGTATTTTAAACTGCCGTAACAGTGTATCAACATCTCCCTAATCAATAATCCTTTTAAAGCACCCTAATGAACACAGTGATTTTTGAAAAAGAAACCATTGCCAGATTTTATGGCGATTCTGCAACCGATGTCATCGAAATATTCGATGAGTACCTTTCCAGCCAGGAAGAAATGCTCCAGTCTCTCTGCACCGCTTTTTTATCGGGAAACCGGGCTTTAAGCAACTGCCTTCATTTTCATGCATCCATTTTTACTTACGTGGGATTTTCGCAGCTCACCAGGGATTGTATTGCATTTGAAAACGAGTGCAAAACCAACCTCAGCAAAACGGAAATGGAGGCTAAATTTAATGTGCTGATCAGTAAGATCAGGCAAAGCAGCCTGCTTATTCAACAGGAAATTAATGAGATGTCGAATATTTGTTATAGTTAGTGTACAATTTATATAGCGTGTGTGCGTTATGGTAAATAATCGCTATGCGATGATTGGTTGTAATATATGCCAACCGTCAGCAATATCCACTATTTATGAAAGTACGCCACCAGTTATTATTATTGTTAACTCTTGTAATAGCTGCAATAATATTACTGTCTGTTTTTTTGCAGGTATCCATCACCAACCAAACCAGGTTATTGCTGCAGGGTAAACTTACCGAAACCAAAGAGAAAGAAATTCCCAAACTGTTACAGTTAAATGCCGCATATATCAACAGCTATAATTACGATTACAGCGTATGGGATCAGATGGTAGAATTTGTTACCGGCAAAAGAGACAGTACCTGGGCAGCCGAAGAATTAACTGCACCATTGGCCAACTATAAGATCGATTATATATGGGTACTTGACAGCAATGCCAATAAATACTATTTCTCTGCCACACACCCCAGCCTGGCCATTAATGCGCTGGATATTCCAGCCCCGGTTCTTAAAGCCAGCCTGTCGGTACAAAAAAGCCGGTCTTTTTTTGTTACTCATAATAATGCAGTGGTAGAAGTTTTTGCAGGGGGCATTACCAATACTGCGGATAAAGACAGGAAAGATCCTCCCAAAGGCTATTTTCTTTTAGGAAGAATTGTAGATTCTGCATACATGGCCCATCTTAGAAACCTGTCTGCCGAGATCAGCTTTAATTTTGTTGCTGCCGGTAAAGCTTATCCCGACAATACTAACACAAAAAACGGAACGCTTGAATTCAGTATACCTGCCAAACAGTTTGATGGCAGCATATTGGGAGGGTTTAATATTTCACGAAGTTACCCGGTACTGAGTGGTTATCAAAAATACCTGGGCTGGTATTTATTCATCTTTATAGGTCTCATCGTTATGATAGGGCTGGTATTTTACCAGGTTTCTAAAAAAATCTTATTGTCTCCCCTGGCATCCATATCAATGGCGCTCAAGGAACATAACGCCAGCAAATTATCGCGGTATAATCTTCAACCCAATGAATTTGGCAGTTTATCCAGGCTGATCAGTAACTTTTTTACACAGAATAAAAAACTGGAAGACGAGATCGAAACCCGGAAACAATCAGAGGCCGATTTACAAAAAGCCTTGTCTGATAAATACACTGCACAAACTGAAAGGATTAAGGTAGAGGAGTTTTTAGAACAGCAACAGGCCATGCTGCAGCTGAATGCCAATAACAATGAAGCAGGATTTGACGATAAGATAAAAGAAGTGATTGCACTGGGCGCTAAAACCGTAAAATGCGAAAGGGTAGGTATATGGTTGTACAATAACAACGGGCTGAGCTCCATTAACGCCGCACATATTTTTACACTGAGTACAAAAGAATATACCACAGGCGATGTGGCTTATGAAAAAGATTACCCGGTATATTTTCAACACCTGAAAAAAGATGCTTTTATAATTGCAAATGATGCCCTTACGCACCCCGCTACCTGTGAGTTTACTAAAAGCTACCTGCTGCCGTATGGTATTACTTCTATGCTGGATGTACCCATCCGAAGCGGTAATAAAGTTATTGGTGTGGTATGCTGCGAGCATGTGGGTCCCAAGCGTGAGTGGGGTATTAGCGAACAGATATTTTTAAGCTCTCTGGCAGATATTGTTGCCCTGAATTTTGAAAAAGAAGAACGTAAAAAAGCAGAAGATTTACTTAAAAAGAACCAGATCCGATTTGAAGAAACGCAGGAACTGGCACATATTGGAAGCTGGGAATTTAATTTTTTTACCAAGGAAGTGGTGTGGTCTAAAGAGATGTACCGCATTTTTGATATGGATGATACCCCGCCGGAAAAATTATTTGAATCTTACCGCGACCGCCTGCATACAGATGATATTGCCGGTTTTGATAACGCGGTAAAGCAACTGATCGAAAAAAATGAAACCTATTCTGTTGAATCCCGTGTTGTTACTAAGAGCGGGGAAGTGAAATACATACTGGCCATTGGTGAAACTTTAAAAAGTCCAAGGCAGGGTAAGATCATTGGCCTGCGTGGTACGGTACAGGATATTACCAAACAAAAGCAATCTGCACTGGCCAAATCAGAGTTCCTGTCCTGCATGAGCCACGAAATAAGAACCCCCATCAACGGCGTAATTGGCATAGCTAATTTATTGCAGGAAGAAGAACTGAATGAGCGCCAGCAGGAATATGTAAAAACACTGAATTTCTCTGCCGAACATCTTTCTACAGTGGTATCAGATATTCTTGATTTCTCTAAGATTGAGTCGGGACATATGACCTTTGAGAAAGTATCCTTTAACCTGGAAAAAAATTGCAAGTATGTTTTTGACCTGTTCTCTAACAGGGCACAGGAAAAAAATATTGCTTACCAGTTTACCCCGGTTCCGGTAAAAGACTATTCGTTATATGGCGACTATGTAAGGCTGAACCAGGTTTTATCTAACCTCCTGTCGAATGCCATTAAATTTACAAACAAAGGCAGTGTGGAACTGAGTTACCAAATTAAAGACGACAATGATGATAAGGTATCGGTGGTTTTCAGCATCAAAGATTCTGGAATCGGTATTTCAGAAAAGCACCAGCGCAATGTATTTGAAAGTTTTACCCAGGCCAATGATGCCATAACAAGGCAGTATGGTGGTACCGGGCTGGGACTTACCATTTGTAAAAAACTGGTGGAGTTACAGGGTGGAAGGATCAGCGTGCAGAGTACGCTGGGTGTAGGGTCGGTATTTAGTGTGGAACTTACTTTTGATAAGCATGTATACGAAACAAAAACGCTGAATTCCATTACTACTGCTGAAAAGAACCAGGTTAAAAATTTAAGTGGTATGCGGGTACTGGTGGCTGAGGATAATAAAGTGAATACCATGGTACTTACCCGTTTTCTTGCCAAGTGGTGCATAGAAAGTGTGGTGGCAAAAAATGGTTCCGAAGCCATTTCATTTTTGGAAAACGAAGTATTTGATATTGTATTGATGGATATACAAATGCCTGTTATGGATGGGGTGGAAGCTACCAAGATCATCCGTGAAAAAGAAAACGGAACTGGTGTGCACATACCCATTGTGGCTTTTACAGCCGACGCTTCTGTGGATACACACCGTCAATTGTTGAAAATTGGATTTGATCATTGTATGACAAAGCCATTTAACCCCGACCTGCTTTTTTCATTGCTTAAAAAGAATTACAACCCTGTTTTTCAATAAAACCCTATGAAAAAATTAATTACTATAGTTATACTGGCAGTACTGAACACTACAGTTTTATACAGCCAGTCCGACAGTTCCGTAACTGCCGCTGCCACCCCCGCACCCAAAAAAATAACAGGCAGTGTGGAAATGAATTACCTGCGGCATTATTTATGGCGCGGCGCAGCATTTGGAAACAACGACGTGGCACAACCCGTAACTGAACTCAGCTATGGCAGCTTTACATTGTCGCTGGCGCAAAATTTCAATTATGTTCCCGGTCATGTGCCTAAAGAATTTTATACCCGCAGTACTTTTTTTGATGAGCAGGATGTGGAGATCCGGTATTCAAAAGAATGGGGCAGGGTTAGCAGCCAGCTGAGCGGTATGGCCTATTTTTATTTTTTTCAGCCCGGATCGCCCAATACAGCCGAACTATATAACTGGACGGGGTATAATTTCTATAAAGGATTTTCTGTGTTTACAGAAAATAGTGTGGATGTAGTTCAGTACCCGGGTGCTGTGTACAGTAATAACGGGCTGTTGTTTGAACATACCGCAAAAAACAATATAAAAATCGAGTGGTCGGCTTATGCGGGTTTTGGGAATGCAAAATTTAATACTACCTATTTTAACGGTATTGCAGGCGGCATTAACCTGTTGGGCACACACATCGATATCTCTAAAGAAATTGGAAAATATTTCATAAAATTAAGTGCAGAAAAAAATAATTACGTACGGGATGCGGTACAACAGGCTACTGCAATTAAGGGAACAGATAATTTTGCAATAGCTGCCGGATTTAATTTTTAGGCACATCAATTCCGGCAACCTGCTGCCGTATTTCCTCCAGCCGATCATTGTGCTAAATAAAAATGTTGCAGCACGTCTTACAGCAACAGCTTCCTGCCAGGCATTATCTGCTTACAGAATGCAGTATTGCAGGCAGCCTGATGCACTTACCCCGGCAACAGTAATTCTGTTTCGCCGGTTAACAAAACACAATAAAACAAAAGAAGCAATAAACAGTATCCAAGATTTTGATACCATGGTTTAAGATTTACCAATTTTAAAAAAATCAACATGGAAGCCTATACCTTTGTTTTCTAAACGATCGTTTTATGAAAGAAGTGTATATCATCTCTGCAGTACGCACTCCCATGGGAAGTTTTGGGGGATCGCTAAAAGATTTTTCAGCCACAAAATTAGGAGCTATAGCCATACAGGGGGCTGTTGAAAAGGCCGGCATAAAACCGGAATGGGTGAATGATGTATTAATGGGCTGTGTTATACAAGCCAACCTGGGACAGGCACCTGCCCGGCAGGCAGCTAAATTTGCAGGCTTACCCAATGAAGTGAATTGTACCACCATCAATAAAGTTTGTGCCAGTGGTATGAAGGCCATAGCGCAGGCTGCCCAGAGCATTTTACTGGGCGATGCTGCTGTTGTAGTGGCGGGAGGTATGGAAAGTATGAGCAATGTGCCCTTTTACTCTGAAAATATGCGCTGGGGTAATAAATATGGTAATGTAAGTATAACGGATGGACTGGCAAAAGACGGATTAACTGATGTGTATGATGGCAAAGCCATGGGTAATGCCGCAGAACTTTGTGCCAGCACCTGCCAGGTAAGCCGCGCCGAACAAGATGCATTTGCTGTTGAAAGTTACCAACGCAGCCAGGCTGCCATCAATGCTGGCAAATTCAACAACGAAATTGTTCCGGTAACCATACCGCAGCGTAAAGGAGACCCTGTTTTGTTTGCAAAAGATGAAGAACCCTTTAATGTAAAATTTGATAAGATACCTGAACTGAAAGGCGCATTTGTAAAAGATGGCACTGTAACTGCCGCCAATGCTTCCACAATGAATGATGGTGCAGCTGCACTGGTATTAATGAGCAGGGAAAAAGCAGAAGAACTGGGCCTGAAACCCATTGCAAAAATACTGGCTTATGCCGACGCAGAGCAGGCACCCGAATGGTTTACCACCACACCTTCCATAGCAGTACCCAAAGCAGTTGCCAAAGCCGGTTTACAAATGGAAGATATCAGCTATTGGGAGTTGAATGAAGCTTTTGCTGTAGTAGGAATTGAGAACAGCCGGCGCATGAAATTAGATCCTGCCAGGGTAAATGTAAACGGGGGGGCGGTAAGCCTGGGGCATCCTTTGGGTTGCAGTGGTGCCCGCATTATTGTTACACTGATCAATGTACTAAAACAAAACAATGCCCGCTATGGTGCTGCCGGAATATGTAATGGAGGAGGCGGTGCCAGTGCAATGGTAATTGAAAGCGTATAAGTGCTGCATAATACTTTTAATAATAAAAATGCCCCGGGGTAAACGGGGCATTTTCAATTTCGTAAAACTTAATTTCTTCTTTCTTGTTGGTTAAGTTTTTTCACAGAGTTCAGAACGGTGGTTGGTTTTGTTTGGATGATTGGATTTGTTCTGTTTTCTAGGGATTAATGTTTTTTTGTTTTCTTGGTTTTGGCTTTTTCAGGATAATTCGGTTTGTTTTCTTGGTTGGAATTTCTCAGGATAAATTGGATTTGGATAACTAAAGCACTTATTTGTTTTTTGCAATACAAAGATGCATCGAATTTGGAGCGGCTTTATAAAATTTAGCCGATTGTTTGTTTTTTACCGGTGAAATGACTTAAAATGCCGTTGACCGGTATTGGGAGCAGTAAAGGACTGTATATAAAAATGCCCCGGAGGTAAACGGGGCATTTTCAATTTCGTAAAACTTAATTTCTTCTTTCTTGTTGGTTAAGTTTTTTCACAGAGTTCAGAACGGTGGTTGGTTTTGTTTGGATGATTGGATTTGTTCTGTTTTCTAGGGATTAATGTTTTTTTGTTTTCTTGGTTTTGGCTTTTTCAGGATAATTCGGTTTATTTTCTTGGTTGGAATTTCTCAGGATAAATTGGATTTGGATAACTAAAGCACTTATTTGTTTTTTGCAATACAAAGATGCATCGAATTTGGAGCGGCTTTATAAAATTTAGCCGATTGTTTGTTTTTTACCGGTGAAATGACTTAAAATGCCGTTGACCGGTATGGGGAGCAGTAAAGGACTGTATATAAAAATGCCCCGGGGTAAACGGGGCATTTTCAATTTCGTAAAACTTAATTTCTTCTTTCTTGTTGGTTAAGTTTTTTCACAGATTTCCGGTGCTTGGTTTTTAGGATGCTTGGATTGGTCTGGTCTTTTCTTAAATAAGGTTTGTTTTCCTGGTGTCAGGTCTTTGTTAGGCTGTCTGGATTTTTTGTTGGTTTGGTTTTCTTAGGATGTATTAGATTGCTAAAGCGTTATTTGTTTTTGCATTACAAAGATGCATCAGTTTTATTGGAGGGAGTGCAAAAATCGTTTTACAGGGGTATTTTGCCGGTGAAATGACCGATAATGCCGGTTGGCAGATGTCAAGAAGAGTGCTAACAGGAACCCATATCCTGAATGCAGAAATTAAAAGGGGAAGCAGGGGAGGAAGGAGAGTTGAAATTATTACGGTTACACAACATTGATCCTGCTCATCACTTCAGACCTGAAAGACTTACTAATAGGGATCACTTTACCTTCTATCACCAGTGAATTATCCTGTATATCCTTTATTTTTTGAAGATTAACAATGTAAGAACGGTGTACTTTCATGAAATAGGTGTTGCACATTTTTTCTTCCACCGATTTTAGCGTGCAAAGCGTTAAATAGTTTTTTGTTTCAGTAAAATACTTCACATAATCGCCCAGGCTTTCAATATACAGGATATCCTGGAAGTTCAGCCGGGTAAGCTTTCCATCCGATTTGATGAAGATTTCTTCTGCGGGCATTTCCGCAGCTTTAGCAACCGCAGTTTCTGAATTTTTATGTAAACTTTCTTTAATTTTTGTAATCGATTCCTGGAAACGGCTGTACGGGATGGGCTTTTTAAGATAATCGGCTACACCATACTGAAATGCATTGAAAGCATAATCGGTTTTAGAAGTGGTCAGTATTACCTTGGGCATGTATTGCAACTGGTCAAGTAGTTCAAATCCGCTCAGGTTGGGCATTTCAACATCTAAAAACAGGATGTCAATTACATGCTGGTTTAAGAAGGTCAATGCCGAGGCGGCATCTTCAAATACGCCTGCAACCTTCAGGTCGCCGAATTTTTGGCAATACTTTTCCAAAAAATTTCTTGACAGTGGTTCGTCATCAACAATAATTACTTTCAGTTCCATAGTAGGGTCAGGATTTTAATCTTTCATATTCGCTTTCAACAACAGGTATCATTAGCTGCAGCGTGTTCACAAAATCGGTATATAATGGCCGGATGGTTTGTATTTCCGGTGTTTGTTTGCATACTGCTTCTATTTGTTCGGCCTTGGCGGTAAGTTGTGTAAGGCCTACAAAACTGAAAGTGGGTTTCATTTTATGTACCCGCTGCTTAAATAATTCAATTTCGCCCGCTGCAAAATAGGTATCCATATCTTTCAACTGGTCCTTGCAGGAATGCAGGAATTGTTCAAAAACTATTGCAGCATACTCGGTATCATCCTCATAAAGACTATTCAAAAAATCTGTATCCAGCCTTTCGTCATACGTAAAAACACTATTGTTCATGTTGATTCATTTTAACTAACGTGTGTATATAACGCAGATTTTTTTCAAATAATATCAATAAAGTAACTTTTTTTTCGTTTTATACTCAAAATGGCTAAATATTGACATCATCAAGCACTTTACGGGGGTCTGTTTTTAATGAAAACGAACCCAACCAGGCAACTGAGCACAGCTCAAAAGGCTATTTTTTGACATTCCTTATAGGGATATTCGTTTTTATTCCTCTTTATGGAACAGACATCGTATTATGCCTGTATAATCAATTACCCATTGAGGCTCTTGGAATCAGCATTTTATTACTGCTGAACGCTTCCCAGGCAGTAGCCATGTACATGCAAAAAAAATATTATCATCTAATTCCGCTCAATTGTTTTATAAACTACACCATTGTTTCCAGTATGATTGTGCTGGAAGGGTATACAACCGGCAGCTATTTTTATTATTTACCCATTGCCATGGTGTATATTTTATATGCCACTGATATCAGGCATAAAATAAAGCCAGCTACCTTTGTGGTAAGTATCAGCCTGTTTGCTGCAGCAATTTTACTCAGCTTCAGGTATGCCGGCAATACCAGGTTGTTGCCCGTTCCTAATGCGGTATTCGTTTACCGGCTTATAGAAACCCTGGTGTTATCTGCTGTAGTGCTGCGTTATTTTTTACCCACTCTCATCAACAAAAAGAATCTTAAAGTAAGAAAGAATTATTTTGAAGCCCTGTTCCAGTCTTCTATCGATGCCTTTATTGTATTCAATAAAGAGACCAGGGAAATAATAGATTATAATAAAACCACTTACCTGTTATTTGAATTACCGGTGGAAGCAAAAGTAAAAGGACTGTACATATCACAGTTTATGATGCGGTACCTTGCAGGCAACAGCCAGAACCTGGAAGTGCTGATGGACAGCCTGCCCGGCGACTGGCAGGGCGAAGGCAAATTCATTACCTACAATAAAAAAGAATTTACGGCTTTTGTTAACAGTACTCACTGCATGCAAAATGATACAGAATGCCAGATATTGTGTATCAGGGATATTACCAAAGTAATGATCCAGCAAAACGAGATACTGAATTATAAAGAAAGCCTCGAAAATTCTACAAAAGTAAAAACCAGGTTTTTGTCCAGTATCAGCCATGAATTGCGTACTCCTTTAAATGGCATTATTGGTACCAGTAACCTGCTGCTGGATGATCCCGGGCTGTCTGCCAATGCCAGGGAACAATTAAAGCTGCAACTGTATTCATCCGAGCACATGCTCAGCATCATTAATGACATTCTTGATTTTAGTAAGATAGATTCTGGAAAAACAGAATTGAACATGCAGCCCTTCAATTTACTGGATGTAATACAGCACCTGGTACATTCTTTTGAAAAACAATTTGAACGTAATAAAATACAGTTTCAATTTTCTTATCCGCCTGAATTGGAAAATGTAAGAGTGATAAGTGATGAAATAAAGCTAAAACAAATTTTAAGCAATTTAATATCTAATGCACTTAAGTTTACCCTTGAAGGAAGTGTACACCTGCTGATTTCGGCAGAACAGTCGGACGACAAGTATACAAAAATACAATTTAGGATACAGGATACAGGTATTGGTATCAGCCAGGATAAGCATGCAGAAATATTCAAGGGCTTTTCGCAGGTACATGCCGATGATCTGAAAAGAAGGTTTGGAGGTACCGGCCTTGGGCTTACCATTAGCCAAAAACTGGTGCAGCTTTTTGGCAGCAGTATCCAGGTGGAAAGCGAATTGGGTAAAGGAGCTTGTTTTTATTTCAGCATTAATTTTAAAAAAGAACAAGCCGTTGCCATCAAAATACCCCTGGTGGAATCAACCTTTACGCCGGCAATCGACATCCGGGGTGTAAGGATATTAGTGGTGGAAGACAATGAAATCAATGCGGTGGTATTAAAAACATTCTTATCCAAATGGGAGATAAGAATCATGGAAGCAGCCAATGGTATACAGGCACTGGAATTACTTAAATACCACAAGTTCGACCTGATCTTTATGGATCTTGAGATGCCGGAAATGAATGGCTATGCGGCTACTGAAATCATCAGGCAAACCAATACAGAAGTGCCTGTAATCGCTTTTACAGCCACCTTACTGGAGAATATGGAAGAGCTGATCACAAAAAATGGATTTACTGATTATATCTTAAAACCCTTCAAACCTAAAGATCTTAAACTGAAGATCGAAAGATTTGCCCCGCACAGGAAAATTGAATACGCTTAAGCAGCCCCTTTTACACTACAAATGTTCTATATGAACGGTGAATGAAAATGTAAAAATTGCATTTGCTTTGCATTTGTTCTACTATTAGCATTAATTTTACGGCTTAACTTTTTAACATGAAACAAACTGCTCTCGTTCTGGCAGTACTGGCTGCCGGAACCGCTTTTGCACAAAACAGGCAATCGTACACCATCCGGGGAACCATTCAAAACCTTACAACAGGTACTGTTTACCTTACAGTATATGATGAAGATGCTGCTAAAAAGGATTCTTCAGCCATTATCAATGGAACATTTTCCTTCAGTGGTACCGTATCAAAAGAATCTTTTGCAGCGATAACTGTAAAAGATAAAAAGGATGATTACCTGCGGTTATATGTAGAGGCAGCCAATATCACCATCACCGGCAAGGGTTTTCCTGTAAAAGATTGGGCAGTTTCAGGGTCGGCATTGAATACTGCAGATAAGGAACTGAAGACCTTTTTGAAGCCCGCGGATGATCAATATACTGCGTTTTATAAGGCGTATGATTTTGCTGACAGTACCAAAAACACCGCTATGCTGGATAGTTTGGATGAGGCAGAAAATGCGCTGATTGCAGAAAAAAGGAAATTGGTAGGAGCGTTTATTAAAGCACACCCGGGCTCGGTACGCAGTGCCATGGCCATTCAAGAAAACTTTGGTTATTATGCAGAAGCCACCGATGTGGAACCCCTGTACGATCTTTTAAGCGAAAAAGTGAAACAGTCGGGTAGTGGTATCAATGTAAGCAAGATGCTGGGGGCTTACAAGGCTGTAGCTATTGGTCAACTGGTACCCGATATCAAACAAAAAGATACGCTCGACAATGAATTGAGTCTTTCTTCTTTAAAAGGGAAATATGTATTGGTAGATTTTTGGGCCAGCTGGTGCGGCCCCTGCCGTAAAGAAAATCCCAACATAGTAAAGGCTTACCAGGCATATAAAGACAAAGGCTTCGATATTTTTGGGGTGTCGTACGATAATGAAAAAGGGAAAGCCAAATGGAAGAAGGCCATTGTAACTGATGGGCTTGTATGGAAGCAGGTAAGTGACCTGAAAGGCTGGAACAATGCCACTTCCGACCAATTTTATATTAAAGCCATCCCAAGTAACATGCTGCTGGATAAAGAGGGGCGTATCATTGCCAAAAACCTCTTCGGCAAAAAATTACAGGCTAAACTGGCCGAAATAATGCCTTAATGCAGTGTTTATCCACCGCTGGTGCCTGGTGGTAATACAATTTGCTCGTATGACTCCGATGGAATAAATTTGCACTCCTTTCAGAGGTCAGTTATTTAATTGGTTGATCTGTATACAGCAACAGCAGGCCAATCAATTCTTAACTAAACGGATAAACTAATAAACCAATAAACAAAAACAAACATGCGTCAAATAGCATTCAGAGAAGCCCTAAGAGAAGCCATGCAGGAAGAAATGAGAAGAGATGAAAGGGTATTTTTAATGGGGGAGGAAGTGGCAGAATACAACGGAGCCTACAAGGTTAGCCAGGGTATGCTGGAAGAATTTGGAGAAAAAAGGATCATTGATACCCCGATTGCCGAACTTGGTTTTGCCGGCATTGCGGTAGGGGCTGCACAAAATGGCCTTCGACCAATTGTTGAATTTATGACCTGGAACTTTGCCGTATTGCCTTTAGATCAAATATTAAATACTGCTTCTAAAATGCTGGCAATGAGCGGTGGACAGGTGGGGTGCCCAATCGTTTTTCGTGGTCCAAACGGGAGTGCCGGCCAGTTGGGTGCACAGCACTCTACTGCTTTTGAATCGATGTATGCCAATATTCCGGGTTTAAAAGTAATCTCCGTTAGTAATCCTTACGATGCAAAAGGATTATTAAAAAGCGCTATTCGTGATGATGATCCTGTTATGTTCATGGAAAGTGAAGTGATGTATGGAGATAAAGGCGATGTGCCCGAAGAAGAATATTTGCTGCCTATTGGAAAATGCTTTGTAAAAAGAGAAGGCAAAGACGTTACCATTGTTTCTTTTAATAAAATGATGAAAATTGCGTTGGCTGCTGCAGAAGAACTGGCCAAAGAAGGTATTGAGGCCGAAGTAATTGATGTGGCCACTATCCGCCCGCTGGATTGGTTCACCATTTTAGAAAGCGTGAAAAAAACCAACCGTTTGGTAATTGTGGAAGAACAATGGCCATTTGCTTCTGTATCTTCAGAAATTGCCTACCGTATACAAAAAGAAGGCTTTGATTATTTGGATGCCCCCATCCGCAGGATTACTTCTGCCGATGCACCTATGCATTATGCCCCTAATTTAGTGGCCGCTTATTTACCAGATGTACCACGTACTGTAAAACTGGTAAAAGAAGTAATGTACTTGAAAAAATAACCTCAGCTCCGCTGTTTGGTATAATATTAGCAGGGTAAGCGTAAAAGTTTACCCTTTTTTATGAAACAAACTCTTACTACCATATGCTGTTGTATACTGGTGCTGGTACTGCCGGCACAGCAGTTGCATGTAACTGTTTTTGGCGGGTTCAGCAACTACCAGGGCGACCTGCAGGCCAAAAGGTTTACCACCGCACAATCGCATCCCGCTTTTGGGGCAGGTTTTTTATACGAAATATCCGACAACTTGTATGCCCGTGCCAATGTAACTTTTGGAAAAATAAGCGGTAGTGATAAAAGCAATGCTGGCAATGCGGTACGTAATTTAAGTTTCACTTCTCCCATTACCGACATCCATGCCGGGCTGGAATATAACCTGCTGAATATCTACGAACGCAGCCTGGTACCTTATGTGTTTGCTGGAATCAGTTATTTTTCTTTTAACCCTTCGGCAAAAGATACCCTGGGTCGTAAAGTGTTATTGCAACCACTCAGTACCGAGGGGCAGGGGTTTTACCAGGGTAGAAGCAAATACAGTCTTCACCAGTTTGCCATTCCTTTTGGTGGTGGAATCAAGTTTGCATTCAGTGAAAATGTGCGGCTGGCATTTGAGGCAGGCATGCGTAAAACCAATACCGATTACCTGGATGATGTAAGTACCACTTATATTGACCAGGCTTTGCTGCTGGCCAACCGTGGCCAGCTGGCTGTTGACATGGCCTTTCGTGGCGATGAGTTGAAAAATGGCGCTGTTTATCCTGCCGACGGTACCCAGCGTGGCAGTGCCAAAAGTAAGGATTGGTATTATTTTTCGGGCATCCAGCTGAGTATTCGCCTTAATGGCAATGGCAGTGGCGCTGGCAATACAGGTAAATCAAAAACTGGTTGCCCCACCAATATTTACTAAACAATATCACTTTCTCATTATCTTTCAACAATACTACTGTATTAGTGTTTTACATTTGCACCACAATGAAGCACTATGGCATACCCATCACTGGAAGCTTGTTTACTTGACCTTGAAAAGAATGGACAGCTGGCACGTATTAAAGAAGAGGTAGACCCTTATTTGGAGATGGCGGCTATACACCTGCGTGTGTTTGAAGCTGGTGGGCCGGCCCTGCTGTTTGAGCATGTGAAGGGCAGTAAATTCAGGGCAGCTTCCAATATTTTTGGCACCCTGGAAAGAAGTAAATTCATTTTCAGAAATACCCTGCCTGCAGTGCAGCAACTCATTGATCTTAAAAGCGACCCTGTAAAGGCGATCAAACACCCCATCAAAAATTTTAAAGCAGCACTGGCAGCATTAAAGGCATTACCATTAAAAAATCCATGGCGTAAGCCGGTATTATACGAAGAGATATCCATTTCCGACATTCCTCAAATACAGCACTGGCCCATGGATGGCGGCGCTTTTGTAACGCTGCCGCAGGTGTATACAGAAGATGCAGACCAGCCCGGCATCATGCATGCCAACCTGGGTATGTACCGCATCCAGCTTTCGGGCAACCAGTATATCAAGGATAAAGAAATTGGGTTACACTATCAATTGCACCGCGGTATTGGCGTACATCAAACCAAGGCCAATAAAAAAGGCCTGCCATTAAAAGTGAGTGTGTTTGCAGGTGGCCCTCCATCGCACAGCGTTGCAGCTGTAATGCCTTTACCAGAGGGGATCAGTGAAATGACCTTTGCTGGCGTACTCGGAGGCAGAAGATTTCATTATGCTTATGAAGACGGATTTTGTATCAGTACCGATGCAGATTTTGTAATTACGGGCGAAGTGTATCCCGGAGAAAATAAACCCGAAGGCCCTTTTGGCGATCACCTGGGATATTACAGTTTAACACACGATTTTCCATTGATGAAGGTGCACAAAGTGTATGCCCGTAAAAATGCCATTTGGCCTTTTACTGTTGTGGGCCGCCCCCCCCAGGAGGATACCAGCTTTGGGCAATTGATTCATGAAATCACCGGCAGCGCCTTGCAGCAGGAGATTCCCGGATTAAAAGAAGTGCATGCGGTTGATGCCGCCGGGGTGCACCCTTTGTTGCTGGCAGTTGGCAGCGAAAGATATACGCCTTATGCACCCGCCAAACAGCCGGCAGAAATTTTAACCATTGCCAATCATGTACTGGGTACCGGGCAACTGAGCCTGGCCAAATTCTTATTCATCACCGCAGATGACGACAATAAGGTCTCCACCCACCATATTGAAACATACCTGCAATTTATTTTACAACGCATCAACCTGCAAAGAGATATACATTTTTATACCAACACCACTATTGATACACTCGATTATTCAGGTACCGGGTTAAACAGTGGCAGTAAAGTAGTACTGGCTGCCTATGGAGCCATCGTGAGGGAATTGGCCACAGAAGTGCCGGAAGTATTGAAAAATCTGCAGGGATTTGAGCAGGCTCAAATGGTGATGCCGGGTGTGGTGGCTTTGCAGGCCAATGCATTTACAACACAAACAGCTGCACATGCCGAAATGCACCTGCTTAATTCCCAGTTAACTGCTTACTGCCCGCAATTGGCCGGTACACCTGTAATAGTAATCTGCGAAAATGCCGGTTTTGTTAGTCAAACACTGAATAATTTTCTTTGGATTACTTTCACCCGTTGCAACCCTTCGCATGATATGTATGGTATTGACAGCTTTACCATACATAAACACTGGGGCTGTATGGGACCATTGGTATTTGATGCCAGAATAAAACCACAGCATGCACCTCCGGTAGAAAAAGATGCCACAGTTGAAAAAAGTATTGACCGTATTTTTGAAAAGGGGGGAAGCCTGTACGGTATATTATAATTTTTTGATCACAATCTTTTCTGTAAATTCTGCCAGTACTTCGTTAAAGAATTTTTTAGCGGCTATGAATTTTGCTGCAGGTATCCTTTGCTCCGTTAAGGTTAAAGCCGCTGTGGTAACTATACGTTTTTGAGTTTCATCAAAGCGGTAACTGGTTGTAAAACTGCCAAACTCAAATTGCAAGGCCCTGCCTTTGGGTAAGGTTTCCAGTCCAAAGCCGGCAGGCAAAATGTAAGTACTGGTATCTGTTTTAACAAACGGGTGCTGAAAATAAAAGTCCTGTATCCGGATGTCTTCTTTAGGTAAAGCACTGCTCCAGATTTTGTATATACGCGGGTTTAAAAACATTTTATTCCCGGCTGTAAATTCCGGTATTTTTTCTATGCTCATTTGCAATTGTACTGGTGCTGCATGGTCTGTTTTATTGTAACTGATCTCAAATGCGTCGGGCTGTAAAAATTCCATGTAATCCACCAGGAATTTTTTTTGTTCATCTTTTTTCTGATCCACTATATAATATAAAAAGATCTCTGTGTATGCTCCGTCAGAATACAGCTGGCTTACTGCTGTTCCGGAACCATCTTCCTGTAAAGTAATAGTGGAGGAGGTATGCAGCCGGTTTTGCTCAGCGCGGCTTTTGGGGGTATTGACCAGCACGCCGCCATTTTCGGTAAGTAACAGGGCGCAACGGTTTTCTGTAAAGTTACCCAGTACTCCAAAATCGGCAGTATTGCTGGTACATTCCAGCCAGATGGTATCGGTGGCCATGGGCACACACAGTATCTGGTGGTTAAAGGGATCGTCGGGAAAACCAGGATCTACAATATTGGGATAGCGGTCGCCATTGATCCAGGCAGAATAACCTTTTATGTTTACCGCGTTCAGGCAGGCCTGCATATAATTGCTCAACGCTTTACAATCACCATATTTGTTTTTATGAACAAAGTCGGCCGAAAATGGTTTTAAACCTCCAATACCCAGTTGTATGCTTACATACCTGAAATTTTTTTGCAGGAACTCATAAATGATCTTTATTTTTTCCTTATCGTCAACCACACCTGCAGTCATTTTTTTTATCTCCCCGCTATACTCCGGGGAAAGCTGGTTGTCATTTTTTACCAGCCGGTTGTACCATTCTCCCATCGTTTTCCAGCTGCTCATATCGCCGGCATAACCATCATATGCTATTTTGTTGGGGGCAATTAATATTTCAGGAAAAAGGCCCTCACTGTTTCCACTGCCGGGTTCTGGTTTAAGAGCCGCCAGATTTGATACTGACCAGTTGTATGTTTTGTACTTGTCTGTGCTGGATACCTGCGGTGCAAGGCGGGTATTCCTGGGCTTAAACCGCAGGTCTAATTCTGGCGAAATAGTGGCAGTATACGCGGAGTGGATAACCGATTGATTGGGCGACTGGATAGTATATGCCGGGTAACTCCACAGGCTGCTGTATTTTATTTCGTAATCCTTTTGCAGTGTTACAGGATATTCCGGTACGGGGATGCTGAGATAATAGATTTTTCCATCGGGAACCAAACCGCTGCCATAGGCCTGCTTTACCATGTCAGATTTGGAATACTTGCGGATGGATTTTCCTTTGCTGTCAAATAATTGCAGCGATACATCTCCTACAGAAAAAAAACTGTTGCTGCTTAACTGAAAAAACAATGCCTCTTTACCGGCTTCGCTTAAAACCGATATTACTTCATGTACTTTATACATGGCTTTATCTGCAGCCTTTACCTCAAATGCTATCAGCTCTTCACGTTTTACGGTATACGCATTTTTTTTAAGCGAATCGGGTATCAGTGCAATATCATAATTGCCGGATTGTGCGGCAGCAGTGGCAGCTAAAAAAGACAGTAACAGCACTATGCAACATTTCATCATGGGGTATTTTTCTTTTTAATAACTACCTGTTCATTCAGTTTGGCAAATAATTTTTTATAAAATGCTGCAAACTCAGGGTAGATGCCTGCAGCATAAAAAGGCCGTTTAAATTCAATGGTCATGCGAACATTCAGCAGGTTCTCTTCTGCCAGAACCACCCGGCTAAAAACGATACTGGTGTCGGGCATGATCATGATGGTATTCTCCGGCAGTGCATCATACATATAATCATCCGGAATGGTATAGTTGCCAAAAATGCTGTAGTCTTTCAAATAACCAAAATCAACATCCGCCACCCTTTCGTCTGCAATAAATGGATTGTTGCTGAGATCAGAAAAAAGATTGATGTTAAAATACCGGTAATTGCCAGAGCTGTTCAGTACGGCACTGAATTTTACTTTCTGTTCCAGCGGCAGGGAATCTGCATCTGCATTGTTTACCACCAGGTCGTCAATTTTTAAAGCTGTGGAGGCACTTGAAAAATACATTTCTTTAAATTGATCCCTGTTGGCCAGCCACGCTGCGCAGCGGTCTTTCCTGGCATACTGGCTGCAACTTATAAGTGCATCGCCTTTCATGATACCTGTGGCATCAATTTCGCCATGTACGGCTGTCATTACCTTGTATTTGTATTTCCCCGCAAGAATACTTCTCCAGCGGCCATTTTCGCCTTCTACCACAAAGCCCTGGGTGTTTACAACTTTTTCCGGCACCAGTTTATAATGCGTTATTTTATCTGCAGCATCCAGTACAAAGCTGTTATTACCGGCAGTGGCAAAAGCCATCACGGTGTTAAACTGCCTTAAAAATGGATAGTGTGTGTTTACTAAACCATTATCCCTGGTGCTGAATAATATGGGATATGTGGGTATGCCGGCGTCGTTAAGTAATTTGGTAAGCAGTAAATTAATATCTGCAGTGTTACCAATCCTGGTTTCCCAGGTTTTAAGAATACCGTTATCGGTAAATATATCCTCATCGTTATTCCAGGTACATGTTGTTTTAAGGGTATTGAAAATAAATTTCATCCTGCTTTCTTCATCTTTTATTGCTTTGGCTTCGGCAATTAAAGCATAAGCGCCGGGTATTGCTTTTTCTAATTGTAATCCAAAGTCGGCGTCCTTTTGCAGATCCTTCATCACATCGCCCCATTTTAAACGGAGGTCTACTACATTGTTGTTGCCATAATCAATTTGCGACAGCTGAAATTCCAGGCGCTGCATATAATCTTTTGCCGAACCCATGTACGGCTCATCTTTTATGCCCGGCAGGTTATGCATGATGTAATTACTTTTTAATGACTTGGTTGCTACATATCCATTATCAACAGAAATCCTTTCATCAATCACTTCCTGTTTGTCTTCAATAGGATCTATCACAGAAGGCTGAACCGAAAAACGGAATATCTGTGGTATTTTCAACTGGTACTCGCTGTAACGAACGGGTATGCGTCCCTGGAAAAACCAGTCCCGCAGTTGTCCCATCGTTTCTCTTTCCATGCTGTACTTATATTCAATTACACTGCCTACTTTAACATCCGGGAAGGCGATGATCATTTCGGAATAGTAGTTGTCAATCCTTTTAGAATAGATAGAACTCTTTTTTACCTCGGTGGTTTGAATATTGCCTGCGGCATCCAGGTTGTAGGTATAGGCATTGATGCGTACTATCTTTTCGTCATTGTTATGCCCGTAATAAGAGATGCGCACGTCGGCCTGCGACAATCCTTTTTCGTTCAGTATCTTAATACGGGTTCTTCTTTCAAAAACGGTTTTAAATAAGGAGAAGCCCGAAGTACCCCGGTCGTAATACATATTACCCCAGTCTATTAGTTTAACTGCCTCTGCGCCTTTATCAAAATCACAATCTTTCATCTCCAGATCGGCCTTATCTATTTTACCTAAAACAGGCTGATCTTTTTGAGCCCATGCTGCTGCATTGGCAAAAAACAACAACAGGGCAACGGCAATGGTTCTTTGCATCATTGATCAGGGTATTAGGGTTGTTTTTTGTATACGATCTGTTCGTTCAGCAGGGAAAATAATTTTTTATAAAATTCCTGGAAATAAGGGTATTCATCATAAAGATAGTACGGGCGCATGAATTCCAGTGAATACCTGATAGAAAGAATATTACTGTTCGCAGATAATACGCGGGTAAATACAATGCCCGAATCAGGCATTATCATTTTAATATTTTTTGGCAGGGCATCAAACTGGTATCCCTCAGGAATAGTGAAGCTGCCTGTAATGGAATACCGTTGTTTGGCACCGTAAAAAATATCAGAAAAACGGTCGTCGGCAATAAAAGGATTTTTATCCAGCCCCGAAAAAAGGTTTACATTAAAATAATTGTACTCGCCTGATGAACTTACTTTTTGCGAAAAGTTAATGTGTTGTATCAGCGGCAGCGAATCAGTTTGTTCGTTTTCAAAACCAAGACTGTCTACCGTAATATTCTTTTTGTCTGAATTAACCCAGGCTTCAATAAACTTTTCTTTACCTTCTTTTAATTTTGCCATTCTCATGTAGCGGCTGTATTGCGAAGAGGTAACAGTGGCACTGCCACTCATCATTCCTTTATTGTCAATCATTCCATTTATGAAAGTAGTGTTTTTAAAAAGCTGATCTTCGTTCCACAAGGTTTGCCAGCCCCATTGGTAGGTATCTATTTTTTCAATCACCAGTCCTTCTGAATTCAATACATCATAGGGAATCAGGTTGGCCGGGGTATATTTATCTGTGGCATCCAGTACATATACCCGTTCGTTTAATTTTACATAGGCCATTACTTTATCAAACTGGTCTTCATCGGCCATGCTGGGATTTACCCTTCCATTATCCCTGGTACTTACCAGTACCGGGTGTGCATTCAGGTCTGCATCTTTCAGCAGGTTCACCAATATCAGGTTGATCTCGCCCGAAGTGCCCTTCTTATCTTTCCAGGCGGATTTAACACCATCCAGTGCCCAGATACCATAACTGTTATCCCATTGCATGTTCTTTTTTACATAGTCATGTATGATCACCATTTTTTTATATGGGTCAGTTACCTCTTTCAGCATTGCATCCAGGTCGCTGGTTCGGGGAATATTTTTTTTCAACTGCACCCCAAAATCCTCATCTTCCATCAGGTTTTTTATGATTTTTGGCCAGTTGCTTACCAGGCTTTGCCTGGGCGTGCCGGGAAAATCTGCGGCTACCAGCATAGGAGTTACCTGCTGCAGGTAATCTTCATCGCAGGTAATAAATGCCTCGTCTCTTAACGCAGGCACATTGGTCATACTAAATGTTTTGATGCTGCGGTTGGCCTTATCATGTTGTTTTATATCAATGGGCAATACAGCTTTTGGAGTGGCATTCACAATTAGTTCTGCAGGAAAATCGAGTATATAACGGCTGAACTTTACAGGGATGGCTTTTTGAAAATACCAGTTTTTTACACCATAGAACCATTGGGCATCATCTTTGAATTTATATTCGATGATGCTGCCGGCTTTTACATCCGGAAACGTAAGGATCACTTCGGAATAACGTTTGTTTATCTTTTTACGGAAAATAGCATCTTTCTCCACTTTGGTATAAATAATATTACCGGCCCCATCCAGATTAATGGTCTCTGCACTCAGGTTCCTGATATCTTCCAGGTTTTTTTCGCTGATATACCTGATCTTGATATTGGCAGCATCCAGCCCTTTATTGTTGAGTATTTTTATTCGTACATGACGGTTAAATTCGGTCTTTAAAAAATTAGGATCGTTACTGCTTGTATTCATATTGATATTGCAATACACTTCTCCCACATCAAACAGCACCACTGCTTCAGCATTTTTATCAAAATCACAATCTTTCATTTCCAGGTCGGCCTTATCTACTTTGCCAAATGAGGGGATATCTTTTTGCGCAACAACAACAGAAAAAAGGGAGCAAAGTGCAATGAGCAGGAGTAATGGTTTCATAATGGTAATAATTAAAATGTAATATAAAATTATTTTAATAAACTGAAACAATTGTCTTGTATTTTTATAAAAAAAATGAGACGGATAATAGTAGTCATATGTGTGCTGGCTTGTTGCAATGTAAATGCACAGGTACCCGGAGTTGTATTAAAAACAAACAGGAATGCCAACACACTGCTTTGGGAAATCAGCGGCAATTCGCTTACTGCTCCCAGTTATTTGTTTGGTACATTTCACCTGATATGCAAAGATGATATTCCACTGGGGAAACAGTTGAAGCTGGCTATTCAATCGGCTGGGGAAATGTATATGGAACTGGACATGGATGACCCGGCCACCATGCTGGGTGGGCTGATGCTGATGAATATGAAAGGGGATACCACTTTAAAAAGTTTATATACAGAAGCAGAATATAAAAAGATAGAAAGTTTTTTTTCAGATTCATTGCATACTTCGCTGGGGATGTTTAAAAAAATGAAACCTTTTTTTCTGTCGGCCATGCTCTATCCCAAAATGCTGCCCTGCAAAACCATGAGCGGGGTAGAGGAAGAACTGATGAAACTGGCCAAAGAAAATAAAAAACCTGTTCGCGGGTTAGAAACCATGGCTTTTCAGGCAGCGGTATTCGATAGTATCCCTTACCGGCAACAGGCCAGCGAATTATTAAAAACCATCGACAGCCTGGAAGCGTACAAAAAATATTTTGCCAATATGGTGCAGGTATATAAAAAGCAGCAGCTGCAGCAGATACAAACCCTGTTTAACGATAATGAATTTGGTATGCAGAACAACCAGGAGGTATTACTGGATAAGCGCAACGCCAACTGGGTAGCACAGTTAAAAAACATCATGCAGCAACAACCGGTTTTTATTGCAGTGGGGGCCGGTCATTTGGTGGGAGAGAAGGGCCTGATAAGTCTCCTGCGCAAAGCCGGCTACAAAGTAAGACCTTTACAAAATAAATAAAGGCTTTACAATGGTATCACCCATTTCAATCTGAATACCCGGCTTTAAGCATATCATATGCCTAAACTCCAGCCTTCCCGGTAGTTTCTTTTTACAAACCGGTTGGCTTCTTCAAAATTGGTGATTTTCATATTGTTGCCATCCCATAATAATTTGATGCCCCTGCCGGGATAATCAAATTTGCCCGGTTCAGTGGGGCTTTCATTTCGGATATCATAACTTCTGATGGCAAGATTCCCCATCAACACGGTTTCGGTGAGCGGGCCGGCAATACTGAAAGGTGCACTTAAGTTTTTTGCTGCATTGCTGTTATAACCCGCAATACAGGCTTGCACCCATTGCTTGTAATGCCCGCCGGCACCGCCCTCTACTCTTGCAATAGTTTGTGCAACGTTTACTTCCCTGTTACGGGATAGTGGTAACAATCTTGCATTGGCACCATAGGTATCGCACATCATTTTTCCTTTGGTGCCAGCAAAAATTACGCCGTTACCACCATCGCCCATCTTTTCATTGGGAGCCAGTTCGTCGGGGCGTTCGGGTTGTATTCCACCATCCATCCAGTGTAATATGGTAGGTGATTTTTTGTTGCGGCCTTCAAATTTTAAAGTTACATGTGATGCTGCGGGTGCGCCTTCAGGGTAGTATCCCCTTCTAAATGGCCCGGTATAATATGAGCTTACGCTGCAGGTAGCCTCAGTGGGGTAGCCCAGGCCCAGTACACGAAAAGGAGCTTCAATCAAATGGCAACCCATGTCTCCCAAAGCGCCTGTGCCGTAATCCCACCAGCCACGCCAGTTAAAGGGGGCAATATTTTCTACATACTCTTTTTGCGGAGCGGTACCCAACCATAAATTCCAGTCCAGTGCTGCGGGTACGGGTGCCGGTTGAGCAGGCCATGCAATGCCCTGCGGCCATACGGGCCTGTCAGTCCATACATATACATCTGTTACATGGCCAATGATGCCTGCATTATACCATTCCATCAATTGCCTTACACCATCTCCTGACGCTCCCTGGTTACCCATTTGCGTTACCACTTTGTATTGTAATGCTCCTTTGGTTAACATCCTGGCTTCATAAATATCGTGGGTGAGTGGCTTTTGCACATAAACATGTTTACCCAGCTGCATGGCGGCCATCGCCTGTACAGCATGGTTATGATCGGGAGTGGATACAGATACGGCATCAAAGCTTTTATGTTCTTTCTCCAGCATTTCCCTGTAGTCTTTATAAAATTTTGCTTTGGGAAAACGTGCCCTGCTGGCAGCAGCCTGGCGGTCATCCACATCACATAAAAATGCAACTTCAGCCAAACCGCTCTTAAAAAATTCGTGCAGGTCACTTTCTCCTTTACCACCTGCACCAATACCCGCAACTACCAACCTGTCGCTGGGTGCAATAAAGCCGGGGCCGCCCAATACGTGCCGGGGCAGTATATAAAAACCCGCAGCCAGCGTGATGCTGTTGCGTAAAAAATGTCTTCTGGATTTGTTATTTGCTGCTGTATTTTTTTTCTCCGCTTTCATTGTATTGCTGTTGATGATTGATGAGATTTTAAAACATAATTTAGAACTATTTTCAATAAACCGGCAACATTTTGTTTTTTTTCTTTTATTTGCTTAAAAACACAGTATTTTAAAAAAGACGGGATAAGTTTACTTACTTTTACAAAAAATATCTATATGAAGCTTTTTGTTGCTGGCTTACCATACGACCTGGATGATGCCGAACTGGAAGAAATTTTTGAAAAATTTGGTACGGTAAATTCTGCCAAAGTTGCAATCGATAAGGAAACCGGAAAAAGCCGTGGCTTTGGTTTTGTTGATATGCCCGACCGCACCGAAGCTAAAGATGCAATGGACAGCCTCAATGAAATTTCTTTGGGTAAAAAGCCATTAGTGATAAAAGAAGCCGAAGAAAGAAGTGGCCCCCCATCGAATAACCGTGGTGGTGGTGGATACAATAGTGGTGGCGGTGGTGGTGGTTATCGCGGTGGTGGAAATAGCGGCGGCGGTAACGACAGAGGGAATTTTAACCGGGACAGGAACCGGTATTAATTCAATACAATTTTACCATCAATTTTTAGTTGCATTACCTATGCCGGGCTACGGCATTGCTTTGTATGCCGAATATTTTAAATAATAAAACATGAGTGATTTAGTATTAACCAAAGGCGAAATCCATACTGCTAAGGGGGTTATGACCTTTGAATTGTATGATGATGATGCGCCGGTGGCGGTAGCCAATTTTAAAAAATTAATTACAGCCGGCTTTTATAATGGGTTGACCTTTCACCGGGTGATACCTGATTTTGTGATACAGGGAGGCTGTCCTAAAGGAAACGGTTCTGGCGGGCCGGGTTATACTATCCAATGCGAATTGAATGGAAAAAAGCAATACCACGACAGGGGTGTTTTATCAATGGCACACCGGGGATTGAATACCGGGGGATCGCAGTTCTTTATTTGTCACAGCAGAAAAAATACCAGCCACCTGGATGGCGTGCACACCTGTTTTGGAAAAGTTATCAATGGTTTGGAAGTGATTGATGATATCAGGGGCGGGGATGTTATGGAAAAAGTAATATTGTTGTAATACAACACAACGAATTGTAAAAAAAATCCTGCCAGGGCAGGATTTTTTAGTATGTATAGTTTTATAGAGTGATCACACTATTGGTGCCGCCGTATTCATTGGGCTGCTCGCTGTCGGCTTCAGGTTCATTCAGCCAATGGGTTTCATTTACCCTGTATTTAAATTGATGTGCTGAATTTTTTGGTAAAGAAACATCGCACGAAAAAGTACCATCTTTTTTATTCTTTTTCATTATAACCGAGTTTTCCCAGTCGCTGTTTAAGCCCAGCACTTCGGCGGTATCTGCATTTTCTGCATTCAGTATAAATTTAACCTTGCAATAGTCCTTAGTTTTAAAATACGTTTTCTGAATCATTTTTTTGTTTTTAATGATGAAATAGTAACCAGGGATGTATCAGAAAATACAAGAACCCGATTCAAAAAAAATTAGTATAGCAGGCAGGTGAGTGTAAGGAATTCTGATTTGTGATTATATATCCAGTCAAATACGCATCATGCAGTAGCGGCAATTCCTCAGTTTTTAATACACAAAATAAAAAAAGGTAACCCTTGCTGCCGATGGTTATGGCCAGGTAGTAATCCACAACTGTTGATAACCGGCTGAAGCGCCATGTAAATAAAAAAACTCACAGGTGTATATAATTACCTGTGAGTTAACAGTATCTTTTAAAAGACCGATACAGCATCATAAAGCAACCGCAATGTAAAAGCGCTGAATAATTACAGCGCCACTACATCGTCATTCTCGTTAACAGAAGTGGTTTCAATGTTGCTGGTGCTGGTAGAAAAAGTTTTGGTGTATACTTTTTTACCTGCTAATAACCTGAAACTGATCTCCTGGGTATCTTTCTTTTCAATTTTAAAAGTGGTGGGTTTAGCACTTTTTTTATAGCTCTGAGAGTACAATTCGCCTTCGTTTTTGTCGTTGATCTTTAACAAAGAAAAGTTTTTATCACCGGTGTTCACTTCCACCTGGAATAAAATGTATCCTTCGTCGTTACCAATGTACTTTACTGTAAATGGTTCGTTTGCAGTTGCTGCAGGGGCAGTTTGTGCTGTTGCAGCGTTAGAAAATAATACTACTGCGATAAGGGCTGTTGCGATGTTTCTTAAATTTTTCATTTTGTTTTAATTTAAAAGGTTACTTATTAATGATTGTTTCTAAAGGTTACTATAGTTCAATTTGCTAACGGTACACCGTCAACGTAAATATTGTCATCATGCAGCAGCCAATTAGTTATAGATTATTTCGATGTAGCAGGCAAACGGATAATTGCAGTACGCAATTTTAAAAGGAAGAAACAGTGTGTACAGGTGTAAAATTAGTATGTACCGGATCCTGTATTTTTTTGAGCACTGATTAATTCTGATGCAAACATACAGCGGCTTTTTGGCCAGCCAATACCCTTTTAAAGCAGGTTTTATTACTCCAAAGTTGTTAATGATTTGTGTAAATCCTTACTGGTAAAGGGTTTTACGTAAACCATTTTATTATAGCCAAGCCTGTTTTTTTACAAAAAAAATATTTATCTTCACGCTTTCACTCCCCACTTAACTGGCCATGTTCAATATGGCGGAAAACGTTCAGCCTCATTAGGTTTTAGTAACATTTTTTTCACAATGCACTATCACTTAACAGGAAGTAACCATATTATAGTAATTTTATAAAAATTTGCCCAAATGTTCCCTATTTATTCCAAACGGTTGGTAAGCACTGTATTTTTATTTTTGTCAAGCACTGTTTTTGTAGCTGCTCAAAGCAGCTTTAAATTAAAATACCAGAATTCGGCCGTATACGCAGGTATTGAAGTGGGCGCCAAAGGCGTTAAAATGAGTGTACTTGAAATTGGTAAAAACGCACAGAAGAATGGTGCATTTAACCTCCTGAAAGATACTTCCATCAATTCAGACTTTATTACTTTTTCTCCGGCCACCTTCCAGGCAACCCTGGATGCAATTACAGACCTGTATAATACTGCTACCAAAGACTACCATATTCCTGCAGAAAGTATCTATACTGTAATCAGCAGTGGTGTAAAGGGGCAGGCAGAAAAAGACAATAAAAATACCTTTATCAATAACCTGATCGATTCTTTCAAAGTAAGGGTAAATGAGCCTAAAAGGGAAGTATCGGTGATTGATGTAATGCAGGAAGCCCGCCTGTCTCACCTGGGGATAGTGCCAGAATCAAGAAGATATACTACTTTTTTAATTGATATCGGTAGTGGTAATACCAAGGGTGGTTTTTTCCCTAACGGTGATACTAAAATGCTGAAATTATTTCAGCTGAGCTGGGGTACCAAAAGCACTGCCAATGCCACCGAAAAAAGAAGTGAAGACGATAAGACACTGGAGAATTTTAATAAACAACTTACCAGGGTATTAACCGGGGCCGAAAATTCAGAGATCATTTATATGGTTAATGAAAGCGGTGCTTATCCTATGAGTGATTATATTGCTTTCAGCGGTGGTATTTCCTGGTCTATTGCCACTTTGCTATACCCCGAGCTGGTGGGTAACTCCGTTGTTCCTACCACCTATGAGGATGTATTGAAATTCAGTGAACGCATCTATAAAAACTATGCTTCATTATCCGAAACGGCCATTGCAAAAACCATTACCGATAAAACACTCGATAAGCTGGCCATTACCAAAGAAGTGAAAAGGGTGAACCAGGTATTTGATCAAAAATCGTTGATGGCAGGCACCGGATTATTATTAAAGATCATGCGCCAGTTTGAAGGTATTTATGAAAAGAAGCAATTCTTTTTAGTAAAAAATGGCCAGGTAGGTTGGATTTCTGCATATGTTGATCAGCATATTGAAAGATAATGGCCGCAGGCACACCAATCTTCAATATGAGGCTGTTGTTTATCATCAATACTATACATGGAAGTTCATGAGAGATACTAAATCATTATCACTATTATTATTATCATCGGTTTTATTTTTGTTGTCCATTATATTATTATGTACCTGGGGTTACCAATACTATCACCAAATACAAGACGATAATTCAAAAGCACAGGTGGCTAAGAATACGCCCCCTACTGTACCGGACAGTACCCGCGATTCTCTGTTAAAAATATATAAACTGGCCATCAGCAGCCTGGATAATAAGGCAGATACCGCCTCTATTATTGCAGACTCTTTAACTGGCAATCTTGATTTTAACCTGAAAGAGTTTTACAGGTTAAGAGACGAAATAGGGCTGTTGTTGCAATCCCAGGCACCTAACACTGAAGATCTGAACCTGGCCCGTAAAAAAATTACCGAACTGCAGCAAAAGGTGGAACAGCTCCGCTACCGGAATACAGATGTGGAAGCCGAAAACAAACGCCTGCATGCAATTTTAGAACAATTGTCAAAACAAACGCAGGGGGTTGATCAGAATATAAGGCAGGTAAGTAACGATAATAAATCACTGGTCAGTAAGGTCAACAGTATGGTAGCTCTCAGTGCTGTAAATCTTAACCTGTCAGCTTTGGCCAATGATAACAGCAGGGAAACCAATGAAGCCAGGGCTACTGAAAAACTGGTGGGATCGTTTACCTTAAAAAATAACGGCAATGCCAGTACACGCTGCGATATTGTAGTGGTGGTGGTGCAACCCGATGGACAGGTACTGCAAAAATCTGCCTGGGAATCCGGCACATTTGAAACCCGGGATGGAAAAAAAATATATTCCTGTAAAATACGCTGCGATGCCACCCAGGGCGAAGCCAAACAGCTGAATTTTTCTATTAGTGCCGACAGCTACCAAAAAGGCAATTACACCATGCAGATATATCATAACGGTGTAGTGATAGGCCGGATGTCTAAAACTCTCTCTTAATCAACCGCCGTAATTTATTGTAACCGGTGGATGCCAGATAGAAGCGAATCCATATTTTAGCGGTATGAAAGCAGCTACCATTAATGAATTAAAGCAGGAACTGATGAATACGCCGCCTGCAAAGGTAACCGAGCTTTGCCTGAGGCTGGCCCGTTTTAAAAAGGAAAATAAAGAACTGCTTACCTTCCTTCTTTTTGAAGCCGACGACATCCCTGCATACATAGGGAATGTAAAAAATGAGATGGACGGCCATTTTGCAACCATCAATAAAAGCAATGTATATTTTGTAAAAAAAACATTGCGTAAAATTTTACGTATCACCAATAAGTTCATCCGCTACAGCGGCAGCACCACAGTAGAAGCGGAATTGCTCATCTATTTTTGCGCCACAGTAAAAAAAATGGGTACTACCATTTGCAGTAATCCTGTTATTGCCAATATCAGCAGCAACCAGTTGAAAAAAATAAACAAGGCTGTGGCCGCAATGCACGAAGACCTGCAATATGATTACCTGAAAGAAATTAAACAGCTGCATTAACGCACACCCGTTTATAAATAAACTGCCGCCAGCAGCACATTAAACTTTAAATTAGCGCTTTAATGTAAAACTGTACCAGTTACAATATAATTTCAATGGCTACTAACCGCAATGCAGCAATCGGATTTATCTTTATTACCATTTTACTGGATGTGATCGGTATTGGTATCATAGCTCCAGTAATGCCCGATCTGATATCTCAACTAAAGCAGGTACCCACCAACGAAGCTGCTTCTTACGGCAGCTGGCTGATGTCTGCCTATGCCATCATGCAATTTATATTTGCGCCCATCATTGGTGGCCTGAGCGACCGGTTTGGACGACGGAAAGTGTTACTGCTGTCGCTGTTTACTTTTGCCATCGATTATATTTTTATGGCACTGGCACCTACTTACGAATGGTTATTTGTGGGAAGGATCATTGCAGGTATTTCTGGTGCAAGCTTTACAACCGCCTCGGCCTATATTGCCGATGTAAGCACGGCCGAAACCAGGGCTAAAAACTATGGTATGCTGGGCGCTGCTTTTGGTATTGGCTTCATCATCGGGCCGGTCATTGGCGGTATGCTGGGTAAATTTGGAATGCGGATTCCATTTTATGGCGCGGCCGTATTGTGTTTGATCAACTGGTTGTATGGGTACTTTGTTTTACCCGAATCTTTACCTGTTGAAAAAAGAAGAGCATTTGATATTAAACGGTCCAATCCCTTTGGTGCATTTAAACAAATGCGAAAATATTCGGGTATTGGCTGGATGCTGGTGGCTGTATTTTTAATGTACATGGCGGCGCATGCCGTGCAGGGCCACTGGAGTTTTTTTTGTAAATACCGTTTCAACTGGAACGAATCGATGATCGGGTATTCCCTGGGCATGGTGGGCTTTATGGTAGCATTGGTGCAGGGCGGAATGATCCGTTTTATTAACCCCCGTTTGGGAAACGAAAGAAGCGTGTACATTGGGCTGTTGTTATATGCTTCAGGCCTGTTGCTGTTTGCATTTGCCAGCCAAAGCTGGATGATGTTTGTGTTTTTAATTCCCTACTGCTTTGGCGGTATAGCCGGGCCTGCCTTCCAGGCCATCCTGGCCGGCATGGTACCACCCGATGCACAGGGAGAGATGCAGGGCATTCTTACCAGTATTATGAGCCTTACGTCTATATTTGGGCCGCCGCTGATGAACCATCTCCTGTTCTTTTTTACCAATGCTAAAGCGCCTGTTCATTTTCCCGGGGCAGCTTTCCTGGCAGGGGCTGTCTTTATGCTGGCCAGTTCGGCATCGGCCTATTATTTCTTACATAAAAAACAAGTACGTATTGCATAATGAAAAGTATAACCGATTTTAAGCAGGTATTTTTTATTGGTATTGCAGGGGTGGGCATGAGTGCCATTGCGCAATACCTGCAGGGCACAGGTATACAGGTTAGCGGCAGCGACCGTTATTTTAAAGAAGGCGAATACAATGAGACCAAAGAAAAACTGGAAGCAGAAGGTATCCGTTGCTATTTGCAAAATGGCGAAGGGATCACGGCAGCCACCGACCTGGTGGTGGTGTCCACCGCCATTGAAGATTCAGTGCCCGAAGTGCAAAAAACAAAACAATTGCACATTCCTATTTTAAAACGAAGTGAAGTACTTGCCTTGATTGCCCAAAGCAAAAAAACAATTGCGGTTGGAGGCACCAGCGGTAAAAGTACTACCAGTGCCATGCTGTTTGATATTTTGCAATATGCCGGTATGCAGCCCAGTATCATTAGCGGGGCTGGCCTTACCAGCATTATCAAGGAAGGTAAAATAGGCAATGCCAAAGTAGGTGCCGGAGAATGGCTGGTAATTGAAGCCGATGAAAGTGATGGCAGTATTGTACAATATCATCCCGAAGTGGGGTTGCTGCTCAATGTTGATAAAGACCACCAGGAGATTGATGAACTGATGCAGCTCTTTGGTACATTTAAAAATAATTCCAGGCAGTTGTTTATCGTTAATCAATCCAATGCACTGGCTAAACAATTGTCGCAACAAATCGCACAGGATTTTTCATCCAACGAAAATTCGGGCGCCGGTTATTTTACCACAGATTTCATTCAGACAGGTTTTCAATCCTCCTTCACCATTCATCACTCCTCAGGCAGTGCGGCGTTCACCCTTCATGCCATTGGTAAACACAATATGGAAAATGCGCTGGCGGCAACTGCTGTTGCCAATCAGCTGGGCGTGTCTTTACAAACCTGTGCAAAAGCCTTGCAACAGTACGAGGGTATTTACCGCCGCAATCAAATACTGGGTAATAAAAATGGGATATGGGTGATTGATGATTATGCACACAACCCGGTTAAATGTGCCGCAGCCATTGCATCCTGCCAGCCACTGGCCAATAAGGTGGTGGCCTGGTTTCAGCCGCATGGATACGGGCCAACCCGTTTTTTACGTGCAGATTTTGTAAAAGAATTAGCGCATGTATTACGTCCCCAGGATGAGATATGGATGAGTGAAATCTTTTATGCCGGTGGAACTGCTGTAAAGGATATCAGTGCCAACGATTTGATCAATGATATAAAGGCATTGGGTAAGCAGGCTTTTTTTGTGGAAGACAGGGCTCAGTTAGTAGAAACAGTTCGGCCACACCTGGCAGGTAACAGTGTATTGCTGCTGATGGGGGCAAGAGATCCCTCCCTGGAAAGTTTTTCAAAATCGGTATTTGAACACTTGTAAGTAAGTAAAAATGCAGGCATGCTAAAAAACATCATCTTGCTGTGGGTATGCTGCTGGCAGCTGCAGTCAGCCATGGCGCAAAAAGAACATTTCAACATCACTATTCTTCAGGATGCTATCGTAAAAACTCCCGATTCCGCTCATGTGATTACGCTGAGTAAACGTCCCTTTAAAATACAGGTAACGTTGCAGGAGCTGGAAGGGGTATACCTTTATGCAGGCTTTACCGACAGCGTGTATGCCACCGGGGATCAGCAACCCATTCCGGATTTTGAAAATATTCCGGCAATGTCAATGGCCGAAGCCTCTTTTAATCCCGACCAGGAACTCATTGTCAGTGATGATGGCTGGGCATATTGGTTTTACAATGCAAAAGAAGACTGGCACCGGTTTGATAAAGACATATTGGTGGAGGGGAAAAAAATAACTGGCTCAAAATCCGTAAAACAATTCTTCCTGCCAACTGCCGATAAAATCCTGCCGGTAGCAGATGTTATGCAACCCCTGTATTTATTTTTCTTTTCTGCCAGGGAGAATAAAAAACATGATTTGTCAAAAGAGTTACAACGCTTCAAATTGAAGCTCGTTTGGGAATAATATTTTTATGACTACACTTATTACCAATATTCAGCAGCTTGCCGGCATCCGGGAAGTCAATGAACTGCTGCGTGGTGCCGCATTGAAGCAACTGCCTTCAATTGAAAATGCATTTGTGTTAATTGAAGACGGTATCATTGCTGAGTATGGTGCCATGTTTGAACTGGAATTAAAAGTGCCGCATTTACCAATTAACATTATTGATGCGCAACACCAGCTGGTGCTGCCTGCCTGGTGCGACAGCCACACCCATTTGGTTTTTGCCAACAGCAGGGAAGAAGAATTCATTGACAAAATCAACGGGCTCAGTTATGCCGAAATTGCGGCAAAAGGGGGAGGGATATTAAATTCTGCCCATCACCTGCACGCAGCTTCTGAAGAAGCACTTTTTAATAGTGCCTGGAAACGGCTGGAAGAAATAAGCAAATTGGGTACCGGTGCTGTTGAAATTAAAAGCGGCTACGGCCTTACGGTAGATGGTGAGTTGAAAATGCTGCGGGTAATAAAAAAGCTACAACAAAAATCCGGACTCAGTATTAAATCAACATTCCTGGGGGCACATACTTATCCTGTACAATATAAAGAAGATCATCAGGGATATATCGACAGTATCATTCATGAAATGCTGCCTGTAATTGCAGCAGAAAAATTGGCCGATTATATTGATGTGTTTTGCGAAACCGGCTTTTTTTCTCCCGCAGAGATGGCCACCATTTGCACAGCAGGTATGCGATACGGTTTAAAACCCAAGCTGCATGTTAACCAGCTTAACTCTATCGGGGGTATTGAAGCAGCCATACAACTAAAAGCTGTTTCTGCAGATCATCTGGAAATCATGACGGATAATGACATTGCCCTGCTCAGCAATGCTGCTGTAATTGGAACGCTGTTACCCAGTGCCGCATTCTTCCTGCGTATGCAGTATCAGCCCGCAAGAAAACTGATCAACAGTAATTGTGCCATTGCACTGGCATCAGACTATAACCCAGGATCATCGCCCAGTGGCAATATGAATTTGGTAATAGCGCTCAGCTGCATTCAAATGAAAATGCTGCCCGAAGAAGCGATCAATGCCGCCACCATCAATGGAGCATATGCCATGGAATTACAAAACGAACTGGGCAGTATCTCCATTGGAAAAAAAGCCAATCTTATTTTTACAAAACCCATTCCGTCCATAGCATACCTGCCTTATGCATTTGGCAGTAACCTTATTGATAAGGTGATGATCAATGGGGTGTTTCTCTAATGGTCAATGGTCAATGGTCAATGGTCAATGGTCAATGGTCAATGGTCAATGGTCAATGGTCAATGGTCAATGGTCAATGGTCAATGAATTTAGGAATGCAAGTTAAAATATAACATGCTATTCACCATTCACCATTGACCATTCATCATTCACCATTCACAACTTGGTTAATCGGATATAAAAATCTTAAAGCGGTCAAAACAATATTTTAATAAATGCTCCCTGTCTTCAGGATGCGCAATATCTATCAATGCCTTTGCACGCTGGCGTAAATTTTTACCAAATAAAAAAGCACTGCCATATTCGGTTACCACATAATGCACATGCCCCCTGGTAGTTACCACGCCGGCACCTTCTTTTAAATAAGGTACAATGCGGGGTATACCTTTTACCGTGCGGCTGTTCAATGCAATAATGGGTTTTCCGCCATTGCTCAATGCAGCCCCCCGCATAAAATCCATTTGCCCGCCAATACCACTGTACTGGTAATCGCCAATACTATCGGCACAAACCTGACCGGTAAGATCTACTTCAATGGCACTGTTGATAGCAATCACCTTAGGATTGCGGCGTATCACATGCGGATCGTTTACATAATCAATATCTAAAAATGCGAAAGCTGGATTATCATCTACATAATTGTACAGTTTACGGCTGCCCAGTGCAAAGGAAGTAACAGATTTGTTGGGATGGATGGCTTTTTTACGGTTGTTGATCACGTCTTTTTCCACCAGTTCAATAATGCCATCGCTCAGCATTTCGGTATGTACGCCAAGATCCTTATGCCCGCTTAAATATTTTAATACCGCATCGGGAATAGTACCAATGCCCATTTGTAAAGTGCTGCCGTCTTCAATTAAATTGGCTACATTTTTACCAATGGTCATTTCGGTGTCGCCCATTTTTTTGCTGTATTCTTCTTCATGCAGGTCGGCAGGATGGAACACCATTTTGGCAAAACGGTCGGTATGTATCATGCCATCGCCATGTGTGCGGGGCAAAAAAGGATTCACCAGTGCTATGATCTGTTTGGCACTGTCTACTGCCGAGCGGGCGATGTCGATCGATAATCCCAGTGAGCAATAACCATGCTGGTCGGGAGGTGATACAGATACAATGGCCACATCAATTTCCAGTATCTTACGCTTGAACAGATCGGGAATATCACTTAAAAAAACGGGTACAAAATCGGCCCGGCCTTCGGCAACAGCCTGCCTTACAGGGGCGGATACAAATAATGAATTGATGTGAAAAGCAGGCTGGTATTGCGGTTTGGCTACTTCCACCTCGCCTTTTAAAGTTACCGATACCAGTTCCACCGCTTTCAACCGGTTACTTTCTTTTGCCAGCGCATCCAGTAAATAAGTGGGTGTGCATACACCTCCATGAATGAATACCCGCTGGTTGCTTTGTATAATAGACAGCGCTTCTTTGGCAGTAACGTAATTATAAGGATGTATCATAGCAGGATCAGTTGATTATTGCAAAAGTGCATCATTTCAATAGCATTGCATAAGAGTTTTGTCATGCCGGAAAATGATTTTAATTAATACTGACTCAAATCTTGTCACCACACTATAAAAAACAGAAATTTGTTAACTTACAACTTATTCGCTCACACTTACAACTCATATCATGCAACTGGTAGAATGTGTTCCCAATTTTTCTGAAGGAAATGACCTGAATATTATTAAGCAGATTACCGATGTTATTGAACGAACAGACGGTGTTCGTTTGTTAAATGTTGATCCGGGCAAGGCCACCAACCGTACTGTGGTAACATTTGTGGGCGAACCTGCAAATGTTATTGAAGCCGCTTACCAGGCCATTAAAAAAGCTGGTGAATTAATTGATATGAGCAAACATAAGGGCGAGCATCCGCGAATGGGGGCTACTGATGTTTGCCCGCTGATACCCATTGCCAATATCAGTATGGAGGAAACCGCTGCTTTTGCACAACAGCTTGCCAAAAGGGTAGGAGAAGAATTACAGCTGCCTGTATATTTATATGAAGCCGCACAAGTTAATAAAGAGCGCAGTAATTTATCAGTGATACGGGCCGGCGAATACGAAGGCTTTTTTAAAAAAATTAAACAGCCTGGATGGCAGCCTGATTACGGTCCGGCCGAATTTGATGCCAGGCGCGGGGGAACAGTAATTGGGGCAAGAGATTTTTTAGTGGCTTATAATATCAATTTAAATACCACTTCCACCAGGAGGGCCAATGCCATTGCCTTTGATGTGCGTGAAGCCGGACGTAATATTGATGTGGATGGAAAAAAAATCAATCAGCCCGGCACATTAAAAAGTGTGAAAGCCATTGGTTGGTTCATTGAAGAATACGGTGTAGCGCAAATTTCCATGAACCTTACCAATATCAACATAACACCCGTGCATATAGCTTTTGATGAAGTGTGCAACAAAGCTGCTGCAAGGGGCATCAGGGTTACGGGAAGTGAACTGGTGGGGCTCATTCCTTTAAAAGCCATGCTGGATGCAGGAAAATATTTTTTACAAAAGCAGCAGCGCAGCATTGGTGTAAGTGAAAAAGAACTGATCAGGATCGCCATTAAGTCAATGGGCCTGGATGAACTTGGAGCCTTTATACCAGAAGAAAGAATTATTGAGTATCTGCTTGCAAAAAAAGCAGACAATAAACTGATCACAATGCAGCTGAATGATTTTGCAGATGAAACGGCAAGTGAAAGCCCTGCGCCGGGTGGAGGATCCATCTCTGCTTATGCAGGTGCATTGGGGGCAAGTTTAGCAACCATGGTGGCTAATTTATCATCACACAAAAAAGGCTGGGATACCCGTTGGGAAGAGTTCAGCAGCTGGGCAGCCAAAGGCCAGCAATACAAAAACGAATTGCTGCAACTGGTAGACGCAGATACCGCAGCCTTCAATAAAATTATGGAAGCTTTTGCTTTACCCAAAGCCACCGCTGAAGAAAAAGCAATGCGAACAAACGCAATTCAGGCCGCCACAAAATATGCTATTGAAATTCCATTTAAGGTTATGCAAACAGCTGCTGCCAGTATGGAACTGGCCAAAGCCATGGTAAGCATTGGCAACCCAAACAGTGTAACTGATGCAGGTGTAGGAGCTTTGTGTATACGTACTGCCGTAATGGGTGCCTTTATGAATGTGCGCATCAATACGGGTGGCTATAATGATAAAGATTTTGTAAACAGTATTTTGGCCAAAGGCAAAGCCATTGAAGATGCAGTGATAGCCGAAGAAGCTGCCGTGATAAAAATGGTCAATGAGAAAATTGGCGGGGCGTAGATAAAAAAAATAATTCTTCGCATATTAAAATACCTGTTTTTGTTGCCGGCTTCAACGCAATGGTCATCATCGTTGTGTCACTCACTTGTACAGAATTGCTTAGCCTGTCTTAATGAAGCATTTTTTATTCCAATAATTAAGCATACCGCTGAAACTCCATCAAATTTTACATAAATAAAAGGCATTGGCCTGCACTTTATGGATGGGTTGCAAAGCTATTTACAACAACAAAACTCAGGTAGCATCAGTTTTATTAAAGAAGGCATCGGTTATGGGGGTGTTTTTTGTATAAAGGCTCATTGTAACCGGACAGTTGGGTAAGATGTGGGCCCGGATCAGAAAATAAATCTGCATTTGAAAAATAAAATATGCTGAAAGTACGTTGTAAGCGTAATTCACCCTAAATCCATCCCTATGAAACAGTTGTTCATTGTTATAGCTGTGTTTTTTCTCCCCTTTACGTCATTTTGCCAGGATATTACCGGCCTTTGGACAGGTTCTATGTATAACGATTCTACCGGGCAATCATTACCCTACGAGCTTTTTATCACTAAAGATCATGGAAAGTTTACCGGATTTTCTCAAACCTGGTTTGTGATCAATAATAAAAAATGCTTTGGCATTAAAAAAATTAAAATACGTGTTGCCAAAGATGGCAAAGTAGTAATGCAGGACGAGACCCTGATAGAACATAATTACCCGGTTGACCCCGATAAAAATGTGACCCAGTTAAACGTACTCAGCCTGGTTGAAAATACTGGTGAAGCTGTAATGGAAGGGCCTTTTGCCACTAATACCAGCAGGGCTTACAGTGCACTTACCGGTCATATCAATGTTAAGAAAGTAACCCCTTCAAACGAGAGTACCCTGATGCAGTTTTTGCAAAAAACGGGTGATGGTATTGCAGCTGCTAAATAATAACCTGCTTAATGAGTCGGCATCGTTAAAATGTACTTTCTTCCGTTTTATGGAATGCAGTTGGCAGCAAACAAAAATTAAAGTGTTCATAATGAATAGATAACAGCATTGGCACAGCGATGGATAATAGATAGGCAAATCTATTTCTATGAAATCTAAAAGTGAATTGTCTGTTTTTATTCTTGATGACGATGTATTGAGCCTTGCTTTTGCCCAGCAGATATTGCGCAACCTGGGTTATACCAATACACATCTTTTTATCCATTCTGATAATCTTTTTGAAGCACTCAAAACAGAAGTGCCGGATGTGATTTTTCTTGACTATCACATGGAACCTTATAACGGTATTGATATGCTGTACTGCATTAAAAAAAATTATCCCGGTGTATCAGTGATCTTTCTTTCGGGGCAGGAGGGAGTGCAAATTGCAGTGGATGCCCTGTCATACGGGGCGCAGGATTATATTATGAAGGGAATTGGCGCCGTGCGTAAAATTGCAGCCGCTATGGAAAAAAAACATGCCAAAATAGATATACCTGTGTTGATGTGATACAAGTTGTGCAGCTTTTATGTATGCATCTAAAATATAAAAAGGATGCCTCGATGGCATCCTTTTTTATATACCTGCATCTAAAGAAAACTATCGGTCAATAGATCCCAATACTTTTTTCATAAATGCATTGGCCGCATCTTTTTCTGCCATGCCATCAGTTATCATTTGGTGTACTTCCAGTGCGCCGCACATGTTAGAGATCAATTCTCCAATTACATCTGTTTCTTCTGGTTTTAAAGACGCTGCTTCGGAGGTATGCTCCAAAACCCTGATTGCTGTTTCAATTTCTGCCATGCTGCAGGTTCTTTGTATTTGTCTAATTACCGGTAACTTCATCTATCAACGCTTTTAATTGTTCTTCTTTATTGGTTTGTACCTGGCTTAGTAGCACCCCGTTTTTAAAACTTGCAAATGTTGGCAGGTTGTTAACGCTGGCCAGTTTGCGGGATTCAGGAAATTTTTCTGCATCTGCAATTACAAAAAGAGCACCGGGCTGTTCTCCTGCAAGTCGTTTAAATTTTGGTTTCATCAGCCTGCAGTTACCGCACCATCCTGCCGAATATTGTACTATTACTGCAGGATTTGCCGCAATAATAGTGGCCAAATTATCTTCTGCTAATTCAATCATCTACGCTTGTTTTAATTGAGTGATAAATATTCTGCTACCCCTTCGGTGGTTGCTTTCATGGCTTCTTTTCCTTCCTCCCAGTTAGCAGGACATACTTCACCATATTTTTCCACATGCAGTTGGGCATCTATCAGGCGGATGTATTCATCAATATTTCTTCCTAAAGGAAAATCATTAATGGATTCATGACGAACAATGCCTGTTTTGTCAATAATAAATGTACCTCTGTACGCAATAGGGGCGCCGCTGAAAGACCATGTTTTTGCAGCAGTATCGAATGTATATTCCCCACCCAGTACACCATAGTTAAGCGAAATCACTTTTGCAGTATCAGCCACAATGGGAAAGGTAACGCCTTCAATGCCGCCATTATTTTTTGGTGTGGTTAACCAGGCCAGGTGAGTTTCTTCTGTGTCAGTAGAGCAACCGATCACCACGGTATCTCTTTTTTCAAATTCTGCCAGTTTTGACTGGAATGCATGAATTTCGGTGGGACAAACAAAAGTGAAATCTTTTGGATAAAAAAAGAACACTACGTTTTTTTTACCTAAGTATTGATCCAGGCTGAAATTATCTACTATTTCTTCTCCGTTAATAACTGCACCTGCTGTAAACGCGGGCGCTTTTTTTCCTACTAATGCCATATTATATTGTTTTAATTAATTACACGTATTTGCCGCATTAAACATTGATCTCACTCAATTGTTCAATACAATTCATATAGTGCAATAGTCTGTCTGGAAATATAGCAAACACAGGCAATGTGTTTACTGTTTGATGCTGCAAAGTAAACGCATTTTTACTGTTTGATAAAACAATATTTAGCACTGAACCATTACTGTAAATAAAAAAGCAGCCCTGTTTACAAGTAAACAAGGGCTGCTTTTAAATGTTTCTATTATTTTATTTTACTGCAGTAACTGTATTATTTTCATACGGCCCTTTAAAAGCAGCAGCGTTTATGGCAAAATGCCTGCTGTAAATGTTATTTTGCAAAAACAGGTTCTTTAACCAGGTGGCGGTTTGAACAAACCCGCGTGCATCCCTGGTTTCATAATCATTTAATGAAAGTCCGTTGGCCTCCTTCATCATGGATTGCGGATCATCCAGGTAATAATATAAAACTGCCAGGTTAAAATAACTGGCATACCTGATCTTACGATCATGTTTGCTGGTACTGGTATAGGTGGTTTTTATTCCTTCAAAATAATCTATCATCGGTTTTAATTTTTCTTTGATACCATCCAGTGGTGTATTGGCATTGATAGTAAATAATACATCCTGCAATTGCTGCATCGCATGGCGGTTATTTTCGTATTCAGGATGTTTTCTGCTGCCAATGATATACATATAATCATTGGAGCTTACTTCTTTAAACCCAAAATTTTCTGTAATGCGGTCGCTCAGTAAATGCATGGCCCTGTTTACACAGTTGTTGTATAACTGACGGTTTACCACAAATGCATTAAATAAAAAATACCCCTCCGCCAGTTTTCTTATGGCAAACTCAGGACTATTATATACCTGTTTGTAGGTGCGTTCGGTCAGCGACTCATCCATGATATGCTGCCCCTTATAGTCACTGATAACGGCATTGGCTGCAAAACTGTATACCACTTCTTCATGATAAAAAGTTTTGGTGCTCACTACACCATTGCGGTCCTTGGAGGTTTCAATTCTTTCTTTTACAGTAACTGATTCGGGTAAAAGGTCTTCCAGTTTTACTTTTATAGTAATATGTCCGTCCTGCGATAATTTTTTCCAGCTTTGCAGTTGTACTGTTTTTTCCGGATCTATATCATTCAGGTACGGTTGCATCAGTTTGGTACCTTCCACCACAACATTATAAGTGCGGTAAGTACTGTCCAGCTTCATTTGAGGCAGTGCACGGTATTGAACAGAGAAATGAAAACGGTCAAGGTCTACTTTTTTTTGCGCCATCAGCAATACAGGCAGCATCAAGAGGGCTGTGAGGATACGTTTTTTCACAATTTTGGGTATTGATTGCTTTTATAACGCTTAAGCACCTGAAATATTTCGCAACAGCCATGGCTTTTAACTGCAGAAAGTATTTTTTTTAAATATATGGATCCGCCTTGCTTTATTACCTACAGCAAGGCGGCCATAATACGTTAACTATTTTTCGTACACATATATTTCTACACGCCTGTTTCTCCATTGCACCAGCGGATCTGTAAGGTCGGCGGCAGGGAATTTATTGCCATAACCAACAAATTGCACCCTGCTTTTATCTATATAGAAACTTTGTATATAATCTGCACATGTTTTTGCTCTTTCCACCGAACGTTTGTAATTGGCTGCTTCATCTCCGGCAAAGTCGGTATGTCCCTTAAACATCACTACCAGTTTGCTGTTGGCCTTTAATAGTTTTATCACTTCGCCTAAAGTATGATAGGCTTCGGAGCGCAGGATTGATTTAGCAGGTTCAAAATATACAGTAAAGAAACTAGTGTCTTTGGTAGCTGTTTTTACTGTATCGGTATATACCGGGCAACCGTTGTTGCTAACAGGTCCAGACACCAGTGGACATTTATCATCATCATCATTCAAGCCATCTCCATCGCTATCGGGTATTGGGCAGCCATGGTATTTGGCAACGCCTTTATGTCCGGGGCATTGGTCGTCTTTGTCTAAAATACCATCGCCATCGCCATCGGATAATGTATCTTTTTCAATTGTTTTTACAGGTACATCAGGTAGTGGTTTGGGCTCTTTTTCACGTTTTACAAGCGTAAAAAGGGTATAGGCTGCATTGATGCCAATTGTTTTTATCTTATGTTGAACTGCGTTGTTTTTATCCTGGTAATAAGTATTTAACGGGATGCCGGCATGCAGCCACAGGCTAAAATTGTCAATGTCAAATCCGGCGTCAAATCCCCAACTTACAAATGCCCGCTGGTAAGTACCTGCGGTACTGCCTACCACCAAATTTTTTTCTGTTGCATTGGTGGCGGGCCTGGTGCTGCCAAAATAACTAACAGCAGTTTTTTCGTTACCCGACATAAAAACATTGATGCCGGGGCCGGTTCCAACAAAGAAATTGCTGAACTCACCCATTGCAAAACTTTTACGGAGAGACAGGTTCAGGTCGATGTATCTTAAATTTTGTATATAACTGGAGTCCCTCACCGTATTATTAGCCCCGCTTGGGATCTGATAAAAATATTTGTATCCTCTTTTATTGTACGCAGCTGTATTGAACAGGGTAATGCCGTATAGCTTACTAAGTGGGAATTCGGCGGTAATGCCGGCGCAAAAAGTACTGGTGCCGGAATACCTGTCGTAATCTTCTGGCGAATAAGGGAATTTATATAAAGATGCTTTGCCAATACCGGCCGTTATTCCATAAGTGCTTTGTGCTGCAACCGGAAGCAAAAAAAATAAAACAACCACGGTTGCCAATGTCTTTTTTACCGGATCATTTACAAAAGAATATCTGAGCATACCGTTATTGTGCAGTTTGGGGGTTAAGTAAATCGTGCTGGCTGTTTGTAACAGGCTAAATACAATGTAAATATAAAGTTGATTTAATAAAAATGAAGAACAAATTTACTACTCCTGCACATTTCCGGCACCTTCTTATAGCTGGATTAGTTTGTTATTCAAAAGCAGGTAATAACATGGATGTTTGTAAAACGTACTTTACAGTAACCCCAACATTTAGTGCAGTAATTTAAATACCTCCCGTATATTACTGCTGTAACAATTGCTTATTGTATTATTTTTACCGAATGAAAAATATGTTGCTTCTGGCCCTGCTCTGCATGGCTGTTTCATCGGCTGCCTCTCAAAATAAAATTCCGGCAGATGCTGCATCCAGTCATACTGGAGAAAAAGTTACCGTATGCGACAGCGTATATGGTGTAAAAAGCCTCGATAAACTTACTTTTATTAATATTGGAGCCGCTTATCCTGATGCGCCACTTACCCTGGTAATATTTGCTAAAGACCTGCCCGCCTTTAAAGCTTCGCCGGCTGTTTTGTACAACAATAAAAAAATATGTGTTACGGGAAAAATTGAATTATTTAAAGGCAAGCCACAAATAGTGGTAACCCAGCCCGAAGAGATTGTTTTTCAATAAGGCCCTGCAATTGTATTTCACCAGCATCCCTAAAAAATGAACGGCCCCGGTTAAAACCAGGACCGTTTCAACAAACTGTGTTCAAGCATAAAAATAATTACGGGCCCTACAGGGCTAAAAATATTTCAGTTGATGTAAGTATCAGTTTTTTTTGAAAGATCCATGAAATACCGGCATAAAGCAATATGTTTTTATAACTGTGCGATTTTTACGTATAACTGTGCAGGTAATTGCTGTCGCAAAACTTAGTGTATTATTAAACCAGGAATTCTACAGCTGTTTGATAGTGTTTACTACAATTGTAAAGTTAAGAGGGTGGTAATATTGTATCACAAATTTACCCTTATGAAAAACAAATTCTACCCTTCAGCAATGGCATGCTGTTTCTTTTTTTTACTGCACACCAGCAATACCATTCTCGCACATTCTTTTACTGCATTTTCCGGCCAAACGCCTATTTCGGGAACCAGCGATTTTAATAGTTTGTACAGTGGTTCATTTGTTGACCTGACCGGTATTCATTCGGCCAATGGAACCGGCTTGCTGGCGGCTAATATTGCCGGTTACGATTTTCGTTTACTGGCTTCCTCTGCTGCTGCGGATTGTGGTATTGGCATTGAACCATTTACAGCACAAACCGCCATGGTATATGGCTATACCAACAGCGGACTTACCAACCTGACTGCACTGGAAGTTACTTCCAATGATGGCAAGTTTTTCGATCTGCAATCTGTAGATATCTCCATTGATGGCCTCAGTTCAGGCATCAGCCAAAATGTACGATTGGTGGGCTACCAGGGCGGAAACCCGGTTGCCGGAGCGCTGTTGGTACATTCAGTTACAGCAGCATCTAATGGTGGTGTGCTGGTAACCTTCAATGTAGCAGGCAATACCAGTTTTATTGGTGTGGATAAGTTTAGAATTGAAACAGACGGATCATATACAATCAGCGGGGCAATTGGTGCAGATAATATTAATGCTATTAATTTCAGGGGCATATTACCTATTACGCTGGTATCTTATAGTGGTATCCTGCAAAACAATACAGTTGTATTGAACTGGCGCATGGTATCAGAATTAAACAGCAGCAATTTTATTATTGAGCGAAGCTGTGATGGCATACGTTTTTCCACTATTGGCAATATATCCTTCAACCCCGATCATATTGGCGTGGCAGAAAATAGCTTTGTAGATATGAATCCTGATTATGGCAACAATTATTACCGTATTACCCTGGTGGAATTAATGGAAGAGCAGCGATGCCTTGGAGTAATTAAAGTATTTCGTGCGTACAACCAGGCGGTGGCATTGTTCCCTAACCCGGTATCGGGCAGCAGCATCACGTTGCAGTCAGGTGATGCAAATAATATCAAACAGCAATATACCATTACCAGCCTTACAGGAAAAACCATGCAGGGCGGAAACATAACCGACTACCTGCAGCAAATTAATGTGTCAGATATTCCCCGTGGTATTTATATGCTTCATTTAAGCAATGGTGCTACTTTAAAATTTCAAAAACAATAACGCTTTTGTTTGGATAAGGGGAGAAGGCCTGGCTTTATGCGGGCCTTTTCTATTATATGTTCCTGCATCAGAAAAAATATTGGAACTGCAGGCATCCCACAGTAATTAGTTTGCGTTTATTTAAATATTAAACAGATTGCGGCAGTTTTTGTATCTTATTGTATATTTAAATAAACAAATACCAACTAAACAGTGCGGAATTCAACACTCAACAAATTACACTTGGGTTTAGTAAAGCTATTGCTGTTTACAGGTATGGGTATACTTTTCTCTTTTGCCGCACATTCACAAAACTGTCCTTTTAATATTGATTTTGAAGATGGTACCTTTAACGGCTGGGTTTGTTATACCGGTGGTGTTGCTGCCATTAGTGGTCAGAATGTAATTACACTCAGTCCTTCCGGTGCTATTGGCGACAGGCATACTATGATGTCGGCCTTTCCTGGTGATGGATTGGATCCATATGGCAAATTTCCGGTAAACTGTCCCAATGGCAGCGGGCATTCTATCAAACTGGGCAATACTTCCGGCGGTGCAGAGGCAGAAGGGGTGTCGTACGAATTTGTGATCCCTGCTAACAGAAACGAATACAATCTTATATACAATTACGCTGTGGTATTCCAGGACCCCAACCACCAGCAATATGAGCAACCGCGGATGGAAATTGAGATCACCAATGTAACCGATAACAAACGCATCGACTGCTCTTCATTTGCATTTTATCCATATGGCACACCGCTGCCGGGCTTTGTATTATCTGACAATCCTGGTGGAACCACACCTGTATGGTACAAAGACTGGTCTGCTGTTTCTATTAATTTAGATGGTAATGCGGGCAAAAGAATCCGGCTTTTTTTTAAAACTTCGGATTGCACATTCAGAAGACATTTTGGCTACGCTTATATAGATGTGAATACCGAATGCAGCAGTAAACTGGAAGGCGCCAGCTATTGCCCGGATGATTCTGCAGTAAATGTAATTGCTCCCTATGGGTACCAGTCGTACAGCTGGTATACCAGTGATTTTTCGCAACTCCTGGGCTCCAGCCAAACATTATCATTTGTGCCGCCACCTCTCAGCAGTATGTCGGTAGCCGTTGTGGTGGTGCCATATAATGGGTATGGTTGTGTAGATACTTTGTACACAGATGTGATCAATAACCTGGTGGTGGTAGCCAATGCAGGAAAAGATACCACCTCCTGTAATCATACACCGGTTCCCATCGGTAGTCCGCCCGACCTTGGCGTACGTTACGAATGGTCACCGGTCACGGGTTTGTCTAACCCAACAATTGCGAATCCGCTTGCATTGCCTGATGTAACTACAGAATATGTGCTTACTGCCAGAAGCAAGGGCGGTGGCTGTGTGGTTACCGACACTGTGATAGTGAAAGCTTCACTGGTAGATAATAATATAGTGGTGCTGGGTAAGGAATCGTATTGTATTGGCAGCGGCGATAGTGCCGTACTGCTGGTGCAGCCGGCAGACAGTATCCAGTGGTTCAAAGATAATGTGGCCATCATTGGAGCTAACCAGGTAATATACCGCGTAACGCAAACAGGATTGTACCATGCTGTTTTGTTTGGCGGTTACGGATGTTCGTTAACCACAGTGCAAAAGCAGATCAATGTCGCTTCGGTACCCAAATCTGTGTTCGCTGTAAACAAACCCAACCAATGTCTTTTTGGTAACCAGTTTGTATTTACCAATACCAGCAGTAATGCAGTGGGTACAATGGAATACAAATGGGTGATGGGGGATGGCAACGAGTTTACCACCCGCGACCTGACCTACAGTTATAAAAAGGCCGGCAAATACCAGGTGAAACTGGTAGTATCCAGCATTGGTATTTGTTCCGACAGTTTCAGTATTCCTTTGACCATCTATCAGAATGCCATAGCAGCATTTGATATGGAGCCCGCCTGTATTGATCTGCCCGTGACTGCTGTTAATAATACGGTGGATACCGTTGGCTCTCCCATTAATTATGTATGGACTTTTGGAAACGGACAAAGTTCAGTTTTGAAAAATCCGCCTGCGCAGGTATATCCCAGGGCGGGCAACTATAATATAAGTTTATCTGTAAGCACGGCTCAATGTCCGGCTCCTGCGCATATCATTACCCGCACACTGGTAATTGACAGGCCCAAACCCGCCATCAACTACCCCGTGCAATTTGCAGTGATCAACCTGCCACTCGATCTGCATGCCAGGCCCATTGGAGAAACCGCCCTATGGAATCCTGTTGTACAACTGGATGATGCAACCAGTTTCACCCCTGTATTTAAGGGTAGTACAGAACAATTGTATACCGTTGAAATAACCACTAAAACGGGCTGTGTTACCACCGACTCTCAGCTGGTAAAACTGGTAAAAAGTATCGAGATCTACGTGCCTACCGCCTTTACGCCCAATGGAGATGGTAATAATGATGTACTGAGGCCGGTAATGTATGGTATCAAACAACTTCACTATTTCAGGGTGTACAACCGCTGGGGCCAATTGTTTTATCAAACACAAAACATCCGCGAAGGCTGGGATGGAATATTTAAAAGTGCCAAACAGGAAATGCAAACCCTGGTATGGATGGTAGAAGCCCTGGGTGTAGATGGTAATATCCACAGAAAAAAAGGCAGCTCCATACTGATCAGGTAAATTTGCATTGGCCCATAAAATAAAACTGCTATTGCCGAAGGTTTCAATAATTTGTACCGTCTAAATTAAAACAGCCAACCCTTTTGACTGAGCAGGAACTGATTTATGGCCTCCGCAACGGAGAAGAATGGGCATTCCGGGAACTGGTGAACCGTTTCCAAAATAATGTATTCAATACCTCCCTGGGCTTGTTGCAACAACATGCCGATGCCGAAGATATTGCACAGGAAGTTTTTATTCAGGTATACCGATCCATCAATTCATTTAAAGCCGAGTCCAGCCTGTCTACATGGATCTACCGCATTACCATTACCAAATCACTTGATCACCTGCGGAGTAAAAAAAGAAAGAAACGCTTTGGATTTGTAAGCAGTTTATTTGGAGCAGGTGAAACAGCCTTTGATGAATTAAAGGACTTTGACCATCCCGGTGTGCAACTGGACCGCAAGGAAGACGCTGCCATACTTTTTAAACTGATAGCACAACTACCCGAAAACCAGCAGGCTGCATTTATTTTAAACAAAGTGGAAGAATTGAGTTACAGGGAAATTGCTTCAATATTGAACAGTACCGAAGCTGCAGTAGATTCCCTGTTACAAAGGGCAAAACAAAACCTTCGGAAAAAAATCAATGAATTACCACCTTAACGGCGAAGGTTTTTGCAGAAAGCAGCATCTAATTACCAGTAATACTCACACAAATAATGGACAACAATAGAACGCAAAGAATACTCAGCAGCCTTGATGGAATAGAGAAAGCCAGCGCACCTGATTTTTTTTATACCCGTTTAACCGGGCGTATGCAACGGCAACAGCCTGAAAAAATAGGCAGGCTCACATTGCGTCCTGTTGTGCTGGTAATCTCTCTTTCGGTGGTATTACTTTTAAACCTGGTGTTTTTAACAAAAAAGAACGAGCTGCCGGTTACCCAATGGGCCATGCCGTCTGGCGAAACAGCTACCATTCAGTCTTTTGCCAATGCTTATAATTTAAATACCGAATCTGTTTACGAATAAAAGTGATTGTATGAAGAACGGCATCAATAAATGGCTTACTATCATCAGCATACTGTTGCTGGTAGCCAATGCGGTTACACTTACTTTGCTGTGGAACAAAAAAGGCAGGGAAGGGCCGGCACCGCTGCAGGGCCAGGTGTTTGAGTTTGTAACCAGGGAGTTGAATTTAACACAGGCGCAGCAAAACGAGTATAAGGTGTTACGCGAACAACACCAGGCAGCACAAAGGCTTTTACAGGACAGTATTCGCCTTGCCAAAGATGCTTTTTTTGAATTATTACGTGTGCCGGTTGTAAATGACACCGTTTTACAGGCTGCCAGTAATAAAGGACTGCTTTTGCAGCAGCAACTGGAAATAGTAACTTTTAAACATTTTCAAAAAGTAAGAATGCTTTGCACCCTGGTGCAGCAACAAAAGTTTGATGAGATCATTAAACAGGTATTGTTGCAAATGAGCGGTCCAAGGATGCGCCCGCCGGGTCCGCCACCGGCAGATCAGGCTGTGGATACTGAAAACATACCTCCAAAAGCAGTTTCAAAAGAAGCCAGCAATAAAGACCGGGTAGCACCACCTGAAGATACGGGAATGAGAAGGGAAGGGCCGCCGCCAGGAAAATGGGGTAGAAGGCCACCTCCTCCGGGAGATATGCCGCCGCCACCGCCAGGAGCAGAAAGAAGGGGAGATGGGCCACCACCTCCACCGCAGCGGGAAGGCATGCCACCACCCTCAAAAGAATGATGCATTACGATAATCCTGAAGAAAGGGGATACTACCGGATCAGCCGGGGCAGTACTCTATTTGGCCAGCGTGATCTTTACTTTTTTATTTTTGATCTTTTCATGCTCTATCAACCTTAGTGTTTCGCTTACCTTAATTTTTTTAACTGCTGCAAAGGAGAAAAAATCTTTTACTTCAATTAAGCCGATATCTTCTTTTTTCAGCTGGCCCTTTTGCGAAAGAAAGCCTACAATATCTATCTTATTTACTTTGTCTTTTTTACCCGCAGCAATAAAGAAGGTACTCCATTTTGGTTTTTCGGGCATTTCGTACATGCCGTTCAGTTCCTGCGGAGTAGCATCTTTTGTAATATATTCAGGTAAAATTTCTTCCTCAGAATGGATTACATAGGTGGTGCCGCTGGCTTCCATACGTGCCGTTCGTCCATTGCGGTGGGTAAATATATCTTCGGAAGAAGGCAAATGGTAATGAATGATATTACGGATATTGGGAATATCCAGACCGCGTGATGCCAGATCGGTGGTTACCAAAATGCCGGATGTGCCGTTCCTGAATTTACAAAGGGCACTGTCGCGTTCCTGCTGTTCCATACCGCCATGATAAAACACATTTGTTATTCCCTTGTCAGTTAAGATCTCGCTTACCCTTTCAACAGATTGCCGGTGATTACAGAAGATGATGGTAGAGCGGTTACCCAAAAAGCAGATCAGTTTAAACAAGATGTCGGCCTTGTCTTTGTCTTGAGAAAACACCGTTTTAACCTCTAAACCTATGGCGTTTTCAATAACCAGGTCAAGAAAATTCAAGCGTACAGGATCCGTCAATTTAATAAAATCAGGAACACCAACTGATTCAGTAGCAGATGTTAGTATGCGTTTGTTTATATTTTTTAGTGAACTAATAATGTACTCCATTTCTTCCTGGAAGCCTAATTCAAGTGATTTGTCAAATTCATCCAGTACTAGTGTGGAAATGAAGTCGGTAGAGAAATTATTTCTGCGTAAATGGTCGGCCAAACGACCAGCAGTGCCAATGATGAGTGCCGGGGCCTGCACCAGGTTGGTTTCTTCAATTTCACGCTTATGTCCGCCATAGCATAAGGTGGTTTTAAAACCCGTCTGCATTTTACGAAATACATCATCGATCTGTATGGCCAGTTCCCGGCTGGGTACAATAATAAGGGCCTGTACCTGCCTGTACTCCTTATTCAGATTTTGCAGAACCGATAATAAAAAGGCGAGGGTTTTGCCCGAGCCGGTAGCAGACAGCAGCAATACATTTGAATTTTCTTTTGTAGCCTCAATGGTTGCCAGCTGCATTTCGTTCAGCTCTTTGATCTGTAGGTTATCCAGTATTTCCCTGGTGGAATTATTTACCTGTTGCATTTTGGTAAAATTAACTGTAAATCGTTAACTGTTCTTTTTTATTATTTCATTTTGTATTGAGCATATCCCGAAATGTTAAAAAAATATTATTGTTCCTTAAATTCTTTTCAGGGTACAACCACTAAGGGTAAATGGGGGTCTTAATAAACAGCACTTAAACTGTAAGAAATGATCAAACTGGTGCTGGCAGATGACAGCCAGATTTTTAGAAATGCCTTTACAATGGCGCTTCAGCATGAAGAGGTGGAAGTACTGGGTGAATGTATCCTTGGTCCCGAACTATACGAGCTGTGTACCAGCAGGCAGCCAGATATCCTGCTTTTGGGTATTCCTTTTAACCAGAAAAAAGCCCTGGCTGCTATTTATGAACTGCAGCGTGTTGCGCCTGGTACTACTATTATTTGTATGGGCTTGTTTGATTCAAAAGCGGCTTTTAAAAAATTCAGTGATGCCGGCAGCAGCTGTTATATCTGCAAGACGATCAATTTTTTGGATATCATGTCAGTAATACGCCAGGTGGCTGCCGGGCGGGTCAATTGCGCCCAGGCTTAATTTAATATCAACAGCATCATGACCACAGCACATCACAGAGTGCATCAATATTAAAATTACACAGATAACTGTCCAGGCTGTTGGTATTGCAAAATGGCCGTAAACGGTGTAGTTTTTTATCAGCCTTATCATAGAAGAGCTCTATGTAAAAGTTATGGATCTGGTACAGGTCAATATCAAATTCCGGTTCCTCCCTTTGGGCTACCTGCACGCCATTGAACCATAATTCCTCATATTGTTCTATTTCTTCCATGCCAGTATATTCGTAAAAGTTCATACCATTCCGGGTTTATATACATCAATTGTAATAGATAGATAAACCAATGCAGACATCGATACACCGTCTGATTGAGGTCAGTACAGGACTTTGGTACAACAAAAATTAGAAATTAAAGCGAAGAATTTTCGGAAGATGGTTGGATTGTGCTTGAAAAGAATACAGTCGAACGGGGTTTGTAAACCATACCGTGATGTATACAATACAAAAATAATCATTGCCATGAATGAGCCAAATATTTTCGACGAATGTACCTGCTGATTGCTGTGTTGTGAGTACCCTAAGCAACCGTTCCTGCAGCTGCTACTATAAATTCCAGTCAAGCTGCTACATTCTAATAAAGACAGCCCTGCCCGGTTTTGATAAAAACCGACACTGCAGAAAAACGGTGGCACTAAATTTCTTATAATGTATCAGCATTATGTTAACATAGCTAAATGCTGGTTAGTTATTTGTTTTTTTTGTTTTTGAGATGGCGGAGCCTTTCGCCTTAAAGCGAAAAGAACAATAGAATGTGAGAAGTTAGGGTTTGCCGGAGGCGAACCTTTTTGTATTTAATGTGGTTATAGTAAAGTAGTATATTTTACTACTTTTGCACATTTTTAGGGTGAAAAATGAATAAGTTTACCTAAAAATTGTACAACGTACAATAAAATGTACCTATTTTGCACCATATAAATCTGCTATGCAATGTTGCTATGCAATATTTCGTTACGGGTTTAAATAAAAAACCTGCCGTTTCACACCGGCAGGAAAAACAAAGTTTTTTTTGTTCCAAGCTTCAGAACTTAAAATGGAGGCAACCAGAATCGAACTGGCCTGAACCAACTGGGAAGGAAGTCACAGGTCACCAGAACTGCCCCCGTATTTCTTAGCCGCCAATACACACGTGTTATTGAGCGGCTTTTTATTTCAATAACACATAGCAGCAAACGTAATTGTTGTAGACGAACAAACAGACTTTTTTGTATTAACACTTGTGGACAAATTTGGTGGATAATTTAAAAGAGGTAGTAGGGTATTGCATTTGGTCACTTTTGCCCACTCTATAAAGAAAAATGTTCGTTTAAAATCTTGCTTTTTTCAATAAAACATCAACTGGTTTATTTTACTGCATTTTTTAATTTTTAATAGCACAAATATTTTTTGGTATACAGTATGAATAACATAATGCTGATACATTATAAGAAATAAAAAAGGGTAGTGTTAACTACCCTTAAATAATGTTGGTTTGCCAAAGGCGAACCTATTTAGCAACTTTATCTTGAATTAAATTAAAATAACAGGCGTCAAATTCCAATTGAACTAATGCCAGGTTAGGATTGTTTATGGGGGTTAAAAAACCCATATAATGCGTGTCTTCAGTTTCAAATACAGTCGTTCCAACTCTTTCTCTATAATAATTATTCTTTTCAGGAGAATTATTATACCAAAGTGTAAATAATTGGTCTCTACACTTCTGTCGTTTGTCAGTAAAATCGCAATGAAAAAGTAGTACAGATTGGTTACCATTGGCCGTGAAAAAGTCAGATATTATTTTGCCAACAGTATGCTCTATTCGTTCGTCTAATTTATTTTTTTGAATTGGCTTGGACATTCTAAAGAAGCTTAAACCATGTCCGAAATTAAACAGGTGAGGATAATGTTCAGTATAACCATTGTATTCTTTGACATTAAAGGTTACAGAATACAATGCCCCGTTTACTGACTCAAACGTGTAGGATAGTTCGCCATCCTCATCATCGAATAGTTTGTATTCGTAAGGATTATGCAATCTTTGAACTGTTTGGAATCAAACCTTTCCTTATCATTTTAGCTTCCAATTTTTTGCGAGTTTCTTCCTTCCTTTTATTTAACTCTTCAAAAAAGGCTACTAATTTTGAATTTTTCGATATGGTAATATTTTTTTCCACTTTATAATTTATTAAGACCTTTAAAATTTGATAACGTTTGTTGTTATACTAAAATTGTTACTTTTTTACAACGTTATACTATCGAGTTTTCCCCATAACTTCACGGCTTCCATAAAATGATTATTGGTAAAATAAAATAACTACTTATGTAGTTCTTCTGAATATCACCGTTTGCACAAGTCGTCGGCAGGCTAAAATTCAGGTATGTAATTTTCCCGGAGTGGGCTCTGTTGTGATACAAATATACGTCGCCGCCGGCGGTTTATCCAAATTTTTTTGGCGACATAAGTTAATATTATGGTAATCAATTATTTAAAAACTATAGTGCATGCGGTTGAAAATGCTAATAATAGCATTTCGCATTAATTCCCGCTAAAATCTTCGTGTAAATCTTCGCTCTGATGTGGCGATGGCAAAAAACAAAAAAGCAAATAACAACCACAGCAAAGGGCTGTGCGGCTATTTATACATAATGACTAATTATAAGAAAGTTAGTGCTACCGTTACAATGGCTGTCTTTATTGCGATTTTTGACGTTGTGTAACAACAGCGACCGTTAAAAATCGCAATAAAGACAGCCCGACCGGTTTTGATAAAAACCGACACTACAGAAAAACGGTGGCACTAACTTTCTTATAATGTAATTACGTTATGTTACACATGCTTAGCAGCTGCGTGTAAGCGGTTTAGTAAGTTATTTGTAAAAAATAAAAAAAGTGGTGGAACCTTGCCGGTAGGCAAAGAAAAAACCGCTATGGTGGATAACGGATTATTTAAAAGAGTAAATGATTCTACTGATGAGAGGATGGCGAAGTGGTTAAAGGCCTAATCTTTTATTTAATGACTCTAATTCTTTATCTTCCTGATAAAACTTGGTATACCATTCTTCAAACTTTACTTTAAAGTCGGTATTAATTTCTCCCTGATGATTATTGATTGTAGCCTCTAATGCATCAACCTTGTTTAGCAATAACCTTATGTGTCGTTGCATTCTGTATAATTCTTTCTCTTCCATAATCTTCGCTTTTATCTTCGCACGTGGCGATGGCTTTTATTTTTTATAATAACTTGCTAACCCAGCGGCTGTTTAATATAACGTGAATTATAGGCTTTTTCATGCCTTTTGCCGTGATACGAAATTTTATATGGCAATTTAATAAAATTTCGTATCACGGCAACAAAAAAATTATTATAAATGAAAAACGCCTATAATTAATATTATGTTAAGTAGCAATAGAATGAAAATCAATGTCTTATACAGTGCAGTCAATGATCTATTCAATAATTGCTGGTACTTCCTCACCTCTTTGGGTTGCTGCAGGAATTTGAAATTCTTAATGAGTAATTGTAAAGCCTCCTGGTAATTTGCCTTACCGTCCTGAACAAATTGATGAACGATCTGCAGCAGGTATATATTGGCTGTTTTAAGTTGCTGGCTGGCCTTTGCACGGGATGCTTTTACCAAGCCACGGTTTATCATTGCTTGTTCTTTGCTTTGAGCAACCAGGTTAGCCGCAAGGTTGATATAACATTTACCCAGCAGCAAACGTGCTTCATTTTTGTTGGGACTCTTTGTTATAAAACTCCTGAGGCCCCGGATCAGCTCAGCTTCATACCTGCCTTTGTCTGGGCTATTGCTCTGGTACAGGTAATTAAATACATCCTGGTAATAGGCCCATTGAAGCCGGTTGCTGGAGCTGTCTTTTTTAAATAAAACCTGGTAATAGCCGAGTAGCTTACGGTAATCTTTTTGTTGGCGGTACCAGTCAATATAACTCACTGTAAAGTATGTACTGGCCGGAAAAGCCACCATTCCGGCATTGGCATAATAATTAAAATTGTCCCAGTCCTGCCTGTTTTTATAAAGATATACCAACCATTGATATATGCTTTCCAGCTGGCTGCGAAATTGATTATTAACGATGTTTTTATCGATAATTTTTTTACAGTAAATCTCTGCATCTTCTTCTTTATCAGCTTTAATGGCAGATAAGGCAGTATAATATACATTGAAAGTATCTGTTTCATCTAGGCCCCAGCCATTGCGGTATACGTATTGCCCTGCCATACCCGCCAGTTTAAAATTACTAAGGGCTTCTTTATAAAGTTGCGGGTCCTGGCGCTCTACGGCTGCATTGAAAATGGCCAGCCCGTCATTGGTAAAACCTTCGTACAGTCCGTATGCCAAACTGTACCGGTCAGGGTTAAGTTGCTGTTCCACTTCCCCCATGTTCAATTGTCCGGCTTTCTGCAGTGCTGAAAATGCTTCCAGTTTCGGGTTTGCTACCAGGGATTGGGCTGTTGCATCATGGGCTATAGCAGCATAGATCCTTGCCTTCTGCAACCAGCCTGCGGCATTGCCAGGGTTAGCAGTTACAAAACTGTCTATCGATTCCCTGGCCCGGGCATAGGCTCCTTCTGCCAGCAACACCTGGCTGCTGTTCAATTGCTGGGCTTGCAGGGATACTATTAAAAATAAAAATCCAATACTGATTAGTATTGGATTTTTATTTTTACAAAACATTTTCATTTATTGATTATCATTGTTTTGTGTTGTATTTTCGGAATGGTCATTTTGGTTGTTTAAATCCTCACCTGTAATTTCACTTGAGGTGGATTCGTTGCTATTTTCTGCACCTTCTCCATCCACTTCCTCTTCTTTTTCATCCAGTTGAGTAATAGCAGCAATGGCATCTCCATCATCTACACGTATCAGTTTTACACCCTGGGTGGCTCTTCCCTGCTCGCTGATGCTGAGTACCGCCATCCGGATAGTGATACCGCTTACACAAGTGATCATCAGGTCTTCTTTTTCTGTTACATCCAGCAAACCTACCAGTCCGCCGGTTTTATCAGTAACATTGATGGTTTTAACCCCTTTACCACCCCGGTTGGTAATGCGGTAATTGGCTTCGCCGGTTTCGGCATCGTCGAGCGCCGTTCTTTTGCCATAGCCTTTTTCACTTACCACCAGTATGGTTTTGCTCTTGTCGTTCTTGTTGATACAAACCATGCCCACCACTTCATCTTTTTCATCATCCACTTCAATACCTGCCACACCAATACCTCCACGTCCAGTACTTCTTACCTTGGACTCATTAAAACGGTTAGCACGGCCAGATTTTACTGCCATCAGGATCTCACTGTTGCCGTCGGTTAGTTTTGCGGCCAGTAACTGGTCGCCATCCAAAATATTGATGGCATTGATACCGCTTTGACGCGGCCGGCTGAAATCTTCCAGGTCGGTTTTCTTAATAATGCCTTTTTTGGTACACAGCACAATGTAATGGCTCTTTACAAATTCTTCATCTTCAAAATTCTTTACATCTATGATGGCCCTTACTTTATCGTCGGGTGGAATTTGCACCAGGTTCTGTATTGCCCTTCCTTTACTGGTTTTATCACCTTCAGGAATTTGGTAAACCGGCAGCCAGAAGCACCTTCCTTTTTCGGTAAAGAACAATAAAGTATGGTGTGTGGATGCTACAAAAAGGTGCTCGATATAATCTTCCTGGCGGGTGCTGCTGCCTTTGGCGCCACGGCCGCCCCGGCGTTGCTGGCGGTATTCGGTGGCCGAAGTGCGTTTGATATAACCCAGGTGAGAGATGGTTACCACCACATCTTCTTCCTCAATCAGGTCAAGCATCCCAATTTCATCATCCAGGTAGGTGATCTCGGTTTTACGTTCGTCGCCAAACTTTTCTTTTACTTCGTTCAATTCATCTTTGATGATCTGGAAACGCAGGCTTTCGTTGGCCAGTATTTCTTTCAATCTTTCTATCAATTTCAATATTTCGGCATGTTCCTCGCGGATCTTGTCAATTTCCATTCCGGTAAGACGCTGCAAACGCAGTTCCAGTACGGCTTTTGCCTGTATCTCACTCATACCGAAGTTACTCATCAGGCCTTCCAGCGCAATGGCCGGTGTGGCTGAGTTACGTATCAGTGCAATTACGGCATCCAGGTTATCGAGTGCTATGATGTATCCTTCTAATATGTGTGCTCTTTCTTCTGCCTTACGTAATTCGTAGCGGGTACGGCGGATCACCACTTCGTGGCGGAAGTCAACAAACTCCTTGATCAGGTCTTTAAGATTCAGGATTTGCGGCCTTCCCCTCACGATGGCCACGTTGTTGATACCATAAGAGGTTTGCAGTTCTGTTTGCTTATACAGCTGGTTGATCACAACCTGCGCCACTGCATCTTTCTTTAATTCCACCACCACACGGGTACCCTCTTTATTACTTTCGTTGTTTACATCGCTGATGCCTTCAATCTGTTTTTCATTGATCAGTTCGCCTATTTTGGCGGTGAGTGTATCGCGGTTTACCTGGTAAGGAGTTTCGTATATAACGATCTTTTCCCTGCCTGTTTTGGTGGTTTCCACGTTTACCCTGCCTCTTAACACTACCCTGCCGCGGCCTGTATGAAAGGCTGCCCTGATACCTTCAAATCCAAAAATTACACCCCCTGTTGGAAAATCGGGCCCCTTTACATGCTTGATCAGGTCGTCGATGGTAATTTCTTTATCATCGATATAAGCAATACAGCCATCAATTACTTCACTTAAGTTATGCGGCATCATATTGGTGGCCATACCTACGGCAATACCGCTGGCACCGTTCACCAATAATTGCGGAATTCTTGTTGGCAGCACGGTGGGCTCCTGTAAAGAGTCATCAAAGTTCAGCTGCAGGTCTACCGTTTCTTTTTCAATATCGTCCAGCATGGCTTCGGCCAGCTTTTTCATACGCACCTCGGTATAACGCATGGCAGCCGGTGGATCTCCATCCTGGCTACCAAAGTTACCCTGTCCGTCTACCAATGTGTAACGCATGCTCCAGTCCTGGGCCATACGCACCATGGTATCGTAAATTGAAGCATCGCCGTGCGGATGGTATTTACCCATTACCTCACCCACAATACGGGCAGATTTTTTATACGGTTTATTGCTGTTGTTACCCAGCTCGCTCATACCATACAGTACGCGGCGGTGAACGGGTTTAAAGCCATCTCTTACGTCCGGCAGGGCCCGGCCCACAATTACGCTCATGCTGTAATCAATGTAAGAGGTTTTCATTTGTTCCTCAATATTTACCGGTATAATTTTACCCCGGTTGTTGAGGTTTCCTTCTTTAAATTCTTCGTTATTTTCCATAAATTTTTTATGCCTGTAATTAGTTGGCGAAACTAACCATTTTAAGCCGTTTTTCCGCCTTAAAACCGGCGTTTTAGTGGCTTAGTTTTACACATTTATTTTAATGTTGTGGAGAAGATGTTGAAGGTTTTTCGGGGCTGGTAAAAAGCAGCACTGATCAGGCAATAGATACACCCTTTGGGGCGTTAAGTTTCTTTTGTTCAGCGATGCTGATTGCCCGAAATAAATCTGTTAACTTGCAATAAAATTACTCGGTTTGAAAACTATTTTACTTTTTGGTGCAGGTAAATCTGCCACTGTGCTGATAGATTATTTAATTAAAGAAACAGCTGCCAATGGCTGGAAATTCATTGTTGCTGATGCCGACAAGAACCAGGTATTGAGCAAGACCAACAACTCTCCTTTTGCTGAAGCTGTGCAGATAGATATTACAAAAAGTGAACAACGCTCTTCATTGATACAACAGGCCGATATCGTGATCTCCATGATGCCCCCTGCCCTGCATTTTTTAGTTGCGCAGGATTGCGTGGAATTTGGAAAAAATTTGCTCACAGCGTCTTATATTGATGAACAGATCAAAACTTTACAAGCTTCCATTGAAGAAAAGCAGCTCCTGTTCCTTTGCGAAATGGGATTAGACCCTGGTATCGACCATATGAGTGCTATGAAAATGATAGATGGCATCAAAGCGTCTGGCGGCAACATTATTTCATTTAAATCGCATTGCGGCGGCCTGGTGGCACCGGAGAGTGACCATAATCCATGGCACTACAAGATCAGCTGGAATCCACGGAATATCATTTTAGCCGGTCATGCAGGAGCTGTATACAAAGCGGATAATAAGATAATAACAACGGAATACCACCAGGTATTTGAAAACTGCAAAACAGTGTCATTTCCGGGGCTTACTGAACTGGCCTGGTATCCGAACCGCGATTCGCTGAGCTATATTACCACCTACCAATTAGAAACTGCTGGTACATTTATCCGCACCACTTTACGTTACCCTGCTTTTTGCCGTGGTTGGGATTATATTGTAAACCTTGGGCTAACCGATACCGAAGACCATGATAATATTATGGATTGCGAAACCTATGCCGACTGGATGGAACGTAAATTATATATGGTGGAAGACAGGGAAATGGACCTGGCAGAATATGCCGACCTGTATGTGCATGAAGATTTTTGTAAGGAACTGATTGACCAATTCAATTTTTTAGGACTGGTGTCCAATAATAAATTGCCCAAAGCTGCACAAAGTTCGGCCGATATTTTACAGTTTGCCGCAGAAGCCAAATTGGCCATGCAACCGCAGGATAAGGACATGATCGTGATGCTGCATGAAATTGAGTACACTAAAGAAAGTACAAAGTTTAAAGTGCAAAGTCATTTGAGAGTAGACGGAACCGATAGCTTAAGGACCGCTATGGCAAAAACAGTTGGCTTGCCATTGGGCATAGCTGCAAAACTGATATTGGATGGAACGATAACGCTTACAGGTTTGCAGATACCCACTTCAAGAAATATATACGAACCAGTTTTAAAGGAACTGGAAAATCTTGGTATCTCTTTTTCCGAAATATCAGCATAAATTGCATTTATACGTATAAAAATTTTATTTTTGTTGTATAAATAAGTATAATGGATGCCAAGATTACTTTAAGCTTTGATGAAGCAGTTATAAAGAAAGCCAAAAAATACGCTGAAAATAATAATATCAGTCTGTCAAGACTTACAGAATTTCTATTTAGAAAAGTCACCGGCAGCAATTTCCAGGCTTTAGAAGACCTCCCCATTTCAGATTGGGTAAATTTAGTTGCCGAAGGGGAAGTAGAATATCAAACCAAACCTAAAAGAAATAAAGACCTGAAGGCGGAATACTTTAAAAGTAAAAAATGAGGATATTTTTAGATGCGAATATTCTGGTTGCGGTGCTGAATAAGGAATATCCGTTGTTTACCTACGCTGCACGGGTATTGAGTCTTGCAGACAATAAAAAATTTACTGTTTATACATCTCCTGTTTGTTTAGCCATTGCATTTTATTTTGCAGAAAAGAAGAGTGGAACTCAATTGGCCAAACAAAAAATAGCCATACTGGCTGAAAAATTATCAATCACTCCTGTTGGAAAAAATGAAGTGCTGGCAACATTGCAAAATAAGCAGGTAAATGATTTTGAGGATGGTATTGAATATTATGCTGCCATCAATAATAAATGTGATATAATAGTAACAGAAGACACAGGTGATTTTTATTTTTCCGGTATCAAAGTATCCGGGGCGAAGTTTTTTTTAGAGGAGTACTTGTTTTAGAGAAGATCCAGTAATATTTTCCTCAACTCCTCCACTCCTTCTGTTGCCGGTTTTTCAATAATGTGTAAGTTGGGATAAGAGTTTATTGCCGGTATTTTTTTATCAATGATAAATTTGGGTAAAAAAGTTGGGGCATAGTGCAGTAATGCTGCTGCAGGATACACTTGCAGGGAAGTTCCCACCACTACAAAATAATCACAGTCCTGCAAAATAGCTACAGCTTTTTCAATCATGGGTACCGGTTCTTCAAACCAAACAATAAAAGGTCGTAACTGCGATCCCTTTTTATCGGTGTCGCCAACATTGATATCGCCACGAATTTCGTATACAGTTTGTTCATCAGCCACACTCCGCATTTTAAAAATCTCGCCATGCAGGTGAAGCACCCTGCTGCTGCCGCCACGTTCATGCAGGTCATCTATATTTTGTGTGATGATGGTAACGTCAAAATCTTTTTCCAATGCCGCTAATCCGGTATGTGCAGCGTTGGGTTTTGCGGCTGCCACATCTCTCCTTCTTTCGTTATAAAAATCCAGCACCAGTTGCGGATCTTTTTCAAATGCACCGGGCGTGGCCACGTCTTCCACTTTATAGCCCATCCATAAACCATCGCTGTCGCGAAATGTTTTCAACCCGCTTTCGGCACTGATACCTGCGCCGGAAAGCACCACGATATGTTTTTTATTCATCTGCCTAAATTACAACAACTGCGTTTAAAATAAATTACATGACAAGCAATCATTTCTTTATTTTTTGCCAACGCCAGTGAGCTGGCAGTTTTTACCAGGTCGATGAATGCTTCCCTGTAACCATTCTCATCTTTACCTATTGCATTTTTTGCCAGTGCGATCACATTCTCGTAGCTGGTGTTTTGTTTATAGGCAGAATTCCGGAGCAGCATGCCAAAGGATGCCACAGCTGCTGAGAAGCGAAAATTATCTGAGGCATTGTCCAGTGCAATGTTTTCATCAGCCACTGCATGAACGATCAGTTTGCTTTCGTCTCCGGCCGGTTTTTTATACCGTAGTTTAACGGTGAGCATTTCGTTGGTGAATTCATTTTTTGTAACGGGGCTGGCCTGGTATTTCAGGTCGTCTACTTTACCGGCGAATTCATCTTTCACTCCTGCAGGAATGATCTCGTACAAAGCAGTAACGGTATGACCTGCCCCCAATTCGCCGGCATCTTTTTTATCATCGTTAAAATCTTCTTTTTGCAGCATGCGGTTCTCATACCCTATCAGGCGGTACGACTGTACTTTAGCCGGGTTGAATTCCACCTGTATCTTCACGTCTTTGGCAATGGTAAATAAAGTACTGCCAAATTCTTTTACCAATACTTTTTTTGCTTCATTCAAATTGTCGATATAGGCATGGTTGCCGTTGCCCTTATCTGCCAGCTGCTGCATTTTATTGTCCTGGTAATTAACCATTCCAAAACCCAGTACGGTTAAAAAGATATTGCTTTTTCTTTCACTTTCAATTAGAGTAACCAGTTCATCATCGCTGCTGGTGCCCACATTAAAATCGCCATCGGTTGCAAGGATCACCCGGTTATTACCATTTTTCGAAAAATTTTCTTTAGCAATTTTATAGGCCAGTTTAATTCCATCAGCACCAGCGGTGGAACCACCAGCCTGCAAATTGCCGATGGCTTCCTTGATCTTTGTTTTATTGTTTCCACTGGTAGAGGGCAATACCAGTCCTGCAGCGCCTGCATACACAACTATCGCTACCCTGTCGTTTTCCCTTAACTGGTCGGTAAGTAATTTAAGGGATGATTGTACCAATGGTAATTTATTGGGTTCATCCATAGAGCCTGATACATCAATTAAGAATACCAGGTTGGCTGGTGGTAAATTTTGGTTGCTGATCTCTTTTCCTTTTAAGCCGATGTGCACCAGGCGGTGTTTTGCATTCCATGGGCAGGCGGCCATTTCGGTATGTACAGCAAAGGGATCATCGTTTACCGGTGCCTGGTAATCGTAATCAAAATAATTGATCATTTCTTCCAGCCGTACTGCGCCTTTGGGAGGCATGGTACCGTTTTGTATAAAGCGGCGCACATTGCTGTAGGCGGCTTCATCCACATCAATGGAAAAGGTAGACAATGGATTTTGATTGGCTGCCAAAAAACTGTTCTCTACAATATTGCCATAACCTTCTGTATTGAATTCCTGTTCGGCCGTGTTTTTGGTAAGTGGCATTGCTGACGCTGAATCGGCAGATACAACAGTGGGGAGTGCTGCATCCTGTATTTCGGTTTTTTGTGTGGATGCCTGGTAGTGATTATTGCAGGAGATGAGTATGGACAATAGGAGTACTGCCCTGTAAAAAGGTTTTATCGTTAACATACAATTGATTTTTTTGAATTAAGAAATTACGGATAGAATACAGGATGCATCCATTTGCATAATCCACAAATCAATCAATAAGTAACCCGCTAAAATTGTTAAAGTGATTTTTATTTTTCGCCAGCCAGTTGCATGATGATCTCCCATTCTTCGGGCTTAACGGTTTGTACGCTCAGCCTTCCTAAACGAACCAGGTCCATATTGGCCAGCCTTGGATCTTTTTTAATGATATCGAGCGGAACTGATTTTTTTAATTTGCGTACCGGCTTCAGGTCAACCGCCACCCAGCGTTCATCTTCGGTGGTGGGGTCCTGGTAGGCTTCTTTAATTACTTTGGCAATACCTACAATTTCCACGCCTTCGTTGCTGTGATAATACAACACTTCATCTCCCTTTTTCATGGCTCTTAAATTAATGCGTGCTGCATAATTGCGTACCCCGCTCCAAAAAGTTTGTTTGTCTTTTACAAACTGGTCCCAGCTGTATACCGAAGGTTCAGATTTTGCTAACCAATAGGCCATGGTGATGATAATTTAATGAATAATGAATCAAATTTAAAGGGAATAAACGGTTTACAAAGTTTTCAAAAAAAGAAAATGAAAAAAAATATTTGTTAATCAAATCCAAACTGATCCTTTCGCCGTAACTGAGTTTGTTGTCGCTTTACCGGCAAACTAAATCAATCATTTCATCAAAAAAATCTATTACAATGAAACGTAAAAAACTTCTGCTCACAACCATTGTTGCAGCAGCATTTGTTACCGGAGGAATTATTTATGCGGCAGACCATATCGATACGCCTGCGGTAACCAATCAGCCTACCGATATCACTGACCTGTATGTTTTCAGGGGATCAGATCCCAATAACCTTGTTTTTGTTGCCAACTCGCAGGGCCTGATGAGTCCCACTGCCAGCGCCGCCGCAAAGTTTAACGAGAACACGGTGTATGAATTCAACATTGATAAAACAGGCGATAATGTTGAAGACCTGGTGATTCAATGCAAGTACGATGCGGCATCAAATAAGATGCAGGTTTATGGTCCTGTTATACCATCTGCCACAGGAACAAAAAGTAAATTAGAAGGAAGTATAACAGCTGATGCGGCAGTTACAGCTTACGGTGCAGCACCGGTAATTGGTACAGGTGCAACCGGAATAAAAGTGTTTGCGGGTCCGCGTGATGATCCTTTCTTTTTTGACCTGAACCGTTACAAAGCGATACTGGCAGGCACTGCTACTGCATTTGCAAATCCGGGCACAGACACATTTGCCGGCACCAATGTAATGAGCGTGGTGGTGGAAGTCCCCAAATCTCTGATCGGCGCAACGGGCGCCATCAACGTATGGTTAGAAGCAAAAAAGAAAATATAATTAACTCACTGATTAAATTAAATACAATGAACACAACAATAAAATTAGTTGCTTTGGTATTGGCAGGAACCACCTTCATCACGTCGTGTAAGAAAAATGACGATATGCCTGCCGCAACAGTATATTACGAACAACAGGATCAGATGGGAAGGCCGGCCATCAATACTGTATTTGTTACGGCCGCAACAGATAAGGACGCATTTAATACCACTCCTCCTTCTGCAATGAGCGCCGCATTCCAGGCTAAGTTCCAGTCCAGGTTACTTGCATTGAATGCGGGATATACCACGAATGCACTAACACAGAATGCTGCAACTTTTACAGGACTGCTGGCTACTGATGTGCTGAATGTAAGTACATCTAATACCACGCCTACTACTTTCTTTGACGGAACAAACGTATTGACCGGAAGAAATTTAAGTGACGATGTGATCAACGTGGAATTGCTGTTGATCTTTGGCGGTCCAACCGGTGCAAGCAACCCAGGATTGACAAGCGATAATGTGAACGCCAATGATAGAGCTTTTTTGACTACGTTTCCTTATGTAGCCGCTCCCTGGTAGAAATGTTATGAACTGAAAAAGGTCTGCAATATGCAGGCCTTTTGTTTTAATTTTGGAAACCGGCAGCACTTTCATCTGGTAGTTTAACAGTGATTACCCAGGAATTAATTTTTATGAGAACCATATTAGCAAAGATCTGCATCATCATTTTTTTTACCCTTGCTTCCATACAACTGATGGCCCAGCATACTATTAAAGGAAAAGTGGTGGATGCCATTAGCAGGCAGCCGCTGGAAGCCGTATCTGTTGCTGCCATTAATTCGCCCAATACAAAAACCATCACCGACCAGAACGGGAATTTTATATTGCACGCCGGTAAGCAGGTGCAGGTATCTTATATTGGCTATAAATCCACTACTTGTACAGTTATTGCCGGCGCACCAAATATCATTGGCCTGCAAAGGGACATTTTGAATTTGAAAGATATTGTTTTGCAAAGCAACAGCAGTACCAAATTCAGTTCGGTAAGTAAAATTGACCTTGACCTGAAACCCGTTCGCAATACACAGGAGTTACTCCGGCTGGTACCGGGTTTGTTCATTGCACAACATGCAGGCGGCGGCAAAGCAGAGCAAATATTTTTACGTGGTTTCGATTGTGACCATGGCACCGACGTGCAGGTAAGTGTAGATGGTATGCCGGTGAACATGGTAAGCCATGCACACGGCCAGGGATATGCCGATGCACATTTCATTATACCGGAAACCATCAATAATATAGATTTTGGTGCAGGCCCCTATTACACCACGCATGGCAATTTGAATACGGCAGGCTATGTTTCGTTTTCTACATTCAAGAATATTGGGAAGAGTATGCTGCAACTGGAAGCCGGACGATTTAATACCATGCGGGGTGTAGCAATGATTGACCTGCTGAAGAAGAATAAAGACAGGCAAAGTGCCTATGTGGCTGCTGAATACAATTATACAGATGGCCCCACTGTGAATGCGCAACACTTCAACCGCTTCAATATTTTTGGAAAATATAACCTTGCCATCAGCAACACGCTGCAATTATCCTTCTCAGCATCTTCTTTTAAAAGTAAATGGAATGCCTCCGGACAGATACCCGAACGCGCTGTTGAAAGCGGAATGATTGGCCGTTTTGGAAGTATCGATCCCAGTGAGGGCGGCAATACAGAAAGGCATAATGCCAACTTTCTTATACTAAAGTTGTTGCGCAATGGCAACTGGGAAAACCAGACTTTTTTTACACGGTACAAATTCAACCTGTACTCTAATTTCAGTTTTTACCTGAACGATGCTGTAAACGGCGATGAGATCAACCAGGCAGAAGGCAGGAATATATTTGGCTATGCGTCTACTTTGCGCAAAAAATATTTCTTAGGTGATAACGTATTGCAATCAACCTATGGCGCAGGGCTCCGTTATGATATTATTTTGGACAGCCGTTTGTCGAAAGTAGTACAGAGAAAATTTTTAAGTGATATCAAATTAGGCGATACCCGGGAAATGAATACTTATGCATTTATCAGTGAACAATTAAATACAGGCAAATGGCTGATTGAAGGCGGAGTGCGGGCAGATCATTTTTATTTTAATTATGTTGATAAGCTGAGCAATCTTCAGCAAGCTTCGCAGCGGCAGGGCATCATCAGTCCGAAATTAAACCTGCAGTACACGATCAATAAAAAGATACAGGTATTTGTTAAGGCGGGAAAAGGTTTTCACAGCAATGATACCCGCGTGGTGGTGGCAAATGACGGTAAGGAAATTTTACCTGCAGCTTATGGAACAGATTTGGGTGTGATATTGAAACCATCTGCAAATTTATTGCTGCACATCGCTGCATGGCAATTGTATCTTGCCCAGGAATTTGTGTATGTTGGCGATGATGGCAATATTGAACCCAGTGGAAAAACAAAAAGGCAGGGATTGGATATCATCGCCCGTTACCAGCTTACCAAAAATATTTTTACCAATGTAAATATGAATATCACCAGGCCAAGGGCAACTGGTGAACCTAAGGGCGATGATTATATACCGCTGGCCCCAACAGCAACTAGTGTTGGCGGTGTATACTATAAAGCTCAAAAAGGTTTTAACGGAGGCATTAGTTACCGTTATATAAAGAACAGGCCTGCCAATGAAGACAATTCAATTGTTGCCAAAGGGTATTTTTTGATGGACGCCACACTTAACTTTACCCGGAAAAAATATGAGATCGGCCTGGCATTCGAGAATATTTTTAATATCAAATGGAATGAAGCGCAGTTTGCAACCACCTCCCGTTTGCAGAATGAAACAGCCGCAGTTACAGAATTGAATTATACTCCGGGTACTCCATTCTTTGCCAGGATTAAAATGGCAGTATTCTTTTAAAAGCAATAAATACAATCCAATTCCTGCTGCCGTTCGTACGTATGGTATCAAACCAATTGTATGACAAATGCTCCCGCTACTGCAACATCATTTTATTTAAAAACTGCAGGTTGCCTGCTGCTGATGTGTTCGTTCTCAACTGTTGTGCTGGCTCATGCCAGTGTGATTGACCTGGAAAAGATGAGCAGTACCGATACTGCATTGTTGTACACCAGGCTGGGGTACCAGCATATTCTTCCGCTTGGTTTAGATCATATCCTGTTTGTGCTGAGTTTATTTTTACTAAGCCCGAAATTAAAACCTGTGTTATGGCAGGCAACTGCTTTTACTGTTGCACATACGGTTACCCTGGGCCTGTCGATGTACAAGGTCATCAACCCTCCCACCAATATAGTAGAACCGTTGATCGCTTTGTCGATCTTGTACGTGGCTTTAGAAAATATTTATTCACCTAAACTAAAAGCTTCAAGAATAGGTGTGGTTTTTTTATTCGGGTTGATACATGGCATGGGCTTTGCGAGTGCATTAGGGCAACTGGGCCTTCCGCAAAATGCCTATTTATCTTCCCTGCTGATGTTTAATATTGGTGTGGAATTAGGACAGCTAACCGTTATCTTAACCGCCTATTTTTTATTGGCAAAATGGTTTGGCAATAAACCTTATTACCGGAAGCGCATTGTAATTCCGCTATCAGTTTTAATTGCAATGACTGCTTCAGTATGGACGGTTAAAAGGATCTTCTTCTAACGTGAATATTGGGCATAACGGAAAATAAAAAGTGCACCACATGATGCACTTTTTATTTGGAGCAATATTTTCATTTACTCGCTCAAACATTTTTTTAGATCAACCTGTACTGCCGGGTTTAGATCGTATATATTCTTTTCGGCCTGTTCAAAATATTGTTTGGCATTGTATCCTTTATTTAAAGCCTGCATCAGTTTGCCCATCCAGTACAGTTCCAGGCTTTCCAAAGGTTTGCCGCTTACTGTTTTTAGATACAGGCTGTACGCTTCCTCCTTTTGATTGTTGCAGAACATTGCCCATACATTCCATGCATAAGTTTGCGGCGTTGGCCGGTTGTTCAATTCTTCTTTTGCAACAGCAACGGCTTTTGCAGGATCATTCAAAATACCGGTATACAATTGTACCAGGAATTTATTGTACATGCCTCCATAAACTGTATCGGTTACAAGATGCTCGAATGTTGCAGCATATTTCTTTTGCAATGCACTATCTCCCCTTTTCTCGGCTACCTGTATCAATTTAAAAAATGGTTCCGGCGATTTGGTTTTATGCTGTATAAAGTTGAATATTTTTTCGGCCAGTGTATCATTATTATCATGCACTAAGGCTATCCAGCCGATTCCCATGATGCTGTGCAGGTCGGCAGGATTCATTTGAATGCATTCAACATAACAATCATAAGCATTTTGTAATTTTCCTGCGTGTATGTACAGATCACCAACATTAGATAATGCCGCCTGCTTCAAACTCATATCATTACCGGCTAAGCTAACAGCAGCCTGCATGGCTTTGATGGAGGAATCCAATTCACCATTGTAATGCATCAGTTTGCTTTTGCGGAACTGGTAACCGTAATCATTTTCATGCTGCATGGTTTTTAAGAATGTGCTGGCATAAGGAATGAGTCCGAGTTCAAAATTTACGTCGAATGAAACGGCTGCATTATCATATTGCTTTAAGCCGGTATTTTGTGCCAGTGTAAGATAATTTCCTGCATCCCGGAATTTATGCTGCAGGATGGAATGGCTGATCATGGAGAAATAGGGTCCTCCTTCTTTACCGTTGAATGCTTTGGCAAGTTGCAGCAATATACTGTCAGATTTTTTTACATCATTGATATCACCCAGCAAATGAAACCTGCTGATGAGTGTTCCGGCGTATTTACTGTTGTTAACGATATCTGGATTGGTTGTGGAGATCCTGTTATTCCAAAACTGCATTTCTGCAGTATTTGCCCTAACAACCGGGGCATCGTAATGGTTGATAAGGCTGTCGGCAAATGCTGCCGACACTATGGTTGCTGTATTGTTCTTGCAGGAGGCAAGAAGAAGGATAACACAAAGGGTTAGGATGTTATTTTTCATGCGAAAGTTTACATCCATATACGGTAATAAAACATTGTTGGTTCTGGAAGACTATTCCCAGCCACTGGCTAAAACATCTGCAATATGCATGGTTTTAAGTGGCAGATCTTTTCCTTTGATGTAACCATCAATATGCATCAGGCAGCTGAGGTCGGTGGAGATGATCATTTCGGCACCGGTAGCCAGTGCGTTGGTTACTTTTTGGTCGGCCATGCCAATGGAAATGGCGTCAAACTTTACAGCAAAGGTGCCGCCAAAACCGCAACAGGTTTCCACATCATTCATTTCAACCAGTTCAAGGCCTTTTACATTGCCGAGCAATCTTCTTGGCCCCTGTTTTATTTTGCATTCCCTTAATGCTGCACAGCTATCGTGATAGGTGGCTTTTACATTCAGCTCGGCACCGTAGTTTTCAATATGCAGTACATCGGTTAAAAACTCGGTGAATTCATATATGCGTTTGCTTAAATCTTTTACCTGGTTGTGCTGCGAGGAATTTTCAAACAGTTTGGTATAATAATTCCGTACAAAACCCACACAGCTGGCACTGGGGGCAACTATATAATCGGCGCCTTCAAAATCTTTTAAAAATTTACCGCATACTGCCCTGGCCTCATCCCAAAAACCGGCGTTGAAAGCAGGCTGTCCGCAACAGGTTTGATCGGTATTATACACAACTTCGCAGGTGGCTTTTTCCAGCACCTTGATCATGTTAAATGCAGATTGCGGATACAGCTGGTCAACAAAACACGGTATAAATAACTGAACTTTCATATCCCTGGTCCCTGATACGGGATGATAATTTTATTTAGTAAAAGATTTTTTTAAAGAGATCATCTTTAAAGCTGTCATTGCGGCTTCTTCTCCTTTATTACCATGCCTGCCTCCTGTTCTTTCATCTATCTGCTGCTGGTTGTCTACGGTAAGTATGCCAAAGATAGTGGGTACAGGTAATGATAAATTCAATTGCAGTACGCCATCGGTAACAGCTTTGCATACATAATCAAAATGCGGGGTATCGCCTCTTAATACACAACCCAGGGCAATAAAAGCACAGGGTTTATCATCTTTATATTTATGTGCTTCCCAATAACTTTTAACACCAAAGGGAATTTCAAAAGCGCCGGGTACAGTAATGATGCTGTATTTTACCTGGTGCTGGTTTAGTATTTGAATGCATCCGGCTTCCAGTTTATTGATGGTTTCGGCATTCCATTCGGTACGTACAATTACAACACAGGCATCCTTTAAATGCAGGATGCCTGTTGTATTATATAAGTTTGAAGAGTTGATTGACATGGGGAATCAGTTACTTGGTTAATTGGTTAATCTGTATGTAAACACATCGGCCATTCACCATTGACCATTCACTACTTGGTTACTCCCAACTTAGCAAGGTATTTATCAGCGTCAAAATCAATCCGGTTGATCCTGAAAAAATCGGGGTTGATCTCGTCTTTGATCTGGGTAAATAATTCAATGGCTTCTTTTGTTTTACCGGTAGCATCGCAAAATAATGCTGCTCTTGATAATGCCTGGAACCTGGTAGATTCATCTTTTACAGATGCGGCATCAATGGCTTTTTTATAATAGCTCAATGCATCATCGTTCTTTTTTTGTTCTGCATAAGCATCACCCAGCATGCGGTAGGCTGCGCTTTGTACCTGTCCGGCACCGTTACCATCAAATTCTTTCAGGTGTTTAATGGCTTTATCAAATTCTTTCAGGTGCAGGTAGCAGGCACCGGTCATGTATTGTGCCAGGTTACCAGAAGGAGTACTGCCATAGTTGCTGATGATCTTCAACAGGCCATTAACAGTAGTATTGCCCAGGTTACCGCCATTGAGTACAATATTTACCGAATCTTTGGAAAAATCAGAAGTCTGGGCCATTTTGCCAAATATCTTTTCAGCAGGGAAAATCAGTTCACTGGCTTTTTGCTCTTTGGGTAATACTACAAAGTTTTTATAGCCATACCATCCGCCTATTAATAATATTACAGCGCTACCAACATAAATAATGGGTTTACTGAATTTAGCCCAAAATCCTTTTGCTTTTTCCAGCGCCTCATTTACTTCCGCCGTTTCAACTGTTGCTTGCTTCTCTGCCATCGTTAGTTCTTTAAATTTAAAATGTTTAATTTTTTAGTCAACAATAAATGGATAATCTTCCTGAACGTATACATCTTTCAGCAGTTCATCATCATTTGGCCATGGACTTTCTTCTGCAAAAGCCACACAGTCTTCCACTTCCTTCTTCACCCTGTCGTTGATGGCTTCAATATCTGCTGCCTCCACTTTATATTCGTCGGTCAGTACTTTCAATACATGATCGATCGGATCTTTTTCTTTGTATTCTTCCACCTCGTCTTTACTGCGGTATTTCTGCGGATCGCTCATACTATGACCCTTGTAACGGTAGGTTTTAATTTCCAGTAAAGTTGGTCCGCCTTTTTCCCTAGCCCTGTTCACTGCCCTTAATACGGCATTGTGAACATCTTCGGGGCTCATACCATCTACTGCGTCGGCAGGCATATCGTATGCATCAGCAAGTTTATAAATATCGAGTGTTTTACTGGTACGTGCTACAGAAGTACCCATGGCATACTGGTTGTTCTCGCATATAAAAACTACCGGCAGATCCCATAACATGGCCATGTTGAATGTTTCGTGCAGCATACCCTGACGGGCAGCACCATCACCAAAGAAACACAATGCCACATTATTAGTACCCCTGTACTTTTCAGCAAATGCCAATCCGGCCCCGGTACCAATTTGTGCTCCTACAATTCCGTGTCCACCAAAGAAGCCTACATCCACACCAAATAAGTGCATACTGCCCCCCTTTCCTTTACTGCAACCGGTAGCTTTACCATAGAGTTCGGCCATACTGGCTTTAGGAGTAACCCCCTTGGCAATTGCCAGGGCATGATTACGATAGGCGGTAATGAATTTGTCATCTGGCTGGGTGGCGGTCATACAACCTGCAGCTACTGCTTCCTGACCAATGTAAAGGTGACAGAAGCCCCGTATCTTTTGCATGCCATATAACTGACCGGTCTTTTCTTCGAACCTGCGTAATAAGAGCATCAGTTCGTACCAGTATAAATAAGTTTCTTTAGAAAACTTTGTTGCCAAGGTATATAATTTTAGGCGGCAAAGATAAGGGAGAAATGGGAAAAAGAAACAGGGAATTACAATTAAAAAAACTGGTTACTAAAGGCTTAAATCAGCTGTTTTTATATAGTTGGCTTTTGAAAACATTGTTGTTACCTCAGCAACATCACATTACCGCTGTACATATATGTTTTGCCATTGGTGCCGGTAAAGTTCAACTGGTACACATAGCCTGCTGCGGGCAGTGGTTGATTTTTATACCTGCCATCCCAGCCTTTGGCACTGTTGCCGGTTTCAAAAAGCTGCTGGCCGGAACGGTTGAACACCCGCAGGCGGTATGCTGTAATTACTGTATTGATGGTGGGTTTAAAATAATCATTCAGTCCGTCGTTATTAGGCGAAAAGGCATTGGGAATTCCGGCTGTAATACAATTGACCTCCTGTATAATGATGGAGTCGGAACCCACACATTGATCCATATCGTTCACGGTTAAATAATAAGTTCCGGCCTGGCGCACGGATATTGCAGCGGTAGTATCGCCATTGCTCCATTGATAGGTTTTAAAGCCGGGTACTGATAATTGTAACTGGTTGCCGGTACATAAATTTTTAGACGCAGGTAAAAAATCGGCAGGCGGTGCCACTATACTTTTTATAAGTATGCTGCTGGAGGCTTTACAATTGTTTTGATCGGTTACTGTAACCGAATAGTTACCTGCTGTGGCGGCCGTAAAACTGGGCGCTGTACTTCCATCCTGCCAAATATAGGATGTAAAACTGCCCGGCTGCAACATAAGGGTTTGCCCTTTACACATGTTTCTGCTGCCTCCCAGGTTGGGTTTGGGCAGAGGATGTACCTGCAGATCGGTTATTAGTACCGAGTCGCAGCCTGCTGCCGTTTGTAAAGTATCGTAATAAATACCGGAGTTGGATTGTGCAGTTCCACCAGCCATATACAACTGGCCCTGGCAGCGGTGTACTGTTTGACGGTTAACCAACCTGTTAATGGTAAGTTGTAAACTGGTGATGATGCTGTCGCAGCCCAAACTGTTTACAATAGATTGGTAATATGTGCCGCTGTTGTTGTAACTGATTCCATTCAGGGTATACTGACTGCAGGTCTGAATATTAATTGTTTGAACCAGAGCAGCAGTATTACATTGTCTGAACTTTGCCATAAAGGCCTCACTCTCCCCTGCTGCTGCAAGATTAAAGATGCCGTTTCCCGGGTCAAAATCGGTGGTGGCATGAAAGGTGCCAAAGGTGATCACAGTATTATCAGGCGCAATTTTTACAGTATTGGCCGATTCGTATAACGTACCGCTGGCAGCGATGGCCCAAACAAAATTACCTGTTGAATTTAATTTACAAACAAAAGCATCGGGCAGTCCCTGTGCGGAAAGCGTAAATGTGCCAGGACCAGGGTCAAAATCTGCAGTGCCGTCAAAATGACCTGCGCAATACACATTGCCCTGCGGGTCGGTATCCAGCCCAACCCCCTTCTGAAAAGATGGCCCTGCAAACTGTTTGGCCCAAAGCAGGTCGATATTCAAGTTATATTTAGCCACAAATGCATCTTCATTGCCAATAGTGCTGTTCAGGTTACTGGTGCCTGGCCCCGGATCAAGATCGGCCACACCATCAAAATACCCTGTTACAAAAACAGCCCCGGCCGGATCTACGTTTAATTGAGCAGGCCGTACTTCATGATCGCCCCCCAGGCGTGCAGCCGTTATAAAACTTCCCAAGCTGGAGAGTTTTACAATAAAGCCATCGCCAAAACCAGAGGTTTGCATGTTGAACACGGCCGGACCCGGATCAAAATCGGCAGCACCAAAAAAGAAACCGGTGGAATATACATTACGCTGGGCATCCAATCCAATGGAATATGCGGCATCGGAGGCAGTGCCGCCGATATTTTTGGCCCACTGCAGGTTGCCGGTATTGCTGAGTTTGCAAATGAAAATATCTGCCGCCCCATTTGATACCAGGTTGCTGACCCCGGTGCCGGGATCAAAATCGCTGGTGCCATCGAAATATCCATTCAGGTAAATACTCCCATCACTGTCCAGCACAATGGCATTACAAAAATCATTACTGCTGCCACCTAATTTTTTTGCCCATAAAAAGTTGGCATTGTTATCGAGCTTTAAAACAAAAATATCTTCATTACCGGCCGAACTTAAATTGCTGATCCCCGCACCGGGATCAAAATCTACGGTGCCAAAAAAAATGCCGGTAACATAAATATTATTGGCAGCATCTAAGGTAATGGCATAGCCAGCCTGGTACCTGAAATCACCTATGCTTTTGGCCCATACCAGTTTGCCGCCGGGGTCGCACTTGTTAATAAAAATATCTTCCGCTGCAGCGGAGGTCAGGTTGAAAACACCGGGGCCTGGATCAAAATCAACCGTTGCTGAAAAATAGCCGGTACTGTAAATATATCCTGCATTGTCTACCACAATGGCCTGGCCGGCATCGAAGGAACTGCCCGAATAATGGGTGGCCCAATCCAGTTTGGCAGTTTGGCAGTAAACCGGCTTGCCCCAAACAAACAATAATAATATTGAAAAACAGGACCTCATACAACATGTAAACGGAAAAAAAAGGTAAAAGGTTTCGTACAGCGGTAAAATTATGTAATTCCGGTACAGTTTTTTACCGCCGTGGTTACATTACTTATCTTGCAGCCTCAATGCTACAGGTAAAAAAAATAGCCATCACACAATATAAAAACTACAATTTTGAAAGTTTCGACTTTACAGAAAGGGTTATTGGCATTTGTGGATTGAATGGCAAGGGCAAGACGAATTTGCTGGACGCTATTTATTATTGCTGTTTTACCAAAAGTTATTTTAGCAAAACAGATGCATTGAATGTACAGTTTAACAAGGATGGATTCAGGCTGGAAGCAGTTTTTGAAAACCAATCCGATCTGCAGAAGCTGGTATGCATTAACCGTGGTACGGCAAAAAAAGAACTGTTGCTGAATGATGTGCCCTACGAAAAAATGAGTCAGCATATTGGCAAATTACCTGCAGTAATGGTGGCACCGGATGACATAGAACTGATTACCGGCGGCAGTGAAGAAAGGCGGCGTTTTACAGATACCGTGATCAGCCAGATGGATGCCCGGTATTTACAGTTACTGATGCAATACAATAAGGTGCTGCAGCAACGTAACAGTTTACTTAAGCGTTTTGCCGAGCAGGGTAAAACAGACTGGCCTTTACTGGAAGTACTGGACGAACAACTGATACAACCGGGCAATTATATCTTTCAGCAAAGAAAAAAATTTACTGCAGCATTGATCCCGCTGGTACAGCAGTTCTATCATCAAATATCAGATAATGCCGAAGCGGTTACCCTGCAATACGAAAGCCAGTTGAATGCCGGTAATTTTGAATCGGTACTGAATCAATACCGTCAAAAGGATTTTATACTGCAGCGCAGCAATGGGGGTATTCATAAAGATGATATTGCCATACAACTGAACGGTCAGTCGTTTAAAAACACTGCCTCGCAGGGGCAACGAAAAAGTTTATTGTTTGCTTTAAAGCTGGCTGAGTTTGAACTGCTGAAACAGAATAAAGACTTTGCGCCTTTATTGTTTTTAGATGATGTGTTTGAAAAACTGGACGATAAGCGAATGAAACAATTACTGCATTGGGTATGTAATGAAAATGAGGGGCAGGTATTTATTACCGATACACACCGCGACAGGCTGGAAACAGCTTTTAAAACTTTACAAACTGCATACCAGGTGATTGAATTGTGAGAAGATGCTGAAGGGTGGATACCGGATACTCACCTGAAAAAAAATATGTAACTTTATTATATGGCAGAGATTTCTTTAGGAGATGCGATACAGCAATTTTTACAGAAAAGCCGCTTAAAGAGCGGTATTCAGGCTTTGCGTATTGAAGAGATATGGGAAAAGATCATGGGTAAGACCGTAGCCAAGTACACCGATAAGATACAGATCATTCATCATACTTTATACATCACTTCATCTGTAGCACCTTTAAAAAATGAATTGCTGTATCAGAAAGACACCATCATCCAGCGCATTAATGAAGCACTCGGCGAAAAGATCATAAAAGAAGTGATCATAAAATAGTTACCCCTACCTGATCATAAATACCGCCGGCACCGGCCGCTCCCCTGTTTTATCACTGGGTGTAATAGTTTCCTTGCCATTTACCAGCATACAACTGCTGCCGCCGCCATCTAAATTCAGGGCTTCAATGCAGCCCAGGTCAACCATCATTTTTGCTTCCTGAGTTAATGTAGCCCCTTCGGCAAGGCCGGGAAACCTGCCCTGTATCACCATAATAATAAGCCTGCCATCGCTGGTATATCCCATCCCTGTTCGGGGATGCTTATCATCAATGGCTTTACCAGCAAATTTCAACTCTTCATTATTGGTGATGTGAATTTTGCCATTTTGTACCAGTACCGGACCACCGCCCACTGCGGTTTGCATTTTCCATTTTTTAAAACTGGATGTAAAATCCTTCCTTTTTAATTTGCCACTAAATGGTGAATACTTCGAAGATTTGCTGTTTTTTATTTGGGCTGCAGCAAGATAATTATTGGAATCTTTTATTGCCTGATTTTCAAACTGTGTTGCCAGGGGGAATTTTTCGCTTGAGTCTGTAAATAACCATGCCACATCAGCACGGCGCTTTTTATCAATGCCCAGCGCACTTCCCAATGGATGACGGTATTGAAGGGTATCTTTTCCTTTCATGGGAATGGTATGAATATTATAACTCACCAGTTTACCATCCTTTACCACGGTATTCAAATTCTGGTGCTTATCAAAATTGAAGAACGTACAGTTTACCACCACCCATGGCTGCCTGTTCTTTTCATAAAATTGTTTGGGGGTAAAGCGGCGTTTGAACGTGGTGTCATCTGTAAAATTCAGTTGCCTGTTGTTTAAATTGGCTTCTGCATAATAGGCAATATTGGGTTTTCCATCCAGGCTGTCGCTGGTTTTGTACACATGCAGGCCTGCAGGTAAAGGGCCAAAGTCTGTATCTGCATTTACCCATTTTAACTGTGCCTGCATACCAGCCGGCAATATGTTTAACAGTGCCATGATGGCGATAAATTGTAGGCGCATTTTAAAGGGGTATTATTCAGTTCATTCCTCCTATTCTTCAATTCACTCTTTTTTACTGTATCAAAAGGAATAAAGAGAATAGTCTTGTACTATAAAAGTAAGGATTCACCATTTTTCCAAACAATTAAATTTTACAGACATGAAACTCGCTTCCATTTTTTACGCAGCAGCACTGGTATTATTGTGTACCTCAGCAACAGCACAATCTGAAACACCTCCGGGTTTTTCAGCAGGCAGCATTACACTGGCCGATGGTACAACAGTAACTGGTTTTATAAAAGACAATATTAAAAGATCGGCAGCCGTTGTATTTACTGACAATACCGGCAGCAAAAAAACATATGAGGGCAGCCAGCTGAATGGAGTAAAAATTGATGGCGCCTATTTCATCTGTATCAATGGCGATTTTTTTAAAACGCTCTGTACCGGCAAACTCTGCTTTTTACAAAAAGCAAGCAACGCATCGGGTAATGCATCTTACAATGGAACTGAACCGGTTTTCAACAGCGGTACCGAAGGAAAGATAGGCGATTATTTTGCGTATGCAGATAAAAAATTAAAACTCCTGAATAAAAAAACAGTAGAGTCCTTTATCAATACCGACCTGGCGGTATGTACTGCCGCGGTGGAAAAGGCCCGGTCTATCAACGGCGATATTGCCAAACTGCAGGAGGCTGTGAATATATACAATAACAGTGCGCAATAATTACAAAACTACAACACAATGAAAATATTATTACCATTACTGCTGCTGTTGTTAACTACCCGGGGTTTGCAGGCACAGCAAAATAACTTTGTACAGGTGATAAAAGGTGTGGTAACAGATGAGCAGTCGGGCAATGTGCTGGCAGGTGTATCTGTAACACTTTCTCCTGCTGCTACAACCATTACAGATCCGTTGGGTACATTCAGGTTAACCAATGTACCAATAGGACGGCAAAATATCAGGGTCAGCAGCATCGGTTACGAAGATGCGTTTATCACCAACATAGAAGTCACTTCATCAAAAGAAGTGATACTGGAGATACGCCTGAAAGAAAAAATTAAAAAACTGGATGAACTGGTATTAAAAGCGGGTAAATCAAAGTTCAAAGCGCTGAATGAGGCCGCACTGGTAAGTGCAAGGCAACTGAGTATTGACGAAGCCTTCAGGTATTCAGGTACCAGAAATGATCCCAGCCGGATGGCACAAAATTTTGCAGGTGTTAGCGGTACCAACGATGGCAGAAATGATATCATTATACGCGGTAATTCTCCTGCCGGGGTGTTGTGGCGTATGGATGGCATTGATATTCCCAATCCCAATCACTTTAGCACACTGGGTGCCACCGGCGGGCCGGTAAGTATCTTAAACATCAATACACTTAGAAATTCTGATTTTTTAACCAGCGCTTTTCCTGCACAGTATGGCAATGCACTGGCAGGCGTATTTGACCTGCGCATGCGCAATGGTAACAGTGATAAGAATGAATTTCTGGGGCAGATGGGTTTTAATGGTTTTGAATTTGGTGCCGAGGGACCGCTGAGCAAAAAATCTGGTGCGTCCTATTTGGCAGATTACCGCTATTCGATGGTGGCGGCACTGCAAAATATGGGATTAAAATTTGGTACCGGTTCTGCCACTCCTTACTACCAGGATGGTACTTTTAAGATACATCTTCCAACAAAAAAATACGGCAGCTTCAGCATCTTTGGTTTGGGTGGAGAAAGTCATATTCATTTTTCACCGGAAAGCCAGGGCAATGACAACCTGTATTCTTCCCCGGATGGCAGTGTACGTGACCGGAATTTTAAATCGGTGACTGCTGTGGTTGGACTCACTCATTTATTGTTTTATAATGCCACGGCATCCGGCAAGTTCAGTATTGCTGTATCAGGCTTTTCTTCCAAATATTCAGAAGACATTGTGGAAGCGGGAAAAACCAACCGGCCAGCGTTTTATAAAAAAAGCGAACAGTATAAATATTCTGTTGGCTACACCTTCAATAAAAAATTCAGTGCACGCCAGCAGCTTACTGCCGGCATTGCATCCGATATCAACCGGCTTACATTACAACAGGATTATATCAGGAACGGCGATTCGGTGCTCACCAATTTGGTACACAGTAAAGAAAATGCAGTGCTGCTAAAAGCATTTACCAATTATGCGTACCGTTTTTCTGATAAGGTATCCACCAATATGGGTTTGTATTATCAACGGTTTACTCTTAATAACAGCAGCAGTATTGAACCCAGGTGGAATTTAAAATACCAGTTGGCACAAAATCAGTCTTTGTCGCTGGGAGCAGGATTACACAGTCAAACTCAACCTCTGGAAGTGTATTTTTATCAAACCAAAAGCAATACCGGTCAAATTGAACTGACCAATAAGGCGCTGGATCTGGTGAAATCGGCACATGCAGTAACGGCCTACGATATCAGTTTTTCCAAACATTTCCGCTTTAAGGCTGAAGTATACGGCCAGTATATTTATAATGCGGCTGTAGAGCAAACCCCCTCCAGTTTCAGCATGTTGAATACGGGCAGCGATTTTGGTTTCCCTGATAAAACCCACCTGGTAAACAATGGCAAAGGCTATAACTATGGAATAGAAATTACGGCCGAGCATTTCCTGCACCAGGGATTGTATTACCTGTTAACTGCTTCAGTATTTCAATCTAAATATAAAGGCAGCGATGCCATCTGGCGCAATACCGCTTTCAACAGCAATTATGTAGTGAATGTATTAGGCGGTAAAGAATTTACACTTAATAAAAAAACAAGTTTTGGTATAGATACTAAGTTAACAGTTACCGGAGGCCAGCGGTATACGCCATTTGATATAACAGCTTCAAAAAATGCAGGTTTTGTGATCTATAAAGAGCAGGAAGCATATGAACAGCAGAATACCACCTATATCCGCTGGGACCTGAAATTTTCTTATGTGCGCAACCTGAAAAAAATTACACAGAAATGGTATGTAGACCTGCAAAATCTTACCGGCAGACAAAACATGTATATCAGAACATTGAATCCTAAAACCGGTGTGGTAAACCAGATCAACCAGATTGGATTTTTTCCTAACATCAATTACCTGATCACTTTTTAACCAGGCATTATATCCATTGCCCGCAATTTTAGCATAACAGTATGACAGATTTTTTAGAAACACTTAAAATGAAAAATAACATCCTCTTTATTTTTGGCTGTGTACTGCTGCTGTGTGCTTTTATAAGTGTTATTTTAATTTTTACCACTCACAGGCAGGTGCTGGGGATCAATGCCTGGATAAAACCATTTAAATTCTTTCTTTCTACAGCCCTGTTTGTTTGGACCATGGCCTGGCTGATGCAGTATCTGAAGGAATCTAACAAAGTAATGCTGTATAATTGGGTGGTAGTGGTGGTATTGGTTTTTGAAACCGGCTATATTGCTGTACAGGCGGCCCGGGGCCAGTTATCGCATTTTAACACCATTACCCCCTTTCATTCGGTGATGTACAGCTGTATGGGTATTGCCATTACCATCATGACCATTTGGACAGGTTATATAGGGTACTTATTTTTTACCGGTGAAACCGTACCGCTGGCGCCTGCCTATTTATGGGGCATCCGGCTGGGCATTATTTTGTTTGTGCTATTTGCCCTGGAGGGAGGTATCATGGGGGCGTATATGAAACATACCGTTGGAGCAGCTGACGGGGGCCAGGGTGCAGCATTGATTAACTGGAGTAAACACAATGGTGATTTAAGAATTGCGCATTTTATTGGGATGCATGCCCTGCAGGTGCTGCCACTGGCGGGGTATTATTTTTCAAAAACAACCAAAGACATACTACTGCTGGGCATGCTGTATTTTTGTATTACCCTGGTGTTGCTGGTTCAGGCATTACTGGGAAAACCTTTTTTTAAGCTTTAAAAGCGGTTGCATTAACTTTAACATATGCGCAAATACAATTGTTGTATTGGATTTAATGACAGGTTGCTGATGGCTATCGGCATTCCGTTACTGAGTTTTATTATTCCGATAGTGTTTATGAATTGCCGGTTTAACCGGGCGCCTTATTTTAGCTGGGATAAATATGTAGCCACATTTATTATTACAGCTGTTATCTGGTTGGGCAACCGCTATATCATGATCTACAGCAGAAAAAAATATCCTCAATTTAACCAGGTAAAAAACAGGATATATTTTCAATCGGGCATTATGCTGGTATTTACCGTTGTATTTAACAGCTCTTTGGGTAGACTTGCAGAAGATGTTTTTAATGATGGACTGGTAAAACCATCAAGAGCCGACATTTTGATCCATTCCAACTCTGCAGCCCTGTTTTGCACCATCATGATCATTGCTATTTATGAAAGCATTTACTTTATGCACCAGTTAAAGCATTCGGTGGAAGAAACAGAAAACTTAAAAAGAGAAAATCTGAAAGCGCAGTTAGATGCCTTACGCACACAGGTAAATCCACATTTTTTATTCAATAATTTAAATACGCTGGTGTCTCTTATTCCCGAAGATCCGGACCAGGCAGTGGATTTTGTGCAGCAATTATCTAAACTGTACCGTCATATATTAGAAGTGAAGGATGAAAAAAGTATTTTGCTGCAGGATGAAATGGAAGTATTGAAGGCATATGCTTTTTTATTACAGACCAGGTTTGGCAATAACCTGCAGGTAATGATTGAAGTACCGGAAGAAAAATTACGTAAAAAAATTGTGCCCCTGTCATTACAATTGCTGATGGAAAATGCCATTAAGCATAATATCGTTTCTTCGGATAAGCCTTTACAGATACATATTTTTACCGAGAACGGCAGTTTGGTGGTAAGCAATAACCTGCAGATGAAAAAACAGGTTACAGAATCTACAGGCATTGGCCTGGATAATATACGCAACCGGTACAAACTGCTGGGCGATAAAACTGTTGCCGTTACCGAAACAGAAACCAACTTTACCGTTTCCATTCCGTTAATTGAACCATAGTATGAAGGTATTAATCATTGAAGATGAAATTCCGGCGGCCAACAGGCTGTGCAAATTGTTACTGCAATACAGCAACTCTATTGAAATTGTACACAAGGCCGACAGTGTGGAAGCCGCAGTACATTATATCAGTACTGCCCCTGCTGCCGACCTGATATTTATGGACATACAGCTGGCCGACGGACTGAGCTTCGATATTTTTGAACAGGTACCTGTAAAAACGCCTGTAATTTTCACTACCGCTTTTGACCAATATACCTTAAAGGCCTTTAAAGTAAACAGTATTGATTATTTACTGAAACCCATTGATGAAAATGAACTGCAGCAGGCACTGGAAAAATATCATGCCCTGCATCAAAAAACACCGGGTGATTTTTCTGATAAAATGCTTAAAATAATGCAGGAAATGGGACAGGCAAAATACAAAGAACGGTTACTTATAAAACGGGGGCAGCAACTGAGTTATTTAAAAACCGGCAGCATGGCCTATTGTTTTGCAGATGGCAAATTGTGCTATGCAGTGGATTTTAACGGCAGTAAATATTTACTGGAAAGTAATTTATCGCAACTGGAAGAACAATTGCAACCTGCACATTTTTACCGCATCAACCGTCATTTACTGGTGAATATTGAAGCGGTAAAAAAAGTACACACCTGGCTGGGTGGCCGTTTAAAAGTAGAGATCGCCCCCGCCACTACAGCCGAAACCGTGGTAAGCCGCGAAAGGGTAAATGGGTTTAAAGAATGGCTGGGCAAATAATTAATCTAAAATGATCTTGTTCATCAGCGTGGCATTAAAATCACCGGCCTCCTCTTCGGGTATATTGTGCCCCGAATGGTTGAACCAGAATATTTTTTTATCGGGTGCAATCAAATTGTCTTCAAACATGGCGGTTATAGCTGACGGCACATTCCAGTCGTGCTTGCCTGCTAAAAAATAAGCAGGTATTTGCAGTCGTTCTACTTTGGTATAATCCACGGCAAATATATCTTTTGCCAGGTGAGTGGCCGAAAACTGAAATCCTTTATTCCAGTCGTAGTCCTTATAATCGTTGTACATGCCCATGATCTTTTCTTCCAGTACAGCAGTACTGTCGTTAAATACATCGCCTTTATATTTACCCAGTAAACGCGACTGTTGCAGGAAGCAGTCAAAATCGGATGTGCAATAGCCGCTATCTTTTAAACGCAAATGCTGCAATGCCTGTAAGGTAGCTGTATCATTGGCTTTAGTGGCCTGTTCTGTTAACCATTGCTGTGTAACTTCCATTCCCTTCTTCATATTGATCACCTGCGAAATACCAATATAGGCATTATAATCTTCAGGATACCGCAAGGCCAGTTCCATACCCACCACACTGCCCCATGAAAAACCGGCAATATAAATTTTCCGTTGCCCGAATTTCTCTTTCAGATAGATCGTTAGTTCATGAGCGTCGCTTACAATTTGTTGCAGGCTCATATTTGCCGGGGCCGGATTTTTCATGTATGATAACCCGCTGCCGCGCTGGTCCCATGATACCAGTATAAATCTTTTGGCCAGGTCGGCATTAAAATACCGTAAAAAAGGTGTTTGCGGCCATCCGGGGCCACCATGGATAAAAAGCAGTACGGGCTTTTGGTCAGACAGGGCGCTGATCTCAACATACTGCTGCTCGCCGCCAAGGGTGATAAAATTTTTCTCATCTACTTTTACCCCGGCTTTACCGGCCTGCTGGTTACAGGATACCATCACAAACAACAGCAAAAAAAGAATGACAGGGTATTTCATGTAGTTGATTTAAATGTATGTTGATCAGTAAACGATTTCTATTTCCAGGTGTATGCGGGGAAATGATGACTGGCAGGATACAAGCGGTTCGGTATAGCTGGAAAAACCAACCTGTTTTCCTTCTGTCATATCAGAGCTGTTAAGATTATTGATGATGACCACATTGGTAAAATTGCCCCGTACATTGCCACTGGCATCGTATACCTGTGCGGTTCTTCCACTAAGATTATTGCTGGTGATGGTGGCATAAAAAGCGTTGGGCAAACAACCGCCTTTGCAAATAACAACTGCCTGGTAACGGCCATTGCTGCCCGGTTTTCTGCATCCATAGCTGAATATTACAATGATTGCTGTAACTATCAATGCGTATTTCATCTGAAAACTAATGTGCTGTTATTGAGCTGCTTTTTCTTCCATCCATTTTTGACGGCCATAGCCGGGGATCACATGTTTTTCACTATGGTAAGAAGAACGTACCAGGGGGCCGCTTTCCACATAATCAAAACCCAACTGGTAACCGATTTCCCTGTATTCGGCAAACTCGTCAGGATGCACAAAGCGGGCAACCGGTAAATGTTTTTTAGTAGGTTGTAAATACTGGCCAATGGTGATCACATCCACATTGCTTGCTTTAAGGTCTTGTAAAGTTTGTACCACCTCCTCTTTCTCTTCTCCCAAACCTAACATGATGCCGCTCTTGGTTCTCATACCACCCTGCTTCAGCAATTTAAGTGTTTCCATGCTTTGCCAGTATTTGGCTTGAATACGCACTTGTTTGGTAAGGCGCTCGGTAGTTTCAATATTGTGGCTCACTACTTCCGGAGCCGCATCAATAACACGTTGTATATTCTCTATTTCGGCTTTAAAATCGGGGATCAGGGTCTCCAGTGTGGTGTGCGGGTTTAATGCTTTAACCGCTTTGATGGTATTGTACCAAATAATGCTGCCGCCATCCTGCAGTTCATCGCGGTCAACCGATGTGATCACGGCATGTTTTACCTTCATCAGGTGAATGGCTTCTGCAACCCGCTGAGGTTCGTTCCAATCCACTTCCAGGGGGCGGCCGGTAGCCACATTACAAAAGCCACAGCTTCTGGTACAAATATTACCCAGTATCATAAAGGTGGCCGTGCCTTCGCCCCAGCATTCGCCCATATTAGGACAGTTGCCACTTTCACAAATGGTATGCAGTTTATGCTGATCTACTAAATTGCGAACATGTTTGTATTCCTGGCCAATAGGCAGTTTTACTCTCAACCAGTTTGGTTTGGTGGTTTTGGGTTCTACCACGCCGTCTATTACAGGTAATTCTGTCATGTACTGTTCATTTAAATATTGAACCGCAAAGGTACGATGTTGAGGATAAAAAAGAATACAGTACCCTGCTTACTTGCGCTTTCCAAATAATATGGCTACATAAGCCGAAAAGAAAAATTGTTTTTCTTTCAGGTATAACATTTGGGGAATTTTTTTGGCATAGAACTCCGCAGTAATGCCTATTTCCAGGGCACTTACCAGCTCGTTCATACGGCCATAATCAAATCTAACAGCAGGTTTAATATAGGCCCCGGGAGTTATTTTTAAATATTTCCATCCGGTGCCAAAATTTGGGCCAGCGGTACTGGCGTCCTGGTATGAATTTATGAATAAAGCACTGTCGGGCGAGTCGTACCTCACATAGGTGCGGGTTCCGCCTTTATCAACCTGTACCTGGTAAGGCCGCAGAAAGCCGGCAATAAGGCCGCCCCCCAGGTTACCTGTAATGCTGAGTCCGTTTTTATTGCTTTTATTACCCAGCAGCAATTGTTGCTGCACACCCAGTTTAAGGGGATAGAAAAAATTGAGTTTGCCGTATATGAATGGGGCGGCTAAAGTGGCCACACCACTGCGTTTTTCTTCTTTATTATGCTTGCGTTCACCAATTTCCACCTGGTACAGCATCGATTTTTTAATGGTTTTTGCACGGCCCACTTCATAAAAAAAACCATACCCGTCTGTATACAGTTTTACACCGTAGGTACTTTGTTTGGTATAGGCAATCACTCCTTCCTCTTCCTGTTTAATCAGTGCATCAATGTGTTTCCGCTTTTCTTCTTTTTTATTTTTTCTTGCAGCTTCTTTATCCTGTGCAAAAAGGCCGGTGGAAATGGATAGTGCGGTGAGCAGGAATAATAATTTCTTCATGTGTACTGTTTACTTACGTAAATTTATGCAAAAATAGTTTGTAGTTGATAAAGATGATACTTTTCATGAAATAACTGCTGCATTTAACAAAAAACAAGTGAATATGACTGCCAACGTTGTGTATAAAGGCCAACTGCGCTGCGAAGCCACCCACTTACAAAGTGGTACCGTTATTGAAACCGATGCCCCCACCGATAACCGGGGTAAAGGTGAACGGTTCTCTCCTACTGATACCGTTTGTGTGGCACTGGCCACCTGCGTTGTTACCACCATGGGTATTAAAGCCAATGATATGCAGATTGACCTTACCGGAACTACTATCGAAGTAACCAAGCATATGGTTGCCGATCCAAGAAGGATCGGGCAAATAGATGTGGTACTGCGTTTCCCTGCTTCTTTACAACTGGATGAAAAAGACCGCACCATTTTGCAAAGAGTGGGCGATAATTGCCCGGTTGCAAAATCCTTGCATCCCGATCTGAAAGCGGTGATCAGTTATCACTGGTAATTGTTTGCCGGCTTATTTTAAATGACATGATGGGTTGAATGATAGAAAAGGTTGGCTGCACACATAATTAAATATGTACAGCAAAATATATCCATGAAAATTTTACCAGGTCTTTAAAATTTGATTGCCCACGCTGCAGGATAAGCATCTTTTTTTACTGCAGTACTCATTTTTTAATTGTATCAGCGCCTGCGAATCGAAAGCAGTTGAATTGGCTATTCCAAGATCAGTAAAACCTTTGGTGATGGCATTATTTTCAGCAGCAATCTCTTCCAGCCATCGCAATGCCTTATGGGTATCGTGATCGTTTTTATGGTAGTGCCCCCAGGAAAATAACATGGTGATTACCGTATTAATAAGGATATTATTGATCATTTGTATGCCCAAATGTTTTTGCTTAAAAGCAGAAGGCTCGTTCAGCAGATAATGATAATGCCAGTAATCATTTGCCGTTACCTTCAGCAAGGCGGTGATTTCTTTAATACCGGCACATTCTTTAATAGCAGAAAATAAATGCAGGCTTTGGTGTACCAGCATGGCCAGTTGGGCCAGGCGAAGAGTAGGAAAATTAGCTGGCCGCATTCTTAAAAAATACAACGGAGCAGCGGGTTGCTGTAACCGGTACTTGGTTTTTAAAAAGCGGAATTCTTTCTGTAACAGTACCGGGTATGCTTCTGTAAAATCATGCTCCAGTAAACCAGCCTGGCCTAATAATAATGCTTCCAGCTGGTGAATCTGGTTTTTATGTTTGGATAAAATATTTAAAGGTATTGACCGGGCTATTTTTTCAAAAGCTTCGCTGTTGACTTTTGCGCCAAAATTTTTTGCCAGTATCCACCAGAATACTTCTTCCCAGTGGTGATTGTTTTCTTTTAAGTAGCCAAAAATAACGCCAGATTTTTGCTGCAGCCTTTCCACCAGTAAACGTTCTTTCCATGCAGTCCAGGTGAACTCATTTACCCGGGCCATCATTTTTTCGCAGGGAATAAAACTGTTGCGTTGCATCAGCTCATGATACCTGTTCAATAATAATGAAGAGACCTTGTCTTCCAGTACCAGTGTGGCAAATGACAGCTGCAATGAAGCGTCGTGCTGCCACACTACGTGCAGTATCACGTTTTGATAATTGCTGTCGCCGCTGTGTTTATGATTGTTCCAGTCAGAAGCTTTGATATGCAGTTCCACACTTCCTGCCCATACCGTGTCGCCAATTTTTATTTTGGCATCCGTAAAATCGGGCCCCTGGTTAGTGTTAAAATGGCCGGGATGAATGATCTGTATGGGCTCACCTTCTGATGAAGTGATGGCTGCAGCATTAAAATACTGGAACTGCCAGATATAGTGGAGTAATCTTTCAGTCATGGGGGTACGTTTATCAGGTTACCATTTTATGAATGGTATTACTAATATACAAATAAACTAATAAATGAACGGGCTTTTTATAGATGATCCGCTAATGTATTCACTGCCTGTACCACTTTACTCACCGGTAAACCCATTACGTTATAAAAATCGCCATGGATAGATTTGATGCCTATCACCCCTATCCATTCCTGTATGGCATAAGCCCCGGCTTTATCGTAAGGCTGGTATTGGTCTACATAAAAACTGATCTGTTCGGGAGTGAGGGTATAAAATTCCACTTCGGTGGTATCGGCAAAAGCAATTTCTTTTTCGTTATGTAAGATGACCACCCCTGTGATCACCGCATGTTTTTGCCCCGATAGTTTGGATAATATCCGGATGGCATCTGCCCTGTTTTTTGGCTTGCCAATAATTTCGTTCTGCAGCACAACAATGGTATCGGCAGCCAGAATGGGAATGGAGATACCTTTGGATTGCTGAATGGCCAGGGCTTTATTTTTAGCGATATACATGGCCACTTCCGTTACGCTTAAACCTTCAGGATAGGATTCATCCGTTTCCTGTACCAACACCTCAAAAGGCACTTCGGCCCATTCTAATAATTGTTTGCGCCGGGGAGATTGCGAAGCCAGTATAATTTTCTGCATCATAAAAATCAGGAATAGATTTTAAAAAAGATCATGGATACAATACCCGACAGCATAATGAGTTTTACCGCATTGCTTAACTGGTGATAATCTTTTGTTACCCGGGCGGTATATAATTTCCTTAATACCCAAAGCAAGGGTATTAAAATGGTGATTACGCAGTATACCACACTCCACCACCAGCCCAAATGCAGGGCATAAAACTGCAGCACCACCAATGCACCTGTTAACACAATCAGCCACACAGCGGTAAAAACCTTGGATGCCGGAATACCCCAAACAATGGGCATGGTGTTGCATCCATATTTTGCATCCCCTTCCATATCTTCCATATCTTTTATTACTTCACGCACTAAAGAAATGATAAATGCAAAGCCTGCATACAGAATAGATAGTTTAAACAGTTTAGATACATTGATATTAAAAACTGTGTTTGGGCCAAATTGTATTGAAAACGGAAAAGATACCAGGTATACAAAGAATACGAGTATTACCCAAGCCGTAAGTAATGAAATGATCACGTTGCCAATGAGTAATTTCTTTTTAAATATGGTGGAATAAAACCAAAGCAGTATCACGCAGGCGGTATTTGCCAGTGCAATGATCCACTGGTGCTGTTTAAAAGCAAGAAAGAACCCGATACAGATACCGGTAAATGAAAGTACCCAGTGCCAGATAATGGCCCATCTTCTTTTGATGATCTTTTCCACCACCAGCTTTTCGGGCTTGTTTACACGGTCAATGTTCAGGTCAAAATAATCGTTGATGATATATCCTGCGGCAGCAATCAATACAGACGACAGTGAAAGCAGCAGCAGGTATACTTCGTGTGCATACAAGGGATTACTGCCTGTACTATAAGTGGTAACAGGAGCGGCAATGCAGTAAAAAAACAGTAATTGCGTAACCGCAATAAAAACCAGGTTGGGCCATCGTACCAGTCTGAAGAATGCAGTTACTAATTTCATGAAATGATTTAGGTGCCGAAGGTAGTAATTGGGCAGGGATTAGTGAAATGATTGTGAGGATAGTTCATGGTGCTGCCCCGTTATTATGATCTGCCGGGCTGTTTTAAGTAGAGCTTAGTGAAGTATCCACATCCCAGTGACCATTTAATTTAAGCACTTTTTCAATCACATCTCTTCCGCAGCCGTAGCCACCGGTAAAAGGGGAAATATATTTACTGATCTTTTTTATTTCTGGTACCGCATCGGCGGGGCAACAGGGCAAAACCGTTAATTGCATGGCAACATAATCGGGTATGTCGTCGCCCATATACAGCATTTCATCAAAACGCAGCTGATGTTCGGCAGCGTAAGCTTTTAATTTTTCCTGCTTGTTGTGCACGCCTAAAAAAACATCCTGAATACCCAGCTTAACCAGCCTTTGTTTAACTGCATCTGAATTACCACCGGATATAATTACAATATGGTACCCTTTTTTTATTGCCAGTTGCATGGCATAGCCATCCTTGCTGTTCATACTCCGTACCAGTTCGCCATCAGGCATCACTATCATGGTATCTATGGCCAGCACACCATCCACATCAAACACAAAGGTTTTAATTGGTTTAAAAAGTTGCAGCAGGTTCAAATGATGAAAGGTTTAAAAAAATTATAAGGTTGAACAGGTTCAAAAAAAGAGTGCTAACAGCGCTTGATCTTACTTTTGATTGTCTCTCCACTCGTATACCCAGGTGCTCTGGATCATTTCCAGGTGGCCTTCGTTACTTTCTTCGGCTTTACCCACAAAACTGGGTATCTCCAGTACCCATTTCAGCAGGTCGGTAAAACGGATACGGTAAATCTTACTTTCTCCAAAATCATCGCCAAAGCGCTCGTATAATTTTATTGCGATGTCTTCGTAATCGTTCCAGTGAATGGGAAGTTCAAAACTCATGGGTTGGTTAATTAGTTTATTTGTTGATTGGTTAAAACCTTCACTTGTGTAAGCGGTTGAATAAGCCGTTCCTTACCAGGATGGTTATTCGCCCAAAAATTGTGTTTGATCGGGTAATGATACCACTATATTACCATCTCCTTCCAGCAGCACACACTGGCAACCCAAACGGGAATTTAAGCGGGGATTGATGGCACGGTCAATAAAATCTTCTTCCTTATCACTCAGTTCCTCAATACTGTTCTCGCCCTGCTCCACATATAAATGGCAGGTACTGCAGGCACAAACACCGCCACAATTATGGTGCAGGTCAATATCGTTCTTTAAAGCCACTTCTAAAATGGATTGGTCTGGTTCAATATTGTTCAGGGTAACCGGCTCCAGCCCTTTCTGTTCAAATTTAAATGTTATTGTATACATGCTGCAAATTTCGGAGTGCAAACCTACTTTAAATTACTAATAAGGGAAAATCTTGCTTTGGATTAAATAAAACATATTAAAGAAATGTTTGTATACCAGCAAAGGTTTTATTAATTTTCGCACTTCTAAAACTTTATAACAATGTCTTACAAAGTAAGTTCTCTTACAAATTTACTGATTGCCACTGCAATTATGATGTGCGGAAGTTGCAATAACAGCGAAACAAATACAACAGCCCCCAAAGCAGATACGGCCAAATCCACATCTGCCAGTACCGAAAAAGAAACTACACCGGCAGAAAGGCCTGCCATCATTAATATTGTAGATACCATTGCCACAAAAGCAATTGTGCTGTACATGAAAGACAGCGCAGCTTCTTTTGATCGCATTGGCCCTAAACTGGGCCTCAATTACGGCGGTAAGCTTGCAGCGATATTAAAAAAGAATGGTTGCAAAATGGTGGGCGCTCCCATGGCATGGTACAGTACAGCAAAAGCGCCTTATTTTTTTGAGGCCGGCGTACCGGTTAATAAAAAGCCGGCCAAATTACCCAAGGATGCTTTTATAAGGGAAATAGGTGCAGATAGTGTGGTGATGGCGCATTTTTATGGCCCCTACACGCTTTTAACACAGGGCTATGATGCTATTAAAGAAAGAGTGAAGGATGAAAAACGTACAGCCCGTGGTATACCTTACGAAATTTATGTGGGCGATCCCATGGATTCAACCGGTAAAATGATTGATCCTTATAAAGTAAGAACCGATATCGTTTTCCCGATAAAATAATATCAGGGGTTCATGATACTGTCTGTTATTTTAAGATAAAGGTATTTTAGTTTGGGGTAAGATGTCAGCAGTTTCAGGTGCTTGTCAAGCGTAAATACATCATTGCGGTGTGCAGGCCCGGTTTGTACATCTTTGGCCGCATATTTAGTGATACGCCTGGTGGTTTCCTCTATCAATGGCAATAATAATTTAAAGTCAAGGTTTTCTTTACTGCAAAAACCTTCCGTTAGTGCATACAAATGATTGGTGAAATTATTGACCACCACACCTGCAGCATGCAGTTTCAGTCTTTCATCATCAGTGGTTCTTCTTACATCATACGATAAGGTGGCTGCAAAGCTTTCTATAGCTGCAGTTACTTCCTCGGTATTGCCATCTGCCAGCAGCGGAATGGGTGGGATGGTATCCATTTCTTTGCGTAAACTTTGAAAAGGGTACAGTATGCCATAGCGGCTGGAAATATCTTTCAGCACTTCTTTGGTAACCGAACCAGCCGTATGTACAATTAATTTGTTACCCAGGCTGAAAGATTTATTCAGGTCAAACAGTATGGCATCGGTGATGGCTACCAGGTACAGATCGGCAGTCATATCTGTTACGCCATCGTAGTTGGTGGCAGCACAGCCCAGTTCATCGGCCAATTTTTTTGCATGCGCTTCATGCCTGCTCATCACCTGTATTACCTGGTGGTTATTTTGTTTAAATAATCTTCCTAAAACTGTGGCTACATTTCCCGAACCTATTATTACAATTCTCATAACAGTATCTTTGTTGGCATGAAATTATCGCAAAGATTAGGAATTGCATACATACAAACAAAAATTAAACTAATTGCGCTGGTAAATAAAAGGTGGGCAGCCGAACAGGCCTTTACGTTATTTTGCACGCCCTTTGTAAAAACCAGGCGTGCCGAAGATCCCAGGCAAGCCGAGCCTTTACAGTTTGAACTGGATCATAAAGTAATTAAGGGCCATCGCTGGAATCATCCGCAGCCAAAAAAGGTATTAATACTACATGGTTTCAGTTCTGCGGCTTTTAAATTTGATCGTTATGTATCGCCGCTGGTAAAAAAAGGATATGAAGTATTGTCATTTGATGCACCGGCACATGGCAACAGTGGCGGAAGAACCACTAATGCGCTGGAATATGCTGCCATGATACAGAAGGTAAATGAACTGTACGGCCCTGTTGAAGGTTATATTGCCCACTCATTTGGTGGCATTGCCATTAGCCTGGCCATGGAACAGATGCCGCATGATGCCCGCACTACCATTGCATTGATAGCCCCGGCAACCGAAACCACTTCGGCTATTGATGGTGCACTGGCCATGTTAAATATTAAAGATGCCGGCATCAGGAAAGCATTTGACAATATCATTATGGAAAGAAGCGGGCATCCCACCGAGTGGTTTTCTGTTAGAAGGGCTGTAAAAAATATTTCGGCATCCATACTCTGGATACATGATGCCGACGATGATATTACACCGCTGAGCGATGCCGCAAAAGTACAGGAAGACCACCATCCCAACATACAATTTATCATCACCAAAGGTTTGGGGCACCGCAAAATTTATCATGATGCAGCGGTAAAAAAGGCCATTGTTCAATTCATGTAAAAGGTACAGGGCATGCCTGTTTTTTTTAAAATAAATTTTGATTTTTCAATTTTAAAGTAATATTGCAGTTGGAATTGGCATTACGCCGGCCGGGTTTTGCAACAACTGATAGATTCTGTAACCCTTGCCGGCACTGCATTTGAAGGCATAAAACCCGGCATTACATCATTAAAGCTGAAAACTGGTTTTCTGTTGAAGAGTGCGACGCAACGATGCCAAACAGCATTCACACAGCTGGTAACATAAAAAAATAACATGGCAAAAAACCTATTGATTGTAGAGAGTCCTGCAAAAGCCAAAACGATTGAAGGCATTTTAGGCAAAGACTTTGAAGTGAAAAGTTGCTTTGGTCATATCCGCGACCTGGAGAAAAATGATATGGGTATTGATATCAATAATAATTTTCAACCCAAATACATCATCTCCCCCGATAAAACAAAAGTAGTAAGCGATCTGCGGGCACTGGCAAAAAAAAGTGATGAAGTATGGCTGGCATCGGATGAGGACCGTGAAGGAGAAAGCATCAGCTGGCATTTGGCCGAGGTATTGAAACTGGACCCGAAGACCACCAAGCGTATCGTGTTTCACGAGATCACCAAGCCTGCTATTCAAAAAGCAGTGCAAAATCCAAGAACGATCGATATGAATTTGGTGAATGCGCAGCAGGCCCGCCGTGTGCTGGACCGCATTGTGGGTTTTGAATTAAGCCCGGTGTTGTGGCGCAAGATAGGCATGAGCGGTGGATTGAGTGCGGGCCGTGTACAGAGTGTGGCGGTAAAATTAATTGCCGAAAAAGAAAGAGAGATCAACCAGTTTACCGCAGTCAGCAGTTTTAAGATAGATGCTTTACTGGCCGCTACTGATAATAATAACAGAACGGTAAATTTTAAAGCAGAAGGTAATAAATATAATGGCGCCGATGATGCTGAAAAATTTCTGCAAAGCTGCGTGGGAGCCAAATACACGGTAAAGGATATACAGGTTCGTCCGGGTAAACGAACGCCTGCGGCACCTTTTACCACTTCCACCTTACAGCAGGAAGCCAGCCGAAAATTAGGATACGGTGTAAGTAAGACCATGCTGCTGGCGCAACGCCTGTATGAAAGCGGTAAGATCACCTATATGCGTACCGATAGTGTTAACCTGGGTGAAACGGCGATGGATGGCATTAAGGCCGAGATAGCAAAAAGTTTTGGCAGCAATTATTTGCAAATACGCAAATACAAGAACAAGAACGACAGTGCACAGGAAGCGCATGAGGCCATACGCCCCACTTACATGGAAAACAAATCGGTAGGCGATCCGGATCTGAACCGTTTGTACGAACTGATCTGGAAACGCACCATCGCATCGCAGATGGCCGATGCTGAACTGGAAAATACCACTGCAAAAATTGATATCAGCACCAATAAAGAAGAACTGACCGCCAGCGGACAGGTGATCAAATTCGACGGTTTTTTAAAAGTGTACATGGAAAGTACCGATGATGATGATGCAGAAGATGGTGATGAAAGCCGCCTGCCAAACTTAACTGTTGGCCAGGTGCTGGATTTTAAACAGATGACCGCCACCGAACGTTTTACCAAGCACAGTGCAAGGTATACCGAAGCATCGCTGGTAAAAAAACTGGAAGAACTGGGCATTGGTCGTCCGAGTACCTACGCCCCCACCATTTCCACCATCATCAAAAGAAATTATGTAGAGAAGAAAGATAAGGAAGGTGTGAAAAGAGATTTCAGGATACTGAAACTGGTGAATGATAAAATTCAGAAAGTTACGGAGCATGAAAATACCGGTGCAGAAAAAAGCAAGCTGTTTCCAACAGATCTGGGATTGGTGGTAACCGATTTTTTGAACCAGCACTTTGATAAAGTGATGGACTATAATTTTACCGCCGAAATAGAAAAAGAGTTTGATGAAATTGCCGATGGTAAGATGGTATGGAATAAAATGGTGGGTGATTTTTATACGCCTTTTCATGCCGGTGTGGAGCATACGTTAGAAAATGCAGAACGTGCCGTGGGCGAACGTGCACTGGGCAACGATCCTGCAACCGGCAAGGCAGTTATTGCCCGCATGGGCCGCTATGGCCCGATGGTACAGATAGGTGTAGCCGAAGGTGACGAAAAACCAAAGTTCGCCAAACTGAAACCATCGCAGAGTATTGAAACCATTACACTGGAAGAGGCGCAGGAACTGTTTAAACTGGGTGCTCCGCTGGGTGAATATGAAGGCCAGGAAATATCGGTGAATATTGGCCGCTTTGGACCCTACGTAAAATTCGGCGACCAGTTTGTTTCTATCCCCCGTGGCGAAGAACCGAGTAGTGTAGACCTGGAAAGAGCCATTGAGATCATTGAAGCAAAAAAAGTGGAAGATGCGCCGGTAGCGATGTACGATGACAAACCCGTTACAAAAGGTAAAGGACGTTTTGGCCCGTTCATTAAATGGAACGACATGTTCATCAATGTGCCACGCCGCTATAATTTTGACGCGTTAACACAGCAGGATATCAACGAACTGGTGGAAACAAAAATTACCAAGGAAGCCAACCGTTTTATACAGCAATGGCCCGAAGAAAAAATTGCGCTCGAGAATGGCCGCTGGGGTCCGTTCATCCGCTTTGGTAAAAAGATGATGAAGATAGTGGGCGGTGGTGCCAATGGAAAATATACCGCGGAGGAATTGGCCGTGATAGATCTGGACAGTGTGAAAAAAATGATTGTGGCTCAGGATCCGAAAGCATTTGATAAAAAAACAAAAGCGGCGCCAAAGAAAAAAGCTGCTACTAAAACAGCAGTAAAAAAAGCCGCTGTAAAAAAAGCTGCGAAGAAGAAATAATACTTTGAATTGATTATAGTAAAGGCCGGTGAATCACCGGCCTTTTTTGTTTTCCCAACCCAGGTTTGTGTACCACCGACCGGAATAAACAAAATTCAATTTTTGGAACGGGCATTTTAGCCCTGCTCATCATCGTTGTGCCTGCCCCGACGAACGAAGTGGAACTCGGGGTCACTCACTTTTACGTCATACCTTTATTGGGCAATTTTGTACACGGTATGTAAAAATATTTTTGATCATCTCACCCGCATTAACATGAAACTCATCACCTGGAATTGCAATATGGCTTACAGGAAAAAAGCGAATGTCATCATGCCGCACCAGCCGGATATTGTGGTGGTGCCGGAATGCGAGGCGCCGGAAAAATTGCAATTTGCAGCAGGAACACCTTTGCCAACGGATATGGTTTGGCATGGCGATAACCTGCACAAAGGACTGGGCGTATTCTCTTACAGCAAATACAAACTGCAATTACTGGATTGCCATAACCCGGCCTTTAAAAATATTTTACCCATCAGTGTTACAGGTGGCAAAGTAAATTTTATTTTGTTTGCTGTGTGGGCCAATCATCCTGCAGATAAGGACGGGGCCTATGTTACGCAGGTTTGGAAAGCCATTCATCATTACGAAGCGCTGTTGCAGGGGAAGCAGATCATTTTGGCCGGCGATTTTAACAGCAATACCATTTGGGACAGGCCCAAACGTGAGGGCAATCATTCCACCCTGGTACAAAAACTGGCAGCAAAAAAAATATTCAGCACCTACCATCATTTTCACCAGCAGGTACAGGGAAAAGAAAAACATCCCACGCAATACATGTACCGGCATAAGGATAAGCCCTATCACCTGGATTATTGTTTTGCCTCTGCTTACTTCATCAAAAAATTAACCGCTGTTGAAGTGGGCAAGCACAAAGACTGGAAGGCTTACAGCGATCATACGCCTCTGCTGCTGAATTTTAATTTTTAAAAACAAGGCTGCCTTTTAATTGATGTGCATGCAATTCATATATTTATTTTATAAAAAGAAGAATATGGTATCTATTGAACGAGTAAACAACGATTTTGTATTTGAAATAAAAGGCTTTCATAAATTATGGGCATTAAAGAGTCAGCTCACCATCCCTGCTGAACATATTATTAAAGTATATCCTTACACCAGGGAACTGAAAGGCTTTTTTGGATTGCGGATGCCCGGTACTAATATACCGGGTATTATTACCGCGGGAACATATATGGTGGATGACGGCACCATTTTTTGCGATGTGATGGATAAATCAAAAAGTATTGTTGTTGAACTGACAGACGAACATTATAAACGTTTGGTAATTGAAGTGGAGAACGTGGAAAAAACTACTTCCATGTTGCTGGCCAAATAAACATTACTTCCGCAGTTTTATTTTAAACCTGCCTTCTTTTACATACACAAAAGCACCGTTGGCACGGAATGTACCACCACTGAAAGTACCTGTTGCAATGCCGGTAGATTCGGTATAATCGTCGATGGTAAGTGTAAAACCCACTCCGGTCTGGCTCATGAGCACATAGGCTGTGGCATTGTGGTCGTAGTAAAAAAACACCACTTTGCTGATGGTTACATTATGCTTGTCTCCGGCCAGTTTATCGGGTTCCATATAAATGGTGATCACCATTCCCGAATCGGTGGAACATGCCGACGGACCAAAAAAGGTAAAGGCATTTTTATCAGCCGTAATGATGGCATCGGTGGTAACGCCGCATACATATGAATTGCCGATCTTAAAATTCCAGGTACCCAACTGCATGGGTGCAGTAGCATTACACAAATTACAAACCGGGAATACAAGATCACCCGGCGGAGGAGGTGGCGGGGCAATGGTATCCCGTCTTAAAGCCGTGGTATCGGTGCCTTCAAAACTGTATTCTTTTGCACAGCCTGTGGTTTGCAGCCATAACAGGGGCAGCAACAGTATAACAGCCATGCCATAAAAAGTTCCTGCTTTCATTGTAATAGTTATTCAACTAAATAATGCCCCATGCGGTGTAAAACAAATATATACTATTGATCCGGTAAGTTATAATAAAACAACGTCTTCTGGCGGGGCGGTATCAATCTGCACTGCATGCCCAAATTCCTTATCTTTATTTTTATTAACCATGCTCAGCTAAATTATCAGTATGAAAAAAACAATTTTTGTTGCGCTATTGCTTCAGGCAGTAATGATACATTCCATTTTTGCACAGGAAAAAAAACAGTTTTCCGCATTGCTCATTACCAAAACGGCAGGCTGGCACCACGAATCTATTAATGAGGGTGTTACCGCCATTAAAAATTTAGCCAACCGTAATTATTTTGATGTACAATGGCACCAGGAAGGCGTAACCATTACCGATGCCTACCTGGCAAAATTCCAGGTGCTTATATTTTTAAACACCACCGGGGATATCTTTAAGCCCGAAGAACAAAAGGCCATAGAAAAATTCATTCAGTCGGGTAAAGGCTATGCAGGTATACACAGTGCATCTGATACCGAATACGAATGGCCCTGGTATACCAAATTAGTGGGACGTATGTTTCAGATTCACCCGGTAATACAAACTGCCAAACTGCAACTAACCGCCAATACCTTTCCCGGTCTGGAAGGATTTAATAACAATCAACTTTGGACAGATGAATGGTACGAGTTTGGGAATGAGACCACCACCCCGCTTAATTATATTTTGGCAGTAGATGAAACCACGTACAATCCTGTTGCCGACTGGGGCCCCAAAAAAGGCAAGGGCATGGGCAGTTTTCATCCCATTGCCTGGTACCATGATTATGATGGTGGCCGTTCATTTTATACAGCACTGGGGCATATGCCTGCCGATTATACCGATGTTGCTTTTTTAAATCATATTTATGCAGGTATCTACTGGGCAGCAACAGGAAAAAAATAGCAGCACTTTTTTTGCGTATAATGAACAACAGTAGCCTGTTGGTAAAACGGTCAGTCTGTTACGCAAACGTTGCCGGACAATACAATTACTTTTGAATAGAAATATATTACCGCCTCTGATAAAAAAGAAGGCGGTTTTTATTTTCAATCTGCAGCCGTTACATTGAAGTTGCATCGTATTACATTTCATGATCACAAATGGTTTTTTACCTGATGACAATCACATTTTTTTACTATAAGTAAAAAAATACAAGCTATAGCTTTGCATACTGCATACTCCAATAGTGTGCAATGTTTCAGATGCTTTGCATTTTATCCCATCTTTCCTCTCCTCTCATTTCAAAATTAATTGATCATGAAAAAGTACAGCTTTTTTTTACTCAGCTTGTGCATGCCATTTGTTGCCATCGCAGGTGAGGCAGATCTTAAAATTCCCGATGCCATCCATTCAGATTCCAGGTTGTACTGGGGTTTTGCAGTAACGCTTGCAGGGCTGGTGTTTGGATTATACCATTATATGAAAATTAAGAAATTACCTGCACATAAAAGTATGCTCGAAATTTCGGAGATCATTTTTCAAACCTGTACCACGTATTTAAAACAGCAGGGTAAACTGCTGGCCATACTGTTTCTTTTTATTGGCACTGTTGTTACCGGCTATTTTGGTTTTTTAGCAAAAGATCATGAGGGCAATGCATTGTTTGGTATTGGCGGTGTATTGCTGATCATACTATGGACCATTATTGGGATGCTGGGTTCTTATGCAGTGGCAGCATTTGGCATACGCATGAACACCCTGGCCAACTCACGTATGGCGTTTGCATCCCTGCAACGAAAGCCGCTTAACCTGCTGAATATACCTTTACACTCGGGCATGAGCATTGGTGTGGTATTGATTTGTGTAGAGCTAATGATGATGCTGATCATTCTATTGCTGATGCCGGGCAAACTGGCCGGCGCCTGCTTTATTGGCTTTGCCATTGGTGAATCACTGGGTGCTTCTGTGCTAAGGATTGCCGGTGGTATTTTTACAAAGATCGCCGATATTGGATCTGACCTGATGAAAGTGGTATTTAAAATTGGTGAAGATGATCCCCGCAACCCCGGTGTTATTGCAGACTGTACCGGCGATAATGCCGGTGATTCTGTTGGTCCCACAGCCGATGGTTTTGAAACCTATGGTGTAACCGGTGTGGCGCTCATTTCATTTATTTTATTAGCGGTTACTGACAGTACCGTGCAAACAGAGCTGCTGGTATGGATATTTGTAATGCGCATACTGATGGTGATCACTTCTGTATTGTCATTCTGGATCAATGGTTTTATCAGTAAGGCCTTATACAATAATAAAGAAGACATTGATTTTGAAAGACCGCTCACCAATTTAATATGGATCACTTCCATATTGTCTATCGTGGTAACTTTTGCAGTGAGTAAACTGATCATCCCCGATCTTAATGGTGATACCAGCTCCTGGTGGGTACTCTCCACCATTATCAGTTGCGGTACATTGGGCGCTGCACTTATACCCGAATTCACAAAAATATTTACTTCCCCCAAATCCATCCATGTAAAAGAAATTGTTAGGGCCGGACGTGAAGGTGGTGCATCACTGGTTTTGCTGAGCGGATTGGTAGCCGGTAACTTTTCTGCATTCTGGAAAGGACTGGTTTTCTTTTTCTTAATGTTTTTTGCATATTACACCAGCACATTTAACCTGGATGGGTTGATGACCTACCCTTCTATATTTGCATTTGGCCTGCTGGCTTTTGGTATGCTGGGTATGGGCCCAGTTACCATTGCCGTAGACAGTTACGGGCCGGTTACCGACAATGCGCAATCTATTTACGAATTGTCGCTGATTGAGGAAGTGCCGGATATTGACAGGGAAATTGAAAAAGATTTTGGTTTTACACCCGATTGGGAAAAAGCAAAATACTACCTGGAAGCCAATGACGAAGCAGGTAATACCTTTAAAGCCACTGCTAAACCGGTGCTGATTGGAACGGCTGTAGCCGGTGCCACCACTATGATTTTTTCATTGATACTGATGATAAAAACAACCCTGAATATTGAACCTGAAAAAGTACTCACCTTATTAAACCCCTATACCATTTTAGGTGTCATCATGGGCGGGGCGGTTATTTACTGGTTCACCGGAGCCTCGCTGCAGGCTGTTACCACAGGTGCTTACAGGGCTGTGAAGTATATCAAGGATAATATTAACCTGGATCCGAACGCACCTAAAAAAGCAGATCTTGCCATGTCGAAAGATGTGGTGAAAATTTGCACACAGTATGCACAAAAGGGCATGTTCAATATATTTATTGCGGTATTCTTTTTTGCATTGGCTTTTGCCTGCCTGTCTTCACCCGCCAGTGTGGGTGGTGTAAATGCCGTGGCATTGTTTGTTAGTTATTTACTGGCCATTGCAGTGTTTGGATTGTTTCAGGCTGTTTTTATGGCCAATGCCGGCGGTGCATGGGACAATGCAAAAAAACTGGTGGAAGTAGACCTGAAAGAAAAGGGCACTCCATTGCACGATGCAACCGTAGTGGGCGATACAGTGGGCGATCCTTTTAAAGACACTTCTTCTGTAGCATTAAATCCCATCATTAAATTTACCACCCTGTTTGGTTTACTGGCCATGGAAATTTCTATATCAGAAAACTTCAGGCATGCCGCACCTTATTTTGGGTTGGTATTTTTAACCATCGCATTGGTGTTTGTATGGCGCTCATTTTATAAAATGCGCATCGATCAATAATATACTTTCATTACAAAACTGCTTTAGCTGCCCTGTTGCTGATTTACAACAGGGCAGTTTATTGTTAAACAAACAATTCCTGCAATGCAGTATGCATTAGTCTGCTGTTATTTCCCCGGGCAATGATTCAATAATGGGTTTTTGTTTTCTGATTTCCACCAGGCGCTGCAGCATTTTAATATGCAGGTAAGAGTTTTTCTTAAGATGGTATTTTTCGGGCTCTCCCAGTAAAAAGCCATACGCCTGTAAGCCAGGTACCGCGTCAAATATCACTTTCATGATAGCTGTCAGCGGCAGCGCCAGGAAGAGTCCGGGCAACCCCCATAATTCGCCAAAAAGGAATAATACAAAAATGGCGATCAGCGGATTCAGGCTTACCCTGGAACCAATTACCAGGGGTGTTACCAGGTTAGAGTCGATGATGTGAATGATCCACAGCACTGATAAAGCTGTAAGGGGTTGCCAGTTGGAGCCGGTGGTAATTAATGCCACCAGTACTGCTACCAGTGATCCTGCAATCATACCCAGGTATGGAATGATACATAACACGGCAATACCAAAACCTAATACAACGGGATAGCCCACACCTATCAGGTATAAAGCCGCGGCATTGGCTGTTCCTATAATGAGAATATCCAGCAGTTGCCCAAACAGGTAGCCTTTTATAACCTTGCCCATTTTCATAAAAGTGGCATCAATGATTGTTTTATCGGCATTTTTAAAAAGACGGTAAAAAAAATCGATAAAAAAATCGCGGAAGTACAAGATGAAGAATACATATAAAGGCACCAAAAAAACATTGATCAAAAAAGATGATAGCGTGCCGATGGAACCGGCAGAAATGGAGCTGTTTTGTAACAGGCTGATCTCTGCCTGTATCCTGTTTCCCACTTCCAGCCGTTTCATATTCAGCTTCTGCGCAGCAAAATCTCTTATTTGATTCAGTATCACATTCAGCCGGGCCGATATTTGAGGGATATGATCGGTAAAGATGCTGAGCTGGGCAAACAGGATATAAGAAATACTGCTTAATACCGCTGTAAAAATAAATACGGCAAAAAATGCCGCTATGCCTTTAGACAGCCCCCATTTTTCAAAACGGCTGCAAAATGGAAAGATCATTACTGAAAAAACTATGGCGAATAACAATGGCACCATCACTATTTTAAGATGGTATAAAAACAGCACCAGCAGGGCAATCGTGACTAGTACAGCAGCAAGTGTTACAATATACGGTTGGGGAATTGGCTTCATAAAAACACTTTTTTGTATTATATGCCAATTACATGCCGCAAACATGTATCAGCAGCAGATAAATGCCCACTAAAATCATATTTTATACTTCCCGTTATCATTGTTTTTGAAAATAACAGCTGGTACTTTGTTAACAGCATTTGATTTTTCATCTAAAAATAATTTTATGAAAAAGATACTCCTTTTAATATTCCTTTTTCCCTTCATCAGCACCTATGCACAGAAATGGGAAAAAAATTATGATTTTGTAGATGATTGTATTTGTGGCCTGTCGAAAGTTAAAAAAGATAATAAAGTGGGCTACGTAAATAAAGAGGGCGTGGTGGTCATTCAATTACAGTATACCGATGGCCTTACTTTTCATAATGGGTATGTGGCAGTAAAAAAAGATACCAAATGGATGTTCCTCGACAGCACCGGCAAAGCCATTACCGAAGCCATTTACGACGATGCCAACAGTTTTAATGATGGTATGGCCGCCGTAGCAAAAGGAAACCTGTACGGTTTTATCAATATCAAAGGAGATATGGTGATCCCTTTTGAATTTTCCAGTACCCGCAGTTTTGCTGAAGGCCTGGCTCCTGCTGCCAATGCAAAAAATGAATGGGGCTATATCGACAGTAAAGGCAACTGGGTAATAAAACCTGCATACGATTTTGCAGATAGTTTTGATGGTGGCGAAGCCCGGGTGATCAGGGATGGAAAAGTGTTTTATATCAATAAAGAAAATAAAAAAGTTCACGAATAGATGTTCACTTTGATTGATTGCTATCAAAACCGTTATGTTTTAAATGTAACGGTTTTGTTATTGTAAGGATGGTGTATTTTTTTGTACGCCGGGGTAAAACGGAAAGAACCATTCAAATGCTGTATACTGCCTGCATCAGTGTTAGGCTGGTCATTGATTTCATTTGATGAGGTATTTTATTTTTATACTACCAATAACATTTACCCGCCTAACGTATGACTTTCATCATGTTTAATCCGCTTTTTATCCGCCAACTTCGCTATACTCCACATAGTGGATTTTTTATATAAACAACAATTGATCTTAGATGGATACTTCGAACGTACATAGTTTTCATATTCCTGTGATGGGGCTGGGCTTTACAGTGGATACCCCCGTAAAAGTGGCGCATTTTGGCATTTCTTCAGTGATCTCTATTGTGGAAGACAGCCTGCTGGAAGACATGCGAAAATATTACTGCGAATTATGCCAGTTGCCTTACACACCCATTACCATTCACCAGGATGATTACAGGGCCAAACGAACAACGGCTTACCTGAACCTGATCAATTTTATTGTACAGGAAAAGATCAGCGTATTAAAAAAGCAGAGTTTTGAGGCCGACAATGATATACTTAAATATATTATGCTGTTGCCGGATGCTTCGCCTGTTAAACTGCTGTACCGTAAAATGATGGCTGCAACAGATAGCACTGCAAAAAATAACCTGGAGCAGGAATTGCGTAATAGTATTTGTGCCGGAGCTGTTGATGTAAATATCATGAGCAAGGTAGATAAAAACAATTATGCCAAAGATGGCAGTTTGCTGCCCGCTGAGTTTTCAGATGCGCTGGCTTCCTTGCGTGGTTTTGCAGAAAGTGACCTGCATTCAGCTGTTATCTTTTCTGCCGGATACAACCCCCGGTTATATGCGTATATTGAAAATTTTGCTGATTTTTATCCTGATGAAAACGGCTACTTAAAAAAGAAAGTGATACTGAAAGTGAGTGATTACCGCAGCGCCGTAACACAGGGAAAGATACTGGCCAAAAAGGGAGTTTGGGTTACTGAATTCCGGATCGAATCGGGTTTGAACTGCGGTGGTCATGCATTTGCCACCGACGGACTGTTATTAGGCCCCATACTGGAAACATTTAAACTGAACCGTGAAGCCCTGCAGCAGGAATTATTCACTATCTGCAATGATGCATTGACTGCAAAAGGTAAAACCACTTTTACTGCGGCCCCTAAATTGCGGGTAACGGTACAGGGAGGTATTGGTACCAGCAACGAAAATAATTTTTTACTCAAGCACTATTTAACCAACGCTACCGGTTGGGGAAGCCCGTTTTTATTAGTACCCGAAGCTACCAATGTGGATGCTGCCACCCTGCAGCAGCTGGCCACTGCATCTCCCGGTGATTATTTTTTAAGTCATGCCTCACCATTAGGGGTGCCTTTTAATAATTTCCGGCACAGCAGTTCAGAAAAACAAAAGCAGGAACGCATTGCCAATGGCAAACCCGGCAGTCCCTGCACACTAAAAATGTTATTATCGAATACAGAGTTTACAAAAGAACCCATTTGCACTGCCTCCCGCAAGTACCAGCGTTTAAAACTGGCACAGCTGAAAGAACAACCACTTACAGAAACTGCATTTGAATCGGCCTGCAATGAGGTTACAGAAAAAGCCTGTTTGTGCACGGGCCTGGGTGCTTCCGCATTACTCATTAACCATATAGAGCCCCGCCACCACATTAAAACAGTGGCTATTTGCCCCGGCCCTAACCTGGCTTATTTTTCCGGCATTTTTTCTTTACAGCAAATGGTAGATCATATTTATGGCAGAATCAATATTTTAAATGGGGTGGAAAGGCCCAACCTGTTTGTAAATGAGCTGAAATTATATGTAGATTATTTAAAGAAAGAGATCGCAGTAAATATTCATTCGCTTAACAATAATAAGATACGTTACTTCAAAACCTTTCAGGCCAATTTGCTGGAAGGGGTGAATTATTATAAAAAATTAAAGTCAGGCATTTCTGCTGATGCGGCAAAATATCTCAATGATATGTCTGCCGAACTTACCAAGTGGGAGCAAGCCATTAATAATTTATTTATTCCGGCAGCAGTGTAAGTAAATATTTCTCTCAAATAATAATGGCAAAGGGCTTCCTTTGCCATTTTGTTTTATATTTCACAGGTTCCTCAGCTTACAACTACGTGTTTGCTGGTATATGGGGAAAATTGTACACAATTGTGATAAAGCCAATAGCCCGGCCGGTAAAATAATACGGTAAAAATGATGGATTCATTTTTGCAACTCCAAAACAAGTGCTGTAAAACACTGAGGCGCTGATCATTTTTATTAAAACAAATTATTTATGAAATTTAATGTAACCGTGGCCATTGCTGCAATATTTATTACAACCGCCATTCAGGCGCAGCACATAAATATCGGTATCAAGGCCGGATTGAATGTATACAATATCAATAACGACAACAATGTATCATATGATTCGAAAACCGGGTTGAACGCAGGATTGATTGGCCATATCCACCTGTCGAGGTACATGGCATTGCAGCCAGAATTGGTATTTTCTGCCCAGGGAGCCAAATACACTGTTGCAGGTACCACCACAACTCTTCAGCTAAATTATGTGAATGTACCCCTGTTGCTGCAGTACATGTTCGACAATGGCTTCAGGTTACAGGTGGGGCCGCAGCTGGGATTTTTAGCCAGTGCAAAATCTAAAACCGGTAATGTAAGTACAAACATAAAAAACAATTTAAAATCGGTAGAGATTGGATTGGGTGCCGGCATTGGGTATGTACATCCCGCTACAGGTTTTGGTATTGATGCCAGGTATAATATAGGCCTCAGCAATATCAATGAGAACAGTTCTGTAAAATCCACTAATAATGGTTTTCAACTGGGCGTGTTCTATTTGTTCAACCATAAGTAATTCGTAACAAAGAAAATCAATGAGGCAATATAATTGCCTCATTTTTTTATGATACAGGGTATCGTTGGTAAATTAATAGCAAAATTGTACATTAGTTCAATAAACAATTGCTATGTCATCCAGAAAAAAATTTTTACAACAGGCGGCGGCGCTTACCGCCGGCTCATTGCTTGCTTCTTCTTTAGATCAACAGCTGTTTGCTATTTTTAAAAGCCGCATTGCCCCTTCAGACCAGGTGAATATTGGCGTGATCGGCTTAAATGGTATGGGCTTTTCTGACCTCACTGCAATTTTAAAAGTGCCGGGAGTAAATGTGACCGCTTTATGTGATGTAGACAAAAATGTGCTGGACAGAAGACTGAACGACCTGTCAAAGATGAATGTGGATGTATCCAGGATAAAGACATTTAATGATCACCGCAAGTTATTAGAATTAAAAGAAGTGGATGCTGTGATCATTGGTACACCCGATCACTGGCATTGCTTACAAATGGTGGATGCCTGCCAGGCCGGTAAAGATGTATATGTAGAAAAACCGGTGGGCAATTCAATTGAAGAATGCAGGATCATGATGGCAGCACAGCAAAAATATGGCCGCGTGGTACAGGCTGGCCAATGGCAGCGCAGCCAGCAGCATTTTAAAGACGCGGTAGATTTTATAGCCACCGGTCAGCTGGGCAATATCAGAACTGTAAAAGTGTGGTGTTATATTGGCTGGAAGAAACCCATTCCGTTTGCAGCCGACAGTGCTGTTCCCAATGGGGTAGATTATGACCGATGGCTGGGCCCCGCCACCATGCGTCCATTCAATGCCAATCGTTTTCATTTTACATTCCGCTGGTTTTGGGATTATGCCGGTGGCTTAATGACCGATTGGGGGGTACATTTACTGGATTATGCTTTACTGGGTATGAATGCAACGGTACCTAAAACCATTAGTGCCATGGGCGGCAATTTTGCCGACCCCAATTCACCCCAGGAAACACCCGATACCATGGCAGTGCAATACCAGTTCGATCATTTTAATTTGATGTGGGATCATGCCATTGGTATAGAAAATGGTTTGTTTAAAAAAGAGCATGGCATTGCATTCATTGGTAATAACGGCACGCTGGAATTAGACCGCGGCGGATGGGAAGTGATGGAAGAAGGACGCAGTGCCAATAAGATTGCAGTGGCAAGAAAGCCAGCTGTTGACAATGGATTGAACCTGCACATGGAAAATTTTGTAAACGTGATACGCTCCCGCAAAATGGCCGATCTGCATTGTTCCATACAGGATGCTTCGCATGTGGCTACTGTTAGCCAGATGGGCAATATTGCATTTCGCTCCGGCGAAAAACTGAACTGGGATTCCGGCACCGGAAAATTTACCGATAAACATATCAATAAAAAATACCTGGCAGCAGCCTATCATAACGGGTATCACCTGCCTAAAATATAAGCGCAGTATTTTATACCCTTTAAATCATTACCACAAAAGCTGCAGCATGCAGCTTTTGTGGTAATTGCGCCTATTGAGTTATCTTTACCGCAAACAATTACATGCAAAGTAATGATCCGCTTCATGGCAAAACACTTGAAATGATACTGAACCAACTGGTGTATCATTTTGGCTGGGAACATTTAGGCAGCATTATCAACATCAATTGCTTTAACAGCAATCCCAGTATCAACTCCTCACTAAAATTTTTGCGCAAAACGCCCTGGGCACGAAAAAAAGTGGAGGACTTGTACATTCAATCATTTGCCTAAATAAAATGCATGACAGAAAATGAAACGGAACAGGTGATCGCACATACAAAAAACTGGGTCAGCAAAGTGGTGGTGGGTTGTAACTTTTGCCCTTTTGCCGCCAAAGAAGTAAAGAAAGGATCTATCCATTACCAGGTGCTGGATAATGCCAGTATGAAAACCACGCTGGAAGCGGTAATGCTGGCCATGTTACAACTGGATGATGATGCAGCCATCGAAACTTCTTTACTCATTCTTCCCGGCAGTTATGTGTTGTTTGAAGATTACCTGCACATGCTGCACCTTGCAGAATCCCTATTGGAAAAAGAAAATTACGGCGGCATTTACCAGATGGCCAGCTTTCACCCAGCGTATTTATTTGCCGGCAGCAATAACGAAGATCCATCTAACTATACCAACCGTTCTCCTTACCCCATGCTGCATTTTTTAAGGGAAAGCAGTATTACAAAAGCGGTAGACAGTTTCCCTGGCATTGATGATGTACCGCAACGGAATATTGCTTTTACAAAAGAGAAAGGGCTGTTATACATGCAGCAATTAATGAACCCGTAATCAGTTAAGCCGCAGGGCAAAACGATGGCATCCGGCGGTGGCCGGTAATTAATGTCGCCACATCAAAAATAAATGCCTATCTTTGTCATCTACTCCACTCAATAATACGGCAGGTTGTAAGCCGGTGTGGTTTTAAAATTTCCTTCGCTGATTCAGAATATACAACGTCTTTCCAGCCTCATAACAAATAATTAAACCAGTAATGGCATTTAAAAAATTAGATTTAATCGATCCTATCCTGAAGGCATTGGCCGCAGAAGGATACACTACCCCCACACCCATTCAGCAACAGGCCATTCCATTAGTACTGGAACGCCGCGATTTGCTGGGTTGTGCGCAAACAGGTACAGGCAAAACTGCAGCGTTTGCCATCCCTATTTTGCAAATATTATATACACAAAAGCAACACCGCCCGGGCATTAAAGTATTGATATTAACTCCCACCAGGGAACTGGCCATTCAAATTGACGAAAGCTTTGCAGCTTACGGAAAATTTACCGGCATCACGCATACTGTTATCTTTGGCGGCGTATCACAATTACATCAAACCAATGCATTAAAAAGAGGGGTGGATATTTTGATAGCTACTCCCGGCCGTTTGTTAGACCTGATGAACCAGGGCTTTATTGACCTGCGTCATTTAGAAATTTTTGTTTTAGATGAGGCCGACCGTATGTTAGACATGGGCTTTATACACGATGTTAAAAAAGTGATCGTGCGTTTACCGGTAAAAAGACAAACCCTGTTTTTTTCTGCCACCATGCCGCCCGAAATTCAAAAGCTGGCCAATGTACTGCTTACCGATCCTGCAAAAGTAGAAGTAACACCCCCTTCTTCCACAGTAGATAAAATTGACCAAAGCCTGTATTATACCAATAAGGCAGACAAGCAACATTTATTGTTACACTTACTAAAAGACAGTGATATTGTAACAGCATTGGTATTCACCCGTACTAAACATGGTGCAGATAAAGTGGTGAAGTTTCTGCATCACAATCAAATTAAAGCTGCAGCCATACATGGCAACAAAAGCCAGAATGCCCGCCAGAATGCTTTAAACGATTTTAAGAATGGCAACCTGCGTGTACTGGTGGCCACCGATATTGCGGCAAGAGGTATTGACATTGATCAGCTGACCCATGTATTCAATTTCGATTTGCCCAATGTACCCGAAACATATGTACATCGTATTGGCCGTACCGGCCGTGCAGGCAATACCGGTATCTCCATTTCATTTTGCGACCCGGAAGAAAGAACCGAATTACGTGATATTCAAAAAGTGATAGCAAAAAATATTCCTGTGGTGGAAGGACACCCCTTCCCCATTGCAGCCGGTGCTTTAAGCCAACGCATTATGCCCAAGCAGGCGCAGCCATCCGGAAGGGCACGCAGTAATAACCAGCGCAGTTTCAGTAACAGTGATCGTGGCGGAAGACGCGGGTACGGACAACAACGTACAGGGAATAAGTAAAGTTTTTAAAAGTTGATGATATTTGTAATGGCTGCTCTACAGGCGGCCATTTTTTTTAAATGATGCAGCATGGTATTGTATAATGCCGCCTTTTTACTGAGGAAAAATGCACTAAAATTCTACAGCATTTAATAATGGTATAAACAATATTTATGGCGGATCAGTTTGTAATAAAAAGGGCCGCTGTAGAAACAGCCGCCCATGTACCACATCATGCTTGAATAATTAGTTTTTAATAAGGGTAGATTTATACAGCAAGCTTCCATCTTCGCTCCTGATATCAATGAAATATACACCGGCCACCAGCTGCTTTACTTCAGATAGTGTGATGCTGTTAATTCCCTTAGACAGCTGCCAGGTTCTCTGGATCAGTTTTCTGCCACTGGCATCTGTAACAGCCAGTTGCACTTTTTGATTACTGTTGCTGCTGATGTCTACCTGTAACTGGTTCACAAAAGGATTAGGAAAAGTTTTTGCGGCAATGCTGTTTGGTTTTACTGCCAAACTTACCACGTTGGAATAAGTAAAACGGCCGTTCATATCTACCTGCTTAACACGGTAGTAGTTAATACTGCCCGGTGTAATATCTGTACTGCTGTATACCTGTTTGGTTTGACTGAATCCTGCAGCTGCGGTGGTGTCAATAACCGACCATTGTGTACCATTGCTGCTTTTTTCCACCATAAATTCTTTGGTATTATTTTCAGATAAGGTTTCCCATTGTATGCTGATATGATTGCCCGCCAGTTGTGCTGCTGCCTGAAAGCCCGTTACCGGCAAGGTATTGCCCGGCAGGCTGTTCGACCTGGCAAAAGTAATGTCATCAATCGCCAGATCATTTCCACATCCGCCATTGGAATTATTTAAAATTCTGTAGCGTACGCTGGAAGTACTGTTCGGGAGTATAAAAGTGCCTCCTGCAATTACCCATGTGGGTGTGGCCGATTGAGGAATATATGCAGTGATAAAAGAAGTTAATTGTTTGTAAGATGCTGTAGTTGCATTATAGTATTCTACTATAAACTGTAATTTAGGTAACAGTGCTGTAGCGCCGCAGGTGCCCAGCGTATTGGTGTTCATAATGTACAGGTAAACGCTGTAAGAAACACCACTGGTAAGATCATTGATTGTATCGCGGTAAAATTCTGCAGCTGCATTACCGGCATTGATCACCATCATTTTGCCATTGGTATTGCCTGTATGGTCGCCGGCATTGTGCCATTCAGGACGGCCATTGCTTCTGTTATACAACATATAGTCGCCGTCACTTAAACTGCTGCTGCCGTTAAATGCATAAGTGGCCCTTCCGGCAGGCAGGGCGGTTTTGGTTGTGCCGGTGCCAAAAGTTTCTTTAATAAAAACAGAATCAGACACCGTGCTTTGTGCAAAAATGGTTTGTGCTGTTAAGCAAAAAAGGAACATGGTTGTGGTAAAAATTGATTTCATTTTTTTAAGCTTTCCCTGGTATTTGCCATTGCTGTGCCAATTGCTAAAGAGTTAAAAATGAATAATTTAAATTTGGCATGGCAATGCACAAATTCCATTTTTTGGAAATTGTGATAAAAAATGGATGTTATTGCGTTACTGTATAAGGAATGAACGGCACGGAGTAGTTGTTGCAATGCAACCGAACAGGCATTTATTTTAAAAAGATTACCAGGGCACCGGCCAGGGTTAAAGCCAGTATCACTTTTCTGTAGCCCTCATCTTTAATTCTGGCTACCAGTTGTAAACCAAGCCAGAATCCGAACAGCAGGGCGGGTAACAATACCAGGTCAATTTGTAAAGATGCGGCCGTAATATTTTTCCAATACAGCACCTGGAAGGGTAGTTTAAAAAGGTTGATCACCAAAAATACCCAGGCGGCCGTACCTATAAAATCGTTCTTTGGCATGCGCATAGCTAAAAAATAAATATTAGAGAATGCGCCTGCTAAATTACCCAGCATGGTGGTAAAGCCCGAGGCTAAACCAAGGCCGGCAGCAAATAATTTATTTTCGGGTACCAATGGTGTTTTGCGTATTTCCAGCCATGCCATTAGTACTACTGTTAACACAATGATTACGGCCATTATTTTTCTGAACAGCGTTTCATTCAGATCCTTACCAGCCACTACTCCCACAAGAATGCCCACCACCATCCAGGGAATCAGTTTCCAAAAATGTTTCCATTGGGCATGGCGGTTGTAATAACTTACCGCCATGATATCTGCCACACACAACAGGGGTAATACCACACCGGTGGAAGCCTTTCCACCAAATACAATGGCCATGATGGTTACATTCATCATATCAATACCCTTTAACCCCGCTTTAGACAGGCCAATGATGAGGGCAGCCAATAATATCAGTACCCAGTTAGTAATGGAATAAGCAGACAGAATATGCATCATATGGAAAAGCTTACAACAAATATGCTGCAAGTAAGGATTTTCTTATAAATTGTAATGTAATTATAAAATTAATTAACGATGAAAGGGTACCTGAATAATGTTTTGGCACTGGCCATTTGTATTGTATTATCTGCAACCACAGTATTTGCCGGAAATAAACCCGCAAAGGAAATATACCAGCTTACCATCTATCAATACAGTACAATTGCACAGGAAACGGTGATAGAGGAATATCTTAAAAATGCCCTGCTGCCCGCTTTGCACAAAAACGGCTATAAAAATATTGGCGTATTTAAATCACTGGCCAATGATACAGCGGCTGTTAAAACCCTGTATGTGTACCTGCCGGTTGCAAACATAAACAACCTGTTATCATTACCAGAAAAATTACAAAAAGATACCACTTTTCAGTTGGCAGGTGCTGCTTATTTAAATTCTGTGTACACTGTACCTGCATATAACCGCATGGAAACAATTTTACTAAAAGCCTTTCCTTTAGCACCGAAAATGCAGTTGCCCGTATTAACTGCCCCTAAAAATGAAAGGGTGTATGAACTCCGCAGTTACGAAAGTGCCAGTGAAAAAATATTCAGGAATAAAGTAAAAATGTTTAACGAAGGTGATGAGATCGGGCTTTTTAAAAGACTGAATTTTAATGCGGTGTTTTATTCAGAAGTGATTGCAGGAAGCCATATGCCCAATTTGATGTACATGACCTGTTTTGAAAATAAGGCCGATCGTGACGCACACTGGAAAAATTTCGGCGCCGATCCATTTTGGAAAACATTATCCGGCCTGCCAGAATACCAGCACAATGTATCTCATATAGATATCACTTTTTTAAGGCCTGTTATGTATTCGGATTTTTAAATAAAATACAGAAGGCTGTGTATAAAGGGCTGAGTTTTCAAAAAAAAAGCAGCACAGCGGGAGGTGTTTTATAAAGTAAAAGGCTGTACGGGGGATTCTATTGCATTTTTACAGCAATAAACATCCACGCCCAAGGGGAAGGGGCCTGAGTAAAAAAAATAATGCAGGGATAAACCCTGCATTATGTCAATATTTTTATTTTAACTTCAAAAAATCTGAACCGCTGAATAACCTGGTAAGGTTGATGTCTTTGGTTTGATTCCATTCCGTAATTTTTGTTCCCGGAACAATGCGCCAGAAGTTTTTCGCCTTCATGTCATTGTAATCATATGCCTGAACAAAAAGGCCATTGATGGTGCTTCTTTGCCGGAAAAAGATATTTACAGGTTGTCCGTTCATTTCTTTTGATTCGACAAATTTTTCAATTACATCTGAAGTCATACTATAAATTTTAAAGTTAAAAACTGCCCGGTTGCTTCATCCACCGGCAGTTGTTGGTATTGCTTACCAGCTTTTAGGAGCAAAAGAGCGGTTGTTGCTCGGTCTTGCTTCTTTAGGCCTTGCTTCGGTTACTTTAATGGTACGACCATCAGCAACAGAACCATCTAATTCGGCAATTGCTTTAGCAGCAGCTGCATCGTCAGACATTTCAACAAAACCAAAACCTTTGCTGCGGCCTGTAGCTTTGTCTGTAATTACTTTAGCAGAAGTGATATCACCATATTCTGCAAAAAAACCGTGTAAGTCTTCATCCTGTACGTTGAAGCTTAAATTTGAAACATAAATGTTCATAATAAATAGAAAATTGATTATATAAAAATCTTGAGAAAATAAGCACAGTAAAAGAAGACTAAAACAGTAGCAGATAATGCGTAGCAGATAAAATCTTTCGCCTACAAATTGCGATAAACTCAAATTAACTTTGCAAATATAAAACATTTACACCGAAGCAGCAGATTTATTTTGTTAACACCAGCTGCATATATTACCTGCGGTTGTTTTAAACCACAATTACGCTGGTTGTAAAAAATCAAATGCCGCTGCTGTACAATTAAAGACTACCTTTATAGCGATAAATTGAGACTTAAAGTTCTTGTAAGCGAATAATTTCTTTCTTATTTCCCTCCCGCTTCTTTTACATCTGCTGGCAAGCTCAAATATTTTTAACCCATCTTAAGCATCATTATGACAACAGAAATGATTGAGAAATTTATTGTGAATAAAAGCCGCAGCGGTGCTGCTGTAAACATTCATTTTAAAGAACGCAATACCGTAAATGGCATGTTCATACAGGGAAAAGATTTTAATGAATTAAAAACTAAAAATTTCTGGCGCATTGTAAGCAGTGCCTATATGGAAGAGTGGAAAAAAACAGAGAATATGGAACTGGCCCGTATTTACAATGGTAATGTATTTACAAGGCTCAGCGACTAGCCGCTGCTTTTAACTTAACTCTTTTAAAAAAAATAAACGCACAGCCATTATGTTCAATCAAACCTGGAAAAAATATTTACCTGTATTGCTTATCTTGTTAAAACGTTCTGTAAACGGTCCGCAGGTACTGCATATGAACCATACTGATTTTGAAAGAGCAGCCGGTGGAAGAAAAATCAAATACAGTTTCACCAGCCTGCAACTTAACAACGGTCGTATCATTACCACCCCCAATATGATGGCCCTTGCCAGGGAACTGGCGGTGCAACTGCAGGAAGATGTACAGATAATGGCCCTGCTGAAAAATCAGCTGTTTGAATTTTCCATGTCTAATGATTTTAAGCTCACTATAAAAAATAATACCGTGGCAGATGATATTACCACCGGCATTGCTGAAACTGCAGCTGATAGTGTAGTGGCAAACTAAGATATTTCGTACCTTTATATTGTCTGTGAAAAAAGGGCTGATATTTTACAGCTTGGTATACACATGAACTAAAAGCAATCCCATTTTTAAAATAAATCAGAAAAGCACTATGGCAGAAACCTGGAATAAAAAAGAAAGAGAAAAGAAAAAACAACAAAACAAAAAAGAGAAGGCCGAGAAAAAGCAGGAAAGAAAAGAAAGTAACAAAGGCGATAACAGCCTGGAAAGCATGATGGCTTACCTGGATGAAAATGGCAACCTTTCCTCCAAGCCGCCGGATCCCCGTAAAAAAGTGGTGATCAATGCAGAAGATATTACCCTAGGTGTGCCCAGGCATGAGTTCAACCCCGAAGACCTGATACGCACCGGAATCATTACTCATTTCAATGATGCCAAAGGATATGGCTTTATTAAAGACCTGGAAACCCAGGAAAGTGTTTTTGTACATATCAATGCATTAGCTGAAGCAGTGAAAGAAAATAACAAAGTAAGTTTTGAAGTGGAAATGGGACCTAAAGGTGCCAATGCAGTAAATGTTAAACTGGTAAAGTAATTAACATCCTGACATAATGCGCATCAGGATGATGACCACCCAGATAACCCATCCCCAGTTACCCCCCGATCCGGTACGGGTAGCAGTATTGGTATATACTTTATGGTTATTGTAAATGATATCCATCAATTCAGGCGACAAATTTGACAAACAGGTTAATTCCGTACTGATGGTTTTGCAATCTTTCTTATCCGTTTTTTGAATGGCTACCGTAAGATTTACCAGGTTTGAACTTATTTCATTCCTGCTGCTGTAAAATTCATGGGGTAAATGATTTAAAAAATTACTCCAGCTGGTCGTCATCCAGTGCTGCAGCTTGGGTTTTACCAGGTTATAATTATCCCGGTTGGTATTTTTTAACAGCCGGATATTGTCATCTAAAAAAATCCGTATCGGGCGAAAGGCCTCTTCCCTGTCCTCCCCCTGTAAAAACTCTTCATATAATAACAGGTTGCCTGCATCATCCAGCCGCAGTTCGGTGATATAGTTCCGGGTTAAATAATTAAATGAAGCAGCAAAGTACGGCGAAACAAAGGTATCAAAAACGGTATCGTTTTGAAACTGTTGCATGGCTTCCCGCATTTTATATTCATCAAACACATTGTCTTCCAGGAATGCTGTCATGCCGGGAGTGTTCCATATTTTTTTGTGATACTCCAGCCTGGTGGCAAAATCGGCTCTCTCCAGTTCTTCAAATACATCATTCTTATTATAGCTGTGTTTTTCAATTTCAATAATGCCCGATGGCGCCAGCCCAAACTCTGCGGTCAATTGTTTTTTTATCCTTGAAATATTGATCTCTTCCCGGTATGGAATACTGCAATGTTCAAAAAGGCGTATAATAGAGATATATTGTTTATTAGCCAATGCCTGTTCCTTTAAAGTCTGTATTAAAATTGTGTTTGGCCCTTTTTAGTAAAGAAGATAAACTGAAAATATGCCTTCTGAATTCGGGGTATTTTTCCGCTTCCAGGCAACTGTCGGCCATTTTCATGATCGATCTGGCGGCACTGTAATCTTTAAAATCATTGGGGTCATATTCTTTGTACTCTATAAAAAGGCTGATCAAAAAACCGGTGGTATTACTCAGTGCACGCCAGTACAGTTCATTCAGTTCTTTCAGTTTGGTTTCTATGATGGAAACGTTTTTGGAGCGGATAAACGAAGGTTCTGACTGTTCAATTTTTTGATATTGCTTCAGCAATTCATCCTTCTGAAAATCTACCATGCTAATTGCTGATGTTACGGTTTCCTTGAAATTGAAATACGATTCCAGCAGCATGGCGATCCTTTCATTGCCGCCCAGCTTGTCCGCTTCCTGCGAAATGCGGGTCATCTTTTCGGCGATCACGTATTTTTCGTCTGATTTATCGTGGTCTTTTAATTTGAACAGATTTTTTTTAACTGATTGCAGGTCTTCCAGGTAGCCGGTGGCTTTTATTTCCCATATCTTATCTTCATTATATTGAAACTGCTTTACCGTTTCCACCAGGGAAGCTTCCAGTTGGTTGAACTGTTCTTTGAGCCGCCCGATATTCACCTGCTTTTCAGCAATGGAAAACACATTCTTGAATTCCTGCTGCGTCATCACTAAAAACACCGCAGTATTCAATACTCTTGAATCGGTGAGGTGTAACTGTATCTCAATATCAGATCCTTTGATCAGGTCGCTTTGAAGGTCTTTACCTGATATTTCTATACAACCGATGGTAAGATTGGATGAGGCCCTGGTATTCCTGTCTCCTTCTAAAATATTGATGATGATACCATCTTCTTTGGAACCTTTTTTTATGGTTTTAGAGATCTCGCGGTACAAGGTTCTTTTTTGAGGCAGCAGGCTGTTGCGCTCAAATACCACTTCCAGTTTGGTGGTCTTGTTTTCCATATCATCCACTTCAATACAAATATCGTGAGGCAATGGTTGCCCGTCGATATTGTAAATGCCCTGTGCAATACTGATGCTTTGTGACAGCTTTTTGATCTCGTTCTTCTGCTCGTCAAATACCTGCAGGGTAAACTGGTTGGTTACGGAAGGTATCAAAGGCAAAAATTCTGTTTTCTTTGCCTTTAAGTTGATAAATCCGGTGTCAAACCCGCCATCTGCCCGAATGATGCGGTAAAATTTATGTTCGTATTCGCCGCCGCAGATGATCAGCAATACTTCTTCTGTGTCTCTGCTGGAACGGTTATACGAAAGATCTACCGTTACCGTTACCGGATCAAAATCAACCGATGCAATGATATCGTTTACAAAACTTGCAGCCGCAGCAGTTTCCGGTTCAGTTACAGCGGGTTCATAGTATTTGTTAGCAGCATAGTATGCAGCTCCCACAGCAATGGAATTGGTGGGGTCGATGGAAAAATTAATGGGAATACTGGTTTGTGCCGCCAGCTGTTCTCTTACCTGTGGTAAATACGTACTGCCACCCACCAGTATAATCTGGTTGATATCCGCTGCTTTAAGATGATTGTTCTCTAAAATTTTATGCAGCAGTTTAATGGTATCGTTGATGATGGGGGCAAAAAATGCATCCACCTGGGCACGGGTTACAGGAATGTAAAAATCGTAATGCTGCTCATCCAGCACAGCGCCAAATTCAATAACGGTTTCCGGTGCCTGCGACAATTCTTTTTTTGCTTCTTCGGCATAATACATCACCTGGTAGTACAGCATTTCGTACTTGCCGTATTTTACCCTGAACTCGTCTTCAAAATTTTGTATGCCGGTTTGTTTAATAATAGCGGGGATGATGAGTTGGTCGATGATGGCAGCATCAAAATTCATTCCGCCTAAAAAATTATTGCCTTCGTGGTCCACCACTTTCAAGTCGCCTTCGGTTGATTTTACCAGTGCCACATCAAAAGTGCCACCCCCAAGATCATATACCAGCCAGTAACCGCCGGGTGCAGCTGCTGTGCCGGAAGCGGCATTAAAAAATGCCAGGCTGGCAGCAATGGGCTCCTGTAATAAAAATACTTCTTTAAAACCTGCATCCAGTCCGGCTTTCAGCGTGGCATTGCTCTGCATGCTGTCGAAAGAGGCAGGGATAGTGATTACGCAGGCTTCGGGCATGGGTTCGCCCTGTATAAAATTTTTAAGTTCTTTAATTACTAAAGCAGAGAGTTCAACGGGCGTTACATTTTCATCAATATTTACCACGTAATACTTTTCATCGGTGCCCATTTTTCTTTTAAATCCACCAAATACATTCACCGGATCTTTACCCAGGTATTCGCGGGCTTTGTCACCTACCAGTATTCGGTCTTTACGGTACGCCACTACAGAAGCCAGCGTTTCTTTTTGTCCGAAGGGATTTTTAAAAACACGGATGGTATTGTTCTCATATTTTGCAACCAGGGAATTGGTGGTGCCCAGGTCGATGCCAAAATTTACGGATCTCATTGTTTAGTTTAATTTTTTTCTACCAGCACAACAGCTTTTTGCACCAATTGTACATTGCCCTGCAGCTTTTGATATACCACAGGTTTTAATACTTTTGTTATTTTCATTTTTGAAGCAGATTGCCCAACAATACTGGCTTCACAATCGGTTCGGGATTCGGTGTATGCTTCATTCAAAGGATTTTGAATGATATATCCCTCCTCCTCAAAGATAGAAAACAAGCGGTTAAAATTTCTTTCGAAGGTGGCAGCTTGCCCCAGCTCTCCTATTTTACCCTGTATTTCAAACATTTGATTGATTACCTGTAACGTGCTATTCATGCCTTTATTTTATGACATAAATATAAAGGTTTTTATATTTCAGCAGCAGCAAGGGAAAATCTGCCGTTATTTTACTCCTAAAGCCATAAGGCTGAGCGGGGTAAGCGGCAGCAGGGATAACACTTGTATGGGTTATTTACGGACGGTTCAGGCGCTGTATATATTTCCATATTTCCAGCCATGCTGTACTTAGCAGGGCAATGCCTGCGCAAAAGCCGGTAACTGCTAATGGCAATGTATGCAAACTGAACAGGTTTCTTACAAATGGAACATACAGGGCAGCTGCAATAAACAGCACTGTGATGAAAATGATGGCTGGCACCAGCCTGTTTTTATAACTGAATGTTTTTATAACTGAATACCTGAAAGACCGGTTTTCGAGGGTAAGAAAGATATTGCTGAATAATAACGTGATGAAAATAATGCTGCGTACGGTAGTATGATCCTGCCCCTGCTGCAGGTAGTAATATCCAAGGCCTAAACAACCCAGGGTGATCATCAGCCCCTGTATGATGCTTAATGTAAGTTGTTTTAAAGAAAGGAAATTGGCGCCCAGTTTTCTTGGCGGCCTTAGCATGGTGCCCGGCTCCATGGGTTCATTTTCGTAAATGATGGAACAGGTGGGTCCCATGATAAGTTCTAAAAAGATGACATGTACCGGCGAAAAAATATCGGTGAATTTCCACAATAGTAATGGCAATGTTACAATGAGTATAATGGGAATGTGAATGGATACAATGTACTGGATCGCTTTTTTAAGGTTGTCGTAAATTTTTCTTCCCAGCGCCACCGCATCTGTCATGTGCGCCAGGTCATCATCGGTAAGAATGAGTGAGGCGGCACTTTTTGCCACTTCGCTGCCCCGCAATCCCATGGCAATACCAATGTGTGCGGCTTTTAAAGCAGGGCCGTCATTTACACCATCACCCGTCATGGCCACCACTTCGCCAATATCTTTCAAGGCTTCTATTACTTTTAATTTTGCTTCGGGAAACATCCTTGCGTAAATATCCACATTCCTCACTCTTTGCTGTAATTCGGTTTTTGATAACTGCAACACTTCTTTTCCGGTAAGCACTTCGTTGTTATGCGATAATTTTATTTGTCCGGCAATGGCCAGTGCAGTTTCGGCATAATCGCCGGTGATCATCTTAACGGTTATGCCGGCCTTGTTAAATGTATTGATGGTTTCAATGATGTTTTCTTTTGGAGGATCCTGGAATACGATCAATCCTAAAAAATCAAATACAAATTCCTCCTGTGATGCCGGCCAGTGTTCTTCATTCCATACAGCTTTGCCCACGCCCAGTACACGATACCCTTCTTTTGCATAAGCCACCGCCTGTTTTTCATACAGCAGCATATCGCCAACACTTGCATTGCTTTGGTGGAAAATGGCTTCCGGCGCACCCTTCACTGCAATCACCGTATCTCCCTGATCGTTTTTAAAAATATGTGTCATCATGGGGGGCTTGCCTCCAATAGGGTATTCATGTACCTGTTTAAATAAGGGCCGCAGATCTGTTGCAGCTGTTTGGCCGTACAATTCATGAATGGCTTTTTCCATGGGATCAAAAGGATTTGTTTCGCTGCTCCACATGGCGTATTCAAGCAATTGCGGTGGTATTACCGTTTCTTTTGTTACCGGTATTGATGTTTTTGAAACTGCATCATATACAAATGCAATGCTCATTTTATTTTGTGTAAGCGTTCCGGTTTTGTCAGTACAGATCACCGTGGCTGATCCCAGTGTTTCCACATATTGCGGTTGCTTTACAATGATATTATTGCGTAATAGCCTGAATGCGCCCAATGCCTGGAATGTACTGAAGGCAACAGGAATTTCTTCCGGCAAAATACTCATGGCCAGCGTAAGCCCCTGTAAAAAAGATTGCACCAGGTTACCCGATTGATAATAATTAAAACCTACCACTACTAAAAATGCCACCACACCTATCCATACCATATTGCGTACAAAGGCACGAACCTGCAGCTGCAAAGGTGTTTTTACCACAGTAATTTCTTTCAGTGACAAGCCAATTTTTCCAAACATGGTTTGAAGGCCCACCGCATTTATTTTTACAGCCGCACTTCCGCTGGTTACCAATGTACCTTTGTAAACATTGTTTACATTATCCGCAGTTTTGCTTACGGCAAAAGATTCTCCGGTAATGATGGATTCGTTCAGCGAAAAATCGTTGGCTGTAATAATGAGACCATCTGCTGCAACGATCTCTCCTTCTTCCAGTAATACCATATCATCCACCACTATTTCCTCCGCAGCAATGGAAATGGTTTTGCCATCGCGGATCACCGTGGCTTTGGCAGCAGATATTTTTTTTAAAGCCTGCACGGCATTTTTACTCCGGTATTCCTGGAACAGGGAGATGCCTGCCACAATAAAAATAGATACCAGCATGATGATGCCTTCTTTATATTGCCCCACAGCAAAATAAATGATACAGGCGGCCAGCAATATGATGAACATGGGTTCCAGCACCACTTCTTTCAACACCTGTAAAAACACCCTGTCTTCCTGCAGGTCCATGGCATTGCTGCCATGTGCTTTTCGGCTGATTTGTACTTCTTCCTCATTAAGTCCCTTATAATTTTCGGTAGTATTCATGAGCCTTATTTTGACATTATATAAAGTTATAAACTAAAGAGGTGACAACCCTGCCGGTTGTCACCTCTCCCCCTGTTAATCGTCATCTTTTTCTTTGCCTTCTGATTTTTGCTCCCCTTCATTGGTGTTTTGTTCATTACCTGCTGCTGTTGCACCGCTCCTTATCTCGGTGTGACGGATCTGCCCACCATAATAACCTGTTCTTGCCATCGCTGCAAAACTGATCAGCGAAAAAACAAATGTAACCAGGAAGACACTTTTTGCCAGTGCATTTTTTTTGTATGATAAAAACAAAGCGATCAACCCGGCAAGGCCGGTAATCCCCATCAGCCAGATGGCTAAAGTCGCTGCTTCTTCATGCAGTTCGATCATGGGTTCCATAACGCCGGGGAGTTTTTCCACTGATTCTTCTGCAGGTTCTCCTGTTAAAAAAACCGGGATGGCAATTATTGCCATTAATGCCAGCAGTACCGATGCTGTAGTTTTAAGATGATGCTGATTTTTTAAAATGCCCCAAACAAGGAGGCCACTGCCGATCAATGTTCCAATAATAGGAAAATGATTCAGCAGTAAATGAAAATGTGTACTGTTCATTACTGAAAAATTTAATAGTAAATAATAATGTATTGGCTAAAATGATTCAGCAATAACGGGGCGGTTGCCAGATAGCAGATAAGTATTGATTGGAAATGAATACCACATTACGGATATAAAAACGGGTAATGCCAGTTACAACAGGCTTCTCCTGTACATACAAAATGATGGTGGGCGGTAAACTGATAACGGAAGAAACCATCATCAAACTTTCCGGCGATTTAAACGGCAGTTTACTGTCTTCCGCAGCATCTTTATCAGTTCCATCTTCTTTACTATAATGATTGATCAGGAACGACAGCAGATTGGTGTTTGATTGTTCTTCCTTATGCTCGTAGTAATGACTTGCCAAAACAGGCAGTTTCAGTAACTCACTGGTTACTGTGCCCGATAGAAAATAAATGACTGCCAGGAATGCTGCTATATGTTTAGTATATCCCACAACACAACCTATTCTAAAATAAAACAAAAGACTATGATCTTTGTCAGTAGTTGTAATAGATAACTACCAATACGTAAAGCTTAACGCCGGTTTAACTTATTTGATCATCCTGATTTTTACTAAGTAAAAACGGATATTTGTGCATGGCCAATAAAAAACTTCACATTGCTTTTGATCCCATTTATGCACACCCGCTTCCTGAAGGCCACCGTTTCCCCATGCTGAAATATGAACTGATACCGGAACAATTGATGTACGAAGGAACCATAACTGCAGCTCATTTAAATGCGCCTTCGGTTTGTGCTGATGACACCGTGCTGCTTACTCACACGCAGGAATATGTGGGCAGGCTGAAAGCACTGACTCTTTCAGACAGGGAGCAACGGCAAATTGGATTTCCGCAATCAAAAGAATTAACACGGCGGGAATTCATGATTACCCAGGGTACCATCGATTGCTGCCATGCGGCTTTGCAAAATGGTGTGGCATTAAACGTTGCCGGCGGTACGCATCATGCATTTGCTGATAAGGGTGAGGGATTTTGTATGCTGAATGATTTTGCAGTGGCCGCAAATTATCTGTTACAGCAACAATTGGCAAAACAAATTTTAATTATCGACCTGGATGTACACCAGGGAAACGGTACAGCTAAAATATTTGAAAACGAAAAACGGGTGTTTACCTTCAGTATGCATGGGGCGCATAATTATCCTTTCCGGAAAGAACACAGCGACCTGGATATAGGTTTGAAAGACGGAACAGATGATGCGTTGTATTTGTCTTTGCTGGATAATACTCTGGATACTTTGCTCAGGCAGGTACAACCAGATATTGCATTTTTTCTTTCCGGCGTGGATATTTTAGAAACCGATAAATTCGGCAAACTGAAAGTAACACTGCAGGGCTGTAAGCAAAGAGATGAAATGGTATTCTCTAAATTAAAGGCCCGGCAAATACCCTGCGTGGTAGCCATGGGAGGCGGGTATTCGGCAGATATAAAAATCATTACTGAAGCACATTGCAATACTTTTCGTTTGGCAAAAGAATTATATGAATTAGAGTAAACCCATCAGCAAAGGATAACGTATTTTTGCTCACAATCAATATGCAACCAGTAGAAATAAGAACAGTGAATGTAACGCGGTATCTAACCCCGTTAAGAGAAGGCGGTTCCATGCCTGCCATTGCGGAAGCGGATGATGGTTTTTTGTATGTACTTAAATTTCGCGGAGCAGGGCAAGGGATAAAAGCATTGATTGCAGAACTGATCGGTGGCGAAATTGCCAAAGTACTGGGGCTTCGTATTCCCGAAATTGTGTTTGCCAATCTGGATGAAACCTTTGGCCGTACAGAACCCGATGAAGAGATACAGGACCTGCTGAAAGCCAGTACCGGTTTAAATTTGGCCCTGCATTATTTATCCGGCTCAGTTACTTTTGATCCCGTGGTAATAGCTGCAGATGAAACCCTGGCCTCGCAAATTGTTTGGCTCGATTGTTTACTGATGAATGTAGACCGCACTGCACGCAATACCAATATGCTGTGGTGGAAAAAAGAATTATGGCTTATTGATCATGGGGCGGCTTTGTATTTTCATCACAGCTGGGATAACTGGCAGGAGCAGGCCACAAGGCCATTTACATTGGTAAAAGATCATGTGTTACTGAAAAAAGCAACAGCACTGGATACTGCCGACAGTAAGTTTAAAGCGGTGCTTACCCATGAATGTATTGAATCAATTGTAGCTTTGGTACCTGATGAATGGCTGGTAACAGGCTCACCCTTTGCCACTGTACAAGAACACCGCAATGCATATACCAGCTTTTTAACAACCAGGATCGCTCATTCATCCATCTTTATAAAAGCAGCGCAGGATGCCCGACAATGACCAGTTTGAATACGCCGTAGTTCGCATTGTTCCCATGGTAGAACGCGAAGAATTCCTCAATGTGGGTGTGGTATTGTATTGTGCCAAACAAAAATTCCTGCAGTTCAAATATCATTTAAACCAGGACAGGATGAAAGTATTTTGTCCGCAGGTAGACCTGGCAGAAATACAGGATTACCTGCAGTCTTTTGAACAAATTTGTGAAGGTAAAAAAGAGGCAGGTGCCATTGCACAATTACCCATTGCCGGCCGTTTCCGCTGGCTTACCGCCACAAGAAGTACCATGCTGCAAACTTCAAAAGTTCACCCCGGACTTTGCAGCAATGCAGCCGACATGCTGGAGAAGATATATGCCCAGCAGGTGATGTGATCGTTTTATTTGGTCAGCGATTTTTCTAATATCATAAATTCTAACGGTTGCAAATGTGTGCCTGTAATGCCATCTTCAATAAAAGTTTTTCTTGCGCCGGTATCCGCATAACCATGCCGCTGGTACCAGCTGATGAGTGCTGCTCTTACTGATATCACCGACATATAAATGGTATTGCAGGAAATGGATACCGCATATTCTTCTGCGGCCTGCAATAGTTTTTTTCCAATACCACCACCCTGCATTGCCGGGGAAACGCTGAACATGCCGAGGTAGAGCTTATTATCCTGCTGCTGCAGGTTTACACAACCGGTAATCTCATTTTCTTCATTGCTGTATTTTAAAAAAACACTGCCCGCCTGTTGCATGGTGGATTGTACCATGGCGTCATCTGCACGGGTATCGCCGGCAATAAGATCAGCTTCGGTGGTCCAGCCCTGCCTGGATGCCTCTCCCCTGTACGCACTGTTCAGTAAATTCTTAATAGCAACAATATCATTTTCTGTAGCGATGCTGATCAATGGTTCTGAAAATAGCTTTGTCATGAGGCAAAATTAAAATATATCCGTCATACCTGCTATTGTTTACTGCCATCCCGGTCTGTGTTTTTTCCGCAAACAAAAAAACTTCACGCTGCGGTAGCTTTTCGGTATTGGTTATCTTTACGGTTCACAAATAAAATATATGCAAAGAATCATACTGGCCGTTTTTATTTTTTTATTACCGCTTACCGCCTTGCAGGCACAACAACTGAATGCTGTTACTCCCAAACCGGTAAGTGCAGAAATATTAAAAACGAAGGGAGCCGCCATTCAAAATGGTGCTGTAATAATTTCACATGCCTCCTTTAAACAACAGGCTGTTTATTTACAGGAACAAATCAAAAACCAAACTGGCATCGGCTTACTGGTAAAAGAAACCGGTCATGGGGTCATTCAATTACAATTAGATGAAAAGCTGCTGCAACCCGAGATGTACCAGCTGCAAGTAAAAGACGGGCAGGTGGTATTGAAAGCTAAAACGGTACGGGGGATCATCAATGGCATGCAAACATTGCTGCAACTGTTGCCTTTACAAAATTCGGTTACTGCAAATTTACCTGCCTGTATCATCAACGATTACCCCAGGTTTGCCTATCGTGGCATGCACCTGGATGTGGTACGACATTTCTTCCCGGCCAGCTATATTAAAAAATATATCGACTACCTCACTTTTCATAAGTTCAATACTTTTCACTGGCACCTTACGGATGACCAGGGATGGCGTATCGAAATATTATCTTACCCCAAACTCAACAGCATTGGCTCCTGGCGCGATTCCACACTGATCGGTCATTTTTTTAAAGATACGCCGGCGGTATATGAACACAAGCGCTATGGTGGATATTATACCCGTGCCGAAGTAAAAGACATCATTGCATATGCGGCAATCAGGGGTATTACCATCATTCCCGAAATTGACGTGCCGGGCCACAGCAGGGCTACCATCACTTCTTATCCCGAACTGAGTACCGACCCTGCCGCCAAATGGGGCGTTGCATACACCTGGGGCATGTTCAACAGGCAGAATAATGTACTGGCACCCTCGCCCGCCACATTTAAATTTTTGAGAACCGTATTTCACGAGATCGCAGACCTTTTTCCTTCGCCCTATATTCATTTGGGAGGCGATGAATGCAGCAAGATGTGGTGGAAACAAAGTGCCGCCACACAGGAATTTATGAAGCAGAACGGCATCAAAGATGAGCTGGCTTTGCAAACCTATTTTATTGCACAGGTAAGTAAATACCTGAAAGAAAAAAATAAAAAAGTGATCGGCTGGCACGAGATCATGGAAGGTAAACTGGACAGCTCCACCATTGTAATGAACTGGAGCAATGATGCCAAAGCCCTGGAAGCGGCATCCAAAGGTTATTCGGTTATTATGACGCCGGGTGTACCGTATTATTTTAATCATTATCAAAGTAAAGATCCCAACGACAGCCTGGCCATCAGTGGATATAATTCACTGGAAGCCGTGTACCGCTACGATCTTGTACCTGCGGCAGTTGAAAAAAAAGGACTGGCAAATAAAATTTTAGGGGGACAGGGCAATGTGTGGACAGAATACATTGCTAATACTTCCAAAGTGGACTACATGATCTTTCCTAGAATGAGTGCTATCAGTGAATCTTTATGGACACCTGTAAAGCAAAAAGACTATAAAGATTTTGTAAGGAGGTTAAAAGCGCAGGTGATACCACGTTATCAATACTGGAACAGCAGCTGGTTTAAAAATTTTGAACAATGGACTGCCGGTAAATAACACCCAACAATATTTAAATAAAAAATGCCGGTACTGCCGGCATTTTTTATTTAAATAATTTGATCAATGTAATTGTATCACTCCAAGCTTGGTATCCTGCCTGCGGCGTACCACCACATTGGTGATGGTGGTATCTTTATAACCATTGATACCATCAATGAAAACACTGTAAGTGCCTTCTTTCAATCCGCGAATTTTAAATTCACCTTCATCCCATGGTCTTGCATAAGCAGTATCTGTTGTATTGTAAGCTTGTATTAAACCATGCGAACGAACAGGTCTTACTTTACCTTCTATTTCGCCGGTGCTGTGACGGCCAAATGGCAGTAACACCGGTTTCAGCCAATACTTTCCTCCAATGTATGCAATAGAACGCTGCAGGTTAAAATCTAAAAACAGTTGCAGGTTGCTGGAAGAAAGAGAGTCGAGGTGATCTCTGCCAATGTTGATGTATACAAAATGCTGGTTATTTACCAGGTTCAAAGGATAGCTGACACTGTCGGCCATTACACTGTTATTACTACCCAGGGTAACTTTAATGCGTTCAATTTTTCCGTTCAGTACAAAGCCGCTTGCCAGCAGGGTATCCAGCCCGTTACGCAGTGTTAGCAGATCGTATACACCTGCATGTATGTTCAGGGTATCCCATATTTCGCAGGTTGCCCTGGTGGAATCATGATCGTCATCGCAGCCCGGACGGCCATGGTCATCGTCATCGTTGTTGCGCCTGCAGGTATCCAGTTTTACTGCAATTTGTTGAATATCGATCAGCACTTTTTGATAGTCAGTAGGTCCATCAGACAGGTAAACAGATAATTTATTGGTACCAGTTTGCGTACCGCCTGTATCAGCCGACACTTCTTTTTGACATGAATACAGCGCCAGCGCTGCAATTACAACCAGAAATACAGATAGTAAGCCTGTAAGCTTTTTCATAAACTTAAATTTTAAAATGAAACAATAAAAAAGGTTCAGGTAGAGATACTAAGGCGATAAGTGCTTTTGTAAGGCTCAGTTTACAAAAAAGATGCCACGACATTATTTTGTTGAAAACATCCTGTCATTTATTTGTCTGTTAACTATTGAATAAAACAGGCAAATAAATATTGATGCCGCAATTCTTTTGAACGTTGCCCGGTTAATAAAATATTGGTCGATCCCGGATATCTGATTTACAGATGCAGGAGGATAATGAATGGTTGGGAACCGGGCATAATTTTTTTATTCATTGTATCCTCCCTATTTTCACATGATGCCAGTTACCAATGCCCATATTAAAAATTTATTACAATGTATTAACCTGGAAGAAAAGGAACAGGTGATGCGGTACAGTTTAGACCAGCAGCATACACTTAAATCATTGAAGGCCGAAGGCCTGGCACTGCATCCCATTTCGGTTACCAGGAGAAACTTTGGATATGCCGATTATCCAGAGATCAGTTTCCGCCTCAATTTTCCGGCAGAAACAGGCTTGTTTAAAGATGGAGCAGCCATTGAATGTTTTTGTGCAGGAGAAGAACCTGTGAAGGGTGTATTGATGCAGCTGGATGGAAAAGCCGGTGAATTTCGTTTGTTTGCCCCTGATTTCCCCGACTGGATAGAAGATAATGGCGTGGGCATTAAACTGGCGCCTGACCAGCGCACCAGCACCATCATGAAAACCGTGCTGAACGACCTGGAAAGTAAAAAGGAATTATATAACCTGTTTCAGCAGGTACATGGTGAAACAACTTTGCAGGAAACGGCATTTAGTCAGCATACGTCAACCGGGTATACAAATAAAAACCTGAATGAAAGCCAGCAACAGGCCGTTACAGCCATTATCCAGAATGAAAACATCTGTATTGTACATGGTCCGCCGGGTACCGGTAAAACCACCACGCTTATAGAAGCCATTGTACAGTTGGTCAAAGCAGGGGAAAAGATCTTAGTATCGGCACCCAGTAACACAGCAGTAGATCATATTACCAAAGGATTGATTGCGGCCGGCCTGCAAGTGTTGCGGGTGGGTAATGCCAGTAAGGTGGATGAAACTATTTTTCAGCACACCCCCGAAGGAAGACTGTCCAGCAGCAAACAGCAGAAAGAGATCAAACAGTTAAAGATACGTGCCGAAGAATTCAGAAAAATGGCGCTGAAGTACAAACGCAGTTTTGGCAGGGAAGAAAGAGAACAGCGGAATTTATTGTTTAAAGAAGTAAAGGATATACGTAACGAAATAAAAAAACTGCAGGCTTATAACGAAGAAAAATTATTTACCGAAGCGGAGGTAATTGCGGGTACACCGGTGGGCTTGTACGATGCAAAGATCAACCGGCTGAAATTTCACACCCTGGTATTAGATGAAGCCGGGCAATGTATTGAACCCCTTGCCTGGACCATTTTTCCATTGGCAGCAAAGATCGTATTGGCAGGCGATCATTTGCAATTACCTCCTACTATTTTAAGTGCTGATGCCGCCCGTTTGGGATTGAACCGCTCCATCCTGGAAGTAAGTATCGCCCATTTAAAAAATGTATGGTTACTCAATACGCAATACCGCATGCGGGCATCCATTGCCGGGTTCAGCAGCGGTTATTTTTATAAAGGTTTATTACAAACGGCCCCGCAGTTATCCAATACCGGTGCCCATATTTATTTTGTAGATACTGCAGGTTCTGGTTTTAATGAAGCACACGGACCAGGCGGAACGAGTCTGCAAAACGAAGGCGAGCTGAGGCTGGTGCAAAAATTGCTGGAACTGGAATTGACCGATGCTGCTGCAACGGCATTTATTTCTCCTTATGCCGGCCAGGTGGCCGCAGCAAAAGAAGTATTGCCAAAGCAAATGCGCATTAGTACCATCGACAGTTTCCAGGGACAGGAGAAAGAAAACATCATTGTAAGTTTGGTACGCAGCAATGATGATGGCGATATTGGATTTTTAAAAGATTACCGCCGCATGAATGTGGCCATTACCCGTGCAAAAGAACAATTAATTGTAGTGGGCGACAGTGCCACCATTGGTGCCGACCCTTTTTACAATGCCTTTTTAACATACGTGGAAAAACATGGCACCTATCGTACTGTTTGGGAGTTTGAATTGTAAGCCTGTTTGTACTGCTGATATTGAACCGAATAAATACCGTTACCTTCACCATAATACGGCATTTGCCAACAGCAGCTCATATCAATTTTTTGGAAGACATATTTAACACGCTCATCAACAGCTTTATCAGCGACAAAGTGGGTATTGCAGCAAATTTTTTAAATGCGCCACTGGCTGCACATCTTAAAAATAACCTGAATCAATTATTTGCAGCCAACCAGTTCCGCAATGCAGGAACTGGTAACGATACAGAAGTGCTGCATAATAAACTGATGCGGAGCGACCAGATTTACTGGCTCGACCGCAGGCATAACGACCAGCATGAAAATGCTTTTTTCAATTTGATGGATGAATTTGTATTGTATTTAAACCAGGCCTGTTATACCGGTATCACCGGCTACGAATTTCACTATGCCCTTTACGATACCGGCACTTTTTATAAAAAGCATATCGATCAGTTTAAGAATAACGACAGCAGAAAATACACCATGATCATGTACCTGAATGCCGGCTGGAAAAAAGAAGATGGCGGTGAATTGTGTATCTATCACCCGGATTGCGATCAGCATATTGCACCCGAAAATGGCACCACAGTTTTTTTTAAAAGCAGCGAATTAGCCCATGAGGTTTTGGTAACCAATAAACCCCGTATGAGCATTACAGGTTGGTTAAAAGTAAATTGATTTTTGTAGTCACCCTATTCAAAAACAAAATACAATCCCAAAAATATTACCAGTACCGCCACAGAGGTTAAACCGTAGAGGATGAGGTTATACAATTCCGGGAAAGGATTTGCCAATGTTAGCACGCAACTGATAAAACCCAGGAATGCCCCCACTGCCATACAAATAAAACCAGTGGTTTGCCTTTTGGCATTTTTGATACGCCTGTACTCTTTCAGGTGTGCGGCTACTGCTTCTGCATCAAGCCCCTGTGCACGCAATTCCTGTTCAATGGTTTTGGGTTCAAGTTTGGTGCTGATCCATTGTTGAATGGTAGCTGGTTCCACTGCAATAGTGTATGACATGGCAATCGTTTTCGTGTTCTAATTAGTTTCTACATTTCAATAGCAGTATCAAAATAGAAAAATTATCTGAAAAAACAAATTACCTCTCAAAGTTGTATTATAAGTATACATGCTTTGTTGCAAGTACACCCCCGGTTAACAAGCTGTTTATACAAAAAAACCATGCTGTTGCATGGTTGATTGCTTTCTGTGGTTTCCTGCAGTGAACGCAGGGGATCGCATTTATTTATAAAAATTCTGTTGCAAAGAATTGCTGATCACTTTGTACTCACCATCTTTTCTGATGAAATCGTACTTGTTATTAATAGCCCTGATATTGGGATTGGATAAGTGCTTCTGGTTATAAGGTTCAATCAGGTCTTCATCACTTATTACCTTGCCTGTGGCATCTGTAATCCTGGCAATAACGCGGTAATGAAAATGCCATGGGTTAAAGTCCAGCTCATCTTTAGAGTCGTAGGTATCATTAAATCCTTCAAATATCAGTTCACTGGTATGGTTGATATGACGGTGCAATTCTTCGGTAATATTGATATAGTGATCCAGTTCTGGATCTTCATGTACAATACCACTATCCCACAGCGTGGCACCATTTAAAAAAATAACCATCCTGTTATCTACATGTTTTACGTTTATATAATATTCTTTTTTCATGTTCGTTAGATTGCTTTTGAATGAATAGATGTCTTATTTGCTGTACGAAAATCCTTATTTACATGTAAACAGTATATGATGAAAATTATATTTGGATATGATATTTCCCCATTATTTTTTTTGAGTGTTTGATTAAACGGTCGTAGAAAAAACGATACGAATGGGAAAAAGCAGCCCTCTTTTTGACCACCTCTTGTTGGGCCATTGCCGAAAAGGCCGGGTGTATTGCGCAGTAGCCTTCATTTGCCAGGCTAAAAGGATGGGTGAAAAACAAAAAACCTTCAATTACTGAAGGTTTTTCATAGTAAAATAGTCTTTAACTATTGTGGTTTTCTGATTGGGGCAATGTTTTTCACAGGTTAAGGATGGCGGTTCAAAAGTATTGGATCATTGTTTTTACCATACAAATCTACTGAACCCGGTACCAGATTTTGTAAAGAAACCAACAAAGACTTTGTAGCTGGTTTACTAAAAACTGCTGTGTCAATGTGCTGTTACCAGTCATATCCGTAAAAGAAAAAACCTTCATTACTGAAGGCTTTTCATAGATAATTGCACCTGTTGTTGTTATCATGGCCTTAGGAGGTCACCGGCTTTCATAGGGATTGTATCAGGTTGAGCGGTTGGATATTTAATTGGTTTAACAATACAAAGCTATTGAGTCTGTCAAAACGAATTTGTAAATAAACAACCATTGTTTTTGTAGGCATTATAATAATACCGGGCATAAAAAAACCTTCATTGCTGAAGGCTTTTCATAGATTACTGCTTTTTTGTAACATGTGGCCAATATTGGGGGCCATCGGCTTTCATAGGGATTAAATTCGTTTCAGAGGTTTGGATAAATATGTAATGCTTTAACAGTATAAAGATAATTTCATTCCATTGAATATTTTGTAAACAAACAGCGGCTGTTACTGTAGAATTCTTTCTAAAATAAAAAATGTATTGCTGCCTTTAAACATAGCTTTATTTTAAAAGAGGGAAAAAGCCGCCGGGGCTATATCTTTACGCAAAAGAATACCATTACATGACTTTTACCGATTTAAACCTGAACAATTTTTTACTGAACGCCCTGCAGGATATGGGCTATCACAATCCCACCACCATACAGCACAAAGCCTTTGCCACCGCTATGTCCGGGGCCGATGTTTGCGGCATTGCACAAACCGGTACCGGTAAAACCATTGCGTATTTACTCCCCTGCCTGCGGCAATGGAAATTTACCAAAGATGTTGCGCCGCAAATATTGGTGGTGGTACCCACCAGGGAACTGGTGGTTCAGGTGGTGGAAACAGTACAACGGCTTACTAAATATATGAGTGTGGTAACTGTAGGGGTATATGGTGGCGTTAACATCAATACACAAAGATTATCGGTAGAGCAAAAAGTGGATGTACTGGTAGCCACACCCGGCCGCCTGTTTGACCTGGCCATGAATGGATCACTGAAATTAAAGAACATAAAAAAACTGGTGATTGATGAAGTGGATGAAATGCTGAACCTGGGTTTTAGAACACAATTAAAAAATATACTGGAGCTGTTGCCGGCAAAAAGACAAAACCTGTTGTTTTCTGCCACACTTACCGAAGAAGTAGACAACCTGATGCAATTATATTTTACCAATCCGGTAAGAATAGAGGCTGCACCAACAGGTACACCTTTGGAAAATATACAGCAATACGCATATGAGGTACCTAATTTTTATACAAAGGTAAACCTGCTCAGGTTATTACTGGCGGAAGACAGCAACATGAGTAAGGTATTGGTATTTGTTGCCAGCAAAGCCCTGGCCGACCAGCTTTTTGAACAGATGGTAACAGGTAATGAAGGCAGTGCCGGAGTGATACACAGCAATAAGGAACAGAACCATCGTTTTAATACTGTTAAGCAATTTAAAGAAGGAGTATACCGCTTTATTATTGCCACCGATATTGTGGCACGTGGTATAGATATTGCAGAAGTAACACATGTTATTAATTTTGACATGCCCCCGGTTCCGGAAAATTACATGCACCGCATTGGAAGAACTGGCCGCGCCGACAAGGATGGTATTGCTATCAGTTTTGTAAACCCAATAGAAAAAAAACTGCAGGAAGATATTGAAAGCCTGATGCACTATTCCATTACCATGTTGCCCTTACCGGGGCATTTGATCATTTCGGAAGAATTGACCGAAGACGAAAAACCAAAACTGTATGTAAAAGAGATACAATTAAAAATTCCTAAAAAAGAAGATGCAGGCCCGGCTTTTCATCCTAAATCGGCCAAAAACAGTAAAGTAAATATGGTGGTCAGGCGCAAAGACAGGATGATGAAAAAATATGGTAAACCCAAAACCAGGGGGCAAAAGAAAAAATAAACCGGCATGTATGCCTATTTATCAAGTGTTACGGCCAGCTGATACAGCAGGCCGTTGTTGTTTTGAACTGCGCCAGACGGAGATATACTGATTTTGTGCAACATAATGCAACATTTAACGTTTAATGCAACGGGTTAGTGATGTTTTCTGTCTAAAAGGCCAGATAGAACCACATCCATAAAATATCCAATAATGAAAAACTATACCTGGTTACTATTTATTGTAATACTGCATTTGCCTAAAACCAATTGGGCGCAGTGCAATTATAACGATAAATCGCCTGTATCCATAGGGCAGATAATTGCAGATACTGCTTTTTGTCCTTCGGGAGGAAAGCTCACCATAGCAAACGTTACAGGAGGTGGTGGAAATTATGTATATGAAATACTAAGCGGTCCTGTGATCCGCATCATTCAATCCCAACCTGTTTTTAATGCACTGCCCTATGGCAGTTACCGTATAAGGGTAAGCAGCTGTACCGGATTGTTTAAAGACACTACTGTAAACATTATAAACAGGTATTCCTCTATAAGCATTTCTAACTGGCAACAGGCCATTCAAAAAATAAGTGGATTGGTTTGTGGTGTTACCAATGATGGAGTTTATAAAATTGCCAAACCGGTATATCCCGGTGGAACACCTCCTTACCGTATACAGGTTTCAACTTCACTTGATTTTACCGCTGTACCCTTTCAGCCGGGCAACGACTCAGCCATCATTACCGGTTTAAATGCCAGTACAGCCTATTATGTTAGAATTACAGATGCCTGCAATAATTTTCAAACCACTAATTTTTCCACGCCTGCAGCTACCCCGGTAGCGCCGCTTTCTGTGCCTGCATTGAGTTTTACAAGGGCCATGTGGATGGGTTCCTGCAGTGGTAACGAAACCATTGGCATTTACATCAACGATTCTGCCTCCGGCGGACCTTATAATGTTACCAATGCCTACAGTAACCAGGTTTTCTGGGGCCATAAAAATGATCCTTACCTGCGTATAAAAATAGAGGACGCCGTGAATGGTACAATATATTCCGACAGGAATCTGTCGTTGTATAAATCCGGCAATGTATATTATTTTCAAACCAATTATTCATTGAATGGCGAAACAGGATTGAATGCGCCTGGCACAGGTTTTACATTGTACACGCCTTCCTCTTTTAATGGAGTGCCCACGCCCCCCAATACCATGCCCATGCTGCTGGCAAGTAATGAATTTCCGCCGAATGCACCACTTAAAATAACCCTTTTTTACCCGGGTGGAGACCATTGCGGTACCACTATACAGCCCTATTCAAAAACTTTTAATTATGCGCTGGGTACCCATGGTACCACAGCACCAATAATCACGGCTATTAATCCCAATTGCAGCGGTCTGAACCCATTTTTAAGGGTGGATTTTAATACCAATTATATCTATGGTAAAATTACATTGGTAAAACCAGCACCGGTTTACAGCATTTTAACCAGCAGCACCTTGTATACCGGGGCTAATACCTACACAACCATCAATTATAATCCTTTAATACCCGGACAAACTTACCGGGTAATTGTAGAAGATACCTGCGGGCGAAAAGATTCAATGAGTGTGGTGTACAATCCCGGTTATGCCGCTGTACCCCCGCCTGTAATCAGTGATTCTTCGCTGGCAGGTTATAAATGCCCGGTAAATCCTGCAGATACCATGTATTCCATCCTGCTAAAACCATTGCCAGCAGGCTATAACCTGGTAAATGTTTCCATACAGGGATATGGTATTGTGGGTACCACAGCCATCTCTAACTGGAATGGTACCGGGCAAACGGCTTATAAATTGAACCAGTTACTGCCCCCCGGCACCTATACCTATACCGTTGGATGGTTGAATACCTGTGTAACTGGTACTGTTACACAAAATATTGTTATTCCTCCGGTAACAGATCCTGCCTTGTACAGCGCCAACATGGTATTATCTGCCGTTAGTTCCACTGCGGCCTGTAATGTAAATGGTTATTCAGCTATTCAAATAGATGGTTATATTAAGAACATCAATACCAGTTATACAATCAGCAACCTGCGCCTGGTGGGTGTACCCAATAATTATGTATTCCCCATAACACAGATCATTGGAACAATGGCGAACGGATTGCAAAGTTCCCTTTACTTCAACAGAATTACTTCCGGCGACAGTATAAAAATCAACAGCGGGTATTCAGGAATTATTATCAACACCGGGCAAAGCGGCACCTATACTTTTGCAATGGATATTGTTTGCAGCAACGGAACCCTGGTAGAAACCATTACAAAAAATTATACCATCAGTGCCGCACCATATATACCCTATTTTCCAGTTCTTAAATATGCCAATGCCCTTATTTGTGATGGCGGAGGTACTGAAGCAAAGATCAATATGTTACCACAGGGTGGAATCAGGCCTTTTCATTATGAATACAAACCGGAAAGTTCTCTCACTTATATTGCCACCGGTAACAGTGGCACCGACAGTGTGGTGGTGATCACCCCTGCACCTACTGCCGGAACCATTTATGATATCCGTGTGGTGGATGCCTGCGGAATGACGGCGACCTCTAAAGTAAGTACCGCCAGTTTTACCGGTAATTTTTACGTGTATGCCTATCCGCCCGATTGCAAAAACCATCCTTTTGATGTACGAATTGGTACCGCCTCTATCAACGGTGCCTATTATAAATGGAAAAGAAATGGCCTGTTGATTGCAGAAGGATTTAACCTTACTTCCACCACCATTACCGGTGTTTCGCTGGACACAATAACCGTAGAGGTAAATATGTTTGACTGCTATACCCGTTCCGCCACAAGGGTGATTACGTTTACCAATCCCTGCAATATCAGTGTGCTGCCTGTTACCCTGCTGAATTTTACAGGTGTACGCATCAATGAATATAAAGTACAACTGAGCTGGAAATCGAAAAATGAAACCGGCATGCAGTATTATGAAGTGGAAAAAAGTGCCGATGGAATTGCGTTTAAAACTACGGGCAGGGTAAATGCCAGTAACCTGTTACAGGAAAACGACTATGAGTTCATGGATACAGAAACATCGCCACAGATGTATTACCGCCTTAAAATAACAGACTTTAATGGCAGGATAACATATACTAATGTACAGCTGATAAAAAATAAAGTAACTGTAAAAACCACTTTAAAAGTAGGCGCCAGTTTTTCAAAAGATGATATTACCCTGTTTATCATCACTGCCGACCGCAAGCCTTTTGTTGCCATGGTATACAATGATAAAGGGCAACTGATGAAGAATATTGCTATTGCGGCAGATGATATTGCCGGTGGTAAAAGAATAGATATCAATACCTGGGCTGCCGGGGTGTATTACATTACGCTGTACAGCAATAATGAAGTGGTAACCACCACCAAGTTTCTTAAATTTTGATTTTATGGCAGCAGTACCATCCGGTACTGCTGCCCATTATATTACTCCCTGCCCGATTACTGGTTGCATTAAATGAATGAGTGTAAAATCAACAGGTGATGCGCTGTATATTTGCAGCACTTTCCTTAATATTATAAAGTTGCACCTGCATGATTGAACAAACTGAAATGGTGATCACCAAGTGGCATTATACACCACCTGCCAAACTACCTGCTACTGAAACTGAAATAATGGGTTTTACTTCTTTAGCAGTAATGCGAAAAAGAGCTCCCACAAAAAAAGGGCTTGCCTGCCAGCTTACCTGCAGTTTTGTTTTAGAAAATAAGACCATCCTTGAATTGGTGGGGGAAAATTCATACGTGATAGACCTGGATGATGTTGTAGACAAAGCCGAATTGCTGAATATGATCAGGAATTCATTTTCAAACCTGGAAGAAAGATTTGATCTCCGAAAACTGGGCACGATATTGCACAGCAGGGCCCTGCAACCCCTGAACGAAAGCGGGCTGGAACTTGATCCTGTACTGGCATTACTGGTATAGTGCCTGTAATAAAAAAAACCTTCTTTACAGAAGGCTTTTACATCATCATACTTGAACTTGCCGATCAATTTTTCAGGTAACTGTCATTTTTCATAGGTAAAGGACCGGTGGTGGTGTTCTGGTTAATTGGATATTGGAATTGTTTAACAACTCAAAGGTCAGCCATACAGGTGTTGTCATTTATAGCCAAACAGTTGTTTCTGCTGTAGTAGTTTCCAGACACCTGCTGTTGACAGTAAGAAAAGGCATAAAAAAAACCTTCGGAAAGAAGGTTTTTTACATCATCCACTCAAGTTTTTTTGTCTGTCAGAATCTTTGGTAGTTATTGCTTTTCATAGGTAACAGATTGGTGATGTTGTTTTGGTTAGTTGGATATTGGAATTTTTACAACACAAAGATCGGGTACGGTGTTGAATTACAGTATAATAAAACACATGGTTCTGTTGTAGAAACTATACGATGCAGCAGGTTTTTTTACGTATCGCAGGCACGTATTTTACCCAATGCTTTCAATCAGGTACTGGGTAGCATTTAATGCTGCAGTATTTCGTGCCTGCAATCCCATTAATTTTTTTCCAAGGGGAGATTGGGGCGATAATGCAATGATGACCATTCCTTCTACCATTGCTTTCCCCAGGGCCACGCTCATAAAAAAATAACCACGGTTGGTTTTTACCAGGCTGCCGGATACAATTACAGCTGGTGTTAATGAAGGATTTATTTTTTCCAGTACGGCTTGCTGTTCCTGCATTTCCCGCAGTTGTTTTCTGTTGTTGGCCTGCTCAATCTGCAGCATGGCCAATGCCGTTTCATGTTTATCGCCGGCAGTACTTTTGGTTTCATTGGCACCGCTTTCTTTAAGATCGGCCAGCACCTGCTGCAGCATTTGTACTTTGCCGTTGATGACATGTACATAATGCTGGTATATTTTTTCTTTAAACGTCATAACAAATGCAACACCCTTAAAAGGCAGTTACTTTTCTTTCAAAGATATATCAATCGTATGGCTTTAATATGTACTGTTGTGTGTACAAAAAAATACGGGGAAAAATCTCAACAACTTATTTGTGAACATTTGCCGATGATGGCATGGTAGTTGATTTTTGTAAAAAAAGGCAGCGTACGCCGAATACAGTACTGCATATTTAAAACGTGAACGATCTGTAATTACCGTTTACCATCTATAACAATCAACTTATTTATATGAAAAAAAATAACATCCTCCTTTGTGCTGTTGTACTTGTTACAGCATACCTGTTTATTGCAGCAAGAATTTTAACAGGTGGTATACATGGCATTATCAGTCCTGCAGATGCAGCCACAAAAATTTGGGCCATCAACGGAAAGGACTCAGTATTGGCTAAACTGTCTCCGGGCAGTTTTGCTGTTGATGTAAAGCCAGGCACCTGGAAGCTGTATGTAGCAGCAGCAAAAGGTTATAAGAGTATTATTATCGATAATATCATTGTTGACCCGGACCGTTATACCGATGCCGGTGAAATAAAGTTAACAGCAGAATGATACCGGGGGGCTGTTCTTCAAAGCCGTGTCTGCTGTAATGACCATCTGTGTATACAGGCATGAGGCGGGTCATTGGGCAGTACACGGCTTTTATTAGAGGTATTTATGGAATGATGTCAAATGCTTACATTCGTGCAGATTTTAAACAGCACTGCATTGAAAAAAAGAATTGACTACATTTCCTGGGACGAATATTTTATGGGCGTGGCATTGCTGAGTGCCTGCCGCAGTAAAGACCCCAATACACAGGTAGGTGCCTGCATTGTAAACGATAAAAATAAAATCGTGGGGGCCGGGTATAACGGGTTACCCATTGGCTGCAGTGATGACGAATTTCCCTGGGATAAACAGGGCGATTTTTTAGATACCAAATATCCCTATGTATGCCACGCAGAACTCAATGCCATTTTAAACAATATCGGTATGGATCTGAAAGGCTGCAAAATATATACAGCTTTATTTCCCTGTAACGAATGTACCAAGGCTATCATACAATCAGGTATTACTGAGGTTGTTTACCTGTCTGATAAATACCAGGGTACCGATGTATTCAAAGCTTCTAAAATAATGCTGGATAAGGCCGGAGTGAGTTACCGTAAAGTACAGGCCCGTATCGGCAGTTTAACACTTTCATTCAATGAAGCAGATGTATAACTTAAGCGATACTATTATCTGCAACGGCAATCATCTTATTACTGGTATTGAATGTATATGGGCCTGGGAGTAAACTGCAGCAATTCCTGCGGGATATACATTATATTACTACCCTTATTATCGTTTTTATAAAACAATTTAACGCCGGTAAATTGTACCGGTTCTTTATATATGTACCTGAGATAAGTAGATTGTTTTAGAATTTTAGAACCAAATCCATCCATATCCATCACTACCTGCACTTCCGGTATTTTTTTAATTTTATCATACCCGGTTACCATCCCTTGTGTAAAACGGTGCACCACCAGTATCCTGGGTGTAAGGTGATGCTTACGTACAAGTGTAGCCAAAAAATCAATGGCATCATTAACATCATCCGAGTTAAAAGTGCCGATGACTGTACCGGGCACTTCCCCACCCTTCATAGAAAATTCAGGGTCAATACCCAAATGCACATTAGGTAATGTAAGGTATTTGGCCAATGGAGGCAGTTCATTTTTAACAGTACTATGCCCTACCTGAACATCCAGAAATACCAGTCCGTTGATCTGTTTAGCCCATAACAATATGGTATCTACCTGATTCAGGGGCATTCTTAAACGGTATTGATTGTCTTTTCCACGGGCAGCCTGTGCGGTAATGGCAATATAATGTAATGCTGGGATGGCCGGTATGGAGCTATCTGCTGCCTGCCACATGGCTACCTCCTGCTGCAATTTTTTCAGCATACTGTCTTTTGGCAATTCGCCCAGGATACCCATTTTTTTAGAATATAAATTTCCATAGAAAGAAATGATCCTGTTATATGGTAATATTGCCCCGGCTAACGGGTAGGCTGCTTTAACCGGCCACCTGCCTTTTATATCATGGTTACTCAATGCCAGCATTCGGGCATTGTAATCTGTGGTATCAACAGTGATAAAAGCATCTGTTATGGCGGAATTGTCACTATTTATTTTGGGCACAGTTGGCAATACACTGCCAATAGTTTGTTTTGTAGCAGCTGCCTGTGCGTCGGCTTTTTCTGCACTGTTACAAGCTTGAATAAAAAACAGCAAACATAATAACATTGTAAAATAACCGGTAGTAACCATTGAATTTTTCATTTGTACTAATGGTTACAATTTTGATACCATACACCATTGCAATACAGTTGCCCGTTTTGATGAATCTGCTAATGGGTGCCGTAATAAACAGAATACAAATAAAAAAACGGCAAGCTGCAGGCTTGCCGTTTTTTTTTACGAATTAGTTTTTTAATTGGCTTTGATCACTTCATACCAGATCTCTCCGTTTTGCACCACTACAGGTTTGTATTGCGCACCGTCCACAGTATAATAGGTTTCTCCATCTACTACCAGTGTTTCGTAACCATCAGGTAAACTTTCCACAATAGCTCCAACCGGGGGAGATACTACATAATAATTACTGCCACGTTGGTCGTAATAGGTACCATTATAATAGTAATATGGATATTCATGCACATAGATCCTGCTGTATCCAATTGGCAATACATTAATGTAGATGCCTATTGGTGCAGCAATCACAGTGTACAGGTTATTGTACGGACGATAGAAAACACCATCACAATAGCGGTATCCAAATCCACCAAAGTTGATACTGATGAAACTGGATGGGGTGTTATAATAATAACTGTTACGTCTTGGCAGGTAATTGTATCTCCAGCTGGGTTCGTAACGGTTATACACGGGTCTTCTGTCGTAACGGTAATCAGGACGGTATCCCGGACGTTCGCGGGTGTATTGATCACGACGGTTATTATTCCGGCGGTCAAAATTTCTGTCACCACCATTTCTTGTTGGAAAATTATCGCGGTTGGCATTGCCCCCCCTGGTAGTATTTACATTGCCGGGGGTATTATTTCTATCCCTTGTATTGGGAGTATTATCCCTGTTGGCATTGTTGCCGCGATTTACATTTCCAGGATTATTGTTCCTGTTGCTGCCGGCATTATTATCGCGGTTGGTAGTACCCGCATTATTATTTCTGCTTGCATTATTATCACGATCTGTATTACCTGGATTGTTATTCCGGTTAGGAGGAGTATTACCTGCGTTATTATCTCTTGGAACATTGTTATCACGTGTAGTATTTCCCTGGTTGTTATTCCTGTTCCATCCGGGATTATTATCGCGGTTTGTATTGCCGGGGTTATTATTCCTGTTAGGGCGGTCAACTGTAACTGTACTGTTATCCTGCCCCCGGTTGGTACCACGGTTGGTATTGCCCGCATTATAATCGCGGTTTGAATTTGCCTGGGGTGCCTGTTGTGCCGGTTGCTCTCTTCGGCTGCTTTGCCTGGTACCATTGTCTGCCTGGCCGGCACTCCTGTCGCCTCCGCGCCTGTTGCCCTGTGCTATTGCAGAAACACTCATGAATAATAAAGCCAATGCTGCAATGGCATAACGCCTGCGGTAAGCAGTAGTTATCATTCGGTCGTTTGTTTTCATCGTTAAGTTTTTAAAAGTGTGAAATTGATCCATAGATATTTTGTTAATAGACTCTGTAAAGAATACAATAATCTTACCGAAGAAATGCTTTCACAGAATTATAACATTTCTATGCATGCAACAGGCGGCTGCATAAAAGACTTTATATTTGTTATAACATATTCAACTCAAAACAATGCTGTATGAAAATATTCACAACGCTCCTGCTGTTTGTTAGTGCAATAAACTGCAACGGCCAGTTAAAGCCGGTAGAGTCAGGTGTATTTCATTGGGCTGATCTTGTTGTAAAAAAAGATGGCCTGCGAGAAAGCCGGAAAATTGCCAGCGGTACCACAGCCGAATTTGATTATTTTGAAATACATGCCACCACCCAAATGAAAGGCGCAGTACCTAAACCAGCCCATACACAAAAGGATATTGAAGAACTCATCATTATTAAAGAAGGCAGTATGAAATGTACGGTGGGTAAAAAAATAGCAGTGCTGGATAAAGGAAGCGTGTTGCTGATACCACCCGGAGAAGCACAGGTATTTGAAAATATTGGCGAAGGACCACTTACATACTATGTTTTCCAGTTCCGTTCTAAAAAAATGAATATGGAAAGAAGCAATGCCGCAGGCGGTAGTTTATTACTGCATGCAGATTCTTTAGCCGTTACCCAAAGCGGCACCAAGAGTGCCAAAAAATATTTTGACCGACCCACAGCCATGTGCGACAATTACGAAATGCATGTCACCACACTAAATGTAAAAGGGCCGAGCCATGCTGCCCATACCCATATTGATACAGAGATACTCTTACTGATACAGGGTGAAGCGGCAATGACCATTGATGGAAAGCAATTTACCGGCGGGGCCGGCGATATTTTTATTGTCAACAGTAATTCATTACACTTTGTAGAAAATACAAGCAACCAACCCTGCAGCTATTTTGCGTTTAAATGGAGGTAAGGAAAGGTTTAAAAGGTTTAAAAAGTTTAAGAAGCTTCGGAGGTTGCTTAGCTGCTTACACTATTGAATCTTTTAATTTTTGTAACTCAATTTACCTGCCAGTGCCTTATTTTCCATTCCAGCTTTCTAAAGCCGTTGCTGGTGCCTTTTGCATAATACAAATTCACTTCTTACCCGGTACTATTGTAAGCAGTTATACCGGTTGTCCCGAAAAAAGATTGCCTGTATACCCGTCAGAAGACCAGGTGTCGCCCGGTTGAAGATTTTGTTTTAAAAAATGATCTGCCCAGAACACCGGGCAAATATTTTTAGGACGAACTTACTATTTCAACTGCGCCATATTATACTGCATTTGCATCAACTCCAAAGCTTATGATGCAATGCATCCACTTCTGCTTTGTGTATTTTCCTCTTTTTAATCCCGATTTTCTTTTTTATTTTGTTATTCTTAACCAAAAACTTGTTTATGAAAAAAACGATCGTAGCTGCGCTGGTGGGCGGCATCATTATTTTTGCGTGGCAATTCATGACCTGGGGCTTTTTAAACCTCCATCAATCCCAACAAAGATATACGCCCAAACAAGACAGTATACTGCATTACCTGGGCACGCAGTTCAGCGAGGATGGCGCTTATATGTTGCCCACTTTTGCACCAGGCATATCCAATGAAGAAATGGAAAAGCAAATGAAGGCCGGCGAAGGCAAGCCCTGGGCACAGGTGGTGTATCATACAAGTATGCCGGGCATGAATAAAATGTTTATGAATATGGGACGCAGCCTTCTGGTAGATATTTTTATTATATGGTTGCTCTGCTGGTTACTGGCTAAAATACCTTCGCCTTCTTTCAGTACCATTTTTGGAGGTACTTTGGCAACAGGCATCATTGTATTTTTAAATGCACCTTATACCCTGCATATCTGGTTCGGCAGTTTTGATTTAAACGCTTATCTTATAGATGCATTGGTAAGCTGGGGAGTTACCGGTTTGTGGTTGGGATGGTGGTTGAGAAGGAGGGCATAATGTTATAATGATCCCAACAGTTTGATGTTCGCAACATTTTAAGGCCGGGCAATACTGAATGATTCTCAGGTATTGTACCACTGTACAATTTCAGCAAGAGTATACTGTTATAACTCCAGGTTAATACCAATACCCGCATAACGGTTATACAGATGCAGCTCCTTAAGTGGATCTGATACTAAAAGATTACGGGCATGCATAAATACAGTGCTGTTTTTTAAAATGCCTTTGGTATGGCTGGTGGTATGATATCCCAGCAGCAGGTATTGTAAAAGCATGTCTGTTTTCGTTTTGTTAGCACCTGCTACAGCAGCAGGATACGGCCTGTTAAAATTGAACAATGCGTGTAACTGGCAAAAAATATTTTTATATACAATTTTATTTTGAATACCGGCATGAAGGGTTTTGTAGTTCATATAATTCAGCGCAACAGGATTAGGCTCACCCGATTTTATTTTTGGCACCAGTACATTCCATGCAGTAAACAGTTTCAATTCCTTTTTATCTATAAGGGTTCCTGTAATTCCAAATGAAATTCCTTCTGCTGTTTCAGAGCCCTGTACATAGGCCGTATAGTTTACGGGATAAGCGTAGATGGTGTACATAAAAGTTTTGTCGTAAGTGAGCTTGCTCCATTCCGAAATAAAGAGCAACCTGTTCTTATATGCTCCGGCGCTCAATTTTAAAGAAGTTAGCCTGTTTTTGGCCAAATCGTATTCGCCATTTACAGCATTGTATCTGAAATAAGATAAAAATGTGTTGTTTAACTGCAGCCAGGCTGTGTTGATGGGTGCAATGGAAGTACTCATTGCAGCTGCTGCATGATTAAAGGAAAGTTGTAGTACAGAAACATCTTTATTTAAATGAAGGATATTATTTAAGCTGAGGTCAATGCCATAATACATAGATACCCTGTCTGATCTTTTAACATCTGCATACATTTTTTTTCCAACCAGGTAACCGGCACCGGCATAAGTGCTGACAAAATTTTTATACTCAAAATGAAATGCCGGGTTAACCACGCCTGTTTTTTGATCACCTTCATGAGAGGAAGATTCAGTGAAATAAGAACCGGTACTGGATCTGCCTGCATAATCAGTGGTTAATGTTGCAGCAGGTTTGTACCAAACTGTATTCAGGTAAATACGGGCTTTAAAATTAGGCTTTGTAACAGCATCATACCTGCACTCATTTTTCAGCAGCAGCCCTTCATATTTATAATTGGTTGTGCTGTTATAGTCATTTTGAATAAAACTGGCCCCGTATATGGAAGCAGCCGTTTTAGTTCCGGCAGCATGGAATGTATGCGAAGCATATTCAATTGAAAAGCGGTTGTTCCAATGCGGCAGTAACTGCCATTGTACATAGGCGTTGGCAGTAAATGTATGCAAAGGAATCTTTTCGTTACCGGATGCGGTAGTAGTAAAAAAACTGGCAGTTTGCGATTCGGTGCTGTCAAAGCTCATTTGCCTGGATGAATAATTCAGCATTACTCCCGCTTCCGCCGTTGCGGAGAACCGGTGTGTATAGTCTGCCAACAATCCATACAATTGCTGCTTGCCGGAGGCCTGTCCATTAAAACGCAAGGTTGTGGTGTCTGCAGCAGACTGTGTTATAAAATTTTGCCTGCTGCCGGGTATTTTGCCACTGTTAAAAAAGCCCGAGGCCCTGAACGAATTTTTTTTGCCGGACTGTGCAATAGAAATATGATTCATCCAGTAATCACCGGCGGTGTTACTGATCTCATTTTTTAACACCTGTGTATAAGTGCTGAATCCGTCTGCTGCAGTGTAAGCCTGCTGCATATTGCCTGTTCTGTTTAACTGTGTATTGAACTGAACGGAAAGTTTTTCATCTGGCGGAATACTGGTAGTAATAAAAAAAGTGCCCGCTTTTGAAAACGGCAATATACCTCCGTACAGGTTGTTCCTGGTAAAAACTATTTCCTCCATATCGTATAAACTGATACCGTTAATATTGGATAACAGATGTCCGTTGACCACAAATAAAAAATCTTTTTGTTGTGCAGCACCGTTAAATACCCAGGGAAACATTCCTTCTACAGCCTCAAAAAAATCAGTGACCGGAAAACGTTTGATATCTTCTCCTTTTATAACGAACAAGGGTTCAGTGGCACTGGAAATGCCATTGTTATTCCTGCTGATCCCAAGGCTGTCTTGCGACATACTGCTATTAACAGCAAGAATAAAAGAAAAGAAAATGAGCAACGAACTTTTCATATACGGCTTTTGTAGGGTGGCTCAATGACAGGCCAATTACACCCGGCATTAAAATATCGGTAAAGATATTAAATGTACGATTTGCTGCTAAGCGAAATGACCAGGATCAGTTCTGTAGCCTGAAAAACGGCGCGGCAAAAAAGGTAGTTTACTGACCAACGAATTGCTGCATCAGCTGCATAATTTCCACCCCTTCTGTTGTACTGCAGGGATTGGGAGCAGCACCTAAAAAATACTGCACCACCTGTGCAATCATGGGTTGCTGTACATGCTGCAGCGTATCAAAAGAAAAAGTGTTTTTAACTCCTTTTGAAATGACTGTAATACTGTTGCCACCAAATACACTAAAGTAAATGGCGCCGTCGGTACCAATAATTTCGCAGTGATCGGTATTGGCGGAGGCGTTAAAACACCAGCTGCCACTGAATGCCACGCCGGTTTTAAATAAAATATTTCCCGTTACCAGGTCATCGGCTGCATATTTACCTGATTGGTTGGTGGCAATTCCGGTTACTTTTCCGGCGGGTCCAAACCAATGGTACATCAGGTCCAGTTGATGCGGTGCCAGGTCATGAAACAGTCCACCACCGGCAATGGCCGGATCTACCCGCCAGGCATAATGATTTTTAGAAAGCTCCTGCGGGGTAAGCGGTGGCTTAAACAGGTCCAGCCTTACCAGTAAAGGATCGCCAATGCTTTTGGCATCCAGTAAGGCCTTTATTTTTTTAAACAAAGGCTGTTCTCGCCGGTAATGGGCCACGCTGGCTTTAATATTTTTTTTTGCAGCAGCCATTGCAATATTTTGTGCTGCAGTGGTATTTACGGCCATGGGTTTTTCAATATACACCTGCTTACCGGCATCTATGGCCGCCAGTGCATATGCTTCGTGTGAATCAGGTGGAGTAGCAATATAGATGGCATTTATTTCCGGATCGTGAATAAGCTGCTGCGCATCATCATACCAGCGTGGTACCTGGTGCCGCCTGGCATAATCAGCTGCCTTGTCTGCATCACGGCGCATAACCGCCACTAATGACGAATCAGGTACTTTATTAAATGCAGGTCCGCTTTTTAATTCGGTAACATCACCACAACCAATGATGCCCCAGTTGATTTGTTTCATAGCAGGTTAATTTGGTAAACAGGAATGTAAGTGCAGGAATATATTCGTTCAACAGTATTACAATTTACAACAAAGCAGCTACAATACTATCCTATTCTATCGGTATATTTTTGGCAGGGTACTAGTGGTGAGAAGAAGTTAAACAGGTTTAATAAGTTTAACACTTTCGGCCTTTAGAAACCCTGGAACCTTTTACCCTTTACCCGCTAAAGCGGCCCTTACTTTTGGGGCAATCTTATCTCCAAACAGTTCAATTGATTTCATCAACGAAGCATGTGAGGGTCCGCCTACATCCATATGAGCCGAAAAGCGGGTCAGGCCAAACAGTTCGTGCATTTGTATGATCTTATCAATGGCTTCGCTGGCATCACCAATAATGAGGTGGCCATTCTTTTTTCTGCCCCAGTCATACTGTTGTTTTTGATAGGGTGGCCAGCCCCTGGTTTGCCCTATCCTGTTCATTTGTGCCGAATACAGCGGGTAATACGCATCTGCTGTTTGCTGACCATCTGCTCCAAAAAAAGCATGCATGTGCACTCCTACCTGGAATTTGTTCATATCGTGCCCATACTGCTGGTACACTTCTTTATAATAATTGAACAGGGGAACAAATTGAGAAGGGTCTCCGCCAATGATGGCAAAGATCACTGGTATGCCATGCTTGCCGGCACGCAGTACTGATGCAGGTGTACCTCCCACTGCTATCCAGATATTGAGATGATCGTTTACTGCGCGGGGTAATATTTGCTGTTCGTTCAATGCCGTCCTGAACTTCCCTTTCCATGTAATGGGGTTTTGATCATTGATCTTCAGCAGCAGGTCTAATTTTTCTTCAAACAGGGCTTCGTAATCGGACAGGTTATACCCGTACAATGGGTACGATTCAATAAAACTGCCACGGCCTGCCATCAGCTCTGCCCTGCCGTTGCTTAACAGGTCAATAGTGGCAAAGCTTTGATACAATTTAACAGGATCGGCCGAACTGAGTACCGATACGGCACTCCCCAGTTTAATTCGTTTGGTAACGCTGGCAGCTGCTGCTAAAATTATTTCCGGCACCGATACGGCATAATCTGCTCGGTGGTGTTCGCCAATACCATAAAAATCCAGCCCCACTTCATCCATCAGTTTGATCTCTTCCACCAGTTCCCGCAGGCGCTGCCCTGCAGCTTGTACCGTTCCGTCTGCAGCCGTCTGCAAATCTCCAAACATGCCAATGCCTAATTCCATATTATTTTTTTACAAAGATACAGGGTATGTGTTGCAGTTTTTTTGCGCCAGCTGGCGGGCAGCTGCAGTTGTATTACTGTTTCATCTTTTCGTCGTAGTCCTGCTGCAGTTCCTTCAATGCTGCCTGGTACCCCGCATGGTCAATAAAAGCAGCGGGGTTATATGCATCGCCGGGCTGGTGCTTGCTATGCAGGTTGCACTGGCTGGCATGTGACGACAGCCAGATATCAAAGCTGATATTTTTCATGGCCTGCAGCGTGTAGGCATAATCTTTTGCTATTGCCGGGTAACTGGCCAGGTTGGTAAAAGAACTATCCGTAACAATGGTAGGCATGTTGGCAATAAGTACTTTATATGTTTGTTGTTCATCTTTTACTGCAAATAAAAAACTGCAGGATCCTTTGGTATGCCCGGGATGGTGCAGCATACGCAGTTGCATATTACCCAGCCGGATGGTATCTCCATCGTTGAGCAAGCGATCTGGTTGTACCGGTTCAAAAGTACTGCCATGCCCTCCCAGTGCGTAATCAGAATTGCCGCCGTCTTTTAACACCTCAGCGTCTTTTGCATTGATCATAAGCTGCGCACCCGTTTGCTGTTTAACAGCCGCCATGGCACCCAGATGATCGTAATGCGCCTGCGTGTTCAGTAAAATTTTAATGTCGGTATATTTAAAGCCCAGTGCTGCAATGTTCTTTTTTATTTGTTTTGCCGATGAGGCCAGCCCGGTATTGATGAGTATATTTCCTTCTGCAGTGGTGATAAGGTAGCAGGCCAGGTCGTAAGTGCCCACATAATACAGGTTACCCGAAATACGGAATGGCAGGTAATTCTTTTTCCAGTCTTTATTTTTAATGACAGGTTCTTTTACTTTTTGGGCGGTTAGCGTGTGGGTTGCTGCAAACAGCAGTACTGCAGCAAGCAGCATGTTTTTAAATAAGCGGTACAACATATAATTGATGGGGGATAAAATTGAGATCCTAAAGATATTATGATTTTGCAATCTGGTATGCATTCCGCAAATAAATTTGTATAAATTTTTTCAACTGTTTTACAAAATCAGAACGGTAGCAAATTCCGAAACCGGCTGTCCATATCTGACCAGGATCAGTTGTAAATTCTTTCTCAAAAAAATAATTTCCACATTTCATTCCCTATATTTATACCAGAAAATTTCTTGCTATGAACCGCCGTCATCTGTTAAAGGAAATGGGTGTAATTGCTTTGTACAGCAGCTTTCCTGCGGTGCTGTCTCAATTTGCAACTGCCTGTACCGGTGCTAAAAAATACCTTCCGGTATATTTTTCTGCCGCCGAATTTGAATTGATTGAAATTATTGCCAGTACGCTGATACCACCCACTTCCACTCCCGGTGCATTGGATGTACAAGTGCCCATGTTCATTGATATGGTGGTAAAAAACTGCATGAGCCATGAAGACCAGCAACGCATTCAAAAAGGGCTGCAGTACCTGGCCGGTCAAAAATTCAATTCCATTACTGGTCATCAACAATTGCTTACCATTCAAAAAATGGATGCAGCGGCTTTTGTCAACGATGCCAATATGCAATGGTTCAGGATAATAAAAAAACTAACACTTATCGGCTACTTTACATCGCAGGAAGGCATGACCAAAGCATTGAACTATGTAAAAGTGCCCGGCGATTATAAAGCCTGCATGGCTTATAAAACAGAAGATAAGGCGATGGCCAAAACATTTTTGCAATACTGGTAAAATCTATTTTATGTACGATGCAATTGTAGTAGGATCGGGTATTTCTGGCGGCTGGGCTGCCAAAGAGCTGACTGAAAAAGGATTAAAAACATTATTGCTCGAAAGAGGCCGCGATGTAAAACATGTAACAGATTACCCCACTGCCAACCTGGATCCCTGGGAATTACCCAATCGTAATTTACCCACGCAGCAGGATCTGCACGACTATCCCATTCAAAGCAGGACCTACCATTTTGGGCAGGACAATAAACACTTTTTTGTAAACGATAACCACCATCATTACGAACAGGTAAAACCTTTTCAATGGAACCGTGGCTATCATGTGGGCGGACGATCTTTATTATGGAGCCGCCATACTTTCCGCTGGAGCGACCTTGATTTTGAAGCCAACCTGAAAGAAGGTATTGGTAACGACTGGCCCATACGTTACAAAGACATTGCACCCTGGTACGACTATGTAGAACGCTTTATTGGCGTAAGCGGAAAAAATGAAGGCCTGCCGCAATTGCCCGACGGACAGTTCATTCCTCCTTTTGAAATGAATTGCGTGGAAAAACATTTGAAAGCACGCATTGAAGCCAATTTTAAAGAGCGTAACCTGATACAAAGCAGGATGGCCGTACTTACGCAACCGCATAACGGCAGGGGTAAATGCATGTCGCGTAACCTTTGCCACCGGGGCTGCCCCTTTGGTGCCTATTTCAGCAGTAATTCCTCTACCCTGCCGGCAGCTTATGCCACCGGTAATCTTACTTTACGGCCATTTTCTGTTGTACACAGCATTATATGGAATGATAAAAAAAATAAAGCCACCGGTGTACGGGTCATTGATAGTGAAACCAATGAAGCCTTTGAGTTTTTTGCGCCACTTATTTTTTTAAATGCTTCGGCACTGGCCACCACGCAGATCATGCTGCAGTCAACATCGGCCCGTTTTCCCAATGGATTTGCCAACAGCAGCGGCGTGCTGGGGCATTATTTGATGGATCATTATTCCGGTGCCGGGGCCAATGCCGGAGGCTTTAAAGATTTCAATGACCAGTATTATTCCGGGCAGCGGTCTACATCAGTATACATTCCTCGGTTTCAAAACCTGCAGGGCAGCGACAGGGAATATAAAAGAGGATTTGCCTATGAAGTGTATGTATCCCGTGGCGACTGGGGCCGGGGCTACAATGCCCCCGGCGCGGGGGCTGCATGGAAAGATGGATTATCGGCACCCGGCGAATGGTTTGTAGATGTGGGCGCTTATGGCGAATGCCTGCCCGATTATAAGAACCATGTTTTTTTAGACCCTGTAAAAAAAGACAAATGGGGATTACCCGTTTTAAATATTTCGATGGAATACGGCCCCAATGAACTGTCCATGCGGGCCGATATGAAAAAAGCTGCAAAAGAAATGCTGCAGGCAGCCAATCCCGACTGGGTAAATGAATACGATTACCCGGCCATACCCGGCAATACTATTCATGAAATGGGTACTGCCCGGATGGGCAACGATCCTGCAACATCGGTATTGAATAAATTCAACCAGTGCCACGATGCCCCCAATGTATTTGTAACCGATGGTGCCTGCATGAATTCTACTGCCTGTCAAAATCCATCGCTTACCTATATGGCCTTAACAGCAAGAGCTGTAGATCATGCAGCAGATCAATTAAAAAAAGGACTGCTTAAATAAAAGTTACTGCGCTTCCCCTGTTATACACAAAATAAAAAAATGGAAAACGAAAACATAGCTGCAAAAAAACCGGTATCTAAAACACGTAAAAGAATGTTAGGTGTTTTGTTCATATTGATTGGCCTGGTATTGGGCTATTTCTTTATTTATTTAAAAATTGCTGATATGGAGCAGCAGAAAGAGATTACTTATTCTGTAAAGGCCATGGTACTGGTACCATTTTCCATGGTATTCGGATTGTATTATATCCTGTTTACTCCATCAGGTTCGGGTGCATGGAAAGATCTTACCGTAAAAGAACGGCCCATCTTCATCATCACATTGGTATTGGCAGCTGCCAGTACATTTTTTACCGTGTATGTATTCAGCAGGCAGTTAAGCTTATACGGGTATAACCCCATCTTTTAATATGCGCTGCTGGTATGCATTAAAAAAGGCGCCGGATGCCCAACCGTTGAGCAACCATAGCCATACAACCAACTGCTAAAAACTAATACTGGTTAAGTTACCGGTAATTGTAACCATTCCTTTTAATGTGCCATCCCATTAGTTAAGAAAAGGGTCAATAAGTTGTTTGGAAAGTTCCTGGAAATGATCTTTAAGAGATGCAGTACCGCTTCTTTTTTGTAACAGATGTAACTGGAAAAATTTTGGTTGGGCAGGGCGGATAAAATTTCTGTAATAAAATGTTACAGGGCCTTTAGTGCGGCGATCATTCTCGGCAGTATCAAAAAAAGTTGCTTATATAAAATCATCTGCCTGGTCAACAAATACATCAAACACGGCCTTTTGTTTTCCTGCTTTGCCACCACCAATATCATAGCCTTTACTATCCTTAAATGCCCTGTTGGCGGTTTGCTTTAAAAGCTTTAGCCAGGGCAGGTATTGGCTGCCTTTTGGTACAGTGGAAATTGTATTGGCCAGTGTTTTAGTGAAGTGATGTGTAAAAATACTCCCCATTGCAGGGTCGGTAACAGCAGGTTGCCCATGCTGCGATGACGACACCAGTATAGAAACTGAATTTTTTTCATCCACAAACATTTTTTGGGTGAGCCTTTTGCTGACTCGTGGCAATACTACCTTTATAACATTAAGGTCTTTCTCACTCACTTTAGGGCGTTGGAAAGGTATGCTGGTATTGCAGCAATCGCCTATTGCAATATTAATTCTGAAACCATTAAAACGCATGGTAGCTAATATTACGGCCAGGTTTTCTGTATGCTCTTCAATAAAATTGATCTTATTAAACTTTACCTGGTTGTTATGCGGGCGCATGTCTACCTGCGGGTACTTGCCCCGGGTGAATTCCTTTTCATAGCTGAAACCGTGACCTGTATAATAAAATACAGCAACATCGCTTTCGCTAAACGTTTTAAAGTTTTTTAACGCCTCGTCAAGATTACGGCTATTATAATTTTCGCCCGATATTTCAATTGTAACCAGTTCATAATGGATATGTGTACAGATATCCGCAAATACTTTTCTAACCGCTTTGGCATCTTTTGCACAAGCGGTATTCAATTCCGGATCATGGGTATTGGCCATGATGATAAGCACGAGCCGGGGTTTCTTTACTACTTTTTTCTTCGTGTTATTTTTTTTAAATTTTTCCAATAGCTCAGGAAAAGGCTTTTGTTTACTGGCTGGCATTATTAATTAATTTTGTTTACTAATATGGGTAACATTAGCACAGATTAAATATAATTGAAAATTGCAAGAATGAATAATATCTTGCAATACTAAACCTTAACTGTAAAGCTTATGCCCCGTTTTTGTTGCCTGGTCATTTTTATAGTGTACTGCAGCGGTACCATGGCACAATCTTCTAAAAAAGACAGTCTTAAACATTTATTATTAACCGCTAAACAAGACAGCAACCGCGTAACCTTATTATGGAAGCTGGCCGAGCAATACCAGTTTTTTAAACCCGATACCACTTTACAACTGGCGCAGCAGGCCTATTTGCTGTCGCAACACATTAAATATAAAGAAGGAGAAAGCCATTCACTTGCTGTAATGGCCACCGGCCAATACCTGCTGGGTAATTATTCCGCAGCACTCAATAATTATACACTAAAACTGCAGCTGGAAGAAAAAAGGAACAGCAGCCGTAATTATGCCAGTGCCCTTAATAATATTGGGTTGATGTATATTTTACTGGCCGATTACCCCAATGCCTTACGTTATTTGTACAAGGCCGACTCTACGGTAGAAGCGGCTGGCGAAAAAGTAAAAAGAGAGTTGAAGAACCAGATACTGGTAAACCTGGGTGAAACATTTTACAGGATAAAAAAAATGGATTCTGCCAACTATTATTTTTCAGCAGCACTACAAACAGCAATACTTAATAAGGATGGGTTTCACCAGGGTGCAGCTTTGCTTGGACTGGGTAATGTACAGGCCGGAACTGGCAATGACAGTACTGCCCTGAACAATTACCGCAGGGCCCTGCTTTTTTTGAACGATGGCACCAATAATGACATGCTTTGCGAAACTGCACTGGGCCTGGCCAATGTGTTTCAAAGAACAGGGCAAAAAGATTCGGCCCTGCAGTATGCCCGGCTGGCGTTTAGTACCGGCAGAAAAGATGGTTTCCTGAGCAGGGAAATGGATGCTGCCGCATTCCTCAGCCATTTTTATAAGAATAAAAAAAGTTACGATAGTGCCTTTAATTATATGGAGCTTACAGTAGCCCTGCAGGATTCTTTAAAAGGACAGGCCAAAACAAGAGAAGCCATGATCATCAGCAGCAATGAACAATTACGCCAGGCAGAACTGGCCGAACAAGTGCAACGGGATAAGGAAAGCAGGCTGCAACAGCTGCAAATACTGGCCATCTGTATTTTTATACCGGTGTTCTTTATAATTACACTTGCCGTGAGCAGGATACGCATTCACCGCAATGTGGTGCGTTTTATGGGTGTAGTTTCTTTATTATTGTTCTTTGAGTTTTTGATATTGCTGCTGCACCCATTGATAGCACAACTGATGCATCATAATAAAGTACTGGAATTACTGGTACTGGTGGTAATTGGTGCAGGGCTGGTGCCCTTGCATCACCGGCTGGAGCACCTGGTGATCGCCACACTTACAAAACCCCGTTTACCAAAACAAACAACCGATCCGGAAGAAATATTATTTACCACAACTGAAGAGAACAGCTATGATGAGCCGTTACTGACTACAGCAGCTGCTGCTCCAGCCGGTTTGCAGGAGGAAAGCCCCGGGAAAAAAAATGCTGCTTCCGCAACAGACAGTGCAGAAGCAGCAGAAACATAATGCACCAGTTTTAATTGGTTGGAATTACTGGTTTTAAAATCGCTTTCTTTAAAGCCGGTTTTTGGGCAGCCTTTTTTGGCGCTGCTTTTTTTACCACTTTTTTTGCAGGTGCTGCTTTCTTTACTGCTTTTTTCGCCACCACTTTTTTAACAGGCGCTTTTTTTGCTGCTGCTTTTTTAACAGCTGGTTTGGTAGTTTTTTTAGTTGCCATAATAAGTGTTTATACTTCTAATATACCCATTTATTTTTTCAAACCGGCATAGCGGTTTAAATAATTTACAGCAGGCTGTATGGTATGCTCAGGTTTGCTTTTTGCATTTTGCCCATTTCCATTGCAATAAATTTTCATTTTAAAATGCAGCCAGCTACGGTATAAAGCAACTCAATAAGCGCTATCTTACATTCAATATCCCTGTATGTACACCCGTTTATTTTTTATATTTTTTATTTTGCCATTGGCTGTACCAGCACAAACAGATGTGTTTTCCGGCACCTGGCACATGCAGGCAACAGGCAAAGTGGCATTTACAATGGAATTAAAAATTGGCGCTTCTGAAAAAAATACCCTCTACCCTGCTGCCATCACTATTGCCAGCGGCGATTTTTACGGGGTATATGAATTATTGCTGGTTAAAAAAAATGCCTGGCAATTGGCCATCAGTAAAAACAAATTTGCCGCTGCTGAAAAACCCTTTCATTTGGATATGCTGCCGCTGAATGGCAGTTTTGATCTTAGCAGAAATACCACGGGGCAACCGGTATTAAGCAGTAACCGCCTGCCCTTACATCAAAGCAGCAGTACCCTGAAAGACAGTGCTGCGGTGGCTTTGCAAACAATGATCAGTTCCGGTAATTTGCAATTTACCCGCATCAGCAATATACCCTGGAAAGACGACTATACCGAAAAGATTCTGCATCCCTCCCGCTCACCCGTTTATTTTGGTTTGGTGGATACAGCTTATGTTACCACGCGTTATGGCAGCTTCAGCGCATCCACTCCTGCTAAAGCCGACATGGCTTCGGCGGTATTGAACGGGCACGACCTTTTTGAACAATGGCTGCTAACAAAAAAAGAACGTACCGATGAAATGATGATAGAACCCGGTACCAACGTGCTGGCATTTTTTGCTGATTATGCTGCCAGCAGCCCGGCACCCAAGGCTACCCTGCGTGGTGAATTTGATAAAGCAACATTCCGCCTGAGTTTTAATAATCCCCAGGACAGCGGGGCTTCTTTTGTTGCTGCCAAACTGATGTTGGTACAGGACAAAGAAAAAATAAATTCCTTTCAGCCATACCAGTTTCCCGGTCCCGGCGACCCTCCCCTGCAAAACAACGAAAAATTACTGGGCAGCGTCAGTTCTGCCGCCAGGCAAATTACACTGGCCGTATGGGATGATGCGGTGGAAGATGGTGATACCATTTCTATCAGCCTGAATCAAACACTGGTTGCCAAAAATATGCTGATAAAAAAAGCACCGCAGTTTATCAATATTACTTTAAGCCCCGGTGCCAATACCATTTTATTCCAGGGCGAAAACCTGGGCAGCATACCACCCAATACCGCCGTGCTGGAGATCATTGACGGCAAAAACCGCAGGGCCTTTTTTTTAGAGACCGTGCCGGGAGAAAATAGTTTGCTAAAGATATTTTATACTGCGCCGCCGCAAATAAAACAAATACTCCCGGAATAAATACCGAACAGGGAATGCAGAATAATGAATGAAGCATTCATTATAGCGGCCATCCATCAAATAGGCTTTTTGCCAGTATTGCGAGGGTAGAAATTCCAAATTAAACCCGGCGCTTCCTTCCAGTGCTTTGGGTATGGGTTGATCGAGGTATACAGCTATCTCCACCCCTTTGCCCTTTGCCGTTACTACCACCCGCGATTCAAAATTATACTCCGCATATTTTAATGTGGCTTCAATGCTTTTACCGGCAGCATCCACTTTTCGGTTGGATACCATGGGCACCAGGTCCCATTGCTCCGGCGTGCTGGATAAACGTACCGCACCACCCTGTGCAGTTCTAACACCATGGTGTATCAATTCTATCCCGGCATTTTTCTCATCATTAAATCCACCGTTAAAAACATTATTGTACACCAGTACATTTACGCCCTGTGTTTCAAAATACTCCAGTTTATTGAGTTTTAGATCCTGGGCCAATGCACACTGGCATACGGCCAGTAGTGACAATACAACTAATAAAAATGTTCGCTTTTTCATGTTGATCAAAATAAATAGTGATTGCCTGCTGACAGATAAAGTTAAATGCTATCAACATGACTGCTTTCAAATAATTAACCGCATGCATGCCTGCGAAGGACTATACACCAAACTGTCTTAAATGATGATCTGCATGTTTGTAGGCAAATTGCCCGATCTGTTCGCCGGTCATTGGGCCAAAGAAGGGATGCATAATGCCCTGCGTATGCTGCCCGTATTGCCCTATCCTGCTGATCCAGTCTTTTTTTAATTGCGCCATATCGCCGCTTTCTGCAGGGGTTTGTAAAAGCGGGCTGGTGGGAGAATTTTTCCGGAAAGGCGCATCATCTTTCATTACCTGTTTTAATATCATGCGGCCCAACAGCCGCCCTATAAAAGTTCTTTTAATTTGTAATTCTCCCTGCAGCATTTTTTCGCCCAGCGTACAATGCCGCATCATTTGAAATACAGTCATCTTACCCCATTGGGCATTGTGTTGCGGCGTTAAGGCATTGATGCGCTGTATCAGTTCTTCTTTGGTGCTTGTATCGAAAACAGATTTCATTGTAACTAAGTTTTAATTAAAACTACTTACAATGTACGGAATAGTTTTTCATTTTTAAACACAGCAGAATGATACCTTTTTTATTGAAAGATTTGTTTCGGTTGAAAAACTGCTGGGGTTGAATGGGAAGAGGCTGTTAGTGAAAAGCTTTATTATTTTATTGTAGTGTATACTGCGGTTACAAACCGCTGGAACTGGTTGACACCAGTGAGCTACCTGCGGTAGAACACTGGCGCTAGAGTGAGCCGAAGACCGCCCAAAAGGATTACCATTCGTTATTCATAAATTGATTCTTCCTCTCTCGTTCTGCAGATCTTTTCTCTGCGGAAATCCAATTTTTCAAATATGCTTTGTGTTGACTGTAAAGGTAATTTTTGGGCAACTTATTCATTAAGGCAAGAATTTGCTCCAACTCTGCTGCCCGGACATCTGCCCAAATTGTATTGCCAGTACTTGAGAAAAAACTTGCCAGTAATTCCAGTTTCCTGAATGACTCAAAATTGTTATTTAATTTCAGGAACTCCATGATAGCAAAATGATATTTGTCATTAAGTGAATGACGGTAAATATCTAAAATCAAGTTACTAGTCCTTATATTCTTAGCATAAGTTAACTGGCAGGATTTTAAAAACTTAATAGCCCGTTCCTTATTCTCGCTAGAGAGGTTTGTGAAAAAAGAATTTGCAAAATGTTCTCTAGAAGAATAAAACTTACGGGCATTAAAAAATCTGAATACAGATTTTACCATCTTTTCTGCGTTTTTTAACTGCCATATCACAGATAAATTCATATAGTCCCTAGTAGATAAGTAATGTTTATCCTTAGTAATAAAACTTAAATATTCTAAGAGGAAATTATCATCAAGTTTGAGTATCGCCAGAAAGTCTTTGCAATCATGATCAAAGTGTTGTTCGATTTTTTCACAAATGAAATAAGCTTCTTTGGGCAGAGATAAGTCAGAAACGAAATGGTGAAGATGTTTTTCAAAAAAATGCATATCTAATCTTCCATTAATTCCTTTGCCTACCTTATTGATAAATATTTTAAGTACTGAATGGTAAATAGCAGGATCGAACTTTATGAATTTCTCAAGAAAGCCAAAATCAAAGTAGGCAAATACTGATACTGAATTGAATGTAGCCAAAATTTCTTGATAATGTTCCTTCTTTGTAAATTCTGCCTTCAATATCTGGGCAAAAATAAATACCCACCCGTGGCGATTTTGAAACGAGAAACCACTTTTAATAATGGCACTAAAAAACTTATCCGTTAGCTTTGAGTTTTCGGCAACTGCAGTTATAATTTTTATAGGGTAGTAAAATGTTTTATTATCTTTTTTTTGAATTTCAAGCAAGCATTTTAAAGCAAGTTCCTTGTTAGTTAAATAGGTTTCATGAATAAGTACATCAAGAGAATTATTAAAACTCCAAGATTCGACATGTGGAGTGGTGGACATTTCGACAAAAAATTTATAAACCTCGCGAAATTCCAGAATACTGGAAACTCTTAAGTTATACCTTACTTCAATTTCTTTTAGCCTTTCAAATTTTTTGAAATCTAAATTTTCATATTCATAGTCTTCTTTATTACGGAGTCTACTGCCATCCACTATTTTATAAATCTTATATGCTTTCGAATAAAATTTTTCCTTTAGCCGAGTAAAAGAGGGATGTACTATATCAAGTTTACTATACCGAGTGATTAATTTTTGAACATAATAACAATCAAGGAAACTACTTTCAATAAAATATCTATCTATTATTTTTAGCAAAAGAGGCAATTCCTTTTCAAGTACTTCTTTAACATCGTCCCGGGAAGGTTGTATATACTCATAAACTGCTTCTGCAGCTTTCTGTTTATTTAATGCGTAAATCTTATCCAGGTGCTTCCAAAGTTTTGACCGTAGCCCGAATACTGTATCTGAAGCAGGTAAATTATATTGGTAAAATGAAATAGTATTCCTTTTCCAGGAACTACCGTGTACAGTAAAATGACTTTGAAGTAAAACCGGAAATAAGTCGAAAAAAATCTGTTGAACTACTGGATCTTTTTTTGAACCACTCCCTATAAGAACGTCTATTAATTTAGATTGCCTGTAAAAAGAAAGTCGTTCATCCTCATAGCTGAAAATAAAAATATCGGAGATTTTCTTAAATACTTCATGATATAATTCAGGTTCCCTGCTCAAATACTCAAATGTTATCTCTATTGCAGATGTAATTTCATGGATTGACTGGTAATAAAATTTTGAAAGAAGCTCAAGATTTTTGTTACGATCCCAAGATATATTTCGGTTTTTCTTATCGATAATAAAAACAGGACTTTTTGCAACTGGAATTTGCTTAATTCTTTCGTAAACAAATGAAAGGGTCTCTTCATGCAGATAGAACCAAAAGACATCTAAGAAATTAAACACTTTATTTTCATCCGCTGAAACTTTTCCTAAATACTCAGAGAGAGCTTGCTCAATTGGCTTTAAAACTTTTTCATATCCAAAATCATTGTTCGCAGGAATAATTGTATCCCTAAACCTATTCGAGTGGGACTCAAAATAATTATGAAGTAAAATTGAGAAATCAAGGAGTTTATTTTTCAAAAATACTTTATAGAAGAAATAGGCAGACAAAACCTGATCAGAAATGCGGATAATGGAATTATCGGAAGTACTTTCAAGTAGTTCTAACCTTTCAAGATAAGTAACGGCTTCTGTAAATTCATAATGGGAAATTTCAAAATCTGAAAGCAATTGTTCGTAAAAATTCTTATTTGACCTGTCGATTGAAAAGAAAAATGAAACCAAACCAAGTGCTTTCAGAATATTTTGATTGTTGAATACGTCATTGTCGCTTATAAAAGAGCTAAAATACGTGTCATAGAATTCAGCCAAGTCATGCAATACATCAATTTTTTGATGCTTTATTGCAAGCTTTGCAGCCATTATAGCAACCCGTGGATTACCCTTTGCTACCTCAAGTATTCTTTTAAGATATATTCGATTTGAAACTTTAAAATCATCACTTTTTAAAATTTCTTCTAATTGTTCATCAGTGAATCCGGAAATAGCAAAAACCGAAAAATCAAACTCATTGCATTTTAATTTAATAAATTCGAAAGCATAATCCCTAACAGTAATTATGATTTTTAAAAATCCTTTTTTGTGATTTTTTGATTGAGAAAGAATTTGTAAGAGATTTTGTGACTGGCGGTTAGCATCATCAATCAATAAAACATAATTTTTGCCATTCTTGATATAAGATTTCAAATCCTCATAGATCTGGATGTGTTTGTTAGAAATACAATAAATTTCATAATCCGGATAAGTGGAAACCCAATCAGACATTGCAGCCAAAGCTAATTTAGATTTGCCAACACCTGGGGGACCAGTAAGAACTAAAATATCGGAACTTTCTAAAGCACTTTTAATTTTTGAAAGTTCATCGTCCCTAAAATAGAATTTATTATCCAAGGGTGTGCTAAGCGATGCCCCAGCGGTATACTCTTCTTTAAAGACTTCAGGCCTAAGAACCTGACCAGTATCTATATGAAGTCCCAAATGTTTTAAAGCTAGATGTTGGAATCTCCCAAAAATATCTATGGCAATTGTATCCAGGCTTTTAATTTGTAATTCAATCCTTGCTTTTGTTAATAGTGATTTTAAGGATTCAATTTCATGTGGGAGAATTTCAGAATTGAAACACAATATAATTTTTCGAATTTTATTTACCTCTATGTGTGTAATTGTCGGAGTTAAGCAGCTCTTTATATCAGCTTTTATTTTTTTTAGGAAAGCCGTTTTGCTACCTTTTTTTGTTTTTGTTGTGTACTCTGCAAAAACATATTTACCGGATGGTAAAAGCCAAAATGTATCTGGGGTACCTTTTTTTGTTTTCTTTTTTCCCTTTTGCGAGCCCGTACGATTCAATTCAGGGTAATCCTCCTCAGACCAAAACAAGTAGTCATCGCATAGTTCTTGAAAGGTTGCTTCATTAATTGCTTGTAATGTTGATTCTATTTCTTGAAGACTAGCCATATTAATACTTTTTGCCCCACCCAATTTACACTATTTAATAACTTAGAAATAAGCTGTAGTAGTTTAAATACAGAATCAGCTATGCTTCCCTTCGCCCCGGTTCGTGCCTTCACGAACCGTTCGCTAAAATCTCCTCTGGCGCCAGTGTTCTACCGAAGGTAGCTCACTGGTGTCTAATAATTTTCCCGGTCTGAGACCGAAGCATATGGCAATCCAATTAAAACCACTCACTATCCCATATGCTGCATTAAAAGAAGATTGGTTACCCTACTATTTCAATCTATCTCTAAAATCCAACCCATTATTCCGCAAGGTATCCTTCGCCACATCATAGCCTGCGTCTGCATGCCGTATCACGCCCATGCCCGGGTCATTACGCAACACACGGCTTAAACGCAATGCCGCATCCTCGGTGCCATCTGCAACAATCACCATGCCGGCGTGTATGCTGTAACCCATGCCCACGCCACCGCCATGGTGCAGGCTTACCCAGCTGGCGCCGCCTGCTGTGTTTACTAAGGCATTCAGTATTGGCCAGTCGGCAACGGCATCGCTGCCATCGAGCATGGCTTCTGTTTCGCGGTTGGGGCTGGCCACAGAACCGGTATCCAAATGGTCGCGGCCAATTACAATGGGGGCTTTTACTTTTCCGGTACGCACCAGTTCATTAAATGCCAGGCCTGCCTTTTCTCTTTCGCCCTGCCCCAGCCAGCAAATGCGTGCGGGCAATCCCTGGAAGGCAATTTTTTCTTTGGCCATTTCCATCCAGCGTAACATGCCTTTATTTTCGGGAAATAAATTTTTGATCACTTCATCTGTTACGGCAATATCGGCAGGATCGCCGCTAAGTGCTGCCCAGCGGAAGGGACCTTTGCCTTCGCAAAAGAGCGGGCGGATGTATGCGGGAACGAAGCCGGGGAAGAGCCCCCCCGCCCCCCCATCGGGGGATCTTGACCCTAAGAATCTGAAAATACTTTTGAAATTTGGAGTCTTGGTTTCATATTCTATTGCACGTGCACGAATGTTGTTGCCATAATCAAATGTAATAGCGCCCTTGTCCATTAACTCCAGCATCAGTTGCACATGCAGGTGCATGCTTTCGTAACTGAGTTCGGTATAATGTGCGGGGTTTTGTTCACGTAATACGTTTGCTTCTTCATTAGATAAAGTATGCGGTATATAACCAATCAGCGGATCGTGGGCGCTGGTTTGGTCGGTGAGGGTATCGGGTATTACATCACGTTGTATCAAACGGTTTAATAAGTCAACCGCATTGCACAATACGCCAATACTTTTTGCCTCGCCTTCTTTACGGTAATGCATGGCCGCATTAATGGCATCGTCTATATTGGTATGTTTTTCGTCCAGGTATTTTGTTTCTATACGCTTGTCGATGCGCCACTCCTCCACTTCTGCAATTAATGCCACGCCTTCATTCATGGTAATGGCCAAAGGCTGAGCGCCACCCATACCGCCGAGTCCTGCGGTTACATTCAAGGTGCCTTTTAATGTGCCGCCAAAATGTTTATCGGCAATGGCCGCATAGGTTTCATACGTGCCCTGCACAATGCCCTGCGAGCCGATGTAGATCCAGCTGCCGGCCGTCATTTGCCCATACATCATCAGGCCTTTTTTTTCCAGCTCTTCAAAATGTTTCCAGTTGGCCCAGTTAGGCACGAGTTGGGAATTGCTGATCAATACTCTTGGCGCATCTTTATGTGTTTTTAAAATGCCTACAGGTTTGCCGCTTTGTATCAGCAGGCTTTCATCGTTCTCCAACACTTTTAACGCGGCGATGATATTATCGAGCGCTTCAAAATTGCGGGCTGCTTTTCCACGGCCGCCGTATACAATTAAATCATCAGGACGCTCGGCCACTTCCGGATCAAGATTGTTCAATAACATTCTTAAAGCGGCTTCCTGTATCCAGCCCCTGCAGTTTAATTTGGTACCGGTGGGGGTTTTGTATTTGATGGCGTCGTATTTTTTCATTGTCTGAACGGGGATTTGGGATGATTGTGTTGATTATTGTTGATTTTGTTGTAATAATGATTATGGCACCTGTTTGGAAATTGGATTGGGTTTGTATTTAGGGTTTTCTAACCTTTTAAACTCTAATGAAATGCCTCCAAAATTTAGTAATAATCCAACTTCAAGGTTATAAGCTTCCAAATAATTTCTTGCTTGTGCATAATGTACTTTTTCTAAAATTTCTCTGGCTTTCAACTCCACACTAATCACTCCTGCTACAAAAAAATCAACCCTTCTTTCACCAATTTGCTGGTTATCGTAAAATATGGGCATATTGAATTCTCTTACAAACAACAATTCAGATTTCCTCATTTCAATATCCAGTGCCCTTTGATAAATCACTTCCTGGAAACCATTACCTAAAGTGGCATGCACTTTCATGGCGGCACCAATTATTTTTTTTGTGATGTCTTCATATTTAAACTGTGGCATGCTTGCACGGGGATTTTGAAGGATTAAATTGATTGTTTTTTGCTGTATGCTTTTACAAATTGCTGTTACTGTTTTTAAATCTTTTAAATCCTCTTCATCTTCCCCAATCACCGTTCAGACAATTTGTTTGCACGGGGATTTTGAAGGATTAATTGATTATTTTATTTTTTAAAATCCTTTTAATCCTTTTCATCTGCCCCAATCACCGTTCAGACAATTTGTTTGCACGGGGATTTTGAAGGATTAATTGATTATTTTGATTTTTTAAAATCCTTTTAATCCTTTTCATCTGCCCCAATCACCGTTCAGACAATTTGTTTGCACGGTGATTTTGAAGGATTAATTGATTATTTTGATTTTTGGCTGTTTTAAAATCCTTTTAATCCTTTACATCAACCCCAATCACCGTTCAGACAATTTATTTGCACGGGGATTTTGAAGGATTAATTGATTATTTTGATTTTTGGCTGTTTTAAAATCCTTTTAATCCTTTACATCTGCCCCAATCGCCGTTCAGACAATTTGTTTGCACGGGGATTTTGAAGGATTAATTGATTATTTTTATTTTTTAAAATCCTTTTAATCCTTTACATCAACCCCAATCACCGTTCAGACAATTGTCTTATTAGTTCTGTTTCTTTCACATCATACGGCGTTCCATCTTTCCTGAATATATCATGAAACCATGGATTGGGTTCAGGACTTCCCTCCTTGCTGCCCCATGGAAAAATGGTATTGCTTTTGCCGCTTACCAGTCCCCAGTTGATGGCGGCTACATGATACCGTTTTAAAACGGGCAAATGCGTTTCAAATTTACTGTTGTTCCTTCTTGCCATATACTCGGTACAAATTACCGGCCTTCCCCGTTTTTGCAAACTGTCGATGGCTTTTTTCATCGATACCGTATCCTCGTAATTATGAAAGGTGATCACGTCTGCATTGTTCAGCTGAAAGGCATTCACTTCAGGAAAATCTAAAAACCACACGCCCGAGCTTAAAGGTTGCGTAGGCCGCACCGCCCATGCCCATTCGTACACTTTTTTCAACAACGGTAATGAACTTAATCCATAGCCGCTGTTGGCAGGTTCGTTGTACAGGTCCCACATCAAAATACGTGTATCGTTTTTAAAACTGCTGAGTATGTCCGTTACATATTGCTGCAGGTATTTCCATTGCGTGGGATCGTCGTGCACACTCTTACCCGGACTGCGCACCCAACCCGAATTGTGAACACCCGGTTTGGGATCGGGTTGTTTGCCAATGACAGGATCGGGATTCCAGCAATCATCAAAAATGCAGAAGAGGATTTTTATTTTGTGTGATGCGGCAATGGATAAAAAGGTATCCATACGTTTTTTAAAACCTTTGGCATCGGCTTTCCATGCCAGGTCGTGCAAATACACCCGCATCACATTCATGCCAATGTTTGCTGCCCAGCCCAGTTCTTTATCAATGGTGGCGCTGTCGAAAGTTTCGGCCTGCCACATTTCCAGTTGGTTGATGGCGGTGCTGGGTAAAAAATCGGCACCCACCAGCCAGCCCTGCTGTTTGTACCAGGCATTGGCTTTTGTTGCAGGCCATTTATTTGGCTGGGCAAAACTTGCAGTGAAGACAAAGGCGAGTAAAATAGCAATGAAATATTTTTTCATATTGAATGTTTTTCGTCTGAACGGGGATTTTGGAGGATTATATGGATTATTTTGATTGTGCTTTTATAAATTTTCACTTCTGTTGCTTTATATTTCTAAGTAGGAAATCCTTTTAATCCTCTTCATCTACCCCAATCCCCGTTCAGACAATTTGTTTGCACGGGGATTTTGAAGGATTAATTGATTATTTTGATTTTTTAAAATCCTTTTAATCCTCTTCATCTACCCCAATCCCCGTTCAGACTTTTGTTTGAACGGGGATTTTGAAGGATTAATTGATTATTTGATTTTTTAAAATCCTTTTAATCCTCTTCATCTACCCCAATCCCCGTTCAGACTTTATAAATTGAATCGCCTTAATCATATCATCATGCAATACACGATCTGCATCATTAAAGCTCACTTCTTTTCTGAATGCGGCAACAATTTTTTCCAGTGCATCCGAAGTTTTTAAAGGCCTGCGGAATTCCAAAGCCTGTACTGCGGTTAATAATTCTATCGCCAACACTTTTTCTACATTATCCATTAACCGTTTGCACTTGGTAGCGGCATTGGCGCCCATACTTACATGATCTTCCTGGTTATTGCTGGATGAAATGGAATCTACGCTGGCGGGTGTACACAATTGTTTGTTCTCACTTACAATGCCTGCGGCCGTGTATTGCGGAATCATGAAGCCGCTGTTGAGGCCGGCATCTTTTACCAAAAACAAAGGCAGGTTGCGCTGGCCGCTGATGAGCTGGTAAGTTCTGCGCTCACTGATATTGGCAATCTCGCTCATGGCAATGCATAAAAAATCTAAACACAATGCCAATGGCTGCCCGTGAAAATTTCCCCCGCTTACAATCAGGTCGTCTTCCGGAAAAATATTGGGATTGTCGGTTACCGAATTGATCTCCTGTACAAACACATTCAATACATGATCAAAACTGTCTTTGGAGGCGCCATGTACCTGCGGTATACAGCGGAAACTGTACGGATCCTGCACCTGTTGCTTTTTTTGTGCGGCGATGGCGCTGCCTTGTAATAAATTTCTGAGATTGGCTGCAGTATCAATTTGACCTTTATGCGGTCGGATAGCATGAATATTGGGATGCAGGGGCTCCATGATGCAATCAAATGCATCAAACGAAATGGCAGCAATGGTATCGGCCCATTGCAGTAAACGTTCGGCCTGTATCAGGTTGTGCATGCCATAGGCACTCATAAATTGCGTGCCGTTGATCAGCGCCAAACCCTCCTTGCTTTGTAAAGCAATCGGTTGCCAGTTGAATTTTTGTAAGATGGCTGCCGAAGGATATTTTTTCCCTTCATGATATACTTCTCCCAAACCTATCAATGGCAAACTTAAATGCGATAATGGAGCCAGGTCGCCGCTGGCCCCCAGCGAACCCTGCGTATAAATTACCGGCAGCACATCGTGGTTGTACATATCTGCCAATCGTTGTACAGTGGCCAGCTGCACACCCGAATGACCGTAGCTGAGCGATTTTATCTTCAGCATCATCATCAGCTGCACAATCTCTTTGGGCACTTCCTCTCCCAGCCCGCAGGCATGCGATTGTATCAGGTTGCTTTGCAACTGCTGCAGTTGCGTGTTGTCGATCTGTACATTCTGTAAATAGCCAAAGCCGGTATTGATGCCATAAAATAATCCCCCGTCGCTGTTGATCTTACTGTCTAAATAATTACGGCATTCATGAATGCGTTGCTTTGCATTGCTGGTAACAGAAAGGGTTTGTTTTGTTTGCAGCAGGTTTTTTACCTGTTTAAAATGCAATGGATCTTTATCTAATTGCAACTCCTGGTGACTCATACGGCAATTTATTTGGCTAATCGTAAATTTATTCTAACTTGTTCAAAAGTAACACAAAAACCATTCTCTGTTATGGGCTTATTGGCTTTGGCAATTGCACCCGGTATAGCTATCTGTATTTTTATTTACTATAAAGATAAATATAATAAAGAACCCCTAGGCCTGCTGGTAAGCAGTTTTATACTGGGTATGCTCAGCACCATTCCTGCATTGATCATACAATTGTTTTTTGGTATGAGTACCGAAAAAATGGCGGGTGCAGGTACGCTTGCTGTAGCCAGCTTTGCTTATGGAGTGGTGGCACTAAGCGAAGAAGGAAGCAAGTTTGTGATGGTTCGTTTTTTCGGCTACCGCAAAAAAGCCTTCGACGATCCCTTTGATGGTATTGTATATGCTGTAATGGTGGGTATGGGTTTTGCCACCCTGGAAAATATTGGATATGTATTAGAGCACGGTATTGGTACGGGCATTACCAGGATGTTTTTGTCTGTGCCGGCACATGCCACATTTGCTGTGCTGATGGGCTACCATATTGGCCTTGCAAAATTTGATGCTGCCCGCCGCTCCCGCCAGTTATTCCTGGCCCTTTTGTGGCCGGTTATTTTTCATGGCACATTCGATTTCTTTTTATTTTTGGGAAATACTGTATTGCATTTTGCCGGAGCGCTGGCATCTTTTATTGTGGCCATACAATTATCACGCAGGGCCATAAGAAAAAAACAGGCTTTGTCGAAAGACTATATGGATGGTATTGACTCAATAACCCTTAACGACAATTCACTGATCTAAAACTTTGTTCAACATGAAAAAATTGATTCCTGTGCTGGTGGGCTGTTTGCTGGCACTATGTACAACTGCACAAACCGTACAAGTATTGGTAAAAGATAAAACCGCCTCACTGCGTGGCTTGTGTGTGGTAAATGATAAAACAGTTTGGGTAAGTGGTACCAATGGCACTGTGGGCCGGTCGGTGGATGGTGGCGATACCTGGACCTGGATGACAGTGAAAGGATATGAAAAAACCGATTTCAGGGACATTGAAGCTTTTGATGCCAATACCGCCGTGATCATGGGCGTGGCGGCACCTGCTTATATTTTAAAAACCACCGATGGCGGCGAAAACTGGAAAGTGGTTTTTCAAAGTGCCGATAAAGACATGTTTTTAGACGCTATGGAATTCTGGAACGAAATGAGCGGCATTGTAATTGGCGATCCCATCAATAAAAAAATGTTTATTGCACGCACTTTTGATGGGGGCAATACCTGGAGAACCATTCCTGAAAACTACCGCCCCGGTGTTGACAGTGGAGAAGCCTGTTTTGCATCCAGTGGTACCAATATTGCAGCTTTAAATTTAAGGGAAGCCGTGTTTGTTACCGGAGGCCGCAATTCCCGCATGTTTATACGAAATGACAAGATTGACCTGCCTCTGGTAAAAGGTACCGAAAGTACCGGAGCCAATTCAGTAGCTGTAAAGAAGGGCAAAAAAAGAAATACCATCATTGTGGTGGGCGGCGATTTCAATAATAAAGATGCCACTGCTAAAAACTGTGTGCTTACCACGGATGGAGGCAAAACATTTACTGCCCCTTCCATTGCACCGCACGGGTACAGAAGCTGCGTGGCATACCTGCAAAAAACAAACTGGATCAGCTGTGGCTTAAATGGGATTGATTACAGTACCGATGATGGCAATAGCTGGATGATGATCAGCAAGGAAGGGTTTCATGTATGTAAAAAAGCCAAGAAAGGCAAAGCCGTTTTTTTTGCCGGTGCCGGAAAAATTGGCAAGCTGGTTGTGGAATAATCTTTTAACTCCCCGGTATGAAATGCTTTATTGCCGCTGCATTGTTGCTGATCAGCTACTATGTTAATGCCCAGCAACAACCGATACATGCTGTTGTTTCCCGGTCTGTTGTTCGGCAAAGCCGCTACCAGCCTGTGCTGCAGGCAAACGGGCAAATACAAATGCTGCCCTGTGCTTTTGGAAAAGCCGTATTGGATTTTTCCGCAGTATCATTTAATCCCGACTCGGTACAGGTAACAGCCATTGACCTGGTATTTACCGATTACCCTTCGTATGATGCTTTGATTGGCCTGAACCAGGCCAGGATACAACATCTCTTTGAAAAATATCCGGCACTGGCCCATGATAGTGCCATTGAATGGCGGTTGGTAAGGCAGCTGGATGGTGCGGCCAAAACGGCAGCACTGGCATTGTTTCATGGATTTGTGATCTATTACCGCCCGCTGCAAAATAATACCACTATAAAAAATGACCTGCTAAAATTAAAAGACCTGCTTGCTCCCGATTACAGTACACTTAAAAATCAGCATGGTTTTGTGGCTGCTGATACCAACGAAACAAAAAAAAGATACGAGGTGGAGGAATACACCACCATTGTAAAACTACCGGTGGCCACAGCACTGCAGGTACTGGGCATTGATGAAAGGGAAAAAACAACGTATAAAAATTATGATTCACTTTTTGTGTATTTGAAACCCGTTGCAGACAGCAGTATTACAACTGCCGTTAAAGCACCGCCCGACTCTACCGTACTAAAAGTGCTTGACCGCATGCAATGGGATGAGATGCTGGTGGTGGCAGATGTTACGGCAAGCATGTATGTTTACACGGGGCAAACCCTGCTCTGGTTAAAATTACATGAGGAGGAACGCCGCATCAAAGGCTTTGCCTTTTTTAATGATGGTGATAATAAGGAGGAAGACGCAAAACAGCCAGGCAGTACCGGCGGTATTTACACCTCATCTTCTTCAGTATTTGAGGTACTGGAAGCACTGGTGTATAAAGTAATGAGTAATGGTAACGGAGGTGGTATTCCCGAAAACAATGTGGAAGCATTGCTGAAAGGTGCAGCTGCCAGCGGCGGTTGCCGCAATATCGTTATGATTGCAGACAATGCATCAGGGGTAAGTGATATGAGCATGTTGCGGCAATTGAATAAACCGGTACACATCATCGCCTGCGGCGTACACCATACAGTGAATACCAATTTCCTTGATATTGCAAAATTTACCGGCGGATCGGTACATACTGCGGAGGAAGACCTTCAACTTGCTGTGGATATGCAGGAAGGTGCCACAATCAGTTTGCATGGAGTATCCTATCAAATTAAAAACGGCAGGTTCATTGTGCTGCGGCAATAAAAAAGCCGGTGAAGAATCACCGGCCCTAAGTGAATACTTATAAGAACTACCTATGCAAAACAATCGTTCCAAGATCCGTATCATTGCCTGTGCGGACCTGAATATTATTGATCACTGAATCTTTATATCCATTAGATGGTGTGATGATCAGTTTGGCTGTGCTGCCCTTAATTCCCCTGATCTTAAATTCGCCCTCGCGTTCAGGAATGGCAATTAAAGTATCGGAGCCCGAAACGGCTTTTATCATTACAGGAAACGCAGCAGAGGGTTTTATTTTACCTTCTATTTCGCCGGAGCTGTGGTGACTGAAATGACCAATGCGTAATTTCAATTCCAGTTTTCCATTGTGTATTTCAATAGATCCATGGCCATCAAAATCTAACCAAACACGATTGTGGTGGTGGTCTTCGTGATCTACATCATCATCCACGCTTACGGTTATAACATTTTGTCCCGATGGAATATTCAGTGGTGTTTTAATGCCCTTAAACATCACGTAACTGCCCGTACCCAGTGTGATCCTGATTTTTTCCACCGCGCCGGAAGGCACCAAACCACTGGCCAGTAAAGTGTCCAGGCCATTACGGAAATTAAGAATATTGTACAGGCCTTTCCTGATAGTTAGGCTGTCCCAGTGCTCGGCACCGGCAGAGTCTTTAACCCTTACTTCCACTTTTTGGATATCAATAAAAATGGAATCAAAAATTTGAGAAGGATCATCGGTCAGCATGATCTTCAGTTCACTTTTGCCGGCGGGCACATTGCTGATGGACTGTGTTTCGGAAGACAGTTCTTTTTTGCAGGAAACCATGATAAAAGTGATGGCTGCTGATAATACAGCAGAAAGTACAAACAGTTTGTTGTTTTTCATAATTGTGTTTTTACTGTGATGGGCAACTAATTTCATATTTGATACAGCCAAATTAGTACCAATGCAAACAGTAAAAACATCAAATACACCCAACAGGAAAAACAAATTACTGAAGGGGTAAAAACAACTGCTAAAAAAGAAGACTACTTTTTAAAAGCAAAATAAACAGCCCCCAGTATCAGCGCAAAACTTACCAGGTACTTCCAGTGAAAGGGTTCTTTCAGATACAGTACGGCAAAAAATGCAAATACCACCAGGGTAATCACTTCCTGGGTGATCTTTAACTGGAAACCATTGAAGCCATTGGCAAAACCCGCCCTGTTGGCGGGCACCATCAGGCAGTACTCAAAAAAGGCAATGCCCCAGCTGATGGCAATGGCTTTCCACAGGGGCATGCCGGCATTTTTTAAATGGCCATACCAGGCAAAGGTCATAAATATATTGGAGGCAGTAAGGAGTAAAATAGTGCGCAGCATAGTATTAATTGGTAAATGAAAAATGGATAATAAATAATGAGGTTGCTGCAATCAGTATACTTTTTAAATCAAAAGAATACCGTGCAGGTTTAACCCATTACCAATTATCCACTATAAAAAATATCCGTTAATTCAGGCTTCTGAAATCTACCGGTACCAGTTTGCTCACACCGGCTTCCTGCATGGTAACACCATAAATAACATCTACGGCGCTCATGGTTTGCTTATTATGCGTTACAATAATGAACTGCGAGTTCTCACTGAACTTTTTGATCATATTGGTAAACTTGCCTACGTTGGCATCATCCAGCGGCGCATCCACCTCATCCAAAATACAGAATGGTGCCGGCTTAATTAAGTAGATGGCAAACAATAAGGCCGTTGCGGTCAGTGTTTTTTCTCCACCACTTAACTGGCCTATTGAAGAAGGACGTTTGCCTTTGGGCTTGGCTACAATATCAATACCGGTTTCTGCTAAGTTTTCAGGATCTACCAGAACCATATCGGCCGTATCATCTTCGGTAAACAATGCCTTAAATACTTTCTGGAAATTATCACGCACCGCATTGAAGGTGTCCAGGAATTGCTGGTTGGCGGTAGCTTCCACTTCCTGTATGGTCAGCATCAGGCTGTCTTTGGCAGTAACCAGGTCGTTCTTCTGTTCTAAAATAAATTCGTACCGTTTTTTCATTTCGGTATAGGCTTCAATCGCTGTTGGATTGATCTCCCCGATATTTTCTAAACGCTTGCGCATGCGCTCGCTTTTTTCCTGCAGGTCTTCCAGCGGGGTATCTCCCGTTCTGGGCTCGTCAATGATGGCATCCAGGTCTACCTTAAATTCCACGTTCAGCCTTTCCTTCATTCCTGCCAGCTGCAGTTTTAATTCGGTAAGCTTATCTTTTATTTCATTCAGTAAGGTATCGATCCCTTCTTTTGATTTTTGTTTATGACGCAGTTCACTTTCCTTTTCCTGCAGTGCATTGCGCAGGTTATAATAGGCCTGGTCTGTTTCATTCAGTTTCTTTTCTTCCAGTTCTTTGTTTTGCAGCATCGTTACCACCAGGGTTTCCAGCTCCTGCAATGCCACCGCAGTTTCTGCAATGCTGCCGGCGGCTTCGCTCAACTGGTTGTTACTGCTCTCAATTTCTACCTGCAGGCTCTGCAACTGGTTGCTTTTAAATTCAAATTCCTGTTTCAGCGACACCACTTTACTCTGTTGTTTGGTGAACTGCAAATTGCTGTCGTTAAAAGTAGCAGTGGCAAAACTGTATTCCTGTTCCGCTGCTGCATAGTCCTGCTCCACCAGCTGCATCTTATCATTCAGTTCATCTAACTGTGTATTGAATTTGTCCAGTTCTTCCCTGGTACTGGCAATGGCATCGTGGTTGGTTTCCAGTTGTTCCTGCAGGTCTTCCACCCTTTTGCTGCTGGTCTCTTCCAGGTGCAGTAAGTTCTCCAGCTTATTCTGCAGCGAAAATACCTGGTTGGTCAAATTATTAATGTCCTGCTGTGTTTGTTTAATGGCGTTTTCTTTCAACTGCTCATTAAAAGCAATCACTTCGTTGTGTTTTTCCTGTATCACTGCTTTCAGCTCGTGTACAATTATTTCCTGCGCGGTAATCTCTTCTGTTAATTTTTCCAGGTTTTTTGCACGGCCAATTTTTTTGCCTTCAAATAAGCCCACGCTTCCTCCGGTGAGTGAGTATTTTCCTTTTACATATTTACCGGTTTTTTCCAATACCACTGCACCATTGCTGTTGCGCAGCGCCTCTTCATTTTCTGCAATAAAAACGTTGCCCAGTAAGTGTTTGGCCAGGTTAGCATATTTACCGTCTACTTCCACTACACTCAACGCGGGGATGGTTCCTTCCGGCTGATGACTGGCGTCAAAGTCGGTGAACTTATCCTGCAAAAAGAAATTGGCCTTGCCTTTTTTATTATCATCCAGCAGGTGCACCGCCTGTAAACCTTCTTCTAAATTATTTACTACATAATAGTTCAGGTAAGGTTCCAGCACATTTTCTACGGCCGCCCTGTAGTCTTCTTTTACATAAATGATATCACTCAGCAAAGGCGCTTCATGATTCCATCCGGTATTCTTGTGTAAAAATTTTACACTTTCAGGATAGCCTTCCATCGAGTCGATCAGGCTTTTCAACAAAGCGTGTTCGTTTTTCTTGCTGTCTAATTTCCTGCTTTCTTCGGCCAGCTGGTTACGCAGGCCTTCTAATGTATTTTGTGTGGTAAGAATTTGTTCTTTGGTAAACTCGTGATGATCCTGTAATTGCTGCAGGTCTGTCTTCTTCTGCTCCAGTTCTTCTTCCTTTATCTTTTTATCAGCTTCCAGCTGCTGCAACTGCGCCTGGCGCTGTGTTTTCTCTTCCTGTATCTGAACAATGGTGCGCTGTAAATTCTGTATGGAAGTATCGGCTACCGCCACTTTTTTCTCGGCCTCAAACTGGTTACGCTGGATGGCCTGGTTTTCTCTGCGCAGCTCATCAATGCTGCTGCGCTTCTCGTCAAATATTTTGCGCTTGTCTTCTACCGCATGTTTCAGTTCGTCCAGTTTGCCTTCAAATTCTTCCAGCTTCACTTCATCTTCCTTTATCTGGTTGCTGGTGAATTGGATGCTTTCGTCCAGGCCTTTCAGCTGACCGCCGGCTTTTTGTAAAAATTCGTTCAGCGTGGTTTCCCTTTCCTTCAAATATTTCAGGCGTTGTGCACTCAGGTTCTTATCGCTTTCTTTATTGCGCAGGGCATCCAGCATATCATTGAATGCGTGCTGCATTTGCTGCAATGCTTTTTCCTGTTCAATAAAACCCAGTTTTTCCTGCTCCAGTGCGGCTTCTTCTTTGGCAATATGGGTTTCCAGTTCTAATCTTTTATCTACTTCTGCCTGTTGCTGGTGGTTCAGGTCGCGGTAAGTAATATTAAAACCTTCCAAAGCGGCTTTGGCCAATTCAATACTTACTTCTTTATAGTCTTTCTTGATCTCGAAATATTTCTCTGCTTTTTTTGCCTGGCTTTCCAGTGTTTTTAACTGGTTGTTGATCTCAAACAGCAGGTCTTCAATACGTGCCAGGTCCTGTTCGGTGGCATCTAATTTAAGCTTGGCCTCTTTTTTACGGGTTTTATAAATGGTAATGCCGGCTGCCTGTTCCAGCATTTTACGGCGGCTGTTTTCTTTGTCTTTAATGATGTCATCTACCATGCCCAGCTCAATAATGGCATAACTGTCGGTGCTAACCCCCGTATCCATAAACAAATTATGGATGTCTTTTAAGCGGCAGGCCACATCATTCAGGCGGTATTCACTTTCCCCGTTCTTGTAGTATTTTCTTGTAACTGTAACCGTATTGAATTCGGTGGGCAGCAGGTTTTTGGTATTCTCAAAAGTAAGGCTTACTTCGGCAAGCCCGCTGGCACTGCGGGTTTTAGAGCCGTTGAATACAAGGCTCTCCAGGTTTTCACTACGCAGGTTACTGATCTTATGTTCACCAATTACCCAGCGTATACTGTCCACAATATTACTCTTTCCGCAGCCATTGGGTCCAATAACACCGGTAATGCCTTCGTCAAAATTCAGTACGGTTTTATCGGCAAAACTTTTAAATCCTTTTATTTCTAAACTCTTTAAACGCACGTTGCTAGGTTTTTGTCAGACGGCAAATATAACGGAATGGCTGATAAGAAATTTTTGATTGTTTGCACCAAATATCCATAGTTATTCACAGGTTTTTCACAATCATAACCAAGTGATTTGTGGCCTTCATATACGGCATTTCATGCATGCTTCGTAACCGGTTTCTTAAAAAAAATATAATTCAGCTGTTAACAGGCATTTGTTACGAATCTATTCGTATAATTGCGTTAAATAAACAATTCATGAAAAGAATATTACCACTGTTGTGTATGGCTGCGTCGGTAACAGTACAGGCGCAAATCAAAACGATCAGCCAGGCCATCATTACAACCAAAACCACCATTGTATCGCCCGAAGGTGAAGAGAATAACGTACCAGCCCCGCCACCCGGAGCCGATGGCGAACAAAGAGTGGTGCTAAGGTTTGGTGGAGATGGTGAAACTAAAACCGTTACTACGCTGAAAGGCAATTTGGTAAAAACCTTTACCGAATCTGAAATGGGCCGCACCACCATTATCAGGGATAATGGAAAAAAAGTTACCACTACCTTAATGGAAATGATGGGTAACAAAACCGGTTTTTATGCTACCGATGAAGAGCAGGAAGCCATGCGCAAACAAATGGACAGCCTGATGCAGGCCCGCAGGCCAGCCGGTACCAATGTTACCCCCACAACGGATATCAGTTTAACAGAGGAAACAAAAAAAATAGCGGGGCAGCAATGTAAAAAAGCACTGCTGATCTCTACCCGGGCAAATGGCGCAAAAGATACTGCCGGGGTTTGGTATTGTCCGGATTTTAAACTGGAAGGTCTGATCTCTACCGGAGGCGCTTCGGGCTTTGGTGGCTTTGGACGCACCACCGCTGTAAACGGTTTAAAAGATATTCCCGGCTTTCCCATGCAATACGAAATGAATATGGGCAGAGGCAGAAAGATGACAGTTGAAATTACCAAAATAGTGATTGACAAAGAAATTGCAGATAAAGAGTTTGAAATACCCAAAGACTTTGTGGTAAAACCCATGAAAGATATGCAGAATGGCGGCAGGGGCGGATTCCAGATACGCATGGGCGGGCCAGCCAATTAATGAATTAAGCAGGTACCTGATATAAAAATCCCCGGAATTTTTCCGGGGATTTTTATTGAATTATAATGCGGTGTTACAATTTATCGATCTCTGTTTTCTTTTTTTCGTATTCAGCAGATTTTTTCAAATCACCTTTGGCAGAATAAAACTGGCTTAAAATATCCACTACAATTTTGTAGTTCGATTTTTGTCCTGGCTTTAATGTAGGCTGCGACGCATAGTACCCAATTACTGATTCGGCATAGGGAATGCATTCATCAATTTTTTGAATAAACATGGCTTTGGCGGCATTGCGTTTTTTGATATCCTCTGGTTTGGCGCCTTTTATTTTTTTAGATGAATCCTGAAAATCGTACGCAGCATTGTACAGGTGACGGGTCATCAGCATTTTGCCATCAGCGCCCCTGTCGATGGTAATGGCATTTTTTAGTATTTCGGTCAGCTTTGTTTTCATCGCTTCTGCATCAGCAGGCCTGTTATCACCGGTGTACAATTCGTTGTACATTTCCACACTTAAATTATATGGCCAGGTAAATTCAGTTGGTTCTCTTTTAATCAGTTCTTCATACTTGGCAATTAAGGCTTTTTTATCCCCGGTTTTAGCTACCATTTCCACCTCTACTTCGTTCCAGTATTTCTCTTTTGGATATAATTTCCTTCCCTTTTCCAGCATGGCAGTAACCTTTGCATCATCTTTTTGCTTGATATAGTATTCCAGCAGGTACTGGTAAATATTCAGGTACTGATCGCTGGTGAGGTTGGCATCGGTCAGCTTTTCGTAGTAACTGATAGATGCCGTTTCCTGCTTGGCCTGTCCTGCAGCAATGGCAGTATTCAATATTAATGAAGTATCCAGTACCGGGAATTTAAATCCGTTGTACTCATATCCTTTTCCTTTTACAAAATCTTCCACTACCAGGGCATTTTTAAAGCCTTCGAAGGAAGTAGTGTAATTTTTACTGTTGAACTCTTTTGCGCCTATATCAAAATAGCCATTGTACAGGTCAAAATAAGAGGCATAGTTCTCATCTTTAAAATTCTGGTCTTTAGGATCCAGTGTCTGGTATTTTTTAAATGCCTCAAATGCTTCTGTCTTTAGTTTGATGGCATCGGTTGTGATGGTACCGGAATCTTTAGATAAGGAATTATATATTCTTCCTTTGTAAAACCATCCAATGGGTTTGGCGGCATTTTTAGGATCGCTCAAAAATTTATCCACCGCTTCCCTGGCTTTTTTGTTTTGGCTAAGGACCATTAATTTATTAATATCTTCCAAACTTTGAGCATAACTTACAACGCCTGCAAAAAGCAGCATCATAAAAAAACAATACTTCTTCATTCTTTTTAAATTTTTTGAGTGATAAAGATAAATAGTTAATTGTGTATCAGGATGAATTTTACCTCAATTTTTCATAAACCATGCCATACTTATTGTATGCTGACAAATAATGCATCTAAAGCGGATGCTAACGGTTTAAATTGATTAAATTGCGGAGCTATTTAACAGAATTTTGATTACACAAAATACCATACAGCAGATACTCAGCCGCATCGACATTGTGGAGATAGTGGGATCATTTATCAAGCTCAAAAAAAGGGGTACCAACTACCTCGGCCTCTGCCCTTTTCACAACGAAAAATCGCCTTCTTTCACTGTTTCTCCCACCAAGGAGATATACAAATGTTTTGGTTGCGGCAAAAGTGGTAATTCCATCAGCTTTTTAATGGAAGCTGAAAAATACAGTTATACCGAAGCCTTAAGATGGCTTGCTGCCAAGTACAATGTAGAAATTGAAGAAACTGAAACCAGCCCCGAGTACAAGCAGCAGCAACAGGTGGCCGACAGCCTGTACATCATCAATAATTTTGCGCAAAAATTTTTCAGCAATGCCTTGCTGAATACAGAAGAGGGGCAGGATATTGCGCTCACCTATTTAAAAGAACGCGGCTTCAGGGAAGAGATCATCAAAAAGTTTCAAATCGGATACAATCCATCGGCAAAAGACAGCTTTACCAAAGAAGCACTGGCATCACAATACAATATTGATTTTTTACAAAAAAGCGGTTTGGTAGCAGTGCGTGACGGGAACAGTTATGATAATTACAGGGGCAGGATCATCTTCCCTATTCATAACCAAAGTGGCAAAGTGCTGGGCTTTGGTGCCCGTATCATTAAAAACAATGATAAAGCCCCCAAGTACATCAATACTCCCGAAAACGAGATCTATGTAAAAAGTAAACTGCTGTACGGTTCGTATTTTGCCAGGCAGGCCATTGATAAGGCCGATGAATGTTTACTGGTGGAAGGATATACCGATGTGGTAAGTCTGCACCAGGCCGGTATAGAAAATGTGGTGGCCAGCGGGGGCACTTCTTTAACACCCGACCAGTTGCGGCTGATAAAAAAATACACAAACAATCTTACCATCATTTACGATGGTGATAATGCCGGTATAAAGGCAGCATTACGCGGACTGGACCTGGCACTGGAAGAAAGCCTGAATGTAAAACTGGTACTGATACCCGATAAGGAAGATCCGGACAGCTATGTAAATAAAGTGGGTGCGGCAGCTTTTACCAATTTTATTGCGGAAAACAAACGGGATGTGATCTTATTCCAGCTGGACATTGCGTTAAAAGATGCCGGTAACGACAGCAATAAAAAATCCATCATTGTAAACCAGATAGCCGAAACCATTGCAAAAATTAATAAGGCTGAAGACTTTACCAAGCAACAGGATTACATAAAGCAATGTTCAGAAATTTTAAAGATAGAAGAAAGTGGTTTGCATGCGCTGGTAAATAAATTCATCAGGGAAAAAGTGGTGAAGGCAGAGAACCAGCAAGCCCGTGATGATCAGTTTGCAGAACAGCAGCAGGGCGCAAACCTCACCGACAGTACTGAGGCAGATGTGGTGAATCTTTTTAATAAAGATGAAATGCATGAACGTGCCATGGTGCGAAGCCTGCTGGAATTTGGATTGAAAGACTGGGATGCCGGGCAAAAAGTAGCACAATACATTTTTAGTGAAATAGAAGCCAATCAGCTGGATGAACTGATTGACAATAAAAGCCTGGTGAATATTCTGCATACCTACAAAGCCTGGTATGACGCCGGCATTGAACCCAATGCAAAGAATTTTTTATACCACGATGACCTGCAGATGAGCTCGCTGGTGGTAAGCATCATGGATTTTAATTACGAGATCAGTCCCAAATGGAAAGAGCACCTGGACGGGCATCTTGCTACAAGGGAAGACCTGTTTAAGGAAGAAGTTTTTTCTACGATGAATTATCTGAAGCTAAAAAAAATTAAGCGTTTGATGGACGAGAACCAGCGTGATTTGGAGCGATCAACAATAGCAGATGAGCAAATGATCTTTTTACAAACCCATCAACACCTGAAGCAAATGGAAATTGAACTGACCCGGCAACTGGGTACAGTAATATTTAAATAGTGCTTCCCCGAATAAATAAAAGCCGGAACAATTGTTCCGGCTTTTATTTGATTATTTTAAACAGTATCCCGTACTACTTTTCGTTAAAATTTTTCTTTTGTGCCGTTAGCTTTTCCATGGTTACTTCCAGGCGCCTGGTTTTGGTTTCCTGCTTTTTTGCACTCACAATCCATTCCACGTATTCTCTTTTATGGCTAAAGGCCAGGGAGTCGAAAAAAACGGCAGCCTTTTTATTTTTATCCAGCAATTGTTGCAGGGCGGGCGGTGTTTCAATGCTGCGGGTAATATAATCTACTCCCGGGGCGGGGTTTTCTGATGAAAATGAAGCTGGTTTTGCGGGTATTGCTTCCAGTTTTTTAAACCTGGCTGCACTCCATAAATTATCAACTGCAATCAGGCGAACAATTTCATAACCCTGTGCAGTAAGTGCTTCCCAGTTGGCATCCCGGCAAAGGTCGCTGGAAATTTTAGAAGACGCCTTGGGATAAGCGATCCAGAACTTGGCTTCATTGTGCAGGGCTGGCATCACTTCATGTAAAATATCTTTTAGCTGTTTTTGGCTAAAGGCAAACAATAAGGCAAAATCAATTTTTTTGCTCTTTAACAGCGGAGTTACATTTTTTGAAAAAGAGAATTTTAGAAATTGCTTTTCTATTGATAAAGGTAAACCCTGCAGCAATAAATTCTTTTCATCCTTTAATTGCAATTTCTCTAATAAAGACTGCGAAGACATAGGCAAAACAACAGTTAATTAATAAAATTTACATGGCAGTACAAAAAAAAGCAGCCACCCCAGTTGGGCAGCACTATCTGTACAGGTCTTTTTTCGGGAGGTTAAGTGCAACAGTTGGTACTGTTTTGCGCTGTAAATTTAAACATTATGTTTGGTAGATAAAAGCATTGCATAAAAAAATCGCCCTCCCGGGGCGATTTTTTTATGCAATTTGCTGTAATTACTTATTTACCAACAGGTTTATAATAACTCAGGGCTTCATCCATATATCCCTGCAGTTTGGCTATCCTGTTTTCATCATTGGGGTGCGTAGCTAAAAATTCGGGTGGTTTTTGATTACCGCCGGCCGCTGCCATTCTTTGCCAGAAAGGAATGGCTTCCCGTGGATTATACCCTGCCATGGCACAGAATAACAGGCCAAAATGATCGGCTTCGTATTCCTGCTTTCTGCTGTTGGGAAGTAAAAAACCTACCTGGGCTCCCGGAGCAAAAACATTATTGAACAGGGTATTGTATTTGGCATTATTGGCTGTGGCAATATTACCGGCAATTTCTAAGCCCTGTGCCAAAGCACCCTGGCTCATCCTTTCGTTACCATGCTGGGCAACAGCATGTGTGATCTCGTGCCCCAATACCACCGCCAGCGCAGCTTCATTTTGAGTAATGGGCAACAGTCCTGTATACACCACCACTTTGCCGCCGGGCATACACCAGGCATTCACTTCTTTATTATTTACCAGGTTAAATTCCCATTTATAGCCTTCCAGTGTACTACCTACCCCTTTTTGCGTATAATATTCAGTAATAGCCTTCGCTATCCTGGAACCAACACGTTGTACCATTTCAGCATCCTTGTTGGTGGTTTCACTCATTGCAGGATTTGCAGATAAAAAACTTTTGTATTCTGTTAATGCCATTTGCTGCAGGGTTTCTTCCTTAAAAAGTCCCAATTGTTTACGCCCTGTTACAGCATTTTGATGGCAGGCAGATAAAACAAGTGCTGCGGTAAAAATAAAAAGTAGATGCTTCATTTTATTTGGGTTTTTAATACATGCATATAAACAATTGGCGTACCAATTTTTTTAACCGTCCATTACAAAATGTAATTTTTAGTTAAGACGTGATTTTAGAAGATAAGGTTGTAGGAAAGAAATTAATCGTTGCGGCGGCGTGATTTACGCTTGTCTCTGTGCTTTAAGATTGGAACACGGCTTTCAACTCCCCTGAGTATGCGGCCAATATTTTTTTGATGGGTAAACAGCACCAGGCCGGCAACTAATAACGCAAATATGCGGTACAGCACTTCATGTTCGTTCCATATCCACAAAACACAAATGGGTAAAAACAGGGCTGCCAGTATAGAGCTAAGCGATACATAACGGGTAAGATATAATACCAGTAAAAATACACCTACACAACTAATGGCCACCACGGGTTGCATAGCCAGCAACATACCAAACAAAGTAGCCACACCTTTACCACCTTTAAAATTGGCGTAAATGGGAAATATATGCCCCAGCACTGCAGCCAAACCAAGGCCAATCATCAGGTTGGTTCTGGCCCATTCCATATCAGAAGAAAAATAGTAAGGAAGAAAATTATACAATCCCACAGCCACAGCACCTTTTAAAATATCCAGCACCATCACCAGCGTACCATATTTAGAACCCAGCACACGGAAAGTGTTGGTAGCACCCATATTGCCACTTCCATAATCACGGATGTCTACGCCAAAAAATTTTTTGCTGATAATTAAAGCTGTTGGAATAGAACCAATCAGGTATGCAATAATGATAAGAAATAGTTCTTTCATCCGTTCTTTGAGTTGAGTTGAACAAAACAAAAATAATGAATTCTTGCTTTACTTAACCTTAATTTAATACCAAATTTAAATACATGTTATTTAAAACGAATGTATGCGCACATTATTTTGTTGCCAGCACACAGATCCAGTCTTTTTGGCGTGTAACTGATTGAAAATGTAAGTGGTTGGCTTGCAGGCTTTCCCTGATCTGCTGTTCATCTGAAAATAAAAACCCACTCAGCAACACCAGGCCGTCAGCATTACACGAAGAGGCGATAGTTGCCATATTTGCAGTGATCACATTCAGGTTAATATTTGCCAGGATCATATCATAAGTATCATCCGTTGCTGCTGTCTCCGCTTTTTGAATCTGTATATTTTTAGCCTGGTTACTGTCAAGATTCTCTATGGCATTATCAATACTCCAGTCGTCATTGTCTATTGCAACAACCTGTTTGGCACCCATCTTTTCTGCTAAAATGGCCAGCACTCCCGTTCCAGTTCCAAAATCGAGCACCGTTTTACCTGCAAAATCGATCTTGCTCATTTGTTCCATCATTAAATAGGTGGTGGAATGATGTCCTGTTCCAAAACTCATTTTTGGGGTGATGATGATCTCGTGCTGCACATCTTTAACCGGCTGGTGAAATCCTGCCCGTATTGCCGCAAAATTATGGATGATAACGGGTTCAAAACTACTTTCCCAGGCCGCATTCCAGTTTTGCTGGGCAACTGTTGTACAGGTATAATGAAGTGCAAGATCTTTTGTAACAGCATTCAACTCAGCTTCGTTAAACTCAGCTTCTTTAATAAAAGCTTTTAATAAATGCTCTTCTTCTTCAAATGATTCATAACCGGCATCCGCAAGAAGGGCTACAAGAATATCGTTTTGTTCTGTTGAATTTGTGCTGATCCTGACTTCTGTATATTTCATTGCTGTTTGGTTTAAATAAAAAACCGCAGGGTATCAAAATGGTTGATGCCTGCGGTTGTAAGTTAATTATACTATCTTATCCCTGTTGCTCACCCTGCTGTGGCCTTGGTTGTGCTTCGGGTTTTGGAATTAAAGCTTTGCGGCTCAGTTTGAACTTGCCGGTTTTGGCATCCACATCCAGCAATTTCACTTTCACTTTATCGCCTTCTTTAAAAATGCCGTCCATAGATTCCAGGCGTTTCCAGCTTATTTCACTAATGTGCAATAAGCCTTCTTTCTTAGGTAAGAACTCTACAAAAGCACCAAATTCTTTAATGCTTTTTACAGTGCCTTCGTAAGTATCGCCCACCACAGGTGTGGCCACTAAACCTTTGATCCAGTTCACTGCTTTATCCAAACTTTCTTTAGATGCAGAGAATACGCTTACTTCACCTACATTGTTCACTTCTTCAATATTGATGGTAGCGCCGGTTTCACGCTGCATTTCCTGTATCACTTTACCGCCGGGTCCTATCACAGCACCAATGTATTCTTTATCGATCGTGATCTTAACCATACGCGGAGCATGCGGTTTCACATCCTCCCTGTGAGCAGGAATGCAATTGTACATCGCATCCAGGATATGCAAACGACCCTGGCGGGCCTGTGCCAATGCCTGGCGCATGATATCCATGCTTAAACCGTCTACTTTAATATCCATCTGTACACCACAGATACCATCGCGGGTACCGGTAACTTTAAAGTCCATATCACCTAAATGATCTTCATCACCCAGGATATCGGTCAATACGGCAAATTTTCCTTCTTTAGTGATCAGCCCCATTGCCACACCACTCACATGTTTCTTAATTGGCACACCCGCATCCATCAGTGCCAGGGAACCTGCACAAACGGTAGCCATTGAAGAAGAACCGTTACTTTCTAAAATATCACTCACCACGCGTACGGTATAAGGATATTCGCTGCCCGGCATCATTTGTTTTAATGAACGCATGGCCAGGTTACCGTGACCTACTTCGCGGCGGCCAACGCCACGCATCATTTTAACCTCACCGGTAGAGAAAGGCGGGAAATTATAATGTAAGATGAACTTGGTATACTCAGATTTGAAAGCACTTTCTACCAGCAATTCATCTAAAGGAGTTCCAAAAGTAACTGTTGTAAGTGATTGTGTTTCACCTCTTGTGAATAAAGAAGATCCGTGCGGTGTAGGCAGGATATCGGTTTCCATGGCCAGGTTACGTATGTCTTCTGTACCTCTTCCATCCAAACGTTTCCTGTCGTTCAGGATCATATCCCTAACCACATTATATTGTAACTCGCCAAAATAATGGCCAATCAGCGCTTTATCTTCTGCAGGCAATTCTTCGCCTAAAAATTCTTTTACTTCTTTTTTCAAAGCATCAAATGCATCACTTCTTTCGTGCTTTGCAGAGGCGGAAGCAGAAATGGCATACATTTTATCTTTTGCAAAAGCCACTATCTTTTCGTTCAGCTCTTCGTTACGGTATGGTTTGGTGTATTCTCTTTTTGCAGTAATACCCAATGCTGCCCTTAAGTCTGCCTGAGCTTTAATTTGGATGCGGATGGCATCGTGCGCCAGTTCCAAAGCCTTTACCAGGTCTTCTTCCTGGCATTCTTTGGCTTCACCTTCCACCATCATGATGTTCTTTTCGGTAGCGGCAATGATGAACTCCAGGTCGCAACCAGCCAGTTCGGTACGGGTTGGGTTAATGATGAACTGGCCATTGCTGCGTGCAATACGTACTTCAGAAATGATCTCCTGGATGGGAATATCAGATACAGCCAGTGCTGCTGAAGCTGCTAAACAAGCCATTGCATCGGGCAATACTTCTGCATCGCTCGATACCAGGCTGATCAGCACCTGTACATCACATAAATAATCTTCCGGAAACAAGGGTCTTAGTGCCCTGTCTATTAATCTTGAAGTTAAAATTTCGTAATCGTTCAGCCTGGCTTCTCTTTTAAAGAAAGACCCCGGCACACGGCCTGCAGAAGCAAATTTCTCCTGGTAGTCTACTGATAAAGGAAAAAAGTTTTGTCCTTCTTTAGGTTCTTTGTTGGCAACAACAGTAGCTAATAAAATACAATTGCCCAGGCGCACAGTAACAGCGCCATCGGCCTGGCGGGCCATTTTACCGGTTTCAATGGTAACCATGCGGCCTCCGCCAATATCAAATGTTATAGATTTTGGTTGTAATAATGACATAAATAGTTTTGATTTAAATTTTGACTGGTTGTAGTCCCGTTAATGTGGGCATTCAAAATACCCGTGATAGCTGCAGCAAGCAATAATTATAAAACTTGTTTAAAAAGCATAATTCCCAACCGTAAAAAATCAGTTGGGAATTATACAATATTGCATAGTTGGAATAATTTTATTTACGCAAACCTAATTTTTCAATTAAAGCTCTGTAGCCGGTAAGGTCGTGTTTGCTCAGGTAGGTTAATAAACGTTTACGCTGACCAACCATTTTCATCAATCCTCTTTGAGAAGAAAAGTCTTTCTTGTTAACTTTAAGATGTTCAGAAATTTGGTTGATACGCTCAGTCAATAAAGCGATCTGGCCCTCAATAGAACCTGTGTTGGTAGCTTTGCCACCGTAAGTGGTAAAAATTGTTGCTCTTTTTTCGATTGTTAAATACGGCATCTCTTTGTTTTTTTTAATAACGTCTTTGTTATAGTTTCTTTATATTTCGGCGCAAAAGTACATAAAAAAATGGGTTTTAGGCTGCTAATTGAGTATTTTTTTTGAATATTGTTAATATGTGTAAACCTTTACCCCAATTTTGCCAGCTGGTAGCCATAAAATTAAACAGAAATACGTTGCAGCCCTGTAATCATGCAATGAATAACAGTATATAATGTCTAACTCGATCCTTATATTTTCTGAAATCAGTTCCAGCCGGTTGGCTTATACCTGCAGGCAGGTATTTGACAGGCAGTTGGGTATTAAGGCCTTTATTACCATTGATTATGAGGAATTCAAGGCCTGGCAGGGAGCAAAAATACTGTATACTGAACATGCTGACGATGAAGTACTTCATATTGCACCGGCAGCCCTTTTGTTTGAAAATACCATCAACCGGCAACCAATCAGTACTTGTATGTATAAGGGGCTGCAGGTGCCTTTTGCAACCGGATCTACCCATTTTCCCTTTGACCCTTTTGCAGCCATCTTTTACCTGATCAGCCGGTACGAGGAATACCTGCCATTTAAAAAAAATAAATACGGCCAGTTCCCGGCAGTTGACTCGCTGGCCTGCCAACTGGGTTTTTTAGAACAACCGGTGGCAGACATCTGGATTAACGATCTGAAAGAAAAATTGCTTGCGCTGTACCCGGAGTTAAACTTTCAACAAAAAAGTACGCAAATTACTTTTACTTACGATATTGATGTGGCATTCGCCTTCCTGGGGCGTACACTTACAGTTACTGCCGGCAATTTGGTAAAAGACCTGCTGGGGTTCAATATTAAAAAAATAAAACACCGTTTGCTGGTACTGGCCAAAAAACAACCGGATCCTTTTGATACCTATCAGCATATCCTGCAGCAGCAGCAACGGAACGGCCATCAACTGCTTTTCTTTTTTTTACTGGGAGAAAAAAATGACTTTAACCATAATATACATCCCGGTAAAAAGGTATTACAACAACTGATACAGCGCTTATCAAAAACAACAACCATTGGCATACACCCCTCCTATTATGCCGATACTGACTATACCTTATTGCAACGGGAAAAAGCACTACTGGAATTGATCAGTAAAAAAAATATTGAATACAGCAGGCAGCATTATTTACGGCTTTCTTTTCCTGTAACCTATCGTCATTTAATGCAGGCCGGAATTACCCAGGATTTTACGATGGGCTTTGCTGAATTACCGGGCTTCAGGGCAGGTACCTGCAGTGAATTTTATTTTTATGACCTGCTGGAAGATAAGGAAACAGAATTACTGTTACACCCTGTAACCTTCATGGAGGGTACTTTTACAGAAGACATGCAGTTAAGCCCGGAAGCAGCATTGATAAAAATGAAACAGTTAGCTGACAGTGTAAAAAAAGTGAACGGGCAGTTGATCTCCATCTGGCACAATCATTCTTTAAGCGATCAAAATGAATGGAAAGGCATGAAAGCCGTGCATGATGCCATTGCAGCATATGTAAAACAATAGTCCCTCACTCAAATCGTATTTAGATTTTGTAATTTTACGCTGATGACCAAAATAATTGTATCTGTAATTTCGGACCTGGTAACAGATCAGCGTGTGCACAAAGTGTCGCAAACATTACACGAACTGGGATACGATGTATTATTGGTTGGCACAAAAAAAACAAAAAGCCGGGAGATTGGTAAGCGGGACTACAAAACCAAAAGGATCGCTGTATTTTTTCAAAAGGGATTTTTGTTTTATGCTGAATGGAATATTCGTTTATTTTTTTTCCTGTTGAGTAAGAAAGCCCCGCTCCTGCTGGCCAACGACCTGGATACCCTGCCCCCCAATTACATTGCAGGCAAACTGAAAGGAAGCATTGTGGTATATGACACCCACGAGTTTTTTACAGAAACTGCTGAACTTTATAACCGCTCCTTTGTTAAAAACATCTGGGTGCGTATTGAAAACCTTTTCTTTCCCAGGATCAAGTATATCTATACCGTTAATCATACCATTGCAGATTTGTATAAACAAAAATATGATAAAGACCTGCTGGTGGTTAGAAACGTACCAATACTTGCCAAACAACAGTCAATCCATAATGATAATGCGCCTGTTGCTGCATTTGCCATTCCATCCAATAAAAAAATATTATTGCTGCAGGGCAATGGAATTAATGAAAACCGGGGTGCCGAAGAACTGGTGGCAGCAGCAACATTATTAAACGATGCATTCATTGTGGTAATAGCCGGCGGCGGACTTATTATGGATTTACTAAAAAAGACAGTGACCGAAAATAACCTGCAGCAAAAAGTTTTATTTACGGGTGTTTTACCGTTCCAGCAATTACAACAACTAACTCAAAAGGCTTATTGCGGGTTTAGTTTAGATAAACCCATTAACATTAACCAGCAGGCCAGCCTGCCCAATAAATTGTTTGATTACCTGGCTGCGGATGTGCCGGTGATTGTAAGCAATATCAAAGAAGTGGCTGCTATTGTGCAGCAATACAAAGTGGGAATTGTAATAGATGAGGTAACGCCGGAAAAAATTGTGGCTGCAGTAACAGCACTGGCAAATGATGAAAGAGTGTATGCCCTGTACAAAACCAATGCCCGTAAAGCCATCAGTGAGCTCAATTGGGAGCATGAAAAAAAAATAATTGAAAATTTATTTACCACCATCAGCACAGAAAACAAACACCGTATTGGATAAGCATTTACATATTGTTGCCCTTGATGTACCCTGGCCGGCCGATTATGGTGGTGTGGTAGACCTGTTTTACAAACTAAAGGCATTACATGCACAGGGTATAAAAATTCACCTGCATTGTTTTACACAAGGCCGGCCACCACAACCCGAGCTGAATAAATACTGTGTAAGTGTGAATTATTACCAGCGCAACAAAAGCATCCGCAGTTTTTCTTTGCGGATGCCTTTCATTGTAAAATCAAGAGCCAGTAAATTATTGCTCAACAATTTGAATAAGGACGACCACCCGGTTTTACTGGAAGGCATTCATTGCACCTATTTTTTGTATAATGGCCAGCTTAAAAACCGCAGGGTAATGGTGCGTTTACACAATACCGAATTTGAATATTACCGGCAACTGTCACGCAACGAAAAAAATCTTTTTAAGAAATGCTATTTCATTTACGAGAGTAAATTATTGTACCGGTACGAAAAAAAACTGGCCGGTAAAACGGGTTTTATTGCGGTAAGCAAACATGATGTGGAACTGTACCAGCAATCATTTAATGCTGCGGCCATGCATTACCTGCCGGTGTTTATTCCGCATACCATGGCCGTGGGCAAAGAAGGCAAGGGATGCTATTGCTTGTACCATGGTAATTTATCGGTGAATGAAAATGAAGCGGCGGTAACATGGTTGCTGGAAAATGTATTTAACAAGCTGGAAATACCTTTTGTAATTGCAGGTAAAGATCCTTCAGAAAAATTAAAAAACCTTGCACATCAACATACACATACCTGCATAGTAGCCAATCCCGGCGAAAGCGAAATGCAGGACATGATCGCCAAGGCGCAGGTGCATGTACTCCCTTCTTTCAATAATACCGGTATAAAATTAAAACTGCTGAATGCATTGTTCAATGGCAGGCATTGCCTGGTAAATGCGGCGGGTGTGGATGGCAGCGGTTTGGAAAAGGTATGCCATATTGCAACAGATGCGGTATCTTTTACAAACGAAATAACAAAACTCTACGATCGCCCCTTTACTGAGCAGGAAAAAGAGCAACGACAGGGATTATTGCAAACGATGTATAATAATGAAGCCAATGCAAGGCAGCTTATTCAGATGGTGAATGGTGAATGGTGAATGGTCAATGACAGTTATAAAGCGAAATAGCTTTCAATTATTTGATAATCTTCAGACCTTAGACTCTATTTCACCATTGACCATTGCCCATTCCATCCCTACATTTCAATAGTAGCATTGTCCAGCACTTTACCGCGTTCGGTACGCAGCATCCTGGCGGGGAATTTATTGATCACAATATAATCGTGTGTGGCCATTACAATAGTGGTGTTATAATCGCGGCAGATATGAAACAGCAGTTGCATGATCTCATCACTCGTTTCAGGGTCAAGGTTACCTGTCGGTTCATCTGCCAGTATCAATTTAGGAGAATTTAAAAGGGCCCTGGCCACATCCACCCTTTGCTGTTCGCCTCCACTCAGTTCAAATGGCATTTTAAATCCTTTGGTTTTCAACCCCACTTTATCCAGTACATCGGCAATTTTTTCGTCCATTAATTTTTCGTCTTTCCAACCAGTGGCTTTTAATACAAATTTCAGGTTATCGTTCACGTTCCTGTCGGTCAGTAATTGAAAATCCTGGAATACCACACCCAGGTTGCGCCTTAAAAAGGGTACCGTCTTCCAGGTAAGGCCTTTTAAAGCATGGCCTACCACCCAGCCTTCGCCTTCCCGCAGTTCAAGATCGCCATATAAGGTTTTCAGCAGGCTGCTTTTACCGGTTCCGGTTTTACCCACCAAATACACAAACTCGCCTTTGTCAATTGAAATATTAACATCGCTTAAGATCAGGCTGCTGCCCTGGTAAATATTTACATTTTTTAATTCAATGATCGATTGAGACATTCGTTGGCTGTTTAGTGGTGAGTGCTTTTGTTACAGGCATTTGTACTTACATCATCTTTGGTTGCGTCGCACGCTTCAGCAGTTTTCCCCGGATCAACAGTTCCAAAGCGAATGCACGTATATGCCATTGCAGCAAATTTAGTTGTTACAACCTGTAGGGTAAAAAATATTTTCTGCACCAAATGTTAAAATCCGACTAAACTAAAAAAATAGTTGTAAAACTAAAATATTAGTTTTAGATTTGTTTCAGCATCAGAAAAAATAAAAAAATGAAGACCTTAACAAAAGCCGAAGAGCAGATCATGCAGGTAATATGGAAGCTGAACAAATCTTTTCTCAGGGAGATACTGGAAGAATTGCCGGCACCCAAACCACACAGTAATACAGTGGCCACCATTATAAAAATACTGGTAGAAAAAGAATTTGTAGGTATTACTGTATTTGGACGAACGCACCAGTACTACCCGCTGATCAGTAAAGAAACCTACAGCAAAGGCTCAATGAAAAGTTTGGTAAAAAGTTATTTTGAAGGCAGTTTCAGCAATGCGGTTTCGTTTATGGTGAAAGAAAATAACCTGAGTTTGGATGAGCTGGAATTGTTATTGAAACAGTTGAAGAAAAAATAAAACAGTTTACAGTTTTCGGCTTAGGGTTGTTTTACATTGTTACGCAATTCGATTGCTGAGTAGTAAAACAAATTGTAATCAGAAGGCTGCCAACCGAAAACTGCAAACACAAAACTTACTAATATGCTTCCCATCGCTTATTACCTGCTAAAAGTAATTGTATGCTCCGGCATATTGTACGGGTATTACTGGTTGTTGCTGCGCAATAAAGTATTTCACGGATACAACCGTTTTTATTTGATGGCGGCGGTGGTGTTGTCATTATTGCTGCCCCTGATAAAAATAAATTTCTGGCAGCAGCCGGAACAACAGCAGGCGGGAATGATACAGATCCTACAGGCTGTTTCCAGCAGCGATGCATATATGGACAATGTGATCATCAGGGCAAACACCGGACTATCCAGTTTTGATTGGGAACAGGTATATCCCCTGCTGTTTTTAGCAGTATCACTTGTAATGGCAATTATATTTATCCGTACATTATATTTTATCCGTACCCTGTTAAAACAATACCCTCAACAGCAGATCGGCAGCATTTCATTTGTAAACACCGACGCAAAAAGTACGCCCTTCTCTTTTTTACACTATATTTTCTGGAACCAGAATATTGATATGGATACCAGTACCGGCAAACAGATATTCAAACACGAAGTAGCGCATGTACAGGAAAAGCATACATACGATAAGCTCTTCATCAACCTTGTATTGATATTTTACTGGAGCAATCCTTTTTTCTGGCTCATCCGCAAAGAACTGAATATGATACACGAATTCATTGCCGATAAAAAAGCCGTGGAAGACAGCGATACCACTGCTTTTGCCGCCATGATACTGCAGGCCACATATCCGCAGCACCGTTTTCAGCTCACCAATAATTTTTTCTACTCACCCATCAAACGCCGTTTGCTTATGTTAACAAAAAACAATAATCCCAGGGTAAATTACTGGGGAAGAATAATGGTTTTGCCGCTGGCAGTGTTGGTTTTTGCCGCATTTACTTTTAAAGTAAAATCTGCAGATAAAACCATCAATGACCAAAATACTGCATTAGTAAAAGCACAGCTGCAGCAGTTAAATTCAGCAGTACAATTGAATGATACTACTGTTAGGGGATTCTATATCAACACAAAATTCTCCGATAGCAGCTATTTAAAATCACAAGATTTTAAAACAAGAGCATTGATTATTATTGACGATAAAGAAATAGGAAATTTTGGGATGGATTATATTGAACAAAACAAGATCAGTTTTACCACTATAATTACTTACAAACCATCCGAAGCAAAAAAAATATATGGAGAGAAGGGGAAATCCGGTGCGATAGTTTTAACTCAAAAGAGTGTGACTTTTATTAGAGCTGATACCATTTACCTTGATGATAGAACCAATACCGTTAAGATCACAAAAACTAATTCCGGTGAGAAAGCTGAATTTGATGATGCATTGATCTACCTTGAAGGGAAAGTAATTACTTCACAGGAATTAAAAAATATCAACCCCGAAAAGATCAACTCTATCGATATTTTAAAGGGAGACAAACTGCCAGATATTATGGAATCCCAGGGAAAGAAATCTGTAATTAATATTTCATTAAAGCCAGATAATCTTAAAGAAGTTGTGGTAGTTGGTAAAAAAGCCACGCCCCTATATGTGATTGATGGAAAGGAACAGGACAATGATTTTAATTTGAACAGTATTGATCCCGAAAATATTCAGCGGGTGGATGTACTGAAAGATAATACCGCCACCGAAAAGTATGGAGAAAAAGGTAAACATGGTGTAGTGTTAATTACAACAAAAAAGGAAAACCCTGTGGTGATAGCAATGGGTAAACCAGCTACCGTAAATATAAAAATGGAAGAACTGTATATAGGTATTCTTAATCCCGTTACAGTACAATCAAATGTTGATGTTCAGGACCTGGTGGTTTCGGTTTCAAATGGCTCTGTTAGCGGCAATAATGGAAGGTATATGGTAAGTGTTGTTAAAACGGGATTGGTTACCATTATCGTTTCTAAAAGCGGTAACGGAGAAATATTAGGCAGTTTTAAATTCAATGCGGTAAGGGTACCCGATAATATTAAGGATATGAATGAATTAAAAGCTGCAAAACTGCTAAAGGTTGCAGATAAAACAGTCAGCAGCATTGATAATGCAATATTAGTGATGAATGGTGCTGTGGTAACCACTGTAAAAACATATTTACAAAACCAAGCTGCCTATCCGTTGCCGGAAGGTGATTACATTTCCAGCAAGTTTCTTGCTTCAGCTGACGCAATAAAAAAATATGGCAAACAGGGCGAGTTTGGTGCGCTTGAAATAACTGTTGATGAAAAAAAAGGATCAGATGTAGTAGTAGTACAAGGACATCCATCAGAAAAACAGCAGGTTGCTGCCGTTAAAAAAGAACCTGTGATCTCTGTTGGTAATCTTTCTGCCTCCTGTACAGTAAATGCTGACGATTTTAAAAGTCAAAAAGAAATAACGGTAAGCAACGGCTACAGTTTTGTAAGCGCCAATGCTTACTTTGGCGGTAAGGGGTTTCCAACCCCAGTTGTAGTTAGCATCAACGGCAGTTCCATGTACTTATTAAAAGAACAATTAGAAAAATGTCAGTCGGGAAGTTTTGTTAGTTTCGACAATGTAAGGGTTAAAAAAGACGGCGTAGGCACAATTGCAATTGATGGAAAATCATATGCTTTAACCGGTGATATCACTGTAGTGGGTTATCCAAGCCCGGGCCGGACCGCAACAGATAATAAAGTTTTTATCAAAACAGAAATTGAGCCTTCTTTCGTTGGCGGCAGTGATGTCTGGAAACAATATTTGCAAAAGAACCTGGATGCCAACCTGCCCGCACTGGATGGATGGAAGCCCGGTACCTATACCATTATTGTGCAGTTTATTGTACATACAGACGGCAGCGTGAGCGATGTTACGTCAATCAATTACCAGGGCAGTAAAACGGCACAGCATTGTATCGACCTGATCAGGAAGAGTCCTAAATGGGCTCCTGCAATTCAAAATAACAGGAAGGTAAATGCTTACCGCAAACAGCCCATCACTTTTGTAGTGGAAGAAAATACAAATAAAGCAATAACGGAAATATACAATGTACCGCTTAAGGTTCACCTGATGAATGGTAATAGTATCAGTACATACCATATGGTGGGAAATGGTGCATTTACAATGCAACCTGGTGAACTGCTGCTTATAAATGGCAAACCCGCAGCAAAAACACCTTTCGTTAAAAGAGAAGATGTGCTGGCAATGGAATTTTATGATGCCGGTGCAGGGAAAAAAATATTTGGGGAAAAAGTCAGTGCCGGGGTATTGCTGATCAAAACAAAAAGCTAAATAAAAAAACATCCGGAGCATTTACACTCCGGATGTTTTCTTTATATCAATAGCTTATCTCTTCGTTTTTCAGTTTTATCAGCAGTTCTTTTTTATCACTGGCTTCCACCCTGCCAATTACCTGCGCTTCAATATTGAATTTGTTTGCAGCGTCTATCATAAGCTGCGCATCTGCGGCATCACAATATATCTCCAGGCGGCAACCCATGTTAAATACCTCGTACATTTCTTTATTATTGCTGCCGCTGTTTTCTTTAATGATCTTAAAAATTTCAGGTGCTTCAAATAAATTATCTTTTACAATTTTAAAATTACCGGGCAAATATTTCATGCACTTGGTTTGTCCGCCGCCGCTGCAATGTATCACGCCATGTATCTTGTCAAAATGATCTTTCAACAAGGGCTGCATTACAGGCGCAAAAGTTCTGGTGGGGCTTAGTATCAGTTTACCAATTGTGGTAGTGATTGGTGAGTGGTGAATGGTGAATGACGCAGCATCTGTTAATTTGTGCTTTCCTATATACACCACTGCTTCATCTAAACCTGTATTAAAGCTTTCTTTAAAATTTTCTGCATAATATTTACTCAGCACATCGTGCCTTGCACTGGTAAGGCCGTTACTTCCAATACCACTGTTGTATTCCGTTTCATAAGTAGCACGTCCATAGCTGGCAAAGCCAACGATCACATCTCCGGGTTGTATCTTGTCATTGCTGATGATCTTATCTTTTGGCCAGCGGCAGGTCATGGTACCATTAACCGCAGCTGTACGCACCACATCGCCCACATCGGCTGTTTCGCCACCCAGGTAATGAATGTTAACACCGCATGTTTTCAGGGTGTCAAATAATTCCTGGCTGCCGCTGATGATCTGCTCCAGCACTTCCCCGGTGATCAAATGTTTGTTGCGGTCGATGGTAGAATTAAAAACAATATTATCATAAATGCCCACACATAATAAATCATCCAAATTCATTACAATGGCATCTTGTGCAATACCTTTCCAAACGGAAATATCGCCGGTTTCTTTCCAGTACAAATAAGCCAGTATGCTTTTGGTGCCTGCGCCATCGGCGTGCATGATGTTCACAAAATTTTCATCGCCACCTAAAAAATCGGGGTACACTTTACAAAATGCATGGGGAAATAAGCCCTGGTCAAGGTTTTTAACAGCTGCATGCACTTCTTCTTTTTGGGCAGAAACCCCTCTTTTAGAATATAAAGACATTGTTTTGAATGGTCAATGGTGAATGGACAATTATCAATACCGGGCGCAAATTACTAATGAATTGCCCATTATCCATCAAAAAATTATCCATGCCTCGTTAATAAAATGTTCAATATTCATGCTTCCGAAAGCCATTATAAAATTATCAAGTAGATTTGCAGCCATATTACAATGAAAGTACATTATTCTACAGACCAGTTACCGCAATTCCGCAATGCAGTGATCACCATTGGCACTTTCGACGGGGTGCACAGCGGCCACCAGCAGATCATTCATACTTTAAAAGATGCAGCCGCAAAGGCTGACGGCGAATCTGTCATCATCACTTTTCACCCCCATCCCCGTAAGGTGGTATCCTCTGCTGTTACCGGTGTAAGGCTGATCAATACCCTGAAAGAACGTATTGAACTGATGGAGCAAAGCGGTGTAGACCATTTGGTAGTGGTACCTTTTACTGATTATTTTGCTAACCAGAGTGCAGAAGAATATATCAGCGATTTTTTGGTGGATAAATTTCATCCGCATACCATCATCATTGGTTACGACCACCGCTATGGCCGCGACCGCAGCGGCGATTACACGCTGATGGAAGCTAAAGCACCGGTATTGGGTTACCAATTAATGGAAATACCCGAACACCTACTGGATGCAGTTAAAGTCAGCAGCAGCAATATACGCCAGGCCATTTTACACAGTAACATTGAAGAAGCCAACAAATTATTGGGCTATTCATTCTTTTTTGAAGGTGAAGTAGTGCATGGCGATAAAATTGGCCGTACCATTGGTTACCCCACTGCCAATTTAAAAAGCACCGACGAAGAAAAAATTGTTTTGGGCGATGGGATTTATGCCGTGTATGCAGTGGTGAACGGCATCCGTTATAAAGGCATGATGAGCATCGGCTTCCGGCCTACCATCAACGGGAAAAAACGTGTGGTGGAAGTGAACCTGTTTGATTTTGCAGCAGACATCTACGGCCAGCTCATCCGTGTAATAGTGGTCAAATATTTACGCAGTGAAGTGCGATTTAACGGCCTGGAAGAACTGAAACAGCAATTACACAGGGATAAAGAGGATAGCCTGGCCTGCTTATAAATGACAAAAGGCATTCTTCAATATCATTGCAGCTAATATTTTCTTTATTGCAACACTGCATTCCAAATGGTAATGCAGTGTTTACTAAAATACAGAACCGCTACTTAAAGTGACCTACAATATATCATTCAGAAGCTGTGTATACGCATTGGTATCGCTGATCGTATTGTTTTGTTATTATATCTATCGTGACGGAAATCCCAAAACTTCCTTTAAGCAAGTGAGGGGTATTGTTACAGCACTTCATAATTTTCATAAAGATTTCCCGGGCAAAGACACGGCCTGTTACCGCTTTCTTTCAATTGACCACTACCCTAAGCCTTTTGAGTTGTATATGGCAAAAACTGCAGGTGGTTTTAAACAACAACTAAACCTGATCAACGATCTTAGAACCGGCGATTCGGTAACGGTATTTTACAGGGAATCACTGAATACTTATGCCGATCCCGTAAATAACCTGGTATACTTTATAGAACGGGGTAATACACCGGTTTTTATTGATGGCAATTCAAAAAAATACCTGAGCTACGGCATGATCTTCTTTTTTGCATTGCTGATCCTGATTCTTTTTATACTAAAAAAGAAAGGTACTATCAACCCTTAACATATACGGCAGTGGCAGCATCTTGATTCATAAACAGGCAATGGCAGCGTATTACCATACAGGCAATAATTCTGCTGTTTCCCCGTTTTTTAACAGGCTTATTATGTTTCACACAACCTTTTCCGGGAATCACCAAACACAGCAGCATATTTAAAACAGTGGCAAACTTCGAATTTTTCAAGAACCTTACCGTACCAGCCGATGCCAGCCAGGAAAGAGTGGTGCATATCTCTATTTTAAAAAACATGGGGTATGCCATGAGCATTGGTGGCCTGGTATGGGGCACTATTTGTTTGATCTATGGTTTTTATTTCCAAAGCCTTATTCCATACGGGTATGCTGTATTAACGCTGGTTAATTTTTGGATACTGGATAAAAAAGACAATTTTGGGTTGGCACGTGATTTTCAATTATTCATCAGCCTGTTTCTTCCTTTTGCCTTTCAGTTTGTGCTGGGTGGATTTGAAGCCTCTGGTTGTGTAATGCTATGGGCATTGCTGCCATTGATTGCGGCGCTGAATTTTATAAAATTAAAAAAAGCCTTTATCTGGCTGGCGGTTTTTATATTATTTGTACTACTGTCTGCAATATTCGACTATAAAGCCATCGTAGCTTATACGGCAAACAAGAGTATTTCGCTGATGTTTTTTGCCATTAATATCAGTATCGTTACACTGATTGTTTATACCATTTCGTATAAGTTTATAGAAAACTTAACCGGGGCCATTGGCGATTTCAGGGAAGCAAAAAAACAGGCCGAGCTGGCCAACAAAGCCAAATCGCAATTTTTGGCCAATATGAGCCACGAGATAAGAACCCCACTGAACGGCGTGGTGGGCTTTACTGAATTGCTGATGCTGAGTAAACTGAACGAAACACAGCAGCAATATGTATCTACCATTGCCCAAAGCGCCGATTCGCTGCTGGACATCATCAACGATATTTTAGATTTTTCAAAGATTGAAGCAGGCAAACTGGAGTTGAACATCGGCAAAATGGATCTGTACGATACGGCCAGTCATGCTATTGATATGATCAAATACCAGGCACATTCTAAAAAACTGGAAGTACTGGTAGATATCAAACCCGAGGTACCCCGGTATATCTGGGCAGATGAAATGCGTATCAAACAAATTGTGGTCAACCTGCTGTCTAACGCCGTAAAATTTACCGAACATGGCGAAGTAACGCTGGAAATTGCTGTTGTAAGTGCGGGGAATGATAAAAATATTAAGCTGCTGTTTAAGATCAAAGATACCGGCATTGGTATTGAAGAAAAGAACCGCAAGAAAATTTTTGAAGCCTTTACCCAGGAAGACAATTCCACCACCAAGCGTTTTGGCGGCACCGGTTTGGGCTTAACCATTTCTAACCGGCTGCTGGCTTTTATGCAAAGTTCGTTACAGCTCAGCAGTACCAGTGGTGTGGGCAGCGAATTCTCGTTTGAAATTACCTGCCCCTATGAGCATGACGACCTGGTGGTTTGGGATGATACTTTTCAATTCTCTAAAATTTTAATTGTAGATGACAATGCATCTAACAGAAGAATTTTAAAAGATATGCTGCAGATACGCAATATTGACTCGGATACCGCTGAAAATGGTATGGAAGCACTGCAGCTGCTGAAACAAAACAATACCTATGATGTGATCATTATGGATTACCACATGCCGTTGATGGATGGTATTGATACCGTAAGAAAAATACGGGCCACCTATACCGGTACTGCCGAACAACCCATTATTCTGCTATACAGTTCATCTGACGATGAAGGCATTACAAAAGCCTGCAGGGAATTAAAAATACAGCAGCAACTGATAAAGCCTTTAAAAATAAAAGCCTTGTATCATTCGCTGGCTTTGCTCAAGCGCACCCAGCGGTTTAATAAAATTCAAAATGACCAACCCCGGGCGGCAGATAGTACCGCCACCCATGCATTTAAAATTTTAATTGCTGAAGATTATGAAGTAAATATGACCCTGGCCAGGATCATGTTAAAGAAACTGTACCCCAACAGCCAGGTGGCAGAAGCAAAAACAGGACTGGAAGCAGTACATATGTTCAGTGAGTTTAATCCCGACCTGATACTGATGGACATACAAATGCCCGAAATGAGTGGCTATGATGCCACTACTGCCATACGCAAACTGCAAACAGACAGGCGGGTACCTATTATTGCACTTACTGCCGGCACAGTACAGGGCGAAAGAGAAAAATGTTTTGCCGTGGATATGGATGATTTTGTGAGCAAGCCTTTTAATATCCGCACTATGAAAGAAGCGATCAGCAGGTGGATCAACTAAACACTGTTGGCATATCATGCCATTAATTATTCAGTAAGCCGGCTATATGGGTTGTGGTATTGAGCCATGGATTTTCTCCAGGAACAAAGCTGTTATTACGCAATCATCTTTACCACCATCTCTCTTAACAACGACGCATCGGAAGTTCCTGTATCTCCCACCCCAATGGCTTTTAAATTATAATGATGTAACAGTAACAAAATACGTTCTATGCCTTCGTAGCCATAATTACGGATGGTTTCCAGTGCATTTTTTACCGCGGTACTGTTGAAATAAAAATGCGGTTTAAGGGCGGCTTCGCTTTTATCATTCATCCCAAACACCGTGTACACTTTACTGAAATTGGCATACAGGGCAGGCAATACCAGTTGTATGGGTGCTGCTTTGGGATTGCCCTCAAAATACCGTATGATGGTGATGGCCTTTGCAAGGTCTTTTTTGGCAATGGCGGCCTGCAGCTCAAATACATTGTATTCTTTGCTGATGCCGATGAATTTTTCAATATCGTCGTCGGTAATTTCGGTGCGGCCTTTCAGGTTGATGGATAGTTTATCAATTTCGTTGGCCATACGGCTGAGGTCGTTGCCAATATGTTCTTCCAGCAGCACCACGGCTTTTGAACTGATGGTATAGCCCTTGCTCATCACCATTTCCCTGATCCATTCATTAACCTTATAGTCTTTTAGTTTTTCAGAAAGCAGTACTTCAGCATGCTGTTTCAGCAGTTTGGAAAGTTTGGTACGTTTGTCGAGTGTTTTGGTTTTGTAGCCCACCACAAAAATAGTGGATGCCAACGGGCTTTCTACATAGCTTTCCAGTTTTTCAATTTCCTTCATATGCTGGGCCTCTTTCAGCAGCACCACCTGCCTTTCGGCAAACATGGGGTAACGGCGGCAGGCATTTACCACTGCCGTCCATTCTGCATCCCGGCCATAAAAAACAGTGAGGTTAAAGCCGGCTTCGGCCTCATCCAAAATATGATGCTCGGCATAATCCACCACCATATCAATATAATAGTCTTCTTCCCCCTCCAGCCAGTACAGGCTCTTAAACTTTTTCTTCTTCCAATCCCCGATGATTTTCTCTGCACTCATACCTCAAAGATAAAAGTTAGGCACGATTACTGTTACTTTACAGCAAAGTTTTTGGTATATCCCCCTTTTAAAGGATACAGCTACTGAATATTAAATGTTATTTTTATAGCGATCAGTAAAAAACACAATTATTTTTTTTAATATTGACCTAATAATTTATCACTTAAAACACCTATTATGGCATACGAGAATTTTCCTGAAGCAGAAAAGACACCGCAGGCACCACCGCCGCCAGAGAAAAAAAACATGCGCAATTTATTAACCGGGGGGTTATTACTGGCTTTACTGGGCACCTGGGGGTATATTATTTACGATAAAAACAAAACCAAAGAAGTTATTCAGCAGAAAGATACCCAGCTGGCTACCACCAGCTCGGAAAAAGATGAACTGCGCAAAGAACTGGATGATGCCACCATGCGGTTTGATATGATAAAGACAAGCAGTGCAAATATGGCACACAGCAAAGACAGTGTGATCACACAGCGTGACAGAGACATTGCTGAAAAAAGAGCCAAGATACAGCAATTGCTTACCAAGGCAAATGCCACTTCGGCTGAACTGGCTCAGGCCAAAACTCTCATCGCTTCATTAAACGAAGACATTGCCGGTTACCGAACTCAGATAGAAACACTGCAGGGCGAAAAATTGGTATTGACCCAGGAAAAAGAAGCCGTGACCAAAGAACGGGATGTGGCACGCAAAGAAACAGAAGATGCAAAAAATGTGATCAAAGAAAAAGAAGATGTGATTGACATTGGCTCTACCTTACATGCCAGCAATTTTTCCATTACAGGTATCAATGAAAAAAAGAGTGGTAAAGAAAAAACCACTTCTACAGCTAAGCGGGTAGACAAACTACGTATTTCTTTTGACCTCGATGAAAACCGTATCACACAGTCGGGCAATAAAACCATTTATATCTGCATCACCGATCCAAAGGGTACGCCTGTAACTGTGGAGGCACTTGGTTCGGGTAATTTTAAAACCCGCGAAGGAGAAGATAAATTTTTTACGCAACGCGTAGAAGTGAATTATACACAGGGACAACGCCAAACCATTAGTGTAGACTGGAAACAGAACAGCAATTTTGAAACCGGCGATTATAAAATAGAAGTGTACAACAATGGTTTTAAAATTGGCGAAGGTGTAAGAAGTTTTAAAAAAGGTGGTTTGTTTGGATAGGAATTACCCGCTTCAACGCTGATACAATATTACAGGATCACACTTTAACAGGTGTGATCTTTTTTTACAACAGCTGTATTACAAAATAGCCCTGATACTAGCCCTGCCCACATGTACAGTTCTGGCTTCGCCAGGTTTACGGCCCTCATATTGAAGGCTTACTTCAAAATTACCTGCCAGGCGCCGGGTATATTCCATATTCCATAAATAGTTTTTCCCGGGCAATAAACCATCCAGTAATACATATCCTACTGTAGTATTTGCAGCACCGGAATAGGCTTTAAAATTGAGTTGATTTAAAGTGAGCCGGGCCAGTAAGGTACTGTTGGAAAGAATGGTATACTTCAATTCTGCACTCAATGCGTTGGCCGTAACTTTTTCCAGCGAATCAATCGTATTCTTCTTTTGACTGAGGTTGTATGAAATACTCAATCTGAAATTGGATTTGTGTATAAAGGAAAAAGAAGGCTCCACACTGTTTTGTTCAATTAAATAATTGCGGTTATCGAATTTGGTTCCGCTGGTGTTCAACTCATTTTTTCCCTGCCGGAAACTGATATTACTGGAAAAACTCTTGCTGATGTTCCACCTGATCCTGCCCGACAGGTTAAGCAGTTTACGGCTTTCGAAACCATAAGACAATAAGGTTTTGGCATTGGATAAATAATGTGTGATATCAAAGCCCCATTTTACACTGCTTCTGTTAAAAAAATAGCTGTTGGTTAATATAGAGTTTAAGGAAATGAGCGTGGTGTCTACTAATTTTTTTGTAAACGGATTGAACTGGAATTGCCCGGTGGAAATATCTTTTTTACCAATCTGCAAACTGGAACTGGTGTTGGAACGGTACAATAATTTTTTAATTCCTTTATCATCGGCAGGCGTCATGGCCAGTTTGGGGTTTAGTTCAAAACTGTAATTAAACTGCACATAATTTGCTTTTACATATTGATTGCTGGGTGTAAAAAGCTTTACATATTTCCGCTGGTCCTGGAAAACGGCAATCTCAAATTCGTTCAGTTCCTTTATACCATTGCCATTGTAATCTATCCAGGTGTATTCGCCCTGCCCGGCGGGTACTTCAAAAAAAGTATACTCCCGCTTCTGCTCCTGGCCTGCCCCCAGTTCATACAATATATTTCCGGTAAGCAAGCCTTTCCATTCCCGCATGGTATATTCTGTTCGCCCCAGTAAACTTTCATCTGCTCTTTGCCTGCTGAGTGCCGTATTGGCAATATGCAGTTTCCGGTAAGTGATATTCAGGTTCAGCTGGCGGTTTTCATTTTTCCGGATCTCTGTAGTAAAATTAAAGTTGTCACTTCTGTCTGCTTTTTGCAACAGGGTTTGTACCGGCAGCAGATCGTTGCGTGTAAAATATGATATGCCCCATTTGTTCAGTTTAGCTGGGTTAGATTTAAGATATACCTGCCAGGTGTGAAAAGCAAAGCTGATCCGGTTTAATGTATCAGTAATGGTATGGCGCAGTTTATTTTGCTCACTGCTGTAATGAATACCCAGCTGCATTTTTCCCCATTGCAGCAATTCCTTACTCAGGTCAATTGTGGGCCTGAAATAAATGCCCTTTTCTGTGGCCGTATTACTGGTGGTTACACTAATTGCATCGGTGAGTTTCCAGCCATTGAAAGATGTATAATTGTTGAACTGCTGGCGCAGTCCGTTAAAATGATCGCTGCGCCTGTAATGAATCAGTTCGTAAGCATAATAGTTACCTTTTGTATCGGCCACTTTCACCGCTGCATTGGCCAGTTGTTCATCTGCCCTGCTGATCTCGTAGGGCAAACTCCAGTCGCGTAAATACTCCACATTGCGCAGCCTTTCCAAAGGGCGAAAACGGTCCTGCACATATTCGTAGCCCAGTTTGGTTTGCAGCAGCATGGGTTTGCTGAACAGATGTACTTTACGGTCGTTACTCTCAAATTGCAGTTTTGCTGCTACCCCCTTGTCGTTGCCTTTATCTTTACGGGAAAATAAGTTAATGTCGTAATTACTTACAGCCACTTCTGTTTTAATAAACGAAGTTTTTGATAACCGGTATTCTCCGCCAAGGGTAACCAGTTGTTGTTTTTTGGGGGCAATCAGCAACAACACCGGTGCCCAGTCGCCCTGTTTATTATTGGCCGCATCCGGCGATACCCAGTAAAATACTTTGCCATTGGCTACACTTGGCAAAGGCATGTAGCTGCCCTTGCCTGCTCCCACATAGGTAAAGGAAAGATTGTACAGTACATCATTGGGGTTATTAGAAAATACAAAGATGGAGTCGTGTACTGCAGCATTGTATACCGTATCAATTTTTTTATACAATATTTTGTCTACCGCAAAGGTATCCCGCTGTGCACTTTGATAAAAAGCAGTATCCACTCCATCCCCCACATCTGCTAAAAATTGTTTTTCTTTATTTTCCAGTACCTGGTTAATAGAAGAGTTTTTGGCATCTGAATTAGAGAATGCCCCAATACTGAGGATGAACTTATTTTTAAAATTCAATTCGTCGCTCAGGTACACCTGCGAGTTTAAAAAATTACGGTCGGCATATTCAAATTCAACCTGTATGCGTTTGTCTTTTGTTATTAAATGTTTGGGCGTAAACGAAATTTCTGCAGTATTGTAATTGATCACATAGTCCTGGTCTTCGCCACGCTGCATCAGTTCGCCGTCAATAAAAACCCTTTCTGTTCCGGCCAGTATCACAAAATACAATTCGTAGTTGGCACCCTGTAAACGGTAAGGCCCCTGGTTGCCTTCAATGGGGGTAAGTAAATTGCGGTTGAATTTTCCCTTGGCAACGGCACCGCTTACCAGTAATGAATTAGACAGCGCTTTGGTGATCTTATTTTCCGTGATAAATGAAATGCCCTGTAACCGTTTATAAAAATTCAGAAAATAATTCTTGTTCTGACGGATATCGATGTCGCCAAAATTCACCTGCCAGTCTTTCTTTTTTATTTGCAGGTAGATGCGGTCAAAATCCCGCAGGTCCTGTGTATTGCCTTCCGGCTGAATGGGAATATTGTTATCGGTAATGGCCGCGGTTAGTTCCATGCTGTCGCCAATAAAACCACTCAGTTGTAAATTCAGGCTGGAGTTTACCACCGCATCCTGGCTGTTGCCAAAAGAAATGCCGCGGCCAAAAAAACCTTCTGATTTTACATTGCCAAAATCAAACAAGGGATTATTGAGCCTGTTGGCCAGGCTAAAGGTAACAGGAGTATTATTGATGAAATTATACCTTACACTGTCGTAATTGTAATGTTTTACCGCTGCATTGAGTTTAAAAGGAAAAACGCGGTATTGTATCCAAACAAATTCGGCGGCGGGCTTACTGTGCCAGGTTAAAGTGGCGTTCACCGCATCAATAGTGTAGGCATTGGGCAATACATTTTCGATACTTACAGAATTGGGAACAATACTGAAAGAATCCAGTTTCACTACATCATTCTTTATTACCAGCAATTTTTTACGCAGGTTCGATAAGGAAGATGCCGGATTTTGTGCAAGTGAACTTTGCACAAATACAACCAATAATAAAAACAGGTATTTCCCGGGGTGCTTCAACAGTTTTAAGATTAGTAATGCCTAAAATTACCATTTATTGTGTTAGATGGGCAAAATGAAGTTTTTGCTGCTGCGGCAACCGAAAAACACCTGTTTTATTGTGTGCAGAACTGTTTTATTCTGATTTATTTTTCAACTTCATCAGGATGGCATATGCGTTTTTGATAACAATTTCAGTTTGAGCAATATTGATACTGCCAGGACTGATCTCCACCCTGCCATTACCCGTGTTACCCGTTTTTACTTCGGTCATTTCAAACTGTGTGGTAGTTTTTTTAATAAATACATACTGCTTGTCCTCAAAACGAACCACTGCCTCTTCCGGTACGGTAATAGCCGCTGCATTGGTGATTTCTACCACCGCATTTAAAAACATACCGGGCAACAGCTCATGATTGGCTTTTTCAAAATGGCAATGCACCAGTGCGCTCCGGTTATTATCCAGGTTCTTACTCACCAGTATTACTTCGGCATCGTATACTTTGCCAGGGTCGTTTACCAGGTGGGCTTTAATTTTTTGACCTACCTGTATAAAGGGCAGGTCTTTTTCAAACACTGTTAATGCCAGGTGCAGATCGTTGGGATTTACCAGTTCAAACAATACATCTGCAGGATTTACATACTTACCAATATTTACATTAACAGCAGATACATACCCATCAATGGGCGAATGTATGCTGATGGCGCTGCTGATAGTATTTTCTGTTAAGGTAGATGGGTTTAAGCCTACCATCAGCAGTTTTTGTTTCAGGCTGCTGAGGATCACTTTTTCCATTTGGTACTCGCCGGCAATTTGCTCAAATACTTTATCGCTGCTGGTTTTTGTTTCGTTCAGTACTTTTTGGCGCTGGTATTCTTTCTGTAAAAAATATACTTTTGATCTGGCCACTAAATAATCCTGCTGCATTTGCACCAGTGACTGGTCCTGCATGATGGCAATGGACTGCCCCCTGTTAACTTTCATACCCGGCAACAGATGCGTGGATTTTAAATATCCTCCCAGCGGGAAACTAACCGATACCATGTTTTGGGGCGGCACATCCACCACACCGTTTACTTTTAATGTGGCACTCATATTGCCCAGTTCGGCCTTGCCGGTAGTAATGCCGGCATTGGCAATTTGCGCTTCAGTAAGCGTGGCAGTGGTTTCTGATTCGGTTGCAGCAGCTGTATTTTCTGCCGGCTTTTTTTCTTTACTGCCGCAGGCTGCCAGTACCAGCAGTATTGGCAACAATATCATATATGGATGTTTCATGTTGATCTTTTTAATTGTTTACGTATGCATTCAATTCTATAATGGTGTTATTCCATTCGGCAATGGCAGCAATGTATTCTGCACGTATTGCAATGGCCTGGTTGGTGAGCATGATCCATTCCAGGTAATTGATAGCGCCGTTGTTAAATTGAATATTGGCATTGTCGGTAATTATTTTGGCCTGGTTTAAACCTGTATGCTCGTAATACTGCAACTGGTTTTCGTTCTTTTGTTTACGAAGCAGCAGTGTTTGCAATATAGATTGCTGTTGCAGCACACTGCTTTCATAATCAGCTCTTGCTGCTGCCAAACCGGTTTTTCCTGCAGCTATCCGGGCCTTATTGGCCTTGTTAAAAATGGGAATGTTTACACCCAGCAAGGCAGACGAAAAACGGTTTGCTGCCGTATAGTTTTTATCGATACCATTAATATTTTGAATGCCGATAATAGACTGGTTGGTATACCCTATATTCAGCTGTGGCAGATTTTTTGTTTTGGCCACTTCAATTTCCTTTACCGCAATTTGCTGCTGCTGTTCTTTTAACTTAACAACGGGGTAATTTGTTACAGCCGATAGCACCGGCGCTGCCGGCATTTCCATTGTAGCTTTTCCGGGTACGGGCACATAAGATGCTGATGTGTGTAATAAATAGTTGAACTGCTGCTGCAGGATACTGTAATCTGTTTCCAGTTGCTGTAATTGATGACTCACCTGAGCCAGCTGTACTTCGGCTGCAGTTTTTTCTAACAGGTTGGCATCGCCGGCTTTAAACCTTTGCTGCTGCTTTGTAAAAAAGATACGGTATAAACTGTCTGTTTGCTGCAGCAATCGCTTTTTATCCTGTAAAACCAGCATGGCATAGTACAGTAACGTCACCTGCTTTTTCAATTCCAGCCTTATCACAGCTTCGTTGTACAAATAACTTTGGGTATGTGCCTGTAATAATGCTTTCTGGCGTTTATACACTACCGGAAAAGCAATGGACTGTGAGATGGCCAGCTTGTTGTCGTTATACACACTGTTGATTTTGCCATACTCGGCACTGGCTGCTGTATATGGAATATCATATGCTGATGCTTCTAAATTTTTGGCAGCCGCAATGCGCAGAGAGGCAGCCATCATGGCCGGGTTTTGTTTGCACGCAGTATCAACAGCAGCATTCAGGCTGATAGGCAGCTGTGCCTTTGCAATACCAATACTCAGCAATACTGTTACAAACGGAATGATCTTCTTATTTTTTTTTGATTTTTTAAATTTGGGCATTTTAAAAGGTTTTGTTTTTTTAGGTCCGCCATCTGTTTCCACCCACAAATACAACACGGGCAATACCAGTAAAGTAAGTAAGGTTGCTGTAACCAGTCCGCCAATTACCACGGTGGCCAATGGCCGCTGTACTTCTGCTCCTGCTCCATTGCTTAATGCCATAGGCATAAAGCCCAGTGAGGCTACAGCCGCCGTCATCAATACCGGCCGTAGTCGTATTTTAGTACCCTTCATCACCCGTTCTCTTACAAGGTGTACCCCTGCTTCTTTTAACTGGTTAAACTCGGTAATAAGCACAATGCCATTTAAAACCGCCACCCCAAACAAAGCGATAAACCCAATGCCTGCAGAAATACTGAACGGCATACCACGGGTCCACAATGCAAGTATACCCCCAATGGCAGACAGCGGAATGGCAGAAAATATCAGCAGGCCCTGCTTCATGGAGTTGAAGGCAAAATAGAGCATCAGGAATATCAGCAGCAGGGAAACCGGAACGGCAATACTCAGGCGTTTTTTTGCAGCTGTTAAATTCTCAAACTGTCCGCCGTAGGTGATAAAATAAGCAGCGGGTAATTTAATTTTTTTACCAATCTTTTCCTGCAGTTCTTTCACCACCGATTCTATATCCCTGCCTCTTACATTAAAGCCCATGGTTATACGCCGCTGCGCATTTTCCCGTTGAATCTGGTTAGGACCAATTTTGATCTGTACATCGGCTACCTGTTGTAATGGTATCTGCATACCGGATGCGGTGGCAATGAGTAAGTTTTGTACATCCGCCAAATCCTGCCGGCTGTTATTGTTCAATCTAACCACCAGGTCAAAACGCCGTTCATTTTCAAAAACCTGGCCACTCACTGCTCCTGCAAAAGCAGATTGCAGGGTATTGTTTACATCTGAAACGGATAAGCCAAACTGCGACAGTGCGGCGCGGTTATAATTCACTACAATTTGGGGTAAACCGGTTACCGTTTCTACGTAAATATCTTTGGCCCCATCTACCTCATTGGCAATGGCACCCAGCTGCTGGGCATATACGGAAAGCGTATCAATATTTTCACCAAATATCTTGCATACCACATCCTGCCGCCCACCGGTCATCAGTTCATTAAAACGCATTTGCACCGGAAACTGAAAGCCTGCAGTGATACCCGGCACATCATCCAGCGCTGCACTCATTTTTTCTGCCAGCGCATCAAAGGTTTTGGCTGAGGTCCATTCCGACTTCGGTTTTAATACCACCATCATATCAGATGCTTCAATGGGCATGGGATCGGTGGGAATTTCGCCACTCCCGATTTTTGTGACCACTTTTTCCACTTCAGGAAACTTTGTTAACAAAATATGCGAGGCCTGCTGTGTGGCCTTAATGGTGGTAGGTAAAGAACTGCCCGTAAGCACACGGGTATCCACGGCAAAATCTCCTTCTTCTAATTTAGGAATGAATTCTCCGCCCATATTCAGTAATATAAACACTGCCAAAATGAATACTGCCAAGGAAGAGGCCACCAGTGTTTTAGGAAGATGCAGTGCTTTTTCTAATGTGAACTTATAAACTTTTTCCAGCCAGGCCATCATCTTATCTGCCAGGTTCTTTTTAAACGCTATTTTTTTACTCAGTAACAGGGAACTCATCATGGGTACATAGGTCAGCGACAGCACAAAGGCACCCGCAATGGCAAAAGCTACTGTTTGTGCCATGGGCTTAAACATTTTTCCTTCAATACCCTGTAACGATAAAATGGGCAGGTACACTATTAAAATAATGATTTGCCCAAATACAGCAGCATTCATCATTTTACCCGCCGAATGATTTACCTCCTGATCCATCATTTGCTGGTCAATGCGGGTAAGCCCCTGGAAATGTTTGTTGTGGTGCAGGCGGTGCATCACCGCTTCCACAATAATCACCGCCCCGTCAATGATCAATCCAAAATCCAGCGCACCCAGGCTCATTAAGTTACCGCTAACGCCAAACAGGTTCATCATAATGATGGCAAAAAACATAGAGAGCGGAATTACAGATGCCACCAATATACCTGCCCTGAAATTGCCTAAAAAAACCACCAATACCAGTACCACTATCAAAGCACCTTCAATTAAATTTTTTTCCACGGTACCAATGGCATTGTTTACCATTTTGGTTCGGTCTAAAAATGGCTCAATGGTCACTCCTTCCGGCAATGTTTTTTCTATCTGTGCTATTTTTTCTTTCACATCTTTTATCACCTGCGATGAATTGGCTCCTTTAAGCATCATCACTACGGCGCCAGCCACTTCTCCTTTATCATTATAGCACACCGCACCGTACCGGGTAGCCGTACCAAGGCCTACAGTGGCCACATCTGCAATGGAAACCGGCGTACCGTTGGGTAATGTTTTAACTAAAATATTGTTGATATCATCTTCATTCTTTACCAGGCCTTCGCTGCGGATGAATAATACTGCAGGTCCTTTTTCAATATAAGCACCACCCGTGTTCTGATTGTTTTTTTCAAGGGCTGTAAATATATCTGCCACTGTAAGATTGTACGATTTTAATTTATCGTAGTTGATGCCTATCTCGTACTGTTTTAATTTACCACCAAAGCTGCTTACATCAGCCACCCCGGGTGTATTGATCAGCTGGCGCCGGATGATCCAGTCCTGTATGGTACGCAGTTCCATGGCATCGTATTTTCCTTCATATCCTGTTTTGGGTTTTACCACATACTGAAAAATTTCTCCCAACCCGGTGGTAACCGGCCCCAGCACAGGCGACCCCAACGATGGCGGAATCTGGTTCTGTACCTGCAGCAGGCGCTCGCTCACCTGCTGCCTGGCCCAGTACACATCGGTATTGTCATCGAACACAATTGTTACCAACGACAATCCAAACCGGGAAAAAGACCGTTGTTCCTTAATACCCGGAATATTGATGGTAGACTGTTCTATTGGAAAAGTGATCAGCCGTTCAATATCGGCTGCCCCCAGCGACGGTGAGGGCGTAATTACCAATACCTGGTTATTGGTAATATCCGGCACAGCATCTATTGGCAGTTTGGATACGCTGTATACGCCAAAAAAAATGAGTGCCAGCACCATGATACCCACAATTAGTTTATTGCGGATAGAAAATGCAATGATTTTATTAAGCATGTTTCTTTCTTAATCAGTTTAAGTATGTAACTAAAGACAAACCAATACCATACAATAGTTCTATCAACACAAAGCAGGTACGTTGGTTCAATTATAAAAATGAGAAAAGCTTAAGAAACCCTGGGTGGTTGCCAGATATCATTGGGATGATTAGGAAGGATATAATTATTTTTTAAAGCCGGGTAAGTGTAACTTTCAGCAAATGGTGGCTCAATAATAACCTGGTAATAATTGGGCGTAGTTGCTACGCTGAAGGCAGTGGCGCAATCGGCAGTTTTAAAAGGAAGCTGCATGTCTTTTTCATAATCCTTGTCCTTTATATTGCCGCTTAAGTAATGCAGTACAATGAAATTGACCACTGAAATATTCGGGTTCTCTTTTTTATGCTCTGCAAAATGCTGGGCAAATACACTGAATTTCAGCAACTGGTGCAACTCAGTTTGAGCCAGCATGGTAATACAAAGAAGCAATATTGCAGAAATACGTTTCACTAAAGCAAAGATATATTTTAAATGCCAATTTTGTTAAAAACAGCTGCAGGTTCAGGTACTCTACAAACAGTTTGGGCTATCAGATATACAGTTTAGGCGCATATCAGGTGATAACAGTTAATTTTTTACGAATTTGCCAATCCAGTACCGGAAGTTAAACAAGTGAAAAGCAATCCGACCAGGATTTTAAAAAACCTTGATTAATTTTATTATTTTCACTGCATGTTATTCAGTAAAATACCCTGGTTGCTTATAATAGTGTTATTAAATACCGGTGCAGCGGGGGTGCCTGCTGGTGCACAAAAGAGTGCCATTTATATGATCAGGAAAAGCAGCATCGCTTTTCATTCCAATGTAAAAAATGAACTGATCAAAGCTTCTTCCTCGCAGTTAAAAGGAATTATTGATGCCGAAAAGCGAACTTTTGCATTTTCTGTGGCCATGAAAAGCTTTGACGGTTTTAACAGCCCGCTGCAAAAAGAACACTTTAACGAGAATTACATGGAAAGTGACAAATATCCCGTGGCAAGTTTTACCGGGCATATTATTGAAGAAGATGATTTTACTAAAGATGGCACCTATAATATCAGGGCTAAAGGAAAATTCAATGTGCATGGTGTAGAGCAGGAAAGAATATTACAGGGCGATCTGCTGGTAAAAAACGGTACTATCAAACTGGCATGTGTTTTTACAGTATTACTGTCAGAACATGATATTAAAATCCCCAGGATAGTACATGAAAAACTGGCATCTGAAATAAAAGTGATCATTGATGCTGAATTTATAAAAAAATGAACCGGCTACAATCTTTTATCCTTTTTCTTTTTTTAACAGGCACTGCACCTGCTGTAATGGCGCAGTTCCCTTTTTCCAAAACCATTGAAGTGGAGGAGGAAAACCTGACTTTAAAAACCACTGTATTATTAAAAGACCACTTTGGGTTTATATGGATCGGCACTTCGGAAGGATTATTCAAATACAACACCAGTATACCGGAAAAAATAACTGATAGTTTTGGACGTAGAATTCATATTACCTCATTATGCGAAGATGCAGCAGGTACCATTTGGATTGGCTGTAAAAACGGCGGCATTTATTCACTTAAAAATCACCACTTCACTGCCTTTCAACCCAAAGAAGGACTACCCAATATAACCATTACTGCCATTATACAGGATGCACAGCAACGCTTATGGTTTGCAACAGCTGGCAATGGTATTTATTATACCGACAGCGGTCATTTCAACAATATCACTACAAAACAGGGACTGAGTGATAACAATGTAAATTGTTTATACAGCAATAGTGCGCAGCAAATAATTGCCGGTACAGACAGGGGGCTATCTTTTATTCAGCCGGGCAATGGCAAAACCAGCATCACATTCTTTACATCAAAAAATGGCTTGCCAGATAATATTGTGCGCTGTATTACCAGTTCCCCGCAGCCAAATATCCTTTGCGTAGGTTCACAATCCCGGGGCATTCTTTTTTTTGATGCCGTTGATAAACGCATCGCTTTTGTACCGCAGCCGCAGCAATGGCAATACGGACAGGTGAATAAAATACAGGCTGTGGGTAACGAAATATTTATTGCTACAGACAATGGCGTGATCAATTATAATATGGCCGGTAAAAATTTCAATAACCGCATATTACAGGAAACCGTTTTTCCCCGGCAGATTACTGATATGGAAATGGATAATGAAGCCAATATTTGGGTGGCTGCCGAAAATAAACTTCTTGGATTTACTTCATTATACTTAAACTATTGGTACGGCAGTAAAAAAACAGCATTTTTAAAAGTACATACTTTACTGGCCGATGAAGAAAACCGTTTATGGTTTACACCTGATTTCCGGTTATTTGAAAGTTATTTAAATACGCTGGATGATGGAGAGATAAAAAGCTATGACATTACACCTCCTAAAGATCAAACAGATATTACCAGTCTATATAAAGACCCCTTAGGGTTTATCTGGATCGGCACTATGGGAGAAGGCCTGTTCAGGATGAATACCCATAACGGGCAATGGAGGCGCATTGCAGAAAACCCCATTGCTTTCTATGGCAATATCCTGAGCATTGCAGGAAAGAATAATGAAGTTTGGATATCCACGTTGAATGGAGTGTCCAGATTCGACCTGGCAACGGCCAATTATGACCTTAATGAAAAAATTGCATTTAAAAATTTCAATAAAAAAGATGGCCTGGGCAGCGATTATGTATACCATATACTGATCGATTCAAAAAACAGGGTATGGTTTGCTACCGATGGCGCAGGTGTATCCATTTATGAAAATGGCTTATTCATGAATTTTTTACAAAGCAAACTCTTCCCTTCCAAAGTGGCATATTCCCTTGCGGAAGACCGGAATCATCATATATGGATCAGCACATACAACGATGGGTTATTTGAATATGACGACAGGAAATTTACCCAGTATGGTATTAAAAATGGTTTATCTGACCTGGCCATTACTTCTATTAGTACAGACGCATTCAATAATGTGATATTAGTGAATAAAAAAGGGATCGATGTATTAAATCCTCAAAAAAATATTGTACAGCATTACGGGATTGAATCGGGTTTTTCAGCCTTACAGCCCAATTTAAATTCTATTACCAAAGACAGTGCCGGCAAAATATGGATTGGTACAGACAATGGCATTGTTTGCTTACGCACGCAGGAGTCATTTGCTTCGTATACCCCGGTTGCTGTAATTGAGGAAGTGCAGTTATTTAATAACAGAATCAATACAGTTAATGATACCGTTTATAATTACGATCAGAATAATTTCAGTTTTAAACTGGCAGCAGCATATTACAAATCACCGGAGAAAATAAAATTTCAATACTGGCTGGAAGGCTACAGTAAAAAATGGGAAACCACCAGCGACAGGCTCATTAATTTCCCCCAGTTACACCCTGGAAAGTACCACTTAAAAGTAAGGGCTTCTGCCAATGATAACTTCGACTCCTCTCCTGTTACATCTTATCATTTCACCATTAAAAGATCTTTCTGGACTACCTGGTGGTTCAGGCTGCTGATGCTCTGTACCGCAGCGGCCATTATTTATATACTGTTTAAACAAAGGGTAAAGCAGGTCAGGATAAAAGAGCATGCAGACAGGGAAAAGTTTCAATTGCAGTATGACGCGTTAAAGAACCAGGTAAACCCGCATTTTTTATTCAACAGTTTCAATGCATTGATGAATATTGTGGAAGACAATCCAAAAGATGCCGCTATTCTTATCAAGCATCTGTCGCAGTTTTACAGAAAAATGACTGCCTACAGTCAAAAAGAACTCATCTCCCTTTCCGAAGAGCTGGAATTACTGAATTCTTATTTGTACATCCAGCAAAAAAGATATGGCAGTGCACTGCAGGTTAATATTGATATAGCCGCGGATGTAAAAAGAACTGCCAGTATGCCACCACTTGTATTACAGCTGCTGGCCGAAAATGCAGTAAAGCACAATACTGTAAGTAAAGACAAGCCGCTATACATTACCGTTTGTATAGAAAATGATTATATTGTAATGCGCAACAGTATCAACTATAAACTGGAAAAGGAAGAAAGTGAAGGTGTGGGGCTGCAAAATATCCGGAACCGGTATAAAGTATTAACTGAAAGGGAAATGATACAAAAGATCAGCCACAATGAATTTACCATTATGTTACCCCTAATACATACCAATTAATGATACAGATTCTTATTTTAGAAGATGAGGAGCAGGCTTTGAAGAGGCTGCAAAAGTTAGTGCTGGAAATAATGCCCCATGCAACTATTACCGGTACTTTATCCAGTATAAAAGACACCATTGATTGGTTCAGTAACAATCCGATGCCAGACCTGATGTTTATGGACATACAGCTGGCCGATGGCAACAGCTTTCAGCTGTTTAACAAAATAAAGATCCACTGCCCGGTAATATTTACTACGGCGCACGAAGATTATGCATTACAGGCTTTTAAAGTGAACAGCGTGGATTATTTGCTGAAGCCCATTGACGCGGCTGATGTAAAAAAAGCAGTTGACAAGCTAAAAATTTTACAACGCTCCCGCTCTTTTACCCTCGATTATGCCGAAATATTAAAAACCATCCAGGCTCCCGGAAAAAAATACAAAGACCGTTTTGTGATCAGGATCGGCGATACCATTAAATCACTGATTGTTGCAGATATTGCCTACTTCTACACCGAAAACAAATCTAACTTTGTTTGTACAAACGAAGGTAAACGGCTGCCCATCGACTTTAATTTAGACCAGGTAGAGCAAATGCTGAACCCTAAAAACTTCTTCCGTATTAACCGGCAGTTTATTATTGGCCATCATGCCATTGAAGAGATGAAAGCACATACCCGTTCCCGTGTTATTGTTAAGCTACACCCTCCTACCAAATTAGATACTGTGGTGGCTATAGACAGGGCACACGATTTCAGAAACTGGCTGTCGGAATAGTTTCTGTACCACCGCTTTCTTTTGCTTACAGTTTCAGCACCCAAAACTGCAGTTTCAGCACAAAATGACCTGAATTTTACATAACTGGCCCGTTTTTTCGTCATTCACAAAGCAATTCTAATAGTCCCCTATCTGTGAAACAGGTTCCAGCTATACTGGTGTGTATGTTATTTATTCATTCTTCAACCCCAATTACTATGAAAAGGAGTATGACCTTTAAAATTGTAAGTGTAATCGCAATTTGCATTATTGTGTTTCAGTTTGCCTGTAAACACGAACTACCCCCTGCCACCTGTATTCCCGGCACATTTAAGATAGCAGCTACCCAAACTGATGCAACGCTAAACCAGAATAATGGTACCATAACGGTTAGTGCTGTGGGCGGTTCGGGATTTAAATTCAGTTTAAATGGAGGAGCTTTCCAGGACACTGGTTATTTTAATGGCTTACAGGCCTTTGGCAGTTACAATGTAATAGGTAAAAACGCTGCCGGTTGTACTGATACCGTTCAGGTACAGATAGGTTCATTTGATCCCTGCCAGGGTGTAACCATTGGGGTTACACTAACCAAAACAGATGTTACATCAGGAGCTACCAATGGTACTGTTACTGCAACAGCAACCGGTGGCACAAGCTTTACATATAGCATCAATGGCGGTGCATTTCAGAGTAATAATGTATTTAATAACCTTGCAGCGGGCAATTATACTGTTGCGGCCAAAAGTGCTGCAGGCTGTTTGGGCACCGGTCAAATAACTGTTGGTACTGTTGATCCTTGTGCCGGTGTTACCGTTGCCGTAACCACTACTACAGTTATGCCAGGCACAGGTTCCAGTAATGGATCCATTACTGCCAATGCTACCGGTGGTTCGGGTTTTACTTATAGTCTTAACAGCGGTGCCTATCAAAGCAGTGGAACTTTTTCAGGTTTACCGGCAGGCAACTATACCATTACAGCAAAAAACTCAAATGGCTGTACAGGTGTAACTACTGTTGCATTGGCTGAAACCAATCCTTGTGCAGGAGTTACAGTAGTGGTATCAACTACCAAGGTAGATCCTACTACCGGTTCAAGTAATGGCTCCATAACAGCCAGTGCCACCGGAGGTTCGGGCTTTACTTACAGTTTAAATGGTGGAACCTACCAGGCCAGTGGTACGTTTACGGGTTTAGCAACAGGTAACTACACCATTACCGCAAAAAATTCAAATGGTTGTACAGGTGTTGCAACGGTTGCCTTGGGCAGTACCAATCCATGTGCCGGTGTTACCGTTGCCGTTAGCACCACAACCGTAAGTCCATCAACAGGTTCAAGCAATGGCTCCATCACCGCCAGCGCAACTGGTGGTACCGGATTTACATACAGCATAAACAGTGGAGCCTACCAGGCAAGTGGTACATTCAGTAACCTGGCTGCAGGCAGTTACACCATTACGGCAAAAAATTCAAATGGTTGCACAGGCGCTACCACTGTTACACTGGTGGCAACCAATCCCTGCGCGGGCGTAACAGTAAATGTTACCACCACCACAGTTAATCCTTCAACCGGGGCAAGCAATGGCTCCATCACCGCCAGTGCTACCGGAGGTACCGGATTTACTTATAGTTTAAATAGTGGTACCTACCAGGCAAGCGGTACATTCAGCAATCTTGCAGCAGGTACTTATACTGTTACTGCCAAAAATTTAAATGGTTGTACAGGCAGTACGGTGGTTACTTTAACTGCAAGCAGCCCCTGCAGCAGCACTACCATTACTTTAACACCTGTTATAGTAAATACAACACCCTGTGTTACGCCGGCAAACAACGGTAGTATAACAGTAAACGCCAGCGGCTCAACAGGGTTTACTTACAATATTAATGGAGGTGCATATCAAACCAGTAATGTGTTTCTTAACCTTACTGCCGCAGCATACTTAATTGGAGTAAAAGATGCCAATGGTTGTACAAAAACACAAACAGCAACAGTGGGTGTGGTTGCAAGAGGGCCGCTGTTTGCACAGGTTAGAAATTTAATTACTACAAGGTGTGGTGGCAGCGGTTGCCACATGAATGGAGATAATAAAGCAGGATACAATTTTGATGCGGATTGCAGTATTGTTACCAAGTGGAGCCCCATCAACAGCACATGCGTATTATACTCAGCCGGCTGGGTAAAAATGCCAAAGAGTCCGCAGGCATTGATGACAGCCGCAGAAAAGGCGATCCTCACCAACTGGATCAATGCCGGCCACAGGTATACCGATTAAAATGAGTACTGGTAAATATGGATATGGAAACATGCTGGCCTGTTACCGGGCAACCAGATAACAGGTTCAGCTTGTTTAAATGCAGGTTCAGATAACAGTTTTAATGAAGTACAGGGTTTGGCCTTAAATTTATTAATATAATATCGAAATGAATTTTTATGAAGAAAAAAAGCAGCATTATTAAATGGATACTTCTTTCGCTGTTAGTTGTAGGCGGAACGGGTGCTGTTATTGCATACAAAATGTACAATAAACCTCATCGCAATATTGCTGCTGCCGAGGCAATAAAAGTAACGGGCACAGCAATTGTAACAGCCTATGAGGCCAATGAACAACAGGCCAATGCCCAATATCTTGACAAGGTGCTGGAAGTGAGTGGCGAAGTAACGGACCTGTCAAAAAATCAAAAGGGAGAAACTGTAATTACTTTAAAAGGAAGTGATATGGGCGGGCTGATATGTACCCTGGAAGGCACCTTACCCGTTGAAATTAAAACAGGCAGCACAATTACGCTTAAAGGCATTTGTACAGGCTACCTTACAGATGTGGTTTTAGTCAGATGTACTGTTCAGAGCAAATAAGATAGAAGATTACAATGCTTGTTGAAAAACCATTTTTTTTAAAATCCCGGATAAATGAAAAAGAAATCCCTGCTGGCCGTATTAGTATCAGGAATATTTTTACTGGTCTTGATTGTTTCATGCAAACACGAACTTCCCTTTACAGTGCAGGATCCTCCTGTGGCTGGTGGTACTCAAACCTGCAGCACTGATACTGTATATTTTCAAAATAAGGTATTACCGTTGTTGAATTCAAGTTGTGCCATGAGCGGATGCCATGATGCCATTACCCATAAAGATGGGATCAATCTCTCTACCTATGCCAGTATTGTTGCAACAGCTGGTGTAAGGCCTGGTAATCCATCAAACAGTAAACTGTATACAATATTGAGTAAAACCGGTGGCGACCAGATGCCTCCCAAACCTGCTGCCCCATTTACAGCAGCACAAAAAGATATTATTTACAAATGGATACAACAGGGGGCTAAAAACAATGCCTGTAACGATTGTGACACCACATTGTTTACCTATGCTGCAGCCATTGCCCCCATCATGAATACGTATTGCAAGGGTTGTCATAATCCATTGTCGCTGGGGGGCGGTATTGATGTAAGTACATACAGTGGCACTAAAACCATTGCTGCCAACGGGAAATTAACAGGCAGTATTACACATGCAACGGGTTTTAGCGCCATGCCACAGGGTGGCAGCAAATTGTCTGACTGCCGCATTGCCCAGATAAAAAAATGGATAGCCGCCGGATCATTAAATAATTAACTAACCCAATAATGAATCATGTATGAAATCAATTCTGATAATAGTTACCCTCATTTTTACGGTAGCAGTTTTTGAAAGCTGCTATTACGATAAGGCCGACCTGTTATACCCGGATGGCAAAATTCCCTGCGATACCACTGTGGTGGCAAAATTTTCCAGCGATGTATTACCCGTGATGAACGTAAGCTGTAACACCAGCGGATGTCATAACACCACCTCCGCAGCCAGTGGCGTAATACTGGATACCTATGCAGGTGTTAAAGCCCAGGTAGCTAATGGAAGACTGATGGGTTCTATCAACCAAACCGGCAGTTTTTCGGCCATGCCAAAAGGCGCCGGTAAACTAAACAGCTGCTCTATTACAAAAATTCAGCAATGGATCAATTCAGGTACCCTAAACAATTAAAATATATCAACATGAAAAAAATCATTTTCCTTTCGCTTTTTATTGCCACAGCATATTTTGTAAATGCACAGGTACAAATGACAAAAACAGGTAAAATATCTTTCTACTCCAGGGCTAAGGCGATGGAAAAAGTAGAAGCTGATAATAATGAAGTATCCAGTATCCTCAATACACAAACTGGCGAAATGGTTTTTGCCGTTTTAATAAAAGGCTTTCATTTTGCCAGTGCACTGATGGAAGAACACTTTAACGAAAACTACCTGGAAAGCGGTAAGTTTCCCAAAGCCACTTTTAAAGGTAAGATCACCAATCTTGCAGCAGTTAATTTTTCTAAAGATGGCGCTTATCCGGTTACAGTAGAAGGCGATATGACATTACACGGCGTAACAAAAAAAGTTACCACCCAGGGTTCGGTTACTGTAAAAGCCGGCAAAGTCAATTCATTTTCTAAGTTCAGTGTAAAGCTGAAAGATTATAATATCAGCATCCCCTCACTCGTGGCAGATAAAATATCAGAAGACATTGACGTTACAGTTGATTGTAAATACGAACCCAAAAGCTAAATATTTAAATTTATAAGTAATGAAGAACCTTTTTTTTATAATGGTATTAAGCTGTTGCTGCATTTCCAGGATACAGGCACAGGATGACCTCATGAAAATGCTGGAAGAGGAAACAAAAAAAGACAAGAAAAAAGATTTTGCCACAGCTACATTTAAAACTTCAAGGCTTATCAACGGTCATTCCATCGAAAATGCCGCGGCTGGCGTACTGGATTTTAAAATTTCGCACCGCTTTGGAATGGTGAATAAAGGGGGATATGAATTTTTTGGACTGGACCAGGCAACCATGCGTATCGGCCTCGACTACGGTATTTCTGACCGCCTGATGATCGGTGTTGGCCGCAGTACCTTTCAAAAACAATATGATGCTTTTGGCAAGTTTAAAATTTTGCGGCAGTCAAAAGGTGGTAACGGATCCTCTCCCATATCTGTAAGTGCTGTATCAACTGTAATGCTTAAAACATTAAAATGGGAAGATCCATCACGTAAAAACTTTTATACCTCCCGCCTGTCTTTTGCACATCAGTTAATCATTGCACGTAAATTCAGCGAAGGCTTTTCCTTACAGCTAATGCCGTCTTTTGTACATACCAATATTGTACAGGGCGCAACAGACCCCAACGATATTTTTGCTTTAGGTGTGGGTGGAAGAATGAAATTGAACAAACGGCTGAGTTTTAATGCAGAATATTATCATGTATTACCCATCTCCCTGGTAGAAGGTGAAGGCTATGTAATGCCCGGCACCAAAAATTCATTGGCCATTGGTTTTGATATTGAAACCGGCGGTCACGTGTTTCAGTTACACTTTACCAACTCTACCGGTATGACGGAACGCTCATTCATTACAGAAACCACCGGCGATTTCTTTAAGGGCGACATTCACTTTGGATTCAACGTTTCCCGCGTATTTACCATAAAAGAAAAAAGGAAAAAGAAATAACCGATCGCATTTAGCAAAGAATGGTATGGTTTTTTGTTTATAGTTATCAAAGTAGCCCCGATTAAAGCCCGTTTACCGGATTTACTATTTGTTAACCAATAAATTTAAAGCTATGACGTACATGCAACAGCTGAATGAATGGAGTATTAAACATCACCCGAAATGGTTTGTAGTACTTCGCATAGTATTGGGATTATGCCTGATATTAAAAGGCATTCAGTTTATTAAGAATACTGCAGTGCTTGAGCAATTAATTTCCCAAACTGCGATTTCTCCCCGGATATTCTGGATTACTATCTTTATTCCATGGCTGCATTTGCTGGGAGGAAGCATGATCATTGCCGGTTTGTTTACCAGGCTTTCGGCGGCACTTCAGATTCCCATACTGTTTGGTGCTGTATTTTTTGTAAATGCAAAGCTGGGATTTTTTTCCGGTGAAGCGGGCCTGCTTTTTTCAATTGTGGTTTTATTGTTGCTTTTACTTTTTTTTGTAGAGGGTGGTGGCCCCCTCTCTCTTGACAATGCATTCAGAAACCCGAAGAATGCATCTGTTTATTAAATTGTCAGATCTCATTAAAATTAAAAAGCCACAAACACAATAGCTCAACTATTTTGTTTGTGGCAGTATAAAAATTGTATTGCTTTCACAGCAATGCTGATCTTAATCTTCTGTACTCAGTCCTGCTTTTAAATATTCCCTGTTTAAACGGGCAATATTTGATACAGAAATCCCTTTAGGGCATTCTGCTTCGCAGGCGTAGGTATTGGTACAGTTACCAAATCCTTCTTTATCCATCTGGGCAACCATATTCAATACCCTGCTTTCTCTTTCAGGTCCGCCTTGAGGTAGTAAAGCTAATTGAGATACTTTAGCACTTACGAATAACATGGCACTTCCATTTTTACAAGCTGCTACACAGGCACCACAACCAATGCAGGCGGCAGCTGCAAATGCATCATCGGCATCTTTTTTATCTATCGGAATGGCATTGGCATCCACTGCATTACCTGTATTTACAGAAATATAACCACCGGCCTGGATGATACGGTCAAAAGCTCCACGGTCAACCATCAGGTCTTTTAATACCGGGAAAGCTGTGCTGCGCCATGGTTCCACCACAATAGTATCTCCATCTTTAAAAGCACGCATGTGTAACTGGCAGGTAGTATTCTGCGACCACGGACCATGTGGCTTACCGTCGATATACAAGCTGCACATACCACAAATTCCCTCACGGCAATCATGGTCAAACGCGATGGGTTCCTTCCCTTCGGTGATCAATTGCTCATTCAGTACATCAAACATCTCCAGGAACGACATCTCGCTTGAAATATCTTTTACCTGGTAGGTTTCAAAACGACCTGTATCACTGCTGTTTTTTTGCTTCCACACTTTAAGTGTGAGGTTCATGTTATAATGTTGCATCGTATAAATTGCTTATTTACTTTTAATTCAGATTATTTTATAGTTACGGTATTCAAACGGCCGCCAGCCAAACTGCTGCCATAAAAAATACAATAGCCGGTGTTTTATATTTTTAAAATTCTTTTGTTTAATGTCCACTTCAAATGTCCAGTCAGCAGCATCAATCAATGCTTTCATCACCGCCGGATGTGTTCCTTTAAACAGGGTTACTGAATCAATATTGGAATAGTCAAACTCCGCCGGCTGCTTTTCTTTTGTACTCTTAATTCCCTTACCCTGTTCGCCGGCCCATAGTGTACCAAAATGTTCCGTTTTATGCTGCATCAGCAGTGGGTTTCTTACCCAGCCATAATGATAAATATAAGCCTCAATCAGCTTCACACCCAGTTTCCTGCCTGTATCCATCCTGAATCCCTGCGCATCCCGGTAGCTCTTAATATTTTTATTATTCCTGATCACCCTGATCTCCTTGCTGTACCAGCTTCTTCCATCACCTATATATTTGTAACTGCCATAAAAATGATGGTAGTTAAATAATAATCCTTCCACCTTTGCATCAGCGGCATATTGCCGCATGGCTTCGGTAATGGTATGGTGGTACTGCTCATGCACCACTTCATCCGCCTGTATGTAAAAGAGCCAGTCACTGTCTGTTGCCACTGCTGCCATGGCCTTATCAGTTTCCACTGCCAGCACTTTTCCTCCTTCTCTTAAAGTATCATCCCAAACAGAGTGTACTATTCTTATCTTGTCCGAAGCGATTGCTTTTATCAAATCTTCTGTAGCATCTTCGCTGTTTCCCAGGCATACAACCATTTCATCCACAACAGGCAAAATTGAGCTGATCGATTCCACTACCGGGTATCCATATTTTACTGCATTGCGTACAAAGGTAAATCCGGATACTTTCATGCTACTTGTAACTCCTTTGAGAGGGTTTCACAATCTCAAAGTTCAGTGCTTCTTTATGCAGATCCCAGTTGCTTTCGCCTTTAAATTCCCATGCAGATACATAACTGAAATTGTCATCATCCCTTTTTGCTTCACCATCTTCAGTCTGGCTCTCTTCACGGAAGTGACCACCACAACTTTCATTTCTGTTCAATGCATCTTTACACATCAATTCTCCCAATTCAATAAAATCTGCTACCCGGCCGGCCTTATCCAGTTCAGGATTTAATTCATTAATATCTCCCGGAATGCGAACATCGCTCCAGAATTCTTTTTTCAACTGCTGAATTTCGGCTATCGCTTCCTGTAAGCCCTGTGCATTACGGGCCATACCACATTTATCCCACATGATCTTTCCCAAACGTTTGTGGAAGCTTTCAACAGTTTGCGTTCCTTTAATATTCATTAAAGTTTGTAACCTTTCACTCACCGCTTTTTCCGTTTCTTCAAATGCCGGATGTGAAGTGGGCAATGACGGATTGCGTATCTCATCAGCCAGGTAATTACCAATGGTGTAAGGAATTACAAAGTAACCATCTGCCAAGCCCTGCATCAATGCAGAGGCTCCCAAACGGTTGGCACCATGGTCGCTGAAGTTAGCTTCACCCAATGCATATAAACCGGGTACAGTAGTGGTCAATTCATAATCTACCCATAACCCTCCCATGGTGTAATGCACCGCAGGATAGATACGCATGGGCATCTCGTATGGATTTTCACCGGTGATCTTTTCATACATTTCAAAAAGGTTACCATATTTTTCTTTCACCACCTCTTTTCCCAATGCAATAATGGAGGCTTCATCTGCACTTACATTCCCCTGCTTACCGGCCTCAATTTTACCATAGCGTTTAATGGCATCTGCAAAATCTAAGTATACCGCCAGTTTGGTAGTGCCCACACCATAGCCTTCATCGCATCTTTCTTTTGCGGCCCTGGATGCCACATCACGTGGTACCAGGTTACCAAATGCAGGATACCTCCTTTCTAAATAATAATCTCTTTCTTCTTCAGGTATATCTACTGCTTTTCTGTTGTCGTTTTTTTGTTTGGGTACCCAAATGCGACCGTCGTTCCTTAATGACTCACTCATCAAAGTCAGTTTACTTTGATATTCGCCGCTCACCGGTATACAGGTGGGATGTATTTGTGTAAAGCACGGGTTACCAAAGAAAGCGCCCTTTTTATGTGCTTTCCATGCTGCAGTTACATTGCTGCCCATGGCATTGGTACTTAAATAAAATACATTACCATATCCACCGGTACACAACAATACCGCGTGGCCGAAATGACGTTCTAATTTACCGGTTACCAGGTCCCGTACAATAACTCCCCTTGCTTTTCCGTCAATCATCACCACGTCCAGCATTTCGTGACGGCTGTATTGTGTTACATTGCCTAATGCCACCTGTCTTTCCAGCGCACTGTAAGCACCCAATAACAATTGTTGCCCGGTTTGCCCTGCAGCATAAAAAGTTCGTTGCACCTGTGTACCACCAAAACTTCTGTTGCTTAACAGGCCACCATACTCGCGGGCAAATGGCACACCCTGCGCCACACACTGGTCAATGATGGCGGCACTTACTTCGGCCAAACGATGTACGTTGGCTTCTCTTGCCCTGTAATCGCCACCTTTTACAGTATCATAAAACAAACGGAACACCGAGTCTCCGTCATTTTGATAATTCTTTGCAGCATTAATGCCACCCTGGGCAGCAATACTATGTGCACGGCGCGGGCTGTCCTGGAAGCAGAATGTTTTTACTTTATATCCCAATTCTCCCAATGAAGCGGCTGCAGAGGCACCTGCTAAACCGGTGCCTACAATAATTACTTCCAGCTTTCTTTTATTGGCAGGATTTACCAATTTTACATGTCCTTTATAATCTTCCCACTTCTTATTCATTTCCCCCGCAGGTATTTTAGAATTTAGAGCCATATTATGAGGTATAAATTTTTAATTAAAGATTGTTGATTTTTTTGGAGTCAGCTTTTGATCGTCGTTCAACTTCATGGGCGTCGCACTCTTCAGCAGTATCGCTTTATGCAGCGCCTTTGCAGCAAACAGTTTATGATATCCATCCGGCTTTAAATGCAATAGGCATTAAAGCAAACAATACACAAACAACTACGGTAAAGCCAATACCTATACATTTAATAACCGGGGTATATCTTTTATGATTGATACCGAAGGTTTGAAATGCACTGGGAAAACCATGCAGCAAATGCCAGAATAAAGAGATCACCCCGGCTATATACGCAATAACCACCCACCATTCCTGGAAGTATTCTCTCATTTCAATATACAAATTGTAGGCTGCATCATTTTCACCACCATTGCCATATAAAGCAATCTTGGTATTTACAAAAAACTTCGAGATGTGCAGCACTAAAAAGAGCAACAGCAGCGTACCCAGCAGGCCCATACTGCGGCTATACCATTTGCTGTTGGTGGCAGCGGCACTAACAGCATACTTAACAGGCCTGGCAGCATTGTTTTGTTTCCAGAGCAATAAACCCTGAACAATATGTGCAACCAATCCGGCAAACAGGCCTATCTCCAGGAAACGTACAATATAATTATGACTCATAAAATGAGCATAAGTATTAAACATTTCGCCCCCATCATTGAAAAAGATCATGGAGTTTACTGTGCAGTGTATTACTAAAAAAGAAATGAGAAATAATCCGGTGAGTCCCATGGTAAACTTCTTGCCTATGGAAGAAGTAAGAAACTGTTTAAACATCATTGTGCAAAAGTTAAAAGTTGAATTTCGGTCAGCAAATTTAAGCTACTAACAGTCAAAAATATGTTTTGTTAAATCTTTTTATGCAATCGTTACCATTTTTTTTAATCCAGCAGCCTGATCATCCAGTTATCCACCTGCTGAAAAACCAATTCCGGCTTTAGTGTGCGCCATTGTGGAAAATCCATTAAACTGATATAATTGGTCAGCCTGGCCCTTTTAAAATCGTACTGGCTTTGCTGTGGCATATCTAAGATGGCCACCCATCCACCATCATCCATTAACTGCTCCCGCCATTCTTCATAATAGCTGTCGTCACTACTGTGAAAGTTCAGTACATTTTCTGCCACCAATATAAATTTATTGATCCCCTTTGCATACAAAATATCTGTAACATCTCTGCGCAGGGTCATAATATCGTTTTCTATAGCATCATTCCATTCGCCCAGTAATTCTATAATGCAATATTGCTGCTCATAATCGGCAAATAAAATTTTCATATAAAGGGTACGGCTGCCAAAATCATCCCACTGCGGATGGATATAATAGTTATATACAGTTTGAGAAAATTCAAATTCGCTGTAGGTACGGCCATAAAAAGGCGATCGTTCATCTTCTTCCGATGCGTACAAATGCCGCCAGTTATAATATGGTTCTATATTTTGCAATGCCCGCTGTTGCTGTATTGATAATGCCGGTAAAGTTCAAATAATTCATTCAAATACTGCCATACAAAATCAACTTATTAAGGTATGGGTAAAAAAAAGGTTGTCAATACTGACAACCTGTGTACTTAGTAACCATAATATTTTTATTGCACTACCACCCTTTCTGTAAAAACAATCTGCTGTGCAGCATCCGTTACTTTTACCAGGTACATGCCTTTGCCCACTGTACTGGAAATTTGCACGGTCTCCGATTGCAGTTTTGAAGATACGGTAACCATTTTATTCATCACCGTTCTGCCCGACAGATCAGATAATATTACATAGTAATTACCCGCCTTCTGTCCATCAAACAGCACTTTAAATTCATTTGCGGTAACAGGGTTGGGAAATACCCTTGCATCACTGTTTACCTGCTTAACCGCGGCAAATGACCCACTACCCAGATTCCTTTGTGCATCATATTCTTTCTGGTACAGTAAATTACCATTGGCAAGGTCAGAGGCATTCATGTTCTTATCAGATCCTTCTATCTTAACCGCAGCAAGATCTTTCATATCGAACTTATAAAATCCTTCAAAACTATTGGCACTACTTACCATTATTTTACCATCTGCATCTACTGCTGCACCGTTAGTAGAGTAATTGGCAGGCAAACCTGTAATGGCCCCCATATGTGTGGCAATCCTGGTATCAATATCCACTTTAAATACCTGGTGGTTGGCCGAGATCACGTATAGCTTTCCGTAGGCATCTGCCACCATATCGCCGCCCCAGCTGGTACACCTGTTATGTATGGAAATACCCGCTTGATTGGTTTCGGCATCAATTAGATTACCCAGGTCGGTAATCACTGTTTTTTTGCCGGTGGTAAAGCGTACCAGGTGGTTACCATCATTGCTGATGGCATAACCATTACCATCAGCAGCAATATCCATCCTGGTAATATGATTGGCTTCGTCCAGTAAATTTCCCGCATTCAGTAATTGAACTTTTTCTGCGTAAAATTTTGGGGCAGTTCCCTGGGCACTCAGGTCCAGCCAGCGCAATTCCCCAATACGCATGGGCGTAAAAAACAATTTAGCGTGCCGTTTGTCATAAGCTGCAGCTGCTACCATGGTAAGTGTAGGGGCATCCTGCATTTGCACAACCGATGTAGTACCATTATTACCGAACCGGAATGTTTGGGTACTTAAAGGTGCTTTAGATGCCGCATCCACCAGGGCATAGGGTGTTTTGCTGTTGAGGTACACATCCTTCACCATTTTACCGGATGCAACATCTACCTGCCGGATGTTCATCCATTGAAAATCACCATTTCCGTTACCGGTAATAGCAAATGTAACCGGCGCATCCTGTGCGGCTGCGGAAAGAGATGAAACAATCAATGAAAAGGAAAGTAAAGTTTTTGATCTCATATGAGTAGTTTTACAGTTAGATATGTAATTTAATCAAATTACATAAAATTCCCAGCAGTTTTTTATGAGTGGTGACTTTCTATTGCTTTTTTAACACTCCCTTTTTCCAGCAACATTTCTTTGGCCTTATCATAATCAGTAATACTGAGTTTTTCCATCAGCATTCTTACCCCCCGGTCAACTATTTTTTCATTGGTAAGCTGCATGTTCACCATTTTATTGTCTTCTACCCTGCCCAGTTGTATCATTACACTGGTGGAAATCATATTCAATACCAGCTTTTGTGCGGTACCACTTTTCATCCGGGTGCTTCCGGTAACAAATTCGGGTCCCACCACCGCTTCAATGGCAAAGTCTGCAGCCTGGCTGATGGGGGCTCCGGGGTTACAACTAATACTGCCGGTAATGATCTGATGCTGCCTGCATTTTTCCAGTGCACTGATCACATAGGGTGTGGTACCGCTGGCGGCAATGCCCACTACCACATCGTTGCTGTTGATATGATGCTGTTGCAGGTCATTCCAGCCCTGTTCCGTATCATCTTCTGCAGATTCTACAGCTTCTGTTATGGCTTTACTGCCACCTGCAATGATACCAATTACCAGCCCCTGTGGTACACCGTAAGTTGGCGGGCACTCACTGGCATCCAGTATACCCAAACGGCCACTGGTGCCGGCTCCTATATAAAACAACCTTCCACCCATCAGCATTTTATCTGTAATGGCATGCACCAGTGCTTCAATTTGTGGAAGTACTTTTGCAACAGCCGCAGGTACAGCAGCATCTTCCTGATTGATATTGGTCAGCAGTTGCATCACACTCATTTTTTCCAAATGCCGGTAAAACGATGCTGATTCTGTTATTTTTTCAAATGCCATAAATGTTGCGCCTTTATTTTTAACTATGAAATTTCACTAATCCGTCCATGGGCTTTTGCAGCACTTTACCCAGTTGTAATTCATATGAAGTACACATTTCTTTCAATACATCTTTAAACCCAAATGCCACGCTGCCAATAAAATTAACAGGCAGGGTCCAGCTTTCCCTGTATTTATATACATGATTAAAAAAGAAATCATTGAAGCCATCTTCTATAATGTTCTCTACCATATAATGTCCCCGGTTTTCAGCCAAAAAAATGGCAAAAGATGCCAGGTAACGGTTGGGCAATGGCTTTTTATATACGGCTTGCAGTATTTCGTAACTGTTGGTATTGAATTTTGCCACAAAGCGGTCCATCAGGTCGGCATCAAAAGTATTATATAAAAAATATTGCACTACTTTTTTACCCAGGTAAGCGCCACTTCCCTCATCGCCCAGTACATACCCCAGGCCCGGACTGTTTTTCACAATTTTTTTTCCGTTATAATAACAGGAATTAGAGCCGGTACCTAAAATGCAGGCAATGCCTTTTTCTGAGCCACATAAAGCTTTGGCAGCCCCCATCAAATCGTGGTCTACAGATATTTTAGCCCCGGTAAAGTTTTTTTGAATGGCTTTTTTTACCAGTTTCGCATTATCGGGGCTACTGCAGCCCGTACCATAAAAAAAGATCTCATCCGGCTCCACTAATTTCATTTTTACTTTCAGCTCATTTTGAATGATGGCCTGGATTTGTTCGCCCGAAAAAAAATATGGACTCAATCCTTGTGTAAGGAAGTGCTTTTTCTTTTTACCGTCTATTAAACACCACTCTGCTTTTGTTGAGCCGCTGTCCGCAATTAGTTTGATCGCCATTTAAAGAATTGTTGAATTACAAAATGAAGTTAGTGCATTATTATTATACTGTAAAGCTTGAAATTATGGCAGGATGAAATAATATTATACAAAGCCTCCCCCCACGGCCTTGCTGCTTATTTCTTACTTCTTATCTTCGCAGCATGAATAGTAAAAGAACGCAGGTTTGGTTACCGCTGCTTTTCAGTATTACACTTGTTGCAGGCATGTATCTGGGTTATATCATGAGAGATAATATGCCGGGCAAAAGCTTTTTTTATACAGAGAAACGGCGCCCAATACAGGAGATAATGGACCTGATACAAAATAAATATGTGGATGATGTTGCCCCCGAAACTTTGGCTGATACTGCCATTCAGGCCATGCTGGCCAAACTGGATCCGCATTCTGTATTCATCCCGGCAGAAGACCTTCAATCTGTTAATGAAGACCTTGCTGGTAAATTTTATGGTATTGGAGTTGAATACAATATCATCAACGACACACTGAACATTACCAATGTTTTAAAAGATGGCCCCGCTTATAAAGCAGGTTTGTTAACCGGAGATAAATTATTACAGGTACAAGACACTGTGGTGGCCGGTAAAAAGATGGAAGCAGAACGGATAAAAAAACTGCTTCGTGGCGACCGTGGCGAAAAAGTAACCCTTGCCATTTTAAGAAATGACGGACAAAAAAAGATCACCGTTACAAGGGATGCCGTACCCTTGTACAGCCTGGACGCAGCCTATATGATAGATAAATCCACAGGCTATATACGGCTCAATAAATTTTCGCAGCAAACCTACCGCGAGTTTATGGATGCCCTGATGGCATTAAAAAAGCAGGGGCTTCAAAAACTGGTACTCGACCTTAGGAATAACGGAGGGGGCATTTTAGATGAAGCGGTGGAAATTGCTGATGAATTTTTACCAGGCGATAAACTGATTACTTACACAGAAGGTAAACATACAGCCAAAAAGGAATATCGTTGCCGGAGGGAAGGCCAGTTTGAAACTGGCGCCCTGGTTGTGCTGGCTGATGAAGGCACGGCTAGTGCCAGTGAAGTGCTCATAGGGGCTTTGCAGGATTGGGACAGGGCAACCGTTATTGGCCGCCGTTCCTTTGGTAAAGGATTGGTGCAGGAACAATTTGATCTGAGTGATAACAGCGCCCTGCGCCTTACCATTGCCCGCTATTATACACCCGTGGGCCGCAGCATACAGCGGCCATATAATAACGGTGGCAAAGCCTATTACGAAGAAATAACCAACCGGTATCACGATGGCGAAACACAAAGTGCTGATTCTGTAAAAAATGACAAGAATAAAGTGTACAAAACAAAGGGAGGAAAAACTGTGTATGGCGGAGGTGGCATTACTCCCGATTATTTTGTACCACTGGATACAGGCAGTTTTACTCTCAATGTTGCCAAAGCCTACACAAAAGGCATCATTTCTAATTATGCCTACAACTATTACCTGCAACATTTACCACAACTGAGTGCTTATAAAACGCCTGCCGATTTTGTAAAAGGATTTTCTTTAACGGATGATAGCTGGAAACAATTTGTAAATACTGCCGCAAAAGATTCGGTATCCTTAGCTTCAGTTACCCCAAAAGAAAGAACCGATATTACTCATCGCATCCATGCCGCCATTGCACGACAGTTATGGCGTACAGAAGGCATGTATGAAGTGCAGAATATAAATGATAATACCATTAAAAAGGCATTGGAAGTGCTGGCAAAATAATACTAAATTCAAAAAAACAATGTGCAGCCCGGGTGCTTCCCGCAGCTGCATTTTGTTTTTTATAAACACAAATGTGTTTTATACCATCTGCCATTTTAAAAAAATTACCTTTGTTAAAACTAACACACATGTGGCTGAACAATATTTTAGAAACAATTGGCAATACGCCGCTTATTAAACTGAATAAGATCACGCAGCACCTGCCCTGCACCGTATTGGCGAAAGTAGAATATTTTAATCCTGGTAACAGTATCAAAGACCGTATGGCGCTGAAGATGCTGGAAGTAGCCGAACAGGAAGGGAAAATAAAACCCGGAGGTACTATAATTGAAGGCACCAGCGGTAATACCGGAATGGGCCTGGCCCTTGCGGCCTGTGTAAAGGGGTACAAATGCATTTTTACCACTACAGATAAACAGTCAAAAGAGAAAGCCGATATTTTAAAGGCAGTGGGTGCCGAGGTAATTGTTTGCCCCACCAATGTAGAACCCGAAGATCCCCGTAGTTATTATTCGGTAAGCAAAAGACTGGCCACCGAAGTACCCAACAGCTGGTATGTAAACCAATACGATAACCTGGCTAACAGGCAGGCTCATTACGAACAAACCGGGCCCGAAATTTGGGAGCAAACCGAAGGTAAGGTTACCCACCTGGTGGTAGCCACAGGTACCGGCGGCACCATTGTGGGTACAGGTAAATACTTAAAAGAAAAGAATCCTAACATTAAAGTGTGGGCCATAGATAGTTATGGATCTTTGTTGAAAAAATATTTTGATACCGGCGAGCTCGATCATAAGGAAGTATACCCCTATATCAGTGAAGGTTTTGGAGAAGATTTTGTTCCGGAGAATTACGACATGAGCGTGATTGATGCATTTACAAAAGTTACAGATAAAGATGGAGCTGTAATGGCCAGGCGTATTGCCAAGGAAGAAGGCATGTTTTGCGGTTATAGCGCAGGCAGCTGTTTACAGGGTTTACTTCAATTAAAAGATCAATTGAAAAAAGAGGATGTGGTGGTATTAATATTTCATGATCATGGAAGCCGTTACGTGGGCAAAGTTTACAATGATCAATGGATGATGGAAAGAGGCTTTTTAGACGTAAAAACCTTTAAAGACCTGATCAGTGGAAGGGTTTCGCAAAAATTAATCACTATCAGCAGTAACCAAACTGTAATGGAAGCTATTGAATTAATGAAGAAATATGATATTGAGAATATCCCGGTGATAGATAACGGCATTAATACCGGGGCTATTTCGGAGAGCGGTTTATTTAACAAGATCTTAAATAATGCTGAAATTAAAAGTGCAACCATCCATTCTGTAATGGAGAAAGCCTATCCTGAAGTGGCTTTTGACACTCCTGTAGAGCGTTTAAGTTCGTTCATTACTAAAGAAAACGGGGCTGTTTTAAGTAAAGATGAGAGCGGATCATATCATATTGTAACCAAATACGACATTATTCAAAGTTTGGCAAAATAAGGGCATCGTTATTTTACGATGCCCCCTGTATACCGTCAATGCTGCATTATACGATGCAGCATTTTTCATATAATGTAGTATTTATATGCCTGCATCGTAAAACTACGATACCCCATTTCGTATCTATCCCATTAAAAATGATGAACATCTACGATTGCAGCAGTAAATACAGTAACTGCAAAAAAGAGCAATAACGCTCTTGTTCAACTTTATTTTCTGGTGCATCTTTGTGTCAGAAGTTGATTGATAGGAATTAAATATCAATCATTATCCAAAAATCCTGACGAAGCCAAAAGAAATCCAATCCAATGTTTGTGAAAAATCATAAACAATCCAATATCAGTCAACTTCTATTTTTTTAAAAAAAGTAACTAATAATATAAAAAGATCCAGATCCTGAAGAAGACCAAAAAATCCAAAGAAAATCCAAACAAAGCAAGATCTAATTCCTAAAGAAGACAACAAAGAAAACGTACACGAAGATCCAATTCCTAGCCTATGCCTTCAAAAGCGATGATGGCACAAAAAACCAAAGAAGACCCAATATCCCGCCTATGCTGTAAAAAGCGATGATGGCACGAAAGACCGAAAAAAACCAAATCCTAAGCCTATGCCCTGAAAAGCGATGATGGCTAAAATGAAAGACCACTGAAACCGGGATTAAATTATTAAAGTGCTGACTCAGACGGAACCCCCTTATGAGGCAGCCACCAAAAATCCTTGTGAAAACCTACCAGTGCTTGGTTGGTTCTAAAAAATTTACTTCCATGAGTGTTTGACATGTCAAACATTTATGGAAGTTTTTTTATGCCCGTATGTACCATCTGTATATTTTTACAGGATGCTGTTACCATCTGCCCCGTCGCTGATTTCTATTCCTGAAAGAATAGTATCACTTGTGCCATCGCAAACCGAATTACTCAGTCACCTGGGCCTTGAAACAGCCACAGTAGGAATCACCAGGTTCTGCATTCATCCAAAAGATTGGCATGCGTCCAAGGTACGCGTTGGCGGCACCAGGGATGTTGATATCAACCGTATCAGGCAACTGCAGCCCGACCTGGTTATTGCCAATAAAGAAGAAAACGTTAAAGAACAGGTGGAACAACTGGCAAAAGAATTCCCGGTTTGGCTTACCAATGTAAATACCATAGAGGATGCATATGCTATGATACTGGATATTGGTAATTTAACTGGAAAAAACGCTGATGCTGCAAACCTGGTACATTCAATTCATGCAGGTTTTGCACAACTGAAGCAAGCCGTGCGGCCATTAAAAGTTTGCTATCTTATCTGGCAGGATCCATACATTTCTGTTGGTGGCGATACCTTTATTCATCACATATTACAGTCCTGCGGCTTTATCAATCTTTTTGCTGCCAGCTGCAGGTATCCTGAGGTAACAATACAAATGTTGCAGGAACTGCAACCTCATATCATCCTGCTTTCTTCAGAGCCCTATCCCTTTAAACAAAAACATGCTGCATTGCTGCAACGGCAATTGCCTGCAGTTAAAATACTACTGGTTAATGGCGAAATGTTCAGTTGGTATGGCAGCAGGATGTTATTAATGCCATCTTACCTGAATGAATTGATAGGCAGAATCAACAATCAATTTTGAAAACCTGTATTAATTCACTAATGGATTGGGGAAAAATAAGATCATTCACACCTAAGGCCTGCTTAGCCGCATTTACATTTCGCCTTCGCAATTCACCACAGTTTCTTTACATTTGCAAAAAACATATCACTTATGAGTAAATACAGTTCAGGCGTTCTATTTGGAGCAGAATTAGAAGCTTTATACAACGATGCAAAAGACAACCAGTTTGCACTGCCTGCAGTAAACACTATTGGTACCAATACCATTAATGCCACCCTGGAAACAGCAGCAAAAGTTAACTCACCGGTTATTGTACAATTTTCCAATGGCGGCGCACAATTTATTGCCGGTAAAGGAATGCCCAATGATAAATTACAAGGCAATATTTCCGGGGGTATTTCCGGCGCCTTACACATACACAATGTTGCCAAATATTATGGCGTACCGGTAGTTTTACATACCGATCATGCTGCAAAAAAATGGTTGCCATGGATCAGTGGTTTAATTGATGCAGGTGAACAATTTTATAAAGAAAAAGGACAGCCGCTGTTCAGTTCACACATGCTGGATCTTTCTGAAGAACCTATCGAAGAAAACATTGCCACTTCTGTAGAATTTTACAAACGCATGGCACCATTGGGTATGAGCATCGAAATTGAACTGGGCGTTACCGGTGGCGAGGAAGATGGTGTGGATAACAGCGACGTGGATAATGAAAAATTATATACACAGCCGCAGCATGTGGCCTATGCATATACTGAATTAAGTAAAGTAGGTAAACTATTTACCGTTGCAGCAGCTTTTGGCAATGTACACGGCGTTTACAAATCAGGAAATGTGCAATTAACGCCTGTTATCTTAAAGAACAGCCAGGACTATATTCAACGGGAATTTAAAACAGCCGAAAAGCCGGTATACTTTGTATTTCATGGAGGAAGCGGTTCCCCGCAACACCAGATCCGTGAAGCGATCAGCTACGGTGCCATTAAAATGAATATTGATACCGATTTGCAATGGGCTTTTTGGGAAGGAATTTTAAACAATTATAAAAAGAATGAAGCCTATTTACAAGGGCAGCTGGGCAATCCTGATGGACCGGATGCTCCCAATAAAAAACATTACGACCCAAGAGTATGGTTACGTAAGGGCGAAGAGAGCTTCAGCAAAAGATTAGAAGAAGCATTTACAGATCTGAACTGTATCAACAGGAATGCATAAATTGTATCAGGGGTTTAGATGTTTGGGTACAGCTTTACAGGCTTACCTGAATTACTAAACCCCTGGTCATCTACACAACAATTAACTTCTATACTCAAAAATGTAATAAGCATGAGCCAGAAGAAAGAAGAAGATTTTGACGCCAACCTGACCGGCGAAGACGGTACATCCGAAGAAACTAAATCGAGCTGGTTTAAAAGAATTAAAAAAGGGATCCTTACTTCTACCAAGGATAAGAAAGATGCTCCGGAAGGATTGTGGGCAAAATGCCCTTCGTGCAAATACACCTGCACTGTTTCTGAGCTAAGAGAGAATAAATTTGTTTGCCCTAAATGCGAGCACCATCACCGTATTGGCAGCGATGAATATTTTGAGATCATTTTTGATGAGGACCAGTACACAGAACTGTTTGCCAATATTAAATCAAAGGACTTATTAAATTTTGTTGATCTTAAACCATACCACCAGCGTTTAGAAGAGGCCTATAAAAAAACCGACATTCACGATTCAATTACAGTGGCCCATGGTAAAGTAATTGGCAACGACCTGGTGGTGGCCTGCATGGATTTTGAATTTATTGGCGGCAGCCTGGGCAGTGTAATGGGCGAAAAAATCAGCCGGGCCTGCGATTATTGTATACAACACCGCATTCCATTTATGATCATTAATAAGAGCGGTGGTGCCAGGATGATGGAAAGTGCTTTTTCACTGATGCAACTGGCTAAAACCTCGGGTAAACTATCGCAGTTGAGCGACGCCAAAATACCTTATATATCATTGTGTACCGACCCAACTTTTGGTGGCACTACGGCATCTTTTGCCATGTTGGGTGATATTATTTGCGGCGAGCCCGGCGCTCTCATTGGTTTTGCCGGCCCCCGGGTAATTAAAGAAACCATTAAGAAAGACCTTCCTGAAGGTTTTCAGCGCAGTGAATTTTTGCTGGAACACGGATTTCTTGATTTTATTATTCCCAGGAAGGAATTGAAAGAAAAACTGGCTAACATACTGGTATTGTTTAAGAACTAAGTATCTCATGTAAATGTGCTGATTGGAGCAAACCTAATCAGCTGCTTTCAAAATGGATAAAACCAACATTGCAGTACATGTCTTTAATAAATATGCAGACTTGTATGAGTCAAGGTTTATGAATGTTGATTTGTATGCAGATACACTTGACTATTTTTGCGATAACATAATAACAGCTAACGCAGCTATTTTAGAACTGGCCTGCGGGCCCGGTAATATCACCCGATACTTACTGAAAAAAAGACCAGACTTTAAAATATTGGCAACAGACCTTGCACCCAATATGCTGCAACTTGCTGCTACCAATAATCCCTCTGCCGAATTTATGCTAATGGATTGCAGGGCCATCAGCAGCATGCATACAATGTATGATGGTATTATGTGTGGTTTCTGCCTGCCTTATCTTGACAGGGAGGAGGTAAGCCAATTAATAAAAGACTGCGCTGCATTGCTTTTACCCGGTGCCCTGTTGTACCTGAGTACTATGGAAGACGAGTACAGCAAATCGGGGTACAGGAAAGCAAGCACAGGAGATGAAATATTCATGCACTATTACAAAGCAGCATTCCTGATGGATCTGCTTACTGAAAATGATTGTAAAATTATTGATTGTAAACGAAAAGTGTATCCCGGTGCTGATGGAGCAACCATTACAGATTTAATAATCATTGCAAAAAAATAATGTATGCAACCTGATCTGCAGCCCCTTCATTTGCAAAATGAATTTGTACAACTCTCCCCTCTTCGGCCTTCCGATTTTGAAAGATTATACCAGGTGGCTTCCGATCCGTTGATATGGGAGCAACATCCCAATAAAAACCGTTATCAAAAAGAAGTATTTCAAATTTTTTTTGAAGGGGCCATCAAATCCATGGGAGCTTTTATTGTTTTTGATGCAGCCACTCGCCAGGTAATTGGCAGCAGCAGGTTCTGTAATTATGATGCAGCAAACAGTGTTGTTGAAATCGGGTACACATTCCTGGCAAGAGATCATTGGGGAAATACGTATAATAAGGCATTGAAAACACTGATGCTTGATCATGCTTTTACATTTGCCGGTAAAGTCAGGTTTTTTATTGGTGCGAATAATATCCGTTCTCAAAAATCAATTGTACGTATAGGGGCTACAAAAATTGGAGAAGAAACAATTGCTTATTATGGCGAAGCAGAGAAGCTCAATTATATTTACCAGATAGAAAAAACAAACTGGATGCTGCCACAACAGCCATTATGAAATGGCCGCTGCAGCCGGCAGGGATGGTATAAAACAGGTATACAACTACAGTCACTTGGTTTTAGAGCCAACAGGGATTTTTTTTAACGGGCAGCATCCTGTTATCTTTGTAAAAAAATCAGCATTTGGAAATCAGTAACCGCAAAGCATATCACGAATATTTTTTTGAAACAACCTATAATGCAGGCCTTGTGCTGGCCGGAACTGAGATAAAAAGTTTACGTGCCGGAAAAGCCAGTTTCAACGACAGTTACTGTGTGTTTCATAATGGTGAATTATTTGTAAAAAGCCTGCATATTTCAGAATATGCTTTTGGTACTTATACCAATCATGAACCAATGCAGGAGCGAAAATTATTACTCAACAAACGTGAACTGCGTAAACTGGAAGCCAAAATAAAAGAGAAAGGGTATTCCATCATCCCCCTGAAAATATTTTTAACTGACAAAGGCTTTTTTAAAATGGAAATTGGTTTGGGTAAAGGAAAGAAAAATTACGACAAACGGGAATCTATCAAAGAAAGAGAGACAGACAGGGATATCAAAAGAAAGTATGGTATTTAATTCAAGCGCTAATTTATATTAATAAATTAAATAATTTGTATGTAACTGATTTTATTTACTTTGATAAATATCTTTATACTCATCTTGCGTTTAAGAATGGGACTGAACTAAAAATTAAAAAAAATATTTGCAGCCCTCATTATTAATGCTACTTTTGTAGTGCAATTCAACTCCTTCCAAAACCACTCTCCCACAGAATAAAATCTATTGAATCTTCATCATACTCGGTAACTCCTTTGAAAACGGGTTAGAAACCTATTTTTAACAATTTAAACCGTAAGAAATGAACAAGATTTCCTCTCCTGTTGTTACAGACACTTTAGTAGCAATTGGCATTATCGCTGCTTTCTATAGCTCGCTGGCGTTGATTGCACTGGTTGCATTCTAAGAAAGTTGTTTGCTGAATGTTATTATGGGTTCTTTAAATGGGACCCTTTTTTTATTGTATCCTTTCAATATTGGTAATTGTGATCGGCTTGCTGAAAGACTGGTCGTTGGCAGGCTGGTTGTGTATCTTTCTTACATTTTTCATTCCGCTTACTACCCTTCCAAATGCGGCAAACCCCTGTCCATCGGGATTTCTGGCCCTGCTGCTGTCATATTCAGTTTGATCGCCCACACAGATAAAAAATTCAGAATTGGCAGATCCGGCTATCCCCCTGGCCAGTGAAAGTGTGCCGCTTATATGTGAAATTCCTGTTTGCCTGGGTGATTCGTGCGGTATGCCGGCCAAACTTTCTGCCTTACTGTTATTACTCTGCCAGATGCCGCCCTGTATTACCCCCGAATTGTAATTAGATACCGGGGATTCAATAAAAAGTACCCTGTAAAATGAACTGTTCTTATACAAACCGGAATCCACATAGGATAGAAATGCAGCTACTGTTTTAGGCGCCTGGTCTTTAAAAAGTTCAGCTTCCACATCACCATAGGTGGTTTTAATAACCACGTGCGGGTTTTTATAATGGTGCGTACAGGAAAGCAAGACAATTGTAAATAGCAGTATTATTCTTTGCATAAAGCAAATTACCGGGTTTTAGTAAGAAAACAAATATTGAAGCCCGCAGCAATAAAAAAAACCGGCATTTTGCCGGTTCATCATTAGTTTTTAGAGATCAGCCGGGATGTATTATACATCTCTACTGTGGCCAGCATTTTTTTGATAGCAGTGGTTGCTTTATCTGATGCATTAAAATAACTGTATGCATCTGGATTGTCTTTTATCATCTCATTGAGTAATTCAGGCGTGTATGCCACAATTTCAGCGGCATCACCCGCTTGTAAAAAAAGTTTTTCAGTAGCATTATGACCATTATAAAACTTTAAAGAATATACATTTAACCTGCCCTGGGCAATTCTTACTGCAAAGCCCGGCAATGCATCTATCGCAACTTTACTGGGTTTTAAACTGGTGAATTCTTTTTGTGAAATGGCATAGTGATTCTTGTCCTGGTAGGCCTTTATTTCACTAGCCGTAATCACCACACTGCCATCGGCCAGTAAATGAGGGGTTTTAAAAATACCCGTTACAAGCTCCAATGTGGTATACTTCTTTATTGTGCCATCGCTTAACTGAACATAACAGGATAATGCTTCTTTCGCTTTAGTAGTGGGATGCTCGATGGGTTGACTTACAGAAAATGCATTTAATAATACAAACAGGCATGAGAATGCCGCTAATTTGGGTATAGCTGTTTTCATTTTAGTAGGGTTTGCCTAGAAACGTAATTCAGCATTCATTATTGTATATAAATGGCAGGATTCGTTCAATATTCTATAACTTACAGATTTACAGGCAAAAAGCTTAAAAAAATAGGCGAATTACGGGTATTGAAATGCCAGAAACTTAATAGCTGCAGCATTTATTCACAATTGTTCTTTCGCCTGGTATCAATCAAATATTGAATTTTCCACTGGCCGTTTACTTTAATCAACTGAAATGAGTTAATGCCGCAGTGACTGAATATTCCTTTATAATAAAATTTATAAGGCGCCCACACCATCGCCAGTGGCCCGTCAATTTTTACAACATCATATACCACCTGCTCATCTGCATCGCCTTTTGGTATTGTACTTATCATTGCTGCAAACTTCTTCACTGTTTCGTTTTCAACAACCAAATTGCCTGCTTTATTTTTTGTAATGGTTTGCAAAATGGCACTATCTGCAAAAGCCGAAATAAGTAAGGCAGTATCGCTGTTTTTCATTCCATCAAACAAAGTAGCAATCACTTTTTTTACAGAATCTGCTGCAGTTTGTGCTTTCAAAGCAAAGGAAAGTGTTATAAAAATTAAAAAAACAAAAAACTGTTTCATAAAATTTGCGTTATTAAAATCTTTGGTAAAATTATTGCTATGTAAATATAGACTCCCATTACCATGAATAAATACAAATTACACCAATGGTTACCCTTACTGTTATTATTGGTGATACAATTAACCTCCTGCAGCAGAAAAAATTTGCCTGGTACTAACGCCGGTATGCAGGAACAATATCAAAATGAGGTATCGGGCAACACGGTAACGCTGCCTGTAGCCGTCATCAGTATTCCTGATGAACTGTCTAAAGCAAATAAAGAAGGGGAAATGTACTACGATAATGCTGCAGGTTACCGTTACTGGCGGTTCTGTGATGGCAGGTACTATTTAGACACTAAATATGAATACGGCAGCAAGCCCTATAAAAAAACATCGAAAAAGAAGGGCATGCAGCAAACTAAAAAAAGCCGTATGGACCTGGCAGAAAATGGCTATTCGAATCAGTAATACATACTAATTTTACAATCGCGGCGTTAAATAAGTAAGTGGACAAAAAAGGCCACTTCTAAACAAATAGCCCACCTGCAGGAAATAGTCTTGTGGGCTTATTTTTTTTTAGTACCCCAGTATCTTCAGCATACTTTGCGCCGTTTGTTCCTTTGCGTATATCCAGTCTATAAGCTTACCATTCTTATCATGTCCCACAATAATATGTTTGGGAGAGGGTATTAAGCAATGCTTGATACCACCATAACCGCTGATCTGATCCTGGTATGCGCCGGTATGGAAAAAGCCCACGTATAGTGGTTCCCCTTCTCCTACCTTAGGCAGGAATACTTCGTTGATATGCTCTTCACTATCATAATAATCATGGCTGTCGCAGGTTATGCCACCCAGTACAACCCGATGGTACTCATTATCCCATTTGTTAATGGGCAGCATCAGGAATTTTTCTCCAATACCCCAGGTGTCGGGCAAAGTGGTAATAAATGAAGAATCTATCATGTACCAGGTTTCCTTATCATTCTGGTTCTTTTGGCCAATTACACTGTAAATATGCGCCATGCTTTCACCTACTGTATAGCTGCCAAATTCTGTAAAGATATTTGGCATAGGTACTTTACTTTTTTTGCAGGCCACTTTAATATTACGCACAATTTCATTGATCATGAACTGGTAATCGTATTCAAAACCCAATGAATGTTTGATAGGAAAGCCACCACCTATATTGATAGAATCCAGTTCGGGACAGATTTTTTTAAGCTGGCAATACAGGTTGATCACTTTATTCAGTTCGCTCCAGTAATAGATATCGTCTTTGATGCCTTTGTTTAAAAATATATGGAGCATTTTCAGTTGAAAGCGGTGTTCATTACCTTCAATCTTATCTACATAAAATTCTAAAATATCTTTTGCACGGATGCCCAGCCGGGATGTATAAAAAGGGAAATTGGGCTCCTCGTCTGCAGCCACACGAATGCCCAGGTTAAATGGCACTTTTACCGCCTTGATATACGCCCTTAATTCTTCCACGTTATCTAATACAGGAATTACATTTTTAAAACCGCTGTTCAGCAATCCTGCAATCCTGGTGGTGTAAGGTTTTTGTTTAAAGCCGTTGCAAATGATAAAAGTATCTTTATTGATCTTCTTTTTGGCGTATAATTTTTTTATGATATCGATGTCATAGGCATAAGACGTTTCCAAATGAATATCATTCTTCAACGCTTCTTCTACTATAAATGAAAAATGCGAGCTTTTGGTACAATAGCAATAATTGTATTTACCCTCGTATTTATGCCTTTTAAAAGCATTCGCAAACATGGTTTTTGCCTTATTGATCTGTTTCCCAATTTTTGGTAAATAGGTAAGTTTTAAAGGAGTGCCATATTTATCAATCAGTGCTTTTATGTCAAGGTCGTTGTATTGCAAATAATCGTTCTTTACTTTAAAATCTTCCTGTGGAAAGTTAAAGGTTTGATGTACCAGGTCGTTGTAGGTATTATCCATTTACTATAGCGTCTTGATTATGGTGAGCAATTTTTTTACAAATGTAATTGATTGGAAAATATTTAAGCATAAAAAAAACCGTCCTCAACCAGGTTGAGGACGGCACAATTCAATACCGGATCAGCATTATTTTACTGATGCCACTAATTTTTTGAAAGTTTCCGGTTCGTTCATAGCCAGGTCAGCTAAAACTTTGCGGTTTAAATCAATATTTTTGGCAGCTAATTTATGGATGAATTCGCTGTAAGTAATTCCTTCTTCCCTAACTGCAGCATTAATACGTGCGATCCAAAGACTGCGGTAATCTCTTTTTTTGTTTTTACGGCCAACATACGCATATGTTTGACCTTTTTCCAATACGTTTTTGGCAACGGTGTATACATTTTTACGCTTACCATAAAAACCTTTGGCAGCTTTTAATATTCTTTTGCGGCGTGCCCTGCTGGCTACTGCATTTACTGAACGTGGCATATCTTAATTAGTTTAAAGTTAAAAGTTGATAAATAAAAGTTATTTCAAACCCAATAGTCTTTTTACAAAATGCATATTTGCATCGCTCACAACACCATCTTTACGCATATTGCGTTTGCGTTTGGTAGATTTTTTTGTAAGAATGTGACGTTTGAAAGCTTTTTGGAAAGTAATTTTACCTGAACCGGTAACTTTAAAGCGCTTCTTTGCGCTGCTGTTGGTTTTAACCTTTGGCATTGTATAACTTATTTTTAGTTACTCCCTGCTGGCGTCTCAAACATATGAGCACTTTTTGGGCCATGTGGGAAATGTATAAAAAGAGAACTCCCTTTTTTGGGACCGCAAAGGTAAGGCTAAATTCCCATATATCATTCCTAAACTGCATTTTTTTGGCCAATGTTACTGAAATGCCATTCATAATTACATAAACGGGCATTTATTCGTCCATTCCATCCGCTCCGTCTGCAGTTTTGCTGGAGTTGGCCACCATTTGAGATATGGTTTCTATTTCCGGAGGGGTAAAATACCGCCATTTACCCGGTGGCAAACCTGTAAGGGTAATATTCATTATCCTGACCCGTTTTAAGGCCACAACAGTATAACCCAATGTTTCGCACATACGCCTGATCTGCCGGTTAAGCCCCTGTGTAAGAATGATCTTAAACCGGTGATCACCCTCCTGCTTTACAAAGCATTTTTGCGTTACAGTACCCAAAATGCGAACTCCGTTACGCATCTTATTAATAAATTCTATGGTAACCGGTTCTTCCACAGTAACCATATATTCCTTTTCGTGGTTATTGCCGGCCCTCAATATCTTGTTTACAATATCGCCATCATTGGTTAAAAAAATAAGTCCCTCACTTCTTTTATCCAGCCTGCCTATTGGAAAAATCCTGGTCTTAAAATTTACAAAATCAATAATATTGGTTTTATCTTTTGTATCAGTAGTACAGGTAACACCTTTGGGTTTGTTTAATAAAATATAAACTGCAGCAGGTTTCCTTTTTCTAATTGGTTCACCGTCTACCAGTACCACATCGTTTTCGCCTACCCTGTTTCCTTTGTGGGCATCTTTTCCGTTGATGGTAACCCTGCATTGTTCAATATACTTATCAGCTTCCCTGCGGCTGCAAAATCCAGATTCACTGATGTATTTGTTTAAGCTGATGTCCATTTTCACTATTTTAATTAATGCAAACTTAGTTATCTGCTGTAAATAAATAAAAAGCGGAGGCATTGCTGCTTCCGCTTATATAACTGTTCAATAGTAATAATTACTGATCTGCAGGTTTGCTTTCCTCAGCAGGTTTAGTTTCTGCAGGTTCATCTTTAATCAGTTTACCTAATTCGGAGGTACGCCTTTTAGATTGCGGTTTGGGCGCAAACATTACCAGCATACGTTTACCTTCCATTTTAGGCATCCCTTCCAGGGCTCCCACTTCTTTTAAACGGTCGGCAAATTTCAGCAATAATAACTCGCCCCTTTCTTTAAACATGATGGCACGGCCTTTAAACTGTACATGCGCTTTAACTTTATCGCCATCGAGTAAGAACTTTTCTGCATGTTTTACTTTAAACTCAAAATCGTGATCATCTGTATTGGGCGTAAAGCGTATTTCTTTTACTTCGCTGCTTTTACTTTTAGCTTTCATCTCTTTCTTCTTCTTCTTTTCATCGTACAAAAATTTATTGTAATCGATGATCTTACACACTGGCGGATTGGCGCCGGGAGAAATTTCTACAAGGTCTAATTCAAGATCTTTTGCAATTTTTAATGCTTCGGGAGTTTGATATACGCCCGGCTCAACATTTTCACCCACTAATCGTACTTCGGGTACTCTTATCATGTGGTTGGTACGGTGTTCCTGTTGTTGTTCTTTTTTAAAACGGGGATTAAATGCTCCCCTGGGCGGTCTGGGTGGAAATGCCATTTACAATTTTTAATTTACAATGTTGTTTTATGTTCCGGCTTCATTTTAAATTTTCCTGCTGGCCGGCATACAGGTAAAATTTTATCTTAATGTAAAATACAATTTTTTACCACTATCAGGCTAATTATTCTGATTTTCTATCTTTTATTTCTTCTTTTACTGAAGCAATAAAGTCATCAATGGCTGTAACACCAATATCTCCTTTTCCCTGTCGGCGTACTGCGGCTTTACCTTCATTCATTTCTTTTTCACCGATCACCAGCATATAAGGCACTCTTGCCAGCTCAGTATCCCTGATCTTTTTACCAATCTTTTCGTTACGGTCGTCAATTTCTACACGAATATCTGCATTTTTCAGCTTTTGCAAAATTGTATTTGCATAATCCATGAATTTATCACTGATGGGCAAAATTTTAACCTGCAATGGTGCCAGCCATACAGGGAATTTACCCGCATAATGTTCCAGCAAAAATCCAATGAAACGTTCGTGTGTACCCAACGGTGCCCTGTGAATGATCAATGGCACTTCAGGCTGGTTATTTTGATTGGTAAACGACAATTTAAATTTGAGTCCGGAATTGAAATCCACCTGGTTGGTGGCCAGTGTAAATTCTTTACCAATGGCACTCCATATCTGCACGTCAATCTTTGGACCATAGAATGCAGCTTCATCCTGTACTTCAATAAACGGGGTGTTGGTATCAATCAAAACCTTGCGTACCATTTCTTCCGTTTCTTTCCACAGCTGGGGTTCATTCACATATTTCTGCCCCAGTTTTTCAGGCGCATGCAGCGACAGGCGCATTACATATTTATCTACACCAAATATTTTAAAATACTTGATATACATTTCGTTAACTGCTTTAAATTCCTGGAAGAACTGCTCCCTGTTACAGTAAATATGCGCATCATTCATGTGCAGGCACCGCACCCGCATCAGCCCGAATAATTCGCCGCTTTGTTCGTAACGGTAGCATGTTCCGTATTCTGCAATACGATATGGCAGGTCTTTATAGCTCTTTTGTTCCGCATCAAATATTTTATGATGATGCGGACAGTTCATGGCCTTTAAGTAATATTTTTCGCCATCCATTTCCATTGGAGGAAACATGCTATCTGCATAATAAGGCAAATGCCCGCTGGTGAGGTACATGCTCTCTTTTGCAATATGGGGTGTAACCACCCTTTTGTAACCGGCTGCTGTTTCAGTTTCTTTGGCCAGTTTTTCCAGTTCTTCAATGATAATGGTACCATTGGGTAACCACAGGGGAAGCCCCGGCCCTACATCATCATCCATGGTAAAAATACCCAGCTCTTTACCCAGCTTACGGTGGTCTCTTTTTTTGGCTTCCTCCAGCAGGGCTACATATTCATCCAACTCTTTTTGATTGGGAAATGTTACGCCATATACACGGGTTAATTGTTTGTTTTTTTCATCGCCTTTCCAGTAAGCACCGGCAATACTCATCAGCTTAATGGCTTTAATAGCGCCGGTGGAGGGAATATGCGGGCCCCGGCACAAATCGGTAAAAGCACCCTGGGTATATAAAGTAATACCGCCATCATTCAGGTTGCTTAACAGGTCCAGTTTATATTCATCTCCTTTATCAGCAAAGTATTTTACCGCATCGTCTTTACTAATATCTTTTCTAATATAACTATTATTCTGACCAGCCAGTTCTTTCATTTTCTTTTCCAGGATCACCAGGTCTTCTTCGCTAAGTTTTTTATCTCCCAGGTCCATATCATAATAAAACCCTTTTTGCAGGCCATTGTCAATAGCCGGCCCTACCCAGAATTTAACACCGGGGAACATTCCTTCTACCGCTTCTGCCATTAAATGAGCGCTGGAATGCCAGAAAGTAGCTTTTGCGTCTTTGTCATCCCAGGTCAGTAATTGTAAAGAAGCGTCGTTGTTAATAGGCCTTGTGGCATCCCATACTTCGCCATTAATACTGGCAGCCAGTACTTTTCTTGCTAAACCTTCACTGATGGATTTTGCAATATCCAGTGCTGATGCCCCCTGTTCATATTCCCTGATGGCACCGTCGGGCAATGTAATCTTTATCATATCTTTATACAACTGCCTTATCAATTGGCAGCATGCAAATTTAACGAAGTATTAGCGAAGGAAAAATTAATCTAAAATATCTTTGTTATTATTTGAACCCGTATGGGTGATTTGGGGTTATTAAATTTGATTTAGAAAGACAGAAAGTTAAATTCAGTAATGGAAATGAAAAGAATTATATCATTGTTTATCGCTGTTTTTTTTACCAGCTTCATATTTGCACAAGATTTTACAGGACAGTGGAAAGGCCAGTTTACAGACAACAGCACTTCTTTTTTGGGCTGGGGTGGCGACCGTTGTGATTATGTGCTGGAGCTGGAATGCAGGGGAACAGATGTAAGCGGGTATTCTTACACTTATTTTAATGAAGGTGGTAAAAGATTTTATACCATCTGTAAATTAAAAGGCAAATTAAACAAGCGCAGCCAATATGTAGAAGTTACTGAAGTAGAGCGCACCAAAACAAACGTGCCCAATAATATCCGCAACTGCTTCCAGATACATAAGCTTACATTTTTTAAAAAGGGAGACGAACAAACGCTTGAAGGCTCCTGGTCGCCGGCACCCAACCAGGAAGGCGATTGCGGCTATGGCAGCACATTGCTGTCCCGCAGGGTACTAAAGAAAAATACACCCTTATATAATACTGTTACTGCAAAAACAACCAAACCGGCACCTAAGCCAGCCACAAAACCAGCTACCATCATAAAAGATAAGCCAGCCGTTACACCACCGGTGGCAAAAAAAACGGTACCTGCTCCGCCGGCAGTTAAGCCAATCCCTGAAACAAAGTCTGACCTGAAACCAGAAACAACGGCAGTTGAAAAACCATCACCAGTAAAAAGAGTAACGCCGGATATAAATTTTGAAAAGCGCAACAACAACCTGCTTAAGACCATTGAAATAGAAAATCAAAGTTTTAAAGTAGACCTGTACGACAATGGAGAAATTGATGGGGACACTATTTCTTTATTTTTCAATGGAAAATTATTGCTATCGCACCGCAGACTGAGCGACAAAGCTATTACGTTAAATCTTAATACAGAAGATACTGATGGGGTAAATGAGTTGGTAATGTATGCCGACAACCTGGGTTCAATTCCGCCCAATACAGCACTGATGGTGGTTACAGACGGCCCCAACCGATATGAAGTACGTATTTCTTCCGATCTTCAAAAAAGTGGTGTCATCCGATTTGTACATAAGCCCAAAACCACACAATAAACCTGAATAGTTGCCGTTATTACCGTAACCAATATTCATGTGATGAAAAACTTTACCACGGTTATAGTTTTTGCGGCTATTTTAACGTTCAGTTTACTCCTTTCTGCCTGTACCAAACAAGAGGCCGATGTAAACAAACCCATTGACTCAGTGGTTGGCAAATGGCAGTTCAACCGTATTCAGCTAAAACTTTATTATGGGGGTGTTTTCAATAAAGACACCATTATTCCCCGCATGACGCAGGGCGAAAATTTTTTATTGCTGGAACCAAATAAAAACTGGCAGTACCGCTACAATTCACGCACCGCAGATGCAGGTACTTATTCTTTTGCAGGTACCGATTCTATTATTGCAGTTACGGGCAGCACCACTTACCGGTGGAAAATGCTGACATTAACAGATATTCTTTTCACAGCAGTGAGCACTTCTAACAGCGATCCTTCGTTTCCGGGTGCTACTGTAGAAACTTATTATACATTTTACCGGGTGTATTAAAAACAGTTCTTAATCCGAACTCTCACAGTAAACTGCTCCCCTCTTTGGGGAGCTTTTTGTTATCAGAACTTAAAGTTCCAGGTAACAGCGGGAATGATGGGGAAAAGCGATACCTGTTTTCCCTGTATGGTGAGGGTACCGTTTAAAGCGCTTCCGTTCTGATCGAAGTAAATGAAATAGGGGTTTTGACGGCTGTAGGTATTGTAAATACTGAATACCCATTCGCTCTTCCATTTCCTGTTCTCATTTCTTTTAGGGGTAAATATGGCTGAAAGATCCAGGCGGTGATAAGCTGGCAGCCGATACTCGTTGATGCGGCTGTATTCCTGCGTTAAAATGCCTCCTACAATATAAAAACGCTGGGGCAAGGTAGCCGCATTGCCGCTGCCATACACAAAAGCAGCAGATAATTTCCATTTTTTATTTAGTTCGTACATTGCCACCACACTCAGATCATTACGCCGGTCGTATTTGGCCGGGTATTTTTCTCCAAAATTCAAGTCTGCAAATTTTCTCCAGGTCCAGCTTAACGTATAACCTACCCAACCGGTAAGCCTGCCTTTTACTTTGTTGATGAACAATTCTGTACCATAACTCCATCCCTTTCCAAAAGTGAAAAAGTTTTCTGTGTCTTCCAGTGTATTGGGTGTGTATCCTTCTTTATACTCTATCTGGTTTTGCATTTTTTTATAATACAGTTCCAGTGAGGTTTCGTACATGTTATTTGAAAAATTTTTGAACAGGCCGGCTGCGTACAGGTAACTGATCTGGGGATTCACTTTATAGGTACTGGGTACCCAAATATCGGTTGGCAAAGTAGTACCTGCATTACTTACCAGGTGAATGTACTGCAGGTTACGGGTAACAGATGCTTTTACAGAAGTTTCGTCATTAAGGGCATAACGGAGGGTAAGCCGGGGCTCCAGACCACCATATGTTTTAACCGCCTGGCCTTTTGTATACACGGTACTGTCTAAACGGTTCCCGTTATCATCTGTTTTATAGATCTTGTATGCACCAATTTGCTGAAACATACTGTAGCGCAAGCCAGCATTTATCTTTAGCTTGTCACTTATCTCCCAGTCGTCCTGGATATAAAAAGCAGCTTCGTGCGCAAATTTTGTTTGGGCATTGTTTGGATTAAATACCACCGAATCCTGCTTACCGCTTACCACCGACGGAGTAAACCTGTGATAGGTATAAATGGCGCCAAATTTCACTTTATGCCCGGTAAATGGATACAGATCAAAATCCTGTTTAATACTCAGGTCCCTGATACCGGAAGCCAGTTTTACTTCAAAATTATTTTGTGCAGCTTTAAATGTAAAATTATAATCATTGTATACTGCAGTGGTATTCGCAAATAAACGGTTGTTAAAAACATGGTTCCAGCGAAATGTACCAGTGGCATTTCCCCAGGGAATATTCACGTTCAGGCTTTGGCGGCCATTTACAAAATCAAATACATCCCGTCCAAAATAACCGCTTAAGTAAATACGGTCTTTTTCCGAAATTTTATAATTCATTTTGGCATTCAGGTCGTAAAAATAGTATCCCGAGCCATAGAACTGGCTGGCAGGCTTAACAAATGGTTTGGTAAGAGCGTCGATATAGGTTCTTCTTGCAGAAACAATAAAAGAGGCTTTGTCTTTTTTTATAGGGCCCTGTATGGATACGCGGGAAGCGATGAGGCCAATACCACCTTCTACCTGGTATTTTTGATTGTTCCCTTCTTTCATGGAAATATCGAGTACACTGGACAGCCTGCCGCCATACTGTGCAGGCATACCGCCTTTGATAAGCGACACATTTTTGATGGCATCAGAATTAAAGATGGAAAAAAAACCAAACAGGTGACCGGTATTGTATACCGGGGCATCATCCAGCAAAATAAGGTTCTGATCGGGACCGCCGCCACGTACATACAGCCCCGCACTGCCTTCGCCGGCATTACGGATACCGGGCAACAGCTGGATGGTTTTCAGCAGATCCACTTCACCCAAAAAAGCAGGAATGGATTTGATCTGTTCAATTGGCAATGTAAATTTACCCATCTGGGCATTCTTAACATTATTATCCCTTTTTTTAGAAGTTACAATCACCTCCTGCGACAGAGATGATGCGGGTACTACTTCCACATTGATCTGTTTGTTGCCATCCAGTTTTACAGCTATTACTTTGGGTTGGTAGCCAATAAATGAACAAACCAGTAAGTAATTGCCTTCTTCCAGTGTAATGGAATAAAAACCATATTGGTTACTGCTGATTCCCTTTGTTTTTCCGCTTACCGTAATGGTGGCGCCAATGAGGGTTTCGCCATTCAATGAATCTTTTATAAAACCACTGATGGTATGCTTTGTAATTGCAGCCTGCGGTTTTGTCTGCGACATTGCTGCAGCAGGAAGCCATAAACCTATCAATACTATCCAATAAATTTTCATAGTGTTTTTGTATGCCATACTGATTTGTGTGCCCGGTTTGCCTGGAATTATTTTGCCTGAATACTATCTTTTACTGAACCACAGTGCAGCATATCTGCTTTAAATTCCGGGTCATTTTTTCCCAAATAAGGATTGATGACCTCTGCTGTTTTACTGATCCAGCTGCCTTCTTTATTTTCACCAAATGCCATCGGGCAGTTTTGCCAGTAAATGGTAGCTCCTTTGTAGTTAATGGCTTTCAGCAGGGAATACATCTGCTGGTTCACCTGGTTAAAATCCAATCGCATCTCCTTAATATCAGACTGTGCCAGCAGGCTAACTGCATTTGACTTTACATCACTTAACAATGGTGCAACAGTGGTTACCAGTCCCGAGGTGTCCTTCTTCAGTTCATCCAGTGCAATACTGTCGATAGCATTTACCATTTTGCTGCAGGATGACCTGGCCAGGGCAGTATCTGCCTCTACAAAAGCATCCTTCATACTAAAATAGCTGGTTAACATCGCATTGACCCCCTGATCAAACGCAGGTGTGGCCGAATTTATTTCCAGTTTTTTGGCGTGTTCGCCTTCAAAGCCGCCGCCCTTTTCGGTGCTGAATTTGTACCATACATATCCTCCCACTGCCAGAATAAGGAGCAGCAATCCCAGGAGTATCTTTTTTATCATATCAAAAAATTTTCAGCAAATTTACGATATAACAGTATTTACTTTAAAAAGTTTGATGATTGGCATACTTTTGCAGCCTGAAAAATGGTGAGTTGTGAATGGTGAATGGCGAATGTGTTTACAATTAACAGTTTCCCTTTCCACACGGTAAGCCTTAACCCGATATTAAAATTATGCTTTTAGGATTACAAAATGTGACGTTTGAATTTGGTGCCCGAACAATTGTAGAGGATGCCACCTGGCATATTCAGCCAAATGAACGTATTGGACTGATCGGGTATAATGGTACCGGTAAATCTACTTTGCTGAAAGTGTTGACCAGGCAGTACCTGCCCAATAAGGGCACCGTTGAACAGGGCCGGGAAACCACCATTGGGTTTTTACACCAGGATCTGCTGAGCTTTGATACGGAGGATTCTATTTTAGAAGTGGCCATGGGTGCTTTTGAGCGGGTAAAGCAACTGGAAAAAGAAATTGAAGAAATAGGCAAACAACTGGAATTAACAGGCGATGAAAAGCTGGCACATGATTACTCAGACCGGCTGCATGAAATGGAAGTGTTGGGTGGCTACGATATTCACCATAAAACCGAAGAGATATTACAGGGACTTGGATTCAGCAACGACAGCCTTCAAAAACCTTACAAATTATTCAGCGGGGGCTGGCGTATGAGGGTATTGCTGGCCAAAATGATTTTGATGGCACCAGATGTACTGTTACTGGATGAGCCTACCAATCACCTTGATTTACCCAGTATAGAATGGCTGGAAAAATACCTGCGTAATTACCAGGGCGCCGTGGTTATGGTAAGCCATGACCGCTTTTTCCTGGACCGGATGGTAAATAAAATAGTGGAATTATATCAGCAGAAATTGCATTTTTATACAGGCAACTATGCCTATTATGAAGCTGAAAAAGCACTGCGTGTAGACATTCAGCAAAAGGCTTATGAAAATCAGCAGGATTATATTCGCCAGAACGAACGCTTTGTTGAGCGCTTTAAAGCCAAGGCCAGCAAAGCAGCAGCTGCGCAAAGTATTGTAAAAAGATTAGAGAAGCTGGAACGGATAGAGAATGTTGAAATTGAAAGACCCAATATGCGCATCAACTTTTCGGTTGATAAGCAACCGGGAAGGATATTATGTACACTCAAACATATTTCTAAAAGTTTTGGCGATATAAAGATTGTGGAAAATACGGGTGCAGAAATTGACCGTGGCGATAAGATTGCATTGATCGGTGCCAACGGTAAGGGAAAGTCTACCCTGTTAAGGATCATTGCCGATGTGGAATCGTTTAATGGGGAAAGAATTTGGGGGCATAATGTAGAAGAAGCATTTTATGCGCAGCACCAGCTGGAAGCCCTTAATATTGAAAACAGTTTACTGGAAGAAATGAAAGACAGCCGCAGTGGTAAAACAGATGTGGAACTGCGCAGTTTGCTAGGGGGATTTTTATTCAGTGGTGATGCGGTAGATAAAAAGATTAAAGTATTGAGTGGTGGCGAAAAAGCCAGGGTGGCACTGGCTAAAACCATTGTGAGCAAAGCCAATTTTTTAATGCTGGATGAACCCACGAATCACCTGGATATTCATTCGGTTGACCTGCTGATTGAGGCATTGAATAATTATGAAGGCAGTATTGTACTGGTAAGTCACGACAGGCATTTCATCAGCCGTGTGGCCAATAAGATATGGGAAATAGAAGACTATAAGATCAGGGAATTTAAGGGCAGCTATGCCGAGTGGGAAGACTGGAAAGCACGCAGGGAAGCCGAGCAAAAAGCCAATGCCGGTAAAATAGTGGAAGAAAAAAAAACAGTAGTCGAAAATAAAACGGCACAAAATAAGGCGGAAACTAAAAATGAAAAGCCCCTGCCCGGTAATAATGAAAGCAGAACCTCTATTGACAAAGAATTAAAAAAAGAATACCAAAAACAGAAGAACCGTTTTCAGCAGCTGGAAGAAAAAATTGCACAGCTCAGCAAAAAGAAAACGGAGCTGGAAACAGGCCTTGCTTCTCCTGAAATTTACAACGATAAAAACAAGTTTGTACAAACAGAAACAGCGTACAAAAATACCACTGCCGAGCTGGATAAATTAAATACCGAATACGAAGTGGTATTTGAAAAAGTAATGGAGCTGGAAGAAAAGATGGGATGATCAATACCTGTCTGGCGCAGCCAGCTGTACTTCACCGGGTAATACCTGCTTCAGGCGGGTTTTACCCAGTTTGCATTTCAATATTATTTTTTTTACCTGGCCCCGGGCTACCGTTTCGCCACCGATGGGCTGCAGGCTGACCAGCCATAAATGGTTGCCTTTTTTGGGAGTGATCACAATGGGCCTGCCCGTAGACGCATTTACACCCACTGTAAGTTTTTTATCGGCAACAGAATCAATAGTGCCTGTAAACGGAGTACTATTATAAAATACCGTATCTATTGCAGGCCGGCTTTTATAATTCGTTTCTATATAAATGAACCGGTCAATAACGGGTTGGGGATTAATGATATTACCATTGAGGTCTGTCATTGCCCTTCCGGGTATGGAGACTGTGTAAAACGTCCAGGCTTTATGAATTTTAACAGACTGTGCATTGCATGACCAGCTGGCAGCGGTAAGCAACACTATAATCCAGTTTTTTTTCATTTGAATGATTTAGACAAATGTAGTAAATTTAAGAGGCATTGTATTTCAAAATCAATAAATCAGGGGTAATGAAATCCGTTATTTTAGGCTCTCTTTTTTGTGTGCTGGCGTATAACAGTCTTGCGCAAAAGAAATTAATTCCGCAATCCTTTCCTGATATCATTAAAGAAAATAAACAGCCTCCCCTATCCAGGCCGCACATTATTACCTTTCCAAAACCTATCAAGATTACAGCCCCTGTTATCATTTCAAAAACAGACCATATGCCCTGCGTAACTGCAGGCATTGAATATGCGGCAAAAATGCCCGTTTTGCAAATGAACCTGCAGGGATATACTATGCCCAATGCTTTAGCCACCCAGCAATAAAAATATAGTTGAATAAAACGGCTGCAATAAAAAAGCCCTCTTAAAAAAGAGAGCTCTTTGCAATTAGTTTTGGCGTTGATTGCTTACCACTTATCCACTTCTTCAGTGCTGCCGTTATCAACGGGAGCAGATGGAGCAGCAGGAGTTTCTGGTGTTGCTATTTCAGCTTCGGGAGCAACAGGCGCTTCGGCTACCGGTGCTGCTGGAGCAGCAGTGTCGGCAACTTGTCCTTCTCCTTCAGGATTGTCGTGATTGAAGGCATCAAAATCAAAATCGGGCATCAGTTCAGTTTTCACATAATCCACCGCTTCTCCCAATCCTTTTAAAAATTTATTAAAATCTTCTTTGTATAAAAAGATCTTGTGTCGCTCGTACCCGTCACTATCAAATTTCTTACGACTTTCTGTGATAGTTAAGTAAAAGTCATTGCCTCTTGTTTCTCTTACATCAAAAAAGTAAGTTCTTCTTTTTCCGGCTCTGATGCGTTGACTGTAAACGCTCTCCATTTTTTTGTCGTTGTTTTCGTACGCCACTGTTGTAAATGTTTTTAGGTTTAAACGATTACCCTGCTTTTGGGCATGGCAAAGATAAAATTGTTTTTGAATCCACAAAATATAACTGTACTTATTATGAGCCCGGGCCGGGGTATACTTTTAAAGCTACCCGTGTTCGGCCTGCTGGCGCTGGTACATTTCGGTATAATACCCGTTTAGTTTCAGCAACTCTTCATGGGTACCCTGCTCCGCAATACTGCCTTCATCCAGTAAAATGATCTTGTCGAACTTAAAAAGGGAAAAGATCCGGTGGGTAATGATGATGGCGGTTTTATTTTGCAGGTACTGGTACAGGTTTTCTATGATCTCCTTTTCGGTACGGGCATCTACAGCACTCAGGCAATCATCAAAGATCACAATCTGCGGATCTTTAATAAGAGCCCTTGCAATAGAGATCCGCTGCTTTTGTCCACCACTTAAGGTTACCCCCCTTTCACCTATCATGGTATCGTATTGTTTATTGAACCGTTCAATTTCTTCATGTACACTGGCCTGTTTGGCAGCTGTCACCACCTTTTCCTGGCTGGCAGCCTGTAAGCCAAAGCGAATATTGTTGCTTACCGATTCACTGAACAGGAATACATCCTGCGGCACGTAACTGATCTGCTCCCTTAAACTGTGCAGGTCTATTGTATTTATCGGAATGCCATCATACGAAATGAGCCCGCTTTGCGGTTCGTACATATGCAGCAGCAATTGTGCAATGGTTGATTTACCGGCGCCGGTACGGCCAATGATGGCCACTTTTTCGCCCTTATTGATCTGCAGCGAAAACTGCCTGAGGGCGTGAATGCCGGTATGCGGGTAGGTGAAATCTACTTTGTTCAGCTGTATACTGCCCTGCAGCACAGGCTGTACTGCTGCGGTGGCATTTTGTATACCGGGTTGGGTATCTAAAAATTCGTTGATCCTTTTTTGTGAGGCAGCTGCTCTTTGAATCATACTGGCCGTCCACCCAATGGCACTTACCGGAAAGGTGAGCATTTGTATATACATTACAAATTCGGCAATTGTGCCTACGCTGGTGGATTCGGGATGACGGATCACATCCAGGCTGCCCACCATAATGGTGATCAACGTACTTAAACCTATCATTAATGCCATACTGGGAAAATAGATGGCCTCGGTTTTGGCCAGGCTTAATGCATTGTGCCGGTAAGATTCACTGTTCTGTTTAAAAAATCCCAGCATGGCTTTTTCCTGCACATAAGACTTAATGACCCTGATACCGGAAAAAGATTCCTGCGCATTGGTGGTAAGATCGCTGAGCAGCGATTGTATCTTTTCACTTTTGCGGTTAATGATGGTATTTACAAAATAAATGGTAATGGCCAGCAGCGGCAGCGGAGCCAAGGCTACCAGGGTTAATTTAGGGCTGGCTTTCAGCATAAAAAAAACACTGAAGCCAATCACCGCAGCCAGGTTGATGAAATACATAATGGCCGGACCGGTATACATTCTTACCCGGCTTACATCTTCGGCTATACGGTTCATCATATCGCCGGTACTGTGTGTTTTATAAAAATGAGTATCTAATTTCTGGTAATGGGCAAATACCTGGTTCTTTTGTTCATATTCTATATGCCGGCTCATCACAATAATGGTTTGCCGCATCAGGAACATGAATACGCCGCTGATAAGTGCCAGCACCAGCAGGGTAATGCCGGCCAGTAATATCTTATTGTAATGATTGGTTTCAAACCAGTTGATGGTTTTACGAACCAGTACATCGTAGTTCTTATCGGCGCCTGCCGACTGTGCAGGCTGTATACCGGAGGTATCTGCCTTAATGGTATGCACTACAGTATTTACCACGTAACCGGTGAGCTGGGGGGCCAGTATCCTGAAATAATTGGTGAGTACTACAAAGAGTATACCCAGTAAAAAAAGCCAGCGGTATTTCCAGAAATATTTACGGAGCGGTGTAAGATGCTTCATGCGCTGCAAAAGTACAACTTAAACCTGCTTGATTGAAGTGTTATGAATGAATATAATTCTGCAGGTGCGCAATCATCTCTTCCTGTGTGATAATGGTTTCTTTGATGACGTCGTTGATAGAGATAATGCCGGCCAGCTGGTCATTTTCAAAAACAGGCAGGTAGCGGATATTGTTTTCGCTCATGATCTGCATACAAGTATCTACTGAATTATCAGGAGTAATACGCGGCAGGCCGGTGGTCATGATCTCTTTTACAAAAGTACTGGTAGACGATTTCCCTTTCAGGATCACTTTACGGGCATAATCTCTTTCAGTGAGCAAACCGATATATTCACCATTTTCCACCACCACAATGGAACCGATATTCTTTTCTGCCATTTGTTTTAAGGCATCCAGCACGGTAATATCGGGGGTAATGGTAATTACATTATTGCCTTTTCTTTTTAAGATATTCGATACTTTTTTCATAAGCCGTTATTTTACCTGCTGATAATAAAACAAAAATTTTGACACATAAATTTTCTGTATCAATGTAATTGTAAGTTACTATTTTTTTAATTTGATTATAAACATTTCACTAAAAATTTATCTGTATGATAATTATCAGTAAATAGATTATCATGCAGTTATCAAGATGATTTTTATCATTTTGGTGAAAAAAACGGCGTTTACAGAATGGTTGTATTCAATTTTAGCGCTAACTTGAACCGTCATTAAAAAACCTGGACCATTATGGGTGCTTCTTCCATGATCATTCTGATACTTGCGGCGCTGGCTTTTTCCTGCTTTGCTATTTTAATTGCAAAACTGGTAACCAAGGCCACCACCAATCCTCAAAAGGGTGAACCCTACGAATGCGGTATTCCCACTTCAGGAAAAACATGGATCCAGTTAAATGTTGGGTATTATTTATTTGCACTTATCTTTTTGATTTTTGATGTGGAGCTGGTATTCCTGTATCCATGGGCAGTAGTGGCAAAAACAGTGGGCTGGATGGCGTTGATAGAGATCATTATTTTCTTTTTTATATTGTTCATGGGATTTTTATATGCGCATAAAAAAGGTGCATTGAAATGGATATAAAGGAATGGTGAATGGCGAATATGAAATATTGAATGTTAAACAGGATACTTAAGGAAGAGAATAACAATTGTACAAACATTCAATATTCGACATTAAAATTTGATATTAAAAAATGGCTGAACAACAACAAATAACAGGAGAATTTCCAGGACAGATACACGAAACCCCCGGTGGTGGAGTGGTGTTAAGCAAGCTGGATGACCTGATCAACTGGGCACGCTCTAATTCATTATGGCCTTTAACTTTTGCAACCAGTTGCTGCGGTATTGAATACATGGCAGTAGCAGGCGCCAAATACGATTTTTCCCGGTTTGGGTTTGAAGTGGCAAGGGCCTCCCCCCGCCAGGCAGACGTGATCATTATTGCCGGCACCATTGTAAACAAAATGGCACCGGTTTTAAAAAGATTATACGACCAGATGGGCGACCCTAAATATGTGATTGCAATGGGTGCCTGCGCCATTAGTGGCGGTCCATTTTTCTATAATACTTATTCTGTTGTAAAAGGTGCCGACCATGTGATACCGGTAGATGTATATGTTGCCGGTTGTCCGCCCAGGCCGGAAGCTTTACTGCATGCGCTGATCAGCTTACAGGATAAAATAAAAAGTGGCTTAACAAAAGAACAAATACAATCGGGCAAAGAATAATTATGAGTACTGAAGAGCTGAAAATAAAGATTGCTGCATTATTACCTGCCGCTACGTTTGAAGAAGGCGGCGAATGGCTGAACATCCATGTTACACCGGGCGACTGGCTGGCTTTTGCAACCCAATTACGCCATGATGCCGATTTGCAATTTGATTTTTTGTTTTGCCTTACCTGCATTGACTGGAAGACGCATTTAACGATGGTGTATCACCTGTCTTCCACCATTTTCCGTCACAATATTGTGGTGAAAAGTAAACTGGATAAAACAGGTCCTGCAATTGAAACAGTCAGCCATATCTGGCGTACTGCAGAATTTCATGAAAGAGAAGTATATGAAATGTTTGGCGTTAATTTCCAGCACCATCCCGATTTAAGATTACTGATATTGCCCGATGGATGGGAAGGAAAGAACCCTTTATTAAAAGATTTTGAAGACCCGATAAACATGATCAAGCTTTAAAAATAAAGAACAAGGAACAAGGAATGCTGAATAATGAACTAAGCATTCCGGTCGAAATTCGAAATTCCCTGTTCACTGTTCAAAATTCTTATGGTTGAAGAAATAGGCACAACAACAGAAGGTGATTTAATCATTAACGTAGGACCCCAGCATCCGGCCACACACGGCGTATTGCATTTGGTGATTACGTTAAATGGAGAGACCATTAAAAAGGTAGAACCTCATTTGGGTTATATTCACCGCTCTATTGAAAAAATGTGTGAGAGCCTTACCTACCGCCAGTTCATTTATGTAACCAGCCGTATGGATTACCTCTCTTCTCACATTAACAACCATGCCTGTGCGTTATGTGTTGAAAAGGGCATGCAGATTGAAGTGCCTGCCAGGGCCCAGGTTATAAGGGTGCTGATGGATGAACTGACAAGAATTGCTTCGCATGAATTATGGTGGGGAGCCATGGCTATGGACCTGGGCGCCTTCACTCCTTTCTTTCACGCTTTCAGGGAACGGGAAGCCATCAACGAAATTATGGAAGATACCTGCGGCGCCAGGTTAACCATGAACTATGCTGTGCCAGGCGGGGTAATGCAGGAACTGCATCCCGATTTTCAAAAGAAAGTTAAGGCATTTATCACTTTATATAAAAGGAAAATAGATGAATATGCCGAACTGGTTACCGGTAATATTATTTTCCAGAACAGGATGAAGGATGTGGGATATTTATCTGCTGCAGATGCCATCTCTTATGGTGTTAGCGGACCTGCAGCAAGAGGCAGCGGGGTTAGTTGTGATGTTAGAAAAGTATATCCATACGAGATCTACGATAAATTAGATTTTGAAGAAGTGCTGGAAACAGCCGGCGATTCATTTGCCAGATATATGGTACGGATACGGGAAATGAATCAGTCAATAAAAATAATTGAACAGCTCATTGATAATATTCCGGAAGGCGATTTTCAGGCCAAAACAAAGGCCGTATTGAAATTACCCAAAGGCGAATTTTATACCAGGGTGGAAACAGCACGAGGTGAGTTAGGGGTATACATTGTTAGTGAAGGAGGTACCACTCCATACCGTATCAAATTCCGTTCGCCGGGATTCTCTAACCTTTCTGCTTTAGATCATATGGCCAGGGGAAGTAAGTTAGGCGATTTGGTAGCAATGATGGGAACACTGGATTTGGTGATACCGGATATTGACAGATAGAATGATAAATTATAAATAATGAATTATACCTTGATTGGCATTTGTCATTAAGAACTATAATTCTGTATTAAACTAATAAATACGTGTGGAGTTTATCTAACATAGCAATTGAGATTGACAAATGGCTGAACCAAACATTCAACCCAACATGGACCCTGGTTTTTGAAATGGTGATCATTGGCGTTTGTGCCATTGGGCTGTTTGCAGTGTTGGGGTTGGTGCTGGTATTGATGGAAAGAAGGGTTGCAGCCTGGATCCAGATCCGCCTTGGCCCCAACCGTGTAGGGCCGCAGGGTTTATTACAATCTATGGCAGATACTGTAAAATTATTGGTGAAGGAAGGCATGACGCCCAGTGGTGCAGATAAATTCTTATTCAACCTGGCACCTTATATCGCCATGATGGTGGCCATGCTGTTACTGGCCCCCATTACATTTGCAAAAGACCTGGCCATTTGGAATATGAATATTGGCGTATTATATGTATCGGCTATTTCTTCTGTTTCTGTGATCGGTATTTTAATGGCGGGCTGGGCAAGTAATAATAAATATTCGCTGATGGGTGCCATGCGCAGCGGCGCACAAATTGTGAGCTACGAATTATCTGCAGGCCTTTCTGTATTAGCCATTGTGGTTTTAACCGGCAGTTTAAATTTAAACGATATTGTAGTTTCACAGGCCGATGGGTGGTGGATCTTTAAAGGACATATTCCTGTGATCATTGCCTTCATCATTTTCATCATAGCGGTTACGGCCGAAACCAACCGGGCACCTTTTGATTTAGCAGAGGCAGAAAGTGAACTGACCGCAGGATTCCATACAGAATATTCAGGAATGAAATTCGCCCTGTTCTTTCTGGCAGAGTACATCAATGTATTTATTGTTTGTGCCATTGGGGCCACCATCTTTTTAGGAGGCTGGATGCCTTTTCATATCGGGCATTGGGAAGCCTTTAATCATGTGATGGATTATATTCCTTCCAGCATCTGGTTCTTTGGAAAAACGTTCTTTTTAATATTCCTGATCATGTGGTTCCGCTGGACCTTCCCGCGTTTGCGGATTGACCAGTTACTGAATTTAGAATGGAAATATTTGTTACCCATAAGCATGTTCAATATTTTATTGGTAACAGCGATGGCAATTTTGAGGTGGCATTTTTAGGCCCCACCTACCCTCCCCGGTGGGGAGGAAAATGGAGAAGGCCTAAGCGATGATAAAAATTTATGATAAAGATGAGAAATGAAAATTTGTTGAAATGCTTAATTACAAACGTTGAATAAAAATTAAAAAACCGGCCTCCCTCTTTGTGGGAGGGAACGAGGGAAAGGTCAATATGTTTATAGTAAATTATATAAAAGATGTTTTTGGTGCATTGAAATCACTGGCTGTTGGTTTAAAAAGAACCGGCTATTATTTTACGCACCATAAGGAGATCATTACAGAACAATATCCCGATAACAGGGATACGCTGGTAATGGCAGACAGGTTTAAGGGAGAAGTAGTGATGCCGCATGATGAAAAGAATGAACACCGCTGCACCGGTTGTACGGCTTGCGAACTGGCCTGCCCTAACGGTACCATTAAAGTAGTTACCAAATTCGATATTACACCCGAAGGAAAAAAGAAAAAGGCAATTGACAAACTGGTGTATCATCTGGAACTGTGCACCATGTGCAATTTATGTGTGCAGGCCTGCCCTTCTGATGCAATCAAGATGGCGCCCACATTCGAACACAGTGTGTTCAACAGAAGTGAGCTTACCAAGGTGCTGAACAATCCGGGGTCGAAGATCATGGATGGAGTGGAATAATGAGTTGATAGTTGATAGTTGATAGTTGATAGTTGATAGTTTTTGGCATGCAACGAGCAAATAAAGTTGCATTATTAAAAAATAAAAAATGAACGGTTCTACAATTATATTTTACCTGCTTGCAGCACTTACTTTAGGTAGTGGCCTGCTTGCCGTAACCACCCGGCAAATTTTCAGGGCTGCCATCTTCCTGTTGTTTTCACTGATCGGTATTGCAGGATTGTATTTTTGGATGCAGTATGAATTTATTGCAGCTGTACAAATTGTGGTGTATGTAGGTGGTATTACGGTACTCATCATCTTCTCTATCTTTTTAACACAGCAGGCCGGTGAAAAAATGCCCAAACAAAAATTGGGGCGGCAAGTTTTTTCTGCGCTGGCGGCATTTTGCGGACTGGCTTTAGTGATGCTGCAATTAGTAAAACATAGCTTTTCGCCAGTTACTGAAAATGCAGTGGCGCCTACTGTAGCCAATATTGGTCAACAGATGCTGGGTGTGGATGAAGGCGGTTATTCCCTTCCTTTTGAAGTGGTGAGTATTTTATTACTGGCCGCATTGATCGGCTGTATTGTTATTGCCTTAAGATCAAAACCAGAAACAACATGATGCATCCCGGACTATATCAAATTTTATTCATCAGTGCGGCCTTGTTCTTTATTGGCGTATATGGTTTTTTTACCCGGCGCAATTTAATTACCATGCTGATGAGTGTGGAACTGATACTGAACAGTGTGAACCTGAATTTTATCGCGTTCAATAAATACCTGTGGCCCAATAAGATGGACGGCCTGTTCTTTACCATTTTTGTAATTGCCATTGCTGCCGCAGAAGCTGCTGTTGCAATAGCCATCATCATCAATTTATACAGAAGTCACCATTCAATTGATGTGGAGGCTGCAGAAGAAATGAAATATTAGGCCCCTCTATCTCCCCCATGGGGAGGATATGGAGAAGATTGAATAGTAGATGAAAAATGAACAAATGTTGAAATGCTTAATTGCAAATAATTAATTAAAAAACAAAAGCCCGGCCTCCCTCTCTTTTGGAGAGGGAACGAGGGTGAGGCCAAATGACCAACGCAACTTACATAGCACTGATTCCTTTATTGCCACTGGCTGCATTTTTGATGCTGGGCTTATTTGGCAGAAGTTTTTTCAAGAACACTTCCGGCATTATTGCCACTGCACTCATGTTTACAGCAGCAGTTTTAGCGGTATTTGTTGCTTACGAATACTTTTTTGAATACGGTAAAGTGGATGGGGTATACCAAAAACTGGTGCCACTAAAGATCACCTGGCTGGAATTTTCAAAAGGTGTTTCTATTGATATGGGCATTTTGCTGGATCCCATTACTGCCATGATGCTGGTGGTGGTAACCTTTGTGTCGCTGATGGTGCATATTTACAGCCTGGCATACATGAAAGGAGAAGAACGGTTCCCTACCTATTATGCTTTCTTAGGACTGTTTACTTTTTCTATGTTAGGTTTGGTGGTGGCGTCCAATATTTTCCAGATCTATATTTTCTGGGAACTGGTGGGTGTTTCCTCTTTCTTATTAATTGGCTATTATTTTGAAAAACCCAGTGCAGTAGCGGCCTGTAAAAAAGCTTTCATTGTAACACGCTTTGCGGATGTGGGTTTTTTAATTGGCATATTGATCCTGTCTTTCTATTCCGGTACGCTGGATTTTAATACCATGATAAGCAAATTAACAGCGCCCGGATCGGAAGAATTGAAAACTATTGTGACTTCGTCTTTCTTAGGCATGTCGGCCTTAACATGGGGCATGATACTGGTATTTGTAGGAGGCGCAGGTAAAAGTGCCATGTTCCCCTTACATATATGGTTACCCGATGCCATGGAAGGCCCCACTCCTGTTTCGGCATTGATACATGCTGCAACCATGGTGGTTGCCGGTGTATTTTTAGTGGCCCGCTTATTTCCCATCTTCGCATTGTCTGCACCGGAAGCATTGCAGGTAGTGGGTTATGTGGGCGCCCTGTCGGCCATGATCGCTGCAGTGATCGCCTGCACACAAACAGATATTAAAAGAGTATTGGCATTCAGTACCATGAGCCAGATCGGTTTTATGATGTTTGCCCTGGGTGTTTCTAAATATGGTGGCGAAGAAGGCCTGGGTTATACCGCTTCTATGTTCCATCTGTTTACACATGCGTTGTTTAAAGCATTATTATTTCTTGGTGCAGGTGCTGTTATACATTTTGTACACAGCAACGACATGAAAGACATGGGCGGCCTGAGAAAATTTTTACCCATCACACACATCACTTTTTTAATCGCATGTTTAGCAATTGCCGGAGTACCGCCTTTTGCAGGCTTCTTTAGTAAAGAAGAGATTTTACTGGCAGCCTATCATCACAACATCACCATTTATTACATCGCGTTGGCTACTTCAGGCTTAACTGCTTTTTATATGTTCCGCTTGTACTTCAGTATTTTCTGGAACAAAGAATACCACCCGCATGGCGAACACCATGGTGAAGGAGGATTTGCCATGATGCTGCCATTAGTATTATTAGCCGTTGGTGCAGCTGCGGCAGGCTTTATTCCTTTTGGCAATTTTGTAAGTTCCGACGGAAAACTGCTGCCCAGTGAATTTCATTTGCAGTTCTCTATTGCACCCGTGGCACTGGGGCTGGCAGGTATCATTACTGCATGGATCATGTATAAAAAACAAAATGCTGCACCGGATAAAATGGCGGCAGGTGTAAGCGGTTTATACAAAGCGGCTTATCATAAATTTTATATTGACGAACTGTACCTGTTCATTACCAAAAAGATCATCTTTAATTTAATTGGACGCCCGGCAGCCTGGTTCGATAAGAATGTGGTAGATGGTTTTATGAATGCAACAGGCAGTACCACGCAATTGATTTCAGAAAAAATAAAAGGATTACAATCAGGTAAAGTACAGCAATATGCCATGTATTTTTTGGCGGGCGCACTTGTACTGGCTTGTTTGTTCATTTACATATGGAAATAAACGGTTTTAAAAATAACGGATGAATTTATTATTACTCATATTGATCCCATTGGTTACCGCAGTTGCAGTATTAATCATGCGCAATAAGCAACAGGTAAGATGGGCGGCATTGCTAGGTGCCGCAGTGCAATTCGCCATGGCTTTTGGCCTGTTTTCGGCTTACAGAACCGCAAGGGCAACAGGCCAAAGTGCTCAAATGTTGTTTGAGCAAAAGTTCAACTGGTTCCCCAACTGGAATATCAGTTTCCATATTGGCGTGGATGGTATTTCTGTTGCTATGATATTACTCACTGCATTTGTGGTAATTGCCGGTGTGCTGGTATCATGGAATGTAGAGAAGATGACCAAGGAGTTTTATTTTCTGCTGATCTTGTTAAGTTTTGGGGCTTATGGTTTCTTTATTTCACTGGACCTGTTTGTACTGTTTTTCTTTTTAGAGATTGCGGTGATACCAAAATATTTACTGATAGGTGTTTGGGGCAGTGGCAAAAAAGAATATGCGGCCAATAAGTTAGCCCTGCTGTTAATGGGCGGCTCTGCATTGGTGTTGGTAGGCCTGCTGGGTTTATACTTTAGCGGTAACGGAAGAACATTCGACCTGATGCAACTGGCCGGTATGCATATTCCGGTAGCAACGCAAATGATCTGTTTCCCTTTATTATTTGTAGGCTTTGGCGTGTTCACTGCGTTATTTCCTTTTCATACCTGGGTGCCGGATGGTCACTCTTCTGCACCTACCGCAGGATCGATGTTCCTTGCCGGCATATCCATGAAATTAGGCGGATACGGTTGTTTAAGGGTAGCAACTTACATCATGCCCGAAGGTGCAAAAGAATATGCCAATATCATTATTGTACTTTCTTCCATTGCTATTTTATATGGTGCCTTTGCTACCATGATGCAGAAGGATTTGAAATATATCAACGCCTACTCTTCGGTTAGTCATTGTGGTTTTGTTTTGCTGGGTATTGCCATGTTAACCAAAACTGCCATTACCGGCGCAGTAATGCAAATGGTGAGTCATGGTTTAATGACAGCCCTTTTCTTTGCGGTAATTGGTATGATTTACGAACGCACCCATACCAGGCAGGTAAATGAAATGGGTGGCTTGTTAAAATCAATTCCTTTTATTTCCAGCTTATTATTTATTGTGGGTTTGTGTTCGTTAGGTTTACCCGGACTGAGTGGGTTTGTTGCAGAAATGACCATATTCATGGGATCCTGGGAACATACCGATAATTTTCACCGTATTGCCACGGTGGTGGCCTGCCTAAGTATTGTAGTGACTGCTGTATATATTTTAAGAGCTGTAGGACAAACAGCGATGGGGCCGGTAAAAGAAAGCTTCAGTCATTTAAGCGATGCCACATGGAATGAAAAATCTGCTGCCATCATTTTATTAGTGGGCATAATCGCAATAGGTACTGCACCATTCTGGTTAAACGACCTGGTGAGCCCCGGTGCTGAAATAATTATGCAAAAAATACAGGCGGTAAAATAAAACAGGATTGCATGAATGAGTTTTTTACAATATTGAAATCTGAGTTGCTGCTCACCGGCATTATTTTTTTATTGCTGATCATAAAGATCAGCAAAGGCCCCGGGAACGAGCGCATGCTGCAATTGATACAGGTATTATTGCTGTTGAATTTTATCGGCAGTTTCTTCTGGAACTTTGATGCCAGTTTTTTTGACGGTATGTACCGAACCAATAACCTGGCAGCATTACAAAAAAGTATTCTCAGCCTGGGCGTGTACCTGGTCTCTTTATTATTTGCAGACTGGTTTAAAAAGACTGCACATCTAACTGAGTTTTTCATCCTGATGCTGTCGGCTTTACTGGGTATGTTCTTGTTAATATCCAGCGGCAATTTCCTGATGTTCTATTTATCACTGGAACTGGCTACCATCCCTGTGGCTGCCATGGCCAACTTCGACCTGGATAAAAAAATATCATCTGAGGCTGCCATGAAAATGATACTTTCTTCGGCATTTTCATCAGGCATATTATTGTTTGGCATTTCATTACTCTATGGCGCCACCGGCACCATCAGTTTTGATGCATTGCCTGCATTGCTTAACGGAAGTCCGCTGCAGCTGCTGGCGTTTGTATTTGTATTTACGGCATTCGCTTTCAAATTATCCATCGTGCCATTTCATTTATGGACGGCAGATGTGTATGAAGGTTCTCCCGTTGCCACCACCGCATTCCTGTCGGTGATATCCAAAGGTGCCATCGCATTCATATTCATTTCCACATTATACAAAGTATTTATGCCACTGCATGGTGTGTGGTATATCCTGATAGTGATACTGGCAGTTGTTACCATGTTGATTGGTAACCTGTTTGCGTTGCGGCAGCAAAATATCAAACGCTTCCTGGCTTTTTCATCCATTGCACAGGTGGGCTTTATTTTGGTGGGTATCAGCGGCAATTATATACAGGGAACCACTTCGGTGGTATATTTTGTACTGATTTATGTATTCAGTAACCTGGCAGCCTTTGGTGTGGCCAGTACCATTGAAGAACATACCGGCAAAACCAGGATAGAAGATTACAAAGGACTGTATGCTTCCAATCCTTTACTCAGCTGGATACTGGCACTGTCATTATTTTCTCTGGCGGGTATCCCCCCTACAGCCGGTTTCTTTGGAAAGCTGTTTTTATTAAGTGCCGGCGCCTCCTCTGCCACCTATCCTTTCATTGCATTTGCGGCTTTAAATATGATTGTGTCGCTGTATTATTATTTAAGGGTAATTCGCTCAGTGTTTATGGATAAGGCCGAACAGCCGATCAATAAGATCAGCATCAACCCTGCAACAAAACTCGCTTTATTCATTTGCGGGGCAGGTATTGTGCTGGTGGGCTTGCTAAGCTGGATATACGATCATATCGCAAGCCTGGTAAGTAATTAAAAATTGAACAACTAAATTAATTAATGAATAAAGAACAAGGAACAAGGAATTCTGAAGTATACATACATTACCAACTTCAACATTCTGCATTCGGTGTTCCTTGTTCGATATTCTCAAGATATGGCAATCAATAAAAATCACGAGTTTGAAGAACTGGATGGCGTTAAATGCGGCATCGTGGAAAAGAATGTGCCACCTGCAAGGGTGGAGTTTTTAAAACAATTATTGAACTATAATGGATATACTGTTGTAGTAGTGCCATCACCTGCCCCTAAAGCTGCTCCTGCTCCTGTTGTAAAGGCAGAAGACGGCAGTGTAATTCCTGCCCCTCCACCGCCACCTCCCCCCGCCCCAACTACATTTATCGTGGGGGTTACTGATTATACTTTTAATACCACCAATGCCATTTATGGACGTGCATTAAAAACTTCTGACGGGCATGTGGTCACCATGGCATTCTGGCAACAGAAAGAGAATGTAAGCCACGACGAGATCCCTTATTACGAACGTAAATAATTTCCTGTTTTTTCCTGTCATCTGTTACTGTTCTTCAAATTGTATTTGGAGAATTGGTTGTATTTAAATGATCAATATCAAGTTTTTCTATGACTAATGTTTTTTTAATTATTGGTCACAAGGGGTAACTCTGCATATTATTAAAAACATTTTACTTATGGCAACTAAAACAAAGTCCGGAAAGTATATCTACTTCTTCGGAGGCGGCAAAGCCGATGGAAACGAATCGATGAAAAACTTATTGGGGGGTAAGGGTGCAAACCTGGCCGAAATGGCCGGACATCCAAAATTACGCCTGCCGGTCCCCCCGGGATTTACAGTAACAACAGAAGTATGTACTTATTATTATGCAAATAAAAAATCTTATCCCAAAGTATTACAGGCCCAGGTAAATGAAGCGCTGGCTAAAATGGAAAAGATCACCGGTAAAAAATTTGGCGATCCTGCCAATCCATTACTGGTATCTGTTCGTTCCGGTGCCAGAAAAAGTATGCCGGGCATGATGGAAACCGTATTGAATGTTGGGCTGAATGAAGAAACCATCAAAGGGGTGATTGCACAAAGTGGTGATGCCCGTTTTGCCTATGATGCTTACCGCAGGCTGATTATGATGTATGCAGATGTGGTAATGGAAAAAGCCGGCGGCATCGAAGTTAAAAATGGCAAAGGCATCCGCAAAATACTGGATGAAAAACTGGAACATATTAAACATACCCGCGGCTATGCATTTGATACTGATCTTACAGTAGATGAATTAAAAGCACTGGTGGTGGATTATAAAAAAACGGTGAAAAAAGTGTTAGGCACTTCATTCCCCGACGATCCATGGGAACAAATGTGGGGAGGTATTGGTGCCGTATTCAGCAGCTGGAATGGTAAACGTGCCATTGAATACCGCCGTATTGAAAGAATACCTGATGAGTGGGGAACCGCAGTAAATGTACAGGCCATGGTTTTTGGTAACTTAGGTGAAACAAGCTGTACCGGTGTGGCATTCACACGCAATCCGGGCAATGGCGAAAATCATTTTTACGGCGAATACCTGGTAAACGCACAGGGAGAAGATGTAGTGGCCGGTATACGTACTCCATCACCTGTAAATGAGTATTCTAAAAATGACCAGAGCAAACAATTCATTACTTTAGAAAAATTGATGCCTGTACAATACAAAGAATTGTACACCATTCAAAACAGGCTGGAAAAACATTATAAAGACATGCAGGATATTGAGTTTACCATTGAAAAAGGCAAACTGTATATGCTGCAATGCCGTGTGGGCAAACGTAATGGCGTAGCCGCTGTTCGTATGGCAACAGAAATGGTTAAAGAAAGACTGATTGATGCAAAAACTGCAGTAATGCGTGTGGCACCTAATCAACTGGTGGAACTATTATTGCCAATGCTGGATCCTAAAGCAGAACTGATTGCTCCGGTAATTGCAAAAGGTTTGCCTGCCGGCCCCGGTGGCGCAAAGGGTCGTGTGGTATTCTCTTCTGAAGATGCCGTTGCATGGGCCTCCAAAGGCGAGAAAGTGATATTGGTAAGAGAAGAAACTTCTCCGGAAGATGTGGATGGTATGCACAAAGCTCAGGCTATCTTAACTACTAAAGGTGGTATGACGTCTCATGCTGCACTGGTGGCACGCGGCTGGGGTAAATGCTGTATTGTAGGTTGTACAGATATTGAAATCAATACTGTAAATAAAACCATGCATGCTAAGAATAATGTGGTGATAAAAGAAGGCGACTGGATCAGCCTGAATGGTACAAAAGGTACCGTATATGAAGGCAGTATGGGTTTGGTAGATATTGACATTGATAAAAACCAAAGCTATAAAGAGCTGATGAAACTGGTGGATAAAACCAAGCAGATTGGTGTAAGGGCCAACTGTGAAACTCCGGAAGATGCTATACAGGCAGTTAAATTTGGAGCAGAAGGTATTGGTTTGTTCCGCACCGAGCATATGTTCTACGGCGAAGGCAGCGAAGAGCCCCTGTTCCAGCTAAGAAAAATGATCGTGAGTAAAACTGAAAAAGAAAGACGCGATGCATTGGCCGGACTGTTTAAATATGTAAAAAAAGATGTGAAGGATACACTGAACGTGATGAACGGGCATCCAGTTACCATCCGTTTGCTGGACCCTCCATTGCATGAATTTGTTCCGCATGATAAAGACAAATTGAAACAACTGAGCAAAGAATTAGGCATCAGTATGGGTATGCTGAACAGGAGGGTGTTGGCATTGCATGAAAACAACCCTATGCTCGGACACCGTGGTGTACGTTTGGGTATCAGCTATCCTGAAATTACCGAAATGCAGATCAGGGCAATATTTGAAGCCACCGCAGAATTGCTGAAAAAAGGCAAAAAAGTATTCCCCGAAATAATGGTTCCTGTAACTGTTATTGTGCATGAGTTGAGTCATCAGAAAGAAATAGTAGACCGTGTGTATAAAGAAGTGTGCGAAAAAACAGGTTTGAAAAAAATTCCTTACCTGTATGGCACCATGATTGAAACACCACGTGCTGCATTACGTGCCGAGTTTATGGCAAAAGTGGCCGACTTCTTCAGCTTTGGTACCAATGACCTTACACAGATGAGCTTTGGTTTCAGCCGTGATGATATTGGCGGTTTCTTACCTAAATATCTCGACCTGAAAATTTTGCCTGAAGATCCTTTCCAAACCATCGACCAGGAAGGTATTGGCCAGCTGATAAAAGCCGGTACCGAAAGAGGCCGTATTACCAAACCTAATTTAAAAGTGGGTATCTGTGGTGAGCATGGCGGCGATCCTGAAAGCGTTAAATTCTGTCACCGTATTGGTATGAACTATGTAAGTTGTTCACCATTCCGTGTACCAATTGCACGCCTGGCTGCTGCACAAGCTGCACTGGAAACACCAAGGAAGAAATAGCAACAAGTGATGTATACAACAATGCCTGTAAGTGAAAGCTTACGGGCATTGTTTATTTTGGTTAACTTGTTATTCTTACAACCCGGTTGATTTTTCCATTGCTTCTGTATACCTGCTGCCAATAATATTTATTTGTGCTGATGCGGTTTCAATTTCCTGCAGCTCTTCCTGAGTCAATTCTATAGCAGCAGCTCCAATATTTTCCTCTAAGCGGTGCAACTTTGTGGTACCTGGTATTGGAACAATCCATGGCTTTTGAGCAAGTACCCAGGCCAATGCGATTTGTGCAGTAGTGGCATTTCTTTTCGCAGCAAACTGGGTCAGTAAATCTAGTAATGTTTTATTGGCAACTCTTGCCTCTTCTGTAAATCTTGGCAGAATATTACGAATATCCCCTTCTCCAAATTTTGTATTTTCATCGATCTTGCCTGCTAAAAATCCTTTACCTAAAGGACTAAAAGCAACCAATCCAATACCCAGTTCTTCGATGGTTGGTATAATTTCTTTTTCATGCTGCCGGGTCCACATGGAGTATTCACTTTGTAATGCAGCCACCGGTTGTATTGCATGTGCACGGCGAATGGTTGCTGCACCGGCTTCAGAAAGTCCGAAGTGTTTTACTTTACCCTGCTGTATCAGGTCTTTTACTGTGCCTGCCACATCTTCAATGGGCACATTGGGATCTACACGGTGCTGATAATACAAATCAATCACATCCGTTTTTAATCGTTTAAGTGAATCTTCTGCCACTTTAATGATATTTTCCGGACGGCTGTTTACTCCTACCATTTTGCCATCCTGAATATCAAAACCAAACTTGGTGGCAATGATCACTTCATTTCGTATGGGTGCCAATGCTTCTCCAACCAGTTCTTCATTATTATATGGACCATATACTTCAGCAGTATCAAAAAAATTAACACCCAGCTCTGCTGCTTTGCGCATTAATACAATCATATCTTCTTTTGGAGGAAAAGGCACATAGGAAAAATTCATACCCATACAACCTAAACCTATAGCGGATACTTCAAGACCGGTATTACCTAATTTGCGTTTTGGAAGCATTGAGTTCATAATATTTGGTTTAAAATGATCACACAAAATTACACTGCTGCAGCTCTGTAGAATAACGAAAAAGAAACAATGTATTACAAAATTCAAGCGGCCCTGAATTTTAAAGGGCTTAGCTGAACATGCTTTTTAAAGAAATTATTAAAGTGAGTAAGTTCGGTAAAGCCTAATGCATAAGCGATTTCAGATACAGTCCATGAACTGTGCCGGAGTAAAATTTTTGCTTCCTGCACAACTCTTTCTGCTATGATTTGAGAGGTGGTTTTTTGGGTGGTTTCTTTTACTGCCCTGTTGAGATGATTGACATGTACATTCAGCTGTTTTGCAAAATCCGAAGCTGACCGCAGCGTAACCACCTGATGATTTTCATCAATGGGAAACTGACGTTCCAGCAATTCCATAAACAGGGTTGAAATTCTTTGTGAAGCATTTCGCGGTTGTTTGTCAAAAGCAGCAGCCGGCTGCATTTTAATTGCAAAATGAATGAGTTCGAAAACTAGAGTGCGCAATACATCGTACTTGTGAATGTATTCAGAACTGATTTCTTCAAACATACGCTGAAACAAACCATTTACATGATTAACCTGTTCATCACTGAGTTCAAAAATATGAGTACCCTCTGGCTGAAATACAGCGTACTGACTAAGCTCACCAAACTGATGAAAAAAATGCTGATTAAAAATGCAATATACCCCGCTTCGTATGGTATCTAAATGTTCCCATTTATAAGGGATCTGCGGATTAGAAAAAGACAAAGCCTGTTGCTTTACCTCAAAAACTTTATCTGCATAATGTACCTCACTGTTACCGGTTACCAGCATGATCTTATAAAAATCCCGCCGTTTATATGGAACTGGCTGTGCCTTCCCGTCTACCAATGGTTGCAGCTTAAAAATATTGAAATGCCCGATCTCATTACGCAGGTTATCGGGTATCCAATCGAACTTTCTTTTATAAAATTCTTCTATGGTTTCCACCTTACTCATCTCCCACAAACTTACTGATTCCTGTTGTTTATTTGCGTTTGACATAGGTTTTATTAAAGGAGTACACCAAATTCAGGTTCCATACAAAGTTTTTGCTCACAATATCTGTGCTGATAGTTTTGTTAACGATAGTTGAAAGGGAAAGCGGGAAATGCTGTTTGGCCAAAGTCAAAGCAGCAGTGCAGTAATATCCATCCAGTTTATCCTGTTTTAAATAATATACCTGTGGTGTGAGTTTTATAAAAAATTGATGGGGCAATTTGACATGGGAGAAATTAGCATTCAACGTTAAAAAATGGGTATTTTTTGGAGCATCCGGATCAAGGCCGCGGGAGTACAGGTAATACATGCCAACACTTATATTTTTACTTAACAGATAATTGGGTGACAGTTCTCCTGCCAGATACCGGCGGGCAATGATCAAATTCTTTGAAACTCCGTTTAAAAGAACTGTTGAAGGTTTAAAATTCAATGCAGGATGTGTACCTATTGTAAACCTTATTTTTTTGACCGCACTAATTGATACCGCCACCAAAACAGGAAACTCCAGGGTTTTCCTTCCAATGCAAAGCGCATATCAGGTTCAAAGCTAAGCCTGCCGCTGCCCAGGGAAAGATTAAAAATAGCCGCAGGTTTACCCAAAGAAAAAGTAGGCACTAATGAAATTCCGTTATTGGTAACAGTGACGGAACCTTTAAAATAACTGGCACTGTCTTTTTGTTGAGCATTAGAAGTATTGCACACTGAAAGTATAAATACACAGCATACTAATTTTTTGCACAACAGTTTTGTTTGATGCGAGCACATTTGAAATACATTCATGCTGCAAAAAAAGGGTATTTGATAGCGGGCAAATAACAAATATCAAAGCATTGATTACGATTTTCAAACAATAACAGGTTGGTATTTATAATGCCGGATAGCGGGAATAGCCAATAAATTGTAAATTGAGCACTGACAGAAATGAAACTTCAATATGAGTACTGGCTTAAAACTATTGATCCTTGCTTTTTGCATTTTTTGCTCTCTGTATGGTTTTTTGATAAAAATACCTGTTCCCTTAAGAGGTCATGATAAATTGATGCATGCTGGTTTTTATTTTTGTGCCGCTGCTTTTTTAAATGTTTTATTCCAGAAAAAACAGGTGCTGATATTTATCCTGCTGGCATTATTTGGTGTTGTAATTGAATACCTGCAACAGGTATCAAACAAAATAATGCACTCGCATATTCATGGCCGATTTGATAAAGAAGATATTTATGCCAACATGAAGGGACTTGGATTATACGCAGGAATAGCCATGATGTACTTTCTGTTTAAAATGTTATTCAGAAAACCACGCAACAGCAATGTGTAATACGGCAGTATGTTAAGGTAATTATTACATATCCACCGCAGGGCCACAGTCAAAAACATACTCCCCCGATCCTGCCGCCACTACCACACTCCTGCCTTCAGTTTTTATATTTTTAAAACTGTTTGAAATGAGCGCACCGCTTTCTGTTATGTTATTGATATCAGCAACCGGCAATACAATGGTTGCGGTTGTATTTGCGGGCACAGTAACCCTAACTATCAACTTACCATCCTTCACTTCCCAGCCAGAGGAGATCAAACCGTAGCTGCTTTCGAAACTGGCTTTTGCAAAATGTAATTTTTTGTTTGTATGCGGCTGTATTACAATATGTTTATAACCCGGTGCTCCAATTTCAATTCCCGCAGCTACCCGGTACATCCAATCACCAACAGCACCATAAGCATAATGGTTGAACGAATTCATGCCCACATCCTGGAATGTACTGTCCGTCTTTTGACCATCCCATCTTTCCCAAATGGTGGTAGCCCCCATTTTTACCGGGTATAACCAGCTGGGATAGCTCTCCTGCAATAACAGGTTATATGCAACTTCAGTATGCCCGTTGGCAGTTAATACATGGCATAGATAGGGAGTCCCTAAAAAACCGGTGGCCAAATGATTACCCCTTCCTTTAATATCATCCACTAAATACTGTGCAGCAATTGGTTCCATTTCTTTTGACAAAAGTCCAAATTGCAGTGCCAGCACATAACTGGTTTGCGATTCTGATGCAATTCGTCCGGTGGCAGTTACATAATTTTTATTGAAAGCGGCTTTTATTTTTTCAAAGAGTTCATTGTAAAATTGTTCATCTGCTGTTTTACCCAATACCGCAGCGGTTTGCGCCAGTATCTTTGTTGAATAAGCATAGAACATCGTAGCAATCATATCAGGGCTGGTATAACCATCACTCTCTGTTTGGCGCATCGATTTATAAAAAAGCCAGTCTCCAAATACACTTCCTCCCTTCCACAAATAACTATCCCCTGCTTTGTTGCGGATATACTCCACATAGGCTTTCATGCTTGCATATTGTGCAGTCAGAATTTGCTGGTCGCCATATACATTATACATGGTCCATGGTGCAATGGTAGCCACATCACCCCATCCTGCCGATGTACTTTTGTTTTTCAATACATCCGGTATTACAAACGGCACTTTACCATCTGCATCCTGGTCGGCAGCCATATCCTTCAACCACTTGGTAAAAAAAGCTGCCACATCCATATTGAATGCAGCCGTTCTGCAAAATGCCTGTGCATCCCCCGTCCAGCCCAGGCGTTCATCCCGTTGCGGACAATCTGTTGGCACATCTACAAAATTTCCTTTTTGTCCCCATTGAATATTGTGCTGCAGTTGGTTGATCAGAGGATTGGAACATTCAAATGTACCGGTGGGTTTCATATCTGAATGCACCACTACTCCGGTAACATTATCTGCGGTTAATGTACCGGGAAAATTGTTCAAAGCAATATACCTGAATCCGAAAAAGGAGAACCTGGGTTCATAGGTTTCTTCCTCTCCACCTTTTAAGGTATACTTTGCCGAAGCTCTTGCAGCACGCAGGTTATCGGTATAAAAATTACCCAACTTGTCCAGTACTTCAGCATGGCGTACAGTAACGGTTGTGCCTGCAGTTCCTTTCAGTTTTAATTTTACCCAGCCCACCATATTCTGTCCAAAATCTACTACCTGCTCCCCTTTAGGTGTGGTAAAAATTTTAACCGGTTTTATTTCCTGTATCTTTTTTACCGGAACGGTTTGTGTGCTGACCAGGTTATCTTTGGCAATATCCGCCACTATAACAGGCTGCCATTTAGTATCGTCAAAACCGGCATCAGCCCACCCTTTCATTTCTTTACGGGCATCATAATCTTCGCCGTCATAAATACCATTCAATGTTACAGGACCATCCTGTGTACCCTTCCATGAATTATCCGAAATAACAATTTCTGTTGTACCATCAGCATAGGCAATATGTAAATGGCAAAGCAAACCCAGTTTTTTCCCATAGATACCCCAGTTATTTTCCCATGCCAGCGAACCACGATACCAGCCATCTGCCAGCATCGCTCCCATGGCATTGCTGCCCTGTTGTATTAAACCGGTTACATCATATGCCTGGTATTGCAGGCGTTTATTGTACGAGGTCCAGCCGGGAGTAAATACTTCATCTCCTGCTTTTTTTCCGTTAATGTACAATTCGTAAAAACCATGGCTGGTTACAAATACGGTGGCACTGGAAATTTTCTTTTGCATTGAAAAATTTTTGCGTACCAGTAAACCGGGCATATGCCTTTCTGCTGATTGCACAGGTTCTATCCAGTTGGCTTTCCAGTTACCGGCAGCTAATAAACCCATTTGCCAAAATGCAGTACTGCTCCATGCCGAACTATTATTTGCAGCATCCCACACTTTTACCTGCCAGTAATATTTTATTGCAGGCTGCAATGCTGCGCCTCTGTATAATTGTAAAATAGATGCTGCAGAATTTATTTTACCCGATTGCCATACTATATTTTTGGGCGAAAAATTTTTATCTGTAGCTACACGGATGCTGTAAGCTGCCTGCATGATATTTCTTCCCGTACCCTTCAGCTTCCAGCTAAACCGGGGTTGAAGCACATCCACACCCAAAGGATTTATTTTATGTTCGGTGGAAAGATCTGTTACGGAAAGATGTTGTGCTGTTATTGTTTGGGTAATCAGTAACAGCATAGCAAGCTGGATGTATCGCATGGTAAATTGTTTAATTAAATATAAGTTTTTTACGGGAGTTAATATTTTATATGATGGATATTTTATAATAAGATCTAAACCACTGATGAATATCATTTTTAGTTGATCACTGCTTCCCTACTTTTGATTTGCTATATGACCATCTGGAAAAATATCATCCGCAGACCCAGCTGAGATTCCTCTTCAGCTTCTTCATCTAACTACTTTATTTTTTTCATTTACCGGCTTGCCGGTTAAAAAGCATATATGAAAACCATCATCGAACCATTTAAAATAAAATCGGTAGAACCGATCTATTTCAATACAAAAGAAGAGCGTATTACCCTGTTAACTGCAGCTAATTACAACCCGTTTTTAATCCATTCCAATGATGTTTTAATTGACCTGCTTACAGACAGCGGCACCAGCGCCATGAGCAGTAACCAATGGGCGGGCATTATGCAGGGAGATGAATCATATGCCGGCAGCCCCAGTTTTTTTCGTTTTGAAAAAACCGTGCAGGAGATCACCGGAATGCCACTGGTTATTCCCACCCACCAGGGAAGGGCAGCTGAGAAAATACTGTTCAGCATTTTAGGCGGCAAGGGAAAATTCTTTGTCAGCAATACCCTTTTTGATACCACCCGTGCCAATATCGAATTCTCAGGAGCCGAAGGTATTGACCTGCTGTGTGCAGCAGGAAAACTACCCTCCGTTCCTGCACCGTTCAAAGGCAATATGGATGTGGAAGCACTGCAGCAGACCATTGCAGCAAAAGGCGCGGCCAATATCCCTTTATGCATCATCACCATTACCAATAACTCCGGGGGCGGACAACCCGTGAGTATGGAAAATATTAAAGCAGTAAGAAAGGTTTGTACCGAAAACAATATTCCACTATTCATTGATGCCTGCCGTTTTGCTGAGAACAGTTATTTTATTAAACTGCGTGAAGCCGGTTATGCAAACAAAACTGTACCGGAAATTGCAAAAGAATTATTCTCTTATGCAGATGGTTGTACCATGAGTGCAAAAAAAGATGCCTTCGCAAACATTGGAGGTTTTTTGGCCATGCACAATGAGGCGCTGGCATTGCAATGCAGGAACTTATTAGTGATCACCGAAGGTTTTCCAACTTATGGCGGATTGGCTGGCCGCGACCTGGAAGCCATTGCCATTGGCCTTCGGGAAGTGATGGATGAACATTACCTGCAATACCGCATCAGGAGTATTGAATACCTCACCAATAAATTAATTGCGGCTGGTGTACCGGTAATGCAGCCCGCAGGCGGACATGCTGTATACCTTGATGCAAAAGCTTTCTTATCACATATCCCTGTTGAACAATATCCCGGCCAGGCATTGGTAGGTGCATTATATATAGAAGGTGGAATACGTGGTGTGGAAATCGGATCGCTGATGTTTGGCAAATATGATGAGCAGCATCAATTGATTCCTGCACCATTAGAATTGGTTCGTTTGGCTATTCCCAGGAGAGTATATACCCAAAGCCATATTGATTATGTAGCGGAAGTAATTATTGAAGTATTCAGTAAACGGCATCAAATAAAAGGATTACAGATAACCGAAGAAGCGCCGATGCTGCGGCATTTTACAGCAAAACTTACACCCATTAACTAACTCATAAACTATTATACCATGAAACAGGTAATCAAAAGAAGCTGGGCAGAACCTTATAAAATGAAAATGGTGGAACTGCTGAAAATGACCAGTGCTGCCCAACGGAAAAAAGCTTTACTTGAAGCCGGCTACAATACTTTTTTATTAAGATCAGAAGATGTATACATTGACCTGTTAACAGACAGCGGCACTTCTGCCATGAGCGACCGTCAATGGGCGGGCATGATGATGGGTGATGAAGCCTATGCGGGCAGCCGGAATTTTTATCACCTGGAGGAAGTGGTTAGAGACGTGTATGGATACAAATATTTAATTCCTACCCACCAGGGACGGGGAGCCGAAAATATCTTATCAAAGATCCTGATAAAAAAAGGAGATATCATACCCGGCAATATGTACTTTACCACCACCCGCCTGCACCAGGAACTGGCCGGGGGTAAATTTGAAGACATCATCATTGATGAAGCACACGATCCGGAAAATGAATTTCCTTTTAAAGGCAATGTAGATCTGAATAAACTGGAAAAACTGGTTAAAAAATACGGAGCAAAAAAAATCCCTTATGTAAGTATGGCCACCAGTGTAAACATGGCCGGAGGGCAACCCATCAGCATGCAAAACCTGAAAGAACTGAGGGCTTTTACAAAAAAACATGGCATCCTGGTGATACATGATATGACAAGGGTTGCGGAAAATGCTTACTTCATTCAGCAAAGAGAGAAGGGGTATCAAAACAAATCTATAAAGAATATTGTAAAAGAAATATGTTCTTACACCGATGGTGCCACCATGAGTGCCAAAAAAGATGCGCTGGTAAATATCGGCGGTTTTCTTGCCATTAATGATTACGATATTTTTGAAGAAGCCAGGAATATGGTGGTGGTTTATGAAGGCCTGCATACTTACGGTGGACTGGCTGGCAGAGATATGGAAGCCATGGCGATTGGCATTGGAGAAAGTGTGAGTGATGAACATATCCGTGCAAGGGTTGGACAGGTAATTTATTTAGGCGAAAAAATGATGGAATACAATGTACCCATTGTAAAACCCATTGGCGGGCACGGCATTTTTGTGGATGCTAAAAAATTCCTTCCGCATATTCCGCAACACCAGTTTCCGGCGCAAACACTGGCGGCAGAAATTTACCAGGACTCAGGGGTAAGAACCATGGAACGTGGCGTGGTATCTGCAGGAAGGAAAGCTAATGGTGAAAACTATTTTCCCAAACTGGAGCTGGTTCGTTTTACCATTCCACGCCGTGTATACACACAGGCGCACATGGATGTGATAGCCGAATCTGCAGGAAGGGTGTTTAATAAACGCAGTACTATTAAAGGAATGAAGATGATCTACGAACCAAAATACCTGCGCTTTTTCCAGGCACGCTTCAAACAGTTGTAATATAAATCATGTACTGATGAGAATCAGTTGTAAGATTTGATATAATGCTGCAGCTCCCCTTTTAACAGGATGGCATGATATTTTCAGTATCTTATATTTACAGTATCACTATATACAAACCTGAAAATTTTCATCAATGAAACGAAACAATTTTTTATGGCTGTTTCTGTTGCTTGCAAACAGTGCGCCCCTTTTTGCACAAGTACAAAAATTTGATGTATTCAAATACCAGGAACCAGGGGGATGGAAAAAAGAAACCAAGCCCGGTTTAATTACCTACAGCACTTCAGATGAGAAGAAAGGCACGTATTGCATGATTGCATTGTATGCCAGTAAGCCGGGTAAAAATACCATTGCAGCAGATTTTGATGATGCCTGGAAAACCGTTGCCACTCCACTGGGTGTAACCGAAGCGCCGCAAATAAGTGAAGGCAATGATATAAACGGCTGGAAAGCGATGTCGGGCAATGCCATGTTTGCACTTGCCGGCGGAAAGTCGATACTCCTGCTCAATTGTTTTTCGGGTTACGGAAAAACGGCCGGCATAATGATCTCGTTTAACGATGCAGGTTACCAGAAAACGGTGGAAAGCTTTTTAAACACTTCAGACATCATTGCGCTCAACAATTCGGCGCCGTTGCAGAATAACGGAGCGCCTGATCCTGCTGCAAATAACAATGCCGGCACCGCAGGTTTTACCTATACTGCACCGCCGGGCTGGACAGCATCCCGAATTGCCAATGGACCGGCTACCATTACATCTCCCCTGCTGGAATGCAAAGAGTACAGTTACTATACCATACAGGTACTGCCGCAAACCACCTACACCGGAAGTTTACAACAATTTGCGCATGACCTGCATAAGGCCAGGTTTTACGAACAAAACAGCTGGCGGCAATATATGGAAGGCGATAAACGTGTGGTAAAAGGCATCGATAAAAACGGAAATGAATTTCTTTCTTATGAAACCTCGGCAGCACTTTTTAATTCGGACCGAAATTATCATTACGGTATGATATACCTGTTGCGATCCGGTAGCCAAATGATTCCAGTTGTGCTGGAACTGAAACCCATCAACAGCGACCGCAATGCACCTCCCACTGAGATACTGCATTTTTTAGCAGGTTGTAACCAGTTAAAAAGTGCATGGAATAAATTCGTTGGCTCTCTAAAATTTACTGCACCGCAAAAAGCAGAAAGTTATTTACCAGACGACCTGCTGGGTAAATGGGAAAGCCGGGTAATACTGGGTGCCACTAACTGGGGTTTTGTAAACAGCCAGGTAATGGAGAAATATACTTTTACAGATGATGGCCGTTATCAATCGCAAAAAATGATGGCAGGAGATAACTATGGAAAATACAGTGTAAAAGGCAATAAGATCAGCATTACTGATGCGGCAGGAAAAAGCACCAGCTATCATTTTAAGCTGGAAAGTTTATTTGAATACGGTGCCTGGCACCGTGAACTGACGCTGTATGATGCCACCGGAAAAGAAACAGTCTTAAAATGGGAAGGGGAATAACCAGCATTTTTAAAAGCATTTCAATCTTTCAATTATGAGATCATTACTGCTGTTCGGTATGGCATCTGCATTTTCGTTTTGTACCTATGCACAAAAAAACTGCGATCAAAACGAATTGAATACACGTGCGGGTAAATGGAAAGAGAGTACATTAAAAGGCAGTTTGTACCAGGTTACTGCAAAGGAAGCCGCTGAAGAAACGGCTACACTAAATAAAGTGGATGGCATGATTAAATCCGGTTATCAACCCACAGCGGTTGTACTCATTCATTCCAACGTAATTGGATACAACGCCGCCATTGGCGCCAACTGGATCGCCCATCCTTACGCCTACTCAATCGCATTTAAAAAATATACCTGCATCAACGGTAAGGAATACGTGAATGGAGAGGCGCAGGTAGATGCCATGGCCTCCATTTTTGTGTATGCCAACAGTATGGAGTGGATCGCCAATATATATGCCTCCAACATCAGCCCTGAAGTGGAGGATGGCTATGTTTTTATGGAAGATATGCCTGTATTGAAAGATGGCGTGTATCATTTCAATTTAAATAAAAACAAGCCCGGTATGCATTACGAAGCGGTATTGATCACCAAAGGTAATGAGCTGCCGTTTGTATATGTAACTAAAAAAAAGATTTTTTATTACTGAGAAAAGCCAGGCTGGAAAAAAAGAAACAGGCTGCACTGCTGGCAGAAGACAAAAAAAATATGGTACGGCCGCTTGCAGAGCAGGAAGCCGCCAAACAAAAAGAAATTGCCTCTTTAAAAAAAGAGAATTATACGCAACCTTATATCGACAGGTATTTGAAAGATTACAAAACGGATGAACAAAAAAAGGAAACTTCAATTGCCCGGGTCCGGAAATATTATGATACCCCGTTAAACCTGATCAACAAATTACTGACCCCCTCTTCAGAAGAAGAGCTGGCAACACCAGCCATCATCCATTACGGAGAAACATATGATGTGTTTACAGGTTTTGTTTCAGATGCAGAAGGGCAATGCCTGGTAAAACCCAACCGTGCTTATTACAATACAAAACTTGCAAAATCGGCACCGCAGTTCTTTTCTGTATTTTATAAATGGGATGACACGCTGCCCGTGTACAGCAAAGCCATACAGGATATTAAACCCAGTATCAACTTTCAAACATTAAAAAATATGCTGGCCAAATAAGTGCCGGATTATTGTACCTGCGCTGTTACAGCCTCACTCCTGTTCCAGTTGATCTTTTTACCAAAGCCAAGTGTGCTGTCTGTCATTTTTATATGATGTATCTCAATTGCCCATAGTTCGCCGGGTATGGCAACAGCAGCAGGATGTTTTTTATAGTAGCATTTTGCCGCAGCTTTTGCAAACGGATGCGCTTCATGCAAAACAGTTCCTTCAAACTGTATGCCCTTTACCATCAGTGTATTTAATTTATCAGGTAAAATGGCAGCCGCAATTTTGGGATTATTGGCAAGAATATCTGAATGCCTTGTGGCAGCAGATGATTTGAAATATACAACTCCGTTATTACTGTCGAATGCATAAAAGCAGCTGAAGCAATATGGATTTCCCTGTTCATCAACACCGCAAACGGTGGCGCAGGTTTGTTTTTTTATGAATTGAATAATGTGTTCGTTCATGTTATTTTAATGATTTTTACGGGGCAGGCTGCTGCTACTTCCTGTGACTGGATACGTTCGCCATGTGATATGGATAAAACAAAAACATCTTTTTTACCCACTGCTTTTACCAGTGTGGCTTTGCCATCTTTTTTACTCATGCGCCAGAGCTCCGGTTGTTGTTCAAAACAAATACTGCAGCCTATACAATTTTTTCTATAGTGGATGATATTAGGCATTGTCGTTAGCAATAATTTTATACAGTTTATCGCTGGCCGTAACTTTTATGGCAAAAGGAAAAGTGATCTTATCTCCTTTTTTTGCTTCAGTATCTTCCACACCATTTACCGTTAGTGTTTTAAAACTTTCTTTTACCATGCCGCAAACCGGCCCGCTGATCATTAAAGTATCACCTGCCTTAATACTGCCGGATTCCACAATAAACTCTGCCACATTAATACGTGGATAATATTTACTGCCTTTACCAATATAGATTTTCTTTTCTGTTGCAACAGAGCCCGGTGTTTTTGTCCATTCTCCTGAGTTTCTGCCCAGATAATATCCTTCCCAAAATCCGCGGTTGTAAACAGCCGACAATTGTTTTAACCAGGCTTCTTTTTTTTCGGGTGTGTAAGTTTTTGCTTCAATAGCTTCCAGTGCTTCCCTGTAACATTTGGTTACGGCATACACATAATCGGCACCCTTGGTTCGGCCTTCAATTTTCAATACATCTACTCCACTGCTAATCACCTGGTCCAGCACGTTGATGGTACACAGGTCTTTGGGCGACATGATGTATTCATTATCTATCAGTAGTTCTTCTTTGGTCTCTGTATCTGTAACGGTATAGGTCCTCCTGCAATTTTGAATGCAGGCGCCACGGTTGGCGGAAGCATTTTGAGAATGCAGGCTCAGGTAACATTTACCCGAGATGGCCATACACAATGCACCGTGTACAAATAATTCTATCTTCACCAGCTCTCCCGAAGGCCCCTGTATTTTTTTTCTTTTGATCTCTTTACAAATATGCTCCACCTGCTTTAAGGTGAGCTCTCTTGCCAGTACCACCACATCTGCATAGCGGGAAAAGAACTGTACCGATTCTATATTACTTACATTGGCCTGTGTGGAAACATGCAAAGGAATATTCAACTGGCTGCAGTATTCAATCACTGCAAAATCCGCAGCGATCACAGCATCAATGTGTTGTTTTTTAACTTCCTGTAAAATGGAACGCAGCAACTGCATGTCGTGCTCATACATCACAGTGTTTAAAGTGATGTACGCTTTTATACCAGCCGTTTTGCAACGCTCACTGATTTCTTTAATATCTGCAATGGCAAATGAATTGGAGGAACGGGTGCGCATGTTCAGTTGCTCCACGCCAAAATAAATGGCATCAGCGCCGGCATTTATTGCGGCCTGTAAACTGTCAAATGATCCTGCCGGCGATAATAGTTCTGTCTTTTTTTGTATAGCTGGCATTTATTTAACTCCCTCCAGTATTTTTATATAGTTGGCTCTTTCATATGCCGTAGGATCGGAAATGTTTTTCTGACTCATGATGCCCCTGAATTTATCCAGCGAATCAAAGCCCATCATAAACATCCAGTCCTGTAATTCTTTGTTCATTGTTTTCAGGTATGGAATACCATTCTTGTACAAGGAAGACGCTGTCATTACCACATCAGACCCTGCCAAAATGTATTTGATCACTTCTACTGCACTTTGCACACCGGTAGTGGCGGCAAGTGACAGGTTCACTTTTCCATATAACAACCCAGTCCATAACAGCGGTAAACGTATTTCACTCGACTCGCTGTAATGCAGGTCTGTTTTGATCTCCAGTTCATTAATATCGAAATCGGGCTGGTAAAAACGGTTGAACAATACCAGCGCATCTGCACCGGCCTGTTTCATTCTTAAAGCCATATTACCCATGGCACTGAAATAAGGATTCAGTTTTACTGCCACCGGAATTTTTACCGTTTGTTTAATGGCATTGATGATATTAAGGTACCGGTGTTCTACCTGCGAGGTAGACATGTTGATATCTCCTGGAATAAAAAAGATATTCACTTCAATACCGTCGGCACCGGCCTGCTCCATTTGCCTTGAATAATCGATCCAGCCTTCATGAGTGATGCCATTCAGGCTTCCAATGATGGGGATCTTTACCCTTTGTTTTGCCTTGCGTATGTTTTCTAAATATTCATCCGTTCCTACATTAAAATCATCCAGTGCAGGAAAATAATCAGTGGCTTCAGCAAACGAATTGGTGGTACCGGAAAGTACGCTGTTATAACGGGCTTCTTCTTTCCTGATCTGCTCTTCAAATAAAGAGAACAGTACTACCGCACCCGCACCGCAGTCTTCCATCCTTACAATATTGTCTGTTTGTTCAGATAAAGTACAGGCTGATACAACAATGGGCGATTTCAGTTCCATCCCCATGTAGGTTGAATGTAGTTTCATATATTTTTTTTAGTTGACAGATGTCAGATGACAGTTGTTAGTGAGGAAGTGGTCCATCTGTCAACTAACATCTGTCTTCTTACAACTTTATTTAGGCAATCGGTACAAAGTCACTCGCTTTTTTAGTGGCCAGCTCTTCGTAGTTTTTCCATTTAAGATTTACTAATTCCTGTGCATGTTTCATCAATCTTTCTGCCTGCTCAGGATTGGTCATCGTCAGCACTTTATAACGCAACTCATTGTAAGCATAATCTTTCAATGGCATATTGGGTCTTGGAGAATCCAGTACAAAAGGATTCTGGTTTTTATTCCTCAATGTTGGGTTATATCGTAACAGTGGCCAGTGACCGCTTGCTACGGCTTTGTGCTGCTGATCCAGGCCATTCTTCAGATCGTAGCCATGGGCAATACAATGGCTGTATGCCAGTATCAATGCAGGTCCGTCATAAGCTTCTGCTTCTCTCATTGCCAATAATGTTTGTTGCGGGTTGGCACCAAATGCCACTCTTGCCACATACACATTACCGTAACTGATTGCCTGCATGGCCATGTCTTTTTTACCACCTGTTTTACCACCGGCTGCAAATTTTGCAGTAGCAGCTGTAGGAGTAGATTTAGATGACTGACCACCGGTATTGGAATATACTTCAGTATCCAGTACCAGTATTTTTACATTTCTGCCGCTTGCCAGGGCATGATCAACACCACCATAACCAATATCATATGCCCATCCATCTCCACCTATCAGCCAAACGCTGCGGCGTACCAGCTGATCTGATACAGATAACAATAAGGCTGCTGCCGGATCAGTGATGGCTTTTAATTTTTCTTTTAATGCTTCCACGCGTTTGAACTGGTCTGCAATTTCAGATTCCAGAACCTGTTTGGCATTGATGATCTCATCTACAAATGCATCGCCCAGCTGTGGTTTTAATTCCAGTAATAATTGTTTAGAGATATCGAGTTGCTTATCTGCAGTAATACGCATGCCTAATCCAAACTCGGCATTGTCTTCAAACAGTGAGTTTGCCCAGGCCGGTCCCCTGCCATCTGCATTCTTGCTCCATGGTGTGGTGGGTAAATTACCACCGTAAATAGACGAACAACCCGTTGCGTTAGCGATCAGCAAACGGTCGCCGAATAACTGCGATAGCAATTTCAGATACGGCGTTTCACCACAACCGGCGCAGGCGCCGCTGAATTCAAATAATGGTTCTAAGAATTGAGCACCATGTACGGTAGAGAAATCAATTTTAGAACGGTCGTTCCAGGTAATGCCTTCAAAGAAATCGATGTTCTTTTTCTCCTGTTCCAAAATCGGTTCTTTTTCACCCAGGTTAATGGCCTTACGGCTACGGTTGGCCGGGTCGGTAGCAGGACAAACCTCTACACATAAATTACAACCGGTACAATCTTCTACATATACTTGTAACGAATATTTAGTTTCAGGAAAACCTCTGGCGTTAATGGGTGCAGATTTGAATCCTTCCGGTGCTTTTTCAATATTGTCTTTATGATAGAATTTAGCCCTGATAACACTATGCGGACAAACGTACGCACAGTTGCCACACTGTATACAAAGATCCGGTTCCCATAAAGGCACCAGGTCAGATACATTTCTTTTTTCCCATTGCGTGGTACCACTTGGATAGGTACCATCAATCGGCATCATGCTTACCGGTAACTGATCGCCATGATCGGCCATCATTACAGATGTTACTTCCTGTACAAATTTTGGTGCTTTTGCTGATACTGTCAGCAACTCATGATTAGCTGCTGTTACAGTTTTAGCATAATCCACTTCATATAAATTGGCCAGGGTGGCATCCACTGCCTTAAAGTTTTGGTCAATTACTTTCTGGCCTTTTTTAAAGTAGGTTTTTTCGATCGCTTTTTTAATTTGCTTGATGGCATCTTCTCTTGGCAATACACCCGACAATGCAAAATAGCAGGTTTGCATAATGGTGTTGATACGGCCATTCATCCCGGTATCTCTTGCTACTGTAGTAGCATCAATCACATACAATTTTATTTTTTTATCGATGATGCTTTTCTGTACCTGCCCTGTTAGTTTGCTCCATACTTCATCCTTATCATAAGGACTGTTCAGTAAGAAAGTGGCTCCATCGCTTGCAAATTCCAGCATCTCTACTTTTTCGGTAAAATTGAACTGGTGACAGGCAATAAAATCTGCTTTAGAGATCAGGTAAGGCGCACGAATGGGTTTTGGACCAAAGCGTAAATGTGATACGGTTCTTGCACCAGATTTTTTAGAATCATATACAAAGTATCCCTGTGCATATAAGTCTGTATTTTCTCCAATGATCTTGATGGTATTTTTATTTGCACCCACGGTTCCGTCGGCACCCAGGCCAAAGAACAAGCCCTGCCTCCATTCAGATTCATCTAATTTATAACAAGCATCGTATGGTAAACTTAAATGGGTAACATCATCGTTGATACCAATTGTAAAACCATTTTTGGGATTGTCTTTTTTCAGTTCGTCATAAATGGCTTTCACCATGGCGGGGGTAAATTCTTTAGACGACAAGCCGTAACGGCCACCAATGATCCTGGGTAATTTTGCAATTTTACCCTGTTGTAATGCATCCACCAATGTTGATAAAATATCCTGTAACATCGGTTCGCCGGAGGCGCCGGACTCTTTAGTGCGGTCTAATACTGCAATGGTTTTTACAGTGGCGGGTAATACCCTTAATAAATGTTCCAGCGAAAATGGGCGGTACAGTCTAACCAGTATCACCCCTGTTTTTTCGCCGGCCGCATTTAAAGCTGCCACAGTTTCAGAAACGGTTTCGCCGCCAGAGCCCATCACTACGGTAATTCTTTCTGCATCAGCTGCGCCTACATATTCAAACAAGCCATACTGCCTTCCGGTCATTTTTGCAAAGTCGTTCATCACTTCTTCCACAATGGCCGGCATATTATTATAAAAGCTATTTACAGTTTCTCTTCCCTGGAAATACACATCGGGGTTTTGTGCAGTACCCCTGATAAAAGGATTTTCTGGATTCAATGCACGTTTGCGGAATGCGATCACCAGTTCGTCCGGTATCATGGATTTGATTTCTTCATTACTCAGCATTTCCAGTTTATTCACTTCATGCGAAGTACGGAAACCATCAAAGAAATGCACGATGGGGATCCTTGCTTTTAAGGTAGCCACCTGGGCTATCAGTGCAAAGTCATGCGCTTCCTGCACACTTGCAGAACTTAACATGGCAAAGCCGGTGGTTCTGGCAGCCATCACATCCTGGTGATCGCCAAAGATAGACAGGCCGGCAGCAGCCAGTGAACGTGCAGCCACATGAAATACAGCCGGAGTTAACTCCCCTGCTATCTTATACATGTTGGGCAACATCAGCATCAAACCCTGTGAAGCGGTAAATGTGGTGGTTAACGAGCCGGTTTGCAAAGCCCCATGCACGGTACCGGCAGCACCGGCCTCACTCTGCATTTCCATCACATCGGGTACATTACCCCAGATATTTTTAGTTCCTTTGGCAGCCCATTCATCGGCCAGTTCGGCCATGGTAGATGATGGTGTAATGGGATAGATAGCACATACTTCGTTTACCCTGTAGGCAACATACGCAGCGGCTTCATTTCCATCTATTGTTGCAATTGTTTTTTTATTAGACATTAGTAGTAGAATTAACAGGTTCAGGAATCATTTCTATTGCGTGGCAGGGGCATTGTTCGTAACACACTGCACAACCGGTGCAGGCATCCAAATTAAATTTATAGCGGTTGCCTTTTCCTAATTTAATGATGGCATCTTCGGGACAAGCGCCAAAACATCCGTCGCATTCAAAACAGTTACCACAGCTTAAACAGCGCTGCGCTTCAAATCTTGCTTCGGCTTCTGATAAACCACCGATCACTTCATCAAAGTTTTTAACCGCCACTGCCGGTGCCAGTTTATCCTGTTCTTTTTGCGGTGCATCGGTTTTATACCACATGTGCAGTTTTCTGTACCCTGCGGTTGGATGCTTATCGGGCTTTTGATAGGGGGCTGTTTGCAGGTAACCGTCGATGTAACGGGCTGCTTTTTTACCATGCCCCATGGCAATGGTGGCACTCCTGTTTTCGCCCGGCAGCATATCGCCTCCGGCAAAAATGCCTTCGCAACCGGTCATTCTTTGTGCATCAATGGTAACGGTACCATCATCGCCCATTACCACACCACTAACCGCACGTAAAAAACCGGAATCGGTTTCCTGTTTGTTAGCCATGATGAGTACATCGGCATCCACCACTTCAAATTCGCCGGTACCAACAGCCTTACCCTTTTCCACTTTCATTTTTTCTAAAGTGATCTTGTTATTTTTTATGCTGCTGATACTTTTTAATAATTGTACGTCCACGCCTTCGGCCAGTGCATCACTGGTTTCATAATCATATGCAGGCATCATCTTTTTATCGCCGGCAAAATAAACCGCCGCTTCTGATCCAAACCGTTTGATCATCCTGGATAAATATAAAGCCAGTTTGCCGCCTCCATAAACCACTACTTTCTTTTTGATATAGGGCGAGGAATTGGATTTTACCTGGTTAAAAAAATCAAATGCATCAGTGATAAATACTGACTCATCGTGTTCAAATGCTTCTTTACGTATCAGCTGTGCACCAATGGCCAGGTAAACAGCATCAAATTTGCCGTCGTTCTTCTGCCCCAGCACATCATGTACTTTATAATTCAGCCTTATATTTACGCCCATTTTTATAATGCGGTCGATCTCAGCATCTAAAATTTCTTTTGGTAAACGGTAATCTGGAATACCGTTCCATAATAGTCCCCCGGGATGTCCGCCTGCATCATACACTTCAACGGTATGCCCCATCCGGGTTAAATGATAAGCAGCAGATAAACCACCCGGACCAGCACCAATTACCAGCACTCTTTTTCCGGTAGGTGTTGCTTTAAACCGCACCTGCCAGTTTTGTTTGATGGCTTCATCGCCAATAAAACGCTCTACGGCGTGGATATTTAAAGTGGTATCGATGTGATTGCGGTTACAACCGGTTTCACATGGTTTAACACAAACCCTTCCCATCACCGCAGGGAACGGACAGTCTTCCATAATAGTTTGAAAGGCCTCGAAATAATCTCCTCCCTGTGCATGTGCCATCCAGGCCTGTATGTTTTCACCTGCAGGGCAGGCACTGTTACAGGGTGGCATAAAATCTACATAAACCGGTTGGCGAAAGCGCTTGGGTCCGGTACCTTCCGCATGTGTGGAAAGGTCGACCGCTTTTGTAATGTCAGATGCAGACATAATATTGATTTTGATGGGGCAAGTACAACTTGCTGTGAATAGTCTATTTTACGATGGCAAAGTAGAATTTGAATTTAATTACGGGGCTGATGTAATTCAATTGCGGGAATGATTTTTCTCATGTTATAGAACAGGGAAAGCTACATTTTGGGCAATACGGCATTTGTAATTAGCCGTTTGCATATATATAAATGTGTGGTTTATGCCGAGATGACCTGTTGCAGTAAAAACACCGCGATGCCTGTTGCAAAACCGGTAAGCGCTATCCAGCTGATCTTTTTTAAATACCAGGCAAAATTGATTTGTTCAATTCCCATTACGGCCACTCCTGCTGCCGAGCCAATAATGATGGCACTGCCACCACTGCCGGTAGTAAGTGCTAAAAATTCCCAGAAGGGATGATCGGTGGGATAAGTGGTAAGATCGTACATCCCCTGCGATGCCGCCACCAGGGGTACATTATCCACAATTGAAGAGAGCAGACCGAGTATGGTGCCAATAATATAATCGTTTTTAAAATGATCACTTAAAAAATGGGCCATGGTTTTCAGCATGCCGGCGGACTGCAATGCCGAAACCGCCAGTAAAATACCTACAAAAAAAAGGATGCTGGGCGTATCAATTTTCTGTAATGCCCGTGCTACGGTAAATTTTTCTTTGTACTCTGCTTCCTTGTTTTTATGAATAAAGGTGGTAATCACCCACATCATACCCAGTGCCAGCAGCATGCCCATAAAGGGAGGTAAATGAGTAACCGATTTAAATACCGGAACAAATAATAAAAACCCAAGCCCTGCAATCAGAATAATTTTACCTTCCCTTTTTTCATCAGCAGTAGATTCCGGAACCGGTAATGCCTGCAGTTCCTTGCCCTTAAATTGCAGCGAAATGATCCATACCGGTACAATGCAGGCCACCAGGCAGGGTATGAACAATGTATATATAATATTGAGTGCGGTGATTTGCCCACCAATCCACAGCATGGTTGTAGTAACATCTCCCAGCGGCGACCAGGCACCGCCTAAATTAGAAGCAATTATAATAGCTCCGGCAAACCAAAGCCGGTCTTCCTTAACCGCCAGTAATTTGATGCAAAGTGAGGTCATCACGATGGCGGTGGTAAGATTATCGAGCAATGCAGACAGGAAGAAGGTGATGATGGCAACTATAAACAACAGCTTTCTTTTGCTGTTAGTGTTGATCTTTTGTGTAATAATATCAAAGCCATTGTGAGAGTCGATGAGTTCAACAATGGTCATTGCACCCATTAAAAAAAATAAGATGGAAGCGATATCTCCAAAATCATGCAGCAGGGCTTCGCTTACCGCATGTGCATCGCCGCTTTCAAAAACGTGTAAGGTCCAGCACAATACCCCGGTAATTAAAGCAGATGCCGCTTTATTTACCTTTAAACTATGTTCAAAGGCAATGGCCAGGTAGCCAATGATAAATATAAGGAGTATTACAAGTGTCATATCGAATGAATTCAAAAAATAAAACAGGCTGCTGACATTTCAAATTTATGTGTTATTTCTTAAAGACAACAAGGTTTTAAAACTGGGATAAAATAGATTTTCTTTAAAATTGATTTTTAACCGGCAATTTAAAAGACGGTATTGAATATAAACATCCATACAACAGTTTAAAGATTAAAAAAAAGTCAAGACAAATCAAAAACTGTAATTCTATTACAGCACTTGTTTTAAGCAGCCTGAAGTAAGTTAAAGTGATTTTTCAAGCTCTTTATAAAATAAAACAGCAGCGGCCATATTAACAGTGTTATTCATGTTCCAGAATATTCCATACTTTGTTGAAATGGCGACTATCAATTCAGCTGTATCAAAGTAAAAGGCAGTGCCTGTTAATTCTATATTATAAGTCATTACTGAATGTAGTTCCTTTATCAGCATTTTACATTCGACCCAATGATCAGTATTTTTATCAAAATACTCAAGCACATAAGTATCTGTACTTTCAGTAACGGGTGTTTTAACCTTCAACTTTGTTTCATAAAAAACAACCGGGGATATTAAGTGATAATTTGACACTCCAAAATAACTGCAGCATCTGATAATTGTATGGTACCGTCGAATAATATCTTTTGCCTTTTTATCTTGCTGAATATCTATAAACCTGTCAAATAAACCATCAAATACTGGATGAAGCAGTATACTGTTTTTAAGCAAAAAAGATTTTACTTCATTTGTTGTGGTTTTTAATGAAAATAAATTTTCCAGCAAACCAACCACATCCATTACTTTGGTGAGTAATGGATATTCTTTTTCCATATTCCTGCATTCTTCCGTTTTTTTTGCAATAAGCAGATCTTGATACTCTATTATAACGGGCAGGGGCAGATCAGAGAGACTTACTATTTCAGTAGCAACCGGTATTACGTTGTGCTCCAGATCCTTAAAAGCTTCAAATACCCCTTTAAAACGGGCATATTGCAATAATGGTAGTCTTTTGTGAAGTATATGAATGCCGCTGAAAGGCATTTTTAAAAATTGGGCATATACATAATGCACGATGTCCATATTCCGGTGCAGAAGCTGCGGATTTTGCAGCAGTATGGTTCTGGCAGCATTAAAATCAGCAGCATTCAGCCAGTCAAAAAAAACTGCTGTTGATGGAGGAGTCCATTTTTCAACATCCAGCAAATTTAAAAAATGAATATGATCGCTATACGCTGTTGGTAATTTTACAGATTCAGACCTGGCTATAAATTCAGCTTCATGTACAATAGGGAGAATACCCTGTCTGGCTGTATTTATTGCAAAACTTCTGTATTGGCTTGTCTGGCTGCGTACTTCTTCAGAAACCAAATAATTTTCAATGATATTTTCACTTACTCTTTTCCATCTTTCTGCTGCAGATGGGTGTGTATCATTCAACCTGATTTTTAATCGCTGAGATAAGATTTCTATCGTTTCTAAAATTGCAAAGAACCAGCCAATAGCAATGAACTTAGTTTGTACATTCTGTATATTTTCATTTTGTTTAAACGAACCGTTTTTGTTTTCTGTATAAATAAGGCCAATAGCAAATTGGTCGGCGTCAAATTCAAATTGCGCTGAAGGATTAATTATTGTAGTGGTATCTTCTGCAAATGGCAGTACCCTCCCACCCCGTATTGAAGAATTTGAAAAGTGATGCAGCAGCACATGCCCCATTTCATGAGCCACTAAAAAAGAACTCATTATGTAAACAAAACCATTAACGTGTTCCCTGAAGGTAAATCCCGTTACTGGTATGGGCGACCAATAATCAGCTGCATGGAAAAAACTATGCAGTATGGCAGTATTATATCCTAATTCAAATGTTTCTTTTGAAATGGATGCAGTAGCGTCAAAAAAATAAGCAAATAATAACTCTGTTTCACTGATTAATAAAAGATCAAGGGCCTCGTTGTATAATATCGCATATCCGTTCAGTATAGGTACAGCAATAGCATTGGGTTCCTGTGTATTATCAACCATCCCAAAAGCTATTGTATTTGCTAAATACCTTCGGTCTTCCTCTTTCAATAAATTGCTCAAACTGGTATATATCTCAATCAGTTCATCCTCCTGCAGATTTTCGAAAGGTTTAACTTCAGGATCTATTCCTTTTTTTGTATAGTATGCTGTAACATCATTGTTAAGAGTAATTAACTGTTTGGCACTCCGCCAATCCTGCAGATTGAGTTGAATCCATTGCCGAATTAATTCGTTCATCATGTTGGGTTGCTATGGTGCCATTATTATACCATTACCAAAATCTTCTGTATTATAATTAATAATATCATTTCCCCGGTATAAACTACTGAATATTTCTGTGTTTAAATTTTGCGACGTTAATCTATTTTCCTTTTTTAATTTTTCTGCCCATAAAGCATATACACCGGCCACGTGCGGGGCAGCCATACTGGTACCACTGCAGCATAATACACCTCCCCCAAGTTTTGCCGATACAATTTCCACTCCTGGACCAGACAAATCAGCATTAGAATTGGAAAAAGAAGCAACATTAAATTTATGGTTCGCATTAGCTACTGCTGCAACCGAAACAATTCCCCTCGTAATTGCTGGAAATGAAGTATTAATTTTAAACCCGCCAATTTTATATCGTTGACTTTCATTACCCGCTGCAGAAATTATAGTAATACTGTTTTTAGTCATTTCGCTAAACGAATGTACCGACCTGGTTAATTCTTCGAATAAAAGAATATTTTGCCTGAAATTTTCAAGAGCAATTGAAGCTGCCTGTTGAATTGGCATACCGGCATTAACCAGTTTCTCAGTGTAGCCGGGTAAATCGATGCCCAATGACATGGAAATAATATTAGCCTGATTTTGAGCTGCCCATTGAATTCCTTTATACAATTCCGCAGTGCCGGAGTTATTACCAATAACTTTGCCAACGTATGCCTTTTTAATTTCAGGAGCAACCCCTACTCTTATTCCATTAACCTCTTTACCAAAAAAAGTACCGCAACAATGGGTGCCATGCCCATCATCATCATCATCACTACCTGTTGTAAAATTTTCTTTAATAATTTTGGTGCCTGCAAAAGCGCTGTGCAAACTGTCAATACCGGTATCCAGTACACTTACAATAATGCCTGACCCTTTATATGCAGATGTATCGGCCTTAATAGCACGAATCCCCCAGGAAACAGGGAGATTATTATCGGGAGCAGTTGTTGTTAATGGGCGTATAAGCTGTAAAGGTAGTTCTGGGGCTATAGCTTTAATCTCATTATATTTCATCAGTGCTGTAGCTTTTGATGGCTCCAGGTGCATATATTCAAGTAAAAAGGGAGTATCATTATTTTGATAAAGAGTGGGGAGGCCTGAAATTCTTATATTTTCCCTTAAAACAATATATTTATTCGTCATATATAGGGTTTAAAATAAAAATAACTATCGTTTCATAGGCAACTTCTGATATATTATAAAGTAAGCTACGGTATTGGTTGATGGGGAACTACTTAAAAAAAATCCTTGAAAATATAATTTCAAGGATTTTTCAGCGGAGAGAGAGGGATTCGAACCCCCGGACCTGTAACAGTCAACGGTTTTCAAGACCGCCGCATTAGACCGCTCTGCCATCTCTCCGCTGCAAAAGTACGTTTTGAAATAGTTCAACCCAAAAAATTTACGAAACTATTTGTGTAGGTTCTTTATCAATTACCACCACAAGGTCTTTCAAGTCAACAGTGATGGGCATTACACCCACCTGCAGCACGGCTTTTTTTCCTTTAATTTCTTTTACAATACCCACCTGCCGGTTCTGTTTCATCTTCACTTTAGCGCCAATAATGATATCTCCCCCCACTTCCTCAAATTTTTCATTCAGCTTTTTCTGCTGCTTTTCCACTGTAAACTTTTCTTTTTGATTGAACAGCAGGGCCTGTATCATCTTTACCACTTTTGCCTTGTCTTCGGTTTTGCGCCATTCTATGATCATCGATTTCAGCCGGCGTTCCATGTCTTTCAGGTAGGCCAGTTTATCTTCCGATATCTTATTCAGTTGTTTTAACCGTTCCATTTCCTGCTGGTGCCGCTCCTTATTCAATACCTGGTTCATTTCTTTTTTCAGCCGCTCATTTTCTTTCAGCAGTTGTTGCAGTTCAATTTTCTCTTTGTCAATTTTCTGCAGGTCCTGTTCGGTACGGTTAAGTAATTTGTCGAGTGTAAAATGATCTTCATCTACCAGTGTACGAGCCTTGTTGATCAGGCGTTTTTCCAGGCCAATACGTTCTGCAATGGAAAAAGTGTACGAACTGCCGGGCTTTCCTACAATCAGTTTATACAACGGCAATAAATTCTTTTCATCAAACTGCATCGCACCGTTAATGATGCCCGGCACTTTATTTGCCATCACTTTTAAATTCAGGTAATGGGTAGTAACAATGCCAAAACTGTGTTTATGTGCCAGCTCCTCCATGATCACTTCGGCAAAAGCGCCACCTAAATTGGGGTCGCTTCCACTGCCCAGTTCATCAATAAAGAACAGGGTTTTACCATGGGCATTTTCCATAAAATGCTTCATGTTCTTTAAATGAGAAGAATAGGTGCTCAACTCAAATTCCAAACTCTGCGTATCCCCAATATGAATCAGTACCTGTTTAAAAATCCCCATGGCACTGTCGGGGTGCACCGGTACCAGCAAGCCGCTTTGCAGCATCAGCTGTAATAAACCCACAGTTTTTAATGTAACCGTTTTACCACCGGCATTAGGTCCGCTGATGACCAGTATGCGTTGTTTGTCATTCAAATGCAGGTTCACCGGAATGGTGGGCTTATTATTTTTGGCGTTGTACAATAACAACCGGGGGTGATACGCATTGATCAGCTGCAGATTGGCCCGATCGCTCACCTGCGGGTAGTTACCCTGGTATTCCAGCGCAAATTTTGCCTTTGCTCTTATAAAATCATATTCACCAGCCACATTATGATAGGTCTTCAGCAGGCTGGCATATACGCTCATTTTTTGTGTAAGGGTGCGTAAAATGCGGTACACTTCCCTGCTTTCGTCGTGTTCTAATGAAAAGATGTCATTGTTAAGTTCAGTGGTTTCTTCTGGTTCTATGAAAGTGGTTTTACGGCTGTCGCTTTCGCCGTGCAGTACTCCTTTCACCATGCGCTTCTGTTCTGCAAAAACCGCCAGTACCCTGCGCCCATTCATAAAACTTTCTTCAATATCGGCCAGGTAACCATTCTTGTTCATTTTAGCAACAATCTTATCAAACATGCGCCGCAACTCGCCGCGTTTGCGGAACAGGCTCATGCGTATTTGTTCCAGCACTTCACTGGCCGTATCTTTTACCGTGCCGGTTTCATCCAGTATCTCATCAATCAGTTCATTGATCACTTTTTCGTAGTAGGTATCGTTGATCACCTGTGCCAGTGCTGCGTTGGCGTCTCTTCTTTCGTTATCAAACCAGCGGAAGATATTGCCCGTATTTTCTGCCAGTTTTTTAATGCGTAAAAAATCTTCTCCCTTCAGCACGGCGCCGGGAATGCCCAGCAGCTTCAGTTCCTTTTGCATGTTCAGTATAAAATCATTGGGGAAATACTGCCCGCTTTGTAACAGTATTTTATATTCATTGGTCTGCTGCAGGTCTGTTTCAATAAAATCTCTCCTGGTATGGATGCGTAAATTATCGGCCTTTGTTTTGGCATATTCGGTACGGCAATGCAATGCCAGTAAGGTTTTTACCTTTTCAAATTCCAGCTGCACCAGGGCCGATTCGGGAAAAAACTTGATCATTAAAGCGATTGTATTTTTTTGTTACCGGCAAAGGTACAAAAATCAACTCCAGTGGCGACGCTCCGTTCAAACGCATACCACAGTTGAGCTTTTATTAAAGCGTATGATAGCTATACCCATGTACTGATGGAACGAATGAGAAAAGATGATCAATGCAAATTGATCACCCATTCTTTTTAATTATTTGTTTAACAATATAGTTGATCACAAAAAAAGCCACCAGGTAAATACATAGAAAAGGGATAAATCCAAGCGAATTCGTTACCGTAAATGGTGTTATAAAAAAAGATTCCCTGTTCCTGCCGGCAAAAAAACACAATAAGAATATATCTGCCACTGCCGGAATAAATACAATGGCCAATAACACTGCCAGTACGCCCTTTCCTGTGGGTTTGATGCTTTGCAAAAATTGCAGCAATGCTTCCTTCATTGATCTATTGTTTAACCGGTTCCACCTGCAGTTCTTCCCAGGGCGTGGTGCCGTCCTCTTCCCTTTTAAAAATAAAATCATTGCTGCTGAGTAGCACAATTTCGGCAGTGGTATAAATTTTACAGCCTTCCATCAAATGCCCGCCAATGGTTTTGCCGGTACTGTCGCTCAGGCTGATATGGATATGTGAACCGTTGGTAGAAACCGTGCCCGTTACACTCACTATTTCAAAATGGCCGCTGTAGCTGCTGCCATTGGGCTGGTTGGCAAAACGGATGCTATAATTGGTAAGGCTGCCCACGCAGGTGCTGATCCAGCCGGCTTTAATTTGTTTTGTATTCACCAGGTTTTGTATTTCCTGCTTCAGGTCCTGCCCCGGTTTAAGGCGAAAGGCATAAGCTTTGGTATGTTGCATGGGTGATGTAGTTTTGAACTGGCATGAAGATAGCACATACAATAACAAACCGAAAGCCAAAAGCTGAATAAAGCGATGCCGTACAAGTGAGTGACACAACGATGCCCGATGAAGAACCAAAGCTGATAACATATGTATTTTTGTATTTGTTAAACTTATTTAAAGATAAATTGTTTCAGCATCTAAACGAATTAGTTTTGCGTAAGTAGTATAAACAAAAAAAATGCTTAAGACCATTCTATTATCAGCTATTAGTTTTGCAGGACTATATTCCTGTACACCCAAAAACAATTCAGCTAAAATTAAAAAGGAGAACACAACAATGTCAACCACTTCAACAGCACAAAATTTAGATACGGCTACATTCGGCACCGGTTGTTTCTGGTGTACCGAAGCCATTTTTCAGCAATTACAGGGCGTGGAGAAAGTGACCAGCGGCTACAGCGGCGGCACGGTGCCCAATCCCACTTACGAGCAGGTATGCAGCAAAACCACCGGTCATGCAGAATGCCTGAATGTGGTGTATGATTCTTCGAAAATCACTTTTGACGAATTACTGGAAGTATTCTGGCAGGTGCACGACCCCACCACATTGAACAGGCAGGGCGCTGATGCAGGCCCGCAATACCGCAGTGTAATTTTTTATCACAATGAAGAACAGAAAGCCCGTGCAGAAAAATACCGGGCCGAGCTGGATAAAAGCGGGGCCTGGGATAATCCCATTGTAACCACACTGGAAAAATTTGAGCTATTCTATCCCGCCGAAGAGTACCATCAAAATTATTACAATAACAATACCGGGCAGGGCTATTGCCAGTTTGTGATACGGCCCAAACTGGAGAAATTTGAGAAAGTGTTTAAGGATAAGTTGAAGAAACATTAGGCCACATAAATCCCCCCGTTAGAGGGGGCTAATCTTCGTTCTCCTCAATTCAAGAAGATTAAGGCTATTGGCCGGAAAATCTTTGATATTGGTATGCACCAAATGAATAGCCATATCGTACCAAAGCGGCACCACGGGAGCATCGGCAATAATGAGGCGGTCCATTTGCTGGTATAAATTGTAGCGGAGGCTCTCGTTTTTTTCAGACAAGGCTTTTTCATACAGCGCATCATAAACCGGATTTTTATACCGTGTATAATTAGGTGGCGCAGGATTTTTACTGTAGAACACACTTAAATAATTTTCTGCATCCGGATAATCGGCGATCCAGCTGCCCCGGAAAAATAAGGCCTGCGACTTGGACGTTTGCTCCAGCAGCAGGCTTTTTTGTATCACTTCCACCTGTATATTGATACCAATCTGCCTTAATTCATTGGCAATATAACTGCCCAGGTCGCCGTAAATGGGAATGGTGAGTAATTTTATTGCGGGCAGGTTTTTTCCATCAGGATATCCTGCTTCTGCAAGCAGTTGTTTTGCTTTGCCAACATTGTACTGGTAGCCCTTTACATGTACCGAATCAAAGGATGGCAATCCACAGGGTACAAAACCACTTTCGGCAGCAATGCCAATGGAATTACGCAGGTACAGCATCATCTTCCGCCTGTCGAATCCATAATTGATGGCCTGCCGTATTTTTTGAAACCGCAGGGGAGATTTTTTTACCAGTTCATTTTCTCCGTCTACTAAAATACCCAGGTATTCTATATTAAGATAAGGTTGCTTTTGTAATTCAATTTTGCCTTCCCATATTTTTTTAAGGTTGCCGGTCTTGGTTAATACTTCATCTTTAAATGACGCATCTATATCATCAATAAAATCCAGCCGGTGTTGCTGAAACTCTAAAAACTCGGTGGCCTTGCTCTCATAAAAATAAACCTTGATGCCATCCAGGTAAGGCAATGCTTCTCCATGGGCATCTTTTTCAAAATACTGATCATTCTTTTTTAATACCAGGGCCTGCCCTTCTTCCCAGGCCACAAACCGGAATGGACCTGTACCCACCGGGTGCCGGCGAAATTCGTTGCCATATTTTTCCACAGCTTCCTGCGGAATAATGGAACAATACTGCATGCTCAATATGCCCAGGATAGATTGAAAAGGATGAATGAGTTTTAATTGAAAAGTAGTATCATCTATGGCCTTAAAACCATTAACCGAATCTACCCGGTTATTGAATATCCATGCGCCCGGGCTGGCGGTATTTTTATCTGTAATTCTTTTAAAACTGTACACCACATCCCCTGCTGTTAGCCGGCGCCCTTTTCCATTTACAAAACAGGCATCATCTGTAAAAAAAACATCATTCCTTAAATGAAAAGTAAACACCAGGTTATCGCTGCTGATGGTCCAGCTTTTTGCCAGCGATGGCGCATTGTGCATATTACTGTCTATCTCTGTTAAAGTATTGTAGATTTGGTGCACCGCCCACATTACCTGCTTGTTTTTTGCCATTGCAGGATCGAGTGAACTGAGGCCGCTGCTTTCGTTGTAATGAAAAATATTTTTGCCGGGGTGTTTGTGTGAAGAGCATGCAAAAAACAATAAGCAGAAAGCCAAAAGCAAAACGCCTGCAATATTTTTATTTGATAAAAGGTGCATGAATGTTTATAAAGAAATCTAAATTAGCATTTATAAACAAACTAACATGAAGCAAATCATAAAAGCTTTCCTCATTATTCATTTTTCATTATTCATTTTTCATTCTTTACAGGCTCAACCATTAAAGCCTCTTGCTACATTTACTCATGGCGATACTTTACGCGGTACATACGGCCCTTCAAGAAACTGGTGGGATGTGCTGAAGTACGACCTGCATGTAACATTCAATATTACTGACAGTACCATCAGCGGATATAATATTATTGATTTTAAAGTACTGAAAAAAGGGAAAAAAATACAAATTGATTTGCAGGAACCCATGATTATTGACAGCATAAAAGTGATTGCAGCAAGAAATACGGAAGGCACCGGCAATATCCCCTTTACAAAAGACGGAAATGCCTATTTTATAGAGCCTGTAAGCTGGATGCGTAATAAAGAACTAAAAGAAAAGAATTACATTTTTGTGTATTACCACGGCAAACCCCGCATTGCACGCCGCCCGCCATGGGATGGTGGGTTGATATGGAAAAAAAGTGCCGATGGCAGTCCCTGGGTCAGCATTGCCTGCCAGGGCCTGGGTGCCAGTGTATGGTATCCCTGTAAAGATCACCAGAGCGATGAACCCGACAGTGCCGAAATGCACATCACCGTTCCCGATACCTTAATGTGCGTGGGCAATGGCCGCTATCGTGGCACAATCAACAATGGCAATGGTACGGCCACTTACGATTGGGCAGTTACCGAACCCATCAATAACTATAACATCATACCCTACATTGGTAAATATGCGCATTTCAGTGAAGTGTTCAAAGGCGAAAACGGCAACCTGGACATGGATTACTGGGTGCTGCAGGAAAACCTGGAAAAAGCCAAAGTGCATTTTGCTGATGCCCCCAGGATGATGAAGGCTTTTGAATACTGGTTTGGCCCCTATCCTTTTTATAAAGACGGGTATAAATTAGTGGATGCCCCGCACCTGGGCATGGAGCACCAGAGCGCCACGGCTTATGGCAATAAATACCAGAACGGTTATTTGGGCAGAGACATGAGCGGCAGCGGCTGGGGATTGAAATGGGATTTTATTATAATTCATGAAAGCGGGCACGAATGGTTTGCCAACAATATCACCAGTAAAGACATTGCCGATATGTGGGTGCATGAAGGTTTTACCAATTACAGCGAAACCCTGTTTACCGATTACTGGTATGGCAAAGATGCCGGCAATGCTTATTGCATTGGTACAAGAAATGGTATCCGCAACGATATTCCCATTATTGGCCCTTACAATGTAAACCAGGAAGGCAGTGGCGATATGTATCCCAAAAGCGGCAATATGCTGCACAGCATCCGCCAGGTAATTGACAATGATGAAATTTTCAGGCAGCTATTAAGGGGATTAAATAAAACATACTATCATCAAACGGTTACCACCAAACAAATTGAAGACTATATCAGCAAACAGGCCAAATTCAACTTCAGTAAAGTGTTTGATCAGTATTTACGCACCACACAGATCCCGGTGCTGCAGTATAAAATTGAAGGCAATACGGTTTCGTTCAAATATGACAGTTGTGTATCCGGATTTAATTTACCATTAAAAGTTTCTTTTGGCAAGGCAGATAAAACTGAACAATGGATAAAGCCCACGCAGCAATGGCAAAGCATCAAACTGGCCAACTGGTACGATACAAAAACCTTTACCGTTAACCCTAATTTCTATATCAAAAAAAGAAAACTGAATTAAGCTTCAGGAAATAAAAAAAGGGAGATCATCATCTCCCTTTTTTATTGTATATCGTATTGTTTTACGGTGTTGAAAGATTTACTCTTCCGCCGCAAATAAATTTTCTTCCGTAATAGTCTTCATTCAGATTGTTAATGGTTACACCACTGTGCACACTGCTGTGTACAAAATACCCATTACCCAAATATACCCCTACATGGCTAACACCACCACGGGTATTAAAAAACACCAGGTCACCTTCCGCAAGGTCTTGCCTGTTATTGATTCTGTCAGACTGCGCATACTGGTCTCTTGCTGTTCGTGGCAAAACAAAGCCATAGGTTTGATTAATTAAGGTACCTGTAAATGCACTGCAATCAATCCCTTTTTTGGTAGTACCACCATAGCGGTAACGTATGGCCCACCATTCTTCAATTACGGTATACAATTTTAGATTGGTAACCGCTTCCACTTCCATATCCATTAACTGGGCATACTTGAATTGTAAGGTAGAACTGCTTTCAATAGTACCCGCAGCAGCAGCAGTTTTGGTTACAGCAGCGGTTTTTGTTTTAACTGCATTTGGTACAACTGCGGTTACTTCAACAGGCTTTTTAACAGGTACCGCCCACATATCTACTTCAGCAGCAGGAGCCGGTGGCACATCACGTTTTATTTCAATGCCTTCAATAAATTGAGTTGATTTTTTTGCCGCATTGGCGTTGCTGAATTTAACAGCATTAACAGCATTTTGTGCTGTGGCAATCGTATTTGTTCCTGAAAATATGCCCAAGGCAACAGCAACAACAAATAAGTGTTTCATACGTAAAATTGGGGTTTACACGTATGTACGACTTGATCTTGTGTTATTAGGTCTTCTTTTGAATCTTTAACTACGCTGTTTATCTTGTCTCTTCTTTAAACCCTGTCCTACAAACAAATTACTAAAATAGTTTTTTCTAATGCCCGGCAAAGGTACACCCATATGCCGGGAAATGCAAGCTTTTACTGAATTTATATTGATTTTCACTACTTAACGCACTGAAGCTAAAATAATTGTGGAAAAATTTAGCATTTAACAAGCTGACTGATGAACGATATTTGCGAACTGGACACCGGATACTGGATATTGTATACTGGATAACGGATACTGGCGATTGCGGTATTCTACTTCAAGTATGCAGCATCAGGTATGCAGCATTAAGAATCCAGTATCAGCATGAAATTCTCTCACTTACACGTACATACCCAGTTTTCTTTGCTTGATGGCGCAGCTTCCATCAAGAATTTGTATAAAAAGGCCATTGCCGATGGCATGCCCGCCCTGGCCATCAGTGATCATGGCAATATGTTTGGTGCCTTTGAATTTGTAAAAGAAGCCCATAACCATAAAAATGCGGATGGCAGTTTAAAAATAAAACCCGTGGTGGGTTGCGAGTTTTATATTACCACCGACCGGCACCGCAAAACGTTCAGTAAAGAAGAAAAAGATCCCCGTCACCACCAGATATTACTTGCCAAAAATGATGTGGGCTACCGCAACCTGGTAAAACTTACTTCGCTGGGGTATATTGAAGGGATGTATTCCAAATACCCCCGCATTGATAAAGAGCTCATCCATAAATACCACGAAGGCTTAATTGCCACCACCTGCTGCCTGGGTGCGCTGGTGCCGCAAACCATTTTAAAAAAAGGCGAGGCCGAAGGTGAAAATGAATTTAAATGGTGGCTCAATATTTTTCAAAAAGACTATTATGTAGAACTGCAGCGGCATGGCATACCCGACCAGGAAAAAGTGAATGCCGTATTACTGAAGTTTGCCAAAAAATACGATGTTAAAGTTATTGCCAGTAACGACAGTCATTATGTTGATCAGAAAGATTCCAATGCACACGACATTTTACTCTGCATCAATACCGGAGAAAAACAGTCTACCGAAAAATGGCAGGATCATGCGGATGATGAAGTAACCAACAAAGGCAAACGCTTTGCTTTTCCCAACGACCAGTTCTATTTTAAGAAAACGGAGGAAATGATCAGCGTATTTGACGATTTGCCCGAAGCCATCGATAATACCAATGAAATTGTAGATAAGGTAGAAGTACTGGATCTTAAAAGAGACATCCTGCTGCCCCATTTTGTGGTGCCGGCCAATTTTAAATCGCAGGATGAATTTTTGGAAAGCATGACCTGGGCCGGTGCAAAAGAACGCTATAAGATCATCACACCCGAAGCGGAAGAACGCATCAGTTTTGAACTGGGTGTGATCAGGCAGATGGGGTTTGCCGGTTACTTTTTAATTGTAAGTGATTTCATTAAGGCCGGCAGGGAAATGGGCGTATTTGTTGGCCCCGGGCGTGGATCCGCTGCTGGCTCGGTAGTAGCTTACTGTATTGGCATTACTAATATAGACCCCATCAAATACAACCTGCTGTTCGAAAGGTTTTTGAATCCTGATCGTAAAAGCATGCCCGATATTGATACAGATTTTGATGATGATGGAAGGCAAAAGGTGATCAATTATGTAGTGGATAAATATGGCAAGAACCAGGTAGCACAAATCATTACATACGGCACCATGGCTGCTAAATCGAGTATTGCTGATGTAGCACGTGTAATGGACCTGCCATTGGCCGAAAGCCGCATGCTTACCAAACTGGTGCCCGAAAAACCCGGTATCAATTTAAAACGATTATTGCATGCCCCTTATACAGTTAAAGAATCTAAAGCGGGCTCCGGCGAAAAATCTTTAGAAGAAAAAGAAGCATTGCAACCGGATGATATAGAAAATGTAAAAAAACTGCGTGAAATATACAATGGCAGCGACATGCAAAGCTCCATCCTGCACGAAGCCGAAATACTGGAAGGTTCGGTACGCAATACGGGCATACATGCAGCCGGTATCATCATCGCACCCAAAGATCTTACCGACCTTATTCCTGTTGCCACATCAAAAGAAAGTGACCTGTGGCTTACACAAATTGAAGGCGGCAGTATTGAAGAAGCCGGCGTTATTAAGATGGACTTTTTGGGATTGAAAACCCTCAGTATTTTAAAAACTGCTCTGGGCCTCATCAAGCAAAATCATGGTATAGCCATCGACATTGATTATATACCGCTGGATGATGAACAAACATATAAACTGTACCAACAGGGCGATACCAATGCCACCTTTCAGTTTGAAAGTCCGGGTATGCAAAAATATTTGCGTGAATTGAAGCCCGATAAATTTGATGACCTCATTGCGATGAATGCCCTGTACCGCCCCGGTCCTATTGCATACATCCCCGAATACATCGACCGCAAGCATGGCAAAAAACAGGTAGAGTATGATTTGCCCGACATGGAAGAACATCTGAAAGACACTTACGGAATTACCGTGTACCAGGAACAGGTGATGCTGCTCAGTCAAAAACTGGCGGGTTTTAGTAAGGGTGATGCCGATGTATTGCGTAAGGCAATGGGTAAAAAACAAATTGCAGTACTGAATAAAATGAAGGCGCAGTTTGTGGCGGGCGCTACCGCCAAAGGACATCCCACAGAAAAACTGGATAAGGTATGGACAGATTGGGAAGCTTTTGCACAGTACGCTTTCAATAAATCGCACAGTACCTGTTATGCATTTGTGGCCTATCAAACCGCCTATTTAAAGGCACACTATCCCAGCGAATACATGGCGGCAGTGCTGAACCATGCCGGCAGCATCGACAAGATCACTTTCTTTATGGAAGAATGTAAACGCATGGGATTAACAGTGCTGGGCCCCGATATCAATGAAAGCCAGAATGGGTTTGCGGTAAATATGAAAGGGGAGATACGTTTTGGTTTCAGCGGCTTAAAAGGTGTGGGTGAAAAAGCCATTGAAGACATCATCATTGAAAGAAATAAACACGGCCATTTTAAAACCATTTTCGATTTGGTAAAACGTTGTAACCAGCGCTCGGTAAATAAAAAATCCATGGAGAGTTTGGCTTACAGCGGTGCTTTCGATTGCTTTAAAGAGATCACCCGTGCACAGTATTTTTTTACAGCTCCGGGTGATGTACAGGGATTAGAAAAGATCATCAAATTTGGATCGGTTTTTCAGGCCCAGTCGGCCAACACCTCCAATACCCTGTTTGGCGATATGGCCATGCCAGAAATTGAACCGCCCAAACTGTCCATCTGCGAACCATGGCCTTTGATTACCCAACTGGATTATGAAAAAGAAGTAACCGGCATGTATATCAGCGGTCATCCGCTGGACAATTACAAGTTTGAAATGAAATATTACAATATCATTCCGCTGGCTGATTACAATGAATACAAAAACAACCTGGCCAATAACCCTAACCCCGGCCGATCTTTCAGGCTGGCAGGTTTGGTAACTGATGGCCAGCACCGCTTAACCAAAACCGGCAAAAATTTCGGCATTATCACCATTGAAGATTTTACCGGCAAAGCCGATTTCTTTTTATGGAGCGAGGACTATGTCAGGTACAATAATTATTTGGAAAAGGGAATGATCATATTAATTGAAGGGGCATTCAAATCAAGATATAACAGCGATCAGTACGAGTTCCGCTTATCCAAGATCCATCTGCTGGACACTATTAAAACCACCATGACCAAGCAGGTGATCATCGACATTCAGCCACAGTTCATCAATACCGATTTTGTAAACTTCATAGAGAACAATATTAAAGCCAACCCGGGCTCCACCGCTTTAAAGTTTAATATTGCGGATACACGAAATAACCTGAAAGTGGGCATGTACAGTTTAGGCAGGGGCTTTACCATGAATGATGAAATGGCCGTATTTTTAAATAACAATATAGATGTGGAAGTAAGTGTGGTTACGGGGTAAATCTGCGGAAGACTGCATTGAGGATGACCGCTATAAAAAATACTTTTTGCAGAAAGCTGTAAACTATTAAATTGGCAAGATTTTTATTATAAGTATGGTTGCAATCGGGCAGAACAGTAATATAACATTTGTCGTTAACGGTCATCATAAATGCATTTTTGCCACTGTAAAACTGATATAACTTTCTACTTTAAATCAACACCAGATGAATATCGCCTTAATAGAAATAATCGAATCTCTTACAACCGATCCTAACTTATTAATGTGGAAATTTGCTGATGAGGATAAAGAAATAAAAAATGGCGCCCAGCTTACTGTTAGAGAAAGCCAGCATGCCATGCTTTTAAATGAAGGCAGGCAGGCAGATGTGTTTGGACCGGGCAGGTATACTTTAAGCACGGCCAATATCCCCCTCCTCTCCCGGATCAAAGGTTGGAAATATGGATTTGAAAGTCCGTATAAAGCTGATATTTATTTTTTCAATACGCACCAGTTCATCAATAATAAATGGGGTACTCCCGCTCCTGTTTTATTAAGAGACCCGCAATTTGGACAGGTAAGAGTTAGAGCCTTTGGAAGCTTTGATATTAAAATTGCCGACCCCGGTGTATTTTTTCGGGAATATGCAGGCACCTACCAGCAACTGACTATTTTTGAATTGCAACATCAGCTACGGGATTTTGTAGCGCCCAAATTTGGAGAAGTACTGGCCGGTCAGCAGCTGTCGGTAATTGATGTGGCCGGTAATATAACTGAACTCAGCAAAAAAATTGAGCCTCACCTGAAACCTTATTTTTTGCAACTGGGTATTGAGCTGACGCAGTTTATTATTACCAGCGTTACACTGCCGGAAGAAGTGACAGCCCATTACGACAAGATCACCAATATGAATATGGTGCAGGATATGAACCGCTACCAGCAATTCAATATTGCAACAGCCAGCAGCCAGGAAAGAACGGCAGCAAATGATGCTGTACAAAACGCAGTGATGGCCAATATGCTGATGCAGCAAATGAATCAGCAGCAGGCAGCAAAACCGGCAGATGATATTGCGGTTAAATTGCAACAACTAAAAGGGCTGTTCGATAACGCCCTGATAGACGAGGCCGAATACAAACAAAAAAAAGCTGAAATATTAAGCCAACTATAAAATGAGCCACAACAATAAAATGCTTTCTTATATTGAAAAGATGAAGTTAAAGGCTGCAGCACAACAAAATTATGGAGGCAAAGTAGATAGTGCACCTGCAAAAATGGAAGCAGTTGATTGTCCAAATTGTGGGGCAGGCCGTGCAAAACAGGAAGGTGTAACCAACTGTGCATATTGTGGCTTTACATTTATACAGGTTACATTAACCGATGGTTTGCATATAAAAAAAGAAGACAATTCAAAATAGTCAAACGCTTTACATGCCTGTATTTTTTACATCAAAGAAAGAAGAACAGCCGGAATGGTTGGCTCAATTACAGGAAACAAAAGAAAGATGGTTTACTTTTTTAGAGAAATTAGAAAGCCGGATGCAGGAACTTTGTGAAGCCGCCATACCGGAATTAAAAGCATTGTCGGTTATAAGTGAGGATATTTATAAAAGCAATTACAATAAAATATTATCCGGCATTAACGGACAGCTGGAGCACATCAGGAAAAAAGCCTGTGACGCCTACGATGATAAAGTAATCAGCCTGTACAATGCTATCAACAGCAGTATTTCGGTATTATCGCCGCATCACAACCTGGTGATGAATTTCAGAAATGAATGTTCTGACAGATATCATAAGCAATTTGATACCCAATACCAGTATTGGAGAAGTTTAATAAATGATACCGACGATGAAGACCTGGAAGCCAAATACAAGGCCATACTGGATGAATATGCTGCCATAAAAGATACGTTTTATTGCAGGCAGTGCGGTGGAAACATTGTAATTGACAAAGTATATTTTATTGCCACTTTTATCTCCTGCCAGCATTGTAAAACACAAAACACATTTGACCCCGGTACCAGGGCAAGAGGTCTTGAATCACTGGCCCGGCAATTAGCCGAGCAAAGAACAGCGCATCTTTTAGATGCCTATTCGCAGGAAAATGAAAAAGAACGGATGCTGTATCATAAAAAAAGAGAAGTATACCTGGACAGCATACATGAAAAAGACCCGTCAGTACTGGCAAAAAAACAACGGCTGCAGGAAGAACTGGAATCAGAACGCCAGGAAGCAATAAAAAAAGCGCCTGCATTGTATGAAAAATATTTAAGAGCCATGTTTGATGAATGGAATAAAATTGTACCGGATATTACGGAACACAATGAACGTTTTTATCAAACCCTGCTGAACCAGTTTAGAGCAAGAAATTAACCTGTATACATAATCATCATTTATAAATTCAACACCATGTTTAAAAAACTATTTAATGCCATTACCGGAAATGCCAATGAAAATGAAAATAATGTTCCGGAAACACAGTCAGGTGCACAACATCAGCAGCATGCGTATGAAGAAACTGTTTACGATCCTGAAACCTTACATGGCATGCATTATACAACAGAAGCCTTTGACCAGGAGGTGAAAAAAAGAGCCGAACAATGGATTGAAAGCGAACGGAAGGACGGGGAAAATCTAAGTCAGGCTGATATTGACAATATTTATTTTAATTACCGCCGGGAAGTGTACAAAGAATGGACCGGTGCCGACACCGACCAGATGATTCGTTGGGAACATGCTAATTCCATGGAACACCGGGGTATAGCCACATCGGGTTTTGTAAAAGAAGATGAAAGCAATCCCCTGCTGCAGCCCATTCATGGCATTTCATTAAAAGATTATGCTGCCATGGCGGTAAAAATCAGTTCCGGCGTAGATTATAAAGCTGTTTGCAGTGCAATGGGTATCGATACCGTGGTGTGGGATGAGTTGAATACTTTATGGCCGCAAAGAATGCAGGAAGACAGTTCATTTACAGTTACCACTTTATATGGCCAGTATTTTATGGAAGGTGGTCAGCACCCCAAATTAAATCACCTGCAAGCCAATCTGTCTGCCGAAGGCACTGCCAATTTGGAAAAATTGAAAACTGACCGCTATTATTATGAAGAACTTTGCGGAGCAAGGCAGGCAGCCTATGAATATGGTTTAGACGGTGCTCAGTGGATATTAGAAAATTTCGGGATCAGCCTGGGTGATTTTCAGACAGTTGCCATGCAATGGCTTACCGATCAAAATCAAAACTGGAATAGTGATGACATTACCAATTACCACAATTATCAACAGGAAAAACAAAAAGAATACGCAGCGAAATTTGCGGCAGAACAAGGTGGCAATGTTGCAGACGATATTGAATTCTAGTGTCAACATATATTTAATCACGTAATATCTGTTCATTAACATACTGTGGATATGTCATAAGTGCATATAAAGAGGTTTGGTCTTAAATTTGTCCTCTTCTATTAAAATTTAAACAAAAACATATTATGGCACACGAATTCACAGACGCAAACTTTAAAACAGAAGTTTTAGATTCTGATAAATTAACAGTTATTGATTTTTGGGCAGAATGGTGCGGACCATGCCGTGCAATAGGACCAGTGATTGAAGAACTGGCTAAAGAATACGATGGTAAAGTAAATATTGGAAAGGTAAATGTAGATCATAATCCACAGGTTTCTATGAACTATGGTATTACCAGTATTCCTGCCATCCTTTTTGTAAAAGGCGGTCAGGTGGTAGACAAACTGGTAGGTGCCCAGCCAAAAGCAAACTTTGTTAAAAAGATAGAATTACTCAAGTAAGTAATACTGCAGTATATAAAAAAACCTCCGCTCTTTCAGAACGGAGGTTTTTTATTGAATAACTTTTTTAATGACTGATGGTTTCCATCTCTTTGGGATTATGTTTATGTTTGAACAGCACCACAAATAATATGGCTACACATAAGGCATAAACAGAAAAGGTAGACCATATCCCCCGCCAGTCATTAGTGCCATCTGCATTAATAAAATATTTATCTATCAGCCAGCCGCTTAATTTACTTCCAATATAAGCGCCAAATCCGTTGCTCATCATCATAAACAATCCCTGGGCACTTCCGCGTATTTTGCTGTCGGTAGTGGTTTCAACAAAAAGCGACCCCGAGATATTAAAGAAATCGAAAGCCATACCATACACAATACATGACAACACTATCATCCACAAACCACTTCCCGGATCACCATAAGCAAATAAACCAAACCTTAAGAACCAGGCAAGCATTGAAAAAAGCATCACATTTTTTATTCCAAACCTTTTTAAAAAGAAAGGGATGGATAAAATGAATACGGTTTCTGATATCTGCGAAATAGATAAAATAATGGTTGAATATTTTTCCAGGATGGACCCTTTAAAACTAAACAGAAATACATCCCCGTACATATTGGTAAGTTGCAGTGCCGCCCCCAGCAACAATGAGAATAAAAAGAACAGGGCCATTTTATAATTGCCGAACAGTTTAAATGCCGATAATCCCAGCTGCTCGTACCAGGGCGCTTCTTTGGAAATACTTTTTTGCGGCGCACATTTTGGAAGTGTAAAAGAAAACAGCCCCAGTATGATCGCTCCTACCCCTGCTATGATAAACTGAAAAGAAGTTACATTGCTGTTGGTAAGATTGGTAACCCACATAGCGGCTATAAAACCAATGGTTCCAAAAGTACGTATGGGCGGAAATACTTTTACCACGTCGTAACCATTGTTTTTTAAAATGGTGTATGCTACTGCATTCGACAGTGAAATGGTGGGCATATAACAAAGCATGGCAGCCAGCACTACATAATACAAAGTATTGGGGTCGTTTACCTGCGGTATATAAAAAAGAATCAGTCCATACAGCAAATGCAATATCCCATACAGTTTTTCAGCATTCATAAAACGGTCGGCAATGATCCCCACAATGGCGGGCATAATTATAGAAGCAATGGCAAGTGTTGAAAATATGGCACCAAACTGCGGAAATGTCCAGTGTTTTGCATCAAGGCAATAAGTTGCAATGGTGGTTAGCCAGGCTCCCCATACAAAGAACTGCAAAAAGCTCATTACGGTAAGACGAAACTTAATATTCATACACATGTTTTATTTCAATTAGGAAGATATACATTTATTCAATAAGGTCATCAACCGGCTTTAATTTTTAGTTGCCATTTTTCAAAATAACACCGCAGATGACTTATATCGTCGTAAATTTGCAAAAAATACACGGGATGAGTGCAACAATAGATACCCTGATCAGCAATACTGCCGATACCAGCTTACAAGCCATTGCTCAAAAAGTAAAAGAGCAGCAGCGTATTTCCGATGCAGAATGTATAACACTTTTTGAAAAAGGGAGCCTGGCTTTTTGCGGTGCTTTGGCCAATTGTATAAGAGAACGTTTACATGGTAACAAAACCTATTTCAACCGCAATTTTCATATTGAACCTACCAATGTTTGTGTTTTCAGTTGTAAATTTTGCTCCTACTCCAGGCTGTATGCACATAAGGAAGAAGGATGGGAACTGAGTATTGAACAGATGCTGGACATTGTAAAAAAATACGATGGCAAGCCAATTACCGAGGTACACATTGTGGGTGGCGTTCATCCAAAAATGAACATGGAATATTTTATTGAACTGATGCAAAAGATAAAAGCACACCGCCCCGATCTGCACGTTAAAGCTTTTACCGCAGTAGAACTGGATTACATGTTCCGCAAGGCCAAGCTGAGTATACAGGAGGGAATGAAACAATTGCATGCTGCCGGCCTCGACAGCCTGCCCGGTGGTGGTGCAGAAATTTTTCATCCCGACATCAGAACCCAGATATGTGAAGACAAAGTAGATGCTGATGGCTGGTTAGCCATTCACGAAGAAGCGCATAAGCTGGGTATGCACAGCAATGCCACCATGCTGTATGGTCATATTGAAAAATACGAACACCGCGTGGATCATATGAGAAGACTGAGAGAACTGCAGGACAAGACCGGCGGCTTCAATACTTTTATACCATTAAAATTCCGTAATGGTGATAATGACATGAGCCATGTACCAGAAAGCACCACTACAGAAGACATGCGCCTGTATGCCATTGCCCGTATTTACCTGGATAATTTCCCTCACCTGAAAGCCTACTGGCCCATGCTGGGCCGCCAGAATGCACAACTGAGTTTAAGTTTTGGCGTGAATGACATTGACGGTACTATCGACGACAGTACAAAGATTTACAGCATGGCAGGCAGCGAAGAGCAAACCCCTGCCATGAGTACTGAAGAACTGGTAACCCTTATTAAGCAGGTAAAACGCCAGCCCATTGAAAGAGATACTTTGTACAAAGAAATAAAAGACTACAGCAATGCTGATTTTTCAACCCCTGCTGCACAGGCAGCGTTAAATTAGTTTTACAAGCAGGCGGCCAATCAGTTTTAAATAATGAACTGATAAATTACACCGTTAACAACAACGGTTATATTCAGCTAAATAATTAAACAAGGTCCATAGCAGTACCGCATGCTACAAGTGTACAATATTTAATTTGTATACCTGTTTTTCATTACCGTTATCAACAATTACTACACTATAGGTGCCGGACCGCAGTTCCTGCACATCGATTTTATTGGGACCGTTTATCAAGGTACCGGATTGTACCAGCTGACCAGTATGATTATAAAATGCGTATACGATCTTTCCTTTGTAACCACTCAAATTAATATTTACATCCGTGCTGGCAGGGTTAGGATATACCTGCACCGATTTATTGTTGCAGGAAACATTCATCGCTATAACAGCACTGTATTTAAAAGCACCATTTATAGTCGTCATTTTTAAGCGGTAATAGATACGCCCCTCTGCAGACCGGTGTTCACAGGTATAACTGCTGTTACTGCCTGTTGGCACTATATTGGAAAGCGGCACAAAAGTTAATCCGTTTGTGCTGTACTCTACTGTGTACATTGCAAGGCTTTGTTCTTCTGCCACCTTCCACATCAACGTAACTTTGCAGTCGTTTTCTGATGCAGTAAAAGTTTGCAGGTTGGCCGGCAATATAGAAAGGAAAAAATATTCAGAAGGTACGCACAGGCATTGTTTTATGCCGGAGCTTAATACAGGATTGATGCGTGCTGATATCAGTGCGCCGAAACCACAGATAGGCACTGCAGGAATTGACAAAGTGAAGCTTTCTGTAACGGAAGTATTGGTGGCAATGTTTTTTGTAATCACATTGGTACTGAATGGCATACTGCTGCTGCCGCAATAAAACTCTATCTTGTAGGTATTGGCAGCTGCTGCTGCCCCTGCATTTGTAATAACCATGTTCACGGTTTGTGCAGAACCTGGTAACCAGTTACCACTGGTAACTGCACCTGATGTAATAGACAAAAATGGTTTATTAATTGTAAGCAGGTTGCTGCTGGCGGTTCCTACTATCACACTGCTGCCATTACTGCAAACAGCTGCACCACAGGATACACCACTTATCTGTCGTTTAACTGCACCTGAAATACGACTGTTACCACATGCACCGGTACCATCAGCAACTACCTGAATGGCATATTTTAAACTGTCATCAACCGTTACTCCGGGATGCAATTTTACCTTTAAAATAGTATTACCGGCCCCATCCGTACTGCTGTTTAATGTGCAACTGGTGCAGTTGTACCCTGCTGTAAAACTCCCTGCTACATAACTTACCCCTGCAGGTAAGGTGAAAATAGCAGTGTCTCCATTCTGTGTAGGCATACCTACTGCTATGGTTGTTAGATTAACCGTAGTGGTTTGCCCGCAGCTTAAAGTACTTCCGGGAATATTTACAGCTAATCCCAAAGCGCCTGTTGATATTGCTCCTGTAATTAATACACCACCCGATTGCAGCGATGTGCCATTACCAACTGCACTTTGACCGCAGGGATTGTTGCCATAACCAAAAAAATTGAATGATGTTCCGGATACCACATCGCAACTTGTTGTATAAGTTACTTTAACCTTGGCCTGGCGTCCATAAGAATCGGGGTGACTAACAGTACCGGGTATACCATTATAAGGCAGCATACCAGATAAATCCAGTTCGTACCCTCCTGCAATAGCCGAAGGATTTACACTATACCAACTGCCGCTGTTGAGTGGATATTCAACCGGAAAGGGTGTGCTAACTGTAATTCCTGCCGGAGGAAATATTTGTATTTTCGGATTTTCCAAATTTGCTGCCTGTGCACTGTTAATTACAAATGTGGTACTGTCTGTTGTACACATCAGCACACTGCCGCTTCCGCCGGGTTGCCTTATCATTGCCAATTGTACCTGGCTGGGCTGTGGATTTATTTTTAAATATACGCTATCCCCGGTGCATTGATATTCACAGGGAGTTGTGGAATAGCCGGTACAGTTCCAACCGGCTTTTAACAACAAACTGTCAGGGCTGCAATTTTTAAAATGAAAATAAATTCTTACTACCGAGTCAACGCCGGTAGCGATACCCGCAGTACTTAGCTTATACCAGTTAATACCTGTTCGCCCCGTGCAACCAAAGCTGCCTTCTCCTGTGAGCATTCTGTTTGATCCCACAGTTACCACGCTGTCGATGGTAAACATGCCGGAGCCGGTTCCCTTTTCTACAGATATCCATACATTCGGTGCTGTTTGAGTACTCGGGTTAGATATTTTTACATCCCAGTACTGTTGCGCATTGATACCCTGCAGTGTGCCAGAATTATTTTGAACAGCAATAGAAGGTTTATTTATTGAATTGTAGTTTAAGCTGTGGGTGTTTGTGTACGTGCGGCTTACATAACTGCTGTTGTTTCCTGTGTAAGCAAAATCTTTATAGTACAGCGTATATGAATATGGCGTTAAGCCGTTGGGTGCCTGGCAGGTGGCCGATAAAAAATAGGAGAAACCGTAGGCCCCGGCCGACCGGGTAGGCATATCCGATAAGATCCACTGTGCACTACCAGGATCTTTTATTGTAAATACATTACCATTTTGTGTAACCACGCCTGCATTGGAAACACCCGCCGACCCGTATGAAGTTAAGGAGGTCCACCTGGTGGCAGAATAGGAATTGGTGGTTGGAAACATTACAAACCCGGAGGGCAAACTGAGTTTGAGCGAATCCACTATAGTAAATGGTCTGAACTCATTGGGGAACAAATCATACCCGTTATTGGTACCCACATAAAAAGAACCTCCTGCTGAAACCGGGCTGCAGTTTTGAATAGTGGTAGTTCCAAAGTAAGCACCAATGGGCGATGTACCACTTACCATAAGATTGATCGCACCAAAATCGCAGTGCATGGAATCGTTAACAGGGTTAAAATTGTATAATAAACTATAAGTATTAGGTGCCTGAATTAATGTGGTTCCATACAAAGCGTCTGCATTGGCCCTGGTTACTGCAAAACGCAGGTCAAGCCATAATGAATCATTGTTATTGCTGTTTCCTCCATTCAGTAAGCTGCTCAGGTTCCAGGCAAGCTGCTGAACAGTGCCGGTACTTCCTGCCGCAGAAGGTAAGGGTATTACACTGCTGCTTATTGCGGCCCCGGTTTTCTGGTAAAGTGTACCTCCAATAAATGTTACCACATCCTGTGCTGCTGCCTTGCCTATTTTAAAAAGGTAGTATAAGTTATTAAAAGTTCCAACCTGTTTACCCGGCACAATAACCTGGAACGTATCGAGTGGCAAAACAGTATAAACAGCTTTACCTGTTACAACAGCTGGACTAACTTTGGTGCTCATTGCAGCGTCTGTCCACCCCAAATTTAAGCGTTGTGTTAGTGGAACATAATTCACCACTCCTGCAGGACAGGGAGCTGGGCAGTGAGCATCAATTACAGGGCCCGAACAACCATATTTTTCCCAGGTGAACGGGCAGTTATCGGGTTTCCAGTATGTTTGCATTACAGGAGTAACCACTCCACCGCTGCCGCAACTGTACACCAGGTCGGCAGAAAAGCAGAACGAATTGGTTTTGCCTTTGCGTGCAATGCGCAGGGTATCTGGTATACCAACGCCACCACCGGGAATGATACTGTACTGCGCCGGCAGCACCGGCACATCATTGTACATAATATTGGGAGTTGGTGCTGCGCTAAGCCCTGCACTAAGTATGATATCGCAAAATAAACTGTCTTTTGGTTTGTATGGTTCAAACATGGATGCCAGGTTGATACAGGTTTGAACAGTGAACGGAACCCCCGCACTTACTAAACCCGGAGCCGTATACACAGGCCCTCCATACTGAATTCGGTAAGCCCCGTTGATCGATAAGGCGTTGGTGGTACTGGTAGCAGTACACAAACTGTTATATGACAAAGTATGACTGTTAAAAAAACCGTATGATGCTAAAGGGCAGGATATTGAAACAGGCAGCATATGCTCATAAACGGTAACGGTTACACTTTTACCAGGTGCCAGGTCATCGTACTGACCATCACCGTCCAGGTCATCTAAGCCAACGCCTGCCCCATCCGGATCAGTATTCAAATTTCCAAATGCGGCAAAACCCGATACCGTTGAAGTTGCAGGAGTAAAAGTAACTCCAGTGCTATTCACTTTAACACTATCAATACGCCCAAGGTTTTGAGCATAGTTTCCCTGTGGCGGAGTTGCATTACCAGTGCCATTATATCCAATATTTGCCACCAGGTTATATACTGAAGCGGCTACACCTGTTCCGCTGTTGGTATAGGTTACAGTAAACTGACCAGGAGTGCAGGAGTTCATTAATTGAATTCGCGTATAGGTTCCTGTGATATTCGGGGCTCCGGTTGCCATGATTACAGAGCTTGTTCCTGCAGCATCCTGGCAACCAGGCAGGTCTGCAGTCCTGCCCCAATAAGCCCTGTATACCGTAGATGGACTGCACTTCAATATTCTAATTGGCTCTGTTATGATAATGCTTTCACCATTGCAAAACTTATCATCACCTTCAAAAACTGTTGCCCCATATATTTTGTAAAACAGCGTATCACCATTGGTTCGCCATGGGCTGAAATCGGTACCAGTTATGGTTAATTTATTGGCATTGGTATTCGAAATACCTCCGTCTGGATAAACTACATATAGCCTGAGCGTATCAGTACAACCATTGCCTCCATTTGTTACTGTTATACTGCGTATGGCTGTTTGTCCCGTAATTGCATTGCTGATGGCAGCAGATGGTGTAAGACTCAATGATGGCGCTAATAAATTATAGGTATTAATATTGGCGGCATTTTCCACCGCACTGCCACATGCGCCACTTACAAGTATGCTGTCTTTCCCACTGCTTAAACTACCGCAGGTGGCTATTCGCTTTACAGTAAAACGCAGGCTGCCGGGCCCCGGCACATTCACACTAAAAACCGGCGCTGAAAGATTGCTGATATTATTTTGTGCTATTACAAAACCACTGGTTGTAGGGCTGATGGCAGATACACTGCCCGGAATATAAGTTACGGATGAAGGAAATAATACAGTTACTGTAGTATTTGCACACGCAGCCGTGAACTGAAGATTAACGGTTAGCACGCTTGTATCCAACCCACGGGTCAGCGGCTCTGCAGCCACTGGGTAAGGAGTGGTAATTGTTATTTGGGCATGCGCAGCCGCATGCATTATAAGCATGCATAACACAAAAAACAGTTTTTTTGCTTTCATTTGGTTTATTAAGGTATTTGGCAGCAGGATAAAAAACTTCACTGTTACAATAAAAAAACAGTAACGTTACTACAACAGGAATATTGCAATTACTACAAATATGTTTGTGCTGTAATTATTGGAGAAATATGTTTCATCAAAACAGAAGGATGTCTAAAAGGATTTATTGCATCATGATAGCATGGTATTGCAATATTCATTGCAGTTAGTAAGGCTTTATACTGAAAGTATGATTGCCTGTTTTTCAGGTGTGTGAAGTATACGGCGGAACTTATGTAACCTGCACAGGAGGGATACACGATCATTTCGTGCGGTCTCAAAAAAAATTGTGCCGCATAAACAAATAAAAGCACATTGCAGTGTATCCGGTAAACATGCCCGCACAAATTGAAACAGACATACTGGATTGTTTAAAAATGTATACAGATATTATCAGAGATAGAGGCAAATTAAAAAGAGCCCGCTTTTAAAACCTGACAAACAATACTGTTACAAGTGTAAACAACACAACAAAAAGTGTAAGACATGCCACTATTAAAACTGTGATTGTTTTCATATACATGGATTTTGGTAATAATTGCCAAAAACCATACCAAGGGCAGGTTTTGTTGATAAATCGACACCGGATATAGAAGAAAGAAATACACATTTTACAATGTGTAAATGGCATACAGCAAGCTAAAAAACAAGTATTAGTATCTGAAAACAATTGTAATGATAGTAACACCCATTATAAACAGGAGCAAGCCGGCCATTAAAAGCAGTGATACTGTTTTCATTTAATTTGATTTTCTATATATATAACATATTTTTTGTTTGATTATTGCCCGGAGCAGACAAAAAAATACCCCTTTCGCTTATACGAAGTAAAAAAAATTATGTATACAATGGAAAATAAGGCGCCAATCGCAGGCAATTTGTAAAACCCGGCAATAAAACTACCGGCTTTTATCAGTAAAACAACGGGCATTTTACTTTATTGGCCGACGTATTGTATTTATTGTTGAAGGCCTTGTAAGAGAGCGTAAGCTCATAGGCACCCCTGTACTGCGATGCAGATTTTAATTTACTGGTATTTACATCATACGACATCCCGATGCTGTATTGGTAATAATCCAGCTTTATCACCGGCATAAAAGCATCTTTACCCCTGTAGAAAGCTCCTGCCGAAATACTGATCTTCTGATCTTCGTCGTATTGCACCAGGTCGTGATTTACGAGTAAGCCTCCCTGTAACTGCCTGCTTCCCCCCTGCATAAAATAATCGGCGTACATAATGATGCGGTTCTCATCACTTACAGGTGCTGCAAACCCGGCATTCACTACAAATTTTTTATTTAAAATGATATCATTCTGCTGTTGAAAAGCCACTTTAGGCTGGCTGAAATGAAACAGCCCCGCTCCAATATAATACCGTGTATTAGTACCTGCAATACTGCTGAAACACAAGCCGGCAGCAGCATCCCAATAAGTTAATTTGGTACTGTTGAATACTTCCTTGGTAGGATTGGCAGTGCTGTATGCACCATTAACATACTGGTCATCAAACCTAAGCGTAGTGGGATCAAAACGCTGCATCACCGGTCCTGCCATGGCACCAAAAGATAAGTAAGAAGCTTTTTCTCCACCCAACGACTTATGATAATTGAACACTGGAAATACCTGTGTACGGCTGAGCCTGGAATCTCCCGCCACATCATTGGTTAACTGCAACCCGTAAGTGAAAAAATCATCGGAACTTTCACTGATCGGTTTTTTAAATTCTACCCCCAATCCAAAAGTACGGTACGGAACGGTTACACTCTGCCATTGATTACGATATGCAGCAGTAACACGGATATCTCCCGAAAAGATGCCTGCCAGTGCAGGATTTCTTAATAACGGCAGGTCGTAGAACTGCGAAAAATTAATATCCTGGCTGAACAAGGGATTGCTGAGCAGTACCACTGTTACCAACATTCCTATTTTTATAACTGGTTTCATAGGATCAAAGATTATTTTAGAATGGTGACATTGCCTTTGTACGTGTACAAGATGCCGTTATCGCAAAATACTTCTGCAGTATATACAAACACATCCGGGGTTGCAGGCACTCCCCTTACCCTTCCATCCCACCCGTATTTGATATCATCCGGATAGAAATTTTCTTTTTCAAAAACCATCTCTCCCCAGCGGTTGAAGATGCGGAATGATTTTACAGTAACACCTCTTCCCCTAACCATCAATACATCATTCAGGCCATCCCCATCCGGAGTAAAAGCATTGGGTATATACACCTGCACACTCTTACACATAGAATTGATGTAAAGCGTATCTGAAGCCACACAACCAAAATTATTGGTCACCGTTACAGTATAAGAAGAATTATTCTTTACCACTGTTGAAGGACCGGGACAATTATTGCAGCTCAGTTCTGATGCCGGAGTCCATTCCCATTTTATGATGGGACCGTTTTGGGTAATGGCATTTAACAACAGAGGCGTTCCGGTTGAAAGGGTTCTGTCGGGACCAAGATTAACTTTTGGTTTTGGCCCAATAGCAATGGTTACATAGCCGGTATCGGTAAAGCAATGATGATTATCATAGCCAATTACTGTATATGTTGTGGTATGGCCTGTTTTTACAACAGGATTGGGAATGTTTGCATAATTCAACCCGTTGGAAGGTGACCATTGGTACCTGTCGGCATTATATGCCCTGATACTGGTACTTTCCCCGATGCATAAAGTATCATTGGGCGACACCTGCATATTAAATGGTTTGATTACACTCAGCATTACTGAATCATAAGAAAAACATCCAAACGCACTGGTACCCTTAACGGTGTATTGTATAGAATCCACCGGCTGTGCTACAGGGTTACTGCAGCTGATGCAGGTTAAATGATCTGCCGGGCTCCATGTATATTGGGAGGCACCTGACGCAGCTAACTGTACCGGTTTACCCAGGCAAACTATGGCACTGTTAGTAGCTACCACATTTGGATTGGGGTGAATGGTAATTGTAAAGGTTTTGGCTGTACCAGGACAATCAACGGTTTGCGGAATTACAGTAATGGTAGCTGTAACCACGCTGGAAGTTTTATTTACAGCAATAAAGCCATTGATATCACCTGTGCCCGATGCCGGTAAACCGATAGCCGTATTACTATTGGTCCAGCTATAATTTGTTCCGGGTACAAGCCCGGTAAATGATACGGCGTTCACTACTGCTCCATCACACATGGCCTGGTTGGCGGGTTGGTTTACAGTTGCTACAGGGCTTACTTTAATGGTAAAGGTTTGCGGTACACCCGGGCAACCATATGCTGTTGGGCTAACCGTTACTGTTGCCGTAGATGCTGTGCTAACACTGGTGACTGCAGTAAATGACGGAATATTTCCAGTACCACTGGCTGCAAGACCAACAGACGGATTGGTATTGGTCCAGTTATATACAGTATTATTTACAGCACCGGTAAAATTAATTGCAGCGGCAGTAGCTCCATTACATAATTGCTGATCTGCCGGACGCATCACGTTAGGTACCGGGTTAACAGTAATGGTAAATGTTTTTGCGGCGCCGGGGCAATCTGCTGTTACGGGTCTTACCGTTATATTAGCTGTAACCGGCAACGCTGAGGTATTAATGGCAGTAAATGAACTGATATCTCCTGTACCACTGGCAGCTAAACCAATGGATGTATTGTTATTCGTCCACCGGTATTGTGTACCTGCAACCAGGCCTGTAAATGCAATATTATTGGTAGATGCGCCACTGCATAATACCTGGTTGGCAGGCTGGTTAACCGAACTTACCGGACTTACTTTTATGGTGAAAACTTCGGGTGTACCAGGGCAACCATATGCTGTTGGACTAACCGTTACTGTTGCCGTAGATGCTGTGCTAACACTGGTAACTGCAGTAAATGCAGGAATATTTCCTGCACCACTGGCTGCCAGACCAACAGACGGATTGGTATTGGTCCAGTTATATACAGTATTATTTACAGCACCGGTAAAATTAATTGCAGCGGCAGTGGCTCCATTACATAATTGCTGATCTGCCGGGCGCATCACGTTGGGTACCGGGTTAACAGTAATAGAAAATGATTTTGCTGCTCCCGGGCAATTGATTGTTACCGGGCGTACGGTTATAATAGCTGTAACAGGAACACCGGTTGTATTAATGGCAGTAAATGAACTGATATCTCCTGTACCACTGGCTGCTAAACCAATGGATGTATTATTATTCGTCCACCGGTATTGTGTTCCTGCAACCAAACCGGTAAATGCAATATTATTCGTTGAAGCACCACTGCACAGTTGCTGGTTGGCGGGCTGGTTAACAGTGGCAACTGGATGTACAGTATATTCAAAAGTTTCTGGTGTGGCCGCACATCCATTTGCTGATGCATTAATGGTAACAGTTGCAACAGCTGATACCGTGGTATTTGAATGAGCAGTAAAAGCGGCAATATTGCCTGTGCCGTTGGCTGCAAGGCCAATGGAAGGATTGTTATTAGTCCAGTTAAATACAGTACCACTGACTGACCCGGCAATATTAACTGCTGCAGTAACAGCACCATTACATAGTTCCTGGTTGGCAGGTGGTACAATATCAGGAGTAGGGTTAATTTTTATAGTAAATGTTTTAGCAGCGCCCGGGCATGTATTGGCCACAGGCGTAACTGTTATGGTGGTAATTATGGGGATATTGGTGGTGTTTACCGCTGCAAATGAACCAATATTTCCGGTACCTGTGGCTGGCAGTCCAATTGCAGGATTAGAGTTCGTCCAGTTATAAACTGTGCCTGCCACAGCTCCGGTAAAGCTAACCGGGTTGGTATTGGAACCGTTACATAATACCTGGTTAGCGGGTTGCAATACTGTTGGTGAAGGGTTAACCAAAATACCAAATACTTTTGATGGGCCGGGGCAACCATTTGCAACAGGCCTTACAGTTATGCCTGCGCCAGTAACACTGGCCCCGTTGCTGCGTGCAATAAAAGGCGCTATATTACCTGATCCACTGGCAGGCAGACCAATCACCGGTCCGGTATTGGTCCAGTTATACACCGTTCCGCTTACTGAGCCGCTGAAGGTTACCGCAGCCGTTGTAGCTCCGTTACACAATTCCTGGTTGGGTGGTTGCACCAGGTCGGGTGTTGGATGAATGATGATCTGGTGTGTGGTGGTATCATAGCAACCATGTATTGTTCCTGTAATCAGCTGAATGCTAAATGTACCCGGGTTATTGAACAACACTACTAATTTGCTGGTATTGCCTGTTACAGCATTAGAGGTGGTCCAGCGGAAAAAATTTACCGGGTCTGCCGATACCACATTGCTGTTAAATGTTACCAGTGAAGACTGGCACCGTACTGTATCTCCTGCAATGGATGCTACCGGAATGGCGTACACGGTTACCATAACCGGCTTAATGATGGTATCTATACAACCATTGATCCCGGTAATAATAAGCCGCACATTATAGGTGCCCGAAGTGGTGTAAGCATGACTTACATTGATGCCGCTACCTGAAGTGCCATCACCAAAATCCCATTGCCTTGTACTAATGCCAAAATAAGAATGAGAGGTATCTGTAAAATTAAATGTGGTACTGCCGCATATTTTCTGATCTGTATTCTTAAAACCCGGGTGCAGCATCTCTACCCGTACCGTATCTGCTGATGTGAGCAGGGTTTGACATCCGTTCAATGATTGTATTACCAATGTTGGAATATAGATTCCCGCAGCCTGGTAGGTATGGTACACTGTAGTTTGTACCGTATGTAATGATGTGCCGTCGCCAAAATTCCAGAATATACTATCGGCACTGCTGACCACTGCATCAAAACGTGCAGTTTGATTATTGCAATAAAAATTTTGATCAAAGGAAAAACTTCCGGCAGGCTGTATTACCGACACCAGCTTCATTCCCTCTCCCACGCATCCACTTGGTAATACCGTATGCAGCGTAACAATATAGTTACCGGGTAAATTATAGGTATGTGTAACGGTATCTCCCGAACCAAAAGTACCATCGCCAAAATCCCAGGTAGCGGTGAGGGAAGGCGCATGATGATTATAAAAAGTAAAAGTATGCGGCGCACAAATACCAGTGGTATCAGATAATTTAAAATCTGCTTTAAAGATACCTGTTATTCTTACTGGCAGGGTATCTGTACAACCAAAATTATTAAAGGGTATCATCTCCAGCCAGATGGTGGAATTAACGGCCGGTCCGGGATTCAATATTACCTGCTGCCCGCTTGCGATAATGGTGCTGAATGCAGAGTCCCACCAGTTGTAAGTCTGAAACCCAATGGGCCCTGTTAAAGTGGTAACATGCGGAGAGTCGCATTCATAATTGATCTCTACAGCCTGCCCGCAGGGCCGTTCCACATCTACATATGCATACCCCCAGTGCCCTTTTCTTACACAATCGGCATTGGTAAATTCCAGGTACATGGTTTTACCGGCATGGCCTCTTAAACTTAAAAAAACAGATGACCAGGGTTTATACATTACGCCGGGGTCAACTGTTGATGGGGCAAAGCCAGGTAAATTAGACGTGGATATGTATTCAAAAGTAGCACAATCCACATAGGCGTTGGCTGCCGAATCAAATACACTTACTTTAAAACGTGGTTGCGTCCAGGTGGTATGCCCCGGATCTTCAAACACCACCGCATAATCATATTTAATAGAGAAGTTAGAATCATTTACCGGAACATGAATGGTGTAACGTACCTGTTCTGCCTCCCCTCCAATTTGGGTATTGCCCAGCTTCAATGCAAAATTACTCCCGTCGGGAGGATTGGTGGGAAATAAACCGAAAGGATCAATAGCCGATGGCAATACACGTGAAAATAGTGTATGCCTGCCCGGTGTTGGCGCAGAGGGGGTTACCGTAATTACATTGGTATTCCCTACAGAGTCAACGTGCCCGGTATAACATTGCCAGTTAAAAAAAGAACCATATTCAAAATCTATATTATCCGGACAAACAGTAATGCTGCTGCTCAACTGGTTGGCTGCGGGCTTTACTGCTGTACTATTATTTTTAACAGGAAGATAGGCAGCATCAGTAAACCGTATCTCACCCCGGGTATTTACAGTTCCCCAGCGCCCATCCTTGTTTATTTTTGCAATCCCGTTTTTAAATCCGTAGAATGTGGTAATATCTAACAGCTGAACCTGTTCGCCCTTTGCATTGATCAGCCACCATTTCTTTTTTGCAAATGCACCGGTAACCGGTGCGGTAAAATCAAAAACGATGTCGTAGCTAAAAGGAATAACCAGGTTGCCCGTTTCATCCATAAAGCCCCATTGGTCATTTTTTTTAACAGCTGCAAGATGGTTACTGAAATTCCTTGCGCCATCCAGGTCAATGGCACCAACAGGGTTGCCCGACCTATTCACAAAGCCAAATTTATTATGCTGCAGCACTCTTGCAAAACCGTTTACAAAAGCTTCCTGTTCATCCCATTTAATAACTGATGCATTATGTGGTAACTGATTGATCTTTTTGGAACCGGGAATTGAAACAGCAGGCTGCTGCGCTTGCAGGGAAAAAGAAAGCAGTAAAATAAAAAAAAGTAAATACTTACTCATAGGCAATGGATTCGAATTAGTAATTCATTAAGGGTTTGCCTGATTTAGATCTTATAGGATGGGTTGATAACGGAGGCCCAAGCATTTTATTTCGCTGATACTGAATATTATGGGCCAAAAAACAAACATCGAGTGTTTGTGCGTTAAGGGTCAGTAAAAATACTGTAACGCTCTCCTGCTGCCGTCAAAAAAAAATAACTGCCGGAAGGCAGTTATTACATCATTCATTTATAAAAAATTTCTTCTATACCTGTCATTATTTGGTACTATGGAGCGATGCGCATTAGTAAAAATTGTTGCCCTTCAGCCAACTCCCACCTGGTGGCTTGCAGTTTTTTAATATAAACAGCTGCAGACTGCTGCAATTTATATATTGAGTCGCCCACCATCAAACTAATTTTATTGGGGCCAATTTCTATATCATACCGTTTGCTGCCACCATCTACCAGCATCCATTGCGACCCTCTTTTGGGATGAAAAAAAGCCCTTATTTCTCCCTTCAGTGCAATTTTAAATGTATTTTTTTCAAGTGTGTCCTTCCTTGATATAATGGAATAAATGCTGAATAAAAAAGCAACCAGCACCAGTGCTGCAAATGCTATTTTTACCGGTCTGAAAATTTTTCTTGTTTGCTGATCGTAAAAAGTATCGTCTTTATAGTTGATCATATTTATTCAAACAATTCCGGCTGGCCATCTTCTTCATGCTTCTTCTTCTCCCATTCCATTTCCACCGATTTAGAGTATTCGGTCAGTTTGGCTCCCACCGCTTTCCAGCCCATTACTTCCACCAGTTTTACCACTTTAAATTTGGCTTTGCGAACCATTTGCCCCCGGCCGCTTTGTACTGTTAATATGGGCTCTTCATCTGTACTTACCATTTCCAGGCGGTTATCTTTCCCTTCTTTAATAAAGAAGAATTTAGAGTGCAATGTGGTGGTCTCTATTTTAAACCGTTTAATATTGTACTGCAATTTTTCATTGTCAAGGTATACAGCGGTGATGATCTTTTCGGGATGAAATTTTTCGATCAGCATTACTTTTTCAGGATCAAAACGCTGCGTCAGTTCCTGGTCGGTGATCTCGTAATTGCCATCATTATAAATTACCAGCAACCTGTCTTCAGCATCAAACTTACCCAGGTACTGCCCTTTTTCATCTGTATTCAGGCGGCCGAATTTATCATCAAACCATAGTTTCTTTGCATCTAAAGTAGAACGGCCTGCTTCCTTGAACTTTACCGATTTGATGGGATACTTGGTTACAATATTTCCAATACTGCTGCGGCCTTTTATCTCCTGTTCTTCAAAATAAAAATCCAGTTCTTTTATCCTGGCGCTGCAATTAGGACTTAATACGATCTTAACCACTTCTGCCTCACCATTGGCATTGGCGGTGAAATAATGTACACGGCTTTTTTCTGCACCCTTTGTTAAATCATATTCTTTATCGCGTGTTACCCCGGATACATTAAAACGTTTGGCATAACTCACGCCAGTTTTTCCATCCAGGTAAATCATATTGTAGGTAGTGCGCTCGTCATTTTTCTGAAACACGGCCACATGCAATATATCTTTCCCAATAAAAGTTTTATCAGATACTTTCACCACTTTCATGATACCGCCCTTGGTAAAAGCAATAATGTCGTCCAGGTCAGATACTTCAGCAATCAGTTCATCTTTCTTTAACCCGGTGCCAATAAAACCATCTGCATAATTTACATACAGTTTAATATTGGCAATGGCAACCGATTTTGCCTGTATGGTATCAAATTGCTTGATCTCTGTTTTACGTTCCCTTCCTTTGCCATATTTTTTTAACAGGCTTTCATAATAGGCCACCGCAAAATCGGTAAGATTGGCAATATCATGTTTCACCTGTTTAATATCAGCTTCCAGGCCTTTGATCTGTTCGTTGAGCTCGTCAATATCCAAACGGTAAATGCGGCGAACAGGCTTTTCGGTAAGTTTAACTATATCTTCCCTGGTAATATCCCGCTTTAATAATTTTTTAAACGGATTGAAAGCAGTGTCAATTGCATTCAGCACTTTATCCCAGGTCTCGTGTTTCTTTTCTAATTCCTTGTAAATTTTTTCTTCAAAGAATATTTTTTCCAAAGAAGTGTAATGCCATTTTTCCTGCAGTTCGCCCAGTTTGATCTGCAGTTCTTTCAATAACAATTCCTTTGTATTTTCAGTAGCGATCTGCAATAACTCCTTAACACCTAAAAACTGCGGTTTGTCTTTTACAATAACGCAGGCATTGGGTGATATACTCACTTCACAATCGGTAAATGCATACAGGGCGTCAATGGTAATATCCGGCGAAATGCCCGGTGCCAGTTCAATAATGATCTCCACATCTGCGGCTGTGTGATCGGTAACTTTTTTTATCTTGATCTTACCTGCATCATTGGCTTTTACAATACTTTCCATCAGCTGCGTGGTGGTAACACCGTAAGGAACACTTTTTATCACCAGTGTTTTTTTGTCCTGCTCCTCAATGATGGCACGTACCCTTACTTTTCCGCCACGTTTGCCATCGTTGTAATTACTGGCATCCATGGTACCGCCGGTTTGAAAATCGGGCAGTATCTCAAACTTCTTTCCGCGTAAACATTTAATAGACGATTCAATCAGTTCACAAAAATTGTGGGGTAAAATTTTAGTGGCCAACCCTACTGCAATACCTTCTGCGCCCTGTGCCAGCAATAAAGGAAATTTCATGGGCAGGGTTACCGGCTCATTCTTACGGCCATCGTAACTTAATGCCCATTCGGTTGTTTTTGCATTGAATGCCACTTCCAGGGCAAACTTGCTTAAACGGGCTTCAATATAGCGGGGAGCCGCAGCCTCGTCACCTGTTCTTACATCACCCCAGTTTCCCTGTGTTTCAATCAACAGATCTTTTTGACCCAAATTCACCAATGCATCACCAATACTGGCATCTCCATGCGGATGGTATTGCATCGATTGCCCGATGATATTGGCCACTTTATTAAAACGGCCATCATCCATCTCCTTCATAGCATGCAGGATGCGGCGTTGCACCGGTTTCAGTCCATCTTCAATAGCAGGAACTGCCCTTTCCAATATCACGTAACTGGCATAATCTAAAAACCAGCTTTTGTACTGGCCTCCAATACCGGTATCGGTGTGTATGTAGTCTTCTTTGTTTGCTTTTGCCATCTCAAAAAAATAATGGATAATTTAAAATGAATAATGTATTCAGTTTGTAATATCCTTTTTAACCTTTGCTTGTATTTTTAATTGAACATTGGTTGTTGAACATTGACTATTGGGTATTTGCCTTTGTTTTAACTTCAAAGTCTTTCATGTTCCCCAACTTCCCCTGCACATCAAACATATCCTGTGCTATCATCCCTTTTAACCGCCACAACAAATACGCATCGCCGGTGGTATGTTTTGCCTTGCTCAAATATTGATGAATGATCTTGGAGGCTTTCTGCCAGTCGGCCGTAACCATTTTTTTTAGATCGGCATCGTAAAAATCATAGTCTGCCTGTATTAATTTTTTTCCGCCTTCCAGCAAACGAACTCCTTTATCTTCATTGCAGATCCTTGTCCATTCATCAGGATCCACCTCAAATTCGCTTAAGGTAATTTCCCTGGCCAGTTTTTTTGCTTTTAAAAATTCTTTTGCCGGAATTTCTGACAACCATCCCGGATAAAAAATATTTCCTTTTTCATTGATAAAAGGAAGGTTATTAAGATACAGTATAAACACTCTTCCCTGGAACTCTTTCATGTAGTTAAGCAACCAGTAATAGCCACTCACATCATGTTTGTTTTGAGCCGCCCATATCCAGATGGTCTCGTTCTCATCCCTGCGCATGGTACCTACCAGTTCGGCTGCGGTTTTATAATCATCCACTTCCCCACTGTCTGCCTTGCCATCATAATCACCACCGGCCAGCACATCACGCCACCATTGCCTGCGGGCTTCTATTCCTTCGCCTATGTAAATATTTTGTAAAGGGCCAACGGCATAGTCATCTTTTACCTGCACCAGTTGTCCCTGCAGGCTTTCATCCAGTGCCATGGCCTGCTGTAACACTGCTGTATCTGCTTCATTAAAAACTACATGGATCATATTATGTCATTTCTTTTTTCAACAGGGTTGAAAAGGGTATCAAATTATTTTGTTTCCACCAGGTCCAGTTCTACCTGCAAATTATCGATGATGAATTCCTGGCGGGAAGGTGTGTTTTTACCCATATAGTATTCCAGTAATTGCTGGATATGTGTTTCGGGCAATAACATTACCGGTTGTAATTTCATATCAGCACCAATGAATTTGGCAAACTCATCCGGACTGATCTCACCCAAACCTTTAAACCTGGTGATCTCCGGTTTACTGCCCAGTTTTTTTATGGCATTTTGTTTCTCCGTTTCATCATAACAGTAAATGGTTTCCTGTTTATTTCTTACACGGAACAGGGGTGTTTCTAAAATATACACATGGCCGTTCTTTACCAGGTCGGGGAAAAATTGCAGAAAAAAGGTCATCAGCAATAACCGGATATGCAAACCATCCACATCGGCATCAGTGGCAAAAACAATATTGTTGTAACGCAGGCCTTCGTATCCTTCTTCAATATTCAAAGCATGTTGCAGCAGATTGAATTCTTCATTTTCATACACCACTTTTTTAGTAAGCCCGAAACAGTTCAGGGGCTTACCACGTAAACTGAACACGGCCTGCGTATTTACACTCCTGGCTTTGGTAATACTTCCGCTGGCACTATCACCCTCGGTAATAAAGATGGTACTCTCTTTTTGTTTTTCAATGATGCTTTCTTTATCCTTGCCAGACGGTTCATCATTATAGTGAAACTTGCAATCCCTTAATTTTTTATTGTGCAGGTTTGCTTTCTTGGCTCTTTCATTAGCGAGTTTACGAATGCCGGATAATTCCTTACGTTCCCTTTCACTCTGCTCAATCCGTTTTTTTAATGCTTCGGCAGTAGCAGGATTGCGGTGCAGGAAATTATCCAGTTCCTTACTTAAAAAATCGCCTACAAAATTGCGCATGCTGGGGCCGCCATCATAGGCATTGAGTGAGCCCAATTTGGTTTTGGTCTGGCTTTCAAACACCGGTTCCTGCACACGAACACTTACGGCAGCACATATGCTGGCACGTATATCAGCAGCATCATAATCCTTCTTAAAAAAATCACGGATGGTTTTTATGTAGCCTTCACGAAAAGCAGCCAGGTGAGTGCCTCCCTGCGTAGTGAACTGCCCGTTCACAAAACTGTAATATTCTTCGCCATAACTGCCTTCGTGGGTGATGGCCACTTCAATATCTTCTCCTTTTAAATGTATAATGGGATAACGGATCTCATCTTCGTTGGTTTTGCGCTGCAGCAGGTCGAGCAAACCATTCTTGCTCACATATTTTTTGCCGTTCAGGTTCATCACCAGGCCGGCGTTCAGGTAACAGTAGTTCCAAAACTGGTTGTCAAGGTATTCCTGTACAAAATGAAAATTTTTAAAAATGGCTTCGTCCGGCACAAAGGTTACAAATGTGCCATTGTCTTCCTTGGTAGCAGATTCTTTATGTTCTTTTACCAGGGCGCCTTTTTCAAACTCGGCGGTTTTTTCTTTTCCTTCGCGGTAAGCAGTTACTTTAAAATACTGGCTGAGGGCGTTCACCGCTTTGGTACCCACCCCGTTAAGCCCCACACTTTTTTGAAAGGCCTTGCTGTCGTACTTGGCACCGGTATTGATCTTACTTACCACATCCACCACCTTCCCCAGCGGTATACCGCGGCCATAATCCCTTACGGTAATGGTTTTATTATCGATGTTCACATCTACATGTTTACCATAGCCCATGGTGTGTTCATCAATACAGTTGTCTATCACTTCTTTCAGCAATACATAAATACCGTCATCCGGACTGCTGCCATCGCCCAGTTTTCCGATGTACATACCCGGCCGCAGGCGGATATGCTCTTTCCAGTCTAAACTTTTGATGGAATCTTCCGTATAATCAAACAATTCTTTTTCTGCCATTTCTTTATCTTTTTCAGCGCTGCGAATATAGCTGAATGAAGCCATTTTAAGGGGCAGTGAATTATCCACATCAAATAAAGAAATGTGAGAAAAAATAAAATCATTTAGCTTTATTGCAAAACAATAAAATGAACCTTGATCTTTCCGGCAAAACAGCCGTTGTTTGCGGCAGCACACAGGGCCTGGGCTATGCCACTGCGGCAGAACTGGCCCTATTGGGCTGTAATGTGGTACTGATGGCCCGTAATGAAGCAAAACTAAAGCAGGCCATGGCCAGTTTACAGCAAAAAGCCCTGCAACAGCACCAATATTTAGTAGCAGATTTTGACAATACTGCGCAGGTAAATGAGGCCATTACCACATTTACTGCCACCCAAACCGTACACATACTAATTAATAATACCGGCGGACCGGCAGCCGGTGATGCTTTATCAGCTTCGGCAGAAAGCTTTTCCCGGGCTTTCAACAGCCACCTGGTGAACAACCATCATTTGGTGCAGGCCGTAGTGCCGGGCATGAAAGCTGCCGGTTTTGGCAGAATCGTAAATATCATTTCCACTACTGCTAAAATTCCTTTGCCCGGTTTGGGCGTAAGCAATACCATCCGCGGTGCTGTGGCCAGCTGGGCCAAAACACTGGCTGCCGAGCTGGGGCCTTTTGGCATTACTGTAAATAATGTGCTGCCGGGTTTTACAAAAACCGGCCGGGCAGATTATGTGATAGAAAAAAAGGCAGCAGAAAGTGGTACCACGGCAGCCCAGGTATTAGCAGCACTGGAAAAAGAAATTCCGGTGGGCAGAATTGGCCAGCCAGAAGAATTTGGTGCGGCAGCAGCCTTTCTGTGCACACCTGCCGCGGCCTATATCAATGGCATCAATTTACCGGTAGATGGAGGCCGACTGGGCTGCCTGTAATTTTTTAGCGGGCAATGCAACCTGTTATCAAATTATCAAGTCTCAATAGCCGGAAGAAAATGTGCGAATTAAGTTTTTTAATTACATCTTTTTTTGCATTACTTTGGAGAATTATTTACAAACAAAAAATCATTACAATGAAACTGACTAAAGTATTAATGGCGGTTGTTATTTCAGCCACCCTGGCTTTTGTAAGCTGCAAACCTAAAGATGCAGACATTAAAGCAAAAATTGAAGAAGCCATTAAAGCAGACCCTATGATGACGGGTGCCGTAGTAGATGTTAAAGATGGCGTTGCCACCATTAGCGGAGAAGTGAAAGACGAGGCCTGCAAAGCATTGTGCGAAAAAACCATTGGTGCTGTTAAAGGTGTAAAATCTGTAGTGAACAGCTGCACGGTTACCCCACCACCACCACCAGCACCTGCATCAACCACTACTACCGTAACTGACCCCAAATTACAGGATGCAGTAAAAGCGATCATTAAAGACATCCCCGGCATTTCTATCTCCGGATTTTCTGACAAAGGAGTAATTCTTGCCGGTGAAATTTCTAAAGCCAACAACCTTAAATTAAAGCAGGCATTGGCAGCAGCCAAGATCATGCTGGATGCAGCATCAAAAATAACCGTTAAATAATTTTATTTTCCATCAACAATTAAACAACACAACAATGGCATTACAAGATAAATATGCAGAGCTGGTACAAACCGCCACCACATTAGGCGTTGCAAACCTGGCAGTAGCAGAAAAAGATGGCGTATTACATGTTAGCGGTACTGCAAACAGTACAGCTGATTATGATACCCTTTGGGCGCTGTACGACAAGATTGACCCTAATATGGCCAGTGGCGACCTGATGATGAATATCGACATTAAAGCAGACGCCGGTGCACAACTGAAAGTAACCACCGATTCAACCAACCTGAACATCCGCAGCACTCCTGCTACTGATGGCGCAATTATTGGTAAAGCTGCCCACAATGAAGTGGTAACACTGGTAGAAAAAACAGACGACAGCTGGTGGAAAATTAAAACTGCCGATGGCGAAGAAGGTTATGCATATGCACAATACCTTTCTCCCCTGTAATTACATCATTTCACATACACAAAAAACCATTCGTTTACTGCGAATGGTTTTTTGTTTGTAGCTTAGCCACCATAAAATAAAGCATATGCAAATTTTTGTAAAAACAATAACCGCTGCTGTTTGCACTGCGTTGCTGTTTTCCTGTACTGCCCAAACAAAAAAAAGTTTAACGGCAGAAGAATTTGAACAATCCATTACCCGGGATTCGGTACAGGTGCTGGATGTTAGAACGCCGGGCGAATATGCCTCCGGTCATATTAAAAACACTTTACTGGCTAACTGGAACGACAAAGAAGAATTCAACCGCCGTATTGCTTTTATCAACAAAGAAAAGCCGGTGTATGTATATTGCCTGGGTGGTGGCAGAAGTGCCGCAGCTGCAGCCAAAATGCGGGACATGGGTTTTAAAAAAGTGTATGAACTGCAGGGCGGCATCAATGCCTGGAAAGCAGCCGATAAAAGCCTGGAGGGTGCTGTGGCGGGTAAGCAGATGAGCATGGATGAATTCAACGGTGCCATCAGTTCTTCCAAAACAGTACTGGTGGATTTTGGTGCAGAATGGTGTCCGCCATGTAAAACGATGGAACCCGTACTGGAACAGTTACAAAAAAACAATCCCGGAAAATTCACCCTGGTAAAGGTAGACGGAGGAAGGGATGAACTTATTTTACAGCAATATAAAGTAACAGCCTTGCCGGTGTTCATTCTTTTTAAAGATGGCAAACCCGTATGGCGCAAAGATGGGGTGGCTGATGAAAAAGAGATCGCCGCACAATTGTAATTTACTCCTGCGAATTGGCTTTTATAAAATCGCTCACCAGGTAGCTGATCAGTTTTCCGGTGCTGTCATCTTTTCGTCCATCGGTTAACTGGGTGGCGCCTTCACAAATATGCAGGTAGGCTACTTTAACATCCGTTGCAGCAAAGTTGATGTATTGCCTGGCATGTAACGCAGAGATGCCGCTGGGCGTGGCAGCGCTGCTTAATACATTTTGTATACTATCCAGGTCCAGCTCCACCCCTGTATAACTGTCTTCTGTAAACCCGGTGGCATGTGCCACTGCCTGTATAAAATTCTTTCTTTCGTGGATGAATATCTCTTCGTAAGTAATATAATTGATGAATGGATTATTATGTATATCCATTAATACACTTTGCGAAATATTATTTTCGTGCACACCAATAATACTGTATTTACCCAGGTAACCATCTTCCTCTGCATACCGGAAGGCATTACCGCTGTGCCGCCCTTCAGCAGCACTGTAGTCAGGGTGGGCATCCAGGTTTACACAATTGATCTGTGCCAGCGGAATACGGCCCGTTTTAGCAAGGCCCTTTGCCACACCTTTTATAATGGGGTAGGCATTGTTGTGCCCGCCGCCAATAATGATGGGTACTTTATTACAGGATGTAATAACCTTCAGCATGTGCTCCACTTCTTCGTCAATGATATTAACTGCATGCCGGTACGCTTCTATCAGTTCATCGGGATTGTATGCATAACTGTCTATCAAAAATTTCAGGTCGCCAAAATCAAAATGTCCCAGCAATAAGGCATTCTCCCCCGTCATAAAATCATTCGACTTCACATTCAAAAATGAAGATAAAAAAGACAGCCAGGCTGTGGTAGTGCCGCCGGTACCATGATTGGCCAGTACCCCTATATCTTCCGGAATACCGATCACTACATATGTTGCAGGAGATTGCTGCAACGCATCGGGCCATTCGCCTTCAAATTTTAAGTACTGCAGCCGTTCGCCTATCCTGGTTTCAAAGCGGCGTACTTTGGTAAGGGAAAGGATATCTTCTTTACTGTAAAACTTAAAGTGTTTCATTAAGGAAAGTTTATAAGATGATCATTTATGCAATGGTGACAGTTTTTTGAAGCATGGCTGGCAACTGCCGGTTTTGTATACAAGGTATTAAAAAACTATTTGTTTTACAGGGTTTTATTATTACAAATAAAAATGTAGCTTCAATAAAAAAAACGATGCGCTGGCTAAAAATTTTGCTCTATGTTTTGGGCATACTAATCATTGTATATCTTTTTGGGCCAAGGCCCGAAACACCTGCCTACAGCAATACCATGCCCGCCGTACCAGGCATTGGAGAACTGGATAAATATGTGGCTGCGGGAGAAGCAATACATAAGATCAAACCCGATAATGAAGCCCGCATTGTATGGGCAAACGACAGCAACAAACAACAAACTGATTACAGCATCGTGTACCTGCATGGTTTTTCAGCTTCGCAGGAAGAAGGAGATCCGGTACACCGCAATACGGCTAAAACTTTTGGCTGTAATTTATATCTGTCCAGGCTGGCCGAACATGGCATTGACACTACTGAACAACTGATGCATTTAACTGCCGATAATTACTGGGAAACAGCAAAACAGGCTTTAGCTATTGGTAAACAGCTGGGCAAAAAAGTGATACTGATGGGAACCAGTACTGGGGGAACACAGGCCTTACAACTTGCTGCTGCTTTTCCAGATGATGTGGCAGCATTGATACTGTACTCGCCCAATATTGCCATCAACGATCCCAATGCCTGGATACTGAATAACCACTGGGGTTTGCAGATTGCAAGACTGGTAAAAAAAGGCAATTACAACGACCCGGAAGACGATCGCCCGGTGTACAAACAATACTGGAATAAACCTTACCGGCTGGAAGCAACCGTTGCTCTGGAAGAAATGCTGGAAACCACCATGAATGCCGGAACATTCGGTAAAGTAAAACAACCCACTTTGCTTTTATATTATTATAAAGACGAGGCGCACCAGGACAATGTGGTAAAAGTTAACGCCATGAAAGAGATGTTTGCACAACTGGCCACCGGCAGCGCATTAAAAAAAGCTGTTGCATTACCCAATGCAGGTAACCATGTAATTGCATCTCCCATAAAATCGGGCGATGTAGCAGGTGTGGAAAAAGAAACCAAAATATTTTTACAGGAGGTGATGAAGCTTGCGGCTAAGCAGTAGTACCTGTTATCTGTTTACATACATCAGCATATCGTTTGCCCACCACCTGGTAATTGAACAGTTGGCTTGCTGCCGCAGCAATTTGTTGCCTGTCGTAGTTGTGGTACTCATCCATCATCCGGCACATGGCTGCTGCCAGTGCTGCAATATTCTCACTTTCCACCAGCATGCCATTAGTGGCCGTTACCACTTCTTTGATTCCCCCCACATCACTGCTGATAACGGGCAAGCCGGTACATAAAGCCTCTAAAATTACACAGGGCAAATTTTCAAACCTGCTGAATAACAATAATGCCGAAGACTGTTGCATTTCTGCTGCCACAGCCGCATATGGAATTGCCGCTTTAAAATAAACAATGGTATTATACAGCCCCAGTTCTTTTGCCTGTTGTATCAATGCTGCATCTTCTTTTCCCACCATCAGCAATTCAAAATGGCAACCTTTCTCTTTTACAATTTTACAGGCCTGTAAAATACCTTCCGGATTTTTTTGGTAGTTCATCAACGAAGGATGAATAAAACGGAATACTTCAGGCTTCCGGGGTAAATAATAAAACAACCGGGTGTTTACCACGTTAGGTACAACCGAGTATGGTACAGCTGCAAATTCATTTCTTACGGTGCTTCCTAAATTATCAGATACCGGCAAAAATAATGCAGCCTGCTGTAAAATCTTTTTATTAAGCCTGTTTAGTATGCTGTTACCGCTGTATACATTGGGATGGCATTGTTTAAAGTATCCCGTCCAGTGTTCAGTAACAATATAGGGTATGTGAAATTTTTGTTTTAAATACAAAGCCAGTAAGCCTGCCTTTACCGCTACCTGCACATGCACCAGCACAGGCAAACCATGCGCTTTTATAAAAGCATCAATTGCCCGCTTATAAACCCGCATATATTTTCGCTGAGAGAAAAATTTGTCCAGTATGGAAATACCGATTACCAAAGGCTTATAATATACCACTACTTCTGTAAGATTACCTGTTTCATTTCTTTGTAACGTCACGTCACGGGTAACAAGCCCCGCCCCATCTTTTACCACGTGAATAACATACTGCGGCGCAAATAAACTTGCGGCGGCTATGGTTCGTTGTACAAAATCGCCATTGAAAGCATCCAACTGATTGGGATACCAGGAAGCCAGTACCAGGGTGATATTTTTATTTTGGAGCGTGGTCATTTATATTTTACTGAACAGTTCTTTTATGGCTTCATTATATTGCTATCTGGTACACAGTTTTATTTTTTTAATCCCGCAATGCCAAACATACATTTAACCGTTTGTTTAACATGTAAACCCGTTAACCTGAAATGCCGCAACAACTGCAGTAAGGCAGCCAGGCTGGGCGCTGCTGCAGCTGTATCATACATGGCCAGCAGTGCCTGCCGTTTTTTTGCCTCGGCAATTTCTTTATAATGGCCATATTTTTTAAAAATATAATCATATCCCTTTGCCATAAACAATTTGTTATCACTGATATTACTACCGGTATTTTTTCCATAATACGCCAGGGGTATGTTAAAAAAACCAATGGAATATTTTTCCGCTATCCTGATCCACATGTCCCAGTCTTCCAGCGGCGATTGAATGTCAAACATCCCCACGGCATCAATGGCTTCTTTTTTTATAATAACTCCCACGGTATTTATAAAATTCATTTGCAAAATCTCCGGCAGCACCCAGCCGGCTGCAGTACCGTCAATTTTTTCCAGTATGGTTTTTCCTGTATCATAAAAATGAAGGTATCCCATACAGTTTAACATGCCCCATTCAGGGTGCTGTTCATAATATGCTATCTTTTCTTCCAGGTTATTCAGTTCCCACCAGTCATCTGCACTTAAGGTAGCTATATATTTGCCTTGGGCCTGCTCCAACAAAAGATTTAGATTCTCCGCCACTCCATATCCTTTATCACGCTTATATCCTTTATAAGGTAATCCGGAAGCTGTAAAAATGGCATCGGCAATTTCAAAAGATGTATCGGCAGAATTATTGTCCACGTAAAACAGCTCTATATTACGGTACGTTTGATTGACAGCAGAAAGAAAAGATTGCCGGATATACTTTTCATGATTCATGCTGATACAAAGCACACTAACCAATGGACGTTCTTGCATCATTACCAAATATGTTTTTTTAGCAGTATCCCCATTGCAATCCAGTATAAAGCATAATTAATGCTAAAGGCGTAGGTTGCTCCAATTATCCCGAACCTGTTCATTAAATAATAGCATAAAATTACAAAAGAAGCACTGAACACTATTTCAGAAAAGATAAAGGTTTTGGTAAGTGCTTTTGAAAGCGCCACAAAACCCAGCAGCCAGCTGCCAATCTTTAATACATCGCCCATTAACTGGTATTTGAATAAAGGAAGCATGGGCATAAAATCATTTGTAAACAATAATTGAACTATCCAAACCTTACACAGCCAGATCAAAACAGCCGATACTGCAACAACAGGCAGTATGATCTTATATCCATGCAGCAATTCTTTTTGCAGCTCGGCCTTTGTATCTATTTCGGCCAGTCGTGGCAGGTAGTACACGGTAAGTACAGTTGTAATAAAAGAAAGATAGTAATCAGAAATGCGGGTAACGGCCTGCCAGTAACCTGCCTCCTGTAAAGAAAACTCACTGATGATGCGGTTACGCACCAGTAACTGCATTGCAGGTGCCGCAAAACCCGACACCACCCCCATAAATGTAAAAGCAAAAAGCAATGCAGCTGTGTTGCGGTCCCAGTTTTTAAAACTGGGTTTCCATACAATACCTTTTATCTTTTTTATATAAGTGACATGAATAAAAAAAATGAATACTGCTACAAAATTACCCGCGATCAATACCCCTTTTAAACCCATGGTATAAGCAAAAGTAACAGTAAACACCACACTGGCAACAGAAGTGAGCACATTAATGACAGTGAGTTTTTTTATTTCTTTATAGCCATTTAACACAGAGGCAAAAAGAGTATTTAAAGAGCTTACAGCGATAAACAGGCCATACAATAAATATACCTGCCAGAATGCAGTCGTATGAAAAGTAGACCTTGACAAAAATGCACTTGCCGGAATAACAAATAATGAAACTGAAAAAGAGGCTGCCAGTATGATGATAACAGCAGTTGAAATTACCTGCTGCTGTTTATGTACTTCATTTTTATATACTGCCAGGTATCTTATCACCCCTGTGGTGATGGCGCAGGTAGATAACATGGCAAGTATGGCAACAGTATTCTGGTATTGACCGGTATAGGCCATACCTTCCGGCCCAATCTTCACCGCAACAATTTTAGTGATAATAAAACCACTGATGAATGTTACCGCAGTAGAAAGCCCGGTATAAAAACTTGTTTTTACTAAATTCATATTATCCTGTTATTGCTGTTGGCAGGTCGTCAGCAATATTTGTTGATCGCTTCAGTTATTATTAGCACTTCATTATCTGTAAGAACCGGGTTGGCCGGTATGGAAATGATTTCCCTGTGTATTTTTTCCGACACCGGGTAAGAGGCACTGCTCCATTCGCTGTAAGCCCCCTGCATGTGAACGGGAATGGGATAATGAATGAGTGTTTCAATACCATTTTGCAGCAGGTATTGCTGAAAACGGTCCCGGTGTTTTGTACGAAGGGCAAATATATGCCAAACATGCGATTGCATTTGTTGCAGCTGATCGCTTTGAGAACAGGGCAATAGTACTGCTTCATTCTTTATATGTGTACAGTAATACGCTGCAATTTCCCTGCGGCGTTGATTGGCAGCATCCAGGTCTTTGAGCTTTACAGATAAAAAAGCCGCCTGTATCTCATCCAGCCTGGAGTTAACCCCTTTATAGCGATGTTCATATTTAATTGTTGATCCATAATTGCGCAGGGCAGTGATTACTTCGGCAAGCCGGGCATCATTAGTGGTAACAGCACCACCATCACCCAGTGCACCTAAATTTTTGCCGGGATAAAAACTAAATCCGGCAGCATCGCCCAGGTTGCCGCACCTGGCATTATCTATGGCGGCACCATGCGATTGTGCAGCATCTTCAATAACTTTTAGTTTATACTTCCGGGCAATGGCTGTTATTTCCCGCATATTGCAAAGGCGCCCATAAAGATGTACTGGCAGTATTGCCACCGTACGTTGGGTTATCTTATCTGCTATTTTACTGGTGTCAAGCAGGTAATTGTTAATATCCGGTTCGGCCAATACGGGCTGAAGTCCGGTTTTTGAAATGGCAAGTACACTGGCAATATAAGTATTAGCAGGAACAATGATTTCGTCGCCGGTTTTAAAAATGCCCAGTGCTTTGTAGCCTTCAATTATCAGCGAAAGGGCATCCATGCCATTACCTGTACCAATGCAAAATTTTGTACCGCAGTACGCTGCATAGGCACTTTCAAATTGTGCCACCTGCTCTCCTAAAATAAAATGGCCCGCTGTAATGCTGTGGTCTAATGCCAGCAACAGTTCGTGCCGGTATTTTAAATTGATCTGCTGCAGGTCCAAATATTTGATCATCTCCCTTGCATATTTAACATTATTTATTGTGACCGGTTTTACGCAGCCATTCACTATAATCCTGCCCTTCCCAGGGCATGCCCCTGCTAAAATTTTGGGGCCATGGATAATGTGACACACCTGTTTCGGCCGACTTTAGTTCCCTGGTATCTTTGATACATTTTGCCGGGTTTCCCACACAAAGCTGGTAGTCGCCCACATCTTTGGTTACCACTGCTGCGGCACCAATTAGTGAATGTGTACCAATCTTGATTCCGGGTAAGATCACACTGGAAGTGGCTATTTGAGTGTAATCACCCACCGTGGCACCCCTGCAAATATCAGATGGTGGATAAGGATCATTGGTGAATACCACATTGGGATAAATAAAAACAAAATCACCAAGGGTGGTTTGCTGGCCAAGGTGCACATTACTGTGCAGCCAGCAATACGCTCCTGTATGTAAATGCCCCTGCAAGTCGCTTCCGGTGCCTACCCTGCAATGGGGACCCAGTACAGTATATTCTCTAATGGTAACCCTGTGTCCGCATGAAAAATTATTCCCTATAGTTGCACCTGCATAAATGATGGTATGACTGCGTACCAATGCACCGGCACCAATATTGGTAACCGGATTCTCATAGCTTCCGCCGGAATAATATGAGGCAAGTGGCTCTCCTATTACACAATCATTTGCAATAATGGAATTGTCGGCAATAACCACATTGTCGTAAATACAGGTATTGTCACCCACTTTTACATTACTCCCAATGGTTGCGGTGGGGCTGATGTAAACATTTCTTCCATTAAATTTCATGAGAATGCATTTTCTATAATTATTGTAAGCTATGCTTTGCCATTACCTGCAACTTAAAGCTGCATAAATACTTCGTGATCCCGGATATAATCTTTTTCATCATAAGGCAAACTTGCCAGGCATAGCTGAATCGCATCGTGAGAGTACTTCATGGTGCGCCAGGCCAATTTGGGTATGTACAATCCGCTGTTGGGACTGTCTAAAATAAATTCTAGTGCTTCCTGCCCGGGTGTTTTTATTGTTACGGTAATTTTTCCTGAAACTGCCACCAATACCTGCTCCAGTTCGTAATGTGCATGCCCTCCCCTGATAACACTGTCGGGTGTAAAATAGGTCCAGTACACTCTTTTAATTTCAAAAGGAATGGCCGTTTTTTCGGCAACGGAAATATAACCCAAACCGGTATCGCCAATTTTAGGAAACGCTATCATGTACGGCCCCAACGGATCCGCAGAATCTTTTATATTCACTTTTAAATTACTCACTTCATCTGGCATTTCATCAAACTGCATTAATTTAGTAAATGTAAGAAAAAACGAGAAGCTTTACCTAACTGAAAGCAATGGCATTATAAAGTGGCTCCTTGTATTAAACTGTAATGCAAATTAAACAATCCAGTTAATTTAAAATAAACAACCTGTTATGACGCTGCGGAAAAAGCTGCATATAAATGCCCGGTCAGAGATCAATACCGGCTTTGGAACCAATAGTGCTGACTATGGCGGAAGATTTTTAAATAAGAACGGGCAGGCCAATGTTGAAAAACGCGGTGTCAATTTTTTTGACCGTATCAGCTGGTATCATACCATGCTTGCCTTACCACGCTGGAAATTCCTGCTACTGATCCTTTCCTTTTATGTATTGGTTAATGTAATTTTTGCTTTTATATATTTTATTGCCGGTGTAGAAAACCTGGTAGGCATCAGTGCCGGATCAGAAACCAACCAGTTTTTAGAAGCGTTTTTCTTTAGTGCACAAACTTTTACTACCGTGGGGTACGGTCACGTAAGCCCTTCCGGTTTTTTAGTAAGTGCCATTGCCGCAGTAGAAGCTTTGATTGGTTTACTCAGCCTGGCACTGGCAACAGGTTTGTTTTATGCCCGTTTCAGTAAGCCTACGGCCTTCATCCGTTTTTCTTCCAATGCCATCATTGCCCCTTTTAAAAATGGCAGGGCTTTAATGCTCCGGATGGCTCCTTTTAAAAACACACAGCTTACAGAAGCAGAAGTAAAGATCACGTTGGGATTGTCGTTGGAAGAAAATGGCAAATCTGTCAACAAGTTCTTTTCACTGGATCTGGAGTATGCCAAAGTAAACTCTTTAACCCTCAGCTGGACGATTGTACATCCCATCACCGAAGACAGTCCTTTATTTACATTTTCTAAAGAAGATTTTGAAAATACACGCGGAGAGCTGATGGTTTTTGTAAAGGCTTTTGATGATATGTACAGCAATACGGTAGTGTCACGCAGCTCGTATACATTCAATGAAATTGTATACGGTGCTAAATTCACTCCCATGTATCACCGCAACGAAGAGGCCAATGCCACATTGCTGGATCTTGAAAAGATCAACAGCTTTATTCCTGCGGATATTGATCCCGCATAGTGAATAAAGCTGTTCAATCCTGGTATAATTATTTTAAGCTGTTGATGATGGCCGCAAATTCAGTGGCTACCAGGCTGGCGCCACCTACCAATCCTCCATCTACATCTGGTTTGCCAAAGATCTCTTTTGCATTGGCTGATTTTACACTGCCTCCATATAAAATAGAAATGCTGTCAGCCACATCATTCCCATATTTGCCGGCCATTACACTGCGGATATAAGCATGTATTTCCTGGGCCTGATCACTGGATGCAGTTTTGCCTGTACCGATAGCCCAAATAGGTTCATATGCAATGATAAAGCCTGTTAGCTGTTCGGCGGTTAAATGAAACAGGCTTTCTTTTAATTGCGTTTCCACAAAACTATTTTGTGTACCCGCTTCTCTTATTGCCAAAGGTTCGCCACAACAAAATATCGGTTTCAACCCGTTTGCAAGGCAAATATTTACCTTTTCGGCCAGCATGATATTACTTTCATTAAAATACTCGCGGCGTTCGCTGTGGCCCAATATCACATATTGTATACCGATACTTTGCAGCATTTCCACACTGGTTTCACCGGTGTATGCGCCATTCATTTTATTATAACAGTTTTGTGCCGCTACATACACATTTTTTTTACCGGCCAGTTTAGAATTGATGGCGGTAAGATATGGAAAGGGTACACCAAAAATTACCGCCTGGTGTTCGTTTACACTATGCGGAATGGCCATTAAATCATTTACTAATGTTTCTGCCTGCTGCAGGGTTAGGTTCATTTTCCAGTTGGCGGCTGCTATTTGTTTGCGCATGATTGGTTGTTGGGTTTAAAATTTTTTGTAAATATCCGTGAAAATTTGATGCTCTTTTTCTGAAATGGAAAATCCTTTTAATTCTTTCCATTTATTAATGTCTTCTAATGCATTATCCAGCTTATACCGCGTGATCCCATCGGCACCCCATGAAAAATGCGGAATGTATTTAGGCGTAAGCCCCTGGGCAAACACATTACTGCATACGCCCACCACCGTACCGGTATTAAAAGAAGTGTTGATGGCCGATTTAGAATAATCACCCATCAGTAAACCACCTTTATTGCCGGCGCTCATTTCTTTTTTATCGGCATGTACCCAATAGTGTACATCGCCACAATTGTTTTTAAGATTGCTGTTACTGGTACCGGCCCCTAAATTGCACCACTCGCCTATTACACTGTCGCCTAAATAGCCGTCGTGTGCCTTATTACTGTAACCAAATAAAACACTGTTTTTTATTTCTCCTCCGGCCAGGCAATAAGGGCCAATGGTGGTGGCGCCATATATTTTACTGCCCATCTTTACCAGGCTGCCTTCACACAAGGCAAAAGGCCCCCTGATCATACTGCCTTCCTGAATGGTGGCATTTTTGCCAATATAGATTGGCCCGGTGGAAGCATTCAAAATACAATGCTCAACTATTGCACCCGGTTCAATAAATATTTGTGAAGGATTGATGAGCGTATTGCTTTTAGAAATGGGCCGACTTTTTCTTCTTGCGGTGATTAGTGCAAAATCCTGCCTGATGGCCCAGTCATTCAATTGAAAGATCTGCCAGGGATAATGTAACACCTGCAGGTTTTCTTCAAACTCCACCGACCTTGTTATCTTTATTTTATGCAGCCCCATCACCTCTTTAGCCGAAAATTTATATGCAATACCGCCTTCATCTTTTGCCGAAAGAAATTCGCCATGCTGTAATTTTTTTATTGCAGCAATAATCGATTTGGTTGGTAACACATTGGCGTGTACCATCAGGTATATATCCTGGCCTATATTTTTGTCGATCTTTACCGACCGATCATCATCCAGGTAATGATCTTCCCATTTATTAAACGATGGAAGTTGTAACATGCGTTCCCATTTTTCCCTGATGGTAAGTATGCCCACCCTTATATCCTGTATATGACGGATCAATGTAAACGGATGCAAATTTTCCGGTTTACAATACTCTTCGGTAAAAATGATCTTTTGCATGAGGCAAAATTACTGAAAATAAAAATCCCCCCGGAGAACCGAAGGGACTTAAAGTATAGCCATGAAAAACAAACTTCTGATAAAGATAAAACTCTATACCAATTATTTTGCCTTTTTCTCGTAACGTTTGTTGAATTTATCAATACGTCCTGCAGTATCTACCAATACATTTTTACCTGTATAGAATGGATGAGAAGTGTTGGAAATCTCCAGTTTAATTACAGGATACTCTTTTCCGTCTTCCCAGGTAACAGTTTCTTTACTATAAGCAGTAGAACGACTTAAAAATGAGTGCCCGTTACTCATATCTTTGAAAACTACAGTTTTGTAAGTTTCAGGGTGAATGCCTTTTTTCATAATTGTTTTTGTTTTTTGTACACGGATTTTGCCGTATAATATATTTAAGTGAGCAAAGGTAGTAAAAAACAAGTATTTTTTTGACTTAATGTTTAAACTTTTTCCTTTCTTATTAACAGGCAGCCAGCCTTTTAGTTCAATTATATCAGATATTGCCCCTTTTTATAGCCTGTTATCAGCTTTTCATATTTACCACCTGCAGGGCAATACCCAGGTTCCAGCCCTTGCTGGCTTGTATAACTTCCTGTAAATCATCTATTTTCTTTCCTGTCACCCTTATAATATCGTCCATAATGGCGGCCTGTACCTTTGTGCCGCTGTCTTTAATGAGTTTCACAATTTTTTTGGCGTCTTCCTGCTTAATGCCATTTCTCACTATTACTTCCTGCTTCATGATCTTGCCGCTTTGGTAGGGTTCTTTACTGAAATCGTATATTTCTGCTGCCAATCCCTGTTTCAGGCTGCGGCTGATAATCACATCCCTGATTTGCCCCAGTTTCATGTCGCTTTCTGCTTCCAAATTCACTTTAAATTCCTTTTTATTCAGGTCTATCACCACCGGGCTGCCTTTAAAATCAAAGCGGTTGGTGATCTCCTTGCTAACAGTGTTGATGGCATTGTCTAAGGTTTGCAGGTCTACTTTACTGCTGAAATCGAAGGATGGCATGGTCGTTTTTTTTCAAAAGTATTAATAAATATCGAATTTTAAAATGACGGATACCGAACGTATCTCAGAGCTTGAGCTGCATTCGGTATCCATCAATTCGATAATAATAATTAGTTGCCTCCTTTTACCCTGTTCTGCTCGTCTCCTGCTCCGCCGGTTTTCCTCTTCTGTAATCCTTTAATGGGCTTGCCAAAACGGTAACTGAAGCCCAGGGTAACAGTTCTGTTATCACTATGCTGCCTGAACGTTGCTTCCGTATTTTGAAAATTAATATCCCCCTTTGGATTGCGGGTGTTGAGCACATCATTGATATTTAACTTTAAAGTGCCCTTATTTTTTAGTACCTGTTTTTGCACCCCTGCAGTCAGCTGGCCAAGGGCATGTATTTTGATTTGCCCTTCAATTCCGCTGGTTCTGTACCAACCGGAAATTTCAGCGCTCCAGCCTTTATTAAATTTAAACTGGTTATTTACATTTATCAAAAAGGTGGTGGCATCAATATCAACATTATCGCCGTACAGCAATCCTTTGAACCGGTTGTACTTTGCTTCCGTATAAATGTTGCTGTTCAACCATTTTGCCACAGGTACCTGGGCATTTACCGAAATGCTGGCATCGTTCATAGAGCCATAATTATCCTGACTTACAATGGTGGCAAAATCTTTTTGATGAAATACCTCACTGAACAGGTCTTTTGTATAACTGTAGTTGATGGTGGTGGTTAAAAATTGCTTATAGGTGTGGGAAGCCTCCAGCACATTTGAATACATAGGCTTTAAAAAAGGGTTGCCGGCACCGTAAGTATATTTATCCAAAAAGAAAAGGAATGGATTCAGGTCTTCATAATCCGGCCGGTTAATTCTTCTGCCATAAGAAAAACTGAATTGATTTTTTTCAGTAGGATTGTAGCCTACAAATAAAGTGGGAAATAAACTGGTATAACTGTTTTTAAATGCCGAATCAGATTTGGTGGGATTTCCAAACTGGTGCCCTTCGTAATTGGTATTCTCTAACCGAAGGCCGGTTTGCACACTCCATTTTTTCATTTCCTTATTGATGTTCAAATAAGCGGCATTGATATTCTCCCTGTAATCAAAACGGTTGGTCTTTTCGTAGTCGGGTGTTTGCAATGCACCCACCACATTAAAATAACCTGCAGTATTATCTGTTTCCACAAAGCTCGACTTCAATCCGGCTTCCAGTTTGGCACCCTTTTTCAAAGGTTGGGTATAATCGGTTTTTACAGCATATATCTTGATAGACGATGGCAGTTCGCCCAATAAATGATCGGCCGAATTTAATCCCCATTGCGGCGTAAAGCTGGTGTTATAGAAATTTTGATCTTTGGTTGCATTGTATCTTAATATGTCTGCGTCAATGGTCAGCTCCCTGCCTGTAGAATCAAATACATGACGGAAATTAAAGTTAACGCTGCCATTTTTCCATTTAGAATGCTCGCTGCTGGTGGCCTGAACAATGGAATCAACAACGCCATTGCTGCTTTTCAGGTAACTGGTATTTTCGCCATTTTCGGCCTGGGGATTGGTAACACCCGATACCACAATGCCCAGTGTTGTTTTTTTACTAATGTAAAAATCTGCCCCCATTTTGGCATTATAGTTTCCTCCATGCCGGGTACGGAAATTATTTTGTTCAAAAATTGCTTTGGTGGTTTTATCCGTATTGGTATACCTTCTGTAAATATCCAGTTCCTGGTAACCATTTCGGTAGTTACCACTAAGTGTGCTAAACAGGTTTACCCTGCCATTCTTATAGTTCAGGTTCAGGCTGTTGCTGGTACGGGAATAAATACCCTGCGAATAAGAAGCAGAGGCACTGCCATTGAATCCCTTTTGCTTATTCTTTTTTGTTTTGATATTGATAATACCCGACCTGCCGGCCGCATCATATTTGGCAGAAGGATTGGTCATGATCTCTATTTGCTCTAATTGGTTGCTGGACATATTACGCAGCATATTGGAAAGCTCGGGGCCAGATAAAAATGTTTGCTTACCGTCTACCATTATCATCACTCCCTGTTTACCCTTCAGGCTGATATTACCATCTTTATCCACCGTAACTCCAGGTGCTTTTTCCAGTACTTCCAGGGCCGTACTGCCCGTGTTACTGATGGAGGATTCTACATTCAGTACCGTTCGGTCTGCCTTTCTTTCTATAAATGGCTTTTTAGAAACCACCGTTACTTCCTTTAAACTTTTATCAACAGGCACCAGTTGCAGTACACCTACCTGTACATTTTGCTCTGCAGAAGAAATAGTAAACTGTTTGCTGTATGTTTTGGCATGCCCCACCGAAGTGGCCAATAAAAGGTAATTGCCTGCTGTTACATTTTCTATGGTAAAGCCGCCCTCTTTGTCAGTAACGGCTACTTTAACCAGGCTGGAATCTTTGGCTTTTAAAAGGGAAACGGAGGCGGCATCAATAATTTTTTGATTCCCGCCATCTTTAATGGAACCGGTTATTTTTCCGGAATTGTTTGTTTGGGCTTGGCTAAACAAAGCAATGCTGCTTGCAACCAAAAGGTTGAAAAATTTTTTCATGACTATACTTTTTTGTTTTAACCCGGTGGCTAATCCGGGTGTTGGCTATTAATAAATACAGTTACCTACTTTGATAACTACTTCACAAAAGTAGGTACTATGTTAAACAAAGTACATTGTTTTGTACTGAACGGTAAAATACAAGGATGACTGGTGCAACAGAATACAACACAAAATAAAATGCCTTGCTGTAACGAAACAGCAAGGCAAATGGTTACAAAATGCTAATTTTTATTAGATCATGTAAATAGTAAATATTTTATTCTATATCCTTTCGGCGAATTTGTATAATAATTAATATCAGCCCGGAAAGGAATAGTCCAAAAGAGATCAATTCGGCCTGTGTAGGATGAAAGCCAAATATAGAGTAGGTGTTATTTACCCGTATTTTTTCTACAACAAAACGTTCTAATCCATTAAAAATGAGATACAAACCAAATATAATTCCAGGTATTTTTATCCTTCGCCTGATACTCCACAGCAATAGAAAAAGTAAGGAGCAGGCCACTGTTTCGTAAAAGGGAGTTGGAAAAACCGGCTGGGGCAAAACCCGGTTGTGTTCATCTGTGTCGCCGGGGATCTTCACGCCATCGCCATTTACATTTTTAGGATAGGAATACGCCACCATCCAGTTTGGCAAAAATCCAGGTGCTTTAAAATAAATATTATGTACATGCTGTAAATCTATAGAAGTGCGACCATTGTACTGATTTGACTCAGGCACTTTTCCTTCCAAAAAATAGGTGGAATCCCGTCTCAATGCCTGCATGTATTCGCCTTCGGCAGCCAGTTTTACTTTAACTGCAGTACTGTCGTTTACATAAGCACTATTATATACCCCCCAATCTCCATCGCCTGCAACCTGGCAACCAATTCGGCCAATAGCATAAGCGATCATTAATGCCGGGGCAGCGGAATCTACCAGGTGTATCAGTTTGATCCCTCTTTTGGCAGCATACCAGCAAATTGCAGTAGCTGCCACAATCAATCCTCCGTAAAAAGTAAGGCCACTGTCAGAAAAGAGCCTTCCTATCGGGTCCTGTATAAATTCGCTCCAATTTTCCAGTCCATCAAACAGCTTAGCCCCAAAAATACCGAACACCAATCCGAGTATGATGATATCTCCCACCCTGTCGTGCGGCCATATTCTTACAGTTCGGCGCTCGGGCTCTTTCAGCTTTTGTTTGTTTTTATCGTACCATTTTAACCCGGCCAGTAAAACCGCCAGCAATAAGCCCCCTAAAATATTACCCTCAGATGAAAATATATATTTTTGAGGCGTCATGTCTTCCGGGCGGCTGAATATCAATCCAAGTATTTTATACCCAAATGCAAAACCAATGAGGGCATTGAGGAGCAGGTCTAACAGGGATGCAGGTTTACCTACAGTAATGATCTCTTCTCTTGGAGACAGTAAGCCCAGTTTTTCTTTGCGTTTTAATTCACTGCTGATCACTATCGCTGCCACAATGAAAGCTACCGCCACCATCAGGCCAAAGGTATTTAAAATGCCCAGTGCCTTCCACTCTACTCCAAACCAGTCTTTAAAAACATAATATAAATTGGGATACATATCAATCTGCGCTTATAGTTGTACAAAGAGGTGCAATATATTCAATTATCGAATCGGTTTATCAATGCCATAAAAAAACCTCCCGGCTAACCGGAAGGTTGTATTTACTAACCCATCAAAAAAATCATTGATCAATTGCAGTGTTGGTCAAATGCCCCTATCAGGTTCTCCGCAATCATTTGTGCACTTCTGCCTTCTATCATATGTCTTTCAATAAAATGCACCAGCTGGCCATCTTTAAAAAGCGCAATCGATGGTGAGGATGGAGGATAAGGCAACAAATGCTCCCTTATTTTTTTAACCGCATCAACATCAAAACCTGCAAAGCTGGTAGTTAAGTGATCTGGTTTTTTGGCACTGTTATGAACAGCCATCAAAACACCAGGCCTGGCAGTACCTGCACTGCAGCCGCAAACCGAATTGATCACCACTAAAGTAGTGCCCTTATCGCTCAGCGTTTGTTCTACATCCGTAGCGGAAAGCATTTCAGAAAACCCGTTCTCTGTCAGCTCTTCTTTCATTGGTATTACAATTTCTTCTGGATACATGTGTTGTAGATTTTTTTAAGGACACAAAATTAAGGACTAATTCAACGCCCGCATCTATAAACTTCAACACATTTTCACATCTTCCGCATTTCGAAATCGGCAATTATGACATACAGCACAAGTCAAAAGCGACAAAATGTCCTTAAAAATTGGTAGTATTTGAAAAAAAGGCATAGTAAAACGCCTTGGAATACCATTTGATGGATAGCTGGTATATCACAACATTTAAAAACATAAATATTACAACTATGACATTCGTAAAAGCAAACAGTCCATTTACAAAATCTTTTGATGGTTTAATGAACGAAATTTTTAATGAACTGCCTTCCACTTTTGGAAAAACCATGCGGGAAGATGTACTGGCTTTTCCACCGGTGAATATCGTGGAGAAAAACGACGCCTACCAGCTGCAATTATCGGCTCCCGGTTTTGAGAAGGGCGATTTTAATATTAAACTGGAAGGCAATACCCTAACCATCAGCGCAGAAAAGGTTGCCGAAAACAGAGCCGAAGCAGAAAAAGTGGTAAGAAAAGAATTCAGCACCAAATCTTTCAAACGAACATTTACAGTGGATGAAAAAATTGACGCTTCCGGTATCAGCGCTAAATATGAGAATGGCATATTACATGTAGGGCTTCCTAAAAAAGAAGAAGTAAAAGCCATCACCAAAGAGATCAGTATTTTATAAGCATCGTTTTCATAAGCATACAGTTGGTTTGGTACTGCTTTGGCAGTAAAAGTATTCCCCGTTAGTCTTAACGGGGAATTTTATTTTATACCTGTTCTTCTCTTTTTTTTCGTTTCTCCATCCAGTCCTCTTCCTTTGTGGTGGTAAATGCCTGTATAATGGCCAGCAAGAAAAGCAGTCCTATATTACCAGCCAAAAACAGGAGGTGAAAACTGGGGTAATCAGTAATGGCGTAAAATTTAAGCTTAAAATAATCTATCATACTCAGCGCCATAATTGCCATACTGCAACAAAATGCAATAATAAAAAGCACCTGCGATACCACTTTCACAACAGCCGAAGGATGCCGTTTGGTGCGCCTTATAAAAATATAGTATACGGTTGCAAAAACTGCCGGGGGGATAGAAATCACCAGCAGTTCAAAAGCCACGTCTACCATGCTGGAAGAAACCAGTTTTGAAAATCCATACATCACTGCAATTACCACCCCAAATAATACCGGAACAGAAAGGAACAACAAAAAAATGAGTATGTACAGTTTTGAATATTTTGAGAACCGGTCTTCCATTTTTTATTTAAGTTTTTTCTCCAGTGCCTCTTTCAGCATTGTATTAGAGGTTTCAATTGCCTTATTCGATTTTTCTAACCCTTCGTTTATTTTTTTAAATTCCTTTAAAATGCTGTCAGTTTGTTTTTTTGCAGTACTCCCATCCTGGTTCATTTTGTAAACATAAGTGCAGCTTAGCTGCAGTAATATTAGCATCAACAACAAACCTGTTTTAAAACATTTCATTGCTACAATAGTTTAAAAATAGCTCAGGTTTGTTTTTGGACTTAATGCCAGTAAAGTTTCGTACATCAGTTTAATGGTGTTTTCAATATCATCTTTATGCAGCATTTCCACCGTGGTGTGCATGTAGCGTAAGGGGATGGATATTAAAACCGAAGGACAACCATCATTGGCATAAGCAAATGAATCGGTATCAGTGCCCGTACTCCTGCTTACCGTACGCAATTGCACAGGTATCTTATTTTTTTCGGCGGTGTTTTGTACCACGGCCAGCAATTTATTGTGTACCGCCGGTCCAAATGCCAGCGACGGTCCTTTTCCGCAGGTACAATCCCCTTCAATAATTTTATTGATCATGGGGGTGGATGTATCATGTGTTACATCAGTAATGATGGCGATATTGGGCTTTATTCTGCGGGCAATCATTTCGGCACCCCGCAGGCCAATCTCTTCCTGCACAGCATTTACTATATACAATCCAAAGGGTAGCTTTTTCTTATTTTCTTTCAACAAACGGGCTACTTCTGCAATCATAAAACCACCTACCCGGTTATCGAAAGCCCTGCCAATTAAATAATCATACGCCAGTTCATCGTATCCCTCTTCGTAAGTGGCTACCGCACCAATGTGAATACCCAGGCTTTCTACTTCTTTTTTATTACGGGCACCGCAATCTAAAAACAGGTTGTCTACTTTAGGTTGCGCTTCCTTCCCGTCATTATTACTCATCCGGGTATGAATAGCCGGCCAGCCAAATACAGCCTTTACCGCACCTTTTTTGCCATGTATGATCACGCGTTTTGCCGGGGCAATCTGGTGGTCTACCCCGCCATTACGTTTCAGGTATATCAGCCCTTCTGCTGAAATATAGTTTACAAACCAGCTGATCTCGTCCGCATGCGCTTCTATTACTACTTTAAACGGGGCATCAGGGTTAATAACACCTACTGCAGATCCATAAGGATCGGTAAAATGAGTATCTACATAGGGCTTCAGATATTCCAGCCATAATTTTTGCCCGCTGCTTTCAAAGCCTGTAGGCGAGGGATTGTTTATATAATTTTTTAAAAAAACATACGAATTTGCGGTTACTATACTTTTTGCTTTTTTTGATTTAGCCATAACAGAGTATTTTATGATGGCAAAATAACTAAATACTTGCCATATAAGAAGCCAGTGCAGAAAATAACATCAGGCCATCTACCAGGAAATAGTAAAAAAAATAGCCCCGCCTATGAAGTGAAAAAAAGTATATCACACCTGCAACCACGCCTGTTACCAGTAAAGCTATGATCTGCATAGTTTCGTGATAATAAACACGCAATACTATCCCGTTTAATATGTATGCAGCAAATATCAGCATCATAAGTTGTTTTACCGTACTGGCGCTCATTAGTGTGGTAAGACTTTGCAGGCCCCGTATCTTATCTATATTGGTATCTCTTGCATCGAATATAATACAGAGCATGAGCATGAATAAAAAACGGTTGATCAATAACAACACAAGTGTATACACATTACCTGTTGGAGCAAACTGGTAAGGCAGGTAAACAGTAATAAAAGCCCAGGTAAATGCCAGCAAAAAAGTTTTCAGCAGGCCGGCCTTCCTGGCAACAACTGCTATTTTAAAGGGTAATAATGGCACTGCGTACAATAATGTAAGTACCAATGCTATCAGAATCAGCGGTAATAAAGGTTTAATTTCGTACAAGCAGTATACACAGCCAATTACTGCAAAAATAAAAACCAGCAGGTTACTGTAAAACTTTTTCAAAAACACAAACAGGGGTTTGCCTGCAAACATATACCCGCTTAAGAGCCAGTAAAAATTATAACTGCATACGGTGGAGAAAAAAACAAACGCATATAAATAATAAGAAAGCTCAATATGGAGCAGTATTGCGGTTTGAAAGCAAAGTGCTACAGCGCAAAAAGCAATAAAAATGGAATGTGATAAGATGAAGTGTAACCATTTCATCAGGGGAAATAGTACACTGGTTTATCCGAAACAATTACGTTGCTCTTATTTTTTGCAAAATCCCTCACATATATTTCAAAAAAGATGGTGTCTTTTTGAGCAGTATTGCGAACCCCCAGAAATTGTTTTAAATTAACCGAAATATCGCCCTGGAAATTACTGGTGGTAGCCTGTTTGATATCAGGAAGTTCGGTAGAATCAAGTTTATTGGTACGCAGGTTTTTAAAATAAATATACGAAGTATCCTTACCGGCAACATATCCCAGGTCTCCTTCTGCATCAGTAACGGTGACGGTCATTACAGGCAAATCCGCATCCTGGGTAGCACCCCGCTGGTAAGCATCTGGTTTTACAGATTTAAAACTTATTTGCGGAACAGTTGTAAATTTATCTTTTTTACAAGCAGAAAAAAACAATACAACAGCAGCAATAGTAAGAATGTAACGCATTGCGATTAGATTAATTAATCAAATTTACTGATAGAAATTGAAACCACCCGTTAAAAATACAGACCTGGAAAAAAGAATTTTTGCTGCTTCTGCGGGTAATTTTGAGGAGTTGGCAGTAGAGATATTCCAGTTTCAATATGAACATAACAGCGTTTACCGGCAGTTTTGCAATTTCCTGCAAATACAATATGCAGAAGTAATTACGCTGGAACAGATCCCTTTTCTCCCCATCCGTTTTTTTAAATCGCACCGGGTAATCACTACTGCAGCTGATGCAGCCATAGTGTTTGAAAGCAGTGGCACCACCAGCACTGTAAACAGTAAACATTTTGTTATTGACACTTCGTTGTATAAAAACAGTTTTACCAGGGGGTTTCAACAATTTTACGGAACTGCATCCGGCAAGTGTATCCTGGGGTTATTGCCCTCGTACCTGGAACGCAGCAACTCATCACTGGTATATATGGTGGATGCACTGATACACCAAAGCCATCACCCGCTGAGTGGTTTTTATTTATACAACCACGACAAATTGTACAGCACACTTGTACACAATGAACTGTTACAGCAGCCAACCATTGTAATTGGTGTTACCTATGCACTCCTTGATTTTGCCGAAAAATATCCAATGCAGCTCAGGAATACCATACTGATGGAGACCGGGGGAATGAAGGGACGAAGAGAAGAGATGACGAGGCCGGAAGTGCACCAGCTATTGCAGCAGCAACTGGGTGTTAGCCTGGTGCATTCAGAATATGGCATGACGGAATTATTATCGCAGGCCTATTCAAAAGGCGATGGTATTTTTCATTGCCCTGCCTGGATGAAAATACTGTTAAGGGAAGAAGACGATCCCTTTGCCATTGCGTTACCCGGGTCTGCAAAAGAAAAGCCTCTTACAGGCGCCATCAACGTAATTGACCTGGCAAATTTATACAGCTGCAGTTTTATAGCCACTGATGACGTTGGACGGTTATACAGTAATGCCAGCTTTGAAGTATTGGGCAGAATGGATAACAGCGATGCAAGAGGTTGCAGTTTAATGACTGTATAAAATCAGGTTATTCACATTTTTTATTTTTTCGTGTAAAAAATATCCTGATCATTGTTTTTTTTTAAATCAATCTCCTTATCTTTGCACTCCCAAAATTAAAAAGCTGAATTGGTAGCTCAGTTGGTAGAGCAATACACTTTTAATGTATGGGTCCTGGGTTCGAGTCCCAGCCAGTTCACAAAGCCCCCGTTTCCCGGGGGCTTTTTTATTTTAAAAAATTCTGCGTTCAGCCAGATAATCATTCTATTTTTGTCAATATTTTTTATATGAGCGATTTTTTTAAAAACAAAGTAATAGCCATTACCGGCGGCAGCGACGGTATTGGAAAAGCATTGGTAGAATCACTGCTGCAGATGGGTGCCAAAGTAGCTACCTGCAGCCGTAACCAGGATAAGCTGTATGACCTGCAGGTAAAATATTCCGGCAATCCATTGCACACCATTGTTGCAGATGTAAGCAACCTGAATGATTGTAAAAATTTCATTCACTCCACTATCAGCACTTTTGGCGGAATAGATATACTGATCAATAATGCGGGTATTAATATCCGTGGAGTATTACAGGATATTGAAATTGAAGCGGTGGAAAAAGTAATGGATATTAATTTTTACGGCACGCTGTATTGTACCAAACTGGCATTGGATTCCATTGTAGAAAGAAAAGGGATCATTGTGGGTGTATCTTCCGTTGCCGGCTACAGGGGCCTGCCGGGAAGAAGCGGCTATTCAGCCAGTAAATTTGCCATGACAGGTTTTTTGGAAGCCCTTCGTACTGAATTAATGGACGCTGGTGTAGAAGTAATGTGGGTTTGCCCGGGATTTACAAAGTCAAATATTCGCCACATCCCCTTAATCAGCAAGGGTAAATTAGTAGAGGTAAGCAATGTACATGAAGAAAAAATGATGACTTCAGAAGAATGTGCCGCCCGTATTTTAAAAGCCATTCAGAAACGAAAAAGAACCCTTGTGTTTTCGTTTGCGGATAAGCGTACGGTATGGCTTAATAAAATTTTCCCGTCGCTTACAGACAGGTTGGTAAAGAAATTCTTTTTTAAAGACGGAGGGCTTGTAAGGTAAGCCGCAAAACGTGACTTGGTTTAATCATAGTAACCAATTTCGCAACTAACCCATCAACAAATTAACCATTTACATGCCTTTACTTACGTTTACATCTGATATTGGCCACCAGGATTTTTTGGTTGGCGCAGTAAAAGGTCAACTATTACAGGCAAATATTGATTTCAATATTATTGATATCACCCATCACCTCTCTCCTTTTAATTACCCGCAGGCAGCATATGTTTGCAGGAATGCCATCAAAAATTTTCCAACGGGCAGCTTTCACCTGGTGATGGTAAATTTGTTTGACGAAAGGCCCGAACACATGTTGCTGGCAGAGCACAATGGTCATTTTATTGGCTGCGCCGATAATGGTTTGCTCACCATGATACTGGAAGAAGTGCCTCAAAAAGTAGTGGCACTTACCCTGGATAAAACACAACAAAAAAACACGCTGTACTGTACGGCCGTTTTTGCCAAAGCATTTAACCAGCTGCTGCAGGGCAGTGCTATTGAAGACACAGGCGATAAAAACGTATCCATTCATGTGAAAAATCCGTTAAAACCTTTGTTAGGTAATAACTGGATCGAAGGGCAGATCATTTTTATCGACAATTTTGAAAATGTGATCGTAAACATTACCAAGGAAGAGTTTGAAGAGCAACGCAAAGGCAGAAGCTTTAAAATTGTGTTTAAAAGAGACGAAGTGATTGACCGGGTGAGCGAATCTTATGCAGATGTTACAGAAGGAGAAAAATTGGCCCTGTTCAATTCGGCCGGGTACCTGGAAATTGCTATTAATAAAGGCAATGCCGCCGGATTACTGGGGCTGCAGGGCTTTTCTGAAAAACAACAGCAAAATCAATATATGAACACGCGAATGTTTTACCAAACAGTAAGGGTGTATTTTGAATAAATCAACATGATATTGTATCAATATACCTGACGATTTCGCTTCTTTAACCAAAAATCATCACCAGTTGCCAGCAGGCAATCTACAATTTGACTTTTTTAAGAAACATACCAAGCTCCAGCACTGATAAAGAACTGGTTACTGCTTTTAAGCAAAGCGGTAACATGAGCCACTTAAGTGTGTTATACCAGCGGTATATGGACCTGGTATTTGGTGTATGCCTCAAATATTTTAAAGATGCAGAAAAAAGTAAGGATGCGGTAATGGATATTTTTGAAGAATTACATACCAAACTAAAACAGCACGAAGTAGAAAATTTTAAGGGTTGGTTGCATGTTTTGGCACGAAATTACTGCCTGATGCAGTTGAGAAGCCCCCGAAACTTGAAAACCACTGAATTCAGTACTAACTTTGTGCAATCGGAGGAAAATGCGCATCTGAATAGCGAAGTGCTGGAAAAGGAAAACAATTTCATCCGGCTGGAAGAATGTTTACAAATTTTGCCGGAAGAACAACAACAAAGTGTAAAGCTGTTTTATCTGGAACATAAATGTTATAATGAAATTGCGGCCATTACAGGTTACGACTGGAATAAAGTAAGAAGTTATATTCAAAATGGAAGAAGGAATTTAAAATTGTGTATGGAATCGAAAGCAGCAGCGGAATAGCATTTACGCCGGTAGTTTATACCTGTAAAAGATCCACCACTCACAAAACATGATCGACAATAATAACCATATTCATTACAGTGCCGAAGCTATTCAGCAATATCTTTCGGGTAAGCTAACCCCTTTGCAAATGCATGCAATGGAAAAGGCTGCCCTGGATGACCCTTTTCTGGCAGAAGCCATAGAAGGCTACCAGTCAGTAGCAGAAGAAGACTGGCGCAAGGCGCTGGCCAAAGCTAAAGAAGAGCTGTATGGCCAACATGATACAGGAGCCAGGGTAATTGCTATGCCAACAAACAAGTTCCGGCAATGGCGTAATATTGCCGCAGCCCTGTTGGTGATAGTTACTGTTGCAGCAGTGTCTTACTGGATGATCAATAAAAAAGAACAACAGCAAATTGCCCAAACAATACCTGCTGAAGTTCCGCAGGCACCAGCAACAATTACGCCTGATACTGCTGCACCAGCCATTGCAGTGCTTCCTCCGGCAGTTACTGCCACTAAAGAAGAAAAAAAGCCATATCCCGCTGCTGTTACGCCAAAAGTTGCCGTTGCAGCGGAGATGGTTGCCGACAGCAATTTTGTTTACAGGCCACCGGCAGACAAAGCAGCAGCAGCCAATGAAGCAAAAGCCGCTGAAGATATTGCCCAGGAAAGAAAACAAGCCGATGCCGCCGCACCACCAGCTGCTAAACCGGCCCCCGTTACAATGAACAATGTGGCCACCAACGCTGCCGCAGAATCGAATACGCAAAGTGCCTATTATAAAAATAATGCTGCCACCCAGGGATTGTTTTTTGACCAGAGTGGTTATGCGGTTGCAAAAAAAGAAATACAAAAAGACCAGCCATTGAACCGGAATTTTTTGATACAGGTGGTTGGCCCCGACAATACCCCTTTACCCTTTGCCAATGTGAGTATTAAAAGTGAGAACTTTGGCACTTATGCAGATGTGAAGGGCAATTTAAGATTGGTATCGTCTGATTCACTGCTGAATGTAGAAGTTAAATCTGCAGGATACCAACCAAAAGTGTATACCATTAAGAGTAACCTGCCGCAAAACAAGATCACTTTGGTGGAAGACGACATGATGGCCCGTCAAAAAACGGTGGTAAGCAGCAGTGCATTTGCTAAAGCCAAAACATCGTCAAGAAGGGCTACTTTAGTAACAGACTCCATTGTAAATGTTGAACCTGCAGACGGGTGGGACAATTACAATACTTATGTTGATAATAATATTGAAATACCCGACGACATTTTAAAGAATAACATTCATGGCCAGGTAGAGCTGTCATTTGAAGTAAAATCCAATGGCACCATCACCAATATCAGAATAGACAAATCACTTTGCAATGATTGCGACGAAGTAGCCAAACGCCTGATTGAACAGGGACCGCAATGGAAGGTTAAAAAAGGAAAAAAAGGCAAGGGCAAAGTAACGGTACAATTTTAAATTACCGGACCTGGGTATATTGTATCCCTGAAGAATCCTTTTCATTTACTACATTTACACTTCAAAAAAAAACATTTTTATGAAAAGATTGATGCTTGCATTTGTTGCAACAGCCTGCTATACCTTTATAGGAACGGCACAGGTTAAAATGCCTCAACCGTCCTCCACTCAAACGATTAAACAGGATTTTGGCATGGGTGCCATTGAACTCACTTATTCAAGACCCAACGCCAAAGGAAGAAAAATTTTTGGCGACCTGGTTCCTTTAAATAAATTATGGCGTACCGGCGCAAATGCCGCCACAAAAATAGTATTCACTGATGCAGTAGAACTGGCTGGAAAAAAAATAGATACCGGCTCCTATGTTTTATACACCATTCCGGGAGTAGACAGTTGGGAGATTATTCTTAACAAAGGACTTACCAATTGGGGTATTGACGGGTATAAAGAAGCTGAAGATGTGCTCCGCTTTAAAGTGGAGCCAATGAAAGGCAATGCCAAACTGGAAACTTTTACCATGCAGTTTGCAAATATTAAACCTGAAAGTTGCGACCTGCAGCTGATGTGGGAAAAAACAGTGGTTTCCATACCGGTAACCACCAACATCAAAGACCGGTTGAGGGCACAAATTGAAGCAGCCATGCAAACAGATAAAAAACCTTACTGGCAGGCAGCACAGTTCTACAAAGAATATGACAATAATCTTACCAAGGCACTTGACAATTGCAATAAGGCCATTGAAGGTAACGACAAAGCCTATTGGATGTGGTTATACAAAGCCAGGATACAGCAGGAAGCAGGCGACAAAGCAGGCGCTAAAATAAGTGCCACAAAATCGCTGGCACTGGCAAAAGCAGCCAATAATAACGATTATGTAAAAATGAATGAAGAACTGCTGAAAAAATTAAAATAAAGATAACCAGTTTTAAACCAGCCGAACAAAGCGTTGCATTACCGCAGCGCTTTTTCTTTTATAAAAGGTTGCAGCAGGCTGCTGAGCACCAGTACCAATACAGCGCCAATTACATTCAGCCATAAAAATGAAATAATGTCCATTTTATAAATAATAATCACCAGTAATTCAGAGATGATAGCAGCATAAAATACGGCATTACCTTTTACAAATTTAAGCCACAACGCTACTAAAAAAACACCCAGTATCACCCCATAAAATAACGACCCGATGATATTGACTGCTTCAATTAAACTGTTACCGATATTATAGGCAAACATCGATATCACAATAGAAAAGAGGCCCCACCCCAAAGTATACCATTGGGAGATTTTGTAATCTTCTAACTCGGTTTCTTTTTTTACAAAGAATTTTTTATGAAAGTCAACCACCGAACAGGCAGCAAGGGAATTGAGTGCAGCCGCAATACTGCCCCAGGAGGCTAAAAAAATAATGGCAAAGATCAAGCCTATCAATCCAACAGGCAGGTTCTCTTTTACAAACCAAAGAAAAACATAGTTGGTATCTTTTGGATCATCACCCGGCAATGCCCTTTTCATTACAGCACTGAATGTTTTCCTGACAGCATTCGCTTCCTTTTTATCTCCGGCAGTAAATGCGGTATTATATTGAGCCTCCAGCAAATTCAGGGAGTCTTTTTTAACCGTTTGTTTTGCCTTTTGTAAAGTGGTATTATCAAAATAAACCGGTCCTCTATTGTACTGGTAAAATGAAAAGATGAGTATCCCGATCAGTAAAATAAAAAATTGCATGGGTACTTTTACCAGTCCGTTCATCAGCAGCCCTTTCCTGCTTTCTGTAACATTCTTTGCCGTTAAATACCTGCCCACCTGGCTGTGATCGGTTCCAAAATAACTGAGTGCTAAAAAAAATCCGCCAACCAGTCCGCTCCAGATATTGTATTTGTCTTTCCAGTCAAACCCGTTGTCAGTAAAGCCTGTAGTAATGATATTAAGTTTACCGTTTTGGCCACCCATTTTTAAGGCATCGGTAAAACCAGTTGTACCAGGCAAAAGTTTTACTGCTAAATATCCAGTTATGCCCAGTGCAACAAATACAATGATCATCTGTAATTTTTGTGTATAGGCAACGGCTTTGGCACCACCGCTCATGGTATAAATGATCAAAAATCCACCCATTACCAGGTTGGTATAATAAATATTCCAGCCCATTAAAGAGCTTAATACCAGTGAGGGGGCAAAAATGGAAATCCCTGTACTTAATCCGCGGGATAATAAAAATAAAGCGGCGGTAAAAGTTCGTGTTTTTACATCAAAGCGCTGTTCTAAAAATTCATATGCAGTATACACTTTCAGCCTGCTGTAAACCGGAACAAAAAAGATGCAGATCACTATCATGGCTAATGGCAAACCAAAATAATACTGAACAAAACGCATTCCGTCGCTGTAGGCCTGTCCGGGGCCGGTTAAAAAAGTAATGGCGCTGGCCTGCGTACCCATGATACTTAACAGCACCAAGTACCAGGGCAAACTGCGGTTGCTTAAAAAATACCCTTCCAGGTTTTTTGTGGTACGGCTTTTATAAATGCCATATGCCACAATACCGGCAAGGGTTACCACTAATATGATCCAGTCGGTAATACTCATGCAAATGACCTGGTGATATAATAAAAAATAATGATCAGCAGCAACAAAAAAGCAAGTACGCCGGCATACCACCAGTTCCAGTATGTTTTTTCATTTTGCATAGGCAGCAGTACATTTAGCAGGGGTTACTTTATATATTTTACTCTTTTATTGGCAATTAAATTAGCAAATAACCGGTAGGCACCGGGTACGCCGGCAGGCAACTCCCTGAAAAACACAAGGCCGGTATACACAAATCTTCCTTTTCCGTAATTAGCAATGATCACGCTGCCATCCTGTGCTTCTTTTTCGCCCGGATCATTCATGCTGATAATCTTTTTGTAGGCAGTATCGGTATTTTCAGCATTATAGATGCTGCGTTCCTGTATCCAGCCTTCAAAATCTTTTGCGGTTATTTTGTTGGGATAGTTCAATGCCCTGTGCCCGGGCAGCAAAAAATTCACTTTGGCTTCTTCGTCTGTAATTCGGTTTCGGCTGATGGTAAAAGGATAAGGTGCTATCTTGGCCCTCACCGGTCCTATTTGGTTGCTGGTATTGTATTGCGTAAACAACACTCCACCTTCTTTTACATACTGCATCAGGGATTCATATACATTGTTCATCCACTCATTGGTATTATAAGCCCTTACCCCGGTAATCACCACATCAAACTGGCGTAAGTTCGCCGGCGTAATATCGCTTTCTTTCAATATGATGACTTTATACCCCATTTGTTCCAGCGCTTCGGGTATTTTATCACCCGCCCCGGGAATAAACCCGGCATAATTGCCCTCGGTATTAAGATCCAGGTTAACAATTTTTACCGGGTCTACATGATTGTACATTATATCAGGTATGTGGTCGTAACTGATCTTTCTTTGACCCAATAGCTGTTTTTCTGCAATCGATCTGGCCGAAAATACCCCGTTGACCTGTATGGTGGAATTCTCCGGCAGTCCTTTATTGGATATGGCAGCCGTAAATATTTTCTTTTCTCCTTTTAAAAAACTGGTATACAGACTAGCAGCAGTAAGACTACTGTCGTTTTTATAATATTTAATTTGAATACTGTCGGTAATGTTTTTATTAGCCTGTATAACAAAGTTGATATTCCGGGTTTGGTTTTTAAGCCTGCTGTTAAAAAGCACTAGCGACGGCGATGTACCTACAAAAACAGGATTGATAATATTTACCGGCTCATACAATTCTCCTTTTACTGGATCGGTATACTTATACCATACCGGTTTGGTAAAGGTAAATTCCTTCCCTTCCACCATCATACTGAAGGTTACACTCAGGGGATCATTTTCCGCCTTGCCAATTTTAAGCTGTTCTTCTACGTTAAAACTTCCTTTATCTTTTTGACTTTCTAACCAGTAAGGCTGCGATAGTTTTGCTGCAGGATCAATGAACCATGTATAGCTTTTAACCGCGTTGGTGTTTTTCTTTAATTGCTCAAAGATCACGTAAGTAGTATCAATCTGCGCATCAGCATTAATGATATTGGCTCCGCTTCGGTTGTTTACAGTAAGTGTCACTTTTATACTATCGCCCCTAACGGCAAACTGTGTATTGGAAACGGCTTCCATAAACAGGCCGCTGCAGTGTTCGATGATCTTTTTTATTTCCAGCTGTTTTTGTTCTTTCCAGTATGTATCGCTTACACTATCCAGTTCAGTATATAATTTAACCAGTGCGGCATTGGATCTTTCGGGATGCAGCAGGTCATACTGCCCGGTAATATTGCTGATGGCTGCGGCAATACTGTTTTTATTTAGCCGTTGCCAGCTGATATCCACTCCTTCCATCAGGTCTTTTACGGGTGCAGTTCCCTTTATGGTTTTAAAAAATTCAACTACACTGCCTCTTTGTGCCGGCACGCCAAAGCCCTGGCTTTTGTGCTGGCTGCGGCTGGCAGCTGCAATTTCTCCGTAACTTTTACCCAGTATGGGATTATAGTCGCCGCATTCTAATTTAAACTGATCTTCTCTTTGTGTATTGCTGCTGCCAAAATTAAAAGTATTCCAAAGCAAACGTTTGGCCTGCCATACGCTTACATATTTTAATTGTTCTGTAAATTTTGCAGGATCGGCAGCTGCGTCAAAAGCTTCTTCAGCAAGTATGGCCGAAGCGGTGTGGTGTCCATGTCCGCCTTCGCCGGTGGTAGGAAAACGGGTGATCATAACATCAGGTCTGAATTTTCTTATCACCCACACTACATCGCTTAAAATCTTGTCGTGTCCCCATATTCGCAGCGCTTCTTCCGGACTTTTGCTAAATCCAAAATCAAAAGCGCGGCTGAAAAATTGTTCTGCACCATCTGTTCTTCTTGCAGCTAATAATTCCTGAGTTCTTATTAACCCCAGATCAACCCCCTGTTCATCCCCAATTAAATTTTGCCCACCATCACCCCGGGTTAAACTTAAATACCCGGTACGGTATAATTTTTCATTGGCTAAATAAGCCAGCAGTCTTGTATTTTCATCATCGGGATGTGCGGCAATATATAATACTGCGCCTGCTACATTCAGTTTTTTTAACTGCAATAAAATTTCAGAAGAAGTGTATGACCGTGGAGTTTGTGCCTTTGTAAAAATTGCACACAGGAGTAATACAAAAACAAATAGTGATCTGCGCATAAGTTGATCTGTCTAAATCTGTAAAAACTTAAAATAATATTATAATCTTACCGGTTGGTTACCTACCATAAAAACGGCATTTAAAAGCAGGAGTTTTCCATTCTCCCAGAAATTACGAAATACAGGATCGTCTATCATGTAAATCACTTTACCACGCCCCATATCCTGTACCGCAAACAAGGTACCGTCTTTTATTTTTTCAGTCACCGCTTTGCCTGCAAAGCCCGCTACTTTATTTTCTTTTTTAACCACTCCTGCATTCCAGCCGTCTTTTAAAAATTCCATTACGGCACTATTTTGCTTTAAAGTATAAAAAGTGGTTCCAATACCAAAGGCCAGCGGATGTGTGTCATCCATTTCCACTTTATAAATGGCACCGGGAATACTGTTCACCAGGTCATCTCTTTCCCTGTTACCATATTTTCTGAGGTCGCCGTATTCCCCGGCCTTCTTATCATCATTTTTATTCTCTTCTTCTTTTTTTATTTTAACACCCCAGCCTGCCCCAGCCAGTTGCGCCACTGCTGTTTCCAGTGCAATAATCTTTCCGCCGCTGCGTACCCAATTTTTAATATCCTCGCCTGTTTTTTTATCGCTTATAAAATTATAATCGCCATTGGGTAATATCAAAACATCAAATTGTTTCAGCGTATTTATACCCAGGCTGGTTCCGTTCAACATGGTAAGCGGGTACTTGATTTGCTGATCGAACAAATGCCATATTTCGCCAGCGGCATTGGGATCCACCTCATTCCCTGTAACACATGCTACCCGGGGGGCGGCCAGTTTTAAAATATCCGGGCTGCCCATATCTGGTCCGGCATCCATAAAGCCGCCATCCAATACAGTAATATCAGCTGCACCCTGCTCATTGATCAGTGCCACTGCTTTTTCCCAGGTAGTAAGATTGTCTCTTTTCAGGATGATCAGAGAACCTTTGCTGATATTTTTTCCTTTATACACCATATCCTTTTCGTTTATACGAACCCCCACTCCTCGATTTAATAAAGTGGCCAGCAAGCCGGCATCATGTACAGAAGAATAGGACAGAATAACCCCAAAATTTACACCTGGCAAATCGAGATACGCTTCATGGTTGTCTAATCCGGTTTTCACCAGTGTGGTAAGCGCATATGCTTTAACACCATACGCATAAGGAATGCTCCATGCAGTAATATCATAGGTAATACTATCTTCCAGTTTACTAACCGGCTCCAGTAAAACCTTTGCCATCAGGCTGCGGGGCTGATTGGCATTCACCACAATCACATATTTTTCGGCCTTTACCATTTCTGCTTTACCCGAGAAATAATTATACCCCGTCATTCCCTGGGTGGTTAAAACATTTCCATAAGCAATACCGTTATTGTTCAGTATCGTTTTTACTGCGTTGATCCTGCCCGGGTCATTACTGGTAAGTATGTACGATTTATAATTACTTCCCACGCCATTCCTGGTATTATCAAAATATTTTTTAAACTCGCCCACCACCCTTGCGGCATTGGCAGATGTGATCTCGATGGTGCTTAACCCGGTGGTGGTATGATGGATGAGCCTGTCTTTTAGTGTAAGCACATCTCCTTCATCTGTTTGTATGGCCAGTCCGCCACGGCTGTGTCCGCCCTGTTCATAAGTCATACCAACCGCACCGTTATAAGTGGGATACGTATCTCCATAACTGGGATAAAACAGATCAAAACGTTCTTTGGTAAAATACAACCAGCCATTGGCATCAAAATGCCGGGCATTGTTTTTTCCTATCTGTGTTTGAAAATCACGCTGCCAGCCGGTAACCACTTCATGAAAGGGAGCAGCAGCCGGCGCAAAATAATACGGTTCATTATACCCCTGCTCGTGATAATCCACATGCACTTCGGGCATCCACTGGTTATACATTTTAATTCGCTGCTGCGTTTCAATTTGTGTTTGCCATGCCCAATCACGGTTGAGGTCAAAATTATAATGGTTTACCCTGCCGCCCGGCCATGGTTCTTCATGTTCTCTGGCAAAAGGTAATGCACTGGCTTGTGCCCCCACCATACTGTTAAACCAGTTTACATACCTGTCCCGGCCATCCGGATTTAAACAGGGGTCGATGATCACCACGGTATTGGCCAGCCATTTTTGATGTTCCGCATTATCTGACCGTAGTAACTCGTATAATGTTTGCATGGCTGCCTCACTGCTGCTGGCTTCGTTGCCATGCACATTATAGCTGAGCCATACAATGGGTGTATTGGTATTACCGGCAGTACCGTTTTCTAAACCGGCCAGCTGCAAATTATTTTTCCGGATGTTTTCAATATTGGCCATGTTGGCTGCCGAAGAAATCACCGCCAGGTACAGGGGCCTGCCTTCGTAGGTGGTACCATATTGTTTCAACTGCATCATTTGCGGCATTGCAGCAGCGGCCTGTTTAAAGTAATCAATGATGATATGATGCGGTGTAAATTTTGTTCCGATGGGATAGCCTAAAAATGCATCGGGGCTTTTTAACTGAGCAAAGGAAGTATGCAGCGAAATACAGAGTGTAAAAAAAAGAAACAGATTTTTCTTCATAAATTGAGAAATTATTATCCTGGTAAACGACAAACAGATGAAATACAAAATAACAATAGTTGCCGTACTGTATTTTTTTGCACTGCAATCTACGGCGCAAATTAATCCTTATAACTACCACTCACAAAAAAAACTAACAGGTACTAAAGGGGCCGTAGTATCGGCACACCCGCTGGCCAGCAGGGCAGGCCTGCTTGTATTACAACAGGGCGGCAATGCAGTGGATGCAGCGATTGCCACGCAGCTGGCACTGGCCGTGGTATATCCGGGTGCAGGCAATATTGGCGGCGGTGGTTTTATGGTGGCACATTTACGCAATGGTAAAAATATCAGCATCGATTACAGGGAAAAAGCACCGGGCAGGGCCAGCAGGGATATGTACCTGGATGCAAATGGTAACCCGCAACTGCAGCTATCGCAAGACGGACATTTGGCATGTGGTGTACCCGGAACCGTGGCCGGATTGTTTGCTTCACACCAATATGGCCTGCTGCCCTTCAAAAAATTAATTGACCCCGCCATAGCACTTGCAGAAAAAGGGTTTGCCATCACAAAGTCTGAAGCCGCTTCTTTAAACGCACTTAAAAGCGAGTTCGAAAAATTGAATACTGCTCCCACTGTATTTGTAAAAGCCACTGCATGGAAAGCGGGTGATACCCTGGTGCAGAAAGACCTGGCCGGCACTTTAAAGCGCATCCGCGATAAAGGACAAAATGGATTTTATACCGGCGAAACGGCCCGGCTGATAGTGGAAGAAATGCAAAAAGGCAATGGCATCATCAGCCTGGATGACCTGGCTGCTTATAAAGCTAAAGAAAGGGTGCCGGATATTTTCCAGTATAAAGGGCATACCATTGTAACCATGCCCTTACCCAGCAGTGGCGGCATCATACTGCAGCAGATGATGAAGATGATTGAAAAAAAAAATATTGCAGCGATGCAGTTTCAAACCACGGCCAGTGTACAATTGATGACGGAAGTAGAGCGCAGGGCTTATGCCGACCGTGCCGAATTTTTGGGCGATCCTGATTTTGTGAAAGTGCCGGTAAAAACACTCACCAGCGAAGCTTATTTAAATGAAAGAATGAAAGATTTTGATGCGGCAAAGGCAGGCAGCAGTAATGCCACCAGGGCAGGACTGATAAAAGAAAGTGAGGAAACCACTCATTTAAGTGTGGTGGATGCAATGGGAAATGCGGTAGCGGTAACCACTACTTTAAACGGTGGTTATGGCAGCCGCACAGTAGTGGCAGGTGCCGGCTTTTTATTAAATAACGAGATGGACGATTTTAGTGTAAAGCCCGGCGTTCCCAATATGTACGGGGCGGTGGGCAACGAAAAAAATGCCATTGCGCCCGGTAAAAGAATGCTGAGCAGCATGACCCCCACCATCGTTTTAAAAAATAACCAGCCATATATTGTTGCTGGCACACCCGGCGGCACCACCATCCCCACCAGTGTTTTTCAAACACTGGTAAACCTGCTGGAATTTGGCATGAGTGCAGAAGATGCCGTTAACAAGCCCAAGTTTCACCACCAGTGGCTGCCCGACGAAATTATGGTGGAAAAAGATTTTGATGCCACCGTTAAACAGCAGCTGGAAACCATGGGATACAAGGTTAAAAGCCGGGGCGCTATTGGCAGAACAGAAGTAATTGTGATCCGTACTGTCAACAAAAAAAGGCAGATTACTGCAGTGGGTGATAAAAGAGGTGATGATGCCGCCGAAGCATACTGATAACATCAATATATAGCAATGAACGAAGACCTGATATCCAATAATTTTGTTGACAATACCAACAAGGTCACTGTAAAAAAAACCTTTGTGCTTACCAGGGCCGTACTGTATCTGAGTATGGTGTACGCAATGGTAGACCTGCTGAACTGGTATGTTGCCATCACCAGTTCATTAAAATATGAACTCAGGTCGGATGCAGTTTTTTATACGTTCAGGATACAACCGTTAGTGGCAGTTATTATTCTAAGCTGCAGCATCATCAGTGCTTCGTATATTGTTAAAGGCAATAAAATGATAGACCTTGCATTTGATAATTCGGATGCAGATTTTTTTAACAGTGGCTATACCTATTTTTATAAGGCAGCCAGGATTAGCATGATAGCTGTTTGCATTGCCATCATAAGTGTTGGCACCAGGCTTTTATTAAAATAACCATTATGAATATACAACAGGCAATACTGCAATCTGCTATTAAAAGGCTGCGCTATTACAAAGAGCTGGGTGATAGTACATTCAGCCAGTTAAGCGGGGCCGATTTTGATTACCAACCCAATGAAGCCAGCAACAGTATTGGGGTGATCATACAGCATATGGCAGGCAATATGCTCAGCCGATGGACAGATTTTTTAACCACCGACGGAGAAAAAGACTGGCGCAACCGCGATACGGAATTTGAAACCCAGCCATTCACAAAAGAACAACTGATTGTATTGTGGGAAAAGGGCTGGAAATGCTGCCTGGATGCCCTGAACAGTTTAACAGAAGACGATCTTTTAAAAACCATTTATATACGCAGTGAGGAATTACTGGTGGTGGATGCCATTAACCGCCAGTTAGCGCATTACCCGTACCATGTGGGGCAAATCATTTACATTGGCAAAATGATAACAGCCGGAAACTGGCAAAACTTATCAGTTGCCAAAGGCCATTCTGACCAGTACAACCAGCAGGTAAAAAACAAGCTCACCAGGCAACCCTAAGCAAAAAAATTGCTACTATTATTAAAAATGTACATTTGCCAACAATTTTTAATTTATGAAGTCAATCATCGGGGTATTTTTTGCCTGTATTACAATTACCCAGCTTAATGCTCAGGTAAGAATTGGGGTAAAGGGTGGATGGAATTATGCTACTGCAAGAGCTATGTACACCGATGTAAAACAATCTACCGCCTACAAGAGCGGCTATGGGGTGGGCGTAATTGCAAAAGTGCCTTTTGACGGGGCGCTGCACTTCTCTCCTTCGGTAATGATAAACAACAGGGGCTTCAGCATCACAAACCCTGCCGGCAGTACCAATAAAAAAGAGCAGTATTCCATTACTTACCTTGACCTGGTACCGGGTTTTAGTTTTGATTTTGAAGATGGCAACAATACCGTTTCATTAGGTTTTGGACCCAATTTTGGCTTTACTAATTTTGGTAAAATAAAAGCCACCGATGCCAGCAATATTACCAGTACTGAAAAACTGAAGTTTGGCTATGCTGCATATGGATGGTTCGACCTGGGAATTAATGCCAGCGTAACTTACCGTATGAAAAAAGTATTTATAGAATGTGCTTACCTGGGCGGATTGGCCAATATCAACAACAATGAAGAAACGGATGGCCGCAATATCCGGAACCGCATGTTTAGCCTCAACATTGGCTATTTCTTTAAACAAACAGCTGCTCAATATTAAGTAGTGGCATTACCTGTGTAAGCTGACAAACACAACCCTGCATCGCATTTCAATGAAATGATAAAGTTTGGTATTGAATTTGCCCTTAAGTGGCGAAACGTTATTTTTGTAACAATTGTACAGCACCCTGAGCAAAAGCCTTAACATATTGAAATGGATTGGATGGACCCTGCTTTTTTGGTTGGTACTGGGTGCTCTGTTCTTTTTTGTTTTTTCTTATAACAAATGGTTGTTCTATATCCTGTTAATTGGCTGGGCTGCAGCCTGGGGCTTTGTTTTTAAAAGTTTTAAACAAAGGCTTTTTTTCTTTATTGCTCTGCTCTCCTTCCTGGCAGGAACCTGGGGCCTCATCAACAGTACCCCGGTTCAAAACTTTCTGGTAAAAAAAATAACCGCTGTTTTATCAAAAGAACTGCAAACAAAAGTTTCTATCCGGCACGTTGATTTTTCCCTGTTCAATAAAATGCTGGTAGAAGGTGTACTGGTAGAAGATAAAAAACAAGACACCCTGCTGTATGCCGGTACCGCCAAAGTAAATATCACCGATTGGTTTTTTGTAAAAGATAAAGCCACCCTTAATTATTTGGGGCTAAACAATACCGTTATCAATTTAAACAGAACTGATTCTGTTTGGAATTATACTTTTTTACTGGATTATTTCACCTCCCCCAAACCAAAAAAAACCAATTCAAAAGGCGGACTGGAATTTGATTTTAAAGTGGTGGAACTGCAACATTTCAGGCTGAACCAAATTGACAAATGGGTAGGTAAAGATCTGAAAGTGGCCATCAACAAACTGAACCTGGATGCAGATTCGATGAGCTTATCCAATAAGATGATGGCCATTAACAACATTAGCCTTGACCAGCCGGAGTTTTACCTGAGCGATTATACCGGCAACCGCCCTGCAGCCACCACCGCATCAAAAACAACAGTAAAAATAACCACTCCGCCGCCCTATAAATGGAATAATGATGGCTGGCTGATGCACGTGAACAATATACACATCAGTAAAGGAAGTTTTCAAAACGAAAAAGAAACTGAACGGCTGCCCTATACCGACCGTTTTGACGGGCAGCATTTATTGTTTGCCGCCATTAACGGCGATATTAAAAATGTACAGTTTTCAAAAGATACACTCACAGCAAATATTCTGCTTGCTACTAAAGAAAAGTGTGGCTTTGAAGTAAAAAAATTACAGGCCCGTTTAAAATTCACTCCCGATATCATGGAGTTTAATGGACTTGACCTGGTAACCAATTACAGCAGGCTGGGCACTTACTACGCCATGAAGTACGAGAACTTCAACAGCGACATGAGCGATTTTTTACATCGGGTACGCCTGGATGGAAAGTTTGACCAACACAGTAATGTGTCCAGCAATGACATTGCCTATTTTGCCCCGGCGGTAAAAGTATGGAATCGGAACTTTGATATTACGGGTACAGCCAAAGGCACCATCGATAACCTGGTGGCTAAAAACATGATTATTAAAACCGGTAACAGCACTGTGGATGGAGACATTGCCTTACGCGGACTCCCCGATATCAACAATACCTTCATCGATTTTAAAAGTAACAGCCTGGTGACCAATTATGCCGACCTGGTAACCCTGGTGCCATCATTAAAAAACCTGGAGCAACCTCAATTAAGCCGGCTGGGTACCATCAGCTTTAAAGGAAATTACACTGGCTTTATCAACGATTTTGTAACATACGGGTACATAAAAACCAACCTGGGAGATATCATTGCAGATATCAACATGAAATTGCCGGATAACAAACCTGCCACTTATTCCGGTAAAATTTCTTCTTCAGGCTTTAACCTGGGCCAGTTCATAAATACCAAAACACTCGGCAACATTGCACTGGATGGCAATGTAATAGGCAGCGGCTTTACAAAAAAAGATCTGAAAGCAAATTTTAAAGGCAATGTGCATCAAATAGAATTCTCGGGCTACAATTATAAAAACATCACCATCGACGGTAATTTTGACAAACAGGTATTTACCGGCCATGGCAACGTGAATGACCCCAATTTAAAAGTAGATAATTTTAATGGCTCTGTTAGCATGGCAGGTAAGGAAGCCGCATTTGATTTTGATGCCGTATTGCAAAAATCCAATTTGCAGCAACTGCATTTTACCAATGAAGACTTTTCGCTGAACGGGCATTTTAACCTCAACTTTACGGGTAATAATATTGATAATTTTTTGGGTACTGCCAGGATATACAATGCCACTTTACGCCACGACAGCGCACAACTTTCATTTGATTCGCTTACATTAAAGTCTTATGTGGCAGACAATAAAAAATACCTGTCTTTTCAATCCAACGAACTGGAAGGAGATGTTACCGGAAATTTTAAAATACTGGAACTGCCCAATGCATTTCAGGTTTTTTTAAACCGGTACTACCCTGCTTATGTTAAGAAACCAAAAAATACAGTAAGTGACCAGGACTTTAGTTTTAATATCAAAACAAATGATATTGACCAATACGTTCAATTGATTGACCACAAGCTTAAAGGTTTTAACAATGCCACATTCAATGGCAATCTTAAGCTGGCCAAAAACGAATTGAACATCAATGGCCATATCCCGGAGTTTGAGTATGATAAAAAAATATTCAACAACCTGGAAATAGAAAGCTCGGGCAATTTCGACTCTTTATTTACAAAAATCACCACCGGCGACATTACCCTGAATGACAGCCTTCATTTTCCGGGCACCAATCTTACCGTAAGATCGCACAATGATATTTCTGTGCTGCAGCTAAAAACCAGTGCCAGCAAAACCTTAAGCGATGCAGAATTAAATGCCACTGTACAAACCCTGACCGACGGGGTAAACATTCATTTCTCCCCCTCTTCCTTTATCATCAACGATAAAAAATGGCAACTGGAAAAAGATGGAGAACTCACTATACGTAAATCGTATATTGATGCCAGTGAGGTAAAATTCATACAGGGCAACCAGGAGATCACCTTATCTACAGAACCGGCAGAAAACGGCACCGACAACACCAATGTAATTGCCAAACTTAAAAAGGTGAACATTGATGACTTTGCACCGTTTTTTTTAAAGCATCCAAGGCTGGAAGGTATTTTAACAGGCACTGTAACACTGGAAGATCCTTTTGGCAAACCCAGCATACAGTATGATGCCATTGCAGAAGGGCTGATACTGGATAATAAAACCATTGGTACCACCAAATTAACAGGTGATGTAAATACCGCCACCGGTTTAATAAAATTTAAGGCCGGTGCCGATAATAAGCAATATAAGTTTAACATTGATGGTAGTGTGAATTATAAAGACACCAGTGCCAACCAGATTGCGATTGACGCGGTTACAGAACATTTTGATCTTAGCCTGCTGGACAATTACCTGGGAGCCGTTTTCAGCGAAATACACGGAGATGCCGTAAAGAGTAATGTAAAGATCAGCGGAGGTGCCGGTAAATTATCATTTGCCGGCAGTGTAACCGTTACCGATGGTTCGTTAAAAGTAAAATACACCCAGTGTAAATATAAGTTTACAAACGAAACTATTCTTTTTAACCCCGGGGAAATTGATCTGGGCTCTTTACAATTAAAAGACACGCTTAACAACACCGGTATTGCAAGTGGTAAAATCTACTTCGATAACATGTTCGACAATATGTCTTTTGAAAATGTAAAAGTTGAAACTGCCAAGATGCTGCTGCTGAACACCACCGAAAAAGACAACCAGCAGTTTTATGGAAAAGTAATTGGCCATGCCAGCATGACGCTCAATGGCCCTGTTACAGATATGAAGATGAAAATCACCGGGGCTCCTTCTTCACTGGACAGCAGCCATATTTATTTGCCTACCGGAAGCAGCAGGGAATCCAGCGCTATTGATTACATCGATTTTATCCAGTTTGGTACCAAGATGGAAGATATACGCAGTAAAGAGAGTTCCAACTTTTCGCTGGATATGGAATTAACCGCCACGCCCGCCTGTAAAATTGATGTGATACTGGACGAAGTAACCGGTGATGTGATAAAAGGCCAGGGCAATGGTTTATTAAAAATTAAGGTAGGCTCTAAAGAACCCATCAGCCTGAGCGGCCGTTATGATATTACAGAAGGCGAATACAAATTTATTTTTCAAACCTTTTTACAAAAATATTTTACTATCAAAAAAGGATCTTCCATTACCTGGAATGGTGATCCGTATGAGGCCCTGATTAATATAGATGCAGAATACATCGCTCCCAATGTAGACCTGAGCAGCCTGGCCACCAGCAGGGGTAAGTTCAACCAAAAATCCAACCTCAGCATCATTGCGCATTTAACCAAAACCTTAAAGCAACCAGAAATCACATTTGAGTTTGTGCTGCCCAAAGACAATGACTATTCCAAAGATCCCATCGTACAGGAGAATCTTAAAAAATTCAATCTGGATAAAAATGAAATGAACAGGCAGGTGGCTTCCATGCTGCTGTTCAACAGCTTTATAAACGACAAGGGTTTTGGAGGTTCTACCGCCTCATTTTTTTCTGGTACTGCCGGGCAGGTAATTTCCGGTTTTTTAAATAACCAGCTGGCCAGGTTCTTTCAAAAAATATTCAAAAACCCCACCATTACCCCGTACCTGTCATTGAATTCTTCTTACGATATCACCAGTCCCGAACTGATCAAAGCACTGCAGGCCTCGGGCAACTTTGGGTTTAAAAAAGAATACTGGAACGGCAGACTCATCGTTTCACTGGGCGGCAATATTGACTATAACAACCCTTATATTCTGGCCGCCAGAAATACCAATGTGCTGCTGACGCCCGACGTGAATGTGGAATACATTTTAACTGCCGATGGCAAATTGCGTATCGTTGGCTTTTACAGAAGCAGTGTGGATGCCACGCTGGGGCAAAGAAACAGAACTGGGGTGCGCCTGTCTTATCAAAAAGAATTTGACAAACGAACCCCGGAGGAAAAACGAAAGAAAAAATTAGAGAAAAACCCCGTTAATTAAATACACTGGCTGCGCACAATGTGAGTCCGTATTTCTCCGGGCAGGCAGTTGTGTTGAAAGGGGTGAACTATTTTTTTAAGCGCCTTGAAAAAAAATAAATGGCGCAAATTTGAAACAAGCCAGCAATTAAATACATAATTGGCAGGCCAACTTTGCCCATATGAAAATAATCATACGCGATAATAAGTGACAGGGTTGCTTCAATAACGAAAAAGCAATTGTCTACCCAGGGAAATTTTAGTTTAAGCTGGTGATGAAATGATGCAATGCTTAAGAACAGCACCCCTGCAATAACAAAAAAAATATAGGAGCCATGACCACTTTCATACTTTTCATATGCATGAAACAGAATAATTACACCCGCCAAAATGTGAGAAATCTTTTTAAGTTTCTCTTTGCGTTCAAGTGATTTGCTTAATTCCATTTTACCCGGTTTGTGGTTTAAAATTCTGACAGACGTATTGCAATGCCGCAACCGTTACCGGCCATTTAAGATGTTGTGCCCCATCTTTTCTTTTTTGGTTTGCAAATATTTTTCGTTGTGCGGGTTAGAGCTGATCTCCAGGGCCACATTGTCCACTACCTCTAAGCCATACCCCAACAAACCGGCACGTTTGCGTGGGTTATTGCTCATCAGTTTCATTTTACTTACTCCCAGGTGACGCAGTATTTGAGCCCCCACTCCATAATCTCTTTCATCCATTCCAAAGCCCAGTTCCAGGTTGGCTTCCACGGTATCCCTGCCCTGCTCCTGCAGTTTATAGGCTTTTAATTTATTGAGTAATCCAATGCCCCTGCCTTCCTGGTTCATGTACAGCACCAGGCCCCTGCCTTCTTTTTCTATCATCCGCATGGCAAGATGCAGCTGGTCGCCGCAATCGCATCTGAGCGAGCCCAGAATATCGCCGGTCATACAGCTGCTGTGGACCCGTACCAGTACAGGCTCTTCTTTTTGCCAATCGCCTTTCTTTAATGCCATGTGTACTTCACCGGTATTCAGCTGCTTAAAAGCGATGAGTTCAAAAGCCCCATACTTGGTAGGCATTGTAACCCTTACCTCTTCTTCAATTAAAGATTCTGTTTTTAAGCGGTAAGCGATCAGGTCTTTTATTGAAATTAATTTAAGATCGAATTTTTTAGCAATCTCTATCAGCTGCGGCACCCTTGCCATACTGCCGTCTTCGTTCATGATCTCTACCAGTACGCCTGCAGGTTTGTAACCGGCCAGCATGGCCAGGTCGATGGTGGCTTCCGTATGACCGGTACGGCGCAATACACCGCCGCGTTTAGCCCTTAAAGGAAAAATATGCCCGGGCCTGCCCAGGTCTTCGGGGCGGGTTTGATCATTTACCAGTGCCAGCACGGTTTTTGACCGGTCGTGGGCCGATATGCCTGTAGTACAGCCCTGCCCCAGCAGGTCAACACTTACAGTAAACGCCGTTTCATGCAGCGAGGTGTTGTCTGTAACCATGGGGGGTAAATGCAGTGCATCACAACGTTCTTCTACCAATGGCACACAGATCAGACCACGGCCATGGGTACTCATAAAATTGATCATTTCGGGGGTAACACATTCGGCTGCTCCCACAAAGTCCCCTTCATTCTCCCTGTCTTCATCATCTACCACAATCACCAGTTTACCATTTTTGATGTCTTCTATTGCGCTTTCTATACTATCTAACATAAATTACTGTTTACACGGCAAAGGTAACAAGGTTTGCCCTTGCTTTTAATGCCCCCTTTTTGAAATTGGGAATATTTTACTGCTGCGCCCACCAGCTCTCCGGAATGTTTATTGTACACAAAAGGATGCATCTTACATATTAAACAAATATAAAATAGCCTGTAAAGCACCTGCCTGCATTTTATTACAAATGGCTGAAGCAGCAGAACAGCAGATATGGTTGCCTTAGAATTTGTTGATAAAAGTTGGCCCTAATTCGCCAATTATTTAGTTTCTTTGCCACCGATAAAAAACTAACTATTATGAGACTTAAAAAGATTGTACGTTTATTAACTGTACTCTTGGTTTTTCCTTTCGCATTAAGCGCTCAGGTAACCACCAGTAGTATAAGCGGAACCGTAAAAGATGAAAAAGGAGCTGTACTTGAAGGAGCTACAGTAAAAGTAACCAACACACAAAATGGTGCTGTAAAATTTTCAAAAACGGATAAAATAGGCAGATATTCAATTCCTAACCTGGATCCAGGCGGCCCTTATACCATAACGGTAACTTTTGTGGGCCAAACAATTCCTGACAAAACTGATGTTTTTTTGCAGTTAGGTACTACAGAGGTGTTGGATTTTAGTGCTCAAACCAGCGCTAATATATTGGAATCTGTAGTGGTAAACTCACGTACTACAAGAACTGTAAAAACAGGAACGGGCAGCAACTTTAACCAAAGAGCCATCACCATTTTACCAAATATCAGCAGAAGCATTACTAATATATCCACTTTATCTCCGCAGGCCGGAGCAGGTAATTCATTTGGCGGCAGGGATGGTCGCTATAACAACATCCAAATTGATGGAGCCAGTTTCAATAATAACTTTGGCTTATCAACCAATCCTTTGCCGGGTGGTAATGTGCAACCTATCTCTCTTGACGCCATTGAAGAAATTTCAGTTAACGTAAGTCCTTTTGATGTTCGCCAGGCAAATTTCACCGGTGCCGGTATCAACGCCACTACTAAAAAAGGAACTAACAAGTTTAAGGGAAGTGTGTACGGTTTTTACCGCAATGAAGGTTTTTTAGGCAGGGAAGCTGTAGGACAAAAAGTACCTACTGTAACAAAATCTACCTCAAAAACATTTGGTGCTACTTTTGGCGGACCAATCATTAAAAATAAATTATTCTTTTTCCTGAGCGGAGAAACGGTAGAATTTGATGCGCCCGGTATCAACTGGAAGGCAAGAAGAGGTACACCATCTACTGACCCTAATGAATCAAGAACACAATATGACAGTCTTGTTGCAGTGAGCAATTACTTAAAAACAAAGTATGGCTATGAAACAGGACCATTTGAGAACTTAGGTAACTTTTTTACAAAAAATGAAAAAGTGCTGGGCCGTTTAGACTGGATCATCAGCCCTAAACATTCCGCTTCATTCAGGTTTAACTATTCAAAAACTGATGACGATCAATTATTAAATGGTAATAGTGCACCCAACCCAAGAAGTGCAAGCAACAGATGGAGTGCTAACAGCATGAGTTACGAAAACTCTAACTATGCCAATACCAATTTATTAAACTCGTATGCTTTTGAATTAAAAAGCAATTTCAACGACCGCCTTTCTAACCAGTTTATTGCTACTTATACAAAAGCAAACGATCCAAAAAGAAGCAGCAAATCTGCCTTATTTCCATTTATAGATATTTGGTCTGGTGGTGACAACTATATCAGTGCAGGATACGAATTGTTTTCATTTGGTAATGATGTTCAAAACAACACCTTAACTTTTAATGACAACGTAACTTATACTGCAGGTAAACATACACTAACAGCAGGCGCATCGTATGAAAATATTTATGTTAAAAACTACTTCATGCGTTATGGCACCAGCTATTACCGTTATTCAAGTGTGAATGCTTTTTTAAACAATCAGGCTCCCAATGCATTTGCGATCACCTTCCCTGTACCGGGCAGAACTCCGTTTGTAGAACTTGATTTTGGACAGGCCAGTGTATACGGACAGGATGAAATTAAATTCAACGATAAATTTAAATTAACACTTGGTTTAAGAGCCGACAGACCTTTATTTCAAAATGACCTTTTAGGCAACTCATCTATATCAGCATTATCTTTTTATGATCTGAAAGGACAAGGATTTAATATTGATGTAAGCAAATGGTCTAAAGAAAGAACGTATTTAAGCCCGCGTATTGGATTTAACTGGGATGTTGAGGGCAATAAAAACATGATCGTTCGTGGTGGTGTGGGTGTATTTACCGGAAGATTCCCCTTTGTATGGTTCACCAACCAACCATCAAACAGTGGTACTTCTGTAGTTCCTTACGAACGTACTTTGGCAGCTGATGGCGCCACTGTGATGAATAACTTTTTATTCAATCCAGATCCTAACGCATATGTCAGCAGTTTCCCCAGCACAGTAGGTACTCCTCCATTACCAAGCAGTTTGGCTGCAGTAGACCGTGACTTTAAAATGCCACAGGTACTCAGGATCAGCGGAGCAGTTGATAAAAAACTGGCCAATGACTGGACATTAACACTGGAAGCTATTTATAATAAAGACATCAACGCCCTGCTGCAATACAATGCTAACCAAAAAGCTCCCGTTGGAACTACATTTGGCCCGGGCTCACGTGCTTTATACGGTAATACTACCGCTACCAGAAGGTACAACAACGGCATTTCTGAAGCCATGATTTTAGCTAACACCAGCAAAGGTGGTGCAGGTATTTTTACTGCTCAAATTTCTAAAAGATTTAATAAAAACTGGGATTTCACCGCAGCATATACTCATACAGAGTCATTTGATTTGAGTGGAAATCCGGGTTCACAGGCTTCCAGCGCATGGAGTAATATCCAGAGCAAAAATGGTAACAACAATTTAGACCTGGCTTACAGTGATTTTGGTACTCCAAACAGAGTTGTGGCTTATGCTTCTTATAAAGCAAACTGGAATAAATTTTTGAATACCACATTTACTTTAGTGTATACCGGTTACGAACAGGGCCGCTTCAGCTACAGGTATTCTAACGATTACAACCAGGATGGTCTTTCTACCAACGATTTGATATACATACCCAGGAATGCATCAGAAATTACTTTTGTAACCAACGGTGTATTTACAGCAGCACAACAAAGTGACGCGTTTTTTGCATATGTTAATCAGGACAAATACCTGAGCAAACATAAAGGCCAGATCGCTGAAAGAAATGGTGCAAAGTTCCCCTGGTTCAGCAATCTTGATTTCAGGATATTACAAGATATTTTACCTGTTAGTAAACATAAAAATTATGGTTTGCAACTGAGTATGGAAATTGAAAACTTTACCAACTTACTGAACAGCGATTGGGGAGTTACTAAAAGAACAGTGTATTCTAATGCCGCCATCTTAGCGGTAGCAACTGCCCCCACTGCTACCACAGCAGCTACATACAGGATGAACCTTGTAAATAATCAGTTACCCACCACTACCTACACAAGCAATATTACTGTAGGAAATACCTGGAAGATGAATTTAGGCTTACGTCTGAATTTCTAATTATAATATTTTTAAATATTAACAAAAGGCTATCTTTTTAAAAAAGATAGCCTTTTGTTTTTTAGGTCTGCGCATTTTCAATACAAAATGAGCAGAAAAGTTCACTTTTTGTTAATAAAACACTCATATTTTACCTGTATAAATATTGCACCTTTGCAAAAACAAACTAACTATTATGAGGAAAAAAACATTTGCTCTTTTAACTATGCTGTTGGCCCTGCTGAGCTTGGGTGCCATGGCACAGGAAACCACTTCGGAGATACAGGGTACTGTAACCGATGGTAGCAATGGGTTGGCCAATGCCACCATCATTGCGGTGCATCTTCCAACCGGTACCAAATACAGTACCACCAGCCGTAAAGACGGCCGTTACAACCTTCCCAACTTACGTGTGGGCGGTCCCTATACCGTAGCGGTAAGTTTTGTGGGCTTTAAAGAAGACAAACAGGAAAACATTACCCTGTTATTAGGCCAGGCGTACAAGGCTGATTTTAAATTGTCGTCAAATGCGTCAACATTGAGTGAAGTAACGGTAGCTTCCAAAAGGCAGGACAAGGTTTTTAGTAATAACAGAACCGGCAGCCAGGAAGTAATCAACCGTACACAGATAGAGCGCTTGCCCACTATCAACCGTTCATTACAGGATTTTACCAAATTAGAACCTACTTCTAACGGTTTAAGTTTTGGCGGTCGCAGCAACCAGTACAACAACGTTACGGTAGATGGCGCTAACTTCAATAATTCTTTTGGTCTTTCGGGTACATTGGGCGGCCAAACCGGTTCTCAACCCATAAGCCTGGATGCGATTGAGCAGATACAGGTAAACGTATCTCCTTATGATATACGCCAGGGTGGATTTACAGGTGCAGGTATCAATACTGTAACCCGAAGCGGTACCAACCAGTTTAAGGGTACAGTGTATCAATACTCAAAAAATGAAAATAACCAGGGCTATAAAGTAGCCAATACCAAATTGGTTAAAACGCCTATTAAATTCAGCTTGCAAGGTTTTGCTTTAGGTGGTGCTATTATAAAAAATAAATTATTCTTTTTTGTAAGTGCGGAACAGGTAAGACAGGAATTGCCTGCTACCAGCTTTATTGCATCTGATGCCAGCCACCCTATTACACCGGGTAGTGTTTCTATTGCAAATGCTGATACTTTAGCCAAACTGGCTGATTTCTTAAAAACCAAATTTGGTTACGATGCAGGACCATTCCAGGGTTACAATCAAAAAACGCAAAGTGATAAAGTAACTGTTAAACTGGATTGGAACATCAATGAAAAAAACACCCTTACCTTAAAATACAATTACCTTAAATCAAGTGCTGATCAGTTTGCAAGTACCAGCAGAAACGGTTTTTCAGGATTTGTATCTGGTCAGGCTCCCGGAAATAACTCAATGCCATTTAAAGGCGCTGGTTATGTAATCAACAATAACTTCAATATTTTTATAGCTGAATTGAATACAAGGTTCAGCAATAAACTGGTAAACAAATTCCAGGTTGGATTTACACAATTACGTGATTTCCGTTCTTCACAGGGAAATTCTAATTTACCGTTAGTTGATATTTTATTAAGCGGTAACGTATACACTACATTTGGATACGAACCATTTACTTATAACAACAAACTGAACACTGATAATTTCCAGTTTTCAGATATCCTGACTTTCTATAATGGTAGTCATGAAATTACAGCCGGTACACAAAATTCATTTAAGAAATACTTAAACGGATTTGCTCCAGCTTACCAGGGCTTGTACCAGTTTAACAGCCTTACAGATTTTTACAATAGTGTAAATACCGGTACTGTAAATGCTTTACGTTACGCTGTTCAGTATTCTGCGTTAAAAGACGGTTCTTTCCCTTATGCAAAAGCAGGGTCGAACGATATCAGCTTATTTGTACAGGATAAATGGAGTGTGAAAAAGAATTTCACATTAACATACGGCATCAGGTTCGACAATTCTTCCTATACCGGAACTTTTGATCAGAACCCCGACTTTGCTGCCTTAACATTTGCAAATGGTGCAAAATATGATGTGGGTAAAAAACCAAAAAGTGCTTTATTGGTTTCTCCAAGAATTGGTATTAATTGGGATGTATTAGGTGATAAGACTTTGCAGGTAAGAGGTGGCGGTGGTATCTTCTCCGGTGCTCCTCCATTTGTATGGATCAGCAACCAGGCCAGCAACAATGGTGTGCAGTTTGGATCAGTGATCAGAACAGGTGCAACTGCAGTACCATTTAATGCCAATCCAGATGCATACAGGCCTGCTGCCGGTGCCGCAAACACGTCTTATAGTGTGGCATTGGTTGATAACAATTTCAAATATCCATCGGTATTAAAAACCGGTTTGGCCATTGATAAAAAATTACCACATGACTGGATCCTGACTTTAGAAGGAACTTATACCAAAGATATTCATGCGGTATACTATTCAAATATCAACCTGAATGAAACCAATGCTTTTGCATTAGCCGGGGCTGATACCAGGTTACGGTACAATACCTCACCAACTACTACTTTGAACAACAGCAGCAAATATTATTTTGCTGGCACATCAGCGGCCAATCCAAATTTGGGTAATGGCATCCTGATGAAAAATACCAATAAAGGATATTCTTCCACCACTACTTTCCGCATACAAAAAACCATCAAAAGTTTATACTTAAGTGCCGCTTACACACACTCAAGAAGTAAGAACACTGCCGAAGGCGGAAGCACTGCAGGTGGTTTATGGAGTGCAAGGGCAGTTCAGGGAACAGATCCTAACGCTGATAATATGTCTAATGCATCATGGTACCAGCCTCACCGTGTAGTGGCTTTTGCATCGTATAAATTCAGCTATGCAAAACACTTTGCCACCAGCTTTGGTGTATATTTTGAAGCAGCTCCAAACGGTGTAACTTCATATGTATATAATGGTGATTTAAATGGTGATGGAAATAATGGTAACGACCTGATCTATATTCCAAATTCAGCCAGTGAAATCAACCTGGTAAAATCTGGTTCTACCGGTACAGGTTTGGGTGCAAGCACAGATCCCCGTTCAGCTGCTCAACAATGGGCTCAGTTGAATGCTTTCATCAACCAGGATAACTATTTGTCGGCTCACCGCGGTAAAATAGCCGAAGCAAATGCCGTGGTACTACCTTATTTTAAAAAGATGGACCTGAACATTACCCAGGACATTTCAATGAAAACCGGTAAAGATGAAGGAGACCGTCATACTTTAAGATTGTCATTAGATATCTTAAACGTAGGTAACCTGCTGAATAAATACTGGGGTGTAGTAAAATCTCCAACAGTTACCAACTTCTTACGTTATGAAGGATTGGCTGCTGACGGTAAAACCCCCAGTTATTCATTTACACAACAGGATGCAAACAACTTAACTCCTTTTGTTAACAGTTTCTCCAACAGCACCAGCATCGCTTCCCGCTGGCAGATGCAGTTTGGTATCAGGTATTTGTTTAACTAATACTTACAAACAGGTATAAAAAGAGCCGCTTATTTTAAGCGGCTCTTTTATTTGAACTATTTTTTTAATTTCCCCAACCCCATATTAAAAAATCAGGAAAAGCTTTTGCCCAGGTAGGTACATCATGCCTGCCATCATTGAGCTCCAGGTATTTAATGTCGGTTTCTTTATTATATCCCTTACTCACCAGTTCATCCATCAGGCTAACGGTGTCGTCTATCGCATCAATAATGCCGTTGTTATTCCTGTCGGCAGTTTCATCCTGCGTACCCACTTCAAAAAAGAATTTCAGCCAGGGGGCATAGTTGCCCTCCCTTACCTGCCGGTGCATGATGCGGTCGGTAGCTTCATTAAAATCAGCGTCTTCCTGGTCCTTATCGCGCCACCACAACGAGCCGCTGAAAACCCCGGCCTTATAAAATTCCTGCGGATGGTTCCATACTATATCCAGTGCACTCAGCCCGCCCAGCGAAAAACCGGCATAGGATTTATCTTTAAAAGATTGCACCTGGTAGGTGCTGCGTACAAAAGGCAGCAGTTCTTCAAACACAAACCTGGTGTATAAAGCAGCTTTAGCTCCCCTGCCCTTATAGTCTAATATTTTTGCCGTTCCATATTCATTCTTCCGGTCTTCCGAACAATGAATGCCCACACAAAATAAAGGAGTGATCAGTTGCTCATGGTATAAAGTGCTTAATATGTCTTCAAATTGCATGGTCACCAGGTCCTGCCCATCATTGATCAGTAATAAGCTCATATTCTCTGGATCCGTTTCCGCTGCCGGAACATAACAATCCACTTTTACTGCTCTTTGTAAATGGATCGATTTGAGCACGTGATTTTGAATAATAACACCGGTTGGTTTTATAAACTCCATATTTTTCAAAAATAAGAAAAGATGCTGAGACTGGAAGTGCAGAGATGCCGGATGCCGGATGGCAGCCACCGGATGCCGGATAAACAATATTTGTTTTATTGGAAACGAAAAAATATATTTGGAAACGTTTGAAAATCACCCACACATTTTATCAATAAACAAAACCCACTGTTATGAAGAAAATTGGTATGCTCTTCGGAAAAGAAAGAAGTTTCCCCATGGCTTTTATTGAAAGAGTAAACAGCAAAAATATTGAAAGCATCATTGCCGAGCCTGTGCTGATAGATAAAGTAATGCAGGGAGAGCCGAGTGGATATGCAGTAATATTCGACAGGATATCACAGGACGTGCCATTTTACAGGGCCTATTTAAAAAATGCCGCTTTATGCGGTACCACGGTGATCAACAACCCCTTTTGGTGGAGTGCCGACGAAAAATTCTTCAATAACTGTCTTGCTACAAAAATAGGTGTACCGGTTCCTAAAACGGTTATCCTGCCCAGTAAGGAACTGCCCACCGATACTTCTGATGAATCGTTCAGCAACCTGGCTTACCCGCTGGACTGGGAAGGTATTTTTAGATATATTGGTTTCCCGGCATACATGAAACCCTTTGCAGGTGGCGGATGGAAAAGTGTGTACCAACTCAACAGCATGGAAGAATTTTTTGAAAAACATGCCGAAACAGAACAACTGGTAATGATGCTGCAGGAAGAAATTAAGTTTGAAGAATATTACCGTTGCTATTGCATAGGTGGCAAATATGTGCGCATTATGCCTTACGAACCCCGTAACCCTCATGCCCTGCGCTACGTAGCTGATTTTGCGCCATCTCCCGAGCGCTACAAACAGATGGAAGATATTGTACTGCGCATTTGCCATTATTTAGGATACGATTTTAATACCGTAGAGCTTGCTGTGCGTGATGGGGTACCCTATGCCATTGATTTCTGTAACCCGGCACCCGATGCAGAAGTAACCAGTGTGGGTCAGGCCAATTTTGACTGGGTGGTGGAAACCGCGGCCAACTATGCCATTGAAAAAGCGCTGGAGCATAAAGACGGTGTTGATAATTTAACCTGGGGAACCTATATCAGGAACAGTGCAAATAAACAAAAACTGTATTAATATATAATGTTGCGGCGAAAAATGGATAATACATTAACTTTTGTAAGAACCGGTAAAGCATTACATTTTGCATTGAAGACATTATTAATTTTCAATTAAACAATTATCAATTAAAAGCATGGCAAACTTATCATACAAACATTTTACCCTGGGTGTAGAAGAAGAATACATGGTAATTGACCCCGTAACAAGAGAATTAAAAAGTCATGAACAAAAAATAGTACAGGAAGGGCAAAAAATAATTAAAGACAAGGTAAAGGCCGAAATGCACCAGGCAGTGGTGGAAGTGGGTACCGACATTTGCAATGATGTGGATGAAGCATTTACCGACGTGTCCACCCTGCGCAAAACCATCAGCGGTATTGCCGGCGACCTTGGTTTATGGGTGGGCGCCAGCGGCACGCATCCTTTCAGTCATTGGGAAAGCCAGCTCATCACCGAACATGCCCGCTACGATGAAATTGTAAATGAATTACAGGAAGCTGCCCGCAGCAACCTCATTTTTGGCCTGCATGTGCATGTGGGCATGGAAACCCGTGAAATGGCTATTCATATTGCCAACAGCGCCAGGTATTTTTTACCGCACATTTATGCATTGAGTACCAATTCGCCATTTTGGGAAGGCAGGAAAACCGGATATAAATCCTTTCGCACTAAGGTGTTTGACAAATTTCCCCGTACCGGCATACCCGATTTTTTTGAGAGCATTGAAGCCTACGACAATTATGTAAAACTGCTGATCAAAACCAATTGCATTGACAATGCAAAAAAAATATGGTGGGACCTGAGGGTGCATCCTTTCTTCAATACTGTAGAGTTTCGAATTTGCGATATTCCCATGACGGTTCAGGAAACCATTACTATTGCAGCTTTATTCCAGGGTATTTGTGCCAAACTGTATAAACTGCGGATGCAAAATCTGAACTTTATGATGTACAGCCGGGCCCTGCTGAATGAAAATAAATGGCGGGCCAGCCGTTATGGTATTGATGGCAGCCTGATTGATTTTGGCAAAGAAAGTGAAGTGAATACCAGGGTGCTGTTATATGAGCTGCTTGATTTTATTGATGACGTGGTGCCACATTTGGGCAGCCGCCATGCAGTAAACCATCTTAATAAAATGATGGAACAGGGCACCGGGGCCGACCGCCAGTTGAAAGTATATGAAGAAAGTAAAAATTTGGTGAATGTGGTAGACTATATTCACGATAATTTTTTATTGGGATTGTAAATGTTTGGCCGGAAAGAATATTCTGGCTATATTTGCACCCCAATTAATGGCTGCGTAGCTCAACTGAATAGAGCATCTGACTACGGATCAGAAGGTTTTAGGTTTGAATCCTAACGCGGTCACCACAAAAAAGGCTGTCTCATAATGAGACAGCCTTTTTTAGTACTATTCAGATTGATCCATTACCTGATCACTTCAATTGTTTTATTAATGAGCTCATTACCGGCTGCTATTTGTAAGATATATTTACCCGCAGCAATCCTGCTTACATAGATGGTTTCAGTCTGACCTGCTGCTGCAGTTTTTTGCGTCATTATTAACCTTCCGTCTACCGACAGTAAACTCATCACAACAGGTTTGTTAATCATTGCTGCAGTAAAAGTAATATTAACCCTGTCTGCAGTTGGGTTTGGATATACCATTATATCTGCCACTTTGCTAAAGTTTACGAAACAAACTGCACTGTAACTTACATTACCATTTTTATCTGTTATTTTTAAACGGTAGTAGCTTTTTTCTTTTACAGGGGCAGTATGCAGCAGGCTATAGTTTCGGTTGTTATTGGCTGTTACCGATCCGATGCTTACAAAACTGTTTACATCCGCACTAAATTCTACTTCATACCTGCTGGTGTTTATTTCTTCACCAACCTCCCACTGCAGCAGTACGTTATTGTCCTGCGGCCTGGCTGTAAAGCTGATCAGTTTTATAGGCAGTGTTATACTGGACATAATGCCTGCATCGATCTTTACATTTATGGTATTAGGTGTTACATTAAATGTACCGGATTGCCCAGCAGAGTTAACATCACTGTCAGTATCGGTATCCGTTCCGCCGCCTGTTCCTGCACCACCGTTATCCTGTACTGTATAAGCTCCTACAGGCTTATTAGTGAAAATTACATAATAGCCATTACCTGTTGGCACATTGGTGATCAGCCAAATTCCGTTACCATCTGTAACTGAACTTCCTATTTTCTGGTTAAGGTTGTTATACAATGTTGCCACCACACCCGGTATTCCCGGTTCACCGGCATTCTGTAAACCATTACCATTCAAGTCATCCCATACCCTGTTTCCAACTGTTGCTACCTGTATTCTTCTTAAACCGGCATCAACGGTTAAATTAACCACTGCTGCTGTAAGTGTTAATACATCTGTTTTATTGGCGAATCCGCCGCCGGGGTTCACATCGCTGTCGCCCCCGCCTGTCCATGTATTTGCACCATCGCCATCAGGCCCTGCGGTATTGTCTTTTGTAGTAAACTCCATACCAGCCGGTAACGTACTAAAGCCAACCTGGTATAAGCCTGCATTTAAGTTAGGGAAGAAGTAATATCCATCGTTATCGGTAACCAGTGTTGCAACCTGGTTAGTAAGGTCATCATAAACAGTTACAGTTACCCCCGGTATACCCGGTTCACCTGCATCCTGGATACCATCGCCATTCAGGTCTTCCCACACTTTATTACCTAATGCGGTTCTTGAACTACTGATTAAACCGGCATCCAGACTCCTGTCGTTCCTGTTTAGGGAATTTAATGTTACTGCTGTTGTTTTACCATTTACTTTATCAGGATCGCTTCCCGTAGCATCGTTAGCAGCAGAAGTTACAGTAATATCAAAACCTGCAGGATAATTAGTGAAAGCAACACTGTAATCGCCATCAGCTAATCCAACAAATAAATAATCTCCATTATCGTCTGTGGTGGTGGTGGCTATTGCAGTACCCAAATTATTGAATAAAGTAACCATCACACCTGCAACCCTTCCCGGATTGGAAGTTTGTAAACCATCAGTGTCTGTATCAAACCAGGCAGTGCCACCCAGGGTATTCGTTAAAGCGGGAGGAACAATACCCAGGTCAACGGTTAATTTATCTTCACCTTCTGCCAATACCACCAAAGCGGTATAGCTGGTTTGTGCCCCGGCAGTGTTACCTGCTACTGAAGTGTTTTTTGGATTACCATCACTATCCAGTGCATCGTCTGATCCTGCATCTTTGATACTTAAAGTATAAGCAGACAAAGTTGCCGGCAAAGTAAATCCTACCTGGTAGCTGCCTGAACTTAATCCACCAAACATATATTCACCCAATGCATTGGTGGTGGTGGTGGCAATGGCAGTTAATTCTCCCAGGCTGATTACAGCATCATTATTAGCATCTTTGTAAAGGTTTACTGTAACACCAGCTGCCCCCAGTTCGCCTGCGTTTTGTATACCATCATTATTAAGATCGTACCAAACCCTGTCGCCCAAACTTGCCAGGCCACTTGGTACACCCTGTGCAATACCTGCATCAATTGTAAGATCATCTGCGATTAAATTAACGCTACCTGTTTTACCAAGGCTGTTTGCATTATTATCGGTTGCCGCAGCGCCTGCATTTAGTTTGGTAATACTAAAGCCTGCAGGTATATTACTGAACTGTACATTGTAATTTGAACTTGCTCCTGCGGTGGCAGCAAGGTTGGTAAACAGGTAACTTCCGTTAACATCAGTTGATTTTGCTTCAAGTAAAACATCATCTGCAGTTCCGGGTAATCCATCGGTTCCATTCTGGTATAATTTTACAGTTACACCAGGTACTCCGGGTTCGGTTACCCCCTGCTGACCATCAGCATTATCATCTCTCCATACCTTATCACCCAATTTCAATACACCTGCCGGTGCAGATTGTACAAAACCGGCGTCTGTTTTTGTATTTCTTTCATCAGCTTTTAACCTAATAAAATCTGTTCTATCGGTGGTATTGTTGCTTATATCGCTGTCTGTTTCATCGTTACCTGAGTTATTATTCACCACAGGCGTATTGTTATAGCCCAACGGCTGCACAAATTCCACCTGCCATTTATTAGATACAGTAACTACTAAGTTGTTGAAAATATAATTTCCAAAAGCATCGGTTACCATTGTACGTACTACGGCAAGTTCACCACCTGTAAGCACGCCATCACCGTTCACATCTTCGTATAAATTAACGGTTACCCCGGCAATACCCGGTTCGCCTGCGTCCTGCGTACCATTGCTGTTCAAATCGTTCCATACTTTATCGCCCAGGCTGGCTGTACCGGCTGCCTGTGGTATAATTCCAGCGTCTATTCCTAATGTTTGTGTTCCGGCCACACCGGTATTTACCAGTGTGGTTTTACCATAAGCCGCATTGCCTAATGTAGCATTAACATCACTGTTTGTAGTGGCATTACCCGGAGTTGTTCCTGCTGTTGTGGTAAATACCATACCCGCAGGAACGGTAACCCCAACGATGCAGTCGGTTGAAGCGGGCAGGTTGGTAAATAAATAATTGCCATTGGCGTCTGTAACAGTAGTAGCAATAACCGTTGTTCCGTTAGAGGCATAGAGGGTTACTGTTGTACCAGCCACACCGGGTTCGCCTGCATCCTGTGTTCCGTTACTGTTGTTATCGTACCATATCCTGTCGCCCAGGCTGTTGCTGGCGGCGGGGTTGGTAAATATCAATCCGGCATCTATATTCCGGTTGTTTTCGCCGGCACTTAATGTTACCGTGTATGACTGACCGGTAGTTACATTAACATCACTTCCTGTTGTAGAAGTGCCTGTAGTATTGTTATCGTCGGTTGTATTGGTTTGCGTACTGAAAGTGTAGTTTGCAGGCAGTGTTACCGTTACGGTATAAGCGCCTCCTGTTAAATTATCGAAGAGATAGTTGCCATATGCATCTGTAACTGTAGTGCCGGCAACTGCGCCAAGATTGTTTTTTAAGGTTACTGTAATACCGCCCAGGCCCGGCTCTGCAGCCTGCTGAACACCATCACTGTTGTCATCCCGCCATACCTTATCACCTATGGTAGCGAGTACTTTAAAACCGATATCAAAATTATGATTGGTATTACTGGTGTTGAAAACAACCACGGCGTTGCTTCCGTTTAATGACGCATCATTATCAATATTATCATAACTGTTTACAGCCACATTGGTTTTTGTTATTTGAAAACCCGAAGGAACAGCAATTTCTATCCGGTAATCAAAACCCTGCAATATAGTATTTCCAACGCCTGTCCATGCAGCAGGTTTACGGTTATCGGCACTGCTTAGTGCGCTGAAATAATAATTGCCTGAGGCATTGGTTGTGGTAGTCCATGTTTGGTCATCTGCATCGCCATAAAGACCATTTATACCCGGACTTCTTAAAGTAACAGTGGTTCCTGCAGGCACCGGTAAAATGGTTTCGCCTGCATCCTGTATGCCATTGCCATTGTTATCCTGCCAGATCCTGTTTCCTACCTGGATGGGCTGATAACTGGTCATGAATTCAATATCACCCAACCCATTACCTTTCATAAAAGTACCTGCGGGTGCGCCTGCATCAGAACCGTCATACAAAGCTGTCCAGTTTGACCAGCTGCCTGAACTTACATCAAACCAGTGCAAACCTGCAGAATACCAGTAAGGCTCACCGGTGGTGTTTGGCGCAGAAGTAGGGTCAACTATTGTTTGAACCAATTTATTGGTACCCATTAGTTTTGCCATGGCACCTTCAGTAAATTCACCATTGGGAGCATCTCCGGATTCATCATTAAAATATTCAAATGCGCTAACGGTTTGTCCATCGCCATATCCGTCCAGATTGTCTTTAGTATTGGTAACTGCACAAGAACCGCTGGCACCTTCCACCACCCAGCTGCCGGCAACCCGGCATACATGCAGGATATCTCCAGATATCCTGGCTTCGCCGATAACGGTTCCTGAACCTGCAACCGGAATTGTTTGATTCATTCCCATCTGGTGCCCAAAACGGTCTGTAATTGAAATGTTCATTCCGCCAGCTTCATCAAATTCAATATCACTGATCAGCGGCTCTGGGTACCTGTAAGTTCCGGTTACGGTAATATCCGACCATACATCCGCCCATGAATGCCACCTGTTGGTATTACCATTTGTAGTTGAGGTACGGTAGTTGAAGTTTAGAGATAATTCAGTAGTAAAGCCCGCAGATATATTTGCCGGGTCAAAACTTAAAATATAACCTGCGAGTTTTGTGGAGTCTCTTGGTGTTGCAGATGCATCACACACTGCGCCTAAATAACCACGCCCTTTATATATCTTTAAAGCAAAGGGGCGCAGCTGACCGCTTACGCAGGATGGCACCCCTGGTAATGTTAAAATATCGTATGCCCTGGTGAGTGGTCCCAGGGTGGCAGCGGATGCATTATTCAATGATGCAGTGGCACCTGCAATATTAACAGTAACAATTCTCCGCTGGTTAAGGTTTACAAGAACAAGCTGCTGGTTTTTATCATCAACTTCTACATCACCAAAACCCACTTTCCCTGTTTTCCCAAAGGCATCCATATCTTTTCCAACAACATCACTTCCTGTTGCCAGGTAAAAATCGCTGGTATTAGGCGTAGACACCCTGTTTACTGTACCCATATCTAAAGCAGTTGCGCTATTTGCCGGTGTAACCCCCTGTAAAGTAAAACTTCCTGATAATGCATAGTTAGCGCCAGATAAATTGGCCATATACACACCACCAACACCCTGCGGCCCAAAACCTACATGGCGTTTTAAAAAACTTCCAAAGAAAAATCTGTCGTGTGTTTTTTGATACCCCATACCCCATAACGCACCTACCTGAGCCTGTGTTGCAACACTTACTTTGGTTGGTGTATGGCCGGTGGTATTGTTGTCTATCTGCGTAATACCAAATGTAGTATTGGAAGAGTTTGTGTGATTAATATCACCATGTGCATATACAACCGCAAGCAATTTAGGATTGGGCAGCCCGCTGTTATCCCAAAATTCATCAGGTGCATTCACTGCAAAATTTATAGCAGCACTAGGTGCACTAACAAATTGTATGTTGGTACCGTTACCTGCACCATTTGCACTGTTGTAATCGCCAAGGGCAAGGCCCGAGAATTCAATTCTTACGGCTGTTCCGGATGGAATTTCCCCTGAGGTAAAACTGTAGGCACCAACCGCATCGGTTGTTTTTGTTGTGCCCATCTGAACATTGCTGCTGTTAAAGGCCTTTACGGTTACACCCTGTACAAAGGGTTCATTAAAAGCCGCCGCATTGTTTTTAACACCATTTCCATTATAATCGCGGAATACAGTACCCGAAATTTGTGCGCTGACACCTGTTGCCAACATCATCGCCATTATTATAACGGCACAGTACAAGAAGATTTTTTTCATTAGTATTGGTTTTAAAATAATAAACTAGAGAACCCAACATTTTACCGGCATCTTATTATATCGGGATGTATTTGAAAAGGGTTGTTCCGGATTATTCATTTTTAATGTTTCACGCAAAAACGTGCTATCTTAAAGGTTATTGTATAATACTTTGTTTTAAATGACTACATTTCTAATCAAATCCAACCGCGATTGCATTAAAATAAATAAGCATTTAAAATATTCTCATTGAGATGTTGCTTAAACCCCAGGCTTATTTGCCTATACTGGTTTCAACTTGTATACCAAAATACAAGCATTTGGTTTTCAAACAATTTTCTATTTTCTCTTTCTCTAATCTGGAAAAAAGTAGAAATTATAGAGCATAGTTTTTTGGGAAGTACACAAGTTATACTTCCCCAGCAACAATCATACTGGCCCTGTAAAGTTAACTTCAATACAAATCATGCTCAAGTTTTTTGCTGAAATTGAGCATGAATTTGGGATAAGATATATACAAGATCAATAAGGCACATTCAAATATGCATTGCATGTAATATGCTGCTGTAAGTATTACAAAAAATGGAAGATGCAGCAGCTTATTCTTGATTTTCCTAATTCATTGTTCAAACATTATTAAAATCAAAAACCGCCTTTAGTTTCTCAGCAGGCACTTCCTGGCTATTATTAAAATTGGGGCTATCCATTGTGATTAAATACTTATTCTTTTAAATTCATAATAGTTATACTATGACAAGCAGGCTGTCTAAAAAATGTATCATTTGATTGCAGATATACATTCAAAATGCTTACTATTATATATGTACGGCTGTATCTTTTCTAAGGGTAAAAAAAAACTGCCTTTATGTGGCAGCTTCTTTTTTATACTATTTTGTTACTAAGGTTATTTCAGCAATTTGGCCAGCCTCACTTCCAGTGCGGGGCCCCTTAAATTTTTTCCAACTATTTTTCCCTGCGGGTCTATTAAAAAATTTTGCGGAATACTTTGTATTTTAAACTGCTGGGCCACTGCATTGCTCCAGAATTTAAGATCACTTACATGCGTCCAGCTGAGATTATCCATTTTGATGGCATCCAGCCATTCAGGTTTACCCCTGTCTAATGAAACGCCCAGCACTGTAAAATTTTTATCTTTAAACTTATTGAATGCCTCCACCACATTGGGATTTTCCAGGCGACAGGGCCTGCACCAACTGGCCCAAAAATCAACGAGCACATATTTTCCCCGGAATGATGACAGACTAACGGGATTGCCAGTGGTATCGGGTTGGGTAAAATCCTGCATTACGGTACCCAGCCCGTTATTTTTTGATTCCGCCACAATTTGCCCTACTGCCAGGCCCATCGGTGATGCTTTTACTTCGGGGGTTAACTGGTTGTATAGTGTTTCTGTTACAGTTGCATCTTCTGCTACCTGGTTAAACCGGTAAATAGCTAAAGGACTTATATATGAAGCCGGATGTTGGCTTGCAAAATCACTGGTCACCTTTGACACTGCCGCCACGCTGGCAGAGTCAGGCACCCCCGCATTTTCGGCAAAGAGGCTTTGATAAGGCTGCATCAGGTAATTGAAAGCCATAAAATCGGTATGTGGTTTTGAACCTGAAATGACTGCCTTAGCCAGCGAATCTTTTTTCGCGGTGATGGTAACTGCACTGTTATCTAAAAAAACACTGATATACGACTGAGGTTGATTGGGAAGGTTACCATTGGTAACCTGTTTATTGAAGAGCAATAATTTAAAATCAGGATTGGCTAATTTCCCTGTAAAAACAAATTTATCCTTAGAGATGGTGGTTTCCAATTCGGTCTCTCCATTATTGGGATTAAGCATCGATACGGGTGTGCCATTCGGGAACCCCTTTACTGTACCATTAATAATAAAACCGCCCTCCGGGGCTACGGGTGCTGCAGGCTTTACAGATACTTTTGTTTTGGAGATGGTGGATTTAGGTTTAACGGCAGGCTTGGGTTTAACCTGTGCAAAAACCAGTGCCGGCAATAAAAATACAATACAAAATATCCGCTTCATAATTTCTGTTTGAATATGCAATTTACTTGGTTTTTGGCAAATGCATCAACCGAGTACCTGATTTAGGAATTCTTTAGTGCTTTGATCTATATTGGTAGTATGATGCAGCGCTTTAATATAAGCCGATCCAATGATAGCCCCGTTGGTATACCTGCAGGCAGAAGAAAAAGTAGCTTTATCTTTTATACCAAAGCCCACCAGTACCGGGTTTTTCAGCTGCATGTCCTGCAATTTTTTAAAATACCCCTCCTGCCCTTCAATCGCTTTATTTTTTCCGGTGGTGGAGGAAGAAGATACGGCATATAAAAAACCACTGCACAGGGCATCAATTTTTCTGATGCGCTCCTCCCCTGTTTCAGGGGTTACCAAAAAAATAAATTTCAGCCCATTTGCCTCCAACAACGGTTTGTAAAGCGTGTCAAATTCGTACATGGGTAAGTCGGGCAGAATTAAACCATCTACTCCCACTTCCCTTGCTTTAACACAGAACTTTTCCATTCCAAATTGCAAAATGGGATTCATATACCCCATTAAAACAATAGGCAGTTGTATGGTAGTACGGATATTTTTTAATTGCTCAAATAATATTTCCAGCGTCATCCCCTGCTGCAATGCCACACTGCTGCTTTGTTGTATCACTTCCCCATCTGCCAGCGGATCGCTGTAAGGCATCCCGATCTCAATCATATCGGCACCATGCTGCTGCAGGGCATGCAGCACTTCCACCGTGCTGTTCAGTTGAGGATACCCTGCGGTACAGTAAATATTCAGTACATTTTTTTTCTTAACCGCAAATAACTGATCTAACCTGTTCATGTTTAAAATTTAGAAGTTGCTATCGAAATGGTTCGATCGCCCAGTGTAATAAAATGATAAGCAGGTTTGGCATCTATGTCCAGTATCATTTTGTACAAAGCTTTTTTATTACTTTCTGTTGGAAATTTAACTACCAGGCTGTCACCTTTTCTTTCCACACTGTATTGCTTTCCATCAAAACCATCATTTACACAAGTATTAAAGGTAAAACGTTCACCCATAATATTGGCAGATACATGAATGGTTTCAACATCATTGGTACAGGCTCCTATTTTTTCCGCTTTCAATTCATGATTGATGAATGGGGCATCACCGCAGGATGCCAAAAGAAAGATGGCTGCGCTTAAAATGTATTTCATTAATTTTTTTTTGTTTTAATCTCCCCTCTCCTCAAAAAGAGGGATGATTGAGGTTAAAGATGTTTCATATAAGTATCCAGATCCTTATCCCCTCTTCCGCTTAAGCAAACCACCACCACATCATCTTTTTTAAAGGAAATATTATTGAGTGCAAATAATGCATGCGCACTTTCCAGTGCAGGAATAATCCCTTCCAGTTTGCTCAGTTCAAATGCTGCCGACAAAGCTTCTTTATCCGTTGCACTCATGAATGTACCACGGCCGCTTTCATACAGATGTGCATGCAACGGACCTATACCCGGGTAATCCAATCCTGCTGAAATACTGTGGGGTTCCACTACCTGGCCATCAGCAGTTTGCATCAGTAAACTTTTGCTGCCGTGTAAAACACCGGGCTTACCTAATTGTGTGGTGGCTGCACTCATGCCGCTGTTGATACCGCATCCTGCTGCTTCCACTGCAATCAATGTAACTTCAGCAGCATCTAAAAAATGATAGAAAGCACCTGCCGCATTACTGCCACCACCCACACAGGCCACCACATAATCGGGATTTACATTTCCAGTTTTTTCAAACAATTGCTTTTTAATTTCTTCACTGATCACACTCTGAAACCTGGCCACCATATCAGGATAAGGATGCGGCCCCACCACACTTCCAATAATGTAATGCGTATCAACCGGGTTATTGATCCAGTCGCGGATGGCTTCATTGGTGGCATCTTTCAATGTTTTGCTGCCACTGGTGGCAGGCACCACTGTGGCACCCAGCATTTTCATACGGGCCACATTGGGTGCCTGGCGTGCAATATCCACTTCGCCCATGTACACAATGCATTCCAGGCCTTTCAGCGCACACACGGTAGCGGTAGCCACGCCGTGCTGGCCGGCACCGGTCTCCGCAATGATCCTTTTCTTCCCTAATTTTTCTGCCAGTAAAATTTGCCCGATGGTATTATTGATCTTATGAGCACCGGTATGGCAAAGGTCTTCACGCTTTAAATAAATGGTGGCCCCGTATTTTTCACTCAACCGCTCTGCTAAAAACAGCGGCGTTGGCCTGCCCACATAATCCCGCAGCAGGTTCCAAAAATCTTTCTGGAACTGGTCATCATAAATTATTTTCAAATAATTTTCCTGAAGGGTCTGCACATTGGGATACAGCATCTCGGGTATAAATGCCCCGCCAAAACTGCCGTAATAACCGTGTTCATTAACTGTGTAGTTCATGTTTTATTTTTATCCCGATTTGCGGGATTATTTTTTTGAAACGGACTTCTTCAATTCTATTCAAATGTATTGAATGCTTGTCCCGTTCGCAAAAGGGTTTGCACTCTTGAACAGCCTGTTATTTTGGTCGTTTACTGAAGCGGAGAATGATTGGCAAAACCTTCAACCCTACTGCTACTTTTAAATCATCCACCTTTGCTGCCGTAATGATCATATGGAGATAAAAAATATCTTGCCCCCACAACCGCCGAGAGGGTTTGCACCCGCTGTAGGGGTTCTATTTCATCTCTTTCTTAAATAACAGCACCTGGCCCATATCTTTTACACCAGGTTCTTTTTCAAAACGACTGTTGATATCAACACCAAAATAGTCAGGATGTTTAAACTTTTTTAATGCGGCAATATCATCCACACTAATGCCGCCGCTTAAAAAGAAAGGTTTTTCAATTTTTGCCCTGGTCAAAATTTTCCAGTCGAATTTTTTTCCGGTGCCGCCTGTTTCGCCATCCGCTTTGGTATCAAACAAATAATAATCGCATACCGCATCATAATCTGCCACCAGCGCATCCACATCTTCATCTCCTGTAAGGTTAAATACTTTGATCACTTCTACTTCATCGCTCAGGTCTTCGCACATTTCCGGGCTTTCTTCGCCATGCAACTGCACCACATCCAAACCATATTCGTCAATGGCATCCAGCACATCAATCATCTCAGGATTTTTAAATACCCCTACTTTTTTCAGGTCGAAATCAGCATTCTTAACAGCATCCTTGTCTAAGCTGTCTCCCACATAACGCGGAGAATCCTTAACAAATATCATCCCTGCATATTCAATATTCAATCCGTCTAACTGTTGCAATTGTTTTAATTGGGTAATGCCACAAACTTTAATGTTCATAATCTATATGTTGTTTTTTACTTTGTAAATTTTTTGCCACGAATTACACTAATATTCACGAATTAAATACCGTTAATAATATTTTTATTCGTGTAATTTAGTGGCTACTTTAGTTGCTGTACAAATTCTTTTATCAAAGGTATATTCTTAATGCCCGGCATCAGTTCAAACTTTGTGCTGATGTCTACCGCAAACAACGCTTTTGCTTCAGGCCGTTGTGCAAATTCATTTAGTTTTTCCGCATCCCCCGGTTCTATCATACCACTTAAGAAATAGGGTTTCCCAATTGGAACATGATGCAATTTTTCCAGGTTCAGTTTTTTGCCTGTACCGCCATAGCCCACGCCTTCGGTATCCAGCATAAACATGTCGCAGTACTCCATGTATTCCTGAATGCGGTAGCCAATATTATCTGTTTCGCTGAATCGGAAAGCTTTTACCACAGAAATATAATCGGCAATCTTTTCACAGAACTTGGGTGTTTCATCACCATGCAGCTGCACCATGTGCAGGCGGCACTCGTCTACCATTTGCAGTACTTCATCCACCGAGGCATTTACAAATACGCCTACTTTGTTCAGCGTATTTTCTTTTTTAATCTGGCTGGTGGTCATGTGCCGCAACACATACCTGGGCGATTTGGGATAAAAAATAAACCCGGCAAAGGACACCCCGGCCCCAGGCAATTGCTGCAACTGCTCTTCCTGTGTAATGCCGCAAACTTTTACTCTCATTTTTACTTTTGCTTTAGTTGTTGAACAAATGCGGCAAAAGCAATCGTTGGGTCGGCTTCCTTCATAAAATTTTCTCCGATTAAAAAACCCCGGAAGCCGGCATTTTTGAAGGTACAAATAGTTTCAATATTGTTGATCCCGCTCTCTGCAATTTTTATCTTGCCGGCAGGTATTTTTTTACCCAGTTCAATCGACCTGTTAATATCTACAGTAAAAGTTTTCAAATCGCGGTTATTGATGCCCACCAATTCGGTTGCATCGCAAATATGCTGTAATTCTTCTTCATTGTGTATCTCCAGCAACACTTCCAGCTGTAAGGTTTTTGCAAACAAAGCCAGCTCCTGTACCCTTGCAGGGCTAAGACATGCGGCAATCAGTAAAATCACATCAGCACCCATTGCCCTGGCCTCTACAATTTGATATTCATCAATGATAAAATCTTTACGTAAAACAGGTATCTCATTTACTCTTGCACGGCGCAGATCATCTGCACTACCCCCAAAAAACTGCCCGTCAGTTAATACCGACAAGCAACTGGCACCATTAGCTGTATACGCCCGGGTAACGTCCACCACATCAGAACGATCGTTAATGATTCCTTTAGAAGGAGATTTTCTTTTAAATTCTGCTATAATGCCGGTTTTATTTTCGTCCAGTAAAAATTGCTTTAAAGAAAAAGTCGGCCTTTTAAAAAGATCAGTTTGCTGCAATTGTTCAACAGGAATTTCTGATTTCCTTTTGCTTACTTCAATTTCTTTTGCTGCTATTATGGTATCTAATATATTCATTATTGTAAACTGATCAGGTTTTGTAATGATTGATAAGCTTTGCCGCTTTCCAGGCTTTCAACAGCGGCATGGTAACAATCCTGGTAACTGCTGTACTTGCCGGTGCATTGCAGTGCCATGGCTGAGTTGGCAAGTACTACGGCATTTTGCGCCCAGCTGCCTTCTCCTTTTAAAATGGTTACAAATATTTTTGCAGCTTCTTCCACGGTATTGCCTCCATAAATATCCGAAGCATGCACAGTTCTTTTCCCTAAAGTTTCTGCAGACAGAATCTGTTCGCCTTCGTTGGTGATCACTTTGGTGTCGCCGGTTAAAGAAATTTCATCGTAGCCATCCAGCGAATGAATGATGGTGAATTTATTGCCACCGGGTTGTAACAAATAATTGTAGATCCTGGCCATTTCTAAATTGTATACCCCCACCAGTTGATATTTCGGAAAAGCAGGATTTACCATAGGCCCCAGCATATTAAAGAAAGTACGTACTCCTAAATTTTTACGAATTGGGCCAACAGCTTTTAATGCCGGGTGAAACATGGGCGCATGTAAAAAACAAATATTGGCTTTATCAATTTCATTATTTAAAGCTGCCGGATCATTCTTGAATTTATACCCCAGCTGTTCCATTACATTACTGCTGCCGCTGATAGAGGTAGCGCCATAGTTGCCATGTTTGGCTACTTTATTACCTGTGCCAGCCACCACAAAACAGCTGAGTGTGGAAATATTGAATGTATTTTTTCCATCTCCGCCGGTACCCACAATATCTATCACTTCATTTCCATTCAGATCAATCCGCACACACAATTCCAGTAACGCATCCCGAAAACCCTGTAATTCATCGATGGTAATACTGCGCATTAAATACACGGTAATAAATGCTGCCACTTCACTTTCGTTGTACTGGTTTTTAGAAATATTAATTAATACTTCTTTGGCCTGGTTACGACTAAGTGTTTTGTGTTCGAATAAATAGTTTAAAATCTTTTTCATACCCCTGTCCCCTAAAGGGGAACTTAGATTTAAAATGAATAATATTTTTTAGCCACTCAAAAATTAAAAATTTGTACCAATTTATTTTCTCCAAAGTTCCCCCTTTAGGTGGCGGAGGGGGCATTTAACCAGTTCCTCAACATCTTTTCTCCATCCGGTGTTAACACACTCTCCGGGTGAAACTGTACGCCCTGCACATCAAATGTTTTATGCTGTAAAGCCATCACATAACCATTGTTGTCTGTTGCAGTAATTTCCAGGTCGGCAGGAAAATTTTTATTATCAATGATCCAGCTATGGTAACGGCCTACTTCAATAGTATTGCCCAGGCCATGCAGAATTTGAGATTGGGTATGCAGGATGTTTATTGGCGTAGCCACCCCATGATACACTTTGCTTAAGTTGGTGAGTGTGCCACCAAAAGCCTCGCCAATGGCCTGGTGTCCCAAACAAACACCCAGTATCGATTTGGTGGCGGCATATTTTTTAATCAGCGGCAGTAATAAGCCTGCTTCTGATGGTATACCCGGGCCTGGCGATAAAATAATTTTATCATAATCATTCACCTGTTCCAGCGTAATTTCATCATTGCGGAACACATCCACCTTTTCATGAATGATCTTCTCCACTAAATGAACAAGGTTATACGTAAAGGAATCGTAATTGTCAAAAACTAGAATTTTCATTTCGTTTTATGGTTAATGGTTCATGGCTCATTGTTCATGGTATGCATTTACTATCAACCATCAACTATCAACCATCAACCTGTTCTCTAAATATTTTGCGCTAAATCAATTGCCTGTTTTAATGCATTTAATTTATTGTTCACTTCCTGCAATTCACTTTCGGGCTTACTTGCTGCCACCACGCCTGCCCCGGCCTGGTATACCAGCGTATTGTTCCTGCTCAAAAATGTGCGTATCATGATGGCGTGGTTCACTGTTCCGTCAAATCCAATATAACCAATGGCTCCACCATAATAAGTTCTTGCCGTTGGCTCATATTCGTTGATGAGCTGCATCGCCTTAAATTTAGGTGCCCCACTCAGTGTACCAGCCGGAAATGTGGTGGCGATCAGTTTGAAGGGATTGGTTTCCGGCCCCACGCTTCCCGTTACCTCGCTCACCATATGGATCACATGGCTGTAGTAGTTGATCTTTTTGTATTGTGTTACTGCTACGTTATTACACATGCGGCTGAGGTCATTTCTTGCCAGGTCTACCAGCATCACATGCTCTGCATTTTCTTTTTCATCGGCCTCCAGTGCAATAGCTAATGCCTTATCGGTTTCATCATCACCTGTTCTTTTAAAAGTACCAGCAATGGGATGTACAATTGCTTTACCATTGTTTACGATCAGCTGGCTTTCGGGAGAAGAGCCCAACAGTTTATAATCGCCGTAATCAAAATAAAATAAATAAGGAGACGGGTTGATACTTCTTAATGCACGGTATACATTGAATTCATCGCCGGTAAACTGTTGCTGAAACCTCCTGCTCAGTACAATTTGAAATACATCGCCCCTGTGGCAACTGGCAATTCCTTTCTTTACTTCGTCGATATATTCTTCATCAGTAAGATTGGAACTTTCGCCAGCCTCTGTTTTAAAAGGGAACGCAGGTACGTCTTTACTTTTTATCAGGCTTTCTATCAACGACCTTTCGCTTTCAATACCCTTTATTTCATTTTCGATGATGTACAATTCATCTTTGTAATGATTGATGGCAATCACATATTGATACAGGCGGTAACGCATCAGCGGTATAACGCCCCCCGCAGGGGAGACTTTTGCAGCATTTAATTTTATAGAATCAAAAAATTGCACTGCATCATAAGTAGTGTAGCCAAACAACCCCTGCGCCACATTAACAGGTCTTTGTCCTGCTGCTGTAATATGAAAGCGCTGCATAAAATCCCATAGATGGCCCGGCACATCAGTTGGATTTTTGATAGCCATTTTTTCTGCCGGCTGGCCCGGCAATTTAAACTCCAGTACTGAAGGGTTACTGATCTCTATCCCTGCAATGGCATTGATACCAATAAAAGAATAACTGTTTTCACCTGCATGAAAATCGGTACTCTCCAGCAAAATGGTATCGCGGAACCTGTCTCGCAGGCGCAGGTAAATACCCACAGGTGTATATACGTCTGCCAATATTTTTTTAAAGCTGGTTTGTATGTCTATTTTTTTCATTTGTCTGAACGTGTATTTGATAGATTACCTCGATGTATTGGATCTAAAATTTGAATGGTGAACAGTTTTTTCAAACGCTGTCTGTAATAATATCTGGATAATTTTTTTGTGTTTAAATCTAAACATAAAAGTATTGACATTTCAATTTAAAAATCTTCTTGCTCCTTTGCATCCTCCTCCATCCCCGTTCAGACCAGGTATTAAAAAAGCCCCGACACATGTGTCGGGGCTTGAATATGGTTAGATACATTTAACAACAAGGCGACACAGTCAATAGTTTGACAGCCACCACCAACCTTTGTTATTTGTATTCATTGATTTCATTGCTGCTGCAAATATAAGAACAGTATTTTTAATTGAACAAAAATAATTTGCTAACTTCAAAGAAACTTAACAACATGAAGGTGATTGTATTTGGTGCTACCGGAATGGTGGGCAAACAACTGGTGCAGCAGGCATTATTCAATGGCGATAGTGTAAAAGCTTTTGGCAGAAATGTATTTTCAGCATTTGATGCTGAAACCCCGCAACTGGAACTGGTAAAAGGTGCCCTGTTTGATGAAAAAGAAGTATTTGAAGCGGTGAAAGGCTGCGATGCAGTCCTGTCGGCCCTGGGCGGCAGCATGGATGGCAGCGACAAAACGCGTACACTGGGCATTAAAAATATTATTACCCAAATGAAAAAAGCTGGTGTGCAGCGCATTGTGGCTGTCGGTGGTTATGGTATTTTAAATGCTGAGGATACAGGCCTGCTGATTGAAAAAGAAACATATCCCAAAGAATACCTGGCGGTTGGCCTGGAACATAAAAAAGCATACGACTATCTTAATGAAAGTGGGCTGAACTGGACCTTTGTTTGTTGTCCGGATATTGTAAATGAAGGCCCCACAGGCAGTTTTGTTACCAATGCCAATTATCCCCCCGAGCCAAACAATTTTAAGATATATGCCGGCGACCTTGCCCTGTTTATGCTGAAAGAGCTGGATAAAAATGAATATATAAAAGAACGTGTTGGAATCAGTAATGCATAATATCCAATGGATAATGATGCAATAAAAAAGGTATGTGCCATTTTAAAATCTGCTAACGACAGCAGGTAAATCATATGTTTATTTTGCAGTAAGAGTAGTTAATTTTAACCCAAAAGATGTAACAGATAGGCTTGGGATTTTACCAACAAAAATCCGTAGACAAGGCCAACTAATTAGGACATGATTTACGCACAACAGAGTTTTTGTTTAGGACAAACACTGAAACTGATGTAGCTATTTACAGGTGTAATTCACGACAGTTGGATGCAAAGTAGAACAGCACATAACGCAGTGTAACTTCCGCAGTTTGCTTAATTTAGCATATCAGTTATTTCTTATTACACCAATGGCGTAAACTGGTAACTACAGTTTGTTATTGGTCAAATTAAACATTCCATCATGAAAAAATTATGCCTCCTGACTTTACTGTTCACCACCTGCAGGCTTTTTGCCCAGGATGCCATTGAATACCAAATACCGCCTAAAGAAATTTATGATCTTGTAATGGCCAAACCCACACCCGGCGTAAGTTTCGATAGTAAGGGTCAGTACATGCTTATACTGAACCGAAGCAGTATGCCATCTGTAGAAGACCTGGCACAGCCTGAACTGCGCATTGCAGGATTACGCATCAATCCAAATAATTTTTCTCCCAGCAGAAGTGCTTATTCTACCAGCATCACCATTAAAGAAGTAAACAGCGGAAAAGAATTTGCCGTTGCCGGTTTACCCGTCAATTTAAAAGCAGGCAATTTACAGTGGAGCCCTGCTGAAGATAAAGCCGCTTTCACCAATACCACCAGCACCGGAGTGGATATTTATGTGATAGATATTAAAACACATAAAGCCATCAAAGTAAATAAATCGGCTGTGAATTTGGTTTTAGGCGCGGCATTTGACTGGATAGACAACAACAGTTTATTGTACACTGCTGTAAACAAACCTTTAACCCTGGCACCTAAAAAACCTTTAGCGCCAAAAGGACCAACAGTACAGGAAAATTTAGGTAAAGTTGCTGCCAGTGTAACTTACCAGGACTTAATAAAAAATCCTTTTGATGAAAGTCTTTTTGAATTTTACGCCACCGCCCAATTGATAAAAAACACCAATGGTACCGAAACAAAAATCGGCACTCCGGCAATTTACAGCAGCGTGAATACTTCTCCCGATAAAAAATATTTGTTGGTGGAAAGAATTGATACACCATTTTCTTACCTGGTACCTGCAGGAGGATTTAATACTACGGTACTTGTTACAGACATGAAAGGCACCACTGTAAAACAATTAGCTAAATTACCCAGCAGCGAACTGGCACCAACAGGCAATGACAATGTATTGAATGCGCCACGTGGCTTCAACTGGTTAGACAATTCTTCTGCCACCGTGCAATGGATTGAGCCATTAGACAGCGGCCTCATTAAAAAGAAAATGGATTTTCATGACATTGCTTATACATGGGCTGCACCATTTACCGGCACACCAAAAGAACTGGTAAAAACAGCACAACGAATGTACAGTGTTACAGACATTACTACAGACCTGTTTTTTGTAACTGAAGGCTCAAGAGCAAAGCATCGCCGGAAAATGAGCAAGTTAACTGCTGATGGTAAACTGGAAGTACTGATAGACCGCAGTACCGATGATGCATACAACGATCCCGGCACACCTCTTACTGATAAAAATGCATTTGGCCGCAATACCATCAAACTGGTAAATGGTTCCACCATATTCATGAGAGGAGCCGGCGCTTCGCCCAAGGGAGACCTGCCATTCATTTCGTCGTTCAACATCAACAGCAAAGAAACTTCCGTATTATGGCGTTGCGAGGAACCCAATTATGAAACGGTGACTGATGTACTGGACTTTAACAAACTGCTGATAGTAACCAATAAACAAAGTCAAACTGATGCGCCCAATTATTTTATCCGCGACCTGAAAAATAACAGTGCCAGGGCCATTACTGCATTTGCCGATCCGCAACCCGGATTGCGTGGTATCACCAAACAAAAAATTACTTATAAGCGCAAAGATGGAGTAGACCTTGCTGCCGATCTGTATTTACCCAGGGGGTATGATGTACAAAAAGACGGCCCGCTTCCGGTGATCATGTGGGCATACCCGCGGGAATTTAAAAGCGCCGCCGATGCAGCCCAGTTACGCGGCAGCAAATACACCTTTACAAGAGTGGGTTATGGCTCAATTGTATTTTGGGCCACGCAGGGTTATGCCATTATGGACAATACCGAATTTCCTATTGTGGGCGAAGGTGATAAACAACCCAATGATAATTTTGCAGACCAGCTAACCTGGAGTGCCGAAGCTGCCATTGATAAAATTGCATCAATGGGTATTGGCGACCGGAACCGTGTGGCGGTTGGGGGCCACAGTTATGGTGCATTTATGACGGCCAATTTGCTGGCACATACCAGCTTATTTAAAGCCGGCATTGCACGCAGTGGTGCTTACAACAGAACGCTTACTCCCTTTGGTTTTCAGAATGAAGAACGTACTTACTGGCAGGCACCCGAATTGTATTTCAATATGAGTCCGTTCAGCTATGCCGATAAAATTAAAACCCCCATGCTGATGATACATGGCGAAGCGGATAATAATCCCGGTACTTTTCCCATACAAAGCGAACGGCTGTACAATGCCATCAAAGGGCATGGCGGCACAGTTCGTTTTGTACAGCTGCCTTTTGAAGCGCATGGTTATGCCGCCAAAGAGAACATTTTGCATATGCTTTGGGAACAGCACCAGTGGCTGGAAAAATATGTGAAGCATAGCGGCACAGGCTACGTGAAGTAGGATGATGCCCGCTGCATATTCACAGACTCAATGAACACCTGTTACTTTTGGTGATATGGGCAGATGCAATATTGTTACAACCGGCTTTTATGCCATCCACTTTTACCGAATCGGTACAGGAACCGGGATCATTACCAGGATCTATTAGAATGGAGCTGGTACCCTGCCCCGAAACAATATTACCAGTGCAGATGGCCCAGTTAAATGCTAAAGTGAGAATGATGCAACATACAAAAGGCATTTTGTAACATTATACAGCAATAGCAACGTGAACTTTGTAATTCAATAATTATAAAATTTACGATGAAAAAGAATGTACTACTTTGTATATGCCTCGCATGTGCATTATCTGCCAGCACACAAACACAGGACAAGAAATGGAATATTGGTTTGCATGGCGGAGCCAGCCAGTTCAATGGTGACTACAGCAATGATTTCTACAAAACCAAAATGCCTTTTTACGGCATGGGAGGCTTATCTATTTCCAGGTATGTAAGCAGTCATTTCGATGTCAATTTTTTAGCTACCAAGGGCAAAATTGGTTTCAACAGTCCTTCCGGAAGATACAGTACAGATATCAGTACTGCCACTATCAATTTCAGGTTTAATATTGCAGGGCCCAACTCTCCGGTGCGGCCTTATATATTTGTTGGAGGTGGTGCCATCCTTTTTGATAAAAACCTGAATATTTCAAAAGCCAAACTGGATTATGCTGCACCTTCCTTTGGCGGTGGTTTCAATTTCAGCATCAGTCATTATGTAATGCTCAATATCCAGGAAACATTCATGTATTCCAACGAAGATAAAAGAGATGGCGTGATTAGTGGCTCAAACGATTCGTACCTTTTTCACATGGTTGGACTGACCTTTAATTTTGGTAAAAAGAAAGATGCTGACGGCGACGGAGTTTCAGACAGAAATGATAAATGCCCCAACACGCCGGCAAATGTAGCTGTTGATAAAAAAGGTTGCCCCTTAGACAGGGACAACGATGGCGTGGCAGATTATTTGGATACCTGCCCGGATATTGCCGGTATTGCTGCAATGAATGGTTGTCCGGATAAAGATGCGGATGGAATAACAGATGCTGAAGACAGGTGCCCGGATATGGCCGGAGCAATTGCAATGAAGGGTTGCCCAGACATTGACAATGATGGTGTGGCAGATGTAGATGATAAATGTCCGGACACAAAAGCAGGTTTTAAAGTAGATGCGGCAGGTTGTACAATGGATAATGATAAAGACGGTATTGTAAATGAAGATGACCGTTGTCCAGATATTGCCGGACCTGCAAGTTTAAAAGGCTGTCCTGATACAGATGGTGATGGTGTAGCTGATATTGATGACCGCTGCCCTGCCATAAAAGGAACAATCACCAATAAGGGCTGTCCTGAAATTACTAAAGAGGAAGAAAAAAAGATCACTGAGATTGCCAGTAAAATCTTCTTTGAAACCAACAGCTCCAAATTGAAAGTGGCATCATTGATGCAACTGGACGAGCTGAGTACTATCCTTAAAAAATATGAAACTGCTAATCTGCTGATTGGCGGCCATACCGATAGTAAAGGAACGGATGCCTACAATTTAAACTTATCGCAGCAAAGAACAGAATCTGTAAAAGCCTACCTGATGGGTAAGGGTATTATGGAATCACGTGTTACAGCAACGGGGTATGGCGAAACATTACCCATTGCCGATAATGCCACTAACCTGGGGCGTGCTAAAAACAGAAGGGTTGAATTAAAAACCTCATATTAATAAATACATCGTGTAGTTTTAGTTTGGTATACGGGGCTGCACTGATCTGCAGCCCTTTTTTTCAATCACAGATTGAATCCCTGAATTACTGTTAATACTTTTTAACAGTAATTCTTTTTGTTTTTGCAACGCTGGCATAATTTTTTCCATCTTTGTACAAAACATTTAATTTGAAGCAACTTATACTTCTTATTTTATTAGCCGGTACCATTACTGTAAAAGCCCAAAAGGTAGACAGTATTTATGTAAACCTGTATACCGACAGTTTAAAAAAAGGCACTTTCAATTATATCAATATCGACGGGCTGCTGAGCAACGGCAGGTATGTACCCTTAGACAGCACCCATATTTTATTCAGTGCTTCTGCCGGCACCTTTACAGGTAATACCCTTTTTATTGATAAAAATTTGGCAGCGGAGAAAGTGATCATTAAAGCGGTGTTGAAAAAAAATCCTGCCGTATATAAAGAGTTTACGATGTACATCAAAATAAAACCCGATAACGAAAACTTAAAAACAGTAGATGAACTGTTGAATGGAATGCAACCTCCCAAGCCAAAGCGTTCAAAGCAGTAGTGCAACTGATGGTATTAAACGTAAAAATGCCCGGTGCATCTGAAAGATGTGCCGGGCATTTTTAATTGTATTTTTGCTGCGCCTGCAGCGTAAAAACTTATGCGAATTTTTTTGCGTCTTCTAAAAACTGCGCTAAACCACTGTCGGTTAGCGGGTGTTTCAGTAAACCTAAAATAGAAGCCAGCGGGCAGGTACAAACATCTGCACCGGCTTCAGCACATTTAATGATATGATTGGGATTGCGGATAGAAGCGGCTAATATTTCAGTTTTATAACCCTGTATAGAAAATATCTGGCGCATCTGGTGAATCAGGTCCATACCATCCCAACCGGTATCATCCACACGGCCAATAAACGGCGATACATAAGTGGCGCCTGCCTTGGCTGCTAATATTGCCTGGCCGGCAGAGAATATTAAAGTACAATTGGTACGTATACCGTTATCGCTAAACCATTTAATGGCTTTAATACCTTCTTTTATCATCGGTACTTTTACCACAATATTTGGGTGAATGGCAGCCAGTTTTTTACCTTCGGCAACCATACCTTCAAAATCAACACTCACTACTTCTGCACTGATATCGCCATCCACCAGTTCGCAAATATCTTTGTAATGCTGCATTACAGCAGCTTCGCCTTTGATGCCTTCTTTGGCCATTAAAGATGGATTGGTGGTTACACCATCCAGTATTCCTAAATCGTTTGCTTCTTTAATTTGAGCCAGGTTGGCGGTATCTATAAAAAATTTCATACTGATCAAATCCGCTGTGAGCGGAACTTACTTTAAATTGTTAAAAAATTAATTATATGCAAAAGTAAAATAATTGAAGCACTATAATTCATTTAATTTATTCAATGCAACCGCAGAAAATTGTTGCATTAGCAACGTGCAGAACTTTCTCTTTCAGGAGCCTGCCGGTAGCCAGGTTGGGAGGTATGGGCATAAAAAATGGCAAGTTACTTACATCGCACCGCTCAACCATCTACCCTTGCTACCTTCCGGTCCTGGGGGAGTTCAACAGGAGCTGGCCGTATAAGACTTGCCGCCGCAAATATACGGGGTTAAATGTAAATATCGAATATAAAATATCGAATGTTTTAATGTTCACCATTCGATATTATAATTAGAAGCTGAATCCCGGCTTATCGGTTCGAGAATCTATTTTACCTACGCCTATCAACTGGTCTGCCCTGTCGGCAAACGCTTTGTAATACATCAATATGGTATAGCTGTTTTCTGTTTCCCAGTAATTGCCTTCCAGGTCGTTGCGCAATGCCGGATTGAGCTTATCAACGGCCACATACGTATAGTTGTAATAACCCTGCTTTAAAAATGCAGTACATTCATACATGCCTTTTGCTTCATTAAAACGCATCCTGGTTTTATCATTGAACTCGTACCCGGTTAACTGTCCTGCCAGGTAAATATCCTTATTGGTATAAGGCTGTGCATTGGGCGTGGCCAAACTAAAATGTACAGTGGCAAAATCGGCTTGCCAATATGGATTGATGTTTTCAATAGTGCCCGTTAAAAACATTCCATTCAGATCAGGAAAATATACATATTTATCGTTACTGCGGTCAATATCGGTTTTAACATATACATCTGTAGTATTCTTGTTATAATCAGCATGGTCTACCCGGTCGCTTTGCAAACGAAAACTCCGCAGGTCAAGCCAGCGCCATTCTTTACCACCGGGAAAAACACTGTTATTCTCGGTATTATATTCCAAACTGGAACCCCGCACAAATGTGGGCACCACATCTTTAAGCGCATTGTCCCACCGGTTATTCTGTAATATCACCACTTTAATTTGCTGCGCCGCACTAAACGCATTCAGTCCGGCAATATTTGCTGTAAACTGAATTTTTTGATGGGTGCGAAACCATTGCGGTGTAAGCGGTTGTACCACGGTTGCTGCAATGGCAGCCTTTGGCTCCAGTACCAGCAAACGCCGCGTAAATGCCAGTTTGGAAGTATCCCCGTCTAAAAAAACTTTCAACAGGTAGTTGCCCGACATGGTGAGGGTGGTATTCCGGTCGGGTATCATGGCCTGGTAATGAGTATACCTGGTGTAAGCAATAGATGAATAGCGGTTAGTGCTGATGCGTTGCTGGGTAAAACCCTTGATGTATAAAAAAGGGCTGGCATCTACCGGTTTCCAGTTGTAATCACACAACTGAAAAGTATAGTAATAGCTTTTGATATTGGCATCCAGGTCATCAAAATTCAACTCCAACTGTTCGGCACTGTTAAGATTGTACACCGGTAATGATAACTGATCGCCATATACATTAAATCGTACACATTGTATATTGGGCTTGTAAATGATATCGGGTTGCTGTGCAATGGATACAAAGTTGGCTGCAATAAATAAGATAAAGAGTAAATATTTTTTGCTGGCCGACATTGTTTCTTTATGCAATATTGTTCCCATCGCAAAGAGGCTCACTGCAACCGCATACCGTTGTTCAACTTTTATCATGCTATTATGTAATCGTTACGGGTAAATAAAATACATTTGTAAGATACCAAAAGTATGCCATTTGAATATATCCGTTTTCATAGCAAAAAGAATTGCCTTTAACCAGCAGAAAACCTTTTCCCGCTTTATCATCCGGCTGGCCATTGCGGCTACAGCTATCAGTGTGGCCATCATGATCATTGCCATGAGCTTTGTAAACGGGTTTCAGCAGGTGATCAGTAATAAGGTATTCAGCTTTTGGGGGCATATCCGGGTGCAGCAGGACCTGGAGAATAAGGTGAGTATTGCAGAAGAATATCCCATTTTAAGAAATGATACGGTAGAACTGAACCTGAAAAATATTCCCGAGATCCGCAGCGTGGAACGCTATGCCACCAAATCGGCCATTGTAAAATACAAAACAGATATTGAAAGTGTGCTGCTCAAAGGGATCGACTCCAGTTTTGATTACAGCCGTATGAACAGTTTTTTACAACAGGGCCGCTGGATGAATACAAAAGACAGTGGCTACAGTAAAGAGATCGTACTGTCGGCATACACGGCCAACCAGCTGAACCTTACAGTGAACGACAGTGTGGATGTGGTATTCATCGACGACAGCGGCATTGCCAATGCCCGGCGGCGGCGGCTACAGGTTACCGGTATTTATAAAACTTCTATTGAAGAATATGATAAAGCATTTGGCATTTGCGATATTAACCTGATACGGCGTTTGAATAACTGGCAGTCCAACCAGATCGGGGGATACGAAATATTTTTAAACGATTACCGCGAAACAGATGCCATCAATAAAAAGATATACAACGTAAGCGTGTTGCCACAAAGCTGGTACAGCAAAACCATCAAAGAGATCTATCCCAATATCTTCGACTGGCTGGCACTGCAGGGACAGATCAAAAACATTTTGCTCATCATTATGCTGGTGGTGGCCGTGGTTAATTTAATCACCTGCCTGATCATTTTGGTGCTGGAAAGAACGCGGATGACCGGCATACTAAAAGCCATTGGCGCCACCGACTGGAATGTGCAGCAGATATTTTTATATAACACATCCGTAATAGCCATCGCAGGTATTGCAATGGGAGCCGCATTTGGTTTGGGCATCTGCTGGCTGCAGGAAAAAACCGGTTTTATTAAATTAGATGAAGATGCTTATTATATGAGCCAGGCACATGCCGATGTGGTATGGTGGCAGGTATTGCTCATATGTGTGCTTACCTTACTGATATGTTTTGCCACTTTAATCATCCCTACCCTGCTCATAAAAAAAACGCAACCTGTTAAGGCTATACAATTCCGCTGATGGATCTGGCAGTATGCTTCTTTTTACTGATATTTTACAACCACCTCATTAGTTATACTACTGCATTTTTATTTTGTAAAAATTACCCTGCCTGGTGATCCGTTTTACGGGTATCAACACACGAATGCTAAAATAATTCCTGCAGCAACTGCAGCATTCAGCGATTCGGCCCCGCCGATTTTAGGAATGGTTATTCTTTCATCTACCAGGGACATAATGGCATTGCTGACCCCTTTACCTTCGTTGCCAATGATCAGGATGCCTTCTTTAATATCTTTTACTTCACTGATATGGCGTCCATCCAAAGCAGCTGCATATTTTTTTACTGTATCATTTTCCTGTACCCATTTCACCAGGTCGGTATAAAAAATATTTACCCTGGCCAAACTGCCCATGGTACTTTGCACTACTTTAGGATTGTACATATCGGCACATGCTGCCGAACAAATGATATTGCTTACCCCAAACCAATCAGCTGTGCGTATAATGGTACCCATATTGCCCGGATCCTGTATCCCGTCCAGTACCAATGTAATGCTGTTGCGGATATTAGCCGGCGCCGCAGCCTGTTTCTTTTCAAAAACCGCCAGCACCGAGTGCGGTGTGGTAAGCATTGATATTTTTTCCAGTTCAAAATCTTTTAAGGCCACTGTATTTATACCCGAATGATTGGCCAGTGTGGTCTGCTGCTGTAACCAGCTTTCTTCTGCAAAAAGTTCCTTACAAACAAATTCGCGGCTGTGTAATAATTCCAGTACCACCTTTGGTCCTTCGGCAATAAACACCCCATATTCATCTCTGAATTTTTTATGGTGTAAACTTTGGATATATTTGGTATGTGTTTTGTTAATCATTGTCGACTAATTATATATATGCCGGTAAGCAACCCTCATAAAACAAGGCTTTTACAGCAACTGAAAAATATTTTTTTTCTTTCACTGGTACTGTCTTCGTGCACCATTCCCAAACATTATCAAAAAGACAAACCCTTTATCATTAAAAACAGCATCGAAGTTAAGGGAGGAAATTTTACCAAAGACGAACGGACTGCATTAAAATCACGCCTGAATGCCCAACTGGACGACAGTGCGAAAATAAATATGGTGGACAAATTCTTTTTCTTTCATATTTACCCCAAACCGGCAGCATTTGATTCTGCGGCAGTGGGCCGGTCGGCACGCAATATGCAATCCTCTATGTTACACCTTGGGTACTACCGGTCAGTATCCAGCTACCAAGTTTCTGACACAATTAAAAAACGAACTCCTATTCTTAATTTCCGTTTCAGGGCAGGCAAATTTCCATTGTACATCCGGTCAGAACAAAGAGTAAGTATAAAATATATTGTTGAGCCGGGCAAGCCCACTCTTATTGATACCATCAGCTATCACCTGCGCCGGCCCGACCTGCAGCAATTGGCCGCACAACACCTGAACGAGGCACTGCTTGAAAAGGGCAAGCCGGTAACAAAGGCTGCAGTATTAGGAGAGATCAGCCGGTTGGTAGATCTGTACCGCAACAACGGGTATTACAAATTCACCTCTGAAGAAATAAAAGTAAGAGGCGATACCACTCTGGAAGCCCTCACCAGTATCAGCGATGATCCCTTTGAGCAATTGCGCTTACTGGCCGAAGCACAGCAGAAAAAAGATTCGCCCAAAATAAAACTGGCCGTGGTATTAAACCCTCCATTAACCGACAGCAACCGCCTGAAACCATATCACATCAACAATGTATATGTGCTGCCCGATTACCGGCCCGGAGATATGCTGACGGATATCAATGGTATTACAGAAAGAGTCACCAAAACCAACAAATTCATCATTCGGTATCACAATAAATTATTCCGTACCGGATTTTTATTACGCAATATCTCTATAAAGAAAGGCGACCTGTATAGTCAAACCGAATTTTACAAAACGCTGAATAATTTTTCAAGGGCCGGAGTTTGGATCAGTGCCAACATAGAAGTGGTGGAAGTAAAAGACAGTGCCAATAAAATAGACCTGGTGATACAACTTATACCTGCCAAGCAATATAGTTTTGAGGCATCTATCGAAGCCAGTTACTCTGCCACCAGCAATACCAACAGTGTTACTGCGGCCAATGCAGGTAACCTGCTGGGCTTATCGGGCAATGTGGCTTTAACTAATAAAAACCTGGGTAAAGAAGGTATTAAAATGACCAATGCCATACGAACCGGTGTGGAACTGAACATTAAACCTGACAGCAGCAGCACCCGCAGTATCATCAATTCAAATGAACTGAGCCTGTCTAACAGCCTGGTGGTACCCCGTTTTGTAATACCCCGTTTTTTCCTGATGCCCAAAAGTTATACCGCGGGGCCAAGAATATTGCAACCACAAACATTCAGCAATGTAAACCTGTCGTATATCAACAGGATCAACCTGTTTAACCTGCAATCGTCTAACCTGGGAATTGGCTACAGTTGGCACAACAGGAAAAATGATGAACTTACGTTTAAACCTTTTAATATTGAGTTTGCAAAATTGTACAATGAAACAGACAGCTTTAAAAAAACACTGGACTCCATTCCATTTTTAAGGTATTCATTCAACACATCACTGGTGGCGGGTGCCAGCCTTGCATATACGCATCGTTTTAAAAATATAAAACATGCCAACAGCCAGCAATTCATTAAAGTAAATGTGGAAGAATCCGGCTTTCCCATCGTTTTCATTCCCCTGCCCTTACGCAGCCTGAACCTGTTCAATAAATACCTGCGCCAGTTTATAAAAGCAGATGTAGAATTCAGCAGCTCCCGAAGCAGGCCCAAGTCGGCCATGGTATTCCGCCTGTATGGCGGCATTGGGTATGCCTCTAAAAAAGATACCACATTACCCTTCTTTAAACAATATTATGGTGGTGGCAGTAACAGTATGAGGGGCTGGCCCATACGCGGTATTGGCCGCGGCTCTCAACCACTGGGCCCTTATGGCAGTAATAAATTCAATGACCGTACCGGCGATATGCAACTGGAAGCGAATTTTGAATTCCGGCACGACCTGGTACAAATCATCCCTAATTCGGTATTGTTGAAAGGTGCCTTTTTTGTAGATGCAGGCAATATCTGGAACCTGCGTAATTCAAAACCGGGCGGTGGTACAGATAGTGCCCAGTTCAAATTCAATAACCTGTGGCGCGACCTGGGAATTAATGCTGGTTATGGTTTCCGGCTGGATTTCAATTATTTTTTAGTACGGTTCGATTTTGGGTTCCGCTTTAAACGTCCCGAACTGGCGTATGTAAAAAATGGATGGCAGCTGCCATCACTTGGATTTGATGATTTCTTCCAGAAATTTTTTGCCAAAGGGCCTAATGAAGAATACCGGAGATGGCGCTATAATAATTTTAATTTTACCATCGGCATCAACTATCCTTTCTAAAAAATACCACTGAAGTAATTTGTATAACTGTTAGTTGGTAATGCATACCGGGTAAGCCATTCAAAATAATTAAGGGCTGGATCAAACAATTAATTTTTCAACATCATCCATCCCTATTGCATCTGCTACATTAAATTCTCCTATGCGGGTGCGGCGTAAACTGCTTAAATATCCTCCGCAACCCAGGGCAGCTCCAAAATCATTGGCCAGGCTGCGGATATAAGTACCGGTAGAACAAACTACTTTAAAATGCACTACAGGCAACGCTATTTCGGTAAGCTCAAATGAATGAATGGTAATGCTTCTGGCCTTCAGCTCTACTGCGGTTCCTCTTCTTGCCAGCTCGTATAAAGCCACTCCATCTTTTTTAATGGCAGAATAGACGGGAGGTAACTGATCGATGGTTCCGGTAAACTGCGCAGTGGTGGCCTGTAACAATGCAGGGGTAACAAATGAAATGTCTTTTTGCTGCTCCGGTTCACTTTCCAGATCGTAAGTGGGTGTAACGGCGCCAAGGGTAATGGAGCCGGTATATTCTTTTTCGGCCGCCATGTATTCATTGATCTTTTTGGTAAACTTGCCGGTACATACAATCAGTAAGCCGGTAGCCAGCGGATCTAAAGTGCCGGCATGCCCAATTTTTTTGATCTGTAAAATGCTGCGTAATTTTCGCACTGCATCAAAAGAGGTCCAGTGCAGGGGCTTGTCTATCAGCATGGCCTTCCCTTCCAGGAAAGTTTGCTGTATTGCCGCATCTACCGGGGGCCTTTTCACCCTTTCTTTTCTTTCCGGCGCTTCGCCACCAGCCTCAATTATCTTATTGGTATACCGTTCCCGGTATGTTTGTTTTCTTGCCAAAATTTCGAACACTTTTAAACTGTAAATCTAACCCATTAAACCTAATTGGTCTATTACACAAATAACTTATTAAACCTTTAGAACCTTTTAAACCTTTTCAACTTTTTTCAACCTTTCAACTTATATCGCCTGCCTTGCTTTTAATTCCAAATACTTGTTTACTGCATTTACCGTAAGGTTTTCGGGTGCTGTAAGCACCGATAATATGCCATGCTTTTGCAATTCTTTTACGATCATCCTTTTTTCAAATTCAAATTTTTCGGCAATGGTTTTAATATATACTTCGTCTATATTACCGGCCTGCAAATGAGATAGCTGATGCAGTTCGGTATTTTCAAAAAATACCACCATCAGCAAATGATGCTTGGCAATACTGCGTAAATAATTCAGCTGCCGCCTTAAACCCGACAGGGATTCAAAATTGGTATACAGCACCACCAGGCTGCGGTGCTTGATGCGGTTACGGATCTGCATATACAGCATTTCGTAATCGCTTTCTAAAAAAGCGGTGTCCTGGTTGTACAGCAGCTGCAAAATATGTTCCCGCTGTATGGGCTTCCTGTCGGCTGCAATTAATGACCCCATTTTATTAGCAAAACTGATCACCCCTACCCGGTCCTGTTTTTGAAGACATACATTGGCCAGTACCAAAGTGCTGTTAATGGCATAGTCCAGCAAAGTAAGTTCATTAAAAGGCATTTTCATCAGGCGTCCCTTATCTATAACACAATACACCTGCTGGCTGCGTTCATCGGTATAATTATTCACCATCAGGCTGATGCCCTTACGTGCAGTGGCTTTCCAGTTAATGGTGCGGATGTCGTCGCCGGGCACATATTCTTTGATCTGTTCAAACTCCATGCTGTGGCCTATTTTACGCATGCGCTTATTGCCATGTTCCGATTGTATGGTGGTTTGCGAAAGCAATTCATACTTGCGCATCTGCATAAACGAAGGATATACCGGGATGGTTTGCGTGGCCGCAATATTGTGCTGCCGCATTACCAGGCCCAGTAAAGAAGTTACATACAGCAGGATGTTCCCAAATTCATATTCGCCTCTTTGTACCGGGCGCAGTTTGTAAATGATGTTTTTTTGTTCCCTTGCGGCAAAACGGTACTGCAGTTTCCAGTCGCGTTTTTGAAACTGTACCGGCAATTCATCAATTATTTCCATGTGTACAGTAAACGGCATGTGATTGATCACCTGCAGTTCTATTTTGTTTTCATCGCCGTTACTCAGCCGGTCGGCGGCCAGCCTTTTGGCAGAGGGCGCTTTGCTGATGAGAAACAGGAATATGTAATCTATCAATACCAGTATCCAAAAAACCGAGATCAGTATTTGCGGCACCTGCAGCAGGGGCCTGTAAAAAAAGGAAATGATATACAATACAATGCAGGCGCCTAAAGCCAGGTAAAACCGGGTGGTTAAGAATAAACTGCCGATGTATTTTTGTACAGGATTCATTATCGGGGTACCTCAATGGCTTTTAAAATATTATCTATCAGGTCATCTGCAGTAATACCTTCCATTTCTTTTTCGGCCGTTAAAATAATACGGTGGCGCAATACATGTGGTGCCATTTCCACAATATCTTCCGGAGTAACAAAGTCACGGCCCTTAATAGCCGCACTTGCTTTGGCCGATCGTAAAATGGCCAGCGAAGCCCTGGGCGAAGCGCCCAGGTACAATGCCGGGTTGTTACGGGTTTCGTTTACAATACGGGCAATAAATTCAATCAGTTTGGGTTCAATGATGATGGATTGCACCAGGCTTCGGTAATGCTGAATATCTACTGGCGATAATACTTTCCGCACTTCTTCCAGCATCTGCCCCTGCGACCGGCCCTGCTGGTTGGTCAATATGCTGATCTCTTCGTTTAAAGAAGGATATTTCACTTCTATTTTAAATAAAAAACGATCCAGCTGTGCTTCCGGTAATCTGTATGTACCTTCCTGCTCAATGGGATTTTGTGTGGCCAGAACAATGAAAGGGATTTGCATGGGATGCGATATGCCATCTACCGTTACCTGTCTTTCCTCCATCACTTCAAACAATGCAGCCTGTGTTTTGGCAGGGGCACGGTTGATCTCATCTATTAAAACAATATTGCTGAAGATGGGCCCCGGTTTAAACCGAAAATCGCCATCCTTTGGATTGAACACCGAAGTACCCACCACATCACTTGGCATCAGGTCGGGCGTAAACTGCAGTCTCGAAAAATCTACATCCATTATCCTGGCCATCAATTTGGCGGTTAATGTTTTGGCCACCCCCGGCACCCCTTCAATCAAAATATGCCCATCGCACAACAGGCCAATCAGTAGCAGGTCTACCATTTTATACTGGCCAACAATTACACGGCCAATTTCGCTGCGTATTTCATAGGCAGCCTTATTTAACCCGGAAAGATCAATGCGTTGCTCAAAAATATTTTCTTCCATCTGTTATTGTTTTTACCCGTTTGTTATAAACGGGGATGATGCAATTTATTTTGTATAAAATTTTTGTATTTGTTCGTTTAACGACAGCAGCTGGTAGTCGTCCACCACCGCTGAATCATGGGCATGCTGTATGGCGCGGTACAATGATTCCACTACCTGTTTATCCACACCGCTTTTCCTGCTGAGCGTGGTAATAAAATCATCGTTCACCAGGTTGGTATTTAAAAAATACTGGTTGCGCACATGCTCATTAAAATAGGTGGTCATTTTTTCCGCAATATTCTTGTTGTCTTTTTTCTGCAGGTACAGGCGGCCAATGGTTTCAGTAAAGGTAACCGTGGTATTTTCGTTGGGTTTTATTTTTTCAATGATGCGTTGCCTGCGCTTGGCTCCAAATACAATATACAGTAATAGCAGCAGCAGGCTTAACCAAAAAGCCGCCTTTAAAGGTGGATGCTTCATGATCTCGCTCAATGACGAAAAACTTTTATTATTCCCGTTATCGCTTTTGCGCCTGGCAGTAAGCCGCAGGTAATAATCATCCCAGTAAAGGTGCTCAGGATCGGAAGTGGTATAAGCAAATGCATGCTGCAGGTATTGATAGTTCTCCTGTTTCAGCAAAAAATAATTACTGAAAGCCCTTGGATCGCAGTGCAGCAGCAATTTGCCACGCCCGTGAAAGAACAGTAAGAAATTGGGTTGATTGCCTTCATTTACTCCCAGCACTTTTGTAAACACCGAGTCTTTATAATAGAAAGAATTTTTAAACGGCCGGTAGTAATAAGAAAAAGGAGTTTCTTTAAAAGCAGTGTTGGTATTTCGCAAAGAATCGTAATAAGCAAATGGATTTTCCGGGCCAAACAATTGCCTGCATCCAATCTCATTGAGTAATCCGGCATCGATATGCCCCGAAGCTATGAACAGTGTATTGCCCGCATAAACATAGTCCAGCATGGCTTTTACTTCTGCTTCATTTAAATACAGGGTGGCACTCATACAAACATACATGGAGGCCGTGTCAGAAATATCGTTCCAGGTTTTATCGAATGATTGTCTTTTTTCACGGATGGTATTTTTGCTGAACATATTGTTCAGCTGGTGATAGGCAATATATCCCCCAAATGGATTGCGGTCGTTTTTTGAATAGGTTTCGGTAAGGGGTGGCATATGCCGCACTCCCTTTTGCATGCAGGCATTTAACCCGGTAGCGAGCGAAAGAATGAGGATATATAAAGAAATATTTTTCAATGGTACTTTACAGTTGTTGGTTAAATGCACCGTAAGCGGCTTTCAGTTTGGCATACACGGCTTCGTCAATTAAAAATTCACCGTACCACACATATTCATAATTAAGTGTAAGCGCGGCAAATTCGTTACGAAAATGGCTGTTCTGTACTTCCTGCACATACTGGTAATTGGTTTTATCCACTGCCAGTGTAATTTGATTTCTGCCAGCCAGCAGGTGCAATGTTTGCAGGTAATGGTAGCGCACTGCCAGCCTGTAATTGGCAGCCTGTACCGCATTGCGGATCAGTGCATCAAAATTAGTTTCCCTGTCAATCACTTCTTCCTCCACATCAGGCGTACTGGCCGTTTTGTTTTTAACCGTCTTTCTGAACACGCCTTCCGTTAAAAACAACTTGTACAGCACAAACAGTACAAAACTGCCGGCCAGCACCCACAAAAAGATCTGCAATCCTTTTGAAGCAAAGAACCGGTCCAGCCAGCTGACTCCCGAAGGTAATTCAGAAACGGTACTGCTTTTGGCCTGTACTCTTTTGTTGTCTTCCGCCTTTTTAGCTTTCAGCAAACTGTCTAAATATTGCACATATGCAAAGCCCTGCATGTTTTTCCAGTAGGCAACAGAATCTTTTGAAACGGTCAGGGAGTTAAAATACAAAGTAGTGTCTATTTCTATAACAGCCTGCGGAGGATTAAACTGGCTGCTTTCTTCTACTGGTGCAGATACCGCTACAGAGTCGTACACCTCTGTACCATCTTCTGTAGTAATCAGCGAAGAGTCGGTATACACATCTTTTTTTTCCTGCGCCTGCCCTGCAGTGCAAAAAAGGATACCGGCCATTAATATCAGAATGAGCTTATGCATGTGTTTCTTTCAACCGGTTAATAATACCATCCGATTGAATATAGTACCCTTTTTTATGTAAACGGATTGGGAGTATAACAAAATACCAAATGATAAATGCAAGAGACAGTAACAGGATGAGCACACTGGCCCAAACAGGCAGGCCGGCATTATTTTCCTTATCAAAGGTTTGACTCATCAGGTGTGTAACATAGCTCTCAAAAAAAGCAGCCACAATAAACAGGGGCACCAGGCTGATCAGTACTTTGGCAGCATCTTTAATACCCCGTTTAAATGACTCCATACGGGTAAACGTATGCGGGAACAAAATGCCCTGCGCCAGTATCAGCCCTGCAGTACCGGCAATTACAATGGAAGAAATTTCCAGGGTACCGTGTATCCAGATCACCAGTACTGATTTTATACCCAGTCCCTTTGAAAAGAACATGTATTGAAATACGCCCAGCATGATACCATTTTGCCACAACAGCCAAACGGTAAATATCCCCAGGGTAAAGCCTGCAATAAACGACAAAAATGCCACCCTGATATTATTGAACCCAATCCGTACAAACATGGTAAACGGATTGCCATCTTTATATACACCAAAAGGATCGCCCTTGGCAATATTGTCTTCGGTCATATTTACATAGTCATCGCCCAGTACCCCCCTTGCAAAACTGTCGTTTTGCATACTGGAAAAAATACCCACACAAACAAATAACGTGAACAACAGGGTGGTAAATAAAAAAACACGATGGTATCTTTTAAACAACAGGGGCAGTTCAAATTTCCAGAACTGGAAGATGCGGCTGTACTTTTCTTTTTTGTTCTGGTAAATGCTTTGATAAATGCCGGCAGCAATGCCGTTGATCCAGCGGGTGACCTTGCTTTTGGGATAAAAGGTTTTGGCATAAGAGAGGTCATCAATAAGCGTAATAAAACGTTCGGCCGTTTCATCAGGGTTATCGGTGGGTGAATGCTGGTACTCTTTCCATTTCTCTGCATTCTTTTTAATAAACATTGCCTCTCTCATTCCTTAAAATTACGAATTACCAATTTGAACCTACAAATTCACGATTTTTTTATAAATAAAAAAATTGATGTTTCATGATTTCTGTACCAAGTTGGTTGTAATTTGCAGGAGACATGTCCATTATACAAATCAATACCGCATTTAATATAGACCTGGAGTTTGACATTGCCGAGTTTCACAAACGCTTATTGGCTTACCTGATTGACTATGCGTTGCTGATCATTTATTTGAGTGTGATGAAATTTGTGCTGTACGACGGACTTAACCTGGACAAGGAAAACAATATTGGATTTGATATTCTGCTGATATCACTGCCCATGTTCCTGTATTCGCTGCTATGTGAACTATGGATGAACGGACAAACGATTGGAAAAAAAATTATGGGTATCCGCGTCATCAGCCTGGAAGGCGGTGAGCCTACATTGGGCCAGTATATTTTAAGATGGATCACCAAATTTTATGAGTGGCCCTTCCTGTTTGGATACATCTTCTTCAGCACCTGGTCATTTTTTGGCTGGACGCTTTTTGGATATGCTTTTTTTACCGGCATGCTGGGCCTGGTAGTGGTGATCACCATTGCAGTTACCGGCAAAAGCCAGCGCCTGGGCGACCTGGCTGCGGGCACAGTAGTAGTGAATACCCGTTCTAACCTGGGTATTGATGACACCATTTTTATGGAAGTAAGGAAAACAGACTATAAAGTGGCATTCCCTGATGTGATGCGCCTGAGCGACCGTGATATCAATACCATTAAAAGTGTGGTAACCCAGGCTGGTAAAACGGGCAATTATGATATGTGCAACCGGGTGGCCATGAAAATAAAAGATGTGCTGAAAATTCAAACGGACATGCATCCTGACCAGTTTTTAGAAAAACTTCTGGAAGACTATAACTACCTGGCTACTAAAGAATAAAAAAGCATCACTAAAGTGATGCTTCAAATAACTTCAAAACAACTTTCTTACCTGAATCCCGAGCTGATACCAAAGGCCAAAGCAATTAAAATTGCCAGTACCATTATAACAAGGGAAACAATAAACAGGATGCCAGTAATTTTAAAATAGGTAGTTAGCTTAGTAATTCCGGTCTCAAAGTATGCCTGGTTGGTTTGCTCCACTCCCTTTCTGATATTTGTAGCCGCAGCCATCAAAGTAATATTCAATGCCAGTGTAACAGCCAGGGTTATAAAAAGGCCTATAATATTAGAGCCACCGGTTAAGGAGGCATCTGAGCCACTCATATAACTGCTTACTCTTACATAGGTAAGAATACTGGAAAGAACGGTAATACCCAAAGAGACAAATGCAATAATAGCATTGATGAATGCCCATTGCGCAATTCCTTTTAAATGAGACTTAGATTCCTCATCTATATTAAACTCGAATATGCTGGTATCGTGCAAATTATCCATGTTATTTAAAATTTAGAATGCAGTAATAATAGTATAAATATTAATCAGTAATGCACAAATGGCGAATACGGTAGTAATGATAAAAAATGTTTTTAATGATTGTAAACCGGCATTGAGTTCACTGGTACTTTCGCTTAGTAAGCCAGCTTTCACTTTGCGGGAGAAGTTATACAGGAAATAATAGATCATACCCATTACTGCAGCAACCAGTATCACAATCAGTATGATAGCCCCACCCCCCATTTCGCCTAATAAACCGAAGATGCCCCTGTTGAATCTACTGAAAGCAGTGGTAAGTGCGGCCCCTCCAACAATTCCAAACAATAAAATAAACCCGCAGGCAACAAACATTACAATTGAAATAAATTTGGCCCATTTGGCTCCCTCAAATAATTGCTGGCGCACGGGCGCATCTATTTCCAGATCCAAACTTGTCAGGTGATCCTGTTCCAGATTTTCCATAATGCTATAATTGGTTAAAATATAAAACGAATATGTAAAACTTTGGCCAATTGGCAAAAGAAAAGACGTTGAAATTTCAACGTCTTTACAATATATTTTATCAAAAATTGATCACATCCTTCCGCCCTGGCGCATGGCCTCCATGATGAATGATCCAAATATGATAAAGTAAATAATAAGTATCAGCAGGAATATGGCGCCTAATATTAAACCGATGATAGAACAAACCCTGCCGGCATTTGAAGTGCTGAAGCTGGAGGGTGAATACAGATCGGGCGCCGACTGGTACAGTTTACGGTCTTTATTTGCCAATACTAATCCAATGATACCACAAATAACCCCTACTATACCATAACAAAATGCCCCTACAATTGAAATAATTCCTAACACAAGGGAAGCTGTGGCATTAGGCAGGTTGGCGGGCTGGTTGTAATTGGGTGTAATTAGATTGGGCTGATCGCTCATAAGTAGTTGTTTTAAGAAGTTAATTTAAAGATATAGGATACCAAGATAGTAATAAAAATACAAGCAATACCCAATTGGGTAATTTTTGTTGAAAACCTGAAATGAAATTTTTTATCTGCTGCCAGGTAAATGAAAAATACCAATATCAGTAACAGGGCGGGGTACAATTGCAGGCTTCCGGTAATATCGCCGCGTAATAATGCAATGCCACTTCGCTGCATCCCGCAGCCCGGGCAATCCAGGTGAAATGCCTTTTTAAATAAACATGGCACCTGGCGTTGCTCCAGCCAGCTTATCATTTCTGTGTATGACAACAGCAATATCATATTCGTATTAGTAGGCCCGGGCAAACAGTACCCTTTGAGTGCTGGGCCTGCCGCTTAAAATACAAACTCCGGCTTCCTGTTTATTATCTAAAGGAATACAACGGATGGTAGCCTTGGTTTGTTCTTTTATCTTTTCTTCTGTTTCGCCGGTGCCGTCCCAGTGTGCAGCTACAAAACCACCTTTTTCGTCCAGCAGTTTTACAAACTCATCCCAATTGTCGGCATTGGTAATATGTTCGTTGCGGAATGCCAGTGCACGGTTAAAAATATTTTGCTGTATCTCTGCAAGCAAATTCACCACATATGCTGATAAGCCATCGATACTTACGCTGCTTTTTTCTTTGGTATCCCGCCTGGCCAGTTCCACCACTTTGTTTTCAATATCACGTAAACCCATGGCGATTCTAACCGGCACCCCTTTCAGTTCATGTTCGGCAAATTTCCATCCGGGACGGCTGTTATCGTTGTTATCGTATTTTACCCTTACACCCAGGGCCTTTAATTCGGCCATTAAAGCATTGGCTTTTTCATCAATTACAGGTTTACTGTCTTCTCCTTTATAAATAGGGACAATTACCACTTGCAAAGGAGCAATTTTTGGAGGCATGATCAATCCCTGGTCATCGCTGTGCGCCATTATCAACGCACCAATTAAACGGGTAGATACCCCCCAGGAGGTAGCCCATACATAATCCAGTGTATTGTTTTTATCGCTGAATTTTACATCAAATGCTTTGGCAAAGTTTTGGCCCAAAAAGTGAGAGGTACCTGCCTGCAATGCTTTACCATCCTGCATCAATGCTTCAATGCAGTAGGTATCTTCGGCCCCGGCAAAGCGCTCATTGGCAGTTTTAACCCCTTTAATTACCGGTACTGCCATCCATTCTTCGGCAAACTCGGCATATACGTCCAGCATTTTTTTAGTTTCTTCCACCGCTTCTTCTTTGGTGGCATGGGCGGTATGTCCTTCCTGCCATAAAAATTCTGCAGTGCGTAAAAACAAACGGGTACGCATTTCCCATCTTACCACATTGGCCCATTGGTTTATTAGCAGGGGCAGGTCGCGGTATGATTGGATCCAGCCTTTATAGGTATTCCAGATGATGGCTTCGCTGGTGGGACGTATGATAAGTTCTTCTTCCAGCCTGGCCTCCGGATCCACCATTAATTTTCCTGGCTTTTCAGGGTCGTTCTTTAAGCGGTAATGTGTTACAATGGCACATTCTTTTGCAAAGCCTTCTGCATTTTTTTCTTCTGCCTCAAATAAACTCTTAGGAACAAATAAGGGGAAATAAGCATTCTGGTGTCCTGTATCCTTAAACATTTTGTCTAACTGGTCTCTCATATTCTCCCATAATGCAAAGCCATAAGGTTTAATAACCATACAACCTCTTACGGCCGAATAATCGGCCAAACCTCCTTTAATAACCAGGTCGTTGTACCATTGCGAATAATCTTCTGCTCTTGATGTAAGTTCTTTGCTCATGTGCGCTTTTCTAATCGGTGATTGTATAATTTATAATTGTTTTATTTAATGCCCGGATCTGATGATTACCATTGAGGCTAATCTATTGCCAAACCCTTCTTTGTCAAATACTTTGGCCATTGCCGGCCCCGCCTTTATTAGCACATCTTTAACAGCAACCGGATAAACTTTGCTTTGAATTGGCAAAACATTTGGGGTATCTTTATAGTGCGTTAAAACAGCACAAAAGTAGTAACTTCATTTTTAAAACGTTTAAAACTATTGCCATGAACGCTAAAATTTTACTCATTGCCTTATCTGCTGTGGCTTTTACCAGTTGCAGCACCGTATACAGGAGCGGACAAACGCCCGATGATGTGTATTATTCCCCGGTTAGACCTGCAGACGAAAGCCGCAACAACGACAGAACTAATGACCAGGCCAACAGGACCGAGGCGAGTACGGAAGAACAACGGATCAGAATGACCATCCGCGACCGCAGGTGGAGAGATTTTGATGACGAATATGATTACAGCTATAACAACAGTCCGTATAACTATTGCTACCACAGCTATAATAATTATGGTTATTATTACAACCCTTATTATTATTCAAAACCGCTCTACAATGGCAGAATAAATACCGTACAGGTGAATACCACTCCAAGAATGGTAAATCTGAATGCGTACAAAAACTACAATGCCGCTGTTACCAGCACCAATGCTAAAACCGGTGCCACCACTACCACTAACCGCCAGGTAAGGCAGTACAATAACAGCAATAACAACAGCAGGGTGGGTAACGTAATCAGGCAGGTATTTACCCCCAGCGAAAATACCAATACCAATTCATCATCTAATAATAACAACCGTACATACACCCCGGCAACCAATAACAGTTCCAGCACCAGTACGCCTTCCTCTTCCAGCAGCAGCAGCAGTTCAGGCACACCTGTGGCAAGACCAGGCAGGGGTGGTAACTAAGCCAATTGCCTGAAAAAGGCTATTAATGAATTGTTCACTTTATGTATTCCCAAAACATTTTGGAAAGCTAAACTTCTATGCAATGAAACGATATTTACTTTTAATAAACCTTTTTACCTGCACCGCCGCTATTGCACAAATTCCGGAAGATGCCCTGCGATATACTTACTATCCTCAAACCGGCAGTGCCCGCAATATGGCCATTGGTGGTGCCATGGGATCTTTAGGTGGTGATATCAATGCCACATTTGTAAACCCGGCAGGCCTGGGATTTTATAAAACCGGCGAATTTGTTTTAACACCGGGTTTTTTGTTTAAGAATAACAAAGCCAATTTCAGGGATGTGCAAACCAGTACAAAAAACAACGGCTTTAGCCTGGGTACCACAGGCCTTGTATTTGGCTATCCCGACCGTTATAATAAAAACAGTCATGCTTTCAGTATTGCCCTTACGCAAACAGCCAATTTCAACAGCAACCTAAAATATTCGGGATTAAATAATTTCAGCTCCTTCAGCGAACAGTTTGCAGAAGAATTCGCCAAAAGCGGTTATACCATTGACCAGGTGCTGAACAGTAATTCGCCCCTGCCCTATGGATCGGCTCCGGCTTTATACACGTACCTGATAGACACTGTAAATGTAAACGGTGTTGTACAGGTAAAGGGTGCTCCTGAATACATTTTAGATGCCGGCCAGGCCATCAGGCAGGAAATGAATAAAGAAACCCGCGGTGGAATACATGAACTGGCATTGGGTTTTGCACATAACAGTAACGATAAATGGTATTTTGGAGGTACCCTGTCAATACCGTTTGTAAATTATACAAGCAATACCCGCTTTAAGGAAAGCGACACTTCTGCCAGAACAAATAATTACTTTAATAATTTTGTATACCAGGATGATTTTACAACAAAGGGCATTGGTATTGCAGGAAAGTTTGGTGTTATTTACAGGCCCAAAGAATACCTTCGTTTTGGCCTGGCGGTACATACGCCCATGATGATGGGGCTTACTGATACCCGAACCGTTACTGTAAGTACTGCATTAGAAAACCCGGTGGCAAATTTTAATACCACTTCCAAAACATTTACCAATAATGTACCAGGGGAAAGCAAATATTTTCAAAGTGGCGCATTAAAAGTGATTGGCAGTGCCTCTTATGTGTTCAGGGAAGTGGAAAATGTAAAAAGACAAAAAGCGTTTATTACTGCCGATATAGAATATGTACACCATAAAGGATCCAGGTTTTCGAGCAACAATGAAACCCCAACAACAGAAGAGAAAGCCTATTACAAAGACCTTAATAACGTGGTAAAGAGTTTGTATAAAGGTACTTTCAATTTCAGAGCGGGTGGAGAATTGAAGTTTAATACCATTATGGGAAGATTGGGTGTTGCCTATTATGGTAATCCTTACAAAGACGTGCCCTATAAGGCCAGCAGGATGTTACTGAGTGGTGGTTTGGGCTACCGTAACAAGGGAATCTTCATTGATCTTACCTATGTGTACACCATTGCCAAAGATGCCGATCTGCCATACCGTTTAGAAGACAGGGCCAATACCTATGCTTCATTAAAACCGCAGCTGGGTAATGTAGTGGCTACAGTAGGTTTTAAATTTTAATTTTATAAGAAGTGTAACTTTTCTCATCCAGATTACGTATTTTTATAATAAACCCCGCAGTCATGAAAAAACTTACACTTCTTACTACTATATGCTTTGTTTCCTGCCTTTCTGTTAAAGCACAGGACCCTTTTCAGCAATATGTGGCCAAATATAAGTTTCCGCAGGGCAGTGCAGTATCTGAAGTGAATGTTACCATGGAGAACGGGAACCTGCTGCTGAGTTCTACACTGGGCAGTGCCACAGTAGAAAAAACAGAAACAGATAAATTTTACATTCCGTCTTTAAGTGCTACTGCCACTTTTGTAAGAAATGATGCAAAAAAAATCACCGGTATAAAAATAGAAATGAAAGGGTCGCTGCTGGATGGTACCCGGGAAGACAAGAGTTTGAATATGAACCCTGCTCCCATGCCCATACCTGCTTCTACATTCCCGATAAAATACCTTCCGGCAATAAGGATACAGGGAGATGAGGATGCAACCAATGCCACTGAGGGTCTTTATTGAACCAGGTCATTTGCCTTTTGGCGTAATGCCTGGTGTTGATCTTGATCTGCTCTACTGCGGCGTTTAAACCGGTACTGCCATTCAAATAACTGAACAATTCTTTATATCCCACCGTTTGCAATGCATTCAGTGTTTGGTATTGCTGTAGTCCTGCAGCTTCCTGTAGCTGTCCCTGCTCCATCATTTGATCTACCCGTGTATTGATATTACGGTACAATTCTTCCCTTGGTAATTGCAATCCTATTTTTACAATATTAAAATCACGCTGCTGTACCTGCCGGGTTTGAAAATCAATGATGGATCTGCCAGTGGATAATTTTACTTCCAGTGCACGCATTAAACGCTGGGGGTTTTGTAATTCACCCCGGTTGAAATACAAAGGATCCTGTTGCCGCACTGTATCCTGCAACCATTGCAGGCCATTGGTTTTATAGGATGCCGTGATCTGTTCCCGGATCCGGGGATCGGCAGCCGGTACTTCATCAATGCCTTCGCAAAAAGCCTTAATATACAAACCTGTGCCCCCCACCATAATCACCACCTCCTGTGTTTCAAAAATGGCCGCGGCTTTTTGTAAGGCATATTGTTCAAATATACCGGCATTCATATCGTCGTTAATAGAATGGGAATTGATGAAGTGGTGCGGCACAGCAGCTAATTCGGCAGCAGCAGGTTTGGCAACACCAATATGTAATTCTTTAAAACACTGGCGGCTGTCGGCAGAAATAATTTCTGTATTAAAATGCTGCGCCAGCCGGATGGCAAAACTGGTTTTACCCACTGCGGTAGGCCCTGCAATTACAATGCAGGTCTTCTTACTGAATTTTTTTGGGGATAGTATCCTGGTCATTTTTTTCGCTGAGTTTGTACAGAACTCTTTGAAACAATATTTAGGTGCTCTTAAAAACCATCTGTTGCTTCTTCGCCGGTGGTTTCTTCTTCCTCTCCTCCTTCTGCCAGTTCATCATCACCTTCTTCACCAAATCCGTCCCGCATGGCATCGGGTTGCAGGTCGTATTTTTCTTCCATTTCTGCCAGGCGGCTGTCTACCAGGCCCTTGGTGCCGTATTGAGAAGGTGCAATGCCCTCTGTTCGTATACAAGTGGGGTAAGACAATTTTTTATTTTCTTCCTTATCTACATTAATAAGCTCCACCATAAAATGCCAGAACTTGTTAAAGTCGTATTCGTAAATGAATTTTTGATTGGGATTACTGATCTCACTGCTTACCGGGGTATCTGCCATGATCAGCGGGGCGGCTTTATATTCTTTATCGTATTGCTCCAGTGAAATTTCCCTGCCTCTTAACCAATGGTCGTTGCTGCGGTAAAAAGTAGCCTTGTGTTTATTGTCAAACTCGTAGCTCTTTAAAATGCACTGGTGCAGGTCGAAAAATGTTTGTGTATGACGGATCGCAATATCCCTGTAAATACTGTCATCATCTTCCCAATACACCCTGAAACGTAAAATAGCCATATTGTAAAATTAAGGAAATATGTACTAATAAATAATGATAACGTTAAAAAAGGAATCAGGAATTGGGGGCCGGGAAAGTTACCTTGGTACCATATCATTAACTGCCATCAGAACCAATATACTTTACGCATTACTTATTCCCAGTTCTGTTGCTTTTTGTAACATAAAGCTGTAAGCAGCCCCGTATTCATTAGGTATCATCCCGTCTAAAATAGCATCCCTGATCGCATTTTTAATATCTCCCACTGCCCTGCAGGGCGGTAGTTTAAAGGTCTGCATGATGAGTTCTCCTGTAATGGGCGGCTGCCAGTTGCGCAAATGATCTTTTTCTTCCACTTCTGCACAGCGCTTACGCACCATGTCAAAATTCTCTAAAAATCGTTTTACTTTCTGTTTGTTTTTTGAGGTAATGTCAGCCGAACACAGTGTCATCAATGCATCAAAATCTTCGCCGGCATCAAATAACAATCTTCGTATGGCGCTGTCTGTGATGTTCTCTTTGGTAAGACTGATGGGGCGCAAATGCAGTTCCACCATCTTACGCACAAATTTCATCTTTTCGTTTTGCGGCAGTTTTAATTTGGTAAAGATTTTGGGTACCATTCTTCCTCCCACCACTTCGTGCCCGTGAAAGGTCCAGCCATGTCCTTCTTCAAATCTTTTGGTAGCGGGCTTGGCAATATCGTGTAATACGGCTGCCCATCTCAGCCATAGGTCATCCGTTTTTTCAGCAATATTATCCACCACCTGCAGGGTATGGTAAAAATTATCTTTATGCCCCATACCATCCACGTATTCGGCACCTGCCAGATCAACCATTTGCGGAAAGATAATTTTCAGCAGGCCCGTTTTATATAACAGGTCGAAACCGATGGACGGCTTTTTCGACAGCAATATTTTATTCAGTTCATCGGTAATTCTTTCGCCGCTTACAATTTTTATTCTTGCAGCGTTACTGCCGATGGCTGCCATTGTTTGTTCTTCGATGGTAAAATTCAATTGTGTGGCAAAACGGATGGCCCGCATCATGCGCAGGGGATCATCGCTAAAGGTAATGCCCGGCGCCAAAGGTGTTTTAATCAACTGCTGCTGCAGGTGGGCCATCCCCCCAAAAGGATCTACCAAAGCTCCGTAATCGGCTGCATTTAAACTGATGGCCATGGCGTTAATGGTAAAATCGCGGCGGTTCTGGTCATCCTCAATGGTACCATTTTCCACTGCAGGCTTACGGCTGTTAAAATCGTAACTTTCTTTGCGTGCCCCAACAAATTCTATGTCCAGGTCGTCAACCCTGATTTGTGCGGTACCAAAATTTTTAAAAAAGTGCACTTCGGGAACGGGGCTGAAGCATGCTGCCACTTCGTGGGCCAGCAATATACCGTCGCCCACACAAACCACATCCATATCTTTGGTGGGCCGGCCCAATATTTTATCCCGTACAAATCCACCGATTAAAAAGCAGGGAATGTCGATTTTTTGAGCGGCTTTGGCAATTTTACTTAAAATATCCAGTTCTTTATTTGTACAGTTAATGTGCATGAGTTGCAAAGATAACCCCTGTGTCTTAAAGGGATACCCGGGTGGTGATTTTATTCTTTTAGCAAATCAGTTCAATACGATCAACCACATTTAAAATATGCTAAAAGAACAGCGTTAAAAAATAGACTGGTATTCGTAAGCCTCTTTAGAGTTTGGGGTATTGGCATTAATATTGTCCATATATACATCCGCACAAAAAACAAGCATTTAGCTGTGTGGTTTGACAATTTGACTTTATATTTAGATTAATATGAATAAGAGATATTATACGCAGGGAACGGAAGAAGAAATGGAGTTTATGCCCATCATACCACTGAATGAAGAAGAAGAGGCAGAAGCAGACCAGCAGCCCATTCCAAACGAATTACCCATCTTACCTTTAAGAAATACAGTACTGTTTCCGGGCGTAGTGATACCCATTACAGTAGGCCGCGACAAGAGTATTAAAGCTGTAAATGACGCTCACAAGGCTGACAAATTGATAGGTGTGGTAGCGCAAAAAGACAGTAATGTAGAAGAACCCGTGGTGAGCGACCTGGAAGATATTGGCACGGTGGCAAAAATTGTAAAGCTGATCAAAATGCCCGATGGTGGCACCACCATTATTATACAGGGACGTAAACGTTTTAAGATAGAAGAGATCACAACCGACGATCCCTATTTTAAAGCCAAAATAAAAATACTCCCGGAAGAAAATCTGAAAGGCGATGCTGATTTTGAAGCCATGGTGGGCAGTATTAAAGACCTGGCCGGGCAAATTGTTGGCCTTTCTCCCAACCTGCCCAGCGAAGCTGCAATCATTTTAAAAAATATAGAGAACCCCTCTTTTTTAATTCATTTTGTAAGCAGTAATTTAAACAGCGATATTAAAGAAAAGCAACGGTTGCTGGAGATCAGCAATATTAAAGCCAGGGCTGAGTTGCTGATGAATTTAATGCAAACAGAACTGCAGTATGCCGAATTGAAAAATAAGGTAACCAATAAAACCCGTAACGAATTAGACAAACAGCAAAGGGAATATTTTTTACAGCAGCAGATGAAAGCCATCAAGGAAGAACTGGGTGGCGACAATGTGGCCGAGGTAAAGGAAATGCAGAAAAAAGCAGAAGCTAAAAAATGGCCGGCTGCAGCAAAAGAATTATTTCATAAGGGCATAGAAAAGCTGGAACGTATGCATCCTTCCACACCGGACTATTCGGTAACCTATAATCACCTGGACCTGATGCTGGACCTGCCCTGGAATGAATACACCGAAGACCAGTACGACCTGAAAAAATCCAAGAAGATACTGGACCATGACCACTACGGAATGGAAAAAATTAAAGAACGCATTTTAGAATACCTGGCCGTATTGAAATTAAAAGGAGATATGAAATCGCCCATTTTATGTTTCCTGGGCCCTCCCGGTATTGGTAAAACCAGTTTGGGAAAAAGTATTGCAGCTGCCATTAACCGTAAATATGTTCGGGTAAGCCTGGGAGGGGTACACGATGAAAGTGAAATTCGCGGCCACCGCAAAACTTATATTGGTGCCATGCCAGGCCGTATTGTGCAATCGATACGAAAAATAAAATCGAGCAATCCTGTAATGATACTGGATGAGATTGATAAAGTGGGCAGCACCGCACATGGCGATCCTTCTTCTGCATTGCTGGAAGTACTGGATCCCGAACAGAACAATAGTTTTTACGATAACTATTTGGAATGTGAATACGACCTGAGCAAAGTATTGTTCATTGCCACTGCCAATAATATCAGCAATATTCAACCGGCCTTACGCGACCGGCTGGAGATCATTGATTTGAGTGGATATGCGGTGGAAGAAAAAATTGAAATTGCCAAACGTCATTTAATGCCCAAGCAAAAAGAAATGCACGGACTTAAAGAAGGCAGTTTTAAAATGAGCGACCCGGTACTGGCTAAAGTAATAGAAGACTATACAAGAGAAAGTGGTGTACGTGAGTTAGACCGTCAACTGGCCAGCATCATGCGCTACCAGGCCAAAGAACTGGTGATAAAAGGAAAGCTGAAAGCCACCATTACCAATAATGATGTAGAAAAAATACTGGGCAAGCCAAGATACAGTAACGACCTGTATAAAATTGCCAATATGCCCGGCGTGGCTGTTGGCCTGGCCTGGACCTATGTGGGTGGTGATATATTATTTATAGAAACACAGCTGAGTGAAGGCAAGGGCGAATTAAAACTTACGGGCAACCTGGGTAATGTGATGAAAGAAAGCGCCAGCACCGCATTGACCTACCTGGAAGCCAATTGTAAAAAAGTAACTATTGATCCGGCAATTTTTAATAAGAAAGACATTCACATACATGTGCCTGAAGGTGCAGTGCCCAAAGATGGTCCCAGTGCAGGCATTACCATGCTGTCGGCTTTGGCCAGTGCTTTTACCGGGCGTAAAATAAAACCTTACTTAGCGATGACGGGTGAGATCACTTTACGTGGACAGGTATTGCCGGTGGGTGGCATTAAAGAAAAAGTGCTGGCTGCAAAACGGGCAGGTTTAAAAGAGATCATCATGTGCTGGCAAAATGAAAAAGATGTAGAGGAAATTAACAACCAATACATTAAGGGTATTAAATTTCATTATGTAAAAACCATGCAGCAGGTTTTAGAGCTGGCACTGGTATAGCGGCCGCTTTAGCACGATGCCTTATAATTATTTTAACAAAAAATATTTTAAAATAAAGCAACCGGGCCCAACAAATTGCCGTATATACTGTTGTTTAGTTAATCAACAGTTTTCATGTTGGTTGTTTTAAGGGTTAAAGAAATTCCCTCCGATTCTTCGGAGGGAATTTTATTTTGGCCTAACACATATTAAAAAGAAAGAATTACAAAACTGGATGCTTGTACTGCAACAGTAAAGTTAATCACCCCTGTGGAAAATTTTAACTTCTTTATTAAGCATCCTTTTCCGAATTTCATTTAATAATGAAGGAAAACAAAGAAATATCGGCCTTACTGCATTTGATGGATGACCCGGATGAATACGTATACAATACTGTAAGCGATAAGATCATTTCTTTTGGAAAAGACATCATTCCCAACCTTGAAAATTTGTGGGAAAACACCACCAATGAAGAATTACAGGAACGAATTGAGCTGCTCATTCACAAACTGCATTTCCGCGACCTGACCAATGATTTTACCAGCTGGGCAGCAGGCGAAGCCGATCTTTTGCAGGGTGCCTTGCTGGTAGCCAGATACCATTATCCTGAATTGAATAATAACACAGTGTACCAGGAAGTGGAAAAACTGCGGCGCAATATATGGCTGGAGCTGAATGCCTACCTTACGCCGTTAGAACAGGTAAATGTGATCACCAGCATCATGTACAATTATTACAAACAAACCGGGGTAGAATTCGCTTACAATACTCCCGATGATTACCTGGTCAATAAGGCGCTGGAAAGCAAGAAAGGAAATGCCATCAGCAATGGTATCATTTACCTGGTGTTATGCGAATTACTGGACGTGCCGGTTAAGGCTGTAAATATTCCCCGGCAATTTATACTGGCCTATTTTGATCCGCAACACGATCTGCTGAATCCTGCCGGACATGCTTCTGAAAAAATAAACCTGTATATCGACCCATTAAATGGCCAGATGTACAGCCATAAAGACGTGGAGAATTATTTTAAACGCATTGCTGTACCACCCACCAATTCTTATTTCAGGCAACTCAGCAATAAACGCATCATTCAATTTTTACTGGAAGAACTAAGCAAGTGTTTTGACAATGAAAGCAATCATTACAAAATGACCGAGCTGCTTTCCTTAGCTAATTTATTAGACACATGATATACCACATCACTGCTGCAACCGAATGGCACCAGGCAAAACTACAGGGCTTTTATACTCCTGCTGCTTTTGCATCGGAAGGTTTTATACATGCATGCAAAGCCGAACAGGTGCAGGGCGTAAGGGAGCGCTATTATAAAAATCTAAGCGGGCTGCTGTTGCTGCATATTGATGAACACCGGTTAACAGTACCGTATGAATTTGTTTTTGTGCCTGCATCCAACGATACATTTCCGCATATTGCAGGTCCCATAAATACCGAAGCTGTAGTGTCTGTAACTGCACTGCAGGATCAGGACAATGGCAATTCATACCAATAAACGTTTTGTTTTTTCCAGCCGTTTTACATACACCGGTTGCGCTGCTGTATTTTCGGCACCCGTTTGTAACAACAGCCAGCGTGACCTGGTATTCAGTACACACCAAAAACATACCAAATGATCAGCTGGAACGATTTTGAAAAAATTGACATGAGAGTGGGCACCGTTATTGAAGTGGCAGATTTCCCCAGGGCGAAAAAACCGGCTTATCAGCTTACAATAGATTTTGGCGACTTTGGTATCAAAAAATCTTCGGCGCAGGTAACTGTTTTGTATAATAAAGAAGATATCATTGGCAAACAGGTGATTGCCGTGGTGAATTTTCCTGTAAAACAGATTGCCCATTTTTTCAGCGAGTGCCTGGTGCTGGGGGTATACAATCAAAATAACGAAGTGGTGTTATTACAACCCTCTTTACAGGTGCAGAACGGTGGTAAAATCGGGTGACATTTATTTATTCGGTCATTCAAATACCCACCCGGTTTTGAAAATTACAGTACATTGCTACTTATTGTATGAGTACAGAAACGGCATACTATACATCTCCTTTGGGAGTATTGGAAATACGCAGCAATGGTAATGCCATTTCGCATATATTGTTTTTAAATTCATGGAAAGGCAATAAGATACAGGAGGAGGATATTGATTTTGCAGTTCCATCAACGGCAGTGATCAAAGATTGTATACGCCAGTTAGACGAGTATTTTGCAGGCAAGCGGTTTGATTTTACTATTGAGATTGAACAAACAGGTACTGTATTTCAGCAAACGGTATGGGCGGCACTCTGCCATATTGCTTATGGCCATACCATCAGTTACCTGGAACTGAGTAAACGAATAGGCAATATAAAAGCCATCAGGGCGGTGGGAACAGCCAATGGCAGCAACAACGTGTCTATCATTGTGCCCTGCCACCGGGTGATTGGCAGTAATGGCACACTGGTGGGTTATGGTGGCGATCTGTGGCGGAAAAAATGGCTGCTGGATCATGAAGCCAGGTATGCCCATGGTGTACAAACATTGTTCTAAAAAAAAATCCTCTCTGCATGGCAAAGAGGATAAATGTTTTAAATGATTGGTTCATTATTGTATCCACCGGAAAATACGTTTCCATCTTGGGCCACCCTCCCAGCTAAACCATATCAGCGACGCTTTACCCACTACATGATCTTCGGGCACAAAGCCCCAAAAACGGCTGTCCTGCGATTTGTGACGGTTATCTCCCATCATCCAGTAATAATCCATTTTAAAAGTGTAGCTGTCGGTTTCTTTTCCGTTGATGAAAACCTTACCGTTACTTTCTTCCCACTTGTTATCTTCGTACACTTTAATCACCCGCTTGTATAAAGCAATATTTTCTGCTGTTAATTTTATAGTAGCTCCTTTTTGGGGGATCCACAATCCATTGCCACCAAAATCTTCTGAATTCCAGTTAAAACCCACAGCATTGTACATGTATGGATAGGTTTCCGGTTGAGGGAATAAACGCCTGATAACAGAATCAACACCCGGAATAGATTTTACCAGGGCCACTTCTTTTTTACTGAGGTTAACAATATAATGCCCGTTACCGATGGCAGTAAAATCAACAGAGCCGCCTTCCGACTCAGCATTATTATTAACATGTACGCCGGTTTCATTCAATACTTCTTCATCAAATAAAGCGGTGGGTTTGGTAACCACTTCATAAAAGAAGGAAGGATTTATAAATTCTGAGGGCTTGCCATTGATAAACACCTCGCCCGACATTACTTTAAGCGTATCGCCTGCAACTGCCACACAGCGTTTTACATAATTCTCTCTTTTATCTACCGGCCTGGTGGCAATGGTATAGGTTTGCCAAACACGGTCTCTGCCGCCTTCTGCGGGATCGTTGAGGATATCGTAATAAGGTTTTTTAGAATCCCATTCCCTGGTAAGCGTATCGCCGCCGGGGAAATTAAACACCACCACATCGTTTCTTTTTACCGGAGACGCAAACCAACGGGTATAAGGAATATGCACCCACTCCACATATGATTTTACATTTAAACCTGCAATGGTATGATGCATAAAAGGCATGGCCAGCGGCGTGTTGGGAATACGCGGCCCGTATGCCGATTTACTTACAAATAAATAATCGTTTACCAGCAATGTTTTTTCCATTGAGCTGGTGGGAATCACGTAGGCTTCAAAAACAAATGTACGGATGATGGTGGCAGCCACTACGGCAAACGCAGCAGCATCGATCCATTCCCTGGCGGTTGATTTTTTGTAATTATTTACCACTGCAGTACCCGCATACCTTTCGCTTTTAGAAAAACCCAGGTAAGGAAAGTAAATAAAGGGCAGCAATACCGTTGCCGCATGGTGCCAGAAATTAAACCGTCCGAAATGTTCTACAAACTTGATGCAGATCCAGATGGTGATGAACTGCCCTGCAATGGGTATCAATTGTAAGAAGAACCAGTATTTAGGCAATGCCATTTTTTGAACCATGCACCAGGTATTGTAAAAAGGCACCAATGCTTTCCAGCCTTCTATACCTGCTTTTTTAAACATGCCATACATTCCAATATGCCAGCCCAGGGCACCAATAATAAAAATAATCAAGCCAACACCCATATTTGTAGTTTTAAGAGGGCCAAAAATACCATAATAAACGTTACCAAGTAAAACCGTTTGTAAATTGTTGGGGATTCTTTAACAGGAGTGCATTACAGCCATTTTATGCGCTTAAATGATGGTGTATCAGGGCACTTACTTCCGGGGCCTTATTCATGATCATAAAATGGCCGCCATTTTTTATAATATGTGGCCCGGCAATTTTTTTTACCGGAAACATCCTGTCTTTATCTCCATGAATATGTATTACAGCAGGTGGCTGCCAGTGGTTTTTCCAGTTCACAATTTTATCTACCGACCAACGGATGTACTGTGTATTGGCTTTTTGCCGTGAATGGGCCACCAGGGCTTTTTCTTCGGTGGTACTGATACCCAGGAAGTGATTTTGAATAAAGCCCGTCATTGTATAATTGCTGCGCAGGGGAATTATTTTGTTTAGTTTAAGGCGGGCCACAGCCTTCATCCAAAGGGGTAATTCTTTGTATGATTTAATACTGGAAACCAGTATGAGCCGGCGTACGCTTACCTGTTTGGCAATTTCAATACAAACCATTCCTCCAAAAGACAGGCCCATCAAAATGGGATCGTTTTCGTTTATCCCTGCCCGCATCCTTGCAGCGTACTGCTGCAGGGATTCTCCTGCCTGAGGCTGCAACCAGGGAATTACCTGCAGTTGATAGCCCGGTATATTTAATTTAGAGAATGCCCTTTCATCAGCACCTAAACCGCTTATGCAAAAAATTGTCTTCATCAAACTATCCGCTTATTGGAAAGAAGTATTGTATGCCTGCTTAAAAAAGCCCGTCCCTGATACCTGTTGCTTACCCTAATGTCCGGTTATTTTTTAGGCAGCACATAGTTTTCAATATCTTCCAGTGTAATATTTTTACCCGATAAAATGATCAGTCTTTCCACCACGTTTCTCAGTTCCCGAATATTACCTGTCCAGTTGTATTGCTGCAAGGCGTCCATGGCTTTTGGCTCTATCCCTTTCTTAGGCTGGCCATATTCCGATGCTATGATATCTAAAAAATATTCTACCAGCAGGGGTACGTCTTCCCTTCTTTCATTTAATGAAGGCACATGAATGATGATGACTCCCAAACGGTGATACAGATCGAGCCGGAAGTTCTTGTCGTCCACTTCTTTCAACAGGTCTTTGTTGGTAGCGGCAATTACCCTCACATCTACATTGATATCTTTCTCTGCTCCCACACGGGTGATTTTTCCTTCCTGCAAAGCCCTTAATACTTTGGCCTGTGCAGTCAGGCTCATATCGCCTATCTCATCTAAAAACAGGGAGCCACCGCTGGCGGTTTCAAATTTGCCAATGCGTTGTTTTACAGCAGAGGTAAATGACCCCTTTTCATGACCAAACAGTTCACTTTCTATCAACTCAGATGGTATGGCGGCGCAGTTTACTTCCACAATCGGCCCGGTATTGCGGTTACTTTTTTCATGCAGCCACCTGGCCACCAGTTCTTTACCCACCCCATTTTCGCCGGTAATGAGTACACGGGCATCTGTAGGGGCCACTTTTTCAATGGTGTCTTTAATTTTTTTAATGGCATCACTTTCTCCAATGATCTCCTGCACCTTACTCACTTTGCGCTTCAACACTTTGGTTTCTGTTACCAGGCTTTGCTTATCTACTGCATTGCGCAGGGTTATAAGCAACCGGTTTAGATCGGGTGGCTTGCTGATATAATCAAAGGCCCCCTTTTTTACGGCTTCTACCGCAGTATCAATATTACCATGCCCGCTGATCATGATGATGGGCACATCACCATTGATCTCTTTGGCTTTTTCTAAAAACTCAATACCATCCACTTTAGGCATCTTGATATCGCAGAGTACAATATCGTATGCTTTTTCTGCAAACCGCTTCAGGCCTTCTTCCCCATCACTGGCCTCATCAATTTTATACCCTTCGTAACTCAGAATTTCTGTGAGGGTTTTACGGATCGCTCTTTCATCATCAATAATTAAAATACTTGCCATATGCTTTAACAAAATTTTTGTGTGGAGAAAATACCCGGTTGCATCTCTCACTGCTGAACATCAAAATTAGCAATTTATGCCCTTTAAACCACTGTTAATTTTTTCTATCCTGTTATCTTTTTCCTGCAACAATCCAACAGGTGCTGCAGGCGGCGATGAACATAATAAAGTAAATACACCACGTAATGCAAGCAGTAAAAACCCCTACCACCATATTGCTGAAATTACTTTGCCCAAAGGGTACCAGCGGGTAAAGGCAGACAGCAGTTCATTTGCAGAATGGCTGAGATCCATATCACTGAAAGAAAACAAAACGGTGTACCTGTATAACGGAAGCCCCAAACTGAACCAGCAGGCCCAGTTTGCTGTAATGGATATTTCTACCGGCAATAAAAACCTGCAGCAATGTGCCGATGCCGTGATGCGGCTGAGAGCAGAGTATCTTTTTGCGCAGCAGCAATACGGCAATATTGTTTTTACAGACAATGAGCAAACCCAATACCGCTTTACAGCTCCCTACTCGTATACCCATTTTACCAGTTACCTGCAACAGGTGTTTAGTATGTGCGGCTCGGCATCATTGAGCAAACAATTAAAACCTGTTGATACATTCAGCAGCATCATGCCCGGAGATGTATTGATCCGTGGAGGGTTTCCGGGTCATGCGGCTATTGTAATGGATGTGGCAGCAGACAGCAGCGGCAATAAAATATTTTTACTGGCACAAAGCTATATGCCTGCGCAGGATATTCATGTACTGGTAAATCCAATGAATGATACACTTTCGCCGTGGTATAGTACCAATGCGGAGACCCAAAAAATACATACGCCTGAATATCTATTTTATAAAACAGAACTCAAGCAGTGGTAAGCATATGCATCTGATGACAGGCGTATTAAATTATAAGGCCTGTTCCGGGGCATGCCTGCTCCATGTGCCATTGTACAATCTTACAATATGCAGGGGATTGTGGTCTTTCAATGCATCGGGTAATAAATGCTGCGGAAAATTTTGATAGGCTACGGGTCTTACAAAACGTTGTATGGCTGCCGAACCTACCGAAGTACTGCGTCCATCGGTGGTGGATGGAAAAGGTCCGCCATGCACCATTGAATCGCATACTTCCACACCAGTGGGAAAGCCACCGAAGATGATGCGGCCTGCTTTTTCTTTCATCAGTGCAATAACAGCATGTAATGCTTGTTCATCAGCTGCAGTGGCATGAACGGTGGCGGTTAACTGTCCTTCAATACAGCTTAATACTTCAGTAATACCGGCAACATCTTTACACAATACCACCACTGTGGCCGGGCCAAATACTTCCTGCGATAATTGCTGATTGGCAATAAAATCCTGTTGACACACGGTAAATACATACGGTGCAGCCTCCGTTTTAGCTGAATTTGCAGCAGTGGTACTGGCCGCCAGTTCTGTTACGCTGGCCGTATTTTTTAAGCGTTCAATTCCAGTATAATAATTGTTGCAGATATTTTTGCTGAGCATGGTTGCCGGCAATGTGTTTTTAATTGCTGCAGACAAACTATCTAAAAATATTTTTGTTGTATCATCATCTACCATAAACACCAAACCGGGATTGGTACAAAATTGTCCCACTCCTAGCGTAACAGAACCTGTTAATCCCTGCGCAATGGCAGCTGCATTTGCGGCAACAGCACCGGGCATCAGTACTACCGGGTTTACTGCACTCATTTCTGCATATACAGGAATGGGTTCTGTACGGTTTACGGCTGCATTAAAAATAGCCATGCCTCCTTTTCTTGACCCGGTAAAACCGATGGCTTTTATTGCCGGATCAGTAACTAATTTTATTGCCATTGCTTCATCACTGAACAGCATGGAGTACACACCATCGGGCATATTTGTTTTTTTAGCTGCGTTGATGATGGCCTGCGAAACCATGGCATCTGTTCCCGGATGTGATGGATGTGCTTTTACCACCACGGGGCAGCCGGCAGCCAATGCCGAAGCCGTATCGCCACCTGCGGCAGAATAGGCAAAAGGAAAATTGCTGGCACCAAACACCATCACCGGTCCAAGCGGCACCATCATACAGCGCAGGTCAACTTTTGGCAGGGGTTGACGGTCGGGAATGGCGGTATCTATGCGGGCCTGCACCCAGGAACCTTCGCGTAATAATTGTGCAAACATTTTTAATTGCCCGGTGGTGCGGCCACGTTCGCCGGTAAGCCTGGCAGCTGGCAATCCACTTTCTGCCATGGCGCGGTTGATCAATTCATCTCCCAACGCCATGATCTCATCTGCAATGGTTTCAAGAAAAACTGCTTTTTCTTCACCTGTTTTTTGCTGGTACACTTTAAATGCTGAAGCAGCTTTTGCTGCTATTGCATCCACTTCACCTGCTGCAGCCAAATAAAAATTGCCGGGTAATACAGCTCCGGTTGATGGATCAATTGCCTGAAATGTGTTGGTACCCTGAGCAGACAATTCATACCCAATTATATTTTTCCCTTCCATATGTGTAAGATTACTTTTTAGATGTTATAAAAATAGCCCATTTTTAATATGAGATGGTTTTTATTTTTATACAGTTCGGTTAATCAGCGGGTATAACATGTAAGGCAACCGATGGTTAAACATTTATTATTATATTATCAGATTGTGCTGCAGTTATAATTTAAAACATCTGTAAGCCACTGCGAAAAGGGAGTATTTTTTTTGTTCATCATCTTAAAAAAAACTTATACCACTGTGTAAAATACTACTTATATAAGCCATTTTTAATTTCAAAAATTATTTCTTTTTTTATGTATACTAATTAAGAAGCAGGCACGTTTTGATGATACCAATAAACCACCTATCCAATCCAAAAATGAAATACCCGATGTTATCATTGGCTTTTACTGTTTGCTGTTGTACAGTACTGGCTCAAAACAAAAAAGGAACCACTGCAAAAAAAATACCTTCTAAAAGCACTGTTTCGGCACCATTAAAACAAGAGATCACCTGGCCCGTATATTACAAGAATGGAAAAGGAAATGATACCTTTATAATAAAGCCAAGGCCGGTTACTTCAACAAAGATCCGGTTATAGTTAAATACTGCAGGCATATTATTAAAAGCAACAACACCTGTTGTTATTTTTTTACTGTAAGTGCCCTGGCAGATTTTTGCGCCTTTAATGCAAGTTCTGTAGCCAGGAAACAATGCTTTTGCGACATGGCCGTTTCGGTTCTGTGTAACACATCATCCACTAATAAAGGACCAAAGGGCAATGTTTCGTTATTGCAATCTATGTGCACCATTTCTTTTTTATTGGCCATATACAAATGATTGCCGCCTTTTAATCCTGAAGCGATATCTGTATTTTTTCTTACTTCAATAAAACCATCTGTTCCTAAAACAGTTAACCTGCCATCTCCCCAGGTGTCTAACCCATCCGGTGTAAACCAATCAACCCTTATATAACCGGTGCCTCCATTTCCACTCAACATCACATCTCCAAAATCTTCAAATAAAGGTTTGTCGGGATGATGCACATTGCCCACCTGCGACATCAATACTTCCGCCTCGGTAGAACCTGTAAAATGCAGGTACTGATCAAACTGGTGCGATCCGATATCGGTAAGAATACCGCCGAATCTTTTTTTATCCCAGAACCAATCGGGCCTTACAGACAAGCCGCTTTTTCCAATATTATTAAAAATTCTGTGCGGTGCTAAATTCACGGTTTGAATAACCTGTCCTATTGCGCCGGCCCTGACCAGCTGACTCGCTTTTTCTGTGGCTTTATTTTCAAAACGTTCGCTGTACATGATGGAGTAAATACGTTTTGTTTGCTGCTGTACTTTTTTTACTTCGGCCAATTGCTGCAGCGTAATGATACCCGGTTTATCGGTCAGGTAATCTTTACCATGCTTCATTACACGTATCCCCAATGGTGCTCTTTCATCGGGAATGCCGGAGCTCAGCACCAGTTGAATAGTACTGTCTTCCAAAATCTCGGCTTCAGTTTTTGCCAGTTTTGCTTCGGGATAGTTTTTTGAAAATGCTGCAAGAAGATCGGCCTGTTTTGCATATACTGCCACCAGCTCACCACCTCCCCTTTTTATGGCATCTGTCATTCCATAAATATGCGGGTGATCGATATTAATCACTGCAAATTTTATCCTGTTGGCAATAACCGGTTTTGTATTGGGATTGCTTTGTATGATGGTTTCTGACCTGAGCTTATTTTCAAATCCCGATAATAAATACATTCCCGACAACACAGAAGCATTCTTTATAAATTTACGGCGGTCAGAATTGGATTGATGCATGGTGTTTATTTTAATGGTTGACTATTTATTTGTTTGCACAATTGTGACCAGTTGAAAAACTGGCTATAATAGAAGTTGTCAGGTTGAGCTTGTCGAAACCGGGTTATTCCGAAAGAGTGGCAATACTCAAAAGGAAGCCATCTTTAAATCTGAACCCGCCTTCAAGAAGCTCAGGCTGACATCCTCTCAAGCTAATTATTCCAATCCTTTTATTTGATAAGGAAAACGATGCGGCCGGTTCAGCATGCTGTTGGCAGCATCATCATTAATGAACCTTTCATTCACCGGATCCCAGTATACTTTGCGTTTTAATTTCATGGCAATATGATGTATTAAACAGGCAGAACAGGAACGGTGACCAACTTCAACAGGAGAAATGGGTTGTAACCTGCTTTGTATACAGTTTAACCAGTTGCCATGCTGCTCAGTACTTTTATATAATTGTATCTCGTTTTCACCAATCACCGATGTAATCAGCCTTTCATCACTTGCTGTTAACGCTTTTGCGTTGGTTGTATTTTGAACAGGATCGCTGGCACTGGCACGGTAGTCGCCGCGGGTAACAAAGATCCAGCCTTTGGTGCCTTCAAATTTTATTCCGTTGGGTATTTCATTACTGATGATCATGGTAACGCCGTTGGCATACACACCTTCTGTTCTGAATAATCCATGCACATCCCATAAACCACTGGTGGGAAAACTTGCGTGGCCGGAAACTTCAACAGGACCTGTATATTCAGTATCCATTGCCCAATGCGCACTATCAACATGATGAGCGCCCCAGCCGGTGATCATGCCTGCGCCAAATTGTTCCATGCGTAACCACCCGGGCCGGCTGTAATCGTTTTGCGGGTGTACCCTTTTCTCTGTATAATAAACATAAGGAGTAGACCCCAGCCATGCATCGTAATGGAGATTTTTGGGTATGGGCATTTCGGGTTCTTCATTTCCTCCCGGATCTCCGGGCAATCCAACGTATACTGTTTTCAAATCGCCGATCCTGCCATTGCGTACCAATTCGGCGGCGTACCTGAATTGTGCGGCTGACCTTTGCTGGCTGCCGATCTGTAAAATTCTTCCGGTGCGGTGTACGGCATTGCTTAATGCCCTTCCTTCGGCAATGGTAAGCGAGGCCGGTTTTTGCAGGTATACATCTTTACCTGCCTCCACAGCATGAATACCTAAATAAGCATGAGAGTGATCGGGTGTGCTGATCAATACTGCATCAATGTCTTTATTCAATAATAATTCGCGGTGATCGCCATACATGGCAACACCCTCATAGGGCTTACCAGTTTTTTTTGCATAGTATTCGTTCACATATTGTTTTCCTTCTGCCAGCCTTTTGCTGTCTACATCACAAACCGCCATGATCCTGGCAGTATCATATTTAAGTGTTTCGGCCATATCATGATCCCTGGAAATTCTGCCCACACCAATAGCCCCGATATTGATTCGGTTGCTGGGTGCATATTTTCCAAAAACTGCTGCAGGTACAATGGTGGGAAAGCCGGAGAGCGCTACAGAGCCGATTGCGCCGGCTTTCAAACTTTTTTTTACAAAACTTCTGCGGTTGATATTTTTGGAATTCGGCATACAGTAAGTGTTAAGAATTTCAATTACAGAAAATGTGCAAGCTTACAGCAAGATGTTATATTCAAATGTATAACATTTTCTTTTTTATTAAACAGGCTGACGGATTAAATAAATTAAACCCAAAATGAAAGGCAGGAAAATGCCGTAATCCTGAACCACATGACATGACCTGGTCTTTCCCAATGGCGCTAATGTTTAAAACATCTCAATTTGTATTATTTAAAAAAAACGCTTAAAAAATCAAGCAGTTTTTTATTTTTGTATAACAATGATTTTCGGGATGTAGCGCAGCCCGGTAGCGCACTTCGTTCGGGACGAAGGGGCCGCTGGTTCGAATCCAGTCATCCCGACTATTGTAATCCATACCTCTGTATCAGGGCAGGTGTACCTATTACAAACTGTACACAATATGTTCAGCAACCTGATCAACCCATATCAAGTGGTATCCATAACAAAACAGTGGTTCCCTGGCCGGGTGTACTTTCTATCTCTATGCTTATCCGCAGGATTGCGGCTAGTTCTTTTACCAATACCAGGCCAATGCCTTTTCCTGGTTCACCAGCAGTGCCTTCGGCAGACCTTACCATTGAATAATTATTGATACGGTAAATATCTGCAGCACTCATGCCCCTGCCGGTGTCAGTTATTTTTAAACAAAAAGAGTTACCTGACACAAGGCCGTTAATGAGTACGCTGCCGGTATTTGTAAATTTAACTGCATTGCTCAGGATATTATACACTACCACCCCCAGCATGTCTTTATCAGAAATCACCTGGCAGGCTGGGGTTAACTGATTTACCAGTATTATTTTTTTTCTTTCTGCTACTGCAAGCAGTAATTGCCATTTATCGTTTACCAGGCGGTAAAGAGCAAGCGGCTTTTGATCGGGTTTAAAATGGGCATGTTTTTGCTGTACCCGTATCCAGTTTAAAATATTATCGGTATGCGTTAATAATTGGCCGGCAGAATCTGCAATACCCGCAATATTATTTCTTACGGGGTCATCAGGCGGGATATTTTCTACCTGCGATTTTAATGACCTGGTTATATACAATAATGGAATAGAGATGTCGTGCGAAAACATTGATATTAATTGACCCTTTACGCGGTTTTGCTGGTTCAGTTCATTATTTACCATTTGCAGTTTGTGGGTAGCCAGCGATATTTGTTCTTTTAAGCGAACTTTTTTCTTTCTCAATAAATACAGTCTCCATTCATACACGGCCATTATAAGAAAAATGAGCAACAATACTGACAAAATATAAAAAAGGCGGCTTTGATACCACTGGGGCATCACTTTAAAATAAATGGTATCATATAAAAAACCCGAGGCCGTAAGATTGATCCTTTTTCGCAACAATACTTTATACGATCCCACATTTGGTTTTACAAATGAGATGATATTAGATTGGTCGATGGGGATCCAGTTACTTTCAACAGCCTGCCCTGGGGCATCCAGCAACTGGTATTCGAGCTGGCTATTTTCAATATTTCCCCAAAAAGCAGTGGTAACATTAACTTTGATATTGTTAGAAGATGATGGAACACTGATATCACTGACGGATGCCAGGCTGGTGGTATTATCCAATACTATATTTTCTACTACTATGGGTGCCTGGGAAAACCCGGGCTCAATTACATCAGGCCTGAAACTTACTATACCATTCATACTCGGTAAACTAACCATACCCGTTAAAGGATTAATACAACCACCCAGGTTAAACTCATTTGTTCTCAATCCATCCAGTACAGTAAACCTGTAAAAAAAAGGCATTGTTTTTCGATATGCCGCATAGGATAGCAAAGCCTGTATATTTACCGTAAAAATTCCATTATTAGTGGGCAACCAGAAATTGCCCCGGTGATCTTCCACAATTTTATGCACAAATGCCAGCGTATTACCGGCATTATTAAAATTGGTGATGTTGTTTTGCTGCAACAGGTACAGCCCGCCTCCATAGGTGCAAACCCATATATTACCTGCAGTATCGCACAATATACTTCTTACCTCTAATCCCTTCAGGGCGTCAATTTCTTTAAGTTCTAAAGGCGTATTTGCCGACGACCTGTACAATCCATTTCGTGTACCTATCCAGTAATTCTGCCGGTTATCCTGTGCCATACACATTACCTGCTCATTGCGCCCCGGGTGTTGTAAAAAAGCAGGCACTTCCAGTTCCTGAATACGATCATTGATGATAAGCCCCAGCGTATGGTTAAATGATACCCATAATTGATTGCGACTGTCTTCAAACATACAATTCGGCTGAGGGAACTGCTTTGCTATCACCACCGGATTTTTAAAATTTTCATCCAGTTTTACCAATGTGGCATTTACCATATTGGCTAACCAGTAATTGCCCTGGTGATCTTTAAAATTATAATACCTGTCCCACTGAGTAAACGGGTCGTTGCTTTTAACAAATTGGTTGTCTTTAAAATAATAATCGTTTGCAAGAATGGTTTTATTATCGGGCAACAGGATCATGGAATAAAACACATTTGCCAAAGACTGATTTATCAAAGGACTGACGGAAAATTTCTTTTTTTTATACACATACAGTCCATTAATTACAGACGAAAGTACGAGCGTGCTGCTGTCTTTTTTCCAAATATGATTAGGGGTTTTATTAAGCAGTTCCGGGTCAGTTAAAATATATTTTACAGTAACAGATTGATCAGGTGCAATAGTTAGCCACAACAGGGCATCATCTGCCAGAATGTAAATGCCAGATTTTGATATGTCATCACAATACCTGACCTGTTTGTATTATTTTAACCCCTCCAGTACCATTTTTTTGTGCAATCCTGCTGCAGATAAAAAAAACAATTCCTTATCTGCATTAATCATTACTGCCTGCCCATTGATATAGTGTACATTTTCGGGAAGGCCATCCAGCAGCGGAATATTTTTCAGAAGACCTGAATGAGTATATAATGTAAAAATATTTTCTTTTAATACAGCAATGGTATCTTTTGCAAGAGGTAACACAGCGGCAAAATGATTGCGCAAGGTTAGCATGTTCCTCATAAAAGATGCCGAAGATCCGCCTGCTGTATTTTTTATAAACCCCGGACCGGGTAGCACTGTGGCGAGTAGTGTTGACAGCAATCCATGTTTTTGCACATCATACTTTTCGGTTGACACCAGTGTATATTTCACAATGGTGGTTACTATATCTTTTTCATCATTGTAAGCCAGTATGGTATCTGATCCTTTGTAAAACAAGCCCCTGATCCTGGACGGGCCCGCGGCAATATGACCGGTAGTTGAATTTTTAAATGGCAGAAACGCATGTCCATTAAACCTGCAAATTCCCCCTTCGGTTGCTACAATCAAAAAATCATTTTTATCCGGCAAGAAATCATTGATCGAGTTTTGAATCAGCCCTTCAGTTTCGCCGTAATGTGTTATTGTGTAGTTACCCAGTTGGGCCAATACCCTACTGTTGCTGCAGCCCACTACAAGATACAACAGGGTTAAAAATACAATTTTCCTTATTACAGGCGGAAGACCCATGATCATTTCTGTCTTTACATTATAAATTGGCAATGCCATAACTGGCGGCCAGCTGACTCAATTCCACTTCACTCTTTACATTTAACCGGTCAAAAATTCTTGCTTTATGACTACTTACTGTACTTGTACTTAAATTGATGATGCCGGCAATATCCTTGTTGCTTTTGCCATTGAGCAATAAAGTAAGCACTTCAAGCTCTCTTGGGCTTAGTGAAAGAAAGGGATTGTTAGTTTTATTAATCCCTGCACCAGGCTGGGTTAACAGTGCAAATAAAAAATCCTGGCTCAAATATCGCTTACCCAGTAATACTTTGGTAATAGCCTCTGTTATTTCAGCTTCAGTTGCCCGCTTATTGATAAATCCCTGAGCCCCCATCTGAATAATTCTTTGGGCATAAACATCTTCCGGGCAAACAGAGAAGAACAGCACTTTCAACTGCGGCTGCTGCAACTGAATGGCTGCTAATTCAGTGAGCGTTGTCCCGTCTTCAAGATGTATGTCCAGTATGGCCATATCGTACGGGTGCTCCCTGATCAGTTCGTTGAGTTCGGCCAGGCTGGAGGTTTCGTCAATAACACTATCGGCAGCTCCGATTGTATTGTTGATGATTTGCTTTAAAAATATCCGGATGGCAGGATGATCATCTGCAATCAATATCCTGCATACGTTTCTGTCGTTGTTCGAATGCATAATGAAGTAACTTGAAAATAAATCTATAAAAATCCGGCAGCACAAATCCTGATTTTCCTCAGCAGTTCAGGAATTTAGCATCAGTTTTCCGGGGCCAAAGTGTAAATGTATACGAGAATAATTGAAGCAGGATATATTTAACATTACCGGTTGGGCATAAACGTACATTCTTCCTTTACCTACATCCTGTATTGATATAAGAAATTACATGCCAGTTTATAAAAAAGCCAGGTTGAATGCATGAATGCTTTTTTGTGATGCGTTACAGATACAACTGCAGTCTAAGTTATATTTTACAATTTTTGCATTTGTAGAGCATGTTCGACAACTGATTCGAATTAATTTTGTGTAAAATCAACAAAACGCCAATGTTTTACTTTGCATTTCATTGATTTTTGCTGTATGTACGATACAGAAAGCAGCAAACCTATTACAAACTACTTATTGCTGATTGATGAAATGCCGATTACAGGTTATGCCATACAGGCCATGCTGGATAAATTGCTGGAAAATATACAAGTGATACAACTATATGGCCTGGACGAAATAGTTGAAAAGAAGGCTTTTTATGAAGGTAAACCTTTAGCAGCAATAATAGCCGACCTGGTTTGGAGCGAAGATTACAGAAAAAATAAAAACAGGATTTCCGCAATGGAAGTTTTATTTCCTAATGTGCCGATACTTATTTTCAGTAACAGCATAGACAATGCCTTAATAAAAGAAATCGAAAAAAAGGGTGCCCCTGTGGCTGCTTTTATTAACCGGCTGGATAAAGCGGAAGACATATGCAATGCCACACTCCAGGTGTTAAAAAATCCGGGCGCTAAAAAAGTGTACCTGTCGCCTGTTGTTACAGACTATATACAAAGATCCAGTTAGCCAGTTATTTTGGCACCCTGTTAAGGTTACTCATTTTTTCTTTCAGTATTGTATAAAATTACTGCTTATTGCTTCCCCCGGTAATAATCCAGCACGCGGGTGCGGAAATTATATTCGTATTTTGCCTGCGCCAGACCAAGCCTGGTACGGTCTAAATTATTTTTACTGATCAAATATTCTGCTGCATTGATCACCCCATTGTTAAACCGCACTTCTGCCGCCCTGAAGGATTCTTCAAAATCAAACACCTGTTCAGTAAGTACTTTATATTTTTCGTAACCAGAACTCATGTTGAGGTGGGCCTGTTCTATATTTTGTTTCAGCTGAATCTTGGCATTATCTGCCAACAGCTGAGTATTTTTATAATTGATGGTGGCCAGTTTAACATTGTTTTTTGTTTGAAACGCATTGAACAATGGTATTTGTAAATTAATACCCACATAAGTACCCAGGTTGTTATTGAGCTGTTTGGTATAGCCTGTTTTATTCGCCAAATAATTCTGCTGCTGCCGCAACACCGGATTTTGATTGCCGGCAATGATGACATAACTGCCGGTTGGCACTTCTGCCAAATTGGTTGGGGTTAATGATTCTGCAAGGCTGGAGTAACTGCTGCCCAAATTTCCATTTAATGTTATACGCGGATAAAATCCAGCTTTTGAAACATACAGTGCTTTTTGGGCACTCTTCACTTTAAGGTCATTTGCTTTTACGAGTGCGAAATTTTTCAAAGAAGTCTGGTATACATCAGCTGCGCTGTTGACATATTCAGCAGCAGGCAAATCCACATTGGCCTTTTCTAATGTAAGTTCGCTGTTGTAACTGATATTCATCAGCTGGCACAAATTCAATTTGGCCTGCTGCAACGCATTGGCAGCATTGATGATGGCGATTTTTTCATTGGCCAGCTGCCCTTTCAGGTCGGCCAAAAGGTAATTTGCCGAAGCTCCTTCTTTAACCAGTATTGCCATTCTTTCCACCTGCTTTTGGGTAACTGCCAGTTGCGAACCTGCGATAGTTACTATATCCTCATTGCTTAACACCTGCAGGTAAGCCAGTATTACATTTAAAGTAAGATTGTCTTTTACCTGCTGCTGGTCCATTTGAAAAGCATTATAGCTGAGCTTATTTTGTTTGACCTGGTTTTGTAACCGCATACCATTAAACAACATCAAACCACTGCTAAGGTTAATATTAGATGAAGCCAGCTGCTGGTTGATATAATTATTGGTGAGCGGATCTACGTTCCGTCCCTGGTTTAATCCATAACTGAATCCGCCATTCAGGTCGGGCAGCAGGTTGGCTTTAGCCTGCTGAAGATTTACCGATGCAGCAGCTGTTTGTAAATCCGCCTGCATCACCTGCAGATTATTCTTTAAAGCCGTATCAATGCATTGCTGTAAGGTCATTGGCTTTTCCTGTGCTGCAGCATTCAGGGTAAAAAATAAAAATAATATTCCTAAAACACTTGTGCGCATGTTGTTCATTTTTATCATGTAAATTTTATTGTTCATTTTCTATTCTGCCATCCAGCAAATTGATGATCCTTGAACCATAGGTGGCATTTTTTTCGGAGTGGGTTACCTGTATGATGGTCACCCCTTCTTTATTCAGTTGTGTAAACAGATCCATAATTTCTTCGCCCTGTTTAGAATTGAGGTTTCCGGTGGGTTCATCTGCCAGCAGCAGTTTTGGCCGGGCTATCAGCGCCCTTGCAATGCCCACCAGCTGTTGTTGCCCGCCCGATAATTGCGTGGGAAACAGGTCTTTTTTTCCAACGATATTAAACCGGTCCAGTATATCTGCCACCATCGCTTTGCGTTCAGATGCCTTTATATCCTGGTAGATCAATGGTGTTTCAATATTCTCATATACGGTTAATTCATCAATCAAATGGTATTGCTGAAATACAAAACCAATATATTGTTTGTACAATTGTGCCCGCTGTTTTTCTTTGAGTTTATTTACTGTTTCGCTCAGGAAATTATATTCTCCTTCATCAAACTCATCCAGCATGCCAATTACATTCAGTAAAGTAGACTTGCCCGAACCCGATGGCCCCATGATAGAAATGAATTCACCTTCCTGCACCTCCAGGTTAATGTCTTTTAAAATGAACATGCGGTTACCACCTGCATTCACCCATTTAAAAATTTTCTTCAAGTTTAATAACATAGTAGTTGTTTTATTTTATTCTGAACGTAAACTTTTTACAGGATTGGTGAATGCTGTTTTTATTGTTTTAGCCGAAATCAGCATCATTACCAGTACCAGTAATATTAACCCCACCATAATAAATGGAAACAGCGAAAGATCGATACGGTATGCATAATTATTCAACCAGTTCCGCAGCGCAAAATAAGCCAGGGGCCAAGCAATTAGATTGGCTGCAACAATAATAACCGTAAATTCTTTTGCAAACAGCAGGATTACATTTACTGCAGAAGCACCGAGTACTTTCCTGATACCCACTTCCTTGGTTCTTTTGCCGATGCTTTGTGTTACAATACCCAGCACACCAAGCAATACAATCAGTAATGCAATAACCGTAGCTGCCGTTGCCGCCTTTTTCATCTGCAGTTCCATACTGTACAACCTGGCCAGCGTATCATCCATAAATGTATATGCAAAAGGGGCATCAGGTAATAATACCGACCATTTTTTTTGTATGGCTGCAATTACTGCAGCAGTATTACCCGGCTTTATTTTAAAAGACAGGTACCTGTATAAAGGTGCACTGGATACATGAATAAAATACATGGGGCGTATGGCTTCCTGCAATGGCCCAAAATGAAAATCCTTTACCACCCCTTCTACCGTGAATATGCGCTGGGTTCCCTGGAATTTTATTTGCTGACCTACAGCGGCATTTACATCATTCCATCCCAATCCCCTGGCGGCAGATTCGTTGATCACTACCGCAGCAGAATCAGGCATGCCTCCCTTAGCATTAAAAAATTCGCCGGCAGCAATGGGTATTTTGTAGGTAGCAATAAATTTTTCATCAGTATATAATGATGCTGCAATTATGCCCTGCGAGGAATCCTGTGCCGCTTTGTATACTGTATTGTTCATACTTGCGCTGGCTCCATCCGGAATTTCAAAAGAAAAAGACGCCGCCTGCACTTCAGGCAACAATGCAAATTCATTTCTGATGGCAGCCATATGATGCACTCCCTGCGGAGTCCAGTCACGCGGTACTTTTGCAGTAATTACCTGTTCCTTTGCATATCCAAGGTCTTTACTGAAAAAATAATTCACCTGTTTGTTAATGGTAATGGCTGCAACAAAAACAACAATGGCAGTTACAAATTGCACCCCTATCAATGAGTACCTGAATGCAATTTTTTCCTTAACGGTCTCTAACTTCCCTTTTAAAGATGCCACCGACCGTTGTTTTGACAAGATAAAAGCAGGATACATTCCGGCAATCAATCCAACCAGCACAATCACTGCCACCGGTATAAAAATAAAATACACCGGAAAAGAATTCAACAACGGCAATGGTTTACCCAGCATGTCACTAAAATACGGCCTTGCCAAAACATACCCCACCAGGGATATGGCAACAGAAAAAGCAACCAGTAATACTGATTCAGAAAGAAACTGAACAACCAATTGGCTCCTTGTGCCACCCATTACTTTTCTTACACCAATTTCTTTAAGCCGGGAGGTTGCGCTGCCAATAGAGATGTTTACAAAATTAATTGCCGCCATCAATAAAATAAATGCTGCCACCATACCCAAGGTAATAATGAGCCGGTAAGCAATGCCATTATTAGACTGCAGGTAATACGATTTAACCGGAGTAAAATATACGTCCAGGTTATTTTGAACATCCGGCGCCACATTGGTATGCAGCAATTGTTTTACGGGACGCTGCAGGCTTGCAGGATCAACATCTTTTTTTAATTGTACGTAACTGATAACAAATGCATTTTGCCATGCTTCAAAACCGGCATCCCTTCCAAAAAACCTAAGACTCGCAGCTGGTAAAAAAAATTGATTCTCACCCTTATTAATGCCATTGCCCCAATGGGTAACTGTATTCATGGGAAGATCTTTCAGAACAGCGGTAATTTCAAAATCCTGTTTACCTCCCGAGAATGATTGAATGGTTAAGGTTTGTCCCAGCACATCTGTTTTACCAAAATACTTCTTTGCCATAGCAGCAGTAAGTGCCAGGGCATTGGGTTTATTCAAAGCCGTTGTTGCATCGCCGTAAAGTAAAGGAAAACCAAACATATCCAGCATTGTGGAATCCCCCACCTGCAATCCTTCACTGAACTGTTTATCGCCTTTGGACACTATAGAAGTAATGCCATCGTGATGATAATAATTTTCCACCATGCCGGGGTAATTATCTTTAAGTGCTTTGGCAAGCGGGGCCAGTGTTGTAAAATCATAGCCCATATTGGGATCTTTCCATTTACTCTGTACCAGGTAAATGCGGTCGTTGTTCTTTATACCGGCATTAACTTTTATCTCGCTGTAGATATATGCTGCAACCAGTAATACAAAAGCAATACCAACAGAAAGCCCGGTAATGTTGATAAGAGAAAATGTTTTATTCTTTAAAAGATTTCTCCAGGCCAGTACAAAATAATTTTTTATCATAGACTTCGATATTTTTAATTGATCAGCATTACCGTATCACTCTGCCTTTAATACTTTTACGGGATTCACCATACCGGCTCTTATGGTTTGTGATAATACCGTAAGCAAACCGGCAACTGCCACAATGCCAAAGCCAATCAGCAGGTTTACAGGACCAATATCAACATTGCTTCCCATCCTGAGCTGCAGCAGGTGGCCGCAAAACAAACCTGCAGGAATGCCAAACATGCCGGCAAGCAGTATCAGCTTCCCAAGATTTTTGGTAACGCTCCATACCAATTTTATTTTGTTTGCACCCAGCACTTTGCGGATACCCAATTCTTTGGTGCGTATTTCCACCGCATAACTGGCGATACCCAAAATTCCCATTGCCGCAATAAGCATAATGAGCAATGCAAAGAAGCCGAAAAAACCAATTGTTTCTGCAGCAGCTTCGCCTGTATATTTATCTTTAAGGTGATGTATGGACGGGGCCTTGCCGGGATAATACTTTTTCCAGATGGCAGCGCAGGCTTTGGTAACGGCTGCTTCATTTCCTGCTTTTACCTTAATGGTCAGGGCTACTGTTTCTTTTGGCAGGCAACGGAAAACTAACGGTGATGGCGAACCGGCCACCTGGTTGGGCATGATGCCTGTAACCTGTACATTAACAGAGTCGAGCAAAACGTTTTGCCCAACAATACTGGCAGCGTTGGATACAAACAATTTAGCCGCCGCCTCATTCAGCAAAACAGACTGCTCTGCACTATCAGCACTGTTTTCCGGAAAACCATTTCCCATCTTTAATTTAATACCTGTTACCCCGATGGTTTTGGGATCGATACTCACATATTTAAATTGCTGCATTTTATTATTCCATATTATAGCACAATCACCCAGTTTATAAGCATCATAATACCAGTTGGAGGCTAACACATTTTCTACCTGGCTCAGGTGGCTGATTTCATTGCTGATATTTTCGTAACGCTCCCCTTTCAGATCAAGCGTAAGTATGTTTGACGCGATGACAGATTCAACAGACGCACTGTTCTTTTTCTCAAAATCGGCCAATATCACAAAGAAAATCATCAGCATAATGGTAACCGAAAACTGTATCACAATCAGAACTCTGTAGATACCCACACTGCGGAACAGCTTTATATTTTTCATCTTCCTTAAAACCTGTACGGGCTTAAATGCAGACAGCAGCCATGCTGGAAATGCTCCTGCAACAATACCGGTGAGTAATCCGTAAGCAAGCAACACCAGCACCAGCAATACATCAAACCTGAAAACAAGATTGATACCCGGTATTTTATTGATCAGTAAATAAACCAGGGGAACGGAGAATAATAGTGCGGCAATTGAAATTACTACCGCTTCTGTAAGAAACTGGCTGATGATCTGCCACCGGCCTGCCCCCATTGTTTTTCTTACACCTATCTCCTGCGCCCTGGTAATGGCCCGTGCCATTGAAAGGCTTACATAATTGAATGCCGATAAAAGTGTAAGCGACAAAATCAGGAATAACAATATGGCAATGCCCGTATTATTGATACCTGCATTATCATCATGCTGAATTGCCCTCGTTCTTGGTGTAATATCCTCCAGCCGTTGGGCTTCAAAATCCATAGTAGTTACCCCTGTTTTCCTGCTGTATTTTTTTAGCGTTTCATTCAGCAGGCCAATATTATTTTCTGCATTTAACCTTGCATATAATGCAAACTGCCTGTCATCATCCCAGCTTTGTGAGCTATTACTGATTATAGATTTTTTTTCCAGCACCGGCATCGCAAGCAACGAACACATGGCTTCAACAGGCAAATGTGTTTGCAGATCCGGGTCAGCAATGATGCCTTCCACACTAAAAATACCGATATTCTCAAATTCAACGGTTTGCCCGATTACATTGGTGTTACCAAATATTTTTTTTGCAGTTGCTGCACTTAAAAAAATGGCGGAAGGATTGCTTGCAAAGCTTTTTGCATTTCCTGTCTGCAATGTAAAACCAAACACTTCAAAAAAAGAAGGTTCTGAAAAACTAAGGTCCACTGGAACTTCCCCATTACTGGTTATCACATTATGTTTTCCACCAAAGCGCAGTGCTGCAGTTTTTTCAACAGAAGGCATATTGGCTAACTGTACGGCCAATGGCGATGGTGTTGTTGCCCACAATGCCTGCCGTCCATCAGTAGTTTCCTTTGTTAATATCCTTACTATACGGTTTACTGCCGGATGAAAATGATCTGTATCGTAATTGGCTTTTAATTTTGCAAAGATCAAAACCCCCACTGCCATGCTTAACGACAATCCAAAAATATTTACAAAGGAAAACAGTTTATGTTTCCACAGATTCCGGAATGCCGTTTTAAAATAATTTTTTATCATGGTATGATTTTATACACCTTTACAATACTCGTATATCCGTTTATTCGCCCTTTAATACCGCAGTTGGATTTACCCGCAATGCTGCCCAAACCCTTGCCGCAATGGTGACCGTTGTAATCAGCAATACAGCGACCAGCGAAATCCATATTACAGGCAATGAAACACCCGCATTGATACGGAATATCATATCCATCAGTAAACCTGAAAGTGCATAACCGGCATAACAACCCAATGCCGATGCCAGTAAAAAAATGAGTACATATCCTTTTAATACCAACCGGTAGATATGTTTTGAATTGGCACCCACTACTTTTCTTATGGCGATCTCTTTTGTTTTCTTTAATACAGTTAATGATATCAAAGCAAACAATCCTGTTGCAGTCAGCAATACCGATATAATGGCAAACCAAAAAAATATGGCAGCCACATTGTTATTGGTGCGGATAGACTCTGCTGCTCCGCCGGCATCCTGCTGGTAATTACCACTGAAAGGCTTAAGCGGAAACAGATTTGCCCAAATCTTTTTGGACTGGTTATACACGGCATTGACAGCCCCGGGTTGGGTGCGCACAATCAGTTCTGCATATTTTGCCGGATCTACAGCGCGTATGGCATACGATTGCAGGGGTTCAAAAAGATTACCGGAGGTAAAATCTTTTACAACACCAATTACCGTTGCAGCACTGGTATCCATTTTAATTTGTTTGCCCGGAGCCTCTGTATCCTTCCATCCAAACTGTGCTGCCAAATGCTGATTAATAAGAACGGATTTACCAATATCACCTTCCCCTGTTGCATTAAAATCTCTTCCTGCTATTAATTTTAATTGCACTGTATTTATATAATTCTCACCCACTTCCAGATACCGGCTTTCTTTTTTTTCATTGGCAGATTCCAATGAAGCGGTACGTTCCCAAAAACCGATGTGCTGCCTGGTACCTGCAATTGATTCAATACCGGTTAATTTATTCAGTTCGTTCCGTAAAGAATGGTAATCGTTTTCAGACTGTACACTAAATACAAGTAATTGATCTTTATTATACCCGTAATCATATTCTTTTTGAAATGTTGCATTGCGTGAAAATGCAAAACCTGCAATCACTGTAATAAATGCGATCACGATCTGGAATCCAAGCAATACTTTAGAAAACAAATTGCGGCCTCCAAATTTAACCGCCCCTCTGAAAATGCTGGACGCATTAAACCTGCTGATATAAAACGCAGGGTAACCGCCTGCCAGTAAGGTAACACCCAAAAAGATGATCGCCAGTATTCCATGCAAGACATGATCGCTGCTGTAACTGGCGGTTACTTTTATAAAACTAAACATGTTGCTGAATGCAGGCAGCCACCACGAATTGATAACAGCAGCAAAAACGATTGACAGCAGAACCACCAATGCACATTCTGTTAGTTGCTGCACGATGATCTGCTTTCTTGAACTACCCATCACCTTACGAATACCCATCTCTTTTAGTCTGCGGTTACTTTGAGCAATTGATGTATTGGCAAAATTTAAGCAGGCAGACAGTAATAAGAGCAATGCCAAAACAAATGGCCCGTAGGTGGCGGCATCATCGGGTCTTTCATACAGCGCATTACTGTCGAGCATATTCGACATTGCTGCCACTTCCGGCAAAGATTTCATTACAAAAGAAGTGATCTTAAGATCCTTGCGGGCTTCCTGCTGCAGGGGAATATATTTGGCCAAATCTTTTTCCAGGCGGGCAGCAGCTGCGGGATTAGCCAATTTAATAAATACCGCATTGGCAAACCAGCCCCATTCATCACTCTTCAGTACTGTTCCATCGGCCTTCAGCTCATTATTAATATTGGTGATCAGTTCAAATTGCAAGCTGGAATTTGCCGGCGGATCTTTTAGTATACCACTAACAGTTAGTGCTTTTTTATGAGGTTCAGCAGAGTACAACAGCAATGTTTTTCCAACCGGATCAAGGTTGCCGAAATACTTCTTTGCTCCACTTTCGGTAATGACCACTGTTGACTGGTCAGCCAGATTTACTGTTCCTTTCAGAACCGGGAAATTAAATATCTCAAAAAATGCAGGATCAGTAAAATTTGCATTTGCAGCAAATGGTTCACTTTGGTCTGCCTTTACATCCAGTTCACGGCTGTCCCAACGAATTGACTGCTGTATTCCTGAGAAATCCTGTTTTGCAAAATTGCCTAAAGCCAGCGGACAAATTCCTTTAAGCATATCGTTGCCCTGCATTTTGGTAAGTACCCGGAATACCTGCGGCCTGTCCTTATGAAAATCATCAAAGCTTTTACTGTAGCGCCAGGTTTGTATGCCCCATACCATTGCTGCAATTCCCAGGCTGAGGCCTGTGACATTGATAATACCATACATTTTATTGCGCCAGAGATTGCGGAAAATGATTTTTAAATAATTTTTTATCATGACAATATGTTATTCAGTGCGTAAACTTTTTACCGGGTTTGCAATGGCCGCTTTTATAGCCTGGTAACTGACCGTGATAACTGCAATAAGAACTGCAATACCACCAGCAGTAAAAAATACCCACCAACCGATATTTACCCGGTATGCAAAATCCTGCAACCATTTATTCATGGTCCACCATGCTACAGGAGAAGCAATAACAATGGCAATAAATACCAGTACAACAAAATCTTTTGATAACAGTGTGGTGATCTGCTGCACAGATGCGCCCAGCACTTTTCGTATGCCTATCTCCTTGGTACGCTGCTCAGCCGTAAATGCAGCAAGGCCAAATAAACCCAATGCACAAATGATAACTGCTATAATAGAAAAAATTAAAATGAGGCGGGATGTTTTAATATCCGATTTATACAATTTTGCAAAACTGTCATCCATAAATGTATAACTGAAAGGTTGTCCGCCAAGGTATTTTGCCCAGGTACCGGAAACTGCAGTAACAGCTTTGGAAATATTACCGGGCGAAGCTTTAATAAAAAAATACGTATCCGTACCATCATTACGCTGCAATACCATGGGACCAATTTTTTCGTGCATGCTCTTATAATGAAAATCTTTCACCACGCCGATGATCTTTCCCGTATCACCACCATTACTGAACCATTGCCCCAGGGCAGGTTGTTTAATATTCAATTCGGCTACTGCCGTTTCATTTAAAATATAATTGCGTTCATCTTCAGTACCCGGCCCAAACCAGCGGCCGGCCTGCAGCTGCAGCTGGAACATTTTTTTAAATGCGGTATCTGCATAAAGTCTGCCGACAGTAGGGCGAAAAGCAGTATCATGTCCTTCCCAATCAGCCCCCCCCGAGTTGGCAGCATCTACATTAATAATTTCCGCACTTCCCATACTTATTTCGGCAATGCTGCTTTGCGACTGCAGTTCCTGCCGCATACTCCTCAGCATCGATTCCCGGGCACCTTCTTTGGCATTATAAAAACCCCTGTACGGAATCTGTACCGCCATAACCTGCGACACATTGTACCCCGGGTTACTGGTTTGAATAAAATTTAACTGGCGGTAAATCACTATTGTTGCAATGATCAATACTACTGACAGGGAGAACTGGAATACCACCAACCCCTTTCGTACTGTACCGTCATTCAATTTTAAAATACTGATGCCCCTGAACACACTCAGCGGCTTAAACGACGACAGCATTACTGCAGGATACAATCCGTTTAACAGGGTGGCAAAAAATAAAGTAATACCCAATACTTTCCATATGGCAACAGAAGACAAGGCAACCGTAAAATTGGTTTCGGTAATAATATTGAATAGCGGAAGGCATAATTTTATAAGCACCCCAGTGATGAACAATGCCACTACGCTTACCGTGAACGACTCTACAATGAATTGAAAAAACAAGCCCTGCCTTTGTGCACCGAGTATCTTTCTCATACTTACTTCCTTTGCACGGAGGCTGGCTTTTGCAGTAGTAAGATTTACATAATTGATGCAGGCGATCACCAGCAATAATATGCCCAGCAAACTAAAAATATAAACGGTTTTTTTATTACCATGCGGAAACTCAGATGATTGCAGGTCGTTTTCAAAATACATACCCTGTAATGGCTGCAGCGAAACGCTGTCGTTATTATTAGTGCGGTTTTTATTGATAAGGTGGTTAAGCCCGGCAGCTGCTGTAACCGGCTTTGTATCAGTCGACAGCTGTACAAAAGTGATGTAGTTAAAATTATTCCATGTCAGGTCGTTCTTATACACATTAGGATTGGCATTGCGCCCATCCAGGTTCAGCAACACATCAAACTGGAAACTTGAATTGGTTGGATTATCTTTTACTACCGCCTGCACTTTATAATTTACAGTATCTACTAAAATCGTTTGCCCCACCGGGTTCATATCCCCAAAATATTTTTTTGCTTTTGATTCCGTAACAATAATACTGAATGGATCCTGTACAAATGCCCCAGCACTGCCCGCAATAAAATCATAATGAAACATACTGAACCAGCCCTTATCCACCCAGGCACTGGTTTTTTCTGCAAATAACTTATGGTCAATATTCAACACCGGGGCGCCCCATGTATTGGGAATTATACGGGCTGTTTTTTCAACACCCGGGATCTCTTTTTTTGCCGCGTCGGCCATCTGCATGGGCGAAGCTTCCCATGTCCATTTAGTGTTCTTATCTATTGCAATAGCATTGGTAACCCTGTAAATAGTCTCTTTCCCGGGATGATAGTCGTCGAAATTGCTTTCGTTCTGCACCCATAAAAAAATGAACACAGCAGCCGTCATACCCACAGCCAGTCCGAAAATATTGATAAACCCTGTTACCTTATGCTTTAAGATATTCCGGAAGGCAACTGTCAAATAATTTTTAATCATACAGTTACTTTTATTCAGTTCGTAAACTTTTTACTGGATTGGCAATAGCTGCTTTTACCGCCTGGTATCCAACAATGGACAGGGTAAGCAGTACAACAGCGGCGAGTGCAAATACAAAAACACCGGCACCAATATTTATCTTGTATGCAAACCCGTTCAGCCAGCGGTTCATCGCCCACCATGCAACTGGAAATGCCAGTGCAGTAGCAATCGTGATGAGTTTGAAAAAATCTTTCGATAATAAATACACTACATTACCCGCAGTGGCACCCAATACTTTCCGTATACCGATCTCCTTGGTTTTTGCTTCCGCATTGAATGCTGCCAAACCAAATAAACCAAGGCAGGAAATGAGTATAGCCAGACCAGCAAAATATTTTGATAACACAGATACTCTTTCTTCGGAAACATATTGTGCCTGGTAAGCGTTGTCTAAAAATTTATACTCTAACAAATACCCCGGGTTATAAGCTTTATAAAAATTGTCCAGTTTACTAAGTGTTTCCTTCTCTTTCCCTGCCTGCAGTTTAGCCATGATCATGGTTGTCCTGGAAGGATCATAACGAAATACCATTGGCGCAATAGATTCGTACATAGAAGCAATATGAAAATCTTTTACCACACCTATGATCTCCATCTCCTGGTTCCACATTTTCACTTTTGTGCCCACCGGATTTTTTAACCCCATTACATTAACAGCGGTTTCATTAAAAATCAACTTTGATGAATCGGCGCCGAATAGCGGGGAAAAACTTCTGCCTGCTTTCGTCTGAATGCCCAGCGTTTCAATCATATCATAATCCATATTTCGTACAACAAAATTGATGAGTGCATCTTTGGGTTTTCCCGGCCATTCGATCCCGTAAGTAGAGCCATTATTGCCGTTTTGCACAGCACTTTGCGAAATGGCCGAAGCATTCATCACGCCCGGCACCCGTTTCAGTTGTTCTAAAAATGTGGCAGTGTTTTTAGCAACAGCCCCCTCCTTGTCAAACTGGATCACATTGTTTTTATCGTACCCCAGGTTTTTGGTTTGTACATATTGCATTTGCCGCTGCACTACCAATACGGAAACAATCAGTACCAGGGATATCATAAACTGGAAAACCACCAGGCCTTTCCTTGCCATCATTTCGCCAACAGAGTTTTTTATTTTCCCTTTTAAAACCGTAACAGGGTTAAAGCCCGATAAATAAAATGCAGGATAACTGCCAGCTAAAAGTCCGGTGACCAAAGTGGCACCCAGCAGCAACGCAATTAATTTTGTATCTGCTTGCAGGGTGATCTGTTTGCCGGTAATTTCGTTGAATACCGGCAGGGACAACACTACTATGACACATGCCAGTACCAATGCCAGCAAGCTCATAAATACCGCTTCACTTAAAAACTGCAGCATCAGCGCCCTGCGGGATGAGCCCATTGTTTTCTTTATACCTACTTCCTTTATACGTCTGGATGCCCTGGCAGTGGACAGGTTCATGAAATTAATACAGGCGATCAGTAAAATAAATAAGGCCACTACAGAAAACAATTTTACATAAGCGATCCTGCCACCTGCCTGTACGCCATTTTCATACTTGCCATACAGGTAAGCACTGGAGTAAGGCCTCGTAAATAATTTGAACTGTGTTTCCTTATAGTAATGCTGTACAAAGTCTGCCACCTTAGCATCAAACTTATGTATATCTGTACCCGCCTTGAGCGTAAGATAAGTTTGCGGACCTTCATTCCACCATTGTTTACCGTTTGGCCAAACCTCGCTGAGTAACAGTTCGTGCGTCAGTACAAAATCAAAATGCATAGAACTGTTTGCAGGTGGTGTTTCAAATACTCCCGACACCTGTCCCTGCCCGTTAGCCATACCGGCCACTTCCCAGGTTATGGATTTACCAATTGCATCGGCAGCTGTACCAAAGAGATTTGCAGCCAGCTTATCAGAGATCACCACATCATTCTTGCCTGCCAGCACCTGCCCCGCATTACCTTTCAGCAGTTTAAAAGAAAACATGCTGAAGAAATCTTTACCGGCAAACATGCCGGCGGCCTTCAATATTTTATCCGGTGTTTTTACGTTAAAATAAAATCCTTCTTTTTCCATACTCATTACAGTAACAGCATGGTCTACTTCGGGCAGATCTTTCACCATGGCATCGGCTAGTAGTCCCTGTGTACCTTCATGCACCACATCCACATTGTTTTCTTTGCTTTTTTCCATTACCTGGTAAAGGCTGCTGTCTTTGGCATGGAATTTATCAACACTCATTTCATCATGTACCCATAAATAAATGAACAGGGTGCAGGCCAGCCCGGTAGATAAGCCAACCAGGTTGATCAGGAACGACCCTTTTTGTTTTTTAAGATTTCGTACAGCAATTAAACAATAATGTTTTATCATGATGATACTTTTATTCAGTTCGTAAACTTTTTACTGGATTGGCAATAGCTGCTTTTACCGCCTGGAAGCTAACCGTCAGCAATGCAATTATCAATGCAAGCAGACCAGACATGGCAAATACCCACCATTGAATGGTAATATGGTATGGGTAATTTTGCAGCCAATTGTACATGGCCCAGTATGCCAATGGGGATGCTATTACAAAGGAGACCAATACCAGTTTTAAAAATTCTTTAGACAGGAGTTGCGCAATGCTGAGTACCGATGCCCCCAGCACTTTCCGCACCCCAATTTCTTTTATCCTGTTCTCGGCCATAAAGCTGGCCAGCCCGAAAAGGCCAAGGCAGGAAATGATGATGGTAAGAAAAGCGAATAAGGCAGCCAATTGTCCGCTGCGTTTTTCGCCCTCAAATTTTTTAGCATATTCATCATCTACAAATTTGTATTCAAAAGGGTAATTGGGATTGTATTTGGTAAATACTGATTTTAGCAGGCTGATGTTCTGGCCGGTACTGTTTGTGTTGCTAAGTTTGATGTTCACAATATTCATATCCCTTGCTAAAGCTCCTTCAATCACCAATGGCTCTATTGGCCTGAAGGGCGACCCCATGATAAAATCTTTTATCACACCTACAACACGCCATTCCCTGTCGCCATCTTTTACAATTTGATTGATGGGATCTTTAAAGCCCATCAGTTTAACGGCAGCTTCATTCAGCATAATACCCATAGAATCGGTTTTGTAATGGGCCAGGTCAAGATCCCGGCCTGCAATAATCTTAAATGCCAGTGTTTTGGATACTGCTTCATCTGCACAAAAACGTATCACATTGGTTCTGTTGTTTACATCTTTTCCTTCCCACATCAGTCCGCCGGTATTACTCCAGGCCTCGGTAACCGGCGAGCTGGTTTTGTTTACGGCTACTGCGGCGCCATTGCCCAGTATTTCATTTTTTATCAGCTCATAGTTTTTATTGATATCACCTTCAATGGCACAATACAGTAAATTATCTTTTGAGTAACCAGCCTGCCTTTGCTGTGCACTTTGCAATTGCAGGTTTACAATAATGGTGGCAATGATGAGCACAATAGCAAAAGTAAATTGCGTGATCACCAGTACTTTTCTTGGTGTTACCAGCGCATTTGTTTTTTTAAATACCCCCTTCAGTACAGCTACAGGTTTAAATGCCGATAAGTATAAAGCAGGATAAAGCCCGGCTAATAATCCTGCACCGGTAACAATGCCCAGGCCCGTTAACCAGTATTTGTAATTTGACAGGTCCAGTTCCAGTCTTCTGTTTACGAGCCCGTTAAAATATGGCAGACTTACGTACACGATCAGCAGGGCCAGTATACCTGCAATCAAAGCCAGCAGGATAGATTCACCCAAAAACTGTGTTACCAGGGATTGTTTTAATGCGCCTATTACTTTGCGGATGCCCACTTCTTTTGCACGCTTTTCACTTCTTGCCGTACTCAGGTTCATAAAATTGATACAGGCGATCAGCAAAATTAAAGTGGCAATGAGGCTGAATATTTTTACCACTTCAATTCTTCCTCCATCTTCCTTCCCGTTTTTAAAACTGCCGTACAAATAACTTTTGCCGAAGGGGTATAAAAAATTCTGCATCTCCGGAGAATCCGCGTCATACTTCTTTCTTAACATTTTTATTTTTGGTGCAATACCCGCCAGTGAGGCATCTTTTTTCAGCATCACAAAAGTGCGGGTAGAGTTGTTGCTCCAGTTATCATCTTCGCCACCAAGCAAACGCATGTACGACCATGGCACCAGGTATTCAAAGTCGAAACTGGTATTGGCGGGCAGGTCTTTCAGTATACCTGTTACTGTAAAATTATCCTGGTTATCCAGCCTGATCACTTTGCCCATGGCATCTGCTGTGCCAAATATTTTTTTTGCCAGCGTTGATGTGATCACCACCGAATAGGTGCCGGATAATGCAGCGGCGGCATTGCCCTGCAGCAGCGGAAAACTAAACATTTGTAAAAATCCCGAGTCAACAATATTACCTCTGGCTTTTATTTTTTTATCTCCAACATCAAACAATACTGATTCTGTCCAGTTATACCTTACCACCGACTCCACTTCCGGAAAATCCTGTTGTATCACTTTACCCATTACTTTAGGCGTAACATTCCAGCAGGAAGTTTTACCCTGGTTGGTAGCCAGGTTGTACACATCATAAATGCGGCCAATGTTTGTATGAAACCGGTCTACACTGGTTTCATTTACTATCCATAAAACAATCAATATTGCCGATGCCAGGCCAACAGCAAGACCGGCGATATTGATAAAGGAGTAACCCTTGTTTCTCCACAAACTTCTCCAGGCTGTTTTAAAATAATTTTTTATCATGGCAGTAGTTTTATTCTGTTCGTAACGATTTTACGGGATTGGCCACAGCCGATTTCACCGCGTGAAAACTTACTGTTAACAGTGTGATGAGCAAAGCCCCCGTACATACTACGGCAAATATCTCCCAAGAAATACCGGTGCGGTAATCATAATGCTGCAGCCACTGGTGCATGCCATACCAGGCCAATGGTGTAGCAATTAAAAATGAAATAAAAACCAGCACCACAAAATCTTTTGATAATAACTTCCACAGATTAAATACCGAAGCACCCACAATTTTCCTGATGCCGATTTCCTTGGTACGCTGTGCCGCGGTAAATGCAGCCAGTCCAAAAACGCCCAGTGAAGAAATTAAAATGGCCAGGATGGCAAAACAGGATGCCAGTTTACCTGTACGCTCTTCGTCTGCGAATTTTTTGCGGTATTCCTCATCCACAAATTTGTATTCGAAAGGAGATGCAGGTGCGTATTTTTTAAATACAGTTTCAATTTTACTTAATGAGCTATGGATTTCTGAAGAGGGATTTAGTTTGACGGTTTCAAAATTAGCCCTTCCTTTATTTAATATAAAAATGGTTGGACTTACCGGGTCATATGGCGATTCCATCAGCATATCTTTAATAACACCAATTACTTTATAAGGCACCTCTTTCAATAAGCCAGCTTTCATGGTAACCGTTTCTCCCAACGGATTTTTTAATCCCATGTATTTTACCGCCGCTTCATTCAAAATAAATGCTGAAGAATCGGTTACATATTCTCTTGAAAAATCTCGTCCCTGTATAAATTGCCAGCCTACCGTTTTTGCAAAATCATGCGATACAAAAATAGTGGCAAAAACTGCCTGTACGTTTGGATCCTTGCCTTTCCAGTTAAAGCCATCCAGGCCCAGCCAAACTTCTGTAGTGGGACTATGAGATTCTGCCATTTCAGCAATGGCACCTGATTGTTTTAATTCATCACGTACTGCATCAAAATGTTTGTGAATATCATCGGTTCTGTTGGCAATGGTGATCAAGCCATTCCTGTTATAACCAACGGGCCTGCTCTTAGAAAATTCAATTTGCCGGAATACAATGATCACGCCAATCACCAGCATGATAGAAACGGTAAACTGCACCACTACCAGTATTTTACGTGGCAGCGCACTGAATCTTCCTGCTTTGAATGTTCCTTTCAAAACTTTTACCGGTTGAAAAGAAGACAGGTACAATGCAGGATAACTTCCGGCGGTAAAGCCAGTAAGCAAAGTAAAAACCAACAGTACAATCCAGAATACGGGATTGGTCCATAAAATAGTTATTTGTTTGCCAGCTATATCATTAAAGAATGGCAGTAAAAATAATACCAGTATAATGGATACCATAAAAGCAAGCAGTGCTACCAAAACCGATTCGGTAAAAAATTGTTTGATCAACTGACCCTTTAGTGAACCAATCGCTTTTCTTACGCCTACTTCTTTTGCTCTTTTTTCTGACCGGGCTGTAGCAAGATTCATAAAATTGATACAGGCCAGCAATAATACCAGCAACCCGATAATACCAAAAAGCCATACATAAGTTATTCTTCCGCCAACAGATTTTCCATTTTTAAATTCAGCATACAAATGCCATTTGCTCATGGGATGCAGAAATATTTCCGGCTTAACGTTGGCCTGCATTTCCTTATCAACATGATCAAATTTGATGTGCTTAATTTTTGCAGATACCGTTTGTATATCGGCATGATCAGCTAACTGAACATAAGTATTAAACATATTTCCATTCCAGTCATCATGCGGCATCCCAGGGTTTTGGCTAAGCATTAATGCCCATGGAATAAAAAACTTTACTTCATTGAATGCAGAGTTTTGAGGAAGGTCTTGATACACTCCTGCAACTTTTACCTGCATCTTATTATCGATCGACATCATTTTATTGACCGGATCTTCATTGCCAAAAAAAGTTTTAGCCGTTGATGATGATAATAAAATAGCCGTGGGATCCTGCAAACAATTACCTGTTCCTCTCAGTATATTAAACCCCAGCATTGCTGCAATACCGGGTTCAGAAAATTGTCCTGTAGTATTAATGATCTTATCTCCAAATTGCAAAGACATGGAATTATTGCCTGAAGCGGTGATCACATGGCTAAAATCGTTACCATATGTATTGCGCAGTTCAGTTCCGAGCACCATTGGGTTGTAATCCTGTGTACTCACTTCGCCATTAAAGGTTAAGTTTTGCATTACCTGTGCAATGCGGGGATAGTTTTTATGGCATTGATTAAAAGTAAGTTCATCGTGCACCCACAAACCAATAACAATAGCCACTGCCATACCTGCAGCCAGGCCACCAATATTGATCAGTGAATAGCCTTTGTTCTTCCACAAATTTCTCCAGGCAATTTTTATATAACTTTTTATCATGGCTGGAATGTTATTCTGTTCGTAAAGATTTAACCGGGTTGGCTACGGCCGCCTTCACTGCATGAAAACTTACTGTAAGGATGGCTATCAGTATGGCCATTATCCCTGCCAAAGCAAATACCCACCAATGTATATTGATGCGGTAAGTAAATTCCTGCAGCCATTGATGCATGGCCCACCAGGCAAGTGGAGCCGCAATTACCAACGCAATCACTACAGGCCTGATAAATTCTTTGGTAACGAGTGCCGCAATACCACTTACCGATGCACCCAATACTTTGCGTACTCCAATTTCTTTTACCCGCTGGCGGATGATGATGAAGGCCATACCAAACAATCCCATACAGGAAAGCACAATGGCTACAAGCGATGCAATGGAAAACATGCTGGACAGCCTTTTTTCATTGGTGTACCAGCGTTCTATATTTTCATTTACAAAGGATCCTTTGAATTCTACATTAGGTTCGGCCTGCGCATAAGCCTGCTTCACCAGTTGCAGGGAGGTCGCCGGATCCTGCGTTTTTACCCGTACCAGTGCATACGAAATAAAAGATGATGCCGTCATACAAATGGTGAGGGGTTCATTTTTTTCGTACATAGAGTACAAATGAAAATCCGGTATCACACCCACCACGGTCCATTTGGGCCTGCTGCTGTCGGCAAAAAAAGACAATCCCAAAACATTTTTTTCGCCCAGTTGCTTTGCCATACTTTCTGTAATGATCACCGAGTTGGTGGTATCCGCAACGTAAGCAGAAGAAAAATCCCTGCCCTCTTTAGCCTGGATATCCAGTGTTTTTAAAATATCATAATTCGCCATCATAAAATCGGTGTTCACCGATTTGCCATTGTATTCAAATCCATACCCTGTTCTGCTGGTACTGCCGTCGGTGCCAATACCCAGGTTTACATCGGCGCCCGATACGCTGGTTACTGAGGGCTGATCAGCAAGCAGCAGGCGCATTTTTTGCACTATTTCATTTCCTTTGTCGTATTGTTTAATGGGTACACTGATAAGTGATGACGTGCTGTAGCCCAGCGGCGCATTGCGCAAATGCTGAAACTGCTGGTAAATGATCACCGTAGTACAAATGAGTATAATAGCAATGGCAAATTGTGCCACAATTAAAGCATTGCGGAAAATGCCTGGCTTTTTCAGCGATAATTTCCCTTTTAAAATTTCAACAGTTTTCAGTTTGCCCATTATGTAGGAAGGATAACCCGATGCCAGCAGCGATACCAGCAGCAGCATCAGTAAAATGCTGGCTACAATAGAAGGGCGGTATAAAAGGCTGGCGTCGAATTTAGACTGCATCAGTTTATTGAAGCCACCCATTAATACGATGGCTGCCACCACAGCAATGATCATTGAAGCCAGTACTGTTAGCAGGCTTTCGCCCCAAACCTGCATCCATACCTGCCGCTTTCCGGCACCCAGGCATTTACGGATGCCGATCTCTTTGGTACGGGTAAACGATAAACCAATATTAAGATTGATAAAATTAAAACAGGCAATCAGTACAATTACACAGGCCACCAGCAACAGGATGTATAAAAAACTTTTACTCACTACACTGCCCTCGCCCAAATCGGCATTGAAATGCAGTTCATCCACCGGCAGTAATTTCATGCCGGCATAATTACCATCGGCATCGGGCTTAAATCCTTTGTTTTTTAAATATTCGGTATTGTCAACATTGTATTTTTTAAGCAGCCCACCCAATTGCTTATTTACTGCGGCCACAGATGCATTGGCTTTCAGTTGTACATACACGCTGTGATGGGTGCTGTTCCATTCATTTTTTAACTCGGCATAGGTTGGATCCAGTTCTGTACGTGCCAGCACAGAATAATTGAAAGCGGTATTTTTAGGAGCGTCTTTTAATATGGCCGACACCATCACGTTATTCCATTTGCCGCCTACTTTTATTTCGATGGATTTGCCCACAGGCTCTTCGGTACCAAAAAGGCTGGACGCAACTGTTTCACTCAGCACTACATTGCCGGTATTGGCCAGTGGATGAGAAGCAGCACCTTTTATAACCGGAAAAGAAAACATGCTGAAAAAATCATCGTCCACCAGTTGAATGGATTGCTCCAGTGTTTTTTCTTTATAACGGATCTCTTTACCCCTGTTTTTGATTCGGGTGCATTTTTCGATGCCCAAATCTTCGCTCTTCACCACATCACCGGTCGGATAGGCCATGGAGCCGCTCACTTCCAACCCTTCAGGCCCATTGGCAAAACGGTACAGTTTAAACAGGCGGCTTTTATTGGCATGAAAATCTTCGAAAGAGAATTCGTGGTATACCATCACCAGCAGCAGCATGCTGCAGGCAAACGCTACCGCCATCCCCACTATATTAATGCTGGTATGCAGTTTATTTTTCCGCATATTGCGGAACAGGGTTTTTATATAATTTTTAAACATGGCTATACTTTAGTGAATGAATAACTAACAATGAACAATATGATCAACCTGAAACATTATCAATTGAAAAAAGCTGCAGTTCATGGCTACTGTTTACAGCTTTACGGTTCAGTTATACCAGTATATTTTCCGTAACGGTTTGTCCATCCAGCATACGTATAATACGGTGACTGTATTTGGCATCATGCTCACTGTGTGTTACCATTACAATGGTGGTGCCCTGTTCATTCAGGTCGGTCAGCATCTGCATCACTTCGTTACCGTTTGAAGAATCGAGGTTACCCGTGGGCTCATCCGCTAAAATCAGTTTGGGATTATTCACCACTGCTCTTGCTACGGCTACACGCTGCTGTTGACCACCTGACAATTGCTGCGGGTAGTGATTGCGGCGGTGCATGATCTGCACTTTATCCAACACCTCTTCCACCCTTTTTTTACGGTCGGCAGCTTTTACACCCAGGTAGATCAATGGCAGCTCTACGTTTTCAAAAACTGTGAGCTCATCAATCAGGTTAAAACTCTGAAACACAAAACCAATATTGTGCTTGCGCAGATCGGCTCTTTTGCGTTCGTTGAACTTTGATACTTCAATACCATTAAAAATAAAACTTCCCCCATCCTGGTCATCCAGCAAACCAAGAATATTGAGCAATGTACTTTTACCGCATCCCGATGGCCCCATGATGGCCACAAACTCTCCTTCCTTAACATGTAAAGACAATTTGTTGAGGGCTACAGTTTCTACTTCTTCGGTTCGGTAATACTTTTCAAGGTTGGTGATGTTGATCATTTTTTTGCTTTTGGTAGCCATGAGCCGTGAGCAATGAGCATTCAGCTAAGAGCTATTGTTTTTAAATATTTTTTGTTTTATTTTTAGAATTTACCTTAAAAATCCGTTTATGAGAGCTTTTTCAAACCTGGGTATCTGGCAAAAAAGCCATGCACTCACCTTAAAAATTTATCTAGTCACAAAATCATTTCCCAAAGAGGAAATGTTTGGACTTTCTTCACAAATGCGCCGTTCCGCTTCTTCCATTTCAACTAATATTGCCGAAGGGTGCGGAAGAAGTACAAACCCCCAATTCAAACATTTTCTGGATTTTTCACTCGGCTCTTCATCAGAATTAGAATACCAAATAATTCTTTCAAAAGACCTTACCTACATTTCAGAAAATATCTTCAACGAACTTGAAACAATGGTAACCGAAGTAAGAAAAATGATTCATGCTTACCGGGGGAAATTGGATTAGTGGTGAGCGATGAGCTATGAGCAACTTGCTTTGAGTCCGGCACATAGCTCATCGCTGACTTCTTACATCTCATCGCTTCAGAATCAGTTCCTGCATAGTGCCATAATTTTCATAACTGCTGGTTACCACTTTATCGCCCGGTTTTAGTCCCTGCAATACTTCGTAATAATCGGGGTTCTGCCGGCCCAGCTGTATATCTACTTTATATGCTTTGCTTCCATCTTCACTTACTTTAAATATCCAGTTGCCACCGGTTTGTTGATAGAATCCGCCTTTTGCCAGTAACAATGCCTGTGTTTCATCACCCAGTGCCAAACGTATTTGTAAGGTTTGTCCGCGCCGGATGCCCTGCGGTATGCTATCACTAAACTCCATATCTACCTGAAATCTTCCGGCCGTTACCTGCGTAAAAACTTTTTTTATGGTAAGCTTAAAGTCTTTACCTGCAATGGTAGCACTGCCACCCAATCCAATAAAAATCCTGGAAATATAATGTTCATCCACATCCACCCTCACCTTAAAACCAGTGGCGGCATCTATTTGTCCTAACCTTTCACCCTTGTTTTTCGATTGACCTATTTCTGCATCCAGTGAAGTTAGTTGGCCGTCGATAGGTGCACGTACTATCAGGTCACCTACTTTTTTACGCATCAGCTCCAGCGTATTTTGCATGCGTGACAGAGACTGCCTGTCCTGGTCGCCCATCAGTTTTACTGCAGTACCATCCTGTTTTAAAATATCATCCGCCAATTTTTTCCGGCGTACCTGGTAATTATAATTGTTCTCCGACTGTAAAAACTCCTGCTGGCCAATTACTTTTTGCTCGTATAATTTTTTATTGAGGGTATATATACGCAGCGCTTCAGCCAGGGCATTGTCTACGTCTGCCATCTGATTCAGTTTGCCCGTGGTATTTTGTGTGGCATTGTTTTTAGAGATGTTCATCTGCGTAAGCACATTAAACACCTGCGTTTCCTGGTTGGCCAGGCTTAGTTCCAGGTCGGTATTACTCAATCGTAAAATGGGCTGGTCTTTTTTCATCATGGCGCCATCTTCCACAAATTTTTCCTCTACCCTGCCACCTTCCAGTGCATCCAGGTAAATGGTGGTTTGCGGCAGCACCACCCCGTTTACAGGAATGAATTCCTGGAAAGCGCCTTTTTTAATTTCGCTGATGGTAATGCGTTCGGTATCTACATTCAGCCGGCTTTTGCCCGAGGTAAAATAAATGGCTCCGGCAATTAAAGCTGCTATTCCGGCAATGCCTGCAATGGTGGCTATCCGTTTGGTACTCCAGGTCTTTTTTTCTATTACTCTGTCCATGTAAAAAATTTGTTGAAAGTTACTTACCCTTCCCGGCTTATTGAAAATATCATCCCGGTTATTTATGCCGGAATGATATTTTTTCATGGCTGCACATTATGAGAAGATGTAAACCACGCAATCACCTGTGAAACTTGTGCCAACTCTTAAAGCGTATCAGTATCAACACTTTAGTAAATTGCACCTGTAAAAAGTGTACGGTTATGAAACAACAGGTGTACGGTTTTGATACACTTATTTTAAATAGAAACAAATAAGCATTTTGTTATCATGCAATTGTATTTTTGGCATAGAAATGACTTACCCACTTACAAAATAATTCATGCTGCTTAAAAACGCCACCATTTTAGTTATTGACGATGATACCGATGTACTGACGGCAGTAAGGCTGCTGCTGAAAACCGAAGTAAAGGAAGTAGTAATTGAAAAAAATCCTGATGCCATCAAATCATTATTACCCAAAAAAGAATTTGACCTGATACTGCTCGACATGAATTTCAACAGCAGCATCAATACCGGCAATGAAGGTATTTTTTGGTTAAAGAAGATCAAAGAACTGTCTCCCTCAACAGCTGTCATCATGATCACTGCTTATGGAGATATTGACCTGGCGGTACGGTCATTAAAGGAAGGTGCCGGCGATTTCATGATAAAGCCATGGCATAATGAGAAACTGCTTGATACGATCAAAGAATTATTGCAAAGAAGATCGGGAAGCGCTGTTTCAACCAATGCGTCAAAAAATACTGTTACAGGTAACGAACTGCTGGGAGCATCAGACAGCATGCAGGATATTTTTAAGAAGATAGAAAAGATAGCTCCCACCGATGCCAATATTTTGGTGCTGGGAGAAAACGGCACGGGTAAAGACCTGGTGGCAAAAGCCATTCATGAAAGATCGTTGCGTGCAGCAAAGCCTTTTGTAAAAGTGGATGCAGGATCATTAACAGAAACATTATTTGAAAGCGAATTGTTTGGTTATAAAAAAGGTGCTTTTACCGATGCCAAGGAAGACCGCATGGGCAGGTTTGAAGCAGCGGAAGGCGGCACATTGTTTTTAGATGAGATCGGCAATATCAACCTGCAGCAGCAGGCCAGGTTACTAACGGTATTGCAAAACCGGCAGGTAACCAGGCTGGGCTCTAACCAGCCCATACCCATTGATATCCGTTTGATATGTGCCACCAATGTTCCGCTCACTGAACTGGCCAACGAAAACCGTTTCAGGAAGGACCTCATTTACCGGATCAATACCGTAGAGATCACCATTCCGCCTTTGCGGAAAAGAGACTCCGATATCAGTATGCTGGCCAAACACTTTGTAAAATTATATGCTGCCAAATATTTTAAGCCCAATATGGACCTGGATGAAGCCGCATTAAAAAAACTGGCGGCATACCATTTCCCGGGCAATGTGCGTGAACTGCAGTATGTAATAGAACGTGCCGTGATTATGAGTGAAGATGAACTGATCAACGATACAGACCTGATTTTTTCTTCTTTGGAAAACCAATCAGTTCAACCCGGCGACGAGAATGCCGATTTCAGGCTGACCACGGTGGAGCGCAATGCCATTCAGAAAGTAATTGAAAAACACAATGGCAATATTACCAAGGCGGCAAAAGAATTGGGGTTAACAAGAACAGCATTATACAGGAGACTGAGCAAATATGATATTTAAAAAGATCGAGTGGCGGTTATTATTCAGGCTGGTATTGCTTTTTGCAGTGCTTACTGCAGCGGCATGGTTGCTGGTAAATAAAAACTATTTGTATGTTACCCTGCTGGCAGCAGTACTGGTATTTTTGATGTACGATATTTACCGCATGCTTAAGAAGGCTCAGGATGAAGTTCAGGAGTTTGTAGAATCCATTCACTACCGCGATTTTTCAAGATACTTTAATGTAAAACATGCGCCGGCAGAATTGCAGCCCCTGCGCCAGGGATTTAACGAGATCAACAGTACATTTAAAGTGATCAGCAAAGAAAAGGAAGTGCAATACCAGTACCTGCAAAAGATACTGGAACTGGTAGACACCGGCATCATCTCTTACGAAACTGCATCTGGTGAACTGAACTGGATGAATGAAACCTTCAAAAAAATGATGGACATCCCTTATTTAAAAACCATTCATTCTTTAGAAAAAAGAGATACCAATTTATATAAAGAAACCATTGATATCCGCCCCGGAGAAAATAAAGTGGTAACCATTACCAAAGACAACCGGCAGATAAAGATATTACTGGCTGCCACGCTGTTTCAAACAGATGGTAAAACCAGTAAAGTGATCGCTTTTCAAAACATCAACGAAGCCCTGGATGAAACAGAAGCCAAAGCATGGCAAAAATTACTGAGCGTGATGACACACGAGATCATGAACTCTGTGGCGCCCATCTCTTCACTGGCAGGCACGTTGAAGAATCGTTTATCACAGGCAAACAGTGCACCGGATGCAGGCACCAATAATATGGACGACCTGGAACTGGGACTGGAAACCATTCAGCGCCGCAGTGAAGGCTTATTGAAGTTTACTGAAACCTACCGCAACCTCAATAAGATCACCACGCCCAACCTTAAAAAAATTTATGTGCGTGACCTGTTTGAAAATTTGCATACCCTGATGCAACCCACGCTGGAACAGAAAAATATTGAACTCGAGATTATATTAAAAGATCCGCACCTGATGGCCGATGTGGATGTAAACCTAACTGAGCAGGTACTCATTAACCTGGTGGTAAATGCACTGGAAGCGGTGAAAGAAAAAGATAATCCGCGTATCATCTTATCTGCTGCCCACGAAAATAATAAACTGCTTATAAAAGTTGCCGATAATGGCTCCGGCATTTCACCCGAACTGCTGGATAAAATTTTCATTCCTTTTTTCAGCACTAAAAAAAGCGGCAGTGGTATCGGCCTCAGCCTGTGCAAGCAAATCATGCTGCTGCACAAAGGCAATATACAGGTACAATCCAAAGAAGGAGAAGGCACGGCATTTTTATTACAGTTTTAGCCCATTGTTATTTTACAGCAGGTGTTAAAATGTATATGGTACAATCGTGGCTTTGTAAATTTCCCTGCAACATATTTTTACTGTTATACTCTTTTTGCTGCCATATATCCTGTATGCTATATGGTTGCCACAGGTTCAGGTCTTTTTTAATATTGAAGCTGAATGACCGGGCACCAGCAGCACGGTTTACAATACAAATGGCAATGGCATTATTGGCCAATGTTTTTTGTAATACCTGCCACTCATTGTTTTTGTAAATAGTAACAGCTTGTTTACCCAGCCTGTCCTGGTTAATTTGCAGCAACTGTTTATTGGTGATCAGCCGCAGTGAAGCGGAGTCAATTGCAGTAAGATCCATGTTTACGATCAGGGGTGCAGCCAGCATACACCAGAGTGCAAAATGGGTGCGGTATTCTGTAAAGTTGCAGCCTTTGAACCGGCCATTTACAGATGATGAGCCGCCTTTGCCATACAGGCCCACCATCAGCAGGTCAGGATCGTTCCATCCCCCCGGTCCGGCATAGGGCGCAAGCGTTTCCTGCTGATCAAAAATTTCCATGATGCCGGTAAGTCCTTTATGATTGGATTGCCATACATCGCGGCTATCCCAGGTGGTGCGCCATAAATGACCGCCTGCTGCTTTGGCCCACAACCAGGGTTTTCTTTGCCCCCATTCGCATATAGCAAATACAATGGGCCGTCCACATTTTTTTAAGGCATCGCCTATTGCGGCATAGCGTGTAAAAGCAGTAGTCACATCCTCTGGTGCATTGCAGTAATCATATTTCAGGTAATCAATACCCCATGCCGCAAATGTTTTGGCATCCTGTTCTTCAAAACCCCAACTGGCTGTTACACCACCGCAGGTAAGCGAAGCTGCATCGGAATAAATTCCCAGTTTCAATCCTTTTTGATGTACATAGTTTGCCAGGTATTTAATACCGTTGGGGAAACGTTGCGGATCGGGAAATAACTGGTTTTGATTATCGCGGCCACCCACCCAGTAATCATCTATCACCAGGTATTGGTATCCCGCGGCTTTCATTCCATTGGCCACCATGGCATCTGCCATATCCATGATCACTTTTTCACTAACTTTGCCTTCAAAAAAATTCCAGCTGTTCCAGCCCATGGGCGGGGTTAAAGCCAGCGAATCCCAGGCGCTGTACTGTTGCTGCGCAAGCCCTGTTTGCATTTTAAAAAACAGAAATGACAGCACCAGTATCAATTTATGTATACTCATGGGTTATTTTTTCAGGTATAAGAATTATTTATTGCCATCATCACAAAACAACATCGTTTTTTATCAGAAACCTGCCGGTGTACCCGGGTAATAAATAAAAACAGATGCTTGCGCATCTGTTTTACTTCTGCGTAATTCAAAACAAACTGCTATATGAGAAAACTACGCTTATGATGGGCATACCTGATATGAATAAATAGCATGCCCCTGCTATTCCATTAACCAACTTTTTTGTTATCTGTGTACTACGTTTAATAATTTCAGTTTTAAATAATAAGCCCCGGGTACCTGGATGCGCATGGGCACCCTGAATAAAAAATCGAATTTATTCAATGTGTATACCCCTTTATAATGCGAATCTGAAGTACCCTTATAAAAATTGCCGGCCGTATTGGTGGTCCATGCAGTGGTACTGTCAATGGCCACAAACTGTGTAGGCAGGCGGTAATACATATTAAATCCGTTACCCAGCGATGCTATGGGAAATGGCACCAGTGGATACTTTAACGTCATAGCCGTATCGGTAGCAGTAAATGTATCAGGTGCATAGTCCTGTAAGTTTTGTAAAAATGGCGGATTGGGATTTAAGCCACTGTTAGGCCTTTTAGCAATCTCTCCGTTTTTAGGATTGAACACCACGCCATTTTTATCCATTACTTTAAGAATAAAAACATTGGGGGTATCTGCATACCTGGTAACCGTCCACTCTACAAATGGATTGTTATTGCCATTAAAAAGTGTACCCCCGTTTGAACCGCCTGCAGTACCCACGCCACTGGCTGTGTTGGCAAAGAACAATGAAAGACTGAAGGCCCCAGTTTCGGGAGTAATTTCAATGGTTTTGCCATCCACCAAATTAATTTTCATAATATTTTTTAATACCTGTGTACCTGCTGCATTGGAAACTTCCAGGTCCATGGTATACACGCCAACGGGCAAATAGATGGTACCGCTGTTTGCCTCGATGGTACCATTGCTTTCATTAACCACAATTGGAGGCAGTTCGGCTGTGCCACGTTTTGCCGAGATAGATGCATAATCCTTATCGGTTAGTGGATTGTATGCAGCTGTCCAAACGGGGATCAGGTATTTTTTTGAAAACAGGGTATCCACCACTTTACCGGAAGCATCATAGATATGTACCCATTTTACATGCATGGGTACACTGGAACCATCGGTGGTAAGAGAATAAGAAGTGGCGATCCTGCCCCTGGTGATGGTAAATTCGTTTACCGCATATTGTATAGACGGGCTTAAAAATCCGTTCCCGTATTTGGTACAGGAAATAAAAATACCTGTACACAGCATCAGTAGTGCAAGTGCAGCAGTAATTATTTTTCTATTATTTTTCATGCGAGTTAGTTTTATTTTTTGGTACCGTAAAAGAATAAAGTGTGAGAATTATCCAGCGCATTCATAACACCATTTTGTGTAATGATACAGGATGTTTTCACTAAAGTATGAACGCCAATGGTATTGGGAACTTCGCTGGCAGGGTTGCTGGCGCTGAGATTATACGGATACCACAGGTGCGTAAAATACACCACCCGGGGAACTCCTGATACAATACTGTTATAACCCAGGCTGCCGTCTTTTGTATACTCATACGATATGATGGCAGTATTGCCTGCAAGCCCTGTTTGATGAAATGCACCCTCATCCGTAAGGTCGGCATACATCAATGGTTTTTTTACCAGGTACATCAGTAGTGAATCTTTGGTGCCTTTAATATTGTTCCTTAAATAATAAAACATCGAGTCCAGTCCAAACTTGGCATATTGATTCACCAGCTGGGCCTTTAAGGTACGGGCACTTAAATAGCTGTACACCGAATAATCAGAAGGCGCAAAAAAAGTAGTGCCACTTTCATTTACTTTATCTTTTAATCCTGCGGTATCTATCAGTTGCACCAGCGTATCGTATAAGGGGCTGCTCTTTAACACATCGTACGTACTGGTGTTTTTAAACTTATTCACATCCTCAATTTCGCCCCCGGTGATATAATCTTTTTTACAGGCTGTAAACAGCATCACTGCAGCCACCAGCATTGTAAAAGGGTTTACTATTATTTTTTTCATACAATTATTTTATTTAAAATTTAATTCAGTTATCCGGCACGGCAATGGTTACTTATGTGTAGACCACCATACGTTTTGAGTTAACAAATTATCGTACGGGAACAGCGTACCCATATCCAGTGGCCAGTAATATCCTTTATTAACTGTGTTCACCCTGCCATTGGAAGGATAGCCTACGGCTTCCAGCCAGGTTTGTGCTTCTTCTGTTCTGATCAGGTCGTAATACCATTGTCCTTCTCCAAAAAGTTCTCTTCCTCTTTCCATCACAATTTCATCCAGCATATCATAGGCATTGCCGGGTGCCAGGTAAGTATTTACTCCGGCCCTGTCTTCTGTTTGTTTCAAAGCAGTTCGGGCACCTTCAATATTTCCGGTAGATGCCATGGCTTCCGCATCTAATAAAATAATATCACTGAGGCGAAACAGCACCAGGTTATTATTCATGTAAGGATTGGTTTTGGTATCTGGTTTCTGATATACAAAATTGGTGTACTTGGTCAGCATATACCCTGCCACATCACCACCAGAGGCCGGTACATGCGTCCATACAGTATTATACCGTGCATCTGCATAATCATAAAACCAGTCTACGGTTCCATTGTCGGGCGATAACCAGCATTGACTGCTCACATTATCAACAACAGAACCTTTTACAAATGTGCCAAAGAAATCAAACTGCGCTTCGGCCCAGCTTCCCCCACCTGAAAAATTAGGATCGCTGGCATTGTACTGCATAGACAGTTCAAATATGCTTTCGTTAGACGACTGTCCTTTCCAGATATTGGTGTAAGTAGCCATAGGCTCCATCGAGTACCCGCCATTGTTGATTACTTCCTGGCAGGCAATATGTGCATTGGCATAATCATGTTTCCATGCATAGATATGTGCCATCAAAGCTGTTACCGATCCTTTATTTGCCCTTACCGTTTTAGCCCAATTGCCTCCGGCATAGGTCATACTTCCGGCAGCAGTTTTCAGGTCTTTAATACAGCTGTCTAACACAACGCCTTCTGCTGTACGGGCAATAGGCGGAATATTACCATAATCCACATCATCATAGGTTTTGGTAACAAATACCGGATCGCCCCAGATACGGATCATGTAAAAATAGGTGTACGACCGTATGAATAATGCCTCAGCGATGTACTCGTTGCGGATACTTTCGCTTTTAAATAAAGAGGCCTGCATTTTAGGAACGTTTTGCAATATCAGGTTGGCCTGTGCTATTACGCGGTAAAAGCGTGACCAGTTTTGCAGGCTGCCTTCCAAATAAGGAACGTAAGAAAAATTAAAGGGCGGATTATTACTTGCCTTAATGGTTTGATAATTCCATTGGCCTGCTTTGGGAATAAATACCCCCGATGTAAGATCGCCATTAATGAAATACGACCCATCTGCACGCAATGCAGCACGCAGTTGACCGTACATAGACAATGACGCCTGTTCTACTGCCGACTGGGATGTCCAGAAGGCTGTTCCAAAAGTAGAAGTGATGGGCGCCTCGTATAAATATTTTTTACAGGAAGTACTTGTAATAACAAGCAGTACCAGCAGCGGCAGTATTATTTTAGAAAAAGAAGTATTCTTTATCATGTTACTATTTTTAAATAATTAAAATTGGATATCAACACCTAATGTGAACCTGGTGGGCGTTGCATACAGTCCTCCGGTGTATTGCCCCAGCTGGTCTACCAGTTCAGGATTAGGCATGGTTGAATTTTTAATAGTAGCTATATTGTCTACAATGCAATAGGCTTTTGCCCTGCCAATATTGGCTTTTTTGGTAAGTGCAGCAGGTATCTGGTAACTTAACACCGCACTTTTAATTTTAAAGTAACTGCCATCTTCGTTGAACATACTTGAAATAGGAATGAACTGGTAGTAGCTAGGACCAAATGGATTTAAAGACGGGAAGTCTGCTTTGTAGTTGGGGTCTGCCTTGGCTTTTGCTGGCGTCCAGTAATTCAACCCGCTGATGTCGGGCAGCCTGTTGCTTGCAAAAGAATAAATACTGCTGGAATATCCTCCCACCACATTACTGATCTGGCTCTGGAAGGAAGTATTGATCACATCTCTTTTTAATGTAAAGATGCTCAGTATACTTAAAGAGAAATTTTTGTACGTAAAATCATTTACCCATCCCCCGGTGTATTTGGGATTGGGATCGCCGGTTGGTATACGGTCGCCGTACTGGTTGCCATTGTCTTCATCGGGCCATACGTCGCCCAGTTTATTTACATCTAACCAGATAGGATCGCCGGGCACCACTTTATGATTGCCCTTAAAATATGTGATCACATTACCGGTTAAAGGATTGAATGGTATTTCACTCTGGCTGTTATACACACCCATGTATTTCAACTGAAACATTTGATAAATGGGTTGGCCCACCGCATAGATCCTGCTGGTGCCATAGTAATCATCTATAACAAAGGTGCGGTTGTTGTTGGGCAATTTAGCAATGGCATTTTTGTTGTACGACAGGGTTACCTGCATGTTCCACTGCAGTTTGCTCTGGCGGCTCAAATTTTTGGTGGTCAATGTTACATCCATACCACGGTTGCTTACCCAAAGGTCGTGTGCGTTAGACTGGATACTTTGATAACCGGTATAAAAAGGCAGGTTGAACCTGTAATAATCATCCTTGGATATTTTATCATACACATCTAATGAAAGACCGATCCTGCTGTTAAAGAATTGTGCATCCACACCAACATTTTTTTGTTCGGTTTTTGTCCAGGTCAGGTTGTTTTTTGTTAACCCGTTATTATAACTTGGCTGAATAGCGGTACCGCCATTATAAGTACCCGGAATATAATAAGAATTATAAGGCGCATACAGATCCTGCGACTGCGTACCCGACACCCCGTAACTGGCCCTGAACTTTAAAAAACTAACCGTGCCTTTTGCCCTTAGTTTATCCATGAATTTTTCATCGGTAACCACCCAACCTGCACCCACTGCAGGAAAGTATCCCCATTTGGTATTATCACCAAATCGGGAAGAGGCGTCTCCGCGGTAAGAGCCATACAAAAGATATTTACCGTCATAATCGTATTGTGCCTGGCCCAGTAAAGAGAACATGGCATCAGCAGCATAACTGGAACTTCCAAACAGGTCGGCCTGCGGCACGCCGCTCACCACCTGTATATTATTGCTGGGCACATTGTATCCGCCCGTATTGCTGCTGGAAGAAACGGAACGGTTGAATTGCTGCGAACCGGTAAGTACAAAAGTATGGTCGTGGTCTTTTTTACCGGACAACTTTTTATTAAAGCTTACCGTATTGGAAAAAAAGTAAGTGGAATAAGTACCCTTATCTGCCTGGGCATAAGAGGCCTGTCCGGAGCCGGCTGCAACAGCCACCTGGTCAAGGTCAGAAGGCAGGAAATAATCCCTGTTATTATTAGAAATATTGGCAGCTCCCTGGAACGTGTACCTGAGGTTAGGCAGGATAGCATAATTTAAAGACAGGGATGCGGTATAAAAATCATTGATATTTTTATTCCTCAACCGGCCGGCCAGGCCAGTGTAATTGGCAGAATCAAAAGCGCTTACCCGGTACAAGGATGATGGCTGGGTAGAACCGCTTACCGGTGTATTGTCATCGCTGTTATTATATTTTTTGCCGCGCTGCCGGTCGCTTTTTGAAAGCGCCACAATGAACTGCCCGTTCAATTTTGGGTTGATCTTAAAATCAAAATTCCCCCTGGCGCTGTAGCGTTTAAACCCAAAATTTTCAATGATCCCTTTTTCATCAAAATAGTTCATGCTGATGCGGTAACTAACGGCTTCGGTACCCGAAGACATGGTGGCATCCACATTTTTAACTGAACCGCTTTTATAAAAAAGCCCCTGCCAGTCTTCGGCGTTGTTAAAAGCAGGATTGTTGTAATCGGTTAATATCTGAGGCAGGCTGGCCAGCTGGCTTGCAGTGGCATACTGGCTGATCAGGTCCATTTTCAGTTTTCTTTCTGCAGCACCTGTTACAGTATTGAGCAACTGGGGTTGCTGTGTAATTCCGCCATAGGCATTTACCCTGAACTCGGGCCGGTTAGAACGCCCTTTTTTGGTTTTGATATAGATCACCCCATTGGCACCCCTTGATCCCCAGGCTGCGGTGGCGGCCGCATCTTTTTGTACATCCACACTTTCAATATCATTGATGTTGATGCCGGCCAGGTAGTTGGTACCGGTGGCATCAATACTGTTGGAGATGTCTTCGGGATTAGTAGGTATACCATCAATTACATACAAGGGGCCACTGAGGGCACTTGCCTGTGCCACATTAGGATCGTTGGAAATATCTGTATTCACCCTGCTGTTACCCCGCACCACTACCGTTGGAGCCACACCCGGCTCACCAGAACCTATTTGCACATTCAGCCCGGCAACCCTTCCCTGTAATAACTGATCCACACTGGGCGAAGGCAAATTTTCAATGTCTTTGCTCAATACCGAAGAAAGTGCCACGGTAGAGTTTCTTTTTGTTTGCCGCTGCACCCCCACCACCACTACTTCATCCATTTTGGTTTGGCTTTTTTCATTCATCCTTGCCATCAGGGATGTTTGGGTTTCGCCAACGGTAACCGACAGGTTTTCGAAACCCACATAAGTAATTAAAAGCGCCACTTTTCCTGCCGGCACTTTCATAGTGAATTTACCGTCCGCATTGGTAACGGTAGTGGCAGTACCTTTTTTTACTGCTACAGTAGCCCCGGCAAGGGGTTGATTTTTTTCATCTGTAACCATACCGGTAAGCGAACGCTCCTGTGCCGTACCGATTACTGAAATCATAAGGAACAGCATTGTTCCAAAGATTCTTTTTAACAAAAGTTCATTTTTCATTCAGCAGTAGTTTAATTGGTAATAATAAGTTAATACTATACTAAGATGCTGATTATTTTCTATAAAAAAACATTCATAAAACGCAAACCAACTGCTTGCGATTTACGCAAACGTTTGTTTACAGTAAGGCAAACGTTTGCGTGATTTTTAAACAGCCGTAATTTTTTTACGCAAACAGGAATGCGGCACCCGGTTTATATTCATTACCTGAAATTCCAAAGTGCTGAAGAACCATTGCAGGGATAGTGCTGCTGATTAAACCGGCATTGGCTGCAAATACCCTCTCAGCAATCGTTTCAACTTTTGTGTACCACCGGTTACCACCAGGTATCTTTAGGCATTGAGGCAGTGCATAAAAAAACGCACCTGAAAAGATGCGCTGTATTAGTGTTTTAATTTTTGTTGGGACAGGTATCAGCCGGATGCAACTGCATCGCAAGGATGTATCAATTCACTTTTAATTGTTTGGTATCGTCTGGTACTTCCTTTCGCACAGCAGTATTGCCGCCCCCATCCAGTGTAAGGTTTACCGGCTGGTTGGTTTTCCAGGCACCTTTTGTAAAGTCGGGTATATCCATACTGCGGGAGCGGTTGGCAACTGATTTTTCGCTTAAAGGAGCAACAGCACTCCACAGTGCGGCATCGTACACATCCTGGTCCAGCGGCAATCCGTTGCGTAAATTATCGATCAGGCGCCAGTCCATAATAAAATCCATCCCGCCATGGCCGCCAATATTTTTTGCCAAAGCGCCAATATGTTTTACAATGGGCAGGGTATATTTTTCTTCCAGCTCTTTCAACTGCGTATCATTGATCCATCCTTCGCCAAATGAAATGCGCCGGGGATCGGGCCACTTGCTGGCCATGCCTTTAGTACCACTGATCAAATGAATTCTTGAATAAGGCCTGGGTGAGGTTACATCATGCTGCACCATAATGGTTTTGCCTTTTTTGGTTTTAATAACCGTGGTATTCATATCGCCCCGGTATTTCCTGTTTACAAATTCATTGTAAAAACTATCTGCGGCAGCCCGCTCTTTTGCAATGGCTCCCATCATAAAATCGTTCGACGACATTGAAACCAGGTAATCCATATAATCGCCCCGGTTGATATTTAAACATTGAGCAACTGGTCCCAGTCCGTGAGTGGGATACAAATTACCGTTGCGGCCGGCATTTTCTTTTAAACGCCACATTTCTGCATAGCCATTCTTATCAAAATTCAAATCACGCAGGTCGTGTATATAGGCGCCTTCTGCATGTATCAGTTCTCCAAACAACCCATTGCGTGTCATGTTCAACGTTAGCAGTTCAAAAAAATCGTAGCAGCAATTCTCCAGCATCATACAATGTTTCCTGGTTTTTTCAGATGTTTCCACCAGTTGCCAGCATTCTTCCAGTGTTCTGGCTGCAGGCACTTCGGTGGCAGCATGTTTACCATGTTGCATAGCATACACCGCCATGGGGGTATGCCAGCTCCAGGGGGTGGTAATGTATATCAGATCAATATCAGGTCTGTTACACATTTCTTTCCACGCATCTTTGCTGCCACTGTATTCGGTTGCTTTGGGCAAGCCCTTTTTAGCCAGTATTTTTTGTGCCGACGCCACCCTGTCGGGATACTGATCGCACAATGCCTTTATCTCCACACCTTCAATAAACGACATACGTGATACTGCCCCCGGGCCACGCATGCCCAAACCCACAATACCAATTCGTACCTTATCCATTTTAGGAGCGGCGTAACCGCACATGTTAAAACCACCCGGCCGTGTGGCAGCAGGTTCCTCAAATAAACGGTCGCTCTCATCAGTAATTACACGTGCCAATGCGGGTGTGCCGGTAACCAATGCACCGGTGCCCAGCGTTACGGTTCGTAAAAAGTTTCTGCGATTAGATGCCATGAGTAAAAGTAATTTATGCTGCAAACAGCGGTGTACAATAAAAAAGAAAATTACTCTATTTAAAAATTCAAAAAGCAGTCAAACGATTGCACAAGTTTTTAAACAATATCATTGCCTGGTTGAAATTTTAAAACCAGTATAAGAAAAGAATAGGTAAACAATCTGTAACAAATGAATTTACATCTGTTATAAAAAGTATAATGTACCAAAAAATTCAGGCAAATGAAAATTCGGTTCAGGTGCCAGTATATTACTCCAGCTAATAAAATGAGGAACCGGCAGAAGATCGCCGCATTTATAAAAATTCACCCTGCATTTTTTCCCTTTTAATACCCCCGGTTCAGTAAAACAAAATATGTTTTTAGGAATGGCAATGGTTAATTCCCAGTGAATAGTATTATCCTGCTGCCGGTTGGTAATTACCGACTGGTATTGAATCTGGCTCACCAACTGCGGGGATATTATTTGCCGGTGATTCTTTGTTGCCCCGTATCCTGCACAGGCTGTACCAATGCAGTTAAATTCTAAATTGTAATAGTTGGATGTATCATCAAAGCTGATAAAAAATTCAACACAGCTGTCGTCCCATACCCGGCTGTTGATACTGGTGTTTGCTGCCCGTACTGCTGTTTCGCTGACATAATATTTTATGAAGATAGCTGCTTCATTATACGCCATTGCAAATTCCACATCCGGCAGGTATGGGTATTGTGGCCAGGGAATATTGGTCAGCTTATTTTTTGTGCGGGTATCTAAAAGTGCAGACAGTTCATTCATCGAGATCGCAGCACTGCCTGTTGCTGCTGCCACATCTAAATGCTTCATCTTGATTTCATTTTATGCATACAAAAACTACCGGGTATTTTTAATTGTTACAGTACTTCCCTTTTGCATTGGCAGTTTTAAAATGCCCTCCTGTATGGTGTACTTATTTTTTTCTGTGCTAATAGAAAAGTTATTAAACGGAAGTTGTAACTGCATTAGTCCGCCGGCTGCAGCGGTAATAGTGATAGCAGATATGGCTCCATTCGCTTTGGTTGCAGAAACCAGGTAGGCTCCTTCGGTACGCAATGTGGTAAAGGATACATTTTGCCAGACGGCAGGCAGGGCCGGAAAAACCTCAATATACCCGTTGCTGCTGCGCAACAGCATTTCATGTATGCCCTGTGCAAATGCAAAATTGCCTTCCAGCGTAAATGGCCGGTAGGTAAAGCCGGAATACTGCCCTCCCTTTTGATCGCCGTTCAAATGAAAACTGTTTACCGAAACAAAATTATTTGCAAACGCCTGCAGCATGGCTAGTGCATGATCACCTTCATTTGCTCTTGCATAAATACATGCTGCCCAGCTGAACGAATAGCCACACCATCCCCGGGTACCCGTTTTTTCCAGCCAGCGTAAACTTTTATCCATTACAGTTTTATCCTTTCCGGCAGTTAATAAACCCAGCGGATACACGGCCATTAAATGGGCATGATGCCGGTGCGAAGCATCGAGGTTTTGACCTTTTGCCAATGTAAGCCCTGTTGTATTGGTATCAAATGAGGGATACAGGTCGGTTATTACCAATGCTGGTTTTTGCCCGGGTTTCTTATTGCTGTTGAGCAGGTTGTTATATTCTTTGTTGAAGCTTTTTACCAGGGCCAGGTCGTAATTGGTAAAACTTTTAAACCATGCATTGATGCCATTATCGTTGTACTCCGGCGTAGAACTGAGCGGCAATTGATACTGGCCCTGGTCATCTTTCATCCTGATAGCGGAAAAATATTTGTTTACCTCTTTAAAATAAGGCAGGCATCTTTCTTTTAAAAATTGTTGATCCATGCCATATTTCCATTGCCAGTAAAAATGTTGTGCCATCCAAGCCGCCGTTGTTAAGCTCATCGAATATTGTATCCATCCGCCCATCGGTTTGCCACTGATGGTGGTTACTCCCGGCACATTTATACCATTCACGCCAAAATATTGTTTGGTCCATCTTTTATTTTCCGGGGCCACTTTCCACAACCAGTTGGTGAAAGATGCTGTAAGATCCAGATGATTGGAAGTATAGCCGGGCCAGTAACTTAATTCTGTATTCAGGTCGTGATGCAGATCGCCTTTCCATGGTGGCAGGTTTCCATTGTCTGCCGTCCAGATGGCCTGTAAAGAAATGGGTGGTGTATGGCTTCTTGCAACACAGCCAAATTTATACATATCCAGGTAATACTGTTTTAACAACAGCGTATCCGGGATGCTGATTGCAGAACGGTGCCAGTAATCATTCCACCAGGCAATATGGGTATCCCATCCGGGAATGGTTGCTGCAGTTCTTTTTTCAATTGAAGGGAGTACTGCTTTTTTATTATTGCTGATGGTCCATTGCCCTGTGATGCTGCCGGCACTTTGTATCCATTGCACCAGCACTTCATAATAATGCCCGTTCCAGGTGGGCTGGTGATAGCGGATAAAATGATCGCCGGTTTCAACCATTCCCTGCGGGTAACCTAATTTTTCCAGCCCCTGTCCTTCCACACTGCTGCCCTGTTTACCTGCAGCGCCGGAATTATAACCTGGAATTTTTATGACCGGTGTAATATCCTGTGTACAGTTTTGTATACTGAAATAACCCAGTTCATCAACTGCATGTACATAGGTTTTAAATACCAGCCCGTTATCAAATGTAATTTCATTGAGTGCAGTTTGTATATCCAGGCTATTGCGCACTACATGGCCCAGCTTGTCCAGGTCAAACTCCAGTGCTGCGCCAGGTATTTTGGTGGGTGCCGGGTATGTTTCGTACGGATCATCGCCTATCTTCTGTACCGTATCGTACTGATTTTTTTCAACCTGTTGATGCACCCATGCAAAACGAAGTTTGCCGATCTCCGGCATGGGCCGGTCATCCCACAGGTCCACACGATCTAATGACAGCCGCAGCTGGTTATCTTTCTGCCAAATCAATGCGCCCAGCCAGCCATTGCCCAGCGGCATGCCATCGTCCCATCTTTTTGCCAGCGCATTCATCACCAGGTTATTCCCGGGGGCAGGTTGTGCTGCAGCCAGAAAGGCCATACAAATAAAGCATAACAATACAAATGACTTTTTCACTGAAATGGTGTTTACCGGAATGATTCAATAGCATCAGCCGGATCGATTGCAGCTGACTGCTGCAATCATCATCCGGTCTGCTTTTTTGCTCAATTGTATACCCGTTTAAAAGTTATACTCTATTCAACGTGTTTACTTTTTACACTACCGTTTTTTATAAGGTACCTTTACAATTACTGTTTCGCCCTTGCCCTTACTGTTGGCCCTGCTTTGTATTGTCCACATGTCAAGCAGGTTATCGCCATCAATGATGCTGCCGCTGTAATCGCCCCAGGCAACACCATCCGTAGCAGCCTCGCCTTCTCCGGCACTTACTATTTCCCGTATGGTACCTGCCGCATCTTTGGCCTTACGGTAAGCAAATCGTGGACTGATAAATGAATTTGCATTTACCTGCTGAAACCCGATGAGAACATCATTTTTTTTATTGACTGCAATAGTAGTTTGAATATAGTTAGTGGTATCACTTTTAATTAATCCGGATTGTACAATATTACCGGTAGCGGCATTTACCTGGTGCCATTGCACCGCAGAACGTCCTTCGCAATTCACCGCCTGCGAAAACCAGATACTGCCATTCTGAAATACCAGGTTTTTAGGGTTACGGTCGCCGCTGGAAGTTTTTTGCGTGGTGCCTTTTTGTGGTGATTGCGGAGGATAATCAATATATTTTAAACCATGTGCTTTTCTTGATACTACCTGGCAGTAGGGTTTTCCGTCAGTATCTTCCGATACTTTACGAATCACAAAATCTCCTTCCGCAATATCAAAAAAATACAGGTCATCAATGGCATCCTGCATAAAAATGGGATGTCCCAGACTGCCTTTAAAATGATAAATGGTTGCCGGCTTGCCTGCTTTGGCATCAGCCATCCGTAATACAAATGTATTTTCTTCTCCTCCCGGATAAGAGTACCCGATCCATTTTTTACTGTAGCCGATACCACCACCATCTACCTCAGCTGTTCTTGAAACCGGGTAGGTATTCCATGCTGCCGTTGGATCGCTGGTTTCAGAAACGCTGATGTTCACCGGTTTGGTTTTAGGTTTATCATAATACCACCACAGGTCAAAAACAAATACTTTGTTATGGATGTCAAAAAACATTTTTGGGTCGATGCCGTTGTTAAAACATTTTTGAGAAACGCCCTGTACAAAATTGCCTTTCTTATCATAGATCAGTAATCCGCTGTTGGTGCCTTCCATAACATAACCACCGCCTACCGCTACCTGCGGATCTACCTGGCGGTTACCATCCATGGAACCATTAAATACCTGGTAGCCATTTATTATTGCAGGATTGCCCCCCTGCTTGCGTTCGGGGCATTCATTACCATTGTTAAAACTGCTTTTATGCAAAGGCGTTACCATCTCCGTGGAAGAAGGGTATATTTTTTCATTGCTGCTTTGTGCATTTAAAATTCCTGAACACAGGAATAAAAACAGTACCGGAAATAAATTTTTCATGTTGCTTATTTAGTTGTTTAGTAGTTCTAATATTCTTACTTCGCCGTCTTTCTCCTCTTCCTTTAGTTGTCCGGAGTGTTTTTGCTGAAACTCCTTCAGCGCCCATCGAATGATGGTATTATCCGGATACAACAGGGCTTGTTGTTTTAGCCATGCGGCTGCTTTGTCTACAGTTGCTGTTTTTTCCATTGCCCATGCAGATACCAGATGATTGGCAGGTAAAAAATTCATGACTGTATTATCTACTTTTGGAGTAAAGGCAATTATTTTTTGAAGCGACTGCGTGGCTGCAGCTGATTTTCCTAAATTGGTATAACACAGATAATTCAGCCAGTCTTCCAACCTTTCGTCAATATCTTCATCATAAGGTTTTCCGGCACCCAGGTTAAGCGGCCATAATTTTGCACCTGTAATAAACGGCAATGCCTTATTATATTGCTTTGCCTTGATGGCTATTACAGCCTGCATCAGTTTGGCTTCGTGATATAATTTGCGGCCGTCTGTAGCCCCTTCAAAAGGAAGAATTTTTAATTTGGTTAAAAAAGCATCCGCCACAGCATATTGTTTGGTTAACAATAATGTTTTAGCATATAACATACCCATGATATAATTTTCCGGATGCGTTTTATAAAATGCAGCTGCAGTATTTAACGCTGCATCGTATTGCTTTTGTACAATAAAATATTCTGCCAGTAATTTCTGATAACGCCATTCATTTTTATTTAAAGAAATGGCCATGCGCAAATCTGCTGCCGCAGCCGCCGTATCCATTTTCATTAATGCTGCTCTCGCCGCATAAAAATTTGGATCCGCCGGCATATTACCACATTGCAAAAAAAGTGCTTTGGCTTTTTCAATATTGTTGTGATGCCATTCAATTAAAGCCAGCTGGTATTTTAATTGCCATTGATTATTGGTGGCTATTAATTTTTCCAGCACTGCGGCGGTTTCATACCGGAAAGGGAATGTGTTGCTCATTTGAATGGCGGAGGCATCCACAGGTGTTTGTTGCAGACAGGCTTTCCAGCAATTGATCTCATTATTATTTGCTGCCAGGGAAAAAACCTTCAACGCTTCCTGGTTGCACTGAAGTTTACTATACCAGATACCCAGATCAAGAAAGCTTTGTTGCGGCATTTCATTTTGTATGGCTGCTATAAAAGTTTCTTTAGTTTGGACAGAAGCTGCTGCATAATATCTTTCAAAATCAGCAAAATGATTCAGCGGATCCAGGGCTTTAATCTTGTTTAAAATTATATTTGCTTCAGCCAATTCATTTTTCTGCCTGTAAATAATTGCCATCAGTTGCAGCCCCTCAATATTACCCTGATTATTCAGTAAACTTTTTTGAGCATATTCAATGGCTTTTTCTTTTTCCCCGCTGCTGAAATAGATTTTAGCCAGCTCCGTATACGCAGCACTCCGGTATTCCATTCCTGCCGCGGCCAAATCAAAACCGTCTTTTGCATCAGTGATATTGCCCAGCTGCACATTAGCCAGTCCATAATAATAATTGGCGGCAGGATCATAGGTATTAATTGATAAAGCCCTGGATGCATTAGAAAGTGCCTCGGCAAAATGAAGTCTGCGCAGCTGTATACCTGCCATATCACTTAATGCAGGAACATAATCAGGATCTTTTTGCAGGCAGGCTTTTAATTTTTCTTCTGCCTTTACATAGTCGCGGAAGCTGATATAGTTTTTCCCCTGCAGGTAAAGTCCGTACACAGAGTTATCATCAAAATCTTTGGGGCGTTCTAATGGCCGGTTTAAATTGCCTTCCCCGGGAGCAGCATTCCAAATCAGTTTATTTTCGCCGATGGTTAATTTTAATTTATCCGGATCAACAGTAGTTTTAATTGAGTCAGCAAATAATACCAGTGGTTGTACCGCAATATCTTTTGAATAAATGATTTTGCCATTATCAAACAGTTCTAATTTTTCATGCAAAGCCTGCAGCGGCGAAAAATAAATTTTGAGCCAGCCATTTTCATTTTTAACATTCACCGCACCATAATTATTGGCTTTTAAAAAACTCCGGGTTTGCTTTACCGGGAACCAGTATTCTGTCCATGCATCTGACTGATAAGGATAAAAAGAGCGATGTTTGAACGGCGTGAGCATACTGGCTTCGGCAGACTGGTTAAATAATCTTCCGCTCTGCACTTCAACATACTGGCCGTCTGTATCAGTTAATAATTTCTCCCAGATCATACCCTGCTGCGACAATCCCCATATCCATATTTTTTTTCCGGGCTTATCATCGTGGTTGGAATAGCGTCCCATTCCAAAAGCATCATCATGCCAGTAGGCTCCAAAAAAATCGGTGTATTTTCCAAATACATGATAGGATTTATAGCCGCCAAAATTATTGTTATTATAAAATTGCAGCTCCCTGCCATTTTTTTTATTGATGGGCCAGTCGCTGTATTCGCCATTATGTCCTAAATAATTTTTTCCGGGATAAATAAATTCCAGGTTACCCGCCGCTTTCAATCCCGTATTCATCCATGTATAATAAGGCTGCTCAAATGCGGTGGCATTATTCCAGAATGAGCTGGTGGTAAAATAGGCTTTGTCTTTAGGCAGATTAATATCCAGCCGCCAGGATGTTTGCGAAAGCAGATCCAAAGCACCAATTACACAACTGATACTGCCATCCTCTTTTTTAACAATGGTATAATCTACCGGCGTGGCGCAATTGGGTGTATGGCCAATGATTCCATAATTGGCTTCCACACCACCGCTGGTCCATGGGCCACGCATGGCAATATCCCTGAATTTGATTACATGATTATTGTATACAAATTCTTTCCCGGTTGATTTTTCTGTTGCCGACCAAACTTTCCCTCCCACTTCGGGCAGTATCATCAGCTTGATATAATCGTTCTCCAGTTCCACCACCTTCCATTCTTTCTGAACAGGCTGATCTGTAAAACCATCAAAGCGGTAATAAGGATAAATCTTTGAATCCGGTTTGGGAATCGGGTCAGGGTCTGAGAAAGGATATGTTGTAAATGTTTTTTTATACTCCCTTACTACGGTAGGTTGCTGTGCAAAACAAGCCGCACTGCAACAAATTAAAAAAACGGACAGCATTTTTTTCATAACAACTTATTTAGCATTGTTCAACATCGTTTTACAGCCATCAATACTCATTTTCTGCAGGCGCTGCTGTTTCTAATTTTTTCTCTCTTAAATTCCAGGGATAATTATTTTTTACTTCTATATAATCTTTCAGTTCATAATGGCTTGTTCTTCCCTTAGCATCTGTTACCGATACACTAACAGAATATTTACCGGGTTTACACGCTGAGTAATTCACTATCGGATTTTCTTCATTTGACACTGCAGGAATGGCACCGGGGAACTGCCAGCTGAATTTGGCACCCTTCCCGTTAATCACTGAATTGTCGTAAAAATATATTTTCATCTGGTTGGGATCTTCCTCATCCGCATCCTCTCCTTCCACACTCAACACCCTTTTTGATAAAGCAATATTTGCCCTGGGTGCGGTGGTTTCATACAGATCGTTTTCCCAAACACCCCGGTAAGTGCCCAGCCTGATCTTTTCTTTATCGTAATTCAAATAAATAAAATTGATGGGCGTGCAGGGCATATGAGTTCCAACAGTTTTCCATGTGCCCGTGTGATTGCTTTTATAGAACAGTCCGGGATAACAGCCCAGGTACACACCATCTGCTGTTCCCCGCTGGTAAGCCATGGTTTGGATTTCATTTTTAGGAAGGTCAGCAGAATGATCATCCATCCAGCTTGCACCTGCATCTTTTGACAGCAGTACTTTCACTTCATTCTGAAAGCCACCCACACCCAAATAAATTTTAGTGGGATCTTCATCACTGATGGCAATATCCGGGAAACCATATTTTTTTGCCGTTGTATTATCAGGTGTAATTTCTTTCCAGTTTTTTCCGCCGTCTGCTGTCATCCAAACCTGTTTAGGATTAGTGCTTCTGCCCTTACCTGTTAGTACATACATATAATCTGGATTAGAAAAACTTACTCTTAGTCTTCGTATATAAAAAGTATCGGGAAACCTTTTCAGCGTATCAACGGTTTTGAAATTATTAGCTGTTTTCATTACAGAGCAATGGGCAATACGCCAGTGATCGCTGCTTTCATCAATTGAATAACTGGTATACATCAAATGCGGGTGAAATTCAATATTCCGGTTGGGGATATAACCAAAATTTACCGGCGACTTTTTAGATACCGGCTCATCCCGTAAAGTAGCCGGCAGTTTAATAATAAAATGTGAATACGGTGTGGCATATAAATACCGGTCATCAAAAGGATTCAGTGTGGCACTCATGGCATCGCCGCCACCATAATGAAACCAGTCTTTACCATATAATTTTTCATCGAAAACCATGGTGCCGCTATGGTCTACCCCCACCGCCATTACATCCGATTTAAATGAAGTACTGAAACCCCAGAGATCCTGCCCGCTGAATCCTTCCACCCGGTGATGTAATCTCGTTTTCATATTCACATACTGCAGTCCACCGTCATTGGCTAACCAGATATCATCACCCGCTATTTTAGCGCATTGAATATCTCCATGTATTCCATAAGTGCCCTGCTTACGCAGGATATTCCATGTTCTGCCGGCATTGGTACTCAATATATTTCCCGAAGCAGCCATTACCATTAAATTTGCATTGGTGGGTGAAATAGCAAATGAAGTGGCCCACCCCACCTGCTGAAAAGAGGCCGACCAGAAAGAACTGTCTTTCATGTTAAAATCGTAGTTGTCTTTATCTTCATCTGCACTGTATGGATGAAATAAAGAATAATACTCATCAATATAGCGGTAGTTATTGGCCTGCGGCACCAGCTGAAAACTTTTTCCTGCATCAGCACTTTCAATAAACGTGCCTACCATCTGGTTCTTCAGTTCCTGCTTTACAGTGGTTTTTACAGCAGCTTCTCCAAAAATGGTGATGTATAGTTTATCAGGCGCCGCAGGTGTTACCGCTGCAGTAATATCATGCAACCGTACTAATTTATTTTTATCGGGCATGCCGGTGGTGATCTCTTCAAAACTATCACCGGCATTTACAGACCGGTAGATAAAAAACAGGTTTCTTTTTTTTCTGTATGCCCCGCCGATATACACAATATTTTCATTGGTGGGGTGAAAGGTTATGAATTGCGAATTGAATCCTTCCAGTATGGGTTTCCAGTTAGCTCCACCGTCTGTGGTTTTATAAACGGTATCGGTATTGGAAGCAATTACCACATTGGGATTCTTTGGTGATACAGAAAGCAGTGTATAATCATCGCTCCACTCTGGTCCTCCTTTGGCAGCCAGTTTTGTAAGCATATTTAACCCGGTAAATTTCCATGTAACACCGTTATCAATAGATTTTAAAATACCCACTGTAGTTGCGGCATACACCACTTTATTATCTGATGCAGCAATCTCAATTTTTTTCACGTTTTCCACAGAGAGATCGAGGGTTACATTTTTCCAGGTATTCCCTTTATCAGCAGTGCGCCAAATGCCGCTGCTCATTCCTCCCATCAATACCATATTGGGATTTTTAACGGATACATCCAGGCTGCGCATTACCCCCAGCCCGGGCGCTTCAACAGAGCCCACTGTTTTATGAATACTGAAGGGCCCCAGTGGTTTCCAGGGTCTGGCCATTTTTTGTGCCTGTGTAAAAAGTGCACCAGCCAGTAAAACCACCACAATACATAGTTTCATTTCAATTAATTTATGCTGCGTATTTAAAAATAGGTTCATTACAATCAGCGGGAAGATCCTGCTACAGTTTTCATTTTATTAATCCTGCTTTTCAATTGCATTAACAGTTCAATATCTTTTTTACGAATTTTACCATCCCTGCCGGGCGGTGTATTCAATATCAGGATATTTTGCTGCGCAATGGCTATTGTATATTTTTTTTCTAATTCATCCAGCGGCATATAACTGGTATCTGCTGTATTATAAAACCAGTATTTACTGATGCAAATGGTGGATTCCCATGGCATATAATATTGCTGGCCATTATGCGAAAATATTTTCGGATCAGGATCGGCCGGCAGGTATGGATCGCCCAGTCTGAAATCGCTGGGAAAGTAGCGTATTGGAAATCCTTCCTTTTGATCACCGGGCAACACCATATGCTGATCTTCATCTGCCGCGGTTCCTATTGACCAGTTGATGCCTACCTGGCATTGCGGTTCTTTTGCCTTAATGGCCGAATAGATAGCTGCAACGGGCCAGCGGTAATTGGGTTTTTCCCAGCCACCATCAAACCAAAATTCCACAATGGGTGTATGTTCCTTTTTTGCAATTGCAATAAGTTCATTGAGCTGAGCAAGCATGAATTGATTGTAAGCTTTGTCGGCCATCGAGTCTTTGGTATTTGCATTTTGATGCCTGTCCCACAAAGAATAATATAACCCCAGACCGATATCATATTTTTTACAGGCCCTGGCAACCGATGCCACCACGTTGGTGGTATTGCCCGAGCTGTTTACATCATAATCCGTGTAACGGCTGTTCCACAGGCAAAACCCGTCGTGGTGTTTGGTGATCAGAATTACATATTTCATTCCGGCCTCCTTTGCAGTTCGCACCCATTGGTCGGCATCCACCTGGGCGGGATGATACAATGAGGGTGGCAGACTTCCATCTGACCATTCATGGTCATAAAATGTATTGATACCAAAGTGCAGGAACATCCCATATTGCCTTTCTATCTGCTCCAGCTGGTATTTACCCGGGGTTAAAGATGGTATTGGTTGCAAGGGACGTTGCGCAAGCAATACCTGCAGGCAACCGCAGCAGATCAAAAAAAGGAGCACCGTTTTTTTCATTTTAAATACAGGGTGTTATTTTGATTGTATGATCAGCAACCAACCTTTATTTTTTGGCACTGTGATCCCGTCATCCGTTCCAAAGGATGCAGCCTGTTGAAAATTTTTAATAGCAGGTGCACTAATAACAGCTTTTGCAGGATCGATACCCAGTTTATTCCAGTCGATATTCAGTTTTATCTGTACATCTGTTTCGGCCCAGCTTGCAATGGACACCAATGCAGTACCGTTCTTTTTATACACCGTGGCCAGTACTTTATCATTATTGGTTTTAACCGGGCAATTCTCACTCCAGTAACCGATCATGGAAGAACCTGTCATTCCAAAATCATCCCAAACTTTCCATATTGGTCCCGGATCAGCATTATCACTCCAGGGCATACGGTTGGTCATGCCATAGATCATACCACGCCAGGCATTGCCGCCATCCTGCAGCATTTCGCCCATCAATCCAAAAGGGATACCGCTTACTTCTGTTAAAAAGAAGTCGGGCTTATTTTTTTCATAATCAAAATATTCTCCAAACCATAATTTATTCAGGTAAGGAAAATGCTCCATGTACAGGTTGGCACTGTTATTAAATCCATCACTCTTATTGTACTGATTGGCACTGTGCAAATCTAAAATACCCGGATGTCCGTCCTGTGTTAATACCCTTTTGATACGTTTCATGGTAATCCGGTCAAAGGCCACATCGTCTAAATAAATACCATCAATGCCTACGTTTTGAGCCAGCCAGTTCATGCCTTCCACATAATAATTGTGCCAGCGGTTCATACCACTGTTAACGATAGCGGCATCTTTTAATCCAGGCACAAACCATGCGGCAATATAATCATCCCCCACATGTTCCTGCAACCAGCTGAAGCCACCGCCTTTGCCCGGACTGAATATCTCATGCCCCAGGCTGCGCAGTGCAGGTATTTCGTATGCTTTGTTGCTTAACTCACGAATGGTATTGTAAATTTTTACTTTTAATCCCTTGCTGTGCGCCTCATCAATATAGGCTTTCATCTTTTTAAATTCTATAAAAGGATAATTGATATAAGGATTGATAGCGGTAGCGTGATGTATGTTTACAATGGTGGCGCCTGTTGTACGAATGGTATCAATGGGTTTATAACTGTGAAAGAACTTACTGGCCCACTGAAAATCGGTATTGATGGGATGAAAAGGCGTGATGAGTAAATTGAAATTATAATACAGCACATCCCCTTTCTTCATTGTTCTGCTGCCGCTGTAGGCATTTACCAAAACTGATTTCCCTTTTTGAAAAATATCAATGCCGCCTTTATTATCATTGCCCCAGGAAGCAGGCAATAACAAAGGTTTTTGTAAATAAAAATTGGTATTTAAAGGGCGGCTGTATCTTTCATCACGCAAAGAAAATTGTATGCCCGCATTTACATTACCAATCCAGGCGCCATCCTGGTTCTTGTGCGCCACATCCCATTTCCATTGCAGGGTATCGGGGCGGGTGCCGCCTTTCAGGCCTAATCCCATCAGGTACTTGGTTGCTGCCGGCTGCATGGGCAAATGAAAATTGATATCTTTAAATTCCATATCCTGCAGTGCTGTGAATTTAACCGTGTAGTTTAAAAAACCATCAAATTCAAGCGACGCATTCACATCCATTTGCAAAGCAGCAGAAGTATTAACAGACTGCCAGCTTACAGTGCCGGCTTCTTTTTTAATAAAATGAACGCCGTTGGTTTTCCATTGCAGGGGTTGCTTACCAGCGGTATCATAAAAATGAAAATGAACAGGCTCGGTAAAAAGATCATTGGGGGTGCTGCCAATGGTTGTCATTTCAGGGGTAAAAAAAGTTTGTACCTGGGCAGGAAAACCATCTTTGTTTAAAAATAATTTTCTTCCCAGCAGATCAATTACGGTATCGGTTACCACTAACGGAGTATAAGGAGCTATAACCGTATTATCCTGTGCCATGGTGGAGTTCAGCCATTTTAAACGGGTCATATTTTCCGGATGATCGATGCCCCCGTTTTTTGTAATTTCATTGGTAACCTTTATCTGCAATGCAATTTCCTTTGTTGAACCGCCTGCAGTAATAATTGCCTTACCAGTGTAAATACCCGGTGCTGCAGTAACAGGCACCTCCACACCGCACCACATGGCCTGGATAGTTCCTTTAGCTACATCAACCTTAGTTTTAAAAATACTGCCATCATATTTTGTACCATCGGTATTGATACAACTGATATTTTTTGCAGCAATGATTTTTCCGCTGGCATTTTTAAGGTCGGTGAAGGTAATGGTTACATCCTGTAGATCCTGTAACGCATACACCCCCAGTTGAAAAGCTGCATACTCACCACGCAATGCAGTTTCGCGGAATGAATTTTGTGCGCCTTTCAATATCCATCTTTGCGGCAGGTCGTATTTCATGCGGATAGAATGACTCCTGTCTTCGGGAAAAACAATAAAGGGCTGGCCCTTGTACTTGTCAATAAGTGTTGTGGTTTCAGAAGCAGTGGCAATTACTTCCATGGGATAAAAGCTGTTAAAAGCATTGATGCTTTGTATTTCTTTTACCACACAGTTAATACTGCTGTTATCATTGGTGCCGGCCAGCCATGCAGTTGCTGCAGTTTGTTCCGGCTTTTGATAAACGCCTTTTGGATAGTATGTTTTAGGGCCTTCATAAATATAAGGCATGTAATAAATGTAATAAGTACCGTTACCAGAAATGGGCTCAAATAAAATAGTACCCGACTCTCTGCTGACAGCAACAGATTTTACATTGTTTACTTTAGCCCCCGTTTTGGCGTCCTGTACAATAATTCTTTTTAGCTCAGGATGAAGATCTCTTCTGCGCCAGCCAATCACTGCTTTGGCCACATTGCCTTTCCCGGTAAACTGAATGACTGCACGGTGGTTGCCCAGGGAATCTGCATTCCAGTTTCCATTGGCACTGGTATATGTAATTTGCTGTGCCCATAGGCCATTACCCGGTAACATAAAAAACAAAACGATTACGATACTGCAGATCCGGTTTTTAAAAGTATACATGTTGAATGATTCAGGTTTTAAAAATAAAATTCAGCTGGATTAATAAACAGGTTTCCATCCCTTTGCTTTCCAGTAATTGATAATGGGAAGATAAGGGCCATTTTTATGCTGTGCAGCAGAAAACGTATCTGCAAAAGGAGCAATGCTGTAATCAATGGCTTTTTCACTGGCATTGGGATAATCAAAATCTCTGACGCCGGGCCTGCTGTGCAAACGGTCATCATTTACAAATGCTGCAATATCCAGCGCCTGTGCATCTGTTAAAAAAGGTGTATTTACTGTGGCTTTATCATAGGGCATATTGGCTTTTAACCATTGTGCCTGTTTAATGACCCGGTGCATGCTGGAGCCGGGCTGATAGCCATTGGCGCCCCATAAAGGCGGATACTGGTAAGTGATACTGTCCGGGCGCATCACCCCTTCTCCATTGGCACCATGACACCTTACGCAATGCTCAGTAAACAACACATTACCCCTTGCCGAACTGGCGGCCGAATCTGGAAAACTGATCTCCGGATTTTTTTCTCCTTTAAATTTTTCTATCCCCCGGGCAAAGCCGTTGATCCATTTTAAATACGACAGTATAGCTACCATTTCTTTTCCATCCAGCGGTAATGGTTTGCCATTATGCGGCCGCATCACGCAATTGTTTACCCGCTCTGCCAGCGTAAGTATCTTGCCTTCTCTTGCCCGGTATTGCGGATAGTTGCCGTGTGAAGCAATCAGGTTAAAAGAATATAATTTGGTGCCCGCATCCTGGTGACAGTTGGTACAGTTCATTTTATTGCCCAGGTATTTTCCATTGATTCCACCGGGGCCAATATAATAGGCCGTATTCAGCAGCAATTCCCTGCCGTAGCGAACGACATCTCCAAATTTATCGTGCGGTATTTTTGCAGTATCTACTTTTATCAGCGAATCTGCCCCGGCTGTAAGCACAGTGTCTGCACCCGACCCTTCATTACAGGAAATGAACAGGGCCAGTATGCTGCACCATACCATTACACTTACCATCACTAGGTTTGTTTTCTTCATGCATTTTATTATTTATCGTCCTTAATGGGATGCAGGCAGGATGACAGTAATGCCTGCGGTATAAATTCTACGCGGTAAGGCGGAATGGCAGTTTGCAGGGTCCACCATATGGTCCCTTTTGTATCCGCCAGCACGGTGATGTGTTTTTTTGAACAGCAGCACAATACCAGCGAATCGCCGATCATGTAAGCACTGCCCATTCTTTCGTTATATACTTCCTGCGGTAAAGAAATGTGCAGGCGGGCACTGGCTTTTTGTGCAGTTTCATCCACCTGCACTGCAAAAACTTCTGAGCGCTTTTTTTCAACCCCGTTGTCAAAAAACATCATGCTGCCAAAAGGGTTGATATGTACCGCATGCGCCTGCGAAAAATTATATCCTGCAGGTATGTTTATATTGCCGCCTTTACCATACTTCCACATTATATTGCCTGTGCCGGCATTTAATTTCCATATCTGGCCGTTGTTGTAAAAAGAAATAATATAGTTGCTGTCAGCATCATAATTAAGGCTGTTGGCATGCATCCAGTCTTTTTTTGTTTGTAACAATTTAGGATCTTTAAGCGGGTCCATTACATCAAACACACTCCACTGCCATATTTTTTTTCCTTCGTGGTTAAGCACCAGTATGCCATCTCCGTTAATGGTATCTTTCTCCAGTCCGCCAACCGAACGGAGGTCCATAATTCTTTGGTCTACGTACAGGGTTACAATGGCATCGGCATTTCTTTTTAAAATTTCGTGGTGAATGGAATATTTAAGATCGCCCTGCCCCTTTTTTAAATAGAGTAATGTATCTCCCAATAAGTTTACTTCCAATATTTCGCTGCCATAGCTGGTGGGTTCATCGTTTTTACCAAGAATACCAATGATGCTGCTGTCTTTTGTAAAATGAACCACTTTATAACCGGTACCATCTACTGTATGATACCAGCGCAGTCTTCCCTTATAGTCGGTGATATAAGCAATGCCCGGTGTTTCTCTTTTATTCATCAGCATAAAGCCTTCTTTAAAAGAAGCGGGCAGCAGCTGTGTATTATTGCAACTGTATTTAAATTGTTCCTGCAGCCACTCGGGCAGTTTATTAGAGGTAAAAGTGTATACTTTACTAATTGTGGTTACGCCATTACAAACAGCCGTAAGCTGGTACGAATATTTGGTTTCGGGCAATATATTGGTAAGTACCAGCACCTGTGATTTCCCTTCAGCAGAAAGCGGCGTACTCATTTTTTCCTTTACCCCCATACTGTCGGGCCAGTAGCTTGCAAATACTCTGGCCGCTTTTGATGTAGTGGTGGCTATCTCAATTTTAAGTTCGTTATTATGGTGCAGCCCCACTTTAATTTCTTCAATAATATTGCCATTATCAGAGCAGCTGTTACACAGCAGCAATACCAGCAGCAGGTAATGCCATCCATTTAAACAGGCCCGTTTTTTATAATTACTACACATATACATTCAAATACCATTTACATCTTTGCGCAATTGCCTGCAGTAGTTTTAAAGCAGGAACGGCAGATGAATATCTACCGTTCCTGACCAGAAAATATTAACCGGATATTGGCGTTACCTGCCGGAGTTATCAAGATTGGGATTAAGGCTTACCTGCGCCTGCGGGTAAGGGAAATATTTATTTTTAGGCATAGAAATATTTGCCGGCTGACCAATCCTGGTAAGATAAGCATTCACGATCACATCATATTTACCCATACGGATCAGGTCAGATCTGCGTTTGCCTTCGTAAAAGAATTCCCAGCCACGTTCCTGCAATATAGCATCTCTTAAGCTGGCCTGTGTAAAGCCAGCCAGGGTTAAAGGAATGGCATGCGACCTGTTTTTTACCTGGTTGATCAAATCAATGGCTTCCTGTGTAGGCCCGGTGAGTTCATTCAATGCTTCTGCCCTGCTCAGCAATACATCTGCATAACGTAAAATATCCACGCTGTGCCCGTCGTAATAAGTGGTGGAGCCGGTAGAGTCGGCATATTTTTTTGTGGCCACATCCTGCATATAACTTACTCCTGCCGGAGGAATGGCACCTATTGAAGGGGCTTGCTTGTACAGCAGATTATCCACACCGGTATAATTGGGATAGTAACATTTTTTTCTGTCATCTGCATTGTTATATGAATTCCAGAAATCCCAGGTAACAGCATAATACTGCCAACGGTCTAACACTACCGGGTGATTGAGTGGACCAAAGTGATTCAGCAATTCTGTACCATTCAAATTGGCATCACTCAATACAGAAAAAATATTTTCGTTGCACCATTTGTTTGCTTCGGTAAACAGGCCCAGGTAAGAAGGATAGAGTGCATACACATTCAGATCCATCACCTGCTTGGCCGCATCCGCAGCTTTTTGCCAATCGTGCCTGCGGAGATATAATTTGGCAAGCAATGTAAGCGCCGCTCCTTTGGTGGCACGGCCATAATCGTTACTGGTGTAAATGGGATGGTTGGCATAATTAGTGGGCAATACTGTGGCTGCATCCTGCAGGTCTTTTATCAGCAGTGCTTCAATATCTTCCAGCGGCGCAGGCTTGGGCTGGCTGGTATAATTCGGATTGGCCACTTCATTTTCTGTAACCAGTATCACCGGGCCCCAGGCATCGGTAAGATCCATGTAAGCCACCGAACGTAAAAATTTGATCTCTGCTAAAAAATGTTTTTTTTCTGCATCCGTAATGGCCGTCATGGGAGTAATATTCAGGATGGCATTATTGGCATTGGCGATCAGTTTGTAAATCTGGCGCCAGTCTTCGGCCAGTAACCCGTTAGACGAATTCCACACTGCCAGCGACAGCTGCCCCGGATCGCCTCCGTAACTGCAATGCCCCAGGTCGGTGGTCAGATCGGTTAATGCAAAATGACGTACCGTCCAGTAGTCAAAATTATCTCCTACAGCAGGACCTTTCAACCGGGCATACACAGAGTTTACACCGGCAATGGCATCTGACTTAGTTACAAATGCATTGGCACTGGTAAGGCTGCTGTATACTTTAGGGTCAAGTGTTTTATTACACGAGTACTGCAGAAGTACAGCCAGTGAAAAAATGAGGATCTTATATTTATTCATTGTATGCAGATTTTATGATTTTTTAAATATCAAAACTTGTTTGTAGTACGATGGTATTAATGCAGGGTTAATTTTATCCCAAACACAAATGTTTTATACGCAGGGAACGAATTAAAATCAATACCCCCGCCAATATTGCTGCTGCCATGTGTGTTTACTTCCGGATCGGTACCTGTGTAACTGGTAAAAGTTGCCAGGTTTTGACCAGACATATACAAACGAAGGCCATCAATGAATTTGATCTGTTTAATTAAGTGCACTGGTACATTGTAGCCTAATGACACGGCTTTCAATCGTACATAAGACGCTTTTTCAACAAACCTGGAATTTACATAGCTGCCGTACTTGCTTAAAAAATAGCCTTCTCTTGGTATATCGGTATTCTCATTTTTTGCCACTACAAAACGGTTCAGCGCATCGGTGCTGGTAGTTGATTCCAGTACCAGGCGGTTCATATTATACAATGAATACCCAAAGGCCCCCTGGAAGAAAATGTTCAGGTCAAACCCTTTGAATTTAAAATCATTACCCAGGCCAGCTGTATAATGCGGATTGGTATTACCTAAATAAGTGGCATCATCGGGCGTTATGGTACCATCACCATTTACATCCACATACTTGGGATCACCTGCTTTTGAGGTGGGTTGCGGTGCATATACTTCGCCGGTTTTAAGAACCCCGGCATATTTATATCCGAATAAAATACCCAGTTCTTTACCCGGCTCCAGCCTGGTAAATTCTTTACCCGAAACGGTACCGCTGGGGTTGGCAGTATTGGCACTGATCCGGGATACATTATCTGCCAGGGCCAGTAATTTTTGTTTATTGTAGGCAACGTTAAAAAAAGTACTCCAGCTAAAATCACCGGCTTTATAATTCTCAGAGTTTACAGAAAATTCAATGCCTTTGTTTTCCATTGAACCCACATTTACAGTTTGGGTGGCAAAGCCCCACCACTGTCCTACCGGCACTGCCAGTAACAGGTCGGTGGTTTTCTTTTTATACGCATCCAGCGTAATGTTTAATTTACCCTTTAAGAATCCCATATCCAGGCCAATATCTGTCTGGATCGTTTTCTCCCATTTTAAATCAGGATTGGATAATGAAGCGGGCTCTATACCGGCATAAAAATTATTACCCAGTGAAGTACCGTAAGCTGAGAAACGGCTCAGGAAACCATAATCGCCAATACGGTCATTACCGGTAACGCCATACCCTACCCTAAGTTTAAGGTTAGAAAAAGTATGCAGGTCTTTGATGAATTTTTCGTCGGTGAATTTATACGCCAGGGCCCCGGAAGGAAAAATACCATGGCGGTTATTAGGCCCAAACCTGGAAGAGATATCATCCCGCAGGGTAAAAGTGGCCAGCAATTTATCGTTGTATGAATAATTGAACCTACCAAAGTAGGAGGTATTTTTGGTTTCCACCCTGCTGCTGGCAGGCACAGCCGCACCCTGTACGGTAGGATTTGAACCCGCATATAAATTATAGAACAAAAAGATATCGGTAGAAAAACCACTGCTTCCGGCAGCTAAATTATCAAACACGTCTTTTTGATTAGAGGTACCCACTACCGCGGTAATGGCATGTGCTGTACCAAAATTGTGTTTGTAAGTAAGGTACTGTTCTACCAGCCACCTGAAGCTGGTGCTCATTTGTTCCTGCGCAATACCCCTGTTGGCGGCGCCGGCTGTTAATGTACGGGGAGTGTACTGCCCCGCTGTGGCCTGTGCAAATTCTGAACCGGCACTAAAATGATAGGTCAGGTCTTTAATAATATCGTAATCAATAAAAATATTTCCGTTGATAAGCCTGCTGGTAGATACATTGGTAGGCTCTAATATTCCTGCCAGTGCATTGTCCTTACCCAGGTACCTGTAGTAAGTGCCATCGGCATTGTAAACAGGAATGGCCGGTGCTGCAGTTAAAATGGAAAATAAAGGAGCCGTAATATCTGCCACATACCGCTGCAGGTGGTTGTTGGTGCTGGCACCATAAAAATTACCTCCCACTTTCACCCTGTCATTGAATCTTTTTTCGGCACCCATCCTTACAGAGTACCTTTCCATATTGGTGGTTTTTAAAACCCCATCCTGGTTAATGTAGTTGCCCGACAGGTACAATTTTGAATTTTTATCGTTGCCGCTAAAACTGATGCTTCTGTTTACTACCGAAGCCTGCTGCGTGGTGGCATCCCACCAGTTGGTATTGGCAATAGGAAAGCTGGATGGAAAAACGGGTGACCGGCCATCTTCTGCTGCTGTGGCATTTTGTATATCAGCATATTGCTGCCCGGTTAATAATGCTGGTTTATAAGCCAGGTACTGAAGTCCGTTAGACCCATCTGCATCTATCAGCATTTTTCCGGGCTTCCCTTTTTTAGTGGTGATTAAAACCACGCCATTACCACCACGGGCGCCATAAATAGCCGTGGCCGAAGCATCCTTTAAAACCTGGATGTCTTCTATATCATTGGGACTAACAAATTTGCCATTGTCGCTGATGAAACCATCCACCACATATAAAGGTTCGTTGGTGGTATTGATAGAGTTACCACCGCGGATGATAATGGAAATGGCACCTCCCGGCGAAAAATCTGATTGCTGTACCCTTACCCCTGCGGCGCGGCCCTGTATGGCCTGCGCAATATTGGAAGTGGTACCACCCAGGTTCATGTTGTCACTCTTAATAGAACTGATAGACCCGGTAAGATCTTTTTTCTTAGCCGTACCATACCCAATTACCACCACATCACTTAGTTGTTCCTGTTGAATTTTAAGTTTGATGATAATGCCGGTTTGGCCGGGTTGTACAGGAATGCTTTGTGCTTCGTAGCCAATATAACTCACTATCAAAACACCCTTCCCTTTCAGAATACCCGCCAATGAAAACCTTCCGTTATCATCGGTAGTGGTACTTTCTTTTGTGCCCTTTAAAGAAACGGTGGCTTTTGCAAGCGGCGTTTCATTTTCAGCCAGTACCGTACCCGTAATACTGGCCTGGGAAAAACCGGCAGTGCATAAAAAGCACCCTAATACTAAAAGCAATAATTTGATTTTTGGCATATACAGCAGTTTAAAAGTTTGCAACAAGAATAGAATAAAATTTTCAGAAAAAAATCACCGCTGTTCAATACCATTTTGCGCAAACGTTTGCAAATCTCACGCAACCGTTTGCGCTATTTTTTTACATTTCGCAATTAACAGGGTAAATTGCATGGATGGATAATAAGGTCATCACCATTAAGGAAATTGCCAAACGGTTAAACATCTCGCCCTCTACAGTTTCCCGTGCATTGCACGATCACAAGAGTATTGGCCTCCGTACAAAAACCAATGTGCAGCAGCTGGCCAAAGAATTAAATTACGAACCCAATCAAACAGCCATTTTTTTTCAGCAGCGAAAAACCTTTACCGTTGGTGTGATTTTGCCCGAATTATCCGAAGCCTTTTTTTCTTCCGCCATCAGTGGTATTGAAGATTGTGCCACAAAAAATAATTATACGGTACTGATGGGGCAATCGCATGATGATGAGGAAAGAGAGAAACAACTGATAGAAACCATGAAGAGCCACCGTGTGGATGGCCTGATTGTATCCATCGCAAAGAATACCGCCAACTACGATCATTTTGAATCGCTGAAAAAATATGGCATCCCCATTGTTTTTTTCGACTGCATACCCAATATGCAAAACATTCATTACGTGGCCTGTAATATGACCTCGGGTACCACACAGGCTTTCACTTTTTTAAGAAAGCTGGGGCACAAAACCATTGGTATGATCAACGGACCCATGAATTTGCTGGCCAGCAAAGAACGGCAGGAAGGCTACCGCAATGCCCTTACAAAGGCAAGACTTAAATACGACCCTTCCCTCATCGTTTCCTGCGACCTGAAAACAGAAAGTATTTATAAAGCCACCGAAAAACTGTTATCGCTAAAAAATAAACCCACCGCTATCATTGCCTTTAACGACTATGTATTGCTGGATGCCGTAATGGCTGCAAAAAAACTAAAACTGAAGATCAATAAAGACATCAGTTTTGTTAGCTTTGCCAATTTACCCATCAGTAACTATTCGGCTCACCCGCCATTGGCATCAGTGGAACAATTTTCGTACCAGCAGGGACAGAAAGCCATGGAAATACTTTTCGACCTGTTGAAAAAAGACAGCTCAGAAAATGAAAATGTAACTTTCTATAAAATAATTTTAGAACCCCAACTGGCCATCCACCCTAAACATTAACCGTATTCAACACTCAATAATTCACACAAACGTTTGCTTAATAATTAATGAAATGGGTTTATTAAGTTTGACGTAAATTAAATTTAACAGATTCGCAACATGCTTAGCTCTATCATAAAACTTTATGGCTTACCCGAAAACGAATGTACCCTTCAACCCTTTGGAAACGGCCTGATCAATACCACCTGGCTGATAGAATGTCATGACGAACAATATATTTTTCAAAAAATAAACAACGCTGTTTTTAATACGCCTGAACGAATTGCCGACAACCTGCACATTTTAAAAACCTATTTCGAACAACATTATCCGCAGTATCTTTTTATCAGTCCTTTATCTACGGTAGACCATAAAGAAATGATTTCCCTGCCGGGGAAAGGCTATTTCAGGTTATTTAAATTTGTAAAGAACTCCGTAACATACGATACTGTATGCGATGCCGGTATTGCCTATGAAGCGGCCAAACAGTTTGGCCAGTTCACCAACCTGCTGTCGGGCATCGACATTAACCGGTTAAATATCACGCTTCCCGACTTTCACAATCTTACCCTCCGCTTTCAGCAGTTTGAACTTGCCCTGCAGCAGGGTAATAAAGAGCGCATTGCATTGTGTAATGCCTCCATTACATTTATTCTTGCACAAAAAAATATTGTAGACACTTTTAATGAACTGCAGCACAACCCGCATTTTAAAAAACGGGTTACCCACCACGATACCAAGATCAGTAATGTACTGTTTGATACAAACGGCAAAGGCCTGTGCGTGATTGACCTGGATACTGTAATGCCCGGCTACTTCATCAGTGATGTGGGCGATATGCTGCGTACCTATCTGTCGCCGGTTAGTGAAGAAGAGAATGATCTTTCTAAAATACAGATACAGGTTCCGTACTTCCAGGCAATAGTAGATGGTTATTTAAGTGAAATGAACAATGAACTGAGCGAAACTGAGAAAAGCTATTTTGTATACGCCGGCAAGTTCATGATCTATATGCAGGCTATCCGCTTTTTAACTGATTATATCAATGATGATGTGTACTACGGCGCTAAATACGAAAAACATAATTTGAACAGGTGCAATAACCAACTGGAATTATTAAAACAGCTGCTGGCTAAAGAAAACCTGCTGCAGGCCAGGGTAGATGCATACATGGAACAGGCTTCAGTATAAATATTTACTTCTCTCTTATTACTATGAACAAAATAGACCTGACAGATTCTTTAGAAAAAATACCGGTAAAAATATTTTCCAGCCCCACCGATGGCTCGGCATTTGTAGCACAACAAATTGCCGACCTCATCAGGCAAAAAGAAGCTGCAGGAAAAAAATGTGTCATCGGTCTGGCTACCGGTTCTACCCCTAAAACGCTGTATGCCCACCTGGTGCGCATGCACCAGCAGGAAGGACTGAGTTTTAAAAATGTGGTCACTTTTAACCTCGATCAGTATTATCCCATGCACAAAGATGCGCTGCAAAGTTATCATTACTTCATGCGCAAAAATCTGTTTGAGCAAACCGATATCGACCCCGGCAATTACCACCTGCCCGATGGCATGATCATTAAAGACAAAGTGAAAGAGCATTGCCTTGATTACGAAAAACAAATTGACGAAGCCGGTGGCCTCGACCTGCAGATACTGGGCATCGGTTCCAACGGGCATATTGGATTTAATGAACCCGGCAGTGGCATCTACAGCAAAACAAGGCTCATTACATTAGACAACAGCACCCGAATTGCCAATGCTTACGAGTTTGGCAATATGAGTGAAGTGCCCAGGATGGCCATTACCATGGGCATCAGCACCATCTTAAAAAGCAAAAAAATTATTTTAATGGCCTGGGGACAAACCAAGGCCCCTGTGATACAAAAAGCCGTGGAGCTGGATGATACCGAAGACATACCGGCGTCCTTATTACAAAATCATGATGACTGCACTTTTATTGTTGATGAAGCTGCAGCCAGTGAATTAACCAGGTTTAAGAGCCCCTGGCTTACCGGTGAATGTGAGTGGACGCCACGTATGGTACGCCGTGCGGTTATCAATTTGGCACTGCAACTCAACAAACCGGTGCTCAGTTTAACCAACGAAGATTATAACGAACATGGATTGAACGACCTGCTGACAGAAAAGGGCAATGCCTATGATGCCAACCTGGAAGTATTTTATATGTTGCGGGATTCCATCACCGGGTGGCCGGGCGGAAAACCACATGCCTCCGGCCACAAACATCCCGAAAGATCGGAGCCCTTTCCTAAAAAAGTGCTCCTTTTCTCCCCTCATCCCGATGATGACATCATCAGCATGGGTGGCACTTTTATGCGCCTGCACGACCAGGGACACGATGTGCATGTGGCCTATCAAACCAGTGGTAATATTGCCGTAACTGATGAATTTGTTACCCGGTTCATTGATTTTGCCGTAGGCTTTGAAAACATGTTCGACATTGATGAAACAAAAAGTAAAAAAGTACTGGAAGATGCCTTCTCCTTTTTAAAAAATAAAAAGTCCAGCGAAAAAGACACTGCCGAGATCAGGGCCATCAAAGGACTTATCAGGAGATGCGAAGCCAAAGCCACCTGTAAATATGTAGGGTTAACTGATGCGCAAATCCATTTTCAGAACCTGCCTTTTTACGAAACCGGTACCATCGAAAAAAATCCCATGGGGGAAGCGGATGTGCAGCGTACCATCGATCTTTTAAATATCATTCAACCCCATCAAATTTATTGCGCCGGCGATTTTGCCGATCCGCATGGCACACACAAAGTGTGTTTTGATGTGGTTATTGAAGCGTTACGCCGTATTAAAGCTAACAGCTCAACCCCCAAAGCTCAAAGCTCAATGCTGAAAGCTGAAAGCTCAAAACTCAAATCAAAAAACTGGGTGGATGATTGCTGGCTCTGGCTGTACAAAGGCGCATGGCAGGAATGGGATATCACCGAAATTGAAATGGCCATACCCATGAGTCCCGACCAGGTGTTGAAAAAAAGGCATGGTATCTTCATTCACCAGTCGCAGAAAGACAGCGTACCCTTCCAGGGCAGCGATGACAGGGAATTTTGGCAAAGGGCGGAAGAACGAAATGCCAATACCGCCAAATTATATGCTCAGCTGGGACTTACTCAATATGCCGCTATGGAGGCTTTTGTTAAATACCCTTTTTGAAAATGAGTGCTATTACAGTAAGATCATAAAGCGCAGCACTTTACTACCGTTTACTATTTATAAAAAATCCATTTACAATTTAAAACATCAGGTATGCAAACACCCAGTAATTCAAGGAATGCCATCGTTATCATAGGTATATTGTTTTTTGTATTTGGCTTTGTAACCTGGCTGAATGGTCCGCTGATCACCTATGTAAAACTGGCTTTTGGGCTCGATACAGATTCAAAAGCTTTTTTAGTGACCACGGCTTTTTATATGGCGTATTTTTTTCTTGCCTTTCCTTCTTCCTGGGTGCTGGAAAAAACCGGCATGAAAAAAGGAATGGCCATGGCGTTAATGGTAATGGCCATCGGTACATTTTTATTTGGCCAGTATGCCACGCACAGAAATTACAGCATGTGCCTGCTGGGCTTATTCATCATTGGCTCAGGATTATCGTTACTGCAAACCGCTTCCAACCCATACATCAGCATCATTGGGCCCATTGAAAGCGCAGCGCAGCGCATCAGCATTGTGGGTATTTGCAATAAAGTGGCCGGCATCATCAGTCCGCTGGTGCTGAGTGCATTTGTATTAAAAGATGTGAACGGGCTGGAAGAGAAAGTAAAAACTGCAGCTGATCCAATAGTAAAAGATGCCATCCTGAATGAGTTTGCATCAAAGATCTATACGCCGTATGTTATTATGGCGGTGATACTGGTACTGCTGGGATTTTGGATATTGAAATCATCTTTACCGGAAATAAAATCGGCTGAAGCAAACGTGCAGCCTGCAGGCAGTGATATTGCAAAAGAAAAAACCAGTTTGTTCCAGTTTCCTCATTTGCTGCTGGGTGCTGTATGTATCTTTTTTTATGTGGGGGTAGAAGTAATGGCAGGAGATGCTATTGGTACATACGGCAAGGGTTTGGGTATCTCTACCGACTACACCAAATATTTTACTTCATTTACACTGGGGGCTATGCTGCTGGGTTATGTGATCGGGTTGTTTACCATTCCCAAATACCTTTCGCAGCAGGCTGCGCTAAAAATATCTGCCCTGCTAGGCATCATTTTTACTTTTGCGGCATACCTTACCACCGGTTTCCTGTCGGTAGGTTTTGTTGCAGCGCTGGGCCTGGCCAATGCTTTAATGTGGCCCGCTATTTTTCCGCTGGCCATCAGCGGGCTGGGTAAATTTACAGAGAAGGGATCTGCTCTTCTTATTATGGGTATTGCCGGTGGCGCATTGATACCAAAAGCTTTTGCCAGTTTAAAAGAGCATTATCATTTTCAATTGGTGTTTTTGGTATTGATGATACCCTGCTACGGGTACATTTTATATTATGCGGTAAAAGGCCATGCGGCAGGAAAAACAACAGCATCAACGGATATCAAATCTGCCGCATAATCATAAACAGGCAGTTCTTTTACCAATAACGTGCATCATTTTAAATTACTGCGCACATGTAACTTTTAAATGATGTTGCCTTTTAAATTGGAGGCATTCATGCTTTTGTTGGCCGTTTATTACCTGTTCAAATACAGTTCCAGCATGGTATATCCATCCGGTGCAATTACGTTCCTGTCGGCCGCATTGTTTGGATTCAGTCCATGGGCTGTTTCCCACGCATCAGGCATTCCATCATGATCGGAATCGGTTGGTGCAGCAATACTTAATAGCTGCGGCCAGCCACCTGCATCGTTTTGAGAATCGATGATGCCACTCTTTTTTGTTTTGTCTGCCATGGCATTCTTTTGCTTATACGAAACTCCTTCATAGGTTGCATAGCCTTTACGTGTTTCATCAGCAATACGACTGTCTACCACATCCCTTTTGGGTAATACAGCACCGGCATTGGCCAGTACAGCGGTAAACGCATCCTCAGCATTTTGCTGGTGAATCGGCATTGCAGGCCATGGCTGATTCAATTTCAATGCTGCGGTAAAAGCATTGCCGCCCTGTGGCTGCACGCCTCCATTCCAGTTATCTTTGGTAACATCCCGGTTGTTTTCAACAACATTGTCTGCTACATACCATTTGCCAAAATCATTGGCCCCATCCCGGGTTGATGGATTCACAATTCGGTAACACACTGCACCCGGTTGTGTGGCGGGCCCCGGTTTGTAATAATTGGCCACCATGTTAAAATTTGAAAATGTATACCGTGCATCGCCCTGCTGCACCGCTTCTCCGCCATAACAACTTTGGTATCCCCAGTTATAAATTACATTGTTACGGTAATCGGTATTTTGACTGCCCGAAGCAAACCGTGGATTGCGGCTGGAATGATGCGCAATAAGATTATGATGATACGTGCTGTTATTGGCTCCCCAGATACCGCCAAAACCATGCGCTCCTTTTACATGATTGGAGTTATACATGCTTTCTGTAATCATGCACCATTGTACAGTAATACTGTCGCAATGATATACAGAAAAGGTTTCATCAACGCTCCAGCTGGCAGAAACATGGTCAATCATTACATGCTTTACAAACCTACCCGATACTGCATCAATATCATCAGCCGATTCGTTTCCCACCCGTACCCTGATATGCCGGATGATTACCTGGCTGGCTTCTATAAGAAGCGGGTATTTCCTGATGCAAATACCATCTCCGGGAGCTGTTTGTCCTGCAATGGTAATATAAGGTTGCCTGATCTTTAAAGGGCTGTTCAATATAATTGTTCCTGATACCCTGAACACCACGGTTCTGGCTTCGCCGGCGTCTACTGCCGCTCTGAGGCTGCCGGGGCCTGCGTCTTCCAGGTTGGTAACTTCATATACTGCACCACCCCTTCCTCCAACGGTATATTTCCCATATCCTTCGGCACCCGGAAATGCCAGCACATCTTGAACTACGGGTACAGGTACCGCTGTTGTTTTAGTACAGCTGCAGCTGATATAGCTAAAAAAAATAACTGCACTAAATACGGCTGTTCTAATAAAAAAATGATCCATCGGTAATTATTTAAAATATTATTTAATGGTGATGATCACCCGCTGGTACCTGGTTAATTGCGGAGTGCCATTGTCTGTTACTTCACAAATAACATGTATGGTATTCCCTTTAACTGCATGCGGGGGAATAGAGAGTAAAGCTGTTTGATTTTCTGCATTGCTGATGGTGATATTTTCTTTACAGGAACCGGCTTCTTCGTATACCCACCAGTGATAGTGCAGTGTGTTATGATCAGGGTCGCTGGTTCCTTTTGCACTCAGCCTTACTGTTGCGGCAGGCGGGGCTGCAAGGTTTGCCGCATGCGCCAGTTTTACCAATGGTGGATGATTGGCTTCTGCAAAAGATCTTACACACCAGTCGGCTCTTGCCGCAAAATCATTTTGCAGCGCTGCCGTCCATTGCCACACAGGTTTAAAATACTGCAGTCGCTGTTCCGCAGTAGTATTAGTACCTTCCCGAAGGCTGCTTCTGCCCCAGCCATTACTGCCATACCATCTGCCCGATGGATATTGGTACCCGGGCTCTGGTACAGGGTCCAGCCAGGTATTATTCCGAATTTTTACATAACGCCCTCCCCAGCCACCCCAGTCGGGATGATCGAGGTTACGCAATCCTGTTTCAATGGTATGCAGGAATGCGGGCGAATCACCTTCAGAGCGAAAATCACCTGCTTCAAATCCACTGTCGCCCTGCAGGTGTGCTTTATAGTAAGTACACAATGCACCATGATCCTGCAGGATATTTTCCTTCATCCACCTGGCTTCAAAATAAGGTTGCATCTGTTTTGGCTGCACCTGTTTCCAACGGTAGGCAATGGCTTCAAACTGGTCAGAAATAATGGTAAGGATATTGTATTTACCCCAATGCGGAAGGATATAACTTTGGTAGGTGGAATCCTGTTCCCATATAAAAAAGAAACGCATTTTACCGGCCACCATGGCCATCTTATCAGGATGATCTTCTTCAATGGATCTTAATGCGCGGGCAATGGTATTGGTACCGCCCCAGGCCTGTAACCATATAGGGCGTTTGTCTTTTTCGTCTAATAATACTTTTACAATATGTTGTGAGCCTGCAGTGATGGAGTCCATTTCGCCCTCAGTTTCCACATTTCCTAAAAATGTTTTCGCCTGCAGGTATGCCGGTGTGGGATACTGGCGGTCGTGCTTTTTTAAATTAGTATACACAGTTGCATAAGCTTTCAAACAGGGTTGTATCCAGTTGTCGCCCGCCCATTTATGGCCATGCCAGTGGTATTGCGAGCTGGAGGTAATGATACCTTCAATATCCCATTCATTTGCATACAACAGAAACCGTACCATTGAGCATTCATCATCTATCTCCCCATCGCTGGTAACAATAACCCTTGTTTTTACGGTTTGCTTTTTTGTTTGTGCCGTTGCAGTGGTTGCCAAACTGGTCACGCAAAGCAGTGTCAATATTGTAAGTAAGTACTTCATGGTATCGTTGGCTGTTAGGGGTATTTAATATTATTGCACCTGCAGCACCATTCGCTGGTACCTGGTCAGTTGCGGGATGCCATTATCTGTTACTTCGCAAATGATATGTATGGTGCTGCCTTTTTTTGCAGTAACGGGTAATTTGAAAAAAGCCTTTTTGCTGCCTGAATTCTTAATGACAATCTTACCATTAAAAGTCCCTGCTGCTGCATATTGCCACCAGCGGTACTGCAGTGTATTGCCATCCGGATCACTTGTTCCTGCGGCACTCAGTTGAACGAAAGCTCCAGGCTTTGCCTTCCTGTTCAAACCATTGATCATAACCACCGGCGGATGATTGGCCCCTGCAAAAGATGTTACACACCAGTTGGCCCTTGCTGCAAAATCATTTTGTAAGGCGGGTATCCATTGCCACATGGGTTTTAAATAAGCAGTGAGTGCCGTATCATTTGGAATTTCTTTTTTTAATTGTACACGTCCCCAGGCCGTATTACCATACCACCTGCCTGTGGGATAGGTATAGCCGGGTTCCAAAACGGGATCAAGCCAGGTATTGTCACGCACTTTTACAAAACGGCCTCCCCATCCTCCCCAATCCGGATGATCGAGGTTACGCAACCCTGTTTCAATGGCATGCAGGAACGCGGGAGAATCGCCTTCTGACCTGAAATCCCCAGCTTCAAATCCGTTATCGCCTGCGCCATGTGCCTTGTACAATGCACAGAGTGCTCCGCGATCCGTTAAAATATGCTGCTTCATCCAGGGTGCCAGTAAATATTGCTGTTCGGCTACAGGAATGTATTTTTTCCAGTGATAGAACAATGCAATAAACTGGTCGGAGATGATGGTTGGAATATGGTATTTGCCCCAGTGCGGACGTATATAGCTTTGATAGGTTGAGTCCTGCTCCCATATCAGGTATAAACGTAATTTACCTGCTGCATATCCCATCTTTGCCGGGTATTGTTCTTCTATTGTTTTTAATGCACGGGCAATGGTATTGGTACCGCCCCAGGCCTGTATCCAAACGGGCCGGGCATCAGTTTCATCTAAAAGTACTTTTACAATCAGTTGAGAGCCGGCTGTAATGGAATCCATTTCGCCTTCACGGGCCACATTACCCAATACGGTTACCGATTGTAAATATTCGGGGGTGGGATACCGTTTGTCGTGCTTAACTAAATGGGGATACACTTTCGCGTATGCCTGCAGGTAAGGTTGGGCCCATTGATCGCCGGCCCACTTATGGCCCTGCCAGTGATACTGCGAGCTGGAAGTAATGATTCCCTCTGTTTGCCATTCATTGGCATACAACAGGAATCTCACCAGTGAACATTCGTCATCAATTTCTCCATCGCTGGTTACCAATACACGGGGCCTTACCGGCTCAATTGTTCCCGGCTGTTGCTGCGCCCGGCATGGCAGCACCATATGCAATATCAGAATGACTGTAAAAATTCTTGCACTCATGCGGCCATGGTTATGAAAATGTAATGACTTTTTATTATGCTGAATAATAAACAGGGGAAAACATGAATCAGTTACCCGTTGTTTCCCCCTGTTTGTATGCCAGTTTTTCAATTTTTACTGATAACCTGGATTTTGTTTAAATACATCCCGGTTGGTCACTGCATCCAGCTGGGCCTGCGGTATGGGACGTATCAAATGAAAGTCCTGTATAAAAGGTGCAACATCAGGATTATAAGAAAGTATTCTTTCCTTTAATTTACCTGTACGTTTCAAATCAAACCATCTCAATTGTTCGCCGGCAAATTCCCTGGCACGTTCATCCAGGATAAAATCGAGCGTAACCTGTGCAGGTGTTACCTGCATGGCGGCGGTTTGTCCTGTTTTAGCAGCCCTTGTTCTTATAAAATTAAGGTAGTACGCAGCAGAATCTGAGCGCCCCAGTTTAAACTGTGCCTCTGCAGCAATCAGGTATAATTCGGCAAAGCGAATCACAAAAACATCTTTTGCACTTTGTGCTTCATTAAAATTTGCACGTGTGGGATCCAGGTGTTTGGTAAGTGTGGGATAATGCAGTTTATCTTTAACCGTACCATTGGTATTGTATGTAGTACCCCTGTTGTAAACACGGTAGTTAGCTCCGGCTACACCTGCATAGTTGGTTCGGGTGGCAAACAATGCGGTATCGCCAGGGCGAGATACACCCCCTGTTGCTGTACAGGAGAACCAAAATTCCTGGAAAGAAGCATCATAACGTACATCTTCATTGCTGTACAGATCCAAAAGAAAACGGGTAGGCATATACCTGTTGAAAGGACGGCCATATTCCGTTATCCTGAACATGCGGGGCTGGTCATCATATTTCATAATAAAATGCAGGTGACCATTGTTGCTTCCTCTTGAATGTCCCTGTGGGAAAGTAGAGCTGCGCAGGTCATTTAATGTAAGATTTACAGCATAGTTTACAGCATATACCACTTCTTTATTCCTGTTATTGGCCATCGTCCACAAATCGGCATACTTTGGCTGCAGGGCAAAACCAAAACCACCATTGATCACCGCCCTTGCCATAGCATTTGCTTCTGCATTCATACCCCTGGTCAAATACATTCTTGCCAAAAAAGACATGGCGGCAGGTTTGGTAACCCGTCCATAATCTGCAGTAGTACTGGCAAGGTTATTTACGGCAAACTGAAGGTCTTCAAATATCTGTGTATAGAATGTTTCCACAGGTGTTTTATTGGCTGTTGTCATAATACCTTTTGTTTCTTCTGTGGTAAAATGTACACCGCCCCATGTTTCTACAATATGCCAGTAATAAAATGCTCTTAAAAACCGTAACTCTGCTTCCCGTTGTTTGCTGTTGGCAGGGGTTAGCCCGGCACCGCCAATTCGGGCAATGCCTGCATTACATAAATTTACGCCTGCATACAGTGCACTCCATTCGTCTTTAAGGGCAGAATTGGTTCCCTGCAGATTTACATACTGCGACAGGTCCGGCCATACATCCCCCGCAGCACTCATCCAGATATCGGTTCCCATCTCGGTCATATTATATCCTTCTTCTTTGCCATACCACCAGCGTTGATAAGAGTAGGCGGCATTTACAAGTGCATCAAATCCTGCCGGAGTGGTAAACACGGCTTCGGCAGTAAGCCCGCTGGGATTATATTCTTCCAGGTTTTTTTTACAGGAGTTGGCTGCCAGGCAAACAACCAACAGCATTAGTATTGATAATTTTTTCATTGTTACAAATGTTTTAAAATGATTTAAAGACCGAGATTCAGGCCGATTACAACGTTTTTAAGCATTGGTGCACTTTCTCCTCCGCCTCTTTCCGGATCATATTCTTTCAGCCTGGCACTCTTTGTCCATGTAAACAGGTTGGTACCGCTTACGTATACCCTAAGACTGCTGATAAAAGATTTTTTCAGTTCCGGCAGGGTGTATCCCAGTGTCAGATTTCTTATACGCATAAAAGAACCGTTTACATAACCGATGGTATTCCAGTATAAAGTAGAGGCCCCGGAAATATTTGCATTGGGTCTTGGATAATCGTTGGATGGATTTTCGGGGGTCCAGTAATTGATGATTTTAGAGCTGTTGCTCAAATTAGACTGGCGGTCGTACCTGTTTAAAAAACTGGGGTTGATCATTTGTCCCCAACGTGCATACAGGTAAACACTCATGTCAAATGCTTTATAAGTAATTTTGTTGTCAAAACCGCCAAACCATTTGGCCCGGTTATTACCCCCAAGCACTTTCCTGTCGTTTACAGCATCTATCTTATTGTCTCCGTTCTGGTCTTTCACTTTAATATCACCCGGTACCTGTCCAAACACTGCCGCTGCATCTTTTTCAGCAGTTTGCCATATGCCTATTTTTTCATAATCATAAAACACTTCAATGGGTTGCCCGCGAAACCATCCGTTACCAATATCATCTACCCCTTCGGTAACCAGTGATACAATTTCTTCTTTGTTACGGGAGAAAGTGAGTGTGCTTTTCCAGGCAAAATTGCTGGTTTTAATATTGGTGGAAGCCAAACTCAGTTCAATACCGCGGTTTCTTGTTTTGCCAATATTTTGATATACTGTTTGTACACCGGTGGTGGGAGGCAGGCCCCTTGGCAGCAGCAGGTCGGATGTACGCGTATCGTACATATCAATAGTAGCACTCAGCCTGTTTTGCCATACTGCCACATCAAGCCCTATATTAGTTGTTTTAGACAATTCCCAACCTGCATCTGCATTACCCAGCAGGGGTGAAAAGCTAAATCCCTGGAAACTGGTTTCACCAAAAGCCATGGGCACCCTTGCCAATGAACTTTGTGTACCATAAGGCTGAATACCCGAATTACCAGCAACGCCATAACTCAATCGCAGTTTCAGATCGTTCAGTACTTTTATATTTTTCATAAAATTTTCATCTGCAATACGCCAGGCCACAGCCGCAGAAGGGAATGATGCCCATTTATTTCCGGTAGATAATCTGGATGCACCATCTGCCCTGTCAGTTAATGTTACCAGGTATTTACCCTTGTAATTATAGTTAAGACGGCCGGCAAAAGAAAGTACATTCCATTTAGAATAGCCGCTGCTGATAGTAATATTATTGGGGGCATTGCCCAATGCATAAAACAGCTGCGCAGGCAGCAGCTGGCCTTCGCCCTGAGCCAGCACATTGTCTGACTGGCTTTCTACATAACTGCTTAATGCCGTAACCGTAAATGCATGGTCTTTGATCTCTTTCTGGTAAGTAATTACATTATCCCAATTGATGAACCGGCTGTTAGATGCCGTGTAAGATGCCAGGCTTCCGGTTGAAGTGGCCCGGGTAATAGAGTTGCCGGATTCAAATGAGCCTACCCTGTTGTTACCAACGTTTACACCAAAGTTGGTACGGAAAGAAAAGCCGGCAAAGGGTTTCAGATCAAGATATGCATTAGCAATTACATTGGTAGATTTACCTTTGTTGGAAAATACATCGGGTTGTTCATCTGCCATTGGGCTGATAGAATTACCTCCTACCGGAAACAGGATGAAATTGCCTGCCGAATCGTACACGGTACCCAATGGAATAATCTTGTTTGCCATATTCAACGGGTCTCTTCTGTAACTTTCGTCCCTGGAAGCCACCTGGCTTTGCACACCTGCCTTTATCCAGCTGTTAAACACCTGGTCTACATTGGCACGCAGGCTGTACCGCCTGGCATTATCGAATTTTAAAATACCCTTTTCGCCTAAATAATCCAGTGAAAGAAACACTTTGGTTTTATCACCACCGGCACTAACACCCACATTATAATTTTGCTGGGTGCCTTTTTTGAAAAGCAGGTCCTGGTAATCGATCCATTGCCCCTTATTGATGGCACTTAATTCCAGTGGATTAAATATCAGGGGATCATCTGCAACTGTATTCCATCTGCCGGTAGTTCGGTTGGCTTCTCTTTTAATAGCTACATATTCCGGGCCGGTCATTACGGATGGATAACGGGAAACCTGTGATTGTCCGTAATAAGAATTCACCGCAACCCTTGGTTTACCTGCAGTCCCCTTCTTGGTAGTAACAATTACAATTCCATTGGCGCCCTGCCATCCGTAAATAGCAGTAGAAGAAGCATCTTTTAAAAATTCGATGGACTCAATGCTGTTTGGATTGATGTCGTCGATATTGCCGGTTTGAATACCATCCACAATAAACAGCGGACCATTTCCTGCGCCAATGGAACGGTTACCCCTGATGCGGATATTGATACCGGAAGAAGCAGAGCCATTGCTGCGGGTGATATCTGCACCTGCCACTTTTCCCTGGATAGATTCCAGCGGACTTTGTGCAGGCACTTCCCTGATCTCATTACTTTTTATGGACGTAACAGCTCCGGTCAAATCTCTTTTGCGTACTGTACCATATCCGATTACCACCACATCATCCAGCGACTTCGCCTGCCTGTCCAGCGTAATAACTGCGGGCTTACTGGCATCTACGGTAATCAACTGGGTACCATACCCGATCAAACTTATTTCCAGTTGTATTGTTCCCGGCCTTGTAATGGTGATGGTAAATTTTCCGTCGTTGTCGGTGCGTGTTCCTGTATTGGAACCCTTAACAATAATGGACACGTCCTGTAATCCGCGTCCTGTGGTTTTGTCTATTATCGTTCCCGTAACCTGCCTTACCTGCGAAAACAAATTGAAGGCAGACATCAGGAAGATAAAAAGCAGCAGCTTCTTTTTCATATATGAGCTAATTTTGGTTTAATGATGTGGTAAATAAACGGCTTGAAATATTTCTGACAGCCCCAATATCTTTCATTGTACTATACTGGTAACTACCTGTGGTAAACGCAAATCGTGTAACTGGAAGTGGAGCAACGGGAGCATTCATGACTGTACAGCAAGTTCTCATTTCGTTTCAAATAACAATAAAATCTATTGTAAAACTATTCACTTTTCTTTGTATTGCAATATATTTTTTTCGTTTTTCTTTGTTTATTTTCTTTTTTATAGGATTAGTAGGTTGCAATTGCAATAAAATGCACCGGCAATCGGCTGTTACACCCAGGTCTATTTTTTAGGCCACTCTTCTTTTAAAAGAAAATGAAATGTACTGTTGATGCTGTTGGGGGCAGGCTTTTTGATATCCAGTTTTGAATTTTGCAATAAGCGGATGATTTCGGCACCGGCATACAGCACCGGCCCGTATCCATGTGTTGCATATATGCTTTTACCACGGTTATAGTAGTAGGTATTATCATGTGCAAAAGTGGTTCCTTCGCAGGTACCATCCACGGCGCCGCTCAAAAGTACCCGGGTGCTAACGGCATTCCATCCGGTTAAAGCCACCGGGCCATAAACATGGTTGATCCAGCCTTCGTTAATTCCTTTGGCAATGGCAAATGTAAACATGGCAGTGCAGGAGGTTTCCAGGTAAGTATCATTTCTATCCAGTAAATTATGCCAGAACCCTGTTCCATCCTGCAGGCTTGTAATACTCCTGATGGTTGACCGGTAGAGATGCAGTACCTGATGGCGGCCGGGATAATTTTCAGGTAATATCCCCAGCAATTCAGCCATCGACATCAGCATCCAGCCATTGGCCCTGCCCCAATAAAACCTGGGATCGTATGCCCCCGACGTTACATTCCAACCATGATCAAATAATTCTTTCTGCGGTATATACAACCGCTTTGCCATTTGCAATACCTGCTTCACTGCATCATCAAAATATTTTTTATTACCTGTGAGCACACCCATATTGGCCAAAAACGGCACGCTCATATATACGTCATCTGCCCACAAAGATTTGTACTGGGGCCTGTGGCGTGCCAACGTACCATCTTCCAAACGAAACTGTTTATTGGATATATAATCTGCTATGCTGTCAATGAGCGGCAGGTAGTTTTTATTTTTATTTTTCAGGTAGGTTTTAATCATTGCCGCGCCAATAGAACCACAGTCATCCAGCGCATGCATATCTAAAATGGCTGGCCATCCACCAGCCTCCTTTCCAAACCTGGCAGCATTGTTACGGAAATAGGGCAAAGCGTTTACCACAAAATCATAGAACCTGCTGTTGTTATTGAAAAATGTTTTATCACCGGTTACATCATACAGGTAGGCAAATGCGGAGAGCACCACTCCATTGGTATAGGTCCATTCGCTCGAAAAGCCGCTGGATACGCGGGCTGCGGGGTTCAATGCAGAAAGATCGGTAATGGGGTTGCCCGTTTTGCCATCAATGATTTTCAGCGTGCTGCTGGATTCGTAAAAGAGGCGCACCCGGTTTAAAGCAGCTTTTATACTGTCGGTATTGGGAAATTCATAGGGAACAGGGTAAACAGGCGTACGTCCTTCCGTATTTTCCTGGGCGGCCAAATGAGTGCTGAAAAATAAGCCTGTAACAAAAAGAATTAAACACCTGATCGATTGCATAAGCTATCTATTTTAATTAGTCCGGTGTTAACCGGAGCCAGGCACTTGTTCAAAGATGCCTGAGTTAAAAGAGGGCTACTGAGAACAGTAGCCCTGATATTGATTGTTGCTGCTATAATTGAACAACTATTTTATCAATAGCCGGGGTTTTGCTTCAGCTTACCCTGGTATGAAATAAGTATGGGATCTGTGTAAGGCATCAATTCACTTTTGCCATGTACAAATAACCTGGCCATTGCCAAATGAAACTGTACATTATCAGCATAAGTACTGGACAACTGCTGTGCCCAGTTTACCCTTACCCAATTGGTAACCTGTCCTGCTGACGGGGCCGAGCCCACGCCGGTAGGAGGTATTTGGGTAGGCCTCCAGAAAGGCAGGTTACCGCCTGCAGGCGCGGCAGTGGTATAAAATATCAGCCCTTCGCCATTCAGCGCATTTACGCTGAATGGAGTGATACCTCCATTTTTATAGTAAATGTATTGAGGCACAATATTGTAAGGCGCTACCCTGTCGCGTAGTTTTTGCAGGTTGTCGCGGGTTTCATTTAATTTGGTTTCCAGTAATCCCCAGCGCAGCAAATCATACTTGCGTATCCCTTCGTTACCAAACTCCAGTAATCTTTCCTTTACAATGGCATTAAAAAAACCTGTCTTATCCGACGGAGTGGTTCCAATTAAACTGGTATTACCGAGGTAAGCTCTTTTCCTTACTTCTTCCAGTGCTGCAATAGCTCCGGCAGTGGGACCGTTATTGATTTCATTAACAGCTTCTGCATACATCATCAACACATCAGAAAAACGGATGAGCACCCATTGGTATCCTTTATTGATCGGGTTTGAACCGGGGCTGCCCAGCAATGGGCTCCTCCAGTCGATACGGTATTTTCCTGTCGTCATCCTGATATCTCTTGCCCTTTTGTAATTGATACCATCTGTACCGGGGGCAGGCATCGAATAATAAGTGATGGTTACATCCCTCCTGGTGTCAACAGAATCAAAAGCATAGAAATAAGTGGGCACAATATTTATTTGTGCTGAACCCCTGGAGTAACGGGTATTCACATCTACGGCCGTACCATCAAAATCGGCCAGGCGGCTGTCGGTAGTTCCATTTCCTCCACCGGCGCCAATTTCAAACAGTATTTCTCCTGAAGGATTTTTTGATCCGGAAACATCTGAATGCTGTACCCACAGATCCTGGAAATTAGGATGCAGTGTATGCTGGTCTCTTCTTGCCATCAGATCTTCACATTCCTGTTTGGCTATCTGGTAATAGGTAAGGTAATCTGCTTTGCGTTCCACATTACCATTCTGCCTTAATGCATATCCTCCCCTGCACAAAGCAATCCTTGCCCTTAATCCCTTGGCGGCGCCTTTGGTGATCCTTTCGTTATACGAACCGGCATCTGTACGCCAGGGTAATAAAGGAATGGCTTCGGCAAGGTCGGCCAGTAAATGGTTGTAAGTAGAATCCCGGTCGGCCTGTGGAATAAACAGGTCCTTAAGTTGATAAGCAGGTACAAAAGTTGCAGGTACATCACCAAAATTGCGGATCAGTTCGTGATAATACTGTGCCCTTAATGTTAGCGCTTCTCCATACATTCTTTTTAACTGAGCCTGTTCATCGGCAGTACCGCTGCTGTACTGGGTCATTTTGGGTATTTGCTCAATACAAAGATTGGCTTTTTCTATGCCTTCATACAACTGGTTAAATGGATTGGTGATCTGCGGGTTGGAAGTCAGCATCTGGTATCTTCCAATGCCACGCTGGTTATTATCGATATTACCGGTTACCACCGATTCATCGGTATCATTTTGCCAGTACAGTGAAATACGGCTTCCATATCCGTTATCGCCCTGCAGTTCTCCATAGGCACCCATCAATGCCGCAAAGGCATTGGTAACACTGGAGAATGTTTGTGCAACACTATATTCCGAAACGGGCTGCACATCGGTAAATTTCTTACACCCGGTAATGGTAAGCAATACCAGCAATAATGCTGAAGCCAATACCATAAAGATTTTATTTTTCATATACTGATCGCTTTATTTTTTTTAGAAAGTAACGTTTAAACCAAATACCCATGTTCTGGAGTGCGGATAACCGGCAAAGTCAACGCCGGGCGTCAATGGATCACTTCTGCGGGTATTGATATCCGGATCGTACCCCGTATATCCTGTAATAGTTGCCAGGTTATTTACAGTGGCAAATACCCTGAATGTAGAGATCTTCATGGCGGTAAGTGCTTTTTTAGGGAGTGTATAACCCAATGAAAGATTGCTCAAACGAAGGAAAGAGCCATCTTCCACGGCCCAGGTATGCAGGGGCCATCTTTGTGCACGGTTAGGTTGCCAGATAGTGGCATTCTCATTCAGTTTAGCCAGTGCAACAGGATCAGTTACTTTTACACCATTTTCATCAATGGTTTTCCACCTGCCATTCATAATGGAAAGTATATTCACATTGGGAAAATCACCCTGGGTAAATTCAATTTTGTTGGCATTGTAGATATCGTTACCAACTACAAAATTCACAAACACACTCAGGTCAAAGTTTTTATAGATAAACTGGTTATTCCAGCCACCTGTAAATGCGGGATTGGCATCTCCAATGATCTCTTTATCCTGCGTATCAACAACACCATCGCCATTGGTGTCTTTAAATTTCAGCGTACCCGGCTGGGGTGCAAATCCCACCACCACTGCATTACTTGCCACGGTACTTTTCAGCGTGTATACGCCTGCGGCATAATCAAAATCTTCAATTTTATACCAGCCATCTGTTTGGTAGCCATACATCTGCCCTATGGGCGATCCCACTTTTACAATATAATCTTCTTCACCACCTACCTGCCAGCCAGAGCTTTTTCTGATTTGATCTACACCACCCAGGTTTTCAATCCTGTTCTTATTAAATGCAATATTGAAATTGGAGGTCCAGCTGAAATTTTTCTTTGCTACCGGAGTGGCTGCCAGCTGCAACTCTACCCCCCTGTTGGAAATAGCTCCCACATTTTGAATTTGATCGGTATACCCTGTAGTGGTGGGTATCTTAACATTCAGCAACAGGTTACTGGCAGTGTTTTTATAGATATCCATTGTAAACTGCACTTTGTCTTTGAACAATGACAGGTCCAGCCCAAAATTGCGGGTAATATTTTTTTCCCATTCCAGCTCAGGATTAGACAAGGCAGTAGGCACAAATCCTGGTAATACAGAATGATTGAGGGCATAAGAAGCGCTTACACCATATAACTGGCGGTATAAATTATCGCCAATCCTGTTATTGCCCACCTGGCCATACCCGTACCGCAGTTTGGCATCGGTGATCCAGGAAATATTTTCAACAAATGTTTCTTTTGAAATTCTCCATGCAACCGAGCCTGATGGTGAAACCAGGAGGCTGTTACCGGGAATAAATTTAGAGGAACGGTCAGATCTGATATTAAAAGTAGCCAGGTATTTATCTTTAAAGCCATAGGTAACCCTGCTGAAAACAGAAAAAATCCTTTGCGGTGTAGCTTCGTAAGATGTAGGCATGGGCTGTTGTGCAGTAGAACCGGATGGAATAGAGCCCAGTCCCATATTGGACAATGCCTTTTGTGCAGAGATATCAGCTGGGAAGTATCGGGTTTCAATGGTATTTTGTTTTGATTTTACCTGTACAATTTCCTGACCTGCAAGCACTGTAAAACTGTGCTTATTTTTAAAGTTCCGTACCGAATACTGCAATGTATTGGAATTATTAAGGGTATTATTTTGCTGTTGCCCTATAGAAGCTACCGGCAGGTTGGCATAGCGGCTGGCCGTTGGCGATATCTTATCCCAGAACTGATCGGTCCGCAGGTTTACATTATCCATTCCAAAGGTAGAGCGCCATACCAGGTTTTTAAGAATATTATAATTGGCATATGCTGTTAGGTATGTACCTTTTGAATATTGTTTACGATACTCCGACCTGGTTAATAAGATCGGGTTCCTGATCCTGGCCTGCTGTTCGTAAGTGATATCATAATCATCTTCACCATAATAGAGTTTATCTAATATGAATGGCCTGTAATTGATGGAGTGCCTTAACCTGCCGGCTTCTCTTGTACCCGGATCGATGGTGCCTTTGCCATCAATCACCTGGTCAATATAACGGGCGGTCAGTCCAATCTTTAATTTTTCCGATACTTTGTGTTCCAGTTTTAAATTTAACAGGTAACGGGTCAGTCCGGATTCTAATAATATCCCCTCCTCTTTATTACCGGTAAGGCTTAAGTTAAATGTTGTAGCCTGGTTGCCTCCGTTAACAGATACATTGTGGTTTTGAAAATTAGCGGCCCTTCCAAACACTTTTTCCTGCCAATTCACAAAAGGCAGCTCTTTATAAGCTTTAAGCGTATCCCATGTGGTGCCATAAGTGGAAGCAAAAGAAGCTTCATCGGCAGAACTGCCACGGCTGCGTTCCCACTGGTACGCAATAAAATCATAGGGATTCATCACATCCAGGTACATCGGCAATTTTTTAAAGCCGGCAGAACCATTGTAATTCACCTGGCTTTTACCAACCCTGCCCCCTTTTGTTGTAATAATCACCACTCCATTGGCACCTCTTGCACCATAAATGGCCGTGGTAGAGGCATCTTTTAATACGTCGATAGAGGAAATATCCTGCAGGGAAAGTGTAGATAATGCATCTTCCACCTGAACACCGTCCACAATATATAAAGGAGCAATATCCTGGGTAATGGAACCTCCGCCTCTGACACGAATCAGCATTTCGGCACCGGGTGCACCATCGGTACTGGTAATTTGCACCCCGGCCAACCGGCCCTGCAAAGCTTCTGCAGTGGCAGCCAGTGGTACATCCTTTAACTGACGGGCTGTTACAGAAGATACCGATCCGGTTAAATCTTTACGCCGGATGGAAGCATATCCCACTACCACCACATCGTCCATATTTCTAACATCGGTAGTTAATTGAACAGTAACAGACGATTTTCCATTGATGGAAACTTCGGCATTTGCAAAACCGGTATTACTGATAACAAGTGTTGTGGCCTTATTGGAAACGGCAATACTGAATTGCCCCTTTTCGTTGGTAACCACAGCGGTTTTTGTTCCCTTTACAGTTACCGTGGCGCCAGATAAAGGCTGGTTATTATCTGATGACACTACTGTTCCGGTAACCTGACGGTTTTGTGCCATTACCTGCACAAACAAAAAACAACCCAATAGCATTACAAAAAAATTTTTCATATACAGCGTTATTTTGGTTTATATTCCAATAAAAAATATCAAAAGCAGGAAATAACCTTTTTTTAATTTCTTTTATTTTCTTTTATTTTCTTTTTCGAAAGTATTACTTCTTTTTGGTTTCAAAAAATATTTTTCACTTTTTTAAAATTGGGGAGATGGGTTATACTGCATATCAGCAACAAAAGGCATTGCTAACAGCTTACAATGAGTATCCAATGCTTGTAAATTATTTACATCATAAGAGTTGATGTGCTGGCAAATGAGGGCCTGCCAGCAAGATTGAAAATGAAATTTGCCAGTGTATTAACTCAAAAACGGAAAAGCAGCCGTTTACTATTTATGGCAATACTGTTATAATTACCCGCTGGTAACGGGTTAATGCAGGGCTGCCAGTATCGGTAACTGCCAGTATTATATGAATGGTTTCGGGAATCGTTACTTTAGGGGCAACAAATGATGCTTTTGCAGCTTTACTGTCCGCTATTTTTAAAAGGCTTTTGTAATCGTAGGTGCCTGCTTCCCGGTAGTAGATCCATTCATACAATAATTGATTCATATCCGGATCGGTGGAAGGCGTGGCATCCAGTAATACGGTGTCGCCTGCTTTTACCAACAGCTCATTGGCATGTGCCAGTTTTGCAACAGGCGGGTGGTTGGCATTTTTATATGATTGTACCGACCAGTTGATACGTGCAGCAAAATCATTTTGATAAGCCTGGCGCCAGCGCCAGATGGTGGCCTTGTTACTGGTTTGAAAAGCACTGTCAATACCCATTACTTCATCTTCGGAATTGGTCCATATGGGCCTGGTTTCCGGTTCATAGAACCATTTTTGCATCCTTGGTGTATACAACTCGTACCTTCCTCCCCAGCTTCCGTAGTTTGGGTTTTCAGGACTGCCCAATCCGTTATTAATTAAATAAAGAAAGGTAGGCGTATCTCCTTCCATTAAGAACTTGGTAAAAGGATGCTGTGCTCCCAGCGGCCCATGTCCATTACGAATGTTCTTGTCCAGCCAGGGATTATCTACCAAACTGAAATCGGCACCTGAAAAACGGCCATGGAATTTATCGCCACTGATACCCGTCCATGTGGCATGATGATATGCGCCACGATCTTGTGTACCCGGGCTGCAGATATAAAACAGGTTAGGAAATGTTTTCCTGATCCATGGGCCCGAGTCGTCCTGATCAGAAATGGTATATACCCGCAGCTTGGCAACAAATTTATCTACCTCTGCCGGGGAACGTGTCATACGCACTTTCCATAAGGCCTGTGCCAGGCAGTTTGGTCCGCCCCATACCAGTACCCAAACCGGACGGTCATCTTTTTTATCAACTGCTTTAATCACCCATTCAGATCCTTCACTGTCTTTTCCCGTGCCCACGGCTCCCATACCAAAATCGGGATAACTTTCTTTGATGATACTGTGCAGGTAATTGGTATCGGGATACCCTTTTTCGTGCAGCAATAAATTATTGCGCACTTTTCCGTAGGCAGATACAATTTCCCGTATGCGCCATGCGGCTATTTTCTTTTTCTGGTGTACCGATGTAGTGGCCACCAATCCTTCTACATCCCATTGGTTGATGTAGGTTAAAAAACGCACCATCGACTGCGCATCATCGGGCTCATTCTCTATATCGGTCAATACCAGCACCCTGGCCTTTGGGCTGCTTTGCTGCGCTGTTACATATAAAATGCAACATAAAAATAATAATGACGTGGCTGTTCTTTTTATCATACTGGTTATTTTAAAAAATGAGCTGATACCTATAATTAACTCCAACTTGCGACGGTGCCTGAACATCAGTGAATACAAGCCATTGTGATACTACTTATTGTTCAATAAATCCAATACCGCTGCAACAGCAATTTTTACAGCCGGCCTGCTTTACTTTTTTTCGAACATCCAATCGGCCCTTTTAGCAAAATCTTCCTGAATTTTATCCAGCCATTTGGAAACACTTACCGCTCCCGGCCCATCGTACCAATGATTTTTTAACTTGTCGTATTGTACATATTGGCCACCCCAACTTTCCTGGTCGGGCTTTTCAGGATCATTCAATCCATTTATTGCACTTACTAAATACAGGAATGAAGGTGTATCGCCTTCCTGCATTCCGGGGCTGTTTGGATTAAAACCTGACCGGGGATATACGGCACAAAATACCCCATGACCTTTACGGATCTTGCTGTTAATCCATTGCAGGTTACCAACGGGCGTTTTTTGTGCAAACATCCCGCTGTAGGTTTTTTGAGAAACGATCATAAATAAATTGGGAAAATTGTCAAGTAACCATTGGCCTGAGCCATCTTGCCCCGTTTTGTCGCCAAGCCCTATCATGAAAATCCGCAGTTTACCAATAAAAGTATCAAAATCTGCACTGCTGCGTGTTTGCTTTACCTTCCAGATTGCCTGTGCAATTTCCTGGGAGCCTCCCCAAATAGCCACCCACAACGGCCTAGTATCTTTTTCATCCACTACTTTAATAAAAGCTTCCGATGCTTCACTATCTTTATTTTCTCCAATAATTTCTTCGTAGGGCCTTCCCCAGTTTCCCGAGCTGCCCTGCCATGTTACAGCACGCAATGCATCAGCTGTTGGGTAACTTGTATCATGCTGCCGAAGTTTTTCATCCACCTGATCGTACAGATCCAGTATATCCAAAAGGTTTTTCTTTTTAGCTATATTGGCAAAGGTTCCGGATGATGCTATCAGTCCTTTTATATCAAGGTCATTGGAATATAACAGCAAACGAACCATGGATTGTATATCATCCGGATCACTTCGCTTTTCGGCAGGGCCATAGCCGGCGCCACCGGGTATAACATCCAAAGGTGGAAAATCAGTAGATATCACTATACGATACCGCTTGTCAACTACAGGTTGCTGTGCTATTAACAGTGTTTTTGTAAACACCAATAAAATCACGATGACAGATTTTATACAAGCTTTCATTATTTGCCAGATTTACTGGTATTTTTTTGTGCTATATTTTTTTACTGCCGGTTTTAAATCAGGAAAGTATTTTTAATGCCTGCAACAACAGCATTACTTTGCAATAAGCCTGATTGCTGTAAAAGGCATTTCTGTTTTATATTCAAACCGGCCTGGCCCTACTAATTTCTTTGCGGTTATTTTCATATTCCACGTATCAATCACTTCCATCGTATAGTTTTTTGTACCGCCAAGATCTAAACCAATTACTTGTGCTGAATCGGTAGTATAAGCCAGGTAATATTTCTCTTTTCTAAAAAAACTATACACGTTATTGTTAAGCTTGTCTACCAATACACCATCGTTTTTATCGGGTATAGTATCAGGTGCAATAATGCCCGGTATGTTAGCCATTTCAGGTATCATTTTAGTAACAGGTGCTTCTTCCATTATTTTCCTGAAAAAAGCGACCCTTGCAGTGCTTTTTCCCATTAAGGTTCCACCCTTTGCCCACCAGCGTACTTCTGTTTCTTCATCAGCATCATTTTTAAATGTTTCTGAATGCATACCGTAACCTCCGCTCAGCCCTGCCATCCAGAAATAACTTGTCATTTCTTTTGCAGTTAGCCTGCCCCATCCACTGGGTACATCTCCTTCATAACGCATTTCATCAAACAGTAAAGGCTTTTTATATTTATTACGCCATTTTACTGCATTAAAGAAAAAGTACGTTTGCATACTTACATGTGTCATCCACGAACTGTTGGGATTATAAAAATGGCTTTCATCGTAATACCAGTTATGAATGCTGCGCAGGCGTTGGTATGGATCTTCCTTTTTAAGTACGATTCCAATTCCTTCCCAGTCAATAGTATTTTTAATATCCGGCACATCCCACTCATTGGCCAGCGACCACCAAACGTTTCGATAGGCGGATATCCTGGCAATCATATAGCGTACATACTTTGCATTCATTTCTTTGTCCATTTTACTATACCCCCAGCTATCGTAGGGATGAAAGAGTATTACATCGGCCTGTATACCCAATTGCATAAGTTGTGCTACTCTTTTATCAAAGTTTTGAAAAAATTCATAACTAGGTTGCGAAGGATCGTTTTTTCCTTCCTTTATTTTGAAAGGAAGCATCCATGGCTCTGTATCATTTCCATAACTATAGTGCTTGGGGAACACACACATACGAATTTTGGTAAAAGGGGCTGAAGCAAGTGTTTTAATAGTTTGTTCCTGTATACTTTGCTTAACACTCGTCCATTGATAAGCGGTAGTGCCCACTGAATAAAAGGGATGACCGTCGGCGTATTCGAAATAATAAGTATGTACAATTTTTACAGGGCCATGATTGTTGCCGGAGGGTTTAATACACCTGACCATACCATTTCGGTTACTTAAATCCAAAAGATTACTTTTGATTTTATACGACCAGTTGCCCGTCATATCCGGCGAAAACCGGATTTTGTAAATGCCCCCTCCATCATAAAAACCCGGCACTTTTATTGATTTTGAGCCAAGTGTAAAAGTGGCTTCCAGCCAATTATCCATATATGGATTTCCATCAGCAGATGCCTTAAAACTAAGTTCGCAAACAGACCACTGCTGCACCAACCTGGTATTGCCTGCCAGGCACCAATTAAAACAGCAGCACACAATAGTAAATAATATTACTACCTTATATATATTTTTTGAGTGCTTTAATTTCATGATTTTATTTTTTTGAAGCTATAGAAATTGAGCAAAGTATTTATAGTAGCCGGGTATTTATAAAATAACATTCCATTTTTTACACCAGTTATTGTATTTCTTTTGCAGGGCATCAAAGCCATCGCTGTACCAGCTGTAGCCATTGCGGCGTTCGGTTCCTATTTCAGCAAGAGCGGACTTCTTTATGCCATCCCTGTCGCAGAAAAACGGCTGGCCACTTTCCAGGTCATAAAATCTTGCCAGCAGGGCGGGCCCATTATTATCTTGCAGCACCAGCATATTTTTTTTACCATCGGGCCCTGGCTGGTTCTCCACTTTAATGCCAGTTATCTTATGCGCATCCAGCCATTGCATGGCACTGGTAACTGCTGTAATTATTTCTTTAGAGGGATCTTTTATTTCCATTAATAACTGAACAATACCCACCGATTCAAAGCCGCTGAAAGAGGCCAGTTCGTAAGCCCTTGCATTTGCCGGTGCAAGGGTAAATTCGTCGTGCTGTGCACACCATACTGTTAACCGGTTATCTTTTTTTACCTGGGTTTTCAGCACACAGTCAATGCCTTTATCGTATGCCTTTTGCACTTTTTCTTTTATGCCGGTAGTAAGTGGTACAACAGTAAAAGGCATTTCAGCCTGTGCAACGCCACGGAGCAACCTGAGCACATTTACCATGGCATTATCGTTGTAGGTAATATGCGATGCATAAGACACTGACTTGCCATCCCTGAAAGGATAAAACTGTGGCCATCCACCATTCTTATACTGGGCATCCAGTAAATAATCCAGTGCTTTGTTAAATGCCTTCACATACTTTTCATCAGGGTGTGCATTGCACATTTTTGCCAAAAAGATCATTTCGGTGGTGGTGGCGCCGTTATCAATTGTAGCTCCAATACCGGAACGCCCTTCCTGTACTTTACCGCTGTCTTCTTTTGTAAGCGGCAGGTGATAGGCTTTGTTTTTCATCCAGCCGCCATTATCCTGCTGGCAAAAAAGTACGGTTGCTGCAACTTTTTTAGCATCTGCTGTAGCATACCATTCATCGGGCATTTGGGTGGCCACTTTTTTCCATGAAAATTTCAGGTAATCACTACCGGTATTTTCGGATTGTGCCATTGCAGCAGCGGTTGATAAAATGATTACCGAAAGCAGTTGTATTTTTTTCATAAATAATTTTTTATTTACCCGGGGTTGAATATTTTTTTGCTGTATCATCCAGTACCAATACCCAGTCGTTTCCGTTTGCCTGCTCCCCGGGCGGATCAAACAAGACCGTTCCGTTATTGTTATAAATGCCGGCATTGGCAGCTACACCAGTTTTAGGATTGTACCACCATGCTTTTAGTTTGCTGCCCGAAACAATGCCCATCTTTAAGGTAAATGGCCTGCCGGTATACGTGTATGCAAATAAATAACTGTTGCCCCGGCATACCAATACCCTGTGATATTGTTCCCCATTGTCAATAACACAGGTCTGGTCATTTACTCTTTCAAAATATGGACGCGACAGTACTAATTTTTTAACATACTGCATCTGAAAAGATCCGGTATCATTCAGCGCTTCGGCAAAAGAAAGTGTGGCACCGCTTTCGGGTTTGTTCACGCCCTTTTTATATACCTGCCGCACTGCATTCTGGCCATAGGTATGGCCTGCTGCTCCGGCAAACACACTCCAGTAAGCATAGCGTCTTATATCACCTGCATTCCAGTAAGGTTTGGAATGATCGTGTAAGCCCTGCGGTGTATTTTCGAAAGATGATTCTCCATCAATGGTGGGCTTAACAGGAGTTTTTGCAAGATCATCCAATACATAGCGCCAGTTGTCTTCGCCATATTTTTTTCCGGCGGTATCCTGTGCATAATTTCTATGCCCCGACACGTACATGTTAAACTGAAGCCAGCCGGCTGTATGAAACCAGGTAGAGGATTGTGTACGCCCAAAGGGATGAAATGTAATAAGGTGGTTGGGAGCTGTTTTATGAATGGCATTACCAATGGCCTCCCATACTGCCGGCTTTACATCGCCCTGTATGGCACCACCATTCAGCCAAATAATGTTCGGCTTATTGTTATACCTGCTGGCCAGATATGTGGCAAATTGCCCTGCTTTTGCTGTGGTAAAACCTGTATCCCTTTTTACCAATTGCCCCCATACCGGCACAATAGCTAAATAAATACCATTAGCTGCTGCCAGTTGCACCGCATAGTCTGCGTGGTCCCAAAAATCATATTCCGTTTTATCTGCAGCATTATTACCAGGGGTTAAGTTGGGCTGTGTTACATCGTGGTTGAGGTAAGCACTGTCGCCATAAAAATTTGAATCGGTATAAAACTGCAGAAACGCACATTGCACCACATTGAATCCTTTTGCTTTCCTGTTCTCAAAATACTGTTTCATTTCTTCCCTGCTCATGCGTTGCAGCAATAGCCAGGCAATATCAGCCTGCCAGAAAAATGGCTTTCCATTTTCATGCTGCAGAAAGTGCCGGTTTTTCGAGAGTATTAATTTTCCATTACTCCATGGAAGCTCGCAAACTGCAGTTGCTGACAGCAGCAATAAAATTACAAGAGAGCGTATTTTTTTTATGAACATCTTTTATTTGTTTGCTTTTTCAAGTACCAGTACCCAGTCGTTTCCGTTTGCTTTTTTACCAGGCGGATCAAATGTTTGTACCGAGTTATTCTTTGTTGTATAAATGACTGTTTTGGTACCATCTTTCGGACTGAACCAATATGCATCAGACCACTGCCAGCCTAATTTATCCGCAGCCACCGTAAATGATCTTCCATTGTATACATAAAACATGGCATAGCCATTTCCTCTTGTGCATACAATTTTATTGTACCGTTTGCCATCATCCATTACCAAAGACTGATCCGGCACCCTGTCGAAATAACTTTTACTTACAATCAGGTCTTTTAAATGATGTACTTGTGTGGCACCCGGAGCCAGTAAACCTGCCTGCCATTTTACTTTTGGAAAATAGGATACCCGCTGGTCGCCGGGTGAGTAAAACTGCATTACCGCATTATGGCCGTAGGTAAACCCGCAGCCGCCTGCAAACACACTCCAGTAGGCATAACGCCTTATTTCATAATCCTGCCAGTAAGGCTGATTGGACCAGTGCAAACCGTACGGTATACCTTCATACGAAGGTTCTCCGTCCAGAACAGGTTTAGTGGGTTGCAATTTATAATCATCATTTACATACCTCCAGTTGTCTTCGCCATAATGCAGTGTTTCGTCCGACAATGTATCCTGTGCATAACTCCTGTGGCCACTTTGAAACATATTAAAATCCAGCCAGGGTTCGTTATGGAACCATGCCGAAGAAGAATTTCTTCCACGGGGATGATAGGTAATTAAATGAGTGGTATCAATAGCACGGATGGTGGCACCCAATGTATTCCATTTATCCAGTGCGTCGCCCCCTTTTATATCGCCGCCATTCAGCCATATAATATTGCTATGACTTTTATACCGGTGGGCCAGGAATGCTGCATACAGTTTTACTTCCTCCAAACTTGCATCCTGGATATTTTTACCCCATACTGCCACCATTGCAATGTAAATACCACGCTTTTCTGCTTCATCAAGTATCCAGTCGATATTGTCCCAATAATCATACTGCGCCCCGTCTTCAAAATTTTTTCCGGGGGTAGTATTGGGGGCAGATAACTTACCATTTAGTAAAGCCGTATCTCCATATACGTTTACTGCAGTTAACTGGTGCAGCACCATTGCCTGCACTACATTAAAACCCTGTTGCTTTCTTGTATCCAGGTATTGGATCACATCCTGGCGTTTTAATTTTTTAAACAGGTGCCAGCCGGTATCTCCCATCCAGAAAAAGGGTTGGCCATCTGCGGTTTGTAAAAATCTTTTATTGGCAGCAACATGCAGCTGCTGTAACTGCCCGTTGCAACCAACAGCAGCAAGTAAAAAGGCAATTGTTATATACTTTTTCATATTGCTCTTATTTAAGCCAGTTCCACCGTTTTGCCCAATCCATTAAAAATGATTCACGGTGTTTGGAAATAGTTTTAGCGCCCTGTTGCGGGCCTATAAAAAATTCCTGTTCGGGACGGTCGGTATACCAATGCCGCCCCAGCAGGAAATCATCCTTACCTGCTTTACCCGGCCAGGGTGCCACACTCACATACTTTCCTGTTTGTCCATCCAGTTCAGGAATGGTACTGTGTGTAATATAGCCGGCTGTTTCAGCCTGTTTGGGCGAATAGCGTACACCGTAAGTACCCTTCCCTACATAATAACCGGGCCATTTTTGGCCAGCTACTTCCAGTGTAAAGCAAACAGAGTCGGGCGAAATATTGATAGCGGGGCCTTTAAACTGCCACTCTGCCACTGCATATGTTGCCACAGTATCGGCAGTGGTGGTGTTGTGTGTAAAAATAGATCTGGCACTTCGGGTAACAGCTGTATAACTGCCACCCCAGCTTTCGCCTGCAGGGTCTTCATGGTTGCCATCCAATAAGTATGCAAAAGAAGGCGTATCGCCCATTTTGATATTACCACCATAATATTTTACAAAAGCAGTACCCATTGCCCCACGGTTTTTAATAACGCTGTTGTAATAAGCAGCTGCCTTTAAATTTTCTGGCGCACCAGCATCCATGAACCAGCCCCGGTAAGTGGCATTGGATTCAATTAACCAGAGGTCGGGATGATGCTGTGCAATATATGCGTAGGCGTTCACGCCCCATTTTTTATTGGGCCCACCGATCCAGTATACCCGAATGTTCTTTTTAATTTCAGGTGCATCGTGCAGCGCCTGGGCCACATCTTCAATACCACCCCATACCAGCACCCACAAAGGTTGTTTGCTTTTCTTTTTAGCACAACGGATGATCCATTTAGAACCTGCAGTTGCGCTTGCATATCCTTTATACGGGGCACCGGCAATAGCGCCCTGCAGGGTTATTTTTTTTAATGATCCCGGAGATGGAAAATCCTTTGCATGCCGGGTTAACTGGGGCAGGTCTTGTTGGTACAGGTTAATCATCTCTTCAATATGCTGTTTGCGGCCTGTAATAAAAGAAGTGGAGATCAATCCTTCGATAGTAACCTTGTTGGCATACATCAGCAGGTGAATCATTGACTGGTTATCATCAGGATCGGTTCCGCCAATATCGGTACTGATCAATACGCGTGGTTTGATTTTTTGCTGAGCAATAATTGCCTCTTGTAATGCCATCATTGCAAAAAGCATTAATGCAAATCCCCAAAATACCTTTTTGCTAAAGTTGTGCCTGGCCATACATCTTTTAATAACTGGTGAGCGTTATTTACCTGTTGAATACTGCTGAATCTGCTGCTGCCATCCGGCATAGTTTTTTTCAGCAGCAGCCGTATCCAGCGGATGGAAATATTTTTTATCTGTATTTAATTTTTTCAATGCCTCTATATTTTGATACACCCCAGCCTCCAGCCCTGCCAGCAGGGCAGCTCCCAAAGCAGATACATCGGGCATGCCGATAGTGGCCACCTGCTTATCAAGCAGATCAGCAATAAACTGCATAATAAAATGATTACCCGTAATACCACCATCTGCATTCAGTTCCTTTAGTGCAATACCGGCATCTTTTTCCATCGCCACTATCACATCTTTTATTTGATATGGAATAGATTCAAGTGCCGCACGTACAATATGATTTTTTGTGGTACCAAAACTCATTCCGGTAAGCGATGCTTTTCTGTTCATTTGCCAGTGTGGCGATCCCAGCCCGCTGAAAGCAGGCACCAGGTACACGCCTCCATTATCAGTCACCGCTTCTGCCATGGTGGCTGTTTCGCGGCTGTCGCTGAACAGCTGCAGTTCATTTTTTAACCATTCAATAGTGGCGCCGCAGGAGACGATCACCCCTTCGTAGGCAAAATCAATCCTGCCTGCAATACTCCAGCATACAGTGGTTACCATGCCATTTTTTGACAGCAATGGTTTGCTGCCGATATTCATGAGTATGCTGCTGCCGGTGCCCATGGTGGCTTTTGCAGTGCCGGCTTCAAAACAACCTTCGCCAAATGCCGCGGCATGCGAATCGCCAATCAATGCAGTAACCGGTACCGGATGGGTAAACAACCCGTTGAGGTCTGTTTCTCCAAAAAAACCGGAGGAAGGTTTTATTTGCGGAAGCTGAATGCCTGTTAAACCATAGGCCGCAATCAGTTCATCATCCCATTGCAGTGTATGCAGGTTAAAGAAGAGTGTACGGGATGCATTGGTATAATCTGTTGCATATACAGCACCGTTAGTGAATTTATACAGCAGCCAGGTATCGATGGTGCCAAAATATGCATGCCCGCTTTTTATAGCTTCGCTTACCTCTTTATTGTTATGATTGAGCCATATGAGTTTGGTGGCAGAAAAATAAGGGTCAATCACCAGGCCGGTATTTTCATGTACAGTTTGCGATAATCCTTTTTGTTTTAAATCTTCACAGATCTGTACAGAACGTTTGCATTGCCATACCACGGCATTGTGCAAAGGTTTGCCGTTTTTATCCCATATCACAAATGTTTCCCGCTGGTTAGAGATACCAATGCCGGCGATTTCATCCTGCTGAAAACCTTTTTCTGTAAACTGCTGTAAACATTTTTGTACCGATGTCAGTACATTCTGGTAGATCAGTTCAGGATCCTGCTCTACAAATCCATCCGGCAAATAGCAGGTATGCAAATTTTCGCTGCCTTTTGCAACGGCTTTTCCTTCGCTGTCAAAAATGAGCGACTTGGTTGAGCTGGTGCCCTGATCAATAGCTAATATATATCGTGGGGTGTTCATTAGAAATTTCCTCAAAAGTTATTAAATTGATTTATGGCACTATAGTTACGATCACTCTTTTATACCTGGTAAGAGCAGGCGTTCCTTTGTCTGTTAGTTTTAAAATGAAATGCACCGTTACTGTTTTATCCACTGCGGGTGCCATCACAAAAATGGTATGACTGTTTTCAGGACTGTTTAAATTAATGGGTTCTTTATAAGATCCGGCTTCAGGATATTGAAACCATAAAAAACTAAGGTTATCACCATCAGGATCGGTTGACCCGATGGCAGAAAGTGTAAAACCCTGTTGTGATTTTACTGTTATACTGTCGGGCCCATTAAGCCGGGGCACCGGCGGGTGATTGGCATCTTTGTAAGATTTAATACACCAGTCCATCCTTGCCGCAAAATCATGCTGAAAGTCGTCTCTCCAGCGCCACAAGCTTACTTTATTACCAGTAAATTTGCCTTTACGTAATTCGGTTGTTCTTCCATAATCTTTATACAAATATGGGCTGTAGGTATCATTGGCATCCGTCCATATAGCCCGTGTTTCAGGAAGCAAAGGCACGCCTGAGGTTCCTTTTTTCATAAGGGTATAATCAGGCAAGTATAATTCATAGCGCCCGCCCCAGCCGCCCCAATCGGGATGTTCAGCATTATTAAGCCCATTAGGCAGCAATGATAAAAAAGAAGGAGTATCCCCTTCCATTCCCCATGATACATCCGGGTATAAGGCGCCCAACGGACCATGTGCCTGCTGAATATTTTCAGCAAGCCATTTGTTACTGATGGTTTCATTGTTTATACTGTCAATAGTACTGTTGATGGCACTCCAGGTTGCCCTTCCATAATTATCGCCCGGGCTTACGATATAAAACAAAGCGGGAAATTTGTTTCGCATCCAGTTTCCACTGTCATCCTGATCGGAAATGGTGTACACCCGGAGTTTTGAAATTAACTCCCGGGCTTTTGCTGCTGGCATTGTTTTTTCAATTTTATACAAAGCCTGGGCAAGCGTATTAGCTCCTCCCCAGGCAGCCACCCATAAAGGACTGCTGTCATTTTTTTGAAGTACTTTGATGATCCATTCAGAACCTTCAGAGTCTTTCCCTTCACCAACCCCTTCCATACCATATAAGGGCAATCCCTGTTTAACTTTCAGTAATATTTCTTGAGCGGACGGGAAACCCTTTTCATGCATAAGAAGAGACGGCTGCACTTTACCATAAGCCTGTACAATTCTTTTTATCGATTCTGGCGCCACGCTTGTTTTTTTCCAGCAGGAAGTTGTAGCAACAAGTCCTTCAATTTCTACCTGGTTTGCATACAGCAATAAACGGATCATTGACTGAGTGTCATCGGGGTCAGCTTCAATGTCTGTTAATACCAGCACCCTGCATTTTACAGGCTGTTGTGCAAAAAGGAAACCCGCAGGCAGCAAGAATGAAATAACCAACATGAAATAAAATCGCTTCATACAATTACTTTTGGAAAATGACATTAAAATATCCGGTATTTTTTAGCCAGGCAATTTTACAAATCAGTATGGATACCGTTTTAAAAACAATAAAGGGTATCAGTCATTTTTATCACCAGCTTTGTCAATAATCACCGCCAATAAGATCACGCCGCCTTTTACCACCTGCTGCCAGAAGGGGGAAACATTCAGCAGCACCAGCCCGTTGTTAAGTACGCCGATGATTACAGCACCAATAACGGTACCCCATACACTTCCTTTACCGCCGTTGAGCGAAGTACCGCCAATTACCACAGCCGCAATGGCATCCAGTTCGTAACTGATACCGGCATTGGGTTGTGCCGAATCGAGCCTGGAGGTAACAATGATACCGCCAATGGCAGCAAGTGCAGCACCAATAGTGTACACCGTAATTTTTACCCGTTTGATGCGGATACCGGAAAGTTTAGCGGCAGTTTCGTTACCACCAATGGCATATATATACCTGCCCAGTTTTGTTTTTTGTGTAATGAATGCGGCAACCAGTACCACCACCACGGCAATCCATACCGGTACAGGTATGCCAATAAAAGAACCTGCACCAATTACCGCAAAATTGTTACCCAAATTACTGATGGGATGTCCGCCGGTGTACAACATGGTGAATCCCCTGGCAATGGTAAGCATGGCCAGCGTGGCTACAAATGGCGGCACTTTAAATTTTGTAATTACAAAACCATTGAACCAGCCCAGTAAGCAGCCTGCTATTACCGCAGCCAGTACAGCACCCAGCATGGTAAAACCAATATAGGTGTTGGCAGATGCGATGGGAATACCGTTTTTAAACAACCCGGCAGTAACGGCACCGCATAGTGCCAGTACAGAGCCAACAGACAGGTCAATACCGGCAGTAAGCACCACCAGCGTCATACCAGTGGCAATGCAAACATTAACGGCCACCTGCCGCAGTACATTGATGCCGTTGGCAGCAGTAAAAAATTTATCGGTCAAAAAACTCAGCACTATACAAAGCACCAACAGCGCAATGAGTGACTGAAACTTTTTTAAATTGTTTGTATATGATACTGCGGTTGTCATTTACTGGTTAGTTTTTATGAATGGCAAACTTTAATATTTCCTGTTCGGTGGCATTTTGGATGGGCAGGTCGGCAGTTACAGTGCCCTCGCAGATCACCAGCACCCTGTCTGATACAGCAAGAATTTCGGGCAACTCGGATGATACCATGATGATGCCCATACCCTCTGCTGCCAATGATTTGATCAATTTGTATATTTCAGATTTGGCATTGATATCTATTCCCCTGGTTGGTTCATCCAGCAATAAAATTTTGGGATTGGTGGCCAGCCACTTTGCAATCACAATTTTTTGCTGGTTACCACCGCTTAGGTTTTGCACCGCATTATTGCCGGATGATGTTTTAATACCCAGCCTGCCGATATAATGATCTGTCAACACTTTTTCCTTTGCATTACTGAGCATGATACCCCATTGCTCCAATTGTTTTAAGATGGTAAGACCAATGTTTTTATTTACCGACTGGTTAAGGATCAATCCCTGTAATTTCCTGTCTTCCGGTACCAGTGCAATGCCTGCTTCAATGGCGTCGCAGGGTGATTTAATTTTTTTAACCGTGTTTTCCACTATCACTTCGCCACTGGCTGTTTTAGGATACAGCCCAAAAATAGTTTCCATTATTTCGGTTCTGCCGGCCCCCATCAAACCGTAAATACCTAATATTTCGCCCTTGTGTAAACTGAAAGAGATATTGCTGAACAGGTTTTTATTTTTCACCTCAGGATGTTGCAGGCTGAGTTTATTCACCGTGAGTAATACTGCAGCATCGTTGCCGGTTGCATTTCTTTTTTGCAATACTATTTCCCTGCCGGTCATTTTTTGTATCAGCAATTCCTGTGTGGCCTGCTGCATATCTCCTGCATCTACGGTACTGCCATCACGCAGTACCACATAGTGATCGGCAATGGCAAACAGTTCTTTAAACTTATGAGAGATATAAGCGATTGTTTTCCCTTCTGCCTTTAACTGTGCAATAATGGCAAACAGGTTGTCTACCTCTTTATCGCTGATGGCAGAAGTGGGTTCGTCCATAATAATCACCGATGCGTTGGAATGCAGTGCTTTGGCAATTTCCACCAGTTGCTGCTGCCCTACCTTTATTGCTACGATCCTGGTTTCCGGATCAATATCAAGGTGGAGGCGGCTGAGGAGCTGTTTGGTTTTGGCGTGCATTTGTTTTTTATCAAGCACCCCCAATGCGTTGGTGATCTCCCTGCCCAGGAAAATATTTTCGGCAATGCTTAAATGCGGAACCAGGTTCAGCTCCTGGTGAATGATGGCAATACCGGCATCCTCTGCGGCCCTTGTGCCTGAGAATTTAACGGCTTGCCCTTTATAAATAATATCTCCCTCATATTGCGTATGCACACCCGATAATATTTTCATCAGGGTAGATTTGCCGGCACCATTTTCGCCAACAATGGCCGTTACTTTTCCGGGATGCAGTGTAAGGTTAACATCCGAAAGCGCCGTAACGCCGGAAAACCGCTTTGTTATATGTCTTGCTTCCAGCATTTATTGAACTATTTGAAGGCTTACAGGAAGCAGTTCCAGTCCGCTCCATTTAATGTGTTCTTTATTCAGTTCCACTGCGGCAGTAATATTGATCCGGTCGCCTTTTTTCACTGCTTTTTTAAATTCGGGTAACACCGTGCTGCGTACTATTTTATTCATCTCTTCTGAAATACTGTTGAGGTCGGCTGAATTGGGAAAATCTTTTACATCCACCAGTGCCGATGCATCGCGGATGGCATTGCCATAAATATATTCGGTGGCCAGCGTAGCAGTGATCACCGAATCGGCTACCGGTATTTGTATCAAAATTTCATCTTCATTTACTGTGCTTACCAGTGCCTGTGTTTTAATTAAGGCATACCTGTAATTACCAATACCCAGTGCATTGGAATATTTTTTTAAGGCAGCTTCCTTATCAGCCGTTACAGCCTGTATAAAAGCAGTCAGGTCTGCCGCACCGGTAATTTTTGCAGGCATTTGTTCGGCCCATATTTTTTTTGAGAAAGCTGCAGCATCAAATTTTTGTGCTGTATCTTTTTGCACTTCGTCCAGCTTTTTTATATAAATGGAATTATAGCCTAACAGGCCTGCCACAGCAGCCACCAGTATATATTTCACAGCTTTCTTCATGGTATTTATTTTTTACCGTAAGCGGTATAGTCGGCAATATTTTTTGCAGTAACCAGTTCAACAGCCACCGGAATTTTTTTAGGAAAATCTCTTCTGCCCTTAATGTATTCATCAGCAAACAGGGCGGCGGTTTCTGCCATTACTTTAGGGAACTGCATGCCTGTGGCAGCAATTTTATTTTCTCCAATAGAAGTGATCACATCTTCTGCCCCATCAAAGCCAAATACTTTTACCTTATCTGCTTTACCCGCTGCCACCAGCGCCTGGTAGGCTCCGTTGGCCATACCATCGTTACCACAAAACACTGCATTGATATCTGCATTGGCCTGTAAGATGGATTCCATTACTTCCATGGCTTTGTTGCGGTCGAAGTCTGCACTTTGCTGCGCCACCATTTTTAACCCGGTATAATTGTCCACCACACTGTGAAATCCTTTTGAGCGTGCCCAGGTATTATTATCGCCTACCAGCCCCAGCAGTTCTACATACTTTCCTTTTTTGTTCAGCTGCTGTGTAAAATATTTTCCAATGGCCACTGCACCGGAATAACTGTCGGATAAAATTTGTGAGGTAGGTGCATCCAGGGAATTCACTTCCCTGTCCATACAAAAAACGGGTACACCGGCGGCTTTTGCTTTTAATACATTGGCTACCGAGCCATTGGCATCGGTAGAATTAAAGAGGATGGCATCAAAACCGGAGACAATGATATTATCAAAATGATCACTTTCTAAAGCGGTATTATTTTGCGAATCGAAGATCTTTGCTTCATAGCCCAATGCTTTTGCTTTGGCAGCAGCCGTTTCTGCCAAAAAAACAAACCAGGGATTATTTAGTGTGGAAACCACCACTGCAATGCTGTGCTTCTGCTTATTCGTTTTGTTTTTACATCCGGGAGCAACCGTCAGCAAACATAACAACAACAGCAAAGAAAGAAAAGGCAACCGTTTTTGCATTCAACAAGTTTTATTGTATGATTCAATCGTTGGTATAATTAACCCGGCAGTTACAGCAGTTTAACCGCGTTCAACCATCCCGGCTTATTAACTGCTTACAAATGATGCATCAGTGCTTTTTCTAACAGCGCCTTCACCTCATTGGCAATACCAACCTCACTAATTCCATAATGATTAAATATGTCCTGCTGCGAACCGGTCACCGTATACTCATCAGGTATGCCAATGATCTTGAACGGCATGGCATACTGGTGCTGCAAAAGAAAAGAGGCGCAGGCTTCGCCAAGGCCCCCGTTTACACTATGCTCTTCCACCGTTACAATGGCCTTGCATTTTTTAGCCACCTGTTGCAACAGGTCTGTATCTAAAGGTTTGATGGTATGCATGCTGATCACTGTGGCATGGATGCCCTCGTTCTTTAATTTTGCCGCAGCCTGCAATGCAGGATACACCGCCTCGCCCGTTGCTACAATCGCCACATCATCTCCTTCGGTTATCACACGACCCTTTCCAAATGCAAACACATCCTTATTCTCTTGTTGTAAAGGAGGCATGGCTTTTTTACCAAATCGCAAATAAACCGGCTGGTTGGTTTGCGCTGCCAGTAGTATCGCTTCTCTTGTTTCAAAATTATCTGCCGGCGCCACCACCATGATGTTATTCACTGCTCTTAATACCGCGTAATCGTGAAGACTGTGGTGCGTACTGCCCAATGCGCCATAACTAACCCCGGCACTGATGCCTATTACCTTTACAGGATTATCGCTGTAGGCCACATCATTCTTTATTTGTTCCAACGACCTTGCCGTTAAAAAACAGGCCGGAGATACTGCAAATACTTTTTTTCCGCAGGAGGCCAAACCCGCTGCAACGCCTACTAAATTTTGTTCGGCTATACCCACTTCCACTATCTGAGCCGGAAATTTTTTTCCAAAAGGCGTCAGTTTTCCAGATCCGCGGCTGTCGCTGGTTACTGCAATAATATTTTTATCTGCAGCCGCCAGTTCCTGCAGCGTCTCTGAAAATATTTCCAGGTTGGCTTTATAGCTGTGTGTGTTGATTTGTTCTGCCATTTTATAACGAGGTTATTGCATGATCTAATTCCTGCTGGGCCAGTTCGTATTCTTCCTTACCGGGCACACCATGGTGCCATTTCAGCTGGTTCTCCATATAACTTACGCCCTTGCCTTTTACTGTATGCGCAATGATTACTGAGGGTTTGCCCTTTTCAAAGGGAAGGGATGCAAATGCGGCCTTCAGCTGATCCACATCATTTCCATCCACTTCTTTTACTGCCCAACCAAAGGCTTCCCATTTTTTATCCAGCGGATCGGTACTCATTACATCTGCTGTTGTACCCGATATCTGCAATCCGTTCTTATCTACAATGGCACATAAATTATCCAGCTTATATTGTGCTGCGCTCAATGCCGCTTCCCAGTTGCTCCCTTCGGGCAATTCCCCATCCCCCAGCATTGTAAAGGTTTTATAGGTTCTGTTATCCATCCTGGCGGCCAGTGCCATGCCTACGCTCATAGGTAAACCGTGCCCCAGTGCGCCTGTATTTTGTTCCACTCCTTTTACTTTTTTGGTGGGGTGACCAATGTAATGCGACTTATACTGGCATAAGGTATTCAGGTCTGATTCCTCAAAAAATCCTTTATCGGCCAGCACCACAAACAAGGCTTCCACACAATGGCCCTTACTTTGTATGTAACGGTCCCTGTCGGGAGATGTAAAATTTTCCGGCGATACATTCAGCACCTCATTGTACAATACATTCAATATATCCACACTCGATAAACTACCGCCCGTATGGCCGGCCCTGGCTTTGGTGATGTACTGCAGTATCTTTTTACGGTATACCAGTGATTTTATTTTCAACTCTTTTGTTGTCATTTCATTTGTATTGCCGGGCACTGCAATAACCAGTGCCGGCTTTATTTTTATTAGTGAACATAGGTTTGCCAGCCCAGATAATTTTCAAATGCTTCTTTTAATACCCCTGCTGTTTTGCTCGCATTCATTACCACATGGTGTTCAAAACCGTTGCGGCATACATAGTTCATCAGGCCCTGTAAATTGCTGATCTGTGCCACGGCCCTGTTGCCGAATGTATTGAGTGCATCATTGGTCAACTCGCCTTCTCCCACATAGGCTTTTATAACACCGTTACAATCATCGGTACTGATACGGCCAAATGTGAGCGGCATGGCTGGGGTACGGCCGTCTAATGCGCCATAGGTATTTTCTGTACCCACGCTGGTACCCAGGATGGGCGCTGTACTGATGGTGATATCGGGCAGGAATGATTTGGCCCAGTTACCGCAATGGAACAATACGCATTTGCTGTCATCATCGGCATAATTGTTATTCCAGTCTACTAATGCACTGGGCGAGCCGCTGGCCAGTTGCATGGCGTACATACTCAGCGTTCCTGTAACATCCACTTCACAGGCCGAAGGCAGCATGTTCTCGCTCATCATACTCATGCTGGTACATACATTGCAGCCATAATTTTTCTGGATGGAGGTCCAGCATTGTATCGCTGTGGCATCCAGGGCATTTTCTGCCATAAAATCGGCCAGCACCACATCTAATTTTGCTATCTGTACCAATTTATCAGGAGGCGTTAATCCCGTATTGGTATACGCATGTATCTTTTCGAGTTTGGCTTTTACACTGGCATCATCTTTTGTAAGTTTATTGGCGTTACCCAATATCTCTGACAGGTCTACCGTAGTAACAGAAATACCATTGCGCTGCAGCAGTTTTTCGCTGTAGCGCACCGTATTAAAAGCCGTGGGCCTTGCACCTACTGCACCAATACGCACTTTGCGCAAGCCGTTCACCACACGGCATACGGCGGTAAAGTTTTGAAGGTCGCTGATAAATGATGCGTCCTGCAGCCCTACCACGTGTTTGGTGGTAAGTGTATATTTTATTCCGTACTGATATAAATTATTACACACCGATATCTTGCCGCACCAGGCATCCCGCCTGTTCACCACATCCATCTTGCCCAGATCATCGGGATAACCCTGTATCAATACCGGTACGGTTAAACCTGATAACTTAATGGCTTCCGCAACGCCCTTTTCATCACCAAAATTGGGCAGCACCACCAGTATACCTTCTATGCTGTCTGCATGCTGCTTAAACAATGCAGCACATTTTTGGGCATCGGAAAAAGTTTCCACGCCGCCTAACTTTGTATCCCCATCGCCCAAAAGGACCGCCGTAATATGTAATCTTTTAAAAAGATCCAGCAACTCGGTTCTCGCTGACCCTACTAACTTATCAGGAAAAAAATCACGGTTGCCGATGATTACTCCAAGGGTAGATTTATTTGTTATTCCCATCTTGTTTAACTTATTATGATCATTGACAGATCAATATACTTGAATAATTATTTTTGTTTTTGCTGCGTTCGCTACGGTAATATAATCAATCATTGATAAAATACCCCAAACTGCTGGCAACAGAATAACTTCCGTTCACCATACCCATCCATTATTTGATATTTTTGTTGAATCTCCTATACTGCTCAACATGTAACAATATTACGCAATAAAAAGAAAATAAAACAAAAAAAATAGAAATAAAATGAAAATAATAGAAAAATAAAGAACTGTTTTATAACAGCAGATGCAAATTACTGCCTGTTAAAGCGGTGCATCCTGCCTTTTGTTACATCCTTTACAATTGTGCTGTTGCTGGGGACATCCTTGCGGCAACAAGCTTAGTTTTTCCATGGGTTTCTTTTTCAATACCTTATCAACCTGCGCATACCTGGGGTGCATAGATGGTTGCCTGCCTGTATGCTGCTGAACAGATAACTACCAATAACGGCCTTTTAAGGATTTTAACTGCCGGCCATTGAATTTATGGAATGACAATATTTTTTTTTAGTGCATAATAAGTTGTCTAATACTTAAAAAACACCTTTTTGCCGGAGTTAAATTATTGATTCTATCCAATCCTGGTATAATTATACATAACTAACAGGAATTATTTGACTGTTATGAGTATTCATTTTGCCGTGAAAAATACAATTGGCCTTCCCGGGTTTTTGCAACAGGATTAAAAAAAACTTTACTTTTTTTTTGACTTAAAATGATAATTCAATTCTCCCTCCCGCTGTTTATACAACCAGAATTACTTATACAACAGAAATAGGTAATACCATAAAGTCAGTGTAACTTTTGTAACAAACATTGCCCAATGATTACAACATCTTTGCCTTACTTTAAATAACTACAATGGAAGTATTAGGCTATGTGCTTGCCGCACTGGTGGGAATTTCGCTGGGTTTGATAGGCGGTGGCGGTTCCATTTTAACAGTGCCTATTCTGGTGTATGTGATGAGGGTGAACCCTGTACTGGCTACTTCTTATTCCTTATTTATTGTTGGTTCTACTTCAATGGTAGGCGCAGTTAATAATTACAGGAAAGGATTTGTAAGTATTAAAACGGCTTTATTATTTGGCCTGTCGTCTATTACCACAGTTTTTATTACCAGAAAACTATTGATGCCCCGGATCCCAACGGTATTAATCAATGCATCCCATTTCCAGGTTACTCAATCCATGGCAACCATGATGCTGTTTGCTATCTTAATGTTACTGGCATCTGTTGCTATGATTAGAGAGAAAAAAGAAATTGAAACTACAACTGATGCAGTGACCCAAAAAGAAACCCACATCATTAAGCTTTTAATATATGGGGTACTGATTGGTTTGGCAACAGGTTTTTTAGGTGCAGGTGGTGGCTTTCTCTTAATTCCTGCCCTGGTATTACTTTTAAAAATGCCCATGAAAAAAGCCGTTGGCACTTCCCTCCTGATCATTGCGTTAAACTCACTCATTGGTTTTACCGGCGATATTGGACATTTTAAAATAGATTGGAATTTTTTAACCATCATTACCCTTATTGCAGTTACGGGCATCTTTATTGGCGGATTTTTAGCTAAAAAAATAGAAGGCGATAAATTGAAAAAAGCCTTTGGCTGGTTTGTACTTGCAATGGGTATCTATATTCTTGGAAAGGAATTATTTTTTCCTTAAAAAGGCGGCATTAAAAATTGTACGTTTATCCCGGGTAAAACAAAATCATACTGTTCGCTGCTCTTCTGTAACTAATGTTACCGGTCTTTGTTTTAATTTCTTTGAAATTTATACTCTAAATATTTAATGATGGAAAATCAAATAATAAACGTAATGCCAAGAATTGGCGATACAGCACCCGATTTTGAAGCGGTAACCACTATAGGCAATCTGAAATTTTCTGACTATAATAAAGGTAGCTGGATCGTATTCTTTTCGCATCCGGCAGATTTCACTCCGGTTTGTACAACAGAAATGAGTGGTTTTGCATTAGAGAAAGAATTCTTTGAAAAACATAATACCAAATTGATGGGATTGAGTATCGACAGTATTCATTCTCATATTGCCTGGGTAAATGCAGTACAGGAAAAGACAGATGTATTATTTGAATTCCCAATTGTGGCTGATATCAGCATGAGTATATCCAAATTATATGGTATGCTGCAGCCCGGTGAGAGTGAAACCGCTGCAGTAAGGGCGGTATTCATAATTGATCCAGAAGGAAAAATTCGTTTAATCATGTATTACCCTCTTAATGTGGGGAGGAATATGGAAGAAATTAAAAGAACATTGGTAGCACTGCAAACCTCTGATGAAAATAAATGTGCTATGCCGCTTAACTGGAACCCGGGTGATAAAGTAATTGTACCGGCACCAAAAACTGTGGAAGGGTTAAAAGAAAGAAAGAAAAGTGATCTCGAAATGGTGGATTGGTACCTGGCAAAACGAGCTTTATAAAAACAATTAAACAAATTGCCTATAGAAGTTGGCTTCCTTTATTTTAATTTAGACAGCGGTACTATGAACACCTGGTGTTATGGATACAAAAGCAAATAAGATACCTCCTGAACTGCATCAGCAAGATCCTGCTACAATCCCCGGAAAAGGCAATGCCTTGGGTGTTGATACAACACCTACAGCAACCTACATCATTACCAGGCTGATGCAGCTAAAAGCAAAACTGGAGGCTTTCGAAGAAAATCCACTACGATTTAAGAATTCAGTTAAAAGTAAAGCCATATGAAATTGCATCATTAAAGTATTGTAATTACTGTTATTACTAATTATAGCTGCAGTAACGGCAAGATTTAAACTAAATTTAAAGGCATTTCTGTAAAACCACAGCAGTAATAAAAACAGCACAAAACATTACTGGTATACCTGCCATAAAAAATAATAGATTTGAATGACAGTACATTTAAGCTTCGGGATATAATGAACATGAGTGCAAAAACTTAAGGCCAGTCAAAGCCCCCCTGCTGGGAAGCAACTCCTTCCATTTTAAAATTATCTGGCAAGCCTGATAAAAGCAGGGAAATTTTGCTGTTGCTGCATCATTTGCAACAAAAAACAAATTGACTCCCCGTATATTATCCCCGTAAAATATTCCAACATCATTAATACACAAGGCATACCTGCCAGTTGTATTTTGGATGAAAAAAAACATTTACTAAAAGGGATGGATGGCGATGCTGCTCATATTGTTTTAGAATCACTCTCCGGTTACAAAAAGAAATTTTACCTGTAAAAAAAATGGAATTGCAAGTTTTGAATGCAACAAATGTTACCAAAACAACTAATAATTATAAACATATTTGTTTCATAAAAAATAAAAACCACGCTATATGAAAGTAGAACAAATTTACACCGGATGTATTGCTCATGCAGCATATTATCTTGAAAGCAATGGTGAAGCAGCCATATTTGATCCACTAAGAGAAGTGCAACCTTATATAGACAGGGCTGCAAAAGACAATGCCAAAATAAAATATGTTTTTGAAACACATTTTCATGCCGATTTTGTAAGCGGACATTTAGACCTGGTAAAAAAAGCAGGTGCAAAAATTGTTTTTGGTCCTACTGCAAAACCTGCTTATGATGCCATTACTGCAGAAGACAACCAGGTTTTTAAAGTGGGGGATTATTCAGTAAAAGTTATACATACTCCCGGCCATACGATGGAAAGCACCACCTATTTACTGATTGATGAAAATGGAAATGAACATGGCATCATCAGTGGTGATACTTTATTTATAGGTGATGTGGGAAGACCTGATCTTGCACAACATGTTGTTGCAGATTTAACTGAAGAAAAATTAGCAGGTTACCTGTACGACTCTTTAAGAAATAAAATCATGCCTTTAAGTGATGACTTAATAGTATATCCTAATCATGGCGCTGGCAGCGCCTGTGGCAAAATGATGAGCAAAGAAACGACCGATACGTTGGGCCATCAGAAACAGGTGAACTATGCATTAAATCCAGAGCTGACCAAAGAAAAATTTATAAAAGCGATACTTACAGGCTTAACTCCGCCTCCGGGATATTTCCCTCAAAATGTATTGATGAACATCAAAGGATATGAAAGCCTGGATACCATTATGGAAAGAGGTAAAAAGCCCATGAGTGTTTCAGAATTTGAAGCGGCAGCCAATGAAACAAGGGCACTCATTCTAGACACCAGGGATGCCTCAGCATTTGCAAAAGGATTTATCCCAAATAGTATAAACATTGGTATCAATGGCAGCTTTGCACAATGGGTGGGTGAAATGATCCCAGATGTAAAGCAAGAAATGCTGTTAGTAACTGAAACAGGGAAAGAAGAAGAAACAATCATACGATTATCCAGAGTTGGATATGACCATGCACTCGGATATATAAAAGATGGATTTACCGCATGGAAAAATGCCGGGAAGGATTTTGAAACAACAAGCAGGATAACTGTGGAAGAATTTGAAAAACAATACGCAACAGAAAAACCATTGGTTATTGATATCAGGAAGAAAAGTGAATTTGATTCGGAGCATGTAGTGGATGCCGTTAACATTCCACTTAACCAGATCAATAAAAACCTGGCTGCATTTCCAAAAGACAAGTATTTTATATTGTATTGCGCCAGCAGTTACCGTACCATGATTGCCAGTTCTATTCTTAAACAAAGAGGCTGGACTAATTTTGCCGATGTTATCGGTGGTTTTAAAGAGATAACAAAAACCAATGTGCCAAGAACAGCTTATGTTTGCCCCACAACTTTGTTATAAGCCACCATTTAATTTAAAAAAGGGAACCCTGGTATTTTACCGGGGTTTCTTTTATGTGTAAGAATAACTACTGCTGTCAATCATTAGGAATATTTAATACCAGTTTTAAATTACCATTCATTACATTTTAAAAAGCAACAAATGTTACCAAAAACCCGTAAATGAAACCTGAACTTTACATTATAAAATAAATATTTTGCTATGACTATTGAACAAATTTATACCGGATGTTTAGCACAGGGTGCATATTACATAACATCCAATGGAGAAGCCGCTATCATTGACCCTCTTCGTGAAACTGAACCTTATATAAAAAGATTACAGAAAGATGGCGTTACACTGAAGTATGTTTTTGAAACACATTTTCATGCCGATTTTGTAAGTGGCCATGTTGACTTAAGTAAAAAAACAGGGGCCACCATTGTATATGGCCCAAATGCCAATCCGGAATTTAAAGCAACAGTAGCAAAAGATAATGATGAATTTAAAATTGGGAACCTAACTATTCAAGTATTGCATACTCCGGGACATACCATGGAAAGCACTACTTATTTGTTAAAAGATGAAACTGGAAAAGATTACTGCATTTTTAGTGGCGATACATTATTTCTGGGAGATGTTGGGCGTCCCGATCTTGCGCAGAAAGCCGCACACATGACGCAGGAGGAATTAGCCGGTTTACTGTACGACAGCTTGATGACCAAAATAATGCCATTAGCTGATGATGTAATTGTATATCCAGCACATGGCGCCGGAAGTGCCTGTGGTAAAAATATGATGAAAGAAACCGTTGATACATTGGGTAACCAGAAGAGAATGAACTATGCTTTAAATCAACCCGATAAAGCGTCATTTGTAAAAGCGGTTACAGATGGGTTGCTTCCACCACCGGGATATTTCGGCTTAAATGTAGCAATGAATAAAAAAGGATATGAAAGTTTTGAATCCGTATTGAGTCATGGCATGAAAGCACTAACACCCGATGAATTTGAAGCGGCAGCAGAAAATACAGAAGCAATGATACTGGATGCAAGAGCTTCCTCAGATTTTTTCAGGGGCTTTATTCCTCAATCAATCAATTTTGGTTTAAATGGCGATTTTGCTCCCTGGGTTGGCACATTGATTGTAGATGTTAAGCAGCCATTATTATTAGTTACCGATGAAGGTAAGGAAGAAGAAACAGTAACCCGTTTAAGCCGGGTTGGATTCGATAATATTATTGGACATTTAAAAGGAGGTTTTACAGCATGGCTTGAGGCAGGCAAAGAAGCTGATACGATTGACAGAATATCTGCCGAACAGTTTGCCGGTGAAGTAGAATTAGCAAAAGATAAAATCATTGATATAAGGAAAGAATCAGAATATGCGGCCGAGCATATTGAAGATGCCTACAACAGACCCCTTGCTGCCATCAATGAATGGGTAAAAGATATAAATCCTGATGAGCATTTTTACATGCATTGTGCAAGCGGTTACCGCAGTATGGTGGCAGCATCTATTCTCCAGGCAAGAGGATACAGAAATTTTACTGAAATAGGTGGTGGTTTTAAATCTATAAGCGCAACCGCATTACCTAAAACTGATTATGTATGCCAGAGTAAAATAATGAAAGCATAAAATAATAGTAACATACTGTTGATAAATACTCGTAAGCATGAGTAAAAGGGGTATCTGTAAAAGGTTACCCCTTATTTTTACAATAATTCCTTAACACTAATTTTGTGTGTAACAATAGTATCTATCTCAAAATGAAAAAGAGAGTATTTTGCATTAAATTAAAATTAAGGCCCTCACTCCTTCACCTGATACTATTTTACCTGCCTGTTCACTACAGAGAAGCCATGTGATAAACAGTCTGGATTGAACTGCAATTATTATTTCGCTTTTCGACAACAGCACCACATTTTTTAAACTCATGAGTCATTAATTTTGTTATCAGAAATATAACCTCCCCGCTACCCTTTTCATTTCTTTAATTGTACAAATATGGATGTAGAAACATTAAGCAGAATTCAGTTTGCCTTTACGGTCAGTTTTCATTATATATATCCCCCTTTGAGTATCGGACTTGGCGTAATGCTGGTTTTTATGGAAGGTATGTATATAAAAACCGGCAAGAAGATCTATGAAACGATGACCCGTTTCTGGATAAAAATATTTGCCCTGATATTTGGTATTGGTGTTGCCACCGGTATTGTGATGGAGTTTGAATTTGGTACCAACTGGGCCACATATTCAAGATATGTAGGCGACATTTTTGGCAGTGCATTAGCAGCGGAAGGAATTTTTGCCTTTGCCCTGGAAAGTGGCTTTCTAGGTTTACTCTTATTTGGCTGGAACCGCGTTTCTCCTAAAGTACATTTCTTTTCCACTATTATGGTGGCATTAGGCTCCATGTTTTCTGCTATTTGGATTGTGGTAGCTAACTCATGGCAGCAAACTCCTTCCGGGTTTCATATTGTTGGAGAAGGAATGAAAGCAAGAGCTGAGGTGACAGATTTTTGGGCGATGGTTTTTAACCCGTCTTCAGTTGAAAGATTATCTCATGTATTAGTGGGCGCATTTTTAGCGGGTTCTTTTTTAGTGCTCAGCGTTCATGCTTACTACCTTTTAAGAAACAGGCATGTGGAGATTTCCAAGAAAGCTTTTAAAATGGCCTTAGTTGTTGCAACTGTTTCGGGATTATTACAACTGGTAACAGGCCATGAATCTGCAAATGGTGTTGCCAAAAATCAACCGGTAAAACTGGCCGCATTTGAAGGACATTTTGATAGTATGAAACCAGCCGACATGTACTTATTTGGTTACGTAAACAACAAACAGCAAAAAGTAACCGGCATTAAAATTCCCGGCGGATTAAGTTTTTTATTACATAATAATTTTACTACTCCCGTTAAAGGATTAAATGCCTTTCCTGAAAAAGACAGGCCAAAGCAGGTGAATGCAATTTTCCAGGTGTATCATATCATGGTCGCCATTGGAATAACGATCATCGGCTTAACCTTGTTTGCAATGTTCCTTTGGTGGCGTGGTAAACTATTTAAATATAAATGGTTGATGGCTGTATTTTCTTTTTCAGTTTTATTGCCACAACTAGGCAACCAGGTAGGCTGGTTCTCTGCGGAAATGGGAAGGCAGCCATGGGTAGTTTACGGGCTGCTAAGAACAAGTGACGCCCTGTCAAAATCGGTACACTCTAACCAGGTCATGTTTTCTTTGATATTATTTACATTTATTTACTCAGTTTTATTTGCTTTGTTTATCTACCTGTTAAACAAAAAAATACAACACGGTTTTGATGAAATAACTGTAGAAGATTTATCTGAACATTCTAAACGCAATAACCCAATACTGAATTAATATGCAAACATTTTTAGGAATAGATTATCCAACCTGGTGGTTTTTGGTAGTGGGTGCGGTATTTACCGGCTACGCAATCTTAGATGGATTTGACCTTGGAGCCGGCGCACTGCATTTATTTTTCAATAAGGAAGAAAGCAGGCGGACAGCACTAAACGCCATTGGTCCTGTATGGGACGGTAACGAAGTGTGGCTGGTAATTGGCGGGGGTGCGCTGTTTGCCGGATTTCCTGAAGTATATGCCACCGTTTTTTCTGCTTTTTATATTCCCTTTATGCTTTTTTTAACGGTATTAATTTTAAGAGCGATCGCTATAGAATTCAGGAGCAAAGAAACCATGTTATGGTGGAGAAAAACATGGGATATCATTTACTCCGTTGCAAGTATTTTAATAGCGGTTCTATTAGGCGTGGTGCTGGGCAATGTAATGCAGGGTATTCCCATCAATAAAGACTTTGAGTATGAAGGAGGATTTTTTAACTTACTGAACCCTTATGCTTTAATTACCGGCGTTACAGTACTGGCATTATTTATGATGCATGGAGCTACTTATCTCATCATGAAAACCGAGAACAGGTTGCACACTAAATTAAGGGTGCTGGCTAAAAATACCAGCCGCTTTTTTGTAATTTCTTATATAACACTCACTATGGCAACATTGATCTATTTGCCACAAACAGCAGATAAATTCAGGCAACATCCATTATTATTTATTGTGCCGGTTCTGACGATTTTGACTATTATCAATACAAGACGGTTACTGGAAAAAGGTGTTTACTTTAAGGCATTTCTTTCTTCTGCATTAACGTCAGCTCTTTTACTGGTAACTGTAACTATCAATCTTTTTCCCAATATCGTTATCTCTACTATCAATCCGGCATTCAATATCACAGTCTACAATGGAGCATCCTCTCAAAAATCTTTGGGCATCATGCTCACTATTGCAGCCATAGGTGTGCCGCTTGTGGCAGCATATACCACATTTGTATTCTGGACATTCCGGGGGAAAGTAAAGATGGATGAAACGAGTTATTGAAATGAAATAAAACCGCTCAGTACGCAATTTTTGAAATGACTGCTGCAACGGAAAATTTTATACTCAAAACGTATACTGTCATTCTTTTTCTGATCAACTAAGTCAGTTAAATCCCGCCACCATCATCTTATCTTCAGAAGCAGAAAGCCGTAATGCGGTTACCGCAGCAATGCAGTAAAGAAAGGTAAAACTCTTTGATATAATTGAGCTGATAAAATTTGGTAAAAAAGAAGAGCTACTGAAGCGGGCATTGATGGCTCAGTGGCTGTAAAATAGCCTAAAAACAGGGCAACGATGGTGACTGTACTTATACCCGGGTGCCTGCATTAATCATAAATAAATTCACCTGGATGCAATTGACTGGTTATAGTCAGGAGCCGAAATTAAAACGGAAACTTTAAACCCAACTCAACTGAAAAATAATTTGAAGTGAACGCACAGGTTGTACGGCTTGCTAAAGTGAAATAACAGCTGAAACAAATCAGATTGTAACGCCCAATAACAGCCCTGCTAGCTGCAACAAAAAAAAACGTTTATTTAAGTAACATAAGTTACCAATTCATTTATACTACTATTTTAACTTTACAAAATAATTACAAACCATGGCAACAATACAACTCAACACAGCGGGCTTTAAAGAAAAAGTATTCAATTACGATATAGTTAAGGACTGGAAATACCAGGGCGAATTACCTGCTATCATTGATTTTTATGCTGACTGGTGCGGCCCCTGCAAAATGGTGGCCCCGGTACTGGAAGAATTATCAAAAGAATATGAAGGCAGATTGCTAATTTATAAAGTAAATACAGATATAGAACAGGAACTGGCTTCTGTATTTGGCATACAAAGCATACCCACTATTCTTTTTATTGATGCAGCTGGAGAACCCATGATGCAGCCGGGTGCCTTTCCCAAACATGTATTTAAAAAAATAATCGAGGAAAATTTACTTACAACGGTAAAGTCAGGAGAATAACGGGATAAAAATGGCATTCATTCACAAAATATCAACCGGCAGTTTATAAGCCGGTTTTTTGTTACAGGTAAACCCGTTCGGCAGCGCAATAAACAAGGATAGAAATGAAACATTCCATTTATCATAAAAACATTCGTCATGAATTTGAGAGATTTATTTACAGATGACAAACCGGTACAAACAAAAAAAGTATTTACAGCTACCGAAAGTGTAATCGCAATACAAATAAAGGCCGGCGGACAATTAAAAGAACATGTTACCCCTGTTGCGGCCTTTTTGGTTTGTGTAATAGGTGAAGTGATATTTGAAAATGAAAAGGCAGTAAAAGAAACTTTGCTGCCCGGCAATTATATACCAATTGAAGCCGGCATAAAGCATTGGGTAATTGCTAAAAAAGACAGTACCCTGGTCTTGACCAAGTAAAAACATATAGCATTCAACTACACCCCATAGGATAAAAGATATCCCTGCTGTCTAAAATATTTCAAGAAACAGGCACATGCATGAAGTTGATCTGATACATAGCATTCTTAAAGGTAATCAGCAGAATTATACGCTATTGATAAAACAATATGAGGCCAGTGTATTTCGCACAGCCATGGGCCTGCTGCATAATAAAGAAGATGCAGAAGAAATTACGCAGGATGTTTTTGTAAAAGTGTACCAGTCGCTTTCTTCCTTTAACGGAAAAGCAGCATTCTCCACCTGGCTTTACCGGATTACTGTAAATACCAGCTTAAATTATTTAAAAAAGAAAAATCGCAAAACCTTTTGGTCAGGATTAACCGATATATTACAGCTTGCATCAAAAGATAAATCTGCCGAGGCCATATTAACAGAGCGATCAGACAATACCGCTATTCAGCAGGCCTTAGACGCATTGCCTGAAAAACAGCGGCTGGCATTCGTATTTACCAAATACGAAGAACTTCCCCAAAAACAGGTGGCTGAAATAATGAACATCAGCGAAGGAGCTGTAGAGCAATTGATCATTCGTGCAAAAAACAACCTGAAAAAAATATTGGACAAACAACTGAACGGGGCATAGGATTTTTTAAACATTCATTGTCTAACTATTAAATACCGTAATAATGAACAGTAAAAAAAATATTGATCAATTAATTGAAAGTTTTATTGCGGAAGAAAGATATGCCACATTCAATCCATTTTTATCAACCCGTATAATGGCAGCGATTGATAAACAAAGGACTGAAATATTATTTGTTTTTTCACCGGCATGGAGAACAGCAGTGATAGCAGTGGGTCTTTTAATGGCAGTATTTACGGGGATTGCAGCGGGCAGCCTTTATCAATCAAAAAATAATGCTGCAGATACGGTACTGGTGAATGATGAAAGCATGGAAAACTTTGCCTTCTACAATCAAATTAGTAATGAGTAAATAAAGTGACGATGAATAAGAACCAAATATTAACATGGGGGGTGGTTTTGCTGGTAATAATGAATGCCGTAACAATAGGTACTATTCTATATCATAATTATAAAGAGAGCCAGTCCACTGAAAATATTGTTATTACTACTGGCTCAGAAGTGAATATGCTGAATGGCAGATTTTTCAGACAAACACTGGGATTTACTAATCAGCAGATGGAATCATTCCGTAACGTAAACCAGGCCTTTCGCCCTTATGCCATGGACCTGACATCTGAGGTGGATTCTTTAAAAAGTGAAATGTTTAATGAGTTACAACAAGCAGCCCCGGATACTTTAAGATTAAGTAGCATGTCGAAACAAATTGGTGAGCTGCATGGTCAATTAAAGTATGAAACTTTCCATTTTTATTTGAACATAAAAAAAATATGCACTCCGGCACAAAATGCTGAACTGGAAAAAGCCTTTCTGCCATTGTTTAAAACTGAAAACATAACCACACCCCATCAGCCACGGCGAAGAGGGTGGAACACAAACTAAAGCCTCCAGAAAATTTAAATATTAAAACATGAAAAAAATTATGATCGCAGTAATCTTAATGATTGCTACCAGCGGATTATTATCTGCTCAAAATGCGAATACCGGCAATGGTAATCCGGGCGCAAATAAAAATGCAACCGGTAATGTGGATGTAAATAAAAACGGCGTATGTAATACGTATGAAAACGGCAACCGCCAGGCAGTAAAAGGATCGGGCCAGGCGCAACGGCAAAACAGGGGCCAGGCGGCAGGCTATGGCAGAGGTAATGGGCAATGCCGCTCAGCGGCAAACCAGGGCAGCAGAACTGGAAACTGGGGATGCAGAAGACCGGCCTGATAAAGAAGTTACATAAAAGAAATATGCAGGTTATTTTTTTCAGCCTGCTTATTCCAAATCTTTTAATCAATTAAAAAATATAAACATGAAAACGCTTTTAAAAAATGCAGGCAGGGGGATGATATTTTTAAGCATCGTTCTTACAGTTGTTTCCTGCACAAAAGACAATAACAACGTTGCCAACAATAACAATTCAAGGGGTAATATCAATACAGCCAATCTGCAGAAACAAATAAGCAGCCTGCCTGTTGAATCGTTGAGCACAACTGAGTTAAACACACTTTCTCTAATGCGGGAGGAAGAAAAACTGGCAAGAGACGTTTACATCACATTGTACAAAAAGTGGGGTGCAAATATTTTTAATAACATTTCAAACAGTGAGCAAACTCACATGGATGCTATATTGATGTTGCTGAATAAGTATAGCTTGCCAGATCCTGTTGGTTCAAATGCAGTGGGTGTATTCAGTAATGTGACCTTACAGAATTTATATGGGCAGTTAGTGGCAAAAGGTAACATAAGTTTACCTGATGCTTACAAAACAGGGGCTACTATTGAAGACCTTGATATTTTTGATCTCACTACAGCGCTTACCAGTATTGACAACCAGGATATTCGCCTGGTATATGACAATCTTACAAAGGGAAGCCGCAATCACATAAGGTCTTTTTATAAAAATATAGTAAACCTTGGCAGCACCTATACGCCGCAGTACATTACCCAGCTTGTATTTGATGCCATTATCAACAGTGCAATGGAAACAGGATTTTAATCATCAAAAAATATAAAATGAAAAAGTTAGTATTCTTAGTAGTGGTTACCCTGCAATCGATATTTGTTTTTTCCCAGGCAAGCATTTCTTTAACTCCAAAAGAAAATGAGGCGATACTGTACATGAGGGAAGAAGAGAAGTTAGCAAGGGATACATACGATTCGTTGTATGCTAAATGGGATGTCAATCCATTTGGTAACATCCGCCTGAGTGAACAGGTTCATATGGACAGGATGAAAACGCTTATTGTAAATAATAATCTTAAAGACCCCGTTGAAAAAACAAATGATGTACGCGGAGTATTTATAAATACAACCATACAGCAATATTATGATGAGCTGGTTGAATTGGGAAGCAGGTCATTAACAGATGCATTAAAGGCAGGTGCAAAAATTGAGGAGCTGGATATTGCCGATCTTGATGCAAGAATTAAACAAACAAAAGCCAAAGATGCACTTAATACATTTAAATTTTTGAGAATGGGATCAGAAAATCATTTGAGGGCTTTTGTGCGCCGTCTTAAAATGCAGGATGTAATTTATGAACCGGTAATTTTGAGCAAAAAAACCTTCAATTTGATCATTGCATCCGAAAACAAACGGGGCGGATGCGGTAATGGTTGCAAATGATTGCAGAACCACACAAAGGAAGGCGTTTTAATAACCGGCGGAGGATTTCGCTGGTTATTTTTTTATGGATAACTTACTGAGGATTTAATAAACCCTTTCTCATAATGTACAATCGCTTTAAATCAGTTTTGCTTGTTGCTTTGCAATTTTTACTTATACTCCTGCTGCTTTTGAATACTTCAATAAAATCAGTGCCGGCACTTGCCTATGTTTTCATTATCCTGTCAGTAATTTTAGTTTTTTGGGCAATTGCAGCCATGCAAAAAAGTAAATTGAGTATACTGCCGGAGCCTTCGGCAAATGCGGTATTAATTACAAACGGGCCCTATCGTTTTGTCAGGCATCCGATGTACACCGCTATAATAATTGGCAGCATCGGACTGTTAATCAGTCATTTTAGCGCATTCAGTTTAGGCTGTATGCTGGCATTGCTAATTATATTACTGATTAAACTCACCTGGGAAGAAAAGATGCTTAGCAAAAAATTTACTGCCTACGAAAATTATATGAAGCATACCTCAAGATTGATTCCTTATATTTTTTGAGCAGGATTAACATTCGCTGCTTAAAAGTACAGTCTGTACAACTTAAGATACAGAAGAAAATGTAACAAAAGTTACCAAACAGGTAATTCTCAAAAATTACATTTACATATCACACACTTTAAACAGAAACGATATGCCTGCTAAAAAAATTATCATTGTCGGTGGCGGCAATGCCGGACTTTCCGTTGCTTCCCAGCTTTTACGCAAAGACAAAAATCTGGAAATCAGTATCATCGACCCTTCCGAAAATCATTATTACCAACCCGCGTGGACGCTGGTGGGTGCCGGTATATTCGACATCAATAAAACCATCCGTGCCGAAGCGGATTATATTCCCCATGGAACAATATGGATCAGGGACGCCGTGCAAACTTTTCTGCCTGATGAAAATAAAGTAGTCTGTAAAAGCGGGGAATCTTATCACTACGATGCCATGGTGGTATGCCCAGGCATACAATTAGACTGGCAAAAAATAAAAGGCTTTAAAGAAACATTGGGCAAAAACAATGTAACCTGTAATTACTCTTTTGACATCGCCCCCTATACATGGGAATTGATTAAAAACTTTAAGGGCGGAACTGCTGTTTTTACCAACCCGATGGGGCCCGTTAAATGTGGCGGAGCACCACACAAAATAATGTACCTCGCCTGCGACTACTGGCGCAAAAAAGGGATCTTAGACAAATGCAATGTTCATTACCTGACCGGCGCAGGAGTAATATTTGACGTGAAAGAATATGCCGCAACACTTACCGAAGTGATTAAGAACAATAACATTCGCCCGCATTTTGGAGTTAATGTAACAGAAATTGACGGCATCAATAAAGCAGTGTACTACGAAGAAAAAGGCGCTGATGGTGTGGCCGAGCGAAAAGAAATGAAATTTGATATGTGTCACGCAGTGCCTCCGCAATCGGCACCGGATTTTATAAAAAACAGTCCGCTTGCCGATCCTAATAATCCATTTGGTTTTGTTGAAATAAATAAGGGAACCATGCAGCACACACGTTATGCAAATGTGTTTGCACTGGGTGATTGCACCAATGCCCCAGCAAAAAAAACAGGAGCCGCCATTCGCAAACAAGCACCTGTGGTGGTTACAAATCTTTTATCCTTTTTATCCAATCAGCAGGTGGCAGCACAATATGATGGCTACAGCGCCTGCCCTATCCCAACACAATATGGCAAACTAATGCTGGCTGAATTTGACTACAGCAATACCCCAAAAATGACATTCCCATTTGACCAGGTAAAACCAAGATGGAGTATGTGGCTTTTGAAAACAAAAATACTTCCCTGGCTATATTGGAATAAGATTTTAAAAGGAACAGCTTAAGCATTCCCGGAGTAATATCGCAGGCAAAAACAATACAAAGATGATGAAAAGAACATAGGTACTGCCGGCCGCAGTATCAGCATTATCTTTACAACCATTGTTGCTGCATTGTGTTGCACCAGCAACATTTGGCATTATACTGTTAACCCTTGCCGCTGTATTTTCTCTCAGCGGGTTATAAGTTGTTGTCAGGGTACACTATGGCAGTCCTCAATACCTGTTTAACTACAAAATGACACATATGCTATTGAAGAAAAACTTACCGCTGTTGATTTGTTGCATCAGTTTAATAATGGCATGTAACAATAATCAGCAGCAAACCAATCTTTCAGTACCCGATTTTGAAAAAGGGATTGCCGAAGCCAACATTCAATTACTGGATGTGCGTACACCGGAAGAGTACCAGTCGGGGCATTTGAAAAACGCAATGCTGGCCGACTGGAATGATGAAACATCATTTCAGGAAAGAGTACGATCTCTGGATAAAACAAAGCCGGTATACACCTACTGTTTTAGCGGTGCCAGAAGTAATGCTGCAACAGACTGGCTAAACCAAAGTGGATATACTGCGTATAATTTATCAGGAGGTATTGCTGCATGGAAATATGCTGACAAGCCTGTAGAAATTACTGAGCAAAAAAAACAAATAATTTTAGACGACTATATGGCTCAAATCCCAAAGGACAAGACTGTATTAGTTGATATTAGTGCAGTATGGTGCCCACCCTGTAAAGTAATGACACCGGTAATAGACTCCCTGGTTGAAACCAATGGCACCCAGTTTGTTTTGGTAAAAGTAGATGGTGGTGAGCAATCTGAAATTTGTAAAGAACTAAAAGTAGAAGGGTTTCCAACTTTTATCATTTACAGGCAGGGCAAAGAAGTATGGAGAAAACAAGGCTTAACTGAAGCAAAAGAAATTGTATCCAATTTTTAAGCAGTTATTACTATCACGTTATAATTTCATTTTGAGAGTGTATCACAACCGATACGCTCTCAAAATTCAGAAACAGCAGTAAGCTTTGACTGCGGTTCTGCTGATCGTACATTAAAGCCTGTTACCAGGCATCATTCTCATTTCAGCCACGCATCAAGAACACTAAAATATTTGTACCAGTTTCTGATATACTCCCGGGCAATACCATCAGTTATAAACTTCTGGACCAATAAACTTAGCTGTGATGGTTTTAATTTTCTTTCCATTTTCATAAATGCCTATCTCAAGTTCCTTTTTCCATCCTTTGATATCAATACGGTTCATTTTTACAAAAAATTGCAGATGCGAGTAATCTTCCTTTTTAACGACCGTGTTAACGCTGCCCACGTATTCAATTTCACCAATCCCATTTTCAAGTTTCAAAGTAAAAGGAATGTCTTTATGCGTCTTATTGGCCAGTTTCAAATTGTACAGATTGCTGATCCTGCCGTCGGGTAAAGTAGTGTAAGTCATCCCCGAAGTACGCATTAGTCTTGCATCCAGGTCCGTACGGCTCACCAGCAGAAATACAAGCAGGGATAATAAAATACCTAACACTACTGTATAAGCTTTGATTCTTGAAGTAAACTTTAACTTAACACCCTCTGTAATACTGTTTTCCGATGCATATCTTACCAAACCTGTAGGTTTTTGAATACTCTCCATAATTGTATCACAGGCATCAATACATGCGGTACAGTTCACACATTCTAACTGTGTACCGTTCCGTATGTCAATACCCGTTGGGCACACTCTTACACAAGCCAAACAATCAATACAATCTCCCTGCGGTTTAACAGCTTCTGGTTTAGGAGCCGTATTATTAAAGGCCGCATCGTTTTTGTAACCGCTACTTTTACCAGCCTCTTCCTGTTCTTCCTTCTTAGATTTTTTAGAAAGCTTTCCCCTGGGTTCTCCGCGTAAACGGTCGTATGCCACCAAAATTGAATTTTTATCAAGCAATACCCCCTGTAATCTTCCGTAAGGACAAACCACAATACATGCCTGCTCCCTGAACCACCAGTATACAAAGAAAAATACTGAAGTAAAAATAACCAGTGAAATTAAAGTGCCTACATGAGCTGCCGGGCTTTGAATATATTCTATTACCTTATCCATACTGATAAGATAAGCCAGGAAAAAATTCGCAAGGATAAATGAAATGGAAAAGAAAACTATAAATTTAACCACCCTCTTTCTTACCTTTTCAGCATTCCAGGGCATTTCTTTCAGTTGCTTTTGCTTTGCAGAATCACCATCTATCCAATACTCAATTTTGCGAAAAACCATTTCCATAAAAATGGTTTGCGGACAGGCCCAACCGCAGAATATACGTCCAAAAACCACGGTAAACAAAATTATAAATACTACAAACGTAAGCATGGCAATACCGAAGATGAAAAAATCCTGTGGCCAGAATACCATACCAAAAAGGATGAACTTACGATCAAGCACATTGATCATCAAAAGGGGCTCGCCATGCACTTTAATAAAAGGAAGTGTAAAAAAAACGATCAAATAAAAAATACTAAACCGTGTTCTTAAATTATACAATCTGCCTTTAGGCTTTTTGGGATTAATAAAATTTCTTTTACCTTCTTTACTTATAGTGGCTACAGAGTCCCTGTAGCTGCCTTTTTCATCCTTTACTATAGTATTTTTTTCCATATTTATATTCGATTAATTATTTTGTAAAAGCTGCAGCAGGATTTTCTTATTTTTCTTGTTGCATTTAAAGAAGCAGCACTTACCAGTGAATGGCTGCCTTAGCCAAATCCTCCGTCATTTATTTGGCAAGCCCGTGCAAAACAAGATCAGGCTCTTTTACCAATATTCCAGATTCTTCTGCTGCAACACGCCATGTATGGTATCCACCTGACAGATTTAAAACCTGGTGAAAGCCATTTTGCCTCAATATTCTTTGCGCCAGGTAGCCTCTTAAGCCCGCTTCGCAATAAATATAAATGGTTGTATTTTTTGGAATTTCATCCAGCCGGCTTCTGATTTCATCTACCGGAATGTTTATCGCACCGGAGATTTTACCGGCTTTATATTCCTCTTTACGCCTCACATCAATCAATACATCTCCGGGTTTGATATGGTCAATTTCATTCCAGTAAAATACCTTCAGACGTTCCAGTAAAATATTTTCAGCAACGAAGCCAGCCATATTTACAGGATCTTTTGCAGAAGAATAAGGAGGTGCATACGCATGTTCAAACTCAATTAAATCATAAATGGTTTTACCCTGTTTGATATAAGAAGATAAAATATCCAGGCGTTTATCCACGCCATCAAAGCCTGCAACCTGTGCACTCAATAAGCGCCCGTCTGCAGGTGAAAATGCAATTTGGATAGTCATTTGTTTTGCATCAGGATAGTAAGCGGCATGTGACCCATTATGCGTTGTAGACACAATGTGATTGATATTAGCAGTTTTTAAATGTTTGGAAGCTGTACCTGCAGTGCCCATGGTCATATCGAACACTTTTACTATAGCCGTGTTAATAGATCCATGATATTTTTGAACATTCCCCAGCACCACATTATTGGCACAAATGCGTCCCTGTTTATTCGCTGGTCCCGCCAGGTAAGTAATCATGGATTGCCCGGCAATCGGATTTTCAAATTCAATGGCATCTCCTACTGCATAAATATCAGGGTCGGAAGTTTGTAAAAATTCATTTACCCAAATTCCTCTTGCTATACCCGTTTTTAAACCAGCCTGTACAGCAAGCCTCGTATCCGGCCTAACACCAATGGAAAGTATCACTACATCGGCAGTCAATACCTCTCCATTATTTAATCCCACTTCTATTTCTTCGCCGATTTTATTAAACCCGGTTATGGCAGTGTTCAAATGCAGGGAAACACCTTTACTGCGGATATGCTGCTGCACAATTGCTGCAACGGGAAAGTCGACCGGGGCAAGTATTTGATTACCCATTTCAATAATGGTAACATGCAATCCAAGATCATGAAAATTTTCTGCCATTTCCAGGCCGATAAATCCTGCACCAATCACAATTGCTTTCTTTATACGCTTTTGTTGAATATAACTTTTAATATAGTCAGTATCTTTTACATTTCTCAGCGTGAATATGCCTTCGCTATTGATTCCGGGCAAAGGTGGACGTAAAGGTTCAGCACCAGGTGACAGAATTAATTTATCATAAGTTTCCTCATACACTTCGCCTGTTGACTGCTTAATGGCTTTTACAGTTTTCGCTGCAGGAGCTATCGAGAGTACTTCAGTGGTTACACGCACATCAATATTAAAGCGTTGATTAAATGAAGCGGCAGTTTGAACAAATAATTTATTCCTGTCTTTTATTACATCGCCAATATAATATGGCAGTCCGCAGTTAGCATAAGAAATATATTCTCCCTTTTCAAAAATGATGATTTCTGCATGTTCATCCAGTCTTCTCAGTCTTGCTGCAGTGCTGGCTCCGCCTGCTACTGCACCTACAATTATATACTTCATTGTTTATCTTTTTTCTATTATTTACTAATGAAAACACAAACATATTGTGCAAATACCAGGGCAATAGTAACATTTATTACAAACCAGCCTTTGGAACGCCGGATTTGACAACAATCATGATACGGGCTGATTGAAATCATATTGAAAGGCCTGCATAGAATAATTTGCTGGTTGCATATTTCAATGAAATAAAAAGAAAGCAGAAATAAAATATATGCGTCAATAATCCTTCAACAATTACTGCTAACCAAACTGGAGTGTGCACGATATATTTTCAATTGTAACCTTTGTTACCAACCAGGCTGTGTATTGCGATTATTTTTATACTGCAAAAAACAAAACCGTTGTATATGAAACAAGCAATACTGAGTAGCTGGAATTTTATGAGATTTTTAAGACTTGGCCTAGGGATATTTATTTTAATACAAGCTGTAATTGTGAAAGACTGGACAATGGGATTTTTGGGAATCATGTTTACACTAATGCCTGTATTCAATGTGGGCTGTTGCGGTGCCGGAGGATGTGCTGCACCCCCGGCAAAAGGAATTTCTGAAAGCACAAAAGACATCACTTATGAAGAGGTGGTTTAATAACAAACAGCGCAATATCAAATTTACGAAACCAGGCAATTTATAAAATAACAATATAAAATTAAACCAATGGACTTTTTACAACAATTATTCGGTGGCGGGCAAACCGCAGATTTAAAAAGCATTATTGAACAGGGCGCTTTTTTAGTGGATGTAAGAACACCAGGTGAATTTGCCGGTGGCCATATAAGGGGCTCCGTAAATATCCCCTTAAATACAATACCTGAAGAATTATCAAAGTTCAGGAACAAAAAAAACATCATTGTATTTTGCCTGAGTGGCGGCAGAAGCAGCCAGGCAAAATCCATACTGGAGCAAAATGGATTTACCAATGTAGTAAATGGCGGAACCTGGAATCAGGTAAACCAATATGTGAATTAAATCAAACAGTAAATGTATTGATGGAGTACTGCTGAAAGTTTTATACCTGCAGCAGTACTTCTTATTTATGACAGACGTATACTATCTGAAGCGGTTCTTCAAATGCTGTTTCCCGATAAGCGGTTCTGTTGTACCTGCAGAAAAAGGAAATTACAAAATGTGATGCTTAATCACCGTAAGACAAAAATTGTTCCTGCTGCTGCGGTCATTACTGTTTTTGCAAGCCCCGCATTAGCTTATCATGCAGCTTTACAACAGTATGCCGGGTGTATTTGTATCAGGTAATGTATTTAAGTATGCTTTTACAAAATAATATCCGCTTAAAAATATGTCGGGCCCTATGGGTACAGAAAAAGGAACCTGCTGTTAGCACACAAACAATTTAATGATTGCCTATGCCAAATAACCGGGATGAAAATAAAATACCCAAAGCGTTTATTTCGGTGATCAACAAACTCATACTAATCATTATAATATTAGTTGTGGTACTGGTTACCCTTTCCCTAATGTTTTATTACGGTACCCGGCCTGGTAAACCTGAAAATTCTGCTGCACCTGCGATGGCAAATCAACACGACGTAAAGAGAAAGGAGATGGCATATTGGCTCCCGGCAGATATAAGTATGATAACAGATATCAAACAAAAAGAACAGGTATTATATGGTAAAGAATTAATCACACACACTTCTAAATACTTTGGACCAAAAGGTTCGATACTGCAAATTAGCAATGGATTAAATTGTGAGCACTGTCACCTGCAGGCAGGCTCAGCTGTATTTGCCAACAACTATGGTTCAGTGGCTTCGCTCTTTCCTAAATTAAGAGCAAGAAGCGGGAAGACAGAAACAGTTTATAAAAGGGTGAACGATTGTTTTGAACGCAGCTTAAATGGCAAAGCAATTGATACCGCAGGTAAAGAAATGCAGGCCATCGTGGCTTACATCAACTTTATTGGCAGTAATGTGGAGAAAGGAATAAAGGCAGCAGGTTCCGGCTTTAAAGACCTTGCGTATTTAGACCGGGCAGCAGCACCACAAAGGGGACAAACAGTGTATACAGCAAAATGTGAGAGTTGCCACCAGCCGGATGGAGAAGGCATGTTCAACGCAGACAAAACCGCCTATATTTACCCCGCACTTTGGGGGCCGCATAGTTTTAATGATGGTGCAGGATTGTATCGTATCAGCAATATTGCAAAATATGTAAAATACAATATGCCACAGGGTACAACGTATAAGAATCCGCTGCTTACAGACGAAGATGCCTGGGACGTAGCCGCTTTTATCACCTCGCAACCAAGGCCACATATTAATGAACCAAAAGACTGGCCTGACATTTCAAAGAAACCCGTTGATCATCCGTTTGGTCCCTATTCAGATACTTTTTCTGAACAACAACACAAGTATGGACCATTTAAACCTATTGAAGATCACCAAAAGAAAAAATAAGCATTCAACCTGTACAGTAATAAAAAAAATTAACCCCCAACAAACTAATTTAAAATGTATAAAAAAATCCTGGCTGCAATTGTTGTTATCGCCGTCCTTGCCTTATCTGCAACAGCGCAAATAACTAATATCAACAGTAATAAGCAACCGTACAATGACAACAAAAAACAAGTGCATAATAAAAAAAACACCAATATAGTAAAGCATCAAGTAGTTATCCAGGTAAGCAGCGGCGATACCGCAGTATGGAAAGGAGTAATGAACAATATCAAACATCTTAAAGACAGCTGGGGCGACAGTGTTCAGATTGAAGTAGTGGTGCATGGTCCGGGTATTGATATGCTGGTAGCAGCTAAAACTACACAACAAAAAAGAATTACTGAATTTAAACAAATGGGTATTGTTTTTGCAGGTTGCGAAAACTCTCTGAAACAAAGAAACATACGCAGGGATGATATCATACCTGAAGCAGGCTTTGTTGCTTCAGGAATTGGCGAAGTGATTATAAAACAGGAACAGGGATGGAGCTATTTAAAAGCGGGTTTCTAAATAAAACGGGAACAATGAAAAAAAGACTTTTATTAATAGGCATGTTGTTGCAAACCGGGCTGCTGTTAATGGCACAACTGAACGAACAGCCTGATAAAAATCCGGTGTATAAAGGGCAGCAGCTGCAGCCCGGCGACACAAGCTCCTTGTTACACGCTTTTAAAAAATCACAATTCAACGGGCATATAAGATACTTTTTTATGAATACGCAAAATGAAAAAAATCTTACCGATTATTATTCTAATGCACTTGGCGCAGGAATAAGATTGGAGACAGCCCGGTTCCATCACTTTCAACTTGCCGTAAGTGTTTTTACAATTTTCAATATCGGCGCTTCCGATCTTACAAAACCCGACAGTGTAACCAGTCTGTACAGCCGTTACGAGATCGGTCATTTTGATATAAATAACCCAGGCAAAAAAAAGGATTTAAACAGGCTGGAAGAATTGTATTTGAAATACCATTTCAAACAATCCTATATTAAAGCAGGCAGACAATACATTAATTCAACCTTTATCAATTTGCAGGATGGCCGCATGAGCCCTACAACAGTTTCAGGAATATGGGCTGAAGTAAATGAAATTAAAAACCTAAAACTTCAATTAGGCTGGTTATGGGGCATATCGCCCAGAAGCACCACAACCTGGTACCAACCCGGACAATCAATTGGAGTATATCCTGCTGGCGTAAATCCGGATGGAACAAAATCGGGTTACGCAAATAATATAGCAAGCAATGGCATTGGCATACTGCAGGCTGCAGCAAAATTAACAGATCAGCTTAAAATACAGGTAGCCAACATGTATGTAGCAAACATATTTAACTCTACTTTTATACAATTAGATTACACCCATTTATTAAAAAACAAATCATCCCTGCTGGCAGGGATACAAGTTGTAAAACAATTGGCAATACATAATGGAGGCAATATAATTCAATCAAAAACCTATTTTCAAAAAGGAGGCAGTTCCCTCAGCTTTGGAGCCAGGGTGGGCTGGAAAGATCCCCAATGGGAAGCTACACTTAATTTAAACCGAATAACTTCAGAAGGCAGGTACCTGGTTCCGCGAGAATGGGGAATAGAGCCATTTTTCACCTTTCTCCCCCGTGAACGGAATGATGGTTTTGGCAACGCAGATGCCATAATGGGGAGGGTAACGTATTCTATACCAAAGGTAAGGCTAAAAACATCCCTTGCCACCGGGTATTATCACCTGCCCGATGTTAAAAATTTTGCCCTCAACAAATACGCAATGCCTTCTTACACCCAGCTAAATGCAGATTTAAAGTATATCTTTACTAACAATTTTAAAGGACTTGAAGCACAGCTATTAATAGCAGGTAAACTTAACAAAGGTGAAACTTATGATAATTATAAGTTTATTTTTAACAAGGTAAATATGCTGCAATATAATTTCATTTTAAATTACCATTTTTAACCATCATGATTACCACTCCAGCATTAGATGCAACGTTTGAACCAGCCCTGGTAAAAGAAATGCACCAGTTTGGTGAAGTGAAGTATTTTAAAGAAGGCGATGTTATAATGGACTATGGCAAGTACATTCGTATGATGCCATTAATTTTAAAAGGCACTATCAAAGTGTTCCGGAAAGATGAGAACGACAAAGAAATTTTATTATACTACCTATCCAGCAATGAGAGTTGTTCTATGGCCTACAGCTGCTGTGTAGAGGCTAAAAAAAGTGAAGTAAAAGCCATTGCTGAGGATGATGTGGAATTACTGGCCATACCACATATTAAACTGGATGAATGGCTATGCAAATATCCCACCTGGAAGAGCTATATCATGCACAGTTTTAATGAGCGCTTTTTAGAATTGCTGAAATCAATTGAAAGTATCGCCTTTCATAAACTAGATGAGCGCCTTATACATTACCTGAAAGAAAAACAACGGCTTTCTGGATCCAGTGTTATTAAAGTATCACACTATGTAATTGCTGATGAACTGGCCACCTCAAGAGTGGTGGTATCCCGTTTGCTTAAACAATTGGAAAATGATGGCAAAATCATATTGTACCGGAATGAGATAAAACTGATGAGTGGGCTCAATTCATTTCCTGCTTAAGATTTTAAGGTGATGTATTACAACTACAGGACAAATTGGAGCGATGGATTAACTGGTTGCAGATGCCATTGCGCTGTTAAGGTTCTGCATTGCTAATGCATCCATCATTGCTGGCACTGCATACGCCATTTTTTACAACCATTTTCCCATTGGTTTACTTAACTGCAATATTGCATACAGGATATACAATATTTTTCCCTTCCGGGATTCCCTGGTAAAAACCCGGCAACGGTATCAAAACAGTGCTCTTAAAAACATATAAAACTGTTACTGTACAGCTATAGTGAAAACATACAAATATTTAAACCCGTATATTTTTATTTTGCTTGAATAAATACAGATACTATCTGCCGGCAAAAATACTGCAACCAGCTGAAGGGGATACGCTATTAAAAAGGAAGGCTTCAGCTATGCGAATGACCAGCCCCGCAGCAAGAGTGATCCATTTTATTATTGCTTGCAGTACTGCAGCATCCGCTATCATTTGAATTACTGGTTATAACAGATTCATCTCCTTTAGTGGGAAAGCCACGTTGCACCCAGCGGATAATACCATGCTTCATATTCACCACTTTTTCAGGATCATACCCATGATTGATTAAGAAACCTGCCGCCCTTAAACTTCTTTCTCCATTCCGGCAAACCATTACAATATCCTTATCAGGCGGCAACTCTTTGTAACGGTTTTCAAATTCGCAAAATGGTATGTTTATAATGCCGGGCACATCGTAAGCCAATTGTTCCAATTCCTCTTTTTCCCTTACATCTACCAATAATGCACCTTTTTTAACCCAGCCCTGTGTTTTGGTGGGGCATATTTCATTCACCAGGGTTTGAAATGATTCCATATTGTATTATATTTTTTGTTTTCAGCTCTTTAATATCAGCCATTCGCCCCCTTATTTTGCCACATCATCAATCATTAATACAGGCACAGTCAGTACATTGTACTTCAGCATGTGCCCGGTATCCTGCATCTTTGCAATGCCAGATTGCTTGCCTGTTTACTTTGCAAAGTACTCCGGTTTCTATCCTTAGGCGGGAGAGAAAAGACTTAAATATACCATACTGCAATTTCTTCGTTCACTAAATAGTCAATAGAAATAATTGCCGTGCATAAAATATTTTATTCATTGTGAATATACGATGGATAAAGTACGGTTTGGGTAACCTTTGTTACATAAAAGATCACAATGATACGATCTGTAATGAGTGTAACTTAGATCGCCCTAAAAAGGCTGATCGTTAGAAGCATATCGAGACTCTATATTATTCCTGAATTCCATAATAAAGAGCTTAAAAACTGGCAATAATCTTCCCGCTTTATTCAACCTAAAAGACAATTAATGAAATTTTTCGGATAGTGTGCACATCATGTAAAGGATGCGGCAAAGCTACATATGAAGATACTGCTGCAACCGCTTAGATTTTTGTGTTACCGCTATTAAATACCGCCTCACCAATGTTACCCATACCAGGTTTGCAACAACGAAAGCCCTGCCTGAAAGCTGTTGAAATATAAATTAAAGAATAGCTGCTTAAAAAATAAAGCCCCTGAATTGAATCAAGAGCTGTTGCGTGCAGGGATGACTGGATTCGAACCAGCGGCCCCGTCGTTTCGAACAACCTGCGCTACCGGGCTTTGCCAAATCCCAATCAAAAATTACCAGTATTAAAACAAAAAGCCCTTGAATTGAATCAAGAGCTTTTGCCTGTCGGGATGACAAGATGATTCTTATGCTCGTAAATAATTCTATTTCAATTTATTGCAAACTTCAAATTGAGACTGTGACCGAATTTGTAACAGTATCAAAATTCATCAAATAATTCTAATCCAAATTTAAACAATTTATTAATAGGGTTTCGCAAAAATTTTATCATTGCGATATCGCATTCTTTAACTTTTCAACTTCTTCATTAATTAACCTCTTCACTTCAAACTTTACCTGGTAATAATTATCCAGAACCTGCTGCTTGGTAATATTTGAAACTACTGGAATTTCCTTATACTTACTCACCTCTTCATTTAATTTGTCTGCATCATTTATAATCCCTGCATTAAACATTTTCAATTTTATTTTCTCATCAGGATTATCTGCCACCAAGCCAACAAATTCGCCAGAAGATAAAGAAGCAATTTTCGAGGCAGGTATAGCGCTATCCAACTGCTTAGAATGACTAATGGAAGTATCTGTTCGGTTTATGGATACACTCTGCCTGTCCTGCATGATTTTCCCGAATCGTTCTGACAATAATTTGGAGGTCTCCCCCATTACCTGTCCGCTAATGATATTACCGGTAATACTAACAATCACGTCTGCCTGTTCTTTTCCATAATCCTTCTTCAATTGGCTAAAATCCTGCATTGCCAGCGTCGTTGCTACTTTATTACTTCTTGCAGTGGCAATCAGGCTATCCATATTATTGAAATAGATAGTTGGAAACTCATCAAAGACCAGGCTGCATTTGATCATACCCTTCTTATTCACCTGCCGGACTAGCCTGGAAATATAAAGCGATAAAACTGCTCCATAGATCTGCTGCTTTTCAGGATTATTCCCAACCATACAATTTTAGGATGTTTTGGATTATTAATGTCTAATGTAAAATCATTGCCTGATAAAACCCAATAAAGTTGCGGCGAGGATAAACGAGCCATACCAATTTTTGCAGAAGCCACCTGCCCTTCTAATTGCTCCATAGCGTCATTCTGATAGGCCGTAATGAATGGATTAATCAGCACTTCAATTTCCGGTTGGGTATTTAATACAGGAAACAGTTCATCATATTGAGATTGCATCAGTTCAATTACGTGTGGTAAAGTGCAATATTTTCCATCTTCATATTTCTTTAAAAACCAAATTACAGCTGTAACAAAATTTATTGGCGACTCCACAAAAAAATCACCTTGTTTATTAATCCATTCCCGGTTTAATCCCAACAAAATTGTTCTTGCAGATTCAGTAGCATCCGTAATATCATTCATGGTAGCCGGATCCAAAGGATTGCATCGATGGGAAATATTAAGGTTATCGAAATTGATGACATAAAAGGATGGCTTTACACTATACCTCGATTTGTTTTGCAGCAACCAGTTATAAACAATTTTAGAAAGGTCATCAAATTTAAAGTCATACACAAACATGGCGAAACCTTTTTCAATGTGCTGCTTTATCACATGCTGAATCACAAACCAGCTTTTACCTGCACCGGGACTTCCAATAACTAAAAGTCCCCGAAATGGATTGATAATATTTATCCAGCTCTTTCGTATTTTACCCTTAAGATTATATTGGGCTTTAAGATTGATGGAATATTCATTGGTTAATAACCTTTCTTCCTGGGGAAAGGTTTCATTCAATGAATTAAAAACATCCTGTGATAAATTGAGGCGAATTAACCTGCTTAATAAATTACCTCCAGCAAGGATTAAAAGGAATCCAGTACCTGTTATACCAATATAAATCACTGCAACTGTTTCTAAAGGATAATTAAGATGCAAAAACAAGCCACTTAAAAAGTAAAACATCAATCCAATTATTAAATAAAATGCAATACTTTTTCTGTTCAACTTTTCTTCCTTTTTTCCATGAGCGCCAAGCATTGAAATAACGAGAAGACCGATTGCCAAAATTTTAGACACATATGGATTGATGAATAAGCCGGTATTCCTGATATTAGTTAGGAGCCGATCGGTAATGGTGCTGTTGACTCCCCATTCAACAAATGCGGTGTAGCAGTAATAGTAAAAATGCAGCAATAAAATAAAGATGCTTGCAAATCTTGTCAAGTCAACTATTTTCCGAAGCCCCTGTTCATTTTCTCCTGTAAGTGACATAACCCAATTTTTAAGTTTTAAAAATCACGATTTTTCTTTTTCTTCCTTTTCTTTTTAAGCAGCCCAGCCGGTGTAAAATCAAATTGCTCTTTGGCTGAGAAAAGTATATTCAATAAGCTTTCGGTTTTAATAACTTGTGTTATTGTTTTATCCTGATGCTTTACTTGTCCTATTTCCCTTTGTATACCACCGGCTGAACTGTTACCTGTTGTCTCATCCTGTTTTTGCGATTTTTCTTCGCCAGCGACCAATCTGCTTTGTAACGCTGCAGCACTGTATCCTTTACCCAAATCACTTCCATTAAACACCACTTTATTTTGGTTATCTACGAAAGTGATACCGTACAAACGGCCTTCCGTATTTTGTCTTAGTACTGTATAGATTTGTTTTTGTTGCAATGCAGCTACTAAATTTTTCATATCACCTTTTGCAATTTGCAAACAATCATCAATGGCATTTTTTGTTCTTTGTTTCAATGGTTCCTTTGCACCTGCATTGATCGTAAATTGCCGTTCCAGGTTATCGAGTATTGGTTTGCAACCAAGGGAGCTCGCTTTAATAGGAACGCCAACCTTATTTCCACCTGCATCCAAAATTCGGTAAACCAGTCCACGGTTCTTGTAAATCCTACCTTCTTCCCTACCCCTGTCTGCAACCACATTAAATTGTTTTAAAGCAGCATTAAATTCTGGTAATGAAGTAAACTTATATTGGCTGAATACTGCTCCCACTACATTTGATATACCCCGCTTTGTTTCTGACTTTCCATAGATAGCTTTTTGTGCATCAGCCGGCTTAATGCTAGGTCTGCTTAATTGCTGTTGTCTTTCTGCTTTTATCAAACCATACTTTTGCTCAATTTCCTTTCTTGCCTTTTCAGATTGATTCCTGCCGATGTTATGGGTATTAATCCTGCTGCCATCTGCCTTGATAGTTGTACTGACAATGTGAATGTGTGGATGTCCGGCATCTTCATGTTTGTAAATAAGGAAAGGCTGTTCGCCAAAACCAATTTTATTCATATACAACTCTGCAATTTTTAAAAGCTTATCATCAGCTATTTTTTCTGAAGGATCAAAGTTTAAAGACACATGGAGTGTTTTTGTAGTTGCCCTGTCATTTAAAATATTCAAACTTTCAAAGCCATTTAATTTTTGATAGAAATTCATATCCTTTGCGTCATTTAAATAGTTTGCGGCATGTAAACAGTGTGCATTTCCCTTCTGCACTTTTTTTTCGTTATAGTTTAATGCAGCTTCAATACTTTTCGGTATCGTTATTTTAGCAACCATTGTTCATAGAGTTGAGTCACCTTTAATTTTATTTCTTCCACCTTACTCATTAAACTCTTTTGTAAGCCATCATACTGGTCCACCCAAACTCTAAATTCTGGTATCTTATCCAGCAAGTGTAATTTGTGTACTGCCTGGTTAAAATTATTGCCGATACCATTCAGCTCCTTTTTTATCCCTAACATCTCTTTTAAGAAATCATCTGCCGACTGGTTCCGATACTTTACTGTAACCGGCTTTTCTAAAGAGAGTTTTCTGATATAGCTGCTGAGGTATCTTTCGGTGGTTTTCTTTCTCAGATTTTCCAGCTTTTCAAATTCGGTATTGTTCATCCTCACCACCACCATTTTATTTCTCACTTCGTTTTCCTGCTTCTTCATATCTCTGAGTTTTAAAAATTCTGTTTCAATTTTTAATGTCTTTCACAATCCCGAAGCGACTCCGGAGCGAAGGGCAAGATGACCCAAACGTATAACGTTTGTACATCTTGCCATGTGCAAGACCCGGCACATTTTGCCTTGATAATAATTAATTGCTGAAGAATTAGTAATTTGTAAGTGGCGAGAAAGAAGTAAGACAACTGCTATCCATACTTTTGAGATGATTAACGCAATTTCAACAATTAGATTTTTAATACGCATCGCTATTCATTTTCACAATAAAATCCAATTCCAGTTCAAAGATAAAAGTTATAGCAGTTGATATTTGTACCTGGTTAAATTTTAGCCATGTTAATAAGTTCGTTTTGCAGCATATTCCAATTTATTTATTATTGTGATATGAGAGATGCCCTAAAGAACCTTTTCAGCAACCAAATTACGTTAGCAGATAACAGCCAGTTTTATTACACCATAAATCCATACGAATTGACCAATGCATTGGGCACTGTTATAGCTGTTTTACAGGAATATAATTTCACAAAAAAGGGCGACAATAGCGAACAATTTACTTGTAAATTATACAAGACAAAAGAAGGGAATTGGTATGATATTGAGGATACCAATAATAGTATCGAAAAGGGTATTATTAGAAATCTAAAGTCTGCAGTTGATGAAAAAGAAAATAAAGTACAATTGCACACTTGATTTAAGTCTGCTTTTAATTCAATTTATAAAGGAAGATATACATTAAATTAAGCGGTAAGAAAAAAGTACAAAATAAAAAATTTCTGAATAAAAAAGGGGCTATAAAAGCCCCTCATCTGCAAACGAATAATATCCCTCATTGCAGACTATTATATGATCTACGACCCTTATGTCATGATACTTAGCTGCTTCCCTAATCTTCCGGGTTAACTCCTCATCAGCACTACTTGGCCTTAGGGAACCGCTTGGATGATTATGTCCTAACACAATTGACACAGAAAGAGATTTTACTGCGGCTGCCAATATCAATCTCGGATCAGCTACAGTGCCTGTAATTCCTCCTGAAGATGCTTCATAAACGCCCATAACATGATTCGCTCTGTTCAATAATAAAACTTTAAACTCTTCCTGGAATTCAATTCTGTTTTCATCCCACACTTTCATAAAAGTTGCATAACAATCTTTAGATGATTTAATGAGAGGTCTTTCAGAAGTTTTTACTTTGGTTTTATAAACTAATTCTACTTCTGCGACTTTACTCCATTCCGGTTGATTCATTAGCTTTTCCATAATTCAATTTTTAAATTGTTTAATAATTAATTATGGAACATTTCCGTCTTTTTGTTGACCAAGGAGGCGAAGCAACGGAATAAATAGTCACGCCATAGCGGGACGTTTTATGCCGGAATTTCGTCGACGCTACAGAAACAAAAAGACGAACTTTGTGATAGAATTAATGAAGAAAATAAAACATACAGTTGAAATATTTTGAATTGTGTTGGAAGAGGTACGAATCCAACTCAATGGCCAATATCCTTAAAAGGTGAAGCTGTCCAGGCTTTTTGCCGAAGGCGTTAAATAAAAAGACTGGAGTGCTTCGCCAAAATTTAAGGGATATATTTTTATACTGGCCTTCTTATAATGTAAACTTTTTGTTTGATTTTTCACTAGGAAAGCAAATTTAAATTATAAGCCGCCTTGACCAAACCCACTGTATTTTTAACTTGTAGTTTATGTATTAGGTTTTGCCGATGAGAATCAACTGTTCTCTTAGCCACAAATAATTTCTTCGCAATCTCCTCATTTGTAAATTCCATAGCAATCATTTGAAGTACTTGAATTTCCCTTTTTGTTAATAATGATTTTGCTTTATCTTTCTTAACAGTATTATCACCGGCAGCATCAAGAAGTTTTACTGCAACTTCACTGCAGTAATACACTTTGCCGGATAGAATGGTTTTAATGGCTTTCAGCATTTCACCGGGTTCAATGCTTTTCAATACATAGCCCTTTGCGCCTGCATCCACCATGCTTTGAATATATGCCAGTTCATCATAGCTGCTTAACACCAAAATTTTCATTTCCGGCTGGTACCTCAACATCCGGTACACTACTTCAGCACCTGAAAGACCCGGCAGCCGGTAATCCATGATGATCAGGTCAAACTTTTCCTTACTCATTTTTGACAAAGCTGATTCGGCAGTTTCAGCTTCAAAAATTTTAAAAGAATAATATTTATTTAAAGAGAGCAGCATTGACTTCAATCCATCCCTAACCATTTTATGATCATCTATTAATAAGACATTAATCAAAGTTTCATATGTCAACATTGTCTTCTTCATTTGCCATTTAATAAAAAACAGGAATAGTTATCAGATATCGTGTCCCTTTGTTAATAATACTGCTGATCTTTATTTTTCCATTGTGGGATTTCACCCTGGATTTTGCATTTTGAAGACCCATCCCCTTTCCATAATTGGCCAAATCAAAACCACAACCATTATCCACTAATTTCATGCTAAGTAGCTGCCGGCTGAACTTAAGTGCAATAATTATTTTACTTGCTTTGCCATGGTTAATGGCATTGGTAATAAACTCCTGAATAACCCTGTATAAATCAATTTTTAGTTCGGGTGAAAACTCCGGCAGTTTTGAATCCTGTTTTATAATAAAGTTGACCTTCCGGTTATAGGGGGAATAATTACAAAACTCTTTTACTGCTTTAATCAAACCAAAATCAGCTAAGGTGCCCGGCATCAGATTAAAACAAATGTTTCTCATGTCGGCAATAACGTTGCCCATTGCCTTACTCGATTTTTGCAGTACAGCTTTCTGCGTTTTATTCTTTGTATTTTCTGCTGTTGAACTAACGTAAAATTTAATGGCTGATAATTGCTGGCTCAAACCATCGTGTAAATCCTGTGCTAACCTTTGACGTTCCTTTTCCTGGGTATCAATAATTGCACGGATAATCATATTCTCTGTTTTCATTCTGAAACTAATATCACTGGCAGTTAACAAAATCAATTGTCTCTTTTGTACATCTTTAAAATTTGACGCGTTAACTCTAACAGGAATGACATTGCCATTTTTGGCAAAAAATAAACTATCATTAGAAATAGGATTTGGACATTTTTTCAACTGTTTTGTTATATCTCTAAAATAAGATAAGCTTCCATTCATCAAAGCAGCAATGGACATTCCTCTCAATGCTCCATTTTCAAAGTGCAATTGCATTTCCGCAGCTTTATTAACTTCTTCAATAACTCCGGTGGCAGAAATAATAAAAACCATATCGGAGACGGCGTGAAAAATATTGTTGAAATAATCACGTGAGATGGTGATTGCTTTAAGGTCTTCACCCAGCATATTGATCCCATTCATAATGGCATCGACCTCATCGAGTTTTTCTGATATCATTAATTCTCCATCAAAATTCCCCTTTGAATATTCACTTAGGCGGAAATTGATCTCATCTAATCGCTTATCCATAAAATAAGCATTTCGTTTATGAAATAAAACGTTGCAGCCATTTCTCGGCATCAAAAGTATTCGCAAATATTTTTACCGGTATTGTAGTTTTATTTACGGCAAGGAAAAAATTACCCAGGAAACTGGAGAACAAAGTATCTACCACAATTGCCGAAGCGGACAATCCAACGGTTGCTTCCGGTGAGGAAAGATATTCACGGGCTTGCCTGCTCATACTAATCACTCCCTGGCTAATGATCAGCGTAGCAAATATTTCTGTCCCAGTAAAAGATTGGCGGGCACTAACTATTTCTTTGGCAACTTCCAGATTGATTCTAAGATTCTTCTTATAAGTGCCTACTAAAATCTTATTTCTAATACAGAGATGAACATATGGTGTATCCAACTCCATACCCTAAAATTACCTATATATTTCCAAATAATAATACGTCTTTAGACGTAGATAATTTTTTCAGATATCCGGCAGATAAATCCGGTTTTAAGCTCAAATAATTCTTTTATAAAATTTTCAAGTTTGCCTATTGTTTTAGACATAAACTCTCCACTATGAGCAAACACCATTCATTTTATGATACAGTAGATCAGATTATATCCTACGGTATCGACAAAGGCATTTTACATCTTCACACTGGAATCCAGGAATTTAAGGGAACGGAAATAATTGTAAATGAAAAGCCTATCATCAACTTTGGTTCCTGCAGTTACCTGGGGCTTGAGTTTGAGCCGGAATTAAAAACAGCGGCCATTGCAGCCATAAATAAATACGGCACCCAGTTCTCTGCATCAAGGGCTTATATTTCACTAGGACTTTACGATGAGTTACAGGCATTACTGGACCGAATTTTTGAAGCCTATTGCGTAATTACTCCTACCACCACTTTGGGGCATATTGCCAATATTCCGGTTCTTATTGGAGAAGAAGATGCTGTAATAATGGACCAGCAGGTTCATAATTCAGTGCAAACAGCGGTGCAAATTGTAAAATCCAGAGGGGTGCACACGGAATTGGTCAGGCATAACCGGATGGATCTGCTGGAGGAAAGGATCCTGGCATTAAAAGATAAGCATAAAAAAATCTGGTATCTGGCAGATGGCATTTACTCCATGTTTGGCGACCCTTGCCCAGTAGATGAGATATATCACCTATTGGACAAATACCCAGAATTCCATTTTTATGTGGATGATGCCCACGGCATGAGCATTCACGGTAAATATGGGAGAGGTTATGTACTGAGTAATCACCCTATTCATAAAAAAATGGCATTGGTAAGTTCCTTAAACAAAGCATTTGCATCAGGAGGTGGCGTATTAGTTTTTGGTGATCCGGAACTGGCAAGAAAAGTTGGCACTGTTGGCGGCCCATTGTTAAGTTCAGGCCCTATGCAGCCTTCTGGTTTAGGTGCAGCTATCGCTTCTGCAAAAATTCATTTGAGCGATAAGATGGTCTCCATGCAGGAACAATTACAACTAAATATTCAGTTCACTATTGAACTGCTGAGAAAGTATAAACTGCCATTAATATCAAAAGCGGGAGCCGCCATTTTTTTTGTTGGAGTTAGTCTGCCAAAACTCGGGCATAATTTGGTAAAGAGAATGATGGACAAGGGTTTCTATGTGAACCTTGGTGTCTTTCCTACAGTACCCATGAAGCAAACAGGCATACGTTTTACTATAACCAGGCTACATACACACCAGCAGATTGAACAAATGATCAAAACACTAGCAGCTGAATTTCCATTAGCAATGCAGGAAGAAAGCGTCGCTATAGCTGACATCTACAAAGCTTTCAAATTATCTGTGCCCGATGAAATCATTTCTATTGGCAAATCAACAGATGACGTTGCAGCTTTAAACAGATCAAGCTTAAAAATTGAACATCATGACAGCATAAAAAAGATCAATAAATCCGAATGGGATAATTTATTTATCAATAAAGGAACGTTCGATTGGAATGGTTTACAATTATTGGAAGAATCATTTGTAAATAATCAACTGCCAGAAGACAATTGGCAATTTGATTATGTCTTAATAAGGGACTGTAATGACAAACCGGTTATCGCCAGCTTTTTTACCACCGCATTATGGAAAGACGATATGCTTTCGCCTGCAGCAATTTCGGCACAGGTGGAAATGAAAAGGATCAGCAATCCCTATTACCTGACCAGTAAAGTGATTTGCAGTGGTTCGCTGCTGACAGAAGGTGAACATATTTACATTGATTTTAACTCTCCTTACTGGCAAGAAGGGTTTAAGAAATTTTTCGAAATGACCTACCTGTTGCAGGAAACCAGAAAGGCAAATCATATTATTTTAAGGGATTTCCACGGCATTAATGCAGTAATTGACCAGCTAATGGTGGACAATGGCTTTTTCAGAATCAGTATGCCCAATTCAAATATTGTTCCGGCACTATCATGGCAAACACCGCAGGAATTTTATCAAACTCTCTCTATAAATGGCCGTAATCATTTACGCAAAAAAGTACTTCGTCACAGCGATCAATTCGAAACAGAGATCATAAAAGTCTCAGGCTGGCAGGAAGAAGTCGAGCATTGGTATGCCCTATTTCAAAACGTAAAACAGAAAAGTCTTGAACTCAATACATTTGATTTGCCCATTAATCTTTTTTATAAACTGGCCCTGGATGAGAACTGGGAAACCCTGCAACTTACCTTAAGAGATGCAAGGCTTAACCCGGACCAACAGCCCTGTTGCATGGTGTTCAGCTATAAAACACCGACTGCCTATATACCAATGATTATAGGCCTGGACTACACCCATAACCCTGAATTTGGGATATACCGGCAGGCCTTATATCAATTGCTCTTACGTGCAAAAAAACTGGGAAAAGAAAAAGTTTTGCTAGGCTTCTCTGCTGAAACAGAAAAACAAAAATTCGGAGCAAAGCCAATTCAATCATTTGCCTACATGCATACGATTGACAGTTATAACATGGAAGAATTATCTGGCCTATCATCGATAGTTTATAAACATGAATTAAATCAACAAATACTAACATAAAATTCATTGAATAAAATATGAAAAAGCCTGTATACAAATTAATAATTAAACAATAATTGATCCTAAAGATTGTATAGCAAATGACAGCAACAACAAATCATAATATCCATCCTTTTTATAAATCGAAGCCTATATACATGGCTCTTAACATCATAAATGAAGATGTAAGCCATCATATCAAATTAAAACAACTGGCCAGGCAATCAGGCACCAATGAATGCACTTTAAAAAAGGGCTTCAGGAGTCTTTTTAATATTTCAATTTACCAATACCTTTTAAAAAGCAGGATGATGAAGGCAAAAAAACTGTTACAAGATTCAAGCCTTAAACAAAAAGATATTGCTTACATGTGTGGTTATGAAAGCCACGCAGGTTTTGTTACCGCCTTTAGAAAATATTATGGACAGACGCCTGGGGAATACAGAAAAAAAAGTTTTATTAATGACACAAATTAAAATGAGGATGCATTACCATGTTCCTTTCCGTCTATGATATAGAGTGCCTGCAAAAGGCAAAAGCAATTATTGATAAGGATATCAGCAATCATTTTTCAATAGCTGATATTGCTGCCACAGCAGGCATCGGTTCCACCAAACTTAAAAAAGGATTTAAGCAACACTATGGTGCAGGATTATTTGCTTACCTGAGGAAACAAAGAATGGAAATGGCCGCCATCCTTTTAAGCAGTTCTAATAAATCCATCAAGCAAATTGCCAAAGCTACCGGCTTCCACTATACGAGTAATTTCAATACCGCATTTACCAAATATTTTAAAACCTCCCCGGCCCGGTTTCGTATTTTTCATCAAATAAAATAAATCCGCTTGCATATGTTTTAAGCCTGCTTTAATAATTTTTGAGCTAGAGCTTTGAGGTATGTTATATCAAAAAGATAATTGGTTCATTAACCTGAGCAGTTTCCTGCTGGTATTATTGTTTGCCTATACAGGAATCAATAAGCTACTCACACAAAAAGAGTTTGGCCAGCAACTACTGCAAAACCCCTACCTGCATCCAATCGCCATTCCCTTATCCTTTGCATTACCCATTGCTGAAATCATAATAGCCATCTTTTTAGTTTCCAGATACAGTTGGATGGTAGGTATCTGGAGTGCAGCAATCTTAATGACATTATTCAGTGCGTATGTCGGTTTCATGTTATTCCAACACAAAGCACCATTGCATTGTACCTGCGGAGGAATCATCAGTGCAATGACCTGGCGTCAACATTTAATATTTAATATTCTCTTTAGTGCCATGGCTTGGGCATCTATAATAGTTCATAAAAATATTAGTACTAATCAAAAGGGAGTAAGCTGAAAACCTTTAACAGAGTAAGCACTATTTTTCACCGCAGCATAAAATATAAAAGCTGCAATTCCACGTCTTTTAATCATCACAATTAAAAAAAAAGATCATGAAAAAGTTAAAAATTTCATTCGCAGCATTTGCATTTTTCATTGCTATGGGCTTAAGTGCTTTTACCACTCCGGGTAAAACCACAACAGATGATGCCTGGTTTGTTATTGACGATCCAGCCAACCAGAACCTGGCAGCGAGCTATACCTATATTGGTACCAGTTCGCCCTGCTCCAGCAATGACCACCTGTGTGCAATTAAAGGGGTAAGACAGGCTTCTCCCAACCAGGACAGACCCACACAAAGCAGCGTGGATGCCGCCAGCCTGGCAAGCAGCAATTTTGCTAATCCGGTTGCCAACCAGGTAAGTTTTGATATGCCCTGATACGATTATTCATTAGGGGCATAAACAATAACGGGGAACACTTGTTCCCCGTTTATTATAAGATTCGTTAATGTTCACCTTGTATTTTGCTGCATACCTGTTAGTGCAATCACCTGTGCAGGAAGCAAAAACGTATACCGGCTGTCATTGGGTGATAAAGTATATGTAGTGCTGTTCTGTATTCTCACCAAAGTTTTTGCAAAACGAGATTCTTTATTCAACCTTCTCAGGTCAAACCATCTTGTACCCCGCATGATCAGTTCTTTCCTTCGTTCAGTTAAAATAAAATTCAGTGCCTCATCAGCACTTGCAGCTGTAAAGGGAACGAAGCTGCCGGTTTTCCAACGGGTTGAAATCAACCTGTTCAGGTCAGCAAGCGCACTGTCTTTTAATCCTACCCTTGCTGCGGCCTCTGCTCGGATTAAATACACTTCATCAGTAGCAAGACCATTAAAAGGCGTATTGGTTCCATCATACCCACCACGGAAACCCACTGTACCCACACCGTTGCTTTTAAAATATAGACTGCGTCGCAGATCATTCAAATCATAAGAACGATATAGTAGCGAGTCTACCCTGTAGTTGGTTGGTGACTGGGGCCCAATAAACTGCATAATACTTGAAATCAGCACTTCAGTATTATATCTGTCAAAAGGATTGGCCTGGCTGCCATCTAGGGTATTGAAATTTAAAAGGGTGCTTTTTATACGTAATGCTGAATCAGCGTATTTACCTGCCAACGCATATTCTCCCATATCCAGGTAAGCCCTTGCCAATGCAGCATAGGCAGTCCCTTTTGATGGGCGGGTAATGGGAGCATTATTGACCGGTAGTAAATTCGCTGCAGTCTTAAAATCATTCAGCAATTGTTGCCAACTTTCCTCCAGTGTTGCCCTGGTACTAACGGGTGTTGCATCGCTGGTTAAACGCAGAGGGATACCTGGAGCCGTTGAAGCTGTGCTCTTATCATATGGTATGGCATAATATTGTACCAGTTGGTAAAAAGCACTGGCTCTGAAAAAATAGGCCTGCCCGTTGATATTATTTGCCCTCACAGAATTGCGTTCATCAGATTTTTGTTTTGCAACAGTTTCAATGGCGATATTAGTATTCAGCACGATCTGGTACATGTAAGTCCAGTCAATTTCGGCCAGAGCATTTTGAGCCCAAATATGATGATCTTTCCTGGTCACTGTCATGCTGTTGAAATAAGTGGGCAGCAAATAAAAATTATCATCCGACTCTATACCCAAGGAGGGATAAAAACCATTCATCACCGTATAATAATCCACCAGTGCCTGTGCATCATCGAGTGTTGCCGGTATCACTAATTGTTTATCGGTTTTGGCATCCAGGTATTTTTTGCAGGAGGAAAATATAAGCGCTATCAAAAATGATATCATTATAAGTGATTTTCCTGCTGCACTGTTCAATTGTTTCATAAATAAATAATTTAATCAAATTAAAAAATCAGTTTACATCCGATGCTCCAGCTTCTGGGAGCAGGCAGCCCAACCTGGTAGTCCGGGTCAATCCCTTTTTTATTAGCCCTCCACAGTATGCCCATATTATTACCGTATACAAAGCATTGCGCATCCTTTAAAAATCTCAGCCAACCCCTCCCTGTCCTCAGGTCATAACTGAAACGGATGTCCTGCAACCGGATATGGTCACCTTTCTCGATGGTCGCTTCGGAGTTGAGGTAAAATTTATCACGGTTGGCATCTGATGGATAAGCAAGTGAAGGCACATTAGTAAGGGTTTCATCTCCCGGCTTTTGCCAGCGCTGGCTGTATTCATCATTCATTATCCAGTTATTGAAGAGGCCATCGTACTGAAGACCAGTGCGCCGGAAATAATAGCCCCATTTGGCGATGATATTAGCGGATATCCCAAAGCCTTTGTAATAAAAACTGTTCCGCAAGCTGCCGAAAAAAGGCGGCCTTGTAGTGCCTTTAATCACCAGGTCATTGAAGCTGGCAGGTTGTACCAGCGCCTGGTAGTTTTTACTCAACTGGCCGTTGATATAGCCCATTGGGTCACCGGTGGCAGGGTCGAGCCCACCCCAGCGGTAGCTAATCAGTGCGTAAGGATCCTTTCCTGTAATGGGTGTGATGGTATATCCCACGCTGGCATATACTCCCTTATTGGTATTCTCTAAGGAATAACTGGTAACCTTACTGCTGACATAATTAAACAGCCACTGTGATTCCCAACGGCAGTTACCCAAACTGCAACTGGTGTTGATCTTTACATCCATTCCCTTTGTTGTCAGGTTGGCTCCATTCTTCGTGAGGTAGCTTCCCGGTGTACCAATGGTGGGATCGATAAATACCGGCATGAAGAGGTCGGAGGATTTTTTGAGATAATATTCAGCGGTGCCGCTTATCCTGTTTTTTACTGTTGCAAAATCAAGCGCCCAGTTACTGGTGGCCGTCCGCTCCCATTTTAAATTCGGATTGGAGGGTTGAGTTGCCAGTGCAAAGGGCAGGTTATTCACCGGTGAAGCGGAGCCATAAGCGATGATGGCCAGTGCGGACAACCCGTTATTGATATTGCCGCTGTATCCGTAGGTCGCCCTTGCGGTTAATAGCGGTAACCATTTCAGCCTGTAAAAGGCTTCATTCGAGAGCCTCCACGCAAAACCTGCCGACCAGAAAGGGTTCCATTTCTGGTTGGTATTGACACCAAAAAGATTGGAAGCATCTTTACGCACACTGGCAGAGATGGTGTAGCGGTTGTCAAAAGACCAGGCTCCGTTGGCAAATAAAGACAGGTAACGGTTCAGTACACCCGCAAAATTGGTTTGCGTGGGAACGGTGGCAGACCCCAGTTTACTATACAACTTAAAACTGGTGGTATAATTAACATTAGCGTAAGTTAGCAGGTTATCATTATAGCCATATACCCGGTTGGCCTGAGCATTTAAAAGATTTTCTCTTGACTCCGCTCCTGCCATGGCGTTGAACCGGTGGTGTTTGTCTGCTGTCCCTTCATAGTTGAGCTGTGCCCTGCTATTATAAGCTGTGACGCCGCTGTATCTTTCATCCAGAATACCACCGGCTGGGATATTCCATGTAACGGTGCTGCCATTAATGTTGGCATACCGATTTACCAGGTTCCTTGCATAATAGGATCCGGCGTCATAGAGTGCCCTGTTCTCCAAACTATTCTTTTCATATTGCCCGCGAAGCTCAGCATTCCAGTGCCTGCTGAAAGTATATTTCAAACCCAGTCTTGCAATCATATCCTGGCCACTGCCGGTAATATCCTGGCGTTGCACTTCTTCCAGTGGGCGGAAATGCCAATCTTTTAGTAATCCTGATCCTGCGGAATCAATATAACCCATACAGTAATCTTTTACCACAGCTAACGCATTGCCATTATCATCAGCCAGCCTGGCATAAGGATAGAGTTTTACTTTTCCTGCACCGGGACTAATGGAAGCTGTACCGTTATTGCTGTTTTTGGAATCGGTATAATTCACCATCATTGAAATTTCGAGATCCTTTACAGGTTTCAGATTTAGGGCCGTGTAAAAAGTAGCCCGCCTGAAAACATTTCCTCTAATCCCCTGCAATCCCTGGTCCCATCCGCCATTCAGCATATAACTGATCCTGTCCCCTCCACCAGATAACTGCATCGCATATTGCTGTGTGATAGCTTTCCGGTAAACGTACCGGGCGTAATCATTCCTTACATCATACTGAGATAGCCTATTGATCTGATCATCCGCCTGTCCGGCTGTCAGCAGCCCCACTCTTTGCTTAGCCAGTATTTCCACCACCGGCGATACAACAGGGTAAGTATTTATATCCGAAAGGTCGCCATCATATTTACCTTTGGAGAACAGGAATTTTTCAAGGCTAATGTATTCAGGTGCACTGATAAAACCTTTGTCTTTAAAAATATCCACTTTATCCTCCACAATGGTGGTGCCGGTTACCGCAAACTTAATTGGCTGTAAATATTTTGCTTTTTTACTGGTGATCACCACCACGCCATTTCCTGCGCTGGCGCCCCATATGGAAGCAGCTGCGGCATCCTTCAGTACGGTAATACTTTCCACATCATTGGGATTAATACTGCTGATATCTCCATCGTAAGGAAAATTATCCAGTATTATAAGAGGTGCTGTACTTCCCTGAATAGTACTCAGGCCACGAATAAAAAACTCTGCACTGCCCGTAACTTTTGAAACATACAAACCGCTGGTTACTCCCTCCAGCCGGTTCAGGATATTGGTTCCGGTACTGCGGTTAATAAGGGCATTGTCAATTTTTTCAAATGATCCGGTGGCCCTTTCTTTGGGCAGTTGCTGGTACCCGGTGGATACAGTAACTTCCTCGATAGTTAGTGTATTGGAAATTAAGAAGAATGCATGTGACTGCATTTGTTGCCCGGACAATAGCAGTTCTTTATACCCCACCCTGCTTAACAATACGGTTGTATCATACTGTTCCAGCGGTAGGTAAAAGAACCCACTGGAATCTGTTACAACGGATTTTCCGGAACTAACCCTTACCGTTACACTTCCCAGCGGCATTTTGGTTTGGCCATCAAACACCTTCCCGTTGATATTACGCTGCGCCAGCAAACCTTTTGTACACAGCATCAACATTATTACAATCAAGCTCCATTTTTTCATGCCATTATATTTTTAGAATTAAAAAATAAGTCCCTTTGCCGGAGCAGGGCGGGTCAGTATCAGGCAGTTGATCCATCGCTGCCCTTTTACCAACTCCAGCCCGAATTGATCCAGCACTTTTCGGCGGTAAGCATCATCTTTAATTTGCCCTGCAGTTAGAGGCAAACTTGTATAAGTGGTGCCGGAGGTTTCATTTATTACCGGCATTGCTCCAATGCTGTCATTGAGTAAATACTCCAGCATACTCACCCGCATTCCACCAATTGCATTCTTTACAGGGATGACTGTTCCCTTATGCTGCAACACCAGGCAGTCAGTCAATCGCTTTTCCATCCTGCCCCTGCAGCCAAAATAAAAGTCAAGGTCACTGACCAGTCTTTGTTTTACAGCAGCACTGTCCATGCCCGAAGGCAGCACTGCTTCCAGGCAATAGTTGTTTTTCGCTTTCCATTCTTCCAATGTTCCCAGCGTCGGGTCGTAAATAAACCGTTCCCTGTCCTTTGCCTCAATCAGGATATGGCTTTTAGGAAGGTTATAACAGCCGTTCAATACCAGGTACAACTGGTAAATACTGTAATTGATATAACTGTAGCGGTTGGTACCGGCAGCGCTGTCCTTTTGCATGCCGATATGTTTCTGCACCCCCGGCAGGCCATTGGTAACAGCAGTGTACAGCCTGTTCAGCGGAAGGTATTCCTGCGGAATATTATTTTCATTAGCCGTTAGTATGGTTTGGTTAAAATCGAAACTGGTAAAATCCTTTTTCACCGGCCAGTGAACCGGTCCGCCGCTTAATACCCTTTGAATATTCTGTTCAGTTACATATTCTGATGTCGTGATAGCACGGACCATACCCAAATTGTCTATCCACGCAAAATGTGAGAGGAACTGGTGAGGGAAAAACTTCGCCAGTGCGGTATCTTCAGCAACAAAGGGAAGTTTAAATGCGGTATTCCTTTTTAAGAAGGCATTAACCCTTTCGGGCCGCTCCACAGTTACGAGCAGTATTTGAACCTGATCTTTGAACTGCTGTTGTAAAGCCTCTAAACGGGGCAAGGCTTTGATGCAGCCGCCACAGCTGGTTGCCATAAAATCCAGGATCAGTAATTTGCCTTTAAAGGATCCGATACTGGAAGCAACTTCAGGATGATTCATCATTTTAGCTAGGTGCCAATCAGGCATCATGTCACCAATATTTAGCTCCTTATTTCCCTGTGCAATAGCACAAACCTGAAGGCATAGGAATAGCATTAAGCAATTGAAGCATTTCATTGCAATCGTGTTTATTTGAGTTAATAAATTAAAATACTATGGTCAGGGCCCTATCAGGTGGGGTTCTTGGGTTTGCGCTCATACAAGGTTTTGAGCCAACTGATAAAAGGGTTATGGTATTCATTTCTCATAGGAATAATTATTTAAAAGGTAGTTTATTTATTGAGTGATCAAAGACCCGCATTTGGGTATGGTAACTACAGCGAAGCAGCGTATCAGCTTTAAGTAAATCATGTAACTGTGCCGATTCTATCAAACCATCCAGTTGATACTGATCCGCCAATACCTTTTGTACCAGCAATACAGCCGCTTCATGATCTCCAATGATTCGCCTTGCATACCTCACCAGCAAAGGTTGATAATATAACCAGGCATAAGTATTTTCTATACCAACCTTTTGCATATGATTTTATTTAAGCCAATTCAATTGGAATAATGTTATTAACAAGTTGAGATTTCATAGAATATTTCCGCTCTATGCGGTAAAGGTGAATAAACTCAAAGGAGTCTGAAGTTATCTGGTGGGATGTGTTCTGAATGATGCTTGTGCTTTACCAGGAGTTTGTACTATTTAGTGAAGCTATTTGCTAAACAAAATTGGCGCAGACTCAACTTACCGTACTGAGGCCGTCGGAGGCCCTACACACGAATAAGAGAGCCCACGCCAAAGACGTGGGCATTCTACTTATCACCTCGTGTGTATTGAAATTTCCGACGTTTCAGTACGAGATCCTAAGAGAATGCATTAATTCGATTTTTTAAATCGCTAATTTATGCATTACTAAGTTTACTTAGTCAATTCATTAATAATTTTAGCTAATATACAAAATATTTTATTACTGTGGGTACACATACCCACACTTATTTTCTGTTTATCAATGACCTTTTCATTTCTTTAAATAGAATTGAAATGGACAACATAAATGGTAATGATTTTTTAAAGAGTTTTGGAAAAAATTTAAAAAAAATTAGAGAGAAAAAAGGCATAAGCTTGCGAGAACTTGCTGCTTCTTGTAATGTTGATCACAGCAACATAGGTAAAATTGAAAAAGGTGAATTTAATATTACGCTCTTAACTATTTTAGAGTTATCCAGAGGATTAGAAATTCACCCAAAGAAGTTATTAGATTTTGAAATTGAAGAATAATCGGTTTCTATATTATTATGGGATGCCATTTAGTTCATTCAAGTTAAATTGAGTTAAGTATGCATCTAACAGTTCCGTACTACAAAAACTTCTTAGCTTTCGCAACACATTATGCTCCTGTTGGTAAAATAATTCAACATAAAAGGAAAATAGCTGATAGAGAATTATTCTGTGCTCGCCTTCAAATCTGTCACCAATCATTACGCCATATTCCCATATAGCTTCATGTTGTTCCAATTCATCCAAATCATTAAATTCATATAATGTCATTAAAATTTTCTTTTATAAACAATATACACAAATTTTTAAATAATGAAAAAGGAAAAAAACACGAAATTTCAGGTATTTTTCCTTTTTCTATTTTACACTTCTAAAATAGTTTTACAATATTGAAATATTCATAGGGTTGCGCAACCTGTGCCGGAAGATTACCTTTCCGGCTTTTTGTATTTGATATTTATCTTATGACCGTGATCTTCTGTTTCTCTAATTTTACGTTTCTTAAAAGGTGTTTCAACCTAACATTCAAAGTCTTATCAGCTCAAATCCCTAAAAAGAAGTTCTTTAACCTTGTTTGTCATCAAACTAGTCTGTTCAAGTTCTCCAGCTTTTTTATCAATGCAAAAACCTATACCAGCCATTTCGTTAAAGTGCTTTCCTGTAGGTTGGGTAACTTTTACATATACAATTCCTAGGTCTTTACTGATGGGTTCATTCCAAGGGATATCATAAATCTCTTCTACAGATTCGGATTTACTGTTTCTCATCACCGTATTCTGATAATCAAGTTGTCTACCATCATCAAGTAAAATTATCATTAGGTATGATTTATAAAAGCCCAATGATTGGAGCCCATTGGCTTGCTTTACCCCTGTTTTAACACCATTTATATTATTAATTTTAGAGGTAGTTTTGTCGAGTGAAGTCACTTTTAATCTCTTACATTCAAAAGCAATTACCTTGTCTGGGCGTTCAACGTCTACCAATAAAAGATCTATATCGCCAGGTTTTTTTCCTGTAATTACAAACGGTTGCTTTTCTCCAAAAAATGATTTAACATTAGATGACTGATTAAAAAAATGTCGCTTAAATTTATCGGCGAATGAAAATGAATTAAAGAGCCACTTTATTGCCGAATCTTCAGTCAAGGAAGTAATGCTTGTGCCATTTTCTTCCGTCTCATTAAAAAATGAAATAGATGTTGAACCTGTAAAGGGTTGTGAGTCATAATAAAGTTGTTGAAAAACCATGCTCCTCTTCATAATAATGTAAAAGTCATTTACATTGCCAATTATTTTACAAAAAAAGTCAGGCCGTTAGTAAAAACAATCCTTCACGTGCCTAACAAAATTAAATTTGCAGAATAAAACTTTTTAATCCCGCTTTTATCTTTTCTCCATTTAGTTGACGAAAACCGTCCACTATACTTTGTATTTCATTTGGTGCAAAACGATATACCCGGTTTTTTGTAAAGGCTGCTAATTGCATCCTTCCTTGTTGCCGGATATTCAACTTGTAATAAGTTCTATATCCCCTCAAATCTAGAGGGATACCTGCAAATTCAATTGTAGGTTTATCCAATAGAATTTGAACAATATCAGCAAGCGTCCCTTTTCCTTTAATATTCTCGATCAATGTCCATTGCCAATACCAATTCAGAAAACGATTCATTCCTCTTATCTGAACCACATTAAGTTCTATACCTGTATCCATAAAGCTCCACATAGTTTCAACCGCTGTTTCTATTGCATTGCAGAAAAACTCTTTAATGCCGTTTTTTAACTTACCGGTTTCATAAAGGCAGCAATATTTATATTCGGTTAACAATGCCCAAACATCAGCCTGGTAATCGGCTTCCTCAATTACTTTCGGGAATTGACCAATTCCGTTAGCTACTTCGCTTGTCAATCGATGCCCTTCGCTGCTGTAATGCAAAGCCTCGTGAAATAAGAATAACCTTCCAGCCTGCATTATATCCGCATTAGTATTTTTTGACAACCTGTTTTTAACGCTGACTAAAAAACCATCATCCAAAAGCCAAGAGTTGGTCTTTTCTATATATTCAAAACCATCCTCAATATTCTTCTGTTCTAAATCTATTTTATCGTCTTTCAAAGTCGTACTGCCAAGGTTTATAACTTCACTCCAAGGTCTTTTTAATTGATTACTGAGCGAACTATATTCATCATCGGACTCACATATTGAATGTACCCAATCAGCCCACTTCCTGCCGGTTACAGTCTTGATAAACGGTTTCATACGGTCTTGCAATTGATTCTCCCATGCCAGCCTAAGTTCATGGGCTTTTGCTCTATCTTCTTCTGTTAATGAAACCCTGTCATTAATCTCTTTTGTAATAAGAATTGCTTCTCTGTATTTAGGAGTTTGGTCTCTGCTGAATTGATAGGTTTGTACAAAGGGATAAATGTTCGGGTTAATTCTTGTTCCCAGCGCAAATGGCAAACCTGCAGAACCTGCAAAAAATAAATGAATTTGTTCACGGTCTGTCAATTTGTTTGCGTAAGTATTAAGTACTTCTTGAAACGCATCAACCACAGCATTAATATTTGCCTGTGAAAAAAGTGAATCAACATGTGGTGTTTCTAATACGATGTCAAATTCGTTCGCAGGATTTGATACTACTTCATAAGTAGATTGAGGGTCAATATTAAAGGAAGTTGCGATTCTAACAGTAACATCTCCTTTCCCTTTTTGGTTTTCTTTAGGTAAGGCCAACGGTAAAATCTCAAACTTATATGCATCAAATGGAGAAACACCTTCCGCAAGCCACATATTCTTCTTATGATGAAGCTGGTATATTGTGTAACTATGTGTATTACCAACCAGGTATCCGAAATGAAAGGCGACTGGTATTGGTGCTAAACCAAAATAAGCTATGTGTGCATCTGGGTTGCTTTCAAGAACAGGTTTTAATATCTCTGCAAATTTCCTTTGCTGTGCTAGTGCAATATTTTCAAAAGGCAAGTCATACAATTCACTAAGTTTTGCATTGCCTGATTCAAAATCAATAAATACAATATCCTGATCTTCCTGCATACCTAAAGCTGTCATGCATTCATCCTGCGTTATTTTTCTATCAAGCCCGTAATGTGCGATAGCAATTATTTTTTTGTTGTTCATATTATTTAATTGATGGTGATGGCGCTACCTTTTCTAAAATTTTCAGGTAGAAGTTTTTATCAAATGGTTTATCTTCTTCAATAGATTTAAACAGAGCCTGCTTGGCAACTTTTTGAATCAGATCAGAAAAACTATAGGCGGTATCTTTTCTTTCAGATGCTTTAACAAGTTCATCAATATCTTTATCAGTGATTTCGGCACCTTTAAAAATATATTTAAACACTTCTTTCCTCCCTTCTTTGTTTGGCCTGTCAAAACGGACTATTTGTGTAGCCCTCCTAACCACGGCTGGGTCTAAAGCTTTTAAGCGGTTTGTGATAAGAATGATGGCAAGGTTTGACTTTTCCCTTCCAACAGAATCAATCTGCTTTATTAATACATTAAGCCCAGCTCTATCTTCATGATGTGCCTGGTTCTGTTCCCTATCTGTCGCAAGGTCATCTGCCTCATCAATAATTAAAATACCAATATCATTTCCTTTTACCTTACTCTTAGCCTGTGTAAAGGCTTCGGTAATTCTGTTTGAAATTTCTCCTACCCTTCCTACACCACGAATATTTGATGGGGTCTCAAAACACAAAACCCTTTTGTCAACCAATTTACCTAATGGTGTGGAAATGGCATGAGCCAAAGCGGTTTTACCGCAGCCCACGTCACCCTCCAGAATTATCAAGGGTGTGCCTGATATAATATTTTCAAAAAAAGCCAGTTTTGAATGATGGTGTTTCTTGTGCCATTTACCAACCCTATCCGTATCAAAAAAAAGATGAAGTGTATTTAATAATACAGACTTCTGTTCTTCAATTGCAACCAGGTTATCATAACTGTGTTGGGCAACTGGATTTGGATGTCTTGTTTCACTTAACTGTAGTTCCATAGTTTTTTATTTAGTTATGACTGACCTTGTTAGTTGTAAACTGTTGCTTACATAGTTCCTTTCGTGGGTTGAATTGCCCTCAGTTGCTATACCTGTTCCCCAACCTCTGCGGTTTAATTCCTCATTAACACGGGCGGTGTTATTTTTTGAAAAATCTAAGTCGGCATATAAGGTTGCTATCGTTCCTTCTGGAAAAGAATAATAGTTAATACCGCCAGATGAAGAACCAGAGCTTAAATAGCCATAGGTGTCAACTGTATACCGGTATGTTTTAAACCAGTTGGCGTTCTTATCATAGAGCTTAACCTCAAAAAACTTAATTACTTTTTCATTAAGCATGTAAGTCAGATCTTCTATCCAGTTTTTAGCCCGGTCATAGGTTATTATTTGTTTGTTGGCGAAGCCAACAATGTCTTCATAAGTGTTTTGCATTACCGCTTTAACATCTGATACGGAATAGGAATCAGTTCCTGAGAATGTATATGTACTCATTTTTTTAAATTTATTGTTTAATCGCAATGTGATGAAAATATTTTGCCAAATAGTACCTGCATTTGTTCCAGGCTGTCACCATCCCGGCCTTGCAGGTCAGCAACAATTGCCCTGTTCATAATATCTGCTGCATCCTGCAACCAGTCTGCTAATTCATCCACCTGCCAACCAGACCAGGATTTTACTACATTATTATCAGCCATTACCGGGTCCAAAACATTCCAAGGTTTTGAGGTGTCAGGTTTTGGTGTATTATAGTAATCCTTAAACCAAACCGTTTCTCTATTCTTTACAGTAAAAGCAAGATAAGAGAACCAATTAGCCAATGTTTGAGCATAAGTGGTATTAATCTCCGCCTTTTCTAATGCGTTTGCTGCCAGCATATCGACCAAAAAACTGGGCAGTGTAATTATTTCATTGGTTTTCTGTTCCTTAAAACATCTCCACCATTTTAGTAATCTTACACAGTCGTTAAAAACAACGACACCATCTTCTTCATTGGTTTCTTTTGTACGGTTACGAACAAAGGCAGTGTGTTTTTGTACAGAGGTTTTAATCTTATCACCATTGTTTCTTATCAACAGTTGTTTTTCAGTATCGTCTGTGGCAAACATTGGAACAATGTCGTAGGTAAGTTTAGTACCCACAAATTCCATATTTACAGAGCTTTTGGTAACCGTTATTTTAGTATCCGGATAAGCATCTTCAGCATATTTTTTAAATCTCTGAATTAGCGGCTCAAATTCAGTTTCTTTATCTGGCTTTACCACAAAGGCAAGGTCAATATCTTGTCCTTCATTGGTGGTTTCTCCTTGTAGGTGTCTCCTTAAACCATTCTTCTTTGCAAAGGAACCAGAGTAAGGCATGTCAGCTATGGTTAGTCCATCAGCTTCAGCTTTTTTCCTGATTTTACCCCTGATTTCATCTGATTGTTTTTTAATTGCATCCCTCGTTTTCTTTTCAGGAGCAATCCATGCTACAAAGTTCCTAATGCGTACATGGAGCTTACTTTTATTACTATATTGACTCATATTTTTAATTTTTGGAATTGATACCTAATTTTTTTATGTTGTTACTATTCGGTGACTTTTAATTTCTCAAGTTGGTTTTGCACATTTTTAAAAATTTCCGATGTCGTAATAATTGTGCTACCTAGTTCTTTCCGTGAATAAATTTTAAAGTCAAATTTCCCATTGGCAAGACAGTAAATACCAATATGCATTTCACTAACATCACAATCAATATTATAATCCGCCAGGTACTGCTGCTGTAAGGGAAAACGAAGCTGCTCTTTCCAGTCAAAAGCCTGTTCAGTAATAAGGTAACTGTAGTATCCATTATCATTATGTACTACCAAAGGAGTTAGCCCGGTAAGCATCACACCGGCATACAATTCCCATTTCATTTGTCTTTTGCCATCCACAAAGGCAAATTCATTTTTATCATACTGCCTGCAATACCGTACAAATTGTTCCACCAGCTTATCTTGCTTGGCTTTATTACGGGGCGTATCATCAAAGCGCATAAATTTTTGCTGCAGTTCTTTTATCCCCTCTGTTGGGGTTAGCTGCTGTTGGTGAACCTGTTTGGCTACATCCTGCCAGTAAGCAAACATGCCATAGGTGCCGCCGCTGGTTTTGGCGTCGCCCTTAGCCAGCATTTGGGCATAGGCAGACGGATTTTTTCTTACATCTTCAAGAGATGTGCATCTGATCTTTATCATAGCTATTGTTACGGTTTTTTATCAATTGGAGGATGCGGATCGTTACCATAGGAATTTGTATTCCTGATGACTCCCTCTTGATTGTGAACAATAAGCTCTGATTGTTGATTTTTTGCGATAGCTTTGGCAATCTCAGTTGCCTTGGCCTGTGTGGAGGTTATGGCAGTGTACTTTTCGTTGCCTGCTCCTTTTACTGCCCAGTCTTTTCCGTGGGGCACCACGTGTTGATTTTTTCCCATTGCTTGAATTTTTAAAAAATAAAAAATAATAAAACACATACTTTTCGCCAATCCTATGCGTTTAAAAAACGGCATAGATTTGGTAGTTCCGTAATTGATTACCTGATTTCCAAAAAAGTGTATATGGGAAAAAATAGAGGAGAGAGGAAGGAAATTGCTTTTTGCAATTCAAAACTTCATTATATTCGCCAAAATTTTTAACCCCGGAAAAGTGCACCCTTTAAAGGGGTGCGGGCGTCCAAACCTTTTTTCCGTTGGCAAGGCTTCTTTGTTTAACATTGAAGCCTTTTTCTTTTTAAGAATTCTTTAACATACTCAAATTATTAGCCAAAATTAATTGGCTCGTGATTTTGTACCATTTTGCTCCTTTTCGTCATATAAATTATGTATTAAAAACATTTTAATATCAATTTTGTCAGGTTTATGTCAATTTATTCCTGCCAATTCTGCCTATTCCACCTCTCCATTGTCATATTTAAGTAATTCTTTTGGATCAATAACTGGCAGAATAACGCCATTCAGCGAAGTGCTTTGTGTACGGGTATACACAATACCTCTTACTGTTGAATACGCAATACCTACCAATGTAGCTACCATTATAGGGTCAATTTCAAGTGCTCCTCCTTCCTTCTCTTCATTTCCTAAAAACTCGTCCAAGTTCTCTACATAAAAGGTGAAATTATGCGTGTAAGATGCACTTATACCAATAGCTTCTTCCTTCTCATTTTGCGCTTCTATGTCTACTGTTAAGCGCAGGCCAATCAGTTTCTCTTCCGCATTAATACCCGTACCCAAAATATGGTTAAACTTATACCCATTGATTAATTCCGGATCTGCATCAGGACTGCTCTCAATATTACCCTTAATGGTTTTAATATTAAGTACTTGGATTTTCCCAGGTATTATTTTTCTGTCTTTATTCATTATACAACTGCTTTCACAAGTTCATTATTGGTTTCGCATTCCGTTTTCATATAAACCAGTTTCCCGGTTATCGGGAAATCCCCTCCGCCTTTGTGTTTCACTGTGTTTACGCTTCCCATTATAATATGGGTCGTTACTTTAACACTTTTCTGTAAGTTTCTTGGCGTACATATCACTGTCGCTTCCAAAGCTGCTTCCAGTTTCGATAGAGAGCGGAGCGTAAAATTATGCATCCCTGCAAGCCATTTACTTACTTCTGCTTCCGATTTGCCAAGCCTGTCTGCCAGGTCTTTTTGCTTCAGGTTCTTTTCCTGCAATACCTGCATCAGGTAGTTAGCAATTTCCAGGGATTTTTCCACAAAGATCTTACTGTCTTCAGGCATATTTGCTACAGACTGCTCTACCTCAGGAATATGCTCTTCTTCAAGCAGTTTTTTCTTTTTAATCATAGCAATTCATTTAATCATTATAAATCCAGTTCAAAATCTTCCTCAATTCTAATTTCCTTGTTATAGTCATCCAGTTCAATATAGCCGTCCAGCATGGCTTTATCTATAAGTTTTGCTATCCTCCTGGCAACATCAAAATGAGGATAACAGTATTTACAATCCTGCACTTTCAATGCCGTTTTCCTGTCCCCGTTCAACAAAATCACGATCCCGGGAGTTAGCCGGATACAATATAACCGTAGCCCAAAATCACCAATTCCTTCTATTTCAATAAACTGGTGATAAGGTGGGGGCAGCCTTTCGGCCGCTTCTTCTGCTTTAAAATGCTCTTTTACAGCTCCATACCGTTCCCCTATCAACTGTATATACCGGTTAATTTCAGCCAGTTCAACAGGGCTGTGCTCCACTGTTCTTTGCTGAAAATCCCTGAATTCAGAGATTTGTCTATTTTCAAAGCGTACAGTATAGTAACGAACTTTTTCAAGTGCCAATGTTGATATGGGTATAATATGAACTACCAACTTAACTTATAAGTTAAGACAAAAGTAATACCAGTTTCTGATTTTTTCAAATTTTTTTTATAATAAGTTGCAAACATCTAATTATAAGAGAGTAAGCCAATATCTTTAACTTATAATCAATTACTTGCGAAAACTGAAAGTTGATTGATGCTATGCCCTCCAACGGAGCGTCGCAACGATGCCTCCCAAAGGATAAATTCCGGCATCCCAAAAATATTCACGGTATGATTTTGTCCCCAAAGAATTATCTGCGGGACCTCCTTATTCCTTCCCTCACCCATAAATTTAATAAAATGTTGGTTATTTTCAACAATATATCTATATTTGCGGATAATATCCAACAAATATGGACAGGAGAAAACAAATCATATTTCCAAAGTACCAGAAAGTTCTGGAAAAACTGGGTGAAAATATCAAGCTGGCCAGAAAACGCAGGAAGCTGACCACTATACAGGTGGCCGAACGTGCCGATATTAACCGATCTACACTTACCCAAATTGAGAAGGGCAACCCCAGTGTATCCATGGGTGCCTATTTTAACACTCTCCGGGTATTGGGACTGCAGGATGATTTTTTAAAACTGGCAGCTGATGATGCATACGGTAGAAAATTACAGGATATTGAACTTGTCAAATAAATAAATAAAATGGCCGACAATAAAACAGCTATATGGGTGTATGCGCATTGGTTAGGGATGCCCGAGCCTAAATGCATTGGAATCCTGTCTGCCCACCAGGCCAAAGGAAGGAAAGCTTTTAGTTTTGAATACGATACCGAATGGATACGATCGAAGCCGCAACTGTTGTTAGATCCCGAAATACAATGGTATACCGGCCCACAGTTTTCAAATAAAGAAGAAAACTTTGGGATATTTCTTGATTCGATGCCAGATACATGGGGAAGAACTTTAATGAAAAAGCGTGCTGCCCAAAAAGCAAAAGAAGCCGGTAAGCCTGTACCCACTTTATACGATATTGATTTTTTATTGGGTGTTTATGATGAAAACAGGATGGGTGCTTTAAGATTTAAACTTGACCCGGACGGACCATTTTTAGATGATGACCATGAAGCTGCAGCGCCGCCTTTATACAATATCAGGGAATTACAGCATGCCGCTGACATAATAGAATCTGATATTGATAATAAAGATGTAAAAAAATGGATCGCTATGTTGATGGCCCCTGGCTCTGCATTAGGTGGCGCCAGGCCAAAGGCAAATATCCTGGATGACCATGGCCACCCCATGATCGCTAAATTTCCTTCCCGAAATGATACCATCGATAAAGCAGCATGGGAATTTCTTGCCTACCGGTTAGCACTGCAGGCTGGCATTGAAATGACAGAATCAAAGATGCAGCATATTGCAGGCAGGTACAATACTTTTTTCACTAAACGTTTTGACAGGATTGCCGGAGAAAGGGTACATTTTGCTTCTGCCATGACCATGACCAACAATAATGAAGACACGATAAGAGACAACCCGGCCAGCTACCTTGACATGGCTGAATTTATTCAATACTCTGGATCTAATATACAATCGGACCTGCATCAATTATGGAGGCGTATCATCTTCAATATTGCAATTTCCAATACAGATGATCACTTACGCAATCATGGATTCATATTAAGAGATACGGGGTGGAAACTTTCACCGGCATACGACATCAATCCTTCTATTGATAAAGATGGCCTTGCCCTTAATATTGACCAGGATGATAATTCGCTTGACTTTAACCTGGCCAAAAGTGTTGGCCAATACTTTCAATTAACCATTCCGCAAATGGATGCCATCATTGAAGATGTAATTACTCCGGTGCGAAACTGGAAAGTTATTGCCAATGAAATAGGAATACCAAGAGCAGAACAGGAATTAATGGAACCGGCATTCCGTTATTTATAAAATAATAAGATTGTTTGGCTATTTTTATTTTTCATGATGACAGCTTTAGAAAAGTTTATCGGAAAATTCTCCCGGCTTCGAGTTGACAGAAGCAAGGGTGCGCCTGCACCGCATAAACCCATCCTTCTATTGTCTATAATTACAGCGATTGAAAAAGGCTATATAACTGATAACAAAATTTATATCACCCCGGAATTAGTAGCACAGTTTAAAGAGTACTGGCATCAGCTTGTACACAACCCGATATTCTCTTCTAATTTTTCACTCCCCTTCTACCATTTGAAAAGCGATGGATTTTGGTTCTTAAATACTTTTGTCGGGAAAGAAATTCTGTTAACATCATCTCACTCCATCAAAAGCTTTGGGCAATTGAAAGACGTGGTAGATTTTGCTTCATTTGATGAAATGCTTTACCAGTTATTGACCATTGCAAATACCAGAGAATTATTGCGCAATACTTTACTTGATGTTTACTTTAATAATGCCCGGATTTCTGAAAATAATAAAATCATTGCTGACATATCTAACCAAATTTTACATGATTCGCCTGCCACTTATAAAACCAGGGCAACCCTTTTTGACGAAGAGGAAGTATTTGTAAGAAGTGGTGTTTTCAAAAAAGAAATTCCCAGAATCTATAATCATACCTGTTGTATTTCCGGTATGAGAATAATAACCAATGATTCTATCCAAATGATTGATGCATGCCACATCATTCCATTTTCTGAATCTCATGACGATACAATTTGTAATGGCATTTCATTATGTCCTAATCTACACCGGGCTTTTGATCGAGGATTGATTGCAATTGATGAAAACTACAAAGTAATAATAAAAGCGTTTACAGAAAATAACGCTGCATATTCCATTAAGCAATTTGAAGGAAAAGTAATATTGCTACCCGCAGCTAAAGATTTTTATCCCTCACAAATCAACCTCACACTACACCGAAATCGATTTAAGTACTGTTAAGACATTTCGCATGTTGGAATTAAATGTCAAGTATATGGTGCAGAATACTTGACATTTCACGCGTAAATAAGTTCCACAAAATTCAGATTTTTAAGAACATTCATGCAGACTCGAATGCAGGTAGACTGTAAGGTTGAGGAACGAAGCTACTTATTGAGTAAGCCAACCTTACAGTTCAAACGGTGTGCTGGTATCCAATGTCTGCAGTACAAGAATGCGATGCAACAGTGCAGCCTTAAAAAATACCACTCAGGTTCATAAAACAGTATAAAAAGTACAATACAGTACAATATTTGGTCAATTGGTAACATTTTTGTACATTTTGTTACATAAAATGAATTTTTCGTAACGTTATTTTGTTTTTATGAATCAATTTATATTATATTTGTATCACCAAGACAAAAAAAAAGAAATAACATGTATAACGAAATCATCAAAATAATTGAAGGAGGGCTAAAAAAAGAGCCTAATAAAGTAATATTATATGCAAAAAAATTAGCAGAAAAATTAAAGGAAGATGGTAATGAGCAATTGGCAAAAGGGATTAGAAATTTGTTGAATAATAAAGCTGTTACTTCCCTATCTATGGAACAATTGTTAAATACTGCTCCTGTAGATCCAGAGAGTAAAATGAGTATAATTGACATTTTTAATCCCTTAAGTGCAGATTTAAAAATTGTATTGCCAGAAACTATTGAAAAGAAGGTTCAGAACTTTATAAGGGTTATTGAAAATACGGATAAAATCAAAAAAATGGGCCTTGATGCTCAAAATAGCTTGTTACTATATGGAGCGCCAGGCGTGGGCAAAACAACAATTGCAAAGTTCATTTCAAAAAAGACTGGATTACCTCTTATCACCGCAAGATTGGACGCTGTCATTTCCTCATTGTTAGGAAATACTTCAAAAAATATTCGAAAGATATTTGAATATGCAGATAGCAAGCCATGTATTTTGTTTTTGGATGAATTTGATGCAATAGCAAAAGCAAGGGATGATCAGCACGAAATGGGTGAATTGAAGAGAGTAATTAATAGTTTATTACAAAACATCGATTTATTCACTCAAAACAACATTTTAATTGCTGCAACAAATCATCCCGAATTATTAGATAAAGCTATCTGGAGAAGATTTAATACGGTTATTGAAGTGGGACAACCAGATGCAAATGGCATAAATGAATTAATAAAAATGTATCTAGGTAAATTCTCAGAGAATTTTGAAACCGATAAAAAATCATATGAAAAGTTAGTTCACATATTTTCAAAAAAATCTCCTTCGGATATCATGAATATTGTAAACAATGCAATAACTCATGCAATAATAAATGATAAACAAAAGGTTAGTCCAGAAGATTTATTAATTGAGAATTACCAATTCGATACCAGAGGAAAATTCAACAATGAAGATCTAATCAAGTACCTAAACGATAATGGTGTATCTAAATTACAGATAGCTGAGTTGCTAGACATTTCCATTCGTCAAATAAGAAACAACCTTAAATAAAATAATTATGGTAAAAAATCTGCCAATAAAATTTTTTAAGAAGAGGGACAATGACAAATTATTAAACAATTTGCCAGGTGGTTCCTCCGAAGGTAATAAATTTCGCTTATCAGTAAATGATTTAACAAAAAGAGCTAATTATTTTCAGGGATATTTTGGAGGATTGAACAAAAAATTAACGCAGAAAATAAATTCTAACAATTTTTTACCTACTGTCGTCAAGTTAAAACTAAATGAAGAAGCATTAGCAAAAACTTACCGCAATGAGATTGGAAAGCTATTCAATCTGGGAAGGAAAGTCAATATAATTGGGCTTGTAGGTGAAAATCAGCTTCTGGTAAAGGTAGATAACATCAGTGACCTAAAGCAAATAGAAGCAAGGATCGCAGATAAAGAAAAAAATGTACTTGGTATTTCTGCAATCGAAAAGGCTGAAGAGTTTAAACCATTGATAGATTCAGAAGTGAAAAGTTCTACCGACCTAAAAGTGAGATTAATAAATTATGGGGATTATAAGCTAAATGAAATTTCTGAAAGAAGTTTTGTTAACCTGTGTGAGAAGCTTAAAATAAAATGTGAAAAGTTAAAGTATACCAACGACTTGATTCTATATCGAGTTACAAATATTAAACCCCAAGTCTTAACGAATTTCAACGATAATGACAGTATTTTTTCAGTAAGTAAAACCCCCATTATTAAATTAACAAAAAACGAGTTGATAACTGAGGATTTTATTGAGGTGAAGAAACCTGAGCAAGGGATTGATTATTTTAAAGTCGGAGTATTTGATGAAGGGATTAGCGATATTGAGCATTTAAAAGAATGGAAAAGTGGTATATATGTAGCATTTGGCGAAGATGAATATGACAAATCACACGGCACCTTCATTGCCGGAATAATAAACTACGGAGATATTTTAGAAGGGAAAAATTGGACCGGTACGCAACCGTTCAAAATTACTGAAGCTGTGATTTACCCGAATGAAAAATATGGCTATATAGACGAACCGATGATGGTTAATTTTATGAGGGAAGCAATTATCAAACATCCTGATGTAAAAGTCTGGAATTTTTCGATAGGGAATGATACCCCAATAAATGACGAATTATATTCTGATTTTGCTCAATTTTTGGATGAATTACAGGATGAGTATAATATTTTAATTATAAAGGCTGCAGGGAATTGTAGTAATTTTTTAAAGGCTGCACCAAGAGGCAGAATTACTCAAGCCTCAGAAAGTGTTAGGACATTAGTTGTAGGTTCGATTGCGCATGAAAAAGGAATCCATGACATTGCGGACATTAACCATCCTTCCCCATTCTCGATGGTTGGACCTGGAATCTCGGATGTAATCAAGCCTGACCTCGTACACTATGGAGGCAATGCTGGGATCAGAGATGGAAAAGTTGAAATTAGTGGTGTTAAGTCATTTTCTGCAAATGGAAAAATTTGCAAAGCTGTTGGAACAAGTTATTCTACTCCAAGGGTGTCTGCATTGGCTGCTGAATTAGCAGGTTCTTTAAAAGAAGAATTTAACCCTCAGTTAATAAAAGCCCTTTTAATTCATTCATCAAAGCATCCAGAGGAATTTGATTGCAATATTGAAGACCGAATTAATCAAATTGGATTTGGGCTACCTTCTACAATAACTGATATTTTGTATAATGATCCAAACGAAGTAACTCTTATACTGATGGACGCTGTTGATAAAGGCTCATATATAAAAATAATGGATTTCCCATTTCCCCAAAGCTTGGTTAATAATGGTCATTTTTATGGACAAATAAAAGTGACTCTTGTGGCTGCGCCCAGAATTGATTCCTACCAAGGCTCAGAATACATCCAAAGTGACATTGAAGTGGCATTGGGTACGTTTAAGAAAAAAGTGGAGGTAATTGACAGTAAAGTAAATCGAAATCCAATTGATATTGAAGATGGCAAAAATTTACTACTGCCTAGTCTTTACAGTTCCCCAAAACAAAAATCAGCAACAGTTGCTTTTAAAGCTGAAAGATTTTTAAGAAGCTACAAAAATGGACATCAGGAGCAATTTATCCCTGTAAAAAAATGGTGCATAGATCTAGAAGAATTGAGGGAAGGCAATAAAAAGAATTATTTATCAAAGGATAGATTATGGTTCCTGAAACTGGAAGCAGCCTATAGAAATAATTACGAAACTAAAATTAAGGATAGTAAAGATATAAGCCAAGAGTTTGCCCTTATTGTGACAATAAAGGATACAAAAGGTAATGGAAAAGTTTATGAAGAAGTCACTGGATTATTAAAGAAATTCAACTTTATTCATGAGAATATAAAAGTAGATGAACGTGTGATAATAAAATAAGTCATGCTTAAAAAACAAAAGCCGATAGAATAAAAAACAAAGCCCAACCTCCTGTTCTAGCAGTTGATTGGGCTATAAGGGAAAAAGCTTGCGACTCTATACTTAAGACTTATCATCTTAAGCCCCTTTAAATTCGTCTCACAAAGTAATAGTTTATAGTGAACTAAACAAATGTGCCACGAAATCTCTACTAGACTGGCATATTGAAAGCTCCAACCTTATTGCCAGTATCTTCCTGGGGTTTACTATTAAATATTACAAAAAATGTCAAAAGAATTAAAAAAAGACGGCCACAACGATGGTCGCACCGCACTACCTTTCTTCATTGAAGGAAAGGAATTTACATCATTTGAGCAGTACAAGACAGGTAAAGAAATCAAAGTGATTGGTTCACTACCCCAGGATGCTGAACTCTATTTAAGAATTGCTGATCCCTGGAAGGATGAGCCGGTTAAAGATAATGATAAAGTAGACCTGGCCAGACCTAGAATAGAGCAATTCTTCATAAAGAAAAAGCTAAACTATTTTATCAATGGGGTTGAGTTTGCCTCAAACAATCAATTCATTAAAGGGTCTTACATCAGGCATCAGAGTAACATACCTGCAGAGGAAGAAATCTACCTAAAGGTACCCAAAGGCTGGGAAGATGAACTGATTGAGGATGATGAATGGGTTGATCTTGCCCGTCCGGGAAAGGAACATTTTGAATCGAGGAAATTTGAAGTGTGCATCATTGTAAACCTCAAGGAGAAGAAGTGGTTTGCCAAAAAGATATCTTATGTAGAGGTCGTTAAACTGCATACCCGGATTATGACCCAGAAAAGAAAAGTTATACTGTAAAGTATACAAACGGTCCGAAACAAAATCCTGAGGGCTCAATGTCTGATGGAGATATTATTTACGTAAAAATCAAAATGAAGTTCCATGTTTCAGCAACTAATAAATCATAGCCCTGACCTTCAAAAGCTCAGGAATGACGGGTATGAACTTCAAAAAAATGGTGGATACTTATGTATCCACCACATACCCTATCTCAATTCTGACAAAGAACTTAAGTATGGTAGTCTTGTAACTCAACTTGACACAGATGCAAAAAGTCTAAAAACTGTCAAACCTCATAACCACGTAATTTATTTTATTGGTGAGGCTCCATGTCATCAAAATGGCTCAACAATGAAAGCGTTGATTAACCAAACTGCGAATTCAATGCTATTGGAAGGACTTACTGTTAACCATACTTTTTCAAGCAGGCCAGCCGATGGGTATTCAGATTTTTATCAAAAGGTTACTACCTATGTGGAGTTAATTTCTGCACCTGCAAGGTCTGTTAATCCTGAAGTGACAGCATGCACCTTCAATATTATCCCTGATGAAGAGGAATCCAGTGTTTTTAATTATTACGACACTAATAGTAGTCGGGCTAATATTGAGTTACTCAATAATAAATTGAGGGGGCAAAAAATTGCGATAATCGGTATTGGTGGAACAGGCGGGTATCTTCTCGATTTGCTTAGTAAAACACCAGTGAGCGAAATACACATGTTTGATGGTGATAATTTCCTACAGCATAATTCATTTAGAGCTCCAGGAGCTGCATCTGTTGATTGCTTTGGCGATGATAAAAAATCTAAGGTCAATTACTTTGCTGACATATACTCAAATATGCACAAGGGGATCTTTCGTCATTCATATTATCTCACTGAGGATAACCTACACGAACTTGATGCGTTTACTTTCGTATTTATTTGTGTTGATAAAAGTAAAGTGCGGAAAATGGTAATTGAGTATCTTTTAATAAAAGAAATTGCCTTCATCGACGTAGGCCTTGGTGTTAATGTTATTGACGGCGCTATTACAGGTTTAATTCGTACAACACTAGGAACACCTCAAAAGTTTGATCATCTGGATAAGAGAATTCCCGGCAATGACGATGACAACGATGATTATCATACCAACGTGCAGATTGCGGAGCTGAATATGTATAATGCTGTACAGGCTGTTATGAAATGGAAGAAGTTTCTTGGATTTTATCATGATACCTTACATGAACACGACAGTTGTTTTATTATTGACCAATCAAAAATCATCAATGAAGACACTGAGACATGAATTTATTGAGTTTGTTCCTGATGTTTTGGAAGATGGTGTGCTATATATATCAGTACTACATTGCTCAGCCATACACAAATGTGTGTGTGGCTGTGGTAATGAGGTTGTAACTCCAATTTCGCCGGATGACTGGCAGCTTAGTTTTAACGGCAAAAGCGTATCGCTAAGACCATCTATTGGAAACTGGAACTTCGATTGCAAATCACATTACTGGATTACAAATAACGAAATCCACCACGCATCGTCCTGGAAAGAATATCAATTGGAGCTTGAAAGAAAAACTAACATAAAATCCAAAAGGAAATTGTTTTCATTCAAAAAAAGGAAAAGGAAATAGTATTTACAATGATTTCTTTCGATGTTTATTGCCATCTTTTCTTTTCATTTATTCATTGAATTCGATGTTTGGTTTTGGACTGTAGCTTGCATTAATCTTAACCCTTCTCCAGTTGTCAGTTGCCAGAAGCAAGAAAGTTTTCAAATAGGTTAGCAGTAATTTAAGGCGGCTATAATACGAAAATTTTCTCTCAGGATAATTGATCAAGGTTCCAAAGTCATTTTATATGAAATGGCCATGTTGTCTGCGGCTATTGGTGGAATAACAAAAATGTTATTCCACTACATATTGCTTCTGAACACTGTTTGTTGGTGTTGTTTACCCCGATTTCAACAAACGGTTCTTCAATACCGCCTATTGGATTATACGCTTTGATATTGAGTTTTAAACCAGCCCGACTACTGAACTACCCTAGAGCTGGAGAAAGATATCTTAAAGTTTGAACCTAGTTAAAAACTTGGAAAGTAATTACAGAATTTGGAATGCTAGTATGAAACATTAAGGAAAAACAATTTGATGGTTACTGAGTGATAAGAATGAAAAGCAACACTATACAAACTTTATCAAGAAATGATTTTAATGGCAAATTATTTATTACAATTTAATATGCCGCAACTTAAATTACATAATTTCATTTTACCTCTTGCCTCTTTAGACTTATTGGAATGAATAATTTCGCTTATTTTATTAAGTCGAATGTTGCCGATTTGTTCTGTAAATATAGCTTCCATATTGTAACAATATTTTAAATTACCCATGTGATCAACTACTAAATTTCTTTCATGTGCATTGCAAAGTAGGTCAGTTGTAAAATATGGACTATGTATGTATTTTTGGATATTGGATAAATCAGAGAAAGTGTTAAGAATAAAGTTGTCTTTTGCTGATAGTATCATTAACTTATCAATTTTTTCAATCGCATTATTAATATCCTTAAAAAAGTATTTGTTAAAAAAAAAGTCTTTTTCTGGTTTTAGATTGCTATAAAATGTTGGAATTAGTGCCTGGAAAGTAATGCCGTCAATTTTCAAATTTTTTGCTAATGTGATGATGTCATCAATCTCATTTATATTTTCATTATGAAGTATGGTACTTATGTATATTTTTTTCTCAGTAGGCTGCATCTCATTTCTAATTGATACAAGGCTATTTATTGTCGAAATAACATTTTCAAAAGTGCCGTTCACCCCCCTTATATAATCGTGCAATTCTTCCCGATGGCTATCCAAGGAAAAAACTAATTTTTGTGGCCCATTAGTGACTAGTTCAAGATATTTTTCACAAGGAATAAGAGTTCCATTCGTGTTAACTACTGTCTCAATATTCATACTATTACACTTACTCAGAATCTGAAATAACAAGTTTGACTGTAGGAATATTTCACCACCTGTAAGTATAACGGCTCCGTTTTCATTTAGCCTATTAAACTCTTCAATCAGGCTTATATATTCATCTCCTGTTAATTTATTTTTATCATCCTTTAGTTTCCACATAAAACATTGCTTACATCTTAGATTACATTCAGTGGTAATTTCAAGAAAAAGCAGTTTGGGTTTATATTCGATTTCCATTAATAATCTAAGTTTAGGGTTTCAACAAACTTATTAAATTCAAAATTGGAAGCTGGATTTGTATTTCTAATCCATTTATTATTACTAAATTCATAGAATTTTAAATCCTCAAGGATAAAATTTCGTAAGTCTAAATCATTCCAATGTTTTTTAACAAAGTATATTCTTGAAAGTAAAAAATCTTTATAATCTGAGTCTAATCCATATTTATCTCGTAAAAAAGGGCTCCTGATTTTCGAATCGGTATAATGCAGAACAAAGCACTTCTCCCCTACAATTACTTCGAAATCTTCTTTGAAGAGCCGGTATGCAAATTCCTGATCTTCATTACCCCAAGTCTTAAAATTATCATCGAAATATTTCTTCCCCTTACTAATATTTATAGATAGGTTACATGAATAAGCATAATACCATAACCTGCTTTTATTTAGTAGGTGCAATTTTAAATTTACTCTGTAATCTTCGTCAGTGGTTCCCAATTTTAGATTAATTTTTGTATCATTCAAAATATTGGTCCTGAACCCAAACACTATTTTTAATTTATCATTTTTTAAATGATAAGACAAGTGTTCTTTAATACAATTGGGTTCTAAAATAACGTCATCGTCAAAAAATAGAATAAATCTTCCCCTGGCTTCAGAAATTCCGATATTCCGAGCTTCTGCCGCCGAAAAACCCCTAGTTTTTTTATAATAATATCTGATATTGAGTTTCTGCTTGTATCCGGAAGAAATGTTTTCACAAACTGATTCATTGCCATTTTCGACTACGATCACTTCAAACATCGTTTTATCAGATTCATTACGAATAATGCTTTCCAATAGATTCTTTAGGCCATAAGGTCTATTCGATGTTGGAATAACTATTGAAAAAAGGATCATTTCAGTTTACTAAATTGTAATATGTGACAGCCTAAATTAGCATAGCTATTTATACTTAAAGCCAGATTATTATTATTCGCTATTATTTTCATCTCATCTAATGAAATATTGCCTTGTCTCAGTATTCTTATAAAGCTATTTATTATAATGCCTTCCGAATTTAATTCTTCATATTGGTAATTGACATGGACGATATTGTCACTTGTTAAGTTAATCCACGAGGTGCAATGAACGTATTTTACTCCATCTGTTTCCTTATTGAGTGTACAAATGGGATATAAGTTGAATTTCGAAAATTCATCCTCAGGTCTAATCCTAATATCCGTAACAAATACACCGTTACTGCTTAATAATTGAGTTATCTTTCTAAAAAACAAATTAAGATCTTCTTTCGAAAGAAAATGAGGTAAGAAATCGTCGGATGCAAAGATTGTATTAAAAGTAAGTTTACAATTATAGTCACTCACATCAGTTGTTTCAATCTTTAGATTACCCAACAAATCAAAAAGTTCACATTTTTGCTGTAAATAAGTCGCACTCTGCATAGATTTGTCAACAGCAGTAACTTTTATTCCTTTTTTTAAAAGCAATACAGTTAATAATCCTGATCCATATCCTATTTCCAAAACTTGATCTTCTTTGATCTGCAATGCATATTCTAAATAATAATTATGCAGATTTATATTGGGTGTAGATCCAACCCCCAAGTCCATGTATTTAGGAATATAAAAATCATAAATACTATCATCATTCATAAATACCTAGTTTATCTAAGCTAAATTCATTACTTGGAATTTGATTTCCTAATATCTGTTCATTCTGGAATGCTTTACCTGAGCTTCCTGCACAAAAATTACATACACCTAATGGTACGCCACTTTCAAAATAATTTATGAATTCTTGTCTTAAGTCTTGAGTATTTTCCAGGTCTATATAATCCCCAAAATTTGACGTATTAAACGAGGTAAAGTGCCTCAGGTAATGATGGCTTGAAGTGCTTGGCGCACATTTGTAAAATTTTCTATTATAAAGGGTATGACAATAATTCTTATAGAAACATTTTTCAAAAATTTTCTTTACATGTTCTTTAGGAACTTGAGTTGAAAAGAGAATATGATTAAAGTTGTCTTTTGGAGAAAAAGAGAGCTCTGTATTATGTTCTTTAGCCATTTGTAAAAAAAATGCGGCGTTTTTATTGATTGACTTATAGTTGGCTGGATAAATTGAAATTTCTACATTGTCTAGTAATTTCCATAATTCCGGGGATGCTTTTTTTAATAGCAATCCATTTGTGGTCATAAAAATTCTATTAAATATTCCAGACTGCTTTGCCAGTTTTATGAAATCGATTATTTTGGGATTTAGAAGAGGTTCGCCGCCTAAAAAAGAAATTCTATCCGGCCGTAGATATGGTTCAATCTTATCTAAGCAAAATTCAAATTCAGATAAAGAACTTAGTTTCTTTTGAGCAAAAGGGCTGCTTTGGGAACAACCTTTACATGACAAATTGCAGTGTTCAGCCAAATAATATTCTATTCCATAAGTATAAATGAATTTATCATCAATAGTATAGGCTTTACCATAACTCATAAAATTACTTTACTATTTGAAAGTGATTCATCAAATATATCTTCAAAATCTATGTACTTGTTTTCATAGCACCAACTACAATGCTCGAAATTGTGCACAGCTTTACTTCTTTTTGTTAAGTGGTTTAATCGTAACCCTTGCCATTCAGTGCTATTCCATATTTCTCCAAAAGAGTTCAAATTTAAATCGCCTATCAAAATATCGTCGAATGCCGGTCCTATCAAATGATCACAAAAACCAACCTTACCATTATAAGCGATATAGCAATATGCCCAAGGGTGAATACATGCAGGAATATTTAAAGAATTTACTGGTAAACACCCCATTTTTGAACCTGCGATAGCAGTAATTCCATATTCTTTTGATAAAGTCTTTACTTTTTCCAACATTAAATTTATTTCATCATCTTTATTCTCCAAAGAAATTACAGATTCAGGATCTATTGCAACTGGAAATAATCTTATCTGTTTAATAGAGAATTTTGCAGCAAAAGGAATCAATTGACATAAAGTGCTTAAGGCAGGGTATTGAACAGTCGTTAGAAAGGCTAAATTGTCGGTGTTGCCTTGATACTGTTTATAAAACCCTGTAAGTAGCCTCAAGTTTTCTTTTATTACATTTAAATTAGCACCACCTCTAATTTGGTTTAAAATCTGTTCATCTACAGAGTCAAGAGAAATATCAATTTTACAATTATACTTCGCCAGTATTTCAAAAACATCTTTTCTTCTATACGAGAGGTTAGTTACGAACCTTATCATTGCACCCTTATTTGCCACCCTTTCAATTATTTCAATTATGTTATCTAATATCATGCTTTCACCCCAACCCCTTAAGTCAATTAGTTTAGCCTTATCAAACAGCTCATTATCTATTTTATTAAATATCTCCATAGACATTTTGTGCTTTACAAATTCCTTATTTGAATCCCTACACATGGGACACTTTAAATTGCAGCTTCTAGTGAGTTCTACAATTAAGCATTGCGGATAACTTTCAAGAATTGTTTTGCGGTCATTGTATTCCTGAAAGTTTAATTTACTATTTTGATCAATTTTATCATTCATGATTGTACAAATTTGAGTATCCTCCAAAATAATATTTAAGGCTTGCTTTTTGTGAAGGGTAAACTACATAGTTAAATTTCTTTAAGTGCTGTAATAAAACATCATCCTCCGTAACGGAGCAATTCACTTCTTCGACTGAATATTCGGTTTGGAATGACAAGGCCTGGAAAATTTCCTTTTTAAATAACCAGGCTCCCATATCGATTGTAGCGAAATCACGCTTACCATAAATGGCTTGAAATTGGTCTTTTAAAATATTAGTCTTACTATCTAACATTCCTAAAATTCTGTAAACTTTTAATAATTTTTTTTGAGAAAGATCAGATCCTTTCCAAGGCCAAGTTGTCGGTATCCAAGGCTTCCCATTGCTCAGGAATAATTTTCGCCAAGAATAGGTTGCCATACATTGATGGGATTGCATCGTATCCATCAAGGCGGATAAATGATTTATTTCCCATGAGTTATCATCATCTAAAAAACTAATACAGTTTTTTGATGCTAATTTAAGTGCCATGTTTCTTAAAGTTGAAACTCGTTGAACTACCGTATTCTTAAATGTGTTTCTATCAAGAATAATATTATAGGTTTTTACCGTAATATTTTTCGGCAGTTCAAAATCTCCGATACTCTCTAAGTAATCACAATTATCTCCTATAAGTAAAATTTCAATCTCATTCTTAAAATCTTGCTTTAAGACTGAATTTATTGCTCTAATGAGTTTCTCTTTTCTGTTTTTTGTAAGTATTATAACAGATACATCATCTGACTGGTATGTCTTTTTAATCGCTTTTCTATGCTTCACTTCTCCCGAAATAGCGTTATACAATGTTTCAATCTGATGTTCTGCAGCAAGAAATACCTGATGTGGAATAATAAATCGATTTTTTATCCACTCAAATGAATTACTAAATTCATTTTTCTTATATTTTTCGAATTGTATGTAACTACTAACCGTATCAGGTTTATATAACTTTGAAAAAGGAATTGGGATATAAGGGTTCCATAATTTCAAATTTAGTTTCCTTTCAATTTCCCTCTTAGCTCCAGGGAATTCTTTGATGGTGCAGTTTAATTTGCATGGGACACCATAAAAATTACCACTATTAATAAGTTCTTTACTAAACTCAATTTTGACTTTCGAATCACCTTTGTTCAAATCTTTCAAAATTTTAAAAGATTCAGTACGTTGTAGACAAATATCCTTGTGTTTTTCTAGTTGGTCTAAGAGAAGTGCAGCCTGAACATCTGACAGGTTTAAATTAGCTCCATGGTAATTACCAGGGATTAACTGAAGTTTATTCGCCTCGTTGTTAGAATATATTCTCGAATCATTTCTAAGACTTAGAATTTTTTCAGCTAATTTACTCTCCTTAACCAACACTACGCCGCCTTCACCGCAAGTCAAAGATTTAGTAGCTTGTAAGCTAAAAATAACAATATCTGATTCAGTTTTATTTGTTCTTAAAATGCTTTCATATAAGCCGCTACAATGTGAAGAGTCCTCAATGATTGGAATGTTTGGAAATTTCTTTTTTAATAGGCTAATATTAATCAGGATTGAATATAAATGAGGAGCAATTATTGCTTTCGTTTTTGGGGTTATTTTGTTTTCAATTTGCCTTAAATCCATGTGAGGATCTGTTGAAGATGAATCAATAAATATAGGTATTGCACCTACTCTCAAAACTGCTGTAGCAACTCCAACCCATGTGAGAGCAGGAAGGATGACTTCATCTCCTATGCCCACATTTAAACTTTGCAAAGCAAGTAATAGGGCCGCTGAACCATTTGAAGTTAAAATTGAGTGCTTTGTTTTTGTGAATACTGCCATTTCTTCCTCCGCAAGTCGTATAAAACTTGTCGAATTTCTTTCATTACCAGAAATAGAAAATCTACCATTCAATAGAGCGGCAGATGTGAATTGAATACTATTACTATCAATTACAGGCCATTTAGGCCAAATCAGTTTCTGCATTTTCTATTGCCTTTAAAAGATGATTATACTGATTAACCAGATTGTCACTTTGGTTTAATCCTGATTTAAAATATAGATTTAATTCCTTCAAATATCCAATTCGCTTTATTGAAGAAAAGTAATTTGTGAAGCGAACCAGATCGATAATTATAGGTAATGCAAGGATTGTATCACACCCCTGCCAAGTAAATTGCATAGTCATTTTAGTATTCAGGATTCCTTCAAAATGAATAAAATTCATGGCGGTTTTCCAATCGCCAAAAGAAGGAACATAATCAATTTCAATTTTCGTAAATAAATCTTTACTTGACTTTAATGATTTTGACAAATAGTCGTTTTTTGAGGTAACCTTTGTTTCCTTTTTCCTTGGATTTGAAAGACTTTTGCCGTCATTGTTTCCTAAGAAATTATAACTAAGCCAAGAAAGCACATTCAATTTTCTTATTTCAAAAAGTGGTGCTAACGCGGATTTTATTAAAGTTTCGCCTGTTTTGCCATCCTTGCCAGCAAAACAAATTTTATTTTGCCTGGCCAGTTCCTGCAAAGGCTTAAGTTCAATGTCAATATTGGGTGTAAAATTGATATAATGGCAGCTCTCTTGCAATGAAGCTATTGCATATAGTGTGCTATTACTTAATTTCTCCTTGGAAATAATCTTTTTTTCAAAATCAGCCCATTTCAAATTATCAAACTTGTTTTTTTCATGAAAGGATTCTTCTGTTGAGATCAGGTTTATGCAAATGACTTTATCGAGTTTGTTAGAAGCCTTAAACTTTCTAATGATGTTGCGAGTTGTCTTAATTATTTCTTTTTGGTATTTAATATCATTAAAATCCTTTAAATTTTTGAGGTAATTCTGATAGTAATCGATTGTAAACTTTGAAGTGTCAAATCTGCTTAAAAGATTTTGATATTTTGATGGTATAATTTTTTCGGAAATCAAATATTTGAACTTATCCTTGATATTTCCCTTTTGCAAATCAACGCCCCCAATGCAAACCTCACCAAAATCAATTAGGTTTAATTTCCTAAATTGATCATCATAGGAAAGACAATTATCAAAAATGTTCTTATGATAGTTCGAAATGTATTTAATAGCAATGAGGGAAGAGCCAATGTTCCCATTAACGCCAAATATCCAAAAACCAGTTTTATTTTTTTTCATACAAGTTGTTTCAAGAAATTTTAACCCTTAATTCATCAATTTTTTAAACTTCAGTAATAAATCCTTATTTACTGATACATTTTAATTGACTCTAATTCTGTTCGGCAAAAGAAAATGTGTGTCATATATACTTTGAAATAAACTAAACCAAATGCTAGGGAAATAAAAGTCTTTTTGGAGCGATTAGTACCTTGACTTAATAGGCTCTCCTGTATTGGATGAAAAAATGCTAGTTTCATTTCAGTCAATTTGAGTATGCAGCTTTATGGGTAAATTCACATAACATTCAAATATATACCAATTTACAATAATTTATTAAAATAGTTTCTCTAAGTTTATATGCTGACATAAAATCTGCCAGTATCTAATTTATGATTCGCTTCTCTAAATTAGGAATTGCAAGGTAGCAGAGGGAAAAAAAGCCGTGAGAAAGACGACTATAAAATCTGTATAAAACTGTTTTATTACAGGGCAAAAATCGAATCCAAGATACCTAGTAATTTTGTAAATTGTACCTAAGTGCATTTATGGTGCAGGTTTCTATCAATGGAAAATGGACTTCTGACTTTTAATTATAAAAGCTTTAGAAAAGTTTATTGGAAAATTCTCCCGCCTTCGAGTTGACGGAAGCAAGGGTGCGCCTGCACCGCATAAACCTATCCTTCTATTGTCTATAATTACAGCGATTGAAAAAGGTAATATAACTGATAACAAAATTTATATCACCCCGGAATTAGTAGCACAGTTTAAAGAGTACTGGCATCAGCTTGTACACAACCCGATATTCTCTTCTAATTTTTCACTCCCCTTCTACCATTTGAAAAGCGATGGATTTTGGTTCTTAAATACTTTTGTCGGGAAAGAAATTCTGTTAACATCATCTCACTCCATCAAAAGCTTTGGGCAATTGAAAGACGTGGTAGATTTTGCTTCATTTGATGAAATGCTTTACCAGTTATTGACCATTGCAAATACCAGAGAATTATTGCGCAATACTTTACTTGATGTTTACTTTAATAATGCCCGGATTTCTGAAAATAATAAAATCATTGCTGACATATCTAACCAAATTTTACATGATTCGCCTGCCACTTATAAAACCAGGGCAACCCTTTTTGACGAAGAGGAAGTATTTGTAAGAAGTGGTGTTTTCAAAAAAGAAATTCCCAGAATCTATAATCATACCTGTTGTATTTCCGGTATGAGAATAATAACCAATGATTCTATCCAAATGATTGATGCATGCCACATCATTCCATTTTCTGAATCTCATGACGATACAATTTGTAATGGCATTTCATTATGTCCTAATCTACACCGGGCTTTTGATCGAGGATTGATTGCAATTGATGAAAACTACAAAGTAATAATAAAAGCGTTTACAGAAAATAACGCTGCATATTCCATTAAGCAATTTGAAGGAAAAGTAATATTGCTACCCGCAGCTAAAGATTTTTATCCCTCACAATCAAATTTCGCTGCATATCGTAAACGTTTTAAGTACAATTAAGTAAATAGAACGGTTTCTATTTGGAATTTAGATTGCAAAAGCGCAAGACGACTAGCATCCAGGTTGGAACAGAAATAAATAATCTATAAATGGCCCGACTAATTAAGACAGAGGAATGATATTTTATAATTCAAGTAAGGGAAATACCTCCATGATCCCTTTCTTACAACGATACTAAAACATTTCCTGAAAAAAAAGTGCAATCTGTTTAAATGGACCTCCCTTACTTTGCTTAAGTTTAGTCAAAGAATTTTCGATTTTGATATAATACCCATCATTTATAAAATCTTCCCTCATTTTTGATAAGGCTTTTTGAATTTCGGGATCCCTGGAATCAAATGAAGTAATAAATTCTTTACCCAATACCCTTACCTTATTTAATCTTGATAAAATCTGGTCATACTCTTCAGCACTAATATTCAGCGGATTATTATTTTCTTTGTCAAAATCAAAATACAAACCATTTTGGCGCAGTTTATCAATAGTAGAAAACCAGTGAAATTCCTTTTTTAATAAAACTAATTTGCGGAAAAAATAATACTTCAATTTTTTTTCAAAATAATTTTCATCAGCTTTCATTTCCTGGTGAATACTCATCATCATCCCCGGTTCTTCTTTTATTTTAAGAATAAATTTCTTTATTTCTTCTCCAAATATTGACATGATAAACATCAGGTACGATATAACATACCTGATCTGGTGGTTCTTAAAAAAAATGTTTATCCCTTTAATTTTGCGAAACTCAAATCCGTTACCATCAAAAAATACCAAAAGGGCTTTAACCAGTTCTTCAATTGAAATAATGTGCATTGAAATTGCATATCCGTAATGCTGATCCCCAGATAAGGCCTTAGCTGAATCCCAAAGTTTATCTGAGTTATTCAATATATCCTTATATGCCGTGATGCATTCGCTCTGAGGAATTGTTATAAATGATTTATCAGCCATCAGTATTTTGGGATTTAGCTGTATTTTCAAATTTACTGAATGTAAAGTATTGCTATCTACATTGTTGTCAACATTATCGTTTCGTTTCTTAGTGTTCAGTGAAAGTTTTAAAATGAAGTGGTATTCATAAAGACGGGACGGTGATATAAATTGGGATATTATCTTTATGAATTCCATTCAAATGAAAACGGTAAAGGTGGGCCTTGATTACGAATAAGGTGGCTTAGGGGCATAAGAATATCACCAGTTTTGAAAAACCGGATAAGAAAGTTTGGATGGGCCATGCCGGCATTACTGCCGGCTGCCCGAACCCAATTACCTGACACCTGATTAAAGGAGCCCCGTGTGTTTAAACATTTTCCAGAGCCAGAAGATGAATGTGGCCCATTCTTTTAGGGTTTTTAGGATTTTGTTTTTCTGAGGTAGATTTTTTGCCATGTTAAATTTGGAGTTTAACCTCATCCGGGAGGATTTTAATATTATTATGCAGCACATGTTTTTAGTTGTTAAATAATGTGGTTTTTTTTGATTGGTCGTATATATAAATAGTGTGGTTTGGAGCAAAACCACATTTTTAGCCGATTTTTTTTGATTATTTTTTTGGGAAGGTTGAAATACGTGAAGCAACCAGATGGCCTGTTGGGTTATTGGATACCTTACTATATAATATAAGGGATTTAAGTAAGTTTATCAAATATAAATAGGTGTATTGGATGATTTCAGACAATATAACACTAAAACTGATTTGCCCTATTTAGTAGCTCCGCAGAGTTCGTAAAAAGCCGGCAGAAAGATGACCGCTAATATTTATAATAACAAGGTATTTTTGCTAATCTTCTTTTCTCACCATTGACTATAAATAATAGCACTTCGTTTTAAACCAGCCCAATTACAGCACTACCCTCAAACGGAGCGTCGCAACGATGCCGTACAAAGCACCCCTGCCGGTAACCCCAAAATATTCCCAGTCTCATTTTCATCACTATGGAACCATCCGAAAAACACCCCCATTCCCTCTCTTCCCAAAGCCAGGAACTTAAAAACAAAGGACTTTATCCTGGCCAATAAACCCAATGATCACAATAAACCAAATTATTTAGCTTATTTATACTAATTATTTTAGTATTTCATCCTACCTTGCTGCCAAAATCTACCCGGTGTTTATCAATTGTAAAACCTATTTTAGTTTCCGTTATGGCACGATCAGCACCCCCGAACTGGTGCAAATGGCGGCTGAGCAAGGGGTTGGTGCCCTTGCCCTGACCAATATCAATTCCACCTGCGATGTCTGGGATTTTGTCCAACAATGTGAAACTGCCTATATCAAACCCATTGCCGGGGCTGAGATCAGGAATGGCGATACCCTGCTCTATATCCTGATTGCTGCTAATAACCAGGGTCTAACCAGTATACATGAATTCCTCTCAGAACACCTGCAGGCCAAAACCGATTTCCCTGAAACTGCGGCGGGTATAGTTTGCTTTAAAAACGAAACAGAGGGCTTTGTCATTTATCCCATGGGTGTAAAGGCTCCCGAGCAATTATTAACTAATGAACGCATCGGCGTATTGCCCTGGCAGGTAAACCAGCTTTTTGGAATGGACCTGAAAAAGCACCAGAACAAATTCGTAATAAGACAACCGGTGACTGTACAAAACAAGCTCTACTATAACCTGCACCGCCTGCTGCGTTGCATTGATAAGAATATCCTGCTCTCCAAACTGCCGCCCGAGTCTCAATGCCATCCGGAGGAACAGTTCGTATCCCCTTCCACCCTGCTGGAACAATTCAAGCAGTATCCTTTCATTGTAACGAATACCTATAAACTGATGGACAGTTGTTCGGTCAGTATGAATTTCCACGCCGACAAAAACAAACAGACTTTTGGCGGTGCACTGGAAGATGATAAAATCTTATTGGAAAAACTGGCGCTGGACGGTATGCTGTTGCGCTACGGGAAGAAAAACAAACCCGCAAAGGAAAGACTTGCAAAAGAATTACAGATCATCAATGACCTGGGATTTAATTCTTATTTTCTCATTAACTGGGATATTATCCGCTACGCACAATCAAGAGGTTTCTATTATGTGGGGCGTGGCAGCGGCGCCAATTCCATAGTAGCCTACTGTTTAAAAATTACTGATGTAGATCCGATAGAACTTAATTTATATTTTGAACGTTTCCTGAATCCGCACCGCACTTCCCCTCCGGATTTTGATATTGATTTTTCATGGACAGACCGGGACGAAGTAATCGATTATGTATTCAAACGCTATGGAAAAAAAAGCGTGGCGCTACTTGGAGCCTATTCCACTTTCCAGCACGACGCCATCATACAGCAACTGGGTAAAGTATTTGGCTTGCCGGTGGAAGAAATTAAAGAGCTGCAAAGAGCCAATGAAGCAAGCGATAAAATAAAGGCCATGATACTGCGCTACGGGAAACTGCTGTATAATTTTCCCAATATTATGTCGCTGCACCCCTGTGGTATGCTCATCAGTGAAAAACCCATTACTACTTACGCATCCCTGTTCATGCCGCCCAAGGGATTTGCCACCACGCAGATGGATATGTTTGTGGCAGAAAACATTGGTTTGAACAAGTTTGATATCCTGAGCCAGAGAGGCCTCGGACATATCAAAGAGAGCCTGCGCCTGATCAAACTCAACCAAGGCATTGATATCGATATTCATGAAGTAGAAAAATTCAAGAAGGATCCCGGTATTGCCAAACAAATCAGGGAAGCCAATACCATTGGTTGCTTTTACATTGAATCCCCTGCCATGCGTGGTTTACTCAAAAAATTAAAATGCGATGATTACCTGACACTGGTGGCAGCCAGTTCCATCATCCGTCCAGGTGTGGCACAATCGGGTATGATGAGGGCTTACATTGAGCGGTACCATGACCGCAGCAAAGTGCAATACCTGCATCCCATCATGAAGGAACTCCTGGAAGAAACCTTTGGCGTAATGGTATTCCAGGAAGACGTGATCAAAGTGGCGCATTTTTTTGGTGGACTGGATTTAGGAGAAGCGGATATTTTACGCAGAGCTATGAGCGGTAAATACCGGGGTAATAACCAGTTTAACCTCATCAAAGAAAAATACCTGAAAAGTTGTGCAGCCATGGGCCATCCCAAGGAACTGGCGACAGAGATCTGGCGGCAAATGGAAAGCTTTGCCGGGTATAGTTTTAATAAAGCGCATTCGGCCAGTTTTGCGGTGGAGAGTTATATGAGCCTGTACCTGAAAACCTATTACCCCAAAGAGTTCATGGTGGCGGTGATCAATAATTTCGGGGGCTTCTATTCCACGGAATTATATTTTTTAGAACTGCTGAAAACAGGCGGTGAAATCAAGCCGCCCTGCATTAATAACAGCGACCTGTATACGAATATCAAAGGCAACGAAGTGTACACCGGGCTGATCCATATCAAGAGCCTGAATAAAATACTCGAACCCATTTTAGAAGAAAGAAAAGCGAATGGCATCTACCTGCACCTGCAGGATTTTATAGAACGTACTAATATCGGGCAGGAACAACTGAATACCCTGGTCAGTGTGGGCGCTTTTCGTTTCACGGGTAAATCAAAAAAGACTTTGTTATGGGAAGCCAACTTTTTGCAAAAGAAAAACCAGCCCCAATTGCATCATGCCCCAGTATTATTCACCGACAAACCTGTTGAATTTAAAATGCCCGAACTCATAGACAACCGCATGGATGACCTCTATGATGAAATGGAATTATTGGGTTTTACTTTATCCAATCCTTTTGATATGGTGGCTGATGATCCGTCCAAATATGTAGCTGCAAAAGACATGGGTAAATACAACCGCAAATTCATCCACATGCTGGGCTATTTTATTGCCCGCAAACACGTACAAACCAAGAAGCAGGATTACATGTTCTTTGGCACTTTTGTAGACGTTTACCTGGACTGGATTGACACGGTACATTTCCCCGATGCGGCGGCAAGATACCCGTTGCACAGCAATGGATTTTACCGGCTATACGGTAAGGTTACTGATGACTTTGGGGTATACAGCCTGGAAGTGATTCGCCTGGAGAAAGTAGGTTATAAAGAAAGGAAGTTTGCAAATCTATAATCACGAATTGAAAAATGATATTAAATAATGAACGACATATTGCCCATTTAGATCTTGATGCATTTTTTGTATCCGTAGAACAACTCCGTAATCCAAAACTCAAAGGCAAACCCTTATTGATCGGTGGCAGTGGTGATCGCGGTGTGGTCGCTTCCTGCAGTTATGAAGCCAGGCAATTCGGCATTCATAGTGCGATGCCTATGAAACTGGCCAAAAGACTTTGCTCGCATGCCATCATTATAAGGGGCGATATGGAGCAATACAGTAAATATTCGGGTTTGGTTACAGAGATCATAAGAGATACTGTTCCACTTTTTGAAAAAGCCTCCATCGATGAATTTTATGTGGACATGACAGGGATGGATAAATTCTTTGGCTGCAGTTTATTTACTGAAGAATTAAAAAAGAAAGTACTGAAGGAAAGCGGCCTTCCCTCCTCTTATGGACTGGCGAGTAATAAACTCATCAGTAAAGTGGCCACCAATGAAGTGAAACCCAACGGCCAGATTGAAATCCCCTTTGGTTTTGAAAAATCCTACCTGGCACCCTTAAGTGTGATCAAGATACCCGGCGTGGGAAAAGAAACCGCTATCAAGTTGTTAAAGATGGGTGTGGAAACCGTGAAACTGCTGAGTGAAATACCCATAGAAATGCTGCAAAACTTTTTAGGTAAGAATGGCACGGACTTATGGCGAAAAGCCAACGGTATTGATGAAACACCGGTAGTACCTTTTCATGAACAAAAATCCTTGTCTACCGAACATACTTTTGAACAGGATACGATTGATGTACATTTTATTCATGCAGAATTAATACGCATGTCCGAACGCCTGGCCTATGACCTGCGCAAGCAAAATAAACTCACAGGATGCGTAACGGTAAAACTGCGCTACTCCAATTTTGAAACCTATACCAGACAAATTACTATCCCATACACTAATGCTGATCATGTGTTAATGAATACTGCAAATGAATTATTTACTAAATTATATGAACGTAGGATGCTGATCCGGCTGATTGGCATACGTTTTACGAATATGATACCGGGCAACTACCAGATCCGGCTGTTTGAGGATACGCAGGAAATGATCAACCTGTACCAGGCTATAGACAGTGTGAAGAAAAGGTTTGGGGAGCAGTTGGTGAAGAGGGCGGGTGGGCATTTATAAATAAAATTTGTAAATCACTTTGAATTTTAATACAAAATTCTTTTCTTTAATATATTGCAATTTTTCAGAAACTATTAAATAAAACCTTAACTATGAATGTTATCAAAATTATCGCCATAATTCTGATACTAGCACTTGGTCTCTATGTGGCCGTGTCGCCGGATCTAGTATATGCTCCAACCCCTAAAATTATTTTATACCTGCTGATTTCCTTCCTACCAGCATTGTTGCTAGGCGCAGAAGCAGCTTCACGCTTTAAATTAAAATTCAGAAATTTTGTTTTTACCACCGCCGGGGCTTGTGCCGTTTGTCTTGGTGTGCTGGTAGTATTAACGTATTTGTCAAAACCCCAGGAGAAGATTGCAGTTTACCAAATTTATGATGAAAATAAAATTCCGGTTGCCCTGGACTGGAGCGGTGCAATAAATATTCCAGTTTCCCATCAGGGATTAACTGTTACAAATTTTGTAGAGGGCAATACAGTAATTCTGATATTTCCAGAACAGGCCGGTAAAATTGAAATGCAGGTGAAAAAATCTCCGTCGGGAAAAATGTATACAGGTGATGTGAGCTATTCGGGAAGCAGAACTTCCAAACTCTATCTTTCCAAAGATCTGAAATAGCTAGCTCACCAAAATAACATTTATGAAAACTCTTTATTTCATTTTCCTTTGCTTTATGTTTTTATCTTCGAACTGGTGCTATGGACAGTATGATAAAAAAAAACTGGCTCAGCTTAAGGCTAAGTACCCTTGGGGTAGTATTTATTTGACCTATACCTGCGTGATAAACCTTGATGACTTATTAAAGGATACTATCCGTCTAAAAAAAAGCAACACTCCTCCTTTAATAGAAACAGTTTCAGGTCCTATTCGTTCTTTAATTAATGAAAACAAAAAACCTATAAAGCAGGCTATCGCCTTTATAGAAATCGACCTGAACAGAATTGAGGCAGGCTATAAAATGGCAGACGATATCAGAGGTGAAATCCATCCAATCGCTTGGGATACGAATCAGGTCATTGATATTGCAACATTTTGTGATAACCAGCTGAATTCAATAAATATGGTAAAATCTACTTTACTGTATTTCCAATCACAAAGTGCGCTGATCGATTCAGCATATATCGAATTTGAAAAAATAAAGAGGGACCTGTATGTAAGCGAGGAGGCCCGCTTCCTGGTGTCGATGAAATTTTCCCAACTAATCTCAACAAAAGACTACCAGCTTTCCGAAATCAAAAATAATAATCCAATCCTGTTTTTGGATATACAGAGATTTAAAAGTGAATTTGATGAGGCTTTATTGCATCAAGAATTATTAGTCCCCAAAAAACTACCCCCAATTGAATACAAGCCTAAGCTCCCTTACTATGAAAAAAACTTAAACAAGCCAATGGATAATGCCGTAATACCAATCGACAAGGAAAAATTACCAAAGAAAAAAATAGAATTTCCAAAATACGAAAGAAACTACTCCGAAATTCTAATGAGAAATAGTTCGTATGATTTTAGTGTAATGGCTAAAGTTGAAAGTTATCCGAACATGAAAGCTTGGGTCGGAGAAAATAAAACTGATTATATATTTTCAAAGCCTCATCATGAATTAAATTTTTTAGAAAAAGTGCTTGCGTTGGAATTACTGCTATTAAATATTGCCCCTTCTCTGGAGTATTGAAACAGTAAAGCATGATTAGGCAAGAATGTATCGTTGAAGATATGCCAACTTTAGCCAAACAAACTCCCCTGTAAAAAATCATTATCACCTGTCATAAAAGCTTCCTTTTCATATTCCGGCAAAGGAATAGGTGGCAGATCAGGATGATTTACCGGATGCAGTGGATCATGGCCGTTCAGAAAATCTTTAGCCAGGCTATACGCATACATTTTTTGGTAAGGATATTGGGAAGATGCAATTTGCAATATTCTTTTAGGTTCCAGTTTTCCAAACATCCATTCAGCCGCCATCTCTTCAGATAAAATACAGGGCATCCTTTTCTTAGCATTGTGTACATGCTCCATTAATTCATTTGCTGGTGATGTAATGATTGCATTAGTCTCCACCATTTCGCCGGTTTCTTTATCCTCCCATGGGCTCCAGATTCCTGCCATATAGAAATATTCATTTTCAGGTAAGTGAATATAATAAGGATAACGAACCGGAGTTTTTAATGGCTTACCAGTTTTTTTTCCAATGGGGAAAATATGTCTCCACTCAAAAAAACCGGAAGACAGTACCAGGCATCGTTGCTCCACAGCCGCTTTCTTATACATCTTTTTTTCCAGTACTTCCTCTCCGATGGCATTTAAAGTCGTATAGGGAATATCATATTTTCCAGTTACAGGATTGGTGCCTCCTCTCCTGAAATGATTTACTTCTGCCCTTGTCTGTAACCAAGGCGGTATAAACCCCCACTCCATCTGGACCAGATCAAAATCCTCTCTACCAACTTGTGGTTTTAATACCGCATTATTGCCGTAGTCAAAACCATCAATAACCACCCGGTTTAAAAAATCATAATCTGCAACTGTCTTTTCCAGCTGCAATAACCTGATATGCTCAGCCTTTGTAACTTTTTGTCCGTTGTAGTAACACATAGTTTTTTATTGGTTGCTCAAAATATATTCAGCGATCAAAGGTCCGATTGTCTCTGCTTCCGGCTGTCTTCCTTCCGGTATGGAAGTCCAGAACCTGTTTTTATTGTGATCGGTAGCCCTGGTTAAAACCAGTGCAGGTTTAGCTATTGAAAAAACAATATGAAAAATCACCTGGTTCGCAATATACATACGTCTCACTTCTAACAACTGTTCTCCATAGCTTACTGTAAATTTATCCTTTTCCTGCTGATTTTTTTCAAATGCAATTTCCATTGTAAACTTAATAAAAGATGAATGATAATGATTAAAATAATTGTCCCTGTTTAATATCCACCGGCATATTTTCAAAATCAAAACTGGCCACAGGTTTAAACTTAAATTCACCGGTCTTTCTCCTGAGCAGCAGCATATGATTGGCAATGAATCTTCCGGTAAAATGTTTATGGCTGTATTCCAGCCAGCCATTTTCATATTGCCAGGGTTTTAGTTTGAGGGCAATACCTACATAAGGTTCAGTCATAAAATGCGGCTTATTCTCTGCATCCAGTTTCATCAGCCGTTGCGTATCCTGCCTAATCTTCTTAACCAATTCCGTAATAGCCACTTTACTGGTAACATTGATAAAAATACTGTGGGAAGGAAAACTGCCATAATCCTTAAGTTCCACTTTAAAAGCCGGGCTGGCCATGGCAACTATTTTAAGGCGGTTAATAATCCTTTCCTCTGCCGCCTGTATCTGTTTAAAATTTGCCAGCAATACCTGGGGTATGCTTAGGATGGGATGTTCCAGTTTATACTTTTCCGCTATGGCTTTTCTAACATCCGCTATATGCTTTACGAGTTCCTCATGAGGAACCAGAACCAGCTTATATTCATTCACCTGGTAGCCGGGTAATTGCTGTATTTGTCGATCCATACTAAAATATTTTACATAAATTTACTAATTTTTTTAGTATTATATGCAGAAAAAAGCCTTATTTTTATGCAAATTATTTTATGGAGCCAGCTTATTTCCCATATGATTTCATTATCAGGGATTTCAAGTATAACGGTGTACAATATAAAGTAGCGCTGACCCCTGAATTGTATCCGGAAGAGGGACTGGAGTTTACAGGCTGTTATCATGGAATATTGATCAGTGCAGCAAGAGGTACTAAGGTTTTTGAATTAATACCAGACGCCCATACAAAATGGGAAACTGATCCCAAATCAATGGATCCTGGATTGATAGATATTTTAGATGGGATTATTAATGAAACAAGAAAAGGTTGAACTATACATCGCAATATTAATTACAATGAAAAATTTTCTGCATTTTTGTTAAAAGAAAAAAGCAAATACCTTTATTAAAAGAAATTATTGACATGGATGTTTTAGCATTTGAATTTGAGTTACGCCTGGAAGGCCATTGGGTAAATGCCAGTTGCCAGAAATTTCAGGTACATCATTATCCTCAATACCGTATAGTAATAACATCAAGGGAGCATAAAGTTCCTGTTACAACATTTTACGAAACAGCACCAGCCAAATTTTTCTGGTTCAGGCTTCCGTATAAAAATCAGGAATGGGCCAGGACTATTGCAGAAGGCTTAAAAACTTATATCATAAAAAATCCGGCAACTAAACTCAAAGGAATTAAATAACTCAACTAATCACCGGTTTGGAAATGTTTTAACTGAAAAATTCAAATGCTGGTCGCAAAAACCAAATTCTAATTCCGCTGGACAAAATAAAAGATCAGTGTATAAAGGATGGGAGAAAACAAATGTCCCCGGATGTGCTGCGACAAATCTTTCCATTTTTCTATATTCCTTTCCTTCTGTTGCCCATCCCCTGTTAATATCCCTTCGTTGAGGAAATAAATTTACATCGATTGGACCGCCGAAGCCATGCGCTATGAAATGTCCTTTGTCATAATTATCACCATAAAAGCTAAAGATTTCTGAAGTCTTTCCTATCCATTTACGCATTGTCTTCCTGTAACTGTGATTTACTGTTGCATTTGAAATCCCGAAGGCACCCACAACTCTTGACTCTAAAATTTCTTTGGGGTCAACACCATTACTGATCAATTGATTTCCATCATCAATGATAAATGTGTATCCATGGAAATTTTGAATTGTAATTACACCATGTTTGGCTGACTGGGATTTGTAGGAATCAACCCAGTCATAAGCAATATTCTTATTAAATAATTCATACAACTCATTAATATCATTGATACCGAATTTCAATATGAGAGACTGATAATCCAAAATAAATTGAAAGTATTACTGTTTTTTAATCTCATATTCTTTGACCCAATCCAGGATATTTTCTTTATCCCTGAAATCCAATAAATAGGGTTGTTTTCGTTTCTTTTGCTCTGCACCTTTTGTAAAATAAGAAGTAGTAACGAGGATTCCTTTATTGGCATTTTCCTCAGCTATTACTTCTTTAAAACTCCGAATAATTTCAACACCCACCTTTTGGGTTTTAAACCTTTTACATTCAACCAGATACTTTAGTATCCCCAGCGGGCCATTCTTCTCAATCGCAAGTATATCAAATCCCCCGTCTCTTGTTTGTCCTGTTAACTGAACCTCAAGCCCTTTCGATCTTAATATTTCAGCAACCATTTCTTCAAATTCCCTTGGGCTGATTTTTAATAGAATTGAATTGTCATTATAAACATCAGTTATGATTCGCTTAATTGAAACACTTTCATTAACCTGGATGTGTTTAATCTCCTCTACTGCCTCTTCTTCATCGACTAAAATAAAATCAGAAAAGTCGAAATCCTTATAAAGAAATTTAGAAAAAATAGGAAATGAAGATAATGGGCTGGTATTTATTGGGGCGACGGGACTTGTATTTATCGGGCTAACCGGAGATTCTGAAAATGAGTTCCAAATTTTGCTATAAAAATTTACTTCCTGAATCTTATTTATTTCTTTATAAGTAAGAGGCAGATTATTTAAGGTAGAACTGAATTGATTGTTTAAATCGAGTAATCTTTGAACATATTCGGGCATTACCTTATCCTTTAATTCCTTATGTTGACGAAGAAGGTTAAATATCCCTTTTGAAGAATTGAAATGACTGTTCATAGTTAACGAACTTTGACATAAATGTATTCTAAAATTGCAGAATAACCATACGAAAATAAAATAGCAATATCACCTTAGTTCCCCCTTTATCTTTTTCATAATCTTTAAGTATACAAATTTAAAGAACCAATAAAATTCCCGTTTGATAAACTATAAAAATCAACAGCTGCCTAATTTGCGTTAACCTCTCTCCATAGTGCCAGACAGTTATTAACACTAAGCCTGATGAATAATATCAACAGTAAACAGGAGTTTATGCATTACACCATTGAAAAATTCGACCAACTGATTACATCTATCTCATCCAACGGTAAAATAAATAGCGTTATTAAAACCGAAGAAATAGGAACCACGATACTGGAATGCAGCGACGAAAAAGAAAAGATCAGATTGCATATCATGGAGGAAGTCTTTAACGCCAGTGAAGAAAAAGCATTACACCTCTTAATAGACAAATACCAATGTGTCTTTATCAGGCTGATGGACCAGATTTATCTCTACAGAAAGAATGCTAAAAAGCAGGATGAGTACTGGGAATTATCCAAATTACTTTTTGATCATTTAAATGAACTGCTATGTTATCTGCAGGTACATTATGCAAAATATTTCAACCTGAAACAAAAAATGCCGATCATCAAAATCGAGCATACCATCAAAGAATTACGGCCAAAGGTTGAAGTCATTTCTGCTGCATTAAAAAGAACCATCCTAAATGAAAAACTCATTCGTTATATTATTCAACCACTTGATCAGTTTGCAGAAAGTGAGGCCATTACCTATGAAACCTTTCAATACATCAAATTAGTTACAAGCGAATTTTTATCCTTAGACATTACAGCTCAACCCGAAGATATCCTCAATGCGGTTAAGAAATTACTGATCAGTATCGATTATAATGCAGCCGATATCAGTTCATTTTACATAAATGAGCTGGATCTCTTGGTTTCCGAAGAAGAATCAGTGCAGTGTAAACTTCGCATTTTAAAATTTCAGTTAAAGGAAATTAACCAGGTTATCGTGAAGCCTGAACATGGATTATATCATGATACACCAGGCCTGAAAGAGCAAATCGTGAACTGGTTAAATGAAGAAATATATTTTCATGAAATGGAACAGACGATTGTTGCTGCTCAACCTCCCGGCACTTCAACTGAAGCCAAAATACATACTACCCTGTCGGTTCCACAGTTAGCCCTGCTGTTTAGATTGATGAAGGAGGAACAATTAATTACTAATACCAATCAATCAGAATTATTAAAGATTGTCGCCAATAACTTCACCACGATGCATAAAGAGAATTTTTCTTATGGACATCTCCATGGAAAATATTATAAAATTGAAGCGAATACCAAACGTACTGTTTATGATATATTGATGAAGTTATTACACCTGAGCAGAAAGATCGGATAACAAAAATATTTTTTAAAATTTATCTCCTATATGTATCAGTTAGTTAAAAGGGCTACATGGAGGGTTGGGAGCGAAAAAAGGGTTTTGAGATATTATTTTTGTTTTAAGAAAATTAATCAATAAAATATTTTTATGTTACAAGGCATTTCATGGCAAACGTATTTAACCGTAACTGCAGTATTACTGCTCATTTACTATACCGCCATTCTGTTCCTTTATTACAGGCAGGATATGGCTTTATTGTTTCGTCAGCACATTCCATTTAATAAACAAAACGGGGCATTTACAGAGCAGGTACATCCTTCCGGTGACATCAACACATTAGGTGCAAACCTAAAAGATGAAATAATTGCCTTTGCGGCTTCAGCCGGTGCTGAGTATAACAAAGAAGAACTGCAATATGGGTTGCAATTGCTTTTAAAAAAATATGCCGTATTAAAAGATTCCATAGTGCAGGCTGACATAACTAAAACAATGATCAGTGCCTGCGAAAATAATTGTTCCATTGTATTAAGTGATGAAGAGGCAGGCATGTTGTGGAATGGTTGAGGGTTTATGTTGCTCCATCCCTGTGAATAAAGATGATGGGTTAGTGAGAGTGATACGGGGATGGAGCCTTTTAAATTATTTATCAATAAAAAATGTGAAGTATGAAAAAGACGATGAATGTATTCCAAATGCTTATTAAAAAATCAAAAGTGTTGCTGACCGGATTCCTTGTAATGATGTTAAACATTGCCGTAAAAGCACAGGATGGCAATGCCGGTATTAATGAAGCCAATACTAAAGTGCGTGGCTATTTTGCAGCAGGCACCAACCTGATGTATGCAGTAGGTGCAGTAGTGGGATTAATTGGCGCGGTAAAAGTATACCAGAAATGGAACAGCGGTGACCATGATACCGGTAAGGTTGCAGCGGCCTGGTTTGGAAGCTGCGTATTCCTGGTAGTGGTTGCAACAGTGATCAAAAGCTTCTTTGGCATTTAATACACCCAACGAAATGAGATTTAGACTTTAAACAAGTCTGTTAAGAGGCAAGGAGGGTCAGCATCGTGAGTAACAGCGTCTATCAAATTAATAAAGGCATCAACAAACCGGTTGAATTCCGGGGACTGAAAGCTCAGTATATCTGGTATCTCGGTGGAGGTCTGGTCACGCTGCTGATCATCTTTGCTATCATGTACATCTGCGGCATTAATATATTTTTCTGCCTTTTTGTAATCACCTCATTGGGTACGGCCCTGTTCATTTATGTATACCGGCTGAGTCATCGCTACGGAGAATTTGGACTGATGAAAAAAGTTGCCCGTAAAGCAGTGCCCAAAGTCATTAAGAATTATTCCATTCAATTATTAAAAAAATCATTGCGTCATGAAAAATCTTTTTGACCTCTTACCCATCTATGGTGCAGAGCATGATGCATTACTTTCAAAAATGGGAGATATCACTGTCGCATTTAAAATCGAGTTACCGGAACTGTTTACCTTAAGCAATGAAGAATATGAAGCATTGCATCATGCCTGGATTAAAGCCATTAAGGTCTTACCCACTCATTCGATCATGCACAAGCAGGATTGGTTTACTGAAACGAGTTTTAAACCTCAATTCATAAAAGAAGACAATAGTTTTCTCAGCCGCAGCAGTGACCGCTTTTTTAATGAACGGCCATTCCTGGATCACCAGGCTTATATATTCCTGACTAAGAAACCAGCCAACAGAAAAGTATCCAGTTCAGTATTCTCGAGCTTGCTAAAAAGGAGTATGGTTCCTGAAGAAACGATTCAGCCAAAACACTTTCATGATTTTATGAACCATATCGGGCAGTTTGAAAAGATACTATCAGACAGTGGATTTGTGACCTTACAGAAATTAAACAATGATCAACTGATTAATATCGTCAGCCAGTATATTAACCTGCAGTCTGATGATGAAACTTTAAGGGATATTGTTTTTCATCCCGAATGGATGATCGGCGAAAATCACTGCCAGCTATACACTATGGCAGATGCACAATATGTGCCGGCCTTATGTGGATCAAGAATAAACTATGATAAATACTCAACTGATAAAACTAAATTCAGTGTAGGGTTTGCTTCACCAGTTGGGCAATTACTTTCCTGCAATCATATCTACAATCAATTTGTATTTATTGAAGACAGTCCCAAAACTTTACAGAAACTCGAAAGTAAACGCCTCCGTTTACAATCCTTATCAGCTTACAGCAGGGAAAACACTATTGCCAAGGAAGCCACTGATCAGTTTTTAAACGAAGCCATTGCTGAACAACGCTTACCCGTAAAAGCACATTTTAATATCATGGCCTGGACAAGCAACAGGGAGGAATTAAAAATCATCCGCAACCTCTGTTCTTCAGCACTGGCGCAAATGGATGCCACGCCGAAAATTGAAACTGAGGGTGCACCACAGATATTCTGGGCGGGCATACCCGGCAATGCAGCGGATTTTCCTATGAATGATACCTTCGATACTTTCTCGCCGCAAGCCTGTTGTTTCTTTAATATGGAAACCAATTACAGGTCTTCCCTATCTCCTATAGGTATCAGATTGGGTGACCGGTTAACCGGAAGGCCGGTGCATGTGGACATTTCTGATGAGCCCATGAACAAAGGGATCTGCACCAACCGCAATAAATTTATACTTGGTCCATCTGGCAGCGGCAAATCCTTTTTCACCAATCATATGGTACGTTCTTATTATGAGCAGGGTACTCATGTGGTATTGGTAGATGTGGGACATTCCTACAAAGGTTTATGTGATATGGTGCATGGTTATTATTTCACGTATTCAGAAAAAGATCCGATCCGGTTTAACCCATTCTATATCGGCTATGGTGATGTACTGGATACAGAAAAAAAAGAAAGTATTAAGACCTTGCTATTGGCTTTATGGAAAAAAGATAATGAAACCTATAACCGCAGTGAATACGTAGCGCTCTCCAATGCACTGCAATTATATTTCGATAAACTGGATAAGCAACCGGATATATTTCCCTGCTTTGATAGTTTTTATGAATTCCTCAAAGATGAATTTGTAATCGTCCTCAGGGGAGATAATGTAAAGGATAAAGATTTTGATGTCAGCAATTTCCTCTATGTATTACGCCCGTATTATAATGGGGGTGAATTTGATTACTTGCTCAATGCCAAAGAGAACCTGGATTTATTACAACAACCATTTATAGTATTTGAACTGGACAATATTAAAGACCACCCGATATTATTCCCGGTTGTTACCATCATTATTATGGAAGTATTCATTTCGAAAATGCGCAAGCTGAAAGGCATCCGTAAAATGATATTGATTGAAGAAGCCTGGAAAGCCATTGCCAAAGAAGGTATGGCGGAATACATCAAATACCTTTTTAAAACGGTACGTAAATTCTTTGGCGAAGCCATAGTGGTAACTCAGGAGGTTGAAGATATTATTTCCTCTCCCGTAGTTAAGCAGGCCATTATCAATAACAGTGATTGCAAAATATTACTGGACCAAAGTAAGTACCAAAATAAGTTTGACCAGATACAGGAGTTACTGGGCTTAACTGAAAAAGAAAAGGCTTTAGTCCTTTCTGTCAATAAAGCCAATGATCCCACTAAAAAGTACAAAGAGGTATTTATTTCCCTTGGTGGTATTCTTTCCCGTGTATACAGAACTGAAGTTTCGCTGGAAGAATACCTGGCTTATACCACAGAGGAAACGGAGAAAGTGAAAATGCAGGCTTATGCCAAAAAATATGGGAGCATTCAAAAAGGCATTGCAGCCATGGCTGCAGATATGCGAATGAGTTAACACAAAATATAACTATTATGAAGATGAATACATTTTTATTGGCTGGTTTAATTATCGTACTTCTCAGTTGCAACAGTTTGACAGAAACTGACACTGTAAAAGTATTTATTCCGGGCACTTATAGTGCGGAATGGGCAACCGAATATAATCAAACAAAAGACACCTTATTGCTTGAGCCATTAACCCTAAATGGCAGTGAAACATTTCAGATCACCAGGCGCTCTAAGGTTGAATATATTAATGCTGCAAAAGAAAGATTGCCAGAATATAAAATATCAAAATGGTCAGGTACTTATGACGCTAAGACAAAAACTATATTCATTAATAATAATGGAAGGGTCTTATCCTTTGATCCCAAAAAAGATATTCTGTGGATGGGTACTATCAGGTATGCAAAATTATAAATGCAAATTTTTACATCCTAAAAAAGGAATTTATGCAAAATAGAAATGCTTTTAAAATTTTAAAACTTACAACAATGAAGAAGATTGCAATCATGCTGATACTGAGCGTTGGATTAAGTATGGCCCCTATACAGCAAAGCCATGCACAGATTGGCATCATAAAGGAAATTCTGATAAAAATAATTAAAGCGATTGACCTGGCAGTGCAGAAGGTACAGAACAAAACCATCTGGTTGCAGAATGCACAAAAGGCTTTGGAAAATACGATGTCTAAATTAAAGCTGGATGAAATTTCCGGCTGGGTGGAAAAACAGCGAACACTGTATAAAGATTATTTTGAAGAACTACAGAAAGTAAAAACCGTCATTGCCTATTACCAGCGCATCAAAGACCTGACGCAGAAAAATATATTGCTGGTCGATGCTTATAAAAAAGCATTTGCATTATTTAAGCAGGACCGGCATTTTACGGCTGCAGAAATCGCTTATATGGAGAAAGTATACTCCGGCATTCTGGAACAAAGTGCTAAAAACATTGACCAGATTTTCATTGTGATCAATTCATTCAGCACACAGATGTCAGATGCCAAACGTTTAGAAATTATTGACGGTGCGGCAGAACAGGTAGATAAAAACTATGCTGACCTGGTGCAATTTAATACACAGAATAAATTACTCAGCCTGCACCGGGCAAAGGATCAGCAGGATATTGATGTGGTAAGGGCATTGTATGGCATTAAATAAAAAGTTATGAAAAAGCTACTCATTACATTCAGCCTTGTATTCGCTTCTCTCCTGACCTCTTATGGACAATCCAAACAGGTGAAATTATACCTGAAGCAAATTGGTTTGAACGAAGTGCTGATCAATTACCTGAAAAAAGCAATGGCTATTGCAAAGTTCGGACTCACTACTATTGGCGATATTAAGAATGGTGAGTTTAGCCTCCACCGTATCTTCTTTGATAAACTAAAAGCCGTCAATCCAAAAATAAAAAACCTGGCGAAAGTGGCAGACATTATAACCCTGCAGGTACAGATCATTAAAAACTATCAAAACAGTTATAAACAAATAAAAGCCAGTCAACAATTCAGCAATACTGAAATCAAATATATCTATTCAGTATTCAGCAAATTGCTTGACGATACAGGTAATAACCTGGAAGAACTGTACAAAGTACTTGCTGCAGATCAATACCAGATGACGGACGATGAAAGGATAAAACGTATTGATGAACTGCATATTCAAATGCAAAACAGTTATGTATTTACTCAACATTTCAGTAAGGAAACGCTGGTCATGGCAATGCACCGAATGAAAGAAGGCAATGAAGTAAAACAAAGCAGGGATTGGTATGGAATCAAATAAAAGCATTCTTAAAATAAAATGATGCACCATGAAAAAAATAATCATCATACTCTTCTTATCCGTAAGTACCGTAAATGCAAGTGCTCAGGCAGAGGAATTGCAACAGCTGGCTTTGAATATTGAAAAGCTGGCCCAGTTCAAACAAATCTTAAGTGACCTGAAGAAAGCTTATGAAATCTTATATGGCGGTTATACCACCATCAAAAATATTTCCGAAGGCAATTTCAGTTTACATCAAACCTTCCTGGACAGCTTATTAAAAGTTAGCCCCGCTGTACAGAAATATAAAAAGGTTGCCGATATTATCAGCCTGCAACTACAATTGGTCAAAGAATACAAAGCAGCCTTCAGCCGGTTTAAAAACAATAATTGGTTCAGGCCGGAAGAAATTGACTATATCAGCAAAGTATACAGTAACCTGTTTAAAAAAAGTCTGCAGCATCTGGATGACCTGGCAACAGTTTTAACTGCCAATCAATTGCGGATGTCAGATGATGAGCGGCTGAACCGCATAGATCAGATTTTTACCGGTATGCAGGATAAGATGGTATTTCTGAGGCATTTCAACTCCAATACTTCTATCCTGGGAATCCAACGGTCCAAAGAAAAATCAGACGTAGACATAATGCAAAAGCTATATGATGTGAAATAAGTAAAACTAATTTTATGGGAAAGTGCGTAAGGGTTGCCGTTATGGCAACAGTGGGAATGATGGTTCCATATTTATTGCAGGCGCAGGTCGCTACAGAAATACACAGCCTGCATGCAGTGCTGGATGCATTATATGATGATATGATGCCAATGTGCAGCCAATTGATTGGTGTGGGAAGAGGCATTGCAGGATTTGCAGCCACCTGGTATATTGCCACCAGAGTATGGCGGCATATCAGCAATGCAGAACCCATTGACTTTTATCCTTTGTTCCGGCCATTTGTTTTGGGTTTTGCCGTGCTCATCTTTCCTTCGGTGATCGCTATGATCAATGGGGTAATGAAACCCACTGTTACGGCTACAGAAGGCATGGTGGAAAATTCTGATAAAGCTATCGCAACCCTTTTAAAAGCAAAAGAGGAAGCCATCAAGAAGACTATTTACTGGCAGATGTATGTAGGTGCTTCCGGAGAAGGTGACCGCGATAAATGGTACCAGTATACTTACAATGAAGATCCTTCTGAAGAAGGATGGATAGCAGGTGTGGGCAATTCTGTACAATTTGCCATGAGTAAATTCTACTACAATTTTAAGAACTCTATAAAAGAATGGTTATCCGAAATTTTAAAAGTATTCTATGAAGCGGCAGCGCTCTGCATTAATACTATCCGGACTTTTAATCTGGTGGTGCTGGCAATACTTGGACCATTGGTTTTTGGTATTGCAGTCTTTGATGGATTTCAGCATACACTTGCTTCGTGGCTTGCACGCTATTTAAACTTTTTTCTCTGGCTCCCGGTAGCCAATATATTCGGGGCTATCATGGGTAAGATACAGGAGAATATGCTGAAGCTGGATATTTCCCAAATCGAATCACAGGGGGATACTTTTTTCTCTTCTACCGATATGGCCTACCTGGTCTTTATGATCATTGGCATCTGCGGGTATTTTACCATTCCCAGTGTAGCCAATTACATTATACAAGCAGGGGGTCAAAACAGCTTTTTGCACAAAGTCACTTCCGGTTTTAATGCCACTACCAGAAGTGTAACCAACAATACCATTTCGGCAGGAGGTGCTATGGTGAATAGTGTTCCCAATAGTTTCTCTTCCGGTAATGGCAACGGAAGCAGTGAGTATATGAAAAACAGGCTATCAGGCAAATAAGTAACCCACAAAACCAAATGATGATGTTTAAACAAATGAAAAATATTGATAGTGCTTTTAAATATGTCAGAACATTCAGCATGCTCCTGATCGTTGCCTGTGTGGGTATTTGCTGTTTCTCGGTATATAAAAGTTTTCAGCTGGTCAGCCATATCCAATCAAAGATTTACATCTTATCCAATGGTAAGGCTTTGGAAGCGAGTATCGGGGAAAGAAAGGATAATATTCCTGTAGAAGCCAAAGACCATATCAAAACCTTTCACCAGTATTTTTTCACCCTTGACCCAGATGAAAAACTGATCCAGGCTAATATCACCAAAGCATTATACCTGGCAGATATTTCAGCGAAGCGGCAGTACGATAATTTAAAAGAGAGCGGATACTTCACCAATATCATTTCGGGCAATATCAGCCAGACCATCAGCATCGATAGTGTGATGGTTGACCTCAATCAATCGCCTTATTATTTCCGGTGCTACGGAACGCAATCCATTGTTCGTACTACCAGTACCGTAACAAGAAGTTTAATAACAGAAGGATACCTTAGAAATATATCCCGTTCTGATAATAATCCGCATGGATTTTTAATTGAGCGCTGGGCCACCATAATAAATAAAGACATTAAAGTTCAAAACAGGTAATCATGTTCGGTTTATTTAAAAGAAAAAAGAAAATTCCCGAATCCAGTCCATTACAGGAAAAGCTGGTGAATGGTATTGTTGGAAAGGTTACCGCTTTTCAGTTTAAGTGGGCGTCCTTCATGCAAAGAAGCAGTGAACGGTTTTCATTCCGAACCAAAAAGTATATCACTGCACTTGTTGCATTGCTTGCATCATTGTACAGTATTTACATCATTGCATCAAGCATAACACAAAAACAAAAAAAAGGATATTCGATTTCAACCATTCATGTTCCTGCATACACTACAAAAACCGGCGAGGAAAAACTACCCAATAAACATTTCATCCCCGAACAGGAATACAATAAAATAATCCGCTTTCATCAATATATGGACAGCCTCAATACAACTACAAAGGGAAAGAAGATCGCTGACAGCATCCTGCAAAAGAGACCAGGCTTAATGGACAGCACCTTTCAACTTAAAAAATTATATGAATTACAACAAACACTAAAAAAGTAAATTATGAAACAGCTGACAACAAAAATGCTGCGCCAAAGAAAAATGTTACTGGTATTGCCAGCATTGGTTATTCCATTTATCACTATGGCATTCTGGGCACTTGGTGGAGGTAAAGGCAATCCAAATGAATCTGTTAAAAGCACTACAGGATTAAACCTGGAATTACCCGGAGCTGCACTCAAGGATGACCGCACTATGGATAAACTGGCCTATTATGACAAGGCCCAATCAGATTCCGAAAAGATCATGCAACAAATGAAGGATGACCCTTACTTTGTTAAACCCCCTCTAGCAGCGGACAGTATTCTGACTGCATTTACTGAAAAAAATTCTACTACGTCAGGATATAAAAGTACCGTTCAAGGATATAGTAATGGCTATACCGGCACTTCTTATACTGACCCCAATGAAACCAAGGTATATCAAAAACTGGCACAATTAAACGCTGCATTAAAATCAAACGGCAATACTTCTGCTAATCAAACAGACAATACAAATCTTTACAATCAAACCGGAACCGGGTCTATGGATGTTGACAGGCTGGAACAAATGCTGCAGTCTGCCACCGGCAATAAAACCGAAGACCCAGAAATGAAACAATTGAGTGGTATGCTGGAGAAGATATTGGACATTCAACACCCGGAAAGGATAAACGAAAAAATAAAAATCAATGCTCCGGTAAATAAGGAAACAGTTTTTTCAGTAAATAAAGAAGGATACCATTCTACTTTTAGTTTATTGGACACTCCTGTAACTCAACAACTCCCCTCTCCTTCTGAAAGCTTTTTTGGAATTACAAATGAGTCCCAAAGCACTTCTCAGAATGCAATTGAAGCAGTCGTGCATGAAACGCAAACCCTGGTGTCAGGTGCCGTTATCAAACTCAGGCTATGCTCCCCTGTCTACATAAATGAGCATTGTATTCCAAAAGGCAATTTTGTATTTGGCACCGTTACACTAAATAATGAGCGTTTGGAGATTAATATCAATTCCATAAGAGAAGGCAATTCTCTTTTCCCGGTCAAGATGGAAGTATATGATATGGATGGATTGGCGGGAATTTATATTCCCGGTGCCATCAGCCGTGATGTCGCTAAACAATCTACTGATAATGCCCTGCAGTCTGTGGCATTGGGAAGTCTTGATCCTTCACTTGGTGCCCAGGCAGCAAGCGCAGGAATTGAAACCGCTAAAAACTTATTAAGTAAAAAAGTAAAACTGGTGAAAGTGCAGGTAAATGCAGGTTACCGGATTTTATTAAAAGATAAACAGCAATAGTATTTACAATTTTAAAAATCATCGTCATGAAATATTTAATCATCATTGCTACCAGTTGCCTGTTGCAATTATTGGGCAAAGCTCAAACAGTACAAATCAGTACTGATAAAACCACTACCCTTGTATTTCCATTTTCCATCCGGCATGTGGACAGGGGCACAAAAGATATTTTAATACAGCCGGTAAAGGACGCTGATAATATTTTACTGGTTAAAGCAGCCACTAAGGATTTCCAGTTTACCAATTTAAGTGTGGTAACCACCGATGGAAGCGTGTATGCATTCCCAGTTCAATATGCCGAAGCGCCAGCCGTCTGGATTTACCAAATACCGGTACAACTACAGGTTCCTATATCTGAGTATGCCAAAGGCATTGCTGATAATCCTTTAACGCTTCGTGGTATTCGTGCGCACAGCTGGGATGTGGAAGGACAGGTCGCAGGAATTTATATAAAAGATAATACCGTTTATTACCAAATCTGGATAACCAATAATAGTCCGATTGATTATGATATAGATTTTCTGCGCTTTTATATAAGGGATAAACATAAAAGCAAGAGAACAGCTACCCAGGAAAATGAACTGCAATCGCTGTTTATTGCAGGCAATATCAAACAGGTTAAAGCTTACAATAAAAACAGTATTGTGATTGCACTGGATAAATTCACTATCCCGGATGCAAAATACCTTGCCATTGAAATCAACGAAAAAAATGGCGGCAGGCATTTATTGCTACGGGTGCATAACAATAAAATTATTAAAGCAATTACACTTCCGGATTTGCAATGAATAACGAGCATGTAATTTCAGATGAAGTGCTGGAACTATGCAATGATGCATTAGTAAGAGGAGAAAACTGGATGGCTTATAATGGTTCCATGTATTTTATTGAAAAAGATGCCATCCAATTTTTTAAATCGCAAACTGATGCCGAGGAATTTGCATTTGATAATCATAGTGACTATGACCATTACGCCGTCATTCATTTTGAATCACTCTGGGATGTATTTAATAAAATTCCTTATGGCACAACAACTACAGGACTTTCAAATAATCCCGACGCAAATGGTTTATACAATTATGAAGGCAACAGGTTTACTGATGCATTAATTGACCACATGGAAAAACAATCATCAAATATTGATTCACAAATAAAAACAAGTATTATGATCAACGAGAATGTAAAGTATTTGACAGATAATATCAAATACATGGGCTTTGGTGAAAACCTTAAAGATGCCCTTGAAAAAAACATGGCTGAAGGAAAACCTGAATTTCAATTAAAGTACAATGCGGAAATCAGTAAAAAGCCATTTGAAGCTACATTGAATTTTAAAAAATCCGATCAGACTGACATGTATTTTTTCAACAGCTATCATGCTTCGCTTGAAAAGAACAATGGCGAAAAAATGGAGCAAACCTTTTACATCAATAAAGGCAAGGGCATTACCTCAAAGGAAGCCTTTAATTTACTGGATGGCCGTGCCGTTCATAAGGATTTAGTAACCAAAGAAAATCAACCCTATAAAGCCTGGTTGCAACTGGATCTTGGGAATAAGGATAAGAACAACAATTTTGAGGTAAAGCAATTCCATGAGAACTATGGCTTTGATCTGAAAGCCGCTGTTGGGAAACTTGCCATTGCTGAATTAAAGGATCCGGAAAAAGAGAAAGCACTAATGCAATCATTGCAAAAAGGAAATGTTCAATCTGTAACTATTGAAAAAGACGGCAGCAGTCATAAAATGTTCATTGAAGCTGATCCACAGTTTAAGAAGGTAAACCTGTTTGATTCAAATATGAAAATGGTAGCCAAAGAATCAGTGGAAAAATATCAGTCTGTAGGAAAAACTGAAGCTGGGAAAGTAGTTAAAGAAGAAATAGGAACTGATAAAAAAAAAGAATTGAGCAAGGAACAGAAGCCGGGTAAAGAATTATTAGGCAAACAGAAAGACAACAGCTTGTTGCCCAAAAAAAGAGAAAGTACAAAAAAGGGTTTGGGGGTGTCTTAGCGGGTGCCCCACCCTATTTTTTAAGTTTAATCATGAAGTATGAATAATGAAAATCTTAAAAACCTGACGGAGCAGTTAAAGGCTATTGGAATTGATAGCACCGGCTTCGAGCTATCGAGGTTCATTTGTTTCAAACCAGAAAGGTTTTGCTTGCTCAAAAATATACCAATCGCCGGTGAAACCCTCTCCGTGCAACTGTATTTTGAAAGGGAAGTCAATACAGCTATTTACAAACTGCTTTATTATGACGCCTTCCTGAATAAGCCAAAGCAAACAGTGGAGGGGGAAATTAATGGAATAGATATTCCTGAACTTGAAAAATCACTGAGTGCTATCAACTGGACAATGGTATTTACCACCAATCCGGAAGCTATTGAAAAAAGAAATGAAAAAGAAGACCAATTAACCATTGAAAAGATTGAAATGATTATTGCGAAACTGGAGGCTTTAGAAAAAACAGATTCCGGTCAATTACTATCTTCAGCTTTAAAATCCAAATATTGGTCTGCAATTCCAGGGCACGAAACATTTATCCTTACAGGATCAGTAAAAACAAAGCCTGAAATAATGCAACGATTTTATTTCCTGGAAGGGCAGGCAGCAATAACCGTTAATGAGGCCATCAGATTTTTGCAAAACCGCTGGCAGGAAAAGCTTATTCAAACAAAACGTAAAACACAAGAAACTCAAACTAAACAACGGGAAAATTCATTAAAGCCTGCAACTGGGAAAAATCATAAGAAGAAGCAACTTGGTAAACGAAATACAGCAACGCAAAATAATTAGCCATAAAGCTGATGGAACTCTTTACACCTTTAACGAAGTTCTATGACGCCATAGAAATTGATGAAAGGATCACTCCTACACATATCAGTATTTATATGGCTCTGCTTCAGCAGTGGAATACAGAAGGGGGAAGAAATCCAGTAAGTATTTCGAGAGAGGAGATAATGAAAAAAGCAAAAATAAGTGCAAGAACTACTTATAATAAATGCATCAACAATTTGCAGGAGTATGGATATATAAAATATTTACCTTCAAACGGCAGCCTTCAGACCAGTAAGGCTTTTTTAAAAGGCATTTGAAGAAATCAAAAAAGACCAATTGAGCTTTGCGGATAATAAAAATCTTACTGGTTGTTCCTAACTATTTTAATAGCCTGTTCGGTAATAAATTCTTCCAAAACCATCTCTCTTTTGTTCTGCCAATCACATATCAAGCCTCCATGCCATTTTTTTTCTACTGCTGACGAAGCATTAGTAGTCAATATTATTTGCACTGCTGCATTTCCATATAAACTGCAATACCCAAAAAATGTGTTATCCTGATGGTAATACAATAAAAGATGTGAATACTCCGGCCACCCAATCCCTAAGGACTCCAGGCCGGGGATCTTCTCCTTCAATATAGAAGCAAATTCATAGTCTCCACCTTTTGTAATCCAATCTCTTACCGGATCAAAACATTCCAGTAAAACAAACGCTTCTCCTAATTCATAAGTAACAAGATTAAATAACATCTTTCCAAACAACCTGAAATATTCATCATTCCATTTAGCGGATTGTTTGGATACTACTTTATTTTTTACAACGTAAGGTTGCTCATCAAATATGCGTATACTCTTTCCAATCCTGCGAATGATCGATTCATTAATTGACCATTCATTTTTATTATTCTTTGAAAAGAAACTATTGTAATTTTCTTCAACACCATCTGCTATGCCAAATAAAATCAAATTTTCCGGAAGTTCATTATCGCAGAATTCCCTGATATGGAGGGCTTCAGGATTTTCCATTTTATCCTGTAGTTGTTGCATTGCACGTTTATGATCAAAACCTTTGGCATTATTAAAGGCAACATCGATTGCCCCGGAATCCGTATTTAGGATAACGTGAGGTATTAATAAGGGTTTGCCCTTTTGAATGTAACCCATTGAGTAACCTGCATTCTCTGGATAATCTCTAAAAACGTGTACTTTACTTTTAGTTTCATACTTTTCTGCTGATCTCCCCCTGCTACCTGGCCCAATTATTTGCCGCACCGGGCTAACAATTATTGAATTTCTTATGAAATCTTGCTCCAATTTAGATATATCATTATTGAACTGATCACTAACTGTACCAATTGGCAGCACGTTTATTCCTCCAATTCCAGCAGGAATAATATGCTCCCGCCCGACATAACTTAAATCATTGCGATCCTTATAATAAATACACATAAAATATTAAAGCAGGATTGAAAAATTGATAAAACAACATCTTTAATTAATAAAGATACAAATTCAATTAATGATTATTTTTTCTTAAGGAACAGGAGGTTTAAAAAATTAATGACCACTATCTGCAATAATTATTTAAAAAGAAATTACAATACCCCAAGCTGCCCCGCCATTTTCCCACCATCTACCACCCTGTTGCGGGGCAGCTTTCCAGGCATCAAAAAGGGCATTAAACAATGCCCTTTAAAATTTCATTCAATGATTAAAATTTCAATTAACTGAATTGATCATTCCTGCTTTTGCAAAATCCTCACAAAGCTGAAAGGCCTTCTGTGTCCTTAACTGGCCGGTGCCGCCCAATAAAAGGGATTTCAGTTTGGCTTCTTCATTTTTATAGGTTCTTACATTCTGAAAATACCCGGTTACTGCATTATAAGCACCGAACAATGTTCCTTTTGTAGTCGCCATTTGCTGTGTGGGATTACTCATGGCATATTCAAAAGCATTGTCTGTCATATTTTTAAAACAGGTAGAGCATTCATCGTCTTTTCCAGCCTGCAGATTTTGCAATACTTCCTTATTGGGTACTAAAGCCATCTGAATTAATTTACGTACTTCAGGATCAGTAATACGAATAGTTGCCCACTGGTTAAAAATACCTTCCAGTTGTGTACTTATCTGGTTGGTGATGCCCATCAATTTGTGTGCTTCCTCCAGCCTGTCTTTTGCATTGGCGGTATGCCTGATTTTAATGGCGTTACTGCAACGGCGGAGGGCTGCATTCAAAGTATTGTTGCAAACAATACGGATGGATGTAAACGCTGCCATAATACTGCCGCTGCCATCATGTGAGGTGGTTAAGAATAAATATTGTTCAATCAAATCATCATTACCGACTTTAATATACTCCGGCAATTTTGCAGTAATAAAAATCCGTTCGCCTTTTCCCAGTGCGCCGGCGGTTTCATATTGAATGCCGTCACCGCCTACAATGGCATCAAAGAAACTGAATGCATCCACATTCTGTACCACTTCATAATCTTTACCAACCACACCCAATACCTGTTCGGTATCGGTACGCAGGGTGGCATAAAAATCAGGGACTTTAATTTCCGGGATTTTGATGTCAAGGTCATCATTGGCTTTTTGGTTTTCGTTATCATAGGTAAAGAGTTCTCTTTTTTCAACTGTAAAGTCAAGCTGTGCAAATTTGATTGCTTCTGCACTGGTGGGATAGTCCGTAACTATTTTACCCAGGCCATGCCAGGCTTTTTCATTTACTGAAAAGAAACTGTGTTGTCCGGTTTGTTCGTTGAAATTTAAATTGTGTGCCATAATTAATTACCCAGCTTTGATTTGTATCCCGCAGGCGGTACTGCTGCGGTTTGTGAAAAATAAATACTTGAAAAATGGTTTACTGATAACTGTATAAACTCAGCATAAATACCAGCCCGAAACCATTCAGGCTGGTATTATTTTTACCCTAAAAAGGCAGGTCATCAGCAGGCAATTCCTTACCAGCTGCAACCAGTATTTTTTCCGCTGAAACGATTTCAGGGTATTGAGATTTGCCACCATGCAGTTTGATGGTATTCACATGCAGGGTTATGGTCGCTTTGGGTGTACCATCCTTAGCCAGATAGGCATTTACCCCTATCCTGCCCTGTAGTTCCACTAAAGTGCCCTTGGTTAGAAAAACGGCAACACCGGGATTCACCCAGTAATCACATTGTACATAGGTTACCAGTTTAGTGACTTCGCCTGTGGCTTTTGATTTGTAGCTGTCGTTAATGGCTACATTAAAATTCACGACCTGTTTTCCTGATTGCAGGCTGCTGATTTTAGCATCACCTGTTAATCTTGCTGTCATTTCCATGATGGTTAAATTTTAATTGTTGAAAAATGATTAATAAACAAATTCAGCAGAACGCTTCATTCATTTACCGATAGCGACCAGCCATTAGGCCTGTGGAGGAGGAACAAGGTTTTTCAAAAAAATACTACCCCATTCGGGACAGCATGAAAAAGTCAGGTGGAGATTATTTTGAAAACAGGATGCCAGCCGGAGTGTACGGAGGCGCAGACCTTGTTCCGCACGGAGCAGGACAATAATTTTGCGGCACGGTCAGTTGAATGGAAATAATTTCATCAATCAGTGGCGGCAACCGGGATTATTTACAATATAAAATGTAACCGAGTTAAAGTAATAATAAAGAAGGAGGTGATTATAAGCTGGAAATAAGAAACGCAAGATTTTAATCAATGAAGAATCACTTTAAAATAACCATTAAGGAAAACAGGTATTACTGTTAAACAAATGCACATCCAGGAAATAATTTATAAGCAGTTTAATAGTAAATAAAAATGGTGTGCACCAATACAAAGTATTCATGCACACCATGCTTTAACTGAAAGAAAATCCTTTTTCTGCTGGGTAATTTTATGATAGTTTTATCTCCCAAAATCGTCCTGCACCCTGATAATATCCTCTTCATCGCTTGGGTTCAGTTCATCAGTATGCTGCCATATTTCTGCCACTACGCCCCAATCATCCAATCCGATAAGCCGGTGACGTTCTCCCTGTTTGAGTTTAATAATATCACCATCTTTTAACTTTTGTTCTGCATTTTCCTCATCGGAATCACTGGTAATTACACCGACTGTCCCGCCAATACATTTCCAAATCTCCGCTCTGCGGTGATGATATTGCCAGCTTAATCTTGTACGGGGTGCTACCAATAAAATTTTAGGGCTGAGTTTATGGGTAATTTTTATGGATTCAAAATCTTCATTAGAAAAATAAATACGCAGCAAATTTTGCTGCCTGTGATTCATCAATTACATAAAACCCTCCCCAGGGATGTGAGTCGTCTATTTTAACTGCTGTCAAACCTAAATGGTTAAGCATTGCTGTGGTTTTTTCAAAAACCTGTTCTTTATTATGCATATTCTGTTACTCCTAATTTTGTAATTATTGCTGATAGACTTCGTTTGCTGACTACTTTATCAAAATGGGCGATGCCATTTCTATTGACTGGCTCTTTAAAAAATCACCAAAGCCAGCGGCTGATAAAAATCTTGCATCGGTTTTACCCCAACCGGAATAGAAGCGGAATGCTACGGGCTTCAATGCAGTACCATGCATACTTAAAGCATAAGTATTTTTCACGTCTGTTCCGTCGTTTGGAGTGTTGAAATAATTACTAAAATATTGATTGGAAATAATTATTCCCAGACCAAGTTCATCCTGGTTCTCGGATTGCTTATTAAAGCTGTACAGTATTTTATTTGTGCCGGATGTAGTTTTAAAAGATTTTTTACTGTGCAGGTTTACAATTCCCGTGACAAGCCTTGCATTAGCCGGAGCATGCGCTACTGAAATTTTACTCTCGTAAAAATATTGGCCACCCCAAATACTAATTTCTTCTGTGAGATCTACCGGTACGAGGTCTTCTAACACTTTCCATTCCGGGTAATGCAAACGGATAATAGCCCTTACCGGGCCATCAGCAATTTTTTCATACACCACTTTTCCCATATTTACATTGCCTAATCTTACCAAAGTATCTTTCCCATTTTTTAAAGGAAGCTGCATGGCCAAAGAACCCGCTCCCAAGGAAGTGCCTACTTTCAAAATATCCATTCCCCATGAAGATTGCTTGTGATAATTATTGGCCGTATCAAGGCCCACTTCATCCATCATCATCTTTGAAGTGGTTTTACCCCAGATATCCTTTCCATTACGCACATCAAAATAAATGCGGAAACCAACTTTATCATTTTCCCAGGCAGGCCCTTCAGTCAAGAAAGGTGGGAGTGCAACTTTTGTAAAATCAGCACCCAGCTGACCAGCAGGAATAGAATCATTGGCTAAATCATTGCCAAAACTGTCATCAGTAAATTTTCTTTTCTGCCTTGCATGTGACCGTACAACAGCTTTTACCGCAGCTGACGCATCAGCTATTGAAAGAGTCAATGTAACAGATTCGTTTGCTTTAAAATTTTGAAGGAAGACAAGTTCATCCCAAATGCCGTCTTTATTTAAATCGTCATACTGTGCCACTAAAGGCTGACCATTGCTGTTTTTCAAAACAGCAAATTTTCCAGTAGCGATCTTTCCCGTTTTCTTTTCAATCATGCTCCTTTTAAGAACAATCAACTCATCTGTTCGTTCTGCAGGTAAAGGATTTTTAAGTGTTAACTTTTGTTGTTGTGCAAAGACACTGTTATTCCTCATTGTACAGGCAAATAACAGTATCATTATGTATTTGATGTTCATTACTAAAAATTAAGTTTTTTTAAATATTATCTCGCCATCCAACCACCATCTACAAACAATACCGTTCCGTTTACATAATCTGATGCAGATGAAGCAAGAAATACTACCGGACCTTTAAAATCATCTGGCTCACCCCAGCGCCCCGCAGGAATCCGGCTTAATATAGATTCACTTCTCTCGGGGTCTTCCCTTAAAGCCTGTGTATTATTGGTAGCAATATATCCAGGTGCGATGCCATTGACACAAACCCCTTTACTACCCCATTCATTTCCGAAAGCACGAACCAAACCTGCCACTGCTGATTTACTTGCAGTATAACCCGGCACATTGATGCCTCCCTGGAAACTCAGTAATGAACAGGTAAAGATGATCTTTCCAGTGCCCTGTGCAATCATATCTCTGCCAAACTCACGGCCGATAATAAACTGAGCATTCAAATTGATATCAATGACTTTATCCCAGTATTCATCAGGATGTTCCGCCGCAGGCTTGCGCATGATGATGCCTGCATTATTTACAAGGATATCAATACGTTTATTTTCGGCTTTTACTTTATTGATGAATGCATACAAAGCTGTTCTGTCTGAAATATCTACCCGGTGGTAAGTAAATTTTCTACCAGTTGCTTCCACTGCATTTTTTACTGCAGAATAATCTTCAACAATAGAAGCTCCTACAATATCTGCACCTGCTTCTGCCAAAGCGGTTGCCATACCCATGCCCAAGCCTGTGTCGCATCCGGTAACCAGTGCAACTTTACCTGTAAGCTCAAATGATTTTAATGTGTTCATAAAAATTATTTAGTGATATAAAAAAATTGTTCCGCCGGTTCGGCTGATTGAAATTTTCCAGCTATCCCATACTGCCAGGCCACTACTGTAACCTTTACAGGAAATTTGGAACGAGGTGGTATAGCTGTAAAGCGCAGCAAATTTCCATCAACATAAGCGGGTCCGTCTTTTACATAATACCACACAGGGAGACCCGCTGATGAGGATGTAAATAGTGGAATGCTTCGTACAGTTTGCCTTTGATCTTTTATTTGGGCAAAGCTGATTTTTTGATTTGCTCCATACTTATTAACTAAAGGAAAGCGCATGTCTATCTGCTGTACAATACTTTTATACTTTTCGTCGCCTTTATTATGTGCGAGCAACCACAAATTATTGCTGCGTTTTGGACTGTTAAATCCTACCCGGTTAAAACTAAGCTGAAAGGTTGTATCATTTATTTTTTTTACTGGTCCGCAGATGCGATCAATTACTAAAGCAGTTTTTGCAAAACCTGTTACAGGTTTTACTCTTGAGGTATCAGCAAAAAAACTACTTAGTGTAAAACTAATTCCATCATCCAACGGAAGAAACTTCAGTTGATAATTAGCATGCGTTTTAACTGGTTGTAAAATTTCTCCATTTTGCTTAAAGCCAATATGCTGATCAATTTTCCCTCTTGCTTTTGCATAGAATTGTTCTGTTGCATTTGCCATCTCTTTATCAAAAACCCAGGAGGCAAATCTCCTGTCTCCTTTATACAAGCTATAAGGCGCCGCAGCAGCAGTTGGTAAGCTATCCTTGTGCCAACGATCCATTAACCAACCTTCATTTGGTTTGATACTATTTAAAATATTAGGCTTATAAACGGAGATGTATCCGGGTAATCTTTTCTTTACCAGCTTTTTTATAAACATGCATACATAAGCGATCATCTCATCACTATAATCGAAATGCCCGTGGCCAGCGTCGGCAAATAAAGAGATCACACTATTGGGATGCTTTGCTATATAATTAAATGCTGGCGTAATTCTGTCTTCCCACCATTCATATTCTCCCATTATAAAAAGAGCAGGAACTCCATCAATATTCCTGTTGCCCCAATCTACATTGGCACCTCCATAGCCTGTTAATTTTGTTTGAGGTGCGTCGCCATGAATTGATACAAGCGCTAAAGTTCTTTGCGGATTCCATGCAGCGAAATTCCAGGGGAACGTTGCATAAGCAGAATGTCCCATTGGTATAACCGGTGCAAAAGCTAATTCCTTGTATCCTGAAACGTCAGCCAACAATTGCATCATACGGTTAAAATCTTCACCGGCATCCTTATTGAAATCAAAAGACATATTAATACCAGGTGTTACCCAAACTTCAGCAATACCAAGTTCACTCATAGCCTTACGGAAAGAAGGCCTCTCCAGCATCCCTTCTTCAATCATATTATGCTGTGTAAAAACAACTGCTTTTACCTGTTTACAATTTTCAGGTATCCACAAATATGCCTGCGGATGATCTTTTGTTTCAGACGAAATAACACTGTCAACCGAAACGCTCCATTGCCATACCTGTGCCTCTACAATTTGAATTGTAAAAACAAGTAATACTGTGATCAAAATTTTATTTTTCATTCTTTTGTTATTCTAAACCAATCAATATCTGCATAGCCTCCATTTCTAATTCCCGGTACTCCGGTGCAAAACAATCCCAGCTTTGCGCCGATCCATTTATCTGGTTTTGCAATAAAAGTTTTGCCGATTGTTTTATAATTTATACCATCTTCACTGTAACTAAAATTACATTGTGCATCAGGAGCCGAAACCGTAACACGTAAATACACCACAGCATCTTTTAATGGTTGCTGTTCAATAATTTCTTCTTCTTTACCCAACAATGCGTCTTTACAATTTACCAATGAAACAAGATATCCTTTCTCATTTTTTGTAACAGATAAGTAAGCATAATCATTACCCATTATAAGCAAGCCGGTTTTTTTCTTTTGCCAAACATCCCATTCAATATTCCATTTTATTTTAGTTGTAGCAGTGAAATCAGCAGCAGGAAATTTTTGTAACAGCATATTTGGTACCGACCAGAAATTTTTTCCAGTATCCGATGGGTAAGCAAACAATCTTAAATAGCCAGCATCTTTCATTAAGGCCGACCATTGAATTTTTGGATTGGCACGCCATTGCCACTGCAATCCAAGATTATCGGAATTAAACTCATCGCTTTCTGCCGGAGTTGCAACAGGATAAACTTTTCCAACACTTGGTTTTTTAAATATTGCTACCGGCTCGCCTTTACCATCAGCATCTGTGTCATTCCCAATTATCGGCCAGCCATCCTTCCATTGCACTGGTTGCAAATGCAATACTCTGCCATAAGTGCCTTTATCCTGAAAATGAAAGAACCAATACTCTCCTGTTTGCGTTTGAACCATTGCTCCCTGGTGTGGCCCGTTGATAATTGTACTTCCCTGATCCATCACCACTTTACGCTCATAAGGTCCATAAATATTTTTTGACCGCAATGCTAATTGCCAGCCCGTTGCTACGCCACCTGCCGGAGGAAACAAATAATAATATCCATTACGCTTAAAAAACTTTGGCCCTTCTACTGTGTGATCTTTATCGTGACCATCATAAACATGCTTGCCCTCGTCTGTTACTTTTGTTCCATCCCGGTTCATTTTATAAACAGTAAGCAAACTGTTTACACCAGCACGGCTACCTGCCCATGCCACAGCCAAATAAGCCTGCCCATCATTATCCCAAAATGAAGAAGGATCAATAATTCCTTTGCCCGGTAAAACTAAAATTGGTGCACTCCATTCAGCAGCAGGATTTTTAGCTTTGATCATGTAAATACCATAATCAGGATCGGGATAATAAATATAGAATTCGTTGTTCCGATAATTTATTGATGGAGCCCATACCCCTTTGCCATGCTGCGGTGTATCAAATACTTCTGCAGGAATCTGTTTTTGTAATGCATGATTAATGATTTGCCAGTTTACTAAATCTTTTGAATGAAGAATAGGCAAGCCGGGCATGCAATTAAAACTTGAAGCGGTCATGAAATAATCGTTACCCACACGAATAACATCAGGATCGGAATAATCTGCATTCAGAATTGGGTTTTTATAAGTGCCGTCTCCGTTATCTGCCACCCAAACGTTTGACACTTTATTTTTTTGTGCTGCAAGTGAAGTACAAAAAAATAAAGCTAACGCCACTAAAAGAATACTTACCCGCTTATTCATCTGATACATATTTAAATGGTTTCAATTAGTACACAATCCCAGGGCTGTAATATTCTTTTAAATTTAAAGCTGCCTTTTGCATCTGCTTTTGCTTTTTCCTTATTTGTTGCAAATGCTGCAAGCTTCAATTGTTTTACCTGTTCTCTTGTAGGTGGCTCTGGCTTACCCATATCTTTCCATACTTTATAAGCATAGCCATTATTTCTATCCAATGTTTCTATACTTATTGCAGACGAGGCTTTTACTCCTTTAATATCGATTGAAAATATTTTAGCAGTTCCTTTATCTAATAAGCCTTCCACACTTCCTTTAACCACATGCTTAATTTCATTAGGGTAGTGATATAAAAGAGCCGTAATCTTTTTAGTTTTTGAATGTCTTGTTACAATCACGCCCTCTTCTTTATACAATATCTCATCCCCTAAAGCATTCAACATCCTGTAGCCATGAAAAGCTGGTTTCACAATTCCCTGGTAATTGATCATACCAAAGCCGCCATGCCAGATGGTATCGCCTGCGCCTTTTTCTTCAAATACATCAGTAAACGTCCAGTAAGACAACGAATTGGTTAAACCAACACAATCGAGATTGGCACGAATGATATAAGCAGCAGCGGGTAATGAATCATGTGTTTGATCTCTTGATGAAGGGCTGCTGCTCCATTCAGTTAAATGAATTTCTGCATCTGGAAATGCACTTGCTTTAATTGTTTTATTTAACCATTGTAAATCTTCTTTTGTTGCTTCAACTTTTCTTACCCCATCTCCTCCCTTGCCTGTCATTGGATCTAATGCCCAATCAGTTGGATAAGGATGGCAGCTTACAAAATCAACAGGAAGCTTTTCTTTTTCACAATAGGTTAAAAAATCTTTGATCCATACCCCTTCCCAGTTCAACATATTTAAATCAGGAACGCTGTGTGTTTTATGTTTTGATTTATCTTCTTTTTCACCTGCAAAACGATCGTCCGGAACAAAATTGCTGGTTGATGGACCGCCAACTCTTAACGCCGGATCAATTGCTTTAATGGCATTAACAGATGTTTTATACAGTTCAAAATATTGTGACTTTGTACCTAACCAAAAACCCCGAAGATTGGGTTCGTTCCACACTTCAAAATACCAGCTTCTTACTTCATCAATTCCATAGCGGCTGATACAATGTTTGGTAAACTCCCCTACCAATGCGCCCCATTTTGCATAATCTTTTGGAGGTGACACATGTCCCTTCCACCAGAATTGCAGCATTGAATCATCAGATGACATAGCGGCTGGCATAAAACCTAATTCAACAAATGGCTTTACACCGATATCTAACATCCGATCAAATAACTCATCAATATATTGCCAGTTATAAACTGGTTTACCGTTCACTTCTTTATACACAAACATATCATCATGAAACAAACCATGAAAGCGGCAAAACTCAAAACCGCAATGCTGTTTAGCCAATTTCAATTGCTCCAGCCAGCCAACTCTCAATCCTTCTGCAGCCCTTCCTGCACCCACACACTTACTCCACAGGTGAGCAAATTTTTCTCCTTTATCATTTACATTAATTAAAAGCTTTAAATCTTTTGCTGTAAATAATGAGTGTGCTTTTAATAAAGATGGTACAAACAATGCACCTGTTGAAGTGATGATTGTATTTCTTAAAAAATTTCTTCTTTGCATAAAATTCATTTTTTTACTTATAACGAACCTCTCTTTATCATGTAAAATAGATTACTTATTTTTTTCACTTCTTTATTTAAAATACAAGTCGCTACAGTTTTACCCATCATTTCAAAATCAGTTGTAACTACAGTAATATCTAATAATTCTTTTAAAACGGTTTCATTAAAAGAAATAATTCCAATATCTTTTCCCAGTATCAAACCTGAAATGCGAAATACCCACCGCTGAATTAAAATTGATGACACCCCCAATGCCCATTCTTTTCATTGCTTCCAGGTCGGCAGTAATCCCTGCTTTGGTAATATTGCCATTCATCCACATCCAGAAAACCCAGGGCCTTGCAGATAATGGAGGATTAATAAAATATTTTTCCAGCGCTGTTAAAGATTGTTCATCTCCATCAAATGCCGATTTTGCAAACGAAGGCAGTAACATCAACCCGATTGATGTTACTATGGTATTTTTTATAAAGTTTCTTCTTTGCATGGTCTGCAGCTTTTGTCGCTTAATTGAAATTACAGTTAAAAATTATCCTGTCTTTTATTTCAAATCCCAATACACTACATAACGCTCCCTGTGAATATCATACAATGGCCGCAGCACCACTCCTTCTTTTACAGTTTTAAATGTGAGCAATTGTCCGGCAACAGGTTTGATGGCATCAGTTAATTTATTTTTATCTAATTGAAGTAAAGTACTGATGCCTGCAGGTACATTATAACTGTAAGTGTAATAATCATTATGAAGCCTTGGGTTGGAATAAGGCGCTCTGTCTTTGAATCCTTCTGTACCCATTTCGCCTGCCAGCACAATCGGACCATAAGCAATGGCTACCTTGTTGCGGTTATCATTGGTTGGTATTACGTGGAGTGCCATCGGGAAATTTGCCTCAACTATATCTCCATTTTTCCATTTACGGTTGATGGTAATATAACTGCCGGGTGTATTCCTGACAGATATCTTTTTACCATTAACCTTCACCATTGCTCCCGCTGTTGCCCATAATGGATAGCGAATATTTAAACCAAAAGATACTAAAGCTGCAGATTGAATTTTGAACTGCATTTTTCCTGACTCAGGGAAATTAGTTTGTTGTATAATTTTAATTCCTTTTTCATTCCAGCTCAATTCCGAAGGAATAAATAAATTGATGAAGAGATCATTTTGTGTATGATAGTAAATAGCTTCTCCATATTTTGCCTGGTTCTCAAAACCGCTGCCCACACAGCACCAGAAAGAACTATCGGGAGTACTGTAAACTTTATGTGCACCGGGTAACATGGGAAGAAAATACGAGATCATGCCTGTAGCCGGGTCTTGCTGCCCAAGGATATGATTGTACAAAGCCTTTTCATAATACTCCGCATATTTTATATCGCCGCTATGCGAAAAAAGGTGCCTTGTTAATTTAAGCATGTTATACGTGTTGCAACTTTCACCGGTAAAACCTGTAAGGTGTGATGATTGACTATCAGGCTTAAAAAAATGTTCTTTATCGCTGTTACTACCTGTTGCAAAAGAATGATGATTTATCACTGTATTCCAGAAAAATGATGCAACAGATTCTGCATCTCCCGTTCCTTCAATTTCATACTCACGTGTTAAACCAAGCAGTTTGGGTATGTAAGTGTTGGCATGTTTTGTATTCAGTATATCTTTTCCTTCTTTTAAAGGATCCAATGTTTCGTTGTGGTAAAAAAAAACCCCAAGCCATTTATACTCCTGCTTGCCTGTTATAGCATACAGGTTGTAAAACGATTCATTAATACCACCAAACTCATTACGCAACATTTTTGTTCTTTGCTCCGTACTTAGCGGTTGTAATTTTTTAAATGCCCAGTCAGCCATTTTAGTGGCAACATCTAAAGCCTGTTGATTATTGGAATAGAGATACTGATCAATCAGGCCGGAAAAAATTTTATGCAATGTGTACCATGGTGCCCAAACAGGTTTGCCCGCAATATTTCTATCTATTAACCCTTGTGCATAAGCACTAAGGTATCCATCTTGTTTTAATGCATCCTGCACTACTGCCAAGCCTGCTACAATACTATCGCCACGAAGTTTGTATTTGTCATCCCCTGTGGAACCATACATCAATGCAAGGCCTGACAAAATATGCCCGGTGGTATGTCCTCTCAAGTCACAGTCAGGCGACTCCCAGCCTGCCAGTTTAATACCGGCATCATAACCGCCTTCGGTTGCACTGAATACACCTGCGTTGTTACGGAAACTATGCAACAGCCTGCCTACACCAATCGACATCAACCATTGCTGCTCTCTTTCCATGTTTTGTTTAAAACGGCTATCCAATAATTTTATATCCTGTAAATCGAAACTGTATAGTTTAGGAATTAATTTATCCTGCAGCGCAAACTTTCCCGCATGCTGCCCGGGATAATGCGATTGTGCAATACCTGCAAAAGAAAATACTATTGTTAATGCAAAAATTATATAAAGGAATCTTCTAAGCATTGTATTAATTTTTACGGGTCTCTAAAATTTTAATTTCCCTGTTATTTCCAGCAGGCAATAAAGCCGATACCGTTTTATTGGCCGGCTTGTATGCTCCCGGCGCCTCCATAAAAATGCCGCCCATTTTATAATAGATGTTGTATTTTTTATCTGGTTTACCATCAAAAGGAAGTGTAACGGTAATTTTACCAGAAGATGAATAAGTGATTTTCTCCTTATCAAGAGTCAGCCCCGCAGCAATATTTTTTTCTGCAATGATCGAATATTTTTTAAAGCTTAGTAACTTCCCGTTTCCTATGTACAAATATTGAAGGCTCTTTTTATTTTCGGATACAACCGCAAAACTTCCTGTAAACAAAATATTTTTCTGCTGTTGTGTCAACTGCTCATTTGCTGCGTACATTACCATTTCGTTTCTTCCTTCCTCTACTTTACTTTCTATTAATAAAGCCGTAGCACCTGCCGAAGCTGGCAGCGATGTAATTTTTTTAATTGATTTTTCAGCTCCTTTGTAAGGCTCAAACACTGTAACAAAAGGAGACGAAAAAGCATTGCTATCTTTTTGACGAACAATTAATGTTGGCGTTGTTTGCGGACTTACATTCACTCCTCCCGGTACTAAAGATTTGTTCAATGTTGTTGGCGGAGCATTCACGGTATATAATTCCCGTCCTTTATCGCCTTTCATCCACATGTTCATATTGATGGAAGGGGTTACAGTATTGATTGTCCATTTTACATTAAAGTCGCCAGCGTGATTTGCTTTCTGCTGATCTTTAAAAAAAGAATAATTTTTACTGTAAGCCGTATCCAAATCATTGGCCGCAGAAAATAGTATTGGTTGCTGCAGCGCATCAGAAACTGTGACACTGTTTCCCAGGTTATGCCAGAGATAATCGCTATTATTAAGACCAGAGTGAAAAATATCTATATAATAACCTGTAGTGGCAGAGCTTCGTATCATGGCCACCATACGTCGTTTTTCTCCCGCAGAAAAATCTGCAAAAGAACAATTGGCTGAAGTACCTGTTGATGTTGTAAATGAATCTTTTGCAGGTGCTGGCTCCATAGCATTGATGGTTATAACTCCTTCGGTATATCCTGGCAAAATAGTATTAACACCATTTGAGGATTGATGATAACCATAATCATTGCTCCAATAAGATTCGTAAGCCGATGCATCAGGTGCTAATGCCCAGCCAAAACCATACAATTGCAATGCCAGCCCGTTTGCCGAAAGATGTTTTCCTTTTGTGCCGCCGTACATGGTAAACATTAATGCATTTTTTTCATCATTACCATTCTTCATTATTAAATGGCGATGTTCTGCCGACCATGCTGCTCTGGCATAGGGAATTATTTCCCGGGTTTCTTTTAATGTTGCGTTGATGCAAATACCTGTCCAGTCAGTTTTACTTCTGCTGTATTGGCCTGATGCAATCCCCTTTTGTAATGCAGCAGCAACTAAAGCTGCATTTTTTGTATCGTTCTTAAATGTATAATAAGTGAGTAAGCGTTCAAATGTATTATAATCAGCGGAACCGCCACGGCTGTCACCAAACACCACAACATTGCCCCTGGCATCCATCCACGAAAATACAGCCAACGCAGCTTTTTGTAAAACTGGATTCGTTTGCACAATATCATTACCAGCTAAATAAAGTGGAACAGACAGATCAAGCAATGAACTAATGGTACCAAACGCATAACCTGGCGACTCCGGCCATAAACCTGTTACCGGATCGTACATCTTCAATATGTCAGGCAGTGCATCGTGGTAAGCAGTAGTTTCATCAGTAAAAAAATGCAGGTAATACTCCTTACCTTTTTTATCTGCATAGTGATCATTTGATTCCAATACCAGTATCGGCCTCATCATAATATTCCACCCATTCACATTCCAGTTGCCGGTTTTACCACCACGTACCATTCCGATATTAATAAACCGTTTGAACACTACAGCCGCTACCTCCGTAACGGGTTTATTAATTATTCTTAAAGAGGACGCAGGATGTTGCTGCAGGTAATCGTACAAAAAATCATACGATACTGCGGCATGCAAAGCAAGATCATCATGTATTTGTTCGTAATCGTAAAAACCAAAAATGCCGCCGGCATCATAACCGCTTTTCATTTTAGATGGATCATAGGGCGGGTTCATATAATAGGTTCCTGCTAACCATGTATTAAAAATATCAGCAGCAAATTTTGCATACTTTTCTTCACTGGTGATCCAATAAGCAAATGCAGATTTCTCAGCCAGCGTTAATATCTCAACATTATTCCCTCTTATGAGATGGCCCGAATTCTTATAAGAGATAATAACAGCAGGAGCTGACGGATCTTTTCTGCTGGTGGCTTTCATATCTCCGGTTGCATTATAAGGCGTTCTTTCTTCCAAAGGGACATTAACATAATCATTCCACACCCTCATCCCCGGAAGGCGAACTGTTGGTACCGGTGCATTACCTTCTCCATAATCCCAATTTTGATTTTTGATGTAACATTGTGTGTACCGCTCTCCTTCCTTCCAGTACATGGCTAACCTGGAAATGATACATGAAGAATCTGTTACATGACGATCAACATATTTATCAATATCTTTTTTTAATTTACTAAATGCATCAGCAGCCCATTGTTCAGTTTTTATTTTTTGGAGAATAGATGGCTTGTCATTTTCGGTTGCATATAAACATGGGTGCTGTTGTGCTACAGATGATAACACAAAACATAAACTAATTGATATTAGTAGTATCCGTTTCATTAATGCCTGGTTGATTTTAAAAAATTGCTTAATGCTTTATTAAACCCTGCTACATTTTCCAAATTACTTACATGACCGGCATTGGGAATAATTATTTGCTTTGCAACCGGCACTAGTTCTATTACTTTGTTTTTACGCAGCGCATCCTCATCACCAGTTAATACCAAAACAGGCACAGTAATTTTTGTTTGCTTCAATTTTTCAATAACAGAAGTGCCTAACAAAAATCTTGGTTCAATATGGGTTGGTTGCCAGGCATCCCATTTATAAATCATATTCCAAACAGGTTGCCTTAATTGTTCAATTGCTTTACCGTTACGCATGGTCAATACATTAAACCATTCTTTCTTCATGTTATGAATTCCATTTTTATAAAGCGTGTGTATTTTTTCTTTTGCTATTGCAATAGTGGAATCATTCCATGGAACTAATGGGCCTGGTGAAGCCGTCCATACATCACCGCTGGCGAGTGTTACTGATAATAACCGATGTTGGTGCAGCGCTAAAAAATCCAGGCCAATAAATCCGCCCATACTTAAACCAACAACATGCGCTTTATTAATTTTTAATTCGTCCATCAATTTAGCCAGATCATCAGCATGCATATAATTTGCAAACTCCTGTGGCATTGTACTTCTGCCGTAACCTCTAACATCATATCGTATTACCCAGTATTTTTTTGCAAAGGCATAAAACTGTGGTTCCCATTCATAATGATCGAATGAATGGCCGTGAATAAAAATGAGCGGCTCCCCCTTTCCCAATTCTTCATAAAAAAGTTTACCACTGTCTACATTTACAAAACCTCTTTTCACTTCCGGGTTTGCTGCATCAAGAATAGCTTCTCTTACATACACAGGAAGAACAGGGCTTGATAAAAATGAATTAAACCCATTTCGTGATCTTGAAATATGTGTTAAGAAAAAACCATACAATTTATTTTTCTTGTCGATCCAGGGATATGCGCCGGCCCAGGACGGGCTGCTGATCAATATTGCTTCGCCCTTTGCATTTATTTCTTCCCGCCATTCTCCCAATCCATAAATATCCTTTCGCAGGCTGCCTCTTACATTTTCTACAAACTCCCCGGCATAAACTTTTGCATTATCAACATGATCCGTCTGCATCACTTTAATAACACTGGCAGATAATACCCGCTTACCATTAAACATTCCCTCATTTATAATCATGGAAAGAAAGTTAGCATAATCCTGCAACGTTGTTTTGGCCCCACCACCTAACATGGGTGCATGGCCGCCACTGGAATCAACTGGTGTAAAATGGGTGGAGTGCATTTGCAGGGGAATAGCAATTTTTTGCTGAAACAATGCCTCCCAATCCTTGCCAGTTGCCAACTCTGCCATTCTTCCCGCAAGCTGCATGGCGAGGCCACCATATTTAAATTTTGTACCGGGTAAAGTATCCGCAGGAAGATGACCAATATGTGCAACCGATTCCTTTAACGTTTGATAAATATCAATGGGCTGATCCTTTGGTTGGTAATCCGGATAGCCTGCAGTATGCGATAAGAGTTGTGCTAATGTTGCTTCGCCTTTTACATCAGTAAATTCAGGGAGCCATTTTTTTACTTTATCATTCCAGTTAAGTTTGCCTTCATCAACAACAGCAGCAATTGTGGCAGCCGCCAGCCATTTACCGGCACTTGCAATAAACACAACAGTCTCCGGCTTATAAGTACCGAAATAATTTTTATAAACAACTTTATTATCTTTTGCGATAATGATGGAAGCACCATTGTAATAGCCGCTATCAACCCAGGATTGAATTTTATTTTGTAGTGACAAAAAATTGTATGCATAATCCAACCTGCTTTTGTTTTGGGCCTGGCTGACTGATACCAGTAATATCACTGGCATAAACATCGCAAGATAATAATGAACAGAAATCTTCATTAAGTATTTTTATTTTATGTGATAATTGCATGCCAGATTTCAAAATGCAGCTTAACCCTGGCAAACTATTTTCTAAATTCAACTCCCTCTACATGTTCGCCAACAAAGATGTTTGCCATATCTGCTGTTTTATACCATTTGGGTTTGCCGGGCATATCATCAGTTATGTGAACTCCATTGACTGTAAGATTTTCGAAAATCACATTTTTAATTTTCCGGTATTCATCATATCCCGAAATAATGGACAGTTCTGCATTTTTACCTGTATAACTAATATTCCTGAATAACACATTTTCTATTCCTCTTCCTGGTGCCGTACAATACTTTTTATTGAATCCTATACGAAGATTAAATAATTGCCCCTGCCGGAAATCTTCTATACGAATGTTTTCAAAACGCACATTACGCACGAGGTTTTCATCACCCACATTTATCCCAATACAGCCCTGGTAATCAATCTGAGCTTCTTTGTGATCAAGGATATCAATATTAATGTAACTCAGGTTTTCAATAGTATCAGGATGAGCAGGGTTACCATGTAATCCTATCTCTATTGCATGAGCTACATCTGCCCATAGTGTTGAATTTTGCATGGTGATGTTAGTGCAGCCGCCAACAAAGCCTTTTCGGGTTGCATAAACTGTGGTGCAGTCGTCTGAATTGCGGCAAAAAACGCCATCGAATAACACATTATTACTTGCAAAAACATTCATACCATCTCCCCAGCCGAAATAACTTATACTTTTTACATTGCGGATGGTAACACTGTCCGACCCACCAGTAGCACATTGCGTACAAAAAATGCCTTCTACCATTATATTTTTTGAATTAGCAATGTGCACCCCCATCTTTATTGAAGGATCTATTATTCCACGGCCCATCAGTTTTACATCCCGAACGCCCTCGATCAGTATCTGCCCCATGAGTACCGCTCCACCAGCCAGGTAAACGGTTTTGCCTGATGGCACTTTCAATTTGCCGCTGTCTAACTGGTGAACTCCGGCTCCAAAATAAATCAGGTTAGTATCTTTTTTATTTGGAATAAAGCTATCGATCGGATTAGCAAACAGGTGAAGATTATGAAAAATATCTCCATTAATTTCAACTGAAAGATTACGTGTTTGAGTTAATTTGAAACTAAGCGTATTTCCATTTATCAAAGGCTTAATTCCGTAAGATAGCGGGCGAATTCGTGCCTGTTGAATTTTACCTTTATTGCTTGTAACTGAAACCTCTACTTCGCCTGAAAAATCGAAACTGCACATGGATGCATTTTCGACATGATGGTTGGTGCCTTTTACTTCATCCACTTTTACAATGTACTCATAGAGCTCCTGCCATTTACCTCCGGGCTTTCGCAGCTTTACTGTAAAATCATCATTATGCAGAGAATTAAGTGCCGAAGCAGGATCAGGATAAGTTATTAATTGCTGAGCAAATAGTTCAGCAGAGCAAAAGCTAATTAATAAAAAAAACAATAGTTGCTTTTTTGGCTTAAAGAACGATAACATAAAAAACGTAACCGATATTCTCATACTGTTAATGTTTTACTTTGTACAATTTGTAACCGAATAAGAATATAATAAAGTAACAAATGATGGGTAAATAGTAAGCATGAGCTACGTCTGTATTTGCTATCATTCCCATCAATGGAGGAAAAACTGCACCACCTACAACCCCCATTACAATAAATGAAGAAGCCTGTTGTGTATGAGCACCAAGGTTTTTTAAGCCCAGGCTAAATATGGTAGGGAACATAATACTAAAAAAGAAGTTGAGCATGATCAATGCTATGAAAGAAGGCCAGCCAAAACTTTGTGCAATGATCAAACACATTACAATACTGCCCAGCGCAAATGCTGCTAACAATTTATTAGGTGCAATAAACTTCATTAAATAAGTTCCTATAAACCTGCCTGCCATCATCATTACCATGCTAAGCGAAAAATAATACGCAGAAGCATCTTCTTTTAATCCCATTTTTTCTACACCGTAATTTATAAAGAATGCCCAGGTGCCGCCTTGTGCCGCCACATTAAAAAACTGTGCAATAGCGGCCCATACAAAATGTTTATGCTGGTATAATTTTTTTGCAGGTGCCAGATCTACATTCACTGCATCAGCATCAACTTCTTGCTGAGTTACATGCGGATCAATCAGCGCCGGTACTTTTACAAACGAAAAAGCTACAGTAATTACAGTGATCACTACACCAATTACTATGTATAATGTTTTTACAGAAGTTAAATCTGTTGATTGACCTGTACCTTTTAAAATAAAAAAACCACCAATTAAGGGGCCAATTACAGCACCAAGCCCATTAAATGATTGTGCAAAATTGATGCGCTGATCACTGGTGCGCTGATCGCCTAATGATGCCACAAAAGGATGCGCCACTGTTTCCAATGTTGCCAGCCCACAGGCCAGTATAAATAATGCAAAGCGAAAAAAGGTAAAGGATTCTGCATTGGATGCAGGAACAAATAAAAATGCACCAATAGCATACAATGATAAACCAAGCAACACTCCATTTTTATATCCAAACTTTTTCATAAACAAACCTGCAGGAATACCCATGATAAAATAAGCGCCAAAAATTGAAAACTGTACCAAGCCTGATTGTGCTTTTGTTACTCCCAATACGTTTTGAAAATGGCGGTTCAATACATCTCCCATTGTAATCGCAATACCCCATAATAAAAATAGAGAGGTAACAAAAATCATTGTTACAATGAATTTATTCTCGGTAAACTTTGCTTTAGTACTCATGCTGATTTTTTATTTATAATTTATAGTGTAACAAATGAAGCTTTATTTTGAAACGAAACAAACTTGCAGGCAGCTCCTATTAATGCTGCATTTTCGCCCAAGATCGCACGGCATATTTTGGGTAATTTAACATTAGTTAAGGAAAGATTGCTTATTAAATCTCCTATAAACAATTCATAGGAATTTGCAATATTGCCGCCTATTACTAACACCTCCGGAAATTCCTGTTCAATAAATTTTTGCAGGAACCACGACAGATAATGAGTAAATATTTTAAATGTTTCTTTTGCATCTGCATCGGTATTATATAACTCTGCAATGGCCAGAGCATCATTTACTGTTTTCCCGCTTAATTCTTTATAAATTCTTATCAGCCCTCTTGTAGAAACCCATTCTTCAATTTTTTCTCCCTGGTAACTGAGTACACTTAATTCAGCATCTTTTGTAAGTCCATCATGACTAATGGCAGACCCCAACCCCGTGCCCAAAGTAATACCAATGGCGTGATTAAAACCTGCAGCTGCTCCGCAAAATAATTCGCCCTCTAAAAAAGCTTCTGCATCATTTCTAAAAAGAATATCATGTGGTTGAAGCAGTAAGCGTTTTGCAAGTTCGGCACGGATATTCATTCCATACAAAGATTCGTATTTATCAAAACCCTTTATTAAACAAATACCGTTTTCATAATCAAAGGGGCCGGGCATAGCAAACCCAATTTGCACAAAACTGTTTACATATTTTAATTGGAGTGTTTTAATTGCATTGCACCATTCGCTAAGTATTTCATCGGCAGTACCATTTCTGTTTACCCTATGGCGAATAATAGATTCTTTAATCACTTTTCTGTCATCCATATCAACCAAACCAGCAGTTATATGTGAGCCTCCAATATCAATGCCCAGCGTTACATTTTTCCTCTTATCCATAATCTTTGTTTTACTAAAACAAATTGTCTCCCTACTTCTGCCAGTCTTTTACTTTTTGTATAATACAACAGTAGATTGGGGCATCAGTTTTATTGAGGTAACATTTATATTTTCTTTAGATACCAAGTTAATTGCATTTTTAAACCCGTCGGGAACAACCAATTCAAAAGTTTTATCTTTTGAAGCATTCATAGCAATAATATAATTACCATACTGTATTTTGTAATAATCAGCTTTACCCGCATAAGGACTTTCATCTCCTGGCTTAAATAGTATACCTGCCGGTATTTTTGCAATAGGTAATTTTTCTCCAGTATGTGCCGAATGTGTGGTATCAGGATATTTAGGCCCTCCCTTTGCAAAACCAAAATTGGTATAATCCGGCCGGGTAAACCACAGGCCACTGCTATCAAACTTTTGCTCTGCAAATACTGTAGCCACATAATCAATCTTAGGTGTTACAAAATGCAGTTTGGCTAAATTATTTACTGCATTTCTTGCTCTCCAGTATAACGAAGCATATAAATAATCATCACCATTTTTTATTGCTACCACGCCATCTTCTTCATCTGCAAAAACAAAATTTGGATTGCTTTTGCTCATAGGCATTTTTATATTTTGATTGGGTTGATCTTTTATCAATTCGTACTGATCAGGTATTATTAATAAGCCAGCTGTTACTCTAAAGCCTTTATCTTTCATTCTTTCTTCAATACTTGCAAAAAACTGGTTATCTGCAAACATTTGTTGTGCATAACCAATTAATTGCGGGTGCATGGTAGCTGCTACAATTTGTAATGGGCTGCCATCCCAACTGCTGCGTTGTACATAAGTTACATCACCCGGATAATGTGTATCTCTCCACCCCACCTGTGTTTCTATCCGCATAGCAGTAAAGCCATCTGCATCAATACCAGCATATCGAAACGGCATCCTGGCTAATGCGATTTTTTCTATTTGCTTTTTTATCAGTTCATCACCTGGTTCATCATGACCAGATTTTGTAGCCAGATATAACTCGGCTACCCAGTCTAACACTTCCCCATAATTACCCACATAGCCTAGTTCCTTTGTTAAACCAGTTTTAGTTAAAAGCCAGTAGTCATTTCCGGCGTGATAAGTTGAGCCGGTATCACTATCATGGCCCCGCCATTTTTGTAACCCCACACTTTCATATAAATAACGACGGATATCTTTTTCGGCCCTGTACTTATCCGGTGCCGTGTAATACAATCCTTTATTGGCATAATAAATTCCGTACAAATCGTTGATCATACTTTGATTGGTGTACATACGTCGGTGCTTAGTATGCCAGTCTCTGCAATACACTAAAAAAGAAGCCAATGCATCTTTACGTTTCAATGCACCAACATCTGGATAATTTATCACTTCATCGAGTTTTCCCCGTAATGGTTCGTTAAGCAAATAAATAATTTCTCCCACAATACCTAAACCAAACCAATCGGCATTCCAGGTTGCGGGGTCAGCTTCTGCCAGTTTAGGATTTTTTTTGTAAGCGATAAATATACTGTCTAAACCTTTGGTAATTCTTTCGATGGCTTTTTCACTTTTATATGCACTACTCCATTTTACGCTGTATGCCTTTGCCAAAAACTGCATCTGCACCTGGCTTAAATTTTTATTAGTTTTTATTAACCCATCCAGTTCTTTATTCACCCTTTCTTTTAATAACCCCAATACATCCTTACCCGGTGTTTTGCGGTCAACAGCTTTTGGTATATTACCTTGCCTTTCATCTGCTGGTGCAGTAAAACTATTATGCGTATGACTGTATAGTGCATAAATGCCTCTTGTGGCGTCAGTCATATTTTTTTGATACTGTGCAAAGTTGCTGCCATATCCCCAAATAGGGCCACTACTGCGAATTGCTAATTGCATCTGCGTTTTACCCTTGGTTAATTGTAATGGCAATGGCGAAGTTTTATAATGATATCTTCCATTATATAGTGGATAATCGGCACCAACATCCAATGCTTCAATATCGCCTAAATGGCGATAGCCAATTTGTTTGCCGTCAATCATTAGTAACAATTGATTGTGACTTACATCATCGCCCCACAATTTTACAGTAATGTAATTTTGTTTTACAGGATCAACTTTTAAAATAAAATTCATGCTATTACCCTGCCATGTTGCAGTATCCGGCGGCATTAATTTTCTGCACTGATCGCCTATATTATTTTCATCTACCAAACTATTAGCAGAAAAAAACTGGTGTGCTGTTTCCGATGCGGTGTTACCAAAAATAAGTTTATCAGTAACTACCTGTTTACTATTTTGCGCTAACAACTCATTGCTGTTAAGTGCGAAAAAAACTATTGATAAAAAAAATACTTTCATTGTTCAGTGATAATGTAACATCTCATTCAAGAAAAAAAATCGATTTTATTTTACCGATACCTGGCCCCGAATTTCTCCACCTGTATTTGCAGAAGTAGTGATGGTGTAATACACTTTACCCGATTTTAAGTCGGCAAGTTCCTGTTCGCTAAGTGAATTAACAGTCCATATAACGCCTGTAATACTATCTGTAACGGGCCTTGCTGTTGTTGTCGTAAACATATTGCGTATTTGCAAACCATTTTGCACCTGGCTTGATGGAAAGAAGAAATCAGCTTTGGTTACTCCTGTTGACATGCCCGTCCATTTTAAACTATAGTTTAAAATTTGCAGGCTGTTATCATACACGCCCGAAAAAGTAGCTACCCCGGTAGATGGTGTAACAGGTACAGGAGTCATTTGTGCAAATGATCCATCTCCTTTAAAATACACAGATCCTTTTTCAACATAGTCGGGCCCCAGATCGGCTTTACTGCAACCCGAAATTAGAAGTACAACAATTGCAACGATAGCAGCCCATTGTATTGAATATTTTTTCATCTTGATAATTTAATGTTTTATTGTACTGTTATTGTTATTTGCCTTACTACTTCGGCAGCAGTATTACTATCAGCATTTTTAGCCACAAAAGTTACTTTATACGTTCCCGGTGTGCGAAAACGGTAACTGTATCCGCCTACAACTGCAGATTGATTTTTAATTTGTATTCCTAAATCAGATGGATAAAGATTAGGTTCAAATCCACGTGATACAGACCAGTCCTCGTCGGGCAAATTACCTGCAACTGCCGCATTAAAAGTAATGTTGGCATTTGCATATACCCAGTTACTGGCCTGGTTTAAAATACTTTTTTGATTAAAGCCGCCGGTCATAAATGGATTAGAAGTGCCTGCAATTCCGCCAGCTAAAGCAAATGCTGTATCCTTATAATGATTTTTATAACTAAAACTTGCCAATTGCCATTTGCGTGGCAATGCAGTTGCTTTTGCAGTATCGCTTACATATTTGAATGCAATATAAATGGGCAATTTGCCATTACGTAAATCTTCTAAATGAACCCGCCCCGATGCTACACTAGTGGTAGTTGTTGCCCAAGTGGCACGATTGCTGATATCCGTCCAGGTGGCTGCTTTAATACCAGCAGAATCATATTTACCTGAAAAATTGGTGGAGGCAAACAATTTTAAATTGTTTACCGTAACGGCCTGGCTAGTGGCTGTTATCGCAGTAGTGTTTGTTGTAAAATTCAAAATGATGGAATCGGCATCCATTTCGGTCACTTTACTTAACTCATATTTTTTATGCACTTCTCCCGAAAAGAAAGTGATGTAACCAGGGTTGCCGGTAAAATTAAATTTAACTGTATCAGTTGTTAAATAAGTTGCCTTATTGGTAGTTACTGTAAAATCATCAGGTGTCACAATATCCACTTTGGTACATGCTGCCAGTGATGTTACAAATAAACCAGCTATTAATATCTTCTTCATAATTATTCTTTATTGGTTTAATTAATATCCCGGATTTTGCGTTAATTTTTTATTGAGGTTTAAATCCCATTGCGGAATTGGGTAAAACATATCTTTTGAAGAAATGTTATTAACCGGTGCCAATGCTGCAGCATCATTGCCCACACCTAATTCGGAAACTGCGGATGGAATTTTTGGATACAATATATTTGCTCCAGCAATATCTGCGGCTAAACCCTGTATGGTTGGCAACAATATTCCCCAGCGTTTTAAATCGCCAAGACGTAAAGATTCGAAACATAGCTCTCTTGACCTTTCGTCCATTATTGCTTGTTTAAATGTAATACCTTTTGATGCCAGTACAGCGGCAGTATAATCAACCACAGGAGTTGTACTTAAATAAGTAGTTACCAGGCAAGCAAAACCTGCATAAGTAAATACCGCACCAGTTGTAGCTGCTGCTGATGCTCCTGATGTATTTGTGGGTGCAGTAGCAGTAGAAGTTCCTGCAGTTGTTACGGTGTACAGCCTGCCATTTGGCGCCGCAACCTGTGTATTAACTGTATATTGTATTCCTGCTTTCCACTGGCGGCCAATGGTAACCGTTGGGGCAGTTGTGAATCCATTTCCCTGGCCTGTTAATAAAACCTGTACCGTTTTTGTAGCGGTACCGTTATATAACACATTTATAGAAAATCCTGAACCGCCGCCATGGTTAATAAAAATAGAATCGGGCGCATAATTATATCCTGTACCCTGCACATATGCTATACTATCTACAACAGGAGTTGTTGAAAATGATCTTCTTCTAACCTGGTTCAATGCATCATAGGCAATTGCAGTTGCTCCATTCACCTCACTTTCTGCTTCTGCAAGCATTAGTAATACATCAGCATAACGAATAACAGCAAAGTTGGTGTTGGAAGTCATCTGCGTACTACGGCTAATTTGCGGCTCGTACTCCCTGCGCCATTTAGCAGGCTGGCGACTCCAATAACGGTTATTTAACAATGGGATTTTAGATCCTACACCACTTGTACCATAAGTTAACGAGGCTGATGTGCCAGAAGTTGTAATGGCTGTTGATGTGGTACCGGTTGTGTAATTAGCAATGTTCCAGTCTCTGCGCCTGTCACCAGCTTCATATTTAAAAAATAAACGGGGATGCAATTTTAAATAGCTGTACACCCAACCGCTGTCGTAAGCCACAGCTCCGGCTGGTGTAGTACCATTAGTTGTTCCCATTGATGGGCCAACATAAACACCAATGCCCCCGCTTGCAGATACCAAACCATCAGCCTTCCTGTTGAATCCAATTTCAAAAATATTTTCCCTGTTATAAATATTTTTAGCTTCGTCAATAAATATTTGGGGATAAGAATTTGCCAGAGAATGCTGCCCGGATGCCACTACTTTATTACACCATGCCAATGCATCTTCATACCGCTTGGTATCATTTACCGGCGCACCTGCTGCATACATACAAACCCTTGCCAGCATAGCTTGCACACCAGTTCGTGTAATTCTATCGCTATAACCAAGAGAGGTAAATGTTTGATCATACAAAAGCGAATCCGCTTCTGTCATGTCGGTGATAATTTGAGCATAAACCTCTTTAACAGGCGTCCGTGCAATTTGACTTTGCGTAGGATCTGTTGTTGCATGAATGGACATGGGTACATCACCAAAAAATTGCGCTAAAATAAAATAATGAAATCCTCTCAGAAACTTCGCTTCTCCTTTTGCCCTTCGTACTATATTCACATCTACTTTTCCCGCAGAAGATGCATCAATATTATCCAGCATTGTATTGCAGTAATTAATGGTCTGGTAACAGCCTCTCCACAAATTGCTGTTTGGATTACCGGTTAGATTATCTGTGGCTGTTGCTGCAAAACAGGCAAAACCATTGCTTGCGTTGTAATGATACGACTCATCAGTTGGGGCTGTATAATAAGCAGTATAAAATTGTGCGTACCCAACTACATATTTTAAGTTAGTGTACATACCCGATATTGCCGCATTGATCTGCGCCGCAGAAGCATAAGAATTCTCCGGCACCAGGCTTCCATCAGGAACGGTATGCAGAAACTTTTTGCAACCTGATAACAGAAATGCTGCAAAAATGATGATGATTAAAATACGTTTCATGTTTAAATTATTTTAATAAATTAAAGTGTAATGTTTGTACCAATTGTTATTACCCTTGTACGTGGATAGGGTGAATAATCGAAACCTGGTGTAAGGTTACTTCCACTAAATGTAGACACCTCCGGATCGGGGCCAGTATATTTAGTAAAGGTTAACAAATTTTGACCTGCTATGTAAAATCTTGCTGAAGTAAGTTTTGCTTTTTTAATAATTTTTACCGGCAAATTATAAGCTAACTGTACTGTTTTAACACGCAGGTAAGATCCATCTTCAACAATTCTTGTAGAGTATTGCCTGGTGCCTCCTGCATGTGCATTGGCTCTTGGATATAAGTTACTTGGATTTTCCGGAGTCCACCTGTTGGCATAAGTTGCAAACATGTTGAAGTTGATACCTCCACCTGTTAAGCCCAAAGCCGCCGGCTGCACTGCGCCGTTAGTGCCACCTTCAAATTTTAAACGATTGGCATTTAAAATTTCGTTACCATAGCTCCATTGCAAAAACACACTTAAATCAAAGTTTTTGTAAGAAAAATTATTGTTTAACCCACCATAATGTTTTGGATAAGGGTTGCCAATAGTGGTATTGTCATTTTGATCGATAATTCCGTCGCCGTTTAAATCCTTAAACTTAGGATCGCCGGGCTGTACCGGAAACTGTGGATTAGTATTTACACTGTTTAATGTGCTTTGTGTGCCATACCAGGGAATATTGGGTTTAAGCAAATACACAAAACCTGTTGTACCATTTGGTATTTTATAAAAGTCTTCAAACTGGTACATGCCATCTGCAATAAGGCCATAAAACTGCGCCACAGGCTGCCCAACTTTTGCAATATAATTTACGTTGGAACCCAGGCTTGCATCAAATGCCCTTGTGGTCAGCAAGGCATCTTCTCCATTGTTCAAAGAAACCAATTTGTTTCTGTTAAATGATATGTTGAAATCACTCGTCCATGTAAAATTACCTTCCCTTACATTGGTGGTTCTTAAAGTAAATTCCAATCCATCGTTTTTAACTTTACCAATATTAGTAAATGCACTGGCAAACCCGGTTGCCCATGGCATGCTGGCATTCAGTAACAGATCTTTGGTTACCCTGTTATAATAATCCACCTCTACATTTATTCTTTTATTAAATAATGCAAAATCTAACCCCACATCCGATTGCACACCTTTTTCCCATTTCAGATTTTTATTACTCATGGTACTTACTACAATGTTGTAAATGATCTGGTCGTTCCACGAATAGTAACTACCGCTAAAATTGGAAGTATTGGCAGACAACAAAGAGAGATAAGCAAAATCAGAAACGCGGTTATTACCTGTGGCTCCATAGCTAAAGCGAATTTTAGCATCACTGATAAAGTTGGCATTCTCCATAAATTTTTCGCTGCCAAACTTCCAGGCAAATGCACCTGAAGGAAAATATCCCCAGCGATTATCCGGATGAAATTTTGAAGATCCATCTGCCCTTACAGAAGCTGTAAACAAATAATTTTTATTGAAAGTATAATTCACCCTTCCTAAATAAGACTGCATATTACTTAAAGAAGAAAGAGATGAAACCTGGAATGGTGTTCCCTGTCCCAGGCCTTTAACACCCAAAGATTCGTTGGGTAAATTAGAGGCCGAAAAGCCGTAACTCTCATTGCTGTTCTTTTGAAAAGTAGCACCTATTACCGCATCTATTAAATGTTTTCTGCTAAACTCTTTGCGAAATGAAAGCGTATTTTCATTTAAGAAACTTTTACTTTTTCCTCGATTAGTACTTCCATTAACACCATAAGTAATACCATAGCTTGTTAAAGGACTTCCGCCATTTGTTTTGCTATTATTAAAACGGAAAGATTCATCAGTTAGTAAGTTAATACCTGCGGTGGATCTTAATGTAAAGAACCTTCCAATCTTATATTGCAAATATGCATTTGCATTAATAGTCGTGTTAAACCTGTCATTAACTTCATTTATTGTTTGAATATAAGGATTCACCCTGCCAGAGCCTGGCACACCTCCTTCATCTACGTTGTTATCTATCAGATCTTCGTATACAAAACTTAAATCACCGGAACGACTTCCCAAAACAGGACGGAATGACCAAAGATTAGTCATAAAATTCCAGTTGGCATTATTAACCACTTGCCCCGGAGGTGTACTTTGACTGGCGGGTATTTGGCCATAGCCTTTAAAATTGGCGTAGTTGGCATTAATACCAATTTTTAATTTGTCGGTAACTTCCTGGTCTAAAGAAAACCTTGTTTGATAACGTTTAAACCCACTTTTTAAAACCAGCCCCTGCTGTTCGCCATAAGAACCTGAAATGGAGTAAGCCGTTTTATTTATTTTGGCTGATAAAGAAAGATTGTGCAAATGAAAGCCGGGATTATCTTCAAACAATAAATCCTGCCAGTCTATTCCTTCTGTATTTCTGTAATCCTCCTGCGTTTTGCCATTAGTAAAATATACATAGTTAGCAAAAGCAGGATTCATATCATTTTGCAGGCGCACAAATTCATAAGGACTCATTAACTCCATAAACTTTAATGGACTTTGAATACCAAAACTACCGGTGTATGATAATTGAGGTTTAGCAGATTTCCCTCTTTTGGTAGTGATCATGATAACACCATTACTGCCTCTTGCCCCATAAATAGCTGTTGCTGATGCATCTTTCAATACTTCGATGGATTCTATATCAGCAGGATTTAGTGCATTAAAGTTGGCACTCTCTTGCGGGAAGCCATCAATAACATACAAAGGTGCCGATGATTGAGTGATAGAACCAACGCCTCTTACTATTATTTCACTTGCACCATCCGGAGTACCATCACCAGATACCACCCTTACTCCTGCAATACGGCCAGCTAAAGCTTCATCAATTGATTTTACCGGAGCTTTCTGCAGATCAGTAATATTTACTTTAGAAACAGAACCGGTGGCATCTTTCTTTTTTACTTCACCATAACCAATAATTACCACCTCATCCATTAATTTATCTGTTAACTCTAATGTAATATCAATAGCACTACTACCAGCAGCAGAAACTTCCCTGGTTACATATCCAACAGAAGTAACAACTAATACTGGTTTGTTAATTGCAGCAGGAACTTTTAGAACAAAAGTGCCTGTTTTAAGCGTTGTAGTTGCTATAGTGGAGCCTTTTAGCTTTACAGTAACATTTTCTAACGGAATACCTTTAGCATCCGTAACAGTACCCTTCACTTCTTTTGTTTGTGCAACGGCCTGGGTAATACCTGATCCAAACAGCAGCAACAAAAGAAAAGATGCCTGCCTTAATAAGGCTTGCAATTTTACTTTTTTCATTAGCATATATTTACTTTTTTGTTTTGGTTCAATAGAAACAATGATATCATTGAGATAACCACTTAAAATATTTTTTTCAACTTTTTGCATTAGTTATGATTGATTTTATCGTATGCTGATTTGTTAATTTTTTAACCAAATAGCGGCACCACCTGATGGCTTTAATTTTAATTGTAAAACAGTTTTACTGGTTACCACTTTCTTTTCAACTTTTACTTTAGTTTTTGTTGTAGAACTGTCATCATCGCTGTAAATAGTTGCAGTGTATTTTTTTCCTTCCGGTATAAAATCAAATTTCACTTGTACAGTTCGTTCTGTATTATTTGTAATTGTTCCTATAAACCAATCATTGCCTTTTCTTCTTGCAGTGGTAATAAATTCTCCCGGCATGCCCTGTAATACTTTTGTTTCATCCCAGGTGGTGGGTATCTTATCCCAAAACTCTAACTCAGGTTCGTTCTCACTTAAAGCGGGCTTATCATACCAGTACAATGTTTGAATAGGACTATAATAAATTACGGCCAATGCCAGTTGGTGGGCATGTGTGGTTTTTATCCTTTTATCGTAATAGCAAATAGTATAATCAGCAGCGCCAGCAATATATCTTGTAAAGGGCAATACCGTGTTATGTGTTGCATCTGGCATTTCCTCGTTTCCTCTTATACCTTCGGCAGTCATTAAATTAGGCCATGTTCTTTGTTCGCCGGTTGGCCGCCAGTCGTCGTGTACATTTACCATTATTTGGTTTTCTGCTGCTTTCTTAAACATTTCTTCTATCCAGGTTGTCCAGCGGTGAGAACCTGCTTGTACAAACCCAAACTTTACGCCTTTAATTCCCCATTGTTTGTAAACACTGAATAATGAATCGGATTGAGCATACAACCCCTGCAGGTTGCAATACAACCAGACACCTACACCCCTTTCTTTTCCATAATTAATTATTGCAGGTAAATCAAAATTTGGTATGGCAACTTTTGTGGCATCAGAGGTAAAACTAAAAGCCGGCCCATACCATTTCCAGTCAAATAAAATGTATTGAAGATTATGCTTTACTGCAAAGTCAATATTTTCATACGCATCCCTGGTGGTCTGCGTCATCACCCTCATAATTTTGCCTGGTTTTATCCAGCTTAAATTGCTGATTTTTGAGGGTGCATTAAGGTTGAGCAAAATATCGTTGTTGATAATAAGATCACCCGGCTTTTCTCCCACCATAATTACCCGCCATGGTGTGCCAAACGGAGAAATCAGATCTGCCGGGGTGTACATCGATGTAACAATGGTATTTGGTTTTTCTTTGTGTAAATTAAATTTGGTTCTGGCATAATCCACCATTTGCGCTTCTGCAATACAGGCATACCAACCATTGGGTAATTGTAACGTCAATGGCCTTTCACTTTCATCTGGCCAGTTACTCAGCGGCAATAATTTATACGGTGCCTGGGCCCATGATGCATGCCAGGCTCTGGTTCCCCCGGGCAAACTGAATTCCGTATTTTCATTTACAATCCTGTAATAAGTACCTTTTTCATTTTCAGGAAAGAAATAACGCAGTGCTGCACCTTCATTATAAACTCTTATCTCCACATTAATTTTATAAATGGGATTGTCATCTTTTACTAAACTAATAGTAACCGCATTGTACTTTTCCGCTATTACATTGCGTTCGCCATAAATGGGAACCCATGAAGTATCTTTTGAGTAATAACTGATACCAGTTACTTTTAAATTCTCACACCACTTTATATGTTTATCTACTTTTAAAGCCATTGCCCTTTCAGAAAGATTATTATCCAACTGAATATCCAAAACCGACTCGTTAATTACAGGCTGATTTTTATAATCTACTTTATAAAACATGGTTATTGTACCATCAGTATTAAATTTCTGATAGAACTGCACCTCATATTTTTTATCAGGCGATTGCAGACTTACCTGCGAAGAGTCTATAATCATTTGCCCGATCACATCAGTCATCAGCAACAAACAAAACAATAAGTGAAATATTTTTTTCAAGAGTTTACGATTATAAGTTTTGATAAATATTTTTCCCTTCCTGTAATTTCTTCAACCGCAACAATGCTTCTATATAATAGTAATCCGCATAAATGATGGAAGCATCTACTTCGCCGTTATTAGGCTTATGGCCGGTGCTGTGTAATAGAAAAGTGTTGTTTACATTACCACTTTGATATTTTTCTGAAGAAAGGGATGCCAACATTTTCTCTGCTTTGCTTCTATATTCTTTTGCTTTTGTTTTATCGGTAACAAATGTTGATAGCTCCAGCAATGCCGATGCCACCACACAGGCTGCTGAGGCATCTTTAGGTTCGTTAGGAATACCTGGTGCATTAAAATCCCAGTAAGGAATTAGATCTTCGGGAAGATCTTTTAGATATACATCCGTAACCTTTTGAGCAAAGTCTAAAAATTGTTTGTCTTTTGTTTCCCTGTACACCATGGTAAAACCATAAATGGCCCAGCTTTGCCCTCTTGCCCACATAGAGGAATCTGAAAATCCCTGGTGCGTAATGCCTTTTATTTTTTTACCAGTTGCCGTATCATAAACTACTGCATGGTAAGAAGTGTAATCAGCACGAAACTGATTTTGCATAGTAGTTACTGCATGTTTAACTGCGATATCATATAAATTTTTGCTGCCATCATGTTTTGCAGCCCAGAACAATAATTCCAAATTGATCATGTTATCCATGATAGTATTATGCCGTAAAGGCCAGTCAACACCCGGCACTTCTCTGGGCCATGATAGTATCGTTCCTACTTTAGGATTAAATAATTTTGACAAGGTATCAGCAGCTCTTAACAAAACATTTTTATAAACACTGTCATTTGTTAACCGGTAACCATTACCTATACTGCAGTACACCTGGAAACCTAAATCATGATCAATAGCCGCAGAATCCACTAATGGGAATAATGCCCTTGAAAAACGAATAGCTTCATTTTTCCATTTTATATCTTTACTGTACTCATAATTATACCACATAATGCCAGGCCAAAAACCACAGGTCCAGTCACGGTAATTTACTTTGCGCCATGCTGTTTTTCCATTAGCTATGCTGCGGTGAATTTGAGAAGAATCCTGTAATCCTGAATCAACTGTTTTAGAAGCTTGTGTAAGACAATAATCCAGTTGTTTGTTTACATCAAAAGTGTCCTTTGAAGTACATGCGGTAAACAAAGCAACAGCACTAAACCATATCAGTATTTTCAATTTCATTTAAATTCTATTTTTGAATATTTTGTTGAAGGCAAATCAAAAGACAAAACAGATCTGCCATTCAACATTATTTTTTTACCAGTATAAATTGTATTGCCTACTGATAATTTATAAGCTGATTTCCCTTTAAATATTTCAACAGGAAAACTGACACTAACCGGAACAGAACTCGTAAAAAACCATTCTTTACTTTTTTGTTCTAAAGCCGCCGTAGCATTGGCAACTTTTGCAGTAATGCCATAACCTGCTCTTGTGATTTTATTCCCATTACCCAGGAATAAATAATTCAACTCATTATTTACTTCATTGATAACCCCATAGGTACCCTGGAAAGATTTATCACCACGTACTACTGTTACTTTGCCTTCAGCATCAGAAAAAACAAACTGTTTATCGCCTGCTTTTCCCTGTATTTCTAATCCTGTAAAATCTGATGCTGCAGCAGTTGGGTTAAACGATTGTATAGACTGTACTGATTTTGGTTGAGCAGTTGTTGACGGTTCAAATACCACTGCAAAAGGTTTTGTCCATGCTTCGCCAGTTTGTCGTGCAATAAGGGTCGGCATAGGCAATTCTGCAATATCCTTTGGCAAGCCCATCCTGTCTATTGCTGTTGACTTGGGAGATTTAGCTGCAAATATTTCCCTACCATTTTCTCCTTTCATCCATACATTCATTAATATGGCTTCTTTGCCTGGAATAGTTAGGTTGAAAGTTGCATTAATATCTTTATCAGTTGTAATGGATTTTTTATCGTAGATATAATCGTAAGCAAATAATTGTCCACCACCGAATGATAATTTTTCTGTTGGTTCCAATGGCAAAGCATTTCCTGCATTATCCTTTATCATTAATTGCTGGCCGATATTGTGATAGAAATAATCATGCATTTTATCTTTTCCATCTTTTCTTCTTGACCTGAATATATCAACATAGTATGCTGTTGAATCGCTGGTGCGAATGATGCTGGTTAATCTTGTTTGATCTGAATTGGTTTCCGGTTCAAGGAAATATAAATTACCAAAACTCACCGGGGTAAAATAATTGTTTGAAACACCCGAAGCAGGATAGGAACTTTTTACTTCAAATCCATGATTACTTTTCATTACAGGGTAAGCCGATATACCATCCACCGCTACGGTATTATGTGCAGGAAACTGTGAATAGTATTCTGCATAATCTGCCTGGAAATAATTGGTACCAATACCGCTCTCTGGTCCTAATACATAACCCTTGCCATAAATTTCCATTGCAATGCCGCCTGCATGCATATGGTTACCTTTACTACCACTCATAGCAACCATTAATCCGTTGGTGGCATCCAACCCGTTTCTTAAAGCAAAATAACTCACATGTGGCGATGAGAAAACTGCTGTACAATATTCATTCATATCCCCTGCTGAGGTACTTTCTTTTAAAGTACCCCTTTCGTCAGCAAATAATAAGGCATTAATACTATTCCCTCTTCCGCCCTCTGCTGTTTCTACCGAAAAATTTCTTTCCTTATAGTATTGCTGAACAGTTTTAATGTACTGTGTAAATAATTCTTCCTGTCCCGGCTTATTATTTTTTTTGCCATTAATTACTAATTGATTTGCTGCAGCAAGATTAATATGCCCGTAATGCGAATCTCCAAAAGATGCAAAATAGCCGTTGGGAAAAAGATATTGCGACACAGCCGTAACCGCTGTTTTTAAAACCGGCATCATTTCCAGCAAATCAAATTTATAGTAGTTATCAAAAAAACTTACAAAACCAGTTACATCATTTAATACGCCCAAAGAATAACCTGCGGATTCATTCCATAAACCAGTTGTAGCATCAAAACCTTCATTTATTACTTTTTGCAGGCTCCATTGCCTTTGCGAATTAGTATTTAAAATATAATTTGTGTAATATTGATTGCCTTTATTATCTGCATAATTTTTATCATCGTCCAGCATCAGCGCAATGTTCAACACATTTTTCGCCTGCATCAGGTTCCAGTTATTAAAGGCAACACCATGAGCTATTTGTATATCTGCCCATTTCTTAAAAATATCCTGGTACAGTTTATTTTTTTGTGGTGCATGTTGTAAAATGTATTGGTGTAAAAAATCGTAAGCACCAGTAAGGCTGTTTAAAATAGCTACTTCCTGTATTACTTCAAAAGAAGATAAGCCAGCCAAGGTTTGATGATGACCATGAGATAAATCGTAGGGTTCTTTACGGTATTGCATACCGGTCATATAAGTATCAAACAGATCAAAAGAAAATTTTGCATACTGCTCATCACCGGTCAAATAATAAAGTGCGGATGCTGTATAAGCCGTCCGCATAATACTATTATTAATGCCTTCAATGATATTTCCTGTTTTAGAAATATCCGCCCATTCCATTTGATTGGTTGATTTATTGAGCAGGAACAACCCTCTTGGGTCATCCATATACGGCATTATATCTTCCAGCTTTGGTGCTGTATGTGCAGACACACCACCTCTCATGCCCGGAAATTTTACAGTAGGCACAGGTGCAGTTCCTTCTGCATGATCGTAAGTACCCCCCTTAATAAATATCTCTGATGATTTTGTTTTCCAAAACATTTGCAAACGGCTCAGCATCCATACCGAATCTGTTTTGCAATAATTTAAATATGCATCAACTGATTTTTTCATTTGATCAAAACTATTTTTTGCTCCTGTTTCATTTTGTATCCTCAGCAAAATTTCGTTTTTAATATTGGTTGCAACAAGTAATCTTGGATGATTATTTTGTACAGGTAAACCCACTTTTATCTGGCAAAAAATAAAAGTATTAAAAAGCAAAAGCAATATGGTAACTACCGATTTTTTCATCATTCGAAAAATTGATACAAATATTTATTTGAGAAAAAATAAGAACGAAAAAAGCGGGCAGGCACAAAAACCAAAATCAACTGCTATATGATTGCTATTATGAGAATCGCCTGCCCGTAATTATTTTATACTATTACCAACCCGGATTATTAGGAGCCAAGTTGGGATTCAATTGAATTTGTTGAGTTGGAACAGGCAGCAAATAATTTTTTTGTGCCCATACCCTGCTGCCTTCAAAAATTAAATTACCACTTGCATCAACTGGATAAGGTGAATTACCCGCCACCACCCAACGTGTTTGCCAACGGGTACCTGTCCATTTTACACCAAGTATATTCATTGGCATTTCTGTTTCTGCTGTCTTCCACCTTTTTAAATCATCCACTCTAAATCCTTCCAGAAATAACTCAATAGTTCTCTCCCTTCTAATTTCAATACGCATATCAAGTGCATTGGTCGTTACCAATGCATTGCTAAGTTTAGGCATTGATTTATTTACTCTGTTACGAACAAGGTTTAATGATTTATCTAATTCCGCATCGGTAATAATTCCATTTCTTTCAAACACGGCTTCAGCATAATTCAACTGAACCTCTGCCAGGCGAATCACCGGCCAGTCATACCCTTCTTCGTTATCCTGCAGTCTTCTTTCGGTTCCCCACTTTTGGGTTTGATAGCCCGTTCCGGTGGCACCATTATGCCTGCCTCTTGAGCCTGCAATATCAGCAGCATCACTCAGCCAGTTGATTCTTGATCCCGGAAGTTCATTATCCCAGTAATAATTAGAATCGATCATCATAGTGTACCGCATACGATTATCCCTGCTTAAAAATTCAGAACGGGTTTGAGCATATCCTTGAAACAATGGCGATTTATCAATGGGTAAACCATCCTGACATAGGAACATGTCTGCGAATTTTTTTGTAGTTCCGGAACCAATCCATGTATGGGTAACATTGTTACGAATTTGCCTTTGTGTAAATGAATACCTGTTAGCAAGAATATATTCTTTATTAGCTGATTTATTGATACTGGCCGGATTTGATTTTTCATCTTCGAGTATAAAAAGATATTTCTGAGCAGAATCTCCTAAAATAGCCGGGGCAAACAGTTGATATAGATTACTGGTAAGTACAGCATCGCTATTTATAATTGATTTATCAAGCATAAGATTACCTCTTACAGTATTTGATCTAAATTTTTGCCATGTACCTTCGTACAATGTTACCCTTCCTAAAAACGCTTGTGCAGCCCCTTTGCTTATACGGCCTTTATCCGTAGTTGCTATGGCACTCTCCAATGGTAATACAGCAATAGCTTCTTCAAGATTTTTTATAATAAAATCAACTACCTCATCTCTTGAATTTCTTGGCGCCATTAATTCCGGAGAATTAATAGTTAATAATTTGTCTACAATTGGTACCTGGCCATATTGTTGTAATAGATCAAAATAAAGATAAGCCCTGAAAAATTTAGCTTCAGCAACATACCTGCTGATATCGGCAGGTACCGGATAAGTAGCTGCTCTGTCGAGCAGGTAATTCGTAGCCCTTATCCTCCCGAAATTCCAGTTACCATCTGTTGAAACCAATGTGTTGCTTCCATTACTAAATGGGTTGCGGTAAGCAGTTAAATCTCCTCTGATATCAGAATGCGGACCATCATAAAGTACATTTCCAAAAGTGATCAGGTAGGAATAAAACTCATTTGCAGCCAGTTTAAACTGTTCAGGATTTTGCCAAAAGCTGGCATCTGATATTTCATTGATAGGATCAAGATCTACAGACTTGTTGCAACTATACTGAAACAGTATAAAGGCACCTGCAATCAGTATTATATATTTTTGAATAATCTTTTTCATTTGTTTCTTTTTTAATAATTAGAAAGTAAGATTTACACCAAAAGTTAAATAACGATAGAAGGGGTAACGCTGGCTGAAAGTGCTGATATTATTATTCTCTCCATCGCCTGTATTGGCTACCGTTCTTGTTGTTTCCGGATCCCATCCGTCTTTAATTTTTGATGATTCCCATAAATCGTTACCAGAGAAATAAAAGCGTAACCTTTCAATTTTAGCTTTTTGTAAAATACTCTTTGGCAAACTATAGCCTATCACAAGATTTTTCAATCTCAGGTAAGCGCCATTTTCTGCTACCCAATCAGACTGGAAGTAGTTATAATTATTAATAGTTCCTGTTGTTGAAATTCTTGGTAGTGGGGCATCTGTTCTTCCTGGAGTCCACCATTTATCAACAAAAGCAGTATTTTGTGCTTGGAAAATTACTGCAGCCGGAATTCTCCAGTTGCCGTCTCTTATAATAGTTCTTTTGCCTATGCCCTGGAATATAAAGTTCAGGTCGAAGCCTTTCCATTCTACACCTCCATTAAAAGAATACGTAAAACGTGGGTCATCTCTTCCTAAATCGATTGCATCCTCCGGAAAAGTGATTTTACCATCACCATTTACATCTTTGAACATATTATCTCCCAGTGCAAGCCGGTTATTAGCCTGTGCTGTTGCAGTACCAGATGGTATACCAATATTATTACCTGGTATCAGTAACCTGTAATCATCCAATTGTTTTTGGGTTTGAATCCTTCCGGCATAAACCAATCCAAAATAACTTCCAATCGAATATCCTTCTACTGCAGTGTTATACCCTCTTACGCCAGTGCCAATAATTTTTTGCCCGCCAAAGTCAACCAGTTTATTTTGGTTGTCAGAGATATTACCGCCAAGATGGTAAGATAATTCTCCAATTTTATCGCTCCAGTTCAGGCCAAAATCCCATCCCCATGTTTTTAATTTACCATTATTACCTTGTGGTGCACTGGCACCTAATACTGCAGGAAAAGTCCGGTTGAGCAGCATATTGTTATTCCTTTTTACAAAATAATCAAAGCTACCAGACAAGCGGCGATTAAGTAACGTAAAGTCCAAACCAATGTTTGAAGTTTCTAATTTCTCCCAGGTTCTGTCCAACGCAACCAGTGTACCCGTAGGTGATACTCTTACAACCGGGGCTGTTCCTAATATAGGAAAGCCACTGGCAGTTTGCCCTGTAGTAGATGAAACATTCAAAAACTGTATGTAATCATAATTGCCAATACCACTCTGGTTTCCTGACGAGCCTAACGAAGCCCTGAGTTTAAGGTCATTTATGAAATTGATATCCTTCATAAAGTTTTCCTCGCTTACACGCCATCCTGCTAAAAATCCGTAAAAGAATTTCCAACGACTATCCTGTACAAATTTTGAAGATCCATCGTAACGGGCATTTGCTTCAAAAAGATACTTGTTTTTATAGGTATAATTTAATCTTCCAAAATAACCTGCAAGTGCTGTGTGAAACTGTGCTTCTGCAACAGTTTTAGTAGTTGCATCGCCAGTTCCCAAACTTAAAGAAGGTGGAACACCGTTTGGTACATCTAATGTTTTTGCGATAAATCTGTTGTACTCAAATCTTTCATATTGGCCACCCACCATAGCCTTTATATCATGATTGGTTCCAAACTTTTTAGAATACTCGGCATAACCATTTAGAGAATAATTATCTTCCTTTTTATTGCCTCTTTGATAAGAACTTCTGGCTGGTAGATTAGAAATATTGGTAGTACCGGCATAATCGTACCATTGAATAATATTTTCTTGTGAACGGTAGTCTGTATTCAATAAATAATAGCCGGCAGCACCAACAAGTTTAAGGTTTTCTGTAACCTTATAGGTAAGATTAAAGTTGGTATTTAATCTGGTATTAAGCTCTTTATTATCTCCACCAAAATCTGCTATTGCATTTACACTGGCATTACCAATGCCTGAGCCCCATATATATGGTTTTCCGGTTAAACCTAATCCACTCAGCGGTTTACCGGGTTGGTTACCGTTGTTTAATATATCACCTAACCTGTACGGTTGAGTGATATTATTTTTCTCTAATGAAATATTACTTTCCAATTTTAGCCTCGGTGAAAAATTGTAATCATGTGTTAAACGTATATTATAGCGTTTGTTAGAATTATTACCCGGCTGCAAAAGGCTACCATCATTCAGGTACCCTAAAGACAAACGATATCCTGAATTTTCCCCTCTTGAAGAAATACTTAACTGATGTTCAGAAGATGTTGCATTACCCCACAATACACTTTGTTCTGTGCCCCCAAAAAATGGAAAGTCTTTTACATCAGTAAAAAAACCTGCAGGATCCAGGCCTAAAGTTGTGAGTGCAGCCTGTGCCTGCGCAAGCGTCATAATTTCAATATTATTTGAGGTGGCATACTTGAATAATCTAGAATATTTTACCCATATATCTGTTGGTAAAAAACCATCGCCTGTTCTCGCTTCATCTATCATAGGTCCCCAACCTTTGGCATCCACCAACTCTGGCTGCAAGCCAACATTTTTACGGGAAACTGAAGCGTTATATTCAATAACTGCTTTTCCTTTTTTTGCTCTTTTGGTGGTGATAAGAACTACGCCTCCGGCGGCTCTTGAACCGTAGATAGCCGCTGCAGCATCTTTTAAAAAACTTACATTTTCTATATCAGCCGGATTAAATGAATTTAAAGCACTTAAACTAGGAACCGGAATACCATCTACAATTACCAAAGGTTCTGTACTATTTATAGACGAAGCCCCTCTTATCTGAAAATTCCAACCTTCACGTCCAGGCTGAGACGAACTTCTCGTCACTGTAACTCCCGGTGCCTGCCCCTGCAATGCTGCAAGTGGACTTGCAACAGGCCCCCTGTCTTGAAAAGTCTTTGCGTTTACAGTAGCAATTGAACCAGTGAGTGTTGCTTTTTTTTGTGTACCATACCCTACAACTACCACTTCTCCCAAATCGGTATTTGCTGCAGTAAATGAAATATTAACAATAGTACTAGTACCCACTATTTTTTCAATTGGCTGAAATCCAACGTAAGTAAAAACCAATATTGATTTTTCTGAAGGCACGCTGATGGTATAGGCCCCATTTTGATCTGTTGTAGTTGCTGTTACAGCATTTTTTACTTTTACGGTTGCACCAGATAACGGTTGACCTGTTTCATTTTTAACTACACCAGTAATTGATTTCGTTTGAGCATAGGTTAAATTAAGGAATGTCATTAATACAAACGACAATAAGAACATCGCAAGGGTTTTCTGTTTAGGAACTAAATGTTCTTTAACCTCCCGCAAGATGTACTTAGTGCTTTTGGCAGTAGTAGTTTTTTTCATACATCATTTTTTTATCGTTAATAATTGTTTTGGGTTTTATATAAGGTTTTATCCTGCTTGTTTTAGTTTTTTACCTGCGGTAAAATTTATTGATGATTGCCTGACTATTAATTTTGTTTTTAAAGTAATTGTTTCTCTTTTTTGCGTTGCCTGATCTTCAACAGATAAATTTTTCATTAATTGTTTGATTACTTCTTCAGACATTTGCATTACAGGCTGGGCCACAGCGGTAACCGAAGGTGTTAGCAATTGGAAAATGGGATCATCATCAAAAACAACAACAGCCAGTTGTTCGGGCACTTTTAAGTTCAATTGTTTTATAGCATCCAAACCGCCAAGGGCTAAATAGTTGGTAGCAAATAAAACAGCGTCCAATTGTTTATTTTTTTGTAAAAACTCTTTTACCTTTTCGCTTATTTCGGCATGAGCCAGGTTATAAGACAGCTTAAGGATTTTTGTAACGACGCCGGCTTTTTTAGTAGCTTTTTGGTAACCTTCCAGCCTGTTCTGCATTTGAGATTGTGCAGAATCCAAAGTAACAAAACCAATTTTTTTAAACCCATTTTCCAATAAATGATTGGCAGCAATAAAAGCACCGTCAAAATTATCTATTAGTACATTGGTAGTCTTAATAGCAGGTAAATGCCTGTCAAATAAAATCACAGGACAATTGTCTTCCAACAAAGCTGAGATTTCTTTTTCAATACCAGGCGGAGGAGCTATAATAAATCCGTCTACCTGTCTGTCTCTAAATAACCTGATCAGTTGTTTTGCCTTTTCGGTTTCGTTTTCAGTGCTGGCAAAAAACACTTTATATCCAAGCTTATAAGCGGTAACTTCTATTACTTTAGCAATACTTGCAAAAAAAGAATCATCAATGCTTTCTACCAGCATTGCAATGATCTTAGTTTTTCCTGTACGCAAACTTTGCGCAACAAGATTAGGTTTGTACCCAACTTTTTCAATATAGTTAAGGATTTTTGTTTCCAGCTCACTGCTAATGCGTTTTTCAGCAGCCTTGCCGTTTAGTACAAATGAGATAGTAGTCGCTGAAATCTGCAACTCTTTAGCAAGATCGTGAATTGATTTTTTCTTTTTCAAACGATTAATTTTTTTGACCAGCAATAAAAATTAAAAACATAAATAATCAGAAAAAGAAGCGAACAGACTTAATGAGGCGATCCTTTTGGAACTTAATTGCGGAGTACTCCATATAGCATCATTCGTTTCTGTTAACCCTTACTTTATTTAAATCGATTAACTAAATCGATTTAGCAAACACCTGTAAGGAATAACTTAGTAAAGGAAAAGAAATAAATCGATTTAGCATAAGCTTAAGAGAAATTTATTTGTGCAAACGATTTCACAAATAAACCTGAACTTCGCTGCACTAACTGTTGTGTACACATACATTTTTAGTTGTACAATTGCGGTGATAAAATGCTATGTCCACATCTAAATTAAAAGATATTGCTTTAGCCCTGGGCCTGTCTGAGTCCACCGTATCAAGGGCATTAAAAGGTAATTACCGCATCAGTGAGGATACCAAAAAAAGGGTTAGTGACTATGCAAACAAAATAAAATACAAGCCAAACATCGCTGCACAAAGTTTGCGCAGCAACCGCACCAGGAGTATAGGTGTACTGGTCTCCAGCATATCAAATAGTTTTTTTTCTGAAGTACTTAATGGTATTGAATCGGTCGGTTACGAAAAGAACTACCAGGTGATGATTACCCAAAGCCGTGAATCATCGGATAATGAATTAAAACAAATTGAGAATCTGATCTCCAGATCGGTAGATGGGCTATTGGTATCACTTTGCTCTACCTCAACTAATGTTGCGTTATTAAAAGATACTCACGAATCGGGAACTCCCGTAGTTTTTTTCGACAGGATATCGGAGTTGTTTGAAACGCACAAAGTTGTTGCAGATAATTGCGGCGGCGCCTATAACCTTACAAAACATTTAATAGAAAATGGCTACAAAAAAATTGCGCATATCACCAGCTCTCCAGAATTATCCATCGCTGTGGAAAGACTGGAAGGTTATAAAAAAGCCTTGGATGAATTTAAAATACCCTTTAACGAAAAATTACTAAAACATTGTTTACATGGGGGAATGGTGATTGAGGAAACAGAAAAAGCAGTGGATGAATTATTACAATTAAAAAAAGCACCGGATGCAATAATGACCGCATCAGACAGAATAACCATTAATACCATCGGCATACTGCATAATAAAAATATTGCTATCCCGGAAAAAATAGCCGTTGCCGGCTTTAGCAATTTTAGTGCGCCGCAAATTATTGCTCCTCCCCTGACAACAATTCGCCAGCCAGCTTTTGAAATGGGAAAAATTGCCGCAGAGCTTTTAATAAAGTTAATAGAAAGTAAAAAGCCTGTAATGAATTTTGAATACTTTGTTCTGGAGACAGAATTAACAGTGAGAAAGTCAACTACTAAAAGAAAGTAACATCATAATATCTGAAATATATTATATCCATCAATTCATTGTAACTGATAAAGTTGATTTATCCCAAGCTTTGAACTCAACAATTCATGCAGACAAAACATTAGCAAGTCGGGTCAAATCTGGTAAGAAATGGTTCGAAAATTGTCCATTTGGCTTCAACTAAATGAATGAAAAATAATCTTAACTTCTAATAATGTTTATGAGTTCAGTTTCGGAAGGAAAATTGACCAGATATTTGGAAACAAATACTTTTTGTGGCAACCCCATAGTTGCATATTTAACCAGTGCATCATTTTTGCCAGAGCATAGAATTATTCCAACCGGATCGTTATCACCCTGATGAAATTCATGCTCCTTATAATAATTTAAATAGACATTCATCTGACCAGAATCGGCATGATCAAAATCTCCGATTTTTAAATCTACCAGAACATGACATTTGAGAATCCGGTGATAAAAAACAAGGTCGATTCGGTAATGTTTATTATCAAATGTAATGCGCTTCTGTCTTGCTTCAAAACAAAAGCCCCTTCCCATTTCCAATAAAAACCGTTGCAGGTTGGAGATAATACTTTCTTCCAATTCAGATTCATTATAACTCTCCCTTTGTTCTAATCCCAGAAATTCAAGCAGGTAAGTATTACGAAATACCTGGTCTGGCTGAGGAACGCTTTGTTGAATAAAATCATCAAGCTCTTTATCCTTATTTGAACTTATGCCAGTTCGTTCACAAAGCAGGCTTTCAATCGCTCGTTTTAAATCTCTAACACTCCAGTTATTTTTAATGGCTTGTATTTCATAAAATTTTCTTTTATCCTTTGAATCTGTTTTTAAAAGTTCAATGAAGTGTGAAAAGGATAATGAGGTAAGGAGTTGATCAATACCAGGTTGATCGTTTCCATCTTCAAAGAACGCTACTGTTGGTGTCCTCAGAATTCCAGCATGTTGAAAATCATCAAGATATGATTTTGCGGACACTGTCCGCAAAATTCCGGGGTAGGCAAGGAAAAAGTCTTTACAAAGATACAAGTGCCTTTCCCTGATAGATTGCAACCCTTTTAGGGAAAGCTTATCAGCAATGGATTTAAATAACTGCTTTCCATACTTTGCCCTATCCTTCCCTGACTGTTCATACACAGCGATATAAAAGCCAATTATCCAGTTCCTGAGTGTTAAAGCTGTATTAACCTGCTGCTGGCTTTTGTTTAAAAAAAATGAATTTGTTTCGGATATTACTTTGGTTAGTTTATCAAAAGAATGAATAACTTCAAAATTAGAATTACTTTTCATATTGTTAGTTGGACCAATTTATTAAAATAATCATGACAGGAATAAGTTACCTGAGCAAATCTTTACATGGTGAATACACATAACCACAGCCGGTGATCCGCTACATATTTTGAATCTTTCCCTTTTGCAGAATTTTCTGAATATCATCGTAATCAAAAAAGTGAACCCCTCCTATTTTTGTATAAGGAATTACACCTGTTGTTTTAAGGGTTTGCAATGTACCAGGAGAAATCTTGAGCATCCTCCTGACCTCATGTGCCTTCATCCATTTTTTTGGCGTAAGGTGATTTAACGACCGCAATGCGACATCCAGTTTTTCAAAAAATTCTTTTTGAAACTGTTGCAGATCATCTAAAGTAATAAGTTGACTGGCGAAGATTTTCCGGGGATAGGTTTCCTCGAAAGTTTTTCTGAGAATTTTTTCCATAACACACATTTTCATTTTCACAATCGGCATCAGGTGATACCATTCTCCAGATAAAATTAATTACATTTTTTAAAATAAAATAGTTAATTCTTAAGATTTTCGCAATCATAAAAAACTTAAAACTTCGCTGACCAGTTGCATAACTTTATTGAATACCCATTGCTTTCTCTTCAGCGAATTCCTTTTTGATCTGTAGCTTCTGTTTTAGCAAATTCATATCCTGGCCTAATTTTCTCTCAACAACTTTGGCATATACCTGTGTAGTACTTATTTTGGTATGCCCTAGCATTTTACTTACCGATTCTATTGGCACACCATTACTTAAAGTAACCGTTGTTGCAAACGTGTGTCGGGCAAGATGGAAAGTAATATTCTTTTCAATTCCACATACATCTGCTATTTCTTTAAGGTAGCTGTTTAATTTCTGATTAGACATTCTGGGCAGTACCGTACCTACCGCAAGGCATTTTATGTTTTTCGAATATTTCCTGATGATATCCTGTGCCTTTGGTAAAAGCGGCACTTTTACAGGAGTACTGGTTTTTGTTCGTTGGGTAATAATCCATTCCTGCTGATCAGGTCCTGTAACAATATTAAGTGGTTTTAAATTGATCGCATCGATGTAAGACAAACCGGTATAACAACCAAATATGAACAAGTCCAATACGATTTGTAATCGCTCCATTTTGAATTTCCTGTTTTCTATCCTGGCTAATTCTTCCTCAGTAAGGTAACCACGCTCATACTTATTGAATTTTAGTTTATAAGCTTTGAAAGGATCTTTCATTATCCATTCATTTTTTAATGCCAGATTGATCAATTTCCTGAAACGTTCCATATGTTTCATGACACCATTATTACCCAACTTTTTTTGATGATCCTTTGGAACATAGGTTTTCAAATAATATTCAAATTCAGTCACGAATTTGTAATTGATCTTTTCCAATTTAATATCAGTTGTTTTGTATTTGTCCTTTAAAAATTTCTCGAGATACTTTTTTGTGGTAAAATAATTTTTTAAAGTGCCGGGACTTAGCGCTTCCTTAATATCGACATTGTGATAATTAATTAACTGACTCAGAGTTTGTTCATTTTCTTCAATATTAAAATATGCATTTTTAAATGCTTCGGTGGAGATGTCTTCTTTCTTTAAGGTTAATTCTCTAAAACAATCTGCGTAGGAGCTACGCAATAGCTCCAGGTAACTATTTAATTTTTTGCATTCCGGATTTACTGGTTTGGCCATTCCCTTTTTGACATTCCAGTACTTCTGGTCAATAGATTGTTTGGTAGACAATTCCATCCTTTTTCCGTTAATGGTTATTCTTGCATATAACCATGAAGGACCAGCATTTTCAGCAGCAGTTCTTATATGAAAAAGCACTGCAAAATTGTTCGCATTTAAATTCATTTTCATTGACAAATTGTTTTAAAAATTTTGAAAAAGGTTAAACAATTCGGTCACACAATTTAGAGACACATCAGGTGTGACCGAATTTGTAACAAATGATTTGATGAATTTTGATATGATTTGTGGTGCTTTAAACGAAAAATGCTCGTAAAAACAACGTTTTACGAGCATTTCATCAAGATTGAAACCCTATTTGTCGGGATGACAAGATTCGAACTTGCGACCCCACGCCCCCCAGACGTGTGCGCTACCGGGCTGCGCTACATCCCGAACTACAATTAACCGGTTCCCCGTAGCGGGGTTGCAAAAGTAATTGAAATTTTCAACTTTAAAAAGTTGAACTTATCTTATCTTAGCGCAACTTTTTATACATGAAGGTTTTAATCAAACAAGCTCGGATCATTTCCCCCACTTCGCCAGTAAACGGACAGTTACAAGACATTTTAATTACCAACGGTACCATTACCAGCATTGCAGCTTCCATTACTGATACCGCCGACCAGCTGATTCAGCAACCCGGCCTTTGCGTAAGTATTGGCTGGATGGACATATTTGCCAATTTTGCCGACCCTGGTTTTGAATACAAAGAAACCCTGGAAACCGGTGCCAAAGCTGCGGCTGCAGGCGGTTTTACCGATGTGATGGCCTTGCCCAATACCCTGCCGGTGGTACACAATAAATCGCAGGTGGAATACATTACCCAGCGGTCTAAATCGCTGGCCGTAAATATTCATCCCATTGGAGCTGTAACCAAAAATACCGAGGGAAAAGACCTGGCCGAAATGTACGACATGCATCAATCGGGGGCCCTGGCTTTTGGCGATGGCACCCATGCCATTCAATCGTCGGGCATCGTATTAAAAGCATTGCAATATGTAAAAAGTTTTGATGGCATAGTGATTCAGGTACCTGACGATAAAAGTATTGGTGCCAATGGCCTGATGAATGAAGGCATTATTTCTACCCGCCTGGGTTTACCCGGTAAACCCGCCATTGCAGAAGAACTGATGGTAGCCCGGGATATTGAACTGGCCAGCTACACCAGCAGCAAACTGCATTTTACGGGTATCTCTACCGCTAAAAGCCTGGAATATATTAAACAAGCCAAACACAGCGGCCTGCAGGTAAGTTGTTCGGTGAGCCCGCAACACCTTTGCTTTATTGATGCCGACCTGCAGCAATACGATACCAACCTGAAGCTGAACCCGCCATTAAGAACCGCTGCCGACCGCCAGGCTTTACTGGAGGGCATGGCCGATGGCACCATTGATTGTATAGCCTCGCACCATTTACCACAAAACTGGGATAACAAAACCTGCGAATTTGAATATGCCAAAGCCGGATCCATTGGATTGGAAACAGTTTTTGGAGTGCTGGGCGCATGCATGGTGCATGGTGAATGGACTGTTGAAAAAACGGTGGCTTTATTAAGTGTCAATCCAAGAAAAATATTTGGCCTGCCCATACCCGAAATAAAAGAAGGGGCAACCGCATGCCTTACCCTGTTTATCCCCGGCGAAAGCTATGTACTGGACGTATCCATGATACGGTCTAAATCAAAAAATGCAGCCTTTTTAGGCAAACAACTGAAAGGAAAAGTAGTGGGCATTATTAATAAGGGCTATATTGAACTGAACCAGGCATGAAAAATATTACGGCAAAAAACAAAGGCCTGCTAACCGGGGCTTTAATGATACTGATCTCCATTGCTATTTACATGGCAAAAAAAAGCTTCGACAACGGGCTGCAGTACATCACTTACACTGTATATGTGGCAGGTGTATTATGGACATTGCTTACCTTTAAAAAAGAAGCCGGCGAAGGGGCAGGTTTTAAAACTTTTTTTGCAGAAGGTTTTAAATATTTTGTGGTGGTAACCTTTTTAATGGTATTGTTCACGCTGGTTTTTATTTTGCTGCATCCCGAGCTGAAAGACCAGATGGCCGAACTGATGCGGGCCGATTATGCCAAAGCAAAAGACATGATGCCATCTGATGTGGAGAACCGGATTGCTGCGGCAAAAAAATTCTTTTTACCGGGTTATTTAATGGGAGCGGTATTGGGGTATTTGTTTATAGGTGCATTGTCAACCGCAATCATCTCGGCCATAGTAAGCATAAAAAAATAAATTGATTTTAATTCATACAGGGCGCTGCATTTAATAGGATGCAGGAATACAGTACAAGTAATGCCGCCGCGGCGGGATTGACGAAGACATGAAATACAGTTGCCCGTTACAAAAATACCGCACATGGACCTGTCAGTAGTAATACCACTTTTTAATGAAGATGAATCTTTACCGGAATTGTGCGCCTGGATTGAACGGGTAATGCAGGCCAATAACTATACCTATGAAGTGATACTGATTGATGATGGCAGTACCGATAATTCATGGAAAGTAATTGAAGCGCTGCGCACTAACAATGCTCACCTGAAAGGCATTAAATTTCAGCGCAATTATGGTAAAAGCGCTGCGCTTAACGAAGGCTTTAAAGCTGCACAGGGCGATGTGATCATTACCATGGATGCCGATATGCAGGACAGTCCGGATGAAATTCCCGAGCTCCGTAAAATGATCGTGGAGGATGGGTTTGACCTGGTAAGCGGCTGGAAGAAAAAACGGTATGACAATACACTCACCAAAAATATTCCCAGTAAATTATTCAATGCGGCAGCCCGCAGCATGAGTAAGATCAAACTGCACGATTTTAACTGCGGTTTAAAATCGTATAAAAAGAAAGTGATCAAAAGCATTGAAGTATATGGCGAAATGCACCGCTATGTACCCGTGCTGGCCAAATGGGCCGGCTTCAGGAATATTGGTGAAAAAGTGGTGGAGCACCGTGCCAGGAAATACGGTGTTACCAAATTTGGCTGGAGCCGTTTTGTAAATGGCTTTTTAGACCTGATGACCATTTTCTTTGTGGGTAAGTTTGGTAAACGGCCCATGCATTTTTTTGGCTTGTGGGGTACGGTTTGCTTTTTAATTGGGTTGAGCTTCAGTATTTACCTGATCATTTCTAAATTGATTGATTTTGATTATGCCATAACCAACCGGCCCACTTTTTACATTGCACTTTCGGTAATGATCATTGGCTCGCAACTATTTTTGGCTGGTTTTATCGGGGAACTGATCTCCAGGAGTTCTACAGAAAGAAACAGTTATTTAATAGAAGAAAAAGCAGGGCTATGAAGATAGTGATCATTGGCCCGGCGCATCCTTTACGCGGAGGGCTGGCCTCTTTTAATGAACGGCTTGCAAAAGAATTTCAATTGCAGGGCAATGAAGTCATCATTTATACTTTCTCTTTACAATACCCCGAATTCATCTTTCCGGGCACCACGCAGTATTCTACCGAACCGGCTCCAAAAGATATAAATATAAAGGTCTGCATCAACTCGGTAAATCCTTTTAACTGGATCCGCACAGGCTTCCGCTTAAAAAAAGAAAAGGCCGACCTGGTGGTGGTGCGGTACTGGTTACCACTGATGGGGCCCTGCCTGGGTACCCTGCTGCGTATTGCCAAACAACATAAAAACACGCGGGTGGTGTGTATTGCAGACAATATTATACCGCACGAAAAACGTTTTGGCGACAGGCCTTTTACCAAATATTTTATACAACCGGTAAATGCCTTCATCACCATGAGTGAAAAAGTACTGCAAGACCTGCGTTTGATTGAAAAAAACAAACCCGCCCGGGCCGTACTGCATCCCCTGTACGATAATTTTGGAGAAAAGATCAGCACCGCAGCAGCAAGGCAGCACCTGGGTATTGAAAGCAATCAAAAAACAATCCTGTTCTTCGGCTTTATCCGCAAATACAAAGGCCTGGATATTTTACTGGATGCCATGAAGCTGTTGCAGGGCAAGGATATCAAGCTGTTAATAGCGGGCGAATTTTATGAAGATCAACAACCTTACAAAGAGCAAATAGCCCAACTGGGTATAGAGAACGATTTGATATTGCATACCAATTTCATTGCCGATAGTGAGGTAAAATATTATCTCTGCGCTGCCGATGTGGTGGTACAACCCTACCGCAATGCCACACAAAGCGGTGTTACCCCGCTGGCCTATCATTTTGAAAAACCTATGATCGTAACCAATGTAGGCGGATTACCATCGCTGGTGCCCGATGATAAAGTGGGCCTGGTGGCCGAACCCAATGCCGCAGCCATAGCAGAAAAAATTTTGCTGTACTTTACCAAAGGCGAAGCCCATTTTATGCCCCATATTACAGAAGAAAAGAAAAAACTGAGCTGGAGCAATTTAACCGATACAATTTTTCAAGTTGCCAATTCTAAGTAACTTGCTCCCTTAATACAGCCAAATGATCTATAGAAGTAAAGCCCCCCTTCGTATCGGCCTTGCAGGTGGTGGAACAGATGTGAGTCCGTACAGCGATCTGTATGGCGGTGCCATATTGAATGCCACCATTTCTTTATCGGCCTATGCCAGCATTGAACCACTCACCGAAAATAAGATCATCATAGAAGCACTCGACCGCAACGAACAGCAAATTTTTGACTGGGCACCGGCATTGCCCATTGATGGCACCCTCAACTTATTAAAAGGGGTGTACAACCGCATTCAAAAAGATTATGGCATGCCCGCCGGCGGATTTCGCTTATCTACTTTTGTAGATGCGCCTGCGGGTTCGGGCCTCGGCACTTCCTCTACACTGGTGGTGGCTGTTTTAGGTGCTTTTATTGAAATGCTGAAACTGCCATTGAGCGAATACGATGCGGCCCAGTATGCCTATCATATTGAAAGAGATGACCTGCAGCTGGCGGGTGGTAAACAGGACCAGTATGCTGCTACATTCGGTGGCGTAAATTTCATGGAGTTTCACGAAGCAGACCAGGTACTGGTGAATCCCCTGCGTATACGGCCAGAGTATTTGCATGAGCTGGAGAGTAATCTGGTACTCTATTTCACCGATTCGTCAAGAGAAAGTGCAGACATTATTAAAGAGCAGGTGAAGAATGTGAATAATAAAAATGAAAAAAGCATTGAAGCCATGCATCATTTAAAAGAGCAGGCTAAAATGATGAAGGAAGCACTGCTGAAAGGCAGGCTGGATGAGATAGGCCGTATACTGGATTATGGTTTTCAGCAAAAAAGACTGATGGCCCAAAATATCAGTAACAGCAAAATTGAAAGTATTTATGATGCTGCAAAAGCTGCCGGCGCCACCGGTGGCAAGATCAGCGGGGCCGGCGGCGGCGGATTCATGATCTTTTATTGCCCCGGCAATACCCGCTATGCCGTTATCAATACTTTAAATAACTTTGGCGGCGGGGTAAAAAAATATTCGTTTACTAAATACGGGTTGACGAGCTGGACCATACAATGATCATTGTACAATTAACAATGATCAATTAAGAAAATTAAATATTATGTCAGAAAAAATTAAAGATATTATTGCGGCATCCATTGCAGTTAAGCAACAGGTTTTAGAAGATGATGCCATGATTAAAACGGTTACTGATTGCGTTACAGCAATTGTTACAGCTTTTAAAAATGGCAATAAAGTATTGTTCTGCGGCAATGGCGGCAGTGCTGCAGATGCACAGCATTTAGCTGCTGAATTCAGCGGCCGTTTTTATTTAGACCGTGATGCATTACCCGCCGAAGCACTGCATTGCAACACATCATACATGACGGCGGTGGCCAATGATTACAGTTACGATGTTATTTACAGCCGCCTGGTAAAAGGCATTGGCCTGAAAGGCGATGTGCTGATCGGCTTATCTACTTCGGGCAACAGTAAAAATATTGTTGCTGCTTTTGAAGTTGCCAGGCAGAAAGGCATGGTCACTATTGGATTTACCGGTGCTACCGGGGGTGCTATGAAAAATATTTCTGATTACTTACTGAATGTACCTTCTACTGATACACCACGTATTCAGGAAAGTCATATTTTATTAGGGCATATCATTTGCGAACTGGTGGAAGCACAATATTTTACCACCCCAAACCCCTGATGGGGCTTACGAATACTCCAATGATCAGAGAAGCAATTATTTTGGCGGGTGGATTGGGCACCAGACTGCAGTCTGTAGTAAGTGATGTGCCTAAATGTATGGCACCGGTAAACGGCGTTCCGTTTATCAGTTATATCATTGCCTACTTACAAAAGCAGGATGTCAGCAGGTTTATTTTTGCATTGGGTTATAAAAACGAAGTGGTGATTGATTACCTGGAAGTGCATTTCAGTACCATCGACAAAGTATACATCATTGAAAAAGAACAATTGGGTACCGGCGGTGCCATTAAAAAAGCATGCGGAGCAGTTACAGATGAAAATGTAATTGTGGTAAATGGCGATACCATCTTCAACATATCCTTATCGCAGCTGGCAGCCGTACACCAGCTGCAACAAGCACACTGCACCATTGCACTGAAAAAACTGCAGGATTTTGACCGTTATGGTGCAGTGGAAAAAGACGGCAACGGCATCATCACCGCCTTTAAAGAAAAACAATTTTGTGCATCCGGCTTTATCAATGGTGGCATCTATGCCATTCGTGTGGCCGACCTGCTGGCCAGGCCCCTGCCGGAAAAATTTTCTTTTGAAAAAGAATACCTGGAAAAATATATCCCGGAAAAAAAATTCGCCGGACTTCCTTTCAACAATTATTTTATTGATATTGGTGTGCCGGAAGATTACCAGCAATTCCAGGATGATTATGCCAGGAAATCTACCGCCCCTGCCAACCATTCATCAGATAACTCATTTGAGATCATCATTGATTCCATATGTGCTTTTTTTGACCTGATCGATTAAATTATATGCTAAACCTATCGGCCATTGACCATACCTGGACCCTGTTTCTCGACCGCGACGGGGTGATCAACCACGAAATTCATCCGCATTATATCAATACCTGGGAAGAGTTTACATTTTATGACGGTGTAAAAGTGGCCATCAAATTATTCACCCAAAAATTCAACCGTATTTTTATTGTCACCAACCAGCGGGGCGTGGCGAGGGGCATCACCAAAATGGAAGACCTGGAACTGATACATCAAAATATGCTGGCAGAAATTGAAAAAGTAGGCGGCAGGATAGATCAAATTTATTTTTGTGCCGAAATGGAAAGTCCCAACCGCAAGCCCAACCCCGGTATGGGATTACAGGCCGCCGCAGATTTTCCGGATGTTGATTTAAGCAAGGCCATCATGGTAGGCAATACCATTGGCGATATGCAGTTTGGCCGTAACCTGGGCGTACACACCGTTTTTTTATCTACCAACCGGCCTGATGTAGATACCAGCGATCCACGCATTGATGCCAGCTATCCTTCGCTCATCGCTTTTGCGCTGGATATTGGATAAGCAGCACCATCTTTAAAATACTGATGGCCTGATTGCAAACAAGATACCATCTGACCAATCAGCCGCAACCCTGTAAACCCTGTTGCTGCATCCTCAATCTTAAGTTAAAATTTTCCTCCAACCCCTACTTTTATCGCTCAATTGTTACAGGATTAACTAAATTTAACGCATGAAGAAATTGTTCTTAATAGTGCTGCTGGCCGCAGCAGGCCCTGTTTCATTTGCACAATACATCAGCAAAGCAGATGCAAAGCTTTTGCGCAGCAAAGAAGATTCCTTAAAAAAATTATCGGTAAAGCTCATCATGGGCATCAATGCCAGCGACCGTTTTGCAGCCGACAGCCTGTTAACACGCATCCTGGTAAGGGCTTTAAAAGTGCCCCACTCCTTCAATTATCGATTCGATTCACTGGAAACCATTTCACGTATATACGCCCCCGACAGCAGCTTTAAAATTTTTACCTGGCAAATGATGATCAACGATAATGTCATTCGCCAGCATGGGGCCATACAAATGCGTACTGCCGATGGCACATTAAAATTATTTCCGCTGATCGATAAATCGGATGTAACCCTTTCACCTGCCGATACCGTGGCCAATAACAAGGGCTGGATTGGCGCCGTTTATTACAATATCGTACAAAAACAACAGGATAACCAGGACTATTACACCCTGTTTGGATTTGATGAAAACAATATCCGCAGCAATAAAAAACTGGCGGAAGTGCTGCACTTTGTAAATGGTGAACCGGTTTTTGGGGGCCGCTTTTTTAGTTATGAAGAAGATACTGTGGTGCAAAATACTGCAAGCCGTTACATCATGGAATTTAAAAAAACCGATGGCCCCAAACTGAATTATGATGCAGAGATGGACATGATAGTAATTGAGCACCTGGTGTCTGAATCCAATGAGCCTAAAAAGAAATGGACCTATGTGGGCGATGGCGATTATGAAGGTTTTAAATGGAAGAATGGCAAATGGGTGCACATAGAAAAAATATTTCACACGGTAACACCCGAAGGCCAGGCGCCCGTACCCAGCCCGGTAAGAGATGCCAATGGCAACCTGGACGAGAATAAATTAAAAGATGCCGACACCACAGATACACCTGCTGAAGAAAAACCCGTGGTAAAACCAAAACCCAAACCCGCAGTACCCAAAAAGAAGGGAAAGGGATAAGCAGCCCCTATTTTAATTATTGTTGCAATAGTGCCGTTGGTGCAATCCGTTTATGAAAAAGAGCAGCAAGTGCATCTTTGTAATAAACTATGTTAATGCTGAAGATCACTGTACCAAAACCCTGCCACCAGGACTGGGATGGCATGACTGCCGAAACACAGGGCCGCCATTGTGCGGTATGCGCCAAAACTGTAATAGACTTTACAGGCATGAGCGATGCGGCGGTACAAAATTTTTTACTGCAGCGGCAGCAAGAGAAAGTTTGTGGCCGCTTCAGGAATGAACAGTTACAAAACAGTACCATTCACTTACCCGAAAATATTTTTACACAACCACTTCCGTTATGGAAACATTTTTTAGCGGCCTGCCTGCTGGTATACGGCATGATGCTGTTCTCCTGCAATACTACTACCAAGGGCGAGCCGGTGGTGGATGTAAAAGAAGTGACCCTGCCCAAAGACATTGATCTTACCACCGGTGTAAAGGAAATGCCGGCACCACCGCCGCCGCCTTCCTGTACTTTTGGCACGCTGGGCTATACGGTAATCACCGATTCGTATACTACAGGCGATGTTGTTCTGGCACCACCCTTACCCCAGGTAATGCCTGCAGACAATGACACGGCAAATAAAAATATTACTGCTGCAGATTCGGTACGTGTAATGAATGCAGATCCCGGCAAAATAAAAAATCCGCCTGAGACGGATTCGGTGAATTGTAATACAACAAAATTTTATTGAAAAACTAATCAGGTTAATTAACAGTATTCGGTACAAAAGCCTGTAAAAAAATAATCAATATTCAATGATGCAATCCATCACACTACAACTTTGCTCCCATTTTGCTGTACCAATTTATTATACTCTGCATTTTTATTGAACATTGAATATTGAACATTGAATATTGAATATTGTGTATTGAATATTGAATATTGAATATTGTGTATTGAATATTCCTCCCTCCCCTTCTAATCGTTCAATTTCAATACCGCCAAAAACGCTTCCTGCGGCACTTCTACATTTCCTATCTGCTTCATTCTTTTTTTACCTTCTTTCTGTTTTTCTAACAGTTTACGTTTACGGCTGATATCACCACCATAACATTTGGCCGTTACATCCTTACGCATGGCGCTGATGTTTTCCCTGGCCACCACTTTGGCGCCAATGGCTGCCTGTATGGCTATCTGAAATTGTTGCTTGGGCAATAACTCTTTTAACTTTTCGCAGAGCTTACGGCCAAATTCGTGTGCCCGGCCGCGATGGATCAGTGCACTCAGTGCATCCACTTTTTCGCCGTTGAGTAAAATGTCCATCTTTACAATATCACTGGCGCGATATTCCAAAGGATGGTAATCGAAAGAGGCATAGCCACGGGTCATGCTCTTTAATTTATCGTAGAAGTCGAAAACGATTTCTGTTAACGGCATTTCAAAACTCAGCTCCACCCTTGTTGGGGTTAAATAACTTTGATGGGTAAGTATACCACGCTTGGTGATACAGAGCGTCATGATATTACCGATGTATTCGGGTTTGGTAATGATCTGTGCTTTAATAAAGGGCTCATCAATATGATCTATCCTGGTGGGATCGGGCATTTCGGTGGGGTTATTCACCTTAATCACTTCGCCTTTATTGGTGGTGGCCACAAAGCTTACGTTGGGTACCGTGGTGATCACGGTTTGATTGAACTCACGTTCTAAGCGCTCCTGTATAATTTCCATGTGCAGCATGCCCAGAAATCCGCAACGGAAACCAAAGCCCAGTGCCTGCGATGTTTCTAATTCAAATGTTAAGGAGGCATCATTCAGCTGCAGTTTGTCCATACAATCACGCAGTTCTTCAAATGCATCCGTTTCTACCGGGAAGATGCCGGCGAATACCATTGGTTTCACGTCTTCAAAACCATCAATGCTTTCCAAACAGGGGTTTACCATGGTGGTAATGGTGTCGCCCACTTTTACCTCTTTGGCATTTTTAATACCGGTAATGATATAGCCCACATCGCCTGCCCGCACTTCGTTCTTAGCTTCCATGCCCAGTTTTAAAATACCCACTTCATCGGCCCCGTATTCCAGGCCGGTATTGCTGAACTTGATCTTATCGCCTTTTTTAAGGGTGCCATTAAAAATGCGGTAATACACTATAATGCCGCGGAAAGAGTTGAACACACTGTCAAATATCAATGCCTGCAGGGGTGCATCCACATCGCCGGTGGGGGCGGGAATGCGCTCGATAATGGCGGTCAATATTTCTTCAATACCGATACCGCTTTTACCGCTGGCCAGCAAAATATCTTCGGGCTTGCAGCCGATCAGTTCAACGATCTGGTCGGTTACTTCTGGTATCATGGCACCATCCATGTCTATCTTATTGATGACAGGAATGATCTCCAAATTATTTTCAATTGCGAGGTATAAGTTACTGATAGTCTGCGCTTGTATGCCTTGACTAGCATCCACTAAAAGCAGGGCACCTTCGCATGCCGCCAGGGCACGGCTCACCTCATAGCTAAAGTCCACATGGCCGGGTGTATCAATCAGGTTGAACACATAATCTACCCCCTTCCATTTATAATTGATCTGTATGGCGTGGCTTTTAATGGTGATGCCTTTTTCCCTTTCCAGGTCCATATCATCCAACACCTGGGCCTGCATATCGCGTTCGCCAATAGTATGGGTAAATTCCAGTAAACGGTCGGCAAGGGTACTTTTACCGTGATCGATATGGGCAATGATGCAAAAGTTTCTGATATTCTTCATGTACGTAATCCTCGTTTTAAGAACGGCAAAAGTAGCTTAAAATAGTGGATTTTGAGCGGGGGTGAACAGAATGGGGTTTAGAGGGAAATTTTGGTTACCAACCATGGTTTTCCATGGCGGCATCGTTGTGTCACTCACTTGTACGGCAAAGCAATGTTGGGCTTTTATGGAAGCGGAGAATAATATTTTAATTATTAAACATTCAATTAAATTACATTTTAAATCCGGCCTGATATTTAAACTGCTTCGCAGTGTATCGGAGAAAATGTACCCCGTAAAACTTCCCAAATTCATGAGTTATAAGAAGTCTTTAGGGCAGTGCAACTTTCAAACGATTAGCCAATGAAAGCACAAATCATAATCACTTTCTTAAAAAGCGGAAAAGACAAATGAAATAATTGTCATTTAGAAAACACACAAAAAATAGTTTTCTGATCTTAACCTTGGCCGAATGGGAAGATATTTTGTACGATACTTAAGAGATGTATCATTTATTCATTTTTAGCGATTTTAAAATATCACATTTAAATATTAAGTACTTAGAGACATTCATAATTCAATCTATAATTACACATAGCATCTGCTTTATGTGATTCTCTAATCTCTTGAACTTATCTTGAACAACAGTTCCATTAGTATAACGAACCTTCACAATTTCGTTTCGACCAAAACTAAATTTTACAACTGGCGTTTCAAATAAGTTGTTAATGTAGTCATTTGTAAACTCCTTAAAGCGTGTAAGTGTGGTCGAATCAATTACACTTTCATTCATTTCTCTATCTCTTGCACGCATGTCCTCTACATCAGCCAAAATCCTTTTACCTATACTAAAAGCCAAATCTTTCTTATGTAACATTCCGTAAAACTGCATTTCAAAGCCATCAATCCAAATATATTTTTGTCTGATATATTTATTAACAACATCACGATATTGGTTTATAAAAGACACACTCTCTAAAGCCTCTTCGAGTTTCGATTCAGACCCGAGCATGTAAATTATTTTCCTATAGTTCTCTATATCAACATCACTGGGCACAAAATCTTTCGTATGCTTTATTAATTCAAAATATTCAAGATAGTAATTTTTAACACCGCTGCCATCATCAATAAATATCAATAGGCTTATAATCTGAAACTTAACAAACGAAGAATCTAATTTCATTTCGTTTACTTTACCATACGCCAACTCTAATATACCCTTCGCTGCCTCCCAGTCATTGATTTTACTACCCAAAACTTTAAAAGAAATAGCATACAAAATTTGGGGGATATTCTTATCTGTATATACAGCCGATTGAGAATACTCAAGAAATTTTACAAATGTTTCTTCCTTATCTACTAAAAAACTCTCATACAAAATTATATCAACGCTATCAATTGAAAAATCAGACAATTTTTCTGGATTACTATCAATTGGAGAAAGCTTTCTTTGAACAATAAAGTCAATAAGTTTATTTAAATTCTCCTTTTTATTGTCGATGCTTGCTTTGAAGATTTGATATAATATTTCTGGTTTGCTCAAGTCACTTGACGATGCAAGTGCTTGATTATAGAAATCTAGAGCAATTAAGTACATGCCTCTATTAAAATGCAGATTTCCGTAGTTAAAATTTATTAAAGTCCTGATATATTCATAAAGTTTGTCATCTAGGGTATCTTTGAATTTTTTTAAATCCTCCAGTAATTTAAGAAAAACATCCTCAGCTTTATTCAGATTTTCTTCACCATTTTTCTGCAAGAGTGAAAACCCAATATTATTTTGAGCAATAAAATATTTCATATCTTTTTTGCACTCCGCAACGTATTCTGTCAAATCCGATATAGCAGAATCATAATATCCGCAAATTGAGTTCGAAAGACCTTTATAATAAAGTACCTCAAAATAATATTTAGTGAAATCAGCTTTTTTAAAATTGCATTTACCATAATAGAAAGATGCCTTCTGATAGTCTCCCAAGTTAAAAGCAGCTTTGCCCATTTGAGAGTAAGTAAATGCCTCTTGGTCACTTGGCATCTCTACACTTTGTTGCATAAACTCCTCAAAAATATTAAGACATTTTAAAAAATCACCTTTCTCGTAGTATTCATTAGCTACTTCTAAAAGGTTAACACTTTTTAAGTCAATAGACTCAAGCCATTGCAAGGATAAAGATTCTTTAATAATATTGTTTTTTAAAGTAATGTCCTTATCAAAATAATTTACGATTCCGGTCAAATATAATCTACTTTTTATGTGGTCTGGGATATTATCAGATTTTCCTTCAATTAGGTTATGAAAATACTTTCTCAAATCCCTATTGGATAAAAGTATTTCTCTTATGTTATCAATAGGCGGTCTATCAAAAGTGGTCAAGTACATTCGTTTTACTATTTCATCTACATCATCCGCAGTATCTATACCTTTTTTTAAATTAGTTTCTATTTCCGATGCTATATCCCATGTCATTCTCGGGTTTCCATTAGTCCAAAATCGAATGCGGTCTGAAACTTCTTTCGGAAGTTCCAAATTGCTCTTTTTTAAAAACTCACTAAATTCCTCCTTGGTAAAATCATTTAAAAAAATCTTTTGTCCGATATTGAAGGGAGATATTTTCGGATCTTTAATAATTTCACTTGGCTCTACTACCCCCGATAAAATATAAGTCAATCTTTCGTATTCCGGATAATTTACTCTAGAAAAATAAATACTTCTAATTTGTGCAAATATTTGATCTGAATATTGTGCTTTAGTTAGTGCGTCAATTTCATCAAGGATAATTATAATTTTACCTTGATATATGTTAAGAAGGCATCTAAGTTCACTCAAATGTTGTTTATGGGCCGGTAGAGAGTTTTCATTTTTTCTTTCAAAGAGGATTTTTTCTTTTAGACTAGTAAAATAATTCGAATGACTATCTATTGCTACATCAACTATATTGTTAAAACAATCGCGGACATTGTCAAAATGATTTGACAGATCCACATAAACAAATAAACAATTTTCATTTTCCAAGGTTCGCTTTGCGTGAAGAAGTAAATTTGTCTTTCCCATTTGACGAGATACTAATACATAGCCAGGCCTACCCATATCTTTAACAATCAACTTAAGCTGTCTATCAGCATCTCTATTTACATAAAGATTAGACGGTACGATTGTATATTGTTTAAGCACCTTACTCATTAATAAATACATTTAAGCTCTTGTATTGTTTCGTGCAATGTCACTTGAATATCTGAATCATTCCTAGCAATAAAGTTTCGAAAAACTTTCTTTATAAACCGGGGTGAACCTTTTGAGTTCTCAAGAATTTGATTAATCTGATATTCTTCAAGCTTTAAATTTAATCCCTGACAAATTAGTATAATTAATTTACGACAATCGCTTTCCTCCCAGTAATCCAGTTCGATAAAAGTAATTCGTTCATAAATTTTATTTTGATAAGCATTAATAAACTCAATAGGTGTATCTATTGAAGTCAGTACAAACTTAAACTTGGCTGCAGAAAAACTAATTGTACCTGCAATTGTTATTGCTATTATCTTTTCAGTAAATTCTTTAAATTGCTTTTTGTCAGCTAAGGGAATCTCATCGATATGTATATAAATATCTTTACCATTAGCCTTATTTTGTAACAGTCTCAAAATTTCCTTTGAAATTGTTTTAAACTCAGTTGTTAAATAATTAGGGATTGCCTCATGGTAAATGCTAGACAATTCAAGAAATATTTCATAAAAGAAATCGTCAACTGACAATCCAATACAATTAGCCAGACTAATTTCTAAAAAATTTCGTTTAGTATGTTTCAGATTCCGTATTATACAATTTGATTTCCCTACTCCACTCGGGCCGTAAATCCATATACCATAATGACTTAAGCTTCCTTGAACTTTAGTATCGCAAATACGCTCCACATAATATTTTTCAAAATTATTTTCATATCGATCGAAAACTATTTCATTAATATTATCGACACCTTTCAATTCAATTACTGGATCACATTTTCCGAACATATAAAGATTCAGCTCTTCAAAAGCAGACTCAGAGGAAAATACATCCAAGCACAGGCTAATCGAGGCATTTGCAGCTATATTTTGGCTTATATCTTTATTTTCCCCTTTACTACCATCAGCGAAATCACATATTCCTTTAATTACAATCCAAGGCACTTTCCCATCTGCAGCTGAATACAAGCCAGCCCCCTCCATTTCACCACCCTTTGCAGTAGGATAGAATTTTTTTAACTCATCTCGTCGTTCGATGTTATCAATCAATTCCTCACCTGACAGTATTGGCCCAAGAATCATTTGAGAAGTTCTTTCTTTTTCAACACAAAACTCCCAAGTCTTATTGTTTTTAAACTTATTTAACAAGATACTGTTACAAGGCGCAGGAATGCTTCTCTGAATAGTTGTGGTTTCACCAACTCGTTTATTGTCATAGGGAATAATTGCATCAGAAACCAATACGTCTCCAATATTCTGTTCGGTATTGCTAATTCCAAAAGCGATGCCAACCATTAAAATAATTTTGGGCGCCCAACACTCAATAGCGTCCCGTACTGTATTCAGTGAACTACCCTTCGAAATTGACCCCATATCGCATTGTACATGAACTGTCAAATAGCTTCCAAAAACTCCTAAATAATATGTTTGACTTCCTTTGTGAAAAACATAAATTTTGCGACTTTCATCAGCAAATTTTAAATAAGAATGCAGAGTTGTTGTTTCAACCTTTGTTGCGGTTAATATTAAGAGAATTGAGTTCTTTTTCCACTCGAAAATATCCTTAATTTTTGCTTCTTGGTAAATACTTGTCATCTAACTGGCTGATAAGCAAACTTAACAATAATTTAATCAATTGTAAAAAAATCATCATAAAAAAGAATAAATTAATTAATCACCCACTGGCGCTATACTGGCGCAAGTCTTCCGCTTTAGCGGGCGACTTGGGTCCTCCACTGGCCCCAGCCTTCAACCGAAGGTTGGTCACTGGGATCTATTAATTCCAGCGGTTTATAACAGCGGCTTACCATTTCTTCAAACAAAACCTGTATCCTACTGGCGCAAGTCTTCCGCTTCAGCGGGCGACTTGGGTCTACCAATTCCAGCGGTTTATAACCGCGGCTTACCATTTCAATAAATAATGCCAATAACGAAATCCAATACATTCATTTTTTCCAAACCATAAAATTACACCGGCCGTTCCCACGAAACGGTAAACAGCATTGTCATTTGGCCTACCCACATTTCGTCCCGATGGGACGATGAGCATACAGCCATATCCGCACACTTTGCATAGCGGAATCGTTCCCGGAAATCCATCTTATCATTTAGGGATGCCTGGAGCTTTAGCTACACTCCCATTCCATGATAACACTCTGTCAATTACCCAACCGCCGTCATTAAAATCGGGCAGGGTTATAATTAGGTTTGTCTGGCTAATTATTGCAATATGAACAGGATACTATACAAACAGCAGTTGTCGCAGGATGTTTTTATGATGCGTATCCATGCCCCGCTGATCGCCGGCGAAAGGCAGGCCGGCCAATTCATCATTTTACAAACCGATGATGATTTGGGCGAACGCATCCCCCTTACCATTGCGGATGCAGATACCAATGAAGGTTCAATCACCATCATTTTCCAGGTGGTGGGTAAAACCACGAAGGAATTGTCGGGCTTTAATGTGGATGACGAATTGCCTGCCCTGGTGGGCCCGTTGGGAAAGCCCACCCACATTAAAAATTATGGCCGCGTGGTATGCGTATGCGGAGGTATTGGCGTGGCACCCATGCATCCTATTGCACAGGCATTCAAAAAAGCCGGTAACCATGTTACCATCATTGCCGGGGCAAGAACAAAAGACTTGCTGATACTTGAAAAAGAAATGACCTCTATTGCAGATGCATTCATCATTTGTACCGACGACGGATCATACGGAAGAAAAGCACTGGTAACGCAACCATTGAAAGAATTATGTGAACAGGAAACTAAACCTGATCTGGTAATTGCCATCGGCCCGCCGGTAATGATGAAGTTTTGTGCCGAAACTACCAGGCCTTTCAACGTATATACACAGGTGTCGCTGAACACCATCATGGTAGATGGTACGGGCATGTGCGGTGGCTGCAGGGTGAATGTGGGCAAGGAAGTAAAATTTGTTTGTGTAGACGGCCCCGAGTTTGACGGGCACCTGGTTGATTTTGACAACATGATCACGCGGCTGAATGCCTACCGCGATATTGAACGTACCCACTACAAATGTTTTGTTGAAAAAAGTTTTACCAGTCACCCACAAACGCAATTGGTATGAATCACAGATCAGCAGCAGCAATACAGGAAGAAGCCATCTCTTTATTACATGAATTAAACGGCGGCGAAGCTGTTTTAAAAGTAAAGGAACGCCAGAAAATTCCGGCACAGGATATGCCGGTGCAGGACCCGGAAGAGCGTTCGCACAATATGCAGGAAGTGGCCCTGGGTTACAGTTACGAGCAGGCACGTGTGGAAGCATTGCGCTGTTTGCAATGTGCCAAAAAGAATTGCATGGAGGGCTGTCCTGTAAAAATTGATATCCCCCGTTTTATTGCGCATATCGCCAAAGGCGAAATAGACAAAGCCGTGGCGGCCATTAAAGAAACCAGCCTGTTGCCGGCAGTATGCGGCAGAGTTTGTCCGCAGGAAAAACAATGCCAGCTGCATTGCGTGCTGGGTAAATCGTTGAAAGATATTGGCGCTTCCGTGGGTATTGGCCGTTTGGAACGTTTTGTGGCCGATTGGGAAAGAACCCATAATACCATTGCCATACCCGAAGTAAAACCCTGCACCGGTAAAAAAGTGGCCGTGGTGGGCAGTGGTCCTGCAGGCCTGGTGGTGGCAGCGGATTGCAGGCGGGAAGGGCATCATGTTACCCTGTTTGAAGCTTTTCATAAACTGGGCGGTGTATTACGTTATGGCATACCCGAATTCCGCTTACCCAACGAGATCATTGATAAAGAGATTGACACGCTTAATGCAATGGGTGTAGAGATCAAAACAAATTTTGTAGTGGGCCGCACCCGCAAACTCACCGACCTGATTGATAAAGATGGCTACGATGCCGTGTTTGTGGGTACCGGAGCCGGGCTGCCCATTTTTATGGGTATTGATGGCGAAAACCTGGTGGGGGTATTTTCGGCCAATGAATACCTTACCCGCATTAACCTGATGAAAGGTTTTGACAGGAATGCGGAAACCCCGGTGTACCCCACCACACATACGGTGGTGCTGGGCGCAGGCAATGTGGCCATGGATGCGGCCAGAATGGCCAAACGCATGGGCGCACAAAAAGTGACCGTGGTATACCGGAGAACCGAAAATGAAATGCCGGCAAGAAAAGAAGAAATATTACATGCCAAAGAAGAAGGGATTGAATTTATGTTACTCTGCAATGCCAAACGCATTTTGGGGAATGAACGATCTGCTGTGCAAGCGATAGAGTGTTTGCGGTACGAATTGGGTGAACCAGATGCTTCGGGCAGAAGATCGCCTGTTGCAGTGGAAGGCAGCGAATTTATAGTAGAAGCAGATGCGGTTATAGTAGCGGTGGGCAATGGCAGTAATCCACTCATCAGTCATACCACCCCGCAGCTGGACGTGAATAAAAAGGGCAATATCCGTGTGGACCAGCATCAGCAAACGAGCATGCAAAAAATATTTGCAGGCGGCGATATTGTGCTGGGCGCCGCCACTGTGATACTTGCCATGGGAGAAGGCCGAAGGGCTGCAGCGAGTATCAATAAAATGTTGGCGGCAACAGAAAGTAATTCGTAATTCCCTGTCTCTGACTCCCTGGTTGTTGTCCCACCAGCTGGCAGCTTCAATGCCAAGCATTTGCATTATGTATACAGGTAGTGCCGTTCATAGACAGGCATCCGGAAATTGGGAAAAAAAACATAAAATCCGGAGGTATTCCTCTGCAATAATTCTATACAATCTCCAATCTTTACAAAGTAATAATTCGGCACCACGCTTTGATTGCTGCAGTGTCAAAACTGATGTCAGGTATGTGATTTCAGCATGCTGAATTTTATGTGCCGCCCGGATACATTGTATGGGTTAACGCAAAAAAGATGACTGGTTTAAAAAAAATACCTGCTGTTATATATTCAACCAGCAGCAGGGGCAGGTGAATTTGAGACAGCATTTTTTGCGGCTGCTTTTATTTTTTTTCCGGAAAGGCCAACATCGTTTACTAAACAGCATAATGTAAGCAAGATGCAAATACCAGACCGTTGGCTATGCAACCTGTAAAAGCGGAGTTGCTGCTGCTGTTGAAAACAATGCCCGGGCTTAAATGAGTGAGTGACTATTAACAAGATATCCAAGCATTCTGTAAGCAACAGGAGGCACAGGCTCATGAATTCAAATTCATATCGTAACAACAGGTTTGCCATATAGCTGCATACCTGCGTTCAATTCCTTTTGAAATGCCCATATATTTTTAATCAAAAAAAAGACTCATGAAAAAAAACAATCCGGGTTTGTTTTTAACCTGCGCCCTGTTGGCATTGCTGATAGGTTGTAAAAAAAACAGTTCCATTACTTATGGAACTTCTGTATCGAACAGTACAGCAACAAAACTGAAAAACATGTTTGATCAAACTACGGGAAAAAAGCAACCAAACATGGGTTTAGCTGTTTTGTTTTCCTCCGCAGGAACGCCGCAATGGGATCAATCGCTGTACTATGAAACGGAGAACATTTATGTAACCCCCGTCATTACAGGAAATGATTCAAAATGCCAGAAGTATCTTTTGTCGCAAACAAACGGGAATGAAACTGTTACATCAGGAAAATATATTTATATTTATGAGAACAAACGCGGTACTAATTTATTGAAACCCCGACCGGCTGCATTAGACCTGCTTGAGTCTAAAAGCATCCCACCCAGCTTTTCCGGTTCAATAATACAATATGACCTGAAAGGAAACCTGCTTAGTTCAAAATGTTATACCAATGGAGCAATTGATGCAGCACAAGCAGGGAACCTGAATTTTAAATTTGCTGCAAAAGATGCCCAGGCCTCAAAAACTTCAAGTGAAATAACACCCAATTTCACCAATCCATGTGAGGGTGTTGAATCAACCTGTATTGACTGGTATTGGCAAACATATGTTAACGGTGAATTAGTATTTGAAGAGTATTTATATACTACCTGCTATTGCCTTAGTGGCGGCGGCTCATCCGGGGATAGTGGCCAGGCATGCGCAGCTTTAATTGATGATATGGCAGCAAATGGGTCAAGTACCAGTAGTTTAAGAAGTATTTCAACACTTCTGCAAACACCAACAACAAGAACAAAAGAGTATAAATGGATCTGCTATATTAATTACGGAGGTTGGGGATTGCTCAGTACCGATTGGGGCACTCATATTTATGCCCCAACATCATCTACCATCACCCCAGATTGGAAATGGCAGTCTTTTACTCATAAATCTATAGCTATGGAAGGATTTATAATTGGCGGATCTGTAGACTATTCTCAAGTTACCGCAACACCAACATTGGGCCTGTATAATGCAGTTATGAATTTACAAATAAATATTAAATTTACTTTACTCTGCTCCTTTGGCCCTGTAATAAAAGATGTAATTGTTCAGTGTAACAAAATGTTCAATGTAGAGGGCGGCCAAATCATCAATCCACCACCTGTTGCACAATAAAAATAGTTAAATAACAATATGTCATACAAACAGGTTTGTCTTACTACCAATAATACAAACCTGTTTTAAAATTTAATTTATGAAGTTGATCAATCATTTTTTTTTAGTTTCAGGCGTAGTACTGGCTGGCATTGCGCTTATTGATTGTGCCGCTGTTAGTCCTAAGCCGCAGCAGGATGTTAAAAAAATATTCCTCTACTCCGAAATTCCCGTTGTTCAACTGAACGGCCAAATACAGGTATACAGAGACAGCAGCTTTATTTATTACTACCAGGATTATGTTATTTTACAATTTTCGTACAGGTATGTACTCGAAAATGAAGTTAAAGTGATTACAGATGAAACAAGATATAAGTATTTACTTTTTCGTGAAGGCGATACAAGCGGAAAATTATTTGACTCAATAAATGCTGTAAAATGGATGCCGGCAAATATTGATTCAGTATTGACCAACCGCTTTTATAAGAGCACCAATTTTGACCAGGTAAAAACACTGGATACGTTATACCAAAGCTTAAAGGGCACCGGAAATGACGACCTGGTTGAAATCTACCTGCCCAAAAAAGCGCCTGATGATATTATTAATGATACTACCTACTTATATTTTACAAAGCAACTTAACGATATCAAATTTTCATTTTCTCCCTTTTTTGATTCAATGAAAAAAATGAAACTTTATAAAATACGATTACTCTATAATGAAAGGAATTCTGAACAATACAAAATTATGGCACCTGAAAGAGCATTTATTTTTGAAATAGGAGCAGCTGAAGCCGGGGATAAAAATGCGATTGCTGATTTTGTTAACAGAAATGCCGTGCATTAAAACATACCCGTATTTGCAGGTGCTGCCGGTCTTAATTTAACAAGTACAGCAGCTGTAAAGATGTGACATATCAAATACATACTGCGCCTGACCTATTGCTGTACAAATACATAAGAAGTGCTACATTTGAAAAATCAAACACACCCACTTCTCATGAAAAAGATCATGCTCCTCGGCTCCGGCGAATTAGGTAAAGAATTTGTAATTGCATTAAAACGGTTAGGCCAGTACGTGATTGCGGTAGACAGTTATAATGATGCGCCGGCACAACAGGTAGCCGATGAACGGGAAGTGATCAATATGCTGGATGGCGCTGCACTGGATGCTATCGTGGCAAAACATCAACCTGATATTATCGTGCCCGAAATAGAAGCCATCCGCACCGAACGTTTTTATGATTACGAAAAACAAGGCATCAACATAGTGCCGAGTGCGAAGGCCGCCAACTTCACCATGAACCGCAAAGCCATCAGGGACCTTGCTGCAAAAGAACTGGGCTTAAAAACTGCACGGTATGAATATGCCAATAGTTTTGAAGAATTAGTATCCGCGGTAAAAATTGTCGGTATTCCCTGCGTGGTAAAACCATTGATGAGTTCTTCGGGCAAGGGGCAAAGCGTAATTAAAACAGCAGCCGACATTGAAAAAGCATGGGCTTATGCACAACACGGCAAGCGGGGCGATTATACCGAAGTGATCGCCGAAGCATTTGTGAATTTCAATTCAGAAATTACCTTACTCACGGTAACACAAAAAAACGGACCAACATTATTTTGCCCACCTATTGGCCACCGCCAGGAAAGAGGCGATTACCAGGAGAGCTGGCAGCCCGCAGCCATTGATCCTGCACATTTACAAACAGCACAGGAAATGGCGGCAAAAGTTACACAGGCATTAACCGGCGCCGGCATCTGGGGCGTGGAATTCTTTTTAGCTGATGATGGCGTGTATTTTTCTGAACTCTCTCCCCGCCCCCATGATACGGGCATGGTTACACTGGCAGGCACACAAAATTTTACCGAATTTGAATTGCATGCCCGTGCGGTATTGGGATTGCCCATCCCGGAAATCACACTGGAACGTGTGGGTGCCAGCGCAGTGATTTTAGCCGATAAAGAAGGAACCCATCCGCAATATATTGGTTTGGAAAAAGCGATGGATCATCCGCAAAGCGATATCCGTATTTTTGGCAAACCTCTTACCCGTCCCTACCGGAGAATGGCTGTGGCACTGGCTTATGATGCGTTGGGTGCTGATGTGGATGCAGTGAAACAAAAAGCGATTGCAATTGCAAAGGAAGTTACAGTAATTTCAAACTGACATGAGCAATCAGTGCCAATACCATATTTACCTGCTATAATATTATATTTGAGATCTAAAAAACTGTACCAGTATGTTTGGAATAAATTTTATCAAGTTTGACTCCATGACCTATGTGATCAAATTTAAAAATGGCCAGGTGGCCAGGGAAGGCCGCGGTTTATCCTTCTTTTATTATGCGCCCAGCACATCTATTTCGGCCGTGCCCATTGGCAGTAATAATTTGCCCTTTATTTTTAGTGAAACCACCAAGGACTATCAAACAGTTACCATACAGGGACAGATCACCTATAAGATCGGCAATCCCCGCCAACTGGCCGATGTGCTGGATTTTACCGTGAATGGCAATGGCATCTATAAAAAAGATGATACAGAAAAACTCAATCAAACCATCGTAAACGAAGCCCAAACGGCCACATCTTCTTTCATTCATCAATTGGGATTGAAGGAAGCCATCCGTGCTGCAAAAAATATTGAATCTAATATCACCGAAGGCTTACTGAATTCGCAGGCCATAAAAATGCTGGGCATCGAAATTTTAAGCATCAATATATTAGCCATCAAAGCCACCCCCGAAATGGCCAGGGCTTTAGAAACTGAAACCAGGGAAAAGCTGCAGCAGGAAGCTGACCAGGCTGTATATGAGCGCCGCAATTTTGCAGTGGAACAGGAAAGAAAGATCAGGGAAAGTGAACTGAATACTGAAATTGCAGTGGAAGAAAAGAACAAACAAATTGCAGAAAAACAGGCCGAAACAGACGTGCAGAAAGCAGAGAATGAAAGAAAACTGCGGGAACTAAAAGTGCAGGCAGATATTTCGGTAGAGAATCAACGGAAATTATTGCTGGAACAAAAAACCGCCAACGAAAGAAAAGAGGCAGAAACCCAGGGCTATGTGTTAGAGACAACACTGAAGCCATATAAAGAGCTAGACTGGAAATTACTGACCGCACTCAATAATAATACAGATGCCAGGTTTAACATCTCCCTTGCATTCAGGGAGCTGGCCGAGAATGCAGGAAAAATTGGCAACTTAAATATCAGTCCGGAACTGCTGGAGAATTTACTGAATGAGAAGAAATGAGTATTGAGTACGCCATCATCATCCGCAACAAAACCAGGTTAGAAACACTGATCGAAAGATTCAATACCAGGGCACAGGCAAAATTTTATATTGAACATTCGGGCGGCGATTTTAAAGATTATGAAAAAGAGCACGAAACATTCTACAGCTCATTATCTCTGCTGCAGCGCAATCTCAGTGGCCTGGTAAAAAACAAAATTGTGGACCGCAGTTTTTTGCCTTCCTTTATTTTTAACGATCAGCAGGTAGTGGTAACTGTTGGCCAGGACGGGCTGGTAGCCAATACCGCCAAATATGTAAAGCAAATTCCTATTGTGGCGGTAAACCCCGACCAGGAAAGATATGATGGTGTGCTGCTGCCCTTTAGTGCTGCCAATTGCATTGGCGCCATTGAAAAAGTGATGGCCGGCACACATCATTCCAGGTTCACTTCATTTGCCGAAGCCAAACTGAACGACGGGCAAAGGCTGCTGGCTTTTAATGACCTGTTCATCGGTGCCAGTTCGCATGTATCGGCACGATACAGGATCACGTACCAAAATACAACAGAGGAGCATTCATCATCCGGCATTATTGTATCCACGCAGGCGGGATCAACCGGCTGGTTGAGTTCCATCTTCAACATGAGTTTTGGTATTCATCATTTTATTGAAAAAGATAACAGCCAAAAAAAATACGCCAGGCTGGGCGACGAGCAATTATTATTTGCGGTTAGAGAACCCTTTGCCAGCAGGCGCACACAGGTGCAAACGGTGGCGGGCGTTTTATCGGGCAATACAAAACTCATCATCGAATCTTATATGCCCAGCAACGGGCTCATTTTTTCTGATGGTGTGGAAAGCGATTTTTTACATTTCAATTCCGGCGCCATTGCCAGCATTGGTATTGCAGATGAAAAAGCAAATTTGGTTTTGAATGCATAAAACTGTTTACTAAAGTTGTATCCCTGTAATATATCCCAATCGCCAACCTATAAAAAAGCAGACACCATGAAATATGCTATTGTACCATTGTTTTGCAGATACTAAAAAGTAAACCTTCTGCACTTGCATCAAAAAGATATATGGCTATTGTTTTTTACGGATGATGAGTCCGATGGAGGTAACCACAAAACAGTCTACCTGTAATTTTAAATGAACCAGCTGTTTGTGAGGGATGGTATCCACCATAAAATCTTCGGCCATCCCACCCAATGAGTAATCGGCTTCCTCCACAAAATGTCCTGCAGCACGCAGCCGTGCAATGATGGCTTCTATATCGCGGTACCTGAAAATAACGGTATCATTAAAATCCTGGGTGTCATCATTAGAAGAAATATTGAATTCTGTTGTATGTACTGCCCAGCCACCGGGCTTTAATGTTTTTAACTGATTCAGTAAAAATGCTGCTCCTTTTTCAATGCTGCCCAAATGCTCAAATGAGCAGCTGCTCCAGTTAAAATCAAATCCATGCAGGTCATCCGGAATGGCATTCATATCCACCGCACGGTACTGAACTTTTTCTTTCAACAAAGCATCATCGCATAATTTTCTTGTATTGAGTGATTCCAGTCCAAAGCAAAGCTGGTTAGCTGTTGTCCATCCTTTTTCAATGCCCTGTTCCGGAAAAATATCGGTGGCCAGTATATCACATCCGTATTTTGCAAAAATAGAAGGTGCCGGTTCAGTACCCACGGCAAACACCAGCCCCTTCTTTCCGGGGCCAATACATCCGCGTTCCCAAAGCGACTGCATATTGTACACAAACTCCCATTGTTTTCGGTGGTACTTAGGCGCTTCATTCATTTCGGCGCACCATCTTTTGTACCAGCTGGCATGCATGTCCTGCGCCTTGCACAATTCTGTCCGCCGTTTTCCGCTATCCTGCTGCAATATATTGTTCCATTTATTTACAGGCATCTTATTATTTTTTCAGATTCACCAATGTTTTGTACACGGCCAGGTATTCTTTTGCTTTCTGCTGCCAGTCAAATGCAGCCCCCCTTGCTTTTACCCTTTCAGCCATTCCGTTGCTGTTATATATTTCCATCCCTTTAAAAAATATTTGCTGCATATGTTCTTTTTCAAAAGAAGAAAAATAAAATGCCGCATCGCCGCCAATTTCGGGCAATGAAGTGAGTGCCGATAAAAACAATGGCTTTCCAAACTGCATTACTTCCACTACAGGAGCTCCGAATCCTTCTGCCAGTGACGGATGTACAAAAGCCATACAATTTTTAAAATACCAGGCCTTCTCTCCTTCTGTTACAGGCCCGGTTAAAATTAAACGGTCGGCAACGCCCAAACGGTGCGCTTCGTTTTGTATGTGCTGTACATAATCCGGTTCATCCAGTCTTCCTGCAATGATCATTTCTACGGTTTCATTTTCTAAAAGTGGCAGCAGTACATGGTAATTTTTTTTACGGTTCACATATCCCATACCGAATAAAAATGGCCGTTGTGGTTTATATGATTTTGCTGTAAGCTGCGGTTCGTGTACTTTGTGTGTACCATTATGTATTACGTAAACAGGTTTATTATCCACCCTGCAATTCCTCAGTACATCCTCTTTGCAAAACTGCGAAATACAAACCAGGGCATCAGCCTTATTGATCAACGATTGTGTATGTGCCAGACTTATGCGCTGTTCATTTACTGATTTACCCTCGTGAAGCGGATTTAGATCATGAATGGTAAGTAATACCTTAACACCGGGATGCCTTCTTTTATCCGGCACCATCCTTCCTGATTGAAAGGGTGCATGCCAGATATCACAACCCTTTAAAACAGGATTGAAAAAATGCCACAGGCTCTTCTTCTCTTCGATACAGTTAGTGCCCGGCCCGAAAGTTTTAACTTCCTGTGGCGGTACATAAAAAGCCATTTCGGCAAAATCATCCTGCTGTAAAAGGGATTGCACCGATACACCTAAATTCAAACAATAATGGTAAAGCCCGGAGTTGGGATACTTCATCAGGTCGCAGTCCAGTATTATTTTGCTTTTTTTTGTCCACATAAAATCAAAAACTTTTTACGAACAATTTTATGGCCGGAATTTTGTACCGGTTATTGTACCCGCAAATTAGACCAAATACCATTCCGAATATTTTTAGCGATGCCTGTTCAGCTGCCCGGTTTGCCCATTCAGCAAGAAAACTGATATATAAATGGTCGATGTCTTGATTTTTGAAGTAGCTTAACTTGAAATTTAGCCCATGATGCGTAAAATTATTTTTGATTGCGAAAGGATGAAATATCCTGATACCGGGTTATATCATTACTGCCTGAACCTGGGTAAGTACCTTGAAAAAAATATTGACCTGCAAAAAGAGGCCATCGCATTTTATTCCCCAAAGGGCGAGCAGGACTGGTCGTTCAGCAGCAGTAACCATATTACCCAGCATGCGCTGCACAAATTTTCAATGCCTTCACTACGGCCATTTCATATATGGCATGCCACTTACCAGAATACACATTACATGCCTTTTTTAAATCAAAGCATAAAAGTGGTTTTGTCTGTTCACGATCTTAATTTTTTATACGACGAAAAAAAATCTGCTGCAAAAAAACAAAAATACCTGGCGCACCTGCAAATGCTCATTAACCGGGCCGATGCCATTGTGTGCATCTCTGCATTCAGTAAAAAAGATGTGCTGCAGCACTGCGATATTAAAAACAAACCGCTGTATGTGATACACAATGGCACCAACTTATTACTAAAGCCTGAACTGAGCAGCACCTCTTACAAGCCAAAAAAACCTTTCCTGTTTTCTATTGGGGTCATCAACAGGAAAAAGAATTTTCATGTACTGCTGCCCCTGCTGAAAAGCAATACGATGGAACTGCTGATTGCCGGCAAGAACGATGATGCATATTACCAGCAATTCATCAAAAAACAATCACGCGAAATGGGGGTGGAAGAAAATGTACACCTGCTGGGCCATGTTTCGGAACATGAAAAATCGTGGTACTTTAATAATTGCAGGGCATTCGCATTTCCCTCGATTTCGGAAGGCTTTGGTTTGCCCGTGGCAGAAGCGATGAGTTGCGGCAAACCGCTTTTTTTATCCGGCAAAACCGCCCTGCCGGAAATTGGGGGCGATGTATCGTTTTATTTCAACGATTTCAATCCGGATCATATTCAACAGGTCTTCAACAATGGTATGAAGGCCTATAATGCCAACGGACTGAATGAAAGAATAAGAGAACGGGGAAACAGTTTTTGCTGGCACAAATCGGCACAGCAATACCTTGATGTGTACCGTTCGCTTTATTAAATTATCTTAGTATCACCATGAAAGTATACAGACGTTTATTATCCTACGCCCGGCCATTCAGGTGGTTTGTAATTCCATTCACCATTTTTACCATACTGGCCGTCATCTTCAGTGTATTCCAGTTTGCGCTCATCATTCCTTTACTGAATGTGCTGTTTGAACATAAACAGGGAACTGAAACTGCCATTGCCCCGGTATTTTCTTTATCCACCAATTTCATTAAAGATATTTTTTACTACCAGGTGTACCGTTTAAAATCTATTGACCCTGCCTATGCATTGTACTTTATCACCTTTATTATTGTATGTGCGGTTTTACTCACCAACCTGTTCCGTTACCTGGCGCAGCGTACATTAATTAAGGCACGCACTTTACTGGTAAAAAGAATCCGTGAAGCGTTGTTTGAAAAGATCAATCACCTTCACATGGGATTTTTTACCAAAGAACATAAGGGCGACCTGATCTCCAGGATGAATTCGGATGTGTTTGAAATTGAAGCTGTAGCCGCCAATTCGCTGGAAGTATTGATCAAAGAACCGTCGATGGTGATCGGTTATTTTGTGGCGCTGTTCACCATCTCCACCCAACTCACACTGTTCACTCTCATCATCATCCCCTTTTCGGCACTGGGCATTGCCACCGTGCAAAAAAAATTAAAGCGGGATGCAAAAGATGCCCAGGCTTCCATTGGCCGTTTACTTACCATCATGGATGAAACCTTAACAGGCATGCGCATCATCAGGGCATTTAACGCGACTGGCTTTACCTTAAAAAAATTCAGCAGGGAAAACGATTTTTACCGTAATGCCAGCCTGGAAGGATTTAAAAGAAGAGAAATGGCGCCGGCATTTTCTGAAGCTGCGGGCGTAATTGTAGTGGCGGGCATTTTATTGTACGGCGGCAGTTTGATACTTAAGAACGGGCACGATGCAGCGGGTATACAGGCCAGTGAGTTCATTGCCTTTATTGCCATTTTTTCGCAGGTGCTGCGCCCGGCAAAGGCAATGGTTATTGCAGGGGCCAATATTCAAAGAGGCCGCGGCTCGGGCGAAAGAATCATTGAACTGATTGACAAACCCATTGAAGTAACCGACAAGCCCGGCGCCATTTCTTTAAAAAAATTTCGTACAGCAATTACATTTGAGCAGGTAGATTTTGGGTATAACGAAACCACTGTGCTTAAAGAAGTGAGCTTTAGTATACCCATTGGTAAAACCATTGCGCTGGTAGGCATGTCGGGCGTGGGCAAATCCACTATTGCCGACCTCATCCCCCGTTTTTATGATGTAAAAAACGGCGCCGTACTGATAGATGGTATTGATGTAAGGGATTACAGTATGGAATCATTACGCAGCCATATGAGTTTTGTAACACAGGAAACTTTTCTTTTTAATGACACCATCTTTAATAATATTGCCATTGGCAAACCCGATGCCACTGAAGCCGAAGTAATGGCTGCTGCAAAAATTGCCAATGCGCATGAGTTTATTATGCAAACAGAAGATGGCTATCAAACCATCGTTGGCGACAGGGGCATTCGTTTATCGGGCGGGCAAAGGCAGCGCCTATGTATTGCACGTGCCGTGTTTAAAGATCCTTCTATACTGATACTGGATGAAGCTACTTCTGCGCTGGATACCGAATCTGAACGCGTTGTACAGGATGCCCTGAGCAAACTGATGAAGGGCAGAACAACCCTGGTGATCGCTCACCGCCTCAGCACGGTTAAGGAAGCAGATGAAATTATCGTACTGCATGAAGGTGAAATCATTGAAAGAGGCCACCACGACGAACTGGTGGAAATTGAAGAAGGCGTATATAAAAAACTGACCGGCATTCAAAAGACCGCATAATATTTACCGAACCAGCGCCTTTCAATCATTCTGTATTTTTTAATCAGGTAATCTTTTACCGGCATCGCCACAAACAGGCACAATAACATGGTAAAACCTGCACCCCCAAAAAAAAGCAGGGCAAACCCAATCAGCCCGGGCAATGCTTTTTTTGGGATACAATTTATAAATTGTACTGAAAAACCAACAGCAAAAACGCACAGCAAAAGCCAAATTCAAATTAGTTATTGTTTGCTGCATTTTTCGGTATCTTCAATATACAACCTTGTTTATTATGCCACCCATCAACAGAAAATATTTTTTACAAACCGCAGGTGCCGGCCTGTTGCCGGCCCTGCTGCCATTTACTTCGGTATTGGCAAACAAAAGTGTCAAAAAAAATATCCCCGCCATTCCTCCTGCAGCACCGGCAGTAAAATTTTTTGGAGATGGTGAAATGTATGAACCTGCAGCATATATAAGTGAATTGCAAAAAATAAATGACGCTGCGGCCATTGTGAAAGACCGCTATGGCACCGGTGGTGTGGTGGAAGCTTTGGAAAATAAATTTGCCGCAATTACCGGCAAAGAAAAAGCCATCTATATGCCCAGTGGCACGATGGCCAATCAATTAGCCATTGCTGTATTAAGTGAAGAACACACCAAGGTATTTGTACAGGATACCAGCCATGTGTACCGCGATGAAGCCGACGCTGCACAGTCAGTCTTTCAAAAAAGATTGATGCCACTGGCTAAAGACGAAACCTTTTTTACCCGGCAGCAACTGCAGGATGCCATTGACAACATGCCCAATGAAGAAGTGTTTAAAAGCGGTGTTGGAGCCGTATCAATAGAAAACCCGGTAAGAAGAAAAGATGGATGTTTTGTGCCGCTGGATGAAATAAAAAAGATCAGTGCTTATTGCCGCAGCAATAACATTAAACTGCATATGGATGGTGCAAGAATTTTTATGACCGCAGCATGGACGGGTATTTCCGTTAAAGAATATGCAGCCAGTTTTGATACCGTGTATGTCTCCCTGTACAAATATTTAGGTGCCAGCGGGGGCGCCATACTTTGCGGGGATAAAGCGGTAATAGATAAAATGCCGCATTTAATAAAAATACATGGAGGCAGCATGTACGGCAACTGGACCAATGCAGCCATGGCACTGTACCGTTTGGAAGACATGGAAACCAGGCTGCAGGATACCATCAAAAGAGGAAATGAAATATTTACTGCGCTCAATGCGTTGCCCGGCATAAAAATTGCTTCCATACCGGGCGGAACCAATATTTATAATATGCAGCTGGCAAATAACATTGATGGCAAAAAAATGCAGGACAGTTTAAATAAAATGCATAACATTAAAATGCCAAGGCCAAACGAGCACAATCATACACAGTTAACATTAAACGAAACAGTATTGTATCAACCGGCAGCCTATGTGATAGATGCCTTTAAGAAAAGCATAGCATAAACATTTTAAACAGCAATCCCTTTTCCGCATCAATTGGCAACAAATACCCATCATATTTCCACCACCTGCATTGTTGGCATCGGCAACCCGCTTCGGTCTGACGATGGTATGGGCCCCAGCGTATGTACACTGCTGGAAGAAAAAAGAATCCCCGGCGTACACGTAATCTCCACGCAGCAGCTGGACACCAGTATGCTGGAAGAACTGATCGGCTTTAACCGGGTGATATTTGTAGACGCAGCCGTGAATATCAAAAGCATTTCATTTGATCTGCTCAGCAGGGAAAAACACCACCCCGCTTCTTTTTCACATCATATCAATGCGGCCATGCTGGCGGGGCTGGCCGAGCAATTGTATGCAGCAAAAACACAGTTCTATGTTTGCGCCATTCCTGCGGCCAATTTCACCATGGGTAAGCCTATGTCGCAAAAAGCAAAAAAAAATGCCACTGAAGCAGTGGCATTGATTCAGGCATGGATAGCAGGCAATCGTTAATTTCTTTCAATATAATGCACCCGGTTACCGGCCGCATCCAGCACTTCTATCATCATGGGCATTTGCCCCATGGCATGTGTGGAGCAGGATAAGCAGGGATCGTAGCAGCGTATGGTAGACTCAACCCTGTTCAGCATACCTTCTTTAATATCATTTCCGTGTACATATTGTTTGGCCACTTCCAGTACCGAACGGTTCATAGAAGGATTGTTTTGCCCGGTTGCAATGAGTAAATTCACGTTGGTTAATTTACCGGTATCATCTGTTTTATAATGATGGAACAGCGTACCACGGGGTGCTTCAGAACTGCCGATCCCTTCTTCGTAATTCCACCTGCCATGGTGCTGAATATGTGTGGAGGTAACTTCCGGATCATTCAGTATTCTTTCAGCATCTTCCACATCACTCAGTGCTTCTATCAGGCGGGTGTAATGATAATAGAAAGTACCATGCACCGGTTTACCGTCATTCATGGCTTTGAATATTTCAAACTCTTCCTGTGCCAACGGTGTTTTCATTTTAGAACAAACATTCAATCTTGCTAACGGGCCTACGCGGTAAAAACCTTTGTCAAAACCCAATGGTTTGTAATATGGATATTTTAAGTATGACCAGCCAACAGACCGTTCGGCAATGAATTCTAAATACCTTGACGGACTTAACTGATCCTGCAGTATGGCACCATCGGCATCTATAAAACGCAGTTTACCATCATACAGTTCGTGCTCGCCGTTGGGGCCCACCGTACCTAAATATAATGTGGGTGAAGTGGCAAAGCTGTCCACCATGTCGCTATGCTCCAGGTGAAATTTTTTGATGATACTGATACCCAGTTGTACGGTTTCAATGGCTTCGGGTATCCATGCCAGCAATGCTTTACGGTTATCTTCTGTAAGCGGGAATGCCATGCCACCCGGCACAATGCCCATGATATGGATCTTTTTTCCTGTGATGCGCTCACTCAGTTCCTGCCCGAATTTTCTTAAGCGTATGCCTTTCAATGCGATCTCGGGATATTTTTCGGCGATACCTAAAATATTCCTGGATGCAGGATCACTGTCGTAGCCCAGTAAAAAATCGGGCGCTGATAAATGAAAGAATGATAAAGCATGAGAGGACAGGTTTTGCCCGATGTGCATGAGCCGCCTTAAAAGGTTAGCCGTATACGTGGGCTGTGTACCCTGTATCATTTCGCAGGCCTTTACGCTGGCCAGTGTATGGCTGGTTGGGCAAATGCCGCAGATCCTGGGTGTAATGGTGGGCATTTCGGTATACATCCTGCCTTCACAAAACTTTTCAAAGCCACGGAATTCGTTCACATGAAACTGTGCATCATCTACATTACCGTTCTCATCTAAGTACAAAGATATTTTAGCATGTCCTTCAATTCTTGTAACAGGCGATATCAGTATCGTCTTCTTATTTGGATTATCCATATTTCAATTTTTTTGTGTCGCTTAAGTTTGGAACACGGTCATTTAAAAATTCAAACAGTACATAAAAGATGGTATCGGCATTGGGCGGGCAGCCGGGCAATACAAAATCTACATTCACCACTTCCTGCAGTGGTACCACTTTATCGTGCAGTTGCAGCAATGCGGGATGAGTTGGAATTTCTCCTTCTGTATCATTGCTTACGGCATTAACATAAGCCGCGTCAAACACTTCTTTCAATGGAAAATAATTGCGCATACCGGTAACATTGGTCATTACAGCACAGTCGCCAAATGCGATCAGGGTTTTGGCCCTTTTGCGGATCAGTTTAATTTCGTGCAGGTGTTCATCACTGGTTACCGATCCTTCCACCAACGCGATATCACATTCGGGAAATTCCTTTCCATCCACGATGGGGCATTTAACAATATCTGCCAGTTTTGCAACATCCAGTATTCTTTCATCTATATCCAGCAGCGACATATGGCAACCGGAACATCCGCCCAGCCAAACCGTTGCAAGTTTCTTCTTACTCATGGTATATTTTTAATTTTGCAATTTATTTTTCGTTGATGGTTCATAGTTCATGGTTAATAGTTGATAGTTTATAGTTCATACCTATCACTCATAACTTATAACTCATAACTTATAGCCCCATCTTCCTTTTCTCCATCAGTTCAGTGATCATTCCTGGATTTTTATTCAACTGTCCCTGCACAATTGCCTTAGGCCATATGGCACCGGTAGGGCATGCATGCAAACATTTGCCGCAGGAAGTACAGGTTTCTGATTGCCCCCATGGTGTATTGAAATCAGAAATGATACGCACCTGGTGACCGCGGCTCATTACATCCCAGTTAAATGCACCTTCCACCTGTGCGCAAACCCTTACACAACGTGTACACATGATACAACGGTTGTGATCGATCACATACCATGCATGAGAAGTATCTACATTGCACTGCGGAAATAAGAAGGGATAACGGATATGGTCCAGTTCAACTTTGTAGCCTAAGTTTTGCAGTTCGCATTTTCCATTGGCCACACAAACGGAGCACACATGATTTCTTTCTGCAAACAATAATTCGGTGGTAATACGCTGGTATTTTTTTATACGGTCGGTTTGGGTATGTATCACCATATTTTCGGCAACCTTGGTGGTACAGGCGGATAACAATTTATTGTTACCTGCTATCTCCACCAAACACAACCTGCAGGCACCAATATCTGTAATGCCTTTCAAATGACACATGGTGAGTATCTCAATATTATTTTGGCGGCATACTTCTAAAATGGTTTTGCCGGGCTCCACTTCCAGTTTTTTATCATCAATATAAATTACAATCTTAGACATAACAGTTTTTTTATTGCACTAATTTTTACGAACTAAAAACACTTGCTCATTTCTTTTTAATTTTGCGCATTCATTTTGTTCATTATTCATTACTGATCCTGTTTTCATACTCATGCCTGAAATGCCGCAGTGTGCTCAGCAATGGATTGGGGGCAGATGCACCTAATCCGCATAGAGAGGTTTCTTTTACATACATGGCCAGCTCTTCTAATCTTTCCAGGTCGATTGAAGTGCCTTTATCGTTACAAATTTTTTGCAGCAGGTCGTGCATCATTTTTGTACCTACCCTGCAGGGCACACATTTTCCGCAGCTTTCATCCATACAAAATTCCATAAAGTAGCGGGCCACATCCACCATATCTGAACTTTTATCCATTACTATCAGTCCGCCCGACCCCATAATAGAACCCAGGCTGATCAATGATTCGTAATCCATCCTCACATCCAGGTGTTCGACAGGAATACAACCGCCCGAAGGGCCGCCGGTTTGCGCCGCTTTAAATGCTTCGCCGTTTTGTATACCACCGCCGATATCAAAAATAATTTCCCTTAACGTTGTTCCCATCGGTACTTCAATCAAGCCGGAATAATTTATTTTTCCTGCCAGTGCAAATACTTTTGTACCAGCGCTTTTTGGTGTACCAATTTCGCTGTACCATTCGCCACCATTATTGATGATGGGAGCAATACCGGCAAATGTTTCTACATTATTAATTAAAGTGGGTTTGCCCCATAAGCCCGACTCAGCAGGGAATGGCGGCCTTGGTTTTGGCGTACCTCTTTTACCTTCAATAGAAGCAATGAGTGCGGTTTCTTCTCCACAAACAAACGCACCGGCACCAATACGCACTTCCACATCAAAGCAAAAACCGGTGCCTAAAATATTATTCCCTAAAATGCCTAATTTTTTGGCCTGCTTGATGGCCAGTTCAAACCGTTTAATAGCCAAAGGATATTCACCTCTTATATAAGCATAGCCTTTATTAGCACCCACGGCATAGGCAGCAATGGCCATGCCTTCCAGTACCCTGTGCGGATTACCTTCCAGCACACTGCGGTCCATGAAAGCACCGGGGTCGCCTTCGTCACCATTGCAGATCACATATTTTTGAGTGCTTACATATTTATATACGGTTTCCCATTTTAAACCGGTGGGATAACCTGCACCGCCCCTGCCCCGCATGCGGCTTTGTTTTATTTCGGCGATCACTTCTTCGGGTGAAAGCTGAAACAATACTTTATCCAGTGCTTTATATCCGTCATGCACTAAATAATCTTCAATTTTTTCGGGATTGATATCACCACAATTGCGCAAAGCGATCTTCAGTTGCTTTTTAAAGAAGGGGTCTTCCTGTGCATTGATAAAAGGCCTGGGCCGGGAATCAGAAAATAAGAGCAGGTTTTCAATTGGCTTTTTATCCAGTAGCTGACTTTGCACAATCTGCCCGATATTGGAACAATCTACTTTTTGATAGATGGCATATTCCGGCATCACTTTCATTAATGGCCCCTGGTTGCAGGGCCCCATACATCCGGTGGAGACCACTTCCACTTCAGCTTCCAGGCCACGGGTTTTTATTTCTTCCTGTAATTTTTTTAATACTTCCTCCGAGCCGGAAGAGATACAGCCTGCGCCGCAACAAACGCAGATCTTATGTTTATACTTGTTGTTTTCTTCTTTTGCTTTTTCAGCATAGATGATCGTCTGCAGATCCTGCCTGTTCATGATACCAGAATTTTAGCGTTGATTTTATGTACAATTTCCTCCACTTCCACTTTTGCCTGTACCTCATCATCCAGTACTACGGCTGGTGCCAGGCCGCAGGCACCAATACAACGGGCTACCTGTACGCCCAGTTTACTATCGGCAGATACCTGCCCGGGGTGCAAGCCAAACTGTTTTTCAATTTCATTTAAGATCGTTTGTGCGCCCTTTACATAACAGGCCGTACCCGTGCACACCAAACAGGTATGCTCACCTTTTGATTTCAATGAAAAGAAATGATAAAAACTTACGGTAGAAAACACCCTGGAAGGTGGCAGGTGCAGTGCTTTGGTAATATACTTCAGCACATTGAGGGGCAGATAACCATAAGCATTTTGTGCGGTGTGAAGGATCTCGATTAAAGCATCCGGCTTATAATTTTCTTTCTTGATCTTGGCTGCAATCAGCTTCAGTCTTGGATCTGTTTTGGCAGATTCAACACTGGCGGTATGGGATTCCATTCTTGTCAAATTCTTGATTAAAAAATCTGAACAGTGTTCACCAATACTTCCTTATTAGCCCTTAACAGTGCAGCATCAGCCAACCCTGTTCCTGTCTTGCAATGCAAAGCTATTGATACCATACAATCAAAAACATGACAGTCATCAGCATTATATAAATAAGTCTTTACCCGTTGTTAACTAAGGCAACAAAAAAAATCGCTGCCCCCGAAGAGCAGCGATCAAGTATTCAAAAAAAATAATTGGGATTTAAAAGCAGGCCTTTTATTTTACAGTGAACAGTACTTTATTATCGCCCCATAACAATATCACGTTTCCTTGTGCATCAATATCAAATGCCAGTTTTTCTGCAAACTTATCTGCCTTACCAGCTTTAACAGTTACCCTTAATACATCATCTGCCTGTTTGTAATCGTAGGCACCCCATTGATTCCAGGTTTTGTTAAAGATGATGGTCCATTCGTCGCCATTCACCAGTGTAAACAAGCCATATTTTCCTGCAGGTAATGCTTTGCCTTCCACGGTTACGTTTTTATCCACTTCAAACACAGTGGCTTCGTTGGCACCGGTACGCCATACTTCGCCTGCCTTGGGTTCCACGTCTTTCCCAATGGTTCTGCCTTTAACAGAAGGCTGGCTGTAATCAATACTGATGGTTACCCCGCCCACTTTTTGTTTGGTTAATGCCGGCGGACTGGGCCGTTTGGATTTATCGCCCCCCTGTGCCTTTGATGATACGGCCGTTAGCAGTAACAAACCCATCATACCCATTGCAAATAATCGTTTCATTGTAAATAATTTTTTGTCTGAAAATAAAGAATGATTCAATCAGTATACTAAGTTAATGCAAAGCAGCAACTAATACTACATAAACAGTAAAAAATACAAAAAGTTCAGTGTTATACCATTAATTTTAAGCTTACAATAAAAATACCGACCTTAGTGATCATACAAAAAGCTACAGCAGATGATCGCCATACAATTCCGGAATGCCACTGCAGCCGATCTGCCCGCCATTGTGGGCATTTACAATTCCACCATCGCATCCCGCATGGTAACCGCAGATACTGAGCCTGTAACTGCAGAAAGCCGGCAGCACTGGTTTAATGAACACAACCCTGGCAAGCGCCCGTTATGGGTAGTTGAGAACACTGTACAGGAAATGATTGGCTGGGTAAGCTTTCAATCTTTTTATGGCCGGCCGGCATATGATGCCACGGCAGAGATCAGCATTTACCTGGATGGGGCATTCAGGGGAAAAGGCTACGGAAAAAAAATATTGCAATACTGCATTGATACTGCGCCTGCGCTGGGTATCCATACTTTACTGGGCTACATATTTGCACACAATGTGCCCAGCACAGAATTATTTACCCGGCTTGGATTTAGTGAATGGGGCCTGCTGCCCAATATTGCCCTGCTGGACGGAGAAGAAAAAAGTTTGAAGATAATGGGTAAACGAATTGTATAAAGCCCTTGCTTTTACAAACACAACTTCAGTCTTGTTTTACACTGATAGTAACATGTACCGCCTGTTCTATATCGGTACCGGATGTACCGGCTTTAAACTCGCCTTTATCTGAAAATGATAACTGGCCTTTGTTATCCGTTACTTTATAGCCATTGCTTCTTTTAATAACGGCATTCATCGTTTTTCTTACTTTGGCTACAGGAAAACTCTGCACCCTGAACAAGGGTAATGGTACCGGTGCTACAAACAACACTTTATTGGTCACCAATTTTGAGAAATCGATCAATGCCTCATTTAAAAAAAGCTGGATGGTGCCGGCATCACGGTTATACACCGCATCTACGGGAATATTAAAATACGCCGGTGTGGCGATGCCCCTTGCAATGGCACCAAAGCCGGCCTTATCATACTGGCTGGTGGCGAATGGCACTGCAACAGGCTCAATGGTGATCAGCGGTATCACAATTATTTTCATGTGGCCCTGCTGCTGTTCTTTCCAGCCATCCTCTTTGGTAATGTCCTGGAAAAAATTAAACTTAGTGCCATTGCCTTCAATATTACCTTTCATTTTTATTGTTTTTCCGCTGGCTTTGTCTTTAGGATAACGTAAAGAAATAGCCGCTTCTGTACTGTAGCTGTATTGCCACCAGGTTTCCATATCCTTATTGCGGAAAGTGATTTTATAATCGTGTTTTACTGTACCTGTCATGATGCCGCAATATTTTTTCAGCAGGTAATCGGTAACAAAGCTGATCATATCACCCACAAACCCCGCAGCACCTAATAAACCCAGCACCGAAGAAGCATCAAATTGTGCAGTAAAAAATAATTTTGCGGGTTCCTTCATGGCATCTCCCAATCCCATTCCACCACGCTGTACTTTATTGAGCGGCACTGCCGTATTGGGAGTACCTTTATCAAGTATAATATTCTTCAGCCGCTCTGCCATTGTTTTTGCATGAAAATTAGTAGCCGTTGAAAATGCGGCACAGGCTTCATTGATCATCACCAGGTATTCGCAAACGGTATTGTCGAATGGTTTATGATCGGCTGCTTTTTTTAATGCAGTCATCCTTTTTGATTGAGCATCAATTTCGTTATTGAGTGCCGACAGGTTTTGAGCAAGTGTTTCAGGGATATTGGTTCCTTTTTTTGCGGCTTTAGACAATTCTTTACAGGCCTTGCCTATGCTGCTGTAAGTTTTATCCAGTGCAGCGATCTTTTCTTTTGCAGCTGCCAGTTTTTTATCCATGTCTGCAGCGTCTTTTGAACTTAACATGGGTTTTACTTCTTTCACCGCCTCTTCCAGTTTTTTTTCAGCTGCAGCGGTTTGCTTTTGCAGTTCACCGGCAATAGCATCCAGTCCTTCTATTTCATACACATTCACCGTAACGGACTCTGTTGCTTTACCATCGCTGCTTTTAACGGTTATCACAAAATCGCCGGTGTAGCCTGAAGCGGTCCAGGTACTGTTGTACTTCCCGTTTGCCGACAGTGTGACTATTTTACGGATAGCGGTTTTTGGACCATCTACAGTGATCTCTACACTGGTTAAATTTTTGTATTTGCCACTTTCACCGGATATGGTGAGCATGCCCCCGGTAAAAACTCTTTTTGCAGATACTTCCAAACTGATGAATCCTTCTTTCACCGTCATCTCTTCTCCTTCCTGTGTGGCGCCGGCATTTGCAGATGGCCCGTTTTCATTTACTGTATCGCCTGTATTTCCACTGCCGCTTTGTACAGCTGCTTCATCTGAATTTTTGAATTTGCCTTTCTTACCAATTTTCTTTGCTTTGCTGCCCAGGCTGTCAATACCTTTTTCTGCTGCTTCGCCCGCCTTTTGGATCACTTTATTTTCAACACGACTTTTTACTTCATTACCCAGCCGTTTCAATATTTGTGCATGGCCACTACCGGCCATCAGCAAACAACAAAAAACTACAATGAATTTATTTTTCATGACCCAATGCATTTATTGCATGCTTTTCTAATTGTCATTGATGATGTTCATTCCAAATTTTCCATCGGTCACCACCATTTTGGTATCACTGTCTTCTTTTAACTTTACAGTAAAAGAAAAACTGCCTGCTGCATATCCCTTTGAGCGGCTGGTAAGCGTAAGAGATATATTCTCCACCAGTTCGTATATCCTGTTTTCTGTTGGCCCGCCTTCGTGTTTGATTTTTTTATGTACAAAACCTTTGCAACTGTTACAGGTTTCGCCTGCTTTTAGATCGGTGGGTATACGTATGCCTACGGTATAGTCTTCATTTTCTCCACTATTGAGTAACATGCCGGTGAGGGGATCTACAATACCGCCATCGGCATTATCACTTAAATCCGTACCATTCACCTTGCAGGAGAAATAAACCTTGCCTGTTTCGGAATTACCTGCCGTATGTATTGAGCCGGCGGTTGCAGGCTGACTGTTACTGCTGCCGCAGGAAAATAAAGTGCTGATCAGCAGCAATGCAATGCTTGTTTTTTTAATCATCTTGCTCATGCGTTTAAATTTTAAAATATCAATAGGTTGATTTAGCATGCTGAAATATTCCTTTGAGCACATACAGGTCGCCATTATCTTCCTTACGGCTGGCTTCAAAGTTTCCGGTGCAGGAACTGCTGTCTTTTGCTGTTATAACAATCTTGCCTTCTGATGGTGAAAACAAAGGCAGCGCTGTTGTTGGCCTGGCAAACGTAAGTATCATGGATGCCGAATCTTTTACATGACCGGCTGTTGCAACAGGATATGTTTTTGCCACTTTACCTGCGATATAGATATTAAGCATGTCGCCAGTGGTTAACAAGTGATGCGATGAATCCAGCATCACAGTCATTTCATTTTCGTCGGTTAAAAAAACCGGCTTATCACTGGTTACATCTATAAGCAGGCTGTCGTTTTTATGCAGCGTAAAAGAAAAATACGGCGTTCCGTTATCAGGATGTATGTTCTCCACAGCAGGTATGGGAGCAGGAGTTACAACAGCAGCTGCGCCAGGCTTTACCGTTCCATTTTTGGCGTTATTGCAGGCTGTTGTAAATAACAGCAGGCAAAAAAGTAAATTTTTCATCCGTATAATTTTAAAGGTCAGTATTATCAATTAACAGGCACCAGGGTCCAGCGGCTATAATAAGTGGTGGTTCCAAAAATAAAGGTATTGTCGAGCACCATTTTTTGACTGCTGAGTTCTGTAAAGGAACAATTGAGTTGTTCATCTCCGTTGCCCAGTATGCCAAACAGCACCTGGCAATTAATACTGGTTTCGTTATCCATAAAGACCCAGTTTGCAGTAGTATAATCTGTCAACGGGTTGGTACCTGTTGCACCCTCATTCATTTTCTCCACCCCATTGGGATAAAAAACCATCAGGTTGTCGGTATACGTTGAGGCCAGGGTGCTGAGTTTATCTGCGGTACTTGCAGTAATGGGAGAATTAATCGAACGCTGGTAGCCGGTTACTTTCCATTTTTTAGAACTGGAGCCGCACAAGAGTGCTGTTTTGCTCACGCTGGTGCTGTTGTCTTTTTTGCAGGCGGTAAAACTTACAATTACCATTACCAGCAGGATTGCTTTTTTCATGATACTTATTTTTATTTTTCTAATTTCCATTTTTGGCGGTACGTGGAATTGGGCGTTAATGCACCAAAAAAAACATCATAGCCGATCCCGTTTGAAATACCGGTTAATAAATGACTGGAATAACTTACTGACCGTATATAATACACACCTGTTGAATCGGGCACTTTTTCAAAACTGAACAATTGCGATTCATTGCCGTTTTGCGGTAATAATTCCAGGTAGGGATAACTATTCACCTGCTTATAATCCATTACCCTGGCGGGATAATCTTTCAATGAGATCGTATACTTTCCTTCGGCAGCTTTTGTAATTGTAAACGGAGCTTTTACAATACCCACATTAAACTGCGCTGCTCCCCTGTCGTTATAGGCGTAAAATCCGCTGGTATTTTGTAAACGGAAATACCATTCTCCTTCTAAAGGATCCGTAATCACATCTGTTTTGTTTTTTTTGCAGGAAACAAACAGCAAAACCGTAATTATAATAACAAGTGTTTTTTTCATGATGGTGATCTTTATTTTTTGCCCCAGCCTGCGGGCCATTTTAAAAATTTGTCAAGGCTTTTTACAGGACCTGCAGTAAAGCCTTCTCCAAGGCCTCCTGTTCTGGCAACCGTCCAATAACGCCAATTTTTAAAATCAAAAAAGTAAAATTTACTGTTAACAGGCTGATAGATCATCTGTGTAACATTAGTGTAGTCGTACACATCAAAAGCCTGCCCGGCCAGGCCGGGCAGCCCTGCATAAAAGTCACTCATTCTATAAACATTATATTGTTGATATCCGTTTAAGGTTGTGCTGGCCACTTTATCAATGAAAGGATGGGTTTGGTCAAGGTATAAAAGGTGATAATCCCCATTTATCAACACCTCAGCAGCAGGCAGCGGCACCGGTAACGATGGATTAAAAATTGTGTATTGATGTTGTCGTATCCATGCATGCTGAGGTGAAGTCAGACTGTAGGTTGTTTGAATGAAATTGCCGCCGGATATCCTGATATAACTTTTATCATCCACAATAAATTCTGCTCCCGGGCTCCAGCGGATTTTTTTTACTGTCGCGGGCCATCCATTGGCAAGACTGTCAATGGGTTTGGGCTCCATTACAATTCTTGCACTGTCTGCACTATACAATTCTACCCTGAAATACTTTTTGTCTTTGTTATTGTCATGATCCAGGTCGTAAATATTGAATTCAGTAGTGCTGAACGGCACACCGGGCTGAAATCCACCACCCAGTAAAGTGGGACTATTGAGAATGGCGGAAGGCGGATTGGGTAAGGGAGCCGGTGTTCCTTTTTTACAGCCGGCAGCAGTTATTAAACAGGCTACCAGTATTGGAAAAAATAGTTTCATGTCGACAGGTTTAAATATTTGTTATTGCTGAAACAAACTTATCACCAATCTATAGTGAGGAATCAGTACAATCGACCAACAACATTTTAAATCTGCAAACGCTTTTTTACATTATTTTTGTTTACATGCAAAAAGTCTATACCTGTATAATTGTGGATGACGAGGAAGTGGACAGGCTGACTGTAGTGCATTTTGCTAAACAGTACTCCTTTCTCAACATCACCGGCAGTTTTGAAAATGCGGAAACGGCTTTACAGTTTGCTAAAACCAATCCGCCTGATGTATTGTTTTTAGATATTGACATGCCCGGACTGAACGGGCTGGAACTGCGAAAAGAATTAGCTGCCATACCAGCCTGCATCTTCATCACTTCTTATCCGGATTATGCAGTGGAAAGCTTTGAACTGGAAGCGCTGGATTTTATTGTAAAGCCGGTAAAAGCAGACCGCTTTGCAAAAATGGCGGCCCGGCTGCAGGCCTACCTGGATATTAAGCATAAAGCCACTTTACTGGATCATAGTTTAGGCGGAGATACCCTTTTTATAAAAGACGGGCACGAACACATAAAGCTGCTGCTGCATGATATTATTTACCTGGAAGCACTGCGGGACTATACCAGTATTGTAACAGCAGCAAAAAAACATACCGTACTTTCCACGCTGGGTAATTTGCTGGAGCAAAAAGCATTTCAACAGTTTGTACGCATTCACCGGAGCTATGCCGTGCAAAAACATTTTATCAGCAAGATTACCCCAAAAGAAGTTTTTATACAAGATATGATACTGCCGGTGGGCAGAAGCTATAAAGAGGCATTGGACGGACTGATAAATTAACCAACATGAAACTATTTTTTCTATGGTGCAGTTTGCTGTGCAGCGTTTTTGTACATGCGCAAAAACAGGGGCAGGCATTGTTAGATTCCCTTATTGGGGCTGTAACGCTTCCAAAGAATGATTCATTACAAATAAGGCTGTTATACAAAATTGTGCTGGAGGGCAACAAAATAAATCCGGGTGCCTATTTAAAAAATTATGCAGCAACGGGTTTGCAGCTTGCCGAAAAAATGAAATGGGACCGGGGAATTGCAGTATTCCACAGTGCCTATGGCGACCTGTATTCTAACGATGAAAAAGGAGACGAAGCCATCCGGGAATATGAAATATCCTTAGCCATCGAAAAAAAAATTAAAGACAGCTTCAATATCTGCATCAGCCAGAATAATATTGGTGTGGTATACCAGCATAATGGCAACTATACAAAAGCCATTGATTATTTTACCCGTACGGTACAATTGGCTGAAGCATTCAGGAATACCTACCTGCTGGCATTGGGATATGCCAATATTGCCACGGTATATACCGACCAGGGTAATTACAAAATGTCGCTCGATTACCTGCAGCGGTCTTTAGCACTCCGCGAAAAAGATGAGGATATAGAAAATGTAGCCTCCACGGTTTTGAATATGGGAGATATTTACCTGAAAAACAAGGATACCGTAAAGGCAGGGATTTATTACAACAGGGCATTGAATACTTTTCTGCAAACAGAAAACAAAGAAGGGCTGGCACAGGTGTACGGAAGTTTGGCGGCACTCAGCAAAGACAGCATTCAAAAAAAAATACAGTTACTTTTAAAAGCACAGCATATCTGGGACAGTACATTTCCCAAACACCCCAATTCACTTACTAATTTAGGACAGCTGGGCGAGGCCTTTTTATTGCTTGCACAAAAAGAACCCAATGCTGCAATTGTAAACGGCACTACTACCATCACAGGAAAAAATATTTTTTTACAGCAAGCCATGCTGTACCTGCAAAAAGGCATTGCATTCAGTAAAGAAGCCAATGGCATTAATAATTATGCTGCACTGCACAGTGTTCTGTCGGCAGTGGAAGAAGAGCAAGGTGATTACAAAAATGCCCTGCTGCATTTTAAAACTTTTTATACATTAACCGATTCGATCTATTCGCAGGATAACAAAAATAAGATCGCCGGCATTGAAAGCCAGAAAGCCATTGATCTGAAAGACAAAGAAATTGCATTGAATAAACTGGCACTCTCTTACCAGCGCAGAACACAGTGGGGATTGATTGGGGGTCTTTTTTTACTGGCCATCATCGGGGGATTGTTATACTGGCAAAGCCGTACCCGCAAAAAAACAAATACCACTTTATTACAGCTGAATAACGAGCTTGATGAAGCCAATAAAATAAAGGCACGGTTCTTTGCCATACTCAGTCACGATTTCAGGGGCCCGGTATCACGCCTTGTACATTTTTTGCATTTGCAAAAAGAAGATGCCGGCATATGGACCGCCGAGCAGGCTGCCGCTCACGAAAAAAAGATCACGGCATCTGCAGAATCTTTACTGGAAAATATGGAAGCCATGCTTACCTGGAGCAAGGGGCAGATGGATAATTTTAAACCCACCATCACTGCTGTAAAAGTGAACGATCTTTTTGATTACCTGGAAAAATTCTTTGCCGGCACAGAGCATATCAGTTTATCTTTTGCCGATGCAGGAGACATGACAGTGCAGACAGATGAAAACTATTTACAAACGATCATGCACAACCTTACTTCTAATGCCATAAAGGCTTTGCACAATACACCCAATGCCTCAATTGTGTGGAATTCGAAACAGGAAGGCGGAAAAACGATTTTATCCATTACAGATAATGGCCCGGGTGTGAATGAAGAACAGGTAAAAGCCTTGTATGAAGATGCGGCGGTACCCAATGCCAAAACCGGTTTGGGGTTACACCTGGTTCGTGATCTTGCCAAAGCAATCCGTTGTACCATTGCCGTGCAATCGCAGCCGGGCGCAGGCACTACATTCAGTTTGTCAGCATAAAATTAGTGTCACCTGTAACTTACTTTAATCTTTCTTCATTGGCCTGCCCTGCAACTTTTGCCGGGGGAGCCGCCTTATCAATACTCCAATTAAAATTATTGAATTTCCAGCCCTCTGTATATTCCATGGTGCCCAGCACATCTGCTGAAACAGTGCTGTTGCTGAATACAAAATTTCTGAGGGTGGATTGCTTATACCCCACTGCATCAAACACAAGTTTTGCATGGGTGGCGGTGATATTGCTGATGTAGAAATTTTTTGCTGCGGGAATTCCTTTTTCGGCAGGCGTTACTTTTTGCAGCATCGATTTCCAGTGAGCCGGAATAGAATCGTACTGGTAGCCTTTTGGTAATTCGGAGTAGCTGTAGGCAGGATACCAGTTTAAATTGAACTGGAATACATTGCGTACAGAATCCAGTGTGCTGTTTTGAAAATAAATATCTTCCACCACTCCGCCTCTTGTAAAAGCAGATTTAACCCGCAGGCCGTTATCGGTATGTTTGGCGTACAGGTCAGTAGCCAGAATATGATGGATACCACCGGAGGTTTCGCTGCCCAGTGTTACCAGCCCGGCCCCCCGCCTGGCCACGCATTTGCGTATCACCACATAAGCCGTGGGTTTGTTCACCCTTAATCCATCCCAGTCACGGCCGGCTTTCAGGCAAAAATTATCATCGTTACAATCTATATCGCAGTTCTGAATCAATACCCAGGTGGAAGAATCCACATCCACTCCATCGGTACTGGGTCCGCTGCCATCTTCATTATTTTTTATAATGATGCCGTCAACAGTTACCTGCTTTGAATACAGCAATTGCACCGTCCAGAAGCCGGCATTCTTAAACGTAATATCCTTTACCGTTACATTCTCAGAATTTTGTACCAGCACCGTTCGTACCCGTTTTACATCGTAGTCTACTATCCAGCGCAGTCCTTTGGGATCATATTCTTTACGCATCTTCCAGTATTTATCCCAGCAAAATTTACCTCTTGCATTTACAATACCCTTCCCGGTAACGGCGGCGTTTTTTACATCCATTAAATTGATGAGCGCTGCCGGCCAAATCATTTCCAACCCTGCCACACGGGTATTGATATCCGGGTAATCATCAAAATTTTGAGACCCCAGTATCAGTACCCCTTTATCAATTTGCAATACCACATTGCTTTTTACAAAAATGCTGCCGCTTACATAGGTGCCGGGCTTAAACGAAACGATGCCACCACCTTTTGCTGCGCAATCATCAATGGCCTTTTGAATGGCATTGGTATTTACCGTAACGGTATCGCTTACGGCTCCATAATCATTTACACTGAATATTTTTTTTGAAACGGGAAAAGATTTTGCACCCACTTTAGTCACCCAATCCATTTTAGGATTTTGTGCGGTAACGGTTGAGATCATTGCAAAGGACACCAGTAACACTGGCAAAATTCTTTTGTGTAGCATAGCAAACATGGTTAGGCATGTAAAGTACTGCATAAAGCGAATGCCGGTATCCTGCTGTATCCTGCGCCACTCATTTTTTCATGATGCGTTTGCGGTGCTGTAAACCCCAGGCACGCAGTTCCATGATCACTTTGTCTAATGAACTGCCGTAATCGGTTAAGGAATATTCCACCTTAACCGGTACAGTATCATACACGGTTCTTTTTACCAGCTGGTTTTGTTCCAGGTCACGCAGTTCCTTACTCAGCATTTTATCGGTAATGCCTTCAATTTCGGTGGCCATTTCTTTAAAGCGTTTGTTCCCAAACGACAAAGCGATGATGATGGGCAATTTCCATTTGCCACTTAAAAATTCCAGTGCATCCCTAACCGGCAGCAGCTGGGTTTTGCATTGTTTTGGGTTGTGTTCCCGGTCTTTTTTGATCACTGACATGGTTGTATGCTTTATCACTATCCTGAAGTATAGCGCTATACTTTAGCATAGTACTATCTAAAGTATAGCAAATGTACATAAGTTTGCATTGCAATTCAATCAAACACAAAAAAAATAATCAATGAAAAAAAATGCACTTATTTACTGGATCAGTACAGGCTTACTCAGCCTGATGATGTTATTCAGCGCCTACAATTATTTTGTAAACCCCGACATGAAAGGCGCTTTTGAGCACCTGGGCTTTCCTGCATATTTCAGGGTAGAGCTGGCCGTGGCCAAAATACTGGGTGCCCTGGCACTGCTGATACCGCAGGTGCCAGTAAAAATAAAAGAATGGGCTTATGCAGGCTTTGGTTTCACCTTTGTTTCGGCAGTAGTGGCGCATACCAGTATGGGCGATCCTGCATCTGTTGCCATCATGCCTGCTGTATTTTTTATAGTACTGGTGGTTTCCAATATCTTCCTGTATAAAAAGTAACCGGGTGTATAAACGTACTTTCACAAATAAACGCTGCTTTCTTTCAGTAACTGCAGCAGTTACCGGCAGGGCAATTATATCAACGTAAAAAAAATTCAACCAAATGGAACTCATTGAAAATTTAAACTGGCGTTATGCAGTAAAAAGAATGACCGGTGCAAAAGTGCCGCAGGAAAAACTAGAAAAAATTTTAGAAGCCACCCGCCTCTCTGCTTCCTCATTTGGATTACAACCCTATAAGATCATAGTGGTGCAGGACGAAGCCGTAAAAAAACAATTGCAGGCAGCAGCTTATAACCAGCCCCAGGTGGCAGAAGGCTCGCACTTATTAATATTTGCTGCTTATGAAGATATTACTCCGGCACATATAGATGAGTACATACACCTTCAGGCCAAAGTAAAAAATATTTCACTGGAATCCCTTGCTCCGTTTAAAAACCAGATCACCGGCAGTACCGGATCACGTTCTGCCGAAGCAAATTTTAACTGGGCTGCACGGCAAGCCTATATTGCTTTAGGCACCGCACTGATTGCTGCAGCCGAAGAAAAAGTAGATGCCACCCCAATGGAAGGTTTTAACCCGGCCGCCTTTGATGAAATTTTAGGACTACAAGTTGCCGGTTTAAAAACAGTTGCCATGCTGGTGCTGGGCTACCGCGATGTGGCAAATGATTATTTGGCCCATGCGCCAAAAGTAAGAAAAGAGATGAAAGACCTGGTACTGCATTTCCCTGCAGTATAACTACATAAAAAGGGGTTCCGGAATTATAGTATTCCGGAACCCTTTTAGCTTTTTGAAAAGCAGCGCCTGTTTTTTTTAAAACCCTGCTCTGTATAATTTGACCATATTATTGTATAACAAACAATATGGGGTCATTATTTATTTTCATGTAATAGGTACCCTTAGGAAAAGAAGCCAGGTTAAGTAAATGATCGCCTGCAGTAAACTCTTTCTGCATCAGCCGGGTGCCGATGCTGCTGTACACTTTTACAGTTGCTGCTGTTTTTAAACTCAGCATGGTGGTACCATTTACAACAGGGTTAGGATAGAGCCTGGGTTCGCGGGTGTTACCAGTAAATTTAAAAGGTAACACGGCACTGTAATTTATTTTACCATTCAGGTCTGCCTGTAACAGGCGGTAATAATTTAACCCATTCAAAGGTTTCTGGTCAGTGTATTGATAATACCTGTCGGAGCTGCTGTTTCCTGCGGCTGCAACATTACCAATATCTATCCAGTCGGTACCATTGCTGCTGCGCTGCACCATATAATCCCTTGTATCCTGTTCGGTTGCCGTACCCCAGTGCAGTACAACTCCATTGCCCTGCAGTTGTGCAGTAAAGCCCAGCCAGGTAACCGCCAGTGTAGATGTAAAAGTGATTTCAATTTGCCCGCCATTGGTCCAGGCTATATTACCATTGGTGGTAATGGCGCTTGCACCACTTATAGAGTTAGCCCCCAGGAAACCACCATCACCCGCACTTTCGCCACCGGCCGCATGCACATTGCCACCTATTGATCCAAACTGGCCGCCACCGCCACCGCCGCCACCGCCGCCGTCACCACCAGGCGTTGTGCCGTTACCACCTGTATTGGAAGTACCGTTTGCAGATGTGGTAGAAGTACCCGGCAAGCCGGAGCCTGCAAGATTAGCCATACCACCGCCTCCACCTGCACCACCTGCCACAATTCTGATGACCGAACTGATGGTGATCAAAGAAGCTGCGCCACCACCTCCGCCACCACCTGATGCACCTGAACTGCCGGCATTACCTCCTGTTCCGCCATTATACGCCGTACTATAGGTTGCTATACCACCTGCCCCACCACCAGTGCCAGTGGCATTATTAGTGCCGTTTGTTCCTTTGGCACCGGGATAAATACCTACCACATTACCCGGAGTAACTGCAAAGCTGGCCACCACATATCCTGCCGGACCTGCCGCCGCATTGGTACAGCCGGCGCCGCAATCCTGCCCGCCCGTTCCTCCTCCGCCTCCATACACTTTAATGGATATGGAAGTAACCGTTGCGGGGACCGTCCATGTAGTGGAAGTGGTATACACATTGGTGGTTTGCGAGTGCAATGCAAAAGGAATGCTGCACAGAAAGAATAAACGAATGACTTTAGTTAGATGAACTGACATTCAGTAAGTGTTTTGGTGTTAGAATTAAGGTCTGCAAATCAAATTTAAATAATATTTCAATTTGTTATATACATCTTTTAAATTAAATTATTCCCTGATTTAAAAGATGGTTACCAGCCTTTAGTTTTAATGATGAGATATACAGATGAAAGGTTGGCAAGCTTTATTTTTTTATTATAGCAGGAATACTGCTGAAATTTTATAACAGGCAGTATTAAATAGTGTTGCGTGTGCAATATCGCAGCTGAACCAGCCGGGGTTAAATGCCGGTTATTAAACAGCCCCCGGTGCTTATTTTGACAGCAATTATTTTGAATTATCTTTGTGTCATTACTACACATTATTTTGACAGCAACTACCATACCCCACATATATTCACGCCTGCAGGTACGCATTGCAGTATCTGTATTCTTCTTTTGCCAGGGTGTATGCTTTGCCAGCTGGGCCAGCCGTATACCGGATATTAAAAGTGCCCTGCATTTAAGTGAAGCCGCGCTGGGTACTATTTTACTGGGCCTGCCCATTGGCCAGTTTGTTACCATGCCTTTCAGTGGCCGGGCAGTAACCCGCTTTGGCAGTAAAAATGTATTGCGCATCGCCATTTTATTTTATGCTTTTGCACTTACCAATATAGGATTGGTTACTGCACCATGGCAGCTGGCCCTGTGCCTGTTTACATTTGGTGTTAGCGGCAACCTGTGTAATATTTCGGTGAACACACAGGGCGTAAATGCCGAAGCATTGTATGAACGCCCCATCATGTCGTCTTTTCATGGCGTTTGGAGTACAGCGGGTTTTACCGGTGCCCTTACAGGATTGCTGATGATGAAACTGCATGTGGTTCCCTACCTGCATTTCTGGATGATTGCCGGCCTGGTGATGCTACTCTCGCAGGTATTTGCCAAATACCTGTTGCATACACCTACCAGCAGATCGGCCGCATCTTTTAAACGCATGACCATGCCGCATGGCCTGTTACTTCAACTGGGCATTATTGGCTTTTGCTGTTTGAGCTGCGAGGGTTGTATGTTCGACTGGAGTGGCGTGTACTTTAAAGAAGTGGTAAAAGCCGAAGGATCGATGGTGTCATTAGGGTATGCCTGCTTTATGATCATGATGGCTACGGGCCGATTTGTGGGGGATGCACTGGCTGTAAAATTCAGCAGAAAAAAAATGGTGCAGGTAAGCGGTATACTTATTTTCGGCGGGATGATATTTGCCGTACTACTGCCCTATCTTATTACTGCGGCCTTTGGTTTTTTAGTGGTGGGCTTTGGCGTAAGCACCATCGTTCCTTTATTATACAGCACGGTAGGAAAAGCCGATCTGAAAGTATCAAAAGGAATTGCTATTGCCACAGTAAGCAGTATTGGCTTTTTAGGATTTTTAATGGGGCCTCCGCTCATTGGATATATCGCTCAGCTTGCCGGACTGCAATATTCTTTTGTAACGATCGCATTTCTGGGTTTGGGTATCAGCGTACTCATCAGCAGGGTAAAAGAGATTGAGTAAGCAGCACAAAAAACATTCAATGATCCATATTGGCTTTACTCAAAAGCTTTCAATGCTGCAAACGCTGCCTCACTTATCACCAAAATGCTTCCGTGCCGGATGCCTTTTGGCAATGTAATTTTATCAGACACATCTGTCCAGTTTTTCAGATCAGTAGATTGTACCGCCCCATAGGTATGATTGCGGTATTTATCAAAATATACGATCCAGGTATTGCCCTTTTTTAATACAGTGGGACCTTCGGCCCAATAGTTGCCGGTAATGGGTGCTGTTGGTGCGGTGTAGCCTGTTGTAAGATGGGTACTGGTTGCTATTTTAATATTCTTCTGTACCGGCAACCGGGTTTCGTCTTTTAAAAACATGATATACTTTTTGCCGTACGGTACAATGGTGGCATCAATTACATTAAAGCCTTTATCATACAGCAACCTTGTTTTGCTGAAAGTTTTAAAATCTTTTGTAAGTACATAATACAAGCGGTGATTGTAACCTTTCTCTATTGCCGTATCAGTTGTATACTTTCCCGCAATAGTAGTGGCCCAGTAGATCATGTACTGCTTTTTCTTTTTATCATAGGTGATCTCGGGTGCCCAGCAATTTCTGGCACTGTCTTCCTGCTGCATAACAGGTATGAACTGCTGGGTAGTCCAGTGCACCAGGTCTGTACTGCCGGCGTATCCAATGCCTTTATCGTTCCAGCTCACCGTCCATACCATATGAAATAATCCATCGGCCCCTTTAATGATACAGGGATCTCTCATTAATTTATCATTGGCAACAGCTGGTTTTAAAAAAGACGTATCCCCATTCAGTGCCTTCCATGTATATCCATCCCTGCTGTAAGCAAGGTGCAAACCATCTTTCCCATTGTTATTGAAATAAGAGAAGATATAAACGGAATCACTGCTTTGTGCGGTTGCCTGCAGTACGCCCAATACAATAACAACCAGTAATACAAAAATCTTTTTCATGTATCATTTTTTCATTAGATGCCCGTACTCAATACAAGCCTGAATAAATGGCCCGATAGCTTTTAAATCATCATCGCGTTTGGGTTCTTTTACATAATAGTCATAAGTACCATCCCTGTAAGGTATTCCTCCCAGGCCTGCCCCGGCTACCGCCTGTATATAATGCACGGCACCAGCTGCATCTACCCGTACAAAATTTTTAACAATCCCGTTCCAGGCTTTTGTAATGGCCGGAATAAAAGCGGCAGGAATATATTTTTTATTCACTGCTTTCGACAATGCGTACAGGAACATGGCAGAAGACGAGGATTCTACATAATTCAGTTCCTGTGCTGCTTTATTGGTTACCTGCCACCACACTCCTTCTTTGGCATCCTGGAATTGTATGAGTGCGGTTGACAAGCGGTTGAGAATAGCGACCAGTTCTTTTCTGCGTGCGTAATTTGCAGGCAACTGATCCAGCACATCTACCAGTGCCATCATGTACCAACCCATGGCCCTGCTCCAAAATTCGGGCGACTGGCCGGTTACGGGATTGGCCCAGCGCTGAAGTTTACTTTCGTCCCAGCCATGATACAGCAAACCTGTCTTTCCGTCCCGGCTGTATTTTTCCATCCACACAAACTGGTTCACTATATCATCATATTTTTGGGTATCGTTGAACATCACCGCATATGCTGCTGCAAAGGGTTCAATCATATACAAACCATCCAGCCACATTTGCGTGGGATATTTTAGTTTGTGCCAGTAGCCACCTACTTTATTACGCGGTTGCCATGCCAGCTGCCGGTACAGCAGGGTGGCGGCGGTTTTATACTTTTCTTCTTTTGTACGCTGATACAAGTGCAGTAACTGTCTTCCTGTGGGAATATTATCACTGTTGTATTCTTCCATTTGATAGGTTCTGATCTCTCCGTTTGAACTGATAAAATGATCGATCATATTTTTGGTATACAAAAAATACTTATCATCGCCTGTTAGCGCTCCCAGTTTTTCAAAACCCATCAACACCACCCCCAGCTCGTAATTCCAAACAGCGGGCCGGTTTTGCTGCGCCTGCTCCACCGTTTGCCCCGGCAAAATTTGTTTGTCCTGTTCCAGGTGACTGGCATATTTTTTTACCACCATCGAATCTTTGTAGGTATTCATAATGGTTTCTGCCAGTTTAACGGCGTAATTGGTTTGGGCAGCAGCGTTTTGCACCCACACACCCGACAGCAGAAGAAAGAAGCTTATTTTTTTCATTTACCTGGTTTTATACATTTCAATTTGGGTTATTGCAAGATTTTTATTTTGCAGGATGATATTTATTGTTGCCTTTCCTTCGGCAACTGTATGTACAGTTACACCCTGGGCATAACCACACAGCACATTTTCTTTCCACGCGGAGGTTTCTGCCTCGGCATGTACATTGGCTGTTTGTACACTGGTATTATTAACAGTAACGGTATAGCTGAGCTGCTTTTCTTTTTCCATGGCAAATGCGGGCAGGCATTTTACCACTACGGAATAATTGCCCGCGGTCAATGGCATGGTAAAACTGACGGACGCTGCAGCAGGCATACTGTTTTTATCAGGAATTAATGAAGCACCGCTTACCCCAATGCCCGGCAACAGCATGCAGTGGGCAGTATGGTGATCTTGATACAGCTCCCCTGCTGTAATTATTTTTACCCGTTGCGCTTCTTTAATCTCTTTTGCTGCAAGAGAAGCATCCCCCTGTACTTTCAAACTGTCAAATGCTGCCGGCGCATCAAACACTTTCTGGTCCCTTGGGTGATCACTCATCATACCATTCCATTTTCCCGCAGCAATAAACCTGTTGTATCTTTCTGTAAAAGTCTGTATGGCACTGTATGCTGTAGCCGAAAATGCTGCATTATTTTTAGCTTCCGCCAGCCTGTTGCTGCCAAGCTCCATTATGGCCAGTTTAGAACGCAGTATCTTATAATTCATAAAACAGGCCGATTCAACCGGATACCCTATCAACTGAAAAAAAGCATCTGCCAGCTGCTTATCTATTTTTCCGGTACAGCTATCCAGCAGGCCGGTAAGTTTTTCGCAGATCAGTATTCGTTCATCAATTTCTTTTGCTGTAAAGATGAGTTTATCCAGGTGTTCGGGCTTTCCTGCAACCGACAGCCGGTAATATAAATCCTTTATTACAGTGACCCTCTCTGAAACATTTTTTCCAAATGTTTCAGCAGCCCAGCGCCGGATATATTGAGATGGCTTTTCAGGAGTATAGGTGTTGATATCATATGCCATATCCATCGCAAACTGCATTTCCAGTTCTGCGGGTTTGATATCGCCCACGTTGAACACCCATAATTTTTTAGCGCCGTATTCATAGGCTTTTTTCATTTCGTAGCCAATCAATGCAGGCGAAGTGGTGCTAAGCCAAAGATAATCTGCCGGACTTCCCCAATAAGATAAATGATAATATACCCCATTACCACCGCTTCTTTTTTGTTCTGTTTCATTGGGTAACTGGCGGATGTACCCATAATTATCATCCGGCCAGATAATGGTTACATCATCCGGCAGTTGCATACCACGCCTGTATAAACTCAGCACTTCTTTGTATGGTACAAATATTTGCGGTAATGCGGTGGCCTCTTTTTTAAAATTACGTTGCAAAATTTCCCGTTGATCTTTTATCACATTTTCTAGCAGTTTTACTTTTTCCCCAGGATCTTTTGGGCCCGGCATACTGCCATCATGCACACCACGCATGCCCACCGTAAAAACAGATTCGTAAGGCACGGCTTCTTTTATCCGGTCGTTCCAATAGGTATAAATCTCATCTTTGTTTACATCATAGCGCCATTCCCCGGGTTTCTTTTTATACTCTTCCTCGTATGTTTCCGCCCATTCGCACACGTTATTGCGCAGCATGGGTTCGCAATGGCTGCCGCCCACCACAATGGCGTAATCGTCTGCTACCTTTGGATTGTCTTTATAATAATAAAATGCCTTGGTGCAGGGGTGCATGGCCGGCCAGATATAATTGGCCTTTAACCGAAGCAATAATTCAAACACTTTGGCGTAAGTTTTTGGACCGATGTCTTTTATATCCGTATCCATTTTTTTTGCCGCCCATGGCTGCATGCCCCAGTCTTCGTCGTTTATAAAAATGCCGCGGTATTGCACCGAAGGCGTTACAGCAGTATAATTTCCCGATACAAATAATGCCTGTTTTTTTTCCGGCAGCACATCTGCCCACCAAACCAACGGTGAAACACCCATTGCTCTTGACAAATGAAAAATACCAAAGGCGGTACCCCGCCTGTCGCTGCCTGCTATCACCAGCTGTTTATTCTTTCCTTTGCTAAGAATTTGAATAACAAAACACTCCCACTTTTTTTTAATAGCAGTTACATCTATCTCTTTATTCTTTACAAGAGCGTCAATCAATTTTGATTGCCCGACCGTACCAGCTATGATGGCATATTCACTGCTGATATTGCTGGAGGCGTTAAGTTTGATCTGCTTACCGGAAATAAGACTGACATCATTTGCAAAAGCCTTTACGGCAATGGCCACCACTTTAGCATCAGCGGCATCGTAATAGAAATCCGGCATCACAATACTGCTGAATAAAGGAAATGCAGCCGCAGTATTATTTGCAGAAACTATCAAATTGTTTTTTTTAGCAGCAATATTGCCTGCAAAAAAAATAACTGATATGAATGCAATGACTCTTTTCATTAAAATCAATATTTCGAAATTAATAAGCAATGCTTTTATAATAACTGGCCATTACAAACCACGCTTTCTTTTTTTCTCCTTTTTCAGATAATAGTCCTTTTCGGTTAAACCCTTTTTGATACACTGAATGCATGCGGTTCACCGAACGGAAATCGTACAATACCCATGGCGTAGTACCTCTTAAAAAGGGAATATTTTTAAACATGGCCACATGATCTTTGTACAACTTTTCCTGGTATTCTTCGCTCCAGCTGCTGGCAGTGTCTGCCGGGCCATGATGCCCGTACAATGCTTCGCCGCCAAATTCACTCATGATAAGCGGCTTATTAAAATTGGATGACCATACATATTCTTCCGGAGCTCCATTGAAAGGAGTATACCATCCCAGGTATGCATTAACGCCCACCACATCCAGTACATTACACAACGTGTCATAAATGGTGACCTTATTTTTTTCAAACTTATTGCGGAACAAGGCAGATGTGATCAACCTTGTATCATCTTTGGCTCTTGCCAGTGCTGCCATCTGCGTTAGTGATACATCTCTTGCCGCACCGGGGTTGGTTTCGTTGCTCAAACTCCAGATGATGATACTGCTGCGGTTTTTATCTCTTGCTATCATTTCCTGCAGCATATCATTCATCTTGGGTTGCATGATAGAATCTCCAAATGCAATACCCTGCCACAATGGAATTTCTTCCCATAACATGATGCCCATTTTATCGGCCAGCCGAACCATGTGTTCGTTATGCGGATAATGGGTAAGCCTTACAAAATTACAGCCCAGTTCTTTTGCTGCTGTTAAAAATTGCAGCGCATCTTTTGCAGTGTATGCCCGGCGCTTTTGTGCACCAATCTCTTCATGAATATTCACACCCTTTAAAAAAATACTTTTCCCATTCAGCAATATGGCTGTTCCTTTTGTTTCAATGGTTCTGAAACCGATCTGTTCCTGCACCGTATCTGTTTCACTGCTGATAGTTACATTGTACAAACGCGGTTGTTGTGGCGACCATAACTGCAGCGGGGCATCAAACTCAAAAACGGCATAACCTGTATGATCCGTGTTGACTGTATAAAGTATTTTTGTACCGCCGATACTGATGCGTAACTGTTGTGCTGTTTTGCTTCCGCTCAATCTTACCCAACCTTTAATGGTTTGACTACTGCTTTTTTTTAACTGGATGAAATAATCGTCAATAAAAGACTCCGGTGTTTCTACCAGATTCACATCCCGGGTGATGCCGCCATAATTGAACCAGTCGAAACCCATGGCAGGAATACCATCTTTACGGCGCTGGTTATTTACTTTAACCACAAGGCTGTTTTGATCTTTTACTTTACCGGTAAGTTCAAACTGAAAGGGTGTAAATCCTCCTTCGTGGCTGCCAATCTTTTCGCCATTAAGGTACACGTCGGCAATATAGTTTACTGCGCCAAAGTGAATGAACAGGCGCTTATCTGTTTTGTGGTACGAGAATGTTTTTTTGTACCAGATAGTACTTTCATAATAGTTTAGTTCCGGAATTTGTGAATTGAAATCGCCGGGCACATTTATTTTTTGTGCATCATCAAATGAATATTCTAAAAATTGCGATGCGCCAACAGCTTTTGCATCCTTTGGCACACCAATGCGTTCCCCTGCGTCGTTGGGATCTACCAGTATCTGCCATTTACCATTTAGGCTAATGGTTTTTCTTCCGGGAATATTGGCTAAAAAATGGGGCGGCTGATCAGTTGCGCCGTGCGCTTTTTCCTGGGCATTGCCACAGGCTGCCTGTACAAGTAATACCAACAGCAGAAATACTTTTGCCAAATGTTTCATGATGCAACCGTTATGAGCAGTAAATTAATCTAACAAAGATACTGATCCGTCCTGTCGCATCCTGCGGATAAGAGGTAAACACACAATTAATGACTGCAGCTTTATGGCACCCAGCTGTAAAAGGTTTCCCCTTTTGAAGTATGCAGGGTAACCAGCAGAGAATCAGGATAAGCAATTCCAAAACGCCGGGTCAGGTTTTTCAAAACAGAACTGCTGCTGTTATAATTAAAAATATAATACCGGGTAAAGTAATAGCCCGGGTCCTGCGTTTGTTTTATCTGCCCACTGGCTTCAACCTGAAATGCACCATAATCTCCCGGAGTGTACAATGCTGCCATTGCGCCAAAATACTGCAGCGAGTCAATATATTTTTGTACTGTTGCTGCAGTTGAAGCGGTGTGGTAATGCACCGTTCCGTAAACGGTATTGTCAGGCACCCTGGCCAAATTTGCATTTACGAATTGTGCTTTTGTTTGTACAGGGAGTATGGCATGGAAGTTAGTTGCAGATACCTTCAGCTCACCGGTAATTTTGGTGGCGCCCACATTTATTTCAAGCTGGTAGTTTTTATTACTCAGCCCGTTTAAATTGATCAGGGTGAAAGCAGGCCCTAAAGCAGTTAAACAAATAGCCGATTCGTTCAGTTTTATAAAATTGATCGTTATTTTATCATTGGTAACCGTATATGAAGACTGGATGGTATTGTTTGCACAGCCGTATATTTTTTCAGTAAAACAAACGAGTAACAAGGTTCGTTTGGTGCTGTCAACCTTTTCTTCCATCCGTATTTTGATATTTTCATCAAAACCCGTATTGGTTGAAGGAGCTTTATTGCAGGCAGCGGATACCACAGACAGTATTACCGCTATTGTAAAAAAAGGTTTCATATCAACTATTTTTAAGGATGACAACCCATCAAACCAATTCGTTGCACCTTGAATTGAACAGTTTTTTAACCTCAGTAAATGATATCCGTGCTTTCTGCCACGGTATACTCAGGCACAGTACCGGTTACCGATTTTACTCCGGTAAACTTCACATGTTCTGCATCATTGATTACAATTTTTGCGCCTTCCGGCATCAGCATATTACTGAAACTTACATTACGTAAACGATGTGCAGGGTCTTTGAAGCCGTTAATGTTTATCACCGCTTCTTTTACAGATGCTTTAGACAGGTCAATATTTTTAAACACAAAATTTTCAAAAATGGGCGGTTCGGGAGCGCCTTCGCCGTCGTTGTTGTAATTGAGTTTAGAAAATACCGTGATCTTCAGTAACTGGCAATCCACCACTGTTACATTTCTAACAAAGCCGCCGCGTTCTTTAGTGCCTTTGATCTGTAACCCGTTGATCAGCGCCCCGGCCTTGCAATCCTGCACCAGCACATCACTTACGCCACCACTCATTTCGCTGCCAATGGAAATACCGTGGCCACGTATAAAATCGCAGTTGGTGATGCGTACATTTTTAGTGGGCTTCGCAATCAAAAAGCCTTCGGGGTTTTTGCCCGATTTGATGGCGATGCAATCATCGCCATTATCAAACACGCAATTGAAAATATAAGAATCGGTGGAGGAGTCAGGATCAATACCATCGCTGTTGCGTATGCCATAGGTAACGATGTTTAAATTATGGCAGCTGATATTATTGCTGTAAATGTAATGGATCGTCCAGCTGGGTGGTTCGGTAATGGTAAGATCTGAAATACTTACATCCCGGCAGTTCACCAGGCAGATCAGCCTGCCCCTGCTTCTTTCTCCACCGGTGGTCCACATGGCATCGCCCAGTTTTTTTCCGCCACCCGAAATGGTACCGCCCCCCGTGATGCGAAGGTTGGTGACATTGTATGAACCATCCCGGTTGAGTGTACCCGCATTCAACAGGCTGGCATAGGTTTTTAATTCCCATCCTTCAAAACGGTTCAGGTACATGGGCATATAATCTGCCACATCGGTTGACCCCTTCAGTACAGCGCCTTTGGCTATCTGCAAAGTGAGGTTGCTTTTTAAAAACAGGGCGCCGCTGACGAAAACACCTTTGGGGATGTACACCGTTCCGCCGGTAGTGCAGGCATCAATGGCTTTTTGAATGGCAGTGGTATTTTTAAAAAGACCGTCGCCCTTGGCACCATAGTCCAGCACATTAAAAATCTTTCCTTTTTTAGGGGTTGTAAATTTCAACTGGTATATATACCATTTTACACGTTGGTTGCCATTCAGTTTTTCATGCACTGCAACGCTGTAAGAAGTATTGGGCCGCAAATTTTCAATGGTACTGTTGGTTGCTGTGGTTACTGCGTATGGTTTATTATTCAGGAATACCTGGTATACTGCGGTATCGGCAGTATACAACTTATCCCATAACAGCGTAACTGAATGATCGGTAAGTGTGCCCGGCGCAATCAATAAATTATAAGGGTTTTTTAAGTCGGCTTTTGCATGTACCGCAAGCAGCAATAATAACAGGTTATAGAAAGCAATTTTTTTCATACAGCAATATTAATGGATTGTAAATGTATCTTGTGGCAAAAGAAGGATTGTCCTGTGCTGTACCGAAACAGTGATGGTGCTTCGGGCATATACAGCTGAATACAGCAATATGCTGCATTGAGTGCTCAATAAAGTGATAGTGCTGAACGGAGCGTCGCCAATGCAGCCCATCAAAGCTCAACTGCCGGCAACCAAAAATCATTTCAATATTGCTTCAACCGCATCCAGTTCTTCTTTTGAAAAGGCAATATTGTTTATACTGTCAATAGAATTCAATAACTGCGTTGCAGAACTTGCACCCACCAGCACAGAAGTAATGCGTGTATCTTTCAGCAACCAGGCAATGGCCATTTGAGCCATGGTTTGATTGCGTTGTTTGGCCAGTTCATTTAATGCGGCTACTTTTTTCAATACGGTTTCATCCAGACCATTTTCAGTAAGTGCACCATTGGGCAAATGACGGCCCACACGGGAATTGGCGGGAATACCTTTTAAGTATTTATCGGTGAGCAAGCCTTGTGCCAATGGAGAAAAAACAATGCAGCCCACGCCGCTTTCGTGCACCACTTCCAGTAAATTTTTTTGAACAGCAGGATCTGTTTTTTCTACCCAGCGCTCCAGCATAGAATATTTGGGCTGGTGAATTAAGCAGGGCGTACCCAGCTGTTTTAAAATAGCAAATGCTTTGGCAGCTGTATCTGCCGGGTAATTGGAAATACCAGCATATAATGCTTTTCCCTGGCGAACGATCAAATCGAGCGCCATCATCGATTCTTCTAATGGCGTGTTGGGATCGGGACGGTGATGATAAAAAATATCCACGTATTCCAAACCCATGCGTTTTAAACTCTGGTCTAAACTGGATACCAGGTATTTTTTACTGCCCCACTCTCCATAAGGGCCCGGCCACATATAATACCCTGCTTTTGTAGAGATGAGCAACTCATCGCGGTATGCTGTAAAATCCTGTTTGAATACTTTGCCAAAATTTGTTTCGGCGCTGCCTGCAGGCGGGCCATAGTTGTTGGCCAGGTCAAAATGCGTTATGCCATTGTTGAATGCGGTATGCAGGGTTTCACGAAATACCTGTATATCGTCGGCTTCGCCAAAATTTTGCCAGAGCCCCAACGAAATAGCCGGTAGCTGGATGCCGCTATTTCCACTTCTGCGGTATTGCATGTTTTGATAGCGGGTATCATTTGCTGTATAAGACATAATTATTTTTTGTTACTGCAATTTACAGAATAATGTTTGGCCATACATACAATCACCAGTTGTCTGTTTTAAAGGGCGATGCAGGCAGACCCGCTTTGTTGTACAGATTCGCCGGCGGATTATCGCCCCATGCATACCGCACTGCAACAGGATTTGCAATGGCTGTGCTGGAAACAACAATGGATTGTCCTTCCAGCCTGGCGGTTGCCCATACAAATTTTTTATCGGCACCTGCAATGGCAAAGCCAATGGGTTGGCCGCCTGTGGCGGTTAATCCTTCAGCATATTTAAAATTTATCCGGATGCTACTGCCTTCTGCCTTCATGCTGCTGTACATGGGGCCTGCATACAGTAACTTTTCTTTATACGCCACTGCCCTTGCCGCCAATGCCAAACGCAAACCAATTTGCTGTTTGTTTTTAGGATGAATATTAGCAGGGTCGTCGGCATTGTCAATCGCCACCACCATGGCGGTATTTTTTACAGCCAGATTTTTTAATTGCTGATCACGTACCGCTGTTGTGCCGCCTCCTTTTCCGGGAATGGTATCCAATGTTTTTCCATAATTGGCCAGTTGTACATAGATGAATGGAAAATCGCCCTGTGCAAAATCTGTACGCCAGTTGTTGATCAATGCCTCCATTTGTTTGGCATAGATGTCTTTTGTGGTGGTGTTGGATTCGCCCTGGTTCCAGATGCAACCCTTAATGGCATAAGGTATCAGCGGAGCCACCATACCGTTATACAATACATAAGGACTGTGCTGGTCAACTTTTGGATCAGGATTTTTTGGCGCACGGGGCGGATCTTTTTTTGCCATCCTGGCGGCGGCAGAATCTGCCTGCCATTTTGCATAAGCCACAGCGTGTTTTTGTTGTGCTGTTACGCTGGTATCATAGGTCGTTTTTTTGGTTGCATAAGCGCTGAGCAGTTTTGCAAACAGCGGATCGGCCTCCAGTACTTTCTTACTTGTCCATGCTTCAGCCGTGCTTGCTCCGTATGCAGTGGTGATTAAGCCAATGGGCACTTTGTATTTATTGTACAATTCTCTTGCAAAAAAATATGCGGCGGCAGAAAAATGCCCCACCGTTTCTGGTGAAGTGGTCTCCCACTTACCTCCCACTTCGGTCAATATATTTTCACTGGGGGTAAAATCGGTATCAAACACCCGTATCAGCGGAAAATTTGCATTGGCCAGTTCCGCTGCTTCATTGTGTACGCCGCACCAGTAACGGTCTTCCCTGGCCACCGTCATGTCCATATTAGATTGGCCGGAACACAACCATACTTCACCAATGTACACATCGTTTAATTGCAGTGTATTTTTTCCTGTAACTTTTAAAACAAAGGGACCGCCTGCCTTTTGTTTATCCAGCTTCAGCATCCATTTTCCATCAGCTGTTGCGGTAACCACTTTCTTTTGCTTGCCGAATGTTACTGTAATTTTTTCTTTAGGAGATGCCGTTCCCCAAACCGGCACCAGCACATTTTGCTGCAGCACCATATGATTGCCAAAAGGACTCGCCAATTTAACCTGTGCAAAAAGACCTGAACCAATCAATACGAAAGCAATGCACTGAAAAAAATATCGCATCATTATTTGTGGTTTTTAAATTTTACTTTTTATTTAACCCTGACAGCGGCTTTCAGCCCTGTCAGCGGCTTTCGACCTTGTCAGCGGCTTTCGACCCTGTCAGCGGTTTTCGACCTTGTCAGCGGCTTTCGACCTTGTCAGCGGCTTTCAGCCTAGTCAGCGGCTTTCAGCCTAATCAGCGGCTTTCAGCCCTGTCAGGGGTTTATAATTTTCTTAACCGCCGTCAGGGTTTGCAACCGCTGACGGGGTTTGCAACCGCTGACGGGGTTTGCAACTGCTGACGGGTAATATTATTCAAACACCAATACAAATCCATCATTGGGAGGTATGGCGATGGCCTTGTTTTGTTTGGCATAAATGGTTTGCTTGCCCACTTCCACTTCGTTGGTGGCGGCATTGCTGGAGAACAAAGTGCCGGTTTTGAATGGCGCAATAAAAGGCAATTGATCAATAGTGATATGTTGCATAGTACTATCGGCATTGATGCCCGCTACATACCATTTTGTTCCGGTCCTTCTTGCCACCGCATAAAATTTTCCGGGATAGCCATCAATAAATTTTACATCATCCCATTTCGCTGGAATGTTTTGCATGTAATTTTTTACCGCCTCCGGCATTTTTGCCATACCATCCGGACTTTCGGCAAAATGCTGGATACCCGATAAGAAGATGACTGCAGTGGCCATTTCAAAAGCCGTGGTGGTTTTCCTGTTGATGCGTGGTATTTTGTACAAATTCACCGGTGTAAAATCCATCGGATCAAAGGCATTGCGGGCAAATGCACTCATTACCATATGCGGTGGTGCAGCATCTGCATCTTTTTGATTGAATGTAATATTCTCGTATCCGTATACGGCTTCAGTTGTCATGAGATTGGGATAAGTGCGCTGCCAGCCTCTTGGTAAAGTAGCACCATGAAAATTGATGAGTAAATGATATTGCGCTGCATCTGTTAATATATCCTGGTAATAATTGATCACCGATTGTCCATCGCCGGCAAAAAAATCAACTTTGATACCTTTTATACCCATCTGCTGCAATCTTGCAAATTCAGCTACGCGGCTTTCGTGGGTAAGCATCATGTCTTTGGGATGGTACTTCACCGTATTCCAGCTGCCGGCAGAATTGTACCATAAAATCAACCCTACTTTTTTTGCTGCCGCATAATCGGCCAGTTCTTTTATTTTATCATATCCAATTTTTGTATCCCAGTTCACATCAATCAAACAATATTCCCAATGCATGCCGGCGGCAAAGTCAATATATTTTTTCTGCTCGTCATACACAATAAAATCATCCTTGCTCATGATCCAGCTCCAGGAGGCACGGCCTGGTTGAATAAAACTGCTGTCCATCGCAATGGCCGGTATGGCCAGATCGGTTCCCAGGGTAGATTCTGCTATGGTTTTTAAACTGCCGATGGCAATGATGCGCCAGGGCGTTTGCCAGGGTAAAGTTGACTCGGGATTAAGTATACCATTGGTAAATTTCTCCGCCGCTTGCGGAAAATTTATTTTGTATTCATTGTTTTCTGAATACTGCTGTAAAGATGTACCGCAGTAAGTTCTTCCTAATGCCGCTTCGGTAATCAGCATCCAGGCATTTCCGTAATGAAACAAAGCCGGGTATACCCAGCCGTTATTACCTGGTGCAGGTGTGCCGGTTGCAATGTCCATCATGTAATGCGCTTCGTAAGAGGGATTGCTGTGTTCCCATCCGCTTTGCGCCTCTGTTTTAGGCTGCAGCCATGCTTTGGTGCCCTCCAAAAAATGAAAGCTGGTGGTTTCTTTACTGATCTTTTTTATGGCTGTAGATATTTGCGGAAACACATAACGGAATGCCACACCGTCATTAGATACCTGGAAAACAATTTGCATGGCATCACCACTGGCGTTTTGTACACTGATGGTCTTTTTATTGGCGGTGTAAGTGATCCTGCTTTTTTTTGCCGTCAGCATTGTATAAGAATCTTTAACAAAAGCCGCATCTGAAAAACTGAGCCATTGCAGGCGGGTTGAAAAATCCGCATCTTCCCTTACAATGCCCAGTGCAGAATTTTGCATGATCGTTTTTCCATTCCACTGAATATTGTATACCAGCTGCTGCTTATTGTTCAGCAGCACTTCGGCCATAATTTTTTTATCCGGGCTGCTGATGGTGGTACGTTTTACCACCTGCCTTTTTAATTGAGCCTGAAGCGGAACAGAAAGCATACTGCATAACCATGCGCTTACAATTAATCGTTTCATCTTTTTAAATTTTTCTTTTACTGTTTGCTGTAATTTCTTTTCAACCATTGTTCGGGTACCGGAATGATACAGATATTCATTGTTTTGTTATCGGCAGATAACATAGCCGATTGAATTTCAATTTTGGTGCCGTCCGGACTCATGGTGGGATGCGGATGATCGCCTGCAGTGGTTTTATGTCCGGCAGATAACAGCATCATTTCTCCGCTGTAACGGTCAATCAGGTAAATGCTTCTGCTGAAATCATCACCCACTGCCCATCTGCCATCAGCCGATCCGCTTACATGCCACAGGCCACTGCCGCTTTTTGTTTGACCGGCAATCACCATTTCCCTGGTACGCAAATTTACAATACCCAGGCCGGTAGGTTTTTCCCTGGTGCCACTGGGGCCCCATGCCGCTTCCTGCCCGGGATTGGCGCCACCAACAGCAGTGCCTGCTTCAACAGTTGCAGCCGTACCCGGGATTTTCCTGTGTCCCATGATTGCAATAGCCACTTCATCCTTACCGATCACGGCTTCATGGGTTACCCATTCATATTCACTCTCGGGATAGAGTGGCCGAAGTCCGCTGCCATCACTCATCACCGTCCAGGTGCGTTGCGGAGATTTGCCGCCTGTTTCCCAGCAAAAAACAATTTCACCCGGTACCCATGGATTGGTTTGGATATGGCCAATTTGAAAGGGAACGCTCACTACATATTTTATTTCGCCGGTTTTAATATGCATGGATGCAATGCCAGAAGGCCCTGCACCCATATTACGCGGACCAAAATTTTTCTCCAGTGGTATACCGGCAGGCAAATGTTTTGCAGCTTCCTGTGTGTTCACCCTAAAGTATACCCATTGTTCATCCCCATCCAATGCCATATCACCACCTGCCCCAATTTCTTTTGGTGTGGTACCACACACCCGCTGGTAAACATTCGCTTTTTGCAATGTGCCTGTTTTACTGTCGGCAAATAATTTTTCCAGATCCACTTCAATAATTTGCAACGGCCTTTGTACACGGCGGCGGGCAGTATCACCGGGTGTTGGTGCTACCGTATCTGTTTTTTCGTTGCGCATAAAATACAGCTTCATCGATTTGCGAGCTACGTTCAGCATACCGGTATAGCCGCCTTCGGTTACCTGAACAATGTCACCCGTTTGTTCATTCACGGCCATGGCTTCGCCTTTTACACGGTTGCTGCGGAAGATCAGCCATTGGCCATCGGAGGTCCATTGGTTATGGGTTTGATAAATTTTTGCATCGCCATTGAGCGTGCTGGTTAAAAATATGAGTGGGGTTCCTGTAACAGGGTCTTTGATCATTTTTTTTTCAGAAGGGAAGCGTTTGCCTATTTGAGCATTGATGCTGCAAGCAGAGAGGCAGAGAGCGCAGAGGAAAAATATTTTACGAGCGTTTTTATATTGCATGATTTTTATTTAAGAATATGAAGGTTGCACACAGAAACGCAGAGGCGCAGAGCGCAAATCCTTATTATTAGCATGACCGCTTATTTAATATTCAATCCTTCAATTTTAAATACAAATGCATTTTCACATGGTGGTTGAGAAGGGAGATTGATTTGTAATCCTTCCGCACCTGCTGTAAAATCTACCTTACCATAGCCCAGCAATTCTACCGATTGCGGATTGTTTGCAATTGATTTAATCAGCACTTGTTTCGATTCGGGCCAGCCCATCGCAATGGCATACAAAGTATTTCCCTTGGTGGTAAAGCGGATGTCTTCATGTGTAAATGGCTTGCCCTTGCCTTCATTAAATCCCTGTGCATTTAATGCCGCTACTTTTTCCAGTGCCGGGCCTTCGCCAAATAATTTCCACGGACGGGTATCATAAATACAGTCGCTGTTAACCGCCATCCATTTACCTATGCCTGCCACTATTTTCCTTTCGTCGCTGTCAATAGTACCGTCGCCTTTTACCGGCACACTTAAACAGAGATTGCCATTCTTGCTCACTATATCCACTAAAGTATGGATCACGGTTTTGGCAGATTTGTATTTATGATCAGCATAAATGGATTGCTGGTAATGCCATCCACCAATACAGGTATCGGTTTGCCAGGGTAGTGGTTCAATGGCATTGCTTTGTCCGCGTTCAATATCCCAGACCATACATTTGCGTTGCTGCTCGTCTAATATTTTACCGAATAGCACGGCTTGCAGTGCACCTTTTTCTTTGATACTTTTATTATAGAAATGGGCAGCAATTTTCAGTCCTGCATCATTGACCGGCCAGAGGGGTAATGCCGTATCATCAAAATAAATCAAATCAGGATTGTAGCTGTCTATAAGGTCAATCGTGCGTTTTAAAAATTTATCGCAATAAGCTTTGGAAGGAACATTTACTCCATTGCCCCAGTTCCACTGGTTGTGAATGCCGGCATTATCCCAGCTGTTTTCACTCATTGGATGATTTTGTGCGTAGAGTTCCTGCGGGTCAAGTCCCTCCCACCATTTTCCTTTACCATCCTGTTTGGTAAGTTTGCCATCATAAGGCACTCCGGCCAAAGGGCCATTCTTATCTGCCCGCTGGGCAGTTTCGTACCAGCTCCAGGCATGTGCGGCATGCACACTAACGCCAAAGTATAGCCCATTTTCACGGGCCGCTTTTTCCCATCCGCCTACCAGGTCTTTCTTAGGACCGATCTTTGTGGCGTTCCATTTATGATATTTGCTGTTGTACAGGTCAAAATTATCGTGGTGATTGGCCAGCGCCATAAAATATTTTGCGCCGGCAGCTTTGTATAATGACACTAATTCGCCCGGATTCCAGTTTTCTGCCTTCCATTCATTGATCACATCTTTAAAACCAAACTGGGATGGATGGCCGTATTTCTGTACATGGTATTTGTACTTGGAACTGCCTTCCATATACATTTCCCTGGCATACCAGTCGCCAAACTCCGGCTGGCATTGCGGGCCCCAGTGTGCCCAAATACCAAATTTTGCATTGCGGTACCAGTCAGGTGTTTGATATTGCTGTAAAGAATCCCAGTTGGGTTGGAAAGGGCCTTTTAATATATGATAGTCATCCGCCAATCCATACCAGCTTCCTGCGGCATTCAATTGTTTGGCCAATACAGAGGCAGGCAATAAAGTGGCCAATTGCTTTATTACTGTTCTTCTGTTCATATGCATATGATTTATTTTATTGCGGTTAATGTTACAGGCCCTGCCAATCCTGATATCCTGGGCTCCCATTTAGAAGCATCAAAAATATTATCGGCTCCCCTGTTCTGTGCTAAGCGTGCAGGAAAATTGGTATTGTTGAATTTTTTCCAGAACACTTTTCGTTTATCCAGATCAATGATGCGGTTGGCCATGCTGTTGGCCACTTTTATCTCTACTATATTTTCGGCCTGCAATACATTGTCCGCAATAGTTACGGTATAATCAGGACCAATTAATGAAGCCATCTTTTTGCCATTGATAAACACTTCGGCGCTTTCATATACTTTGCCCAGATCTAAAATATAATTTGCCGCTTTGCCTTCAGGTTTTTTAAACCGGATGCTGTAAGATGCGGTGCCTGAAAATATCTTATAACTGTTATCCTCAAAATTGGTCCATGGTTGTAATGAACTTAATTTTACTGCAGCAGGCAAAACAGGACCGCCTTCAGTAAAAGTCAAAGTCCACTCTCCTTTTATTTCCGTAGTCGTTGTTGCAGATTTAATATAGGGATACCCGATACCATACAGATATTTTGTATGCACAGTTTGTACTATAAAACTTTCATCTGTATTGAAAGGAATATGCACTTCAATAAAATTATCTGCTGTTCTTCTGGTTTCTGCAACACCTGCCTGTCCGGTCATTGGATTATACAATACCGCTGCATTGGTAACCGTTTGCAGTTTCACCCATTCATCCATTTTTTTTCCGCTGCGGTTGGCAATAAAGTAGGTATCCCAAACACCAATCTTTCTTCTGCTGAACTGAAGGCCTTTTGCTGCCATGGTTTCCCGCCGCACTTTTGCAGCCTGAAGCAATTCTTCCAGGTTGCCGCCCAATAAAATTTTCCCTTTGCCTATATTGGCCATCTTCACATCGGCAGCACCATCAATAAACTGAAAATGCAAACTATTGGTAAGTGTTTTCAGCGTAGCAGTATTTTCTTCCAGCTGTGCATAGCCCGGCACATCGGAAGGCAGTTTTTTATAAGCTATGATGGTGGCACCGGCTTTTGCCAAATCAATCAGATGTTTGAAGGTTTCTGCCTTCATGAATTTTGCATCAGGCAACACAATTGTTTGATATGCTACACCACCGGTATTTATTTTACCTCCTGCAGAACTAAGTTGCAGAATCTGCCTGTCGGAAATATAATCAAAAGCATACCCTTTCTCCTGCATCATGGTTGCTGATGTTTCAAATGGTGTGCCATTGAAATCGGGTTTCATACCGTCAAAGTGTAAGAGCAGATCTCTTCCCGGCTCTGAATATTTATCGTAGATAGGAAAATACAACAGCACATCATTATCGGGTTTACCCTGTTGTAAAAAGGATTGTGTTCGGGTGACATAAGTATTCAGTGCAGCAAAATTATTCCAGAAAGGATTGGCCTGATCAAACTCCACGGCGGCATAAAACAAACGGCCCGGCCATGTTTCTGAAGGCGGCGAATAAGTGGTACCATGATATACAATATGATTTACACCACCGATAAAATATACATCCAGTGCTTTTTTAACATCGCTTAATGAGGATACAAAATGCTCATTCAGCCAGGTGGCAGATTCGGAGGCTGCCAGTTGTTTACCCATTACATGCGAGGTGGAAGGCGCAAATTTGATGCGTAAAATTTCGGTACCTTCTGTTTCAGGAATATCCACTACACCATACAGATCTAATGTATTGGCGGGTGAGCCGTGCGACTGGTTACGCACGATCTTACCTTTGCTATGTGCCCATTTTTTCCATTCGCCGGTAAAATCTTCCAATATCAATTCATCAATCGTCATTCTGTAATCACATAAAATGCGGTTGGTTCTTTCAGTATGATTTTTAGTGAACAGAGCAGGTAATTCATTTCTCAAATCATAACCTCTGCGCTTTTTGAATTCGTCAAATAGTTTGGGCGTATAGTTCGATTGTCCTCTAGCATCATCCACTTCGTAAGAATCGTTAAAGAAACCACGAAGGCTGCTGATATCAAATCCTTTAAAGGCCTCATCAAAGCGTTTCAAATAATGTTGTAATGCAGGTGCAGAAAAATGATCGATCACATAACCTTCTCCACCCGGTGCAGCACGCTCTACCTGTTTACCGTGCCAGCCCATGAACAATGCATACAGGTGCCATTTGCCCGCAGGGGCTGTCCAGTTTAATTTACCAGCAGCATCCACTTTATTGGTAAGTTCTATTTTTTCTCCGGCATCCGAAAATGCCATCAGGGTTTGTAACGGCAGGGGCCTCACAAATCTTACCTGGTCAATGGCCAGTTGCTGTAAATTTTTATTGGCTGAAATGGGTTGCAGTAAATTTTCCACTTTTACCGGTTTGCCATTTTCGGTACGCACCAATGGTTCCTGAATATATTGAATGGTATCAGATAAATTTTCACCTCCGTTTAAAGTATAGGTTTTCACCTGCATATTTTTACTGGCATCTTCATCACCGATCCAGGGGCCGCCAAACGGCCAGCCGGTAGCGTTAGCAAGGTCAATACCCAAATTCAACCGCCTGCCTTCTTTTAAGGTATGGCCAAATACATCCATCCATTGGGGTGATAAAAAAGGAATGTACTGGTCTTCTTCTTTTTGTACGCCATAGATGGGAGTTATTTCAAGGCCACCCAAACCAATTTTTTGATAGGCCTGCATCACAGTGCTCAGGTCGTCTTTTTTCACCTGGCTGCCGATCCACCACCATCTTGTCCATGGTTTGGTTTGATTGGTTACCGCCGGCCATTTTACCTGCGCTGTAACGCTAAATACCAGTAGAGTAAAAAAAGGCAAGAATAATTTACGCATGATGTGTTTTTTTAACCAGTATTATTTTGTTCATGGTTCATTGTTGATGGTTCATGGTAGGTACCCCAATAATTGAACTGCATTACTATGAACTATGAACTATGAACCATTAACTATGAACTTATAATAATAACGAAGGTTCATTGTTGATGGTTAATGGTAGACACCTCAATAATTGAACTCCATTACTATGAACAATGAACCATCAACCATGAACTACCAACGACCAACGACCAACGACCAACCACCAACTATCAACTCCTCTTCACCTCCACCGCATACACTGCCGACTCTCCTTCAAAATTAGCACGGAAGATGATCCATTTATTATCCGGACTAAAATGCACATTGGGTTCCAGTTTATAGTTATGGTGTTTCATGTTCACTAATTTTTCGGTATCAAAATGATCTCCATCAGGGGTGAATAAGTTAATCCACTGTCCGTCGGGTGCTTTGGCTACTGCGCCGGGATCGCCACCATCACCTGCAAACAAAGTTTCGGTACTGTTGGAATTGTAATGCACACTCCAGTCGTTGCGGGGCAGACTGTATTTTACTTCTTTACCGGTTGCCACATCATAACCACCTACAAAAAAAGTTTGTCCCCTGGGTTGCTGCAGATCGAACCACATGGTTTTACCGGATTTACCAAACCATTCATGTCCCCATATTTCCATATCCATGGTACGATGGTGTACCTGTGTAATTTTTTTTGTCACTACATTGATATGCCAGATGCGGTTTACTTTATGCCAGGGACCTTCATGACAAAAGGATAATACATTGGGATCGGTGGTAGAAAACTGCAAATGATTCAGCCAGGCACTGTCGGTAAATATTTTATCCAACTTGCCAGTTTTAACATCAATGGTAAATAATGTCTTGGGGAGGTGTGCATCATATATCAGATTAAAAAAACTGCTCTTGTTAGGATTGTTTTTTAAGATTTCTTTTTCTGCAGGAGTAGCAAAAGATCCTGCAAGTAAAGTACCATTGGCATTCACCGTACTGATCCCCGATTTGAAATCTGCAGGATATACAAATACCAGTCTTTCTTTTTTAGTAACAAAGTCTAACGCAAACACACTGTCTTTTACCTGGAAGAAAACCGTTTTTGTTTTTTCGCATACCACTTCGCCGCTCATGGGTGCACTGTGAAAAGTGAGCTGCGTTAATTTTTTAGTATCCAGATTAACGCTCCATAGTTGCGTATTGTTGATATTGGTGGCCGGCGTGGCTTCTCTTTTCATGTCTGTTACATCAGCTGCTTTTTGTTTGCTGTTGTTGTAAAAGATCATTTCGTTACCAATAAAAGGAATGTTATGAAAATAAAAGCTCAGGCTGTTGCCCGGTAAACCATCCGATAAGCGCACCACTTTATGCCGGGTATCTTTGTCGATCCATTCGGCAGGCATTTTTTTACCGCCGGTTTCTGCAAGTTCCTGGGCCTGTACAGGGCTGCTCATTGCCGCATACAGCAACAGGGAAAATAAAAATTTCATCGTAATTTTTTTGCGTGTGATACAATCGTTATAAAGGGTGAGCAATAGCAGGCACAACTTATTTCATCGTACAGTTTTATCCGTCCTGTAGTTACATGCAGACTTAACCGCCGTCAGGGTTTTTAACCGCCGTCAGGGTTTTTAACCGCCGTCAGGGTTTTCAACCGCTGACGGGGTTTTCAACCGCTGACGGGATTGAAATTAATCGTTCTCTATCGTTTTCCCCTTCATCTCCTCCGGCAGCAGCGGCCAGTCGGGATTGGACACATGCGCAACCTTAATCATGTCATCTAATTTTTTAACCATATCGGGGAATTTTGCTGCCATATTATTTTTCTCTGCGGGATCAGCAGCAATGTTATACAATTCAGTTATTGTAGTGGCAGTTGTATTCACATTCAGTTTAATCAGTTTCCAGTTCTTCCAGCGCAAGGCCTGACGGCCATTGTTCTCATGAAACTCCCAGTACAAATAATCATGTGCCCGCTGCTTTCCTTTTTTGGTGAGTGCGGGCAAAATAGAAATGCCGTCAATGCCCCTGGTAATGGGTATGCCCGCCAATTGCTGAAAGGTGGGATACAGGTCCCATAAAGCAGCAGGCTGATCGGTTACCCCGGGCAGTATCTTTCCTTTCCAGTATGCAATAAACGGCACACGGATGCCCCCTTCGTACAGGTCTCTTTTAATACCACGGTACCTCCCGCTGTTATTAAAATATTCAGGATCGCCGCCGTTTTCGCGGTGCGGTCCATTGTCGCTGCTGAAAATAATGATGGTATTACCGGACATACCATTGGCTTCCACTGCATGCAGCACTTCACCCACATACCTGTCCAGCCTGCTCACCATGGCAGCAAAAGCAGCATGCGGATAAGGCTCAAACAAACCCTTTGTTTTTTTATTGGGCCGGGGCGATTCATTGAATTTTTGAGTGTAATAATTATACACACTGTCGTGCGGCACATTTACATCGCCGTGTGGCAGGGTATATGGCAGAAATAAAAAGAAAGGCCTGTCTGGTGATTGTTGCTGTAAAAACTGCATCGCCCTTGCCTGTATGGTATCGGCCGAGTAAATGACCGGTTGTGTAAGATTGGCTGCCAGCGATATGCTGTCGTGATTGTACCACAAATGATCGGGATAATAATTATGTGCCAGGCTTTGGCAATTGTAGCCAAAAAAAGTATCGAATCCTTTTTTACCCGGGTCGCCCGATGTGGTGATATAGCCCAGTCCCCATTTACCAAAAGCCGCGGTGGCATAACCCTGTTGCTGTAATGTATTGGCAATGGTAAGGGTAGCGGCAGGCAGGGGTGTTTGACCTTCTGGTGCAAAAGATTTATTGCCCCGCACAGGTGTATGCCCCGTATGCAGGCCCGTCATAAAACTGGCACGTGCAGGCGCACATACCGAAGTGCCCGAATAAAATTGTGTGAACTGCAATCCGTTTTTACTAAGGGCATCAATATGCGGGGTCTCCGTTTTTTGCTGTCCGTAACAACCCAGGTCGGCATAGCCCAGGTCATCGGCTAAAATAAAAATGATGTTCGGGCGGCCCGTTATTTTTTTTTGCTGTGCCTGCAGCTGCGAAACGGTTGCTGTAACAACAAGCAGCCATAAAAAAAATTGTTTCAACATATTTTTTTGTGCGGTAAAATCAATGGTACTTATTCAAAAACGATCTTCATCAATCCGGCTTCCCGCTTGTGAAGATACGGCATGATGATACAGTTTGGAGCAATCACTTTGGTTTTGGATACCACATACTGCCGCCGTTCATTTACCCGCACATCTGTAAATACCAGTTTGGTATCTGTACCGGGCGCTACCAGCAGCAGGCCGTTCATTTTTCGTCTGAACTGCTGCCCCACCATCATGTACTCTTTCCCGTTCAGGGCAAAACGGGTGTATTGTTCCGGGCGGATGGTATACGCATCTTTTGTATTGGCCACCCGCCGCTCATTTGCCGCAGTAAAATTTTTATGCAGTAAGGTAAAGCGGATGCCCGGATCCTGGTCGTCCCAGTTGGTGCTGCTTTCCATAGTAGTGGTAACCGGCCGGATGGCATAAGGTAATTTATTTCTGTTGGTATCAAAATGAATATAATCCTGGTACAAACTGATATTACCCAGGTTGGCATTGTCTGACGACCGGTACCGGGAGCTGAACCGTATCCATTGGGTGGCATGATTGACCAATATAAAATTGGTGCTTACACTTTTGGCAAACTGTTTTTTTAAAATGGTGACCGGTGTTTGTTCGGCCAGCTCGCTGCTGAGCCGGCACAAAAATATATAGGAATTGGAACTGAAACGGCCAATATCAGACAGCATGGCCGTAACGGTGAAGCTGGAATCGGTACGGTCGTAATTAACTGAAGGCTGCGAATACAAAAATCCCTGGCTGTAGAAAACATTTTTGATGGCCTTGCTGGTGCTAAGATCTACCTTCATCAGTTCCAGCGCACTGTTGCTGCGGTTGGTTTTTACCACCAGCAGCTGCCGGGGCGATACAAACACTTCCTGCTTTAAATGTTCTTCATCCCTTTTAAAATCGTACCTCACTGTACGGATGCTGAGGGGTTGCAGGGCACTGTCGGCCTGCAGTAATACCAGGGTTTGCTGCAGGGTATTTTCGGGGTTGGTATGGTACCAGAACAACAGGCCTTTGTCTGTATGCGTCAGCTGAAATTCCTGGCGCGGCTTCAGTTGCTGCAGCTGCAATAATTTTTCAAAAGCCTCAGAAAGGTTGGTGCTGTTGCCGGCGCCATCCACTTTCCATACCATGTATTGCGTGCTGTACCAGGAACTGATGCAGATAAGATAATAATGAGCAAAGGGCACAATGCGGATATCGCTTCTTTCGGGCAATGTAAAGGGCAGGGTGATGCTTTGTGTTAATTCCAGCCTGTTGTCAAAAATAAACAGCAGGGGCTTTTCGTCTTTGGCAAAACTCAATAAATGATGCCGGCCATTTACATCGGCAACAAATTCTATCTTATCAGAAAGTTCCAGGTAGGCGGTTTGCCGGGAATACGAGATGCCCAGTTTTTCCTGCGCAGCAGCATCCATCACAAAACAACACAACAAAAAAAATACCGGTATCCCAATTCGCATATATAATTATTGAAGCAGTTTATCATTTTTAATCCACACAAAAAACGGAAGGCTTACTTTTCATACACTTCCACCTCAATAATACTTAAAGTTCCCTTTGCATCCGCATCATTTCTTGCCACCCCGTCATCTAATTTTTTTCCATTCACTTCCACGCCGGCTTCATTGCCTTTGTTTTGTGCTGCAGCCGCCAGTTGTATCCGTAGTTTTTTGCCTGTTGCTGCATTACATTTAATGGTATAATAGCCCAAAGAAGTTTGTGTGCTGCCATTAAAAATTTCCTTTCCGTCCAGTGTAATTACCAGGGGATATACTCTTGACCTGAAATTATTCAGCTTGATGGTGATCTCGCTTACAGTGGCAACCCTTTCTAATTCGTATGCTATCCATGCAGTATTTAATTTACCATCATTTACCCAATCGCTCAGTTCATTGTCATCATAACTTGCAAAGGCACTGTCGCTGTTGGCACCGGCTGTTGCATTTACAATGGCAATGGGTGTACGGGTGATATTGTAAGATGGAGTGGATGGTGTGGGCCCTCTTTGTAAATGAACAGGCAGCCCTGCCGAAGGCAATACAGTACTCAACCCGTTGTACGTTTTAAAAGATTGGGTGTTCACTGAAATTTCCGCAGGCTTCAATCCAGCTGCAGTGGCGGTAATGGTAACCTTACCCGCAGTATTGCTAAAGCGAATTAAAAAGCGGTTCACGCCTCCTTCCACAGGAAAACTTTTGGCCAAAATATAATTGTCTTTACCCATGGCCATGCCGCCACGCCATTCAGCCGGCCCGGCAAGGGAATAGCTGATCATATTCAATGCCGTTGGGCAACGCCTTCCTTTTGCATCCACCACTTCGGCTTCAAACAATCCAAGGTTATGACCATCAGCTGTAAAATTTGCGGGATGTTGTATTGCCCTGAGTCTTATTGCCACCGGTTCGCCAACAGTAGTAATGGTATCGCTGCAAATGACCTTGTTTGCTGCATCATATCCCACGGCAGTAATATTTCCTGCAGCCCAGCTGATATTTTTAAACGTAAACAAAAACCCATCGCTCTTTGTTCCAAAGCCCTGCAATACACCATTCACTTTCAGTGCTACTTTTGCACTGGTGGATACTACAAAAATATCTTTGCTTACACCTGCTGCATAATTCCAGTGCCCAATAATGTGCAGGTGCTGGTGCTCGGGGTTTACCCATCCGTCCCACATTACCTGGTGGGCATAAAAATTTTGTTTTTTAATCCGCAACGCATCCACTTCGCCACTGCGGCGGTAATTCTCTTCGCCACGATGGTGCGTATTGGTTTCGCTCCAAACAATATTTACGCCGCCGGCACTTACGCGTTTACCCGTTCCCGGCCGTTCGTTCCAGAACTCAAACCAGCGTTTTACATTTTCCACCGCATGGCTTTCCATATTGCGGTTGTATTCTTTGGCAGGCTGTCCTTTGTACAATGGCCCGTCGCCGTCTTTATGAAAAGGTGCTGTATAATCATCCCAATATTTTCTCGATCCTTCATCTCGGCTGTACTCCATGGCCCACATGGGTATATGCGCACTTTTATTGGTGTACAGCATTTCGCCGCCGTATTCCGCAACTTTACTATCCAGCATTTCGCGACTGCCGATGGCACGGCCACCATTGGCATCGTAGGCATCACGAATATTTTTCATCTCCTGCATATGCGCTTCCGAAATACTTTCGTTACCGCATTCATAAAAAATAATACTGGGGTTATTGCGGTTGTAAATGATGGCATCCCGCATCAGGGCTTTACGCTGTTCCCACCTGCTGCCTTCTACATCTTTTTCCGCATCGCCGGCCTGCATCGACTGCATCAGTCCCACCCGGTCGCAACTTTCAATATCCTGTTTCCATGGGGTGATGTGCATCCACCGAACCAGGTTACCGCCACTTTCCACCATCAGGCCATTACTGTAATCGCTCAGCCATGCCGGTACCGATAAGCCAATGGCGGGCCATTCATTACTGGTTCTTTGCGCATAACCATGTATCATTATCACGCGGTCATTCAAATAGATCATCCCTTTTGCAAAGGCCGTTTTTCTGAAACCGGTTTTGGTTGTCACCACATCGGTTGCTTTTCCGTTGATGAGTAAGGCCGTTTGCACATTATATAAATAGCCATACCCCCAGCTCCAGAAATGAAGCCCCGTTACCGCAGCCTGTGCTGAAATGAGCTTTGTTGCTCCGGCGGCAATGCTTGTTTTATCTCCGGTAAATGTTTTCACCAATTTACCGTTGACATCGGTAAGGCTTACCTGGTAAACAAGCTCCTGCGCCAGAGCAGTTTCATTTTTTACTTCGCTTTCGGCATGTATGGTGGCCGAGCCGTTTTTAATATTGAAACCGCTGGCATAAACATACACGCCGGTAGTTTTTAAATTACTGTACAGCGGTAATGTTTGATACAATTTGGGTGTAATGTGCAGGTATACGTTTTTAATAATGCCGCCATAGTTGGCATTAAAGTTTTTGTCTTCCCACTGGTATTTGGTATTGGTGGCTTTTTCCCTGTAGTCCCAGCTGTTATCGGTGCGTACGCTCATCTCGTTCCATGCACCACCCCGCTTCACCGCATCGCTGATATCAAAACCAAATGCCATTACCCCGTTTTCGTGTGTGCCAATATGTTTGCCATTCAAATAAAATTCACCTGCCTGGCGGATGCCTTCAAATTCAATAAATATTTTTTGATCCGCTGCACTGGCCGGAAGTGTAAAACTTTTACGGTACCAGGCAATACCCGTACTTAAATCGGCAATGTCTTTTTTAAAGGCTTCGTCTTCGTTCCAGGCATAAGGAAGGGTTACTTTTTTCCATGTGGTACTGCTTGCCGAATCATCGCCTGTATGTACATTCCAGTCGCTGTTGAAATTGTATTTGGTGCGCTGCGCTGTAATATTTTGAAAAACTATTACAAGAAAAAAAAGAAAGAAGAACTGTTTCATTATAATTACTTTTTAGTATTCTATTCAGTTATTCCTTTCAATTCGAGTCTTCACCTCCACTGCCGGTGGGGCAGCGTGGCTGCACCGGCGCTGCTTTTGCTTCTTTCAAAAAATTTGCTGCGCATTTTTTGAATAACGCCTCCGGCGTCACCGAACCAAAAGAGGCGCCTATGCAGCCACTGGTAAAACTTGAAGTATTACTTTCTTTTTTATCTTGCGACGCCATTTTACTCTAAACTCTAAACTCTAAACTCTAAACTCTAAACTCTAAACTCTAAACTCTAAACTCTAAACTCTAAACTCTAACCGCTTACCGCTTACCGCTTCAACTTGCATACCTCACTCCCCGCCAGCAAAAAACACCCCAATCCAAAATCTTCAAAATCCGGTTCCCGGTCGTAATTCACCGGCTGCGATTCTTTGGGTTCTTTACCCGTGCCCTGCACATAGCCTAAAAAACCATTTGCATGCACACTCTCCTTTGCCATGGCATTCCATGCTTTGGTAACAATGGGCAAATAGGTTTTCTTATCTAAAATTTTATTATTGATGCCCCAGGCCATGCCATATACAAATAAGCTGGTACCCGTTAATTCTTTGCCGCCAAAATTGGTACTGTCGTGCAGGCTCACATTCCAGTAGCCATCATTGCGCTGCAGTTTTGCCAATGCCGCCATCATTGCTTTATAGTCGCTCAAATATTCCGCACGGTGGGCTTCTTTTTTTGGAATGGTATTTAACACTCTCACCAGTGCCGCCACCACCCAGCCATTACCGCGGCTCCAGTAGCAATCTTCTCCATTGGGTTCTTTGTAGGGCGGATCAAAATCCTTATCCCTCCACCACAACCCTTCGGCGGCATTGAACAAACCTTTGTCGCCATGTTTGTATTTGGTGTACGCATACATTTCATACATGCGGTGAAAATAATTGGTGTCGTTATAAATCACGCCCAGTTTGGCAAATACCGGCATGGCCATTTGTATGGCGTCTACCCAATGCCAGTCGTCTATCTTTTCGCTTTGCATCATCAGGTCGATAGACGCTTTGATGCTGTCGATATGGCTCTTGTTTTTATCAATTTGGTACAGGTCGATATAAGTTTGACCGCAGGCCTGGTTATCGCCGTTGCGGGTTTTAATACCATCCCGCAGGCTCCAATTGTGTTTGGCCGCCCAGTCGTAAGCATAATTGAAATACGATTTTTGTTTGTCTACACTATACAGCGCCATCAACCCTTCGTAATACACGGCTCTGGTCCAAATGTGGCTGGGCCAGGTACGGTTGCGGCTGGGCACAAATATGGGCTTGGCCGCATCGGGCCATTTGTCCATGAAATACTTATTGGCCAGCGTAATGGTTTTAAGTACTTCTTTTTTAGCAGGGAGTTTTTGTGCATTGCTGCATTGCACTGCCAGTAAGCAGGCCGCAGCCACCAATAAGCGGGGTATTATTTTCATATATGCAAGTTAAAGGCTAATGATATGCAGTTTAGTTCAATGTTGGGGAATGATTGTCATGGAGTATCCTGTATGGAATGTTGGGGATGGATGCTGGATACTGGCATTGGAACAATGATTGGGCTGCAGTGGCGTCGCACTCTTCAACAGCTGAGCATTGGGGAACTTTATGGAAGCGGAGAATAAAATACGGTCATATTGGTTGGTTGTGTAGTAAACAGCGGACGCAGTCCGGCAGATTTAATAGACCAGGTGATCCTGCGGAACAGCTGCGCAAGAGCGCGGAACGCCTAAGCTGGAAGGAATACGTATCAGCTTAATTTTATTCTTTTGAAGATTAGCAATATAAATTTTACGCCATTGTTGGTATGCAGCAAAAGTAAATGAGCGCAGGCGTACCAACAACACCGGGAGTACCGCTTACACAATGTTGTGGGTACGCTTACGCTGCAAAATCTATGCTTCGGCACCAACAATGGCGTAAAAACTTTTTCAAGCTATTTATTTGATTATTTTAGTACGATGAATAAAGGCATTAACCTGGCGTTGATTATTATTTTTAATGTACTGCCCATTTTTGGCGTGGCGTTTTACAACTGGCAACCCTTTGAGGCGTTCTGGTTTTTTTGGCTAGAAACGTTGGTTATTGCCGTATTTAATATGATACGCATTGTGTTTAGTCAGGGCCGCCCCACAATTGCTGTACATGCAAAACAACCGATGGTATACCATGTAAGTAAGGGCATTAAATATTTGTTGATACGAATCGGCATTTTTTTATTTTACTCTGTTTTTATAATTGTGTTTATTGGTTTTGTGGCTAATGCAAGTAAAGATAAAAGTATAGTGATGAGCACTATTATATTTCAAAACAAGTTTTTTAATATGGGCTTATTGATTAGCTTTTGCAGCCAGTGCTATTATTTAATCAACGGATTTTTTAGAAACGGCATTTTTTTAACCGACTCCCCTGACAATTACGCCGCCATTTTTGACGGCCGCCAACTGGTAATACATGTGGCTATTGTATTGGGTGCTATGGGCAGTATGTTTATTGCACAGAAAACTTCGTATGGAAATTATGCAAATGTTTTTATTATTAGTCTGCTTTGTATTTGTAAATGCATTTTTGATATTTTACAAAACAACCAAAACAACTACAAAATGGATATAAGATAATGTGTTGAACCAATAAACAATTTCCGATTGTAGATTTGCTACGCCGTTGTTGGTATGCAGCAAAAGTAGATGAGCGCAGGCGTACCAACAACACCGGGAGTACCGCTTACACAATGTTGTGGGTACGCTTATGCTGCAAAATCTATGCTTCGATACCAACAATGGCGCAAATTCGTGGCTTCGCTTTTGTGCAGCCTCTCAGTTAGTATAAACTTATCCTTGATTCAATTTCAATAATGGCTTCCTGCTTACCGGGTGTACCATCTCCAATATCGTAGGTCTTGCTCAACGCCAGTGTTTTTTCTTTGGTATCATCCAGTATTTTTTTCCAGGGTACACCATCAAAAACTGCTGTTTCTATAGATTTATCCAGTATTACTTTCAGGTGGTTGGCAAAATTATGTGTAAAGATGCTGCCAATGGTCTCATCAGTAATCGCATACTGCCCTCTTTCTGCTGCACCTACCAGTATGGATGCGGTTAAATCACAAAATAAGGCTTCGGCAATTTTCTTATCCACTTCTTTCGGTGGCGGAAGGGCTTCACGCGCCTGCTCAGTACCGCCTTTGAAGGCACGGGGATATTTGATAGCGGTATTGCAGCAATCACCTATCACAATATTCAGTCTTGCTCCCCTGCCCTTTACCCTTATAAAAATATCGCTCAGGTTTTCTGTATTGTTATTAATGAAATCTTTTTCAACATTGGCAGGATCGGTACGCAGGTCAATCTGCGGATATACCACATTCTTGTCTTTCTCATAACTGAACCCATGACCCGAATAATAGAATACCACAATATCATTTGGTCCCGGCTCAATGGTATCAATGGTTTTCAACACATTTTCTTTGCCATAATCATTCCCTTTTATCACCAGGTCGATGAAATTAAAATTCATTTGCCTGGACAGATCTTCAAACATCTGGTGGATCGTATTGATATCCACTTCGCAGCCCTTACCAATTGCAGGATCGTTGGTATTGGCAACAATTACCAGGATGAGTTTAGTTTTAAGATGTTCGGGATCTTCCCGCATTTCTTCCACAAACTCTTTTTTAAGTTCCTGTAAAGAATCGGTTGATTTTTTAGGCATACAATCAATTTTATTAAATCTACTGCTTTTTTAAAAAACAATGCTGTATATTTTCCCGCCTTTGTTGGTTGCCCCTTTAGCCACACAGGCCGTTGCTGGTATGCAGCAAAGGGAAATGAGCGCAGGCGTACCAACAACGGCGTGATGCAATACTTAAGTGACTTATAAAAATCGTGTAACGCCTTCCGGGCTTACCGCAGCAATATTCATGAAGTGAATATAACAAGGTTTTACTTTCTGCCTTTGTGTCCCTGCTGGCCGGCAGGTTTGTGGCTACAACTGACCAGGAAAATAAATGTAGCCGGAAAGACGGGGAGACGCAGCGTAAATGCAGGTTTTATTGCTGTGGTCGCTGTGCCATATGCAGGAGATCATTTCCTTGAAGTGAATAAGTAATAATGAACAAGGAACAAGGAATGTTGAACAAAGAACGAGCGAACTGTATCCAGCATCCAGTATCCACCATCGCCACTATGTTTACCAGTTCAATCGGTCTGCCCCTGGCGGATCTTTTATAGTCCACCAGAATAAACTACATTGCAGAAAAAAAATAAAAATGGAAAAAATATTCGCATTTGGTGAAGAAGTGGCAGGATACGAGATCCGGGTTTTAAATGAGCGGGAAATCAGGGCGGCAGCAGGCATTTTGTTCCTGGCCACATTCCTTTCTTTAATGTTCATTGTGTTCCAGGGAAATTTTGTTCCGGTAAAATATGTGATCAGCTTTTTTCTGACCGATTTTTTGATACGGGTTTTTATCAACCCAAAATTTTCGCCCACCCTTATCCTGGGCCGGTTGATCGTTCGCAATCAAACCCCCGAATATGTGGGTGCTGCTCAAAAAAAATTTGCATGGATCATTGGCGTGGTATTATCAGCCACCATGTTTGTATTTTTTATCATAGTAAATGCCTACAGTATCATAACAGGTATTATTTGCCTTATCTGTCTCATATTCCTTTTTGCCGAATCGGCTTTTGGCATTTGCCTGGGCTGTAAAGTATATCCCCTGTTTTTTAAAGATAAAGTTCAATATTGCCCCGGCGAAATTTGTGATGTAAAACAAAAACAGGCTATTCAAAAAACCTCTGCAGGCCAATTTTTTGTTTTACTGGCATTCACCGCATTCATTTTTCTTGTAGTGTATTTAATGAACGGCAGGTTTAATGAAAAGCCCCATGATCTGTTTGGAGGGAATACTGCAGAACAAACCAAATAAATCCCGCAGCATATGCAGCAGAGATACAAGTTTGCCTGCGGGAGACTTTTTCATACATTCAATAATGAACAAAGAATGAGCAACCCGTATCCCCAAAAACAAACAACAGCTGACAAGCATCATAGTTAAAAATCTTCATTAGACGTATTTTACTGGTACAAAAGTACGTCTAATGAAAAAGTTGCGCTTCATGCTTGCGGTAATCGTGTTTATTGCAGCGTGTAAAAAAACGGCGGTAGTAATTCCCAACCCTACTCCCACCCCGTCCTACACTATTAAAGATATTGATGGGTATCTGTATGATACCGTTACTATTGGCAGCCAGGTATGGATCAAACAAAATTTAAAAACGACTCATTACCGAAACGGCGACCCGATACCACAGGTAACCAACCCAACGGCATGGGCTGAACTAACTACGGGCGCATGGTGCTGGTATAATAATGATTCTGCCAATTACTCTGTATTCGGCAGGTTGTACAACTGGTATGCAGTTAATGATGCCAGGAAACTGGCGCCTGCCGGTTGGCATATACCCACTGAAGCAGAATTTAATGCACTGGTGACGGGGTTGGGTGGTGATGCCCTTGCAGGTGGTAAATTAAAAGTAACAGGCACCTCTTATTGGCTTACGCCGAATACCGGTGCTACAAACAGCAGCCGATTTACCGGTCTGGGAGCCGGATTCCGAGCCTTTCATGGCGGATATGCAGGTATTGGCACCAGTGGCTTGTGGTGGGCTGCCGGAGCGTACGGTACGCAAAGCAGCCTGGCTTTTGAACTGTCGAATTACCTTGGTTCATCTAAACTGAATGAGTCTAATTGGAACTATGCTTTTTCTGTTCGTTGTTTGAAAGATTAAAGAATTGTCTCCCGCAGATACCGCGGAAGGTGCAAAAGAAATGCCAGTTTATCTGCGGGAGATTAAATTCTTGAAGTGAATAAGTAATAATGAACAAGGAATGCTGAGCAAGGAAGCAGCGACCTGTATCCAGCTTCCGGTAGCAAATTAAATAACGAACAACTATCAACTAACAACTATCAACCACCCTCCTCCCAATAGCACAGGACAGTTCTCCATCAATATCCATTATCTTTAAGTTCATCTTAACCGATTGCTTTTTTACCAACCCAACAGGCTACTGAACAATGAATGCATTGCTGATTGTTGCTATAGGAATTACTGTGGTGCTGTTCTGCATCATCGTTTTAAAACTGCATGTGCTGGTATCGCTGTTGTTTGCAGCACTCATCACCGGCATTTTAGTATCGCAAAGCCAGTTGTATCAATACGCGTTACACAGCGGCATGAATGACATCGATGCCAATAAATTTTCCCTTCAAACCATCGGCACCAGGCTATCCAATGCATTTGGGAATACCGCTGCTAAAATAGGGCTGGTGGTCATCTTCGCCTCCATTATTGGGTCGGCACTGATAAAGAGCGGTGCTGCCGAGCGCATCATCCGCAGCTTACTGCATGGGGTGGGCGAAAAAAATGCCGCCGTCGCTTTTATCTCCGGGAGTTTTTCTTTAGCCATTCCCATATTTATTGACACCGTATATTTTTTAATGATCCCATTGGTAAAATCCATGGGTATACACAATCCAAAAAAATTCAGCCTGTACCTGAGCTGCGGCGTTGGTGGCGGTGTAATGGCACATGCCATGATCCCTCCCACTCCCGGACCATCCTTTGTAGCCAATGAATTAAATGTGGGGCATGGCATCATGATGCTGATGGGATTGATCGTAGGCATTTTCACCATTGCCTGCGGGTATATGTATGCCGTATGGGCCAATAAAAAATGGGACCTCCCTATCAGAGATACACCCGGTGTATCGGTAGAAGAATTAAAAAAGAATGCCGTGCTGGAGCAGACCGCTTTGCCCGGGCTGGGCATTTCATTATTGCCGGTTGTTTTACCCATTGTATTAATTGCAGGCAATACCATTTTGGGTATGGTGTTTGACCATCCCGCTGCTGACCCGCATGCTGTACAGGCCATGGTGGTGGGCTTTTTTAAAGTAGCAGGAGAAAGTAATATCGCTTTATTCATCGCTGCAGTGTTTGCGCTGTTATTATTATGGCGCAGACTGAACGATATCAAAGCATTTAAAAAAATAATTTCTGATGCGGTAATGAATGCCGGTACCATTGTGCTCATTATTACTGCCGGCGGTACATTCGGACAAATGCTGCAGCAAACCGGTATTGGTATTCAAATAGCGGAAATGGCATCGGCCTATAAAAGCTTTATTCTGCCTTTAGCCTTCCTGATTACCGCTGTGGTTCGTACCGCACAGGGCTCGGCAACAGTGGCCATGGTAACCACCATTGGTGTAATGAAAGGTTTCAGCAGTGCCGCCGTACTGGGCTTTCACCCGGTTTATTTAGCTTTGGTGATCGGCTGCGGATCTAAAGTATTTTCGTGGATGAACGACAGTGCTTTCTGGATCATCACCGAAATGACAGGCATGAAAGAAAAAGAAACCATCCGTTTTTTTTCGGTGATGCTTACTGTAATGGGTGTGGCCGGACTGGTATTCATTATGGTGCTGTCCAAAATTTTTCCAATGATTTAAACAAGTACAATGAGCAACTCAACAATAGCTACTATTATTAAAACAACCGCTGCAGATAATGTGGGCATTGTACCCAATCCGCTGGGGCTTGCAAAAGGAACGATTGTTTCAGGTGGCATTGCATTAACAGAAGATATCCCGATGGGGCATAAAATTGCACTGGATGATATGCCCGAAGGCCATGCTGTTATTCGCTACGGACAAGTGATTGGACATACCAACCGCAACATAGCAAAAGGCAGCTGGATCAATGAAACCAATATCAACATGCCATTGCCTCCCGATTTAAAAGATATTGTTTACAATAAAGTTGCTGCTCCCATTATGGAGCCATTAACAGGCTATACTTTCCAGGGATACAGAAATGCAGATGGTACAGCAGGCACCAAAAATGTACTGGCCATTACCGAGAGTGTGCAGTGCGTGGCGGGCATCGCCAATTTTGTGGCGGATAAAATTAAAAAAGAATTGCTGCCAAAATATCCTAATGTGGATGATGTGGTGGCCATTGGCCATAATTACGGATGCGGCATTGCTATTGAAGCACCTGCTGCAATGATTCCTATAAAAACGATTAAGCATATTGCTGAAAACCCAAACTTTGGCGACAGCACCATGATCATTGGATTGGGCTGCGAAAAATTACGACCCGAACGTTTGATGCGTGAGGGAGACAGCAATGTAAAAGAATCCGTACTGTATTTGCAGGATGAAGCCTTTACCGGTTTTGAAGCCATTGTTACCGGCATTATGGAAATGGCAGAAAGACATTTAATTAAATTAAATCAGCGGCAGCGGGTAACCTGTCCTGCTTCCGATTTAGTAGTAGGTATGCAATGTGGCGGCAGTGATGCATTTTCCGGACTCACCGCCAACCCCGCTGCTGGCTTTGCTGCCGACCTGATTGTTCGTGCAGGCGGCACAGTCATGTTTTCGGAAGTAACGGAAGTAAGAGATGCCATTCATTTACTGGTGCCCCGTGCAGCCAATGAAAAAGTAGCGCAGGCATTAAAAGATGAAATGGCCTGGTATGATAACTATCTGCAAAACGGACAGGCAGACCGCAGTGCCAATACCACTCCCGGTAATAAGCGTGGCGGCCTGAGCAATATTGTTGAAAAAGCATTGGGCTCAGTGATTAAATCAGGCACCAGCACGATTGTGGATGTGGTGGCTCCCGGTGATAAAGTAAAAACTAAGGGATTGAATTTTGCAGCCACACCGGCCAGTGATTTTGTGTGCGGCACTTTACAACTCGCCGCAGGAATGAATGTGCATGTATTCATGACCGGGCGTGGTACACCGTATGGTTTACCCATGGTGCCGGTGATAAAAGTAAGCTCTAATTCAAAACTCAGTAACCGCTGGTTCGATCTGGTAGATCTTGATGCGGGCCCTATTGCATTTGGACAAAAGACCGTTGAAGAAATGGGCTGGGAATTGTTTCAGCTGATTTTAGATGTGGCTAGCGGCACTAAAAAAGTAGCAACAGACAAACTCGGATTGTACAACGACCTGGCATTATTTAATCCGGGTCCATTAACTTAAAACATTAAAAACAAAAAAATCATCACCCATCATTCAATGAAGTTTACTGAATAAAAATACTGTCAGCCTGAGCTTGTAGAAGGCGGGTTAGCACAAGTGCAGCCTCTTTTCGCAACAAACCGGCTTCGACAAGCTCAGCCTGACAACTCAATAAGTAAATTGCATTGATGTATAAATCAACAATCATATGGCTTTACCATTATCGCAAATCAGGGCTTCGCTTGAAGATGGCCTGCTCTCTTTTCCCATCACCGATTTAGACAGTAACGGGAAGTTTAATGAAGACACTTATGCAGCCCGTTTAGACTGGTTTGTATCACATAAGGTTTCTTCTGTTTTTGTTGCTGGAGGCACAGGCGAATTCTTTTCTTTATCTAAAGAAGAATACACACAGATTGTAGATGTTACTGCAGCAACGGTACAGGAAAAAATTCCGATGATCTCCAGCATTGGCAGAAGCATTCCTGAAGCGATAGAATTTGCAGCCATTGCAGAGCAGGCAGGTATGAATGCCCTGTTGCTGATGCCGCCCTATTTAACCGAATGTCCGCAGGACGGCACTTATGAATATGCTAAAACCATTATGGACAATACCAATCTGCCGGTGATTTATTATAACCGTGCCAATGGTGTTTTATCCAGTGATTATATTCAGAAGCTGGCAGATAATTGCAAAAATTTTATCGCACTGAAAGATGGCACCGGAAATATCCAGGAACTGAACGACACCATAAAATCGGTGGGCAACCGACTCTCTTATATAGGTGGTGTACCCACTGCAGAAATTATTGCTGAAGCCTATTTATCTATCGGGGTGAATACCTATTCCTCTGCCGTATTTAATTTTGTACCCGAGCTGGCGAATTTATTTTATACCAGTTTGAGAGCAGGTGATAAAGAAACTGTTGCCCGTATCATTAAAAATTTCTTCATTCCTTTTGTACGCTTAAGAAGTAAAAAGAATGGCTATGCGGTAAGCCTGATTAAAGCCGGAGCCAAAATAATTGGTCGCAGCGCCGGAGATACCAGGGCACCTTTAACCATGCCGCAGCCTGCAGAAGTGGATTTGTTAGCGGAGCTGATAGCGCAATCCGCCTTGCTGTTACCATAATTGCACCAGGGGTATTTAGCCGTTGGAAGTTTTGGTAAGTGAGTCGGGCAGATCATTACCGGCATTGGATTCATCTTCGGCATTTTTTTCATCATCTATATTCACCACTAAACCCATAGTACCCTTTAAATGGGGCCATTGCATGCGGTCGCAAATTTCTACCCATAATTTTTTATAGTAGAGGGTGGTTTTAAAATCTTTGAGCTGGTGAAAAATAGATTCTTTATTAAGATTGATGTTTTCAATTTCGGTATAAAAAGGGATATAATTGCTGAGGATCAGTTTGCTTTCATTGCCGGCCAAATAAAATTTATGTAAGTTTTTATTTGGCTGCACCATATTGTAAAAGCTCAGGATCTTATCTTTAAAAGCCATTTTAGCAGATAACTCTGAAATTAAAATATCGTTACAATATACCGAAAGCGGTGCCGGTATATTGGGGATCAGCAGCAGGTCGGCTGCAGTAAAAATATTATCGTGCAGCATGAACCTGCCCGGTGAACAATCGATGATACACACATCATAATCATCCTCCACTTCACTGAGGGTATTATTGATCAGGTCGTTATTTACAAAATTCAACGCTGTAATACGCGATGCTTTGTTCATGAACTGGTCGCTGAATTTAGAGTCGTTACTGATCACATCTATCTGGTAAGAATCGGTGGCATGGATCACTTCATAAATAGTAATATACCGGTCGAATAATTTACCATGGGTATTGTCATTCTGATTTTGCCGGTTGAAAAAATAACTGCTGCCTCCCTGCGGATCCAGGTCCCACAACAACACACTCAAACCCTGTTTGGCAAGCATGCAGGCTACATTCACCGAAGTGGTGGTTTTACCTACACCGCCTTTAATGTTGTAGAGTGCAATTTTTATCACAGCATGAAAGTAAGCATAAAAATGATTTTTTAATAATTTTCCCTGCCGGCAGCGGTTTTGTTAAAACGCAGGGGTCTTCTTACAGTCTGGCTTTAAACTGTATGCAGCATACAGGATGCGCTTGAAAAAGGTTTAATGGTTAATGTAAATACAAGGTAATGATTGGCTCATTCGGGCACAAGCGTTTTTGTACGGGGTAAAAAAACAGGTAGTATTACCTGGTTACCGGTAATGAGCACATGAAAGATAAAAAAATGGCTTCCGGCTAATTTATTTCCGCCAGGGTATAAATAAGTCCATCCGCCTGCCTGTCCTGAAAAGATAATGCAGTGCCTTACACTATTGCAGTTTTTCACTCACCACTTCCCCATTTTTATACAGCACTGTTTTTTCCAGCTTCCCTTTTTCGGTATAAAAGATACAGCTGCCGTCGAATTTATTGTTTTTATAGTAGAGCTTCGCTTTAAGTGTACCCGATTCGTAATACTGCAATGATTCTCCTTCGGCCACACCATTTTTGTACAGGTATTTTGCTTTGGTATTACCCGACTCGAAGAAGTCGAAACTTTCTCCTGCCACTGCATCATCCACATAATTATAGGTAGACTTGATTTTTCCGGATGGATAATAATACCTGAACAGGCCTTCTTTTACACTCATTTTATCGCGGTATACAAAATTTTCTTCGGCACTTAACCGCAGGCTGCTGTCGTAATATTTCCAGTTGCCCACTTTAAATCCTTTTTTATAATGTCCTTTGGCTTGTGTGGTGCCGCTTTCAAAATAATATTCGCAGGGCCCATCCAGCAGGCCGTCTTTCCAGCTGGCAAATGCACTCAGGCGGCCATTGGCATAAAAATCTTTGCAGTCGCCATACTGTTTATTGTTGATCATGTAACATTCTGTACTGCCGGGCTTTCCTGATTTAAAACTTTCAAATGGATTGGGCCGCAACTTTACTTCTATCAATTGCCCGTCTCTTTTTACTTCCACTACTTTATTGGCTTTTTGCACCGCATTATAATTGTAATAGTACGACTCATAAATGGGATAAGAATATCCTACATAACCATAATAATAAGCACCGGTACCCACCCGCTCGGTACCCACTGCAGTACCGGTATAATTAATGGAACATTCCAGGTAATATTTACCCGGTTTCATTTTTTTAAAACTAAAATTGCCGTATTCATCTGTTTTGGTTTCCAGCCGTTGTGCAAAAGCACGGGGCACCATAACGATATTGGCTTTGGGATTATCGTATTTAAGATTGTACCACTCTGCAAAATAGTCGGTAAACGGAAACAGCATTACCGTTTGATTGGCCGCATTGTGTACCTTACCATTTATAAAGCTCCCTTCCCTGGCAAATGATACCCCGCTGATGGTGGAACGGCCTTCTGCCAGCCGGTTAACCGCATCGGCACTGTCGAAATACACCTGGGGAAAATAATATTTACCGTTGAATTGTTGTGCAAAAGCATTAGTGCTGTAAAAAAAACTCCACAATAATACTACTGAAAATAAAGCCTTATTGTGCTGGGATGTGCCGGACATATGACTATAAAATTTTTTGCTGTTGCTGCAAATATAATGCCGTACAGGTGTAAACGCTGTTGGTAAAATAAAAATACTTTGTTCCCGAAATTGAAACGGGCTGTTCCCACAGGCACATCCCTGCCGCTGCAGTAATGCATACATACGCTATGCCGACTGGTTTTTATTTTTTTATGACTAATTTGCGGTTGACAGATACATCATATTTTTACCATCGAACAAGAATACGCCGGGCATGCCTGTACAACATATACCAGAAATTTTTCTTCCACGCAATACAAAGGTTCCGGAAGTACTGATCCATGATTTTAAGATGACCGAAGAGGTGGTAAAAAGCAAGGTGCACCTCACCCTGCACATGTTCAGTTTTTTACAAACAGGCGAAAAAAAATTACATTTTGAAGATGCACATGTAACTGTAAACAACCAGCAATCGGTGCTGGTGCGCTCGGGCAACTGGTTGTTTACCGAACTGCTGGATCATGAACAGGTATATTTTTGCAAATTGTTTTTCTTTTCCACGGCACAGGTGACCGCCTTTTTTGAAAAACACCCTACCCTGGTGCATACCAATACTGATACTGCAGAAAAACCTTTTTTTGTTATTACCAACGACGATTTCATCCATGCTTTTGTAACGGCCATCTCTGCCGTGTTCACAATGCCTGCAGCCACCAGCAACACTTTGCTGGCAGTAAAGTTTGAAGAGATCATGTTGTACCTGGCGCATAAATACGGCACGCCTTTCATCAGCTACCTGCAGTCTTTAACGGCACCGGAATACAATGCTTCATTCAGGCAAATAGTGGAAGCCAATATTCATACACATTTAAATATTGCCGAAATTGCTTTTTTAGCGAATATGAGCCTGTCGTCTTTTAAAAGGCATTTTAATAAAATCTACCAGGCCAATCCCGGTAAATGGCTGCAGCAAAAAAGATTACAACAGGCAAAAAAAATACTGGAAAAGGGAGACCGGAAGCCTTCTGAAATATATGCCCGCTTTGGCTACACCAATCTCTCCAGTTTCAGTATTGCCTATAAAAAAGAATTTGGCTGCAGCCCTAAAAACAGCAGCCGCCGCTGAACCCGGCATTTGAACTTATTTCATAAGTTTTTGAACCTTTCTGCTGCTGCGGGCCAGTTATTTTTGCTGTTCAAAACAAAACAGTAACATCATGAACATTACATTAGCACAAGCAGAAAAACTGATTGCTGCCGCAAAAGCAAAAGCAATTGAACTGGATACTAAAATGAATATTTGTGTAGTAGATGCCGGCGCAAATATACTGGCCTTTGCCCGCATGGACGGTGCCTGGCTGGGCTCGGCCGACATCTCTTTGAAAAAAGCAAAAACTGCCCGTTTTTTTGATTTCCCAACAGGAGTGATCGGCGGCCTGTCTCAGCCCGGTGGTTCTTTATTTGGTATTGAACATTCCAATGGCGGACTGATCACCTTCCCGGGTGGAGTACCTGTAAAAAATGCTGCAGGTGACGTGATCGGCGCTATCGGTGTATCTGGCAGCACCGTTGAAAATGACCATGCTGTTGCAGAAGCAGGTGCCCATGCATTGTAATAAAAATCATTGCAGATACAAAAATGCCCGGAGCTGATTCCGGGCATTTTTGTGTACGGCAAAACCTGGGAGCCGTTAAAAGTTTCCTTAAAAAACATGACTGTATACTGGCTGAAACATAAATATTTTTTTTGTACAATATTCACTTTATCAACTGCGTTAGCAGGCTGTCTCCGTTACAGTCATGTGCAGTAATTATGCTGCTATCAATTGCCTGCAAAGGGAAATAAAAGAGAAAATGGTTTTACAAAAAGTACTCAAATGAAAACTTCCACCCAGTTATTTGGACTGTTGCTATATCTTTTTGCCGGTATCATTATTGCCGGTGTTGTTATTGTGGTGTTGCTGCAGTAAAATGCATCCTGCGCATGTAATTATTCCTGCCTGTTTACAGTACTGCATTACAGCAATTACCCGCAACACGAGCTGTTGCATACCAGGGCATTTGTACTTGTAATTAAATACAACCGGCACCGGCCTGGCACGCCACCATGAATTGTTTTATATATTACCCGGCTTGTTGTATATTTAATGTTGCAATCCACATCACTGCAACATATTATGGCAACTTTCATTCTACCTCATTTTGGCCCGCTGGATCACGAAGAATTAGAAACGTATTACGATACTGAAATAGAGCTGGGGGGCAAACAAATTGCCATAGACCTGAATTTTGAAGGCCCGGGTATAGATGCCAAAAGACTGGAAACCGTACAGCACTTTATTGACAATATCAGGATATTTGATATTAACAACAGGGCACATATTGCCAAAGATTACCAGGATAAGGATGCTGATACGGTACAATTATACCTCCGGCATCACCTGGATGAACTGGGTACCCAGGAATTGGCCAGCCTGCTGCCCAGGGGCAGCAAAGCCGCCGAGCATGAAAAACTGTTATTACAACAGCTGCATTTGGTAAGAGTAGGTATTTACCCGGACAGCAACAGCCAGTTTGCCGTGTTTGATTATTCCATCAGTAAAGACCTCACCGATGCCGTGATAGTACTGTTTACAGATGAAAACGGAAATTTGGCATATATCACTATGGAAAGCTAACCCAGGATATCTGCCGCTTATACCCTGCTGCAAAATTAAATTTACTGTTACAATCTTATATCAAAAATGGTCCGGTAATCCGGACCATTTTCAATTGGTATTCTCTCTTTGTGTTTGTTACCTGGTGAGTAAATTTGTTACTAAAGATACAATTCCAGACTTTTACTTTTTGTAGTATGATTACGACTAACGTATCAAGGTGTACGCAATGATACAAAGTACGGGTTCATCAATATACCACACCCTGCCATGGCTGCAGCCGGATGTGATTGCGTGAGCCACAAAAAAGTACTTATTGTTGTACAATTTTACTGCTGTACATTTCTTCTCCATTGTTAATTTTAACCAGGTACACTCTCCTGGGTAAGTTGTCTACTGGTACAGTAATCCGTTTGACGTTCCGCTGTAACCTTATTAGCACCAGATTTATTATAGCATTGTATCCTGATTACCAGTACCGGCACAACAGATGTGTGAATAATGTAAGTATTATCCCGGTATCTGTAACATTACATAGTATCCTTTTGTGAACTTTACACCATAGCATACGGTTGCTGCGTAAAACTATTTTTATGAAACATGAAAACGAAGCGGCAGATAAAAAGAACACCGGCGTAAAAGATATTACCGGGCAACCCAGCCCTGCTGTGCCGGATGAAATAATCATTACACCACCTGTAGTGTTGCCAATTATTGCTGCTGGCAGCAATGGCACTGCAGCATCTGCCACAAAGGTACCTGCTGACGACCTGGACTCTGGTAAAAATTATACTGCAGCGGAAAACGAACATGATACCAACAGCACTTTATAATACTTATCACTGCTTGTTACAGCAGTATACAGGCATCAAAAAATGATTAATGAAAAACTGTATGCGCAATCATACCAACCCGACTAATTGTAATATTGTCTTAACAATGGGTTAAAAATGGTTCGCATAAACGAACCATTTTTTAAAATACATCAATGCGTTATTGTTTTAAAAAAGGCCTGGTGATACTGATCCCTTCGCCTGTTACATGCAGAAAGTAGCAGCCCGGTAAAATGTGCTGCACCCCGGCATTGATCTGCCTGTTTTTTGAGTACACCGCAATATCGCTGATGATTTTGCCGGACACATCTGTAATTTGCAACTTTTGTATCATTACCTGTTTATTGTTGACTACCACCAATGTAGTGGCAACCGGATTGGTTTGCAGGTAAGGATCAGCCGCCTTATCCCTGTTGGTTACTTTAATGGTGGAAGAAAAACTGTACCTGCCGTTATCATCTACCTGCCGGATGCGGTAAAAATTATTACCCGGTAAAGGGCTGGCGTCGGTAAAACTGTAGGTATCTGTTCCTGCTGCCACGGTTCCAACAACAGCAAAATTATTACCATCGGCAGCCCGCTCTATTTCAAAATGATGATTGCCCGTACTGGCAACCGCTTGCCATTGCAGGTGTATCACACCGCTGGCGGCAGTTCCGGTCAAATTAGCCCATTGAACAGGGAGTACTACGCCATTATAAAAATTATACAGGTTGGTTACTTCTGCAGCAGACAACACCCGGTTATAAGCAATCGCATCGTCCAGGCTGCCTGTATACATGGCACCGGAGGCGCAGGGATTTTTTCCCAGGCCAATAGATGTGGGGGCAGATAAAGCTACTGTATTAGTACCAGCTGTAGTGGCCACCTGCACTCCATCTACATATAAAACAATGATACCTGCAGCCATATTGCGTGTAATGGTTACATAATGCCATGCATTGTTATTATAATCTGCAGCAGACTTGATAGTGATGTCGGGATTGCCAATACCAAAACAAACTTTGCCGCCATCAATGAGCGCAGTACCCCAATCAGTTGTACCGCCGCACATTTCAGCGTCTACCATTGCATTACCGCCATACCAGGAAGCGCTTGAATTAGCCGTCATACCGGTTTTAAACCAGTAGCCAAAACTAAAGTTGCCGGATAACACTGTTACCAGTGTAAGCGGTAACTGGCCTGTGGCAATACCCGAAACAAAAGCAGTGGCTGCACCGGAAGTTGAAAACCGGTTGGTAGAAGCAGTGGTGGAAGATAGTGTGCCATTGTATCCATTGCCACTAATATCGCCAGCCGCATTATCAAGTGGATATTTGGCAATGCTGCCCGATGGAAGTTGCGCACATAAAAATAAAGGAGTGGTAAATAGTATTACCAGCAGGTAAAAATTTTTCATTTTTTGAAGGATAGTTTTTGTTAAAATAAGGTGAGAGGCAAACATAACCATTCACCCAGGTTCATGTTGTAGTAAAAGCCTGACTAATTAACAAAAAAATGTATAACGGGTGCTAAGTTTGTACGCAGTTGCCGGCAGACTGCAGCTCCGCTGTAAATAGCATGCCTGATTGGGTTGGCCCGCATCCAGCTGAAAAAGTATTTGTACAAGCATCCTCTCTGCAACAGCTTTCACTAAACTTTCACATATCCCAGTTGCTCCTGCATGCTTTTTGCAAGTCAGAATAATGGCAACTATTAGTTAACCTTAAACAGATATATCATGAGCACAGGATCAATAAAATTAAGCATTGTTAGCATTGCAACCATGCTGCTGATGGCAGGTTGTGCACATACCGCCCATATTGAAAAAGCAAAAGGGGTGGATTTTGATAAATACAAAACCTACAGCTGGATAGCACCGGAAAAACCAAAGGGAGTAAGACCCAACCGTAAAAATGATATTGCACAACAAAATATCCGGGCAGCAGTAAATGAAGCCTTGCAAAAAAAGGGGTGGAAAGAAGTGTCGTACAATCCGGATATACTGGTTGGTTCCGAACTGCTGGTTGAAAAAACCCAGAAAGAACAAAACGACCCGGTATATTCCAACTCCTATGTACGCAGTTATTATAATCCGCGTACCGGCAGGTATAATAACTTTTATTATCCTTCCCGTTTTATGGGATATAACAGCTATACCACTTCTGTAAAGGAAGGCACTATTACCGTATTACTGATTGATACCGATACCGACAAAACCGTTTGGCAGGGATCGGCCACCGATGAAATGAGTTATGCCCAAATGACCGGTAAAGAGATCAGCAAAAATATACGCTCCATATTTAAAAAATTTTGATCCCAGGTAACAAGTACACCAAAAAGCCCGCAGGTATGCGGGCTTTTTGGTGTTGATTAAATAACTATATTTATTCAGCGCTAATTGCACAATCAAATATTTTTTTTATGACTACCATTCTTAAAATTCTGGGCGTATGCTGTTACATGACTGTTTATAATACCGGTTTTGCCCAGCAGCAGCCAGTACTGACAGCTGCCGATTATGCACGTGCAGAGCAATCCCTCTCGTATAATACAGCGCCATTGGTTGACCGCAGCAAAGTTCAACCCAACTGGCTAAATGGTGACCGGTTCTGGTACCGCATCTTAACAGCCCAGGGCAGCGAGTTTATAGTGGTGGATGCTGCCAAAGGAAAAAAAGAACCGGCATTCAATCACGCCCAACTGGCGGCGGCACTTTCTGCCGCTACCGGCAACCAGTATACGCCTTCGCAATTGCCCTTCACCAGTTTTACCTATTTGCCCGGTGGCGCTATTGGTTTTAGCGCAGCTAAAAAAAATTGGGTGTACAGCCCGGCTGCCAATACCTGCACCATTGATGCCGCCACTGCAGCACCGGTAAAAAGCCGCAGCAATGAATCTGTTTCCCCCGATGGAAAAAGATCGGTCTTCATTCGCAATTATAATTTATGGATGAAAGATATTGCTACCAATAAGGAAACCCCGCTCACCACCGATGGTGTAAAAGACAATGGCTATGCCACTGATAATGCGGGCTGGAGAAAAAGTGACAACCCCATTGTTGTATGGTCGCCGGACAGTAAAAAAATTGCCACTTACCAGCAGGACCAGCGGAATGTGAGTGATATGTACCTGGTAACTACCAACGTGGGTAAGCCCTCGTTGCAGGCCTGGAAATATCCACTACCAGGAGATAAAGATGTGACCACCATCCGCAGGGTGATCATTGAATTAGACAATGCCCGGATGGTGGCACTGAAGATTCCGGCTGGCGTAAGGCGTGGAACGCAATGCGATGACATCTCATGCGATGGCAAAGATTTTAGTGATGTGGAATGGAACAGCGATGGCACAGCACTGGCCTTTGTATCTACCACGCGTGATCACAAACAGGAAACTTTTTGGATTGCAGATGCTGCAAGCGGAGCATTGAGAGAAGTGTTCAATGAAACCAGCGCCACTCAGTTTGAATCGGGGCAGGGTACTGTAAACTGGCATTACATGCAGGCAAGCCATGAGATCATCTGGTTTTCTGAAAGAGATAACTGGGGGCATTTGTATTTATATGATGCTGCTACAGGAAAACTAAAAAATCAAATTACCCGGGGTAGCTGGGCCATTACCCAGGTATTGAAGATAGATGAACAAAAAAGGTTGATCTATTTTTTAGCCAATGGTAAAGAAGCAGGCCGCCATCCATACTTCAACCATTTTTATAGAGTGGGCTTTGATGGCAAGGGACTAACACTGCTTTCGCCTGAAAACGGGCATCACCTGATCAACTTATCGCCCACCGGCAATTATTTTACGGACAGTTATTCAACACCGGATACGCCACCGGTGACTGTACTGCGTAACAATACCGGTAAACAGCTTGCACTTTTAGAAAAAGCAGATATCTCCCGATTAACCGCAACAGGATGGCAACCTCCTGCCCCCATCACTGTAAAAGCAAGAGACGGACAAATTGATCTGTATGGCTTATTGTTTACGCCATACAATTTAGACCCGGCAAAAAAATACCCGGTGGTAAATTATATTTATCCCGGTCCGCAGGGTGGCAGTGTGGGCAGCTGGTCTTTTGAAACCGGTCGCAGCGATCACCAGGCATTGGCCAACCTGGGATTTATTGTTGTGCTGATAGAAGGCACCTGCAATCCTAACCGGTCTAAAAGTTTTCATGATATGTGTTACGGCAATATGGCCGACAATACATTGCCCGACCAGATAGCCGGTATTAAACAACTGGCCAAGCAATATCCTTATATGGATCTGGACCGGGTGGGTATTTGGGGTCATTCGGGAGGAGGTTTTGCAACAGCAGCAGCCATGTTCCGTTTTCCTGATTTTTATAAAGTGGGCATCTCCGAATCGGGCAACCACGACAACCGTAACTACGAAGATGACTGGGGCGAACGTTATATCGGGCTGCTTACCACACACCCTGATGGCACTTCCAATTATGAAGAACAGGCCAACCAGAATTACGCAAAAAACTTAAAAGGTAAACTGATGCTGGCACATGGCATGCTGGATGACAATGTACCGCCTTACAACACCCTGCTGGTAGTGGAAGCGCTGGAAAAAGCCAATAAAGATTTTGACCTGGTAATATTTCCCAACAGCAGGCATGGCTACGGCGACAAATCTTTATACATGACAAGGAAGCGCTGGGATTATTTTGTACGCAACCTTATGGGCGGCACCCCACCGCAGGAATACGAATTGAAAATGAAGACGGATAAACGGAATGCAGTTCAATAAAAAAATGCGTAACCAAAAAAAAGTGCAGTTTGAGTTGAAACTGCACTTTTTTTGTTAGTATGATGCCTGGCAATCAATCAAAATAAGTAACCGTATCGTTTTCCATTACTTTGCGGTACAATAATTCTATCTGTGATTTTACCAGCCGGGGTTCGGACAGTGGAGGCAATGCTGTAATATCAAAATACTGTACATCCTGCATATCGAATCCTTTTTGTAATTCATTGGAAACAGCCTGGCAGTAAAATACCATTTTGTAAATATAAAAATGATCGGGCGGATGCGGGTGCTTGCGTTTGTCGAATACCGCCAGCAACTGCTGAACAGTAATTGCAAGTCCGGTTTCTTCCCTGAATTCTTTTACCACTACTTCTGCAGGACTGTAGCCAATATCGGCCCATCCGCCCGGCAGCGACCACCTGCCATCCACGCCTTCCCGTACCATAAGAATTTTTTTTTCGGGCGAAAGCAATAAACCCCTTACATCTACTTTGGGCGTGGGATATTCTTTGGCCCTTGGTAAAACAAGTTTCAGTTCATCAATACCTGTATTACTGACGGTACTTAATAAACGAAAACTGATCTCATTCAATTCTTCATACCGCTCCTTATCAAATTCATTTTCTGAATATAACAGTCCTGTATCTGCAATGGCTTTTAAACGTTTGATGGCTTCCAGCATCTTGTTGTTATTTTAAAAAATATATGGTGAAATAATATTGCTGTACCCATAGCTGCATTTAGTGCAGCCGGTTAGTTTTTATATAATACCGGTTTTTCTTTTACAGGTATTACCAGGTTGTTACTCAGTCCGGGAATCACTTCCTGCAGCTGTGCAAGGGTTTTATCGCTGGTATCAATAAAGTACCAGCTTTTGCCACTGTTTGCAGAAACGGCCAGCAGGTATGCTTTGGCAACCATTTTTCCATTAGTCATTTTCATTTCCATGGTTTGCGGGATAACTGTTTGTAAAGCTGTTGCGGTAACTGTTATTTTGGAAGGTTCACCAATGACCGAACCGGTAAACCATATCCCCTGGTCTTCCATTTGCTTAATGGAACTTTTAATAATAGCGATCATTTTAGCATTGCCGCCCGCCATTTGGATGATCCTTGGATGCATGTAGTTGATGTAAGCAGTATAATTTTTATGTACAAAATATTGCCCCATCTTTTCTGCGGCGGCCTTTACATTTTTTTTGGCCACTACGGTATCAATAGTTGCAGGTTGAGCAATTGCCCAGGTGCCCGTCAGTAAAAATGCCAAAAGCAGGGTGATCGTTTTCATACATGAATTGATTGCTCTTTTGCTGCATGCAAAAAAGGAGGATAATCCCGGCACAAGATAAAATTTATTTATGAAACCGGGTACAGCGCACCTTCATTAACATTTTCTACATCATTGTGCAAATAATATATATAATGACAAAACATATACCTTTATGAAAAATCAGGGATCATGAAAAAAAACAGGGTTATCGTATTGGTACTGCTGCTGACGGGTTTTCAAATGCAGGCACAGCAGATCAACTTTGAGCCATCGCTGGAAAAAGCACAGGCAGCAGCCCGGCAACAACAAAAGCCGCTGGCTGTGTTGATCACGATTGAACCGCCTGTACCCACTCCCAATTTTTTAAACGGACTGAAAGATAAAACCGTAGTGGAAAAATTCAACAGCCTTTTCATCAATTATAAAATAGCCAAAGAAGATACAGCTGTAACAGGGAAGATCATACGCCAATATAAAATCACCCGCTTCCCTTCTTTTATTTTTGTGGACGCAAAAGGTGGTTTATTATTCAGTGAAGTAGCTTTTTTATCAAGACCCCAACCAATACTGGAACTGGCAGACAAAGCCATTGCCGCCTCAAAAGAACCGTCGCTGGCAGATTACGACAGTACATACAACAGTGAACATTATAATACCGCTTTTCTGAAAACCTATATCAGCAAAAGACAAAAAGCCGGCATTACAGACAATGCAGCACTGATAGAGAAATATGTATCCGGCTTAACCATTGCAGACCTGGATAATTACCAGGAAGTATTGTTTATACTGAAAGCTGGACCACTGGCCGATGGCAAGGTCTATAAGCTGGCGCATATCAATAAAAATATTTCTGACAGTATTTTTAAAACAGAACCCCTGGCCGACAGGATCGCCATGAACAACTGTACCATTGATAATACCATTAGGAGTGCTATTGCCAACAAAGACCTGAACAGGGCATATGCCGCAGCTAATTTTACAAGAGGCAGCTGGCAAAGCGACCAGGTAACAGGACAAAAGAACTGGCAATTAAAAATGCTGCAGTATTACAAAGGCGTGCAGGATACTGTAAATTATTTACAGCAGGCGGGTAATTATTACGACCAGTATTACATGCGGATCAGCGTTGATTCTATCCGGAAAAAGGATTCATTGAATTATGAAGCGGCCAAAAAAAAGGCACAGCAAAACGCGGTAACTACCAGGATAAATGACAGTACCACCCAAAAAAAATTTGTATTTAGTTACCCTAAAAATAATGCTACTGCGGCAGAACTGAATAATGCCGCCTGGATCTTTTACCAAATGGCGGGCAATAACGAGCTCTATCTTTTAAAAGCCATGCTATGGAGTAAGCGAAGCATTGAATTGGAACCATTACCAGCTTATTACGACACCTATGCCCACCTGCTGTACAAACTGCAATTTTATGATGAGGCGGAAGCCATGCAAAAAAAAGCCACTGAGATGGCTAAAACTAGCAGGAGCAATTTTAAAAATTTGCAGGAAGAGTATGAAAAAATAAAGCAAAGGAAACTGTAACTGTAAAAAAGCGCTGTTCCGGATTCCCCTTCTAAATAACCCGTTTAACTGAAAAGAAATTCAATATCGTTTTCGGTTAACCCTTTAACAAAGCTTTCTTCTTCACTGATGAGTTCATCGGCCAGTTTCTTTTTGCGTTGCTGCAACTGCATGATCTTTTCTTCAATGGTTCCCTTACATACCATGCTGTAGGCAAATACGGTTTGTGTTTGACCAATACGGTGGGTACGGTCAATGGCCTGCTGCTGTACTGCGGTATTCCACCAGGGATCAAATAAAAATACATAATCCGCGGCAGTTAGGTTCAATCCGGCATTACCTGCTTTCAGGCTGATGAGGAATACTTTTTCTATACTGTCTGTTTTTTGAAAATTATTTACCAGTACCTGCCGTGTATCCAATGGTGTACTGCCATCCAGCCTGCAAAACGGAATATGGTTTTTAATTAGGTCCTGTTCCAGCAGGTCCAGCATACCGGTAAACTGAGAAAACACCAGTGCTTTATGATTGGGAATGATGTTCTGTAATTCTTCCACCAGAATTTCTGTTTTTACAGAATCGGATGTAAACAGGTCTTCATCTTTCACCAGTTGGCAACTGTTACATACCTGACGCAGTTTCAGCAAACCATTGATCACACTTAACTTCCCTCCTGCCAAACCCTTTTCTTTGATCTCTATGAATACACTGCTTTTGATATTTTCTTTGATACTTTCATACGCCATCTTTTGGTCGGTCCCCATTTCGCACCATAAAATGCTTTCTACTTTTTCGGGCAGGTCGGTGGCTACCTGTTCTTTGGTACGGCGTAATACAAATGGTGCTGTTAGCTTCCTGAGTGTGGCAATCTTTTCCGGATCATGATCACGGTCAATGGCATCGGCATATTCTCTTTTAAAAAATTCGCGGCTGCCAAACATACCCGGCAATAAGAAACTGAGCTGCGCATACAGGTCGAATGTATTGTTCATTACCGGTGTACCGCTGAGTGCCACCCGGCTTACCGCATTCAGCTGGTTCACCGCCCTGGTGATAAGTGCTGCCGGGTTTTTTATGTTATGGCTCTCGTCTATTACAGCTATGCCAAACGGTATCAAAGCCATTTCGTCTATATCAATTCTTAAGGTACTGTAGGTAGTTAAAATAACAGCAGCATCATTGCTTTCAATATTTTTTACCTCCCGGTTGGCGCCATGATGAATGAATGTATTAAGGTGCGGCGCAAATTTTTCCAGCTCCTGCTGCCAGTTGTACAACAAGCTGCTTGGACAAACGATCAGGTGTTTTTGTGCTGTATGCAACTGATGCACATAGGCTAAAAAACAAATCGTTTGTAATGTTTTACCCAAGCCCATGTCATCAGCCAAACAGGTACCGGCACCCGCTTCAGACAGCAGCACCATCCATTCGTAACCTTTTTGCTGGTAAGGCCGCAAAGTGGCTTTTATGCCTGCAGGAACAGGATACAGAATATCATCCTGCTGCTGCCATTGTTTCCATTTTTTCCACCAGGCCTCTTTGGTATTGGTTTGTAAACCGGCTGTACTGTTTTCTCCACCGCCTTCGGTAATACTCATCCATTGCGCCACCTTAATTTCTTTTTTACCGATGATGCTGCCATGCTTGATGATGGTGCTGAATTGCTGTATCCAGTCGGCACCCAGTACACCCAGACTGCCGTCTTTCAGCATGATGGCTTTTTGCCCGGCCAGCAAGGTTTTTTGCAGATCGTGCAGCCCGATGATCTCTTCTCCAAATTGCAAAGTAAAAATGAGTGTGATGGTATTGTTGCTTGTTTCTTTAATGGTGCAAGCTGTTTCAGGTTTGTGCGCACTGTACCGGAAATGCTGCAGCATGTCCATCCCTATTAACGGAATATCCTGCTCCAGTAAACTGTGATAGGTTTTTAAGAACCACTGCTTTTTTTGTGCATCAGCAAAGGATAAATAGTAATAGCCGTTCAGTTGTTTGGCAAAATTAGGATGCATGGATTGCAGCTGTTTTGCAAATTGCTGCTCGGCATCCTTATTTCGTTTGATACAATAGGCCACCCCATTTTTAGTAATGCTGAACGTTTCCTGCCACTGGCCTTCCACAATAAACCCATCATAGTCCCATTGCGGTGTAAGTACTAAAAAAGAACCACTGATCTCACTCAGCAATATCCTGTTCACCGGCGCAATATCAATAATGTTCTGGTCAAATAAATTATTACGGTGTACCGTATAATCTTCTTCCAGCTTTGCCAGCACATGTTCGGCAAATGCTTCTGCATCGGATGCATATTGGGCAGCATTGATTTGCTCCAGCCATTCCAATGTTTTAAAATCTTTGTGCGGCAATAAAAAATATTCGTTATTCGACAGCAGTAAAAAATGGTACCGGGTAAAATCAGCCAGCGGATATGTTTGTCCGTTCAGCAACACCAGTGTATTCAGTTGCAGCAGACCGTTTTCCTTTACCACCTCAAACTGCAGCCGGGGTTTAAAGGTGCTGAATACACAGGGGCTGGTTTTGGTATTGCTTTTATTAATTAAAATGCGGTGCTGCCATTTTACCAGCGGGGCAAAGGGTTTCAACTGTTCAAATACCAGCTGCAGTTCCCGCAATAAGGCATTTTGGTAAAAGGTATCGTAAGCAATGCCACCCTTACCTGCTTTATACCTGTTTACAATAGCAGTATGCCTTTTTTCGCAATTATTTTTATTGAATGACAGTAATATTTCTTTGGCATTTTTTGGCAAGGCAGGAAAGGATTGGTTCAATTCCTGAATACTCAGATCATATACGGTAGATTCAAAAGCTTTTGCAGTTTTTACAATATGCTGCACCTGCACTATTTCTTTATTCAGCAAGAGCTGCTGCGGCATTATCATCAAACTTATTTTCTGCTCCATCGGGTTCAAATTGGCGGCAAACTTAGGGCATCAGTCTTACATTACAAAAGTAAAATATCCCCTGTAAAATATTGTTTTCTGTAATACCTTTTGCTGTGGTAACTTTAACGGCATCAACAGTATGTAGAGTGGAACATTTATTAGCCCATATCAAACACTTTCATCCCATCAGCGAAGATGCCAGCATGGCCCTGCAGGATTGTTTTGAACAACTGTTATTACCCAAAAATGATTTTTTATTATCTGAAGGACAGCAATGCCGCCACCTGTATTTTTTAGAAAAAGGTGCATTGCGTGGATTTTATAATGCAGATGGCAAAGAAATCACCCATTGGTTTGGTTTTGAAAATGATTTTGTCACTTCCTTCCATAGTTTTATTACCCGCGAACCGGCTGTAGAAAATATACAGTTACTGGAAAGCTGTACCTTATGGTCCATTTCTAAAGAAACGCTCACAGGTTTGTTTAACCGCTACCACGAAATTGAAAGGCTGGTTCGCATCATCAACGAAAAATATTATATCCGCCTGGAAGAACGTTTTGTAAATGCCCAGTTTAAAACTGCCGCCGAACGCTATGAAAATCTATTGCAGGAAAGTCCGCATATTTTAGAACGGGTTCCGCTTGGTTATATCGCTTCTTATCTTGGCATCAGCCAGGAAACGCTCAGCCGCATTCGAAGCAAGTTTTAACATTTAGAATGTTTGTTTTTGACATTTGTCAAAAAACAGCTTACCGGTGCTGTATAGTTTTGTTGTATAAAATCATATTATGGAACAAAAACTTCAACAGCCCTCTTCAGCTTTTATTGCTGCCTCCTGGGCTTCCTTACTGATTGGTATTACTGCATTTTTGATCGGACTATGGAATGCCGATATGGAATTGAATGAAAAAGGATACTATTTTACCGTGCTCATGTTTGGCCTGTTTGCTGCCATCTCTGTACAAAAAGCAGTGCGTGACCAGCTGGAAGGCATCCCGGTTACCAACCTGTACTATGGCATTGCATGGTTCAGCACCATTTTAACCATTGTACTGCTCACCGTGGGGCTATGGAATGCCACCCTAACCAAAAGCGAAAAAGGGTTTTATGCCATGTCGTTTGTGCTGAGTTTGTTTGCTGCCATTGCAGTGCAAAAAAACACCCGCGATATTAAATTAACGGGCTCAAAAGAAATGGACCTGCACTAAATCATACGGTCAGGCATTGTACAATGCCTGACCGTATGATGTTTATACTAATAATACACTATCTAACCTGTTTAAAAAAATTCCACACATACATGTACACATCAATATCGTTTGGGTAATCGTGATGTCCGCCCACCACTTTCAGTAACTGAATGGTGGGATGTTTCTTTTTTCTGTAAGTGTAACTTTCGATGGTTTTGTTATCGGCGGGATCCGAATCAGGTAACAATTGTTTTACCGGCACACCTGTATAACCGGCAAGGGTAGCCCAGTAATGAAAACTGCCTTCGGTGCTGCGAACCACGCCAAAGCTGGCATTGTTCACAAACATTTCGCCGCCGTTATAAGGATTGGTGGCATCAGCAGTACCATTGATGATGAGCACGGGCAATGCTCTGTTTGCAAGTGCACAATCGCAGGATGCGGAATCGGGCATATTGGCTACTACCGGCGCAATGGCTTTTATTTTATTGGGCATCGTCATGGCAAGCTTGTAACTCATATGCCCGCCACCAGAAAACCCGGTAGCAAAAACCCGGTTAGTATCTATGCCGAATTTATTGCTGAAATAAGCGATCATGGCAGTAAAGAATCCCTCTTCATTGATGTTTTCTTTATTGGCAACAGCAGTGGAATATTTTCGGCATTCATTCCAGTAATGAAGATAACCGTTGGGATATACCAGCAATACTTTTTCCTTGCCGGCAATGGCTTCCAGTTGTTTAGTTTTGGGATACATATTATCGTTACTGCCGCCGGAGCCATGCATTACAAACACCAGGCTGAAGCCTTTTGCATTTGCAGCCGGTTGATTATAGCTGAAGGTTCTGTAATGTTTTTCTATTAAAACAGAATCTGTGACCAGCTGACAATTGGCAGAAAGTGAAAATAAAACTATCAGAAAAAATAAAATATGTTTCATAAAAAATTTAAAGTACTTGTAACAATGAAATGATAATTTACAGCATCTTTTTCAATCCTTCCCATTTCACTTTCCATTTACCATTTTTGGGTATGCCGGGATTGGTAACCGTACTGCCATCATAACCAGCGCACATCATAGCGATGGCCGTTAGCAGCCCGCCATTACCGGGAAGATAAAGCGTTAAACGCCCGTCCTGGTAATTATGCCCGTTGGGCAAATAAGTATTGGTGGTAATGGGCAGCAGCAATGCATCAATGGCACGGTCGGCATCACCCAAACGCGTAGCCGTCATGGCAGTCATAGGAAAATCCCAGCCCCAGGTTTTGTTCCAGCTCCAGTTATCCCATATCCAGTTAAAGGTATTTTGCATGATAGTTTTGTTCACCATGGGTGTTTCAGGTGCCATACCCAATGCACCCAGTACCGAAGGATGATCAGTTTTAAATTCAGGGTTTGTGTAAGAATCGGTTGCACTTTCAGTAAATAAATATTTATCTCCCTGTATAGCTAAGGGCGACAGGTTAGCAATCACCTCATCCCATTTTTTATTGCGGGGCAAATGCAGCCGCTCCCTCCATTGCTGTGCTGCCGACAATGCCCAGTGCCAGTAAGCCAGTTCGTAAGTGGGATTAAAAGTTTCTTCCGCTTTAAAACGTTCCTGTGCGGCAATCACTCCTTTACCCAATACATATTTATGTGTTACAGAATCGTAACGTGCATAAGAAGCCATAAATTCTGCCGTGGCAAATACCAGGTCTTTATATTTGCTTAATGTTTGTAAAGTTGGCTTTTGACGATATACCAGCTCCGTCATATAAATATAATGCGGTTGCTGCCAGATCAAAAAGGCACCGATACTGCTGGGCACTTCGCGGCCATCATTATCCGTTACTTTCTGCCAGCGTATCCCTTCATAACCCTGTCGTTGTGCAATAGCTTTTGCAGTGGCTGCTGCTTTGTTATACCAGTTCAGTTGTTGTTCAAGAATGGAGACCCTTCCCCATAATGCAAAATGCACCGCATGCCACCAGTGCATTTCCATATGCGGTTTGCCATACCAGCTATTGTATGTCAATCCTGTTTCCTGTGGTGGATTACTGCCACCGCAATTTACTTTGGTAAGATACTGTGAGAGAACGATCCTTCTTTCCAGTTCTTTAGCACGGGTATCCATACTGCCTGCAAAATCAACCGCTGCGCCGCTTTGCCAGAATTGTTTCCATTGCTGCTGACTGTTACTTTCTATTTGAGCAAATGAAAATGAACTCCCTTTTTTTGAATTCGCAGTTGTAAACAAACAGGTAAATTCAAAACTGCCTGATGGCGTTGGCGTGAGTAAAAAATAATGTGCCTGTTTAGTGGAAGGACTTGCCTGTCCGCTCCATCGCAGTTGTAAATTATATGCAGTAGTATCTAACTGGTGCGTAATTGTTGCTGTTTGATGTGAACTTTCAATTAATCTGGATTGATGTTTATCATCATCCGTAAAAGTATTGCCCACATCTGCCCAGCCTGCAGTGGGGAAAGGCAGGCGTATCCGTATCTTTATTTTCCCCGTCTGCAATAAGGCAGAATTAATTTTTACGCCGATGGCATCCTGCTGCTGATGGCAATAAGTGATCACTTCTACCGGAATGCCTTCTACCGTAAACCGGGAATGAATCGTGCCCTTCCACATGTCCAATGTTTGATGGATATTTTTTACATCATCCACTGTGTATACCGAGCCGTCTTTTTTAGTGATTTCCAAACCAATATTAGCTAATTGCAAACGATGCAGGTTCTGTCTGAAATAATCTGCTGCATTTTTATTTCTTTCGGGCTTATTAATTTGCACCGCATATTGTACATCACGACCATTTAAATGATAGGTTCTTAAAGACTCTTCTTCTTTATAATTGTTGGTATTGGGAAAACTATGCCAGCCCCATTCGCTTTCTGTACCTAACGGAACACCTTTTGCATAGGCATTGGGAAATGACTGTAAGCCTGTGGCATCAACTGTAAATGCAAATTTTCCGTTACCCACACTTAATGATGCGAGTGTGTCCATTGTTGTGTTTACAACTGTGTGTCTTTCTACAAGTGCTTTTCGGTTTATGGGCTGGGCTGTTAGTTCACTAGCAAATAGTACTGCACACAGAGCTACAAAATATTTTTTCATAATAATTTTATTCATTTACTTCCAGCTTTTTCTAATTGTTACTTTCACCTCCACTGCCGGCAGGCAGGTAAGGCACTGGTAAAATTTGAAGAAACACAGTATTAAAATCCTAGAGTCTGTTTTATCTTGCATTTCCAAAACTCACTATTCACTATTCACTATTCACTATTCACTATTCACTATTCACTATTCACTATTCACTATTCACTACTCACTACTCACCAACGTCACACTCATCAACCCCACCACCACTTCATTAGCCAGTGTTTCCAACCTTAAGCTTTGCAATGTTTTATTACCATTCAGGGACATGTACAATACAGTGGCTGCACCGCCATCAATTGCACGGCTACTAAACCCTTTAATGCTGCTGAATTTATTGATGGTATTGGTAAACTCACCACTCTTTAATAACAAACGATAAGGCTTGGCGGCACCTGTAGTAAATGCAAATCCATCTTCCAGATAATCCTGCTCAATGGGATACCAGTTGGATGGATTAATCAATGGCAATTCATCTGTCGATCCATCGGTATAGGTCACAATTATTTTTGCATTGGTGAATTGTGATTGCTGGTGATTGGTACTGCCCGCCATTAATAAATACGCATGTTCTGCTTTACCGCTTAAAGGCAGGGTAACAGATTTGGGATAATTATCCCACTGCGAAGTGTAAATAATATTTTTCGCATCCAATGCACCTGGTGTGGCGAAAGGAATTTTATCGAGATAAATTTTATTTTCTGCACCCGCTTTTACTCTAAGGCCGCTATCATTAATATTGGCATCGGTTAATGGGTAACACCAGTTACCAATACCCTGCCAGGGAATTTGTAAGGTGGGCGATTTTGGTCTGGGTGACAGGTATTTATTTTTAAAGATCTGCGTTACTTTATCATTGAAATAAGGTTGTAAATCCACCGTTTTAAATACTCCGGATTGAGGCAGTCCAAACGCCTGAACTTCCTCTACATACGCTTCTTCAAAATGTACAGGCGCCACCCATCTGGCATCACCCTGTTTTAAATGAAAAAATAATGCATTGTTACGGTTTAAATTTTTAAATACCATTGTTGCTCCTGAAGGAGTGATTTTTGAACTACCCAGTATCAGTTGTGGATCTTCAACTGTAATACATCTGGCTTTACTCAACTGTATACTGTCCGTTTCTGTTTCATTGTAGTTTGCCCTTAATCCAACCTGATCAAATGCATTGCCTGTCCAGCTAATAGTTATTACCGCATCCTTTAGTTTTCCAACTTCAATAATTATCGCAGCATGTCCGAATGCTGCCGCATCCCAATTCCATTTTGCTTTTTTACCATTTACTGTTACAGTTCCCACTTTATCTTTCAATGCGGGTACCCGCAGGCTAATCGCTAATACTTTATTGTAAGATTGATGCAGTGTGTAAGTTGAAATATTTTTCTCTTCTTTAAAATTCACGCTGATATCAGGTGTTACCAGTTTGGCAAATTTCCATGCTGCGGGAAAGCCGGGTTTGATCAACAGTCTATCATGCAAAGCATCGGGCAATACCCCAAACAGTCCTTCTGTTAATGACCTTGCTGTAACACCAATGCCATCAGCAAAATCGCGGTAGAGCTCACCACGGATGGCATCATAAAAACTCAGTTGCTGAAAGCCACCCGGGCTCGCACTGGCATACATGCTTTCCACCAATGTGCTTTTCCAGAGCTTGAAAGCATTATCATTTTCACCACCCTGCCAGTAAGACATGGCTGTTTGCAAATTTTCTCCGAGTCCAACATTATTGATACTCCAGGTGTATGGCTGCCAGTTAGTAGTGCTCAATACATAATAACCCTCATCTTTCAGACCGTTTATTTTTACCGGTATATGCGGAATGTATTTGTCAACATAACGGAGCATCTGGTATTGTTGTTTGGCATCTGCAGTTCCTTCATCAATGGCATGATAAACAGTCCATAACCCTGCAGCAGGGTGCACCTGCTGCAATCCCATCAAATCTTTATTCTCTGCAAACCAGCCCTTATCTTTCAGCCATAAATTTTTATTCATGGCAGTGAGTATTTTATTCGCTTCTGCTTCATAGCCTGCACCATCTTCACCAATCATTTTAGCCAGCATGGCGGCAGTTTTATTAGCCCGGTAATTATAGGCTGAGGAATGTGTTACCCCGCCACCACTGTATTGCAAAGCATCACTTGCCCATATGGCGGCATAAGCATCGTACAAACCATCTCCATCTGCATCAAAATTTCTTTTCTCCCATTCCAGATGCAGTTTTATTACAGGCCACATTTTTTTTACGTACTCCAAATCGCCGGTATAATTAAAATGATTGAGCAGTTCATCAATATATACCAGGTTCATATCGTAATGATGCGGACGGATATCACCACCGGGATTGCGGCTGATATAGCCATTGCTGAACATAGCCGTACCCATTTTTTCCTGTTGCCTTGCATTATGCAATACAGAATCAAATACTACGGGGCCTGCCGGAATTTTTGTTACCTGCGACAAGGCATAACTGCTGAAATGCATTCTGGCTCTGTCGTGCCAGCCCAAAGGATCAGCAGCATATGGTCCGCGCCAGGCGGGTAAACGCATGCGCCATGCAATAGCCCCATGCATAAAAGAGGGTTCTTCCCATATAGCATCTGCTGCAACGGATAAAGTTCCACCTAATGTATTGATATATTCATCGGGAGTTTGTACATCAATGCGGTTGGCTATTTTTCTTCTTGCGGCATCTGCAGCTGCAAATAATACAGGCAAGTCCGGACTTTCCATTTTACCTTCCGGCTTTTGCACCATAAAATACAACGTATCTTTTTTGTTGAGCGCAATGGTTGCTGCAATCACCGGCAATTTTAAATTCACAGCAGAAGCAATCAGCTCAGCCGGACTGGTTTGTTTTTCAGCATCAGCAATTTGTATTTCTGCTGTGGCAGGAAAAACACCCAATAGTTGTTTGGGCTTTTCTTTTGCTGCAGTATCAGCCTGTTTATTGCCGTACTGAATTTCATACCGTTCTTCTTCGCTTAAAGCTTTGGTGAGCCCGTACGATAACTGAAAAGTATTTTGAAATATAGAGAACCGGTTATCCTTGCAATATGCAGGCTGTAAATAAAAAGAGGATTCCGGATCGGCGCCAATATCTCCATCACGACTAAATTTTTTCCCTGTGGCACCGCCATACACCATCACTAAAGAAATATTTGCAGGAATATTAGTTGTTTCAATCTTTACCAGCATTCCTTCTGCAGCAACCATGGCCAATACCTGAATATTGATGAGTCCATTACCCAGCAGGCTGTCTTTGATTTGGTACAGCATGGTACCCGGACTGTACACCGTTTTGATTTGATTGGCCGTGGTGATCCATTTACTTTTTCCATTGGCAATAATCCCTATTTTGCAATTACCCCCCATGCCCGGCATATACATCGCAAATTCAGGCAGGTCACCAGTTTCTACTCTGAAGGCAGTATTGGCACCGTATAAAGCACGATTGAATTTTCGGGTGCCTTTGTACAATACAAAATCTTTACCATTTGGCTGGTAATGCATGGTGCGTTGAATGCCATGCCATAAACGGGAATTGTTTGATTGTGCAGCGGATTTTATTCCAATAAGGCTCAGGCCTATTATGAACAGACTGGTGCAATACCTGCGCTTAGATAAAAGTTCAGAAAAGTTATGCCGTACAAGTGAGTGACACAACGATGATGACCATAGATAAAATGTTTGTCCTAAACTATTTTTTTTCATATTACTGTGCAATCGTTTTGGGTCTTAACTCATCCGGTGTTGCCCTGCTGAATGCATCAAACACAAAACTGGATGGTTTGCTGGTGAGTTCCCTGATCAAATTTATATCAATTGTTTGTGTTGGTGCAAATGTATTGCCCAGCATATATTTTTGGATGCTGTACCACAATTGCGCTGCTGCAGGTTTATTATTGTTTGCTGCGTTCAGGTTCATACTGCTTACCATCAACTTACCCTTACCCACTTTAACTTCAAATAACATGGCCAGTCGCCTGTTCATAAACCAGGTATCAATGCTGCGCAAGAGCGGTTTAAAATCTTTGGGGAAATTTTCAAGGTGCATCACCTGTGCTTTATTCACGATCTCCCACCATTGCAGATCGCTGTGATAACTGGTGGGGAAATCTGCAAATGCTGGATGCTTTTCATTCAGTAAAATACCCAGGGTATGCGGCGGGCGCATTTTAAACCAGGAGGTATTCCAGAATACCGGTGTAAAATATTGTACCACTTCTTTGCCTTTTACAATTCGTCCGGCCAGGTTTAAAAACACTTTGCCGCCATTATTTAAAATAGCCACTGCTTTTGCATCCAGTGTATCAGTATAATAAATGCCTGCATTATCTAATTGTGGCAATTGTTTTGGATAGATCCAGAAATTCCAGTTGTTCTCAATAGTTGTTTGATCAATTGTAATATGCAGACGCAATTGTGTTGCTTTGCTTATTTTTGAAAATGACACGCCAATAGTATCGATCGCAGTATTTTTTCCGGAAGAAATATTTTTATTGGCAAATTCCCCCTGTGCAAAAATAGAACCATCAGCATTAATCAGTTTCCAGCTGACTGATGCATTTTTAAAATCAGTTTTACCGTAATGATATATTTCTACTGCAGCATGCAATGTCTCCTCATTGGTGTATTCAAATTTAGAAGTACGTATCAGCGGCACGGTGGCATTGCAAAATTGATTAAACTCTTTTGTACTAGTGTATCCTTTCGATTGCCAGAATGCATTGAGTGTACCAACTATAGCAGATCCCTGACCCGGAAAATCCTGTAAGCCCAGCAATTGAAAGCCTCCGAGTGCAGGAGTACGCAAAGATTTTTCCAGTTCGTATTTATAACAGATGGTCTGCAGTTTGCCTGAGGCCATTAAAAAATTTTCTGACAAGTCTCCCATTCCACTTTCATTAAGATCCTGCTGAAACATTTCAAAATTCTTTGCCCTGTAATTACCGGTATATTTTTTAATCTCATTAAAATCGGGGAATACACACCACTGACCCATTTCATGAGTTACATAAGGCATGGTAAATTTTTCGATGAAGCGGTGATAGTCTGAATCACTCTCGGGCATACGGTTATTCCAGTCTAACCCGCGGGAACCCGATTTGATCATGTATTCATTTTCGGGAACCAATGGCCAGCTCATGGCAACAGATGCACCGGTATACAACCTGCGGTTATCTGCAGCTTTATAATGAAAAACAAATTCTTTTAAATACTTTGCCTGATTTCTTCCTGCGGGTTCGTTACCTGCAGCCAGCATGGCAAAGGAAGGATGATTGCCGTAACGTTGCAGCATCTTATCTGTCTCATCATAAATATACTGATCAATAAATCGGCCATCGCCCAATGAAGTGCCATGATTAGGCCAGCTGTCTGCTTCGGGTTGTAAATAAAAACCTTCTCTGTCGGCAGCATCAAAAGCTGCTTCAGGCGGGCACCAGCTGTGAAAACGCATGTGATTCAATCCATGTGCTTTAGCAGTGGCAAATAATTGCTGCCATGATGCCAGATCCATTGGCGGAAAACCAGTCAATGGAAATTCACAATTATTAACGGTGCCGCGTAAAGAAGTTTTTTGTCCGTTGATGGTAAACTGTGTGCCCTCAATACCAAAGGCACGCATACCAAACTGTACATTTTTTTTATCGGTTGTTTTACCTGATATCAAAACACTGAGATTATATAATGCCGGATCAAATTCACTCCATAACAATACTTTATTAGTCATGGGCAATGACAATTCTAATACTGTATCGCCTGCAGCAATATCAAATAATTTGGTGAATGCGGCCTGATGAATATTTTTTGTATTGAAAGATTTTGCTGTTAATGAAATCGAAACTCTATTAGCGGCATTACTTGCATTTGACAACTTTACCAGCACTTTGGCTGTTTTATTTTGTACATCAGGATATACCTGTACATTTTTAATGCAGAGTAACGGCGTGGCCTGCAGTTCCATTTTTCCAATAATACCATTCCAGTTACCCTGAGTATGATCGGTAACACTATGTGAATCGGGACCCACATTCATATCCTTAATGCGGTTATCAATTCTGATAGTGATAGTATGTTTACCGGGTTTGATGAATGCCGTACAATCATATTCATGCGCTGTAGCCAGGCTGTTTTGCGTACCCACCTGCTGATCATCGATCCATACAGTAGAAATGGTATGCACCCTTTCTAAAAACAGTATCACCCTTTGTTTATTCCAGTTAGCAGGCACGGTAATTTCTTTACTGTACCAGGCAGGGCCTAAATAATATTTATTGGGTGTAAGCCAAAAAGGAAAATGCAGGTTATTGGGCTCGCGGTATTTGGCAAGCCGGGGCATAAAATACCAGCTGCTGTCGTAAATACTTCCGGTCCATTTGGTATTGATGGTTACGGCATTCCCTTTATTATTGCTAAGCATGGAGCCGGGCAAGAGTACCGTCTCCGGTAATTTTTTGTTAAACCATTTTTCTTTGATACCAATATCCGTACTGTCAATAGCGAAATTCCATTTGCCGGCTAAAGAAAAAGCATTTTGTGCTGCAGACTTGCCTGCAGATAAAACACCGGTCATTACTGCCAGACTATATATAATATATTTTTTCATTTTTAGTATTATCAAAATAATTTAATGGACGCAGCATATTGCGGTACAATGCTGATATTTTTTATTTCCGCAGCATTCCTTCCAACCAGGGGTTCTCTGATGCCTTTTTCAAAATAAATTTTACTGCTGTCGTTCAATGATGTTATTAGCAATTGGATTTTTTTTCCTGCAATCCCTTTAAACTGATTTAAACCAATCATCATGGGGGCACCGGAATAAAAATCATCGGCAATTAATTTGCCGTCAAAATAAGCAGCCTGTGTATCCCCTTCATAATCTATCTTTAAATAAGCATTACTTAATCCCTGCATCACATAAGAGGGAATCTGCACATCCCAAAATTTTGCAGCGGGAACCTGGCTGATCCTTGTTTTGTACAGTGGCAGGCTATTATAGATATTATGATCACTTAAAGTTTTAATTAAGGCAGACGCCCATTTTACTTTACTATTTTTTTCTTCAAACTTCAACTGATACTCAGAGAATATTCCATCATGAGTTTTTTTCAGTATGCTGCCCGAAACTGTTACAGGTTTTGCAGTTACCGGATAAAAGGCAATATCTATACTGGTTTTTCCTGTACTTTGCAATTGAATCCCTTCTTTATTCATTGTAATTTCTCCATTGCTGATACATAGGTAGCTTTGATTTTTATTATATAACTTCCATGTATTAAGTGCCTCTTCTTTGGTAAGCGTAATGATCGCAATTTTTTTACTGCCATTTAATGTTACATGTGTAATACAGTCCTTCCCGGGTTGATTTACTTTAATAACCCTGTGTATGCCATTGCTGGTAACTGCTGCATTGGCCACATGTATCATTTCAATATTTTTTTCATCAAAAACGTATTCTGCCTTTATTCCGGGTTCTGCATAAAATACGAATGTTTGCTCAATACCGTACTGTAAGGTGCAAAGAGGTTGCGCAGTGGCGTACACCAGATTAGCATTCTGCATCGGCATATTGAAAGGTAATATCATTTGCGTATTAGCAGGAATGGTAATTGGCTGCATTGGTATTTTTAATTCTCCTTCACCAGTTTTAATATTGAATTGAACAGCATTAAAATCAGGCAAATTCAGTTGCCGCTGAAAATTATTGATAAATACAAATCCACTGTTTTTATTTGCCCTGACAGTCCAGCGTAATGTATTGGTATCAGAAGGTAATGAAGCCTTTTTCTCAGGAAAGAAAACTTCATCCCGGGCCAGCATTCCGCCAAAATCATTTAAAAAATAATGCAGCACTTTAAATGCATTATAAGACGGACGCAAGTTGCCCCACTCGCCTATGGGTGATTGAAAATCGTAATTAATAATGGGATAATCGTTGGGATATTTTGTTGCTTTTGACTCCTGCAAAGTAGTTAATTTACCTATGGCATTAGAGCCGCCATGAAACATATAATACCCAATAAGGTTTGCACCTGAACCAATCTTTGCCATTGCCAGCGCAGTAACATCCTGCGATTGTATTATGGGCCTGCGATGATACGTAATCTGTATCCCTGCTCCCATTTCTGCTGTTGCAAACGGATACCGGTAACCGCTATAATTAGTGGTATCGGTTACATTACCCAGCAGATCATTACCAATGCTGGGATCATTGCGCAATGTTGCAAACATATAATTTTGCGATAAAGGCAATTGGGTAGTGCGACTGTCCCAGGGTGCTTCGGGGTAGCCACCCAGCACAGGTATCAAATCCACTTGTCGGATATCAGATCCGGGCCATGCAGTGGCAGTATAATAAGGCACATCAATGCCTGCTTCAACAGCCATTTTTTTTAATGTCATTATATGCGTGAGCCCTTTTGGATTATTAAACCGGTATTCATTTTCAATTTGTGCCCCAATTACCGGGCCATTATCTTTAAAGTACAAACCATTTAATTGGCCATTGATCTGAGTAAATAATTTAGCAGTATAAGCCAGATACAAGGAGTCATTACTTCTGGTTTTTAATGATTTTTGCAGGAGCCAATCAGGAAATCCTCCATTACGCACTTCACCATGACACCAGGGGCCAACCCTTACAAATAGTTTCATCTGGTGTTTTGCACAAAGCATTGTAAAGTATCGCAAGTCGCGATTGCCGCTCCAGTTCCATTCATCTTCTTCCTCCTCATGATAAATCCAGAATATATAAGAGGCAATTACATCAATACCTGCAGCTTTCATTTTTAGTATCGACGACTCCCATTGAGATTGGGGAAAGCGGCTAAAATGAAATTCCCCCATCACAGGATACCAGGGCTGTCCATTTTTAATAAAGTACAAACTGTTTGCATCAAATGTTTCTCCGGAAGAATTAGTATGTGTACCAAGTTTTAAATGATTACTGATTATGGGAAAATGCCTGGTAGTAATATCAACAGTATAGTTACCGGTATCATTTTGCTGCCAGCTTAAAATACCTGCTGCAACTACCGCAATTCCAAATACAAAAAATTGTTTTACAATACTCATCAGTAATTATTTGATCCGTCTATTTAACATACTTCACCAACTCACAGTTCTTCAACTCCTTTATCCCTTTTACAATAGAAGCTGCATTAATAGCCGCCCCCTCCCCTGATGTATGGGTATGTTCATTGGGGAATAAAGATTTTACTGCTTCCTGTCCCATACTGTCGTAGGTATCCGCAGTTATACTGTTGAGATCGATAAAGATGGCCGCTGTTGCTTCTGCAGTTTGTTTTGCCCACAAACCATAACCGGTTCCATTGTAACGAATTACTTTACCCTCCTTCCAGTCGTTACGCGGTATTGGTGAACAGATGAATACTGTTGCCCCCTTCGCTTTGGCTTCATTCACCATCTTGCTTAAATACCATCCGTACGTATGCACTACCTCCTGTTGTTTGGTAATAGGATTATAAATTTCCCTGGCAGAATCGCCCACGCCTTTGATGGTGCCTCTTGCACGTGCGGTATCATCCAGCGGACTGCTGTCGTTATGCCCGAATTGTAAAATCACATAATCACCTTTCTGAATTTTTGCCAGTACTTTATCCCACAAGCCTTTAGTGATATAAGTTCTGCTGCTGGTGCCGCCTAATGCGTCGTTTTCTAATTTAATTTTTGTAGTATCAAATAATGGTGCCATCAGATCGCCCCAGCCCCACATATTGCCAGCGCCATCACCCCTGCCATTTTTCACGGTACTGTCGCCCACAAAAAACAAGGTGGGCTTTTTTTCTTCTTTTAAAATAATGAAAGAAGACAGCAGTACAATAACTGCCGCAAACAACAATCCGCTTTTTTTATTTTGAAACATGCGCTAGTTTTTATTAAGTAAGTATTGATTCAATCCTAATCCCTTTATCAGTTTAATACCTTCTGTAACTGAGGCAGCATTTACAGTTGCCCCCGCTTCATTGGTATGGGTATGATCGCCGGGAAAAAACTCTTTTACTTTTTCTGCACCCAGTGCATCATATTTATCCGCTGTAATGGCATTCAGGTCAATAAAGGTCACGCCTTCGGCAGCAGCTACTTCTTTTGCCCATTTGCCATAATCGTTATTGGCTCTTTGCACTTTACCATCGCGAAATTCATTTCTGGGAATCATGGATGCCACCACGGGAATAGCTCCCTTAGATTTGGCATCCTGTATAAATTTACGAATGTACCAACCATAAGTATGCACGGTTTCTTTGGTGCTGTCGGGCCAGGTTAATTCCACGGTTTCTTCACCAATACCTTTTAATACCCCACGGTAACCGGCTTTATTGGTATCGGGCCTGCTGCCTTCATTATGTCCGAACTGCATGATCAGGTAATCGCCCTTTTTTATGGTGTTCATCACTTTTTCCCAGCGTTTTTCTTTGATGAATGTTCTGGTACTTCTTCCTGCCATCGCGTGATTGGAAATACTTAACTGCGCAGTATCAAAAAAATCGCTGATCTTTTCGCCCCAGCCACATTGCGGACGATTGGTATTGCGCACGGTGGAATCCCCAATGATATATAATGTTGGTTTATTGTTTTGTAATAAAACAAAGGAGGCTAATGTTACCAATGCAATAAAGAGGGCAACAGATTTTAAAGAAAGGTATTTTTTTATCATGCAATTGTTTTATTTTTTCTTAAGCTAATATTAATTCATTCATTTCCTGAAGGACATGGCAATACACCTAATGGATTTCCACACTGATATCAGCACGCTGCAATTCTGCAGCACTGGCGGTAATTTTAATATTACCTGAATTACCACTGGCTTTTATTATGGCCACACATTTTCCTTTATATGCCCATCGTTCTTTACTGCCATAAGATTCGGTGCTCGCCAAATCCGCATTATCCACTGCTGCAATTACGCCTGCTCCATCCACAGTAAATTTAATTTTATTGATGGCATTTAAGCAGGGTAAGCCATTTTCATCTGTTACAGTAGCGGTAACATACACCACATCATCCCAGTTGTTTTGGATACTGGCTTTATCCACACTCAGTACAATTTTAGTCGGGCTACCCGTAGTAGTGAGTTCCTGTGTGGCCACGATTGTTCCTTTATTTTTGGCTACTGCCTTTAAAGTTCCTTTATGAAAAGTAATAGTAGTAGTTCTAGGCGATGCATCATCTGCTGGTCTTGGTAAAACGGCAACAGATGTTCCGTTTAAAAATAATTCCACTTCATCACAATTGCTATACACCTGAATCTTGGCTTCATCATAAGTATCAATATCTGTAGGGCTCCAGTCGCTCACCCATGCACCGGCACCCGCATTGCCTTCTTTGCGCATCACATACAAAACCGGATCAGTACTCCACCAGCTTTTTCTTTGGTAGGCCAGATCTTTTAATCCTGCGGTTTTATCCAGTAAGCCGGAGCCATGCGCCACTTCGGGCCAATCGGCTTCGCCCAGATAATCGATACCGGTCCATAAAAATTGTCCCGACATATAATTTTTATCTCTCAGCGGAATCCATGCAGCTTGTTCCAATCTGTTTTCTGTTCCAATTACTTTCCATGCTGGATTCTTATCGTGTGCAGCTACCAGTTCGTTCTCTCTGTAGTTTTGCCCTACCACATCCATTAAATTGGCAAACCCATTTTCATATACTTTGGATAAAGCCGGACGAAACAATGCCATCGTTACCGGTCTTGTATTATCCAATGAATGCACCAGGTCCTGCTGCATTTTGTATTTTCTGAAACCCGTAGAGTCGTTTAAATTATCATGCACTTCATTACCCACACTATAGATTACGATGGATGGGTGATTACGGTCACGCATTACAATATCACGGGTATCTCTTTCCCACCAGTTAGTAAAATACAGGTTGTATCCTTTTTCTGCATGACTCTTGGCTGCGTTCCAGGTATCAAAAGTTTCGTCCATTACTAAAAAGCCCATTTTATCGCAGAGGTCTAAAAACTCCGGCGCCACTGCATTGTGCGAAGTACGGATACCGTTTACACCCAACTCTTTCAAAGTCTGCAAACGCTTCACCCAAACCTGTAAAGGAACCGCCGCCCCAAGTGCACCTGCATCGTGGTGCAGACAAACGCCTTTTATTTTAACCTGCTTCCCATTCAATGAAAAACCGGTATTGGCATCAAACTGAATATCTCTGATGCCAAAAGCATTGCTTACTTCATCCACTATCTTTTTATTGACTGTAACCGTAGTTATGGCTTTATACAATTGCGGATGCTCGATATCCCATAAAGCAGGATTGTTTACAGCAGTGTTATATTCAATTTTTTCTGTTGCACCAGCATCTATTTTTTTAACCGTTTCTGCCTGCGCCACTTTTTTACCATCAGGAGAAACAATATCTGTATGCACTTTTACTACAGCTTTAGCAGCACTCTGATTAATTATAGCAGTTTGAAGATTTACTGTAGCTTTTGCTGCGCTCACCGCTGAAGCAGCAATAAAATTCCCCCAATGCGCCACATGAACGGGACTGGTAATATTCATTCTTACATGCCTGTATATACCGGCACCGGTATAATACCGCGATGCGGGTTGAATGGTATTATCTGCACGAACTGCTATCACATTTTTTTTGCCGCCAAAATTCAGATGTCCGCTTAACTCATATTCAAAACTGGCATAGCCGTTAGGTCTTTTACCCAAATGAAATCCGTTGATCCACACATCGCTGTTGGCCATTACACCATCAAATTCAATAAAAATATTTTGATCGGCATCATTTACTATAAATGTTTTACGGTACCAGCCAATGCCGGCAGGCAGGTAACCACCACCACGGCCGGTTGTATTATTCCTGTCGTAAGGTCCTTCAATACTCCAGTCGTGCGGCACACTCAGGCTCCTCCATGCCGCATCATTAAAATCAGTTTGTTCTGCACCGGAAATATCGTCTTTAATAAATTTCCAGTCGGCGTCAAAGGATATAATTTTTCTCGACTGCTGTGCATTACCTGTTGCCAGTAAAAAACAACTGAGGATGGTGAGACAGGTTTTGTAAATGCGATTCATATTATGTTGCATGTTTTGAGAGATATTTTTTTGATACTTGATTCTTGATACTGGATACTGGATACTTGATACTTGATATATAGACTCCACTGCTTTTTGCTTTCTGCTTTTTGATTTTTGATTTTTGATTTCCGCTTTCCCTTCCTACAACCCTTTCCTCACCACAATATTCGGCTTAGCCGGTTCCTTCATATCCTGTCCCATAAAAAAGCTGGTATGCGGGGGTTGGTTATAAGCTACATTCTGCCAAACAATACTCAGTCTGTATTGCGGATCCTGCATCAGGGTATACATTTTCCTCTCTGTTGGAATGGTAGTAGTAAAAATGCGCAGCTCTTTGCTGTCTTTTGTTCTGCAGATCAGTTCTTCTCTCCAGTCGCCAAATAAATCAGCTGATAAACAGGGATTAGATTTGGTACCATTATTACTCACACAATCAAAATATTTGCCATCAAATAAATTTTGTGTTTTACTGCTGTCGTACAGCCATTTGCTGATGGTTACACCATTCAGTATTTCACTCAGCATATCTCCATCCCAAAAAATACCCATATTACAGGCTGGTGTTTTTTCTGAAATTACATTGCCTTTATTATCAAACATGCCTCTTATACCGGCACCGGCTACCCAGCATTCAAAACCCGGGTAACGGGGATCCACATCTAAGGCAAGGCCACGACCCGGACCTTCACCATCTTCTCCTGCTTTTTGAGAGGCCTTTTTCCATATCACTTCTCCTGTTTTTGCATCACGAAAATTTGCACCGGCATCATCAAAACGTTCCTGTATGCTGAACACTTCCAAACCCGGACGTGAAGGATCCAGATCACTAACATGCAGGGCATCGGCATGTCCAATACCTGTAGTGTATAATCCTTTACCATTATCATCCACTGTCATTTGGCCGTATACAATTTCATCTTTACCATCGCCATCCACATCGGCAGCAGTTAAATTATGATTACCCTGTCCGGCATATTTTTCATTGCTCTTATCATTGGTATCAAATACCCAGCGCTTATTCAGTTTGCCATCTTTTAAATCCCATGCCGCTAAAATGGTACGGGTATAATAGCCGCGGCACATTACCAGGCTCGGATGCACGCCATCCAGATAAGCCACGCAGGCTAAAAAGCGGTCCATACGGTTGCCATATCCATCTCCCCAAACTGCTTTCAACTCTTCGGTAGTAGGATTTAATTTGGCATGTCTTGCCGGAATGAATTCGGTGGTATTAATTACCTCTCCTGTTAAACCATTGAATACAGAAAGGTATTCCGGCCCGGATAAGATATATCCTTTTTCATTGCGCCAGTCTTTACTGCTGTCACCAATCACATTGCCCCTGCCGTCCATACTGCCATCAGCCGTCTTCATAGCAATCTCTGCTTTTCCATCCCCGTCTAAATCGTACACCATAAACTGTGTATAGTGTGCGCCTTCACGTATGTTTTTACCCAGGTTGATCTCCCATAAAAATGTTCCGTTTAATTTATAGGCCTGTAATATGGGCGGGTCGGTAAAGCCGCCCTGTGAATTATCTCTGGCTTTTCCTGTCATATGAACCACCACTTCATACGCTCCATCTCCATCCATATCACCCACAGATGCATCATTGGCCGAATAACCCGCAGGGGTTCGCAAAGGAATGGATAAATAGGGTTTGGCCATTGCAGGCACGGTGTATTTTTCTGAAGGAGTTTGTTCTTTTCCTTTTAGTACAGGCACTATCGTATAGGTGTAAGCCTGGCTGCTGTCGGTTTTTTCATCTGTAAAGTTAGTGGCACCCTCAATGGGCTTTTTATTCAGCTTTACTGATTTATCGCTGCCGGCCGTGCGGTACACATTAAACGCAGTATGCTCATCATCGGTAACCAGTGAACGCCAGCTTATAAAATGATGACCTTCCCCATCAGGCATCGCTATCACACCCCGGTTTAAATATTCCATCTGCCGTTGCGCTAAAATGCTGTTGCAAAATAGTACCGCGATTATAATCAGACTATATGGTGTTATATTTTTCATTGCTTATTTGACGATATTTTTTAACTAAACTGTTGCTGCTGGATACTGGATGCTGGATGCTGGATGCTGGATGCTGGATCCTTGTTCAGCATTCCTTGTTCTTTGTTCATTATTACATTGTTCATAGTTCATAGACAATCGCCCACTGTTCATTATTAATTGTTCATTGTTAATTATCAAAGCCCAGTTCTAAACGGCCAAGCCGGCAATCCTTCCTTATTCACCAAATTAGGTTGTGCTTTTTCATCCCATGCAAAACGAACCTGCTTTGGCTTTGCCATTTCGGGAGAAGAAACGATTACTTTATTTCCTTCGATAGTTGCTGTAGCAGGAACAAATTTTCCATCTTCCCCGGCAATGGTAAACCAGTTTAAAGGTTGTCCGTCACTGCTCATCAATCCGCCACCAATGCTGCTGAAAGATAAAATGATGGTATTGCGTTTGTATTTTAAACTGCTGAACTTAGGTCCGGAACTTACCAATGTTTTATTTCCATAAGTTTCTTTTAATGCTACTAAGGCAAGTCGTTGCCCCACTTTCCATTTGTAAGAAGGATGAATATCACTCAGGTTATCTACCAGATCAGTAGTTACCACCATGCCGGTATTTTTTATACTCAAACATTTGGTTTGCGCTTCCCAAAATTCGGGTAACAAAGCAGGCGCATGTTTTTTGGGATCTTTACGGGCACTGTATAAGTAAGGTGAGATTTGTACAAAATAAAAAGGCAGTGCTTCATTCTTAAACAAATTGCGCCAGGTATTCACCAGTAATTCAAATTTTGCCGGATAGGTTTGCTGGTCTTCCACCATGGCATTGCTTTCGCCCTGGTACCATAATACTCCTTTAATGGTAAAAGGAATTAAGGGTTCTAACATACCACGGTACATTTGTCCGGGATGCATGCCATCAATTTTAAAATTAGTTCCGGTAATGGAATCTTTAAACTCTGGCGACTGAACATAACTCCAGTCGGGCTGCCATTGTTCTATCCTGGTACCACCCCAGCTATCTGAAATAATACCGATGGGCACTTTTGTTTTGGCATATATATCTTTTGCAAAAAAGTATCCGATGGCACTGGCATATCTTACCAAAGTATCATTGCCATCCGTCCAGCCTTTGGTAGGCAATACCGGAATTTTATTGAGGGTACGCTCCACATACATGTACCGGATGCCGTCGGGCTTGGGCGCTGTCAGTTCCTGCTCTGCTTCATCAATACCTTTTTTGGGTGCGGCATAACGTTTCAGTTTACGGTCGAATGTATATTCCATATTGCTTTGCCCGCCGCAGAGCCATACATCACCCACCAATATATTTTTAAGTGTAATGGTATTGCCCTCCGAACTGGCAGAGAGTTGTTGTACTGTGGCGGAAACCTTCAGGGGTTTTAAAAACAAGATCCATTTACCCGCAGTATCGGCAATGGCCGATTTTTGCTGCCCGGCAAACTGTACAGTCACGGTTTTGCCTGCATCCGTATGTCCCCAAACTGCCACGGGCTGGTTGCGCTGCAATACCATATTATCAGAAAATGCCTCGGCAAATTTGAGCTGTGCACTCGCAGCAGCACTGCAGATACACCCCATTGCAGCCAATAAAAATTTAAGGGAAGTTTTTTTCATACAGCCATCGTTTAGCATACACAATTTAGTTCAATTGCTATGGAGGGCATCCTGTTGCATCCTGAGAGAAAGCGGATTGTTTGGGGGTAGCTGCTAAAAAATATCCCCATGGCAATTTCACCTGTTTGCATGCAGGCAAAGTGCAGTTGCTTGTAAATGACAGTTGCACCGGGTGCAACACTAACTTCAAATTTTTACTATCACCATAATCACGTAATTTCAAACCAGTATTTTATACATTTTAAAAGCATATTCCACGCACCAAATGCAGCCCGGCAGCAATTGCCAGCTGCAGTCATTCAATGAATGAGATTGTAACATATTACAATGAACTGGCCAGCCGCTACGATGACGACCGCTTTAACAATACCTATGGCAGGTATATTGATGCGCTGGAAAAAAAACTGCTAGACCGTTTATTGCAAAACAGCCAGGGTATTGTGTTAGACCTGGCCTGCGGCAGCGGCAGATTGTTGCAGTATGCTACCTGCGGGCTGGATGCCAGCCCCGCTATGACTGCCATTGCCAAAGCAAAATATCCCGAAAAAATAATTCATACCTGCAGTGCCACCCAATTACCTTTTGATGACCAGTCGGTACAAACCATCATCAGTTTTCATTTTTTTATGCACCTGGACAGGAACACGGTACAAGACATTTTAAAAGAATGCCACCGGGTATTACAGCCCGGCGGAAGGATCATCTTTGACATCCCTTCAAAAAAACGCAGGAAATTGTTACATCATCAGCAGCAAAGCTGGCATGGTGGATTGAGTATGACCATTGCCGAATTAAAGGCCCTGCATCCTGCGCTGTTTGTTCTGCAGCAAAGTTTTGGGCTACTACTCTTTCCTATTCACCGGTTTCCCAAAAAAATACGGCGCTATTGCCAGTCACTGGATGGCTGGCTGGCTGCCAGTGTGTTAAAAGAATACAGCTCTTATTTGATAATAACATTTGTAAAACAATGAGAACGCTGAAACGGCATACCAGGTTATTACTTCGGGCAACTGCAGATCTGCTTTCTGGCAGGCGGTTTCATTTTTCAAAAAAAAGGCCGCCGGATAATACTTTGAGTAAAACGATCAGCCTGGAACAGGAGATTAAAAATACTGAACTGGTGCACAACAAAATCTTCAACCTGGCATTGGCCGCAAGGCATATTAACGAAGTGATCATCATGCCCGGAGAAATTTTTTCTTTCTGGCATATCATTGGCGATCCCGGTAAAAACTATAAACAGGGCAGGGTGATTTCGGGCGGACAACTCACTGCAGCGGCAGGCGGCGGACTGTGCCAGGTATCCGGTGCCATTTATTATGCCAGTTTAAAAGCCGGTCTGCATATTTTAGAGCGGCACCACCACTCCATCGACCTGTATACCAACGAAACCAGGTACACGCCCCTGGGTACCGATGCTACGGTAGTATATGGTTACAAAGACTTAAGGGTAAAAAACAACTTCCACTTTCCTGTGCAGTTTTGGCTGGACGTTTCCAGTAATAACTTTACCATTCATGTATTGAGTGCAGGAGTTATCCGGGAAAAAGAATTGCGCTTTGCAACCAGGGAAGATGCGCAATATATTTATGGCATTGTAAGTGATATTGACAATACAGTATATATTCAATCAGCCTATTTAAAACAAACGCATTAGCTATTTATTGTTATGCCTGGTTGCAGGAAGAGATGAGCCAACATTTAATTTATCGCACTATGAAAAAAATTACACTTCTTTTCTATATAGTATTTCTCAGCACTGCCGTAACGGCGCAAACCGATGCCGGTATAATTGGAAAATGGAAATACAGCAGCATATACAATGCTGCACAGCAGGATTCTGCAAAACTTACAATGCTTGATCAGTTTTTTGGCAACACCACACTGTATTTAAAATCCAGTACCCAATATACATTGGTCATGATGGCCAAGGAGGAAGGCAACTGGGTATATGACACCGCCTCAAAAATGATGACACTTACTGCCAATAAAGGTACTATCAGCCAGTTAACACTGGATCTTATTGCAAAAGACACACTGCTGTTAAGTTTGGCAAAAGGGAAAACCCTGGTTATGACCAGGGCAATGCCCGATGCAACTGATGAACCGGCAAGCCAGGCAGTCAAACCAGGGTGGAAGCCCATCACCCCGCAACAGCTTTGTAAAAAATGGTTCCTGCAGTCCCGTGAGGTGCCGGGCAGAACAAAAGAACAATCGCAAATGGTGACCGATCTATTTAAAGGCAGTTTTTTTAATTTTAAGCTTAATAATACGTACGAAGTAGTGGTAGGTAAAATAAGCGAATCGGGTACCTGGAGCCTGGGTAATAATAACAGCACCCTGTACCTGGCAGTGGATGAATCAAAAAAATTCTGGAATATCAGGAGCATAACTGCCAGTGAACTGGTGCTCACCAGGGGAAATGGCCCGGAAGTTTGGACCTTTTCTGTAAAGAAATAGTACCAGGTGCATGCCACAGCACCCATGAAAACGATATTTAACCAATCTTCCGGGGATGTAGAGGCTAAAAAATATGACCGAAACTCATTGCATCCCGGGCCCATTTTAATAACCGGGCTTTATATACCGTTTCTTTGGCAAGATGACGAGAGGGCAGATCGGCAGTTTTGCTTACCAACATGCCAACCACTACGTAAAGCAGTTTAATTGCTAACAACTACGCCTGCACTGCGTTCTAACTTACAGCAACCGCTACCTGCCCGCTGCACTGTAAAAAATACTACAGAGATACCGAAGTATTATTACATACACTATTCGTAATTACTACAATAATATTAATAACCTATTGCTATTTTCATCATCGTATAATTATTTATCATATCAAGTTTTTATAAAAAACCCAATGATCCCTAAACCTGTGCAGGATTTTACATCCATATTTAATTCGATGCCGGGATTGACCCTGGTATTGAAACCAGATTTTTCAATTGCTGCGGTAAGCGATGCCTACCAGGCCGCAGCCAAAACATCAAAGGAATCTCTCATAGGACATAATTTGTTTGAGTTTTTTTTTGCAAACCAAAACCTGAACGGAGCAAAGGACAGGCAAACACTGAAGGATTCGTTGAATTATGTTTTGAAACACGGCAAAGAACATGCGGTTATTTTAAATAAATGCTATACCAACCATATAAGAGGCATCTTTAAAGAAAAGAAAATAAACTTACGGCATACCCCTTTTTTTAATGCTCAAAACAAGATCAGCTATATCGCTCATACCATTCAAGCCAAAGAAAGTTTGCATACCCCGGAAACTAATGATCTGCCGGAGGTGATAAACAGTAACAACATGGCAGTTTTTTTAATAGATCCCAATGGCAAGGTTGCCAGCTGGAACAGCCATGCGGCTCACCTAAATGGATATACCGCAACAGATATTATGGGTAAGCCAATTGATATTTTCTATTCTGCCGAAGACAGGCTGCAGCGCACCCCGCGTAAGAATTTGCAAACTGCCCTGCAAAATGGCTGCCACCAAACAGAGGGCTGGAGGCTAAGAAAAGATGGCAGTTCGTTTTATGCAAAAATTGTTGTAACAGTACAGACTGATACGCTTGGTAATATTACCGGGTACACTAAAATGGTAACTCCCGTTACATCAAAAAAAGTTCAGGAAGAAGATATATGCGGTTGCAATACAAATCACGCACTTAAGAAGATCATTACCGAAAAGCAGGTATTGGCTCAAAGAATGGCTGCTATCCTCAATACCCTGCCGGCCAATATTGCCCTGCTGGATAAGAATGGCATTATTACAGATGTAAACAAAGCCTGGCGCAATTTTGCCAATGGCAATCTATTTTACAGAGGCAATTACGGAGTTGGTGAAAACTATTTAGAGTTTACAAAAAGTTCAGTTGATAATTCCGACAAAGACGGGTTGATGGTTATACAAGGCGTAAAAGCCGTATTAGCTAACAAAACAAAAGAATTTGATTTTGAATATACCTGTCATTCAAAAGAAAAACAAAGATGGTTCCGTATGGTGGTACTGCCGATACAAAACACCCAAATTGAAGGCGCATTGATCATGCATGTGGATGTTTCTGAAATAAAAAGACTGGAACAGGAACGATTGAAAATTAAAACAGAAGAACATAAAAAAATTACACAGGCCATTTTACAGGGCCAGGAAAAAGAACGCAATCATATAGGCCGGGAGTTGCATGATAATATTACCCAATTGCTGGCCAGCACAAAATTATTTCTTTCTTTTGCCGCATCAAAAAATGAGGTGCTGAAAGACCTGATAAAATATCCTCTGGAATTACTTGATAGTTCTGTAGAAGAAATACGCTCCCTCTGCAAAAACCTGGTAACGCCGTTGAAGGACATTGACCTGGAAGACCTGGTGAAAGGCCTGGTGGTAAAAATGGAACAGGCCGTGCCTGTAAAAACCCGTTTATCCTATACCGTTCGCAAAGATCTGCTGTCAGACGATCTTAAGCTGAACATATACAGAATATTACAGGAGCTGCTGAATAATATACAAAAATATGCCATGGCCCGGCAGGTATCCATAACAATAGAGTACCAGGATAATAAGCTGTACATTACCGTGCAGGATGATGGCGTTGGATTTGACAGTACCTGCAAAAGCAATGGCATCGGGCTTTCTAATATTACCAACAGGCTGGAATCTTTTGATGGCACCATTGTGATCAATACCAGTAAAGGAAATGGCTGTACAACAAATATCACAATCCCCTGCTGATAAGCTAATGGCCCCGCCAGGGGCCATTAGCTTTGTTATTCGGGAACAATGAAAAATAGCAGGTGATTATTTCTTTAGCGTTTTCTTTATTTTATTACCAGGTTTTTTGCCCGCAGGCCAATGGTGGCCCTGGCAATGGTTTGCTGCCCGTTACCAGCAGTCGTAGAGAAGGAAATGATCTCTGCATCATTTAATATGATGGTGTACAAAACCACTTTAAGGTCAGGTGTAAGCAGTTCAATACTCCCCTGCTCTTTTTTAATACCACCGGCACCAGTTAAAAACCATTGGTTCCATGCTGTGGCATCTGCGCCCATTACTTCAATGGTAAAATTTTGTAACTGGCCATCTCCCGGCCGGATACTTACAGCACCCACTTTTGAAATTCTGTTACAGGGTAAACTCCCCAGTGTGCATTTAAAATTGGACGCTGCTGCATTGCGGCTTTTCATCTGCGATGAAGCAGTACTTTTGTCTCCTGCACCTCTTTGAATTTGCACCGAACCGGCTTTTATTTTTACCATGGCTTTTACCAGGGATCTGGAGGTGGCATCCAGTTGCGGTAAATTGATCTCCTGCACTGTAGTATAAGAATAGGTTTTAACTTCCATCACTTCCATGTTGCTGTTAATGGTAATAAAAGAAAGTTCCAGTCCTTTTTTATTAGTTGATACGCCCTGCAAGGCAGCCATGATATTCCTGGTAGCCTCCTGGTCGTTCAGCGTAATATCAAAACTGGCGGCATGCATCATTTTATTATCGGGCCCCAGGGCGTCGGTAATGGCCAGGTTATCTATACCTGTAACAACATTATTTATTTTCAGCTGTATAAAATTTTGTTGACCCACGGTGCGTTGTGCCAGCGATACACTTGCGGCCAAAAGGAATAGTGCGGAAAAGAAAACAACAATTCGTTTCATGATTTTTTATTGAAAATAAGATTTTTTTTAAACAGTTACTGCTTAAATATATCTTACAATTTGCTTCCGTTGTCTTTTTTATTAGCTGTGCAGCATTGTTACATTACCGAAGCCATCTTTTTGCGAACCGGTTATAACGGAGCATCTTTTTTTTAAGCCTTTCCCATTTTCGTTGGCAACGGTTGGGGTGGGTGTAAAACAGGTTTGCCAAACGCAGCTGTCTTTTACGCCAGTGTAATAACATTTGTCTGCCAATGAACCGGTCCATACCCAAAGTACAGGTATGCAGCCGTTTCACCTTTGCATAGCCCTTGCAGTTGTTATACATGCTGTCGAAATAAACATTCAGCTCTTTTTGAAACCGAAGCAATGTTGCACCATATTTTTTCAGGGTATCATAACCATGTGCATTCTTTAATGCCATCCACATATCGCCATTGATGTGGGCGTTCATTCCCATAAACTGGTACTGCAATTCATTTAAATCCTCTCCTGCATAGTATTGCTGCCAGCTGAATTGCTGCCGGCGACGGGCTGTATCATCTCCATACGACCGGAAGAAGACTTGTGCAAAAACAGTTTCAAAGCCGGTTATAAATTGCCTTTCGGGTTGCGGTAAACGGGCCAGGTAGCAATTGGTTGTTTCAACCACTTTGTAATATAACCGGGCAAAATATTTTGCAGTACCGGGTGTGCAGGCAATTTGCTGCAGGGTATCCAGCAGTGCTGCATTATATCGAAACTGTGCAGGAAGGCGGTTGCTAAAAAATAATGCCAATATCAGGAAATACAATTTCATTGCAGGGCCGCCATTTAATTATGTTGCAATACCGCCTTTACCCAGGCGGCTTTTTGCTGCACCGGAAATTCAATGAAGCAGCTGGTTAAAAAATAACGCTGCCTCCAGGACATTTTTTTTAACAGCCAGTTTTTTACTGCCGTATCCATCAGCGCCACGTCGAATACATGCGCCCATTTCATATCGTCGGTTAACAAAGGATGCTCCGCCGCCATTACCTGTTTTTGTATAAAATGAAGTTTTAAGGGAATGCTGGTGCCGGTTTTATTCATGATCACCGACAGGCAAAAGGTTGTTTCATTCAGCAATGCATTATTAATGCCAAGCCAGTTTTTCCGCCACAGGTAATTTTGTATTTTCCGCTGCACCCAGCTGAGTTTGCTGTGAGCAATATGCCTGGCATACTGCATGGTAAGCATGCAACTGGCGGGCATGTGCAGGCTGATGGTACTGTGCAATTCCAATCCTTTACATTTTTGCAGCCACGACTGGTGTTGCTGCAGCCATTGCCATTCGTTGGAAAAATAGGTTTTGGCAAAATAACAAACTGTATTCATTTGAAAATTACAATCGCCTGCCACGTCCTGCATGTCATCATACAGCTGCATACTGCGTACCATACTGCTCCAGCTGGCAAACTGCTTTTGATACTGCAATTGTTTTTTATCCAGTAAAACCGCACGCAGTGTAAGCAGCACCTGGATAATGTCATCGTCTTTCGTTTTCTGGTACTGCATCAAATCTTGCAGTGAGAATGTTTCTTCAAACTCATTGATATCAGACCGGTAAGTATCAAAACATTTATTACAGGCTTTACAGATCAGGTCTGCGGCGGCCATTGCTTTTTCAGATTCCAGCTGGTTAAGGTGGCGGTTCATTTCCTGTAATAAAAATTGCAGGTGCCCATAAAATGCCTGGTAGGTGATGCCGTATTTATGATTGGTGGTTTGCAATACTTCATCGGGTAATACGGTACAAATATCAAATTGGTAACAAAGTTCAAAACCGGTGGCAGTTTTTTTACAACGCAGGTAGTAGTCTACTGTTTCGTTGTTCAATAATGTACGAATGTGCTGTTTGCCATGCACTGCTGCAATACCATCAATGAATTCGTCGCCAAATAATATGGCCAGGCAAACCAGGTTAGCTAAATGACTTTTGTTTTGTAACAAACCCAGCGGCGATTGCCCGAACAGAATGGTATCATATGCAAAAGAACCTTTTTCAATATTGTTACGCACCTGCAGCAATTCTTTAAACTGCAGGATATAGTTCAGCCGCTTATTTGCACGGATACGGCGGCGCATGTACAACCCTGCGGGAAATGCCAGCAGCATAGAGGCAGTAAATTGCAGGAAATGTTTCAGCTCTGCCGGCAATGAAGCCGTAAAAGCATCGTCGTGCTGACGGTTTTGCTGCAACAGTTGTTGCACAATAACTTCATCGGCAGGTACACCGGTTTTAACATTATAGGTTTTGCTTAAAGCCGGGCTGCTTTGTGGTATAGTGGTAAAATACAATTGCATTGCATACTCAAAGTAAGCAATTCTGAAAAACTACAGATACCCGCTGCAAGGTATTTTTAAAGGGCCCGCTGCAGTGGTGCACAGGTAACCAGGGCGCCGGGAACAAACGGGTTACTCATGGCCGGTTTGCGTTTTTTCTGCGGAATCCTTTTTCCTTGGACTGAGTTTATAAACCATGTATCCAAAGCCTGCCACTAAATGCAGTACAATAATGCTGAAGATGATGATGCCGGTGGTATCCATAGTAACAAATTTCGTTTACTGGAACTGGTTGTTTAGTAACCTTTGTTACATAAGCTTTTAACTGCAGGTATACTTTAATACAACAGTTCCACCATTTTAACTCCAAGTTTTGTAACTTCACCGTCAGCAGAAACTTATTCAGTATTATTCAAGCACACAGATGAAACTTACACATACCAGGCTGGAGGTCATGAATTTCCTGGCCCAGCAAATGGACAATATTATTGACAATTATTTAACCCCCATTGATACCAACTGGCAACCATCTGATATGTTGCCGGTAAGCAGCAGCGACAGTTTTTTAAACGATATTAAAGAACTGCAATTGGAATGTAAAGAACTGCCTTACGATTACCTGGCCGTACTGGTGGGTAATATCATTACCGAAGAGGCTTTACCCACTTACGAAACCTGGCTGATGGATATTGAGGGCATTGGAAAAAACAATACCAATGGCTGGGGTAAATGGATACGGATGTGGACAGCTGAGGAGAACCGTCATGGCGACCTGCTGAATAAATACGTATACCTGTCAGGGCGAATCAATATGCGCCAGATGGAGATCAGTACACAATACCTGCTGGCCGACGGTGTGGATGTGGGTGCGGCATGCGATCCTTACCGTAATTTTGTATACACTTCTTTCCAGGAACTGGCCACTAATATATCGCACCGCCGTACTGCTACCATGGCCAAACAATTTGGCAATGCCAAACTGTCGAAAATATGTGGTGTTATTGCTGCTGATGAAGCAAGACATGCCAATGCATACAAAAGCTTTATTGGTAAAATATTCGAGATAGATCCCAGCGAAATGATGATCGCATTTGAAGATATGATGCGTAAAAAAATTGTTATGCCTGCACATTTCCTGCGCCAGCAGGGCGAAAAGATCGGCACTACATTTTCGCATTTCAGCGATGCAGCACAAAGACTGGGCGTATACACCACGGCTGATTACACCAATATTTTAGACAGCCTGATTAAAGAATGGAAGATCAAAGATATTAGCGGCATTACAGATGCAGCAGAAAAAGCAAGGGATTACCTGATGGGATTACCCGAACGTTTCAGAAAAATAGCGGAGCGCACATCCATTAAAGCACCGCTGGAATATGAATTTAACTGGATCACCCGTTAGATGAAGCAGGCAACTTTTATTTAGATTCCTTTACCATCTTTCGCAGCAATACAAATTGTTTCATGGCATCGCGTGCTTCCATGGCGGGATAGCCCATCAGTTTGGTGCCGTCAGGAAAATCGCTGATTACACCCGACATACCGCCCACCTGCACCCCGTTACCCAGTGTAACATGATCAGAAATGCAGGCGCCTCCGCCTATCACCACACCATCGCCCAATGTTACAGAACCTGCCAGTCCACTGGCACCGGCCATAATGCAGCAACGGCCCATTTTACTGTTGTGGCCTATTTGTATCAGGTTATCAATTTTACACCCGTCGCCCACTACGGTAGAGCTGAATTTGCCGCGGTCAACACAACTGTTGGCACCTATTTCCACACCATTGCCAATTACCACGTTGCCAATATGGGGTATCTTCATCAATCCTTTTCCATCAGGTGCCGGCCTGAAACCAAAGCCATCTGCCCCAATAGAAACATTGGGATGCAGTATGCAATAGCTGCCTATGATACATCTTTCACGAATTACTGTTCCCGACCAAATGATGGTTTGTATGCCAACGGAACTGTTATCTAAAATGGTAACATTGGGATAGATGATACTGTTATTGCCTATCACCACATCTTTACCGATATAACAACCGGCTCCAATTTTACAGGCAGCTCCAATTTTTGCAGTTGCATGTATTACTGCGGAAGGATGAATATCGGCTTCAAAAACCGGGGCATCTCCCACAAACATTTCCAGTAATTCTGCCATGGCAATATCGGCATTCTTTACTTTTATCAATGCCCTGTTATCTCCGGGCTCCAGTGCAATATCTTCATTAATGATGGCAGCGCAGGCTTTGGAGGTTTCCCAAAGCTTTACATATTTTTTACTGCCTATAAAGGTGATCTGGTTGTCTTTTGCATATTCCAATTGCTCAGGGCTCGAAATAGTTTGTGTTGTATTACCCACTAAAACACCTTTTAGTACTTCGTTGATTTGCTCTATAGTATAACTTTTCATGCAGCGTTATTTTATTACTGCATGATAAGAAAATTTTGTGAATTAAATACGGTTTGGGTACTTAAATGTTGAACAATGTGATGGGTTGAAATGATACACCCGATTGGCGTGGAAAGCCCGGCGAAGGTTTTGTGCATGGGGCTGTGCCGGACTTGCAACAAAAAGCGGGACTACTGTTGAAGTAGTCCCGCTGCTGATGTACAAAATTTGTTTTACTTCAATTCCAGTACCACCACACTTTTAGCCGGCAGTTCTACCACTAACTGATCACCAGATCTTTTTGCCCCGCTAAAACTGGCAATTTTAATATTGCCGGGATCTTCAAAAGTATTTACATCGGTGAGCTTTGCTGCAGTAAGTATTTGCCCGGTAACTGTTTTCCAGTTAACACCCACCAGTGAAGTTTGCAGTGTGATTTTTTTATTGGGGTCCAAGTTTACCAGCGAGATATGCGTAACGCCGGCAGAATCCTGCGAAGCGGCTATATTCAGTGCCGGAATTTTTTTATCGCCATTCATATAATCGGGCGATGCAAAATTGATGTTCAATTTTTTTGCATCCATATGCACTTTGTACATGTCAAAAACAAAATACGTAGGCGTCAATAATATTTTATCTCCTTTGGTAAGAATAATCGATTGCAGCACATTGACTGTTTGCGCCAGGTTAGCCATGCGTACCCTGTCGCTGTGGTTGTTGAAGATATTCAAAGTGGTTCCAGCCACGAGTGCATCACGCAAACTGTTTTGCTGGTACAGGAATCCCGGATTGGTGCCAGGCTCCACATCCGTCCAGATACCCCATTCATCCACGACCAGCGCCGTTTTTTTTGCAGGATCATATTTATCCATAATGGTGGAATGACGCGTTACCAGTTCTTCCATCACCAAACAATTTTTCATGGTGTTAAAATATTCTTTTTCATCAAACGCTGTAGCCGATCCTTTCTTTCCCCACGACCCGCTGGGAATGGTATAGTAATGTAAGGTAACACCCCACATCCTGCCGGGGCCAACATTTTTCATCAGGGTTTCTGTCCAGTTGTAATCGCCGCTGTTGGCACCACTGGCAATTTTTTTCAATGGTGCGTCTTTGTAATTTCTTGCATATACTGCATAGCGCTTGTACTGATCGGCATAAAAATCAGCCGTCATCTCTCCTCCACATCCCCAACTTTCGTTTCCAACGCCCCAGAATTTTACCCGCCATGGTTCGGCACGGCCATTTTGTTTGCGCAGATCGGTCATGGTACTTTTAGCATCGCTGTTCAAATATTCTACCCACTTGGCCATTTCTTCTACGGTACCACTGCCCACATTACCGGCAATGTATGGCTCGCATCCAATAAGAGAACAGAGTTCTAAAAATTCGTGCGTGCCAAAACTATTGTCTTCTGAAACGCCCCCCCAGTTGGTGTTAACCATATAGGGCCTTGCCGCACGTGGCCCAATGCCATCCCGCCAGTGATATTCATCTGCAAAGCAGCCACCGGGCCAGCGCAGATTAGGTACTTTAATTTTTTTCAATGCCTCCACCACATCCAGGCGTATACGGTCTTTCTTTGGTACATTCATAGAGTCGCTTACCCAAAAACCATCGTAGATGCAGCGGCCCAGGTGCTCAGAAAAATGTCCGTAAATATGGCGGCTGATGGTATTGGTGGGATTGGTGGCATCAATTACCACGGCTGTTTGTGCACTGCAAAAATTATTTACTGCAGCAAAAACAATTAAGGAGACTATTATTTTTTTCATGATACTAATGTATTAAATGTTTGACAATTACTTTATTTACTTACAACTTAAAACTTATTACTTATTACTTATAACTTACTACTTCCAACCCCTTCACTCGTCATCACCACCCGCTTAATAGTACCATCTTTATTATAGTACAAATAATCGATACAAACTGAACGGTGAAAACTGGCATAGTCTGGAACCAATGCACCATTGTGATAGATAAAATAATCCTTGCCTTTAAATTCTATAATGGCCTGATGATTGGTATTACAGTTGCCTGCAATTTCATTAATGATACCTTTGTACTCCCATGGCCCTTCAATATTTCTGCTCATGGCATAAGCAATTTTTTCTGGAAATTCATAAGCATACGATAAATAGTACCAGCCATTTTTTTTATGCACCCAGGGGGCTTCTGTAAAATGCGGCAGGATGATGCTTTGAATGGGGCCATCCATATCAATCATATTTTCCTTAAGTTTTACCCAATGCAATGTAGTATTACCCCAAAATAAATAAGCCTGTTTGTTATTGTCAATATAAACCGTTGGATCAATATCATCCCAGCTGATTTTTGATTCAGTAGTCATATCATTAGTAATAATAGCCGATCCTTTAGCATCCACAAACGGACCTAAAGGATTATCACTTACGGCAACACCAATGGCTTTACCTCTGTGCGTACTGTCGTGTGTGATGGCTACATACCAGTAAAATTTTCCGTTGCGTTCAATTACCTGACTGGCCCAGGCATCATCCTTTGCCCATTTAAATGCTTTTACATTTAAAGGAGATGGGTGCTCGGTAAAAGTTTTCATATCAGTAGTAGAGAAACATAACCACTCATGCATTTCATAACCATTGCGTTTTTCAGGCGCCACATCATGACCGGTATAGATATACACTTTGTCTTTATACACTAAAGCCGCAGGATCAGCAGTAAACTTATGCCTGATGATGGGATTACCTTTTGCAGTAAATGTGGTATCCTTTGTTGCAACAGTATTTTGCGCATGACCAATACTGGCTGCAAGCAGCAAAACAAATAATCCTGCAAAATATGGTGTCGTTCTTTTCATTGTTGTTTATTAAAATAATTCATTTGATACCCTTATTTAACTTTCACCAGACTTACATCATCTACATAGCAGAAAGCATTGGCTATGCCTGCTGCCCTGAAACCAATTTCAATCTTTCCATTCCTTATGGGAATTCGTGCTATTGTAATTTTTGTCCAAGCAGCATTTTCTGATTTAAAATCATAAACCTGAGTGTTGTCATTACTAACTGCATACATTTCCAACTGCGTAAATCCATTGCTGTTTTTTACTTTGGCAGTCAGAGTATAATATCCATCTTCCAATAGTACATAGGGAGAAGAATTGATGATTTGCGATACCGTTCTTTTAAAATTTACCTTATCGGTGATATGCAAACTTTTTTCACCAATTACAGTTTTCCTGTCTGACTCAGTATTGAAAAAGTTAAGCACCGGAGAATTGTTACTGTCAAGCGAAACAGCATTGCCTTCCAAAACAATAGTATTCCATCCGGTCAGTTGTTCCTGTACCGGTTTAATATGACTTGGTATCTTTCTTCTGTCGGCTTCAAAGCTTGCATTTTGTACATAATTATTATCTCCGGCTACTTTCCATTCACCTGTTGTTGCATTCAGGTTCCAGGAATGCAAGGAATTAAAATAAGGTGTATTATTTTTTTTGTCAATTGAAAGCGGCACCCATTGATTGTATCCAATTCCATTACCGGCAAAATTGGCCCATCGATCACCGCAATACAAAACCGTTTCTTGTTTTGTTCCTTTTACATTGATAAAAAATCCGGTTTGAGAAATATGTGCAAAATCAGCTGCACAGCCATTCATCACCTTCATATCATTTACGGGTGTATAAGGTCCTCTGATATTATCCGCTACAAGGTAGTAAGCATAAGAAGCATCCCATCCGTAAATATTGGAGGCACACATATAATATTTGCCATTGTACTTGAACATACAATTTCCTTCGCGGCTTTCACCCTGAAATATTTTTGTACAATCCAGCAGGTTTACCATACTGTCTTTCATTCCTATTTCAGAAACATAGATTTTATTTCTGCCTTTGCCATAAGAATAAATCAGGTATGAAGTACCATTATCTTCATCTGTAAAAACAGTTTGATCGCCGGTATTGGAAGTGCCAATCATGCCGGTCATATATATTTTCTGATGCCAGGTGAATTTTCCTGCAGGCTCATCGGCAACAGCAATCAATACTCCTTTATCGTGCTGCACAAAAAGGGCGTATTTATTCAAAGCTTTAACATAAGCAACCCCTAAGCGGCCTACCCAGCTGTTTCTTCCTTCTTTTAACACTTCGTCCTTGGTCAATACATCTGCTTCAAATGTCCAGTTCACCAAATCAACAGAACTGTAACAGGTAACAGCTTCGAAAGTGCATTTTGAATAAGTTACCGAAGGATCTTTACGGTAGGCATCTGCCTCTGCATAATGCACCCCATACCAATAATATTTTTCTTTACCTGTAGCAGGATCGGTGAATCTGAAAATGCCACCACCCTGACTGTAAATAGGTTGACCATCTTTAGTATTCCAGAAACTATCATTTGTAATATTGAGTGGCTGTGCATAAGAAAATGACAACAGCACTACACTCCATATTATGATGATAAAAACCGTTTTCATTATGCTGCTTTTACTATATTGTTTTAATTGACTCGTTTCGGTCGGTGAAATACCCATTTAGATAGATGTCTTAAAACATATTTTGCTAAGAGAACAAAGAGTAAAAGAGCATAAAGAGTGAAATGCATTTCTCTTTGCCCTCTTTTTCTCTTTTGAGCTCTTTGCCATTTAATTATATTTTGCTTCCATGGTCGGTGTCTCACCGACCATATCATGAATACATTACCAATCTAATTGTAACAAACTTACTCCCTGCTGCGGCAATTCAATTTTTACAGAAAGCAGTCCATTCTTCACTTGCAATTTTTCAGCTGCTCCCATTGTTTTCAGTTGCCCGGCTTTTTCTAATAATTGTATTTGTGCTGCTGTTGGCTGTTGCGGCGAACCCATTTTTTTCCATACCTCATAAGAGTTGCTGTGCTCTTTATCAATTCTGTATTGAGTGAGCGTAACAGAGGCTGTTGTCAATCCACTTATTGTCACTACAACCGGTAATGCATTACCCTGTACATCATCATCATGATAATTCCATACCATTACGGCTGCACTATTCTTATCTTTTGCAGCAATACCGCCAACATCCGTATGTATGCCTCTTACACTGGAATCCACGATTGTTTTTAGTGCATACATCTGGCTGCCTTCCACAGCCACCCTTTTCCCCTTCATCATACCAAACATGCGGAACACATTCAGTACCGGCTTATCCACACCGTTAGTAGCCAGATCCCTGAATCCATAGAACCAGGGTTGGTTTTCAAATTCAAAAGCCCATGATACCGCGCCTTTAAAATTTACGTTGAATGAATCGGCCAATAAATATTTCCTTGCAAATGATGCAGCAGTATAACTGGAATACATGGTGCCATTACGGTATGCATTCTCCGGATTGGTTTGCATGCCACAGGCAGCACAACCTTCAGGATCAGATTCTCCTATGATAACAGGAATATTTTTTAACTGCGGGTAAGATGACACTAATTTGAATCCTGCATTGATATCCTGCAGCTGTCTTCCCATATTCATACGCACATGGCCATCCACTACTTTGGGAGAACCTTTGGCATGAAACAAAAAAGCATCTATGGGTGCACCTATTTTTTTGGTAACTGCATTGGTGTCTTCAAAACAGTGCTTTACAAAGGCTTTCAGCCATTGCTGTGCATTAGTACCAGCAGTGCCGGCAATATTTATACCGCCAATCTTTGCTGTGGGCAAAGCTCTTTTAACTGCATCAGCAGTATAATCATAGAGCTTGAAAAATTCCGCCTGTGTCCCTTTCCAGTACCCATTGGGTTCATTCCATAATTCCCAGTACCAGCTGTCCACTTCTTTTTTTCCATAGCGGGCTACGCTGTGTTTCACCCATTGAAAAACCAGTTCCGCCCATTTGCTATAATCTTTTGGCGGGTATGCCCAACCGGTAATGATCTTAAAATAGGGATCACCGGGTTTCCAGTCATGTTTATATGGAGTGGGATTTGAGGATAAAGCTTCAGGCATAAATCCAATCTGTGCCAGTGGTTTCATACCACGTTTAATATAAGTATCAAATATACTGTCGATGATGGTCCAGTTGTAAACAGGATTGCCATGGGCATCTTCGGTATAGGCATTGGTGCTGCCCCATTTTAGTGCAGGTATTCCGTCGCCGCTGACTAATAGACTATGTGTGCGTACATATACAGGTACCGGACTTAAAGCAGCAATTTCACTCAGCAGTTTTTTCCCGTCTTTCATATAGGTGTAGTTGGGTTCATCATACCCAAACCAAGCCCATACGGGTTTCATATCTCCGGTTTCTTTATTCAAAATTACATGGATCACAGCATGCTGTGCAGTTGCTGTTTGATCAAGCAGCATACAGCAACAAAAGAATTGAAACAGTTTTTTTTTCATGTTAATTGCCATCAGGTTTAACTGCTGCTAATAAAACAGTTTGCGGCCAGTACCATTTTTCAACAGCATCAGTTTTGGCAGGATCAAATTTTGTAATACTCTTCTTCAGGTATTTTGCAATGGGTAGTTTAATATCCTGAATGGCCTGTACAATACAACGTGCAATTTCATAAGCGCCATACGTATTGAAATGTGTATTGTCTTCTAATTTTTTATCCTGACCCGGAAACGTGTTGGCAGGATAATGCACAAATGCTTTTACTGAATTTACCGGCCCCCATGCCTCATACATTATTTTACTCATGGCATTCAGATCAACCAGCGCCACATTTTCTTCTGCAGCTGTTTGCCTAACTGCTGCGGGATAATCTCCCAGTGTATTAGTGATATGTCCTGTTGAATCAAAACTTCTGCGGTTCATGGAAGTTACCAAAACAGGAATGCCGCCTTTCTTTTGTACTTCATTGATATAGTATTTTAAACTGGTTTTATAAGAAGTAAAAGGGCCAATACCTTCTCCTTTTTGCTTTTGATCGTTATGACCAAATTCAATAAACAAATAATCGCCGGCCTTCATCAGGCTCAGTATTTTTTGTAAGCGTTTGGCACTTTTAAATGAATTCAATGCTTCTCCGCTTTCGGCATAATTGGCAATACAAATATTTTTGGCTTCAAAAAAAGAAGGGATCATTTGTCCCCATGAAGCCCAGGGCTCCCTGTCCTGGTCCACTACAGTAGAATTACCGGCTAAGAATACAGTAGTGGCTGTTGTGTTGGGGGTAATTTCCACTGCGCACACTTTGGCTGCAGTATCGTTAAACTCTATAGTTAATTTATCATCCCAGTGAAAATAATTAAGCTCTCTGGGTTTTAGTTTTACTTTATCTGTTGCATTACCTTTTGCATCACGGATGATACTGTCTTTTACATGTACGGTAAAAGTCTCGGTACGTACCTCCCCTTTTTTGGTTGTAATATTTTGTAAAAATAACCTGCGGCATTCTGCCCTTACCGTGGTGGCAGATGTGCCGGCAACATCTCCTAATGTAACCTTTACATCATAATTGCCTTCGGGAATTTTTACCGAAAAGAAAAAAGGTGTTGTACTGCTGATAAAATCGGAGTTGATACTGTTTTTTTTATTGCGGGAAACTCCAGTCAAATCATTTGTACTGATAAAGCCGTAGCCGGCGGCATCAGTATATATGGAAGAGGGTGTTACGGCAGTATATCCTTTTGCAACAGCCGTTGTACCAAAATCGAATTTAAAACTATTTTTTACCTGGGCACTGACCGTCGCACTCATCCATACAAGCGCAAAGACAAGAGTTGTTTTTTTCATGTTGTTTTAGTTCTCGTACTGAACAGAACTGTCGTTCATTTTAAATTTCTTTTTTTCAGTGAGTTTATACATTTCTGCTCCGGCTAAAATTACCGGACCATAACCATGTGCTGCAAAAACATTTACCGGGCGGTGATAATAAAAAGCAGGATCAAATGCCATTCCTGTTCCCACGCAGGTGCCTTCCACCTGGCCTTTATCATTTACTTTGGTAGCAACCGCATTCCATCCTAATGAAGCCATTGGTGCATACGTTACAGGATTCAACCAACCATTGTTACAGGCATGTGCAATACAATACGTGTAAATAGCAGTGGCAGATGTTTCCAGGTAAGCGTCTTCTCTGTCTAATAACTGGTGCCAGAATCCACTGCCGCTTTGTAAAGCAGCCAATCCTTTTACATGTGCTTTAAATTGTTCCAGCACAAAAGCACGTCCCGGATGATTTTCGGGTAATACATCCAGTAACTCTGTCATGGCCAGTAATGCCCATCCATTTGCTCTTGCCCATTTAAACTCAGGATGTGTTTCCATACTTTGTACCCAGCCATGCATGTAGATGCCTTTCTCTTTAATGAACATGCGTTTGGTAAATTGCTTCACCTGGTTCACCGCATCATCAAAATATTTTTTATCGCCTGTAAGCTTTCCCATTTGTGCAAGCGCAGGCACACCCATATACATATCATCTAACCAAAGTGTATTTTTTTGCGGACGGTTTCTGGCCAGCGTACCATCAGGCAAACGGAATTCTTTTTTGGCCACCCAGTCTATATAAAAATCAATTTGCGGACGAAGATTTGCATTCAGTCCTGCACGGGTGGCTTTTATCATTGCAGCGCAAACTGCTCCTGCATCATCCAGTGCCTTGGGGTCTACCGGCTGATGTAATGGATAGGTATTATCATGATACACACCTGCGGCTTTTAATTTTCTTACTGCAGGAATCCATTTAGCCAAAAAATCAAACCGGTCTTTTACATAAACGCTGTATTTTTTATCACCCGTAATATCTGATGCCCACTGTAAAGCTGAATAAGTAACGCCCCATTCGTAACTGGTGATTCTGAAATCACCCTGCTTTACAGCCGTATTGCTGTCTATGGCAGCAGGATCAGTTACTGCTTCCTTAGTTTTTTTGTTGATCATCTGTGCAGGCGTAACGGCATCCAGGTAGTTAAACACTTTGTCCAGCACTTTTTTAATATCTTCTTTTGCCATAGGCTCATAAGATACCGTGTACACAGGCTTCATAGCATGCAATGATGCATCATTGGCTGTAATTTGGGCATTGGCCATTGCAGCAAACAGCAATGCAATACCGGCAATCGTAATTTTTTTCATACTTATTACTTATAACTTATTACTTAAAACTTATAACTTTTTAGCAAGAATCCTTAGTACCGTAACCGAACTGGCTTCCAGTAACAGGTCGATTTTATTCGTTTTTACTTCCAGTGTTTTTTCAACAGGCGCCACGTTTTCGGGTTTATCCAGTGTATTGAACGCTTCTTTATCTGCAGCATGCAGCACTGTCATTTTAGCCAGTTGTTTTTGAATGGTGGTTTTATCCAGTTTAATACTGATGGCTTTGGCTTCGTTGGTAACGTTCACCAATTTTACAATAACCTCATTGGTATTTTTATCAATGGCAGCTGTAACATACAAACTGTCTTTGCCTTTAACTACAACTCCGTTATTCAATACCGGCACCACATGAGTTCCTTTATTGGTAGAAAATAATTTTTGTACATAGTAGTTAGGTGTACCAGCCGAACGGGTATTATCAAACCAGATCAGATCGGGCCTCCATTGCCATGCTTCAATATGAGATAGCAGGGGTGCATAAGAACACATGTTCACTATATCAGCATTACGCTCCAGCCCGGTCATGAATGCAGCTTCAGCAATGGCGCTCTCCCAGTTGTTCCTGCCTTCTGCCGCAGGATTGTCTTTTGGATGCGCCGCATATTCACCGGCAAATATTTTAGCTCCTTTACGGTCGTAGGCATCATAACGGCCGGCATTATCTAAAAACCATTTGGGCGATTTGTAATAATGTTCATCCACTAAAGCTGGATGTAACTGTTTCAATTCTTTCCAGGCCAGATCAAAATAATCGCCGTCTGAATAAGGTCCTGCTCCGGATACAATTTTAATATCAGGATATTTAGCCAGGATGGCTTTTTCAAAAATTTTATAGCGTTCAAAATATTGTACTTCCCATTGTTCATTACCCACACCAATAAATTTTAAATTAAAGGGTGCAGGATGTCCCATATCGCTTCTTAACTTACCCCACACAGTGTTAACAGTACCGTTAGCAAATTCTATCAGGTCCAGCGCATCCTGAATATAAGGTGCTAAAGCATCAACAGCCACTACTTCTGCACTGTTGAACTGGCAGGCCATACCGCAATTGATAATGGGCAATGGTTCGGCGCCTAAATCATCAGCCAGCTGAAAGTATTCGTAAAAGCCCAGTCCAAAACTTTGAAAATAGTCCGGTGTTAATTTATTTTTGAACTCCACATTCCAGCGGTTCATAATTAATTTTCTGTCGTCCACTGCACCTACTGTTGTTTTCCACTGGTAACGGTTGGTCAAATCTCTTCCTTCTACAATACATCCGCCGGGGAAACGGATAAAGCCCGGTTTAAGATCGGCTAATTTCTGAGCCAGGTCTTCACGCAACCCGTTTGCCCTGTGCTTAAAAGTATTATCAGGAAACAGGGAGATGATATCCAGATCAACAGTACCTTCTCCTTCAAACAAAATATGCAGTCTGCCTCTTTGTGCAGTATCGGTAGTTAAAAAAGTGGCGCTGTATTTTTTCCAGGTAGTACCAAAATTTTCAACAACGGTTTCTCCTATTACTTTACCGGAATAATTCACCAGCTGCACTTTCAATTTCAATGAAGTATTACCGGCAGATTTTGCCAGTACTGAAAAATTGTATCGTTTACCGGACTGTATACCCATACCCCGGAAACCTTCATTAGTAATGCCATATTTAGTGGATTGTTTATTTACAGTAACATGAGCATAGCGAAGATTTGACTGGTTTTGATTACCATGGTTAACAATTAACAATCGGGATGTGTTTCCTTTTTCTTCCATTTCATCCCATCCCATCATGGGCATGGGAAACTCAAAGGAACGGTTCTTTACCAATTCGGCATACAAACCTCCATCAGCAGCAAAATTGATGTCTTCAAAAAAAATGCCCCACATGGTGGATTGAATGGGTGCTGCGGGTTGCAATGGCTGTACGGTGAGTTGTACTTTTTGCTGCGCAAGGATGGATTGAGCCAGCAACAATGCCGCAACTGTATATATTTTTCTCCAGTTCATCATTATTTTTTGCATGTTCAAATTTACTTAATAAACACTGCCCTCCATCCTGCACTTTCATAAAAATTAAAGGACGGTACAATTTACATTGACCGCCCTTTAACAACTGCTGAGAATGAGAAAAAAATTAATAGCCGGGATTCTGCATGGCTTGCTTTTGAGCTCCGGTTAAAGCAACACCACCAGCCTGGATACCATCAAGAAAAGTTTGCGGAATTGGCCTTAAAAGATGGTAAGGTTTAATATTGGGCGCTGCTTCTGGATTAAATCCAATAGCACGTGCCACTAAAGTTTTTGTACGTGAGAGGTCTTCCCAGCGTTTGTATTCGCCAGCAAGCTCACGGGATCTTTCATTCAATAAAAAACACATCATCCTGTCATACGCAGAGGTATACCCTAATTTACTGATGATGTATTCATCCTGTGCAGGTAATGGCGAAACCGTTGAAACAGATAAGCTGGTTGCAGTTGAAGGAGGTGCCAGCAAATTAAAATTATTTGATTCTGCATAAGAATTTTCAGCTACAAAAGACACTGGTACTGTACCTTGCGAAGTTACATTAATGGCACCGCCACCATCCCAGTATGCGGTACGGTTTTCGCCATTTTGATACTGAGCCCTGGTTCTTACTGCGTTGATATAAGGAAGTGCATCAGCATAAGTTCCGGTACCTGCTGCTGCAAGACGAATCTTGGCTTCAGCTGCTATCAGGTAAGTTTCTGCTGAACGTGCCAGTGTAAGATCCCTGAGCCCCCTTGTATCGTTAAAGCCGCCTATGCGTGATCCATCAAAATATTTACTTAAAGAAGGGAAGCGGGGTTCAGCATATAATGCGCCGTCAGTTGTAGCGCCATTAGGATACGCCACATAAACGTTTGCAATATTCCTTCCGGTTCTTGCGTATGGCACTGAGTTCAATAATTTGTAAGATGTAAAACGGGTATCCCCCGGCTGGTTGATCACGTACATCACTCCCATATCACCATTTACAAAAGGCGAAGCAGCTTTGTTAACAAGATACTTGGTTCTGAAACTTTTCCAGAACCTGGAATCATTTACAAGGTCGTACACCCTGTACATATAATAGGTGGTGGCCAAACGGCTGAAGGGCCTGTTACCACTAAGGTCACGCTGCATTTGCGGCAAATCATCGTAGCGGGCACCGTAGTGAAGATGCTGTTGATTACCCCCGGTAGCAGATGCATCACCGGTAAATTGTGCAGCTAAAATTACTTCGCTCAATTTTTCATTTGGCGCATCCGGACCGGTATATTTCCACAGGTCGCCAAAATTAGGCGCCAATGGATGATTGGCAATAACGGCATCGCATAAAGGTACAATAGCAGCGAGGTCAGCAGCTTTTGTGGTACTATTCCATGAGTCATTAATTTCACTTGCACGGGATAAGTAGGCTTTAGCTAAATAATGCGCTGCTGCATCCTTGGTTATTCTTCCCGGACCTCCGGCGTTTGCTAAAAGGTTAAAAGCCTGGGTAAAATCCGCAATGATCAACGCATATACATCTTTAGGTTCTGCACGGGTAAATTCTGTTTCTACAGATGTACTTGGTTTAGTTTTGAGGGGCACAGCTCCATACTGGCTTACTAACCTCAAATAAATAAAGGCGCGGAAAAAATATCCTTCGCCCAGTGCTGTTTTTTTAATTGCAGCATCTGTAGTTGTACTGGCGTTGGCATTTTCGATGATCAGGTTGGCATAACCTACACCTATATATAAATTATCCCACTGTACATTGGCGCCAATGGTATTGCCATTAATAACAGCAGTTACAGAGGCCAGCCCGTTACCATAAGAATTAAATGATGCATTGGAGTTGTCGCCACCTAAATGAAATTCATCAGCGCCATAGCTCATATTTGAAAATGGATATTCCCCGCTAAAGGGAGCACTGAATACATGGTAATAGGTTCCTACTGCCAACGACTGAATGCCTGCGTCGGTTTTATAATATTCCAAGCTTCTTGCAGTAGTCAAATTTTCATCCAGAAAAGTTTTTTTGCAGGAAGTGCTGATCATTACAACAGCAAGGACCATTATAGTGATAAAGAATTTATTCTTCATAATTTTTTGTTTTTTTATTTTTAAAATGCAGCATTGATACCAAAAGTGACACCCCGGTTGTTTATCGCGGAATTCAAATCCATATCCAGATAATCTATTTTTGAAAATAACATACCCGGATTAGCTATCTGTACGTATGCTCTTAAGCTCGACAATGTCATTGCTTTTAAAGTTTTACCTGTAAAATTGTACGAAGCTGAAATATTCCTGATCTTAATAAAAGATGCTTTTTGGAATCCTAAAGAACTGGAATAAAGATCACCTGTACCGGTAGAGTATATTGGCTTTTGGTATTCTGAATTAGTATTCAATTCTGTATAATAATTAAGTTTTCTGGTACTTGACCTTGCTACCATTGCTTCACCTCCGGTATTAAACATGTAATTCAAACGGCCATACATAAACACCGAGAATTCAAAATTCTTATAACTAAAACTATTGGTCATACCCACTATCCAGCGTGGCCTGGTATATCCAACAATCACGCGGTCATTATTAGCATCAATTTTATAATCGCCGTTCTTATCTACCGGCCTTACATTACCGGGAGAGAAGGTACTTCCATTGGCATTGAATTTCTTATACTCTGCGGAATCGGAAAGATGCCATAAACCATTAGACTGAATGCCATATATAACGCCGATGGGTTGGCCAATAAACCATACATTATTAATATCATTCGATTTACCATTTGCCAAAGAAACAATTTCATCTTTCTGCCAGGAAGCATTAAAAGTACTTGTCCATTGAAAGCCCCTGGTGGTAATATTAGTTGTATTAATGCTGATATCTACACCCCTGTTGGCAGTTTGCCCGATATTTTGTAAAGTAGAACTAAAGCCGGTGACAGTAGGAATACTGCGTGACAATAAGAGGTCTTTGGTTTGTGATGTGTACACATCAACTGCACCTGAAATACGCCTTTTGAACAAAGCAAAATCTAACCCGAAATTATACTGGGTTGTTTTTTCCCATCCCAGTTCCTGGTTGGCATACACCGAAGATGGCAAAGAGCCGGCAACAACGGTACTTACAAAAGGATAGAATAAAGATGAAATAGCTCCTTTTGTAGTGTAGGCATCAACGGCAGAGTTACCTGTAATACCAGCACCTGCACGTAATTTCAGGTCATTAACCCAGTTAACATCTTTCATGAAATTCTCATGATTGATACGCCATGCCAGTGCGGCACTGGGGAACACAGAATATTTATTACCCGGAGCAAATTGTGATGCACCGTCCCTGCGGGCTGATACCGTTAATAAATATTTATCATCGTAAGAATAATTCATGCGGGCCATATAACTCAGCAATTGCCTTTCAATTAAGTCAGCATTCCTGGTTACAGAAAGATTGGATGCGGGAATAACAGAGCTATTGAGTGTATACCATTTTTGGCTTGCAACAGGAACACCTGTACCTACAATGGTACTCACCGGATCAGCTATGAATTTAGTAGCACTCTGCAACAAAGTAAGTCCGAAACTATGTTTCTTTATTGTTTTATCATAGTACAATAAATTGTCGATGGTATAAGAGAACGTCTGGGCTTTTTGCAATGAAGCCGAGCTGATACCACTGCTGGCAGAAGATAAACCATCAATATAAATACCATCCTGGTACTGAGAAAAATCAGGACCAAAGTTCATCCTGTATTTTAACCCTTTAAGAACAGGGTGAATAGCACCAAAATTAATTTGCGAATACAAACTACCAAATGCCCTGAGCGTTTTACGCTGGTCCTGCGAATAATTCCATTCATCCACTACATTTTTAAACGCCACATCACCAGCCGGATACAGTACCCTTGCTCCGGCGGCGTCATAAGGAACTGCATAGGTGTACAACCTTCTTGCAGATTCATAAATGCTTGTACCGGGACTACCTACAAAAGAACCAATCACACCATTAGACTGACCAAATTCCTGCACACTACTTGTTACATTCATATTAATACCCATGCTAAACCAATCGGTAGCCTGTATATCAACACTTGTTTTTCCGGAATACCTGGTAAACTTCTGGCCTATGGATGTGCCTTTATTATTCAGGTATCCAAAAGAGGCGTAAGCTTTAACTTTATTAGTACCACCACTAACACTTAATGTATGATCGCCGGTAACACCCTGTTGCGTTACCAGGTCTTTCCAATCGGTAGTAGGCACCTTCGAACCATCCCATGTACCACTTGCCCATCCTTTGGCAACATTTGCCCAGGCTGCAAGATCAGATGTGGCTTTAATTACATTCACACTATCATTCAGCCTTGTTGGCTGGTCACCACGTACCGTAGTCAATCCACCATAATAACGTGCCCAGCGGAGAAAATCAATTGATTCAGCAGCATTCATAGAGGGTGAATAATCATGTACATTTTCCAAAGTAACAGAACTGTTGAAGCCGATCTGTAATTTACCTGCTTTACCCTGTTTAGTTGAAACGATCACAACACCATTGGCCCCCCTTGATCCATAGATCGCAGTAGCAGATGCGTCTTTCAAAATATCGATCGTTTCTATATCATTTGGATTGATATAATCTATTCCACCTGTAGTTAAGGGAATACCATCCACAACAAACAGTGGTGAATTAGAAGCCGTTAAAGAACGCACCCCGCGAATATTAATGCTGCCCACCTGGCCGGGACGCTCATTAGAGGTAATATCCACACCAGCTACTTTACCCTGCATGGCCTGCAAGGCATTGGTAACCGGACGTGATTTAATGTCGTTCTGGTTGATGCCGGAAACAGCCCCGGTTACATCCTTCTTTTTAACTGTGGCATAACCTATCACCACCACATCAGTTAAACTTTCGTTCAAAGGTTTTAATACCACAGTTAACTGCGATTTATTGTCTACCGCAATTTCCCTGGATTCGTGACCCACAAAACTGATTACCAGTTTTGCTTTGCCAGATGAAACATTCAACTGGAATGTTCCACCCTGGTCAGTAATGGTTGATTTTTTTGTGCTTTTTTCCTGTACCGTTGCCCCTTCCAAAGCCTTGCCAGCTTCGTCAGTGATCTTTCCGGATACTGAAAAACTTTGCGCTTTGATGGAGAACGAGGAAATGAGAAAAAGGAGAAGAATAGCAAAATTCTTCTTCAGCAGCTTGTTGTTCATAATAGCATCGTTAATTTAAATGGTTATTGAATATAGCAGTGTTCATGTTCCGTGTGGCCGGAACAATTTTTTAAAAGTATAATATTGATTGGTTTGTTCGAAAAAAATCTGCGCAATCGTTTGCGTTTACAATGGCTTTTAATGTTTCATAACAGCAATTCAGTAAAATTCAGTTAGCATCGTATACAATAAAAGTATCATTAAGTTATTGCTGCGTCATCCTGCACCATCCTGTTGAAAAGAAATTCCCGCCAGGGTATTGCATCATACACAGAAGGGCATAAAAAAAGTGCATAACCAGGTCATGCACTTTTTTTATTTTATTTAATAGAAATTAATTCAGTTTGAAAGGCAGGAACCAATCCTTATTCATCAGTTTGGCTCTTGCCGCATTGGCTGCTCCGGCAGACAAGCCCGACTTGCGCAATTTATCGTACACTTTATCGGCAATAAATGCAGGATCGTTTCGGCGGATGGCCACCCTTAACAAATCACTCCAGCGCTGGCCTTCATAAGCCAGTTCCAGTGCATCTTCTGTAATAATCATATTTTCTACATTGGTAACGCTGTCTGTTACAGGCAATGTTACAGGTTTTAAGTTAGCCCTTCCCCTGATACCAATATTACGGTACCATGTATTACGGTATGCAGGTGCCTGAGCGCCCCGTGCATCAAAATCATAAGGCCATGGCAGAAAGGTTTGCTGGTAATTGGTAACATCTCTGTTGGCCGAAACTGCATTTCCTGGAAATGGATCGTAGGTATACCCTATTCCTTTATTCACCAGTGCATAGGCTACTTTGTATTTACCTGCACGGTTTGCAGCTTCTGCATAATGCAGGTGCAATGTGGCAGCTCTTTCTAAAAACCATTTGCCGGTTTTACTGAATACATTGATCGGTTGATTATCTGAACCCAAATAATTATACAGGTACTTCATAATCACCGGTTGCCCGTTGATATTTTTATATGTAAAATTAGCCCTGCTGTCAAAAGGAAAATTATCTCTTAATACTTCGCCTGCTGTAACTGTTGCCGATGTAAACACATACACCTGGGTTTGACTGTTCCAGTAGTCCATTGCCTGCTGGGCAGGACGAACCAGATAACTTCCTCCGTTTGGAGAAAACAGATCGATGAATGGATTGGTGGGGGCAAAGTTTTTATCGAATGGTAAAGACCAGATCATTTCCCAGTTAAACTCATTGTCTACCTGCGGGCGTTCAAACAAATAACGCCAACCATTTGAATACACCAATGAATTAAAGTCCTGTGCCCTGGAATAGGAAACAGACGCATTTCCAAAGCTGGAGATGCGGTATTGATTATACCACAGCTCAGAGTTACCCACCGGCCCATTGATCTCCATTACACGTTTGTAGCGGTCGGCAGCTTTATCATATTGCCCCTGCCACAAATACAGATCGCCCAGTAAAATATTTTTATTGATAAAGAATTTACTGGTACTGTATCCGTCCACCACTGTTTGTAAGGTGGTACCACTTGGGTAATCGTCGGTATAAGGAAGTGTTTCGGTAAATGCCACCAATGAATCAATGAGGGTATTCAAAGGCATCATGGGGAAATTATTTACATTCTTCAGGTCAGACACCTGTACCAGCGGATTGGTAACATAAGGTATATTACCATAGTGAATGCCCAACTGCAGGTACACCCAGCTGCGAATGGCAGCCACATCAGAATAGCGCTGGTTAAAATCGGCCTCTTTTAATTTACTTTGTGCATACATTTTTTTAAAGTTGTACAGCACATCATTGCAGTTCACAATCACTTCGTAAAATGGTTGCGGATCAATATAAGGATTGTTCACTGTAGCATTGTGCTCGCTGATCTGCCGCAGGTTGGCATCGGCATTGGTGGTAATATCCATCAGGTCGCCCCTCAGTTCATTAAGCAATAAATACGGCTTGGCCAGGTTCATTACTTTTCCATATATACCTACCACGGCGGCATCGGCATCAAAAATATCGCGGTACATATTGGCTGCGCCAACGGCATTTTTGGGCTCCACATCCACCAGCTTTTTACAGGAAGATACCGCAAGGCTGATACCTGCCGCCAAAAAAGCAAGTCCTATTTTACTGATTACACTATATTTCATGTGTTTTTTTTTATTGTATTTATTTTTATTGCCCTGGTTTTTTTTTATAACCGTCGGCATGTATTTTTCTTTTTATAAACCCAATCTAAAACCCACCTGCACCGATCTGAATTGCGGTTCCAGTGTATTGTCAACGCCCTGACCGAATATACTTTCGGTGGCACTGAATTCCGGATCATATCCTTTGTATTTTGTTAATGTAACCAGGTTATTGCCGGTGGCATATACAGTGGCATATTTAAAGAACCCGGCTTTAAACGGCATATCGTATGAGAGTGTTACCGTACGCAGGCGCAGGTAAGCTCCATCTTCTATCCACCTGCTGCTGAAACGGCTGTTGCCCATCGGATCGCCCCAAACCGCCTTTGGCATACTGGTTACTTCTCCGTTTGTTTTCCAGCGGTTAATGACTGCCGTGGTTTGATTGTATACCGTGCTCATACCTTCTAACTGTGCACGGGTATAGTTGAACACTTCGTTACCTGTTGAAAAAGTACATACGGCATTCAATGAAAATCTTTTGTAAGTAAATTTATTGAAGAAGGATCCGTAAACATCGGGATTCGGACTTCCCAGTTCTGTTCTGTCATTATCATCGATCACTTTATCGCCGTTCAGATCTGCAAACCTGATATCTCCACCTTTAAAGGCCACCAGTGTGCCATCTGCTTTTCTTATAGACAATCCTTCTGAAGCAGCTACTGCATCAGATACATACACGCCGTTGGCCCGATGGCCATAAAATGAATTAGGCGCACCACCCACACGGGTTACATATGCCGCACCAGAGAATGCGGTGATGATACTGGCTGCCGGTAATTTTGTAACCGACGAACGGTATTTACCCAGGGTAAAACCTGCATCCCAGTTAAAATTCTTTTTGTTGATGATCCTTGCCAGTGCCGACAGTTCCAGCCCGGTTGTTTTTAAACCGCCGCTGTTGGTGGCAGCATAATCAAACCCGCTGGCAGTCATCAATGGTTCGTATACCACCAGTTTATCTGTAGTATTTTTAAACACATCCACGGTAAACTGTACCCGCTCTTTTAAAATGGCCACATCCATGCCCACATTAAATTTCTTTACCTGTTCCCATTGCAACTGGTCGTTGGCCATACCATTGCGTACCAGCCCCTGGATGCCTAACAGGTTTTGTGATACATAGGTTTGCTGGGCAGTATAGTTACCAATATCATCGTTGCCAGATAAACCATATGATGCCCTGAATTTGAGCAGGTCTATTTTACTGCCGTTCATGAATTTTTCTGAAGATACCAGCCATGCTGCAGCCACAGAAGGCAATACCGCCAGTACATTATTATTGATTTTAAGTGCGCCGGAAACATTTTTACCGAACCTGCTGGACGCATCCACAGAAGCATTGGCACTTACAATATATTTATCCCTGAAAGAATAATCTGCATTGAAATAACTGCTGAACCATTTCGATTCGCCAATATCGCCGCCTACTTTACGCAGGGCATTTACACCATTGCCCACACTTACCAATTCATCAATGGCAGAGTTGTAGCCCAACCCAAGATCCTGTTCTGTTTTATCCTGCATGTACCTAACCCCTGCCCTTGCAACAAAACTTTGTGTTTTACCAATGTTGGCTGTATAAGTTAAACGGGTATCATTGAATAAAGAGAACAAAGAAGTAACCTGTGTACCCAGCCTGCTGTAAGCAATACCGGTAGCCAGTGTATCGGGTGTTACACCTTTTCGCGGTACAAAAAAGTTTTCTCTTACTTTATTATAGGTAATACCAATGGTGGTACTCAGTAAAAGAGATTTAGTAATAGCATAGTTAAATCCTATAGACCCAAAGAAGCGGTAGGCTTTGTTTAGCCCCTGCCCCTTTTCTAAAATAGATACCGGATTACCAATGTTCAGCGTATCCCTGTCGGCCAGTGAAGGAGATTCTACACCGCCTGCAGATACATCATTGGTTCTCATAAATGGAGATTTCACCAATGCCAGGAAGAGCGGGTTTGTTTTGGAGGCATTGCCCTGGTCTCTCAAATTCTGTTCAGAAAAAGTAAAACTCAGGTTAGTGGTGGCCGTCATGCGCCTGCTTAAATTCAGGTCGCCGTTAAAACGCATATTGTATTTGGCCACATCTGTATTAGTGGTAATGCCACCATTGTTTAAAAATCCTAAAGAGATGGCATACTTTGCAATATTGTCTCCACCGGTTACTTTTAAATAAATATTTTTGGTGTAACTTTTTTTCATCACCAGGTCCTGCCAGTTGGTTTGATTGTGATACGCATAATAGGCGGGGTTGTTTACATCATCATTCATGTAAGGCTGCGCCTGTATCTGTGCATCCGTCATTCCTTTTGATTTTAACATCTCAGAGAGATAGACCCTGTAATCTCCGGCATTCATCACCGGCAGATCTTTGGGCACCATGTTCATACCGCCATACGTGGCAAAATCAATTTTTGTACCCAGTTCTTTGGCACGAATGGTAGTGATTACAATAGCTCCGTTACCACCCTTGCTTCCGTAAAGTGAAGACGCGTCTTTCAATACAGAAATATTGTCAATATCCCTTACATCAATGCTTGACAAAGGGTTGGAATAATTATTGGAAATGATAGAACCGCCAATATTATTGTTATTGAAAATCACACCATCCACAATAATCAGTGGCTGGTTGGTGGCATATAAAGAATTGATGCCTCTTAAAAACAGGGCAGCACCCAGGTTTTGCGTACCGCTGCGGCGGATAGCCTGTAAGCCGGCCACCTTACCCTGCAGGTAAGCATCAGGTGTTTCGTTGTAACGGTTCCACCCATCAGTAACCTGCACTCCCAGCGCGGCATATGGCGTAAGCGTTTTAGTGATGCGCCCGGTAACCAGGTCCACCTCATCGCTTGAAGAAGAGAATCCATCTTCATACATGGCAATCTGCAATGTGCCGGCACCCTGTATGGCCACTTCTTTGGCCTGGTAGCCATCACCGGTTACCAATACCACGGCTTCATTTGCGGGAAGATTAATTGAGAAATTACCGGCACTGTCTGTAATAGACGCCGCAATTTCTTTATACGATATCCTGATTGCCCGCAGTGGTTTACCGGTAGCCGCGTTTACAACAGTACCTTTTACATTGAATGTGTTCTTTACAGCAGCCTTATCTCCCTTTTGTGCCTGCAGAATATAACAGGCAGCCAGTGCAACAGACAGCGTAAGGATTTTTTTGAAAATATGCATGATAATAAAATAATAAGCTTTGATAAAGAATTTTTATGGTACCGGAACTAAACGGATATAATCTAATACTATCGGTCCTGTAGTAACTGACGTTAATCTCCAGTCAATGGTACCGAATCTGGTTACAGTAATATCTCCTAAATACTTTTCTACGTAAGCACCTGTTGCAGTATACAAAGGCACTGCATGTGTTAAAGTGCCCTGTACTGCTGCCAGCGGAACACTCCATGCATTAATTGTTTGGTTGAATGCAGCGGCCTGAAAATCATTTGTAGCCAATGCATATACCTGATATTTCATGGAAGGCATTTCATTCTGCCTGTAAAAAGAATAAAAAGTGGTAACCCCATGTCCGGTGACCATGATGTCACTAAAACTTAAACCAGTTGCAGGACTAAACCGAACGCGGTAATTAGTATTGCCCCTTTTGTCATCACGTAAAAAACCACTTGGATCTTCTCCTTCAATTGTGATGGGGATGAATTTATTTTTGGTAGGCACATCCAGTTTACTCAGGATGTATACGATACCGTTACTTAATTTTTTTACATCCACCACCGTGGTAATATTTACCGGCACCGTTACGCCCGATCTGGATACCAATGGTTGCGGAATTAAAAAAGGTGTTTGATAAGCCGTTTCATAAGCCAGGTCTTTCACCACATTCCAGCGGGTAAGGCTGTCGGTGGTAGTGGTGGCGGTGGTGGCAAAATATGGTTTTAAAGAATCTGCTTCCAGTACAAAATTGGCATCCTGCATTACAAAATAAGTATACTGTTTGTCTTCTCTTTTTAAATCGTACACCCTGTCGTTATAATAATTCCGCTGCACCAGGCCTGTACCCGGCCGGTACACAGGCAAGCCGGTAATTACACTGATGCTGTCGATGGTGGCTTGGGATGCATCAAAGGCATTGTAGTTCAATCCTACGATGTATGAATTTTGAACGTACTGGGAAGAAGTAGCGGTTATAAACTCCCAAATATTCTGCAGGGGTGGCACCATGGCATTAATGGTATGCAGCACACCGTTACTTACATATTTGTCTGTTGCCAGTAAACCTGCGTCGGCAAATTTGATGGTGTTAAAAACATTGTATTTGCCACTCAGCATTTGTATGTTCACTCCTGCTGCCACATCCCTGGTAAAATACAATTGGTTAGACACGTGGTTTAATATGAAGGTTTTTAATTTAGCAGCATCTGCCACCAAGGCCGGATCAATACTTTGTAATGCGGTATTGGTAGGTGCCCAAACAGTAAATGTTTTGGTAGCCTGCAGGGTGGAATCCAGCCCTGCCTTGCCCACATACTCCCTGAATTTACTCAGCTCAGGATTGGAGGTAATGGCCTGCAACAGGTTAATGGTCAAATCCTGCTGTGCAATGGCGGTATGGTCATTCCATTTGTTACAGCCTGCCAGTGCAAGCGTAAAAAACAACACCATCCCCGCTAAACTTTTTTTATTATACATCTTGTATTAATTTATTCGTCTGTTACTTTAGAAATATTGCAATGTGCCATTAACGTTAAACCTGGGTAAATACTGGTTTTGGTCGATGGGAATAAAATGGATCATATCTAAGAAATCGGATGGGTTTCCCGTTCCTGCAGCAGGTAATGAACGCAGGCGGATCATATGCCTGTCGGTAGTGGTTACATCCACGATACCTAAAAATTTACCGGTCATTAACTGGTTGGTGGTGCTGGAATATTTTTTCCATCCCAATGCTTCCAGTTCACCGTCGGTAAGGTTGGGGCGCTGTTCGCAAAAGTTAAAGGGACGGGCAAGGTCTACCCCATCGTAAGAAACCTGCACCGGCATGTTGGAACCGCCGGGTAAGCCTACGGTACCAGAACCTTTTGCCGCCCTGTAGCAAACCCATACCTTATACCTTCCTTTTATCAGGATGGGAGTTCTGAAATCGAGCCAGTTGTGGCGGGAAGTATTGCCCATGGGCACGTTCAGGTAATCGCCATAAAATACATTGATTGTGGATGAAGTGGTATATACATATTCCAGTGCATTGGCACTGTTGTTCCAGTTCACATCTTTTACAGCACCATAGGCGAAATTGAAATTGGCCCTTCTGAAGATGGCAGGCAATTTTCTTACTTCAGGAAAATCGGCCACATCCCAATAAACCGCAGTGGGGAATCTTACCTTAGGTTTAAAGTGAGCCATTGCAGTATGCAATACGCCGGTTGTGCCCGAGATATCACTGGTACTGCGTTCCAGCTCCACCCCTATTTCATGTACGCCGTTAAAATCAAGATCATTGATCAATACTTTTTCTGCATCCAGTTTAGAAGCCAGTACTTCCAATGGAGCCAGTGTGGTATGTGAACTTGCAGACACAATATCTGCCAGGTAGCGGATATCAGGAATGATGTGATACTTCACATAAATATTCAAACTATCCAATGGATTTAACGGATTACCGGTATTGGAATATTTAGCTTTCAATGCAGCATAGCTGGCAAAACCAGAATCGGCCAATGCCTGGTTGGTTTCGGCCAGCACAGTGAACCATCTTCTTAATGCTGGTGTGGTACTGTTAATAGTATTGATGGTATCGTAATAACCGGTTGCCTGTAAGGCTTGCTTAAATATTGAGAACCTTGTATCGGCAGACAATAATTCGGCCACTGATTTAGATGCGGGTTTCAATACCCTGTCTATCTGGTGTACCCAACCGTTACCGGTTTTAATGTTGCCGGCGGTTACATTGGCCTGCCTGTTCACTACAAAGGTAGATACGCCGCCTTTGTTTTCCACGCCGGTAACCAAAAACTGGCCATACATGGTAACAGTGGGCAGCTTGCCATCTTTAAAGGAAGCAGTAGTTAAGGTATCTTCCAGCAAATGAAATTTTACAATATCCTGGGCCTCGGTTTCGGTAAGGGTGGTCAGGGTTTTATTTACTTCTGTTAAATAAATTTTTACGGCACTGTCGGTTGGTATAAACATGGTGTACGAACCGTATGCATTCAGAAAACCGGCATAACCCGATTTGTCTACAATAGCTGTAATGGAAGAATAGGTTTCGGGTTTTGATTTGATATATCCGTAAATATTCAGGTCTGTGGTGGTGCTTTCTACAAATTTTATTTTTTTACAACTGCCCGTGTAAAAAATAATCAGCAGGCCGAACATTGCTGTAACCAGTAAGCTTAAATATTTTTTCATATGCTTTGTTTAATTGCTAAAAATTTATTTATAAAAAGGATTTTGAACTAATGCTTTGTTTGTAGTTAACTCATAGGTAAAAATGGGCAGGTAGTGACAGTTTTTATCTTTGAATTTTGCAATGGCCGACTGTTGCCTGTTGGGAGGCACGGTACCCTGCACCACGTCCAGCAGCAGGTCTAACCGCTGGTAATTATTACGGCGTGCATTTCTTAACAGGTCGTACCAGCGCTTGCCTTCAAAAGCAAATTCCCTGGCCCGCTCTTTTAAAATAAAATCTGCCACTGCAATCTTATCTGTGGGTGAAGGATTGGTATTGGTAGCCACCAGCGCACGGGCCCTGTTCCTGATCAGGGTTACCAGGTCAATTGCTTCCTGGCCTTTGCCCAGCTGGTTCAGCGCTTCGGCCTTCATCAGCATTACATCGGCATAACGGTAAATGATCCAGTGCGCATATGATTCTTCCTGTGCCCTGGATGTGGTATTACTTAATCCAATATATTTCCAGATGGTTTGATCGGTAGAGCGTACCGCTGCACCATCGGCACGGATATCAAAATTCAATGGGTTTAAAAAATCCACGGTGTATATTTCATCCATTACAATGGGGCTGGCGCTGAACCTTTTGGCACTGGTGTTGAACAATGTATAAAAGGTATTCAGCTTTTGATTATCGAACTGTAATTCAAAAATACTTTCGTTGCTGTTTCCATTCACATACAAAGTTCTGTACCAGGTATTGGCATCACTGCCATCAATTAAACCATAATTGGCCTGTGCAATGATCTTATCGCAGGCGGCCACCGATTCGGTATATTTTTCCTGCCACAAATACACATCTGCCTGCAGGGCATTCACGAATGCTTTGGTAACCCTTCCCTTGTTGGAGGCCCGGTCGCCATAATCGGTTACAGTAAAAGGTTCGGCCTCGCCCAGGTCTTTCAAAACCTGTGTCAGTACTTCTTCCTGTGTACTTTTAGGGATCGATACAATATCATTATCACTTAATGTGGCCGTTAATTTTAAAGGCACCTGGTCAAATGTACGTGCCAGATAAAAATACATCATGGCACGCAGTGCTTTTGCTTCGGCCACTGCTTTATCAAGTGCTGCCTGTGTAAAAGTGGCATCCGCTGCCAGTACACCCGGTGCTTTTGCAATTACGGTATTGCAGTAGTTGATGGTTTCGTATATGCCACGCCAGTTAGCGATGCTGTTGGTAGGCAATATATTTACATTGATCACATCAATTTGTTCGTTGGTGGTGGCCAGTGTACTGCTGAGCATATCGCCTCTCAGTTCGCCCCACAGAAAAAATGATTCTGCATTGCTCCTGGAACCTGTTTGTGAGCCCAGCAGGGATGCATAGCAGCCCGTAACGGCGGCCTGTACCTGCTCTTTTGTTTTCCAGTATTCTGCGCCGGTCAGTCCGTCCTGCGGCTGCAGGTCCAGCCATTTTTTACAGGCGGCAAAGGGCACCAGCATCAGCACCATTAATATTTTAAAAACTGTTTTATTCAGCATTGTATTTGTATTTAATAATGTTAAAAGCTTGCTGTAATACCAACTGTAAATGTTTTTACCGGCGGCGTATAAGAATAATCTATCGCCACCCTGAAAGGATCACTTCCCCTCACGGTTACTTCAGGATCCTGCCCGGTGTAATTGGTCCAGGTAAATAAATTTTCCACCGTTACATAACCACTCAGGTTTTTGATCTTTAGCTTTTGTGCCAGTTTTTTAGGGGCAGTATAGCGTACGGTAGCTGTTCTAAAACGCAGGAAGGAGGCATCTTCCACATAGCGGTCGCTTCCCAGCCAGTTATAACCGGTACGGTACATGGCTCTTGGCATGTCGGTAATATCTCCTTCTTTTCTCCACCTGCGTAAAGTTGCAGTACTCTGGTTATCGAAACCATACATATTGGTAGTATTGATCTTGGTACCATTTACCAGGTCGAATTTATAGCGGTAGTTAAAGAATGCGGTAAATTTCCAGGCGCCTTTATAAGTAACCGAGGTTCCAAAACCACCGGTGAATTTAGGATTGCTGTTGCCTAAGTACACAATATCCTGGTAGTTGATATTACCATCGTGGTTGATGTCTTCGTACATGGCATCGCCCGGTTGAAAAGTATACCCGATGCTTGGGTAATTGAAACGCATGTACACTTTTTGACCGGTAGGGCCAATGATGGTTTTACCGGCTTCATCTTTTGCGATGGTTGATTCCGCATCTTTATACACTCCTTTAAATTTAAATCCATAAAAAGAGCCAAATGGATTGTTTACCTGCAGGAAAGTTTTAAACTGCCCATTCTGGGTAATATCGCCTTTGTCTAATGGATACAGGTCAGATATTTCTTTAATTACATTGATGTTGCGGGCTACATTGAAATTGAAATCAACCTGCCATTTTTTTGTTTTATAAGGAGTGGCGCCCAGGCCCAGTTCAAAACCCTGGTTGTCCATGGTACCCACGTTCATATCTACTGCATTGTAGCCATTGATAGAAGCGATCTGCAAACCGGGGAAGAACATATTCTTAGTACGGTTTACATAAAATTCCACATCTGCAGTAAAGCGTCTTTTAAACATACTCAGGTTGGCACCCACATTCTGGCCGATAATGGTTTCCCATTTCAAATCTGATAATTCCATATTGGCAGGATACACACCGGCCTGGCCCAGGTAGGTCCAGCCAAAAGTATTGTAGGTGCTGATATAACTGTAATCGCGGCGGGGCGCATTACCAGACTGGCCGTAACTGGCCCGAAGGCTCAGGTCGTCAATACTTTTTTCAAACCGTTTCATGAATTTTTCGTCAGATACTCTCCAGCGCATAGATGCAGAAGGGAATGCGCCATAGCGGTTGGCAGGGCCAAACCTGGAGTTACCATCACCACGCACACCTGCATTGAAAATATATTTGTCTTTATAACTGTATTGCGCATTTACCAGTAAGCCCACACTGCGGGTTTGACCCGTGTAAGAGGTCAGTCTTGATTCGCCGTTCAATGTACGTGCCGGGTTAGAAGGGTCCTGCAATACAGAAGATGCGGTATTGGAAACCAGTATTTCCTGGGATACATATTTATTGTCGTAAGTATTCAATGATACAAAACTGATCAGCTTATGGTTTTGATTTTTAAAGCTGGGGGTATATACCAGGTTGGCTTTAGACTGCACATTAAATACATCGATATCGCCATCGTACGCCCTGTTAACAGAAGGTTCGGTCCATGGTCTGCCGGTAGCGGTTTGTGGCAGAAAACTGTTGTTTTTATTGTTGTTGATATCAAATTGCACATCAAAGGTAGCCATCAGTACTTTTTTCAATATTTCGTACTGCAGGTTAAAATGCGGCGTTACACGCTGGCTGATGATATTGTTCCTTGCCTGCCTGGCCATTGCTAAAGGATTTGCCGTACCCTGTAATTCACTTTTAGAATTAACACCATTGTATTGCCCCTGGATATTAAAGGCCGGGGTAAAATAGTTGCCCGATAAATTACCATATTCATCGTATTCATAAATACTCATGTTGGGCATTTTACGGTAAGCAAGATCTCTTAAGTTCAATGCAAAATTCCTGTTGTTGTCGGTAAAAGAATAAGACAGATCGGATTTAAAGCGGATGCGGTCAGAAACGATATAATCTAAATTGATACGGGTACTGATTCTTTTTAAATACGTGCCAATGGTGGTACCTTTTTGATCAAGGTATCCCAGGGATGCATAATACCTGGCCTTTTCGCCACCACCAGTCATGGAAATATTGTTATCCGTTGTAACGCCGATTTGTGTAATGGCTTTTACCCAGTCGGTATTTTTGCTGTAGTTATTGTACCAGTAAGGATCATTGGGATCGTACTGGAATTCTTTGATCACCTGTGTATTCAATGGTGCACCTGTAGCATTCATGTAAGCTTCAGGTATCAGTGTGCTGTACTGATCACCGGTAAGCATTGGAATGGCTTCGGGCTGTTTTGTAATAGAGGTTTTATTGGAGTATGTAAAAGAAGGTTTACCAACAGCTCCTCTTTTGGTGGTGATCACTACCACCCCGTTGGCAGCCCTGGACCCCCATACCGCAGTGGCGGCAGCATCTTTTAAAATGGTAATGTCTTTAATATCCGAAGGGGCAATATTTAACAGTGACGCATAGCCCAGTTCATCGGCCGATCCAAAATTAAAATCGGAAGGGATAGAAGTTTCGTAAGGCATTCCATCCACCACAATCAATGGATCGTTGGAAGAGTTGATAGACGAGGTACCCCTGATCCTGATCTGCATGCCTGCACCCGGATCGCCTGAATTGGCGGTGATATCAACACCGGGTAACCTTCCCTGTAAGGCCTGGTCAATAGAAGCGGCCTGCATTTCTTCCAGTTCTTTGGCACTGATATGCGATTGTGCGGTGGTCAGCTCCCTTTCCGTAACCTGTACCATCCCGTTGTCTACTTTACGCTGCGATACCACTACCACATCTCCCAGGTCCTTGCTGTTGCTTTCCATGGTAAGGTTGAAAGTGGTACGTGCATTAACAGACAGTTCCTGCGGGCGGAAACTGATATGACTAAAGGATAGTTTATGTTTTACATCTAAAACTTTTATCACAAAGTTGCCTTCCACATCTGTTTTTACTGCACGTATGGTTCTGCCATCGCCATCCACTTCTGCAACGGTAACATCTACAATTGGCCTTTTATTGGCGCCCAGAATTTTCCCCTGCACAGTAGCTGTTTGCGCAAACGCTGTGGTTGCAAACAGCATTGCAAACAGCAGGCAACCGATTTTTGTAAGTAGTATTTTCATTATAAAATTACTTTTGTGTTTATGAGTGCTTGATAAAGGCCCGTATGATCTTAATATTTTAAATAATTATCTACCAGGTGAATGACTGTTCTGTTAGATAGATTATTGCTCAATGCTGTTACCATCCTGGCTTTGCGGTTATACCCGTCGCCCAGTTCAAAAATGCCGCCGGGATATAAGATGGAAAACGTTACCGGATCTCCTGCCACATTTCTTAACAAAGAAGGATACGAACCAATATCCACGCCGTTGGCCACCACCGTTCGTTTATCTAGAAAATGATAATTTATAAAATTCTCCACTTTCACTTTATCAGCTGTTAGCGTGGGCGTAAAATTGGGCACCCCTGCAGTGCCGGGTAATAAGCCATCATTAATAGCCTGCACAATCGCTGCTTTATTAGGCACAAAAACGGTATAGAAAGAGCCGCCCACAATACCGGTTATTTCGGCGGTGGTGGTATTATACAGTGTTGAATTTTTTAAATAGTTCCAGAAATAGTTGTACTCCGAAGTGGTGGCATTGCCCAGAACAAACAGTTTATTTGCAATCAGCCGGTAAGGAAAATTCATGATATCGTTGATATATGCCACCTGCCCGTTCAATACCTGTTTTACACTGTCGATGGTGATGGACCTGCCCAGCTCTTCGCTGCCGCCAGTAAATATTTGGTTGCCATCATATTTAATGTACTCGCCTCCATAAGAGCCAATGATGCCTTTTACACCCGGGGTACCCAGGTTCGCCAATTCGTTATTGGGTGTTTCCACAATGCCCGAATAAATCATACGTAATAAATTCAGCTTCACACTATCATTAGTGGTGGTGGCGCCGCCAACAGGATTTACATAGGTCCATAAATTAGATCCCGCATTAAAACTATAGCCCCTGGCCGCCAGTGTGGCATCGGATACCATGAACAAGGTATATTTTACAGAAGGATTGGTGATGATGGGTTTTACTTCCTGGTCCAGCAAACGTGTCATTAATGTATACCGGGGATCCAGGTAGGCTTTACCATATACCGTAGCAAACACATTGGGTTCATTCACTTTTTTAGTGCCGTAAAAAATACCATTGCTCAATATTTTCTTATCAATAATATCCGTATTGCTGTTCATTTTAGCAGGTTCGCCCAGGAAGTTGTAGGTACTGCTGAATTTACTGGGCCAAACTGATGACTGCCACATATGTGAATTCAGCAGGTCGGCAATAATACTTAATGGTAAAGAGTTGATGGTGGGATATTGCTGCAGCACCACGGTATTGATATACTTATTTAAAGAATCGTTATTGGGTACAAACATGGTCCAGCCATCTTTTTGTGCATCATTGTCCTGCAGCTTAAAATAATTTTCGCTGTTGGCAGAAAAGGCCAGCAGGTTGGAATATACTTTAACGGATACATCTTCTGTACCGCCGTTCAGCACCTGGTTTCTTTTGGTGGCATCTGCATTTTTAATAAACAGCACCATAAATCTTTCCAGTATGCTTCTGAACAAACTGTACTGGGGTTTATTGCGCAGGTACTGATCGATATTGCTGAGCGGGGTTACCACTTTATCGATGATATGAATTACGCCGTTTTCTGCTGCAATGTCTTTTTCAGTAACCTTTGCATTGGCCACATTAAAGCCCGAGAAGGTGGAGCCTGGATAAAAATAGTTATAGTCTGCCGCCGACAATCCTTTTGAAGCCATGAAAGCATCGGTAAAATAAGGGATGTGCTTATTGTTATTATCGGCAAAAACATAGTACCCGATAGTGGTTCCGTTGTTATTTCTGTTGGAAGCAATGGATTTATACGCCTGCCCGGTATAAGAAGTATCATTGTAAAAACCGGTGTAGTAGGCAGTGCGTCTTTTAAATGCCAGGTCGGGTATCCACCCTAACGGCGACTGGTAATCGTCGATCCTTGTTTTTTCAAAAGCATTGTATACTAACAGGTATTGCACCAGCATTTGTGCGGTGGCAGAATCTACCGAAGCCACATCATTAAACCCGCGCCCTTTTATAAACCCTGTAAATTCAGTATCGGCAGCAAATGCAGAATCGGATGGCGCAAAAATGGTCCAGTATCCTGCAGCACTTAATGTTTGTTTGTATCCTGCCTTATCTATCAACGACAAAAAAGTATTGAACTTACCTTTGGCCGCCAATTGCTGGTAGATGGGTGCGGCGAGCGTGTCGGGTCTTGCGTAATACTCATCAAAATTCTTTTTACAAGAACTGAACAAGACTGTAGCGAATACAAAGATTGCTAACTGACTGATTTTTTTATGCATATAAATTCCTGCTTTGAAATAAATAATTTATGATTACTTCGCTGTGCTGAAGAAAAAAATTACATGAGGTAACTTTCAATAATATCTTTTGTACATCTGGAGCTTATAAAACCGGCAGTGAGGGTTTTATAAATGGAAGGAGTGTATATTTTTTTCATCTAGCAGCAGTTTTATTAGGGTTTACCTCTTCAAAAACATTATTAAGGGGCAACCGTTTGGTGTATCAACTACCAGCCATGTTTACAGCGGTAATTAACTTATGTAAATTGCGATTTTAATTAATACTCACTATCCTGTAGCATCCTGATAAACAAACGGGTTGCAAAGCTCACCGGCAGTTACAACAAAATGTTTACAGCATTTTTAAAGAAACCGAATCTGCGTAATTTATGCTACCACAAAAACCGTCATTGTTTTAGGTCCGTGCGCTCCCAATACCAGCGACTGTTCAATATCAGCCGTTTTTGAAGGCCCGGCAATAAAAACGCCAAAATCATATGCCTGGGTATTGATCAAATCATAGGCTTCGTGCATGGTATGCACCAGCTCATTTTGTGGCAGTACTACTGCCAGGTGTTTACAAATAAATGGCAGGGCCCTTATTTTCATTTCCTCTTCAGTAAGCCAAACCGCGCCATTTTCTGCAACTGCAAAACGGGCACTCAGTATGGCCAGGTCAATATTTTCAAGCAAATGCGGGTTTAAACCTTCCTCCAATTGTTTGATTTTTGATAATTCAGGTATGGTAGTTACCAAATTTTGCTGCGCACTAAACTTTTCGTTCACATATTCATAAATATCATTTGTATGCTGTATGTGTAATACGGTACCTCCAATACTATGTAATACGTTTTCAAATTGTTCCATTGCATTGGCATAACGGATGGTATGCAATGTTGCCATATCCGGCAGCTGTTGCATTGCCGGTTGGTTTGCCAGTACCGCTGCCAATATTTTATCCCTGCTGCTCATGCCTGTTTTTTTTATACCATTCTGTAAAAGATTGTTTGGGTGCCGATGGCAGATCACGTTGTTTGTACCAGGGGTTCAGCCTGTTATTCACCAAAAAGGGCAGGTATTGAATCACCCAGCGGGCTGCTTTGCCCCCCAGGTTAAACAGTGCCGGCTTAGACAATGTTGCTGCCATTATCTTCATGGCCATCGTTTTGGTTTTAGGAGCATAGCCTTCGGCAGTAATCACCTGCCGCCATTGATACAGTTGATTATGGATGTCTATTTTAACCGGGCACACATTACTGCAACTACCGCATAAGGTAGATGCAAATGGCAGGTCGGCATGCTGTTTCATATCCAGGTTGGGCGCCAGGATGGATCCGATGGGCCCTGCAATAACTGCATTGTAACTGAAACCCCCGCTTCTGCGGTACACCGGGCAGGTATTAAAACATGCTGCACAGCGAATGCATTTTAAAGAATTGCGGAATGTTTCTCTTCCTAACTGTACGGTTCTTCCGTTATCTACCAAAACAATGTGCAGTTGCTGCTGTACACCCGGCTTTTTAAAGTGGCTGGAGTAAGTAGTAATGGGTTGTCCCGTTGCGCTTCTTGCCAGCAACCGTAAAAAAACACCCAGGTGTTTTCTTTGCGGAATTATTTTTTCTATCCCCATGCAGGCAATATGTACATCAGCTAAATGAGCCCCCATATCTGCATTGCCTTCATTGGTACTTACCACAAATTCGCCCGTTTCGGCTACAGCAAAATTTACGCCTGTGATGGCGACCCTGCGTGTTAAGAATTTTTCCCGCAAATGTATTCTGGCAGCAGCGGTTAAAAACTGCGGGTCGGCATTGCCTTTAGGTGTGTGCAGGTGCTGGTGAAACAACTCTCCTATCTCTTCTTTTTTCCAGTGAATGCAGGGCAATACAATATGGCTGGGATGTTCGTTGGCCAGCTGCACAATGCGTTCGCCCAAATCGGTATCTATCACATCAATACCATTGGCTGCCAGGTAGGTATTCAATCCGCATTCTTCAGTAAGCATGGACTTACTTTTTACAATTTGTGTAACCTGGTGCTGCTGTAGTATTGTATGTACAATTTCATTGTGCTCTTTTGCATCAGCTGCCCAGTGCACCACTACGCCGTTTGCCAAAGCATTTTTTTCAAATTCAACCAGGTATGCATTCAGGTTACTGAGTACATTGTTTTTTATTGCCGATGCTGTTTCCCGCAGCTGTTCCCATTCAGGAACGCTCCATGCGGCTTTATCTCTTTTCTGCCGTATCCACCACAAAGTTTCATCATGCCAGTCTACCCTGGCTTCATCTTTATTGAAGATGCCGGCTAATTCGGGATGTTTGGCCTTGGAAGATGACATGCTTTTGTTAATTAGTTTATTGGTTTATTTGTTAATTGGGTTATTGGTATTTCAGAATTTTGGTTTATAAGTTAAGGGGGATGGTTCATTATTCATTGTTCATTCACTATTGACTATTCACCATTCACCATTCACCACTCACCATTCCCCACTCACCATTCCCCATTCACCACTCCCCACTCACAAACTGCTGTTCAGTATCTCAGCAATATGCTTTATCACCACATTGCTTTTTTTTCTTTTTAAAATACCTTCCATGTGCATCAGGCAACTCATATCGCCGCCGGTGATCACCTGCACCCCATTCCTTTCGTGATCGGCCACCCGGTCCTTTCCCATTTTTGCACTAACCGATTCTTCCACCACACAAAAAGTACCGCCAAAGCCGCAGCATTCATCCACACGATCCAGTTTCATCAATTCAATACCTTTTACTTTTTTCAGTAAAACATCCATCTTAGAAAATGGTTCAGCTACCAGTTCGCTCATTTGTGAGGTGTGCAATCCTCTTTGTCCGTGACAACTTTGATGCACGCCTACTCTGTATGGAAACGACGCCTCAATATTTTCTACTTTTAAAATATCCACCATAAATTCGGCCAGCTCATATATTTTTTTACGGATGGATTGTGCTGCAGGTTCATCTTTGGTACTGTGCAGATGATCTTTAATATGCAGGGTGCAGCTGCCCGAAGGGCAAACCACATAATCATATTCAGCAAAATTTTCGGTAAAAAGGTCGTTACAGGACTGGCCCATTTTTTCGTACCCGGAATTGGCCATCGGTTGCCCGCAGCAGGTTTGATTAACAGGATAACCAACTTTGCAATTATATTTCTCCAGCAGTTCTAAAGTAGCAATGGCTACCTGCGGATAGAACTGGTTTACATAACACGGTATAAATAATCCTACATTCATTATTCAATGGTTGGCTTTGCATAAAATCTTAAGTCAATAATATCGCCGGGCAGGGGTTTGCTGTTCCAGTGTTTGTGAATGGCCAGTGCAGCCCCTACCGATGTGGCCTGTGCCACCGATGCCGCATACACTTCCATTTCAGGAAAAGCCCCGGCCAGCAGGTGCATGTAAATTGAATTTTTACTAAAGCCCCCATCAACAAATATCCGGTTTACCTTTCCGTCTTCGGGCAGTACTAATTTTGTTGACGCCAGTTGTTGCCACATAATATCCAGTATCAAACGATGATAAGCAGTTTCGTAATCCGTGTACTCTGCTATATTTCTTTCTCCAAATTTTATAAGTGGTGCTACAGAAGCATCAGCGTTTAATGCAGTAATAATTTTTGCATCATACTCCACTACTTTGTAATAATCCTGTGCAGTATTGAAATGTGCTGCTAATCTTTTGGTTGCTGTTTCATGCTCGTTGCCAGCAAACAGCCGGCTGGCTTTTACCGGTTCGCCGCGGAAACTCATATAACACAAACAGTCCTGCTGTAATTCTGTTTCAGTTAATGGATGATCATTAAAAGGATTCAACGTGATGCACCAGGTGCCGGTAGAGATCAGTACAAATGGTTCAGTAAAACAGGCCAGGTAAGGGATCAGTGCAGCCGAAGAGTCATGCAGACCAATGCCCACTTTAAAATCTTTCCAGAAGGCCCTTGCACTCACTACATCGGCAGAAGAATAAACAGGCGCCAGTTTATCGGATATGCCTTCACGCAATACCCACTCGTGATAGGTTTTCTGCGGAAAATTCCATAAGCCGGTATGACAACCAATACTGGTAATATCACTATATGCCTGCCCCGTAATTAAATAACTTAAATACTGCGGCAGGTGTAAAGAGTACTGTATTTTTTTAAAGACATCCGGTTGCTGGTATTTTAACCGGTACAATTGCATACCTGAATTTAAGTTGCCCAATACCGGTGAAGCCGTGATCATGGAAACCGGAATCTCTCCGCCATAATCATTGTAAAACTGTTTCTTTAAGTCGTCAGGAAAGGGCTTCAGGTAATTGTATAAAGGAGTAACAGGCTTCCCATCTTCATCAATATGCACAAAGCTGGCACCGTAGGCTGAAAAATTGAGGGCTTTAATATCAAACTGTCCCAGCTCTATCAGTTCTTTTATTGAGTTCCTGCCCCATTCGGTAAGTGCAGTTAAATTTTCGCAGGGATCTCCGTCTTCATCAATGGTTTCTTCAAACTGTAATGTTTTTTCAAAAACAATATGGTAATGTTCATCAAAGAGAAAAAGCTTTTTGTTGGTTTTTCCTACATCGAAGATCGCTATAACGGGAATGGTGTTCATTGTAAATGGTCAGTGGTGAGTGGTCAATGGTGAGTTGATTTACTTTTTATCATGCCACTTAATAATTTAAAGGTTTTAACAATAGTCTCGCCCAGCACCTGAATGTCTTTTAGAGTTACATAACCTAATTTAAATGCAATTCCAATTACGCTGTCAACTTCAACAACAGACCCTCTCGAAATTTCTAAATAGCGGTTTCGTTCCGCTACTGATTTCCTGGAACTGCCTTCGGCCAAATTTAAATGAACCGAAATTGCAGCCCTCCGTATTTGCTGAACTAATGCAGATTTTTCATCCTGAGGAATGAGCTTTGTTACCTTATAACATTCAAGAGCTAATTCCTGTGAAAACTGATAAACTGTAAGCTTAGTGTGAGATAATTGTAAAAACATGGTACAGATTTTAGGGGATTTAAAATACGCCTTAAATATACTCATATCTTTACAAAATACATTCTCTTCACCACTCACCACTCACTACAAACCTGTAGCCACTGTATTACTACCTCTGTCGCCCACTAACTGTGCTCTTAACTTTTTATTTCTGAAAAAGCCTACCGGATCTAATGAAGCGCCTGCCCTTACTCTTGCTTCGGCTACAATGGCACGTACATCTGTACGGAAAGTGCCCTGCAAAATTTCCTGTGCTGCCACCACATCATTATTCAGTTGTGCTTCGTTTAATTTTTTCTTATCCACCAGTAACGCATGCGTGTAGGCGATCATGATGGCTTCCACAGATTGTAACAAATCTTCTAAAGGATCTTTTACATTATGGCTGGCGTCAATCATCCAGCCCAGGTCGGTGGCATGGTTCATGCCTTTGGCATCCATACCTTCCACCAGTTCATTAAATATTAAGAAGAGCTGGTAAGGCTTCATGCTGCCCACGGTTAAATCATCATCACCATATTTGCTGTCGTTAAAATGGAAGCCGCCCAATTTGCCTTCCATCAATAATAAAGAAACAATCTGCTCAATATTGGCATTGGGAAGATGATGGCCCAGATCAACCAAAGTATAGGCCTTCTCGCCTAATTTATTTGCATACAGTAAAGATTGTCCCCAATCACCCACCGCCATCGAATAAAAATTAGGTTCGTAGGCTTTGTATTCCACAAACACTTTCCAGTCGGCAGGTAATGCTGCATAAATTTCCTGTAAGCCTTCCAAAGTATTTTCAAAAGCCCTCCTGAAATTCAGCTGGCCGGGAAAGCAACTTCCATCAGCCAACCAAACGGTTAATGATTTAGAACCCAGGTCCACACCGTGTTTGATCACTTCTATATTGTGTGCGATGGCCTGCTTGCGCACTGCTTTATCTACATGCTGTAAAGAACCAAACTTGTAACTTTCTTTTTGATTGGGTTGATTTTGAAAGGTATTGGAATTCACCGCATCAAATAACAACCCATGTTGTGCAGCTAAATTTTTAATAGCAGCAGCATCAGTGGGAATATCCCATGGAATATGTAAAGAGATAGCGCCGCTTGAATTATTTAATGCATGTAACAAACCCACATCCTCAATCTTCTCTTCTAAACTGCGTGGTTCGCCTGCGCCGGGAAAACGGCCAAATCTTGTTCCTCCGGTACCCAATGCCCAACTGGGAATAGCTACCTGGAAGTCCATTAATTTTTTTATGATGTCTTCAACATTACCGATGGTTTCTGCTGCAAAATTAAATTTACGCTGGTGTGCTGCAAGTGCCTTGCTGTTGCTGTCGGCTATCAATTGTTTATCTAATAACATATCTGGTACTTTTATAAAATTATTCCGTTTCAACAACTAAGACCGTCAGCCTGAGCAGTAGAGGCGGGTTAAAATAAAAACAATTTCTTTCAAATGCAGACCGGCTTTGGTGGCTCAGCCTGACTGCTTTAATTATTTATGCATCAGGGCATATAAAAAACTTCCTGCAAAGGTATGCTCACAGGTGAATTATCCGGGTTACTTTCCATGATATCGCCCATGTATTTCCACCATTTTTGCATTACCGGATGTGCGGGTAAATTATCTAATGCGGCTGGATCTTCAGCTTTCAGAACACCAAAAAGGCTGCAGGTTGACTCATCTAAAAAAATAGCATATTCACTGATGCCGGTTTGTTGCAATAATTCCACCAGTTCAGGCCATATTTCATCATGGCGCTTTTTATACTCGTCTTTTTGCCCGGCAAACAACTGCATTTTAAATGCTACCCTCGTCATGTATATAAAGTTAATACTAATTTAAAAATAGAGGTTGACAGATTAGAAAATCATCAACCTTGATTGATTGTTACTTGCTATAAAAAGTTTATCCAATTATCTTGAGAATGCCATCGCCACACCACCATCTACATTCAATACATTACCAGTTGATTTATTTAATAACCCGCCGGCAAATGCAAAACATGCATTGGCAATATCATCTGGCAAAATTGCTTCGTTCAGTAAAGTACGCTTGGCATAATAAGCAGGCAGTTCAGCAACGGTTATACCATATGCTTTTGCACGGCCTTCTGCCCAACCCCCGGCCCAGATATTACTGTCGGCAATCACGGCATCCGGATTAACGGTATTCACTCTTATCTTATCTGCGCCTACTTCTGCAGCCATTAACCTGGTTAAATGCGCCTGTGCTGCTTTTGCAGAACCGTAACCCGCATTATTGGGTCCGGCCACTACCGAGTTTTTAGAAACGATATTGATGATATCGCCTCCAATATTTTGCTTGCGCATTACGGCTATGCCTGCCTGTGATACCAGGAACTGCCCTTTCACTAAAATATCATACAATTTATCCCAGTCTGCAATACTGTGATCTTCGATTGATTTAGACGTGCTGATACCGGCATTGTTTACAATAATGTCCACCCCGCCAAAAGCCAGCGCCGCATTGTCCATCGCTTTGGTAATGGTATCTTTATTGGTTACGTCTAATACGACTGATGCTGCACTATCCTTACCAAATGTTTTTTGAAATTCTTCAGTTGCAGATTGTAACCGTTCTTCATTAATATCATTGATGATTACACAGGCGCCTTCTTCAGCAAATTTTTTGGCAATTGCCTTACCAATACCACCGGCACTGCCTGTTACCAGCGCAATTCTGCCGCTCAAAGATTTTGGCTTTGGCATACGCTGCAGTTTGGCTTCTTCCAGCAACCAGTATTCAATATCAAAAGCTTCCTGCCTTGGCAAAGAAGTATATTCAGAAATGGCTTCTGCACCCTTCATTACATTAATGGCATTGATATAAAATTCTGCGGCTACACGTGCAGTTTGTTTGTCTTTTGCAAAAGTGAACATACCCACACCCGGATATAATAATACCACCGGATTAGCATCTCTGATTGCAGGACTGTTAGGATGTTTGCAGGTGTTATAATAATCAGCATACATTTTACGGTAGGCCTCAAATTCAGGCACTAATTTTTCTTTTAATGCAGCTACATTACTTAAATCTTCGTTGGCTGCCAAAGGCAATACCAGCGGACTTATTTTGGTGCGTAAAAAATGATCGGGACAACTGGTACCTAACGGTGCCAACCTGTCCAGGTCCTTAGAATTCATAAACTCCAATGCCCTGTCGTCATCAGTAAAATGACCAATCATTTTTGTTTGTGAAGAGCAGAAGCCTCTTAATACAGGAGCTAATGCAGCTGCCTGTTTCAATCTTTCTTCTTTTGGTAATGACTGCATTTTGGCGCCGCCAAAAACAGGACCTTTTTTACCATAATTATCTTCCAGATATTCGGCACAACGCTCAATAACTTCTAAAGTGTTTACATAACTTTCGTAAGCAGTATCGCCCCAGGTAAATAAACCATGAGAACCTAGCATGATACCACGGATACCGGGGTTTTCATCCAGACATTGTTTCAATTGCAATCCAAGTTCAAATCCCGGTTTTTTCCATTCTACCCAACCAATGGTACCGCTGAATAATTCCTGTGTAATTTTTTTACCGTCTTTAGCTGCTGCAATGGCAATAGCTGCATCAGGATGTAAGTGATCGATATGTTTGAAAGGTAAAAAACCGTGTAAAGGCGTATCAATAGATGGTGCTTTAGAAGCAAGATCGTAAATGCAGTGGTTGAATAATTCCACCATTTCATCTTCAAATTCCACACCGCGGTATACATTTTTTAAACTGCGTAAACGGTCAACATACAAAGCCGCCAATCCGCTTTTTTTCAAAGTACCGATATCGCCGCCGCTTCCTTTTACCCACATTACTTCTGTTTCTTCTCCGGTCAATGGATTTCTTGCCATTGCTTTACATGAAGTATTACCTCCACCATAGTTGGTGAGGCGAAGATCGGCGCCCAATAAATTGGAGCGATAGATCAATAAGGCCACTTCATCTCCCGCCATTGAAGCTGCTTTAGCTTCGTCCCAGAGATAACTTACATGTTTAAACTGCGCTGTTTGTACCGACATAACTTTTGTTTTACTCTACGAATTGATTTTATTTTAAAGAATTACCAATGCCCACAATAATTACCGAAGCAATAATGGTGGCAATTCCTATAATGATTGTTGTTCTTGTTTTTGCTGTTACCCCTTTCCATTCTTTTAATGCAATACCCCATCCATTGGCGATTAAGATTATGAATGACATGTGCAGGATCCATGAGCTTGCACCGTTACCCATTTTGCTTTCGCCCATACCATAAAAGAAAAATTGTAAAAACCAGGTGGTGCCACCGATGGCACTCAATATATAGTTTTTAAGCAGCGGGGATTTTGTATTAGTATAATCACCAAATGATTTATTACGGGCATTTAAAATCATACACCAAATAAAATTGGTGGTTAACCCGCCCCATAATATCACTACAAAAATTACATTGTTGCGAAATAAGAATTCTCCTTGTCCGGGATTGGCTGCTTTCCATATTTCATTTGCAGTAGCACCCATGCTGCTGCCAGCTTCAATACCAAAACTAAAACAGGCACTCAACACCCCCGAAATAATGGCCAGTATCAATCCTTTTACCAGTAAAAACTCACTGCCCGAAGCATCTTTATGATTGTGTTCGTAATCCACTACGGGTGCACCGTGTGCATCACTTCCGCCTGCAGAACAGGCAGCCAGATCTTTATCTTTTAAACCACCAGCTTTACCACAAATGATGATCCCTATTACACAAAGCAGTAAGCCTGCCATTACAGTTAAACCCCATTGGGTACCAAAAAGGTCGGCAATGGTATCCTTACCATCTTTAGGATTGAAATAATAAAATATTGCTGGTACTAATGCGCCGAATACAGAACAAAGACCCAGTATGATAGAGCTACCTAAAGACACCCCTAAATAACGAACGCCGAGGCCGTAAGTCAATCCACCAATACCCCATAATAAGCCCATTAAAAATGTAGTTCCTAAAATATCTGAAGCAGTTCCACGGATGATATCCATAAAACCAGGAATGGTAAGATAGGCAGCTATAGGAGGAACAATTAACCAGGAGAACAGGCCTCCAACGATCCAGAAGCTTTCCCAGCTCCAGCCCTTTACTTTTTTATAAGGCAAATAAAAACTTCCTGAAGCAAAGCCACCAATAAAGTGGAAGAAAACTCCTAAAATAACACCCATACGAATCGTTTTTTAAATATAGCAATGCAAATTAATACTGTAAAATAAATTGAAATGCACTGCATAGCATCATGCACTATCATGTATTGCAATAAAAGAGCTATTTTTGTTGAGGATTAGCCCGCAAAACCTGCAATAATAATACAAGTATGCTTTCTCCCTTTAACAAGATCATTTATATTGACGAGTTTTCTGCCACTCCCAAGTACCAGCAGCTGGCTAACTGTATTATTAAAGCCATTGAAACCAATAAGCTGCAGGTAGATGATGTATTACCTTCTATTAATGAGCTGAGCTTTGAATTCGAGATATCGCGGGATACCGCAGAAAAAGGCTACCGCTACCTGAAAAAAACTGGTATCATTGGCTCAGTGCCCGGTAAAGGCTATTTTATTAAAAGTGCTGATGTGGGCCAGAAGATCAGAATCTTTTTGATGTTCAATAAATTGAGTGCACACAAAAAAATCATTTATGATGCATTTGTAGCTACCCTTGGCGATGCTGCAACTATTGATTTTTATATCTACAATAACAGCTTTTCTTTATTCAAAAGTTTATTGTTGAACAGCAAGGAAGATTACAATTACTATGTGATCATCCCCCATTTTATGGAAGGCTCCGAAAATGCCCATAAAGTGCTGAACAATATCCCTAAAGAAAAGCTGATTTTACTGGATAAATTGGTTCCCGGTGTAACCGGTAATTTTGGTGCCATTTACGAAAATTTTGATAAGGATATTTATATCGCATTAGAACAGGCATTGCCTCAGTTGAGCAAGTACCATACCTTAAAGATTATCTTACCGGAATATACCTATCACCCTAACGAGATTACAACAGGTTTTGCTAAATTCTGCCAGCAATATGCATTCAACTATAAAACGGTGCATAATATACTTAATGAAGAAATCTGCAAAGGAGATGTGTATATAAATCTGATGGAAGATGATTTGGTAACCCTTATTGAACGCATCCTCAATAATAAATTTAAAGTGGGCAAAGATGTGGGCGTTATCTCTTATAACGAAACCGCTTTAAAAAAGATCATCTTAAACGGCATTACCACCATCTCTACCGATTTTCAGATGATGGGAGAAAAAGCGGCAGAATTAATTTTACATAAATCGGCCGAGCATATTGAGGCAAAGTTTTATTTAACGCTGCGGAATTCTTTATAGGCGATTACACGAATTAGACGAATTACACTAATTATAGTATTATAACAAAAGGGTTCAATTAAATTGAACCCTTTTGTATTTTATGTTGGAATTAGTTAATTGGTTAATTCGTGTAATTAGTGCATTACAAATCTGTAATCGGTTTGTATTTAGGCACCAGACTTTTCATTACTACCCATGCAATTAAATATGCCAGTGCACAAATTGCAAACATGATGGTATAAGAAGTTGACATTTCTGCCTGTACCAACGGTTTTTGCAAATGCAATAATTGGTCAAACATGGATGCATCTACTGCTTTTAACTGGTCGGCTACTTCTTTTGATAAGCCACCTAATTCAGTTTTATCCAGATTGATTTTATCTCCATATTTATTTACCAGATTCATTGTCTGAATCTTTGTCAAATAATCTCCCAGTCCGGCAGCTTTTGCATCAACCCAAGATTTTGCGATACCTGCATATTTATAAGAATCAAACAGCCAGCCGCCTACTTTAGAAACTATTACCCCTCCAAATCCACCCGCCATACCGCCAATACCCACAATGGAGCCAATCGCTTTTTTGGGAAACATATCTGAAACAGTAGTGAAAATATTGGCACTCCATGCCTGATGTGCCGACGCACCAATACCAATTAATACTACCGGTATCCAGTAGGTGTAACCACCTAAAGGCTGTGCCAGTAAAACCACGAGTGGAATAAGTGCAATCAGAAACATTGCCTTCATCCTTCCATCATACGGAGAATATCCCTTTTTAATGAAGTACATTGGGAACCACCCTCCACCAATACTGCCAAACATAGTCATACTGTATAAAACAGTAAGCGGAATAGCAATCATGGTTTTATCCATATCGTACTGCGCTTTTAAATAAGCTGGCAGCCAGAATAAGAAGAACCACCAAACACCATCAGTCATAAACTTACCAAACACAAAAGACCAGGTTTGTTTGTATGACAATAATTTAAGCCACGGAATTTTAGGCGCATTCAAATCTGCAACCACATCTTCTTTATCTGCATTGATATAATCCAGTTCTGCCTTACTCAAACGCTTTTGTTCAGAAGGTTTTTCATACAACATCAACCAAAAACCAACCCATAAAAACCCAATTGCGCCAATTATAACAAATGCAGTTTCCCATCCCCAGTTTTTACCAATCCAGGGCACAGTAAGTGGTGCTAAAATAGCTCCTACATTGGCGCCGGAATTAAAAATACCCGTTGCAAAAGAGCGTTCTTTTTTAGGAAAATAATCTGCTGTGGCTTTTATTGCTGCAGGAAAATTACCAGCTTCGCCAAATGCAAGCACAGCACGACTTATCATAAATCCAATTACTGATACATTTAATGACACAATACCAAACCACCCTAAAACTGAAGCGGCAGCAGTACCTATTGGAATGGACAGTGCATGTATTATGGCACCAAGGCTCCATATAATAATGGCCCAGGTATAGCCTTTTTTTGTTCCTAATTTATCAATAATACGTCCGGCAAACAACATACTAATGGCATAACCGAATTGAAATACCGCTGTTATATTAGCATAATCACTGTTACTCCAGTTGAATTTTTCTGCAAGTGTGGTTTGCAGTAAACTTAATACCTGACGGTCCAAGTAATTTACCGTGGTGGCAAAAAACAATAATCCGCAAATCGTCCACCGGTACTTCCCTATAGTTTCTTTAAGCATGATCGTTATTTAAAAAATAAAGCCGCCAAATACAGGCGGCTGTGAAGTTATATTATTTCCTTGCTTCTTTAATTAAATCAAAGCATTGTTTAATTTTTGTTTCCAGTGTGGCGTAGTCTTTTTCTTCCATAATTTTTTTGGTAATGAGCTTGCTGCCCATACCTACTGCACAAACACCAGCAGTAAACCATGCAGATAAATTGCCCAGATCAAGATCAACACCACCGGTAGGCATGAATTTTAAATTGCGGAAAACTTCTTTAATACCAGCCATAAATTCTGGTCCCAGTAAATTACCCGGGAACAGCTTGATCAGCTGAATGCCGTTATTTTCTGCAGTAATGATCTCACTGGGCGTCATACAACCAGGAGCATAAAATAAACCTTTGGCTTTTGCCAAATCTGCTACCCCCTGCTCATAACCCGGACCAATTAAAAAATCGGCACCCGCATCTATAAATGCCTGCGCATCCTTTACATTTTTAATGGTACCCACCCCTAATGCCATACCCGGTAATTCCGCATCCCTGACCGCCTTCATGGCCTTAAAATTTTGCAGTGCATCATCGCCGCGGTTGGTATACTCCAGCGATTTTACCCCGCACCGGTACAGGGTTTTCATCAGGTCGATACTCACCTGGGTATCTTTATTAAAATACAGCGGTAAAAAACCCTGTTCAATAATGCCACTTAATATTTGTTCTTTATTAGCCATTTGATATAAAATTTTAAAGATTGAAAGTACCAACAAATTTGTAATGAATGCTTAATTGGCTGAATATTATTTACGGGAACGTTTCCGTAAATTTTATAGCCAAATATTACATCGAATCCTTGCTCGTTCACCAATTTATGACCATCTTTGAAGCCGACTTTCAAAAAATTATTATTTCATCAACCGTTCTTAATATTTTAACGATGCCTAAAAAAGTTGTTACTCTCGGAGAGATCATGTTGCGTTTATCTACGCCCGACTACAAACGTTTTGTTCAAGCTGATACATTTGATGTTACCTATGGCGGCGGCGAAGCCAACGTAGCAGCAGCCATTTGCAATTATGGCGAAAACGGCACTTTTGTTACCAAAGTACCTAACAACCCTATCGGGCAGTCGGCCATCAACCACCTGCGCCGTTATGGAGTGGATACACAATTTATTGCCCGCGGAGGCGATCGCCTGGGTATTTACTTTTTAGAAACCGGAGCTTCTATGCGTGCATCACAAGTAGTGTATGACCGTGCAGGTGCATCCATTGCCGATGTAGACATCAGTGAATTTGATTTTGATAAAATTTTAGAAGGTGCCGACTGGTTTCATACCACCGGTATTACGCCTGCATTAAGTGACAAAGCAGCTGCATTGACTATGGCCGCATTAAAGGCTGCCAAAGCAAAAGGCATTACTACCAGTATTGACCTTAACTACCGTAAAAAATTATGGAGCAAAGAAAAAGCGCAAAAAGTAATGTCTGAACTGTGCCAGTATGTAGATGTATGTATCGGTAATGAAGAAGATGCAGAAACCTGCCTGGGTTTTAAAGCAGCCCACAGCGATGTTACCAAAGGAGAACTGAACCTGGATGGATACAAAGATGTATTTCACCAGATGAAAGCAAAATTTGGATTTAAATTCATCGCATCTTCTTTAAGAGAAAGCTACAGCGCCAGCGATAATGGATGGAGTGCACTGGTATACGATGGCACCGATTTTTATCATACAAAAAAATACAATGTTCGTATTATTGACCGTGTAGGCAGTGGCGATAGTTTTGCCAGCGGCCTTATTTACGGCCTGGTTACCGGCATGAAAACTGCAGATGCTGCAGAATTTGGTGTAGCCGCATCTGCATTAAAACATACCATACCCGGCGATCTGAACCATGCTACCTTAAGCGATGTGAAAGAACTGATGAAGGGCGATGGCAGCGGAAGGGTGCAGAGATAATAATTAATTCTAAATGATGAATTACAAGTTATGCGTTTTTCAAATGCATAACTTATAATTTATAACTCATAACTATACATATGATTGTAGACACATTAGCCAACGCTTCTAAATACACCAGCATTCATCCTTTGTTTGCAAAGGCATTTGAATACATTGCGGCCACCGATTTAAACAATACCGAACCCGGCAAGTACGAGATTGCTGAAGGCCTGAAAGCCATTTTTTCTGATAAACCCGGCATGAGTGCTGCAGAGTCCATTGCAAAATTTGAATGCCATGATAAAAATATCGACATTCAATTATGTATCCGGGGTAAAGAATCCATTGGATGGAAACCCCGCCAAAGCTGCACCGCACCAAAGGGAGCATATAATCCCGAAAAAGATGTAAGTTTCTACAGCGATGCACCCGACATGTATTTTCAGCTCAATAACCTGCAGTTTGCCATTTTCTTTCCCGAAGATGTGCATGCACCCATGATAGCAGCAGACGAACACGCTATCCGGAAGCTGGTGATCAAAGTAAAAATATAATTAAAAGGCCTTCATTTTGAAGGCCTTTTAATTATATACTGCTACCCGGGTATTAAACCCCTCCAGAGCATCCGCTAGCAGCAATATAGTATGCCGGTATCCCCTGTTGCGGCTGATAAATATCATTGTAATTGCAGCAGCAAATGTTCAACTTTACCATGTAAAATCACATTATATGGGTAACAGCCATACACCTAATAACAACCTGCTTTGGGCAGCAAGAATTTTGGCGCTTGCATTTGCCCTGTTCATCAGCATTTTTGCCATGGATGTTTTTAATGAAGGGCATGGCTTTTGGAAAACCCTGCTGGGATTATTCATTCACCTGTTACCCACAATTATTGTTTTGGCAGTGCTGCTGCTGGCCTGGCACAAAGCGGTGGCAGGCGGCATTTTTTATGTACTGCTGGCCATTACTTATATTGTACTTGCCTGGGGTAAATCACACTGGACAGCTTATGCATTAATTGCTGGCCCGCTGATGGTGATGGGTATTTTGTTTTTTATTGGCGGGTATCAAAAAAATAAGCCCGTTCATGACCCCAAATAATCAGCCGTGGCAATACCTGCCAATTGAATCTTTATAATTTATTTTGCATTTATTGATGTAGCTTTCAAACCAACCTAAGTGAGTAACCATTTATGAAAGTAACTTCAATATTCATCCTGGCAGTTTTATATACTGCCATTCTGTATGGGCAGCCGGTCAAAACCATTAAGCCTGCCCTCGGACGGCCAAATAATTATTCGAAACAGGCACAAACTAGCTGGCAGAATATTCTTGATACTTATGCTAAAATAAATTCGGGCGATTTGACCTATGAGGTATTAAATAACAGGGAAAAATTACTCATCGACAGCCTGGAAATGGGATATGGCCCTGTTACAGAGGGAGTAGGTTGCAGCTGGTATTGCGGAGGGCAAATGTATAAGGTAACATCCAATTCATATTTAAGCGAACAGGGAAATATCAATTATAAACCTGACAATGTTCATGACTTTGATTTATTAACAGCCTGGGTTCCTGACACCACTAACGGAGCAATTGGAAAAAAAATTAATTTCCATTTTAAGCCTTTATCTCCAAGAGTAAATAAAATTCTGATTTACAATGGCTACATAAAAAACAATGAACTGTTCAGGGCAAATGCAAGGGTTAAAAAATTTAAATTGTATATCAACCACCAGTACTATGCAACCCTGGAACTGGCAGATACTACCGCACAGCAATCCTTTACAATAAAACCTGTACAGTCTGCCAACAAAAAGAAAGATCTGATATTGACATTTGAGATTGCAGAAATTTACAAAGGCGATAAATATGCAGATGTGGCAATTAGTGAAATCAACTTCAGTGGCTTAGATGTACATTGAACAAAACAAAGTAGCTGACTCGGCGAGCAGGCAAACAAACTTAATAAAATCAATCATGAAAAATCTTGGCGTTTCGTTTTTTGTACTATGTGTGCTGGCTTCCTGTTCAAAAAAAATCATTCCAGAAAGTTCCTCCACTACTGTAATTTTATCCACACACACATTAACTGCTTTCTCAATAATTAACAACTCAAAATACCTGGTAGTTTTCGAAAGTGGTTTAGGAGATGACCATAGAATATGGAATCAAAAAAAGATACCACTAACCATAAGTGCAACAGAAGATGTTTTGATGTACGACAGAGGGGGTTATGGAAAATCTGGAAAAGGCCCCGGGCCCAGAAATATTGAAACGCTCAGCAGCGAACTGGATAGCATTATAACCAAATTTTCAAATGGCAGAAAAGTAATACTGGCAGGCCATTCTCTTGGGGGAATGATCATTAGAGATTTTGCTGTAAAAAATCCTGAAAAAATAGCTGGCTTATTATTTATCGATCCATCACACGAATCTTATAATTTTCCAACCCCATCGCAAGAAAAATTGATTTCGCTGTTAGTGGGTGTAAAAAGCAGCGGTGCAAAGATGGAGGCAAAAGAACTAATTGAAGATGCCAGGTATATGGCAACCATTCCAAAATTACCCAATGTTCCAGTTATCGTGTTAACAAGTATGAAGCAAGATGATACGAATACGAAATCGGATCAGGCATATAAAAAAAACCGGCAAGACTGGTATAATGCTCATGAGAGTTTAAGAAATGGGCTAACAGATTTTACACACATTTCAACCACAATATCCGGTCATTATATTTTTATTGAAGAACCCAACCTGGTTATTGATAATTTAAATTTATTAATTTCAAAATTACGCTAACCCTCTGCCACCAACAAGCGATGCGGCTTTACCAGTAACAAAAAAATCATTCCTGAATTCCAATGGCGCATGCCGCCTGTATATTACCCGTATAATCTGCCTATTTACGGTTCATGTATATTAATTACATTTGCTACTTATTAAATATATTCAAATCACAATATTGTGTGTACTTTACCGTTAGTAGGGTTCCTTAAATATTCTATTCATGATTAAGAAAGTATTATTTTCAGCATTACTCGTTTCTGCAGTTTCGGCTGGCTTTGCCCAGGAAACTGACTATACCGACCTTGTTAATTTTGATTTTCAACAAGTACCCACCTTACCGCAGTTCAGCAGTTACAAAACTTTTGATATAACGGTATTGACCACCAAGGCCGAGATTGATAAACCCGGCACCGGTTTTTCATTACCTTTCCAGGTAAAGATTCCCAACCTTACACAGGTAGACAGTACGGGAGATTTCCATATTGTATCACTGTTACAGCGCTATGGCGGAAAGTTACTTTCCACATCCACTGCATCGGTAAATATTGTTCTTTCCAGTTCGGTATACGATAAATATGGCAACCTGGTAAAAGTTGGTTCTTTAAGCAATGAGCAGTTTCCAATAAATTTTGGAAGGGAACTTACAAAAGAAGAACGTGAAAACCAGGACCTGTTGCGCAGGCTCATTATGGAAAAAGCCCTTGAAGCAAACCTGAAGTTTTTAGACAATGGTTTAAATGGTGCCAAACTGCGCCCGGGTGTCAGGTTAGCATCTTTAGATGATGTAAAGAAAAAACCTGAATTACAGGAATTTGAGAGCCAGGTAAAAACATTAAAGGCAGCCTTACAGGTAAATGGCCTGGAAGGATTTAAAAATGCAGCTGCACCTTTCATTGGCTATTGGGAAAAAATGAGTGCTTTTGCCGGCGAAGGCGATGCAGACGAAGTTAAAAGGGCCGCATTGCATGATCTTGCCCTGTATTATATTGCTGCAGGCAATACCGATAAAGCAAGAGAATACATTGAATTATACAAGCCCATCGACAAGCAAAAAAAGGCATTGATGGGTTTACTGAAATATAAGAACAGTGAAGAACTGGAAAAATTAATTGAAACCTTGTACCCTGCAACAGCAGGTGATGCGCCGGCTGCTGCAGCAACAGGCAAACTGGTTTCCCGCGCCGAAGTAATTGACGCATTTAAATACATTACTGTTAACGGAACAGTAAAAATTACCGGCAAAAAAAATGAAGGCACTTATACCGGAACAATCAAAGTAAATAAGATTCCGGAAAGTTCATTTGGCAACATCGTTAGCCTGGATCCTGAAAATATAGTGGTAACTGTATATACCAAGGATGAGGCAGGCCAGCCAAAATCATTTCAAACAACCGTATCTAAAATTGATGAAATGAAAGACGATAACGGCACTGCGTATATTGGTCAAAAGATAGGGGTTCCTTTCCTGGGTGACGGCGTGCATTATGCATTTATGAAAAGTTCCTTTACTTCTGCTAAAGTTACCGTGTACCGCACCATCCTGCCCGAAGGCAGCAGCGAATATGTGGTTAAAAAAGCCGGTGATGATAAAGGATTAAAAAGCGGATTGCTGAATAACCGTAAAAAACTGGAAGAATATTTTAACGACTGCCCTTCTTTAACAGAAAAATTCAATAATGGCGGCATTGAAAAAACAGCTTCTGTAGAAAAAATTGCTGCTGCTTACAGCGCCTGTAACTAATGTAATTATAAAAAAAGATCCGCACCGGTTAATGCCGGTGCGGATCTTTTTTATTGACCTTATTCAAACAATATCTTTTCATTCACTACAATATCGCTGTATGAAATATTCAGCACATACAGTGTTTTTACATCAAACAGGTTAGGCACTTTAAAACTGATACTGCTGTTGCCCCGTGGATTGATCTGGTTATAATAGAGCTTCTCTCCCATTACGCCATAAATAGTAACAGACACCATTTCTTTTACCCCTTTAAAGAAATCGATATTAATGGTAAAATTGGTAACCGGGTTAGGATAGATCCGCAACTCCTGCCGGGTGCTGTTTCTTAATAATGCTGTTTTGGAATAACTGAAATTGCCCTGTTTAGAAATGCCCTTCACCCGGTAGTATACAGAGGGTGCATTGATCCGTGCATCCCTGAATACGTATTGTTCCTGGCTGCTGAACGATGTATTTTGAATATTACCCACCGTTTTAAAATCGATGCCGTTTACCGAACGCTCAATAATAAAATGATCGTAGCTGCCATTTTCGTATACATCAAACTGCAGTTTTGCAAATTCGTTATCCCATGCTGCAAGTAATTCCATTCCATCCAGCGGCAATACAGTTTCATTAAACAATTGTATGGTGCTGTAATTGCCATTCAGTATTGTTTGTGATTCTGCAGGGGTCATACATAACCATTTTTGCATAACGGTGGCATATAGCTGCCTGAAGTCGAACTGCAGCGGCACTTGTGTGCTGCCGGTAGGCGTTGTGGGTAATACCGGCGATAAGCCCGTAATACCACCCTGTAAACCGGCACCAAAAAATATCACGGGTGCACCGGAACCATGGTCGGTACCTGCACTTGTATTGGCAATTACACGGCGGCCAAATTCACTAAAGGTCATTCCGGTTACTTTATCAGCCTTGCCCATTAAAGTAATATCATCCTGGAATGCAGCAATGGCTACAGATAATTTAGACAGGATATTAGCATGATAACCGGTGGCCGTATTACCTGCCACTACCTGGTCTACATGCGTATCAAAACTATCAGGATGGTTTACGATATATACCGGGGTTTTCAGGCCGCCGCCAATTAATCTTGCCACCACTTTCAGCTGATCGGCCAGTGTATTACCAGATGCCGGATACATAGTAGACAAAGTGGTGCGTCCGTTGTATGATGCGGTGATGCGTGATGCGTAGGCATTACTCTGGTCTTTCATCATGCGTAAAAAAGTAAGTTCGGTACCATAATCACTTACTGGCGCAGGTGCAGGTGTTCCGGTAGCAATATTGATCAATGCAGCCGGGTTGGGCGCATTGTAGCCCATACTGATATTGGGCCCCTGTAACGACAATGGCAATGCGCCGCCAATTTGTATGGCCAGGGGATCGGGATTAGCCGTATTGGGATAGCCGGCAGGAAACCCCGGATAGGTAGTGTCCAGTTGTCGGCCCAGCCAACCGGTATCGGGCGTGGGTATGGTATTAGCGCCCGAGAACCAAATATCCTGCGCCTGAAAATGGCTGAAGTTGGGATTGGGATAAGATACACCCTGCACCAGCCGAACCTTTCCATTATTGTACAGGTCTCTCAATCCTGTCATAGCAGGATGCAGCCCGGTGGTAGTGGTGCCGTTAAGCGGCAGTACTGATCCTGAAGGAATCAGCAGGTTAGGCCTGGCGTTATTGAGTTCGGTATAACGGTCCAGTGGGATCACCATATTCAGTCCATCATTACCGCCATTCATTTGTATTACCACTAATATTTTATCACAATTGCCGGTGGGCATGGTAAGCGCCTGTAAAAAAGGATGCAATGCACCATCACCGGCAAATACAGGTACTCCCTGCAACATCACCGGTACAGAAAAGATGGCGGCATTCCCTAAAAATTTTCTACGGTTCATACTGATATTATTTTGAATGATTACATCAGCTGGTATTCGGCCAATTGTAAAAATGTGGTAAATAATGAATTCAATCTTGTTCTTACAATACTGGCATACGATGTATTGGAAGGTGTGCCGGCATAATTGGTCCATGCGGTGGCCCAGTAACTATTGGTTACCTGGCCTGCCAGCAGTGTTTGCACCTTGGTATCATTTTTAAAAGTAACAGGCAGGTCAATGGTAAATAAATACGGCGTAATGGCATTGATCAGCAGGTCAGGGTCCTGTATAGTGGTACCGGGAAATTGCTGTACAAATGCAATGGGGTCAAATTTAATACTGGTACCACCAGTGGTAAAGCCATTGATAAAAGCTGTTAACAGCGAAGCTCTTTTTTGAATGCTGTTAGAATTGATCCAGTTCTGGTAAAATGTAGGATCCTGGTAATAGGCTTTCCAGCCTGATACATTGGGCACCAAACCAAAACCCTGTTCCAGGTTATTATCGCCATAACTTTGAAAATAATTCCAGATGGTATATTGATTCACTATTTGTGTGGCGCCCGCAGCCGGGGTGGTGTTGATATTTAAAGTACGCAGCGTGCCCGCTATGAAATCGATCGGGCTCTTGATCATCACTCCCCTGTTAGCCGCATCATAAAAATGTTCGCTTTTTAACAGGGTGCTTACCACCGGTGCCATATCCCAGTTATTACTTACCAGTAATGCTGCCAGCGGAACAATTACATTGGTTTCTATATTGGCGTCAATATCATAATACACTAAAAAGCGGTACAGCCTTCGGCAGATATACCTCGAAATGGCCGTTGCCTGTTGCGTAAACAACATATCGAAGAACAGGTCAAACTCATTAGCCCCGTTGGCCCCTGTTTGATTGGCAATGGTGGTAGTACCAAAATTTAAAGAGAACAATTTACTGGTTTGATTATGGTAAGAAGCATTGAAAGCCGGTGCAAAAGGATAGGCTGCCACAAAACTTGGGGTACGCCATCCTGATAGTACTTTTGATGCAGCAATCACATCACTTTCGGTATAATTTTGTGTGGGCACTTTACCCAGTGTAAACAATTCCATCAGCTCCCGTGCAAAATTTTCGTTGGGCACAGAAGCGGTACTGTACTGGTTGCCCAGGTATACCAGCATGGCGGGCATTTTTGCAATCTGTTTTATCAGCGTTTTAAAATTACCCAGGGCATTGTTACGCAGCAGGTTCATATAATCGTTACACATGGTAGCCGAGTTGTTCTGCTGGTTTCTTACATCATCAAAATTTACCGGTATAAAATGGTACCAGAACTGCGTCATTTTTTCCCTGATGCTGGTAGCATCATTGATACATACACCCCAGCTCCAGCTGGTAAGGCTGAGTTGGCGGTAGTAGTTATTGGTTCCGTCGTTGGCATTTACATAGGTCAGGTTATTGGATGTCCAGCTGCTGCCTAAAGCAATACCGCCACTGTCCGGCAGTGTATTCTGGTAATAATTCAATGGGGTAAGTGATGGCTGGGCGGGTGGCACCAGTGTCATCAATGCCGCCACTGCATTAGCGGGTGTAAGCAGTAAGAGTGCTTCGATATCTGCTTTTTTAAGCCCAAAACCGGTGCGCCTGAGTAAATGTATTACTTCCCATACCGTCCATGGGCCGGTGTAGGGTGTTATTCCACTGGTAATATTTCCTACCCTGTTAAGTTCGGGTCCGCCACTATCTGGTATGGCCATCGCCTGGCTAAAATGCCTGTTTCCCAATGTTTTTCTCGCATATTTTTTAAACAGCGGATCATCCGGATCACCGGTGATGCCATCGGGCATGGTTTCATATTCAGCCTTTGTAAAACCAAATATGTTTTTTAAAAATTCCTTGCGCTGTAATTTTTCTTGTTCCATAAAAAACAAAATTTTTACGGTATGGCACAAAGCACCGCTACCAGTTACTGAATATACCCAGGTTTAGGAAAGGGGAATGTTGGTCTTTAAGAAAATTGAACACAACTACGGTTCTGTATGAACCGGGCTTTTAAAGCTATTGGAAGTTAAATGCCTGAAGGCAGGATGAAGATAATGTAAATGAAATAAGATTCATAATTATTTATAAATAATTTTCAGCCCCTGGAGAGTGTGATACTGCAGTGCATATATTAGCTTCTAAAAAATACATGACCGTTTTAGTGCAATCGAAAGCAGATCAAATTGCAGCACAGGATGAGTACCGAATGGCTTAATGAGCGCTGTAATTATACTGCATTCTCTAATTTTTTCCCTTCTTCAAAATCGCTGATATTCTGCAGGGTTACCAAAGCAATTTGTGTTAATGCTTCGTCCGTTAAAAATCCCTGGTGAGACGTGATGAGTACATTGGGAAAACTCAGCAACCGCATGATCACATCATCTTCAATGATATTTTCACTCAGGTCGTGAAAAAATATTTTCTCTTCCTGTTCATACACATCAATACCCAAATATCCCAGCTTGCCTTTTTTTAAGGCGCCAATGGCAGCCACCGTATCAATCAATGCGCCGCGGCTGGTGTTGATCAGCATCGCTCCTTTTTTCATGATACCCAGTGTATGATGATTGACCAGGTGTTTGGTTTGTTCGGTAAGCGGGCAGTGCAGTGATACGATATCACTTTGTGCCAGCGCATCCATCAATGGTACATATACCACCCCGGCGGCTTCCAGGTCTTTATTGGCCACCAGGTCAAAGGCCAGTACTTTACAGCCCAGCCCCAGCATGATATGTGCAAAGCATTGCCCTATTTTTCCGGTACCAATTACAGCTACTGTTTTACCGTATACATCAAACCCGGTTAACCTGTCCAGCGAAAAATTGCCTTCCCTTACACGGTTGTAGGCTTTATGTGTTTTTCGGTTCAGCGTCATTATCAGGGCCAGCGCATGTTCGGCCACCGCATGAGGTGAATATGCGGGCACCCGAACCACTTTAATATTATTTTCTATTGCCGCAGCCAGATCCACATTATTAAAACCGGCACAACGCTGCGCAATAAGTTTTACCCCCAACTGAGCCAGTGTTTTAATTACAGTGGCATTCAGCTGATCGTTTACAAAAGCACAAACAGCATCATACCCTTTAGCCAGGTCAACTGTTTCCTCACTTAACTGCCCCTGGTAAAATTTGATTTTATGATTGCTGTTGAAGCGTTCAAAATATTCCCTGTCGTATGGTTGCGTAGAAAAAAAAGCGATTTTCATTTTGTAAAAGTAATGCTTAGATTTTAATGCCCGTTTTAAATACCTGAACTGCCATTTCCTGGCATCCCTGCCTGCTGTCAGTCTTCATATCCACTTTTTATAACAGTAAGAATGATCTTAAACCTGCCATTAGGCTTGATATGGCTGGGTTTATGTGCAGGAATCAATATACCCTCTCCAATAGAAAGTTTGGTAACCTTGCCATCTATTTCGATAAGTGCACTGCCATCAATGATCTGGGCATAGGTATCAAAGGGAGAAATTTTTTCGTTGAGGCCTTCTCCATTGGCAAACGCAAGTGCATTGATTGATCCGGTTGCTTTTTTCAGAATTGATTTACTAACCACTTCGTTGTGCTCGTATTCTACCAGTTCCACTATTATGTGTGCATTGGCTTTTTTTACAGAACCATCATCTTTTTTTGGAAGACTTTCTAATTCCCTGGTATCCATGATATTTATTTTTTTATTAAACAATATAATCCTGCCTAAAGTTGAGGGTAATCAATCAGGAATGCTTATACAGTACCAAAAAAGAATTACATGATTCGCAGTTTTAAAAATAATATACTGATCCGCTGCGCTGTAACCCGTTAATAATGTAACACATTCTTTAAATAATATAACAGCTATGGTATAAAGAAGCTGAATTTTGTGAGAACATCATTTTGTTAATTCAATCATTTAATTATGCCTATCATCACGGTCCTTATTGTACTCATTGTTGTTGGAGTGGTACTTTGGCTGGTAAATACTTACCTGCCCATGCAGCGTACCATCAAAAATATATTGAATGCAGTGGTGGTAATAGTAGTGGTAATCTGGCTGCTGAAAGTATTTGGGGTATTGGGCAGTCTGCAAAACCTGCATACCTGACAACAGGTTGAATGTAACAACGGCAACTGTAATCAGCAGGGAACAGCAATACCCTTATTCAATTTTCATGATTATAATATCCGCTTATTGGTTTGGATATAACAACACTGCGCATTTGCTTTTTAGCATCATTTAATACCAGTTACATGTATTTGTACAGCTTTAACGCAACCAGTTTGGTACTTACCTGTTTAATCCACTCCCTGGCCATCAGTTCATGCGCCGGTACAGTAGGATGAATGCCATCCCATATCCAGTATTGCAGCGGCACTTTTTTTATCGCCTTTTCAAACACCACGGAAAAATCTACTACCACTGCATCAAAAAACAACGCCAGCCTTTTTATTCTTATCCCAATTTTTAATACAGTATCGCTATACAGTTCCCATTGTTCATTCACCCTTGCACCCGGGTATACAAAGGGCAGCCCCAGCACCAGCAGCATGCCAGAATTCTGTAGTTTACTTTGCTGTATGATTTCCCGGTACGTATCTTCAAACTGATCCATTGCGGCATCCGTAACATTTGCCTGATGAATCATTTCTGTTACATCATTGATACCGATTAAAATACTGAGCACATCAGGATGGATATCTACCGCATCCTGTTGCCAGCGCTTTTTAAGATCGGCAACAGTATTTCCGCTGATGCCACGATTATAAAACTGGTGCCCGGCCGCTGCAAAATCTGCCCCCACCCTTGCCGCTATTGCAAATACATAACCGTGCCCCATGATGTGATTGGGATCGGCATTGCGGCCCCGGTTTCCATCTGTTACAGAATCGCCCTGGAATAAAAATACCAGACTTTTACCTTCACCGGCTTTTTCTGCAGGACTGTATTCATTTGCCAGCACTGTATTACCGGCCATTGATGCCAGTGCTGTAAAAGAGGCAGACTGTATAAACGAGCGGCGTGTTGTTGGATGCTTCATATGACAATTTAAATTGCATTAAAAATACCATTTCTGCAGGGAAGAATAAGCTTTCAGTTTTTTAAATGAGTAATAAATAATCGTATCTTTTACTCCTCATTTATCTCCCCCGCTTATATGTTTAAACAACTTATCATTAACCTGCTCTTTATGGTTTTTACCTGTGGTGCAGCAGCACAAATTGCAGCCATCAAATCACCGTTTCAAAAAAAGGCAATGCCTGCATCTCAATCACATTTCTTTAATGCTTTTCAAAAACAGATCAATGCGGCCATTCCAAGCCTGGGCTCATTTGCCGTGTGGCGGCACAACAGCATCATGTACCAGCACTATTTCCATGGCGCTTCAGCTACAACCCCGTTCAATATAAAATCCATTACAAAAAGTATTTGTTCTGCCATTGCCGGTATCATTAAAAACAAAGGCCTACTGCCCGATCTTAACACGCCGGTAGTGAATATCTTAACTGAATATGCACCCCGGGTTTATCCTCCGGATGTGTGGTACAGGGAAGACAGACTATGGCACGATTCGCTGAGAAGAATCATGACGATCAAAGATATTTTAACGATGCAAACTGGTTTAGCCTGGAGTGATTTTGGGCCTACTGTGGATGCCTTTTTACTTTCACCAGACCCGGTAAAATATACCATGGAAATTCCGTACGATGAAGCGCCCGGTTATACTTTTAATTATTGTTCCGGCGCATCGGCCACTTTTGAAGCTGTTTTAGAAAGAGTATTGAAATCGGATCTGAAACTATTTGCAGACAGTAATTTGTTTACCCCTGCCGGGATATCAGTTAACAGCTGGCAAACAGATCCAACGGGAAGGTACTGCGGCGCCAGCGAATTATTTTTAACCATGCCTGATCTTATGAAGTTTGGTGTACTGTATTTACATAACGGCATTGCAAATGGCAAACAGCTGATCCCGCAATCGTGGATCAAAGAATCATGGCAGGCACATGCCACATTAAATAAATGGCCGGTATTACCAAACGCTAACGGGTACGGGTATTACTGGTGGAGAAGAAAGAGCAATGGCTACCAGGCTTATATTGCCAGTGGCGCAGGCGGACAATTGATCTGCATCATTCCTTCACTGGATATGGTTTTAGTTACAACCTGTTTTATGAATGAGCGTAACAGGGGAAGGCCCGAAATTAAACTGCTGCACCATTATATTGACCGTGTGGTAAAGGAATTGGTTCGTGTGCAATGATTAACTCAATAACAAATGCGGCCCGGGAGGCCGCATTTGTTATAATATTAAACCAGGTTAGTAACTCAATTTAATTTCTACACGCCTGTTCTTTGCCCTGCCTGCTTCGGTATCGTTGCTGGCAATGGGTTGGGTATCTCCTAATCCCTTATACATGATCCTGTCGGGATAAATGCCCTTGGCAATAAAATAGTTGGCCACGGCTTTGGCCCTTTTTTCACTCCACTGCATGTTACCTGCGGCAGTGCCTTTATTATCGGAGTGGGCTTCAATATTCAGTTTTATGCCCGGGTTGGCATTTACAATTTCCACCACAGTATTCAGTGCCGGTAAAGATTTTTTTGTGATCACATCACTGGCAAAAGCAAAGAATATTTGTTTGGCTGCAATATCCACCTGCTGTTTTATTTCCTGTTTAATTTCAGGACAACCATTGTTTTCCTTCGTACCTGCCAGATCCGGGCATTTATCTTCTTCATCTGCAATACCATCCCTGTCAGCATCCGGCATAGGGCATCCGGCATATTTTACCAGTCCTGCCACATCTTTACAACGATCGTCTTTATCCGCCACACCATCATGATCTGTATCCGGGCACCCATTGAGTGTGCCTTTTTCAGCAGGACAAAGATCCTGATCATCCGGTACCCCATCTGCATCTGTATCGGTAATTTTTACTACCGGCACCACGGGGGCTGCGGGCACTGCAGGTAAAGTTTTTTCCGGAACCTGTGTTTTTGCCTTATTGTTTTTGGCTCTTTGAATAAAGCCAAGTGTATACATCAGGTAGTCGTTACTGATACCATCGGTTAGTGCTTTACGCCATTGAGCCTGCAGCACCATCATACCCCCTTCGCTAAAGCGCAGTGCCAGGCCTGCACCAATGGGTGCGTATGCTGCTACCTGTTTATTAAAATATCCGGCCCCAACACCACCTGTTAAAAACGGATTCACTGCTGCACCGTTTTTCAGCAGCCTGAAATGCAACAGTGCATCCAGTTGTGTAGTGAAGCCAGCCTGGCCAATGCTATCGCCTTTTACAAACAATTTGGGGAAATTAGAAAAAGTACCGCTTAATGTACCCGAAAAATCAATATGCTGTGTAAGCCCCTTCCAGTAACCGATACCAACACCAAATGATTTTTTACCTGGTTTCAGCCAGTCCTTTTGCTGTATGGCTTTTGAAAAGGAAGAATCCTGCGCCAGTTTTAAAAAACTGTAATCCGACATATTGATATTGAAAGATAACAGGCCGGTCTTTTTTGCGGCGGATTGCTGGGCGAAAAGGGGTGTACTGCAAGTACAAAAAATAATCGCTGCTGTAATAATTGATCTCATTTGCTGTATAGTTACCCCAATAACGTTGTAGAGGCTATTTTGGTATAAAGATACAAGGCTTTTTATTTATATATTAGCAGCCGCAGCGGGCGGGTAAAAGAAAAGCCTTCCTGCGAAGGCTTTAAGAGCATATTGGTTAGGGTTTTTCTGATGCTTAAAAATTGAAATACTGCTTTGCATTATTGTAGCAAATATCCTGTACCACTTTACCCGTCCATGCAATATCGTTTGGAAGTTCGCCATTTTCTATTTCTTCACCAAACATATTACACAATAAACGGCGAAAATATTCGTGCCGGGGGAACGACAGGAAACTGCGGCTATCCGTTAACATACCTACAAACTTGCTTAATAAGCCCATATTGCTAAGCGCATTTATTTGTTTGGTCATACCATCTTTCTGATCTAAAAACCACCAGCCCGAGCCATATTGTACTTTACCCGCCACGCTGCCATCGTTGTAATTACCGATCATGGTAGCCATTAATTCATTATCGGCAGGGTTTAAATTATATAAAATGGTTTTTGCCAGCTGATCGGTGGTATCTAATTTATTTAAGAACTTAGACAAGGCTCTCGCCTGAGAAAAATCACCAATGCTGTCCCATCCTGTATCGGGGCCCAGATTAGATAACATGCGGGCATTGTTATTTCGTAATGCCCCCAGGTGAAACTGCTGTACCCAGCCTTTTTCGCAATCCCATTTTGCAAATTCAATCAGCATGGCTGATTTAAATTTCAGGTTTTCGGTATAGTCTAATGCTTTACCGCTTCTTATTTTATCAAAAATATTACTGATCTCTGCATCGGTATAATCTTCGGCATATACCTGTTCCAGCCCATGATCGGATACAGCAGCCCCGTTAGCAGCAAAATAATCGTGTCGTTTTTTCAATGCCTTTAAATAATCGGCATAGGTACCCACCGACACGTCGGCAGCCGCTTCCACCTTATTTACATATGCATTAAAGCCCGGCACATCATCCACGTTCATGGCTTTGTCGGGCCTGAAGGCTGGCAACACGGTGATGGCACAATCGCCGGCTTTTATTTTTTGGTGATGTTCCAGGTTGTCAATAGGATCATCTGTTGTACACAATGTTTTTACATTGCGTTGTGTTAGTAAGCCTCTTACACTGTAGGCCTTTGTTTGCAGTAAAGCGGTGGCTTCGTCATAAATTTCTTTTGCAGTGTCGGCATTTAAAATTTTGTCGATATTGAAGTAGCGCTGTAATTCCAGGTGCGTCCAGTGATACAATGGATTGCGTAATGTGTAGGGCACGGTGGCTGCCCATTGCTGAAATTTTTCAAAATCACTAGCAGAACCGGTGCAATATTTTTCATTGATGCCATTGGTACGCATGGCCCTCCACTTGTAATGATCGCCATACAACCATACCTGTGTAAGGTTGGCAAAGTTGATATCGTTGGCAATTTGATCGGGCGGTAAATGGTTATGATAATCAATAATGGGCATTGATTTGGCAAACTCGTGGTAAAGGGTTTGTGCCGATTTGCTTTGCAAAAGGAAGTTTTCGTCAAGGAATTTTTTCATAATTTTTGTTTTGCCATTGAAGGCGCATATTAACACTAAATAAAAATCAATACAAATTTTTAATACCTGCTTGTACTGAATGGCCGAATAAAGTACTACTGTTAAAGAGTGCGACGCAACGATGATGCCATGAAAAACAACCGCCCGTTACACAAAAAATATTTCAATTGCAGCACGCTATCAACAAAGTTATACTGTAACCATGTAAGCCCGCCTGCAGGGAACAGGCGTTACAAACTAACACCTCTTTTCCATGGAATAAAATCATCCTGGTTCAGCAATACCGCTTTAGGAATGATATCGCCGCTGGCAGCTTTGATGCAATATTCCAATATTTCTTCTCCCATTTGTCCGATGGTTTTTTCGCCTTCCACCACCGGACCGCAATCAATATCGATGATATCGTTCATGCGTTTGGTAAGATTACTGTTGGTGCTCACTTTTATAGTTGGACAAACCGGATTACCTGTTGGGGTACCCAGTCCTGTTGTAAACAAAATCAGGGTGGCGCCGCTTGCTGCTTTACCAGTGGTAGCTTCCACATCATTTCCTGGTGTGCATACCAAACTCAATCCTGGTTTGGTAACCGGTTCGGTATAATCGAGTACGTCCACCACCGGCGAAGTGCCACCTTTTAATGCAGCGCCATTACTTTTAATAGCATCGGTGATCAATCCATCTTTAATATTTCCGGGAGATGGGTTCATATGAAACCCACTGCCCACACTCAATGCCTGGTTATTATAGGTAGTCATTAAGTGAATGAATTTTTTTGCAGCGGCTTCATCAATGGTGCGATCGATCAGATTTTGTTCTGCCCCGCACAATTCAGGAAACTCCGCCAGTAAAATTTTGCCGCCCAATGCCACCACCAGGTCGCTCAGTACACCTACAGAAGGGTTGGCGCTGATACCACTGAAACCATCGCTGCCACCGCATTTTACACCAATACATAATTTTGTAAGCGGGGCAGGTTTGCGTTCTATCTTATTGATCTCAATCAATCCTTCAAAAGTTTTTTTAATGGCTGCTGCCACCAGCTGCTCTTCGCTTTGCGATTGTTGCTGTTCAAAAATATACAGGGGCTTATCAAAATTTGGATTCAGTGCCTGCAGGTCGTTTTTAAAATCGGCCACCTGCAAATTCTGGCAACCCAAACTTAAAACAGTAACGCCCGCCACATTGGGGTGATTGGCATAGGAGGCCAGCAGCTTGCTTAAAATACCTGCATCCTGACGGGTACCACCGCATCCGCCCTGGTGATTTAAAAACTTAATGCCGTCAACATTTTTAAATGGCCGATTGGCAGCTGATGTTGCAGGTGTTGAAAAAATATCAACCGCCTCAATATCCTGTCCGTTTTTATACGCCTCTATTAATTGATGGGTATACTGTTTGTATTTGTCGGCCACCGCATACCCCAATTCATTGTGTAATGCTTCTTTAATCACATCCATATTCCTGTTTTCGCAAAATACAGTGGGTATAAACAGCCAGTAGTTGGCAGTACCCACATCGCCATTGCTGCGGTGGTAACCGTTAAATGTTCTGCCGGCAAATTTCGATACGTCTGGTGCCTGCCATTGAAAATCTGTTTTGCGGTATACAAAGGGGTCTGCCGCATGTTTGATATTTTCTGTACTCATCCAGCTGCCTTTGGCAATATCCTTTTGGGCCTTGCCTACCAGTACACCGTACATGATGACATCATCACCCTGCTTCAGATCGACTGTAAAAAATTTATGCTTTGCTTTTACTTCATCCAGTAACAAAAAAGAGGCGCCACCATATTCAATGGTACTTCCTTTGGCCAGGTCGGTTAATGCCACCAGCACATTGTCTTTGGGATGTACTTTTAAAACCTTTTGTTTCATTTGTTAATTTTTGCCCTGTCCTTTTCTCCAGTTGTATTTTGATGTAAAGGAACCGGGTATGAGCGTTTATTATGTTTCTTGTTACTATTATTTTACCCCTGGTACCGCACCATTTAACACGGTGACCATTCCATATTTCAATATGTCTTCCACAAATTCTGTTACTTTTTCTGCAAAGCCGGGCAAAGCAGAAAGGTCGGCATTCCATAAAGCAGTATCTGCCAGCACATTTTTTACCAGTTGCGGTGCGGCATTGTTTTTCCATTGCTCAAAGAAATAACCAGCTTTTGGATCTTTAATGGGATAATCGGCGCCATGTAAAGTACCATAATATACCTCGGCCTCCAGTTTAGTGGCTTTCATAAATACCAGGTAGGCTGCAAAACCCAGTGCCATATTTTCGGGCACTGCCTTATACAATTCGGCATAGCGCACCAGCACCTGGGCAATGCGCATTTCTAATTTAGATGTATAATTCAAACTGATATTGATCCAGTGATGTACGATGCTGGGATTACTGAAACGATCCAGCACATTGGCTGCAAATGCCTGTGCTTCTTCGGCTGGCAACTGGTAAGGGATGGCTGTGGCAATTTCTTTTGTCATCAGGTTATTTACAAATTTTGAAACCACCGGGTTATCCATGGCTTCCTTTACAGAAACAATGCCTGACAGAAATGCTACACCGCATGTTAAAGAATGCGTACCATTCAATAAGCGCAGTTTCAGTTCTTTGAATTTATGTATATCGGATGCAATCACCATGCCTTTATCTGCAGCAGCAAAACTGAGTACCGATGCAATTTTTTCATTGCCTTCAATGGCCCACAGGCTGTATACTTCGCTCATGGTGATCAGGTCATCCTGGTAGCCCAGGGCTGCTTCCAGATCTTTTTTAGCAGCAGCATCGGGTTTGCCGGGCACAATTCGATCTACCAAAGAATTGCAGAACTGATTGTGTTTTTCCAGCCACTCAATAAAGTTTTCTTCCAAGCTGTTCAGGTGGGCCAGTTCTAAAACAATGGCTTCTAATTTTTTGCCGTTGTCGCTGATCAGTTCTGTTGGCACAATCACCATTCCGCATTGTTCGCTGCCATCAAATGCTTTGTAGCGTTCGTACAAAAATGCCAGTAATTTACCCGGGTATGATACCGGTGGATGATGTTTGATATCATCTTTCACTAACTCGATACCTACTTCGGTGGTATTAGAAATGATCACCTGCATATCCGGATTGTGGGCACATTTTAAAATGGCATCCCATTCATCTTTGGCCGACAATACACGGCTGATGGCCGAGCAGATGACGTTTTCAGATACGGCATTGCCATTTACCACACCGCGGATGCAGAGGGTATACAGCCCATCCTGTTTTTCAAAAGCTGCCGCATCGCCGCCACTGGTAGATTTTACCACCACAATGCGGCCATTGAAAATTCCCTGCCGGTTGGCTTTATCAATAAAATAATCGGGCAGGCCACGGAGTAATACACCGGTTCCAAACTGTAATACTTTTTCGGGCAGGTCAAAAATTCCATCGGGTACATTCTGTACTTTACCAGCCTGTATATTTTTTAAAGTGAATTTTGATAATGTCATTGTTACGGTTGTTTTATAAAGTCATTGTATTAATTCTTTTTCATCCATTTTTCTGCCCAGGCCGGGTATTCGGTATGCAGCAAAGCGTAGGGCCAGTTACCATAATAGGCATATCCAACGCGGCGCTCGTTCTCTACTTCTGCCAATGATTTTTTAGGCTTGCTGTCCCGTCCGGTAAAAATGGGTTCATTTGTTTCCAGATCATAAAACCTGGCCCAAATTACCGAGTTGCTGTCTTTCAGCAGCACCCTGTCTTTACCGCTGGCTTCCTGCGGCGCTTTTATTTCCGATACGGCATAGCCGGTGATCTTCACTTTTTCGAACCATTGCACAGCAGCGGTGATGGCTGCTTTCATTTCGCTGGTGGGATCGGGCTGGCGCATTAAAAAACGTACAATGCCTACCGATTCGCTGCCACTGATGGAAGCCAGTTCAAATTTTCTTGCCATTTCGGGTTCCAGTGTTTTGGCATTGTATTGTGCACACCAGGCAGTTAAAACACCGTTTTGCCTGATCTGTGTTTTCAGCACACAACCGATCGCTTTTTGAATGGCGGCATTGCATTTGGGAATATACGACGTATCTATTACATCAAACCCGTTTTTACCATGGGCAATATCTTCCAGTACAGTCAGCACATTGATCATGGCATTGTCGTTATAAGTGACCTGGCTGCGGTAACTGCTGAAGTCGGGGTAAAACTGCGGCCAGCCGCCATTGTTATATTGCGCTGTCAATAAATAATCGATGCCCCTGGAAGCAGCTTTTAAGTAGGCCTTTTTGTTGTATGTTTTATATGCTTTTACCAGGTATTTGATCTCTTTGGTGGTGGCTTCATTGTCGATAGTGGCATCCATACCTGCCGCATAACCTGATTGCAATTCTTTTAATTCCAGTTCGTTCAAAATTCTTTTGTAATCTACTTTCCTGTCGCCCTGGAAATGTTTGGGCCAGCCACCGTTTTTGCGCTGGTACAGCAGCATCCTGTCTGCCACCGGGTCTGTTGCAGGATCATCAGATTCGGAGCCATTTATTTCCACCACTGTATTGTCTTTTACAGGTGCCGCTACAGGTATATTATCGCCTTCTTCTTTCAATGGATTCCATTTATAATCAAATACCCAGGGCGCATTGAATTCATTGATACCAAAATCTGCAGGCAGGTTATTTTTATACCAGGTAAAATCTTTTCCAGGTCGTTTACAGTTATAGTAATATACCCTCCTGCCCCATTTCAAAGTATCTTTAGCATCTTTGGCCGGCACTAAATAAATATCTGCGTCTGCCATATTTTTATCAAATCGGCAGTTGAGTAAATAGAACTGGGCATCTTTATGAAAGCGCCCCAGCTTATAGCCTTTATCACCTGTAAAACTGCAATTCAGCAATACTGTTTTAGATGTTTTTACATCGCTGCCATCGTGCCAGATGGCCGCATTGTTATTATGACAAATAAAGCTGCAGTTCTCTGCCAATGCCCATCCCCTTGGACAATAAAAATCCACCCCGCCTTCCATTACACAATCTTTAAAATAATACATGCCTTCCCAGGTATTCCAGGGACTTACCGTATCGCCGCCATAGGCCCGGAAGATGCAGTGCTTTACAATTAAGCGGGTGGTTTTAAATGAACGCAATGCCATCTGGTGTCCATCGGGGCGAATTGATTTTTTATTGCCCGCTTCATTTTTACAAATGATCTCTTTGGCAGCCAGGTTATTTTTTCCGTAACTGTTGATGAATGACAGATTCTCCAGTACAATATCGTTTCCTTTTAAATTGATGGCGGCTGTACCATAGTCGTCTTTATTGTCACAGCGCCATTCATCCCTGGCCTGCGATATATTGATGATGGTATTTTCGGGCTGCTCACCTTTAAGTGCAACAAAATTCTTTTCAATAAATATCTTTTCATTGTATACCCCCTTTTTAATGAGGATCTGTCTTGGTACAGTTGCGGTATCGGGCAAGCTGTTGATGGCCTCCTGTATGGTTTTAAAATTACCTGTACCATCCTGCGCCACCGTTATTTCTTTTTGCGCAAGGAGTTGCTGCGATAACAACAATACACCAAAAAAAAGGATACTTATCTTTAAATTTTTCAAGCTTATTTTTTTGTTTGACCTAATAACCATTCCACCAGGTTGTTGGCAGCTTTATAATTTTCATATTCCAGCGGCAATTTTCTTCCATCCAGGTATTCGTTGTACAACCAGGGATCGCCCACTGCCAGCACTTTGCCTTTACCATATTTTGCGGTGGCAATAATCACCTCCCCGTCTTTTACGGCATTGGCAATGGCCGGAGCTTTTATATCCAGCGTACTCACTTCTTTCAAATACATTTTTGCAGGTGTTTTAAATACCGGGTTATTAGTGCCAGGCACAACCACACCCTGTTCAAACTGGTCATTCTTTACCATGTTCACACTTTTATTAGTGTATTGTACACCAAAAGCAGCAGCCAGTGCATTCAAATGCTGCAGATCGCAGTTATTGCTGTCGTTAGCCATTATTAATAAAGTACCCCCTGCTTTTACCCAATCACTGATCACTTTTACATGAGCCGCAGCAACATAATTAGGTGTTGGATTATCTCTTACATGATCGGCATCCACAATAATATATACAGATGCATTTTTTAAGTTAGCCGCAGTGGGCGCTACATCCAGCGAAGCAAGTTTTGCACCATGCCTTTCAAATATGGTGCCCAGTGTATAAAATCCGGGATGACTTCTTTCGTCCCATACATAATGCCAGTACACAGCAGCGCCGGTAATATCTTTACGTTTTTCACTGTTGAAATAGCGGTCTAACAATACTGTTTTACCCACGCCAATTCCACCCAGGTTTTTAAAGCCGTATATTTCATTACTGGCCAGCAAAAATGCACCAATGCCTTTTGCATCATTGGTAATTACCGGTTCGCTCATATAATATTCAAAACTGCCATCGCGGTAAGGCTTGCCACCCAGGCCACTTACTTTTACAGTACCGGTCAATACTGTTTGTCCATTTTCTTCTTTAATAAATTTTTTCTCAATGCCTTCATATCCCTTTAGTGCAACCGCCAATTTTTGTGCAGGCAAATATCCTTTGCGCACACCTTTTGCAATAGCATACACAAACTGTGAACTTGCACTGGCTTCAAAATAATTTTTTTCTTTGCCCGGGCCATTATAGTTCATCACATCATACCAAAGCCCCGATGCCTTATCCTGTTGTTTTTCCACTGCATTTACCAGGCGGTTTAAAATAGCGATCAGTTCCTTTCTTTTAGGATGTGTTGCAGGAAAATAATCCAGCACATCTACCAGCGCATCGGCATACCAGCCCATGGCCCTTGCCCAAAATAAAGGTGAGGTACCGGTGGTTTTATTGGCCCATTGCTGTTGTTTGCTTTCGTCCCAGGCATGGTACAGCAATCCTGTTTTAGGATCACGTGCATGTTGCTCCATCCAGATGAACTGGTTGGCAATATCATTAAAGGCACTGTCTTCATGAAACAACATGGCATATTCAGCATAAAACGGTTCGCCCATATATAATCCATCCAGCCACATTTGGTTAGTGTATATTTTTTTATGCCAGAAACCGCCTTCTTTTGTGCGCGGGTGGGTGAGCAACTGACTGCGTAACAGGTCGGCTGCTTTTTTATACTTTTCTTTCCCGGTAACCCGGTACAGTAACAATACCAGCTTTCCGTTGTTTACATGATCAATATTGTATTCTTCTTTTTCATAGCCTTTGATGCTGCCATCGTCTTTTACAAAAAAGTCCATCTTTTTTTGAATATCAAAAAAGTATTCTGCCTTACCCGTGTTCATCCACAGACCTTCAAAACCTTTTAATACCACTCCCATATCATAACTCCACTTGGTGGTTCCACCAATGGGAACGGTATCTTTCCAGGTATTCATTACCGTGGCGGCCAGTTTTTCACCAGCAGTTTGCGAAAATGCATGTACTGAAACTGCAAGAAGAAGAAAGAGAATTAATTTTTTCATATTTTATTTCTGTTAGAAATTTTATTAATTATTTATCTACGGGATACATCCCATGGCAATACACTATCTGCCTCTTGTTTTATTTTTTTTCTTTTTAGCTTCTTTTGCGGGTTGCGGTACAGCCCAACTTACTGCCGCATCTGTAACTCCAAATCCTGCTTTTAATTGTTGTTTTGCTTTTGAAGCATCGGTATTTAAAATACTTACGGCTTTGGTCCTGTCGCCCTGTACTATGGCCAGTACATCGGCACTGTCTCTATACTTTAAATTACTGAGTGTTATATTATCGCTGTTTAAAACATACGCCACAGGATTGGTATTCTTACTCATCATGGTGATATTATTCAAAGTAATATTGCTGGCTTCCTGTATATCGATGCCTTCCTCGGCCTGCAATACGGCATTTTCGATCAGTATATTTTTGATGTGCATTTCCGGGATCCCCCTTACAAAAATCCCTTTTGATGCGCCGTTACAGGTAATATTTCTAAAATAAAAATTCTGGAACTGAGGAGTGGTTTCATCCACAGGTTTCATTTCCACTACAGGAGGTTCTCTTTTCTCTCCTGCCAAAACCACCGGATCTTTAGCCATATAATACATATCAAACAATATCGCTTCTGCAGCAATTTCTTTCATGTTGATATTGTTTACATAAATATTTTCCACCATACCTCCCCGGCCACGGGTGGTTTTAAAACGTAATCCAATATCTGTTCCGATGAATGTACAGTTGCTCACAAACATATTATTGGTACCACCGCTCATTTCGCTGCCAATTACAAAACCGCCATGTGCATGATACACCACGCAATCTTTTACAATTACATCTTTTGTAGGCAGGCCTCTTTTTCTTCCTTCAGCATCACGGCCACTCTTGATACAGATACCATCATCGCCGGTATCAAAATGACAATCGGCCACCAGTGCATTTTTACAACTTTCCAGGTCCAGTGCATCTGTATTGGCACCAAACCATGGATTTTTTACCGTTAAGTTTTTAATGGTGATGTGTTCGCTGGCGTTTACATGTGTGGTCCAGGCCGGTGAGTTTTCAAATGTTACTCCTTCGATCAATATATTTTTACATTGAAAAATACGGATCATGTTCGGACGCAGGTAATCTTTAATGTCTTCAAAATCCTGCAATGCTTTTCCCCCGGCTAATTTTCCGATATTATTGGTTAAAGAACCTTTCAGTGCTTTTTCAGATGAATACCATGTTTTTTTGGCTTCGTTTAAAACGCCGCCATAAATACGCTGGTGTGCTCTCCACTGGCTTTCAGTCATTTTATCTTTACCTATCGGCCTCCAGTAAAACCCATTACCATTGATGATCCCTTCGCCGGTGATGGCGATATTCTCTAAATTCTCTGCAGTAAATGGCGACTGGCATCTTGCCGCTTCAACGCCTTCAAAAGTTGATTGTACCAAAGGGTATTGATTAAAATCTGAAGTATACAGCAATAAAGCTCCTTTATCCAGATGCAAATTGATATTGCTCTTCATAATAATTGGCCCGCTTACAAAACTGCCTCTTGGTATAACCACCACACCACCGCCTTTGGCTGCACAGGCTTCAATGGTTTTATTGATAGCAACAGAATTTAAAGTCATGCCATCTGCAACCGCACCATAGTTTACAATATTAAAAGTGTCTTTCTTAAAATGTGGTGCATAAATTTTGGGTAATTCAAAGGCATATTTTTCTTTAAAATCAGAAGGCGCCAGGTATTTTTCCAATGACAGGTGCTGGTCTTTTATGGACTGGCATACTAAAGATGCCATGGAAGCAGCACCATACTCACTGAAATGTGTATTATCTTCCCGCACTCCTTTCTGTGTTTTAAAATGCCCTTCAGGAATATGCAGAAAAAAACGCTTGCTGTTTTCCACACCTTCTTTAACAATCAGTGCTTCGCTGCTTTGGTGCAGATCGATGACTGCCACATTCATTTGAGCGCCCACTTCTTTTACCACAGCAGGATAATCGCCATGCGTATCCACAAATTTTCCATTGCTGTCGAACTTGCGGCGCATCACGGGGGTAATTAAAACAGGGGTTGCGCCTTTGCTGCGTACATCATTGATAAAGCGAATCAGATTTTCTTTATACAGGGTATGGGCGGGGGCAGAACGTGTACTGTCTTCTGATTTTTCGTCGTTGTGCCCAAACTGTATCATTACAAAATCACCGGCTTTTAAGCGGCTCATCACAGTGTCCCAGCGATGTTCGTTGATAAAACTTTTTGTACTGCGTCCATTTACCGCATGGTTTTGTATGTCCACTTCGCCTGTAAAGTAATTGGGCAATAATTGCCCCCAGCCGCGTTCAGGATTATCGTCAAGCGGTTTGTTGGCACAGGTACTATCGCCAATTAAAAAGATGGTGGTTTTTTTATCGGGCAGCATAAATGCAAAACCGGTAATCACCACAAGCAATAAGGATAGATATTTTTTCATATTGTTTTTTACCACGAAGCCACAAAGGCCACAAAGTTTTTATTTAGTAAATGCTGTACTGTTCAGTATAGATAAAATGTATAAGCATGACAGGTGTTGCGCCGCTGTATAAAAAAATCAAAAACTATTTTACCGCCCCGGGGCTGATTGCCGCCGGCGGGATTACTATCTTAAATCATTAATATTTACCGGGTCCATATCGGTGTAAATAAAATTTTCACCGGCCATGCCCCAGATAAAACCATAGTTACTGGTACCGCATCCGCTGTGGATACTCCATGGCGGCGAGATGATGGCTTCATCATTACTCACTACCAAATGTTTGGTTTCTGTTGGCTGCCCCATTAAATGAATGATCTTTTGATTATCGGGCACATCAAAATAAAAATAGGCTTCCATCCTTCGGTCATGCACATGCGTTGGCATGGTATTCCAAACACTGCCTTCCTTTAAAATAGTTAAACCCATCACCAGCTGGCAACTTTTTAACCCGTCGGCATGAATGTACTTGTAAATGGTTCTTTGATTGGCGGTGAACACGGCACCCATTTCTGTTGGAGAAGCTTTTTCTTTTTTCATCAGCTGCACTTTGTACGCTGCATGCGCCGGTGCCGACAATAAATAAAATTTAGCCGGTGTTTTTTTTGATTTGCTTTTGAAACTTACTTTCTGGCAGCCTTTGCCCATGTACAAACAATCCAGTTTATTTATTTCGTAAGATTTACCATCAACAATTATTTCGCCCTCACCTCCTACATTTATAGCGCCCAACTCTCTGCGCTCTAAAAAATAATCTGCCTTTAAACAGTCGTATGTGGGTAATGCAATTGCTTTAGTGGTGGGCACCACGCCGCCGATGATCACCCGGTCGTAATGAGTGTACACAAAATTTATTTCGCCGGCCTTCATGATATTTTGCACTAAAAAATTACTGCGTAATTCTTCGGCATTCATCCTGCTTGTTTCGGCAGGACTATTGTGAAATCTGATTTGCATTTATTTAATTTTACTTATTACTTAATAGTTACAACTTAATACTCCAGACTACCTCGCCATCCATCCCCCATCAACAAACAGCACTGTACCGTTTACATAATCAGATGCAGATGAAGCTAAAAATACCACCGGCCCTTTAAAATCTTCAGGTACACCCCAGCGTCCTGCAGGGATACGGCTTAAGATAGAAGCACTTCTTTCAGGGTCTTCCCTTAATGCCTGTGTATTATTGGTAGCGATATAACCGGGTGCAATACCATTTACACAAACGCCTTTGCTTCCCCATTCGTTACCAAATGCACGAACCAGGCCGGCAACAGCAGATTTACTTGCCGTGTAACCCGGTACATTGATGCCGCCCTGGAAACTTAACAAAGAACAGGTGAAGATGATCTTTCCACCTCCATTTTCAATCATGTCTTTACCAAACTCACGGCCTAAAATAAATTGTGCATTCAGGTTGATGTCGATCACTTTATCCCAGTATTCATCGGGATGTTCTGCGGCAGGTTTGCGCATGATGATACCAGCATTGTTTACCAGGATGTCGATCTTTTTATTTTCTGCTTTTACTTTGCTGATGAAAGCATACAAAGCCGCTCTGTCGGAAATATCCACCCTGTGATAAGTGAATTTTTGCCCGGTGGCTTCCACCGCATTTTTTACTGCGGAATAATCTTCTACAATAGAAGCGCCCACAATAGTAGCGCCGGCTTCGGCTAAAGCGGTGGCCATGCCCATACCCAGACCCGTATCGCAACCTGTAACCAATGCGGTTTTTCCAGAAAGATCAAACTGACTTAAGATGCCCATAAAATGTTGAAGTTTTAAATATTGATTGAGAATTTAAAAACACGAATTAAATAAAAGTATTCGTACCCCGGTGCAGGGCAGTGAAAATAGCTTTTGACCAATCGTTTTTTACCCCAATTTTACCGCTTTATTTGCTGGTATTGGGTTAAAAAAAGGGCTTTATTTATGCAATCGTTCCCGATAACGTTTTCTCAAAATATGGCCGGCCCAGATAATATTTTTAGCGGGTATCATACAAGCGTTCCTGCATTTACGGGGCCATGGAAATCACCCTGCCTTCGCGGTTGCTTTGGTAGGCTTTTTCAATTACCCGGATAACCCTTTCCCCTTCTTCGGCAGTAACAGGCAATGCTGCACCGGTGGTGAATGCCTGGTATATGCCCTCGTAATATTCCATATAATTACCATTTACCGAAGGAATGTATTCCCTGATAAGGGTGCCATTTTTTTCGGTATGCAGTAGGCCCATTTCATTTTCGGGTTCTTTACCCCAATCCGGTGCATCCGGCCTTACTCCCAGCTGCAGGGCCTTTTCCTGCACATCTGTACGGGCTTTTATAAAAGACCCTTTGGTGCCATGAAAAATATATGAAGGCAATGGTTCCCTTACCACATAACTGGATTTAACCCGAACCCTTTTGGTTGGATAATACATTAATAATTCCATGTAATCATCAACCAAAGAAATAGTACGGGCCGCCCTGATATCGGCAAAAACCGCCTCGGGCATGCCGAATAATTGCAGGGCCTGGTCAATTAAATGCGAGCCCAGATCATATAGTAATCCGGTACCGGGGCCGGGTGTTTCTTTGTGCATTTTAGGACTGAGCACTTCACTGAACCTGTCGAAATGCAGTTCAGCTTCCACAATATCTCCTAACCAGTTTTCGCTGATCACCTTTTGGATGATCTTATAATCGCTGTCGTAGCGCCGGTTATGGTATACCGATATTTTTTTATGCATGGTATGGGCCAGCGCCATCAGTTCTTCGCATTCTGCTGCGGTGATGCAGAACGGCTTTTCTACAATGATGTGCTTGCCGGCAAGCAATGCTTTTTTAGCCAGCTCAAAATGTGTGTAATTGGGTGTATTTACCACCACCAGTTCAATAGCATCGTCGTTCAGCAGCGCTTCATATGTATCAAATGATTTGATGTACGGATACTGTTGCGCCGCTGTTTTTTTAGAGCGTTCCCAAACCCCGTATAATTCAAATCCTTTATGCAGGTGCAGGAAGGGCGCATGAAAAACCCAGCCACTCATTCCAAAGGAACATAAGGCGGTTTTAATGGTTTGCATAATGGAGTCGTTTAATTTTAATCAAAATTAAGCCATATTAGCTACATGTTTGTGTTGGGAGATGCATGTTTAACAGGAAGGGTTAAGTGTGGCGTTGCGCCCAGCATAAAGTAGCCACAAAGACAGAAAGGCACGAAAGGTTGTAATTCACTGCGTGAAATAAAAATTGCCGGAAAGACGGGAAGACGTAAAGATGAAAATCCTGCTCTTCGCCTTACCGGCCAATATTCTTTTTTGTGTCTTAGTACCTTGGTGGCTAAAGTAATTTACTGCGAAGCAGCGGATTAAAAGAATAGTTTACTTTCAAATTCAGCGTGCCGCTGAACAAAAATTAGCCACTAAGACACAAAGGCACGAAAGGTTGTAATTCACTGCGTGAAATAAAAATTGCCGGAAAGACGGGAAGACGTAAAGATGAAAATCCTGCTCTTCGCCTTACCGGCCAATATTCTTTTTTGTGTCTTAGTGCCTTGGTGGCTAAAGTAATTTAATGCGAAGCAGCGAGTTAAAAAAATAGTTTACTTTCAAATTCAGCGTGCCGCTGAACAAAAATTAGCCACTAAGACACAAAGGCACGAAAGGTTGTAATTCACTGCGTGAAATAAAAATTGCCGGAAAGACGGGAAGATAAAAATCCTGCTCTTCGCCTTACCGTCTTACCGGCAGTATTCTTTTTGTGTCTTGGTGATTTTGTGGCAAAATAAATGCTGCGTAGCAGCTTAGTATCTTACTTTAAGCATTTGCCAGTGCCCTGTCAAGGTGCACATAACCTCCATCCACATATATCAGTTGCCCTGTGGTATGACTTGATCTTGCCGATAACAAAAAGGCTACTGCATTGGCAATTTCTTCGGCCGTGGTCATACGGTTCTCTAATGGAATTTTTGCTTCTATCTCTTTTAATTTTTGCTGGGGATTGGGCAGCGTTTCAATCCATCTGGCGTACAGGGGTGTAAAACACTCGGCCACCACTACAGCATTTACCCGAATGCCATATTTCAATAATTCCACGGCCCACTCTCTGGTCAATGCATTACGCCCGCCATTACTGGCTGCATAGGCAGATGTATTTCCCTGGCCGGTATCGGCAGTTTTTGATGTGATATTAACGATTGCACCTTTTGACTTTTTTAATTCTGGTAATGCATAATGTGCCAGCAAATAATAATGCACCAAATTTTTATGCAGTGATGCCATGAATTTTTCATAATCTCCACTCTCCAGTCCCACGCCATCATTTACACCGGCATTATTTACCAATCCATCTATACGGCCCAGTTTTTCAATCACTTTCTTTACTGCGCTTTCGCATGCGGCCGGCTCAGATAATTCTGCCACCACCTGGAAGGCTTTTCCACCAGCGGCTTCCACTTCAGCAACTGTTTTAAGGTTGTCTGCTTCATTGCGGCCAATGATTACCGGTAGTGCACCTTCTGCAGCCAGTACTTTTACAATGCCTTCACCAATTCCTTTGGCACCACCGCTTACAAGGATGATCTTATCTTTTAAGTCGAGATTCATTTTTTTAGTTTAGATGTGTAGGTTTAGGGTTTAGCGTATGCAATGCATTCTTGTTTACTGGTACCTAAGCCGTCAATGCCCAGTTCCATTATATCGCCGGGTTTTAAATATACCGGGGGATTAAATCCCAGCCCCACACCAGCAGGCGTACCTGTTGAAATAATATCTCCGGGTAATAAGGTCATAAAGCGGCTTACATAACTTATCAAAAATGGAATATTAAAGATGAGGTTGGATGTGGTGCCGTTCTGCATCAGCTGACCGTTTACTTTCAGCCACAGATTCAACTTATGCACATCGGGCACTTCATCTTTTGTTACCAGCCAGGGACCAATGGGCGCAAAGGAATCGCAGCCTTTTCCCTTATCCCAGGTGCCGCCTTTCTCTAACTGAAATTCCCTTTCACTGATATCGTTGTGCAGGCAGTAGCCTGCCACATAATCCATCGCTTCAGCTTCTTCCACATAACTGGCCTTTTGGCTGGTTACCACGGCAAGTTCTACTTCCCAGTCTGTTTTAACCGAATCTTTGGGAATGGTTACTGTATCAAACGGTCCGCATAAAGCCGTGGTGGCTTTCATAAAAATAACCGGCTCGGCAGGTGGTGTGGCATTGGTTTCTTTTGCATGATCGGCGTAATTCAATCCAATACAAATGATCTTGGAGGGTCTGGCTACCGGTGCTCCCAGCCTGGCGCCGGCAGGTACTGCGGGTAACATTTCCTTATGCTGCTCCAGCATCCAGGCCAGGTGCGGCAATCCGCCATTGGCAAAAAATGCTTCGTCGTAATCATTTATAAAACCAGATACATCATAGTTGCTGTTATTGATGCATACGCCGGGTTTTTCTTTTCCTTCCAAACCAAATCTTATCAGTTTCATGTATGTTGTTGATTTAATTGTTCAGTTTAATAAATCCCCCGTCAATAGGATAATCGCAGCCGGTAATAAACGAGGCTTCGTCGGAACAGAGGTACAATACCAGGTGTGCAATTTCCGGAGGAGTGCCCATGCGGCCAATAGGCTGTGTTTTTGATAATTTCTCAAACATCTCCGCTTCTTTACCAGGGTAGGTGCTGGCTAAAAAATTATCTACAAAAGGAGTATGCACCCGTGCAGGAGAAATGCAGTTACAGCGGATATGATCGTGCAGGTAATCCCTTGCCACAGACAGGGTCATACCCAACACTGCGCCCTTGCTCATGCTGTAGGCAAACCTGTCTGGTATGCCAACATTATTGGCAATGGATGCCATATTCAAAATAACGCCCCGGCCATTTTTTTTCATCAATGGAATGGCCACATGCAGGCAGTTATAAATGCCTTTTACATTTACTTTAAATACTTTTTCAAAATCTTCTTCGGTAGTGGTATCGGCTTTGCCAATATTAGAAATACCGGCACAATTCACCAGTATATCGGCCTTGCCGATAGATGCAAATACTTCTTTTATTTCGGCCTGTACATCCACATGTACCTTGTGCGGGGTTGCGGTGCCGCCGGCCGCAGTGATCGCTGCAACTGCAGCAGCCAGTGCCTCTTCATTCATGTCCAGTAAGTGTACCAGTGCCCCCTGTTGTGCAAATAATTCCGCTACTGCTTTTCCTATGCCGCTTGCCGCTCCGGTAATAATGGCTGTTCTGTTGTGTAAACTAAACATATGCTCCTTTCTGTTATATTTTATTTAGGTTAGTTACCTGTTGCATCGCAGTTGAAAAGAATTGTGTTGTGTTTTACCGGTACTGATACCGGTGTGTTTCATCTGCAACCGTATTCATTCAGCAAGTTAGTAACAGGATGTGAATTTTTATGATAATAATCCGAAAGTTGATCAATTAAATGCAATTTACTATCCTGCACTGCTATGATTTTTGTTACGCTTACAACCTGCCCAACCAGTTCTTGAGGCGCTCCATCCAGTTATCATCAGTTGTTTTATTATACATACCAAAACCATGACCTCCCTTTGGATACAGGTGCATTTCAACAGGTATTTTATTTTTTATGCAGGCTTCATAATACCTCAGGCTGTTGGCTACGGGTACGGTACCATCATCGGCTGCATGCACCAGGAAGGCTGGCGGGGTGTTTTTAGTAACCTGCAATTCATTACTGAAGAAAGTTATTTTTTCGGCAGCAGGATCTCTGCCCAACAGGTTGCTTTTAGATCCTTTGTGCGTAATGGTACTGTCGAAACTGATAACAGGGTAAATGAGTATCGAAAAATCGGGCCTTACAGAAGTGGTATCTGTATTGCCGGCATCCGCTTTAAAATCAAAATGAGTGGCTGCAGCAGCTGCCAGGTGGCCGCCGGCAGAAAATCCCATGATGCCAACCTGGTTTTTATTTATACCCCATTCTTTTGCGTGGCTTCGTACCATACGGATGGCCTGCTGGGCATCCTGCAATGGTGCCAGGCTTTTATCTATATTGGTGGTATCATCGGGCATTCGGTATTTTAATACAAAGGCCGTAATACCCCAGCGGTTCAATTCTTCTGCTACCCATTTACCTTCTTTATCATAGGTTACATAGGTATAACCTCCGCCCGGGCAAATGATGATGGCCCTGCCATTGGGTTTTGCAGCTTTAAATATGGTTATTGCCGGATGACTTACTTTCCCAATCCGGGTCATATTATCCCGCAGGTTTGTATATTCCTTATCTGGTGCAGGCCTGGCATTGGGTACCCCATCTTTATACAATGGCAGTACCGGGGGAATGGTATTCACAAATACATTTTTATTAAAAGGATGAACGATCGTGTTATTAAACCAGGGATATCCATTGGCATCTGCTTCTTTAAAGGAATAAAATATAGCAGGCAGGTTGTAATGCTGTTTTACTTTTTTACTGGTTAACTGTTTGGCCCACGGCACTCTTTTGATTGTGCCGGCTCCTTCGCCGCTGCTGTTGTATTCGGCATAATACGCTGTTTTTTCATTGGCCTGATTACCCCAGTTATCCCATCCCTCGGGGGCAATTGCTTTGGGCAGCATGCAATTGATGAATACTGTTTGTGCATTGGCCCGCCATGGCCTACCTAAATATAATTTGGTTACGGCACTGTCGGCAATAATACGGCAATCTAAAAAAACAAAACCGTATGGTTTTCCGGCGCTGGTGCTGGCGGCTGTAATAAAAGAATTGGTTTTTCCTTTGATCACACAATTTTTAAACACTACCGTGGCCGGACCAAAAATAAAATCGGTTGTACCTTCAATATAACAGCTGTCGAATAACTGACGGGATGTTTCGCCGCTGGCAAATATGGTATCCTGGTCGCCCAGGAATTTGCAATTTTTAAACACGGCTTTGTCGGCATCTACATACAATGCTACGGCTTGCCCCACCCTTCCGGCATTATTGGCAAAGGTGATATTTTCGGCCCGGAAACGGTTACCCGAAATTTTTGCCGTGTAAGAAGTAAATGTGGTGAGTGTGCCTTTACCTGAATAATCGTTGTAAACAATGATGGTACTGTCCACACTTTCTCCAATAAATGTTACATCGGTATTATTAGCAGGCAATGCTATCTTTTCGTTGTACACCCCATTTTTGATGTACAGGGTAATAGGTGCCAGCGGGTATACCCGCATGGCATCAATGGCATCCTGTATAAACAAATAATCGCCGGTGCCATCTTTAGCAACGGTAAACACATATTTGTATTGCTGCGGGTTGGATGTTTGTGCAACAATATTTGTGCTGCATACAAACAGTATTATAACAAGCAAAAGATTTTTTTTCATCGTGTTGTAATTTACTTTCTTTTTTACTTCAGCAATAGATCAATAATGAAATCTTTTTGCTTTACTAAAAAAGGCTGCCACGGGGGCAGCCTTTAAAACATAAACGATTATTGAGAAACTTAATTAATAGCCAAAATTTTGCGGTTTTAAATTTGGATTAGCATCTATCGCCGATTGCGGTATGGGATACAACTGGCTTTTGCCATCTGTAAAACCATAGCCCAGGTAGTTAACATACGTGGTGGTAATATTGGTATTGGCAAACCAGTTCACACGGTTGGTGCCACTTACCAGGGCAATATTACCATTGGTAGGATCCAGTGGCGCCGCAGCAGGTGTTGGAAAATAGAAAGAGTTGGCCCATATCTGCCCGTTTTCTGCAGCCGCATTTTGATAGAACCACATTTGCTTGGGCAGGTTTGCGGTAAGCGTATAGGCAGGGGGGGCAGCCTGATAAGTAGGTGCCAGCATTGCAGTACCGGCAGCCATTTTTGCCAGGTTTGCTTTGGTTTCTGTTAAAGCTGTTGCTAATAGATTCCAGCGGATCAGGTCCCATTTACGAATGCCCTCTCCTCCAAATTCCAGCATTCTTTCTTTCACTAATAATTTAAAGAAATCAGCTTTTACACCTGGATTAGCAGGAACTAATGACGCATTACCATTATGCCCCCTTTTATTTACTTCAACAAAAGCATTATATGCATCTGTTGTTGGTCCGTTAATTTCATTTTCTGCTTCGGCAAACATCAGTAATACATCTGCAAAGCGAATCAATGGCCAGTTCAGCTGCATGTTTTGCAGGGCTGAATTGGAAGCAGGTGTGGTGGTAACCGGATTGGTTCCGCTGGTAACGCCATTGCTGAAATAGAATGAAGGACTGGATACCCAGTCTCTTCTGAATTTTCCATCATAAATACTGTTGCTTGCATGGCCTCTTCCAAATACATCCCGTACCACTTCAAAGGGAACAAATGTTACATCTCTTCTTACATCAGTTGAATCAAACTGGTAAAAATAAGTAGGCAGCATATTGCCCAACGAACCGCCCACGCCATTGATTTTAGTACCGCACTGCAATCCAATTTTACTGTCGGAGTTGGTACCATTGGCCATCGCCACCTGCATGATCAGTTCTCCTGCAGGATCTACTGCTTTATGTGCATCAATCACATCTTTAAATAATCCTTTGAATGTAGCCGCTAAATTATGCTGCGCCCTGTTTTGCATAATTTCCCAGCATTCGTCTTTTGCAATCTTATAAAAATCCAGGTAGTTGGCCGGTCTTGAAATAGTACCGGTTAAACTGGTGGAATAACCACCTGCAAACAAGGCAATCTTAGCCCTCAATGCCATTGCCGAACCTTTGGTAAAACGTTCGTCTTGTGTAACAGCTGTTCTCCATGGCATTAAATTTTTTGCAATGCTGAGGTCATTCAGTATATGACTGTAGATGGTATCCCTGCTGGTTCTTTTTGGAAACAGGTCGGGCACAAAAGCAGAAGGTACCCATTGCGCCGGCACATCTCCCCACAGGCGCATCAGTTCAAAATAATACTGCGCCCTGATGGTCAATGCTTCACCCAGCATTCTTCTCAATTCAATATTATCAGCACTGGTTCCTGTTTCGCTGTATTGAGGCATTTTGGGAATATAATAAATACAGTTGTTGGCCCTTTCAATACCTGCATAAAACTGGTTGAAAGTACTTACAATATCTGTATTGCCTGCCACCAGGGTATAATGCGCTTCCTGGTGCCTTAACTGATCAAGCGCAGAGCCGCCGCCCATGATAATATCGTCATCATGTGCATAGTAATAACTTACCCTGATGCCGTATCCAAAATCGCCGGCCATAGAAAAGTAAGCGCCATTAAGGGCTGCTTTGGCATTGGGGATATTACCAAATACAAAGCTGGGATCGAAGGTGGAAATAGGATCCGGCGATAAATATTTTTTACAGGAAACAAACAGCAGTACAGTGATGACCAGTACCGCAATCATTGCTTTTATATTTTTGATGCTCTTTTTCATATTAATATTTTTAATGTCTTAGAATGATAAATTTAAACCTGCCAAAAATGTACGGCCTCTTGGATATGCAGAGTAATCTACACCCGGTGTAAGCGGGTTGCCTCGTTTTGCATTTACATCAGGATCGAAGCCGGAATAATTGGTAATGGTGGCTACGTTATACACTGTTGCATAAAATCTCAGGTTAGTAATCTTCACTTTTTTCAGCAATGTTTTTGGAAGGTTATATCCCAATGTGATATTGTTGATCCTCAAAAAAGAACCGTCTTCCACTGCATAAGACATAGGGTAAAATCCGGTAGTGGTTCTGATAGGCTGCCAGATGCTGGCACCTGCATTTAATGCAGCCAGCTGATCGGGTGCAATGCCCACAGTGGTGGTAGAGTTGATCTGTTTTTGCACCAGGTTGCCCGAAGCATCGATCACTTTCCAGCGGCCGTTCATTTTTGACAGCACATTGGCATCTACCCCGTAGGTATTGGAGTATTCTAAATTATTGGCATTGTAAATATCATTGCCGTACGAAAAATTGGTGAGTACATTCAGGTCAAAATTCTTATAGGTAAATGTTTGATTGAAACCGCCTGTAAACTTAGGCAGTGCATTTCCTATTACATCCCTGTCTCCATCTAAAGTGATCTTACCATCTCCATTTACATCCCTGTATTTGATCTGTCCCGGGGCCACCAGGTCGGCCAGTACAGATGAAGGATCTGCAAGTCCGGTTTTTAATTTATACTGTGCTGTTAAGGCAGGATAGGCAGCATTTACATATGGGGTGGTGGTAAAATCATCCACTGTATAAAAACCGTCAACCACCAATCCGTACATGGTACCCACGCTCTGTCCTACTTTCAACAAATAATCATCTGAGTTGGCAGTACTGAACCAACCGGAGTTGGCGGTAAATTGTGTATTGCTTCCTAAGCTGAGGATTTTATTTTTATTGAAGGCTATATTAAAATTGGCATCCCATTGAAAATCGTTTTTCTTTACAACTGTAGCGCCTACCTGCAGTTCTACCCCTTTGTTTCTGACAGAGCCCACATTTTGATATTGGGTGGTATACCCTGAAGTGGCCGGGAATTTATTTTCGATCAGCAGGTCTTTGGTGGTATTAGCATACAGGTCTGCTGTTAACGTAATCCTGTTGCGTAAAAAGCTCAGGTCAAATCCAAGGTTTTTAGATTCCAGAGTTTCCCAGGTAATGGCAGGATTGCCCAGCCTGGAAGGAGTAATTAATGTATAGGCCAGGGCATCGCTTAAACCATACCCACCATTGGATGGAGTGGTATACCCGGTGGTATAACCATAGGCATTGATCCTGTTATTTCCAGCCTGTCCAACACTCAGTCTTATTTTAGCATCGTTTATAAAATCGATATGCTTCATGAAATTTTCCTGCGAAATTCTCCAGGCGCCGGCAACAGAAGGAAAATAGCCCCATTTGCGGTTGGTAGAATCTGTTAAAGGAATGGAACTGGAATAATTAGGTCCAAACAATGAAGAACCATCTGCTCTTAAATTAAAGGTGAACAGGTATTTTTTATTGTAATTATATTTCAAGCTGGTAAAAAAGGATACCTGCCGGGTGGTTACTTCCGAAGAGAATGGTTTGGGTTGAGAGAAACCTGCGGGTGCCGATGCCAGCCCGATATTGGCAAATGCCGCTTCTGGCTTTAACCCAACGGGGAAGTACCGTACTTCCATGGAATTTAACTTATTTACTGTTTCATATATCTCATGACCAACTAAAACATCCAAACCATGCCTGGATTTGAACAATGAAGGTGCTGAGTAGGTGAGTACATTTGAATTATTTACTGTGTAGCGGTCGTTATTATTTAAAGTTAAAATAGGCAACTTATTATACACCCTTGATGTGGCCGTTAAGGTATCATCAAATGCTTTGGATTCTGTTTTGTTTACATCGTAACCAAACGTGGTACGGAAAGATAAATTTTTGACTATGGAGTAGTTGAAGTACCCGCTGAAATTATAAGCAGTGATCGTTCTTTTCCTGTACTCTGCCTGCAGTACTTTTAATGGATTCAGTTCATTTAAACCATTGCCCGGGTTACGTGCATCCAGGTCGGCGTCATAGGTATCTTCTGTTTGTCCCGGTAAAATCAGCGGACGGTAACGGGTAAATTGTCTTAACCGGTTACTGCCTGCGCCACCCACATCCGATGTACCTGCACCATCCACACTTTGCATATTATAGCGTACATTAAAACCAACCTTTAATTTATCACTTACTTTATGATCGAATTTAAAACTGGCCAGCTTTCTGTCGTATTCAGAATTCAGCAGCAATCCTTCCTGTTTATTGGCCGTAAGGCTTAAGTTATATTGCGTAGCAGCTGTTCCACCGGTTACAGAAATATTATGTGTAGATTGTTTTGCACTGCGTCCCATGATCCTGTCCTGCCAGTCCATTGGATTTACATAATTGCCATAAGTAGAAGCAATGGTATCGTAATTGCTCATCCTTTTTATGTACTGGGCAGCAACAGCCGTATCAGTGGCATTCTCAGTATATTTTGCTCTTTCGTACGCCAGTAATACAAAATTATACGGGTCCATCATGTCCAGTTTCTTAATGATATTGTTTACTCCGTAAAAAGTATTGTATGCTACAGTAGTTTTACCCTGTGTATTTTTACCGCCCTTGGTAGTAATTAAAAATACACCATTGGCACCCCTGGCACCATAAATGGCCGTGGAGGCAGCATCTTTTAAAACCGTAACATTTTCAATATCCTGGGGAGATAATACAGACAAGGCGTTTTCTACCTGTATTCCATCCACTACATACAAAGGAGCACCACTTTGTGTGATAGAATTTCTTCCTCTTACAAAAAGATCCACATCTGCTCCCGGGGCACCTTCCGATACACTTACCTGCACACCAGCCAGTTTACCGGCAAGGGCTTCTGCAGCTGAGTTGGCAGGATTGTCTTTGAGGTCTTTGGCACCTACAGAAGATACCGAAGCGGTAAGATCCTTTCGCCTCACTGTGGCATAGCCCACCACCACTACTTCGTCCTGGGTAACTGCTTCTTTAACTAATTGCACCGATACCGTTTCGATGCCCGAAACAGCAACAGTTTTGGAAGTATAACCTACCGAAGAAAATACAAGGTCAACTGCACCTGAAGAGGGCACTGTTATCAGGAAGCTTCCTCCCTTATCGGTCTGCGTTCCTTTTTTGGTAGATTTAACAATAATATTTACACCAGCAATGGGTGCACCATTTTCATCCGTAACTTTTCCCTTAACAATTTTGTTTTGGGCCAGTAATGTAAACGGAAGAACAAAGAAAATTGCGAGAAGCACTAACAGCTTGTTCATATAGCAGTTTTAAAATTAAAAAAAACAGCGGCATTTTTTGCAGAGAATGGAGTAAGATGCCGCAACAATCAATACCCAATGTTAGCCCTTTTTTTAACCTGCAAAATTTGTATTCCATACTATTTTTACGCAAACGTTCCCGATAACGATGCCGCATTATTTTATCCACTGAAAAAGCTGTAACTTGAAAAAAATATGGTTTTTTGCAGCCTGCAATATTGAACAATGAAATTTGAACCAGTAACAATTAAAGACATAGGTAAAGCGCTTGGCTTATCCACTTCTACTGTATCCCGTGCATTGCGGGGCAGTTACGAAATCAGTTCCGAAACCAAAAAACTGGTACTGGAATACGCAGAAAAGATCAACTACCGTCCCAATCCCATTGCATTAAGTTTAAAGGAACGGCGCAACCATTCGCTGGGCATTATTGTATGCGAAATTGCCAACAACTTTTTTTCGCAGGCTATCAATGGTATCGAATCCATTGCATATAACCGCGGCTACCATGTTATCATTTCGCAGAGCCACGAATCTTTTGAAAGAGAAACGGTAATTGTAGATCACCTTGCATCCAGGTCAGTGGATGGATTACTGGTATCCGTTTCCAGCGGCACCAAAGATTATGCACATTTTAAAAGTCTGTACGAAAAGGGATTGCCCATTGTGTTTTTTGACCGTGTAACCAGCGAGATCAATACACATAAAGTAATTGCCGATAATTTTAAAGGCGCTTTTGATGCCACCGAACACTTAATCAACAGCGGCTTTAAACGAATTGGACATATCACCAGCGCACCTTACCTGTCTATTTCAATTGAAAGACTGGAAGGATATAAAGAAGCTTTAAGAAAACACCATATTGAATTTGATGAAAAGCTGGTACAGTATTGCCATAATGGTGGCATGATCTATGAAGAAGTGGAAGAGTCTTTAAAAAAACTATTCAAACAAAAACAGAAAACCGATGCACTGTTTGCTGCCGGCGACCGCATCACCACCACCTGCATGCAGGCCTTACAAAAACTGGGCAAAAAAATTCCCGGGGACATAGCGGTAATTGGTTTTACCAATACCAATTTAGGCGAATTGTTCTATCCGCCATTATCTGTTGTACGGCAACCTGCATTTGAAATAGGACAGGTAGCCACTGAATTACTCATCAGTATGATTGAAAGTAAAAAGCCCGTGGTAGATTTTGAAACCCGCGTACTGCAAACAGAAATGGTGATCCGGGAATCAAGTGCTGCTGCTGTTGATAAAAAAAACCAATAACCCCTTTCATTCATCATTACCATTGTTTAAATGAAATTACAGTTCTGGTCAGTAGGCAAAGCACACGAATCTTATGTAAAAGAAGGGGTGGAATTGTTCAGCAAAAGAATTGCACATTATTACCCGGTAGAGTGGAACATCATTCCCACACCTAAGAACACGGCCATGCTCAGCGAAATGGACCTGAAAAAAAAAGAAGGCGATACCATTACAGGCTTTTTACAAAAAGACGATTACCTGGTTTTGCTGGACGAAAGAGGCAAACTGATGAAAAGTGAAGACCTGGCCGGTTTTATACAGCAGCGGGCAAATGAAAGCACAAAAAAAATAGTTTTCTTAATTGGCGGTGCATATGGTGTAAGTGATGAAGTGATGAAAAGAGCCAATTACAAATGGAGTATATCGCCCCTGGTTTTTCCGCACCAGTTGGTTAGGCTGGTACTGGCCGAACAGGTATACCGGGCCTGCACTATTATCAAAAACGAAAAATATCACCATCAATAAAACATTCATGCAATTAACCACCACCCTGTTGATCATCATTGCCACTGCGGGCGCTTCCCTGATAGCGTTTAATAAGCAGGAAGTAATGGACAAGCTTATTTTTTATCCGCCGGCAGTAAGCCAGCATAATGAATGGTACCGATTTTTTACCAGCGGCTTTATTCATGCCGATATTCCGCACCTGATCTTTAATATGTATGCCCTGTATCTTTTTGGCAATGCAGTAGAAGAACGCTTTATGGGATTGTTTGGTGATAAGGGCAAACTGCTGTACATCGTTATGTACCTGGGTGCACTGGGCTTTTGCCTGCTGCCCACCTATGCTAAAAACAAAAGCAACTATAATTACAGAAGCCTGGGCGCATCAGGGGCCGTATCGGCGGTAGTATTTTGCTTTATGTTGTTTGAACCCCTGGCAGGCGTAGGAATGGTTTTCATACCTATTTATATTGCCGGTTTCCTGTTTGGACTCATTTACCTGGCCGTTTCATTTGCGCTGGATAAAAAGGGAGGCGGAAGGATCAACCATTCAGCACATATCTGGGGTGCCTTATTCGGTATTGCATTTTTGATCATCTGCTGCAGGGTGTTTACAGATTATCCCATTGTGGCAGAATTTATTGACAAGATAAAAAATATGGATCCCTCTAAGATCATCAGTTTTGGACGATACTGATGCGGAGCACAGACTTTGTTTGAGCAGTGATCTTAAACCTGTCGTCGATGCGCATGCCCACCACCCAAATGATCTTTTTATTCATTTCCAGCACCCATACTTTTTCTTTTTGGGTAAGCGGCAGTTTTTGATCGATGAGAAAACGGCTTAACTTTTTTTTCTTCTTCATACCAAGGGGATAGAAATAATCGCCCTGTTTCCATTTACGCAGCAATAGCGGAAATTTTATTACAGCAATATCAAACTGGGCTGTTGAAGCTGAGCGGTCGATACCTAAAGAAGTGCTTACTTCAATTAGCATCTTGTTTTCGCCATACAATACGGTGGTATCTGTTTGTTCTATTACTATATTTTGCAGGGCAGCTGCTTCATCAGCACTTATGATCAGCCAGTTTCGATTCTTTAAAATACGGTGTGTTGCAGATTTAACATACTTACCAGATTCACTTTTCAGCAGGGCAATTACTTCGTTCGTTTGCGCCGCAGTAAAATTATATTCCTTAATGATCTCGTATACAATGCTGGGCAGGGGTGTCACCTGCAGCAGTTTTAATACAGGAATATGAATTTCGTTGCCCCTTGTTTCCAGTAATTTTTTTTTGTGTATACTGATGGCCTGGTGATACAATTGCTCTGCCTCGCCCAACCGGCTGATATTTTTCAACATATTTTCTTCCACCGCCGGAAATACTTTTTTAATGGAGGGAATCAATTCATTCCGGAAATAATTTCGGGTAAATTCGTTGTGTGCATTGGTATGATCAGTTACAAATTGCAGTTTATTTGCTGTGGCAAAATCCTCCAGGTCTTTTTTACCGGCAAAAAGCAGGGGGCGTACAATATGTCCCTGCTTTGGTAAAATGCCGTGCAATCCCTTTATGCCGGTTCCCCTGAAAAAGTTCATCAGTACTGTTTCTATATTATCATTGGCATGATGTGCGGTTACAATACAGCTGTAATGATGTTGTTTGCGCAGCGTTTCAAACCATGCATAACGCAAATCCCTTGCGGTTTCTTCAATTGATTTTTTCTGTGTTTTGGCTATCACAACGGTATCAAATGTTGTAACATACAATGGCACTCCATAATTTGCTGCCAGTGCCGCAACAAATATTTCGTCTCTTTTGCTGTCGGCTTCCCGCAACTGAAAATTGCAATGTGCAATCGCAAAATTAACACCAGCACGGCTACACAATTCGCAAAGCACTACAGAATCTACACCCCCGCTAACCGCAAGCAGTAACTGATCTTTTGGTTTAAAAAGATCCTGTTCTTTTGTATAAGCCTTAAAATTTTCCAGTAAATTCATATTAATATTTCAGCTGTAAAAAGCGACCTGTTTCATTTGCCTGTTGCTTTACTTGTTTAAATACTGTATTGAATTAACTGAGCTGAATAAGGAACAAAAAGTACAAGAGTGCCCCGAATGCTTTCGGGATAAACTGTGCCAATAAAGTAAAATAGTATTCCAGGTGCTCGTAACCCAAACAGTAAACCCAAAACTGAAAACTATTCTTCAATATCTTCCTTTGCCGCCATCAGTTCACTATAGGCATGATTGTCTCCCGCCCTTCGGGCCTCTTCCATTCCTCTTTCATACACTCTTATGGCCCTGTCCATTTCACCTGCCCTTTCCAGTAATTTGCCCAAATGATAATACGAACCAATATAAGTAGGCTCCCGCAGCAATATCTCATTGAACAGCTTGCGGGCCTCCTCATCTTTTTCAATTTTAATATATTCAAGCGCCAGCGCATGCTGCAAAAAACTGTCTTTGTCAGAAGTTTTCATGTACTCTAAAAGCTTTTCTATCCTGCTCACTTGTTAAAATTTTAATTTTTTACTTTTAATTTCCTTCTCTTATCTTTGCTAATAGTTGCATAAACAACCAATTAACCTCATCCCCGGATGATAAACAGATACTAACGATGAAGATACTTGTCTGTATTTCAAAAACGCCGGATACTACGGCAAAAATAGCCTTCGCTGATAACAATACGAAATTTGCTGCCGATGGCGTACAGTGGATCATCAACCCCTACGACGAATGGTATGCCCTGGTGCGTGCCATAGAATTAAAAGAAGCCGATCCTGCTGCGGTCATTCACCTGGTTACGGTGGGTGGTGCCGATACCGAACCCATCATCCGCAAAGCCCTGGCATTGGGCGGCGATGAAGCCATCAGGGTAAATGCCGACAGCCACGATAGTTTTTACATTGCTTCGCAAATTGCCGAAGTGGCAAAACAGGGTGCCTACGACCTCATTTTTACCGGCAAGGAAACCATCGATTACAACGGCTCCTCTATTGGTGGTATGGTGGCCGAATTACTGAACATCCCATTTGTATCGCTGGCTACAAAATTTGACCTGGTGAACGGTGCTGCTGTTATTAACCGCGAAATTGAAGGCGGCGAAGAAACCGATACTGTTAGCCTGCCCCTTGCCGTTAGTTGCCAGAAAGGAATGGCAGAACAACGCATCCCTAACATGAAAGGCATTATGGGTGCCAGAAGCAAACCACTGAAAATACAGGAACCTGTAGCCGTGGATGCACTCACTTCTATTGTATCGTTTGACCTGCCACCTGCAAAAGCCGGCGTAAAACTGGTTGCTGCCGACACACCGGAAGAACTGGTAAGGTTGTTACACGAAGAAGCGAAAGTGTTTTAATTATTCATTATCCATTATTAAATTATTCATTATGGTTTTAGTGTTTATAGATCAATCCGAAGGCTGTATAAAGAAATCTTCTTTTGAGGCTGCTTCATACGGGGCAAAACTGGCCGGGCAACTGGGTGTAAGCGCAGAAGGTATTGTGCTGGGTGCTGTTACGGACGACCTAGCATCTTTAGGAAAATATGGTTTAAGCAAAGTACATACTGTAACCAACGATGCTTTGAATCACCTGGATGCGCAGGTATTCACCAAAGTAATTGCACAGGCCGTTGCAGCAATGGGTGCTACCGTGATGGTATTTTCTAATAACCTGAATGGCAAATCCATTGCACCAAGACTGAGCGCTGCATTAAAGGCCGGGCTGGTAAGCGGTGCCATTGCATTACCCGATACCAGCAATGGTTTTGTGGTAAAGAAAAACGTATTCAGCGGAAAAGCATTTGCAAACATTGCGGTGAACACACCTGTTAAAATTATTGCACTGAGCCCCAACTCTTTTAATATTGTTACTGCAGATGGCAGTGCCGAAGTGGTAGCATTCAATGCCACTGTAGATACGCCCAAAGTAACTGTAACAGCTGTAAATAAAATTGTGGGAGAAATTCCATTGAGCGAAGCCGAACTGGTGATCAGCGGTGGCCGTGGACTTAAAGGCCCCGAAAACTGGGGTTTGGTAACAGACCTTGCAAAATTATTGGGCGCTGCTACCGCCTGCAGCCGTGCGGTGGCAGATGTTCACTGGAGGCCGCATCATGAGCATGTGGGACAAACCGGGCTGGCCATTGCACCCAACCTGTATTTTGCTATTGGTATCAGTGGTGCCATACAACACCTGGCAGGCGTTAACCGGAGTAAAGTAATTGTGGTGATCAATAAAGATCCGGAAGCTCCTTTCTTTAAAGCCGCTGACTACGGTATTGTAGGCGATGCTTTTGAAGTAATGCCCAAGATCATTGAGGCAGTAAGAAAGTTAAAAAGCGCATAAACTAACACTATCTCCATATAAATAAAGCCTTTCATCCATTTTGAAAGGCTTTATTTTTTACATTTGTTCTTTAACCCCCGCATTATGAAAAAAATAATCGCCTGCATTACTTTCCTGTCAGTACTAACTGCTGCCCATGCCCAGCAAAACTTTCAGGGGCAAATCATTTATAAATTACATTCCAGCGAAGCTGACAAACCCGATGCCGAGCTGAAAGTACTGTTTGGCAATGGCAAACTAAAATTATGGTTTAAAGAAAAAGAAACCTATGAAGAGGATGCCCTGCTGATCAGGCTTGACTCTGCTGCCACATACGTACTGCAGCCAAACAGCAAAACTTACAAAAGAAGAATGCTGCAGGCAAACCTGGTTCACCAGGATGCCCAAAAGAAATCCATCCATGGGTACAGCACCACCCCCTTTATTCCCGAAAGCAATGGTTTAAGTGCGCTGCTGGGTGGTTTTTTAAGTACTGCCAATTCGGTGTTTTATGTAGCCGACAGTTTATACTACACTATTCCGGAAGCATACGCAGGTAACAAAGAATTTTTGATGATTCAGAAAAATAAAATTGTTTTAGGGGTAGAGATGAAGTTGCAGGCCAATTTATTTGGTGCAGCAGAAAATGATGACAAAAAAAACAACACCATCTCCGTTGAAGCCATTGAAATAACCCCCATGAGTTTTCAAGAGGAGGAATTTGCCATCCCTGCAGATTTCATCAATGCCGCCGATGCCGCCGCTACTCCCGCAATGGCAGACACTGCAGCAGTAGATACCACGACCCCTGCCGTATTTGAAAGCCAGTTTACGCCACCGGCACTTCCTAAAAAAACAACTGCCAGGAAGCCTGTAAAATCAAACAAAACCAAAACACCCGTCAAATCGGCCGCTGTAAGAAGAAAACAGTGATTTGTTTTTACAAAATCCTTAGTTTCGTATAATTATTTATGAAGAAAATAGAACTGGAAATAGTAGCCTTATCGCACAGCATTACACAAACTCATTCGTATGCAGTAGTGCTGGGTGAAGTGAACGGCCTGCGTCGCCTGCCCATAGTAATTGGAGGTTTTGAAGCACAGGCCATAGCGGTAGCACTGGAACGCATGAGCCCCAGCAGACCCCTCACGCACGACCTGATGAAAAATTTTATGCTGGCCTTTAATGTAGAATTGCATGAAGTGGTGATCAACGATCTGCAGGAAGGAATTTTTTACAGTAAGCTCGTATGCAGCTCGGCCAACGACACTGTAGAGATTGATTCCCGTACTTCAGATGCACTTGCATTGGCCGTACGTTTTGGCTGCCCGGTATATACCTACGATTCTATTTTAGACCAGGCCGGTATATTAATGGAAGATGATGGCAAAAAGAAAAAGGTGCAACAGGTAAGCAGCCAGGAACCCGCAGGAGGTGACAACCTCAAAAACATGACGCTGGATGAATTGAATACCTTACTCTCAGAAGTGCTGGATCATGAAGACTATATCAGAGCCATTGCCATCAGGGATGAGATAAAGACCCGTAAGCAGCAATAATGGATACGCTGTAATGGATAATTTCTTTATGTAATTTCCCTTTGCATATTTTGTTATATCATATATTGGGTAAAGGTAAATCCTGAAACATTATCTATTATTAATTTTCCCATTATCAACTATCATGGTCGTTTTCCCCAATTGTAAAATAAACCTGGGCTTACACATTCTTAATAAAAGGGAAGATGGCTTTCATAACCTGCAAACAGTTTTTTATCCTGTTGCCATTAAAGACGCCCTTGAGATCATCCCTTCATCCACCGGCGGCACAGGCATAACATTCACCGCCAGCGGTTTAACTGTTGATGGAAACACCTCGGATAATATCTGTATCAAAGCATATCATTTATTAAAAAAAGATTTCCCGCATTTACCCGCTGTTCAAATGCACCTGCACAAAGCCATTCCAATGGGGGCAGGCCTGGGCGGCGGTTCGGCCGACGGCGCTTTTACACTTTCCCTGCTCAATCAAAAATTTAACCTGGGCATACCGCAGCAGCAACTCATTCAGTATGCGTTGCAGCTGGGAAGCGATTGCCCTTTCTTCATTCTCAATCAACCCTGTTATGCCACCGGCCGTGGCGAAATAATGGAAGCCAACGGGCTTGATCTGTCCGCCTATACAATTGCAGTGATCAACCCTGGTATACATGTTAACACCGGCTGGGCTTTCTCGCAGTTAACACCAGCCACTCCCCCGCGATCAGTGAAAGAAATAATAGCACAACCCGTTGCCACATGGAAAAATGTTTTACAAAACGATTTTGAAAAACCGGTATTTGAAAAACATCCCGCCATACAATTCATTAAGGAAGAATTGTATGCACTGGGCGCACTCTATGCTGCAATGAGTGGCAGCGGCAGTACGGTATATGGTATTTTTGAACATCCAGTTTCATTGCAGTCTTTTGCCAACCGGCAGTACTTTACCCAATTGATAAACTGATGCAGCGGTTGCTGCTGCAGTATAAAATGCCGTAATGGTACAATGCCCCTAAGAAGAGGAATTGTAGAACTCATATATTTTTTTTATCTTGCATCAAATTACAGTTATCAACACACACTATAACATACCATCTTTCTTACGCAGTAATCTGGACCTGCTCAATCATCGAAGATAAGGTACCCTTTATGCCCTCTTGCAAGGGCAGTCTCTCTATTCCTATTATTTTATTTCTTTTTTAAATTATCAGCATGCACTCAACTATCAGCATACCTGCCAGTACACAACATTATATTGACCTGGAGGAACAATACGGGGCCCACAATTACCACCCCCTGCCTGTAGTACTAAACCGTGGCGAAGGCGTTTTTTTATACGATGTGGAGGGTAAACGGTATTACGATTTTTTAAGTGGTTATTCAGCTGTTAACCAGGGCCACTGCCATCCTGCAATCATTGCCGCATTGGTGGAACAGGCAAAACAGCTTACCCTTACCTCAAGGGCTTTTCACAGTAATTTGCTGGGTGAGTATGAACAATATATTACCCGGTATTTTGGCTATGATAAAGTATTACCAATGAATACCGGTGTGGAAGCAGTGGAAACGGCCATTAAACTCAGCCGCAAATGGGGGTACCAGGTAAAGGGCATTGAAGAAAACCAGGCACGTATCATTGTATGTGAGGGAAATTTTCATGGCCGTACTACCGGCGTGATTTCTTTCAGCAGCGATACCAGTGCCACTAAAAATTTTGGGCCCTATATGCCGGGATATGAAGCGGTTCCTTTCAATGATATCACTGCGCTGGAAAAATCTTTCCAGGACAAACAGGTGGTGGCATTTCTTTTTGAACCCATACAGGGCGAAGCCGGAGTGGTGGTACCCGATGATGGGTATTACCGCAAAGTAAGAGACCTGTGTACAAATTACAATGTGCTGATGGTGGCAGATGAGATACAAACCGGTTTGGCACGCACCGGCAAAATGCTGGCCTGCGATCATGAAAATGTACGCCCGGATATTTTAATATTAGGCAAAGCTTTGAGTGGAGGCGTACTGCCCGTTAGTGCCGTGCTATGTGATGATGAAATAATGATGACCATACAGCCCGGCGAACACGGCAGTACCTACGGTGGCAATCCATTGGCCTGTGCTGTGGCCATTGCTGCATTAGAAGTGCTGCAGAACGAACAGTTAACCCGTCAGGCAGAAGTACTGGGTGAAGTATTAAGAACCGGCATACGCAACCTGCACTCTCCACATGTTGCTATGGTAAGAGGAAGAGGACTGCTGAATGCCATTGTAATAAAACATCCCAATCCTGATGCCGCATGGGAACTTTGCCTGTTATTAAAAGAAAATGGTTTGCTGGCCAAACCCACGCATGGTGATAAAATTCGGTTTGCCCCTCCGTTAGTAATCACACACGAACAGGTGCTGGAATGTGTACACATTATTGCAACCTGTTTACAGCAGCTGAACTAATGATACAGCCGTTGAAATGCCAACGGCTTTTTATTACAGTAAATATTATCTTCGGCCAATTAAATTGAAAAATATGGATATGCATTTGCATCACGATCATGTAGAAACACATTTAAAAAGTTCAGAAACACTTACAGATATTGTTATTGGAATGAGCGACGGCCTTACTGTTCCATTTGCACTGGCAGCCGGTTTAAGTGCAGTGGCCAGCACCCATACCATTACCATTGCGGGTATTGCAGAAATTGCTGCCGGCAGTATTGCCATGGGCCTGGGCGGTTACCTGGCGGGTAAAACAGAACAGGACCATTATAAAAGCGAACAGAAAAGGGAATATGATGAAGTGGAAAACCTGCGGCACCGCGAGATTGAAGAAACCAAAGAATTTTTTGCTAATATTGGATTAAGCCCTGCATTGCAGGAACAAGCCACCGAAGAAATTTCAAAAGACAAAGACCGCTGGGTAGATTTTATGATGAAGTATGAACTGGGACTGGAAAAACCGGATCCCAAAAGAGCTACCAAAAGTGCTTTAAACATCGGCTTATCGTATATAGCAGGAGGCATCATTCCGCTGAGCCCTTATTTTTTTGTAACAGATACCATGCAGGCATTAAAGATATCTGTTATTGCCACCCTGGTGTGCCTGTTCATCTTTGGCTATTTTAAAAGTAAAATCACCGGCATTAATCCCTGGCTGGGTGCCTTAAGGGTAACACTTATTGGCGCCATGGCTGCAGCGGCTGCGTTTGGAGTAGCAAAACTGTTTGAACATTGATTGTAAACATGCCTTCAACAGATGGCATTTTTTAAATATTAAAACCCCGTCCAATAAGTACAAGCACTACGTATTTCTTTGGCGGGGTTTTAAGTAAAAAAACAAGTTGCTGCAACTAAAAATACCTTTTTCATAAGATTCTGATATTTACCATACTATAATAAAAATAGTGGCGTTCAATTGATGCAATACGTTAGTTTGACACAGCAATGAACAATATATAAAGTTGCAACAATGAAAACAGATAAGTATGCAAAAAGATTTTCACTAGCTGCAAAAGGCACAAATGCGATAAAAGTATTTTATTTAAAAAAAAGAAGCCTGTAAAAAACTATTTGGTATAATATTTGAAACAATAGAGAAAATAAAATCCGCTTTAAAATCTAATATCAACATCCAATGAAAACTAAATTTTACCCTTCACATGCGATGGTTCTTAGCGAAGCAATTCATTTTTTTCTGCATCCGGATAATAAATCTGACTGCATAAAAAAGCGGCGGCGAAGTTGATGTCAACCATACCGCATTTCCAATTTTTTTTATACCCTACCCTCTTATAATTCCTTCCGGCAAAACAACAGCACCATTTAATAAATAGTGTTGAACAATTGTAGTTGCACATGCTTTTCTGTAACTTTTTTCAAATGAGAAAAAGTCAATGGGATATTCTATGCAGCATTAGAAACTGTTCTACAGTATTACACTTTGTGCTGAATTATTTTTGTAATCGTATTTAATTCTTACCCGGAATTATAATACAATCAATATCCAAAGGAAAACTAAAAATCCACCAATGAAAACCAAGTACTTTTCTATCAGAAGAAGTGTATCCGCTATTTTATTAATGGCCGTTACATCAGGCGTTTTTACTTCAGCCGCAAATGCTACCACTTATTTTATCAGCCCCACAGGAAATGATGCCACCGGAAACGGCACTGCTATTAAGCCCTGGAAAACTTTGTATAAAGCTACCAGCACTGTTTCAGCTGCCGGTGATATCATTCATGTAAATGCAGGTACCTACACAGAAACACTGCAAAGCAGTCTTAAAGTAGGCGTTAGTATTGAAGGCGACGGTGTTAGTTCCGTACTCAGAAGTACCCTGTCTGCTGACTGGATCGAAATGCTCTCGCTCAAATCTGCCGAAGGCACCAATGGCAACCAGCATATCTCCAATGTAAAATTCGACGGACAGAACCTCACTACCTTTTGGGGCATTTATATTGCAGGCAGAAGCAATGTAAGTGTACATGATATTACCATGGTAGATTTTAAAAACAGGGGTGTTATTTTTGGTGGCCGCAATGATAACCTGCTGGGCCCACCAGCCATCTTTGCCACCGGCAATACTTTTTACAATAACATCATTGACAACTGTGCCGATTACGACCAAATACTGGGATACGGTGCCGGTGCATTGTGCATTGGCGGGCAAACAGGCATGCTGATCTATAACAATACCATTACACAAAACAGCCGCCCCGCAGGGCATAATGGCTGGCCCATCAAATACCAGAATGATGGTTATTTAAATGGTTGCAAAATCTATAACAATGTACTGCATAAAATATTGAACAGTTATCCATTAGGTGCATACAACTGGGATTTTGCCATTGAATTGTTTAATGAAAGCGGACTGGAAATTTATAACAACACTTTAGATGGCGGTTCAATAGACATCAACCACAATACCAAGGGCAGTTACGGTTTTGCAGCCTGGATACATGATAACAGTATCATTATGCCAACACTGAATACCAATATTCAAACCGGTATTACCCTGGAGTTTGAAACCGATGGAGTGATCATTGAAAATAATACCATTGATAAAGTTAATCTGGGCATCCTGTTCACACCCAGAACCGGCGACCATGTAACCAATGTGATCATCAGAAAAAACCTGATCACCAATGTAGGCATGGCTGAAAGTACCGGCTTCCTTATCAATATGGGCAATTATGGAGGATCAAACCTTACCTGGAAAAACATCGATATTTACAATAACACCCTGCTGGAAGATCCTGCACATCCTACGTTTTGGGGCATCAAACTTCCCAACACCACATCGGGTACTTTAAAGAATATTCGCATTAAGAACAATATCATCGCCAACGCATACAGCGCCCCCATTGTACAGCAGGGCGGCAGTGTGGCAATTGATTCGCTGGATATTTTATACAATGATATTTACGGCAGCGGCAACAGCAACAATCCGTATTTTGAAAGCCCGGCTCCAGCACCTACTCATTACTCGTTTACCAATAACATGTTTGTTACGCCTACTTATTCCATTAACTACAGTTTACCTCCCGGTTCGCCTTTGATTGATGCAGGTACTTATGTGGGATTACCCTATGCAGGTTCTGCGCCCGACAGGGGATATATGGAAGTAGGTTCTATCCTGCCGGTTATATTACTCGATCTGAAAGTAACCGGCAACGAAGGAAAAAATCTGTTGCAGTGGAAAACCGTTACCGAAGTAAACAGCGATTATTTTTCTATTGAGCGCAGCAGCAATGGTATCAACTTTGAAACCATTGGTACCATAGAAGCCAGCGGCTTCAGCAGTACCGAAACAGGGTATCATTTCACTGATGCCAATCCTGCAAACGGAATCAATTATTACAGGCTGGTGATGGCAGATAAAGATAAAAGCACATTGCTCAGCAACGTAGTATCGGTAGCTGCCAGAAAAAACCAGTCTGCAAACATTGTAAGCGCCCGTTTATCTGCCACCAACAGCAGCCTCTCGCTTTCTGTTGCAGCGGTACAAAATACCAAAGCATTACTGATGGTATTTGATGCCAACGGAAGAAATTATTTGAATACACCCGTGGCATTACAGGCCGGCATCAATCAAATTGATAAAACCATAGCGCCTGCAGCCAAAGGCATTTACTATGTGCGGCTGGCAACTGCAGATGAACAGTTGGTTAGAAATGTAATGGCTACTGAATAATAAAATAGTTTCATAAAAAAACCTTCCTGCAAACAGGAAGGTTTTTTTTTATGATTGTACAGTGTGTTTTTTATTGCTGGAAATATTACCCATGGTCCACGCAATTCTTTTTTCAAATGGGTGCTTGCGAACCGTACAGTCTTGTTTTACACAAACGGCACAACTAAAATCAAGACAGCCATCGCTGTGTACAAACAGTTCCACCGACTCACCAAATTCATTTTTCACCAGCGCTGATAAAGAATCAATTTCATTGTGTGCCTCATGCACATTCAGGTACCAGGGTACAGTAAGATGGCAATCCAGGTGCAGTGTAGCGCCGTATTTAATGATGCGTACATTATGCAGGTCTATCCAGTTTTCTTTACGGTGTGTATTGAGCAACACTACCAGTTTTTTCAAAATCTCTTCATCAGCTTCATCCATAATACCCGCTATAGAACTTCTTACAATTTTATACCCGGTGTAAATGATTACCAGCGAAAAAAAGATGGCCACGGCGCTGTCGATCCAGTAAATTTTAGTCACCAGCATCAATAGCAGGCCAATAATGATTCCACCGGTGCTCCAGGTATCGGATTGTAAATGTTTACCACTGGCTACCAATGCCAGTGAATTATTTTTTTTGCCGGTACGGATACAAAACAAGCCTGCAACATAATTGATTACTGCAGTGGCTGCAACCAGTATGATTCCATAATCCAGTTTTTTAATGGCATGCGGATGCAGCAGGTTATTGATCCCTTCGTATATGATCACAAAGCCGGCCACTGTAATCAATGTGCCTTCGATGGCTGCAGAAATGAATTCTACCTTTCCATGTCCGTAAGGATGATCATAATCTTTTGGTTTAGCAGATACATACAGGCTGTATACTCCTATCAATCCGGCAATTACATTTACTATGCTTTCCAGTGCATCGGTAAGAATGGCCACCGAATCTGTCAGGTACCAGGCAATGATTTTGGCAATAAATAAGATAATTGAAATGGCAGCAATCAGTTTTTGAACCTTCAGGTTGTGTCGGGCTTTTTCCATGTAAGAATTTCTGGAACAAAGATACTAAAAGGAAAACTCATGCAGGTTTATGCGGTATTGGCCGGATTGTTACCCCATGTGTACAATTAGTTGATTGCGGCCGCTCATATTTAAAAAATACACCCTGCAATGTTTATTTTGCAAGGTGGCATCCCGTATTTTTGTAATTAAACTAACTAAAACGATTGATATGAATTTTGAATTTACCGAAGAACAGCTGATGATAAAGCAGGCGGCAAAAGACTTTGCCATAACAGAATGTTTACCCGGCGTTATTGAACGGGATGAACTGCAAAAATTTCCCAGGGAACAAATAGAAAAACTGGCCGACCTGGGTTTTATGGGCATGATGGTAAAACCTGAATACGGCGGCAGCGGTATGGATACCATCAGCTATGTGCTGGCCATGGAAGAGATCAGTAAAATTGATGCCAGTGTAAGTGTTTGCATGAGCGTAAACAACAGCCTTGTATGCTACGGCCTGCAGGAATATGGCAATGAAGAACAGAAGAAAAAATATTTAACCCCGCTGGCACAGGGTAAAAAAGAGGGCGAACTATACATCGGTGCTTTTTTATTAAGCGAACCCGAAGCAGGAAGTGATGCCACCTCGCAACAAACTACTGCAGAAGACAAGGGAGACCATTACCTGCTGAACGGCACAAAAAACTGGATCACCAATGGCAACAGCGCTTCGGTGTACCTGGTGATTGCGCAAACAGATGTAAGTAAAGGCAGCCGTGGCATCAATGCGTTTATTGTAGAAAAGAACTGGCCTGGTGTAACGGTGGGTGCCAAAGAAAATAAACTGGGCATACGTGGCAGCGATACCCACAGCATTTTATTCAATGATGTAAAAGTGCCTAAAGAAAACCGCATTGGTGAAGATGGATTTGGTTTTAAGTTTGCCATGAAAACTTTAGCAGGCGGAAGGATCGGTATTGCATCGCAGGCACTGGGCATTGCCAGCGGCGCTTACGAAAGAGCATTGGCTTACAGTAAACAACGCAAGGCATTTGGTAAAGAGATCATGCACCACCAGGCCATTCAATTTAAACTGGCCGATATGGCCACTAAAATTGAATGTGCAAAAATGTTATGCTTAAAGGCTGCCTGGGAAAAAGACAATAAAATAGATTATACCCTCAGCGGCAGTATGGCAAAGGTTTTTGCCAGCGAAACGGCCATGTGGACGGCCACCGAATCTGTGCAGATACACGGTGGTTATGGTTTTGTAAAAGAATACCACGTTGAGCGCTTGATGAGGGATGCAAAAATTACACAGATCTACGAAGGTACCAGCGAAGTACAGCGCATAGTGATCAGCAGAAGCATTTTAAAATAACCCCCTGTTTTTAAATATGGAATGTGCAAATAGCGAATGTTATTTGCACATTTTTTATACCGGATGTTTTGTGGGTTTACAATAACTTTACCAATTAAATTCAGCACTGCCGATGAGTATCATCCAAATAACAGCTTTAAAGAAACAATACAGCGGTAATTATGTTTTACAGGGCATTGACCTTAGCATTGATGCCGGGCAAATTGTAGGCTACATTGGCCCCAATGGTGCCGGAAAAAGTACTACCATAAAAATCCTTACCGGTATCATCGGCGATTTTGAAGGCAACGTGTCGGTATTGGGCATAGATGTAAGAAAAGACCCGATCGCCATCAAACAAAAAATTGGCTATATCCCCGAACAGGCGGCACTGTACGACGTACTTACCCCCATTGAGTATTTAAGATTTACCGGCAAGCTGTATCAGCTGGAGGATGCGATGATAGAAAAAAAATCGATGGAATTGCTGCGTTTATTTGAGCTGGCTGATAAGGCAAACACCCGCATGAACGGCTACAGCAAAGGAATGAAACAAAAAGTATTACTCATCAGCGGCCTGATACATAACCCCGAGATCATTTTTTTAGACGAGCCTTTAAGCGGCCTGGATGCCAATGCCGTGATACTGGTAAAAGAGATCTTATCGCAACTGAAACAAAGCGGCAAAACCATTTTCTATTCATCGCATATCATGGATGTGGTGGAAAAGATCAGCGACCGCATTATCATCATCGATAAAGGAAGGGTAATTGCCGACGGCAGTTTTGAAACACTGAAAAACAATGCCCATGCCGGTTCGCTCGAAAATATTTTCACTTCTTTAACCGGGGGTACAGCGCAACATCAAAATACAGCAGGACAATTTATAGATGTATTAAACAGCTGATCATGGACAAACTGATTTTGAAATTTATACTATACTGCTGCAGGCTGCTGGTAAAGCAGGGTGTGGATTTTGACCGGCTGACCATTATTGCAGAAACAAAAGTTTTAATGGACCGCCGAAGGGTATACATGAACTGGAAACAGCAGCAGCAAAAAGAAAACAGCAACCCGCTGCTGATTACCCAGATCATCTACGCCATATTTGGTTTATTTTTTGGGCTCATCATCTTCGGTTTAAAATCGCTGGCCCTCAGCATGATCATTATTCATGCCTATATCTTATTCATGATGGCAATGACGATGATCACCGACTTCAGCAGTGTATTGCTGGATACCACCGATAACCAGATCATATTACCCAAACCTGTAAACAGCAAAACCCTGTTTGTAGCAAGGCTGGTACACATACTGGTATACCTGCTGCAGTTCACCATTGCACTGGCCCTGTTTCCCATCATCTTCATCTTTATACATTTTGGTGCAATCACCGGCCTTGCAAGTATCATTACCATCTTACTCACGGTGGCATTTGCAGTATTTATCACTTACCTGCTGTATGCGCTGATACTGCGCTTCAGCAATGAAGAAAAAGTAAAAGACATTGTAGGATATTTCCAGATCTTTATGACCATCTTTTTTGCAGTGGGTTTTCAAATTGTTCCAAGGCTCATCAATTTTAACCAACTGGCTGCCACATTTCAGCTGCACTGGTATTCCTATTTTCTTCCCCCGGTTTGGATGGCCTTAAGTTTAGAAGCCGTACAGCAATTAAATTTTGACAGTCTGCATCTTTTAATGATTGCCTGTGCCACTTTAATTCCGGTAATTACTTTTTGGGTAATGATACAATACCTTGCCCCTTCATTTGCAAAAAAACTGGCCGCACTCAATAACAGCAGCAGGCAAAATACTGCAGCAGCAGAAAAGATACAGAACAGTAAAACTATTTCAGAAAAAATGGCTGCAGTTACCTGTACTTCAAAAACAGAACGTGCGGCATTTGAAACTACCTGGAAGATCACCGGCAGAGACAAAGGTTTTAAATTACAGTTTTACCCCGGGCTGTCTTATATACTGGTGTTCATCTTTATTTTTGTTTTTAAAAGCGGCAAAGACCTGGCTGCTTTGTGGCAAAACCTCCCTTCCACAAAAATGTTCTTATTCTTTATCTACCTGCCCATATTCAGCATTGCAAACGGATTGATCTTTATCACCATTCACGAAAACTTTATGGCTTCCTGGATATTTCAATCCACCCCGGTACACAAACCAGGCTTACTGATTACTGGTAGTTTAAAGGCACTGGTGGCAAAATTTTTTATACTCATCTACCTGTTGCTTTTTGCATTTGCACTGTATGTATGGGGGCTGCCTGTTGTTGATGACTTTGTATTGGGCTTCTTCAATAATTTACTGATCATTTTACTGATGGCCAACCTGTCTGATCATTACCTGCCCTTTTCCAGGCAACCCAATGCCAAACAGCAAACCGGCAGGTTTGTACAAACCCTGCTGCAAATGTTTATTATTGGCATATTGATAGGGCTTCATTACCTGGTGATATTAAATACCTGGATGATCTACTGCCTGATACCTCTGGCTTTTACCGGATGTTATTTTTTATTAAAGCGTTTACAAAATCTGCGCTGGCCGCAAATATCTTTTTAATATGGGAGTGAATACAGAAAATTATAAGGAAATAAAAAAAGCACTGGCAGCAGCCAATGTAACACTGGTAGCAGTATCTAAAACAAAACCTGCAGCAGACATCCAGGCATTATACGATTTGGGGCAGCGCGACTTTGGAGAAAATTACGTACAGGAATTAACAGAAAAAGAGACCCTTTTACCAAAAGATATCCGCTGGCATTTTATTGGCCATCTGCAAAGCAATAAAGTAAAATACATTGCGCCCTTTGTACACTTAATACATGGAGTAGACAGCTTAAATTTATTAAAAGAGATCAATAAACAGGCCGCAAAAAACAAGCGGGTTATTGATTGTTTACTGCAGATACATATAGCTGAAGAAGAAACAAAATTTGGTTTGGATAAAGCTGAACTAGGAGAAATTATTACCCGAATTACAAATGCCATAAATGAATTTAAAAACATCAGAATAGTTGGAGTAATGGGTATGGCAAGTTTTTCTGATGATAAGGATGTGGTAAGAAATGAGTTTAAAAATTTGAAAAAACTCTTCGATGCAAACGCACAACTATCAACCATCAATTATCAACTGTCAACTATCTCTATGGGCATGAGTGGCGATTACAAAATAGCCATGGAAGAAGGCAGCACGATGGTGCGCATTGGCAGTTTATTATTTGGCGAAAGAAATTACCCTGCATGATCAGCCAGCCAGTAATTATTCTTTGTGCCGCTGCATTTGCTGCCGGCTTTATTGATTCAATCGTGGGCGGTGGTGGTTTGGTGCAAACCCCTGCTACATTGGTTACCCTGCCCCAATATCCATTGGCTACTTTACTGGGTACTACAAAGATCCCCTCTATATTCGGCACTTCCATTGCTGCGGTACAATACAGCATCAAAGTACATATACAATGGAAACTGGTGGCCCTGATGTGCAGCATTGCACTGGTGGCAGCCTATGCCGGCTCGGCCACGGTAAGCCAGCTGAGCAATAGTTTTATGAAACCGGTTATCTTTTGTGTACTGGTGCTGGTAGCCATCTATACTTACAGCAAAAAAGATTTTGGCATCGCATCCCGGGCTGCTGTGGATGCAAAAAAAGAATTGCGCTATGGTGCCTTATTTGCCGCGGTGGTTGGCTTTTACGATGGTTTTATTGGCCCGGGTGCCGGCAGCTTCCTGGTATTGTTTTTCATCAGCATACTGGGGTTTGATTTTTTAAAAGCCAGTGCCCATTCTAAACTGGTAAATGTTTGCACCAACCTGGGTTCTATCCTGTTTTTCAGCGGTAGTGGTCATATCCTGTATCAATACGCCGTACCAATGGCTTTATGTAATTTTACCGGCTCTTTCTTTGGTTCCAGGCTGGCGATATTGAAAGGCAATCGTTTTATCCGCATCTTTTTTTTACTGGTAATATGCGGCACCATTATTCGCTTTGGATACGATATATTTTTTAAATGATGTCACAAAAAAAACAGCATCCTTTGCAGGATGCTGTTGCTATTATTTAAATATTGTTCTGTTACCTGAATAATACTGTAGAGCCCTGCTTGCGGTGTACTATTCCATCCACATCCACCGCCTCAATCATCCATACCACGGTTTGCGTAGCCACTGGTTCGCCATTCAGGCGGCCATCCCAACCCGGCATATCGCTGTTCATACTAAACAGCATTTTTCCCCAGCGGTTATAAATTCTAAAATAATTTACCCTGGTAAAACCAATCAAAACCGGGCGCAGTTTTTCATTTACCCCATTGTCATCAGGCGTAAAACCGGTGGGTACATAGATCTCTATCTTTTTATGTGTTTTCACCATTTGGGTATCTACAGTAATACAGCCGGCAGCTGTTTTTAAGTGTATGGTGTATAGCTGCGGCGTAAGCCCTTTATAAACCGGGGTATAACTAAACCGGTTACTCAGGTTAGCAGGCGGCGACCATATTACACTGTTACCAATTGGCCGGGCATGTAAGTTTTCGGGGAAATTAAAGGCCGCATTTGCCGGTGGATACAGCACCCCTTTTTGCTGCGCCTCAATCACCACATCAACGGTTTTACTGTTGAAAGATACAGGGCATTGCGCAGTGCTTACTGATAATTTTACCGGGTAAGTTCCTGCTGTTGGATAGCTGTACAAAGGTGTTTTAGTATTGTCAGTATGCCCGTTACCAAAATCCCAAATATAATTTACGGTAGAGGTGCTGGTATTGAATGTTCTGTTGTACACCGGCACCGGCAGGTTCACACATACAGGCTGTATGCTGAAATCGGCAATGGGTACCGGGTGAATCACTATATCTTCGTAAGTACTGTCTTTGCATCCACCCGTAGCTTCCAGTAATAACTTCAGCCGGTATTTACCTGCCTGGTCATAACTGTAGGTGAGGCTGGTAGTATTGGTCTTTTTTCCATCTCCCATATCCCAGGCATATTGCATGGTACCTGAATAAATGCTGCTGCCGTCAGTAATTACAAACTGGTGCCCCGGAAAACATTGCGGGTTGGCATTTACAGAAAATGCAGCTACAGGACTTGGATAAACCACCACACTGAACGAACTGTCGGACTGGCAGCCACCATTGGTTTCTTTTGAGGTGAGTCTTACTTTATAAGTACCGGGCACTGCATAAGCATGTGCAATATCATTGGAGTAATCTACCGTACCATCTCCAAAATCCCAGGTGTAGGTCATAATGCCTGACGATACGGTACTTTTATTAGAAAACAGGAACCAGTTCTTTTTAAAACACTGTTCGGGCACATCCACTGCAAAGGCGGCAGCCGGGCTTGGATTAACCACCAGATCAATGGTACTGCTGTCGGCACAACCACCCGTAGCCGATACCAATAATTTTACCGCGTATTTACCTTCTTTAACATAACTGTAGTTGATATCGGGTGTATTAATAATGGTACCATCTCCCATGTACCAGGTGTACTGCAATGGCCCTGCAACGATGGTACTGTTGTTGGTAAGCACAAACTGATGTCCGTTAAAACACTGTGTGGCTGCATTATTGCTAAATGCTGCCACCGGCGATTCATAAATATCAATTTGCCTTGTGGCAGTGGTGCGGCTGCAACCCGAAACACTGGATACCACGGCATAATATGCGCCGGTTTGTGTAACATCCAGCCTTTGCTGATTGGCGCCGGGTATTGGGTTATTATTGCGGTACCATTGTATATTATTATGGGGCAATACTTTTAAATATACCGACCTGCCCGATGCTTTACAAAATGAAGCAGGCCCCACCTGTTCCAGCGAATCGCTCATTACATCTACCTGCACATCCACTTCATCGGTGGTGACACAGCCTCCGCCGCTATTGGATACCGTTAGTGTATAATGTGTAGTTAGCGAAGGTGTGGCCGTGGGGTTAGCAATGGTGGAATCATTTAAACCTGTTCCGGGCGTCCACCGGTATATCCTGCCGGGTTCGGGCGGGCCGCCCAGCTGTACGGGTTTATTATCGCAGGTTCTGCCATCCAGGCCGGCAAAAGCACGTATGGTTAAAGTATCCCACAATTTTGCTGACAAAGTATCTAAACAACCATAGCCGGCATAAGGCGTTAGTTCTACAAAAACAGAATCGCCGGCCAGTGGTGGTGGTTGTAAGGTCAATGTTTGCGTAGTGCCCAGCACTTGTGAATAATCGTTATTGAACCATTGGTATTTTTGATAGCCGAATGGAGCTATAACATTTACCAGGGTATCATCTTTACAAAATGTGGCCCCTACAAAAGAACTGCGGCATTGTGTATTTACATCAATATAGGCATAGCCAAAATGTGCACTAAAAATACAGTCTGCTGTTTTAAAAAAGAGTTCAATGGTTTTACCGGCATTGCCATCTAAATTGATAGAGGCTGCCGACCAATCCTTACACCAAACAGGTACCGGTCCTCCGGGAAAACGCGATTGAAAAAAACCGGGCAGCGAACTGGTGGCAATAAATCCAAATGAGGAGCAGCCTAAAGTGGTGTTATCCGTAATATTTTTGATCTCAATTTCCAGGCGTGGCTGCTGTGCAACATCATGCCCGGGGTCTTGAAACACCACCGCATAATTATAAATTAAGCTAAACTTGTCCTGCCCTGCCGGAATGGTAAAAGTATAAGAAACCCCTTCTGCCTCTGCGCCACCGCCGTTATTGCCCAGCATAATAGAATGCCCGCTTCCGTTGGGGCAATTTTTGGGAAATCTGCCGTACTGATCTACCCCATCACCCGGTATCCGCGACAACATGGTATGACGCCCCGGAATGGGTGCAGTTGGAAGAAGATGCATCACATTGTTATGATCTCCCGCTGTGCCAATTGAATCGGTTACATTCCCCGTCCAGCATTGCCATTTGGTAAAATCGCCGAATTCAAAATCGATATTGGGAGGGCATTGGGCAACAGCAGCATTGGCCGAAATAATTAGTAAAATGGTAAAGACCAGCTTAAAAAAAGCATGTTCCACCCCATGTTTTGCCTGGTAAAATTTGCTCATAATAGTTCGTTGCAGAGGTATGAAGATAGGCAAAAAGATGAAAAAAAGGTGGCTGCAGCAGTATTCTCTTTCAATAAAAGGCCTGGGGTATGGTATTAGCCGGTTATTCCATGGCTGCTTGTTTCATATTGGCGGCCAGGTCCCGTCCCAGGTAACGCTCTATCCAGCCATGAATCAGGTAGATCAGGGGGGTTAACAAAATGGCTACTACAAATTTATATATGTAATTACCGGTGCCGGTTACCAGCACCTGGTGTAAACTCCAGGGTTCGCCCTGGCCTGTTTGAATGCGTTTACCAATATAGAAAGCAATGAATAATACCACAAAACTGTCAACCAGTTGCGATACCAGGGTAGAACCTGTAGCCCTTAGCCAGATACTTTTTTCGCCGGTAAGTTTTTTAATACGGTGAAATACCAGTACATCCAGCACCTGCCCAATTAAAAATGCCACCATCGAACCAATGATGATCCACATGCCCTGCCCAAAAATTCCTTTAAAAGCATTGTCGGGCTTGTCGATATTATTGCCTATAGAAAAATATTCCGAGGGTGCCAGATGGATGGCACCATTGAAAATAAGAAAGGCATAACTGATCAGTACAATGGTGAGGTAAGATAAAAATTTAACGCCCCTGGTACCATAATATTCATTGATAATATCCGTCATAATAAACACAACCGGCCATAATAAAACCCCGGCTGTAAGATGAAAGCTGAACGGACTGCCAAACAAGCTGATATTGGCCCGTTGAATACCCAGGGTATCTTCTAAAGAAAATATTTTTACCCCAATTACTTCTGCAATTAAAGCACTGGCAATAAAAATACCCCCCAGAATAATAAAGAGTTTGGTGCTTTTGTCTTTAAGGATGTTGTGTATCATATATCAGTTACTATAGAAAAAAATAAACCAGTTCTGCCACAAAGAAAACCAGGTTCACTATTACAATCCGCCGGGGAATTTGTTTGCTGCGCTTAAAAATAAGCAGGCCGCCGCAAATCAGCAGAAACAGCAGGTTAATGAAGATGGCCCCATAACCCAGTACTGCCAGCGTACTTACGATGGGCTGCGGCAACAGCTGCCCGTTGAAATCTGCCTTTTTCTTTTCAGCAATTTCAAGCAGCCGCAAAATTACAGCGGCCACAAAACACAGGTTACAAATAAATACCAGTTTAGAAAAGATACGCATACAAATTTTAGCCGGTAAGCCGGCAAGGCATTTTAATATACAGCGAATATAATTACAAAGAAAAGACAGACTCCAGTTAATGCCTTAAAATATTGACGTAAAGCCGTGAAGGCGTTTTACTGTATCATGGAAAAGCAAATACAGTAATAAACGTCTTGCCGGCTTACCGCTAACAAGTTTATCCATTCTTGCCTGTAAGCATCGGAACAAATGAAAAATGCTCAAACGCTTCTTCACTGTAAGTACCACCGGCATTTTTGGTAAGCCGTAACATGCGCTGGTGCTCCCCTTCATCAACCGGTATCACCATTTTACCGCCGGGCTTCAGCTGTTCAATTAATTTGGGTGGAATAAAAGGTGCCGCCGCGGTGATGATCACTTTATCAAAGGGACCATAAGTGGGCAGGCCTTCAAAACCATCGCCGTAAAAAAATTTAAGGTTGGGGTATTTTGATTTGAAAATATAGGACTTTGTTTTATCGTACAGATTTTTTTGCCTTTCAATAGTATATATGTTTGCTCCCATTTCGGCCAGCACCGTAGCCTGGTAAATACTGCCGGTACCAATTTCCAATACCTTCTCAAAAGGTTTGATCTGCAATAACTGGGTTTGATATGCCACAGTATAAGGTTGCGAAATAGTTTGCCCGTCGTCAATTGGAAATGCCCGGTCTTCGTACGCAATTTCATCAAAGGCACTGTCTAAAAAAAAATGGCGTGGAATAGTGTTGATGGCTTCCAGTACATTATTATCGGTAATGCCCTTTTCTTTCAGCACCTCAATCAGTTTCTTTCTTAATCCTTTGTGCCGGTAGGTATCTTCGTATTTTCTCATAAGTCTTGTAAGCTGCAGCGCAACTTATACCTGCAAGATAAAAAAATGTCAGGAGTAAATCCTGACATCTGTAAAATGAAAGCAAATAAAATTTATTTCAGTTCCATCTCTTTTATAATTCTTGCAATCTTTTCATCCAGTTGTTTTTCGGCAGCATCAAATGCAGCGGCATTCTGGAGCTTGCCATTCACACTGAAATAAAATTTGATCTTGGGTTCAGTACCACTTGGCCTGGCCGAAATTTTTGTACCATCGGCCAGTACAAACTGCAGTACATTACTTTTGGGCAGGTCTATCTTCCAGCTTTCGCCGCTTAGTAAATTTTTGCCGGTCTGCAATTCATAATCCAGCAGTTCAGCTACCGCCACACCATCCAGGGTTTGCGGTGGATTGCTGCGGTAACGCTTCATCATATCGGCAATTTCGGCAGCGCCATTCATACCTTTTTTGGTAATGCTTACCAGGTCTTCTTTATACAAACCATATTGCAGGTACATGTCAATCATCTTATCAAACAAACTGCGGCCTTTATTTTTTTCGTACGCGGCCATTTCACATAGCAGTGCTACTGCACTGATGGCATCTTTATCACGTACTTTATCCCCTATCATCAGTCCAAAACTTTCTTCACCGCCGATCACATAATTTTCTTTGCCTTCTTTTTCGGCTATCATGGATGCGATCCATTTAAACCCGGTGAGTACATTGTAACAGGCAATATTATTTTGTTTGGCAATTACATCAATCATATCGGTGGTAACAATGGTTTTTATTACCATATCGTTGGCCTGTGCTATTCCTTTTGCCTTGCGGGCTTCTATCATATAATTGAAGGCCAGCACGGCAGTTTGGTTACCATTCATCAGCACCCAGTTGCCCTGATGGTTTTTTATACCAATGGCAACGCGGTCACTGTCGGGGTCGGTACCCAGTAAAATATCCGCATCCATTTCTTTGGCATTCTTCAGCCCAATGCCCATGGTTTCCCTTTCTTCGGGATTGGGATATACCACGGTGGGGAAATTGCCATCAGGTGTACTTTGCTCAGTTACCACATGCACATTGGTAAACCCAAAGCGCTCCAGCACAGCGGGCACCAGTGTAATACCGGTACCGTGAATGGGTGTGTACACAATCTTAAGGTCGTGCTGTGCGGCACATACATCAGGGTATACCGATAATGTTTTCACCATATCCAGGTAAGCATTGTCCATATCTTTTCCCAATGGAAAAATATTGGCTTCGCCGCCGGTCCATTTCACTTCTTCCACACTGGAAATTTTTTCCACTTCAGCAATCACGTTCTTATCGTGTGGTGGTACCAGTTGTGCGCCGTCGTTCCAGTAGGCCTTATATCCATTGTATTCTTTAGGATTGTGAGAAGCGGTTAATACCACACCGGCCTGGCAGCCCAGCTGGCGTATGGCAAAACTCAGTTCGGGAGTGGGGCGTAATGATTCAAACAGGTATACTTTAATACCGTTGGCAGCAAAAATATTGGCAGTAGTTTCGGCAAAAAAGCGGCCGTTATTACGGCAATCGTGTGCAATAGCCACGCTTACATTACTGCCAAAAGACTGCAGCAGGTAATTGGCAAAGCCCTGTGTGGCCATACCCACTGTATATTTATTCATCCGGTTGGTACCAATGCCCATGATACCGCGTAAACCGCCGGTACCAAATTCCAGGTTACGGTAAAATGCATCTTCCAGCTCGGCCGGGTTATCTTTTTGTAAACGGGTAATCTCGTCTTTTACCGATTGTTCGTAGTTACCACTTAACCAATCGTTGATTCTTTTCAGGGTAGTTGCTTCCATATTTTATGATTTATAGACGTCAAAAATAAATGTTTCATATTGCATTAAAGCAAATTATGTAAATTTGTTTGATGTTGATACGCCGTAACAAATATTTCTGTTTACTGATGCTGGTATGGCTTACCAGCCATCGTGCCCATGCGCAGCAACCGGTATTGGCAGCATATCCATTAAACAGCCCCCTGCAATGGTATCATGCCTATGTGAAGGAACCTACGGCCAGGCCTTACACAAAATTGCTGTACACCCGGCCCAACAATCAATTGATGAGCTGGCCCAATTATCCATCCACCAGCGAAGGAGTAATGCGCAGGTTAGATCAAAATAAAAAAAACAACCAGGTTCAAAATACCATTGCCAAAGACGTCATCAGGTCGCTCTTCAGCAAAAAGAAAAAAGTGGCCGTTATTCCCAAATACTAAAGCCTGTTCCTTCACATCTGCCCGTATTTATTTTTCGTAACTGGTTAACAACAGATAGGGTTATTTTTGTTTTTTTATGCACCAAGCTTCCGCACATAGTTCAACTGCATTGGCGTCGCATCATGCCGGTGTTACATCGGCATTCCGACCTTACGTGGCAACTTGTGCAGCAAAAGCTTTACTGGGCTTTTTCATGCTGATTGTGATCTCTATTCAATTAATGGCGCAGGATTCAACCAGTATGATATTTACACCCGGCTCTTTTAAAACCCATGGCGATACCATACTTAACAATTCAAAGTTTACTGCTCCCTATACGTTAACCCAGCAACAAATAAAAAAAAGAGTAACCATCATTGCCACCACCAATATTGTTGGCTACAGTGCTGCTATGGCGGGCCTGTATGCAGCCTGGTACAAAGATTACCCGCAAAGCAATTTTCATGCTTTTAATGATATTGGCGAATGGAAGGGCATTGACAAAATTGGCCATGCCTACAGCGCTTATGCCGAAAGCAAGGCCAGTATGGAGCTCTGGCGCTGGACGGGTATTGACCGTAAAAAAAGGATCTGGCTGGGTGGCATGAGCGGGGCATTGTATCAAACGGTCATTGAAACACTGGATGGCTTCTCGTCTGAATGGGGCTGGAGCTGGGGCGATTTTGGTGCCAATATGCTGGGCAGCGGTATGCTGGTGGCACAGGAACTGGCCTGGGATGAGCAACGCATTCAGTTCAAATTTTCTTTTCACCATAAATCATACAGCGACGCCATATTGAACCAGCGCAGCAATACCATATTTGGCAAAAGCACTGCCGAACGTTTTTTAAAAGATTATAACGGGCAAACCTACTGGCTCAGTGCCAATATCAAATCCTTCTTTCCGCACAGCAAACTGCCGGCATGGTTACAGGTATCGGTGGGCACCGGTGCCGAAGGCTTGTTTGGTGCCAGCGAAAATATTGGCAAAGATGCTGCCGGTACTATTGTTTTCAGCCGGCCAAACATTAAACGTTACCGCCAGTGGTACCTGGCTCCCGATATAGACCTTACTAAAATTAAAACCAAACACAAGGGCTTTAAAGTGGCGCTGAATATTTTGAATATTGTAAAATTTCCCATGCCTTCGCTGGAATACAGCAACGGGAAATTCAGGATAAATGCTATAAGTTTTTAGGACAATATTTTGTAGATTTGGTAAAACGTATTTTATGGGAATGGTATACGCAGATATAGAATTGATTAATGCGGATGATTTAGCATTGGTTCGCAGAAACATGCTTGATAAAGATGAAGTAAAGCGCATGCATGTTAACATGATAGTTGACAGCGGCTCTTACATGATGGCCATTAATGAAACCATACAAGGCCAGTTAGCATTACCATTTATTGAAAAAAGAAAAAATATACTTGCCGATGGCAGTGTTGTTGAATATGAGGTGGTGGGGCCATTATTTGTGAAATTTAAAAACAGGAGCGCATCTTGCAATGCGCTTGTACTACCCGGGAATAATGAACCTTTACTTGGTGCCATACCTATGGAAGAAATGGATGTACTGATTCATCCTTTAAGGCAGGAGTTGATTGTAAATCCTGAGCATCCTTATATGGCACAGCTAAATTTAAAATAAGCATTCAAAAACCCAGGCAATTCAGCAGCCACTATTTTGAATTGTCACGAATTAAATAATTATACACGAACGAATACATTCTTTTAGTTCATTACTTTCCTGTAATCATGCCGGACTTTAATTTAAGAGAAGAAATTTTAAAAGAACACTCCAAAGCACAATGCACAAAAATTGTGGACTGGGTAGGTGCATCGCAACTGCGGTTTGACGAATTGTTCCTTCTTTTTTTAAGCAACGAAAAACTTGTGGTGCAGCGGTCGGCATGGCCGGTAAGTTATTGCGTAATGGCACATCCAGCATTTATCACCAGGCACTGGAGCCGCTTAATTAAAAATTTGCGCAAACCCGGTTTGCATGATGCAGTAAAACGAAACAGCATCCGCCTGCTGCAGGATATCAGCATCCCTAAAAAATACCAGGGGCAAATAATGGATATTTGTTTCAGCTATATTGAATCGCCAACCGAAGCCGTGGCCACAAAAGCATTTTCCTTAACCGTACTGGGCCATTTGGCAAAAGAATATCCCGAGATCATTCCCGAAATAAAATTAATTATTGAAGACCAGTTGCCGCATCAAACGGCAGCTTTTAAAGCCAGGGCAAAACATTTGCTGAGAGATTTTGAGAAGTTATAACACCCGTTTATGCAATATCGCAATGGCCGAACCCTGCGCCAGAAAAACCGAATGAGGGCGGGCCGTTTGTAAAAAAGAAAATTCACTCCCGTACAGTTTTTCAAAATCGCAATTAATGGTATATTTTTTTACCGGGTACACTTTCCATGCAGGATGCTCCACTGCATATTCATACGTGGTTTCGTTATTGTACCTGCTGTAACCCCAGTAATGTTCGGCAATAAATGCTTCTTCGCTGCCGGGTTGCATAAGCAAAGCTTTGTTTGCTGTGGTGGCTTCAAGCGCATTCCATTTCCCTTTGTATTTCCATTGATAACCTAAATGTATCTCATCATTGCTTGTTTCATAAAAATGTTTCATCGGGCAGGTGCTATATTTTTCTTTGTAAAGCGTATTGGCCACAAAACTGATCGCCGGTTTAGGCACAATTTCTTTGATAAATACCGCTCCCCTTTTCCAAACACCCTTATCATTAAAGCGCACATAAAAACGCAGGTTCACTTCTTCAAAATTTTTATGAAAAGGAATACCCACACCAAGCAGTTTTACTTTTTGGAACATAAAACCAATCAGGCTTACATAACATTGTCCCTTATAAAAATCAAGTTCCGTTTTTGCAGGAACATATGGTTGTACAATGGCAGGATCAATTACATAATTCGCCATGATCAGGTTATTCCATTCGGCAGTTAAAAATTTTTTATTCATTTCAATACATTAATTATGCTATATTTTTTTGGTCTGCCCGGGGGCCTCTTCGGGGGGTTGAGGGGTATTAAAAATCAGCCTCAAATTCTGATCGTACGTAACATAATTGTACAGCCAGTTGGTGAATACAAAAAAGCGGTTCTTTACGCCCAGTATCAACATCAGGTGCAGGCCCATCCATATCATCCAGGCAATAAAGCCCCCAAAATGCAATTTAGGTTTGGGCATGTCTACCACAGCTAAATTTCTTCCCACAGTGGCCATGCTGCCTTTGTCGGCATACACAAATTCTTCAATGGCGTCCTTACTGCTTTTCATTTCTATGCCACGTAAATTACTGGCCAGCATATCGGCCATTTGCATGGCTACCGGTGCCACCTGCGGGTGCCCGTTGGGCCATGCAGGTTCTTCCATATACGCCACATCACCAATGGCAAAAATATTTTGTGTACCCATTACTTTACACTGGCGGTTTACCCTGATGCGGTTACCTCTTGCTATTAAACTGCTGTCGATGCCCGCGGGCACGTTGCCTTTAATGCCCGCCGCCCAAATCACCATCCTGGTATCAATATGATCGCCGTTTTGCAAAGTGATTGTTTCACCGTTATATTCTTTCAGCAAAGTATTGGTTAACACCGTTACACCCAGTTTTTGCAAATACTGCAGAGATTGTGCACTGCTTTTTTCACTCATATTGGCCAGCGTTTTACCCGTGCCTTCCAGCAGGTAAATGTTCATCCTGCTAAAATCCAGTTCGGGATAATCTTTGGGCAGCACATAATGTTTCATATCGGCAATGGCGCCACTCAGCTCCACTCCTGTTGGTCCGCCGCCCACCACCACAATATTCATTAACTGTTGTAGTTGCTTTTCATCTGTGGTATTGGTAGCGGTTTCAAAATTCTGCAGCAGCTTATACCGCAACTGCAGTGCTTCCACACTGCTTTTCATGGGCATGGCATGATCCATCAATTGCCGGTTACCAAAAAAATTGGTATCAGCTCCCGTGGCTATTACCAGTGCATCATATGTAAAGTCTCCAATATTGGTGACCACTTTATTTTCTGCCGATAATATCTGTTCCACTGCTGCCATCCGGAACCGTACATTTTTACTGTTGTGAAATACTTTGCGCAGCGGAAAAGAAATATTGCTGGCATCCAGACCGGCAGTAGCCACCTGGTAAAACAGGGGCTGAAACTGGTGAAAGTTGAATTTGTCCAGCAGGGTAATGTCAAAACCGGGTTTATTATTCAGTTTGCGTGCCAGCCTGAGGCCCCCGAACCCGCCGCCTATAATAACTAGTTTCATGTTGATTGGTTTTTAATACCACAAAGATATACAATTTTCAATAAATTTTGAAAATAAAGAAATATTTGTACAAAAAAACAGCAACCCTTTTGAGGTTGCTGCGGTATTGGGTTTGTTAGGGTGTTATTACTTTGGAAGATTAAAGCGGAGCACCACTTCGTGACCATTGGAACCACCATCAAAATTGCTGATGGGAGTAATATAGTCATCGTAGGCATAGCCCAGTGTGAATTTTTTATTGATGTGTACGCCGGCAGAGATCATGTAACTCTGTTTGCTTCTGTAGCCCAGTCCCCACCAGAAAATACTGCGGTGCTCAAACCTGGCTCCAATTTGAAAATCGGCAGGAGCATTGGGTAAGTACGTTACCAGGAAATTAGGGGTAATAGAAGTTACGCCATCCACATCCCAGGTATAAGCGCCATGAAAATAATAATGACGGTACAGGCGGGCGGCCTCGGTAGTGGATAAATTACCACTGTAAAAATTCAGTTTAGACTGAACCAGTTGCGAAACCGATGCCCCCAGTTTTAATTTTTTAGTGATATAGGATACTCCAAAACCTGCGTCGTACTTAAAGCGGTTGTCGCTTCCGCCAATAGCAGGATCGGCTCCCAGGGTGGCAGTTAATTTGGACTTATCGAGGGCGTATTGCTGAAAACGGCTTTCTATACCGATAGAAAAAATATTGCCATTGTCAGATACGATGTGTTTGGCCAGCGACAGCTCCAGGCCTGTTCTTGAAGTAGGGCCGGTTTTATCGCTGTACAGGTAACCACCGATACCTATTTTTTGTTTGGGCATATCAAAAGAACCAAACACAGTGGCAGTTTTAGGGCTTCCTGCAATACCGCTCCATTGGGTGCGGTAAGTAGCGCCTACAAAATTGGTTTGCTGTACCCCAGCCATGGCCGGGTTTTGCAATACTCCCTGCATATCGTTCAGCGAAGAGGTTTGTAATTGTTGTGCATCCGTTGTTGCAATAGCGATTGCAAAAAATGCTGTTAGTATATATTTCATAACTGGTTTAAATGTTTTGTTACCTTAAAATTGTTAGATCGCCTTTTAATTGCAAGCCGCTACCTGTAACCAGTTTGTACTTGATCACATAATAGTAAGTACCATCTGCAACCGGCTTACCTTTATAAGTACCATTCCAGTCGTTTTGATAATGTTCGTTGCTGTATACCAGGCCTCCGTAACGGTTGAATACATTTACAGCAATATCGCTGGTGCAGGAGCCGCCGCTGGTAACCAACCATTTGTCGTTTACGCCATCTCCATTGGGCGTAAAGGCATTCATTACTTTAACACAGTAAGGCAATACTGTAATCACCGCATCATCGGTAGAAGTACAGCCATTATTATCTTTTACTGTTAAGGTATAAGTGGTGGTGGCAGTGGGTTTGGCAGTGGCCACATAAGCAGATCCTCCGCTGGTTAAAGTGGCAACTGGAGTCCATGCTATTGATACCGGAGTGGCAGTACCGCTGCCGGTAAGTGTAACCACATCTCCGTTAATGATCAGCTGATCCGGACCGGCACTCACAAATGGATTGGCCTTGGTACTGATAGTAACCACTTTGCTTCTCACACATCCGTTCAGTGAAGCGGTTACCGTGTAAGCAGTGTTGGCATTTACCGTTGCAACAGGATTGCTGGTACTTGCACTGGATAAACCCGATGCCGGCGTCCATGCATAACTGGTAGCTGCACTGGTGGCCTGCATCGGAACTGGAGCTCCGGCACAAACCGTGGTATCATTATTGGTGGTTAAAGTAAGATTATCGGTAAACCCTACATTTACAGTTCTAGAAATAAGACCGCAGAAAGCATCCTTAATTAAAATTGTTTTTGTGCCTTGTGTTAAACCGGTAAATACATTAGAAGGTTGAAATGCGCCTCCGTTAATGCTGTATGCATAAGGCGAAATACCACCTGTTGCATTTACAGTAATACTTCCTGCTGTGGGATTGGTACAGGTGGCATTGGTAACTACCTGTGCTGCATTTACGTTTACATTTAAAGTATCGCCATATTCCATAATGGATGGAATACCGCTGCCAAAACTTAAGGTACCGATGAATAATTTTCTGTTGGCAAAAGGTATGGCAGCTGGTACGGTACGTGGGGCAAAGCCCATGGCATTGTGCAGGTTGCCTTCAGGAGCCACTTCCATGGTCCAGCTGGCACCGCTGTTGTTGGTAACAAACAGCACATTACTGCCAGAAACATACCCGTTATTAGCATCGGAGAACAGCACATTCAGCATATTGCCCACAGGCAGCTGGGTATTGATGCTGCCGCTGATATCAGTCCAGGTGGCACCACCATCTGTTGTTTTATACAACCGTTTAAACCCGGCAGTAGTAAAAATATTTCCCAATACAAAAACCGTATTATCATCCAGCGCAAAGATGCTGGTGTAGGAAACATAAGCTCCCCCAATATTTTCGTTCAATGCCGGGAAAGGATTGATTTTTGTCCAGGTAGATCCTCCATCGGTAGTTTTATATACCCCATTGCGGGTACCCGCTGCATACCCTACATTGCGGCTGGGGAAGGACATCTTTGATAAGGTAGGTGCTGTAAAAGCAGGAGTAACAGTGTTGGCAACAATATCCACCGTTTGCCATGTTGCACCTGCATTGGTGGTACGGAAGAATGAAGATTTCCGGCTAGCTGTAGGCACTGAGGACTGGCTGTACCCTACTGCATAAACCGTATCATTTCCAAAACCCTGTACTGCATTCATTTGAAAGTTAAAGTCAGAGAACAAAGGATCCAGCGTAGTAGCTTTATCCGGAGACGAATAAATGATTCCGTTGCTTACAGCAAAATAACATTTATTCAGCTGGGTATAATGAAAGCCATTGATACTGTAAAATGAAGATGCAAAATCCGCACGGTCTTTATTGATCCAGTTATTACCACCATCAATGGTTACCGCAATAGCGGAGCCTCCGGTAACAATACCATTATTACAATCTGTAAAATCTACGCGGTTACCACCACTTCCTACAAACACATAATTACTTTTGAAAGCACCGCCGGGTATTGAATCGGCCATTACACCTCCCTGGCCCATGGTAATTAACTTACCGTTGGGTAAAAACTCTATGGCCCAGGTTGAAAATCCACTATACTTTTTTCCCTGTGGCAAACTGAATTCTTTTTTCCAGTTTCTACCTGTGTCTACGCTTGTCCACATTGCTCCACCGCCTGCTGACGCATACAATTTACCATTACTTGCTTTTTTGATATGATATGGATTGGCAGATGTAAATAATACCTGGGGATTAGGTATTGGTAAACCTGCCTGAGGGCCCTGGGTTGGAGGAACAAAATTTAATAATACATATACTCCATTTTCTTTATTGCCGGTAGCCATGTTGACGGTACTATCGTTTTTGCCCGTATTCACCCTAATTACATAGTTATTGTTAGACGACATCAATAACAAGGCACTATCGCTTATAACATGTGCTGCTATATAATTACCTGTTTGCCCCTGAACTGAGCCAAAAAGTGTGTTACACAAAACCGTATTTGTATTTATACCTGAGAATCCCAATCTCTCTTTACTAAGTGAATAATCAATCAAACTACCATTTGAAAATTTCCAAACCAGCGCCGCATCTGCCGACCCTGTTGATGTTGTTGCGCCACTAACCTGACAAGGGTTGGTGGTTGCGGTAGGTGCATTAACCGAAGGTATCCTTGGAAAATAATTTTGCCCACTATTTGATCCTCCAACCACATACCCGTTTGACGGACTTGTAAATATAATCCTGTTAATTACTTTTGCTTTAGCAGTTACATCCCAAATAATTGGTGCCGCATTAGGATTGTTAATATATCCCACCCTTGTTTTTCCACCAATTGGTGCGTTAATAGAATCCCAGGTTGATCCTCCATTTTTAGTAACATACAATTTTGGAATTGAATCACTGGTATTCCATAAACCACCAATATAGCCAGTATCTTTATTTACAAACCACACGGCATTAATACTTACTGCTTTTGCATATAAGGGCGTATTTACAAATGTCCAGTTTTTTCCAGCATCGGTACTTTTAGCCATCATTCCATTTGAACCTACTGCATAAGCAACTGTGGCAGTTGGAATATGTACGTCATTAAAAGTTCCATTAGTTTTTAAACCCGCCGGTGAGGTAAATGTAAACGGTCCGTAGGTCCAATTTGCACCTCCGTCTATAGACCTGGCAATACCTCCATTGCCTCCTACTGCAATACCCAAATTGTTATCATAAAATTGCACGTCTATCACACTAAACCCAAATTGTTTGGGATCGCTGAATCGCCATTTATCGGTCCGGTATTCACTCTGTGCCAGAGCTGAAGTAGAAAAAGCCAGGAGCATTATCACCAATAGGTAATGATGCTTTCTTCCAAAGCAGTGCTTGATCATAATCTGTAAACTTTTTAGTTAAGGTAAAAATTCAGGCAAATGTTACTTTGTTATTTTATTTTGTTTGTAGAATAAAGTCTACAGCAGTTTAAGTACAATTGCAGACTTTTGTGTTTTATGAGAAAACTATCTTGCAAATATTTCTTATTGGCGTGCTGTTGTTGCATTACCTCAGTTTTTGTTATGGCGCAGGATAAGTCTAACCGCGGTAAAGAGTTTTGGCTGGGCTATGGATTGAATTATCACTTCTATCCCAATAACGACAATGTGATCAACGACCAGGAACTGGCACTATATATCAGCACTGAACAGGCTGCTGCCGTTACAGTATCTATCAATGGTACCAGCTGGACACAAACAATAAATATTCCGGCCAACACAGTGGATGCTTCAATATTGGTACCTAAATCGGGGGCTGCAGATGCCCGCCTGTTAACCGATGGCCTGTCAGACAGGGGTATACATATTGTAAGTGATGTACCGGTGGCAGTTTTTGCACACCAGTATTCCCCTTCCAATTCGGGTGCCACCATGCTGATGCCTGTTGAATCTTATGGGTATTCTTATTATTCAGTAAATTATTATCAAACCACGGCTGATTTAAACCAGCCCAACTGGTACGGCTATTTTTATGCAGTAGCGTCTGAAGACAATACCAAGCTGGAAATTACACCTTCAGACAGCACTCAAAATGGCTGGTTGCCGGGCCAAACCAACACAATCACCCTGAATAAAGGACAAATATTTTGCATTTTTGGCAAGGCTGTTTTTGATGGCATTCCGGCTCATGGAAGTAAGGACCTCACCGGCAGTAAAATCATTTCTGTACCCGGTACAGATGGTAATTGTCATCCTTTTACCATCTTTTCCGGTTCTGGTGGCATACGGCTTTGCAGGGGCGACGGTGCCGAAGTAATGCACCAGCAGGTATTTCCCGTACAGGCCTGGGGTACCACTTATTTAACCTACCATACTATTAATAACGGTATTTCCGACCTGCTGGAAACCAACCGCAATTACTACCGGATATGTGTTGCAGATCCCGCTACAATTGTTAAAAAGAACGGGGTTATCATGACGGGTTTACAAAAAGGATTTTACTACGAGTACATGGATTCAACTGGAGGAGATTATATACAGGCGAATAAGCCAGTGTTAGTGGCGCAATACACCCCCAACAAAAACCAGTGCTGGAAATTCCCCACCACCACTCCCTCTCCCCCCTCCTTTGGTGATCCTGAAATGATCTATTTAAGTCCGCTTGAACAGGGGCAAAAATCAGTGATCCTCTGGGCCAGCAGGCAATCCAATGCCATCACTTATGTATATTATCATATAGTATTGCCTACCACAGCAGTTGGTTCTTTAAAAGTAGATGGCAACAGTTTGCCTGCCAGTCAAATAATACCACATCCCAACTTACCTTCCTACTCTGTGGCACTGGGCCGTCATATCGGTGCCGCCGCCACGCATATTGTAACCTGTGATTCTAATTTTACAGGTATTATTTATGGTTTGGGCAGCTATGAAAGCTATGGCTATAATATTGGAGCCAGGATCAATAACCTGAACAATTACAGCACCATCAAAAATACCTATAACACCAGTGGAAATATTGACACATTTACCTGCCCTAAAACACCGGTAAGGCTTTTTGTAAAATTAGCTTTCCCGGCAAATACTATTACCTGGAAATTAAGCCAGGTACCCGGCATTATTCCAAATACAGATTCTGTAATCAGTAACCCTGTTCCTGTAAATACAGAAATTATTTTCGGCAGAACATACTATGTATATACCCTGCAGCAGGATTTTACTTTTGCCACTGCGGGAACTTTTTATATACCGGTTACCTATACCTCTACTGTTATTCCCAATTGCAGCCAGTCGGAAAATGCTACAATAAAAGTGATGGTTCATCCGGGTCCTGCTGCCAACTTTAGCATATCGCCACAAAATTGTTTGAATGACACGTTAAGTTTTACCGGCACCTCTGCAGCCGGCGGATTTACCATCAGCAGCTATTTATGGAACTTTGACGATGCCACTTCACAAGGCACTGTAAATGCCAGAAAACATTTTACAACACCGGGTTTACAAAATGTACGGTACAGAATTTACGCTGATAATGGTTGCACCGGCGATACCACTAAACCGGTTACCATTTTACCCAACCCCATTGCCAGGCTGGGTGTAACCAGCCCTGTTTGCCTGAAAGACACTTCGTTTATATCAGATACCTCTGCTATAAGTTCCGGCACCATTACCAACTGGAGGTATTTAATAGAACCCATTCCGGTAGCTACCATCAACAGGAATATCAATAATACTTTTCCGTATATCTTTAAAAATCCGGGGAATTTTAAGGTGAGTTTAATTACCACCGGAAGCAATGGTTGCTTAAGTGATACTGCATTTAAAACGGTGGTGGTATTACCCATTGCCACTGCCAAATTCAGCTACGATAAAAATATTTGCTTGGGCGATTCTATCCTGTTTACTGATGCATCTACTTTTGCCTCGGGCAGCATTACCAGCTGGAAATGGGATTTTGGGGATGGTAAGTCGGCCACTTATTTTACCAATGCCCCATTGTATCATAAGTACACAGCTACCGGTGCATACACAGTTGCCCTGGTGGTTAATTCAAACAATGGCTGCTCAAGTGATACGTTTAAACTAAATGTTACTGTAAACAATAAACCAACGGCCACCATTACATCTGTTACGGGTAAACCCTGCATCGACAGCAGTTTTAATTTTATTTCATCGCAGCCTTACAGCGCCACTAACCCCGCCAACTGGTACTGGAATTTTGGGGACGGACAGGTATCCAGCATTACAAGCAGTAATATGGCCACGCATGTTTTCAACACTACTGCAACAAATGTTACGGTAAAACATGTGGTGAGTTACGGACCCGGTTGCTACAGCGATACGGCTCAATATATAATTCCTGTAATTCATCCTAATCCCGCGGCAGTGCCGTTTACCATTTCTAACAATGCGGTGTGTGCAAAAACTTCGGTGCAGTTTAGTACCGCAGCTGTTACAGGTATCAGCAACTGGTTGTGGAATTTTGGCGATGGCATTGGCACGCAGGTGCCGCCATTCGGCAGAACCTATAACAATGCAGGCAATTTCAGTATCAGCCTAGTGGTAAGCAATGCAGGCGGTTGTAATTCGCCGGCCACTGCCAATGCCATTACAGTTTCACCCATACCGGCCATAGATGCAGGTACGGATAAACAGATCAGTACCGGCGCCTCCGTAACTTTAGATGCCAGTATCAGCAGCCCGGCCAATTATACTTATTTGTGGACGCCCTCCACCTATTTAAATAATGCCGGCATATTAAATCCACTTGCTGCACCCACTAACAACATTACATACACTATTACTGCTACAGATAACAGCACCCGGTGTACAGCAAGCGACAGCGCAAAAGTGATAGTGATCTCAAAATTATTTATTCCCAATGCCTTTTCACCCAACGGAGATGGCATCAATGATACCTGGAACATACCGGCCATGATATTGTATCCCGAAGCAAGTGTGCTGATCTTTAACCGATACGGGCAGGTAATTTACCAAACAAAAAACTATATTGCCAAACCCTGGAATGGCAGTTATAAAGGCAAACAACAACCCGGAGGCACTTACGTATACGTAATTAAATTTGCCGCGGGTAACACAGAAAAAGGAACCATCACCATTGTCAGGTAAAAACGAATGTAGCTATATGCAACCCAATATATTAATAGCCGACGACCACAGCATCATCCGTAATGGGTTGAAATTATACATTCAGCTCAACCTGGGGTATTCCAGTATTGATGAAGTAAGTTCCTGTAATATGCTGATGAGGGAACTGGTAAAAAAAAGATATACCCACCTGGTGCTGGACATCATACTGAGCGATGGCAGCACGCTTGAAGTAATTCCCAATATAAAAAAAGTATATCCCGATCTCAAGATCATGATCTTTTCGATGCAGCCGGTGGAAGTATACGGCGAAGCATTGAAACAATATGGCATCAATTACTATTTATCAAAAACCGTGGGTGAAGATGAGATCATAGAAATGCTGCACCAGTTCATTAACAACGAAGCCCCGCTGCAAAAAAAACAAACCGCTACCAAAGACAATCCATTCAGCAACCTTGCCCCCAGGGAACTGGAAATACTGCATTATGTTTTAAAGGGAATCGGCACCAAACAAATAGCAGATACACTCAATTTAAAAATGAATACCATCTCTACTTTAAAAAACCGCATTTACGAAAAAACCAATGCCGGTAATATTAAAGAGCTGATGGAACTGGCCACCCTGTACAGCGTAAATTATTAAGGCATTTGTTGTAACTTGTATACATAATTACGGTGCCCGCCAGCGTAATTATCAGGCTCTGTGCTGCAGGTCCGGCAATCAGAATCATGCTGCAGCCAATGACCGGTTATACCAAGTTTATGCAAAAAATAAAACTGCTTATTTTTTTTTGTTTGCTTTCATTTTCTGTTGCTTTTGCGCAGGATAATACCACCACTTCCAGCGTGTACCAGTACACCACCGAAAACGGGCTGCCATCAAATCTAATAAGAGGTCTTCAATGGGACGAAAGCACTCATTTTCTATGGGTAATTACCGAAGGGGGGATTGTGCGCATGAATGGGGTGGATTTTAAATCGTACAATAAAGAAAAAATTTCGCCGCTGGCCCCCGAAAAAAGTTTATATGCCGTTAAAAATAATGCCGGCACCATATTTATTTCGGATGGGAGTGGTAAAATTTATGAAATCCAAAAGAACAAGCCGGTACTATCAAAGCCTGCTTCTTTAAGCAGTTCTTTCATCAACTATCATTTCATTTCCGTATCCGATACTTTTTTTGCTGCTAAAATAAAAACAGCTCCGGCTTTTGACGCTCCGTTTGAGAAGGTCATTTGCCTGAGTGATACCTCCTGCCTGGTATTATTTCAAAATACGCTTTATTTTTATTCACTGCAGCAACACCGCCCGGTGGCCATTCCTTTTAAACCCAATGCAATCTCTGCGGTTTTTAAAATTCAGCAGCACTGTTTTGTGGTTGACAATAACCGTCAGGTATTTTTATTAAACTCCGGTACCCTTACCGCCACGCCGGTTGACTTTGGCGCTGATAAAGAGTTGCTGAATTTCAATAATGGCACCAGCCAGTTATTCTGGAAAACAGGTATGCCCCAGCCCATTATCATTACCGCTAATACTGCCTGGCTAATAACATATGTAAACGGCAACATGGCTGCCACACGCATCACCAGTATGATACCAAAGGATGCCAACATCTCATCTGTTGAATATGCAGATAAAAACAGGATGCTCTTCATTGGAACCGAATCAAAGGGTGTTATCATCATCAACGAAAATTTAGTACAGCCCAAAAAAAGAAAGAATGCCAATCCTAAAAATAAGAATGCGTACTTTTCTCAACTGGCACTCGACAATGGCAATATTTTAACCAATGAAGGCGATATCATTGGCAACAGTAACAGCCCCGCTGGACAACTGCCCATTCCCGGCAAATTTGCCACCAGGATATCGCTTACCAATAACGGCAACCTGGTATGGTACAATGCACCAGATGCCATACTGGGATACAACTGCCTGCACCAGTTTAATAAAGCCACCGGTAAAACCACCACTTTTAGTAAAATAAAGATCAACACCCAGGTTGAAATATCCGGAGGTATTACCTACCTGGCCAATAACAAAGGCATTGGCATATTACAGGCCGACAGCATTGGATACCTGTACGAATATCCAAAAACAAGTACCAACCTCAATACCTACGATTTTAAAGAGATCAAACCGGGCATCCTGGCAATAGCAGGTTGCGGCGGACTATTACGGTTTACCACTGCCACCCATACACTGGATACTATTTACAGCAGGGAAAATGCCTGCTTTGGCAGCATATGGAAATATAAAGACTATATTTTTTGGGGCAGTTACGGCTTTGGGTACTATGTGTATAAAGATGGGGTGATAAAAGAAATGCCCATCGACAAAAATGAATACCTGCTGTACTGTCATTGTTTTGTGCCTGACCCGTATGGTTTTTGCTGGATCAGTACCAACAGGGGATTGTTTAAAGTAGAGCTGGATGAGATTATTGCCCATTTTGAAAATGGCAACACGCCGGTATATTACCATTATTTTGGAAAAAAAGATGGCATTGAAATGACCGAATTAAATGGTGGCTGTACACCCTGTGCACTTACTTTAAAAGATGCCACCATCTCATTCCCCACCATGGATGGCCTGCTTTGGGTAAACCCCTCCACCGCCAACCCTGTTTTACCCTCGGGAGCAATTTTTATTGATGAGGTGCTCATCGATAATAAAAGCATTCACCCCGATTCATTGAAAGGCATTACCCTGGGAGCTACCGTACAGGAAATAATTTTTAAACTGGGCTTTGCCGCCTGGTGCAATAAAGAAAATTTATACATCGACTATCAGCTGAATGATACCTCGCACTGGAAAAAATTAAAAACAGACGACAATATCAACATACAATTCAACAACCTGCCGGCAGGAAGATATATACTGCGTATCAGGAAACTCAATGGTTTTGGCATCAATAATTACGCTTACAAAACCATAGAGTTTACCATTGCCAAACGATGGTATAACGAATGGTGGTTTTACCTGCTGCTGCTGGCTGGTTTAACAGGCATGGTGAGTTTATTTGGCAAAATAAGAAACCGCCAGTTTAAAATACGGCAGAAAAAACTGGAACAGCAGGTGGCCGAAAAAACACAGGAATTGATGCAGAAAAATGAAGTGCTGGAAAAAAATAACAGTATTAAAACCAGGCTCATCTCCATTATCAGCCACGACATTGTAACCCCGCTTAAATTTTTAACAGTGGCCGGAAAAAATTTACTGGAAAAAAGAAAAGTGATGCCCGAAGAATTGCAGCAGGAAACCATTAAAGAAATCACCAACACCTCGCAGGAACTGCAGTTACTCTCCACCAATATTTTGAACTGGATCAAATATCAAAACGAGAACCGCAGGCTGGCTAAAGAACAGTTTAATCTGTACGAGATGGTGAACCAGGTACTGGGCGTACTCAATTCGCTGGCCAAACAAAAACAGATCCGGTTGCTTAATAACATCAGTCATCACCAGGTATTATACCAGTATTTTGAACCACTTAAGATCTTAATTTATAACCTCATTTCCAATGCCATCAATTTTAGTGAAAAGGGCATTATCGAAATCAACTGCAGTGCCGCACCCGATTATATCATTCTTACTGTTAAAGATGAGGGGGTAGGCATGACGCGGGACCAGATACAAAATATTATGGCCGATCAGTTCATCATTTCTTCTGCCAATATAGATAACCGAAAGGGTAACGGCCTGGGATACCTGATCATTAAAGACCTGTTAAAGACAATGGGTGCATCTTTATACATAAAAAGCGAAAAAGGCGTTGGCACAACGGTAACGGTGCACATCCCGGTGGCGGATAGTAACAAAGCAGATTAATACAGCCTTCTTACTTTAATGGTTGCCTTTACATTTTTCAGCAGATCTACTGCATTTTTGCTTAAGCCCTTGTCCACATCCAGCACCACATAACCAATGGTATCATTGGTTTTAAGGTATTGCCCCAGGATGTTGATCTTATGTTTACTCAGTAAAGTATTGATCTCACTCAGTACACCGGGCACGTTATTGTGAATGTGCAGGATACGGTGTGTGCCTTCCTGTGGTGGTAAGCTTAATGCAGGTATGGTATGAGATCCGTAGCTGATCCCTTTTTCTAAATAATTAAATAATTTGGTACTCACATCTTCACCAATATTTTGTTGCGCCTCCTGTGTGCTGCCGCCAATATGCGGGGTAAGCAGCACATTGCTGAGGCCCTGCAGCGGTGAAGTAAATGTATCGCCGTTCTTTTCGGGCTCCCACGGAAATACATCAATGGCGGCACCGCCCAGCTGCCCTTCTTGCAAAGATTTGGCCAATGCATCCAGGTCCACCACTTCTCCCCTTGCATAATTGATCAGTATGCTGCCTTTTTTAAAATATTTTAAGTTGGCTTTATTAATCAGGTTTTTAGTGCTGCTTAGTTCCGGCACATGCAGGGTTACAATATCTGCATGGCTTACCAGGTCTTTCAGTGTTTTTTTATCTTCTGCATTACCCAATGGCAATTTGGTTTCCACATCATAAAAGATCACTTTCATACCCAGGCCTTCGGCAAGTACACTCAGCTGGCTGCCAATATTGCCATACCCTATAATGCCCAATGTTTTGCCCCTCAGTTCGTAACTGCCGCTGGCATCCTTATTCCAAATCCCTTCGTGCGCCGCTTTATTTTTATCAATGATCTTTCTTATCAATATAATGGAAGCACCAATCACCAGTTCTGCCACACTCCTGGTATTACTGTAAGGAGCATTAAAAACTGCTACGCCTTTTTTAGTGGCCGCATTCAGGTCTACCTGGTTGGTGCCAATACAAAAACAACCAATGGCCTGTAATTTCTCTGCGGCATCCAGTACTTTTTTTGTAACCTGTGATTTACTTCTGATGCCCAGCAGGTGAACATTTTTTACCGCAGCTATCAGCTCTTCTTCACTTAATGCACCTGCCATTTTTTTTACGCTGGCATAACCTGCCTTATTAAAATATTTTACTGCTGCATCACTTATATTCTCTAAAAAAAGAATGTTTATTTTTTCTTTGGGATAACTGGTTATTTTTTTGTCTGCCATGATGATTACTCCGTATTTTGTGCAAATATATTTCATATAGGCGGTAATAATTTTATGATGGCATTTTTTTATACTTTATCCAACAAACCGGTCTTCAAAACAAAATGGCAACGTTTGCATATATTTTCAACCGCAATTATTGCAATTCTGTTAATGACCGGCTGTAACAATGCCTCTCAAAAAAAGCAATCCGGCTCCGGTGCAGATAGTGCATATACCCTCATTACACTGCCTGCTCCGCAGCCTGTTTCAAAAGAAGTATCCGATCGTTTGAACAGGGCCTGCAGCCTGTGGTTCGATTCCTCATTATTACTGAAAGGTTTTAATGGAGGTATCATTGTGGCAAAAAATGGCCATATCGTATTTGAAAAATATACCGGCACTGCACACTTGCCGGGCAGCGACCTCATTACGGCCCAAACACCACTGCATATTGCATCGGTTACAAAAACATTTACCGCCATGGCCGTTTTAAAATTATGGCAGGATGGTAAACTCAATATTGATGATGAACTGAGCCAGTACCTGCCCCGTTTCAATTACCCGGGAATAACCATACGCAGTTTATTGAACCATCGCAGTGGTTTGCCCAACTATTTATATTTTATGGAAACCCTGGGCTGGGATAAAACCAAATGGGTAAGCAATGAAGAAGTGTTTAATTTTCTGGTAAATAAAAAAGCAGCGCTCCCCAATATTGCCCCTCCCAATACCCATTTTTCTTATTGCAATACCAATTATGCATTGCTGGCTTTATTGATTGAACAGGTGAGCGGTAAAAAACTGGCAGTATACCTGCAACAAACTTTTTTTGGTCCGCTGCAAATGAAAAATACTTTTATGGCCGACAGTACCCAGATCACCAATGCGGCGCCCAGCTACGACTGGAAGGGCAGGCTGATACCATTGGGATATTTAGATATGGTATACGGTGATAAAAATATTTATACCACACCAAGGGATCTGTTAATCTGGGACAGGGCACTGGCAAGCACCGCACTGTTTACCCCGCAAACACTGGAGCAGGCCTATGCCCCTTACAGTAATGAAAAGCCGGGTGTAAAAAACTATGGCCTGGGTTGGCGGATGAACATATACCCTGATGGGAAAAAAATGATCTTTCACAATGGCTGGTGGCATGGCAGCAATGCCTGTTTTATTCGTTTACTAAAAGAAAATGCCACCATTATAGTGATCGGCAATAAATTCACCCGCAGCATTTATCAGGCTAAAATTCTGTGCAACCTGTTTGGCGATTACTATACGCCGGAAGAAGAAGAGGAAAGCGAAACTGCAAAAACCACCGATAGCACCGTTACAGTACCCAATCCTAACACTACTGTTCCTGAACTATCAAAAAAGAATACCAGGCTGCAGCAATTATTTAAAGACAAGAATAAAATAAATAGTTCTGAAAAAAAATCAGACTGACAGCGTTTCTCCGGAATTGCTTTTTTTGCAGGCTTTTGCACAAGCTGTGCAATAAAAATGCCCCGTTTTTGCAGTTTTTTGCAACTTTTCCCTTAATTTGTTTTTAATTACCTAACTAATGCTTAAAAAAGAACGACAGGCGTACATTGTACACCAGGTAAACTTGCATAATAAAGTGCTCTCTGCTTCCTTAAGCACAGAGATAGATGTATCGGAAGACACGATACGGCGCGACCTGCAGGAACTGTCGGAAGAAGGTAAATTAATTAAGGTACATGGCGGTGCACTATCGCTGGCGTTTAACGACATCACATATCCTACCAAAAAGATCTATTCCCAGGATAATAAAAAGATTATTGCAGACAAGGCCGCATCGCTGGTAAAAGACGGCATGTTTGTTTTAACCGGCGGAGGCACCACCATTGTTGAACTGGCCAGGTCGTTGCCGGTTTCACTGGCGGCCACTTTTATTTCCGGCAGTATACCTGCCATTGTGGAATACATGCACCATCCGAATATAGAAGTGATTGTAATTGGAGATAAATTATCCAAGAACTCTAAAATTACCCTGGGGGCAGATGCCCTGGGCAGGATAAAAAGTTTGAAACCCGATCTTTGTTTTTTAGGCATCAATGCCATTGATGTGGTGCATGGCATAACAGATAACGACTGGGATGTGGTACAGCTAAAACAGGCCATGATACATGCATCGCAGAAAACAGTATGTTTAACCATTTCTGAAAAACTGAATTCCTTTCAGCCCATACAAATTTGCAAAGTGCTGGACGTAGATATTTTAATAACTGAACTGGATCCCGGCGATCCGCTTTTACAGCCTTATGTACAGGCGGGCATTACCGTTTTATAAAATATTAAACAAGCTTATTTAAATTTTAAACAAACCAAAACTAGACAATATGAGAAAATTAATACGAAGAGTATTATGTCCGCTATTGCTTTTCATCAGCAGTAGTGCATTCAGCCAGGGCGGCACCGTTTCTGGTGTTGTAATTGGTGACGACGACAACACCCCATTACGGGATGTAACGGTTACCGTTAAAGGAACCCGAACCGCCACCAAAACCAACCAGGCCGGCTTTTACAGCATCGCTGCACAAAAAGGCCAGGTACTGGTATTTACATTTGTTGATTATGCCCGCAAAGAAGTAACCGTGGGCGACGACGCCAAAATTAATATACGCCTGGTAGTAGCACAAAAGCAATTGGGCGAAGTGGTGGTAACCGCTTATGGCGTTAAAAAAAGCAAACGGGAATTAGGGTATACTGCACAGGAAGTAAAAGGTGAAGATATTGCCCAAACACAAAGAGATAACTGGATCAATGCACTTGCAGGAAGAGTGGCAGGTGCCAATATTACACCTACCGCGGGTGCGCCGGGTGCTTCTACTTCTGTAGTATTGCGTGGCGCCATTTCTATTGGTAACAGTAACTCTCCTTTATTTGTGGTGGATGGTGTACCATACGATAACCAAACCATGAACCAGGAAAACCTGGCCTCTGCCTCTTCTGCCAGTGCTGTTTCATTTGGTAACCGCAACTCTGACTATGGAAACAGGGCGATGGACCTGAACTCAGAAGATATTGAAAGTGTAACCATTTTAAAAGGACCTGAAGCTACCGCTTTGTATGGTTCTGATGGTGCATCAGGCGCCATTGTGATTACCACCCGCAAGGGCAAACAGGGTAAAGCATCTATGCGTTACAGCAATTCTTTCCGCTGGGAAGATGTATATATGTTCCCCGAAATTCAAACTACTTACGGAAGAGGTACCGCGGGTATTGCTGACCCCAATGCAGTGGTGAATCCATATTCCTATGGTAACTCATATGCATATTTTGGACCCAAGTACAGTGCTTCCACCAAACTGTATGACAATATCAATAATTTTTTTCAAACAGGTTTTTCACAGAGACATGCTGTAGATGTTGATGGTGGTGGCGACGTAACCACCTACAGGGTATCGGGCAGTTATTTTAACCAGAAAGGTATCATTCCCATGACCGGTTATGAAAAACTGACCTTTGGAATCAGCGGAACTGTAAAAGTGTCTAAAAAAGTAACGATCAACTCAGGAATCACTTATTCCAATTCCACCACCGATAAATCATCAAAGGGTGCGGGTGGTTACTTGCTGAACCTGTTGAATTATCCAAGCGACCTGGATGTAACGAATTTCCAGAATACAGATGGTACCCGTAAATTATACAGAACTTCTTCCGCATCTTTAACAGCAGAATTCGATAACCCTTTGTGGGATGTGAACAAAAACCGTTCGCAGGATAAAACCAACCGTTTGGCCACCAATATTACTGTAAGTGCCGATCCGTTCAAATGGCTTAATATCAGCAATACCACCGGGTTGGATGTATACAGCCAAACAGGTGATTTTTTAATGCATCCCCAAAGCCGTTTTGGATTTGCAGTAAACGGTTTTTATACTCTTTACGAACAAAATACCAGGAACCTGAGCAATGTATTTAAAACTACTTTAAAAAAGAAGTTCAATACCATTTCCACTTCCTTAACGATGGGATTTGCCAACGACGATAACCAAACACGCATTGAAGCGCAACGCGGCGAACGTTTTTTTGAACCCAACTTCGTATCGCTCAACAATACCGATCCATTAAGCTTGTTTGCAAAAACCACGGTGTTAAATACCCGCAAGATCAGGTTCTTTGCTAACTACGCCATTTCATACAACAACCTGTTGTATGCTTCTTTTGCAGGCACCAGGGAAGGAACCAGCACCTTCCTGAGTAAGGAAGTAGATAAGAATCCATTTTACAATTTTGGATCCGCTTCTTTAAGTTTCATTTTTGGCGACCTGAAAATATTTGACAACCTTTCATGGTTAAGCTACGGTAAAGCAAGGATCAGTTATGGTACTACCGGTAAAGGCTTGTACCAGCCTTACCTGATAGACCGTTTGTTTACACAATCAACTGCCACCGGTGGTGGTTTTGCCAATGGTGTTACCGGAAACAATTTTGGACTGGAACCGGAGTATACCGATAACCTGGAATTTGGTGGTGAACTAAAATTCTTAAAAAATAGGTTGGGGCTTGACTTAACTTACTATTCACTGAAAAGCCGCGGACAGATCATCAATAACCGCGTAAGTTATGGTACCGGTTTTGTACTGAAATACCTGAATGGTGGTTTGGTAGAAAATAAGGGTATTGAAGCGGTACTGAATGCCAAAGTGATTGCCAACAAAAAAATGAATTGGGATGTAACTGTAAACTTCGACAGGAACCGGGGCAAGGTACTGGAACTGCCCGCAGGTTTACCTACCTACTATGATAGTGATACCTGGGTATTTGGTAATGTTAGAAGCCAGGTATTCCCCGGTTCTGCCATTGGCAATCTTGCTTCTACCCCACTGGTAAGAAACACTGCCGGACAGATCATCATCAGCCCTACATCTGGTTTGCCCAGTGTAAATGCGGCGGCTGACTTTATACAGGCAGGTGACAGGCAACCCGACTTTAAAGTAGGTTTGCTCAACAGCTTTTCTTATAAAAACTTTAACCTGAGCATCAACCTCGAATTTAGAAAGGGCGGCGATGTGTTTAACGGTAATGAATACTTCCTGTATGTTACAGGTTTAAGCAAGCGTACTTTAGACAGGGAAAAACCGGTGGTAATAAACGGGGTACTAAATGATGGTTTGCAAAACACCACCAACCCTACCATCAATAATATTACCGTGTATCCTTATTACAGGAGTGATTATTATTCAGCAGGTAATGTTACGGAAGCTGATTTTATTGAAACAGTAAACTGGATGAGACTGAGAGATGCCACATTAAGCTATACACTTCCCAAGGCACTTTTAAAACGCCAGAAAGTGGTAAGCAGTGCATCTGTATTTGTAACTGGTACCGATCTGTTCATCATCACCAACTACACAGGTGCCGATCCAAGTGTAAATGCCAATACCGCATTTTCAAGAGGATATGGTGGTGCAGGTATCGACTTTGGTTCTATATCTACCCCCAGGGGTATCAATGTAGGTTGTAAAGTACAGTTTTAACAAAATCAAAAAAAGAAATTATTATGAAAAGAAATAGTTTAATAACAGCATTTACTGCGCTGCTGGTTGTATTATCTGTCAGCAGCTGTAAAAAATACCTGTCTATCAACAGTGATCCGGATACCCCTCAAAATCCGGATGCCTCTTCTATATTCCCTTCGCAATTGAGTGGCATACCAAGGGGTTTGCAATTTGATGGCCGTTATGCCAGCAAATATGTACAAAACTTTGGTGCCAACAGCTCTGGTAATGTAAACAACTTCGACCGCCAGGGATATAACTCGGGCAGTGATGTAAATGGAGATATCTGGCGTCAGTGTTATTTTGGATTAGGACTTAACTTAGACTACATCATAAAAAGCGGTACCGAAAAAGGACAATGGGACTATGTAGGTGCAGCACAGGTGTTAAAAGCCATGATGTTTCAATACGCCACCGACTATCATGGAGAGATCATCTTTAAAGAAGCGTTTGTAGAAAACAAAGCCTTTTTTAAATACGATGACCAGGAAGTGGTATATGCCGGAATTGACTCTATATTAAGGCTGGCCATTACCAATTTAAACCGCACCGATGTAGACGTTACCAGTGCCCGTTTGGCCAAAGGTGATTTTGTATACAATGGCAGCAATGCAAAATGGATAAAATTCGCATGGGGTTTAATGGCCAGGAATGCACACCGCATTACCAACAAAACCAGCTACAATGCAGACTCTGTAATTGCATATTGCAACCGTTCTTTGGTAGATTACAATGATGATTTTGTAATCCCCTTCGATGCAGTTAAAAATGACGACGCCAATTTCTTTGGCACTTTCAGGGATAACCTCACTTTATTCCGCCAGAGTGATTTTATTGTACGTTTACTGGATGGCACCATTTTTACAGGTGCTGCTCCTACCGCAGCCAATGCTTTCAACAGGGATCCAAGGATGAGACATATGCTCACCTGCTCGCAGGATACTACCAACGGTAATGGTGGTTTCAGGGGAGTGGCACCGGCAACCGGCGATCCTAATGCAGGTTTAACAGCAGTGTATGCAGTGGGCTCTACCAACTGGATCAATGCAAGAAAAAGAGTACCATCTCCATGGCAGGACAGTGTGTATGGTAACCCATCTGTATCTGTATTCAATCCGCTGTACAAGCATTATCTTTTTGCAGATAAAGCCGTGCTGCCCATAATGACCGCCAGTGAAATACAGTTCATTAAAGCAGAAGCTGCTTTAAGAAAAGGCGATGCCGCCACTGCATTAACAGCTTATACCAATGGTATCAATTACCATTTTGATTTTATCAACAGGGGATCTTTCCCAAGAGGCAATGTCACACTTTTTACAGGCAACCCTATTACCGCTGCTGAACGTGCCGCATACCTGGCCAGCAGCAATGTTAAAAAAGTAGCCGCTTCATTAACCCTTTCAGATATCATGCTGCAAAAATATGTTGCACTGTGGGGCTGGGGCTTTTTTGAAACATTTGTTGACATGAGAAGGTATCATTATACCGACCTGGATCCTGTAACCGGTTTACAGGTGTATAATTCACTGGTACTACCCAATCCGTTGTTTGGCGATAATTTTAATAAACCAGTATACAGGGTAAGGCCAAGATTTAACAGTGAGTATGTTTGGAACAGGAATGAGTTGCTTCGCATTGGAGGACTTAACTTAGATTATCACACATATGAATGCTGGTTCAGCAAACCCTGATTATTAAATTAAACTACACCATTTTATGAAACATACAATGATATTTGCAACAGTTCTTTTTGCTGTTACCGTTTTTTCGGGTTGCGAGAAAAACACGTACAACGTAACAGAAAGAACAGGAAGCGAAGGAACAGCACAGGTAAAACTGGGATATTTTTCTGCCTACACCGTTTTACCTTCCACTATTTTATATGTGAACGGCAAACCGGTTAGTAATACCCTGGCAGCACCATTCAGTTTCCCCGGAGGGGGCTTTAACATGGGCGGCAGCAGCAATGGCGATTATTTAATGCTTCCACCGGGCGCTACTAAAATACAGGGCTTTACCCCTGTACCCGGTACCGGCAATATTGCCAGAAAGCTGTTTGAATTTACAGAAACTTTTAGTGCAGATAAATTTTATACCTATTATATTACCGATACCGCAGCTACTGCTACCGGTTTTAGTATAGAAGACAGTAAAGCCACGCCCGACAGTGGATTTGCACGCATTAAATTTGTGAATGCCATGCCCAATGTAGCGGCCATTGATCTGTACAAAGGTGCTACCAATACCACCGCCACTTTATTGATATCTAATGTGGCCTTTAAATCAGCTTCGGCCAGTTTTGATGTGGCATTGCCTTCAGATTCATTTTTTATACGCCCTGCCGGTGCAGCTATTACTACTGCCCCCATTGCACGAAGGGCCTGGGCTTCTAATTTAACCAATAAAAGGATCTATACCATGCTGGCAAGAGGATACAATGGTACTACCGCCACTAACCTGCTGCCTAATTTATCTGTAATTGTAAACCAGTAAAAACCTGTTTATGCGAAATAAAATAAAACGATTCATACAAATACCATTGCTGTTTTTAATAAGCAGCATGTTACTGGTACAGTGTACCGAAAAGGATACGGTGGTGCCTCCTGGTCCCAGTATTGATGAAACACTGGCCGCCAATACCGACCTGAGTCTTCTTAAAACCGCACTGGCACAGGCCAAGCTGGAAACCTTTACCAAGGGCCCCGGGCCATTTACACTATTTGCCCCCACCAATGCGGCATTGAATGCAGCTGGTATTACCGCCAGTTCGCTGCCCACCATTGATTCAGTATCGCTCACATTGCTGTTGCTGAACCATATGCAAAACATCAAGCGCACCAGCTTTGAAATACCCGACGGACCCAATGCCCCCATGACCTCCATGGCAGGCTACAGTAACTATGGGTATAAAGACAAAGCAGCCAGCAAACTGTTTGTAAATGGTGCTACCATTACCTCTAAAGATGTTACCTGTGGTAACGGCGTGATACATATCATCGACAAGCCATTGCTGGTTCCTGCTTTTACGCTGATCAATTTACTTACAGCCAACAGCAATTACAGCCTGATGGTACAGGCCATTACAAAAGCAGGCTTAACCAGTACTTTTTCTCCTTCAGCAACTGTACCTGCCACGGTGTTTGCAATAGACAATGCCACCATGACCGCCAATGGATATGATGCCACTACCATCGCAGGCCTCACTGGTACACCACTTACCACACTCTCCAATATTTTAAAGTACCACATCGTGTCTTCACGCAATTTTTCTGTTGCCATGAAGGCGGGTAATTTAAAAACTGTGAACGGGGCCAATGTGCTGGTAAGCCCGGGTGCTTCGGGAGTTTCTGTAAAAGGCATATCCAATACTGCACCGTTTACATTTGCTGTTGCAGATGTGGCAGCAAGCAATGGAGTGATCCATGGTATCAGTGGCATGCTGAAGCCTTAAATTATTATACCTTTGTTTTAACAAAAAGTGTTGCATTTATGTAACACTTTTTTTATACCTTAAAGTATATTACCCGTTAATCTTTTACCAATGCTTAAAACATTCCTGGCTGCTGTTGCCGTATTATTCATACAATTTTCCTATTCGCAATCCGTACCTGAAAAAATTGTAGCTGCTTTAGATTCATTCTCCTTTTTAAGGCCACAGGAAAAAACCTACCTGCAAACAGATAAAAACACTTATGCCTCAGGAGAAACCATCTGGTTTAAAGCTTATGCGGTATTAGAAAATAAGCCCACCGTACTCAGTAAAGTAATTTATGCCGATCTTAAAGATGCTGCCGGCAGATTAGTTGAAAAAAGAATGCTGCCGCTTACAAACGGCACCGCCAGTGGCAGCTTTGAATTAAAAGAGCAATTGGCCGGCGGTAATTACTACCTGCACTGTTATACCCTGTGGATGCTTAACTTCCCGCAATTCATTTCCGAAAAAAAAATTACCATCATCCGCCCCGGTGGCACTGCAAAACAAACCGGCGCTTCCAATTCGAACAGCAGCATCAGTTTTTTACCTGAGGGCGGAAATTTAATTACTGGCCTAAAAAGCATAATAGCATTTAAGGCTATAGATGCATTCAATAACCCGGTAGCGGTAAGTGGCGATATAGTGGATGAAAAAAATACCAAACTGGTGTCGTTCAGCAGCACACACGATGGTATGGGCAGTTTTGAGTTGCTGCCTGCCGAAGGCGCAAGCTATAAGGCGGTATTGCAGGTAAATGGAGTACAAAAAACAATTACATTACCCGCTGCAAAAAAAGAAGGCATTACCCTTTCTGTTGATAACAGTAATGCCAATAAAACTTTTGTAAAAGTAGAAAGAAGTGAAACCAATAAAAGCCGGTACAACAACCTGCTGGTTATGGCGCAAATTAATTACCAGCTGGCTTACATGGGTAAATTAAATATAGACGAGGGGCAGGATGCGGTAGCCATCAATAAAAAAACATTGCCGCCCGGCATCATGCAAATTACAGTATTGACCGAACAGGGTATCCCACTGGCAGAGCGTATTGTTTTTGTTGCCAATCATACCATCAGCAACAGCTTGCTGCAAACCATTGCTGTAAGTACAGAAAAAAGAAAAAAGAACAGCCTTGAACTGGATATACACGAGTTTCCCGGTTTACAGGGAGCAGTAGCTGTAATCAATTATGATGCGGATATTGCCCCACATCAGCAGAGTATTCAATCGGCGCTGTTATTAACAGATGATATCCATGGCCGCATACATGAACCGGGTTATTATTTTAAAGACAAAGAAGTGCAAACCATTCAACACCTGGACCTGGTGATGCTTACCAATGGCTGGCGCAGGTTTGCGCTGCAGGAGATCATGGCAAATCAATTTCCCGCATTGCAATATCCTTTCGAAACCGGGTTGAGTGTATCAGGTAAAGTATTGCAAAGCGACGGCAAATCAACATTAAAAACAGGGAAGATCAACCTCATCATTAAAGGAGAAGATTCTACCAATATCATGTCGCAGGCCGCCACTAATGAACATTCCGTATTTGTGGTTGACAATATAGCATTTAAAAAGGAAGCCACTATTTATTACCAGGGCACCAATACTGCCAAAGAAAATGCCATTGTAGACGTAAAAATAAATCCTGCTTATTTTGATACACTTAAAACAGCTCCCCCCGCTGCTGCGGAAAATTACCCGGCACAGGGCATGGCTGCCCCCTACCTGCAAAATTTAATTTCAGAAAGACAGAGACTGGATTCTTCAAAAGGCAAAACCCTGCAGGAAGTGGTGGTAAGAACAAAAAAACGTTCTGCCGCAGATTCATTGAACCTGCTGTATACTACCGATATGTTTTATAACAGCGACCAAACCCTGGTACTGGACGAAAACATGCACTACAATGATATTTGGCAATACCTGCGCATGATGGTACCGGGCATTTCTATCATTACCACCGATTTTGTAACGCAGGTAAATTTTACCCGTTTCCAGGGACTGGATTTTTTTTCGGAAAACAGCGGGGAGAATAAGGGAGTACAATTCTTTTTAAATGAAGTGCCCGTTTCTTTAAGTATTGTGGAAAGCCTGGACCCCACCGATATTGCCCTGGTAAAAATATACAAAGGCACTACAGGTATTGCACTGGGTGCCGAAAGAGGTGCCATTGGATTGTACACCGTAAAAGGAAAATCAACCAGGGACTGGCGTCAAAAAGGATTTGACTTTTTTAAGAAGCAGGGCTATTCTGTTGGCCGTGAATTTTATGCAGTGGATTACAGCAAACTGAATCCAGAAAGTGCCTTCAGTGATGTAAGAGCCACTTTATACTGGAACCCGGATATAAAAGTAAAAGACGGTAAAGTGCTGATAGAATTTTACAATGATGATGCAGCCAAAAAATTTAAACTGGTGGCAGAAGGCATTGACCAAAACGGCCGGTTACTGCATGTAGAAAAGCTGATACAGTAACCGTTACCTGCAACTGTTACCTCCTCTATCCAAAAAACAAATAACACAGGAGTATAGAGGTAATCACACCCACCAGGTCTGCCAGCAGCATTGATCCTATGGCATAGCGTGTATTTTTGATATTGACAGAGCCAAAGTACACCGCCACTACATAAAAAGTGGTATCCGATGCCCCCTGGAAAATACCTGATAATTTACTTGCAAATGAATCGGGGCCAAAAGTAGTCATCGTACTCACCATCATACCCCTGGCAGCACCCCCGCTTAAAGGGCGAATTAAAGCTGTGGGCAGCCCGTCTACAAAGCGGGTATCGGCACCAAATAAGGCAAAAAAATGTTTCATCCCGTTGATCACGGCATCAAAAGTACCGCTGGTACGCAGCATACTAACGGCTACCAGTATGCCCAGTATGTAAGGAATGATCCGGATGGCCGTATCAAACCCGTTTTTGGCACCGTCTATAAATGCAGCAAATACGTCTATCTTTTTATATACTCCACCCAGAATAATCAATAAAAAAACCAGCAATATTAATCCATTACTCAAGATGCCCGAGAAGCTTTGTATTCCGGCAGCATCCAACCTTGTAATATACAATACCAGCAATGCAATAATAACAGATATGCCAAATACCCAGGCCAGTATCACCGGCTGCAGTAAATTGATCTTTTGTTTAAATGATACAATGATCATTGCAGCCAGGGTTCCAACAAAAGTTACGATCATGCAGGGTAAAAAAACATCAGTGGGATCAGTAGCATGCTGTGCTGCCCTTACCGCAATCACACTCACAGGTATTAAATTCAATCCGGCTGCATGTAAACACAAAAACATGATCTGCGAATTAGATGCCACTTCTTTGTTGGGATTCAGCTCCTGTAAACTTGCCATTGCTTTTAAACCAAAGGGGGTGGCAGCATTATCCAAACCCAGCAGGTTGGCAGAAAAATTCAGGATCATATGCCCCATGGAAGGGTGTCCCTTGGGAATTTCGGGAAACAGTTTTGAAAAGAACGGGCCCACAATACGCGATAACAGGTTGATGCCCCCTGCCCTTTCTGCAATGCTCATAAAACCGATAAAGAGCGCTAAAATACCCACCAGCTTTAAACAGATATCCACGGCCACCCAGCAGGTTTCAATAATGCCATCCAGCTTAAGCGGATTTGCCGGATCGGCAGCCTTGCCGCTTACCATCCAGGTAAATATCTGGGTTTCACCAAAGAAAAAACATTTAATCCCTGCAACTGTTAGTGCAATGATGATAAATGCGCTCCATATTCTGCTTAAAGCCATGACTATCTTGAATTTTTGAATACCGAATATCGAATATTTTTATCAATTTCAGCGGTCGAATATTTTCCAACTCATGTTCTTATGAACCGCTATAAATGTATAGTAAATTAATGCAAATTAAAATATATTCGATATTTCCCCATTCCACATTATCTATTGCCCCAATGCTTACCTTTGCAGCCAATTTTAATTTTTCATTATTAATTTTTAAGTATACATGGCTTTACAGGCAGGCATCGTAGGATTACCCAATGTTGGTAAATCCACTTTATTTAACGCAGTAAGTAACAGCGCCAAGGCTCAGGCCAGTAATTACCGCTTTTGTACCATTGAGCCCAATACAGGCCTGGTAAACGTACCCGATCCCAGGCTGGATAAACTGGCCGAGCTGGTACACCCCGACCGCACCGTACCCACCCAAATAGAAATTGTGGATATTGCCGGCCTGGTACGTGGTGCCAGCAAGGGCGAAGGGCTGGGAAATAAATTTCTGGCAAATATCCGGGAAGTGGATGCCATCATTCATGTGATCCGCTGTTTTGAAGATGATAATATTTTAAGGGACGAAGGCCCCATCAACCCGGTAAGCGATAAAGAAATTATTGAAACCGAACTGCAGCTGAAAGACCTGGAAAGCGTGGAAAAGAAAATGCAACGCACCGAAAAACTGGCCAAGACCGATACAAAAATGAAAGCCGAACTGGACATTTTAGTCCGTTGCAAAGAACATTTGGATAAGGGCAAAAACATTTTATCGTTAGGCTTAACCAAAGAAGATAAAATTGCTGTGGCCGACCTGTTCTTATTAACAGACAAACCCATTTTATATGTGGCCAATGTAGATGAGGCCAGCATGCATACCGGCAATAAATTTTCTGACGCCCTGATTGAAGCGGTGAAAAATGAGGGCAACCAGGTGATCATTATGACCAATGCCATTGAAGCACAGATCGCCGAGTTTGAGAATCCGGAAGACAAAGCCATGTTTATGGAAGAATATAAAATGGTAGAACCTGCTTTAGACCGTTTGATACATTCTACCTATAAATTACTGAACCTCTCTACCTACTTTACTGCAGGCGTTCAGGAAGTAAGGGCATGGACGATTCACCAGGGCTGGAAAGCACCACAGGCAGCCAGTGTGATACATACCGATTTTGAAAAAGGATTCATTAAAGCCGAGGTAATTGCATACGAAGATTTTCTGCAGTATAAAAGTGAGGCAGCCTGCCGCGAAAATGGTAAATTAAGAATTGAAGGAAAAGAGTACATCGTGAAAGACGGAGATGTAATGCACTTCAGGTTCAATGTATAAATTGGTAAAGTAAAAATTGCTTATAATCAAAAGGGACTTCAATTGAAGTCCCTTTTGTATTGGAATAAATTAATATTGAAAATTACTGTGGCAATAACACTTTATCAATGATATGATATACACCATTTACAGCATGCTTATCAAGCGTAACTGCAGTGGCGGTGTAACTGAATGGAGTGCCTCCGGGAGGAAAAGTTCCGTAGCTAGAAAATTTTAAACTGGTTACCGCCGGCCCTGTATAAGTGGCCTGTGCCAGTACACCAGGGTGTACTGCCAAACTTCCATTCACCAATGTTTTGATAAAGGTAGGGATTGATGGTACATTATTAGAGAAGACCCTGATATTAGGCTGATATGGTGTAGTAGTACTGGAAGTTAAGGAGGCCAGCAAATGATAGGCCACAATGCCTTTTACAGTAGCAGTGGTTACATTACTGGTAGCTAAAAATGCAGGTCCGGCAGCAACTGCGCCATTGGCAGTAGCCAATGCGGTGGCAGAATCTGTAGCATTGTATGGCTTAGGCCTGGTGGCTAAATATCCGTTGTATGCAAGGCCAAACACCAGGGTTTGAAATGCGGCATCGTTGGGCGCCAGAACAGTCATATTGGTAACGCCATAGTTCAGTAAGGAATCAAATTTTGATAAGCCTACAGAACCACTGTCGGCACGGGCTACTGCAGCCCTGAAGTAAGTCAATGAAGTTTCGGCCGCAAGCATTGTTTTTAACGTGGCAGATGGTGGTGCCGCAATGCTGAACAGTGTGTGAATAACCCCGTTTGATGCTGCCATGTCGGTTGAAATAACAGGCACATTATTCACATAAGAATAAGGTGTTCCTCTTACAGGAAATATTGGCATCCTAACAAATGGTTGATTGGGATCTAATATAATCTGGCTGGTAAATGGATAATTAGGAAATGTGGTACCGATTCCGGCAGCCAGTAATTTTTGTCCTACCATATTGTAGGATACAATTGCCTGTGCATTGGCAACCGGTAAACTGCTGCCGATGAATCCTAAAAAAGTGGCATCCGGTGCATTTAAAGGTACTGCACCACCGGAAGCGTTATTTACAAATATCTTCATGCCATTATTGTCTGTGGCAAACAGCGTAAAAGTTTTGGTAGAATCATTTAGCAAACTGGCGAAGCCTGCCCTGGTGATCAATGCAGTATAAAAACTGTAATTGGTATTGGCCGCAAGTGTGGCAGCAATGCCGCTGCCTGTAGGATATACCGGCTTTGCTATTGGCGCCAGTTGCTCCAGGTCTTTATTACATGAGGTAATAAAGACGATGCCCGACAACATTATCAGTAGTTTAATATTTATATTTTTCATTATAGTAATTTTTTAATTTAAAAATGGGATCAACTGTTGGTTTAATACACATTATATCCAAAGCTTACATAGTACAAGCCGCCTATTTGCGAGTTGCCTATGGCATTGTAATAATATTGGTTCAGCAAATTGTTAGCACCCAGTTTTACTATTGATTTTGTTTTGGGTAATTTAAAGCTTAACTGCGCATCTACAGTATGTACATCAGGTAACTGTCCGTTGGCAAAATCGCCCTGGTAGTAAAAACCCTGCTGCCACCTGTACGCTACATTAAAGCCCACGCGTTTGTCTTTTCCAAAACCGCTGTTGCCGAATGTTACGTTGGTTTTATATTTAGGCGCATTAAAATAAGCAGTAAAATTCGCCGGTACATTCTGCAATACATCAGAAGACAGGTTGGCGCCAACAGAAAAGTTAGATGGCAACCTGTAATCGGCACTAAATCCAAAGCCATTGGCTTTTACTTTATCCGGTGCATTGATTACAATAGAAATATTTCTTCTTTTTGCAGGATTGGTAATATCTGCTGCCACACCGCTGGTGGTTTGCATGGTATTGGTTCTGCTGATAAAATCCTGGTATTGTCCAAAATAACCATATACATCTATCAATAATTTATTTTGCAATAACAGCCCTTTGTAACCCAGTTCAAATGAACTTACCGATTCTGGTTTTACAGTTGGGATAGTTATGGTTTGCGGACTTCCCGCCAATACGCTGGTAGCAGTGTATAAAGGATTGCTGGTAGTACCCAGGTAATTGATGAAGTTGGCATTGCTGCCTACCAAGCGGGTGCTGCCCACCTGCAAATTGATCCATTGCTGCTGGTTGGAAGGGAAACGATAGGCAGTTTGATAAGACAAACGGAAATTATTATTTTCAGATGCTTTGATCAATGCTGTTACCCTTGGCGTGAATTTACCTTCAAAATTCTGGTTTTTATCGTACCTGCCGGATGCAGTTAATTTTATGGCTTTGGTTATGGCCCTGGTGGCCTGTATATATGCCCCAAACTCCGAAATTTTTAAAGGTCCGGTAGAATCTGCAAATAAGGTACCCTGCGAATTCAGTACATAATTTTTATAGTTGGCTCCAATTAAAATGTCGGCAAAAGATTTAGTGTATTGAGAAAGGTTGTAATTGCCTTCCACTGCATAGAGATCTGATTTATCTAAAAGCAGTCCCCCGTTTTGAGAGATTGGTTTTTTGCGGATGGCATCAAATGCAGCAGTAAATGCGGGAGTACCGGGTGTTGGTCTTCCAGCATCTGCAATTGTTCTGGAAGCCTGGTGAGCATCATAAGCAGTCATCCCACTCATCCTGTTACTCAGGTAAGAAAAAGCATATTGAATGTACCAGTCGGTAGGCAGTGGTGTTGGATTACCAGCAGCATCGGTAGTTACCGATTTTTTCCACGACTCATTGAACAAACGGGTGGTGGCGGTGGCGTTATACGATTCGCCTGCATTTTCCTGGGTAGTATAGGCACGCAGCATCCAGTTTTTATTATTCAGTTCCAGTTTGTACTGGCCCATCTTAAAATCTTTCAGAGAATACCTGTCACTACCGGTGTAAATGGTATTACCAGTTCCCCAATAGGCGGCAAAAGTAGCTTCGGTGTTCTCAGATAACTTGTAATGCAGCGAGCCAGCCAGTTTAAAATTAATGGTGTTGGGATTCAGTAACTCTTTTTCAGTATATCCTGTGCGGGAAACATTTTGTGCAGTGGCCAGTAAATTATTGGTGTTAATAAAGTTAGCAGCCCCTGGTAAATTTCCTGCAATACTGCTGAAAAATGCCCTGATATCTACGGTGGTTTCATCGCCATATACATTAATACCATCGTAATTAGGATCTGTTTTCCTGTCGCCTGCTACAACCGATCCAGTGGTTCCGGTTCTGCTGTAATTTCTTTGATCTGCAGCCAGCCAGTCCTTAGCCTGTATCATTTCGGCATTGATCTTAAAAGCGAATTTTTCAGAAACTTTTTTACCCCATCTTAAATTCCAGTTGCTGTAAGGTGATGCCGGGCGCTGACGGCCATCTGTATTCATAACCCCTTCTTTCACTAAAAACGACAGGCCCTGGTATTTAAACGGATTTTTACTGGTCATCAGTAAGGTACCATTCATACCACCCGGGCCATACAATGCAGAAGATGCGCCAGACAGTAATTCAATATTGTCCACATCCAGCTCACTTAAACCAATGATGGCACCTACAGAAAAATTCAGGCCGGGCGCCTGGTTATCCATACCGTCTACCAGTTGATTGAACCTGGTATTGCCGCTGCTGTTAAAACCACGGGTGGTAGGTGTTTTAAAAGTTAAAGAAGATGTAGTTACATCCACCCCTTTTAAACCCATTACCACATCGTAAAAGTTGGCAGCGGGTGCATTGCGAATAGCTGCCGCACTCACCCTTTCAATAGAAACGGGCGATTCCATTATTTTCTGAGGTACCCTGGTGGCCGACACCACCACTTCCTGGCCCAGTGCCACACTGGGTTTAAATTCTACCTGTGTAAAACCTGCATTACTTATTGTAATCTCCTGTAATTCATAACCTACAGAGGATATCAATAAGGTTACTGGTAAACTCTTTAATGTGAGTTTAAAATTACCCTTATCGTCAGTAAAAGTTCCGGTATTGGTGCCCTTAATAGTAACAGAAACAGCACCCGCACCTTCTTTGGTGTTACTGTTTCTTACATTACCACTAATGGTTACATTTTGCGCAAAGGCTGCAATCGTTAACATATTAGCCAAAAGCAATGTAACCAGATAGCATGTAGTTTTTCTCATATAGCATTTTTAGGGTTATTAAATATCAGGCAAAATAAGCATTGTTATTTTTACGTGAAAATTTTATTTCCAACGGCCTGTTGAATATTAATTGCAACAAATTTAGGGTTTTATAGCACTTGATGGTACTTTAGCAGTATGACTCCATTTAAATTTCCCCTACAAACAAATTTTTATAAAGGAAAAGTTAGAGATGTATACACGCTTTCCAACGATCTTTTGATTATGGTAGCCAGTAACCGCATCTCTGCTTTTGATGTGATACTGCCCCGCCCCATTCCTTTTAAAGGACAAGTATTAACACAAATTGCTGCATACATGTTGCAGGCTACCAGCGATATTTGCCCTAACTGGTTGATAAGCACCCCTGCCCCCAATGTTAGCATCGGTAAAAAATGTATACCCTTTAAAATTGAAATGGTGGTAAGAGGAAATTTAACCGGTCATGCCTGGAGAACCTATGCTGCCGGCAAAAGAACTTTATGCGGTGTACCCATGCCCGAAGGCATGAAAGAAAATGATTATTTTCCCAATCCCATTATTACCCCCAGCACCAAAGCAGCAGAAGGGCACGATGAAGACATCAGCGCTGCAGAAATTATTGCACAGGGCCTGGCATCTGCCACTGATTGGGAAATTTTATGCAACTATGCATTACAACTTTTTGCAAGAGGCAAAGCCATTGCAGCCAAACAGGGGTTGATACTGGTGGATACCAAGTATGAGTTTGGTACAATTGGCAACGATGTAATCCTAATGGATGAGATACATACCCCCGACAGCTCCAGGTATTTTTATGCAGATGGTTTTGAAGAACGCCAGCAAAAAGGCGAACGGCAGAAACAATTAAGCAAAGAGTTTGTTCGGGAGTGGCTGATAGAAAATAATTTTATGGGTAAAGAAGGGCAAACAGTTCCGGAAATGACCGATGAATGGGTGAATACCATTTCTACACGATACATTGAATTATACGAAAAGGTAATTGGCAAAACATTTATTCCCGAAGCATTGAGTAACGAAGAAACCTATGCCAGGATTATTGCTGCCCTGGATGGCATATCATAAAAACCGGCACCCATCTATTAATAACTACATTCAAACTATATATATGAAGCTATTCGCTTTACTTGCAGTGTTGCTGTACACCTTTACTGCTGCTGCCCAGCACGAGCAATACTTATTGATTGGTACCTACACCGGCGGTAAAAGTGAGGGCATACAGGTATACAAATTCAACACCCTTACCGGCAACAATAGTTTTGTTAGTACGGCCCTCACTTCCAATCCATCTTTCTTAGCGGTTGCGCCCAACAAAAAATATGTATATGCCGTGAATGAAAATGCCGACAGCACAAAATTTACCATGGGTGGTAATATCTCTGCTTTTGCTTTTGATAACCGTACCGGCACGCTTACCGAGATCAATAAACAACCATCCGGGGGCAAGCACCCCTGCTATGTTGCCGTTGACAAAACCGGGCGGTGGATTTTTGCAGGTAATTATACCAGTGGCAGTATTGGAGTACTGCATGCCAATGCCAATGGCTCACTGGACAGTTTACAGCAGGTAATACAACATTACGGATCGGGCCCCAATACTGGCAGGCAACAGGGCCCCCACGTGCATTCCACCATATTATCTGCCGATAATAAATACTTATATGTGCCCGACCTTGGTATTGATAAAGTAATGATCTATGCATTTAACAGCAAAACAGGTTACCTGAAACAGGCCGGTGCAGCTGCGTCTGAACCCGGCAGCGGCCCAAGGCATTTTGAATTTGCGCCCAATAAAAAATATGCATATTTAATGGAAGAGCTGACCGGCACAGTGGTGGTGTATACAGTAAAAAAAGGCTTGCTTACATTAAGCCAGCGCATCAGTGCTCACCCTGCAGATTTTAAAGGCAGCATTGGAAGTGCCGATATACATGCGTCTCCCGATGGCAAATTTTTATATTGCAGTAACCGCGGCGATGCCAACATGATCACTATCTTTTCTATCAATGCAGCAGATGGTAAACTAACCCTAGTTGGGTATCAGCCGGTGCTGGGCAAAACACCCCGTAACTTTAATTTTGCCCCAGGGGGAAATTTTTTGCTGGTAGCCAATCAAAACAGCGACGAAGTAATAATTTTTAAAGTAGATAAAAAAACCGGATTGCTAACTGATACCGGTAAAAAAATCAATGCCGGCAACCCGGTTTGTATCAAATGGATACCGGCATTGCCTGCAGCTAAATAAATAAGCCGCTCATCCCTGTTGCTAAAACCGCTATCGGTTCAGTATCACAAATAATATAAAAATCCCACAGTACAATACTGCGGGACCAGGATAAGGTAAGTCTGGTTAATGGAACTCACCTGTGTGAAACTATATTTAAACCCACCGTGTTTGCTATATAAAGTGTATAATTTTATAAAAGAGGGCTGGATAGAAATCCTGCCCGTTTTAAAATCCAATATCCTATGAAAAACCGATACGAAAATATATACTTAACACAACCAGGATGCTGCCAGTAGATTAACCGCTTAAAATAGTAGACCAAATGAGGTTTTAAGCAGGTAAAATATAAAACGAGCATTAAAAGTGTTAATTTCACCTCCGCATTATGCCTTTTCCTTTAACGTATATACTTGCAGACGATGATGAGCTGTACAGGGAATACACCCTTGACCAGCTGAATGCCATTGCAGGTATGCAGTGCCTTTGTGTTTGCGAAAATGCCCTCATTACCCGTGAAAAACTGGCACAGTATACTCCCGACCTGCTGGTACTGGATGTGGAAATGCCCGGCCTCAGTGGTATACAACTGGCCAAAAGCCTTAAACAATTACCCTTTACCATTTTTATTACCAGTCATCCCAATTATGCTGCAGATGCATTTGAACTGGATGCCGTAGATTACCTGGTGAAGCCGGTAGCACCAGAAAGATTGTTACGTGCCATTGATAAAGTACGGACACTGGCCGAAATAAAGGCCAGCACCACTACAACAGAAGCCTTTCAACCAAAAGACGATGGCAGTTTTTTTATAAAAGACAAGCATACATTTTTACGTGTTGCTTACAATGATGTAATGTATGCTGAATCGCTCGGCGATTTTGTAAACCTGTACCTGCAAAACGGTGAAAAGAAAATCGTACTGGTAAGTATGAAAAACCTGGAACAGCAATTGCCCGCTTCTAATTTTACCAGGATATCCCGCACGCACCTGGTGAATAAACAAAAAGTAACCGCCATTGATACAGAGCTGGTACACATCAATAAAATACAACTGCATATTGGTAAAACATTTGCAGATACCGTATTAACCAGTATTGTGGGCGGCCAGGCCATAAAAAGATTTATTTAAATACACCTGCTATAAATGAAACACCTGGTTGTAATAATATCATGTATACTTTGTACCCTGCTGGCCAATGCACAAAATAATAAAGATGCAGACAGCTTATTAAAAATACTGGATACTGAAAAACAGGACAGTATACTGCAACCCACCTTAAACCGTATAGGCAGTTATTATTTAGACAATAACCCCGGCAAGGCCCTGGAATATTTTGAGCGCTCTGCCGAGCTGGCTAAAAAACTGCAACGCACCTTACCACTGGCCAACAATTATTATGATATAGGTTTTTGCTACCTGCTGCGGGGTAATTTTGATAAAGCACTGGACTATTACCAACAAAGTGCCAGGCTGTATGAACAACTAAAAGACAACCGGCGTTTGGTAAATGCCACCATGTCGATGGGGAATGTTTTTTTTCAAAATAAAAATTTTATTACAGCCAGTGAGTATTATAACCGGGCCGAACAGATGGTACTGCAAAGCAAAGACAGTAACCAGTTAAGTATTTTATACAGCGAACGCGGCCTGATATACGACCAGACAGATAAATTTGATTCGGCCCTGCTTTACCTGGAACGCTCACTGGAACTGGCAAAGCAAATGCGTAATGATGCCATGATTGCCAATCAGCTGGCCAATATTGGCCTCACCTGCAAGCACAAAAAAAACACGCTCCTGGCGTTGCAATATTTTGATTCTGCCCTGGTGCTGTACAATAAAATGACGCCGCCGCCTGCCGATAATATTGCTGCCATGTACAACAATATAGGAGCTACACAGGCGCAGGCCGGTAACTATGCAAAAGCCATTGAGGCTTTCAACAAAAGTATTGACGGTGCCATGCACGAAAGTATTCCCGGAATAGTGATGGAGAACTACCGGAATATGGCCGATATGTTTGGCGATATGCAAGATTATAAACAACAGGCCGAATACCTGAAAAAATACCATCACCTAAAAGACAGCCTGTTTACCACCGATAATAAAAACCAGCTGACACAGCTGGAAGCAGATTACCAGCTGGAAAAGAAAAATATCAGCCTGGTAAAGCAGGAAGCTGAAATAATAAAACAGAAAAACCAGCGCAATATTTTTATTGTACTGTCGGTTGCAGCCATCCTGTTACTCACTGCACTGGGATTTTTTTACCGCCGTATCAAACAAACCAATGAACTGTTACAGCAAAAAAATATACAGATCAGTTTGCAGAAAGAAGAGTTACAAAACCTGAACCAGGTAAAAGACAGGCTTTTCAGCATCATCAGTCACGATCTCAGAAATCCATTGGTTACCCTGCGTACCTACCTTACCATGTTTGACCATCCCAATTTGTCAGAAGAAAAGAAAGAACGGTTTAAAACACAAACCCAGCAGGCAGTAATACAAACCAGTGATATGCTGGATAATTTACTGGTATGGGCAAACCTGCAAATAAAAAATACGCAACCATCCATCACCACCATACAACTGGAAGATTGTATTGATGATGCCATTGCAGCAGCCAGTACCCAGGCAGTACAAAAAAACATTGCCATTCACAAAAACATTGAGGTGGCAGTTGCAGCAGCTGAACATAATATACTGGAAATTGCCCTGCGCAATATCATTACCAATGCAGTAAAGTACAGCAATACCAACAGTGACATCCATATCAATACTGCAAAACAAAATAAACATACATTCATTACTGTTAAAGACCAGGGTGTTGGAATGACGAAAGACCAGATTGCCGCATTGATGAAAAGTGCAGCTGAAAGCACTCCCGGAACTCAGGGAGAAAAAGGCAGCGGACTCGGTTTGTTTTTGGTAATGGAATTACTAAAAAAAATAAACGGTTCACTACGCATAGAAAGTGAACCGGGCCGGGGCAGCAGTTTTATTATTGAACTTGTATAAGGGATACCCGCTACTATGAAAGCTGAGTAAAGAGGCTGGGTACAAGACTGCAACCTGCCGGCAGGCAGGCGCCAGTGAAGCTCAACAGCATTACCGCAGCCGGTTTCAAAAAATCATTGTTTATTCATCTCATCCAGCCTGGGGCGCAAACGTTTTTTACTTTTATTGAAGATCATCATGCCTTTATCAATACCCTTGCGCAATTCCTTTTGTTCTTCAACAGGTAAATTGTATACTGTTTTACAGGCATCGCTGCAGCAGCCGTCGTATTTTGCGGCACATGCTTCACATTGAATGAACAGTAAATGGCAACCATCGTTTTTGCAGTTGGTATGGGTATCTGCCGGCTTACCGCACTGATGACATTTGGATATCACGTCTTCGGTAATGCGCTCCCCCAGCCTGTCGTCGAATACAAAATTTTTTCCAATGAATTTGCTGGGCAATTTGTTTTCCTTAGCCTGTTTGGCATAATTGATGATCCCGCCCTCCAGGTGAAAAACATTACTGAATCCATTGTGCAGCATATAGGCACTGGCTTTTTCGCAACGGATGCCACCGGTACAATACATAATGATGTTCTTGTCTTTTTTATCCTGCATCATCTCTACCGCCATGGGCAATTGCTCCCTGAATGTGTCACTGGGAATTTCGATGGCCTTTTCAAAATGCCCCACTTCATATTCGTAATGATTGCGCATGTCTATCACAATGGTATGCTCATCCTGCAACAGTTCATTCATCTGCTGCGCATTTACATACTTGCCTTTTCTTTCCATGCTGAATTGAGGATCGGTAATTCCATCTGCTACAATTTTTTCACGCACTTTTATTTTTAATACCCAGAAAGACTTACCGTCATCATCCACGGCAATATTCAACCGTAACCCATCAAGTGCCGGAATGGAATAGAGGTAATTTTTAAACGCCTCAACATTCGTTTCCGGCACGCTGATCTGTGCATTGATGCCTTCCTGCGCCACATAGATGCGGCCAAACACTTTTAATGCGTCTAATGCTTTGTACAGTTCGTCCCTGAATTGTTTTGGATCGCTGATGTTAAAATACTGATAGAAGGAAATGGTGGTACGGTGTACCGTTTCTGCGTACAATAGTTTTTTGAGTTCCGCCTGCGAAACCCGGTTGTGTAAAACTGCCATGATTTTAAAATTTGATCACGCGGCGCGTGAAATCTTATAAAGATTGGATGCTTGCAGGGCAAACCAAATTAACGTGGCAAAGATAAATTAAAATCTATAAACTAACAGAAACGCTGTTGCCTGTCTTTTTTACACTGCCTCCAATGATACCCCCAAAGCCCAGCCGAATGCCGGTAGTGCCTTTTTTGCCATTGGCATAAGCTGCCACAAAATCAACACGTAAAATTTTAAATATGTTTTCCAGCCCTGCAAATACTTCGGCATAATTGCTGTTTTTATTCACATAAAACGCATTGCTGCCTGCCACCATATTCCAGTTCAGTTTTTTAAACAGGGGAATTTTATTGGTGAATAGTCCGTTAAAATGATGCTCGATATGACCAAAGGAATAAAATTGTTCAACGGTACTGTTGGCATAATATTGAGCCAGTTGAAAGCTGTTCACATATTCGCTGGCAGCTGCAGAGCGGTTGCCGGCAAAATGCTGAAAGTCCTGTATAAACACTTTTTTATTGTTTATAAAGCCTCCCATGCCAAACTTGTATTTGAATTCGCCGGCCAGTTTAAGATTTTTATTATCGCTTACAGTAAGTTTCCAATGATCAAAATTTACATCGCTGCCCAGCACATTCTGTATCCCCTTTGTATAATTAAAGCTGAAGGTGGGATATTTAGACCCCAGCGGTACTTTATTATTAGGGAATTGGATGTATTTCTGACCTGGTTTGATACTGATGTCCACGCTTATCATCAGCGCCTGGTGGGCAGGGAACTGCTGTGTTAATTTTTCGTACGGGTAATTGGGGGTGATGTTCACCGAATCTTTTTTAAACACTGTAAAGTTGCTGGTATTATCCAGTGGTATCCGGTCTTCATAAAGGGCATTTACAGCAAACCGAAAGCCACTTTCATACCGTTTATTAAACCCGACACCGGCAAAATAATTTTCGTAAATCTTCATAAAATTATCGCCCCAGAACAGGGTGGTAATGCTGTTGTTTAAGGGCGTAACCGTACTTTCTTTATTGAACTGGCTTACCCTTTTGCCACCCGATATGGTCCAGCTTTCCCGCCGCATCTTTTTATCTGCCGACCAGTCGCGGGTACTGAAACGCAGATCGGCCCAGGCATTTAAATGCGTATTATTAAATCCATACCGAACGTGAGGTTCAATAGTAAAATCAGACTTTATTTTTTTGAAATAAGTACGGTAATATAAATTAGTATTGAGCACCACCCCTTCCACGGTATTATATTCCAGGTTTTTTATCAGGGGTTCAATTCCCCAGCTGGAATTATTGGTTTTGGTATAATGCCTGCGGTTGATGCCACTCCAGAAAATACCCAGTGGCTTCAGCTTGCCCTGCTTTTTATTGAGGGAATCAACAGAGCGTTTGCTTAACGAAGAATCCTGTTGCACTTTGTATAAACTGTCTTTTACCGCATAATCTTTTTTCTCTTCAGGTTCTAATGGAACGGGACGGGTACTGTCCCAGTAAGCAATTGTTTTTTTGTTTACACCCGTATCGTATTTGATAATGATCTTATCAAAATACTTTTTTGCAAATACCGGGTTAATGGAATAGCCTGAATATACGTTCACAAAATTACCGATGGCATCAATGCCAAACTGTTTAAAATTAAAATGCAGCAGCTGGTTTTTAACCTGCCAGGTATCGCTGTTTACAGGTACATGAAACTGGGTGATCTGCAGGGTATCTATCAATTCCAGTTGTGCTGTTTTGGTTAATGTTAAATCAAAGCTATGAATGCGCCAGTCGTCTTCAGTAATGTATATCACCCCGGTGAACAGGGGCTCGTAATTACGGCGCGGGGTAACCCGGATACTGTTTATTTCTTTACCATCTTCAAAAAAACTACCCAGGAATTTATATTTGTAAAAATTCAATGCCCCATCTGCGATGGGAGATACAAAACCACGCGGATTAAATTTTTCAGTAAATATTTTTACATTGTTATTGTACAAACTGATAAAAGTGGGAAATGTAAAACCAAATCCACCACTGCCGCTTACCCTGCTGCTCAGCACTTCCATTTTAAATTTATCGGGTTGTTGTGTATGCACCCTGGCTACCGATTCGGATAAATAAATAATGCCTTTACCCTCACTGTCAAGCCCCATATCTTTACGGCCTTCTTCAGGCACTTTTTGCCCGAATATTTTTGTGGGTAAACTGCGCAGCTTTAAAATGTCTTTGGTATACAGGTCGCATTCCAGTGCATTTACCTGGTGATTATAAAAATTTCTTTTTTTAATGGCCTGGCGGATGATGGCATAGGCAGGATCTTCGCCGCCGCTTTTTACCACCACTTCTTTCATATCCATTTTTTGTTCGGCCAGGATAAATGTAAGCTGCTGTTCAGCCACACCAATATCATCTTTGGTAACTGTTACTGTTTTTTCCTGTTTGGCATATCCAATATGCTGACAAACCACGGTATAAGAACCCGGGGCTACAGAGAAAGAAAAATGCGCTTTGTTATTGGCGCTGGCACCAATAGAAGTGCCCTTGATGGTTACAGAAGAATATGGAAGCAGATCGCCTTTATTATTGAATACGGTGCCGGAAATTTTTTGTGCAGTTAGCTGAGTAGATGCCAGAAAGAATAGCACGGGTAGTAATTTGTACATAAACAGGTTTGCGTTAATACGAAATTAACGTTGCAAATGTTACTGAAAAATTAAAATTGCTTTTAGTATGAAAACAGCACGCATTATTTTTTTCTTACAAAGCTGCCGGTCAGTGCGCCCAGTCCACCCACCAGCGCACCTATCAGTGCAGTGGCAAAGATCAGTATCCAGGGGTTGTCCATTTTTAACAGCAGGATGGATATTTTGTGAGCCAGCAGGTGTTCATTATTGTTACTGATCCAAAAACTTAATCCACCCCATAACAGCAGTAAGGCAGTAAAACCTGTAAAGAAACTTTTTGCAGGCGATTGTGGTATCAGTGCCGCCACAATAAAAGCGGCGATGGCAATGGTCCACCAGGGAAGAAACAAACAGGCTGCAAAACTTAATAAAGCAGTTACAATCAGCGAAGCTATAAATTTCATTGTACTTATTTTAGGTATTACTGGTTATCCTTTACTAAAATTCATTGTCCATTTAATTTTAGTGTCTTTTTCTTCTCCCCGCTGCATCATCCACAGTGAAAAATACTTTCCTGCTGCCCACTGATCAATAAAATTATCGTAAAATTTACTGCCCGGGTTACCGCTTTGCCCGCCGGGATAAACACCATAGGCTTCGGTAGCAGCCGTTAGGCTGATCACCATACGCCAGCTGGGGCCGTGGGTTTCTTTGGTAGCATTGATGTTATGCGTTCCGCCGCCAATAGGAAGTTGTTTACGGCTGAAGGGAGCCAGCTTTGCTAAATGATCTATATGTGTGGCTTTAAATTTATCCCATTCCAGCCTGCCTTCCGCTTCGGCTTTCAACAGCACAGGGGTGATCTTTTTAAATACAGCAGTCAGTTCATCGGCAAGTGTTTCTTTTTGAGGGGTGTTGATATCATCTGTAAATTTATACGCTGAATCTTTCAGCAATCCTTCCAGCAATGAACTTTCAAAAGGATACATGGTTTGCTTTGGCGCTTTGGCAAACTCGTCTTTAAAAATAGTGTCCTGCAAATTACCCCATACCGTTTCAAATACGGTAGCACCTTTAGACCCCGCATCATTACGCAGGTTCCATGAACGCAGGATGGCAAGATATTTTTTTTCATCATTGCCCAATGCCGCTTCATTGATATTTTTTAACAGTAACGGCATGATCATTTCGGCCGGCACATTATAATTATCTGTTTGCAATGCCATCATATCCTGCGGGGTAATATTATTCATTACATTCAGCTTCCTGTTAATTTCAATACCTCTGTAAATAGGATAGCTTCTGCCAATATAATAAGGATAGGTCATATCATCAACCGGCTTTTGATTGGCGCTGCTGATAAAGCCTCTTTCAGGATTATACTGGTAAGGCACTTCATCCTGTGGTATCATCCCCTGCCATAAATAGCTGGTATCGGTACCCGGCATAACAAAATCGCCCTGGCCTTTCCATTTAGCAGGCCAGTTGCCCTGGGTACGTATCGCAATATCGCCATTCTTACAGGCAAAGGCACAGTTTTGCCCGGGGGTGTGAAAGTTGGTTACCGCAGCCTGGTAGTCAGTATAATTCTTTGCCCGGTTGATCAGGTTAAAATACTTTAATTCGTTGCTGGCATCATGGGCCGTCCATCTTACCGCATAATATTTATGATTGTCCATTCTAACGCCACCAAAAGATCTGTCGAACATAACCGGGCACCAGTTGTTACCCAGTTGCACATACGCCACCGAATCTATAAAATCGGGCTGGCCTTTTATTTTGATCGTATCAATTCTGAACGTGGTGGCATGATAGCTGCCATTGAATAAATATTCTTTCCGGCTGTCGTCTTTAAAACTGATCTCATAATAATCTCTTACATCTCTTCCGCCATTGGTAACACCAAAAGCACAACTGTCGTTAAATCCAATCACCACGCTGGGGGCACCGGGAAATGTAACACCATATGCATTGAATTGCGGGGTAGACAGCTGCATTTCGTACCACAGCGAGGGCAGGTTTAATCCCAGGTGCGGATCATTACATAAGATGGGAGCACCTGACTTTGTTTTTTTTCCACTTACGGCCCAGTTATTACTGCCATTTCCCGGATCTGGCTTGGTAGTTTCGGCAACCGAAACCGTATTTTTTAAATACACTGAATCCGCATCTGCAGGAGCCTTAGGAAATACCTTTTGCATCGGGAACACGGTGCCTTTAGGAATGATGGGATCTAAAGAATCCTGTATAGCGGGATATAAAGCAGCAAAATCAGCCGCGGAAAAAAAACTTTTCGCATTCGTCATTTCAAAATCATCTTCATGTGCTGACAGATCGTAACTCATGTATTTTAAAAACAGGGCTGTTTTAAGATTGGTCCATGGTTCAGGTGTATATCCTATCAGTTTATATTCAATGGGCAGCTGGCTTTCGGTAAGTGTACCGATATAGGCATTTACACCTGCGGTATAGGCATCACACTCTGCCTTCATTACCGCATCTTTATTAATTTCTTTTTCTGCAATTTCTGCAGCATATACCATTCCAAGCCTTCTGAATTCACGATCGTGGTTCAATGCTTTTTCACCAATGATCTCACTGGCCCTTCCGGCAGCTGCATGTGTTTGTAATTCCATTTGCCATAAACGAAACCTGGCATGCAGGTAGCCCTGTACAAAATATACATCATTTTCCTGCTCGGCAAAAACATGCGGCACCAGCCGTTCATCAAAATACACTTTTACTTTTCCACTGAGTTGGGGAAAACTAAGATCGGCATTAAAATCTTCACCGGCACTTTCTGCATTCTGCCAAAAACCATGTTGCGGACTTAAAAAAGCACCAAACAGCGGGGAATTGACACCACCAATTTTCCAGCTGGTGTTCAGCGCAAAAATGAGTGCCATTGTAGCAGCAGCAGAAATGATAAAGGGTATTATTCTCATAAAGAATATTATTTACTGTAAAGTAATAAAAAAGAAAGATAATCTGTTGAATTGTAACTGGTAAATTAAAAAATGGGCGCCCCCGGCACTGCAATAACACAGTAGCGGGCCCTTAAAAAAACAGCCACTTTTCAATTACGGCACAAGGTTTGCCTGCCTGCTTATGAACACATACATGAATTATAAAAATACCATTATGAAAAAGATTTTATTATCAGCCGGTATGGCGTTGCTCTTGATAGCCACATCCTGCTCAAAAGATGACACTACCCCGCAAACCGCTACTGTTGCTGGCAAATGGGTGGGCCTCACCACAGCAGCTGTTGGCCCAAGCCGTTATTTGGCCATTACTTTTAATGCAGGAGGCAGCTTGCTGATAGAAGCCAATAACCCCACCGCACCCGATATAGCCAATGGCAACTGGGTATTGGTGGGTGACAGTGTAAAAGCTTCTTATACCTACACCACATCGGGGGGCGGCACATTTTCTTTAGCCGGCAAATATGTCACCAATGCCACTGATATGAATGGCACCATCGGCTCGGGCAGCAACAGTGCCGGTCTGTATACTTTTGCTGTTACCAAACAATAATATTAAAACAGGCTGCTTTTAGCAGCCGCAATAAAAAACTGCCTTTTAACCGGGGCAGTTTTTTTATTTTTGCAACATGCAAGAAGAAAATACAGATGTAAAGAATATACTGGGGCTTCAGCTGCCCAGCGATCCTCGTTGGGTAAACCTGGCCGAAATGGAACTGGAAGAGATATTAACCGACCATGCCTACTGCGAACAAAAAGCTGCCACCACCTGCATCTCGCTGATACAACGCTATCCCGACAGGGTAGAAATGGTGGAAGAACTATCGCCCATTGTTACAGAAGAATGGGGCCATTTCAGAATGGTACTGGCCGAACTGAAAAAAAGAAACCTGACGCTGGGCAGGCAACGCAAAGATGTATACGTAAACAAGCTGCTGGAATTTCAAAAAAAAGATGGCAGTGTGGAAGACCGCTTTTTAGACCGCCTTTTAACCATGGCGTTGATTGAGGCACGCAGCTGTGAACGTTTTAAAAGACTGAGCGAGGGGCTTGACGATGCATACATGCGCAATTTTTACCGCCGCTTTATGGAAAGTGAAGCCGGTCATTATACCTTATTCATTAATTTATCGGAACTGTATTTACCCAAAGAAAAAGTGCGCCGGCGCTGGGCAGAATGGTTGCAATATGAAAAAGAACTGATAGAAAGCGCCGAAGTGCGAGGCGACAGGATCCATTAATGCGCCTTCCTGCCCGAAAGGCAGACCTGGCATTAGTTTACCTGTTTAAATATTCTTCTTCTTTGCTGAAATTTAAATAAGGATATTTTTCCTGTAAAGACTTTATCTTTTCAAGATGTACCCGTACAAATTTTTTATGCGCTGCCGATGTTGAATTAAAAGGTTTATGATTTACAGCTGCATTGATCTCATTGATTTGTTTCATTAATTCCTGCGAGGATACATCAATACAGGCCTCCACAAATTTTTCCCACACATAGTTGGTAGCGGCATAATTGGGATGCACCATATCTTCTGCATAAAAACGGTAATCACGCAGGTCGTCTATCACCAGTTCGTATGCCGGAAAATAAAAAACCTGCTTATATTTTTCCACAGCAAGGTGCACTGCATTGATCAAAGCAGCTTTGCTGCGGTTGTTCTCTACAAAACCTTCGCGTAAATGCCTGACCGGGCTGATGGTAAAAATTATTTTTATTGAGGGATTGAATTGTTGCAATTGCAATATCATATCATCTAGCTGGTCAATCACTTCCTGGTTACTGAGTAACCGTCTGCTGAACCAATCGGCCGGTGCTTTATGATTATTGGCAGCCACATGGCCTGCAGTTGCACCAGTGGCTTTTACGGTTAACTCATATACCCAGGCCGAGCCCAGTGTGATCACCAGGAAATCTGCAGTGTGTAAATATTGATGTGCCGCATGGGTAGCGGCGTTGATCCCGGCCACCGCAGCTGCAGCTGTAATACCCGAAAAACGGCTGTGGTGGTGCCAGCTGTGATAGCTCTCATTCAAATAAAACAATTCGCTTTCGCCGATGGTTTTATTACAGATATAATTTTGCAAAGCTTCTTTTACACTCACCGGGTTAAATAAAATACCATTGGGATTTTGCAGTACAGAAAACTTATGCAGCTGCAGTTTATCGCCAATATTTTCAGTGAAGCAACTGCCCACCAGTAATAACTTATGATGGTGATTGATTTGTTGTGATAACGGTTTGGGCGAAAATGCTAAATGAAAATCCATGACACAAATTATACGAATTACACGATTTAAATAAAAATACCGGCTGCCATTTTGCTGCAATACTGTAAAGCCTCTTTATTTAAGCTGTTGAGCAGGTGCTGTGCTTCAAAATAAGGAATCATCAGTTCGGTATCCATATTGCCTACCAGCTCGTCATTGGCCATGGGGCAGCCGCCAATACCTTTTAATGCACCGTCAAAACGAAGGCAACCGGCCTGCAATGCCGCTGCAGTTTTTTCCTTCCATTGCAAAGAGGTGGAGTGTAAATGCACGCCTATCTCTGCAGAAGGCAATGCATCCACCAGGTGTTTGGTGATGCGGTGCACTTGTTCGGCAGTTGCCAGGCCTACAGTGTCGGCCAGGGAGATGATCTTAATATCCATTGCCACCAGTTGGTTCACCCATTCAAATACAATTGCCTCATTATATACATCGCCATAGGGATTTCCAAAACCCATGGAAATATATACCACCAGTTCTTTTTTATTTTTAATACAAAGATTTTGTATCTCTTCTACCCTGGCCAGCGATTCCTCAATGGAAGAATTGGTATTGCGCTGCTGAAAGGTTTCGGAAACAGAAAAAGGGAAACCCAGATAACTGATCTGTTCATATACCACTGCATCCGCAGCCCCGCGCTCATTTGCCACTATTGCCAGCAGTTTTGTTTTTGAATTTTCAATTTTTATTTTTTTTATTACCTCCCCTGTATCCGCCATTTGCGGGATGGCTTTGGGCGAAACAAAACTGCCAAAGTCGATGGTGTCAAATCCAACTTTTAACAGCGCATTGAGGTATTCGATCTTTTGTTGTGTGGGAATAAAATGTTTCCAGCCCTGCATGGCATCGCGGGGACATTCAATTAGTTTAATATTATTTTTTTGACCGGTCATCTTTTACAGGCCTGCACCTTTTCCCGCAGGGATTTAAAAAATTTATTTCTTTCCTTTTCCCCTGTTTCGCTGATCAGTACGGAACGGCTTACCAGGTTTTTAAAATTTTGAAATGCCTTGGCGGTAAATTTTTTATCGGTGGTACTGATGTACTTCAGCACAATATGGTTGATAAAAACTGTTTGACTGTCATCCAGGCTTACCAGGATACTGTTATTACCCAGTATGATCTCATTGATATAAAATGTAAGAGGGGCTTTGTATCCTGCTTCACTCATTCCCGGCATAAATTTCCTCCCCTTTTCCACCTGTTTCTGTAAATGTTCCAGGGTGTCATCAAAAGCATCCACCACCAGATTCATATCCCTGGTGGTTTCAAAAATCCCCGCATCGCGGTAATATTCTATTTGCAAAATGGTACTGCTGATACTTTCGTAATTCCAGAGTTCGGTGGATGGTATCTCGTTGTAAGCGTCCAGTATTTGTTTTCCTAATTCAAAATATTCGGCAGCATCAAAATCATCCAGTGAAAAATTCCTGTTTTCAAATTCCGGTTCATTCAAAATACTCTTGGCCCAAAAGAATGCTTTAAATGCGGCCAATTCTTTAAAGTAAGAGAAATGAAATACCGGAATGTCTTTACAAAGGTAGCGTAAGTCTTTTTTTTCAAACTGGTTAAAATACTGTAGCTGCTGAATCAACCCCTTTTCATATTGTATAAAACTGGATACAGTCTCATTGGCTTCACTGTCAGTAAACAACACTTTATTGCTGTGCAATTGCAATACCTGGTCCAGTGATAACTGAAAATGTTCGCAGATCAGTTTCAATTCATCCAGTGTAATGGGCTTCTCACCTCTTATCCGGCGATACACACTGTCGTAACTAATGCCCAGCAGGTCTGCCAGCGTATCTACCATGGATACATGCGATGGCAAAGCAGTTTTGATATGGTTGAATAGATCTTTTTGCAGGCTGGAGTCGTTCATAACTAAAATAAATTTACGGATTTTCCGTAATCTGCCTGTTTTCTTTTTGAAAAACCGCCACGGCATGTACTGTACATTAGCCGGTTCAGTAATGAATGCTGTTATGCAAGCCATGGAATGAATTTAATAAGGCATACCCATTGAACAGGCATTGCCGTACTCCATATCCGTTTTTACTGCTCCTTGCGGCCGGTTAGTTTTGATACGCAAATCATCACCTGTAAATATATTGTATGAAAAGGTTTCTGTATACCATTCCCGTACTGTTCGTTATAGTAAATGCCATGGCACAAAGTCCGCATACTACTATCACTAAACCCTGTACGCAAAAATACCTGAATGTATATGTGGTGTCAAAAGGAGCAAAATTTGAGTTTCTTCCCTTTACCGTTACAGCAAGGGCATATGCCAAAAGTATTTTCAGCAAAAAGAGAATGCGGGTGATCATCGCAAACAAAAGTGAAATTGCCGCGGCTAAAATTGATCATTTAATGAAAAAGCACCATGCCCTTATTGCCAACCTTTGGTTCGATTCGCATGGCCTGTATAAAAACGGGTTCTCCTCCTTCAGTATCGGGCAGGATAATTTCAATTATAAAAATATCAACGACAGCCTGCATACCACATTCCTGAAAAAGGTAGCTGCTTATACAGATAACAGCACCAAAGTTGGCATAGGCTCCTGTTATGCCGGCGCTACATTTGTACATCCGGGTTCGGCAGCAGTCAAAAGCGGCCCCATGTATGGCGACAGCCTGATGACAGGAATGGGTAATATCTTCAGTGATGCCACAATTTATGCCAGTGGTGGATGGGTGATGATGAAGCCGGGCATTTTTGCCGACAAGTTTGGTTTTGCCGGCTACCCGTTGGGTAAAAGATACCGTACCGCATACTGGCGTCCCGTATGGGATCATTTGGGAGAATGGTATGCGTACTCGGCAAAAGATGATTGCATGAAAAATATCAATACCGTTGCTTTATCTAAAATTGGAGAGATCAAAGTAAGGGAACGAAATTATTTAAGCCTGGCCAAAGCGGTAAGAAAACAGGGCAGGGCCATTGCATCATTGCAACCTTAATTATTGCAGCCGTTGCTTTGCGGCTTCGTACAATATGATCCCTGTGGCAACACTCACATTCAAACTTTCAAAATCCCCGGGCATGGGGATTTTGATCTGTTCATCACAGATCTTCATCAATGCCGGGTAGATTCCTTTTTCTTCACCTCCCATCACAATAGCACAGGGCTCCGTAAAATTGCTGTCAAAAATATTTTTATCTGCGTTCATTTCACTGGCAAAAACCTTAATGCCGTTTAAATGCAGTTCATCCACGGCTTTCATCAAACTGTTTACACGGCATACCGCAATCTGTTCCAGTGCCCCTGCCGAGGTAAGGATGGCATCTTCGTTCAATGCCCCCACCCCTTTATCGGGAATAATGATGGCGTGCACCCCAAAACTAAATGCACTGCGGGCAATGCCTCCAATGTTGCGGATATCTGTAATGCCATCTAAAATTAAAAACAGCGGTACTGCTCCATTGTCTACCACAAAAGAAATCACATCCTGTAAATTCTGGTACTGCACTTTGGCTATCAGCGCCACACAGCCCTCATGATTGTGTACATTAAAATTATTCAACTTTTCCACGGGTACTTTATTAATGGGTACCAGGTGCTGATCGGCCAGTTTTTTAATTTCGTCAATTACAGTACCGTGTACGGTACTCTGCAGGTAAATTCGCTCTAATTGTTTACCCGACTGCATAGCAGCAATTACGGCTTCCCTGCCAATGACTAAAGCACTCTTTTTAGGACGATGGTGTTGTACACGAAAATTTTTCACAAATAATATTTGCTGCAAAGGTCAGCTTTTTTGAACAAAAAGGGGAAGATTTCTAATTTCATCATAGCGGATTACCATCCATCCAAATTACCATTGGCTGCTTTCGATATTAAGACAGAATGATTATTTTTAAATTGTTATGTACAATTAAAATAATAGTCATGAAAAAAACATTGCTCTTTTTAACAATGGTATTGTTCAGTGCTGCCGGCTTTTCGCAAAACAAACTGGATAAAATAATCGATAAGGTTATTGAAACCATGGGCGGTAAAGAAAAACTGATGAGTATCAAAACCATCAAAAAAATGGGTTTGGGTGATCAGCAGGGCGTTAAATACCCAGTAAATTTCTATGCGGTACACCAGTTGTCGGAACGAACAGAATTTTCTTTCAACGGTTTAACAGGGTACCAGATCATCACAAAAGATTCCGGTTTCAACTTCAGCCCTTTTGCCGGCATGACCACACCGGAGCGCATGACTGATGAAGATGTTAAATTATCCTGCGATGATCTTGATCTTGAAACTTCACTGGTGAACTATAAAGCCAAAGGTCATGAAGTGGAGCTTATGGATAACGAAGATATTGATGGCGTGGATGCCATCCAGCTGCGCATGAATTTAAAAAATGGTAAAACTATTTTTTACTTTATTGATCCGGACACTTATTACATCATCCGCACTACTGCCAAAGGAGTAAGTAACGGACAGGAATTTACCAGCAGTTCTAACTATTATAATTTCAAGAAAAACAAAGACGGCATCCTGTTTCCATTTACAGTAGATAATATAACCTACGAGTCTATCGAGATCAATATTCCTTTAGACGACAAACTATTCTCAAACAAAAAATAATAGCCACCATAAATATTTTTTATGAAGAAAATCATTTTTTTATTTGCCGTTATATTAAGCAGTACCGCTGCTGTATCGCAAATCAGCTCTGCCACATTTGGTATGATGCAGGCAAGGCAATTAGGGCCGGCCGTTACCGGAGGCCGTATCAGTGCTATAGAAGGGGTGAATACTGAACCCCGTACACTTTATATTGGCACGGCCGGTGGTGGTGTATGGAAAACCACCAACGCAGGTGTTTCTTTTACTTCTGTATTTGACAAATATTGCCAGTCTGTTGGCGCCATTGCCATTGACCAGCAACATCCCAAAACCGTATATGTAGGCACGGGTGAAAGCAATATGAGAAATACGGTTTCTATTGGAGATGGCTTGTATAAAACAACGGATGGCGGAGACAACTGGACCAGGATCCCGGGCTTCGACAGTACCGAACATATCAGCAAGATCATTGTTCATCCCAAAAATTCCGGCATCATTTACGTAGCTGTTCCCGGCGCATTGTGGGGCAACAGCAAACACAGGGGACTATATAAATCTGTGGATGCAGGAAAAACTTTTGAAAAAATATTATACATCAATGAAAGAACAGGTTGTGCAGATGTGATGATCGATCCTGTAAATCCCGAAACATTGTATGCCAGCACCTGGGAGTTCCGCCGTACGCCTTACTCTTTTAATTCAGGAGGTAATGGCAGTGACATATTCAAAACCACCGATGGTGGAAAAACATGGAACGCTTTAACAGGTGGGCTTCCAGCAAAACCATTTGGCCGGGCAGCACTGGCACTGGCACCATCAGAACCCAATAAACTCATTGCTATTGTGGAAGCAGAAAAAACAGGGTTATTCATGAGCAATGATGGCGGGCAACACTGGAAACAGCAGAGTGCCATTGTGAATGTGGTTTCCAGGCCATTTTATTTTTCCTGTTTGGTGGTGGATCCTAAAGATGCCAACCGGGTATACCGACCCGGCTATGGCTTTAGTTACAGTGATGATGGTGGCAATTCATTTGCAGATGGCGGATTTACCGTGCACAGCGATATGCATGCCCTGTGGATCAATCCGCAATACACCAATCAAATGTATTTGGGAACCGACGGTGGTGTATACATGAGTACCGACCGCGGCGCTTCCTGGTTACTGCTGGCCTCCCTGCCGGTGCCGCAATTTTATCATGTAGCATTTGATAATAAAATGCCCTACAATATTTATGGCGGCCTGCAGGACAATGGCAGCTGGATGGCGCCCAGCCAGGCTGCATTTGGTATAAAAAATGCCGACTGGAAATTTTTATTCGGCGGAGATGGCTTTTGGGTGCAACCCGATGGCATAGACGAATCTATAGTATATGCAGAATACCAGGGTGGTCATGTAAACAGGATCAATACCAAAGACGGCACTTCGTATGATGTACAGCCCAAGCAGGGCATCAACGAAGAAAAACTACGTTTTAACTGGAACACACCCATAGTGATTGGTGCCAAAAATAAAAAGAACCTGTATATCGGTGCCCAGTACCTGTATAAGTCTGCCGAACAGGGACGCAACTGGCAAAAGATCTCTCCCGATCTTACCACCAACGACAAAAAGAAGCAGGAGCAGGAAAAATCGGGCGGCATGAGTGCGGATAATACGTCTGCAGAAAATCATTGCACCATATTTACCATTGCAGAATCGCCACTGGACGAAAACATCATTTGGGTGGGTACCGATGATGGCAATGTGCAATACAGCACCAACGGCGGTGCTACCTGGACGAATGTTGCAAAAAATTATGCTGCTGCCGGCATTGCTCCCCAAAGCTGGGTAAGCAGTATTGAGCCCAGCAAGTTTGATAAAAACACTGTATATGTAACCTGGGAAAATCACATGTACGGCGATCATACCACCTATGCCGGAAAATCAACTGACATGGGTAAAACATGGACCAGATTTGAAAGTGAGGAATTCAATTCTTTTGCACACAAAATAAAAGAAGACCATATAAACAAAGACCTGTTGTTTTTAGGAACAGAGATGGGCTTGTATGCTACACTGGACGGAGGTAAAAAATGGTTCCGTATGAAGAACAATATTCCATGGAAGGCCATGGTAAGAGATATACAGATACATCCCACCACCAGCGACCTCATCATTGCATCTCATGGCAGGGGCATTATGATAGTAGACAACATTACGGCCATGCGTACCATGACACCCGAAATGGCCGCTAAGGAAGTATACATTTTTGAAAGCCAGCCCATCAATCTTACCATGGGAAAATACCAAACTGTGGGTACACAAAGTGAGGGCTGGAGTGCCGGAAATACACCGCAGCAGGCACCCATAAAATATTATTTCCGCGACCGCCTGAATACCGGAGATGTTAAAATTGAGATCTATGATGCAGGCGGTAAATTATTACAAACCATGCCCGGCACCAAACGTAAAGGCATTAATGTAGTGTACTGGAACATGCGTACCACGCCGCCTAAAGTTGCCAGTGGGGGTGCCAAGGCCGACTTCAGCGGATTTACCGCTCCCATGGTATTACCCGGCGAATACACGGTAAAAATAAAAGTGGCCGACAAAGTATACGATAGTAAAATTCAACTGAAGGCAGAAGACAAACCGGATTTTAGTGCTGCAGACAGGGAAGTACAATATTCTACTGCAATGAAGTTGTTTAATATGCACGAGAAATTAGCGGTACTGGCAGATGATATCAGCAATAAACAAAAAGGGTTGAAACTGATGCTGGAGAAAATGCAAAACCCCAAAACTAAAAAAGTGGTGCAGCAGTATTACGATTCGCTGGAAACTTTACGCGGCACCCTGATGGGCACCAAACAAACATCCATATTTGCCGATGAAGAAAGACTGAGAGAACAGATATCTGAATTGTACGCTTCTGTTTGTTACCAGGAAGTAAAACCATCTAATTTACAGGAAGCGCGGGTGCAGGGGCTGGAAGCCGATGTTACAAAAGCCGCAGATAAGCATACACTGCTCACAAAAACATTTTCCGACAAAATAAAAATGATACAGGAAAAAGAAATACTGCCCAAAAGTAAAGTAGACCTCAATAAAAATAACTGACCGGGCTCTCATAAAAAAGAGGCGAAATATAATATTTCGCCTCTTTTTTTTTATCGTTTCAGAAATTATTTTAAGCCAAATACTTTCTTCACTTCTTTCACTGCATCCAGCTTTTCCCAGGTAAACAACTCTACTTTTTTCTTGATTGATTTTCCATCAGGAGAAGTGAATGTTTTTTCCACCACTTCATTTTTACGGCCCATATGCCCGTAAGCAGCAGTTTCGCTATACATAGGATTACGCAATTTCAGGCGCTGCTCAATAAAATAAGGACGCATGTCAAAGCAAGACATCTTCATGATCTTATCCGCAATTTGACCATCGGTAAGGTTTACCTTAGCCGTGCCATAAGTTACTACGTTAATAGAAGTAGGCTGTGCCACACCTATTGCGTAAGACACCTGCACCAGCACTTCACTGCACAAGCCGGCTGCTACCAGGTTTTTGGCAATATGCCTGGTGGCATATGCTGCGCTCCTGTCTACCTTGCTGGGATCTTTACCGCTGAATGCACCACCGCCATGAGCTCCTTTACCACCGTAGGTATCCACAATGATTTTACGGCCTGTTAAACCGGTATCACCATGCGGCCCACCAATTACAAACTTACCGGTTGGGTTAACATGGTATTTAATTTTATTATTGAACAGGTGAGCATATTTTGGATACTTTGCTTTTACCCTTGGTATCAAAATATTGATCACATCTTTTTTAATTTTAGCCAGCATGGCCTCATCTTTTCCAAAATCATCGTGCTGAGTACTTACCACAATGGCATCAATTCTTACCGGTACATTATTATCATCATACTCAAGTGTTACCTGGCTTTTAGCATCGGGGCGTAAATACTTAATTTGCTTGTTTTCTCTTCTTAAAGCCGCCAGCTCTTCCAGTAATTTATGCGCCAGGTTCAATGCCAAAGGCATATAATCTTCTGTTTCATTGGTTGCATAGCCAAACATCATGCCCTGGTCACCTGCCCCCTGCTCTTCTTTCTTTTTCCTGTCTACCCCCTGGTTGATATCACCACTTTGTTCATGAATAGCAGAAAGAATGCCGCAACTGTTGGCTTCAAACATGTATTCACTTTTGGTGTACCCGATTTTGCGGATCACACCACGGGCAATTTCCTGCACGTCCAGGTAAGCTTTACTTTTTACCTCCCCTGCAAGTACTACCTGGCCAGTGGTTACCAAAGTTTCGCAGGCCACTTTACTTTGTGGATCGAAAGCCAGGAAATTATCAATTAATGCATCACTGATCTGATCAGCAACTTTATCCGGATGTCCTTCACTTACTGACTCCGATGTAAATAAATAAGGCATATTATTTTTTTTAAGATGGCAAAGATAAGGTTCTGTTCTATAAACAACAAAGTCCTCCTGTTGTTTTGGAGGACTTTATCAACCTATCTTAATAAATTATTTTAAATTCTGGAATACACCAACCGCAACCGCATCCTGTAATTGGTATTATTGCCACCACCAATTTTAACCCGGCCATGAGCCAGTTTATTGGGGAAGGCAATGCCACTAGTTGAATACTGTGGATAGGTCACAGTATAAGGTGCATATAAACGCAAAGGATAATTAGTGGTATGCTTGGTTACAATCTGTTGTACATACCGGGTAATATTAAAATTATAATATTTGGCATTGTTTCCCAGCAGGTCTGTTTTATTTCTTACAAAGCCGCCAAAATAAAAGAAATCAATACCGCCGGTAGGGAAATAGTTGCTGGCAGTAAAATCCGGATCATATGCCACATTTGGATTCAGGTCGAAGTACAAAGGTTTCCACTTATCAGTGGTACCAGTATCTTTCAGATCGAGGTATAAATAATCAGGAGCAGAAAAATTACTGTCGGATTGGGCATTAAAAGGAATTTGTTCCACAATAAGTTCAGCCCGGTGTATGATCCTGTTATTGATGGTTGACAATGCCGGGATACTCAGGTTTGCGTAGCTGCCGGGTGTTGTTTGCAAGTACAATTCTGTTGGAGCCGGTGCCGAAACAGGAAAGCCAGACCGGTTACGAACGATATTATTGGCCGTGGCCGAAGGAAGTAAAGTAAAATCTGAAAGCGGCACTACCCGTAATGCTGCATAAGTGGTATCTGACACTCCTGCATTCTTACGCCTGAAATGCACTTCCAGTTTAGTGGAAGAATCAGTTAAATTGGTATACAATAGCCCGTTGCCATTGCCACTTGCCTGGATAGCAATTCCATTTTGAAACAGTTTAAAGGCAGAATCGGTGCGAAATGAATTGTTACCCAATGGCAGCGTATCTCTTGCAAACAAAGCATTGGCAAATGCACTGGACAATTTGATGCGGATCTGGTTTCTGGCAGAATCTTTTTTATTGGCATATACCATATAATTACCCAGCTTGGTAAAGTCTACCGTAGTGCTGCCTATAAAATTGGTTACCGGGGGAGTGTAATGAATATCCCTGGTTTGGTAAACAGAATCCCATAAGCCGCCGGCGGTTGGCGGTACTTCGTATACTTTTAAATCCATTGGCACGGTACTGTCACCCCAAAAGCCTTTGTAACTTAAGCATAGTACTACTGAATCATACCCTACAATGGTATCATTGGCATTACCGTAATAATAGGGATAAAATGTTGGCTTAAACTGTGCATATACATCGGCCCTGCTGGTACCAAATAAAGGGTCGTTGGTGATCCTGCCCAGAACATGATCGTCGGCGTTGGCCACTTTAGTGGAATCAAGACTGAAAATTCCCTGCGTGGTATTGATGGTAAGCAGGGTATCGAATGTATGGATATTATCAATGGCTGGTAACAGGTCACTGCCAATATCCGTGGTATCTAACTTGCTGCAGGCCGAATTAAAAAATAAGAAAAATGATAATGTAATAATTGCTATCGACAGAATACGTTTTTGCACAAAAATAAATTTAATCAAATGGTTAGTTTTTCTACTTGGCAAGGTCGGTATATAATTGTAAATAGTCTGTTAAATCACTTTCCGGGTTATACTTCAGTATTTTTTTACCTTTTACCTTAGCAAACTCTTCTGCCAGTTTTTTATCTACTTTATCAGAACCAAAAGTAACGGCATCGGCAAAGCTTGCCCCACCCCTGAACATCGCCAGGTTATTGATATCTTTAAATGGTTCCAGCTCCTTCTTGGTTACATAATCATTGATGGTGGCCAGCTTCAAAAAATCGGCCCCCAATTTATCCTTAAATGTGGTTTCACCAATAGTATACACCACTTTACTGTTTCCAAAAACAGGTTCTTTTTTATAGGCTTGTTTAATGAACATTGGAATCAGGCCGGTCATCCAGCCACTGCAATGAATGATGTCGGGTGGCCATCCAAATTTCTTTACCGTTTCCAGGGCGCCTTTGCAAAACAATACAGTTCTGAGACCGTTATCATCAAACCAGTTCTCCTTTTCATCCGTAAAAACAGATTTACGTTTAAAAAAATCTTCATTATCCAGAAAATATACCTGCAACCGGGCATTGGGCAAAGAAGCCACCTTGATCATTAAAGGGTAGTCATCATTATCAATAGATACATTGATACCCGATAACCGAACCACTTCGTGCAACCGATGCCTTCTTTCATTGATGGTACCAAACCGGGGCATGATACACCTTACCTCCATACCGGTGTCATTCGACTTTACAGCCAGCTTATTCACCATCTCGGCAAAGTCTGTCAGCTCCAGGTATGGAGACATCTCGTTGGCAATAAATAAAATTCTTTTCTTTGTTGACATTTGCGCTGTGTTAGTTGCTGGTTATTTTTTAAACGGAGTGCAAAAGTACGAATTTTATTTTGGAAATTGAGATTGCGTAAGCATTTGAAGCCTAACTTGTAGTAAAATGATAGTAGTAAAAAGAATTCCAGATCTGCAAAAAGTACTGGAGAAAACCACCCAAAAGGGGCAGCTTATTGGATTTGTTCCTACCATGGGTGCACTACACCAGGGTCATATTTCATTAATTAATAATTCAAAAAATGCTCAGGACTGTGTGGTAAGCAGCATTTTTGTAAATCCAACCCAGTTTAACGACCCGGCCGATTTTGCCCAATACCCCATTACCATAGAAAAAGACCTGGATAAACTGGAACAATCGGGTTGCGATATCGTTTTTCTGCCCGCTGTTAAGGAAGTATATCCCAATGGCCTCGCACACCCAACGCATTACCCGCTGGGATATATTGAAACTATTTTGGAAGGGAAATACCGGCCCGGACATTTCCAGGGTGTTTGCCAGGTGGTGCATCGCCTGCTCAACATTGTTCAACCCCATCAACTGTACCTTGGACAAAAAGATTACCAGCAATGTATGGTGATACAACAACTGATTGCACTTACAGGTCTTATAACCAGGGTGATCATTTGCCCTACTTTAAGAGAGCCGGATGGGCTGGCCATGAGCAGCCGCAATATGCGGCTTACCCCGGCCGAAAGGCAACAGGCAGTGAAACTATCGGAAACTTTACAATTCATTAAAAACAATATTCGCAAGGGCTACATCGCAGATCTTACAGAAAGAGCTGCACAATATTTAACAGCCGAAGGATTTAAAGTAGACTATATTACTATTGCAGATGCCGGCACTTTAGAACCGCTGGATATTTGGGATGGCAATAGAAAAATAGTAGTGGTGGCCGCAGCTTATTTGAACAGTGTTAGATTAATTGACAACATGTTGTTGCAGTAAATTAAACTGCTGCTGCTATCTTATGCTGTCTTTTCACCAATCTATTCGTAATTTGTAGCCGATATGCAAAAACGGTTGATCTCTATACTTAAATTCGGATTTTTTTTTGGCCTTGGTATTTTTTTAGTGTGGTGGAGTATACATAAACTGCCGCAGGACCAGTATCAGAAATTTATTACTGCTTTAAAAACCGCTGATTACATACTTTTAATTCCTGTTTTTTTTATCCTGTCTTTAAGTCATCTCAGCAGGGCCCTGCGCTGGAAAATACTGATGGGCTCTATGGGCTACACCCCTAAACTGAGCAATACATTTTGTGCTGTAATGGTGGGCTACCTGGCCAATTTTGCTTTTCCCCGGCTGGGCGAAGTACTCAAATGCACCATACTGGGTAAATATGAAAAAGTACCCGCTGATAAACTGGTGGGTACCATCCTGGTAGAACGGGCTGTTGACCTGCTGTCTTTTGGCATTGTCATCATCATATCCCTGCTTACACAGGCAAAAATTGTGGGGGCATATACCATGCAAATGATCAACCGGTATTTCCTTTCCGGCGATAAAATTGCAGTACTCACCAGGTTTTCAATTATTGCAGCCATACTGGTACTACTGTTTGTTATTTTACGTTACATCTCCAAAAAATACCATCATATACTGATAGTTGACAAAATAAAGGGTATCATTAAAGGCGTGGCCGAAGGATTGATGAGCATAAAAAAACTGAAAAATAAATGGCAGTTTATTTTTCACAGCGTGTTTATCTGGAGCTGTTACCTGGCCGGCACCTATGTGGGGTTTCATGCCATGAAAGAAACCGCTGGTTTGCCCTTGTTATCCACTTTTCCTGTTTTGGCATTTGGTACTGTGGCCACTATTATAACTCCGGGTGGCATTGGTGCCTATCCAGAATTTTTAATGCGGGCCATGCTGCTGTACAATATAGAAGAAGGCTTTGGAAATGCCAACGGCATGCTGCAATGGTCGGCACAATTCATTATCACTTTGGTGGTGGGCTTTATTTGCCTGGCCGCACTGCCATATATAAATAAATCAAAAAATGAAAATAGCAGCCAACTCAATACCCAATAAAATATGTACGGTACCCGAACTGCTGATACAGCTAAAACGCTGGCGTTTGCTCAGCAAAAAAATAGTATTTACCAATGGGGTATTTGATATTTTACACGACGGCCATATTGCCTCTTTATGCGAGGCGGCATCGCATGGCGATATATTGATCATTGGTTTAAATGCCGACGCATCTGTAAAAAGATTAAAAGGAGAAAGCCGCCCGGTAAACAACGAAAAGTCAAGGGCCCTGCTGCTGGCTTCTATGCTTATGACGGATGCCATTGTAATTTTTGAAGAAGATACCCCGCTGCAACTCATCACAACAATATTGCCCGACGTGCTGGTAAAAGGGGGTGATTATACGTTAGACCAAATAGTGGGTGCAAAAGAAGTTATGGCCAACGGTGGTAATGTCATCATTGCCCCTATACTGGAAGGATTCTCCTCCACCGCTATCATTGAAAGGATGAAAAAACAGTGATCACACTGCATAAAGTTTACCTAAACTTAACATTATCTGCATGATAAGGTTACAGCAATCCATTTAATTTCACGTATCATAAATATCATTACGTGCCAAGTCAAAAAATCATAGTCAGGGATATCAGCTGGTTATCCTTCAATAACCGGGTATTACAGGAAGCTGCAGACGATACGGTTCCATTAAGGGAACGCATCCGCTTCCTGGGCATCTTTTCCAACAACATGGATGAGTTTTTTCGGGTACGGGTGGCCACCCTTAACCGTATGATTGCGTTGGGTAAAAAAGGCCGCATGCACCTGGAAATTAACCCGCAGCTGATACTGGAAGAAATACAGGATAAAGTGCTGGAGCAGCAAAAAGAGTTTGACCGTATCTGGAACGAAATATTGCGGGAGCTGAAAAAAGAAAAGATATTCCTGGTAACAGAAAAAAAACTGAACCGCGTACAGCAACGCTTTGTACTGGATTATTTTAATGAAGAGATCCGCAGCAATATTGTGCCGTTGATGATGGAAAGTATCAGCAGCTTCCCCACCCTCAGCGACAAATCCATTTATCTAGCCTGCACATTATCTAAATCTGATAAAAGCATCCCTAAAAAATTTGCGCTGGTATCGGTTCCGGCCAGGCGGCTGCCCCGTTTCATTATTCTTCCTTCAAAACAAAATGAAAAACACCTCATTTTGCTGGAAGATGTGATCCGCTACTGCCTGCCCAATATTTTTTCTTTTTTTGGCTACGACAGCTTTTCTGCAGCCATCATTAAGCTCACCCGCGATGCAGAGATCGATATCGACAACGATGTGTCTACTTCGCTGATACAAAAAATTGAAAAGGGATTAAAGAACCGCAAAAAAGGTAAAACAGTTCGCTTTGTATATGATAAAGATATTGATGCTGCCTTACTGGCATACCTGGTAAAACGTTTGGGACTTACGCATAAAGACAATTTAATTCCCGGGGGCAGGATCCATAATTTTAAAGATTTTATCGATTTCCCTGAATCGGTGTTTGCAAAGAAGAATCCCCGTAAAAAACCTTTTCTTCACCCCGATTTAAAAAAAGCCAACCGCATTACCGATGTGGTACTGCAAAAAGATATCCTGCTCAATTTCCCCTATCACAGCTTTAACAGTGTAATAGATCTGTTAAGAGAAGCAGCAATAGACCCTGAAGTGGTCAGCATTAAAATTACCTGCTACCGGCTGGCACCCAGGTCAAAAATAATTAATGCCCTTACCAATGCCGTAAGAAACGGCAAGCAGGTAACTGCCGTACTGGAGCTAAGGGCCAGGTTTGATGAAGAAGCCAACCTGGAATGGAAAAAAGAACTGGAAGAAGCAGGTGTAAAAGTATTACTGGGTGTACCCAATATGAAAGTGCACGCCAAACTTTGCCTGGTAAAAAAACTGGTGCAAAACAAAACGGTTCACTATGGTTTTGTTAGTACCGGTAATATGAATGAAAGAACGGCCATGATCTATGGCGATCATTGTTTACTCACCGCCAATAAGAATATCATGGCCGACGTAAACCGCATTTTTCATTACCTGGAATTGCCAAAAATGCGGCCGCATTTTTTAAAAGCCTGCACCACGCTGGTGGTAACGCCATTTGGTATGCGCAGGCAACTAATGCAGCTGATTGCAAAAGAGATCAGCAATGCCAAAGCAAAGAAACCAGCCGCTATCACGCTTAAAGTAAATTCGCTGAGCGATGAATTACTGATCAGTAAACTATACGAGGCTGCCAAAGCAGGCGTAAAAATAGAAATGGTGGTAAGAGGTATCTTTTGCATGCTGACCCAAAATGCAAAATTTAAAGATGTGTATGCCATCAGTATTGTAGATGAATACCTGGAGCATGCCAGGGTAATGATATTTCATAACGGTGGAAAAGAAAAAGTATTTATTTCCAGTGCCGACTGGATGGTACGGAATATAGACCACCGTATAGAAGCTGCCTGCCCTATATTTGACAGGAACATCCAGCAGGAATTGAAAGACATCCTGCAGATACAGCTGAACGACAATATCAAAGCACGCATACTGGATAATGAACTCGGCAACCAGTACGTAAATCCGCGTAACACCAAAAAAGTGCGCAGCCAGCTGGAGACTTACAATTATCTATACCGTAAATCAATATAATGTGGATCTGTTTAAATGGTAATCCGTAAATTCGTACAGATTAACTACATCACCAATCAACGGATCAACAATATTGAAACTTGCAGCAATTGATATCGGAAGTAATGCAGCCAGACTTTTAATTTCAGAAGTGGTGGCAACAGATAAAGGAACAGCCAGTTTCAGCAAACTGAACCTGGTAAGGGTGCCCCTGAGACTGGGCTTTGATGTATTTGATACCGGCGAAATTTCTAAACCCAGGATCGGGATGGTGATACAAACCATGAAAGCCTATAAGCATTTGATGAATGCCTATGGGGTACAGCACTTAAAAGCCTGTGCCACCAGTGCCATGCGGGACGCTAAAAATGCCGGTGACCTGATCAGGAAGATAAAGCTGGAAACCGATATTTCTATTGAGGTGATCAGTGGTGATACCGAAGCCAACCTGGTATACGAAAACCATGTGGCAGAGAACATGGATAAAGACCACAGTTATTTGTACATAGATGTGGGCGGTGGCAGTACCGAATTGTCTTTTTTCAGCAATGGCATTCTTATTTATAAAAAATCTTTCAATATCGGCACCATCCGTTTACTTAAAAACATGGTTACGGAAAGTAACTGGAACGAAATGAAGGATGTATTGAAAGCAGTAACCAAAGGGCATAAGCAGGTGGTGGCCATTGGCAGTGGTGGAAACATCAATAAAGTGTTCAGCATGAGCAAGCGAAAAGACGGCAAACCATTGCAGCTGGAATTATTAAAAGATTATTATAAAGAACTCAGTAATGTAAGTTTGGAAGAACGCATTACTAAATATGGTTTAAGGGAAGACCGTGCCGATGTTATTGTGCCCGCCCTTCAGATTTATGTTAATGCCATGCGCTGGACCAATGCCGAAGAAATATATGTACCCAAGATAGGCCTGGCCGATGGATTGATCAGGCACTTGTGGGAAGAAGTAAAATGAGCCAATGCCCTGAACTTTGCAAACAATTGATTGCTAAAAAGCATGCTTTGGTTTGCAGATATCTATGCCATATCAGGGTCCGCCCATTTTAAAAATAGTTTTCCATTAAACATTTCTTTCTACTTTTACAGCCTCAATATTACCGGACTTGTTTTATTCTAATGCAGAGGCAATTCCACCATGATTTTTTAAATTAAAAATTCAGCCATGTCTGCAGCAATTAAAGAAGTAAAAAAAGTAACCACCAATACCCTTCAAAAAATGAAGGCCGCCGGCGAAAAGATATCGATGATCACGGCGTATGATTTTTCTTTTGCAAAAATATTTGATGCGGCAGGTATCGATATCATTTTAGTAGGTGATAGTGCCAGCAATGTAATGGCCGGCCACACCACCACCCTGCCGATTACGCTGGACCAGATGATCTACCATGCACAAAGCGTGGTAAGGGCCAGGGAAAGAAGTTTGATAGTGGTAGACATTCCCTTTGGTTATTATCAATCCAATTCAGAAATTGCCCTGGCCTCTGCCATACGCATTATGAAAGAAAGCGGTGGCAACACCGTAAAACTGGAAGGTGGTGAAGAAGTGCTGGACTCCGTAAAAAAAATAGTGAGTGCAGGTATTCCCGTTATGGGGCATTTAGGCTTAACCCCGCAATCTATCAATAAATTTGGCACTTATGTGGTAAGGGCCACCGAAGAACAGGAAGCCAATAAATTAAGAAAAGACGCTTTACTATTACAGGAGGCAGGCTGCTTTGCCATTGTGCTGGAAAAAATTCCTGCGTCATTGGCCAAAGAAGTATCTGAAAGTTTGCATATCCCCACCATTGGTATTGGGGCTGGCGGCGATTGCGACGGACAGGTACTGGTAATGCACGATATGCTGGGTATCAATACAGAATTTAAACCCCGTTTTTTACGGCAGTACCTGAATATGAGCGAGCAAATCACAGGGGCCGTGGAGCAGTACATCAAGGATGTAAAATCTAAAGATTTTCCAAACGAGCAGGAGCAGTATTAAACTTTAGTTTGTGGCCCGGCCTTTGTAAATTTGCATTTCAATTATTGCCACATGAAATTTCTTGCCCAGTTAAAAATTCAGAAAATAAATAATGGTGTTTCTACAGGATTGCTTTGGCCCAAGGCCAAAGGAGAAAAAATAATCTCTTATTCACCTGTTGACGGAAAAATAATAGCTGCGGTTACCAGTGCCGGCAAAGACAATTACAATGCGGTTATAGAAAAGGCGCAACAGGCATTTGCCGAATGGCGCCTGTGGCCTGCGCCCAAACGTGGTGAAGTAGTACGGCAGGTAAGCGAAGCATTGCGCAATAATAAAGAAGCGCTGGGCAAACTGGTAAGTTACGAGATGGGCAAAAGCCTGCAGGAAGGCCTGGGCGAAGTGCAGGAGATGATCGACATCTGCGATTTTGCGGTTGGCCTTAGCCGTCAGTTGCATGGCTTAACCATGCACAGCGAACGACCCGGCCACAGGATGTACGAGCAATATCATCCGCTGGGAGTGGTGGGGGTAATATCCGCTTTTAATTTCCCGGTTGCCGTATGGAGCTGGAATGCTGCACTGGCATGGATTTGCGGGGATGTTTGCGTATGGAAGCCCAGCGAAAAAACGCCGCTTTGCGCAATAGCCTGTCAAAATATCATTCAATCTGTTTTCAAAAAAAACAAGGTGCCCGAAGGCGTAAGCAATATTATTGTGGGTGCAAGGGAAGTGGGCGAATGGATGAGCCAGGATATCAGGATACCTTTGATATCTGCAACGGGCAGTACCCGGATGGGCAAGGCCGTGGGTAAAGCTGTGGGAGAAAGACTGGGCAGAAGCTTACTGGAACTGGGCGGCAACAATGCCATCATCATTACCAAAGATGCTGACCTGGACATGTCGCTTATTGGTGCCGTATTTGGTGCCGTGGGTACAGCCGGGCAACGTTGTACCTCTACCAGGAGGCTCATCATTCATCAATCCGTATACAATAAGTTTAAAGAAAAATTAGTAAATGCCTATAAGCAGATCAGGATCGGCAATCCGCTGAATGAAAAAAATCATGTTGGGCCACTGATAGATACCGATGCAGTGAAGCATTACCTGGACGCCATTGAAAAATGCAGGGCCGAAGGTGGTAAATTTATTGTTGAAGGCGGCGTGGTAAAAGGCAAAGGTTTTGAAAGTGGCTGTTACGTAAAACCCTGTATTGCAGAAGCAAAGAATCATTATGCCATTGTACAGCATGAAACATTTGCCCCTATTTTATATTTGATGCCATACAAAACCCTGGACGAAGCCATTGCCATGCAAAACGGTGTACCACAGGGCCTGTCGAGCGCCATTATGACCACCAATTTAAGAGAAGCGGAACAATTTTTGTCTCAAACCGGCAGCGATTGCGGCATTGCCAATGTGAATATAGGTACCAGCGGGGCCGAAATTGGCGGAGCCTTTGGGGGCGAAAAAGAAACCGGGGGCGGAAGAGAAAGCGGCAGTGATGCATGGAAGGTATATATGCGCCGGCAAACCAATACCATCAATTATACCCACCAGTTACCATTGGCCCAGGGCATTAAATTTGACCTGTAAACAATTGATTAACTTAAAATACAGCTAAACTTATAAAAATACGCACTGTTGGTATTGCCATACAGCGTACCAGGCTTAATTTCGTAATCAACAATATCTATAATAAGCATGAGTAAATTTTCGTTCGCATTAGTTTGTGCCCTTTCTATCAGTAGTTATGCCTCCGCACAAAAAGAAGTGGCACCCAATGGCTGGCACATGATGGATAAAGAAACCAACGGCTATTATGGCATCAGCGCCGACAAAGCGTATTCTTTTATCAAAAGTAAAAATCTAAAAAGTAAAACAGTTATTGTAGCTGTGATTGACAGTGGTGTGGATACACTGCATGAAGACCTTACCCCCATTTTATGGACCAACCCCAGGGAAATACCCGGCAATGGTAAAGACGATGATAAGAACGGGTATATTGACGATGTACATGGCTGGAATTTTTTAGGGGGCAAAGATGGCCGCAATGTAAATGACGAAAGCCTGGAAGCCGCAAGAATATACTATGGCTTTAAATCCAAATTCGAAGGAAAAAGCACTGAGGATGTAGATCCAAAAGATGCTCCTGAGTTTAAGACCTGGGAAAAAGCCAAAGCAAAAGTATTTGGCGAAGATGATGCGAATGCGGTTGACATAGAAATATTGAGAAAATCTTTTATAGAGCTAAAATATAACGACAGTACTTTAAAAGCTGCCATGGGCAAGCCCGTATTTACCGGTACCGAACTGGAATCGCTGATTCCAAAGGATGCCAATACCAGGAGGGCAAAGAACAATTTTTTAGGATTAATGAAACTGAACAACCAGGGAGAGGCCACCAATAAAGAATTTATGGAAGGCTTTACTGAATTTGTTGAAAGCGAAGAAAAGAAGGATGCCACCAAAAACATGCCTTTAAAAAATAACAGGGCCGATATTGTTAAGGATGATGAAACAAATATCAATGACCGTTTTTATGGCAATAATGATATTATGACGGCCACGCCCATGCATGGTACACACTGTGCAGGTATTATTGCTGCAGTGCGCAACAACAGCAAAGGTGTGGATGGCATTGCCGATAATGTAAGGATCATGATGGTTAGAGCCGTGCCGGACGGAGATGAACATGATAAGGACATAGCCAACGCCATCCGCTATGCAGTGGATAATGGTGCACAGATCATCAGTATGAGTTTTGGAAAAGACTTTTCGCCTCAAAAACAATGGGTGGATGATGCCATGCGCTATGCCGAAAGCAAAAATGTATTGCTGGTAAAGGCAGCAGGTAATGATAATAAGAATGTAGATACGGAAGACAGCTACCCCAGTGTAAATTATCTTAACGGAAAAGGAAGGGCTGCCAATGTAATTACAGTAGGTGCCAGCGGCGATCCAAAAACAGGCGGGTTAACCGCCTACTTCAGCAATTATGGCAAAAAGGAAGTGGATGTTTTTGCACCGGGCGTAAAAATTTACTCCACCTTACCGGGTGGCAATAATTATGGTAACCTGAATGGTACCAGCATGGCCTGCCCGCTGGTGGCAGGTATTGCAGCATTAACACTGGAGTATTTCCCCAACCTGTCGGCCAAACAATTAAAGTATGTAATTGAAAAAGCGGCTCAGCTTCCTGCATATAAAGTAACCAAACCCGGTTCGGATGAAATGGTAAACCTCAGTGATATCAGTAAAACGGGCGGTATTGTAAATGCCTACGAAACCCTGAAATTAGCAGCTACGCTAAAAGGCGAGCGCAAAATTACCCGGGAAGTTTTACCCAAGCCTAAATTGATACGTACTAAAAAAGGATAAGCGCTTCTTATATATATATACAGCCTTTCAGCCAAACTGGAAGGCTGTTTGTTTATATATAGGTGTGGATCTACGTGATTACCGCAGTAATCAGAAGCCGTATTTTCCGACAGCTGACTAGTAAAATACCCAAAGCACCAGGTTAAAAGCACAACAACTGGTGCATTTTGGATGAAAAAATGGATAAAACCAGGTTTTTTATGCCCCCTGAGACTGCGTTTTTACCCGTTAAACGGGCTTTTTTGCCCGATGAGCAGTTTTTTTTTCTTCCATTCGTCGATTTTTTTCAATTTCAGGGGTTAATACTTGCTGAAATCCTTCAAAAATGAGGTGCTCGTTAAAAAAGTTATAACAAATTGAAATTCATCTAATTACAAGCATATTTTTTTGTTTCAAACAGGTATTCTTACTAAAATCAATCCGCCGGACGGTCAAAAACCCTCGATGAATACCGTAAAATTACCGACAAATCGACGAATGGACTTGTGCAGTAAAAATACGGTGTCTATATTTGTGTAACAATCGCTGATGATTACTACCTCTGATCGCAACGATTGATTCATCTCAAAACCATACGAAAATGAAACAAGTTATTACTCTTTTAATCGCCACTGCAGTTACCTTAACTTCTTTTGCAACTGTTAAACCTGCCAACCACATCATTAAGGCCGAAGTGATCAACGCTATTAAAAAAGCAAACACTTTATCTGTTAACTTAAAATCTGCCGGTAAAGTAAATTTAACCTGGAATGCAGCAGTTGAATCTACCACCACTTCTTACCAGATTTTAAAAAGCGTAAATGGTGGTCAGTTTAAAACCATCGCTATCTTAATGGGCGAAAGCAACGATTCTTATACTTTTCGTGATAACGTGAAAGATGCTACCGGAAATATCCAGTACAAAGTGGTTTTAGTAGACAACAATGTTGTTGTAAAAACAATCACACAGGGCATTCTTATCCTGTAATAGCTTATGGTTTTGAGTTATTCCAATTACTTTCTTGTTGTATAATATATACTAAACAGCCGCTGCTACAGCGGCTGTTTTAATTTTGTTACGCCTGCTGCTGATATACACCGCACCCCGGTTGCCCCCCACCCCAAATCCTGAATGATGCCAATAGCAGCACAGCCCCGTCAAAATTAATTTATGTAGTACCTTCATCATTCATTTTACTGTTCACCTTACTTTAATTTATCACATTATGCCAAAACCATCACCGGGTACACACCCTTCTTATTTTGACCGTTATATCGGCCTTGTTACCGAAGATGACCTGCAAACAGCGTTTAACAACCAGCTGCCCGTAATTACAAGCCTGTTAACGGGCATTACAGAAGAAAAATCTTTAACCGCCTATGCCCCCGGCAAATGGACCATTAAGGAATTGTTGCTGCATATGACAGATACAGAAAGAATTTTCAACTACCGTTCGCTGGCTTTTGCACGTAAAGAACAGGCTTCTTTACCGGGTTTTGACGAAGATGCGTATGCCGCAAACAGCCATGCTAATAACCGCAGTTGGCAAAGCCTGGTGGAAGAATTTTTGCAGGTAAGAAAAAACACTGAAATGCTGTTCAGTACTTTCACCGAGGAAGCGCTGAATAACATCGGCACAGCCAACAACAATCCTGCTACTGCACTCAGTATGGGTTTTACAGCCATTGGCCATGTATATCATCATACAATCATATTGAAAGAACGGTACCTGTAAATTAAAAAGGCCGTTACAATTTGTAACGGCCTTTTTAATACCTGTTGCTGTAATTAATTATTTTTTGCTGTAGCGATCTGCAGTATCATATTATTCATGGCTTTTACGGTTTCATCCACATAAATATCACCACTCAGCCTTTTAAGCCATTGCTTATTTTTTTCCAGTTTGTCTTTATCAGCAGCTGCGGCATCCGCATCCACCACCGTACTTTTAACGTTCATTTCTTTTGCCAGTTTATACAATTCTTCCATTTGTTTGTATACTTTCTTCAGCTCCTGCTGTTCTTCTTTATACCTTGCAATATTTAAAGAATAGGCTTTATCATTGTTTGCTTCCAGCCATTGTACATTCGCCTTAATTTTACTGAATACAGATGCCTTAGCTACCTCGTCGTTTACTGTACTCACCACTGTGCCTTCGTTTACACTGCTGTTCCAGGGCTTATAATCTGCTTTTTCAATTTCATCCCATGGTAAGGCTGCACTGTTGTCTTTTTCCCTGAATTTTAAATATTCCAGCCTGTCGGGTAGTACAATATCCGGAGTAACACCCTTTAGTTGGGTAGCACCTCCATTGATGCGGTAAAATTTTTGCAGGGTAAGCTTTAATGCCCCCAGGTCCTCTACCTGCTTGCTGGCAAATAATGGATTCTCACTTTCTGGTGATAACGGGATATTGCGTTGAACCGTTCCTTTTCCGTAGGTAGAGGTACTGCCAATGATGATGCCGCGTTTGTAATCCTGTATGGCTGCTGCAAAAATCTCGGAGGCAGAAGCACTCATCTCATCCACCATTACTGTCAGCGGTCCGGTATACAGGATGTTCCTGTCCTTATCTTTCAATACATATGGTTTATCTTCTCCCCTGGATTTTACCTGGCATACCGGCCCCTCTTCAATAAAAAGGCCTGCCATTTTCACTACTTCTGATAAGGAACCGCCACCATTACCCCTCAGGTCGATGATGATACCTTCTACATTCTCGGCTTTTAATTTTTCTACTTCTTTGGCCACATCATTAGAACACCTGGGGCCGTTGGGGTTTTGAAAATCCTGGTAAAACTCAGGTAAATAAATGTATCCGATCTTATGTTCGCCGTTAATTACGGCACTTTTGGCAAAGGTTTCTTCCAGGTTGATCTTATCTCTTAATAAGGATACCACTTTAATAGTGCCATCCACTTTCTTAAGGGTCAGTCTCACTTCAGATCCTTTTTGTGCTCCCCTTATCAGTTTTACAGCATCAGTGGTACTGTAACCGGTAACATCCACCGGCTCGGCCTTGCCCTCACCAATCTTAATGATCTCGTCATCTACATCAATTTCGCCACTTATTTTAGCAGGCATACCGGTAACCAGGCTGCCGATCTTAATTTTACCATCATCTTCTTTCAATACCGCACCAATGCCGAAAAAGCTGCCACTCATGCTTTCATCAAAGGAACGCTTGTCGATTGGCGGAAAGTAATCACTATGAGGGTCCATACTTAATGTTATGGCATTTACGAAAGTGCTGAAATTTTCATCATTGCTTTCATGCACTTTTTTGTTAGAGATCGTTCTGTCCATCCGCTTTCTGATCTGGTCGCGGGCTTCTCTTTCCAGAGTACTGTCTGCCTTATACACAAAGTCTTTCTTGTCTTTATTTTTTTCCCTGTCTTCCTGCAGTTCCACATATTTACCCAGTACAGAAAATTTGATAAACTTTCTCCAGATATCCCTTCGCTCTTCCTCATTTTTAGGGTAACTTGTCTTTTCCCTGTCCAGTTGCACGGTTTCGTCTTTTGTAAAATCAAAAGGTTTCGACAGCAGGTCTTTTACAATTGCAAAACTTTCGTCTCTTCTTTTAATGTAGGTTTCATTAATGGTAAAAAAAGACTGTAATTCGTTGCCGTGTATCTCATCGTCAATTTTGTCGTCGTATTTTTTTGTAAACCCATCAATATCACTTTGCAGGAATACATTTTTGTCGTCATCCAGTTCATCGGTAAACTTCTTCAATACCTGTTTGGAAAAATTATCATCTATTTTTTTAGGACTGTAATGACCATCTTCCAGTAATATGCCTACATTTCTTAATACCTTGGCGTATTTAGATTTTGGGTTGTCCGCATTTTCATTTCGCCCCTGTGATTGAAAAGCTACAAAAAGGCTTGCTACGGTAAGCACCAGGATAACCGGTATGAATTTTTTACTCATAATAAAATTTGCAATTTTTTGCATGTTGTAAAAATAACGTAAAAACGCTGGGTTTTAATTAATGTAAACGCCGGGGTTTGAATAATGTTTTGTTAAAGGCTTTTTTTGGAAAAATATAGGGATGAATGGTGTTATTTTATCAAAATATTGTCAAAATCCTTCTTTAAAGAGTTTTTTTTAATCATTTTCTTATAGCCGGGCAACAGGCATACTGATATTTTGAGCGTTGTAACACAGCTTTATCCCTGGTATTGTTCAGCATACTAAAAAGCTGTAAGAGCGGGCACTGCAGATCTTCCGCCCAGAAAGGGCAGCATCATGAGCGTTTTATTTTGCCGCGGCCCGGGTATTTGTAACAACATACAACTGCTGCATTTACCTGCTTGCCTACATTACACAATGATCTATATATTTGCGGTCACTAAACTTCCGGTTTCAGGCATGGTCATACCCGGGATTTGGAAGGTGATTGTAAAATGCGCAGTAAAAGCAAAAATTATTTAGTATGAGTACGTTTGTTCAACCTTATTTTTTATTACTCTTTTGTACAAGTTTTTTTTGGAATAGACAACCTGTACCAAAAATGCCTCCTGTTACCGATCAGCAGCTGTTGGTTGAAAAAGCAACAGCTCACACAGATAAAATAACTTATGTGGTTGACGGCACTCCGGTAAATGCAGTATTGATGGGCCCGGCACAGGCATTTATAGTAGACAATCAGTTCGTATTTGGGTTTACATGCCATGGCAAGCACCTGTCTGTTGATAATGAGGATACACTAGGCTTAGCCGCAATTATTCCCTATGCTTTTCCTGCACCCGTTTATTATGCCACCATGGCAAACAGTTATGGGTTAAACGGATGTACCTATTCCTGCAAAAAAAGATATACGCCACTGGTGTATTTTGGTGCATATGCCCAAAGTGCTGACACAAAACTAGGTTCTATATTTGTGAAAGAGTTCACACTGCTGCACGAGGATAAACTGATGAATGGCAGTAAAATAGGCACCTACAGGGTGATGGGCACTTTTGATTTTAAAGGAGCCGAACTGCTGGGAGCCACTGCATCAGAACGTTGCGATCATGAAACCGACCGCCGCATGGCTGCAGATATTTATCCCTGGTACGACCCCACCTGTATAGCGTCAGAAAAAAAGATCATTACGGAAGGTTATTTTGATGTTACGGTAAAAATGTCTTTTTAATATTTCTTTTCCGTCACCTGAAAGATGTTGCGCTACCGGTCAATATTTTTTTGACAGGGAAACACTGCCAACCAGCTATATAGCAGAACCAGATTTTTAGCAGGTGCCGGATCAAGTAATCTTGACTCCGGTTGATTTTGTACCTGATTTTATAACTGCATAATTCAATCTAACAAAACAACGCGATCTATTCGTACGTATTGTTCAACTTCACCCGTACTCACTTAGAAAGAATGATCATTACCAACCCCAGTACATACAGAACCAGCATTAAATTAAGTAATGGCCTGGTGCCCTGAGGCGCTTTATCAAATTCTTTCCATACATAAATGCCCCAAAGTGCAGCAACCACTGTTGCCCCCTGCCCCAAGCCATACGATACTGCGGGTCCGGCTTTCCCCGATGCAATAATGCTTAACGACATTCCCACACACCAAATTACACCACCTAATACCCCCACAAGATGATCCTTTACTGTACCATTGAAATAATCAGCAAAAGAAACGGGGCTGCCCGCAAAAGGGCGTTTCATTTGAATGGTATTAAAAACAATACTGCTGATAACAATACCAATGGCAAAAAACACCAGGGCTGCATAAGGCGTAAGTTTTCCCGCTTCGGGCATATTAAAATTACCCGCCATAGAGGCAGCTACATATTTATAAAACAAGCCCATTAAACAACCGCTTACTACAGCCAGTATTAAACCCTTTTTTGAAACAGCTCCCGCTGCATTAGTCTGTAGTTTTTGATAAGCCCTTGCATTAAGCAGAATGGCTATTGCCACCAATGCCACACCACCAAATATCAGCACCGGATTTCCCTGCGGGTTGGATATATAATTTACAATTACCCCCAGTACCAGTGCAATACCAATACCCACCGGAAAAGCAACCGACATGCCGGCAATACCAATGGCCGCCACCAGTAAAATATTGGCCAAATTAAAAACCACCCCGCCAATAAAAGCCGATAGCATACTGCCGTTATCTGCCTGCCGTATATCATCCATAAAAGCCCTGCCTCCGGCTCCATAACTACCCAATGTAAATGCCAGTATTAAAGTGGTGAGTAAAATTCCAAACCCATAATCCCAGTACAACAATTCAAACCGCCAGCTTTTAGTGGTAAGCTTGGTAGTATTGGCCCAGGAGCCCCAGCAGAGCATGGTGATTACACAAAGCAAAATAGCTACGCTGTAATTTTCTACAATAAACATGACTTTAGTTTTAGATGCTGTAAAATTTATTATACATGCTGGTTTAAAATAGTATTTCAAATTCCAGCATTTTGGGTTTTAACTGCTGCGGCAATTCCACTATTGTCTGTTTTTTAGCAAGGTTATATTTTACCTGCAGGCTTTTTTTATTACACACTACCCGTTTGGGCATTTCTCCCGAATGTATATTCAAAATCCACTTCCTGTACTTGTTCATTCCTTTATAACTGCCCTCCACCGGTTTTATCTTCAGTATACATTTGTTGATGCCCTTTTTCATTTCAATTGCGGTAGCAGCATATATTCCTTTTAGATAATCATTGCTGGTTCCATCATCTTCAATCAAATTAAAATATCCATCGGTACCGGGATAAATATGTAACGTCACTACATCATTGTTTCCTTTTTCAATTGATGATGCATATTGCCGTTCAGGAATAATTGATCCCTGCTTAACAAAAAGCGGCAGCTGATGAAGCGGTGCTGCCACCACATATTCAGCATTACCTTTTAAGGCTTCACCCGTCCAGTAGTTGATCCATTTCCCTTCCGGCAAAAATACTGTGTGCGTAATGGCGCCCTTTTCATATACAGGCGCAACCAGCATTGCATCGCCAAACATGAACTGGTACAGGTGCCCCGGAATTTTCCCTATCATGGGTTTTGCTTCCATCCGGCTGCGGTGAGCGTAACTGTAGATATAGGGAAACAGCTGCATACGCCAATGTGCAAAATTTTTAAAAATGCTGTCGGCTCTTTTTGAATATAACCAGGCAAGATTGGCCGTCGGATTTTCGGGCTGCGAAAAAACTTCGGTAATGGGATTGAACATAGAGAACTGCAACCAGCGGATATACAGTTCCTCATCTGGCTTTGCAGTTTTACCCATATCAAATCCACCCAGATCGTTGGTTAAAAAAGGAATATTACTGGTTGCTTTTTGCGGATCCGTATACAGGGCGATATTTTCTTTAAAAGCAATATAGGGCACCCAGCTATTAAAATCTACCGTGGGCTTTTCAATTGTCCAGTCGCTGCGGGTATCATCTGTCCATTTGGTGGGATAGCGTTTATACGCTGCTGTTTCCTGCCCGCCTGTATGTGACAAAACAAATCCCCTGCCCCTTGTTTCTTTGCCAAATTCCTGGCTCATTTCAAACATGGCTTTGCAGGTGTTAATGGCCGAAGTACGATCCAGCTTAATAAAATCGGCGCCTTCATCAAAAAAGGGTTTCATCTTTTGTTTAAAGTAAGCCACTGCGTGTGCATTATCAAAATCAATATTACCACATGCTGTACCGGGATGCTCTTTCTTTTCCTGCAACATGGCGGTACTGGTACCGTTATTATGCCATGAGTTTTTATTGTTATACACAGAAGAAAAGAAGCCTTTCTCCTTAAAGTCATTGAACGCTTTTTCGTTGCCGTTTTGCAAAATGCAATCCCATATCCAGAAACCACCTTTGATACCATTACGCTGCAGGTAGTTCCACATGCCTGCCCTGTTTGGATAGCTCACTGTATCCGCAATAAAATCAATATACTTGTGCGGACCAATGCCCTTGTCTGCATAACTCCAAAACCAGGAGTCGATCCAGTACGCATCAACCGGGTACTGGTGTTTTTTTATATCATCGATCCGGATGATGGTTTGCTGCTGGTTGGTATAGCCCCCATACAGTACCCCAAAAGCCCAGGCCGGAGGCAATATAACATCGGTATCTGCCACAGCCCGTTTATGTAATTCATTTAATACAGCCTGTGAATGAGCAGCTGTACTTAAAGCAAATGAAATAATACACATAAAAAAGTACCTGTAATTCTTCATCACTTATTTTTTGAATTGATGTAAGAAATAATGATCGATGCCAGCTGAAACTGTGTTTGTTCATTTAGATGGATACCATCAGTTGTTTTATTAGCAAAATTTGGCTTCAATAATTCGTATGTATTTAACAGGTCAACATGCTGTGCGGCGGCCAGTTTTATAAAATGTGCATTGTTTTTTTTGATCCTTCCATCGCCGCCACCATATTTCAGCTGGTCAATTTTTTGTTCGTCCATTGGCGAAGGAGTGATGATGCAGATGTGAGGAACTTTTTTATTATGCGCTTTTAAGTAGTCTTTAATTTTTTGCAGCAGCGCCAACATGTTTACGGCAACTTCTTTTTGCCGGTCTTTGAAGATATTCTTTGTATCATTTGTACCAAGATTAATAAAAATAAAATCAAGTTGTCCGTTTTCGCCCATCCTGGCATATCCATCATCAAGGTATTGGTTGATATTGGTAAGCGTATTCAGTTTGGATTGATCAAGATTATCGAAGCCAATGGTATTACCTGGTATGGATTTATTAACGATATTGGCATAGGGTAATAATTTCAACATTTGTTGTGGCCATCCAAAATCAAAAGCACCATTTGAATCTCCGATGGTAAGGATATTCAATGCCCCTATATTTTTATTTTCATCTGCGGGCAATAAGGCCAGCGCCTGCGGAACAAGCATTTCATGTCCGCCTTCAAAAACAGTTAGGTATACACCGGGTAATTCTTTATGCAACTGGATGATTCTTCCGCCAATTTTATTTGTTGTATCTGCACCGGGATTGAGCTGTTGTGCAAGCAGTGCGGTTACGGTGCTTTCTGCAACCAATTCTTGCTGCCGGACAGGATTGATGTCTGCAGCTATTTTATTATAGAAGAATATCGATTGACTGATGGGTACAGATCCCGTATACCCGTCATGCACACCCGTATAAATATACAGCCTGGCATTTTTTCTTTTTGCAGAAGGAAAAGTAAGTTTGATAGGCGACCGGTCACTTAATGATTGCCAGTTCATTTTTCCGTTATTCATTGCCACCTGCTCAATATCTGTTGCATATTTTGCATGGCGTCCTTTTGATTCCCAATACCAGTCGGCAAGATTACTGATGCCTGCCCATGAACTAAAACTTTTAACCGGGTAATTTATTTTCATATATGCAAGCATGGCAGCATAACCACCACCCGACACGCCAATGATGTGCACATTGCCGGTATCAACAGCTGCATTTTTTATGGCGAACTGTATTGCGTCTTCAATATCTGCCATTACTAATGCACTGCCACAGGCGTCAGGATGATTATTCGCTCCCCTGAAATCGGGATGAATATAATTCCAGTCACGCAATGCGGTTTCTTTTGCCAAAGGATCTTCCTGCATGTAATTACCGCTCCAGGTATGCAGGGAAATGATCAATGGCTGCGGCGTATTTTTTTTAGTTTTGTACAACCAGGCATTTTGTACCGTGCTGTCGGCAGATGATTTGATTTGCACTATATGAAACTCGCTTCCCCAGGCCGATTTGGTAACATCATCCCAGGCAACTGCTTTTACCTGTGCAACAACCGGCAAACAAAAAAACATGCCCACAAATAATGAAAACAATCCCTGCTTCATCGTACATCCTTTTAACGCAGTTAAATTATTCATATCATTTTCATCAGCTATTGATTAAAATTTCATTCCTGTAAGGCACTGATGCCTGGGCTCCCATTCTTGTTACAGCAATGGAGGCAGCCTGCACAGCAAATTGCACAGCATTTTTCCAGTTCATTTTTTCGGTAAGGGCTACCGCAATGGCGCCACTGAATGTATCCCCGGCTGCAGTGGTATCCATTGCCTTTACCATTGGAGCCGCTGTTAAAAATCTTTCATCCCGGTTTTGAAAATAAGCACCCTGCTTACCCATTGTGATGATCACTTGCTGCACCCCTTTATTTAAAAAAATCTCCGCCGCCTGAGATGCCGAAGCTTCATCTGTTACATTGATGCCTGTTAGCAATGCCGCTTCTGTTTCATTGGGGGTGATGAGGAATAGTCCATCGAGCAAGTTATCAGGCAAGGGCTGTGCAGGTGCAGGATTAATGATCAGCTTTTGATGATTGCCTTTTACACAGGCTGCCACGGCTTCAATTGTTGCCAGTGGTATTTCCAGTTGCATTAAAATGATTTCTGCTGCCGGAAGTTCATTTACCAGTTCAATATCTGCTGGAAATAATCTGGCATTGGCACCCGGAGCCACAACAATACAATTCTCTCCATCTTCATTCACCATAATTAAAGCAGTACCGGAAGGCGCCGTTGCATCCACAAAAACATAGCGGGTATTTATATTTTCTTTTTGCAGGCCCGCAATGGTTTGTGTGCCAAAAATATCGTTGCCCAGTTTAGCCACCAGTGTTACATTGCCGCCCAGCCTTGCAGCCGCTACGGCCTGGTTAGCTCCCTTACCCCCGGCATTCATAAAAAAGCTGCCGCCCAAAATGGTTTCGCCGGGCAATGGCAATGATTTTGACTTCACCACCATGTCGGTATTGGCACTACCGACCACAATTATTTTATTTGTTTTCATGTGTTGCTATTTTTTGCATTTAGCAGCTTACTCCCACTGCATCCAATCCAGTTTAACAATACCCGACAATACCATTACTTTTACGGTATTATATCCTTTCTTCAGTTTATAGGTACCCAGTACCTGTTCAGTAAATTCGGCATTGCGGATGCTTACTTTAATTTTTTTATTATTTATCATCAATTGCAATTGCGCCGGCTGTGCAGCAGATGCCCTGATAACAAGCCCATGTTTTTTATTATCCAGATTTTCAAATCCATACTTTACCCATTCCGCAGATCGGAGGGCTACAGACTGCTCTGACCAAAGCTGCTTTTCGTTCTTGCTGTCTAATAATATTTGTACAGGTTCATTTTTCCTGTAAAATTCTGACCTGCGCACTGTGTCTGCAACAAAATACGATTGGTTAAATCCGTCAAAGCCGTAATTCTCCGCTTCTATCTTTGCAGGGATCCTGGTAAGTATGGCATTGCAAACGTCTTCAAAATAAACGCAGTTGGCTATTTTAATATGCTCAATCAATTCGTTGAATATTTTTTCAGCAGTGTCTGCACCGGGCTTTGGTCCAGCTTCGGTATATGCCGAGATCAGCTCCCAATGGTCAGGTTTCTTAATTGAATAAGGGGTATTCTTTGTATCCATTTTTTTCCATGGCCAAAATGAGAAACCAATATTGTTTGCAGCAAAATATTGAGAAGTAGCCCAGTAAAGAGCGTTGTTCTTTTCACCTGTTTCGCCCACCCATACAGGCGTGTTCAGTTCATTGCGTTTTTTTAAATACTGCTCGATGCCATTTAAATTATCGGGCCGGCTCCAGCAGTAATAATGAAACTGGTAAAACACATTATTATCAATTGGCTTTTCAAAAAGCGACCAGTCATTGGCCCAGTTAAAACCCTCCAGGGTGATCATGTGTTGCTGATCAACATTTCGTATTGCAGCAGTAATACGTTTGTACAAGGGTTCCAGCAGGTGTTTGTATTTATCCGCAGCACCCGTACCAATGGGTAAAGGTTCATTCAGCAGGTCGTAGGCTGCAACGGTGGATTCATTTTTATATTTTTCTGCCAGCTTCACCCACAGATCAACCAGTTGATCCTGGTATTTTTTTTCTGTAAAAAGTTCGGGGATGTCATTTGGACTGTCATCTATATTGGCACCTGTTTGTCCGCCTGGTGCACCATGCATATCAATGATCACATACAGGTGATACTTTTTGCACCAGGATACCAGGGAATCTATCAATTGAAAACCTTCTTCCACATAAACAGGATGGTCTCCTTCTGTTAAAAACAACCTGGAATTTAATGCAGGCCTTACCGAATTAAATCCCAGGTCAGCAATCTTTTTAATATCCGCTTCGGTAATATAATTTTTACGAAATGCTTTCCAGAAAGCGGCAGCTTTTTCATTACCAATGAGGTCGGTCACTACTTTTTCAATTTTACGTGGCCGGTCTCCCGCGGCTCCAAATTTCCACATATATCCTTCCGGCAGTAACCAGTTACCCAACCCCACGCCTTTTAAATATATTTTTTTTCCGGCCTCATTCACTATATCCTGGCCGGCTGTATGCAAAAAACTCATGTGGTGTTTTTTTTGTTGCGCATACGATAAGCAAATGCAAGCGATGGCAGCAAGCACAGCATATATCTTTTTCATCATCTTATCTTTTTATGTTCAGTGGTAACCAAACACGCATGTCTCCTTCGGTTTGACTGGCCTCTGCAAATGGTACTAAAATCATTTTTTCATTCTTTCCCGGCAGGTCAACTGAATAAGCCTGTGTGCCGATCCATTGCGCAGGTAACACTTTTGTTGCACTCCTGAGTGTTGCATTGGCAACTGTTATACTATTTTTTGTGTTTGAAAGCTGTTCATTTACAACAGTAGAATTTAAACTTTTATCCAAAGCTAAAATTTGCGGTCCGCGTTGAAATGCAAACTGACCGGGATATGATTGTCCGCCTGCCATGTATTTAACCGGCATATCAAAATGGATCATTATTTTTTCGCCGGGCTTCCAGTTTTTGTTTATCCTGATGAAGCCTCCCGGGATTCCTTTGTATACCACTGCTCCTGCTTTGGCTGTATAATTTACACACCATTCGGGCACTCTTAATGCAATGGGAAAACTGGCAGCCGATGTACCCGTAACTGACAATACCATATTACCCGTTGCAGGAAAATCACCCGATAAAGTAAAAATTACTTCCATGGTTTTATTTGATGTGGTAGTGATCTTTTCTTTATACTGCGCCGGTTCATACAATAACACCGCAGGAACATTATCAATATTACCGAAGGTAAAATTGGGCACCAGTGCAATACCTCTTGGCACGCTCGACTGGCAACAGGTAATAAAACAGGTGTAAGGCTTCTTATCCATCAGCGGCGTATAGTAACTGACACAACCTGTTTCCGGATTTTCGGCGGCCAGTAAATGATTGTATACTGTTTTTTCCAGCTGGTTTAAATATTTCACATCGCCGGTAATAGAAAATAAATTTTGATTCAATTGTATCCAGGTGGTGGTTACACAGCCTTCGCCCATATTATCGGTACTGCCTGCAGGCAGCACAGCATCCTCCTGAAAATATTCGTGCGAACTGGCTGTACCAGTAATGTATAAACGATGTGCCACCACATCCTGCCATGCCGTGGTAACGGCCTGTAAAAACTTTTCATTCCCGGTAACTTGGTATAATTTTATTAGCCCAACATAATTGGATAACATTTCATACGCTTTCCCATTGCCCACTTTGGTAACTTTTCCTGTAGCCAAAACAGCATTCATTACATGGGGCCCATTGTTTTGTTCCCAGGCATCTAAAATATAATAACAGAAATCCAGGTATTTTTTTTCTGCTGTGAATTTGTACAATTCCACCATGGCATCCAGTACACTTGTGGCAGCCATGCCCATATGCTCGCCGGCCTTGATAATATCTACCTGGCCTGCACTTTTTCCAAAAGTACGGCACAGCAGGTCGCCCATTTTTTTGCAGGCTGTTAAAGCAGGTGTATACCCGGTAGTAGCATAATAGGCCAGCAAACCGTGTAAATTGTATTTATGGCTCCACACATCCCAGCTGGTCCAGTATTGATCGGGTGTATATGTACCTAAATAACCATCATCCATTTGTGTATTGATGAGTTCATACATCATACGGTCCATTTGTTTTTTCAATGCAGCATGTTGCGTTAACTTCCACACATTGCAGGCCGTTTCTAAATATTTGCCCACATGCTCACCTGCCCAGGGGTGAATGCCGGGCCGGTTCATATACGAACCCATCAAACCAAATTCATCCACTTTCAGCAACCGTTGTTCAAGATTTTGTGTAAACCTTGTGTTTAAATAGCCCTTGAATTGCTGATTGCCAAATGGAAGAGTGCTAAAATGATCGGGTACTTTATTGTTCACCAATGGTTGTACTTCGCCTGTAAAAGGAATAACAAGATCACTGGTATCAATGTATAACTGTTCTTTTTTTACAAACAACGTACTGCTGTCATCGTTAATTTGGTAGCCAGTATGAAATACATTTTCATTTGCCGAACGAAAACCTGAAGATTCTATTACTGTCTCAGCTCCTTTTACCCCGGGCAACTGAACCGTTTTGGTTTCGGAAAATAACAACTTACTGCCGTCTTTATTGGTGATCCAGTATTTTACTTTTCCGCTGAATGCCTGGTTAACCGTATTGGTAAAAATAATTTTTGATGCAAACCCATTACCGGATGAAGCAATGAACTCCTGCTTAAGGGTTACTGCATCGGCCCAGCCCAGCGGTTCAATACGGTACGGGCCTTCCCACATACCCATACCTCCAATTAAATTATAGATTCTGACCGCAATCAGATTTTCTTTATCCCATTGCACTGCAGTTTCCGGAATAATGTACAACCGCGGCTTTTCCCACTGTGTAATATAACCAGGCGGAAAAGCTCCTGTTTCGCCAATCAGCCCGCCATTAAAATAGGTTTGATCCGCATCATCAATTTTGCCCAGGTACAATTTTATCCCTTTACCAGACGCCGTTCTTAAAGAGGAAGGAATCACGACCCTTATTCTGTACCAGCCGTAAGAGGAATCTTTTTTAAAACTTTTTCCCAGCGGCTGGATATCCCAGGCTGTATCATTAAAACCGGGCTTTGCCCATTGAAGGTCATCGCCAAACTTAAATTTATTTTCCCGTGGCAGGTTAATGAACTGTGCCTGTATGATTACAGGAATCAGCATTAATAAAAACAGGCAGGCATAAAAAGATGTATTTTTTTTTGAAAGAATCTTTTGCATACGCATTTTTTTAATTCATTATTTCAATTTCCTTTTACCTGGCCCGTTTGGTATTAAAACGCAGCTGTACAAAAACAGGTAAATGATCGGATGGATATTTAAGATCGTAAGAATCAGAAAGCACTGCGTATTTGTTCACTGTTACATTCGCAGCGCTTGAAATAAAAATATAGTCTATCAGCAGGGTAACGGGTTTATTAAATTCAAAATTATTGAAAGTGCCGGAAGGTCCAAACGGTTTGGCTACAGACAGGTCTCTGGCATCGTTCATTTTTTTTTTTATATTGCCTATAACATCCGTTTCCGGCGTGGCGTTAAAATCGCCTGTAAAAAAAACGGGCAATTTTTTTATGTTCAGTGAGTCGATCGTTTTTAAGATGAGTGCTGCCGATTTTTCCCTGGCTACTTTTCCATTATTATCTAAATGAGTATTGAACACCCAAAACTGTTGCTTCGTTTTTTTATCGGCAAACAAAGCGTAGGTGCAAACCCGCAAATAAGAAGCATCCCAGCCTTTGGATATTTGCTCCGGAGTTTCAGAAAGCCAGAAGGTATTTTGCTGCAGTAATTTTAACCGGTTAGTATTATAAAAGATGGGAGCAGATTCTCCTTTACCGATCCCTTCCCTGCCAATACCAACGTGTTTATAATTGGTAAGTGAGCTGTCAAGATAATTTACCTGGCCCGGAACCGTTTCCTGCATGCCCAGCACATCAGGTTCATAAAATTTTACCTGGGCTGCAAAAATTTCTTTTCTGTTACTCCACTTATTGATCCCATCCGACTCCAGGTCGAGACGGATATTATAGGTCATCATATTTAATGGCTGTGCAATCATGTTTACCGGCTCCAGTAAACAAATTATGATGGCGTACAGGAATAGGTATTGTACTTTCATATGCTTTAATTTTCGAAGATCCTTACCCAGTCTACCTCCATAACCGCAGGAAATCTGGCATCATCAACGCCAAATTTACCACCCCAGTTACCACCAATGGCAAGGTTCAATATTAGGTAAAAAGGTTGGTCTAACGGCCATTCTTTAACAGTTAAATGTTCGTTTACAATACGATAATACAAAACACCATCCAGTAAAAAATCAATTTTTTCAGCGGTCCAGTCAATGGCATACACATGAAATTGGGTATAGGGATCGCTAATAAAAACGCCTTTACCCTTTTGAGTTCCTTTTACATGGTTATAGCTCCCGGTATGAATTGTACCAAAAATACTGTCTTTGTTATACCCCACATGTTCCATGATATCAATTTCGCCGCAGGCAGGCCAACCTGCTTCTTTAATATTTTTTCCCAGCATCCATATGGCCGGCCAGGTACCCCTGCCCGAAGGGAGTTTTGCCCTTACCTCAATACGGCCATATTGAAATTCAGCCTTGCCCCGGGTGAGTAATTTTGCTGAAATATACTCCCTGTTTTCCTTGTTTTGTTTTTGAGCAATGATCTTTAAAACACCATTTTCTACTTTTGCAGTTGCGGTATCTTTTGCGGTATAATATTGTAATTCATTATTACCCCATCCGTGTCCGCCAACATCATAGTGCCATTTACTGCTGTCGGGCAACCCGGTGTAATTGAATTCATCACTCCACTTAAGCTTACCTGTACCTGAAACCGGAGATTGATTACCGGGTGTACGCTTATTGATAACGCATGAAACAATGCTTACTGCCATCAGAACACCATATACAAAACGCATAGCTATATAATTAAGGATTAAAATGGATGAAAAATGGAGAAGTAATTACTCCTCCATTTTCTTTTTTTCAACCTGTTATTTACCCAAAAACTGATTCGGTTATTTTATTATGCAATTATTGTAACCACCAGGGGGTTTTATTAACGTCATCTGATCCACTAAACTGTTCGTCCACTGCTTTTTTATAGTTCACCGGATTTTTTGTGATTTCATCAGTTGGATACATATTTCGTTTAGGCACTTGTGCAGGCGCCGCAGAATTTAAGGAAGTAGCCGGATCTATCGGGAACACAGGAAAGCCAGTACGTTGAAAAGTTCTGAACGACATCCCTCCTCCCTGGAAGAAATCTATAAAATACCGCTGCATCCATATCTGCTGCTCACGCTGCAATTTTGCTCCGCCTGTTTTGTAGGCTGCTTCGCCTGTAAAGTAGTTATTGATATAAGTTTGGTCGATGGCCATTCCGTGCAGGTTGGTCTGTATTACCGTAGATAATGTTCTATAGTAATCCAGCATCGCCTTTACTCCATTTTCGTAATAGGTTTGTGCGGTACCTGCCACCCAGCCCTCTTCAATGGCTTCTGCAATAATGAAACATTGTTCGGCATAAGTGAAGAAAATATACGGATCTCCTATCCTGGAGGCGGATGATGCATACCGTTTATTCAATAAAGAATATTTTCCGGCTGCCCTGTTCAAATCAAGCAGGTTGGGAGACAATTCTGATGGTGCACCTTCATAAGCAGCAAAATCATTTTCCAGCAAACCTCCGGTGATCTTATATGCTGCAGGTTCGCCAAAATAAAACAACCTGCGGTCGTTATACTTTTTTAAAGAGTCCACCATCAGTTTCGACATCGCTAAATTTACCCTCATCCCTTCTCCATTGTAAAAAGGATAAGTGGCATTGGTGTTGTCCAGGTATGCCAGCTGATAGTTATCGGCATTGCCCGTCATCAAATTACCTGCCGCCACTATTTCTGCAAATCGTGCTTTTTGCGCAGGAGTGATTTTTTTACTAATGGTATTCAGTACTCTTAACTGCATCGCATTGCAGAGCCTGCGCCATTTTGCTGCATTTCCACCCAGCATGATATCACCGGAAAAATTAATGCCCATGGCAAATTTTTCTTCGGCAGCTTTAAGATCAGCCAATACGCTCACAAACACATCTGCCTGTTTATCGTACTTAGGTTGTGTGATGCCTTCTTCTGCCCGTCCTGCTTCTGAATAAGGGATATCGCCCATATCAAGCGTTGCAGAAAAACCATATGACGCCTTCAGGAATAACCTTAATCCTTCATAAGATGGTTTCATCGGGTTGCCGGCGGCAAAATCAACTATCCTGTTAAGTATGGTGATGTTTTGTGCCCCGCCAAATCCCCCGTAAGGAGAATAAGAAGAATAGTATTGATAAGGATTTGGATTGTTTTGAAGGTTTGTACAATGCTTGCCCCAAAGCTGTGCCGTACCCCAGTCGGTTGGATTTGGATTCCAGAACCGGTAGGTACTTTTCAATACCGCTGTGGTAAGCAGATCGGGTGAAACTGATGTGGGTACATCCGGGTTGGTATTTAGTGCATCAAACTTTTTGCATGAACCTGCAACAGTAAAAACTATTGCTGCAAGTAATATATAATGTATCTTTTTCATTGCTGCAATTTTAGAAAGTGAAATTAATTTTAAATCCAAGGTACCTTGTTGATGGATCGGCAAAATCTTCATTACCACCATCGGGATCAGAATATTTAAACTGTTTTGCTTTCAGCAGTACATTCTGCCCGATCAAACTTACCGATGCATTTTTGGCAACTTTATGCAACAGTTTAGCCGGCACATTGTATGTTATAGAAATCTCACGTAGTTTGAAAAAAGTTTTGGAATACGTATCTGCAATGCTTCCGTTACCCCCCCATGCACTGCTGTTGTGCAATGCAATCATGTATTGTTTATAGGTGGTGGCTGTGGTATTTTTTGCGTACACACGGGTGTCTGTTAAAATATTCCCCACTGCATCATAAGTAGCGGCACCTGATACCACCACCACACCCTGGCCAATATAATTGGTCAATGATTTACCGGCGGCGGCTAATGCTGCATTACCCGCTGTTCCACCACCTGCTGCATTATAAATACCGGCGGCCATCACATCCATTTCTCTTTCCGCAGTAAGCCCGTCAGGGTGTACACCACTCTGCCACATATAGCTTTCTGTTCTGGTATTGGTAATACCACCACTTACGCCATCCAGTGATACAAAAAGACTGAAGTTCTTATAGCGCAGGTTGGCATTGGTACCCCAGATGAATTTAGGATCAGAATAGCCAAATAATTGATCATATCCATAGGTAATGGGAACACCACTGGAATTATGTATGATATTACCTGAAGGGTCACGCTGAAAATCTCTGCTGATAAAATGATCAGCACGATTTCCTACCTGTACCCATGGTTTTTTTGCAGAATATACAGGATCTAACTTAGTATAATAACTGGCAAAAGTGCTCCAGTTAATACCCAAATCCAACTGCCAGTCTTTATTTTTAACTGCAGTGCCATTAAGTATAACTTCCCATCCGCGCCTTGTTATTTCTTCGCCCCAGTTAGTAAGAAGACCACTGTATCCTGAAGCCGGTGTTAAACCTACTGTTGTTATACGATCAAAATATCTTCTTGTATAATGAGAAACATCAAACATTAATCTATTTTTCAGGAACATAGCCTGCAAACCCTGCTCGTAGGTTTCATAACTCTCTGGAAAAATGGCCGGAGAATATAAACTGCTGGGCACTCCTGCAATATTCAATGTACCCCATTGTGCAGCAGTAATTGTATAACTGCTGTTGATTTCATAAATATTAGCTGCCTTTTTAGATATGTTCCAGGAGCCTCTCAGTTTCAGCAGATCCAACCAGTTTTTTGTTTGCGGCAACAATTCTGAAGCGATAAAACTTGCTGATACAGATGGATAAAAATAAGAACGTTGGGATTTTGCTAATGTAGAACTCCAGTCGTTACGGGCTGTGGCTTCTACATATGCCATTCTGTTCCAGGAAATACCTACACGGCCAAAAACAGAATTTATCTGCTGCGCATATGTACTTTGCGATATCTGGGCAGGATTGACAGATGCCTTGATAGAGAAAAACCCAGGAACAGAAATACCACCCTGTGTGCTGGCATTCATGTTGTCATCACGTTTGTAAAAGATAGATCCCCCGGCCAGGTATTCTACAGCAAATTTGTTGAATTTCCTGTCGCCTGTAAGTAACAGATCGGAGTTACTGCTAAAGCCATTACTTACGCCTATATTATACTGGCCTTTTCTTCCGCCATTCCAGCCGCTGTAATCGGCACCGGGAACACCTGTATTACCGGAAGAAAGATAAGAACCCCATGAAGACCTTAACTGGCCTGATTCCTTATAAAAATCAACACCTGAACGAACGGTAGCTTTTAACCAGTTCTTCACCTGGTAGCTCATAGTAATATCAGCATTAAAGATATCACGGGAAATTTCATTTGTTTTTTCGTAACGGTCGAAGTAAGGATTGTTTTCAGAACTACCGGCATAATTATCAATGGTTCCTCCGGCAACTAATCCAAAATGGTTGTTTTGAATTTCACCTCTTTTGATCCAGTAATTGTCTTTGTACAAACTAAGGTCCCAGTCTGAAGGTGACCAGATCAATATGCTGTACATCGGATCATAGGAAGTATACCCGTTGGAGCCAATATTCTTAGAGGCTTTTTTAGCATAAGATAAATTAGTATTTATTTTAAATTTATCCAGGTTAAGATCGGCACCAAAAGAGTAAGTATATTTTTGCACCTTGGCATTAGGATAACGGCCTTTATTTTCTGCCCAGTTAAAAGAATTCCTGAGCGAAATATTATCCTTATGATACCCGATATTTAAATTATTATTGGTTACATAACCCTGTTCTAAAAAGTTTTTAAAATTGTCTTTCCCAACAGGCAGGTAGGGCCTTACTGTAAAGGTTTTGGTAATGGGATCCCATTGACTTTGCATTGAGCCATCCATTTTTCCACCCCAGGAATTATCGGAATTAAGGGCATAAAATCCGCTGCCACCGCGGCCATATACAGCTTGTTTTTCGGGAATGGCCAGGAAACCGGCTGTAAGCATGGTATTAGTAGTAAAGTCTACACTTACTCCTGCTTTACCTGCACTTCCGTTTTTGGTGGTAACCATAATAGCACCGTTTCGTCCACGGAAACCATACAAAGCAGATGCAGTTGCACCTTTCAACACACTGATAGATTCAATGTCTTCTGAAGAGATATCGCTGAGCGTTTTATTCGCATACGCTACTCCGTCAATTACCAGTAAAGCATTTTCTCCGCGAACAGTAACAACGGGAACAGCTGCAAAGTCAGGTGAATTTTTTACCAGTACGCCGGCCACTTTACCTGTAAGTGATGTGGCTACATCCAAACCAGAAACTTTTTGTAAACTTTCGCCTGATATTTTTTGAACAGCATAGCCCAATGCTTTTTCTTCTCTTTTAATACCAAGGGCGGTAACCACAATGGTTTTTAATTCCGCATCGGTTACTGACAGCACTACATTTACTGCTTTACCGGCGGCAACCACTACTTCCCTGCTATCGTACCCTACATAGCTGATCACTAAAACCGCATTGGGGTCGGCGTTGATGGAAAAGTTTCCATTGGCATCCGACCGCACTCCTGTTTTAGAACCCTTTATTAAAATGGTGGCGCCTTCCAGCGGCTGTCCTTTTTCGTTAGTGATCCGGCCTTTCACTTCCACCTGCAATGGTGCAGCAGGGGTAGTAGTCAGTTCCGGAACAGTGATTTTTCTTTTGATGATAAATGTATTTCCTGAAAGTGTGTAAGAAAGTGCCTGGTTGCGAAAGCAAATATCCAGCGCTTCTTCAACGCTGGCTTTTTTAATATTGACAGTCACATTTTTTGCAGGTAATAATACTTCGTCTGCATAAAAAAACTGGTAGCCGGTTTGTTTCCTGATCTCTTCAAACACTTTTACCAGTGGAATATTGGTTTCTTTTAAAGTTACCCGTTGGGCGTAACCTTTTGCACTAACCTGCAGGCAGGTGGCGATTAATAAAACTGTAATAAGTTTCATAATCCTGATCGTTTTGGTTAAAAATCCGCTTTTTTTGGAGCTGGATTTAAAAAGAGCAGTTAAATACATAGATTTGTATTAATTGGGTTAAATAATAAGCAGTCTTAGACAGATATCGTTTATTATACTACTCAAATTGTAGCCGGGTTTCGCCGCAAACGGAATCCGGTTTTTATTTGAACAGCACCTTGTTTTATCCATCACTGCCGGCATGAAACAGCAAGCTCATGGTAGTTGGTTTATGGTGAAACAATTATTTTTTTGCCATCAATTTTAAAATGTACTTCATTGGTTAAAGCCAGTGCTTCAAATACTTTTGAGGCATTTTCATTTCTGGTAAGCTGGCCGGTAAAGTGCAGGTTCACATTTCCACTGTACACAATGTCCACATCATACCATCTTGAAATTTGCCTGAGTATTGATCTCAGATCTGAACTTTTAAATTGAAAATGTCCGTTCAGCCATGCCATCGCTTCTTCTGTATCTGCATGATCCACTATATTGATCCTTCCTTCTTTGTTAATTACAGATTGCTGCCCCGGCTGCAGGTATTTTACAGTTGCATTTCCCGTGGCTGCAATTTTAACAGCCCCTTCCAGTAAAGTAGTTTTTACAGCCGTTTCATCATCATAGGCATTTACATTAAAGTGTGTGCCCAGTACTTCCACTTCAGATGTATTGGTTTTAACTTTAAATGGCATGGCTGCATTTTTTGTTACTTCAAAATAGGCTTCGCCGGTGATGGTTACTGTACGTTCGGCACCGCCAAAAACAACAGGAAAGCGGATGGAAGAAGCTGCATTCAACCATACTTTTGTGCCATCCGATAAAGTAACCTGGTATTGCCCTCCACGTGGGGTGGTAATAGTATTATAAAAGGCTTCGTCATTTTCGGTAAGTTGTTTGCCATTGATGGTATATGCCAGCAAGCCATTATCCAGTTTTTTGACTGCCACATTCCCCTGCTGTGAGATGGTTCCGTTAGTTGCACTGTCTAATACCACCGTAGATCCATCCACCAATGTGAGTATGGCTTTATTGCCGCCCGGGGCAATATCGTTTTTAAGTGGTGGAGTAACAGGTTGGGCCACTGCAATTTCGTGCGGAACAGGTGTTGCAGAAAACCGCCAGTAAGTTCCTGCAGCAATAAGGATCAGGATAGCTGCAGCCGCCGCCCATTTCCACCTGCGCTGGAGGGGCTTTTTGTTTACAGTATCCGTTTCCCGAATGGTTTGCAGTAAACGCAGTTTAATTTTTTCAGCCAATGCTGCTTCCGAATCTTGTTCTGCCGCCGGAATGGCTGCAATGCTGTCATTAAATGAATGGTACCATTCATTCAACTCCTGCAGTTCATCCGGGGTAGCGGTTCCGGTTTCGTACTTTTTAATAAGTACCAGTATGTTTTCTGGAATTTGCATAATAATATATACAGGTATGTTGAAACAGGGGTATCACCTATTCAAAAAGAAAATATTTTTTGGAATTAAAGAAAAGAGAAGGAAACCAATAGAAGGGTATGCAGAAAAGTTTTGGTGGCCAGTTTTAACTGTTTTACTGCTTTGTGCAGCTGGTTTTCTACTGTTTTGGGCGACAGCTGAAGCTCTTTTGCAATTTGCTTTACCGGCATGCCCTCATTGCGGCTGTACTTAAATATAAGCCTGCATTTTTCAGGCAGTTTTTCCACTTCTTTTTTAATAGTGTCCAGTATTTGCCTGTACTGTAAGGCCGCTTCAACCGGCAACTCAAATATAGGGGAAGAGGAAGTACCTGCCAGGTAATTTCTTTCCAGCACTTTCTTTTTTATTTTGCCCAGTACCGCGTATTTGGTGGCAGTAGCCAGGTAATTCTCTAAAAGATCGATGTGTAATTTTTCGCGGTTAGCCCACAAGCCTGCAAATACATCATGCACAATATCCTCTGCAGACTCCACTTCTTTTATCCTGTTATAGGCAATGGTAAATAGTTTTTTCCAGTAACGTCGGTACAACTCTGCAAAGGCAGGTTCATCGCCCTTAGACAATAATTCTAAAAGCAGCTTAGTGTCATATAACAAGTACCCGTTCATAAAGCAATCAATATAAAAATAAGGATATTTTTAATAATTTTCTCAAATCAGTTGAAAACAGGCAGATGACAGATATCATTTTTTGTCTCCGGCATTGGTATGCAAAAGTTGCCTGCCCGGTATACTGATACAGTTGGTAAAGCTAAATGCCAGGCTCTTTCATGATCCTGGTTTTTAAGATCAACAAGCGGTGTGTTCAAAATCAGATTATATACTTTGCTGGTTAAATGGATGCGTTTTTATCTGGTTGATGGCCGGAACAATTTTGTTATGCACTATCTGGTCCATCAATCTGTCGGGGTGAAAATTACTTACCCCGATGGTTCTTATTTTTCCTTCTTTATATAGTTTTTCCGTATTTGCTCAAAGCAAGAAAATAAAAGAAAAAGCGAACAGCTTTTGAAACTCCCTTTGAAATGCATAGATACATTTTACAATTCGATATTTTTCAGGGAACTAATATCCGTTTTGTATTGCCATTTGGTTGAATTCGATTACGCTGTTTTTCATTCCGCATGTACAGCATTTCCTATATATAAGATTAATGGCGAAAGTAAATACTCCGCACACCAGCAAGAAAACTAGTTCATAAAAATCTCATCAATAAATACCCAGCCCGGTGTGCCCTTACCCGGATGCCATGCAGGTAACACCGCAACCGGTTTGGCAATGATCTTTACCACTTTAACCGGCACCGGGTTAAACTTACACACAAAGCCAGCGCGGTATGGAGGAACCTGGTCTGATACAGTGGGTTGTGCCGGATTAATTTTTTTAAGTAATTTAAGACCGGCCTCTGTTTGCCCGCCCCATACTTCCAATTGGTATGCAGGCATGATATAACTGCCGATGTCGATAAACGTGCTGAAGGATACCTCGGAAAGTTGTGTAGACTGATTGAAAAACAGCAGCGCCTGCAGGTCGCTTTTATTATATCCCAGCCATTTGCCATTTCTGAATTCTGATTCGCCGGTTTGCCGGTCAATAATTGTTTTACCCCCACTGGCTTTATACTGCGGGGCCGGCTGCGTTAGCAACTGAACTGAATCAGCAATAAAACCGGCTTTATAAAATTGTTTCGTTGCAACAGCGCTGCTCTTCCACCCGGGTAAAAAAGCCTTTACCTGCAGCAAGGCCGGTTCCTTAACAGTAACATGAGTTGTATAAAGCGGCGAACGGATACTGTCGGGCACTGACCCATCGGTTGTGTAACGCAACATCACTCCTTTCATGTAGTGCTTTACTTTCAGTTGCAGCGAATCGGTAAATATCTGTTCTTTGCCTTCAATAACAGGGCTGCTTAACACTGCAGTAACGGTATCACTTTTAAAACCCCGGTCTATTGTAATATTGGGCAGATTTTTTTGCAGTGCTGCAACTTCGTTTTCACTTAATGATGTATTCCATAAAAAAACTGCTTTTAGGGCCGGGTAATTTTTTAATACCGCCGCATCTGCAGCCGTAATTTGTAAGCCGGCCAACGACAGTTGTTTTAAATGCGGCAATTTACTCAAGTACGAAAGGCCTTTGCCTGTAACTTTTGTAAAAGACAGGTTCAATGTATGCAGGTTTTCAAATTGCTGCATACCGGCAAGATCTTCATCCTGCACGGGCATATTTGCCAAATGAAGCGACACCACCTGCCTGCTTATAGCCGACAACTCTTTAATAAGCGACGGTTTAAAAAAACCGGCGCCGTAAAAAGCCACCTGCAATGCCGGGGAGCCGGTTGCCACCGGTTTAACAACGCGGTAATCGGTATTTAATTTTTTTATGGTGGCTTCATCAGCAGCTGCAAAAGAATAAGCATCAGTTACAGCCGGCTGCAGAAAACCTGCAGCAAGCAAACGCATGCTGTCATCCTCGGGGTATGCAGTAAGTTTTTTTGTAAAACTGGCTCCACTTTTTATCCATTGGTAAATCAGCGCCGTTTCCTCCTCGGTTAACTGCGGCTTTCCCTTCGGCGGCATGTGTTCATCTTCCTGGATGGGTAAGTGAATACGCTGCATCAGCAGGCCAAATCCTGCGGCCGTACTGTCCCACAGTGTACCATTTTTTCCACCTTTCAGCAACAATGCTTCGGTTTCCATAATTAAATCGCCTTTGGCTTTTTTTGAATTATGGCAGTTGATACATTTTTCCTGCAGTATGGGTTTTATCAAATCAGTAAACACCACTGCTTTCTCTAATGGAACAGCAGGAGCTTTTTCTTTATTTGAAGATATGGCGAATAAAAATCCCTCCCCGTGTGTAATGCCGGCGCCCGCATGCCCGGCTACAATTACAGCCGCCGTGCTGCATACACCTGTTGTTAGCAGCGCCATTTTATTTTTTCGCACCCCCTTCCTGGCCGCATACCATACAACGCTGCACAGCGCAACGCCGGCCCCCGACCATTTATGCAATGCTAAAGCCGCTTTGTCATATCCTTCTTCCTGCATGAGTAATGCACCCATTAAGGCCGCAGCTACCGCACTGAATGCTGCTGTAAGCAACAGCCAGTCACCGGCATTATAAATCAGGGTATTTTTTGCAGGTATGGCTACCAGCTCCCAAATAAATGAAACGATCAACAGCACAATAGGAAAGTGCAATATAACAGGATGCATGCGGCCTGTAACCTGTAAAAAACGGCTGGACTGTACATCCGGCGTAAACAGCAGCAGCATAAGCAATATGCCTGCCAGCAAAATGATACTGTTAAAAATGATACTTTTTATTTTTTCCTGCATCAGTAAATTTTTATCTCGTCTGTAAATATCCAGCCTTTCTGTCCCTTGCCCGGATGCCATGCGGGCAGTTCGGTTACCGTAAATAATTTAACCTGTAAATGACCGGTATTTATTTTTTTATTGAAACGCAGCAGCAACGGCATGCACGCTGTTTCTCCTCTATCCTGCCCGGGTTGTATTTCTTTTTCGGCAATTAATACAGCTGTTTTTGTTATTGCATCAGTTGCATATACTTCAATACGTTTAGGAAGAAAAATCCAGCTTCCGTGATCCTGCAACAGGTGCAGCAGTATTTTTTTTACCGGGCCTTTTTTTTGCATCTCAATATCAATGTTAACGGTATCGCTGTTAAAGCCCAGCCAGTTTTTACTGCTGAAAGCAGGATTACCGCCTTTATTATCATTTAACGTACCTGGCCCGGTACCCGGATAATTTTGATGAGGCGCTGTGTAACGAATCTGCTTTACCGGAATGCCCCCGGCAATAAAAACTGCTGTTACGGTTTCGGATGGCAGAAAGCCATTGCCAAATACTTTTGCTTTAACAGTTGTAAAATTCTTTTTTACAATAACAGGAGTTTTATACCGGGCACCGGATGCAGCAGGTTCGTTACCATTTACTGTGTAGTGTATGCTGGTGCCCTGCATGGCAAATGAAAATGCAACTGTTGCCGTATCAGTAAAAAATACAGATTTGTACTGCATTACCGGTGGCGCCAGTTGAAAACTATCCTGTGCGTACCCCTGCAATACAGCAGCTGCCAGTATGAGTATAAAAAACAATCGGTTCATCAATCAGTGGGTTCTAATTTATAGGGATAGGTTTTTCCAGAATTCCATTGCGCCACATACAAATTTTCTTCATCATCAATACACACATCATGCGGATACTGAAAAGCCTTTACCGTTTGATACATATCCTGTAATAAGCCGTCCTTGTACAATGGATCGCTGCCGGCAAGGTTGCTCACTACTTTATTATCTTTATCTAAAATAGTTACAAAACCGCTTTGCATGCCCTGCCGGTTATTGCTTTGCAAAACTGCAGCATACAGGTAATCTCCTTTAATAACCGGCCTGCACACCCACGCTCCGGGCAATTGCACAGTACTTAGATAATTGCCATCTAAACTGAATTTTTTAAAAGCGTTTTGCTGACGTGAACTAACCACCAGGCATACATGTTCTTTATCCCTGCTGTCGATACAAATACCGTGTGCATTTAACAAAAAACGGTCTCCATCGCCCCTGCCGCCAAAATGCCTGATATATTTACCTGTACTGCTGTATTGTATTACCAGGTCTTTTCCATAACCATCGGCTACATAAATATCGCCGTTGGGTGCAATAGCCGTTTCAGTAGGTACATATTCTTCCGCCCTGGTATAAACACCGGTTTCTTTTGGATAATCAAGCGTTAAGAGTACGCGTCCATCAATGGTTGTTTTAATTACCTGGTGCCGGTTGTTATCGCAAATAAACAATACATCCGCTCCATTTTCATTAAACAAAGTAAGCCCGTGTGCACCCGGGTATTCGTTTCCCCAAGTGGTAAGCAGTTTCCCGTTTTTATCGTACACGATGATATTGTTTTTTGTTTCGTTGGTGAGCAGCAGTATCCGGCCTTTACTGTCCTGCACCATTTCGTGGCAGTCGTTAACCGGATTGCGGCTTACATCGGCCTTGCTCCAGCGGGTATTTAATTTATACTTTTTGTTGTTATGCCCCAGCACAATATTATTTTTTGCAAATACATGCGGCAACATAAAAAAGCCGCCTGCTGCCAGGGAAGTGTTTTTGATAAAGTCTTTTCTGTGCATTGTTGTTTTTTTCAGTATTAAGCCACTATTCCTTTCACCACATTACCCGCCACATCTGTAAGCCGGTATCGTCTTCCAAGATGTTTATACACTAATTTTTCATGATCTAATCCCATCAGGTGTAAAGCCGTTGCATGAAAGTCGTTTACATGTACGGGATCAGCGGCAACGTTATAACCAAACTCATCTGTTTCGCCATATACCCCAGGTTTAATTCCACCGCCTGCCATCCATATGGTAAAACAGCGGGGATGATGATCCCTGCCGTAATTGGCTTCGGTTAAAGTGCCCTGGCAATAGTTGGTGCGGCCAAATTCTCCACCCCAGATCACCAGTGTTTCATCTAATAAACCGCGTTGTTTTAAATCGGTTATCAATGCGGCAGATGCCTGGTCAGTATCCATACATTGCCCTTTTAGTTCGTTGGGTAAATTATTATGCCCATCCCAGCCCTGGTGATACAGCTGTACAAAGCGCACCCCGTTCTCTGAGAGTTTACGTGCCAGTAAACAATTGGCTGCATAGGTTCCGGGCACCAGGCAATCGGCGCCGTATAATTTAATAATGCTTTCGGGTTCCTTGCTTAAATCGGTTACTTCCGGCACCGCTGTCTGCATGCGGTAGGCCATTTCGTATTGCTGTATTTTTGTTTTTATTTCAGGATCGTTGTATTCATTAAATGTGTTTTCATTTAGTTGTGCCAGCTGGTCAAGCATCTTTCTGCGGTCGGCATTATCAACAGCCTCCGGATTATTTAAATACAGTACAGGATTTTCTCCATTGCTGAACTGCACGCCCTGGTGTACCGAATCTAAAAAGCCATTGGTCCATAATTTAGAGTAAACGCCCTGGCCATTCCCTTTTCCTTTTGACAACAATACACAAAACGCAGGCAGGTTTTTATTTTCGCTGCCCAATCCGTAACTCAGCCAGCTGCCCATACTTGGCCGGTTACCCACCTGTGCACCTGTTTGAAAAAAAGTAAGTGCCGGATCGTGATTGATTGCTTCGGTATGCATGGTGCGAATGAAGCATAAGTCATCGGCCACTTTTGCGGTATGAGGTAATAAGTCGCTCAGCCACATACCATGCCGGCCATACTGGTTAAATTTAAATATTGAACCTGCCAGGGGAAATTTTGCCTGCTCTGAAGTCATACCGGTTAAACGCTGGCCCATCCGTACAGATGCGGGCAAATCCTGCCCGTGCATTTTTTGCAACATGGGTTTATAATCAAATAAATCCAGCTGCGAAGGGGCGCCGTTTTGAAACAGGTAAATAATTCTTTTGGCCTTGGGTGCAAAATGCGGCAACCCCGTCATCATCATTTCTGCTTCGCTTTTACCACCGAACAGGTCTGGAATTAACAATGAACCTAATCCAATACCTCCAATACCCAGCCCCGCTGTTACCAGGAACTTTCTCCGGTTCATATTGAGTCCGTATTCAAAAACTTCTTTTTCCATACAATGTGTTTATACTTTAACAATTGCTTCTTCCATATTGTATATTACAATAATTGTTTTCATCAAAGCTGCAGTACGGTTTACATCGGCACCAGCTTCTTTTTTATATTCGCCCGCTGCGGTGGTTTTTATGGCATCCAGTTTTTGGGTATTAAAAAGTTTTAACTGCTCCTGGTAATAGTTCCATAATATGTTCTGCTCTTTCGTTTTTATGGTACGGCACATGATCCTTTTAAAAGCCAGCGCTATGTTGTTATCATCAGCCTTGCTCTGCAGCACCAGCTGCTGTGCCAATACTCTTGCGGCCTCAGACACCAGCGGGTCGTTCATCATGGCCAGCGCCTGCAGCGGTGTGTTGGTGCTGGTGCGCTTTACTTCGCATTGATCCCTGTTGCTGCCATCGAATAAGATCAGCGACGGCGGCGGCACCGTCAATTTTATAAACGTGTACATACCCCGGCGGTACAAAGCAGTGCCATGATCCTGTTCGTATTTTGCCAGTACGCCCCTGCCGGATGTAGCCGTTTCCCACAGGCCATCAGGCTGGTAAGGTTTTACACTGGGGCCGCCAATCTCTTTATTCAAAAGGCCGCTGCTGCTTAATACGATATCTCTTACAAATTCTGCGTTTACCCGTTTACGTGGAAATCGTGCCAGGTAAATATTTTCAGGATCGGTTGCCAGTTGCGCTGCCGTGGTAACAGCAGACTGGCGGTAGGTGGCCGATAGCAATATTTTCTTCAGCAATTTTTTAACATCCCAGCCCTGTTCCATAAAATCCACCGCCAGCCAGTCTAACAGCTGCGGATGCGATGGCAGGTTGCCCTGCATACCAAAATCGCCCGTTGTTTTTACAATACCCCTGCCAAATATTTCCTGCCATAGCTGGTTTACAAAAACCCTTGCCGTTAATGGATTGTCGTTACTAACGGTCCATTGTGCCAACCCCATGCGGTTGGGCCGGTATTTGGCAGTATCAAAATTCAATACCGCTTTCAGCGCAGCAGGCTGCACCGTTTCGCCATACTGGTTGTACACACCACGTTTAAGCAGGTAGGTTTTACGTGCCGTATCCAGTTCTCCCATAACCGATACCGTTACTGCAGCAGTATCTTTTTTATTGATAAAAGAGAGGATGTTGTTTATATCTGCACTGGTAATTTCTAAATACGGATTTTTTGCAGGCTTGGAAACACTTACATCCCCTTCATAACCGATTTCTTTTGACGTGTTAAAAAAAGCAAATAACTGGTAATACTCTTTTTGTGATATGGGATCGTATTTATGATCGTGGCACTGGGCACATTCTGCTGTTAATGCCAATATGCCTTTAGTAAATGTTTTTACTTTATCAATAACATAGCCCACCCGGTATTCTTCGGGTATTACGCCCCCTTCTTCGGTGTATTTATGATTGCGCAGAAAAGAAGTTGCCAGAATATTTTCCTTACCGGCTCCGGGCAGCATATCTCCCGCCAGCTGCCAGGTAAGAAACTGATTGTAGGGTATGTTTTTATTGAAGGTATGAATCACCCAATCCCTGTACGGCCATTGGGTGCGTATATTATCATCCTGGTAACCATAACTGTCTGAATACCTCGAAACATCCAGCCAGTGAACAGCCATTTTTTCGCCGTACTGTGGTGTTGCCATTAAGGTATCAATTAATTTTTCGTAGGCATTATCAGCCTTATCGGCCAAAAAATGATCTATCATGTCAGTGGAAGGCAATATTCCTGTAATATCCAATGCAACTCTTTTTATAAGTGCTTCTTTGGTTGCTTCTTCGTTGGGCGATAAATTATTTTCCTCAAGCTTTCCGGCAATAAAATAATCAATTTCATTTTTTGCCCACTTTTTATTTTGAATAACAGGCAATGTTGTTTTAACAGGTTTTACAAAAGCCCAATGCGGCTCGTACTTTGCGCCTTCTTTTATCCATTGTGTAATTAAATGGATTTCATCTTTGCTTAATAAACTTAAATGCGATTCCGGCGTGGGCATCTGGTATGATGGGTCGGCAGACGATATCCGTTTTACTAACTCAGACAATTCCGGCTTGCCCGGTATGATGGCAAACGCCCCCTTAGTTTCTTTAAGTGGTGCATAGGCGCTGTCCTGTATATCTAACCGGAGCCCTGCTTTGCGTTTGTTGGCATCCGGCCCGTGACAGGCAAAACACTTATCCGACAGTAAGGGGCGAATACCGAAATTATAGCTTACCCCGGTTGCGGTTTTATGCTCTTTACTGCCAGAGCAGGAAACCCAACAACCTACAACAGCTGTAAAAGCCAGAATAGCAATCGTTACTTTTATTTTCATCAGCAAGATTTCAATACAATATACAAAATGGCATTAGTATTTTTTTATCTTTTCGCTACGCTTTTTTCATCACCAAACAGATAAATTTTTAATACCTGCTCCGTTTAAAAAATCCACCTTACAAACGCTTCCATAGCGGCATACTGTGTTAAGCCCAGCTGCGCATACAGTTTGGCGGTACCGGCATTGCGTTCCTCTGCCCGCTGCCAAAATTCGCGGCTGTCACTACCCTGGAAGGGTACACTGTCTTTTTGCGACTGGTGAATAAAAATACCATGGCGTTTTTTTGTTACCTGGTCCGGACTCATGGGTATGGCCATTTCTATTTCGGTAATATCCCACTCCTGCCAGGCACCTTTGTACAGCCAGAGCCAGCAGTTGTTTATCCAGCTGTCAGCTTTGGAGTTTGAGCTGTCAGCTTTAATACGGCGTAACGCTTCCAGCACCACGTCAAAACAAACTTTGTGAGTGCCATGCGGATCGGCAAAATCGCCCGCACAAAAAACCTGGTGCGGTTTAATTTTTTGCAGCAGTGTTATCGTTAACTGCACATCGGCTTCATCCATCGGATTTTTTTCAATAGTGCCGGTTTCATAAAAAGGTAAATTCTGAAAATGGATCTGCCCATCTGTTAAGCCTACATATTTACAGGTGGCTTTGGCTTCACATCTTCTTATCAGTCCTTTAATGGCCCGTATTTCGGGCGTGTCTTTTTCTGTTGATTTTTTTGTTCGTAAAAATGCAATGGCATCGTCGAGTACTTTTTTGCTCTTGGTTTCATCAATATCAAACATACTTTCAAAGCCCACCGCAAAATCTATAAAGCGGGTTACAAATTCATCGGTTACAGCAATATTGCCGCTGGTTTGATAGGCCACATGCACTTCATGTCCCTGATCGTGCAGGCGCATGAAGGTGCCACCCATGCTGATGATATCATCATCGGGATGCGGAGAGAAGATGATGGCTTTTTTGGGAAAAGGTTCACTGCGTTCGGGATGTTTATGACTTTCGGGGCCGGGTTTGCCGCCGGGCCAGCCTGTGATAGAATCCCGCAGCATATAAAACACTTCCAGGTTAATGTCGTAGGCATTTCCTTTTTCTGTCAGCAGATCATTCAATCCATTCTCATTATAATCTTCATTGGTTAAACTGAGTACGGGCTTGTTTACTTTTAATGCTAAGTTGGTAACAGCACGGCGCACCATTTTGGGTGTCCAGTCGCATTCGCCGGTAAGCCACGGGCTTTTAAAACGGGTAAGTTCGCTGGCCGCCATTTCGTCCACCACAAACATACAGTCATCGTGGTTTTGTAAAAGCGATGCCGGAATTTCTTCTGTATCATCCAGCTCACTGGCCTTTTGTATTACGGGGGCCTTTGTTTGTCCCCAGGCCATCAAAATAATTTTCTTACTTTTTAAAATGGTGCTGATGCCCATGGTAATGGCCATGCGTGGCACTTCACTCATATTGCCAAATTCGTAGGCATTGGCCATACGGGTGCTGTTATCCAGCGTTACCAAACGTGTTTTGCTGTAAATACCGCTGCCCGGTTCGTTAAAACCAATATGGCCGTTTACACCAATGCCAAGTATCTGTAAATCTAAACCGCCTGCTTCTTCAATCTGTTTTTCGTAAGCCACACAGTGTTCTTTCACTTTGTCTTTGGGTATCATACCATCGGGCAGGTGATAATTTTTGGGATCGATATCCGTATGCTCAAATAAATTTTTTCGCATAAAATAATGATAACTCTGCAGCGCATCTTTATCCATGGGATAATACTGGTCCAGGTTAAATGTGATCACATTTTTAAAGCTCAGCCCTTCTTCCTGGTGCATGCGTACCAGGTGTGCATACAATGTTTTGGGCGAGGAACCGGTGGCCAGTCCGATCACACATTTCTTCCCTTCTTTTTCTTTCTGGCGTATCAGGTCAGCTATTTGCTGTGCAATAAAAGCAGAGCCTTTCACGGAGTTGGGAAATATTTTTACTGGTATTTTTTCGAGCGAATCGGTAAGGTCGATCTTGTGCATAAAATAATATAATGTTTAAAAATTACTGCTGGTAAATAATGTATAGAACAATCTTTTGCTTAAAAAATGGTATAACAATTCTTCCGTCAGGCAGTCATCAATACATGCTGCCTGTTTTTCTCCACTTCTAAAATAAATTCACCAAAAATGGTATTGGCCCATGCAAACCATTTGCGGGTGAAATTAGCTGCATCATCTTTATGAAACGCTTCATGCATAAACCCGGTGCCTGCATGTGTACGTTTTAAAGTGGCGATGCAATTTTTAATTTCGGCATCGCTGCTGCTGGTTAAACCCCGCAGTATAATTCCCAGCGGCCAAATCATATCCACCGCCACATGTGGCCCGCCGATGCCCTCTCCTGCTTTCCCTTTAAAAAAGAAGGGATTGCTATCGCTCAGCACCATCTTGCGTGTGTTCAGATATACCGGGTCCGTTTTGCTTACGCAGCCCAGGTAAGGCAGTGCCAGCAGGCTGGGCACATTGGCATCATCCATCAGTAAATGATTGCCGAAACCATCCACTTCAAACGCATATACTTTTCCAAATTTTGGGTGCTGGGTAGTGGCATGTATTTTTAAAGCTGCACCTACTTCGGCGGCCAGTTGTGTACATTCAGTTGCAAGCGTTGTATCGTTGTGAATAGCTGTAAGCATTTCTGCTGCCTGTTTCAGCGACACCACTGCAAACATATTCGACGGAATTAAAAAGGAGAACAACGTAGCATCGTCACTCGGCCTGAATATAGAGCAAATTAAACCAACAGGGTTTACAGGATAGCCATACCCCTGCAGCGGTACTGTGTCGGTTGCCTTGGGTGTATTGCGCTGAAAGGTATAAGGGCCTTTGCCGGTTTTGCGTTGCTGTTCTTTAAATGTTTTTACCACCAGCGCAATGGCGCTGCGCCAAGTTGCATCAAACGGTGTGGCATCGCCTGTTTTTTTCCAGTAGTGATACGAAAGGCGGATGGGATAACACAGGGAATCGATCTCCCATTTGCGTTCATGCACGCCTGGTTTCATTTCTGTTAAGTCATCTTTCCATTCGCTGATATGCGTGGCATCTTTGTAAAAAGCATTCGCATATGGATCGTGCAAAATATATGTTGCCTGGCGGTTGATGACACCGGCAATTAACTGCTGCAATTTTTTATCTTCTTTCATTAATGGCAGGTAGGGCCACACCTGTGCGGTACTGTCTCTCATCCACATAGCATCAATATCACCTGTAATTACATAGGTATCCGGCTTTCCGTTTGCTTCGCTGTAATATACTGTGGTATCTAAAGTATTGGGGAAACAATTTTCAAACATCCATGCCAGCTCTTTATCAGGCAGTAATTTTTTGATCCGCTCAATAGTGGCTTCAATAGCAGGGCTGGTAAAATGCCGTTTATCCATTGGCGGGCGGTTACTTACAAAGTCATTGTTGCCATAAGCAAACAAATTGCTTTTGTGCAGCAGCAAACCTGCCCCTAAAATTGAAGTTGATTTAATAAACTGGCGTCGCTGTATCATAATAAAGTGTTTTATCTATTTTGAAAAAGAGTAAGGGAATGCAACGGCATTAATACCCCTTTTTGTGTTGGGTGCAGCACCCATAAAATAATCAAGTGTGCCGCCTTTTAAAATATCAAAATGGTTGATGAAATTTGTATGCACTGTTTTATTATTCCACTTCAGCGATTGCACATACACGGAGGTATCGCTGTTATTGGGTGCATTTATTACCAGTGTTTTTCCATTTTCGAAGGTGGCGGTTATCTTTTTAAATAACGGTGTGCCCAGCACATATTGTTCGGTAGCCGGACATACCGGGTAAAAGCCCAGTGCCGAAAAAACATACCAGGCACTGGTTTGGCCATTGTCTTCATCTCCGCAGTAACCATCAGGTGTTGGCTTATACAGTTTTTTCATGGCCTGGCGTATCCAGTACTGTGCTTTCCAGGGCTGGTTTGCATAATTGTATAAATAGATCATGTGCTGGATGGGCTGATTGCCATGTGCATACTGGCCCATATTCATTACCTGCATCTCTCTTATTTCATGTATCACAAAGCCATAATAGCTTTCGTCAAACACGGGTTCCATGGTAAAAACAGAATCCAGCATGGCTATAAAATTTGTATTGCCGCCCATTAAATTCTTCAACGCTTCCACATCATGAAAAACGCTCCAGCTGTAATGCCAGCTGTTGCCTTCTGTAAAAGCATCGCCCCATTTAAACGGATTAAAAGGCGACTGAAAGCTGCCGTCTTTATTTTTCCCCCGCATTAAATTGCTTTGCTTATCAAACAGATTGCGGAAGTACTGGCTTCGCTTTAAATAAAAATCAATTTCAGTTTGAGGTTTACCTAATTTTTTTGCCAGTTGAGCAATACAAAAATCATCATACGCATACTCCAGCGTTCTGGCAGCATTTTCATTTATGCCAACATTGTATGGCACATAACCGAGTGTATTGTAATATTCAATCCCTTTTCTGCCGGTGGCTGCAGGGCCTTCATTATTGGCGCCGTGCGTTACGGCTGTATATAATGTTTCAATATCGTGCCCGCGAACACCTTTAATATAAGCATCAGCAACAACTGATGCTGAATTATTGCCAATCATTACATCCCTGTATCCTGGACTGCTCCATTCAGGCAGCCAGCCTCCTTCTTTATAATCATTTACCAACCCCTGCTGCATTTCTTTATTGATGGAAGGATAAAATAAATTAAGGAAAGGATATAAAGCCCTGAATGTATCCCAAAAGCCGGTACCCGCAAATTTGTAACCCGGCATTACCCTGCCGGTGTAAGGACTGTAATGCACAATCTTCTTTTGTGCATCCAGCTCGTAGTGTTTTTGAGGAAATTGCAGTGTGCGGTACAGGCAGCTGTAAAATGTTTTTTGCTGCTCTTCTGTTCCGCCTGCAGCCTTTATGCGGCCCAGCTTTTCATTCCATGCCGCTTTACCTTCTGCACAAAGGGTTTCAAATGATTTATCGCCTAACTCAGTTGCAAGATTGAGCTCGGCCTGTGCAAAGCTGATAAATGAGGATGCCGCTTTTACATGTACTGTTTCGCCCTGTTTTGTTTTAAAACCTATGACCGCTCCACTGTGGGCAGATTTAATTTCTACACTATCACCACCTGTAAATACTTCATTATGCCATGTTTTAGCCAGCGAAAAAGATTTATCAAAATACAGCACAAAATAATTTTTAAAACTGCTGTCAACACTGCCGCTGTTTTTGGTGGAATAGCCAATTACTTTATTTTCTGCGGGTATTATTTTGATGTACGACCCTTTATCATATGCATCAATTACAATAAAAGCACTATCGTTTTGGGGAAATGTAAATGAAAACATAGCCGCTCTTTCTGTTGCAGTAAACGCAGCAGTAATACCTGCATCTGCCAAATACACACTATACAAATAAGGGGTGGCCCTTTCTGTTTTGTGAGAAAACCAGCTGGCCCTTTTTGCTTCGGTAAAATGCAAAGATCCTGTGCCCGGCATAATACTGAACTGCCCGTAGTCATTCATCCATGGACTGGGTTGGTGTGTTTGCTTAAAGCCTACAATTTTATCGGCGCTGTAGCTGTACTGCCAGCCATCACCATTCTTACCGGTTTGTGGTGTCCAGTAGTGCATGCCCCAGGGTCTTCCAATTACAGGGTAAGTATTGCCATTAGAAAAAGAAGGTTTACTGTCGGTCCCCATCAGCGGATTTACCCAATCAACCGGCGACTGGGCAGCACTTAACAACTGCATGCTAAGGGCAGTGAATAAACAGGCAGCGTATTGTTTAATTTTCATAAATTTTTTAATTGGCTGTTATTTTTTGTTCTGCCACATTCCATCCATACACCTGTATTGATTTATTAACCGTATTGTATGCAGCAGGATATTCCACCTGCACTGTTTTGGTTTCTCCGGGCAAAATGCTGATGTAATTATCAGAAAAGAAAGTAGGCAGTATCCTTTCGCCTGTTGCTTCATTTATCAATGCGATGCGGTTAAAAAATGCAACAGGATTATTTGCTGCATTGCTCAGGGATACATTCAGTTTACTATTACCTGCCTTTTCTATTTTTATTTTTACTGCCGCAGGCGGCATTTGATTCAATGCAGTATAATTATTATCTGTACCCGGCAGCCAGTAAAAATTTTCGCTTACCGGTGTTCCGTCTTCTTTGGTAAGCTTTAGCAATACAAATACGCCGTCAGTCTTTTTCAGGTCTTTCAAAAAGCCTGTCATTGGAAAAAGTTTCTTAAAGGAAGTGGGTGCAATTTCATTGAACATATAAGAATACACACTGTCTTTACCTGTAATCACATCATAGGTTTTCACTTCAATCATCAGGTTGCGTTGCCTTTCGAACCCATTATTTACCATATAGATCATGCTGTCTGCAGGGCTCATCATTACGTGCAGCGGTTCACTGCCTTTCCGCAGACCATACAGGCAGGCGTTTACATCCAGATAATAATCGTACATCTGTCCGCGTAAGGCCGTCCAGGGGTTTTGTGTTTTCCAGATGATGGCACCTGTGTACCAATCCCACATATGCGATGAAAAACCTTCCATCAATGCCCTGTACTGATTGTAATTTACCAGCTGTGCCTTCATGGCAAAATCTTTGGCATCTTTAACAGCGCCATAGCTGGCTGCATAATTTTCGTAAGGAATATATTTATGGTAATCCCATACACTGTCAACAAAAGAAGGATGCACCGGCGGCAGAAGATTTTGCACCGGAATAAAACGCTGCAGCGATACATAATCGCCCACGCCCACCGATCCTATTTCTGAATTGTATGGAAATGTTTTATACAACCAGAAGGTTTTATCATTTTGAATGGTGTAAGGTCCATCGCCATTACCGCCTATATTATTGGCAGACATGCTGTCACTGTTTGAATAATCAAAGAAATACCTGGTGCCATCCAGTTTGGGTAAAAGAGAATCTCTTAAAGGCAACAGAATATCATCGGGCGGTGTAATTTCGTTGCCGCCACACCAGTAAGCAAGCGAAGCATGATTACGGATCATCTTTACCTGGTCGGCAGCAATGGTTAATGCCAGTGCATGATCGTTTGGATATTTTCTTCTGGTCCACTGATCTTCTTTTTTCATTGGGTCCAGCCATCTTCCGTTACAATCGCCACTGAACCAAAAGTCCTGGAAAACCAGCAGCCCGTATTTATCACAGGCATCATAAAACTCCGGCCGTTCGGTTAATGCGCCGCCCCAAATGCGTATGAGGTTTAAATTCATATCGCGGTGAAAACGGATCTCGGCATCATATCTTTCTTGGCTAAAGCGGAGCATGGCATCAGAAATGATCCAGTTGCCTCCTTTTATAAAAATCTTTTGTCCGTTTACCAGCGCCTGCATACTGCCGGTATGACTGTTCCATACGTTATCTATTTGCCGAATACCAACATTCAGTTTCTCTTCATCAGCTATTTGTCCGTTGCTTATAAACTGCAGCTGCACTGCATACATATCCTGCTTACCATAACCATTGGGCCACCATAGTTTTGGATTTTGCAGCACATAGTCGGGTAATGGCACTTCTACCTTTGATTGCGGTGCAATATTTACATTCTTTTTTATAATGGTTCCTGCCATGGTGAATTGCAGTATGCCGCTTACCGGTATTGAAGAAGCATTTTCCAGTTCTGCAGTCACCTTAATAATGGCAGGCTGTTGTTTGGCATCCGGCAAACGTTTGCCCGGCACCAGCGTAACCACATGCGGATTGATGATGTTGATGGCTTTGGTTTTTTCAATGTATACTTTGTCCCAAATGCCGGTATTGCGGTCACGCATGGGTTGTATCCAGTCCCAGCCTGCTGTGTATTGCGTGGTGGCATTTCTTGCAATAGTACCATCGCCGCCCTGCCCGCCATTGGGATTGCCCGGCACATCGGGCGGGTACACAATAATGGCCAGCCTGTTATTACCATCTGCAGCAAGCAGTTTAGTAATATTGTATTGCTGACGCAACAGCATTCCTTCATGCGTTTGTGCATTTAATTTTTTACCGTTTACATACACGTTGCATTTATAATTTACACCTCTTAACTGCAACCATACCTGTTCACCGGCCCTGGCAGTTTCTGTAAAGTTTTTTACAAACCAGTAAGTGTAGTGGTCGTTTCCTGTATAATACACATCCGGAATGTTCTTATTGTTCATTCCATAAAAAGGATCAGGCACCAGTTTATTATTGAGCAGGGTGGTGAGTACGGTGCCCGGCACTGTGGCCTGCAGCCAGCCGGCGGTGTTGTAGGATGGTATAGAAATAATTTCACCCTTATCTTTTACAGTATTGATACCGGCACATTGCCAGCCACTGTTTAACTCGTAGCGGTTTTGTGCCTGCGCTGTGTTAAAGGCAAACAATAAAAAAGAAACAGGAATTAAATATTTAAACAATTGCATAGGTTTTATTTTTTTTAGTCGCAGATGACCGTTCATCTTATTCTGTCTGGTTTTTCTTATATTCAATTAAGGCCTTGCTGCTTTATCCACTCCCCATACTACCGATGGTTTACTGCCCATATAAATAACCAGGTTACCACCTTTAACGATATCACTATGCAGCAGGTACGATCTTGCCAGTGGTTTTCCATTCAATACTACTTTCTGTATGTACATATTTTTTTCGCTGTTGTTCAGCACTTTTATTGCAAAAACATTTTTACCGCTGGTAATTACTGCACTGTTCACCAGTGGGGAGCCCAATACATATTTTCCATCGGCCGGGTTTACCGGGTAAAAACCCAGTGCATTAAATACATACCAGGCACTCATTTCTCCGGCATCATCATTACCGCAGAGGCCATTGGGGGCGGTGGTGTAAAACGTGTCGGTTATTTTGCGTACCAGCGCTGCTGTTTTCCAGGGTTGCCCTGCATATGCATACAGGTAGGAAATATGGTGATCCGGTTCATTGCCGTGTGCATACTGGCCCACCATGCCGGTAATATCCGGAGGTGTTCCTTCTGCCTGTGCAGAGGATGCATTGAACAGGGAATCCAGTTTTTGTGTAAAAGGCAGATCGCCGCCCAACAAATCAACAAGGCCATGTACATCCTGCGGAACCAGCCAGGTGTATTGCCATGCATTGCCTTCTGTATAATCATTTTTCTGGTAGGGCGCAAATACCGGGTTAAAAGGAGTACGCCATTTTTCCTGGCTTACTCTGCCTCTCATAAACCTTGTTGCAGCGTCGAAGTAAAGGGCATATAGTTTTGCTCTTTTGCTGAAATATGCATGATCATCTTTTTTATTCAGCGCTTTGGCCATTTGTGCAATGCACCAGTCGCTGATGGCATATTCCATTGCCTTTGCCACCGATTCCTGCACCGAATCGGCAGGAATGAACTGTAACTGCTGTACCCATTGCAGACCATCCGTTTGCTGCATGGCCGAATGTTTAACTGCTTCGTAGGCCAGTTGCACATCGTAGTTTCTAAATCCTTTTAAATAAGCGTCAACAATGATTGGCACGGCCGGATAGCCGATCATACAATTTGTTTCATTGGCCAGCAGATGCCATACGGGTAATTTGCCCTGTTGTTTGTAAATGTTTAAAAAAGTGTTTACGTAATCATTTACCCTGCCGGGTTGTATGATGGTCATCAACGGATGCGCCCCGCGGTAGGTATCCCAAAGAGAAAAAATGGAGTAGTTATTGGTTTGATTTTGTAACGTATAAATTTTTTGATTGGCACCGCGGTATTGCCTGTTTACATCATCAAAAACCACCGGAGCCACCAGGCTGTGATAAAGGGCTGTGTAAAATTTTTCTTTTACCGCTGCATCGGCATCTATTTGTATGGTGCCTAAATGCGCATTCCATTTTTTTTGTGCCAGTGTTTTTATTGATGTAAAATTCCAGTGGGGAATTTCAGCCATAATATTGCCCATGGCATTTTCTTCACTAACCGCCGAAAGGCCCACTTTTACTTTTACATCTATTTCATTATGGCTGCCAAATAAAAAAGCTGCCTTTAGTCTTTTTCCGGTGATGGCATTCCCTTCTTTGCCTGTGGTACTGTCGGCCACGGTAAAACCGGTTACCGGCCTGGATAATTGTATGGCAAAATACAACCGCTGATCAGGCGCCCAGCCTTTTGAAAAACGGTAACCCGTAAACGTACTGTCGTTTATTTTGTTTATGGCGCATTGGGCCACTGCATCCCATCCCATACCAAATTCCAGGTCAAGCACGATATGTGCATTATCGGCTTTGGAAAAATGATATTGATGAAAACCCACTCTTTCGGTAGCAGTTAACTCCGCATCAACAGCGTACCTGTCTAGATGTACTTTATAATAACCGGGTGTACAGATTTCATTTTCATGTGTAAAATAAGACCCGTAACCTGTTTCGGGTTTATTAAATTCCATTTTATTCAACAGCACTTTACCGGTGGCGGGCATCAATAAAATATCGTTCAGATCTCCAATACCTGTTCCGCTCAGGTGTGTATGGGTAAACCCCAAAATTTCTTTGCTTATGTAGTTGTAACCACTGCACCAGTCCCAGCCATTAAACTTATCCCAGGTTTGCATAATATTGCTTGGCCCCAGCTGCACAAAGCCGGCCGGCACATTGGCCCCCAGGAAAACGTGCCCATGTTCGGCTGTTCCAATAAAAGGGTTTACGTAACCTGCAGGTGTTCTGCCAGATTTATTTTGTGCCTGTGCATCAATCGCAGCCAGCGAAAGCACAAGAAAGAACATATTACGGATCACTAAAAAACGCCTTCCCGCTCTTCCTGTTTTTTGTATCATATATCCTGGGTTTATAAATTGTATTGTATATGTTATTCTGCCGGTGTAAATGCAAATGCCAGCGCCGGATATGATTTACCTGCAACACTTTTAGGCAATGTGATGGTAACGCCTTCACCTGTTACTTTCCATTTTACATATTCGCCTGTTTGTAACAGTTTGATCTTTGATTTTGCTGCCGGAATATTGGTTTGCCAGCTAAGCGTGGCAGGCAACTCTTTTCCTTCTTCCATACATACAATTGCATAGCGCAGGGTTCCGTTCTTATTTTGTGTAAACCAGGTATTGCCTGCATGATAATCTTTGGTGATACGGGTATTGTAGATGGCTGCTCCATTGATGCTTGTCCACTTCCCTATTTCTTCCATGCGTGCAGTGGCTTCTGCGGGCAGTGTACCGTCGGGCTTCGGTCCGATGCCTAATAAAAGGCTGCCGCCTTTTGCCACCACTTCTGCCAAAGAATGAATGATGGTAGTTGCAGATTTAAATTTATCATTGGGCACAAAGCCCCAGTTGTTGGCCAGTGTCATACAACTTTCCCATGGATGATCGAGTTGCATTTTGGGAATACTTTGTTCGGGTGTCTGGTAATTTTCATAAGGACCATGTACGGTTCTGTCTACCACCAATAAACCGGGCTGTGCTGTTCTTGCCATGGCAGCGATCTTTGGCATATCAATATCCTGGCTCCATGCAGGTATTGCAGCGCCCCATGAGCGTACTTCATCGGTTACTGTTTCCAGCGGGCGCACCCATCCGCCATCCAGCCACAAAATATCTACCGATCCATAATTATGCATCAGCTCGCTGATCTGGTTATACGTGTAATCTTTAAATTTATTCCAGCGCCAGGGATACCTGCGGATATCGTAATTATTATTTCTGTCGGCAGTTGCATATTTTGGCCACCAGTAATTTTCAGAATGCCAGTCGGGCTTTGAAAAATAAGCGCCGATCATGAACCCGTTTTTCCTGAAGGCATCAAACACGTATTTAGCCACATCGGCTTTGGGGTTAGCGGCAAAAGGGCCGTTTGAAATTTTAAAATCGGTTTGTTTGGTATCAAACATGCAAAAGCCATCATGATGTTTGGTGGTGAACACCAGGTATTTCATCCCGGCATCCCGTGCTGCTTTGGCCCAGTTTTCGGGGTCAAAATTTACCGGGTTAAAATCTTTCTTCAATCCCCAGTACCATTTTTTATACTCGTCATAACTCTGGTTACTGTCGGGCCGGTTTATCCAGTCTTCGTTACAGAGCTCCCACGATTCAATGATGCCCGGCACCGCGTACAATCCCCAGTGAATGATCATGCCAAATTTTTGGTCCTGCCATTTATCCAGTTTTGCTTTTACAGCCGCATCTGCCGGCCATTGGTAGCTGGTGGATTGCTGGTGTACATTTTGCTGTGCATTTGCTGCCGACATACAAAATGCAAGTGCCAGCAACCCTGTAAATTTTCTTATCATAAAATATTTTTGCCTGTTAATGATGTTCTGTATGCTTAGTAATTGTACAACTTAAAATTAAATATCCCTGATGTTAGCTCAACCGGTTGTTTTTGCAGCTTAAAAAAATGCACTTCCCGTCAATCATTTCAGCATGGCACCAATACCTGCTTTGCTTATTTTTTCAATTGCTTTTAAGCCCACCTCTTTCCCCTCTGCCTGCCCGTTTACAATAGCATCCCTGAAATGTATTCCACCATACAATCTTGATATGGCCGCTTCTTCGGCCGCCTGCCTGAATGAGTGAAACGTTCTTGCCTTTATTTCAAACATGTCTTCAGAATTATCGGTATAAGAAAAATGATCGCCCAGCAGGTAACTCAGCACTTCTGCGGCAGCAGTTGAAATAACACTGTGCCCGCTGGTATATTCAGGAAAGGGCGGTGTTTGCAACAGCGGCTGCCAGCGCAGGTCAATATACTTGTTAATGTATGTTTCGGGGCGTATGCGGTTGCTGCGGTATTTTTCATCCCAGCAACTGATAAACGCATCTACCAGAGTTATTGATACCATGGTGTGCAGCACCACTGCATCTTTAAAACTGAGTGCTGCTTTTTTAGCAGCGATACCTGCAATATTCATCCAGTGGCCGCCCGGACTTATTTTTTTAAATCCTATCGACATATGACCGGAGGTGTTTACAACAAAAGGATTACAATCCCAGAACGAAGCAATCTGCAATTGTTCTTCAGTGGGTTTCAAAGAAATGTCATACACTTCTCTGGCCATTTTATAAAAAACACTTGTGCTGTCTTTACTGAACTCCTGCGGCGGTAAAGGCGGAAACTGGTTGCAGGAATCAATCAGCATAGGACGAATGATCCTCCAGTTGGGTTCCACCGCTTCTATGTAAGCCGGTGGTGTTGGATACCAGTACCCGTCACCGGTGAGGGGCGTATACCGCAGCTTTGCACTGAGGTTGGCATAGCCATCTGTTTTTGCGTAACTCACCATACTTTGTGCAACCTGGGTGGCTACTTGCAAAGACGCATCAATAATATTTTGGGTGATCTTGTTTTTCTTTAACCCACTAATATATTTGTCCTGCGCATCCTGCAGCATAAAACCTGAGGGCAACATCCGTTTGCCTGTTTCCAGCACACAATACACGGCTGCTATGCGGTAATCGTATTTTTTTTTGTTGGTGGTGATTTTTACCGGAGTATAATTTTTAACCAGGTTCGACAATGGAACCATTCCGGGGTTGTGCTGACTGGTGATCTCGTATGCACCCAGCAATGCATAACTGTAAAAACGGCTGGCTGCCGGCGGGTTTACCACGTCGTGCATCATTACCATCGACATGGAAAATAGCTGCGGCTGCAGTTGCAGATAGCCTGGCAATGGTTTATTTGTTTGTGCTTTAACCACGCCATAAAAAAACAAAACTGCTATAAATAGTTTTTTCATTGTTACTGCTCTTTATAAAAAATCAACTCTTTTCCCGATGCACCCACCACCAAATACTTTTCACCGCCAATTAGTATTTCTTCCACAGCTTTAACATCTCCTTTAATACTTACACCTGCTTCGGACTGTTGCACATATTTAAAACTGCCATTGCCATCGCCGGCAAGCAGGCATCCGTAACCGGCATCAATACTTCCAATTTTTAACCGGTTGTCCGAATGATTGCCCAGCAACAGCAGGTCAGTTTTTCCATCGTGGTTAAAATCGCCTGTAACAATTTTTGACACGATTGAGAACTGGGCCTGCAGGGGCAATATGGTTTTTACAAACCGGCCCTGCTGGTTAATAAAACAGGCAGTAGCCGTTTCGTTTACGGTAAGCACCGGGTTTTTCGCCAGTTCTTCCGCAGAAAAAATATCCCGGATGGTGGCATCCGCATAGTTTTTATACGAAGAGAATTTTTTTCGCATGGCATATATTTGTTCATTCAGTTCATCGCGGCTTACAAAGGGATGACTTTTTCCCTGCACATAAAAATTAAAGAACGGATCTACAGAACCGTTGCCATCAAAATCGGCATAGTATAATTCAGCAGGCTGTTTTTCTGAAACCTGAAACGGCGAATTATACCCGAGGTTACCGGCAATAATATCCTGTTTACCATCTCCGTTAACATCAGCAATCTGAAGGGTAAACCAGAACCCGTTTGATGGTTCAGAAAAGTACTCACTGGTTTTATTTACAAAACCTGCAGCCGTGTTAATGAATATGCTTACCGGCATCAACTCGCCGCAAATCACCAGGTCTTTTTTTCCATCGGCATTTATATCAGCCCATTGAGCATCGGTAACCATACCCGCTTGCGAAAACGGCACAGCGGCTGCAGTAAAAACGCCCTTGCCATTATTTACCAGCAAATAGCTGGTGGGGGGCATGGGGTATTTACCTGGAATTACTCTTCCGCCAATAAAAACATCCATATCGCCGTCTCCGTCAAAATCGTACGGACGAACGCAGGATTTGCTGCTGGCACTTACATCCGGCAAAGCGTTTGCAGCTGGTAAAAAATTACCTTTGCCGTCATTTATATACAGCTCATCCTGTAATGCTATTGTATTGGCTTCCCATGCTGCATAGCCTCCTTTTGCCACATACAAATCAACATACCCATCTCCATTGCAATCAAAAAAAGCTGCTGCAGATGTGTTGGATTCATTTTCATTACCGATGGCGGTTCCTTCATTTATTTTAAATTGTTTGGCTGCGTTTTGAATGTATATCCTGCCGGGATTTTCTTTATCGCCACTGATGAAAAGATCTTCCTTGCCGTCTTTATTTACATCTGCTTTTGCGATAACAGGCCCCGTTTTGGAATACATGAACAGCATTAACAATTGTCTTTTAAAATCATTGATGGGCAATGCTTCGTTTTTATACGCAAGCAACCCGTCTGTTTTAGAAAATATTGTTTTTGTTGAGGCGGCAGTAAAAACATTGTTTACTGCTGCATCTGTCTGTTGCAGTTTTAAGTGCTGGTTGGCAGCAACATTTTTAAGCAGTGCTGTTTTGTTACCGGGCCATATTATTCTTATGGAGTCTGCAGCCTGCTCACTGCCCAATCCAAAATGCAGTACGGCAGGCACTGCAGAAAGATAGCCCCTGCAGGAATTCACCTCCTGGTATTGCACTCCTGCTTTATTATAAACATATACTTTGGCACCCAATGCCTGGCTGTTGCCCTGGTTCCCTTTTAAAGTAATCGACAGGTAAGCCGTATTGTTTATTTCCCGGCTGTTATTTTTATAGAGAAATGCGTTTTCATTGATATTGTTAACCACCAGGTCAAGGTCGCCGTCATTATCCAAATCTGCATACACAGCTCCGCTTGAAATCACCGGTGTATTCATACCCCACTCCTGCTGTTTGTTGGAGAAGGTAAGGTTTTGATTATTTTTAAAAACGTAGTTAGCCACCAGGGTGGATGGCATTGCTTTTATCAGGTCCATCAGCAGGGCTGGTTCCCTGTCGATTGCTTTTTTCAATTTGTAATCGCCCCAGTAGCGCAAAAAATCTTTATTGGTATAATCGCGTAGATAGCCGTTGCTCACAAACAGATCTTTGTACCCGTCATTATCAAAATCTGCAAAAAGCGGCGACCAGCTCCAGTCGGTATTTGACACGCCGGCAAGCCGGCCAATTTCGCTGAACGTTCCATCGCCGTTATTCAGGTGCAGCATATTGCGCATATACTGCTTTTGCAAACCCTGGCTTTGCATCAGTTCAAACGACTCATAGTTTTCCTGCAGCTGCAGCAGTTTTTGCCGCCTGTTATCTTCGGGCAGCATATCCAGTGTAATGATATCCGGCCTTGCATCGTTGTTAAAATCTGCAATATCAAGCCCCATCGAAAATTGCGACAGGTGGGTCAATGCAGTTGCTGCTTTATTGGTAAAAGTTCCGTCATGGTTATTGATATATAAATAGTCGGGTTCGTTATAATCATTGCTTACATACAGATCCTGCCAGCCATCGTTGTTCATATCTGCCACGGCCATACCAAGCCCAAAAGTCATTGGATTTTGTTTGATACCGGCTTTTTTGGAAACATCGGTAAAATGGTTTTGATTATTCTGGTACAGTTTGGAACCTGCCAGTTCATCCACCTCGTTTGACAGCCGGGCAAATTCCAGATTGTCAATTTTTTTTACGCTGTGGTTCAGCAAAAACATATCCAGGTCGCCGTCGTTATCATAATCAAAGAACGCTGCCTGTGTACTGTAACTCATATCATCCAGTCCGTACAATTTTGCTTCTTCTGCAAAAGTTACCCCGCCTTTGGCATTGAGTCCTTTATTTATAAAAAGCTGGTTACGTCTTTCAGCATCTTCCAGTTTACCGGAATAACAAACATACATATCCAGCCAGCCATCGCCATTTACATCGGCCATGGTGACGCCTGTTTTCCATCCTTTTTTCCGTCCGCTCAATGCGTCGCAAGCCTGCGAAGTGATATCTTTAAACTGCATGCCCCCCATGTTTAAAAACAGGTGGTTGGGTTTCATATTGGCGGTAAAAAAAACATCCTGCAAACCATCGTTGTTTACATCGCCCACAGCCACTCCGCCGCCATTATAAAAATATTCGTAGGCCAATACATTTTGCCCTTCGCTTTCATCAAGTTCATTTTTAAAAATAAGCCGGGTGTCTTTGGGGTTCAGTTGCTCAAAAAGCAACTTCGGGGTCTGCGCAGATACAGGCTGCAGATCCATCAGCAAAAAAACATATAATAATATCCTGAATTTCATACCCTGAAAATGTTATTGAACGATATCCTTTAACCACTAAAAGATACGTAAAAAAAGGTAGTGCTTAAAAAAGAATGAAATGGATGTTTTACGTTTAAATAAAAATGCTAAAAAAAACAGGACTATCACTTTGGATAGCCCTGTCCTTTATTTATTACCAAAACATACTGCTCATTTTAAAAAAAATGTTCATAGCATAGGCTCTTAAACTATTTATCCCACCATACTTTCGCAGTCCAAACGTCGCCGCCGGTTAAGCTGGCAACACCGCTTTTGTAATTATCCCCATTGGTGCTTGCTTCTTCAGTAGGATATATCTGTCTGCGGGGTATTGTGCCTCCTGAAAAATTACCGGTATACACCACAGCAGTAAGTGCAGGATATCCTGACCGCTTCCAGTTATTCCATGATTCGTTAAAGTTCATCAGGATACCGGTGGTGGCCCAGTATTGCTCATTGATCATTTTAAGCGAAGCATTGGTGCTGGATGTGTTTAACGGATTGGCAGCAGCATATGCGGTGGCAGTGCCGCTGCTGATAGCCGCATTGGAATTAAAATTACCCATAGTTTGTAAAGCTCCTGAAAGTGCATTGCTGTAATGTACAGATGCGGTTGCACCAACACTCCAGCCTCTTACAGCAGCTTCTGCCAGTAGTAATTCGGTTTCTGCATAGGTTAAAATAAATTGTCCGCTATTTAAATCGGTGTAAACAGATGATCTTGGGCGGGAGTATTTACCAATTGGTGTGGCATCTCCACCCGTTCCTGTAGCACCGGGATAACCGGGAGAGTTAGCAATGTCGGTAGATCCTCCATTCATATCCCATCCATTGGGCAGCCCGAGCTGATTTGCAAAAGTATTGTCGCCGGCTAAACCAACATTCTGATTGGCAGCTAAACCACTTTGCGGCACTTCTGCAATTACACTTACCCGTGGGTCGGTAGTTGATTTAAGGAAATCAATAAGGCTTTTGCTCCATCTTACCTGGTAAAAATCGGCAGGTGTTCCCAGTGAGCGGGCATTTTCGCTGCGGTAACCATTTGCATCATCGCCTTTAATAAAGGCATCATCAGCAAAACTTGCAAAAGTACCACCGGTATAAGCTTTTTCCGCATAGGTTTTGGCCTTTGCAGCATCTGCTTTGGTGAGGCGCATGGCCAGGCGCAGCATGAGTGAATAGCCGAATTTTTTCCATTTGGCCACATCTCCGCCGTACATTACATCTGCAGCAGGTTTAGCTTTAGAAGCATCTAATTTAGTCAATGCTGCATCCAGTTCAGTGAGCATGGAATTGTAAACATCGCTTTGCTTATCATATTTTGGCAGGGTTACGCCTGTAGCACCCTGGAATGCCCCGGAATACGGGCAATCGCCATAGGCATCGGCCACACTTTGCATACAAAGCACTTTCATAATGGTAGCTGCACCCACTACATTAACTTTACTTGCATCAGCACCATAATTCCTGATCACCTCATTTGCCAAACTTGCAGCACGGTAACAGCCTCTCCACAGCCTTGCTGCATAATCATTCGTATTACCTGAAGGCACATACTTATCCATGTTACTGTAATAATTAGCCGCTCCGGAAGTTGTGGATGCAAATATTTGCGTCCAGCCACTTTGAAAAAGTATGGACCCCTCGTAACCAGTTATAACATTAATGTACTTTGACTGGCTGGCCGTTAAAAAATAGTCGGAATTAAAATTAGCCGGCGACGATTGTGTGGGATCTGTATTTATTTCCTTGAAGTCTTTGGTACATCCTCCATAAATCATAGATGCTGTAAGACCCGCGTATAAAAATATTTTTTTCATTTTTAGTCTTTTTAGGTTAAAATAATTTTTTAAATTATTTTTTGAATTTCAGGTTTAAGTTAATACCATATGAACGTGTAGTTGGCAAACTGGTGCCTTCTATACCATAGTACCTTACATTTGAACTAAAAGTTGCTTCCGGGTCTATATTGTCTGATTTCTTCATTAAGATAGCCAGGTTTCTTGCTACAAATGATACCTGCACAGAACTGAAAACAGCAAGCTTGTTTACAATATTTTGCGGCAGTGTATACCCAAGGTTTATCTGACGCAGCTTAACAAAGTCGCCATCCATTACATGCGTTGCAGTTACCTGCTGTGCAAGCGAACGGTAATAACCCTGCGCATCTGCAGTAACAGTATTGGCAGCACCACCAGCAGTAACACCGGTTTTAATTCCTGCATCCCTTCCATCCAGGGTTAATTTATTTAATCCTCTGAATATTGAATAATAGCTGGTGGCAGAAAGTATCTTATTGCCATAGTTATAATCGATCAGGAAAGAGAAACTTAAGTTTTTGTAATTGAATTCGTTGTTCAAACCGCCGTATAAAGTAGGCAGCACGCTTCCCATTTTCAGCATTTCGCCTCTTTGAGGATAACCGCTTGCATCAACTATAATTTCTCCTTTAGCATTACGCAGGTAGTCGTATGCTAAAATTTGCGGGCCGGCATATCCTTTTACAAAAGCTGTAATAGCATTGCCTAAAGTAGCACGGTTAGATCCCAGGTTTACATTGTTACCCGCTGCATCTGTTTCTAACACCATGTTTTTAACTGACGATAAATTGAAAGTAGCCGTCCAGCTGAAATCTTTTTTCTTCACCGGGGTACCGCCAATTTGTAATTCAATCCCTTTATTTTCGGTAGAACCGGTTGGGATATAACCATTGGTATACCCTGTGGCAATACTGAAGTTAGCACCCATGATTTCGTTTTTGGTCTTTTTGCTAAAGTAAGCGATATCGAAGTTCAGCCTGTTATTAAAGAACTTTAATTCAGTACCTACTTCAATTTCGGTAGTAGTAAAAGGTTTTAACAAACCACTGGGCAATGAAGTGCTGAAACTGCCTACCGGTACACCATTAAACGGATTGTTTATGGAGTAGTAAACATTTGTCTGGTATGCCTGCGACAACTCGTTGCTGGTGTTTGCATACGAAACCCTTAATTTACCAAAGTTCAAATTTTTAATACTTACTAATTCAGAAAAGATTAAGCTGGCAGATACTGAAGGCGTAAAAATGGTATTGTTACCTTCGGGCAATGTTGAATAAGCATCATACCTTCCGGTAGTACCCAGTGTGAAAAAGTTTTTATACGCCAGGTCAAGAGAGTAGTACGCTGAGTTAACCTGTGTTTTCCAGAAACCATAGTCCCTGTTAAAGTTCTGCACATTATTAAAGCTGTACTGGTAAGGAAGAATAAACGGACCACCGCCGATCTTAATTCTTTCTTCCTGGTTTTTACGGAGGTTGGCACCAACGGCAGCATCAAAACTGATATCAGTGGTTATTTTGTGTGATGCACCAATCAACGCGTCTACGTTATATTCATAGCGTTCAGTTGAGGCCAGGTCATCCAGACCGCCCCTGCGTCCCTGGGAGTAGGCGGTACCGGTTGGTGTTACTTTAAAAAGCCTGTCATGCGCTACATCATAACCTACACGGCCTTGCGCATACAACCAGTTTGTGAAATTATATTTTATTGATCCGGATGCTATTAAACGTTTACGTCCAAGATTATTAACATACTGATTTACCACAAACCATGGATTGGTTACATATTCGTCATCGCTGAACTGTATTTCGTTTCCGGTAGCCGGATCATATCCAGGATTTAAAATATTCTGATCGATGTTTGTAGCAAGGAAAAGTCCGTTATTGGGATTCATTGGACCGTCACTCAGTTGTGCACGGTTCTTAGATTGTTCTTCTATATAATTAGCCACCAGTTTAACCGATAGTTTGCTGGTAATACTTTGATCGAGGTTTAGGTTAAGGGTATTCCTTTTTAAACCACTGTTGCGCACAATAGAACTGTTATCCAGGTTGGAGAATGATAAACGGAAAGAACCGTTATCGCCACCCTTAGAAAGCGCTACAGTATTGGTTAAAGATGGACCAGAGCGGTAGAAATTTTTAACATTGTCCTGCACCGCTGAGTAAGCATACGACTTTCCGTCGAACTGAATTACCTGGCTGCCGTCCAGCTTTGCACCCCAGCTCATCCTTCCGGAAGCCTGGGCAGAAGAAGCTGTGGTAGGCTTGGCACCTCCCACCCCTTGGCCGTACACGTATTGAAAATCGGTAAGGTCAATGGCTTTATCTACCATATAATTCATATTATAATCCACAGAAAAACTTCCTTTTTTACCGGTTTTAGTTGTAATAAGAATTACGCCGTTGGAAGCCCTGGAACCATATAATGCGGAGGCCGACTGTCCTTTAAGCACCGTCATGGTTTCAATATCATCGGGGTTAATATTACCAATACCATCGCCATTATCAGATCCGCCCCATTCGCCGGCCGATCCTCTTTGCGTATTATCCATTGGTATACCATTGATCACAAAAAGAGGGGAACCTGCTCCATTCATACTTGGAAGCCCTCTGAGCAACAGTTTTACAGTACCGCCGGGACCACCACTGGTTCCGGACACTTTTAAACCTGCCACCCTGCCGCTGAGTGAATTGGCCACATTCGTTTCTCTTGCCTGGTTTAACTGAGAGCCGTCAACAGTTGTAACAGCGTAACCAAGTTTTCTGGCCTGTTTGGTTATTCCCAATGCGGTTACCACTACTTCAGACAGATCAGTGGCTGTTTGGGTAAGCTGTATGTTTACAGTAGCGGCGGTAGCCCCTACCTCAACCGTTTGCGTGGCATAACCCACCGAGGTTACTTCCAGCACCACCTTACCGGCTGGTACGTTGAGTGTAAAACCACCGTTTACGTCTGTAACAGACTGAATATTTTTTCCCTTCACTTTAACAGTTACAGCAGCCAGGCCGGCAGCCGACTTTGAATCTTTAACTGTACCCTGCAATTGCCGGGTTTGTGCCGTTGCTGCCGTAGCAAAGAGCAGCAGTAGAGCAAGAAATGAAATTAATTTTCTCATTTGCAATTGGTTTTGATTTAAATAATATAGTGAAACGACCTTCTTCAAAGGATACTAAGGATTCAATTAATATTTCAGGCTGTTTTCAGACCAGCCGGATAAAACGTAAATAAATAAGCATTACCCTGTGCCGCATTTTTTTGAACAGCAGTAATAATCAGTATGCATCCAAAGCAAGATTATTTTTAAAGATCAACTACTAAATCGTTTTAGCAACTTCTCAAAAAAAATCAATCCGTCAAGGAATGAAATCAGGGTAATAAAATAAATGGCTTGGGTGCAAACAATCTTACTAAAAATCAGTTCAACAGTTAATATCGCCTTTGATATTAAAAAAACAACCTACTCTAACATAAAGATAATTAGTAAAATCGTTTTAGCAAATTTTTACCGTTTTTTTTTTTGTTCAAAAAGATCTGCTGCTCCAATTATAGCTGCATTCTCTCCTAATGTTGCTATCGACAATACTGCCGGATACTTGCTTTTGTTCAATAACAGCTGTGTATGCTCCTTAAAAAAAGACGCTGCCCTGGCGATATTTCCTCCAATCACAACGTTGCTGCAATTAAATTTTTCTGCAGTCAGCTCAATAAACTTTGCCAGGTTAGCGGCAAAGGTTCCAAAAATTGCGGCGGCTTCATTATTATCAGCCTCTGTTAATTCTTTTACACCGTTAATTTTTTTATTGTATCTCAACATATACTCATTCACAAACCAGCGGGTAGATATATAATCTTCGGCTATGCCAGATTGAAAAGGCATCAACCACAGTTCGGCATCGGTTACCTGGTTGCTTTTATAATATGCCGAACCAAGGCCTGTACCCAGTGTTATACCAATGGCCTCGTTCATTCCCTTTAGCCCACCCGCAATGATTTCTCCCTTTAAAAAAGCGCTGGCATCATTAATGAATTTTACATCCGCTGGTTTTATGCCAAGCTGTAACGCCAGTAAATTCTTAAAGTTCATTCCAAATAATGCCTGGAATTTTTCCTGCTTATCAATCAGGCAAATCCCTTTTTCATAATCAAAAGGGCCCGGCATGGCAATACCCACCGGAGAATGATTTATTCCGGCCAATGCCCATGCCTGTTTTATAACAGCTGAACAGGTTTCAATTATTTCATTGGCATTTCCCTTTGAATTTAAACCCGACCTGCAATGGGTATGTGGCAACAGCAACCCCTCTGCTGCATTTACCAGCGCAGCCGCAACATGAGTGCCACCCATGTCCACACCTAATGCCAAACCTGAATCCATTAAAAGTAATTTTGGGATTAACTATCAAAAATCAAATATAATGCTTAAACGATTTAGCAAGTATTTTTTAACCCTTTTTCTTTTTAACGGTGGAATTTCTGTGAATTAACAGGCCCGGCAGTATTATTTGGTGTGTTTGCTTATTGGTGAAAGCCAGTTTACTGAGCAGGATATTGATCAGCTGCTCGGCCATAATCTCTATGGGTTGGGTAATGGCGGTGATGGGGGGATTATGCAAATCGAAGGCCACGTGGTCATCGAAAGAAATAACTGCCAGGTCGTTCGGTATAGAAAGTTTAAGCTGGTTTATTGCTTTTAGTCCGCTGATGCCCAGGTAATTTGTTGCAAAAAAAACGGCATCCAGGTTTTTCTTGCGCTGCAGAAAATCAACAATGTATTCAGTCATACTGTTACTGTCGAGATTAAATGAAAGCTCTTTGATGTAGGGCTTCAGTTTGAATTTCTCAATTGCTTTTTCATAGCCGTCCAAACGCTGTTTCATTTGCGATTGCAGCGAGTTGATGGTAACAAAGCCAATCTCTTTAAATCCGTTCGATACTAAATGTTCCACTGCATTGTAGGCACTGTTGTAGTTATCCAGTACTACAAAATCGTATTCTGCATTTTCAAACTTTCTGTCAAAAAGAATCACTGGTATTCCATTACTGATCAGCTGATCAATTTCATTTTTAATGCCATCTGTTGGAGTGATGATATAGCCGTCAATCCTGCGGTCTTTAAACATCTGCATCAGCTCTCCGGCTTTTACAGGATCGTTTCCGGTGCTGCAATAAAGAATTTTGTACCCGCTTTTATAGGCTTTTTCTTCAATAAGCCTGGCCAGGTTAGAGAAAAATGAGTTAGAGATATCCTCCACCATCAATCCGATAATATTTGTTTTCCCGGTACGAAAGCTTCTTGCAAGCAGGTTGGGCTTATAGTTGATCTCCTCAATAAAGCGCAGCACTTTCTCCTTAAGTTCGGTACTGATACGCTTTTCCTCCGCCTTCCCGTTTAAGATAAAGGACACCGTAGTTGTTGAAATATTCAGCTTTTTAGCGATATCCACCAATGAGTATGATTTCTTTTTCACCTTGTTTAAAACTTTACATTATGGTACGTAAGATAATTAAAATTGGTTACACCAATAAGGGATTTGATACAGCCAATGCAGTAATGTTTGCCGCAGTGCAGATGAAATATTGGTTCACCCAATCGGTACTGCGTAATGATGCGGAAAAAAGGTGATGATATAACATGGTCCTTTATCAGCAGAAAGTATTTTTTTATAGGTATTAAAGAACAAGCAGCTGTGTTAATTATCTTTGACCCGGTTATGAAAAAATAACCAGTCCAATTCAAAGGCTTTATTTCAATGTGAAAAGAAGTATCCCATTACCTCAATTTTATTTATAAAACCTGATGTATAAATGATGAAAAAATATTTTTTAGCGATCATGCTGTTGCAATTTGTACAGGCAGGTGTACAGGCACAGCAGGCGGCATACCTTAATGCAAAGCTGCCCATTGAAAAAAGGGTAAGTAATTTAATACAGCAGCTCACCCTGGAAGAAAAAATTTCTTTACTGGGCTACCGCAGTAAAGAAGTGCCACGGCTTAACATACCGGCATATAACTGGTGGAATGAAGCACTGCATGGTGTGGCCAGGGCCGGGCAGGCCACTGTTTTTCCGCAGGCCATTGCCATGGCTTCATCGTTTAATACGCCTTTAATGCAGGAGGTTGCATCAGCCATTTCAACAGAAGCAAGGGCAAAAAATAATTTAGCAGTTAAACAAAACAGGCGGTTACAATACATGGGTATTAACTTTTGGTCGCCCAACATCAATATATTCCGCGACCCACGCTGGGGCCGTGGCCAGGAGACCTACGGTGAAGATCCTTTTCTAACATCACAAATGGGTGTTTCATTTATAAAAGGCCTTCAGGGCAATAACAGCCGCTACCTGAAAACAGCAGCCGGTGCCAAACATTTTGCAGCACACAGCGGCCCCGAGGCGCAACGGCATACGTTTAATGCAGTGGTGGATGAAAAAGATTTAAGAGAAACGTATTTATATGCTTTTAAAAAACTGGTGGATGCCGGCGTGGAATCGGTAATGTGCGGGTATAACCGGCTTAATGATGAGCCCTGCTGCACCAGTAACACCCTGTTAAAAAAAATATTAAGAGATGAATGGCATTTTAAAGGGCATATTGTAACCGACTGCTGGGCACTGGAGGATATCTGGCTGCGTCATAAAGTTTCGGCTAACAGCACCACGGTTGCCGCAGAAGCCATTAAAGCCGGCATCAGCCTCGACTGCAGTAACCTTTTGCAGGATGATGTATTAAAAGCAATACAACAGCATTTACTTACCGAACAGGAAGTAGACAGTGCACTGGCAGGTATTTTACGCACCCAATTTAAGCTGGGCTTTTATGATAAGGCTGCAGATAATCCTTTTACCAAATATGGTGCAGACAGTATTTCGAACAATTACCACACACAGCTTGCCCGAAAAATGGCAGCGCAAAGTATGGTGCTGTTAAAAAATAACAACCAGCTGTTACCATTAGATATAAATAAGTATGCAGCATTTATGGTGGCCGGCCCTACAGCGGCATCACTGGATGCCTTGCTGGGCAACTATCATGGGGTAAGTGCTAAGGCTGTAAATTTTGCAGAAGGTATCACCGCAGCAGTTGGCCCGGCTGTAAGGGTTGAATATGACCAGGGCTGTGATTATACCGACACGGTACATTTTGGCGGCACCTGGGCTGCCGGTAATGCAGATATTACCATTGCCGTAATTGGCCTTACGCCTGTATACGAAGGAGAAGAAGGCGATGCCTTTCTTGCACCCGGCGGCGGCGATAAAACATCCATCAGCCTGCCCGCTTCTCATATTGCTTATATGAAGGCATTGCGTAAAGCGCATGACAAACCCATTATTGCAGTAATAACTGCAGGCAGTGCGGTTGATGTAAGCGCCATTGAACCTTACTGCGATGCCATTATTTATGCCTGGTATCCCGGAGAGCAGGGCGGTAATGCACTGGCCGATATTATTTTTGGCAAAGTGGTTCCTTCCGGCAGATTGCCTGTAACATTCTATCATTCGCTGCAGGATTTACCTGCCTACGATAACTATGCCGTGCAAGGCAGAACCTACCGTTATTACAGTGGTAAAGTGCAATACCCATTTGGGTTTGGATTAAGTTATACCAGTTTTGGTTATACAAAACATACGCAGCCCGCATTAACATCAAACAGCATTTCATTTTCTGTGGATGTTAGCAACACCGGTAGCTACGATGCCAGTGATGTAGTGCAGGTATATGTAAAATACCCGGCTGCCGAACGTATGCCGATAAAAGAATTAAAGGCATTTAAAAAAGTATTTATAACAAAGGGCAGCAGCCAGCAGGTACATTTCAATATCCCATTATCCGAATTACAGAAATGGAATATTACAACAAAGGCATGGGAACTTTACAAAGGCACATACACTTTTGTAATTGCAAAAAATGCAGGTGAGGAAGGGCTGCAGTTTGATGTGGCACTGTAGTTTGCTGTGTTATGCAAACGGTTTATCCGAAGCGGTGCATATATTTCAGAAAAAAGCCGCCCGGTCAATAAGGCTGTATGCAGCTACGAAAAAATTGCCTGGCATTCGGTAAAAATAAAAGAGGACAAAGCAGAAAATTTCTGTTTTGTCCTCTTTGTGGGTAATCGAGGGGGCTCGAACCCCCGACCCTCAGAATCACAATCTGATGCTCTAACCAACTGAGCTACGACTACCGTTTTATTGGACGGCAAAAATAATGAAAAACATTACTCCTCCAAAATTACATTTTGACACCCCTGTCAATTTCTGTTTCTTTGCAGCCAAAATTGAATCCATTATGAGCTTCTGGCTGTTGCTGATACCCCTTATTTCTGCCTTCATTGGCTGGTTTACCAACTGGATCGCCATAAAAATGCTGTTTCACCCCAAAGAACCAAAAAGAATACTGGGCCTCACTTTTCATGGCATTTTCCCCAAAAGACAGCAGCAGTTTGCCGAAAAACTGGGCAAACTGGTAAGCAATGAACTGCTGTCATTTGAAGACATTGAAAAAAAAATTACTAACAAAGAAAATGTAGATAAGATTTTACCGGAGATAGAAGCACATATTGATCATTTTTTACGTACCAGGCTCAGTACCACCTTCCCCATGCTGTCGATGTTTATAGGAGACAAAACCATTAACCAGATGAAAGGTGCCTTTATGACCGAACTGGAACTGATTTTCCCCGCCGTATTAAAAAATTATATGGGCAACTTGCAAAAAGACCTGGACCTGGAGAAAATTGTAACAGCAAAAGTGCAGGGTTTTTCATCCGACAAACTTGAATCCATCCTCAACGATATTATGAAAAAGGAATTCAAATTTGTAGAGATCATTGGTGGTGTACTTGGTTTTATTATTGGGCTGCTGCAGGTGGTCATCACAGTATTAACCAACCAGTAACCTTCACTTTTTCTTACAGCAATATTACCACTCATCATCTTGCCACAGTTCAAGCGAACTTTTGGGGGCATCTTTGGTTATTGTGCAAACACCGACAGGTTTTTCATATAACAGCGTCTAATCACTTAAAAAATACATATGAAGTTTTCGAGAATTTGTTTGAGCCTCTTTTTTTCCCTTGGTATAATTCAGTTGCAGGCACAAATGCCCGGCGCAGGTGGCCGCGGTCAAATGGGTGGCCAGGGTATGAATATGGGGCATTTTTATGGTAAGATCGTTGATTCCAGCAATAATAAACCCGTTGAAGCCGCATCTGTACAACTGCTGCAGAATAAGTTTGACTCTGTTACCAAAAAAAGAAAAGACGTGGTGGTAAGTGGTATGCTCACCACCAAAAAAGGCGAATTCAGTTTGGAAAACCTGGCAGTAATGGCCACTTACAAACTGAAAATAACGGCCATTGGCTACAAAACCATCGAAAGGAAAATTGCCTTTGAACTGAATATGAGCGGCATGAAAGGCGGCGACATGAGCGGTATGATGAATGCCGTGGACAAAGATCTGGGCAATATTAAGCTGGACATTGATGCTCAGCAGTTACAAAATGTAACCGTGGTATCCAACCGTTCTGCTTTAACCATGAATATTGACCGCAAAGTATTTAATGTAGAAAAAAATCTGACCAGTGTGGGCGGTACAGCCGTGGATGTAATGAAAAATGTGCCCAGTGTAAATGTGGATATTGACGGCAATGTTACCATGCGCAATGCAGCCCCCCAGATATTTGTAGATGGCCGGCCCACCACCATGACGCTGGACCAGATACCTGCCGATGCCATTGCCACAGTGGAACTGATCACCAACCCCAGCGCCAAATATGATGCCAGTGGCGGCGGTGCCGGTATACTGAATATTGTATTGAAGAAAAACCGTAAGGCCGGGTACAACGGTAATGTAAGAGCCAGCATCGATAGCCGTGGCCGGCCCGGTTTTGGCGGTGATGTAAACGTAAAACAGGGTAAAGTAAATTTCTTTGCCAGTGGTATGCTGGGGATTCGTAAATCTATCAGCGAAGTACAAACAGAACGTACCGACATCTTCAGCAACAGCATTGCTCATTCTTTACAAAATAACAGTCCTGTAAACAAAGGCTTTTTCAGTTTTGGCAGGTTGGGCATGGATTATTTTGCCAATAACAGGAACACTTTTTCTATTGGCGGTAATATAGTAAGGGGTCAGTTTAAAACAAAAGACCTGCTTACCAGCCTGAACGACACCACCTACACTTCCTCAAAAATTACAGAAATGGCCACCCGCAGTTCCAATAGTATTGGCAATTTCAGGAATTACGGCAGCACCTTAAGCTATAAACACATTTATCCCAAAGCCGGTAAAGAATGGACGGCGGATGTGAATTTCAATTACAGTAAAAATGACAATGAATCAGATAACCTGCAGCAACAATACACTGCCGGTAATGTTATTAAGGGCCTGAATCTTTATCAAAACACTACCGGTGGCGGCGTAACCAAGTTTCTTACTTTGCAAACAGATTACTCTAATCCCATTACCGATAAAATGAAATTTGAAATGGGTGCCAGGGCGGCCTTCCGCGATTTCACCAGTTTTAATACCATATTGAATGTATATAAAGACAATGCAGGAGCTACTTACTATGGCAATAACATTATAAGCAATTATAAATTCAATGATGCGGTATATGCGGGCTATGCCACTTTCAGCCAGCAACTGAAAAAATTCACCTACCAGTTAGGCCTTCGTGTAGAAAGCAGCCAATATGATGGTACCCTGATCACCAAAAACCAGCAATTCAGCAACAGCTATCCTTTCAGCCTGTTTCCAAGTGCATTTTTTACCTATAAACTTTCTGAAAAGGAAGATATGCAGCTGAATTATTCAAGAAAGATCAACCGTCCTAATTTCTTTCAACTGATTCCCTTTATTGATGTAAGCGACCCGCTGAATATTTCAAAGGGCAACCCCGACCTAATACCGGAATTTACCAACCTGGCAGAATTATCTTACCAAAACCAGTTCAATAACAAACATTCTTTATTAACTACTTTGTATTTCCGTAATACCAACGACCTTATTACCCGGTACCAGTACCGTGATGTAAATCCTAATACAGCCATATCAGACAGTGCCACTTTTAATACCTATGCCAATGCCAGCAGCAGTTTTACATATGGACTGGAGCTGACCTTCAGGGATAAGTTCATCAGCTGGTGGGATCTGTCTACCAATTTCAACCTGTATCAAACAGATCTGAAAGCAGGCAATATTCCCGGAACTACCAATCAATCGCAGCTGAGCTGGTTTGCCAAAATCAATAACAGTTTTAAACTGCCTAAAAATTATTCTATCCAGTTAAGTGGCGACTACCAGGCAAAAACCATTCAGCCCGCCAGCAGCAGTTCGGGCGGTGGTGGTGGCCGTATGGGCGGTGGTGGTGGTATGATGGGAGGTGGCTTTGGCCAAAGCTCCCCGGGCGCACAAGGCTATATCAAACCTAATTATGGTGTAGACATTGCCATTCGGAAAGATTTTATGAAGAACAATGCCGCATCCATTACATTACAAATGAGTGATGTGTTCAGAACAAAACTGAATGCCAGCCATGCAGAAAGTGCTTTTTTGATTTATGATACCGAGCGTCGCCGCGATCCTCAACTGGCACGCCTGAGCTTCAACTGGCGCTTTGGAAAATTTGATGTTTCGCTGTTCAAGCGTAAAAACATGAAAGGAGAAATGGACAATATGCAAAATGCACAGCAGGGTATGCAATAAGTCCTGTAAAACAAATTTTAAAAGCCACCCTCCCGGTGGCTTTTTTCTTATGATTTAGTTTTAAATTGCCGCTTCAATTTACTATAGATGAAAAAAATAGATTTAAAAGCATTATTGCCCCATGTTGTTGCAATAGTTATTTTCCTTGTTGTGGCACTCATTTATTGCAAACCTGCCCTGGAAGGCAAAGTGCTGCAGCAGCATGATATTGCGCAGTGGAAAGGGGCCATGCAAAATTCTGTTGAGTATAGTAAAAAACACAGCGGGCAATACCCGCTATGGAGTAATGGCCTTTTCAGCGGCATGCCCGCCTATCAAATTGGCGGTGTGGCGGGTAACTATGCCGGTGCTTACACCACCATGATATTAACACTGGGACTTCCCAAGCCAGTGCAGTTTTTCTTTTTAGCCTGCCTGTGCTTTTATATTTTATCGCTTTGTTTAAGACTGCGCCCCTGGGTTGGAATTATTGGAGCACTCTCCTTTGCCTTTGCCACCTATAACCCTGTGATCATTTCAGTAGGGCACGATACCAAGATGCTGGCCATTGCCTACATGCCTGCCTTACTGGGTTCCATGATACTGATCTTTGACAAAAAATACTGGCTGGGTTTTGTACTTACCGCATTGTTTACATCGGCCATCATATCGGCCAATCACGTTCAAATAGTATATTATCTTTTTATTGCCCTGGGTGTAATGGTGGTTTTTGCGCTGGTGCGCATGCTGAAAGAAAAACAGGTAAAGCAGTTTGCCACCGCAACAGCAGCAGCCATTGCCGCGGTGGGTATTGGCGTGGCCGCCAATGCAATGGTACTGATGAGTTCGTATGAATATCAGAAAGAAACCATCCGCGGTGGCGGTACCGTATTAACAGATACTGCCGGCGGTAAAAAAGCCAATACCAGTTCGGGCCTGGATAAAGATTATGCACTGGCATACAGCCTGGGCATTACCGAGCCTTTTGTATTGATGGTGCCACGCATCTTTGGTGGCAGCAGCGACAAGGAAGAAGTAAGCCAGGATAAATCAAAAGCCATTGAAGCCTTAAGCAGTTTGCCACAACAATTACAACAGCAGGTACCCATGGCCTATTACTGGGGTGGCATTAAAGATGTGGGTGGTAATACCTACACTTCGGGCCCACCATACACAGGTGCCATCATTTGTTTTTTAGCTATACTGGGTATGTTTGTACTGGATGGCAAACATAAGTGGTGGATGCTAACCGCCATCATCATTACCATTTTAATGAGCTGGGGAAGTTATTTCGACGGGCTGAATGCTTTTTTATACGAACACCTCCCCTTTTATAATAAATTCAGGGCGCCCAGTATGATACTGGTGGTACCCCAACTGTTACTGCCCACCCTTGCGGTACTGTGCGTTGATAAAATTGCAGGCACCGAAGACAAGGCATTGCTTACAAAACAATTTATCAAAGGATTGATTGCTACCGGTGTGGTATTTGCCCTGTTGTTCCTCCTGTATTTCTCTTTCGATTTTTTAAGCAGTGGCGATCATGCTATTTTAAAACAGGTAAGAGAAATGAACCAGCCACAACTGCTGGAATACATGCAATCGTTTTTCAATGGCCTGAAAGAAGACCGCAAAGGCCTTATGATGGGTGATATTTTCAGAAGCCTGGGCTTTATTATTGTTGCAGCTGCCCTGGTTTTTATGCGCATCAAAAAAATCATCCGCCCGGCTGTACTCATTGGAGCACTTGCCCTGTTCTCTTTTATTGACCTGGTTTTAATTGACAGCCTTTATTTAAACAAAGACAACTTTAAGGATAAGGAAGAAGAAGAAGCCCTGTTTAACAAAACTGCAAAAGACGACCTGATTCTGGCCGACAAATCGGACTACCGTGTATTTAATGTAAATGGCGGCAGTTTCCAGGAAAACAATACTTCTTACCTGTACAAATCTGTTGGTGGCTACCACCCTGCCAAACTGCGTATTTACCAGGATTTGATTGAAAGACAATTAAGCAAACAGGAACCCAATATGCCGGTATTGAACATGCTGAATACAAAATATTTTATTCAGAAAGACCGCAATGGTGCCACGCTGCAGGTACAAAAAAATGACAGCGCCCTGGGCTCCTGCTGGCTGGTAAAGAAAGTGGTGTTTGTAAAAGATGCCGATGCTGAAATGGCCGCACTAAACAGTTTTACACCTAAAGACACCGCCATTATACAGGAGGCTTTTAAAACTGCCGTACCATTTATGCCTGACTACGATTCTGCAGCCAGCATTAAACTGATCAATAACGATAACGACATCGTAACCTACGAATTCAGCAGTACTAAAAACCAGTTTGCAGTGTTCAGTGAAGTGTTTTATAAAAGCGGGTGGAAAGCCTATGTGAATGGTAAACAACTGCCCATTGCCAAAACAGATTATGTATTACGTGGCCTTGCACTGGTGCCGGGCAAATACAGCATCGAGTTTAAATTTGAACCGGATGCCTTTCTTGCCGGAAAAAAATATGGCAACATCGCAAACATATTACTGGCATTGGCAGTATTGTCTTTATTATACCTTGGCTTCAGCTGGTATAAAAAAAATAGTCTGTAATAATGAACGAGCCTATAGTAAGCGTGGTTATATGCAGCTATAACAGGGCTGCCTATATTCCATTGGCATTACAGAGTTTAACAGCGCAAACCGCCGGGGCCACTACATTTGAAACCATCATTGTAGACAATAACAGCAGTGATGATACAGCTGCCGTTTGTGCTGCTTTCATTGCAGCACATCCCGGTTTCAGCATACAATATTTTACCGAAAAAAAACAGGGTTCTTCTTTTGCACGAAATACAGGAGCTGCTGTTGCCAAAGGAGCTTTGCTTTGTTTTATGGATGATGATGCAGTAGCTTTTCCTGATTACATTGACAATATCATCCGCTTTTTTAAGCAGTACCCGCAGGCCAATGCCATGGGGGGCCGAATCATTCCGCGTTATATTCCTGCTCAACCAAAATGGATCAGTCATCATGTGGCATCCCTGGTAGGCAATTTCGATTACAGCAATACTGTAACTGAATTTGCTGCAGAAAGATATCCTTTGGAATCTAACATGATAGTGGCAAAAAAAGATTTTGATGCCATTAAAGGATTCAGTGCCGAAATACCCGGGGTACAAGGCACCTTAAGAATTGGCGGCGAAGGAAAAGATTTTTTTATGCGTTTGAAAGCCCTGGGCAAAACAGTATATTATGCACCGGATGTTATGGTGGAACATATTGTGGAAGTGGCCAAACTTACACCGGAATACCTGTACCGTGTAGGTTCTGGCGTGGGCCGCGGCGAAAGGGTAAGGGTATTGCAAAAAGGAAAATTTGCCTATTACAAAAAACTGCTGGAATATATATATAAACTGGGTGGCAGCGTGGTATTGGGCATGCTGTATACCTTAAAAGGACATCCCTCACAATTTTGGCCCGTTATTCAGTACCGGATCAATGCCTTAAAAGGATTATTAAACAGGTAAACTATGCCCAGTATTTCTATTGTAACCATCTGTTTTAATAACAAAGACGAATTGATCAGGTCAATGGAGTCGGTGAACATGCAGCAACTGCCGCCCTTTGAGCATATCATTATCGACGGTTCCTCCAGCACAGAGATCAAAACATACCTGGAAAGTACAGCGCAACCTGCCTGGAGAAAATGGTTATGTGAAAGAGACCGGGGCATTGCAGATGCTTTCAATAAAGGTATTGGATTGTGCAGCGGCGAGGTGATCCATCTTTTAAATTCCGGCGATGTGTATTATGATGCCGGTGTATTAAAAAAAGTTTCCGCTGCACTGGCACAGGCCGGTAATATTACCTGGTGCCATGGAAAATTGCACTTGAAAAGAGGCGGCGAATGGGTGATCATTGGCAAGCCGTTCGATAAAAAGAAAGTATACCGCGGCATGCGGGGCACCCTGCATCCCACGATGTTTGTGTATAAGTCACTGTATTCAAAATATGGCTTGTTTGATACCTCACTTAAAATTGCCATGGATTACGACTTCCTGTTGCGCATAGCCGAAGAGCCCCTGCTGTACCTCGATTTTCCCATTGCCACATTTGATCCCGGCGGTATCAGCAATACCACTTACCTTAATTCTTTACAGGAAAACAAACGCTGCTACGAAAAATACCACGGTAAAAGTTTAAAGTTTTATTTTTGGCAAAAACGCCTGCAACTGCTGCACTTTATACTCAACTCGCCCATGGGCAATTTTTTATACCGGATAAAAAAAGGGCTGCGGCTCGAAAATATATAATTGATGCCCTATCAGGCATCGCAAAAAAAAACAACATGATCAATGTAAACAGAATATGGTATAAACTGCACCCGCTCAGGTTACAATTCAGGATAAGGCGGTTTTTACAGCAACACCTGGGTATTAAATCACTGGCCGAATCTGAAACAGAAAAAGTACGCCCCTTTGTACTGGAGTTTTGTACCGGCAAGGGCTGCGATCTGGGCTTTGGTGGCGACAAAATTAAAAAAGACAATTGCGACGGCATTGATTACCCGCAACCGTATACCAAAGTAGGTAAAGACAAAGTGGATATTGGCTGCGACATCATCAATGATGAGCTGCCGGTGGCCGACAATCACTATGACTATGTATACTCCAGCCATTTGATTGAAGATTTTGAAGATACCAGGGCCGGCTTACTAAAAATGATTAGGGTATTGAAGAACGACGGGTTGCTGATACTGGCTTTTCCCGACCAGCAACGGTACGAGTGGTTCAGTAAACGTTATGGTACTTTTTTGAATCCCTATCATAAACATAAGGATATGGGCTATGCGTACATGCTCAATTGCCTGAACAGTATTACCCATATCAGTTACAGTATCGTATTTGAAAGTAACTGTAAAATAGATTACAATGTAATACTGGTTTTAAAAATACATAAGCACTGATATCATGTTGCAAAACCTGAAAGACCTTGTTTATAAAATCATTGATGTTGCCGCGGGCATCATACCGGTAAAAAAACAACCGGGTAAAAACCTGCTCCTCATTAAAACAGATGAAATAGGAGATTATATCCTGTGGCGTAATTTTCTCCCCTTGTATAAAAACTCCGAACAATTCAGCTCTTATACTCTTTTTTTATGCGGCAATACTGCCTGGAAAGATATTTGTTTACAGTATGATATGCCATACAGCGATGGACAGTTGTGGCTTGACAAAACCCGTTTTAAATCGAACATGCGGTACCGCCTGCAATTTTTATTACAGGTAAAAAGATTGAACCCTTCGCTGGTGATCAATACCATATTTTCGCGTACCCCAACATTCGACGATGCCATTGCCAGGGTTTGCAGCACCACAAACAAAATAGCCATGGTATGCAACCGTAATAATATCACTCCTTCGTTTGAACACTATAATACAAAACTGTATCCCACCCTGATTGACCTGGGAACAGAAAACATATTTGATTATTACCGTAACCAGGCATTTTGCGAAGCCGTTTTTAAAAAGCCGGTGCCACTTCCGGCATTTGGATTTAATAAAACTGTTACGGCAGTGCCGGACGGTGTACCCGAAAATTATTTTATTGTTTTTCCCGGCTCAGGCAAGGGTTCACGAATTTGGAGCAGTAGTAATTTTGCAACGGTGGCCGGTGAGGTGCAGCAAAAATATGGCTGTACCATTGTTATTTGCGGCGGGCCCAACGATATTCCCTATGCCGATAATTTTTTACAGGAATTTAAAGGCCACAGCATCAACCTGGTGGGTAAAAAAAAGCTTACTGAATTTATCCAGGTATTACAATTCGCCAAAGGCATTGTATCAGTAGATACGGGGGCCGTTCACCTTGCCGCAGCGGTACAGTGCCCCGTATTCGGCATTTTTAATGGATCGCAATATGGCAGGTTTGCGCCTTATCCTAAAGAGGTGTGTACTTCTTTTTACGCCATCTACCCGCAGGAAGTGAGTAACAATATTGCCTCCGGCAACAGCCTGCAGCAATACCAGTATTTATCAGGCATCGATTATAATACTGTTACTGCAGCAATGGTAATGGAAAAAATTACCCTGGTATTGGGTTAGCCTGCAGCAGGTTTTCTTTTTTTACCCACCATACCATACAACAGCCATTTCAGCTGGTACAGATCCCAGAAAAAAGTGCGGCGATACACTACTGCAAATACCCTGAGTGAAAATAAATACCGGTTTTTCATTAAACCATATGCCCTATTGCGGTTAATATCACGCATGCAGTTGACTGCAGTATAAAAGCCAAAAAAGTACCGGGCATTTTTTTTCATACCGTAATGCTGTACCATATTAGTAATACTGGCCGACATTCCCCCCGCCATAATATGAGTATGTGTGTTGTCCACCACTTTTAATTTTCCTTTGTACAGCAAACTTGCAACTACCTGCCAGTCGAAGCCGGCTTCGTTTTTTAGCCAGATATCTTTTGCCTGTTCGGTACGTTTAAGCGAATAATAATAGCCGTTCAGCCGCACATTTTTATAATACTGCAGCATTCGTTTTTTGGCATTGTTATTTTCTATTGTCCGCAATCCGTCCTCATGCAAAAATTCATTGGCATTGTTATAATACAGCGCTTCGCCGCAGGCGCAGCTGTAGTCTGTATGCTGTTCCAGGTATTGCATGCAGGTGTCAATATAATTACTGTCCAGCCAGTCATCATCGGCCAGCCACATAAAATATTTTCCGTTGGCCTTTTGCAGTAAAAAATCAAAATGCTCAATTACTGCAAGTGCTTTTTCCTGGAAGAAATAAGTGATCCGTTTATCTGCAGCCGCATACGCCAAAATAGTATCCCGCACGGCCTGTTGCGGAGAGCAGTTATCTGATATCAGTATTTCTATATGGTTGCAGTTTTGCTGCAGCACAGAATCGATGGTGCGCCGCATCAGTTCCGGCCGGTTATAGGCGGGAATGGCAATGGTTACCAGTGAAGATGTAAAAGGCGCTATATGCATGAATCTGTTTGTAATATCAAAGCCATCCCTTGCCTGGCGGTATTGTTTTTAAATAATATACGCCCACTTGTATCATCTGTTACATAAAACAACGCACCCGGTTCATTCAGTTACCGGTGGTTTTTAAAGGGTAAAGTTATTCTAATTATTGCTAACCTGCCACCGCATGCCGGTTATTTTAGCGCAGTAAAAAACAGTAAAACTGCGGCGGGTTTAAAATTCTGATTTTAAAATAACTTACTTTAGCGTATGAGTCAGATCAGGCGTCAGAGCATCATTTCCACATTCATTATTTTCTTTGGCTTTGGCATCGGCTTTTTAAACAATTTATTTTTTACCCGTACCGGCTGGTTCTCGCCGGATCAGTATGGTTTAACCAGGAGTTTTTTTGATTTCAGCCAGATCATCATGGCATACTCCTTCTGGGGGCTCTCTTCAGTGATCTATAAATTTGCACCGTATTACAAAGCGCACCTGAAAGACGAAAACAACGACCTGCTCAGCTGGTCATTACTGATTGCAGTGGGCGGCTTTCTGCTGTTTTTAGCCGGGGGTGTGTTTTTCAAGCCCTTTTTTGAAAGGAAATTTTTTGCCAATTCCAAAGTGCTGGTAGATTACTATTACTGGATCTATCCCATGGGGCTGGGGCTGCTGCTGTTTACCATTTTAGAAAGTTATTGCTGGAGTGTGAAGCGTACCATCATTTCAAATTTTTTAAGAGAAACTGCTTTACGGTTACTAACCTCTGTATTGATCGCCTTGTTTATTTTTAAGCTGATCAGTTACGATACCTTCATCAAACTGTTCTCGGGCCTGTACCTGCTACTGGTGATCATTCTGGTGATTTACCTGAAACAGCAACAACAACTGCACCTGACCTTTAAAGTGAGTAAGGTTACCCGGCGCTTACAGCCCAAGATGGTAACGTTTGGTTTATTTGTGTTTGCCGGTGTGGCCATTTCCACCACGGCGGCTTTATCCGACAGCCTTACCATTTCCAGCAAAATTGCGAATGCCCAAACAGCCATTGGTATTTTTGCATTCTCTACCTATATCAGCAATATCATCCAGGTGCCGCAAAGAAGCATCATTGCCATTTCCATCCCTGTGTTATCAGAAGCCTGGCGGGAAAAAAAACTGGACCAGATCAGCCGCATTTATAAAAGAAGCAGCATCAATTTATTACTGATCAGCCTGTTTTTGTTTGGCAATATCTGGCTTTGTTACGAAGATGGCATTGATGCGCTGCACATCAACCCGCTTTTTTTACAGGGTAAAATGATTGTATTGTTTTTTGGTTTAAAATTAATTGTAGACATGGGCACTGGTGTAAATGCGCAGATCATCGGCACTTCAAATTTCTGGCGTTTTGAATTTTTAACCGGTGTAATTCTGTTGCTGCTGATTGTACCGCTCAATTATTTTTTGATCAGTAAGATAGGCATCGTCGGGGCCGGTATTTCTAACCTGGCTGCCTACAGCATTTACAATATCATCCGTATTATTTTTTTATGGAAAAAATTCAGGATGCAGCCCTTTTCCATTCAAACCCTGTGGGCATTACTGATGGCACTGGCATCATTTACCCTGGTTTATTTTATTACACTGCCCCTGCACAGCTGGGCGGGCATCTTTGCAAAATCTATCCTGTACAGCAGCGCATTCATTGCCTGTACCTGGTATTTGAAGTTAACACCCGATGCCATACCGGTGCTGGATACACTTAAAAAGAAACTGGGTATTGGTTCAGGAAAGGAGTTGTAAAAAATGCTGTAACGCGGCTTTTTTGGCATCATCCAGCTGATAAGAAATATTGCCTGTATAATAAGCCATCAGGTCAAAAGGCTTGTAAGGATGGTTTGCCACAATTTCAGCCAGGTGATTCAATCCTGCTCCTGTAGCGGCATTGAACTTTGTAATGAAGTCCTGCGGCAGTGGTTGATTGCTCACCCATGCGGCAAATACAAATGGTTCACCCGTCATTGCATGCCATGCCTCACCTAAATCATACACATAAGCCGATTGCAGGCGTTGCTCAAATGCCCTGTCGCCAATAACCAGTGCTGCAGTGGTGCCACCTATCTGGTCGCGGAAATTATTTTCAGCGGCAGTCAGCATCGGGTTGATGTGCCAGTGATTTTTTAGTAATATGGTAAGCAGGGCCACAGAAGTGCGGCTTTGATAATCGAGCAGTACTTCTTTTATCTGGTGCAGGGGCACTTCGCTAAACAGGCATACACTGGCCACGGTGCCGGTGCAGCCAATACAATAATCAGAAATGATATGGTATTCCTGCAAAGCGGGCAATACCGCCACCGGCACCAACCCGATATCGATCTCGTTATGCAGCAGTTTACGGGCAATATTGGCAGGATAATCAAACAACAGCGTGGTGTCTTCCTGCATCATCCCCTGTTCAAAACCGTATATCAGGGGTTTGGTGTTTAAATAACTTACCGCTCCAACCTTTATCTTCTGTGCCAATTAGTGTATTTTTGCCGCAAATTTACAGCATCAACATGGATTTAAACCAATTAACTGCCATCTCTCCTATTGATGGCCGCTACCGCAAACAGGTACAGCATTTAGATGAGTATTTTAGTGAATATGCGCTGATCAAATACCGTGTACTGGTAGAAGTGGATTATTTTTTATTCCTGGCAGAAAAGAAATTTTTTAAAATTACTGCCGCCACCAAACAACAGCTGCTGGAAGTGGTGGGTAATTTTTCTTTGGAAGATGCACAACAGATCAAAGACACTGAAAAAGTTACCAACCATGATGTAAAAGCAGTGGAATATTTTTTAAAAACGCAATTAGAAAAATGCGGCGGCGGTGCTGTAAAAGAATGGGTGCATTTTGGACTTACCTCGCAGGACATCAACAATACCGCCATTCCATTGTTATGGAAGCACAGTATTGAACTGGAATACTTACCTGCTGTAATCAACCTGCAATCGGCCCTGTATAAACTGGCCACCAGCTTTAAACATGTATCCCTGCTGGCCCGTACGCACGGGCAGCCGGCTTCCCCCACCTTGCTGGGCAAAGAGCTGATGGTATTTGTAGAGCGTTTGGAAAACCAGATACAACTGTTCAGCTACATTCCGTTTACTGCAAAATTTGGCGGTGCCACAGGCAACTTCAATGCACACCATATTGCTTATCCCAAATACAATTGGGTAAAATTTGCCAATGAATTTGTAGAAAGTAAACTGGGCCTGCAGCGCCAGCAATACACCACACAGATAGAACACTATGATGTACTGGCTGCACATTTTGATGCAGTAAAAAGGATCAACACCATACTTATTGACCTGTGCCGCGACATCTGGACCTATATCAGCATGGATTACTTTAAACAGAAAACCGTTAAAGGAGAAATAGGCAGCAGTGCCATGCCGCATAAAGTAAACCCGATAGATTTTGAAAATGCAGAAGGCAATTTGGGTATTGCCAATGCATTGCTGGAACATTTGTCTGCCAAGCTGCCCATCTCCCGTTTACAAAGAGATCTAACCGACAGTACTGTGTTGAGAAACATCGGCGTACCTGTGGCACACACTATCCTTTCAATAAAGTCAATAGAAAAAGGATTGGGCAAACTGGTATTGCACGAAGCTAAATTAAAAGAAGACCTGGATAATAACTGGGCCGTGGTGGCAGAAGCCATACAAACGGTACTGCGCAGGGAACAGTACCCCATGCCGTATGAAGCACTGAAAGAATTAACACGCGGGAAAAATGCCATTGATAAAAAAGCCATTCACCAGTTCATTGCCGCACTAAAAGTACCGGCAGCAATAAAGAAGGAGCTAAAAGCAATTACACCGCATAATTATACAGGCATAAAAAATTAATTCACCATTGCTGTACATGTTACCGGTATGAAAAATATTTTTTTTGCATTATTGTTTGTTGCCTGTGCAGGCTTTTCGCAAACGGATCTTACAAAAGACCTGAAAGCATACTATTCTTTTAATGGTACTGCCAACGACCAGAGCGGCAATAATAACCACCCGGTATTTAATAATGCCCAACCCACAGCCGACCGTTTTGGGAATGCCAATAGTGCGTATCATTTTAATGGCCGCAACAGTTACATGCGCATTCCCAACAGCGCCAGTTTAAATTTGAACGCACAGATCACCATTGCTGTTTGGGTGCGGCCCACCGGTTTTTATTACGATATCTGCCATGCCAATTCTATTTTGAGCAAGGGAGGCGCCAATTACATGCCCGGCAACTATGCACTGCGTTTTGATGATGCGCTGTACACCGACGGGCAGGGCTGCAGCGGCGATCCATTAAAAGATTCCATACACCAGAACTTCAGGGGTACCGGTACGCCGTTACAACCTTACAGTCCCTTTATCAATAAAAACCAATGGTACCAGGTGATATACACCAATGATGGTACTACGGCAAGTTTGTATGTAGATTGCCAACTGAAATATGCCGTTCAGTTCAAAGAAAATTTTACTAACGCCAGCGATCTTTTCATTGGTAAAACAGATGATGAGCTGTTTCCATTTTGGCTGAATGCCGATGTGGACGAGCTGCGCATTTACAGCAGGGCGCTAACAAAAAGCGAGCTGCAGGCCATTTGTACAGAAGCGGCACCTGTACTTCCTGCCAGGCCAGCAGCAACCATTACTGCCCCGCCGCTGGAGAAAAGAACCAATGAATTGATCAAACAAATAGCAGTTGACCATGATTCACTTACAGTTTCGCTGTACGACAATGGCGAAATAGATGGCGACAGCGTAACATTGATCTACAACGATAAAATTATTACCACACACCAGCTTTTATCTGCAACGCCTGTGGCATTTAAAATAAAAGTGGAACCGGGCAATGCAAAAAATGAACTGGTGATGTATGCCGAAAACCTGGGCAGCATTCCGCCCAACACCGCTTTGATGGTAATTTATGATGGTGGTAAACGCTATGAGCTGAATGTAAGCAGTACCAAAAACCGGAATGGTGTGGTGGCTTTCAGGCTGAAAGAATAGCTTTTACTTATGTATCTCACTAGTAAAATGAAATTCAATATCTGGATTGTTTTGCCTTTCGGTATTTAAGAACCATTCACTGTTGGCCAGGTATACCAGGTGCCCGTCTTTATCTTCGGCAATATTGGCCTGTTTAAAACGGATAAAATCTTCCAGCTTTTTGGGATCGGTACTGGTTAACCAGCAGGCTTTATAAAATGGCAGGCTGTTCATTTGTACCGAAGCCCCGTATTCCTGCAGCAATCGGTATTGAATAACTTCAAACTGCAGTTCGCCCACACAACCAATGATCTTTTTATTGCCGCCAAATTGTGTAAATAATTGCGCTACGCCCTCGTCGGTCAGCTGCATTAACCCCTTTTCCAGCTGCTTGGTCTTCATCGGGTCTTTATTCACCACTTCTTTAAATATCTCGGGGCTAAAGCTGGGGATGCCGGTAAAATAAAAACTTTCCCCCTCAGTTAAGGTATCGCCTATCTTAAAGTTACCGGTATCAAATAAACCCACCACATCGCCGGGGTAAGCATCATCAATCACTTCTTTCTGGCGTGCCAGGAAACTGTAGGGATTACTGAAGCGAAAATCCCTTTCCATGCGCACATGTTTGTAATAAGTATTGCGTTCAAACCTGCCGCTGCACACTCTTAAAAAAGCGATCCTGTCGCGGTGTTTGGGATCCAGGTTGGCATGTATCTTAAAAATAAACCCACTGAATTTATCTTCTTCGGGTTTTACATCCCGTACGGTAGTATGCCTGGGCCTGGGTGTGGGTGCAATGCGTACAAAAGTGTCGAGCATTTCCTTTACCCCAAAATTATTTACCGCACTGCCAAAAAATACCGGTGCCGTTTGGCCGCTCAGGTAATCGGCCTCATTCAATTCACCATACACACCATCTATCAGTTCCACATCTTCACGCAGGGTATGAGCATCTTTTTCACCTATTTTTTTATCCAGTATGGCATCATTCAGGTCATGAATTTCCAGCACATCTTCATCATTGGCCTTGGTGCCTGCAGTAAACAATACCAGGCTTTTTTTATGCAGGTCGTATACGCCTTTAAAATCTTTACCGCTGTTGATGGGCACGGTCATCGGGTGCAAATTGATCTTCAGTTCTTTTTCAATTTCTTCCAGCAGGTCAAAACGGTTCTTACCATCGCGGTCCATTTTATTGATGAATACAATTACCGGGGTGCTGCGCATGGCAATTACTTCCATCAGGCGGCGGGTTTGTGGTTCTACCCCGTTTACGCTGTCTATTACCAGCACCACACTGTCTACTGCTGTTAATGTTCTGAAAGTATCTTCAGCAAAATCTTTATGGCCGGGTGTATCCAGCAGGTTGATCAAATGCCCGTCGTATTCAAAGGTCATTACAGAAGTGGCCACACTGATACCACGCTGGCGTTCTATCTCCATAAAATCGCTGGTAGCATGCTTTTTGATCTTATTGCTTTTTACTGCACCTGCTGTTTGAATGGCGCCGCCAAACAACAGAAACTTTTCGGTTAAGGTGGTTTTACCGGCATCGGGGTGACTGATGATGGCAAAGGTTTTACGCCTGTTGATTTCGTTGATATATTTCATTGTAAAAAAAACTTTAAGCCTTAAGCTTAAAGCTCAAAACTTTTGGAAGCCGCAAAGGTAAGCTTTGAAAAGTAAAAAAGAGGCGCTAAAATGCAACATCTCCACACTACAAAAGCCGCCTGGCGGTAAGCGGTGGAACCATCCGCCGGGCGGGTAACAGGCTGCCATGAAAACAAATATTCGCTTCCAAAGAATTAAATTTTGGGATGATTTTTTACAAATACAGTAACAACCCAGCTTCCCTTCAGGGTACAGGGCCACCACTCATATATTTTACAGATACAATTCAAATGCTTACCGTAATTTTGACACATGAGTAAATCGCTCAAAATAATGGCCAACTCGCTCCGGTTAACCCTGCAGGAACTGAGGGTGAATAAACTGCGTACAGCACTCAGCCTTACCGGCGTGGCATTTGGTATTTTTTGCATCATTGGTGTACTGGCCACTGTAAACAGCCTGGAAAGAAATATACAGAACGAAGTAAAAAGCCTGGGCACCAATACCATTTACATTGATAAGTGGGAATACAGTGGTGGCCCGGACAAACCTTTTTGGAAATACCGTGCCCGGCCTACGATGAAATATGAAGAGGCGGCACTCATCAGGGAAAGGTCGCAGCTGCTGGATGACATCTCTTACTTAATGCAAACCAGGAGCAATATCTCTTACAAGAACGACCTGATACAAAACGCCAGTATTTATGGGGTAATACCTGCACAAATGACGATACAGCCTTTGGGTTTTGATGCCGGCCGTTTTTTTTCGAACGCAGAATTTAATGCAGGCACCAATGTTTGTGTGATGGGCTTTGCCAATGCCGAAAGTTTTTTTGGCAGTGCTGAGCGTGCACTGGGCAAGCAAATTGAAGTGAAAGGAAAAAAATGTACCATTGTTGGTATCATTAAAAAAGAAGGTAAAAATTTTATTGGCTGGGATTATGACAATTGTATAATGATTCCGTATTTCTTTTGCAAACAGCTGTTCCAGGAAGAATACAGCAACCCCATATTGATTGCCAAAGGAAAGAACGGCGTACCTACGGATGCGCTGAGCAATGAACTGAAAGGCATCATGCGGCAGATACGCAAACTGCCCCCCACCACAGAAGACAATTTTTCGCTCAACAGCGTGGAGGCTTTCAGCAAGGCCATATCGCAATCATTTGTTACTATCAATATCATTGGATCTGTTATTGGTGGCATCAGCCTGATAGTGGGCATGTTTGGCATTGCCAATATCATGTTTGTTACCGTTAAAGAACGTACTTCTGTAATAGGATTAAAAAAAGCTATTGGTGCCAAACGCAGCAGCATCTTATTTGAATTTTTAATGGAAGCCGCCCTGCTGTGCATCATTGGTGGTGCTTTTGGTTTGCTGCTGGTATACATTCTCACTTTAATATTGTCGGGACCACTTAAATTTCCAGTATATATTTCTCCCCCCATGCTGGTGGCCACGGTCATCATTTGTGTGGTGGTGGGCATTTTAGCAGGTATCATCCCCGCAAGAAGAGCGGCTAAAATGGATGCCGTAGTGGCCATCAGAAGCAAATAACCGGTTGGTGCAACGGTTTTATGAGCAGGTGTGTCATCTTTTAAAACAGCTAATGAAAAAGATCATTTTAATAGCACTGCTTGCTGCCGGAATTTTTTCCTGTAAAAAAACTTCACCTCCGGCAGAAATGTATGGGGTGGTTAAAGATATGACCGGCCTGGATGGCTGCGGTATCATGATCATTTTAGACAGCGGATTGAAACTGGAGATCAGGGGAATGCCTTTAGGAGTGATGCTGGAAAAAGACAAACGGGTTGCCGTTACCTACAAAAGGGTGCAGGCCATTTCCATTTGTATGGCCGGAGATATTGTTGAGATAACCAGCTTGCGGTATCTTTGACCCCAATATGTCCATCACCATTTTAGCCATCGAATCTTCCTGCGACGAAACATCTGCCTCCATTTGCAGGGATGGGAAGATCCTCTCGAATTTTATTGCCAATCAAACCGTGCATGAAAAATATGGCGGTGTGGTGCCGGAACTGGCCAGCAGGGCGCATATGCAAAATATTGTACCCGTTGTGGATGCAGCACTAAAAACTGCTGACTGTCAATTGTCAACTGTTGATGCGATTGCTTTTACCCAGGCCCCTGGCTTAATTGGTTCCTTACTGGTAGGCACCCAGTTTGCCAAATCACTGGCGCTGGCATTGGATAAGCCACTGATAGCGGTACATCATATGCAGGCACATGTACTGGCCAATTTAATTCCGGATCATAAACCCGCATTCCCTTTTTTATGTTTAACCGTAAGTGGCGGGCATACGCAAATTGTATTGTGTAAATCGCCCGGCGATTTAAAAGTAATTGGCGAAACCATTGATGATGCAGCAGGCGAAGCCTTTGATAAAAGTGCCAAATTACTGGGCCTGCCCTATCCCGGCGGACCATTGATTGACAAGCACGCCGCATTGGGTAATGCCGCAAAATTTAAATTTCCCGAGCCGCAAATTCCGGGATTGAATTTCAGCTTCAGTGGTTTAAAAACTTCCATTTTATATTTTTTAAAAAATGCCGGCACCAGCAATGTATTTAAAGAAGAATTTTTAGCCAGCGAGGCCGAACAACAACAATTCATTCAAGATAACCTGGATGATATTTGTGCTTCTGTACAACAACGCATCATCAGCATCTTATTAAATAAATTAAAGAAAGCGGCACTGGAAACAGGCGTTACCCATCTTTGTATTGCAGGAGGGGTTAGCGCCAACAGTGGTTTAAGAAAAGCGTTTACCGAACTGGGAGAAAAAATGCGCTGGCAAACTTTTATTCCGGCATTTGAATATTGCACCGATAATGCTGCCATGATTGCCATTACCGGGTATTATAAATTTTTAGAAAAAGATTTTGCGGCAATGAGCATCAGCCCCAGTGCAAGGGCCGAATGGGATTAACCGCTGATGCTACAGTTTTCAATGATAAAAACCGGCGCAGGTGTAATCCATCATTTAATTATATGTAATCTTTGGCAAACAACTATTTTCAATTCAAACAATTTATTGTTCAGCAGCAGCACTGTGCCATGAAGGTTTGTACCGATGCCTGCTTGTTCGGCGCCCTGGTTGCAGATAAGATAGCAGGCAAAAAAATACCTGCTATACTGGATATTGGTACCGGCACCGGCTTATTGAGTTTAATGCTGGCGCAGCAAACAATGGCAGTTATTGATGCGGTTGAAAAGGATGAACAAGCTTTTGCACAGGCCCGTGAAAATTTTCTGCAGTCGGCATGGAAAGAAAGACTGACTGCGGTACACAGCGATATTACCCATTACACACCTGGTAAAAAATATGATCACATCATCAGCAATCCGCCATTTTTTGAAGCCGACCTGCTATCGCCGCAGCAAAATAAAAACGCGGCAAAGCATGATACGGCCTTAACACTGCCGGTATTATTGCAACAGGTACAGCAATTACTTAGCCCTAATGGCAGTTTTGCCATACTGCTTCCTTATCATCGTGTTGATTTTTTTATACAGCAAAGTTTGGCACACCAACTGTATTGCTTTGAAAAAATACTGGTAAAACAAAGTCCGGCGCACCATCATTTCCGGGGAATATTATTATTCTCATTTATTAAAAAAACAACCGTTACTAAAGAGATCACCATTAAAGACGAAGCAGGAAATTACACACAGGATTTTACTTTACTGTTGAAGGATTATTATTTGCATTTGTAACACCCGTTGTATGATGTTGAATTTGCAAATACCGAATGGCGTACACCGCCATTCACCATTCACCATTCGCCCTTCACAATCCTGCATACGATCTCAAATAAGCATAGGGTGCTGTTAAACTGCCATCCTTTACCATGGTGGCCCGGTCAATGATCGGGGAACTTCCCTTTGCCAGGTCTTCCAGCACAAATTTGATCAGCTGTTCGCCAAAATACCGCGATGCATCCCTTGGCAGTTCGTTGGGCAAATTACCCACCGCCATCATATCTACCGAGCCGGGAAGATAAGGCGTAGTTTTTTGCAGTGTTGTTTTATCCACGCCATAAACAGGATCTTCAATGGTACTGTCGCCAATATTAATTACAACGGAACCATGCTGGTCGTTGGTGATATCGGCAATGGTCTTTATACTGAAGCTACCCGATTGAAATTCTTCAACAGAAAACAGGGGGGCAATATTTTTATCCCAGTAAATGCCATTCATTAAAATATCTGTTTGTTTGGCAAAGGGACTAAAATTGCATTTGTAGGCTTCGGGGTGTACATGAAAATCATCACGGTTATAAGTGCCATCGTCTTTCCTTGCGTAAAGGTCGCGGCCTTTCAGATCAACATACACGGGATAATCAAAAGTTTTATGCAAATATTCAAACGGTTCCACTTCATGAATCCCCATCAGGTTCATGATTTCCAGTACGCCGTGTGCCACACGTCCGCTGCCGGTTACTGCAATTTTTAGTGCCGGCAGTTTCAAACCAAAATAAGTATGAATGAGGTTGCGGTAATCTTTTTGCTGGTATACCCTGTTCAAACTGAATTGCCCTGTTCTGTTGCCGTAGGCCATCATGCCATTGTGCGCCCCTACAATACCCGCAAAAAAACCAAAGCCCAAAATGCGCTGCCCGTCATCGTGGGTAAGGCATTCATAATCGATCAGCGTGATCTTATTGCGAATGATAGACTGAAATAATTTTTGATTGTGCTCCTGTGCCTTTTTGGTGTGAGAAAAAAACAGGTAGGTTTTACCGGGTATCAGCTGATTTACCGGCACTTCTTTGATGCCCATCAATACATCCGCTTCCGAAATATCTTCTTTCACTTCCACCCCTGCCGCCTGGTATTCTTTATCGGTAAAGCACCTGGTGCCGGAATGCTGTGCCATCACACGAATGCCCGGAAAGTTTTTGTGCAGCCACTTACACTGCGCAGGTGTAAGTGCCACCCTGTTATCGGCCGGAATTTTACCTTCCCGTATTAAACCTATGGTAAGCATCAATCGTTGTATTTTAATTACCACAAGTTAATCAATACTAACAGCAATAAAAAAGCTTTGCGTAATTTTGCCCCATGAATTATTTTGAATTGTTTGGTATACCGGTAAGCCTGCAGGCAGATCAATCATTGCTGATGCAGCAGTATTTTTTACTGCAGAAAAAATACCACCCCGATTTTTTTTCGCAGGCAACAGAATTTGAGCAGGCCGAAGCGCTGGAAGTTTCTTCGCAGATCAATAAGGGCTTAAAAACCCTGAAAAATCCTGATGAAACTATTAAATATGTGCTGCAATTAAAAGGCCTGCTGGAAGAAGAAGAAAAATACCAGCTGCCACCCGGCTTTTTGATGGAAGTGATGGAACTGAATGAGGCACTCTCTGACGGCTCTGCAGCACAGGTGGCGGCTTTTGAAAAAGAAATTTACAGTGCTGTAAAAGATATTATTGAGCAGTATAACGACCCAACCACCAGTACAGAAGACCTGTTAAAAGTGAAAGAATACTATTATAAGAAAAAATACCTGCAGCGTATTTTGGAGAGATTGGCCGATTGATGTAATATTGCAGCCCAATTCAACAATACCGGGTGGCCGGTTTGTAAGCAAGTGGCCCATGTGGCGGAATTGGTAGACGCAGCAGACTCAAAATCTGCCGTTCGCAAGGGCGTGAAGGTTCGATTCCTTTCGTGGGCACTGAAAGCCGGAGAAAATATTCTTCGGCTTTTTTATTGGTTCAATCCTTTTCCGCTTTCATTTTTAAATACACCCCATTAGTCCAGCCAAAACCATCCTGGTTGGGATATTCACCACCACCGGCAGCTACATCCGTATCCATCACATTGTACTTCTCCATCATTTTACCAGTTTCGGCAAATACTTTTTCGCAGTTGTTAAGCCAGTTATGTTTCACCTGCCCGGCCAATTCGGTAAAGCCATACTGCATCAAACCTTTGTACGCCATCCATTGCAGGGGCGCCCATCCGTTGGGGGCATCCCATTGCTGCCCTGTACGGTACAAAGTGGTGACCAGCCCGCCGGGTTGCAATAATTTATCTTTAATGAGGCTGGCAATTTTTTCTGCCTGCACTGCTGTTGCCAGTTTAAAAAATAAAGGAAATACCGTGGCAAGATTTACGTGTACCACCCTTTTCTTTTCAATAAAATCATAGTCAAAATAACAGCCTTGCCGGTCATCCCAGCAATACTTTTGCAGTGCTTCTTTTCGTTGCGCTACTTTTGTTTGAAACAATGTTATACGGGCACCATCCTGTTGCAGCTGGTATATTTGCAGTAATGTTTCTTCCATATGCAGCAGCAAACAATTCAGGTCAACCGGAATTAAGTGAGTGGTTTGAATGGCAGCCATTGTTGCACCATCTTTAAACCAGCGGCTGCTGAAATCCCAGCCCGATTCTGCAGCGGCCCTGATATGCCGGTATACTATTTCCGGCGCATTGGTTGATTCAGATGCGATATGTTTGTCTTCAGCAAATGCTTCGGGCCGGGGCACTGCTTTTGCATCCCAGTATCGGTTCATCACAGCATTGGGTTCAAGCAGCACCACATGGTCAATGGCAGCTTGTGCTGCAGTAAGCTGTGCTGCTCCATTCATCCAGAACGCGTATTCTTTTTCTATAGCAGTTTGATATTGTAATAAAACACTTTCGCCTTTTTCTTCACTCAACAATTTTACCATCAGGGCAAAAAAAGGTGGCTGCGAGCGACCCAAATAATAGGTACGGTTACCATTGGGAATAAAGCCCACTTCATTGATGAGATAGGCAAAATTCTGCACCATGCTTTCTATGAGGGCTGTTTTTTTACTTACCTGCAAACCCAGCATGGTAAAATAACTGTCCCAGTAATAAATTTCACGAAACCTGCCACCGGGTACAATATAATCGTGGGGTAAGGGAATTAATGTGCCACCAGAATTTACCGGAGTCCGTTTCAATTCTTCCCACAGGTCGTTCAAATGGGTATCAATGTTTTTTTGGGCAGAAGAATAAGAAGATGTTTTTTCTGCAGGTAAAACAAAATGGGTTTCCACAAATTTTTTCAGGTCAAAGGCGCTGGTATTTTTTTCAGCGTTGTACTGCGCCAGGATGGTTGATACCTCCTGTTTGGGTACTGCATCCACAAACAATTTACTATCTGCAAATATGCCGGCCTCCTGCACCGCTTCGTATAATGGATGCAATGATTCTATAAAAAAGAAATGATGATTGGTCATACAGGCTGGTTAAATATGTACAGTATTGTTTTTTTCTTTACTCAGGCGATTGAATACAAAAAGGCAGATGACCAATACAGACAATGGAATGAGAGAAAAATAAAATGCTTTGTTACCACCAATATGTTTAAACAAATATCCTACCAGTCTTGACCCGAGCGTACCGCCAATAGCTGAAAAAAAAGTTAACAACGACGCCATCGGGCTGTGAAAAGCTTTTTCGGTTGCACTCAGTACAAATGAATTGATCAATGGATAAATGGGTGCCAGGAAAAACCCAATAAGAGGGAACACATATGCAATTACCGGCACATCACTTAAAGAATTGATGGTTCTTACATCCAGGTCACGGGTATTAGGCAATACCACCACCACCATTAAAGCCGCCCCCACCAGGCAGATCAGCAATAACAGCAACCAGTTCATTTTTTTTACCAGCAGCGACGATACGTATCTTCCACCCGCAATGGAAAGCATCAGAATAACGGCCATGGTAACACTAATTTTTTCGGGCAGGTGCAGCACTTTCTCATTGAACACCGGCAGCCAGCTCATAATCCCCTGCTCTGTCATAACATACATAAATGCCGCAATGGCAAATACCATCACGATCGGGCGCTTTAACAAACCGGTCATTTTAACAAAATCCCCTTTGATATCTGCCCCCGGAATTTCATACGCCAATACACTGAAATCAGAAAACAGCAACATTAAAAAAGATACAAAAATCAGGGCCGCTACAACAAGATAAATTTTAAGCCAGGCATTGGGGTCACTGTCGCTGTAAAAGAGCGGGAAAGAGATATAGGCCACCGCAATACCAATCATAAAAAAACTTTCGATGGCACTTAAAAAACTTTTATGTTCCTTTTCAGTTTTGGTTAACAGGCCTGTTAAAGTGTATACCGAAATTTTAATTACAGAAAATGAAACACCCACGCATGCAAACAGGATGCGTACCGCAGTAAATGAATTACCAAAATACATTTGCAAAGTGCCCAAAAAAACCAGCGCCAGTGCAATCAGCATCCCTCTTTTATATCCCAACCGGGGTAAAAAAGAACCTATCAAAAAAGATACGAAGGCTATAGACAGGTCTTTAAACGCTTCCAGAGAACTGGCCGTCAATTCATCCACATGGTAATTGTTGATCGATTTTTGTATCAGTATCCCCACGCTGTTGAGCAGGATGGCAAAAACAAAATAGTTCAGGAACAGGGAAGTTTTAATTTTCCAGGTAGACATAAGCAAGTATTATATTGTTAGCAATCGTTGATAGTTTGCAGTTCACGCCAAACAGTGTTTTATTTATCACTGCTGTTCATTTACAAAGACCCGCCTTCCACCAAAACAGATTCCACAGTAAGTTCCTGCATAAAAGTACTGCCTGCCAGGCATTCCATCATACGGCGGAAAGCAAGTTTGCCCAGCTTATACCCGCTGGTTTCTACAAATGTAATTTTAGGATCGTACAGTGTGGGTATTAATCCATTGCTGATAGAAATGACGCCAATATCCTGCGGCACTTTCAATCCCAATTCATGAATGGCCTGCATCACTCCTATCAATATCAGGTCGCCCATTCCAAAAATAGTATCAGGTTTTTTTTTGCCTTTCAGTGCTGCCAGTGTACAGGCTTTAGCCTCGGCAATATTCAGGGGGAACTGATTATCAATCACAGTTTGCGGAGCCCCGGTCTTAAAACTTTCGTTAAAGGCTTCAAATCTTTTTTTAGATATCGTTAGCTTGGGATGGCCAAACAATGCCAGTACGTTTTTCTTTTTTTTGCTGATGATTACCGACGCTGCTATAGCTGCCGCTTTTCTGTCGGCCAGGCAAATTTTATTACAGGCATCGTAATCGGGTACCCGGTCAAAAAAAATAACCGGCACATTCTTATTCTGAATTTTTAAGAAGGGGCTGATATCATCCGTTTCGCCGGTAATGGAAACAAATACGCCGGCAATCTGGTTGTTCTTCAGCAGTTTTAAATTCGCCATTTCTATATCCCTGCTTTCGCCAGACTGCATGATGAGTACAGAATACCCTGTTAACCGGGCTTCCTCCTCTACTGCTGATGTAAAAGCATCATAAAAAAAATTATCTAAGCTGGGCACCATTATACCCAGTACATTACTGGTATTATTGCGCAAATTAATGGCCTGCCTGTTAGGTTCGTATTCCAATGTTTCTGCAAGTTCCCTTACCCGTCTTTTGGTTTCCTCAGAAATATCAGGATGGTCTTTTAATGCTCTTGAAACTGTAGAAACACTGATCTTAAGAATTTGAGAGAGTTGTTTTAATGTGCTTACTTCGGCCATACTATGGGTTCTAAATAATGGTTGTTTTGGTAAGCAAGATTATTGTTTTTTTATGAGTATTCCATTTTTTTTTAGCCTCAGGCTCAGCCATTCTTTTTCAGCAACACCATTTGTCCCAGGTGGTAGGCGTCGTGCTGCAAACAACCCATAATCAGCTGGTAAAAACTTTGTCCGGGTTTGGGAGATGGTTTATCCAGTTGTTCCTCTTTTATATGCTGTATGGCATTGCGCAATAAATGATACGTGCTTTCAAAATCAAGCAGGGTTTGTTTCCAGTTGGCTTCAGACAATGTATCCGGAATAAAGAAATCTCTGAATGGGGGAAGATTATCACTGCCATTTAAACGGTTTACCACGGTGGTGCGCCAGTAGATCAGGTGGGTGGTGAGCTGCCAGATACTGTTGCCTTCGGGAGATATGGCAACAGCAGCTTTTGCGGCGTTCACTCCCTGCAGGGTTTCCTTAAAATTGGTGCCTGCCCAACAATCACCGTGCTGCAAGTCGGCAAACAGCTTCAGCATACGGTTTATTTCAATGCTCATAAAAAAGGTTAAGGTTTGAAGTTACCAAATTTAATACAACCCATTGAAATTGTAAAATATTACACCCCAGGCAAGGGTTTTATTTAAAGACTACCGGCTCCTCATTCAATCAAAACAATGCTAACCCGCCCGTAGCATTTATGGCTGGCGCAGCCTCAATACCCGTTTAAAATAACTGCACAAATTTTAGTGCAGGATAATGCCCGTTCGGTATTCAATTTTACCAACTGGGCAACTCTTACTGTTTTTTTAACGGTTCTGTAAATAGTTTTAGCCTGTTAAAGCAATACATGCTTCATTAATACCATAACTACCTGTTACGCATGGCCTATTTTTACAACAGCAGATCCATATTAAAACAAGCATACCTGCTGGTAATTGCCATCATTTTTTTTGGGGCTCATACTTTGGCCCAGCCTGCTGCTCCATTAGTGAATCAAAAAAATACCGGCGCCCCTCTTTTTGGAACGGCTGACGGTGTCATTGAAAATATTGGCCAGTATGGCAGTAGTTTACAAGGGTATGCCAACATGGGAAAAATTCTGTATGGGTATGAAGGGTTGGACATGCCGGTGTTGTTTACCAAAAAAGGGTTGATCCATTTACAAAGAAAAGTGGAAAAGATATCTCATGCTGAAGAAGAACGCCTGGAAAAGCAGGGCATTGCAGAACCTGAAATTGAAAGAAGAAGAAAGATAACTGACCGCACCATTACCATGGAATGGCTCAACAGTAACCCTGGCGTAACAATCATTACCGAAGAAAGAACCACTGCCTATCATACTTACCGCATGCTGCAGGGCAAAGCGTACGGGTATAAGAAGATCACTTATAAGAACATGTATCCCGGCATTGACGTAGTATATTCTTTTGCAACAAATGACAAGCCCGGATTTGAATACAGTTTACTGGTGCAGCCGGGTGCCAATCTTGCTGCGGTACAACTGCAATACGGAGGTGATATTAAAACGATTAAAACAGATACTAAAGGCAACCTGGTCATCCGCTCTGATATTGACGGCATCATTTCGTCTATTCCTGTTAGTTATTATGGCCAAACGTTGCAGAATAAAAGTTTTGCCAGCCTGCCCTCTTCTTATTCCATTTTAAACAACAATATCAGTTTTTCATTTCCACAAGGTTATGACAGTACTAAAGCAATGGTGATAGATCCTTTTGTTACCAGCACGGGTAACCTTACCGGTTTAAATGCGGGTAAGGCAAAGGACGTGGATTTTGATTATGCCGGTAATATTTATGTAACTGGCGGTGGTGCTATGACGGGTACCAATAACCTGGCAAAATTTAATGCTGCCGGAGTATTGCAATGGACATTCAATGGCTCACTTGCTATTCCAGCATGGACATACGGCACTTATTATGGCGGCTGGATGGTGGAAAAACCTACGGGCAATGTGTACGTTGGCCAGGGCTTTCAGCCATCTGCCGGATTCAGTGTAATACGGATCAGTACAACCGGTTTGTACGATAATTACATCACTACGGCCAATCCATCTTTTATGGAAGCATGGAAAATGTTCTGGAGCTGTAACAATGGTTCGCCACAAATTTTAATTGCAGGCGGTGGCTTAAATTCCAATATCAACTTTGGTGTATTCACGCCTCCCGCCACCACTGTTACGGGTTTAAATATTACCGGTGTACCATATAGCGGCGGCACCGGGTGGGCACAGGATATCGCCGATTTTGTTTTTGATCCTGTGAATAATGATATGTATTCCATCTTCGGGTCTACATTCGGAACCCCGGGCATCAATAACAAAATTCTTAAAAACACAGCCCCTTACAGTGCGGCATCCATTGCATGGAATGTTGCTTCGGGGTACAACACTGTACAGGAAGCTGCTAACCGGCCTTATTTAACATTGTCCGGACTGAATGACAACTCGGCTAATATGCTGTCGGTAAATGCATCCTACCTCTATTACTGGGATGGGAAAAATTTAAAGGCATTTAATAAAACAACAGGTGCAGGTGTGGGTACTCCTTTAACAACCACCAACATTCCTTTTATGCAGGGTGGTATTATTGCCGATGCCTGCAATAATGTGTTTGTGGGAGATGCAAACGGCAACATTAAAGTATACCAGTTTAACGGTGCCACCTTCAGCGATGCACCTGCCGACATTGCCATACCTGGTTTTGCCGGCAGAGCGGTATATGACCTGGCCTATGATGAATCAAGAAAATTACTGTATGCCAGCGGCGATGGCTTTGTTACGTCAGTGGATGTATCGGCCTATTGTCCCAGCACTTTGTATGCGGTTACTGTGGCACCCAATTGTGCTACTTCCAGTGCAAGCGCCACCGTTACCCCGGCACCGCCCGCAGGTTCCACTATTACATACGCATTATTTAACGGAAGCATCCCTGTTGCCAGCAACACAACAGGTGTATTTACAGGCTTATCGCCCAATATCACTTATACCATTGTTGCCACAGTAAATCTTTCCTGCAGCGGTTCGCAGGCCAGCACCAGTTTTTTGCTGCCCGGCCCCACTATCAATTTTACACAAACCAATACTACCTGCGGCACCAGTACAGGAAGCATCAGCGCAACAGGATCGGGCATACCCGGGCCATATAGCTACAGTTTAAATGGCGGCGCCTTTCAGCCCGGCGGTAATTTTACCGGACTGGCTGCAGGAGTATATACACTGGTGGTGCAGGGCGCTGGCGGTTGCCCGAATGATACTGTTATCACAATTTTAAACAGCAACGGACCGGTTTTAAATTATACTCAAACCAATGCTGATTGTGGTAATAATAATGGCACTGTTACTGCCAGTGTAACCGGAGGTACCGCACCTTATCAATACAGTATCAACGGAGGTACCACTTACCAGGCAGGTAATTTTTTTACAGGTTTAACCGGCGGACAATATACTGTAATGGTAAAAGACGCCACAGGCTGCACCAATGCAGCACTGGTAACCATCAGCAGCTCCACTGCACCAGCGCTTACCGCAGTACCTGCAGCTGCAACATGTGGTAATAACAATGGTACCATCAACGCATTTGGAACAGGCGGCACCGCTCCTTTACAATACAGCATCAATGGAAATATATTTCAGGCCAGCAATTTTTTTAATAATCTTACGCCCGGTACCTATACGGTTACTGTAAAAGATGCCAGGGGCTGTACCGCAACAATTGCTGTTACAGTAACCAATTTTCCTGCACCAACCATTAGTGCCACATCAACAGCAGCTAGCTGTAATAATGTGAATGGAACAATTACCGCTACCGGAAATGGCGGACTGGCTCCTCTGGAGTACAGTATTGACGGAACTTTTTTCCAGGCCAGCAATATTTTTACGGGGCTTAATGCAGGTTCTTACAATATCACAGTAAGAGATGCATCAGGGTGTACCGGCATTACGCCTGTTACTGTAGCAAGTATTGGCGGTCCTTCTGTAACGGCTGTTTCCACAGTATCTGTTTGCAATGCCAATACAGGAAGTATTACCGCTGCGGCAAGCGGGGGTGTACCGGCCTACCAGTACAGCATCAATGGCATCAGTTTCCAGGCAAGTAATATTTTTTCAGCATTGGCTGCAGGTAATTATGTGGTATATGTAAGAGACGTGAACGGTTGCATCGGTACTTATCCTATTACGGTGGCTAATACAACAGGGCCTTCCATTACTGCCGTACCCGCTGCTACTGCATGCAACAGTAACAATGGAAGCATTACTATTACTGCAACCGGTGGTACACCGGGTTATCAATACAGTATAGATGGAATCACCTATGTGGCGGGTAATATTTTTGGCAGCCTGGGTGCAGGTATTTATACTGTGTATGTTAAAGATGCAAACGGATGTATTAAATCGGCAACAGTCACCGTTACAAATGTTTCAGGTTTATCGCTTACTGTAAGCACCATCGTTTCTTCCTGCAGTATAAACAGTGGTACCATCACTGCCACTGCTACTGGTGGTGTGGCACCTTTGCAATACAGCATTAACGGAACCAATTATTTTGCTTCCAGTATTTTTAACAATGTTGCTTCCGGGGTGTACACCGTATATGTACGAGATGCCAATGGATGTATTGTAACTAAACAAACAACTGTAAGCGCTGCATCAGCACCTGTATTTACAGTAACGGTGCAAGAGCAGGCCACCTGCGGGGGAGCCAATGGTGTGATAAGGGTTGCAGCAAGTGGCGGCGTTGCTCCCTTAAATTATAATATTGACGGGGGAGCTTTCCAGGCATTACCGGTTTTTATAAATGTTGCGGCAGGTGTGCATACCATTAGCGTTAGAGATGCAGCTGGTTGTACTGCCGCTGCACAAACTATCACCATTACCAATTCCGGTACTGGCACAGTTCCAACTGATGTTACATTCAGAATTGTAGATGTACTGGGCTGTATTGGTGAAGGAAGAATTAAAAATATTAAGGGAGAGCCGAGCGGTGGTGGAGGTGGTGGAGGTGGCGGCGGTGGTGGCGGTGGTGGCGGTGGCGGCGGAGGAGGAGGTGGTGGTGGTGGAGGTGGCGGCACCAGTTACGAATTTAGTTTGGATGGTGGTCCCTATACCACCGCTAACCAGTTCAGGCCGGTAAGTGTGGGCGTACATACTGTTACAGCACGTGTGGTGGGTTCGGTTTGTACTGTTACCAGGCTGGCTGTAATTGGCAATGGTACACCGGCTACTGCAACTACAAGTTCAACTGCAAGCGCATGTGGCGCTAATACTGGCACCATTACGGTTACCGGGGTTGGCACAGCACCATTTCACGCAAGTATTACCGGAGCAGGCGGACCATGGGTTACATTTAATACCACCACTACCTTTACAGGATTAGCACCCGGCTCTTACTCCATTATTATTGCCGATGATGCTGACTTTACAGCCGGCCCCCCGGATGTGCCCGGCGCCTGCCTGTCCACCATCTTTGCCGTAGTACCTGCTACAGGTGGTCCGGCAATCACTGCCACACAAATAAATCCCACCTGCACATCTACTACCGGCAGTATAACGGCAACGGGCAGTGGCGGTTCGGGAACCTATGCTTATAATATTGACGGGGGCGCTTATGGTGCCAGCAATGTGTTCAATAATGTTGCCCCGGGTGTACATATTGTAACAGTGCAGGATCTTGTATCTGGCTGCATCAACGGAATTACTGTAACAATAGCCAGTGCTGCTGTGCCTGTTGTTACTGCTGCCATACAAGCTACCTCCTGTAACCTGAATAACGGCTCCATCACCGCAACGGGTACAGGTGGTACCGCACCGCTGGAATACAGCCTGAATGGTACTGTTTTCCAGGCAAGCAATATTTTTACGGGCCTGGCGCCCGGCACTTATACACTGTATGTAAAAGATGCCAATCTCTGCTACAGTACATTACCGGTTACCATTGTAAACACAGCGCTTCCAAAAGTAAATGCATTTACCATTGCAGCTACCTGTTCTAATAACGATGGCAGCATTGCAGCCACCGGCACATTGGGAGAAGCACCTTATACATTCAGCATTAACGGAACTGTTTATCAAAGCAGCGGTACTTTCAATAACCTGCCAGCAGGCTTTTATACTGTTTATATAAAAGATGTCAGGGGCTGTACCAATACCACTGGGGTTACCATTGCCAATTTTGGAGCTCCTGCATTTACCACCGCCATTACGGCTGCAAAATGCGGCAATGCCAATGGCAGTATTACGATAACTGTTTCAGGAGGCTCCGGCACCTATCAATACAGCAGTAACGGCGGCACCACTTTCCAGGCGGGCAATGTTTTTACTGCACTGGTACCAGGCAGTTATGCCGTAACTATAAGAGATGTGAACACCGGTTGTATTACCAGCCAGCTGGTGCTGGTACCTGACACCTATGGTCCGCAAACAGTAACCGCCACAATAACAGATGCAGCCTGTGGTAATGCCAATGGCAATATTGCCCTAACAGCAACGGGGGGAACCGCACCTTTACAATACAGCCGCGACGGTATAACTTACCAGGCTGGCAATGTATTCAATGCATTATCTGCGGGTACTTACACCCTGTATGTAAAAGATGCGAATGGATGTATAAAAACATTAACCGTTACAATTGTAAATTTACCTGCCCCTGTTTTTACAGCAACCTCATCTCCTTCGTCCTGTGGTTTGAGTGATGGTACCATTACAGCAGTTACCAGCGGCGGTACATTACCACTCAGTTACAGTATAGACGGCATTACATTCCAGGCAAGTAATATATTTCTTGGCCTAGCAACTGGCCCTTACAACATTACCGTGAAAGATGCAAGAGGTTGTATTGCAACCTTTGCAATTGCAGTAGGAACAGCGGGAGCCACGATTACCCCAACATTCAATCCTGTTGCAGCAATTTGTGCGGGCGCAACATTGAATGCTTTACCAACAACATCTTTGAATGGCATCACAGGTACCTGGGCTCCGGCACTCAACAATACGGCAACAACAACTTATACATTTACACCAGCAGCCGGGCAATGTGCTACAACTGCAACACTGGTGATTACAGTCAATCCTAACATCAACCCAACCTTCAATCCTGTTGCAGCAATTTGTTCGGGTGCAACATTGAATGCTTTGCCAACAACTTCTTTGAATGGCATTGCCGGCACATGGGCTCCGGCACTCAACAATACGGCAACAACAACTTATACATTTACACCAACAGCAGGGCAATGCAGCAATACAACCACGTTAACCATTACTGTACATCCAAAACCAGCAACCATTATTTATCATAACTAATTATACACATGAAAAACATCAATCATCATTATAAACCCAATAATATAAAAAAGCTTACCATGAATTTTTGGCTGCAATTATTGCAATGGTTACAGCTGCTGGTATTATCATTTACCAGGATAAGAAAAACAGGCGTACAGTATAACACCATTAAAATAAATTCAACACAAACAATCAAATAAATCTACAACACCACAATTATGAAATCACCAAAACGATTGATACAATGGCTTGCCATATTACTGCTGCTCATCAGCGGTATCAACACATTGGCACAAGGCCCCTACCCCAATACCGGCGACCATTTAGTGTGCCTGAATGCCACCGAACCATATGGAGTGGTATTAAATGCCGGATCAACTTACGCATGGAGCATTACACCCGTTGCAGGAGGTAATGGTACCATCACTGCAGGTGCAACGCCTAATTTAATTACTGTAAACTGGACCAGTGCCGGTACTGCCACATTAAGGGTAATTGAAACCAATGCCAGCGGTTGTGCCGGCGACCCCGTTTCTATTCTAGTTACCATCAATCCATTACCAACTGTAACGGTTAACTCCTCTTCTATTTGTCCGGGTACATTGGCCACCATTACAGCCACACCAGGTACAGCAGGCACTTACAGTTATGTATGGACCGTGCCGGGCGCAGTACCCAATCCAGGCAATGTAGCCAGCTTTACATCGGGCGTTGCAGGCACGTATAGTGTAGTGATCACCAATACCACTACAACCTGTAATTCTGCTTCTGCCAGCGGAACGGTTACCATCAGTGCCGCTCCATCATTAGTGATCACCAATCCTGCACCGGCCTGTGCTCCTGCTACTGTTGACCTGACAGCTGCAGCTATTACAGCCGGTTCTACTGCCGGACTGACCTTCAGCTACTGGACCGATGCAGCTGCCACCATTCCTTATGGTACACCAACCACTGCAACGGCGGGCACTTACTATATCAAGGGTGCATTAGCAGGTGGCTGTTTCGATATTAAACCTGTAACTGTAACCACCGCACCAACACCAACTGTAGTGATCACCAACCCTGCTCCTGTTTGTGCGCCTGCAACAGTTGACTTAACTGCTGCTGCCGTAACCGCAGGTTCTACCGCAGGCTTAACATTCACTTACTGGACTGATGCTGCTGCAACCATTGTATATGCTACACCAGCAACAGCAACAGCAGGTACTTACTATATCAAGGGCACTTCTGCCGCAGGTTGTTTTGATATTAAACCTGTAGTAGTTACCCTGTCTCCTGCTGCAACACTGGTAATTACCAACCCTGCTCCGGTATGTACACCTGCAACAGTGAATATTACCGCTGCGGCAGTAACTGCAGGATCTGGTGCTGGATTAACCTATACTTACTGGACGGATGCTGCTGCCACCATTCCTTATGGTACACCAACCACTGCAACAGCAGGTACGTATTACATCAAGGGTACAACAGCCGGCGGATGCTTCGATATTAAACCAGTAGTGGTAACGGTAAATCCATTGCCTGCCCCGGTTATCACCGGTCCTTCACCGGTTTGTCAAACAGTAAACGGCAGTACCGAAACCTACAGCACACCTAATGTAGCAGGCAATACCTATACATGGACAGTTACCGGTGGTACCATCACCGGCGGACAGGGTACCAACAGCATCACTGTTTCCTGGACCACGGCTGGCGCAGGATCTGTAAGTGTAGCTGAAGCAGTAGGTACATCTGGTTGTAGCGCAACCGCCACCAGAACAATAACGGTTACACCTAAACCGGTAACATCAGCAATAACGCACAATTAAATTTGAAAACAATTAAAAAATAAAAAAGAGTGAATGGTGAATTGTGAATGGTCAATGAGTACCACTTACAATTCACCACACTCCACTAAAAGACAACAAATATTTCAGAATGACCAGATGAATAAACAATGATGAAAAGTGAAAAATGAAGCAGTCACCTTTCACTATTGACAATTCACCATTACAATTAACAACAACAATGCTCCACCGGTTACGATATCATATAATGTCAGCGATGCTCCTCTTAGGCATCACAAAGGCAACTGCGCAAACTGCAATGCCCGACACGGTATGTATTGGCACAATCAGAGAGTATAAAGTAAATGACGCAGCAACTCCATCAACTTACATATGGATGATCAACGGTGTTACACAGTCTTCTAATAAAAACACGCTGGGGGTAATATGGAATACTGCAGGCACTTTCACCATCACGGTACAGGAATTTGCAGCCACCGGATGCCCGGGTGATCTGCGCACGGGAATCGTAATTGTAAAACCATTCCCCGTTCCAAATGCGGGTCCTGACGCCACCATTTGTTTTGGCACCACATACCAGTTAAAAGGAAGCGGCGGATCGGTATATCAATGGACACCACCTGCTTTTTTATCCAACAGCAATATTGCCAATCCGTTTGTAAACACACCGGGGGCAGGCATCTACCGTTACCAGCTAAGCGTTACAGATATCAATGGATGCAGGTCACAAAAAACAGATACTGTGGTTTTAACTGTTTTACCTGAAGCCAAAGTTTTTGCAGGTAACGACACCTCCATCGCCATCAATCAACCTTTGCAATTAAATGCACAGGATGTGAACGGCAGCAATTTCAACAGCTACAACTGGTCGCCTTCTGTTGGATTGAACAATCCTTTCATCAAAGATCCGCTGAGCATTATTAACAGCGATATTACTTATGTGGTTACTGCACGCAATGCGGCAGGCTGTGTGGCCACCGATGCCATTAAGGTCCGCGTGTTCCAGGGGCCCGAGTTGTATGTACCCAATGCTTTTACACCCAATGCAGATGGCTTGAATGATGTACTGCGGCCCACCTGCGCCGGCATCAGGGAACTGAAACGCTTTTCGGTATTCAACCGCTACGGCCAAATGGTTTTCACCACCACTAAGGTAGGCGAAGGATGGAATGGCATTTTCCTGGGCGAAAAACAAAATGCGGGTGCCTTTACCTGGATTGCAGAAGCCATCGATTTTAAAGGCAATGCCCTTACCAGAAAAGGGATCGCCATACTAATACGTTAAGGTTTGTACTCATCATGATCCAAGACCGTTGCAGTAAAATGCGGCGGTCTTTTTTTGTTATTGGTTGATGGTTCATAGTTCATGGTTAATATGGCCGCGTATAAATATTGTGCAACAATTGAATATGCTCCGCTCCTATAGTTTTACTATGCAGTTAGGTGCAATACCCATATTTTTGTTACCGTGTTCATGGTTAATATGGCCGCGTATAAAAGTTTGCACAAAAAAAATACGCTGCACACCATGAACCATGAACTATCAACCATGAACTATCAACCATGAACCATCAACTATAAACCATCAACTACAAACCTGCATTAACCAACTATACACTATGGACCTTCAATTCAACAAAAACGAAGACAGTAATAAAATGGCCTGGAGCCGCACCAAACAATATTTAGAAAAAATTTACGAAGGGGGTGGCTCAAAAGCAGCAGCCAGGCAAAAGGAAAGAAACAAACTCACCGCACGTGAGCGCATTGCCTATTTGTGTGATGCAGACAAACCCTTTATTGAACTCGGTGCCTTTGCAGGTTTTGAAATGTACCAGGAACAGGGCGGTTGCCCGGCTGGCGGCACCGTAAGCGGCATCGGTTATGTAAGTGGCCGGCAATGCATTATTGTAGCTAATGATCAAACCGTAAAAGCAGGTGCCTGGTTTCCCATCACAGGAAAAAAGAATTTGCGCATGCAGGAAATTTCGATGGAAAATAAATTACCCATCATTTACCTGGTAGATAGTGCCGGTGTATTTCTTCCTATGCAGGATGAGATATTCCCCGACAAAGAACATTTTGGCAGGGTGTTCCGCAACAATGCCAAAATGAGTGCAATGGGCATTACACAAATTGCAGCCGTAATGGGCGCATGCGTTGCAGGCGGTGCTTACCTGCCCATCATGAGCGATGAAACATTGATGGTGGAAGGCAATGGTTCTATATTTTTAGCCGGACCGTATTTAGTAAAAGCCGCCATTGGTGAAGACATTGATGCTGAAACTTTAGGTGGTGCCGAAACACACAATGCATTAAGCGGTATTGCTGATTATAAATTCAAGACAGAACAGGAATGCCTTGATCATGTAAAAAAAATAATGAGTAAACTGGGTGCACCGCAAACTGCAGGATTCGACCGGATAAAATCCATTGCACCCAAACCTGCCGGCGGAGCAATTTATGGTATCATGAGCGAAGGCAATACAAAGCCTTATGACATGGTTAATATTATTGAATGTATTGTGGACGCCGACAGTTTTGACCAGTTTAAAGAAGAATATGGAAAGACGATCATTTGCGGTTATGCCCGTGTGGATGGCTGGGCGGTGGGTATTGTTGCCAACCAACGTTTGATTGTAAAAAGCAAGAAAGGCGAAATGCAACTGGGCGGCGTAATTTATAACGACAGTGCCGATAAAGCCGCACGCTTTATCATGAACTGCAACCAGAAAAAAATTCCGTTGGTTTTTTTGCAGGATGTAACGGGCTTTATGGTAGGCAGCCGCAGCGAACACAGCGGCATCATAAAAGACGGCGCTAAATTGGTAAACGCCGTTGCCAATTCGGTAGTACCAAAGATCACCATCATCATCGGCAACAGTTATGGAGCCGGTAATTATGCCATGTGCGGCAAAGCGTATGATCCACGATTTATTTATGCGTGGCCCACGGCTAAAATTGCGGTAATGGGTGGCGAACAGGCGGCCAAAACTTTATTACAGATTGAAGTGGCTTCATTAAAAGCAAGAGGAAAAGAGATCACTCCCGAAGACGAACAAAAAATGCTGCATCATATCATTGACCGGTACAATAGCCAAACCACGCCTTACTACGCTGCTGCAAGATTATGGGTAGATGAAATTATTGATCCCGCAGCCACCAGGCTGGTGATCGCCGAGGGTATTGCTGCGGCCAATCATAACAGCGAAATGGCAGAGTTTAAAACGGGGGTATTGCAGGTGTAACAGCCTCATAATCCTGTTACTTCAAATTGTTAATGCCCCGATTCCAATTTTACGAAACGGGATTCGTGAGCACTTACTGAAATTGTACAGGTATCTGCAAGCAGTAGCATTGCACAAACAAATTAAAATTCTACACGGGACGCTATTAAGTAATGCTTACCGGAAATGACAATAATTTTATTACAAATGCTGATTACTTCTTTTGCCAGTCACTTTCAGAAAGCAGCGGGTTTACCACAACAGATTTATACTGTATAACTGTTTCCTGATTATTACTTTTAATCACAACATGAAAAGGAATACTTATTCCACCCACAGTTTTAAACTCAGATGACAGCACAGCTTGTTGCACACCGCCTGCAACATTTACTTCACCAACAAGGTGATAGTCTTTGTCAAATATATAAGCGTATTTATTGTTATCCATTGTAAAAAAAACACTCTGCATTCCTCCTTCTTTCTTTTCGGCAGCGGTTACTGTTATTTTTTGCAGCACCGGTGTACGTAATGCCAGCACCCCACTGTTGAATGAAGCCTGCATTGCTGTATTTCTTGTGGCTGTAAGCGGAGTTATATTACCCTTGCTCCATTGCCAGCCACTGTTATCTTCCGATTGCTCAATAGTAACGAGGTTTCCCTGCTGCCAGTATTCGTAGCGGATATATTTGCGGTTAAAATCCATCAGCATAACAATGGTTGCATTTCCCGCAGCAGCTTCCAGTTTAACAGTTTTAATATCATCCAGTTTTTTTCCACCATGAGCAAGCTGGGCATTTTTTAAAACTGCTGCACCATCAGGCGCCACACCAGCGGTTTTATTATTGGCAGATACCGGTTTACCCTTATCTCCTGTTGCATCATCCGCCGTCATTGCATAATATACAGTGCCATTAATAAGTGCACTGGTAGTTTTACCCCCGCTGTAAAAAAAACTTTGGGTAACAACAGTGCCATCTTTGTATTTCAGTGTAAGCAGTCCGTTCTTCAGTGTATAAGTGCCATCGCCGCCAGATTTACTGAAAGACCCATGCGAAAAATCAGGTGATGCAATACTGCCGGTTCCAAAAGAAGTATTGCTGAAATTGCCCTTTCCGTCCAGCGATAAATAACTGGATCCCATGCCACCGGTATAAGGCATCCCGGTTCCTTCGCCCCCCATGCTGGCGCCGTTGGTATACTTAAAAGTATGCGGCGGCACCTGGTCTACTATTTCGTATTTAAACAGATCGAAGCCGCCAAAAAGCCAGCTGGCACTGTTTACTGTTTTGAAACTTTCGGAACCGTTATTAAAGACCATCCGCATTTTTTTTCCGGTAATAGTATAATGCCCATCCACCCTTGTCTGAAAATCCTTTTTCGCAAGTTCTGATGTAAATGTACCATCGGGCCTGAATAAATATGCGTAATCGTAGCGCGCCATTCCTGTTATAGTATATGAAACATCCGACCCTGCAAAAGCTCCGTTCAGATAGTTTTGGGCGGTAACAGTACTGAATAAAGATGATAATAAAACAAGGCAGCTGCAGGCAAAAGAATTTCGCATATTGGTAATGGTTTTTTGAGCAATCGCAAATAATACGCCAATATCTGAAAAACCTGCCATCTTTAACATTTTTACAGCCCTTATGCATATACGCAGTTACCAGCTGCTCCTGCTAATTATCACACAAAACAAATCCGCTGAACAGGCTGTTATTTTTTAACTTGCATCATGCCCAACATTATTACAAAAGAATTATTACAACAGGCACTTTTTGTTTTTGCCCTGGAGTCTGAAGCAGCTGATGCGTTTGCACACTGCAATCATTTATTTACAGGTATTGGCAAGGTAAATGCCGCATATATGCTGAGCAAACAAATAATGCAGCAGCGGCCACAGCTTATTATCAACCTGGGTTCTGCCGGCAGCAGTCATTTTAAAAAGGGCGACGTGGTTTGCTGCACCAAATTTATTCAGCGGGATATGGATGTGCGGGGCCTTGGCTTTGCATTATACGAAACACCCCTTTCCGGCATCACACCTGTACTGGAATATGGCCTGCAGTATAACAGTCTGCCCACTGCAGTTTGTGGCAGCGGTGATAATTTTGAAATGAATCATGTGGCCACTGCTTACCATGTGGTAGACATGGAAGCCTATGCACTGGCGCTGGTAGCCATGAAAGAAAATATTCCTTTTCTCTGTTTAAAATATATTTCAGATGGTGCTGACGGCAGCGCCGCCGAAGACTGGACCGTGCAGGTGCATTTAGCCGCTGCAAAATTCAGGCAGTTGCTGTTTCAATAAAAATATCTTCTTTCCCCAAACAATAATTGCTTGTTTTATGAGTGTTGTTGTTGCTACATCATTCTTTTAAAATAATAAATCCATCACATAGCTTTTTCAATTCTTTCTTGTGTATATAATTATAAAAGCACACACCAGCTGCCATCAATAACCGGGTCGTAAATTTCATAGTGCTGCTTTTTAAAATAAAGAACCAGGCTTGTATGCATGATGCTTTCAAAAATAACGGGTGTAGTATTTCCACTACGCCAATTCGTAAATCAACGCTGCTGCAGCACAAAAACTAACATTCATCTGCTTGCAAAAGTTTTTTTTATTCACAGTCTTTTTGAGTTCTGAAGTAAATGTATATATTGTAAAATCATTCTTAAACTAAAACAACAACTGGTATGAAAAAAATCTATCTGTTAGTGGTATTGTTTTGCGTGTGCATACAGGTATCTGCGCAGGACAATACTTCAGGTGCCGTTATTGCATCCGAGTTTCATGTTACCAAACCTTTACGTGAAATTTTTGCCGCTAATCCTGTTGACGAAAATAAAGTGTATCCCGAAAAAGAATCGAGGGACAGGGAACATCGTATCCCCGCTAAATTTTTGAAAACGGTAGCCGATGGTCCGCAATATGGAAATGCGCCTGTAAGCCTGCAACAAATGATGGGCGAAGTACCCGCATCGCAAAGCAAAGTTGCCTGGGCAGGACAAACCGCCAGCGGATTCAGGCCCTTTGATCCATCCGGAGCAGTTGGCCCCAATCATTATGTACAGATGATCAATTCCACCACATTTAAAGTATATAATAAAACAGGTACGGTTTTATTAACCGCCACGCTGGGTAATTTATGGTCTCCGGCCACTGCCAATGCAGGCGACCCGATTGTGATGTATGATAAAGCAGCCGACCGCTGGTTTTTAGCACAGTTTGGCAGCAGTACTAATAAGAAAATTTACATTGCTGTTTCCACTACCAATGATCCCACCGGATCCTATTACACCTACACCTACGTATCACCGTTATTTCCGGATTATTTAAAATTTTGTGTGTGGCAGGATGGTTATTATATGACCTCCAACCAAAGTACACAAAGGGTATTTGCATTTGAAAGGGCAGCCATGCTGGCCGGAACACCTGGTGCAAAATCGGTGTATGTAAATTATACACCGCCCAAATCAGGATTTTTTGTTCCCCTGCCCGGTGATGCGGCTGATGGCAGTTTACCCCCAGCCGGTACACCCTGCCCCATTTTTTCATATTCAGACAATGGATGGGGGGCAGCATATACCGATGCGGTAAACATTTACAAAATGAGTGTGAACTGGGCACCTGCCACACCCACCGCCACCATCACGCTGGCAAACAATGTTGCCACTGCTGCATTTGATGCCAGCTACAATGCCAGCTGGAATGATTGTCCGCAACCCGGCACCACCCAAAAACTGGATGGTATTGGCGGTGTATGTATGTACAGGGCGCAATGGAAAAGCTGGAGCGGCTACAATTCTGTAGTATTGAACTGGGCAGTAAAAATTTCTACCACCCAGCGCAGTATCAAATGGTGTGAATTACGTCAGAATCAAACAACCGGCGTATGGACAATGTACCAGGAAGGTATTTATACGCCCGATGCCAACACCCGCTGGTTAGGCAGCATCGCCATGGATAACAATGGCTCTATCGGCTTAAGTTATATTAAATCAAACTCAACCAGTATTTATCCGGGTATTTATTATACCGGCAGAAGAAGTTGTGATCCTTTGGGTACTTTACCAGTTACAGAAACCATGGTAGTGGCAGGTACAGGTTCTCAAACAGGTGTAAACAGGGTGGGTGATTATTCTCAAACCACATTAGATCCCGACGGTGTTACCTTCTGGGGTACTTCAGAATATATGGGTGGCGCTACAGGTTCCAGTGCTGCCAGAACACATATTTTTTCTTACCAGATCGCTCCATGTACTACCACACCTGTTGCGGGTGTGGCCATTGCATTAACTGCAGGTACCAACCCAACCTGCACCGGCAGTGCGCTTACATTTACCGCCACACCCACCAACGGTGGTGCTGCACCATCTTATCAATGGAAAGTAGATGGTGTAAATGCAGGAACCAATGCCGCCACATTTACTACTTCCAGTTTAACCAATGGCCAGGTGGTAAGCTGTGTTATGACATCCAATCTTGCTGGTGTTACCGGCAATCCTGCCAGTTCTAATTCCATTGCAGTAACTGTAAACGGGGCAGTTGCTCCGGCAGTCAGTATTGCATTAACCACCGGCACCAATCCTTCCTGTTCAGGTGCAGCTAAAACATTTACTGCTACTCCCACCAATGGTGGCACCTCTCCGGCTTACCAATGGAAAGTGAACGGCGTGAATGCTGGCACCAACAGTGCCAGTTTCTCCACTTCCACTTTAGCGGCTAATGATGTGGTGAGTTGTGTGCTTACTTCCAACCTGGCTTGTGCCAGTACACCTACTGCCACCAGCAACAGCATCACTATTTCATTTAATGCAGCTGTTACACCGGCAGTTACCATAGCTATAACAAGTGGTACCAATCCAAGTGCAAGCGGTGCCTCTGTTACCTTTACTGCCACCCCAACCAATGGTGGCACCACCCCCAGTTATCAGTGGAAAGTGGGCACTACCAATGTTGGTACTAACGCTGCCACATACACTACCACCACTTTAACCAATGGCCAGGTGGTAAGTTGTGTTATTACCAGTAACGCATCCTGTGTTACCAGTACTACTGCAACCAGTAACAGCATTACCATGACCATCACCGGTGGTGCACCCACCTATTGTGCAGCCAGTACCACCAATACCACATTTGAGTATATCAGTAAAGTGGTAATGGGTACCATTAACAATACCACTTCACGTTCATCTTATACCAATTACTCAGCACTGTCCACTAATGTATTAACTGGTACAGCGTACCCGGTTACAGTAACCATTGGAGGCGCCTATTCAACCGATAAAATATTGATCTGGTGCGACTGGAATAACAATGGCGTATTTACTGATGCAGGTGAAGCCGTCTATGTTTCTGCAGCTGGCGTTGGTCCATTTACAGCCAATATCACACCGCCCAGTACAGCGTTTGTGGGCACAGTAAGAATGCGTATCCGTTTAACAGACGGCGGTGCTGGTCCAAACCTTACCCCTTGCGGCGCCTCTACCTATGGCGAAGTGGAAGATTATTCATTGAATGTTGCCTTTGGAAAAGCTACAGAAATCATAACTATTGCACCATCTAACAATTCATCTGCTTTACCAGCACAGGAATTGCAGGTGTATCCCAATCCCAGCAATGGTGTGTTTACTGTAAGGTCTAATTTCAGCGGTACGTACTACATCATGAATACCGCTGGCGAACTGGTTAAAACCCTCAGCCTGTCTAAAGCCAAAGGCATGACAGAAACTGTTTCGGGTTTAACACCGGGCATATACATTGTTGTGGGCCAAAACAAGCAGGGTATCTCTAAACAAAAAATAGTGGTTACCGGAAGGTAAGTGAAACTGATCTTTAAAATAAAGCCTGCCCCTTAATAGAGGGCAGGCTTTATTTTACCTGCTATTTTTATTACAGCCTGTAATATCCTTATTTTTGATACTGAAGCTAACCGCTGGCATTATAATTCAATGATGAAAGATTACGGATATAAAAAAGCGCTTTCGCAGAAGACGGATAAAGAACTGATCAGCATTATTGAAGTGCAAAAGGATCTTTTTCACAAAAATGCCATCCTGGATGCACAGAATATTTTATTTGAAAGAGGGGTGTCATTCAATGCGGCTTTTCCAAATGAGATCAACCTGGATGCAGCCGATGCCCTCCCTGACTTTTCGGGTAATTCACTTTGGGAGTATGCCTGGGAAAAGAAGAAAGCAGGACTTTCATACAGTGAATTGCTGAGTGAGCTCATACACAAAGGTGCTACATCGCAGCAGGCTGTGCTAACACTCAGGCGGCTTCCCCGTGCAGGTTATATCAGTGATTCTTTTGCAACCCTGCTTGCAAAAGAATATAAAAAATTAACCAGCACGCACCTGTGGCTTACCATTGTACTGGCTGCCATCTTATTGTTTATTGTGTGGCAAGCAGCGGCTGTTCATTTTGCCATTATAATTGGTGTAACCATTGGATGCATCTATTCCCTGGTTTCCATCTATTTTAAAACAGGGCATTTCAGCGGCAGCGATTTTTGGATATCAATGATAAAAGATCAACCGGAGCAGATTGTTTGGATAAAACCTGTAGTGGAGAAAGTAACACTGGCACATGTGATCACCCTGTCTAAAACAAAAAAGTTTCAGTTGCTCACCAAGCACGACCGCAAACTGGAGATCACCTGTGAAACCGCTGCTGCAAGCCAGGTTTTTATTGATGCTGTAAAGGAGAGCCTACCCCATGCACATATTGGCTACAGCAACAGCATTTCCATATTATACAGCTCTAATCCTGAAAAATTCATCGAAAACCTGAAATTAAAAAACCTGTACACGCCCATTGATATGATAACATTTCAATAGCTTAGAGGGTTAGCTTCATCCATTAGATAACTCCCTTACCGGAAGCATTACACAAACCTACCGCAACCTGAACAAAGCATTATAAATACTGCGCTCCCCCTGCCGCCATAGTACATACCAAATGCCGCAGAAAAATAGCCCTGCCCGGAAAAATAAAATTTGTAGTTTTATTGTACAGTTGTTGCTGTTGCACAGCTGCTTTCTCATTTTAAACAAAAATCATGAAACGCTTGCTGAATAAATTTTTCTTTTTGGTACTGGTGACAATCTTTTGCATACATACCGGCACAATACTTGCGCAGCCAACGCTTTTTAGTGCCGCTCAATACACTAACGGCAAAGGAGACACTTTGCAATACCGGCTATTGTACCCCGATGCAAATCCAAAACAACGATACCCGCTGGTTATTTTTTTACATGGATCAGGCGAACGCGGCAGCGATAATGAAGCCCAGTTAAAATGGGGTGTAAAGAATTTTGCAACCGACGAAAATATGCAATTGCATCCTGCCATTGTTATTGCACCACAATGCCCATTGAAAACCAGTTGGTCCATTTTTTCCAATAATAAAACGGGAGGCGGAGAACACATGTCGGCTAATCCAACCAAACCAATGACATTGGTGATTGAGCTGATACAACAATTAAAAAAAACAATGCCGGTAGACAGTAACCGGATTTATATCACCGGGCTTTCCATGGGTGGCTTTGGTACTTTTGATGCCATTGAACGCTACCCCGGTTTATTTGCAGCGGCTGTACCGGTGTGCGGTGGTGGCGATACTTCTAAAGCTGCTACCATTGCAGCAGTTCCAATCTGGATATTTCATGGTGCAGAAGATCCTGCTGTAAGTCCTTTATTTGCGCTGGATATGCTGCAGGCTTTAACCAGGGCAGGTGCACATCCCGGTTTTACACAGTATCCCGAAGTGGGCCATTTTTCATGGATTGGCGCATACAGCGACAAGGCCATGATGGAATGGCTATTCAAACAGCACAAATAAATAGCATGCCTTAAATTGCCTGAATCATCCCCTTGCCGAAACATATTACTGTAATGAACCAGGTCGCAACTCTTTTAGCAGACAAGACACTGAAAAATAAAGTAAAAACTAAAAAGCTGAGCCAGTGGTTACTGGAACACCGGATAGCAGTTGCAGACCTGGTGAATGTTGCAGCTGCATCAAAAGATGCTGCAAAAGCAACCTGCATTGAAGCACTGGAATTTGCTACACAACAACAACCTGCAGTTGCAGATCTTGCCTGTTTTTAATTTGTATCTGCAGCGATTTGCTGCAAAGCACTAAGGGTAAAATGTGAATCTGCTAAAGTAATTGCTAATACCGCACATTTATTTACGGCATACCTGGATGAACCGATCCAGCACCTGTTAACAAATACCGAGCATTAAGGCACTGTGGTTAGGTGGAGTGCTGCAACTGCATTGGGAAAGATACTGGCACTTGATACCAGGCACCGTGGCATATTGTTACCTGCTGTTGGAGCAATATGCCAGCAAGAGAAAAAAACAGTATTAAAAAAATATACCTTGCTGCTATAAAAAAATCAAGCCAAATTAAAAAAGTCCCCTGATATAATCGCTGAAAAAAGTAAATGCAAAACAACGCAGCACTACAGTTACCAGGCAGATCTTGACCAGTTTTTTCATATCTGCATTAAAGCCCACTCCAACTGCAATCGCTGCAGGAGCTCCAAATAAAAAAGTACCGATGGTGCCCAGTCCATACAATCCATACTTATGCCATACCTTATATATAAACCCGGTTTTGGGTTTGGCGGAGGTATTTTTTTTAAAATACTTTTGAATGAATTTTTCTATTCTGTCGCCTAAAAATGCCGCAATAAAAACACCTGCAATACCCCCGGTTAAAGTACAGCCCAATATTATCCAAACATTTAAACCAAAAGCATGTGCGGTAGCCAGTGCAGCATAAATTTCAAAGGTCGACATGGCGGTTACCGTAAGTATTTCTGCAATCATAATTATAACATCTGCTCCAAATTACAATTTATTTAATGGTTGCAGCAAAATCACTTACTGCAATCAAAACACTACTGTATCCAATGGCAATAATTCCGGTTGTGTTTCCGTTTAACCACTATAATCAACCCGCCTTGCGTAACTGTTTTATTTATTGCTTTGGAATTACCTGCCTTTTTTTATCCTGTAAAAAAAAGGCTGCTCCGGATGCCGCCGCCCTTTCCTACACTATTTCCGGATCTGCCATTTATCATTTTAAAGATCCTGTTCAATTAATGGGTGCCAACAGTTTTCATAGTTTTGGAGCAGGAGGTAATGATATGCAACAATGGAACCTGGATATTGCCCGGGAATTCATTGGCAATATGAAGCAAAATCCATTAACGGGTCCGCCAATACCAGATGCAGGCAATGCCTACCTGTATTCGTTGCAGGCCATTGCAGACAGTAACCGTTTGAATCATCGCATTACCATTCTGTGTCCCTTTGGTTGGGATGGGTCTGCCAGTACCAGCTTTAGCGGCACACTGCCTGCGCAAACTGCATGGTGGAAAAATTACAAAATAATACTGCAACAATGGGCAGCGCAGTTTAAAGAGCAGCCCGATGTATGGATTGAAGTATGGAATGAACCGTACCGTTATGACCGGGCAGATGGCTATACAGATGTTACCTGGCTAAAAGATATGAATGAAATGGTGAGCATCATCCGCAATACAGGAAACAATAATATCATTCTGGTGCCCTGTGCAGAACAGGGGCAGGATGAAAGCGTACTCATTAACCAGGGGAATGTATTTTTATCAGATAAAAAAAATATTCTGTTTGACATTCATGCCTACGAAAAATGGCTGCTGGTTTCTAATACCACCATGGGCAGCAGGCTGCAACAACTGCAGCAAAAAAAATTGCCGGTAATATTTGGCGAAACTGCCCCCATGAATGCAGGCGTATTAATGAATCCGCAGGCATTTTTAGACAGTACCTATCATGCAGGATTATCAGTATGCGCATGGGCTTGGAAATACGATGGCACCGACCAGGATGCTTTGCTGGATATAACCGGATTACCCAATAACAACAATAATAATAACTGGGGCAGCCTTTTTAAAAATTATTGCAGCAGGCCCCGGAAACCATGATGCCGTATTCATCCTTAAAGATCATTATAAAAAAATTGCTGCTGTAAACACCATGCGGTGAAACTTCACCAGCAATATTTCATTGGTCTAACTTCCCTTTGTACCATACTCTTTACAGTGCATTAATATATTCCGGTGCGGAATTTATACTTAATTTTGTGACTCCCGTTATTATACTGATACAGGCAGCAGTATCATTAAATTATGATGTAAATATGCAACTGCCACTACTAAACAATAAAGCATGAAAAAAAGAGTTGTAGCCGCCATGATATTTTTTTGTACGGTCATGTACACCCGTGCACAAACCAGTTTGCCGGTTCCGTATAACCTGCAGGCCACCTACAATAAAGGCACAAGAAGCATTACCGGTGCCCCGGGAAAAAATTACTGGCAAAATAAAGCCGCGTACAATATCAGTATCCGGTTTGACCCCACCACTCTTTTTTTAAGCGGTAGTGAAACCATTACTTATTTTAATAACAGTACCGATACTTTAAAAGAACTCCTTTTCAAACTATATCCCAATCTGTATAAAAAAGGATCGCCCCGTTTAATGAAGATCAGTGATGAAGATGCCACAGACGGCATTGCCATTACTGCTTTGTCTGTTGATCAGCAGGCGCAGGATGTAAAAAAATTACGCATAGATGCCACTAATATGGAGCTGCCAATTCCTGCGCTGCTACCCGGAAAAAGTATAACATGCAGCATCACATTTTCTTATACACTGAATAAGAGATCGCATATCCGTACCGGGCAGGTAGATGATGGCGCATTTTTTTTAGCCTACTATTTTCCCCGGATTGCTGTGTACGATGATATTGATGGCTGGAACCGGCATCCTTACCTGGGCACACAGGAATTTTACAATGATTTTTGCGATTTTAAGATCGCCGTACAGGTACCTTCCAACTACCTGGTTTGGGCAACAGGTGATTTAAAAAATTGCAGCGATGTGCTCACTGGCACCTATTGCAACCGCATTCAACAGGCAGAACACAATGATGCCATCATGAATATCATAGACAGTAACGACATTAAAGCCGGCAATATCACCACCAATATTTCCAATACCTGGTTATTTGAATCTACTGATGTAACCGATGTGGCGGTGGCCATCAGCAACCATTATGTTTGGCAGTCTTCCAGCCTGGTGGTGGATACCGTTACCCGGAGAAGAACAAGGGTGGATGCTGTTTTCAATCCCCGGCACAAGGACTATTTTTTTGTGGCTGCTGATGCCCGGAAAACGGTGTATGCCATGAGTTATCATTTCCCCAAATGGCCATATCCGTATCCCCACGAAACTGTTTTTGACGGGCTGGACCAGATGGAATATCCCATGATGGTAAACGACAACCCGGTAGAAGACCGTGCCGAAAGTATAGAACTGACAGACCATGAAATTTTTCATACCATGTTTCCTTTTTACATGGGCATTAATGAAACCAAGTATGGCTGGATGGATGAAGGCTGGGCCACTATTGGTGAATGGCTCATCTCTCCCATGATCGACAGCAGTATTACAGATGAATATGGCATGCCTGCAGTAAATCAAACTGCGGGCACAGAAGCAGACCTGCCCATTACCACCTTAACCACGCAGCTGAACGGCAGTTCCATGTTCATCAACTCGTATCCCAAACCAGCCCTTGGCTATTTATATGCGAAAGATATGCTGGGTGAATATTTATTTTACAAAGCACTGCACCAGTACATCCGCAACTGGAATGGCAAACACCCCATGCCCTACGATTTTTTCAACAGCATGAATACGGGCAGTGGAAAAAATCTGAACTGGTTTTGGAAGCGTTGGTTTTTTGATGACGGCATTGCCGACCTGGCCATTGCAAAAGTAAATGGCAGGCTGATCACCATTGAAAGCAAAGGACAAAAGCCAGTGCCCGTTGATCTGGCAATTATTTATTTGGATGACACACCGGAAAAGATACACCGCAGTGCGGCTGTTTGGGAAAAAGGAAATAAAACCATTGTACTGGCTGCCACATCTGCAAAAAAAATAAAGCAAATCATCCTGGGCAGCACTTATGTGCCCGATAAAAATACAGCGGATAATATTTGGAAAGCAAAAAAGTAAAATTATTTTTTCATACCTGCCTGCAGGATTATCTTGCGTGTAAACAACCATTACTTGAATACAATAAAAATTTATACCGACGGAGCTGCAAGAGGCAACCCCGGTCCCGGTGGCTATGGTGCGATACTGATGTACCACCAGCACCGTAAAGAATTATCCAAAGGATTCCGCCTTACCACCAATAACCGTATGGAACTGATGGCAGTAATTGAAGCATTGAAAACACTTAAAAAAAATGAATTGCCGGTACAAATCTTTTCCGACAGCCAATACGTAGTAAGAGCTATTAAAGAAGGCTGGCTGAATACCTGGATCAGGACCAACTTTAAAGGTGGAAAAAAGAACAGTGACCTGTGGAAGGAATATTATGAAACTGCAAAGGAATTTTCCATTACCATGCACTGGGTAAAGGGACACGCAGAAAATCCTTTTAATAACCGTTGCGACGAACTGGCAACATCTGCGGCAGATGGAAAAGACCTGGAAATTGACAGCTGGTATGAAGCGAACAAAGATTGAGCTGTAAATGGTGAATGGTCAAAGGTGAATAGTGTATTATAATTTACATTGCATCCCTTATTGATTGACCGCTGACCTACGCAATTGCTTTTTTAGTTGCTGCGCTTTGAATAAGATAATACGCACCAAATAAAACACCGCTGTAAACAAGGTCGGCAACTATATTGGTTTTGAAGAAGGGGATTGCCGCAATATAACAGCTTACCAAACCACTGAAATTTTGAGTATACGTGTGATAAATAGGATTGTCTAAAACAAAGAAAGAAAGGTTGGACAATACATAAAAAATAACAGAAGAAATTAAAGAGTAACCAACTACTTTTTGAACATTCACTTTTTTAAGTGTAAAAGCCATAAGGGTAATAAGGGCAAAAATACCATACCCCACGGCCTGTCCAATCCCCCAAAAACCGGTTCCAGCACTCATGGTTTCAAAAATAATATCCGACAACAGCATGGAGGCAAGTGGCAAAGCAAAAGCCAGTTTTTTATTGGAAAATGTAGCGCCTGCAAAAATAGCCATACCCACCATTGGGCTAAAATTATAATGTGGATACAGTAATACCCTGGAAACAGCGGCTGCTACCACCAGTAATACTGCAATAATAATAGACGTGTTATTTTGTTTCTGCATTGTTTCAAGCTTTGCAGCAAAAATAGGTAATAATTGTTTTTTCGTGGCATTTTGTAAAAGCAATTATCCTCATACTGTTAATTACTATTTATAATACCTTTGAAATATGGCAGATCATAATACCACAGGCCATTTGGGAGAGGGTTTGGCAGCCAGTTTTCTTTCAGCAAAAGGGTTTATTGTACTGCACCGGAACTGGCGGTATGGCCATTGGGAAGTAGATATCATTGCCCAAAAAGATACCGTACTGCATTTTATTGAAGTAAAAACAAGGCGAACAAAAAAATTCGGATACCCTGAAGAGGCCGTTACCAAAAAGAAAATGCAGTACCTGATCAATGCATCGGAAGAATACCTGTACCAGTTTCCGCAATGGAAAAGGATCCAGTTTGACATCCTGTCCATCAGTATGCTAAAGAAAGAACCTGTGGAATATTTTTTTATTGAAGATGTGTATTTGTGAATGGTCAATGGTGAATAGTGAATATCGAATCTACTTTACCTTGCATCTCCATAACATTATTGACCATTGACCATTGACCATTGACCATTGACTATTTCCCCACCGCCACCATCATCTTCTCCACCAGTTTATAAGTAGCGGGGCAGTATTCAATATTTTGTTTGTGTACATGCATATAATCCACCATTTTCTTCTTGGGCAGGTGAGGAAAGCCGGAACAATCCAGCGGGCGTATTTCGTAAATGGAACACTTGTTGTCTTTCAAATTCAGGAACTGACAGGGTTGCTTTTTATTTTGCCAGTCTTTATCCTTCTTTTCGTACATCAACCACTTGTCTTTAAATTCCTGTGGTGTTTGTTTAAAATGCGATGCAATTCTTTTAATATCAGCCGGCGTAAAAGTGGGCGTCATGGTTTTGCAGCAATTGGCGCAGGTTAAGCAATCTATTTCTTTCCACACTTCAGGTTCCAGTGCTGCCGTCATTTTATCAAGATGGCGGGGTGGATTTTTTTCTATCTTGGTCAAAAATCTTTTAAAGATACTTTTGTTGCGTGCTACCTTTTGTTTAAACGAACGAAGATTTACTGCCTGCATTTTTTAATATTAATGGCGTTTGATAAATTAAAGCAGCGAAAATAATGTATTATTGTTTTACTTAAACATTTTTAAACGGGCTGCTAAAGAATAGCTGCACGTAAACTCAGCAAACCAGGTGCGCTGCCAGTATGGCGAGGCACCATACATTATGTGGGACGCATACAAAAAAGGGTACAAAGCATGGCTGCAGCTGGAAAGATCGCTGGCAGGCAATTCTGTTGAGGCCTACCTGCATGATATTGATAAGCTCACCGGCTTTTTAACAGAACAGGGTACCAAAACGCCCGGGCAGGTAAGCCTGGAAGACCTGGAACAATTTGTACAATGGGTGGCCGAACTGGGTATGACGCCCTCTTCGCAGGCCAGGATCATTTCGGGACTGCGCAGTTTTTATAAATATTGCCTGCTGGAGCAGATCAGTGATACCGACCCCACCGTATTACTGGAAGCCCCCAAATTAAAAAGGGCTTTACCCGATGTACTGAGCTTTGAAGAAATAGAACGCATCATTACCGAAATAGACCTGAGCAAACCGGAAGGAGGCCGCAACAAAGCCATGCTGGAAACACTTTACAGCTGCGGGCTTCGTGTAAGCGAACTGGTGAATTTAAAGTTGAGCTGCCTGTATTTGGATGTGGGATTTGTAAGGGTAATTGGCAAAGGAGATAAAGAAAGGCTGGTGCCTATTGGCAGCGATGCCATCAAATACATTAAGATCTATAAGGAAGATATCAGGGTACATATTGATATTAAAAAAGGGCAGGATGATATACTTTTTTTAAACCGGCGGGGAAGTAAACTCAGCCGGGTAATGGTGTTTTTAATTTTAAAAGAACTGTCGCGTAAAGCAGGTATTACAAAAAATATTTCGCCCCATACCTTCCGCCATTCCTTTGCCACTCACCTGGTGGAAGGCGGTGCCGATTTAAGGGCCGTACAGGAAATGCTGGGACACGAAAGCATTACCACCACCGAAATTTACACGCATTTAGACAGGGAATATTTGAGAACTACCCTGCAGCAATTTCATCCTGCATTTAAATAAAAACCGGCCCGATGTACCTGCTTTGATTACTGTTTGAGGTGAACATCATGGCCGGCCAAAACTAAAACACTACAGAACGCTGAAAGATTGGGTGCTGATTAATTTACCGGCACTGTCAAATAAGCTTATAAAATACATCCCTTTGCTCCAGCTGTTTTCTGCCAGCAGACTTACCGTTTCAGATTTTGAATGCAGCTGCTGCGCCTGTTTTAACACAATACTTCCTGCTGTATTGCTTACCTGGATGGTATAATTGCCCATTGACTTTGATCGCAGCGAAACATTAAATGACTGCCCCCTGGTTACCGGGTTGGGATAAATATTTACTGAAGATTTTTTAAAACTAAACACAGCTTTAAGGGTATCCGGCAGCGAACGAACCTGTTTTTGCCTTACAACAGAAATACCTCCCACCCGGCAAATCAAGCCGGTAGCAGGATATGTATTGACAATTACTGGTTGCAATGTTTGTACAGTTGCCTGCGCTAACACAATAACGCCGGTTGTTTTTATATCAGAAGCCAGGATTGTTTTGGGTGTATATCCTACAGCAGAACATTCTATTTCTGTATCGCTGTAGCCCGTAAGCAGAGAAAAAGCGCCGGTTGAATCTGCACTGGTTCCTTTACTGCTGTTTTTTACTTTTACAGAAGCATTGGCAATGGCATTACCAGCTTCATCTGTAATCTTTCCTGCAATCCGTATCTCCTGAATTGCTTCCTGCACTTTCTTTTGCACCGGCCTTCTGATCATCATTCCGGCCATTACCACAATATCATCATGTGCAGATTTTGTAAGCGTAAAATTAAAGGTGTTCAGGCCTGACAATACGAACAACTTGTTACTGTATCCCGTTGCATAAAGTTCCAGTACTGCGGTTTCAGTATTTACTTTAATACTATACACGCCGTATGCATCTGCTGCAACTGCATGGTTAGTGCCTTTTACTTTTACTGTTGCAAAGGGGATTCCCCGGCCATTTTCGTCAGAAATTTTTCCGGCAATAATTTTATTAGCACCCGTTTTATTGGTACCCGCGGCCCCAAACAACAATCTTTGCGCCGAAGTTGTCAGCAGCTTTTTATCCAGCGGGGTAATAGCAATGCCGCCCTGTGGTTTTGCTTGACCGGTTTTACTAAAAAAAAGAAATAACAGGGTAATATAATGCCAGTACCAAAAACGTTTTTTTACCGGCAGATGGCTGGGGGCTATTGCTCTTTCCAGCTGAGACGGCAATACCCTTCCGCATACATTATCGTCCTTTTTATTATTGAAATAGTTCAGCACTTCGTCGTCGGTCATCATGCTGAAATCCACCACTTCTTTAGCGCAGGCGCTGCAAAAACGGCCTTGTTGTGTGGGTGTCATCCCCTGCCAGCTCTGGTGGCAGGGCTCAGGAATTGAGAGTTGGAATTGCTGCATACAGTTGTTTTTTATACTGATGCCGCAATGTGTTGTTTTACATAACTACCCCAAAAAAGAGCAAAAAAAATGCAGGCCGTCAATAGCCTGCATCCTTTATTTTACTTTCAGTTGCTGATTAAAAAGCGACTGCCTCGGCAACTGTATTGGTTACTTTTTTGCGGTAATTTTTAAAAAGGCTTTGCCAGCGCAGTTTTAGCACACCCAGTATGCCTTCTTTTACAATGCCTTTATTCATTTTACTGGCCCCCAGTTCTCGGTCAATAAAAGTGATGGGTACTTCTGTTATTTTGAAGCCCAGTTTCCAGGCGGCAAATTTCATTTCTATCTGAAAGGCATATCCAACAAACGAAATGCCTTCAAAATTGAGGGCTTCCAGCACTTCTCTTTTATAACAAACAAATCCTGCGGTGGGGTCTTTAACCGGCATCCAGGTAATAAGCCGTGTATAAACAGATGCGCCCTTTGACAAAAATATTCTGTTAGCCGGCCAGTTTTGCACAGCGCCGCCTTTTACATATCTTGAACCAACCGCTACTCCGGCACCTGCTTTACAAGCCGCGTATAATCTTTCCAGATCGTTTGGATTGTGTGAAAAGTCGGCATCCATTTCAAAAATAAAACGATAGCCTTTTTCAATGGCCCATTTAAAGCCATAGATATATGCAGTACCCAGCCCCAGTTTACCGGTACGTTCTTCTAAAAATAACTGGCCGGGATAAGTTGCAAACAGCGATTTTACAATGGCGGCAGTGCCATCGGGAGAGCCATCATCAATTATGAGTACATGATATTGCAGGCCCAAATTCATTACTGCCGCAATAATATTACTGATATTCTCTTTTTCGTTGTAAGTAGGTATGATGACTAGTTTTTCCAATGCTTGCTTTTGACGATATCAAATTTACAAAATTTTACCCAATGCCTGCTGCCGATATTTTAAGCAGGTGGTATTTAGTTGTTTTTTAACAGCGTTCTATTTAATATTTCCGTTAGTTTTTGCTTGGTATGCAAAGGAAAATCGCCCCTCATCATCCAGTCATAATATTGAGGTTCAGCCTTTAATACATCTGCCACGGCCCTTCCTTTATGTTTGCCAAAATTAAAAATTTCCACTCCCTTATCATCAAAACCAAAACGACGGGCATAGTCCACAATCTTTTCTTCGCCAATAACACCCAATACAGATTCTACTGAATTGCCCAGGTTTTGGTACCGGTCCAGCTGCGCCATAAATACATCAATGGTGGCACTTACATCTGCTTCGGCACTGTGTGCATCTACCAGTTCTTTATTGCAAAAGAATTTATATGCTGCACTCAGGGTGCGTGGCTCCATGGTATAAAAAATATGCTGTACGTCCACCATTTTACGTTTGCTGAGATCCACATCCAGGCCAACCCTTAAAAATTCCTCCATCAAAATAGGGATATCAAACCGGTTGCTGTTATAGCCTCCCAGGTCGCAGCCATCAATGAATACTTTTATTTCGTTGGCCGCCTGCTTAAAAGTGGGGGCATCTTTTACCATTTCATCGGTAATACCATGTATATCGCTGGATGCTTTTGGAATGGGCATCTGCGGATTAATCAGTTTTCTTTTTACCTGGCGGGTATCATCGGGCAATAATTTTATGATGGCAACTTCTACAATACGGTCGGTAGAAAGGCTTACACCGGTAGTTTCCAGGTCGATAAATGCAATAGGGCGTTTTAATTGTAACATGGCGAATTGGGGGATTTAGTAGTATTTCTGCGTTGAGCGGTAAAATTAACACTGTTTTTTAAGTAATTCCATAGTTCATGTAATATTTACCAGATTTAGCCGTTTAGAGTGAAATAATTTATATTTGTAGCAGATATAAATTGCAATAATAGTTTTTAAACCCCAAATATTACTAATGAAAAGATTATTTTTCGCTTTTACATTGCTGATCGTTATGGTAGCCATGTTCAGCAGCTGCGCCAGCAGCCGTAAATCAAGAATGGGCTGTCCGGGCACAGAAGGTATCATTCACTAATTGTACCACCTGCATGAACTGGATTGATTTAAACAGCGAGGCCCAGTTAGATGGGCTTAAAGAAGCATCCAGGCATAAACCCCTGGTTATTTTTAAACACAGCACCCGTTGCGCTATCAGCAGCATGGCCAAAAGCCGTTTGGAAAGAAATCCTCAGCCTGAAGGCATCGACTTTTATTATCTTGATCTGCTGCAACACAAAACGCTTTCTAATAAAATAGCAGAAGTTTTTACGGTATACCATGAGTCGCCGCAGGTACTGTTAATAAAAAACGGCGTATGCGTATATGATGAAAGCCACAGCGGCATACAAATGAACGAACTGGTTGAGCAGGCCTTATAAAAGAACTAACCCAATAACATATAAAAGCCCCGGCAGTAATTGCTGAGGCTTTTTTTTATACAACAGTCAATCATCTCAATTGGGAATTAGTCCAATGGGTACAATGATCTCCCATTTGTTTTTTACAGCCGGGTGCAGCAGATCGGTATCCAGTAAATGGGCAAAACGTACCCCAATACTTACCGGCAAAGAGTTCCATACTTTAGTATCAAAATACAATTCGCCCCCTGCACTGCGGTTTTTTATATCCGTTAAAATGCCATTCACCCTTGCCGTAGCATTGTTATAATCAAAAAAACTATTGGCCCTGATACGCTGAAAATAAAGGATGCCTGCAATGCCCCAGTCGGGATACAGCAATGGAAAATGATAGTTCACCCCCAGCTTGTACATCTGCCGGGTACTTAAAGCCTGGTAGCCCCTGGCATAAGAAAATATATTACTGAACAGGTCAGGCAGGGTATCTCTCTTTTGATAGGCCGCCTGTATCACCAGGCTGTGATTTACGGCTATCCCCGGCAAATACAGGGCCGCATTAGCTACCATTTTATGACTTTCGCTGTATGTAAATGCATGCCGGTAATTAAATGAAACCGCCTGTGCCCAGCGGGGATTGATGTGTTGCTTTGCCTGCCTGCTTACATTGCTGAAAGAAAAAAAGGCGTTGGCATAATTGATGGATTTATTGTTGAATACATTTTTAGTTACCCCTCGGTAAGCGTACTGCTCCACATTATAGCCGGCGCCAATATTTAAAAATTTATTTGTTCTGCCGCCAACAAAATTTAATGGCACAGCAAATCCGGTCTTTACCGTAGCACTATTAAATATCAATGGTGGCCGGCCAACTGCAGTATCAATGGTTCGGTTAAAACTTTCCTCGGCACCCAAACTCAGTAGTGGCAACCAGCCGCCAAATACCCCGCTAAAACCTGCTGTATGGCTTTTATCATTCCGGTTATAGGTGTAGGTAAGTTGGCTGCTGAAACTGCTGAGCACATTATCGCTGTAAAAAGTATATCTGTATTCCGGATCATCAAACACCGGCCTCCGGCTGTGAAAATTGAACAGCTGAAAAGATTTTTTATACTTTGATACCGCATTTTTAATATCCTGCACCCCATCTAAAATTTTACTGCCCGGTTTTGCTAAGGGCACAGCTGATGTATACAAACTGGTAGTGGAAATAAAATCCATCCTGTTAACAGGTTTCCATTCTGCCTGTTTACTATTGATTTGGGTTAAACGGTTGCCTCCTGCTGTATTGGATATAAACAGCATGTCTCCTTTATCGTTCACTGCAGGCTGATATACTCCGTTCAGGTTATTGGTAAGCCTGAACAGCTTTTTGTTGTGCAGCGTTAGGGCAAATATTTTATCTGCATTTTTATTCATCATGCTGAAATATACCGTATCCCCTTTTACACAGGGAAAGCCCATCACGTTAAATGAAAATGAGGTCAGCAGATCTGTAGCCCCGGTGGTAAGGTCTACTTTTACCAACGCCATATTGCCTTCGGGGTTCCTGATGGCCGAAACGGCACTGGCAGCATCAATGTATTTTGTTTGCGTAAAAAAATAATTAACCGGATTGGGTACTACAGCAATTATATTGCCTGTAGCAGCATCAATACGGTGCAGGTTATTGGTGCCGTTGGCATTTACACTTACCGCCAGTACCTCGGTACCTTCCGCATTGATATCAGGCGAAAAATATTTCGACCGGTTGGTCAGTTGTTTTTGTTGTTTGGTTCTTATATCCAGTACCTGAATCACACTGTAATCACGGTTGGTCCAGCGGGGGTCCGACTGAAAAGAAGCATATACAATTTTTCCATTCCGGTAAGAGTAATAGTCATCCAGTGTAAAATGTTTTGTCTTTATTTTCTCTTCTTTTCCATTTGCCAGCAAATAAAAAGTGCTGACTTCTTTATATGATTTTTTTGATACTATAATACTGTCGTTATTCATATAATAGGGAAAAGCATAATCAATAACATTGTTCCTGGCAACACCTGTTATAAAATTATGGTAAAACGAAAATTCATTAGTGACACCGTTTTTTGCCAATACATCTTCTTCAAAAACAGCCCGCTGTTTAAAAAAATCAATCGCATCGTTCCTGAATTGTTTAAAGGGTACTCCGGAATGTCTTTCAATGGCTTTATTGAATAATCCTTTGAACCTAACGGCATCATCCGTTACCTTGTTCCAAAAGCCCGATCCGTATTTTTCGTAGCCATAAGCAACCAATATATACCCTATTTGATAATGATCCGGCACCAGGTCTTTCAAAGAACCGCTGCGGTATTTCATCCAGTGGTATTTTTTCTGGCCCAGCCAAAGCGATTTAAAATCGTTGAGAAAAGAGGGCATCCTGCCCCTGCCCTGTGCACTTACCAGTGTCTCCTGCCAAACCGCATCGCCTTCAAAAAAATAGTCTGGTATAAAAATGCCATTGGCCAGCAGTTGCCCCTCCTGTCCTAAAAAAAAGGAAAATAATTTACTGATGCCCTTATTAAAATTGCTGAACTGCTGCATGTGCCGCTGCTCATGAATCACCAGGTTATCGTCCCAGCGCAAACTGCCTGTTGAAAAATTATCCTGCGGCGGTGTCATGTACAGTTCACTCATGATAGGCGCCATCCTTACATAAGCATTGGGTATGGTGGTTTGATTTTGCAATACAATATTCCACCTGCGCTGCGGGCCGCCAATGGTGGCACCTGTAGCCGTATCCAGCAACTGTATTAAATTCGCCATACGGTTTGCCTGGCTGTCGAGCCCGGTTGGAAAGATCAGTTTTGCTTTGGATGTGTTGATCTGCTTCCATTTTATTGCTGGAACATTACCTCCAAAGTTTTGTGCACTGGCAAAAAACGGCAGTAAAAAAAATAATGCTGCCGCCAGGATAATTTTTACTTTTATCATAGTTTAAAAATAACAAATTATAGTGTATGCTTGAACCCGATTTTACATCCTTTCCGCAACTGGATACTGAAAGATTACTCATCCGGAAGATAACACATGCCGATGCAAATGCATTATTACAGCTGCGCAGCAGCGAAGTGGTAATGCAATACATAGATAAGGAAAGATCCAAAACAGCAGAGGAAATCATGGTATTGATTGACCGTATTGAAAACGATGCTAACAGCGGAGATGGTATTACCTGGGCTATTTGCTTAAAAGAAGAACCCGAAATACTGATTGGCTCAATAGGATTATGGAGAATCATCAAACAGCATTACAGGGCAGAGATTGGCTACCTGCTGCACCCCGGTTTTTGGGGCAGGGGAATTGCCAAAGAGGCCTTACAGGCAGTGGTTGCATTTGGCTTCCGGCACATTCAATTACACAGTATAGAAGCACATATCAACCCCCAAAACGCAGCTTCTGCGGCTTTGCTGGAAAGTACCGGCTTTATAAGAGAGGCCTATTTTAAAGAAGATTTCTTTTTCAGGGGCAGTTTCAGAGATACGGCGGTATACGCTTTGTTAAACAAACAACAAGGCCCCGTTCTGTAACAGAACAGGGCCTTCATTTCCCCTTGCCTGCCAACAGAAATTACATTGCCGCATTGGGTAACAGTACATGGTCAATTACATGTATCACCCCATTACTTTGGTTCACATCTTTAATGGTTACATAAGCCACTCCGCCTTTTTCATCTTGTACAGCAATTTTCTTTCCCTTCATCATAACACTTAAAGTACCGCCTGCCACAGTTTTTAAGGTAGCGGTACCATTACCTGCTTTAATTAATTTGGCTAAATCAACTGCATTGTATTTGCCTGCTACTACATGGTAAGTTAGCACGCCCGTTAATGCAGCTTTACTCTCCGGTTTCAGTAAATTATCTACAGTACCCGCAGGTAACATATTGAACGCGGCATTGGTAGGTGCAAACACCGTAAACGGCCCCTTGCTTTGCAATGTTTCTACCAATCCGGCGGCTTTTACTGCAGCCACCAATGTAGTATGGTCTTTACTGTTCACGGCGTTCTCTACAATATTTTTAGATGGATACATGGCAGCACCGCCTACCATTTTAGTATCTTCCATTTGTGCAAAAGAAGCAGTGAAGAATAAGGATGCCGCTGCTGCAAAAAATAATTTTTTAACCTGTTTCATAATGTGTGTTTTATTTTTTTATTGTTATTGATTGTACACACATGTACGGCATATGAAAAAGTTTGGATTGTTTTTTTGAAAAAAAATATTGCAGTAAAAAAACAGGCATAAAAAAAACAGCAATGAAATCATTGCTGCTGAATTATTTTTTTTAAGCTCCTGATATTATATCTTACCCACACTCACCACCTTTGTGGGGGTTACATTGCCTCCTTCTTTTTCTAAAGAGATAGCAAAAAATTCTGCCCGGCCGAATGATTTCATTTTTTGCATCCGGTATTTCATCCCCTTGTCGTTGGTAATGATTAAACCCCCGCTTTCTGGTTTACCATCCACAATAGCCCAAAATTGATATTGCATGCCATTGGGTGCATCGGGCAAATTACTGGCATCCACCATCACTTCCTTGGTGTTCTGCATCCAGAATATTTTTGCCATGGCATCGGGCATCACCTCCTGTCCCTTTAATGCAACAGGCATACTGAATGGGCTGTGTACAACCTCCATGTCGGCTTTCATATCCCTTACCTGGCCGTATACAACAGACAGCTCATTATTGGTTTGTTTCAATGCTGTATTGGCGGCACTGTATTTGTTGTACAGCATCACATTTATCAAAGTACTGCCCACCAGCAAAGCAACGGATGCGGCAGCGGCCCATTTCCAGTAGTTCTTTATTCTTACTACTGAAGCAGGAGATTTTCCTGTATAGGCATTTGAATTGGGGGTGGTATTCACCACGGCGGGCGCCTTATTTATTTTTTCAAACAACGCATCTTTCAGCCCTGCACCCGGAGCTACCGCATTGGCCAGTGCATATTTTTCAAGGCCCAGTTCAATGGCTTGCAGCTCAGCTGCTACTTCCGGGTATTGCTTTACCCAGTCTTCTACCTGCAGCCTTTCCTGGTCAGAGGCAAGTCCTGAAGCGTATAACTCCAGCATTCCGGTTGATATGATATCTTTTATAGTCACTTCTGGTGCAACAGTTTTCTTAGTTCTAAAATAGCTGTTCGCATTCTTGTTTTTACGGTACCCAACGGGATCCCCAATTCCTTTGCTATCTCATCCTGAGTATAGCCATTAAAATAAGCCAGGTCTATGATACTTCTCTGTTCGGCTTTCAGGTGTACCAGTTGATTCCGGATCCCTAAGCTATCAAATTTTTCTGATGTAGTACCATCGGCATAATTACCTACGGAATTTTCATCGGCCAAGATTTGCTGCTGCTTTTTATACCCCTTGCTTCTGAGTGTATCAATAGTAAGATTCCTGGTAATATTGATCATCCAGGTAAACAGCCGCCCTTTGCCGGCATCATAGCTGGCAAAATTATTCCATATTTTAACAAAGGCCTCCTGCAAAATATCTTCGGCCAGTTCCCGGTTATCCACCAGCTTAAAAATTACCCCGTTCAAAGCACCTGCATAATTATCATACAGGTACGAGAATGCCTGCTGATCGCGGGCCTGCAATGCCGCCACCAATTCTTCTTCGCTGTATTTTTTTGTTTCTGTCAATTGTGTAATTGATAATTCTGTGCCGAAAGTAGATTATTTTTTTAAATCATCCTCTGTTACTTATAATATATTGCATGATGATTCAAAAAGTTATTCCTGTACTGCCGATGTTAAACACAAAAGAAACCATAAAGTTCTATGAAACTTATTTTGGTTTCAGTGCAGTGGATATTGGCGGATACCTGCTGATGGAAAAACAGGATATTCAACTCCATTTTTTCATTTGTTCTGATGAATACCTTTGCGCCAACGCCACCTGCTATATTTGCGTTAGCAATATTGAAGACCTGTACATTGAATTGTGTGGCCGCGAAATCATACAGCTTAAAAACAAACTGGAAGACAAACCATGGGGCAGAAAGGAATTTGCAGTTTTGGATAACAACGGCAATACCCTAAGATTTGTGGAAGAAAAATAACATCGAACATGCAAGAGATCATACTTAGAAACATCAATCCCGCCGATAATGCAGCCCTTGCAGGTATTATTCGTAAGGCGCTGGAAGATTTTAATGCCAACAAACCCGGCACGGTTTATTTTGATTCCACCACCGATCAGCTTTCGGAAGTATTTACCAGGGCCGGCAGCCAGTATTTTATTGCAGAAGTGAACGGAGTAATGCTGGGGGGCGCAGGCATTTACCCAACAGCCAACTTACCCGAAGCTACCTGCGAACTGGTTAAATTATATGTATCTGCCGGAGCAAGGGGTAAAGGCGTTGGCAAAACTTTAATGCAGCGCTGCCTGGATGCCGCCAGGGAACATGGGTACAAAAAAATATACCTGGAAACCATGCCCGAACTGCATATTGCCGTACCCATGTACGAAAAATTCGGCTTTACCTATTTACCCGGCCCGCTGGGTAACAGCGGGCATGATGGCTGCGATATCTGGATGATAAAAGATTTAAGCTGCTGACAGGTATGGAATTAATGGCTGCCCGAATCTTATACATCCATCAGCAACATGAAATTGACCTTCGCTTTTTTATTATTGGTATTTTTTAATGCCTGTGACCAGCAAACGAAACGCATTGCAACACCAGCTGTGCCTGTTGCAGAAAGGCAGCCTGCAGTTAAAATCAATTACGACTCCTGCAAAAAAAGAATACTGCTTATAAAACAACAGCAACGCCCCGGCTGGAGTACACTTGCTCCCGAAAAAAAACAACGCCTGTTTACAAAAGCCGTTACCGAAACCATTGTGCCAGCCTGGATAGGTACCCAATGGAATTTTAACGGAACCACTGAAATGCCGCAACAGGGCAGTATTGCATGCGGGTATTTTGTTACCACCATACTGCGTGATGCCGGCGTTACACTGGCACGTGTAAAGCTGGCGCAGTGTGCATCGGAGCAAATGATACGATCGTTGGTGCAGCCTAAATATATTAAACACTACAGCAATGTTGACATACATATTTTTACAGCAGCCATTGCCAAAGACGGCTACGGTTTATATATAGTTGGGCTGGACAACCATACCGGTTTTATTTATAACGACGGGTTGGCTATTTACTTCATTCATTCCACATTTGTAGGCACACGGAATGTGCAGCAAGAATTGGCTGTTAACAGCAGCGTGTTACAACAAAGCAGGTACAAAGTATTGGGAAAGATCAGTGCAGATGAAAAAGTACTGCAGCGGTGGATCAACTAAGCCGGTAATAACGCTACCTCATACACCGGGCTGAACAGGTACATTTTACCCGTTTTTACTTCCACGCATTTAAAACGTTTACGCACCTGTTCTCCTTTTTTAAAAATACGGTTGCCCTTAATTTTAAACAGTGCTCCTTCTGGTAATTGCTCCACCAAAAGCACGCCATCTTTTTTTTCATCGTAATGATGTAATACCCTCAATAATTTTTCATCGCCGCAACTGCTGGCGGCCGGGTTTTGCAGGGTTTGCAGCAGGGCCTTTTCTATATCAGGAGGAAAAACTTTTTGCTGTAAAAATTGGGCCAGTATTTTACCAAATTCATTTTTCCATTCTTTACCATGTGCCATTACGCGGTGCCCAAATTGTTCGTAGGTGAACAAATGCGCCAGTTCGTGCAGCAGGGTAATTAAAAATGCATAGGTATTCAGGTTGCCGTTAACGCTAATACGGTGTGTTTTGCCGGCGTGTGCATGGCGGTAATCGCCCAAAATGCTCTGGCGCTGCCTGGTTATGGTAAGATGTACTTTGTAATGCTGCAGGTAATATACCACCCCATCAAAACTGCCGGGTGGCAGATAAGATTGTAACTGTAAAAGCGGCGCTTCCTGTTTAGGCATTTTTTTGTTTGTTCAGCTTCATTACAATGGCAACTTCCACGGCCAGGTACAGGAAATATAAAAAGATTGAAATGTACACGCCGGGTTTATTGATAGTTTTACCTGCCACAATCACATAGGCAATAAAGGCCCCGGCCAGTACCACCATTTTTATCATGGTGCCCGCCATTACGCTGCGTACAAACACATTGGGATTGGCATTTTTTAAAGCCCGCTGCTGCAACAGAAAAACAACAAAATTGGTGAGAAACAGGAGTGCATTGGTAATGATCAGCACATCCCGGCTGATGCCATATCTTTCAAAAAAAGACGGCATCACTAAAAAAAACGAATTCAGTAACAAGAACAATACTACCAATGGTAAAAACGGCTTACGGCTTTTCTGCATTCCCTTATTTTTAAAGTAATTGGCAGCAAAGATAATATCCAAATGATTACTGGAAGCAGTTGTATGAATTGCGGCGCCTTATTCGTTTACCACGCTGGCCCTTTCAGTGATCAGTTCTACAATATTGGCCCCCATCTGGCATTGTCCGTTAAAAGAGGCAGTAGGTTCTATCTGCAGCTTGCCGGCGCAAATATCTCCATCCACCACGGCTTTACCATGCAGGTACAACAGGTCGGCCACTTTAATAGTGCCTTTCACTTTACCCAGTACATCGGCCTGCTTGCCATCAATGTCTCCTTCAATGATTCCTTCTGCACCAATGAGCACTTTAGCTTTAGCCACCAGGTTACCCTTGATGGTACCGTCAATACGGATATCACCATTGCTTAATACATTACCGGTGATGGTAGTGCCTGCCCCAATAATAGTAGTGGATCCGGCAGTGGTTTCATCAAAAGATGATTTAGATTTGGAGTTAAACATATTCTTCGAGTTTTTGAGGTTGAAAATCTAAAATTCAATCATCACTGTTCTCTACTTTTGGAATATCCAGCTTGTTGGTATCCAGTTTGGGCACATTGCCCTGCAACACTTTTGTAAGATCGTTCAAATATTTCTGTTTGTATTCCAGTGCCTGTTCTATCGAATCTGTTCTTATTTTCAGCATCCGGTATTCTTTAATTTGTTTGGCATTGCCATATCCCACCCCCGGCAAATAGTATTTAAGCGGGGTAAATACAATCAGGGTTACAGTTAATCCAATCAGTAAAACAAAAAGAGTACTCAGGGCGATGTACACACTCAACCGGGTCAATTTGAATTTCACCACTTCTTCATAAGTGTCTTCATTCATCACCACCAACCTGTATCTGTTCCGCAAGCGCTTTAATGTGCTGTTGGCGTCAAATTTTGCCATATCTATTTTTTGCAGGATGCTAAAATTAACGAAAGCAGGCAAAATAAGCAATAAACAGTTAAAAAAGAGTATTTCTACTTGAGGCCGGGAGTGGAAACCCATACTATTTTTTGACCTCTTAAAAAAAGATTAAAGTGCCGGTAAACTAATACCTTTAGCCCTGTCGTTTGATAAAAATAACCGATATTTATCCCTGATATATAACATTTTGTTACATGCCGAAGAGAACCATCTTTTTTTTACTTTCTTTTTGTGTTTTTCTTTCCTTTTTAAATAAGGGGCTGGCGCAGCCTACCTGGACGCTGGACCCTTTTGGAAAAGAAAAAAAGCCCGAAAAGTACGAGAACCGTAAACTGGGGTCCGAAAAAACGGGTGATAAAAAATTCAGCAGAACCAGGCACCTGATACAAAATACCGTTACACATTACAATTATTATTTTAATGCCAACAACAAAGTAAATGCCGTGGTAGAGAGGGCTAAAATTGCCAATAAAGACGACTACAGCAAATTACTCCCTTTTTATCCATATTCATTCACCAATACTGCATCGCAAAAACAGGAACTGGATTCTGTGATCTACAAATGCACGGCTGGCATTTTACTACACGATCTGCGTAACGACTGGGTAGACAACCTGTACCTGCTGATTGGCAAGGCCTATTATTTCCGCCAGGATTTTGATTCGGCAGCAATGACCTTTCAGTTTATCAACTATAATCTATTTCCCCGCAAAAAAGGCGAGGATGACAGCCGTGTGGTGGGCAGCAATGCCACGGCCAGCGGCAGCAATATCTCTATAGCCAATACAGAAAAAAGAAATTTTGTACAAAAGATCATGTCGCTGCCGCCCAGCCGCAATGATGCATTGATATGGCTTACCCGTTCGCTGATTGAACAGGAAGAGTTTGGTGAAAGCGGGGGCCTGATCAATACCCTGCAGAATGATGCCAACCTGCCTGCCCGCCTGCGTAACGACCTGGATGAAGTGGGCGCTTACTGGTATTTTAAACAGGGGGTATACGACAGCGCTGCTGTACACCTGGAAAAAGCACTCTCCAATGCAGATGATAAACAGGATAAATCACGCAGGGAATTTTTGCTGGCCCAAATGTATGAGATGACGGGCAATGTAAACAAAGCCTCGGAGTTTTATGTAAAAGCATCGGCGCACACTGTAGATCCGCTGCTGGATATTTATGCCCGCCTGAATGATGCTAAAATGTACCGTAGCGGCGACAATCAAAAGGAACTGAGTAACAGCATTGCCAATTTAGTTAAGATGGCAAAAAGAGATAAGTTTGAAGCATTCAGGGATATCATTTATTATTCTGCCGGGGAATTATCTATACAAAAACCCGACACCAATGCCGCCATTGTTTACTTTGACAAAAGTGTGCAGTACAACAAAAACAACACCAGTTATAAAAACAAAGCCTATTTACAACTGGGCGAGATCGCCTACAAACGCAAACTGTACAAACTGGCCGCTAACATGTACGACAGTCTGCAACTGGCAGACACCAGCTTTTTACATGACATTGCAGCCATACAACTGCGGCGTACCGCACTTACCAAAATTGTAAATCATATTACCAAGATAGAAACACAGGACAGCCTGCAGCGCATTGCCGCCCTGGCACCTGCAGACAGGGAATTGTTTGTAAAAAAACTGGTGCGTAAACTCCGTAAAGAAAATGGATTGAAAGAAGATGCCGGTAATACCAATACCCCATCTCCATTTGAAAATAAGAACAATGCACCCGCAGATCTTTTTGCATCCGGCAACGCCAAAGGAGAATGGTATTTTTATAACAGCGCCTCAAAAACCCGCGGCTTTAATGAATTTAAAAGTACCTGGGGCACCAGGCCCAATATTGATAACTGGCGCCGCAAAGCAGCACTGGATGTGGCAATAAAAAATGTGGTTAACAACCCGCTTACTGCAGATAAAGATGGTGCCGTTGCAGGGCCTGCAGCCACCAACGCTGCACCTGCAGAAATCACTTACGAAGCACTGATGCAACAACTGCCGCTTACTGCCGAAAAAACAGACAGCAGCAACCATATCATCGCTGTTAATTTACTCGGTCTTGCAAAACTGTACCAGAACGAACTGGAAGATTATGAAGAAGCTATTAAGACATACGAAACCAGCCTGCAGCGTTTTCCATTACAACTGGCAGATGGCGAAGTGTACCTGGGTTTGTACTATTGCTATAATAAATTGCACGATGCAGAAAGAGCTGCCTATTATAAAAATTTGCTCAACAGTAAATTTGCCAACAGCAAATCATGGCAGATGCTGAACAACCCCAATGTGCTGAACGACAAAACTAAAAATCCGCAGGCCACAAAATTGTATGAGCAGATTTATAATTTATTTATAGAAGGCAGTTTTGATTCGGCCATTGCAGAAAAGAAAAAAGCCGATTCTTTATATGGTGTAAATTACTGGACACCGCAATTGTTATACATCCAGGCCCTGTACAATGTAAGGCAGCACAACGATAGCCTGGCAATTGTGGAATTGGCCGCCCTGCTGCAAACCTACCCGCAATCAGCCCTTACCGGCAAAGCAGAAACCATGCTGGATGTAATACGAAGAAGAAAAGAAATTGAAACCTATTTAACCAGCCTGCAGGTAACAAGGGCAGAAGAAGAAAAGCTGCTGGTAATAGACGACAATAAACCTGTATTAAAAGCAGCGCCCACAGTAGTAACTGCGCCTGCCGCTCCCAAACTGCCTGTAACTGCACCACCGGTGGTGATAAAAGATACACTAAAAACAATACCCCGTGTAACCATGGGTGGCTATGTTTTTAAACCCGAAGTGCCGCATACAGTGCTGATGGTATTGGAAAAAGTAGACGGGGTATACGTGAACGAAGCTAAAAATGCATTGTCGCGTTTTACAAAAAGCAATTATTACGGCGTACCGGTAGAAGTAACCAAAGATGTGCTGGATGCCGATCACAGCTTACTGGTAGTGGGCAATTTTGCAGATGATGCAGCTGCTATAGAATATTATGATAAGATCAGGCGGAGTGCATCGAGGGAAGTATCCTGGCTGCCTGCCAACAAATATTCCTTCCTTATCATCAGTGCAGAAAATTTGCCGGTACTGAAAACACAAAAAGATGTGAGCGCTTACAGGGCACTGTTAAATACACAATATCCTGGCAAGTTTTAACAACAACAAAATAATATTACAACAAACCTTTTTTAGTTTTGCAGCCTTGTAACCTGTGGTAGTGAACTTAATAATCTTACATACATAATTTATGAAACGGTCAGTAAAAATCTTTTGGCGGATATTCTTTGGCGGATTGCTTTTGGTGGTATTATTATTCCTGAGTGCCAATTTTGGTTTGTTTGGCAAAATGCCCTCCATATCAGAACTGGAAAATCCGGAAGCCGACCTTGCCAGCGAGATCTATTCAAGTGATGGACTGCTGATGGGTAAATACTATGCCGAAAACCGCAGCGAAGTAAAATACAGCGAAATATCGCCCAATGTAATAGAAGCCCTGATTGCAACTGAAGATCAGAATTTTTACGAGCACTCCGGTATTGATGCCAAAGCGGTTGCCCGCGCAGTAATAAAATTGGGTACTGACGGTGGCGGCAGCCCGATTACGCAACAGCTGGCAAAAATGATGCTGGGCCAGGGAAAAGGCAATGTTTTTGAAAGAGGTATTGACAAATTAAAAGAATGGATCATTGCAGTGAAGCTGGAACGCAATTTTACCAAAGAAGAAATCATTACACTGTATTTGAACAGGGCTCCCTGGGGTAATGCATTTGGTATCCGCAATGCCTCCCGCATCTATTTTCAAAAAGAACCCAAAGAACTAAAGGTAGAAGAAGCCGCTGTACTGGTGGGCATGTTAAAGGGGTTTATTTACAATCCCATTGGACATCCCAAAGCGTCGCTGGACAGAAGGAATACCGTGATTGAGCGAATGGTAGACTGTAAGCAGCATTATTTAACTGAGGCCGAAGCACAGAAAATTAAAGCCAAGCCACTGATTACAAATTATAAAAAACTGGATGAGAATGTGGGTATTGCACCCTATTTCAGGGATGTGCTGAAAGAAAAATTAAAACAATGGTGCGCCGCACATAAAAATCCAAAAACAGGCGAGCCTTATGATCTTTTCAGGGATGGCCTGAAGATATACACCACCATTAATTCTAAAATGCAGCAGTATGCAGAAGAAGCAGTGGTACAGCATATGCCGGTGATACAAAAAAAACTGGACTGGAACCTGAAAGTATATGGTGCCAGAATGTGGAAAGGACATGAAGCAACTATTGAAGCAGCCATGAAATATACCGAGCGCTGGAAAAACATGACCGAGGACGAAGTAAAAGAAGAAGACATCAAAAAATCTTTTTATGTACCCGTAAAAATGAAAGTTTTTGCCTGGAATGCCAAAAGAGAAAAAGACACGGTGATGACGCCTTTTGATTCTATAAAATACCATAAGCAACTGTTACAAACTTCTTTTGCGGCCATGGACCCCAAGACCGGCGAAGTAAAATGCTGGGTAGGTGGCATCGATTATAAATGGTTTAAGTTTGACCATATCACCACAAGAAGGCAGGTAGGCTCTACTATAAAACCTTTGATCTATTCGTTAGCAGTGCAGGATGCAGGTTATACGCCCGCTACTGAAATTCCGGGTGGTGCGGTGATGTATGGTGGCATAATGAAAAGTTTTGGCGGAGGCGGCACCATGGCCAACTGCCTGGCCTTTTCAAAAAATACGGCATCGGTAAGAATTACTAACCTGGTGGGAGTAAAAAGGGTAATTGAATTTGCCACCAGTTGCGGTGTTAAATCTAAACTGCCCCCTTACACATCACTGGCGCTGGGCGCCGCTGAAATTCCCATGCTGGAAATGTTGCAGGCCTATACCATGTTCCCCAATAAAAGTTTGAATACTGAGCCTATTCTATATACCCGTATTGAAGATAAGAGCGGTAATGTGTTACAGGAATTTACTCCGGAAACAAAACAGGTAATGAGCGAAGCTTCCGCTTTTACTATGGTGCAGCTCATGCAGGGCGTGGTAAAATTTGGTACGGCCCGTTCGCTCAACAGTTATAATATCCCCGTTGCCAAAGCAGGTAAAACAGGTACCACCAACGACAATGCAGACGGCTGGTTCATTGGCTATACTCCCGAACTGCTGGCAGGTACCTGGGTTGGTTGTGAAGATCCTTTTTTAAGAATTTATTCGGGTACATCGGGTGGTAACGAAATGGCAGCGCCTAAATGGGGTATTTTTATGAGTAAGGTGTACGCCGATAAAAAATTAGGTTATGGCAAACTGAAAGAGTTTGAGAAACCGGCATCGATGGGTACAGAAGAATTATCGGCCGATACCGACTGGGGAAAAATATTCATGCAGGGAGGAAGTGACAGTACACTTGATGAAGGAAATGGTAATGCCGGCGATTTTATTGAAGAACCCATGATGGAGAATACCCCCGCAGAAAATGTAGGCATTGAAAGTAATATTCCGCCAGCTGCTGCTGATACCGGTAAACCTAAAAATAAACCTGAAGAAAAACATGATGCCAAGGCTGTTATGCCGGCTGCATCAAAACCAGCGGAAGATAAAAGCAAACAACCCGCAAAGCCTGCGGCAAAACCAAAAACAGGCACAGAAAAAAACGATTACTGATACACAGTGCTGCATCTTATTATGATGGATCGGTTTCCATTGAAAGTGTTTCTTCCATTTCATTGGAAAAAGCAGCAGTCATTTTGCTACGGTTAAATTCTTTTTCGTTGTTGGCCAAAAAAACAGTGGCTACCCCATTGCCAATAAAGTTGGTGATGGCCCTGGCCTCACTCATAAACCGGTCTACTCCTAACAATAATGCCAGCCCTTCAATGGGTATTACCTTAACGGCTGAAAGGGTGGATGCCAGTACAATAAAACCGCTGCCGGTAACACCTGCGGCCCCTTTTGAGGTTACCATTAAAATACCAATGATGGTAAATATTTGTGCCCAGCTAAGATCAATTTTAAACACCTGTGCCAAAAAAAGCACTGCCATCGACAAATAAATAGTGGTACCGTCTAAATTAAATGAATAGCCGGCAGGCACCACTAGTCCAACTACTGGCTTGGAGCAGCCCATACGTTCCAGTTTTTCCATTAATGAAGGCAGGGCCGCTTCGGAAGATGAAGTACCCAGTACAATCAGCAATTCTGCTTTGATGTATTGCAGAAATTTCCAAATGCTGATTTTATAATACCGCAAAACAGCCCCCAGCACAACAAACACAAAAATGATCATGGTGGTGTATACTGTTACCATCAACTTGCCCAGTGGCAACAAGGTGGCAATTCCATATTTGCCTATTGTAAAGGCCATACCGCCAAAAGCTCCAATAGGCGCAAGCATCATTACAATATGCAGGGCTTTAAAAATATAAGCAGAAACAATTGCAAGCGGCCTGATGATCGTTTGCCTTGCGGGATATTTGCTTAAAAAAACACCAAATACAATCGATAGCAGCAATACCTGGATGGTGATATTATCTTTCAAAAACTTCCACCAGCTAAAAACTGCTGCCCCGGTTTTATATTTCGTGATATCGCCGCCCGCCTGCACCACCGAAGTATTTACCCCGCTTCCCGGCTGAATGAACCAGGCCACAATAATACCCACCAGCAGGGCAATGGTAGTTACTATTTCAAAATACAATATTGCCTTCCCCCCTACACGACCTACTTTTTTAAGATCGCCCATGCCACTGATGCCTAATGATATGGTAAGAAAAATAATGGGGTAAATAAAAATTTTGATCACCTCTATAAAATAATCACCCAGTGGTTTCATTTGTACCGCTGTGGCAGGCAAATAATGCCCAAGCAGGGCACCTGCCGCAATAGCCGTTAGTACCCAAAAAGTAAGGTTGGTAATTATTTTTTTCATTGGTGTTATTATAGAACAGCGTATTTAATGAAAAAGCAAAATACAACAAAAAACCCCGGCATCACCGGGGTTTTAAATATCTTAATAATGCCTATTAATAATTTCTTGCTTTCAGTTCCACTCTCCTGTTCTTGGCGCGGCCTGCAGCTGTTTTATTGTCGGCTACCGGCATATCCATACCATGACCAGCAGCAATCATCCTGCTTTCTTCAACCCCTTTACTTACCAGGTAGGTTTTTACAGCATTGGCCCTGCTTTCGCTGAGGGTTTGATTTTTTTCAGGTTTTCCCTGGCTATCGGTATGACCATCAATATCCAGTTTCAGTGTTTTATCATCACCTAATATTTTCACCACTTCGTTCAATGACTTAAATGATTTAGGTAATAATTTAGCACTTCCTGTTGCAAAGAAAATATTTTTAGCCGCATAGTTGATTTTATCTATTACAGTTTGTGCAATTACAGGACAACCATAATTAGTTGCAGGACCTGCTTCATTAGGACACTTATCTTCTTCATCATTTACACCATCTTTATCAGTATCCGGTACAGGGCAACCCTGGTAACGGGCAACACCCGGCACATCAATACATTTATCCTGCTCATCGTTGATACCATCTTTATCGGTATCAGGTACAGGACAACCATGATATTTTACCAATCCGGCTACTGCAGGACACTGATCGTCGGTATCTGTAATACCATCACCATCTTTATCAGGGCATCCTTGTAATGAAGCCAAACCTGCTACATCAGGGCACCTGTCTTCTGCGTCAATCACACCATCACCATCTCTGTCTTTAGGAGCTTCCACTACCGGTAAAGCAGGAGCAGGCAATACCACTTCTTTCTTTTTACCAATAGTACCGGCAATACCAAAACTATGGTACAGGTGATACGCTGCATTTTCAGTAATAGGAATCCTGTACTGGCTGTTTACTAAAATATAGGCTTCGTCAAATAAGTTTACCTGCAAACCTACACCCACCGGTACAATGGCACCATAATAGCCTTTATACTTAGACCCGCCAATACCGGCAGTAAGAAAAGGACTTACAATGTATTTATCTGACAATAATTTTAAATTGGCTGTAGCAACACCTTCCAGTAAAAAGTTATTGGTTCCCGCTAATGGTTTATTGGGCACAGGATAATCTAAAAAAGAACCTGAAAGTGTAGCAGCAAAATCTATATTATTGCTGAGCCCCTGTATATAACTGAATCCCATTCCAACACTCATATCCTGAGTTTTCTTCCACTGTTTTGTAGCCAGTACATTTGATAAACTGGTGGTTCTGAGGGTAGAAGCGGTTTTAAAATCATTCATAATAAAATGAACCCCTAATGCCGGACGCTTTTTGTAATCATTTTGTCCAAAACTGCTTAATAAAGCACTTACAGACAATAATGATAATAAAATCTTCTTCATATTTTGTTAGTTTACTTAGTTGCAGCAAAAATACTGGCTTACAGGCAAAACTTAAAATATTTTACCCACATTATTGAGGTGAGCGAAGGATCCATCCTACATAGGAGGCTTTTTCCCTAAAACTTCTACTTTTACCCTTGTTAATCCTGATGTAACATAGCCCAGTTTTACAGCAGCTGCTTTTGTAAGATCAACAATTCGTTTCATTTTGGGATGTAAACGGTCGTTGGTTTTAACGATCACTATGCGCCCGTTTTTAAGATTGGTTACACGTATCCAGGTACCCAGGGGCAATACGTTACAGGCACAGGTTAGTTTATTCTGACTGAATATCTCGCCACTGGCGGTTTTACGTCCATTAAACTTGTTAGAATAAAAACTGGCAAGGCCATATAATACTTTTTTTGATTTTATTGCCTTTGTTTTAACCGCAGTGTCGGCCTGTGCCGATACCTGAACAGGCATTAAGAATAATACTGCCAACAGAAGCAATACGAGCGGCTGCAGCATGCGGTGGTATATATGTGATGTTGATTTCATGCAAGCGGTTGAGTGAAATGAAAAGACAAGATAAAGTATCTACTTATTTGTCGGCAAAATATTTTTCTCTCAGCACTTTGTCTTCCCCGTAAATATCATCGTAAAATTTAATTTTTCCATCTTTACCGGCACAGCTGAAGTACCGGATAAAAATTGGGATCTTATTTTTTACGTCAATGCGGTGCCGTTCTTTTTGAGCGATCCAGTTTTTTATAGAATCGGTATTGTAGCGCAGGCTGTCACCGGTTCTTGCATTCAAACTGTCGTTTCTTGCAATATAATAGGCCAGCTTTTCCCATTCCTGCACACGTACACAACCATGGCTGAGTGCCCGGGATGCATTTTTAAACAGGTACCGTTGGTTGGTATCATGCAGGTATACGGCATAAGGATTATTAAAATTAAATTTAAAGATCCCCAGTGCATTATTATCCCCACTCCCCTGCATCACTTTATAAGGAATTCCCTTGGTGTACTTACTCCAGTTTACACTGCTGCCATCAATGGTTTCGCCTTTACCATTCACCAGTTTTAATCCCAGCCGGGCCAGGTAACCCGGGTTGTTTTTTAGTTTGGGCAGGTATTGCTTGGCGATAATACTGGTGGGCACCGTCCAGGTGGGATAGGTGATCATATCAGTAATTTCGCTGTTGAGTAAAGGCGTACGGGTATCCGGTTTACCGCAGATTACCCTCGACTCCAGCGCCACTGTATCATGATCAATTACCCATAAATAATAAGCAGGCAGATTTACCCAAATGTACTTTTCCGGCATCTTAACGGGCAGCTGTTTATAGCGGTCTAAAGTGATGGCAATGCGTTTAAACCGCTCGGCATCACTGGTATTCATCAATTTTACCAGGGCAGCAGAAATTTTACCATCCGCTTTAATACCTTTTTGCTTTTGGTATTTTCTTACTGCCTCATCCAGTTGTGCCGAATCGGCCAGTTTGGTTCCGGCAGCTATGGTACCGCTTTCGGCCAAACGCTTTTGAAAAGTTTTTATAAAGAACAGAGAATCTTTTGCATCATTCTTTTTGTAAGGGTAGCTAACGTAGGTATATACACGCCTGTCCATACTGTCTATAAACCGCCTGATCCCCTGCTTCAGCTCCCAGTAGTTTTTATTAGTGGGTTGCAGCGAATGCAATAAGCCTGAAAAATTTTTATTTTCCAGCAGCGAGGTAAGATTTTTTACAAAAAAATCATTGGCCAGCGAAGAGTCTTTATTGATGGTTACACTATCCGGCTGCAGCCTGCCATGTTTTAGATCTTTGATGATGCGCATAAATGCGTCTGTCAGCAACAGGTCGGCCCTGGTCCACAACAATGCATCCATTCTTTTTAGAGAATCTTTATCCAGCGTATTTTTCAATACTGCCAGGGTTCCGGAATGGTAATCTTTTGGAAAGAGACCTTCCAGTTCGGCTTGTGCTATCAGTTGATATAACGAATCTGCCAGTGGCACCCATTTTTCTTTGCTGCTCCATACCGGCTGGTATTCGCCGGAATTGTAAAAACTGTTTACAATAGCTGCAAGGTGAAGCTTTGTACTGTCATCTATCTTGCCACCGTTGTTTACCGCCCTTTCCAGCGCCGCCTTTATTTGCACGCCAGCCTGCTGATTCATATCATCCGGGTCGCTTACCTGCTTTTTATCAACTGGCGTATTTACGCCATTGCAGGAAAGGAGGAACAAGCATAAAATAATTAAAGTAGCCTGTAAATAAGGGTTTTTGTTGTAATGCATATATCGGGTCAAAAAATTTGTAACTTGAAGGATATTGTAGTTTTCTGCAGGCTTATTTAGTAACAATACATGAACAAGATAATACATAGGATTGAATTAGCTGTGTTTTGTGGGATGGTTTTTTTATTCACAGCCTGTAATGCAGCAGCACAGGATACACTATTAAATAAATATGGACTTTGGGTTATTGAACAAATGCCTCAATTACAGCAAACCATCAGTAAAAACCCCTGGAAGCAGCTGGCAGACCTGCAACAGCAAATACCCGGGATAGTGCTGGAACTGCGTTATGCCGGCACCAATAATTTTATGCGCCAGCAATTGTATCCGTTACTTACCACTACTTATTTACGGCAACCGGCTGCAGATTCTCTGGCCGTAATTCAGAAACAATTACATGCCTCAGGCCTGGCTTTAAAAATATTTGATGCCTACCGTCCCTATTCGGTAACAGAAAAAATGTGGGCGCCGGTTCAGGATGACCGTTATGCTGCCGATCCCAAAAAAGGCAGCGGGCATAACCGCGGCATTGCAGTAGACCTTACCCTGATCAATCTTACCAATGGGCAGGAACTGGATATGGGTACAGGATTTGACAATTTCAGTGATACCGCACATCATGGATTTATAAATTTGCCGGAAGCGGTTTTGCAAAACCGGCTGCTGCTGAAAAAAACAATGGAACAACATGGCTTTAAAGCACTGGATACAGAATGGTGGCATTACAGTATGCCCAATGCAAAAGAATATGAATTACTGAATATCCCGTTTGAGACCCTTGCAAAAAAAAATAGTAAAACCAAAAAACTGAACACTCATGTTAAAAGAAACCCTCACTGAAATATTTGAAAGAGACCTGAAAAGACTGATAACAGAACTAAACCTGTATAAAGATGAAAACAATTTATGGAAGATACAGGCTGGCATCAGCAATGCTGCGGGAAACTTAACGCTGCATTTGCTGGGCAACCTGAATTATTACATAGGCGCTGCCCTGGGGCATACTGGTTATGTTCGCTACCGAGATGATGAGTTTGCATTAAAGAATATTCCGAGAGCTGATTTAATTACCAATATTGAAAACTGCATACTCATCGTAAAACATACGCTGCAGCTGTTACCCGAAGCAGCTATGGAAAAAGATTTTCCCGTAGCTGTATTTAACGAACCCAGGTCAACTGCATTTATACTGGTACACCTTGCTACACATGTAAGCTATCATTTAGGGCAGGTCAATTATCACAGGAGGCTGCTGGATCAGGCCATTTAAAAAACTGTTTCCTTTTAACAAAAAAAATAACGGCCTGTTACTGCAATTTTATTCAGGGCCTGTACCTTTATACGCAAAACTTACACATATGATCCGGCCTGTATTCATTGTTCTGCTAAGCATGGTTGCTGTTACACCATTTGCACAGCAACACCGTTTTTCTATTGAAGCAAATTATGGCATTTGTGGTAATTTTTTTGTGATCAATGCTGACTATGGCGGCGCCGGCGGAGCAGTAACCCAAACATTTACGCAGAAAAATTTTATTGGCACAATTGGCGGTGCAGAAATTAAATACAAAATATCTGCCCGGTCGCGACTGGGCTTTGCTTACTCAAAATCGGTGAACAGTAAAGAAATCAATTACAACGCTGGTGCTATCAGTGCTGCTATAATAAACTGGAATATCAGGCATACCGATAAATTCTTTCAGTTATTTTATGAAAGAGACCTGTGTAAAAAGAGTCCCTCTTTTAAATACCATGCAGGCATATTTTATTTAAGGATGAACCAGCAGGAGATAGAAATTGGCAACTACCCCAATGGAGGCATATTGTTTGAAGAAAGAAATTTCAAAACTTACGGGTTAGAAGAAGCAGGCGCCTTTGTGGGGCTTCAGTTTTCTAAATACATTGATACTAAATTTGAGCTGGGCATTAAAACAAGGTTTTATTATTTACTGTCTACAGCCAGTGCCGAAGCCATTACCCTAACGCCGGCTTTAACTTATCATTTTTAAATATCGCAGCAAGGTTATTCATTTGCGTTTACAGCACCCTTTTAATATGTTGCTCCAGCAGCATAAAATCGGCTATTACCAACGCCGTGGCGGCTTCCACAATTACCGGAGCCCTTAGTGCCACACAGAGATCGTGCCGTCCCTTGATGGAAAAATTTTCTGCCTGCCGGGTATCCCAGTTTAAACTGTATTGCTCTTTTGGTGTGGAAGAAGTGGGTTTAACTGCAAGCCTGAATACAAGTTCGTTGCCATTACTGATTCCTCCCACCACCCCGCCTGCGTGATTGGTACGTGTTTGGCCTTCCATATTTTCTATGGCATCATTGTGTTCGCTGCCAAACATTGTTGCAGCAGCAAAGCCGGTACCAAATTCTACGCCCCTTACTGCAGGAATGGCAAACAGGATATGCGACAACACTGATTCCACTGAATCAAAATAAGGTTCGCCCAGCCCTGCAGGTAATCCGCTGACCTTACATTCAATAATACCCCCTACAGAATCTTTTGCATCAATTCCTTTTTGCAATCCTTTTTCCAGATCATTTTCTCCGGCTATGGAAGTAACCGCTGCAGAAATATGTACCTGCTGCATCAATTTTTTGGCAACAGCACCTGCAGCTACCAGGCCTGTTGTTAACCTTGCACTAAAATGCCCGCCACCTCGATAATCTTCATGACCACCAAATTTTTGATGCGCCACCCAATCGGCATGTCCCGGGCGGGGAATGCTTCTCTGTTTATTGTAATCTTCGCTGCGGGTATTGTTGTTTTCAAATAAAATAGTAATGGGAAAGCCCGTAGTTTTTCCGTTGAATACACCCGACTTAAAAATAGGGAAATCATCTTCCTGCCTTGGAGTGGCACCTTTTTGTTTACCCCCCTTTCTTCTTTCCAGGTCGGGCAACAGGTCTTCGGCTGCCAGCAATAATCCTGCTGGGCAACCATCAATGGTAACACCTACCGATTCACCATGCGATTCTCCAAAAATATGTACCCGGAATAAGCGTCCAAAAGAATTCATTATAAAGATTTAAGTATTTAAAGATACTGCAGCATTCAGCAATTGCAAATGCCCGTAAAATTCAGGATAAGATTTATTGATGGCCTCTGCTTCGTCAATTGTTGTTGCACCATTTGCTTTTAAAGCCGCAACTGCACAGGCCATGGCAATACGGTGATCGTGCCGGGAGTGCACCGTAGCTCCCTGTAATCCGGCTCCGCCTTTTATCATCATTAAATCATCCTGCAAACTGATCTCCACGCCCATTTTTTTAAACTCTTCCTGTAAAGTAAGTCCCCGGTTACTTTCTTTATGTGTCAAACGGCTTACGCCTTCAATAACAGAAGTTCCATTACAAAAAGCGGCCAATGCTACCAATGGAGGAAAAAGATCCGGACAATCCGTTGCATTAAAATGAAAAGGTTTTAATGCAGACAAGCCGGTTACGGGAGGTGCAATTTCAATTTGCTTTTCTTCAATTGAAATTGTTGCACCACTGGCAATGATAGCCTGTAAAATAGCCTTATCTGCCTGTGTGGAGAATGGGTCCAGGCCTGTTACAGTTATTTTTCCTGCAATTGCTCCCGCCACCAGTAAAAATGCACCGCCGCTCCAATCGCCTTCTACTGTGTAGCTGATGGGTGTATGGATTAATTGTTTGATTGGCAGAATGCTGAAAGAAGTGTAATTGTTATTCACTACTTCGTAACCAAAATGTTGCATCACCTGCAACGTAAGATCTATATAGGGTTTGCTTTTTAAATCGTGAACGGTAATGGTAACAGGCACCGTTGCAGCTTTTGCAAATGCCATTAACAAACCGGTTAAGAATTGTGAACTTAAAGATCCGTCAATGCTGATATCTTTGGGTTGCAGCGGCCCATGTATCTTTACAGGCAGCATTCCATTATTAGATTCAATTGCAATATGCAGCCGGGGAAAAATTTCATCAAAAAAATCCATTGGCCGTTTTAGTAAACTTCCTGTACCATTAATGGTGATGGATTGATCACTTAGTGCTGCGATGGGTGTAAACATTCTTATGGACAATCCACTTTCGCCACAATTCATTTCGCCTGATACCGGATGAATTCCTGTTGATTCGATCTCAATATTTCCATCTGCGTTTTCAGTTACTACGGCGCCTAATTTTTGAATAATATCCAGCGCTGCCAGGTCATCATTGCTTTTGCCGGGATGCTGTATGATCGTTTTTCCATCATGCAACAAAGCCGCTGCGCAGGCTCTTTGCATGGAACTTTTGCTGGTAGGCGCTGTTATGGTTCCCTTTATTACAGATGGTTGTATAATTGCTTTCACTATAAGATCTCTTTTAAATGCTGCTGTAATTCATCCAGCGCAATAGGTGTAATGTTGGCTTCGCCAATTTTTTTAAGTAAAATAAAATTCATGGTATGCTGACTGCGCTTTTTATCCATCTTCAAAATATCAAACACTTTATCATATTCCGTTTCAATATCCACAGGCAAATGGTATTTAGATAACAGTTTAACAATGCGGGTGGCTTCATCAAAATGAAAACCGTTTAACTGTTCAGACAGGTTGCAGGCTGCCACCATACCAATACTAACGGCATGGCCATGCGGCAGCAGGTGTATGTTTTCTATGGCATGACCAATGGTATGCCCAAAGTTCAGCAGCTTCCTGTCTCCCTGTTCAAATTCATCCTGCACCACCACACTGGTTTTAATAAATACATTGCGCTCTATCAATTGTGCAAGCAGTACAGCATTGTGCTGAATGTCGTACAGCGAATGTTTTTCCAGCAGGGAAAACAGGTCGGCATCCTTAATACAGGCATGCTTGATCACTTCTGCAAAACCATTCACCCATTCTTTTTGGGGCAGGGTTTGCAGCATGGCATAATCAAACAACAAAAACTCCGGCTGCTTGATCAGGCCCACCAGGTTTTTATACACGCCAACATCCACCCCATTCTTTCCTCCAATGGATGCATCCACCATGGCCAGGATAGAAGTAGGTATAAATCCAAACTTCAAACCCCGCATGTACACGCTGGCAGTATAGCCGGTAATATCTGTTACCACACCGCCACCAATGCCCACAATAAATGTTTTGCGGTCTGCTTCCAGCCGTATCAGTTCACCAATGATGTAATCTGCAGTTGCCTGTTGCTTATGCTCTTCGCCTGCTTTAATTACAATTGTTTTCCAGCCATCAAATTTTTGCTGATGCAGTTTAAATATATTGTCATCGGTAATTAAGATGGTATTATGCTGCTGCACCAATTCTTCCAGATAAGAAAAATCAGGCTCCCTTCCGTTTTCTGAAGGAGAAACTGTGTAACACGCCGACAATTTGCCATTGTGTTCAAATTCCAACCGTTGTAATTGCTGCATATATAAAGGCTGTTAAACTAATTTTACTACTTTGGTTCCCCATTCTGTGGGCAGGACGCATTAACTATTCATCACTTTATTCTGGTGATTGATACTTTCAAGGTGAATGGCATCATAATACTTAGTGATGAACTCTTTGCTTAACCCCAGTTTATCGCCTTTGTCAAATGCTTTTTCCAGTATCTCATTCCAGCGGTTGGTTTGTAAAATAGTAATATTATTGTTCTTTTTATATTCTCCAATTTTATCAGCAACTTTCATACGCTGTCCCAAAATGGTCATCAGTTCATCATCCAGGTGATTGATCTGTTCACGCAATTTTGCCAATGCAGTTAAAAATTCTTTTTCGTCAGTATTTTCATGACGCCATGCAATGGCATCCAGCATTTCGTGCAGGCGTTCGGGTGTAATCTGCTGTTTGGCATCACTCCATGCATTGTCCGGATCGATATGGGTTTCCAGCATCAGTCCGTCAAAATCGAGGTTGATACTTTTTTGAGATACCGCCTGTAAAGATGTTCGGTTGCCGCAAATATGAGAAGGATCGCAGATCAACGGCATTTCGGGGAAACGGCGTTTCATTTCAATGGGCAAATGCCACATCGGTGCGTTCCTGTATTCGGTATTACCGTACGAAGAAAAACCACGATGTATCATCCCTACTTGTTTTACACCAACTTTTTGCAAGCGTTCAATACCGCCGGTCCACAATTCCAGGTCGGGGTTGATGGGATTTTTTATCAATACAGGAATATCCACACCACGTAATGCATCTGCAACTTCCTGCACGCTAAAAGGATTTACCGTTGTTCTTGCCCCTATCCAAAGCATGTCCACATCAAACTGTAAAGCATCCTGCACATGTTTTGCTGTAGCTACTTCTACGGTGATGGGCATACCGGTTATTTTTTTTGCCTGTGCCAACCATGGTAAACCTTTGGTACCAATACCTTCAAACAAGCCGGGCTTGGTGCGTGGTTTCCAGATGCCGGCACGTAACAGATCTACTTTACCGGTTTTGGCCAAACGGGTGGCTGTTTCAATTACCTGTTCTTCAGTTTCGGCGCTGCATGGGCCGCTGATGATCAATGGACGTTTTTTCCATTTGGTTTGCATGAGCTCTTTCATTGTTTGTGTTTCTGTTTGCATGATTGTAAACCCCTCACCCCAGAATGAAACGAGGGTTTGATTTTAATTATTAAATATTTTTTGTTACGAACATTTGCTTTTCAATTTTGCATCGTTGTGTCACTCACTTGTACCAATTGTTCTTTATTCATCTTTTATTGAAGCGGTTATTTTGCTAAGAGGTTAAAAAGAGAACAAAGAGACGAATATTAATTTTGCGATCTCCTTTTACTCCTTACTCTATGTTCTCATTCAACTCATCGTTCTCTTAGCCCATTCCTCCTTACTCATTTCAAATTTTATTTCTCCATTGCCATATACCCCTGTTTCCTTCCAGCCCTGCATCCGGTAAAATTGTTCAGCCCTGGTTCCGGGAGATGTACTCAGCCACACCGTTTCTTTCTGCTGATCAAAATACCAGTTCAGCATCACAGCATGTAATTTTTTTCCTGCTCCCTGTTTATCATAATCGGGGTGTACAAACAATGCCCATATATTGTTGTCAACCAGGTCGGCAATAGCAAACCCAATAATGATACCGTCTTTTTCATACACCCAGCCTTTTCCACGCTGTGTTATATATGCTTCGCAATCTGCATCGGTTACCAGCCCGGGATTACTCAGTACATTCTCTTTCACTGCATTTCTAACTAACTGAATTGCTGCTATATCACTGGTTTGTGCTTCTCTTACAATCATAGCAATTATTTAATGATCCGCTTTATCTTGTTCGCATTTTCCATCAGTTCTATTAAATATTCCATATTTTCTTTTTCCAGGCTGGCTTTAAATTTTCGCAACTGAGAAATATGTTCATTCAGCACATCCAGTACATTTTCTTTATTCTGCATAAAAATAGGCGCCCACATGGCCGAATTACTTTTTGCCAACCGTACGGTACTTTCAAAACCACCACCGGCCATTTCAAATATTGCATCTTCCTCTTTTTCTTTTTCCAGCACCGTATTGGCCAGTGCAAAAGAAGTGATGTGAGAAATATGACTTACATATGCCGCATGCACATCATGATTGGCTGCATCCATATAAATGATATGCATGTTCACCGCTTTGTAAATATTTTCCACGGCCGCCAGGGCTGTTGCACTACTTTTCTCTTTTTCGCAGATCACACAGGCCCTTCCTGCAAAAGCTCCTCTTACGGCAGCTTCGGGACCGCTGTATTCGGTACCCCACATGGGATGGGTAGCCACAAATTGTTGCCGCATCGGGTGATCTTTTAATGCATCACATAAAGCAAACTTTGTAGAGCCTGCATCCACCACAATTTGATTTTCCGTTACCATATTCATGATCTGCTGCATCACCGGTATGGTGGCATCAACAGGTATGGATACATAAATCAAATCACTCTGCTTAACGGCTGTTTCCAATGGTAATGCCTCATCAATGATGCCTAACTCAACCGCTTTGTTCAGGCTGTCCGCCGACCTGCCCACACCTATTACTTTTGTTGCAATGCCTTTTTCCTTCAGTGCCAAAGCCATTGAACCGCCTATTAAACCAACGCCTACAATTGTAACTACAGCCCCCTCCAAACCTCCCCCCATGGGAGAGGCCTTAGACCCCGCTGTATTGATATTATTTTCTGCTTTTTGAGTACCCACTCTTTAATATTTTATAGCGCTTGAATTAATTTACTTTTCTAAGTCCCTTCTTTAGGAAGGGACCTGCCGGACAGGCAGGATTAAGGAAGGCTACTGATTCTTTTTATTGCGGCATCAATATTTTCTTCTTTACAACACAAACTCACCCGCACATATTTATCACCGGCGCTGCCAAAAATTCCCCCGGGTGTAATGAACACATTTGCCCCGTATAATATTTTATCACTTAGTTCGTATCCATCTTTGTACTCTGCAGGCACAGCTGCCCAAACAAACATGCCCGCCTGGTTGGTTGCAAAATCGCATTTTAACAAGCGCAGTAATTCAAATACTTTCTCCCTTCTTTCCTTATATACCGCATTCACTGCTGTATGCCAGTCTTCCTGCAATTCCAATGCTTTGGCAGCAGCTAACTGCAGGGGCAAAAACATACCACTGTCCATATTACTTTTAAAGCGCAGTACATCATCAATTTTTTCTTTGGCACCGCATAACATACCTATGCGCCAGCCTGCCATATTGTGCGATTTACTCAGCGAATTCAATTCCAGCGCACAATCTTTTGCACCAGGTAAGCTTAGTATACTCATGGGGGCATCATTCAAAATAAAACTATACGGGTTATCGTGTACCAGTAAAATGTTATATTTTTTTGCGAACTCAATCAGCCTTTCAAATACTTCTTTTGTTGGCAGCTGGCCGGTGGGCATATGAGGGTAATTCACAAACATGATCTTTACCCGGTTTACGTACAAATTATTTTCTATCTCTTTAAAATCGGGTAACCAGTTATTTTCTTTGGTGAGGTTGTACTCCATACATTTTCCACCTGCAATGGTGGCGGCACTTTTGTAAGTGGGGTAACCGGGATTGGGTATCAGTACAAAATCACCTTCATTCAAATAGGTCATACAAATATGCATGATGCCTTCCTTACTTCCTATCAATGGCAAAATTTCTGTATCTGCACTTACACTTACCCCATACCATTTTTTATACCAGGCAGCAATGGCGTTTCTTAGCACCGGGCTGCCTTTATAACTTTGGTACGCATGGGTATTTGCCCGGGCACTTTCTTCCTGCAATACTTTTATTACTTCGGGATGGGGTGGCATGTCCGGACTGCCAATACCCAGGCTGATCACATTCTTACCTTCTTTGTTCATACCATCAATCTCTCTCAGTTTTTGAGAAAAATAGTATTCGCCAATGCCGTTTAATCGCTGTGCTACTTCCATATTGTTTTTATTTCCTGGTTGGTTTTATTGATCTTCCCGTTCTTGTATATTCCTAATACAGCTAAGCCTTCAGTTACTTTTTCTACTTTGCTGATCACTTTCGAAAATTGCCCGCCTTCATTCAGCTCCAGGTCGGCATGAAATGAGTATTTAAAATCACTGCCGGGGATGGGCATGGATTGCAGTTTAGATAAATTGATACCTGCATCTGCAATTATGGAAAGTACTTTTGCCAAACTGCCTTTAGAATGATCAGTAAAAAAATTTATAGAGGCCTTATCGGCGCCTTCAATATTAGCCGCAATATTTTGCCGCTGCAGCACCAAAAACCGGGTATAATTATTTTTCAGGGTGTGAATGTTAGGAGCAATTATATCCAGTTGGTATAATTCTGCCGCCAGTTTACTGGCAATGGCCGCCACATGCCTGCTTTTGTGCTGGTGAATATGCCTGGCACTTAAAGCAGTGTCTTCAGATTCCACCAACTTCCAATTGTATTTATCTAAAAAGCCAAAACATTGCTGGATGGCCATGGGATGTGAATGCACTTCTTTAATATCGTCCAAAGCCACTCCCGGGTTTACCAGCAGGTTTTGCCTGATCTGCAGGTATACTTCCCCTACTATTTTGAGGTTGCTTTTTAATAACAAATTGTAATTGGGTAAAATACTGCCGGCAATGGAGTTTTCAATGGCCATTACACCTCCGTCGCTTAGTTTTTTATCGGCCGCTATTTTTATTACTTCCTTAAAGGTGGCACAACAGATCACATCAGTACCCCTGCCATAAAACTGGCGGGCAGCCACCTGGTGAAAACTGCCTTCAAAACCCTGGATAGAAACTTTTTTATTCATAATGGTGGTAAAACAAAAATCCCGGCCTTTTGAGCCGGGATTCTTTTTATGTTAGTCTGTTTATTTATTCAGTTTTTAACAAAAGCATCCCGGACTATTTCTAAAATAGTAGCTAAAATAAAAGAAAGTATAGTTGCTCTTGTTTGTCATTGAATTTCAAAAGTAAACAAACAATTTTAAAAAAACAAAAATCCCCCTTAAAAAATAAGAGGGATCTTTAATGATTGCTTGTCATGTAAAATTCTTTATGCTAAACCGGCAATTGAAACAAGCAACCTGAAGCCGGCGAATAAATTACTTAGCTTTTACAGTTGAATCAACAGCTTTAACAGTTGAATCTACAGCTTTTACAGTTGAATCAACAGCTTTAACAGTTGAATCTACAGCTTTAACAGCTGAATCTACTTTTGGAGCTTCAGTGGTTGCAGCGGTTTCACCATTGTTACAAGCAGTAAATACAGAGGCTACAGCGATTGCTAAAAATACTTTTTTCATTTTTGTTTGTTTAATTTTTAAAAATTATAATTTCATATTTATACCATAATTTAAAAAAGGTAACCCGCCGGAAACAATTATTTTTGTAAAATATTTTTTTTGTTGTTTTGGGTTACAAATCATCTATAATCGTATTAATATTAACCGGGTGAGTACTTTAGAAGAAGAAAAATTGCTACTGCAAGGGCTGGCGGAGAACGATAAGCAGGCCATTGAGACCATTTACCGGGAGAATTACGCTATGATTCAGTCATTTATACTGAATAACAGTGGTTCGGCCGACGATGCCAGGGATATTTTTCAGGAGGCAATGATTGTATTGTTTGAAAAAGCCCGGTCCGATAGTTTTGAACTGAGCAGCCAGCTGAAAACCTATATATATTCAGTTTGCAGGCGGCTCTGGCTAAAAAAACTCAACCAAAACCAGCGCTACAGTGGTCAAATTGAGCATATTGAAGATACAATACCTGTGGAAGAAGACCTTGAATCTCATGAAAAACGGAATACCGACTTTACATTAATGGAAAATGCCATGAGTAAGATCGGGGAGCCTTGTAAAAGTTTGTTAGACGCCTACTACATACAAAAAAAGCACATGCAGGAAATTGCCGCCGATTTTGGATATACCAATGCCGATAACGCCAAAACCCAAAAATACAAGTGCCTGATGCGGTTGAAAAAATTATTCTTTGCACAATATAAAAACGGGTTGTAAGATGGATGACACATTATTATTAGACGCAGTTGAAAGATACCTGAAGGGGGAAATGAACGAGCAGGAAAAGACCTTTTTAGAGGAGATGCGCAAGACCAATCCCGAGATTGACCAAATGGTGGTGGAACATACTTTTTTTCTGAATGAGGTAGATACTTATGCCAGCACTAAAAATTTCAGGCACAGCCTTTTTGAAGTAGAAACCAAGCTCAGTGCTGAAGGAGTCATTAAGGAATTACAGCCAAAAGGCAGTTCTAAAATTGTTCAGTTATGGAAACGCTACCAGCGTACTGCGGCAGTTGCTGCCAGTATTGCAGGCATAGTTTCGGTACTTACTGTGGGCGTTAGCTCTTTATACCACAGTGACAATGCCAATCCCCAGTTAATAGAACTGAAACGCAACCTGGAAGATCTGAAAAAAGGGCAAACACAAACTACTAAAGAGCTGAATGCAGTAAAAAGTAAGATTGACCCGATGGCCATGCCCAAATCCGGAGGTACCGGTTTTTTAATTGATGCCAATGGTTATTTAATTACCAATGCACACGTATTGCAGGGCAAAACCATTATTGCCACTAACGGTAAGGGCCAGCAATTTTTAGCCAGGCTTTGCATGAAGGATGACGTGAGGGATATTGCCGTGCTGAAAATTGATGATAAAGATTTTAAAGCATACCCCGCTTTACCTTATAAGATCAACAAAACAGTAAACCTGGCAGAGCCCATTTTTACCATGGGCTATCCTAAAGACCAGATCGTTTATAATGAAGGATACCTGAGCAGCGAAACTGGTTACAAGAATGATACCCTCACGTACCAGATTTCAATTGCAGCAGATCATGGTAACAGCGGCGGACCTATATTGAATAAGAATGGCGATGTGATCGGTATTTTAACCGATAAACTAGAAGGCGGCTTTGTATTTGCGGTAAAATCTTTATACATTTTTAAAGCAGTGGATAATTTAAAAAAGGATACTGCTTTTGCTGACATCAAACTTCCTGCAACCAATGCTATTAAAAATATGGCCCGGGAGCAGCAGGTTAAAAAAGTAAATGACTGTGTATTTCTGATTAAGAGTTACGAATAAGAAGATTTAGCAAAAAGTGACATAATAAAAAAGCGGCATTTTTAAAATGCCGCTTTTTTATTATGTTTATTATATTGTTTTCGCAAAATGCCGAGAGCAGGAAAGATTAAAGCGAATACGAACCTTGCAAACCATTTCATTGGCATCCAGGGCAGTAACGTAAGTAACCCGCCGGAAAGAAAAATAAGGAAAGTTACAATGCAGCGGCGGTACACATAACTGATAAACTTTTTATCATTGGCCACATAACAGAGTTCCTCTTTATTGCCCACGTACTTCCATAAAAAATAATACGCCAGTTCAATTAATGCCAGGTTAACGCTGTACCAGAACCATACAATATCCAGGTTGCCATGCTGCATATTTAAAAAAGTAGAAAAAGGCATCACCACTATCCAAAGCAGCATCAGCAGGTTTAGCCACATCAGCCTGGTGGTATAATTGATGATGTATCCAAAAAGGCGGTGATGGCTGACCCAGAATTGTCCAATAATTGCAAAACTGAGTATAAACCCAAAAAACTCAGGCATTTTGGCCCTTAACTCATGCGCTAGTCCCTGCTGTGTTACCCCATTTTCAAAATGCGGCACTTTAATTTCAATGATCAGCAATGTAATGGCAATGGCAAAAACAGCATCACTGAAAAGTATGATCCTTTCCAGCTGAAACTGTTTCCTGCTTTCAAAAATGTCATGGTGTTGGTGACTCATTTTACCTTATCAGTTGCTTTTAATTCCATAAAGAAGCCGGATATGCTCCGTCTGCCACCAGTTTGTCTACACTGGCTTTTACCACAGGCGCATCTTCTTTATAAGTAACCCCAAACCATTGTGATGAACAGGGGATCACTTCAATACTGCCGCCATGTTGGTGCATAAAATCTTCCGCAATAATAGGAATAAAAAATTCTGATTTCAGGTTATGGCTGTTTTCTTTTACAAAAGAGTGAAACAATTTTTCTGTAGCCGGGAACAGCGACTGGTGAAAACACCAGAAATTCATCGATACACTGCTGTCGAAAGGTACACTGTGCTTACCTGCTTCATCTTCATACACAATGCCATCCTCTTCCCTGTATATCTTGGTTCTTTCTTTTATACTTACCAAGTTATTATGAGCATCCACCTGGCAAACTCCCCGGCTAACCGTACCGTGTTCACTTAAGGTTTTGGCCAGTTGATAACCGATGATGGAATATTTTTTTTCTGTACAGTCATTGTTCAAAAATGCCGCCGCTTTTACAAAAGCATCTTGTCCATAAAAATCATCTGCATTAATAACGGCAAAGGGTTCGCTGATCACGTCTTTGGCACACAATACCGCATGGCCTGTTCCCCATGGCTTGGTTCTTCCTTCGGGAACAGGAGCGCCATCTAAAAAATAACTCATTTCCTGGTATACATATTCCGTTTTGATCTTCCCTTTTAATTTGGGTTCAAATGTATTTTTAAAGCCTTCGGCAAAGTCTTTGCGTATAATAAATACCACTTTGCCAAAACCGGCACGTATGGCATCATAAATAGAGTAGTCCATAATGGTTTCGCCGCTGGGGCCAAAACCTTCGGTTTGTTTCATACTGCCATAGCGGCTTGCCATGCCGGCGGCCAGGATCAACAGAGTAGGTTGTTGCATAGAAAAGTTAAATTAATAAATGAAAGATTAATATTCGATTTTTGTGACGCGAAATTAATATAAACAAATAAGTAATACGAATAATGCTGATTAATATTGCCGGCACTACTACAGATATTTTAGAAAATGAATTATTACTACAGAAAAAAGTGACTCTTTCTACATTGCGCTTAGATGAGATTCACCCGGTAGTATCGGGCAACAAACTTTTTAAACTGCATTATTTTTTAGAGGAGGCCGGTGCGGCAGCCCATCGTACCTTACTTACCTTTGGCGGCACATATTCCAACCATTTAGTGGCCACAGCCTATGCCTGCCGCCAGGCGGGCATCAACAGTATAGGAATTGTAAGAGGCGAGGCCCCCGCCAACTTTTCGCCTACCCTGCAACACTGCATCAGTTATGGCATGCAGTTGCAATTTGTACCCAGGGAGGTATATGACAACAAGCAAACGCCTGCATTTTTAGCCGGTTTGCAACAGCAATATGGCCCCTGCACCATTGTACCGGGAGGCGGTTACCATCCCATCGGGGCGGCTGGTGCCGCATTGATTTGGGAATTGATTCCCCCACACACCTATTCACATATTTGTACTGCCACCGGCACCGCTGCTACATTGGCTGGCCTGCTGCTGGGCGCCGGCAATGAAACCATCATCAGTGTACCGGTTTTAAAAGGGATGACCGATATTGAGGCACGGGTTGCATTTTGTGGTGCTGCACATAAAATAAATCAGCTGAAAATTTTAAGTGCTTATCATTTTGGCGGCTATGCAAAAAAAACGCCCGAACTACTTGATTTTATGAACACCACCTGGCAACAGCAGCAATTGCCTACTGATTTTGTGTATACCGCCAAAATGTTGTTTGCCATCATGGATCAAATCAAAAACAACTGCTTTTCGCCCGGCAGCCGCATTCTGTGCCTGCATACCGGTGGGCTGCAGGGCAATCTTTCGCTGCCAGCAAACACATTATTATTCTAATTATTAACATCCCGTTATATTTGCCATAAAATTTAAACCGCCTTACCTCGTTATCATGCATATGCCAAAGTTTTCATTTTTGCTGGTGATCCTGTTAGCTTTTTTTGCAGTACCGCTTACTGCGCAAGACACGCTGCCCAATATCACTGTAAAAAATCTAAACGGGCAGATCATTGTAAGCTGGGTTAACAATTATAAAGCACCCGTAACGGCCATCAATATACAGCGCTCTTTCGACAGCCTTAGAAATTACACCACCATCGGATCTGTATTGAACCCGCAGAATATAGAGAATGGTTATGCCGATGCAAACCCACCTTACAACAAAATGTATTACCGTGTTTTCATTTCTTTTGAAGGAGGCAGTTACCTGTTCAGTAAAATCGCCAGGCCGGTAAAAGACAAACCTGCCACCCCGGTGGTGGAAGATACGCTTCATCCTTTTTTAGTAAAAGACAACTGGGCGGCACAGGGTACCATTAATTATAACAAGCCAAAGATCATTGGTATTCAACCCAAACCCCAGCTCCCCCCTATCAATACCAATACCGAGATCATTACTTACCCCAGCCGCCGCATTTATACCGCAAAGGATAATAATATTGTGATTTACCTGCCCGATGCCGAAGTAAAAAAATACACCGTTAAGTTTTTTGATGAAAATGACAGCCCCCTGTTTGAACTGAATAAAATAAATGAATCGTACTTAATACTCGAAAGGGTGAATTTTATTCATGCCGGCTGGTTTCATTTTGAAGTATATGAAAGTGGCAAGCTGGTAGAAAAGAACAAATTCCAGATCGCTAAAGAAGGAAAATATTAAGCAGAGAGTGTAACAGCAAAAACGTTTTCAAAATTTCGTTTTATCTTTTCTTTTACCTGCTCAACATCTGCCGGTGCACCCAATTCTTTTTCCACCGATGTTACCTGCTTATCCTGTATGCCGCAGGGAACGATATTATTGAAATAACTCAAATCAGTATTTACATTCAATGCAAACCCGTGCATGGTAATCCAACGGCTGCAACGTACGCCAATGGCACAGATCTTACGTTCCCTTCCCTTGATGCCGGGTTCTATCCATACGCCGGTTTCGCCACTGCTGCGCTCGCCTTTAATACCATATTCGGCAATGGTTAAAATAATTACCTCTTCTAAATTGCGCAGGTATTTACCAATATCGGTGTAAAAAAGCTCCAGGTCTATAATAGGATAACCCACCACCTGCTGCGGCCCGTGAAAAGTAATATCGCCCCCCCTGTTGGTATTGTAAAACTGTATATTATTGGCAGCCAGGTCAGCTTCACTCATCAGTACATGCTCCATCTTACCGCTCTTACCCAGGGTATATACGGGAGGATGCTCACAAAAAAGGAAGTAGTTGATGGTGGAGGGTTTATGGTGGATAGCTGATGGCTCATGCCCCGCAGCTGACAGTTCACTTCTCAGGGCTGGCTGATTGTTCCTTATGGCAGATTTCACTTTCACATTTTGCTGTAACAACTCTTCCTGGTAATCCCAGGCGGTTTTATAATCAATAATTCCAAGGTCTTTAAATATTACTTCCTGCTTATCCAATGCAATTCATTTATTTTGCAAAGATAAGGTTAGTTGATAGTTCATGGTTCATAGTTCATGGCCAGACACTTTCAACCATGAACCATGAACTATTAACCATGAACCAGGACATCATCAACCTCGACGACTTAGAACAACCTGAAGGCGAAGACCTGTACGAAAGGCTTACCATCATCATTGATAAGGGGCAGGATGCATTGCGCATCGATAAGTTTTTAATGAGCCGCATAGAGGGCGCCACCCGCAATAAAATTCAGCAGGCCATCGACAACGAAATGGTGCTGGTGAACGACGGCCCGGTAAAAAACAATTATAAGGTTCGTCCGCACGATAAGATAGTGGTGTACGACACCCGAAATCCCGAAAGCAGCGAAATCATTCCGCAAAATATTCCATTGGCCATTGGGTATGAAGATGATGATTTTTTAATTGTGAACAAACCCGCCGGCATGGTGGTGCATCCCGGCAGCGGCAATCCCAATGGCACATTGGTGAATGCCGTGGCCTATTATTTAAAACAGCAGCAACCCGATATTGACGAAAGTACACTTTCCCGTTTTGGGCTGGTACACCGTATTGACAAAAATACCAGCGGCTTACTGGTAATGGCCAAAACACAAAAAGCCATGAGCGACCTGGCCAAACAATTTTTTAATCACACCGTTCACCGGCGTTATATTGCATTGGTATGGGGCGATTTTGAAAAAGATGAAGGCACTATTATTGCACATGTGGGGCGTCATTTACGTTTCAGGAAATTATTCACCGCCTATCCCGACGGCGACCATGGTAAGGATGCCATCACGCATTATAAAGTACTGGAGCGTTTCAACTACGTAACTCTTGTGGAATGCAGGCTGGAAACAGGGCGTACACACCAGATACGGGTACACATGCAACTGATTGGCCATCCTTTATTCAATGATGATTTTTATGGTGGCGACCGCATTGTACGCGGCACTGTATTTACCAAGTACAAACAGTTTGTAGATAATTGTTTTGCCCTTTGCCAACGGCAGGCCCTGCATGCCAAAGAACTGGGCTTTATACATCCCACCACAAAAGAAAAAGTGCATTTTGAAAGCGAACTGCCCGAAGACATGAAAGCAGTGATCGAGAAATGGAGAAATTATATCGGGCATAAGGAAGCATAGCGTATATTTTTTTCCGGGCACCAACGCATCGCCGGCCATCGTTGTGTCACTCACTTGTACGGCATCACTTTATTTAACAATGGAATAAACCGGATTCAGATTTATTCTGGTCATTTTTTTTCACCCCAATATCTTACCATTTCTTTCCTGTATATTTATTCATACAAGTAAACAATGAACGCCACTACCGCAACATTAACCGCATTATTCAACCGTATTCCCCGACGGCATTCGGCTGATAATATCAAAGAGATCAACAGCATTGTTACCGAATATGAAGACATCTTAATTACAATTGAAGCTGTAAACACATTGTACGAAAAAAGCATCCCGCCATTTTTTGATGCCGTGGAAGCAATAAAAGTCAGCATCAAAAAATCGAACGATAATAAAGCGTCTAAAAAAAGCAAAGACGTTTTTTTTGACGAGGCATCCGGTGCGTTAAAAGACAGTATGGAAGCATTGATTGAGTTGTATGCAGATGGAACCCGTACCGCGTAATCCGGCATTCATACTTACACTATTCATCCGTTAAAGGATTGGTTATTACGAGAATTTACTTTACCTTGAATATACTATCGGCAATTTATTGATCGCTTTAAACTTCTGCACATGACAATAGCAGCATTTATTGCAAGCCAGCTTCCCGAAAGGCAGCAATTACTCAGCAAGATACACGACATCATTATCGAAGAAGACAACACCGTTACCGCATCCATCGCACCCATGATGGGAAAGGAAATGATCATCTACAATGCGCCGGGCACTTTTAAATACGGACTGTCCAGTGTAAAAAATTACATGTCATTACACGTACTGCCCATGTATGGTCATCCTCCATTGTATGAAAAATATAAAGCACTTTTAAATAAGGCCGCTTTTCAAAAAGGATGTATCAATTTTAAACATGAAGAAGAAATGCCTTTGAAAATTGTACAGCAATTGATAAAAGATTGCGCAAAGATTGACCTTAGGAAAATCAGGGAAGAATACCTCCGGTCAAAGAAAAAATAATCTGTCCAGAATTACGGGTTCAGGCAAGCCAGTTAGCGGGTAAGGTGAATAGAAACAGCCTTCTTCATAAGATGGTTTATTAACAGCATATTGTAATTATATTGCTGCACTGTTGTATTTTAGCAACTGGTAAATACATGGTACAATTTTCCACCACCATATTAAAATTTGATAAGCAGGGTGAAAAGACCGGCTGGACCTATATCAATATCCCTGCAAAAATTGCAAAGCAGTTAAAGCCGGGCAATAAAAAATCGTTTCGGGTAAAAGGGAAACTGGATGAATTTTACATTGAAAAAGTAGCACTGGTGCCCATGGGCGAAGGAGATTTCATTATGGCCATTAACGCGGCCATGCGAAAGGGCATCGGCAAACAAAAAGGAGCCTCATTAAAAGTACAAATAGAAGTGGATGCATCCCCCATACTCCCACCTTCAGAATTACTGGAATGTATGGCCGATGAACCGGATGCATTGAAATACTACAACTCGTTGCCGCAGGGGCACCGCAATTATTTTACCAAATGGATCGACAGCGCAAAAACAGACGCTACCAAAGCAAAACGCATTGCACTGGTGATAAAAACGATGGTACGTAAAATGGACTTTGGCGCCATGCTGCGGGAAGAAAGGGAAGAAAGAAAAAAATTGATGGGTTAATAAATAGTAGCCGTTGTTTTGCAATTGTACATTCAGCTGCCAATTATTGCTGTGAGAAAAAAATCGTTGCGCTCATACCGCGGCACAGTGTAAAATTTACCTGAGCAAAATGGTGGTGCCTTTTTGTTCAATCCTTTTTCCGGTATCCGTATTGGTGTACTGTAATATCCATACATACGTTCCCGGATCAACTCCCTGCCCTTTAAAACTGCCATCCCATTTGTTTTGCCAATTGCTGGTTGAAAACAACAATTGTCCAAACCGGTTGTATACTTTAAAAACCAGGTCTTTTGCCTTGTAGGCATTGGTGGGATAAAGATAATCATTCAGCCCATCGCCATTGGGAGTAAATGCATTGGGAATGGCAATATAACAGTTGCTTACCACTTTTATTAATTGCGTGGCAGTATCGCTGCAGCCAATATTATTGGTCACCATCAGTTTTACCGGCACATCACGTATTACATTAGAAGATGAATAGGTTTGGCCCGGGGGTTGCTGCAGGTTGCTGGTATTGCCATTTCCAAATACCCAGTTCCATTGCAATCCATTTCCAATACTATTTTCTTTAAAAATGGCAAGGTCGCCGGGGCATATCACTGCTGTGGCTTCAAATACAGCTTTCAAATCATTATCAAGTACTATTGGTACTACAGCAGAAGTATCTTTACATACACCATTAGACACTATGAGTTGTGCCGTTTTTTTTCCAAATACAGCATATACCACAGATGGATTTTGCAGACTGCTGCTTCGGATATTATCAAAATCCCATTTCCAAAAATTCACTTCATTTCTTCCATCATGAAAATAATGGATGGTATCTCTTTTACATCCCAGGTTGATGCGGTAGGTAAAACCGGCACTCACCGTATCTTTTGTTGTAAATGATAAAGCAGCACCCGGGGGTGTTTCCTGCCCGCATTCGTTGATGATGGTAGTATTGTCTGTACCTCTTTTCAGTTGTACCTGATATATACCTTTAGTTTGAATGGGAGCCGCCAGTTTTACTTTTATAACAGGGGTTAATCCATTGGCATCACAAACTCCTGAAGCACCAATAACGGTAACCGGCCCTGTTCCTGCAACAGTTATTACGTTAAAATCACTGCCATCAGGTGCAATACTGCTGCACCTGATGTACCTGAGCTGGTGACTAAAATTCACCACCAGTTCATCGGGAGCACAAAAAACTTTATCCAGGCTATCCATGGGCGTGGGGAACTGCGGGTATACGATCATGGGAATACTTTCACCCACAGGGATCAGCCTGTCGCAGTTATCTTTTATGGTATTGTTATCGGCATCGCCATTTTTAATAGCAATGGTATAATTTCCCGGCGGCAAAGGTGCACTGAGTGTAAGAATAATAGAATCCATGTCAAAACCATTGTTGCAGCCAAACCCGGCGGCTGCAATTACATTGGCTACCGGCGGATTAATACTGAACTCCGATCCGTTGGAAGAAAGTGACAGGCATTTCATTCTTTTGTTAGTGGTAATCACTGCTTGTGTACCATCGCAAATGGCTCTGGATCCCTGCAGGTGCGGTTCTTTAGGATCGGTAATACTTGCAGTACCACCGGTAAAAGACAGGTCGTATCCCGATGTACTTTTTGTCCAGTTGGTCACCATCAGCAGGTAATCATGTCCAATGGTGATAGTGGGCATTTCATTAAAAGGTGTATTACCGGATGCTGATCCCTGGCAGTGTACATTGCCACTGGCACCGGCCTTACAACCGGTTGGAGAATTGGGAAAAGGTGCGGCACTGCTGCTGGCTCCGTAAATGTTTAATGATACCTGTAAAGATTTATTAGTAAATACATCAGCAGGATTGTGACCGGTTATATCAAACAGTTCCCAGTCATAATCATCCGAAGCACTGATACCACTGATCAAAAATCCCAGCGTGCCGGTTTGGTAACAGGTAAATTTATACCAGAAAGAGCTGCTGGAAGTTACGCCTACAGAACAACCGGTGCTCGCTACATCGGGCCCATCACAGTTGGTTACCCGGTCTTCATGAAATACTGCAGTGCCACAAACAGGATAGGCTTTATCCGGCGTCATCCCGGGTAAGGAACAAGCCTGGCCAAAGCTGTTTGCTGCAACAACAAACACCCATATCCATAATATCAGTAATTTCTTATACATAAGCACAGCGAAATTATTATAAAGATGCCTAATAAAGCAATTTCGCTGCAATAGTTAGCAGGGTTTTTCTTATATGGCCATTTACTTATGTGTATACCATCTTGCATCCTGGTTATTTTACCTTGCTTTTGATCTCCTGTAATTTCAGCAATGCTTCAACAGGGGTAAGCCGGTTAATATCCACCGCTTCCAGCAATGTTCTTATTTCATCAAAAGTGGCAGAGTGGGCATCAAAAATACTCAGCTGCATTTTGGGTGTATTCAATTGCTTTATTGTATCATCTGTTGATTTACTGTCGCGGCTTTCTTCCAGCTGTACTAAAATTTCATTGGCCCTGTTAATGAGCGACGGCGGCATGCCCGCCATGCGTGCAACATGAATACCAAAACTATGGGTGCTGCCACCTGCGGCCAGTTTACGCAGAAAGATGATCTTATTACCCACTTCCTTATTGGTAACATGATAATTTTTTACACGGTGCAATTTATTTTCCAGTTCATTCAGTTCGTGATAATGCGTGGCGAATAATGTTTTGGGGGCATGCGGACTATTGTATAAAAATTCTACAATACTCCAGGCAATGGAAATGCCATCGTAGGTAGAAGTACCCCTTCCAATTTCGTCGAGTAAAATTAAACTTCGGCTGGTAATATTATTGATGATGCTGGCAGTTTCATTCATCTCTACCATAAAAGTACTTTCGCCCCCGCTTAAATTATCACTGGCACCTACCCGTGTAAATATTTTATCTGTTAAAGGGATTTTAGCAGCTGCTGCCGGCACAAAACTTCCCATATGGGCCATTAAAGTAATGAGCGCCGTTTGACGAAGGATGGCACTTTTACCACTCATATTTGGACCGGTTAAAATAATAATTTGTTGTGCCGCAGGATCCAATAAAATATCATTGGCAATATATGGTTCACCAACAGGCAGGTGCCTTTCTATTACCGGGTGGCGGCTGTCTTTAATATCCAGTACCGTACCATCATGCAGCAATGGCTTTTTATAATTGAACTGCATTGCATTGTTGGCAAAACAGGCCAAACAATCCAGCACTGCCATCACATGCCCGTTCACCTGCATGGGTGCTATATAATCCTGCAGCTCGTTCAGCAATTGCTCGAAGAGCTGCATTTCTATAGCCAATATTTTATCCTCTGCACCAACAATTTTTTCTTCGTATTCTTTTAGCTCGGGCGTAATATAACGTTCTGCATTTACCAGTGTTTGCTTGCGTATCCAGGTATCGGGCACTTTGGTTTTATGCGCATGCGTTACTTCCAAATAATATCCAAATACATTGTTGAAGCTGATCTTTAAAGAAGATATTCCGGTAGCCAGGGCTTCTTTCTGCTGCAATTCTATCAAATAATCTTTTCCGCCGCTGGCGATCTTTCTTAACCCATCCAGTTCTTCATGAATGCCGTCGGCAATTACCCCGCCTTTGGCTGCAGCGGCCGGCGGATTATCGTTCAGTTCTTTTATGATCTTGTCTAAAATATATTTACAGGGATTAAGAGAATCTCCCAGTCTTTTTAAATACTCATTCGATGCATTATCACAAATAGATTTTATTGCTTCGGTTTGTTGTAATCCTTTTGCTATTTGTAATACTTCACGCGGATTTACTTTTTTTAAAGGTACTTTACTCACCAGCCTTTCTACATCCCCTGCCTGTTTGATGTGTTGCGCAACTTTATTTCTTATATCTGTTTCCCTGATAAAAAACTCCACTGTATTCAGGCGCTCATTTATTTTAGCCATATCGTTCAGTGGCATGATGAGCCAGCGCTTCAGCAACCTGGCCCCCATGGCAGAAACGGTATTGTCCATCACCTGCAATAAGGTATGGGTACCATCAGCACCCAGCAATTCCAAATTGCGGATGGTAAAACGGTCCATCCATAAATGTTCATCCCTGTCTATTCTTTGTACAGAAGTGATATGGCCCAGGTTGGGGTGCTCGGTATCTTTTAAATAATGCAGTATAGCTCCGGCTGCAATGATACCGTTGTGCAGGTTTTCAATACCAAATCCTTTTAAGCTGTGGGTACCAAAGTGTTTCAGCAAACTTTCATTGGCATAGGCTGCAGCAAATATCCATTCATCTAAAGTGTAGGTAAAAAATTTGGTGCCAAATAATTCTTTGAACTGCTTTTGCCTGTTACGCTGAAAAATCACTTCCGCAGGTTTTAAGCTCTGCAGTAATTTATCGGCATAAGCGGCATCGCCTTCGGCAATAAAAAATTCGCCGGTGCTGATATCTAAAAATGCGATCCCTATTTTTTCTCCGTCAAAATGCAGGGCGGCTAAAAAATTATTGCTGTTGTGTTCTAATAATTTATCGTTTGTGGCAACCCCAGGTGTAACCAGCTCCGTTACCCCGCGTTTTACAATACCCTTGGCCTGTTTGGGATCTTCCAGCTGGTCGCAGATGGCCACCCGGTAACCGGCTTTTACCAGTTTATGCAAATAGGTATCCAGTGCATGATGCGGAAATCCTGCGAGCTGCGATGAGTTGGCATCGCCATTATTTCTTTTGGTTAACGTAATGCCTAAAACTGTGGAGGCATTCACCGCATCCTGCCCGAATGTTTCATAAAAATCTCCCACCCTGAACAGTAAGATCGCATCAGGGTACCTTGCCTTGATGGCATTGTGTTGCTGCATTAAGGGCGTTTCGCCAACTGCTTTTGCCATAGTTGGCAAATATAGCCCCAAACACCTAAAGGGGCTTTTCGGGCTATAAAAAAATTATCAACGGTTGTTTATTGTAAACCCCGTAAGCGGTTGTGAACCCCGTAAGCGGTTGAAGACCCTGACGGCGGTTGTGAACCTTGACGGTGGTTCTTACAAAATAAAAATTTAAACCACTTTGTAAACCGCCGCCGGGGCTGTTAGCCCCGGCGGCGGTTTATAATTAATTCTCCTGCTTAGTCAATATTTCCTTCTTCATCTTTTCCCAAAAGCCATCAAAGGTTTGATGGTTTTCTTCTTTCCATTTTTTGCTGAATGCTTTTATTTTTTCGGTCCGGTCGTCTTTGGTAAGCCGGAAAAAAGCGGTGATGGCTTCACCATCATATTCGTGGGCCATTTGGTTGTATAATTCTTTTAGTTGTTGCTCCTTACGGATATTGCTGCGGGCAATTTCAATTTCCATCTCTTCACGAAGCATTACTTTTTCGTCGTAGCTGCCGCTGGGCAACATGGTTTTGGCTATTACCGGCATCAATTCTACCAGCATCAGTAAAAACACAATTAAATAATAGCGAAACTGCAGGGCGGAATTATTTTTTAGCAGGTTGCTCAGTGCATCCACCCTGGTTAAAAAGCCATTATTGAGGTATTGGGTAAACTCTTTTTCTGAGGCCTTTATGCTGGCTTCCATATCGGCCAATTCTTTATCTGCCGCAAGCAATGCGGGTTGCTTTTCTTTCAGCAGGGCCTGGTATTCCCCGTCCAGCTTTTGGTATTCACTTCGCTTTGCAATGGCAATATCTTTAATACCCACTTTACCTGTACCTCCACTACCATCTGTTTCAGCTAAAAAATTTTCCCGGGCCTTGTTTACACCGGCATATTTATTTTCCAGCGCTGTTTGAATAGCCGCTTTTTGACTGATCAGTTCAGTTTTACGGTTGCTGTATAAACTATCCAGCTCCTGCCGCTTTACCATTTTTCTTTTTTCATTATCCAGCGAGGTCTGCATTTTTATTTCCTTGTCGAACATATACAGCACTGCAGGCTGTGCCATAAACGTTCCGATGGTAATGGCCAGCAATGCCCGGAATAATAATGGGGTAAACCTTTTTTTATTGAATTTGGTAATGCCTTTAATTAAAGCCCGGTCAATAGTAAGAATGATAAAACCCATAAATAATCCCAATACCGCAGCCATCACCAAAGAATCCACAATGGTGCTGAAAAAATAGGTCCAGGTAAAACTGGCAAAAGCCCAGGTGGTAAGCACAGTCATGCCAATGATACGGTACCGGTTACGGTCCACTACAGAATCTACAAGTATTTCTTTTTCTGCAGTGGATAGCCACCATAAAAACTCACTGAATTGCGATGGCTCATAATGCTCCCTTTGAGAAAGGGCAATATTTCTTTCTGTCATTTGAATTGATTAAATGAATAATAAAAGGATCAATAGTTGAGTTGAGCCAGCATGCTGAGTTGAAGTGGGTGTAAAATAAATAATTGTTACGGGATAAACGGGTTGCCATTAGGTTTATTTTAACCCCATAAGTACATTAACAGTTTATTACAAACCGCCATTTAAACGCCGGTTGTAAAAAAGCATCTATTCACTTATCTTTGCAACCTCTTGAAACAGAGTTATTAATTTAATGTAATATTTGACATAATGAAGAAACTTTTATTTGGTTTGGCTGTAACGATGTTTGCTGTTGTAACCCTGCAGGCACAACCGCCCAAAGGAATGGGCCAAAGCGATCCCAATGCAAAAAAAGTGCTGGATGCCGTAAGCGCAAAATTCAAAACCTTTAAAAGTGTTACCGCCAAGTTTGCACTTAAAATAGAAAATGGCGCTGGCAAAAGCATGGGCAATAAAGCCGGTACCGTGTATATGAAAGGAACCAAGTACCGTATCAGTGTTACCGGCCAGGATATTTTTTGTGATGGCAGTAATGTATGGACCTATGATAAAGCAAGCAATGAAGTGACCATTAGTAAACTGGATCCTACCAACAATACCATTACGCCGCAAAAATTATTTACCAATTTCTACGATAAAGATTTTCTGTATAAATTAAATGGTGAGGTAAAGGGAGTGCAGGAAGTTGAGTTAACCCCCATTGATAAAAGCAAGGCCTTTCATAAAGTGCTGGTATTTGTTAATAAAGGCTCGCAAACAATCAGCTCTACAAAAGTATTTGAAAAAACCGGCAACCGGTTTACCTATGCGGTAAGCAGCATGAATACCACTGCTGTGGTAGCTGATACGCAATTTGTTTTTGATGCAAAGAAATACCCGGGTGTTGAGGTTGTTGACCTGAGATAAAAATTACAGCGATCATGTAAAAGCCGCAGTTGATTACAGCTGCGGCTTTTTATATGTAACTACTTTATTTTATTATGTCATTTATTTACCCCACCTGAAAGTGGCAATATTTATACCGGCAAGGTCAAGTACACGGTCAACCACGGTGGCGGCAACGGCTTCAATGGTTGCCGGCTTGCTGTAAAAAGAAGGTGTTGCGGGGCAGATAATACCACCTGCCAGTGTGATGGTTTCCATATTGCGTATATGGATCAAATTATACGGCATATCCCTTGCCACCAGGATGAGTTTTCGTCTTTCTTTCAGCACCACATCAGCGGCCCTGGTGATAAGGTCGTTGGATACCCCGCCTGCGATCCTGCCCAATGTACCCATGCTGCAGGGAATAACAATCATGGTATTGAATTGCCCCGAACCGGAAGCAAAGGGGGCATTAAAATCTTGTTGTGTGTAAAATTTTACCGGCAGCTGCGTATAGTCTTCATTATCCAGTTCTGTTTTCCATACTTCTTTGGCATTTTCTGTCATTACCACAGCCAGGTCTGCCCACTGTTCTTTTACCTGAAGCAGTTTATTCAGCAATACTGCTGCATACACCGACCCACTTGCCCCGGTAATGGCCACTACAATTTTATTCATGTATTTACGTTTAAAAATGTTCTAAGCTACAAAACAATTAATTGATGCAAAAGGTTACATCTTATTTGGTATTTCTTTTTCTCCCGGTGGCATTGCTGTCATTTACAACACATAAAAAAGAAAAAGTAAAATGGCTGACGCTGAGCGAGTTAAACGAGGCCTACCAAAAACAACCCAAACCTATTATCATTGATGTATATACTAACTGGTGTGGTTGGTGCAAAGTAATGGATAAACAAACCTATGGTAATGACCAGGTGGCCAATTATATTAATGAGCACTACTATGCGGTAAAATTCAACGCCGAGTTACGGGACTCAGTGCAATTGGGCGAAAAAAAATATGGGTATAATCCAGCTTATAAGGCAAACGACCTGGCCGTTTACCTGCTCTTTGGCCATATGGGTTATCCCACAACGGTATTATTATCCAGTCTGGATGCACAACCTGCCCCTCTTTCAGGGTTTTTAAAGCCTGCCGAACTGGAGCCGCCATTAAAATTCTTTGGTGATGGCGTTTATAAAACGCAAAATTTTCCCGACTTTATGAAATCTTTTGTTACAAACTGGTAATTTATTCACCACAAACGTTTGCAATTCTACAAACATTCTACAATTCTAACAATTGTCACCCAAATATTGCAAAAAATATTATTCCTTGCAACCATTACCTCATGTATACCGACTTAAAATTGGTTTTTCATAGGATAAGGTTTAATGGTTAATGGTTTTCGATTAGTGCCGGAACTCCGCAAGGGGTTCCGGTTTTTTTTACAAATTTTTTTATCAGGTCGTAAATTGTAATTTCCACTATAATTTACCAGATGTCAGCACCAAAACTCCAGCGTAGCCTCGGCCTTTTTCAATCTACGGTTTTAAATATGATCGATATGGTGGGCATTGGGCCTTTTGTAACCCTGCCCATTGTAATTGGCTTTATGAATGGGATGTTCCTGTATGCCTGGATAGCCGGCGCAGTACTGTCGATGATTGATGCCATGATATGGAGCGAATTAGGAGCAGCCTACCCGTTAGCCGGAGGCAGTTATAATTTTTTAAAGGAAGCTTACGGTAAAAATGGCCCCGGCAGGATGATGAGTTTTTTATATGTATGGCAAACGGTTATACAGGCTCCATTGGTAGCCGCTTCCGCGGCAATTGGTTTTTCGCAGTATTTAGGGTACCTGGTGGCTCTGAACGAATGGCAGCAGAAAGCTGTATCGGGCATGGTGATCATTCTTGTTACCTTTTTATTATATCGTAAGATCGATAGTATTGGTAAGATAGGCGTATTGCTTTGGAGTGGCGTATTACTCACTTTGGGCTGGATCATTGTTGGGGGTATTGCACATGGCAACTTTTTACAACCTTTAAAAGATATCAATACCGGTTTTAGCTGGGGACAACTGGCCTCTTTTGCATTTGGCCAGGCTTGTATCAAATCTATCTACAGTTACCTGGGTTATTACAATGTTTGCCATTTGGGTGGCGAAATAAAAAATCCCGGGAAGAATATTCCCCGCAGCATGTTCATTTCTGTAACAGGCATTGCCATTTTGTACCTGGCCATGAATGTAAGTGTGAGCAGCGTGATACCCTGGCAGGAAATAAAAGCCTGGCAGGACAACGGACAAAATAATTTTGTGGTCAGTACTTTTATTGAACGCCTGTATGGTAACAGTGCTGCAAAAATTGCCACAGTAATGATATTGTGGGTGGCATTGGCATCTTTATTTGCCGTAATGTTAGGCTACTCGCGGGTACCTTATGCCGCCGCAGTTGACGGGGCCTTTTTTAAATTCTTTGGCAAACTGCACCCTACCAAAAATTTCCCCTACGTATCGCTGTTAGTACTGGCTGCTTTTGCATTTGTGTTCAGCCTGCTGTTTAAAATGAAACATGTGATAGATGGTATACTGGCCATGCGCATAATGGTACAGTTTATTGGCCAGGCCGTTGGCGTTATTTTATTAAGAAAACGAAAAGGCACTGCAGCACTGCCCTATAAAATGCCTTTGTATCCGCTTCCGGTAATATTGGCCGTGGCCATGTGGCTCTTTATTTTTTGCGCCACGGGATTTACAATCATACTGTCCTTCCTGGTGGTATTCGGCAGCGGGGTAATTGTATATTTTTTGTATGCAAAACTGCAGCGCAGGTGGCCGTACCATCAAAAAAATATTCCCGCTTTGGAAGAGGAGATCAGCGCTATTGCAGAATAAGAGCACCGAATTAACGGGTGGATCATTCTTTTACTGAACCACCCTCTGTAGTAGCCGTGCTGTAAAATAGCATATGGCTGCAGCCATATTTTTGTTACATCAAAATTTAACTTTAATACCCGCACTTAGCCCAAATGAATTGGGATAAGATTTAACTGCCGCATCTTTATTGATTGAGCTCAATGCAAAATTGCCCAGCGGCATCAAACTCAATGCTGCCTTTTTACTGAAATTATACTCTACAGCCACCCCTGTAAAAGCATTAAAATAGGCAGACTTCATGCCCTGTATGGTATTGATGGTCTGCGCTTCTTTTACAGCCCCCTGTATGATCTCGGTTTGTATTTGTTGCTTTGCCAAAAAGTTAATCATTACACCGGCAGCAGGCACAATATTAAATTTACCCAAAGAAAAACTGTAATTCACTGCCAGGGGCACTGTAATGTATTGCAGGGTATTGGTAGAAGCCGCCGCAGTAACACTATCGCCCACTACAGGTGCTGCACCTGCTTTGGGCGAAATATAGGTATACCCTGAGGCACAGTCGAAACGGTATTTTACTTTGCCGTCGGTATCCATTTTGGCAAATATTTTTTTAGGCTCAATCTCTGTTTTCCTGCTGGTATAGCTGACGCCTGATTGCAAACCCCAGTTTTTTCCAACGGGGATATCAATCAGCAGCCCTAAAGCCGTTGAAGCCTGGCGCTGTTCCTCTTCTTTAATTTTTTCTCTTCCGTTTACCGGCCTGGGGCCTGGCCCCGGATCGTAATGATCATCTTCCAAACGGTTAAAACTAAACTGCGGTGATACAAATGGAGTGATGCTGAAATGAAACGGCCGGGTTGTTTTAGTGCGCATACTTTTGGCGATCCGGTTTTTAATATCCGCTTCTGGCAATACCGCCGCAGGATAGAGCTGAGCAGAGGGCTGTTTATTCCAGTACCCGTTATGCAATAATTCTGCAGGCTCTTGTAACAGGGCCGTTAAGTAATGGGAGGTTGCAACCCTTTCATTCTTATACGAAGCAGGTACTGCATCCTGTTTATCTACTACAACTTCTTCCTCTGTTTCGTTATGATGTACCGTTATCTTCGTCTTTTGCCCCGAAGAAGATTTCTTTTGCCGTCCTGCTGACAGGCTGGTGGTATTGGTATTGCTACCAGCAGCCCCTGCAGTATGAGAAACAGGTATGCCCATCTTCTTTTTGGGTTTATTTACAGAAGGGGCATTTGACGCCACATTACTTGATTGTTCCTGCCTTGTTGCACCGGAGGCGGCGTTGTTTGCCGCGGGAGTAACAGGTAAATCTGCAATGCTGTCGTTTGCACCTTTTATTGCATTAGAAGTGGTATAATTATTTCCGGCAGCAGCAATGGCCGTATCAGATGCCCCCCCAGGAGTTGTTGTTACAATTGTTTGGTTTACCGGAGCTGTTTTTTCTTTTGCGGAGCTTCCGGCAGCGCTTTGCTGTTTGTCATTTACCGCTACATTTTTACCACCCGGCTTTTTAGTTTGTATCTCGTAAGCAATGGTACCCAGTAACAGCAATAATAATACTGCAGCAAGTTTTTTAAGGTTATTGTATTTCTTTTTAATGCTTACAATATTACTTTTATCCAGGTTGCTTTCGATGGCATCCCAAACTTTGGCAGCAGGCATTTCTTCATGCTCCTCAATAGGGTCACGGAATAATTTATCAATATCATGTAAATTTTCATCCATAACTAAATCGTATTTTGTTTAGCAATCTGTGAATTTTTAAGCACGGCTTTTTGCAGTATGGCCCTGGCATCTGATAAATTGGATTTTGAAGTTCCCTCAGAAATGCCTAACAGTTCCGCAATTTCGCGGTGTTTCATTCCTTCAAAAACATATAAGTTAAATACCATCCTGTAAGCAGATGGAAGTAATTGAACCAGCTTTAATAATTCTTTTGTTCCAAGTTGGGCGGTGGTATTTTCCATGGCCCCCTGCTCTACTTTTACATCATCAATATTTACCACAGCATGCAGGTGCGATTTACTCCTGTATTTCTGTAAGGCGCAGTTCACCATTATTTTACGCACCCAGCCCTCAAATGAACCGGCAAACTTAAATTGCTGCAGATTTTCAAACACTTTCATAAATCCTTCCTGCAGGGTTTCTTCGGCTTCTTCCCTGCTGCGGCAATAGCGCTGGCAGGTTACAAACATTTTAGGCGCCAGTAATGCATACAACTTTCCCTGCGACTGCCGGTCGCCCCTGATACAATGGTGTATAAGCTGATGTAACTGCTCCTGCATAATGATGAATATCCTTCAGATGTAAATTAAATGTTAAACGGTTGGGTTGGCCGAAAAAAATATTTTTACTGCCCAACCTTTTATTCAAAACTGCGCATCTGTGCTTTTAGTATCTATTTACAAACAAAAATAACCCTTAAAAAAAGTCAATATGAAAAAAGCCGCTTTGAGCGCTGCATTGCCCCTGCTGGTGATGCTTGCCTGCAACAAATCTAACTCAACAGATGCCATCAGTTTAACCGCATCTGCCACAGAGGTATCGGTAGGACAAACGGTTAGCGTTACAGCCAATACCAGTACCAATGCGCTGAGCTGGTCGGTAAATCCTGCCGCAACAGCCAGGGCAACCTATACAGTAAGTACAGAAAAAACAAATTATTTTACTTTTTCTCAACCAGGTGAATATGTGATTGGTGTGAGAGCAAGAGGGCTGGCCCTGGATTCGGTACATGTGTGCAATCATGCAGACAGTGCGGGGCATCATTTCCAGGACAGTGTATGGAACCATCACATTGACAGTGTATGGCATGGGCATGGCAATCATTTGGGTGGCTGTAAAAAAGGACAAGACTCCGCTTCTGTAATAATAACAGTTAAGTAGTGTTTTAATGGTGAACAAAGACGCAGGCTTATTTCTATAAGCCTGCTTTTTAAACCATGCATGAGCATATTTACCAGCAGACTATTAACAAATCATTGTGTTTATCCGCAACAGGTAAAGGCGTTGCGGAATAATTTTTGACATTGTTCATCTAAAAAATATCTTATGAAGTTTTTGGCCCTGTTACTGCTGTCATCCTTCATGCTGCCATCATCGTTATGGGAAACGAACTTTGAAGCGGCGCAAAAATCTGCACAAAAAAAACATGAGCTGATCGTTTTGAATTTTTCAGGCTCAGACTGGTGCGGACCCTGTATCCGCCTGCACAAAGAAATTTTTGACAGCGATGATTTTAAAAATTATGCTGCAGACCACCTCATACTGGTAAATGCAGATTTTCCAAGGCTTAAAAAAAACCAGTTGAGCAAAGAACAGGTAAAGCAGAACGAAGCCTTGGCGGATAAATACAATCCCAAAGGAAAATTCCCTTTTACTTTATTACTGGATGCAGACGGGAAAGTGCTGAAAACCTTTGATGGTTTTCCCGGTATATCTGCCGCTGAATTTACTGAACAGATAAAAGCATTTGCCCATGCATCAAACTGACACCATCACCGAGCAACAAACCATTTACAAAAGGGTACTCAAGTTAATGGGTAACCGCTTTGAATTTAGTGTGGTAGGGGGCGAAGAAGACGAAGGCTGGGCAAATAACTGTATCGACTCTGCCATTGATGAAGTAAGACGAATTGAAATGCTGCTGACCACATTTGCCGATGACAGCCAAACCAACCTGATCAACCGGCATGCCGGCATTAAACCGGTTCGTGTTGATAAAGAAATGTTCGGCATCATTCAGCGTTCCATAAAAATTTCTGCACTTACACAGGGGGCTTTTGATATTACTTATGGTTCAATTGATAAAAGGCTTTGGAATTTTGACCAGCACATGACCGCATTGCCGGATGCCAAAACCGCAAAACGAATGGTGCGGCTGATCAATTATAAAAATATTCTTTTAGATGAAAGCAATGGCACCGTTTTTTTAAAAGAAAAGGGGATGCGCATTGGTTTTGGCGGCATAGGAAAAGGATATGCAGCAGAACGTGCCAAATATATTTTAAAAGCCAACGGTGTTGAAAATGGCATTGTGAATGCCGCCGGAGATCTTACCACCTGGGGATCGCAACCCGACGGGCGCCCGTGGACGATTGGTATTGCAGACCCGGGAAATGTATTGCGCCCGTTTTCTTATATGAACATTACCGATATGGCCGTGGCCACTTCGGGCAATTATGAAAAATATGTAATCCTGAATGGTAAAAAATATTCGCATACCATTGACCCAGCAACAGGCATGCCTGTGCAGGGCATAAAAAGTGTTACCATCATCAGCCCCAATGCAGAAATTGCCGACGCCATGGCCACCCCGGTGATGATTATGGGAATAAAAGTGGGCCTGGATATGATTAACCAGATAAAAAATATTGCCTGCATCATTATTGATGAGCAAAATAACATGTACACATCTAAAAACATCAACCTGTTATGAACACCCAAAAAAAATTAACCCTGATAGCAACAGCCATTACAGTTGTTACGGCAGCCAGCGGTTGTGCAGCTGTAAAAGAATATCAGAAGAACAAACTCAATGATTCAGAAATGCAACTGGGCGCAAGAAAAGTACAGAAAACTGAAATGAGTTTTCAATCCTACCGCGAAGGGGCTTCCGGTGCCAATGGTGGTAAAACCGGTGGCGGATGCGGATGCAACTAACCCAAACTTAAACCAGCAACATGAAAAAAATTTGCTTATCGGTGGTAGGTATGTACTTAAGCTTATTGAGTGCTTTTTCGCAAACCAGCACTACTAACAGTAATTACGAAGCAAAACCTCTTAAAATAGAAGAAGTGAATTTAGTCAGCAGCTATTATCACCAAAATGGCAATAACAGCGCAGTAACAGGAGGTGTTGAAACAGAAAAACTTACCGATGTGGCCAATGTGATAGATATTAAATTAGTGGGGTACGATTATAAATTCCGTAAACATTCCGTTACCGTGGAAGCAGGTGTTGACACTTACACTTCTGCATCTTCCGATAAAGTAGATGCCAAAGCCAATTCTTCTGCATCATCACAAGATGTTCGTTTTTACCCTTCAGTATCCTGGAGCATGGAAAATGAAACCAAAGGAACCACTGTAGGTTTAAATACTTCTTTCTCTAAAGAATTTGATTATGTTTCATTTGGTATTGGGGGCAACTTCAATATCAAATCTAAAAACAGTAACCGCGAATTCGGCATTAAAGCACAGGCTTACTTAGACAAAGTTTCGCTGGTATATCCAACAGAGTTAATTCCCGTATCTACCAACAGCAGTGCATCATCGCATGGAGAACACCGTTATCCCACCAGCGCAAGAAATACCTTCAGTACTTCACTCAGTTATTCGCAGGTGGTTACTAAAAATATGCAGCTGATGTTTTTACTGGATCTTGTTTCACAACAGGGCTACCTGGGATTGCCTTTTCACAGGGTGTACTTTAAGAACGGGGCTGAGGCTGTGGAAAATCTGCCCAATAACCGTTTTAAGATCCCGCTGGGTGTAAGAGCCAATTATTTTTTAGGCGATAAAGTGATCCTCCGTTCCTTCTACCGTTTTTATAAAGACGACTGGGGCATCCAGTCTCACACGGTGGATATGGAAACTGCCGTAAAGATCACCCCTTTCTTTTCTGTAACGCCGTTTTACCGTTTTTACAATCAAAGTGCAGCGAAATATTTTGCGGCATACGGACAACATGCAACCACTGATCAGTATTATACCAGCAGCTACGACCTGTCTGCATTCAACAGTGGCTTCTTTGGTGCAGGATTTCGTTTTGCGCCGGTACATGGTGTATTGGGGATAGAATTTTTAAACATGCTGGAATTAAGGTATGGACATTACAACCGCAGTAACGGTTTGAATGCTGACATTGTTAGTTTACACCTTAAGTTTAAATAAAAAATAATCAGCTACTTCATTATTGTTTAACAGTTATTAAACAATAGTGAAGTAATAAAACCTGGCACAAACAGTTAACAAATTACAAGCACTAAAATTTCACTTATCGAAATACAGACTTTTACATGCAAGCAATTTTTGTCACCTAAAATGTAAATCCAATGAAGTCTGTATTATCAAAATCCGCAGCGGCCATCATCCTCATTATAAGCAGTACCAGTTCGGTTCGTGCACAGATCGATCTTTCAAAATACGAAGTGGGGGTAAGTGGCGGGCTGATGGTATACCAGGGCGACCTTACCCCTGAAAAAATAGGTGCTTATAAAACCATGAAGCCGCAGTTTGCCTTTCATGTGTACCGCATCATGAGCCCGTCATTTTCTTTGCGGTTTAATTTCAACAGGGGTAAATTGTATGGCGATGATGCTAAATACGCAACACCCGATTGGCGCAGGCAGCGCAATTTCAACTTTACCACACCGGTAACGGAACTTTCGCTGCAGGGTGTATGGAATATCATGCAGGCAAGGCAGCCAAGGCTGGCACCCTATGTTTTTGGTGGCATCGGGCTTTCTTTTGTAAAAATAAAAAGAGACTGGAGCAACTTAAATACTGCAGTATTTGGAGATGGCTCCGATATTCAGGCTGGACTTACTGCAGATGCAGCCACCACTACACCAAGCACTCTTCCGGTTATACCATTAGGTGCAGGAGTACGGTATGCATTAAGTGAACGTTTTTCATTAAATGCAGAAACCAGCTACCGCTTAAGTTTTACTGATTACCTGGATGGATTCAGCAAAGCTGCCAACCCCAATAAAAATGACCATTACTTTACACACAGTATTGGATTGATTTATTCCTTCGGCAAAAAAAATAAAACACTGGGATGCCCTAAGGTGAATTAGTGCAGGGGTTTAAAATGAGGGCAGTTCGTTTAGATCGAGCAATTGATTGTGATTACATTGAAAAGCCATGCAGTAGCTGCCATTGGTAATTACCAGGTATGGCACCTGCATGGCAATATTATACCGCAGCACCTGGTCCAGTACCTGTTTGCTTAATTCCACCTCCATTTCTTTGCACTCAATGATCATCCATGGCAACGAATGAGTGTTGTACACTACAATGTCGAACCGTTTTGTAAGGTCGCTGAGCTTAATTTCCTTTTCCACCGCAATTAAAGATGCCGGGTACTTTTTTACCACAATAAGATATTGCAAAAAATTCTGCCGTACCCATTCTTCTGGTGTGAGCACCACCCAACGTTTGCGAATTACATCAAAAATAAATTCTTTATTCGCTTCCTTTTTTATTTTGGGTTGATATGGTGGATAATCAATTTTTATCATATTGTTTGCATGCAAATGTATTGTCCCGCATTAAATACATTATTTTTTTGTACTTTTAAAGATTGCAACGGGTTAAGGCATTGCTGCACAAAGGTATGCCGTACAAGCGTGATTCTTATTGTGTTTTACTAAAAGAAAAGTTTAAGAACAGTACAACATCCGCAACTGCGCTGACCAAAGCAATACAGATCGTTAAAAAATATACAGCATGAAAACAAAAGAAGAAATAGTCAACAACTGGCTGCCGAGGTATACCGGCGAAGCATTGGAAAATTTTGGTAAATACATTTTATTGACCAACTTCAGCAATTATGTAGACATGTTTGCAGAATGGAATAATGTAAAAGTAATTGGACGCGACAGGCCGATGCAATGCGCCACTGCAGACAATATCACCATCATCAATTTTGGCATGGGTAGCCCGGGTGCTGCCACCATAATGGACCTGCTGAGTGCCATCGAACCCCAGGCCGTATTATTTTTAGGCAAATGCGGCGGATTGAAAAAGCGGCACAGCATCGGCGATTTAATTTTACCCATCGCTGCCATGAGAGGCGAGGGAACCAGCAATGATTATTTTCCACCCATCGTTCCGGCATTGCCCTCATTTAGTTTGCAGAAAGCCATCTCCACCACCATCAGGGATTATGAAACAGATTACTGGACCGGTACTGTGTACACTACTAACCGCAGGGTATGGGAACATGACGAGGAATTTAAACTGTATTTACAAAAAGTAAAGGCATATGCCATTGATATGGAAACGGCCACTATTTTTTCTGTAGGCTTTTACAATCATATACCTACTGGTGCTTTATTGCTGGTAAGTGATCAACCCATGGTACCGGAAGGTGTTAAAACAGAAGCCAGCGACAAAAGTGTAACCGCTGCATTTGTAGAAAGACATTTGAAGATCGGGATCGATTCATTAAAACAACTGATCAATAACGGACTTACAGTACGACATTTGAAATTTTAGCAGTGAATGGTCAATGGTGAATAGTGAATAAAGCATTAAGTCTTAAGTTGCTGCCTATTGACCATTGATCATTTAATACACATCACCCACACTCCTATTGCCATCACTACTCTCTATACGAAACCTTTCCATTCAATTCAGCAATGATGGCAATAAAACCATTGCCGTAAAAAAAAGCAGTATTGAAATTAAAAAAGGCGAATTGGTTGCTATTGTAGGAGAAAGCGGATCGGGCAAATCTGTAACCGCATTATCCTTACTGCAGTTATTGCCACGCGAAAGCCATATCAGCGGCAAAGTGTTATTTTTTCAAAAAGACAAACAACCTATCGATCTCATCAGCATATCAGGCAAACAGATCAATGATATCCGCGGAAAAAATATCGCCATGATCTTCCAGGAACCTATGAGTTCTTTGAACCCTGTTTTCACCTGCGGCGAACAGGTGATGGAAGCCATCCGGCTGCACCAGCAGCTCAGCCGTGCCGATGCCCGAAAAAAAACGATCTCATTATTTGAAAAAGTAAAACTGCCCGATCCCGGTAACATTATTCACCGCTTCCCGCATGAATTAAGTGGCGGCCAAAAGCAACGGGTGATGATCGCCATGGCCATGAGTTGCAATCCGGCATTATTAATAGCCGATGAACCTACTACGGCACTGGATGTTACTGTGCAAAAAACCATACTGGAATTAATAAAAGAATTACAGCAACACCACCACATGGGGGTGATCTTAATTACACACGACCTGGGTGTGGTAGCCGATATTGCAGATAAAATAGTGGTGATGTATAAAGGCGAAGTGGTAGAACAGGGAGATGCAAAAGAAATATTACGGTCACCGCAGCATGTGTACACAAAAGCCCTGCTGGCATGCCGCCCCGCAGGAAAAGCGAAAGGTGAAAGATTACCCGTGGTAAGTGACTTTACCGTAACTGAAAGCACAATGCCCCATACAAAAGGATCACAGCTAAATACTGAGATAGCAGAGTGCCCGGCCCATCACACTACCCTATCCACCGAAAGTTCAACCCTGAAAGTAGACAATCTGAAAGTATATTTTCCGGGGAAGAAAAAACTGTTTGGCAAAGCAACTGATTTTTTTAAAGCAGTGGATGATGTAAGTTTTGAAGTACGTCAGGGAGAAACGCTGGGCCTGGTGGGAGAAAGCGGCTGTGGCAAAACAACACTGGGAAGAGCCATTTTACAATTGATTCCTGTAACTGCCGGCAATATTTTACTGGATGGTAACGATATTACAAGGGTGAACCCTGCCGCACTGCGCCAAATGCGTAAACAGCTGCAAATTGTTTTCCAGGATCCGTATGGCTCTTTGAATCCCCGTATCACCATCGGCAATGCCATACTTGAACCACTGCAGGTGCACGGTGTGTTAGATAATAAAATACAGCGAAAAGATAAAGTGATGGAACTGCTGGAGAAAGTGAGTTTACAGCCTGATCACTTTAACCGCTATCCGCACCAGTTCAGCGGCGGACAGCGGCAAAGAATTTGTATTGCCCGGGCGCTTGCACTGAATCCTTCTTTTTTAATTTTTGATGAAAGCGTATCTGCACTGGATGTAAGCGTACAGGCCCAGGTATTAAACCTGCTGAATGATCTTAAAAAAGAGTTTCACTTTACCTCTATATTTATATCACACGATCTTGCAGTGGTGCGCTATATCAGCGACCGCATATTGGTGATGTACAAGGGTAAAATAATAGAACAGGGTGATGCAGAACAAGTCTATCATCACCCTGTAAATGAATATACCCGGCGGTTGATCAGCAGTATACCGGGAAAGCAGCTTCTCTTTTAATCATTGATATTCCTGTAATTATAATAATCACTTTTAGTATCCACAAAAAAGCTTTCACTTCCTTCGCGGTTGGCAAAAATAATTTTCTTCAGCTGAAAACTCAGTTGTTCATCTAAAGATTCCTCTTCCTTAATTTTTTCATCTGTAAATTTGGTGTACACATTTTTATAAGAAAGCCCGGCACTGTCTAAAGGCTGCAGACCACTGATGGCAATGCGCCATTTATCATCCTTCTTTTCGCGGTATTTAAAAAAGTATACATACCCTTTACCCAAATCGGTGGCAACCTGTTGTTTTTTTATAAAGATGATACTGTCCATTTTATCCCTGCCTTCGTTACTGGAAGCACCCCTGTACCTGTAGTTTAAAGCGGAAAAATATTTTGAAAATATTTTTTTGCGCTTGGTCAATGCTGTTATCTTATCCGCCACCTGGTCTTCTGTATCAATATTGGTATATAAAAATGCCTTGGCCATTTCTTCCTGCACTTTATATTTTACAGGAAAGAGGTTGTCTTTTTTTAACTTATTCAGCCTGTAATATAACGCCCCGCGCTTTTCTTCCCTGCCGGCAAAATAGCTGATCATAGTATCAGGCACCGGCCTGTTTTTTTCCAGCATTTTCAGCAGCAGATCAAACTTCAGCTGGTCATCTTTTACATTCCACAGCTTCTCAATATATTTAGGCACCGCAGGATTTTTATCATAAAAAGGCAATAACAGCACCGTATAATCCAGCAGTTGTTCATTCCCTTTGGTATTGCTGTACCGGTTGTATTCCGGCTTATCATCATCTTCTTTAGACAGTTGATTCTGTATTTTCTTCTCATCCTTCAGCAATTGTTTTTTTAATGCTATCCTGGCATCAAATAAAATTTTACTGAGGTAAGACTCATAGTCGCCTGCATCCAGTTTACTGCTGTCTACCAGTTTTACCAGCAGGTCGGTCACTTTTTCCTTATAATCATCCAGGTTGGTCAGTTGCAGTATATCAGGAAAAAGTGTTTTCAGTAAATTAAGCGAGTCCTCACTCTCCCAGAAGTTATTGTTGTAAGAATAATCATTTTCACTTACCGGTGGATCCTGCAAAATATATTGTTTGAACATGGCATAACTTTCTTTGGTATGCCTGTTTACCAGTGCACGCAGTACATTTTCCTGGAATAAAGAAGTATCAGCACTTTTCTCGTAAATATTTTTCAGCTCAGCCAGTATAACCGGGTTGGCAGTGGAATCCTTAATATTGCCAATCGCCTCTATCCAGGAGGCCTTGGTTTCAAAATAATCTTTATCTTTTAAAGAGAGGCGGTTCATGGCTGCCAGCATTTTGGGCAAATCCTGCTTGCCAAAACTTACATCATCAATGGCCGACCTGGCCAGTTTACGCAGTGAAGTGTCTTTGCTGTAATAGTCTGTAAAAAAAGTATCCACTTTATTGGCAAACACATCATCCTTTCCCGTTTCTTTAAATGGCTGAAAAGAGGCTAAGAAATTTTTCACAAAACTACTTTGCTCCATAGCTGCACCTGTTACAGTACTAACATTGTAATGCCGGTTATTTTTGGATAGAAAATACCTTGTCACTATCCTGGAGCAGCCCGAATCGGTAAAGCGGATAAAAAATTTGCTGATGCCGTTACGGTAGCTGAACTTTTTATCTGTAACGATGTACATGCTGTCGATATCGTTATAAAAATTATTATCTCCTCTTGCCGTGCGGTATAATGAATCCAGTTTTTTGGTCAATACCACATCATCAGTTATTTTTTTAGACAAAGAGTCAGCAATGAGGCGGTACTTTTTTAAAGAGTCCTGTTCAAAATAATATTTACCATACGTACCACTGCTTACCACAATGGTTTCGCCGGTAGTATCGTTGGCAAATGCCATGTTCTTAGTTTTGCCATATGGTTCATATTGCTCTTCGTTACCGCTGCCGCCATCGTAATAGCTATACCGGTTACCCGTAGCATACTGATGCAGCAATGCTTTTAAAGAATCATTCATCACCGGAACCACCGGTGTTAGTGTTTCAAAATTCAGCAGGGTATCAGAAAACACCACCGGTGCCGCATAATTAAATGCTGTTACAGCAAATGAATTGATGGCCCTGTTATTCTGCAGGTCAGCCTTATTTTTGGCTTTTGCGGCTACCAGGTAATAATGCGGGCCATTGATAACGTAATGCACTTTCAAAAAAGCCGTGTCGGCAGTTTGATAGAGCACATCCAGGGTGGGCACTTTATCCTTTTCACCAAATTTTCTTTCCAGTGTTTGCAGCCCTTTTTCCTGCCCGATAAAACTCTCTTCGGCCAGGCCCAGGTTCAGGGTATCTTTTAATAATTTTTCATCATCCAGAACCGTGCGTTTTAATACCAGGTAGTTTACAGCATTATCATTGGCCGCATAAATCCAGTTGCCGTTCATTTCATTTCGTATGTACGGCTTATAAGGCAGCTGTACCGTAAAACCGCCCGTAGCAGGCTGATAATTTACCCAATTGGTGTTGGGGTGATAGGGAGCCAGTGTAATCGACTTAAAAAATTCTTCCGCTTCTTTTCCCAATACATAATTTTCTGTAGCGCTCATTTTAAAAATGAGAATTTCAAAGGGGGTAAAAATAATATTGTAGCGCTGCACATCGCCTCTCCGGGTTTTATTGGTGAGGTCAATACACTTATATCCATTTTTAACACTTGTGCTGCGGTGTAAAATTTTACCGGGTATATTGTCATACAGCATACTGTCTACCTTTCTAAATGCCTCCGATTCATTTACTCCGGTAAAGCCTCCCGGATTTTCAATTCGTGTAACAGTGTAATAAGCGCCGTTAGCCATATCTGCGTATTGCCATCCCACGCCGCCGGTCATATCACTTCGTTTGTATAAATTGCCCGGCAGACGTACTTTATAAAAACCATCTTCCGATACATTGTCGGTAAAACTAACCGGCACATGCAGGTGATCTATCTTTTCTCTTTGCATGGCGTCGCGGTCAACCATTTTGATGGGACGCAGTTTATAGCCTTTTTTACGCAATAATTCAATCACCCCTCTTTCGCCGGGTAAATGCGCTGCACCCACACCCACAAAAAGTGAATTACCCTTTTTCATAATGGTATCCATCGAATGGGCCTGCTTTTCGTTGCGCTTGTATAAAAATTTTTCGGTAAAGGCTTCCGATACCATCATCATTTTTTCTAAAGAATCCAGCAGGTCAAGATCGCCTTTACGGTAAGCTTCATCTGCTTTTTGCTGCGGGTTATCCGAGTAGTCCAGGTCGTAATTCTTTTTTTTCTTGTTCTTTTCGTTGTTGCGGTCTATCTCTGCGCCCATGCTCATCATCTGCATTTCATAATAACTCTCTACCCCGCTGCTGCGTTTACCTAACTTTTTTCCGGTTTGATAAATGTACATGTCCAGGAAAGTATCTTCTTCATAATCATCCTGCCCTTCGTTATTGCGGTACAACAACGAATTGATCACATAGGGCTGACGCTGCAACGCATACTTCACATCGTTGATGAAAGTTTTATCCAGCTTAAATGTATTGGAAGTAACATAATTGCCACTCAGGTTCGTTTCCGAATAAAATTTCTGGTAGGTCTCCCCGTCCTTATCCATCTGCACCATATCTTTTTGCCAGGTTTCTGAATTGAGTTCCAGTGCCACCACATCGGTTTTTTTAATGGCATAAAAAAAAGAATCGCTTAAATGAAACACCTGCTTATTGCTTACATGCATGGTGCCAAAAAGATAGGAGGGCTTGCTTAAACCATTGCCGCTGATCTCCCACAATAAACTGGGATATTTCTTTTCTGCCTTTTTTAAGGTCTGGCTGTTTACAGTTAGTACGGAGCTCACAAAAAACACGAGGGTAATGAGATACTTCATCTTATGGTATGGGTTATTTTAAATAAAGGTAATACAAAGATCAAATCAGCACACTAATTCCATAATTAAGGGATGGCTGTACAAAAAATGACCTTATGAACTGCCGCCAGGCTACTACTGCTAATATGGGTGCTACAACCAGTACAAAGCAGCCAAACGGCCCGGTTTGCACAGCTGCTGCCTAAAAACCTGCATAACTATTCCTCCGCTATGTCCAAAAACCATGGTTTAGTTGTATCTTTGCGCCTTCCAAATCATGCCGTAACATGATAAGTGCCTCTTCTGCAGGCTATTTATAAAAATCTTTCTGTACACGGCATGTAATAACTTAAAAAAAATTATTACATGAAATTATCCCAGTTCCGCTTCGACCTTCCGCTGAATTTAATTGCACAAAACCCCACCAAAAAGCGTGAAGACAGTCGTATGATGGTGATTGACCGCAAAACCGGCAACATCGAAAACAAACATTTTAAAGAGATCATTGATTACTTCGACGACAAAGATGTATTTGTGGTAAACAACACCAAGGTATTTCCTGCACGTATGTATGGCCGTAAGGAAAAGACCGGTGCCAAGATTGAAGTATTTTTACTGAGAGAACTGAATAAGCCCAATAAATTATGGGATGTAATTGTAGACCCCGCCCGTAAAATACGCGTAGGTAACAAATTGTATTTTGGCGAAAGTGATGAACTGGTGGCAGAGGTAATTGACAATACTACCAGCCGTGGCCGCACCATCCGTTTTTTATGGGATGGTACTGATGATGAATTTCGCCAGATGCTGGAAATTTTGGGTGAAACTCCATTGCCTAAATACATCAAGCGCAAACCTGAAGAAGAAGATAAAGAACGTTATCAAACCGTGTATGCCAAGCACGAAGGAGCTGTGGCTGCGCCTACTGCTGGCCTGCACTTCAGTAAAGAACTGATTAAACGTTTGGAAATTAAAGGAATTCGTTTTGCAGAAACCACCCTGCATACCGGCCTTGGCACTTTCCGCCCTATTGAAGTGGAGGATTTGAGCAAACACAAAATGGATGCAGAATATTACAGGGTGGAAGAAACAGCCTGCAATATTGTAAACAAAGCAAAACAGGGCGGCCACCGCATTTGCTCCATCGGCACCACTACCATGCGTTCGATGGAAAGCAGTTTTACTGCTCAAAAATTATTGAAACCATCTGAAGGCTGGACCAATCACTTCATTCATCCGCCATACAATTTCAGTATTGCAGATTCTTTGGTGACCAATTTCCACCTGCCAAAAACAAGTTTGTTAATTATGGCTTGTGCATTTGCCGGATACGACCTGATGATGGAAGCATATAAAAAAGCCATTAAAGATAAATACCGTTTTTTCAGTTATGGCGATGCCATGCTGATCATCTGATTACTGCTATATGATCTCCTGAACTCCCCCACACGTTGGGGGAGTTTTTTTTGTAAACGGCTTTTACACAGTAAACAGGGCTTTACCCGCACGCTTACATGCGCCGCGTATATGCTTTAATGTGGTGCAAGCCTGCACTTATTACCCGCATAACATATATAAAATAAAAAAGGGCCAGGATAGAAATCCAGCCCCGTTTAAAATCCAATATCCTATGAAAAACCATACATAAGACGATGGAATGATAAAAAATGTTGCAAATGAATTGTTAACGATTTTAATTAACTTTAGTACAATAAAAAATGCTATATGAAGTCTATACACCAATGGTTGGAAGAGTATGGTGAAAGTCATAAAAACGAAACCAATAAAACCATTCACTGGATCTGTGTTCCCAGTATCTTTTTTTCCGTTGTGGGCTTGCTGTACGGCATAAAACTACCATGGGTAATTGGAGGCATACAGGTAAATGTGGCAATGCCGGTATTGTTGCTGGTAACAGTATATTATTTTTCTTTATCCAAAACTCTTTGGCTGGGGATGCTGTTGTTTGGAGCAGGTTGTCTTTGGCTGAGTAATATGATAGAAAAATCGGACTTAATAAAATTATGGTTATGCTGTATTATTATTTTTGCAGTGGCATGGGTGGGGCAGTTTTACGGGCATAAAGTGGAAGGGAAAAAACCATCTTTTTTTAAAGATATCCAGTTTTTGATGATCGGCCCTGCCTGGCTGATGAGTTTTATTTACAAGAAACTGGGGATTGCGATATAATATCGACTATCAAATTATAAAAAGGGCGTTCAAAATATTGAACGCCCTTTTTTATAATTGTAGTAATTAGAATTTAATTAAAGGCCAAACAACCCCGTATTCAGCAGCTGTAAAGTCTGGTCTTTATAAATACGGTCAATCAGTAAAGAAACATTGTGTTTACTGCCGCCGTAACTTACCATTCTTACAGGGATGGGCTCAATGGCATCAAATAATTTTTTCATCACATCTTTGGTTTCTGCAATTTCATTGCCCACAATAGAAACGATGGTATGATTGGAGTCTATTTCCACTGTGCCAAACGGTTCCAGTTCCTTAATGATATCGGGCAGGTTCACATCATTGTCGATAGTTACCGAAACTGCAACTTCAGAGGTGGTGATCATATCAATTGAAGTACGGTATTTTTCAAACACTTCAAATACTTTGCGTAAAAAACCATAGGCCAGTAACATACGGCTGCTTTTTACACGAATGGCCGTAATGCCATCTTTGGCTGCCACCGCTTTTACACCTACACTGCCGGCCTTCTCTGCAATCAGTGTGCCTTTGGCAGAAGGTTCCATTGTATTCAGTAATTTAACCGGCACATTGTAGAATTGTGCAGGCCAGATACTGGCCGGGTGTAAAATTTTTGCTCCAAAGTATGCCAGCTCTGCAGCTTCCTCAAAACTTAGCTGTTCAATGGCAAATGTTTTATTCACAATACGGGGATCGTTGTTATGCATTCCATCTATATCGGTCCAGATTTCGCACACACTGGCATTAATGGCAGCGGCAATCAGGGAGGCACTGTAATCGCTGCCACCACGTTTTAAATTATCCACTTCTCCCCTTGCATTGCGGCATATATACCCCTGTGTGATGAATAATTTTTTACCGTCATTCTGTTTTAGCAGTTGCGCCAGCTTCACCTTAATGGCACCTATCTGTGGTTCATCATAGGCATCAATGGTCATGAATTCCAGGGCTGGCAACAGTGCATGATCAATATTATTTTCAGTTAAGTAGATAGAAAATAATTTAGTGCTCAGCAATTCTCCCTGCGCCAGGATATCCCTGTTCAGCGATTCGCTGAATGATATCTTTAAGATGATGTATAAAAATTCAAAATGTTCCTGCAGCACCCTGCCTGCACTTTGCAAACCAGTTTCTGATTTCAGTAATTGCTTTACAAAATCCTTATAATGATTTTCCAGTTTTTCAATCAACTGTTTGGCTTCTGCCTTATTGTTCGACGACATGGCGTTGCCAATTTCAACCAGGTTATTGGTGGTACCGCTTAATGCTGATAATACCACGATCTTACTTTCCTCATCAGCAGTTATCAGTTGCGATACCTGGTGCATTCTTTCCGGCTTACCAACACTGGTGCCGCCAAATTTCATTATTTTCATAATCCCCCCCGATGCCGCCCACGCGGCAAAATTTTAGTTAATAAATAATTTTTAAAATTGTTTGCAAAAGTATTCCATGCCAGCTGCTATTCCAAATGCAATTAACCAAAAGGAATTGAAAATCTTTCTCCAAGCTGGGTAAGGTCTTTTACTACTGGGGCTACCAATGGAATACCTGTATGCAGGCGTTCTGCTTCCATCTCCCGTTCCGGATCTCCGGGGATGATCACTTTTTCTTCCCCGGCCACCGTTTTGGCCATCCGGAAACGTTGTATCCAGTTGTCCATATGTTGTTTAAAATCACCGGCAGTTCTAAAAGCATCTATCCGCATGGCACCAAAAAAATGCCCAATGCCTTCGCCCGGCATGTTTTCGGGCATGGGCACATATGCAGGAAAGGGAGGCACCCAGGGGCCATAATTGGCCCCGCTCAATACGGCAGAAAAAATATCTACAATGGCGCCTAATGCATATCCCTTATGGCTGCTGTGTTCCCTGTCGCTGCCTAATGGCAATAAGGCACCTCCCGTTTTTAATTCGTTGGCATTGGTGCTGGCACTACCATCTTTTGTTTGCACCCAGCCGGGAGGCGTATCGGCATTTTTTCTTTGCAAGATCTCCAGTTTGCCGTTGGCAGCAGTAGTGGTGGCAAAATCAGCTACAAATGCCGGCTCCGTTCCTGCCGGTATGGCCACCGCAATGGGATTGGTACCCAGCATTCTTTCTACCGAAAAAGTAGGAGCCACCAGGGCGCTGGCATTGGTCATGGCAATGCCTATCATATCATGCGGCAGCGCCATCATGGCATGGTAGCCTGCAATCCCAAAATGATTACTGTTCTTAACACTTACCCAACCGGTGCCCACCTGTGCGGCTTTATCAATGGCTACCTGCATGGCATAAGGCGCTACTACCAGCCCCAGTCCAGCATCGCCATCAACAACAGCTGTAGATGGTGTTTGATGCACTATTTTTACTTGTGGTGCGGCATTTACCCTTTTAGCTTCCCAAAGCCTTACATAGCCGGTTAGCCTGGCCACACCATGGCTGTCGATACCACGCAGGTCAGCCGCTATCAATGCTTTTGATGCAATGGCTGCATCGGCCTCACTGCATCCTATTTTTAAAAATACTGAAGTACAAAAATGATATAATTGCTGGTAGCTGTAGGTGGTATCCATCCTGCAAAAATAAGTTTAAAAACACAAAAGCCGTCCTTTACAGAACGGCTGGTTAATTGCTTTCAGGTTATTACTGTATGGGCTACTGCTCTTCCATTTCCATCTTGCCTCCCTGTTGTTTTTGCTGCCTCATTTGTTTCATACGGGCTTTTTGCTCATCGTTTAAAATGGCCAGTGTATTTTTAAGTTGCTGTGCATGCAGGGATTTTAACCGGGCTTTTTTTTCTGCTGCGCTTAATAGTGTATCGTTCATCACAGCTTCCATCTTTGCTTTATTGGCCTGTTTAATTTCTTTCAATTTACTTTTTTGTTCTTTCGTTAAATTCAATTCCTTCATCATGGCTTTTTTGCTGCGGGTGTTTGCAGTGCTTGTTGCGGCTGTTACCGATGCTGAGTCTGCAACCCTTGAAGCCGGCGGGGTTCTTTGCACCTGGGCAAAAGAGCAGGTAATACTGCATACAAAAAATAAAAGGCTGACTGTTGTTTTCATAATAAATAATGATTTAGGTGATAGACTTCTGCCGGAGCAGAAAGTTTAACCAACTGCAAAAGAAAGCCCCGCCAAAGGCGGGGCTTAACAACGATTGCGTTCCGTTGCCGGAACAGATTTGCTTGCCAGCTATTTTATCTTAAAAAAAGCATTTCTCTGTATTTTGGCAACAACCAGTTCTCGTCATCCACTACCAGTTCCAGTTTATCTACGTGGTAACGAATTACATCAAAGTACTGGCCTTTTACAGTTTCGCAATAAGCGATCGCTCTTTCTCGTGTATCACCAATTTCGTTGGCCACCTTTCTTGCTTCGATCATTTTTTCAACATTATCACTCATTTGCTGAATGTAATGGCTGATCCTTTCTGCAACCTGCAATTGGTTGGCATAGGCCGATTCGCCCAAACCAGCATCTTTCAGATTTTTAATATTGGTCAACAATACATTCTGATATTTAATTGCAGATGGCAATACAAATGTAGTGGCCAGGTCGCCCATGATCCTTGCTTCGATCTGTACTTTTTTAATATAATCTTCCAGCATGATCTCGTGTCTTGCTTCCAGCTCCGAGTGACTGTAGATATCATTATTGGCGAATAATTTTTTAGCCTTGTCAGTTACATAAGCATCCAAAGCCAATGGCGTGGTTTTTACATTTGGCAGACCACGTTTTTCAGCTTCCTGTGCCCATGCTTCACTATAGCCATCACCTTCAAACAATACTTTTTTGCTTTCCACCACGTATTTCTGGATGATCTGCATAATGGCTACTTCTTTCTTCTCGCCTTTATCGATCAATGCATCTACATCTTTCTTAAATGTTTTCAATGTTTCTGCAACAATGGTGTTGATCACTGTCATATTAGTGGCACAGTTTGCAGCAGAACCCACCGCACGGAATTCAAATTTGTTTCCGGTAAATGCAAACGGAGACGTTCTGTTACGATCCGTATTGTCCAGCATCAGTTCAGGAATGCTCTTGTGAATATCCAGTTTCAGCATAGCTTCATCCTGTTCGTCGAACTTACCACCCACGCGGGTTTCAACTTGTTCCAGTACCTGTGTTAAGTACTTACCAATAAATGCAGAGATGATGGCCGGAGGCGCTTCGTTGGCACCCAAACGGTGATCGTTACCTGCACTTGCGATAGACGCCCTTACCAGGTCGGCATAATCATGCAATGCTTTGATGGTGTTAACAAAGAAGGTTAAGAACATCAAATTGGTTTTAGGCGTTTTACCGGGCGCTAATAAGTTAACACCGGTATCAGTGGCCATACTCCAGTTATTGTGTTTACCACTACCGTTGATACCGGCAAATGGTTTTTCGTGCAATAACACTTTTAAATTATGACGCTTTGCCACCCTTGCCATGATATCCATCAATAACAGGTTGTGATCAACAGCAATATTTACTTCTTCAAAAATAGGCGCACACTCAAACTGTGCAGGAGCCACTTCATTATGACGGGTACGTAAAGGAATTCCCAGTTTGTACGCTTCACTTTCAAAATCCCTCATAAAAGCATACACTCTTTCAGGGATGGTGCCAAAATAATGATCTTCCAGCTGCTGGCCTTTTGCAGGCGCATGACCAAATACGGTACGGCCGGTTAAAACTAAATCAGGACGGGCATTGGCCAACCCTGCATCAATTACAAAATATTCCTGCTCCCAGCCTAAGGTGGGCGTTACCCTTGTAATGTTTTTATCAAAATACTGACATACGTCCACCGCAGCTTTTTCAATGGCAACCAATGCTTTTAACAAAGGCGTTTTAGCATCCAGAGATTCGCCGGTATAAGAAACGAAAATGGTAGGAATACATAAAGTTTTACCCTGGCCAATTTCCATAATAAATGCAGGAGAAGAAGGATCCCATGCAGTATAACCGCGGGCTTCAAAAGTGGCCCTTAATCCGCCACTTGGAAAAGAAGAGGCGTCTGGTTCCTGCTGAATTAAAGCACCACCATCAAATTCTTCAATGGGTGTACCATCGCCTTTTAATGTAAAAAATGAATCATGTTTCTCTGCAGACAAACCTGTGAGGGGCTGAAACCAGTGAGTGTAATGACTTACGCCTTTGCTTTCTGCCCAGGCTTTTACACCATTGGCAATTTGACCGCCCATGGCGCGTTCTATTTTTTTACCGCTTTTAATAGAAGCCGCTAAGCTTTTATATGCTTCATCACTTAAAAATTGACGGGCAACTTTAAGTGTAAACACATTCTCATTAAATATTCCGGTAATTTTTGACACTCCTGTTACTTTAACTTCTGCAGGATTACTGGCTAGATTATCCAGTGCATTGAAACGTAAAGATTGCATATTTTTAGGTTTTGAGTCACAAAAAAACGCCAAAATCTGTTACAAAACAATTTTTTCTTGTCTATTAACAATAAATTTTAGCCATTTGTGGATAAAATTGAAATATGCAATTATTTTTTAATTGATTTAAATACTGGTATGTTTAACCAATTAATACCGCATACCAGCGGGGTAATCAAAAAGGGCAGATAGATACTGCGGTACCGTATTAATGAGCCTAAATTAGGCATGATATAGCCAATAAAAAGATACATGGCCAGGCTGAAAAATACCCCAAAAAATATAAACGGATTGGTATTGCCCAACCCCTCTTTGCGCCTGAAAAAAAGGAATCCGATAAATAGAAGCTGGTACACAAAAGTTTCTATATTAATGGGCAACATCGTTTTTACAGAAAGTTCGGTTAAGTAAGGCCTCAATAAAAGATGGTTATACGCCTGGGGTACATTGTGCATAAAACTGCTGAAATTGGGATGCAGTGTATCTATATGAACCTGTGTGGCAGCAACGGGCAGCGTCATAAAATCGGCCTGTTTTTGTACCACGGTTTTAAGCGGGTTGATAGCGGGTACCAGGAAATTGATATTGAAAAATAAGCAGGCGGCCACTATATAGCCTGCCGTAAAAGAAGGGAGTGGCCGCCAGCGGAAACGCTCCACTAACACCCATATAAAACATGCCGGCAGTAAATTAATGACCACATAACTTCTAATTAAAAATACCAGTACCAGTAAGGGCAATAATATACAAATACGTTTTATAGTAATTCTTTTTTCTTGTAAAGACTGGAAAACGATATAACAAAAGATACCCAATGCAGTGAATACAATACCATCTTTTTGAATACCGGAACTAAAATACAGCATGGAGGGCAACAGGAAGCAGCAGAGTATTACAGCCCGCTCCTGCTTTTTGTATACCTGTATAAATACCCTGTAAAAAGCCACATGGCCTAAAAAACAAATAAAATTAAAGAACAGGCTGTTTACATAATAATTACCCCTGGAGAAAATATTGGTAACAGAAAGTAATTTTATGATCACATTATTTTTAAGGTCGTTCCAAAAAGACTGAAAGGAATCAAACAATCCACCATATCCTTTGGCATAACCAGAGGTGAAAATATTAGTAAAATATTCTCTGGGATTACGCCAAAGTAATTGATATTCTTCCCATCCATGCGTATTTACATCCCAATAATCGTTATGAACACTGTATGTATGATACGATAACCACCCTATAGCAATACCTGCGGCTATTTTAACCAGGAATAACAATATTATTACCCTGCTGCTGATACCCGATCTTTTAACAAACGGTATCCGTATCATCAGCCAGCAAAACAAGGCCAGGTAAACAACAAAAAGAATATACGCCAATACAATAGGTTTTCGATGTGGGAAGATAGTTAAAATATTTACTTTGCATCTACCGTAATAAAGTTTTACGGCGTTACCTTTGCACTTTCAAACTCATTTGCTACATCATTTATGGAAATAACAGTACAAACTGCAGCGCAATTGCGTATTACCCCCGAAGAATTTGAATTGATCAAACAAAAACTGGGACGTACCCCCAACTTTAATGAGCTCTGCTGTTTCAGTGCTATGTGGAGTGAACATTGCAGCTACAAAAACTCTATCAAGTGGTTAAAAACCCTGCCCCGTGATGGAAAAAAGATGCTGGTAAAAGCCGGCGAAGAAAATGCCGGCCTGATGGATATTGGCGGCGGTTATGGAGTGGTATTTAAAATTGAAAGTCACAATCACCCGTCTGCCATTGAACCATTCCAGGGTGCAGCTACGGGCGTAGGGGGTATTAACCGTGATATTTTTACCATGGGTGCCAGGCCCATCGCATCATTGAACAGCCTGCGCTTTGGTAATTTAAAAGAAGCAAAAACACAGCACCTGCTGGCTGGAGTAGTACACGGCATTGGCCATTACGGCAACTGCTTTGGCGTACCAACTGTAGGCGGTGAGGTATATTTTGAAGATTGTTATCATACCAACCCGTTGGTAAATGCCATGAGCGTGGGTATATTAAAAAATGGCGAAACCATTTCTGCTACATCCGGAACAGTAAAAGGCAATCCCGTGTTTTTTGTGGGCAGTGCTACTGGTAAAGATGGTATTGGCGGTGCAAGTTTTGCCAGTGCTGATATCACTGCAGATAGCGCAGAAGATTTACCTGCCGTACAGGTTGGCGATCCCTTCCAGGAAAAGAAATTATTGGAAGCCTGTTTAGAGGTAATGACTACCGGTGCAGTAGTGGGCATGCAGGACATGGGTGCAGCCGGCATTATTTGCAGCACCAGCGAAATGAGTGCCAAAGGCGAAATGGGCATGCGCATAGATTTAGACAAAGTGCCAACCCGCCAAAAAAATATGAAAGCATGGGAATTATTACTGAGCGAAAGCCAGGAACGCATGCTGATGGTGGTGGAAAAAGGAAAAGAAAAAGCAGTGCTGGATGTGTTTGAAAAATGGGACCTGCCCTGCAGTGAAATTGGAGAAGTAACCGACGACGGCTTACTGCATTTCTATATGCACGGTGTTTTAGAAGCACAATTACCCGCATACGAACTGGTACTGGGCGGTGGTGCCCCGCAAAACAGCAGGGAATATGCCGAACCAAAATATTTTGAAAAGATCAACGCCTTTGATGCAGGCACTGTAACGGTTCCAGCAAACTTACAATCTGTTGCGGAGCAATTGATACAAATACCCAATATAGCCAGCAAAAAATGGGTGTACGTGCAGTACGACAGCATGGTGGGTGCGGGCAATGCCAGTACCAATGCACCCAGTGATGCGGCTATTGTAATTGCAAAACCCACCAATAAAGCACTGGCCCTTACCACAGATTGTAACAGCCGTTATGTGTTTGCCGATCCTTACAAAGGCGCTATGATTGCCGTGGCTGAAGCTGCAAGAAATATTGTGTGCAGTGGTGGCGAACCTTTAGGCGTAACCAACTGCCTGAACTTTGGTAATCCTTACGACCCTGAGGTATATTACCAGTTTGTACATGCCATTAAGGGAATGGGTGAAGCCTGTATAAAATTTGACACTCCCGTAACCGGTGGTAATGTCAGCTTCTACAACCAGGGGCCCGAAGGCGCCGTATATCCTACTCCTACTATTGGTATGGTGGGGGTATTAAACAGTGCCGATGATAAAATGACCATGAACTTTAAAGAAGCTGATGACGAGATCTATTTGATAGGGACACAAAGAAACGATATCAATTCATCTGAATACCTGCATAAAATTTGCGGCGTGGAATATTCACCCGCCCCGTATTTTGAACTGGACGAAGAATTTGGCATACAAAAAGCAGTACACAAAATGATCACACATCATTTGATACAGTCTGCACATGATGTAAGTGAAGGCGGTTTATTCGTTACATTACTGGAAAGCGGCTTCAATAATAACCTGGGTTTTGATGTAAAGGCTTTAGACAGCAATATCAGGAAAGATGCCTTCTGGTTTGGCGAAAGCCAGAGCCGCGTAGTGGTTACTGTTGCAAAAGAAAAAAGGCAGGATTTTATTCAACTGCTGGAAAAAACAGGTGTGGCATTTACCTTCCTGGGCAATACTACCGCAGGCGAAATAAAAATAGATACCGAAAGCTGGGGCGATATTGCCGGCTGGAAAAACAAATACGATAACGCCATTGGCAATTTATTAGCAGGGCATGAAAGCGAACATGCACTGGCTGCATTGTAAAAAAACATGAATAGCGATTCTATCATCATCATCACCGGCGCCTACGGCTTTATTGGAAGCTGTATGGTGAGCTATTTAAACCAGCAGGGCTACGAAAATTTGATTTTGGTAGATGAGTTTGATGATGATGAGAAAGAACTGAACCTGCTGCACAAAAAATACATGGCCCGGGTGGAAAGGGATAATTTATTCGACTGGCTGTTGAAAGAAAAGCCCGCAGTAGCATTTGTATTTCATTTGGGAGCCAGAACAGATACTACTGAATTTGATTACCGCATTCATCAAAAATTAAATGTAGAGTACTCCCAGAATATCTGGAACTGGTGTACCATCAATAATGTGCCGCTGGTATATGCTTCATCGGCCGCCACCTATGGCGAGGGCGAATATGGCTACGATGACAACCACGATGTTGTAGAACAATTACAGCCGCTGAATCCTTACGGCATTTCTAAAAATGAATTCGACAAATGGATGCTGCACCAAAAAGCGCATCCGCCATTTTGGGCAGGATTAAAATTTTTTAATGTATACGGCCCCAACGAATACCATAAAGCCAGGATGGCCAGCGTGATCTTCCATTCGTTCAACCAAATAAAGCAACACGGACGGGTAAAATTATTCCGCTCTCATAAAAATGGTTTCAAAGATGGCGAACAGCTGCGTGATTTTGTGTATGTAAAAGATGTAGTGGCGGTATGTTACTGGCTAATGAATAATAAACCAGCCTCTTCCATCTATAACCTTGGCACAGGTAAGGCAAGAAGTTTTAACAGCCTGGTAAAAGCAACTTTTGCAGGACTTGACCTGGAACCCATAATTGAATACATCGACATGCCTGAAGACATCCGTGATAAATACCAGTATTTTACCGAAGCCCGGATGGAGAAATTATACAATGCGGGTTACACAACTGCATTTCATTCACTGGAAGAAGGGGTGGATGATTATGTACGGAATTATTTAAACAAGAATTTATTCTACTAATACCATTACAATGAAAATTGCAATTATAGGTGGCGGAAATTTAGGTACTGCCATTGCAGAAGGTTTGCTGAACAGTAAGTTTTGCAGGGCTTCTGACATCTCCATTACCAAAAGAAATATCGCCACTTTAAAACACCTTGCCGACAGGGGCGTTTTTGTTACCGCTGATAACAATGCAGCCGTAAAAAAAAGTGAACTGGTGCTGCTTGCCGTAAAACCATTCCAGGTGGCTGAAGTGATCAGTAACCTGAAAAAAGACATTACAGTAAAACATGTACTGGTATCCGTTATCACCGGTGTATCGCTGAACGACCTGGGAGAAATGGCCAAGAAAAAAATTCCTTTATTCCGTGCCATGCCCAATACAGCCATTGCCATACAGCAAAGCATGACCTGTATCAGTCACAGCAATGCCAACCCCGCTCAGATACAATTTGTAAAGCAACTGTTTGAAACCGTTGGCAAAGTGGCCATGATAGAAGATAAGCTGATGGACGCCGCCACTGTATTGGGTGCCTGCGGTACCGCTTATGCCATGCGCTATATCCGCGCCAACATACAGGGCGGTATTGAAATTGGATTTGACAGTGTAACCGCCACACTCATTGCGTCACAAACGGTAAAAGGCGCGGCAGAATTATTATTGCAAAAAGGTACTCATCCGGAACAGGAAATTGATAAGGTAACCACACCAAAGGGCTGTACCATTGCAGGCTTAAACGAAATGGAGCACCAGGGTTTCAGTTCTTCACTGATCAAAGGAATTGCAACCAGTTATAATAAAATTGTGAAGGGTTAAACAGGCTACTTTAATTCGCCTGTTTTTATATTCAAGATTACAGGGAAAGATCTTATTCTTGCTTTTTTATGTTTAAGCAAGTTCATTATCATGGCACCGGTTAATGCACTCACGGCTTGTATATCAGGATTGTTATTACTAGTATAATTGTCACCTGATTCCAGAGTTGAATTATCCGCACCCGGTTTCCTGATTTCTATATTGTTTCTTGCAATATAAGTACCTTGGCTTAAGCAGGCCCTACTTAAAAAAATATCCTTTCGTATATTAAGTTCGCCTTTGTACAGTAAGCCCCAAATTGTTTTGGCACAACATTTTTTTTGCAGTTACCGTAAATACTTTCATGCCAGAGTCTGGTGCAGACATCACAACATTCTGACATGTAGCTGTAGAATATGTAAAAAGCCAGAGTGCTGGTAATTTTATCCACCTTTGCTTTATAGTTGCAGGATTATATGTAGCACAAAAAATAAGTTATTACAGGTAACATGCCACTTTTCCACAAATTTTCCTTCAGATTTCCTCCTCCCGAATAAAGGTCCTATCTTTACACGACCTCTCGGAGTTCCTTATTCAATTTCTTCCGCCGGTCGCATCAGGATAGGCTTTATTTAAACAGTTTTACAGGTTTAGTTGGTAATTGTTGATTCGCTTTATTCATTTTGAATATATAACATAAAAAGCGATGCAACGATGCTGGTTTTTATTTTTCGGCCCGTCCAAAAAAAAGAGATAATTAATTACAATATAATTTTATGACCATGGCCAAGTACATTTTTGTTACCGGTGGGGTAACCAGTTCGTTAGGCAAAGGAATTATTGCCGCCTCTCTTGCTAAATTATTACAGGCAAGAGGTTTAAAAGTAACCATTCAAAAGTTTGACCCTTACATCAACGTAGATCCGGGTACATTGAACCCTTACGAGCATGGAGAATGTTTTGTAACCGATGACGGAGCCGAAACCGATTTGGATCTTGGTCATTACGAACGCTTTTTAAACACCCCTACTTCGCAGGCCAGCAATGTAACTACCGGCCGTATTTACCAAACCGTTATCAATAAGGAAAGAGAGGGTGCTTACCTGGGCAAAACCGTACAGGTAATTCCGCATATTACCGATGAAATCAAACGCCGGATGCTGCTGCTGGGCAAAGATGGCCGCTACGATATTATCATTACCGAATTAGGAGGCACCGTGGGTGATATTGAAAGTTTACCTTTTGTGGAAGCTGTGCGTCAGCTGCAATGGGAAATGCCCGAAGAAGACTGCATGGTGGTGCACCTTACTTTAATTCCTTATTTAAGTGCAGCAAAAGAATTAAAAACAAAACCAACACAGCATAGTGTACGGTTATTGAGCCAGGAAGGTGTTCACCCCGATGTGATCGTTTGCCGTACCGAGCAGCCGCTGAACAATGATCTTAAAAAGAAAATCGCCCTGTTCTGTAATGTAAAGCCCAACGCCGTTATTGAAGCCATGGACGCCAGCAGTATTTACGAAGTACCGCTGATGATGCTGCAGGAAGGGCTGGACACCATTGTATTGAAAAAACTACAGATCAACGGGTATGCGGCACCGGAATTAACCAAGTGGCGTGAGTTTTTAGATAAGTTGAAATACCCCAAAACAAAAGTTACCATTGGTTTAATTGGCAAGTATATTGAATTGCAGGATGCTTACAAATCCATCCTCGAATCTTTTGTACATGCAGGTGCCATGAATGAATGTAAAGTAAAAGTGGTGGATGTGCACAGCGAAACCATTACCGATGATAATGTAGCCGAAAAGCTGAGCAAACTGGATGGCTTGCTGGTAGCACCCGGCTTTGGTAACCGTGGTGTGGAAGGAAAGATTATTGCCGTAAAATATGCAAGGGAAAACAACCTGCCTTTTTTTGGTATTTGCCTGGGCATGCAAATGGCCGTAATTGAATATGCAAGAAATATTCTGGGCTGGGCCGATGCCAACAGTACCGAAATGGTAAAAGACACCACGCACCCGGTAATTGATTTGATGGATGAACAAAAAGACATTACTGCAAAAGGCGGCACCATGCGTTTGGGCGCCTACCCCTGCACCATTAAAGAAGGTACTTTGGCACATGAAATATATGGTGCCACTGAGATCAGTGAACGCCACCGGCACCGCTGGGAATTCAACAATAAATACATTACCGATTTTGAAAAAGCAGGTTTAATACCAAGTGGCAAAAATCCTTCCACCGGTTTGGTGGAAATTGTGGAATTGCCCAACCACCCCTTCTTCATTGGCGTGCAATACCACCCCGAATTAAAAAGTACGGTGGAAAACCCGCAACCCATATTTGTGCATTTTGTAAAAGCTGCAAAAGCATTTGCAGAAAAAAGAGATGCCATAAAGAATCCGTTGCTGCAGAGTGAAATGATATAGACGCTGTCAAGAATACAAATATTTAACAGATTAGTTTTTCAAACTAATCTGTTTTTTTATAGTGCTTTTGTTTTCCATGGCAGCATCGTTGTGTCACTCACTTGTACGTTATACCTTTGCTGAACGCTTTTAATGTAGAGTATTTTTTATCTGTGTAAATCTGTATAATCTGTGGCTGAAAATATTAAACTATCAATGGACGAGCTCAACCGCAAATCGGTGGAGGAATTTAAACGGTCAGAAAAAACGCCGGTGATTGCCGTACTGGAAAATATCCGCAGCGCCTACAACGTGGGCAGTGTATTCCGCACAGCCGATGCATTTTTACTGGAAGCCATATATATTACCGGCTACACCTGCGTTCCCCCTCATAAAGAAATTAAGAAAACTGCATTGGGTGCAGAAGAAACCGTGGACTGGAAGCATTTTACTGATGCCACCGAAGCCATTATTTCATTAAGGCAAAACGGGTATAAAATATTTGCAGTAGAACAGGCATTAAACAGCATCTCATTAGAAAAGATCGTGTTGAACAATTCAGAGAAAGCCGCTTTTATTTTTGGCAACGAAGTTTCCGGTGTGGAGCAATCTACCATTGAACAATGCGATGGCTGCATTGAAATTCCGCAGCTGGGCATGAAGCATTCTTTAAATATTGCCACTGCCGCAGGTGTGGTACTTTGGGAAGTGATCAGGAACCGCATCCATACCACCCCTTAAATTTTCATTACCCCAACGGGCTTATCTTTGCCAGCATGAATCGTGTTAAAAATTATCTCTCTCTTGTAACTTTTTCGCATACCATTTTTGCAATGCCCTTTGCACTGATAGGATTTTTTCTGGGAATTACCAGGCCACCTTTTTATGCAAATCTTAACAGCCGGATTGGCTGGGGCAATGACATTACCAATTTTTTGGGATGGAAGCATCACCTGCTGAAATTTTCCCTTGTTATTCTTTGCATGATCTTTGCCCGTTCTGCCGCCATGGCATTCAACCGCTGGCTGGATGCCAACTATGATGCCATGAATCCGCGTACAGCAGTAAGGGAAATTCCGGCAGGCATCATTCAACCCAAAAATGCTTTGGCATTTACCATTATCAATTGTGCATTATTTATTACAGCAACATTCTTTATCAACCTGCTTTGTTTTTACCTGTCTCCTGTTGCATTGTTCGTAATTTTATTTTACAGTTATACCAAACGTTTTACTGCATTATGTCATTTGGTACTGGGTGTAGGATTGGCCCTGGCTCCTATTGGTGCATATATTGCAGTTACCGGTCAATTCAATCTATTACCCTTGCTTTTTTCATTTACCGTTTTATTCTGGGTAAGTGGTTTTGATATTATTTATGCTTTACAGGATGAAGAATTTGATAAGCAAAACAAATTACATTCTATTCCATCTGCGGTGGGTAAATTAAAAGCACTGCGCATTTCAACATTGCTGCATATGCTTTCTGCCGCCTGCGTAACAGCAGCGGGCTTATATGGCCATTTTAGTTTTTTTTACTGGACAGGTGTAGCAGTTTTTATGGGCTTATTAATATACCAGCACCGGCTTGTAAAACCCAACGATCTGAGTAAAGTGAACAGGGCCTTCTTTACTACCAATGGCATTGCCTCGGTGGTATTTGCGGTATTTGTGTTGCTGGATCTATTTATTGGCTCATAGTGCATGGTTCATAGCACAGTATTATATTTAAATGGCATTTACAAAATAACGGATCAACCAATTAACCAATCACACAATTAACCACCCATGGCACGCATACTGGCAATAGATTACGGCGGAAAAAGGACCGGCCTTGCGGTAACAGATCCATTACAGATCATTGCAACCGGACTGGAAACCATCGATTCGAAAGAACTGATCCCTTACTTAAAAAAGTACCTGGCTGCCGAAACAGTTGAACTGATCATCATTGGCATGCCATTGAACTGGGATGAAACCGATACACACGGAACGCCATTGGTAAAAGCCGCCATCAAAAAACTGGAAAAAGAATTTCCTTCCACCCCATTGAAAACTGTTGACGAACGCTATACTTCCAAAATGGCAAAAGATGCCATGCTGGAAATGGGCATGAAGAAAAAAGACCGGCGTGTTAAAGGCAATGTAGATATTATTGCTGCCACTATTATGCTGCAGGAGTATCTGCTGTCTATGCAATAATCTTTATGCAGGTAATGGTTAGGTTACCGATTTGGTTTAATTTTGTACTTTATAAATAAATCTCTACTAATTTAGCCATCAACATGATTTTACCGATAGTAGCATACGGATCCCCTGTTTTAAGAAAAGTTTGCAGTGATATTACAGTAGATTATCCTGCACTGGACAAACTGATTGCAGATATGTGGGAAACCATGTACAACAGCAATGGCGTGGGGCTGGCGGCACCACAGATCAATAAAGACATTCGTTTATTTGTAATTGACAGCGAACAGATATTTGCCAACAAAGACGAGGATGATGATATGGACTACCCTGATGCGCCCGGCTGTAAAGGGGTTTTCATTAATGCCCGTATTAAAGAGTTAAACGGTAAAGAGTGGAGTTATAACGAAGGCTGCCTCAGCATCCCTAAAATTAGGGAGGATGTATACCGCGAAGAAGAAGTTATACTGGAATACGAGGATGAGCATTTTAACCATCACGAAAAAAAATTCAACGGACTTACTGCCAGGATCATTTTGCATGAATACGACCATATTGATGGCAAATTATTCATCGATCATATAAAGCCACTAAGGCGCAAACTGCTGCAGGGTAAGCTCACCGATATTTCAAAAGGAAAGATAAAAGTAGACTACCGCATGGTTTTTCCTAAATAGGTTTTATTTATCATACTACGGCTAATTATCCCTTTTCCGCGCCTGCAACATCTCATTAAAAGTGTTTTTTAAATATCCCCTATTTAGGGTATTGTAGTATCATACCTACAATTATATCTTTATTGCATTAACCTTATCATTTAAAAAATCACGTTTATGAGAAAAACGGTACTCTTCCTTACCTTTTTTACTTTTTTCAATACCACGTATGCACAGGTGGTAGCCGTAAGGCAGGTAGTTGCATCTGCAGGTAAAGACACACTTATAGGTTCAACCATCTGGGCTGCCACCATTGGAGAGCCCGTTATTGAAACCTACCCCGGCAGCACACTAACCTTCACCCAGGGTTTTAATCAACCCGATGGGTATTTTATTACGCCGTTTTTGCCCTACATCCGTAACCTGGTCATTTATCCCAATCCGGGCAAGCCAAACAGCCTGCTGAGGTTTTATCTAAAAGCCGACAAGCCATCACTCAATATTTCTATTTATGATGTAAATGGCAAACTGTACCTGAACCAAACCCTGCAAAGTTATGCCGGACAAACATGGCACAGCCTGAACCCGCAAATCATGGCGGGCGGTACCTATACCGTAAAAGTAACTGTTGGCTTTGAAGTTTACACAGCCAAATATATAGTGATCAATTAATCAAATTCCATCAATTAAACACATAACCTAAAAAGATGAAAAAAAAATCACCATTACTTTTTATTGCCATTTGTTTATGGTGTGCCGGCTTTTCGCAGGGCCTTACTGGTATCAACTACCAGGCGGTGGCACGTAACCTTAACGGAACAGTATTAAGTAACAAAACCATACAGGTTCGTTTTACCATTACACAGGGAAACACATCTGTAATACAATACCAGGAAACACAAAATGCATCTACCAATGCATACGGACTGTTTAACCTTGTCATAGGTAAAGGAGTACCGGTTTCAGGAACCTTTGCTGCCATTCCATGGTCAGCCGCCAATCAATGGCTGCAGGTAGAGGTTGCAGTAGATGGCGGTGCAATGACCAACCTGGGTAAAAATCCTTTTAATGCAGTTCCCTATTCCTTGATGGCAGCATCCGCACTTCCTGCCGGGCCTGCCGGTGGTTCATTATCGGGCACTTACCCAAATCCCGTAGTGGCCAATGCCGCCATTACCCAAAGTATGATAGCTTCAGGTGTTACCCTTCCTCCAAGTGGTGCTGCTGGTGGTGATCTTACGGGTACATACCCCAACCCATTAATAAATATACCGTTGACAAAAACTTCTGCTCAGGCTACTGCAGCTCTTATTGGAATTACCAATAGTAGTGGAACAGGTACATCAGGCGCCATACAAGGCAGCAGTGCAAGTACTGATGCCAATGCAACTGCAATACAGGGAACAATTTCATCAACTGCGCCAGGAGGTTTTTCTGCTGCAATAAGGGGCATTAATAATGGTGCATCTGGTTTAGGAATTGGAGTCTGGGGTAGCCAAAACGGCAGCGGTTGGGGGGTATATGGCACAGCTCCCTCAGGTATAGGAGTAAATGCAAGCAGTACATCAGGAATTGGGATTAATGGAAGTGCAACTTCAGGAACAGGGGGAAGATTTACATCTACATCCGGACTCGCATTATCCACTACCGGTGCGTTGAAATTTTCAGGAATCAGCGAAGCTGCAGGCAGGGTGCTAACCACTGATGCAGCAGGCAATGCCACATGGCAGCCAATAAGTGCGGCGGCAGGTACCGTATCAGGAAGCGGCACAGTAAATTTCATCAGCAAATGGACTCCAAGCGGTTCTCAAATTGGCAATTCACAATTATTTGATGATGGAAGCAATGTTGGCGTGGGCACATCATCGCCAACGTATAAGTTTCATGTTGAGCATGGTGGTGCAACTGGTATACTTTCCAAATCTACAAGCAGTTTTTCTGTAATGGACATTGATGCTGCAAGCGGAGACGCAGCTTTACGTTTTCAAAAAGCCGGAGTTGGCATGTGGAATACACGCAACAGGCCTGCTGATGATTATTTAGAATGGTTTGAATCAGGTGGTGGCGGAAGCCGTATGGTGATACAGCGTGGTACAGGTAATGTGGGTATTGGTGAAACTACCAATCCTGTTTACAAACTCGATGTACTTCATGGCGGTGGAACAGGGGCTCATATTAAATCAAGCAGCAGTTTTTCTGTGGTGGACATTGATGGCGCAAGTGGTGATGCCGCTCTGCGTTTTCAAAAAGCTGGTACAGGAATGTGGAATACACGCAATCGTCCAGCTGACGATTATATGGAATGGTTTGAACTGGGTGGTGGCGGAAGCCGTATGGTGATACAGCGGGGTACAGGTAATGTGGGCATTGGAGAAACAAACAATCCTGTTTACAAACTCGATGTACTTCATGGCGGTGGAACTGGGGCTCATATTAAATCAAGCAGCAGTTTTTCTGTGGTGGACATTGATGGCGCAAGTGGTGATGCCGCTCTGCGTTTTCAAAAAGCCGGTACAGGAATGTGGAATACACGCAATCGTCCAGCTGACGATTATATGGAATGGTTTGAACTGGGTGGTGGCGGAAGCCGTATGGTGATACAGCGGGGTACAGGTAATGTGGGTATTGGTGAAACTACCAATCCTGTTTACAAACTCGATGTACTTCATGGCGGTGGAACAGGGGCTCATATTAAATCAAGCAGCAGTTTTTCTGTGGTGGACATTGATGGCGCAAGTGGTGATGCCGCTCTGCGTTTTCAAAAAGCCGGTACAGGAATGTGGAATACACGCAATCGTCCAGCTGACGATTATATGGAATGGTTTGAACTGGGTGGTGGCGGAAGCCGTATGGTGATACAGCGGGGTACAGGTAATGTGGGTATTGGAGAAACAAACAATCCTGTTTACAAACTCGACGTACTTCATGGAGGCGGATTAGGTGCTCATATTAAATCAAGCAGCAGTTTTTCTGCTGTGGATATTGATGGTGCAAATGGTGATGCTGCATTGCGCTTTCAAAGGGCAGGTGTAAATCAATGGAATATCAGAAATAATCCTTCTACGGATGATCTTCAATTTTTTGAATTAGGTGGCGGAGGAGAAAGAATGCGTATTGATAATACAACAGGTAAAGTATGGGTGAATGGCGATTTTACTGCTGTAGGTGTTAAAGCATTTACCATGGATCATCCTCTTGATCCGGAAAATAAAATACTGATGCATGCAGCAGCTGAAAGTAATGAAGTGATTAACTTTTACAGTGGCAATATTACTACTGACGCCAACGGTAAAGCGACAGTTAAGCTTCCCGATTATTTTGAAAGTATTAATAAAGACTTTCGTTATCAGCTAACAGTAATTGGCACATTTGCACAGGCAATTATAAGCAGGGAAGTGGGCAATAATGAATTTGAAATTGCCACCAATCAACCTAATGTAAAAGTAAGCTGGGAAGTTAAAGGGGTTCGCAATGATGCTCACATGAAAAAAAATCCATTTGTAGCTGAAACTGAAAAATCGGCACAGCAAAAAGGAAAATATGTTGACCCTGCAGCTTACAACCAGCCCAACGAAAAAGGGATAAGTTATGATACCCGGTTAAATAACGCTTCATCACTGAATAATGTCAAGCCTGCCCCTGCTAAATCCATTAACCCTGTAAATGGCAAAGGCGAAAGCATTGAACAAATTACGATAGCATCTAAAACACCTGCCAAAACAGTTACAGATAATGATGGCAGTGTGGCACCCCAGAAAAGTCCATTGGTTCAGGCCCCTGCTAAAACAATAGACAATGATGGCAGTGTAGCACCAATGGTGAAAAAAGAAGCGCCAAAACCTGTAGTTAAATCTGTTTCAAAAGGCAGCACTGATTAGAATTATAAATAGCAAGGAAATCTCTGATAAAAAACAATAAAGGCTGTCAATCAATGACAGCCTTTATTGTTTACTTTGCAATATGAAAATGCAATGGCTGTTTTTTATTTTTCTGTTTTTTGCTAATAATATTTTTTCTCAGACAAAAACAGATACAACTGTAATGGTGGGTGCCAAAACCATTACCCTTTCTGAACTGGTGGTAAACAACAAACTGAACATCCCTGCTTTTATTGAAAGAATAAAGAACGACACCAGTTTTTACAAAGCCTTTCGCAACCTGCACCTGTTGCAGTTCAGTGCCATCAACGACATCCGTATGAACAACAGCGACGGAGAGGCCAAAGCCAGTTTATTCAGCCGCACTAAACAAATCCGCACCAACAGCAACTGCCGCAAAATGGAGGTGCTGGAAGAACAGGTAACCGGCAATTTTTACACTGCCGATCATCAATACAATTATTATACGGCGCAAATGTATGCCTCGCTATTTTTTACCAAAGATTCTGTTTGCGGAGAAGACAATATTGTAACGGGCAGAGAGTTCAGTACCGAAGGCAAAAGCGGAATGGAAAAACATAAGGAACAGTTGAAAAAATTATTCTTCAACCCCGGTAAAAAAATCAGTGGCATTCCTTTTATCAGCAGCAAAACACCCATTTTTGATGATGAGATGGCTGACAAATACGACATGAGCATAGACATGGATATTCATAATAATACCAATTGCTTTATCTTTAAACAAACTGTAAAACCCGACAATAAAAGTGATGTGGTAATTGATGAAATGACCACCTGGTTTGATGACCAGACCTTTGAAGTAAAGGCACGAAACTACAGCCTGAGTTACGATGCAGGCGTATATGATTTTAAAGTGCAGATGGAAGTGGAATTATCTAAGTTTGGCGAATACTTAGTGCCTGTTTTAATACGTTATAATGGTAACTGGAAAGCAATTTTTAAATCAAGGGAGCGGGGCGTATTTACAGCCACCCTGTTTGATTTTAAATAAACCACTTTCAGTTATTATTAACTTTTGGATACTTAATTTTAATACATGAATAATTTTGTAAAAACGCTGTTTCCGCTGGTAATGCTTTGCATAAGCACTGCGGCACTGGCACAAAAAGAAGGAAAAGATTTTAAGCATATTGATGAAGCTGTAAAAAAGCTGGGCGCTCTTGACAGTATGAATATGGGCACTATCAGCAGGCTCCTTACCAAAAACTATACAGATAAAACTGACCAGGCCCGGGCAATTTTTGACTGGATCGCTTACAATATCAGCTTTGATTTTAAGTCGGCCCGAAATGGCAATTCTGACAAAAACACATCGCTAGATGTATTACTGAGCCGCAGGGCCACTGCATCAGGTTATGCCAACCTGTTTCAGGATATGTGCAGCAGTGCAGGCATCCGCTGCCTTACGGTAGACGGCTATGTAAAAAATAATATTGATGACATCAATGCCAAAAAACCTGAGTTAAACCACACATGGGACGTGATACAACTTGGCCAAAGCCCCGAAGCCTGGTATGTGGTGGATCCCTGCTGGGGAAGTGGTTATACCGATCCTGAGTTTAAAAGTTTTACCAGGGCATTCAACCCCGATTATTTTTTTGCCAACCTTACCATTTTCAACTGGCAGCATTATCCCGATAACACCGCCTGGCACTTAGGCCCCAAACCAAAAAATAAAGACGATTTTTTTGACCTGCCCCTGGTAAAATCCATGGCATATGAACTGGGGCTAAAAAGAATGGCACCCAACAATGGCATTGTAAAAGCAAAAGCAGGTAAGCCTTTCAATTTTAGTTTCCAGATCAACAGCAATGCTGTAATTGAAAAAGTAGCTGTCGCTGTTGGCGAAGGAAAAAAAATTATTACAAAAAATGTAAATTATACATTCAACGGCGGTACACTTTCATTCAGCCATACATTTCCCGAAGAAGATAATTTTCCGGTAAGCGTGTATGTTAATGGAAAGGAATTCACCGTTTATAATGTTACAGTAGAATAACATCCATTTTATTTTCTTAATTGCCTGCACATGAAAAGACGATGGACAATGTTGTATGTACCGCTGTTTTTATTCATTTGCATACACAGCAATGCACAAACTGGCACCACCCTTGCCGCTGCCGACAGCAGCTTTATTCAACACAGTCACTTTTTTAAATTCCTGTTTGGTAATAATTACCGGCAAACCTGGGCAACACCGGTTGCGGTGCAGCAATTCTCATGCTATTATAATGGGCATCAATACACACCTGTAAAAATTGGAGGGGGCCTGCAGACAATATCTTTACATCTTACTGATGAAGCCGGTAATGAATGGGTACTTCGTTCTGTACAAAAAAATACGGCCAACTGGGTAAGGCCTTTCTGGAGAAAAACTTTTGTAAAAAAGATCGTACAGGACCAGGTATCAGGTTCATTTCCGTATGGAGCACTGGTAGTGCCTGTACTAGCAGCTGCTTTGCAGATAGACCATAATAATCCTGAGCTGGTGATTATAAATAACGACAGTGCTTTAGGCAAATACCGCAATACATTTGCACACCGTGTTTGCTTTTTAGAAGAGCGAAATCCCAAAGGCAAAACCATCAGCACAGAAAAGTTACTGAAACTTAAAGATTCATTACCCGATACAAAAGTAGACAGTGCCACCTATTTAAAATGCCGGTTAATGGATATCATTATTGGCGACTGGGACCGGCATGCAGACCAGTACAGGTGGTATACAGTTGCACAAAATGACCGGTTGGTTTTTACTCCTATCCCCAACGACAGGGACCAGGTATTTTTTGCTGTGGGTGGGCTTATTCCAAAAACAATTTTACGATTAGGCTTTATGCGTTACCTGGAAGGTTTTAATGCATCTGTAAAAAACATCAATGGTTTTATGAAAAGGGGCTATACTTTAGATAAAAAGATACTGAATCATTTCAATTACCAGGACTGGATGAATATCACCAATGAAGTGATCACCCGTTTACCAGACAGTGTGCTGCATGCGGCCCTTTTGAAACTGCCCGATGCTGTACAAAACAATAACGGGGATATCTTTAAAAAGATGACCAGCAGAAGAAACAGCCTGGCACAATTATCCAAAGCCTATTACAAAAGAATGCACTGATATAAAAAAACCTCCGCTTATTATGGCGGAGGTTTTTTATGATTTAAGCTCTTTGTTTTACAGGTGCTTTTTTCTTTACCTTTTTAAGTGCGGCTTCAATTTCTTTACTTAAATTTTCGAAAGAATTTTTACCTGCCACTTTTTCGCCGTTGATGAAAAAGGATGGTACTTCTTTAACCCCTTTTTCAATTCCATCTTCAAAATCATTTCGCACCTGCCATCCAAAAGTGGAATCCAGCAGCTGCTCTAAAAAATGCTTGTTGTTTACACCCGCCTCTTTAGAATACAATTTCAAACTGGTAGTGCCCAACTGGCGGCGGTTATGAAACAGTATATTGTGCATCTCCCAAAATTTACCTGATTGTGCTGCTGCCAGGGATGCTTCAGCAGCTTTCATTGAACGCTGGTGAATTTTAGTTTGTGGAAAATGACGGAAATTGAATTTTATCCTGCCGTCATATTCTTCTAATAATTGTTTCACCACTTCGTTCGCCTTTGCACAATCTTCACTTTCGTATTCGCCAAACTCCGTTAATGTTACAGTTGCATCGGGATTTCCCACAAAGATGTCTTTGCTTGGGATGATCTCTACAACTTCTTTTGCTTTCATTGCCATAAAATTGTCCTTTTTTTAATGTTGTAAAAACAACATTTTGATTATTAATCCAATGCTACCGCATTATTTTCTTTTTGCTCCTGCTTTCTCCGGTTCGGGTACATCGTTTCTGAATACCACTACCCCGTCAAACACATCTACCAGCACGGGTTTTGTTTTATCAATATCTGCCATCAGTATTTTTTTACTGAGCTGGTTTACAATTTCCTTTTGAATGAGCCTTTTTAAAGGCCTTGCACCAAACTGGGGATCGTAACCATTCTCTGCCAGGTAATCCAGTGCATAATCGCTGAACTGCAGGTTGATGCCACTTTGCGCCACCATTTGTATAAGGTTATCTAACTGAATCCTGATGATACCTTTTATTTCCTTCTTCATCAGTGGCTGGAACATGATCACTTCGTCTATACGGTTCAGAAATTCAGGGCGGATGGTTTGTTTTAACAGTGTCATCACCTCTTCTTTCGTCTTTTCCACTACCTCTTCCTTATTCTTTTCCGTTACATTCTCAAAGTTTTCCTGGATGATATGACTGCCCATATTACTGGTCATAATGATGATCGTATTTTTAAAATTCACCATACGACCCTTATTGTCCGTCAGCCTTCCATCATCTAATACCTGCAATAATACGTTAAAAACGTCAGGATGAGCTTTTTCTATTTCGTCTAAAAGTATTACACTATAGGGTTTTCTTCTTACCGCCTCGGTCAATTGCCCTCCTTCATCGTAGCCCACATAGCCCGGAGGTGCTCCCACCAGTCTGCTCACCGAGTGTTTCTCCTGGTATTCACTCATGTCAATCCGGGTCATCATGCTGTCATCGTCAAACAGGTAACTGGCCAGGGCCTTAGCCAGCTCGGTTTTACCTACTCCTGTGGTTCCCAGGAAGATAAAAGAGCCAATGGGCTTTTTAGGGTCTTGTAAACCAGCCCGGCTGCGGCGGATGGCATCGGAAACCGCTTCAATGGCTTCTTCCTGCCCTACCACCCTTTTATGTAATTCTTCTTCTAAAAGTAACAATTTTTCCCGGTCGCCCTGTAACATTTTAGCCACAGGAATTCCGGTGGCCTTGGCCACATTTTCGGCAATATCTTCTGCATCCACTTCTTCTTTTAGCAACCTTTTTTCAGTTTGTGCGTCCAGCTGTTGGGTAAAATCTGCAATGATCTCTTCCTGCTCCTTTACTTTTCCGTAGCGGATCTCGGCCACTCTGCCATAATCACCTTCCCTTTCGGCTTTTTCAGCAGATTGCTTCAGTTGCTCAATTGCAGCTTTGGCATTCTGTACTTTTTCCACAATTTCTTTTTCCTGCTGCCATTTGGCCTTGTAAGTATCTCTTTCTACCGCAAGATTGGCAATTTCAGTATTCAGTTCTTTCAGTTTTACTTCGTCATCCTCTCTTTTAATGGCCTCCCTTTCAATTTCCAGCTGGCGTATCTGCCGTTCCAACTTATCCAGTTCTTCGGGCATGCTGTTCATTTCCAGGCGAAGTTTGGCTGCACTTTCATCAATCAGGTCGATGGCCTTGTCTGGTAAAAAACGATCGGTTATGTAGCGGTGCGATAATTCCACCGCAGCAATAATGGCTTCATCTTTGATCCTTACATGATGATAGGTTTCATACCTGTCTTTTAATCCACGAAGAATGGATACGGCATCTTCCACACTTGGTTCATCTATCAGTACTTTTTGAAAACGGCGTTCCAGTGCCTTGTCTTTTTCAAAAAATTTCTGGTACTCGCTCAATGTGGTGGCTCCTATGGCTCTTAATTCGCCTCTTGCCAGGGCAGGCTTTAAAATATTGGCTGCATCCATGGCGCCATCCCCACCGCCTGCACCTACCAGGGTATGTATTTCATCAATGAACAAAATGATCTCTCCATCACTGGTACTCACTTCCTTTACCACGCTCTTCAATCTTTCTTCAAACTCACCTTTGTATTTTGCGCCGGCAATCAGTTGCCCCATATCCAGTGCATAAATGATTTTTGACTTCAGGTTTTCGGGCACATCCCCATTCACAATCCGCATGGCCAACCCTTCAGCAATAGCGGTTTTACCCACCCCCGGCTCGCCCACTAAAATGGGATTATTTTTACTTCGCCTGGATAAAATATGTAAGGTTCTGCGGATCTCTTCATCACGGCCAATAACAGGGTCCAGCTTACCGGCCCTTGCCATTTCATTTAAATTTTTGGCATACTTATTTAAAGCATTGAATTGTGTTTCGGATGTTTGAGAAGATACGGTAGACCCTTTTTTCAATTCTTTGGTAGCCGCCACCAAACCTTTATCGGTAAGGCCGGCATCTTTTAATATTTTAGCCGTATTATCATTCCCCTGCAGCAATGCCAACAGCAAATGTTCGGGTGCAACAAACTCATCATTGAATTGCTTTAATACATTGGATGAGCGCAGCAAAACAGTATTCATGTCGCGGCTAACATTCTGTGCAGGTTCGCCACCAGCTACTTTCGCCAGTTTTGCAATACTTTCATCCAGCTTGGTTTCTACAAACGACGGGTTCACATTATTTTTCTTTAATAAAAATTCAATGGGCGAATTTTCATCCTGCAGCAGCGCTTTCAGCAAATGTTCTGTTTCTATGTTTACATTATTATTATTGAATGCCAGTTGCTGGGCATGCTGTATAATTTCCTGCGATTTTATGGTTAAGTTTTGTAAGCTCATATTCGTAATTTTAAACTTAGCAGTCAAATTATAATCCAATAAAAAATCCCGGCTAATATGTCATACAAAAACAGTGTTTTCTGCCGCAAATTCAGCCTGCTGGCTGCTTTTCTGCTATTGTTACAGTGCGGCTTTTCGCAATATGATTTTAGCAGGGTAGATGAGTGGCTGGGGGCCAATGTAAAAGCCATGGGTGGAAGAGCAGTGCTGGTGATTTATAAGGAGGGTAAACAGGTATACAGCAAAGCTTTGAATGAACTGACAGGCAAACAAAAAATAGCCACCCGTTTCATTGCAAAAAAACAGGGCAGGGATGCGGGGGAAATGATGCAGGACTTTACCCTGCACAGCCGTGAAAGAATTGCCAGTTGCAGCAAATGGTTAAGTGCTGCCCTGTTAATGAGTTTTGTGGATGAGGGTAAATTGAGTGTGGATGACAGCGTGGGTAAATTTTTGCCCATTATGAGCGCAAATGGAAAAGGCAATATTAAAATTTGGCAATGCCTCAGTCATTTAACCGGTATTGCATCGGGCAGTTTAAAAGAAGAACTGGCATCTATGAAAGAGATGAAAAGTATGGAAGAGGTGATTGCCGCAATTGCAACACAGCCCATGGAAGGCGAGCCGGGTAACACCTTTCATTACAGTAATACGGGTTTACAAATTGCCGGCGCCATCATGGAAAAGATCAGCGGCAAAACCTTTGAAACCCTGTTTGCAGAACGCATTGCACAACCCTGCAACATGACCAACAGTGATTTTGGAAATGGCCCTGTGGCATTGCCGGCTGGTGGCGCCTGGAGTACGGCAGCAGACTACGGAAATTTTTTACAAATGATTTTACAGGATGGTGTATTTAATGGCAAACAGGTGCTGAGCAAAACTGCGGTAGTGGCCATGCAGCAAAACCGGGTTGGTAAAGATGCCCTCATTATATCATCGCCGGCTGAAGCCGGCAACTGGGGATATGGTTTTGGAGAATGGATGATGCAGGAAGCGCCGGCAGGGATACGTGCAGACGCTGTTACCAGCCCTGGCTTATTTGGCAGCTTTCCCTGGGTAAACAATACAAAGCAATATGCCGGCTTTTTAATGACCCTTTCTATCAACAATAAAGGCAGGCAGCAGCGCTATATAGAACTGAAAAAACTGGTTGACGAAGCTTTCACTGCACAGTAGTACATGTTACCCCGATTTGCCTTAAATTTGCGGCAAAATTTATACGGGATTTTCGTTTAGCAGCAACTGTTAACCGCTTTACCCTGTTTTTGAAAACACTCCACATGAAAAGATTTGTTATGGTGCTGCTGGCACTGGGTTGCATCAGTACAGGCCTGGCGCAAACCAAAGAGAAAAAAAAATTATTCACCGGCATGTACATTCAATGGGGCTATAATGCCGAAGGCTATACCAAAAGTAATATTCATTTCAGAATGTCGAATGGCAATAACTTTACCCTGCACCATGCCATTGCGCATGACAAGGGAGATTTTGATGCCATTTATAAAGAACCCGGCGACATCTCTATTCCCCAGTACAATTACCGCTTTGGTTTTTATTTAAACCAATCGCACTCCAAAGCGCTGGAGCTGAATTTTGACCATGCCAAGTACGTGGTAACGGATGGACAAAAAGTACGTGTAACAGGTACCATTGATGGCATTGCAGTGGATGGCGACAGTATTTTAGACCGCAACCGTTTTTTGCATTTTGAGCACACCGATGGTGCCAACTGGCTGCATGTAAATTATATGCAGCAGCACAACCTGCTGTATACCGCCTCCAGATCTAGGCCTTTACTAACCGCCGTATGGAAACTGGGCGCAGGCATTAATATTCCACGTACCGATTTTACCTGGCGCGGCGATAAATTCAACAACGATTTTCATATAGCCGGTTACAATATCAGTGCAGAAGCAGGCCTGCGTTTTTTTATGCTGAAGAAATTCTTTTTTGAGATGACAGGGAAAACAGGATTTGTAAAATACATCAATGCACTGGCCAATACCACCCGGTTAAAAGGCAACCGCGTTACGCACAGTTTTGGTTATGTTGAAGGCATTGCCACGCTGGGGTACGATATCAGTTTCTGACAAAAAACATATTTACAAAAGCCCGGCCATAAGATGACGGGCTTTTGTATTTTTATATAAATACCACTGTTATGGGAACACATAAAAAGCCCCGGCTGGCACCTTTAGAAGTGTACTATAAAAGACTTTGGAAGAATGCTCTTTTTGGATCGTTGATCATGCTGGTATGTTTACTCCTGGGCATACTGGGCTACAAACTAACTGTACCTGAATTTGACTGGTACGACAGCTTGCTGAATGCCTCCATGATATTGAGTGGCATGGGGCCGGTGATAGATGCTAAAATAGTACTAAGTAAATCCGCCAAAGTATTTGCCTCTGCCTATGCCCTGTTCAGCGGCGTGGCTTTTATCAGTACCATCGGCATTTTAATTGCCCCAATTGCACATCGCTTCTTTCACAAACTTCACCTGGAAGACAATATCAGTAATGACGCATGAGCCAGATCGCCGGCCATACCAACGCTGTTAAGCAATATGCCGCACAACTGGGTTTTACCTATTGCGGTATTGCCAAAGCTGTGTACCTGGATGAAGACGCCAGGCGGCTGGAACAATGGCTGAACAAAGGCTTCAATGGTGGCATGCAATACATGGCCAATCACTTCGATCTGCGGGTAGACCCTTCCAAACTGGTGCCGGGTGCCAAATCTGTGATCACACTGCTATTAAATTATTTTCCTTCGGTGCAGCAAAAAAAAGATGTACCCCAAATTTCTAAATATGCCTATGGGCAAGACTACCATGATGTGATCAGGAGTAAACTGAAAACCTTCTTACAATTGATCACAGAAAATATTGGCGCTGTAAACGGACGGGGATTTGTTGACAGTGCCCCGGTACTGGAAAGAACATGGGCTCAAAAAAGTGGCCTGGGGTGGATTGGAAAAAATGGTAACCTCATCCATAAACAATCGGGCTCTTTCTTTTTTATTGCCACTTTGATAGTTGACATAGAACTGGAGTATGACGATCCCATGGTAAAAGATTATTGCGGCAGCTGCACCAGGTGCATCGACACCTGCCCCACTGATGCTATACTACCCAATAAAGTAATTGACGGCAGTAAATGCATTTCTTACTTCACTATTGAATTAAAAGAGACGCTGATACCCGATGCAATGAAAGGGAAATTTGAGCAATGGCTGTTTGGCTGCGATGCCTGCCAGGACGTTTGTCCCTGGAACCGGTTCAGCAAACCCACCCGGGAGCCTTCGTTTAAGCCCATTCCGGCAATACTTGATTTAACCGTCAGCGACTGGGAGGCATTAACAGAAGATGCATTCCAGGTATTGTTTAAAAACTCACCGGTAAAAAGAACCAAATTCGCCGGTATAAAAAGGAACCTGCATTTTATAAACCCGCAGCGCTAAGTTGATAATTTAATATGGCAATTACCTGCTCTTTTTATTCAGCAACCAGCTTAACCGTAAAGCCCACATTTTTACATATTGACCACTGTAGTTATTGCGTTTGCCTGCCTGGCTAATCCCCTGCAGCAATTGCGGTCCTGCACTAATAATAGTATTTTTTGTAAGGGCATAATTAACCTGCAGGCCTGCATAAAAAGCCAGCTGTGTTTTATTGAATACATTGGATTGATGGTAGAATAACTTTAATGCGGTATCATAGCTTATGGCATTGGTACTGATTAACTGCATCAGTTTTGCACCAGCATTCACACCGCCCGACAGCCTGCTTTTGCTGAATATGCGAACCTGCAAACCAATGGGAATACTGATAAAATGAAACTGGTTGATATATTTTTCTGAGTTTCCCGGCCGGTAGGCTGTAGCAATACCGGGCAGTGCCATTGCAGAATCGTAGTTGCTGCCGGTGAATGATACAGCAGTAAGATACTGATAATGCAGGCCGGTTTGTAAAGAAAGATGCGTACTTATTTTTTTTGAAGCCGTTAATCCTGCAGCAAAAGCAAATCCTTTTTTAAAAGAGGTTGGTATAAAAGCAGTACCCCCCTGCACAATACCCGATGATAAAGGATTAGAATAAATCATCCTGCCGGCAGGGTTACCCTGCATACCTATCCCTTTACCAATGTTACTAAGGCCCCAATCGGTAGAAATGCTGTACACCCAGGGCTTTGCCTCCGGCATTTTTTTTACGGCTTTGGAAACAATTTGCTTGATGGTATCGGTATTTTTTTTATCACGGACATCTGTTGTAATTATTGCCGGCACTATTGTATCAGCAGTTATTTGTATATCCGCCGAAGTAGTTTCGGGCGCAGTTGCAGCAGGCATTACAACAGTGCTTCCCTGCAAATCTTCATTTATATTGTCAGTTGTATTTTTAATAAAGGCAGTAGTATCCATAATTTCTGCAGCAGTTGCAGGTGTACTGTGCATACTTGTTTTACCCGGGAAGTGTTTTTTCCGTTGAGCAGCTGCTGTCATCATTAAAGCGGCCTGCTCTGCCGTACCTGCTATTGAGTCGCTACGTTGAGGTAAATTGTCTGCAGGGGCTGGCGTATGGGATTCCTGTTGTTGTACACCATCTTGTAGTATTGTTGCAGCAGCCGGATCAGCTGACATGTTTTTTTGTGCTGTATTCTTATGCTCTGTCACATGATGGATGTAGGGCAACAGTACGCCACCCAGCAGCAATACTGCCAGCAGCAGCCAGCTTATTATAAGCGTTCTTCTTCTCTTTTCTTTTTTCAGCCTTGCTGCAACTTCTGGCCATACCTTACCTGAGGGCTGAAAACGCAGCCCTGATAATTGGTCCTGTACATTCTTTTTAAAATTGTTATTTTCCATAACGCACTTGTTTTTCTTCATGGTTGTATTTTCCCAACCATTCACCCAGCAGGTTCCTGGCCCGGGCATACTGGCTGCGGCTGGTTCCTTCTGTAATGCCCAGCATAACGGCAATCTCTACATGTGTGTAGCCTTCCACTGCATGTAAATTAAAAATGGTTTGATAGCCCGTGGGTAATTGACGGATGATGGCAGCCAGCTCTTTGGCCTGCAGTATCACTTGCGGGGTTTCGTCTGCAGTTGGATGCAGCGGACTGTCTTCAAATACCATTTCCTGCCGGTAGCGTTTATTTCTTTTTAAAAAATTAAGCGATGTATTTACCATGATACGCCTGATCCAGGCACCCAGCTCACCTTCGGCCCGGTATTGTTTAATATTTTTAAACACCTGTACAAAACCGTCCTGCAACACGTCTTCAGCATCATCCATGCTTTTGGTATAGCGGTAGCACACACCCAGCATTATGGGTGCATAGGAATCAAACAGTTCCTGCTGTGCCTTTGCATTGCCTTTGATGCAGTTTTTAACCAGTAATTCGGTACTTGAATCCATGCAGTAAGGCTGACAACAAAATTTGGGTGAGCGTTGCATGCAGGTATTCCTTTTAAACAAATAAGCCGCATTACTGCGGCTTATTGTATATTACTCATGCTTGAAACTAAAAGGCTGGATCTGCAGGGGTATTGGGATTGTTGTCTCTTTCACGTAAAGGATATGGCATCAGCTTCCTTTTCATTTCTGCATTGGCACGGCCAAATCTTCTCATATCTTCTAATTTTTGACCGCTCATGAACAGCTCAATACAGCGTTGTTTATAAATTTCATCCAGCAGTGCTGCATAAGAACCAAATGAGTTAATGGCCGGTTGGTTTGCGCCCACACCAAATGGATCGGCCGCTGCCGTTTTGGTGATCACTGAATTTAAGAGTGTTTTACTGGTGGTACTGTCGGTAGTACGTGCATAACATTCTGCTTTTATCAAAGTGATCTCACCCGGCAGGTAAACAGGAATGGCTGTGGCTGCAGCATTGTAAAAATTATTGATCCTGAACCTTGGTGCTATGGTAGGATTGATAGAGGTATAAAATGGTACCCTGCCATCAGTTAATGAAGGTGCTAATGCCGGCACCAAACCCAGGGTAGAATCTTTTACCTGTACCACATTATTGGTTGACGTAGCAGTTTCAAACACCGGGTTTAAAGACAGTGCATCAAAATTAAAGGTTGATTTAACTGTAAGTGTTACCAGGTTGGCAGCAGCCAAAGCCTGCGGATACAATCCTGCATATAAGGAATACCTGGCTTTTAAAGCGTTGGAAGTATTGATTAAATCTATACCGGCAGGTATGCTGGAAGTAAATGAACTGCTTACCGGGTTGGCGGCTATCGCTGCCAATCCTTCGTCTAATGCTGCAATAGCTTTTTTAAAGCCTTCCACCCTGTCAATGAAAGTTACATTGGTACCAATATCTGAGGGCACTTTTTCCCAGAACTGGGCCATATCTGCAATTGACAATGCCTTAAAGATATTCGCATAGGCAATTAAACCAGCGGCATAATTTTTATCGGTAAGATTTTTTGCATTGCTTATTACCAGGTTGGCATCATAGATCACTTTATTACAAGTGGTCCAATAGGTTGTAAGCATAGAATTATTACCATCCACTGTGGTGCCACCTGTGCCAATTTGTAACTCTGCTGTATTACCAGCATTTACTACAAATAATTCGTTGGTGGTTAATCCGTTTATGGTAATCAGATTATAAAGGGTGCTGGCTCTTCCCAAAGTATATACTCTTTGTAAACCAACGGCAACACCGGTCAGTCCTTTGGGTGAAGTAAACACCTGCTCTTCTGTAGCCTTGGTAGGATCTACATAATCTTTTTTGCAACTTGTTTGCACAACTGCAGCACTCAGCAGGGCTGCAATTGTTACTATTTTAAATTTCATATTTTTCATAATAATTTTTTTAAAGGTTTAGAATTTAGCAGACAGTCCTATACTGAAAGTTTTAGGAATAGGCACTGCGCCAAAATCTATGCCGCGTAAAATATTACTTTGTCCGCCTGCATTTACTTCAGGATCGTATCCTTTGTAATGATCCCAGCTTTTCAGGTTCCTGCCCGATACAGAAGCTGTAATATCCCTGAACCATTTTACTTTTCCTAAAGAGTAGCTTAAAGAAATTTCACGCAGTTTTACAAAAGAACCATCATCAATACGCCATTGCTCAATGGTACCATAAAAGCTGTTGATGTAGCCACGTGGATAAACACCGGTTTGTTCTTTTTCTGCTTCCTTACCATTACCCACACCCTGTCTTGTTCTCCAGTCGGCATTGAATACTTCATTCCCTTTTACTGCATCTATCTGAATTCTTACACTTAGTTTTTTATACGACACTTCGTTGGTCAATGTTGCTGTATAATCAGGATTGGGATCTCCGATTATGGTACGTACCAAAGGATTAGTAGTTACAGGTAAACCGCCGGCATCTCTTGTTACGGTATATGTTAACGCACCGGTTTGAATACCTCTTTCACCCTGAGGGTATCCTGCTGTATTCTTTACTAAATTACCACTGGCATCAGTTGCAAAATAAGCACCATAGAAAACGCCGATCGGCTGCCCTTCAATAATGGACACTGGTGCACCAGAGTTGGTACTTAATAATGTTAAGGCCTGGCCAATTTTAGTGGCTTTGTTCCTGTTATGGTTGTAGATTCCGCTAATGGTCCAGTTGATGTCTTTTGTTTGAACCGGAGTAGCTGTCAGCATCAACTCAAAACCTTTATTCTCTAAACTTCCAAAATTATCCAGCAAGCTGCTAAAGCCGGTAGTTGGAGCAATAAAGCGGTTGATCAACAAATCATCCACTTTTTTATTGTAGATATTGGCTGTAAAATTTACCCTGTTTCCAAGGAAGCCTAATTCAACACCAAACTCTAATTCATTTTGTCTTTCCGGTTTTACATTGGTATTAGCCAATGTGCTGCTTGAGCTTAAAGCCGTACGGCTGATAAATGAATTACTGCTGTAAGAATTAAATCTTGAGTAAGCACCAATACCTGTAAGATTTCCACTTTCACCATACGCTAACCTGATTTTTGCAAAATTCCAGTATTTGCTCCATGACATTTTTTGCCAGAAATCATGTTCACTGATTATATAGCCTGCACTTGCTTTAGCATATTTTTGATTGCGCTGGTCTTTACCAAAAACAGAAGAACCATCCACACGAATTGCAGCAGTTAAAAACAATAAATTTTTATACTTTAAATTTTGTTGCGCATAATAACCGGAAACTGACAATTCTCCCCTGTCATCTATCCCCTGTATTATTGTACTTGCACCACCTACACTTTGCACAAACGGAGCTAAACCACGGCCCTGAGATAACAGGTAAGCGTTCTTTTCATATTGTACTGAGTAACCCACCTGTGTGGTAGACGCTATGTCTTTATTGATGTTAAACTGATACGTTCCGTTCAGTTCATTATTGATCTGAAAGAAATTATCTGTTGCGGCACTGGCATAACCATTTCTGGTGGGATCAAGAGCTGCACCACCCCCATAAAATCCATCACTTACATTGTAGGCAAATGGCGGAATAAAAGTTTCGCCACGCTGTGCATACTGATCAATGCCTAATTTATAATCAAATGACAAGCCTTTGAACGGCCTGAACTTTAAACCCATGCCGGCGATGATCCTGTTGGTTTCTTGTTTTTGTTTAATGTCTTCAATAACAGAAACCGGATTTACACGGCCCCTTTCACCAATGGCTTTAATATTACCCAAAGCATCTCTGGTAAACAGATCGTGAAAATTACCAATGATATTAATAGAATTCATCGGAGAAAAGAAGGAGTTGCCATCTGGCTTTTCATTGCTGAAACTATTTACATAGTTCAGTCCGATATTGAAATTTACTTTGTTTCCAATAGCCTGGTCTAAATTTACCCTGAAACTGTATCTTCTGTAATCGGTGTTTTTAATGATGCCTTCGTTTTTAAAATAAGAACCGGAAGCGTAATACTTTGTTTTATCGTTACCGCCCGAGATAGAAACATTATTATCTGTTCCTATTGCGCTTTGAAAAATATAATCGTTGTAATTGTAACGGGTAACTGCGGTGGTATTGGTTAAAGCGGGTGTTAAAATATCCTGTGTTTGAGCACCTGCTCCATCAGTTGGGCCCCCGAATTTTACCGGAGACTGATTTACTTCCACACTTTTTCTCAGTTTGCTGAACATTACGCTGGATGAGAAACTTACTACCGGTGCACCGGAAGCGCCACGTTTGGTAAAAATCTGTACCACGCCGGCATTGGCCCTAGAGCCATAGATGGCAGCAGCTGCAGCACCATTTAGCACTTCCACTCTTTCAATATCGGCAGGATTGATATCTGCCAGCCTGTTTTGGCCAATAGCACCAACAAAATTTTGCCCGTCGTAGTTACCGCTGGTATTAGTAACCCTGGTGGTGGCGTTATTGATGATTACCCCGTCTACAATATACAAAGGTTCGCTGCTGCTGGAAATTGAACTGATACCACGCAGGCGAACAGAAATACCACCAGAAGGATCCCCGCTGTTTTGCGTGATCTGGGCACCCGCCGTTTTTCCCTGCAATGCAGCCAGTACATTTCCTGTTGCACCTTTGGTAAGCTGGTCTGCCTTAATGGTGCTGATATAACTGCCTAATTGTTTACGTGTGGTTCCGGTAGAAGTACCCGTTACCACCACCTCATCCATACCCATCACATCATCTTGCAATGATGCATTGGCAGCAATTTCTGCATCGCTGCCGATGGTGATGGATTGCTCTGCACTTTTAAGCCCCACCCCGGAAAACACCAGGGTGTATTTACCCTTTTTAAGGTTGGTCATAAACTGGTAAGAACCATCGGCATTGGTAGAGGTACCGGCATTGTCATTTTTTATTGAAACAGAAACGCCGGCAAGTGCCTCACCTTTATTATTGGTGACCTTTCCGCTTATTTTTACCTGTGCTGATGCAGCAAAGGCAAAGAGTTGTAGTAGAATAAAGAGGTAGCGCATTTTGTGCCTGCCCAGCCCCTTTGAAATGTAATTACTCATGTTGCAGTTTTTATGGTTTATAATTAATACTATTTACAAAATTTCGATACCGGCATTTTGATACGGTTGCAAAATGTCAGCACCACCATCCAGTTCGGTGATCAGTACATTAATATCTTTTACATCGCATACTTTAATACGCTGGGTGGTATTTAATTTTTCTGAAATGGCCAGCGATACCACTTTGGCCGAAGAGGCGATCATGGCTTTTTTTACCTGCACCACTTCCCAGTCATTGTCCATCAATCCACTGTTTACCTCCAGGGCATTGGTGCCTACAAAACAGATATCGGCTTTCAACTGCCTGATCTGGGCAATGGCTTCGCCCCCCACCGTGATCTGCGAACTTTTGGATAACTTATCTCCAATTAAGATCACTTCAATATTGGGATGATGCATGTATTCCAGTGCGGCAGGCAAACTGCCTGTGATAAAGGTAGCGTGTAAGTTTTCAGGTAATGCTTTGGCAAGTTCTATAATGGTGGTACCGCCGCTGGTAAGAACAAACATGCCGTCTTTAATAAGTGAGGCTGCTTTTTGTGCGATCTTTTTTTTATTTTCTATTGCGTATACTTTAGAAGAATTAAAAGAGCTGTGAAAAGATTTTGATAATGCGCCACCATGTACTTTTATCAACTTGCCATGCTCCGACAGTTCCTGCAGATCGCGTCGGATGGTATCTTCCGATACGCTGATGGCAGTGCTCAGATCGCTGCTTAAAACCCTGTTATGGAGATTTACATTATGAAGGATAAACGCTTGTCTTTCTTTCTTAAGCATGTTGTTTTGTGGAATCTGTCCGCTGTAAAGTATAAAAAATTACATAATCCGGCAAAAAAATGCAAGTATTTTTTATTAATGTTGCATAAAGCAGCAGTATTCAATTGCAACATTTCGTTCAAAAACATCTTTCTAAACACATATATTTATGATATGATGACCAATGCCGAAAAGTTATACCAAATTTCCCTGAAGCCTGAAAGAAAGATCATTGGGTTGATGAGCGGTACTTCACTGGATGGATTAGACATTGCTTTATGCAGCTTTTCGGGCAGTGGCCTGCAAACAAAAATAGCATTGCTTCAATTTGCCACGCTGCCTTTCAACAACAGTTTTAAAGAAGAAGTGAAAAGTATTTTCAGTAAAAAAAATATTGATTTTGAAAAACTCTGCCTCCTGCATCCATGGATCGCTTTGCAACATGCCAGCATGATCAACAGCTGTTTAAAAAAATGGAATGTAAAAAACGAAGACATTGATATCATTGCCAGTCACGGACAAACCGTATATCATGCCCCAAAAATGTTGCACCAGCAAAATAAATTCGGCAATGCCACTTTGCAAATTGGCGATGGTGATCATCTGGCCGTTACCACCGGCATCATTACTATCAGCGATTTCAGACAAAAACACATTGCTGCAGGTGGAGAAGGTGCCCCACTGGCGGTATATGGTGATTATTTGATCTTTGGCAAACCCGGCGAAGACAGGATTTTATTAAACATTGGAGGCATTGCCAATTTTACTTACCTGCCCGGCAATATGAACAGCGCCGAAATTTTTAGTACCGATACCGGCCCGGGTAATACGATGATGGATGCACTGACGCAACAGCATTTTACCGCACAGCACTTTGATTTAAATGCTGCAATTGCATTGCAGGGCCAGGTTAATGAAGCATTACTTGCAGCATTAAAAGATCATGCTTTTTTTCAGCAGCCTTTTCCTAAAACCACGGGTCCCGAATTGTTTAACCTGGAGTACTTGCAAAAAGCCAAAGAAAGGTCTTCGTCGCAGCATATCAGCACAGAAGATACCATGGCCACACTGAATAAATTTACCGCCGATACCATTGCAGCTGCAGTATTAAAAACAATTGATCCGCATAAAAAGTATACGATATTTTCCAGTGGCGGCGGCATGCACAATCCATTACTGATGCAGCATTTACAAACGGCACTACCCAACCTGACTTTTTTAACCACTGATGCATTACACATTCATCCCGATGCAAAAGAAGCGGTTTTATTTGCTGTACTTGCCAATGAATGTATTTGCGGCGATGGCAGCTATTTACAAAAAGGTATTGAAGGAATGCCTGCAGTAACCATGGGTAAAATCAGCTTCCCGGGGTAGTATTAATGTACCGGCTCCAGTTGCTTCTTCAGTTTATCGAGCGATATTTCAATGGCAGTACCAATTGCCTTATCAGATACCAGCGCCCTGAATTTTTCCCAGGGATACCATTTTAATTTTTCTGTTACCATAAAATTTACCGGTGTGGAATCACCGGCAGACTTATATACCACGATCTCGCATTTCATGTTACGGTCCTGGTTAAAATCCCATGTTGTACTTACCGCATCTGCATTATTGGTAATGGTTAATTCAGGAACGCTGCCCAATTTGGAAAAACTGTTCCAGTCCTTCCAGGTATGCACATCATTTACTTTGGCCGCAATATTGGCCCCGCTGCTGGCTATATTGATGGCTTTATTAGTATGCAGCACCGAAGGAAATAGTAAAGATATCCCTGTGATCAGTGATCCAAACACCACTACATTCAATAAAAAAAATTTAATGTATTTCATTTTGTTACTCCCATTTAAATGCTTTTACGGCAACTGCATATACAATTACCCCCCACAATAATAAAATGCCGATCTCATTTTTTACATCCCATAAATTTTGACCTTCAAAGGCTACTGCCCGCATGGCCGTATTTAAGTGTGTTAATGGCAATGCTTTTGAAATAGGTTGCAGCCATTTGGGAAATGCTTCTACAGAAAAGAAAGTGCCGCCCAGTAAAAACTGCGGCAGGGTAATCAGGTTGGCCACTGGCGGAATGGTACTGTCGTTTTTGGCAATCCCGCTTACAATAAAACCAAACCCCATGAATACCAGCAAGCCCAAAAAACTCAGGATCAGCATATCGATTAATGTTGCCAGGCCATTCACCAGGGTAAAACCAAACATGTAACGGCCTGCTACAATAATTACAATGGCCGTGAGCATCTGAAAGATCACCCTGGCCAGCCCCTCTCCTAAAACAATATATGTTCGGGTAATGGGCGTGGCAAAAAAGCGTTTCAATACCAGGGTGCTTCTCAAATTAAAAAACATGAAGGCCACGCCAAATACTCCGGAGCTGAGCAATGAAAAACCCAGCTGCCCCGGCAAAATAAAATCGATGGTTTTATATTCCCTTACGGTTTCAATATCTGTTACATAATTAAAATTGTCTTTTGCAAAACTGGGGCGCCCGGGATACAGCTTTTCGCTCATCTTATTTGAAATGGCAGCCAGCACAGCCCTTAACTGGGGCCATTTATCACCGCTGGCATTGGTACTTTTAATGGTATAGGTATACGGTGGATTTTCGGTACCGCTTTTAGAAATGGTAAGTACCCCTGCTATTTTACCCTTTACCAGGTTGGTGCGCAGTTCGGCACTATCTGCAAAACGTACGATCCGTATCCTGTTGCTGGCTTTTACAGAGTCGTAGAACGCATTGGCAGTATCACTGCCTGCATCTATTACTATTTTATAAACCGGCACCCCTCCATTATCGCCTACAAAGCCAAATACCAGTATAAAAATAAAGGGAAATGCAAAACTAAAAACCACGGCTGAGGGGCTTCTGAAAATTGCCCGTAAACTTGCTTTTGTAATGGCCAGCATGGCCCTGACCTGACTGTACTTTTGCATTCACTAGAAATTTTGAAGCGTAAAGCTATTGGTAAAAAAGGATTTTAAAAAATTTGCATTCCCGGACAAGTGTCGTACATTTGGGTGTCAAATGTCGGTAATATGAAAAAGAAAACAATAAAGAAGGGGTTGCCTTATAAACAAAAAGATACTTCCGGTAAGGTTGAAGAACCCCTGGCACCGGTTTACCGCAGTGTAAAGGTAATTCCTGCACTGAAAGATTTTACCTACACCGAATTTAAAAAAATTGCCGATAAAGCCCCCTTCACCCAGGCCGAATGGGCTGCCATGCTGCATGTAAGCGAACGCACTTTGCAACGCTATGCAAAAAGCAATGGCGTATTTGCCTCTATCAATGCAGAAAGGGCGCTGCACATTGAAAAAGTTTTAAAAGAAGCCAAACTGGCTTTTGGTAAAATAGAAAATTTTTACCAGTGGATCAAACGCAATCCCTACATGCTGGAAGGCAACCTGTCTATTCAGTCGCTTACCACTTACGATGGTATTGAAAAGGTATTAACCCAATTGGGAAGAATTCAACAAGGGCTTTTTGCATGATCGTTTACCGTATTACCAATACCGCTTATAAGAACGACATTTCCGGAGGGGGCGCAAAACTATACGGTGCCCGCTGGAACAGCAAGGGTACACCCATGTTATATGCGGCTGAACATATATCACTGGCCGTATTGGAAATGCTGGTAAATACTAATTTTAAAGATTACAGTACAGCGCTGGACCTGCTTTATATACAGTTGCCTGCGGTGGATACCACCGAAATAAAACATGCCCGGCTGAAAGAGAACTGGAAAGAAGACCCCTCCTATACAAAATTCATGGGCGATGAGTTTATCAAACAAAACCAATCCCTGCTGCTTAAAGTACCGTCGGCGGTAATTCATGAAGAACATAATTTTTTAATAAACCCCATGCATCCTGACTTTAAAAAAGTTAAGATCGCCAAAACAAAATCTTTCTGGCCGGATAAAAGGCTTTTCTCTATCTGATGAACAGGCTTTATTTACTTTTAGGCAGCAATATGGGCAACAGTAAGCAGCAACTGGAAAAAGCTATCCGGCATATTGAAAAAAATATCGGGGCAGTAACACGCCAGTCTTCATTGTACAGTACTGCCGCATGGGGCAATACCAAACAACCTGATTTTTTGAACCAGGTAATCATTGCCAGCACCAGTCTTACAGCAGCACAAAGCATGCAAACCATTTTGGGTATCGAAAAAAAGATGGGCCGCATCCGAACCACTAAAAACGCACCCCGCATCATTGATATCGACATCCTGTTTTTTAATAAAGAAATTATCCACAGCCATTTGCTGGAGGTACCCCATCCACGCCTGCAGGAAAGAAACTTTGTACTGGTGCCGTTAAACGAACTCTCTCCCAACCTGAAACACCCGGTGTTACATAAAACAATACACTGGTTATACAAGCACAGTCCGGATACTTTGACTGTGAAAAAGTTTTAATGGCAGGTGTACAGTTTCCGCTTATTTTGCAGCCGCTAATACAAAGCGAACAGGGAATCAATTTATGAAGTATAATTTTGTTACAATTGAAGGAAATATCGGTGCAGGTAAAACCACGCTGGCTCATTTGCTGAGCAAACATTTTAATGCCCGCCTGGTGCTGGAAGAATTTGCCGACAATCCCTTCCTGCCAAAATTTTACGAAAACCCCGCACAGTATGCTTTTCCACTGGAATTGTTTTTTATGGCCGAACGCTATAAACAACTAAAAGAACTGCTGCAAACAAAAGACATGTTTCAGGCCATCACCATTTCAGATTACCTGTTTACCAAATGTTTGCTGTTTGCCAAAGTAACTTTAGCCGATGAAGAATTTCGTTTGTACCAAAAATTGTTCGAGATCATCAACCCGCAGATCATTCAACCCGAAATTTTAATTTACCTGCATGCCCCGGTGAATAAATTACAGGAAAATATAAAAAAACGCAACCGCGGTTACGAACAAAGCATTCCCAACGACTACTTATTTTCTTTACAGGAAACCTACACCCAATACATCAAACAGCACAATATAAAAACACTGTTTGTGGATGCTTCCAATGCCGATTTTTTAGGCAACGACCAGCACATGCAGATCATCATTGATGCGCTGGATAAGGAATACGAAGACGGGCAGCACTACATCTCACTGCCATAGTTTTTTACAGGCGGCAGTTTTCAAATGAAAAAAATATTGCAACTTCGCAGCAATGAGTTTATCGTACAATAAAGAAGCACTCTCTCCATTACAAGAGAAAGAATTCCGTTTATACATCATCTGCCGCTTTATTTACATCATGGCACTGCGCATGGTGGGCACCGTAGTGGCCTATCAACTATTTCAGCTTACACAAAGTTCCTTCGCTATTGGCCTGGTGGGATTATCAGAATTTATTCCGGTATTTTCGCTGGCATTGTATGCCGGGCACGTCATCGACCGATCAGAAAAAAGAACATTGTTGCTTAAAGGCATGATCTCCTACTCCTTTTGCGTACTGCTGCTTATTATTTGCACCCTGCCTTCCACGCAGCAAAGCATTGGCAAACACTGGTTAGAATATTGCTTTTATGCCATTATCTTTTTAACCGGTATCATCAGGGCTTTTGCGGGGCCTGTATCACATGCCATTGTATCGCAGCTGGTGCCACGCAATAAATTACAGTTTGCTGCCAATATCAGTTCTTCTACCTGGCTCATTGGTTCCATCACCGGCCATGCCAGTGCAGGATTTTTAATTGCCGGCATTGGCGTGAATTATACTTTCATGCTCATACTGGTGTATATCATCATTGCCGCATCCATTCTTTCACGTATAAGAAGAAAGCCCATACTGGTAAAACAAACTGATATGGCAGCATGGGACAGTGTAAAAGAAGGCCTGCATTTTGTAATGAACAATAAGATCATGCTGGGCGCCATTTCTCTCGATCTGTTTGCCGTTTTGTTTGGCGGTGCCGTAGCCATGATTCCCGAGTTTACTGCCACCATTTTAAAAGTGGGCCCCATTGGTTTTGGCTGGCTTACCGCCGCCTCGGATATCGGCTCCATCAGCATCATCATTGTACTCACTTTATTTCCCATGCGTGTTAAACAGGGCAAAAGAATGTTACTGGCTGTGGCAGGTTTTGGCATCAGCATCATTGTATTTGGCTTATCTAATATTTATGCCCTCTCCTTCTTTGCGTTATTGTGCAGTGGCATTTTCGACGGCATCAGCGTAATGGTGCGTGGCACGGTGCTGCAACTCACCACTCCCGACGAAATGCGTGGCCGTGTATCTGCCGTAAACTCTATGTTCATCAACAGCAGCAATGAACTGGGCATGTTTGAAAGTGGCTTTGCACGTCAGATCTTAGGGCTTGTTCCTTCCGTTGTTTTCGGCGGCTGCATGACATTGTTAGTGGTGGTGGCCACCTGGTTTAAAGCACCGGCGCTGAGGAAGATGGAATATTAATTTTTTTTAGCCGGCTGTAGTATTGCTATTTGGCATCGTTGTGTCACTCACTTGTACTTTTACAACTTCATTGAGCTTTTACCGCAGCGAAGAATTGTCTGAACGGGGATTTAAGGGATTAAAAGGATTGAATTGATTAAAATGCAAATCCCTTTAATCAATTCAATCCAACACAATCGCCGTTCATACAATTGCTATCAAGGCAACCTACCTCTTTTTTTATTCGTTCTCTCATTATTCATAAAAATTATTGTAACTTTTATTTTCAAATCATTCATCATGCAACGCAGAAACTTCCTTATCAACACTGGCCTTACTTTAACCGGCCTGGCCTTATTCAATAAACAACTGGCAGCATCCTTCTTCAACCAGCCGGCTTTTAAAATTAAAATGCTGACCGATGACATTGGTGCGTTTACAGAAAAAGGCGGCACCATCCTGTTTTATATTGCTAAAAAAGAGGTGGTAGTAGTGGATGCGCAATTCCCCGACAGCGCACAACATTTGATTGATGAAATAAAAAAGAAAACAGAAAATCCTTTCAAACTGCTTATCAATACACATCACCATGGCGATCATACCGCTGGCAATATCGCTTTTAAAGGTTTGGTTACACATGTACTGGCACATGCCAACTCATTAACCAATCAAAAAGCAGCAGCAGCAAAAAACAAATCGGAAGACAAACAATTATATCCCGATCAAACCTATACCGATACCTGGAGCGAAAAGATAGGTAAGGAAAAAATTACCCTGCATTATTTTGGCGCCGGTCATACCAATGGTGATAGTTTTGTTCATTTTGAACATGCCAATATTGTACATATGGGCGACCTGTTGTTCAACCGCCGCCATCCTTTTGTAGATAAAAGTGCGGGTGCCGATATGGGCAGCTGGATAAAAGTGCTGGATAAAGCCATCAGTACTTTTGATGCAAAAACACAGTTCGTTTGTGGTCATAGCGGAGAAGGGTACGACATTGTGGCCAGGGCAGAAGACCTGAAAGCTTTTGGTGATTATTTAGGCAATGTGTTGAAATTTGTAGAAGGCGAAATAAAAGCAGGCAAAACAAAAGAAGACATATTGAAAAATAAAAGTATCCCCGGATCTGACCAATGGAAAGGCGATGGCGCCAACCGCCCGCTGGAGGCCGCTTATATTGAGATCACATCAAAAATGCCATAATTGTTACCTGGCCGGTGTACTATCTTTAGATTGGTAATACTTTAATTAAGAGAAGAAAAATTATTTAGGTGACAAAAGAGAAAAAGGAACAAAAAGAAAATCGGTGCACTCTTTATTCTCATTCACTCTTTGTTCTCTTTGCAAAAAAAATATCATGTAAGACTATCTCCTCAGATTGGTATCTCACCTTAATAAACTTGAGTAGTTCACTTCCGTGGCCGGTACCCTCCAGCCACTTATGTTCATTCCAATTGCAGGGATACCAACCAGGGGCGGAACACTATAATAAAAGGGAAATGGCCAAGAGAGAAAAAGGAACAAAAAGAAAATCGGTGCACTCTTTATTCTCATTCACTCTTTGTTCTCTTTGCAAAAAAAATATCATGTAAGACTATCTCCTCAAATTGGTTTCTCACCGTAATAAACTTGAGTAGTTCACTTCCGTGGCCGGTACCCACCGGCCACTTACGTTCATTCCAGTTACAGAGATACCAACCAGGGGTGGAACACTATAATAAAAGGGAAATGGCCAAGAGAGAAAAAGGAACAAAAAGAAAATCGGTGCACTCTTTATTCTCATTCACTCTTTGTTCTCTTTGCAAAAAAAATATCATGTAAGACTATCTCCTCAGATTGGTATCTCACCTTAATAAACTTGAGTAGTTCACTTCCGTGGCCGGTACCCTCCGGCCACTTATGTTCATTCCGGTTACAGGGATACCAACCAGGGACTATTTCAAAGTAACCATCAACTTTTCCAATACATAATACACCGCCGGGCAAAAGCTGGAATTCTTTAGAGTGAGTGGCTGCCGTTTCAATATCACATCTTCATCCGTGTACGGAAACCTTGCACAATCCGAAGGGCGTGCTTCATAAATGCTGCAATAATTATCACTTCCTAAAAAAGGGCAGGGTTTTGATCTCAATACATAATCTCCTTCACTGTCTACAAATAAATACCTGTTGATAAAATCCCCCTCCTTCATTTGTAAATATTTGCTGATGCGTTTGATATCGGGCGTTTTAAAACGCGGCGAATAGCTTCTGCAGCAATTACCGCACTGCAGACAATCTATTTTTTCAAAAGCTTCATCATGCAGGTCGGGCAATAATTTCAGCACTTTATTTTTGTCGGCCCGGTGCAGCAATTGTTTGTATTGCTTTACATGATCGGCCGATTTTTTTTCCCAATGGGTCAACAGTTCCTCTTCCATAAAACAAATATCGGTGTAAGCATCTTACCTGCCACGCAAAATTGCCGGCGGTTTAACGAAACTACCAATTTGATTTTACAAAATTTAGCCTAATTTGTAATAAAATACAACCATGCCTACAGTTATAGTTCCCGTAGATTTTTCTGAAACCTCGTTCAATGCTGCAACCTATGCATATCATATGTACAAGAACCGCCCTGGTGTTACGCTTATTTTATATCATTTTTCCATTTCGGCTGAAGAAGGAGCATCAGCACATGCTTACCTGGAAACCCTGAAGCAAGATTTTTCGGATGCCAATATCAATATTGAAATACTGGTAGAATCGGGCGATGATTTTATCGACAGCCTGGCAGCTTTTGCACATGTAAAAGCTGCTTATATGATCATCATGGGCTTAACCGGCAAAACGCCGCTGGCGCAGCGATTTTCGGGCACCAATACCCTGAAGATGACGGAAAGAAATGTGTGCCCGGTACTGATTGTTCCGGAGCAGGCCACATACAACAGCATCAGCAATGTACTCATCACTTCCGAAATGAAATACGTGCAGGAAACCCCGGTACTGCTGGCAGTAAAGAAAATTTTAGCCGATTTTAAACCTTCCCTGCATATTTTAAATGTAGACAGCAGTCATTATATAGCCCTTACCGAAACTTTTAAAGAAGAAAGGGATAAGATGGAATTGCTGCTGGCCGAATTTAAACCCGAGTTTTATTTTATGCGCCTCTACGATTTTCATGAAGCGGTGAACCTGTTTACTGCAGATAAAAACATTGACATGATCATCATCGGGCCCAAATACCATAGTTTTTTTGAGCGGCTTTTTAAAACCCAGCACACCAAAACACTTATCTATCAAAGCAAGGTACCGGTGCTGGCGGTGCATGAATAAATACCGGCAGACTTATATGGTTAAAAATGACCGTATGAAGGTATTTTATTAATATTCTCCGCAGGTTTATCCTTCAGTTTTCCACAGTACGTAATAGCTGAACTTATTGACGCATTATCTTGTTATGTTATCGTAAATTTGCGGCAACTTTTACCACGCTTTGCCGCACCATAATTTCTGCGCCATCCTTACAGGTGAATAAAGAGATTTTGTTGAAGTGTGTCCCAAACCCTTTCGGGATAAACTGAGCCAACAAAGTTAAACAGCAGCACAAAGCATGGCTCAAAAAATACTAAACTAAACAGGAATATGAATCTTTTTGAACAACAGCAGCAGGAATTTACAGCAAGACATATTGGCCCAAACGAACAGGAGACCAAAGCCATGTTGAAAACCATTGGCGTTAATTCCATTGACGAATTAATTGACAACACTGTACCGGCATCTATCCGCTTACCCCAACCCCTTGCAACCGCAGGCCCGGTAAGTGAATTTCAATACCTGGCAGAACTTAAAAAAACTGCCTCGCAGAACAAAGTTTACCGTTCCTACATTGGCCAGGGCTATTACAATGCCATTGTACCCAGTGTGATCTTAAGAACTGTTTTTGAAAACCCGGGATGGTATACACAATACACGCCCTACCAGGCAGAAATTGCGCAGGGGCGTTTGGAAAGTTTACTCAATTATCAAACCATGGTGAGCGACCTTACCGCCTTACCCATTGCCAATGCAAGTTTGCTGGATGAAGGCACAGCTGCCGCAGAAGCCATGGCCATGTTGTTCAATCATAAAAACAAAGACCACGACCATATCACTGCGCCTAAGTTTTTTGTTGACGAAAATGTATTTGCACAAACAAAAGATGTACTCATTACAAGAGCAACACCTATTCATGTAGAGCTGGTGTTCGGAGATTTTAAGACCACCATTTTAGACGAATCTTTTTTTGGCGCCATTATACAATATCCCAACAGCAATGGTGCGGTGGAAGAATACAGCCACTTTATACAAAAAGCACATGATGTGCATGCGCAGGTGGTAATGGCTACAGATCTTTTAGCATTAACCCTGCTTACTCCTCCGGGAGAATTGGGTGCTGATGTTGCCATTGGTAATGCACAACGCCTTGGCGTACCCATGGGCTTTGGCGGTCCGCATGCGGCTTTCTTTGCCACCAAAGAAGAATTCAAAAGAAATATTCCGGGCAGGATCATTGGCGTGAGTATTGACGCCCAGGGCAACCGTTGTTTACGAATGGCATTACAAACCCGCGAACAGCATATCCGCCGCGAAAAAGCCACCAGTAATATTTGTACTGCGCAGGCCCTGTTGGCAAATATGTCGGCCATGTACAGCGTATACCATGGTGCTGATGGCCTGAAAAACATTGCCAAAAGAGTAAGTCTTTTGGCATTAACGCTGAGTAATGAACTGGAAGAACTGGGCTTTACCAATGTAAACGAATATTATTTTGACACGGTAAAAGTGCATGTGAAAGACAGCAGCGCAATACAAAAACTTGCCGAGGCTCAGGAAATAAATTTCCGTTATTTCAACGATGGCTATGTCGGCATTTCACTGGATGAAACCACTTCGCAGGAAGACATACTGGACATCCTGCACATTTTTGCCACCTCGCAAAACAATGATACGGCAGTAGCCAATTTTGATGCAGACAGTTTATTAGAAAATATTCCGTCATCATTAACCCGCAGTTCTGAATTTTTAACGCATCCTGTTTTCAATACGCATCACAGCGAAACTGAAATGCTGCGCTATATCAAATCATTAGAAAATAAAGACCTGAGTTTAAATACATCGATGATCAGCCTGGGCAGTTGCACCATGAAGCTGAATGCTGCAACGCAACTGATACCGGTAAGCTGGCCCGAGTTTGCCAATATACATCCCTTTGCTCCACCTTATCAATGGAAAGGCTACCAGAAAATGGTGAGCGAACTGGAAAGCTGGCTAAGCAATATCACCGGCTTTGCTGCCACTTCATTACAACCCAACAGTGGTGCGCAGGGCGAGTATGCAGGCCTGCTGACCATCAGGGCGTACCATGCAGCCCGGAATGAAAGCCACCGCAATGTGATACTGATACCGATATCTGCACATGGCACCAATCCCGCCAGTGCGGTGATGGCAGGTTTTAAAGTGGTGGTAACAAAATGCGATGAAGCGGGTAATATTGATGTGGCCGACATGAAGATGAATGCAGAAAAACATGCAGCGAATCTGGCCGGCCTGATGGTAACGTACCCAAGTACGCATGGGGTATTTGAAGAAAGTATCAAAGAAATATGCCAGCTCATACATGATAATGGCGGACTGGTGTATATGGATGGCGCCAACATGAATGCACAGGTGGGTTTAACCTCTCCAGGAAATATTGGTGCCGATGTTTGCCATTTGAATCTGCATAAAACATTTGCTATTCCGCATGGCGGCGGCGGCCCCGGCATGGGCCCTATTTGTGTAAATGAAAAATTAGCGCCCTACCTGCCCTCTCACGTTGCACATGCAACAGGTGGTAACCAGCCCATTCATGCAGTTAGTGCTGCTCCTTATGGCAGTGCAAGCATTTTGCTGATCAGTTATGCATACATTAAATTATTAGGGCCGGCAGGATTGAAGTCGAGCACCGAATACGCCATCCTGAACGCAAATTATATGAAAGCCCGTTTGGAAGGCGATTATAAAATTTTATACAGCGGCAAGAACGGTACCTGCGCACATGAATTCATTGTTGACCTGCGTCCGTTTAAACAAAGTGCCGGTATTGAAGCAGAAGATGTAGCCAAGCGTTTGATGGATTATAATTTTCATGCACCTACTTTAAGTTTTCCTGTAGCTGGTACCATTATGATTGAGCCTACAGAAAGCGAAGACAAGGCAGAACTGGATCGCTTTTGTGATGCCTTGCTGAATATCCGTAAAGAAATAAAAGCGATAGAGGATGGCAGTGCTGATAAAACGGATAATGCATTGAAAAATGCCCCTCATACACAATTTGTGATTTGTAGTAATGAATGGAACCATGCGTATTCAAGAGAATCGGCAGCATTTCCGCTGGACTATGTAAAACAAAATAAATTCTGGCCCGGCATCAGCCGTGTAAACAATACTTATGGCGACAGGAATTTGATTTGCACCTGCGAGCCGGTAGAAAATTACATGGAGGTAGCAGCAAGCTAACCAACACCTGCATACCCAAAAGATCCCGGTACTTTTAAAAGGCCGGGATCTTTTTATAATGTTGCAACTGGTTCATTTTAAGCTGTAATGCAGCTCTTTTACATATGAACAGGGCTTTTAAAGTGACGCATTATAAAAAAGATGTACGTTTCAGTATTAAAACCCTATCTTTGGCGCTAATTAAATAATACAATACAATTAAAATGGACAAACAAACAGGTACCGTTAAGTTTTTCAATACTGAAAAAGGATTCGGTTTTATCAAACACAACGATTCTAACAAAGAAACTTTTGTACACGTAAGTGGATTAAAAAGCCAAAATATTAAAGAAGGCGACACTGTTGAGTTTGATTTGCAAGAAGGCAAAAAAGGAATGAATGCAGTTAATGTGCAAGTTGTAGGATAACTTATCATTTTAAAAACCTTTACGGGCTACACTTTGGTGTAGCCCTTTTTACTGCACTAAGGTTTTGTTTGAAGATAGCTAAAACCCCAGGCTGTAATGATACAGATGGCCCCAATGATCCACCACAGGTAATTAAATCCCAGTACATCTGCTATTTGGGTGCCACTTAAACTGCCGATAACCTGTGCACTGCTCCATGCCATGGTATACAATGCGGCATACTGACCACGATTTTCCACGGTGGTTCGGGCAATATAATAACTGTTCATAAAAGGCATGCCGATGATCTCGGCCACTGTTACCATCAGTATCACTATTGATGCCAGGGCAAATCCATTCATCATTGGCATATTTAAAAGAAAATAAGACAGGGCTAGTAACAGCGTACCATAGGTCATCAGTTTTAAATAGGGGCGCCTGCCTTCCAACCGAAATACGATCACCATTTCAAAAACAGCAATCAGCAACCCATTCATGCCCATGATCCACCCGATTTGAGATTCCTTAAGGCCAAGGCCTACATTAAAATACAAAGGCACAGTGGTAAACAACTGAAAAAAGCTCAATGCAAACAACAACATAAAACCAACAAAAATTAAAAAGGTTTTATCCTGGTATGGCGATCTGCTTTTGCTGCTTTTAGAATGCTCCCCCGCATGCTGTTGTACGATACTCACTTTAGGTAAGATCAACAGCAACACTACAGCAGAAGCAATATTAGTAACTCCGTCAACCCAAAACAATAATTCATAACTGATGGAAGCCAGTATGCCGGCCACTGCACTGCCAATGCCCCAGCCCAGGTTGATGGCCAGCCGGTTTAAGGAGAAGGACTGTGTTCTGTTTTGCGGGGTGCTGTAATATGCGATGGCACTGGAATTAGCAGGTCTGAAAGATTCATTGATCATACTGGCAAAAAAAATACAAATGCAAATGCTGAAATAAGAATGCATTTGTCCTAACACAATGAACATGATGCCACCAAAAAATAATGCAGCAAACTGGGTATAATAAAAGCCCAGTGTATCACTGATCCGGCCCCCAATAAAAGCGCCAAATAATGACCCCACCCCATATACTGCCACGGCAATACCACCCTGTGTTTTAGAATAACCCAGGTGATGGCAATATAAGGTCATAAAGGGCAGCACCATGGTGCCGCTCCGGTTGATCAGCATCACCACAGATAACAACCAGGTACGGCGGGTTAAACCACTGTAGGCATTTTTATATAAGTTTACAGTTGCTGTGATCATAAAAAGATGCGGCAAAGATATTTATACTGCTGCACATCCTTAATGGTTTATTGTAAGAAAAAATAACTTCAGTGTTTTTGCCCAAATTCAAACGCCTGTTACGTACACTTTTTTGTTGTGCAATTCCATCCAACGGTCGGGATCGGCAATGGCCTTCCAGCCGAATTGCCTGTACAAACCATGTGCATCACCGGTTAATAATATCCAGCGCCTTAAGCCCTGTAATTCAGTATGCGCCATGATGGTTTGCATCAGCCATTTTGAAAGACCCAGCCCGCGGTATTCGGGTAATACATATACATCTCCCAAATAGGCAATCGTGCTGTAATCAGAAATAACCCTTGCAAATCCAATTTGTTTTGCACCTGTATACAATCCAAAGCACAATGAGTTTGCAACTGCTTTTTCCACTTTATCAAAAGGAATATGCAAACTCCAGTATGCCTGTGTGGAAAGAAAATGATGTACCGCCTCCAGGTCAAGTGCAGTTTTTTCTGTAGAAATGGTAAATTCATTTTGATATACCAGTAAGTTTTCCATTTGTTACCTATTAATTCTTTTTATACCGGCTATCCTGCCAACAGGCTCCCCTGCAATACTATCACAGCACGACTTGTTAAAAGTACTTTTTCTCCTGTAAGTTCCACCTGCATATAGCCAGTGCGGGCGGAGGATTGAAAAGCTTTCATTTTTGTTTTACTGAGTTTTTCACCCCAATACTTTGCCAAAAAAGTTTGCACACCGCCTGTAACCGGATCTTCATTGGTACCCGCCCATGGCCAAAAGTAACGGTAATGATAATCATAGTCGCCATCTTTACATGGCGCAGTTACCAAAACTCCATTGATACCCTGATAAGAATTTACCAGCGCATTAAAATCGGGGCTCAAATTTTTCAATACTGCTGCACTACTGATCTCCAGCATGATGATCTTATTATTAGGACTGTATACTGCACTGGTAATAGCTGTTACTCCCAACGCCTCCAGCATTGCAGGCATAACTGTTGCTGCAACTGTATCATATACAGGAAACTCCATGGTAATATCGCCGGCATTATTTATTACTGACAGCTCAATATTGCCAACAGTAATAAAATGTATCCCGCTAAAAGCATTGTATTCAAAAATCACTTTTGCAGAAGCCAGTGTAGCGTGTCCGCACAAAGGGATCTCTTGTTTAGGAGAAAAATACCTGATACTGTATTGTCCGGGCCTGTCCAATGCCCTTACAAATGCGGTTTCAGAAAGATTAAATTCCTGTGCAATCTGCAACATCTGTTCATCGCTGAGTGCAGTTTCGGGGAAGCATACAGCAGCAGGATTTCCTTTAAAGGCTTCATTTGTAAACGCATCAACAATACATGTTCTCATAAAATTTATTTTAAAAAGTCTCCGTCAATAATTAATAATGTTACGCCGTGCTTTGTAACCGAACGATGGGAACTTAAATTGTCCGACACCACATAACTCGTTCCTTCCTTTAATGTAACTATTTCACCGCTTTCCATTTCACTTACCAATGTTCCGCTGAGGCAATGCACTATATGCCCCTTTGTACACCAGTGATCGGCAAGATAGCCGGCGGAATATTGCACCTTTCTTATTCTTAAGCCCGGCAACTGCAGCGTTTGCCAAAAAGCCATACCTGTTTGGCCGGGGTGCATCGTTTTTCCAATTGTACTCCAGTCAACAGTTTGAAAAGAAATATTTGATACTGATATCATTGATTAACTTTTAGCTTTTATTAATCGCTTTTCAACAGGCTCAGTTAAGTGATACTGTTAACGAGTGCGACCTGTCTGCAGGCAGGCGCCACCGGACTTGATAGCTGTACCGAAGCCCGGCAAAAAAATAATTTTCTTTCACAAAATTGAACAAAATATTTGTACCAGTACAGATACAATTTTTGTATTTTTGACCAATACAGTTTTACAATGAAGAAAAAAACTCCCGGCAAAGAATTGCTTTATATCAGGATTGCCAACAGCCTGGAGCAGCAAATCAACAGTGATGTGCTGAAGGTGGGCGACAAATTGCCTTCCATACGAATGATCTGCAGGCAGCATGGCGTAAGCATGAGCACAGCGCAGTTTGCTTATTACCAACTGGAAGCAAAATCATTGATAGAGTCAAGACCGCAGTCGGGCTATTATGTAAGTAATACTTTCAGGAAAAAACTGGCCATGCCCGGTATCAGCAGGCCTTTTGCCAAACCGCCTGTACAAAGGGCAACAGAGATATTTGAAAATGCGGCTGATCATGCAGCAGAAAAAAATTTTACCGTATTTGCACGCGGGGTTCCTGCCGTTTCGTTATTACCAATAGCAAAATTAAATAAAGGCATGCTGCAGGCAGTGAGGGAGCTGAATGGCGGAGGTACGGCTTACGAGTCGCAGCAGGGTAATGAAAAATTGCGGACACAGGTAGCCAAATTATCTTTCAACTGGAATGGCGCTCTCGCTGCAAAAGATGTGCTGACCACTTCAGGTTGTATCAATGCGGTATCGTACTGCCTGATGACTTTAACAAAAAGAGGCGATACCATTGCAGTGGAAAGTCCCTGCTTCTATGGCATTTTACAACTGGCGCAAAGTCTTGGTTTAAATATTTTAGAATTACCCACCAATCCGCAGACAGGTGTGGATATGGAAGCATTTAAAAAAGTATTGCAGCAGAACAAAATTGCAGCCTGTTTATTTGTCAGCAATTTCAATAATCCCTTCGGCAGCCTGATGCCTGATGAGCATAAAAAAGAGGCTGTAAAATTATTAGAAAAATATAATGTACCGCTGATTGAAGATGACATTTACGGCGATATTTATTTTGGCAACAAAAGGCCGTCCTGCTGTAAATCTTATGATGAAAGCGGCATGGTATTGCTGTGCAGTTCATTTTCTAAAACACTGGCGCCCGGATATCGCGTGGGCTGGGTAGCGCCGGGGAAATTTATGAGTGCTGTAAGTAAAAATAAATTGTACCATACTTTATACAGTACCAGTATCACCCATGAAGTGATCGGCGAATTTTTACAGAACGGCAGGTACGAAGCACACCTGAGAACATTGAGAAGAACACTGCACACTAATTACCTGAACTATGTGCGTGTGATAGGCCAATATTTTCCCGATGGCACAAAGATGAGCAGGCCGCAGGGCGGCTTGTCGTTATGGGTGGAATTACCGAAGCAGATCAACAGCATCGACCTGTACAATACTGCCGTTAGTAAAAAGATCAGTTTTTCGCCGGGCAGCATGTTTACCTTACAACAACAATTCAGCCATTGTATGCGGTTAAGCTATGGACTGGAGTGGAATGAAAAAACAGAAAACAGTTTGAAGCTACTGGGCAAACTGGCAGTTCAAAGTTTATGATACGGGCTAACCATTTTACTGGTTAAAATTTTCTGTTTTGGGCAAACCGGCAAAAGCTTTTTGAAAACTTTCCGGTGGAATGGTCAGCTTTCTTTTGATGGTATCCATCCATGCGCCATCAACGGTAACTACTGCTGCCAGGGTATCGCCATTCTTCCATATTTCATTTACAAAACTCCAGCGGGCAAAATCAGCATCGGCTTTTAACAATCTTATCCTGATCTCAATCTCATCACCATAATTCAGTTCTCTTTTAAACACACATTCTTCCCTGAATAAAATAGGACCAGTATGAGCTTCCTGTATTGCCCTCATGGTAACGCCTTTTGTTGCCAGTACTTCCATACGTGCGTTGGCACAATAATCGTAGTACTTACTGTGCAGTACGTGAAAATTAGGATCAATATCCGACCAGCGAACCGCTGCCTTAACAATTATCTCTTTCATAGTTGAAAATAATAGATGCAATTTAACTACTACTTATCTAAGTAACCCAATATTTTAACCCCCGCCGCGTCATTGCTTACTGCGGTATTGGACAAAATGATCACCGCATTTTTAGTACCCGGATTGACAGCTAAAAAACTTTTGTAGCCGCCAGTTTGCCCTCCATGAAATAAAATATCACCCCATCCCCAGTTTTGAATGAACCAGTTGAGAGCAATTTTTTGTGCCCCAGCATTAAAAGTTGCCTGGTGTGATAAGTCAATTGCTTTTTGCAGTGTTTTATCAGCAGCAGATTGTAATGCAGCATATGCAAGCATATCAGTTGTATTGCTCCGCAGGCAACCGGCTGCAGCCAATGCTTTAAAATCCCATTGGCTGTTGGGTAAAATACTTTCATTGTATCCTTTTACAAAAAGGGCACTGTCTTTCTTCAGCAAAAATTGCCGGGTAGCTGTCATCCCTGCTGGTGAACAAATAAAAGCCGATACCATTTTTTCGTATGGCATGCTGTTTATCTTTTCCAGGATATAACCCAGCAACCCCACCGCAAGATTGCAGTATTCGAATTTTTCGCCGGGCTTATGGCTTAGTGTGGCATGGGTAAGATATTCCATCATTTTCTTTTCGTCGTATTCCCTGTATGGATTTTCCCATCCTGCCGGATTAAAATTATCCGGTAATGAAGGCAGGCCGGAACTGTGATTGGCCAGGTGAACGATTTTCAGTGTATCATTTCCAAACTTAAGTACAGGAATATTTTTGGGCAAGAATTTATTAACCGGATCAGTTAATGCAATCTTTTTTTCTATGATCGCTTTTGCTAACAGTATTCCTGTAAAAGTTTTTGTGATGGAACCGATCTCGTATACATTTTCAGCATTGGGCACCTGCCCATTTCCTTTTTCCGTTTCTCCGTAATTATAAAAATATGTTTTGCCATCTTTTAACACCCCGATGCTTAATCCCACTGTTTTGCTTTCAAACATGAAGGGCTGCATGATGTCTTCGATCTTTTTATCAAGAGGCGTTGCCAGCGCATTATCGGTAGCAGATTTTTTTACCGGACCGGCCTGCTCTGTTTTGTAGGGTTGAAACAAAAAAGTTTCGAGTTTGCCTGCTGAATCCAGGCTGATATACATTGCAACAATAGCTGATTCAAAAGTGGTTTTGTATTTGCTTACTCCATTGTCTATTTTTTCGAATTCAGCAGTATTGATTTTTCCCAGTGGAAATAAATTATTCCCGCAAACTGTTTTAAAAGTTTCGGCACTCAGTTGCTTTTTAAAAGCAGGGCCGGCCAGGCTGTAAATACTGTCTGCATTTTGAGCATTAAAAAAAACAATCACTTTGTCTTTCATTGCGTCATTCTTTTCTTTTTTATGATCCTGCGCCGATGCGGTCATAGAAAACAAACTGATAATGATAAAAAATACGGGTTTCATTTTTTTAGTATTTAAATTAATGCATCCCTGCCGGGCAGGGATGCATGATGAATTTATTTGCCTGCTTCCTTTTCAATTTTTGCAGTGTCGTTTTTCTTTGCCACTTCTTCCAGTAGTTTCAAACCAAGCAACCCGCTGATCGGGCCGTTGGCACCATCGCCGCTACCACCCCCTATCAGTACATCAGGCATGATCTTGATGTTTTGTGCACCAATGGCTTCCATTACTTTTAATTGTGTAAAATTATTACCTCCCATCGCTTCCACCGAAAGTTTATACGATTCGGCATTGGATTTACCAATGGCCAAAATCTTTTCCGCTTCGGCATTACCGGTCAATGAAATCTTTTCTGCATCTGCTTTTGCCAGCAATTCAATCTGCTCAGCATTTGCCTTTGCCAGCACACGTATTCTTTCTGCATCACCATTGGCCAGTAATTTCAACCGGTCTGCTTCGGCAGTAGATTGTAAACGCACGCTGTTGGCCTCACCGGTAGCTTTTTTAACCGAAGCATCTGCCACCCTTTCGGCAATCAGTACCCCCTGGTCGGCTTTTACAATTTCCTTTTGTATGTCTGCAATGGCGGTTTCTTTTTCCAGGCTCTGCCTGGTTTCCTGCGCCCGCATCTCTGTTTCGTAAGTCACTTTTTGTTCTTCTGCTATCTTACGGTCAGTCAGTGTTTTCATCAGGCTTTCTGGTGGCACAATATCGCCTATCAAGGTGTCTACCCCAAATACATTGTACTGATCAAGTACTTTACCGATATGCATTTTTGCAGATTCCTGTCTTTCCTTACGGGTACCTAAAAACGCAATTACATCACTGTCCTGTGCGCTGTTACGGAAGTAGTTACCAATGGTGGGTTCCAGCACCTGGCTCACCAGGTTATTCATATTTCCAAACCGGGCAATCACTTTGGGTGCTTCGGTGGTGGGGATATGAATGATCTGCGACACGTCGAGATTGAAAGGGAAACCGTCTTTACTGCGCACGGTAATGGTAGACAAATGTTTGTCCAGCTGGTGGCTTTCACTTCTTGCATTGGCCCAGTTCAGTACCAGGTTGGTGGTAGGCACCAGTTCCACTTTCATTATAAAAGGATTGATGGGATATTTACCCGGTCCTAACGGCTCGGCCCAAACGCCTTTCTGTCCCCTGGAAACAATATTGCCATGTTTAAATTCGGCACCACTCAGGTCAACACCTTCGGCACCCACATAGCTGATCACCACGCCCACATGGCCAATGGGAATTTCAGTCATGTTTACCATATCTACTTTTCCAAACCAGGGGTTTAAAAAATAAGTACCGGCCAGTATCACCTGTTCCTGCAAACCCTTGTATCCACCCTGCTGTAAAAATATATCCACGTCCTGGAATTTGTTATGGCCTTCCACAATGCCACCTGCGATCTGTCCTTCTTCCAAAGGTTTACCCTCCTGTGTGGTTACCACGCCTACGGCATTGTCAGGAATGCTGGTCATATCTGTCATCATTACTTCAAACAAAAATGTATTGATGCGGTAACTACCCGGTGTAATGATGGCGGTCTGCCGTCCTTTGCGTCCGCCATTTTTTAAAAAAGCTTCTGCATTTTGGAAACTGTCGCATTCCACTTTTTTACCCAGGATGGAACCAGTTTCCAATTCGGCACCATCTTTTGCCAGTACCAGCCCCAACTGCCCGGTAGGGATGATGGTAAAGGGTTGAAAAGTGATTTCATACTGCCATATCCACTTGCCAAAATAAATACCCGGTGGTAATGTTTGTGCCTGAAAACCTGCTTCGCCATTGGTAGCCACAATGCGTCCTTCGGGTAATTGCTGGTTACCAAACAACACAAACTTTTTGGTTACCAAACCTATCCTGTCTTCGGGCACTATAACCACGCCAAAGAAAACACGAAGAATAAATTTATAAAAAATAAGAAGGAATAAAATACTGCCCAGGCCAATTGCCCAGGGAATTAATTGAGTTGACATTTTTTTGTATTTAGGGTGTAAGAATATTTGTTGACCGGCATTTGTACTGCTATCTTCATTGTTGTGTCACTCCCTTCAGCGGCATATCATTGCTGAACATGCAATGCTGCTAATTGACAGTACAATGCTAGTTAGAAAAAACAATATTGCAATTTATTTTTATGCAATTTTATACAGTGGCCTGTATTTAAAGTACCGGAGGAGAAGTATTGAAATTGCTGAGGATAAAACTGCTCAGGAAAAAGTAGATAAACCCAGGAAGTGATGTCATTTGTAAAAAATTACACCGTAAAGGTCCTTTCATTTGCCATATCATTCTTAAACTTTCTGGAAGAGCGGTAAAGTTGGAACTACCATGGGGCAAAAAAGATGGCAGCTGGTTGTTTTGACCTCAATTTTTGTGAATAAATGAAAATTTGTCTTTCAGCCGGATAAACCTGGCTTCAAACCAGTTATAACTGATATAACTTACCCCCAAACTCAATACAAAGCCCAGCACTGCAATTGCTATACGCACCGTAAACTGGTCTGGCGAAATATGCAGTACTTTGTTTACCACAATATTGATGATCATTAATACTAAGGCATGCCATAAATACAAACCATAGGTATATTTACCCCAGAAGGTGATGAACCGGTTATTACTCAGTTTCCATCGGGTTTGCAAACTAAAATTCTGATCTAAAATGATGTAACAGAAAGCCAGTGTTTGAAATAACCTGTTAAATACGTTAAAGAAAGGATGTACACCAAACTGTGTTGCGTACAATACAATGATTACAAAAAAATAGAACAGGGCCCTTTGCCTGGCAGTTTGCATGTTAAAAAAATTCAGAAACCCCTGACTGGTAAAACTCAGGTAAGCTGCCCAGCCACCCAAAGCCAGATCGCCGCAAACACTTATAGTATGGGCATACAGTATGGTAGTATTGCCGGCATGCATGCACCTGAAAATATAGCTGAAAAGAATAAATGCCGGGAAAATAAATTTATACAGCTTTTTATTTAAAGTTATAAAAAGCAGTGGCCATACCAGGTAAAACTGCTCTTCAATTGCTACCGACCAGGTGACGGTGCTGGCTAATAAATCATTGCCGTTGTGTAAATAAATACGCATCACATCAAAATTGCTTAAAAAAGCAAAATAATACCATGGCTCCATATCATATTGTCCCCAGTTCAAATGAAAATACTGCATTAGTAATGCCATTGCGCCAAAAATGATAATAAGCAATAAAAAATACAAAGGCCAGATACGGAGTGTACGGCGGATATAAAACTTTATAACATCCAGTTTGCCGTTAAGGCGGATCTCGGATAATATTAAATACGTAATTAAAAAACCACTGAGCACAAAAAAAATGGAGACTCCCATTTTTCCATTAGCCACTAAAAAAAATATTTTTTGCAGCCAAACATTCTCAACATGCAGCATTCTGAAAGGCACATCCACAGAATGGAATAAAAAAACCATCATGAAAGCAATGAAGCGCAGGCCATCAAGGTTAGGGAAAAATAGTTTTTTTGAATGCGGCATACTGCAATATAATTCAATAATTAATGTATCCCTGCAACGTAAAAAAATACGCCATCTTTTATATATGCTGCCTTTCAGTAACTAGCAACTAAAATAAAAAGGGAAATAAAAAAGGCGGCTACTGCCGCCTGTAATAATTTATTTATACATGATGTCGTAATACTCCTGCGCCATCCGGTTACTGTCAAACTGGAAGCGAACGTCACGCATCCCGTTTTTAATGATCTGCCTCCAGGTATCATGATTATCATAATACAATGGCAATACCTGGTTTTCCAGTATCTCGTACAATTTATCCAGGTCGTATTGATCCTGCTCATGCACACTCACATTTTCGTAATCAATGGGTGGCACTACAAAACCATTATTGCCATGATGTATGAATTCGCATATCCATCCGTCGTTGGTGCTGCAATTTACTGAGCCATTCATAGCGGCGGTCATTCCGCTGGTGCCGCTGGCTTCACGGGGTACACGCGGGTTATTCAGCCAAAGATCGGATGCTTGTTTCAGGCGTTTGCTCAGGCCCAGTTCGTACCCGGTGCACACGGCAACGTTAGTGTATCTTTTGCTTAAATGTACCAGGTTATTAAAATCACTAATGGCAGGATAATCAACCGGGTAAGGTTTACCTGCCCAAATGATTTGTACAGGATATTTTTTACTGCTGAGCAGGGCTTCAAATCTTTCCAGGTCGCGGGTTAATAATTCAGCTCTTTTGTATCCGGCAAAACGACGGGCCCAAACTATGGTAAATACGTTTGGATTGAACAGCTTGCCTGTTTGGTCGGCCACCACATCAAAAGCCCGTTTTTTTAAATAGGTTTTGCGGTCGTCAAAACCTGCATCATTGTTCTCATTCATAAAATGATACAATTGCTTATCCGCCCAGTAAGTCCAGTTTTGCGCATTGGTGATGGCTTTGATCTCGCAAATACCTGAATACTTGCCCCACATTTTACGGCTTACTTCTCCATGCAGCTGGCTCACTCCATTGGCAATTCTTGCAAAGCGCAGTGCAGCCAATGAGTGATTGAACTGATCGCCTTCCATGCCTGTTAATGCCCTGATTTTATCTAATGGAATACCGCAGAAATAGCTCATTTTTTCACAAAGAAAAATATCGTGCTTTTCATTACCGGCCTCTTCAGGGGTATGAGTGGTAAACACCATTCTCTTTTTTACTTCTTCCACACTGCCGAACTTATTATACAGGTAAAATGCCGAGCTGATAGCATGTGCTTCATTCAGGTGATACACATCCGGTTTAAAATTCAGTTCGTCAATCAGCTTGGCACCACCCACACCCAGCAAAATAAACTGGGCAACTTTGGTAGCCACATTGGCATCATATAAACGGTGGGTGATGGTTTGAGATACATAATCATTTTCCGGAAGATCGGTGCTCAATAAAAACATAGGAGCACTTTTAAATGTTTCCGGATTCAGGTACCAGGCTTTTACCCACACCGGGTGCTCGTGTATCTGTATCTGAAATTTAATACCGGTATCTTCTAAAAAATTGTAGATTTTTTCGTTCCACTGCACCTGCAGGGTCTGGTCCTGGTTACGGGCCTGGTCGTAATAACCATATTTCCATAAAATGCCAATACCAATCAGGTTTTGTTTTAATTCATAAGCACTGCGCATATGCGAACCACTTAAAAAACCAAGTCCACCACTATAAATTTTAAGTGGCTGATGCACTGCAAATTCCATCGAGAAATAAGCAACGCGTTTACTGTAACGCTCATCGGTAGTGTACGGAACATTAAAATTGGTAAAACTCATTTTTTTTCTTTTCTGTTTTGAGGACGCAATATAAACGTAAATTTTAGTAAAACAGTGTGCTTTGGGCAAATATTGTGTAAATAATACACTTTGATTTTTGATTCAGCAGTAGTGGTTTACAGCTTGGTGTTGATTAAAAACGGGCTTTTTCATTTCTTATAAAGCAACTGCTTTATACTGTAAATGTTTATACCATTATTTTTGAAAGGTAACCCCGGCAATTGAGACAGATATACACATTTTATTTATTCATGTTCATAAAAAATACAGTAAGATTTGTTGCAACAGTGTATATTCTCAATGTCCAATACAATGGAAAATTCTGTATTATTTGGCGTTTTCTTTTTCCAGCAGCAGATCACTGTAAGAAAAAGCGATATAATCCTGTGGTAGTATATTCAGGAAGCGGGCATAATGATCACATTGTTGCTGCAGCATTGCTGCTCCAATACTGCCATCACTGTCAATGGCTTCCACTTCTGTAAAAGTGCCCAGGCCTTCCACCACATCAAAATGAAATTTTACATTGCCGATGAAATAGATCTTTCTCTTTTTATCCACCACCACTTTTACACCATGTACTTTTACGAGCAGTTCTTTTAATGCGGCATCAGGCTTGTGCTGGTATAACTGAATTGCCGATTGTTTTGAACCGGCATCATCAGCTCTTTCGTAATAGATCAGGGCATTTTCTATATTGCCTTCTCTTAACTTCAACCTGCCTTTTGTTACATGGAAGTATGTATCCACCTGGTTGTCTTCGCCAACATAACGTGGATTAAGCGTGAGTAATTTTTGTTCCAGTGCAGCAATATCAGCCGCCTTTGCTTTAAACTCCACATTCAGTGTTGCCATTATTCAGTTTTATTTATTATTCCATTATTGCTGTAACTTCAATTTCAATCAGCAGGTCGTCATTAATCAGCCGGTTCACTTCCACCATGGTGGCCGCAGGTTTAACGGTACCAAAGAACTCCCCATGTGCCCTGCCTGCCTGTTCCCATTGTGTAATGTCAGTTACAAACATTCTTGTACGCACCACATGCTGCATGGTGGCGCCAAGAGCGGCCAGTGCCTTTTCTATTTTTTGTAATACAAAAACAGTTTGTGCATACATATCGCCCCGGCCCACCAGAACGTCTCCATCCATGGCGGTAGTACCTGCCACTTCAATAATATTGCCCACCCGCACCGCCCTGCTGTACCCCACCACTTCTTCCCATGGCGAACCGGATCCAATTTGCTGCTTCATGTTGTATCGCTTTACGCACAAATTACAAAACTATCCTCAATCTGCTTCCCACTTCCAGGAATTTGGATAATAGAAATTAAATTTTTAGATTTGTCTAAATATTATTTTTATACATTATGACTTTTACAGTAAGCGAAGAGAACTATATTAAAAGCATTTATCACCTGCAGCAATATACCGGCACGGTGAATACCAATTCCCTGGCAGCCGAAATGCAAACCAAGGCAGCATCTGTTACTGACATGCTTAAAAAACTGGCAGGTAAAAAAATTCTGCAATACGAAAAATACAAAGGCTTTAAGCTGACCGACAATGGAAAAAAGGTAGCGCTTTCAGTAGTGCGGAAGCACCGGTTATGGGAATACTTTTTAGTGGAAAAGCTGGGGTTTGAATGGGATAAGGTGCATGATATTGCCGAAGAACTGGAGCATATCAGCAGTGCTGAACTGGTAGAAAGATTACAGCTTTTTTTAGGCAATCCTTCCTTTGACCCGCATGGCGATCCCATCCCCGACAGCAATGGAAAAATACCCAGGATCAGCCAGCTGAACCTGACCGCACTGGCCCTGAATAAAACCGCACTGGTTAGTTCAGTAACCAATCAGTCGCCTCAAATGCTGGAGATGCTGAAACATTATTCCATTGCCATTGGCACCAGCATTAAAATTTTAAAACGGTTTGAATTTGATGGTTCCATGGAAATTAAAGTAACCAAACAACCCGCCTGTATAATCAGCGAACTGATAGCTAAAAATATTTTTGTGCATTATGATGATAAATAAAACACATGGAGATCATTCGTTAAGCGAAGTACATGAATCAGTTGATACCACCAGTGGTAAAACAGGGTGGAAAAAAATACTCTCCTTTTTTGGGCCGGCCTACCTGGTAAGCGTGGGTTATATGGACCCCGGTAACTGGGCCACCGACCTGGCAGGCGGCAGCAAATATGGCTATGCACTGATATGGGTTTTGCTGATGAGCAATATCATGGCCCTGCTGTTACAAAGCCTGAGTGCAAGACTGGGCATTGTACGGGGCCGCGACCTGGCGCAGGCTAACAGAGAAGCGTACCCCAAAACCATCAACTTTATGCTTTGGGTACTGGCCGAAGTGGCGATTGCAGCCTGCGACCTGGCCGAAGTGCTGGGCATGGCCATTGGGATACAATTACTCACCGGCCTTCCGCTGATATGGGGCGTGGGCATTACCCTGCTGGATACATTTTTATTATTGTACCTGCAAAGGCTGGGCATCCGTAAAATGGAAGCCTTTATCATTATGCTGGTGGCTATCATTGGCATCTGTTTCCTGATCAATATTGTGCTGGCACAACCCGACCTGGTGGGGGTATTAAAAGGGTTCATCCCTTCTTTACCCGATGCAGAAAAATTATATGCTGCAAAAAACATGAGCAGCCCTCTTCCAAAAGAAACCGCACTATACCTGGCCATTGGAATTATAGGTGCCACAGTAATGCCGCATAATTTGTACCTGCATTCGGCCCTGGTACAAACCCGTAAAATACCCAAAACAAAAGAAGGCATAAAACAGGCATTGAAGTGGAGTTTTATTGACAGTGCGGTGGCCCTCAACATCGCATTCTTTATCAATGCAGCCATTTTAATTTTAGCAGCCACTACTTTTTTCAATACCGGCAAAACAGATGTGGGAGAAATTAAGCAGGCGCATGAATTATTATCACCCATGCTGGGATCCAGCTTTGCATCCACCCTGTTTGCCATTGCATTGATTGCTTCAGGACAAAGCTCTACCATTACAGGAACGCTGGCCGGACAAATTGTAATGGAAGGATATTTAAGCCTTCGCATCAACCCCTTACTGCGCAGGTTGATTACCCGGCTGCTGGCCATTGTACCTGCCATCATCGTTATTGCCCTAACCGGCGAAGATGGGGTGGGCAGTTTATTGATCTTTAGCCAGGTGATACTCAGTTTGCAACTGGGATTTGCCGTAATACCGCTGATCCATTTTGTTAGCAATAAAAAAACCATGGGGGTGTTTGCCATCCGGCCCGCTACAAAAATATTTGCCTGGCTGATTGCCACAGTACTGGTGTACCTGAATATAAAAATGGTGGGAGAACAGGCAGTAGATTTTTTCAACACTTCCAATAATCTTATTTGGAAAGTACTCATCATTATTGCCGTGCTTGCATTTCTGGCACTGCTGTTGTATTCCGTTATTTTTCCCTTGTTTAATAAAAAAGAAAATTCAGTTTCCATTCAAATGCATCCCGATATTGTTGGACTAAAGGACCTTAAAGTTCCGGTGTACCAGAAAATTGCCGTGGCGCTGGACTTTAGTGAATACGATGCCAAATTACTGGCATCTGCCATTGGCCAGGCCAAAAGAGAAACCCAGTTTTTGCTGATACACGTGGTGGAAAGCGCCAGCGCAGTATTGCATGGTAAAGAAACTGCCGACTATGAAAGCGAGAAAGACAAAGAACAGCTTGATTTTTTTGTGAGCCAGTTAAATGAGCGGGGATTTGATGCTGTTGGCAAGCTGGGCTTCAGAAACCGGGTGAAAGAGATAGTGCGGCTTGTGAAAGAAAACGATGCCGACATGCTGGTGATTGGAGCACATGGCCATACCGCCATCAAAGATTTTATTTATGGCGAAACTGTAAATGCCGTGCGGCATGAATTAAAGATACCGGTACTGGTGATCAATTTGTAGTTAGGGCAGTAAGCTGGTTGTCAATTTTTTTATTCCAGGCTGCCTGCACGTCTGTTAGTTGCCCGTTCCTGGTTTGGCCATCATATTCATTTTGCATTTTTTCCAGCTGCCGGCTGCTTTCGGCATAAATTTTATTCAGCATTGTATTATAATTATTCCATGTAAACGAAGCTGCTTTTAACTTTTGCACAAACATGCAGGTGGTGATATAAGTAATGTCAAAATGATGTTGCTCGTGCGTTAGTGCATAGGCCGATTCTCGCCCCGCTTTCACCCACGAATTATTTTTTCCAAAATAACAGTATACGGTGATATTGATGGTGGTTTTACCATTCAGTTTTTGCACCCCGGCCGAAAAGCCAAACCCCGAGGATGTAATGGCCAGCGCCCTGCTTTCTGCTTCAGGCCTGCCTTTGAAATCGGGCCAGGTCAATTTTCTTGCCGAACTATAATATACGGTATCGCTGTTTGCCGGTGCCACACGGGATAACCACTGCACAGTAACCGTAGTTTGAGCAGTTGCATTAAAAGAAACAATAACTAAGAAAAAGAGGATACAATATTTCATACTGTTGATTGACTATACAACCCAAATCAACAACAATTATTATTTGCGCAGGTGCTGATCAGTCATATTTACAATTTCATTAACAGCAATCAGTTCCATACATTTAAAATGGCCCTTAGGGCATGTATCATAACCAATCTTGCTGCAGGGCCTGCACCATAGTTTTTTTATTTGTACCACATCGTACTGTTGTGCGGATGATTTGCCATAGTAAGGATACATACCAAATTCCGGCACTGTATTTCCCCAAACAGAAATGATGGGCTTTTGCAATGCCGCAGCAATATGCATCAGCCCCGTATCGTGTGTGATCACCAGCCTGGCATTACGAACAAGATCAGCAGATTCATTTAAACTGAATTTACCGCAGGCGTTGTATATTTTAATATCGTCTACCGCTGCAATGGCTTCGCCTTCCTTTACGTCTTCCTTTCCGCCCAATAAAATAATGGGATGTTTAATGGCAGCACACAATTCTTTTAATTTATGTAATGGCATTTTTTTGGTTGCCAGCGCGGCTCCTATCACCACCGCAATATACCCATGCATATGCGCTGTTGGAATATCAGTTTTTTTTATCTTGTCTTTTTCAGGAATAAAATAATCCAGTCCCAAACCATCATTCACCACTCCCAGTGAAGCAACCGCTTCAAAGTTTCTGTCAACAATATGCTTTTCAGGCATCATATTGATCTTGAAATTGGTGAAGATGAATTTTTCAATATTTAGTTTATTAAAAGAAAATGAGCGCACCCCTTTTAAAAAACGTTTGATACGAAGGGTTCGCAGGTTGTGATGCAGGTCGACGATATAATCGTATTCTTCTGTTTTTAATTCATGTAACATCAGTTCAAAGCTGTCGCCCAGCGTATGTATCTTATCGATATAAGGATTGGATGCCAGAATACCCCTGAAAGACTGTTTGGTTAAAAAATGAATGGCTGCATCGGGATATTGCTTTCGTACACAGCGCACCACAGGCGTGGTTAAAACAATATCTCCAATAGATGAAAAGCGTATGATGAGGAATTTTGCCAATGTGAATGATTATTCTTCTAAGTAATTCAGGTCCTGGTGAAACGTTTCTTTAATCAGCACCACGGCCACTGTTGCAATGGCCATGATGATGACACCGGTGATCCAGCCGCCGGTGATATAATCGGTCATGCCGCGTATCCAGCGAAATAAGGGCAGTATAAAAATGGCCAGCATGCCCCGTACCATATTGGGGATGGTGGTGGCGGCAGTAGCCCTTAAATTGGTACCAAACTGCTCGGCGCCAATGGTTACAAAAATGGCCCAGAAGCCGGTTCCAAAACCAAGGCCGGCACATATCCAGTACATGGCATTGGCCGAGCCATTTCTTAAAGCAGTAAAAAATAAAATGATGAATATGGTGGTGATCACATAAAAAATATAGAGTGTTTTTTTTCTGCTTTTTAACCAGTGGCTTACAAAGCCCACCAAAATATCGCCTATGGAAATAGCCGCATATGCATACATAATGGCTTTACCCGGGTCTATTTTTTCTTTGATGCCCATTTCCCTTCCAAAATCATTAGAGAATGTAATCAGGATACCGATCACGTACCAGGTGGGCAATCCTATTAAAATACTTTTTAAATACCGCTTGAAGCGGTCGGCATTGGTAAACAGCATTAAAAAATTACCCTTTTGTACAGCCAGGTTTTTCACCTGGTTATAGATGCCCGATTCAGCAACAGAAATGCGCAATACCAGCAACAGCAATCCCAGGCCACCACCAATAAAATAGCAGGTACGCCAGTGAAAATTCTCTTTCATGATAAATGCCACCACAGCACCTGTTAAACCAATACCTGCCACCAGCGATGTGGCTATACCCCGTTTAGCCTTGGGCGTTAGTTCCGACACCAGTGTAATTCCGGCACCCAGTTCTCCGGCAAGACCAACGCCTGCAACAAACCGTACCAGGGAATACTGCATTTCTGTTTGTACAAATCCATTGGCAATATTTGCCAGGGAATATAAAATGATGGAGCCAAACAACACACTCAGCCTTCCTTTTTTATCGCCCATCATACCCCATATAATACCGCCGATAAGCAGGCCGATCATTTGCCACATCAATATATTTTCGCCGGTAATTTTAGCGGCATCCAGGCTTAAGCCCAAAGAGGTTAAGCTGGGTATGCGAATGATACCAAACAACAGCAGATCGTAAATATCTACAAAGTAACCCAGTGCGGCCACCACCACTGCGATATTAAAAACAGAATGGTTTTTATTTTGAGGACTCATTATCTCCTGCAGGTTTCTTTTTACTGGTAAGTAATTTAATAAAGATGGGAGCCGTAGTAACCAATACAATGCCTATCACAATCACTTCCAGGTGCTTTTTAAGATCGAAATTAAATTGTGACTCAAATAAACGTTGCAGATAATGCCCTGCAAACAACATGGTAAATACCCAGGCCACGCAACCTACGATATTATAAAAGCCAAATTTCTTTTTATCCATTTGTACAATACCTGCTACAATAGGTGCAAAAGTCCGTATAATAGGTAAAAACCTGGCAATGATGATGGCCCCGCCGCCGTGCTTTTCGTAAAAATCGTGCGCTTCATGTAAATATTTCTTTTTAAACAGCAATCGGTCGCGCCAGTTAAACATTACCGGTCCTATTTTTCTTCCAAAAGCATAGCCCACCGTATTTCCAATAATACCTGCAATGGAGATAATAACACCTAAAATTAGCAGGTTAACAAAAGAGCTGTTCGTATCTATTCCTACACCACTCTTCACCAGTTCGTTACTGAAAATGCCGGTTACAAAAAGCAAAGAATCGCCGGGTAAAAAAAAGCCGGCAAACAATCCTGTTTCTGCAAACACCACAAATACTACAAACCAAAGTCCACCATTTTCAATATACCATTGCGGTTGTAATAACTGCGTCCAGTGAAAATCTAAAAAAATAAAATCTAACATTGCTGATCTTTAAAATGAATTAACTGTGTTCCAACTGACCTTCCCATTTACTAACGGCTGCGGTAGCCAGGGCATTGCCCAGCACATTAGTCATGGTACGGCCCATATCGCAAAATACATCAATCGCCAAAATCAATCCTACTCCTTCCGGCGGAATGCCAAACATGGCGCCAGTTGCCAGCACCACTACCAGGGAGGCCCTGGGCACACCTGCAATGCCCTTACTGGTAATTAAAAATACCAGCAGCATTATTATTTGCTGGCCCACGTCGCCGGTAATGGAAGTAATATTAAAAGCCTGTGCAATAAACATACTCGCAAATGTCATGTACATCATGCTGCCATCCAGATTGAATGAATAGCCCAGTGGCAGAACAAAACTTACAATTTTATTATTACATCCAAAGCGCTCCATTTCTTCCACCAGTTTAGGATAAACAGCTTCACTGCTGGCCGTACTAAAAGCAATGGACATGGGGCTGGCGATTCTTTTTAATAATACCGGCAACCGTTTTTTTAAGAACAGGTAGCCCACAAACAATAGTACCATCCAGAGTATGGCCAGGCCAAAATAAAATTCGCCAATATATTTTCCGAAAGTGCCCAGTATACCCAATCCGTTTTTTGCAATGGCCGATGCCATGGCCCCAAATACACCCAGGGGGGCTACATACATAACATAGCTTACCATTTTTAATACAATATGCGAAAGGGCATCCAGCGCATTCACAATGGATTCCCCTTTTTTTCCTACGGCTGCCAATGCCACACCAAAGAAAACAGAGAAGATCACAATCTGTAAAATTTCGTTGGTGGCCATGGCTTCCACAATACTGCGGGGTACCACATGCTCTACAAATTTTGATAAGGAAAAGCCTTTAGATTTTTCCAGCAGGTCGCTTACCGCGGTGATGTCGGCATGCTGTATGTCTGCCCCCACCCCCGGCTTAAATATATTTACCAGTACCAGCCCCAGTGACAAAGACACGAGTGATGCAGAAATAAACCACAGCATGGCTTTACCACCCACCCTTCCTACAGTTTTTAAATCGCCCAGGCGGGCAATCCCCACCGCCAGCGTGGTAAACACTATAGGCGCAATGATCATCTGTACCAGGCGCAAAAAAATGGTGGTGAGTAATTTTATATTATCTGAAAATGTTTTGATGGAATCGGCAGGATAACTCGTGTTCACATAATAACCAACTGCAATACCCAGCAGCATTGCAATAACAATGTACCAGGTGAGCTTGCTTTTTTTAGGCGGTTGATGAGATATCTCCATTCGTTCCGGTTTAGTAACGCAATATAATATTTAAAAGCTGTTATCCACATACAGCTCATAAAAAAGTATTAACGGTGTGTTATTTAAAGATTAAATGCTTATTTTTCCAATTCATTACTAACTAAAACGAACCAACTGTATGAGTTTATTTGTAAAAAAGCCAATTGATGCGTTAATGGCAGAAGCCGGTGATTCGGAAAAAGGCTTAAAACGTACATTAAGCGCAGGGGCATTGGTAGCCCTGGGCATTGGTGCTATTATTGGTGCCGGCTTATTTGTTAGAACGGCAGCTGCTGCGGCTCAAAATGCAGGCCCGTCTGTAACACTTGGGTTTATAGTAGCAGCTATTGGTTGTGCCTTAGCCGGATTGTGTTATGCAGAACTCTCTTCCTCTATTCCTATTTCAGGCAGTGCCTATACCTATACTTATGCTACTATGGGCGAATTACTGGCCTGGGTAATTGGATGGGACCTGGTACTTGAATATGCTGTTGGAGCAGCAACCGTAGGCATTGCCTGGAGTGAATACCTGAATAATTTACTGGTGAATGTAATGCACTGGAAAGCCATCCCCTATGAATGGTGTCATTCACCTTTTGAACACAGTGTTGACGGACTTTCGCATGGTATTGTAAACCTGCCTGCGTTTGGCATTGTAGCTTTGTTAAGTTTATTATTGATCAAAGGAACCCAGGAATCTGCATTTGTAAATGGTATCATTGTAATTACAAAAGTGGCCATTGTAATACTGATCATTATTTTTGGATGGGGCTTTATCAATGCAGACAATCATACCCCTTATGTACCTGCAGCGAGTACTTATACCGATCACCAGGGCATTGATCATAGTTTCGGTGGCATCATGGGTATTTTAGGTGCGGCGGGTGTGGTATTCTTTGCCTTTATTGGTTTTGATGCAGTGAGTACCGCTGCACAGGAAACTAAAAATCCCAAAAAAGCCATGCCCATTGGTATCCTGGGCTCACTTGCCATATGTACCGTATTGTATATTTTATTTGCACATGTATTAACAGGCTTGGCACCGGTTGAATTTTTCAGAACTACCGGTAAAGAAGCTTCTGTAGTAATGGCCATTAACCAGTTCATGCCGGGTTATGAATGGCTGGGCAAATTAGTTACTGTTGCAATTTTAGCAGGTTTCTCTTCTGTAATTCTGGTAATGCTGTTAGGACAAAGCCGCGTTTTTTATTCAATGAGCAAGGATGGTTTGTTACCAAAAGTGTTTAGCCAGCTGCATCCCAAATTTAAAACCCCCTATAAAGCCAACCTCATCATTTTAATTTTGGTGGGTGTTTTTGCAGCATTTGTACCCGGAGATATTGTGGGCGACATGACCAGTATTGGAACTTTGTTCGCATTCATACTGGTTTGTGTAGCGGTGATCATTTTAAGAAAAACCGATCCTAACTTACCCCGCCAGTTTAAAACACCTTTTGTTCCATTGGTACCAATTCTTGGAATCATTGTGTGCGCAGCCATGATATTTGGTTTGGGCTGGACTAACTGGCTGCGTTTGTTTGGCTGGTTAGCTATTGGCTTTATTATTTACTTTGCATACAGTGCTAAAAAAAGTAAGTTGAGAAATCCAGGGCAGGAATAATCTAATAACAATTCATTCAATAAAATCCCCGCTGTAAGAAATTACCGGGGATTTTATTTTTCTTTTATTTAATCTCAATTTCATCAATAAACAAACAGGTATCGCCTTCATGCCAGGCAGACAGTTTACCGTACAATATTTTATCTTTCCATGCTTTGCTGTTACTGCTGTAACCAAAGCTGCGGCTCTTTTCGCCTTCAGATTCATCTCTTCCATGGTAAAAAAGAAACGACGCAATTGCTTGCGTCGTTGATATAAAACTAAACAGGGTAAATTAAAATGGCAGATCATCAGTTTCGGGAACGGATGGTTTGGTATGCATTACAGGTGCTGCGGTATTGGCATTGTGGCTCACATTACCGGAGTTATAGGCTGCACCCTGGCTGGAGCCCTGGTTATCGCCGGGATTGTTGCCGCCCAGTAATTGTATATTTTGTACACGCATACGCAGGGTGGCAGCTACCTGTCCTTCTTTATTAGTATAGGCATCTGCTTCAGGAGAACCTTCGGCATACACCGTTTTTCCTTTGGTAAGATATTGCGCCACTGCAGTCCTGTCTGTCCAGTACGCACATTCCACCCAGGTGGTACGTTCTTTTTGATTGCCCTGTGCATCTTTGTAGCGTTCTGAATGCGCTACGCTGAAATTAATCACGTTTTTACCGTTTACTTCTTTTACGATGCAATCTTTACCCAGATTGCCAATTACCTGTAACTTAATCATAATGTTGTGTTTTTAATTGTTAATCGATGTATCTGAATTTAAAATTATGAATTTAAAGTACAAAGAACTGTTAAGCGGTAAAGTTTAAGTTGACAAGTTTCCCACTATTAATTGTAAATAATTTTTCCCACTAAGGCACAAAGGGCGCAAGGTTTTGTTTTGTTTTGTTTCCTTACTACTTTATAAACTTCACTAATCCCAAATTTTTGGCCTGGCCACTTTTGCAGTGCGCAGGTAATCGAGTAGCTGACCTGCATGCACCGCTTCGTGATAGGCAATGCGCAGCAGGTAATCGCCGAGCTTGCGGTGTTGCTTTAAGGCAGCACGGGTAATATAAATATCATCCAGTTCCTTAATGGTGAAGCCATGCACCATCTGTAAAAATTTTTCCCGGTAGGGTTGTGCATTTTTCAATTCATCTTCAACACAAGAAAAAGGGTTACTCTTTAAAGGGCTTTCAAAATCACCCATATTGCCCCGGTGCAAAATAATATGATGGTAAATATTTTCTCCTTCCAGTACATGACGCACCATTTCAATACAGCTCATTGCATCAGCATCGGGCCGCCAGTACATCAGTTCTTCGTCAATGCCTTTCCACACTTTAATACTGCGCCGCCGCACTTCTTCAAAATTCAATATCAGTAATTCTTTAGCGTTCATTTTATTTTACCGGAGGCATTTTACAGTTATGGATATATCGCCCGGGGCGAAAGGGTTTGCGGCTGAAATACAGCCGCACGGAAAAAACGGGCACAGTAATTCCAGGGTGCGTTTTAAGCTTTGTAACTTAGTATTTTGTTACAGCGAAGCACTATCAATTAAACAATAAACAGGTTAATCATTGAAAGAATTAACCGGTCTAATTCATCTTTTTCTTTAAAGTACTCACCTGGTCCTGCAGGTTGTTTACCAGGTTGGCCAATGAATTCACATCCCAGCGTTGCTGTACGGTTACTTTGCTGATGACGGATTGTGCCTGCCATAATTCTACTATATCATCCGCATTTACCTGGTAGGGCTGGTACTGCGGATTATCGCTTACTAAGGTGAGTTTATTTTTAGCTTTATTGCTTTTTACAATTCTTTTATACACGATACCTTCATTACGGCTGACCACGATGTAGGCCATATTATTTTTAATATCATCGATACCGCCATCTACTTTTTCACCCACAATGATACTGCCGCTTGGTGTGGGCAGCATACTGTCTCCAATGATCTCAAATGCACGGTAGTTTCCGCCTGCCAGCATGGGCAAGGTGAAGGTATTGAGTTCATCAATGAATTCACTGTCGGCATAACCTGCCAGGTAACCGGCTGCAGCTTTTACCGGAACAAAATGGATCAGGTTTCTTTCAGCACTCATCATCTTTTGCTGTCGCCTCTTAGCCAGGTAACTGCCACCCGTATCACTCAGGTCTTTCAGCAATAATTCATCAAGGCTTAGCTTGAAGATATCGCCTACAATTTCCAGGATATCGATCCTGGGATCGGCACGTTCTTCTTCATAGGCCCCTACCAAAGAACGTTTGATACCTAACTTGTTGGCAAATTCCTCCTGTGTCCATCCACGGAGTTTGCGTAAGTACTTCAGGTTTTGTCCGGCTGTTGACATAGTGCAACTAATTTGATTAGCACAAATATACTAATTATTTTAGTTTGACAAAATTTATTTTTATTTCTTTTTTTAGATTCAATTCCGGTTGGTGGGGACACCGACGGGGGAAGAGAACATATAAAAAAGGCCGGTGTGTTCACCGGCCATGAAATTTTCCGCTTATTCTTTTTTCCAATCGGGCAGCCGGCCGGGGGTGTAAGGTGCTTTATATTTTTCTAAAATATTTTCCAGCTGCTGTATATCTGTTCCAACATCTTTTAAAGATTCCAGAATAGCGCCAAATGTATCTGCCGCTATTTTGTAAGATGTGGTGAATGTTTCGGTGGGTGCGGTGGTGGTATTCCACAATGCCCCGGTGATCATATCCACCCTTCCTTTTAATGAAATGGGCGCAGTGGATTCGTACCTGGCCCTTAAACCATCTCCCAAAAATTGCTTGCTGATGGCATTGAATTTTGTTCTGATCACCTGGTACTTATCATAAGTGCCGGGCGGAACACCGGAGGCATCCAGTATGGCCTGTTTTAAATAAGGCAGTTTGGCAAGAATATCTTTCATGTATCCTTCTGCCCCACTCATGGCACGTGTTAACTCTGCCAGTTTTTTATTGAACTCATTCAATGCGGCTTTGTCAGTTACTGCAAGTACATTTTCATTCAGCGGCACACATTTAAATGACTGTGGCGCCACCAGCTCGGTGTATGTATCATCTTCAAATTTCTGCAATGCAACGCTATAGGTTCCGGGCAACACCATATATCCTTTCTCCGGCTCATCCCAGGCATAGGTATCATCAAAAGGCGTAAAATTTACAGCTGTAAAAGGCAGGTAGCGCATATCCCATGTTAAGCGGTTAAGTCCTTTATTGATATCCGTTTTAATTTTACGTATCATATTACCCTGCTCATCCGTTATAACAAACAATAGGTAAGGTGCTGACTGATCTGCTTCTTTTTTTAATGTTTCATACGAAGGATATACTATCTCCTCGCCTTTTTGCTGTTTTTCTTTTTCGGCATCACGCCTTTTTTGTTTGAGTGTTTTTATTTCGTCTTTAATAAAATAACTGAAGGTTACTCCCACTTCAGGATTAGATGAAGCAAAAAATCCGGAGCCCTGGAATGCTTTTCCTTTAAATCCAAATGGATTGGCTTCCACATACATCTGCGCATTTTTTACCGGAAAGATAGTGGCAGCTTTTTGTAAGGTTTCTTTGCTAAAATTTCTTAGCGGCGAATAATCATCTAAAATATATACTCCCCGTCCGAATGTGGATACCACCAGGTCATTTTCTCTTCCCTGAATTTCGATATCCATTACCGTTGTTGTGGGCAATCCATTACTGAATTTAATCCATTCTTTTCCTCCATCGGTAGTAAAATATAATCCGAATTGTGTACCCACGAACAAGAGGCTGGCTTTTACATGATCTTCCGCAACAGTGTAGGTACTTCCTTTTACAGGAAGATTGGCATTGATAGAGGTCCATGTTTTTCCACCATCCACCGTTTTTAATAAATACGGTTTATAATCGCCGTAAGTAAATGCCTGGCAGGCTGCATAGGCCACCAGTTTATTATGCGCCGATGCAATGATATGATGCACTCTTGTAAAAGCTGTAATACCGGGAAGTGAAGCCGCCTTATTCCAGTGCTTACCGGCATCGGTACTGTACCAGATCAACCCGTCGCCGGTGCCGGTATACAGGATGTTTTCATCAATGGGCGATTCTGCAATGCTGGTGATATTGGCCAGCGATCCTTTGCTGGTGAGTTCATCCACACTCCAGCTTTTACCCATCAGTTGCTGCATTTGCTGCGGCACCCCTCTTGTTAAATCTCCGCTGATCACTTCCCAGGAGTTACCCTGGTTGTTAGTGCGGAATAATTTATTGGCTGCAAAATACAGGCGTTTATTATTGTGTTTAGAAATGAGCAGGGGTGAATCCCAGTCAAACCGAAATCCTGAATCCAGTGTGTTAACAGGCTGAATGAATAACGCCTCTCCTGTTTTCTTATTAAATCTTACCAAACCACCGTTCTGCGACTGCGCATATAAAGTGCCATCGTCTTTCCAGTCGGCCTGCGTTTCAAATCCATCGCCGCCCAGGCTAAAGGTCCAGTCGTAATTGGTTATGCCCGAAGAATTGATGGTTCTTGATGGTCCCCACAAACTGTTATTATCCTGTGTGCCGATGTACACATTATAAAATGGCAATGCATTATCGGTGCTTACTTTGTAAATTTCTGCAATGGGCATACGGGATTTAAAATCCCAGTTCTTACCCAGGTCCCAGGTTTCATATACACCACCATCATTACCCGATATCAAATGCCTCGTATTGGATGGGTCTATCCACAACACATGATTATCCACATGCTTATACTTTTCGCCCAATGCCGAAAATGTTTTACCCCCGTCTGCGCTTACCTGTATCAGTAAGTCCATGCTGTAAATTTTATTTTCATCTTTTGGATCGGCATAAATTTTTTGCATGTAAAATGGATAGGCAGGATTAAAAGCGCTTTGTTTATTCCATGAAGCCCCGCGGTCGGTACTTTTATAAAATCCGCTGCCTTCTTTTGCCTGTACCAATGCGTAAACAATATCAGGATTGGCCGGGGATATGGCTAAACCAATTCTGCCCACCATTTCAGATGGCAATCCTTTCATTGCTTTTTGCCAGGTGGCACCACTGTCCGTGGTTCTGTAAACAGCAGATTCATCGCCCCCGCCCACACCTGTATAACCCTTGCGCATGCGCTGGTGTGCCACTGCAAACAAAGCGCTGCTGTTGCGGGGATCCATATGAATTTCAAAACAGCCGGTATACTCGCTGATGAATAATACCCGGCGCCAGTTTTTGCCGCCGTCAATGGTTTTATAAATGCCCCTGTCGCCACCAGAATTTCTTAAAGCACCATATGCCGCCACATATACCACATTGGAATTATTGGGATCGATGGCAATGCCTCCAATATGTTCAGAATTTTGGAGCCCCATATTCTTCCAGCTTTTACCGCCATCTTCACTTTTATAAATACCATCCCCGTAGATCACATTGTTTTGGTTATTGTTTTCGCCGGTGCCTGCCCAAACAATATTGTTATTGGAAGGGTCGATCTTCACCGCTCCCATTGCAAAACTGCCCTGCCCTTCAAAGGCCGGACTGAATGTAGTACCGTTATTCACCGTTTTCCATAACGAACCGTGGCCGGATGCTACAAAATATTCACTGGTATTTTTAGGATTGACTGCAATATCAATTACACGGCCACCGGTAACAGCAGGTCCAATACTGCGAAAATGCAGGCCCGCCAGAGAGATATTTTTTAAAGAATCGCCCTTTGTTTGTGCAGTAAGTGAAGTGCTGAATGCAAGGAGTAATGCCGTAACGGCAGCTGTGATCCGGTTCATACAAGATTTTTTAGATTCACTAATGTAAGAGGATAATTTGAAACATTACAGGTTAATTTAAAGGTCCGGCATAAGGATGAACAAAGGTGATAAAGGAGGATATGTGGCAGAGATAATGAATAAAAATAAATTTGCTAAGCGAACAAAGAGCGAAGCACCACAAAGAGAAGGCAACATTATTGAAGCCCTCTTTGCCCCTTCTTCTCCTTTAACCTCTTTGAAAAAAATAAAAACATATTGCTAAGAGAGCAAAGAAGTGCAAAGAGAAGACAACATTATTGAAGCCCTCTTTGCTCTCTTTTTCTCCTTTAAGCTCTTTGCAAAAAACAAACCCATCTAGCAAAGAGAACAAAGAGCGAAGAAGTACAAAGAGAAGACAACATTATTGAAGCCCTTTTGGCACCCTTTTTCTCCTTTAACCTCTTTGAAAAAAATAAAAACATATTGCTAAGAGACAAAGAACGAAGCACCACAAAGAGAAGACAACATTATTGAAGCCCTTTTGGCACCCTTTTTCTCCTTTAAGCACTTTGCAAAAAATAAAAACATATTGCTAAAAGAACAAAGAGAGAAGGAGTACAAAGAGAAGACAACATTATTGAAGCCCTCTTTGCGCCCTTCTTCTCCTTTAATCTCTTTCAAAAAAAATAAAAACATATTGCTGATAGACAAAGAGCGAAGAAGTACAAATAGAAGACGACATTATTGAAACCCTCTTTGCTCTCTTTTTCTCCTTTAAGCTCTTTGCAAAAAACAAACCCATCTAACAAAGAGAACAAAGAGCGAAGAAGTACAAAGAGAAGACAACATTATTAGAGCCCTCTTTGCTCTCTTTTTCTCCTTTAAGTTCTTTGCAAAAAACAAACCCATCTAGCTAAGAGAACAAAGAGCGAAGCACCACAAAGAAAAGAAAACATTATTGAAGCCCTTTTGGCACCCTTTTTCTCCTTTAAGCTCTTTGCAAAAAACAAACCCATCTAGCAAAGAGAACAAAGAGCGAAGAAGTACAAAGAGAAGACAACATTATTGAAGCCCTTTTGGCACCCTTTTTCTCCTTTAACCTCTTTGCAAAAAATAAAAACATATTGCTAAAAGAACAAAGAGAGAAGCACCACAAAGAGAAGACAACATTATTGAAGCCCTCTTTGCTCTCTTTTTCTCCTTTAAGCTCTTTGCAAAAAACAAACCCATCTAGCTAAGAGAACAAAGAACGAAGCACCACAAAGAAAAGAAAACATTATTGAAGCCCTCTTTGCGCCCTTCTTCTCCTTTAACCTCTTTCCAAAAAAACAAAACATATTGCTAAGAGACAAAGAGCGAAGAAGTACAAATAGAAGACGACATTATTGAAACCCTCTTTGCGCCCTTCTTCTCCTTTAACCTCTTTGTAAAAAAATAAAAACATATTGCTATGAGAACAAAGAGCGAAGGAGTACAAAGAGAAGAAAACATTATTGAAGCCCTCTTTGCGCCCTTCTTCTCCTTTAACCTCTTTGTAAAAAAATAAAAACATATTGCTATGAGAACAAAGAGCGAAGGAGTACAAAGAGAAGAAAACATTATTGAAGCCCTCTTTGCTCTCTTTTTCTCCTTTAAGCTCTTTGCAAAAAACAAACCCATCTAGCTAAGAGAACAAAGAGCGAAGAAGTACAAAGAGAAGGCAGGATTATTTCAACCCTATTTTCTCTCTTTTTCTCCTTTAAGCGCTTAGCCAAAAAAATCAGCTTCTTATTACCGGCACAACCCTTAAATTTGCTTCAAAATATATTTATGAACTATACTGTAATAATACACAGCATCCTGCGCTGGGCTGTTTTGCTTTTTGGTATTTGGGCCGTTATCAAAGCCATTGGCGGATTGACCGGCAACAAAAACTATGGCAGCAGTGATAATAAAGCAGGCCTGTTTTTTATGATCTTTTGCGATATTCAGTTACTGCTTGGACTGGTTTTATACTTTGGCAACTCGTGGTTTGATATGTTGAAAAGCAATACCGCCGAAGTAATGAAAACAGGTGCCATGCGCTTTTTTGCCATGGAGCATGCCCTGATGATGATCATTGCCTGGTTGCTGGTACATGTAGGCCGCAGCATGGTAAAGCGTGCAGATACCGATGCGCAAAAACACAAACGCAGTTTGATATTTTTTGGCATTGCCCTGCTGCTGATTTTAGCAATGATCCCATGGCCGTTCCGCCAGGCTGGCATTAGCAGGCAGTGGTTCCCGCAATTTTAACAGCGAATAGAGCCAATGTACTATTTCGAATGTTTTTAAAATGCATACACATTAAAAGTTGGTGAACATTCGCACATTGTATATTCTATATCCGCACATTCGAGATTATATACCAGGCACTGGTAAATTCAACACCCCCAAATGGCAGCAAAGAAAAAAATACAACCCGTAATACTCATCACCAACGACGATGGCATTACTGCACCCGGCATACGCAACCTGGTAGAAGCAGTAAAAGGCCTGGGCAAGGTAGTGGTGGTGGCGCCCGACAAACCACAAAGTGGCATGGGACATGCCATAACTATTGGCCATCCACTTCGCATGAACAAAGTAGATATTTTTGAGGGCGTGGAAGCATGGCAAACCAGTGGCACCCCGGTAGATTGTGTAAAACTGGCCGTAGATAAAATACTGCACCGTAAACCAGATATCTGCTTAAGCGGCATCAACCATGGCGCCAATCACAGCATCAATGTAATTTACAGCGGCACTATGAGTGCGGCCATGGAAGCGGCCATTGAAAGCATTCCCAGTATTGGTTTTTCTTTACTGGATTTTAATATAGAAGCCGATTTTACCGCTGCCCGTTTTTATGTGCATAAAATAGTAAGCGCCCTGCTCAGTAAAAAAATGGATAAGCACTTATTGCTGAATGTAAACATCCCCTCCAAGCCTTTAGAATTACTAAAGGGCATTAAAATTTGTAAACAGGCCTATGCCAAATACGAGGAAGATTTTGACGAACGCAAAGACCCGCAGGGAAAAAAATATTACTGGCTTACCGGCAAGTTTGTGAATTTTGATAAAAGCAGGGATACCGATGTGTGGGCACTGGATCATAATTATGTAAGCGTGGTGCCCATACAATTTGACCTGACCAACTATACCTTAAAAAAACAATTAGAAAACAGTAAACTTTTACTATGATATTTAAGAAAGACAATTTTATTTTTGGTTTTATCATGGGCCTTGCAGCGCCCCTGCTGGGATTTTTTCTTTTCAAATACAACAAACTGGCTACGCTTACTTATAAGGAAGCCTACCAGTACATGATCTACCAGCCGGGCCATAATATGCTAACGGTTGCCATCAGCCTTTCCTTACTGGCCAATGCGGTATTGTTCACCATCTATATCAACAGCCATATCGACAAAACCGCTAAAGGTATTTTTGCTGCCACCATCATTTATGCACTGATAGCACTCACACTGAAAACCTTTAGCTAGATAGCAATACCAACTGAAAACAGGCTACAATGAAGTTTTCGCTCACCTTATATGCATTGTTTGTTGTGCTTGCACATACCATGGCCCAGTTTGATTATGGTTATGCCAACACAGCAAACATCATTCAACGTAACAGGGTAAGCAGTCTGTCTGTATACTATTTCAAAAACCAAACCGATAGTTCACTTACCCAGTGCTCCAGATTCGATTCACTGGGCAACCGGCTTAGTATCACGCTGTTCTCTGCCGAAGGAATACCATACAGTAAGGATACCTTCCTGTATGACAGCCACCATTTGCTTATTAAACAAATCAAATCGGAAGGCAGCAGGATCATTTACCAATCTACTTTTATAAATAACAGCAGGGGAAAGTTAATGGAGCAAATACTGGAAGGCGATTCTCTGTACTTGCACAGCTATTGCACTTATGATGACAATGACCGGCTGATTCAACTTAAAAACTACGGCATTAATGGCGACAGCCTGTTGATACATACTTTTTATAATAAGAAAGGCGGGGTAAAAAAAAGGCTGCTATATAATAACCAGGATGGCAGAACCGTTACCATTACAGATTTTAATGCAGCTGGTAAAGCAACGAAAACAAAAAAAGTGTACAGCCAATTTGCTGATTTCGCCACCCTGGAATACAGTGCCGGCAAAAGCAATTACAAGCACAGCACACCAGTAATAGAAAAACCACCCAAAACAGCCATAAAAAACATGTATAGTTACTATGCCAATGGGCTCAGTTACGAAAAAGTATTTTTTATCAATCAAAAACCGGTAAGTGTAGAAAAAACGTTCTATACCTATTACCAGGCTGGCATGGCAAATACCCCAACCGCCATACAACCTGAATCGCATTAAAACTTACAGCTGCATTTTACCTGATATACCATATGCTAAAAAAAAGAATTGTAAAATTGATGCTGGCTCTATCTATTGTAATAGTGCTGGTGCTGCTGCTTTGTAACTGGTGGGTAGTAAGTGCAGCCAGGGGCAAATTATACAGTAGTGAGCACGATATTCCCTATAATAAAGTGGGCCTGTTACTGGGCACCTCTAAACTTACAGCCGGCGGGCATGCCAATCCGTTTTACGATAACAGGATCAGCGCCGCCATTGCATTGATACGGCAGGGAAAAATAAAGTACCTGGTGATCAGTGGCGATAATGGGCGCACAACATACAATGAACCCGAAGACATGCGTGCAGACCTTATGAAAGCGGGCGTGGATTCTGCCGTCATTTTTTTAGACTATGCCGGCTTTCGAACATTTGATTCAATAAAAAGACTCAAAGAAATTTTTAGCCAGGATAGTGTAACCATCATATCGCAGCAATTTCATAATGAACGGGCGCTTTATATTGCAGAAAGAGAACACCTGCATGCCATTGGATTCAATGCAAAAGATGTGAGCAGATCCGCAGGCTTTAAAACCATGCTGCGTGAAAAACTGGCCCGGGTAAAAATGATACTGGATTTTTGGTTGGGTGCCAGGCCAAAATTTTTAGGCAGTAAAATTGTGATACCGGATTAAAACCCCATCTGCTTTTATAACCGGTGATTTTTTTTATCTTCATCGCCATTTTTCACTCACCACAATGCTGTAAAATACCCCGTCATGAGCAATAGCGGAATCATAGGATGGATATTGATGCTTGCCAACTTCGTATTTTCGTACAGGGGGTTTACCAACGACACTTTTTTTAATGGCTATAAATTTGAAGTAGACAAGATACTCATCAATAAAGATTACAAACGGCTGATCTGTTCCGGATTTTTACATGTGGGCTGGTCGCACCTTATTTTTAACATGATCAGCCTGTATTGTTTCAGCGGGCTGATTGAAGGAAGCCTGGGGCCAGTTAAATTTTTAGTGGTGTATTTTGTTAGCCTGGTGGGCGGTAACCTGCTGAGCTTATTTATACACCGCCATCATGGTGATTATACTGCTGTGGGCGCATCGGGTGCCATTTGCGGGATCATCTTTGCTTCCATTGCTTTGTACCCGGGTATGGGTATCGGTTTTTTCGGGCTCCCCTTTTCCATTCCGGGCTGGCTGTATGGCATCGTGTTTGTACTGTATTCCATTTACGGCATCCGCTCTAAAAAAGACAATATTGGCCACGAAGCGCATTTGGGCGGCGCATTACTGGGCATGGCCATTGCCCTGCTGATAGAACCTACGGCCATTACAGAAAATGCATTTACCATCCTGCTGATTACCATCCCCAGTATTATTTTCATTTACCTGATCATCACTCAACCGCATATTTTATTAGTAGATAACTTTTACTTTAAAGCGCATAAAAAATATCACTCCATCGATCAGCAATACAATGAAAGAAAAATAGAACAGCAAAAAGAGCTGGACCGGTTGCTGGACAAGATCAGTAAAAAAGGCATGGGCAGTTTAAGTAAAAAAGAAAAAGAAGACCTGGCAACTTACTCTAAAAACATCCGGTAAAAATAAAAATACCCATCAGTACTTATTTTTTTGAGTGGTAAAACATTTATTTTGACAATGCAGTATTGCAGCAACAACACACTTTAGTTTCATGCGATCCATCTTGTCAAAAACCGGAAAATTAACAGGGGGTATATTATTATTTATACTGGGGCTGGGGCTTGGCCTCGTATACACAGGTTGTACATACATGAACTCCGCCGCAAATGGCATCTTTAAAAAAATAGACACCCTTATCTATATAATTTGTTTTATGCCCGCAGCCTATGGTGTAAGCCTGGTACTGGATGCATTGGGTATTAAGCAATCACAGAAAACAACAGTACATTCAGGTAAGGATGGAAGCAATGATGAATAAATTGCAAAAGCACTGATTTTAGCGGCACTGCCAGGTATAATCCAACAGGATTGATTAATTTTATTAAAAAATCTATGAGAGCATTTACTGTATGGCTGATAATTATAATTGCCTTATTTTCTTTTGCCGCAAGCGCACAAAATGGTTCGGCATGGAGCGATAAAGGCGACAGTGCTTACCTGGCAAAAAATTACCCGCTGGCTATTCGGTATTACCAACAGTATATGGCAGCATCAAAAAATGGTTTTAACAATGCTGCGGCATACTACAATATTGCCTGCTGCCATGCATTGAACAACGACAGTACCAACGCATGGAATAATTTAGATTCAGCACTGACCAGCGGTTATAAGGGATACGGACATATATTGGCGGATACCGACCTGCAACTGCTGCACAGCAATAAAGCCAGGTGGAGCAATTTTTTTACACTGAATGAGGCAGCCAATCAAAAATTAAAAGACCCCAGCAAAGCAGCACTCGTTACCAGTGATATCCATCATTTTTGGGAAGCATATGATGTGGCACAAAAAGATACGGCCAAAGCCGCGGCCGTATTTGATGAACTGTATTTTAAAAAAGCTTCTGCGGGCCTGCAGGATTATTACAGCCTGCGCATCTTTTCAACCGAAGCCTTTGTTGCCAATCAAAAAAAGAAAAGAAATTTTTACAAAGCCATCCGCAATAATACATTGAGGGTGGATGAATTTAAGCCACAAATAAAACAGTCGTTTGTAAAGCTGAAAGATATCTATCCGCAGGCATTATTTCCCGATGTATATTTTTTGATGGGCAGATGGAACAGTGCCGGAACAATTTCGGCAAATGGTTTACTGATCGGCACCGATATGCTGAGCAAAACTGAAGATGTGCCGCTGGAAGAACTGAACATGTGGGAAATCAACAATTACAAATCGATAGACAACCTGCCTTATATTGTGGCGCACGAACTGATCCATTACGAGCAGGATCATATGGCAAAAGATACCACCACTCTTTCTGCCAGTATCAGGGAGGGCATGGCCGATTTTATTGGAGAATTGATATCAGGCAAAAGCAGTAATCCCCGGTTGCTGGCCTTTGCCATTGGTAAAGAGAAAAAGATATGGGCCGATTTTGAAAAAGACATGTTACTGAACCGATCCCAAAACTGGATCGCCAACAGCGGACAGGAAAGGCCTGACCATCCTGCCGACCTGGGCTACTGGATCGGCTACCAGATCTGTAAATCTTACTACGAAGAAATGCCCGACAAAAGAAAGGCTGTGTATGACATGCTGCACATCAAAAACTATAAAGACTTCTTTATAAAAAGCAAATATGCAGAGAAAGTAACACTGCTGCAATAGATAATACTTTCCCGGATAAACCGGGTAAATTTTTCATACATTTAATATACAAACCTGCAAGTATGAAAATATGTTTTTTTACCTTATCTCTTTTAATAAACGCTGCAACAGTATTTGCGCAGCAGGATACATTGTTTTACTCTGTAGTAAATAAAGGCAGAATTACTGGCGCTCAAAAAGTATGGCATGCAGGCCCTAACGAATTTCATTACAGTTATTATTTTAATGACCGTGGCCGCGGCGACAGTACGCACACTACGGTGATCACCAATGCGCAGGGATTGATCGTATCGCAGCAATCCACCGGAGTGGACTATTACAAGAACCCTTTCTCAGAAAATTTTTCCATTGCAGGCGATTCTGCAGTATGGATCATTAACGGCGAAAAAAAATCTGTACCGTTCAATAACCAGTTGTATGCAGCCGGTGGTGCGCCAGCCATAATTGAGTTACTGGTGGCATGGGCATCCAGTAAGCAGGGAAAACAACTGGCCGTATTACCCGATGGATTTATGCATACAGAAGCGCCCTTGTTAAAAACAATTTCCTTAAACGGAAAGGCGCTGCAATTGCAATTATTCAAATTGTATTTTGATCCCAATCCCGTACCCTTATATGTTTGGCTTACCAGCGACAATCATTTTTTTGCTACAGTAAGCAGCTGGACCTCCAATATCATGAAGGGCTACGAAGCATTGCCCGATTCATTGCTGGCCCTTCAGGAATTGGCCGGCCAGGACTATTATGAAAAAGAGATCAGCAATTATTCCACCGCCTTAGCCCCGCATTTATTGCTCACACACGTCAATGTATTTCAATCGGCTGATGCAACAGTATTAAAAGACAGAACAGTGGAGATCAGGTTTGGAAAAATTATTAACATCAGAAAATCTGTTGCAACAGAGAACGCTGCAGGCACCACTACCATCAATTGTAACGGTAAATTTTTAATGCCAGGTTTATGGGATATGCACGGGCATTATCAAAAAGATGAAGGGCCTATGTACCTGGCCGGTGGTATAACTCATATACGTGATATGGGCAACGATAATATTTTGCTCACCTATAAAAAACAAATTGCCGAAAATAAATTACTGGGGCCCGACATCAGTTATCTCTCTGGCTTTATTGATAAAGAAGATCCATTCCAGGGCCCCACAGGCAAGATCGTTCCATCGCTGGAAGAAGGATTGAAAGCCATTGATTACTATCACCGGCAGGGATACCAGCAAATAAAATTATACAGCGCCATTAAACCCGAATGGGTAGCGCCGCTGGCCGCACGTGCCCACCAATGGGGCATGCGTGTATGCGGGCATATCCCCGCTTTTATGACAGCCACCCAGGCTATTCATAAAGGGTATGACGAGATAACGCATATGAATTTTTTATTTTTAAATTTCATGGGAGACACCATTGATACACGTACCCCTGCAAGATTCAGGCTGGCAGGCGATAAAGGTGGTAAGCTGGATCTGCAAAGTAAACCCGTGCAGGATTTTGTGATGCTGCTGAAGAAAAAGAACATTTCACTGGATGCCACACTGAATGTTTGGGAAGGTATGTTCAATGAATTCAGGGGCGATACCAATAATTTTCTAAAACCCATTATCAGCTGGTTGCCCAAAGAGTGGCTGCAGGACCTTGCTATCAAAAGTCCCTTTGGCAGTAATGATCAAAAGCCTGCATACAGCGCTGCATTCCAAAAAATGCTGCAGTTTCAAAAAATATTATTCGATAAAGGTATTTTACTGGTGGCCGGCACCGACGGTGGTGAAGCCAACGCATTGCACCACGAGCTGGAATTGTATGTTGCCGCAGGCATTCCTGCAAACCAGGCTTTAAAAATTGCCACCTACAATGCCGCACTGAATTGCAACCTGCAAAAAAAATACGGACAGGTAATCGTTGGGGCAGCAGCGGATTGCATTTTAATTGATGGTGATCCTGCAAAAAATATCAGCGACATCCGCCGCATAGAATGGGTGATAAAAAACAACAGGATGTATCAGCCTAAACAACTGTTACAATCGCAGGGATGGAAATACTATTATTGAGGCTACAGTAAATATTTATTTTTTACTACGCATTAAAAATAAAGAGGGCAGGATAATTTTGCCTGCACTTTATTTCCCCTTCACTCTTTATGCTATTAGCCATATTTTTTATTTTTTTTTGCAAAGAGAACAAAGAGGAAAAGAGAGAAAGGAGAAGATACAAAATCTATGCTTTTGCTTTTTCCATTCACTCTTTGTGCTATTAGTCAGGTTTTATTTTTTTGCAAGGAGAACAAAGAGGAAAAGAGAGAAAAGAGAAGATACAAAATCTATGCTTTTGCTTTTTCCATTCACTCTTTGTGCTATTAGTCAGGTTTTATTTTTTTGCAAGGAGAACAAAGAGGAAAAGAGAGAAAGGAGAAGATACAAAATCTATGCTTTTGCTTTTTCCTTCACTTTGTTCTCCTTCACTCTTCGTGCTCTTAGCCAATTTTCTTAAAACTAAAGAGGGTAAAGGAGAGAAAAAGAAGTGTATTAATAAATTGTAAAATAATTATAGTCTGTTTTCATGTAATTACTGTCAAATGAAATATTTTGCGTCACTAAATTGTATCACGTGTCTCAAATAATCATATTCGCTTCCATTGCCTTTGTTATTGGCTTTGCAATAGCATGGACATTACGCAGCATAGCCCTGGCAAAGCTGAAAAAAGAACTGAACAGTACCGATGGCTCCTGGCAGCGGGAAAAGCTGATGAAAGAAACCGCACAAAAAGAAACGGCCCATGCCTACGCGGCAAAAGAAACTGCGCAGCATGAGTGTGAGAAAAAACTGAAAGCCGCGGAAAAGGTTATTAAAATGATGGACCATGACATTCTGCTGCTGCAGAAAAATAATGAAGAAACAGAGGCCTTATTAAAAGCCGGTTATCCCGAACTGCACAATACAAAACTGCAGCTGATTGAAGCCCACAATGCCATTGCACGCTATAAAGCGCAACTGGGTTTAAAGTAGTTTACCATGAGCAAAACACATTGTGCCATATATATTGCAGGGCAGGTAAATAAAGATAACATTGTACGACAAATTTTTACCGGCCAGCTGATCATCCCTGGCCATCATTTACAGGGATTGAAAGGCGCATTGTATTCCAATCTCACCATCAACAATTTTATAAAGGAAGAACTGGAGCATGGACATTTTGATGTGGCTACTGAAAACAGGATAAGCCTGGTGACATCTTCCGGCGGACAACAAAAAAAAGCCCTGCTGAATTATTTATTATCCGGCGCCCCGGACTATTTGGTAATTGATGGTGTATTTGACAATCTGGATATGGCCTCGCAGCAAAAAATGGCATTGCAATTACAAAAGGCCGCAGGTTCCGTTACCATCATACAAATACTCAACCGTAAAAATGATGTATTGTCTTTTATTGACAGCATCTTTACATACAATAGTCATGGTTTTAAACCAGGCTTGCCGGATGACAGTACAGCCAGTCCTGGTAATTTTACCGGCACCATCCCCCCTCCCATGCATGCGTATGCAGCCCAGCAAAATCCATTGGTACAATTCAATAATGTTTGTGTGAGCTATAATGATGTGCCGGTAGTGAAAAATATTTGCTGGCAGATCAACAATGGCGAATTCTGGCAACTGGTGGGGCCAAACGGATCGGGCAAAAGCACTTTGCTGTCGATGATCTATGGCGATAATCCAAAGGCTTACGGGCAGGATCTTATTTTATTTGGCAAAAGAAAAGGCAGCGGCGAATCGGTATGGGAGATCAAGGAAAAAATTGGTTACTTCAGTTCTGCCATCACGCAGCAGTTTGACCGGATGGACAGTATTGAAAAAATGATCATCTCCGGTTTCAACGATTCCATTGGTTTATACATTCATCCAACAGACATTCAAATTCAGCTGGCAGCACAATGGTTGCAGTTGTTGAATTTATACCATGTAAAAAATCAATTGTTCCGTAATTTTTCCATGGCACAGCAAAGACTGATACTGGTGGCAAGGGCCATGGTAAAACATCCTCCCCTGCTGATCCTGGATGAGCCCACGGCTGGTATCGATGATGAAAGCGCCATCTTATTTACTGCACTCGTAAATAAGATAGCCGCTGAAAGTAACACCGCCATACTGTATGTTTCGCACCGCAAAGAAACCGGGCTGCAGCCAACTTATATTTTTGAGTTGATACCCTGCCCGGATGGTTCTGCCGGAAAAATTTTGACGCATGGAACCTAAGGGCTTTAAAATAAGATCCCTTGTGCAGTTGTTTGACCTGCTGCCAGAAAATGAACGGATCATTACAGATGTGTTAAGGCAGATCGTTATTGAAAATTTACCCGCTACCTGCAAAGAAAAAATATCGTACAACGTACCCTTCTTCTATGGCAACAAAGGCATTTGCATCATCTGGCCATCTACAGTACCACGCGGGGGAATAACAAAAGGCGTGTTGTTCGGTTTTTGGTATGGAAACAAATTAAATGATGTGGACGATTATCTTACACATGGCACCAACAAACAGATATTTTACAAAATCTACAGGCAACCAGAAGAGATCAATGAAAAAGCGATTGTTAAGTTATTGAAAGAAGCGGTAAGGATAGACAGGCTTTGGAAACCATTAAAAAAATAAATTACACCCTGTTATTCCTTTGCCTTTTTGGGCACTTCAATTAATTTTTGCGCCCTTGCAGTGGAGTCTTTAATCCTTTGACGCTCCTTCTTTTTAAAATACCCTTTCAGTAAAAAATTACTTTTGGCAGCCTTCATATTTTCTGTTACACTATTGGCTGTTTTTTTAATACTGCCCACCGTTTCATTGGCGTTTTGTATGGTGGTTTCCAGGTTATTGGCCAGTTTACTGTCATTCAGCAAACGGCCTACTGAACCTTTGCCATTATTTACTTTAGCAATAATATTCGACAACCCTTCTGTGAGCATTGCGGCATTATCTGCAACCCTTGCCAGGTTATTCATGATCTTATCTACATTTACCGGTGGTGTGGTAAATAACATACCGCCATCTTTCACCAATGGAGAGTCGTTGGTGCCGGGTGCAACCTGTATTAATTTATCGCCCATTAAACCATCGCTGCCAATACTCGCCAATGCATCTGATTTTATATATGGCTGTATCTTTTTTTCAATACTCATTTGTAAACGCACCGTAGTATCGTTTATAATGCGGATACTTTCTACAGTGCCAATATTGATGCCGGCAAAACGTACATAGTTGCCCTCTTTTGTTCCGGCAATGTTTTTAAAATCGGCATACACAGTAATGGTGTTGCTGAAAAGATTTCTATTATTACCGATGATAAAAAGCAATACCAGCAGCAACGCAAGGCTCAGCAATGTAAAGAGCCCGGTTTTAATTTTTTTTCCCGCAGAAATATTCATACCTGTTATTTAAAGAATGACCGAATATATTTATCGTCCGAATTTTCAAGTGCATCATAAGTTCCTTCGGCAATGAATGTACCCCCGTCTATGATCAGTATCCTGTCGGCAGTAATTTTGGCGCAGGGAATATCGTGGGTAATAATTACAGCCGTAGTTTGATACTGCTGCTTCATTTCCATCAGCAGGTGGCTGATCTCTTTAGAAGTTATGGTATCTAAACCTGTGGTGGGTTCGTCATACAAAATGATCTCGGGCTTTACCACCAGCGTGCGTGCCAGGCCCATGCGCTTTCGCATTCCCCCACTAAGCTCAGCAGGCATTTTATTTATCGCATCCTTCAACCCCACGGCCTGTAATACTTCTTCACAACGCTTTTGTATCTCATCCTTATCCCTGAGTTGCAGTACCCGCCGTAAAGGGAATACCAGGTTTTCCCTCACCGTCATTGAATCATATAATGCAGCGCCCTGGAATAAGAAACCAAGCCTGCAACGTACAGCTTTCAGTGCATCTGCATCAAGGTCTTTTACTTCTTCATCAAATACTTTTAAGGAGCCTTCATCCTGCGTAAGTAAACCCGCAATACATTTAATGGTAACCGATTTGCCACTGCCCGATTTGCCCAGTATCACTACATTCTCTCCCTTTTGTACTGTGAGGTTGATGCCGGAGAGCACTTCATTTTCTCCAAACTTCTTCTTCAGGTCTTTTATTGCTATTACCGTTTCCATTGTTGTATTATCCATATAAAAGTGAATTGCTCACCTGCACCACTATACCATCAATAATAATGATCCATATTGAAGCGGTAACTACAGCTGAATTTGCAGCCAGGCCCACACTCTCTGTTCCCTTATTGGAATTAAATCCTTTAAAGCAGCCAATAAAGCCAATGGCAAAACCAAAGAAAATTGTTTTAATAAAAGCAGGTATCACATCACTGTAATCTAAACCGCCTAAAGCCTTAGAAAAAAACAATTGCATTGACATATCCCCGCTCAGCGCTGATGCTGTATAACCACCAAACAGTGCCATGGCATCTGCAACTATAGTTAATAAAGGCACCATGATAGCGCAGGCCAAAATACGCGGCACTACCAAAAACTGAACAGGATTGGCCCCGGATACTTCCATGGCATCTATCTGTTCTGTAACCTTCATGCTGCCCAGTTCGGCGCCAATACCCGAAGCAATTTTTCCTGCGCATATCAATGCAATAATCACAGGGCCAATTTCGCGAATGATGGATACGGCCACCATTCTTGGTATATAACTTTCGGCACCAAAGTCTTTTAAGGTGGGTTGAGATTGCAGGGTTAATACCACCCCCAGTATAAAACCAGTCAATATGGTGATGCCTACAGAACGGTATCCCACGATGTACAACTGCCTGAACAGTTCTTCCCATTCAAATCCTTTTTTAAACATATTTTTAAAGAACGAACGTAAAAAATCGGCCTGGTCTGCTATATAAATTAATGTTTGCTTAAATGGCATTGGCAACAGTATGATGAAGATCGTTACGGGAAATATTGATTCCCTTTCATTCTATCCGCCAAACTCCTGCCACAAATTTTTATACTGAATTGCATGGCAATTACAGCTTGTTTTTTTGGGTGCAATCAATTAAGCCCGGTATTGGGGAAAATGTTCTACAGCAACCGGCTTACCAGTGCCGGCCTAATAAAAACATTAAAGAAACTCAATTACCAATGCGGTGTATATTTGCAGGCGTCGTTTTCACCAAACACCAGTTTTTGAAATCTGTAAAACTCATCTACCAGAATATTGTCAGCTATTTGCGCACCAAATTAAGCAGGGCGCAATTTGTAATGCTGATTGCCACCTGGGTGGGCATTGCCTCGGGCCTGGTAGCTGTATTATTAAAAACCATCGTGCATTACCTGCAGCACTGGATAGTACGGATACCACTGAGCCGTTTCGCTTATTTATTATTTCCCACCCTTGGTTTGCTCATCACTGTTTTTATAGTACGCTATTTTTTTAATGGTCATATTGAAAGAGGCATTGCCATGGTATTAAAAGCCATCGCCAGAAAATCATCCTTCATCCCGCTTAACCATACTTACCTGCACGTGTTCACCAGTTCCATTACGGTGGGCCTGGGTGGCTCTGTGGGTTTGGAAGCCCCCATTGTTGCCACCGGTTCTGCAGTGGGGTCTAACCTGTCACGCATCAGTGATCTCAATTACCAAGAACGTACCTTATTGATTGCCTGTGGTGCGGCCGCCGGTATTGCAGCCGTATTCAATGCGCCCATTGCCGGCGTGATCTTTGCCATTGAAGTGTTGCTGGCCGAAACCATTGTAAGCTATTTTATCCCGCTCATTATTGCATCTGTGGCAGGTGCGCTTTGTTCAAAAATAATACTGGGTGAAGCATCCCTGTTTAATTTTGTACTGAAACAGAATTTCGATTACCACAACGTACCCTACTATATTGCATTGGGGGTACTTGCAGGATTTGTATCACTGTACTATGCCCGGCTGTTTAAACGAACAGAAAAAATAATGCATGGCTGGAAAATGAATGGCTATCTTAAAGCAGCTATTGGAGGATTACTGTTACTGTGCATGTATTTTGTATTGCCCCCCTTATTTGGCGAAGGCTATAACAGCGTGAAGCTGGTGGCCAATGGCTCCTTCAATACCTTTGCCGACAATACCAATTTATTTGTAAAACTGGGCGAACACTGGGGCATCATTGCTTTTACCGCCCTCATCATTTTATTTAAACCCATTGCTGCCGGCATCACCATTGGCAGCGGCGGTAATGGAGGTAATTTTGCGCCTTCATTATTTGCAGGTGCTTACCTGGGCTTTTTCTTTTCAAAACTGCTCAACAATGTTTCGTGGATAAAAATACCTGTGGGTAATTTTAGTTTGGTGGCTATGGCCGGCGTATTAAGCGGTGTGATGTATTGCCCGCTTACTGCCATATTTTTAATTGCCGAGATCACCAATGGGTACGAACTGTTTATCCCGCTGATGATCGTGTCTTCCATTTCATTTTTTATTGTAAAAAGTTACGAACCCTTTTCAATGGAAACAAAAAAACTGGCCATGGAAGGGCAGATCTTCACCCACAAAAAAGAAAAGAACATTCTTACATCTATCAGCCTGGATGATATGCTGCAGGACAGTTACGACAGCATTAGCATGGATAAAAAATTAAAAGAACTGGTAGAGATCATTAAAAAAAGTGAGAAGAATATTTTTGCCGTGCACGATAACAAAGGGCGCTTTGCGGGCATTATTGAGCTGAACGACATTAAACAGAAATTGTTTTTGCCCGACCAGTTTGATAAGGTATCCGTTAAATCGATGATGAAAAAACCCGCGGCCATTTTACTGCAGGGGCAGGATATGCATACCGTGATGGAAAAATTCGACACCACCCAAAGCTGGTACTTACCTGTACTGAACACAGACAGAAAATTCATTGGCTTTATCTCTAAAACAAAAGTGTTCAGCAAATACCGCGAGATACTATCATCGCAGGGCGACCTGTACGAAGGCTGATCATTTGTAGCCTAACTTAACTGTAAGCTCTTTGGGCAATGCCGGTAATTTTCTACGGTCAATTAAAAAACTGTTCAGCTGCGCCAGTTCTCTAAAAATATAATGTTTGTCCATGGCAGCTTTCAAATACCCTGCGCCCGAACTTCCGCCGGTTCCAATACGGGTGCCAATCATGCGCTGCACCATATTCATGTGGCGGTAGCGCCAGTTGCCTAACTGGTTATCTATTTCCAGTAAAGTATCCAATAACTGAAAAGGCAGTTCCAGCATGGGATACCCATGGTACAGCATGATGAACAATGCGGCCCGGCATGCTTTGGGCGTTAAACTTCTTTCTGCATCTCCTGTTGAATTAAATACTTCAGCAAATGAAGCTGCATTGCCTTTTTCCGCTGCTGCCAAACTGTGTATATATACCTGCTGGTAATTGTTCCAGAATGCTTCATCTATAAACGGCATGCGTTCCAGCCAGGCATTGATCAGTTCCATTACCGACCTGCCATGTTCAGCTTCTTTAATAATATCAATATCCTGTTGCTGTAACTGAGAGGTGTAATAATGTTGCCCATGCCGCTGTTCAAATTTCAACCCCAGTTTTGCCTCCAGTACTTTAAACTGGTAACTCTGAAAACCTGATGCAGGCCGCAGCATATCCCTGAAATCTAAAAAATCCATCGGCGTCATTGTTTCCATAATATCTACCTGCTGCACCAGCACTTTTAAAATGGTGGTTACCCTTTTCAACCGGTGCACCACCGTTTGCATTTCGGGAGCGTTATCGTTCAGCGCAGGCTGGCTTAAAATAGCGATCACCGCATTTACTTCAAATAAAATTTGTTTGAACCATAGCTCGTAGGCCTGGTGAATGATGATGAATAACATTTCATCATGTGCCGGTACATTACCGGGTTTAAAACTTTCGGGCTGCTGTGCACCGGTAATTTTTTCCAGTTGTAAATACTCGCCGTAGTACAGTTTTTTGTTTTCCATACGCCTGTTTTAGCCCGGCAAACTTACAGCATTGTACTGCCGTAAAAAATGTTTTTCTTAAAAAATTAATTTGTTAAGCTTATGCATCTGTCATTTGCTTTAACAATTTCTTATCTAAACAAAAAAAATCTGGCATACTATTCTAATAATGATAGTACAAGCAGACCAACAAACCCTGCCACCTTAAAACATGAAACATAAATTATTCCTTGCTGCCATTGCCATTACAATGCTGAGCAGCACCCGCGCACAAATTACATATGGTATCCAGGCAGGCACTGTTATTGCCCACTGGCAGGGCGATGCCCTGCAGGGTGTGAATACAGTAGTGGATCTGTCGAACGGGTTCATTTCAACAAAAAGCAAAACTGGCATTATGCTGGGCGGGTATGTAAACATTCCCGTGAGTGACAACATTTCCATTCAGCCCGGTATTCAGTATGCGCAAAAAGGCTATGCACTGCAGGGCGATCTTAAAATTGATGCCTTAAAATTTTTAGGTGTGAATGCCAGTGCAAAAGTTGAATCACACTACATAGATATCCCGTTGATAATTGACGCGGCCGTATCAAAAGGTTTACATGTATATGCGGGTCCGCAGGTATCGTACCTGGCAAAAACCAATTTTCATGTAAATACCAGCGTGCTGGGCTTTTCGCTGGTGAATAAAAAATTAGACCTTACCGATAATTTTAACCGGGTAGACCTTGGCCTTACTGGTGGTGCAGGATATGCATTTAACAGTGGCCTGAATATAAAAGCCGGTTACGATTATGGCCTGGCCAAACTGGACAGGAATGATAATTTTAAAGCTTATAACAGGGCGGTAAAGATATCCGTAGGATATAGTTTTTAGGTGGCTATACTTTTATGGTGAAAGCGATTCCCGAAAGGGGTCGCTTTTTTGTTTTCCCCTACCAGCCATAAACGATGCTGCCGTTGCTGGCCATTTGCCGCTGTTTACCCCCGGTTGCTGTATACTGAACATTTAAGCCGCTATTTTCCTTAAATTTGCAGCCCGGTTAAGCCTTTAAAGATTGCCGCTGCAATTTCAGGATAAGCCAAAAACCAATAAACAGATCAATTAATTAACTTGTATTATGGGAAGGATATTTGAAGTAAGAAAAAGTGCCATGTTTGCCCGCTGGGATAAGATGGCCAAAAACTTTACCCGCATTGGTAAAGAGATCGCTATTGCTGTTAAAGCTTCCGGTCCCGACCCGGATAACAACCCCGCCTTAAGACGTTGCTACCTGAATGCCAAGGCTTGTAACATGCCTAAAGACCGTGTGGAAGCCGCTATTAAAAGGGCCATGGGAAAAGATACCAGCAGCTATGAAGAGATCACGTATGAAGGATATGCTCCGCACGGGGTGGCGGTGCTGGTAGAAACTGCTACCGACAATACCACCCGTACCGTGGCGAATGTGCGCATGCACTTTACCAAAAGCGGTGGCGCTTTAGGTACCAGTGGCAGTGTGGCATTTGGCTTTAACCGACTGGGCGAATTTAAAGTAAAGAATACCGGTCAGAATTTAGAAGACCTGGAACTGGACCTGATTGATTATGGCCTGGAAGAAATTGGGGAAGACAGTGAAGGCAATATCATCATCCGCACCGCCTTTAATGAATTTGGCAATATGGCCAAAGCACTGGATGAAAAGAAAATTGAGGTAGTAACGGCAGAGCTCACCCGCATACCCACCACTACGGTAGAACTGGACGAAGAAGCCGCCAATGATGTATTGAAACTGGTAGACAAACTGGAGCAGGACGAAGATGTACAGAAAGTATATCATAATTTGAAATAAGCATCCTAACATATTTGATACTATAAGCCACCTTATCCGGGTGGCTTTTTATTACAACAAAACCGGGTATTGAACTGCCGCCAGGGTTAAAACTGACTTATTAAACAAGGTTTTAACAGGCAGCCCGGTACGGGGGCACACCATTTGTGATACAGGTACAAATACTACAACTTATGAAACAATTTTTACTTGCTGCACTGGTGCTTTTATCAGCCCGTACATTTTCACAACCCAACCCCGATACATTAAATAATGAAGCCATCATTACACTTACTAAAAGTAAATTGCCGGAAACCGTCATCCTGAAAAAGATCAGTCAGTCAGTTTGTAATTTTGATGTAAGCGTACACGCCCTGGTAAAATTGAAAGAAAATAATGTGAACGACGGTGTCATCACGGCCATGATGAACGGGCAAAGCAAAACAGCTGAAACAAGTGCCACGCCTGTTAGTGCCAGTTTACCTGAACAAAATCCTGCATTTCCCGAATCGGGCATTTATTTTTCAAAAGATGACGGTTTTACCAGCTTAGATCCTGCAACGGTTAAGTTAGTAGTGCCGGATGTGTATTTTTTAACCCTTAAATACAAATTCAGGATTGACGGGCCCGAAGCCAACTACCAAATTGAAAATAATCGCCCCGAATTCTATTTTGTGTTTGACACCGTAAAAAAAAGTTTGAATGACCCCAATGGCAGCACTGCCGTGCCGGACAATAGTGTTTATATTGATCCGGTGTTCGGCAATGTATATTATGATCGCCGTAACCGGTTTTTCCAGGCCATCAGTCCGAACGATTTCAGGTTAATTAAGCTGGATCTGGATAAGCCAAAAAGCAGCAGGGAATTTTCATCAAAAACGGTTTCGGCGGAGGAACAATATAACATTCCTTTCGAAAAAAAATACCTGGTGGGTTTTAAATATGAAAAAATTTCCGGCACTACATTCAAAATAAAATTCGACAATGCCCTGCCGCCAGGGCAATATTGTTTTCTCTATTCCGGCAATACAAAAATTACAGATTGCACCAATTCTATGAAGGTGTTTGATTTCAGTATTAAATAATGATCTCCCTGCTAAAAACAGTTGCACGGTATGTATATGCTGCCGGCAGCACCCTGTTGCCGGCGGTTCAATTGGCCTGGCAGCGATGAGCACAGCCTAAAAAACGTGCAGCAACCATTGTCTGTATTGCCGGCACCGGCTGATCTTCCTCATTAGCCCCTACTGTTGAAGCAGTAAATCCATCACTTCACACCATTAATGTTACGGTTTACGCCCGCCGCCGCATCCATCAACAGCTTGTTTTTGTATTACTGGTATAAAAACAATTTATCATGAAAATCAACAAATCTATCAACAGTATTTTATTTGCAGCATCACTTGGCTTAGCCATCAGTACTTCATCATGCAAAAAAGAAGACGATGCGCCTGCCGCCACCAATACCATCACAGATGTGGTGGTGAACAATGCCAATTTCAGTGTATTAAAAGAAGCGGTAGTAAAAGCAAACCTTGCCACTACATTAAGTGGTGCAGGTCCATTCACTGTATTTGCACCGGATAACGCCGCCTTTAGCAGTGCAGGTATTACCTCTGCTTCAGTGGTTGCATTAACACCCGCACAACTGAGCGACTTATTACTGTATCATACTATTGGGGCAAAAATTTTAGCAGCCAATGTACCTGCCGGCCCCAATGCCAAAGTGATTACCGCCGGTGGTGATTCGGTTTTTGTAACTAAAAATGCAGCAGGTGTATTTGTAAACGGCATTAAAGTTGCTGCTGCCGACGTAGCTGCAGACAATGGTGTAATACATGTGTTATCAAAAGCACTTAACAAGCCATCTGCAAATATTGTAGCCACTGCACAAGCCGCAGGTTCCGGCCTTGATTCTTTGGTAAAAGCCATTGTGCGTGCCAACAATGCAACCGGCGGCGATCCAAATTTGATCAGCACTTTAAGCACGGCTACCATTACCGTATTTGCTCCCACCAATGCCGCATTTACACAGTTATTGGGAGCGCTGGGTGTAACCGACATCAACCAGATTCCTGTGGCCACGCTTTTAGCAGTGTTAAGATACCATGTGGTGGGCGGCCGTGCTTTTTCATCTGACCTTGCCAATGGCCCCTTAACCATGCTGGCAGGTGGCAATACCACCATCAGCCTGTCGACCGGTGCAACCATTAAAGGAAATGGCAATGGTACCAATGCCTCTGCTATCACCGCCACTAATATTATGGCCCGCAACGGGGTGGTACATGTTATAGACAGGGTTTTACTGCCATAACTTTTCCCAAACCAACTGCATCAACGGTGAACAATTTTTACTTTTCACCGTTGATGCTTATAAAACAAACCCAGTTGCGATGTTTGACCATAAGAACAGATACCTTTTTATATTGATACTGGCCATTTACACTTACCTGAATACCGTACTGTGTGAAGTGTACAAATATTTTGGCATCGCAATAGAATGGTACATGGCCTTTGGAACAATACTGTCCATCACCCTGCTGGTTTGGGAAAGCAGCCGCCTGCTGCAACCCCGGTTTAAAAAGATATTCCGTGTAAGAGAGTTTAAGATCAGCACCCTTTTCCTGTTTTTTATTGCCGGTAGTATACTCACTACCATAATAACAGTTGGTATTGTTTTTTTTGTGGGTATGGTGGTACACCGGTACACGGTAAAAGAAACTTTCATCCCCCTAAAACTGAATTTGATTTATGCCTGGCTGGCCAACCTGCTGTTTCATTTGCTGAATGCCATCAAATTCTATTTTACAGAGTATAAAACCAAATGGATGGAGGCAGAGGAATTAAAGCGCATATCTGCCCAGGCAGAATTACAGCTGGTAAAAAGCCAGATCAATCCGCATTTCCTGTTCAATAACCTCAATGTGCTGTCGGCATTGGTAATGAAAAACAATAATGAGGCCAATCGTTTTATAGAAGAATTCTCAAAAGTATACCGCTATATTTTAACCACGCATGATAAGGAACTGGTGAATGTAAAAACCGAGCTGGATTTTATAAACCCCTATATTTTTTTATTGCAGAAAAGATTTGCCGAAGGCCTGGAGATAGTTATTAACGTGCCCAAAGCATACGAACATTTTTATGTGATACCGGCATCGCTTCAAATGCTGATTGAGAATGCCATCAAGCATAATGTGGTGAGTAAAACCAAACCCCTGCGCATAGATGTACACGTTAATGGCAACAATACCATCGTGGTAAAAAACAACCTGCAGTTAAGGGAATCTGTAGACAATTCCACCAAGGTGGGGCTGAGTAATATTGTTAAGCGTTACTGGTTATTCAGCGGACAAAAAGTAGAAGTAAAAAACGATGACGGGGCATTTTCGGTAACATTGCCATTACTTATTTTAAATTAAAATACGCGATGAATATTTTAATTGTAGAAGATGAGCTGCTGGCGCAGGAACGTTTACAGTTGTTGATAAAAGCATACGACCCCACCATTCATATTGCGGGCTGCCTGGAAAGCGTGGAAGAAACCGTTGCCTGGTTTAATACACAAAACCATCCCGACTTACTATTGCTTGACATACATTTGTCAGACGGGGAAAGCTTTGAGATATTCAGGCGCACCAGCATACAAAAACCGGTTATTTTTACTACTGCTTACGAAAATTATGCTGTTGAAGCCTTCCGCCTGTTCAGTATCGACTATATCTTAAAACCAGTTACAGCAGAGGGTATTGCAGCAGCATTCAACAAATATAAAAACCTGTCGGCCACATTTGCACCTAAAGATTACCAGCTGCTGATGGAGCAGGTAAAAGATAATTTTTCCAATGCGTATAAAACAAGGTTCCTGGCCAAAGTGGGGCAGCGTTTATTCTTTATTGCTGCTGCAGAAGTAGCTTACTTTGCCGCCGACAATAAAGTTATTTTTTTAATAGACCGCACAGGCAACCGGTTTGTGATCAACACCACCATGGAAAAATTAGAAACAGAACTGAATCCCAAACATTTTTTCAGGGTGAACAGAAAAATAATGATCAATGCAGATGCTATTGAACAGGTGAAGCCTTATCTCAGCAACAGGCTTAAACTGCAGTTAAAAGGCATCAGCACACACGAAGAAATCATCATCAGCAGGGAAAGGGTGGCGGAGTTTAAACAATGGGCCGATACCTGATTATTACTATTTCCGGGAAGAACCGAATGCATGAAATGATGCCGGTACAACTATTGAGCAACAAAACCGTTGTGTTTACCAGCCCCTTTTCTGCCCACCCCAAAACAAAAAAGCCCTGAAAGCTGGTGCTGTCAAGGCTTCTATGATTTGTTATGTACTCGGGATGGGAGTTGAACCCACACTTGCATTGCTGCAAACAGGATTTTAAGTCCTGCGTGTCTACCAGTTCCACCACCCGAGTATTCATTCTCCATAAAGAGAATCTGGTAAAGAAAAAAAATCCCAACAATGAATGTCAGGATAATTGTATGAGCGGAAGACCGGGCTCGAACCGGCCACCCCGACCTTGGCAAGGTCGTGCTCTACCAAATGAGCTACTTCCGCAGGTATTGTTAAGAACTGTTCCGTTTTTCGGAGTGCAAAAATAAGGGTTGTATCGCTACAACAAAAATTTTTCTTTATTTATATTTTGGATTGTACAAAGTATTCTCCGGCACATTCACATCAGGCTTGCCTTTGTACCGGTGGCTGTATAAATTATAACAACCGCCTAAAACAAAAGCCAACACCAAAAAAACCTGGCAAAACCATATAAAACGCGAAGATGATACCCAGTTATGAGTAAAATCTTTATGGGAGTTGTCTATTATTTCCTGTTCCATGTTTTAAAAATTTGCTGTGCAAAAATAAGGGGTAACGGTCAAAAAAAATTATTTGTTACCAACAATTTCTGAAAAGGTTTTTTTCTTTTGTATAAAATGCTGCCACACGATGGAGCCCGGGTAGTATCCGCCTGGTTTGCCCTGCCTGGATACCGGAAAAACAGACCGTTTTTGATACAGCAGTATCCATTTAAAAAAATGCACATGTGCTTTGGCAATGGCTATAAAATACCCGCTGTCGCCTGCCAGTAACATTTTCCATGCAGCCACTGCATCCAGGCCCAGCCGAAAGGGTATCTTCCAGCATGCCGTAACCAGGGGCAGGTTCTTTGCCATCATGATCAGGTTGTTCCTGAAATTGAGAAATGTTTTTTTGCTGTTGCCCTTGGGCAACGTACCGCCCCCCACATGGTACACCACCGATGCCGGTTGCACATACACTTTATACCCGGCCAGCTGCATGCGCCAGCACAGGTCAATTTCCTCCTGGTGTGCAAAAAAATATTCATCCAGCCCATGCATTTGCCGGTATACAGCCGCCCTTACAAACAAAGCCGCGCCGCTGGCCCAAAAACATGGCTGCGCATCATTGTACTGTCCATCGTCGGTTTCGCATACATCAAAAACCCGCCCCCGCATAAATGGATATCCAAAACGGTCCATCCATCCACCACTGGCACCCGCATATTCAAATTGATCTTTGCGGTGCCAGGCCAGCAGCTTGGGCTGGCAGGCCGCAATGGATGCATCCGATTCCATCAGCGCTATAACTGGCGCTACCCAATCCGGCGTTACTTCCACATCGCTGTTGAGTAAAACATAATAGTCGCTGCTCACCTGTTGCAGTGCCGTATTGTACCCTTTGGCAAATCCTTCATTGCTGCTGTTTTGTAAAATTTCAACCGCAGGATAATGCTGCTGCACAAATGCCACCGAGTCATCTGATGAAGCATTGTCGGCCACAATAATTTTTTTATTACCGTATGCGGTTGCCATAACCGATGGAAGAAATTGTTCTAAAAATTTCCTTCCGTTCCAGTTCAATATTACGATTGCTACAGAGGGCTCTTTTTTTATACCAGCTGCAGCAAGCGCTTCATCATCGTTGCGTCGCAATCCTTTCATCGTTTGTACTGCTATGGAGCTTTTAATATGTTTTGCCGCAAACTTACTCATAACTTATAACTTATCTCCTATAACTTATCTCAATTTCTTATTTTTAGGTATGTTTTCACAGCTACTTAATTGGCGAACGGCATTGGCAGTTATTGCAATTGCAATTGTATCAGGCACGGTATTCTATTCCAGTTACCTCTCTAAAAAAATTGCCGCAGATGAACGTAAAAAAGTAAATGTGTGGGTGCAGGCATTAAAAACACGCGGCAATACCTCTGAGCCTTCCGCTATTGAACTCACCAATATCATTGCCAACGAAAATGCAGCCATCCCCATCATTGGCACCGATGAAAACGACCGCCCGCTGGGGCCCAATGATGTATCTAATTTAGATTCCAGTAAAATAAAGGCCGACAGCAACTATCTTAAAAATAAAATAGCCGAATTTAAAAACCAGCACGAGCCCATAACAGTAGAGATCAGTAAAGAACCGCTGCTCATCAACAAATATTATTACGGCGATTCGGAATTGTTGCAACAGGTACGCTACTACCCCATCATCCAGCTGGTGATTGTTGCATTGTTCATCATCATCACACTCATCACCGTATCCATCAGGAATACCTCTACCCAAAACCAGGTTTGGGCAGGCATGGCAAAAGAAACAGCACACCAGCTGGGTACGCCCCTGTCTTCTTTGCAGGGCTGGGTAGAAATGCTGAAAGACGATCCGCACAATGAAAAAATTGCCCTTGAAATGGCCAAGGATGTGGACCGGCTGAAACTGGTAAGCGACCGTTTTGGTAAAATAGGCAGCACGCCGCAGCTGGAAGAAAAAAATATTGTGGCGCAGGTGGAAAGTATGGTGGCCTATATAAAAAGAAGAGCTCCTGAAAAAGTGCATTTCAGCATTAACAGTAATGATGAACTTTACATCGCCTGTATGATCAATGCACCCCTGTTTGACTGGGTAATTGAAAATCTGCTGAAGAATGCACTGGATGCCATGGAAGGAAAAGGCAGCATCAGTATTACCATAAAAGATGAAACCGCCCATACCATCATCGACGTTGCAGATACGGGCAAAGGCATCAGCAAACAAAACCTGGGCAATGTGTTCAAACCCGGCTTTACCACCAAAAAACGTGGTTGGGGCCTGGGCCTAAGCTTATCCAAAAGAATCATTGAACAATACCATAAAGGCGAAATATTTGTAAAACATTCAGAATCGGGAAAAGGAACCACTTTTAGAATTGTTCTGAAAAAATAGCCGCAGACCAGTCTGCAGGAAGGCAGGTTACAGATTTGCACTGATGAATAATATAATTTAAATTTCGTCTTTAAATCTTGGTTTTATATTCATCTTATCCGCTAAATTTGCAATCCCAATACCTGCCCTGGTGGCGAAATTGGTAGACGCACCACCTTGAGGTGGTGGCGCTGGAAACGGCGTGCTGGTTCGAATCCAGTCTAGGGCACAACAGCAAGAGGCGGCTTTTTTACAAGCCGCCTCTTGCTGTTTATACGCTACTCTCCCAATATCCGGTACCTGCATTGTAAACAGCATGTCCACAATCACTTCTTTTCTCCTGCATGCATAGCAACCTTTCCCTTTAACTGCACGTTTTTATAGCACAGTATAACGAAATATACTGCTGTTTCAACTGCTTAAAAAAGTGGACTATTTTTTGCAGTGTATTCTTAGTTTTATCAATATAATATTTTACATGAAACAAACTGCTGCACTAACGATCACCAGTATACTGTTTTTTGGGGGCCTTGCAACATCAACAGCACAATGTCCGTATTTTACAAAAGTGGTTACCAGTTATAACGGCCACCATATGCTGGGTATTAAAAACGATGGCACATTATGGGCCTGGGGAAATAATGGTTTTGGACAGCTGGGAGATGGCAGCACCACCGACCGGGCCATACCTACCCAAATAGGCAGTGCGTCCAACTGGACGGATATTGCGGCAGGTTCTTATCATTCACTGGGCATTACTGCCGATGGAAAACTGTGGGCATGGGGCTTCAATGCATGGTTATCCCTGGGAGATGGCACCAGTATCAACAGGAATACGCCTACACAAATTGGCAGTGCCATCAACTGGAGAAATGCAGGAGCAGGTGACATTCATTCTTTTGGCATTTCCACAGCAGGCAAATTATATGCCTGGGGGTATAACGGAAACGGGCAACTGGGCAACGGCAATTCTACCAGCAGCAATATCCCCATACCCATTGCCCCTGCCATTAACTGGAAGATGATCACAGGAGGTAAATATCATTCTGCCGGTATTACTGACGATGACAGATTATTTACCTGGGGAGCTAACAGCGCGGGCCAGTTGGGCGATGGCACCACCATTGGAAAAAATTTGCCGGTACAGATTGGCCCTGCCGGTAACTGGGCCACTGCAGCCTGCGGCTACGACATTTCGGCTGGTGTTACCACCGATGGAAAATTATTTACCTGGGGGCAAAATGATTATGGCCAGTTAGGGAATGGCACCATTGGGGCAGGCACCAATCTTACCACTCCGGCACAGGTAGGCAGCGGCACCAACTGGAAAAATGTTTCGCTGGGATGGGATCATACCCATGCACTCACCACCGACGGAAAAGGATGGGCCTGGGGATATAATAATTCGGGGCAATTTGGCAATGGCAATAACAGTAATTCACTGGTACCAGTACCATTTGGAACACCCTATAATTTTACAGACATTACAGCCGGCACTTTTTATGCTGCAGCCATTACCACTGATCAACAGGCACTGGCTTGGGGCAGCAGCAGTACCTATGGCGCAACGGGCTCAGCCATTGGGATCGACAATATTCCATACACCATTACTAATCCGCAAACCTATTCCGGACTGGCCAATACCGGAAGCGCCAGTACCAGGCAACAAAGTACACTTACTTATTATGATGCAGACTGTGCACATTTAATAGCAGCGGTAGCGCAAACCAATGCAGCTTCAATTGTTGGCAGCACTACCACTAATGTATGGGTAGATATTGCACAAACCTCTGAGTATGCCAAACGGCATTACCAGGTTTGGCCTGTTGCCAATGCGGCTACTGCCACAGGCCGCATTACCCTGTATGCTACACAGGCAGAATTTGATGATTTTAATAACCAGCTTCCTGCCCCACCCTTGTACCTGCCCACCGGCAGCGGCGATGCCTTTGGTAAAAGTGTACTGAGAATAGAAAGAAAAGATGGTACCAGTGCTGATAATACCGGCTTGCCGCGTACTTATCCAGGCCCCATTGCAACTATTAACCCCAATGATGCCGATATCATCTGGAACAGTACCGCATCCAGGTGGGAAATAAGTTTTACCACCACCGGATTTGGCGGATTCTTTATAAAACCACTCAATATTCTCATTATTTTACCGGTAAAATGGATGGAGCTAAGCGGTATCCTTACTGCACAACACCAGGCGCTCATCAGCTGGAAGGTACAGGAACAGCAGACAAACCACTACGAGATAGAAAAGAGTGCTGATGGCATTCATTTTACAGGCATTGCCCTGGTTAGCAGCAAAAATGATGGCATAAACAATTACAGTTATACCGTTGCTTCCATTATAAACAATACCACTTTTTTCAGGATCAAACAAGTGGATAAAAATGGGGCCGCCCGGTATGCGGAGGTCATTAAAATAAATCCCGGTGCACAATTGCAGGCCGCTGCATTTCCTAATCCCGCAATGAATCATACTTTCATTTCGGCAGGCAGGGATCTTTTAAATACAAAAGCGGTATTAACAGATATCAGTGGGAGAACGCTGCAAACTTTTATCATTCACACACTGCCCTACCAATTGCCCTTATATCACTTAACCAGTGGCATTTACTTTCTTAAAACCACCGGTGGGGGCAGTGTAAAGATCATTAAACAATGAGCCGGTTTGTTGTTTCAAAATAATCCTGCGGTGTTGATACTGTAATACCACCCCCCAATTAAATCCGACTTTGATCTTCCCCAAAAAACGGTGATTGCAGTTGCTGTACTAACTTTGCAGCACCGGCAACAGCTTTCTTAAAAAAAGAAAGCTTTTTATTTTTAAGTATCTTGTAAAAAATTAGGTTATGGCAACAGAAGTAACATGCCCAAAATGCGGACACCAGTTTGAATTGAACGAAAGCCTGAAGAACGAGGTGGAAAAAGAACTGCGTGGCAAAATGCTGGACTGGCAGAAAAAAAAAGAAGAGGATTTTGAAAAGCAAAAGCAATTGCTGGTGGCCGACACACAAAAGAAAGTGCTGGAAGAATCAGCAGCGCAGTTAAAAGCTTTGCAGGAGGATGCCAAAATAAAGACACAACAACTGCAGGACCTGCAAAAGAAAGAACTTGATCTGCTGCGGGACAAAAATGCGCTTGAAGAAAAGCAAAAGAACCTGGAAGTGGAAATAGAAAAACGTTTTTTAGAAAAAAGAAAGGAAATAGAAGAGTCGGCCATTAAAAGAGAACAGGAATTATTTGATCTTAAAACAAAAGAATATAAGCTGCAGATGGAACAGCAGCAAAAGCTGATTGAAGAACTGAAACGTAAAAGCGAACAGGGCAGCATGCAATTACAGGGCGAAAGCCAGGAACTGTTGCTGGAAGAAATTTTAAAAGAACATTTTCCCTTCGACATTATTGAGGAAGTGGGCAAGGGAGTGGAAGGCGCAGATTGTATACAACTGGTACGCAACAACAGCGGCACTGTATGCGGTAAAATTATTTACGAAAGCAAGCGCACCAAGGCATGGAGCAACAGCTGGATTGATAAATTAAAAAATGACAAGCGCAACAGCGGCAGTGATGTGGCCATATTGGTATCGCAGGTTTTTCCTAAAGACATGGATAAATTTGGAGAGAAGGACGGTGTTTGGATCTGCGGTTTCAATGAAGTTAGCAGTGTATCGTACTTGCTGCGCAATGGCATCATTAAAATTCATGAAGCACAAAAAAGCCAGGAGAATAAAGGTGATAAAATGCAGATGCTCTACGATTATTTAACCGGCAATGAATTCCGCGGACAAATGGAAGCCATTGTGGAAGGTTTTGTAGCCATGAAACAATCCATTACCAAAGAGCGCATACAAATGGAAAAGCTGTGGAAAGAGCGGGAAAAGCAGCTGGAAAAAGTGTTGCTGAGCACCAGCGGCCTGTACGGGTCAGTTAAAGGTATTGCAGGCGCTTCTATCAATGATATTCCATTACTGGATGGCGGCGACGGGGACGACGAAGCGAATTGAGCCCATGCTTCCCGCAGGCACAACAACACTGCAACAGCATAAAAGAGCCCCGCTTTCAATGCAGTGTTAGCACCCAGGTTAAAAAATTATTATTGAAATACAGGTAATGAACCTGCAGTGGTATGCGGTTATCAAACAGGCAATGCACCACGCCTTCATCCTGCCGCTCATCCACAGATTGAATATGGATGTGCTCAATAAAATCTACTCCGCCAGCACCCTTCCATTTGTACACCGATTCTTTTACGCTCCAGAACAAAGTGCCTGTTTTGCTGATATCACCCAAGGGCAGCAGCAACTGTTCCTGCGCCGATAAAAATTTATGAATGATCTTTTCAATTTTAGGAGTGGCCTGTTCCACATCCACACCCACCCGGTATTGCCTGCTTACCACCACCGCGGCATAATTACCACAATGAGAAATAGAAAAATGATAGCCTTCGTCTTCTAAAAATGGCTTTCGGGTATCGGCGATCCTGATCAGTTCCAGCGGAAAATCAGGATACATTTCTTTTAAAAGATAGCGGCCCGCCAGGTGCTGCAACCGCTTATGCCAATGGGTAATATCACTGCGTATGGGCACGGCCTGCAAAAAAAAATCTTCTGTTTCGGTAATATGCCACACCCCCATTTTGGTAGCAGCGTTAATATTTTGTTGATAAACCAGCGGCATTAAAACAATTTTAGATTTTAGATTGCAGGTTGATGATGAATGACGTGCATGCAAAATTACTGCACAAATTAATCAATTAACTTATTAACGAATCAATCAACAGATCAGCATGATATTAAGCGACAGCAGGATTTTGGAAGAAATGGAAAAAGGCACCATTAAGATCATCCCATACGACCGGGAGCAACTGGGCAGCAACAGTTACGATGTGCATTTAGGCAAAGACCTGGCCCGTTATGTGAATAAAGAACTGGATGCAAAAAAGCACAATACCATCGAGCATTTTGAAATACCGGAAGAAGGTTTTGTATTACAACCGCATGAATTTTACCTGGGTGTTACAGAAGAATATACCGAAACGCACGCCCATGTTCCATTTTTAGAGGGCAAATCATCCACCGGCCGGCTGGGTATCGACATTCATGCCACTGCCGGAAAGGGTGATGTGGGATTTTGCGGCAACTGGACACTGGAAATTTCGGTAAAACAACCCGTAAGAGTGTACAAGGGAATGCCTATTGGGCAATTGATCTATTTTCCGGTTGATGGGGAGATTGAAGTAAAATACAATCAAAAGAAAAATGCTAAATACAGCGGTCAGATCAATAAACCCGTAGAGAGTATGATGTGGAAGAATAAATTTTAATTCAGCTTCCAGATAGCATAATTCAATACCGAAGCAAAACTTACCCAGCAAATATAAGGCACCAGTAACCACGCTGCAGTAGCGGATATTTTCCCAAACCAGATGATGGTGAACAGCAGCGACAACCACAGAGCGGCAATTTCTACCAATGCCCAGCCGGGTTGCTGCAGTTTAAAAAATATCAGCGACCAAAAAAAGTTAAACGCCAGCTGAACTGCAAATAACATAATGGCAGTTTGTTTTACAGCCTTATCCCCGGCCGCTTTCCAAACCAAAAACAATGCAATACCCATTAAGACATACAGGGTGGTCCAAACCGGTGCAAATATCCAGTTAGGCGGATTGAAGGAAGGTTTGTTAGCAGTTGCATACCAGCCTTGCACACCCGAAGTGGTAAAGAAGCCCGAAATGCCACCCACCAAAAGGGGAATCAAAATGGAAATAAATAATTTCATCAAATTATAACATCCCAATGCAGAATAAGTTCAAACAATCTTTAATACCCCATTCTCTACCCTATATCTTCCCAAATTTTTTATAGTACGCAATTAAAAAACTTGTTACTTCATCATAACTCAGTACGCCCTGCGGCTGCTGGTTACTCTCAAGGTATTTTCCATACATCCATCGTATAATGGGCTCTACCGGGTTTTTATGCCTCCGGCTAAACTCCCGCCATTCTGCAAGATCTGCCTTTACTTCGGGCGCCAGCTGCCGTGCATAGTGCCTGGCGCTGAGTGTATCGCTGCCATATAAATTCCGGTTGCTGTATAAAAAAAGGTCCAGGTAAACAGAATACTGAAAACGCTGATCGTTTGATGCACTGGCAGCCAAATAGCCTACAAAATTGGCTTCCATTTCTTTGGCATAGCCCAGTTGATGCGCCACTTCATGACAGGCAGTGAAGGGTTGTAAAAATTTGGGCAGGGTGGTATTTACCTGCGCCTCGCCGCTAAAAGGATTGTAGTAGCCGGCAAAACCCACATAGTTGCCCAGCCAACCCCAAAGGGAGGGTTTCAGGGAGGGGTTTCGGTACTGTAAAAAAGGATAACTGCTGTCGATAGAATGGTATGCGTCCGATACTTTTTCAAACAGGGCCCGGGTAGTAAGGTCGGGTGTTTTTGTATGTACAAGTTGTTGCTTGGCACTGTTAACTTTTTCGGCCAGCAATGCATTCATATTTTTCAACTCTTCCAGGCTGTACCGGTCCATTTTTAAATGCAGCTGGTATGCAATGCCCCTGCGGTTGTAGTTAATGCCCCAAAATGCGTTGAAAACAACATACAACAGTAAAAAAAGGGTACCTATTTTAGCAAAGCGAATGCCCAGTCCGCTCCAGCTTGCCTGTTTACGATAAATAATTTGTATGCCCCTGAATAGTTTCCATAGCACCCAGCCGCCAAAAATTCCATAGGCCAGGTCGCCCATACTAAACGGGATCCAGCCCAATAATAACCGTAACAGGGCTGCAACGGATGGATACAGCCCAATGGCATAGCCCGTTTCCACCCGTTGAGCATCAGCCGAATACAGCCGGATGGTGATGGCCAAAACCAGTAAAACGCCCGCCCATACCCCTTTTTTTATATCTTGCATACCAACCTTAAAAGTAACAAAAGCCCTGCAATTAGTGGCAGGCGCAGAAAATATCAGGATTCAAATCAAAAATCACAAATTTTTACCTTACCTTTGCCGTCCTTTAAACCATCCGTAATGGCTAATAAACGGGAATTTGAGATAGCTTTTGTGGGATTGAAGCCTGGAATTCATGAGTTTGATTACGAGGTGGATGATAAGTTCTTTGCTGATAAAGTAGTTACTGATTTTACCAGTTGCAAGGCGCATGTTAAATTGACGCTCGACAAAAAAAGCAGTTTCATGCTGCTGAAATTTGAAGTGGGCGGCAAGGCAGCTGTAACCTGCGACCGTTGCGGCAACCCATTACCCATGGACATCTGGGATGAGTTTAATATGCTGGTAAAAATGGTTGAAAATCCCGATGAGATGAATGAACAGGAAGAAGATCCTGACGTATTTTACATCTCGCGGAACGAAAGCCATATTGACGTAGCCAACTGGATCTACGACTTTGTATTGCTGAGTTTTCCATTGCAGAAAATGTGCAGTGAGGAAACCATGGGCGGGCCACAATGCAACCTGGAAGTACTGGAAAAACTGAGGGAAATGGAAATGCGGCAGCAGGAAGCCAACAGTAACCAGTTGTGGAAAGGATTGGAACAGTTTAAAAAGAAGAAGAAATAATACTTGATTCTGGATTTTGGATACTGGATATTGGATACTAGATACTGGATATATAGATACTGCAAGTATCGAGCATCGAGCATCAAGCATCAAGCATCAAGCATCAAGTATCTAGCATTTAGCATCAAAATCAAATAACAACAATAAAAATTATACACCATGCCAAATCCAAAAAGGCGCCATAGTCAACAACGCAGTGCAAAAAGAAGAACGCATTACAAAGCTGTAGCAGCTACTTTAAGTGTTGATAAAACCACCGGCGAAACACATGTGCGTCACCGTGCTCACGTGAGTGAAGGAAAATTATTCTACAAAGGGAAGCTGGTTGCTGAAAAAGCGCCATTAAAAGCCTAATTATATTTTCAACTTTGCATTCTAAACTCTACATTCGTTTACGGATATGGGGTTTAGAATTTTTTATTTAAAGCACTGCGCTGTTCTTCATTCAGAAGAAGGAACAGCGTACTTATAAAAAAGCATAAGATGAATATAGGACTTGATATGATGGGAGGCGATTTTGCGCCCCTGGAAGCTGTAAAAGGCGCAGCTGAATTTATAGCCGCCAGCGATTCGCAGGTACATCTTACCTTAATTGGCGACCAGGGCCAGATAAACGATCATATCAATACCTTTCCATTACCCGCCGAAAAATACAGCATCGTTCATACCACCCAGGTAATTGAAATGAACGAACATCCCACTAAGGCATTAAAAGAGAAGAAAGATTCTTCCATCGCCATTGGTTTTTATTTACTGGCCACCGGCAAAATAGACGCTTTCATCAGCGCGGGCAATACCGGCGCCATGATGGTGGGTTCCCTGTTCAGCATCAAGGCCATTGAAGGTGTGTTACGCCCTACCATTGGTGCATACATGCCACGTGAAGATGGCAGCTTGGGTTTACTGGTGGATGTTGGACTGAATGCCGACTGCAAGCCCGAAAACCTGAACCAGTTTGCCATACTGGGTTCTTTATATGCCAAACACATTTTAAATTTTCCCAATCCACGGGTGGGGCTGGTAAATTTGGGTGAAGAAGAAGGCAAAGGTAATTTATTGGCGCAGGCCACCTATCCCCTGCTGAAAGCAAACCCGCAAATTAATTTTACAGGTAATATTGAAGGCCGCGACTTACTGATAGATAAAGCTGATGTATTGGTTTGCGAAGGCTTTACCGGAAACGTAGTATTAAAAATGGCCGAAAGCATTTACGATATTGTAAAACGCCGGAACATACACGACGAGCATTTTGATCGATTTAATTTTGAACAATACGGCGGCGTACCCGTACTGGGTGTTGCCAAGCCGGTGATCATCGGGCACGGCATTTCTCATGCCACCGCTTTTAAAAATATGATCGGCATTGCAAAGCGCATGCTGGATACCAAACTGCTGGAGAAAATGAAAGACAGTTTTGTTGAGCAGGCCTGACCCGGCTTCTTTATTTCAGTTTGCTGCTTCAGCATTTATGCAGGGCAATACACAACAGTCATCCCCCGGATTCTCTTTATCATTTTTTGTACTGCTGACATAGGGTTGTCGCAACCGGCTGCTAATTTTATATCTCATTAAATACAGCAACAATGAACATGCATCAATTTCCCGGTGGCTGCTTTATAGGAATAGCCGTACGTACCACCAACGAAAACGGCCAGGCGGCCATTGACATCCCGGCACTTTGGAAACGATTTATGACGGAGCGTATCCAGGATGCAATACCCAACAAGACCGATCATAAGTTGTACTGTATTTACACAGATTACGAAAAAGATCATACCAGGCCATACACTACCATACTGGGTTGCAGGGTACCGCATTTAAATAATATACCTGCCGGCATGGAGGGCAAACAACTTAATGACACCAACTACCGGCTATTTACTGCTGCTGGTAATTTAATGCAGGGAGCAGTATTTAATGAATGGACAAAAATATGGGGTGCAGGGCTGGCAAGAACTTTTACTGCGGATATTGAAGTATACGATGAAAGATCAGCCGATCCGGAAAATGCAATAGTGGATATCTTTATAGCTGTACAATAATATGAAAGCAACAGATACTTTTTACCAGCAGCAGGAAGAACCTGCCAAAAGCTGCCTGCTGGCCCTGCGGCAGATCATCCTCTCGCAGGACGCAGACATTACGAATGTATTAAAGTATGGCATGCCTTTTTTTTGTTACAAAGAAAAAATGTTTTGTTATTTGTGGATACATAAAAAATACAAACAACCTTATATTGGCGTTGTAGAAGGTAAACATTTTGACCATCCGGGTTTGATCATTGAAAACCGTTCCAGGATGAAAATATTTTTACTGGATCCTGCTAAAGACCTGCCTTTAAAAACTATTACCGCCATTGTGCAGCAGGCTATCAATTTATATAAATCAGGAAAAATTAAGACCAGCAGCAAAAAGAAATACAGTAAATGATGGTGCTCCCATTCCTTCTTGTAATTATTGCAGGCTTTTCATTTTAAAGTAACCTTATCGCCCGCTTCGCAATTGCGCATCTGCTGCAGCGTTAGCCCCGGCTAATTTTTGTATTAAAACACATTCCCTCTCCATACAATACTCCTGTATTCCATTTTTTGGACAACCCTGACGCGTTAAAAAAAACACACCCATTCATTATCAATCTTTTACAGTATTGGCACAGTAATCGTAAGTACTGTGGCACAAACAAACCATAAGAAAATAAGATCCAATATGCTATGGCCCGTTTAAAAATATCCATATCCCTATGTAAATCCAACCCCCTTAACCAGAAAACCATTGTTCAAGCGTGGTAAAAGTGAACTGCCTTTAACCGGGCAGTTTGCTTTTTTATACCCGGCACCTTTGTGCAGGCTCTTTACAGTATTCGTATATTTATATTGCAAACATCAAGTAATGACGCCTAAGCAACTACTGGAAACCTGGATCGCCGCTTTCAATAATGCAGATGCCGCAGGTATTGCATCGTTATACCATCCCGATGCTGTAAACCACCAGGTGGCCAATGAACCTGTAACAGGTAAAGCGGCCATTGAACAACGCTTTGCCCGCGAATTTGCACAGGCTTCCATGGTATGCATTCCGGAAAATATTTTTGAAGCAGGCGAATGGGCGATACTGGAATGGAAAGATCCTAAGGGCCTGAGAGGCTGCGGTTTTTTTCACATTCAAAACAACCTGATTGTTTTTCAAAGAGGGTATTGGGATAAACTATCTTTTCATCGGCTGCATCAAATTCCTTTATAAGCAGGCCTTAATAAAAAATGCAGGATGAGCCCTGCATTTTTTATTAAAGTCAATTAATGTATTTAAAACGTGATGCGCACACCACCCAGGATATTCAAACCATATACTTCATAATTGTGCCAGCGTTCGTACTTGCTGTTTAAAATATTATTTACATCAAACCAGGCACTGAAAGTTTGGTTTACTTTAAACTCCATCCCCGCACTCAGGTCGGTACCTCCCTTAAAAGATTTGGCGGTATTGCCTTTGGCAATGTAGTTACCGCCACCAAACATATAGAAATCGCTTTTCAGCAATACCTGTTTAAATGCCCACCAGCGCAAAGAAGCATTGAGTTCCATTGGTACGGTATTCCATGCTTTGCTATTGGTATTAAAACCGGTATAGCCATTTAACGTTAACCCGGTGGTTAATGTAAACCTGTCCTGGTTGATATAACTCAGGTCGCCATGAATGCGCAGGTTATTGGCCTTGCTTTCATAAACCACTTTAAATACCTTACTGTCTGTTGCAGTATCGTTGATAAACAAAGGAAAATCTGTATAACTGATAAAGCCCACTTTAGCGCTAAAATTAAAATGCTTACCCATAGTAGCTTTTATGCCGCCGTAATATTCCACTTCTTTAGTGTTTTTTTGAAAAGCGATGGTTTGCAGGTAAGGATTTACATGCGCCAGGTTGCGAAATGTATTTTTGTTATACGTACCTACCCAGCCAGCCTGAATCATCAATACTTTTTCCTGTAATTGCCCTTCTGCATACACATTGGGCAACCATACAAAACTGCCGTTATCCCAGGTGGGTGTAAGTCCTGCATTAACACTAAACCTTGGGGAAGCAAATGCCAGGGAGGGCATTACCTGGAAAACATTGTTACTGATTTTTACATTCGTCGTAAGGTCTTTAGTGGTATAGGAAGTAATATCAGCCTTTGCTTCCACCTTCAGTGCGAAAGCTTCTCCAAACTGTTTTTCAATGGGAGCGTCGATGATAAAAGAGCTTTCGCTTACTTTATTTTTATTTACAAAATTATTGACAGTAACATTGGGATCATACTTAATTCCAAAATCTCCCATCACTGTATTACGTATACCGGCTTTCAGCGTGATATCCTGGTACTGGTTACGGATACTGTCTTTTTTATAATTGTACAAGGCATGATCATAACCATACAAATAAGTATCCTGCTGATTAAACGCCACACTGCCATACCCTTCATTTTTTGAAGTAAAGAAACTTCCCGCAGCCTTCAGGCTCATGTTTGAGTAATCCTGGTATTTTATTTTTCCCCGGGAAGAAATATAATCGGCATACAGGCTTAATAAACTTTTTTTACCATCTCCAAAACTAAAGCCTGCACTTACATAAGGCGTGGAAAAATTACCAAAGCCTGCTTTTAAAAAATTACGCATGCCCAGGTACAGATTGGTGTCCTGCTGTAAAGCCAGTGGCTTTAATGAAATGGGTTGGTAAGAATAAAATAAATTCTGCGCCGGCACTGTATAATTCATCCTGGGTTTGCCGGTATCGGCATTCAGTTGTGCCGCAGCAAAATTTATTTTAACGGCATTACGCAATACCGGTTGATAAGACGAAGTGATGTCGACCGTAGAAGTTTTTTTATGTGTGGTATCTTTTTGAGCCAATGCAAAAAAACTTACCATACTGCACAGGGCAGTAAGATAGTACCTGCCGGTGTGGGTGGAACAGAGCTGTTGTATTTTCATGTTGTAGCTTTCTAAATTGAATGAATGGGTGATTAGTTGATTTTTGAACCTGCTTTTTCTGCCTCAATTGCCTTATCTAATTTTTGCTGGGCCTCATTTTTAAGTTCGGGGATCACCGAATTTTTAGCCACACTTTCATACGTTGCTTTGGCATTAAAATAATCTTTCTGCTGCATAAAAATATCGCCCAGTAAAATATATGCTTTTGTTACCCAGTTATCGTACGAGCCCGTTTCTTTAATGACTGCCATGGCCGATTTTTCTGCCGTGGCATAATTACCGGAAGTAAACTGGCAATTGGCCACTTCATACCTGGCTTCGGCCCCCCATGCCGCTTTGTTTATGGCAGCGCAGGATTTAAAGGAGCTGATAGCAGCAGCACAATCGTTGTTCAGCTGCTGCGATTTACCCAGCACTAAAAAGGCAATGGATTTATCATCGGTACTGATGCCCTTTTTAGTAAGCAGGGTTTTGGCTGTTTCATTGGCAGTTGCATAATCTTTCAGCAGGTACTGGCATCTTACCAATCCCCGTAAAGCCTCTAAAATATTATCCTGGTTAGCCGATCCTGTTAGTAAAGAAGCAAAATATTTTTTTGCCCCGGCATAATCTTTCAATTCAAAATAATTGATCCGGGCTGCTTCCAGGGTAGCTTTTTCAAAATACCGGTTCAGGCCTTTTGCATTCACATAATCGTAACCTGTCAAGGCATTTTTCCAGTCTTTGGCTTTCAGGTAACACTCGCTGCGGTAATAATTGGCTTCCAGTGCAAAGGCTCCGGTGGTATACTGCTGCAGGTAGCTGTTAAAGCCGTTAATGGCAGCTGCACAATCTCCATTATTATATTTCAATTCTGCAGCGGTATAGTTCAGCGAATCGGCTTCTGAAACAGAAATATTTTTACCGTTCTTACGCATCAGTTCCACATAGTCGTTCGGATGTCCTTCCTCTACATAAATACTTTTTATATTATCCAGTGCATCATCTGCCTCGGGCGACTGCGGATATTTTTGTATCAGTGCCTGGTAGTTTAGCAGTGCGTTTTTATTGTCATCAATATTATAGTAACTCAGTCCGAGTTTTAAATACGCCACCGGTTTCAGTCCGCCTGCATCAGCGGCATTCAATATGTTATTCAAGTAGGGTATCGCTTCCCTGAATTTTTCGTCGGCCATATAAGTGTTGGCGATCTCCATATTCACATCGGTAACCAGGTTGCTTTTAGGATATTGCCTGGTAAGTGTATTGAGTGTGCGGATCTTTTCAGCAGAGCTTTTCACTCCTGCTATCATGGCTTTTTGAAAGTATGCGTAATCACTTTGCGGCAGGGCATTGTTAATTACATTATCGTACATGGTATTGGCCTTTGCAAAATCGCGGTTCATAAAATAACAATCGGCACTGCGTACATAGGCATCCTGTTCCACAGGAGATGATGTGGCGGTGGGGGATTTTGTAACCTGTTCAAAATAATTCAGTGCCTGTTTATAATTTTCTTTCTTCATCCAGCTGTAGCCCAAATTGTATCTTGCTGCCGGCGGCGTGGCTTCTCCCTGCGATGGAGCGCTGCTTTGCAGGTACAAAGAAAAATAACGGATGGCATCATCATATTTTTGATTGCGCAGGGCGATCTCCCCTTTCCAGAAATGTACAAAGGGAAGAATGGGTGCGGCATTGGGATCACTCAATACTTTGGTAAGTAATTCATCGGCACGTACCATTTGCTGATCGTTGATGTATTCCACTGCACGGCCAAATAAAATACGGGGATACACTTTTTGCATGGCCACAGTGGGCTTCCCCATAGATTCGTATAAACTTAATGCATCAGAAAAATTATTGGTATTGGCCAGTAAGCCCACCAGTATTTCTTTGGCCTCCACCTCATATTCAGAATTTGGATAATCGTTCAGGAATTTTTTCAATTCATTTAAAGCGATGTCCTGGTAGCCAAGTTCGTACGATAATTTTGCATAAATAAAGCGGGATACTTCCTGCTGCTTTGCATTGCTGTTATTGTAAGCACAATACTGAAAGGCGGTTCTGGCATTGGCTTTTTGGTTGGTTCTTAAATAGCAGTCTCCTAATAAATACATGCTGTTTTGCCCCAGCGAATCTTTTTGCCCGCTCAGTTGTTTAAACCCGTCAATGGCCTTATTCAGCTGGTTGGCCTGGTAATAACAGTAGCTCAGTTCATACAATACCTCTTTATCCACTTTGGTACTATTATTCACATAGTACTCCAGCAAAGGCAGGGCTTTGGCAAATTCCTTTCTTTCAAAATGCAATTGCCCCATCAGTAATTTCATTTCTTTTTCATAATACAATGCGCCACCCCTGGCCAGTACGCTTTCGCCATAGCGGAGTGCTTCGTCTTTTTTACCCTGGAAATAATAAATTTCAGCGATATAATAAGGCACTACCCCTTTGTACTCATCTTTTGTTTCCACCAGTTTAAAAGATTTTAATGCTTCGTTGTACTGGCGGTCGTAATAAGATATGAAGCCATAGTAATAATTGGCAGCAAAATAATATTTGTTATTGGGCAGCTGGTGTATCTCGTTAAACAAAGGCTTGGCTTCATCAAACTGCTTCAGGGTAAAATAGCAATATGCTTTTTCAAATTTAGCATCTGCAATTTCATCGTTGCTTAAATTATCCAGTCCTGCCCTGTCATAAAATGTTAGTGCATCATTATAGTCTTCCTTTACAAATAAGTACCTGGCCAGGTGAAAACTCATGAGCTGCCTGCGGGGCTCATTGTTTACCACATCAATATAGTGGCGGGCTTCGTCTTCGGCTATGGGTTGCTGCAACCTGAGTTCGCATACCACATAATAATAATTTACGTCGTCATTGATATAGGTATGGTTACTGATGGCGTTATCGGCATACTGTGCTTTCAGGTCTTTCAATAAAGGGTAAGCCAGGGCATATTGTTCTTTTACAAACAACTCTTTGGCATCCTTGTATTTTTTTTCTGCATCGGTAACTGCATGTGTGGGTTGTGCTGTTGCGGCAACAAAGAGCCCTGTTGCAAAAAACAGGGTTAACAATTTGTGTTTTATCATGATGGTAAATTCAGGCATTTATGCCGGTGTAAAATTAACTATATTGCCCGTTCTTCAAATACTGTTCCAGTTTTTATGTGCATAAGTGGATAACTGCTGTAAGCTAAACGAAAGTATTTTTGTTTTGCTGTTAAGGATTTGATAAAATTGCATAATAAAAATTCAATAATCACTAAATAAAAAAAACACCATGAACAAACTATTATCTACTAAATATTCTGCCGGTGCATTCAATACTGCCATGCTGCTGTTAAGGTTAGGACTGGGTATTTTGATGATGATGCACGGTTACGGCAAGCTGGTGCATTTTGGAGATATGCAACATAAGTTTATGAATTTTTTGGGTATGGGCAGTACCCTCAGCCTGGCGCTGGTGGTGTTTGCTGAATTTTTCTGTTCGCTGTTTTTAATTTTAGGACTTTTTACAAGGCTGGCGTCTATCCCCCTGATCATTGCCACGCTGGTGATGGTTTTTAAAGCACACAATGGCGAAATTTTTGGAGATGGCGAACATGCTGCTTTATACCTTATTGGTTACCTGGCATTACTGTTAGTAGGCCCGGGCAAGATAAGCGTTGACAGTATGACCGGCAAATAAACAATCATCCATCAACATGTTTGTAACGGAAACCCAGGTACGAATTCATTATGCCCTTACCGACCAGATGGGAGTGGTATACTATGGCCATTATGCGCAGTTTTACGAAATTGGGCGTACAGAAGCCATCCGGCAAATTGGCTATACTTACAAAGCAATAGAAGCGCTGGGCATTATCATGCCGGTGGTGGATATGCACAGCCGTTTTTTACGGCCTGCAAAATACGACGACCTGATCACCATTAAAACCACCATCAAAGAAATGCCGGCACATTTTAAAATCATATTCCATTCTGAAATCTATAACGAAAAGGATGAGTTACTGAACACGGGCGAAACCACCTTGTTCTTCATTGATGCAACCACCATGAAACGATGTGAAATGCCGGATGCACTAAAAGAAAAACTGGGAAAATACTTTCCAGCTAACAGTGATCAATAAACAATAAATAAAATGGCCTTTTGAAATGTGTTTTATTTCAAAAGGCCATCTGGCATTATTCACAGCTGTTTTACACCCTGTGGTGATCTGCACGCCAATTGGTGATGGCTGTTTTAATTTGTTTGGAGTCCAGGTTTTCATCTGCTGCTTTTTTTGCCAATGCCACAAATTCCGCATCGCCTGCAAAGCGCAGTGCAATGATCTGGCTCATGCGCAACCTGCCGTCGTGAGGTTTGCCTGTAGCTAAAAAATGCCTGAAATTTTCTTCGGCCCTGATGGCCCTGTCCTGCGCTTTTAAAGAAAATACCCTGGCAAACCAAAGAGCCAGTACCACGGCCAGGGCCAGGGCCACTTCTGCTGCCGCACTCAGCCTGCCACTGCCGGCGCCTACTGCTTTAAAAAGATGCAGGGCACTAATGACCAGCGCAAATAATACCAACAAAAAAGCCAGGTAATGAAAACCGGGTACCAAACGTGTATGATTTTTAAAATTTTGTTCCGCCATGATATACAATTTTAATTGATGCCGAAATTAAACAAAAAGAATCCTAATTCGTAATTCACTTTAATTAAAATACCGTCCGGGGCTTTAAGAGGGACAATGAATAAAGTGTATCCGGGTGCAGTTTACTTTAGTAAATCCAGCAGTTTCCACATTTTTTCTCTCACCGCAGCAGGGCTGCCATCAAAATTATTTGCCATGAATGAAAAGCTGTATTCATTACCGTTTTTACTTTTTATATACCCGGTATATGTTCTTACGCCATTGATATATCCATCTTTCATTTTAATACCATTCATTTCGGGCAGGGCTTCATAAAAAGACGGGAACCAGGGCCGTTGCCTGGCATATTGCAGCACTGTAACCAAAGCATTGGCTGTTACCCGGTTTGCCGGCGACAGGCCACTGCCATCAATGAGCTGCAAGGCAGATTTTTCAATTCCGTTTTTACTCCAGAAATCTTTAATGATGGCAATTCCGGTATCGGTGGATCCCAATCTTGTTTTTTCGTAAGCGATGGTTTTTACAAATGCTTCACCATACAGGTTCACACTCTTTTTTAAAAACCAGTAATTGATGCTGTCGAGTGATGGAGAAAAATACCGGTCTGCAACCACTGTATGAGCAGTATCTGGCCGGGGTTTTGGATACGCTGCCAATTGATCTTCCTGCAACAAATATTTTTTTTCTGTCTGTTTATATTTTATTCCTGCTGCATCAAGATGGCGCTTCATTTCTTTCCACAAAAAAAATGACGGGTCGGTAATAGCACCGGATATTTTAAAATTATTTTCACCAGGGGGAATGGTGCCCCTTATTAGAGTATGCTCCCCATCAGATGGCAGGTAGATGTAAGCATTATCGCCACTTCCCTTTTTGCCGGTTTTTAATTCTGTGGTAAAGGGTTTTGCGAAAGACTCCGGCCTGATGCCAATTACCTCCACCCCATCCCCTTCATTTTTACCAGATTTTAAAAAGAGATCGAATTGATTCTCTCTCCAGTTCAATGCGGCTGCACCTGCCCCGTAATAATTTCCTATATCTTCCCAAACCCATCCTCCGGGGATCAGCTGTGCAGAGAACCTTGTATTGTCAATGAGCAGGTTTCCAACGGACCGGATATTTTTTTGTTGTAAAATACTTATCCAACGCTTCATTATAATGGCTTCCCCGGTGCCTGCATAGCGCCAGCTGCCCAGGGTTGGATCGCCATAACCAACAATATAAAAATTACCCGTGATGTTTGAATCTTTGATCAGCCCAAAATACCTTAATTCTGTTTTGTAGCGGTACCCTTTGCCCAGTAATTCAAACGCACTCACACTGGTTATTACTTTCTGGCAACTGGCAGGTGCCAGGCCAATTTGCGCATTCTTATCCACGATCACCTTCCCCGTCTTACTGTCTACCACATACATGCTGATGATGGCGTGTTTGAATTGTGCATCTGCCTCCATCTTTTGCAAGGCCGTGTTCAATTGCAATGCCATATCCTGTCCGTAAGAAAAAATGGTCAATAATAAACCTGCAAGCAACATTTTTGTTTTCATACCAATAGTTATCTTGCGTTAAAATTAATCTTTAAATTGAATAATGATACAGGCATCCATCATCACCATTGGCGACGAACTATTAATAGGACAGGTAATTGATACCAACAGTGCCTGGATGGCGCAGGAACTGAACAGGGCCGGCATTGCGGTGACCCGCCGTGTGGCAGTGGGCGATGTATGGGATGAAATATGGAATGCGCTGGATGAAGAAAGCAAACATGCCCGAATCATTTTAATTACCGGTGGCCTGGGGCCTACAGCCGATGATATTACCAAGCCCCTGCTGTGTAAATATTTTGGTGGCACAATGATAATGGATGAAGGTGCCCAACAAAATGTGATCAATATATTTAACCGGCTTAAGCGCCCCATGATTGAACGCAATTTATTGCAGGCATCAGTACCGGATGTATGTACCGTGATACAAAACAAAAGAGGTACGGCTCCGGGGATGTGGTTCACCAGGGGCGAAAATATTTATGTAAGTATGCCCGGTGTACCGCACGAAATGAAAGGCATGATGGAAGAGGAAGTAATTCCGCAGTTGTGCGCACAATTTAAATTACCGGTAATATTACACCGTACTTTATTGACTGCCGGCGTGGGCGAGAGTTTTTTAGCCGAGCTGATACAGAATTTTGAAACGGCCTTACCACCACATATTAAACTGGCCTACCTGCCCAATTATGGCATGGTGCGTTTACGGTTGAGTGCCAGCAGTTTTAATACCACCGAAATAGAACAGGAGATTGATACCCAATTTGCAAACCTGCAGGCATTGGTAAAAGAATATTTGGTGACCAATGAAGATGACCCCATGGAAAAAGTGGTGGGCAAATTATTGCTGGCAAAAAACAACACCCTGTGTACAGCTGAAAGCTGCACCGGCGGTTATATTGCACATTTACTTACTTCTATTGCCGGCTCTTCTGCCTTTTATGATGGCAGCGTGGTAAGCTATTCTTATGGAGCCAAGGAAACCCTGCTGGGTGTGCCGCACCAAACTTTACTTGATAAAGGTGCGGTAAGTGAAGAAGTGGTAACCGCAATGGCAAAAGGTGCTTTACAAAACATCGGATCAACCTATGTGATTGCGGTAAGCGGCATCATGGGGCCTGGTGGTGGCCTGCCGGAAAAGCCTGTAGGTACGGTATGGATTGCAGTAGGGAATGTGCATACCATTACAACCCACCAATTACATTTTCGTTTTGACAGGGCAAGGAATATACAATTGACCGCCACCACTGCCCTGAATATGCTGAGGCGGTTTATTTTAGAGCAGAGTTAGTAAAAAGTTCATGATTGATGGTTCATAGTCAACAATTACACGCTTATTCACCACTCACCATTCACCATTCACAATTCACCATGAACTACCAGCCATGAACTATTTTACTTACTTTTGCCCTGCCAGTACAACGATTGTTAACACTTAAACTATTTTATGAGTGTAGTAGATTTAGTAATGCCCAAACTGGGCGAAAGCATTATGGAAGCCACCATTTTAAAGTGGCATAAAAAACCAGGCGATACTGTAAAGCAGGACGAGACCGTACTGGACATTGCTACCGACAAGGTAGACAGTGAAGTACCTTCTACTGCCGAAGGAGTTATTGAAACAGTGTTATTCAATGAAAATGATGTAGTACCTATTGGTGCGGTGATTGCCACCATACGTGTGGGTGCCAATGCAGCGGTATCTAACCAACAGCCCGCCCCTACAGCACCCCCTCAGTATGAAGAAGCTAAACTGGTAGAAGAAATTCCTTATACACCTGCCGCCACCGTGGCTGCTGCAACTGGTAACAATGCAGGTAAAATACGTTTTTACTCGCCGCTGGTACTGAATATTGCACAGGAAGAAGGCATCAGCATGACTGAATTAGAAAACATTCCCGGCACTGGCCAGGATGGCAGGGTGAGCAAGAAAGATATTTTGGCCTATGTTGCTGAAAAAGCCGGAAGCCAGCAACCAAAAGCTGAAAGCCAGGAGCAAAATACACAATCAGTAACCGTTTTATCAACTGCCCACCAACAACCAACTGCCCAACAACAAGCAGCAACATCTTACCAGCCTCCCACCGTATTCTCAGGCAATGTTGAAGTGATTGAAATGGACCGCATGCGCAAGCTGATTGCCAAACATATGGTAGACAGCAAGCATACCAGTGCACATGTAACCAGTTTTGCCGAATGCGATGTTACCGGCCTGGTAATGTGGCGTGAAAAAGTAAAGAAAGATTTTGAAAAACGCGAGGGCGAAAAAATCACGTTTACCCCGCTGTTCATTGAGGCGATTGTAAAATGTATTAAAAAATATCCCATGCTCAGCAGCAGTGTGGAAGGAGATAAAATCATCATTAAAAAAGACCTCAACATTGGTATGGCCACAGCACTGCCCAGTGGTAATTTAATTGTGCCTGTAATTAAAAATGCCGATCAGTTAAATTTAACCGGCCTCACCAAACAGGTGAATGGCCTGGCCAATGCGGCCCGCAACGGCAAATTAAAACCCGATGATACCAATGGCGGCACATTTACTTTAACCAATGTGGGCACCTTTGGCAGTATCATGGGTACGCCCATCATCAACCAGCCGCAGGTAGCCATTATGGCCGTGGGTGCCATCAAAAAAAGGCCTATGGTAATTGAAACCCCGCAGGGCGACAGCATTGCCATCCGCCATATGATGTATATATCTTTAAGTTACGACCATCGTATCATTGATGGCGCATTGGGAAGCACTTTCTTAAATGCCGTAAGTAAAGAGCTGGAGCATTTTGATGTTCACCGAAGCATTTAATAAAATATATTGTAATTCCGTAAAGGGGTCAGGCAAACCTGCCCCCTTTTTTATAACGGGTAATCCAGTGTGATTGTAATTTTTACCGGATAAAAATTGCAGCAACAGAATCAATCACCTGGTGATTAGAAAGAACCAGGTACCTGACAGCAAGGGGTTGTTCATTGGCAGCAGGGCCCCAAGACAGGCAATTGTTTTCATTAGAATAAAACTACAGCAAAAAATAAGCGGCTGCAGCGGGTTTGCAGCTGTGGTATCCGCATACAGAAGATATGTTATATTTGACGAACATAACCTGAAAAGAAAATGAAAATATTTCTCCTGCTTATATTCTCCTCAATAATATCCGGTTCGTTTTGCCAAAACAACAACTCAAAAAAATCCGGCGGCACCCAACCGTTTGTATTAGGTGTCATTGAAGAATTGCCATCCTCTATACTGAAAGAAAAAAGAACGCTGAACATTTACCTGCCCGAAGGATATGATGCAGCAGACAGCATCACCTATCCGGTGGTGTATTTACTGGATGGCTCAGCGGATGAGGATTTTATACATGTAGTGGGATTGTACCAGTTCAATAATTTTTCCTGGATCAACAGGGTACCTAAATCTATTGTAGTAGGCATTGCCAATGTTGACAGGAAAAGAGATTTCACTTTTTCAACAAATAGTATTCCCGACAGAGAACGGCATCCAACAGCAGGACATTCTGCCCAATTCATTGATTTTATTGAAAAGGAATTGCAACCCTTTATCAATAAAAGATACAGAAGCAACCATTCGGCAACCCTTATCGGGCAATCGCTGGGTGGCCTGCTGGCAACAGAAATTTTATTTACAAAACCAACGCTGTTCAATACGTATATTATTATCAGTCCGAGTATATGGTGGGATAACGGATCGCTGTTAAAAAAAGAGGCACTGGTATTAGAGGCGTCTTTTGTGCAAAAAACCAATGTGTACATTGGCGTGGGTAAAGAAGGACTAACGCCGGGCGATAGCCCAAGAGTGATGGAAGTGGATGCCAATTTACTGGCAGAAAAAATACAATATTCAAAAAGTAAAACAGTAACTGCTTATTTTGAATACCTGCCCCAGGAAGATCATGCCACCATTGGTCACCAGGCCATCTTTAATGCATTAAGATTGATTTACCCCGCTGCAAAAGAAAAGTAATTATCTCTTTGTCATTGATTCAATGCTCAACAGTATTACAAATGTCCGTGACAAAATCCACAAGTTGCCTTTTGGCAACATGCTTTTAATGTTGTATTTTCAATAATACAGACAGCAGCATCAAACATGACACCCCACTGGACCAATATAATTGTACGCACGGCATTAAAAGGCAAACGCAAAGCTGCCGAAGAGAAAGGCTATTCAAATTACCGTACCGCAAAAGAATACCGCGAATTTTTTATATCCCTGAAGCGGCACATCAAAGATTTTTTTTTGATCAGTGCCGGCATTTTTTCTGCCGCATTTGGCTTTAAGGGTTTTTTACTTACCAATCATTTTATTGATGGTGGTGCCACGGGTATATCCCTGCTCATTTCTGCACTTACAAAAATTCCCCTGTACCTGCTGATCATCGGCATCAATATTCCTTTTATCATTTTAGGCTACAAGGTAATGGGCCGCTCATTTGCATTTAAAACCGCCCTGGCCATTTCGGGCCTGGCGCTGGTAGTGGCCACGGTTCATTTTCCTAATGTTACCAACGACAATTTACTGGTAGCTATTTTTGGCGGTTTTTTTTTAGGGGCAGGCATCGGCCTGTCGGTGCGTGGCGGCGCTGTAATTGATGGCACCGAAGTGCTGGCCATTTTCTTAAGTAAAAAGTTTGGTACCACCATTGGTGATATCATCATCATCATTAACGTACTCATCTTTTCTGCTGCTGCATATTTCTTATCGATGGAAGTTGCCCTGTACTCCATGATCACCTACCTGGCGGCATCCAAAACACTCGACTTTATCATTGAAGGTATTGAAGAATATATTGGCGTTACCATCATCTCGCCGCACAGCGATGAGATAAGGGAAATGATCGTTTCGCAACTGGGCCGCGGCGTAACAGTGTACAATGGAAAAAGAGGGTATGGAAAGAACGGGGTAACTAAAAATGTAGACATCGTTTTTTCGGTAATTACAAGGCTGGAAATAAATAAACTGAATACAGAGCTGGAAAAAATTGACCCGCATGCATTTGTAGTGATGAACAGTGTAAAAGACACCAAGGGGGGGATGATAAAGAAACGACCTTTACATTAACCTGCTGCATTCGGTTTCCAGCACCTGCCAGGTGAGTTTGTAAAAATATTCTGCTCTTTCCATTGTGGATGCAATGCATACCACACCAATTTTTCCGTACTGCGATAAGGCGCCTATCAAATGAAACATCACCCCTTCTTCTTTTGTATGATCGTAATGCAGTGCATTCAGGATGGCAATTTCCATCAGGTCGTAAGGTGTAAGCCCTTTAAAACGGTCGTCCTGTAAATTATCGGTAAATAAATAATATTTCTGATCGCCGTTGGGTAAAATATATGTTCCGGTGCCGGCATTATACATACCGCCGGTTAAAAACTGCAGCATGATATAAGGGTGTGTGGTACCTCCTTTGCGCAGGTTGATCTCGATGGCATAATGCGTCCACCGGTTGTTTTCTTTTACAGATAAAAAATCTACACCAAACCTGCCCAGTACTTTTTTTTCTTTTAACGCTTCCGCTACTTTGGCGGCCAGTTGCGCCACTTCAATATTGTATTCGTCATTCGCAGGAAAAGTGCCGCCTAAAAAAACCTGTTCGTCCTTTCCCCCCATTAACTGGTCGTGCGTGGAAATGATGTCTACTTTGCCCAATGGATTAACGCGGCATTGTACCGAGGGAGATCTTTTATGTGCGCCTTCCACAAAGGCTTCTGCAATGCCACCCATGCCGCTGAGTTTTTTCATGAATGCTTCGTAACTCATATCCGCCGCAACGATCTGCAGGTACAGCGGCAATTGCTGGCGCAACTGCATTTCAATATTTTTATCCGCCGCAATGCGGTGAAAAGAAAACACGGCGTTGCCTTCGCCACTAAAGCCATCATTCATTTTAACCACCGCTTTTTTTATACCCGGTTGCGCAGCATACAGGCTGGCCAGTGCAACAATGACTTCATTTTCGTTTTGCAGATTGATATACCCTGCAGGCATTGTTAAACCACAGCTTTCAAAAATTTCCCTGCTGCCCGACTTGGTTCCCCAATATAACAGGTCAGGATCACACCCATAAACGGGAAGTCCCAATGCTACTGCCAGTGTTCGTTCATGTGCAGTAACATTAAAACAAGAGAGGTGTGCCAGATGCCCTGGGGGAATGGCATTTTTTATTCTCTTCATCAGCCTTGGCCGTGCCAGTATTTTTTCTGTAAGTGATAATGATGACGCGTCATGACAGCTGAAAAAATGGAGGCGCTGCCGGGCGTGATGGCCTGTGATGCCGGGCAGCAGGTGCAGGTAATAATCTATGATGATGGGGTCGATGGGTACACTGCTCACATACACGATGTGCATATTGGGCATGCGCAGCAATAGCAGCAGGCACAACAACCTTTCTTCGTAATGCACAATGCCATCCACTTTAGAAAGAATATCCAAATCGAGTGTGAGACTTGGCACCACCACCACGGCCTTGGCAGCCATATTATCGTGGTATACTGCTTCGTAATGCGGCTCAAAGTTTTGCTGCAACTTTGCAAAGCGCTCTTTTTCAGTTAACGCATCGTTGTTTACTGCCGGTATGGTGTGGTCATCATGCAATACCTAACCATTTATTTTACTAAACTACTCCCTGGCATGGCGGAACAAAATGACCGGGGGCGGTTTTTTAAATGACGCATATCAGTAAACGCGGCAGGATGCAGGTTTTAATCAGGCAGTACTTTTACCATAATATTTTTAAAATACACTTTGCTTTTGGGGTCGTGCCCCTGTAGTGCAAAAGTGCCGGTACTGATAAGCCGTTGTGCCATACCCGCTTCCCTTGTTACATTTTCGGGTTCGGTATACTCCAGTACTACTTTATTATTGATCTTAACAGTAATATTTTTACCCTGTACTTTAATGTATTCGGTAAACCAGGTGCTGTCTTTTACAAACTGCTCTTTAATATCCTGAATGGCATACAGACTTCCGGTGCGCCGCCAGTCGGTGTGCGAATTGTTTACCTGCACTTCGTATCCTTTCTGAGGCCAGGAACTTTGCTGAAAAACAGTGTGAAAATAAATCCCTGAATTAGACCCCGGCATCGTCATTACATCAGTTTTGAATTCAAAATTTTTAAAATTATGCTGCTGCACATCGCCATCATAAAACAGGTGTGCCACATTTCCGTTCACTGCAATGCAGCCATTGGCTACAGAAAAAGAAGCCGCGTTCTCCCCAACTTTCCAGCCGGCCAGCGATTGCCCGTTGAATAAAGATATCCATCCATCTGCCGGGTGCTGTTTTGACGATGCACATGAAAAGAGGATGCAAACAATTGCGATGTAAAGGATGTTGTTTTTTATAAGAGACATGCAGTTGGGTTTAAGAAACTGAAACTACGGGTTTTAGCTGATTAAATTATTGTAAGCCATATCTTTTTATAGCCCGGATCAATGAAGCAGCTACAATATTGGATAGCGCATCCCCAATACAGCCGGTTCATTTTTCGCAGTATTTTTTTATTAATTTATAGGCTTCTTCATTTCCCAGTTCCCGGGCTTTTTTAAAATCAGCGCAGCCGGCCTCTTTTTGCTGAAGCACCATTTTAATGATGCCCCTGTTAAAATACGCATCGGCATCGGCAGCATTGATAGCGATAGCCCTGTCGTAATCAGCCACAGCGCCCCTGTAATCACGCAGGTTGGCTTTTGCATATCCCCTGCTTCTGAAAGCATCTGCATAACCAGGATTGATCTCGATGGCTTTATTATATTCTCCAATAGCACCTAAAAAATCCTGCTGCTTATACTTTACCGCACCCATTATTTTATACGCAGCTTCACATGCAGGGTCCACCATCACGGCAACACTGCAGTCGTCTAATGCGCCCAGGTAATCTTTGATATTGATTTTTGCGTTAGCACAACTGGTATAGGTTGTTACGTTATCCGGATCCAGGCTGATGGCTTTTGTGTAATCTGCAATGGCTCCCCTGTAATCCTGCAGGCTGTCTTTTGCTGCGGCCCTTTTAATGTACCAGCGTACTTCACCTGGTTTAATTTCAATTATTTTTGTATAATCCGGAATGGCGCTTTTATAATCCCGCAGACTGTCTTTGGCAGCCGCCCTGTTGATATAGGCCAGCAGGCATTTATCATTCAGTTCAATAGCTTTGGAATAATCGTAAACAGCTCCTCTAAAATCGTGCAGGCTGTCTTTTGAGATGGCGCGGTAGATGTAGGCTTCAAAATATTTTTTATCCATTTCTATTACAGCAGAATAATCAGTTATTGCTCCGTGATAGTCGCCCCTGTTATCCTTTGCCAGTCCCCGGTATATATAGGCAGGTAAATATTTTTTATTGATGGCTGTTGCTTTATCATAATCGGCTATTGCTCCCTGGTAGTCTTCCAGGTTATCTTTTGCAAGTCCCCTGTTTACATAAGCCCTTATGCACATAGAGTCGATGGCAATGGCTTTGGTGTAATCTGCAACAGATCCTGTAAAGTCTTCCAGGCTGTCTTTTGCAATGCCCCGGTTTACATATGCCTGCAAACATGCAGTATCCATTGCTATTACCTTGCTGTAAGTCGCTATTGCAGCAGCAAAATCGTGCAGGTTTTCTTTTTCAAGAGCAATTTTCAAATACAGTATTTTATTGGCAGCATCCATTGCTGATGGTGTTGCTGTATCCGGCACAAGAGCTTTAAAACCAGGCATACTGTCTTTGTACACATTAGTTTTTACATAGCCCTCATTGGTTTGAGCGCAGCAAACAGAAAAATTAAAAGCAATAAATGAGAGTAGTATTTTTTCCATACATGATAGTTTTACCGGCACATGAATAGTTGCCGGGCATAACGTACTGATCAAATATGGATATGGACCAATCCTAACACAAAGATGATGCCATGAACTGTTTGGCAACTGGTGCAGGGTAAAATTTCAGGCATCCCGGCCAGCAGGCTGTTAAAAATAAAGCCCGTTATTTAACGGGCTTTATTTTATTGCGAACATATTTTAATGCTTACTGGCTAATTACAGCAGGTGCTGCCGGCGCTGCAGGCAGTTTACCATATTTTTTTTCGAAGTTTTCTTTTTCTGATGCAACAGTAAGATCGTATTGCTCCCGCTTTCCATTCTTTAACCAAACGGTGGCATTGGCATCATTCACCGCTATACGTTTTACATGGGCCGGCAGTTTAGGCGGTGGAGGTGGTGGAACAGGCGATGCGGCTACCTCAGCCATTGGTGATGGCGCCCCGGCAGGCTGCGGAATTGCTGCCACTTCAGGCACCTGGGGAACTGCATACAATTCAACCATTTCGGTTGCGGGCGCTGGAGCAGCTGGTGCTGCTGGCGGTGGCGGAGGTGGTGGTGGTGGCGGTGGTGGTGGAAGTTTACCATATGTATTTTCATAGGCCGCTTCATTTTTGAACCAATCGGACAGTGCTACCCGCTTTACAATTTTTCGGGCTTTATTTTTAATAACTACTGAATCATTGATGACATCAAAAATATATCCCTTTCGGTTAAGTTTTTTTAATTCTAATAGCGTATCTCTTTCAATTGTGCCGTCGTACTCTTTTGAAGCGGGATCAAATATTTCCGGCAAAGTGGCGGCAATATGTTCGTAAGCCAGTCCGGCTTCGTCTTCAATATTACCCAGTGAAGAAAAACCCCCGGCATCCCCCCGGCTCAATCCAAAAAACTCATACGATTTACTGTAGCGTTTATACGTACGTTCTTCGTAAAAATTACCCCAGTTTTCTGTTTGATGAAGAGGCTTATAACCGGGCTTCGTAATTAAAAGCGTAAACTGCAGGGGTTTGTTCTCAAAAGGAAGGCGCAACAGATAATACCCTTTTGCATCTGTATGCAGGGTAATATTTTTTTCTTTGCAGAAAATACTGGCATCCGCCAACGGGGTTAATGTTTTTGCATCAACCACCATACCTGCAATGGCAACGGTTTTATCATCGGCTGCTGTTTTGGCTGCCGCATTCCACTTACCGCGGAATGCGAGCAGCAAAACCGCTGTGGCCGGCAATACAAACAGCAGTCGTATTAACTGCCGCCTGGCACTTTTTGTTTTGTTCATCATGGCTATTCTTTTTTTAAGTGAAGAAAAATTGAATGGTGTGGCTATACTGTATTGATGATTTCCTATTACTTTCAGCAACAGGTATTGGTATTCTTTTTTACTGATGCCGTTTTGCAGCACCTGGTGATCGGCAATAAATTCCAGGTTCTGGCGTATGGCTCTTTTCAATAACCAAACAAAGGGATTGTACCAGCTTACAATGCAAAGGAGTTCGGCCCAAATGATGTCGATGCTGTGTCTTTGTTTAACATGTACAAATTCATGACAGATGATCTCCTGTAATTCTGCTTCAGAATGCAAATGCCGGTTGATGAAAATGGCATTCCCAAAAGAGAAGGGGATGATGGATTCATTTACCTGGTATACCCTGGTGCCGTTGCTGCTAACCGTGCTGGCCCGCCGGAGTAATTTGCTGAAAGAAAAAAACTGGAATACCAGCCTTACCAGCATGACCAGCATACCGGCAATGATAATGGCAATAATATAATCCCAAATACCGGCAGCAGCAGCCGTTGGCAGCTCCATTGCTGCCGGCTGATCAATGGCAGGTATCCAGTTAATGATATGGTTTCGGTGCCAGTTGTGCTGTTGCAGTACCGGACTGATATTGATGAACGGTATCAGGAAACACAAAGCTGTATAACCCAGCAAATACCAGCGGTTATAATTGTAAAAGGTAAGTTTGCGTAAAATAAAATGGTAAAATAAAAATACCACCGACAGGCTCACCGATAATTTTACACTGTAGTCTACTAAAAAATTCATGGCAATATATTTACAGGTTATTTATTTCCTTTTTCTATCATGCTGATGATCTCTTTCAGTTCTTTGGCCGATAATTTTTTTTGCTCCACAAAAAAGTTCACCATTTCTTTATACGAATTATCGAAATACTCCTTTACTACATTACCCATGAATTTCTTTTTATACTCCGCTTCGCTTACTGCAGGTTTGTACAGGTAGGCATTGCCCACCAGGCGGCTGCTGATATATGCCTTCCGTTCTAAATTTTTTATAATAGATGCAACGGTGGTATATGGTGCCGGCTCGTCCAGGTTTTCCATAAAGGCTTTTATATTGGCCTCGCCGGTACGCCATACAGCCTGCATCACTTCTTCTTCTACATGGGTTAATTTTTCCATTTCTACGAATTTTTCGTAAATCTACGAACATTTCGTAATAAAGCAAATTTATTTTTTACCTCCTTTTTTTGCTGCGTACCGTAACCCAAAATTGCCCCAATAAAGATTGCTGCATTTACATTATCTTTAGTAAGTATTCAAACCGGTAAAACATGAAACTGATTTTTAGTATCCTTTTCTTTATCATCAGTAGTACTGCCCATTCGCAAACCAAACTGATTGCATTTAAAAGCCATAGCGGGCAAATGGAAAATTTTTCTACCGCCCAGCAAACTGAATGGTTTAATAATGAAGGCTCTAATTTTGGTATCCCTTCACATATCAATACTTACCGACTGGATAGTGTGATCTACATTTCGCCATCGGTAACAATACTGGTAAGATCAGTTTTTACCAGGGCTTTCGGCGAGCAGGCAGATGCGGCCCGCTTTGTAACCACTAAACGGGAAAAAGTTCACAACGAACCCTTATTTGCAAACAGGCATTTGCTGGACAGTATCAAAAACATACTGGTAACCAGGCACCGCTATGGCAAGGCTGCTGCCAACCTGGTGCTAATCGGTTTTGACAATACTATTCTTAAACAAAAAAAGAATAAAGCCGTTACGGGCGCCGTAAAGAAAGAGAAAAAAGAAATCAATTTGCCGGCAACGGTCGCTATCACCCCAACATATTCACCTCCATACCCGGTATTTTTTGATGCGGTAATGGCCAGGCTGGTTGCCGGCATCCTGCTATTGTCATTACTGTGCAGCTGGTGTTGCTGGAAATTTTTTCAACCTGCAATACAAAGGGCGTAGAAGCAGCTAAAAAACCGGCATGATACAACGCGGAGTTAATACGGCAGCATCTTTGTTCGGGCTTTTGGGTATCGTTTTTATTCCGTTTCCATTTAACATCACCCATCTGCAACTGGTAGTTACAGATAAAATTTGGGGGCCGCTGCTGGGCTTTACAGCATCTCATTTTTTTGGAAAATCAATTGCAGATACCAGGGTGTACTCCGACAGTACTTCGATGTACCTATTGCTGTTAGTACATTTTATTTTTGCATTGCTGATCACGCTGCTTTTACAGGCCATTCAAAAATGGGGCGTTTACCGCAATCTCTTTTACCGCATTTGTTACCGGCTTTTTGTATACTATCTTTCCCTGCAACTTCTAAAATACGGCGCCGATAAGCTCTTTAAAAATCAATTTTATATTCCTGAACCCAATACCCTGTTTACCCCTTTAGGTGCCATTGAAAAAGACCTGTTGTTCTGGAGTACGATGGGGAGTTCTTATGGGTACAATATTTTTTTAGGTACCACAGAAGCAATAGCAGCCCTTCTTATTTTTATTCCCCGTACCCGGCTGGCAGGTCTGCTCCTCAGCCTTGGCATACTTATAAACATTGTGGCCATCAATTTCAGTTTTGATATTTCGGTAAAACTATTTTCTCTTTTTCTGTTGTACCTGAACTTATACCTGTTATTTCCTTACCGCAACAAATTGCAGGGGTTAGTGGGATGGACCCAAAACAATACATTGTCTTCAAACAGCAGCCCTTCAATAAAACCAACATTTGCTTCGTATTTTGTACCCTGGCTTGCCGGCGGGCTGATATGCCTGGAAGTATTTTTTCCCTTTGTGCAATCCCGCCGGTTCAATGGAGATGCAATGCCGTATCCTTACCTGCATGGTGCTTACCAGGTAACTGGCCTGGTAGATGGAACAGATACGCTGCCGGCTGATGTTGCAGACGTGAAAAGATTTTTCATTCACCGTAATGGTTACATGATCTTTGAAGACCAGCAGAAACGCATGACAGATTATAAACTTGCGTATGATACTGCACATGCAGTATTGCTGTTAACAGATAATTTACTTCAGCAAATACCACATGCCTTTACTTACCGGGCTGCAGACAGCGTACTTACTGTGCAATATATTAATAAAGGTAAAATGGTGGTGCTGATAGGCAGGGCCATCAACTGGCAGCAGTTACCCTTATTAAAAAAAGGTTTCCACTGGACCTCGGATGCGGCTCAATAAATCAGAGCATCCCATGCGGGCCCTGTATCTTTGCAGTTGTTAACAGGTATTTAGATTCATGGATTATATTAAGGAATATAAAAGTTTTATCAACAGCCATTACCTGAGTGATGGCATACGCATTACTGCAGGTATTGTATTACCCGCCGTCATCTTACAACAATTTAATTTACTGGCAGCCGGGGTGGTGGTGTCGTTAGGTGCCATGAGTGTGAGCATTACTGATACGCCCGGCCCTATACAACACCGCAAGAACGGGATGTTTGCCTGCATCATTATCAACACTGCCATGGCATTGCTTACAGCTTTAACAGCTCCCTATACGGTGCTGATGGGCGCATTCATTACGCTGGCTTGTTTTGCATTTTCAATGATTGCAGTATACGGCAGCAGGGCCAATTCCATAGGTGTATCTGCATTGCTGATAATTGTACTGAATATGACCGGCCGCCACGAGGGCTGGGATATACTGGTAAATGCCGGGTATATTTTAGCGGGCGCGGTTTGGTACACCTTACTGAGTTTATTGCTGTACAGTTTTCGTCCGTATAAATTGGCACAACAGGCCCTGGGCGACTGCATCATGGCCACGGCTGATTACCTGCGGGTAAGAGCCGCCTTTTATGAAAAAGAAGTGGACTATGAAAAAACTTACCAGCAAATGATGGAACAGCAAATTGTGCTGCATACCGAACAAAACCTGGTAAGAGAATTATTATTTAAGAGCCGCGACATCATTAAAGATTCCACCACCACAGGCAGAACCCTGCTGATGATGTTTACCGATATTGTAGACCTGTTTGAAAGAACCATGACCTCTTACCACGATTATAAAGGCCTGCACCATACCTTTAAAGACGATGATATCCTGGAGCAGTACCGGCTGCTGGTGCTGGAAATGGCGAATGAACTGGACGAGATCGGCATTGCTGTAAAAAGTGGACATCCCTCTGAAGAAACCGGCCTGCTGGCACAACACCTGAACAGCACCACTGCCTACTTTGATACCTTTCGCGACAGCAAACGTACTGCAGTTAATGTAGACAGTTTTATCAGCATGCGCCATATTCTGAACAGCATTACCGATATTGCCCAACGCATTCATACCCTGCATTTATACACGGCTTATGATAAAGAGCTTACTAAAAAAATGCCCGGGCCGGCAGCTGATTACGACCAGTTCATCTCGCACCAGCCCATCGACTGGCAAGTACTGAAAGACAATCTTTCTTTTGCTTCCAATAATTTCAGGCATGCAGTACGAATAAGTATTGCCACATTGCTGGGCTATATCGTTTCTTTATTATTACCTGTTGGGCACAGTTACTGGATATTACTCACCATCATCGTAATTTTAAAACCGGCTTACAGTCTTACTAAAAAAAGAAATTACGACCGTCTGATCGGCACTATTGTTGGCGCAGCCATTGGAATGCTGATCTTGTATTTTGTTAAAAACAACGATGCTCTTTTTGTAATGATGCTGTTACTAATGATAGGCACTTACAGTTTGATGCGTACGCATTACATGATCAGCGTGATCTTTATGACACCCTATATACTGCTGTTGTTTCACCTGCTGAGCAATGCCAGTTTTAAAACCATCATCATCGACCGGGTTACGGATACGGCCATTGGATCGGTGATCGCATTCCTGGCCAATTTAATATTATTGCCGGCATGGGAACAGGAACAACTAAGCCATTATATGCTGGATGCCATCCGCAGTAATGCAGCCTATTTCAACACCATTGCCGCTGCATTTACAGGCAATACCCCTGATAATACAGCGTATAAACTCAGCCGTAAAAATGCATTTGTGGCACTGGCCAATTTATCAGATGCATTTACCCGCATGCTGGCCGAACCAAAAAGTAAACAAAAGAACAGCAAACAACTGCACCAGTTTGTGGTACTGAACCACATGCTCACTTCGCATATTGCCACTTTATCGTATTATGTAAAACCCTTGTCGGCAAAATTTGCATCTGCAGACTTTAACATTCCCATCAATAACACTGCGGCATGTTTAGAAAATGCAGCACAAATCCTGGATGAAAAGGAACCCTCCTTCGAAAAAAAGGAAACGGCGACTACCAATATCATTCAGCAAAAATTACAGCAGCTGTTACAAACCAGGAAGAGAGAATTGCAGCAGGACATACAACACAGTGATACCCGTAAACTGCTGACCGAGTTTAAACCCATTGCCGACCAGTTTAATTTTATTGAGAATATAGCCAGCGATATTAATAAGGTGGGCATGCAGTGGATGAAGAAATAGCCGTGCTATTTAATTTTTAATGGCGGACCCATTACCTGCATATCATTATCTGCAAAGATCTTTGCAATTTCTGCAGCAGTTGGTTCGTGGTCTAACGCGGCCATGGTTACAAAAAAATCTTCCAGTTTCCCTGCAGGTTGCAATGTTACTGTCATCCTGCCTTTTTCGGATACCTGCGTCCAGGCATGCGGCACTGTACGGGGTAAAAAAATACTGTCGCCTGCAACCAAATTAAATTTTTCCTCTCCCACCTGGAAATAATAAGCCCCTTCCATTACATAAAAAATTTCATCCTGCAAATGATGTACATGTAAAGGAGTACCTCTTCCCTGCGACAGGGAAGTTTGTTCAAATATGGCCAGGTCGCCATTGGTATCCACACCTGATATTTTAACGTCAATTACATTTACGTTCACGCCTTTCAATTGTATATGCCCGTGAATACGCCCTTCCCCTGCATTGATCTTAAATCCTTTGCTGTTTCTTTTTTTGACCTGAGTTTGCGATACTGAAAATAAAGGCATGGCTGCAAGTGCTGCAACGGATGCAATAAATGTATTTCTTTTCATAACAGAAGGTTTAGTACCGGCTGTTGATATTGTACCGGTTTTATAATATACGCCGTATTTTTTACATTATTACTATTATATTTTTTGAATGATTAACTTTAATCAAAGAAATAGCAGTTAAAATACATCTGCAGGTGCGTTAATAATTATAATACAATATACCCGATGGCAAGGATATTCATTTTAGGCGGCACTACTTTTGATCATATTGTTGGGCTGGAAAAATTTCCAACAGCCCTGCCGCAAACCATTCACCAGGCAGATTTTCACGAGGTCACCGGTTCTACCGGCTCGGGCAAGGCTTGGTGTTTGCAAAAACTTCATGTGCCCTGCACACTATATTCTTTACTGGGTGATGATGCGTATGGAAAGCACATCATCAATGACATGAAAAAGCATGGCGTGAACTTCATGTATGATATTGATCCTGCAGGAACAGAGCGCCACATCAATATCATGAATGCCGCAGGCGACCGCATTTCGATGTTCATCACGCAATCATCTGAACATCCTGTTGTAAACAACACGTTGATTGAAAAGAATATCGCCGCAAGCGACCTGGTGGTTCTCAATATCATTGCGTATTGCAAAAACTTCATTCCTTTACTGAAAGATTACCACCACCCTGTATGGACAGACCTGCATGATTATACCGATAACAATTCATATCATCAACCATTCATTGATGCTGCCCAATATATTTTCCTGAGTTCGGATAATCTTACCAATTACAAACATACCATGCAGCAATTGATTACAGGCAAAGAACTGGTGGTGTGCACGCATGGAAAGAACGGCTCCACGGCCCTTACAAAAACTGGTGACTGGATCAATGTGCCGGCACTGCCCGGTTTTGCTATTACAGATACCAATGGTGCCGGCGACAATTTCTTTTCCGGTTTTTTGTATGCTTACTTAAATAGCAAGGCAATAAAAGAGTGTATGCAATACGGCAGCATCTGCGGGGCATTGTGTATTACGTCAAAACAACTGGTGGCGGAGCAGCTGAGTGAAGAATTGCTGGAAGAACTGTATGTGAAATATTATTCCCTTGCCGAAGTATGAAAGCATCATCTTTATTTACCGGGTAATGCAAAACAAACATACGCATCCCCTGATGCTTTTTTTAATTTACCTCCACCACAGGCAATTACTACGTACTCTTTGCCCGCTACCTGGTATACTGACGGTGTGGCAAAGCCGCAGGCCGGCAAATCATGTTCCCACAGCAGCTTGCCATTGCGTTTATTGAATGCCCTGATTTTAGCGTCGCTCGTAGCAGCAATAAAAACCAAGCCTCCTGCAGTAACCGCAGGGCCGCCATAATTTTCTGTTCCGGTATGCAAACCCTTTGCTTTAAGTTCCGGGTAATCGCCCAAAGTATCTTTCCAAAGCAATTGTCCGCTGTTAAGGTCAATGGCGTTGAGTGTACCCCATGGCGGCGCAACTGCAGGATATCCTTCTTTGGTTAAAAATTTATTATAGCCGGTGCCGGTATAAGGCATTTTATTCCAGGCGTCATCAGTACCGGGCACATACACATATTTATCATTTTGCGTGGCTTTAATATCCAGTACAAAATCGGCCAGCGCCTTCTTATCATTTTCTGACAGTTGATTAAATGCCGGCATCATCCTGCGGCCAATGTCAAGCAACTCATGAAACTGTGTTTCGGTATACTTTTTTTCCACCCCAATCAGCGTTGGATAATTGCCTGCGCCCTGTCTTTCGGGGCCGTGACAGGTCATACATTTTGCAGCGTATATTCTTTTTCCCGCCTGCAAATTATTTTCATCGGGCAATACCTGTTCTTTAAGTGGCATCATCGTCAGCACCCATGGCATTTCGCTGGCATTCACATACATGATGCCAGTTGCAGGATCCACGGCAGGCCCACCCCATTCCGCACCACCATCATAACCGGGGAAAATAACAGTACCCGCCATGGAAGGCGGGGTGAACATCGATCCTGTTTTATAAGAAGCCAGTCTTTTTTTTATATCCTGGTATGAGGAATCAGGTAAAAAAGTATTCAGGTCTTTTTCGGACAGGCTTTGACGTACAAATGGCAGCGGCAGTTGGGGAAAAGGTTGTGTGGCATGCAGTTTTTCGCCGGGCAATTCAGAAACTGCCGGTACGGGCTTTTCCTCAATGGGGAACAGGGGATGACCGGTAACCCTGTCAAATAAAAATATAAAACCGCTTTTGGTGGGTTGTGCTACCGCGTCAATTTTCTTTCCATCTTTTGTAATGGTAACCAATGCCGGTGCAGTGGGCAGATCACGATCCCACACATCATGATGTACCGTTTGAAAATGCCAGAGGCGTTTACCTGTTGCCGCATCCAGTGCAAGTAATGCATTCGCATACAGATTTTGGCCTAACCTTTTACCGCCATAAAAATCGTACACGGCAGAACCCGTTGGTGCAAAAACAATGCCCCTAGCTTCATCCAGGCTAAAGCCCGCCCATGAATTTGCTCCGCCCACATGCTGGTAGGCTTCTTTATTTTCCCATGTTTCAAAACCCGCTTCTCCGGGCTGTGGAATGGTGTGAAATATCCAGCGCATTTTTCCGGTATGTACATCATAGGCACGAATATGGCCGGGTGCGGCGGGCATTTCTTCAGCCACCCGTATACCAACAATGATCAGGTCTTTATAAATGATCCCAGGTGTGGTGGATGCCACATACAATTGCGACGCATGATCACCCAGGCCTTCGTGCAGGTCGATACTGCCTTTTGTACCAAAAGATAAAACAGGAACACCCGTAATGCATCAATACAATACAGTCTTGGTCCTGCGCCATAAAAAATTCTTTTCTCATCATCACCTCCCGAATAATATGTTACACCACGGCAAACATTCATACTGAAATAACGGGCTCCCCTTACCTCGCCTGAAGTATCGTTCAGCGGATCAAATATCCATTTGGCTTTACCCGTAGCAGCATCCACTGCAAACAATTTTAGTTTGGGAGAAACGCCATACAATACATCATCCACTATAATGGGATTCACCTGTATCTGCGTCATCTTATCACTGTCGCCCGTATGGTACTGCCAGGCTTCCTGCAATTGCATTACATTATTGGTATCAATTTGCGTAAGCGCAGCATAGTGATCATGTGAATTGTTGCCCCCGTAAATGCCCCATCCATTATCAACAGGCTGGTGATGCGTATGACAGGAAGTAAATGATAAAAATATCCAGGCTGCAACAATAAATAGTTTTGTTATCGAACTCATACAGCAATATTTTTTCTCAATATAATTTATTTGCAGGGTTGAAGGAAATAAAACGTTGGGAAATAGTCGTTCACTAATGAGAATATTGTGTACCCAAGTTCCAAGATAAAATTAGGGCAACAAAACAGCAAACAAAGGAAAGCGGCTTGTTGTTGAATATTTTCCATGGGGAAGATTCATGCCATGAAAAGCTCAGTAAAGTAATTCTGTACAAGAGTGCGACGCCAATGCAGCTAGTTAATATTATCAATGTCTGCTACAAAAAAAGAAGTCAAGTTTTAAAACTTGACTTCTTTTAAAAATTTACTCCACTTTCAATCCCCAGTCAATTCCCTTTTGTGTAGCGGGTACGCCTTCTGTTAACCAGCTGGCGGGTTTGTCGCCTTTCAGTTTCCAGTCAAAGAATTGTTGTTCACGTACCTGTATGTCTTTGCGGTTTTTTCTTTCTGCCAAATTATGTACTTCATTATTATACACCAGTAACCACACGGGTTTGTTCAGCCGGCGCATGGCGGTAAACAATTCTATACCCTGGTACCAGGGCACCGCGTCATCGGCATCATTGTGCATGATCACCATGGGTGTGGTTACTTTAGGCAAATGAAACAAGGGTGAATTTTCAATGTATAAGTTTTGCTTCTCCCACAATGTGGCACCTATGCGGCTCTGTGTTTTTTCGTACTGGAACTGGCGGTTAAGGCCACTGCCCCAGCGTATACCACCATAGGCACTCGTCATGTTGGCCACAGGTGCGCCTGCCCAGGCAGCAGCAAATAATTTTGTTTTGGTAACCAGGATGGCTGTTTGATAGCCGCCCCAGCTTTGCCCCTGCAAACCAAGTTTGGTACTGTCTGCATAACCCAACTTTACAATGGCACGCACACCACTCACAATATAATTATACGCATCGTTGCCGGGATGGCCGGTGGTATAAGAAATATCCGGAGCAAATACCACGTAACCACGACTGACAAAGAAAGAAATATTCAACCGGCTGGGCGTTGGCGACGGTGGAATATACCCATACAGGCCATCTGATAATTTTTCGTAAAAATAACTGATCATCGGGTACTTCTTTTTGGGGTCGAAGTTCTCTGGCTTGTAAATAATACCTTCGCTTTCTTTTCCATTATAAGTTTTCCATTTAAATAATTCTGCGGTACCCCAGTTATAGTCTTTTTGCTGTGGATTGATATCACTCAGCTGCATATCGCCGGTAAACCCATTAACATAATACAGGTTGGGCGCATTGGTATAATTTTCTTTGGTAAAAATAAAAGCCTCCGCCTTTTTTGCTTTTACAGGAAAGCCAAAAACATATTTTTGCAGCGGATTGCTGAAACTGATGACATTGTTTTTTAGAGTGGATGCATCCAGCTTACTCATTTTGGTGGTATTGTCAAACACACGAAACAGCAATGCCTTTTCCAGGTTCACAAAACGCTCTTCCCTGTCGGTGGAAATATATCGGTAAGTAATATTGTTTTTACGGGGCATCTTTACAGGATCAATGAGCAAAGCCGGTGTTTCAGCTGCGCCGGGAGCTACCTTCCACACTTCATATTTATCATATACATACAGGTTCTTATCGTCCTTACTCCAGCCCATCACACCATGCGGAGAAGGATAATCCGGCACATCGTTTTCTTCATCGTATAACGGCACTTTAATTTTTCCGGTTACATTTTGGGTACTACCGGTGGCCACATCATACGTAAAATAATTTTTCTGCACTACATCATACCAGTACACATATTTACCTGCAGGTGATGCATCAAAGTTGGCAATGGAATTGGCCAGCACTAATTTTTTTGTACCATTTGCCGTGCTGATGATATATGCCGAAGTTTTTACGCGGCCGGTCCATTGCCCTTCCACGCGGTTGCCTTTATTGCTTTCGGCCAGTACCCAATCTGCATTGCCTTCATTTACCAGTGTAATTCTTTCCGCATCTTCTGCACCCAGTTGTACCATTTTATTATCTCCTGGAATAATTACTGCAGTATAGCTGCGTTTTAACTCAGCATCCAGGTTTTTTAATTGCTGGGGTTGCAGGTAATCGTCTTTGTAATGCCATACGTCCAAACGTGCCAGTTCAAAATCTACCAGTGTGGTATCTTTGGGCGCTTTAATAGTTGCAGTACCAAAAAATAATTTACGGCCGTCTTTACTGAATATCAAATTGGCATTTTCACTGATGGTATTGCCTACCTTCATGCCCACTGTATTTTTATCGGCTATCATGTTGGCGCTGTCGGCCCCGGAACGGTAATAATACAATTTATAAAACCTGGTCAATGCTTTGGCAACACTGTCACGCTCGGCAACAAAAGCCAGCTGATCGCCTTCTTCATTCAGTGCATAATTTTTTGCATCATTGAATTTTTTAAAGATGGTATCGGTTTTACCGGAAGCCAGATCTACCCACAGCACCGTGGCTTTGGTAACTGAATCATTATTTTTTGCGGATGTTTCTATAATGAAGGCATTGGCTTTTTTGCTGAAAAAATATTCCGTCACCAGTTTAAATTTTTTATCGGCGCCGGTACTTAAATTTTTCAATACTAAATCAGTTCCTTCCTCTACTTTATCAGCATCTGCTTTTGGCGCAGCAGGTTTGGTACTTGTTTTAGGTGGGTTCAATACAGCCAACCCATTTTTTTGTACCTCTTTTGTTTTATTGCGGATACTGTCGGCCACCCGTACCAAACTATCGGCCAGCTGCAGCATGCTTTTTAATTGGGTAGCAGAATCGGGCATTGCTTTCACCCTGGGAGAAGCAGCTTCGTTTTTTTCTAAAAGATACGCCATCCAGCCGCCGGCTTTTTCGGGGGTTTTATACGATTTTACCCTGGCCATTTTAAACATACTGTCTTGCCCCAGTGCAATCATCCCCAATGAATCTTTGGGCATATCATCTGGCAGCTTCTTTTTGATCTTTGCCTGCCGGGTATCCTGGAACAAAGGTTTTATTTTAAACACCACAAAGCGGCTGTCTTCTGTAATTACCGCATTGTAACCGCGGGCAATTATTTTTTTGTATTGGGTGGATGGATTTTGTATCACCAGTTCGCCATCGCCTTCCTGGGGGGTAACGGTGTACACCACAAATTGTCCATCATTGCTGATGAGGCGTTCACCAATGCTTTTCCAGCTGTCGTATACCGTGTGGTCGAGCGGCTTTTTGGTTTGTGCCAATGTGGTTAATGAGATCAATAAAACGAAGGGGAGCAGTAATTTTTGCATACTTGAGGTTTTGGAAGATTAAAGTTATTGGAAATGGAGGAGATTTCACGTAAGGAAATTGCACGCAGAAGCGCAGGGATCGCAGGGATAAGAATTGTCTACATCAAAGTTTATTGCCACAGAAACACTGAAAGAAGTTCTCCTGCAGAAATCGCAGTAAGCGCAGCAGGAAATATTTGTATTTATTTTACCTGCGGGCGCTGCGCCTCTGCGTGCCGCATTATACCTCCTCTGCAATCCCAGTACCCCAGCGTGAAAATAAATTTGGCGGTTTAAATTTTATTTCTACATTTGTAGAGCAATATGTCAGAACGTAGAACATGAAGTTATCTAAAACAGAAGAACAATTGATGGAACTGATCTGGCAACAGGAGAAAGTTTTTTTGAAAGACCTGATCGACACCTACCCCGATCCCAAACCGGCAGTGACCACCATTGCCACTTTATTAAAAAGAATGCAGGACAAGGGTTTTGTGGGGTATGCCGTATTTGGCAATTCCCGCCAGTATTATGCATTGGTGAAAAAAGCCGATTACTTTTCAAAACATGTGAAGGGCATCATTAAAAATTATTTTGGCAATTCTGCTTTGCAGTTTGCCTCATTTTTTACCACTACCAGTAATTTAACCGCCGCTGAGCTGGAAGACCTGAAAAAAATAATTGACCAGGAAATAAAAAAGAAGAAAAAATGATGCTCTATCTTATCAAAACGGTATTGTGTTCGGCATTGTTGTTAGCTGTGTACCTGCTGCTTTTAGAGAAGGAAAATATGCACCGGTTTAACCGGTTTTATTTATTGGTCACCATGGCACTGTCGCTGGTTATTCCGATTATTGTTATCAGCCACACGGTGGAGTATGTTAGTGTATCCGCTGCGCCGGAACAAACGGTAATGGATGCTGCAGCAGGTGCCCCTTATGTAACCACTGCAGCAGCGGCTGTGCCTGTTGCACACTACTGGCCTTTTATACTGGCAGTGGTGTATGGATTGGTATGCCTGTTGCAGTTCATCCGTTTTGTGTATCATCTTACTGCCATTATCCGCAGGGCCGCAGGGCATGAAAAATTGCGGCATAACAATGCGGTGATCGTATTAACAAACAGCACAAACCCGCCATACAGTTTCTTTCATTTTATTTTTATCAATAAAGATCAATGGCAGGCAGGCAGTTTGGCACCACAGGTACTGCAGCATGAATGTACGCATGTAAAACAGCTCCACACCCTGGATATATTATTTACTGAACTGCTGCTGGTGTTTTGCTGGATAAACCCTTTTTTCTTTTTATACCGCAAATGCATACGCCTTAATCACGAATACCTGGCAGATGAAGGTGTGCTGCACCATTTTAGTGATACCGCTGCTTACCAGTCCCTGCTGCTTCAGTATGCAGCACAGCAGCAGGCGTCTGTACTGGCCAGCCCGTTTAATTATCTCACTGTAAAAAAACGTATTGTTATGATGAGCGCACAAAGTTCTTTGGCAAAAAAATGCATCAGGCAAACCATGGCAGCAGCTTTGGGTGTTGCCGCCCTGTTCATCTTCGGCACAAAAGCCTACACACAAAAAGTACAGCAGGATAAAGTGGTGCAGGCTGAACAGCCAGCTCAACAACCCGAAGATACCGGCAAGGCCCGTTCAAATGCCAGCCTGGCACCTATGAAAGAAAACCTGCCCTTTGGCCCGGGTGCAACGGATGCCATGTTGAAGGAGTATGACGACATTATCAATAAATATAAAATTGCTGATCAGAAATCGCTGCATAATTTTTTTACAACTATAACAGATGCAGATAAAAGCCGCCTGGAAACCATCTACCTGCAAATGAATAAAGCGCAACGGTCCATACAAACCGTTATATTCAGGGCACCATTCCCGCCACTGCCTAAAACCGTTCCTGCTGCGGCGCAGTTTGAATCGTTTAAAAACGCAAAAGTATATGGTGTTTGGATAGATGAGAAAAAAGTAACTAACACGGCGTTACAAAATTATGTAAACACCAACTTTTCGCAGGTGTTTGTGAGCAAACTGTATGGTGCTGCAAAAAAGGGAAAAAGCTATACCCACCAGGTAAATCTTATGACCAACGATTACTACCGTGATTATTACAATAAAACAATAGCTAATAAAAAAAATGCAATGCTCATCTGGTCGCATAAAAAATAAACGAGGCCCGGCTTTATATTTCGTCTTCGTTAAATCCCCATTGGTTTCGTAAACTGTTCAGCTGTTCACCTTCCAGTTTAATGGTATCATAATGCCCCGCATTGTTTTTTTGCCGGTAGGCTTCATACAAACTAACGGCACAGGCTACCGAAATATTCAGCGATTTGATGATACCCACCTGCGGGATAATAAAATTACCATCGGCCATGCCGATTATTTCTTCACTCACCCCGCTGTGTTCGTTGCCAAAAACCAGGGCCACAGGTTCAGCCAGGTTCAGTTCGTGCAGTCCCACCGCATCGGTACTTAAATGCGTGGTGTAAATTTTTTTATAGCGTTTTCTTAATTCAGCAAAACACATTTCCGCATCGGTATATTGATGCACCGTTAACCATTTGGCGGCGCTGCTGCTGCTTTTAGCACCCCATTTACGGTGTGGCGGAATTTTATTATTCAAAATAAAAATATCCTGTAAGCCAACAGCATCGGCAGTGCGCATTACAGCGCTGATATTATGCGGATCAAACACATTCTCCAGTACCACCGTTAAATCGGGCTGGCGTTTGTTCAATACTGCTGTAAGTCGGTCGAATCTTTCTGGTGTCATAAATAAAAATGTAAAAATACAGCATATCGCAGCAGCATCCCACTTATCAAAAAAATTATTCTTGCAGCAATACATTCTTTATTTTTAGAGATAAAATGATACACATGAGAAAGATATTCGTTGTTACCATTGCAGCTGCTGCTTTATATAGTTGCAGCGGTGCAGATAAAACTGGCCCTGCAAAACCCGATGTTCTGGCAGTCAACATCGACAGTTCCGTTCAACCCGGAGAAGATTTTTTTGATTACGCCAATGGCGGATGGATCAAAAAAAATCCGATCCCCGGCGATCAGTCCAGCTGGGGTATTGGCAATTTAGTGATGGAAGAAAATTTAAAAAGGCTCAGGGACATTTCTGAAAAAGCCGCCGCCGCCAATGGTAAAGCCGGCAGCAACGATCAAAAGATCGGTGATTTTTGGACCACAGCCATGGACAGTGCAAAAATTGAAAAAGACGGTTTACAACCCGTTCAACCTTTGCTGGATAAAATAAATGCAGTAACAGATACCAGGTCATTGATCAGTGCCATAACCGATTTTAAAAAAATAGGCTCCAATGCCTTATTTGGAGAAGGTGTTAGCCAGGATGCAAAAAAAAGTGATGTGATGGCTTATACTCTGTGGCAGGGCGGCATTGGACTGGGCGAAAGGGAATATTATTTTAAAATGGATTCGGCTACTATCAATATCCGCAATGAATATGTAAAATATATTGCGAAGATACTTACCATGTCGGGCGAAGAAGCCAGTGTTGCAGCTGCTGCGGCAAAAAATATTTTGGCTTTAGAAACCAAACTGGCCACTGTTTCCCGCAAGCTGGAAGACCTGCGTGACCCGTACAGGAATTACAATAAAATGGCCATTACCGACCTGGGCAAGATTGCTGCCAATATCGACTGGCCTGCATACTTAAATGCCATCGGTGTAAAAAATATTGACTCTGTAATTGTAGGCCAGCCCGAATTTTTTACCGGTATGAATAAAGTACTAACCAGCACTCCCATCGGCGATCTGAAATACTATGTAAAGTTCAATTTGCTCAGCGATCTGTCAGGCGTACTGCCCGACGCCTACGGTGTTGAAACTTTTAACTTTACCAAACTGTTCAGCGGTGCAAAAGAAAGAAAACCAAGATGGAAAAGGGCCATTGAAATGGAAGAAAGTGCTATGGGCGAAATGCTGGGGCAGTTGTATGTAAAAGAATTCTTTAACGAAACTGCCAAAAAACGTTACAGTAATATGGTGGAAGACATCCGTTCGGCATTAAAAGACAGGATCAGCAAGCTGGCATGGATGGGCGACAGTACTAAACAAAAGGCTTACACTAAATTGGCAGCTATAAAAAGCAAAGTAGGCTATCCCGATAAATGGAAAGATTTCAGCGCCATGGAAATTGGGAAAGAAAGCCTGGCAAAAAACTACATGAATACAAGGATGTGGTGGCACAATTACAGCTACAGCAAATTAGGCAAACCAGTTGACAGGGATGAATGGGACATGTACCCGCAAACCTATAATGCTTACTACAACCCCAGCAACAACGAAATAGTGTTACCCGCCGGCATATTTACTGTACCGGGCTACAGGGATGAAGAGTTGGATGATGCCGTGGTATATGGTTATGGTGGTGCCAGTACCATTGGCCACGAAATTACCCATGGCTTTGATGATGAAGGAAGGCAGTTTGATGAAAAAGGAAATTTAGTAAGCTGGTGGACAAAAGCTGATGAAGCAGCTTTTAAAAAACGTGCCGATGTAATGGTGGCACAGTTCAATGCTTTTGAACCGGTGAAAGGATACCATATCAATGGCAAGGCATCACTGGGTGAAAACATTGCCGACCTGGGAGGTATCTTACTGGGCATTGAAGCCTTTAAAAAAACAGCCCAATTCAAAGAGAACAAAAACATCAGTGGGTTAACCCCCATGCAACGCTATTTTATGGGCTATGCACTGGGTTGGCTGGGCCACCAACGCGAAGAGCAACTGCGCAACCGGCTATTGACCGATGTGCATTCTCCCGCCAAGTACAGGGTAAACGGGCCTTTTGTGGATGTGGATGAATTTTACAGTACTTTCAGTATTAAACCAACAGATAAAATGTACCGTGCAGACAGCCTGCGGGTGCGTATCTGGTAAAATATTTATGCATAGCGCGGGGTTTAAACCCCGCGCTATGCATAAATTTACATCATCAACATATTTAACCGCAAACAATGAGAACCCAACTTAAAAAAGACGAAAAATTATTACTCATCATCCGCAAGCACTGGATACAGTTAGTACCATCTGTACTTGCATGGTTGGTACTCACCATTGCATTACTGGTATGGATGACAAATTATTCCATCGCCTTCGTCATCATTTTGGCAACAGCAATTTTTCCACTGGTGGAATACATCAACTGGAAATACAATTTATGGGCGGTAACCAATATGCGTGTGGTGGATGAAAGTGGTTTTTTCACCCGCTATTCAAAAGAAAGCCCGCTTGATAAAATTAACAATGTAGAATACGATCAACCCATTTTAGGACGCATACTGGGTTACGGCAATGTGGATATACAAACCGCTGCAGAAATGGGCGAAACAAAATACCAGCTCATCCATCATCCCAAATTACTGAAAGATACCATTACCCATGCCCAGGAAGAATATAAAAAGATACAGATCAGCAGCCAGGCCACGCAACTGGCGGAGGCCATTGCAAAAACAAATTTGGCGGCGGCACCTTCGCAACAAATGATTGCCGATGAACTGCACAAACTATTTGAACTGCTGCAGAAAGGTGCCATTACACAGGAAGAATATACAGTGCAGAAAAATAAATTGCTGGGGAGTTGATCTTTTTTGTGAACAGGCCCTGGAAATTCTATTTAGCTTCATTGGCACAGTTTACCCCGAAAGCATTCGGGGTACCCTTGTACAACATCTCTTTATTCAGCTTTTACTAAAGCGGACATACGCATCATTTACACAAAATGATGCGGCAAAAAATTAACTTTGTGCATTATCACAGTTCAGCAACAAACAGCAACCATGAAAGATTTTAAAAAATATTACATCATTCCGGCAAAGCCCGAAGAAATATATTTAGCATTGACCAATCCTGCCACCATACAGTTATGGACAGGCGAGCCTGCGGAAATGAGTACCGAACCCGGCAGTGAATTTTCTTTATGGGAAGGCAGTATCGTGGGCCGAAATCTTGCTTTTGAAGAAAGTAAACTTATTAAACAGGAATGGTATTTTGGCGAACAGGAACCGGCATCCATTGTTACCATTAAATTACACCCGCATAAGCAGGGCGCTTCGGTAGAATTACTGCACACCAATATTCCCGAAGAAGCCTATGATGAAATGGTAAGCGGCTGGGATGAAAATTATTTTGGCTTGCTGGAAGAATTTTACAGTTAACAAATTGCTTATTTTTTATGCCTACCCTTCAACACTTCAATCACATCATTCAGAGAATGATCTTTTGCCTGTAATAAAATAAGGTAATGAAATAACAGGTCGGCGGCTTCGCCTAAAAAAAGTTCCTTATTGTCATCCTTGGCTTCTATCACAATTTCTACTGCTTCCTCCCCCACTTTTTGAGCGATCTTATTAATGCCTTTTGCAAACAGCGAACTGGTATACGATGTATCGGAAGGATTGTTTTTCCGGCTGATAATCACCTGCTCCAGCTGCAGTAAAAAATTTTCGTTTTGATTTACTTCGCCCCAGCAGGTATCGGTACCGGTATGACACACCGGGCCCTGCGGCACCACCTGTATCAGCAGCGTGTCGTTATCACAATCTGTTCTCATTTCCTGCAGCAATAAAAAATTACCGCTCTCCTCTCCTTTTGTCCACAACCTGTTTTTACTGCGGCTGAAGAATGTAACCTTTTTTAGTGTTGCTGTTGCAGCAACTGCGGCTTCATTCATAAAACCCAGCATCAATACTTTACCGGTATTGGCATCCTGTATAATGGCAGGCACCAGGCCATCGGCATATTTACTGTAATCAATTGTCATCGGTATCTTTTTTTTCTGTTTCTGAATGATCTTTCCGCAGCAGCTCCAGCAGTTCTTCCTGTTTTTCTTCCAGCCTTATCCTGCGCTGGTCATTCCTGTCGGCCTGCCGGTTGCGCATATAGCCAAACAGCCAGATGGCTGCAAATGCGCAAACACTTATTACAGGGATCTGCCATTTCATAAGCGTACTGTTATTTGTTGAGTATGCAAATATTGTTTCAATGCCGGTATCTCCATTTCTTTATAATGAAAAATACTGGCTGCCAGTGCTGCATCCGCATTGGCGTTTTCAAATACAGTTTTAAAATGCTCCATTGTTCCGGCCCCGCCGCTTGCAATTACCGGTACCGGTAAGCTGTTGGATAATGTTGCCGTAATGTCTAATGCAAAACCATTTTTAGTGCCGTCGTTATTCATCGAGGTCAGTAAAATTTCTCCTGCACCCAGTGCAACTGCCTGCTTGGCCCAGTCGGTGGTTTTGGTTTCCGTTTTTGTTCTGCCGCCATTTAAATATACATACCATTCTCCATCCTCCTCTTTTTTAGTATCAATGGCCAGCACCACGCACTGGCTGCCAAATGCATTACTCAGTTCACTGATCAATGCAGGGTTTTTAAACGCCGCAGTATTCACAGAAATTTTATCGGCCCCGTTTTGCAACAAGGCGCTCACATCTTCCACACTGCTGATGCCGCCACCCACCGTAAAAGGAATATTGATATTGGCGGCAATTCTTTTCACCAGTTCCACCAGTGTTTTTCTTTTTTCCACTGTGGCAGTAATATCTAAAAACACCAGTTCATCTGCACCCTGTTCAGAATACATAATGGCCAGTTCTACCGGGTCTCCGGCATCGCGTATGCTTTCAAAATTGATGCCTTTAACCGTGCGGCCATCTTTTATGTCGAGGCAGGGTATGATTCTTTTTGTGAGCAAGATTTAAAAGTTTAGAAGTTTAGCGTTTAGGAGTTTAGCGTTGACAAATCTTCAAGGGTAACTAATCCTTCATAGATCGCCTTGCCAATGATAACGCCTTTACAACCGATGGCTTTCAGTTCTTTCACATCTGCAATATTACTTACACCGCCACTGGCCACTAAATTAATTTCGGGATGCTGCTCCATGATTTTTTTATACAGTTCAACAGAAGGCCCCTGCATTACCCCATCTTTTGATATATCAGTACAAAAGATGTTGGTGGTACCCAGGCTGATCATCTTGCCTATAAAACTAAAGATGTCAATACCGCCATCTTCCAGCCAGCCGCTGATCTTTATTTTTTCATCCAGTACATCGGCTCCTATAAAAAAACGTTCGGCACCAAATTCCATCAGCCATTCTTCCAGCACTTCCGGGTGCTTTACCGCAAGGCTGCCAATAGTTACCATGCTTGCCCCTGCATTTAAAATATTCCCTACATCTGCAATGTTTTTTACACCGCCTCCAAAATCAATTTCCAGGCTGGTGGCTTTGGCAATATTTTCCAGCACATTTATATTGATGATTTTACCCGCTTTGGCTCCATCCAGGTCAACAATATGTAAACGCTGTATGCCCGCACCGGCAAACTGCTTTGCCACTTCTACCGGGTTATCATTATAGATTTTTTGCTGTGCATAATCTCCTTTGGTGAGACGCACGCATTTTCCGTTGATGATGTCGATGGCTGGAATGATGGTCATGGCAGTGATACAAAATTTTTTAAAATGGTTTCTCCTACTTTTCCTGATTTTTCAGGATGAAACTGCACCGCATAAAAATTATTTTTTTGCAGCGCCGCACTGTAAGGCAAAATATAGTCGGTGGTGGCAATGGTTTGGCTACACAATGCCGCATAATAACTGTGTACGTTGTATACATAAGACGCACCGGTTAACCCTTCAAATAATACCGACTGCAAATTATAAATATTATTCCATCCCATCTGCGGCACTTTGAGGCCCGTGGCCGGAAATAATTTTACGTCCGCATCAAAAACACCCAGGCATGTGGTATCGCCTTCTTCAGAATGCCTGCATAACAATTGTAATCCCAGGCAGATGCCCAGTACCGGTTGTTGCAAAGAGGTGATGATGGCATCCAGATTTCGTTCCTTTAAATATTGCATCGCTGCATTGGCATGCCCCACCCCGGGAAAGATGACTTTGGATGCATTGCGGATCTCTTTTTCATCATCCGTAACCACCGACTGCACACCAATGCGCTGTAATGCATACTGCACACTTTGTACATTGCCGGCATTGTATTTTATAATGGCGATTTCACTCATATTATTTTTTTACATCCCCGGGATACATCCCGGGGCAATTCATTACAGCACCCCTTTTGTTGATGGCAATGCATTGTTATTGATATCCCGCTTTACCGCCATTTTAATGGCTTTTGCAAAGGCCTTAAAAACAGCTTCTATTTTATGGTGTTCATTCTCTCCTTCGGCCCTGATATTTAAATTACACCTGCAGGCATCACTGAAAGATTTGAAGAAGTGATAAAACATCTCTGTTGGCATTTCACCAATCTTCTCTCTTTTAAAATCTGCATGCCATTCTATCCAGTTACGCCCGCCAAAATCAATGGCTACCTGTGCCAGGCAATCGTCCATCGGCAATAAAAATCCATAGCGTTCTATCCCCCGTTTATCGCCCAGTGCTTTTGCGATTGCTTCTCCCAGGGCAATACCCGTATCTTCAATGGTATGGTGTTCATCAATATGCAGATCACCATTGCACACTACAGTCAGATCCAGGTTGCCATGCCTGGCAATCTGATCCAGCATATGATCAAAAAATCCCAACCCGGTTTGCACACTGGCTTTACCTGTTCCATCCAGGTTTACGGTTACCGAAATTGCAGTTTCGTTGGTATTCCGTTCATGCGTAACAATCCGGGGAGGTAATTTTAAATAATTATAAATGTCTGACCAGTCAGGTGTTTCTAAAAGAATCACTGCTTTTCTTAACTCGGCAACGGTATCTTCTAATTCAGCCGCTCCCAGGCTGGCATCCGTCTTTAACCAAAACCCTTTACAATTCAGGTTTTCAGCCAGCTGCATATCAGTAATGCGGTCGCCTATTACAAAAGAGCGGGCAATATCATATGCCGGATTGTTCAGGTATTTTGTAAGCAGGCCGGTTCGTGGTTTTCGTGTAGGAGCATTATCCTGTACAAAAGATTTATCAATGCACACATCACTAAAATGAATGCCTTCACTTTCCAGGCTTTGCATCATAAAATTATGTACCGGCCAAAAAGTATCTTCCGGAAAACTGGGTGTACCCAATCCATCCTGGTTGGTCACCATCACCAGTTCATAATCCAGCTCTGTGGCTATTTTACGCAGGTACCAAAACATATCGGGGTAAAATGCAAGCTTGCTAAACGAATCCATCTGGTAAGTGGGGGGTGCTTCCTTTATTAAGGTCCCGTCACGGTCAATAAACAATACTTTCTTCAAGGCTGGTATTTTTTTAAGGTCAATAATAATTTTTCATTTTCCTGGGGCGTACCAATGGTGATGCGCAGGCAATTTTCGCAATGAATTTCTTTGTTGCGGTTGCGAACCACAATTTGATGATCCGTCAGAAACTGGTACAATCCATCTGCATCAGTTACTTTCACTAAAATAAAATTGGCATCAGTGGAATAGATCCTTTTCACAAACGACAGTGTTTGCAGTTGCGTTACCAGCAACTCTTTTTGATGTACCACAATCTTGATCCAGTCGTTCACCAGTGCGGTATTTTGCAGGGCTTCCATCGCCAGTTCCTGTGAGGCTTCATTGATATTGTATGGCGGCTTCACCCTGTTAAAAACATCAATGATATCCAGCGAGGCAAAGCAAAGCCCGATGCGCAAAGCGGCCAATCCCCATGCTTTGGATAAAGTTTGCATCACAATCAAATTGGGATATTCGGTTAACTCCTGTATAAATGTTTTTTGTTTGGAATAATTGATATAGGCTTCGTCGATGATGACAATACCGGGAAAATTATTCAGCAGCAGTTCTACATCTCCGCGGTTCATATTATTACCCGTGGGATTATTGGGCGAGCAGATGAACAGCAATTTAGTGTTACTGTCCACCGCATTTAAAATACTGTCCACATCCAGTTGAAAATCGGGCGTAAGCGGCACTTTTGTAACGGCCACATCATTAATAGCAGCACTCACCTGGTACATGCCATAGGTGGGCGGGCAAATGATAACCTTGTCTTTTTGCGGATCGCAAAAGATGCGGTAGGCAAGGTCGATCACTTCATCGCTGCCATTGCCAATAAACATATTTTCTGCGGGCACTCCTTTTATTTTTGCCAGTTGAAATTTCAATTGCCATTGCAGCGGATCGGGATAGCGGTTAAAACTTTGCTCCAGCGGCGATCCAAATGCGTTTTCGTTGGCATCTAAAAATACCGATGCTTTACCGGTAAACTCGTGCCTTGCTGAAGAGTAAGGCGACAGGTTTTTAATATTGTTCCTTATTAATTTTTGTAAATCGAATGGCATCATGATTGATTTATTTCTTGTAATCGGATTGTTACTGCATTTTTATGCGCTTCCAGCCCTTCTGCTGCTGCCATTGTTTGTACGGCAGCGCCAATCTGCTGCAAGCCCTGCTTACTTAATTGCTGAAAAGTTACTTTCTTTATGAAGCTGTCCAGCGAAACCCCGCTGTAAGCTTTTGCATAACCGTTGGTGGGTAAGGTATGATTGGTACCGGATGCATAATCACCTGCGCTTTCAGGAGAATAGTGCCCCAGGAAAACACTTCCTGCATTCAGCACTTTCTCTGCCAGTACTGCTGCATCATCAGAAGCAATGATCAAATGTTCTGCCGCATAAGCATTTAAAAAATCAAATGCGGTATCTATATCTTCTATTACAATAAAACGGCTGAAAGCCAATGCGCTGGTGGCAATATCTTTCCTGGGCAATACTGCCAGCTGCTGCACGATAGCTGCCTTCACCGCATCAATGGTTGCTACTAAATTAGCCACCACCACCACCTGGCTGTCTGCCCCATGTTCTGCCTGGCTTAACATGTCGGCTGAAACAAAAGCAGGGTTACAGGTTTCATCGGCATATACCGCCACTTCACTGGGGCCTGCCGGCATATCGATGGCAATGCCCGATGCATTTACCAGTTGCTTGGCACAGGTTACATACTGGTTACCCGGGCCAAATATTTTATACACTTTCGGAATGGTGCTGGTGCCATAAGCCATGGCCGCAATGGCCTGCACACCACCCACTTTGTAAATGTTTTTTATGCCGATGAGTTGCGCCACATACAGCACCACCGGATTTACCTGCCCGTTTTTATCAGACGGTGTACACACCACTATTTCTTTACACCCCGCTATCACCGCGGGTATGCCCAGCATCAGCAGCGTAGAGAACAATGGTGCCGTACCACCGGGAATATACAATCCCACTTTTTCAATGGCTATCGATTTTCGCCAGCACACTACACCGTTAGTGGTTTCAATTTTTGTGGCAGATTCCTTCTGCGACTGGTGAAATTTTACAATATTATCTTTTGCAATTTGAATGGCAGCTTTCAATTCATCATCCACCCAATTAATAGCCGCCGCTGTTTCAGCTGCTGTAACTTTTAATGCATCCAGCCTAACCTTATCAAATTGCTGTGCATATTTTTTTACTGCCGCATCACCATTCAGTTTCACATCTTCTATTATGGCACCCACGGTGCCTTCCAGTGTTTTAGTGTCAAATGCGGGGCGCTGTAATATTTCATTCCACGCTGCCCTTTCAGGATTAATATATACTTGCATAGTCAGATCTTTCGCTCCTGCGGAGCTTTAATAAATAACATCCCTGCTTACTATTTGTTTGTACGCCGGCGTTGTGAACCAGGCAGCCGGCCTACACAATCATTTTTTCAATAGGCAATACCAGTATCCCCTGTGCCTCACACTGTTTTAATTTTTCAATCACTTCCCAAAAATCATTTTCGTTCACCACACTCTGCACACTGCTCCAGCCTTCCTCGGCCAGGGGTGTTACTGTAGGACTTTTCATACCAGGCAAAATAGCTGATATATTTTTCAACTGGTTGTTGGGTGCATTTAAAATAATGTACTTGTTATTTTTAGCAGTTTTTACCGCATTCATCCGCATCAGCAATTTATCCAGCAGCATTTTATTTTCGGCAGACAGGTTTTTATTGGCCGTTAATACCGCTTCGGAACGTAAGATCACTTCCACTTCTTTAAGCCCGTTGGTAAATAAAGTACTGCCGCTGCTAACCAGGTCGCAAATAGCATCCGCTAAACCAATACCCGGTGCTATTTCCACCGAACCACTGATCTCGTGTATCTCTGCATCAATATTGTTTTTGGTAAGATACTGCTGTAAAATAGCCGCATAAGACGTGGCAATTTTCAACCCCTTCAAATCCGCCGCAGAATTGTAAGGGATCCCTTTGGGCACCGCAATACTCAACCTGCATTTACCAAATCCCAGGCGGTACACCAGGTCGATCTCTTTATTTTTTTCGAGCAATACATTTTCTCCCACAATACCAATATCGGCAACCCCATCATATACATATTGGGGAATATCGTCGTCTCTTAAAAAATATACTTCCAGCGGAAAATTAAAAGCGGCTGCTTTTAATTGCTTATTACCGTTATTCAGCTCTATGCCGCACTCTTTCAGCAATTTTACAGAGTCCTCATACAACCTTCCCGATTTTTGAATGGCGATCTTTAACATGTTTTATTTTTTCTTAACTAATGATACAAAACAAAAAGGGCTTACTGTGTAGTAAGCCCTTTTGAAATTATGTTTGATTACATACAAATCAGCACTGCTTACCCGTTGAGTAATGAATGATGATGGTGTATGTGTACTATTTGTTGCATTTGATACTGCAAAGTAAAGCCTCAATTATTATTTTTCCAAATTAAATTTGTTTTCATTGACAAAATATACATAAAACCCTACCAAATAGGTATATTTTATTAAAAAGCAGTCATCTGTATCCCCAGCCCGGCCCCTTCGCTGTACACGATCTTCCCATTATCAAAGCCAACCCCAACCGCAATATCTTCAGATAGTAGTAACGGGCCATCCATATCCACCACATCCAGCAATGGCGCCAGTTGTGCAATGGCTGCTGTGCCCACACTGCTTTCATTCATACAACCCACCATCACTTTCATGTTCAGTTCCCTGGCTTTGCTGATCATGCGCCGGGCAGGTGTAATTCCGCTGCACTTGGTTAATTTGATATTGATGCCATGAAAATGCCCGTAACATTTTTCTACATCCGCCTCTATCACACAGGCTTCATCTGCAAACAAAGGCAGTGATGATTGGGCATACAGTACTTTCATCCCTTCCCAATTGTCTTTCGCCAATGGCTGCTCCACCATTTCCACCCCCAGTTCTTTTAATAACGGAATTTTTTGCAGCGCCTGTTCCAGCGTCCAGCCGGCATTGGCATCTACCCTAAAAACAGCATCCGTATGCTGTCGCAATGCCGCCACCATATCAATATCTCCATCCACACCCACTTTAATTTTATAAATGGGCCAGGGCCGTTCTTTCATTTTGGCCACCATCTTATCAATGGTATCTATACCAATGGTAAAATCAGTAACCGGCGCAGCAGCAGTATCTAAATTCCACAATTCATGCAACTGCTTTCGTTTGAGCTTGCCGTAAATATCCCATCCCGCCATATCCAGCGCACACACCAAAAATGAATTGGCCGGAAACAAATGATGCAGGTAATGCCAGTATCTTTCCGGATCATTGAAAGCATATTTTTCAATGAATATTTTTTTTGCTTCCATATCTGCCACCATTTTTTCTACCGGTATGTTATAATACGCAATGGCCGGCGCTTCACCATATCCTTTAATGCCCATAAAATCCAACTCCACTATCAAAGTAGGCTGGTGCGTTTTGGTGCCTTTGGAAATAGTGAATGGATGTGTAAATGGAAGATGGTATGTTTGGTATTTTAGTTTCATGCTCCTGTTCCCTGAAAGAGAACTACAATTTAAAGTGTATTTTAAATAAAAACTGAGTGTGAAGTTAGATTAAATTTTGCTTCGCAAAAATTAATGGATTTTGAAATAACATTTGTTTTTCATGGCGGCAGCGTTGCGTCGCACACTTGCACTGTATTGCTTACCTGAGCTTTTCTTTTTAATCCTGCGTATTTAACTTTCCTTCAATTGGTAACGCGGCATATTTTTGCCGGTAAGGCGAGAAGGCGTTAATCCAATGAAACTCCTTCTTCCCGGCTAATTTCATTCTTCAATAAAAGATACCCGGACCGTAGACATTCTTACCCAATTATCCAACACTTTCACCTGTTTAACCGTACTGTTTTTTTAAGGAACGGTTATTGTTCCGCTTACAACAGAATGATCTTTACATGCATTGATGTATCAAATGACCAGCAGCAATATGCTGTGTTAATTATGTACAATGTGTGATTGATACAACTTTCATGCATCACCATGTAACGGTCATTTGCAGTAATGCAATAAACTTTGCAATCAAAGCAGTTTTCTTTTTAACAGATAAAATTGCAGGAGGCATATAACATTAAACATCTAAAAAAATCAGCCATGCCATTCATTCAATCCGATCAAAATAACGAAACCCCTGTAAATATTTATTACGAAGACTATGGAAAAGGATTTCCTGTAGTGTTCATACATGGCTGGCCATTAAGTGGCAGTATGTGGGAATACCAGGTAAATGAATTACTGAAACACGAACTGAGGTGCATCACATACGACAGGAGAGGTTTTGGAAAATCAGATCATGCTTGTGACGGTTACAATTACCAGACCCTGGCCAGCGACCTTAAAGCTGTGCTGGACGGACTGGACCTGCACGAAGTTACCCTGGTAGGCTTTTCAATGGGCGGAGGAGAAATTGCAAAATACTTTTCGCTGTATGGCGGCGCCAGGGTCGCAAAGGTGGTACTCATCAGTTCGGTGCTGCCCTATATGCTGCAAACCGTTGATCACCCAGATGGTGTGCCGCAGCAGGTTTTTGATGGTATGCTGAAAGCAATGACTGCCGACCGTCCGGGTTTTATTGCCGAATTCAACAAAGATTTTTATGGCATTGGATTACTGAATCAGCCCGTTACCGACGCTTACCTTAGCAATGCGTTAACGCAGGCAATGAACGCCTCGCCCATTGCCACTGTTGAATGTGCAAAAGCGTTTTCGTCTACTGATTTCCGGCAGGATATGATAAAGATAAATGTACCCACCCTTGTAATACACGGCGATGAAGATAAAACCGTACCCATACAAGCTACCGGCGCTTTATCTGCCAAAATGATTCCGGGTGCAGTGTATAAAGTATATGCAGGCGCACCACATGGTTTGTGGTTCACCGAAAAAGATACATTAAACCGGGACCTGGTTGATTTTATATGTAACGATACCGCGGTTCATCATCCAGACTAAACATTTTATAAACGAATTGTCATGACAAAAAAAGCAAGCGCCATAAAACATCCGGAAGAAGTACAGCAAAATGCGGATCCGCATATTGACCAGGATTTTCCGGGCTATCCGCACCTTCCTTCGGATAAGAAAAGTATTACGCCAGTAACATCAACTGAAAAAAAACTGGCAGGCATATCAAGAAAGAAAGCATCGAAAAAAACTTATGGTGGATGACAAATACACTGTAAAAGTTAAGGTAACAGAATAGAAACATTTATCGAAGATCAAATACAAAACAGTTATGCCAAACAGATATTCTACCGCTGCACTAAAAAAAATTGGTACGGTAATGCATGAGTTTAAAGAGGGTACTTTAAAAAGCAGCTCGGGCGAAACAGTTACCGACAGAAAACAAGCTGTTGCCATTGGCATTTCCGAAGCCAGAGAAGCTCATCTTAAAGTGCCGGATCAAAAGGTGTTTGCTAAAAAAAGCGACTAAACACAACGTGTTGATCTTATAAAATAAAAATGCCGGGCAGCTGCCCGGCATTAAACAGGTATTTTAAAAATCATCTGCCACTGTTGGCCACATAGGCCTTCATCTCTTCATTAAATGCATCTGCCTGCAGCAGTTCTTCTAATGTAAGGTGCATGCGGTACCGCCAGTAATGATTGGGGTTGGCAGGCACATTAATGCGTTCGTCGTTCGGATCGTCTCTTCGTATGGTTTCGTTGATGCCCAACCAGTCCTGTAACTGCAGGATGCTCCACATGGCAGGCGAAAATAAATGCTCTAACACAATTTCTTTATTCACCCAGGCTTCGCAGAAATAAGGGGCTTCTCCATAGCGGCCCATAATGGTATTGTAAAAGCGCTGTGTTTTTACACGATCTTCTTCCCACCAGCCGCGTATGGTACTCATATCATGGGTAGAGGGAGTTACCACGCTCATGTAAGGCGCATCGTTGGGATGAAAGAATTCGGAAGTGGTTTTCTTGGGCATGCGCTGTATCTCTAAACTTAAAATACCCAGCTGCCACATTACATCAGGTACACAGGCCGGCACCATGCCCAGGTCTTCGCCGCAGATCAGCATATTGGTACTGCGTTTTAAACCGGGCAGTTTATTCATGGCCTGTTCTTTCCAAAAATCGTCCTGGCGGCGGAAAAAATAATTTATATACAATTCTTTCAATTGCTGTTTGGAATGGTCATCCAGGTAATGGAAAGACAATGTTTGATCCATCCCTATGCGAAAATGAAATTTCAACCCCTGCGAATTTTCTTCTTCAAACAATATCACATTGCTGATAAGATTGAATAAACCGTATTTGATGGGATTCTCGCTGTCTTTTTGTTCCGCAAAATAATTATCCACCTTGCGTTGTGTACTGAATGCTTCTTTAATATTGTACCCATCCAGGAATTTTTCTTTTACTTCCTGCGCTGCATCGCCAAAAAACTGCTGCAATACTTCGTCGGTAATAAAAGGCCTGGTATACCGGTGCCAGTCGTAAGAAATATTGCGTTCAAAAAATTCGTTGATGTGTACAGGAATGGCAGGATCAAATTTACCCATGATGCCTTCCACTGCATGCAGTGGAATACTCCATATGCGGAAGAAGCCAAGAATATGATCGATACGGAAAGCATCAAAATAACTACTCATTTGCTCAAAGCGCTGGCGCCACCAGCGAAAATCATCTTCCTGCATGGCTTTCCAGTTGTAAGTGGGAAAGCCCCAGTTCTGTCCTTTTACTGCAAAATCATCGGGTGGTGCACCTGCCTGTGCATCCATATTGTATAATGCAGGAGCCATCCAGGCGTCTACACTGTTGCGGTAAATACCAATGGGAATATCTCCTTTTACCACGATGCCGTTCTTATGGGCGTACGCAGTGGCCTCTTTCAGCTGCAGGTGCAAATGATACTGCGTAAAATAATGCACGGCAATTTCATCGTACTGTTTTTGCGAGGGACTTACCAGGCGCTGAATGGCATTTTCATCATACACACTGTTGCTTTTCCATTTGCTGAACTCAGAAGTATTGTATTTATCCCGTAAAAAACAAAATGCAGCATAAGGGACCAGCCAGTGGCGGTTTAGTTCAAAAAATTCAAAATATTCAGTATCGTTTAAGAAGATATCTTTTTTAGCGGCATAAATTTCTTTGATGGCCGACAGTTTGAATTTGATCACATTGTCGTAGTCCATTTCAGCCAGTGCGTTCAGCTGCTGCTGTTTTTTCTTCAGCGGTTTTACCAAAGCCGCATGTGCAGCACCAGCCACTTTTTCAATATTTAAAAACAGGGGATGTAAGGCAAAGGCAGAAATGGCTGCATATGGATAAGAATCCTTCCAGGTATGCGTAGCCGTTGTATCATTCAGTGGCAATACCTGTATCAGTTTCAATCCTGTTTTTTTAGCCCAGTCTACCAGCAATTTCAAATCGCTGAACTCGCCGGTACCAAAGCTGTTCTTACTTCTTAAGCTGAATACCGGGATGGCCACCCCGGCCCCACGCCAGGGCGTGTAACTGATGCGAACAAAACCATCATGGCAGATGGTTATTTTCTTTTTGGCAGCATCGCCAATAACCGTGCGGTTATCGCCTGTTTCAAAAGCCTGGAATGTTTTACTGTCGGTATTGTAAATGCCATATTTATAAGTAACCGGAAAATTTTCTTTACTCAAATTAACCCTTGTTTCCCACCATGTATCATTTTTAGTAAGCAGCAGGGGTTTTTCGGTAGCCCAGTTATGCAGGGCTGTTGCAGAGCCTGCCATGCAAATCACTTCGTGTTCTTTTAAAACCGGGGCTTTTACCTTAAACTCATGAGTAAAATTTTTAAGCGGCTTTAAAGCGCTTCTGGAAGAAGGCCTCGGTGTTTTTAACAACACGTTCTGGAAGGCCTGGGTAAAAAAAGCATTTTCGGTTTCGCCGGTAAAGTTCCAGGTATCGGCCAGCATAATTTCTTCCGCGGAAACAGCATCTACTGACACTACACGGTCGTTTCCAAACTCTACCGTTTCAGGGTTTCCTTCTTCTCTTAATATATATTTATACCGTATAGTATTACTGTCTTTTGCGGCATCAATGGTAATACTGCCATGCCATAACTGGTCGTTCAGGTATTGTATTGGAAGGGCCCTGCTGGTGTCATCATTGCCCAGGGCTTCGTGGTTCCCACTAACATAAATCGTTTGCCCGAATTTGGTGGAAAATCGTAAATAAAAATGTAAGGTCATTAGCAAACAGGTTAAGAGGCAGCAATATAAACCCTTTATTTCAAAATGTAAAAAATACACATTAAAAAAGGGCTGAAAAGAACTTCAAATATAGGCAATCATTTTTTTTCAACATATTCTGCTGAATAATTGGCTTAAAATTCCGGCAGATAAAATCATCTGCCTTATATTTGCCAAAAATATTTACAAATGGAAACAACCAAAAAGAAAACCGGGCTTTACTGGATACTGTTTTTAATTTCTGTAGTGGCATTTTTTGTGGTACTGAAATCCCCGATAGGTGCTTATTGTTCTATGGTACTTCCATTTAATTTCACCTTTTTTGCCAAGGCATTAGACCTGATGTAAACAATAACTTTATTATATATAAAAAACCACTTACGTGCTGTAAGTGGTTTTTTATTGGCTGTAATACTGTATCAATTGGCAATTACCACATCGGGCCGTTTAATAAAACTGCTGATGAATTTAAAGCGGATATTGGTATTCAGCTCTACTTTCCAGCCCCGCATATCCCCATTGGTACGGGGAAAATAATAGCCTTTCAGTTCAATGGTGCCAAACACCAGGTTCTCATTTCGGGTGCGCACTCCGCCCCCAATAGCTGTATACAAATCACTTTTATTTAAATTTTGCCTGATTGGTTTTACCAAACTAAAATCGGTGAATACAAATGGGGCCAATCTGAAACCAAGGAATTTGGTAGTATTATAGTACACCGACTCTACTTTTACTGTAGTACGAAGATCGGAGTTGATATTCTCGGGGTTAAAATAGGGCAATCCGTATACACTGTTTAAAAACAACGGAGGATTGAATACGGGGTTGATCTCTGATGCAAAACCTGTTGAAATAAAAGTACGCTGGTACCATTTACTGTTGATCTTTTTGAGCCGGGTAAAATGATCTATGTTAAAAAGCAGGGCTACGTCTTCAAAACGACTGCGGTAAAAAAAACCGCCTAAACGGAATGTGTAATTGCTGTAAAATCCCTGTTTTTTTAAATTATTAAGCCCAAAATCTATTCCGGTATAAGGCCGCAATTGCCGTTCCCGCCTTACAGCTCCCCCGGTAAGTGATACTGTAAAACCTTCAGGCACATCTTCGTTACGCCCAAAACCATAAATGAAGCTGGTTTTATAAAAAGACTGCTTAAACACACTCAGCGATCCCAGTACCCCGGTAGCATCGGTGAATCGGTAGTCGAATACGGTATTATTTTTTTCCGGTTGTTTAAAAAAATGCTGGCTAAATGCCCTGATACCAACAAAGCTGTGCACTTTTATTTCGCGGTTGGCATACATGCTTCGGCGACTGTCTAAACTGTAGCCTATCCATCCATCAATGTTGAAGTACTCATACCTGAAATCCATATTGTACAGGGAATCCGACACATAAGCATTGCGGGTTTTATAATAGCCCATTTCCAGCGCACCGGTTCCGGGAATATACGGGGTTACCAGTGGTTTTTCTATGCGGGTATAAAAGCTGGCCTCTTCCCTGTTTCCACTGCTGAAAGAGGGGTTAAAGCCACTGAACCCTACCGTCCAGTCAATAAAAGAGCCGCTGATATTTCGCCGGGTAATTTCACCGCTGTATGCCCTGGATGGATTACGGGGCTCGTCATACAAACCACTCAATAAAATTTTAGTGGCAGCACCGCCTGCATTTTCTTCCTCCAATTCCAGCCGGCCTTTTGTTTTACTGTCCACCTTTAATTTACCTCCCAACGAAAAGATATCTTTTGTTAATACCACCACATCTACAGAATCGATACTGCTTTCGGCCGGCACCACAATGATCCTGGCATCCTGTATGTAAGAAAGGTCTCTCAAATAGCGCTCGTTATCTGCCACCAGGTAAGGATACAAACGATCGCCTTCCCTGAAAAAAAGGTTGTGCCGCAGCACTTTTTCTTTTGAATTTTTATGAAAAGTATTAGCCAGCCGTATACCCAGATTGTATTTTACCAGGTTGGTATCATAAATGCTGCGCTGAAAACCCACGCTCACCACTTCAATAGTGCGGATGAGTTTTCCCTTAAACTGTAAATACTGGTTGGCTACTTTTTGCGGCGCCTCTTCCGGGGGATTGGTAGATATGCTTTTACCCAGGCGACCCAGCAAGCCCTTTTTCTTAGCAAGAAAAAATGTATCGGTATTGCTATCGCCCTGCTGTGCTGTTACTGCTAAGGTCAACAGTAACAAGCCCGGTAAAAAATAAAAAAAAGGCTTCGCCATATTGGTCATGCTGTTTCTCCAAAGCAATAAAGATATTGAATTGAAAGGAAACTGTGGCCACCGCAGTACAGGGCAGGCCCCGGGAGCTTTCAGTATTCACGCTCTATACAAAAAAAGGGACGATCGGCATCAGCCAACCGTCCCTGCGTTATCCATGTGTAAGCCGTTTATTTAATTACTCTTTCAGTAAATTTTACGCCTGCGCAATTTACCTCTGCCACATACATACCCCTGGCCAAATTACCCAGGTTATTGATAGTAATGGTGGTTACTCCTTTATTGATTGTGGCACTTTGTGTAGCCAGCACCCTTCCTGTAAGATCATAAAAACGCACCTGTGCCTGTGCCGCATTTTCACTTGAAACACTGATGTTCACTTTATCTGTAAACGGACTTGGGTATACGCCGGTTACAAACAGGCCCTGGATCTTTACGTTTACCAAAACCGTATTGCTGTAAGTGAAATAACCATTCTTATCCACCATCCGCAGGCGGTAGTAGTTAGCACCCGCTGCTGCTTTTACATCATCGAATTTATATGCAATGGCCCTGCTGCTGATGCCGTTTGCAAATACTTTTCCCACGGCAACAAAATCTACGCCGTTGGCACTGTGCTCTACTTCAAAATAATCACTGTTACTTTCCTGCTCGGTGGTCCATGACAAATGTGATACCCCTTCTGAATAAAAACTTTGCAGTGGGGTCATTACTACCGGCAGAGTAGCGCCCTGTGGTTCCATTAAACAAATATCATCAATTGCCACACTGGCCACTGCTGCATTACAACTGTGAATACTGAACTCCAGTTTTTTATAAGTGTTTTGTGGCAAATTAATACTTAAAGACACCTGTATCCAGTTGCCCACCGCACCAGTGATGGATTGATTTACATTATTACCGCCAAAAGAAGCTACCGTTCCGGTTTGGGTGCCGGCACCTTTTACTTCCAGTACCATACAGGCATCAGCAGCATCTACTTTTGCAAACCAGGCTTTAAAAGTTACCTGTCCGTTATAAAAACTACCCGCATTGTTTACTGCAATGGTTCTGTACCATAACCGGTTGTTTACACTGTTATTACGGCTTACCACCATCATTTTACTGCCAGAGTGCGGAGCAAATGCACCAAAGGCTGTAGTCATAGAATCAGCATTACCTATTATCCTGTAGCGTGCAGCTGTACCCAGTGCGCCTCCTGTCCATTTGGTAATATCTGTTGCTGCGCGGGCGGTAGTACCCATATTGCCGGGCGCACTAAAATTATCATCTGTAGCACCACTGCCTGTTTCAAATCCACCATAATAATCTGCCAATGCCGGAGTTACCGCTGCAGGATTTACCACCAAAATATTACCAGTACAATTTGAGTAGCAGTTTGCAGAAGCAGGCTTTGAAATCAATCTTACATATTTCGCTTCGTAGGCATTATAAAATTCTTCCCCACCCCAGGCTGCTGTACCAGGGAACAGGTTGTATTGCGGATCCAGTCCGTCGGTCATAATAACCCTCAGCTCAATATTGTCTAACTGGGTGGTATATGCCGGACTGCCCACATTACTGATCACCAGGTTGGGGGTATAATCTGCTATGGCCGACGACTGTGATGCACCGGTAACATTAAATGTTCTGCCATTGATGCTGTTATTACCATTGGCCAGCCAGGTCCAGCTGCTACCCGGTGCAGAACGGTATTGCCAGTGATAGTAACTACCCGAACCGGCATATAATACTTTTACACTCACGGTAACGGTAGCGCCTTGTGTAAAACAGGGCGGATTGTAGTATACAACGCTGTGGGCCGATACAGACTTAACAGCCAGCATTAAAACAACGGTGATTACTACGGTAACAGAAGCTTTGAATAACCTCATTAATGGAGTAGAATTTTGTTTCATCTTACATGATTTTTTCTTGTTACAAATAAAATTGAGTCAGAGGCCTCATAAAGGATTGGATAGAAACAAATAAATTACTACAATGGGGATTGTAACAGAAAATCAGAGGTATCGGAATATAATAACTGTATATGCTACAGCATACATTTTTGTACTGAAGGGAATACAAAATTGTTAGTTACATAGTAAATACTACGCACAACGTTGGTCAATAATTTGATAGGAAGATTGGGTTCAGAGTAAGGTGAGTAGGTAAGTGTTTCACAAAGGTATAAAAAAATAAATAGCATCCAAATAATTTTTTCATTTTTTTTAGAACAGGTATTTGCAGCCTGCCAGTGCGCCTGCTGCCAGGGCCAGCACTGCCTTAATATTGCCTGCCTGTTCTATTCAAATTAAACAGTATCAGTGATCAGCACTATAATATTTAACATTACTAACCCCTGTATGCAGCCATAAAAAATACCACATTTGTGGTATTTTTTATGGCTGCTGCGAACCTTAGTTTTACATTATCATACATTCTATACTGCATTCGCAGTATTTATAGAACAACCATTTGCCTTATCCGTATGCAAAAAAGAATGGTTGAATGCAGCCCGGAATCGGGCTGTAAAATGTACCTGGTTATAATGGTGTACAGTGGCCTTAGCATGATCAAGAAAAGGGGTTGTTCTTAATGAACAACCTTTTTTAATATGCTTGTGCCAACAATTGCACCTGAAACTGATGGAGATGAAATAGATTAAGGAGTTTATCTTACCGACCTGGCACTCCTGAAATTACTGTTTGCAGCCTGCTGCATGGTTACAGAACGGGAACAAGACACTAAAAAACTAACCACTAATAATAAGGTAATGATCTTTTTCATAAGAGGTATTTTTTAAGGATTAAAACTTATGTAAAATTAGATGATCCCCTGGTGATTAACAAGCGTGGAAATGACTGATTTTATTTAGTAAATGTACCTGTTCATACTACGCAACAATTTTGCAATCGCCTGTATATCAGCAACCATTAAATCACCGTATGCATATTCATTTATACAGGCTGGTTCAAAAATAAAGGCAAGCCCGTTTTCCAGTCGCCATCCAGGTACAATTCAAAAGAATAGCGACCCTGTTTTTCAAATTGCAGCTGGTTAAAATTGAATACCAGGTTTAAAGTAGCCAGCTGACCATTTGCCGGAACGGGGATATTGATATTCCCCTGCACTGGAGAAATACATTCTTTGCCGGCACTGTCTATTAAACGTAATTTAAAATCATGGTCGCCGGTTTCTTTGGGCGAAAAGCGCAGGCGGCAGGCAACCGTACAGGCAGGATGCGTTACAGGAAACTGTTTTGCAAAAATACTGTCGAATGTACCCACAATGGTTAATTTAGAATGATTGTCCTGCGCAAAATCGCAGAGTGTGAATATTTCAATTTCCATAATCTTATTTTTATTTGCGTTTAATCAGGCGGATAGTAACTATTTACCCTGCATACAAAAGATCAATATACAACTACCGCAAAGCAGTTAAACGTTTGAAATGATTTCCAAAATTAGGTGTAATTAGACAGACTGTGCAGATAAAAAAGCAGGTGAATATATGGCAAAAAACAGGCCCGTTAATCCGGGCCTTGTTAACTAAAGCAATATCACAGGGATCAATGCATTTTAATACTGATAATATTGATCATTTTAAATGGCGCGGCACAAAAACAGAAGTACAGGTCCCCGGTTCTTTCATAACAAATATCCACCCGCATACCATTCACCTTATAACTTTCAGGTAAGTTTTTGGCAATTTCTATATGGCCTGTAGTGCTATCTTGCACCAACAGTGCCCAGCCCAGTCCATCTGCTGCGGGGTCGCCCATATATTGAACGGTGGCAGTTTCGCAAACAGCCGGCACTGCATCAGCATTTTTTTTGCAGGCGGTGCTGGTTGTTATGACCACCAGCAGCATCAAAAGAAATTGTTTCATATAAGCTTGACACCCGTCTTTACAATTACGTTGCACGATTTACAAAAAAATAATTTATTTTATTTACCTGTGTCGCCTGTACCCGTTTAACAAATACTCAATCCAAAAAATACAGGCTGCCCTGCTCTCAACTATTTATACACATACCCTGAAAGTAGTATTGTATGCCATTCAATCATACACTTCCTTTGCAATACAACAACCCTAATGACTATTTATAAAAAACGAGTCATATTGTTTTTGTGAAGCCGTAATCATAACAATATAAACTTATTACCGGCACCAATACCAGGTGGTACATTCAAACTACAGCAGGTAACAACAAAAAATAATTTGGCGGGGGACATTTCAACAACAGTAAGTGGTGGGCTAACTAGCCGCCACTTATTTTTTACCTGGCAGCAAATTCAGTTGTTGCAAAGCATCCGTCAACATTTCCTGCAATTGCCTGGTATTACTATAAATGATTGCAATATCGCTGATACCCGAAACCGTGGTAGAATGTGCAGCCTGCTGCTGGCGCATATAGATCACCGGCTTTTGTTTTGCTTTGGCATAACCTGCTTCCAACCCAACACCAATAGCTTTGCAGGAGGTTTCTGCAATCAGCAGATCACAAGCATCAATGGCAGCCATTGCCTGCTGCATCATTTCTTTTTCCTGCGCAGCAGTAAAACTATATGCCGCTGCAAATACCAATACTTCTATTTTATTTTCCTGCAGGGTTGCAACCATCGCTTCCAGTACGTCCTTCAACATTTCCCGCTGACTGTAGCTTACCGCTATATATGCTTTCATGCTGTAAAAATAGCAATGTCATTTGGTTGTTCAGTTCCTTTTCATCCGCCACAGGCAACTCATTTTACTGCGCCGGCATTTAGCCTGTTGTTAACATTATTTGTCCAATTCTGTTTTCTATGTTAATATTAGACCGGAAAATAACCAATATGAGATCATTAGAATCGCTTCCGCATACCAATGCAACATTTTCAATAGGACGGGCACTTTCGGATGGCTGGGCCATTGTACAGAATAATTTGGGCTATTATATTTTAGGAGGACTGCTGGCTGTAGTGATCGGTGGTGCTGCAGGTATTGTTCCTTTAATTGGCAGCATTGCCAACAGCCTCATCATCAGCCCCTGCTTTATGGCCAGTGCAATCTATATCAGCTGGCGAATTTCTACAGGTATCAGCTGGACAGATTTTGGTGAGATATTCAAAGGCTATAATTTTTTACTTCCCCTTGCCATCAGCGCTCTTATACAATCGCTGGCAATGGGCGCCCTGATGATCCTGTTCTTTTTTAACTACCTGCCGCAAATTAAAAACATATTTGAATTGATGCAGGGCCCGGATGCATACCTGAACCGGAATGCCATAGAAGCGGTACTGAGGCAATTTGTAAATACAGAAACAATGCTATTATTTTCGTTACTGATACTGGCATTGCTGCTGCTGAACATTGTATGGGCGTTTAAAAACCACCTGATTGTAATTTACAAAATAGATGCCTGGCCGGCAATGGAAATGTCGAGAAAAATTACCACACAACATTTATTTCCTTTACTGGGCTTATTTATTCTGTTGGGCATCATTATTATGATTAGCGCCATCCCCTGTGGTATTGGCCTGCTGTTCAGCCTGCCACTGTCTATTACCGCAGTATACAGCGCATTTGCCCAAATTACCGACTGTGATAAACCCGGTATGGATACCAGTGTTTTGCAGCCGCAGGATCAATAAACCTCACGGCAGGCTTACTCATACTATAGCACTGAAGCAGGCATTCTAAAATCCTTGTGTTTCAGGCAATAAAATAATAAGTACGCATCCAATAAAATTACCCCGTAACATTTTAGCTGCATGATCCATTCACCGGTGATCATGAATGCTATTAAAAAATACCACGAAAAGGGGATTGCTGCAAATAGCCAGATGTTATAGGTTTGCTGCATTAACAAATTAAACCTCATCATGAAAAAATTATTTTTTTTACTCAGTACCTGCGCCATTTTAATTACTTCTTCCTGCAAAAAAGACGACCCGGCTCCTGCAACACCCAAGGCACTTGAAAAAAGTGTGGTCACCGAAGCCTTGCTGATCAATACACCCACACAGTTTAATGCTACGGGTTCGGGTAATTACGAGTACGGTATTAAATTTGGCGTAACACAAGCGGGCAAAGTAACCAGCCTCAGCTGCCGTATGCCAACAGCAGGCACCTACAGGGTTTCGCTATGGGATGGTAGTGTAACCCCCAAAGTAGTACTGAGTACAGCAAACATCACCATTCTGGCTGGTGGAGTGGCATCTTCTCCTATCACCCCTGTTGCATTAACAACTGGTAAAGATTATTTTCTTACCATCTGGAGTTCGGGGCAATGGTATTACATTACGCCAAGGGGTGGAGGAAATTTTGCTTACCCGATAACACAGGGCAGTGTTCAAATAAAAGGCTACCAATGGATCGCTACTGCACAAACGCCACAAACCTTTCCTACTAATGTTGATAATTCCTATATATCAGGCTTTATGGATTTTGATTTTCAACCAGATTAAGGGAAATTTTTGACTCCCCAATGCTTTTGCAGATAGGATGCGCTTTATCTGCAAAAGCATTTTTTTTGCTGCAGCAGTTAAATATATCAGATTTTTTCAACTGCAATGATGCTACCCTGTTTACCGTTCTTTTTTAACACGTAATGCAATTGCAGTGTATCGCCGATTGCGAATGCCGGTATTTTCTTTGCCCAGGTAATATCAAATCTACGGTCTTCAAAACAGACTATCGTACCGCCATTTTCCGTACCTGCTTCATATTTATCGGATACGCTTCCGGTAATAATTATTTTTTTTGCTCCGGTTATTTGTATTTTATGGAAAAGATAGTCGGCAAGAAATAAAAAATTAAAACAAATGAGCAGCCATATAAAAAGGCCGGCCACCGGCATCATATCTTCTTTATTAAACTTCCATGCAGCTATCAATAAAGCGGTAATAAATACCAGCACAAACACTGCATGAAATACTTTGTAATACCGCAAAGAAAATCCCTGCAGTACGAGTTTTTTATCTTCTCTGGTTAGTGCTGTAATTACCTGAGTCATTTGTTGTTGGCAAATATACAGCTCCTTTTATTGTATTAGTTGGCGATCAGCAAACGGGGCTGTATGGATGAAGCCGCTTTACATGCCACAGCATATCTTTTATTGAAACATCGAATCCGGCTGCATCTCTGCAACACCGGGGTTGCGCAGCATACTGCTAATATTTTAAAGGTTCGGGGCAGGGTGAAAAATACCCTTTACCACGTACTATGAATTTCTATAAACAGCTTAATTTGTAACTAAAAATTTGCTGCATGAAGTATTTTTTTTGTTTGATGACCATACTCGCAGTTGCAGTATCAGTAAACGCCCAGTCGGATTTTTATCCTGTTCCGCTACCGGTAAAAAAGGATTTGGTAAAAGCGTATACCAATCATCTTTATTCAGGTTGTGCTGAAGGAAATTGTACAGATGGTAAAGGGAAATGGATTACAGTATATGTAACAGGCTTTGGCGGTACCGGGTATGCTGCCCAATACCTGCGAAATGTAAACCTGGTTTATTACATCACAACAGGTGTTTTTAAAGACAGCGGAAAAGTGTGCGAGGGTGTGCAAACGCAAACATACTATCCATTAACAAGAGCGGGCGCAATGGATGATTACAGCCCCGGCAATCCGGTACAACGGCTGGATACTACCACAGCCGGAATAAAAAAAGGGATTTTTGACCGGAGTGAAAATGCCTATTACAGTAATGGCGAAGTGGAGCTGGCCGGGCTGGCTAAAAGATTTAATTATAAAAAAGCCACCGCCTGGACGCAATGGGATAAGATCAGGTACGCCACTGTTGAATACAGTGCAACAGATATCTATAAAAAATTTACCGGTATTGTTGATGAATACCTCCGGCCTGTTTATGGCGTGGCCACTTACCAGGATGGCAGTGTTTTTAGCGGATTTTTTATTAAAAACACAAAAGGCCCGGGCTATTATTTTAAAACCACTGCTGCAGAAAAAGGAGTGCCTGCAGATGGTGCAGAACAATTTGATTTTATGCCGGACATGCGTTTGCTGCGGCAGGTGTTTTCTTCTTTTTATACCGGCACAACGCACGATATTGAAGTGGGCTGGGGCGACCAGGAGCAGGAACTGAGTGCAGGTATGCCAAAGGTGGACATTTACCGCGAGCTGGTACGGTATGGGGGAGGATCGGGCGGATGGCTATATGGCGCAGACGGTATAAAAAAAGATCCTGCCTATACAGGAAAGGGGCTTTATTATTACAGCGAAAACCTTTTTTACTTTGGGGCATTTGAAAATGGCCGGCCGGATGGAAAAGGCTTTTTGTATTACAGGCATGTCAATAACGATACTATCCAATCGCCCTCAGAAATTTTTTTTAAATATGGCAACTTCGTGCAGGGCTTTTTTAACGATGGCTATTTTGTTTATCAAAAAGCAGGTCTGCTTGCCAAAAAAGAGCTCCCGCAAAAAGCAATTGATGAGCCGCTGTTCAGGCTGCTGGCAACGGAAGCAAATAAAAATAATACCGCAGCTTTGGTGGAACTGGGAGACATCTACCTGGAGGGCAGAACAGTTAAAACGGATATTACAAAGGCCGTTGGCTATTATAAACGGGCTGTAACCTATGGTAATGCACAGGCTGCTTTAAAACTCGGCACGCTTTACCAAAAAGGCGACAACAGTAAAGGGCTGCAGCGGGATTCGTTAAAAGCAGGATATTATTACAAACGCGGGGCACAAATGAAAGAATCTCCCGTTGCTTCTGCTGAAGCGGTAAAGAACTGCCGGGTTAACTATTTTCTTTTCACCTATCCTTATCTTACAAAGGAACAGGCCGGCCGCTTTACGCTTAATGATGAGTATAACTTTGTTTCAGAACTGTCGCTCCTGATAACTGCAAAATGGAAACAGAAACGGGAAGAAGAAATAAGGATGGAAAAACAGCAGGAGGCAAACGGGGTTGCGGCATTATCCGTTGAAGAAGCAAAAGATATAGTGGGCAATATTTATTTTAAGCCCCAGAGCTACAACACCGGCAGAAACAAATGGGCGACCGTAACCGTTTTTTACGTGATTATGGGTGTAGAAGGAAATAATGCAAGCGTAACCTATTCGTCCACCAACGATGTAACGGTTCGGTCTGATATAAAGCCGGTGAGATGGTTTACGGATTATAAAAACGGGTTTACGGAGGCAAAGAAAAAGTACCACCTGTGCCGCACATGCAACGCCAGTGGTTTTGTACAGGCCACCAGTACCTTTAAGCATACCAATGATTATGAGTATACTTTAGGAAAGAAAATTACCTACACCTCTACCACCACTACTAATGTGCATTGTGGTAAATGCTATGGCGCCGGTTTTTGTCCGGCAGACGGAAGCATACCCGAGTGGCCTGATTTTTAGTAACGAGATATGGGAAAATTTGTTTTCAGGTAGAGTAATACTGTTCGCTTTTTTTAGGCTGCAATACGATGCCACCATGGCATTTTATTGTTATAGCCGAAAAGACTTTCAATAACAGCCACTAACCCGTAACTCTTTTCAGCACAGTGAGCTGTTCGCACACAGGCTAAGATTTTAATGACCCCGCCGGGACAGAATTTATCAATTACGTTATATTCATTACATGCCTTCGGGATAAAAGCATCAAGCCCGAAGGGCTGACATTACTATAGAAAAATAGCCGTATAAAATTGATCAACCCCAAAGGGGTGGTATTAGAAAATCAGAGAGCCTAACGCCGTGGTTGGTATCGAAGCATGGATAATGAGCAATGGCGTACCAACAACAATACTGCAATGGTTGTAACTAATTTAATGACTTCATTTGGATTTTAACGCCGTTGTTGGTATCGAAGCATGGATAATGAGCTGGCGTACCAACAACATTGCTGCAATGGTTGTAACTAATTTAATGACTTAATTTGGATTTTGTTTTGTGTGGCAGTACGCTGAGTTGTTGGTACGCTTACGCACTTGCCCAACCCTGCATACCAACAACGGCGTTGCGGTGGGCTTCGGGATACCAACAAAGGCTAAAAATTTATTTACAAAAGCTTCATAAAATACTACGGGCAGTTTCAATACTATTGAAACTGCCCGTAATAATAAAAATGATTTAAGCCTTTTCTGCTTTTACTAAAACCCCTGCAGGAGTAAAGGTTGCTTCCCAGGCAACACCGTTTAAAGTAAAATGTGCCCTCCAGTTTCCATTACTGCGTAATTTCCACTGGCGTACAGGAGCAGCGCCATAATTAGCAGTAAAAGCTGCAAGCACTGCAGCTGGCGGAGTGGCTTTAACGTCCATTACACTTACAGGAACTTTAGATACCATGTTGGTTGCGTTAACTGAAACTGCAGTTACTGCAATAGCTGCAAAAAGAACGATTGCTTTTTTCATAATTGTTGGAATTAATTGGTGAATAAAAAATTGCAATTCGAAAATAGACTTCACCATAACAATACAAAAGCAAAGTTTACCCAACAGGCAAAAACAATAACTGAACAAGAATATTTTACACCCTTATCTTATTTATTATCGCAATAATCACCCCCTCTCACTTATTTCAGATAAGCGTAACTGATTGTTATAAAAATTCTAATTGCATTTATAAAAATGAACAGACATCCACTACGGACTATTGTAAAAAAGAGGACTTAGTACAAAAATTCAAACTGCCCGGTTTTCCCATTTATTTCAAAATGCAGTTTATCTGATATCATTATTTTTCTTTGAGGCAAAGCCTGTAATAAGGAAACTGATATTGATAAAAGGCGAAAAGGAGCATGCTCATTAATACTGTATTCAATAGTCAGCCCATGGCCTGTAAAAACATTACCCCGCTGTATATAACCCAGCAAATCCATTGTTTTTTTAAGGTACTGAAATGCGGCTTCATTTAGCTGAAGGGCTATTTTAGTTACACCGGAAAACAACCGTGGATATTTCTTTCCGCCGTGTAATTTTTCATTCAGCGCTTTATTATTCATAAAACGGTTCATTGCAGCAGTACTTAATCCATAAGCAGCCAGATATTCTTTTTGATATTCAATCAGCGAAATGGCAAAACGATTGGTTACAGCAGTATCTTTTATTTTAAAGTCGGTATAAAACAATAAAGGCTTTATACTGTCTTCCAGTTTTGTAGTATCCATTTGATACGCTATGTTGCTGCGTTTAGCCCTTTGTAAATAATAACGCTGGTCATTCAATTTGCCCGTTCTGATTTCGATACCCAAATCTGCAAACTGATCTCCTATTGCACCTGTGGGGCGTGGAGCAAAAAATTCCAGCGTGGCGGATGCCCCAATAAAATATTTTCCGGTATAGCTTTCTGCTGTGGTAGTGGTGCTTATCTCCCTGCATAAAAACAGGCTGTCTTTTATAAAGGTATTATCGAATAGTTTGGTATAGGTTGCTGAATCTATACAGGTAAAAATGGTATGCAATTCAATTTGCGGGGCCTGACTTTTAACGATTACAGGAGACATGAAAAACAAAAAGGCAACAGGTATACATTTCATTCAATACAGATTTAAAAACTAAGGCTGAAAAAAATCAAATATAAGGCAACCTGATTATTTTATTGTGCAGCTATGATTGGTTTTGCATTCCTGTTTAAAATAATGCTGTGCCGAATTCCGGTCGGTGAGACACCGACCAGGGACCTGCGCTAAAACAAACAGCCGCTCATTGCTGAACGGCTGTTTACTATATATACTTTCTTACTTTATACACCTTACTTCACTTCTTCAAACGGCACATCTTCTACTTTACTGTCGCTGCTTTGTTGCTGTCCGTCGTGGCCTGCATCTGGTCCGGGCTGGGCTTGCTGTGCACCTGCACCGTCTTGTGTGGCTTTGTACATGTCTTCGCTTGCGGCTGTCCATGCGGTATTCATTTCCGCAGTGGCTGCATCTATCTGGGTAAGATCGGCAGTTTTATGTGCAGTTTTTAATTTTTCCAGCGCGGCTTCAATCGGTGCTTTTTTATCAGCAGGAATTTTATCGCCGTATTCTTTCAACTGTTTTTCTGTCTGGAAAATTAAGCTGTCGGCGCCATTGATCTTTTCTACTTTTTCTTTTTCCGCTTTATCGCTGGCTTCATTGGCCTTGGCTTCGTTCTTCATTTTTTCCACCTCTTCTTTGCTTAAGCCGCTGCCGCCCTGTATGGTAATGCGTTGTTCTTTACCGGTACCTTTATCCTTAGCCGTTACATGCAGGATACCATTGGCATCAATATCAAATATCACTTCAATCTGCGGAACACCACGTGGTGCCGGAGGAATATCGGCCAGGTTAAATTTACCCAGGCTCTTATTCTGGTTGGCCATGGGCCTTTCGCCCTGCAGCACATGAATTTCAACACCCGGCTGATTATCGCTGGCAGTACTGAAGGTTTCAGATTTTTTTGTGGGGATGGTAGTGTTGCTGTCGATCAGTCTTGTCATTACACCACCCATGGTTTCAATACCTAAAGAAAGAGGCGTAACGTCTAACAACAGTACATCTTTTACTTCGCCGGTCATAACACCACCCTGTATTGCAGCACCTACGGCCACCACTTCATCGGGGTTAACACCACGGTTAGGTTTTTTACCAAAGAATTTTTCTACTATCTCCAGTACCTTGGGGATACGGCTGCTGCCACCCACCATGATCACTTCGTCAATTTCACTGGTGTTCATGCCTGCGTCTTTCAATGCGGCTTCACATGGTTTTAAGCAACGTTCAAATAATTTATCGGCCAGTGCTTCAAATTTTGCACGGGTTAATTTTTTCACTAAGTGTTTGGGCACACCATCAACCGCTGTAATATAGGGCAGGTTGATCTCTGTTTCGGTGCTGCTGGACAATTCCACCTTGGCTTTTTCAGAAGCTTCTTTTAAGCGCTGTAAAGCCATGGGGTCTTTACGCAGGTCAATGGCTTCGTCGGTTTTAAATTCATCAGCCAGCCAGTCCATGATCACTTTATCAAAATCATCACCACCTAAGTGTGTATCCCCATTGGTGGATTTTACTTCAAATACGCCATCGCCTAATTCCAGTACTGAAATATCGAAAGTACCACCGCCCAGGTCAAATACGGCTATTTTTTGGTCTTTACCTCCTTTATCCAAACCGTAAGCCAAAGCGGCAGCGGTAGGTTCGTTCACAATACGTTTTACTGTAAGGCCTGCAATTTCGCCGGCTTCTTTGGTGGCCTGTCGCTGTGCATCATTAAAGTATGCAGGAACGGTAATTACCGCTTCGGTAACTTCCTGGCCCAGGTAATCTTCGGCAGTTTTTTTCATTTTCTGCAGTACCATGGCACTGATCTCCTGTGGTGTATAAAGCCTGCCATCTATGTCAATACGAACTGTATTATTGTCGCCTTTTACCACTTTATAACTCCAGTGGCTGATCTCTTCGGTTACTTCATCAAACCTGCGGCCCATGAAACGTTTTACACTGCTGATGGTATTTTGAGAGTTGGTAATGGCCTGGCGTTTAGCAGGATCGCCCACTTTACGTTCGCCATTTTTAAGAAAAGCCACTACCGAAGGGGTGGTACGGCGTCCTTCCTCGTTGGCAATTACCACCGGCTCGTTACCTTCCATTACGGAAACGCAACTGTTGGTGGTTCCTAAGTCAATTCCTATAATCTTTCCCATGATATATTTTTTAAAGGGTTCAATCCTGTTAGTCAATGATTGTGCCGAAGGAAAAAAAGTGCAAAATTGGCAGCGGATGGAACAGGGATGACACAAATTGGGCAGATTTGGGGTGTTAAACTGACTAAAAGGGGAAATTGGGCTAAGAGAACAAGGAGATAAAGGAGTACAAAGAGATGAGAAATACCCTCTTTGGTCTCTTTTAACCTTTTGGCTAATTGATTTTTAGAGCAGGGGAAATTGGGCTAAGAGAACAAGGAGATAAAGGAGTACAAAGAGATGAGAAATACCCTCTTTGGTCTCTTCTAACCTTTTGGCTAATTGATTTTTAGAGCAGGGGAAATTGGGCTAAGAGAACAAGGAGATAAAGGAGTACAAAGAGATGAGAAATACCCTCTTTGGTCTCTTCTAACCTTTTGGCTAATTGATTTTTAGAGCAGGGGAAATTGGGCTAAGAGAACAAGGAGATAAAGGAGTACAAAGAGATGAGAAATACCCTCTTTGGTCTCTTTTAACCTTTTGGCTAATTGATTTTTAGCGCAGGGGAAATTGGGCTAAGAGTACAAGGAGATAAAGGAGTACAAGGAGATGAGAAATACCCTCTTTGGTCTCTTTTAGCCTTTTGGCTAATTGATTTTTAGCGCAGGGGAAATTGGGCTAAGAGAACAGGGTGATAAAGGAGTACAAGGAGATGAGAAATACCCTCTTTGGTCTCTTCTAGCCTTTTGGCTAATTGATTTTTAGCGCAGGGGAAATTGGGCTAAGAGTACAAGGAGATAAAGGAGTACAAGGAGAAGAGGGAGGCGCTCTTTTGTTTCTTTCTCTCTTTTCAACGCTTGGCAAAAAAATATTTTTGTAAATAATAAGTGCACTTATTATATTTGCACTTATAAAATGTAAACTTATGTGGAAAAAATCACACAGTATTGTTACCAAAGAAGTAACCAAAGAACAATTATGGAAATTATTTGCCGATGTAAACAACTGGCATACCTGGGATGAAGGGGTGGCATTTGCGCAGCTGGAAGGCAAATTTGAACAGGGTAATCATTTTATGTTTCAGCCCAAGGGCGGTCCCAAATTAAAGATTGCCATTTTTGAAACCATCGAGAACAAAAAATTTGTTGATTGCACCAGCTTTCCACTGGCAAAAATGTATGGCGAGCATCTTTTTGAAGATACTGCAGATGGCCTTAAGATGACCACCACTATGAAAGTGCAGGGCATTTTAGGTTTTGTATGGAGAAAGATGGTAGCCGAAAAAATTGTAGCCGCATTGCCTGCTGATATGAAAAAACAAATTGACACCGCAAAGCACCTGTAAGCTTTATACATTTGTACCATGAAGCAAGCAGACAAAACTTTTAGTGTACAGGATGCAGACGACAGTCCGGGTTTTTTACTTTGGCAGGTAACCACGCTGTGGCAAAGAGGCATTAAAAAAGCACTGGATACCATCGGCATTACACACCCGCAATTTGTTTTGCTGGCCAGTTTATTATGGTTAAGCCGCCAAAAAAAAACGGTCACTCAAATTGATCTGTCGCAGCACAGTAAAATAGATCCCATGACCACTTCGTCAGTCATCAGAACACTGGAAAGAAAAAAATTAGTTGCAAGACAGGAGCATCATACAGATACCAGGGCAAAATCTGTGGCACTTACCGAAACCGGCAGCAAGATCACCAGGCAGGCTGTAAAAATCATTGAAAAATTTGATGCCGATTTTTTTAATTGCCTGGGCAGCAACCAACAGGAACTGAACAAGGCCTTACTGGCTTTACTAAAACAAAGCTTGTAAGAAAACTGTAGTTTATACAAAATACTTTCTCGCTAAAAGGTAATGCAATAACAGTTGACGGCGGCTGCCTTATTTATATCGCCGTTTTTTGCTCTCGTGGTATTTATCCTGCAATATCTCTCCCATGGTTTTGCGGTACACTTTGCTTTCTACCCAGGAAATGATATCCAGGTAAGCAAAGGCACGTGTTTCAAAACGGTTCTTTTCCAATCCCTTTATCTTTTCTAAAAACTGTTCCAGCTCAATACGCACCTTACTTCTGTCTACATGAAATGATTTGCGTAAAAATTTAAACATTTCTTCTTCCACCACGGTGAGATTCTCTTTTTTAGACATGAAGCGGTACACCGATTTGGTAAGGTATTCCATCAGGTCGTAGTTGCCCATTTCGTAATGTGCCATCAGGTGCATCAGGCGGGAATAGCTTTGCAGGTCGTTGCGCACTTCGGCATTTTCGTTGATGATCTCCTGCAGGTAGTCTACACAGGTGGCAAAATCGCCTGCTCCAAAATACATGCTGGCAATTTTATAGTTGAATACCATAATGCGGTGCTCATCTATAAACAGTTCGTACTCTTTTAATTTTTCCAGAATATAGGGTACCAGCTGCAATCCCTCTTTAAAGGTACCCAGCATACTATGCTGGTTTATTTTGGCGCTGTAGATATATACAAAAGCCTGCGTGCGGAAGTTATCGTGCAGTCGTACCCGGTCGGTCAGTGCAAATTTTTCGAATTTTTTAAGGGTATCGTCAAAGCGCTGGTAATTGCGCAGGTCAAAATGCGCATTCAGTAAGGTATGCAGGCCTTTGATATAGTGCCCGGTTTCCACCCGTATCATCAGGGGTTCGGCATCAAATATATCCACCCATTTTTGCGCATGGCGGTAATACATCAAAAAATCCTGCCGTATAAAAGCGTACCAGGTATAACTCTGGTACAGGTACAGTTTTTCGTAAAACCCATTATGCTCCCAGGCATTGGGGGGTAAATGTTCTTTCAGGTACACTTCTACCCTCGCCTCATCCTTTTTATTTCGGGCATGACCATTTTTAATGAACCAGCTGTACAGCAGCATGGCCAGGTTACTTAATTTAGAGAGTGCATCTATGCGCTGGTTTACTTCATTTACCTCGGCCGACAATTGCTCGGCCCGCGTTTGCATAGAGCGGGTGATATGCAGGGTCTCTATCCGTTTCTCCAGCGCAATGGCACTTAACAAAAAGTTGATCTTATGATTGGCCTTAGCCGTTTCCTTTGCCTTATCTAATATTTTAAGGCTTTGATTAAACAATCCCTTTTTATACAGTATATGTGCATAGTCAAACTGTTCGTTCAGCTGCAGGTCTACACTGTCACTGCTTTTTAGTAAGCGCAGGCTGGCCAGTAATTGCTTGTACAGGTGTACTTTAATATTTGCAAGCTGTGGTTTTTGTATGGACTTGAGTTTTTTCAACAATACCGCCTCGTCATACCCGGGTAGTTTGTCCAGTGCATCAAACAATTCGATGATCTTCAGGTCTTCATTTCCCGAACTCCGTTTGATATAAAGCTTAAAATGCCTTTTTTCCGCCTTTTCCAGGGAGCGGACCAATTGAAATAATGTATCTGTAAAACTGTTAGGCATCATCAATAAATATGCTCGAAACTCAATGCTGTCAATGGTTATACAATTAAAAATACTGCTTCACCATAATAAAATCAGCAATAAGTTGATTTTAGTAAAAATAAAACTCATCCTACTTTTGTGTCAGAGGATGAGTGAATGAAATAGCAGACAATCGTTAAAGGAACATTCCATCTTCGGAGCTGCATACAAAATGCAGTATAAACGAAAAGAAATTAAGAATTTTCATATAGCAAGCAATCGTTAGAGCCGCTCTGTTTCCACAGAGGGGCCTTTTTTTTGCCATTTAATATGTAAATGCTGCCGCAAAGTTAGCCGTTCGCTATTTTATTATGGCATTATATGCAATATATATTTACCCTTTCTTTTTAGACTGTATTTGCCCGATGCCTTTATTTTTGAAAAAAAATGCACAAAAACGCATTTTTTTGCCCGGTTTTGAAGGATTTAAAACGGTTGGGCATCATTAAGCATTTTCAATACAACACAATACCAGTAAGGATTTTATTAAAAAACGCCCTGCTTTACGGTAATAAAAGAAGCAATAAGTTGATTTTAGTTAAAAAAAAACTCATCCTACTTTTGTATAAGTGGATGAGTTATTGAAGTAGCAGACAATCGTTAAAGAAAAGCAATCAATCGTTAGTAGTTGCATTTTACATGCAGAAAGCGAAAAAAGTTGTAGCAAACAGTTTAGAACAATCTAAGAATTTTCATATAGCAAGCAATCGTTAAAGCCGCTCTATTTCCATAGGGGGGCTATTTTTTTAATATGCGGCAATTTATAACATTTTTGCTAAAGAAGTACAAACTGCGTTAACATTTTTTTCACAATCCTTATTGTGTATTTAATATTATCCAAATTAAACAGCCTTTTTTATTGGGGTTTTACCTTAAACGTAAAGTGTTTTTGACTGATATAGCTGATGGTAATGACCACTGCAGTAGTAATTAATTGTGCAATATGGGGTTCTATATGCAGGAACTCTACAAAAAACTTCATTAAAAAGTACATGATCACCAGGTTTACCAGGTAAGCCATCAGGTAACGAAACAACTGAATGCGGCCTTTGAGGTTAGAGTCTACAAAAACCAGGTACTTCAGTAACAGGAAGCCTACTATAAAGCTGATACAAAAAGAAATGAACAGAGCCGCATTGTACGGTTTCAGTACCATCACCCCCAGGTGTACATTCTGTTCTTTAAATACCAGTTTAAAAAAAATATTAAATACCACAATAGACAAAACGGTATTACTGCCACCACATACTGCATAACGGTAGGTTTGCTCGGGCATAAACCTGCGGAAAAGCGGGTAAAAAAGATCGATAAATGCTATAAGTTTATCTTTTGGCACTACTAATTTATAATTAACTATACAATTCTTCCTTCGCTGCTTTCACTCTTTCATCTTCCAGGTATTCGTCGTAGGTCATCAGCTTATCAATGATGCCTTTGGGTGTCAATTCAATGATGCGGTTGGCCACGGTTTGCATAAACTGGTGATCGTGCGTGGTTAGTAACACTATACCGGAGTAAGCAATCATACTATCGTTAAAGGCGGTAATACTTTCCAGGTCGAGATGGTTGGTGGGTTCATCCAGCATCAGTACATTGGGATTTTGCAGCATCATTTTACTTACCATACAACGCACTTTTTCTCCCCCGCTGAGCACGTTGGTTTTTTTCAGAATCTCATCGCCGGTAAACAGCATCTTACCCAAAAAGCCACGTAAAAAATCTTCATCCACATCCTTGGTTTGGGGTGGTACATACTGGCGCAGCCAGTCCATCAGGTTATAGCTGCTTCCTGCAAAGTATTCGGTATTATCATTGGGTAAATAGGCCGTGGTTACAGTGGTTCCCCATTCGTAAGTGCCGGCATCAGCCTTTATTTTACCATTCAGAATTTCAAAAAAAGTGGTCAATGCCATAGGGTCTTTACTTACAAAAGCGATCTTATCGCCCTTTTGCACATCAAAGCGTACTTTGCTGAAAAGGGTTTTGCCTTCTACCGATTTAGACAGGTTCTCTATCTTTAAAATTTCGTTGCCCACTTCACGCTCCTGCTTAAAAATAATGCCCGGGTATTTCCTGCTGCTGGGGGTAATGTCTTCAAACACCAGTTTATCCAATGCCTTTTTACGGCTGGTAGCCTGTTTACTTTTTGATGCATTGGCACTGAAGCGTGCAATAAAGTCCAGCAGGTCTTTTTTCTTCTCCTCCATTTTTTTGTTCTTGTCTGTTGCCTGCCTGGCAGCCAGTTGCGAACTCTCGTACCAGAACGTGTAGTTACCGGTATATATTTTGATCTTATTTTTATCTACGTCGGCCACATGCGTACATACCGCGTCTAAAAAGTGACGGTCGTGACTTACTACCAGCACAATATTCTGATAATCGGCCAGGAAATTTTCGAGCCAGCTGATGGTTTCCACATCCAGGTTATTGGTAGGCTCATCCAGTAATAAGATATCGGGGTTACCAAAAATGGCCTGTGCCAGCAACACCCTTACCTTTATATTGGCTGCCACATCTTTCATCAGGGTTTGATGCAGGGCATCTTCCACACCCAGTTCGCTCAGCATGGTAGCCGCATCACTTTCGGCAGTATAGCCGCCCATTTCTCCAAATTGTTCTTCCAGTTCGCCGGCCTTTAAACCATCTGCTTCGGTAAAATCTTCTTTGGCATAAATGGCATCCCTTTCATGCATTACTTTCCACATTTTACTGTGGCCCATCATTACGGTGTGTAATACGCTGTATTCATCAAACGCAAACTGGTTTTGGTTCAGTACCGCCATGCGTTCGCCCGGGGTAATGTCTACTGTTCCCTTATTGGGCTCTATCTCACCGCTTAATATTTTTAAAAAAGTAGATTTGCCTGCACCATTGGCTCCAATGATGCCATAACAATTCCCCTTGGTAAAATTGATATTTACCTCATCAAACAAAACCCTTTTGCCGTAGGCCAGCGTTATATTATTTGCACTTATCATAATTGTAAAAAAGTGTGCAAAGATATGGGTTTTCCGCTTTAGGTTTTGGCTTTTCTGTACCCCATTTTCATTTAAAAGTTTATCATTTTATTCAGACCGATTGACTTTTATTTGCATTATATATCCATTTACCTTAATAACAACAACATGAAAAGATTGATTTCCCTGCTTGTATTGCTGCCCCTGCTGGGTGCTGCCCAACAACATGAGAGCATCAGCGTACAGTTTGATTTTGCCAAATTTTACATTACAGAACAGGCAAAAGCAAGGCTGGACAGTTTTATTGCAGCCACCCCCACCGGCCGCGTTACAATTGAACTGCACGGGCATTGTGATGCTGTTGGCAACAACAGTAATAACGACAGGCTGAGTGTTAAAAGGGTAATGACAATAAGAAACTACCTTATCAACAATCATTTTCCCGCCTCCTGTTTTTCAGTCACCTCCGGGCATGGAAAAAGACAACCCGTAAACAGCAATGCAACTGAACCTGAGCGACTGCAAAACCGCAGGGTAGACATCATGATCACCAGGTATGCTCATCCGGGAACAGTAACAGCAAGCGGTAATGAAAAAAACATCAGTGAACAACTGGAAGACACAGCTGTAAAATCAGGCTCAAAACTGGTGCTGAAAAATATCATTTTTATTGGCGCCAGGCACCAGCTGTTACCAGAAAGCTACCCGGTATTGCAGGACCTGCTGAAAGCAATGACAAAGAATAAACAGCTGGTGATAGAAATTCAGGGGCATATTTGCTGCCTGCCCGGCAATGTGGATGGATATGATGAAGAAACGGGAACAAATAATCTATCTGAACTAAGGGCCAAAGCCGTGGCAGCATATTTAACCGAACATGGTATTGGGGCAGAACGGTTGAGCTATGCAGGACTGGGTCATAGTCAGCCAATTTACAGTTATCCGGAAAGATCGGAGACAGAGAAAAAACTCAACCGGAGAGTGGAAATAAAAATTATCAGTAAGTAAAGAGTACGGCATTTCAAATCTGCTTTTTTATTAGCTGAACTAAGGTTATTTTTGCCGCATGTCAGTAATTGAACATTTGCAAAAAAGCACCATCGCAAGTTTAACGGCTTTATTTGGCCGGGATTTTACCTCGAAAGATTTTCAGGTTAACCAAACCAAACCCGAGTTTGAAGGCGATTATACCGTTGTGTTATTCTCTTTGGTAAAATCATTGAAATTATCGCCCGAAGTGATCGGCAACCAACTGGGCGAACACCTGGTGCAAAATAATCCTGCTTTATTTTCTCAGTTTAATATCATCAAAGGTTTTTTAAATCTTACAGTTGCCGGTACCTACTGGATGGAAGTGCTGCAAAAAAATCACGCAGATAGTTGTTTTGGTAAAAAAGAAATGAATGGAAAAAAAGTGATGGTGGAATACTCTTCTCCTAACACCAATAAGCCTTTACACTTAGGTCATTTAAGAAATAATTTTTTAGGCTGGAGTGTAGCGGAGATATTTAAAGCCAATGGCTATGAAGTAATAAAAACCTGCATTGTAAACGACAGGGGCATTCATATTTGCAAAAGCATGATTGCCTGGCAGTTGTTTGGTAATGGCGCCACTCCGGAAAGTACCGGTATAAAAGGTGATCATTTTGTGGGTGATTATTATGTAAAGTTTAATGATGAATACAAGATACAGGTGGAAGAGCTAAAAGCCAAAGGATTGAAGCAGGAAGATGCCGAAAAGGAAGCGCCCATCATGAAAGCCACCCAGCAAATGCTGCTGGACTGGGAAGCAGGTAAAGCAGCTGTGATGGATTTATGGAAAAGAATGAACAGCTGGGTATATGCCGGATTTGATATTACCTATAATACCATTGGCAGCGATTTTGAAAAAACATACTACGAAAGCAATACTTATTTATTAGGAAAGAAAACCGTGGAAGAAGGCTTACAGAAAAATGTTTTTTATAAAGAAGCCGATAACAGTGTGTGGATAGACCTGGAAAAAGACGGGCTGGATAAAAAAATTGTACAGCGTAAAGACGGCACTTCTGTTTATATCACCCAGGATATTGGCCTGGCGATGCAGAAGTATGAAGAATATAAAATTGACCAGAGCATTTATGTAATTGGGGACGAACAGAATTACCACATGAAAGTGCTGAAACTGATCTGCCAAAAATTAGGATTACCCTATGCCGATGCTATTTACCATTTAAGTTATGGTATGGTGGAATTACCCACGGGTAAAATGAAAAGCAGGGAAGGCACAGTGGTGGATGCAGATGATATAGTGGAGGAAATGGAAAAAGTGGCGCAGGAAAAAACCGAAGAGCTGGGCAAGGTGAAGGATTTTACTGCAGCAGAATTGCATGAACTGTATCATACTATCGGTGTAGGCGCATTGAAATTTTTCTTATTAAGAGTAGACCCCAAAAAGAAAATGATCTTTAACCCCGAAGAAAGCATCGACTTTCATGGTTTTACCGGGCCGTTCATTCAATTCAACCACGCCAGGATAAAATCTATTTTGAGAAAATTTGTGGTGAGTAGTGAATGGTCAAAGGTGAATGGGTTTCTGCCATTAGAAAAAGAATTGATCGTTGCATTAGAACAATATCCAGTGATCATTGACCAGGCATGTAACGAAATGAATCCATCGGCCATTGCCATTTACGTATACAATATTGCCAAAACATTCAGTTCGTTTTATACCGAGCATTCCATTGCCAATGCAGAATCTGAAGCAAAAAAACAACTGCGCCTGCAACTGGCATCCATGACAGCCAATGTAATTAAAAGTGGCATGGAATTACTGGGCGTGGCGGTTCCGGAAAGAATGTAAGCCGGTGCAACGAAATATAAAGTTGTGTTGTCAATTGTATAAACGAACAGTATGAAGTATGTAATTTTTACATTGGCAATGCTGGTAATATTCAGTTGTAAAAAAAACAGCGAATCCTCCCTTCCCGGTTGTATAGACAAATACGTTAGCCAGGCGCTCAGCAAACCTAAGGGCACTATGGCTATATCAATAGACGCGTACACCTATCAAAATAAAACGGTGTATTTATACATCTCCGGGTGCTGCGATCAATACGATCTTTTATATGATGAACACTGCACTCCGCTGTTTGCTCCCTCAGGTGGCATTACCGGGAGGGGAGATGGCACACATCCTGATTTTTTTACTGATGCGGTATTTATAAAATCAATTTGGCAAGACCCCAGGCCCTAATTTTTATTCGGCTTTTTTTACAATCATTCTTTTACAGTAGGTGTACCTCCTGCCATCCAGGTGGCAAAAATTTCTGAAAACTTCCAGGTGTTACCTGCGTAAATACGGGGACGTGCCGCTATGTATTTTAAAAAAGCAGTTACCTCACCGGCATTTACCATTTGCATGGCAGCAAATAACTTTTTGCCTTTAAACAGCCCGTCTTCCAGCAGCATATCCTGGTTATTATTTTCTTTTTGCATTGCCAAACCCGTATACTGCACATCTTTAACCAACGAATCGATAATGGCTTGTTCTGCAGCGGCATTTTTTAATGCCAGCACTATGGCAAGGTTCGCCAGTGTTCGTTCCTCCACACTGGTAATGGTAATGTGATGCCTGATGACAGGGAATAACAATCCTTCATACAAACTAGTCATGCCAACTGTAGTGTATAACAGATCGCCTTCCTTTGGACTGCGACTGCCCTTGCCGGTATGCAGGCCGTAATAATAGTAATTGCCTTTTATCAGCTGGCACTTGCCTGTACCAATATCCTGTATGGCGGTATCGCCTTTGGTATGTACAGGGCGCAATATGCCCGGCGTTTTATTTTCTATCTGCAACCCATCGGGAAGCTTCACCTGAACAATTTGTACCGAATCATTGGCTTTTACCAAATACCCTGTAACAGGGAGTGCCAGTGTTTTTTTTACCTGGGCCAACAAAGGCTGGCTGATACAGCATAAATAAAAAATAGTCAATACCCTTATCATTGTAAAAAATTTATTTAAATATAATCATCCCCGCAGCAACTGCAATACCCTCCCGCGGGTATACTAACATTTTACCAATCAAAAAAATATTGCCTGTAAATACAACAAACGATTGCAGAATTTAATGTGTATTTCAGACGCATTAAAAAACCAAGTCTTTAACTTATCTTTGAAGCATGGAAAAGAAAGTTACAAAAATTGGTGTACTTACTTCCGGGGGCGACAGTCCTGGCATGAACGCCTGCGTACGGGCTGTTGTACGTACCGGTATTTATCATGGGTTAGAAGTTTTTGGTATCATGAGAGGTTATACCGGCATGGTGGAAAACGACATTTTCAGGATGGAGAGTAAAAGTGTGGCCAATATCATACAGCGGGGCGGCACTATTTTAAAAACATCGCGTTGCAAGGAATTTTTTACACCCGAAGGAAGAAAAATTGCTTACGATAACTTAAGAAAGCATGGCATTGACGGCCTGGTAGTAATTGGTGGAGATGGGAGCTTCAGGGGATCGCAGATATTCAGCAATGAATACGACATTCCATGTATTGGCTTACCCGGCACCATTGATAAAGATATTGCCGGTACCGATTTTACCATTGGTTTTGACACCGCAGTAAACACGGCAGTGGAAGCCATTGATAAGATAAGAGATACCGCCGATGCACACGATCGTTTATTTATTATTGAAGTAATGGGCCGTGATGCCGGTTATATTGCATTACATAGTGGTATTGCCACGGGTGCAGAAAACATTCTGATACCCGAAAGGAAAACCATTATGAATGATATTGTGCTGGCGCTGGAAGAAAAAGAGCGCCGCCATAAACTGGTAAACCTGATTGTAGTGGCCGAAGGCGATGAATTTGGCGGTGCCAATGAGGTTGCCAAAATAATTCAGGAAAGACTGCCACAACAGGAAGTAAGGGTTTGTATTTTAGGACATATACAAAGGGGTGGCAGCCCCAGTTGTATGGACCGTTTAATTGCCAGCCGTATGGGTTACCATGCAGTGGAATGTTTAATAGAAGGCAGGCACAATGTATTTGTAGGCATTGTAAATAACAAAATGCACTACACCCCACTGAATGAAGCGGTAAAGAAAAAACAACGCATCAGCGAAGAGTGGATGAAAGTGGTAAAGATATTATCAACCTAAAATAACTGCTGCAGTGACAGACTGCATAGCTACTATCTAACAACAAGCACATCATTCATTTAAATTATGAGCAAAAACCTTACACAATACCTGTACAAACAAATGGACAAACAGGCGGGTATTGAACACTCCCAAAAAAGAACCAAGATCGTGGCCACTGTTGGGCCGGCCTGCGACACCTACGATAAATTACTGGCCCTGGTGAAAGCCGGCGTAAACGTTTTCCGTCTCAATTTTTCTCATGGTGCCTATGAGGACAAATCAAAGATCATAGCATTCATCCGGGAGATCAATAAAAAAGAGCCCTATAATATTGCCATCCTGGGCGACCTGCAGGGCCCCAAACTAAGGGTGGGCGAACTTGAAAACGGGCAGCTGGAACTGGTTGATGGCAGCGAATTTATTTTTACCACCGAAAAAATGGTGGGCACCATAGATAAGATCTACGTATCGTATCCCAACCTGGCCAAAGATGTTAAAGTTGGTGAACGTATTTTTTTGGATGATGGTAAAATGGAAGTAAAAGTAAAAGAGATACTGAACGATAAAGAAGTAAAAATATCAGTTACCCTGGGAGGCACATTAAGACCAAAAAAAGGGGTAAACCTGCCCGACTCTGCTTTGACCATGCCTTCACTAACAGAAAAAGACCTGGCCGACCTGGATTTTATTATTGATAATAATTTAGACTGGGTGGCATTGTCTTTTGTACGTAAAGCGGTAGATATTATTGAACTTAAAAAGATCATTAAACGAAAGGAAAGTAAAATAAAAGTAATTGCCAAAATAGAGATGCCCGAGGCATTAAAAAATATCAGGGACATCATTGTAGAAAGTGATGGTATCATGGTAGCCCGTGGCGATCTGGGTGTGGAAGTACCCGTAGAACAGGTGCCCATCATACAAAAAGAGATCATCCGAAAATGCATGCACCGTGCCAAGCCCGTAATTGTGGCTACGCAAATGATGGAAAGCATGATGGAACGAACCAAACCCAACCGGAGCGAGGTAACAGATGTGGCCAACGCCGTGCTGGAAGGTGCAGATGCCGTAATGCTGAGCGGCGAAACAGCCATGGGCGAATATCCCACCCTGGTAGTGGAGATGATGAGTAAGATCATCCAGGAAGTGGAAAAATCGGTGTATGATTACGACCGCGATGATATTTTGAAACCCCAGCCCCACTCTCCTTCTTTTTTAAGTGATGCCATTTGCTATACCGCCTGTAAACTGGCACAGGATACACATGCCAATGCATTGATAGGCATGACGCAAAGTGGGTACACCGGTTTTATGCTCAGCAGCTACCGGCCTAAATCGCCTTTATACATTTTTAGTAAAGAAAGAAGTTTGATCAACCAGTTAAGCTTAAGCTGGGGCGTAAGGGCCATTTATTATACTGAAGAAGAAAGTTTGGATGACATCATTTTTGACCAGATAGAAATTTTGAAACAAAGAGGTTTCCTCAGTTCAGGTGATATTGTGGTAAATACCGGCAGCACCCCCATCGACCTGCATTTACCCACTAATATTGTAAAGATCACCAAAATAGATTAATCTTTTTACCGCATCAATAAAAATGGCAGCCAAACAGCTGCCATTTTATTTTATTAATTTATTTCCAGCTGCAGATGATGATAGCGGCAATAATATTTCCTGCCAGCGCATAGCCGCCATTGATCAAAAAAAGGCCAAAAGGTTTTTTTTCGTACAGGTAATTTACACTAATGGCAGCGGCACAAAAACAGGCACCAGTAACAGCACCCAGTTTTAAGCCACTCATCCAGCCGTCTCCCCGTATCCCCAGCCTTTCTGCAAGTATGGCAATTGCCATACACTGTAAACACTGCAAAATAAAAGAGCCGCCAAACAACAGCCCCACGCCTTTTTTGGCTTCGGGATCGTTCACATCCAATTTCAAATAAGCGATCCATTTTTTTACAAACAGCAGAGGCGAATACCATAAAGCTCCCAGGGCAAAATAAGCCAGTGTACCAACCAGTATTGCAATCCAGTTCAGGTGTTCAAATAAGTAACTCATAATAATATATTTTGGTTAATAATTCAGCGTAACCAAAATAGAACAAAATTTTACAAAATGCAAATGAGCGGCTGTTTATGGTATACTGTTATTTTGATTGCATATAGTGCAGCAAACTTCGTTTTGCCGAATTCTTTATCTTGTTCTGGAAAAATTTATTCCAGCCCAGCAGCCACCCGCTAAATCCCAGTGCCTGGGCTGCCCAGCGGTGTACACTAAATGCATCGCTGTGCTCGATGATCTTACCATCGGCAAATTTCATATTGGCTCTTACCTTATTCACTACTTTTTTACCGGTTTTACTAAAGGTATACGTAGCTACCCAGTCGCAGGTACTGTACTCATCATCCAGTTGTATGATATTACCATAGGTTACTGAAAAATCTTTCGCATTTTTACACAGCATTTCCCACATGCATCTTGCTTCATCGCCTTTTAACAAACCAAACACAGGGTCAAAAAAAACAATATCATCGCTGTAGCAGCTGTTCATACCGGCTGCATCCAGCTTACTGAATGACGTATAAAATTTATTGATGAGTTCCTCACTATTTGCCATGATAAACAATTTAGATTCGTTAAATTTAACACTCAAACCAGTACAAAATGAAAAAATATTTTTTTGCCTTCCTGCTTAGCTGTACGGCCATAATCAATGGGTTTGCCCAAAATGCAGATTCGTTGTGGGTTCGCAACAACTATTACAAAATAGAAAAGATGTTGCCCATGCGTGATGGCATAAAATTATTCACTGCCTTTTACATTCCAAAAGACTCATCTGTAAAACACCCTATATTATTTAACCGCACCCCCTACACCTGTTCGCCCTATGGTGAAAACAAATTCAATCCACGCCTGTATGAAAGTTACTGGATCAATTATTTAAAGGAAGGATACATTATTGCCATACAGGATGTACGGGGCAGGTGGATGAGTGAAGGTGATTATGTGGATGTGCGCCCCTTTAATCCCAATAAAAAAGGCACTGATTTTGACGAAGCCAGTGATACCTACGATGCCATAGACTGGATGATCAATCATATACCGGGCAATAATAAAAGAGTGGGAGTGTTCGGCATCTCCTACCCCGGCTTCTACAGCACCATGGCAGCATTGAGCGGTCACCCGGCACTGAAAGCCGTAAGTCCGCAGGCACCCGTAACCGATTGGTTCATTGGCGACGATTTTCATCACAATGGCGCCCTGATGCTGATGGATGGGTTTAATTTTTACAGCGGCTTCGGCAAGCCCCGCCCCAAACCCACAACAGTGGGCACTCCCGGCTTTCCTATTCCCTCGCAGGATAATTACGACTTTTTTTTAAAAACCGGTGCGTTAAAAAATTTCAGCAAACTAATGGGTGATAGTATTGCATTCTGGAATGACCTGATGAACCATCCTAACTACGATGAATGGTGGCAATCACGCAATCCAAGAAATTTTGTACCCAATATTAAACCAGCCATGCTGGTGGTGGGCGGCCTGTTTGATGCCGAAGATTGTTTTGGCGCATGGAATTTATACAAAGCCATTGAAGAAAAAAGCAAGAACACCGATAACCGTTTGGTTATGGGCCCCTGGTTTCATGGTGGCTGGGGCGGCAGAAGCAATGGAGATTATTTGGGTAATATACGTTTTGGCAGCAGAACAAGCGAATACTACCAGCGCAATATTGAAATCCCCTTCTTTAATTTTTATTTACAACTAAAAGGCACCGTAAGGGATATTGCAGAAGCGAATATTTTTTTCAGTGGCGAAAATGAATGGAAAACCTTTCAGCAATGGCCCCCGGAAAATGCCGCAAATAAAAATTTATACATCAAATGGGATGGTAGTTTAACATTTGAAAATGAAGCAGGAAAATTTAACCCCGAAGACAAAGTGAAACGCCCTGCAGCTTTCAGCGAATACACCAGTGATCCGGCACACCCGGTGCCTTACACAGAAGATATACACCTGGACAGGACCAGGGAATACATGACCGATGACCAGCGTTTTGCAAGCCGCAGACCGGATGTATTAACTTTTTCAACAGGAGTTTTAGAAAATGATCTTACACTGGCAGGCCCGCTGGTTGCCGACCTGATGGTAAGCATTTCTACCACAGATGCCGATTTTGTTGTAAAGCTGATAGATGTTTTTCCGGATGATTTTAAATACACAGAAGCTGAATTTGGAAAAGGAAATGGAAAAGAATATCCTATGGGCGGTTACCAGATGCTGGTGCGTGGTGAAATAATGCGGGGGAAATTCCGCAATAGCTTTTCACAACCGGAACCTTTCGTTCCAGGTAATATCACAGAAGTAAAATATACATTACCCGATGTGGCGCACACTTTTAAAAAGGGGCATCAGCTGATGATACAGATACAGAGCAGCTGGTTTCCTGTAGCCGACCGCAATCCACAAAAGTTTACAGATATTTATCATTGTGATGACAGTGATTTTCAAAAATCAGTTATAAAAATTTACCACGATATAAACAACCCAACTAAATTCATATTGCCGGTATTGAATTAATGCCGTAATATCTTACCATTTAAAATGTATGTATGAAAAAGATCGTAATGCTGTTTATTATTGCCTGCGGTTTATCTGCAACCGCACAAAACAATTTAAATATTGTGCCCGCTCCTGCTAATGTAAAAGTAAATGCAGGCAAATTTTCGCTTACCAGCTCTACTGTGCTGGTAATAAAAAATGGCGTGGATGACAGAGCGGCTAACTTTTTAAACAGCAGCCTGAAAAAGAAATTTGGCTTTAGTTTAAAAAAAGTAAAAACGGCAAGTGCCAATTTCATTCAGCTGACCACCCTGCAAACACTGGTGCCTGGTAAAGAAGGTGCCTACAATTTAACCGCGTCGGCAAAAAATATTACTGTTAATGGACAAACTGCTTCAGGTACTTTTTATGGCGTGCAAACACTGCTGCAATTACTGCCGGTTGAACAGCAGAAAAGTTTTCATCCTGTATATGCCGTACCGGCGGTAGAGATAAATGATGCCCCCCGGTTTGCATACCGCGGCATGCACCTGGATGTGGCCCGTCACTTCATGCCTGTTGATTTTATTAAAAAGTACATTGATTATTTAGCCGCCTGTAAATACAACACTTTTCATTTTCATTTAACCGACGACCAGGGCTGGCGTATTGAAATAAAAAAATACCCGCAACTTACTGCTGTTGGCGGATACAGGAACGGCACCATCATTGGCCGCTATCCCGGCAAGGGAAATGACGGTATGCGCTATGGCGGCTTTTACACGCAGGAACAAATAAAAGCAATTGTACAATATGCAGCCGACCGTTTTATTGAAGTGATTCCGGAAATAGAAATGCCGGGCCACGCTTCTGCGGCTATTGCTGCTTATCCACAGCTCAGCTGTTTCCCCGGTGAAAGCACCAATGTGGGCAACACGCCCTGGGCCGGCACCAAAGAAGGCAAACTGGTACAGCAAACCTGGGGTGTTTTTGAAGATGTATTTGCACCAACAGAATACACGTTCAGTTTTTTACAGGATGTAATGAATGAAGTGATGCCATTATTTCCTTCTAAGTACGTTCATATTGGCGGCGATGAATGCCCAAAAGAGTCATGGAAACGCTCGCCATTTTGCCAGCAACTGATTAAAGACAATAATTTAAAAGACGAGCACGGCCTGCAGAGTTATTTTATTCAGCGCATAGAAAAATACATCAACAGTAAAGGCAAAAAAATCATTGGCTGGGATGAGATTTTAGAAGGCGGACTTGCACCCAACGCCACCGTAATGAGCTGGCGTGGCGAAGAAGGCGGCATTGAAGCAGCCAAACAAAATCATGATGTGATCATGACTCCCGGCAGCCACTGCTATTTAGATCACAGCCAGTCTAAGAACGAAGACAGTGTTACCATTGGCGGTTATTTGCCATTGGAAAAAGTATATAGTTACGAACCCATCCCGGATGTATTGAATGCAGAACAGGCCAAACATATTTTGGGTGCACAGGGCAATGTATGGACAGAATATATTGGCTACCCAGGCAAAGTGGAATACATGATCTTCCCAAGAATGATGGCATTAAGTGAAGTATTGTGGAGCCCTAAAGCCAAAAGAGACTGGAAAGATTTTGAAAGAAGATTGCCTTCGCTGTTTAAAAGACTGGAGCAGGAGAAAATAAATTACAGTAAGGCTTATTACGATCTGAATGCAACCGTGATACCTGCTGAAGATAATGGCGGAGTACTATGGAAAATTGAAAGTAAGAATCCTGATGACAAAATTGTATACTTAACCGGTACAGAGGGCAGCAGAACAAATGAATACAAAGGCCCGGTGAAACCTGTTTTATCGGGTAGTGAATGTGCCGCCTGGATCCAATCTAAAAATCTTACCATCTCTGGAAATGTGTTGAAACAAAAATTTCTTTTCACCAAAGCCACCGGCAAAAAAATCACCCTGGTAAATCCTCCTTCCAAATCATATCCCGGTGATGGCGCATTTACCTTAGTGAACGGTGTACAAAATGAAAAAGGCCTTTCCCGTTCCAATGAATTTTTAGGGTTTAATGGAACAGACCTGGATGCCACGATCGACCTGGGTAAAATTACCGACATCAAAAAAATTACCCTGCATGTTTTAGAACAGCCCGGCAGCTGGATCTATGCCCCGTCAAAAGTAGAAGTACAATATTTAAATGCGCTGAGCACAGATGAAAAACCCATGCTGGGTAAAACCATTTTGAGCATGGTAGAAGTGCCGCAGGGAAAAGGGGTTGATAAGATTGAAATTGCAGGCACCCAAAGCTGCCGTTATATCCGCGTAATAGCAAAAAATTATGGCACTATCCCTTCCGGCAATCCCGGTGCTGGTAACCCGGCATGGTTATTTGCAGATGAAATAGAAGTGGATTAAAATGATCTGGCAGGTAATGTTAAGCACAGGTTTTATAATGAAGCATATTTTACTATCCATTTTATTTTTTCCGTTTTGTAAACATGTGCGGCATTGATGAAACAAAAAGTAAAAAAGTACTGTACGAAACCTTCTCCTTTTAAAAAGATAAAAGTCCGGTGAAAAAGACACTGCCGGGGTCAGGGCCATCAACGGACTTTCAGCAGGCGATGTGAAGCCAAGGCCACCTGTAAGAAGGCCTGGTATTTTCATTCACCAGTCGCAGAAAGACAGCCTGCCCTTCCGGTGCAGTGGTGAAGCGAGTATTGGCAAAGGGCGGAAAAATGAAACGCCCATACCACCCAATTATACGCTCAGCCGGCACTTACTCAATATGCAGCAACAGTTGTTTTTAACGCTTGCATTTGTAGCAACACCCGAACATGTTGCAGCAATCACGTACAGCTGTACGCAAACACATTAAAAGAAGCCACAGAATATACCCCACTCCGAAGCAGTTGTTTCGGAGTTTTTTTGTAATGCCGGGCCCGTTGCTGTTATTTTTCAGATAAAACTATCCACAGGTGGTAATAAATTGGCTGGCTTTGGTCACCGTCCATTTTTTAAAAAAATGCTATGTTTGCTTAATGAATTGGAGCGAAAAAAAAGTATTGCGTATAGCGATATTGGATCTAAATGAAGGCAGGCCCAACCAGGGCATGCGGTGTATACGCGAAATACTGAACCAGTTTGGCGAGTTTAATAATATCGACCTGGAATGGGATGAATTTGAAGTACGCCTGCAGCAACAAGCTCCCAATCTTACTTACGACATGTATATTTCCAGCGGCGGCCCGGGAAGTCCTTTAGAAAGTGAAGGCAGTGCCTGGGAAACCGTATATTTTGACTGGCTGGAAAATGTATTGCACTGGAACAGCAATGACGCCCATGTGCAAAAGAAAAAAGTATTCTTTATTTGTCATTCTTACCAACTGGCCTGCAGGCATTTTAAAGTGGCTACCGTGTGTGCCAGAAAAAGCACCGCCTTTGGCGTTTTTCCCGTTCATTTATTACCTGCAGCAACAGACGAAAACGTATTCACAGGTTTAAGAAATCCCTTTTATGCAGTAGACAGCAGGGATTTTCAGGTAATAACGCCCGACCATAACCGCCTGCAACAAATGGGCGGCACTATTTTGGCCATCGAAAAAGAACGACCGCACGTTCCATTGGAAAGAGCCATCATGGCGTTGCGTTTTAACGAACACATGATTGGCACCCAGTTCCATCCTGAAGCAGATGCCATTGGTATGAGCATGCACCTGCAAACGGAGGATAAGAAAAAAACCGTGATTGACAACTACGGAAAAGAAAAATGGGAATCCATGATAGAGCATCTGAATGATCCGGATAAAATCATGTGGACCTATAAACATATCCTGCCCAATTTTTTAACGCTGGCCGCAGAAAGTTTGCAGCCAGTGGAAGTGTAAACCATATGGCGCATTAAAATTCTGCCACTGCCGATTGAATTATATTCTTTATTTTTAGTGTACCTGATCATTTTCAAATTATGTACTAATGATAAAAGCATTAAGGCAGCAATTCAACAGCAATTTCAGCAAAGAAAAATACGAAGCATACATACAGGAAATTGAGGCCCTGCACCCGGGTGCCCTTGATTTCAGGAATGCTGAAACGCCCATCTTTGTACCCAAAGATTTTACCACCAAAATGCTGGATGCCTGCGAAGACATTATTGATGTAATTGTGGATGAAAAATTTATACCCCTCACCGAAAGGGGTATCCCCGGTGAAGTAAAAGTGCCGCATCAAAACGGCCATTCGCATTTCATAGCATTTGATTTTGGCATCTGCCAAAATGATGCAGGCCAACTGGAACCACAGCTGATAGAAATGCAGGGCTTTCCCACACTCTTCGCCTTCCAGGCCTTTCATTCTGCCATTACTGCTGCATATGCCCGGGTGCCGGCAAATTTTTCTGCCTACCTGAATGGCTATAACGAATCTACTTACCTGGAACTGTTTAAAGAAATTATTGTGGGAGATATGGATCCGGCCCATGTAATACTGCTGGAAATTTTTCCAGATCAGCAGAAAACAAGGATTGATTTTTACTGTACAGAAAAATTACTGGGGATCAAAACTGTTTGTTTAACCAAACTGATTGCAGAAGGCAATAAATTATACTACGATAACAATGGCACAAAAACATTGATAAAAAGAATTTACAACAGGCTGATATTTGATGACCTTCAAAAACAGGAAGGACTGGAAAATGTTATTGACCTCACCAAAGATTTTGATGTGGAATGGGTGCCACACCCCAATTGGTTTTACCGCATCAGCAAATTCACGCTGCCCTTTATACACAATGCCAATGTACCCAACACTTATTTCCTGAATGAATTAAAACAGGTACCCGCCGACCTGGAAAATTATGTATTAAAACCATTGTTCTCCTTTGCAGGCATGGGAGTAGTAATAGATGTTACGAAGGATGACATTGACGGGGTAAAAGATCCTGAAAACTGGATATTACAGCGCAAAGTACAATACGCCGATGTAATTGAAACGCCTGATGTACCGGCAAAGGCAGAGATCAGGTTATTTTATTTTTGGAAAGACGGCTGGGCGAGGCCCAAAGCGGTACACAATTTATCCAGACTGAGTAAGGGTAAAATGATTGGTACCCGCTATAATAAAGATAAGGAATGGGTGGGCGGAAGCGTTGCATTTTTTGAGCAATAGCAGCCTTGAATATTGAGCATTGAATATTAGGTATTGAATATTCAGACCGCCTTCACAAAAAAACTCAATATTGAATACTCAACAAATAATTTTCAAGTAAAAATACAACCATGAAACAAGGCCCCGCAAGATTTGATTTTTTTCTGAACCAGTTACAGTTATTACTGACCAGGGCAGCCAAACAAAAAAATCCGGGTTTGTGGTTATACCAGAATAATGTGCGCACTCCCCTGTTCATGCTGGAAGGGTTGGCCAAATTATACAGCGGCATCCATAACAAAAAGAAATTTGAAAAAATAAAAGCACAGTTTAAAGTGCTGGAAGACATTACAGGTGCCATAGATTATTACGATGCTTTTGCAAAACAATTCAGCACCAATAAAAATATACCTAAAACAGTGGTAAGCTACTTACAGGCTCAAACACGTGAAAAGATACAGAGCCTGAATGAAATACTTACCGAAAAAGGATGGCTGGGAGCCGATGCTAAAAGAATACAAAAGATACGGCAGAAATTACAGAAAGCAGACTGGTTGAAAGAAGAGAAAGAAGTAAAGGAGCTGAATGATTTTTATGGTAAGGCCATTTATGAAATAGTGGAATTTACCCGTGCAGAAAAATTTCAGTTCAACAATGTAGAGGCCGATGTTCATGAGCTGCGCAGAAAGCTGCGGTGGCTGAGTATTTACCCGCAGGCAATGAGAGGCTGCATCCAGTTAAGCAATGCCAAAACCAATTCAAAACTGCTTTCTAAATACCAAACCACCGCCATCATTAGTTCGCCCTTCAACCGCATGCCCGATGCGGGGAATAACCAGTACTTTTTATTGCTGAATAAAAAATATTTTTATGCATTAAGCTGGATGATTGCCGAACTGGGTAAATTAAAAGACAGCGGCCTGGGTATCATTGCCATTAAAGAAGCCCTGCAGCAAACCACTTCTATCACAGAGGCGGCAGCCTATGCTAAAGCATATCAAATTTCCGGAAACAAGCAACCAACATTGCAACAGCTCTTAAAAAAAGCCGGTGCAGTATGCAAAACCTATTTTGATGAACACAACCTGGAGCACCTGGTGATTGGCACAGCCGCTGCCAAATAATTACCGCATATTTTCCCCAATAGTATTGCAAGTAAAGAAAATGTTTATATTTGTCTATATTTTTAGACAAGTCTAAATTATTTTTTTACATCAATGAAACTATTTTTACTATCCACACTAATATGTATCTCTACCAACCGGGCAATTGCCCAAATGGCGCCCATTGAAACAGACAGGCCCGACCAAACAGAAAGTGCTTTTACTGTTCCCCAAAAATGGGTGCAACTGGAAATGGGATTTTTGCAGCAATCTGACCGTAACACCGTTACTATGCCGAAAGATTTTCACTTTCATCATCCTGCGTTACTGGCCAAGTATGGGCTGGCTGCTAATACAGAACTCCGGTTGATAACAGAATGGGCTACAGCAAAAGAAAAAACAAGTACAGGCTGGCATAGGTATACCGGCATCTCCAGCCTACAATTAGGAGGTAAAATTCACTTTTTTGATGAAAAAGGATGGCGGCCAAAAACCTCCCTGATAGCTCATTACGACTTTGGAAGATGGCGAACACTGTACCGGGACAATAAGGATGGTTTTAATTTCCGGTTTACCATGCAGCATTCACTGGGTAATATAGTATCATTGAGTTACAACCTTGGTATGCGCTGGGACCGCTTTGGTTATCCACCCGCTAGCATTTACACACTGGCTCCGGGTTTCAATATCGGCAACAGATGGTATGCATATGCAGAAGTATTTGGGTTTGTGTGGCAGAACGAAACACCCGAAAATAGTTTTGATGCTGGCGTGGCATACAATATCAATGAGCATTTTAAAGTAGATATTTCTGCCGGCCTGGGTATTAATAAAAAAGCGCCGGACAATTATTTTGCCATCGGCGCTTCTTTCAGGTTTAAAACGATTCGCAGTACTATTTACTGAGCCAATAATTCCAGCACCTTTTGCTGCAGCTCTTTTCCCTCTGCATCTATTGCTACTATCTTTCCGGTTTTATCCAGTAAAAAACTGGTGGGTATAGCTGCTACGCCAAACTGTGCAGCCACTTTACTGTACCATCCCTCTTTGTCATTTACCTGCGTGTATTTGATTTTATCCTGTTTGATGGCTTTAACCCAGTTTGCTTTTTTACTGTCGATAGATACTCCAAAAACTTCAAACCCTTTCTCTTTTAATTTATTGTATAACCGCACTACCGAGGGATTGGCTGCCCTGCAGGGGCCGCACCAGCTGGCCCAAAAATCAAGCAATACCACTTTGCCCCTAAAAGAAGACAATGTAACAATACTGTCTTTTACATTGGGTAAGGCAATCTCGGGTGCCCCGTCGCCCACCTGCACCTGTGCCTGAGACAGCAGCACATAACAAGTGATGATCAGTGTAATAAATATTTTTTTCATGTATACTTTCTATTTTTTGTTGAACAATACTACTATAAAATTTATAAAACGCCTGCATTAAAAAGTTAAAACCGGGTCACTTTATTTTCAGGCGCAGGCCTGCGTACAGCATCCTGCCGGTAACCGGCCCCCAAACCACGGATGCATCAAAGTATTGCCCAAAGGGCTCGGCAGCCGCGAGGATCACATTGTGCTGATAATAATTCAGCAGGTTTTCTGCACCAATATAAATATCTACGGGTATTTTTTTACCGATGGTTTTTGTTACCTGTGCATTCATCAGTATAAAATCCGGTGAATAAGTATCCAGCTGGTAAGGCGGGGGATTGTACAGGGTATTGGGTAATCTTTTTTTACCATTATATGTAAAGGTATAGTCAAACTTAAAACCGCTTACCGCGTAGGCCAAATTTGCAAAAGCACGGTGTTTGGCTATTAACGGACGATCTAGCAATTGGCCGCTGTAGGTAGTTTTTACATCAAAGAAACGATATGCAACCCGTACATCAAACTTCTTAACCGGCTCTATACTCAACTCGGCCTGGAAGCTGCTGGAATAAGATTTTCCTACCAGGTTATAGAATTTTACCATCCTTGCATTTTCCACATCCACCACTACCTGCCGTGCAAAATCGTTTCTGAAAAAATCAACGCTGAACAAAGCATCATTACTGAACAGTTTAAATTTTTGATCGATACTGATGCCTTTATTCCAGGCCACTTCTGCCTGTAATCCATATGCCTTACCGGCTGCTGCCCCAATAATATCTACCTGTCTTGCACTTACAAACACACTGGTATTTTCTGCAAAAATATTAGCGGTTCGTTGCCCCCGTCCTGCACTGGCACGAATGGTGGTTCCAGTAACAGGCTCGTAGCGAAGGTTAATACGGGGTGTTACAAAAAAACCAAACAGGTTGTTATGATCGGCTCTTACACCTGCTACCGCACTTAATTTTTCGTTGGGTGTAAACGTGTATTCACTAAAAACTCCGGGTACCATCTCTGTTCTTTTAAAATTCAGGTTATTAAAATCTTCATTGTATTTGTCGTATACAAAACTGAGCCCTGCCCTGAATTTGTGCGCTGTGGTGGTGATGACAGACTGGTAAATTAAATTACTGTAGAATGTTTGCTGCGTTGCGTTGTAAGTGGTCATTCCAAAATAAGCATCCTGTGTATGATCAATGGCTGCCAGCTGTAACCCAATGCTCTTGTACTTTTTTTCGGGAAACACATAACCGATCTTTGCAAATCCTTCGTACCGCTTGGTAGTAATACCCAGGCCATAATGATTGCGGGTATACTTATCAGTACCGGGATCAAAAGCCACATCGCCGCCCGTTCTTTTATCATTCAGCACTTTAATACCAAATTGCGCCAGCACTCCTTTACTGTTATCAAATTTGTAGCGGTTTACCAAACTCAGGGTATTGCCTGTGGGCTGGTCGCGAAAACCATCTTTATTAAAATCAATGGTTGTATTATTCAAAAAGTCTTCGTGCAGCAATAATCCGGCAGCCCATTTTTTACTGAGTTTAGCTGACAGGTTCAGGTTCACATCCGTTTTACCAAAGTCGTTTACATACAGATTGGCCAATAATGCTTCGCTGTTCTCGGGCTTTTTTAATTCCACGTTGATCTGGCCGGCAATGCTTTCATATCCGTTGGCAACAGAGCCCATCCCTTTTGTTAACTGTATCGATTCTATCCATGGCCCGGCAATGGAATTCAGTCCCAGTGGTGTGGCAATACCTCTTGGTCCCGGTAAATTCTCTACAGTAAGTTGTGTGTAGTTACCGCTCAACCCCAGCAATTGAATTTGTTTGGATCCCGTTACCGCATCATTATACGATACATCCACCGAGGGATTGGTTTCAAAACTTTCGCTCAGGTTGCAACAGGCGGCTTTTAACAATTCGGCACCAGTCATGGTTTGTGTACGAACAGGACTGAAATTATTCAAATAGGTAGAACGCATTTTTGAAGTAACCGTAACCTCACGCAATTGTTTTTGTGATGCCAGTACTATTTTCAATTCGCTCATATCCGTTACCGAAATGGTATCGGCTTTGTAACCGGTATAACTTACCACCAGCCGGCTGTTGATGCCGTTATGAGGTATTGCAAACAGCCCCGTGCTATCGGTGACCATCCCTTGTTGCGTACCCAGCCATAGTACAGTGGCATTGGACAGTGGTTTAAAATTACCTTTATTGTCTTCTTCCAGCACCACTCCTTTAACAACATGAGCAGGTTGACTAGCTGCTGTTTCTTTTGCAGGAATTGCAGCCGAATCAAGTAAAGTAGCAGCCGGTTCATTTTTTACAACAGCACTGTCTTTCAAATGGTCCATCATCATGGTTTCTATTTCCCTGTAATGGCAGCAGGCCGGCAATGCGTTGTATATACCCTGTTTTGCTTTTTTATTTTCCAGGTCGTGACCTGCAGCCACAATTTTATTTTCAATCTTTTCCAAAGAAATTTTTACCGGATCAAATACCACCGAAAATTCTTTGGTATCCACATCCCATACTGCAGTTCTAACACCGCGACCTTTTACGGCCCCTTCTATTCGATCTTTACACTGTTCACATGCCCCATATACTTTGAATGTAACGGTGGTATCGGCATGCACCACAGTTTTATTTTGGGCATTTACTTTTATACCCAAAAAGAACAGGCATAACAACAATGCGTATATCAATGATTTCATACAATTATTTTTTGAATTCAACAGTTCATTAGTTCAGCTGTTTATTTACAGCAATCTTTCTTTCTTATAAATAGAAATGTAAACGCACGCTGTAAAACCTGTATCGTTTTATGGAGAAAATTTTTCATTATACTAAGCGATTAGATTGTACCAGGCATTCAATTGAAACAATGTGGATCCTGGTTTGCAAACCCGGATCCACACAACTATTTTATTGAACCGGATAATAACCTCAACTTTTTTTAAGAGCCATTCCGCATTTAGAACATTTGCCTGACTTATCGCTGGTAACATCGGGATGCATGGGACATTTGTACATGCTTTGTGTTTTCATTTGCTCCTTTTTTGACAAGGTTAAATTCATGCCGCATTTAGAACAGGTGCCAGGTTGATCGCTTTTTACATCTGGATGCATGGAACAACAATACATTTTACCGTCCTCCATTTTCATAGCTTCTTTTTTAGATTTCACCAGGTCCATTCCGCATTTGGAACATTTACCAGGTTTACCGCTGTTTACGTCGGGATGCATGGGGCAGTGATATTGTACTGCCATCTTCATGTGCTCTTTTTTAGATTTCACCAGGTTCATGCCGCATTTGGAACATTTGCCGGGTTGATTACCGGTAACTTCAGGATCCATGGGGCAACTGTATTTTGAAGTAATCCTTGTGGTATCTTTTTTTACATTGTTTTTTTGAGCAACTGTTACATTGCTGATGAAGATACTGCAACACAATGCTGCAATTATTGAAAGTGTTTTCATTATTGTAAATTTTTAAATTATAAATTGATCAGCACATTTGCGTATAGCAAAATGCACCAGTAATGCGGCACTACTGATGAACAAAACGGGCATCATTTTTAAATGCGGAAAACGCAGTTCATGATACAGGCAGAAGGGCCCGTATAGTTGGGAGGTGGAGCGTTGTTATGTATTACGGCGATCGCATTTTCAGCACTGATCTGCCAGGTAAATAAAGGAATATTGGTTACCACATCAGTTTCAGGTGTGGTAAAACTGATATTGTTGGTTACATTTTTATAAGCATCTTCTAACTTGTAAAACTTATACTCATCGTGGCAGCATCCTTTCTTTTCCTTCATCCCGCACTTGCCGCACCGGTCTTTTTCACTGCCATAAAATTCCACCCCGGCCTGGCTTCCCATGCAGTAGTGTATTTCCATGGCAATGCCGCAAGACAAAGCCATATAAATAACTGTTGTTATGGCAAGGAATACTTTTTTCACAATGTAAAAGTAACCTCATTTTTGCACAACAGTATGCAAACACTGTTAAAAAACGGGAAACTGACGGAATTCATACAGAAAAATGACAATATTGGGGACTATATGGATGGATAGCTTTTGTAGCTACACTTGATCATTCTCTGCAACGAAGTCTGAATTTCTGAAACATTTTCTCTTACACTGCTGCAGGTTTTCAACCTTTTGCCCCTTGCTTTAATTAACAAAATTCCACTGTATGCCAAACCTGATGAGGAAGCCGGGCGTAACATAATGTGGTGCTGCAAAGTTGTTATTGATAAACCCAAAGCCATTTAAAAAGCTGGCGGTATTCAAATTCTCGCCCCTTATAAAAGCCGTAAATGATTTGATCCTGAAGTGTACAAAAGCGGCAATATCCGGGCGGTTCTTCAGCTTAAAAGTATCCTGTGGCATAAACTGCCCCATTACCGGCGAATAGTTATAAGCTTCATATGGAGTGTAATACCTGATGTCAAGCCCCGTACTCAGGTTCAGATTTTTATAAAACACCCCTTCGTAAGCAAAACGGTTACGGGTAAATACCAACGGCACTTTTACCGGTGCACTGCCATCGGTTTGCTGCACCACTACATCGGTGTACCAATTCCATTTTTTTGACAGTTTTATTTTTTTGGATGCAAATAACTGCAGCAGGTTAATGACCTTGCTGTATTGCCCTGTGTGATAATAATCAGAAAAATAAGCCAGGTTGGTAATGAGATGATTTCTAAAACCGAGGCTAATGAATGGGTTGCTGGCCTCAGCACCAAATGAAATGATGTTTTCTTTTTTTGTGATGCTGCTGTTACCAAAATTAAAAGTAGCTGCACTGTTGTAGATGAAAGAAGGTGTGCGGTTTACATTGGTAAAAAACAGCCGTACATCGCCCAGTTTTTTATTCAGGTAACGGCCAATGGTGGCATAGGCACTGTAATCGCCGCTGTTCAATCCGTTCAGGTAAAACTCACCTTTGGCCAGGATATCCCATAATTTATTGCGGGTTTTATTGCGGTACTCGCCATGCAAAACAATATTGTAATAATTTTTTGTTTGCTTGCTGCTGTCTCTGAAAAATTCGCCTTTGATATTCTCCAGCCGGGCACCAGCCAGCAAAAACTCTGCGGCATTTTTTGTGTCGGGAAATTGCAGCAACGAAAAATCATTGCTTATTACCGACCATTTTTCCTGAACGGTAAAATTGGCGGTCTTCTGCACCAGGGTGGTATCGTACCAATGCTGGTACACGAGCGAATCTGCCTTGCTGTCTTTATATAAATAATTGTACGTACTGTATGTAAACGTATGCTGTGCCCTCAGCTTGGGATAAAATAAATATTCTGTTGTACTGTCGTTAACAGCCACCGAGTCTTTTTTACCAATATCATAAGATTGGCGCAGAAAGAAAGTAAGGTCTTTGTTTACATTGCCGGTATTGATAGTGGTATTGAAAGGATTGCTGGCATAATTGGCCGCATTACCCAACATAACAGGAATGCTGAATCGCTTTTTGTTATTTGGATTGGACAATAAACTGTCTGATACCATCCCCCCATTTTCTGAATTTTTGATGGTATTACCCACCAGCACCAGGCTCATGGCGTATCTTTTGCGCAGGCCCTGGTAGGTACTGAACAAACGGTAATTCTTATGGTTGGTATTTTGTGTAACAAAGTAACCGGGGGCAGTAATCAGGCGGTAATCAAATCCAAAATTCCAGTTGGGCCGGGGATTTTGCGTGTGCAGTGCTTTAATCATCTGTTCTTTTCCCGATGCCAGCATATACCCCATTTGCGTTAATGGTTTGGTGGTTTTATAAAAGCGGGTATCTTCTAATTTAAACCGGTATACATCAAACGCATGAAAGCCGGCATCCCAGCCTGGTTTAAGGTTGGGCGTATAAATGATATTGTATGCGGCAGCACCGTTGTTGCCCAGGAACTGGTATTTGGAAGGGATGGAAAAGTATTTATCAAAATCGTTGATAACAGAATCGAGCCGCATATTACGCACCGAGTCGATGATGCGGTAGGTGATGTTAACAGAATCTTTTTTATCATCGCGGTGTTCAAAACCCAGGGTATTGTCGCGGGCCGATTTGCTGGTATCCGATTTACTGCCGGTTGAGGTATTACTAGTGCCGCCCAGTTTTGGAATGCGTTTCATTATGGGTTCCTGCGCCTTTAGCAGCTGCGCCATCAATAAAATAACCAGTACCGAAATAATTTTTTTCATTAATGTATTGTTTGAACCCTATACAGCATTTCGACTGTGCTGCCTTTACTTATATTTCTGCTATCAGTGATTTAAATAAATATGCCAGTTTTGGCTCGGCTGCTTTTGCAGCCAACAGTACTTCTTCATGTGTAATATTACTAACCCCTTCCCAAACAGCCAGGTCGGTAATTACGCTTACCGCAAAAACCGGTATCCCCATATGTGCAGCTACTGTAACTTCCTGTACAGTACTCATGCCTACGGCATCGCCACCCACAGCCCTGATCAATTTATATTCGGCACGGGTTTCAAAAGTAGGCCCTGTTACGCCGCAGTACACGCCTTCCTTTAACGGCAGTTTCGCTTCGGTAGCAATGCTCCGGGCCGTTTGTATCCATGTTTTTTTATATGGCTCACTCATATCGGGAAAACGGGGCCCCAGGCTATCTTCATTTTTTCCTATCAGTGCGTTGGGCTGAAAAAAACTGATATGGTCGGTGATCATCATCAGGTCGCCAATACGGAATGTATCGTTGGTGGCGCCAGCCGCATTGCTGATCATCAGTGCCCGGATGCCCAGCAACTTCATTACCCTAACCGGGAACACCACTTCATCTGCACTGTATCCTTCGTAGCTATGAAATCGCCCGGCCATGGCCACAATGGTTTTGCCCGACAATTTACCCAGTACCAGCCTGCCGCCATGCCCTTTTACGGTACTTACCGGAAAATGCGGAATATCGCTGTAGGCAATCTCCTGCTCCACTTCAATTTCTTTAGTAAAATTACCCAAACCACTCCCTAAAATAATGCCTACTTCCGGCGTTTGCGTATAATGCGCTTTAATATAGGCTACGGCTTCCGTCCATTTTTGCAGCATGTAACAGCTAATTTTGAGGGCCAAAGGTAAGGTAAGATGTGTTAAGGAAAGGTTTAAGAGGTTTGCAAAGGTTCTAAAGGTTTAAGAGGTTAGTTGGCAGCCCCAACCTTTGCAAACCTTTTCCACCTTTTCCCCTCTCCCGTTAACTGTAAACGTATTTATATTATCTTCGCAAAAATTTATACCAATATGAATCTTCACGAATACCAGGCCAAGCAATTATTGAAAAAATTCAATGTGCCCGTGCAGGAAGGCATTGCCTGCAACACCCCCACAGAAGCAGAAGAAGCGTATCGCCAGATACATACTCAGTACGGGAGCAAATTCGCTGTGGTAAAGGCGCAAATTCATGCCGGTGGACGTGGTAAAGGCAAGATAGCCGGTACAGAGCAACGCGGTGTGGCCGTTGGTAAAAATGCAGAAGACGTAAAACAGATTGCTCAAAATATTTTAGGTGGTACCCTGGTAACCATCCAAACCGGCCCTGCCGGCAAACTGGTAAATAAAGTGCTGGTGGCACAGGATGTGTATTATGATGGTGCCAGCCCGGTAAAAGAGTTTTACCTGAGTATTTTATTAGACCGTACCAAAGGCCAGAATGTGATCATGTACAGTACCGAAGGTGGTATGAACATTGAAGATGTGGCTCACGATACACCCGAAAAAATATTTAAAGAATGGATTCATCCCGGCGGATTGCTGCAGGGTTTCCAGGCACGCAAAATTGCCTTTAACCTGGGCTTAAGCGGCGAAGCATTTAAAAACTGTGTAAAATTTGTAACCAACTTATATGCAGCGTATGTAGGTTTGGATTGCGGCATGCTGGAGATTAACCCGCTGTTTAAAACCAGCGACGATAAGATCATTGCTGTAGATTGCAAGATGAGCATTGATGACAACGCATTAATGCGTCATGCTGATGTGGCAGCTTTAAGAGACCTGAGTGAAGAAGATCCTACCGAAGTGGAAGCTGGTAAATTCAACCTGAACTTTGTAAAATTAGATGGCAATGTGGGTTGTATGGTAAATGGGGCAGGTTTGGCCATGGCTACCATGGATATGATTCAATTAAGTGGTGGCGAGCCAGCCAACTTTTTGGATGTGGGTGGTACTGCCAATGCTCAAACAGTGGAAGCAGGTTTCCGTATTATTTTAAAAGATCCTAAAGTAAAAGCGATCCTCATTAATATCTTTGGCGGTATTGTTCGTTGCGACCGTGTGGCACAGGGTGTAATTGATGCGTACCAAAGCATTGGCAACATCAATATTCCCATCATTGTGCGTTTGCAGGGTACCAATGCCGATGTAGCTAAAAAACTGATCGACGAAAGCGGCCTTAAAGTACAAAGTGCCATTTTATTAAGTGAAGCTGCCGCGCTGGTAAATAAAGCCGTGGCATAATTTATTACAGAGAAGTCTACTACAAATACAATGAAAGGTCCTGCCAGTAATGGCGGGATTTTTTTTGATACCCCTTTCATAATTTAAGCCGGCTTGCAGCAATATTGTAATGATGATCTTGTTTGCAAACAATAATTGCATACATATTTAACAGTAACAAATCAGCAACGGTAATAAATGGTGACCGACACCTGCATTTATTCCCCCTTTTAAAGACCGGCGTATTGGCCAGCAAAAAGAAAATACCGGTGAGATACTGTAGTATTTGTATTGCTATTTCAAAAACCGGGCAACTGACCAACACCAATTCCCTGGCATACGGGTAAAATAAAAGCGTGACATTCGCACGCTTTTATTTTTTTATTCATTTGTATGGTTTAATTTTTTGTGGGCTCCAGCAATTTAAAAAACTGGTCCAGCTGCGGCAGTATTACAATACGTGTTCTTCTGTTAGACGCCTTACCTTCTGCGCTGCTGTTATCTGTAACGGGTTTAAATTCTCCCCGCCCAGCTGCGGCCATTTTAGCAGGATCAAGGCCATATTGTTTTTGCAAAATCCGCACCACCGAAGTGGCTCTTTTTACACTCAGGTCCCAGTTATCAATCAGCACACTATTACCACGGTAAGCAACATTGTCTGTATGTCCTTCCACCATAAATTCAATATCCGGCTGGTTTTTTAATACCTGTGCCACTTTACCCAATACAGTTTTAGCATTTTCAGTTACATCAAAACTGCCGCTTTTAAAAAGCAGTTTGTCAGAGATATCAATGTATACCACGCCTTTCTCTACTTTGATATTGATGTCCTGGTCGTCCATATTACCCACAGCACCTTTCAGGTTCATCACCAGCGCCATGTTCAGCGAATCTTTATGCGCCATTTGCTGTTGCAGGGTTTGAATATAACTATCCTTGGCGCCAATATTTTCCATCGATTTTTTAATGCTTTCTGCCTGCTGCGCAGAAATAACAGAAAAGTCCTGCAACTGTTTCAGCGCCTGGTTATTGTTTGCTTTCAGGTAGTCAACCTGTGCATTCAAATCGCTGATACGGGTATTCAACGCCGCTTTTTCGCTTTCCAGTATTCCTGTTTTTGTATTGCAGTCGTTAAGGTTACCATCTACAGTAGCATAGCGTGTTTGTAGTGCTGCATAAGCTGCCTGTGATGCCTTGTATTTTTTTGTGCTTACACAGGAGAACAAACTTACAGATGCCAATACGGCCAAAATGATCTGGTACTGTTTCATAGATTAGTTTTTAATGAAGTTTAACTGTATAATTGAATAATTGCAAAGTTAGTGATTGGGTATAAAATACTGTTGCCTTACTGTTAAAATAAAATAGCTCTTCTGTTATTCCATCAATGTTCTGGCAGCTGTAAAAATCATTTATCAGGAGCATACACAAAAAGAATACCTAAATCATATCCGCACCCAATATTCATCAGGCAAACACATATTGCCTGTCAATAATTTTGAATACTGCCGGAACATTATTTACCGGGATTATGATATTAAATACATCACTATGAGTACCACCCTGGACACTAGCATCATGCATCCGCGGGATCAGATCACACTGGTAATTGCACGCATTTACAGTATGGGCCTTACCACCACCAGCGGTGGAAATATTTCAGTAATTGACGATGAAAAAAATATCTGGATCACCCCATCGGGTGTTGATAAGGGATCATTGAAACCATCAGACATCATGTGTGTAAAAAATGATGGCAGCATTGTGGGCAAACACAAACCTTCATCAGAATATCCTTTTCACAAATCCATTTATGATATCAGGCCCGATATCAGGGCCGTGATCCATGCGCATTCGCCGGCACTGGTTTCATTCAGCATTGTACGATCTATTCCCAACACCAATATCATTTACCAGGCCAGACAGGTATGTGGCGAAATTGGTTATGCCCCCTATGCACTGCCCGGCAGCCAGGCCCTGGGCGATACCATTGCCATTGAATTTAAAAAAGGCTTTGCTGCTGTGATCATGGAAAACCACGGTACCGTTGTAGGCGGCACCGATCTGTCGGATGCCTTTCAGCGTTTTGAAACACTGGAATTTTGTGCCCGTACCCAGATATATGCCAGCCAGGTAGGCCAGCCTAATTTTTTAAACGATGCCATGATAGAGGCGTATAATACACAAATTCAAAAACAGTTTCCGGAGATGGAGACCACCGATCATCCCAGTGATGAACGCGAAAAAAGACTGGAGATCTGCAACATAGTAAAAAGGGCCTGCCAGCACGGATTGATGAAAAGTTCTTTTGGCACAGTATCGGCCAGGTGGCGCGGCAACGATTTTTTAATTACCCCCAATGGAATTCCCCGGTGGGATCTTAAAACTGAAGATATTGTGCAAATAAAAAATGGCAAAAGGCAGCAGGGCAAACATCCCAGCCTGACAGCCATCCTGCACCAGCAGATCTATGCACAGCATCCCGGAATTAATTCCATCATTCTTACCCAGTCGCCCTACCTGATGGCTTTTGCAGTATCGGGTGCCCAGATGAATGTAAGAACCATTCCGGAGAGCTGGATATTTTTAAAAGACCTGCAGCAATTGAATTTTGGATCGCAGTACAATGCTTCAGACGAAGTGGTGCAGTGCATCTCAAAAGAAAAACCAGCCGTGCTGATTCAAAATGAATGCGTGGTGGTGGTGGGTGATGGTTTGCTGCAAACATTTGATTATTTAGAAGTGGCAGAGTTCAGCGCCAAATCGATCGTAATGTCAACTGCTATTGGCAAGATGGTGCCCATCAACGATGTGCAAACAGAAGAATTAAGAAAAGCATTTTTAAAATAATAATCGTTACCCACTGGAAATACCTGTTGTATAAAAGCCCTGCCGGCAACGGCAGGGCTTTGTGAATTGTGCTGTTCCTGCAGTTGCATAATTACGCAGGGAGTATTAATTTAGGGGCATCAAAAAAGTGATAATGGTAGCAAAACAAATAGCCAAACATTTCAGAGAGGTTTATTTTGGCGGCAACTGGACCAGCGTTAACCTGAAAGCAACCCTGGCAGAGGTAACATGGCAGCAGTCCACCACACAGGTGTATCAGCTAAACAGCATTGCCACACTGGTATATCATATCCATTACTATGTAAGTGCCGTACTGCAGGTGTTGCAGGGCGGGCCACTTACTGCCAGTGATACTTACAGCTTCAACCATCCACCTGTTGAGGGGCCCGAAGACTGGAATAATTTGCTGCAAAAGGTTTGGTCTGATGCAGAGAATTTTGCAACCCTGCTGGAACAATTACCCGATGACAGGCTTTGGCTAAACTTTACCAACGAAAAATACGGAACCTATTACCGCAACATGCATGGCATTGTTGAACACGCCCACTACCACCTGGGGCAAATAGCCCTGATAAAAAAAATATTACAGCAGGGTGTGTAATAAAAGAGAGGGTTTAAAATGGTCTGAAATTTGTGCTGCTATTGCAAACCGTCTTTTATGTTCAGGCCCATCCCTGTTGCAATGATATTATGCTTGCTGCACTGCTGCGGTGTTGCACAAACAATTTCCACTATCCCGGGCTGGACCAGCATCAAAAAAGAATTACCCGCTGTTGCAGCGATCCAGTCAGTAGTAACAGGAGAAAACACGGCCCTGTACCAGGTAGGCAAACAACAAACGCAGGAGGGTGTTGTAAAAGAATGGTTCAACCGCAGTATTCAGATTGACCTGGAAAAGGAAAGATGGAAAGAGCCGGCCAGGGGTACTTTCAATGAAACTACAGGTGTATTGATCTACCTGACCGAAGTAAAAGACTCGTCTGATAAAAAACATTACCTGTTGTACATGGGATATGGCTTTGGCAAGCAGCAGGTTCGAATGGCAAGACTGTACAGCACACACGACAATAATTTTTTTCAACTTACCGGCATGCAGGCCTCCAAACATTTTGGACAGCTGGCGCAGCAGGATATGAAAAGCAATACCACAGTTGCCGAAAAGAATAACAACATTCCCAAAACTGTAGTACAAAATAAAACGGATGCAATGATTTCGAAGGGGAAAGGAATCAAATCTGCGGAGATCCATTCGGTGATCATGCACCTGGAATATGAATCGGGTATTGGCGGAGGTATTTACCCTGTATACAATGCCTATATCTTACTGAAAAATGGCAGTATTTATAAATATCCTGAAGTAAGTCCGGCCGATTTACTGGTTACCGAATCACAAAAAACAGAACCCTTAAAATGGGGTACCTGGAAAATGAATGGCGGCGTATTAACAACCTATTGGGCGGCCGAAAAGCCCAGGAATCAAAATGAAAGCTGGGAAAAAAGTACGTACTATATTGTGCCGGGCGCAAAAAAAGGAGAGCGCCTGGAGGGCATTTTTAAAACCCTTTCCGGCGGAGGCAATACCGCCCTGGGCGGCGAGGTAATGGTGGTGGCAGCAGCCAATATTACATTTGCCACGGATGGAAAATTTACACTGGCATCGGTGGCGGGGGTTTCCTCAGGCAGGGATATCTGGGAAAATACCAACAGCTCATCCAATGCAGAAGGCATGTATTACCTGGATGAATACACGATTGAATTAAAATATAATAATGGAAAAACAGAACGCCGTTTTTTCTTCTTTTATCCTGACTCAAAAAAGCATTTTGGTATTGGCCAAAGTATTTACATGCCCAAAAGGTAACAATACCGGCTAAATACATACTATGCAAAACCGGTTTTATGTTTTATATTTATTACACATACCACAAACGGTTTTGAAAATACTACAATGAAAACAACTGTATTTACATTGCTGCTGCTTTTTTTCCTGTACGGGCTGCAGGCACAATCCTGCACGGTACGTGTTGATTCATTACAGGGAAAGTACAGCGGCGAATGTAAAAAAGGTAAAGCAGATGGTATGGGCACTGCCATTGGCGTGGATACATTTACAGGCAGTTTTAAAAATGGTTTTCCTGATGGTGTAGGAAAATACACCTGGCATAATGGCGACTGGTACAACGGGCAATGGAAGAACGGTGTATTTGAAGGCAGGGGTACGCTCTATAAAAAAGATGCCCTGCATCCCGACAGCCTGATCATCATTTCGGGCTATTGGAAGAAAGGCCAATATACAGGTGCCTATGAAAAACCGTACACCATTACTGCCCTCACCAATAATTTCAATGATATAAATTTTCGCAAATTAAACAATACAAAAACTGAATTTTCTATCATTGTAAAAAGTATTACCAGCGGTGCATCCACCCTTGGCGATGTACACCTGCCCAAACCCAGGCTGACAGGCATACAACCCCTGCTGGGGCGTTTTGAACAACAGGTAAGTGATGAAAGTTCGTCCCTGATGCACAATCAATATACATTCAGGAAAGTGAGTTTTCCTTTTCATGCCATATTTTCTTTTGAAACAGCAGGCAAGGGAGAAAATTTACATACCGAAAAAATAGAAGTGGAGATCATGGAAATGGGCAACTGGTATTTACAATTAAGCATCGATAATTAACACGGGATGTTTGCCCGTCTGGCAACCGTTCCGCATTTCTTTTATAGTTTCACCGGCAAAAAATATTGCATGAAAAAAATCATTACGCTGACGTTGTATATCAGCATTTTCAATTGCGGCCAGGCGCAACGGCTAACCGATACCGCCGCCATCAGGGCAGTACTGGTACAGGAAGCTGCCACCTGGAGATCGGGAGATGCAAAGGCGCACGCTGCCTGCTGGCATATTCAACCCTACAGCAGAATATTGGTTTCTTTGGCAGATGGTACCACAATTGATGTACCGCCGGCAGCAATGAAAGACACGTCTATCCATAAAATGGGCAACGGTGGTGCAGCGGTAATGAGTAATTACAAGGTAGCCGTTACTGGCAATAGTGCCTGGGTAAGCCATGATGAAGTGTCCACTGATAAAACAGGTAACAAAACCTATTCCTACGAAATACGCCTGCTGGAAAAAATAAACAGGCAATGGAAACTGGTAGGCCAGTCCATCCATTTGTACCGGCCCAAACAAATGGATTAAATCATCCTCCTGATTTTTTTACCCCTCAACAGGCGTTTGCCCTGTTAAAAGATATCAGCCCGGTTTATAAGCACAGCATCGCCATCATGAAATGAGATCTGCCACTGTTTAAAATTTATACTATTTTGTATATTTAAGTACTATAAATTTATCAGCCCCTGTAAATACCATTCGCATGATCAGATTGTTTGCAGTATTAATACTATCGTGGTTGCTTATATGGCTGCTGGAGAAAAAAGATCTCCGCGTGCTGGGTATTGTTCCCAATAAACAACGCTTGTTTGATTTTGTACTATTTTTTTTTGTTACTGTACTGTGTTGTGCCGCAGGCTTTTTTATACGCTGGCAATGGGGTACCGAAAAATGGGGCATCCATCCTGCATTGAACATACCACTTATTTTTTCCGGTGCCTGGGTTACCATGCTCATGCTGTTATTTGAAGAGTTGCTTTTCAGGGGTGTACTGCTGTACCTGCTGATAAAAAAACTGGGCAGCACCAGGGCAATTGTGGTCTCCTCACTTATTTTTGGTATTCACCAGTGGTTTTCTTTTGGCGTGTGGGGAAATGCGCAACAGATGCTGGTGGTGTTTTTAGTAACGGCTGTTATGGGTGCCCTGCTGGCCTATGCCTTTGCAAAAACATATTCGCTCTACATTCCTGTGGCCATTCATTTTGGATGGAATATCACTTACGGACTTATTTTCTCGAAAGGCCCGGTTGTAAATGGCATATTGTTACCGGTACCCACGCAGCCAGGGGATGGCAGCAATGCTGTAGCCATTGGCTTTATTTTTTCTGTATTATCAGTTTTGCTGGTTAATTTTTTATTACTGAAGCGGCATCCGCAGGCAACCATGCAAGGGTAAATTTATTTAGAAATATTGCCATCGCTATCATAAGTAAACAGGGCTTTACGTATCAGCAATCCCGCAGGTTTAATATCGGTATCTTTCCATGGCCCGGTGGATACTGCCGATGGCAGCAATACAGAACAGGTTTCATTTTTGTCCGATACCGACCATGCCACCCAGCTGATCATATTTTTATCTGCCCATTCTTTCCATTGACCCCATTCTTTCTCGTTGATGGGGCCGTTGCCATTGGCTTCCATTGCAGCACATTCCGAAATAAAAACAGGGAGCCCGTTTTGTACCGCTGTTTCAGCCTGGTCTCTTAAAAATTGCTTGTGCGTGGCGGCATAAAAATGCAGGCTGTACATGATATTGCTGATACCGGTGATGGGGTCTTTCATTGGTAATAAAATATCCTGGTCCCAATGCGGGCTGCCTACCAGAATAATATTACTGCTGTCGATGGCCCTGATGCTATTGATGATGTCAATGGAATACTGTTTTACTTCGGCCCAGCTTTCATAATCGGGTTCATTAAAAATTTCATAGATGATATTGGGATATTGATGATAGGTGGCTGCCATATCACTAAAAAAACGTTTAGCTTCTGCGGCTTTAATATTGTGACTGTGAAAATCGATGATCACATAAATACCCAGCTGAATAGCGGCATCCACCACCGCTTTTATATTTTTTACCGAGCCCGAGGAATCTTTGATATATCCTTTATCAGGCTCTACTCCCATTGCAGCACGTACCACAGTGCAATGCCAGTCATTTTTTAAAGTGGCTACCGCACCGGCATTGTAAAACCTTGGCCAGAAGCAATGCCAGCCAAAACTCATGCCGTGCAATGCAACGGGATTGTTTTTCACATCCACCAGCCTGCCATTTTGCACGCTTAAGCGGCCATGTAATTGCACTGGTTGTGAGTGCACTGAAAAGCAAAGGTGCAGCAGCACACTAAAAATGATCAGTTTCATGCTAAAGATTTATACTTTAAAATAACCCTTATTCTGCAGCACGATCAAATATTTTCTGCACATTATTGTATACAGGCACCACAAAGGCTGCCAATCACGGCAGCCTTTGCATTAGTTCATTGTTATATTTAAATTCCTCCGTCTACTACCCACACTTTATTTTTATTGTCGTTGCGTAATGCCAGTTTTGCTTTTTTTACAGTACCATCGGGCAATTTAATTTCGTAAGGAACAAATTCACCGGGGTATTCGCCCGATTTAAACGATTCTCCAATGGTTAATACCTGCAGTCCACCATACTTATTTTCAATGCTGCTCATGGTAAAACTGCTGAATTGCGACCATGCGGCCTTTGTACTTTCAAAATCATTTTTAGCCAGTGCCCCAAAGATCAGTTCAGCAGCTCTTTTACTGTTAACATTACTTAAGGTCTCGCTCGCTGTTACAGGGTTTACTATTTGCCATTGCACCCCGGCAGGCAATGCGATAGCAAAGACAGATTCATCAATACTGGTATCATATGCTACATGGTCTATTGCAAAAATGAGGGTTTCGGCCTTTCCTTCCAGCAACCATATCTTTAACCCTATCAGTAATTTAGAATGTTTATCAAACACATATTCCCGCCTGTTATCAGATGTGTTGATGGAACTGTTTTTTAAATAATCGTTCAAAAAATTACCTTTCGCTTTTGACAGAATGGTAACATACTGTTTATCGCCTTCTTCTTTATATGTGATTGTAGAACCGGCGGTCTTTGTTTCTTCTTTTTCTTTCATTAAAATGGAAGAAGGGTCCAGCAGTATTTTACACCATTCTACAAAACCTGCACTGGCCGGCCCTTTGGTAGCCAGTTGTACAGCGGGTATCCATAAATACTGATTGCTGCCATCGCATACCACCATCCTTCCGGGTTTTTCTATCCGCCATTTTTTGGGCTGTGCAAAAATTTCAGTAAGGGTATGTTCCTCCATGGGTAAATCTTTCCCGATGCTTTCAAAATTATCATTTTCATCCGTACGCATCGAAAAATGTATGACCATGTTCTTCACCATCGCGGTAGCATCAATGGCATTTTGAAAATAATTAGTGGCGGCATTTCCTGCTGACCCTTTTTTGTTAAAAAAAGGAATGACCAGTATCACTGCTGCAATTACAGCGGCAGCAGCCAATATTTTTTTTATTACAGGAGAAAGGGTGTTTCTCTTTTTAATAGTTGTTTCCATTACAATATCGTTTTTACTTAATTGTGAAATAATATTTTGCCGTAACGATAATGGAGCGTTGATCACTGTTTTAGCTTGCAGGGTATTCAACACAGCCTGCATATCGTTATATGCTGCTGTGCATGACGGGCAGATGGCAATATGCTGCTCCAATGCTGCTGCCAGCGCCGGATCAGTAGTTGCATCAACCAGTTGATACATTTCATTTTTACAATCATTACAGTTCATACAAAGCTTTTTTAAGATGAAGTAATTGTTTAAGCTTATCAATACCATACTTAAACCTCGACTTTACAGTTGTAACCGGCAGTTCTAACAGTGCAGCGATTTCGGTAAAATCCAGGTTATCGAGTACCCGCAACCGGATGACGGCTGCCTGTTCTGAAGGTACCTGCTGCAAAATATATTCGATACGCCGGTATTCTTCTTCCAGCAGCAAAGGGGCAGAAGCATCTTTATCCTGCACGAACATTGAATCGCTGATATTGTCAACGGATTCAAAAGGCGGCTTCTTTTTACTTTGATGATCAGCGCAGGCATTGGCAATACTTTTAAACAGGTAGTGTTTGATATTATTGATGAAAGGACGTTGTGGGTTTTTAAAGAACTTAACAAATACGTCCTGTACAATATCCTGCGCATCGGCAGGTGATCCTGTTCTGAAGAATGCAAACCGGAACAACTGATCCTGGAATACCGCAATAAGCGTTGCTGCATCCTGTAACCCGTTACTGCTGAATTCTTTTTCCATTATTGCGTTTTAAGCACTTGTCATTAATAAAGACCCGCTGACATAAAAAAAAGACGTAAGATTTGATTGTTTTTTTTGAGACAAGTATACGGACATGAAACGGAAAAAAATATGATATAAAAAAAATCCCCCTGCAAATGCAGGGGGACCTGGTATAAGTTGTTTTAAATATTTACCAGAACTTAACGTACAATGCAGTAAGAATAAGTATGGTAGCCACAATCATTGCAATAATAGAAGGCTTTAGTTTAAACATTTCTTTGTCTAAGATAAACGCCTTAGGATTGTCTTTTGGTCCGGCCAGGCTTATTGCTATCATTACCGCCATGGTAATAAAGAAGGCCCATCCCATGTTAATTAAGAAAGGAATTTCATACACCCCTTTACTGTTCATAAAAGCGGTGTACATAAAAGTTTCGTGGCCAAAAATTGAAACCGCAAAGCTGTTGAAGAAAATGGCCATAGCAAAACCGGTTATTAAACCAGCCACTGCAGCCGCACCGGTGGTGCGTTTCCAAAACATACCCAGTATGAACATGGCAAAAACACCCGGGCTGATAAAGCCGGTATATTTTTGAATGAAGGTAAATCCACCTTCGCCTCCAATGCCTAAAAGATCTTTCCATTCAAAAATTACAGCCAGCACAATGGCAACCAATGCCACCATTCTACCCACCCATACCATGTTCTTTTCTTCGCCTTCTTTATGTGTGTGTGCCGAAGCCATGTTTTCAATTTCTGAACCACTGGTATCAGCCACTGTTTTCTTCCGGAAATATTTCAGGTAAATATCCAGTGTAAAGATGGTACCAATACTGTTTAACTTTCCGGCAAGTGATGCTACAATAGCTGCAGTTAATGCGGCAATGGCAAGGCCTTTTAAGCCGGATGGCAAAAATCCAAGAATGGCAGAATACGCATCGTCCATTCCTCTCAACCCTTCTAAATGGCCATTTTTATGCAACACATAAGCGGCAATACCCGGCAACATTACAATGATGGGCATCAGCAGTTTTAAAAATCCTGCAAACAAAATACCTTTTCTTGCAGTTTGCAAATCGGCACCCAATGCACGCTGTGTGATATACTGGTTACAACCCCAGTAATTTAAATTTACTATCCACTGGCCTGCAAAGTACATGGCAATTCCCGGTAAGATCAGGTACTTGTTCACGTCTTCCTGCGAAGATGCCGCTGTAGGTTTTTGCAATATCATATGGAAGTGATCGGGCGCCTGTGCCATCAAAGTTTTAAAACCGGCCATGGCATCTCTACCCAAACCAAATTTTTCACTCACAATGGTCAATGCAAAATAGATGGTGGCAAATCCGCCAATGATCAGTACCGCTACCTGTATTACATCGGTGTATCCAATTACCTTCATACCACCCAGTGTAATGATCAGCGAGAAGATGGCCAGTGCCACCATAACGATATGTAAGTATTCCGGCCCAATCAATCCACTGATGGCGATAGCGCCCAGGTACAAAATGGAAGTAAGGTTTACAAATACATATAAGAACAGCCAGAAGATGGCCATGATCAGCGATACAGTTTCGTTGTACCGTGTTTTTAAAAATTGCGGCATGGTGTATATCTTGTTTTTAAGATATACCGGCATAAACCAAACAGCAATGATGATGAGTGCCAGTGCCGCGATCCACTCGTAGGCTGCAACAGCAACACCCACAAAATAACCGTTGCCGCTCATTCCAATAAACTGCTCAGCAGAAATATTAGAGGCAATTAACGAGGCACCAATGGCCCACCAGGTGAGCGATCCTTCGGCCAGAAAATAATCATGTGATGCAGAGATCGATGCTTTTTTCTTTTTACTGTATACCCAGTAACCGTAACCGGCCACCAGTATAAAATAGATCACAAAGATCAGCATGTCTAAAGATGATAAACCCTTCATAAGCAAGTTGCTGTTTTATAATTAATAAATATTATTTACCATTTATTTTGAAAGATACATCATTCCATCTCAATTCATTTTTCAAATTGTAGAGCGTGGTATCTTTATTAATCAGTACGAATTCAATTCCAGCCATGGCTGCAAAATCTTCCATATTTTCTGCGGTTAAATTCTGGCTGTAACCAGTATGATGTGCGCCGCCACCATAAATCCAGGCTGCGCAGGCGGTTTGCATGTTGGGATGGGGTTTCCACAATACCCTTGCTACCGGCAGCTTGGGCAGGTCGAATTTTGGCTTAACGGCGTCTACTGTATTTACCAGTAAGCGGAAGCGGTTACCCATATCCATCAACGATGCATTGAGTGCCGCACCGGCGCCCACATTAAATACCAATCGTACCGGATCGGCTTTGCCTCCAATGCCTAAAGGATGAATTTCGCAACTGGGTTTGGCATTGGCAATACTTGGACAAATTTCCAGCATATGACTTCCCAATACCATTTCATTACCGGGTTCAAAATGATAGGTATAATCTTCCATAAAAGAATTACCACCGGGCAATCCATGTCCCATTACTTTCATCGCTCTTACCAATGCAGCAGTTTTCCAGTCGCCCTCGCCGCCAAAGCCATAACCATCTGCCATCAAACGTTGCGTGGCAATACCGGGTAATTGTGGTAAGCCATGCAGGTCTTCAAATGTATCGGTAAAACCTTTGTAGCCTCCCTCTTCTAAAAATTTACGCATGCCCAATTCCATTTTTGCCGCATCACGTAAACTCTGGTGCTGGTTATTCCCTTTTTTTAGTGAGGGCATTAATTTATATAACTCCGCATATTCATCACATAATTTTGTAACCGCGGTTTCTTTGATCCCGCTGATGACACCAGCCAGATCTCCAATGCCATAAGTGTTTACGCTGTACCCAAATTTCAGTTCGGCTTCCACCTTATCGCCATCTGTTACGGCTACATAACGCATGTTATCGCCAAATCGAACAAACTTTGCACCCTGCCAGTCGTTCCATCCTAATGCAGACCTCGTCCAGCCGGCAATTTGAGCCACTACATTTTTGTCCTGCCAGTGCCCCACCACCACTTTTCTTTCCATGCGCATGCGGCTTACCATAAAACCAAACTCACGGTCACCATGAGCCGATTGGTTCAGGTTCATGAAGTCCATATCAATGGCCCCCCAGGGGATATCGCGGTTGAATTGTGTATGCAGGTGCAGCAATGGCTTTTGCAATATCTTCAGGCCATTGATCCACATTTTTGCAGGCGAAAAAGTGTGCATCCAGGTGATGATACCAATACAGTTCTTATTGCTGTTGGCATCAATTACCAAATTGTAAATTTCTTCGGTGGATTTTAAAACGGGCTTAAATACTACTTTAACGGGAATGGATTCGGCATCATTCAATGATTTTGCCAGCAGGGTGGAATGTTTAGCCACCTGCTTTAAAGTTTCTTCGCCATACAGGTTCTGACTGCCGGTGGCAAACCAAACCTCTAAGCCTTTTGTGCTGATACTATTTTTCATGTTGCATTTTTTAGACATTGTAGCGAAGTCATCTTTATAAAAGAATACTTCGCTATAATGCGCTGTTATTTGGTTAAGAGTTCAATATCTTTTACCTGTGTTGGAAACCATACCGTCATTTCTCCTTTGCCCCTGTTGGCCCAGCTGTAATAGGGAATGGCAGTAAGGGTTTGCTTTTGGGTGGTAATATTGTCATTTCCGCTGATGGATACCACAGGCACTGCTGCCTGCAATACCATTACACCATTTAAAATATCCTGTTTGAATTCAGTATTAAAACTGGTGTTTGCCGGAACGATAATATTGCTCGTCTTACCATTATTGTCTGCCCACTCAGCACAATACATGACAGGACCACGCTGTAATGCGATCTTTCCAATATCATTCGTTATTTTTTCATTGGCCATCACAGCCCTTACTTCCATTGGAAAAACCACTTCCACCACATCATTTTTTTTCCAGGCCTTACTGACAAGGGCATAGCCGTTTTGCATGGTATATTCAACTGGCACGCCGTTTACTTTTATGACGGTTTTAGTTGTTGATGCAGCAGCAAATGTATACAGGTCAGAAGGCACCGCACTGTTATTTGCCCACCCCGGTATCCTGATCAGCAAATTAAAACTATTGGCTTTTGCTGCATTGATAGTAAATTTTAAATTACCATCCCATGGATAATTATTTTGCTGTGCAATTTTAACCGGTTTGTTATTCACCATTATATCAACTGTACTGTTGATGAATAAATTCACGAAGAGGTCATTGCCTTTTTGCGCATACATATAACCGGGTACCGAAGGAATTAAACGGGTTAAATTAGTGGGGCAGCAACTGCATTCAAACCATCCTGATCTTGTGGCTTCCATATCGGAATGCGTAAAGCTGTTGCGTATTTCCATGGCATTGGTATAGAAAAAAGATTTGCCATCCAGCCCAATACCTGAGATCAGCCCGTTGTATAAAGTTTTTTCCAGCACATCAATATATTTTGCATCGCCATGCAATAAGAACATGCGGTAATACCAGTACACTTCTGCAATGGAAGCACAGGTTTCGTTATAAGCGGTATTGTTCGGCAACTCGTAATTGGCCCCGTAACGCTCCCCATCACCTATTGCACCCACGCCGCCCTGCACATATAATTTTTTGGAGACTACATTATCAAATATTTTATCAATGGCTTTAGTCAAACTATCATCGCCGGTTAGTGCCGCCACATCCGCAACGGCAGCATATAAATAACCAGCCCTTACTGCATGCCCCACTGCTTCATCCTGTAATACCACCGGTTTATCATCCTGCCAGTAAGAACCATTTTTCCAGGAGTCTTTACTTTTAGGATCATAGCCTTTGTATTGCCCGCGTGCTTTTATAAAAAAAGCGGCAGTGTTCAGATACACGGTTTTATTTGTGATGCGGTAGAGTTTCACCAAACCCATTTCCACAATCTCATGCCCCGGTGCAACGCTTTGTTTTCCCGGGCCAAAAACGCTGCACACCAGGTCTGCATTCTTCAATGCGATGTCTAATAAATTTCTTTTTTTAGTAGCCAGGAAATGCGCTGCAGCCGCTTCATACAAATGGCCGGCATTGTATAATTCATGGCTCAGCTCTCTTTCTTTTTCCCATCTTACTTTACCCACCCAGCTGCCTACATTATTGGGATCGATGGTTCTTGCAGTATACAAATAGCCATCAGTTTCCTGGGCCGCTTTAATGATGCCGATCAATGAATCCACATAGGCTTCTAATTTGGGATCTGGATGAACGGCTAAAGAAAATGAAGCACCTTCAATGGTTTTATAAATATCTGTATCGTCAAAAGGATACCGGGTGCAGAACTTGCCCTGCTTTTGCGCAGCCATTACAAAATTCTTTACGCGGCCGGTGTTTTCACAACGCTCAAAAGATGCAGGAATGGTTACTGTTCTGTTGGTCTCTATCCTGGGCAACCAGAATTTATCAGAGAGTTTTACCTGTGTAAAATTCACTTCTTTAATAGCATAATCTTTTTGCTGTGCCAGTAACGGCAGGCCAAAAAAAATGGAGGCTGATAAAAGATAATTTTTCATACAAGTATTTTATTTACAAGAGCAGTCTTCTTTTTAAAAGAAGACTGCTCTTGTAAATTATTTTACAGAAAATTTATATACAGATGTATGCGTGTATTTTTCTCCGGGCTTTAACACAGTGTTGGGGAATGCCGGTTGGTTCGGACTGTCGGGATAATGTTGTGTTTCCAAACACAGCGCCGCATGCTGTACATATTTTTGTCCGCCGTTGGTATTGGTCAGCCTGCCATCTAAAAAATTACCGCTGTAAAACTGTACACCGGGTTCTGTTGTGTATACTTCCATTAAACGGCCATTGCCGGGATGGTATAAACTTGCGATCAATTCTAATCCGTTGCCGCTTCTGCTGATCACCCAGTTATGGTCGTAACCACCTTTAACTGCAGCGATGTCTTTTCCTATTGCTTTAGGAGTGGTAAAATCCATTGGCGTGCCTTTTACATCGGGTAATTTACCGGTAGGGATCAATACAGAATCTACTTCTGTAAATTTATCTGCTTTCAGCATCAGCACCTGGTCTAAAATAGTGGAATCTTTTCCGGCAGACAGATTAAAATAAGCATGGTTGGTTAAATTAACCGGGGTGGCTTTATCTGTTGTGGCGCTGTAATCAATTTTCAAACCATTATCCGATGTTAAAGTGTAGATCACTTCCACCGCTAAATTTCCGGGATAGCCTTCTTCGCCATCTTTGCTTAGATAAGTCAGTTTCAAACTGCTGTCGCCTGCCTGCTTTTCTGCTTTCCACATTACTTTATCAAATCCTTTGATACCGCCGTGTAAAGATTGCCCGTTATTATTTTTTGCCAGTGTATATTCTTGGCCGTCCAAAGTAAAATGGCCTTTGGCAATGCGGTTGCCATAACGGCCAATGAGTGCGCCAAAAAATGGATTGCCTCTTTGTGTGTAGCCGGTAATGGAATCAAAGCCCAGTATCACATCGCCCAGTTTACCCTCTTTGTCTTTTGTAAGAATTTTGGTTATGGTACCGCCATAGTTGATGATGCTTACCTGCATGCCATTGGCATTGGTTAATGTGTATTCTGTTACTGCTTCGTTGTTAAAAGTGCCAAATGGCTTTTCTGTGATGCCCATTGTAGTAGTGGTATTTGAAGTTACTTTGCTGTCGGTAGCGTTGCTGTTACAAGAAAACAACAGTGCTGATGCGGCAAGAATGAGTGATGAGATTTTTTTCATGATTAGCGATCGTTTTATTTTTAAAAATGTAAATCAAAGTTTTTTTTAAACCGCTGCCTGTTAAACCCGCCGTCAGGGATAAACCCGCTGACGGGGTTAAAACCGCCATCGGTTATAAAACCGCTGTCGGGGTTTATAACCGCCGACAGGGTTTTAAAAATCATTGGCCGTAATAAGAAGCCGGGCCATGTTTACGTTCAAAATGTTTTTGTATCAGGGCATCTTTCAACCTCGGGGCATTAAAATTTATTTGTTCAGTAAGCAATGCCATCTTGGCAATACATTCCAGCACTGCGCTGTTGTGTACAGCCTTATCTGCATTTTTTCCCCAGGTAAATGGCGCATGGTTGCCTACCAGTACCATTTCCACTTCTTCATATTTAAGGTCGTTTGCTTTAAAGCAGTTCATGATCTGGAAACCGGTTTCATATTCATAATTCCCTTCTATCATTTTATCATCCATGGGTGGTGCACAGGGAATATCCACCGTATTATAATCCGCATGCGTGGTACCAAAAATGGGAATGTCACGCTGTGCCTGCGCCCATGAAGTAGCATAGGTAGAATGAGTGTGAACAATACCTCCGATCTTTTCCCAATGTTTGTACAGTACGGCATGTGTTAATGTATCGGATGAAGGACGCAGATCGCCTTGTACAGTCTTACCCTCAAAATCTACGATCACCATTTTTTCCGGTGTCAAATTTTCATAAGCCACACCACTGGGCTTAATGGCGAATACGCCTAAGCTTCTGTCTGCTGCACTTACATTTCCAAAAGTAAACAGCACCAAACCCAGTTTGGGCAATTGCATGTTGGCTTCGTAAGCTTCCTGTTGAATGTGTTGATATTTACTCATACCCCTGGCCCCTAAAGGAGGACTTTCCATTTTTTATGATTAATTATTTTCAATCTTCTTTCCTAATTCCAAATACATTGCATAGCGTTTTGCATAGTAAGCCACTTTACCGGTTTGCGGCTCGTATGTTTTTTCAAAGCCCTGTCCCATCGCATTCATGGCATCTTCCACTTTATTGTAAATGCCGGCAGCGGTTGCGGCAAACATGGCCGCACCATTGGCGCAGGTTTGTTCGCTGCTGTGAATGCGTATCGGCATGTTCAGTACATTGGCCATTACCTGCATTACATAATCAGATTTTTTTGCCACACCGCCCAATGCAATGATCCCTTTTACAGGAATTCCTTCGGAGATAAAACGTTCAACAATGGCCTTGCTTCCAAAGCAGGTGGCTTCCACCAGCGATTTAAAAATGCGGGGCGCATCGCTGCCCAAATTAATATTGGCGAGTACGCCTTTCAGCAACTGGTTGGCATCGGGTGTTCTTCTGCCATTCATCCAGTCCAATGCCAGTTCATCGTTATCGTTCAATTCTATCGTTGCTGCTTCAATTGCAAGTGCTGAAATAATTTTACCGGTAATTTTTTCTTTCTCACTTTCATCTTCCACAAATTGATTCACCGGCCAGCTGATCAAATTTTTAAACCATGCATAAGCATCCCCAAATGCAGATTGTCCTGCTTCCATACCAATCATGTTAGGAATTACGGAACCATTCACCTGTCCGCAAATGCCTTTTACCAGTGTGTCTTTTACTTCATCAATGGGTGCCACTAAAATATCGCAGGTGGATGTGCCCATTACTTTGCTTAAATAATAAGGTTCAATTTGTCCGCCTACAGCACCCATATGACAATCGAATGCACCGGCCCCAATGGCCACGTTGTTTTGCAGGCCTAATTTTTGCGCCCATTCGGCACTGATAGTTCCCACTGATTGTGCAGCAGTATAGGTTTCGGTAAATAATTTTGCAGTAATACCGTCGAGTACGGGATCGAGTGATTTGAAAAAATCGTTCGGAGGCAACCCGTCAAATTCTGCCGCCCATAATGCTTTATGCCCGGCACTGCACACGCCTCTTTTCACTTGAGTGGCATCATTTCCACCCGTAAGTAAAAATGGGATCCAGTCGCAATGCTCCACAAAAGAGTGTATGTTTTTTCTAACGGCTTCATCTTCTCTTAATACATGCAGCAGCTTTGCCCAAAACCATTCGCTGCTGTAAATACCTCCCACAAACTGCAGATAATTTACGGGGAATTTTGCAGCATGTGTATTGATCTCTTCTGCTTCTTTTGTAGCAGTATGGTCTTTCCACAATACAAACATGGCATTGGGATTGTTTTCAAATCCCGGCACCAATGCCAGTGGTGTTCCTGTGGCATCAACGGCTACAGGTGTAGAGCCCGTGGTATCTACTGATATACCTTTTACATTCGCTGCCACTGCAGGCCCTGCCTTTTTCAAACAGTCTTTAATGGTATATTCCAGCCCTTCCACATAATCCATTGGGTGCTGGCGAAACTGGTTCTTAATCGCATTACAATATTTTCCCTCCTTCCATCTTGGATAGTAAAAAACTGAAGAAGCGATCTCGTTTCCGTTTATTGCATTGAGCAAAACCGAACGAACTGAGTCCGTTCCATAATCCACTCCTATTACATAAGTATCTGCAGCCATCGTATTTTTTTATTGCACCAGTCTTTTAAAAAGATCCCGGTAATTTTCTATAAAGCAAATAATATTATCGTTATCAAATTCTTCTTTGGTATGCATGGTGGTAATCACCACGGCTTTCATGCCGGCCCTTGCTGCGGCTTCCACTCCTTTGGGCGAATCTTCAAACACGATACAATTTTCCGCTGTGATGCCCAGTTTTTCGGCACATTGCAAAAAAGTTTCAGGATGTGGTTTGCTTTCCTTTACGTCATATGCGCTTACCACCACCGGAAAATATTTACGCAGTTCTAAACCATCCAGTACATAATCAATGTTAAAAGGAATGGCCGCCGAACCAATGGCCATTTTAATGCCGGCATGATATGCATCTTCTAAAAATCCGCCCAACCCGTCGATCAGTTGCAAATATGGCCTGAAATTGTGCTGGTACCGGGTTTCTTTTTCAATGATCATTTCCTTCATTTCGGCATCAGTAAACCTGCCCGGAAAAACCCGCTCCAGTAACTCTTCATTTTTACCATAACACTGCAGTTTGGTTTCTTCCAGGGAAATGGCAGCACCCAAACGATTCAATATCTCGTACCAGGACTGGATATGAAATGGCATATCATCTATCACTGTACCATTCAGATCAAATATCAATGCCCGCTGTTCTGCTGCCATAGTATTAAATAAACCTGTTGATGATGTTCTCCAAATATTCCTGTTTGCCACTTTTTACTGCAGGTTCGCCATTGGCAACAGCATAATTCCTCAGGTCTTCCAAAGTTAATTTTCCATCTTCAAAGTCCCTTCCTGTACCGTTATTAAAGCTGGCATAACGTTCGGCACGAAATGCTTTGTAATCAGATTTGTTCAGCATATTATCTGCAGCGATCAATGCACGGGCAAAAGTATCCATACCACCAATATGTGCATAGAACAGGTCGGCCAGGTCGGTGGAGTTTCGGCGGATCTTCGCATCAAAATTGATACCCCCACCTGCAAAACCTCCGGCTTCTATAATTACCAGCATGGCTTCCACCAGTTCATTAATGTTATTGGGAAACTGGTCGGTATCCCATCCGTTTTGATAATCGCCACGGTTGGCATCAATACTTCCTAACATACCTGCATCCGCGGCCACCTGCAGTTCGTGCTGGAAGGTATGGCCTGCTAGTGTGGCATGGTTCACTTCAATGTTTAGTTTAAAATCATTCAGCAGATCATACTGACGAAGGAAGCCGATCACGGTTTCACTGTCGTAATCATATTGGTGTTTGCTGGGTTCGCAAGGTTTGGGTTCTATGAAGAAGGTACCGGTAAAACCATTGCGCCTTGCATATTCTTTGGCAGTGTGTAAAAACTTTGCCAGGTGCTCTTTTTCTTTTTTGGTATTGGTGTTCAGCAAGCTCATATAACCCTCACGGCCACCCCAGAATACATAATTCTCGCCCTTTAGTGCAATGGTGGCATCCAGTGCGGCTTTCACCTGTGCACCACCATGCGCCAGCACATGGAAATCCGGATTGGTACTGGCACCATTCATGTATCGTGGATTAGAGAATAAATTGGCGGTACCCCACAATAGTTTTACGCCACTGGCCTGTTGCTTTTGTTGTAAATATGCAGTGATGGCCTGTAACCTTTTTTCATTATCAACCACATCATTAGTGTAATCCACCACATCCACATCATGAAAACAATAGTAGGGTAACCCTAATTTGGTAATGAATTCAAAAGCCGCATCGGCTTTGTCCTTCGCCCTTTCCACCGCATCGGTTTTTACATCCCAGGGGTGCGGATGTGTAGGGGCGCCAAAGGGATCGGAGCCATTGCCGCAGAAGCTGTGCCAGTAAGCACATGCAAAACGTAAGTATTCTTTCAATGTTTTACCTGCCACTACTTTATTTTCATCATACCAGCGGTATGCCAACGGATTGTCTGATTGAGGGCCTTCGTATTTGATTTGCCCGATGCCTTTGAAAAATTCTTTTTCACCTGTGATAACTGACATGATTATTTTTTTAGAAGTTTACTAGTTATTTGGTTTAGATGTTTAAAGTGCTTTTCCAGTTACTGTATAATTCATTGTACAGGTTGGATTGAGAGGGTTCAATCAATTTCAATGGTTTAAAGTTCCTGAATGCTTCTTTTGCAGAACTGTATACTCCGGCTCCGATACCAGCACCTGTTGCGGCGCCCACGCTGCCATCGCAGTTGTACAATTCCACCGGCACATTGGTGGCATTCACAAAACTTTCAGTAAATACATCGCTTAAGAACATATTGGCTTTTCCTGCCCTGATCACTTTAGGCTGTATGCCGTTTGATTTCATAATATCCAGCCCATAGCGGAATGCAAATGCAATGCCCTCCTGCGCTGCCCTTACCAAATGTCCGGTGCCATGAATATTAAAATCGATGTTTCTAATATCGCTGTTCAGAATTTCATTTTCAAACATGCGCTCTGCACCATTTCCAAATGGCAATATCACCAGGCCATTGCTGCCGGGTTGCACCGATGCCGCTGCTGCATTCATCTGCTGGTAACTAAGGCTATCTCCCGTAATATTTTTTATCCAGCGGTTTAAAATTCCTGTACCATTGATGCACAGCAATACGCCCAGCCTTGTTTGTGCAGGGGTATGATTCACATGCGCAAAAGTATTTACCCTTGATTTTTTATCCCAGGCCAGTTCATCTATCACGCCATAGATCACACCCGAAGTTCCTGCTGTGGCAGCTACTTCGCCCGGCTCCAGTACATTCAATGACAAAGCATTGTTGGGCTGATCGCCCGCCTTATAGGTTACGCTTACACTGTTGTTTAAAGAAAGTGCAGCAGCCATATCTTTTTTTATGGTACCGTGATCACTGAAAACATCCTGTATGGTTGGGATTACCGATTTATCAAAACCAAAATAATTAAACACATCAACCGATAATTGCTGGTTTTTAAAATCCCAGAAAATACCTTCTGATAATGCAGCAATAGAGGTGGTGATGGTTCCCGTTAATTTCATCGCAATGAAATCGCCGGGCAGCATGACCTTATCTATACGGTTATAAATTTCCGGTTCGTGTTGCTTTACCCATGCCAGTTTGGATGCGGTAAAATTGCCGGGCGAATTGAGTAAATGAGACAAACATTTTTCGTGGCCAATGGCATCAAATGCTTTGTTACCAATATCAACAGAACGGCTGTCGCACCAGATGATGCTGTTGCGTAATACCTGCTGGTCTTTATCTACCAAAACCAAACCGTGCATCTGGTAACTGATACCGATGGCTTTGATATCTGCCGGGATATATTTTTTTTGATCGTTTACTTTTAGTATTGCCTGCTGAACATTGGTCCACCATTCTTCGGGAGATTGTTCGGCCCATCCCGGCTGTACGGCAATGATGCCCGTTTCAACTTCGGGATATTGTGCCGAGGCCAGTATGTTGCCAGTAGCAGCGTCAGTAACAGAGACTTTAACAGATGATGTTCCCAGGTCGATTCCCAATAAAAGCATACAGCGATTTTTAAAAAATTACAACAACCGTTTGGAACATCAAATTTGTATTTAATTACCTGTATATACAACTGCTATTTTGGAAATAAAATATGCTATCTTATCAATTTATAGTAATTTTAAGATATAAAAATGATAATATAACGGCTTTCTTTACTGATAAGATACTGTATTCATTGACGTTAAAGAAAAATTTTCTGCCGTGCCGCGGCAAAAAACAAAAACTGTCACGAAGGCACAAAGACGCAAAGAAAAAAGACATGCCTTTCATTTTTGTGACTTAGTGCCTTTGTGGCTCAAATATTTTTTGTAAAAAAAATTGCATGAGAACATTAATACAAAAGATACATGTAGAAGAACAGAATTCCTTTGCCTGCCGCAGGTACCGCACGCCTGATTTTGAGACCAGCTGGCACAAGCACGAAGAATGCGAACTCATCCTGATCACCGAAGGCAGCGGCACAGCCATGATTGGCGATTTTGTGGGTGAATACAAAACCGGCGATATTTATTTTATTGGCAGCGATATCCCGCATTCCTTCCGTAAGCGGCATCATAAAATGATCGGCGATGCTGTGGTGGCACATTTTAAAAAGGATGTTTTTGGTGAAGCTTTTTTTTTATTGCCCGAAATTAAAAGCATACACACTTTTTTACACAAAAGCGATGCCCTGCAATTGACCAATAAATTAAAAAGAGAAGTATCGGCCCTGCTTGTACCCATGGAAAACGCGAAAGGTTTTGAAAGGATCAACCTGTTGCTGCAGTCGCTGCAAAAAATGAGCACTTCATCCAGTTACAGCCGGCTTACGCAGGATTTTTCTTCGCCCGATAACAATATCAACCCGGCAATTGAAAAGATCATTGAATTTTCTTTTAAACATTATTTAGAGCCACTTACCCTGCAACAGGTAGCCGAAATTGCAGAAATGAGCATCCCGACCTTCTGCCGTTTCTTTAAAAAGAATATCAAGAAAACCTATTTCAATTTTTTGCAGGATCTGCGTATCAGTCATGCCTGTAAATTGCTTACCAATACCGATAAACCGGTGATGGATTGCTGCTACGAGAGCGGGTACAACAGCTGGGCACATTTCAGCAAACAGTTCAAGCAGATCAAACAGATCACACCTTCGATGTACAGGAAAGAGTTTATGGAGAAGAGCAAGTAATTGGTTGCAGGCAGAGAGCGCAGCGGAAATACAAGTATTCAAACCCTGAATTATTGTTTTTAAAAAGTATAAGTGTGCAGGATAGTATAAACGACTACAAATTTCTTTTCTCCACGACCTCTGCGACTCAGCGTGCCGATTGCTTCTCCACTCTGAACCAATCCACATCTGCAAAACCGGCATCATTAATTTTTTGTGTACGGGTGCAGAACAGACCAATGGTGGCGCCGATCCATTTGCCGGGTGTGGCTTTAAAGGTAGCGGGCACATCGGTAAATATTTTTCCATCGCTGCTGTAGCTGAAAGTACATAATGCCCCTTTGCTTATTTTTACTTTAAAGTACAGGTCGGCGGAAGATATCTTTGTCAACGCTGTTTCAATTTCAGGTTTGCCGTGTTCCGCATCAATGCACGCAGCATAACTCAGGTACAACCCATCTGCTTTTTTTGTTACAGTAATAGCTGCATAACTCATCCCCAGCACCACCAGTCCAAATTTTTCGCCGCTGGTTTTAGCAGTAAATAAAAATTTAGTAGTGGCCGAAAATTCTTCCGCAGAAAATTTTTGGCTGAGGATATTGGGAACATCCCACAAGTTTTTAACAGTGTCGGGCAACACCATACTGTTAAACCGCAATGCTCCTTTTGCCGGATATAAAAATGCCCAGTCAATTTTGGGATTGGCCTGCCATTGCCATTGCAAACCCAATGAATGATCATTGAACTCATCCGATTCCTGCGGAGTGGTTACAGGGTATTTTTTTGCTACGTTGGGCTTTTTATATATTATTACCGGCTCACCGGTACCGTTACCATCCTTATCCACGCCCATTAAAGGCCAGTCGTTCACCCATTTCATCGGTTCTAAATGCAGTACTCTTCCATAGGCATCCTTATCCTGGAAATGCAGGAACCAGTCTTCGCCGGTTTGTGTTTGTACCCAGGCTCCCTGGTGCGGACCGTTAGTGGTGGTGCTTCCCTGTTCCAGCACTACTTTTCTTTCATAAGGCCCATAAATATTCTTGCTGCGTAAAATGGTTTGCCAGCCGGTACTCACGCCACCTGCCGGGGCAAAAATATAATAGTAGCCATTGCGCTTGTACATCTTCGGGCCTTCAATGGTGGCATCCAGTTCGTGGCCATCATATACCAGTAGCGCATCGCTGATCACTTTATCTGCTGCGGCATTTAATTCTTTTAGTAAGATCACCGATTTTGTTCCAGCCCGGCTGCCAGCCAATGCATGTGCCAAATATACTTTCCCATTATCATCCCACAGCGGGCAGGGGTCGATCAATCCTTTGCCGCCTTGTACTAAAACAGGATCTGTCCACGGCCCCAGAATATTTTTGGCTTTGGTTACATAAATTCCAAAATCAGGATCAGGATAAAAAATATAAAACTCCTTATTGTGATAGCGGATGGAAGGCGCCCATACCCCATTGCCATGCTGCACTTTGCTGAACACATCCAATGGTGGTTGCTGCTGCAGGGCATGGCCGATAATGGTCCAGTTCACCAGGTCTTTACTATGTAAAATGGGCAGGCCCGGTGTATTGTTAAAACTGCTGCTGATCAAATAATAATCATCGCCCACACGTATGGCATCGGGATCGCTGTAATCGGCGTGGATGATGGGGTTTTTGTAAGTGCCATCGCCGTTATCTGCTACCCATACTTTGGAAATTGTTTGTGTATTCGCTATTATTGAAAGACTTAATAAAATTAAGGTAAGACTAACTTTGTTTTTTTTCATATACTTATTCATTTTGCGATTTTCTTCTTTTCTTTTTTTGTGGAAAAAAAGAAACAAAAAAGCCACCCCAAAAAGATTTACATCCCTTTTTGGGGATCAGCCCTAATGGACATTTGTACTACTGTAGCTTCAACATTTATATATTGAGCACTACACATTACCACAACCGTTTTTCATTTCATCCAAATAAAAGTTGAATAAAGATCTATTGTTGAACGGAGTCCCGAATGCTTTCGGGATAAACTCTGCCAATGAAGTTTCATATATGCACTCAGCCCGTTTCATAAATAAAATTATTATTCATTGCATACAGCACAGTTATGCACTGTATGGTGATGAATCTGGTGTTTTTTATTTTTTTACCGATACTTCATCCAGCAAATAAAAAACAGAACGGTAATTTTTACCGGTGGTTTCCGACATGCTCATTTCGCAGGGTTTGCCCGAAGAATAACAATCGGATGAATCATTCGCCACCACTTCTGCCGCTTCATTTTTGGTTGCCGACTGTAATAATTCGGGATAGTAAAATCCCCTGTCGCCCGCCATGCCGCAGCACCCTGCATTAAAAGGCACCACCGTTTTACCGGCAGTTTCAGCACCGATCTTATCCAGTTTTTTTTGTAATCCCATTTTATGTACCGAGCAAACGGGATGCATGATGATCTCGTCTTTCTTTTTTTCGATGTGCAGTTTTGCCAGCAATACATCTGCCGAAAATTCAATACTGTCCATGATCAACATCTGATCGAACAACAATTGATTGGCAGCAGAAAGATAAGGGCGGCTGGTTTTTAATGAGTAGGTACAGGAAGTGATGTCGAGCACCACGGGAATTTTTCCTTCATTCGTCCATTGCCATAATGCTTCCACTGTTTTATTGGCGGAGAACTTATATGCATCGCTGAATCCCTTGGAAGAAAATGCCTGTCCGCAGCAAGCGCCTTTGATATCTTTTGGAATGGTGATGGCAATATTTGCTTTAGCAGCAAGACTGATCACTGTATCTGCAATGTTTTTTTCCTTTTCAATATCCGCCCCCATCATCCGGTTCATGCAGCAGGGAAAATAAATGATCTCCGCATTATCTGCTGGAGTATTTGGTAAACTAACAGGGCCGGTCAGCTGCTTTGTCCAGATGGGAAATGCGGGGATGATTTTCCTGATGGCCATGGTAATTGTATACATCGCCTTCTTTCCAAATATTTTATTGAATACATTACCGGAACGCAGGGCAAATTTCACTACCGCTTCCACTGTCTTAAAATTTTTTGCTATGGATAAGGCTATTCTATTACTGCGAACGGAATGATTTTCTCTTCGCAATCTTTTCACCAGATCGCCGGTATTGATGTTTACCGGGCATTCGGTGGCGCACATGCCATCTACGGCGCAGGTATCTAAACCATAGTGCTGGTAGTCTTTTAAAATCTCATTGTATTGCGAGGTATCTCCTGAAGTTTTTAATCTTGCCAGTGAACGGCGCAATACAATTCTTTGCCTGGGTGTAAGGGTATATTCCCGGCTGGGGCATTTGTGTTCGCAATACCCGCACTCCACGCATTTATCCACTTCATCTTCCACTACGGGTAATGACTTGATATTTTTTATATGGCATTTTGCATCGCCGTTGATGATGACGCCGGGATTTAAAATATTATCCGGGTCCATCAATTTTTTCAACGACTGCATGATGGCATATCCCTCTTCTCCCCATTCATCTTTTACATAGGGTGCAATTTGCCGTCCTGTTCCATGTTCTGCTTTTAATGAGCCCTGGTAACGGTTGATGATAAGATCGGCCAGTTCATCATTAAACTTTTCGAACTGGCTAATTTCTGCCGCCGTGGTTACCGCTTGCGACACCAGGAAGTGCAGGTTCCCTTCTTTTGCATGGCCAAACACCAGTGCATCGGTATAGCCATATTTTAAAAATAATTGCTGCAGGTCAACAATGGCTTCGCCCAAACGATCCACACTCACTGCCACATCTTCCAGCATCACCGATGTGCCTTTGGCACGAACAGCAGCCACAGAAGGATACATGCCCTTTCGTATTTTCCAGTACAATGCCTGGGTGGCCGCATCGGTTGTAAATTCTGTTTGCTGTATTACGGGCAGGGCCTGGATGGCGGCAGTTGCGGCATCAAATTTTTTTGCCAGTTCTTCAATGCTGTTTCCCTGGTATTCGCATAAAATACATGCGGCATTGGCGGGTAATGTTTTAATGAAGGCAGGCGTATCGTGCAAATTTTCTACCGAACGTAAAGCTGCCCTGTCCATAAATTCCAGCGCTTCCACGGCAGTATGTTTTAAAGGTGCAATGGCATTGCAGGCGGCTTCGGGGGTTTCAAAAAATAACAGGCCGGTTCTTTTATATGGTTTATCGGCAACGGTTTTTAAAGTGGCGGCGGCAATAAAGGCCAGGGTACCTTCGGCACCGATCAATAAATGCGCTGCAATATCGAGCGGGTGTTCAAAATCTATAAATGCATTGATACCATAGCCAACGGTATTCTTCATTCTGTATTTGCGCCTGATATTCCCGGCAAGCGTTTCATTATCGAGTATCTTTTTCCGTAGTGCTTTTATTCCATTAAAAATTTCCGCAGAGTCATTTTCAAATTTTTGATAGTCTCCAGCCACAGCAGTATCATACTCTTTTCCATCGGGCAATACAAAATGGATATGTTGCAAAGTGTGATAAGAATTATCTGTAACACCGCAGCACATGCCGCTGGAATTATTTGAGAGAATGCCACCCATCATGGCCGCATTGATGGATGCAGGATCGGGCCCAATCTTTTTACCGTATTTTTTTAAAAGGTGATTTACATCTCTTCCTGTTATTCCCGGCTGGCTGATCACCAGCTCACCATCATTGATCACCGTTGTTTTTGACCAGCTCCTGCTCAGGTCTACCATGATGCCATCGGTAACCGATTGGCCGGACAGGCTGGTGCCGGCCGTTCTGAATGTAAGGGAAGTTTGGTGTTTTTTTGCGATGATGAACAAACGCTTCACCTCTTCTGTGCTGACAGGAAAAACAATGGCTTTGGGTAACAGTGTATAAAAACTGGCATCACTTGAATAGGCATGCAGTTCAATCAATTTGTGCTTTAGTCGTTTGGCAGGAAAATGAGCAGCCAATTCGGCAATAAGTGTCATTGTGCGATATTAAATAAACTGCAAGTTATAGGATAAACAATAAACTCAATGGCTTCATTGTGATGTAATTGTTTAGATATGGAATAAAAAGCAATCCAGTTATTCATATCATCATCAATATTGATCTTAACAGCCCCAGTTTCTGTAAAATAAACATGACAAATGATTTGTGGTATAGTGTTTGGAACTTATAAACAAACCTTAAGTTGAAAAATCATGTATGGGCAAAACTATCATCATCAGCAACCGGCTGCCGGTAAAAATTTCAGTTAAAGAGGGTCAATATACATTTATGCCCAGCGAAGGGGGGCTTGCCACTGGCCTTGGCTCGATATATAAAAATGGCAATAGCGTATGGTTGGGGTGGCCGGGGCTATTTGTGGAAAATGAGCCACAAAAAAAAGGCATCGAAAAAAAACTGGCGGCACTTAACCTGTACCCGGTATACTTAACCAATGAAGAGATCAACCAGTATTACGAAGGTTTTTCCAACGAGATCATCTGGCCGGTATTTCACTACATGAGTACCTATGCCCGTTACGAAAATTCGTATTGGGAATATTACCTTGCGGTAAATAAAAAATTCTGTGAAGCATTCTTAAAAATTTACCAGCCCGGCGATGTGGTGTGGATACATGATTATCATTTAATGCTGTTGCCACAAATGATCCGCAGTGCGCAACCCTTGGCCAGCATTGGATTTTTTCAGCACATCCCCTTTCCTTCTTTTGAATTGTTCCGCCTGTTACCATGGCGCACAGAGCTGCTGGAAGGATTACTGGGTGCCGACCTGATCGGTTTTCATACCTACGATGATGCCCGGCATTTTTTGGGTGCCTGCAGCAGTCTGCTTTCTTTAAAATATGCTTTGAACACCATACAACTGAACGAACGAAAAGTGGTGGCGGAAGCATTTCCCATGGGTATTGATGATAAAAAATTCAGCGGGCTCACCAATGACCTGGAAGTGCTGCGGCATATTGAAAGTTTAAAAACCACCTTCCGGCATATCCGTTTGATATTAACGATTGACCGGCTCGATTACAGCAAAGGCATATTGCAAAGATTGCAGGCTTTTAGTTTATTACTGGAGAACAGGCCCGACTGGAGTGAAAAAGTTTCGCTGTATATGATAGTGGTGCCATCAAGAGATTCGGTGGCCATGTATAAAGAATTGCGCAACGAAATTGACAAACTGGTGGGCAATATCAATGCCCGGTACCGCACACACGACTGGACGCCCATCAATTATTTTTACCGCTCTTACCCTATTGAAATGTTATCGGCATTGTACCAGTTTGCCGATGTGTGCCTGGTAACACCCATGCGTGATGGTATGAACCTGGTATGTAAAGAATTTGTTGCCAGCCGTATGAATACAGACGGGGTATTGATATTGAGTGAAATGGCCGGCGCTGCAAAAGAACTGACCGACAGCATCATTGTAAACCCCAACAATATTACCGAGATCAGCCATGCCATGCTGGCCGCATTGAACATGCCTGTACCCGAACAGCAGCGCAGGATGAAGCGTATGCAGGAACTGGTACGCAAATACAATGTACACAACTGGGTAAACAGCTTTATGACCTCGCTGAAGGATATGGAAAAACCCGGACCGGCAGAAGTATCGCGGTACCTGAGTTTTTTTACGGGGCAATTTATCCGCAACCGTTATGTAAGGGCAAAAAAAAGATTGATCTTACTGGATTATGATGGCACACTGGTTAATTTTTCTGTTGACATCAATGCCGTTTCTCCCGATGCAGCATTACTGGATATTTTACAGGACCTGGTAGATGATGAAAAAAACAAAGTGGTCATCATCAGTGGAAGACAACATACCACCCTGCAGGAATGGTTTGGTAAAATGAATATTGACATGGTGGCCGAACATGGGGTATGGTATAAAAAAGCCGGCGGCCGGTGGGAAGAAACCATCCATTTTAAAACTGACTGGAAGAAACAATTGCTTCCGATATTGCAGGTGTATGCCGACCGTGTTCCCGGCGCTTTTACAGAAGAGAAATCACATTCGCTGGCCTGGCATTACCGTGGTGTGGAAGGCAGCCAGGGAGAAGTGAAGGCCAACGAACTGATGGGCAATATCCGTTATTTAATTGCCGATCAGCCACTGCAGATGCTGCAGGGCAATAAAGTAATTGAAATAAAAAGCAGCGAAGTAAATAAGGGCAAAGCAGCGCTGGCCTGCATACAGGCTGGCCACTATAATTTTATTTTAGCCATGGGCGATGATGTAACGGACGAAGACATGTTTAAAGTAGTGAAAGCATACGGCATCACGGTAAAGATTGGCACCAATAAATCGGCGGCGGCATTTCATTTTAATAATTCAAAAGAAGCAAGGGCATTACTGCGCAACCTGCCTTCTAAATTACTCATCACAAAAATGCTGGATAAGCTGATACATATTGTGCCCTTTCCTTCCTTTGGTAAAGAAGGAAAGCTGTAATTACATTTCCACCATGGCTTTTATTACGCCGTTTGCAGGATCCAACCAACTTTCAAAATTGGCTTTTACATCTTCAAAAGCTACCCGGTGGGTGATATAAGTGGCCGGGTTTACCCAACCCTTTTTCATACAACTGACCACATGTTCAAAATCGGCACGGGTAGCATTGCGGCTGCTCATCAGCGTAGATTCACGTTTATGAAATTCGGGGTGATTGAAACTGATATCGCCCTTTTGCAAACCAATGAGCACATACCTTCCGCCATGCCCCAGGTACTGGAAGGCATTGTTGATGGCTTTTAAACTGCCGGTGGCATCAATTACCACGGTGGGCATATCGCCGTTGGTGATGGCTTTTAATTTTTCCATGGCATCCTCTGCAAGTGGATTGATGGTAAAATCTACTTTCAATCTGTCTTTACAAAAAGCCAGGCGGTTATCATTGATATCCATCGCAATTACTTTGCCGCCAGCAATTCTTGCAAATTCCATGGTGCCTAATCCTATGGGGCCGGCACCTATCACCAGTACAAATTCATCTGCTTCCAGCATCGCCCTGCGTACGCCATGGGCGCCAATGGCAAGTGGTTCCACCAATGCCAGTTCATCGCAGCTCAACCCTGCGCCATGCACCAGTGCATAAGAAGGCACTACCAAATAATCACGCATGCCGCCATCCACATGTACCCCGCAAACATTGATAGCAGCACAGCAATTGGGTTTGCCCATCCTGCAGGCAATGCATTTACCACAATAAAAATAAGGGATAAAGGTTACGGTTTCACCTACAGCAAAACCCGCAGCATCGGTGCTTACAATTTCTGCAGCCAGCTCGTGCCCCAGTATCCTGGGATAACTGAAAAAAGGTTGAGTGCCTTCAAAAGCATGCAGGTCGGTACCGCAAATACCGATGCGTTTTATTTTCAATAAAGTTTCGCCGGCACCCGCAACCGGTATTTCAGTATCGGCATAATCAAATTGGTGCGGTGTGGTACAGATGAGTGTTCGCATAATAATTATTTTAAAACCAGTATTAGAGTGAATAAAACCGGGATGCATTGTTCCCAAAAATATCCTGTTGTTCGGTTAATGAAAAAGAAGCAAAATATTGCTGCACTACCTGCAGCATGTTTTTATAGGAAGCTGCCACCAGGCAAACCGGCCAGTCGCTGCCGTATAATAGTCTCTTTGTTCCAAAGGCATTTACCACGGCATCCAAATAAGGTGTAAAATCTGCCGGCTGCCAGTGCTGATGATCGGCTTCTGTTACCATACCGCTGACCTTACAATACACATTTTGTTGTTGCGCCAGCAGCGCCATCCCTTTTTTCCATTCATCTATCAGGCCTGCTTTAATGTATGGCTTGGCAATATGATCAATTACAAAAGGCTGATAGGGGTATTGCTGTACCAGTTGCCATGCAGCATCCAGGTGTTGCGGAAATATGAGAATATCATACGTGTAATCAAATTCCTTCAATGCCGCAATGCCGCGAATGAAATTGGGCTGCAGCATAAATTCCGGCGCTTCGCCCTGCAGCACATGACGAAAGCCTTTTACAATATTGAATTGCCTGTAATGTGCTAAGCGTGCTGATATGTTTTCTGCCCGCAGGTCTGTCCAGCCCACTACGCCTTTAATACAGGTATGCTTACCAGACAACTCCATTAGAAAATCAGTTTCGGCTTCTGTTTGATCTGCCTGTACTGCAATACAGCCGTCTATATTATTTGCTGCCAGTACCGGCACCAGGTCTCCGGGCAAAAAATCTTTTCTTATCACCGCCATCGTATCATCGATCCAGCTGTGCTTTTCGGGTTGGTAGTGCCAGAAATGCTGGTGTGCGTCTATCGTTACCCTATTCATTATACAAGGTTAAAAATGTTATTCATCAGCACCCATTTCTCTCCGGGCTTTGCCCAGGGAATGGCGCTCTGGAATTTCCACATCAGCTGTTCCCATTCCTGTACCGCAGGGTTGGCAGCATCCATGGCCGCTTTTTTTTCAAAGCTAAAACTGTCATCGGTATCCATTATCATGAACAATCTGTTACCCGTCCGGTATATTTCCATTTGGGTAATGCCCGCATCCAGGATGCTTTTTTTAATTTGGGGCCTGATGCTTCCGGCGGCATGCCATTGCTCGTATTCTGCAATCAATGCAGGATCATCCACCAGGTCAAGGGCTAAACAGTATCGTTTCATAAGTTGCATATTATACAGTGATGCTGAAATATGTTATCAGTTTAAATAGCAATATTACGCTAAAAGAAATTACCGGCAGGTACCCGCCATCCGAAACATCTTGTTGCAATGCTGTACTATTGCTGCTCCTGTATACAGCTGCGCAGGCATTTTTTGACATTCGGCAAATCGTTTATACCGTATACCAGGATCTGCTTAAATATTGTTCCGGAGCATGATAAGATAGAATACATTTGTAATGGAATACCGGCCTGGAATGATAGCGGTTGCTGGTACAACAGCATCGCATTACATTTACTAACTGTTTTTAACACACCCAGTCTTCTTTATTATGCATGCGCTTTCAGTTGTAGTCATTACTTTTAATGAAGCACAAAATATACGGCGATGCCTTACATCTGTAAAGGCCATTGCCGACGAGATCATTGTGCTGGATTCTTTTTCTACCGACGATACGGTTGGCATTGCCCGCTCGATGGGAGCTATAGTAACGCAGCAGGCATTTACCGGCTATATACAGCAAAAGAACGCCGCACTCAAACTGGCAGGAAATGATTACGTGCTTTGCCTTGATGCAGATGAAACAGTACATGAAGAGCTGGTGCATGCCATTTTGAATACCAAGCGGAATTTTACAGCAACCGCCTACCAGTTTAACCGCTGCACCTGCTACTGCGGCCGGTTCATCCGGCATGGAAGCTGGTATCCCGACAGGAAGATACGCCTGTTTGACCGGCGGTTTGCAGAATGGGGTGGTACCAATCCCCATGACAAAGTAGTATTACAATCAGCGGATCACCGTGTTGAATATTTACAGGGAGACCTGCTTCATTTTTCTTACTACTCCATTGAAGAACACCTCACCCGTATCAACCGCTATACCACTATCGCAGCAACTGCCTTACATGAAAAAGGAATCAGAAGCAACTGGATAAAAATATTGCTGCACCCTTTCTGGCGTTTTATATATGGCTATTGCATACGCCTGGGATTTTTAGATGGCTTCTATGGATTGGTGATTGCCATCAATTGTTCGCACGAAACTTTTCAGAAGTATATCAAGTTGTACCGGCTGCAGTCCGTAGCAAATAAAAACTGATCACAATCCTGTTTTTTATATCATGAACAACAGGAAACAAAAACAGCAGCCTGTGGCTATTGCATCCTGCCAATGGTATTACCTGTTATGGCAAAGCCTGCCGGAGCAATCATTAGCCTACATTCAACACAACTTGTTAAAAAACCGTACCAGCATTTAAGATTCGCCTGCAACAAAACAGCCCGGCTTTAACGGCACAATTTAAAGTGTCCGCAAAAGACAGTGCGTATCATTTTGAGAATGCAATCCATTGGCTATTGAACTGCATTCAGCTAAAGTATTCAATTAAAAACTGAACTAGCTCCATCACAATACTGTAAGCGCAGGCCTGCGTACAATGCCCGAAGAATACCATTACTCCGCTGCCAAATTATACAGCACGGTGTGGATGATTTTGGGATGCTTACCTTTGCTGATAAACACTGCTGATGCGCTGCTTAACTATGCTGATGTAGTTTTTATTGCCGGTATAGCTGTTTTAAAATTGTTACATCCTTTTTTGCGCAATGCTGGCTATATTTAACAACCGGCTGTTTACAAACAGCCAAAGCGTATGAAGCCTTTTTAGCCATACAGTCTATTGAAAGCAACCTTTAATCTGAAAATTCCGATTTTATCGCCAAAATGTATATTTTTTATGAAAAAACTACTATTGTGTGTAGCTACCGTAATGTCTTTTTGTTTTGTACTGGCTCAAAAGCCCGTCAAGGATACAGCAGCAGGGTATCCTCACTTTATACAATTACAACAATCTGTATCAAGAACCCAATCACAGCATATTTTTAAATCCTATTTAAAAATGGAATCAGTTGATGATATGCGGCTGCAAAAATCTGAAAAAGATCAGCTTGGGTTTATCCATGAAAAATATCAACAATTTTACAAAGGCATACCTGTTGATGGATACAGCTATACGCTACACTCAAAAGATGGCAAGGCGGAGAGTTTAAGCGGCAATTATAAAACAATAAAAGATCTGGATATTATTCCTGGTATTACCGAAGCAGCGGCACTGAAAAATATCAAAAGAAAAATAAATGCCGGTAAGTATGCATGGGAAGATGATGTTAAAGCAGGTTATCCGGATTATGCATTTCCAAAAGCAACATTGGTTATTGTTGAAAACCCGTTTTTAAAAAATACGCCGGTACTGGCTTATCGTTTTGACATTTACGCAGTAAAACCTTTATATCGTGCAATGGTATATGTTGATGCAAAAACCGGTAACATTGTTTTGGAAGATGCCATCATTAAGCATGTGAACACACCCGCTACTGCACAAACGCATTATAATGGCCTGCAAAATATTACGGCTGATTTTACGGGCACTAATTACCGGCTAAGGCAAAGAAGCAGTAATAACACAGCTATAGAAACGTATACGCTTGCCAATACAGTTAATTATTTTGCTGCCACAGATATTACCAGCACCACAACAAATTTTATTAATGACCCGGTTGCTAACCAGGCGCATTGGGCGGCAGAAAGAACTTACGCTTATTACTTAACAAAATTCAATCGCAATTCCTATAACAACTTAGGCAGCCCGTTGCTATCTTACGTGCATTATTCTACTGACTACCCAAATGCTTTTTGGGATGGCACCAGAATTACCTATGGCGATGGTGGCGGCTTTTACGGTCCATTTGTATCATTAGATGTTGCTGCTCATGAAATATCTCATGGTGTATCCAGGTCTTCGGCCGGCTTTTTATATCAAAAAGAGTCCGGCGCATTGGAAGAATCATTTTCAGACATTTTTGGAGAAGCAATAGAAAATTTTTCAACCGGTTCTAATGACTGGCTTTTAGGGGCACAGGTTATTGTGCCGGGAGCAGGTATCGCATTACGCTCCATGGCTAATCCTGCTCAATTTTCGCAACCAGATACTTACCTTGGCAATTTTTGGTATAGTACAACAGACTGTTTCCCTGATGCCGGCACCGATTATTGCGGGGTACATAATAATGCAGCAGTACAAAACAAATGGTTTTACATTTTATCGCAGGGCGAAACCGGCACAAATGATTTGGGCAATACTTATACCGTAACAGGTATTGGTATTGAAAAAGCAGCCCAGATTGCATACAGAAATTTAACGGTGTACATGTTTCCCGGAGCCGGATATTTTGATGCCAAAACAGGATCTGTACAAGCCGCAAAAGATTTGTTTGGGGATGGCTCTCCGGAAGTAGCCGCCACCATTAATGCCTGGTATGCTGTAGGTGTTGGCGGCCCCAATTGTAATGATTGTGGCATTATCTATTGCACCTCGGGCGGCAGAGATGGTTTTTCTGAATGGATAAAATCAGTAAAAGTTGGTACGTTTACAAATTTATCCGACTCCGCAGGATACAGCAATTTTACAAATAAAGTAATTACACTCGTACCTGGCAGCAGTACTGCATATCAGGCAATCCAGGGCTTTGCTTTCGACAGACTTCCTTATTATTGGGGAGGATGGATTGATTATAATGCTGATGGTGACTTTGATGATGCCGGCGAAAAAGTATTTAGTTCTGGCCCGTCAATATTTTCTTTGGGTACTATCGCAGTCCCAGCCACCGCCAGCGGAATTACAAGAATGAGAATTATGATGAAGGACGCTGTTATTCTAACACCGTGCGACAGGTTTAATTCTGGAGAAACAGAAGATTATACCGTTCGTTTTGGCCCATTAGATACCATCCCCCCCACTGTACCAGTTTTACGGGCAACTTTAATAACTGCTGCTTCGGCCAAACTTGTATGGACTCATTCCCAGGATGCCAGTGGTATTATTGGGTACGATGTATATATGAATGACCAAAAAGTTTTAACCACAACAGATACTACCTACAACTTAACAGGTCTTTCAGCAGGTACAGGTTATTCCATTTTGATTAAAGCGATTGATTCAAGTAATAACCAATCCCAATCTAACCTTTTGCAGTTTAAAACAAAGCCGGAAGATATCCAATTGTCGCAAGCTTATTTTGAAACAGGCTGGGATGGTTGGCAAGATGGTGGAAAAGATTGCGTAAGGACAAAAACAACCAATTCCTTTGAAGGCAAATATTCTATCATGCTTAGAGATAATTCTGAGTCAGAATCTGCCATGACATCGCCGCTTTTTCAAGTTAATGATTACAACGGGCTTTGGATATATTTTTATTTTAAGACCGTTGGTATGAAACGAGAAGATAAGTTTTCTGTATACTATCATAACGGTATACGTTGGCAAAGATGGGCGAAGTTTGAAATGGGTAAAGATTTTGTTAACAACGGTTTTTATCAGGCAACGGCTTCAATTGAATCGCTTGTGGCATTGCCTCCCACTGCCCGCTTCCGCATACAGTGTGAGTCAAAAGAAAGCCGCGGCCAGGTTTTTATTGACCAGGTAACAATTGTAGCATTAAATATTTCAGACCCTTTGCCAGGTCTATATCCAGGTTGTTTTCCTGTGGAGCAGGTACCGGCAGGCCCAGTAACTAACCGCGTTGCAGCGTTTGTGCTGCCATCTGCTGCAGGTGCAGAATCGCTTAACAAGCAACCATCGCTGTATCCCAATCCTGCAAAAGATTTTGTAATACTTACTGCCGGCAGTAACATTAAATCAATTAAAATATTCAACACTACCGGCAGCCTTGTTAAACAGTTTGCCGCAGTACAGAGTAATAGTAAGCTTAATATTTCTTCATTAACAACAGGTATTTACATTGCTGTAATTGAAACCGTCGATGGTATCATAACACAAAAAATTGTGAAGTTGTAAACACCAGATAAAACTATAATGCTAAAATAACAGCAAAAAAATGTGAATGAGAATTTTCCTGTCACCAAAAGAAATATAAAGTACAGCAAGTGCTGACAAAATGTTCCCTGCCGGCGCAGTATACAAATTAAAAGCCGCTATAGTAGCGGCTTTCAGGTGGAGCTGCAGGGAATCGAACCCTGGTCCAAACATATTCGCCGTAAGCTTTCTACATGTTTATTCAGTTATTAATTGTCGGGATAAAGCAGGAACCTGACCAACCAACTATATCCGTAGAAGAATGGTCTTAAGCAATGGTCACTTCATTCCATTGCAGCATTCCGTTTTGTTTTTGAGTCGGCGGCGGAACATGGTAACAGAACTGACCTGTTCGGCGGCCCTAATGGATGCTAATCTATCGATTAAGCAGCCATGGCATACTGAGTATTGCCATTTAAGTTGTTGAATATTCAGATTAAAGTGCTAATTATCCAACGCACTACATGCTTATACTTACAAAGAGCTATGCTGTCAAAACCGGTCAGCCCCGTCAATAATTAATAATTACACGTAGATAATTATTAATTAAGAACAGCAAATTTACGAAAAGTATTTCGTTATTATTATAAAACTACATTTGCAGTGTATTCATTTAACAAAACCACTACATGACGCCTGAATTGTATTACCGGCAGCGCATTACCGCATTAAAAGAACAAAGCCAGGTGCTGATGAAACGCAAATCCTTATTGGCATGGCTGCGTTTTGCTGCAATGGCCGCACTGGTATCAACCATATATGTATTGCTGCCGGCAGGTATGATATATGTACTTGCGGCCACCCTGTTGTTACTGGCCGTTTTTATACGCCTGGTATTTATTGACCTGCAAAATAAACAGGCCATTCAGCATACCCTGCACCTGCAGCATATCAATGAAAATGAATTACGGGCCCTGGCCCACCAGTATTTTGATTTTGAAGATGGCAAACAATTTTTATCGGCCGAACACCCTTACGCCAACGACCTGGATATTTTTGGCCGGGCATCTTTATTTCAATACTGCAACCGCACTACTTCTGATATGGGGGCCACTACTTTATCTGATTGGCTGTTGCAGCCGGCAAAGCTCACCACCATTGCTGAAAGACAGGCAGCAGTAAAAGAACTGACCACCACCACCGAATGGCGCCAGCAATTACAGGCCTATGGAAAAGAACAAAAAATTACCGCCGCCACACAACAGCGGCTGCAGGAATGGCTGCAGGCCCGTCCGCATTTTATCAATAGTGTTGCATGGAAGCTGCTGCAGTATATCGTTCCTGCGGTCATCATCACCATCATTGGTTTGAATATTGCCGGCCGCATCAGTGATCCTGCCAGGAACCTGTTTTTACTGGGCTCTTTTATTATTGCAGCGGTGGTAGCAAAAAAAATTGCTCCCTTACATGCACAGGTAAGCAAGATGGCAGATGAACTGGCTGTACTGGCCAGCAGCATACAATTGATTGAGCAAAGCAGTTTCAGCAGCACCCTGCTGCAAGGCTTACAGTTGCAGTTCATCATTGAAAACAGTAAGGCCTCCACGCAATTAAAACAATTGAAAAAGATTGTGGAAAGGCTTGACCTGCGCCTGAACCCCGTGGTATTTGTGCCGCTTGCTGTTATACTGCAATGGGATATCCAGCAGGCCATGGCACTGGAAAAATGGAAACAACGCAATAAACAAAACATCAACGAATGGTTTGATGCCATCGGGCAGTTTGAAGCCCTGCATAGTTTTTCAGGACTGGCATTCAACCATCCAGAATGGTGTTTTCCTTCCTTCAGCGAAGCGCACTTTTACATGCAGGGCGAAAATATCGGGCATCCGCTGATCAGTGCAGTAAAAAGAGTGAACAACAATATCAGCATACAAAGCCGTGAAGAACTGATGCTGATCACCGGAAGTAATATGGCCGGCAAAAGCACTTACCTGCGCAGCATTGGTGTAAACACCGTATTGGCCATGGCCGGCGCACCGGTTTGCGCCGCCACATTTACACTATCTCCGGTACAGGTGATCAGCAGCATGCGCATTGCTGATAATTTAGAAGAAAGCACCAGTACATTTTATGCCGAATTAAAAAAATTGAAAGCCATCATTGACAGGGTAAATGCAGGCGAAAAAATATTCATTTTGCTGGACGAGATATTAAGAGGCACCAACTCTTTAGACAGGCATACCGGTTCGGTGGCATTGGTAAAACAACTGATCAAACACCAGGCAGCCTGCATTATTGCCACGCACGATGTGGAACTGGCAAAGCTGAAAGACCATTATCCAGCCAATATTTTAAATTATCATTTTGATGTACAGGTGGCCAATGAAGAACTGTATTTCGATTATAAATTAAAAGAGGGCATCTGCAGCAGTTTGAATGCATCGATACTGATGAAGAAGATCGGGATAGAACTGTAGAGTGAATGGTGAATAGTGAATGGTGAATGTATAAATAGCGAATGTCGAATGTTTATAAGGTTGAAGATTCATTTACTTTTCAACACTAAAAACATTCGACATTCGGTATTAACAGATTCAACATTTTATTACTTGCACTCGGTACTGATGGTTTTACCATAACCCAGCCAGTCGTTACCGTTAGCATATAACATTAAGCCCAGCAAGAGCACCATGCCTGCAATTTGTGCATACTCTAAAAACTTTTCATTGGGTTTGCGGCCGGTGATCATTTCATACAAGGTAAACACCACATGGCCGCCATCCAGTGCAGGAATTGGCAGCAGGTTCATAAAGGCCAGGGCCATTGAGATAAAAGCAGTAAATAACCAAAAAGATTCCCAATCCCAGGTATTGGCCAAACCGTTGGTCATGCCTTTAAAACCACCCAGGCCCTTGTAGGCACCGGTTTCAGGTTTAAAGATCATTTTAAACTGATCTATGTATGAAGTCAATGATTTTACAGCTTTGTTTACCCCGGCCGGCAGTGCCTGTAAAAAAGTATAAGAAGTATTTTTGAGTTCGTATACTTTCAAACTGTCGTACTGTTTACCGGTTAATGAGTTCAGGCCTATCTTACCATTGCAATCCACCATGGTGTTGCAGGTAATGGTATCGGTACCCCTTAACAATTTAAACACCACATTCCTGTCCTTCTTATTTTCCAGGTAAGCGTTGATCTCGTCAGAAAAACGGATAGGGGTAGTATCAATTGCAATCACCCTGTCCCAGTATTTAAATCCTGCTTTATATGCATGGGTGGTATCTTTAGGTAAATCAAAGCTTCCTACTATGGCGGGTACTCTTGGGGTTATAAATCCTCTTGCGGCCTTCCTGTTTTCAATTACTTTATTCAAAAAACTGACGGGTATGGTGATCTGCATTTTTTCGCCATTGCGTTCCAGGTCTACTACCCTGTCTTTGGTACCAATCAATATTTTTTCTGCCAGTTCATCAAAATACACAACAGGCTTACCGTTGATGGCAATTATTTTGTCGCCGCTTTTAAAACCCAGCTCTTTGATCTGTTTGTTTTGAATACCAATACCTTCTTTCAGGCTTGACAAAGGGATCCTGGTATCGCCCCATACCCACAGCACCATGGCATAAATCACAAATGCCACAATCACGTTCATGATGACGCCGCCCAGCATGATAATGAGGCGTTGCCAGGCCGGTTTGCTGCGGAACTCATAATCTTTAGGGGGTAACTTCATGGCTTCTTTGTCCATGCTTTCGTCTACCATACCCGAAATTTTTACATAGCCGCCCAATGGCAACCAACCAATACCGTATTCGGTATCGCCTATCTTCTTTTTAAACAAAGAAAACCAGGGATCAAAGAAGAGGTAAAATTTTTCTACCCGGCATTTGAACCAGCGGGCGGTAATATAATGTCCAAATTCGTGAAGTATCACCAGTATGGATAATGCCAGTAAAAGTTGCCCCACTTTTACACCTACCACCGGCCAGTCTATTGATAATAATGTCATATAATTTTTATGCGGATTAGGATTGCTGTTTTAAAGATAAATACGGTTTTTAAATTTATATGGTTCAATATAGCTGAAAAAGTTGAAGAGTGCGACGCCAATGCAGTAACATAGTAGTACAGAGGGCCGGCTCCAAAAAATTTTACAGGTTGATGAGCGAAGCGGCAAAATTACGTGCTTCACCGTCGCTGTCAAAATATTCCTGCAGGGTAGGTTTATTAATAAAAGCAATGTGTTCCATGGTTTTTTCCACCATGGCCGTCATGTCTAAAAAGCCGATGCGGTTGCGCAGAAAAGCCCACACTGCAATTTCATTGGCTGCATTCATCACACAGGGCATATTGCCTCCCTTGAATAAAGCTTCGGTTGCCAGTGCTAAATTTCTGAATGTTTTAACATCAGGTTCTTCAAAACTCAGGTTGCTGTGCCGGCGAAAATCGAGCCTGGGAAAATTGTTGGGGATGCGCTGCGGAAATGCCATGGCATATTGTATCGGCAGTTTCATATCAGGCAATCCCATCTGCGCTTTGATGCTGCCATCTTCAAACTGCACCATACTGTGGATGATGCTTTGCGGATGCACCACCACCTGTATTTGATCGGGTTGTAAATTGAATAACCATTTTGCCTCTATCATTTCCAGTCCTTTGTTCATCAGGGTGGCAGAGTCGATAGAGATTTTTGCGCCCATGCTCCAGTTGGGATGCTGCAGCGCATGATCCCGCTTTACATTCACCAGGTAGTTGGGCTTTTTGCCTAAAAATGGGCCGCCACTGGCTGTGAGTATGATCTTTTCGATCTTATTTCTTCCTTCACCTACCAGGCATTGAAATATGGCTGAGTGTTCGCTGTCTACAGGAATTACGGGGGCTCTTTTTTCTATGGCCTTCTGCATCACCAGGTCGCCGGCCACCACCAGGGTTTCTTTGTTGGCCAGGCCAACTGCCTTTCCTTTTTCCACAGCTTTCATTGTGGGCTTCAATCCTGCAAATCCCACAATGCCTGCCAGCATCATATCGTAGCTGTCAAAATCGGCAACCTCTTCCAGCGCTTTTTCGCCGGCAAATACTTTTACATCAGTTTTGCTCAGTGCTTCTTTTACTTTATGGTAACGGGATTCATCGCCTATGACCACCGCATTGGGTGTAAATTCCAGTGCCTGTGTAATCAATAGTACATCGTTTGACTGGGCGGTAAGAATTTCTACCTCAAATAAATGCGGATTGGCCCGGATCACGTCCAGTGCCTGTGTACCGATTGAGCCGGTGGAACCAAAGATAGCAATGCGTTTTTTGGGTGCCTGATCAGCCATTTAAAAAAGTTGTGGAGCAAATCTAACTTAATAATTGTTGCAACGCAATTTTCACTTTATCAAAATTAAACTTTTGAATAATATCTGCCATAGCCTGCTGTATTTGCCCATTACAGAGGTTGCCGATCGATCCCTCGTGCGTATGATTGACTGATGTATTATAAGTAAAATTACCCGCTTCAATATCCATTCCTATTTTTTTATATGCATCGCGGAATGGCACTCCCTGCAATACCAGTTTGTTCACTTCTTCCACGCTGAAAAGGAATTGGTATTTGGGATCCTGCAGCAGTTCTTTTTTCACTTCAATATGGCTCAGCATTAATCCTGCCATTTGCAGGCAATGGTTCAAATTCTCCAGTGCAGGAATGATATGTTCTTTCAATAATTGCAGGTCGCGCTGGTAACCGGATGGCAGGTTATTGGTCATCATAATGATCTCGTTGGGCAATGCCTGTATGCGGTTGCAATGAGAACGGATGAGTTCGAACACATCCGGATTTTTTTTATGCGGCATGATGCTGCTGCCGGTTGTAAGTTCATCGGGAAAGCTGATGAAAGAAAAATTCTGATTGATGAAGAGACAGGCATCCATGCTTAATTTAGACAGGGTTGCTGCAATATTGCCCATGGCGGCTGCAACAATGCGTTCTGTTTTGCCACGTCCCATTTGCGCATACACCACATTGTAATTAAGATCGTCAAAGCCCAACAACTGAGTGGTCATGGTTCTGTTGATGGGGAAAGAACTGCCATATCCTGCAGCTGAGCCCAAAGGATTTTTATTGACTACAGTATACGCTGCCTGCAAAGTAGTAAGATCATCAACTAAACTTTCGGCATAGGCGCCAAACCATAAACCAAATGAGGAAGGCATCGCTAATTGTAAATGCGTATAGCCGGGTAATAGATCGGCTTTATATTTTTCACTTTGCTGTATCAGTAAATCAAAAAAATCTTTAGTGTTGCCTACCAGTTTTTCAATCTCACTTCTCAGGTATAATTTCAGGTCAACCAGCACCTGGTCGTTTCGGCTGCGGGCACTGTGAATTTTTTTGCCCACATCTCCCAGTCTTTCGGTGAGCATTAATTCCACCTGTGAATGAATGTCTTCAACGCCTTCAGTTAATTTAAATCCGCCTTTTTGTATCTGCTGGTAAATATTTTTTAATTCCACTTCCAGCAAAGTCAATTCATCTTTAGTAAGCAAGCCTACCGACGCCAGCATTTTTGTATGTGCTAAAGAACCCAATACATCAAACGGAGCCAGATGAATATCCAGTTCATTATCTTTTCCTACAGTAAATTTTTCCACTTCCTGCAAGGATGCTTTATCTTTTTGCCAGAGTTTCATATAAGTAATACGTTTTAAGTTGTAAGTAATAAGTCAACTCCTCACTTTGGAGATTAAGTTAATCAACATGGCCTTTACTTCATTCACAAGTTTTGTAAGTTCGTCATAATCTGAAGCAATTAAGTAATTTAAATCCCTTGCCAATAAAACAAAATATTCAGCTTCATTTGCTGACCCAAGTGAGATGTTTAAAAAATTGGCAAAATCAGCTTTTGTATTTTTTCCACATCCCTCAGCGATATTTGCTGCAATCGATGAGGACGCTCTTCTTAATTGATTGGTCAATCCATAAGTTTCAGTTTTTGGAAAAGCATCGGAAACCTTATATACCTGAATGGTAAAATAGTGTGCCTTTTCCCAAACCTTTAAGTCTTTATAGTTTTGCATACTTAAAACTTACTACTTATTACTTATTACTTACAACTTATTACTTCCTACACAATTTGTTGCACCATTTTAATATACGTTTCAATACCATCTTTTATTTCATCCAGGTAAATGAATTCATCGGCAGTATGGCTTCTTGCACTGTCGCCCGGCCCCATTTTTAAAGTTGGGAACGGCATCAGCGCTTTATCACTTGTAGTGGGCGAACCGTAATATCCTTTACCTAAACTGATACCTGCTTTTACCAATGGATGATCCAGCGCAATGGAAGTAGATTTCATCCGGGTGGTACGTGGCTTGAAACTGCTTTTTAAATTCGCTTTCAGTGCATCCAGTATCTCATCAAAAGTATACAGTTCATTTACCCTTACGTCAATTACAAATTTGCATTGAGCAGGCACCACATTGTGCTGTTTGTTTTCTGTTTCAATAACGGTAACAGTTAATCTTGATTCGCCCAGCAGGTCGCTTATTTTTGCAAAATGATAATTCCTTATCCAGTTAATATCATCCACGGCATTGTACAAGGCATTCTCCCCTTCCTTTCTGGCTGCATGGCCGGCACGACCGGGCGCAGTACAATCAATTACCATCAACCCTCTTTCGGCAACAGCCATTTCTAACTTTGTTGGCTCACCCACGATGCCGAAATTGATATTACCCAAATAAGGTAATACTAATTCTATCCCGTTCACCCCGCTGATCTCCTCTTCAGCACTGGCAGCAAACACCACATTGTATTTGGTATTTTCATCATTGTAAAAATGTAAAAAAGTGGCTATCAAACTTACCAAACACCCGCCTGCATCATTACTGCCGAGGCCAAATAATTTCCCTTCCTTTTCTATGGGTGTAAACGGATCCATGGTATAGCCTTTATTTGGCTTTACCGTATCGTGGTGAGAATTTAATAAGATGGAAGGTTTGTTCACATCATAGTGTTTGTTTTTGGCATAAATATTATTGCCCACCCGTGCAAACTCAATTTGATGTTTGGTGAAAAAAGCCATCAATATCTCAGCAGTATCATTCTCTTCTTTTGAAAAAGATGGCGTGGAGATCAGGTCTTTTAGCAGTGCTACTGCTTCGCTGTACAGTTCGTTGGTTGTCATTGTTATTTTATTAAAGTACCCGTTGTTGATTCGGTTACGTTTTGTAACAGTTCATCTGCATGACCGATCAATACTTCTTTTACCCCGCTGTCGATGGCGGCAAAAGCATTGTCGATCTTTGGCAGGATGCCGTCGAATAATTTATGGTCGTTTTTTAATTGCTGGTAAATTTCTTTGGTGATCAAACGAATAGTAGAATTTTCATCATCCACATTTTCCAATACGCCTTTCTTTTCAAAGCAATAGATCAGTCGTACATCATATAAAGACGACAATGCCACTGCAATTGAGGAAGCGATGGTATCAGCGTTGGTATTGAGTATATGCCCCGCCCCATCATGTGTCAACGGAGCCAGAACAGGCGTCAGCCCATTATCTAAAAAGAGTTGATAGTTGGTAGTTGACAGTTGACCGGAAAGCACGTCGCCAACAAATCCAAAATCAATACCTTCTTTTGTTAGCGGCCTTTTTGTGGCAGGAATTGTATTGGCATCGGCACCGGTTAAACCTATAGCATTACATTGCAATGATTGTAATTGAGCCACCATTTTTTTATTTACCAATCCACCATATACCATTGTTACCAGGTCAATGGTTTCTGCATCTGTAATTCTTCTTCCGTTGATGTACTTAGATTCGATGCCCAATTTGTCGCCCAGCTTTGTGGCAATTTTTCCGCCCCCATGAATCAATATTTTTTTGCCCTGAATAGCCGCAAACTTTATAAGGAATGATGATAAATTCTTTTCATCATCAATTACATTGCCGCCGATTTTTATAACAAATAATTTGTTCATTATCTCGACTTTAGAATTTCTGCCAAAACCGCCTGTGCAGCCCAAACCCTGTTGCCGGCCTGTGTACTTACTAAACTATTGCTGCTGTCCAGCACTTCATCACTCAATTCCACATTTCTTCTTACAGGCAGGCAGTGCATTACTTTTGCATCATTGGTCAGTGTTAATTTTTCTTCTGTCAGCATCCAGGAAGGATCGTTACAATATATCTTGCCATAATCGGTAAACGTACTCCAGTTTTTTACATATACAAAGTCAGCATCTTTTAATGCTTCATCCTGATTTTGTGTAATGGTGGCACCTTTTGTAAACTGTTCGTCCAGCTCATAATCTTCGGGGTGTGTAATTACAAAATCCGCTTCGCCCCAGGCATTGATCCATTGTGCGAATGAATTGGCCACGCATTGCGGCAGGGGTTTGATATGCGGCGCCCAGGTAAGTACTATCTTAGGTTTGCGTGTCAATGTTTTTTGTTGCAGGCTTTCTTTCATCGTAATGATATCGGTGAACGACTGCAAAGGATGCAATGTGGCGCTTTCTAAACTTACAATAGGAACACCCGCGTACTGCACAAAAGATTTCATCACCAGTTCGCTGTAGTCTTCCTCTTTATTTTTTAAAGACGGAAACGCACGTATACATAAGATGTCAAAGTACTGTCCTAAAATAGGTGCCGCATCTTTTACATGTTCTACAGTGGTGCCGCTCATGATGGCTCCCTCTTCAAATTCCAATGCCCATCCCTCTTTATCTACATTGAATACAATAGCTTCCATTCCCAAATTGCGGGCTGCCACCTGTGTACTCAATCGGGTTCTCAAACTGGGATTTAAAAACAGCAGGCCTATTTTTTTATCGGCACCCAAATTCCTGTCTGCATAAGGATTTGCCTTGTAAGCCAGTGCCTTTGCCGCTAAAGCATTGATGTCGGAAACATCGTGTACTGAGATAAAATTTTTCAACTTTTAATTTATTTTTATTTTGAGACAAGCTTATATGCTTCCATTGAGCTTCACTGGCACAGTTTATCCCGAAAGCATTCGGGGGCACTCTTCAACTATTAATCTTTATTGAACGGCATATTCATTTTCTTTTATTTTGAAAACCTTCTGCACAACCACCGTCAGGGTTTGCAACCGCCGTCAGGGCCTGCAACCACCGTCAGGGTTTGCAACCGCTGACGGGGTTATACTAACTCTTCCGAAATTGCTTTCAAAAATATATCCGCATCTTCCTTAGTAATACTCAATGCCGGCAATAACCGTATCACATTCGGCTTTGCTTCCCCGGTAAATATTTTGTGTTTGAATAACAAATTCTTTTTTACTTCTTTTAATTCCTCTGGCAATACAATACCGATCATCAAACCACGACCTCTTACTTCAATTATCTTCGGTAGTTTTTTTAATTCGGTAATTAAGTAAGTACCTACTTCAGCAGCATTCTGCATCAGTGCATCTTCTTCAATAATTTCTAACACTGATAATGCTGCTGCACAGGCCAAATGATTACCGCCAAATGTGGTACCCAGCATAAAATGTTTGGCTTTCAGTTTCGGTGCAATAGAAATTCCTGCAACAGGAAAACCATTGCCCATGCCCTTGGCCATGGTATAAATATCTGCGTTTACGCCACTGTAATCCTGGCTGTAAAATTTACCGGTACGTCCGTAACCACATTGTACCGAATCAGCAACGTACACAGCATTGTATTGGTCGCATAAACTCCTGATCAATTGTAAAAAAGTTTCGCTGGCCACATTGATACCGCCCACACCCTGTATGCCTTCAATGATAACAGATGAAATTTCATTGCCATGCGCATCAAAATATTGTTGCAGTGCGGCCTCGTCATTAAATGGCAAAAACACCACATTGTCTGTTTGATTGACCGGGGCAACAATATTGGGATTGTCAGTAACCGCCACTGCCAAAGAAGTTCTGCCATGAAAGGCTTTTGAAAAGGCGATGATCTTTTTCCGGCCATTATAAAACGACGCCAGCTTCAGCGCATTTTCATTGGCTTCGGCGCCGGAGTTGCATAAAAATAAATGGTAGTCTTCTTTGCCTGACACTTCTCCCAGTTTTTCGGCCAGTTGCACCTGCAAAGGAATTTTTACAGAGTTGGAGTAGAAGCCCACTTTATGCAGTTGATCTTCCAAACGCTTTACATAGTGCGGGTGCGTATGACCGATAGATATTACTGCATGACCACCATACATATCCAGGTAAATTTGTCCTTTATCATCCCATACATAAGAACCCTGGGCTTTATCAATTACGATGTCGTTGAGTGGATATACGTCAAATAGAGTCATAAGTTGTAAGTAATAAGTTTTAAGTTAAGAGTTGGTTCAGTTACCCCTCACTTTATTGATTAGTGCAATTAACATTGCTTTTATTTCGTTGATTAATTTATTCAACTCCTCAAATTTTTCTATTTGTAAATAAAGCAAGTCTTTTGATAGTAGTAAGTAATATTCAGATTCATTTGCAGAACCTAACCCAATGTTTAAAAAGTTAGCCAGATCGGCTTTTGAATTTTTACCGCATCCCTCTGCAATATTTGCAGGTATCGACGAAGCTGCTCTTCTTAGCTGGTTCGTTAAACTATAAATCTCTTCCTTTGGAAAGGTCTTGGTGACCTCATAAACTTTCAATGTGAGTTCATGAGCTTTTTCCCAAACCTTTAAGTCTTTATAGTTTTGCATAACTTATTACTTACAACTTATCACTTAAAACATGGATGCTTTTAATTTCAACCCTGCTGTCTCTTCCAGTCCAAAGATCAAATTCATATTTTGAACGGCCTGGCCGCTGGCTCCTTTTGTTAAATTATCGATCACGGAATGCACCACTAATTTAGCACCAACTTTCTCCAGTTGAATAACACATTTGTTTGTATTTACCACTTGTTTCAGAAAAACAGGCTCATTGGTTACCGTAGTAAATGGATGGTCTTTATAAAATTCCCTGTACAGCACATTCAATTCCTCCATGCTTAATTCACATTTTATTTGTGAGCTTACGAATATGCCTCTTGTAAAATCACCACGCCATGGAACAAAATTGAAGTCCTCAGCTCTTAAAGGAGCATTTGACTGTATCGAATTAATTGATTGTAATATCTCTGCGTTATGCTGATGCGTAAGCGTTTTATAGGCCTGTATATTATTGGCCCGCCAGCTAAAATGCGAAGTGGCGGCCAGACCTTGTCCTGCACCTGTACTACCTGTAATACCGGTAGTGTATACTTCATTCAGCAATCCTGCTTTTGCTAATGGTAACAAGCCCAGTTGAATAGCAGTAGCAAAACATCCCGGGTTGGCAATATTATTTGCAGTCTTAATTTTCTCTCTTTGTAATTCAGGCAGGCCGTAAACAAAATCTCTTCCGTTAACAGCCGCGTCGGCGTTTAAACGAAAGTCGTTGCCAATATCGATCAATTTTACACTTGCCGGAATGTCATTTGCTGCAACAAATTTCTTTGCTTCGCCATGCCCGGCACAAAAGAAAATCACATCCACTTCAAAATGATGATCAGCAGAAAATTTCAAGTCCGTCTCTCCCACCAGGTCGGCATGTATTTTACTTACCAAATTGCCTGCATTGCTTCCGCTTTGCGCAAATGCAATTACTGCACCAGGATGATGTAACAGCAAACGTATGAGTTCGCCACCGGTATACCCTGCTGCACCAATAATGCCAACACTGATTTTACTTGCCATCACCTGCTGCATTTACTTTATGATAAATTGATGTTTGATTGCCGAATATTTTACTGAATCCCCTAACATCATCTCCCGTATATCCAGTATTCATTTCGCCATATTTACCAAACCTGGCACTCATTAAATCGAATTCAGATTCAATTCCTATCACCTGAAAATGATAAGGATTTAATTGTACAAATACATCGCCGGTTACATTCTGCTGGCTATTGGTAAAAAATGCTTCAATATCCCTCATCACCGGATCCATGATCTGTCCTTCGTGCAACCAGTTGCCATAAAACAATGCCAGCTGGTCTTTCCAGTTCAGTTGCCATTTTGTAAGCACGTGTTTTTCCAGCGCATGGTGCGCTTTTAAGATCACCATGGGCGCAGCAGCTTCAAATCCCACACGGCCTTTAATACCAATGATGGTATCGCCCACATGAATATCACGGCCCACCCCATAATCACCGGCAATGGTTTGCAAATATTGTATTGCTTCAGTTGGGTGTGTAAATGTTGTATCATTCACGCCAAACAACTCTCCTTTTATAAAATGCAGTTTCACTTCCTCAGCTCCGGTTTGGGTTACCTGTGTTGGCCATGCCGATTCGGGCAGCATGCCTTTGCTGTTCAGGGTTTCTTTTCCGCCCACGCTGGTACCCCACAATCCTTTATTGATAGAGTAAGTGCTTTTTTCAAAGTTCATTTCCACACCCTTGCTTTTCAGGTAAGTGATCTCCTCTTCGCGGCTCAGTTTCATATCACGGATGGGAGTTATGATTTCAACTCCCGGAATCATGATGTTGAAGATCATATCAAACCTCACCTGATCATTACCGGCTCCGGTACTGCCATGCGCTACTGCATCGGCATTTAATTTTTTGGTATGCTCTGCAATGCTCAGGGCCTGGCTCAGCCTTTCGGCACTTACGCTTAACGGATAGGTATTATTTTTTAAGCAATTGCCGAAGATCAAATATTTGATGATGTTATCGTAGTAGCTTTTTACTGCATCAATGGTGGTATGTGTTTTTACGCCCAGCCTGTAAGCATGAGCTTCTATTTTTTTCAGTTCCTCTTCACTAAAGCCGCCGGTATTTACAATTACCGAATGCACTTCGTATCCCTTTTCATCGGTGAAATATTTTGCACAGTAAGTGGTATCTAACCCGCCGCTGAAGCCTAACACTACTTTTGCGCCTTTTGCCAGTATTGTACTCATTATAGTAAATTGAAAAAATTAAACATGAAAAAATAGGTTGAAAAAAGATTTTACCGATCCGCCGCCTGAACCGCCGGTTTGTTTTTCAAAAAATGGTTTCAGCAGTTTCCATTGCTTAAACCGGAGCATTCTTTCAAAAATGTTCTTATTCTCTTCAAAGAATTGTTTGGTTTCTGCAGGCTCGTAATGATCTGCCGGATCGTACAGCATTGCAGTACACATACAGTTCTTCCGGTCTTTACTCATCAAAATATCATAGTTCACACAACTCTTGCAGCCGGCCCAGAATTTTTCATCCTGCGTTAGCTCAGAATAAGTTACAGGTTCGTACCCCAGTTCAGAATTGATCTTCATCACTGCCAGCCCTGTGGTCAATCCAAATATTTTGGCATTGGGATATTTCTGTCTGCTGAGCTTAAATATTTTTTCTTTGATGGCTTTGGCCACACCGCTTTTCCTGAATGGGGGAGATACGATTAACCCGCTGTTGGCCACATACTCGCCTTCCCAGGTTTCGATATAGCAAAAGCCTACCCATATGCCTCCGGTGGTTAATGCAATTACAGCCTTGCCTTCATTGATCTTTTGCTCAATGTATTCAGGAGAGCGCTTCGCAATACCGGTACCTCTTGCTTTGGCTGAGGATTCCATTTCATCGGTAATGTTTTTGGCGTAATGTGCATCGGCTGGTACCGCTGCCCTGATGATAATGTTACTGTTATCCAATTCTTAAAAATTGAAATAATGAAAAAATGAGATTAGAAAACTTTCGGAGATTTTTTCACTGACAGGGGCAGCTTTTAACTACTCGTCCTATCAGCAACCACGTCGGGGTCGCGGGAGTGATTCAATCACATACTCAATGCTGAACATCACCCTAACGGGTATATTATTCATGGAGGTGTTATGTGGTTGCGTATGATTCAATTGGCATCTCGTTTATGAGGATGCAAATGTATATCATTTCTAATTTAAATAGGGTAAAAATTTATTAAAGTTTAAAATACTTTGGAATATCTTTAACAACGTATCTGATTGCATAATATTTAACTAAACCTCAAACGATTGAATATGGAAAATAACTATTCCCGCCGCAAGTTTATTGGTGCCACAGGTACCGCACTGGCAGGCAGTGTACTTGCCAGTCCCGTACTGGCAGAAGCTGCCTCTTTATTTGATGGCAAAAAGAAACGCTATGCCATGGTGGGAACCGGCCACAGGGGTACCAGCATGTGGGGTGTAGATGTACTAAAAGACTATAGCGACTATGTGGAATTTGTTGGCCTGTGCGACAAGAATATTGGCCGTGCCGAATATGCAAAAAAACTGTTCAAAGTTAACTGCCCCGTGTTTACCGATTTTGAAGCGATGATGAAACAGACCAAACCAGATGTTTTAATTGTAACCACCATGTGTTCTACGCACAATGAGTTTATCATAAAGGGCATGGAAATGGGGGCCGACATCATTACAGAAAAGCCCATGACCACCGATGAGGTTAAATGCCAGGATATTTTAGATGCCGAAAAAAGAACCGGCAAAAAAGTGACGGTTACTTTCAACTACCGTTATTCGCCACACCGTGCAAAAATGTGGGAACTGCTGCGTGCCGGTGCTGTGGGCAAACTTACTTCGGTAGATTTTCATTGGTACCTGGATGTGCATCATGGTGCAGATTATTTCAGAAGATGGCACCGCAAGCGTGAGTTTGGCGGCAGCCTTTGGGTACATAAAGCCACGCATCATTTCGACCTGTTAAACTGGTGGATCGACAGCGACCCCACAGAAGTTTTTGCCTATGGTTCTTTAGAACACTACGGAAAGAACAATGCCTTCCGCAGTACCCACTGCAGGCCCTGTGAACATAAAGACAAATGCAGGTTTTACTTTGACATGACCAAAAACCAGCGCCTCATGGACCTGTATGCTGCCAATGAAAAATACGATGGTTATTTAAGGGATGGTTGTGTATGGAAAGAAGACATTGATATTTTTGACAAGATGGCGGCATCCATCAAATACGCCAATGGTGTACAGGTAAGTTACAGCTGTACTACCTATTCGCCATATGAAGGGTACCGCATTGCATTCAACGGCACCGAAGGAAGATTAGAAGCGTGGATACAGGAAAGCAATCCCCCCGTAAAACTGGACTATGATGAACTGATGCTGACAAAAAACTTTCAAAAGCCCGAATTCATTAAAGTGCCGTTGGTTGAAAGCGGGCATGGTGGTGGAGATAAATTATTAAAAGACAAGATCTTTGTTCCCGGCACATCTGATCGTTTAAGACAATCGGCCGGTACAAGAGATGGCGCATTATCCTGCCTGGTAGGCATTGCGGCAAGAAAAAGTTGCGATAGTGGTAAGCCGGTAAAGATTGAAGACCTCACGAGTTTGAAACCAGGTGTACAGAAAGCGTAAACGCCTTTAAAGTAAAGAAGTCAAGTTTTAAAAACTTGACTTCTTTTTTCCTTACTGTTTCGTAAAATCCTTCAGCGCATCAGCAATTTTTCTATCATTGCTCAACCTCGGTAATTTATTTTGTCCGCCCAGTTTTCCAATGCTTTTCATGTAATCGATAAAGCCATTTTTTTGTACCGGCGTTATCTTGAGCTGCTGCAAAATATTGCCTGCGATCAAATCGTCATAATACACATTTTTGGCCCGCAGGTTATCATCAATCTTTTTTGCAAACCCGCCGATCTCTTCCGGTGTATGTTCAAACTCAATAAACCATTCGTGGTAACTTTTGCCTGCATCCTGTGCAATCATTGGAGCAACCGTAAACTCAGTAACTTTTATATGGTCTTCCTCAGCAGCCTTTAATAAAGCAGCTTCCACCTCTTCCCCTATCACATGCTCGCCAAAAGCACTGATAAAATGTTTGGTGCGGCCGCTTACTATTAAACGATACGGGTTGGTGGATACAAACTTTACCGTATCGCCAATATTATATCCCCACAAACCCGCATTGTTATTGATGATGAGGGCATAATTCTCTCCCACTTTCACATCTTTCAATGATAACCTTGTTGGTTTTTCATTAAATATTTCTGCGGCAGGCACAAACTCAAAAAATATTCCGCTGTTGGTGTTTAACAATAATCCCTCCGCATGCTGGCTGTCCTGGAAGGCAAAAAAACCTTCGCTGGCAGGAAATAGCTCTATGCAATCTATTTTTTTTCCAATGCTTTCGTACAGCTTGGCTTTGTAAGGCTCAAAATTTACCCCGCCCTGCACCATCACACTAAAGTCGGGAAATAATTCGCTGATCTTTTTACCGCTCTTTTCCTGCAACCTGTCGAAATACATCTGCATCCAGGGTGGTATGCCGCTGATCAGGGTCATGTTTTGTTGAATGGTTTCTTCAACAATCTTGTCCAGCTTTTCTTCCCACTCTTCAATGCAATTAGTGGTATAAGAGGGCAGTTGATTGGCCCGTAAATATTTGGGCACATGATGGTTTACAATACCGCTCAATCTTCCTGTAGGTATACCACCCACTCGTTCCAGTTCGGGCGAGCCACTTAAAAAGATCAGCTTGCCATCAGCAAATTTGGTATTGCCTGTTTCGGCCATGTAGCACAGTAATGCATTCCGTGCCGTATTGATATGATTGGGAATAGAATCTTTGGTGATGGGAATGTATTTTACTCCGCTGGTGGTGCCACTGGTTTTAGCCAGATAGATGGGCTGCCCTTTCCATAGTACATTGTGTTTCCCCAGTTTAATTTTTTCGATATACCCTTTAAAAGCTTCGTAATCCCTGATGGGCACCTGCTTAACAAAATCGTCGTAAGTTTTTATGTTTTCAAAACCATGTTCTTTTCCAAACTCGGTTTTTGCAGCGGCCTTAATTAAATGTGTAAAAACAGCCTGTTGATCTTCCACGGCGGTTTCCATCCCCTTCTTTATCTGCTTGTATATGTACGAGGCAAAAGGCTTTGCCAGGAAAGATTTAATTGCCATATAGTTTCTTTTATCGCACTAATTTCAAAAAACAATTACACGAATTAAAATTAAAAAAATAATTCGCGTAATGCGTTTCTCAATTCATGTTGTCATTAAATTATTTACAATCGCAGGGCCAGTCATTATCCAGGTCTATTACTGTTACCACCACCAGGCTTTCTCTTTTGGGTGCAAAAACTATTCGTACATGCTGTTTGTCGTGAGTAATACCTTCTAATGGATACGATTTGCCCTTGTCGCCTGCTTCAATTTTATTATAATTCAATTTCCCTTCTTCCAGCACTTCTTTTACCTCGCTCTCGTCAATATGCCTGCATTCCATGCGGCATTTGGCATGCTTGCTGTAAATGAGGTGTGCAGTATGACGGTCAAAAGGTTCGTCAGGTACAATATTGTTAGATGGCAAAACAGGATCTGTATGTATCACCTGGTCGGTACCGGGCCTGGGAGAAAATGAACCCCGTTGGTGTTTTTTTATGTACACCAGTACCAGTGCCGCTGCCAGTAAAATAATATAAGGAAGGTATTTTTTTATCACGGCGCAAATTACTGCAAATCTGTGCAACTATACCTGTTAAATTTTTCATTTTATCCATGTATGGCAAATATGCTAATTTTGCCCCTCATGAGTAAATCTGTTGCATTACATACACTGGGTTGTAAACTGAACTTCTCCGAAACCTCATCAATTGGCAGGTTACTGGAGCAGGACGGTTTTATAAAGAAAGACTTTGATGAAGTGGCAGATGTATATGTAATAAATACCTGCAGTGTTACCGACAATGCAGACAAGGAATGCAGGATGCTGGTACGCCGCATACAACGCAAAGCCCCCGCAGCCATGGTGGTGATCACCGGCTGCTACGCACAATTAAAACCAGAAGAGATCGCCTCCATCCCCGGGGTGGACCTGGTACTGGGGGCCGCAGAAAAATTCAACATTACCCAGCACCTGAAAGAGTTGAGCAAAGGCGATGCTGCAAAAATTTGCAGTTGCGATATTGAAGACGTAAATACCTTCACTGCTTCTTATTCTAAAAACGACCGCACCCGTACTTTTTTAAAAGTACAGGATGGCTGCGATTACAATTGTTCTTTCTGCACCATTCCCATGGCCCGCGGCAAAAGCAGAAGCGACAGCATTGAGAATGTGGTGGCCAATGTAAAAGAACTGGCTGCAACCGGCATTAAAGAAATTGTATTAACGGGTGTAAACCTGGGCGATTTTGGCAAAGGGGATATTGGAAAAAAAACAGAAGAGAATTTTTTCTGCCTGTTAAAAGAATTAGACCATATTGAAGGCATTGAACGTTACCGCATCTCTTCCATTGAACCTAACTTACTTACCAACGATATTATTGAACTGGTGAGCAACAGTAAAAAGATCATGCCGCATTTCCATATCCCTTTACAAAGCGGCAGCAACAAAATTTTAGCCATGATGCGCCGCAGGTATAAAAGGGAATTGTATACCGAACGGGTCAATCTTATTAAAACACTGATGCCGCACTGTGCTATAGGCGTGGATGTGATCGTGGGCTTTCCAGGAGAAACGGAGGAGGATTTTAAAGACACATTTGATTTCCTGCACCAGCTGGATGTGTCGTACCTGCATGTGTTTACTTATTCTGAAAGAGACCACACACATGCCCTTGACCTGCACCCGGTAGTGCCCATACAGGTGCGCAACGAAAGAAACAGGCAATTACGTAATCTGAGCTACCAGAAATTGCAGTATTTTACCCAGCAGCATGTGGGTGAAAGCCGGAAAGTATTGTTTGAAAAACAACATAAAGGCAACATGATGGAAGGTTTTACCGATAACTATATAAAAATTACCGCCCCTTTTAAAGAAGAATGGGCTAATAATATTATAACATGGACTATTTAAACGAAAAAGAATTAAATAAGTACCAGGTAACCATCCGCTTTGAAATGGATGAGGAATTCATGAGTTTTGTGCCTCCGCACAGGGTATATATCAATGCGTTAATTGAAAAAAACGTGATCGATTACTATGCAGTAAGTATGGAAACGCAACGCAGCTGGATGATCATCAATGCGGCCAATAAAACAGAAGTGGAAAGAATGCTGACCAAATCGCCCCTGTATAAATACTGGACCGTTGAAATAGATGAATTATTTGTGTACGATGGTCAAACCTACCGTTTGCCGGCTTTGCAGCTGAACTAGGGGTGAATGGTGAATGGTGAATAGTGAATGGTGAATGGTGAATGGGCGAATGATTATTTCAACAGTATTTGCTTTTCCCAGAGTTAAAATGGGTAGCTGAAATATTAAATTTCAGATTATTCAAACTAATTGCTTAAAAAATTTTGTAAAAAGTTATTAAACCTTATCTTTGCCATCCGAAATTAAAAAAGGAGTGTAGCTCAGTTGGTGTAGAGCATCCCGATTTATAATCGGGAGTGGCCGGCGGAAATATAAAAAATATTAAAAAGGGAGTTTAGCTCAGTTGGTTTAGAGCATCCCGATTTATAATCGGGAGTGGCCGGCGGAAATATAAAAAATATTAAAAAGGGAGTTTAGCTCAGTTGGTTTAGAGCATCCCGATTTATAATCGGGAGTGGCCGGCGGAAATATAAAAAATATTAAAAAGGGAGTTTAGCTCAGTTGGTTTAGAGCATCCCGATTTATAATCGGGAGTGGCCGGCGGAAATATAAAAAATATTAAAAAGGGAGTTTAGCTCAGTTGGTTTAGAGCATCTGCCTTACAAGCAGAGGGTCGGCGGTTCGACCCCGTCAACTCCCACAAAACCTCATCAAAATGATGAGGTTTTTTTATGCATGGAATTCAAAGTATACATATTATTTTCTGAAGTAAAGAACAGGTATTATGTTGGGTATACCGGTGATGACCTCGCTGAGCGGATTCGAAAACACAATTCCAATCACAAAGGCTTTACTGGCAATACCGGCGACTGGGCGCCTGTGTACCAGGAAATGTATTCCTCTAAAGCAGAAGCTATCAAAAGAGAAGCACAAATTAAAAACTGGAAAAGCAGGAAATTAATTGAGCAGCTCATTGGATTAGAACATCCCGATTTATAATCGGGAGGGTCGGCGGTTCGACCCCGTCAACTCCCACAAAACCTCATCAAAATGATGAGGTTTTTTTATGCATGGAATTCAAAGTATACATATTATTTTCTGCAGTAAAGAACAGGTATTATGTTGGGTATACCGGTGATGACCTCGCTGAGCGGATTCGAAAACATAATTCCAATCACAAAGGCTTTACTGGCAATACCGGCGACTGGGCGCCTGTGTACCAGGAAATATATTCCTCTAAAACAGAAGCTATCAAAAGAGAAGCACAAATTAAAAACTGGAAAAGCAGGAAATCAATTGAGCAGCTCATTGGGTTAGAACATCCCGATTTATAATCGGGAGGGTCGGCGGTTCGACCCCGTCAACTCCCACAAAACCTCATCAAAATGATGAGGTTTTTTTATGCATGGAATTCAAAGTATACATATTATTTTCTGCAGTAAAGAACAGGTATTATGTTGGGTATACTTATTTGCAAAAACTCCTCATCATACGATGAGGAGTTTTTATTATTAATTCAAGCTGTATTTTGCTTTAATGGTTACTCCTTCCCAGTCATCCGTTCTAAAGGGGGCTGCCGGAAAATTTTCTTTATTGAATAAATTGCCTTCCGATGCATCATCCGCCCAATTGTATCTTACCGCAACCGGCACCGGCACCTCATCGCTGCTCACCAACACTTGTCCGTTCCTGATACTTGCCCGGGCATAATAAAATTTCTTATCTGCACCAGCAATTTCAAAACCTTTGATGTATCCATATTTATCTTTTACCTGCCAGCCACTTCCGGTATGAGTAAATGACAACACAATTTGATCGCCTTCAATTTTCATTGACTGGTATTGAGGACCGGTATAAGTTCCCGCCTGCCCATACACATCATGCAACGCAATTGCCGCCAGTCTTTTTCCCACCGCCTGTTTATTTTTTGGATGAATATCTTTTGGATCGCCCACATCGGTAGTTACCGCCATGCCGGTATTGGGCAGTGACAATGTCATGGCCTGCGCTTCCCGCAACTCGGCCCAATTGCTGCCGTTATTACTGTTGGCATCCGTACTGCCAAATGTAGCCAGCTGTACAAATAAGAATGGAAAATCGCCCTGCTTAAACTGTTGCCGCCAGTCCTGTATCATTAATGGAAAAGCGGTACGGTATTGATAGGCCCTGCCCGCATTGGATTCTCCCTGGTACCAAATAGCCCCCCGGATAGTATAAGGCAGCAGGGGATGTATCATGGCATTGAATAAAATCGATGGAAAATCATTGGGGCCCACGCCTGCTTTACTGGCATTGCCGGCCACCGACTCTACCCTGAACAACCAGTCGCCCGAAAGTGGTACTACCAGGTTGCCCACAGTAAGTTGCATGGCGCCAGCATCGCCATAAATACCCCCTCCTCCCTGTTGATCAGTTACCTTTACTGCAATCACATTCTTACCGGCTTTTAAAATCCCTGCTCCAACAGTATACTTCCTTGGCTCGTCCCATTTCTCTATACCTCCTACCCTTACCCCATTGATATATGTATCATCTATATCGTCTACTTTAGCCAGTTCCAGCAAGGCGGGTTTACCGGCATCAGCGGCAGCAATCTCAATCGTTTTCCTGAACCATGCCACGCCGTCTAACCCGGGGAATCCACGCTCTTCCCAGGTTCCCGGCAATTTCATCGGCCACCACTTACTGTCATCAAAATCAGGATTTTTCCAGGCTGCTGTACCTGCAGCATCAACAGTGCCCTGCACTTTTTTTATATTTTCCAATACGGCTTCACTTCTTTTTTTAATAATGGCTTCTATATCGCCGCTTTGCATCAGGGCCGCAATATCTTTAAACTCCCCGCTTGTTGCAAAGGCTTCTTTACTGGTCCAGGCTTCAGATTGTGTGCCGCCCCAGGAGGAATTGATCAAACCAATGGGAACTTTTAACTGCTGGTACAATGCCTGTGCAAAAAAATATGCTGCCGCAGAAAAATCACCAGCAGTAGCCGGACTGCACACCTGCCATTCGCCACCTGTAATATCATCCTGCACTGTTGAACTTACTGTATTAGGCACTTTAATGTGCCGAATAAATCCAATGCCGGCGTTTGCAATTTCACTTGTGTAATTATTTATTTTACCCCATCCTGCAATGGGCATTTCCATATTAGACTGGCCGCTGCATATCCATACTTCACCCACCAATACATTCCGAAGCAGAAGCTTATTTTTTCCTGTAACCTGTAACTGGTATGGCCCACCGGCACTTTCCGGTTGTAACAGCAGCTGCCACCGGCCCTGCTTATCAGCCAAGGTGGCTTTTTTTTGAAGATGAAATTGGACTGATATTTTTTCTCCAGGCACTGCCCATCCCCAAATACTAAGTGGCTTGTCGCGCTGCAGCACCATATTATCACCAAATATTTTAGGGAGTGTTACATTGGCAACGGCAATTACCGAAGCGATGGAAAGCAGGCATACTGCTGCAATTTTTTTCATACCAAACAATTGAAAACGTTTAAATGACTACCAAGATACAAAAAGCTGCATTGTATAATTGATTGCGGTACATTCTTTATTGTATAGTGTTAAAAAAGTACCACCCAATCATTGTAAAGGGCATATCGCCGGTACAAAATGCCGGCGGGCAACTCTAAAACAAGGTGATTGCTGTACCCCTAGGTTAATTCACTGGCAGTTCGTACTGCAGGGGCTTTAATGAAATCGCGGGGATATTTTTTAAGGTAACGTCCAAGGATACCTAAAAATTCAGGATAGTCACGAAGGTGAATGCCACGGCTTTTTACAGCCACAAAAAAGGCAAGGCCAAAACTTACTGCAAAATTAAGAAAGCCAATACTGAATACGCCCATAATGGTGTACCACAATTCCCTGGCGCTAATGGCATGATCCAGTCCAAAAAAACCAATGGCCGTGTTGGCTGCAGATATGGTGATATGCCTGATATCGAACGGTATGCCGAATATCTTGCCAAAAAAACCGGCCATTCCCAAAAAGAAGCCCAGGGCAATATTACCTGTTAGTGCCCCCAGGTTATTTTCAATATAATGAATGATCTTGTAACGGCGTTTCTCGCTAAACGTGAGTTTAAAGGAGGAAAGACTACGCAGCCGTTCCCCCACTTTACCGTATACAACATAATTTTCTACATAGCCGGCAATTAGACCACTGGCAAATAAAAAAAAGCCGGTAAAACAGGCATACAATAAAGCCAGGCTGTGAAGGGGTTGCTGATCTTTCAACAGTTTGTACGCAGCATCGCCACTGGCAATTTTAGTTCCCGTTGCTTCAAAAAACAATACCGCTAAAATGTAGGTAAGCGGAAACACCACCATCAGGTTACCTGCAAAGGATGCCAGTTGTGTTCGGCATACCCTGGCAATGGTAATAGCAAGGTTTCGCAGATCGGGGGTTTCGCCTACTTTTTGCACATCAAAAGAACTGGCCACATTATTAGCTGTGTATGCAGGTTGTTTAGTAGCCAGGGTAGAACCTGTATCCTGTATTAAAATAAAACCCAGCGAATAATTGGCACTGTACAAAAAGCCCTGCCAGAAAGGCGCCAGTTTCATACTGCTGAGTAAATTTTTTATTACTCCAATAAAAGAGATGATTACCCCTCCGCCACAGGCACTCCAAAACATTTTCCAAAAATCCTTACGGGTGGTGGTAATGTAACGCTCCCCGGTTCTGCCCCCATGTTCGGCAATCTGGTAAGCCAGGTATCCGGTATTCTCACTTAAAAATTCCTTTACAGAGTTTTTCCGGTTCTCGTTGTGCACCACCGTTTTAAAATATTCTACAAAACGTTCTGTATTAAAATTATTGTCCCCGTCCAGCACATCCAGTATAATGAACAACCGGTTAATCTGTTGCTGCAGGCGGGTAAGGATATAAGTTTGCGCAAGACTGGTACCGTATGTTTTCCGCTGATCCCTGATCCATTGAATACTTTGGTTACAGTTGTGCAGGGCCTCGCCAATATCATCCAGTAATAAGCGTTTCCGTTCTGTAGAAGTGCCTTCATTGCCCAGTTGCAGGTACTCATTAACCAATCGGTTCTGCTCTAAAAAAGGATAAATGGCATCGTTAAAATTTTCGTACCGGTGCGTCATCTCCTTTTCCAGCCCCAGGGTGGTGATACGGTAACTCATTACCTGCAGCGACTGCTGCAGTTGTTTGATCAGTGCCGGCTCGGTAAGATTGATCTGGATACCCAGCATTTCAAAAAACTGTTTCCACAACGCAGGTTCCATCCCTTCTAACCACAGGTGATCAGTTTTTTTATAAAAGATCTTATTGATCACATATAAAAAATCATTGGGACTTTGCAAAGCCGGCAACAGTTTATGCTTGAGCTTGCTTTGCAGTTCCTGTACAAAACCCCGGCTGCTTACAATGCCGCTTTCGGTAAGGGCATTTACAATATTGGTATTTAAAAACTGACTCAGCAAGGCTTTGCGTAAACTGAACAAAGAGGTTCGCTCCTGGCTAACCTGGTACAGCAGTGCTTTGAATTTCAGTTCTGCCTCGGCGATGTTGCGGGGATTATCGGGACGAATTTTTTTGATCAGTTCCACTAAATATTCAAGGCTGCGGTTGGCAGTATGCAATGGCAATACCAGTGCCTGCTGCTTTGCAGGTAGTTGTTCGCCGTCTTTTTTACGTTTGCTGAGCCGCATCATATTATTTATAAAACTCCTTACTCATGACAATTATTGTGCCCCAAATGTTGCACAATTGAAGCTATTTCAAAAAATGATATTATTTTTGTATTACCAGATGGCCACGCAACCACATACACACACTCAATTATCTGAAGATACCGACGTATTGACCGGGTTTGAGCATTCCTGTTCACTGATAGTTTGGAACGACGAAGTAAACACTTTTGAATGGGTGATTGAAACCCTGATAGAAGTGTGCGGCCATACCGAACAACAGGCCGAACAGTGCTCCATGATCATTCACACTAAGGGGAAATACGCCGTAAAAGAAGGCAGTTACGACACACTGAAACCGCAATGCGACGCCATTACTGAAAGAGGCATTGGAGCAACCATTGAGGTGATAGCAGATTGATTGTATACCTATGGAATTTATCCACTAAAGCATCTTCCCATGCATCAACTTTCATAATGAAAAATGCATGACTTGCCGCTTCATTCATCCTGTTTTGTACCAGCTGCAATCATAACATCAGTTCCCGGGAGAGATCATTGACAAATTCAATTCCAACAGAAAGAAGTTTGATTTGTTACTGTCTGCATTAAAAACCAATCCTGTTGCAGATTCAATCTATAATGCCAGGTACAGCCCAGTAAGAAAGGTCGGCGAATTTCCGGCGAATATTTCTTCTCAATTGGCGGCATTAGAAATTCCGGAGGTCAGTTTACATTCAGGAAATTGCTCCAAACCCTGTCAGAAAATATTTGTTTTTAAAACCTCCTGGAATTCGGCAGTGCCAGTTCTTGTTGACAATAATCCCTGCGATTCGTTGCGCACCAGGAAAAGATTTTATACTAAGGATGTAAATAACAATGAAATTTGGGAACCTGGAGATGCCTGGCAAATTTGCAAACAGGTTAAAGCCATTATAGTTGATCAATAAATGTCAACCACTACCCCATACCCGCCAGGGGCAGTTCCACAAAAAATGTAGTCCCTTTGCCTGCTTCTGTTTCAAACCAGATACGGCCATGCGCCTGCTCCACAATGCCTTTGCACATGGCCAGGCCCAAACCGGTACCCGATGTTTTGGTGGTAAAATTAGGCGTGAATATTTTTGACCGCATCTCCTCTGTAATACCAGCCCCGTTGTCGGCAATTTTTACTAAAATTCTATTGTTGCGCAGGGTTTCGTCAATGGCTATTTGCGCCACCCGGTCTTCGGGAACGGCCTGGATGGCATTCTGTATTAAATTAGTAAAAAGGCGGTTGATATGTGTACGGTCGGCATCAATCCATACCTGTTGTGGCAATGGCGCACAATCTAAATGAACCCTTTCATCTACACGGTACAATTGTGTAAGCAGGTACAATACTTCGTGCAGGTCAAATACTTCGTTGTGCGGATTGCCAATATTGGCAAACTGGCTAAACTCTCCGGCAATCTGGTTCAGGTGATTGATCTGCTCTACCAGTGTTTGTGCCACATTAGCCGTTAATTCCTTTACGTTACCGGCATCGTTGCTAATGGCCTTTTGCAAATATTGCAGGCTCAGTTTCATAGGAGTAAGCGGGTTTTTAATTTCGTGTGCCACCTGCCGGGCCATTTCACGCCAGGCCCCTTCCCGCTCACTTTTGGCCAGCGCCGTGGCACTGTCATCCAGCTTACTCACCATCTTGTTATATTCATTCACCAGTTCGCCAATCTCATCTTTACGACTCCAGTCAATGGCCTCATTCTTTTGCCCCAGGTTTACTTCTTTCATTTTATTACTGATAAAAGAAAACGAACGGGTAATGCGGTTGGTGATAAAGAGGGCCACAATACCGGCAATTAAAAAAATAAAGGCATTCAGGTTGATGATGGTTACTAAAAAGTTGGCGATCTCTAATTTCAGTTTGCTTTGCGAAGTAAAATAAGGGATGTTCAGGTAAGCATATTCTCTTCCGTTCTCATCAATTACCGGCACATAATTACTTACAAATTTCAACTCACCAATCCGTTCTTCTTTAAAATACTGCACCTCTTTTTCTTTATGCATATGATAGTATGCCACGGGATCCATCCTGGTACTTACAATGCCCTTGTTATAAGGCAGTGGCAGGGAAGATACCCGCAGGTTGCCCTCCAGGTCGTACAGGTTAATATCTGCGGCATGTATTTCCGATATCTTAATGATGGTTTTTTCCAGTTCCTGCTTAAAACCTTCGTCGTAAATTTTTACCACATCATCAAACACCGATAATTCAGACAGGGAATTGCGTACTTCATTTTCCATTACATGAATGGTACGGCTCAACCGCTCGCGGTTATTGTTTTCGTACCGGCGGATAAAAAACAGGATGGTGGCTATGCCTATCACAACAAAAGAAATAAAACTGATGAAGATGATGGTGCCATGTATCTGGTTGCGGATACTGAATTGCAGTGAGGTTTTCCACTGCACTTTATTTAACCGGGAACGGATGAATATATTGATGACCCAAAACGCAATGGTGACCAGTAGAAAAGCACAAAACAGGTACGAGAACAGGGTGATGGATTCTATTAAAAAATTATCCTGCTTTACAATCACCACTACATTATCGGGGCCTGCCTTATACCACAATTCATCAAATCCATTTTTATTGTACGATTCAAATTCTTCTTTAGGCACCTGTAAGTGTGTAAGCTTTGTGGCAAATGCATAATCGTTATGGTTATTTACCAGTTGCAGGTTATTGTAAATGGCGAAGGCGTATACAGAAGAATTTTCAATGGCATTTTCATCACCACGGGAAAATAAACCGGGCGGCAGCGCATCCAGTTTATACTTTTTGGGATGGGCAAGAATAAACACATAGCCCAATGTTTTGCCCCCGGTATCGGTTACGTTCTTACGGCTGATATAGCTGAAGCGGTCATACGATTCGTCGTAATAATACAGATCGGCAATTCCCGTGGGCCTTCCCTGGGTATTTAAGATGGTATTCAGTTCGTTAAAACTGGCAGAGTCGCGGTTGAACAAGCGCTTTTCTGCAGCGTCAAAAGAAAATATTTCCGTTTCATATTTATTGGTGTAGCCTGTAAAATTACCATTCACCAGGCTGTCTTTATACAGCTGGTTGGTGGAGTCGTTTTTAAATTTATCAAAATTGGCCGCCAGGGTTTCACTTCTGAAATCGGTAAGCAGCGTGTTCATCAGGGTTTCGCTGGTGGGATCGGCTTTGGTAGACAGGGTTTCTGCATAATGCCTTCGGTTGCGCAGTTCTTTTACATTGTTTTCCTGCACTATCACCATGGTAATGGAAAACGAAAAGAAAAATACCCAAAACACAAACCTGGAAGAAGACACCCCGTTAACAGAAGGGCTTACATATTTACTGCTGAGGAATAGCAGGAATACCAGCAGCCATGCCAACAGGTACAATTCAAAAGTAACGATGCCAATATTAAAACCGATGGTAAGAAAGATCAGTCCCAGCACTGCTACAACTGTATAAAGCGGGATAAAATTTTTGGGGAACATCGGCTTCAGCAGGAATAGCAGTATCTGCCCCATTAAAAAATACCCAATAGCAATACAGCACAATACAACAAAGCCTACAATACTGTACGCATTAAGCGTAAAAAAGTTGATCACATCAAAAGATATCTGCGAATCGGCCACCATACTTTGTATGATGTGTCCGCAAACAAAAGTGCCGGCAAGAAAAACAATGGCCACCAATACCAGCAATACCCACCGGAGCACCTGGAATTTTTTAGCAACCCTGTATTTTTTTTCCTGTAATTGCTGACGGATGAACAATATCAGCCACACGAATAATACGGCATTGATCAGCAGGTCGCCCAGGGAACGAAGCACCACATTAGACCCATAGATGGCCGGATCAAACAATTCGAACTGCCTGAAATTTAACGGCACCGGAAAATAGTAACTGAGTATGCGCAGTCCCAGTACCATTAGCACTAAAAAAACTGTGGCCTTCCATAAACGGTTGTGCATGGCAATGTACACCGCACAAAAATGCAGGAATAACAAAATAAAAATAATGGCCAAAATGCGGAACCATACCGATACAATATTGTTTTTGGGAATGATGGTACCAGCCTTTTTAACTAAAGAAAACAATTCTGTACCATCGTTGCTTTTTACCGATGCATTGGTGGGCTGTTCCGAAATGTCGTAATTGTTTTCAATGCCGTCTCCTACCGCAAAAGTATTCCGCAGGTATTCGTTGGTAATAACATAGTTCCATTTTACGGGTATCAAAATAATGGCTATACCCTGCGCCGAATTAAACTTTTTCCATGCATAAAATCCATTGGGCAGCTCGGCAAAGCCTGTACTGTCGGTACGCTGCAATATAGCCGGGGTGGGCAACACCGCCTGTGTACTCCAGAATACAGGAATGTACTCGCTCAGTTCATTTTGCTGATAGAGATAAAAAAAATATTTTTTCCGGGTCAGCGAGTTTAAAAAAGGCTCATCGTATTTTTTAGCCACCAGCCTGCTTAAAAAGGCAGTGTCGGAACGTAGTGCGGTAAAATCATTTTCCTGCTGGTGAATGTAGGTTTCCAGTTTTTTTTGTACCGCATTTACTGAGGAGTTATCGGCCCAGTAGTTGTCGATAATAAACGACAGTGTTATTAACCAGGCGGCTATTACCAGCAGGAAGCTGTTCTTATATAAGAATTTTAAAAAAGTGGTTTTCTGTTGCAATTACTATATTATGTGGTGCTGTGTTTAATACGATTCCAGATGGCATCCATTTCCTCCAGGCTCAAATCGTGCAGATTTTTTCCTTCTTTTAAGGCTTCCGCTTCCATTTTTGTAAACCGGCTTATAAACTTCTTATTGGTTCTTTCCAATGCATTTTCAGCATCTGCATGCAAAAACCTTGCAAAATTTACCAAAGAGAAAAAAACATCGCCCAGTTCGTCTTCCACTTCCTGCTGCAGCGCAACGGTATTGCTGCCTTTTACATCCTGCTGTAAGTTACCAATGGCAGTTTGTAATTCGCCTATCTCTTCTTCTACTTTTTCCCATACCTGCTCTTTGGTATCCCATTCAAATCCCACTTGCTTAGCTTTTTCCTGCAGGCGCATGGCTTTTACCATAGATGGCAGCGATTGGGGCACCCCACCCAGCACTGAAGTTTTGCCTTCTTTCAACTTCAGTTTTTCCCAGTTCTTTTTTACTTCCTCATCGTCGGCCACTTTAGTATCACTGTAAATATGCGGATGGCGGAAGATCAGTTTTTCACAAACGCCATTGATCACTTCGTCCAGGGTAAACTGGTTTTGTTCGGCTCCAATTTTAGCATAAAAAACAATGTGCAGCAGCAGGTCGCCCAGTTCTTCTTTGATGCTTTTCCAGTCGCTGTCTGTTATGGCATCGGCCAGTTCGTAGGTTTCTTCTATGGTAAGCTGGCGCAGGGTATGAATAGTTTGTTTTTTATCCCAGGGACATTTTTCCCTCAGGTCGTTCATAATATTTACCAGTCGTAAAAATGCAGTATCAGGAGTATTCATGTACGGTTAAATTTTAAATAAAGACAAGAAAATAAAAGCCATAAACAATATCATTACGATAAATAAATTAACAAAATGCAGCAGGATGAACTTTAGTACTGTTTTCCATCTCCCCTGCTGGTAAAAATTACGCATGGCCCGGTAATTATAAAAGAAAATAAAGAATACCATACCCCCCGACAGGTATCCCAGCCAGCCCCATTGTGTAGCCGCCTCAAGCTTATTAACTCCAAAAATAAACAACAGTACTATGAATACAAATACAAACAAATGGATGGTGAATATGGCATGGTTAACGTAGAAGAATTGTTTATGGCGGGAGTATAAGAGATGCAGCAACAATGCAAACAAAGGCAGTGAAATGAATAATATTTGCGGAATTGAATGAAGGAATGTATTGATGAGTGCAGATAAGGCTCCTTTAGGATCGCTTTTGTATTTTTCGTTTATTTCAATTTGTTTGTAGATTATCTGTTTTTCAAACCAGTTATGATTTTTACCATGCGCCAGGGCACTGTCGTATTCCTCCCGGGACTGATAGTTGGCAGGAGTGAAATGTATGGGTACTTTCCCCACTGCCTGACTGTCTATATACCGCATATATTTTATCCTGTCGTAGGCAAACCGCATGACAGTATCGTTTTTTACAATGGTGTCAATAAATTTTTTATAGGCTGCCGAATCCATTTTTAAAATTTCAGAAACAGGCACTTTATTTACTGTAGTAACAATACTTTTTTTGGCGTCATAATGGTACAGCGAAAAGAAGACAAGAAAAAACAGGGCAGAGGCAAATACATACATCCTGATGGGGTTAAGATAACTGGCCCTTCGGCCCATCATGTATTCCCTGCTTAAAAAACCGGGCTTAAGGGTCAGCCATTTTAAAGAACTGAAAAATTTACCGTCAAAATGAGTAATGTCCTGAAAAAAATGTGACACCAGGTGCCAGAAAGATTCTTTGGGTTCAATATTTTCCTGCCCGCAAATATGACAATAAGTGCCCAAAACCTGCGCATTGCAATTCAGGCAGTTCTTTTCTTTTCGTTCTTTTAGATGACTCAAGCTTCAATAATTTTGTTAAAAATAATAAAGTTTAACTGCAAGTACGGCTATGACATAATTTAAGTTAGTAAAAGATAGTTTACTTTTGCACAAAGAAAATCACGAAATGACAAAACCCCTTTTTATCACCTCAGCATTTTTAGCTGTGGTTGTTATGACCAACGCCCAATATTATTATAAGGATATCCTGAGCAATAAGCAGCTGGTGGCCGAAATGGTACAATTAAAGGAGCAAAAAATCAGGGCTGTTAGCTTAAAGAGTTTTGAAGACGATGGCAGCCCCAGCGAAGGTTTTTTCTGCGAAAAAAAACTCAACAAAAGCTACAGCACCGTGGAAACCATGTCCAGGTCAAATATTACCGGCACGTCTTCATTTATTTCTTCTTTTAATGAAAAAGGCCAACTCTTAAAAACAATCGACAGTTCAGAAATATCTTCCACCACCTCTACCTACAGCTATACCGGCGCAGGGCAAATCAGCAGCATCCTGTCGTCTGTCCGTTCAAGCGACGATGATTTTAAAAATGAAATACTGGAAGAGCATATTTATGAATACAACGAAACAGGCATGCCTGTAAAAATGACCAGGGTAAAAAACCTGAGCGACAGTACTGTGATCGTCTTTTCCAATGATGAAAACAACAATGTTGCCATTGAAAAAAATACTAAAACCGGCGACACGTATTACTATTATTACGATGGCAAAAAGAGGATCACGGATGTGGTACGCCTGAACCAGTTCAGCCAAAAAATGCTGCCCGACTACATTTTTGAATATAATTATGCGGGGCTGATATCCCAAATGACCACTACAGAAGAAGGCAGCAGTTATTATTATATATGGAAGTATACATACGAGAATGGCCTGCGTGTAAAAGAAAAATGCTTTTCTAAGGAAAGAAAATTACTGGGGTCTATTGAATACGAGTATAAGTAGGAAATGGTGAATAGTGAGTAGTGAATGGTGAGTAGTGAATGGTGAATGGTGAATATCATTTACCTTGCGATGCTCTACCAACTACCAACTACCAACTACCAACTACCAACTACCAACTACCAACTACCAACTACCAACTACCAACTATCAACTACCAACCTACGGCTTCCTCCCTACCTGCTTCCCTTCTCCTCCGCCGAACTTTCTTGGAAAATAAGACAGGCCGATCATAAAGTACTGCTGTAATCCATTATTTACAGAAGTTGTTACGCCATCGGGATTGGCAAAGTAACTTACATTACGATATTGTTTTAAAATATCTGTTGCTGTAAATTTCAACTCTGCCTGCCTGCTTTTTAAAAAACGGTAAGTGGCATTGGCATTCCATATTGATATCGGCTTTACAATGCCATTATTTTTTGAATAGGAGAAATTATTCGCCAGGCTAATATCTTTTGAGAAGTTTACCGTAAGATTGAATTCACCCGAAATAGTGCTGGTTTTAAAATTGCTGTTCTTATATCCGGTTTGCCGGCTGTTATTAAATGACGCATTACTGCCAATGCCCGCTATTAAAATAGTTTTATAGTAATAATTCAGGCGTAGCATTTGAGTAATATTGGCAGCATTAATCACCGTGTACACATCATCGATATAGCTGGGCGACTGGCTAATACTAAATGCCCCGTTATATTGCAACTGCCACTGATTGCCTTTTATTTTCCTGCTGAGGGTAGTGCTGTACCCTATATAAGAAGTGTTTCGCCTGTTGCCATTAATGGTATACCGCAACTGCCTGCCATTCAGATAAGCAGAGTCGCGTCCTGCTATATTAATCGTATCCCTTAGAAAAACCGTACTGTCCACAAAAGGTTTTAGATAAGCATTAAAACTGCCGTTTACAGCTGCTGTAATTTGAGTGGGCTTTTTAGGATTACTCGATGAATAGTTAATATTCCAGTTAATATTATCACTGCTGCTGTTCACCAGATTATGTCCTCCTTTATATAAAACATATAAATTCAGCGAATCAACAACAGGGGCTATCTGATTTATTGAGGGGTAGCCATTTCCATTTTCATAATTCAAACTGGCAAAAATGCGGTATGTATTGGTAACCTGCATGGAATAATTGGCATTTACACCAACAGTGGTAAACGAAAAAGACCTGCTGATATTTCTGTTAATGCGTGAAGAAGCATTTTCATCGTGTATAAACTGCCGCCTTACTGTTGACCTCAGGCTAAAGTTTTTCCACCTGCGTGAAGACCATTTGCTGAAATTTTTATTTAAGGAAAGTGATGGCATATACTGAAGTACAGAAGCCGATTCGGTATAAGTGAGGTTGGTATTGGTATTTTCTTTTTTGCTGGAATCTATATCAAATACACTGTTGATATCATCATCTTTTCGGTAAGAAAAATTCTGGAAAGTACTTATATCAACCCCAAAAAAGTTAAACCGCCCCAGCAGCAAACGCTTTAACCCATTATAAGACAGGGTGCCATTGACATTGGTACTACCAGTACTTTTGGAATAATGCCTTTTGATATTGGTGGTACTGGTACCGGTAGCGGTATAAAAATTATACAGGCTGGTTTCATTTCTGTCTGAATTATTTTGACTGCGGGAAAACGTACCATTAAAATCAATGGCCTTTAATGGATTGTCATTATCAAAATTTATATAATTGAACCCTGCATCAAATGATTTTGTATCTGTAAACATCTGTGCATTGCCTTTGCGGTCGCTTACCGCTATACCCTGCCGGGTATTGATAACTGACCCGCTGATATTTTGAGAACTGGAGCTGCCGTTTCTTCCGCTGGCAGTAATGCTGAAGCGTTTGTTATAGTTCAGGCTTTTACCATAATTCATCCGCACAGTATGCTGTTCACTCTGGCTGTTATTGTCGTTAAATGAATTAATCAGCTGGTCTCCATCCCTGAGATAACGTTCCTGATACGTTTGACTTACAGATTTACCCGAATTATTGTTATAATCGTACCCGCCCGTTATTCTGTTACTGGTTTGATCATTATCTGTTTTGGTAAACGAATGGGCAAATTGAATACCCGGTGCTATCACCCTGTTGATACCGCTTCTGCCAAAATTACTCCGGCTGCGGTAGGTGGTATAATTATTTCTAAAAGTATTTTCCCTTTGTAAATCGTTTAGCCCGGCAATATCTGTATTGATATTATTAGCGCCGCCGCCAATAGCAAATGAAGATTGCTTATTGTAGAATTGCAACGCAGCATCGGCCTGGTACCTGCCGTCGGTGCCAACTCCAATACCATATTTTCCAAACCGGCCATTTTTTTTATCTGCCTTCAACTTTATATCCATCGTAAGCACAGAATCTTTAGGAGCCTGTGAGTCTGTCATCCGTGTTCGGTTTGTTTCACTGCTCATGTCTACCTCGGTATACACCTGAATCCTGTCAATGATATTTTTAGGAAGATTCTGTGTGGCTATACGATGATCGCCGCTGCCCAAAAAAGGTTTGCCATCCACCAGTACTTTGGGTATGGCTTTGCCATTCATTGTAATGGAACCATCGGCCCATACCACTACTCCGGGCACTTTATTCAGCAAGTCTTCTGTTACGGCATCATTGGTCATTTTAAATGCTGCAGGATTAATTTCCAGCGTATCGCCCTTCATGCGTATGGGAGCCACCGATGTTACAATTACTTCATCGCTGGTTTTTGTTTGCAAAAAAATGGAATCCATTTTTTTGGCCGCCATATCCATTGTAAATGGTATACGGTAATCTTTATAGCCGGTAAATGAAGCGGTAAGAATGTATTTCCCTTTTAAAGGAATGCCGCTGATATCATAATTCCCGTTCTTATCAGTGATTTTAAATGCCAGTACGGTGGAATCTGTTTTATAAATAATGATGGTGGCAGATTCTAAAAAAATATTGGAAGACGCATCTTTTACAACGCCATATATGCGCCCTGTTCCGGGCTGGGCCAATGCACCTGTTAGTGCGGTAAAAAAAACAACCAGTATTGTAATTGTGTATTTCATGAATTAATTGCTGTAGGTAAAACTGATAAGAACAGGATTGCTTTCCGCAGTTGCCGTATGTAAATACGCCTGCAGTAAAGGAGGGTATACTATTGTTTCTTTTTTGTGTGCTTCTGCAGCTTTAGTTATGTCGGCAGCAAAAAGACGGGAGTAAATAAGCGGCCCCTCATTAAAACTAACACTGCTGCATAAAGGCAAATAAAAAGTAAGGCTGTCGGGCATTATTTTTTCTGCGCTGTAAAAACCTTTGGTTTGCGTATCATAAATAAATTGCTGGTTATCGTAGAACATGCCCTGTAATCCCAAACTGATATACCTGCTATTCAGGTTATACACATATACCTGTTTGACGGCTTTTTTATTTTGCCGTGCGTAATTATCTTTTTCTGTTTTATTCTGAAAGTCTTTTGTAAAAAAATCTGCGGGAATGGCCCTGTCTAACGGAAACACCAGGCTGTACACTTTATACAGACTGTCTTTTTGCAGGGCATAGATGGTATAATCATAAGGATGCGTTACCCATTTTGTACCGCTTTTTGCGGCCGGTGTAACTGCAACCGTGCCGCCATCATAGATATAACGGCTGTCGTTTTTCTTTTTATAAGGGAAGTACTGTTTCAGCAATGAATCACCCCGGAAAATTTTTAACTCATAGTCTTCTTCCTTTGCAAAATTCTTATCTACGCTTACCTGGTTTACAATATGCATGCCATCGGTATACGAAATTGGATTAAGAATATCCCTGCCTGAAATTTTTTGTTTTTGAACGGTAAGATGCAGGGTATCGCTAAAATCAATAAAATATTTCCGGTAGTATTTCCGGTTTCTGGGGTCATTAAAGTTTTCCAGAATTTGCGATTGGTCTTTATTCGTAAGCCGGTACATTTTATTTTGCGCTACCACTTCCAAACGGTCATTGGCTTCATTATAATTGAGCCGGCCCAGATCCAGCTTATTTTTAATTTTACTGATAAACCTTCCATTTTTATCAAATACCAGTATTTTTTTTGCGCTGTAATCAACAATAATAAAATAATCTTTGGTGGGGATAATCCTGCTGTATTTATCAAATTTACTTTCAGGTGTGGTTTCAAATATCACAACGCCTTTACAGCTTATAAAATCAGATTGACGGCCTCCCAAAGCAGCTTTGGGCTCAAAGTAAATTTTCTCCTGGGCAGCAGATTGTAATGACCAGACATTGAAAAGGCAAAAAAACAAAAAGGGCATCCGCCTCAAAAGCATATATAGTATTTAGATGTACGAGAATTAGACGATTAAATATCTGTTATTCGCCGCAAAATACTTTATATATGGTACTAATGGAATTTTAAGCAGTTTAAATGGCTAATCAGGCAGGGTTATTTCACCTTTCATGTAAAACACACATTGGCCTGCCATGGTAACCCGTTTTGCATTTACCTGGTTGCACCAAATTTCGCCGCCACGTTTGCTTAGCTGCAAGGCATGCAGCTTATTTTTTCCAAGTTTTTCACTCCAGAAAGGGATGAGCTGGGAGTGGGCTGAGCCTGTCACAGGATCTTCATCAACACCAACTCCGGGTGCAAAAAAACGGGAAACAAAATCCACCGACTTGCCCGGCGCCGTGATGATCATTTTATCAATGTGCTGTTTCATTAAAGAAAGATCGGGCCTGCAATTTTGTACTGCCGCTTCATTTGCCAGTTCTACCAGTACATCCCGATATTTATATACGCCAATTATTTCCACGTCCCCAAGTATCAGTGGCAGTTCGGCAGGATAATCATTCCAGCGTTCAGGTTTCCAGCTCGGGAAATCCATTACAATCAATTCCTGTTCCTGCTTCACCGTTAGTATCCCGCTTTTAGAACTGAACCTGATTTCAGGCTTATTAAAATGCAGCAGTGTAAAAAGCACATACGCACTGGCCAGCGTGGCATGCCCGCATAAGTTGATCTCTGCTTCGGGTGTAAACCACCTGATCTCATAATCTGCATCATTGGCCGCAACCGGCACAATAAAAACAGTTTCGCTTAAATTATTTTCCAGGGCGATGTTTTGCATCAACTCCGTATCCAGCCATTGCTGAAGTGGAATTACCGCAGCAGGATTACCCCTGAAAAGTGTATTGGCAAAAGCATCAACCTGGTATAAAGTGAGTCGCATCCTGATCAACTAATTTTAAAGCACGTATTCAAAAGTATTTTATTCGCTCATCATTTCTTTTACCACCGCTACCACATCTTCGGTATTGGGCTTACTGAAATAATCTCCGTCGCTGCCATAAGAAGGACGGTGTGCCTTGGCGGTAATTGTTCTTGGAGCTACATCCAGGTATTTGTATCCTCCCTGTTCTTCCATCACTTTATTAAACATGTAGGCTGCCGCTCCGCCGGGCACATCTTCATCTACAAATACAATGCGGCTGGTATGTTTAAGCGATGCGGCAATGGCATGATGAATGTCAAAAGGCAGCAGCGTTTGCACATCAATGACCTCGCAGCTGATCTGTAATTTATCCAGCCGTTCTGCCGCTTCCTGCACAATACGCAGTGTGGCGCCATAACTTACAATGGTAATATCGGTTCCTTCCCTCACAATTTCAGGAATACCCAGCGGTACCGTATAGGCCAGTAAATTAGACGGTAATTTTTCTTTCAACCGGTATCCATTCAAACATTCTATGATTAAACCGGGGTCGTTGCCCTGCAGCAGGGTATTGTACATGCCCACTGCCTGTACCATATTACGCGGCACACATACATACATACCGCGAAGGGCATTGATGATCATACCCATGGGAGAACCACTGTGCCAGATCCCTTCCAGGCGGTGCCCCCTGGTGCGTACAATTAGCGGACAACTTTGCTGCCCAACAGTACGGAAATGAGTGGTACTCAAATCATCACTAAGGGTTTGCATGCCGTATAATAAATAATCGAGGTATTGTATTTCTGCAATAGGCCTCAAGCCTCTTAAAGCCAGTCCAATGCCCTGCCCCATAATGGTCAGCTCCCTTATCGCCGTGTCAAAAATTCTACCCTCCCCGTATTTAGCCTGCAGGCCGCTGAATCCCTGATTTACATCCCCTATAAAACCCAGGTCCTCGCCAAATGCCACCACTTTTTTGTTGGAAGCAAACAGTTCATCAAAATATTTGTTCAGTACTTCGTACCCGTTTACCGAAATGGCATCCTCATCATAATAGGCAGGAATGGCATCCACATTCAATGCAGATTTAGGCCCTTCATTGTATAAAAAAGTATTGTACAGCCCGGCATTCATTTCTTTTAACTGCTGGTAATAATTACGCACAGGTGCTGCCCCGGCAGCATCAATAAGGTCCAGTGTTTTGGCCAATGCCTTTAGCACATCCCTGCGCATGGGTTCGCGGTTAAGCGTTAGCCCTGTGATCAGCTCTTTTATTTCAGGATCGGTAGCCGCTGTGGCACTAATGAGTTCAACCGCTTTAAGCACCTGCTCCTGTATGGGCGCAATATAATTGTCCCACGCTTTTTGTTTGCCGCTTTTAACATGTTCTTTCACTTCTTCTTCCAGCAAACCAATCTCTTCCCTGGTAGCCAGGTTATTTTCCAGTATCCACTCTTTCATTTGTTTGATACAATCCCATTCTTTTTCCCAGGCCAGGCGCTCTGATGTTTTATACCGCTCGTGGCTACCCGATGTAGAATGCCCCTGCGGCTGTGTAATTTCCTCCACATGAAATAATGCCGGGGTATGTGTATCTCTCATTTTCTGCAGTGCGGGTTCAAACACTTCACACATGCCGGCATAATCCCAGCCCTTTACATTGTAAATATCAATACCGTTTGTTCCGGGAGTTTTTTGCATGCCTGATAGTGCCTCAGAAATAGACCCCTTGGTAGTTTGGTATTTTTTGGGTACCGAAATACCATACCCATCATCCCATACAAAAATGGCCAGGGGTACCTGTAATACACCTGCTGCATTTACAGTTTCCCAAAAATGGCCTTCGCTGGTAGAAGCATCACCAATAGTGCAAAAACAAATTTCGTTGCCATTATTACTCAGGTTTTTAAAGTCCTGCAATACTTCCACATTACGAAACAGTTTGGACGCCAAAGCCAGTCCAAGTGCCCTGGGCATTTGCCCGGCCGTAGGCGCCATATCACTGCTGGTATTTTTTTGATTGGCCAAATCGAGCCATTCGCCATTGGCATCTACATTTTTAGTTACAAAATGGGCATTCATTTGGCGACCAGCACTAAAAGGGTCATGCGCTATATTTGGATCGGAATACAATTGTGCAAAATACTGGTCAACATTACATACGCCGCTGGCAAACATAAAGGTCTGGTCGCGGTAATAGCCTGCCCTGAAGTCGCCGGGCTTAAAAAATTTAGCTACCGCTACCTGGGCTACCTCCTTTCCATCACCAAAAATCCCAAATTTGGCTTTGCCGGTAAGCACTTCCTTACGGCCCAGCAAGCTAACCTCCCGGCTGATACAGGCATACCGGTAATCTTTTAATACTTCGTTGCGAAAGTTTTCAAAACTCAATTTTGCTTCAGCAATGATTTCGTTAGTGTATGTTGCAGGCATATGGCTGGTATATGTTACGACAAAAATATAAATTATTAAAGCAGGTTTGTTAATAATCTGCTAACAGGATAACAATTTACAGCGGATTTATCCGTTTTAGTATCTTTGGTTCAACAAATACCTCCATATGAAAAAAATATTTACCATTTTGCTGGTGACTGGTTCAACCCTGGTGGCCCGGGCCCAACAGCAAGTTGTGCCAGCAGCAGACGCCGCTGCCGCCGCAGCAAAACCCGAATCCCTGTTATTAAGGGAAGCGGAATTTAACTTCGGTAAAATTCCACAGGGTAAGCCCGTTACGCATATTTTTGAAATTGTAAACACGGGCAAAGATTCACTTAAAATTATAAACGTTCAGGCCAGTTGCGGATGCACTACTCCCGAATGGGACAGGGACAAACCCGTTGCTCCGGGCGCTACAGCCAAAATTACCGTGGGCTACAATGCCGCCAGTGAAGGCCCTTTTACAAAGCCGGTAACCATTACTTACAATGGCACTGAATCTAAACAACTATTTATTAAGGGTGAAGTGTGGAAAACTCCTGCTGCATCTGCCCCCGAAAACAAAAGTTTGGGCGACCTGAAAAATTAATCAACCACTAAAAATAAACCGATAATGAAAAAAATAATCCTTTCTCTTGCTGCAGTAGTGTTAACTGTAAGCGTATTTGCACAAAAAACAGTTGCTGACGTTGCAAAAATTACCAGCGAAACCATTGATTTGGGTAAAATCAAACAAGGCGTTCCGGCTACCGCCACATTTGTAGTTACCAATGTTGGTAAAGAACCCTTAATTATTGAACAGGCCAACCCTACCTGCGGTTGCACCATTGGTGATTATACCAAGGCGCCCATTGCCCCTGGCAAAACCGGTACCATTACTGCAACCTACAATGCAGCTACCGCCAGCCATTTTACTAAAACCCTTACTGTAAAATTTGCAGGTGTGGATGAAATCAAAAATATTGTAATTACCGGAGATGTTTTAACTACCGAAGACTACGCCAAATGGCAGGCCGAAAATCCTGCAACAGTGGTAAAAGTTGATGCCCCGGCTCCAGCTGCAAAATCAGTGGCACCTGCCGCTATCAAAGCAAAAACAACTAAAACAGTGAAAGCTAAAAAACCAGCTGCCACTGTAAAAAGTTAATTGAACACCCTCTAATTTATATACAAAAACCCCTGTTAAAAGCAGGGGTTTTTGTATTTTACGCTTTCTTTTAAGAATATTTATTGTAGCAACAACGTTTTTATTCTAAAAAGGGTCATAATTACCAGGGATGCGGTAAAACGGAACAATTTTTGGTAACAATGCATGCTGCTTATTTAGATATTCAATGAAATCATTTTTTTTTAATATTCGCTGCCTTTACAAACTACTTTTACTCACCGTATTAGTTTTGCTAAGTTCATTTGCCTTCAGCCAGCCTGTGGCTTCATTTTCTGCAAGCCCATTAAGTGGCTGTGCCCCGTTGGTAGTAAGCTTTACCGACCAAAGTACAGGCAGTCCCACTGCATGGCAATGGGATCTGGGCAATGGCACACAGTCTACCCAGCAAAATCCTACCACCACCTATTTTAATTCGGGATTATACACTGTTTCGTTAACAGTTTCTAATACTTCGGGCAGCCATACTTTTACGCGTACTCAGTACATTAAGGTAGATGACAAACCCGTGGTTGATTTTCTGGCACCCAATACCACCGGTTGCTTTCCTTTACGGGTAAGTTTTTCTGATTTGTCAAATGGAGGTTCTGCTGCCATCACCAGTTGGGAATGGGACTTTGGTGATGGTGCATTATCCACTGCTCAAAACCCTTTTCATATATACAGCACTGCAGGCAACTATACGGTAACCCTGAAGGTGACCAATGCCGGTGGTTGTTCTAAAGTGGTGAGCCGACCCAATTACATACAGGTATCACCAGGTGTAACAGTCAGCTTCAGCAACAGTACGCCCCTACTTTGTAAACCTCCTGAAACCATCAGCTTTACTGATGCCTCTACAGGCCCGGGTGTTTTAAATTACGAATGGCAATTTGGAGATGGGGGGAATGCGTTTATTCAAAACCCCAATCATACTTATCTTACTGGTGGCAGCTTTGCGGTAACCTTAATTGTACAAAGCAGCTTGGGCTGTGTGGATACATTGATAAAACCACTGGCGGTAAATATAAGAGATGCAGTACCCGATTTTACAGGCCCTGCAAGTATTTGCCAGGGTGTGCCGGCCTCATTTATTAACACTACAGCACCGGTGCCCGTTAGTTCTTTCTGGGATTTTGGCGATGCTACCACATCCACTGCAACCAATCCCACCAAAACGTACACTGTTCCGGGTACCTATCAGGTTAAATTAAGAACTGATTATGGAACCTGTGCCGATTCAGTTATTAAGCCCATTATTGTTTTAGCATTACCGGTACCCAATTTTACTGCCCCAGATATTACAGATTGCAAAGTGCCTTTTACTGTAAACTTTAGCGATCTGTCTGCAGGTGCAACCGGCTGGTCATGGGATTTTGGAGACGGGGGTACATCCACCCTGCAAAATCCTTCGCATACTTACACCGTATTAGGCAACTATACCGTAAAACTAATTGCTACCGGGGCAAATGGCTGCAGCGACAGTATTACAAAAACGCAGTTTGTTCAAATACAAAAACCTGTAGTAGCCATTAACGGGTTACCCCAGGAAGGTTGTGTTCCTTTTACCATCAATCCCTTACCCAGCGTGGTAGCAGTAGATGGCATTGCCGCTTATTTATGGGATTTTGGAGATGGATTTACCTCTGCTGCTGCAACACCTTCGCATACTTATCCCACTCAGGGCACTTACACAGTAAAATTATTCATCACCACCAATGATGGTTGTGTAGACTCTGCCGTGATGGTAAATGCAGTTACAGTAGGAAATATATCTATTGCAGATTTTACAGCCCTTCCCCTGGCGCAATGTGTGGGGCAACCGGTGCAGTTCACTAATTTAACCAGCCCTTCAGATCGCTGGTCATGGGATTTTGGTGATGGCGCAGGCACATCAACAGTACAAAACCCCACTTATGTATACCAGGATACCGGCAGGTTTACCGTTCGCCTAACAGCCTGGAATAATGGTTGCTCCAATACGGTAATAAAAACCAATTTCATTACTGCCCTGCCGCCCGTAGCCAGGTTTACCAGCAATTTTAACTGCGGTAATAAACTGCAGGTAGCCTTTACCGATCAGTCGGTTTTACCACAAACCTGGTTTTGGGATTTTGGAGATGGCTTCACTTCCAACCTGCAAAGTCCGGCACATGTTTACAGTACACTGGGAACCTACAATGTGTCATTAACTGTTACTAATGGAGGCTGCAGCAATACCAGGATCAACAGTATTGTGCTGTTTGATGAAATTGCAAACTTTATTGTATCTGACGACACCATTTGTACCAGCCAGTCTGCTGCATTTCAAACCACCGGTATCAATACTGCAAATATTGCCAGTTATTATTGGGATTACGGGGATGGTAATGCCGGCTTTGATGGTGCCACTACCTTCCATAATTACAACCTGCCCGGTTTATATAGTGTTCGGTTAACCATTACAGATATACGTGGCTGCATATCCACCATCACAAAAAATAATATCATCAGGGTTTGGGGGCCAACAGCCAATTTTTCATTTGCCCCTGTAGCGGGTTGCAGGCCTTTGCCCGTAACCTTTACAGATCTTTCTGTAACGGATGGCACTCATCCAATAATTTCATGGGCATGGGATTATGGCGATGGTGTTTCACAAACCTACACAGCCCCGCCATTTGCACATACTTACGACACCGCAGGTTACTTTAATGCCCGGCTTACTGTAACAGACAGTTATGGATGCGGCAATGTATTATTAAACCTGGTGCAACTGTTTATTACAGATCCCAAAGCAATTTTCAATACTCCCGATTCGCTCACCTGTGTTGGCAAAAATGTAAATTTTGTAAATGCTTCCACAGGAGTTGGCCTCACCTATAACTGGACCTTTGGGGATGCCACCACCTCTACTGCCGCCAATCCTGTAAAAGTGTATGCAGCAGATGGGGATTATACCGTAAGCTTAAAAGTTACAGACGTAAATGGCTGTTCCAACACCAGCACCAAAACCAATTATGTAAAAGTACATACCGTACAACCTTCATTCACTGTAAACGACTCTATCAGCTCATGTACACCTTTTGAAGTTATTTTTACCAATACTTCTTTATACAGTACCGGCGTTACCTGGCTATTTGGCGATGGCACTACCTCTGCGCTATCACAGCCCACTCATTATTATTCCACACCGGGTACATATACCGCAAGGCTGGCTGTTGTTGGCCCGGGAGGCTGTACCGACACGGTCAACAAAACCATCATTCTTTATCCATCCACAGCCAGTTTAACTTACAGCCCGTTGGCAGGCTGTTCACCATTACCGGTGAGCTTTCATGCATCTACGCCGGGACCTGTTACTTATTTGTGGGATTTTAATGATGGAAATACGCTGGTCACTACAGATTCTAACCTTGTATATAACTACCTGTTACCAGGCCAGTTTTTACCCAAAGTAATTTTAGAAGATCAAACGGGTTGCCAAATACCCGTTACCGGAATTGATACCATAAACGTAACCAAAAGCTATGTAAATTTTGGAGCCGATGATTCGTTGCTTTGCGACCGGGGCATTGTTAACTTTAGTGATTCCACTATCAGCAATGCTTCAATAGCTTCATATGCATGGAATTTTGGTGATGGCGGAACATCTGCCCTTCAAAACCCGTCACATAATTACAGTACCCCGGGATGGTACACCGTTAGATTGATAGTAACCACCACCAATGGCTGCCCTGATACGGCAATAAAAACCCGATACATAAAAGTGGTGGCCAGCCCCGTTATTGCCATTACAGGTAATGTACCCACCTGCTTTCAAACAAGGCTTACGTTTAAAGGAGTGGCAGCACCGGATACCTCCGCCATTAAATGGCTATGGAATTTTGGCAATGGCAATACTTCCATCAGCCCCAATCCATTACCCCAAAAATATGACAGTGCGGGAAGTTATCCCCTGCAACTATCGGTAACCAACAGCAGCGGATGCGTTACCACGCTCAACCAAACAGTACTCATCTATCCGCTGCCAGTTATTAATGCCGGGCCAGACAAAACCATTTTAGTAGGTTCTTCGGTATCCATCGTTCCAACAGGATCACCGGTGGTGAATTATTTATGGACTCCTTCAACCGGATTGAATTGCACCAACTGTTACGCTACCACGGCATCTCCCAAAAACACTACGGCTTATACCATTAAGGTTACAGATGCCAATGGCTGTATTAATAAAGATGATATCAATATCATTGTGGTATGTAACGACAAGAATGTATTCATTCCCAATACATTTTCTCCCAATAATGATGGTGTAAATGACCAGTTTTATCCAAGGGGCTCGGGCTTATTCAAAATTCAGCGTATGCGGATCTTCAACCGCTGGGGCGAAATGGTATTTCAAAAAGCCAACCTCTTTCCCAATGATCCTTCTTCGGGCTGGGACGGCAGGTACAATGGCAGGTTACAAACTGCAGATGTGTATACCTATATGATTGATATTATTTGCGAGAATAGTGAAATATTGACCTATAAAGGCAATATCACTTTAATTCAATAATAATTATGCAAAAAACACGTTTTAATTATATTGAAGCACTTTCCAAATCCAGGCACCCTATGAAAAAAGGTTTACAAAAACCTTTACTGGCTATATTACTACTGCTGCACATCAGCCTGCAAAACTATGCGCAGGACATCCATTTTTCTCAATTTTTTGAAACACCCCTGCTGCGAAATCCGGCACTGGCAGGTATTTTCAGCGGCGATGTAAGAGTACAGGCCGTATACCGTAACCAATGGAACAGCGTTACCACGCCCTACCAAACCGGCAGTTTTAACGGAGAATATAAAAGGCCCGTAGGCAAAGGCGATGATTTTTTAACTCTGGGCGGACAGGTATTATATGATAAAGCCGGCACCATCGCCCTGCAATCCACACACCTGTTACCAGCCATCAATTACCATAAATCTTTAAGTACCGAACGCAACATGTATCTTTCTTTAGGCTTTATGGGAGGTTGGGTACAGCGCAGTATCGACAGAAGTAAGGTAACCACCAACAGCCAGTACGATGGAACGGGATTTAACCCCGGCCTGTCTGACGGCGAAACCTTTCCCAGGAATTCCTACTCTTACTTAGACGGCAGCGTTGGAATGAGCTTTAATACACAGGTGGGCGACAATACAGATAATAACATTTACCTGGGTGTGGCGTACCATCATTTTAACAAGGCTACTAAAGTATCTTTTTACGGCAATCCCAATTACGAAATGATTCCCAAATGGGTGGGGTCTTTGGGAATCCGGATGAACATGAATGAATATGCCTATTTTACTTTTTTAGGAGATTATTCCAAACAGGGAACTTATTCAGAAACATTGTTTGGCGCGTTATACTCCTGGAAACTGGACGATATAGAAGATCCAAAATACATCTTGCATGGTGGTGCTTTTTTACGGTGGAAGGATGCCCTGATACCCGTAGCAAAACTGGAATTTAAACCCATGGCCATTTCTGTAAGTTATGATGCCAATATATCACAGTTAAAAAGTGCCAGCAACGGACGCGGCGGCTTTGAAATGGCGCTCAGTTATCAAACCTACCTGAACAGAAATAATCCCGGCACAGAATCGGTGCGCTGCCCCAAATTTTAAATACAGCATATCGCAGTCTATAACACAAAAGATCGTGAACTACCATTAAAGATTTTTGTTTTTATGGATTGTTTTGGATAAAAAAGGCCCCGCCATTTGGCAGGGCTTTTATTTTTTCCCCATACTGAAATAGCGATACAGAAAAAAACATCGTTATGCCGGATCAAACAGCCGCCTGCGGTTGCATCATTGTAATTGATAATTATTACATTCGTATAGATCAAATCTATTACTCCACATGACCATTACACAATTAGAATACATTGTAGCGGTAGATACCTGCAGGCATTTTGCAACCGCCGCCGCACAGTGCTTTATTACACAGCCCACGTTAAGCATGCAGATACAAAAACTGGAAGACACCCTGGGAAGTAAAATTTTTGACCGGAGTAAACAACCCGTTATACCTACAGAAATTGGAGAAGAAATTATTCAGCAGGCCCGCATCATTTTAAATGAGGTTAAAAAAATTGATCAGCTCATCAGCGATAAACAGGGCATCTTACAGGGAGAACTTAAGATTGGCATCATTCCAACACTGGCGCCTTACCTGTTGCCATTATTTTTACAGCCCTTCCTAAAAAAATATCCTGATGTTACCATTAAAGTAAAAGAGATGACCACGGATATTGTAGTGGAAAAATTAAAGACCGGAAGAATTGATGCCGGTTTACTGGTTACTCCCTTACAGGAAGCCAGTATTACGGAATACCCTTTATTTTACGAAGAGCTGGTAGCCTATGTGTCTAAAAAGAATGCAGCCTATAAAAAGACCTATGTATTACCGGATGATATTGACCTGAAGGAATTATGGTTACTGGAAGAAGGACATTGTTTTCGCTCACAGATCATCAACCTGTGCGAATTAAAAAAACAAACCAAGGAGCAAAGCAATTTTGAATACGAGGCCGGCAGTGTGGAAACGCTTAGAAAAATGGTGGAATTAAATAATGGGGTCACCATCCTTCCAGAGCTGGCCACCCTGGATTTTAGTACCCGGCAAATGAACATGATCAGGCATTTTAAAAGCCCGGCTCCGGTAAGGGAAGTAAGCCTGGTTACGCACCGGGATTTTATTAAAAAGAAACTGGTGGACGCATTAAAGCAGGAGATCATTGCCATATTACCTCCTAAATTGGTATTAAATAAAAATAAAAACCTGGTAAAAATATAGCCACAGGTCATACAAACCCTGTCCTGACCGGATAGGCATTTGTATAACCTGGGGCGGCGGCTTATTTATCTTCGCCGGTCAATTTCCAAACCATGGCAGCTGCAATTGCTCCCACTACAGGTGCTGCAATAAACAACCATAACTGGGCCAGTGCTTTACCACCGGCAAAAATTGCGGGGCCAAAACTTCGTGCCGGATTTACAGATGTGCCTGTGATTGGGATGGCTACCAGGTGAATTAATACCAGCGTAATACCAATTGCCAATCCGGCCATATTACTGTTACCATGCCTGGATGTAACATTAAAAATAACATACAGGAATAAGAAAGTGAATACTGCTTCAGCAATAAAAGCAGCTGTAACATTATATGCGCCCAAATAGCCCTCTCCCCAACCATTAGCGCCCAATGCCCATTCTCCCATTTTAAAATCTGCACTGCCTGAAGCCACCAGGTACAAAATACCCGTTCCGGCAACCGCTCCGGCAAACTGGGCCACGATATAGCCTGCGGCATCCCTGCCGTTTACTTTACCCGCTACCAACATGGCAATTGTAATGGCCGGATTGATATGACAACCTGAAATTCCTCCGATGGAATACGCCATGGCCACTACAGCCAATCCAAAAGCTAAGGAAATACCCAATAGGCCCAGTCCGGATAGTGATCCGGCCCCTGTTCCAGATATTACTGCTGCGCCGCATCCAAATAATACCAGCGACATGGTGCCAATAAATTCTGCTGCATACTTTTTCATATAAATCGTTTTGGTTATAATTTTCAGTCGTTTAAATGAACAAAAAGGATGCAAATGCGGTTATATTAATTAGCTCAGCTATCTTTATAAAAACAAATATTATGGCAATTACTATTGGGCAAACCGCCCCCGAATTCGGTTTATTTGATACCGCTAAAAACAAAATCACCCTTAGCAGCCTGAAGGGTAAAAATGTGCTGTTACTATTTTTTCCGCAGGCATTTACCGGTGTATGCACCAAAGAATTATGTGCTGTAAGAGACGATATCAGCAGGTATAACAACGCCAACGCAGAGGTATTGGGTATTTCTGTTGACTCTGTTTTTACCCTGGGGAAATTTAAAGACGAACAGGGCTATAATTTTCCTTTATTAAGTGACTTTAACAAAGAAGTATCTACCCTGTACGATGCTGTTTATACCGACTGGATACTGGACATGAAAGGTGTTTCTAAAAGAGCCGCATTTATTATTGACAAAGAAGGGATCATACAATATGCAGAGGTGCTGGAAAGTGCCGGTGACCTGCCCAATTTTGAGCAAATAAATCAAACACTTGAACAATTAAAATAATACTTTAGCGTTAATATTGATACCGGGTATATTCCCGGCATCAATATTAACAAAATCCGGCATTTTTTTGGCATCCATAAAATCTGCAGAATATCAAACTATTTTATTAATTTTACTTTATTGAAACAATTTGTTTACATACTTATTTTTCTTATTGGATTAAACTTTACTTCTCAAGCTCAAAATAAACCTGCAACAACCGAAGATGGCTCAGTTGCAAAGTTGATAAAGTTATATCCAATACCTGCCAGCACGGTGATCAATTTTGATTTCCAGAGTGGGTATGATAAGTCATATTCCTTTGAGATATACAATTACATAGGTAAAAGAGTATACGAATTAAAGAACCCTTCTCAAAAGATAACGCTTTCACTTACCGATTTTACACGTGGTTTCTATTATTACCAGTTAAGGGATAAAACAGGCAGACTGCTTGAAACTACCCGCTTTTTAGTGTTAAAATAATTGGTTCTCTTGCACTTTTATCTCCTGTTCATTAACCATTTTTCTTGTTGTATTACAGTACCTGTACAATTAAAAATTTAAGGTAGTGTGTATATTCCTGTCCCCTTACAATGGGATGATCGGCCGACTGGGCATTAAATACCACCTGCCGTATTTTTCGTTTGGCATCTTTGGCGGCCATTTGTATAATGTCCAGGAACAGCTCGGGCTGCACCAAATTGGTACAACTGGATGTTACTAAAAAACCTCCCGGCTTCACCAGCTTCATACCACGCAAATTGATCTCTTTATAACCTGCCACCGCCTTGTCGATACTACTCCTGCTTTTGGTAAAAGAAGGCGGGTCCAGCATCACTACATCCCAGCGTCTTTCTTCTTTGGTCCAGTTCTTTAACACATCAAAGGCATTTACACATTCAAAGCGGCATATTTTTTCTAATCCGTTCAAAGCCGCATTTTTATTGCACATATCAATGGCATTTTGCGAAATATCGAGGCCCATCACAGATCTTGCACCAAAATGGGCCGCACTGATTTCGAAGGAACCGGTATAACAAAATGCCCCCAGTACATCTGCTCCTTTTACAATATGCTGAATGGCCCGCCGGTTATCCTGCTGATCCAGGAAATACCCGGTTTTTTGACCGTTGGCAATATCTACATTAAATTGAATGCCGTTTTCATGTATGATGATATTGGTATCAAATTCGGGTGATAAAAAACCCTTGTGCTGTTCCATTCCCTCGAGTTCTCTTACAGGCACATCGTTACGCTCGTAGATGCCCTTAGGTGTAAACAATTCGTTCAATGCTTTTACAATGGCGGGTTTCCATACGTCAATACCCAGTGCCATGGTTTGAATTACAAAATAATCGTTGAATTTATCAATGATCAGCTGGGGCATGTCATCTGCCTCCCCAAAAACGAGGCGGCAGTTTTCGGTATACCCAATTTGCTGGCGGTAATGCCAGGCTTTTTTAATACGGTTGTAAAAGAAAGCCTCATCAATAGGCTCATTCTTATCTCTTGTTAGTAACCGAACCGATATCTGCGATTGGGGATTATAATACCCCTTGCCAATAAATTTTTTATCGAAAGTATATACTTCAACTATTTCTCCCGGGCTGGCATTGGTGTCTTTTTCCATGCCGGTATTTACTTCATTATTAAATATCCAGGGATGCCCCGTTTCTACCCTGCGGCTGATGTTTTTCTTCAGAATAATACGCTTCATGCCGCAAAGGTAACAATTGCCGCTGCTTAATTACCCACAGTGTTACTCACGCGGCAGGTGTTGGCTGGAATAACAGCCTTCCGTCAGGATCGTCCACAGTTGATGCGACAATTTGACTGTAAAACAAGCCTTGGCAAAATGTTTGACTGTTGTACCTTCGCAACCAATTTTAAAAATACACATGGAAGATAAAGATATTATAACACCAGAAAACGGGCATATGGACATTAATGCAGATGCTGATGTACCCGGCACTACTCATTTGAGTAACGAAGGAGCAGAAAATATTGCAGAAAAAATACAGGCCGAGCTGGAAGAACAAAAGGACAAATACCTGCGGCTGTTTGCAGAATTCGATAACTTTAAAAGACGCAGTGCCAAGGAAAGGATAGAGCTGATACAAACCGCAGGAAAAGATGTGATTGTTAGTTTGCTTGAAGTGATGGACGATTGCGACAGGGCCGAAAAGCAAATGCAGAACAGCGAGGATGTAGCTGCCATTAAACAGGGCATTGGTTTGGTATTTGGCAAGCTGAGAAATACTTTGTCTAACAAGGGCCTTAAACCCATGCAAAGCATCAGTACCGATTTTGACGTGGAAAAACATGAGGCAATTACCGAAGTGCCTGCCGGGGATGACATGAAGGGCAAAGTAGTGGATGAAGTGGAAAAAGGGTATTACCTGAATGACAAGATCATCCGCTTTGCAAAAGTGGTGGTAGGCAAATAACACCAGGGCTGTTGACAAAAGCTGCAAGCAGCAGTGTTACGCAGTTAAAATCTATTACAAACTTGTAGCTATAAATATGTCTAAAAAAGATTTTTACGAAATATTAGGAGTATCCAAATCTGCATCACAGGATGAGATCAAGAAGGCTTACCGTAAAGTGGCGATGCAGTTTCACCCCGACCGTAACCCGGGTGATAAAGCTGCTGAAGAAAAATTTAAAGAAGCTGCTGAAGCCTATGAAATATTAAGTGATGCCGATAAAAGAGCACAGTACGATCGTTTTGGCCACCAGGCTTTCCAGGGTGGAGGCCGCGGAGCAGGCGGATATGGTGGTGCCGGCATGAATATGGACGATATCTTCAGCCAGTTTGGAGATATTTTTGGCGATGACAGTCCCTTTGGAAGTTTCTTTGGCGGCAGTAGCGGTGGAAGAAGAAGCAGTGGTGGCCGCAGCAGGGGTGTTAGGGGCAGTAACCTGCGGGTAAAGATCAAGTTGAATTTTGAAGAGATCGCCAAAGGCACTACCAAAACCATTAAGGTAAAAAAATATGTTGCCTGTGCTACCTGCAGTGGTAGTGGCGCAAAAGATAAAAATAGTGTAAGCACCTGCGGTACCTGTGGTGGCAGTGGCCAGGTTCGCAGGGTACAGAATACATTTTTAGGCCAGATGCAAACGGTAACTACCTGCCCTACCTGTAATGGAGAAGGCAGCACTGTTACACATAAATGTACCAGTTGCAAAGGCGAAGGCCGTGTATATGGCGAGGAAACTGTAACCATTGATATACCCGCAGGCGTTCAGGAAGGCATGCAGTTAAGTGTGGGGGGAAAAGGAAATGCAGGCGAACGGGGTGGCAGCAATGGCGACCTGATTGTATTAATTGAGGAAGAAGCACATGCGCAATTACACCGCGATGGATTGAATGTGGCATTTGACCTGCACATTTCTATTCCCGATGCTGTATTTGGCACCCAGGTAGAAGTACCCACCATTGATGGCAGGGCTAAAATAAAAATTCCTGCTGGTACACAAAGTGGAAAAATTTTCCGGCTTAAAGGCAAGGGCTTCCCTAATGTAAACAGTTACGAAAAAGGCGACCAGCTGATACAGGTGAATGTGTGGACACCGCAACATGTAAGTGCCGAAGAAAAACAAATACTGGAAAAACTACAGCACAGTCAGAATTTTGTTCCCAAGCCGGACAAGAACGACAAATCTTTTTTTGATAAAGTGAGGGAGATGTTTAGTTAGTAAGTATTAATGAATTGCTGCTGTTGGGCAATTTACATTCTTATATTTTTTTAATTTTTCAACAGTCACCCTGCTGTGGCTGTTGAAAAATACCGGCCGGCAATTGATCATTTTCAATGCATCCTCCTGTCAATCGTCTTTCTTTTTCCTGTTCTTTTTCCCCTTATAAATTTTCTGAGCCTTATCTATCAGTTGTAAAAACTGGGCCTGCAAATAATCTGAAGGGTTGTATGCGGCAGTGGCAATGGTTTCTATATCCAGCCAGTCTGCATCTTTAATATACTTAGACTGCTTTACCTTCAGCCCAAACATGGTTACCGCAGTGGCAAACTGTAACTCATGGTCAATTTGTTTAAATGGGATAAAATTTACCGGGCAGGTGTATTCTTTTGTAAGCATGGTGGTATCGCCACAAAGATTGTAGCGCATCATGAGCCTGGCTATTCCATTATCATCTAACACATCTCCGTTAAAGGAGCGCAGATCTTGCGGAATAATTTCAAACACTGCCAGTACACTGCTGCCGCTGCCTACCTCACCGCCCTCAATTTCAATAGCTGTATCCTGCACGGCATCCCGCTTGTTATCAAATCCTACCAGCCGGTATTCTTTCACCCATTTTGCATTGAACTGCATGTTCATGTACACGTCATCTGCCACTGCATAAAAAGTTTGCGTAAGCTCTTTCACCAATACCTTTTCTGCTTCTGCAATATCATCGAGGTAGGCATAATTACCATTGCCCCTTTTGGCCAGTGTTTCTAATTTTGAATCTTTAAAATTACCCATTCCCACACCCAGGCAGGTTAAAAAAACACCCGATTGCTTTTCTTTAGAGATCAGGTCTTCCAATGCTTTTTCAGAGGCAGCGCCTACGTTAAAATCCCCATCGGTAGCCAGTATCACCCGGTTATTGCCCCCTTTAATAAAAGTACTTTCGGCCATTCCGTATGCAGTTAAAATAGCCGCTTCGCCTGGTGTATCGCCGCTGGCTTCCAGTTCCTCTATAGATTTTATGATCTTCTCCTTTTCGGCCCCGCTGGTAGGTTGCAAATGAATACCCACCGTTCCTCCATACGTAACGATAGATACCGTATCAACAGCCCGTAAATTTTTTACAAATAACTGGAAAGCCGCTTTTAGCAGAGGCAGGCGATTGGGCATATCCATGCTGCCGGAGGCATCAATTAAAAAAACAAAATTGCCGGGTGGAATTTTATTAAGGTCTAATTTTTTAGCATTGATGTTTAAGTATAACAACTGCTTATTCTCATCCCAGGGACAGGCAGATAATTGCGACTCTATCCTGAATACGTCCTTATTTTCCGGCTCGCGGTAATGCAGGTTAAAATAGTTCAGTAATTCCTCTGTTCTTACTGCATCAGGCGGTACTGTACTGCCCATATTAATGAACCTGCGGATATTGCTGTATGAAGCTTTATTAACGTTTAATGAAAAGCCGGTATTCGGAAATTTTTCAGCGTTCACATACTCATTCTCCACTAACTGAAAATAAGTTTCGTTATTGATGTACCAGCGGTATTTGGTTGTTTGTTTAAAATCTTTGGTAACCGAAATTAATTTAGGCCGGTTGCGGTTAACATTGGAGGGCAGCACCTTCATATTAACCGTTTGCCATTGATCGGCATTTATTTTTATTGTTTTTACTTCATAGCCTTCCAGGCTAAAAGACAATGAATCATTCAATGCTTTAGTGGTAATGCCAAAACCGCCTGAAGTACCCGAATAATACAATGAATGGGAGGAGTGAATAAATATGCGCACATTCTGAAGCGGCTGGTTCTTTTCATCCTTTACTTCGCCGCGTATATAGTACTGGGCATTTGCAGCAGTACTTACCACAATCAAAAGCAGAATAATATAGCAGCGTAAGTTTGGCACTGGGGAATATGAGTTGTTACAATATTTTCATTTAAGACAATCTTTCTTCCTTGGGTGTTGCCTGTTAATCTTCCACCAGGCGGTAAATTTCTTTTAAATTTCTGCCTAACCCGTCAAAATCCAACCCATAACCCAGTAAAAATTTATTGGGCACATTAAAGCCAAGATAATCAATTTTAATGGGATGCCGCAAAGCTTCGGGTTTATGCAGCAAAGCAGCAATTTTTAAAGACGCCGGCTGCTGGTTAAATAGCTGTGGCAAAAATTCATTCAGTGTTTTACCGGTATCCACAATATCTTCTATAATGATCACATGACGGTCGGTCAAAGGTTCATCCAGCCCTATTGATGTAATCACATTACCGGTAGACTTGGTGCCTTTATAAGAAGCCAGTTTAATAAAACAGATCTCAGCCTCAATGGTAAGTTCCTTAAACAGGTCGGAAGCAAACATAAACGAGCCATTTAAGATGGCAATGAACAGTGGTTTTTTATCTGCATAATCGCGGTTAAGGTCTGCCGCTACCTTACTGATCTGTTCGCTGATCTGCTGCGCCGTCAGGTAGGGCGTAAATGTTTTGTTGTGTACTACTATATTCATGTGTGGTAAATTAGCTGCGTGTTATTGTGATACTATCAGTTGCTGACCAACGGTTAAGGCTTCTGTAGATAAACTGTTCCAGTCTTTTAATTCCTGCACCGTAACATTGTATTTTTTTGCAATGCCGTATAGTCCCTCCTTAGCCAGTACCGTATGCAACCTGGCAGCAACTTCCGGTATTGGCGCAGGCACCAGTACTTTCTTTACAGGAGCCAGGCCTGGTTTTAGCCAGATCACTGTACCTGCTTTAATATCTTCATTGCCCCATAAATGATTATAGTCGAGCATGTACTGCATTTGTATCCCATTCAGCTGGCAGATATCGTATAAAGATTCACCACCCTTTGTTGTATAAAAATCTTTATCGCCGGTTTTAGATTTTTTTTCTAAGAACACGTATTGATCTTTTACCAGCAGGCCATCTTCAGACAGCTCATTGCAACCAAGCAATTTAGCCAACGGTACATTATTTTTTGTTGCCACCACCAGCAGTGACGTACCCTTTCCGGCATACACACATTTACTGCCATTCACTGTTAGTAAGCGATCGCTTACATCAAGCAGGGTGGATGAAGTTGCTGCGGCGTTATCAGCAACCACCGGCACCTCAGTACTTTTTTCTTCTTTATCATCCTGGTATTTTTCTGCATCAAAGCTTGGCACTTCATCAGCACCCGCTAAAGTGTACTGCTGCAGGTTGTATTGTTCAATGTATTTAATCAGTATCAACGGGTAGCTGGGGTTAGTGGCATAGCCTGCTTTTTTTAATCCATAGGCCCAGGCTTTGTAATCTTTTACATTGTAACGGAATAAAAAAGCATAGCGTTCACCGGCCCTTAAAAAGTTACTGTGGTCGCGGTAACTGTCATCGGCGGTTTTATATGCCCGAAAACATTCTCCAGCTGCATCGTCATCATGTGTTACACTTTCCGAGGTCCAGGAGTTTTTACATTTTATTCCAAAATGGTTGTTTGATTTTTTAACCAGTGCACTGTTACCACTTTCTGTTTCCAGTATACCCTGCGCCAGGGTAATGGAGGCAGGCACGCCCATGCGTTTCATTTCGCGGATGGCAATATCTTTGTAAAGGGCAATGTATTGATCAGGGGTTAATGCGCTCTGTGCTGCCGCCAGGTTAGCTGTGCAACATATAAGTACCGCTATTATTGTTTGTTTCATTCTGTTATCGTTTTTTTATCAGCAACAAACCATCACGCACTGTAAGCATTACCTGCTCTACCCTGTTGTCTGCAGCCACATGTTCATTAAAGGCCTGTATGGCTTTTGCATTTTTGCCTTTCAGCGTTTCCTGCAATACTTCGCCATGAAACAGCACATTATCTGCCAGTATAAACCCACCGGGTTTTATGCGGGGCAAAGTTAATTCGTAATAATCAATATACCCTGTTTTGTCGGCATCAATAAAAACCAGGTCCCACTGCTCCAGCAGTGTGGGAATCACCAGTTTAGCATCGCCAAAATGCAATTTTATCTTATCATTAACGCTGGCTTTGCCGAAATATTTCCTTGCGGTGGCGGCATCTTCTTCCCGCAGCTCAATGGTATGCAGTAGCCCGCCGGGCTGCAGGCCTTTAAGCAGGCACAATGCGCTAAACCCTGTAAAAGTACCGATCTCCAGAATACGTTCCGGCCGCAGCATTGTGCTGATCATTTCAAGCATCTTTCCCTGTACATGACCGCTTAACATATGCGCATGCGGATGATGTTGCAGCGTAAACGCTTCCACCTCCTGTAGTACAGCATCTAAAGGCGAAGTAAACTTTCCGGCATAACGTTCTGCAGTATCGTTTACCAGTTCCATTAAAAATTAGGGGCCAATGGTTTGGTTTTGTAAAAATCCAGCATAAACTCCACCACTTCTTCGGCAGTATCAAAAATATGTATCAGGTCCAGATCTTCGGGATTGATATTGTGCTCTTCTTCCCCCATGGTTTCTTTTATCCATTTGATCAAGCCACCCCAGTACGATTTGCCTACCAATATCATAGGCGATTGTTTGAACTTGCCTGTTTGAATCAGGGTAGCCACTTCAAAAAATTCATCCATGGTACCAAAACCACCCGGCATCATGATAAAGCCCTGCGAATATTTTACAAACATTACTTTGCGCACAAAAAAGAAATCGAAGTTCAGCGATTTATCCCTGTCGATAAATGGATTGGCATGCTGCTCAAAAGGCAGGTCAATATTTAATCCCACAGATTTACCGCCCGCAATAGATGCCCCTTTATTGGCTGCTTCCATAATACCAGGCCCGCCGCCGGTAATAATACCAAACCCCTCTTCGGCCAAACGTTTAGAAATTTCAACTGCCACTTCGTAATATTTATTCCCGGGTTTTGTTCTGGCGCTGCCAAAAATTGAAATGCAGGGTCCAATACGGCTCAACGCTTCAAAACCATCTACAAATTCTGCCATAATTTTAAATATCTGCCAGCTGCTGTGTGCCTGGCTCTCTTTCCAGCTCCGTTGCTTGGATACATTGATTGTTCCGTTCATGTGCTTATTTTAATTATATAAATACAATGCCATTTCATACTTAACAACAGCATGAAATGGCACTTACTAACCTGATAAAGGTACAATATTCTTTTGAACCGCCATTTTTAGTGACCCATGGCTGAAATTATCCCTTCGCCGGCATCGGCTTCTCTTTCCAGCTCTTTTTTAACATCCGGTGCCGAAATCAGCAGCAAACCTGCAAATGTAATGAGCCCGTTGATCAGCAACAATTCAATACCAATTTTATAGCTGCCGAATAACTGGGGCGAATAGATATTTAACAGGTAGCAAATTACCGGCGACAGTAAACAAACTGCGGTGATCAATAAACTGTTTTTCAGTTTGCGGTGGGTAAATATCCCAAATGCAAACAAACCCAGCAAGGGGCCATAGGTATACCCTGCAAGGTCAAGAATTTTATCAATGATGCTATTATCGGCAATTTTATAAAACACCCATATGCAAACTAAAAAAACAAATGTAAAAGTAAAGTGTACGGTTAAACGTAGTTTCTTTTTAGCTTTTTCATCCATGTCGGTACGCTTTTGCAGATCCAGCATATCAATACAAAATGATGAGGTAAGAGCCGTTAGTGCCCCGTCGGCACTGGGAAACAGGGCCGAGATAAGGGCAATGATGAACATAATACTGATAGCCGGTGGCAGCATATTCATGGCAACAGAGGGAAACATCTTATCGCCCAAAATATTGGTATTATTCAGCAGCAATTGTTTTACCATTTTGCCATTCACCATCACTTCGGTGTAAGCAGCCCCCTTTGATGTGGTGTACAAATACAGTAAACCGCCCAGTACCAAAAATAAAAACAACACACTTACCAGTACAATGCTCATGGTTATGATATTCTTTTGCGAATCGCCCAGGCGTTTAACACTGATATTTTTTTGCATCATTTCCTGATCAAGCCCCGTCATTGCAATGGTAATAAATGCACCGCCAATAATTTGTTTCAGAAAAAAACCTTTGCTGTTCACATCAAAATTGAATACATTGAAATAGCCGCGCTGACTGATCTGGCTGATGGCTTCGCCACCGGAAAGGTTCAGCTGTTTTAAAATAAATATTACGCATACGATAAGGCCGGTAATCATCAGCGAAGTTTGCAGGGTATCGGTATATACGATGGTTTTTACCCCTCCTTCAAAAGTATACAGCAAGATCATCAATAGGATTACGGCGGCCGTTACTAAAAAGGGCACGCCTAATTTATCCAGGATAAAAATTTGCAGGATATTAATTACCAGGTACAGTCTTGCAGTGGCGCCTACCGTACGGCTGATGATAAAAAACAAGGCCCCTGTTTTGTAGGCCACCACACCAAAACGCTTGAGTAAATAATTGTAAATAGACGTAAGGTTAAGCCGGTAGTACAGCGGCAGCAATATAAAAGCAATTACAGCATACCCGATCAGGTAACCAATGGCTACCTGCATATATGCAAAACCTTTAAAGGCGGTGCCCGAAAAGTCGCCTACGCCGCCGGGCACACTAACAAAAGTTACCCCGCTCAGGCTGGTACCAATCATACCAAATGCCACCAGCATCCAGTTACTGTTTTTATTGCCGCTAAAAAAGGTGTCGTTATTACTGTTGCGGCTGGTATACCAGGCCACCACCAGCAACACTAAAAAATAGGCGATCACAAATGAAAACAACACAATCGGGCTCATAAAATAAATTATAAAGATTTATTAATATCGAATAATTAGCTTGCAATAAAATTCAAGTTAATTAATTTATGGCAATTAGATCATTAGCAGTTTTTTGTGGCAGCAAAACCGGCGGTAACCCTTTGTTTGAAGATCATGCAATGCAGTTGGGATACCTGCTGGCAAAAAAAAATACCACGCTGATTTATGGCGGCGGCAATAAAGGTATTATGGGTGCAATTGCCAATGCCGTACTGGAAAAGAACGGTACTGTAATTGGCATCATTCCGCAATTATTAACCGACAGGGAACACAGCCATCACGGCATAACAGAATTAATTGTAGTGGAAGACATGCATATCAGAAAAAAAATGATGTACGAAAAATGCGATGCCGCCATCATATTACCAGGGGGATTTGGCACACTGGATGAATTATTTGAAATGCTAACCTGGAACCAGCTGAACATTCACGATAAAAAAATATTCATATTAAATTCTGCGGGATTTTACAATCATTTACTGGCACATGCTACCACCATGCAGGAAGAAGGTTTTTTGTATAATGGCTTGGAAGAAAGGATCACCGTACTTTCTTCGCCGCAAGAAATGGAAGTATTTATTTAATAGCGCCTTCTGCCCCGGTTAACTGCGGCTCCCTGGAATAAACCAACCTGGATACCTGCACGTAAAATGGGCTGTGCCCTTACAGAACCATCCTGCAGCAATTCCACATAAGGAGAGTTTACATCTTTTGTTACATCAAACATGATAGAAAAATAATAAAAAGTAGACCCCTCTCCTTCTCTGCCGCTGCAATAGCCTGCACCTACTAAAAGACTGTTGGCATCCACTTTATATTGCTGGCTGGCGCCTCCATAAGCCGGCTTATAAGTTACCGAGGTAAAATTGTGTTCAAAAGTACCCTGAACAAATATTTCCTTAATAGGATATATCCTGGTGAATACACCCGGACCATATACAAACTGGCGGTATTTATCACCGCTGTAGGCTTTTTCGCCGGTGTAAGTAAAATTCATAACCAGTCCGGCATCAATTATTTTATTGATACTGTATCCAAAAGTAGGGCTGATGCCCAGCACTGTACCTCCGCTGTAAAAAGAGGCCGTAACACTGCCTCCGGTAAACAGGTTTTCTTTTTTAAAAGCATGTTTCTTTTCGTCTTTTTTCTCCTGTTCTTCGTCCTGTGCAAATACAGCACTCATGCTGGCGAGTAACAGCAGGGATACAATTATTTTTTTCATGATCATTGATTTAGAAGCTGCAGGTTAATTTATTTGATTGCAGTAACAAAACTGCTGTAAAAATCGTATAAAATAGTGAGTTGATAAAATGATATCCGCTGCTATACAAATTGAAATGTTAATTTTTATTAACGGGCTATGATTTTATAAAAACCATACCTACATTTGATACGAAATTATTCGTATTTAATTTAATCACCAACTTAAAGTAAAGCCATGAAACAATTTATTGTAAAAAACAGGAAAGCTGTAACCGGCATTGCCGCAGTGTTATTGATCGGGGGCATCACCATGTCGTTCCAGGATTCGCCATTTGTTAATGATCACCGGGGCGCACAGGTAATATACCAGGACACCACGTATCCAAAATGCAGGGGCGGCATGAGCATGAAAGAATTTGACAACCTGGTACATCAGCTGGATGAAAGTATGCTGCAGGTAAACGGCGAATTAAAAAAGATCGATCTGGACCAGATCCAAAAAACAGTGGAAGCTTCCTTAAAAACCGTAGACATGGAAAAGATTATGAAGGAAGTGGAAGCATCTTTAAAAAATATTGATGTAGATAAGATCATGGGCGAGGTAAGATCTTCATTAAAAAATGCAGACTGGGATTCAAAAGATGCCGAAATAAAAAAAGCCCTGCAGGATGCAAAGCAGGAAATAGAAAAAGCAACACTGGAAGTAAAGGATATTGACCTTACTGAAGTACACCGGGAACTGGAAAAAGCCAAAGTGGAAATTAAAAAAATTGATATGGATAAAATAATGGCAGAAGCTAAAAGTGGTATTGATAAAGCAAAGGCAGAATTAAAATCAACCAGGGCCATGTTTACTGAAATGGAAAATGATGGGTTGATCAATACCAAAGAAGGGTTCAGCATTGAATACAAAGACAGCAAACTTTACATCAACGGCAAAGAACAGGATAAACAAACAACAGATAAATACAAGCACAATTTTAAAGACAAGCATTTTGAAATTACCATTTCAAAAGAAAAAGATAACTGATTAACTGATAAAGCCTTGAAAAACATGGTGCCCCGGCAACGGGGCACTTTCATTATATCAATAAAAAGAAGGACACATGGTTTGCCTGTCCTGATGCTGGGGATAAAATCCTTTTTTTATGATACTGAATTCGCTGGCACCCCGGTACCCGTTGAACTTACTTAAAGATGATAGTGTGGCATCGTAACTAAAAGTGAATTTGATATTATTGATCTCAATCCCCACCATGGGTGCAATCGCATCTCCCAGGCGGTAATACAGGCCTGCCACCAGTTGCTTTTCGCCGTATTCAGAAAGATTATAGTTTCCATTTAAACCAAATACCAGCTCAGATGATTTTGCCTGGGTGGTAAAATAAGCATTGGGATTAATGATTACCCGGTCGTTCACTTTTAAAATAGCATTTAAAAAACCAATATGGCGCATCGGTATGCGTCCGGCATTGGTATTATCAGCAAAAAAAGTTTCTGCGGGCCTGTTTACATGGTGTATGGAGTAACCTGCATTGATATACACATTCTCCTGCGGGAAATAGGCATAATTCATCCCGGCCTGCACGTCCATATAACTGGAGCTGGTTGTAGTTAATGCCACAGCAGTGAATGGGTTTTCAAAAAATTTGCCATCGAACTGGTCGGGGAATTTCAATTTGCTCTGGTCGATACGTTTGTTGGCCCAGCCCACATTAAAGCCTGCGCTTAACAGACTGCTGTTACCAATTTGCTGGTGGTATGCAACAGAGCCATATACCTTGGTGCTTTTTAAACTACCGCTACCTGCCTGGTCGCTTAAGATAAGGCCACCCACACCCAGCCACCCATTTTCCAGCTTATCCCTGAATAACTGGGCATCGCCAAAAATACTGGTGGTTTTATAAGGTACTGTCATCACCGTACTCCATTGATTCCTGTAATTAACACCCAGGCGGTAATCTGCATCGGGTATAAAACCGGTATTAGCAGGATTGGTGGTAAGTGGCGAATTAAAGAACTGGGAAAAATGCAGGTCCTGTGCATGCAATGAAAAAGCACACAGCAGACTGCAGATAGTGAGTAATGATATTTTATTATTTCCCTTCATTCTTTTTTAACTTCCCGGTTTAATGTTACCGCAACAAAGTAATGTCCCCGGTTTTTCTTAATTGTTTTCCGTCAGTAAACTCTACATCCAGTGTATACGCATACACATCCATTGGCTGAAGCACGCCTTTAAAAGTGCCGTCCCATCCCTGCCGTATATTATTGGTTGAAAATACCAGCTGCCCCCACCGGTTATATATCCGCCATGACATTTTGCCCACACCAAACCCTTCTACTTTTACAATGCCGTTATTATAAGAAGATCCTGCAAACCTGCCTGGTGTAAATGCATTGGGCACATCCAGCAGGGGCAGGATGATAATGGGTACCCTGGCATAAAAAGTATCGGAGCAGTCTGCATCATTAAATGCCGCCAGCATCACGGTAAAAGTATCCGTTTTGTTGAACTGGTGTATGGGGTTCACCTCGGTGGAAGTTTCACCATCACCAAAATCCCATACATAGCGGGTAGCCCCAGCAGACAGGTTGGTAAATACAGTTTTTGTATTTTCAACAGGAGGATTGGGACTCCATGTAAAGCCGGCAGTTGGGATAGGATATACAGTAATGGTAAAGTATGCTGTGGTATCTACTTTATTACAGGTGGTGCTGTCGAAAGCGATGAGGCGTACATTGTAAGAACCTACGAGGTTATAGGTATGTACGGGTTCAAAGTCGGTAGAGAAAGTTCCGTCACCAAATTCCCATAACCAGCTGAGCCCTCCCAGTGAGTTGTTTTTAAATACAGGGGTATAGGCCACGCATCCCCTGGTAGAAGTGGAGAAGAGCGCTTTTACATTAGGATTGATACGCACCGTTTTTTGAATTGAATCCGGTGAATTACAAAATACAGAATCATCCACCACCAGGCGCACATTATAGGAACCTGTTGCAGGAAAAGTATGAATTTGCGATGTTAGCCCTGCCCTTACCCTGGGCGACCCATCGCCAAAATCCCAGATAAATGTTTTACTGGTATACACTGGTAAGGCAGCTGTAGTGGTATTATCGAAGCGGAACCGCAAACTACCGCAGCTGTCCAGTTTAATAAACGCAAAGTCGGGCCTTACAATGTTATTACCAACCTTAACACTTACATAGGCTGTATCAGAAATATTACAGGTGGCAGAATCTATTGCAATCAGCATCAGTCTGAAATTACCCACCTGGGTATATGTATGTGAAGTAGAATTATTGGGTGCAAAAGTGGTGTCTCTTTTAGTATTGGCAGGATCTCCGTAATCCCATATATACATTTTACCCTTTGCCAGTGTATCGGTAAACCTGATGGTTAAAGGTACACAACCGATAGTATCCACAATATTTCTAATGGTGGCCTTTACGCTGGCACCTACTCCTGCAAAGTTCATCTCAATTTTTACTACTGCTTCGTTACAGTCTGATCCGCGGTTAACAATAGACCATACCCCCGGTGTAGTGGGAAAAGTGGTGGCACTTCCATTTCCTGTTTTGCAGGCACAAATGGCCTGGTATATTACGCCATTTGCATCAAAACGGCTGGTACCGCCGTCTACATGATCACCCAAACTAAGTGCATTGCTTTCGCCAAAGTGGCTGCCAAAAAGCTGGCTGGTGGCATTTTTTTCCAACACAAAAAAGTAAAAATCTTTACCGTCTGCTGCAGGTATACCGGTAAGAGGATTTATTTCCGGTAAGCCATTGGTACCCGCCGTAGGATAGCCCCTGTTAGCATTGATACCACCCCCCCATCCGGATACATACACATTTTGGCAACGGTCTACCAAAAAAGCAATGGGCGACAAATTGGGAAATGCAGAATTGGTTCCAAACACAGTAGAATATACATATCCAGAAAGATCGGGTTTTAATTTACTGATGAATTGTTTTCCGCCTGTATTGCTGAATGTGGCATTAAATACCGGCCAGGAGCCTGTAGTGGTACCCATGATATAAGGAAAGCCAAACCGGTCGAACTTAAGGCCGTACACCATATCATCGCCTGGCGTACCCTGGTAGGTAGTTTTAATAATTGCAGACCCATCACTCATCATTTCTGTTACATATCCATCGGTTTCGCCTCCCTGGTATGCAGCAGTCATGGCACCGGTTTTATCGCCGGGTATTGGTTTGGTGGCGCTGGTAGTGGCGCCGGCCACATATAAATTTCCTGTAAACGGGTTCAGGGATATTACAAAGCAGGCATCATCGCCATCGCCACCAAAATAGGTACTGAAAAGGAGTGATGACAAATTAGGGTTAAACTTTAATACCACGCCATCCTGCAAGCCACCACCAAAACTGTTTTGTATGGAGGAAGACACTATGGGAAAATCGGAAGATTGAGAACAGGAGGCCAGCAGTATATTGCCTGCGCCATCCAGTATTACTTCACTCCGGGCATCATCGCCATAATTTCGCCTGATGGAAATTGCTCCTGTGGGGCCCACTGTAGAATACTTAGGCTTGATATTTACCCCGTCGTCCTGGGTTCCGCCAATAACAACAGATCCTAATAAAGCCGAACCTGCGGCATTGAGTTTGGTGATTACAATATCGGCATTGGATGCAGAAACTGCATTTCCCGGCCCGATAGGTGTTGTGGTGGTTGGATAATTTTTTGAATTACTTCTGCCTGCCACTACCAGGTTGCCCTGTGCATCGCAGATCATGCTGTGTGGCTGTTCGTTACCACGACCGCCTAAATAGGTGGCATATAACCGCTGGCTTCCATTGTCTGAAAATTTAAATATCGCCATATCATAGGCGCCCTGCTGGTCTTCAGAAATACCGCCTCCATAAGTTGTTTGAAAAGCCCCTGCTGAAACTGGGTACCCATTCCCAAATGCAATACCGCCGGCAAATAAACTTCCGTCTGGCCCCGGAGTAGCAGTGTAGCCCCAGTTTTCCTGTGTGCTGCCTGTGAAAGAGGAGAATATTAAAGAGGGATCAATGACAAGCGTTTGTGTGGCATCGTACTGCTGTACTTTAAAGGTTACCACATTATCTTTTACCACATACTTACAATCTACCGCTTCTCTTTTACCCCGCGGTGTTTGGTAAGTGTAGGGGTACAATTCTTTTACCGTACCTACAGAAGTGCCGATCACCAGCTCTTTATTTTTAACTTCCAGTGTAGTGGCCCCGTCGTACCGCATGGCAATGGCATTGGGATTGCCCCCGGGCCGTACAACCAGGTCGTACTTCAGCTGGTTCATTTCGGTATAAAACCTTACATCAATATTGGGATAAATATTTGTATAAGTAACAGCGTAATAGATTTTGCAGTTGCCCGCCCATTTACTTTTATCGTTCCCAATAAAATAATTATTATGCCCTGGCAGCATCTTTTCAGGTATGGCTACTGCGGTATTGCTGCTGCCTAAAAAATTCACCTTGTATGCATGTGAGTGTACAGTTACTGCAGGAAAAGCAGCCGGTTCCGGATGATTGGTTACAGGCTTGGCAGCAGGTAGTGTATTTTGAACAGGCAAAGCACCATGCATGGCCTCGGTTAACTGCTGCAGATCCTTCTGATCGTGCATCAGCACGGTAAACCCATGATTTTCCAGAAAAAAGGCACCAGATGTAAAATCTCCTTTAAAGTCAACCCGCTTATCCCACTGACCTTTATTTTCTACAAATTCCATTTGGGCAGTACCTGTTAGTACAACAAATGCTGTTGAAACGATCGTTAAAAAAATGGTAGTTATTTTGCTCAAAATAGTCAACTATATTTTATTACAATGTACATAATTATTGCCACAACAGCACCCAAAATAAGCGCACCTTCAATGGTCATTTTTTTAATGAGTGCATTATGTTACAGCAGTTACGAAATTTTGCTCCAGGCCGTTTTACCCTTCTGTTGATGAAGGTAATTTTTTACAGGCAAATTCTCTGCCATAATAATGTCAGGATCTGCCTCCAGTAAATTTTCTGCCGCTGTTCTGGCAGCTTCCAGTATCACCTTATCATTAACAATATTTGCCAGCTTAAAGTTTAACAGGCCACTTTGCCGGGTTCCTTCAATATCGCCGGGGCCACGTATCTCCAGGTCCTTCTCTGCAATTTTAAATCCATCATTGGTGGCCACCATAATCTTTAACCGCTCGCGGGCTTCATTTGATACTTTAGGGCCTGTTAATAATATGCAAAAACTTTTTTCGGCACCACGCCCCACCCTGCCTCTTAGCTGGTGCAACTGCGACAGACCGAATTTTTCCGCACTTTCAATCACCATTACCGTTGCATTGGGGACATTTACGCCCACTTCAATAACGGTGGTGCTTACCATAATTTGAGTTTCGCCTTTTACAAAGCGTTGCATATTGGTTTCTTTTTGCTTTGCATCCATTCTTCCGTGCACCATACTGATCCAGTATTTGGGCTCCGGAAAAAAAGATTTCACCTCTTCATACCCCTTCATCAGGTTTTCATAATCCAGTGTGCTGCTCTCTTCTATTAATGGATAGATGATATATGCCTGCCGATGGTTGGCAATCTCCTCCTTAATAAAATCCATCACCTGCGGCCTTTTGCTCTCTGAACGGTGAACGGTATTGATGGGTTGCCTTCCCGGGGGCAGCTCATCCATTACACTATAGTCCAGGTCTCCGTAAGCTGTTAAAGCCAGGGTTCGGGGAATGGGCGTTGCTGTCATTACCAGTACATGCGGTGGTATGGCGTTTTTTTTCCATAACTGCGCCCGCTGTGCCACACCAAATTTGTGCTGCTCATCAATTACCGCAAAGCCCAGGTTTTTAAACTGTACTTTATCTTCTATCACTGCATGTGTTCCTATCAAAATATGCAGGGTGCCGTCTTCGCACAATTGTAATATTTCCCTGCGTGCTTTTATTTTAGATGAGCCCGTAAGCAGTTTTACACAAACAGGCATGTCTTTTAATAATGCCGAAATGCCATTGAAATGTTGCTGGGCCAAAATTTCGGTAGGCGCCATCATCACACTTTGGAATCCATTATCGGCTGCTATCAGCATCATCATCAGCGCCACAATGGTTTTTCCACTGCCCACATCTCCCTGTAAGAGACGATTCATTTGTTTGCCGCTGCCTGCATCTTTACGAATCTCTTTCAACACCCGCTTTTGCGCATTGGTGAGTTCAAAAGGAAGGCAGGTTGTATAAAATGTATTGAACAGCCCGCCTACTTTATCAAATACCTGCCCTTTACTAAAACGGTGACGGGTACTTTTAATAAGATGTAAACGGAGTTGTGCAAAAAACAATTCTTCAAATTTGATCCGGCGTACGGCATGCTCATAATGTTTTTCTGAAGCAGGAAAATGTATATGCCGGTACGAGTCGAAGCGGCTGATGAATTTGTATTGTTTAATAATGGCTTCGGGTAAATTTTCGGGCAGTTCTTTTTCGGTAATGTGCTGAAATAAAGCGTACACCAATTTGCCAATCACCCTGCCATTTAACCCACGGGCTTTTAATTTTTCGGTAGAAGAATAAATGGGCTCTAAAAAGAATTTACCTGTGGGTTGTTCTGTTTTTAAAGGTTCAATTTCGGGATGGGCCATTTGTGGTTTGCCCATAAAAAAACTCAGCTTGCCAAATACTACATACTGCTGCCCCTCCCGGATAACTTTTTGTACCCAGTTAATTCCCTGGAACCATACCAGTTCTATTTCACCGGTTTCATCCTGCAAATGAGCCACTAAACGGCGGCCACGCTTTTCGCCGATCATTTCAATGTCGGTGATCTTTCCACCTACCTGCGCATACTCGGTATTAAAGCCAAGCGCCCCAATCTTGTCTACCTTTGTTTTATCTACATGGCGCAGCGGAAAAAAATTCAGCAGATCGTTGAAATTATGAATGTCCAGTTCCTTACGCAGCATATCGCCACGCATGGTACTTACGCCCTGCAGGTATTCGATGGGATTGCCTAATATGTTTGCGCCGGTGCTGATGTAAAATGTTTTTACAAATATATTTGATATTGGGGCATGGCAAGCAGGGATGTTTTACCGTGTGCGGCAGGAGAAGTTGCCAATGAAGTACGGAGGCACTGAAAAAGTATTCAATCACTTTACTGCAAAAAATGCTTTAATAAAAGATGAGAATAGATTTTCTGTACAAGTGAGTGACACAACGATGTTGCTCAAAGTACAAATGCCCGTCACAAAAATCAATTACTCTTTTTACCGGAAGCATTATTATTGAAACGCCTGGGCTTACTGAAATTCCTTTTATTACCGCCGCCGCCCCTGCCGGGTGTAAAACTGGTATTGAATTCAGGTGTGGGGCCAAACTCTTCTGGCACAATGGCCTTGGTAACAGGTTTGCCCAATAATTTTTCTATAGACAAAAATTTGCGTTGTTCTTTAGGGCTGATAAAAGTATATGCAGTGCCATCTGCTTCGGCCCTGGCTGTTCGGCCAATACGGTGTACATAATCTTCGCCGTCGTGCGGCACATCATAATTTATTACCAGGTCGATATTATCAATATCAATACCACGGCTTAAAATATCCGTTGCCACCAGTATGGGTAAACGCCGGCTTTTGAACTGCATCAGCACTTCTTCGCGTTTGTCCTGCTCCAGATCGCTGTGAATTTCGTCGGCCAGTAATTTGCCGTGTTTCAGGTCGCGTGTTAACTGCTTTACACTTTGTTTGCTGCTGCAAAATATGAGTACCGATGAAAATTCTTTTTTTCGCAGCAAATATTTTACCAATGGAATTTTTTGTTCTTCATATACCACAAAGGCCTCCTGTACAATTTTTTCGTTGGGTTTGCTGATGGAGATATTGATCTCGGCAGGCTGGTGCAGTATCTTCCTGGCCATCTCCCTGATCTTATGCGGCATGGTGGCCGAGAATAATAAATTTTGTCTTTTGGCCGGCAGCTGGCTGATGATGAACATGATGTCGTCGTAAAAGCCCATGTCCAGCATGCGGTCGGCTTCATCCAGTATCAGGTATTGCAACCCCTGCAGTTTTACATAGCCCATTTTAATATGCGCCATCATTTTACCCGGTGTACAAATCACCACATCGGCGCCCTGGCTCAATGCTTTTTTTTCCTGCACAAAGGCATTGCCATCGCCACCGCCGTATACGGCAATAGAACTTACTGAGGTAAAATAAGACAGGCCCTCCATGTGCTGGGCTATCTGTATGGCCAGTTCCCTGGTGGGAACAATTACCAATGCGGTGTTGGTATGGTCTTGCTGTGGGCTGGTAATGATTTTATTGATCAGCGGCAGTAAAAAAGCAGCTGTTTTTCCCGTGCCGGTTTGGGCAGAGGCAATAAGATCTTTTCCCTGTAATATTAGTGGAATTACCTGTTCCTGAACAGGTGTGGCGTTTTCATATCCCGATGCTTCAATTCCTTCTATCAAGCGGTCGTCGAAACCAAATTCTGTAAACTTCAAACTATTAATTTTTTAATTATACGTGAAGATAGTCTAAATAATTCAACCGCCGTCAGGGTTTGCAACCGCCGTCAGGGTTTGCAACCGCTGACGGGGTTTGGGGCTGCTGTCGGGCATTATGACTACCTTTGTTCAAATTTTACAGATGATACAGGTGGGCACATTCAACAATTTAAAAGTAATACGTGAAGTAGCATTTGGGATGTATTTAGATGATGGTGGCGAAGGCATCTTATTACCCAAACGTTTTATGCCCGAAGGCCTGAAGATGGGTGATGAGTTGAATGTATTTGTTTATCACGATGGGGAAGACCGCCTGATTGCCACCACGCAACAACCCAAAGGCATTTTGGGAGATATTGTAAAATTAAGGTGTGTAAGTACTACCCCGCAGGGTGCATTTTTAGACAATGGCCTGATGAAGGACCTGTTTGTACCTAAAAGTAAACAGCAACGCGGTATGATCCCCAACGGCGAGTACCTGGTGAAAATTTATTTGGATGAGCAGACCGGGCGTTTAGCCGCCACCGAAAAAATTGAATCTTTTTTACGGAACGATGCTATTTCGGTAAAAGAACTGGAAGTAGTGGATCTAACTGTGTACCGCCGTACCGATATCGGGTATGTGGTCATCATCAACAACCAGCACACAGGCGTATTGCACCACAACGAAATTTACAGGGATATTACTGCAGGCGACCGCTTTAAGGGTTTTATAAAGAAAATATATTCCGATAACCGCATTGATGTGGCCGCAGGCAAGCCCGGCTACAACCGTGTGGAAGATGAGGCAGAAAAAATACTACGGTTACTGGCCGAGAACAATGGTTTTTTACCCTACCACGATAAAAGCGACCCGGATGATATTTACTCCTTTTTTGCCATGAGTAAAAAGACCTTTAAGATGACGGTGGGTAATTTATACAGGCAAAAGAAGATCAGTTTGGAAAAGGATGGGATAAAACTAATTGCGTAGTAAATACAACACGGGCTTTATTTAGAAATTTCAACAGTAGCTTTTATATCACTCGCTGAAGGAACTGGCTTTTGAGTATTGGGATAGGGAACCAGGTCTTTAAATACGATCCTGTATCCATTAATTGCAGTATCGTTTACAGCCCCGAAATTTTTCAGGTTGGGGATGATCATCCTGAAACTATGTGTATTACCGTTTTCATGAAATGTGGTTTTGATCATCGCATACCCTGACCAAATACATTCTACATCTTCGGGACAGCGGCAATCAGCGATCAGTGAATCAAAACAAATATATGGGGCAGCCAAGTTTGACGGGATTGCATTACAACTGTACAGGTTAACAGCATTTGGATCAACATTACCGGCCGCGTCATTCTTTCTGCAGGAAACCAGCAGCGCAAGCGTAACTGCTGCAACCATTATTAAACTGAAAAATAATTTTCTTTTCATACCACACAATTTTGTAAACTGACAACAACAACAATGCAAACGTTGCACCACACCTATTTTTTAAACTTATAGACTGCACCCATAAACCGCATCCCCGGCAATACATTTCCCTTAAAATCAAATAACGCGGCATTTTCCCAGCTGGAACCAGTACCCCACCGGTCTTTCATAGGCGAAGTGATCCAGGCCGGTTCCCAGTACATGATGCCGCTGCCGCCGCCATTGATCACGGCCTGCACAAGGCCGGTCATATATTTCAACTGGTCTTCTTTTGATGCGGTGAAGCCAATGAGTTCTTTAGGATCGCCAAATAAATTATTATAATGATCGGCGTTCTCAAATGTCCAGGGAAAAGCAGTTTCTACGATCATGACCTTTTTATGGTAAGTATTATGCAATAGCCTGATGGTATCTTCCACATCTTGTAAAGGATGCACGGTACTCCATTTGTAATAATGCGACAAACCATAAATATCAAAATCGGTTACCTTACCCACGGTGGTAATTTTTTCAATCCATTGATGGGCGGTTTGCAATTGCGCTTCATGTAAAATGATCTGTGGTTTTATTGCAGAGGTCTTACTAAAATCACGAACGGCTTTAATACCGGCATTCAGCAACACACCAAAATTTTGCCAGCTGGTATCATTTTTTTCATCCACTTTGCCTACGGGCCAGCACATACCAAAATTAGTTTCGTTGCCCACCTGTATCATTTCGGGTACTAATTTTTTTGCTTTAAAATAATTGAGTACCGCCAGTGTATAATTGTAAATTGAGTCTTTTAAAACAGTAAGGGATAGGTTTTTCCATGCATCGGGTGTGAGTTGTTTATTAGGGTCGGCCCAATCGTCGGAATAATGCAAGTCTAGATTTACACTCATGCCCAGTTGCTTTGCACGGCGCATTGTTTTTTCAGCATCAGCAAGATCGCTGTACAATGTACCATTGGCAATTCCTTTTATCCATTGCGGATTGTGCCATAAACGTACCCTTACATTATTGCAGCCATTATTTTTAAATATGGTATAAGGATCTTGTTGCCGGTCATTCACTTTAAACACTCCGCCAAAATCTTCTATCTGATTTACAAAAGACAGGTCGGCGCCCATTACAAACTGCTGCCAGGTATAGTGTATTGGTTTGCGTAACTGGGCAGTGGCTGAATATATTTGCAGTGCTGTAAAAAACACCGTTAAATACAATACATATTTTTTCATACCACTAAGGTAATTACGTTAGTTCAATAACGGTTATCTCGGGCAGCACGCCCACTCTTCCCGGATAGCCTATGAAACCAAAGCCGCGGTTCACATTTAATTTCTGTTTGCCTTCTTCATATACACCGGCCCATTGTTTGTACATGTATTGTACGGGGCTCCATTTAAAACCCGGGATCTCGATGCCGAATTGCATGCCATGTGTATGCCCGCTGAGCATAAGATCGATATCGGGGTACGTTGTTTTTACCTGCGCATCCCAATGGCTGGGATCGTGACTCATTAAAATTTTAAAAGGGTATTTTTCTGCACCCGGGTAAGCCAGGTCCATACGGCCATGCTTGGGAAATCTTGCTTTGGCGCTCCAGTTTTCAATACCTATCAGTGCGATCTGCTCGCCGTTTTTTTCCAGTGCCACATGTTCATTCATCAGTAAACGCCAGCCCATGCCGGCCTGTAATTTTTTAAGGTCTTCTAAATTTTGCAACTGCAGCGGGGTGGGTAATCTTTTGCCTGCAAGCGTTTCTTTGGCTTTATGGGCTTCACTGTAATCGGGCCATTGTACATAATCGCCGTAATCGTGATTGCCCAATGTACTGAATACCCCCATGGGAGCTTTTAATTTATTGAACACATCGGTATATTGTTCCATTTCGATGGCCCTGTCATTCACCAGGTCGCCGGTAAATAAAATAAGATCGGCATTTTGTGCCATGATCATATCCACCCCATGCATCACGGCTTTTTTATCCATAAAACTGCCGCTGTGAATATCGCTGATGTGTACAATTTTTAAGCCTTTAAATGAGGCGGGTAAATTATCGAACGATAACTGCAGCCGCTTTACCTCGTATTTGTATTGATTGCTGAAGCCATACAGCAAACTTCCAAACAAAGAAGTGCCTGCTGCAATACCCAACCAGTTTAAAAATGCCGAGCGGCTGATTCCCTCGCTGGCCATATCATTACCGGCACCATTGCCTAAAAATAATTTAAGGCTTATCCACTGAATACCGCGGCGGATGTCATCCACTAACAGAAATACCACTGCGGTGATTTTAGCCAGCATCAAACCAACAATGGCAGCAAATAAATAAGCCCTGACCTTCTTACCCAAAAATTGCTGCTCGGTAAAAACAAATAATAAAAAGCCTGCAACGGCAAGCACCGTAAGTGCCCAGTACAGGCTGTATACAATGGTTTTTGCTTTAGGCGACAAGCCCTGGCTAACAGATTTAATGGCCTGGAAAACATATGTATCCAGTAACAAATTAATGGAGATAAAGATGATGGCCCCTATTGGTGTACGCATGAAACTATTTGAAGTAGATAATTCGGTTGCTGAAGGTAGACGTTTGTACGGGCTGGATATTGTACCTCCTGTTAAAATTTATTTTACCCTGCCGGCCGGCACCCGCCATTTTAAAAATTCATTCAGCTGTGCATGAATAGCCTGCAGCGTAGGCTCATCTGTAAATCTTCCGGTGGCATCCATTTGTTTATTTACCTGCGAGATGGGCAATTTGTTAGGATGTACGGTGATCTTCATGTAATTTAAAATATCTGCCAGGTGATCCATCCCCCTTAAATTTCCTGCACGGCCCGTGGCATTGCCGGTTATCAATGCCTGTTTATCGAACCATATTTTATGCGAAATACTGTGATCAAAAAGCAATTTGAGTACCCCCGGAAAGCTGCCATTGTATTCGGGCACTATAAAGATGAAGCTGTTTGTTGGGATGATGACCTCCTGCTCTATCCTTTCAAATACGGCATCCCGGTTCATCAGGTTCAGTTCTTCCAGCGAAAGCAGGGTTGTTTGTATCCCCCTTTCAAGTAACATACGATGGTATTCTTTTGCAACTTTAAGGGTATTACTGCCAATTCTGTTGGTTCCGGATATTATTGTAATCATTCGATTTTATTAAATATGTGCAAGTCTAACAAATATATTGATGGATTGTTCCCCATTTTTATGCCGATTGGCTAAATTTGCCAACCTGTCAGGGTGAAATTAAACGGATTGTTGCATTGCAAACAGTACCTTTGATAAGTTTCAATCATTAGTTTTAAAATTAAAATAAGGCTGCAAAGGCCAGGGTAAATATGGCAAGAATAATAGGTGTAGCCAATCAAAAAGGCGGGGTGGGCAAAACAACTACGGCAATTAATCTGGCCGCCAGCTTAGCGGTACTGGAATTCAGAACCTTATTGGTGGATGCCGATCCGCAGGCCAACAGTACCACAGGTACAGGATTTGACCTGCATAATATTACACAAAGCCTGTACGATTGCATGGTAAATGAAGCCAAGGCAAAAGATGTGATATTAAAATCAGACATTCCCAACCTGGACCTGATGCCTTCGCATATTGACCTGGTAGGTGCCGAAATTGAGATGATCAATTACCCTAACAGGGAAAGTGTATTAAAAAGCATCCTGGATCCCATTAAAGAAGAATATGATTTTATTGTAATAGACTGTTCACCTTCGCTGGGGTTGATCACTGTAAATGCATTGACAGCTGCCGACAGTGTGGTGGTGCCGGTTCAAACCGAATTTTTTGCACTGGAAGGACTGGGTAAATTACTGAACACGATCAAGATCGTTCAAAACAGGCTGAACCCCGATCTTAAAATAGAAGGCATTTTAATGACGATGTACGATGGCAGGTTGCGTTTATGCAACCAGGTAGTAAGCGAAGTACGCCGCCACTTTGAAGAGCTGGTGTTCAGCAGCATCATTCACCGCAATACCCGCTTAAGCGAAGCGCCCAGTTTTGGCAAGCCGGTAATTTTATACGATGCCGACAGTAAAGGCTCTGTGAATTATCTAAACCTTGCCAAAGAGATTTTGCAGAAAAACAATATGACTAAAATAAAAGAAGAAGACAGAACAATACAGTAGAAAGTTATAAGTCATAAGTTCTAAGTACATCCAGCTTCAACCTCAGAACTTACTACTTAATACTTACAACTTAAAACTTACAACTCAAATGACTCCTCCCAATAAAAAAGACGCATTAGGAAAAGGAATACGCAGCCTGCTGCAGAATATTGATGCAGATTTAAAAAGTACAGCTGGCAGTTTAAAACCCGAAGTGGTGGAACAAACCACCAATTCATTTCGTGTTCCCCTGGAACAAATTGAAGTAAATCCCAAGCAACCGCGTAAAGATTTTGACGAGGTGGCGTTGAGTGAGCTGGCTGCTTCATTAAAATTACATGATATCATTCAGCCGCTTACGGTATCTAAATTACCGAATGGCAAATACCGTTTGATTGCCGGTGAACGTCGTTTTAGAGCCTCTAAAATTGCAGGGTTAAAAGATGTGCCCGTTTATGTAAGGCAGGCCAATGATGTGCAGTTACTGGAACTGTCGTTGCTGGAAAATTTACAAAGAGAAAACCTGAATGCTATAGAAGTGGCATTGAGCTATAAACGCCTGATGGATGAACTGGATTATACACAGGAGCAGGTGGCCGAGCGCATGGGTAAAGACAGGAGTACTGTTACCAACTACATCCGTTTGCTTAAATTACCCCCCGATATCCAGGTGGCCGTGCGCAATGGTACCATCAGCATGGGGCATGCCCGGGCATTGATCAATGTAGATGTGGTGGACAAACAACTGTACATTTTCAGCGAAATAAAAAAACGCAGTTTATCCGTTCGCCAAACAGAAGACCTGGTGCGTAAAATTTATACCCCGCACAATGTTAAAGTTGCCGTAAAAACAGATATGCCTCCCGCATTTAAAAAGATAGAAGATAATTTAGCATCCAGCTTTAATACCAAGGTAAAATTAACCCACAATAAAAAAGGATACGGCTCTATTTTATTTGAATACTATTCATTGGAAGAACTGAATGGATTACTGGACAAATTGAATATTAAAGTAAGTTAATGACACCCGGGTTTTTATAAAGTAAGCATATACATGGCTTTTTTAAGATCAATACTTTTCATACTTCTTTATTTACCTGCTGCAACTGTATTTGCACAAAAAGACAGTACCACCATACCAGCTGCGGGCAAGCCTGTGATCAAAAAAGAGAAGATCCATATTTTTCATATTGACAGCACTGCACCTTACAGTCCTAAAGTTGCCATCCTGCGTTCGGCCATTATACCCGGCTGGGGCCAGGCCACCAATAAAAAATACTGGAAGATGCCCATTGTATATGGTGCATTGGGCACCACAGCCTATATCTTTTTCAGAAATATCAAACAGTTTAAAGAAGCCAATGCCGCCTTTAAAAACGCCAGCGACAACGATACCAGTAACGATAAATTAATTCCGGAGCCCTATTATAGTGTACGCAATTCGCCCGACCGTATTAAAAGCTTCCGCAATGAAGTACGGCAAAATGTAGACTACTCCGTATTATTCTTCCTGCTGTTTTGGGGCCTGAACGTAGTGGATGCCACTGTAGACGCCCATCTTAAAACCTTTGACGTAAGTGATGAACTGAGCCTGCAAATAAAACCCGGCTACAGCCCCATGGCACATACCAACGGCATCAGCCTGGTACTGAATATTGGTAAGACTCGCACAAAATAATTACCTTCATTTTATTTATATCACCAACACCTTGCACGGAAATGAAAATTGCATTAATAGGCTATGGCAAAATGGGCAAAGCAATAGAAGAAATTTTATTACAAAGAGGCCATACCGCTCCCTTAAAAATAGACATCAATAACCAGGACCAGTTTACAAAAGATAACCTGCTGCAATGCGATGCAGCCATTGAATTTACCGGGCCGCACAGTGCTGCAGACAATATCAGCAAATGCCTGGACGCAGGCATTGCGGTGGTAAGCGGCAGCACCGGATGGCTGGAGCAATGGCCTGCCATTGAAGCCAAATGCAGGGCTGTAAACGGCGCACTTTTATACGCCAGTAATTTTAGTGTGGGTGTAAATATATTTTTTGAACTGAATAAAAAACTGGCTCAGCTGATGAGCCACCAGGACTCGTATAATGTGAGCATGGAAGAGATTCATCACACACAAAAAAAAGATGCCCCCAGCGGTACCGCCATTACACTTGCAGAACAGGTTTTGCATGAGGTTACCCGCAAAAAAAAGTGGATCAACGAAGTGGAAAAATACCCTAACGAACTATCCATCATCAGCAAAAGAATTGATCCTGCACCTGGCACCCATTCTATTAAATACAGTTCTGCCATCGATGATATTGAGATCATTCATACTGCACACAGCCGTACCGGTTTTGCAACAGGTGCGGTACTGGCAGCAGAATTTGTGGCCGGTAAAAAAGGTATTTTTAGTATGAAGGAAGTGCTGGGATTTTAAATTCCTTCTACAAATGCAAGCGCCTAAATCATTATTGTGTATACTGCTGCTCACCCTGGTGTACGGGTTATTGGCCCGGGCGCAAAATAAAAATACTGACAGCCTGTATGCGTTGATCGGCAGTAAGGCCCCTGCCGCTGAAAAAGTAAAAGCCTGCATCGTTTTATCGGACCTGCTCTCTACAAAAAATTTTGATGATTGTATCAGTACGGCTGTAACCGGCTATCAACTGGCACTACAGGTTAACGACTCGGCTGCTATGAGCGAGCTAACCAAAATAAAGGGAATTGCATATTATTTAAAAGGAAATTACGACAGTGCGGCAAACCTGTATTACCAGGCACTGGGTATGGCCAGGGGTAGTGCAGATGCAACAAAAAGAGCCGGCATTTTAAATGCCCTGGGCCGGCTGTACAGGAAAACCAAAGACCTTGACAGGGCACTGCAACATTACGATGAGGCACTCAGCATTTACACAAAACTGAATGACCAGGATGGGATGGCTACCATCTTAAACGAATCGGGGGTGGTATTTGAATACAAGCAGGCATATGCAGAAGCAGCCAGCCGCTACAAAAAATCTTTAGCCATCAGGGAAAAGATGCACGATTTGGTGGGCAAAGCTTACAGCCTTAATTTTTTAGGAGGTGTATACGCTTTACAACAACAGTTTACAACAGCAGAAAAATATTTACTGGAGTCTTTACAATTACGGCAACAACTGCACGATACCTTTTCCATTGCCCTGAGCTATACCGACCTGGGTGCCATGTATCTGATGCAGGGAAAATATGAACAGGCCATTCAGCAATATCAATCCAGTAATACCATTGCTTACCAAATGAAATATGCAGAATTGCTGCAGAGTAATTTTAAAGAGCTGGCCCATGCCGCAGAACAAATGGGTAACACTGCTTTGTCGCTGCAATATTTTAAACAATATGATATACTAAAGGATTCCATTTATTCATCAGATAAGATGAAACAGATAGAAGCCCTGAATGCACAATACCAGTCAGACAAAAAAGAACAGCAGTTACAACTGCAGCAGGCGGCAATACAACGTAAGAATTTATTACTGTGGGCCTTGGTAGCCGGTACGCTATTACTGGTAATTACCGGCATCAGCTTTTACAGGAAGCGACAGGCTCAACACCGGTTACAATTACAGGCAGAAGTAATGAAACAGCAGGACCTGGCCACTAAAGGCATCATCAACGCCGAAGAAAATGAGCGCAAACGGATAGCTGCCGATCTGCATGACGGTGTGGGCCAGCTGATGAGTGCGGCCAAAATGAACCTCTCTGCTTTTGAAAGTGAACTCCCTTTCAGCAATGAAAATCAAAAAACAGCGTTTGAGAAAGTGATCAGCCTGGTAGATGAAAGCTGCAGGGAAATAAGAAGTGTTAGTCACCAGATGATGCCCAATGCCCTGCTGAAAAGCGGACTGGCCAGCGCCGTAAAAGAATTTTTAGATAAGCTGGACAGTCGAATGCTTAAAGTAAACCTGTACACAGAAGGGCTGAACGAAAGACTGGACAGTAACCTGGAAACCGTTTTGTACCGGGTAATACAGGAATGTGTGAACAATGTGATTAAACATTCGGGTGCCAATACCCTTGATATTTCACTGATAAAAGATGCAGATGGTATTGCCGCCACTATTGAAGATAACGGCAAAGGGTTTGATTCAAAAGATAAACAAAGGTTTGAGGGTATTGGCATAAAAAATATCAGCTCAAGGATTGAATACTTAAAAGGAACGGTAGACTTTGACAGCCAGCCTGGCCGTGGCACACTGGTAGCCATTCATGTTCCGGTGGAATAATGAAAAAAAAACTTTATTTTCGGCTATAACTTATCATGAAAATCAGCAAAATATCCCTTGCCATAGTAGACGACCACCAGATTGTGATCGATGGCTTAAAATCTTTACTGCAGGGATACGACCAGTTTAAGGTGGTGCTGGAATGTACCGAACCACTTCAAATGCTGCAATTGCTGGAACAAACCCCTGTACACATTCTGCTGACTGATGTAATGATGCCCGGAATGAACGGAGCCGAACTGGCAAAAGCCGTACACAAAAAATTTCCTGCAATAAAAATACTGGCCCTGAGTATGAGCGGCCAGGGTGAACTGGTGAACCAGATGATTGATGATTCAGATATTGCCGGGTATGTACTGAAGAATATTGGCAAAAAAGAACTGATTGCCGCATTGGAAAAAATTTCTGCCGGCGGCATCTACTTCAGCGATGAAGTGTTGCAGGAAATGACCAGGGCCAGCGAAATGAAAAAAGAAAGTGATGAAGCCCATTTAACCGCCCGTGAAATAGAAATTATCAGACTGATAGAAAAAGAATTCAACAATAAACAAATAGCCGAAACACTTTTTTTAAGCGAACGAACCGTAGAGACCCACCGAAAAAATATATTTAGAAAAACAAAAACCTCCGGGGTAATTGGCCTTATAAAATTTGCATACGAACACAAACTTATTTAAAACAGTTTCAATAAAAAAAATCCTGCAATTACTGCAGGATTTTTTTTATTCCGGCACCGCCGGAATTGTTATACGCTTTACAATTTCATTCACTTTTGCCCCGTTTTAAAACCGGTATGCCAGGCGCACACCCACCGATCCTAACCCACTGCCGTTTTTTGAATACCCGTCGTATTTAAAACTGGCATCCACTGCCTTGCCCGATTTGGTATTGAATTCGTAGCCCAGCATTGGTGTATAAGCAAGCGCAGTACCACCGCTGTTATTAAAAAAGCCCACGCCCAATTGAGCCGCCCCATAAAAACCTTCTGATAAAAAATATTTAATGCCGGCTTTCAGTGGCACTATACCTGCTGCTTTGTATTTAATACCCGACCCCTCTGACCTGCCTGCGTAAGACAGGTATCCCGTAGTAAGCGTTACATTGGTAGACTGTGCTATATTTACCTCTCCCTGGATAGTAGCACCTATTCCTATAGAATGGGTTACATTAAAATCGCCCGTGGCAAAACCAATTTCGGGACCAGCACTAAAACGCACTTTGTTATCATCTCCTTTTTGTGCCACGGCTGCAGAGCAAATGGCTGTAATACCTGCGATCAAAAAAATCCTTTTCATAATTACGTTTTTATAGTACAAAATTAAGGGTTCCTGCAAATCAGAGATACATTTTAATTAGCAAATGGTTAGTTAAAAACAACCGGCGTTCAACTGCCTTCTAAATTATCCAGCATATCTGTTACCATCCTGGAAAGATCGTATTCCTCTTTCCAACCCCAGTCATTTCTTGCCACTGTATCATCAATACTTTGCGGCCAGCTGTTGGCAATTGCCTGCCTGTAATCGGGTTTATAGGAGATAGAAAAATCGGGAAGGTGTTTTTTAATTTCTGCAGCAATTTCTTTGGGCGAAAAACTCATGCCGGATAAATTGTAAGAAGTACGTACCGTTATCTTTTCTGCCGGCGCCTCCATCAGCTCAATGGTAGCTTTAATGGCATCGGGCATATACATCATGGGCAGGTAAGTATCGTCCTGCAAAAAACACTCGTATTTTTTTTCTTCGATGGCTTCATGAAAAATTTCCACGGCATAATCAGTAGTACCGCCTCCGGGTGCACTTTTATAACTGATTAAACCCGGGTAGCGCAGGCTTCTTACGTCCACGCCAAAACGCTGGTGGTAATAATTACACCAAAACTCTCCTGCATATTTGCTGATGCCATACACGGTGATGGGCTCTATCACCGTTTGCTGCGGGCAATTTTGCCTGGGTGAGGTAGGGCCAAATACCGCTATAGAACTGGGCCAGTATACTTTGGTCAGCTTTTCTTCCCGGGCAATGTCCAGCACGTTCAGCAAACTTTGCATGTTGAGGCTCCAGGCAAGATTAGGATTTTTTTCGCCGGTGGCAGAAAGAATAGCGGCAAGCAAATAGATCTGCGTGATGTTCTGGCGAATCACCTGCACATGCAGCATTTCTTTATTCATAACATCGAGGCTTACATACGGGCCTGTACCTTTCAACAGGTCATTTTCTTCCCTCAGGTCAGACGCCACCACATTGGCATTACCATATATTTTTCTTAAAGCAAGGGTTAGTTCAACGCCTATCTGGCCACTGGCACCAATCACCAGTATCTTTTCTTTTATCATTGTACAAATTTGTATACAAATGTAAGGGGATAATACATTGCTGCAACCCGGCACATTAATTAAGTGAATAGTTTAATGAGGCCGGCAGCAAAAAAGCAAGCCCTGCCCACTATAAAATTATTTACCGCATTGCAGTACCCAAAAAGAAGCTTTTTTTAAAGCCGCCAGCTATTAGTAATTTTGCAGCATGAAAAATTATTTACAGGACCTTTTCAGTAACCAGCAATACGATAAAAATAATTTCTTTTTAATTGCAGGCCCCTGCGTGGTGGAAAGTGAAGCACTGATCAACGGTGTGGCAGAAAAAGTAAGCCGCATCTGCAACAAACTGGGCATTCCTTATATTTTCAAATCCTCTTACCGCAAGGCCAACCGCACCAGTGCCACTTCATTTACAGGCATTGGCGACGAAGCCGCATTAAAACTGGTGAAACAATTAGGTGAAAGGTTTCATTTACCCACCACTTCAGATATCCATACCGCACAGGAAGCTGCCATAGCAGCCCAATATGTTGACATTTTGCAGATCCCCGCTTTTTTATGCCGGCAAACCGACCTGCTGATTGCGGCGGGCGAAACCGGCAGGATCGTGAATGTAAAAAAAGGCCAGTTTGTAAACGGGCCCTCAATGAAATTTGCAGTGGAAAAAATATACAATACCGGTAATGATAAGGTTGGGCTGATTGAAAGAGGCAATACATTTGGATACCAGGACCTGGTGGTAGACTACCGCAATATCACCTGGATGAAAGCCATTGATGTGCCGGTAATAATGGATTGTACCCACTCCCTGCAGCAACCCAACCAAACCGGCGGAGTTACAGGGGGAAATCCCGAATTGATTGAAACCATTGCCAAAGCTGCCATTGCCACGGGAGCAGATGGATTATTTATTGAAACGCACCCCAACCCCGCTGTGGCCAAAAGTGATGGTGCCAATATGCTGCAACTGGACCTGCTGGAACCTTTACTGGAAAAATTGGTAAAACTAAGACAGGCCGTGGCATAAAAAAAGCCCCTGCAATGCGGGGCAAATAATATAGGATAGATCATCAACCACAAGTTTGATTTACACGTCAAACTCTAAAACAGATCTTAAAACGGGGCTCTTATTAACGGGCACAAAAATATATAACATTCTTAATGTATAGTGTGTAATTCCGACACATTAATACCTGCAAAAGACATAAACCAATACTGGAAACCTAAATTTCGCTGGGTAGCACGTTAAATTCTTTTTTGTATGCAATAGTAAAGTTGCTGAGGTTTTTAAAGCCAAGTGCGGTACCTGTTTCTTTTACAGAAAACTTTTTAGACCGAAGTAATTGCCTGGCCCTCAGCATCCTGTTTTTTTGATAATACTCGTAAATACTTAAGCCGTATACAGCCTTAAATAAATTCTTAAGCTTGGTTTCGCTCATCATAGCCTTACGTGCCAGTTTGGGTATGGTGGGTGGTGGTACCGATAGATTGCTAACCAGAATTGACTCTACCAGCATGATCCTTTTTATAGTTGCATCCTTAATATTAATGATACTGGTTTTATCTCCCATTTTAACATACAGGCTCCGGAAGAATTTTTCTATCAGCAGCATTACCCTGTTAAGCAGGGTTACTTTGTACATAGGATGTGTTTCGCTTACTTCAAATATATCTTCCATCAGGGCACGATATTCAAAATTCAGCACTTCAAAATTAAGAATGGCCGTTTTTAAGGAAAGATATTTTTTAAACACTTCATCCGAACTTTTGATGCCCACATTTTCCTTCAGCCATTCTGCAGTAAAATATATATTCACACAGCGGTTTTCTGTACCTGCGGTGGCCGTATAAGAAAAATCTGTAAAAGAATTGGTAAGAAATGCCCCGGAGTAAATCAGGTCTTCTTCATTCATGGTATCGGCATCAATTTTCACGGTAAGAGCTTTCAGGTTCTTTACTTCATCAAACCGCAGCGTAAAAGATTCGTCCATTACCGGCTGCCGCCGAAACTGCACATCCTGTACCGTTACACATTCATTCACTAAAATTTGCAGGCCATCGGCCAGTTCCACGGCTTTGATATACCCTGTGCCAATAGATCCCGGAAGTGTGATGGCATTATTGATAACAGGTACTCCTGCCGCCTTTGCCAGGTCGTGCAGGTAAGCAGTATGATTGCAATATTTGTAAGAAAAACTAAACACAGATTTACAGGTTTATAAAACAGCATATGCCATTTTTTATTGTGCTGCAGGCGTAACGGCGGGTACTTTATGGTACTGTTTTTTATATGCCAAAGCAAAATTAGACACATTATTATAGCCAATAGCCTCTGCCACCTGTTTAACATTGTATTTACCTGTCAATAACAGCTCATTGGCCTTTTGCAACCGCTGTTTCTGGTAATAGGCGTAAATACTGTCTCCATACATACTCCTGAAACTTTTCTTAAGCTTGGTGCTGCTCATGGATACCATGCGTGAAAATTCATCAATGGTGGGTGGAATTTTGCTAAAATCGCTGATCAGTAAATGTTCTACGGTTAAAAGGCTGCTGATTACATTGGAAGAAAGATCAAACTTTCCCTGCAGCAAATTGATCTTGTTGTACAAGCGGGTAAAAAAACGTTCTATCAGTAAAGTAACCCGGTTTTGTAAAAACATATTTTGCATCGGGTCTTCTTTGGGCGCATTCCATAACTGCTCCATCAACTCCAGGTACTCTGCATCCAGCTGTTCAATATCAAAGCTTTCAGTTTTTAATGACAGGTAGCGCTGCAGTACATCCGCTTCCGCATCCATGCCCATGTATTTTTTCAGCCACTTTTCGTTGAACAGTACTTTAATTGACTGGATGTGCAGGTGCGCCGGCAGCTCTTCGGTATTTTGAAACAGGTTGCTGGTAAGCCGGGCCACTGCATGGCGGGTGTTAGACTTTTGCAGCATCTCGTCATCTACTTTTAAAGTAGCGGTATCACTTACAAAAACATCATCAAAATGCAATACAAAATAGCGGTCGTCCGAGCGTTCGCGGATAGTGATAATACTTTCTGAAAATGAAGCATTCACCAGCAATACCTGCAGGTCATCATACAAACTGATCACTTTAAAAATGCCTTTCCCAACCGGGGGAGGAATCATTAAATAATCTTCCTGCGCATACGGAATATGCAGGCATGTTGCCAGGTCGTGCAACAATTGTTTATAGTTGGTATGATTGATATGAAGTACAATCATTTTCAGGATAAGGTATGGAACAGGTTTTACAAATATCTTAAGGGATTCCGCCGGGCATTGAAAATGTATCGTTTAACATTCATCCAGAAAGCCACAAAAAAATACACCACTACCGGAGACCCCATAGTAAGAAAGGAGATGTAGATAAAATACTTTCGTATGGTTGACGTGGCGATACCCATTTTTTCACCCATTGCGGTACAAACCCCAAACAAGTGCCATTCTATGAAATATCTGAAACTGTTCATATGCTAATTTAAGACTATTTTATTCCATAAACAAGCACTTTAAATACTGACCGAGTTTCAGTAAATTTGCAGTACTTCAGTTTTTAATATAAAAATTGGATATGTGCAAATGAAAAACAACCCATTTCACAGCAACGGCTCCTGATTTTTTGAATGAAGTTAATTTTTAAACCCGCCTGCCGGCCGGCAGGTTCCTAAATTATTACTATGGCTTTTGACATTGAAATGATTAAACAGGTGTATGCAAATTTTGCTACCCGTATTGAAGCTGCCCGTAAAGCAACTGGCAAACCTTTAACACTGACTGAAAAAATACTGTACGCCCATCTTACAGAAGGCAATGCCAGCAAGGCTTATGAAAGAGGGGCCGCATATGTGGATTTTGCGCCCGACCGTGTGGCCATGCAGGATGCTACAGCTCAAATGGCATTGTTACAGTTCATGCAAAGCGGCCGTACTAAAGTAGCCGTTCCTTCCACCGTGCATTGCGACCACCTGATTGAAGCAAAAGTAAACAGCAAAACAGACCTTGACAGGGCCGTGCATGAAAGCAGTGAGGTATATGATTTCCTGGCATCGGTAAGTAATAAATATGGCATCGGTTTCTGGAAACCCGGTGCCGGTATCATTCACCAGGTGGTGCTGGAAAATTATGCGTTCCCCGGCGGAATGATGATTGGCACCGACAGTCACACGGTAAATGCCGGTGGCCTGGGTATGATCGCTATTGGTGTGGGTGGTGCAGATGCCTGTGATGTAATGGCCGGCTTACCCTGGGAACTTAAAATGCCAAAACTGATCGGCATAAAATTAACCGGTAAATTAAATGGCTGGACTGCCCCTAAGGACGTGATCTTAAAAGTAGCCGGCATTCTTACCGTAAAAGGCGGAACCGGTGCCGTGGTGGAATATTTTGGCGAAGGTGCTACCAGCATGAGTTGTACCGGTAAAGGCACTATTTGTAATATGGGTGCCGAAATTGGCGCTACCACTTCCACCTTTGGTTATGATGAAAGCATGAGCCGTTATTTAAAGGCAACCGGCAGAGAAGAAATTGCTGCTGCTGCCGACGCCATTGCTGCGCACTTAACCGGCGATGCTGAGGTATATGCCAACCCCGAAGCCTATTTTGACCAGGTAATTGAAATTGATCTTAATACACTGGAGCCACATTTGAATGGCCCTTTCACACCCGACCTGGCAACACCCATTTCGCAAATGAAAGCTGCTGCTGCCGCTAACGGATGGCCTACCAAAATTGAAGTGGGTTTAATCGGCAGTTGTACCAACTCTTCTTACGAGGACATTAGCCGTGCTGTTAGTTTAGCGCAACAGGTTAGCGATAAAGGTTTAACCTTAAAAGCTGAATTCAATATCAACCCGGGCAGCGAACAAATTCGTTATACCATTGAAAGAGATGGCTTCCTGGGGGTATTTGATAAGATAGGCGCCAACGTTTTTGCCAATGCCTGCGGTCCCTGTATTGGTATGTGGGCAAGGGTGGGTGCCGAGAAAGCAGAAAAAAATACCATCGTACATTCTTTCAACCGAAACTTTGCAAAACGTGCCGATGGCAATCCTAATACTTTTGCATTTGTGGGAAGTCCGGAACTGGTAACCGCAATGGCCATTGCAGGTTCGTTAGACTTTAATCCGTTAACAGATACCTTAACCAACAATAAAGGCGAACAGGTAAAACTGGATCCGCCCACCGGCAATGAACTGCCTCCCAAAGGTTTTGCAGTAGAAGATGCAGGCTATCAAAAACCGGCAGAAGATGGAACGGGTGTGGTGGTAAAAGTGGCGCCCGACAGCAAGCGTTTACAATTACTGGATCCATTTGCAGCATGGGAAGGTGTTGATCTTAAAGGATTGAAATTACTGATCAAAGCCAAAGGAAAATGTACCACCGATCATATCAGTATGGCAGGCCCATGGTTAAAATTCCGTGGCCATTTGGATAATATCAGTAACAATATGCTGATTGGCGCTGTTAACTTCTTCAATGAAAAAACAGACAATGTAAAAAATCAGCTGACCGGCGCATATGGTGCTGTTCCGGCTACACAAAGGGCTTACAAAGCTGCAGGTATTGGCAGCATTGTGGTGGGTGATGAAAACTATGGCGAAGGTTCTTCAAGAGAACATGCAGCTATGGAGCCCCGTCATTTAGGTGTGCGTGCAGTACTGGTAAAATCTTTTGCCCGTATTCACGAAACCAATTTAAAAAAACAAGGTATGCTGGCACTTACTTTCGCCAACAAAGCCGACTACGATAAAATTTTGGAAGACGACAGCATCGACATTGAAGGGTTATTGACTTTTGCACCCAACAAAGCTTTGCAACTGGTTTTGAACCATGCCGATGGCAGCAGCGAAACCATACAGGTAAACCATACCTACAACGATCAGCAGATCGAATGGTTTAAAGCGGGTGGTGCCCTGAATATTATACGCAGAGATTTTGCAGCTGGTAAATAAACAGTACTTCAACAGATTTTACAGATCCCGGCTTTATGGCCGGGATCTTTTTTATATAACGAAAACCTTATGCAGTGCCTGTTTACAGATTACTGCTGGCTGAAATAATACAGCAATATTGCGATCAAAATAACCGCTATCACCGCCAGTGTTACCTTGGTGGCCGAAACCGGTTTTTTACCATCAATTTTACCGGTTTGCCCGTTGATGATAAAGCTGTATTTTTTTCCCTTGTACAAATATTCGCAAAGCCAAACCGGCAACACAATATGTTTGTAAGTTCTGTTGTGCATATTTGTATCAACAGATAAACCCATTTGTGTATCGCCACCCAATTGCTGGCTGCAAAGCTGGTATACTTGATCCCTGATATAATACCGGGCTGCCTCAAAACTATCGGTAATATTCTTACTGTAATTTTCTGCATTCCACCCGGCAATGTACTTTTCATTTAACGGCACCAGGTGTTGCAGCTGGTAAGGATAAATGCCATTGATCTTTTCCTGTGCAATATTCTTGTTGCCGCAGATCAATATATCGTTAAAGCAGTGATCCAGTTGGCCGCTGTGGTATTCCCAGCGTGTTTTGGTGATCGTTCGGGTTTGTCTTCTGCCTTCGCCATCAGTATACTCCTCTGTTTCGTGGTAATAATAACCGGCCTGTCCACTCCACTCATTTTCGGTTTGTACATCAAAGGTCCAGAATGGGATGTAATGCCCCTGCAGGTTATCTATCAGCGACAGTTCTTTTAATGCCGATTCGCTCCAGAATCCCCTGCCGATCCATTGTTTGAATATTTCTCCTGCTTTGTTTTTTGAAACCCCGAAAGGTAATATGGAAGAAGGATGTATCAGCTTTTGCTTATACGCCTGCGTATTGATCACGTTATTGCCGCAATGGCTGCATTCAAAAAAAACGATATTACTGGATGTGGTATTGCCTTTACCGCACTTGCTGCATTTGTAAGACCATATTTCCGCAGCATTATCTTCTGCCTGCCGGGATGCTGTTTCAAAATCAATTTCACTGATCAGCTCATTGTTGTTTTCAATATCAAATACAGCGGCACAATGCAAACATTTCAGTTTGCTTTTTTCTGCATCATAGTTCAGTTCGGAAGCGCAGTTGGGACAGGAAAGTTCAACAAAATTATCCATTGCAAAAATTACAGCTTGCTTAAAATATCTGCTTTCTTCTGGTTGAATTCTTCCTGTGTAATGATGCCCTGTTTTTGCAATTCTGCCAACTGCTTCAGCAGATCCAGCTGCTGTGTTTTATCTGTGGCAGCATTGCCTGAACTGGCGGTTTGCTGATTCATTAAATTGGTCATTACCACGGCACCCATACCTCCGGCATTGTCATTTTCGGCCAGTTTCTCCAATGCAATGCCGCCCTGCATCTTATTAAAATCATTCAGGTCGTTCTTTAATATATTGAGCTGTGTTTTCTTATCAATCATCTTTTCCACTTCTTCGGGCAACGAAACATTTTCGATAAAGAATTTTTCCAGCTGAATACCGTAAGTATCCATTTCCTTTTGCAGTATTGGCTTAAGCACTTCGCCCAGTTCGGTATACTGCGCTGCCAGGTTCATCACACCAATCTTAGCTGCTGCAAGCGTTTCGGCCAAAATGCTGGAGAATACTGACCGTAAGGTTTCTTCCACCTCCTCAATTTTTACATAAGGGTTAGTACCGCTGAATTTGGTGATGAATTGTTTGGCATCTTTGATGCTGATGGAAAAATTGCCGAACGATTTTAAACGTACCTGTCCAAAATCAGCATCATGCATTAATATAGGGCCGCTGGTGCCCCATTTTAAATTGGTAAACTGTTTAAGGTTTACAAAGTAAACATCTACTTTAAAAGGAGATTCAAAACCATATTTCCACGATTTAAGTGTGGTGGTAATGGGCATATTGCTGGTAGACAAAGTATGCAGACCGGCCGTGTAAGTGTCTCCAAACTCACCTTCATTCATCAGCACAGCACACTGGGTTTCCCGTACTGTAAGTTTTGCCCCATTCTTAATATTGTTGCCCTTATCCTGGAATTTCCATATCAACGTATCGTTAGAAGTATCTACCCAGTCAATAACTTCTATCAGTTCATTTTTAATAAAATCAAATAGTCCCATTTTTTAAATTTTAAGGTTGAATTGATGCCAGATCCTGACAGCGGATGTATGACCAAATAAAAATACTATTAATATTTTAAATACGCCAGTCTGCCGGGTGCCCCTTTTCGGCCTTAACAAAAAATTTCAGTTTGAATATTTTGATGTTTAAACATTAATATATACCTTGCATTCAAATTTATTATTATGGCAACTACCACATGGGCACTAGACCCCACACACAGCGAGATACAATTTAAAGTAAAACACCTGATGATCACTACGGTAACCGGCAGCTTTAAAAGCTTTACTGCAGCAGCCACAACCGATAGTGAAGATTTTTCCAACGCCACTATCAGTTTCAGTGCTGACATTGCTTCGGTGGATACCGGCAACGAACAACGTGACGGGCACTTGCAGGGTGCTGATTTTTTTGATGCGGAGAAATTTCCAACATTATCTTTTGCATCTGCCAGCTTCACTAAAAAAGATGATGTGTACGCTTTAACCGGTGATTTGACCATTAAGGATGTAACTAAACCGGTAACCTTAGCAGTTGAATTTGGTGGTGTGGCAAAAGATCCGTGGGGAAATACAAAGGCAGGCTTTACTTTATCGGGCAAGATCAACCGTAAAGATTTTGGCCTTACCTGGAATGCAGCTACCGAAACCGGTGGTGTATTAGTAAGTGAAGAAGTGAAAATACTGGCTGAAATTCAGCTGGTGCAACAGGCGTAATTTAGTTCGCAGCATGGGAATATACAGCGAAACCTTCCGGGGTTTCGCTTTTTTATTGCAGGCCTTCTTTGCTGTTTTGCAAATGACAATCTTTGTACTTTAACCCGCTGCCGCAAAAGCACGGGTCGTTTCTTCCCAACTTTACCTGCTGCTTTTGCATTACCACTTCCGGATCCTGTTTAAATAGCTGTTGCAACAGTTTATACAGTTCGGGGTGTTTTTTTTGCAGCAGGTCGGGCCGTTCAAAAAAGTATTCTGACACCACGGCAAAAAATTCAGCTTTATTGGTGGCACCATAAGGATTGATATCTGATTTTGCATTCCGCATGGCCTGCATTTGCTGAAAGGTCATATCCAGCCAGGGCAATGTATATTGTTTGGATAACAGCAATTGAGGAATGCCGTCGGTATTACCATCGGATTTATCTATCAAATGCACAAACTCATGAATGGCGGTATTGTTTTTATCCGAATCATTTTTAAACCCCTGTTGCAATGCATGTTTGCTCAGCAACATCTTACCCTCCATATAACCTGAGCCCACCATGCCTAAAATATTCCGCCCTGCCCCTGCTGTTTCAAAACTGCTGCTAAAAGTATCGGAATACAAAAGCACTTCCTGCAGGTTGCTGTATTTCCATTCAGGGAAGGCAAATACAGGAATTACGGCACTGCAGGCCACCAGTAGCATGTCGGTATTATCCACCGGAGTATCCACTCCTGTTATCTTTACTGCGTTCAAAAACTCCAGTACTTCAATTTTAAATTGTTTTTTCCTGCTTGTATCCAGTGCCCTGAAAAAAGCAATATTGTTTTGCAGAATGATATCATTCACATGTATTTCTTCCCCGGCGGGTGTGGTATCGTATCCTTTTTTGGGTTTTGCGAAATAGATGCCGCCAACTACGAGTATTATGATGATGATAAAAAGCATAAATATTATAATTCAATGAAAGTAAAACTAATTAACTGTAACTACATTTGTGCAGTAATAAAAAAACATGATACAATACAATCCTAAAGACTGGTTCAGTTTTATATTCCGTTTTCACAAGTCGGATACTTTCATTAAACTGTGGCCCATGATATTGCTGATTGCTGCATACTCCGGCTCCATTGCCTACTTTGAAATGGAACACTGGAAATGGACAGAAGGTAACAAGGTGAAAAATATTGTGGTGATGCATACCCTGCTGGGGTTTGTAATTTCACTATTACTGGTATTCCGCACCAATACGGCTTACGACCGCTGGTGGGAAGGCCGCAAGCTATGGGGCACCCTGGTAAACAACAGCCGCAATCTTTCGCTAAAACTAAATGGGCTACTGGCCAAAAGCGATACACAAAACAGGAACTTTTTTAAAACTTGCATTCCGCAATACGCAGTTTCATTAAAAAATCATTTGCGCAGCGAATCAACAAGGCTTGAACTGGACGATAAGGCACACCCGGAATTAACAGAGATAGATCATGACAAACACATGCCCAACCAGCTTGCGGGTTTATTGTTTAAAAAAGTAAATACCTTATTTGAAACCGGCAAGATAAGAGGCGAACAACTAATTGTTCTCAACAGCGAATTACAATCCTTTGCCGAAGTTTGCGGCGCCTGCGAACGCATAAAAAATACCCCTATCCCCATCTCCTACAGCGCATTCATAAAAAAATTCATTTTCTTTTATGTAATGACATTGCCATGGGGCTATGTATTCAACCTGGGCTACCTGGTTATTCCGGTAGTGGCGTTCATCTTTTATGTGCTGGCCAGCCTGGAACTGATAGCAGAAGAGATTGAAGACCCTTTTGGCACCGACAGTAACGATTTGCCCATGGATAAGATCTGTGACAACATTCAAAAGCAGGTAAACGAACTGTTGTAAATATATTTATCTTTGCCCCTCTTAAAAATACATTATGGCAACAGTAAAAACGGCACTGGTACAAATGAGTTGTTTGGCAGATAAACAGCAGAATTTAAACAAAGCCATTGAAAAAATAAAAGCAGCGGCAGCAGCAGGAGCGCAGATCGTTTGCCTGCAGGAATTATTTACCTCCCTTTATTTCTGCGATGTGGAAGATTATGAAAATTTTAAACTGGCTGAAGCCATCCCCGGCCCTTCAACTGATGCATTGAGTGCTGTGGCAAAAGAACTGGGCGTGGTGATCATCGCCTCATTATTTGAAAAAAGAACAGAAGGATTATATCATAACACCACAGCGGTACTGGATGCAGATGGCAGCTATTTGGGCAAGTACCGTAAAATGCATATTCCTGACGATCCGGCTTACTACGAAAAATTCTATTTTACCCCGGGTGATATGGGATACAAAGTATTTAAAACAAAATTCGCCACTATCGGAATTTTGATCTGCTGGGATCAATGGTATCCCGAAGCATCGAGGATCACGGCTTTGATGGGGGCAGAGATTTTATTTTATCCAACGGCTATAGGCTGGGCAACTTCACAGGATGAAGAAACAAATATTGAACAGTACAATGCCTGGCAAACCATGCAGCGCAGCCATGCCATTGCCAATGGCGTACATGTGGTAAGTGTAAACCGCGTGGGCTTTGAACAGGATGGCGCTATGAAATTCTGGGGCGGTTCATTTGTAAGCAATCCATTTGGAACCATCCTGTACAAGGCTTCGCACGAAGAAGAAGAAATTAAAGTGATGGAACTGGATCTTAAAAAAACAGACCGCTACAGAACACACTGGCCTTTTTTACGCGACAGAAGAATAGATTCTTATCAGCCTATTACCAAAAGATATATCGACGGAGATTAATACCCGTTCATGGTTCATAGTTCATGGTTAATAGCAGTACAACATTCGTTTACTATTGAGCATGAAGGTGAAGCCATGAACCATGAACCATCAACCATGAACCATGAACCGACTCACACCAAAACAACTCGGCTATTACTTCCCTGCTGAATTTGCACCGCAAGCTGCCACCTGGCTGAGCTGGCCGCATAAAGAAGCGTCCTGGCCCGGAAAGATCAATACGATCTACCCATATTACTGCCAGTTTATAAAAGAACTTACTCAGGGGCAAAAAGTTTGCATCAATGTAAATGATGAAGCAATGAAAAATGTTGCAATTGGTCATTTACAAAATGCAGGCGTGGATCTGGCTAAAGTGGAATTCTTTTTTCACCCTACCAATGATGCCTGGTGCCGTGATCATGGCCCGGCTTTTTTAATTAATCCAAACGCAGCGGAACATAAAAAGATTATTGTTGACTGGGGATACAATGCCTGGGGCAATAAATATCCACCGTTTGATTTGGATGATAATATTCCCACACTCATTGGCAAACATTATAATTTGCCTGTGTATTATCCCGGCATTGTAATGGAAGGCGGCTCAGTAGAGTTCAATGGCAAAGGCACCATACTCACTTCCACAGCCTGCTTATTAAACCCCAACCGCAACCCGCATTTGAACCAGCAGCAGATAGAACAATACCTGTACGATTATTATGGCGCTGAACAAATTCTTTGGGTAAATGATGGCATTGTGGGCGATGATACCGACGGGCATATTGACGATACCGTTCGTTTTGTAAATGAAGACACAGTACTGACCGTTATAGAAGAGAACAAACAAGATGAGAATTATCAATTGCTGCAGGACAATTTGCAACAACTAAAACAAATGCGTTTGCTCAATGGCAAACAATTAAATATTGCAGAATTACCCATGCCCGATGCGGTAGTATATGACGACCAGCGTCTGCCCGCATCTTATGCCAATTTTTATATTGCCAATCATGCGGTAATAGTACCCATATTCAATTGCGCAAAGGATGACAAAGCTTTGCAGCTCATACAAACCTGTTTTCCCGGCAGAAAAGTAGTGGGCATCGATTCTACTGAGATCATCTGGGGCCTGGGCAGTTTTCATTGCATGAGCCAGCAGGAGCCATTATAATAATATGCCTTTGACGTATTATTAACGTATGAATTTTTCTCTGTACAAAACACCATCCACGTTTACTTCCACAATATAAGTACCGGCGGCAAGTTGCGCCGCATCAAACTCGTTGTATCCCGAATTTGTTTTGGTGGAATACAGCAGCTGACCGGTGCTGTTGTAAATACTGTAGATGATATCTTTCATGGCCGGTACCTTAACGCTGAACCGCAGTTTTTGCCCCACCGGGTTTTGCAATATGGTTAGATATGCATCATGCGTATTTCCTCGGATTACAATTACACTGCTGTATATTTTTTTACCATTTTCAACAGACAGGATGCGGTAGAAGCTGGTGATATTACCCGGATTAGCATCCGTATAATAATAGTCATCTTTATTAATTGATCCCGCAACTGTTACCAGGTTGGTGAAATGCACTCCATCACTACTGCGTTGCACCGTGTACGATACATCCTCATTTTGCCCGGAGGTTTTCCAGTGCAATTGCACCTGTCCGTTCAGCCTGTTGCCATCAAAAGCCAGCCAGCGAACTGCGAGAACGGCATTGGAGATCAGGGGGGCTTCCCACACACCCCTGCCATATGTAGCCACTCTTAATGTATTGGCAAGTTTAGAAATTTCGATCTCGTTCACTGCCACCAGTGGTAAACCAGATGCTACCGTGGTCCAGGTGGGATTGGACAGGTCTTTAAAATATACCCCTATATTCATACCTACGTAAATACCTTCATTGGGGCTGTCATCTACCACAACACTTCGTGCGGCCATTGCAGGTAAGCCAGTACTGATGCCAGTGAAAGATGCTCCTGCGTTTAGTGACACCAATACATTATTAGATCCTGAAGTAGTGGTGATCCAAACTTTAGAAGGGTCATTATATTTTACTGCGATGGAAGAAATACTACCTGCAGGCGTGTACGTAGCCCAGGTAGTGCCCCCATTGGTGGTTACAAATAAACTGGCCCCCCGGGAAGCATAAATATAATTATCGTCTGAAGGCGCAATGACAAGACAATCCAGGTTACCCCCTGTAGTTAGTGAAGTAGAAATATTCGTCCAGGTACTGCCCGTATTAGTGGATTTGTAAATAGCATCCCAGCCACCGTATACAATGCTGGAGCTGGTGGGATGCCATGCCAGTGGTGTAATCCAGTTACCAGCGGCAGGGTTACCAAGGCCGCTGTATGAAGCACCACCATTAGTAGTTTTATAAATACTGCCATTTTGAGAAGTACCGATGAATACCGCTGCATTGTTAGGATCAATAATACAATCCATTCCATCCGCCCCTAACCAGTCGCGCCATACACCTGCTGATGTTCTTGCCACCGTGCCATTATCCTGTGCACCACCAGACATTACATTGGGGTCTGTTTTTGCTGTGGAAAAGCGGTAAAACTGCCGTATGCCCAATCCAGTTGAAAGATTGATCCAGTTATCTGCATTATCCAAACTTTTATACACCCCACCATCACTGCAGCTGTAAATTGTTTTTCCCACCCACTCCAATCCATGTACGTCTGCATGATTATACCCTGTGGCGTTGGGATAGCTCCATGCTGTCATTTGAGAAAATGAAAGTCCTGCATCGAGAGACCGCCAGCAAATAATACCGGCAATATGCACTTCATTTGCATTTTGCGGATTTACTGTCATACCCATATCATAGGTAGCCTGCCCGGTGGTTCCATTGCCTGTGTAACCAAAATAATTGGTATTAGATGTGGGCACTCCTGTAACGGTAGTAATAAAACTTGTGCCGGAATTATTTGACCGGTACATCCTTCCAAAAATACTGCCGCTGGCCTGAACTGCATATACCACAGTGGGGTCGGCAGGAGAAACGCCCAGTAATGTTCGGCCAAAATTAGTAATGCCATCTGTAACAGTCACAGGGTTCCAGGTTAACCCGGCATCGGTTGAACGGTATACCGAACTAACCGTTGCGCTGCCGGTACCACTTGCATACAGGATACTGCTGTTACCCGGCATAAATTCAATATCTTCTTTTGCAGCAGTATTGTGTACATTGGTCCAGTTGGTTCCCCCGTTCACAGATCGGTGAATACCGGAATTAGAAGTTGCAAAAATGATATTGGTATTGGAAGGATCGATCAGAATTTTTTTTGTACCCGATGGGCCACCGCCGGTAGCAGCCCAGGATACGCCGCCGTTGATAGTTTTAATAACACCGCCGCCGTTAATAGCCGCATATACTATATTACTATTGGTGGGGTCTATCGCCAAATTAAAAATATTCATGTAGCTGCTGTTATTATCTGTAAGTGGCTGCCAGGTGGTGCCGCTATTAACGCTTTTCCAAATACCCCCGCCTGGTGATGACACATAGATAATGGTAGTATCGGCAGGATATACCGCTATACAGGTAATTCTGCCCACGCCCGGATTCCAGCCGCTCGTATAGGTCCAGCTCCATGGGCCCAGTTCTGTATAGGTGGCCAAAGGCGCCAGCCTTGCAGGCATATCCGCAGTTGCCTTGGCATAACTGCGCCATTCGGCGTCGGGCTTTATAAACCGCCCCCTGTCATCCAGATGAAATTTTCTTTCGTAATTCCAGCGTTGAAATTGCTTATACCCACTGCCCTGTCCCGTTCCGGCGCTGTCGAAAAAAAGTTTGGCAATGTGCTGTATGCTGTCGTAGGAAATGTCTTCCCGATCCATGATTTCAAAAACAGTATGCTGGGAGTATATACCAGTATAACATAATAAGACCAGGCTGGTCAAGTAGATACGTTTCATATTGGATTTAAATAAGACTGCAATTTACATTTTTTTCACATCTTATTCCGCATCAAACCACAGTTTTGTTGCATCATTCCATTCGCCATTGTAATTGATGGTCAGTTCCATCCCTTTTTCTATAGACGTAACGGTTTTTACAAAGATCAGCTCTTCGTCAAAATCCATCAGGTAATCGCAATTACTTTTATAACTGTGGTTGTACATCGGCACATATCCCAATGCCATACACACCTGGGTCTCGTTTTTGCCCCAAACAAAAATATAATCGTGAAGGCGGGTTTTATCCAGGTGTGCCCTGTCGGCACCATCCATTACAATCACCGGGGATATCTCAATCAATGTGCCCGCAGGAATATCTTCGGCAGTAAAAACTCCCCTTCCCATATTGGCCGTTTTATCTATGTATAAATAAGGCTGAAGCATAACATTTGGTTAAAATTAAATGGAGTAAATTGCAACTCTTCGCACAACGAAAATAACAACAAAGTACAGATGTCTTTAGAATTGGATGAAATATCATTGCAGCAAAAGTTTGAGGAAGTGATTGCATCAGAAGACAAGCTGAAGATACAGGACTTTCTTAATCACCAGAACATCAGTGATGTTGCAGAACTGATATACGATAATGAAGAATATGAAAGCCAGATCATGGCACATATTTCTTTACATCGTGCGGCCAGTGTGTTCAAGATACTGGAACTGCCCACACAAAAAAGGATCATTCACGATCTGCCCGCTTTTAAAACGGCCGAGCTGTTAAACGAACTGCCCCCCGATGACCGTACTGCTTTTTTAAGTGAACTGCCCAGTAATGCGGTAAGAGAACTGGTAAAAACACTTAACCCGGAAGAAAGAAAAATAACCCTCTCCCTGCTGGGCTACCCGGAGAACAGTGTGGGCAGATTAATGACGCCAGACTATGTATATGTGTATGAACACGACAGTGTGGAAGATGTTTTTAATACCATCCGCCGCTATGCAAAAAGCAGCGAAACCATTGATGTATTGTATGTACTGAACAACAAGGGCGAACTGCTGGATGATATCCGCATTAAAGATTTCATCATGGCATCGCCCGATAAAAAAGTAAGCGACCTGATGGATGGCAGGTTTATTTCCTTACATGCCGACGACGACCAGGAAGTAGCCAGTGAAGTATTTAAAATGAACAACCGGGTGGCATTGCCTGTTGTAAGCAGAAGCAACAAATTACTCGGCATTGTAACCATTGATGATGTGTTATGGGTGGCCGAAGAAGAATACAGCGAAGACATGCAAAAGATTGGGGGTACCGAAGCGCTGGATGAGCCTTATTTGGAAATGTCGCTGTTTAAACTGTTTAAAAAAAGAATTGGCTGGCTGGTGATTTTATTTTTAGGAGAAATGCTGACAGCCACCGCCATGAAATATTTTGAAGGAGAGATTCAAAAATTTGTGGTACTGGTATTGTTCATTCCGCTGATCATATCATCGGGTGGTAATACCGGCTCGCAGGCCTCTACCTTAATTATACAGGCCATGGCCATTGGAGAAATCACTGTGGCTAACTGGTGGCGTGTTATCAGAAGAGAATTGATACAGGGGCTGATGCTGGGTTCGGTATTAGGCCTGATCGGTTTTGTACGGGTGGTGGTATGGGCAGGTATTTCACCGGGAGTATACGGCGATCATGAAGTGCGGGTAGCCTTTACTGTAGGGTTCGCTTTGCTGGGCGTGGTACTTTGGGGTACACTCAGCGGATCGATGCTGCCCATTTTAATTAAACGCTTAAAAGGAGATCCTGCCGTTTCATCTGCACCGTTTGTAGCCACACTGGTTGATGTTACCGGTTTGGTAATTTACTTTTCAGTAGCGTATCTGTTTTTAAAAGGTATTTTATTGTAGTGCCTGCATGGTTGCCGAAGCTGCAGACGCAGCCCCATACTTCATCCTTTTTACTACCGCCTTCCTTTTTCTATACGTTACCACGTACAGGTTATCAAATTCTGCATCCGGAATATTATCCGGGGTAAAATCAACCACCCCCAGTTTTTTTATGATCCTGGGTATTGTATTGCTGTGCCCAATGATCAAAATGTTTTTAGCAGCAGCACTACCCGCCAGTATTTTGCTGTACACATCTTCGCCAGTGGTATCTGCTTTATAATGAATGGTGTCTATCCCCAGTTGCAAACGCAAACTATCGCCGGTCATTTGGGTACGCTTAAACTGCGTTACATAAATGTGCTGTATTTTTTTTCTTTTTAATACCTGCAGCAAAGCACCTGCCCGCATATTACCTGCTGCTGTTAAAGCCGGATCATTCCCTGTTTGTTTTTCGGCATGCCGCACCAGGTATATTGTTGTTTTACGGTTAATACCTGCGGTTTTTTGCGCCTTTACTATGTTTTGTGCCGAAATAAGCAGGAATAATGCAAGTATTAGCCTCATAAAAAATTATTTATCAACTAAATTAAGCCTTTAATTTATAAACCCGGTAATAGCCAACAGACAAGCATCGTTAATGGTACAAATTTGTTATTTTGCAGCATATTTAAAACCCTATTACGCCAAATTAAAAGTGAAGCAAAATGATGGTATGTAAACCCCGGTAAATCACCGGCTTCTTTTACACACTTTTTTACAGCATTACTCATTTACTGAAGCGGGAGACAAAAATAAACTCATAAATTATGTGCGGAATTGTTGGATACACTGGCCCACGCGAGGCATACCCAATTGTAATTACTGGATTAAAACGTTTAGAATACCGTGGATACGACAGCACCGGCGTGGCACTGTTAAACGGTGGTTTAAAAGTGTATAAAAAGAAAGGCCGTGTGGCCGACCTGGAAGAAAGCAATATTGGTAAAGACGTGCACAGCAATATTGGCATTGGCCACACCCGCTGGGCCACCCATGGCGAACCGAGCGACCGTAATGCACATCCGCATACTTCTAAAAGTGGCAGCCTGGCCATGATACACAATGGCATTATTGAAAACTATGCACAGATAAAAAAAGAACTGGTAAATAAAGGGTACTCCTTTACCAGCGATACTGATACAGAAGTGCTGTTGAATTTTATTGAAGATATTAAAACCAATAACGAATGCAATTTAGAGGAAGCAGTAAGGATTGCATTGAAAAGAGTAACGGGTGCTTATTGCATTTTACTGATCAGCGAAGATGATCCCGAAACCATTATTGCAGCAAGAAAAGGCAGCCCGCTGGTAATTGGTGTAGGTAAGGGCGAACATTTTTTAGGCAGCGATGCCACCCCCATGCTGGAGTATACCAAAGAAGTAGTGTACGTGAATGATTACGAACTGGCCATTGTACGCCCCGATGAATTGATACTTAAAAACCTGGGCAACGAAAAGATCACCCCCTTTATTACCAAACTGGATATGGAGCTGGCGGCCATTGAAAAAGGCGGTTACGAGCATTTCATGCTGAAAGAAATTTTTGAACAACCTGCTACTATACAGGATTGCTTAAGAGGAAGGCTGGATGCGGCGGCGGGTACCATTACCATGAGCGGCATTCAAAATCATATTGAGCAATTGAAAAATGCCAACCGCATAATGATATTGGCCTGCGGTACCAGCTGGCATGCCGGCCTGGTGGCAGAGTATGTAATTGAAGAATTATGCCGTATTCCGGTAGAAGTGGATTATGCCAGCGAGTTTCGTTACCGCAATCCTATCGTAAATAAGGGAGATGTGATCATTGCCATTTCGCAAAGTGGCGAAACGGCAGATACCCTGGTGGCACTGGAAAGAGCAAAAGAAAATGGCGCCTTTATTTTTGGAGTGGTAAATGTGGTGGGCTCATCCATTGCCAGGATATCACACGCCGGTGCGTATACGCATGCAGGCCCCGAAATTGGCGTGGCATCCACCAAGGCATTTACAGGCCAGCTGGCCGTATTGATGATGATGGCTCTAAAAATTGCTATAGAAAAAGGCAGCATCAGCAGGGAGCGTTACCAGGAATTGCTGAACGAGCTGAATGATGTACCTGAAAAAGTAGAAGCTATTTTAAAAAATGCAGATGAACTGAAAGTAATTGCAGAAAAATATAAAAATGCAGGTGACTTTTTATTTTTAGGCAGGGGGTATAATTTCCCCATTGCATTGGAAGGTGCGCTAAAATTAAAAGAGATCTCTTACATACATGCCGAAGGCTATCCTGCCGCAGAGATGAAGCATGGCCCTATTGCACTGGTAGATGAAAACCTGCCGGTATTATTTGTAGCCACAAAAGACAGTTACCACGAAAAAATTGTAAGTAATATGCAGGAGATCAAAGCAAGAAAAGGGAAAGTGATCTCCATTATCACCGAAGGAGATACCACCAGCCCCGGGCTGAGTGATGATAGCTTTGCCATTCCGCCGGCCAATGAACTGATAGCACCGCTGCTGAGCGTAGTGCCTTTACAATTACTTTCTTATTATGTAGGTATTGCAAAAGGCGTGGATGTGGACAAGCCAAGGAATTTGGCAAAAAGTGTAACAGTGGAATAACAAACAATGCAGCATAGAACAAATACTCATGGCTTAAAGCTTAGCCCGAAAGTATTGTTTATTGCTCATCATTAATTATTAATTGCAGCCATGAACATCATCAAAAAACATCCGGTCAATAACCTTGGGTACGATTTTGTACAACCGCAGTATATTCCCAAAGGAAAAGATGAATATCATTTACGCAACAAACAAAACCAAAATGGTATTGTGTACCGTAAACTTACCGCACTGGAGATTGAAGTGCTGGTTAGAAACCGGAATACATCCGACGACTGGAATAATATTTTAGTTTCTGAATTATTCAGTGCCGAACTGGTAAAGAACTGTAAATTTTTTGGCCTGGTGCGTATTGGCAAACTGGAGCCTTTGTACCTGGAATTTCATAATTTAAGAATGGCTGTGGGCCTGTACAACAGCACCCTTATCAGCTGCGATTTTGGCAACAATGTTTGTATTGACAATGTAAACTTTCTCAGTCATTATATCATTGGCAACGAAGTAATGATTGCCAACGTAAATGAACTGGCCACCACCGACAAAGCCAAATTTGGTAACGGTATTTTAAAAGAAGGGGAAAGTGAAAAAGTAAGGGTATGGCTGGAATTATGCAATGAAAATGGCGGCCGCAGTGTATTGCCGTTTGATGGTATGCTTGCCGGCGATGCCTATATGTGGAGCAAATACCGGGATGATGATGCATTGCTGCAAAAGTTTAAAGAGTTTACAGAAAGCGGCAACGATAAATTACATGGTTGTTATGGAAAGATAGGCGACCGTACCGTGATTAAGAATTGTAAGATCATTAAAGATGTACTGGTGGGCTCTGATGCTTATTTTAAAGGCGCCAACAAGTTAAAGAACCTTACCGTTAACAGCGATGAAAACCGCACTTCGCAAATTGGCGAAGGATGCGAAATTGTAAATGGTATTGTAGGATATGGTTGCCGGATATTTTATGGCGCCAAAGCCGTTCGTTTTGTGATGGCTTCGCATTGCCAGTTAAAATACGGCGCCAGGCTCATCAATTCTTACCTGGGTAATAATTCCACTATTTCCTGTTGTGAAGTATTGAATTCTCTTATTTTTCCTGCACACGAACAGCATCATAACAATTCATTTTTATGCGCCGCATTGGTAATGGGGCAAAGCAATATGGCAGCCGGTGCCACCATTGGAAGCAACCACAACAGCCGGGCGGCTGATGGAGAGATCATTGCAGGGCGGGGTTTTTGGCCCGGACTCTGTGTAAGTTTAAAACACAATTCAAAATTTGCCTCTTTCAGCATTATTGCCAAAGGCGATTTTCCTGCTGAGTTAAACATTCCGGTACCTTTTAGTTTGATCAGCAATGATGTGGCCAACGATACGTTGCAGGTTATGCCGGCTTACTGGTTCATGTACAACATGTATGCACTGGCGCGTAATGCCCGCAAATATGTTGACCGCGACAGAAGAACAGAAAAGATACAACTGATAGAATACGATTATTTAGCACCTGATACCATCAATGAAATATTCAATGCACTTAAAATACTGCAATCGTTAAAGCCTGATGCTAACGGTGTTGCCACTATTACCGGGTGGGAAAATACAGACCGTAAAACTGAAATTTTAAAAGTGCCGCAGGCTATCCCTATTTTTAAAGAATTGGTGCAGCACTATGGCATATTGGAAATTTTTAATCATGCACAGCAAAATAAGTTTGCAGATTTTGATGCATTAAAGAAAACACTCTCTGCAAAAATACAACGCAGCGAATGGGTGAATGTGGGCGGGCAACTCATTCAAAAGACCGCAATGGAAAATCTGAAGCGCAGCATTAAAGCAGGCAAATTAAAAAACTGGGAGCAGGTGCATGATTTTTACAGGCAGCAGGGAGCTGCATATTCAACTGATAAATTGCATCATGCCTATACTTCATTACTGGAAATATTAAACATTACCCCAAAACAATTTACGCCGGCCCTGCTGAAAAAACTTTTATTGCAGGCTGTTGAAACCAAAGAATGGATGGCCAAAGGCATTTACAATTCCAGGGCAAAAGATTATCATAACGATTTCCGTAAGATGTCATACGATACCAATGAAGAAATGAATAAAGTGATCGGCAGGCTGGAAGACAATGGTTTTATTCAGGAACAACTTGCAGAACTGGACGAAATGAAAAAACAGGTTAAAACCGTTATCCGTAAATTAAAACTGGCATAGGCTGCTTATCTTAACCGCTCAAATTAATAATGTGAAAAAACTGTTTTGTATCTGTCTTCTAGCAGGAAGTGTATTTACTGCCAAAAGCCAAACTGTAGCGCAAATAAAAAAAGTGCTTGACACTACCAGCAACCCGGTAGGCTTTGTAAAATTTGTATTAAAAAAGAAATTTTTCATTGATACCGTTGCCGTGCTCAGTACCAATTCTTTTTTAGGAAAGGCAGACAGCCTGGCCTACCGTGGCAAAACCGGCAAAACCTATGGCCCCTTTAAAGGCGAAAATATTTTGGTGAAAATACTGGCTAAAGTGCCCAACACGTTTTACCATGTAAATCATATTGTGCTGGACACCAATACCTATACCCCGCGCTATGCCGAAAAACTGGCAAATGACATCATTACAAAAATTGAAGCGGGCACCGAAACCTTTGCCGACATGGCCAGTACTTACAGTGCTGATATTTCGTCGGCCAGGAAGGGTGGCGACCTGGGTTGGTTTGTAAGAGGTGTGATGCTGCAGCAACTGGACGAAGCAATGGCTGCCCATAAAAAAGGAGAACTGTTTAAGGTATGGACCGCTGCAGGACTGCACATAGTAAAAATTGCAGACAATCCTAAAAAAGATACCGGCTATGCGCTGCTGTTAAGAGTGATTCTTTAATGTTCAATCATTTTTTACAAATTTTATACACCGATGTCAGACCAACTCAATGAATTTGCAAATGAAACAGGATGCCCTAAATGCGGCAGCGGAATTGTATCGCCGGTAAAATATACCTGGTGGGGCGGCCTGCTGGGGCCAAAGATGCTGCACCATACCAAATGCGAAGGCTGTAATTACAGGTATAACAGTAAAACAAGGAAATCTAACACCAATGCCATCATTGTGTATTCTGTGGTGCTCTTAATAATTGTAATAGCCCTGTCGGTGATGGCCAGAAGTATTTAACCGATAAAGTGCTGCACAGCCAGCTCGTATCCTTTCAATCCCAGTCCGCTGATCACACCCCGGGCCTTTGCAGATACATGGGATATTTTGCGAAAATCTTCCCGTCCAAAAATATTAGAGATATGCACCTCTATAACAGGAGCAGTAACTGCTGCTATGGCGTCGCCAATGGCAACCGATGTATGTGTGTAGCCGCCGGGATTAAATACAATTCCCTGTGCAGTAAAGCCCTCTTTTTGTATTTCGTTTACCAGCTCACCCTCTATATTACTTTGATAATAGGTAAATTCAATAGCCGGATACTTTGCCTGCAGTGTTTTAAAATAGCTGCCGAAAGTTTCACTGCCATATACATCAGGTTCACGTGTACCCAGCAGGTTTAAGTTTGGTCCGTTGATGATAGCGATCTTCATACCACTAATTTAATTAACTAATTCGTATTAATTAGTGCAATAAAAAATATTTAATTCCTGCTGTTGATCAAATTGATAAAATCGTCAAACAGGTAGCGGCTGTCGTGCGGGCCCGGCGTAGCTTCGGGATGATATTGTACCGAGAAGGCCGGTTTATTTTTAAGGCGGATGCCTTCAATACTGTCGTCGTTTAAATTCACATGCGTGATCTCTACATTGGCATTGGCCTTTACCGCTGCGGGATCTACCCCAAAACCGTGATTTTGAGTACTGATCTCGCTTCTTCCTGTAACTACATTTTTAACAGGATGGTTCAGCCCCCTGTGGCCATGGTGCATTTTAAATGTGGGGATATCGTTTGCCAGGGCCAGTAATTGATGACCCAGGCAAATACCAAACAATGGTTTATCTGCAGCTAAAATTTGCTTTACTGTTTTGATCGCATAATCCATGGGAGCCGGATCTCCGGGGCCATTACTGATGAAATAACCATGGGGCGTAAATTTTTCCAGCTCTTCAAAACTGGTTTTTGCAGGATGTACTTTTACATACGCCCCCCTCTCTACCAAACAATTCAATATATTTTTTTTGATACCAAAATCTAAAACAGCTATCCTGATATCACTTTTTTCATCTCCTAAAAAATAGGCTTCTTTTGTACTCACCACCGAAGCCAGTTCCAGTCCATCCATTGAGGGCACCTGCAGCAACGCTGCTTTCAGTTGTTCAACATCCAGGGTTTCAGATGATATGATGCAGTTCATCGCACCCTGTGTACGTACATGCGCCACCAGGGCCCTGGTATCAATACCTTCAATGGCCACCACACCCTGTGCCTCAAAATAATCCTGTAAAGAACCATCGGCCATAAAACGGCTGAATTTTTCTTCCAGGTTTCGGCCAATCACCGCTTTTACTTTTACCCCATCGCTTTCTACATCACCGGCTTTAACACCATAATTACCAATATGCACATTGTTCATGATGAGCACCTGGCCATAATAACTGGGGTCGGTAAATACTTCCTGGTAACCCGTCATCCCGGTATTAAAACATATCTCGCCTGTGGCAGTGCCAATTTTTCCAAAGGCAGTGCCATAAAAAATATTTCCGTCTGCTAAAATTAAAACCGCGGGAGTAGTGGAGGAGTTAGACATTTATACTAAAGTTTTGCAAAGAAAATAAATCCATTGCGTATTCAACAAATAAAATTTTTCACATTTTGATATTTGTCTTAACGGGGATTTGGGAGGATTAGATGATTAAAAGGAATTTAATTCAAATTATTCTACTCCACCACATCCTTTCAATCCACTCAAATCATCGTTCAGACAATAAAAAAACTCCGATAATAAAATCGGAGTTTCTATATAAGCAGTTAGTTCAGCATTATGCTTCGGCTTTTTCTTCACCGGTTGCAGGCGCTTCAGTTGCTGTTTCAGCAGCATCGGTTGCGGCAGCTTTCTTTTTAGCACCACCAGCACGACGTGTTTTTTTAGCAGGCTCAGCAGCAGCGGCAGTTTGAATACCTTTACCGTAGATCTCGTTAAAGTCAACCAGTTCAATCATGGCTAATTCAGCGTTATCACCCACCCTTGCACCTAATTTAATGATACGGGTGTATCCACCGGGGCGGCTGGCAACTTTTGGAGCCACTACAGTAAACAATTCTTTTACTGCAATTTTATCGTTTAAGTAGCTGAACACAATACGGTGATTGTGCATGATCGCTTCTTTACTGGATGTGTTCTTGGTTTTGGTAATAATAGGCTCAATGTAGGTACGCAATGCTTTAGCCTTGGCCAAAGTAGTGGTAATCCTTTTATTGGTGATTAACTGGCAGCCTAAGTTCATCAACAGCGCTTTTCTGTGAGAAGCGGTTCTGCTGAGGTTGTTTTTTTTGTCTCCGTGACGCATGACATTTAAGTTTTAGTTTCCCTCACACCGTGTCAGGATTTGTGAGGTACTGGTTATAATAATTAACTGTCAGCTGATAGCTGACAGTTGTTAGTTAATATTATTCATCATCTAATTTCAACTTGCTCAAATCCATTCCAAAGCTTAAGCCTCTTTCGTGTAATACCTGTTCAATTTCGCTCAAAGATTTCTGACCAAAGTTTCTGAACTTCATCAGGTCTTCCTGCTCGTATTGTACCAGTTCGCTTAAAGAATTGATCTTGGCAGCTTTTAAACAGTTGAAGGCACGTACAGAAAGATCCAGGTCTTCCAATGGTGTCTTCAGCATTTTGCGTAATTGCAAAGTCTGTTCGTCAACCAGGTCTTCTTTCTTATCTTCTTTGGTGTCAAAAGTGATGTTTTCATCAGTAATGATCATCAAATGCTGAATCAAAATACGGCTGGCCTGTTTTACTGCTTCTTCAGGATGAATGGTACCATCGGTAACCACTTCCATGATCAGTTTTTCAAAGTCAGTCCTTTGTTCCACACGGGTATTTTCGATATTGTAACGTACATTCTTTATAGGAGTGTAGATAGCATCAACAGGAATATATCCAAAGTGCGAACTTTTTTCTTTATGATCTTCAGCAGGAACATACCCACGGCCTTTACCGATAGAGATTTCGATATCCAGTTTAGCGCTGGTATCCATGGTGCAGATCAGCAGTTCAGGATTCATCACTTCAAAAGAAGGAGAAGCTTCACCAATCATACCTGCAGTAAATTCTGCTTTATTTTTAATGGACAATGTAACTTTTTCTACATTGATATCCTGCTCCACCTTTCTTTTGATACGAACCTGTTTCAAATTCAGTATCAGTTCAGTTACGTCTTCAGTAACGCCTTTAATAGTGGCAAACTCATGGTCGGCACCGGCAATATTGATTCCGATGATCGCATAACCTTCTAATGAATTCAATAAAACCCTGCGGAGGGCATTACCGATAGTTACACCATAACCAGGTTCAAGCGGACGAAATTCGAAGTTGGCTTCAAAGTCAGTTGCTTTTTGAAGAACGATTTTATCAGGCTTAACAAAATTTAAAATTCCCATTTTATTTGGTGTTTAAATGTTTAATATTTTTTGAACCCAACCTAAGTGCCTTGATGACACTTCAGTGGCGTCGCACACTTGTACTTTTATAAATACATCAGCTGTAAAAGCCAATAATTATTTAGAGTACAATTCCACGATCAGTTGCTCCTTAATATTTTCAGGAACACTTTCTCTTTCCGGATATGCGATAAAAGTACCTTTCACGTCTGCTTCACTCCAGTCTAACCAGCTGAATTTTGCATTTTTACCACGCAAATTGCTGCTGATAGCGGTGTTGGCAGCGCTCTTGCCTTTTAATCCAATAACATCACCGGGTACACAGCTGTAAGAAGGTACGTTCAGCACTTCACCATTAACGGTAATGTGTTTGTGCGATACCAACTGGCGTGCAGCCTGGCGGCTTGGTGCAATACCCATACGGAAAACAGTGTTGTCCAAACGGGCTTCCAGTAATTTGATCAGGTTTTCACCTGTAACCCCTTTTCTGCGGGCAGCTTCATCAAAAGTTTTGCGGAATTGTTTTTCAAGTAACCCGTAAGTGTACTTTGCTTTTTGCTTTTCTCTCAATTGCAAAGCATATTCACCTAAAGTTTTGCGCTTGCGTGTTGCGCCGTGCATACCCGGAGGGTTGCTGTTTTTAGTTAACCATTTGCCATTACCGGTAATGGGCTCACCAAAAATTCTGGAAATTTTTGTTTTTGGGCCTGTGTAGCGTGCCATAATTTTTTGTCATTTAGGTTTTTTTTGTAACGGTGTTTTCATCGGTAAAAAACCTTAAAAAATTAATGAAACACCCTTTTGTAAAATGATAAATTCTGGCTTTATCAATATAGTTGTTAGTTGAAAGATGGCAGTTGGCAGCGATAAGCACCGGGCTAACATCTGTCAACTAAGATCTAACAGCTTATTATACTCTTCTCTTTTTTGGAGGACGGCAACCGTTGTGAGGTAAAGGCGTAACGTCTTTGATCATCGCTACTTCAATACCATTTTGAGTTAAAGAACGGATAGCGCTTTCACGTCCTGAACCCGGACCTTTCACATATACATCCACTCTTTTTAAACCTGCATCTGATGCGGTTTTAGCTGCATCAGCACCTGCCATCTGAGCTGCATAAGGTGTATTTTTCTTACTACCCCTGAAACCCATTTTACCAGCACTTGACCATGAAATAACCTGGCCGCTTTTGTTGGTTAAACTGATGATGATGTTGTTGAAACTTGCTACAATATGAGCGTCGCCGTAGCTGTCTACTTTAACTACTCTTTTCTTTGCAGCTGCTTTTGCTCCCTGGGCTTTACCACCCTGTGCTTTTGCCATAATTGATTTTTAACTTAGGTAATCTTAAAAAATGTACCCCGGTAATTACCGGGACCGGATCAACCCTCCTGCCGACTGACTTTGCTATCTGGCGATGATCCAAAAAACCGTAGTCCTTTTATTGCTAAACGCAAAAATGCTTAAGGCTAAAAGCGTGATACTTTTAGCCTTAAGCCTTATGCTTATTTAGTTACTTTCTTTTTACCGGCAACTGTTTTACGCTTACCTTTTCTTGTACGGCTGTTGGTACGTGTACGCTGACCACGTAAAGGCAATCCTTTACGGTGACGCAGACCGCGGTAGCAGGCAATATCCAGCAAACGCTTGATGTTGGTCTGAGTTTCGCTGCGCAATGCACCTTCAGTTTTAAACTCGTTATTGATAATGTTACGGATGGCAGTTTGCTCATCATCGTTCCATTGATTAACTTTTTTACTCAAGTCGATCTGTGCCTTAGTCAAAATGTACTGGGCAGTAGAACGTCCGATTCCGTAGATATAGGTTAATCCTATTTCTCCTCTTTTATTTTTTGGTAAATCTATACCGGCAATACGAGCCATATTTTTTATTAAATTTTATTTGCGAATACTTTACAATAAAAATTACCCCTGCTTTTGCTTAAAGCGTGGATTCTTTTTGTTAATTACATACAGCCTTCCTTTTCTTCTCACAATCTTACAATCGGCACTGCGTTTTTTAATAGAAGCTCTTACCTTCATTGTTTTATGTTTTACTTTTTTATAAGCTTATTTATAGCGGAATATGATACGTCCCCTGGTTAAATCATAAGGACTCATCTCCACCCCTACTTTATCGCCCGGTAAAATACGGATGTAGTTCATGCGCATTTTGCCGGAAATGGTCGCTAAAATCTCGTGGCCATTTTCCAACTTTACCTTGAACATAGCATTGCTAAGTGCTTCAACTATTGTTCCGTCTTGTTTAATAAGTGCCTGTTTAGCCATAAATTTGGGAGCGCAAAGATAAGAGGTTTTATTTAATAATTACCATAAAATAACGATATTTACCAACAAATCAATCAATTTTCCACATGAAGAAGCTTTATATGATCTTTTTCGCCCTTATAATAGCGGGTGTTTCATGTAAAAAAAACAATTCCCCGGCCCCCGAAGCTGCACCAAAATTCATGAGCGTATCTGCGGGCAGTACCTGGGCCTATGAAACCACCAACACCATTACAGCTACCAGCAGTACCAATACCGTTACTTCAACTAACAGAGATTCAACTATTTACAGCAAATCCTACCATATTTTCACCAATACCAATGGCAGTGGTAACACCTATTATAATATAACAGGCAACGATTATTACACCTTTGCCAGCCTGGCAGCCCTTAACAGCGGTAATGTGGATATCTTGTATTTAAATGACAATGCGGCTGTTGGTGCCAGCTGGAGCCAGGTAGTTCCGGTAACCATTCCGGGCATTCCGCTCCCCGTGTCGGTTACGCTTATTAATACGGTTACTGAAAAAGGTATTACCCGAACAGTAAATGGAAAGGCCTATACAGCGGTGATCCATACCACTACCACATTTTCGGTTCCCGGCCTGCCGGCGGGTTCGCTTACTACAGATATACAATCTTATTATGCGCCAGCAGTGGGGTTAATTGAAAGTAAGAATAAGATCAGCTTCCCTTCGGCAGGTATCAATACCGACCAGACCACGATTCTAAAAACAGCGGATATAAAATAATGGTGAAAGGTGAATGGTGAATAATTCACCTTTCACAAATTACAGCAAAGCTTATTGATCTGCTCCTGCATAATTTACATTGCATCGTCGTTCAAATGCACTTTGGTCATGTCGTAAAAATGATTTTGCAGTTGATGTAACGATATGGGCTGCATCACATGCCTTCTTTCATCGCGGTACCATATTTCAAAATGAGAGAAATCGCCGGGTTTGGGCAGTAACATCCTGAAAGCGCCTTTCATGTATTTCACCGTTCCATCTTCATTGCTGTGTTTTTGGAATTTCAACCGCAGCAGCTGTTCTTCATCCAGCGCAATAGGGCTGAGCTGTTCCGTTTCGTACCAAAACTCCTGCACACCTGTATCTACACATACCTGCTTTTCGTTGTGATTTAAATTGGTTACTTCGCCCTGTTTTTTGTCGCCATCATTATCGGCCACCAAATAATCGCCTACTTTGATTTCATTAAATTTTATCATAGCAAATCGTTTTTTTGTTTACCCAATATAAGAAATTTAAATCAAAATGTCAGGAGCGCTTTTTATAACTGACCACTGCCCAGGCATTAAAAAACACCGCAAAGCCCAGCATTTTCAGCAGGTGAAATTTAATATCGGCAAGCGAGCTGCCCTTTAATGCCACCATACGCATTACATCAATAAAGTATGATACCGGGTTAAACCGGGTGATCCATTTTGCCCATTCGGGCATACTGTCGATAGATGTATATAGGCCGCCCAGCAAAATAAATATCATCATGATAAAAAACGACAACAGCATCGATTGCTGCTGGTTGGCAGAGAAGGTAGACAATAGCAAACCCAGGCCTAGTACAGCCAGTAAATACACCGCTGCAAAAACATAAATGGTTAAAAAACTACCTGACGGAACAATACCATAAAATAATCTGGAGATCAATAAACCAATGGTCAATACCAGCAAACCGGTCAGCCAAAATGGAATGAGTTTGCCTATAATGAACTGGTATTTTTTTATAGGCGTTACATTGATCTGTTCAATGGTGCCTATCTCCTTTTCCTTTACAATATTGATGGCGGCCAGGTTCATGCCAATCATGGTGAGCAGTATCACCAATATGCCCGGCACCATAAAATATTTATAATTCATCAATGGATTATACCAGTTGGACGAGGTGATCTCTATTTGGGTTTCGGGACTAAACCTGGGAAATTGTATCCATTCCGATCTTACGCTGCGGTTATAATCCTGTATGATCGTTTTTAAATAGGCGCCCCCTAAACTGGCTTTTACACCATTGATGGCATTCATGGCCATAAACAGGGTGGCTTCATTTTCCTTTACCAGGTCTTTTTCAAAATGAGCAGGTATTTGCAAAACCAGGTCGGCCCTGTCGTTTTCAATCTGCTTTAAAGATTCATTGTATGATGCAGCGTAAGCGGCTAAATTAAAGTATCCGGAAGCGGTGATCTTATTGATCAGCTGGCGGGAATATTCAGAGTGATCCTGGTCAACAACTGCCAGCTTGATATTTTTCACTTCATAATCAGCAGCCCATGGTAACAGGATGAGTTGTATCACCGGCATGATGAGTATGATACGCAAAATAGCAGGATCCCGGAATATTTGCCGGAACTCTTTTTGCAATAAAAATTTTATCGTTCTCATGCCAGCCGGATTTTAAATTTCTTGATGGCCACCGTTAAAAAGAATACCATCATACCAAACAGTACCAGGGTTTCTTTCCAGATATCTTTGAATGCCAGGCCTTTTATCATTACTGATTTTACAATAATGTAATACCATTTTGCCGGAACTATATTCGACATGGTGCGAAGCGGCAGCGGCATATTCTCAATGGGAAACATAAAACCACTCAGCATGATAGTGGGCAGAAACAATGCCACTAAAGAAATGAACATAGCAGTTTGCTGCGATCCTGCGGCTGCCGAAATCAGCAAGCCTAATGACAATGATACCAGTGTAAATAAGATACTTTCGCCCATTAATAAGGTGAGGCTGCCGTTGATGGGCAGTTCTAAAGCAAAAACACTGAGTAATAAAATAGTAATGATATTGATGATGGACAACAATAAATAAGGCACTGCTTTTGCCAGCACCACTACCTGGGGCCGCATGGGCGACACCAGTATGATTTCCATGGTACCCATTTCTTTTTCTTTTACGATGGTAATGGCTGTCATCATAGTACATACCAATAACAACACCATTGCCATTACACCCGGCACAAAATTGAACGCTCCCTTCAGCTGCGGGTTATACAACATCCGCATTTCAGTATTAATGGTGTACGGTAACTTGCGGTTTTTGGTAATGCGGTTTTGATAATCCATTATTACAGCAGACGCATACGTGGTTAAAGTATTGGCCACATTGGGATCGGATGCATCTGCGATCAATTGCACCTGCGCTTTGTTGAAATGGGCAAGGTCTTCATTAAAATGCTGCGGAAAAATAAGTGCCAGCTTGATGGTGCCTTTTTTAAATTCTTCATCCACCTGCCGATAACTGGTCAAATCTTTTTCAATATCAAAATAACGGCTGGCATTGAACTCCGCAATTAAAGAACTGCTGGCAGCATCTTTTGAATTATCCAGCACGGCAATTTTTGCATTCTTTACTTCATTGGTAAGCGCAAAGCCAAATATCACGATCTGTATCACCGGCATACCCAGCAGGATAAACAAGGTTTGCTTATCCCGCCAGATATGGAAGAATTCTTTTTTTACAAATGAGATAAATTGTTTCACTGTTGTTGTTTTGAGTTTTGAGCTTTCAGCTTTGAGCGTTGAGCGTTGAGCTTTGAGCTTTGAGCTTTGAGCGCTGAGTTTTTCCTACTCCCCGTTTCTTTTTGCCTTTCGGGCTAATTTTAAAAACACTTCATCCATTGATGCCGCATCGTAAGTAATTTTTAACTGCGAAGGTGTATCCAGCGCCTCAATTCTTCCATCCACCATGATGCTTACGCGATTACAATATTCTGCTTCATCCATATAATGCGTGGTAACAAAAACAGTAATGCCCAGTTCAGACGCTTCGTAAATCATATTCCAGAACTCCCTTCTGGTCACAGGGTCAACCCCACCCGTAGGCTCATCTAAAAAAACAATTTCAGGTTCATGAAAAATGGCTACAGAAAAAGCCAGCTTTTGTTTCCAGCCCAGCGGCAATGACCTTACCAACACATTGGCTTCTTTTTCCAGGTGCAAATGACCGAGTATATACGCTGTTTTATTTTTGATAAAGGCATCACTTTTGTGATATATGCCGCCATAGAATTGCATATTTTCCTTTACCGTCAAATCATCATACAAAGAAAATTTCTGGCTCATATAGCCAATACTTTTTTTGATCTTTTCATTGTCCTTGTATACGTCCAGGCCGGCAACCGTAGCCTGGCCGGAAGAAGGGAGCGAAAGACCGCAGAGCATGCGCATGGCGGTGGTTTTACCTGCACCGTTGGCACCAAGGAAACCAAATATTTCGCCTTTCTGTACATCAAAGCTGATATGATCCACTGCCACAAAATCACCAAAGCGTTTGGTAAGTTCATTTGCTGTTATTACTTTATCATTGGCCATGTTATTCTTTCATTAATGCAATAAAACAATCTTCAATATCCGGTTCCACTTTTTTGATACTGGCATTTTCTTCCTTTAAATTTTGAACAAATGCTTCCAGTAATGCCGCTCCGGAAACATCTTTCAATACCACATGATGATGCTCGCCAAAAGGATACACATCTTTTACAAAATCAGTTTCTTTCAATGCAGTCAGCAGCTGCAGCATTTTTGCCGACTTCACCGCCCACAATGGATTTGAAAAACTATTTATAATTCCCTGCGGCGTATCGATAGAAAGCATATTGCCGTTTTGTATCAGCATCACCCTGTCGCACAACTCTGCTTCATCCATATAAGGTGTGGAAACAAGGATGGTAATTCCCTGCTGCTTCAATCCTTTCAGCATTTCCCAAAATTCTTTCCGCGACACGGCATCCACTCCTGTGGTGGGCTCATCTAAAAACAATACCGACGGGCGGTGAATCAATGCACAGCACAAAGCCAGCTTCTGCTTCATACCGCCGGATAATTTTCCGGCCTTCCTTTCTTTAAATGGTTCTATTTGTATATAGATATCTTTGATCAGTTCATAATTCTCCCGGATACTGGTATTGAAAATGGTGGCAAAAAAATTCAGGTTCTCTTCAACTGAAAGATCGGGGTACAGAGAAAATTTTCCGGGCATGTAGCCTATACATTTACGTATGGCTTTGTAATCTTTCCCCACGTTTAATCCATTTACAGTGGCAATACCGCTATCGGCCAGCAGTAAAGTGGTCAATATTCTGAACAAAGATGTTTTACCTGCACCATCCGGGCCAATGATACCAAACAATTCTCCCTGGTCAACACTGAATGAAATATCATTCAATGCCGCCACTTCCTTTTTTTTTCCGTAAGTCTTGATAATATTTTCTACAACTACTGCCTGCATATAATTACAATTTCACTTCGCCATACATGCCGATCTTTAAAAAACCATCATTCTTTACTTTTACTTTAATGGCATACACCAGGTTCACCCGTTCTTCTTTTGTTTGTATAGTTTTTGGAGTAAACTCGGCTTTGTCAGATATCCATATGATTGTACCGCTGTATTCTTTGTATTTTTTTGCACCGTCATCAATCATCACTTTTACAGTTTGTCCTAATTTTATTTGCGGCAACTGCACTCCGGAAATATAGGCCCGTAAATTAAGCGAACTCAGATCCGCAATCTTATACAATGCTTTTCCGGCAGCAGTAATTTCGCCCTGCTCGGCATATTTTGTGATCACGGTGCCGCTTACCGGATTGATGATATTGGCACGTTGCGCCTGGTCCTGCAATTGCACCACTCTTTTTTTCAAAGGATCTGCTTCGCTCAGAATGCCCCGGTTTTGTGTGGCAGTATTATTCAGCTGTACATTGATCTGCTGTTTTGTTACCGCCATCTGCCTTTGCGCCACTTCTATCTGCGCATTCATATCATCCAGTTGTTTACCTGTTGCGGCATCGGCTTTCAGTAAATTTTCGATCCTTGTTTTTTCGTGCAATAAATTATTCAATTGCGATTGCTGAACCGCCAGCTGGTTTTGCAGCAACTGCACCTGGGGTTGTACATTGGCTGTTTTTTCATTTAATGCTTTTATGCTTGCTTCTACCTGTTCCTGTTGCAAAGCAATATTTTTTGCATCCACCATTCCCACCACGCTGTCTTTTGCAATTTGCATTCCTTCTGCCGCAGTAAAAGCAACCAGCTTGCCCGAAAGCTCCGAAGACACAATGGTTTCATCTGCCTCGAATGTACCTGATGCGTCAAACTTATTTTCTGTGTTTTTGCATGCGGTAAAAACAATGGCTGTAATCAATGCTGCGGTAATGTACTTGCGCTTCATAAAAATGATTTATTGTTTTCCTGAAATGGTTTGGTAATTAATTTGTGCCTGCAGTAACTGAATGTTGTGTGTAATAAGAGATTGCCTGGCCTGGTCCTCTGCATTTACTTCCCTTAAATAGTCATTCGCCGTAATCACCCCATTTTCCAGTTGTGCTTTTGCAGCATCTTTCACACTTATTCGCAATTCAATGATCTCATTATCTTTTTCAATCAGCTGGTTCAATTTATTTAACTCTGCCTGTTGTTGCTGTAACGCTGTATTGGTGTTTAGTAAAAAAGTTTCTTTCTGTAATTCCACCGCCTTTTTATTGATACCGATCAATTGTTTGTCATTTTTCTTTGTATACAGTCCGCTAAAACTCCAGTTCAACCTTACACCTGTAATATAAAAGGCTGCAAAATCATTTTTAAGCATATTTAATCCCGGCCTGCCATACCCCGCCTGTGCAAAAAGACTGGCCTTAGGTTTATTGCGTGCATCAATGAACCTGTACTGTCCCTCCAGCAGTTTTTCCTGGGTGCTGTATAATTTCAGTTCTGGTCGTTGTATATCATTTGATGCCGGAAGAATTGCTGCCACTGGTTTTTCCATCTGTACATTTTCTGGCAATGCCTGGTTGATGAACAGGCCAAGCACGTCGGTATATCCTTTGCGTGAAGCTTTAATTTCAATGACCCGTTGCTCAGCCTTAAGCAGTTCTGCTTTCAATACGTTTAAATTGGAACGGAAGGCCACGCCATTTTTTACCTGCGCTGCTGTTTTTTTTATTCCATTAGTAAGATCATCCTTTACCAGGCCAACCTGTTTTAATTGCTCATCAAGATATAATACGCCAAGGAATAACTGGTTGATCCTTTCTTTCAGCTTGTATAACTCCACTTCCAGTTTTTGCTGTTCGGCGGCTTCATTCAGGTGCTGAATATTTTTTTGTTCCTTTATTACGCCACCATCATATAGCAGCTGGTTTACATCGGCTACTATTTTATACTGGTCTTTCGATGGCGGGGTAATGCTGATACCTGGAAGAGGAATGGTGATTTTTGTAACATCGGACTGGTAACTGGCCTGACCGTTTACACTCACCTGCGGCAAAAAACCTTTGCTCAAATTATCGATGTTGATGCCCGCTGTTTGTTTCAGCAGCTCTCTTTGTTTCACCAAAGGATAATTTTGCTGCGCCAGTTCGTATGCTTTTGAAAGGGTGAGTGTTTGTTGCTGTGCCCGCAATAAAATGGGCGACAGCAGCAATATGATTAGCAATGATCTCATGATACGTCAATTATTTTTTTATTGAATCGATAATGAATTTTGGAATTCCCTTCCGCCGTTGTTCCATCAGCTGCTCAAATTGTAATGTATCTATTTTAAAATTTCTTGTAATCATTGGCTTTGCTATAAAGGGAAAAATGGTCATAGACAATAAATTCAGCAGCAGGTGCATAGGGTTCACTTTTTTTATGGTTCCCTTCTTTACTTCTCGTTCTATTTGCAGTAATAATTTTGCCGGGTTGGGCCGGTTTTTAATATCCCAGATCTTAGAAAAAAACTGGTCGGCATCCCTGTTCAGTTCATTCAGTATGAACCAGGGCAGGTATGGATTGGCAAGCATCTCATCCATATATTCATGAACAAACTGTTCAATTTTTTCAAACAGCGGCATGTCCGACTCAAATATGTGGTTGATCTTGGGAAAGAATTTTTCTGCTTCCTGCAAAAAGATCACTTCAAACAATTTATCCTTATCCCTGAAGTAATAGTGCAGCATGGCTTTGTTGATGCCCGCTTCATCTGCAATATCCTGCATGCGTGCACCAGCCAGCCCTCTTGTAGTGAATATCTTCCTGGCAGCAGCCAGTATCTTCTCTTCCGTAGTGTCATCTTTCTTTTTAACCATCCAGTTTAACCATTTGGTTAACAAAAGTAAAAATCTTTTCCCATTCTCCAAATTTTCTTTGAAAGTTTTTGTTTTTTGCGGATGGGTTACGATGAAATGTAAGTGACCGACAGGGCTCGCTTGTTAAAAAAAGGTGGGGCAAAGAGGTAAGTATTGCACGCAGAGATGCAGCGCTAACAGGGACAATTCATGTCCTCTGCACCCTCTGCTACCCTGCGTGTTAATATAAAATCACTCCGCCCAGCTCATGATGTAATCATTGTTCTCAATCTCCAGTGCCTGTTTTGTAAGCATAAGGGGCTTGAAAGTATCCACCATCACTGCCAGTTCTTTGGTTTCTTTTGCCCCAATACTTTTTTCAACAGCACCCGGATGGGGCCCGTGCGGTATGCCCGCAGGGTGTAATGTGATCATACCACGTGTTACATGCTTGCGGCTCATAAAATCTCCATCCACATAATACAATACCTCATCACTGTCAATATTACTGTGGTTATAGGGCGCAGGAATGGCATCAGGATGATAATCGTATAAACGCGGAACAAAGGAACATACCACAAATGCGTTCGTTTCAAAAGTTTGGTGCACAGGTGGCGGCTGGTGTACCCGCCCGGTAATGGGTTCAAAATCGTGAATGGAAAATATATAAGGATAGCAGCAGCCATCCCATCCCACCACATCAAAAGGATGAGTGCCGTAATGCAGGCCGTACAGCATGCCCTTCTTTTTTGCTTTGATCAAAAAATCACCCTTTACATCAAAGGTTTTTAAGTTTTGCGGTTTGCGGATATCCCTTTCGCAAAAGGGTGCATGCTCCATCAGCTGCCCGTACCTGCTCATATAACGCTTTGGGTAGCGCATGGGAGAAAATGACTCTACAATGAACAAGCGGTTTTTATCATTGGTGAATTCAATTTGATAAATGGTTCCCCTGGGCAGCATAATATAATCGCCATAAGTGAATGGCAATTCGCCATATTGTGTATGCACGGTACCACTCCCCTCATGCACAAATATCATTTCATCCGCATCGGTATTCTTGTAAAAATAATCACGCATGCTTTGTTGCGGCGCAGCCAGTACAATATGGCAATCGCTGTTTACCAGTACTGGTATGCGGCTTACTAAAAAATCTGTTGCAGGTTTTATACCGAAGCCTTCAAAGCAACGGTGCTGCAGCATTTTTTCTTCCACCACCTGCGGACTTACATCCACAGGTGGATCTGTTTTTATGATCTGTGTGGGCGGATGGCAATGATACAGCAACGCATAATCATCGCTGAATCCTTCGGTACTGAATAATTGTTCGCTGTATAAACCGCCATCGGGTTTGCGAAACTGGGTATGACGCTTGTGGGGAATTTTTCCTAAGCTGTAATAGTGAGCCATGGCAATGAAAAATTAAGAATGAATAATGAATAATTTTATCGGATTGTTCATTACTCACAGACGCAAAGCTCCAGCGAGGCAAGTAAAAAAATATATTTCCAGTTGCGTTTATCTATGTAGTATGTAAAATTTCGATGCAATGGCATATCCAAAAATAAGAACTATTTGATGTAAACAGTATAAATATGGTTACCGGATGCATAAAAAAAGCCCTTCTGTAAACAGTTTGTACAGAAGGGCCTAAATGTATTTGATGTATTTTATTGAATGATTACTTTATAAGCATAAGCATTATTCCCGTCTGACAACTGTAGTATATATGCCCCGGAAGCCAGACCTGCAGTAGACAGCTGCGTGATACCCGTTTTTGTGATTTTTGTTTTACTGATCACCTGGCCGGTAACAGCAACAATATTTACCATATAATTGCCTTTGTCTGTGTTCTCTATTCCAATATTAACAGGTTCCCCTTTTTTCAAAATGGTTGGAAAAACGTCGACGCGGTTTTCTTTTTTCAAGCGCACCTGCTTAACATTACTATAAGACACTGCTCCGGATACCGTGATCTGTTTTAACCGGTAATAAACATTTTTTACATACAGATCGGCAGCACCTGCATCTGTGTAACTATAGTGTTTATTTTTAGCCGCATCCTGCTTTTGACTATTGATGGCACCAAATGGTCCGTTGGCAGCAAATGCTCTTTCGAGTACATAGGTTACATGATCTTCCTCGTTATTTACCATCCAGTCAACATCAATATCTTTCCCGTTAACAGTGGCTTCCAGTGCACTCAGGTCTAATGCCAGCACACTGCAATCATTGGTTACCACCAGGGTAACATCATCCTGCGTGATGCACGACTCGGCGATATTTGACACCACCCAGCGTAACACGTACACCCCATCAGACAATCCGGTGATGGTGGTATTAGGTTGTGCATCATCCAAAAATACTGGTGTTGAACCCAGTGGTTTTGATACCACTACCCACAAACCAAAACCTGGTGCCGGGTTATTACCATTCAACCCATACGATACGGTACCCTGTGGTACACTTGCACCACGGCAGGTAATATCATCCACTCCTGCATTGGCTAACGGGGTATATTTCACCCTTACATAATCCACTGTACCTGTGCCGCAAACCGGGTTGTCGCCCATCACTTTCCATTGCAGCAACACATCCCCGCCACCATTGGCAAAACTAATATTTGAGTTAGGCTGGGTACTATTGGCAATTGTGGGTGCTGCACCATTGTAAATAGTGTGCAATGTCCATAAACCGTTATCAGTACCTAAAGGGTTGGGCTGCGCATTCAGTGCTGCACTGTTAGTGGCTCCGCACAAACTGATATCTGGTCCGGCCAATGCAAGGCCGCCTGTAGTAGAGAACTTAACGAGTAATGAAATTATTTCGCTGCAAAATCCATTTTTTCGTCTTAACCCAATTACATATTGGCCCGACTGACTTACCGTTATTGATAAGTTTTGTGTAGCTGAGGTTGCGATGAAATCCATCGGTGTAATGCTTGCAGTGCCGGGGCCGGTGATATCGTAAATTTCATATTGTCCGTATTGCTGTAAATTAGTTAAGGTAATGCTTTGCGTTGTGGGATAACTGGCAACATTACAAAACGCATTGTCAGGAATACCGGGATAATTTTCCCTGGAGAAACTCACTGAATCTTTAAAAGTACCGCATGCGTTTGTTAGCGTATAATAAAAAGTAACAGGCCCTGTTTGCCACCATTCGCCCACATTTCCGGGAGATACGGTGGTACTGCTGCTGTTAGGCGTTAGCAATGTATAATTGGGGTTGCTGCTTGTCCACACACCGCCGGCAGGCGTAGCTGTTAAAGTACCAAACACACCCGCCACACAATCTGGCGCATTGCTGATATCAGGCATGGTTGCCAGTGTGCTGCTGCTGGTAACAGTTGTGCTGGCGGCGGCATTTCCGCATCCGTTCACCACCGTCCAGGTTAATGTATACACTGTACTGGCTGTTTGAGGTGTAAAGGTTATGACAGGTGAATTTACCGAAGGCGAAATGGTATAAGCACCTCCCAGCGGGGAGGTAGTTACCGACCAGCTGCCACTGGATGCATCATCATTTAATTGTCCTGAAACAGTAACAGGTGCATTGATACAACCGGTAGCCGGTGCTGATACAACAGGTGCCACTGGTGGCGCTAGTGATACGGTAACCCGTACAGAATCGCTGTTGATGCTGCAAAATTCATACACAGCATTAGAGCTCCATTTAAAAATATACGATCCTACCTGTAAGTTATTTAAAGGTGCATTGGTATTAAATTTATTACCCGCAGTAATTGGATCCGGGGCACTGGCCGGTTTCTTTACAGTGGTCCAAAAAGGCTGCACCTCACACCTTACAGTATTACCTGCCAATGTGGTGGTGGTATTGCTGCAGGGCAGCATCTGATCACTTCCGGCATTAAAGGCGGCTACACTACTTACCCTTATTTCAAAAGGCTTTGTTACAGTTGCACCGCATGGATCTGTGTATACCGAACTGAACTTGTATATGCCGGGCAGTATGTTGCCGCAGGAAGGCAAATTATTTTGAGTAGAAAAACCAAATACAAATTGTGCACTGTACTGGTTAAATGTTGGCCATAAGGTAGCAGCCGAATACGTATATGAGGCCGTTCCTCCCAATACAATATTTGATGTGGGCGACTGGTGGTAAACATTGGCATAAGTGCCATCCGGGTTATACATAAAAGCATTGAAAGAAACCTGTAAATTGGTAGCTGGCCCCGATTCGTAGATCATTGCTACCGGCACTGCCCCTGCATTCATAAATGGCACCGAACCCAGTGTTATAGTCCGGGAAGTTTCATTGGTAAATACGCAGGAAGAAGATGCTCCCGTTAACCAGGAAACAGGTTTGGTTACGCCTACCACCACATTGGCAGACTTTGAGCAAAAGCCATCGGCACTGGTAATGGTATATTTAAATATATATGGCGCCCCGGCTTCTGTTAAGCCAGTAGCCTGTGTAATGGCTGCTGCAGGATTGCTGATAGTTGCAGGAGCCCCGTTTAATTGTGTCCATAAAGATGTTTCGCCGGCGGCAGGTATATTACCCTTTAAAGCAAATGTAGAAGGCAATGTTCCGGTACAGAATGTTTTACCACCATCGGTTACAGCATCAGTAACACTTGAACTGCCGGTTCCTATAACTAAATTTACATCTGCCGAACCAGTGGTGCATGCAGCACCTGATACCGTCCACCTGAAAGTATAACTGCCGGCCACTAAATTCTGCGGTGTTACATTACTGGTTGTATTGCCGGGCGAGAAGTTTACTGCCGGAGAGCCCCCGGGCTGGGTAACCACTGTCCACAAACCTGTGCCATTCCCAACACAACTGCCGGTTAACTTAACAGGGGTTGCGGGCCCGCAAAGAACTGGTGCGCTGCCATTGGCCGTAACTGTACCCGGATTGAATGTGAAAAATATATTGAATGTACTGGCAACAGCACATCCTGAGCTGCTATTGGTTGACGTTACTCTGATGGTTGCAGTAGAACTGGCCGGGTTGGCCGAGCACCAATCTGCCGGCGGTGCCGATAAAGCAACTGTTGGATTGTTTCCAGTAGCCGTTGTTAAACCTGTACCATTAAAAGAACCCGATACAGGTTCTGTACTGTTATCAAAACTCCAGGTAAGACTATGCCCCGGAGGAGCTGTTCCTGTTAAAGGTATAGATGTACCTGCTGTATAACATCCTATGGCAAATCCACCCGGGTTAATACCGGTAGCACCGGCTTTAACAGTATAGGTTACCTGGTCGGTGGCATTACCACCAATTTGACAGGTAGATTGTATTTGAAATACATAAGTGCCGGCGATTACACCGGTTACTGAAGGACTGATGGAAGTAGCATTGCTGATGGTGGCCGTATTGGGGCCACTAACTTGCGTCCATAAAAGCGTATTGGGTACAAAGTTGCCGCCAATATTCCCCTCTAATATAAGAGGTTCGCCGGGGCAAACTGTTTTATCAACACCGGCATTTACTGTACAGTTTTGTGCTATTGTACCGGAAGTAATACTCAAAAAAAGTACTGTTGCCAAAAGCGGAGCAACAAAAGTTTGTAGCTTTTTATTCATTGGAATAGGATTAGGTTGGCTGGAAAACGAAAATGCCGGCAAAATATTGCGCCTGCCTTATGCTTGCCTGCCGGTTGCCGTTTATAATGTTCCTGTTAAGCGTGTGTTCAAAACCGTTAAACGATGGCATTCATTACACAACATAGTCCAAACAATGGAACTCATACATATCTGTACCTTTTTCATATGCCATTCCATTTATAAAACAAGGTTTACAATATGCTGTTACAACAATTATCCATACAAACACCAATACCGTATGATTTATTTTATCCGTTTTACTAACTGCCAGTCTTATTAAAAAAATCTACATTCCGGAAACTGCATTACAAAAAATCCCCGGTGTTATTGCCGGGAATTTTTATGTGAACTGATTTTACTTGACAATTATTTTATAAGAATAGGCATTATTTCCATCCTGCAGTTGTATAATATAAATACCAGCAGACAGGTTACCAGTGGCTATTTGCACAATACCCGTATTCTTTATTTCCATTTGCCTGATCAGTTGCCCGGTTACAGCAACAATACGTGCCTGGTAAATACGATTATCGTTGTTACCTGCAGCAATATTAACCGGTTCGCCTTTATTTACAATGGTTGGATACACACTTATTTGATCAGTTTTATTCAGGCGCACCGTTACTACTTTGCTGTAAGTTAGTATTCCGTCTTTTGTGTACATTTTAAGACGATAATACAGATTTTTAACAGGCATCATAGCAGCTCCTGCATCAATGAAACTATACATTTTATTGTTTGCTGCTTTGTACTCAGCTGCAGTAATCGCTGTAAAAGGCCCTTCGGCATCGTATGCCCTTTCAAGAATATATTTACCCCCGGGTTCATCGGTACCCAACTGCCAGTTAATATGTACATCATTGTTACGGGCAAGTGCAGAAAAAGAAATAAGCTCAAGTGGCAATACCGAGCAACCGTACAATACTCCCAGCATCACATCATCAGAAGAGATACAGGTTTCTGAAATGGTGGCTACGGTCCACCGAAGATTGTAGATGCCGCCTATTAAACCTGTTATGGTGGTATTATGCTGATGCGGATCTATAAATGAAGCATTGGATCCTGCTGGCTGAGATACAATGGTCCATGTACCAAAGCCAGGCAAAGGATTGTTTGCATTTAACCCAAAAGCTATAGAACCTAAAGGAGTAGAGGCGCTGTAACAGGTAAGATTATCAATACCTGCATAAGCCGCCGGCATATATTTGATACGCATGTAATCTTCAGTTCCTGTGCCGCAGGCCGCATTGTCGCCCATCACTTTCCATTTTAACAATACATCCCCTCCTCCATTGTCAAAACTAATAGCCGAATTAGGAAGTGTACTGTTGGCAATAGTAGGGGCATAGCCGCTGTATAAAGTTTCAACGGTCCATAAACCCTTGCCCGAACCAAGTGGGTTGGGTTGTGCATTTAAAACGGTACCCGGGGTGCTGCCGCATAAATTAATATCCGGACCAGCCAGTGCCAGGGCCGCCACGCTGCTGAATTGCAGCACCAATGTAGTACTGGAAACACATGCTCCGGCTCTTTTTCTCAACCCAAACGAATATTGCCCGGATTGACTTACCGTTACAGACAGGTTATAAGTACCGCTGGTAGGTATAAAAGTAGCGGGTGTTATTGTTGCTGTACCGGGCCCTGTAACAGCATAAATCTCATACTTACCATAGGGTTGAAGATCTTTTAATGAGATGGTTTGCGTAGCGGGGAAACTGGTATTATTACAAAAACTGTTTGCAACCAGCGATGGATAATTATCCGTTGAAAAAGACACGGAGTCTTTTAGTGTGCCGCAACCACTTGGCACGGTATAGTAAAAAGTTACCGGCCCATTCCACCAGTAATTAAATGTGGAGGGAGATACAGTGGTGCTGGTACTTCCTGGTGATGTTAATGTATAGTACGGGTTACTGCTCGTCCATACACCGCCGGCCGGGGAAGCAGTTAAAGTACCAAAAGTGTAAGCACTGCAATCATCGGCATTGGTGATATTGGGTATTACAGCCGTGGTGCTGCCCGATGTAACTGTTGTACTGGCAAATGCACTGCCGCAACCATTTTGAACAGTCCAGGTAAGAGTATAAATTGTATTGGGTGTGGTGGGTGTAAATGTGATAACCGGTGAATTAACCGAAGGCGAAATGGTATACGTACCCCCGATGGGGTTACTGCTAACCGTCCATGTTCCGCGGGCGGCATCATCATTCAATGCGCCGGAAACAGTAACTGGTAAATTTGAACAGATACCACCCCCACCGGTAATAACCGGTACTGCCGGAGGTGTTACAGCAACGGTTACCCTAACAGAGTCGTTGTTCAAATTACACAGATCAGAAACTGAATTGGAATGCCATAAAAATATATACGATCCGTTTTGTAAGGTATTTAATGGTGCATTGGCATTGTACATATTGGTAGCATCAATCGGATCGGGAGCTGCTGCTGGTTTTTTTATGGTGCTCCAAAATGGAGTTACCGCACATTTAACGGTATTGCCTGCCAGGGTGGTAACCGTATTACCACAGGGCAGCATTTGATCACTACCCGCATTAAAAGTAGCTACCTGGTTTACAGTTACGGTAAAAGGCTCAGAAATAGAAGTGCCGCACTGGTCTTTATATGCCGCCCTGAATTTATAGACACCGGGTATTTGATTGCTGCAGGCTGCTATATTGTTTAAAGTGGTAAAAGTAAAACCTATATCTGCATTCTGCTGATTAAAGTTGGGCCATAAAGTATTGCCATAGAAAGTATGAACTGCGGTACCTCCTTTTGTAATGCTGTAATAAGGAGAATAGTAACCCACCCCGGTTGAATTTCCGTTGGTATATACCATCCTTGCAGAAAAAGTAATTTGCATATTATTAGCTGGCCCCGATTCATATATGATAGATACCGGAATGGAGTCTGCTTGCTTAAATGGTATTACACCTATGCCCAATCCCGTAGATGATTCACTAGCGTATAAACAGGTGCTTAGCCCTGTAGAACCAAAACTGAATGATTTAGACACTCCAACTAATAATGTATCTGAAAGAGCACAGGGACCGCTGGCACTGGATATGGTATACCTGAAAACATAAGGTGCCCCGCCTTCAGTAAGGCCGGTGGCCTGTGCATGCGGACTGCTGGCATTTAAAATGGTGGCAGCCCCGCCACTTATCTGCGTCCATTCACAATTTTCTCCTGGCGCAGGTACATTACCTATCAATGCAAAGGCGGTTGGGAATGTTCCCGGGCAGTATTTTTTTCCAGTTATATCCGGCATGGTAACACTACCGGTTACGGAAGAGCTTACCGAAAGGGCTACGTCGGCAGATCCTGTACTGCAGGCGCCGCCGGTTACCGTCCACCTGAAAATATAATTCCCTGCCCGCAGGTTGCCCGGCTTTACTGTAGCAGTGGTGTTGTTAGGGGTGAATGTAACTGGTGGGGCACTTACAGGGGCGGATACCACTGTCCATATTCCACTGCCACTGCCCTGGCAACTGCCGGTTAAACTTACCGGGCTTGAAGGGCCGCATAACACTGCCGCACTGGCGGATGCAGTTACCGGCCCGGGATTATAGGTGAGGTATATACTAAATGTTCTTGTTTCTGAACACAAGGACGCGGTATTGGTTGATGTAACACTAATGATGGCCTGGGAACCTGAAAACCCGTTATTACACCAGTCAAATGAAGGTGCACTAAATGCGATTGTTGGATTGTTACCTGTAAAAGTTGTTTGAGAAGTACCGTTAAACGTTCCTGTTGACGGTGCCGAATTGCTTTCAAAATGCCAGGTAAGTGTATGACCTGCGGGAGCAGTACCTGTTAAACTGATTGGCGTGCCGGGGGTATAACAACCTACAAAAATCAGCGAAGGTGCTACCGGAGTGGCGCCTGCTTTTACCGTATAGGTACACTGATCTATGGCATCACCACCTATCTGGCAGGTAGCTTTTATTTGAAAAACATATACCCCTGTAACCAGATTACTGACAGTAGGACTGATAGATGTGCTGCTTGTAATGGTGGCTGTATTGGGTCCGCTGACTTGGGTCCAAACAATAGTATTAGGAATGAAGTTACCGCCAATATTGCCCGAAACGATCACCGGGCTGCCGGGACATAAAACCCTGTCCACTCCGGCGTTTACGGTACAGTTTTGCGAAAAGGAGCTAAAGTGAATTCCTGTAAAACATATGAACAGAAAAACAAATACATGTAGACTTTTTTTCATTGGGATGGGATTACTGATTACTATAACGTACAAACGAAAATAAATTGTGTAAACCAAATAGTAATTTTACTGTTTTTTTTGCGGTTTTGCCATCATTTGGAAAATGAAGTGGCATTTTTTCAAATTATTGATTTACTTTGGAATCTCATATATTCCATAACTATTTTATAATCAATTAGTTTTGACCAGAGTAGGTTTATTATCCGATACGCATGACTTTTTAGATGACAGTATTTTTGAGCACTTTAAAAATTGCAATGAAATATGGCATGCGGGCGATTTTGGAGAAACGGTAGCAAGCCGGTTACAGGAGAAAATGATACTGAAGGGAGTTTATGGCAACATTGATAGCCATGCCCTCAGGGCCGAATTTCCCGAACAATTGGTTTTTATGTGCGAGGAAGTGAAGGTAATGATGCGGCATATTGGTGGGTATCCGCCCAGGTACAATCCTGAAACAAAAAAAGAGCTGTTGCGTCATCAGCCACAATTATTCATCAGCGGTCACAGTCATATTTTAAAAATAATGTTTGATGACAAGCTGCAATGCCTGCACATGAATCCCGGAGCCGCAGGAAAGGCTGGCTGGCATAAAGTACGTACCCTGATACGCTTTGTGATTGATGGAAAAAACATGAGGGACTGCGAAGTGATTGAATTGGGGAAACGGTGAAGGCAGGGCGAAGAAGTTTGGGAGGTTGGAAAGGTTGAAGAAGTTTAAAAGGTTTAAGAGGTTGAAGAGGTTTGCAACTTAGGATTTTTGGAACCCTTTCAAGTTCTGGAACCATTTCTCTTTAGTGAGTACATTACGACCATTTCTTTTACATAATAAAATCATCACACTGTATGTCCTCTACAAAAATTCAACTGCTGGGTCATGCCACATTTAAAATTACCACACCCGAAAACAAAGTGATCATTGTTGATCCATGGCTTACGGGCAATCCTTTTATTCCTGAAGCTTATAAAAAATTTGATAACATCAACCTGTTCCTGGTTACACATGGCCACGACGATCATTTTGATCTTGAAATATTAGACCATGTAAAAAACGGTACTACCAAAATAATTGCCAACAGCATGGTACGATGGTACCTGATAGAAAACAATTGCCCATTGAGCGCCATTGAACCCATGAACATTGGTGGTACAATTGAACTTATGGGTGTAAAAGTTACGATGGTAAACGGCTTTCATGTTTCGCATATCAATATCACTGAAACCAGGGCCGGGTATCCCCACCATAGTGTGGGATTTATATTGCACCTGTCAGACGGTACCCGGATTTATTTTGCCGGCGACACGGGTGTTTTTGGAGACATGAAGCTGATTGCAGAAATATATAAACCCACGATAGCGGTATTGCCCATCGGCGACCGGTATACTATGGGGCCACTGGAAGCTTCACATGCCATCCGCTTACTGAATGTAAAACAAATGATACCATTCCACTATGGTACATTTCCCCAACTTACCGGAAGCCCCGAAACGCTTGCGGAACTAACCAGTGATATTGAGGGATTACAAATACATGCATTGAAAGCGGGCGAGGTTTTGGAAGTGAGGTAAGGGTGGAAGGTTTGAAAGGTTTATGTTATAAAAAAAGGCTGCAGCCGTTTACGCTGTAGCCTTTTTGTTTTTTTAATCTTTTAGAATCTTTTACTCCACCCAGTCTGCAATAAAAATATTGGTATCTCTTGTACCACCGTTGTTACGGTTACTGCAGAAAATTATTTTTTTTCCGTTTGGACTGAACATGGGAAAGGCATCAAATGATTTTTCTTCAGATATTTTCTGCAGCCCCGATCCATCTTCATTAATTGTAAACAGGTTAAAAGGAAATCCTCTTTTACTTTGGTGGTTACTGGCAAAAATTATGCGCTTACTGTCGGGCATATATGCAGGTGCCCAGTTGGCATTTCCAAATGATGTAACCTGTTTTACGTTATGGCCGTTTACATCTGCTGTAAATACTTCCATATTGGTGGGTGCCACTAAATTTTCTGCAAGCAGGTCTTTGTATTCCTTTACTTCTGCCGCTGTTTTTGGGCGGCTGGCACGCCAGATGATCTTTTTGCCATTAGGGCTGAACCATGCGCCGCCATCATACCCCAGCGTATTAGTAATACGTTTTTCTTTGCCGGTTTTCAGATCCATGATGTAGAGATCAATATCGCCGTCCTTATCGCTGGTATACAACATTTTTTTTCCGTCGGGAGAAATGGTGGCTTCCGCATCATAGCCTTTGCTTTTGGTCAGCTGTTTTACGATCTTTCCATTCAGATCGGCCATAAAAATATCATAACTGTCGTACAAGGGCCAGATGTATTTGTTACCGTATTTCTTTCTGTCTGGCACGGGCGGGCAGGTATCGGCGCCTAAATGCGTGGAGGCATACACGATATGTTTACCGTCTTTTAAAAATGCACCGCAGGTGGTTCTTCCCTTTCCTGTGCTTACTTTTTTATATTCAAATTGTTGGCCGGGGCCAGGTACTTTACCAATAAACATCTCATCGCACATAATACCTTCTTTAGGATTGGTACGCTGAAAGATGATCCATTTGCCGTCGAAACTGAAATAAGCTTCGGCATTGTCGCCGCCAAAAGTGAGTTGCTGTACATTGGCAAAATGTTTTTCGCCGGAAAAATGTACCGTATCATTGGCCGCGGTTTGGGCTTTGCAATTGATCATCACCAAGGTTAAAACCCATACAAGCGAACCGGCAGGCAGTATTTTCTTCATCATTTTAAATTTGTTGGCACCAAAGATAAGAAACCACCATAATGAATTTGTCAGAAATTTGTAAGCCGTTTAATGCTGAAGCACTTAATTTTGCAGCATCATTTAAGTTATGAAACAAATTACCGGTTCGCTTTTAATGGCACTGCTGTTTTGCGCCTGCAATAATAACAGCACAGAACAACCCGTTACCCAACAGGAAAAACAGGATACCCCTGCACAGGAAAAAGAAATGAAAGAGGCTATTGCCCAATATCCCGATTCGGCCCTGCTGAAAGAAAACCTGATTCAATATTACCAGGATAATGGCAGCCTGGAAATGGCCCTGGCCGAAACCAATAAAGCCCTTGCAAAAGATTCGGCCGATCCGGCATTCTGGGATAAGAAAGCTGAATTGTATGCATTGCAGGATGATACAGCCAATGCCATAAAAGCTTATGAAAAAGCCATTGAAATTTTTCCCGATCCGCAATATGTAATGTCTGTTGGGTGGTTATATGCAAAAACAAAAAATCCTAAAGCCCTGGAAATGGGTGATGCCCTGATTGAAGCCAGTAAAGCAAGGGCTGCAAAAGAAGGCCTGCTGATAAAAGGTTTATATTATGCCACCACCGGTGATTCAAAGCAGGCCATGGTATATTTTGATAATTGCCTGGCCATGGATTACACCTACATGTTTGCTTACCGCGAAAAAGCCATCGTACTGTACGACCTTGGGAAATATAATGAAGCGGTTAAAACATTGACCAAAGCAGTTACCCTGCAAAATAAATTTGACGAAGGCTATTACTGGTTGGGCAGGTGTTACGAAAAATTGAACAAAAACAACGACGCCATTGACAGTTATAAAACCGCCTTATTATACAATGCCGATTATTTAGAAGCCAAAGATGCGTTAGGAAAACTTGGGGTGAAGTAGTGAATGATTCATAGCTAATAGTTTTGTTAACTTTACAAATACTCATTCAACAATGAACAATTAATAAATTAACCAATTAACAATATACAATGCCCATCATTGCTCCATCATTATTAGCCGCCGATTTTTTTAACCTGCAGGCAGAATGTACTATGCTGAATAAAAGCCAGGCAGATTGGTATCACCTGGATGTAATGGATGGCCGTTTTGTTCCCAATATCAGTTTTGGGCCCATGCTGATAGACGTATTCAGAAAAGCCACCACCAAAACCTGTGATGTACATTTAATGATAGAAGAACCCGGTAATTATGCCGAAGCTTTTAAAAAAGCAGGGGCCGATATTTTAACCGTACACCTGGAGGCCTGTACACATTTACACCGCAATATTCAGCAGATAAAAAACCTGGGCATGCAGGCTGGCGTGGCTTTAAACCCTCATACACCCGTAGAAAGCCTGCAGGATGTGCTGGCAGATATTGATATGGTATGTATCATGAGCGTGAACCCTGGCTTTGGAGGACAATCATTTATTCCGCACACACTTACCAAAATAAAACAATTACGCCACATGATCAGCGAACGCGGGCTGCAGGTAAAAATTGAGATTGATGGCGGTGTTACGCTGGAAAATGCGGGTGCCATTTTAAAAGCCGGTGCCGATGTGCTGGTTGCAGGCAGTACTGTTTTTAAAGCCCCCGATCCCATTGCCATGATCGCGGCATTAAAAGCCCTGTAAGCTTATTTATATTCCGTCACATTCTTTTCCATTTGCTCTAAAACAGCAAGGTTTTGCTTCAGCCAATTGGTTTCGCCTTTGGGCCAGCTGTATTTCTTTTCCATCACCTTGTCCATAACAGCATAGGCTTTCATTGCCTGTTCCTTATTGTAAAAACATTTTATCCAGTTGTCATTCAGTTCTGCTGCCTTGGTAATATAAATACCGCCACCATAAAATTTTAAGCAGGCCGGCAGTCCCCAGGTAGAAGCCGTTTTGGCATCTTTGGCAATGGCATTACGGTAAAACAATACAAAAAAATGCAGGTTCTCTTTTAAGCGCTGCTGCAATTGAGCATCGCTTTCTTTTTGCGATGGAGTAAGCCGCCATTGGTTATTGCTGATATGATACGGATCATCCTCGGGCTTATTAAAACTTTTACCCAAACCGGTAAATGTTAACACCGTATTGCTGCTTACACTTTTGTTCACCAGTTTCAGCTCATCAGGGGCCAGTGCAGCGATCTTATACACATCCTTTCCCTTTTCCAGTACACTATTCAGCGTAATGGTTTTAGCAGCAGCATCGTAGGCCCACAGGCCATAGTCCAGCGCATTGCGTGGATTTTTAACAAAAGATCCATCGGCAAAAAAATAAAAACTGCGGAAGGGAATTTCAATCCTGGAGTCGTCTGTCATATCCTTCAATGCATCCAGGTCATCTGTATGTTCCCATGCCTGGCAAAGCAGTTGTTTCATATCGGCCGATGATGCCAGATCAGTAACCAACCCGCTGTACTCATTTTTTTCGGCCGTTACCACGCTTACTTTTACACCCTTTTCATTTTTATCTGCCGCATTATTACAAGCGTACAATGACAACAGGGCAACAGCCAACAACAGATTTTTTGTTTTCACTATCAGTAATTTAAAGTGTAAAATAATCATTATTATAAAACCTATAAAATATTTACCTTCATAGCATGAGAATGTTGACTGGTTTATTGCTCACCCTGCTAACGCTTCAGGCCGCAGCACAAAAAAAAGCGGCCTTTGTTTCAGGTAAAATAATGGATGACAATGAAAATCCCCTGCCGAAAGTATCTGTCAGCATCCTGGGTAAAACTACCGGTATTATCAGCAACGACAGCGGCTTGTTTAAAATTAAAGTACCGGCCGACAAAGCATTTGCACTGGTGTTTACCTATTCGGGCTACAAAAGCCTTCAAAAGAATTTTTATCTGAGTGAAGGCGAGGAAGAACTTGCCGTTATTAAAATGGAAAAAGGGGGCACCACATTGGAAGCCATTACCGTTACCGACGATAACCAGCGTAAAGAAACCGGCCTTACCAAGATCAATCCAAAAAATGCACTGTCGCTTCCCAGTACCATTGGTGGTGTGGAAGGGCTGATAAAAATACTGGTGGGCAGCAATAATGAACTTACCTCGCAATACAGTGTACGGGGCGGAAATTATGATGAGAACCTGGTGTATGTAAATGATTTTGAAATTTTTCGTCCTTACCTGGTAAGCAGCGGCCAACAGGAAGGCCTAAGCTTTATTAATCCCGAACTGGCGAAGAATGTAAATTTTTACAATGGTGGATTCCAGGCAAAGTACGGCGATAAGATGAGCAGCGTGCTGGACATCCAGTACAAAAAACCTAAAGCCCCGGGCGGCTCGGCCTATGTAAGTTTATTAGAGCAGGGACTGCACATTGAAGGCGCTTCAAAAAAAGGGCATATCACTTACCTGTTGGGGGCACGCAACAAAAGCAACCGCAATTTGCTCAGCAGCCAGGAAACTGTTGGCTCTTATATCCCGTCTTCTTCCGACTTACAAACTTTCATCACGTACAAAGTGAATGAAAGACTACAACTGGAATTCCTGGGTACCTTATCTCAAACCAGGTTTACCTTCTTTCCCACTTCGGCACAAAAAACATCCTCGGTATTCTCGCCCTTATTTACTGCTAATTTAGGGCTTGACATTGCATTTGAGGGCCGCGAACAGGACGGTTACAAAACCAATATGGCCGGCTTCAGCCTGCTGTACAATCCCTCAAAAAAATTAAAACTAAAGTGGATGCTTAGCCGCTTTCAAAATAAAGAGAACGAAAATTTTGATATAGCCGGCGCCTACTTATTTGGCGACAGGGACTTTGATAAAAGCAGCAGCAGTTTTGGCCAGATCATTAACCCGCTGGGTGCCGGATATTATCAAAATTACGCCCGCAACACTTTAGACATTACAGTGTATAATGCCAGCCTGAAAGGCAGTATTGATAAAGGCCGGCATTTTATACAATTTGGTAACAGTATTGAACAAACCAATATTAATGACCGGTTAAATGAATGGGAATACCAGGACAGTGCCGGCTACTCTTTACCGCATCAACCCGCTAATTTAAATTTATTTAAAGTACTGAAATCAACGGCAGATCTGTCTATACAAAAGTTCAGCGGCTATGTACAGGACAATATCCGCCTGGGTAATACCGGCAAAGACATCACGCTGCAGGCGGGCATCCGCTACAATTATAATTCGCTCAATAAAGAATTTTTAGTCAGCCCGCGTATGCAGCTGAACTGGAAACCGCAATGGCAAAAAGATGTGGTGCTTAAACTGGCAGCCGGTGCCTACCAACAACCGCCTTTTTACCGCGAATTGAGGAAATATGATGGCACGCTGAACACAGCTGTTAAAGCTCAAAAAAGTTACCAGTTGGTAGCTGGTGTAGATTATAATTTTAAAGGACTGGATGCCCGACCCTTTCGCCTAACCACAGAGGCCTATTATAAAAGCATCAGCGATGCAGATGTGTATGATGCCGACAATGTAAAGATCCGTTATGCAGGCAACAATAACGCAAGGGCATATGCTGCAGGCATTGAGGCAAGGTTATTTGGTGAACTGGTAAAAGATGCCGAAAGCTGGCTCAGCATTGGACTGATGCGTACCAAAGAAAACCTGAACAATGATTTTTATTACCAGTACAAAAATGCAGCGGGCGAAATCATCAATGCTAAAAGTACCGACCAGGTTCCAACAGACAGCATCCGTAATGAAGTAGGTTGGGTTCGGCGCCCCACCGACCGTTTGATCACTGTTGGTTTATTCCTGGAAGATTACCTGCCCACCAATAAAAATTTTAAAGTACACCTGAACATGCTGTACGGCAGTAACATGAGTTATAATATTCCCAACAGCGTAAAATACCGCAATGCACTCATCATCGATCCCTATATCCGCATCGATATCGGCTTTAGTGCACAACTGCTCAGCGAAAAAAGCGAACGCCGCAGCCACAGCCCCTTTAAAGATTTTCAAAACATATGGGCCAGCTTTGAGGTATTTAATTTGATCGACCGGCCTAATACCATCAGTTACCAGTTGATAAAAGATTTTGCCAATAATGTGTACAGCATCCCCAACCGCCTTACACCAAGGCTGGTGAATTTTAAACTGGTAGCCAGGTTTTAAACTTACCAGGCTTGTAAGTATTAACCCACCTGCAACAGCAGCGGACCATAGCAGTTAAAAAACAGATTCGCTAAACTTGTATTGGTTTTATAACACTCAAAAGATAAATAAAACAGTTATGAAATATTTTTTTTCAATATTGACAATACTGATGGCATTAGCCGGATGTAATGCAGGCCAGGAACCAAAGGATATTGTAAGTACCTATCTTAAAGCAATTGACAGTTTTGATTTTGAAAAAGCCAATTCGCTGCTGCAGCAAAATGCCGAAAACAGGAGTGCGCTTGAAGAAATAAAAAAGTACTCAAACACCTTATCCGAAAGCCAAAAACAAGCACTGCTCAGCAAAGGGAAGAACCGCATTTATAACATCATTGATAAAGGAAGTACTGAAACAACAGCCAGCATCATTGCCACCAACAATGAAGGCAACTTTACTTCGGTTATTTCATTTGAACTGGTAAAAGAAAATGGACAATGGTTCATCAAAACCTTTAAAGCCGATGCAGGCTGAGGAAAAAATTCCTGCCTTTTGCTGCAGTAATAGTAAGTCTAAAATTAACCCCATACCAGGATATACAGATTGAGTATGCATTGTACCTGGCAGTCAAAAAAATAAAATAACAAAGCCCGTTAGTATGATGCAGCAATATACAACAGCTACATGCTTTTGATAGAATGGCATGATGTATTGAATTGAAAAAAGGAACGCAGCGGACGATATTCCTTTTCTATTAATTAACATCCTGTTGATAAGTTAATTTGTAAAGTATCAACTACAATTCGTTACATTTGAAATAGAAGTTTTAGAAGTACCAAACATTATTAATTGTAACCTAAGTGCTGCTATGTTAGCCGGGTGTTACACCGCAACAGAAACAGTGCATAAAACTGAAAACCTTTGACAGAAACGATTATCAATCTTGAAACCGTAAACCCTATTGAGTTTTTTGGAGTTAACAACGGTAAGTTAGATATCTTAAAAAAGAAGTTCCCCTTATTAAAAATTCTGAGCCGCGGCACACAAATCAAATTAAGCGGCGCCCCCGAACAAATTGAAGGTGCCAGGGAAAAGATAGAACTCATTTTACAATACCTGGAGCGCAACGGTCACATGAGCCCCAATTATTTTGAACAAATACTGGGTGGTGATGATGAACGTGTGGTGGATAATTTCATGGACCGCAATCCCAATGACGTATTGGTGTTTGGCCCCAATGGAAAAACTGTTAGAGCCCGCACTGCCAACCAGAAAAAAATGGTGGAAGCCTGCGACAGGAATGATATTTTGTTTGCCATTGGCCCTGCTGGTACCGGCAAAACATACACCGCAGTAGCATTAGCAGTACGTGCATTAAAAAATAAAACGGTTAAAAAAATCATCTTAACCCGTCCTGCAGTAGAAGCCGGCGAAAGCCTGGGATTTTTGCCCGGCGATCTGAAAGAAAAGATCGACCCCTACTTACGTCCGCTCTATGATGCGCTGGACGACATGATACCTGCAGATAAGCTGGGGTATTATATGACCACCCGAACCATTGAAATTGCACCGCTGGCCTATATGAGAGGCCGTACACTCGACAATGCCTTTATTATTTTAGATGAGGCACAAAACACCAACGACCTGCAGATAAAAATGTTTTTAACACGTATTGGCCCAAATGCAAAAGCCATCATCACCGGCGACCCTACCCAAATTGACCTGCCCAAAAATCAGCAGAGCGGTTTGTTCAAAGCCACCCGCATCCTTAAGAATATTGATGGTATTGCTCATATTGAACTGGATGAAGAGGATGTGGTAAGACACCGCCTGGTAAAATCCATCATCAAAGCTTACAACAAGGCTGATGGCAAAGATGAAACAGAAAATAAAAGACCGGTGTAAGCCGGTACGGTACTAACTCTGAATATACACTTTGGGGCTGCTGAAAAGCAGCCTCATTTTTTTTACCGGTGCCTGCTGGCGAAAAAAACAATAAACCTTACTGCAGAATGTAAAACGGAGAAAATAAATTATATCTTAGCAAAAAAAAATTATGAAAAAGATACTCCTTTTCCTTTCGATTGCACTGGTATTTACAGCCTGTAACCCGGGCAGCTCTCCCAAATCGGCTGTTGATGGCCTGTTTACTGCCATGAAAAACGGCAACCTGGATGAAATGAAAAAATACATCACCAAATCTGATGTGAGCATGATAGAAATGGGCGAAAAATTCATGAATGCACTGGATCCTGATGCAGTAAAAAAAGCTAAAGAAAAAATGACCTCCGAATTTAAAGACAAGGTAAAAAATGTAAGCTACACATTAAAAGACGAAAAGATCACCGGGGATAATGCTACCGTAACCGCTGAAATTACCGATAATGGCAAAACTGAATCGCACAATTTTGAGCTGGTGAAAGAAGATGGCGTATGGAAAGTATCGTTCATGAAATCGGGCTTCAGCGGCGAAGACAAAGCCAAGATGGAAGATGCCATGAAAAATATGAATGCCGACTCTTTAATGAATAAAGTAAAAGAAGAGTTGAAAAATGTAAATATGGATTCCATCTCCGGCCAGGTAAAAGATGCGATGGAGAAAATGAAAGGTCCCGCCGGCGACTCATTGATCAATAAGATGAAAGATGCAGTGGAAGAAATGAAGAAACTGCAAAAACACTAAAATAACATACTGTTAAAAAAAGCATCCGCCTGTGGCCGGATGCTTTTTTTTTGCCTTATGCCAAAGATGTTTAACTTTAACTATGATTAAAAGAGTACTGGCCGCATTTGCTATCACAATGATTTTATTTTCCTGTGGCGGCGGCAACACCGCAAATCCTGTTACAGATACCGATGTAGCCACTGCGTTTATACGGGCTGCCCTGGACAATGATTTTAAAACCGCTGAAAAATACCTGTTGCTGAATGATGTAAACAAACAATATTTTGAAACATTTAAGCGTCAGCCAAAAGATAAAGCAGAACTGGATAAATACAAAGCCGCAGAAATTTACATACATGAAATTAAGAACGAGGGTGATACGGTACACATTGTAGACTACAGTAACAGTTACAAAAAAGACCAGCGCACCAAATTAAAACTTACCTGGGCAGATGGGAAGTGGCTGGTAGATTTTAAATATACATTTGAAGGAAACAAGTAAGCACTACACCGCATGATCAAAAATTTTTTGTTGGTAGGCCTGGGTGGCGCATTGGGATCGATGCTGCGGTATGCCCTGTATCTTTCTGTAACAGTAAAGCATTTTCCATTAGGTACTTTTTTGGTAAATATCATTGGCAGTTGTATCATAGGCATGGTGCTGGCATTCAGTTTAAAAGACGACTATTTTTTAAACAACTGGAAAGTTTTTTTAGCTACCGGCATATGCGGTGGGTTTACCACTTTCTCTTCTTTTTCGGCCGAAAATGTGGCCCTGCTGCAAAATGGGAAATATGGCATGGCTTTATTGTATATTACACTGAGTATTGTACTGGGCATTGCAGCAGCATGGCTGGGCTTTAAACTCATCACTCAAAATCCATAAACTAAAACTTATAACCCATTACTTATAACTTAATACTTACAACTTAAAACATTCTATATGTACGTACTTCACCCCTGGCATGGCGCCCATTACGGAGAACAAGCCCCTTACAAAGTAAATGGCCTGATAGAAATATCGCAGGGCAGCAAAACAAAATATGAAATCGATAAGGCTACCGGCCTGTTGGTATTGGACCGTATCATCTATTCGTCTTTTCATTATCCGGTGAATTATGGATTTATTCCACAAACACTGGGGCACGATGGTGATCCACTGGATATACTGGTGATCTGCAGCGAAAGCATTCAACCCATGTGCCTGGTAGAAGCTACTGTAATAGGCAATATGCAGATGATTGACCATGGCGAAAAAGATGATAAGATCATCGCCATCGCTTCCCAGGATCCGGCCATGAACCACATCACCGATGTGGATGAATTGCCCAAACATTTTATTGCAGTATTGAAAAATTATTTTGAAAATTATAAAGTACTCGAAAATAAAGTGGTGGAAATTGATGAGTTTCAGCACAAGGATGCCGCTTACAAGATCATCAACGAAGCCATCGATTATTATAAAGAAAAATATCCCAGGTGATCACTAAAAAAAAGAATATGGATGCACAAATGATTCTTCTCATTGTGGTGATAGGAATTGCTGCGGGGTTGTTAAGCGGACTGATTGGTGTGGGCGGAGGCATCATCATTGTTCCGGCCCTGGTATTGCTGATTGGCTTTACACAAAAAGAGGCACAGGGTACTTCGCTGGGTGTATTATTACTGCCGGTAGGTATTTTAGGCGTATTGCAATATTATAAACAGGGGCATATCGATTTGAAAGTTGTGGGTTACCTGTCACTGGGTTTTATAGTGGGCGGCTATTTTGGCAGCAAGATCGCCATGAATATTTCGCAGGAAGCAGTAAAGAAGATCTTTGCCATTGTAATGATCGTCATTTCTGTCAAGATGATCTTTTTTGATAAACCTAAAAAAGACAGTTCCGCAGGCAATGCTAAAGAAACCCTGCTGAAACAGCCCGGTAACAGCAGGGAATCCTGATTAAAAATACCGTTTTATGATACGCAATTGCTGCGTTCTTTCTCCCGTACTGGCATGTACTATGCCCTGGTTGTCTATTTTATCAATGCGTACCATACCCGATGCATGAATGATCTCATGATCGTTCAGCAAAATACCCACGTGAATAATCTTCCCTTCGGCATTATCAAAAAAAGCCAGGTCGCCGCAACGGGCTTCCTGTAAAAAACTTACCAGCTCACCCTGTGAAGCCTGCTGTTGGGCATCCCGCAGCAAAGGATAATTCAAAAACTTAAATACCACCTGTACAAAGCCGCTGCAGTCTGCTCCAAAAACTGAACGGCCACCCCATAAATACGCTGTATTGATAAAATTAAATGCAATCACTTTAATGGTGGCCGCATCTCTTTTGGCTTTAGCAGGCTTCCATAATTCGCCTTCAAAACTTACCACCGTATTGTTCCATACCATTTTGCGGTTATGCATCGCCGGTAAAGAACTTCCCAATGGCACCATCATTATCTGCCCGTTGTAATCCAGTTCATTGATCCAGTCTGCCGCAAGTGCAGGTTCATCGTCATGGTATACCGTATCATCCACCGGCTGCAGGTGCACCTGCTGGCACCAACCCGCATACCCATCTGCCTTGCAGGTTATATGTACCCAGCCTGTCGCTGCTTCATCAGCAATACAGCATTCGCCAAATAATAACTGGCTGATCATTTCGGCAGTGTGTTCCGGTTCTTTACGTACAGGTGCCACAGGAACGGCACAAACAGCATAACTCATAAAATAAATATTACGGTATCCTAAATTATGGAATTTCAAGTATGTTTACATCTTAATAAATGAAAAACTTACTGCAGGTTTTGAATCCAGGCAAATACCACCATATAGAAGATAGCGAACTGCTGCAACGCTTTTATGCCGACCATGATAATGAATGGCTGGGCATACTGCTGCAACGCTATACCATGCTGTTGCTGGGTGTATGTATGAAGTATTTAAAAAATGAAGAAGAAGCCAAAGACAGCGTACAGCAGGTATTTTTAAAAGCCATCAGCGAGCTGCATAAATATAAGGTGGATTATTTTAAAAGCTGGATATACATGGTTGCTAAAAACCATTGCCTGATGAAATTAAGAGATAAAGGCAAGTACACCACCGGCATCAATGAACAAATAATGGCCACGCCGGACGAAATAACCGATAAAAATAATTATATTGAAAAAGACAAGGCGCTAACCAATATGGCAGCAGCCTTAACACAGCTGAATAAAGAGCAGCAGGTATGTGTAACTTTGTTTTACCTTGAGAAAAAAAGTTACCAGGAAATTGCCGATCAAACCAGCTTTTCCCTGTTACAGGTAAAAAGCCATATTCAAAACGGCAAAAGAAATTTGAAAATATTAATGGAGAAAAGTTCATAGCTGATGATTCATAGTATACACCCAGTGAATCATTAACCATCAACCAAGCAGAAATGAGTGATGAATTAAAAGACATATTAAGCAACAGCAATAAAGATATTGACAACCAAAAGCTGATGGATTACCTCAGCCAGCAGTTATCAAAACAGGAGCAGCATGACCTGGAAAAGATGATGGCGGATGACGAATTCATTAATGATGCAGTGGAAGGGCTGGAGCAATTCAGCAGTAAAAAAAGCATGTCTGTTTCAGTAGAACAGCTGAACCGTGACCTGCAAAAACAATTGACTAAAAAGAAACTGCGCAAAGAAAAGCGCACCATCAAAGAGCAGCCCTGGTTATATTTTACCATTGTGCTTTTACTGGTATTGCTTGTGATCTCTTATGTGCTTATAAAAAGACATACAGACAACAAGCCCGTTACGCCCTCCAATCCTGCAACCACTATGCTTACAAAGGCACGTGTATAGCCACCAGCGTTCCTTTACCCGGTGCCGAATCAAAATCTACCGTTCCTTTTAAATAACCAATGCGGGTACGTATATTCTTTAATCCGATACCTTCTGTTCTGGCATTTTCAGTTACCACAAAACCCTTCCCGTTATCTTCAATTGTAGCAGCTATGCCATCTGTATCTTTTATTAAAGAAATATCCAGTTCGTTGGCACCGCTGTGTTTAATTACATTATTCACACACTCCTGTATTACCCTGTACAATACGGTCTCCACGTTACTGTCCAGCCTTTCGTTCAATCCCTCGCTGTACAGATTTACCTTCAGCAAACGACTGTCTATTTTATCAATAAAATCTTTCACTGCATTACTCAGCCCCGTTTTCAGCAATGCATTGGGCATCATATTATGACTTACGGCCCTTACTTCTTTACAACTTTCATCCACCAGGTGTACTATTTTTTCAAATGTCTGGCGGTCTTGCTCAGTATTAAAATTCAGCCGGCTTTCAATACTGGATAAATTCATTTTTGCTGCACTCATAATTTGTCCTACCCCATCGTGCAGGTCTCCTGCAATACGCTTTCTTTCGTTTTCCTCGGCCTCAATAATGGCTTTGGTGGTTATATCCTGCTGTGCTATTACAGCCAGCTGCAATCTTTTTTCATTGGCAAGTGTATAACGTTTATAATAAGAATAACCCAGTAAACCACCCAGGGCAAGCAGGCCCAGCAATCCAATGATCCAGTATTGCTTTTTGGTATTTTCAAAACGTTCTTCCTGTAATTGTTTTTCTTTTTTCGCCGTTTCATATTTGGCCGACAGTTCTGAAATATTTTTTTGGATATCCAGGTTTTGTATGGAATCTTTTATTGCCGTTTGTGAAATAGAGATTTCTTCTGCCTTCTCCAGGTCGCCCTTGGCCGTGTAATAGGTAACCAGGGAATTAAGCACATTCGCTTTTTCCATGGCAAATCCTTCTTTATCTGCAATATTGTAAGCGCTGTCTAAAAAAGGCCGGGCCTTATCGTACTGCCTTAATTTAATAAGGCAGCCTCCAATATTTGAATAGTCTACAATCATGCCGTAATTATCCTCAAACACCTTATCAATAGACAGGCATTGATAAAAATTAATCAATGCATCAGGATAGTTTTTTGCGTTGGCGTACACTTCGCCCAAATTACTCAGTACTGTTACCAATGCATTACTGTCGCCGGATTGCTTTGCCACCGGCAAAGCACGATTAAGGTAGTACCTGGCAGAATCGTACCGGTTGGTTTCGCTGAATACAGTGCCAATATTATTAGTGACCAGCGCAATACTTTTAAGCTGTTTTGCTTTGGTGGCATACAATAGTGAACGTTTATAATACTCCATCGCTTCTTTATAGCGGCGGATATTCTTATACACGATGCCTATATCATTGAGTGTAATACTAATTCCATAATCATCAGTGGTTTTTTCTTTAATAGACAAAGCTTTTAAATGATATGCAATGGCGGCTTCATATTGGCCGCGGTTTTTTTGAACAGCCCCCAGCAGACCATACGATTCTGCTTCTATTTTTTTGTTGCCCATTTTCTGTGCGATCGTTAAGGCGGTATTGGCCCATTGTGCTGCAGAATCCAGGCTGATCCTTAAATACATTTTTGCCAGCTGCCAATTGGCCATTGCCCTGGTACTGTCGGTGGTACTGCCAAGCTCTTTAAACAATTGGTCTTTAGATTTCTTTTGAGCAGCAGCAAATACAAATGCCATGGCAAACAACAGTACAAGTACAATTTTGGTATTTCGCATAGTGAATAGTTTACAGCAACTTTTAAACAGTTTTAAAAATAAAGTTTCTCACTGGCTCACCTATACCCAGCACAAGGTATTTTGAAACTGCAGTGACCCTGCATTTTTATATGATTTTAAACCAGCATTTGCTTATCAGGTAAACTTGCCGGCTATTGCGGGGAGAAGATATTACAGGTAAAAAGGGCAGCTCAGCAAGCTGCGCACAACAATAGCAACGGGCAATGTACATGCCCCGCTATTGGCAGCTTGTCTTTAGAAAACACGATGCCGCCGGTGTACCGGCGGCATCGTAACCTTTATTAATTGTAGCTTATTGTTTTACAAAACGAAGGGTTTTGGTAAGGCCGTCTGCAGTAATTCCTGTAATGTGATAAGTACCCGCTGCCAATCCCGCTGTCTGTATACTGAACTGGTTACTGCCGGCGATTAAACTGCGGGTAATTTTTTGAACCTGCCTGCCGGTAATATCAGTGATCACCACATTCAGTGATGTTTTTTGTGCCGATGTAACGTTTAATACTGCATCGGTACTGACCACATTGGGCAACAGGCTCACCATATCAAAACCTGATGGGGCATTCAATAATGCAACAACCGTACTGTACAGTGTTTTACCATCTTCGTTGATGGTTTTTAACCTGTAATAATTAACACCGCGGCCGGGGCTGTTATCAGTAATTTCAAATGGTTGCTGGCAACGCAGGGCGGTTGCCGTAACAGTGTTGATCCCGGTAAAAATTTTATTGTCTGCACTGCGCTCCAGTATCATTGTTGCATTGGCATTATTTGCACAGGTAACCTGCCAGTGTAAAATATTGGCCGCGCCTTGTTTAATGCCCTGTAAATAATTAACAGAAACAGGCAGTGGATTAGAGAAACTAATACTGGCTAATGCCAATATATTAGTGGTGGAATTAGCTGAAAAATTACCCCACGAAAACCATACACAGTTACCGATTGTATTAGACCCAACCCCCATTGAAGTGGGACCAAACTCATCAAATATCAAAGTGGAGGTATTAAAATGAATGGCTACCACATCTACAGGATTGGTGATAAATGATGGCGAGCCATTATTACTGCTTTCTGTTGTCCAGTTAAGTTTTACACTGACGGTTGCAAAAATGCTGCTTACTGTTCTGTCTAACGTCCAGTAATCCAGCTGACTGATACGTTTGATCGATCCCGGAACTATACTGCCCCCGGTAGGCCCCAGTAATGATGCATTGCCTCTTTTATATTCTGCAGTATAACTATCCGTGGCTGAAGCACTGACCAGGTTAGAAATGGCGATTGGCACCAAACTGGGCACGCCATTGATCGTTTTACCAACAGGAAAAACAAATGGCGCAGATCCAATTTTTTGAAGCTTCCCATCCACATAGCTTGTATTGTCCCCCCCTATGGTGGATGCAGTAGCAGTCAGAGTAAGTATGGCAGGATTGGGTACGGTTATAATACCATTTGCAAAGATTAGTAAGTTCTGCAAAGTAATATTGCTGTTCAGTGTTAGGCCAGCTGCATTATTAATTAAAAAAGAGGCATTAGCCCCAAAACTTAAAGTGCCGTTGTTGGTAATACTTTGAGGAGTAGTGCCAACCAGATTAGATGTACTTGCTGATGCAGGATCAAAATTAAGCACCGCCGATGGGGCCACGCTGATATTGCCCTTAATGTTTACCGCGGTAGCACCTGTTAGATTCATATTCAGAGTACCTGCGGTAATGGTTACATTATCTGCCGTAAAAGAACCCGCGCCTGTGATGGTTTGATTAAATGCAGCATCGTTAATTTCCAGGTTGGCATAGGTGCGGCCATCAAATGAAGGCGCTGTATTTTGCTGGTACTTAAACAGGCTGCCTGTTATAAAATCTACTTTCGACAGTGGTGCAGTAAGTGCAAAAGGATCTGAGCCGGCCGTTTGTAAAAACACTGAACCGGAATTGAAGACCACCGTTTTATCTACACCAGCTGCAGTAAATACATTTCCTGTACAACCGTTGCCTTGTGTAAAAATAGCCGGGCTGTTGAATACAAGACCATTAGCATCTGCTACATTCAGGTCGTGTGCAGCATTGGTAAAACTCATATTGCCTGCAACCACACCTGTGGCACCAGTGCCTATAATTATTCCTGTACTGTTAACACCATTAATGTTTAAAGCCGATCCGGTGGCAACCGTAAGATCGTCGCCAGCGGGTAACCCATTTATTATTAAAACAGTGCTTGCACCATTACCCTGTAAGCTTACTGTTGTATTTGCACTCACCAGTAACTGCCCGATGGCTTCTGATGGAACATTGGTAACCGTGGTGCTGCTGCCATTATTGAACAATAATATATCTGTAGCCAATGGCGTACTTCTTGTGGGCGTCCAATTAGCAGCAACTGCCCAGGAAGCCGTGCCGGTTTGATTCCAGGCATAAGTAGCCTGGCTAAACCCTGCATGCGCAACCAGGATCAATAGTAATCCAATAAATAATGATTTTTTAAACGACGCAACAGTTGCTGTGCAAAGGGATTTTTTTTTCATTACTACAAATTATAAGTAACCAAATAAAGGTAAACCTGTAGCTTTTTAAAGGGGAACGGAAGGAGGGAATAGTACTGAGTGGCAAGATACGGCAAAACTTAAAAACCCTGCATAAAATACAGGCCTGCAGTAATTAATATTTTCCACAATGATGCTGCATTACAAAATATTTACTGTAATGCAGCACCATCTTTATATGATTATCCATTTTGTTACAGCACCGCACCTGTATTGCCAATTACAAATGCGTTATCGGTACTGCCTGCAAGTGCCGGCACTGCAACAGTTACTGTTAATGCCGGAGGAATACCGCTGCCGATAATATTCCAGCTGCTGTTGTAATGCCCCAGTTCCTGCGGGGAAATAAAACTGAACGATGCATTGCCATCTGCTGATGTATATTGAAAGGCACAATTCACCGACAGCACCGGCGTGCCAGACGGCGTAATATGCCATGTTCTGTTTACCGCAATCAATGGATGTACAATGGCGGGTAAAATATTATTGGCCACACGTACTGCATAATGCAGGCCCTGACCTGAACTGATGGACAAAGGATTATAAGTATAAATATCTCCCCCCACAGGAAACCGTACTGCAGCCGCACCAATATTATTGATGGTAAGCTTACCGGTGCTGTTGGTAACAACATGGCTGCTGATGGGTGCATGACCAAACGCCGTAAATGATCCGGATGCACTTACTGAAGCTGCGTTAAAATCATTGCCGTTCAGCAAAAAAACACTCCTGCTTATTTTCAACACCCCGGCAACGATACGTGGGGCATGCAGGCTTACCAGGCTGCTTATACCTGCAGTGGAAGCCTGGATGACAAGATTGGTTGGCCCGTTTATATCAGGAAATTCTTTTGACGTTGTAATAATACCAGTGTTAACGTAGGTTAAAGTGGCTCCCGGGGCATACACCAACTTACCTGTTCCGGTAATAGTAACACCGCCGCCCCTGTGTAAAAAGTTACCCGTTACCGTAAGTGTAACCCCATCTGCTATTTCCACACGCCCTAAGGGACCCAGTTCTATATTCTTTAGGGTTTGATTGGTCATTACCTGCAGGCAACCATCTTCTATATTTACATCATTGTTGGGTTGCAAAGTATTACCAGGACTGTGCCGCAGCACTAAAAACCCTGCCCGTATAGAAACATTGGTAAGCCCGGTATATTTATTGGCAGCATTGAGTGTTAATTTACCGCCACTGCCCGATCCTTCCAGGGTTAATTTTTTTGCGTTGCCACTGATCACCGAGTTGATAACAATCCTCCCACCTGTTCCGCTGATATGTATGATATTGTTTGTAGTATTTGCCAATACGATATTCATGGTTTTTCCTTTGCCGGTTTCATTATCCTGCAAAATAAAATCGTAATCGGGTATACTTCCCGGCCGGTTCAATATTACATTGGCCATACCGCCAACGGTAGTGCCGTTAAGCCGCAGGTTACCTGCAACAGTGGAAGCATTACCAATGGTTAATTTTCGGGTTCGGGACCCGGTTAATTGTATGGCACCAATAGATAAGGAACCCAGGCTCATATCAATACCTGCGGTAACAGCAGTACCGGTATTATTAAACTGTGCAATACTGTTTGGCAACCAGGCGCCGGCAGTTGTGGCAGGCGTCCAGTTGGTGGCGGTATACCATTGGGTGGCAGCGCCGGTATTGGTCCATGCAATTTGTGCCCGGCTGGTACCGGTATAAAAAAACAGGATTGTAAAAAACAGGTGCCGGGATCTTTTTTGTACTCCTAAAAAAAAGCGGCTTGGCATAACGGCAGTTGTACTTTTCATATCAATACATTAAAGTTGAATGATGATTTTTAACTGCAGTTCCAGGGAAGGCGATACTACGGGGGCAATGATTATAAATATACAGAAAAACAGCATTGCCTGTATGCCAAATACTCATAAAAATTTTGCTATCCCGTTGCAGACATATTGGCTATACACAAATCATTGTTTCATAAAGTATACCGGTGCAATACTGCCATCTGCCGCATCAATTGTTAGCCGGTACAGACCCGCCGCAAGCGCTGCACAATTCATAGTAACAGCATTAACACCCGCAATTACGCCGCAGTTCTTTTGCAATGCCCTTCTTCCGGCCATATCTGTTACTGTAATTACAAGTTGCATTTTTTGTTTGGCAACCACATCCATATGCACTATATCCTGCACTACAAAATTGTACATCCGCAGAACAGCTGCTGCTGGCTTATGAATGATGGATACAATATTACTATACACCGTATTGCCATTAGTTCCTGCAATGGCAATACGGTAATAATTAGTGCCGGGCAGCATTGCGGTATCTTCAAAAAATAAATTTCCATTGGCCGGATGTCCAATGGCAACAAAATGAATTCCATTAGTGGATCGTTGTACAGTAGTTTGTATTATACTGAAAGGCATGTCCATCGTCCAGCTTAACCTGGTTTGTTTGTTTTGTTGTTGCAGCAGCAGTTCAACCGCCTGGTGTACCGGCAGTATTGCGCCCAAATTCCCCACAATCATTGGAAGTTCTATTCCGGCGCCAAATGAATGTACGGTGGTGGCAACCTGGTAAGATCCTGTTTGCAGCAACCCTGTTTGATTGATATTCCATCCGCTGGTATATACGCCATGCTCTACCGTGCTGGTATAATTGAATCCGGCATTCCCATCTCCGGCTGCGTACAAAAAGTTAACCTGTACCGGTATACCCGGTGTGGCCGCCGCCTGCAGCACCCAGGTTCTGTTAACTGCATTCAGCGCATTGTAAATAACCGGGTATAATCCGCTTGCTACTCTTGCCCCAAAGCTGGTATTATTTCCATTACTGATGATTACCGGATTCATTGCAGTACTGTTTACTCCTATCGGAAAAACTACAGGCAGCGTTCCAATATTCCGCATCACCAATTTACCGGTGCTGTTTGTAATCACATGGCGTGTAGCAGTATAGCCCGTTGCGGCACTCACTGTAAGATCGTTGGCCTCCAAAATAAAGTTACCGGAATTAAATACCAGCGCTCCGGTAATCATTCTGTTTGCATGCAGGGTAACTCCATTGAAATTATTTACGATCAGATCAGCGGGGCCAGCTGCTGCAGGAAATTCTGTATCGGTTGTTACCTGGGGCATTGCAGCACCATAACACAATGTACCCCCGGTACCATAAGCAATGGTTCCGGCTGCGGCAATTGTGCCGCCGTTATAAAATAAAGTACCCTCAATGGTTAATACCACACCCGCATCAACTGTAAGTACAGCCCCCGCTGCCAGGGTAAGGTTATGCAATGTTTGATGGGTACTTATTTGCAGTACACCGCCATTCACCACTACATCATTACCAGCCGGCAGGGTACCGCCGCCATTGTGGTGCAGTTGCAGGGTATTGCTCCAAACAGTAGTGAGCCCTGTATAGGAGCAGGCTGCATTCAATTGCAATACCCCGGCACCCGCTCCTTGCAGTGTAAGGTTTCTTCCTGCTCCCTGCAGTGCTGCGTTGATGGTAATGCCGCCGGTATTATCAATGCAAATTTTATTATCGGTGGTATTATTCAATTGTACAAACATGGTTGTATTTCCTAAAGCCTGTACGGTATCCAGCAATAACAAACTGCCTGCATTATTACGCAATATCACATTGGCCACAGCATTTACCACTGTACCGTTTAGGGTAAGCGTTCCCGGCATAGACGTAGAACTGTTGCCTATTTTTAAATTAGCAACTCTGTTTTGAGTGATCTCAATGGCCCCCACTGCCTGGTTACCCGGCCCGTTATTGGTAGGGTTGTTCATATTGATACCCACACCGGTTACACCGCCGGTGGGTGCTGTGCCAAATTGTGCAATCTCTGTTGGGGCAGGAATAACACTGCCCGTCCAGTTACCCACGGCGAGCCAGGCCTGCCCGGCGGGTGCCTGCCAAAGTATTTGTGCGGTAATTACATATCTGAATAAAAGAAAAAGTACGGTTGTTACAATGGTCTTAAGGGTATGTGCAGGAAAAAAAATTCCAGGTACGGGCATAATTGTTTTCATCACTACAAATTAAGTGTTAGCAAAAGGGTACACTTGCAGTAACAAAGGGCAGCAGGGCAGGCAAGGCCTGCAGCTAATGATTACAGTGGCATTTAGAAAATCAGCATGCCACTGTATTATTCTAATGAATCATTGTTTAATAAAACGGCGGGTGGCATACTGACCATCGGCGGTATAACCGCTTAACTGGTATATCCCTGCAGCCAACCCCGAAACATTTATTGCAACAGGTTGGTTACCCATAGCTATATAACAATACTGTTGCAGTACCAGCCTTCCTGAAAGATCAGAGACTGTAATAGTAAGCCCTGTTTTTTGGGTACTGCTGATATATACAGTGGCAGTAGCACTAACCACCGAAGGCAGTATGCAGGTGATCTCAAAACGGGTAACTGGCTGTTTTAACAATATCACATGGCCATAGCTCATGCTGCCGTTGCTTTCAGTCGTTTGCAGCCGGTAATAATTGGCGCCTGGCAAAGGGGCATCGTCAATATATTCAAATGGATACTGGCAACGTTGTGCAGTAGCCGCAATACGGTACACACTTATAAACTGTTGTCCGTTTGCACTACGTTCCACATTAAAAACAGCGCCGGGCTCAACTACTGTTTCTGTTTTCCACGACAGTACATGAAATGTATTTTGTGCAACACCAGTAAAGTATGACAGTGTAACGGGCAATACAGCGGCGGCACCCGTAAAATCAAAATCGTTTACACTAAAAGAACCGGCAGCGCTGCTGGCTCCCCAGGCATAAACGCGGAACGTAATGGCAGATGTAATATGCTGGTATGCCGGCGCTGTTAAAGAGATCGTATTGATAGCACCTGTAGTGGTATTAGACACCAGCGTACCAATATTACTTGTAAAAGCATCGGTGCCACACCGCAGTACATAATTGGCGGGGCCTGTTGAAGAATGCTGCAGTGTAATCTGCAGACCGATAAAATTAATACCTGAGCCTGCGTTGGGCGTTATTATAAATTCGTAGTAATCATTCGCATCCAGTGCAGCACTGTTCCAGCCAGTTGCATTGTAGCGGTTATTGGTGTTTGAACCTGTAATACCCGATCCTCTCCCAATGCCCGACACGGTTATTCCGGCGCTTACCGTTTGCCCGGTGGTGTATGGATTGGAGCTGTTGGGATTGGTGCCTGTGATCGGATTGTTGAAAATAGATTGTGTAAATGCCTGGCCAAAAATAATGGTCATGAGCAGTGTGCTGCAAACCTGTTTCATAGTGTACGTTTTATGTTAAAAAATAAGGACGCATTTTCAAAAACTTGTACTGCTACAAGTAAATTGCTGGTACAGCTACTTCCATATGGTAGTTGTAATCCTGTATTTTTTGCGGAGGAGGTACGGAGTGTTGAGGAGATTTGCTTTTACAAAATACACAATTAAAAATATTTTGCAAAAAAAAACCTCCCGTTTTACGGGAGGCCTGTAATCAGATCACAAAACAATGCAGCACACTGCAGTATCTTATTTTAATGTTTTACAGCTTCTTTGGCTTTGTCCACCATTTTGGCAGCACCTTCTTTGGCACCTTCCACTACTTTAACAGCACCTTCTTTCACTTCTTTACCAACTTCTTTGGCACCTTCTTTTACACCTTCCATCATCTTGCTGGCACCGTCTTTAATACTATCGCCCGCAGCCTGCATTTTATTGGCAGTGGTATCCATCATTTTACTGGCACTATCAGCCATTTTCTGAGCATCTGCAGCCATACCGGTTGCAGTGGTGTCTTTCTTTTCTTCTGTTTTTTCGTCTCCGGAATTGTTACAAGCTGTCATTACTGAAGCAACTGCTAAAATTGCAAATAATTTTTTCATCGTTATTTTTTTTAGTTTTTAATTTGGATGCAAAGCTACTCGTTTTGCAGAATTATGCAAGTGCTTTAACACAAGAAGTAATTAAACAAAGACATTTTCACCGAAATGCGCAAAAACCCTGAACCAGTTCGTAAATTCCGCATTATTTTTTCCTGAAGAATAACCTGATGGGCACACCACTTAATTTAAAATGTTCCCTTAACTGGTTCTCTAAATAATTTTTATACGGGGCTTTTATATCATCGGGGTAATTACAAAAGAATGCAAAAGTGGGTGTATGTACCGGCAACTGGGTAACATATTTTATCTTGATGGAATTGCCTCTTACTACCGGTGGGTGATACCCTTCAATTGCTTTCAGCATAATTTCATTCAATTGAGAAGTGGGTATTTTGCGCAACCTGTTCTCATACACTTCCAGTGCCGTTTCAATGCTTTTAAATATCCTTTGCTTTTCATTTACCGAAATAAAAATGATGGGCACGTCAGAAAATGGCGCAAAGCGTTTTTTCAATTCCTTTTCATAGTCTTTTACCGTGTTCGTTTTTTTATCTTCTATCAGGTCCCATTTATTTACCAGCACCACAATGCCCTTTCCTTTTTTTGCTGCCATGGCAAAAATTGACAGGTCCTGGGCGGTAATACCTTTACCCGCATCCAGCATCATCAAACATACATCGGCTTCATCCATGGCCTTAATGGCACGTATCACAGAATAAAACTCCAGGTCTTCGTGTACTTTTGCTTTTTTACGTATCCCCGCGGTATCTATCAGGATAAACTCTTTATTGTACAGGTTGTAGTACGTATGGATGGTGTCACGGGTGGTGCCAGCAATATCACTTACAATGGTACGGTCGGCCCCAATCAGTGCATTCAGTAAAGATGATTTACCTACATTGGGTTGACCGATAATGGCAAATTTGGGTAAGTCGGCATTCTCTATCACTGCATCTTCATCGGGTTTCATCAGGGCTACTATAGCATCCAGTATCTCGCCGGTGCCACTGCCACTGATAGACGAAACAAAAAAGATATGTTCAAAGCCCAGGCTGTAAAATTCGCTGGCCTCTAATAATCTTTCGTGATTGTCTACTTTATTCACCACCAAAAAAACCGGTTTGTTACTGCGGCGCAGTACCTGCGACATCGATTCATCCAGGTTGGTAATGCCTGAAGATACATCTACCATAAAAATTACGGCATTGGCTTCCTCCACGGCAATCATTACCTGTTTGCGTATCTCCTTTTCAAAAATATCATCGCTGTTGGATACAAACCCACCGGTATCAATGATATTGAAGGTTTTACCCGCCCACTCGGCAATGCCATACTGCCTGTCACGCGTAACGCCGCTATAATCGTCTACAATGGCTTTACGCTGTTCCAGCATACGGTTAAAAAATGTGCTTTTGCCCACATTGGGCCTTCCTGTTATTGCTACTGTAAAACTCATAATTTATTTGGGTTAATGGTTCATGGATCATGGCTCATTGCTATGAACTATGGACTATGAACTATGAACTAATATCCATACTCTTTCAACTGCATTTCATTATCTCTCCATTTGGGGCGCACTTTTACAAACAATTCTAAAAACACTTTTCGCCCAATGAATGCTTCTATGTCTTTCCTTGCAGCGCTGCCCAGTTTTTTTATCATGCTGCCGCCTTCTCCTAATATAATACCTTTTTGCGTTTCCCGCTGTACAATGATATCGGCACCTATTTTGGTAAGTGTGGTCTTTTCTTTAAACTCCTGAACCAAAACGGTAGTATGATAAGGGATCTCATCGCCATACAATTCAAATATTTTTTCCCTGATCATTTCACTCACAAAAAATTTGGTGGGCATATCGCTCAGGTCGTCGTTTTGATAAAACGCTTCCCCTTCTGGCAAATAAGCCAACACTTTTTCCAGCAAAAAGTCAATGCCTTTTTTCTTTAATGCCGATAATACCACTACTTTTTTACAGTAGGGCTGCTTCCTGAAAAAGTCGGTTACTTTTTGCTGCTGCTCTTCATTGGCTTTATCAGCTTTATTCAATACCACAATGGCAGGCGCTTTTAACCTTAAGGCAGTAAATATCGCATTGCTTTCTTCGGGGTCTTCGTTAATGTCTACCATTAACAGGGCCACATCGGCATCTTCCAGGCTGCCCTTTACAGCCTGCATCATTTTTTCGTGCAGTTTGTAACGGGGCTCAATAATGCCTGGGGTATCAGAAAAAATGATCTGGTATTCCTTTTCGGTTAAAATGGCTTTAATGCGATGGCGGGTGGTTTGTACTTTATGCGATACGATGGCCATCTTCTCTCCCATCAATGCGTTCAACAGGGTACTTTTACCTGCATTGGGCTTACCAAATATGTTTACAAAACCTGATTTCATGAATGTTACTATTGAAAGAATAGGCTACCGCCAAGAGGCCGTTAGAGCGAAGAGGAGGTAATCATATTCATTAACAATTGTTAAGAATAAAAAAGGCTCAACAGAGCCTTTACATTTAGTTGCGAAGACTGGGATCGAACCAGTGACCTTCGGGTTATGAGCCCGACGAGCTACCGCTGCTCTACTTCGCGGTGCAAAACTAAGGGTTTGTGAGTTAGCAGCCAAATAATATAAAAACTTACCTGCTTTTACAAGCGGCACCTCACAGTGCAACCAGGCCAGCAAAGGATGTACAGCACAGCAGCAAAATAATACTTCGGTACAAATGCACAACCATACAGCTGTATCACAGCCGGGTAATACATTTGATTTGTACATTTGAGCATGCTAAAAAAATATGGTATTGCATTCCTGCTGCTTATTAGTGCGGCATTGGCAGCCGGCTGTAAAAAGAAAATAAAAGTGCAGTCAGACCATCTGTACAGCCGTCACCTGCAGCGGCAGGTAAACCTCTCCATTATTTCCACGCCTATGCCGGATGATAAAACAGCCCTGAATGTGCTGCTGCTGAATGACGGGCAGGATATAGACAAACTACGGGTTAAGGAAATCATCGACAGCCTGTACAAACAGCATTTAATTCAGCCATTGATTGTGGTGGGCCTTATTGCGGGCGACAGGGATAAAGAATATGGTGTGAGCGGGCTCCCAGATTATAAAGGCCGCGGCAGTAAAGCAGATAAATATGCTGCTTTTATTGAAGATGAGCTATACCCCTATGCAAAAAAGAAAGCGGGTGTAAGAAAGTTTAAAACGGTGGTACTGGCAGGCTGTGCCGCTGGTGGATTATCGGCTTTTGATATTGCCTGGGACCATGCAGATAAAATTGATAAGGCAGGCATTTTTTCCGGCTCCTTTTTATTTACCAGTAAATCGCCGGAAGACCCCGGCTATACAGATGCCAATGACAGGATCTTACTAAATAAAATCAGGAGTTCCCGTAAAAAACCAACCCTGCAATGCTGGATGTATGGAGACGATGCCGGCGAATTTGGTATGCGTTACAACGATTCATTGCCCGTTAATGATACCAAAGACCTGTTGGCTTTATTAAAAAGCAAGAATTTGCCGGCAGCCAGTACATTCGTTTATACAGAAAGCAAAGGCAAAAACGAGCCTGCAGAATGGAGTGAACAAATGCCTGCCTTTTTATTATGGGCTTTTGGAAAGTAAAGCATTTGCTGCACTGCCCATCATCCACGCTTACTCACACTGCTTGCACCGCTGGCATGGCTTTCTTTCAACTGTGCTTCTCCTTTAAAATTAATATCGCTGGCTCCACTGGCATGTGCGGTTAATTCTTTATTTACAGTAATATTAATATCGGATGCTCCCGATGCTTTTGCCGTACAAAAATCTGTAACCAGATCATAGCCCTTTACATCGCTGGCCCCGGTGGATTCAATCACAACATTTGCAGCACTGCCTTTAATGGTAATATCTGATGCACCGCTTAATTCCATTTTAAGGTCGGTTACCTTTACCGCGCCTTTAAAATCACAGGCGCCGCTTAAATTCAGTTTTAAAGTATTTACCGCTACTACACCCGCTACCTGTACATCACAGGCACCGGAAGCCACAATACTTTCCAGGGTTTTAAAAGATACATAGACCCGCAGGTTCTTTTTCCCCTTGTTCCAGCCCTTGTCGCCTTCATAAAAAATACGCAGTGTGCCGTTGATGATTTCGGTTCTGATAGCATCTCTTGAACGGTCGTCTGAAGCACTTACCGCCACCGCCTCGGCATCCGACTGGGAAATAAACAGATCAATACCATTGGATATTTTAATACTGCTGAAATTGCCACTGATCGTTCTTAATTCAGCATTAGGATCGTTGATGATCTCCTTTTGAGCCATTACTGCAAATGCAGCACAGACCATCCATACACTCAACAATATTTTTTTCATATGCTGTCGTTTATGTTATGCTTTTTTTACTACACCGCCACTGTTCACATTCAGGTCTTTTATAACGGCATTGCCTTTATAACGGATACCGCCCCCGCTGTTGGCTTTGGCATTTAATTCTTTATTGATGGTGATGCGAACCCCGCCACCACTTGAAGCTTTGGCATCGCAATAATCCACCGCCAGGTCATAACTTTTAAAAACAGCCCCACTGCTTACTTCAACTTTTAATGAGGCTGCACTGCCGCTGATGCTTATGCTGGAACCGCTGTTTTGATCTACACTTAATTCTTTGGCAACCACTTTTCCATCAAATGATGAGCCGCTGGTAAATTTCATTTCCAGGCTGCCCAGGGTACAGGTACCAGTGCTTTTAACACCTGCACCACCGGAAGCATGCAGCTTTTCCAGTGTTTTAAAAGACACCCAGGCTTTCAGCCTGCGCTTTTCGTTGATGGACCAGTTAATGCCTTTACTATCGAAATAAATTTTCAACACCCCGTTCTCCACTTCGGTTTTAAAACGTTCCAGGTATTTAGTTTCAGAAGCACTTACTGCAACAGCTTCTTCATTGCCCTGCGTAATGTACAGGTCAACCCCGTCTGACACATTGATGCCCGTAAAACTGGCAGTGAGCGTTCTTTTTTCTGCATTGGCATCCGCCACCACGGTTTCCTGGGCAAAAGCAGCAATGCTGATGAATGTAACAAGTGATAAAATTAATTTTTTCATGGCTATACTTTTTAAGTAATACGAAGGACGGAAAAGAATTGTTACACAAAAGGTAAAAATATTTTGCAAAGTCCCCTACCTTCGTATAACAAAGTTCTTTTTAACCGACTGAATTTCCGGGGTGTCCTTCAATGGACTGAGATCATACCCGATAACCTGATCAGGATAATGCCTGCGTAGGAAGAAATGACCGCCCGTCCGGGCCAAACAGCAATTTCTCGTTGCTTCGGATTTCAGCACAAATTTTATTGAAAATGAGAGTAGTATTCAGCGCCCTGTTGTGTGTGGTTAGCACCGCATCCATGGCGCAAAACAAAAAACAATTCAACGACACCTTGTTTATGCAACCGGTGGAAGTGACGGCAGTAAGGGCCGGCGAGAAAGCCCCTTTTGCAAAAACCAATTTGAGTAAAAAAGAGATAGCACAAAACAACCTGGGGCAGGACCTCCCTTTTTTACTTAACCAAACCCCTTCGGTGCTGGTAAACTCCGACGCTGGTACAGGCATTGGATACACGGGCATCCGGATCCGTGGCACAGATGCCAGCCGCATTAATGTAACACTGAATGGTATCCCTTATAATGATGCTGAAAGCCAGGGCACTTTTTTTGTTGACCTGCCCGATTTTTCTTCTTCGGTAAACAGTATTCAAATTCAAAGAGGCGTGGGCACTTCATCCAATGGTGCAGGCGCATTTGGAGCCAGCATCAACCTGGCTACCAATGAGCTCAACAAAAAATACTATGCCCAATCCAACAACAGCATAGGATCTTTCAGCACTTTTAAAAACAACCTGCAATTTGGCACCGGCATTTTAGGCAATCATTTTACTGTAGATGGAAGGGTGAGCCGTATCAGCAGCAATGGCTATATCGACAGGGCCAAAACCAACCTGCAATCATTTTACCTGAGCACTGCCTATACCAACGAGAAAAGTTCTTTGCGGCTGAATGTATTTAGCGGTAAAGAAAAAACATACCAGGCCTGGAATGGCGTACCGGAATATTTACTGGCCACCAACAGAACTTATAATTCTGCCGGTACAGAAAAAGCCGGCAGCCCTTACAGCAATGAAACCGATAATTACACACAAACTCATTACCAGGCTTTTTATAACCGCACTGTAAATTCCCGCTGGAAAGGGAATATGGCCGTTTTTTTAACCCGCGGCAAAGGCTATTATGAACAGTACAAGGCCGATAAAAAACTGGCCGACTATGGCCTGTCTGATTATTTGGATGGCACCAATATCATTAAAAGAACCGACCTGGTAAGAAGGCTTTGGCTGGACAATTACTTTTATGGCAGCATTTTTTCCCTGCAATACCATACCAATAAAACCAATTTTACAGTAGGTGGTGGTTGGAACCGCCACGATGGTAAACACTATGGCGAAATTACCTGGGCTAAAGTTCAGGCAGCAGTACCCAACAATTACAGATGGTACAATTTAACTGCTCATAAAGAAGACCTTTCGGTGTACAGCAAATTAACACAGGCGTTGAGCAAAAACCTGTTTGGCTATATTGATCTGCAATACAGAAATATCAATTACAATATTAATGGCTTCAGAGACAACCCGGCGTTGATTGTAAAAAACAAGTACCATTTTGTGAATCCAAAACTGGGCATTACCTATACTAAAAGTAACTGGCAGCTATATGCATCCTATGCACTGGCGCAACACGAACCCAACCGCGATGATTTTGAAGCCGGCACCAGCATGCAACCCAAACCAGAACTGCTGCATGATATAGAATGGGGTATTGAAAGAAAGAAAACCAACTATTCTTTCAGCGCCAATTTATATTATATGCAGTACAAAAATCAGCTGGTACTTACAGGCAAGGTCAATGATGTGGGTGCATACACAAGGATCAATATCCCTAACAGTTACAGGGCCGGCATTGAACTGCAGGGCAGTATAGTGATCAATAAATGGCTGAATACAAATGCGAACATTACCTTCAGCAAAAACAAGATCAAAAATTTTACAGAATACCTGGATGATTACGATAATGGCGGACAAAAAACCAATTTTTATGCTTCCTCTGATATTGCCTTTTCGCCCAACACCATTGCTGGTGGCAGTATTAATTTTATACCCATTCAGAACGGTGGCATCAGCCTGTTGGGCAAATATGCAGGCCGCCAGTATTTAGATAATACCGGGATGAAGGGCAGGAGCCTCAACCCATATTATGTGCAGGATATCAGACTGAATTATACTTTACAAAAAAAAGTATTTAGCACCATCGACCTGGTACTTCAGCTGAACAATGTTTTTAGTAAAAAATACGAACCCAACGGATACAGTTTCAGCTATATCTATGGAGGCACCCTTACCACAGAAAATTATTATTTCCCTATGGCTGGCTTTAATGTAATGGCTGGCGTAAACATCAGTTTCTAAAAATAAAAAAGAAGTCAAGTCTTAAAGACTTGACTTCTTTTTTTAGGCAAAACCGTACTGTCAGAACAATCCAAACAAAGTGCTGTCAATACTGTTGATGATCTGCCCTAAATGCTCTTCATTTTCGGCGAACTTATTTTTATCTGCATCAATGATCAGTAATGGGCCTTCTTTATAATTATCTATCCAGCCATTGTAAAATTCATTCAGTTTCTTCAGGTAATCCAGGCGTATATTTTCTTCGTACTCCCTGCCGCGTTTTTGTATTTGCGCCACCAGCGTGGGAACCGATGCCTTCAGATAGATCAGCAGATCGGGTGGCTGCACCATGGTTTTTAAAGTTTCAAAAAACTTGTAATAGTTATCAAAATCGCGTTTTCCCATCAGGCCCATATCATGCAGGTTGGGGGCAAAAATGTTGGCATCTTCGTAAATGGTACGGTCCTGTATCACAGTTTCTGTACCACGGTGTATTTCCAGCAACTGGTTCAGGCGGCTGTTCAGAAAATAGATCTGCAGGTTAAAACTCCAGCGGGGCATATCCTCATAAAAATCGTTCAGGTATGGATTATGGTCCACATCTTCAAATTGTGGAATCCATTTATAATGCTTGCTCAGCATTTCCGTTAAGGTGGTTTTACCGGCACCAATATTTCCGGCCACAGCTATATGCTTTGGTTTTTTTAGTTTAGCCATTGTACTTACTTTAATCTACCCAAAAAAAACGCCAGCCCATCACTGACGTTTGCACAAAATAATGAATATTCAATTTAAAAAATCAATTCTTCAATAATACTTTAATCCCATCGACTCTCTAACCAATTCCATGGTTGCATGAGCGCTTTTATTGGCCTTTTCTGCCCCCTGCTCCATCACCTGCCGTAAATATTTTTTATCGGGCAAAATACTGTTGATCTTTTCACGGATGGGTGCAATAAAGTTCACCATATCCTCCCCCAGCTGTTTCTTCAGATCGCCGTAACGGATATTGCAATTGTTATAATCATTTTCAAACTTAGCAATCACATCCCCGGCACAAACCAGTTTCATTAAACCAAAAATATTCTCTATATAATCCGGCTTAGCTGAATTCGGTTCAGTTGGGCCGCTGTCTGTCTTTGCCTTCATCACTTTTTTACGGATGGCATCATCGTCATCTGACAGATATAAAGTTGCCATCTGATTTTCGCTCTTACTCATCTTGCCCCCGCCATCCAGGCTGGGCACCTTTATCAATTCTGCGTTATAATTAAATGCTTTGGGCTCCGGAAAAACATCTCCGTAACGGTGGTTGAAACGGTTTACATAATTCCTGGCCATTTCAAGGTGCTGCTCCTGGTCTTTACCCACAGGTACATATTTAGCCCGGTGTAAAATGATATCCGCTGCCTGTAATACCGGGTAGGTCAGCAATCCGGCATTTACATTTTCAGGATGCTGCCGTACTTTATCTTTAAAAGTGACGGTTTTTTCCAGTTCTCCTTTATAAGCCAGCATGTTCAGGTACAGGTACAGCTCGGCCGTTTCGTGTACATGGCTTTGGCAGTACAGGGCCACTTTATCAGGGTCTAAACCGCAGGCAATATTTTCTGCCAAAACCCTTTCTACATTGGGCCGCAATTCATTTGTATCGGGGTGCGTGGTAAGCGAATGCAGATCAGCCACCATAAAGTAACATTCAAAATCATCCTGCATGCGCACATAATTGCGGATGGCTCCAAAATAATTGCCCAAATGCAGGAATCCCGTGGGCCGGATGCCGCTCATTACTATTTCTTTCTTATTTTCCATCAGACGGCGAAGATAAGAAGTTTAGCGTTTTGAGTTTTCCGTTTTCTGTTTTTTAAACTTTAGGCCGCAACTGTTATGCTGATGACCAAAAACGGGCTACCATTAATGTAAAACTCCAAACAGAAAACCTAAAACAAACTATATTTGTTGAATGGAAGTAAATGATGCATTGGTAGATAAACTGGCCAACCTGTCACGCTTGCAGTTTAATGCAACCGAAAAAGAAGGCATTAAAGCCGACCTGCAGCGCATGATACAGTTTGTAGAAAAGCTGAATGAACTGGATACTGCAGGCGTAGCGCCCCTGCTGCATATGAGCGAACAGGTAAATGTATTAAGGGAAGATGAAGTAAAAGGCAGTATCAGCAGGGCTGAAGGATTGCAAAATGCGCCAGTACACGATGAAGCGTTTTTTAAAGTACCTAAAGTAATAAAGAAGTAATAAGTTGTAAGTGATAAATTGTAAGCCATACAACCTTAAATGCACTTAACTTATAACTCATAACTTAAAATTGATAACCAATTATGCAAGGCATTATTCATCTCGAAAACATCCGCAAAAGTTATTACCTGGGTAAGAATGAACTGCAGGTACTGAAGGGTATCAGTATGGATGTGTACAAGAATGAATATGTGGCATTGATGGGGCCCAGCGGCAGTGGTAAATCTACCTTAATGAATATTTTGGGTTGCCTTGATTCTCCTACAGGAGGCAAGTATATTTTAAATGGCAAAGACGTTAGCCGCATGCCTGACAATGATTTGGCAGAAGTACGGAATAAAGAGATCGGTTTTGTATTTCAGCAATTTAATTTATTACCCCGCTTAACAGCATTAGAAAATGTGGCCCTGCCTTTAGTGTACAGCGGAATCAGTAAAAAAGAAAGAACAGAAAGGGCTGCAGCCACTTTAGCAAAAGTTAAATTAGACGACAGGGCCCATCATAAACCAAACGAATTAAGTGGCGGCCAGTGCCAGCGTGTGGCCATTGCCAGGGCCCTCATCAATAATCCTTCTATAATTTTAGCCGATGAGCCCACCGGTAACCTGGATTCTAAAACCAGTTATGAAATTATGGATATGCTGGGTAAGATACATGCTGATGGCAATACCGTTATTTTGGTTACCCATGAAGAAGACATTTCGATGTTTGCCCACAGAGTGATTCGTTTGCGTGACGGCCTGATTGAAACCGACAAATTAAACGCCCATCCGCAAACCATTGAACAGCCGGTATAAATACCCCATTGACAGTTTTTGTGAACCAATCCCGATTATTTTTGTTGCTTTGCACAATAACTATTGTACAATATGGCATTTAAAATATATACCAAAACGGGCGACCTGGGCAAAACATCTCTCATAGGCGGCACCAAAGTTCCAAAAAGTCATTTGCGTATTGAAAGCTATGGCACTGTGGATGAGCTGAACTCTTTTATTGGTCTGCTCAGCGATCATTTAACTCATACTCATTCCAAAAATCTTTTAAAAGAAGTGCAGGACCGGCTGTTTACCATTGGTTCCTCACTGGCATGCGATCCCGACAAAGCACCTAAAATGAAGATCCCTGACCTAAAAGAATCAGACATTGTGTTGCTGGAAAAAGAGATTGATACAATGAATGAAGCACTGCCTGCTATGACGTCTTTCATTTTACCGGGAGGGCATGTTGCAGTATCCACTGCACATGTGGCCCGCTGTGTTTGCCGCCGCACAGAGCGCATTTGTGTAAACATGCAGCTGCAGGATTTGTTTGTAGAACCACTGGTAATTAAATACCTGAACCGGCTGAGTGATTATTTATTTGTGCTGGCAAGATACATTGCCCATTTGCTGAAGGTGGATGAATTACCCTGGAAACCCAGGATCAGTGGCTGATTTTAATGAATGATAATAATGGATTCTTCAAATGAATTCTAGTTGTCCCGAAAAAAGCATGCTGCTTCATTATCCATTAAATATCTTTCCGTCTTTCATCTGTATTACCCGGTCACTCATCCTGGCCAGCTCTTCATTGTGTGTAACAATTAAAAAAGTTTGATTGAACTGCTGGCGCAGATTAATAAACAATTCGTGCAGTTCTTTGGCATTGGTACTGTCCAGGTTCCCCGTAGGCTCATCGGCCATGATGATGGAGGGTTTATTGATCAATGCCCGTGCTACGGCCACCCTTTGTTGTTCGCCCCCTGATAATTGCTGGGGTTTGTTCTCCATGCGGTTTTGCAAGCCCAAAGTTTGTAATAACCCGGCGGCACGGGTTGCGATCTCTTTCTTTTTTCCCCCTGCTATCCAGCCCGGAATGCATACATTTTCTAAAGCGGTAAATTCGGGCAGCAAATGATGGAACTGGAAAACAAAGCCAATTTCCCGGTTTCGGAAGGCTGCCAGTTTTTTTCCTTCCAGGGTATTTACCTGTACATTATTCAGTATGATCTTTCCCGCATCGGCCTGGTCTAATGTGCCCAAAATGTGCAGCAGCGTGCTTTTGCCGGCACCCGAGCTTCCCACAATGCTCACAATTTCGCCCTTCCGGATATCAATATCCACCCCTTTTAATACCTCTAACTGCCCGTATTTCTTCCTGATATTTCTTGCTGATAACATGCTTTAAAAATAGGTAATAATTTATAAAAAACGGCTGCTGCAACTTTTAACGGGGTTTATACAATCTTCTTAACAACGCATCGTTAATAAAACACTTTTGGTTATTTCCACAGAACTTCTACATTTGCGGAAAATTAGGGGGTAATTCCCCGGAACCATTTTAGCAAAAACTAAAGATATAACATATGTTTTGGACACTAGAATTAGCTTCTCACTTAGAAGATGCACCCTGGCCGGCAACAAAAGATGAGTTAATTGATTACTCTATCCGTAGCGGCGCCCCCATTGAAGTGGTGGAAAATTTACAGGAGCTGGAAGACGAAGGCGAGATCTATGAAAGCCTGGAAGATATCTGGCCCGACTACCCCAGTCATGAAGATTTCTTTTTTAACGAAGAAGAATACTAATTGTGCAGAAAGCTTATAGCTGAAAGTCTTAAGCCTATGCCTGAAATATTGAAGCCACTATTATTATAGTGGCTTCTTTTTTATTCTATCTGTCAGTTGCTTATTTTTCCATTTGATCAATGATTGCGTGGGACACTCCGGTAAATGAAAATCCACCGTCATGGAATAAATTCTGCATGGTCACCATTTTGGTAAGATCACTGAACATGGTTACAATATAGTTTGCGCAATCTTCAGCGCTTGCATTACCCAGCGGACTCATTTTTTCGGCATACGTAACAAACCCGTCGAATCCTTTTACACCACTACCGGCGGTAGTGCGTGTAGGCGATTGCGAAATGGTGTTCACCCGTACATTTTTCTTTACTCCATACTGGTATCCAAAATTACGGGCAATACTTTCCAGCACCGCTTTATTATCGGCCATATCATTATAATCGGGAAATACACGCTGTGCAGCAATATAACTTAAAGCCACCACCGACCCCCATTCATTGATCGCATCATGCTTCATGGCATAGGCCAGCACACGGTGCAGGCTCAGTGCAGAAATATCAAAGCCTTTATGGCTGAATTCGTAATTACTTTCGGTATAAGAGATGCCTTTGCGTACATTGATGCTCATTCCTATAGAATGTAATATAAAATCAACCCCGCCGCCAAAATGCTCCATCGACTTTACAATCAGGTTGTCTACATCTTCATTACTGCTTACATCACAGGGAATCACGGGAGCACCAATAGCTTCTGCCAGTTTATTGATTTCGCCCATGCGCATGGCCACCGGGGCATTGGTTAATACGATTTGTGCACCTTCTTCATGGCAACGAAGCGCTGTTTTCCATGCTATTGATTTTTCGTCCAGTGCGCCAAAAATGATTCCTTTTTTTCCTTTGAGTAAGTTATATGGCATAAGTATGTTTTATGGGTAAAGATAACCCTTAATTTAAAATAAAAAACTCCGGTGCTGCCGGAGTTTTTTTTACACTTTTTGCATCAATTATCTTTTGTATACATCATGCCAGCAGGAATATTTATTTCCTGCAATGGGATAACGGAAATACAATACCATGCTGTCGCTGCTCAGGTATTCAATCCTGAAGGGCGGTCCGGTTACAGGAGGGTTGTGTGAAATTGTGGTGGAAAAATCATTAAATGTTTCCTTTTCTGTAAACCATTGCAGTGCCCTGATGGAATCAATAATTACCATTTTGCCCATCAAACCATGCCCAATGGTTGGCAGTGATTGCATTTCAGTTATATACCAGGTAAAACTAAGGTCACTATTGATCTTCAAATATGAATGCGGTGCATAGGAAGCCCCTGATGAATAGCGATCCAGTACCGAATCTGGATTGGACTGACTTACTGTGGTATGGTAATCGTACAAATATTTCCAGTGGCCTGCAATACTGTCGGTAACCGGTGCCGTAGGTTTTTTATCCTGTACGGCAATTTCTTTTTGGCATTGCGCCAGCAACAGTCCGCTTAATACTACAATAAAAATTCTGTACATACTATGTGCATTTTTTTATATGATTTCTTCAGCCCTGCATTTGCTGCCTGAATATATAACTATTTTAAAATATTTTTTATTGCAGGGAAATAAAAAACTTTTTAAAATGGATGATTACAAAACCAAACAGGAAGGAAACCAGCAGTACGTTTAATAAGTTCAGCAGTATGTACAAGATAAAATGCGTAAAAGACCGGCGTGGTTGAATTTTTTTATTGATGAGCAGATATACGCTGTACCCTGCAAATGCGGCAGCGCTGATTACAAACAATAAAGCTATTTTCTGAACCATGATGTATTAATTCCCCACCATTTCCCTGGCATTTTGTAATGCCGCCGCAGTGGGTTTTTCGCCGCTCAGCATCTGCGCAATAGCAGTAATGCGTTCATCGGTATTCAGCAACTTCACCGATGTGATGATCTTATCTCCCTTAATGGCTTTGTATACAAAATAATGTGCGTTGGCCCGTGCGGCAATCTGCGGCTGGTGTGTAATGGAGATCAACTGATGGGCACCGGATAACTCTTTCATGATATTACCCACCTGCTTGGCGGCTTCGCCGCTGATGCCGGTATCTATTTCATCGAATATCAGGGTAGGCAGCTGCAGTTTTTTTGCCACCAGCGACTTGATGCAAAGCATCAACCGGCTGAGCTCGCCGCCGCTGGCCACTTTATGCAAAGGCTCAAAACGCCCGCTCTTATTGGCATCAAACAAAAATTCAATGATATCAGCACCAAACAAATTGAGCGTTGTTGCGCTCACCTGTATTTTAATTTGCGCATTGGGCATACCTACCTGTTTCAATAAACCATTTACTTTTTCAGCAAAAGGTTTTAACGCTTTATTGCGGTTGGCAGAGATAGCCGTGGCCAACTGTTCGCATTGTTGCAGCAATGCTCCTGTAAGCTTTTCTTTTTGTGCAATGGCTTCGCTGATATTTAAAACATCATTCAGCTTTTGCTGCAGGGCTTCTTTAATGGTCAGCAATTCGCTAGTTTCATTTACACCATGCTTCTTCAGTAATTTATACCCCAGTGATATCCGTTCATTCACTTCCTGGATGCGTTCTGCGCTGTATTGCACCCCCGTATTAATCTGATCCAGCTCATCTGCAATATCCTTTAATTCTATCTGTGTACTCAGCAAACGCTTATTCAAACCTTCAATGGCAGCATGATACTGCTCTAATCCATGCAACCTGTTATTCAGCGATTTTAATTGCTGCACGATGGGCTGTTCACTTTCATTCAGTTCAAAATACACACTACCCAGTTGCTGTTTTATGTTTTCTGCATTGCTCAGCAATTTCAATTCAGCATCCAGTTCTTCCAGTTCGTTGGTTTTAAAATTCGCTTCTTCCAGTTCATCAAACAAAAATTTATTGTAATCATAGCTGGTATTGGCAGCGGTTTGCTGTAACTGTAATTCCTGCAATTCTTTTTTTGTTGCAGTAAACTGATTGAACAGTGAAGTATATTGCTGTAATAATTTTGCGTTGTCCGCCAATGCATCCAGTACTTCTCTTTGAAAATCTGCATCGCCCAGTTCCAGCGTATCAAACTGCTGGTGTAAATCTACCAGTAAAGAACTGAGGCCTTTAAGCTGGGTAACATTTACGGGGGTGTCGTTAATAAAGGCGCGTGACTTGCCGTTAACAGCTATTTCCCTTCTTATCACCAGTTCTTCTTCGGCATCCAGGTCGTTATTAATTAAAAATTGCCTTACGGCCTTTTTATTTTCGCTGCTGAAATATCCTTCCACCACACATTTTTTTTCTTTCTGCTGCAACACACTGCTGTCGGCCCGCTCGCCCAGTATCAGGCTTAAAGCGCCCATTAAAATACTTTTACCTGCCCCGGTTTCGCCGGTAATGATATTGAGGCTATCACTGAATTCAACCAACAGGTCGTCAATGATGGCATAGTTCTGTATATGTAATCTGGAAAGCATAATTGTACTGGCAAATTAGTTTTTTTTTGCCACAGATCACGCAGGTGGTCACAAATAAAAAAGAGTCCGCAATTGCGGACTCCTGTTGAGTATCTTTTATCCAGAATCAAGTATCCGGTATCAGTATTATTTTACCTCCACGGCATCATTCAGATCAGCATCCACCAGCACACGTCCGCAGTTTTCGCAAACGATCACTTTTTTACGCAGTTTGATCTCACTTTGCTTTTGCGGGGGAATTGCGTGGAAGCAACCGCCGCAACTGTCTCTTTCTACCGGTACCACCGCCAGCCCATTGCGGTAATTTTTGCGGATGCGGTCGTAGCTCAGCAACAGGCGCTCATCTACATGTGTTCTTGCGTCTGCAGCATCTTTGCTATAGTGCTTTTCTTCTTTTTCAGTTTCGCCGATGATCTTTTCCAGTTCACCTTTTTTGCCTGCCAAATTATTTTCTTTGGTTGCTACTGCTTTTTTAGCCCCTTCCAGCTGCCTGGCTTTGTCAGCAATTTCTTCTGTAGCATCTTTAATGTGCTTTTCGCAAAGTTTCACTTCCAGGGTTTGCATTTCAATTTCTTTATTGATGGCTTCAAACTCACGGTTGTTCTTTACGTTCTCGCTTTGCTTTTCGTATTTTTTAATCAGTGCTTCTGCATCCAGGATTCCCTGTTTTTTTTGCGCAATGAATTCCTGTATGCCATTGATCTCTTCTTCTACACGTGTTTGCCTGGCATGGAGGCCTTCAATTTCATCCTCCAGATCCTTCACCTCAATCGGCAATTCGCCTTTCAGAATTTGAATTTCATCCAGCTTGCAATCAATTTTTTGCAATAACACCAGGGATTTTAATTTTTCTTCTACGGAAAAGTCTTTTACTGCAGCCATTTTTAATTAGAAGTTTGAAGTTTATATTACAGGAAATAATGTACCGGATTGGTTTTTATCCCTGTTTTTAGGACGGCAAAGGTAGGGAATTTTTCCCTTAAATGATCAAATAACAGGTCTATTGTAAACTGCTCGCTCTCGTAGTGGCCAATGTCGGCCAGCACCAGCCGGCCATTGGCATCAAAAAACTCATGGTATTTGATGTCGGAACTGATGTAAAAATCAGCCCCGGCGGCACTTGCAGCCCCAATTAAAAAACTGCCTGCTCCACCGCAAAGGGCCACTTTTTGTACCGGTTTACCCAGTAATGCGGTGTGCTTGATGACGGAAAGATTGAATTTTTCTTTTATATCTTTCAAAAATACGGTTTCCGGTACCGGCAGGGGCAGTTCGCCGATGAGCCCGCTGCCCAGTTGCAGGCTGGTGTTATCCAGGGAAATGATGTCATAAGCCACTTCTTCGTAAGGATGCGCCTGAACCAGGGCATGGCACACCGTATTTTCCTGCCAGGCAGGGAAGATGATCTCCATTTTTACCTCAGGCTCGGTATGCCTTTCGCCGATATTGCCTACAAAAGGGGTGCTACCCTGCCCGGCTTTAAAAGTGCCCTGCCCCTCAGTATTAAAGCTGCATTCGCTGTAATGACTGATCTGCCCGCCTCCTGCATTAAAAATAGCCGACCTGACTTTTTCGGCATAGGAGGTGGGCACAAAAGTGAAGAGTTTTTTCAGCAGGCCATTTTTGGGTTGCAATACCTGCCGGTGTACCAGTCCCAGCATGTCGGCTATCTTACCGTTTACCCCCTGCAGTACATTGTCTAAATTGGTATGAATGGCATAAATGGCAATATCATTTTTTATAGCAGCAATGATGGTTTGCTCCACATAGTTTTTACCGGTGATCTTTTTTAATCCGCCGAAAATGATGGGGTGATGGGCGACGATGAGGTTGCATTTTTTTTCAATGGCTTCTAATACAACATCTTCTGTTGCATCCAAAGAAATTATAATGCCTGAGCAATACCATGTAGGATTTCCCGTTATCAGGCCAGCATTATCATAACTCTCCTGCAAAGATGGAGGTGCTATAGATTCAAGCCCATTTATAAAATCTTGTATTGTCATGCTAAGTTTTTTGTAAAGTAAAGTTAATCCCAATAGTAAATTTAAAAACAATCCAACCTATGAAATTCAGCTCTTTTTTATTGACTGCTTTTGCTTGCCTTACATTTAGCTTTGTATCGTGTAAAAAAGAAGGGAGCGCAGTAGAGAACCCCAACACCATTACGCCAGGTGATAGCAGCTATTTATCTGTAATTTATGATATTTATAAAAATGGTTCAGTAAGCGATACCGATGCTTCAATGATTTATTCTTATGATGCCAGTAAAAGAGTAATCAAACTTAAAGATTCCGCATGGCATCCAACTTTTGATTACAGAACAGCAACAACAGTTTATTTTTATCAGGGCAATGATACTTTGCCATATAAATCAACTCAAACAACTGTTTGGTATGCCGCAAAACCTGACCAAGTAATTAACTCATTTTACTATTATAATACGGCCGGCCTAAGAATAAAGGATTCAGTTATTACACCCTCAAATCATTATGTGGCTTTGCAACAATACCTGCCAGGTAAAATAGTTTCTTCCAGGGTAGATTCATTTTTTTCAGCTCCCACATATAATTATTACTATACCGAAACCCGAAAAGATACGGCTATTCAGGATGTAAGTGGTAATGTAATTTCCAATGTCAGTCGTCGAGGCACTGCTTATGTTTACCAGTCAACGGTTACATACGACAACCATCCTTCGCCCTTTATAAAATTGAGTAATTCCAAAACTCTTGCACTATTTCCAACAGGCGAAACTTTAGTAATGGAAATGCCTCAAACAAATAACAGGTTGAAAATACTTGAGACCTCAAGTTTACATGGTCAAACACCAATTGTTCAGTATAACAATGACCTTACCGGGAAATATATTTATAAAGCGAACGGATATCCTGCGCAAATTACAATAACGGATCCGGCAACAGGCGAAATCAATATCGTTGTATTTACCTATACCGCTCTGTAGAATAACGCGCAATACCATTTGTGTTTAATACATTTGCAAAAAAGGCAAATGTCAAATACCATACAACTTTACCTGCAATACCAATCAGTGTTGCAAAAAATTGCCGATGTAAAATATGCATCGGCAGTTTTGCAATGGGACCAGGAAACTTATTTACCCTCCAAGGGAAATGATTTCAGGGGGCGGCAGATTGCCACTTTAAATGAACTGGCCCACCAGCAATTTACCAATGAACATGTAGGCGAACTATTGCAGGAATTAAATGCTGTAACCGGTTTAACCGATACACAAAAAAGAAATGCACAACTCAGCCTGGAAGATTATACCAAGGCCACAAAATTCAGCAGCAGGTTTGTACGCACCATGAGTGAAACCGTGAATAAAAGTTTTCATGCGTGGATTCAGGCCCGCAAAGAAAATTCTTTCGCTGCTTTTGAAAAACCACTGGATGAACTGATTGAATTAAAAAAACAGGAGGCAGCTATTTTAGGATATGTCAATCATCCCTACGATGCATTGATGAACGATTATGACAAAGGATTGACCGTTGCCATTACTGATAAAATCTTCGCCGAACTAAAGCCACAGCTTTCTGCATTACTTGATCAAATAAAAAACAAGCCGCAGGTGGAAGATGCCTTTTTACATCAGCATTTTGATAAGGACCAGCAATGGAAATTTGGCATGGAGCTGTTAAAAAGAATGGGCTTTGATTTTGAAGCCGGCAGGCAGGACATCAGTGAACATCCCTTTACCACCAATTTCAATAATGCCGATGTGCGGGTAACCACCCGGATAGATGAGAACGATTTCAGCAATATGACCTGGAGCTGCATACATGAAGGCGGCCATGCCTTATACGAACAGGGTTTGCCCGGCAATGAGTACGGACTACCGCTGGGGGAATACTGCAGCCTGAGCATACATGAAAGCCAGAGCCGGCTTTGGGAGAACAATGTGGGCCGCGGCTTACCGTTTTGGCAACACAATTTTTCGTTGTTACAAACGTTCTTCCCTGAACAGTTGAAAGACATTGGGGTTGAAACCTTTTACAGGGGCATCAATAAAGTAAGTCCATCGCTGATACGAACAGAGGCAGACGAACTGACCTATCATTTTCATGTAATGATCCGTTATGAAATAGAGAAATTGCTGATTGACGGAAGCATACATGCAAAAGATATTCCGGCCTACTGGAACGAACAATACGAAAAATACCTGGGCATACAGGTACCTGATGATAAGCGGGGATGCCTGCAGGATGTACACTGGAGCCATGGCAGTTTTGGGTATTTTGCTACGTATAGTTTAGGAAGTTTGTATGCAGCACAGCTGCATGCAGCGATTACCAAAGAAAACGAGTCTATAGATGCAGCAACGGCTAAAGGAAACAACCAATTACTGTTAGATTGGTTACACAGCAAAATATATCAGCACGGCAGGTATTATACATCAGAAGAATTATGTAAGCAGGCTACAGGCGCAACACTAAACAGTACCCACTTTATTAATTATGCCACAAAAAAATACGCTCAAATTTACCTCCTTTAATGTAAAGAACATGCCAGGCCTCATTTACAGATCCAGGTTTATTATAGCACTTGCCTTTGCGGCCATATTATTGCTCAGCGGCTGTTCAAAAAGCCAGCTGGCCTCCATTATCGGGCAGCCCAGCCAATCGCTGCTGCAACAATACTTTGAGGAAAATATTTTAAACCGCGATTTTAAAGTACGTTTGGCTACCGACAGTACCGCAAACCTTACCCCACAATTCAGCGGTTATACGTTCAAGCTGGTGAAGAATACCCTTGCCACCGGCCCGCTTACTGCCACCAATGGCACCGTAACTTATACCGGTACCTGGACCTGTAACGATGATTACAGCAAGCTGGAAATTGTGTTGCCGGCAGCAGTTCCGGAGTTTTCTTTTTTAAGCCGTGAATGGCGCTTTACCAAAAAAGCCGTTCCTGTTATGGAACTGGCTCCCTGGGGCACTACCGAGCTAAAAGTTTTGCACATGGAAAGGCTGTAAACTGTAGAAAAAATTCTCCCCCACTTTTGCCTATCATCTTTGCACGAACTATTTAACCAGGTTGCTTTTATACGGTTGGTAACCTGTTACGTGTTTATTTTACAGCTGATACAATTTTAAGGCAAGTTTTCAGTTATAGAGTACAAAGTATTACGTGCGGTATATGCTGCATTGATCCAACTATTCAATAAAAAACAAAGCACTATTCCATGACTACCAATTTTGGAGTCAAATACAGTTGTATAATTGTATTGTCGGTTTTACTAAGCTTTTCTGCAAAGGCCCAACTAACAGCTGATTTTACCGGCCAGCCCTTGTCGGGTTGTGCCCCATTATTAGTTAGTTTTTCCGATCAGTCAACAGGCACTCCCACACAATGGAAATGGGATTTGGGAAATGGCACCATTTCTTATCTTCAAAATCCTTCTGTTACCTATTTCAATCCTGGTCAGTACAATATCAAACTGGTGGTATACAATGCCGCCGGAGATTCTGCTGTACTGGTAAAAACACAATACATAACCGTTTATGCAGCCCCGGTAGCAGCATTTACTGGCAGTCCGCTCTCCGGTTGCTATCCATTGCCGGTACAATTTACCGATCAAAGTACTGCAGGCAGCGGTACCATTACCCAATGGCAATGGGATATGGGAGATGGCGCCTTTGAAACGGTTCAGCATCCTGTACATACATATACTGCTGCCGGCAATTACAATATTACACTGAGGGTAACCAATAATTTTGGTTGCAGTAAAGTAATATCGAAATCCCAGTATGTAAAGATCAGCAGTGGGGTACATGCCGATTTTAGCAGCAGCCAGCCTGCAGGCTGTACACTTCCCACCACCATTCATTTCAGCAATACATCTGCAGGAACAGGTATTCTGAACTATCAATGGAGTTTTGGTGATGGGGGTGTTTCTACCGCAGCCAATCCATCACACACTTATACAGTTCCGGGCGTGTACACAGTTCGGTTAATTACCACCAACAGCTCCGGCTGTTCAGATACCCTTGTTAAAAACAACCTTATTAATATTGGTACCATCAATGCCGCATTCAGCAGCCCTGCTACCGCATGCGCACAAACGCCCATCAGCTTTACAAATACATCATTACCGGCACCGGCAGCTGCCACCTGGGATTTTGGCGATGGCACCAGTTCCTCTTCCATACACCCGGTTAAAACATATACCACCACGGGTATATTCCAGGTACAACTGATCTCCGACTTTGGTGGTTGCCTGGATACTGCCTACGGTTCCATTACCATTTTTGATAACCCAGTCGCCGATTTTACTGCGCCCGATACCAGTTCCTGTAAAGCACCCCTCACGGTAAACTTTAAGAATAACAGTACCGGTGCCGCCACCTATCAATGGGATTTTGGTGATGGTAACACTTCTGCCACAGCTAACCCTTCGCATACCTATACCAGTACCGGCATTTATACAGTTACCTTAATTGTAACCAATGCCAATGGATGTACCGATACTTTACAGAAAACTAATTATATACAAATTCAGCCACCCCATGTTAGCATCAACAATCTTCCGGTGGCCAGGTGTGCCCCATTAACCTGGACTTTTTCTTCTACTATTCAGTCTATTGATCCGGTAGTAAGTTACCTGTGGGATTTTGGTGATGGTACTACTTCTGCTGCTGCCAATCCAACACATGTTTTTGGAGTAGGCTCCTATAAAATTAAACTGGTGATTACCACCGCCGGGGGATGTACCGACAGTGCAGTAGTAGACCCGGGCATTACCACCACATTAAAACCGGTTCCCAACTTTACTGCCACTCCAAAAGATGTATGTGCGTATGTACCGGTTAATTTTACCGACCTTACTACAGGCACTGCCACCAGCTGGCTTTGGGATTTTGGAGACGGCGGAACATCTACTGATCAAAACCCCATCCATATTTATGAAGATACCGGCTACTTTGATGTAAAATTAAAAGTATGTAACGGCGGGTGCTGCGACACAATCAGGTTTAAAAAATACATTCATATTACGCCGCCCATTGCAGCATACGACATGGCATTTGATTGCAGCAAACCTTACGAACGGGTGTTTACAGATAAATCTATTGGCGCAGATGAATGGAACTGGAGTTTTGGTGACGGAACCACATCCACCCAGCAAAGCCCGGTACATACTTATGCAGATACCGGTACCTATACCGTTACCCTTCGCGTAAAAAACTATATCACCGGTTGCGAACATACCAAAACAACCACCCTGATGGTATTGTTTGAAAAAGCAGCTTTTACCGCAACAGATTCTGTGATCTGCAGAAACAGTCCTGTAAGTTTTACTGCCACCGGTAACAATGCTTCTAAAGTGTCCTCCTATGGATGGGATTTTGGTGATGGTAATATAGCCAGTGGCATTAATGCCACGCATCAATATATCCTGGCAGGAAAATACACCGTACAATTAATTGTGACAGATATTTTAGGATGCAAAGACACCCTGGCTAAACCACTTTACCTGCAGGTGGATGGCCCTACAGCAAATTTTACTCCCGGTACCACCGGAAGCTGCCTGATGAGTGCCATCAATTTTACCGACCAGTCAGTATCTGATGGCACACATGCTATCAGTAAATGGATATGGAATTATGGAGATGGTATTATTGACACCCTTGCCACAGGACCTTTTCAACACCTGTATGCGGGACCGGGCGTATATTCAGTGTCGTTACAGGTTGAAGACAGCAAAGGTTGTACAGATGGCATTTTAAAAACCAATGTACTCATCATCTCTAAACCCGAAGCAGTTTTTTCCACCACAGATACTTTGTCCTGCCCAACCAAAGACATTCATTTTATCAACAACTCTACCGGCCCGGCACTCAACTATGAATGGGATTTTGGTGATGGCAATACCAGCACGGCTACCACACCGGTACACAGTTACGCTGCAGATGGATTGTATACAATTACTTTAAGGGTAACAGACCAATACGGCTGTAAAGACACCCTGGTGTACCCGGATTATATCAGGATTGTATCGCCGCATGCCGCATTTACTATGAGTGATTCATTAGGCACCTGCCCGCCATTATTTGTGAGTTTTACCAATAACTCGCAAAATTTTACCGCGGTTACATGGGATTTTGGTGATGGCACTTCCACCCTAACAGATAATCCTTCGCATTTTTACAATACTCCGGGCACCTATTTTGCCAGGTTAACCATTACCGGCCCCGGCGGCTGCGTGGATGTGAAGCAAAAGAAAATTGTAGTACGTGGTCCATTGGGATCTTTTACCTATAGTCCTCTTAATGGTTGTAAACCATTGCGTGTAAATTTTAAGGCCACCACACAAGACCGGCTTTCCTTTATCTGGGATTTTAATGATGGCACCACCAATGCCACACGGGATTCTGTATTATCATACACTTATACGCGGCAGGGTTTTTATCTGCCTAAAATGATACTGGTGGATGCAGCAGGGTGTGTGGTTCCCATAACAGGCCCCGACACGATATTTGTAAGAGGCGTAACCACTAATTTTGGTTTTGACAGTAATACCTATTGCGATGTGGCCACCGTTAGTTTTACAGACTCCTCTGCCAGCAACGATCCTGCCCTTGCCTATGCCTGGAATTTTGGAGATGGCACATCTTCCAATACCCAGCATCCCGCTCATTTTTACGCCCAGCCCGGTTTGTACTATCCCAAACTGGTGGTAACCACACAAAGTGGTTGTAAAGATTCTTTGCAAAGTCCTGCACCAGTTAAAATAGTAGCCTCTCCAAAAATTACCATTGCGGGTAATGCCGCAGGTTGCATACCACTAACGGCAAGCCTTAGTGGCCAGCTAACTGCGCCAGATACCTCTGCCATCAGGTGGAGCTGGAGTTTTGGAAATGGTAACAGTTCCATACTTCAAAATCCGCCTGCCCAGGTATATCCTGTTGCAGGCACCTATACCACACAATTAATTGCCGTAAACAGCAGCGGTTGTAAAACCACCACTACAAAAACAGTGGATGCGTTCCCTATTCCCAATATCAATGCAGGTATAGATACATTGGTATGCCGCGGTAAGGGCATTACACTGAATGCTTCCGGCGGTGCCACTTATACCTGGAGCCCCGCTACCGGCTTAAGCTGTGCTAACTGCCCCAACCCGGTTGCCAGTCCGGACAGCCTTACACGGTACCAGGTAAAAGGCACTACAGTACATGGCTGTAGTAATACAGACAGTATTGCAGTAAACGTACGTCAATCCTTTGTAATGCAAAACAGTATTGGCGATACATTGTGTAAGGGCAGTTCGGTAAGGCTCTTTGCCACAGGTGCTTTCTCGTATGTATGGAGCCCATCTAATGGCCTAAACAGTAATACCATTGCTTCCCCATTGGCAAGTCCGGCTACCACCACCACTTACCGTGTAATTGGAACCGACGACAGAGCTTGCTTTAACGATACCGGCTATGTTACTGTAAAAGTATATCCCATTCCTGTAGCGGAAGCAGGGGAGGACAAAACCATTAATGTAGGACAAAGCATTGAATTGAAACCCGCCGTTTCGCCGGATGTGACCCATGTGATATGGACACCCACGCAAAGTATTGTTCAAACTAATTTTCCTAATGTAACCGTAAAGCCGGTTGAAACAACAGAATATACTATTGAAGCCAGGAATCCCGGAGGTTGCAAAACCAGGGACCATGTAACTATTTTTGTGGTTTGTAATGGTGCCAATATATTTATTCCTAACACTTTTTCACCGAATGGCGATGGCAGAAATGATATTTTTTATCCCAGGGGATCGGGCCTGTTTCGTATTAAAACCCTGCGGGTGTTTAACCGCTGGGGAGAAGTGGTACACGAAAGAAATAATTTTATGCCCAATGATGCTACAGCAGGATGGAATGGTATGTTTAAAGGCATGATGCAGAATCCGGATGTGTATGTTTATACCGTGGATATTATTTGTGATAACAGCACCATACTAACATTAAAAGGCAATGTGGCATTGATACAATAAACAACTTTTCACTAAATAAAAAATGCCGGATATATTCCGGCATTTTTTATTTACTTTATCCATACTATCCTTTCAGTTGCTCTACCAGGGCCACATATTCAGTCATGGCGGTTTCTTTTGCTTTTCCTTTCACCGAAGACCAGGCTTCGTATTTTGCTTTACCAACAAAATCAAAAGGATTGGTGGGGGCATCACCTGTCACATCTCCTTCGGTAGATTGTTTGTACAGGGAATAGAGTTGTAATAAGGTTTCATTATCGGGCTTTGCAGGTAGATTCTTACTGTCTGCCGCCGCTTTTTCAAATAGCGCTTTCAGTTCCATAATATTTTTTTATAAAAATAATTGTTTTCTCATGAAACTAGTGCGTACTATTATATATTTGCAATCCGCATGGGGGGTTAGCTCAGTTGGCTAGAGCGCTTGCATGGCATGCAAGAGGTCGTCGGTTCGACCCCGATACTCTCCACAAACACAAGGCTGTCCTGAAAAGCAGCCTATTTTTATTTCTATGTACTCCGTATACATCATCTATTCTTCCACGCTGGATAAGTATTATATTGGTTATACAGAAGATATGGCAAAAAGATTGCAACAGCATAACGAAGGGATATCCAGATTTACAGCTAAGGCCAGCGACTGGGTCTTAAAATATACAGCTGCATATAAAAGTCGTGAGTTGGCGCATCAAAGAGAGCTTCAAATTAAACGCAAGAAAAGCAGAAAATATATAGAGTGGTTGATAAGCGCTGGCGGCTAGGCGCTTGCTTGTCCCGAAAGCATTCGGGAAAGAGGTCGTCGGTTCGACCCCGATACTCTCCACAAACACAAGGCTGTCCTGAAAAGCAGCCTATTTTTATTTCTATGTACTCCGTATACATCATCTATTCTTCCACGCTGGATAAGTATTATATTGGTTATACAGAAGATATGGCAAAAAGATTGCAACAGCATAACGAAGGGATATCCAGATTTACAGCTAAGGCCAGCGACTGGGTCTTAAAATATACAGCTGCATATAAAAGTCGTGAGTTGGCGCATCAAAGAGAGCTTCAAATTAAACGCAAGAAAAGCAGAAAATATATAGAGTGGTTGATAAGCGCTGGCGGCTAGGCGCTTGCTTGTCCCGAAAGCATTCGGGAAAGAGGTCGTCGGTTCGACCCCGATACTCTCCACAAACACAAGGCTGTCCTGAAAAGCAGCCTATTTTTATTTCTATGTACTCCGTATACATCATCTATTCCTCCACGCTGGATAAGTATTATATTGGTTATACAGAAGATATGGCCAAAAGATTGCAACAGCATAACGAAGGGATATCCAGATTTACAGCTAAGGCCAGCGACTGGATCGTAAAATATACAGCTGCATATAAAAGTCGTGAGTTGGCGCATCAAAGAGAGCTTGAAATTAAACGCAAGAAAAGCAGAAAATATATAGAGTGGCTGATAAGCGCTGGCGGCTAGGCGCTTGCTTGTCCCGAAAGCATTCGGGAAAGAGGTCGTCGGTTCGACCCCGATACGCTCCACAAACACAAGGCTGTCCTGAAAAGCAGCCTATTTTTATTTCTATGTACTCCGTATACATCATCTATTCCTCCACGCTGGATAAGTATTATATTGGTTATACAGAAGATATGGCAAAAAGATTGCAACAGCATAACGAAGGGATATCCAGATTTACAGCTAAGGCCAGCGACTGGATCGTAAAATATACAGCTGCATATAAAAGTCGTGAGTTGGCTCATCAAAGAGAGCTTCAAATTAAACGCAAGAAAAGCAGAAAATATATAGAGTGGCTGATAAGCGCTGGCGGCTAGGCGCTTGCTTGTCCCGAAAGCATTCGGGAAAGAGGTCGTCGGTTCGACCCCGATACGCTCCACAAAAAAATCCCACGCTCAGTTGGGATTTATAATATGCTCATTTAAAACAGTATACTTCTTATTCGCCCCAAATTTCATCCTTGCCATCCAACCACAGTTTTACCAGGTCGGTGGTTACAGATTTGGGTCTTTCCAGCGGGAAGGCCAGGGCCCTGTCCCAGATTAAACTGGCCAGTACGCCCAGTGCTCTGGACACACCAAACAATACCGTATAGAATTCATATTCCACCATGCCATAGTGAACCAGCAGTGCACCACTGTGTGCATCTACATTGGGCCATGGGTTTTTGATTTTGGCAACAGATTGTAAAATGGGCGGTACTACATCATATACATTCCAGATCGTTTGCACCAATGGATCATCTGCCATATGTTTTTTTCCAAATTCCATTTGCGCAGTAAAGCGTGGATCTGTTTTACGTAATACTGCATGACCGTAGCCCGGCACTACTTTACCTTCAGCAAGTGTTGTTTTTACGTATTCAGCTATTTGTTCTTTTGATGGCAGCTCTGTTCCTAGTTTTTCTCTTAATTCATATATCCATTTAATCACTTCCTGATTTGCCAGTCCGTGCAGCGGTCCTGCTAATCCATTCATCCCTGCAGCAAAACTTAAATAAGGATCACTTAGTGCAGAACCCACCAGGTGTGTGGTATGAGCAGATACATTACCTCCTTCATGATCGGCATGTATGGTCATATACAAACGCATCAGTTCTTTGAACGATTCGTCATCATAGCCCATCATATGTGCAAAATTGCCCGACCAGTCTAGCAATCCATCTGGTTGTATATGTTCCCCATTCTTATATTTACGCCGGTAAATGTATGCGGCTACCCTTGGCAGGCGGGCTATCAGGTCCATGGAGTCTTCAAACACACTGTCCCAGTAATCTTTTTTATTCATGCCTGCGGCATAATTTTTACTGAAATGACTTTCTGTTTGAAGTGCCATAATGGCTACCACAAACTGCGTCATAGGGTGTGCATTTACGGGCAATGCTTCAATGGTATCAAATACATGATTGGGTACATGGCTGCGTCGTTGCCAGATATTGGTAATGTGCTGGGCCTCATCTTCACTGGGTAATTCGCCTAACAGCATCAGGTGAAACAATCCTTCGGGTAAAGGCTCAGATCCTTTTGGTGCCTTGGGCAATTTTTGTTGTAACTCTGGTATAGTGTATCCACGAAAGCGGATGCCTTCCTGTGCATCCAGCAATGACGTTTCTGTTACCAAACCGGTAATGCCACGCATACCCTGGTAGATCTGGCTAAGTGTAACCTCCCCAATTTTTTTACTGCCATGTTCTTTCAGTAATGCTTTTATTTCAGCAGCTACTACGTCAGATTTTTCCTTGAATTTACCCTTAATGATTTCCATACCAAAAGTTGAAATTGTTTACAGTGCCGGTATTTATCCTATTAAAACACCGGGATGCTTTCAAAACTTAGAAAGATGCTTAAAATTACGATGCAACGTCCTGTAAAACAAAAGTTTTAAAAGAAAGTTTACATATAATTTCAATTTCTACTTTGGTGCTTTTTTGTACAGGTAAAAGGCCAAGATACCGAACAGCATATTGGGTGTCCAGGCGGCTAAAAAAGGGGTGAAGTTTCCTTTGGTGGCAAATACAATGGAGAAGCGGCTGAAAAGAATGTACAGCACGCTGATGATAACGCCCAGGGCAAGGTGCAATCCGCTGCCCCCTCTTACTTTTCGGGAAGCCAGTACGGCTCCAATAATAGTTAATATCAGCACCGATACCGGGATGGCATCCCGGTTATACCGTTCTACCAGCAGGGTATTCAATCCTTCCGACCCACGTAATTTTTCCAGCCGGATAAATTTATCGAGGTCGGGTGTTTGCATCTGGTCTTTCAGGTATTCATCTTTACGCAGGTCAACGGGTTTAAAATTGTAGTTCATCCTGATCTCCGGAAAGCGTTTAACGGTTTCGGTAATACCGGTCAAACTTCTTTCCATCACGCTTTCCAGTTTCCATTTTTTTGCAGCAGTATCCCAACTAAAATTATCGGCCCTCAGGTTATACAATAACCTGTTGTTTGAAAAGCGCTGCACAAAAAAGCCATTGCCTATTTTTGATATGGTATCATAGCCCCTGATGCCAATATAAGTATTGGTATCGTTTCTAAAATACAGGTGTTGTTTGTAAGAACCGCCATTACCCTGATTGCCAAAATTGGGATCAATATATCTTGCTTCAAAATCGCCCCATTTTTTATTGGCCCTGGGCACTACGTACTGGTAACCCAGCCACAATAACAGTGTTAAAAAAAGTCCTCCCACCACATAAGGCAGCAAAAATCTTCTGAAACTTACCCCGCTGCTCAATATGGCAATAATCTCTGAGCGGCCTGCCATTTTGGAAGTAAAAAATATCACACTGATAAATACAAACAAGGGAAACAACATGGCATCTATACGGGGAATGAAGCCAAAATAAAAATCAGTAATGATCCTGGATGCAGGCAATTGAGATTTTACAAAATCATCGGTATGCTCACTAATATCCACCACTACCACCACTGCCGTCATTAGCAACAGGCAAAAGAAAAATGTAGACAGGTATTTTGAGATGATATAACGGTCGATCTTTTTAAACATTGCGGTATGGCCCGGCTATTGGTTTTGCCTGCGCAAATGTAGCTGAAAAACTGCTGCTATAAAAACCGGCACTGATAAGTATTTGTGAAGAATGGTGCCGGCATTTACAGGTTTAGTTCATGGGTGTTGCATTCTCTAACCCCTGAATACCTGCATTTTTTATATTAATTCCCCTTGCGGCGATCCAGCCCGTAGTCCAGGCATTTTGAAAATTAAAGCCCCCTGTTACCCCATCCACATTCAACACTTCACCAGCAAAAAATAATCCCGGGGCTATCTTGCTTTGCATGGTATTGTAATCGATCTCATTTAATGCAATGCCCCCTGCCGTAACAAACTCTTCTTTGAAAGTGGTTTTACCCCTGATCTCAAAATCCAGGGCACAGACGTTTTTTATCAGCTTATTCTGTTCTTTGGCCGGCAGGTCGGCCCAGCGCCATTCTTCTTTGATACCTGACTGCTGCAGTAAATATTCCCACAGCCGGTTGGGCAAACCAAAAGGATTGCGGTTAACTATTTTTTGAGTGGCGATATTAAAACGCAGTTGCTGCATTTTTTCCCGCAGTGTATTTTCGTTGAACAAGGGTAGCCAGTTTACCTGTATGGTAAAGTTCCAGTTGCAGGCCGCTAATTCTTTTGCGCCCCATGCCGATAATTTCAATATTGCCGGCCCGCTTAAACCCCAGTGTGTGATCAGTAAAGGCCCCTGCTCTGCCAGCTTAGTACCCATAATCTTTACTGCCGTGTGCTCCACTACCACGCCCATTAAATCTGTAATGGCATTGCCGGGCATATTAAATGTAAATAAAGAAGGCACCGGGGTTTCAATAGTATGCCCTGCATTTTTTAACCAGTCAAACTGTACCGCTTTAGGGTAGCCGCCGCTGGCAATACAAATAACATCTGCCTGCATTGACCAATCGCCATTAGACATTTTCCATTGGTCGTTTTTAAAGGTCAGCTCCTTCACCTCCCGGTTCATCAAAATTTCCACTCCATACCGGTTACTTTCTTTCAGCAGGCAGTCAATAATGGTTTGAGATGAATCTGTAACGGGGAACATCCTGCCATCGGCTTCTGTTTTTAGCAATACCCCTCTTTCCTTAAACCAGGCGATGGTGTCGGTAGTAAAAAAATGATGGAATGCTTTTTTTAAAAAGGAAGCACCACGTGGATATTTTTTTATCATATCAGCAATACTGAAGCAGGCATGTGTTACATTGCAACGCCCTCCGCCACTCACTTTTACTTTGCCCAGCAGCTTATTGCTTTTTTCAATAATGGTAACCTGTAAAGCCGGGTTCATCCGTGCTGCATTCACTGCGCAAAAAAATCCGGCTGCGCCTCCCCCAATAACTACCAGTTGCTTTTTATCCATGCTGCAATTTCGTATCTTGAATGCTAAAAGTAATTAGTAAATACTGAATTTTACATTCTAAAGTGTACATTTAAAATTAAAACTACTGCAATTCAATATGGCCATCTCTATTACCAAAGCGCAATTAAAAAAAACGCCTGTTATTCCTTACGAAAAAATAAGAGATTATGTAAAAACCGGCGACTTGTTCTTCAGCAGCGGCAGTTATGCGTTTTCTGGTATTATTCAAAAGCTTACCAAAAGTACCTGGAGCCATGTTGCTGTAATTTATAAAGATGAAGAACTGGGCAGGGTATTGGTGCTGGAAGCAGAGCCCAGTGTGGGCATCCGGCTGATCCCGCTGTCGAAATACTTACACGATTACAAAGGTAAAAATCGGCCGTATAAAGGCCAGGTGGTAATAGGCAAGCTAAACATTCCTGTACCGCAGGAATACATCAACAAGGGTATAAGTTTTGGACTGGATGAATTAACCCGTCCTTATGATAATTATGAAATTGTTCGCATCATGATGCGGATCTTATTTCACATCAGCAGAAGAGAGCGTAACCGCAATTACATTTGCAGCGAACTGGTAAGGGATATTTTTGCAAAAGCGGGTGTCATCATGCAATACAAGGATACTTATATCAGTCCTGATAATATCTGGACTGATGAACGTGTAGAGATGAAATACAGAATATTGTAAGTGGTACTAAATGGCTCTCTTTGAAGCTTTCTTCACCATTACCATTCACCTCAATAATCCGAACACAAATTGGCATTGGCCTTTTCCGCAGCTTCAATTTCAGTAAAAGAAGATAACAGGTCAGCCTTTCCTCTTTGTATACAAATATTATGTTCGTAATGTGCAGCAGGTTTACCATCTTCGGTACGTATGGTCCAGCCATCTGCATCATGAAAAATATTTTTTGTTCCCATGTTGATCATGGGTTCAATAGCAATCACCATACCTTCTTTTAATTTAGCACCGGTACCGCGTTTGCCATAATTGGGTACTTGCGGGTCTTCGTGTAATTTTCGGCCCAGCCCATGCCCCACCAGTTCCCTCACCACTCCATATCCATGTTCTTTTTCGGTATAATTTTGTATGGCATAAGCAATATCTCCCACCCTGTTACCATGAATTGCTTTCTCAATTCCTTTATATAAAGATTCTTTGGTGACCCTTAATAACTGTTTTACTTCGGGTGTAATATTACCCAGCGCAAATGTATAAGCGCTGTCTCCATGAAAGCCATTTTTAAATGCTCCAACATCCACCGAAACAATATCACCATCTTTCAATACATCTTTCGTTGGAAATCCGTGTACAACCGCATCATTCACCGATATGCAGCAGGCAAAAGGAAAATCATGGTACCCTTTAAATGAAGGGGTAGCTCCATTGTCCCTGATCACCTGTTCCGCAAACTGGTCCAGTTCCCAGGTGGATATACCGGGTTTGATCAGTTTTGCCACTTCTGCCAATGTTTTACTTACCAGCAAACTGCTTTCCCTTATCAGTTCAATCTCTGCCTTAGTTTTATAATGAATCATGTGAAGTATGTATTTAAAACAAACCCCGACGAATATGTCGGGGCTTAAAAGTATTGCTTAAGTCCCCACCAATGGGGAAAGTAACATTAAATAGTTGAAGCGGTCTGTCTTCCCTGTATTCTTCCGCTGCTCATTAAACCGTCATACTGGCGCATCAGCAGCTGGGTTTCAATTTGCTGCAGGGTATCTAATACAACCCCTACCATAATCAACAAAGAAGTACCGCCAAAGAAAGTGGAAAATCCTTCTGTCATACCAACAAAAGCCAATTGACACAAACCTGGTAAAATACCCACTACTGCTAATAAAACAGCACCTGGTAGTGTAATACGGTCCATAATGGTACCAATATAATCAGCTGTTGGCTGACCTGGTTTTACACCGGGAATGAAACCATTATTGCGCTTCAGTTCATCGGCCATTTGTTTAGGATTAAAGATCAAAGCCGTATACAAGAATGTAAATCCAATAACAGCTATTGAATAAATGATCATGTACAAAAAGTTGGTATGATCATTCAGGAAGCTGGCCTGGTCTGTTTTTCCCAATCCTGTAATGAAAGCAATTAAGAACAGGATAGCCTGTGCAAAAATGATAGGCATTACACCTGATGCATTCACTTTTAAAGGCAGGAAGTTTCTTGCTCCGCCGAACTGACGGTTGCCTACAATTTGTTTAGCATAGTTAACCGGCACTCTCCGGGTTCCCTGTATCAGCATGATAAGGCCCATGATAACAGCAATCAGGAATACGATCTCAATTAACATGATCAACAATCCGCCGGCTCCCTTGGAAGTCCTGGTTCCCCATTCCTGTATAAAAGCACCGGGCAGTCTTCCCAGGATACCGATCATGATAATGATAGAAGTACCATTACCCAAACCTTTATCGGTGATTTTTTCACCCAGCCACATTACAAATAAAGTACCCACGGTAAGGATCACCACGGTTGATATCCAGAAATAACCCTGGTAAGCAGGTATGATGGCACTGCCGTAAGTGGAATTTAAGAAGCTGATGTATGCTACTGCCTGGAAGGCGGTTACACCAACAGTAAGATAACGTGTCCACTGGTTGATCTTCTTTCTTCCGCTTTCTCCTTCTTTCTGAATTTTCGAAATCTGAGGTACCAGGATGGTCATCAGCTGCATGAAAATAGAAGCAGAGATATAGGGCATGATACCCAAAGCAAAAATAGAAGCCCTGTTAAAAGAACCTCCTACAAAAGTATCCAGCAGCCCTAATAAGCCGCCGCCGCCTTTTGAATTACCTTTTGCCTGCGCAGCCAATTCATTTGGATCGATACCGGGTAACACAATGTGTGTACCTGCTATATAAATGAAAATAAGTAAAAGTGTGAACGTAATTTTATTACGCAACTCTTCTATACTCCAGATATTCTTAAGTGTTTTAATAAACTTGTTCACAGATTTAAGCTATTTAATGTTTTGCGCTAAATTAAAAATGACCCCGCAGTTGCGTGGGTCTGGCAAATATCGTGAAATTATTTCACTATCTCTACAGAACCTCCGGCAGCTTCAACAGCAGCTTTTGCTTTTGCACTAACAGCGTTGATCTTGAAGGTGAATTTTCCTTTGATCTCACCATTGCCCAGCAATTTTACGCTGTCAAACTGGCTGATCAATCCGTTAATATATAAGTTCTGAAGACTGAATTCTGTGATGTTGTATTTTTCAGCAAGCTGATCAATAGTTCCCAGGTTAAGCACTTTAAATTCAACACGGTTGTTGTTTTTAAATCCGCGCTTGGGAATACGGCGCTGAATAGGCATCTGGCCACCTTCGTGAGCCATTTTACTTTTGTAACCTGCACGGCTCTGTCCACCTTTGTTACCTTTTGTAGAAGTACCGCCTTTACCGCTGGCTTCACCGCGTCCAATTCTTTTTTCTTTGTGTGTTGCGCCTTTTGCGGGCTTAAGTGTATGTAATTTCATTGTATGTTGATTTTGTACTTACGGGGAATCACCCCTCGCTTTTAATAATTAATAATGGAATAATTTATGATTGATAAACTTATAGTGCCGGTGTTAAACTAATGCTTCGTTACAGCAGTATTACACATTGGCCATTTATCAATGATAGGTTTATTAAGCCAGCTCTTCTACTTTAATAAGATGGTTTACTTTTTTAACCATGCCTAAAATTTGAGGAGTTGCTTCCACTTCAACAGAAGCATTCATTTTCTTCAAACCCAAAGCCACCATTGTTCTTTTCTGGCGTTCGGACCTGTCGATTACACTTTTAACCTGTGTTACTTTTATCTTTTTCATTTTATTAAGTTGTAGGTAATAAGTAATAAGTAGTAAGCTCGAAATTAATTCTTATAACTTACGACTTAGGACTTAGGACTTTTATCCGTTAAATACTTTCTTTAAAGAAACATTACGCCTTTTTGCAACAGCAACCGGTTCACGCAAAGTTGCCAAAGCTTTAAAAGTTGCTTTTACCACGTTATGCGGATTGGCAGAACCGAGGTTTTTAGCCAGTACGTCGGTAATACCTGCAGCTTCCAATACCGCTCTCATGCTACCTCCGGCAATTACGCCAGTACCATGAGCAGCCGGTTTAATGTATACTTTAGCCGCACCTTCTTTACTTAACTGATCGTGCGGAATGGTACCATGCATGATAGGAACTTTAATCAGGTTCTTTTTTGCATCTTCAATACCTTTTGTAATAGCTTCCTGTACTTCTTTAGCTTTTCCTAAACCATGACCAACCACGCCAGCTTCGTTACCTACCACTACCAGGGCTGAGAAACTAAAAGCACGACCACCTTTGGTTGTTTTAACCACACGATTAATAGCAACCACTTTATCTTTCAACTCCAGGTCGCCCGCCTTTACTTTGTTTAAAATTAAATTTGACATTTATTTTTCTGATTAGAAAGTTTAAAATTAAAAAACCAAACCGCCTTCCCTGGCTCCTTCAGCTACTGCTTTTACACGGCCATGATAGATATATCCACCACGATCAAATACCACTGTGGTGATACCCAATTCTTTTGCCCTGATTGCAATAGCAGCACCCACCAGTTTACTTTTTTCAGTTTTAGGTGTTTTTTGAGCTGCAATATCTTTTTGCCTGGAAGAAGCTGAAGCCAGTGTAACACCATTTGCATCATCTATTAACTGAGCATAAATATCGCTGTTGCTTCTGAAAACACTCAATCTTGGCTTTGCAGCAACACCGCTTATTTTTTTACGAATGCGGTACTTAATTTTTACTCTTGCGCTACCTTTTGAATTCATAACTGTTTATTTTATATCCCTGATTCTGCCAGGAATTTGTTAATCCGTTTTATTGTCAACCCGTTAATTTGTGTATTGGTTAATCTGTAATAAAACTAACCAATTACCCATTTTATTTACCTGCAGCCTTACCAGCTTTTCTTCTCAGTACTTCACCTGCAAATTTAACACCTTTACCTTTATATGGTTCTGGCTTACGTAAGCTTCTGATCTTTGCACAAACCTGGCCAATCAATTGTTTGTCGATGCTTTCGAAATGGATCATCGGGTTTTGACCTTTTTCCTGGGAAGTGGTCACTTTTAATTCTTTAGGAATTTCAAAAACGATGTTGTGAGAATATCCTAAAGCCAGGTCTAATAAATTGCCCTGATTGGCAGCTTTAAAACCCACACCCACCAGTTCCAGTTGTTTTTTATACCCTTCTGTTACACCCTGCACCATGTTGCCAATTAAGGAACGGTACAAACCGTGCATGGCACGATGGCGGATCTGGTCAGTTGGACGGGTTACTTCAACAGTGCCGTCTTTAATTTCAATTTTAATATCGCGGTCTACAGTTTGTTTTAATTCTCCTTTTGGTCCTTTTACAGTTACAATGTTATCGTTGTTTACTGTAATGGTTACACCACTTGGAACTGTTACCGGCTTTTTACCTATACGTGACATAATGTTTATTTTTCTTTCTGACCGGTCAGCCTGCTATAGGTCCGGCTTAATGTATCAGAAATGGTTGTTTAATTATTAATAAATGTTGCACAATACTTCACCACCCACATTCTGAGATTTTGCTTCTTTATCTGTCATTACACCTTTTGATGTTGACACGATGGCAATACCCAAACCATTTTTAACACGCTTAAATTCTTCCGGTTTGGCATAAGTACGTAAACCCGGACGGCTAACCCTTTCTAAACTCTGAATAACAGGTAATTTAGTGGTAGCATCGTATTTCAATGCTATTTTGATAAGACCCTGTTTGTTATCATCTTCAAATTTATATTTCAAGATGTAGCCCTTATCGTATAATATTTCGGTAATACGCTTTTTCAAATTGCTGGCTGGTATTTCTACAATACGGTGATTAGCCATCTGTGCGTTGCGTATTCTTGTTAAATAATCTGCTATCGGATCAGTAACCATTGTTATTTTAGTTAATTGATTAAATAAATTTTTTCAATGCGATATCCTTATCGGTTGGTCGCTTTTTTTGTTGATCGTTGTTCGTTGCTGGCTTTTCGACCAACTACCAACCATTTTACGACCAATTTTTTATTACCAGCTGGCTTTCTTTACCCCTGGTATTTTACCCTGCAATGCCATGTCGCGGAACTGGTTCCTGGAGATACCAAAATGTCTCATATAACCTCTTGGTCTTCCCGTTAACTGGCAACGGTTCCTTAAGCGTACACTGGATGAATTTTTTGGTAATAGATCCAAAGCTGCATAATCTCCGGCTGCTTTCAATGCTGTTCTTTTTTCAGCAAATTTTTCAACCATAGCTTCACGCTTTCTTTGTCTGGCTTCAACTGATTTTTTTGCCATATTATATTGCTATTATTTTTTAATGTTTTTAAAAGGCATGCCCAACTCTTTCAGCAATTCATATGCTTCTTCGTTGGTTTGAGCGGTGGTTACAAAAGTGATATCCAGGCCGGTAATCTTATTTATTTTATCGATATCAATTTCAGGAAAAATGATCTGCTCTGTAACACCCAGGGTGTAGTTGCCGCGGCCATCAAATGATTTATCATTGATGCCTTTAAAGTCACGCACACGGGGTAAAGACACAGATACCAGTCTGTCTAAAAATTCGTACATCTTAACACCACGTAAAGTAACTCTTGCACCAATCGGCATGTTCTTACGAAGTTTGAAGTTAGAGATGTCTTTTTTAGACATGGTAGCCACCGCTTTTTGACCAGTGATGTTGGTCAGCTCTTCCACTGCGATGTCAATCAGTTTTTTATCTGTTACAGCACCATTTACACCACGATTCAAACAAATCTTGGTCAATTTTGGAGCCTGCATTACAGTTTTGTAACTGAATTTTTTCATTAAAGCAGGTATTACCTCTTTAGTGTACTTGTCTGCTAACCTTGCAGTATTGATTGTTGTGCTCATTATTTAATTACCTCCCCTGATTTTTTAGAGATTCTAACTAATTTACCATTTTCCCTGGTACGCTTAATTTTAGTAGGTGCACCGGATTTTGCATCCCAAAGCATTACATTGCTGATAGCAATGGGGGCTTCTTTTTTAATGATGCCGCCCTTAGTGTTTTGAGAGGTAGGCTTGCTGTGTTTGGTGATGATGTTAACACCTTCTACCAATACGCGTCCTTTTTCTAAAATAACTTCCAGTACTTTACGCGGCTTTTTAAGATCTTTATCTTCACCGGTAATAACCACTACGGTATCGCCTTTTTTAATGCTGTACTTTGGTTTAAATCTTGTGCTCATTTTTATTTTGCTTTGAGCTATCAGCTGTTGCCTTTAGCTTGTTCATTATAATCGAAATGTTTTGCTGATAGCGCATGGCTAAAAGCACATGGTTTATTACAATACTTCCGGTGCCAGGGAAATGATTTTCATGTATCCCTTATCCCTTAATTCACGGGCCACTGGTCCAAAAATACGAGTACCCCTGGGTTCATCAGAATTGTTCAGCAACACCACTGCATTGTCATCAAACCGGATATAAGAACCGTCTTTACGACGCAATTTGTTGGTAGTTCTTACAATAACCGCTTTACTTACGGTTCCTTTTTTAATACCACCTGCAGGCATGGCGTCTTTAACAGTTACTACGATTTTATCACCAATTTTGGCGTAATCCTGACCGCTGTTTCCCAACACACGGATACACAACACTTCTTTTGCACCGCTGTTATCTGCTACGTTTAATCTGCTTTCTTGCTGTATCATTTTTTCTTTAGCTTTGAGCTGTCGGCTGTGTGCGTCGAGCAATTATTACTATTATCAACTAAAGTGTGCACCAAAGCCCAAAGCTGATGGTACACCGCTTTTATTTATTTAACTTTTTCAACCACTTCCACCAGTCTCCAACGCTTGGTTTTACTTAAAGGGCGACTTTCCATTATTTTAACAGTATCGCCAATGTTGCACTCATTTTTTTCATCATGAGCATGGAACTTTGTAGATTTCTTTACAAACTTTCCGTAAAGGGGATGCTTTACTTTTCTTTCAACATTAACAGTGATGGTTTTGTCCATTTTATTACTGGATACCACCCCTAATTTTGTTTTTCTTAAATTTCTTTCAGCCATTGTGCTACTTTTTATGGTTTAATTAAAACCCTAATTGTTGTTTTCTTAATGCGGTTTTCAATCTTGCTAAATCCCTTCTTAAAGAACGGATACTTTGCGGGTTCTCCAAAGGAGCTACAGCGTGCGCAAATGAAAGCTTCTTCAAACGCAATTCATCTTCCTGGATCTTTGCTTTCAGGTCTGCCTCACTTAACCCACTAAGGCTTTTTACAAAATCAACTTTCTTAGCCATTGTATTATTATTTTCTATTTTCAGTTTTGTTTAACCGGCTTATGCCTTAAAGTCGTGACGAACTACAAACTTGGTTAAGATAGGTAGCTTTTGTGCTGCCAAAGCAAATGCTTCTTTTGCAGTTTGTTCAGGTACACCATCACATTCAAATATGATACGTCCTGGTTGTACTACAGCACACCATCCTTCGGGGTTACCTTTACCCTTACCCATCCTTACCTCGGCAGGTTTAGCAGTCATCACTTTATCCGGGAATACCCTGATCCACACATTTCCTTCTCTCTTCATGTGACGGGTTAATGCCTGACGGGCACTTTCTATCTGGCGGTTGGTTAACCAAACACTATCCAGTGCTTTCAAACCAAATGTACCAAAGGCTAATGTAGCGCCACGTTTAGTTTCGCCTTTCATCATACCCCTTTGCGCCTTTCTGAATTTTGTTCTTTTCGGTGATAACATCGTATTTCAGTTTAGAGTTTAGAGTTTAGAGTTTAGTTTTACCCAACTTCCTACTCCTCTAATTTTAAATTTTTAATTCTTAAGTTTAATTAGCGTCTTCCACCCTGTCCACCGCCACGGTTTCCACCACCACCTCTTCTTTCTCCACCACCGCCGCCTCTGCGGTCGTCTCCACCCCTGCGGTCATCTCTCCTGTCAAATCCACCTTGTCTTTCTCCTGGTCCGCCCTCTTTACCACCACCTGCAATCACGTTTGGATTCAGATCTCTTTTACCTAATACTTCACCTTTACAGATCCACACTTTCACACCTATTTTACCATAAACTGTTAAGGCAAAAACATTAGCGTAATCAATGTCCATACGCAAAGTATGCAATGGTGTACGGCCCTGTTTGATCTCTTCGCTGCGGGCAATTTCAGCACCACCTAAACGGCCACCTACTTTAACCTTGATACCTTCTGCACCCATTCTTAAAGCAGATGCAATAGACATTTTGATAGCTCTTTTGTAGTTGATACGATTTTCCAGTTGACGGGCAATGGTATCAGCAACTATATTGGCATCCAGTTCAGGACGACGTATTTCAAGGATGTTGATCTGTACATCTTCTTTACCACACAATTTCTTCAACTCTTCTTTGATGCGGTCTACTTCTCCACCACCTTTACCAATGATGATACCTGGTTTAGATGTGTGGATGGTTACGATCAATTTGTTCAATGTGCGCTCAATAACGATCTTGGCTATGCCACCTTTATTGATACGGGCATTTAAGTAATTCCTGATCTTATGATCTTCGATCAACTTTTTTGAATAATCCGTTTTGCTTGCAAACCAGTTACTATCCCAACCACGAGTGATTCCTAACCTGGCGCCTATTGGATTTGTTTTTTGACCCATATTACTTGGTTAAATCTTTTAATTATTAATTTTTAGTTGCTTTAGTATCTACAATTACGGTAACATGGTTGCTGCGTTTGCGAACCCTGTAACCACGACCTTGAGGAGCAGGACGCATACGCTTGATTACTCTTGCAGCATCCACCATAATGGTTTTTACTACCAGTGCATTCTCGTCACCACCTTCATTCTTTGCCTTCCAGTTGCTGATGGCAGATACTACCAATTTGCGTAAAGGAACAGCCGGATGTTTAGGATTGTGTTCAAGAACAGCTAATGCTTTTTCCACTTCCATACCACGGATCAAATCAGCCAGTAAACGCATTTTACGCGGCGAGGTGGGGTAATTGTTCAATTTTGCTACTGCTTCCATTTTTTATTAAGTTTTAAGTTGTAGGTTTTAAGTTGTAAGTTGAAAGCGTTGCGCTTATTACTTATTACTTATCACTTATTACTTATTTAAGATATCTTTTTACTTGAGTGACCTTTAAAATTCCTGGTTGGTGCAAATTCTCCTAACTTATGGCCTACCATAAATTCAGTTACATAAACAGGAATGAATTTGTTACCATTATGTACTGCAAAAGTTTGTCCTACAAAATCAGGAGTGATGGTACTTCTTCTGCTCCATGTTTTGATAACACCTTTTTTACCTTTTCCTTCAATGATAGCAGCAACTTTTGCTTCCAGTTTTGCTTCGATGTAAGGACCTTTTTTTAATGAACGAGCCATGTGTATGTTATTTTTTGTTGATTCTTCTGACGGGGCCAGAATATTTTAACAATGTTGATTACTTACTTAATTTTTTACCGTTTCTTCTCTGCAAGATCATTTTATCTGATCCTTTTCCTCTTGTACGTGTAATTTCACCTTTAGCATATTTACCTGTACGGCTGCGCGGGTGACCACCTGAAGCTTTACCTTCACCACCACCCATCGGGTGATCTACGGGGTTCATCGCTACGGCCCTTGTTCTTGGACGGATACCTTTCCAGCGGTTACGACCTGCCTTACCTGCACTTTCCAGGTTGTGGTCGCTGTTGCTTACCACACCTACTGTTGCATAACAGTTGATCAGTACTTTTCTTAATTCGCCACTGGGCATTTTTAATACTGCGTACTTCTCTTCCTTATTGCTTAACTGTGCAGAGGTACCGGCACTTCTTACCAGGATACCGCCCTGACCAGGCTGCATTTCAATATTGTGAACGTTGGTACCTAACGGCATGTGCTTCATCTGAAGTGCATTACCTAATTCAGGTGCTACATTATCTCCGCTTAATACAGACTGACCCACCTGTAAACCCTGTGGTGCAATGATGTAACGTTTTTCACCATCTGCATAATTCAGCAATGCGATGAAAGCGGTACGGTTTGGATCGTACTCAATGGTTTTAACCACTGCAGGTACATCCTTTTTATCTCTTTTAAAATCTACCACACGGTACATGGTTTTATTACCACTTCCCATATAGCGCATAGACCTTCTGCCCTGTGCATTACGTCCGGCTGTGCTTTTTTGTTTTTCCAACAAAGATTTTTCAGGTACGTTAGTAGTAACCTCTTCGTATGCATTACCAATTCTCCACCTGGTACCTGCTGTTGTTGGTTTGTATTTTCTTAATGCCATTTTAATTACTTTTTATATTGTCAAAACTTTGCGGTGCTGACCACCATTCATTATTAGAATTAGATTCCGCTTCCGTAGATATCAATTGTTTCGCCTTCAGCAATTGTTACAATCGCTTTCTTTTTTGCAGACTTACGTCCAACAATAAAACCAGCTTTTGTGTATTTGGCTTTTGCTTTAGAAGGAACAATGATGGTGTTTACTTCACTAACCTGTACACCATAAAATTGCTCTACAGCTTTTTTAATTTCCAGTTTATTAGCCTTCTTGTCCACTACAAAAGAGTAACGGTTTTGTTTTTCTGAAAGCTTATTGGCTTTTTCAGATAAGATCGGCTTTATTAAAATATCAGACTGTTTCATCTTCTGGTTATTTGTTGTTGTTTAAATTATGCTTCTGCTTCTTCAGCTGTAAATACTTTAGCTGCATTTTCAGTTAATACCAACACGTTGGCATTAATGATATCGTATGTATTGATATCCCTGATTAATGTACCGTTTACAGTGGGGATATTACGAAGGCTCAGGTATATATTATCTGAATTATCGGGTATTACAAACAAAGATTTCTTTCCACCTACCCCGATATTTTTCAATATAGAAGCAAATTGCTTTGTTTTGGGCGCATCCATTTTCACATCTTCCACCACCACAATAGCATTTTCTTTTGCCTTATATGCCAGTGCGCTCATTTTAGCCAGTGTTTTCACTTTCTGATTCAGCTTGATATCATATTTGTGAGGTTTAGGGCCAAAGATGGTACCACCACCTTTATACAATGGGTTACGCAGGTTACCTTTACGGGCACCACCAGTACCTTTTTGTTTGTGTAATTTTTTAGAAGAACCATGCACTTCCATACGGGTTTTCACTTTGTGAGTACCCTGACGTTGTGCTCCCTGGTATTGTTTTACAGCCAGGTAGATCACGTGATCATTGGGTTCGATACCAAAAATCTCTTCTGGTAACTCAACTGTTCTTCCAGTCTTTTTTCCTTCTATATTTAAAACGTCTACTTGCATTTTACTTGTTTTTTAAAGCCCAAAGGCTACTGTTAATTATTTTTGAATTAATACAATAGAACCATTGTGGCCCGGTACAGAACCGCTTACCAGTATATAATTTTTTTCTGCGAATATCTTTACCACTTTTAATCCTTTCATGGTTACCCTGTCTTGACCCATACGGCCACCCATGCGCATACCTTTGAATACACGGCTGGCATCAGATGAGTTACCGATAGAACCCGGAGCCCTCTGACGATCGTGCTGACCGTGAGACTGTTCGCCCACACCGCTAAAGCCGTGGCGTTTAACAACACCCTGGAAACCCTTACCCTTGGTGGTACCTACCACTTCAATCTTATCGCCTTCGGCAAAGATGTCTACAGTAATGGTTTCACCCACGTTTTTGTCAATTTCGCTATCGCGTATTTCCTGAACGAATTTTTTAGGAGAGGTTTGAGCCTTGGCGAAGTGTCCGGTTTCAGACTTTAAGGAGTGCTTTTCTTTTTTATCGCCGAATGCAATCTGGAGTGCATTGTATCCGTCTGTTTCAACGGTTTTCTTTTGAGTAACTACGCATGGACCGGCTTCAATAATGGTAACGGCAGTTTGCTTGCCTGTTGTATCGAAGACACTGGTCATGCCAATTTTCTTTCCAATAATACTTTTCATTGTATCTTTTTTTTATCCAGCGGTGTCCCGAAAATGACCGGGATACTTGGATGTTCACATTTTTTTCTTTTTAAGAACTTACCTGCTGCTTTTACTCTTTATGAGTAAAGTTCATCAGGCTTTGATCTCAACATCCACACCACTTGGTAAGTCTAACTTACTTAAAGCATCTACCGTACGGCTGCTGCTGGTGTAAATGTCTAATAAACGTTTATGTGTACACAGTTGAAATTGTTCACGTGCTTTTTTATTAACGTGAGGTGCACGCAGTACGGTGAAAATTTTCTTATGCGTAGGTAAAGGAATTGGACCTGTTACTACGGCGCCGGTACTGCGAACAGTTTTTACGATCTTTTCGGCTGATTTATCTACTAAATTGTGGTCGTAAGATTGTAATTTGATTCTGATTCTCTGTGACATATGTAAAGAACTTTTAAATTTCCTTTTTTTAATTTGGAGTGCAAAGGTAAGGGCTGCAATTGTAACAGCAAAGGAAATGGGAAAGTTTTTTTTCGATTTGGCCCGTACAGCAGGTTTTTATGCATATTTGGTGCTGCAACAGGCAGTAACCATACATTATTAATTATATAGAACCCGAAATTGGCTGTAAGTATTTAGTCCTTTTTTTCCACTGTGCCACTGCTGTTTACGCTTTTATCTACGCTGGCAGCCCCCCGGTAATCGATGGTGCCGCTGCTGCTGGCATGCGCCTTCAGGTGAACACTGGCATGAACTTCTGCTGAACCCGAACTGTTGGCGTCCACATCTGCATTCTCGCTCAGCAGTTCGGCAGATTTAATATCCCCACTGCTGCTTACCCTGGCAGTATAGTCTTTGGTGCGCCCCCGAAGGATGACTGATGCTGAACTGGAAGCCTCTGCATCTACCTGCGGGGCATCTACTTCAGCTTCAATATCGGCCGAACTGCTGGCATCAAAACTTATCTTACCATTGTTTTTTATCACATCCAGCACTTTTACATCTGAGGAAGATGATGCATGAATACTGTTGAGCCCGGGTGTGGTAATGTATACTTTAAAATGAGCATTATTAAAACTATGTCCGCCATCCAGCCCAATTTTTAAAGTATTGCCACTCACATGGGTTTCCAGGTATTGAATCACATTGTCATCCGCCTCTACCTCCACCTGCTGCACGGCCCCTGTTTTTACCTCTACTTCGATGGAGCTGCTTACGGAAATGCCCGAAAAATTACCCAGGCTCCTTTTTTCGGTGATGATATTACCGCTGCCGGATGTAAAACTGCAGGAGTTGAATACCAATAAAGCTGTTAATAAGATGCATATCTGTTTCATGGCTGTATATTTTACAACAAATATAAAAACCTAAAATCTAAAGCCTGTACCATTCAACTAATTATTTACCTTCGCGGCAATATGACGGAAAAAATACTCATCCTCGATTTTGGATCTCAATACACCCAGTTAATTGCCCGTACAGTGCGGGAAGCCAATGTATATTGCGAAATTGTTCCATATAACACTGCCATTACCTACGATGCGGGCTTAAAAGGCATTATCCTTGGCGGCTCCCCTTTTTCAGTAAATGAAGAAAAAGCCCTGATGGTTGATGTAAAAGTGATGGCAGAAAAAGTGCCCGTACTGGGCATTTGCTATGGCGCCCAGCTCACCGCCAAGCTGATGGGCGGCCGGGTAGACAAAAGCGAAAAACGTGAATACGGCCGTGCCATTTTTACCACCGTAAAGGAAGATGTTTTTTTAGAACATGTTTCTGCCACCTCGCAGGTATGGATGAGCCACAGCGATACCATAAAGGAATTACCCGAAGGATTTGAATTGCTGGGTACCACAGAAAGCATTCCCGTTGCAGCATTTAAGCGAAGCAGTACCGCTGCAGGTTTTCCTTTGTATGGTTTACAATTTCATCCTGAAGTATACCATTCTTCTGAAGGCAAACAAATACTGAAGAACTTTTTAGTGAATATATGCGGTTGCTCACAGGATTGGACGCCCGAACATTTTATTACCGATACCGTTGCAGCATTAAAAAAACAAATTGGCAACCGTAAAGTGGTAATGGCTTTAAGTGGCGGTGTAGACAGTACTGTAGCAGCCACCCTGGTGCAGCGGGCCATAGGCGAAAACCTGTTTGGTATTTTTGTTGACAACGGCGTATTGCGCAAAAATGAATTTGAAGAAGTACTGGCCATTTACAAAGAACTGGGTTTAAATGTAAAGGGCATTGATGCCAGGGATCATTTTTATGGCCAGCTGGCCGGCAAAACCGATCCTGAAGAAAAAAGAAAAGCTATTGGGCGCTGCTTTATCGAAATATTTGACCAGGAGGCACATAAAATTGAAGGGGTTGAATTACTGGGGCAGGGTACCATCTATCCGGATGTAATTGAATCACTGTCGGTGCATGGGCCTTCGGCTACCATTAAAAGCCACCACAACGTAGGCGGCCTGCCCGAAACCATGAAGCTGGAACTGGTAGAACCGCTTCGGTCTTTATTCAAAGATGAGGTACGCCGCGTAGGGCTGGAACTGGGTATTCCCCATGCCATGCTGTACCGCCACCCATTCCCCGGCCCGGGGCTGGCCATCAGAATTTTAGGAGAAGTGAATGCAGAAAAGGTACGATTATTGCAGGATGCAGATGCCATCTATACCAATGGGCTGAAGAAATCGGGGCTGTATGCAACTGTTTGGCAGGCGGGTACTATCTTGCTGCCGGTAAAGAGTGTGGGTGTAATGGGAGATGAAAGAACCTACGAATTTACGGTAGCCCTGCGGGCAGTAACTTCTGTAGATGGCATGACGGCCGACTGGGCTCATTTACCATATGAATTTTTAGCCGATATATCCAATGAAATCATCAATAATGTAAAAGGAATTAACCGGGTGGTATACGATATCAGCAGTAAACCTCCGGCCACAATAGAATGGGAATAGTGCAGCTACGGATGAACAATTAAGATGCAGATTATTTATGAAAAGAAATGTTATTACCGGCTTATTTCTGGCAATTGCCTTCGCCAGCTTTTTTAACGCAACAGCACAAACAGACACTTCCAAAACGCTGCCTACTTACAGGGTGGGCATTTTTGCGCCCCTGTACCTGGATTCTGTTTTCAGCAACAGCAGTTTTCGTTACAAGGAAGGGTTACCCAAATTTATTGTACCTGCTGTTGAATTTGTGCAGGGTGCACAAATTGCACTGGACTCTATGAGTGCAGGCAAAGAAAATATACGTGCTGCCATTTATGATTCAAAATCGTATAGCCAGCCTGTAAGCGTACTGATAAAAAATAAAAAACTGGACAGTCTTAACCTCATCATAGGTTCTGTTAAAGATGTTGATTACAAACAGCTGGCAGATTTTGCCCTGCTGAAAAACATACCCTTCATTTCTGCCACCTATCCCAACGACGGCGGCATTACCGGTAACCCGTTTACCGTCATCATGACATCTACCCTGAAAGCACATTGTGAAGCCATTTACAGTTACCTGCTGCAAAGCCATGGCACCGACCTGATTTTTTTATGCCGCAAAAAAGGTAGCCAGGAAGACAAGGTGGCTGCTTATTTTAAAGCATTGAACGAACCCGACGGCAAACCTTTACTGAATATACAAACACTTAATACCGACAGTTCTTTTACATCCGAAGCTTTAAAGAATAAACTGGACAGCAACCGGCACTCTGTAGTTATTGGAGGCAGTTTAGATGAAGGTTTTGCCAGCAGCCTTACTGCTGCCTGTTATGGATTGTTCCAGGTATACCCTGCCAACAGTATCACATTAATTGGAATGCCCAACTGGGACGGATTTACATCGCTGCATAAAAAAAGCAGTTTTGAAGATTTTCCTGTTTACTTTACATCACCCTATTTTAATAATAAGTGGGACAATTACAGTAAAATGCTTACTGCAGCCTATTCTAAAAGATACAAAACAAAGCCCAGCGATATGGCCTTTAAAGGTTTTGAATCGGTATACCTGTTTACCAAGCTGCTGGCAAAGTACCCCTCCGATTTTTTAAGCCACCTGAATGATAAAACTGCCAAAATCTTTTGCGAATACAATATCAGGCCGGTTATGCTGAAAAAAGAAAATACCACCCCGGATTATTTAGAAAATAAACACCTGTATTTTATCAAACTGATGAATGGCAATATTTCTAAAGCCTGGTAATAAAAGATACCTGCGATAAAAAAAATCCGGAGCAGATGCCCCGGATTTTTTTATCACTTATTTGTATAAGTACTTTCGTTGCATTGTATACAGTAATACAAATATTAAGGGAATACCAACACCAAATACCACACTCCAGATACTGGTATATTGTGCGGTACCCATTACCAAAAGGCCACCCAGTAAAGGAGCTACCTGGCCGGCCACATATATCCAGTAACCGTCTTTTTTATATTTACGCATCCAAAGGGCTCCTATAAAACATAGAATTATACCAACCATACCCAGGGCCATTATGGGTATCATGTGCTGGTTGGCCAATGCCAAAGCGGCCCTGCCTTTTTCCATATCTGCCACCTGTTTGGCACTCAGTTCCTGACCAGAGCTGGCGGCTTTATCCATTATACCTAAAAGAAATTTATTGAGCATGGGCGTAGCCAGTGTTAGCAAGCCAAAAATAGAACAGCCTATAAAAGTTAGAATGGTAAGTACATTTAAACCCGATGGCATTTGTGGTTTGCCCTGCTCATCAAAGGTTAACAGATCATTGGGAGTTTCCTGATTCATAAATATTTTTTTACCAAGATAGGATGTTTGTGTATGATTTCAAAACCGGCTCTAACAATTTATCAGCGCCCTTTCAGTTTGAGATAATCTAAAAAATAAACAATTTTTACCGTGAGCTCGTTACTATGCGGATTACTGATGGCCTTGCCCAGGTTATTAAGATATGACAGGTTGCGGTAAGGATCGATGGGGATGCTGTTACCCAATGCATTTTTCCAGGCAACTGTGATGCGGCTGCCCAGTAAAAAATCCCAGGTGTAAAACATGTCTACATTAAAAGTATTATAACTGATGTTCTGGTTGTTGATGAAAGGACGTTCATCCCAATAACCATCTGGTTTTACATCGTAAAAATTGGTATTGTATAAGGCGGACCAGTAATGACGTACCCTTACCGTCCAGTTCATTCTTTTATTAAAACTGTATTGGGCACTTACAATAGCCGTATTGGTTTTTTTATTTCGCCGGGAGATAATGGGCGAACCATTGGTATTGTTTAAAAACGCCCAGCCCCAGTTGCCCTTGTCCTGTTCTATTGCCATACTGGTACTCAGCTGCAGTTTGTCATTGAACCGGTAACGCAATCCCGCCTCCGATGTCCAGAAAGGATCATTGGGCAATGGTGATTCTGCCCCGCCAATATTATAACTAAAATAAAGTTTCTTCCTGCTGTCGGAACTGCCGTTAATACCAAAATAATAGTATGGTGTTCTTTTAAGAAAAAAACCACTGTATACATTGGAGTTTACAAAATAATCATTGGACCAGGTTGGGCTGCTTTGAAAACCAAAAGTGATATCCCAAAAGTTTTTAAATACCAGCAATGCAGACGCTTCAATTTCGGTGCTGGTCCATTTAAAAGGTTTGTATAAATAACTATTGGTGAACCGGAATTTATATACCTGGTTAATGAATTTTTTTGTTGGGTTCAGCAGGTTGTAACTAATATTACCGGTATAATCAACAGCATTATTGTTGTACAAAAACCCCAGGTCATTAGGATCGTAGGTATCGCTCTCTATACTCAGCCGGTTACTGTAACGCAGCTTACCGCTTACTTTATCAAATCCCCCGGTGGTGGTAAACCCGTTTTTACGCAATCCCGTTCCCCAAATAGCACTGTACCTGCCGGTAAAAACCAGGTTGTGTACATTCTTTTTATCAAACAACGACAGGTCTATGCTGCTTACATTGGCATTGCGGCTATTGCCTTTGCGCAGTACATTGGTATTGGTAAAGCTTAAAGAAGAGCGGTTTTTAAACGCCTGGTCTAACACAAAAATATTGTAATTGGTAAGGGGCTCTGTTAATATGCTGGAATCTTTGCCATCTGAAAGACGGGTAATTTTTGCATACATGGGTGCAGATACGGCATTAAACACACCAATACCCAAATTATTACTGGTACGTCCCGAAAATTTGGTGGCATTATACAACCGGGTAATGCCGGGGTTTTTATTGATCTTATAATTGGGGTTATTGCCATAAGTATTCAACACATCCGAAGCGCCTTCCGGTGTGGCACCAATCCTGCGGGAATAAAAGAGGCCAGATTTATTGAACAGTTCCGTTCCTTCAGAAAAGAAAGGCCGGTAATCATCAAATTTAACTTCAAAGGGAGTCAGGTTCAGCAACTGGTTATCGCTTTGCACCTGGGCAAAATCGGGTATCAGTGTCATATCTACGGTAAAGCTTTCATTGATGCCATACTTAACATCCATACCCCCGCTTTTTAAAAACTCTGTTACATTGCCATTGCCCGTGGGCGAAACCCTGTAGCCCCCCGAAAGATAAGGCAGGAATGATAAGCGCAAAGGCGGGCTGATATTTTTTAAGCCCTGCCAGGTACCCCATTGATTGATATCCCCATTTACATTGGGATTTACCGGGTTCCATATGCTGTTCTCATTTTCTTTTCTTACGTAACGTGCAAAATTGATTCCCCAGTCCTGCAATTCTTTCTTAGAAAAACGCAGGGCACTGAAAGGAATTTTCATTTCCACCACCCAGCCATCATTTTTTATACTCACTTTGCTTTCCCATACGGCATCCCAGGTGGCATCATAAACAGGATCATTACTTTGAGCCCCTTTTGAATCAGCCTGAACACCGGCTGCAGTTACACGAAATAAAAAAGCGTTCTGCCTGTCTTTGTAAGTATCAAATCCTGCTACAAAAATATCCACATCCTGCCGGTCGATATTATCCCTGGAAGTAAACTGCCGGCGAATATTTTCCGGCTTATCGTATAAATAAGCAGCCACATATACAGCATCGTTATCATACGCTACTTTTACTTCAGTTTTATGTGTAGAGGGCTGACCAAAATGAGGAAAGGAAACAATAAAATCATTGATGGCGGGTACCTGTTTCCAGGCCTCGTCATTTAATTCGCCGTCAATTTTTACAGGGAGAGACAGTTTAACGGCCGCAATAGTTTTTACCTGTGCATGGGATACAGATAACAGTACACTTAAAAATATAGATATTGCTACACGCAGTCTGTTCACAATTAGTTTTCATCCAAAGTTAAAAGATTAAACCTTAACCCTATCAAATGGAGTACTCTTTAACGTATTAGTTTAAATTTTCTTGCGTCTGGCCAGTTCTTTTTCAATCAATCCCAGTTCACGGCCGGTTTGGCCCGCCACCGAACTGTTTTCCTGAGCCCTTCGCATGAGATATGGAATTACATCTTTAATGGGTCCAAACGGAAGGTACTTGCTTACCGAACAACCCGATTTGGCAAGATTAAAAGTAATATTATCGCTCATGCCATACAGCTGGCTGAAATGAACATGCGGGTGCAGGTGTGGTAATCCCCTGGCATCCAGCAGCTGGGTGGTATAAAAGTTACTGTACTCATTATGGGAAGCCACAATTAACGAAACCTGGTCCAGGTGATCCATGCAGAATTGTACTGCTGCGTTATAGTCTCTGTCGGTGCTTTCTTTATCTGGCTGAATGGGTGACGGATATCCTTTTTCTGCAGCACGCTCCCTTTCTTTCTCCATATAGGCGCCCCTTACCAGTTTGGCCCCTAAAACAAAATTTCTTTCTACTGCAGCCGTATACGAATCTTTTAAAAACTGTAACCTGTCGTGCCTGTATAATTGCAGCGTATTGTATACCACGGCCTTGGTTTTATTAAAAGTATCCATCATTAAAATGGTCAGCGCATCAACGGGATCCTGTATCCATGTTTCCTCAGCGTCTATCAGTACACCAATGTTTTTTGCTGCTGCATCTTCACACACCTGCAGCATGCGCAGACGCACATTGTGCCACTCCTTTTTTTCATCTGTCGAAAGTTGCATCACTGCAGACAGGTAGCGTTTCATCAAAGTGCCCTGGGCATTTCCCATCATGGTATCCAGCTTTTCTAATAAAGAGAACCGGGCAAATCCGGTTACTTTTACGCTCATGAATGGTATATTGGGCTGTGTGGCAGCGTAATCAATTACTTTTTTAAACTCATCCCTGGCGTGTTCAAAATTTGCCTCTCCTTCTTTTCCTTCCACGCCATAATCTAAAATTACCTGCACTTTATACTTCTCCATTGTATCTGCTACGCTGGCCGTTTCGTCCAGCGTTTCCCCCCCTACAAATTGCTGAAAAATTGTTTTTCGAATGACTGTTTTTGTAAACGGAAAGCCCCATTTAATGGCCCAGGGAGTAACAGCCAGCCCCAGTTTCACCAACCAGGGTTTTCCCATGGAAGAAAATAAAAAATGAGCTTGCTCTAATTGTTTGTTGGTCTTGTAAGCAAAAGCCGTTTCGGTATTATCGAAAGCAGTAGTGGTTTGATTATTACTCATAACTTAAAATTCGTTCTTCGAAATTCCAAAATTGAGAACGAACTACCAAATAAAACAATTTAAATGGCCTGGTGATTGAAGGGCTGCAGTACCATTTCGCTTACTACAGCACTGGCAGGCTGTTGACATAAAAACCAAATGGCCCTGGCGGCTTCCTGTGCCTGTACCATTTTATCACGCTGTACCCGCAGATCAATGGCATCCCAAAATGGAGAATCTACCCCACCCAAAAACAAATTGGTGATACGTATATCGGTGCGCTTTACTTCTTCCCTGATGCATTGCATCATACCCACCAGCCCGTACTTACTGGCGCTGTATGCTGCAGCACCTGCCATGGGCACTTTACCCAAAACACCGGGTATATTAATGATCAACCCTTTTTTTGCTTCCTTCATCGCAGGTAAAAAAGCTTTTACCAACAAAAAAGGAGCATATAAATTATATTGCAACGTTTGTAAAAAATCTGATTCGCTCAGGGTATCCACCGGTTTTATTATGCCAATCCCTGCTGCGTTTACAATAATGTCGATGGATGACAGCTGCTGAAAATATTTTTCTTTCAACGCACTTACTTTATCGGGAACCGACATATCCAATGCCATGATCCTTTCTGGCGGCACCCCGCAAGCCTCCCCCACCGAATGCAGTTTGTCCGCATTTCTTGCAGTTAAAAATAGCCGGGCACCACTTGCGGCCAGCAATTTGGCAGTAGCCGATCCAATACCACCTGATGCACCTGCCAGTAACACATTTTTACCTTTCAAATTTTCCATTGACTGAGTTTTAGTGGTAAACAAAACTCCCTGCAATTTGTTTACCATACCCGGCGGGATGATTGCGAGAATGCATTATAGCTACTGACACCCGGGCATGGCAAAAAATATATTTTATTAAATAGATGCTGGTGAAACAAAAGAAAAAAAGTGAGCTGCCACAAAAAAACTGTTTGGTTTGCAACAAGCCTTTTACCTGGCGCAAAAAATGGAAGGCTGTTTGGGAGGATGTAAAATACTGCAGCGAAAAATGTAAAAGAAATAAATGACACTAATGGATATTGAATTAACCACTCCCGATATTGACCGCATTATTGAAATGGCCTGGGAAGACCGTACCAGTTTTGATGCCATTGCATTTCAGTTTGGCCTGTCGCAGCAGCAGGTAATTACACTGATGCGGCAGCAGATGAAATTATCCAGCTTTAAAATGTGGCGAAAACGTACCAGTGGCAATCGTAATAAGCATACAGCATTACGCAATGCGCATATCAGCAGGTTCAGGTGCAGCAGGCAAAAAACAATTGCCATGAATAAAATAAGCAAGCGGTAGTACACTTTTTCTATTGAACAAAGAAAACTCCCTCATAGCAAATAATTTTTAAAAGCCTCCCGCAGTCTTTTATCTTTGCCAAAATTTGATTTTGTATGGACAAAAAAGCAAGTGAATCGGTAGTGGTGATGACGGAACTGGTATTGCCCAACGACACCAATACATTTGGTAATTTAATGGGGGGCCGCCTGATGTACTGGATGGATATTGCAGCCGCATTGGCTGCCATGAAGCACTGCAATGCCCCGGTGGTTACCGCATCGGTAGATAATATTTCATTTGAAAACCCGATTAAACTGGGTAATGTGGTGCATATTGAAGCCAAGGTTACAAGGGCTTTCACCAGCAGCATGGAAGTACATATGTATGTGTGGGGCGAAGATGTAATTCAGCAATACAAATATAAAAGTAATGAGGCCTACTACACTTTTGTTTCGCTGGATCCCAATGGCAAACCCAGGCCTGTAAATAAACTGATACCCGAAAGCGAAGATGAACAGCAATTGTTTGAAGGCGCTTTAAGAAGAAGGCAATTAAGGCTGGTGCTGGGTGGTAAAATGAAAGCGGAAGATGCAGGCGAATTAAAAGCATTGTTCAATAAATCCTGATCTGTCAGTCAGGGTAATAGTTATAAGGTAATTGATTGGCTAGTTTTTCATAGATCCAGTATCCATCATATACCACATCCAGCGGAGCGTAAATAATACCATTGCCGTCCAGTGCCACTTTGTTTTTCAGTAATGTAATATATGCAGTAAACCCAGAGTGATTTAACCCATGTACAAGTACTTTACCAGACAAGTAAGCCGCTGCATGTGGTTGTTGATTATACTGTACCATCAACCTGTCTGGTGTTTGTAAATAGAATTTGTCAGGTGTACTGTCTTTTACTATAACCTCAGCTGCCACTGCAGGAATGGCCATCTGTAACTTACCCATTTTAACCCGGCCTATTGCATTTGCAGCATTAGCAGTATCTGTGTTTTGTTGTATGATCCGGTACATGCTGTACCCCTGCTCCTGTAACTGGCCGGAAGTTAAAGAGCGGTAAAAATGCATTACGCTGCCAAAATAATTTTGTTTTCTTTTCTTGATCCACTTTTTTTTAATCCCCATTTCTTCATACCGGCTGTAGCCCAAAAAATAAGTGGCCATCTTTACTTTATCAAAACTGAATTCCAGCAGATCGAAAGATATTTTATACCCCAGTAGTTTATTGATCAGCACCAGCGGGGTATCGGCATAGGCATACAACGCATTTTTATTTTCGCCTGTTGAAAAATACAATGCCCCGGGGTTTTCAATACTGCAGTTATCAGCCTCCTCCGTGATGCCTAAAAAATTATCTTTAAATACCGTCATCCACTTTTTTTTTGAAGCATCATCCATCACTATAATATTTTGCAGTACACTTTCTTTGATATCCAGCCTGAATGTGTATGTATATTTATCAGCATCTGCTTCTTTCAGCTGGTACGAAAGCGGTTGGTAGCCCACACAGGATATGATCAGTTCGCCTGTAAAGATGCTGGCTGCAGACAAAATAAACTCGCCGTTGCTGTTGGTAACAGTACCTGCCGAAGTATTGTTTAAATACACACTGGCTTTAATAACAGGCTGGCTGGTGGCATTGTCAAGCACTTTCCCTTTTATTACAACCTGTGCAGTAACAAGATTGCTGCAGCTCATTATTACCAGTGCAAACAGTAGCCGCTTCATGTTGTTAATTTTTAGGCTGCAGGTGGTGGCGTCCCTTCAGCATATGCATTTTACTCTGCTCGATGGCATCCATTACCTGTGCCAGAATATTTTCTGTAGTATCTTCAAAATTAATTTGCAGGGGAGCTTTAAAAGTTACGGTAAGCAATATGCCTTTCTTTTTAAACTTGAGCCCCTTTTTATTAAATGCCCGCCAAAAACCATTGATCACTACCGGTATTACAATGGGCCGGTGCTGCTTAATAATAAAAGCGGTGCCTTTTCGGCCTGGTGCAAATGGTTTGGTAGTACCCTGCGGAAATGTAATCACCCAGTTGTGCTGCAATGCCCGCTCAATCTTGCGGGTATCTGCCGGATCCAGGCCCCGCCTGATCTCCTGCCCGCCTGAATTCCATGTACGCTTTACTGTTATGGCACCAGCCAGTGTAAACAGTTTGCTGATCCAGCTGCTCTTCATCGTTTCTTCTGCAGCCACATATTTAACGCGGGTGAAAGGCCAGAGTAAGTAATATGGCAGGCCCAGCTTATTTTTTTTTCGCCACCTTACTGCACAAAAGATATGCAGAAAGGTGATCACATCTGCAAAATAAGTTTGGTGGTTACTTACAAACAATACATTTTGTTTGGGCAGCTTAGCAAGGTGTTCCATCCCTTTTATCTGCAGCCGGTTGATGATATTGATACCGGGGTATGAGAACATTCCAACAATGGCGTACACAGTTCCCTTCACCAGCCCCGACTCTTTAAAATTAGCAAGCCATTGTTTCATGAAGAAAATATTTTAACGGTGCTGCAATTTAAACATGAATGCGTATATGATAAAATCGGGTTTTGGATGAAGTAGCTGCTGAAGTTAATATATTTGCAGCTATGCAATTGAATACGGTTATTTTCGACATGGACGGGTTGCTCATCGATTCGGAACCCATATGGAATGAAGCGGCAGCAGAAATATTTTCTCATTATGGCATCCGGCTCAGTGCCGAACAATATGCCACCACCACCGGCTTACGCACCAAAGAATTTATTGAGTGGTGGTTCTCGTATTTTAAAATCCCCCTGCATCATATAGAAAGGGTGGAAAAAGAGATCATAGACAAGGTGATTGAGTTGGTACAGCAAAAAGGCCGCCCCATGCCGGGGGTTGCACATGTGTTCAATTTTTTTACAGAACGCCGGTTCAAGATAGGCCTGGCTTCCTCCTCGCCCATTAACCTGATCAATGTGGTGGTTGATCTGTTACAGATCGGCAGCCAGTTACAAAATATTGCTTCTGCAGCTACGCTGGAACATGGCAAACCGCATCCCGAAGTATATTTGAACTGTGCCCGCGGTTTGAATGCCCATCCCACAGAATGCCTGTGTTTTGAAGATTCTTTTTATGGCGTGATTGCCGCCAAAGCCGCACGGATGAAATGTGTTGCGGTGCCCGACCACCATGATAGCAAAAATCTTAAATGGCATGCCTCCGATCTTAAACTTTCCTCTTTGCAAAACTTTAATGAACTGCTGTTGCTTACCCTTTAAACCTTACTGGCAGCCACAATTGTTTGCATATACCGCAGGTTGTTAACTGCAGGGCACATACAATACACGGCGTGCATGCCTCATTATCAATAGCTTACACCCATAATTACACCCGTTCCAGTACTGATGAAATAATCAAAAAAAGAGGCCTGTTAAAAGCCTCCGATCTGCCATATTTTAGTAACTTTGCCGTCCCGTTTAAAAAACCACGGGGTTATTTTATGTCATTTAATATTAATAAACAATTAAACGCAGATGCACAGGAAGGGTCAGCGGCCGATGCTGCTGAAACTGCTGCGATAACAAATGTGCCTGTTGAAGCGCCGGTTGCTGAAACCGTAGCTACCGCTCACGACGATTTTGACTGGAGCGTTGACAAACGTAATGTAACCAGCTATACTGCTGCTGAAAAAGCAAAGTATGATACTGTGTACGACAACACGTTTAAACAAATTAATGATGGTGAAATGATACAGGCAACTGTGGTATCATTAACCAAAACCGATGCTGTTGTAAACATTGGTTTTAAAAGTGATGGTCTGATTTCTTTAAACGAATTCAGGGATATCCCGGGTGGTGTTAAAGTGGGCGAACTGATTGAGGTAATGGTGGTAGAGAAAGAAGACAGGGAAGGTAACTTACACTTAAGCCGTAAAAGTGCCCGTACTACAAGAGCATGGGAAAGAATTGTGGAAGTACACAAAACTGGTGAAATTGTTACCGGTTTGGTTACCAGCAAAACTAAAGGTGGTTTAATTGTTGATGTATTTGGTATGGAAACCTTCCTGCCAGGTTCTCAAATTGACGTTAAACCCGTTACAGACTACGATCAATTCGTTGGTAAAACAATGGAATTTAAAGTGGTTAAAATTAACGAAGCCATTAAGAATGCAGTTGTTTCTCATAAAGCACTTATTGAAAGTGATATTGAAGCACAACGTGCCGAGATTATGGGTAAACTGGAAAAAGGCCAGGTACTGGAAGGAACTATCAAAAACATCACTGATTTTGGTGCATTCCTTGACCTTGGCGGCTTAGATGGCTTGCTGTACATCACTGATATTTCATGGGGACGTATCAACCATCCTTCTGAAGTATTGAAGATGGATCAGAAACTGAACGTGGTGGTACTGGATTTTGATGATGACAAAAAACGTATCAGCCTTGGCTTAAAACAATTAACTCCTCATCCATGGGATACTTTATCTGAAAACCTGAAAGAAGGTGAAATTGTAAAAGGTAAAGTGGTGAACATTGAAGACTACGGTGCGTTCTTAGAGATCATGCCGGGTGTGGAAGGTTTGGTACACGTAAGTGAAATTACATGGGCTAACACTCCAATCAATGCAAAAGAATTCTTTAAACTGGGCGACGAACACGAAGCAAAAGTGGTTACCCTGGATAAAGATACCCGCAAGATGAGTTTGTCTATCAAACAAATGACCGAAGATCCATGGAGCACTATCGAAACTGTTTTCCCGGAAAACAGCAGGCATAAAGGTGTTGTTAAAAACATTACTCCTTATGGTGTTTTTGTTGAACTGGCTACCGGTATTGGTGGTATGATCCATATCAGCGACCTGAGCTGGCTGAAACGCTTTAACAACCCGAATGAATACACTAAAGTGGGTGAAACCATCGACGTGGTGATCATGAACATTGATAAAGACGGACGTAAATTACAATTAGGCCATAAGCAAATTGAAGAAGATCCATGGAATACTCTTGAATCTACCTTCCCTGTAGGCAGCATTCACGAAGGTACTGTAGTTAAGAAAGATGATAAAGGCGCTGTAGTACAATTGCCTTATGGATTAGAAGGATTTGCTCCATCTCGTCACCTGAATAAAGAAGATGGTAAAACTGTAGGTGCTGACGAAACGGCTCAGTTTGTAGTAATTGAATTTGACCGTAACGACAAACGCATCGTGTTAAGCCATACCCGTATCTGGGAACAGGTGATTGAAGAAGTTAAACAAGCTGAATTTAAAGAGAAAAAAGCGGAAGCTGAAATCACTAAAAAGGCAGTTAAAAATCTTCAAAGCAAAGTAGAGAAATCTACACTGGGCGACTTAGGCGTTTTAGCAGATCTGAAAGCTAAAATGGAAAATGATGCAGCTAACGCAGCGTCAGAAGCTAAGGAAGAACCTAAAGGCGAATAATTCATTCATCGCTTTATAAAAAAATAACCCGCTGGTAAAACAGCGGGTTATTTTTTTATTTCATTGTGCCGGCAAACAGGCTGCAAGTGTACAATCTGAACACATCATATGATCACCTGGTTTTGTGTTGCTGGTAGGCTTTTAATATATTCGCCCACATTTATCATCGGTGCTATCCAGATATTATTTTCTCTTTGTTTAAGATAGTGCAATAAGGCACGGTGCGCTTCCAGCGATACTAAAAAAACATCGGTCATGCGCACTTCATTCTCTATTCGCTGTACAGAATAGGTACTCCTATCCTGCTCTCCTTTTACCCATTCCCGCCTCTTGGTATTTACCAGGCAGGGATGAAGGAGGGTATGATTACCTTTACAACCACATGGAGGTAGTACCCCAACATCCATTTATTAAACAGCAAACGAATAAAAAAAGCCGAAAAGATCTCGGCTTCAGTAATTTTAAATCAAAGCATGTTATTGCATTATCGTTACTTCAGTTCTCCTGTTTTGCGCCCTGCCATCTGCCGTATTATTAGGGGCAACAGGCTTTGTCATACCATAACCCTTTGCAGTTACCCTGGATGGATCGATCCCTTTCATAAGCAGGTAGGCCCTAACGGTATTGGCCCTTTCTTCTGATAATTTCAGGTTGCTGGCAGCGGTACCCACATTATCAGTATGCCCGCCTACCTCTATGCGTTCATCATCTTTTCTTACCAAATATGCCACCAGTTCGTCCAGTACGGTATAAGAGCTTTCTTCCAGGTTGGCCTTTCCTGTCTCAAAATTACAGTCGTCCAGCACAAAACTTTTTGCAGGCATATGCTGAATCTCCAGCTCAAAAGGATTTTTATAATAGGCATTCCCCTTTAGTGCAGGTATCTCCAGAACATTATAACTGGTAGAGTCTTTGAACCCCAGGATAAATATTTCATAAATATCACCCGATGGCAAGCGCACGGTGAATTTGCCACTGTCGTTGGTAAGGCCCTGGTATTCTTTTCCATTCAGCTTACTGGTAAACACTACAATCTCGTTATTCAACGGGTTGTTTTTAAAATCAGTCATCCTCACGTTTACAGGTGCATCTTTGGGTATGGCGGCATTTTGTACGGTACCGGTTTGGCTGCTGGCCGCAAAGGGTACCATCAGGGTAAGCAGTACATAAAAAAAGTAATTTTTCATCATAGTGATTGTTTAAGCTGGAATTAAAGATAAATAACTTCTACAGGTTTTCAATTATTGTGCCAAGGCAGTTAAATTTCTGCTTCTTTTTGCTCCTAAACCGGCAGGTGGATATTTTTAACAGTTGAAAAGGGTATAAGAAGTAATGGCGGTTGCAGGTGATGTATTCTTATCGCCCTGTAATTTTAGTTTAAAGTCTGCCTGCATTATCTTTTTTTACAGAAAAAAAATTGTAATGCTCATATGATAAACAGTATTGGTTTCATATTCATTCTTACAGCAAAAAGAAAAATAACCTTGTTCCTGTTTAAATTATAGTCTTGTCTGTAATCTTACCACCATCTCATTTTTCCAGCTGTTAAAATCACCTGCAATAATATGTTTGCGTGCTTCGTTAACCAGCCATAAATAAAATGCCAGGTTATGTACGCTTGCGATTGTTAGTCCCAAAAATTCTTTGGCCTTCATTAAATGGCGCAGGTAGGCCTTACTGTAAAAATTACTTACCGGGCAATCAATGCCATCATCGATAACTGAAAAATCTTTTTCCCATTTTTTATTATCGATATTGATGATGCCTGCTGAAGTAAACAGCATGGCATTACGGCCATTACGGGTAGGCATCACGCAATCAAACATATCAATACCCAGTGCAATACCTTCTAAAATATTCCATGGCGTACCAACTCCCATCAGGTAACGGGGCTTGTCTTTTGGTAAAATATCGCAGCATAATTCGGTATACTCGTACATCATTTCTACTGGCTCACCCACACTCAATCCACCAATAGCATTGCCCGTGGCATTTTGCGAGGCAATGAATTCAGCCGATGCTGTGCGCAGGTCTTTATATGTACTGCCCTGCACAATGGGAAACAAGTTTTGCGTGTACCCGTATTTATCTTCGGTACTGTTGAAGTGTTTAAAACATCTTTCCAGCCAGCGGTGTGTAAGGTCCATCGAATCTTTGGCATATTTATAATCGCTGGGATAGGGCGGGCATTCATCAAATGCCATAATGATATCTCCGCCAATGACACGCTGGATATCCATTACTTTTTCGGGTGTAAACAAATGCTTGCTGCCATCAATATGGCTTTGAAACAAAGCACCTTCTTCAGTAAGTTTTCTGTTATTGGCCAAAGAAAAAACCTGGTAACCGCCGCTGTCGGTTAAAATGGGCCGGTCCCATCCATTGAATTTATGCAGGCCACCGGCGGCTTCCAGCACTTCCAGCCCCGGGCGCAGGTACAAATGATAGGTATTACCCAAAATGATCTGTGCCTTTACATCGGTATACAACTGCTGCTGTGTAACCGCCTTTACACTACCCACAGTGCCCACAGGCATGAAAATGGGCGTTAGTATTTCACCATGGTCGGTGGTGATCTTGCCTGCCCTTGCTTTGGTTGATGTATCGGTGTGCTCTAATTCAAATGCTAATGCTGCCATATTATTCTTGCCGTTAAGGCGATAAGTCGTTTATTAAATGTGCCGCAAAGGTAAATGGTAATTGAAATGTTCATGCGGCTTAATTACTTTCCTGTATTTTTTAAAAGGGCCCCTATTTGTTATTCTCATTTTATTCAGGCCCTTTTTGTGAAGGTTGGCAAGCCCTTAAAATTCTACTTATTAATTAGTAATTACTGCTATTTTTGCCTCATGAATTTTACCCATTGGTGGCAATTGGTTTTTTATGCTTTTTGCCTCATCACCCTTATACAGCTGTTTTACTATTGCTTCTTTTTTATACGCCTGGCATTTTACAAACCCGGCACAAAGTTAACATCCCAAACACACCCGGTATCTGTAATTGTTTGTGCCAGGGATGAAGCAGCAAATTTAGCAAAAAATCTACCGGGTTCCCTGGTACAACAATACCGCACCACGCATGAAGTAATTGTAGTAGACGATAATTCATACGACGACACCAAATATTTACTGGAAGAGTTTCAGAAAACCTTTAAGCAGCTGCATGTGGTGGAACTGAAACAGGAAGCAAAATTTATTCCCGGCAAAAAATTTCCATTAAGCATGGGCATTAAAGCCGCCAAATACGAAGTGGTGTTATTGACTGATGCCGATTGCGTTCCTGCTACCGAATTCTGGATAGACAAAATGCAGGAAACCTATGATGAGCAAACCGAAATTGTGCTGGGCTACGGCGCTTATCATAAAAAGAAAGGGTTGCTGAACAAACTCATCCGCTGGGAAACTTTTTATACTGCCATTCAGTATTTTTCTTATGCACTGGCAGGCAAACCTTATATGGGCGTAGGCCGCAACCTGAGTTATAAAAAAGCCGTTTTCTTCCGTCACAAGGGCTTTACTGCACACAATAATATCCCCAGCGGCGACGACGACCTGTTTATAAAAACCGCCGCCACTGCCACCAACACCAAAATAAATATTGATGCCGGTACTTTTACATTAAGTGAACCGGCTAAAACCTGGGGACAGTGGATCAAACAAAAAAGACGTCATTATACCACGGCTAAATATTACAAGCCACTCCATAAATTCCTGCTGGGGTTATTTTCCTTATCACAGTTTTTATTTTATCCATTGTTTACAGCCAGTATTATTTTTTACGGGTGGCAATTTTCATTGGCTGTATTTGGAGTACGATTTTTAATGCAGGCCATTGTGTATTTTAAAGTGATGAAAAAGCTGAACGAGAAGGACCTGTATCCCTGGTTTTTATTTTTAGACATATGGATGTTTTTTTATTATATCATTTTTGCCTTTGCACTTATCAGAAAGCCGGGTAAAGGATGGAAATAAAAGGCCCGGCAGCGCGGTATTATTATTTAATTTTGATGCATGGAAATGATTCAACAATATTTTGCCGATTTTACCAGCACGCAGGTAAAACAGTTTGCTGCGCTGAAGGAATTGTATACCGACTGGAATGAAAAAATAAATGTGATCAGCCGTAAAGACATGGATAATTTTTATGAGCATCATGTTTTGCATTCGCTTGCCATTGCCACCCAATTTGAATGTACCAAAAACATGCAGGTAATGGACCTTGGCTGTGGTGGCGGTTTTCCCGGCATACCGCTGGCCATCTTTTTTCCCGACACGCATTTTCACCTGGTAGACAGTATCAATAAAAAATTAAAAGTGGTTAGCGAAATTGCCCACGCTATTGGTTTGCCCAATGTAACCACGCAACATACCCGTGCCGAAGATATTAAGAACCGAAAATTTGATGTGGTGGTCAGCAGGGCCGTAGCGCCTTTAAAAGACCTTTGGCACTGGAGCAGGCCCCTGCTGCAAAAAAACAAACATACCGAATATGGTGTTAATACCCCCAATGGACTTATCTGTCTTAAAGGAGGCGATCTTGCCAAAGAGATCTCCGAAAGCGGTTGTAAACCAAGGGTATGGGAAATTGAAAAAATATTCCCACACGATTTTTTCAAAGAAAAATACCTGCTGTATGTGGCTTTAAAATAAAAAAATACCAGTTTGTGGTATTGTTTATATTGTTTTTTTACACAAGTTTTGTAGTATGAAAATCCCCGTTGCAATTGTAGAAGATAACCACGACATACGTTTGGCATTGGAGCAAATCATTGACATGTCTGATTATTGTGAACTGGCAGGTTCCTGCATCAGTGGAGAAGAGGCTTTGATAAAATTGCCCATCTTAAACCCCAAAGTGGTGCTGATGGATATCAGCCTGGGCGGTATCAGTGGTATTGAAGTGGTACGGGAATTGAAAGTAACCCATCCGGAAATACTATTCATGATGTGTACCATTTATGAAGATGACGAGCAGATTTTTGAAGCCCTGAGTGCCGGAGCCAGCGGATATATTTTAAAGAAAACCCCTCCCGGTAAATTACTCGAAAGTATACAGGAACTGATGGAAGGCGGCTCTCCCATGAGCAGCCAGATAGCCAGGAAAGTGGTGGCCGCTTTTCAAAATAAAAAATCTGAAAGCCAGCCCAACGAATCGGCATTGGATATACTTTCTAAAAGAGAAAAAGAAATACTGGAAATGCTATCAAAGGGTTTGTTGTATAAAGAAATTTCAGACGCCATCTTCATCAGCACCGAAACCGTGCGCAAGCATGTGTACCATATTTACGAAAAATTACACGTTACCAACAGGGTGGAAGCGGTGAATAAGTTTTTTGGACGATAATACCAGCTATTGTCAATCAAGCACAAAAAATAATCCCCGGGAATCCGGGGATTATTTTTTTATAAGAACTTCCAGAACCAAAAATCTGTTTGCGGGGTACTGCCAATGGGAAAATCGTGGGTATGGCCCGAATTTACAAAACCGTATTTTTCATAAAAGCGTTGTGCACGCAGGTTATGTTCCCATACGCCCAGCCAGATCACTTCATACTGTTCCCGTTTGCTGTAGTCTATTAAAAATTCCATCAGTTGTTGCGCAATCCCTTTGGAATGGTACTCTTTAAGTACATAGATCCTTTTTAATTCAATGGCTTTCCATTGCTGCATCAGCGGCAGGCTGCTGTAATCTTCCATAAAGCGTATATAGGCCACCGGCACCCCGTCTGCTTCTGCAAAAAAACAGCAATCGTTTTCATTACATACTTCTTTACGCAGTTGGGTTTCATTAAAGTAATCCTGCAGAAAACCCTGCATATCCTGCTCGGTACAGGTACCTGTAAACGTATCGTAAAAACTTTGTTTGGCTATGGTAGATAAAACAGGTACATCTGCTTCCAATACTCTTCTGATAGTAATTTCCATAAAGCGGTATTACCAGTTTATTTCCAATAAATTATTTTTCCTGTCCAGATCGGCCATTCTTTTAGACGGATCTATTTCTGCAACCTTAAGATCTGTTAACCGCCGATTGAATGCCACCACGTAAGTAGGATGCGTCCACCGCCATTCTTCATGCACTATTCTTTTTTGAGCAGGATCTTCATTTGGTTTTTCTCCAAACATCAGGTTAAGCGGGATATAATGCATTTCGGTGCTTCCATCTTTAAAACTCAGCTGCAGGTCAATGGGCATGGGCATCAGGCCTATTCTTCTTAAGCGGATTTTGGTAAGCCCTCCTTCTTCCCATAAACTGTCGATGGCGTAATTAATGGTTTTGGTGGTATTGCAAAAATATTCTTTGTACCAGTCTAATTTAATACCGCTTACTTTTTCAGCCAGAACCACCAGGTCGTTACTGTTGGGATGTTTAAAACGCCATTGATTATAATATTGCAGCAGCAGTTGATCTCTCGGGCCTGCGCCAATGATATACCCCAATTGTTCCATAAATACTTCTCCCTTTGAATAGGCCGCTGCACTATAGCCAAAATTGGTATTGAAATGATCTGCATGTGTGGTCAGCGGCTCTTCGTAACCGCTTTTGGCCAACGAAAAATAACTGGCATAGGCACTGCTGTGATCTTGTGGCAGGGTGGGTATCAATTCCTGCAATGCCTTATTATTAGGGTTACGCTGCAGGGTTGCTTTAAGCGTTTCAATGCCTGATTTACCATAGTAGAATTTGGTGATCAGATCTTCGGCATAACTGGTAAACCCTTCATCCATCCAGGCATATAAACTTTCATTGGTACCCAGCATCATTTGGTACCAGCTGTGCATCCACTCATGAAATACAGTACCCAGGCCGGGTCCGCTCAGCAGTGTAGCCATGGGATATTCCATACCACCATCACCACCCTGTATAAATGAATATTGAGGATAAGGGTATTTCCCAAAATGCGCTTCCATAAAAGGCAGTGCTTTTACTGCTCCATCAGCTACCAGCGTCCAGGCCGAATCATTTTTTGGGTCGTTCTCTTTGTAATTATACAATACATGCAGGGTGGTTCCGCCATTGGGCATTTTACGAACTATATGTTTGTACTCCGGATCAGCAGCCCACATAAAATCATGTACATTATTACCAATAAAGTGCCAGCTGCGTTTTTCTTTTGCAGTGGGTTTTAACTCAGTATTGGGTGCATCGTAACCCCATCCAATTTCATTGGCATTCACCAATACGCCGGTGCCACCCAGTTTATAGTTTTTATCAATAGTAATGGTAACGTCAAAATCGCCCCATACACCATAAAATTCTCTTGCAATATATGGGGTGGGATGCCAGCCTTCGTAATCGTACTCGCATAATTTAGGATACCACTGGCTCATGCTGTAACGCACACCTGTAGTGGGATTGTCCCTGCCGCTTCTTCTAACCTGCAGCGGCACCTGGCCTTCAAATTCCATATCGATCACCACTTTGCTTTTAGGTGCAATGGCTTTTGTAAGATTCACTTCCAAAATGGTTTCATGATACTTAAAAGGCTGTGGCACACCATTCATTTTAAGGCTGAGGATTTTTTGATACCCGATCTCTTTATCGGTCAGTTTGGCAATACGGTCTTTTACCCTGTTGTCCCAGTCGGGCTTGCCATTTATAACGGTACCACCCAGCACCTGGCTTCTTACATCCATGCTGCTGTTGGGCTGAAATGCATTGAAATAAAGATGATAAAATAGTTTTTGCAGTACATCGGGCGAATTATTGGTGTATTCCAGTTTCTGTTTGCCTTTAAACTGGTTGGTATTTACGTCCATATCAACACTCATGTTGTACTTCACTTTTTGCTGCCAGCGGTCGGGCTGTGCCTGGGCAATGAATAATGCATAATGAATAATGAATAGTGTAATGACTAGTTGCTTCATGCTTAAAATTTATACTGCTGAAATAGATTTTAAAAATTACTTTGCCCGGATGAAAATTACATCCCCATCAGTTGTTCGTTGAATTTTACCACCAGCTTAAACAGGTCTTCCTGTTCATTTAGTGGCAGTGTAATTCCTTTATCAAATACATCGTGGTACGCCTTGATACCTCCTAATGTATAAAAGAAAAAAGCAGGCACGCCTTTTTCTGTAAAAAAATAATGATCGCTGTTGGCCGCTTTGCCGCGGGCATTTACAGCTGCCAGCAAATGATGTTCGTTATTGATTTGTTGCATCAGGGCAAACTCTTTGGGAAATTCTGTTGCATTCACCACGGTAATACCTTCTTCTCCGGTACCCGCCAGGTCGGTATTAATTAAAAACCGGATATTGTGTAAAGGCAGTAAAGGATGTTCGGTATAATATTTAGAGCCCAGCAAGCCGGCTTCTTCGCCGGCAAAGCAAATAAAGCCGATAGAGTAGCGTTGGGGATGCTGTGCATAATAATGTGCCAGGTTAAGCAACAGCGATACACCGCTGGCGTTGTCGTTGGCTCCAGGAAAATAAGTAGCCGCTCCCATGCCACCCAGGTGATCGTAATGAGCGGTAATAAAAATTACGGAATCGGGTTGTACCGTGCCTTTTACAATGCCACAAATATTAGCGGTTTTAAAATCCTTTACCAGTTTATTATCAATATTTATTTTAAATGTTTGAGGATCACCGCTGATGGCTTTTTTATCTACCAGTATCATTGCATAAGGCGCCACTTCTGGCGCAACATCCCAGGTAAGCTTGTCCTGCATTTTAATCAGCACCATTTCTTTACGGTTGATGAACTGGATACTGTCCACCTGGTCCAGGCTGCCGGAACCTTTAGTGCCTTTTGTTTCAGGAGCTACAATAAAGTCGGCACCGGGCTGCAGTGCTTTACCATTAATGGCCACTTCCATTTTCCCCGGAAAAGTATTAACAGGGTAACTGAATGGCTGAAGATAATTTTTGCCATCCAATGGCTGCAGACCGTAGCTTTTAAATTCATTCACTAAAAAATCAGCCGCCTTTTTCATACCATCATTGGTATATCCCCGCCCCCAGAAATAGGGGGCTGTAAGTGTATCTACCATTTTTCGGCTAAAGGCCAGGTCTTGCGCAACTGCGGCTGAGGATGCAAATAATAAAAGTACCAGTATTGTTCTCTTCATAGATCTTACATAAAAAGTAAATGTCGTAAAAACTAAGCACCTAAAAAACATAAATATGACACTGCTGCCTACCAACAAAAACCCGGACAGTATATGTCCGGGCAAGGTATCAAAACAATATACTTGCTGTTTACCGCATCACTTTACGGGGCTTTAGTAAGCGGCTGATCTCCTGCTCCCAGTGGCTTTCATTTTTCAGGCCATACTTTTCCTGGCTGGCCGCATGGTTTTTATTGATCTTTATATGAGCCTTACTAACACCTTCCGTAATACGCGGTGTGGCAGTAATACGATCAATGCGGGAACGAAGGCTGCCTTCCAGCATATCCATTCTGCCGCTGATATCATCCACTCTTAAACGGGTGCCAAAATAAGTAGCCTGCCACCATTTGCCGGTAGCAGGATCCAGCCAGCTTAAATAACCGCCTTTTAAAATCTGTTTGGGTTTGGTAATGGCACCTGTAAAACTATAACGGATAGACGGTGATATTACGGGATCAAAATAATGAGGGGTATAAAAATCGCTCAGCAGGATGCCGTTTACCGAATAAGAAAAAGCATCATCTTCAGAGGGATCACACACTTCCACCAGGTAATTAACCCTGCCCTGCCCTTCTTTAACAGATCCGGATGTTACCATCCGGTTACCAAACGGATCTACCAGCATCTCACACATTTCATGACTGCAGGTTAGCGGCCAGCCTTCATCAAACGCTACCAGTGCAAATGGCTGGCGGTATTTATCGCTGTGATAGCCTGCTGCTGAAGGGTCGTCAATATTATCTTTGATGATGATGGGCCAGTATCCACCGGGCACATCTTTCAGTTTGGTAAATGCATCCACGGTTGCTTCAATACCCCATATTTTACCCAAATCACGGGTGGCCTGTTTTTGTAATGCAGCAGCCACCTTTTGCAGTTCGCTGTTTTTTATTTTGGTGGTTTTGCTCACCAGGGCAATGTGCTTTGATAACATACCATACAATTTAAAGATGATAAATACTAAAACTATCTGTAATCTTTAAAAAATACAATACCACAAAGCGGGTACAGCAACAGTAAGAATTGAATACTGGCAAGGGAGTTAAACAACTGGCAGCAGGGCTGCTGCCTTCTGAATTGTATGAAATGCCTGAAGTGGCTGATCAATCAGGGTATCACAGAAAATCTGCTCCGTTAATTGTGAGAAATGTTATTTTGAAACAATAATTAAATATTGTGCGTTATTACTTTATACAAAGAGTTCGGAAAATCTTCCGGGTTATATTCAGGGCATCCCCTGCACCACTATCACTATTTCTCCCTTTACCGGTTTTTCATTAAAATGATCATGCACTTCCTGCAGGCTGCCACGTTTGTTTTCTTCAAATCTTTTGGTAAGTTCGCGGCTTACGCAACATTGCCTGGTGGCGCCAAAGTATTGAATGAAATCGTTCAGCGTTTTTACCAGCCGCATCGGGCTTTCGTAAAACACCATGGTTCGTTCTTCCACGGCCAGCTTTTTCATCATGGTTTGCCGGCCTTTTTTTAAAGGCAAAAATCCTTCAAAACAAAAGCTGTTCATAGGCAGGCCACTGTTTACCAATGCCGGCACAAATGCGGTGGCGCCGGGTAAACATTCTACCCTTACATGGTGCTTCACACATTCCCTTACCAGTAAAAAAGCAGGATCGCTGATGCCGGGCGTTCCTGCATCGGTTAATAAGGCAATGGTTTTACCTGCCTGTAATTGCTCTGCCAGGTGCTGCACAATTTTATGCTCGTTGTGCTGGTGATAGGGAGAAATGGGTTTCTGTATTTGGTAATGATTCAGCAACACCGCTGATGTGCGGGTATCTTCTGCTAAAATAAGGTCCACCGCTTTCAACACTTCAATGGCCCTGAATGTGATATCTGCCAGGTTACCTATGGGCGTGGGAACAATATACAGCCCCCCCCATTCCCGCAATGGAGAACTGGCAGCATGCATGTTGTTAGATACTGTGTCACTCAAAAGATTCCAGTTAAAAAAGATGTAGCAAAATTTTATTGAAAACCCATGCAGGGGCTTCAGACGATGGCAAGTTCAAAAAACTCCATTACAGCGTTAGCCAGTAATTTTTTAGCAGCTGCTTCAGCTACCGCCAGCGCTGCTTCTTTAGTATCAGCTTCAATTTGCAGGTCGATGTGTTTGCCAATTCTTACATCCGTAATAGTGTTAATACCTAAATTTTGCAAGCCGCCCATTACTGCCTTGCCCTGTGGATCCAGCAGATCTTTCAAAGGCATCACTTTTACCTGTACTGTATATGTCATGATTGTTTTTGTTTGTAAAGCAAAGATAAAATAATGTAGGCAATGAATACCACCGGCACGGCCAGCCATTTCAATAATACCGCCGCAACAAGGGCAATTGCCAGTAAAATGATCTTGGGTAAATTATTTTTTACAGTAAAATCTTTAAATTTCAATGCCATCAGGGGCAGCGTAGATACCATCAGCCAGCTGATGACCGCTATTATAACATACAATACCCATTTGTTAGTAAGCCATTCACTCACATCCACCAGGCTGTTTCCAAAATGTAATATCAATGGAAAAGAAGCCACCAGCAAACCAGCCGCCGGAATGGGCACACCCTTAAATCCATAGGCCTGAGAAGTATCTATATTGAATCTTGCCAAACGGTACGCCCCTGCACAGGCCACCACAAATGCCGGTAGCAGCCATGCAATAGAAGTATCCAGCCCGGTTTCTTCCTTTATAAAACTGATGCGTAACAGCTGGTATAAAATCACTGAAGGGGCCACGCCAAAACTTACCACATCGCTTAATGAATCCAGTTGTTTACCCATTTCGGATGTGGCATTCAGTAACCTGGCCACAAAGCCATCTAAAAAATCCACTACAGCGGCAGCAAAAATAAAATACGCTGCAATGGATAATTTTTCGGGAATATTATAATGCGTACTCAGGTCATCGCCTACATAAATTGAAATATTTTCGGTTTGTAATGCAAATACAATTGCAATACAGCCCAAAAAAAGATTGATGAGTGTAAAAATGTTCGGTATTTGTTTTGTCATTGGTGGATGGCTATTTTTTCATTAACGCTTCAATATCTTCAACAGTGATGGGAATATTTTTCATCAGGTCTTTATTCCCGTTTTTGGTGATCCAGAAATTATTTTCGATGCGTATACCCATTTGCTCTTCTTCAATATAGATACCCGGCTCAATGGTAAACACCATCCCGGCTTTTACTGGTGCTGTTCTGGTTCCCAGGTCATGTACATCTATTCCTAAATGATGACTGATGCCATGGTATAAATATTTTCGGTAGGCCCTGTCGTTGGGATCTTCGTTTTTAACATCGCTTTTTTTGAGCAGGCCTATTTTTTGAAAGATGATAGTGGCTTCATCACCAATTTTCTCGGTATAATCCACAATGCTGATGCCGGGTTTTAAAATACTGGCCGCGTACAGGTGCAAGTGCAGACAGGCATTGTACACTGTTTTTTGGCGGCGGGTAAACTTACCGCTCACCGGAACGGTTCGGGTAAGGTCGGCACAATAGTTACCATACTCTGCCCCAAAATCCATCAATACCAGTTCGCCTTCTTTACACTCCCGGCTGTTCTCTACATAATGCAGGGTTCTGGCCCTGTCGCCACTGGCAATAATAGAACCATAGGCCGGACCGCTGGCCCGTTGCTTTAAAAACTGGTGATAGATCTCTGCTTCAATTTCGTATTCCATTACACCCGGCTTAATGAATTGCAGCAGGTGCCTGAATGTGTTATCCGTAATGTTCATGGCTTGCTGCATCACTTCCACTTCCAGTGCTGTTTTTATGGCACGCAGTTCTTTCAGCAATTGTGCGCTGCGTTTGTATTGATGCAATGGGTACCGCTGTTTCATCATTTCGGCATACCGGTAGTCCCGCACCGGAACCAGGCTGCCCTTACGGTCGTTCTCGTTGGTATTTAAATATATGGTATCACTTAGATGAATCCAGGGCTGCAGCATGCCATCCAGCACATCCAGCCACACAATGGTTTGTATTCCCGAAATGGCAGTAGCTTCATGTGCTCTCCACCTGTGGCCATCCCATTTTTCTTTTAATGCATTAGGTCTTACCAGCACCAGCACTTCCCTGTATTTAGGATCAGGGTTATCAGGAAACAAGATCAGCATGGTGTCTTCCTGCTCAATACCTGTAAGCCAAAGCAGATCGCTGTTCTGTTTAAACTTATGGAGGGCATCGCCATTAGCGGGCAATTCATCATTACTGTTAAAAATCGCGATCGCTCTTTTTTCCATCCGTTCAACAAAGCGCTTACGGTTTTGAACGAATATATCAGGATTAAGTGGAAGATATTTCATACAAAATATTATGTTGCAATATACTGAATCGCTTTTTTAATGCCATATATTTTACAGCTGCGTAACTTGCTTTTGAATATATTTTAGCGAAGAGGTAAAAAGAAAAATACCATACATTCTTTTTACCTCCATTACTAACTGACTGCTTTGTAAAAACAGTTTACGCGTTTTGCTTTCTTACATATTTGGTCAATATTACAATCGTTTGCCCCTCAATCTTTCCTTCTATCTGCTCAATGTTATCTGCTACCAAACGGATATTTTTTACAACGGTTCCCATCTTGGCATTGAGAGTGCTTCCTTTTACATCCAATGATTTTATTAACGATACAGCATCGCCGGTTTGCAAAACATTGCCATTACAATCCATATGCAATTCTACTGCAGCATCATTTTCATGATCGCCGGTGGCTTTTGCCCATGCAAGATGATCGTCATCCAAATACATCATGTCCAAACTTTCGCTGGCCCAACTTTCATTTTTAAGCCGGTTCAATAACCGCCAGGCTACTACCTGCACCGCAGGTACTTCACTCCACATACTGGTGGTTAAGCAGTTCCAGTGCGCACTGTCCAGTGCTTCTTTTTTTTCAAGCTGCGCAATGCATTTGGGGCATAGCAACAGGCAATCTTCTTCCCGCCTGTCGGATTTTAGCGGTACCTCATAAATTTTCAGTTCGTTTTCAGCCGTGCATAATTCGCATTGATCATTGGCCCTTTTCTTAAGTGATGCTTCCAAACTCATACTATATAAATTGTTTAGCCGTGAAGGTATGTATTTTATACAATCCTGTTGCTGATGAAAAGCATCCTGTTGAGTGGTTGTATAAAACTGTTTTACCCACCTGCTGCTTCCAATATTATTGTGTATGCCTGCTGCTGCAGATCTCCGGCTACTGGTAGCCTTAAACAACAATATTTGCTAAGGTTTTTATACTGAAACAAAATGGCGATTTTAGAAAAAATTCAACATATCCAACATATTTACGACAATATTTAAAAATTTTCAATAAAACAGGCAATATTTGGATATACGAAAACGATTTCGGGAAACAAATTTAAACCCTCCAATTTGGGCAGCTGCAGATAAAAGGGCAAGCAACCGGCATCCTGTACCTTTACGGGAACGATTGCGTAAAACATAAAACTATTACTTGCATGCCAGCAACAACCACGATTTCGATACCCCAAAAAGACTTACAGCAATTGGGGCTTCATATTTCAAACGCTGTTCATTACCAATTATCGCCCTGGGAACTGACCGCTCAAACCATCAACCGAGGTGAAGGTGTTTTAAATGATACCGGTGCATTGGTGATACAAACCGGCAAATTTACAGGCCGCAGTCCCAAAGACAAGTTTACTGTAAAAGACACCATTACCGAAAACACGGTACACTGGAACGATTTTAATATTGCTATAGAAGAAAAATACTTCATTCAGCTTAAAGAAAAAATGCTGCACTATTTAAGTGAGAAAGAAATTTGGGTACGTGATTGTTACGCCTGTGCAGATGAGGCCTACCGCCTGCGCCTGCGTGTGATAAATGAAAATCCGTGGAGCAATTTATTTTGCTACAACATGTTCATCCGCCCAAAAGAGAATGAGCTGGAGAATTTTGCTCCGCAATGGCATATTATACAGGCACCCGGCTTTAAGGCCAATCCTGCAGTGGATGGCACAAGAGCCGAAAACTTTGCCATTCTCAGCTTTGCACATAAAACCATTTTAATTGGTGGTACCGGGTATACCGGCGAAATGAAGAAAGGCATTTTTACCATGCTGAATTATATGCTGCCGCAACGTGCAGATGTACTCAGCATGCACTGCAGTGCTAACCTGGGAAAAGAGGGAGATACTGCCATATTTTTTGGATTGAGCGGTACCGGCAAAACTACTTTAAGTGCCGACCCTAACCGTTTTTTAATTGGGGATGATGAGCACGGCTGGACAGGTGACAGTGTTTTTAATTTTGAAGGCGGTTGCTATGCAAAAACCATCGACCTGAGTGAGGAAAAAGAACCCGAAATTTTTAATGCTATTGGCCCGGGGGCTTTGCTGGAAAACGTAACCTTTATTGAAGGCACCAATAAAATTGATTTCAGCAGCAAAAAAATTACCGAAAATACAAGGGTGAGTTACCCGTTGGATTGTATCAGCAATGCACTGGACCCTGCCATTGGTAAAACGCCTGAAAATATTTTCTTTTTAACCTGCGATGCCTACGGTGTATTGCCCCCCATCAGTAAACTTACCCCAGGCCAGGCCATGTACCAGTTCATCAGCGGCTATACTGCAAAAGTGGCCGGTACAGAGGCCGGCGTAACCGAGCCCAAGTCGACCTTCAGTGCTTGTTTTGGTGCACCCTTTTTACCCCTGCACCCGGCAAAATATGCCGAAATGCTGGGCAACAAAATGAAAGAGCATCAGGTAAAAGTATGGCTGGTGAATACCGGCTGGAGCGGAGGCCCCTATGGTGTGGGTAAAAGAATGAAGCTGGATTATACCAGGGCCATGATCACTGCTGCCTTAGAAGGCAGGTTAGACCACGTGGAATATGATACCACACCCTGGTTTAAACTATCTATACCCAAAACCTGCCCCGGTGTACCTGCCGAAATTTTAAACGCTAGAAATACCTGGCCCACCCCCGAAGCTTTTGATAAAAAAGCACAGGAACTGGCTGCTGAATTTGTACACAATTTTCAAAAATATTCCAGCGCCGCCAATGAAGAAATTATGGCCGCTGCTCCCCGGATAATGTAGCACCAAAACTAACTAGACTAAAACGCAAGTTTGCATTGCCCGCTCCCCCTGGATTCATTTTCGGGGGGATTTTTTTATGTAATCGGGCTGCCATTTACATCCTTGGTAAAAAAGATCATGAAACAAACTTCGTTGTGCTCATTATTATTACTGTTAGCAGTACACATTTTTGCCTCAGAAGAACCTAATAAAGTGAAGGCTTTACTGGACGGCGTAACAGTTTTTCGTACGGGTGCAGAATTAACCCATGGCGTTAAAGTCAGTTTGCCAAAGGGAAACTCCGAACTGGTGATTGAAAACCTTAGCAATAGCCTGGATATAAACAGTGTGCAGGTAAAAGCAGGCAACCAGGTAACAGTGATGGGGGTAGCATTCAATACCGATCATCTTTCAGAAGAATTGAAAACCCCCAGGATGAAAATACTGGAAGATTCTGCAGAAGTAACAGCGGCAGAGATAGACAAAATTTCGCTGAGTGAAAATATCAGCACCGACCTGTTATCTGTTTTAAAATCAAATAAAGAAATTAAAGGCACACAAACTGGTTTAAGTGTGGCAGAGCTGATGAAACTGATGGACTATTATAAACTAAAATCGGCCGAGTTGCAAATGGAGCTGGCCCTGTTAAAACAAAAAAAACAAAAGCTGCAAAATATCCAAACCAGGCTGCTAACGCAGATAACCGAAGAAGAAAAGAAGAACAATAAAAAAACCGGCAACCTGGTATTACAGCTCAATACTGCCCTTGCAGGTAAATACGAGTTTGTAATTACCTATATTACCGTAAATGCGTATTGGAATGCCTTTTATGATATTAAAGCTTCCAGTATTAAAGACCCGCTGAAGCTGGTGTACCGTGCAAAAATTTTTCAAACCACCGGCATCGACTGGAAGCAGGTGAAACTTTCCTTATCCACTTCCACTCCAACACAAACCAGTACTGCCCCGGTTTTTAAAGCATGGTATTTAAGTTATATCAACCCGGTACAACGCTACGAAAAAAACCTGTCGGCAATCAACAGTATACAATCATTCAGTAAAACCGCTATTGGAAACGGGTTGGCAGGCAGTGTTGCCGGGGTTCAGTTATCGCAAAACAACGCCGGTGCGGCTTACCAGTTGCGCATACGGGGCAGTAACAGTATGCCGGCAAACAGTAAACCTTTGTACCTGGTAAATGGCATTGCCATGGGCGAGGGCAGCGTTGAAGATATTGATCCGTCAACCATAAAAGATGTACAGGTTTTAAATGATGCCAATGCCATGGCCGTGTATGGTGCAAGGGCTTCAAATGGTGTTGTCCTCATCACTTTAAAAGACGGGCTGGATGATTACATTTCAGTATCTGACCGAGAACTGGATGTTACTTTCAATATTGAACTGCCGTACGATATTCCAACCAATGGCAAGGCACAAACTGCCACTTTAAAAGAATACGATGTGCCGGCTGCATACAAATATTATGCAGTTCCTAAATTAGATAAAGATGCATTTTTACTGGCGGAAGTTTCCAACTGGGAAGGCCTGAATTTATTGCCCGGAGAAGCCAATATTATTTTTGAAGACACTTATATCGGAAAGTCATTTATTGACCCATCGAGTACGCAGGATACCATTAACCTTACTATGGGAAGAGATAAAAGAGTGGTGATCAAAAGAGAAAAACTGAAAGATTTCAGCAGTGTAAAATTCCTGGGTGGTAATAAAAAGCAAATCTTTACTTACGAGATAACGGTGAAGAATAATAAAAAAGACGAAGTGCAGCTGTTGCTGAAAGACCAGTACCCTGTTTCTCAGAACAAAGAAGTGGAAGTAGAATTACTGGAAAGCAATGAAGCTGCTGTAAACGAAGAAATTGGCGTATTGACATGGAAGGTAAAGCTGGCGCCCGGAGAAGTAAAAAAAGTGAGATTCAGTTACAGTATAAAATATCCGAAAGATAAAATACTGAACCTGAATTAAGCAATGTTTGCTGTTTACTGCAGGCTATTCCCGGGAGATTACTTCAGGGTGGGGTAAATTTTGTTAATAGTTATACACTGTAAAGGAGGTACTGCATTGCTGGTACATTTTTTCAGATACAGCAGGTAAAAAAGTAGTGAGAGTAATGGGTCAGCAGCTATTTCATATTATTAGCCTTTTTGCTTTACCCCATCCTGTTCAAACACGCACTGAACTTTTAGTTGCAGCGGGGCATAATATTTTTGTAATATCGCGGTAATATTGGCTTCCGTCATTTTTATATTAGCTGCATTATTTACCAGGGCGGCATTGCATTCGGTATATAACTGCTTTTGTACTGCCACATATTGTTCTAGTGTAATACTGTTGAATAGCCCGGTTTTACCAATGGCATCCACCCTGTCTAACTGCAATTGCATACTCAGTAATTTACATTTGGGTAAGTAAATGATCACCGTACTGTCTTTGGTGCTGATGCTCATTTTTTGATTGTTCATATCCACGCCGTATTTAGCCTGGTAGGGTATAGTTACCTGCAATGTATTTTCGGCAAAGTAATTTTTAAACTTATTCCATAACCCGTCATCGCCACGGTTGCTTACTTTAATGTTGGTATTGCCATTCACTTCCAGTGCTCCCAGTTCTGCTATTTGCTTTATAATGGCGGTATTCTGTATAATATCCGTTGTAACCTGTCCGCTGCCATGCTGCTTCCCTAAAAAATAAAAAGCCGCTGCCACCAGCAGAATTAAAAAAGCAGTGATTCCAAAATTTTTCATCAGTTATATGATTGACCGGAAAACTAAGCACCAATTAAAATGTCATTTCAGGAATCGTTCCTTCCACTATTAATTTCCCGGCAGTTTTTGTTACAATTTCCTGTACCGAAACACCCGGCGCTCTTTCTAATAATACAAATCCGTTTTCAGTTACGTCCAGTACCGCCAGTTCTGTCACAATTTTTTTTACGCATCGTTTACCCGTAAGTGGCAGATTGCATTGCGGCAGTAACTTACTTTCTCCTTTGGGGTTGGTATGCATCATGGCTACGATAATATTTTTTGCACTGGCCACCAGGTCCATGGCACCACCCATGCCCTTTACCATTTTACCAGGAATTTTCCAGTTGGCAATATCACCGGTTTCGCTTACTTCCATTGCACCCAAAACAGTCAGGTCAACCTTACCTGCACGTATCATACCAAAACTCATGGCACTGTCAAAAAAAGAAGACCCCGGCACCGTGGTAATGGTTTGTTTTCCTGCATTGATAAGATCAGGATCTTCATGTCCTTCATATGGGAAAGGGCCCATGCCCAGTAATCCATTTTCGCTTTGCAATACCACATGAATGCCATCTGGTATATAATTGGCCACCAGGGTGGGAATGCCAATACCAAGGTTCACATAAAACCCGTCTTTTAATTCCTGTGCTATACGTTGAGCGATTTGTTCTTTTGAAAGCATATTACTTTACAATTATACATTGTTATGGATGCAGCGGTACACCTGTTATTTACAATGTGGTATTATATTTTTGTACTGTTCTTTGTTCAATTCTTTTTTCATACCCGGTTCCTTTAAATACCCTGTGTACATAAATGCCCGGTGTATGAATTTGATTGGGGTCCAGTTCTCCTGCAGGCACCAGCTCTTCCACTTCTGCAATGGTGATCCTGCCCGCCATGGCCATTAAAGGATTGAAATTTCTGGCCGTTTCTTTATAAATAAGGTTGCCGTCTGTATCACCCTTCCATGCTTTTACAATAGCAAAACCAGCATCAAAAGCATACTCCAGTAAATATTCTTTCCCGTTAAAAACACGTGATTCTTTCCCTGCAGCCACTTCGGTACCAACGCCAGCAGGCGTAAAAATAGCAGGCATGCCATAACCCGCCGCCATGCACCGGGTAGCCAGTGTTCCCTGCGGTATTAATTCCACTTCCAGTTCTCCGCTCAATAACTGGCGTTCAAACTCGGCATTTTCTCCCACATAAGAAGAGATCATTTTTTTTACCTGTTTTTGTTGCAGCATCAACCCTATACCAAAGTCATCTACGCCGGCATTATTAGAGATGCAGGTCAGTTCTTTTACCCGGCTGTTTACTAAAGCCGTAATGCAGTTTTCCGGAATTCCACATAAGCCAAATCCTCCCAGCATGATAACCGCACCATCCGTAATACCTTCTATTGCTGCTGTTGCATTATTATATACTTTATTCATATCATTGTGCTATCAGGGAGTCCGGATGCAGCGCTTTCGCTTCTTTTGCCTGACCCACTGTATTTTGAAATTTATTCCTGGTAGTAATACTGATCAGGCTATCCAGCATGGGCTGCATAATGTCTGGATGTGATTTGTAAAATTCGTAACTTTTATAAAAGTCTTCTTTAGAAATTTTGTGTACAGCAAATAGTTGCCGCTGCAGTTTTGCCAGCTCCTGTTCAGGTTTTTTGGAAGTATCTTTTTTTACAAAATCAAATACAAAATCATCGGCCCGCAGCACATCAAATAATACTACCTGCATTTTGGCAGGAGGCAATATTCCCTTGGGGATATTTTTTTTATCAGCGCAGGCAGTCAGTATCACCATTACTACCAGCAACAGGCAAGTTATCCTCATTTTAATTCGTCTTTATATTTATTTGCATTGGTGACATCCATTTTTTGCAATAATTCAGACACCCTGGCCTTCTCCTGTTGCGGTGCTTTGGAAAATATTTTGATCAGTTCTGTTGATTTACCCTGGAAGAAGAACTGGTTGATCATTTTATTTGGGTTGTCGGTATTAAAATTGTTGAGCAGGTTCAGTACATTCAGTACTTCGCCCCTGGCCAGATTTTCATCTTCATATAATTTATCCATGCCCAGCCTGTAATAATTATAATACACATCATGCATAACCGCATACCTGCTGTTGAGCATATTTTCTATCAGCCAGTAACGGTTGCGTACCCCGTCAAAAGCTTTCCAGCCCGAAATAACTCTTCCGTCAGGTGCGTTGTTAACAATGTTTTGCGCCTTTTGAAAATAAGTATCGCCACCATGTAAAGAAAAAGAGTCATAATCGAAGGCCAGTATCATGTTAATGTAATAAGCTATTACCGCAGTAAGATTGGATGCCAGGGCATCTGAACCTGTAATCCGGTTCTCGTTAAATTCCAGTTGTTGAAATTCTACGTATTTAAAAGCCACATTCTCGTCCCTGAAATTAATAATGGGCGAGCGGTAAGAGCTATTGTAGATGGGGCGTGCTGCCTGTATGGTTACAGCTGCACTGTACACATTCGCATCGGCAGTAGGCTCCAGGTTCAATAAAAAATTGCACTCTATTTTTTCATTGGGCAAAAAATTATCGGCCGTCCATTTTCTGTTATTTATAAAATTATTCAATGCTGTTTGCAGGGTTTTAAACACACCCGGGTTAACAGAATTTCCTACCTGGTTGCTTAATACAGTTACAGTGGCTTTTAATTCCTGTGCCATAGCAAAGCCGGAAATACCTGACAGGATAATTAAAAAAATAATTTTACGCATGTAATAATTGAATAATAGTATGTACAATATCTTTCGCCACTGCAGTTTTGGTTTTGGTATCAAACCGGTACACATTTCCCTGCTTATCAAAAATAGTGATTTTGTTAGTGTTGTGGCCAAAACCTGCCCCGGTATCATTTAAAGAATTTAAAACGATCATGTCAGCATTTTTACTGTGCAGTTTTTGTAACGCATATTCCGTTTCATTGTTGGTTTCCAGTGCAAAACCTACTAAAAATTGCCGATCCTTTTTTCTTTCGCCCAGGGTTTTTAAAATATCCCTGGTTTTGGTAAGTTCAATGGTAAAACTACCTTCGTTTTTTTTAATTTTTTCAGTTGCTGTATGAACCGGGGTGTAATCAGCCACTGCCGCACTCATCACGGCAATATCTGTGGTGTCGAAATGCTGCAGGCACGCATCATACATTTGGCTGGCCGACTGCACCTGTACCACCGTAATATTTTCTGGAACAGCCACCGACGAAGGCCCCAGCACCAGCGTTACCGAAGCTCCCCTGTTGCGCATTTCGGCTGCAATGGCAATGCCCATTTTGCCGGAGGAATGATTTCCAATAAAGCGAACAGGATCTATAGATTCGTAAGTGGGGCCTGCTGTAACCAATACTTTTTTTCCCTGTAAATCAGTGCGGGGTAAAAAAAAATCCGTTAACCAGGCCAGTATTGTGTCGGGTTCGGCCATGCGGCCCTCCCCCGTAAGCCCGCTGGCCAATTCACCTTTTTCAACAGGGATCACATGGTTTCCATAAGAGCTGATGGTGTTTATGTTGGCCCGTGTTGCAGGATGGTGCCACATGTCTTCATCCATTGCGGGTGCCACTACAACCGGGCAGGTGGCCGACAGGTACACTGCTGTTAACAGGTTATCGCAGCTGCCAGCGGCCATTTTAGCCAGTGTATTGCAGCTTAAAGGTGCTATCAGCATAATATCTGCCCAGCGGCCCAGCATTACATGGTTGGCCCAGGTGTCTTTATCAGAGATATTACACAGTACTTCATTTTTAGATAAGGTAGATAAGGAAAGCGGGGTAACAAAGTCTTTAGCTGCCGGAGTCATAATCACTTTAACGGCAGCTCCATTTTTTACCAGCAGGCGTACCAGCAGGGTGATTTTATAAGCTGCAATACTTGCCGTAACACCCAGTAATATTTTTTTTCCCTGTAACATAAAAAATCCCGCAGGCCTTTTAGCCAACGGGATTAAAATTATAACTTCTTATGCAAAAAATATTGCTAATTTCTTGGCGGTATTAACTAAACAGGTCTTCGTCGTTCCTGCGGAAATATACCTTATCTTCCATAAACTCTGTAGTTGCCAATAAAGCAGGGTTAGGCATCCTTTCATAAGCCTTTGATATTTCGATCTGCTCTTTATTTTCATGAATTTCTTCCAGGCTGTCGGTATGGCTGGCAAACTCTTCCAGTTTATTATGCAGTTCTTCCTTTAAACTGATATTAATCTGGTTGGCACGTTTTGCTATAATGGCAATAGACTCGTATACATTGCCTGTTTTATCTTTAATGGCAGATAATTTTTTAGGTTCCACCACACTGCTGGTGTTAGCGCTTAGCTGACGACGTAATTTGCTCATTTTTGATTGCTTTAATATTATTATGACTTAAAATACTGTAACTCTCTGCTTCTTTCAATAATTTACTGTCGGGAAAGCGGTCTGCAAAATCTTCATACTCCGTGATCACTTTTTCAAAGCGCTCAATTTGCTTATCCTCAAAACTCATTTTAGCAAATTTGTAATATGCTTTCACCACTTTTAATTTGTATTCATCTCCCTTTTTAGATTCAGGATAATTATTGATCAAATTAGTAAATGCCAAACCCGCCGCCCTGAACTGACCTAAATTATAATACAGTTCTGCAGAACGGTATTCCTTTTGCTCCAGTTTTACCCTGCATTTCTCAATGATCTCTGTTGCTTCTTTATTGCGTGCAGACCCCGGATGTGTATTAATAAAGGTTTGCATCATACCAATGGCTTTATTGGTATTTACCTGCTCCAGTTCCAGCTTGGGTGATTGTTTATAAAAGCAGTAAGCGTGCATATAATCCACTTCCTCTGCCTTGGGGCTGTTAGGAAAAACTTCCAGGAATCCCTTAAACAATGCCTGTGCCTGTAAATAATCCTGCATGTAATAAAAACAGTAGGCGTCTTTATAATACAGTTCTTCAAACTTGGCAGTACCCTTGAAAACAGGAAATAACTCCTCGTACAGCTCTTGTGCTATACGGTATTTCTTTTTAGCGTACAGCTCATCCGCCATTTTAAGTTTGTACTCAAAATCCTTGCTTTTAAAAATCTTATTGTACTTATTACAGGACGTTGTAACAGTTAACAAAACAAGGGCGGCCAATAAAAATTTAGTTACTCTCATACAAAGGAATGCAAAATTAAAGGAATTTACTCAAAAATGCCTGTAAATAACTGATCATCCAAAAATTACTAGTTAATACTTTGATAAATAGGCATATGAGTCAGCAAATCATTCAATAAAAAAGCCCTTCCGAAACCGGAAGGGCTAATCATTGAGCAAAAAGTGAGAATCTTAAAAAATCTTATAATTAATTAGATTTTATATCAACTGTATTCTTGTCACCACCACCAATTTCACAATTAGTAGTAATTCTATCAGCACTGATACCTTCTTTTTCAACCAGGTAAGTTTTGATAGCTTCTAATCTTTTCTGGCAATTAGCCTGAGAAGCTTTAGAAGTTTCTGGGTAACCGGTGATAGTAATGCTGCAGGTAGGACTGGCTTTTAATTTAGCAGCCACTGTTGCCAGCATTGCTTTGCCATCGGCACTAACAGCACTTACGCTTCCTTTATAAGAAAGACTTGGGTAGTCTGTAGGACAGTCAGCAACGAATCTCTTAGGATCTTTGCAACATTCCGGATCTGGGCATTTTCCAATACCATCAGCATCAACAGGTTGACAAGAAGTAGGAGTGATCAGTTCTTTATCTTTACAATCAGGAACACCATCACCATCTGTATCAGCAGTAACACCATGAGTGTTTACAGGACATCCTGCAGGAGTGTTGGGTTCTCTGTCTAAGTGATCGCAAACGCCATCGCCATCAGCATCCGGACATTCCATTTTTGGAATCTTAACATGACGGTGATTCATTAACTCGTCGTAAGCATAATCCAGTGGATTCTGCCACCATAATGGTTCGGTAGATTTGGCACCTAAGTTAAAGTTTAAACCAACAGAAGCATAGTTGTAAGAATCGAAATCACGGGTTAATACCGCGTCTCCGTATGCATGTTCCTGCCAGCGTTGACCATCTAACAAATCGTCTTTAACAAATGTCCACCTGTCTTCAATAGCCAGGTTAATTCTTTTGCCTAATTTGAAAGCCACACCAGCCAAAACAGTACCAGAAGGCTTCAATGTATTTTTGCCGATTTTTGGACGGCGTGTACCCTGGTTTTCAGCTTCGGTTTCGTAACTCTTGTCCATTTGATTCTTCAGCGCTTTCAACACATCCTTACGATTACTGTAAGTACCGCTTGCAATACCATTAAAAATAGATCTGTAAGAAGTAGTGCCGTTCAAAGCATTTACTTTAGCATGGTACAAAGTAGCACCAATACCACCACCACCATAAATTACGATGCCGGTTTTTTGTTTGTGAAAACGAATATTATTCAATGTAACAATACCCTGCAATCCTAAATCCTGGATATGTGTTTTGTAATTGTAATATACCTGGTCAGCAGTTGCTGCATTGGTTGTTCCATCAGTATTGATAATGGCACCTGTGCCGGATCTTACAGGAGCGAAGTATCGCTGACCTGCAACCTGGTTAACATTCCAGGCAGGGTTCTTAGCAAAGTTATTTGCTGTCAGCCAGTTTTGCCCTTTATCAATTGTGTTGATGTACTGCATTCTTAAAGAAAAAATGTAGCCAAATGCTTTTCTTACATGCACTCCAAAATTAGGCGCAGTAAACACTTTTGCAGCAACATCACCACTGATAGTAGCAATACCGGTAGAAACACCTATCTCCCACATGTTACGTGGTTTAGCTGGAAAATTGTATGAATTATTCCAGAATTCGTTTTGCTGTGGCATCCTTTTAGAAGGGATCACAGAGGAGTCATAAACGCTTCCTGTTCCACCAACCTGGGCAAATGAACCCATGGCGAGCAACATGAAAACGCCTAATAAAAAATTGTACTTTTTGCTTGTCATAATTTAATGATTAATAAAATTTCTAAATGTGTACGAGTTGAATTTAATGCAAAAATATCAAATGAGCGTTATAAACCAAATTTTTTATGGTTTTATTTTAGTTATGTATCACTCAAAAAACACTCAGTTACAGCAGCTAAAGACTCTCTTTACAGCTATTTCGTTGCATTAAAGTTACAGTATTTCTTGCTATGGCAGCACAATTTAAAAATTATTTGCACTTAATGACACCGTAAAATAATTTGATAAGGGCTTATAGTAGCTTATATTGCCTTTTTTTTTGTATGCAATTTGTAACGAATATTATTGGAGAAGAGCTGAATACTTTTGAGAAGAAGTTTGCTGAATCGGTGAAAAGCCACACGCCTTTACTGGATCGTATTATGAAATACATCATTAAGCGTAAAGGGAAGCAAATGAGGCCCATGTTTGTATTTTTAAGTGCCAAACTCCATGGCAGTATCAACGAAAGTACTTACCGGGCCGCAGCTTTAGTAGAGTTGCTACATACAGCAACTCTGGTACATGATGATGTGGTGGATGAATCCCTGGAGCGAAGGGGATTTTTTTCCATCAATGCCATCTGGAAAAATAAGATTGCCGTATTAGTGGGTGATTACCTGCTTTCGAAGGGATTATTATTGTCGACCACCCACAACGACTTTGAACACCTGCATATTTTGTCGGATGCAGTAAAACAAATGAGCGAAGGAGAATTACTGCAGATAGAAAAATCAAGAAAGCTTAACCTGAAAGAAGATATTTATTTTGAGATCATCAGGAATAAGACCGCTTCGCTGCTGTCGTCTGCCTGCGGTGTAGGCGCTTACAGTACCTGTAAAGATGAAACCATCACCGCAAAAATGAAATTGTTTGGCGAAAAAGCCGGTATCGCTTTCCAGATCAAAGACGATCTGTTTGACTATGGCAAAGAAGATATTGGAAAACCTACCGGCAATGATATCAAGGAAAAAAAACTGACCCTGCCCCTGATATACACGCTCAATAATATTGACGCCGTTAAAAGAAGAGAATTGATCTACATCATAAAAAACGAAAACAAAAATCCTGAAAAAGTACAGGTGGTGATTGATACGGTTGTAAATTGCGGAGGCATTGCTTATGCCACCGAAAAGATGAACCAGTACCGGGATGAAGCATTGCGAATTTTGTACGAATTTGAAGATGGTGAAGTAAGAAAAGCACTTGAACAACTGGTCCGTTACACTACCGATAGAAAATATTAAACCCGGATGGAAAAACGCTGGAAAATATTAACTGCTGATACAGGCATCGTAACCGCTTTGCAGGATGCCCTTAAAATCAACACTACCCTGTGTGCTGTTTTAGCGGAAAGACAGATCAGCAATTTTGAAAAAGCAAAACAATATTTCAGGCCCCAATTATCAGACCTGCATGATCCATGGCTGATGAAAGACATGCAGAAAGCTGTGGACAGGATTACCACCGCTTTTGAAAAAAAAGAAAAGATTTTGGTGTTTGGCGACTATGATGTTGATGGCACCACCAGCGTGGCCTGCATGTTCCAGTTTCTTTGTAAAATTTACGACAACGCTTTACTGGATTTTTATATCCCCCACCGCTACCGCGAAGGATACGGCGTTAGCAAAATGGGTATTGATTTTGCCAAAGAAAATGATTTCTCCCTGATTATTTCTCTCGACTGCGGCATTAAATCAGTTGAACTGATCGGCTATGCAGATCGGTAGGTATTGACTTTATAGTTTGCGACCATCATTTGCCCGATGAGCAAATCCCTGATGCGGTGGCTATTTTGAATCCCAAACAAAAAGACTGCGGTTACCCGTACAAAGAATTATGCGGCTGCGGGGTGGGTTTTAAATTAATTACAGCGCTGGCGCAGCAGTTTAATATTGAAGAGGAACATTACCACTGTTACCTTGACCTGTTAGCCACCGCTATTGCAGCCGATATTGTACCCATGACCGGGGAGAACAGGGCGATGGCTTTTTATGGATTACAAAAAATAAACAGCCATCCCAATCCTGGCATTAAAGCACTGATACATTTAGGCGGCTTACAAAAGAAACTATCCATTAACAATGTAGTATTTGTAATTGCCCCCAGGGTAAATGCCGCCGGCAGAATGGATGATGCCCGTAAAGCCGTACAATTATTTATTGAACCCGATTATGAAAAGGCACTGGCCTTTGCCGAAATGCTGCACAGCGATAACAGCGACAGAAAAGAAGCAGACAGCAGCATTACCGAAGAAGCACTTGCCGTAATCAATGCCGACGAGATCTTAAAAAACAAGAAGACCACTGTTGTTTTTAAAGCTCACTGGCACAAAGGTGTGGTGGGCATTGTAGCATCCCGCTTAATTGAAACTTATTACCGTCCTACCATTGTGCTCACACAAAGTGGCGATGTGGTGGCAGGCAGCGCCAGAAGTGTTCCGGGCTTTAATTTATATGAGGCCATTCATGCCTGCAGGGAATATTTACTGGGATACGGCGGGCATTTTGCCGCAGCAGGACTTTCATTACTGCCGGAAAATGTAACTGCACTGTCGGATAAGTTTGAATCAGTAGTGGCATCCACCATACCGCCTGAACTGCTTATTCCGGAGATCATTATCGACGCAGAAGTGGCTTTTAAAGACCTGAACATTTCGTTTTACAATATCCTTACACAAATGGAACCTTTTGGGCCCGAAAATATGAGGCCTGTTTTTGTGGCCAGAAAAGTAGAAGATACCGGTTATTCAAAAATTGTAAAAGAGCTGCATGTTCGCTTTGTGGTAAAGCAGGGCAATATAACTTTTACCGGCATTGGTTTTAATATGGCAGATAAATTTCAATTGCTGCAAACGAAAAAGCCGTTCGACATTGTATTTACCCTTGATGAAAATGAATGGAACGGCAATACCACTTTACAATTAAAAGTGATTGATATCAGAACAGCAGAATGATTTTTAAGTGTGCCCGCCATTTCATTGCAGCACGCCGCAAACCCGTTCTGTTCTTGTTTTCACCGGGTACAAGAAACCAAGCAGCTTACTGGCACAGCAAGTCATTTTTCAACTCTTACCTTTGCACAGACCTAAACAAAACACTACAACTTGAAATTCATCATCTATCTCAGATACTTTTTTTACCTGGCCTTTAACTGGCATGTAAAAATTGCCTGGTACATCATCCGCCAGGAAATTACAGGAGAAAAAAAATATGGCATCAATACTACCGGCGCAGACGAATTACAATCGCTGGAAAAGAAAGGTATTGATACAGCTCATGCCACCATTTACATGCCGGTAAATTATGGGCTGCTGGAAGAAATTTTTGAACAGTTAAACATTGCCAGTTTCCATCACTTTTTAGATATTGGTTGCGGCAAAGGAAGAGCCATGTGCGTAGCTGCAACAAAGGGTTTTACAAAAGTTACCGGCATCGATTTTTCAAAGGAGTTTTGCGATGCCGCCAAACAGAACCTGCAACATACCAAACAAAAATTTCCGTTGCTCAGTTATTCGGTCATTAATAATGATGCATTTTATTTTGCCATTCCCGATGATGTGGATTGCATATTTTTATTCAACCCTTTTGATGAAGTGATTATGAGCGGCGTGATAGAAAACATCAGGGAAAGTTTTGGTGCTAACCCAAGAAAGATTACGGTGATCTATGCCAACCCCATGTATAAAGACCTGTTTTTAGCGGAAGGCTTTACAAAAGTGTTTGCCACTCAAAAAATGAATTACCTGGAAGCGGCTATTTACGAAAATTAATGTTGTAAAAAAATATCCGGAACTGCAATTGCTCCGGATATTTTTAATATCAATGCTTGCTGTTATCCCATCATCTCCACGCTTCTGTTTATAAAATTGGTGAGGCTGTTTCCTTTCAGCAGCCCCTGCGAAAGCAGCGCCAGGTCTGCAAGATTATGCACTAATTTTTCCTGCCGCTCTTTTTCAGTTTCTGCTAAAATATTTTTATACACCTGATGATTGCCGTTTACGGTTAGCGTTACTTCATCGGGCATATTTGCATAAAATGCCCCCATTCCACCTGCACCCTGCATGGCAGCCATGTCTTTCATACGGCGCATGAACTCTGGGCGGGTAGCCACAACCGGTGGTGCATCATTACTCAACCCTTTTACTTCTACGGTCACATTCAAATCAGGAATTTTAACGCCGAATAATTCTTTCAGTTTATCGGCATCCTCTTTACCCAATACACTTTCTCCACCTTCCTGTTTATCGATCAGATTATCGGTAATATCACTGTCTACCCTTACAAACTGTACCTTATCCCATTTCATTTCCATCTGCTGTATAAAGCCATTGTCGATGATGGTTTCCAGTTTCACCACTTTGTACCCTTTGATTACTGCCTGCTGTATGTAAGCATCCTGCTGTACCGGGTTGGTGGTATACAGGATCACCAGGTTGCCGGCTTTGTTTTTTTGCAGGGTTTCTGTTGCCAGGCGGTATTCTTCCAGGGTATAAAATGCATCTCCTGACGCATCCTGCATTACATGAAACTTATTGGCCTTGTCTAAAAATTTATCATCGGTCATCATGCCGTATTTCACAAACAGGCCCAGGCTCTCCCATTTTTCTTCAAACTGTTTCCTGTCGTTCTTAAATATCTCCTCTAATTTGTCTGCTACTTTTTTAGTGATGTGGCTGCTGATCCTTTTTACATTCTGGTCGCCCTGCAAATAACTGCGGCTAACGTTCAGCGGTATATCCGGGCTGTCGATCACCCCGTGCATCAGCATTAAAAATTCCGGTACAATTTCTTTTACTTCATCGGTTACAAAAACCTGGTTGCAGTACAGCTGGATTTTATCTTTTTGAATTTCGTAGCTCTGCTTAATTTTAGGGAAGTATAATATTCCGGTTAAATTAAACGGATAATCTACGTTTAAATGGATCCAGAACAATGGCGTTTCGCCATAAGGGTACAGTTCTTTATAAAAATTAATATAGTCTTCATCAGTTAATTCTGATGGTTTCCTGGTCCAGGCCGGTGTGGGATTGTTGATTGATTGTTCTTCCGGAACAGTTTCGCCTTCTTTTAATTCGGCAGGTTTTTCATTTACATCTTTAAAGTAAATGGGTACCGGTAAAAAGCGGCAGAATTTCTGCAGCATGGCTTCAATACGATGCGCTTCTAAAAACTCTTTGCTTTCTTCATTGATGTGCAGTACAATAATGGTACCTCTCCATTCTTTTTCCACTTCTTCCAGTGTAAATTCAGGGCTGCCGTCGCATTCCCATCTTACAGCTTTGGCCCCTTCCCTGAAACTTTTGCTGAATACTTCCACTTTATCACTTACCATAAAAGCCGAGTAAAAACCCAGTCCAAAATGGCCGATGATGTTATTTTCATTTTGACCTTTGTATTTTTCTAAAAATTCTTCGGCACCGCTAAATGCCAGTTGGTTTAAATATTTGTCAACTTCTTCCGCTGTCATTCCCACGCCGCGATCGCTGATGGTCAATGTCTTTTTTTCAGTATCCAGCTGCACATCAATGCGTAATTCACCCAAATCGCCCTTTGCTTCTCCTATAGAAGACAAGGTTTTCAATTTTTGCGTGGCATCTATGGCATTGCTTACCAATTCTCTTATAAAGATCTCATGATCACTATATAAAAACTTTTTGATGATGGGAAAGATGTTCTCGGTTTGTACCCTGATGTTTCCTTTTTGCATATAACTGGTAATTTTTATTTATACCCACTTGTCAAACAAAATGCCAGTTTTAAATGGCTGACAGGATGTCAAATTGTTAATAAATTCTTTATATTAAAAACGGGGGCAAACAGATAATAGCTGTTAGATTTGGCACTGCAAAAAACTAAACTAAAAGCACTATGAGACAATTCTCTCTAACCCGCATTTTATTGCTGGTACTGTTGATCAGCACCACGTCGATACAAAGCCGAGCACAAATTGCCGCCTGGGATTTCACCGGCGAAGGCACTACTTCAACCATCACTTCGGCTGCCGATGTGTTCAATACAAACATGGATGCCTCCAATTTACTTACCCGGGGGGCTGGAGCTGCATGGAGTACCGGAGGAAATTCTTTCAGAACGACTGGATTCCAGAACAATGGTATTGCAACTGCCAATACGGATTATTTTCAATTCACTTTATCCGCCAGTGCCGGGTATTTGTTATCCTTATCTACTATTGATGCTAAATTTGCCGGAACAGGCACTTTTGCCGCCTCTCCCGGAGTTAGTTCGCAATTTGCGTATAGCTTAGATGGTACTACTTTTACGCTGATTGGAACAGCTTCAGTTACAGTAGGAACACCGGCTACTTTACCCCAGATTAATTTAAGCAGCATTCCTGCCTTACAAAATTTACCTGCTGCCACAACAGTTACGTTCAGGTATTATGCCAGTGGCCAAACTGCCACCGGAGGCTGGGGCCTTAACTCTTCTGCCGCCGGCATATATGGTTTGGCTGTGGGCGGATCAGTGGTGTCTGCACTATCAAATAATGCAGATCTGTCGGACCTTACATTAAGTACCGGTATTCTTACCCCGGCGTTTGGCGCGGCCACTACCAGCTACACTTCCAATGTTTCAAACGCTACCACCTCTATCACAGTTACACCAATCACCAGCAATGCCGGGGCTACAGTTACTGTAAATGGCATTGCAGTTACCAGTGGCAATGCCTCAGCTGCCATCCCGCTAAGTGTAGGCGCCAATGTTATTACTACTGTAGTAACAGCCGAGGATCTTACTACCACTAAAACATATACCACAACGGTTACCAGGGCCGCCGCAGGGGTACCGTTGCTTACTGCCACTGCAGCCATAGCTGATTTTGGCCCAGTATGTATCAACAACAGCACCGGCCCCAACTTTTTTACAATTGACGGCAGTGATCTTGACGGCAGCAATATTTCCATTGCTGCATTACCTGGATTCAGCTATTCTGAAACTCCTGCGGGCACTTATACAGCAACACTTAGTTTTTCTTATACCGCTCCCGGCTTTTCCGGAAAAAATATTTATGTAAAATTCAATCCTGCAGCAGTACAGTCTTATAATGGTAATATTATATTAAGCGGAGGCGGTGTAACCAGCTTTGCCGTGGCTGTCACCGGATCGGGCATCAATACTGCTGCTGCAGTTACTACAGGTGCCAGTACCGCCGTAACCGCCACTTCGGGTACACCTTCCGGTACCATTACCGTTGCAGGTTGCAGTGCTGTTACAGCATATGGCATTGAATACAGTACCAGCAGCGGTTTTCTCAATGGAACAGGTATACAGGTTGCTGCATCTAATTTAAGTGCGGGCAATTTTTCTGCAACAGTTACAGGCCTAATTCCTAATACAAGGTATTATTACAAAGCCTATGCCACCACAGGTGCGGGCACTTCGTATGGCACACAATCAGCCTTTACCTGCGCTCCATTGCCAGTACCCATGGCTGCGCAGCCCGGGTTAAGCTATACTGAAGATTTTGCAGACATTACAGACTGGAGCAATTTCTTTATTTTAGGAGACGGTGCCAATCATTTTAATGGCCTTAGCGCTGTGGCAGGATCCGGAATTCCGGGCAGCACAGGAATAGGTACTACCGGTGGTACCACTATCACCACTTCTACCGCATCATTTCAAACCAACGCCACCGGCACCCCACCTGCAATTACTTCCGGAGGTGTACAAAGGGGAACAGACCAGTTAGCCCCCATACCCACCACGCAGTCCATTATACTGTTATCAACCGGCTCCGCATCCGAAAATTCCACTTCTGCCGCCATTGATTTTTACATGGATTTTACAAGTGTAAATGCAGGCACTTTGAGTTTTGACTATCAAACTTTCAGCAATGCTTTGGGTACCGGCGCCAATGACAGGGCGGGTTCATTAAGGGTATACAGCAGCCCGGATGGCATTGTTTTTACAGAAATCACTAACGTGCTGAACTTTATTAATAATACGCCCATCAGTGGTTCTAAAACAAATATTAGTTTACCTGCTTCGTTTAATAATAACCCCAACGCCAGGCTGCGTTTTTATTATCATAACGGCACCGGCGGTACTAACGGATCGAGGCCTAAAATAAGTATCGATAACATTACTGTTACCGCACTGGCTGCCATAGCCTGCAGCACGCCAACGGCAGCAGCCACTAACTTAACTTTTGGCACCATTACAGATGTATCTGTGCAAGGCAGTTTTACAGCTGCAAGCCCCGCACCAGATCATTACCTTGTGGTAAGAAGTACCAGCAGTACGCTTTCTGCCAACCCCGCTGATGGCACCACCTATGCTGCCGGCGATGCGCTGGGAGGTGGTACAGTGGTATCTTATACTGCAGGCACTAATTTTACTGCAACGGGATTAACAGCTTCTACCCAATACTATTTCTTTATTTTTTCGGTGAATGGTGTTTGTACCGGGGGCCCATTGTATTATACCACAACAATTTTAAATGGTACTGCCAGCACAATTGCCCCGCCACCAACCTGTGCAGCACCTGCTGCACAAGCCAGCAACCTGGTATTTGGCACTACTACAATCAACTCAATACAGGCATCATTTACTGCTACTGCCGCAGATGAATACCTGGTATTAAGAAGTACCTCATCTACTTTAACTAACGATCCTGTAACTGCGCAGACCTACAATGCCGGCGATGTGTTAGGTAACGCGGTGGTAATACAAAGAAATGCGGCCACCACATTTACTGCAAACGGGTTATTGCCCAATACGGCTTATTACTTTTTTGTGTTCAGCATCAACTCGCTTAATTGTGTAAACGGACCGGCGTATAATACAACCACCCCATTGAACGGCACCCAAACCACCCTTCCATTACCTGCCTGTACAACACCATCGGCTCAGCCCACTGTGCTTAGTTTAACGGCAGGTAATACTTCGGTTACCGGGTCGTTTACTGCTGCTGCAGGCACAGATGACTACCTGATTGTACGAAGTACTGCCGCAACATTATCAGCATCACCGGTTGATAATACAGATTATAATGCGGGTGATAATATTGGAGGCGGCATTGTGGTATCCAACAATTCAGGCACCGGACTTATCAGTACCGGACTTACTGCCAATACCACTTATTATTTCTTTGTTTTTGCCGCAAATAAAAATTGCTCGGGAGGTACAAAATATAATATTACCAATCCCCTCACGGGCAATATTGCCACCACCAATGTAATTACCAATAATTATTATTTTGGTACTTTTCATTCTCACTCTGCTTATTCTGATGGCACTAATTTACCAGATGCTGATTACGATTTTGCAAAGAATGCAGAATGCATGGACTACCTGGGCATTTCTGAACACAATCACAATACAGTGGGAACTACCGTAAGCAATTACCACCTGGGGGTTAGTGCTGCAGACAATTATACTGCAACACATGCCAACTTTTTGGCCATGTATGGTATGGAATGGGGCGTAATCAATAATGGCGGTCACGTAGTGATTTACGGTAACGGCATGAACAATTTATGGGGCTGGGAAAGTGGTGCCGGCACATGGGGCCCTACTGACAACTATGATGAGTTTGTACCAAAAAGTACCTACCTGGGCAGCACCGGTTTATTTAAAAAAGTAAACGACAATATTGGAACCAACACTTTTGCCACACTGGCGCATCCTGACTCTGCACACTTTACCAATTTGGGCAAATATGCCACCGGATATTTTACAGAAGCAGATGATGCTGTTGTTGGAACAGCGGTGGAAAGCGGACCGGCTTTTTCTACCAACACTACTTATACCAACCCCAGCACCATGAGTTTATTGTGGTACTATCAAAGGTTGTTGTCAAAAGGATACCATCTTGGCCCCACCATTGATCATGACAACCATGAAAATACTTTTGGTCGCACCACCCGTGCAAGAACCGCAATCATTGCTCCTGTTTTAACCAAAGCAGCCATCGTTGATGCCATGCGCAACATGCACTTTTATGCCACCGAAGATTGCGACAGCAAGGTGGACTTTACAGTCAATACCAAAATAATGGGTACCATCATGACCGGTTCATCTGCACCCAATATTTCTGTAACACTTACCGATGGCGTAATTAATACACCGCCTCCCACCACTACGCCTATTATAAGAGTAATGTTTGGTGTACCCGGCAGCAATGTACTGCCTGTAAAAATTGATTCGGCTGTTGGAACCAGTTTGAATTTTACTGATAACAACCTGGCCAATCTTTCTACAGGCTATTATTATATCGATATCACCACGGCTAACGGAGGCAGCATCATTACCGCACCGATATGGTACACCCGCAATGATATCAATGGTGGCCCATTACCTGTATCGCTGAATAATTTTACTGTGCAGAAAATGGACAATATTGCAAAGATCAGCTGGAGCACCGAACAGGAAAGTAACAGCAGTCATTTTGTAGTAGAAAGATCCAGCGATGGCCGCACCTGGAACAGTATAGCCACAGTTGCAGCAGCAGGCATCAGCACAACGCGTAAAGACTACAGCATTTACGACAATGCTCCTTTAAAAGGCATGAACTATTACCGTTTACAACAAGTTGACCGGGACAATAAAATGAATTATTCTGTTGTTAAAACAGCATTGTTCAATTCCCGTAATATTGCAGAAGTAGCCCCTAACCCGGCAAAAGAAGTTATCAACCTCTACCTCAGCAAAACCGGCAATAAAGCCGCCAGTATTCAATTACTGAACGCTTCCGGCAAACTGGTATATTCCACCACTTCATCACAATCGCATGTACCTATCAATACCACCCAATTAAGTAAAGGGTTGTACTTTGTAAAAGTGATCAATGCAGAAGAAGTGACCACTATCAGGGTACTGGTTCAATAGAAACATTAACCCTGGTAAAAAAAAATCCCTTTGCAATGTGCAAAGGGATTTTTTGTATGGTGCAGAATACTTATTTTATAACACAAGAACATTTTATTGATGCAATTGTATCAATGGCTGTTCATGAGTTGTATTTATTTAACTACCACCACCTGTTCCTCTTTCAGCAGGTCCATATTTTTAAACCGCAGGATGATATTACCGGTTGTTAGCACGTCTTTCTGGCAATAATTGGCTATTCGTTCCAGGTTTTTCTCTTTCCAGTATACCTCGGCTACCATGCTGCCGTCAATATCATCTTTGGGCGAAGGAACACCCAATGCTGCAGCCAGTAGTTTTAAAGATGTATAATTTTTATAATCGCCAAACCGCCAGTATTGAAAAGTATCTACAAGATTGGTGTCCCAGGGTTTCATATTCTGAAAATCGAGATAGGCAGGAACAGGCAACCCGTTTATTAATAAGCGGCGGCAAATAAACGGGATGTCAAACTCTTTGATATTATGCCCGGCAAAGCTCCATTTATTATTTTTTGCTTCTGCCTGGTTAAGGGTGCTGATAAAATTTTGCAGTACTATTTTTTCATCATCGCCATACAATGATTTTAAGCGCAGCTGCAGTGCATCCCCCTGCTTATTAAAATATCCCATACTGATGCAAACGATCTTTCCAAACTCGGCCATTACCCCGGCCCGCTGCGGATAAAATGCTGCAGGGGATGTAAAATCAGGCAGGGAACGTTGAGTTTTTTCCTCCCACAACTGCTTCCATTCGTTGTGTAACATTTCAAAATCGGGGTATTGCGGTACGGTTTCAATGTCGATGAGAATGATATTCTCCAGGATAATATTTTGCATATTGGTACGATTAGGGATTGTAAAATACAATCTCCTTTTTAAAATTCAAATACCTGCATAAGAAAAGCCCCGGGTAATTCCGGGGCAGGATGTATGATCAATGCTCAACTAACAACTACCTGAACCGCTTCCAGTGACCGGGTATCCATACCCATCCACCCCTGCGGTGTTTCCAGTGTCCTTCCACCCAACGGTGGCCGGCTCCGGGAGGTACCGCCCAATAGCCATCGGTGTATGCATACTGTCCGCCGCGCCAAACATAATTTCCTCCCACCCACACATGTGCCGGAGATGGACATGCCGGCCTTACCCGGTATGCCGGGCCCGCGGGGCGAATCTTTACAACAAATTGTGCTTCGGCCACTACAGCACCTGATAATGCTACCAGCAGTATCACGCCCCATTTCATCAGATATTTTTTCATAGTCATCATTTTTGTAAAGCTATGACCGTATCGCTGCAGCATGGTTTAATCCATACAATAAAAAAGCGGCCTTTCAGCCGCTTATAAAGTAATACATAAAATTATTTTGCACCCGGCGGGCAATGCTGCTTTAAATAAGTAGTATATAAAGTACTTAAATGCTGTTGCGTGCCTTCGCCTTCAGAAATACCATGGGTACGGTTGGGATAAGGCATAAACTGAAACTGCTTGTTGTATTTGATCAGTTCATTCAGTAACTGCTCTGCATTACTGTAATGCACATTGTCATCTCCGGTACCATGGATGTATAATAAATTCCCTGCCAGATTTTTTGCATAATAAATGGGCGACCCCTTTACAAAATCTTCCCTGTTTTCCTGTGGCAGGCCCATATATCTTTCCTGGTAAATATTGTCGTAGTTCAACTGATTGGCCACTGCTGCAATGGATATCCCCGTTTTAAAAATTTCCGGATACTGAAAAAGCAGGTTGAGTGTGGAAGAGCCCCCACCACTCCATCCCCAAACAGCCACACGGTCTTTATCAAAGTACGCATTGTCTGCCAATAATTTTTTGATTCCCATTGCCAGGTCGCGAATATTGATGGAGCCAATTTTACGGTAAATAGATTTACGCCACCGGGCACTTTTTAACATGGGTGTTCCCCTGTTATCAATGGATACCTGTATATATCCATCTGCCCGCATATTACCATCGTACAAAAAATTACTATGACTGCCGTAGCTATCCTGCACAGTAGATGCAGCAGGCTCTCCATAAACATACATTACTACAGGGTATTTTTTTGCTGGATTAAAATTGGCGGGCTTGTTGATCCACGCATCCAGTGTTACATTGTCTTCGGTAGTAATTTGCAGGTATTCCACATCGTTATCATTGCTGGTGGATATCCGGGCAGCAATACTTTTTGCTCCGTCCAGCGGTTTATTTTCCGGCAGTACAATCCATTCTGAAACCGGCGGCGTATTGTGATTGGAAAAAGAATGCGTGGCGAATTTTCCATTAGGTGAAATGTCATAGCGATGGGTGCCTTTTAAATTTTCTGCACTCACCAGTTCCGCTTCGTCCCTCGATTTTTTTACTTTATCGAGCAAGGAAGTTTTACTTTCAATACGCACCCGGTATAAATACAACTGTGTGGCATTGGCAGGTGAAGCAGTAAAATAAATATAGTTGTGTGCTTCATCCACGCATTTAATATCCCCGATATCATAATTACCCCTGGTAAGCAGTGTTTCGGTTTTACCATCGCGGCTGATCTTATAAATATGCCTCCAGCCATCTTTTTCGCTTACCCAAATAAAATCTTGTTTATTGTTTACCCATTTCCAGCCTCCGGGCTCTCCAAAAATATCTGATGAATTCAAGTCTACCCAGGCATCATCATTTTCTGCCCAGAAGGTATGTGCAATACCGTCGGCCACATTACAATACATCAGTTTACTTTCCTGCTGTTTGCGGTCTAATTGCTGTACTATCAATTCGCCGGGTCCGCTCCATTCCATACGGGGCAGGTAATGCTGCTGCGGATCGCCTTCAATAGCCATCCATTTAATGATGCCCGAAACAGCATCTACCACACCAATTTTTACCGGAGAGGGAGCTTCTCCCACCTTGGGATATTCTACCGGCACCACTTTTGAGTAATTACTATCGGTGGTATTCAGCATATAATAATCCCTGATCTTGGTGGCATCCACCTGCCAAAAGGCAATCTTATTTCCATCGGGGCTCCAGCGAAAACCATCGCGGCAACCAAACTCTTCTTCGTACACCCAGTCAAAAGTACCATTGATCATTTTTCTCGATCCGTCTGTGGTCATTTTTTTAATGATATTGGTAGCTACGTCTTCTATAAACAAATTGTGTTCACTTACGTAAGCTACTTTTTTTCCATCAGGAGAGAACTTTGCAAACATTAAAGATTGTGCCGGGCGACCCTTACCCAGCTGGCTGAGCTTATTAGTGGCCATATTCAATATCCAGTAATCGCCGCGGGTATTGTAACGCCATACTTTAGCCGTGTTGGTAAAAACCAGGGCCTTGCTGTTATCGCCGCTAAAAACACAGGACTGTGGTTTTAGTGCAGTGCCGCCGGCAGGCGTTAGTTGTTCTTTTTTTATTACAATGGTTTCAGCCTCTGTTCTGGCGTCTACCCTGATAATATTGCCTTCCTTAATTTTAGTAAAGGCATTTCCATCTGGCGTCCAGTTAACAGGGCCTCTTTGCGCCATACCCAGCTGCAAAATAAAAATAAACAGTACCAATAGCCTGGTGCTACGTGCATTCATGTGTTATGTTTTAGAAAACTAAATTACACAATTAGCTGCACCGAACAGCACCATTGGTATAAAAGCATTTATTTTGTACCATGGAGAAAGAGAAACTACGGTTAGATAAATACCTTTGGGCCATCCGCCTGTTTAAAACACGCAGCCAGGCCGGTGATGCCTGCGATAAAGGAAAAGTAAAACTGAAAGGAGAAAATGTGAAGGCATCAAGGGCAGTGAATGTGCTTGATGAATATGAAGTAAAAACAGAAGCCAAACGCTGGGTGATAAAAGTAACAGCGCTACTGGATCACAGGGTACAGTACACAGAAGCTATTAAACATTATACCGATATTACTCCGGCAGAAGAATTAGACCGTATCAAATTCCAGGCAGCAGTATTCAATACCGGTAAACGACTGAGCAAACAGGGCAGACCCACAAAAAAAGACAAGAGAGACCTGGATGAATTTATGGGAGAATGATATGCCCTGTACTTAATACCAGCTGTTCTTTCGCCGGTCAAATTTACCAATGCCGATCTTGAACTGAATTGGGTTCCTGAACTGGTTTGCCACACTGCCCACTACATAGCAGCCCAATTTGTACCGCTCTTTCCAGAAGCGTATAATTTTTTCCACTCCAAAAAATACTTCTGCATATTTCAAATTTCGCTCAGGCGCATATAAAACCCCACCACCGCCTATTTCCAGCAAACGCATTTTTTTTAACAGCGGAATTTTGTTGAGGATAGATCCATGAAACTCGTGCAGGTAATGACCTTCGTAGTACCGCTTAAAAATTGGGAAAGACGAATCAAGTGCCTGGAAATTTTTTACCGGATTCAAAAAAAGCCCGGGATCGCCCTGGCGCATAAATTTATAATCTACCAGTCGCAGGTCGCGTTTGTTTAAAAAATTGCCGGTAACAAATGAATAGTGTGCCTCGCCCGCAAGCCCCATTTTTAATTTTTGGCTAACCCCGTATTCCAGGTAGTCGAAATCAATATCACTATTCAGTATGCCCTTTACCCCTTTGCGCCAGGTTATAGAAAAAGTAGGCCAGTTACTGCCCAGAATCACTTTCTCTTTTGGTTCTCTGATATATTTTTGGCGGGGCGTAAAATCGAGTCCGATGCTGTTATAAAAAGCATTGTAACCCGAAAAATTTACTGCCTGGTTATTGGTTAATGCATTATTGAGCAAAGAATCTATCTTGTCGTTGGTTTTGTATCCTGCTACTGATTTGCGCCCCGTTAATTCAAACCGGTTTCTTAATACCAGTCCATTGGCCAGTTCTACACTATGACTAAGATCGATCCCTTCTTTTAAGTACACATTACTTCGTTTTATTTGATTGATCCATGCATCGCCTTCAAATATTTGTCCAAAGCTGCGGCCTACAGATACAAAATAGGTGCCCCTGCTGAATGGATTGTAAAGTTTTGTAAAACTCACTGTACCCTGCAGGTCTTTATTTCTAAGCCCATAACTGAATTCGGTGCGCAGGCTGATGAATTTTCTATTTTTATACCGCTTGCTTAAATAAAAATTAGTGGCAATTCTGGTACCGCCAAACTGTATTGGCTGGTAAAATTCCGGAATGGTGGGAAATGCCATAAAGCGTTCTTTTCGCCAGTTGTTATTGGTTACGCCATCTATAAACATTTTTTTTAGCGTAACAGTATTATTACGTTTGTCAACAGAATCAAGATAGGCTGTGGTATTGTGCGCCCTTACAATGCTGTCGCGGTAATGTATAAAGTGCAGTTCCCTTTTTGTCAACGGCTCTTTGCGAACCGTTTTCCAAAAACTGCTGTCTCGTTCATAGGCTTGCTGGGCGGTACTGCTGATTTCGGTTGTAAAATGTTTTTTTGCAAAACTGGTATCTACATTATAATTGCTGTACCAGGCAATGGTACGCCCGCTTTGTTTACTTTTTCCTGCTTTGGTTACATAGGTAAATTGCTGCCGCACGGGCATCCACGCTTTATCATTCACCCATTGGTACTGCTGGTCTACAGCAAAATAATCATATTCTACCAAATGAAATTTGGGCATTTCAAAATGAGTTTTTAAAATGACCCATGCACTGTCCATAATCTCCATTTCGCCTGTTACCAGTGCATTGCCTAATTTAGTAGGCGTTACTTTAATGGTGTAAATATTACGGCCGTTCTCTTTTCTGAAATTAATAGTTTTATACCTGTATGCCACCAGCCCGCTGTAACTAAGCGGCGACAGCATGGGTATTTTAGCCAGTGCAGGCAACTGTACCAGGTTTTTATAAAAATTAAAATCGCCATCGGTGGTGGTTAAATAAAACAGCCCGTCGCGACGGCCCCTAACTTTAACTCCGGTTCTTTCTTCTTTGATCTTATCGGGATATGAATAATCCAGTTTTAAAAATATCTCTGCCAAATTCATCCCGGCAGTGGAATCCATGCTTTTAACAGTACTGTCTTTACTCTTTTTTTGTTTAGCAAATCCATTCTCGTCACTTGCTTTGATATATACGGTGCAGCTAAAACTCTGCGAGGCATCCAGGATGCTTTCTTTATTCCGGATCACATTACGTACGTATTCTTCGGCCTTATCTTTTTTTATACCCACCACTTCAACGGTTCCCAGCATGGTTGCATCTTCCTGCTCCAGAATAATGTGCTGCTCATAATTTTTTGTAATGGCAACAGTAAGCACCTGTGTTTTATAGCCCAGCATAGATATTACCAGGTCGTATTTACCAGGCTCCAGCTGTAATTTATAAAAGCCCTCTTTATCAGAAGTAGTACCACTTTGCAATTCTTTTACACGTATGGATGCATATGGCAGGGGTTCTAATTTGGTATTGGTGATTTTTCCGGAAAGCTGGTATTCCTGGGCACTGGCCTGCCCGGCAAATACCAAGGTAAACATTATAGTAAGGGAAAGCAGTTTTAGGAGCACAGTAATGGTTTATTGGTAATGAATGCAGGCGCAATCTAAAAAAAATCTCATTTTTTGTTTAGAATAGCTTTACAAGAATTTGTTAATTAAGTTTGCAGTATGAAAATAGACATTATTTCTGTAGTGCCCGATCTGCTGCAAAGCCCCTTTGCCCATTCTATTTTAAAAAGAGCAAAAGACAAGGGTTTATTAGAAGTGAATGTGATCAACCTGAGAGATCATACCACGTATGCAAGGGCACAGGTGGATGATTATGCATTTGGAGGCGGTGCCGGCATGGTGATGATGATTGAACCGTTGGTAAATGCGGTTGAAAGTTTGCAAAAAGCAACTGCGTATGACGAAGTGATCTTTCTTACGCCCGATGGAAAAACCTTCAATCAAAAAATGGCCAACAGCCTGTCGTTAAAAAAAAATTTACTGCTGATCTGCGGCCATTATAAGGGCATCGACCAGCGCTTCAGGGATCATTTTGTAACCAGCGAAATTTCTATCGGCGATTATGTACTGAGTGGCGGTGAGTTAGCCGCTGCGGTATTGACCGATGCCATTGGCAGATTAATACCCGGTGTACTCAACGATGAAACTTCTGCATTAACAGATTCCTTCCAGGATAATTTATTAGCTCCGCCGGTATATACAAGACCGGAAGAATTCCGGGGCTGGAGAGTGCCCGACATTTTAATGAGCGGCAATCACAAACTGATTGATGCATGGCGACACGATCAATCGGTATTAAGAACAAAAGAAAAAAGGCCCGACCTTTTAGATGAATAACAGAAAAAGGCTGTAATTACTTACAGCCTTTTTATCTACTCTTTTTTTAACCCTATCAAGGGTAAAGATTTTTCCCTGATCATCCGATTCAGCGTTACCAGGTCGGCATCAAATATTTTTTTCAGTGCTGCCAGTTGTGCATCAGCCTGTGCAGCCAGTTCGGTATATGCTTCTTTCACCTGTTGGGCAGGCGCGGCGTTACCACTCACAGCAAAATCATACATGCCGGATATCTTATCATCTAAGCGTATTGGAAAGTTCAGCACATCCTGCCCGCTTTTGGCCCTGGTTTGATGCAGGGCCTCTTCGATGGTGGTCATCTGTTTATTAATGGTATCGGCCAGCTGCCTGATATCTTTTGGCAATTCCTTACCCTGCTTGTCGGTAAAATCATTGATCTGCCTGCGCACATCCCGGATATTTTTTTGTGCTTTTTGTATCTCGTTGAACTTATCCCGTACCGTAATTAAAAAATCAAACTGTGCTTCATAATCCTGCTGCGAAATAGCATATACCGGGTTTGCCCTGATCACAAATCCACCTGCAGCAGAATCCTTATCGGCTTTGATCTTATAAAAATAATTACCGGGCGCAGCCCTTGGGCCTCCCACTGTACCATGCCATAAAATCTGCCCGTCTATTTTATCAGCTGGCGGGTAATTCATATCCCATACAAACTGGTTCATTCCTTTTGTTACCTCTATCTTATCAGTTTTTTCTTTGGCATCAGTAGCGAATAATTTGACCTGCTTTTTATTTTTGTCAAGTATCTCTATTGTCACTTTAGACGAGTCGTTTATGTTTTTCAGGAAATAATTGATCACCGGCCCATTAGGTGGATTGATACCCGCATTTTTTGCATTCAAATTTTGATAGCCATCATAACGGTAAGCATCGTTTACGTCAAACACATGCAGACTTTTATTTGCAAGCCCGCTTGCCTTTTGCTGCACTACCGTCAAATCATCTATTACCCAAAATGAACGGCCCTGTGTAGCTACAATTAAATCGTTCTCTTTAATGGTCATATCAGTTATGGGAACAGGAGGCAAATTCAATTGAAAAGTTCTCCAGCTGGCGCCGTCATCATAACTGATGTACATCCCATACTCTGTTCCGCAATACAACAGTCCTTTAACTTTTTTATCAGCACGAATACACCTTGTAAAACTGCTGGCAGGAATTCCGTTGGTGATCTTTACCCATGTTTTACCGTAATCTTCTGTTTTAAAAATATATGGTGTAAAATCATCGCTCTTATATTTTGTACCCGCAAAATAGGCTTTGCCTTTTACAAACGGATCGGTCTCCACACAATTCCACATCATCCATTGCCCGGCTTCTTTTGGTGTAACATTGGTCCAGTTTTGACCTCCGTCCTTACTTACATTAATTAAACCGTCATCACTTCCTGTCCACAACAGGTCTTTTTCCAACACAGATTCTGCGGCAGTAAAAATGGTACAGTATACTTCCACCCCGGTATTGTCTTTTGTAATGGGACCGCCACTGCTGCGCTGCCTTGTTTTATCATTGGTGGTAAGATCTCCCCCCAGGGCTTTCCAGCTGGCACCATCATTTTCTGTAGCAAATAATACATTGCCGCCGGCATACAATTTTTTAGGGTTGTGCGGACTAAAAAAGATGGGGAAGTTCCACTGAAAACGATATTTGCTTACATCGGCGCCGCCTCCCAATGGATCGTCGGGCCAAACACTTACGGCACGATTCTCCCCTGTTTTATGATCTAACCTTGACAGATAGCCGCTGTAATTACCCCCGTACACCACATCTGGATTTAATGGATCGGCCACCACATAGCCGCTTTCTGCACCTGCAGTGGGTTGCCAGTCATCTTGAGTAATTTGCCCACCTTCACTGCGTGACAGAATGCGCACTGTAGAATTGTCCTGCTGTGCTCCCAGTATTCGGTAAGGAAAATGGTTATCGGTGCTTACCCTGTAAAATTGCGCTGTGGGCTGGTTATAATAAGTGCTGAAATTATTGCCGCCATCAAAACTAATTTGTGCGCCCCCATCATCACCAATGATCATGCGGTCGCCGTCTTCGGGATCTATCCACAGGTCGTGATGATCTCCATGCGGGGTATTGATGTTTTTAAATGTTTTGCCGCCATCTGTGCTTTTTAAAAAATTTACATTCAGTACGTATACATTATTGTCGTTTTTAGGATCAGCAAAAACCTTGCTGTAATACCATGCCCGCTGGCGGATGTTGTTATCACTGCTTTGTAAGGTCCAGCTTTCGCCGCCATCATTACTTACCAATAAACCGCCTTCCTTATTTTCTACCAGGGCATATATTTTATCTGTATTAGACGGACAAATAGTAACCCCCACAATACCCCATAAACCTTTGGGTAACCCTTTGTTTGCCGAAATATTTTTCCAGGTATCTCCGCCATCAATACTCTTCCATAAACCGCCGCCTTCGCCACCGCTTTCCAAACTGTAGGGGGTGCGTTGTATACGCCAGGTGCCGGCATACAATACTGCAGGATTGCCGGGTTCCATGATCAGATCACTGCAACCGGTTTGATCATTTACATACAAAACTTTTTTCCATGTTTTACCGCCATCGGTTGTTTTAAAAACACCACGCTCTTCATTAGGTCCAAATAAATGCCCTATGGCTGCCACCCAAACTATATCGGAATTTTTAGGATGTACTACAATCCTTATGATATGTCTTGTATCTTTTAATCCCATGTTCTTCCAGCTTCTGCCGCCATCATCGCTGCGCCAGATACCAAAACCCTCACTTACATTGCCCCTTAAAGTACTTTCTCCTTCACCCACATATAATACTGTATTATCGCTGGGCGCCACGGCCACACAACCAATGCTGCCGCCAAAAAATTTATCGGTTATATTTTTCCAGTTGCTGCCGCCATCAATGGTTTTCCAAACGCCGCCGCCGGTACTGCCAAAATAAAAAACGTTCTTGTTTTTTAAATCCCCGGTTACGGCCCCGCTTCTTCCGCCGCGGTATGGGCCAATGGAGCGGTATTTTACTTTGCTTAATAAAATACTGTCGTTATTAACAGCAGCAACAGGTTGTTTTTTTTGGGAGAAGGCCGTGATCGTAACAGCGCCGGTTACAAAAAGCAGCAATAGTTTTTTCATGCGTTTTTAAATTATGATTTGAAGATACAAATGATACCGGGTAAAATAAAAAGTGTTCCTGTTTGAGCAGGAACACTTTTAAAAAAAACAACTGAATTGATCAATTGCCTTTAAACAAAGTTTCGTCCACTTTAATATTGGTTTCTATGGTATCGTAATTGGTTTCGCCACGGGAATTGGCTGCGGTGTATGCAAACCAGTAGCCCTCGGCATTTTGTTTGTAATTGGTAAAAATGGTAAACACATCCATCTCTTCGCCATTTACATTTGCCCTGGTAATGGTTTTATACACACGGTTTGTTTTAGTGTCAATATAAAAAGTGGTGACATTTCCATTTTTAAAACTGGCTTTCACTTTATAACATTCAACAGCGTCAACAGTTTCTTTGCCCTGCAATTCAACCGTGGTTCCTTTCGATTTATAATCAACAAATACACCGTGCAGGTCTAACTGTGTTTGTGCCGCCTTCAGCTGATCATCGGGCATGGCTTGCGGTGCCGACTGGCCAAAAACAGGCATGAATATCCATCCTGCCGTGGCACTGGCAATTTGGTAATTTTCGGTACCCATTACAGTAATATCTGTTCGCATGCCTGCCATATGTGCTTTGGTAATAGTAATGGAAACATCGGCCCCCTGCACATTCATGCCGCCCTGCATGCGTACACTGTTCAGCGTGGCCAGTTTTTCTTTGCCGCCCATGGCTGCAATATTTTTTTCCAGCACTTCCTCCACAGTTTGTGCCTGTGCAAATTGTACCAATATGAGCAGGATAATGAACACCCCGAAAATGACTAAATTTTTCATGTGCGTTTGTTTTAGATTCACAAGATAAAATAAATTCATTGGTAATTATTTTTTGCATGTTCCATTTATCCTGTATCTTAAACCGTTCATCTCATAAATTGAATATATTCATGGCTTCATTCAAAATACAAGGTAATATTGTTGACCTCTTTAACAAAAAAATTTATTACGGTGAAGTAACCGTACAGGATGGAAAAATCGTATCCCTCGGCGGGCTCCCATCTGTCAACCATCAACTATCAACAGCCAACTATATTCTTCCCGGCTTTATCGACAGCCATGTACATATTGAAAGCAGTATGCTGGTACCATCGGAGTTTGCAAAACTGGCCGTTGTACACGGTACCGTTGCCACCATCAGCGATCCGCACGAGATTGCCAATGTATGCGGCCTGCAGGGTGTTGAATTCATGATCGCCAATGGCAAAACAGTGCCTTTTAAATTTCATTTTGGTGCTCCCAGTTGTGTGCCTGCCACTATTTTTGAAACGGCAGGTGCTGAACTGAATGCGGCTGATGTGGATGCTTTGCTGGCCAACGATGATATTTTTTATTTAAGTGAGATGATGAATTTTCCGGGCGTACTGAACAGCGATCCGGATGTGCTGCAAAAAATTACCGCAGCAAAAAAACATGGCAAACCTGTGGATGGTCATGCACCCGGGTTGATGGGTGAAACGGCAAAAAAATACATTGATGCTGGCATCAGTACCGATCATGAATGCTTTACTGCAGCAGAGGCCTTAAACAAACTGCAATACGGCATGAAGATATTGATACGGGAAGGCAGTGCCGCAAAAAACTTTGAAGCCCTGGCAGACCTGTTGCATGAGCATTACAACAGGATGATGTTTTGCAGCGATGATAAACACCCCGACAGTTTGGAACTGGGGCATATCAACCAGCTTTGTGCAAGAGCAGTTGCAAAAGGCATTGATGTATTTAAAGTATTACAGGCAGCCAGCATCAACCCAGCCCTGCATTACAACATGAAAGTGGGATTATTAAGAACCGGAGATGCAGCGGATTTTATTGTGGTGAAAGACCTTGTAAATTTTGAAGTAGCGCAAACTTATATTGACGGTGCATTGGTTGCAGAAAATGGAAAAACACTGATCAAAACAACCACAGCCGGGATACTCAACAATTTTGACTGCATGGCAAAAACAGCAACTGAGTTTTGCGTTGCATACAGGGGAGAAAAAGAAATTACTGTAATAGAAGCACTGGACGGACAACTGATCACCAATAAAATTGTTGTTGCACCCAAAGTGGTGAATGGCAATATCGTCAGTGATGCGGCAAACGATATTCTTAAGATCGTTGTAGTAAACCGTTACCACCAGGCACCTGTTGCAACAGCCTTTATTAAAAATTTTGGATTGAAACAGGGTGCCATTGCATCCACGGTGGCGCACGACAGCCATAATATTGTAGCGGTGGGTGTGGATGATGAAAGTATTTGCAAAGCGGTAAACCTGGTTATTGAAAAAGCCGGCGGAGTTAGTGCTGTAAAAGTCTCTCCTGCCGGGGGAGATTTTGAGGGGGCCGTACTGCCATTACCTGTTGCCGGTTTAATGAGCAATGAAGATGGCTATAAAGTGGCGGCAGATTATACCGCTATTGACAAAATGGTGAAAGAAGAACTGGGCTCCACCTTAACTGCACCATTTATGACGCTTTCATTTATGGCCCTGCTGGTAATACCGCATGTAAAACTGAGTGATAAGGGATTGTTTGATGGAGATACGTTTACGTTTATTTAACCAGTGCTGCTTTAATTGCCGGATACACGCTGTTATTGAAATATGTATTGACCTCTTCTTGTTCCAGAGAGCCGCCGGTATGGATGAATTGTATAATACCATTTTTGTTTAAAACAATACTGGTGGGGAAACCATTTTGCTGGTTCAGCCGGTAACATTCCTCTTTTTTAATTGACAGTACCGGAAATTCCAGCCCATATTTTTGTTTAACAGCTGCAACGGTTTCGGGTGCATCGTAAGTAAATGACACAAATATAAACCGGTTGTCGTTTTTATATTGCAGGTATAACCTGTTCAATGCTTCAAATTCCGCCACGCAGGGTGCACAGGTTTCAAACCAAAAATTTATGAAGGTTACTTTGCCGTTGAGGTCGGCATTGGAAAAAGTACTGTCGCCCTTGGTTGTAAATGAAAACTGATCGTATTGCTTGCCAATAAAACGCCGGTCTCTTTTTGCCAGCAATTCTTGCCAGGCGGAATCATTATTTACCGGTTTAGCAATTCTGTCATCTTGTGCAGTGGCAGAAAAAGCAAGCAACAGGCAAATAAGTGGTAATACTATTTTCATAATGCAGGTCAGGAACTACTCGCTTTTAGCGCTCACAATTTTTATTACCACACTATCCGTACCCTTGGGAGCCCACTCTTTACTTTTAAAAGAAACGCTTTTGCCCGGCGCAATGGACGAGTATTCAGTATTGGCACTTTCTGCCAGCAACGTGCCGGTTTCACTATAATACATGATTTTATATTCCACATCTTTAAATACAGCTACAGATGCATTGCTTCTGATCTCTCCTTTAACCACCGTTTGTTTCAATAAATTCTTTTTATCCGCTGCATTCACACTCAAAAAACGCAGGGGATTTTTCTTTTCTGTTTCTGCCAGGCTTTCCTTGGTTTGTTCATATTTATCTTTTTTGCCTTCCGTTTTTTTATCTGCGCTGTTGCAACCAACAGTTAGTAAAAATGCTGCTGCCCCAATTGCATGTATCAGTTTCATTTCAATTATTTTGTGTACAATAAAAATACATTTTTCTGAAATGCTTTGTTAAAAAAGATTAGTGCCTTACTTTTGAGCGCAGGATCGCCAGTAGCAGTTTCAACGCCGGTAACAATAAAAAAACCACCCATAACATGGTCATCAATTTAAGTGAACAACATTCTTTGGTTAGTAACTGGATCAGTGAATTGCGCAATGTGGATGTACAGCAGGACCGCATGCGCTTCAGGCGTAACCTGGAACGCATTGCCGAAGTGATCGGTTATGAGATCAGTAAAAAAATGGCCTGGGAAGATATAGAGATCACCACACCCATGGGCACGGCCATCAGCAAAGTGCTGGCAGAGCAACCGGTACTGGCCACTATTTTACGGGCGGGTTTGGCCATGCACAACGGCTTACTGAATTATTTCGACAAGGCCGACAATGCCTTCATCAGTGCTTACCGGAAACATCATGCAGATGGCTCTTTTGAGATCAATATGGAATACATGAGCTGCCCCGACATTGAAAACCGGGTAGTGATCATCAGCGACCCCATGCTGGCCACCGGGGCATCCCTGGTAAAATCGATACAATTTTTAAAAGAAGAAGGTCATTTTAAAGAACTGCATGTAGTTTGCGCCATTGCCTGTACCGTGGGTATTGAATATGTAAAACGCGAAGTGCCCAAAGCAATTATCTGGTGTGGCGATATAGACGATGAGATCACCGCCAAAGGTTATATTGTACCAGGACTGGGCGATGCCGGCGACCTGGCTTTTGGGGCAAAAATGCAGAGTTAAATCCCCGCCAGACTTCCGTTTGGCAGGCCTGGATTGCCATTAGACTTAATTCTACAACCAGTTCCTCCCTATAAATCAGGGGTTTAGACGCTATAAATGCCTGTTCAGAAAAAGCAGTTCCATTTTGGTGCAGCTTTTTGCTGTAAATCCTTATCTTTAATTTTCTGAATCATATCAAGATGAGAAAACTAATCGTTGTTATAAGTACCCTTTTATTTTCGGTATTGGCACATGCCCAGGATCCGCATTTCTCCCAATTTTTCTCATCCCCGCTTACATTAAATCCGGCATTTACCGGAAAGTTCAACGGCTTGTGGCGTTTGGCGGCCAATCACCGCGATCAGTGGCCTTCCATTCCAAAAGCATATGTTACTTCCAGTGCATCCATCGATTTTCCTGTTTTACAGAAAAAAGTTCCCGAAAATGATGTTTTTGGTGTAGGTATTTCCGGCTTAACAGATGCCAGCGCCAACAGCATATTGAAACTGAATTATGGTTCTCTGGCTATGTCGTATCATAAATCATTGGACGAAAATGGTTATAGTACCATTGGAGCCGGCTTCCAGGGCACTTATTCCAGCCTGAGCCTGGATGTTACCAAATTATACTTTGAAGACCAGTTAACCCAAAACGGTTTTACCGGTACCACCACCGATATATTGACCAACGGTACCAACCAAAGCTATTTTGATATGAATGCGGGTGTGTTATACTCCGGTTCAAGCAATGGTATCAATAATTATTATTTAGGTGTTTCCATGTATCATATCAACAGACCTAAAGTTAGCTTTAAGGATAAGAACTGGTATTTAAGCGGCCGCATTACTGTACATGCCGGAGGTTCTTTTCCTGTATCAGATATACTGACACTGCATACTTCTGTTATTCATCAAATACAGAACAAAGCCAGTGAAACCACACTGGGAGCCGCCATTGCAGCCAACCTGAACCAGGATGAAGAAAAACCTACCAGTGTTTACCTGGGCAGTTGGGTACGCTTTAACGATGCCATTGTGCCTTATGTTGGCCTGGAGTTTGGTGGCTTAAGAATTGGCGCCAGCTATGACCTGAATATCTCAGGATTAAAGGCCGCCACCAATACAAGGGGTGGTTCAGAAATTTCTTTGATCTATATTAAACAACCTGCAGAAAATAAAGGCATCCCCTGCCCTAAGTTTTAAGGCTGTATACAATTTAGCGTAACACAGGACACTCACAGTTTTGCATTAAATTAGTATGGTGATCTGTATAAGCAGGTTTATTTTTTCAATACTTTTACCAACGCAATCATATTGTATCAAACACGCTGTATACTGAACTGTGTAATGCATTGCCCCTGGTTTCTGTAAAACAGCGCTTCAATACCACAAAAGCTATACCCGGCCCGTGTGCCATTAAAATAAAAACACGTTTTACCCCCGGCCTGTAAAACAAAATCAATAAAGCCTGCGTTTTTAAACAGAATACAATACCAGTAGTATGAAAAATAAATACCTGCCGCTTTTACCAGCATTGCTTTGGGCATTTTCCATTTTATGGATGCCCGGCTGTTTTAACAGATATGAAACTGAAGAACGTGAAGAAAATGAAGCATACGACGGACCGGATAAAGCAGCCGAATGGCGGAATAATTTAAGGAAAGACCCCGCTACCGGCGTGGTGCCCAGCGATAAAATGTGGCAGGCGGTAATGGAAACCGAAGTTCTCAAAAATCTGCAGCGCAATTCACCCAATACAGTTAGCGCATTAAGCTGGACGGAAAGAGGATCTGAAAGCGATGCTCCCGGCCCATCAGGAAATTCAAGGCCTCCGGGTGCAGTAACCAGCGGACGTATTGATGCCATACTGGTAGACAAGGCCGATCCAACCGGAAAAACCGTTTGGATTGGTGGCGATATGGGAGGATTATGGAAAACTACCGACATCACTGCCAGTCCGGCCAACTGGAGCCTCATCAATGATTTTATGGGCAACCTGGTTATTTCAGCTATTACCCAGGATCCTGTTAATACAAACATCATGTACTTTGCCACCGGCGAAGGATATTACGGTGGCGAATTAGGGGTAGGCGTTTTTAAAAGTACCGATCATGGTATTAACTGGACACTATTGCCCAGTACCACCGCTTATACAAAAAATACCAAAATGCTGTGCGACAATGCCGGCAATGTATACCTGGCCACCACATTGAACGGATTAAGAAGATCATCGGATGGCGGTACCACCTGGACCGATATCACGCCTGCCGGTGTAAGCAACCGGATAGCAGACCTGGAATTAAGCAGCACCGGAAGGATGCATGTTTGTGTGGGCATTCTGGGTTCCACCCAGGATTACCGTTACACAGATATCCCTGCTACCGTTACATCTGCCGCAGGCTGGACGGCCCCTGTAACCTCATTTACTTCTGGTAATCAAAGAGCCGAGATTGGTGTAGTGGCAAATACTTTATATGCCTTACCCTGTGTGTCTAACCAGGTACCAGCTATTTACAAATCAATCGATGGCGGGGCAAACTGGACCTCGCTGGGTGCACCACCGGCCTCATACAGTGTAAGCACTTTTGCCAACGGACAGGCCTGGTACGATCTTGCCGTGGCAATCAATCCGGGCAATCCGGAAGAATGCATTATTGGTGGGTTGGACAATATGAAAACTACTAATGGTGGCAGTACATGGACCCGGATAACACAGTGGGTGGGCAGCAGTATTAATTATGTTCATGCCGATCAGCATACCAGTATTTGGTACGACAATGGCAACAAGCTGTTACTGGGATGCGATGGCGGGATCTTTTATTCTGCCAATGGAGGCACTAATTTCAATGATAAAAATACAGGCTTACGGCTGAAAGAGTTTTATTCTTGCGCCATGCACCCATCTTCTACAAATTATTTTCTGGCAGGTGCACAGGATAATGGCACCCACCAGTTTAATGGACCCGGGTTAACCAGCTCTATTGAAGTTACAGGAGGAGATGGTGCTTATGTAGATATTGACCAGGACCAGCCACAGTACCAGTTTGCCGCCTATGTACATAATCAATACCGCAGAAGCAGCGATGGCGGCACATCCTGGCAATCATTTAATTTTTCTGACGTAACAGGGCAATTCATCAACCCCTTTGATTATGACGATGCAGGCAATAAAATGTATTGCAGTAATACTGCAGGTCAGTACCTGCGCTGGGACAATCCTCAAACTGCCACTTCACTGGCAACTTCCACCACGGCTTCCATACCCGTTACCAGTTTTTTAGGCGGGTCGGTGATCAGTGTTGCTGTTTCGCCATTTACTGCCAACAGGGTATATTTTGGCACGGATAACGGCCGTGTGGTAAAAGTAGACAATGCAAATACCGCCACCCCGGCAGATGTTAGTATTACCGGCACCGGTATGTCTTCCGGCGGCAGTGTAAATTGTATCAATACCGGCAGCAGTGATCAATACCTGGTAGCCTGTTTTTCTAATTATAATATTACCAATATCTGGGTGTCTGCCGATGGGGGTTCCAACTGGGTTGCACATGATGGTAACTTACCCAATATGCCGGTATACTGGGCCATTTTTCACCCCGACAACAATAATAAAATGATCATTGCCACGGAAACTGGTGTATGGGAAACCGACCAGTTAAACGGTGGAGCTACTGTATGGACACCCTGCCCCAATTTCCCAACTGTAAGTACCTCGATGTTAAAATACAGGAGCAGCGACCGAACACTGTTAGCGTCTACCTATGGCCGTGGTTTATGGAGTACCACCGTTCCTTCTGGCTGCACCGCTGCAGGTATCACTGCACAGCCTGCAAACAGCAGGGTATGCGCCCCAGCAAATGCTTCATTCAGCATTACAGCAACAGGCACCGGCTTTCAGTGGCAGGAAAGTACAACCGGAGGCAGCAGCTGGACGAATATTTCCAACGGAGGTGTATATGCGGGTGCCGCAACCACTACACTTACGCTAACCGGCGTAACTGCCGTTATGAACAATAACCTGTACCGTTGTATTGTATCGGGCGATTGTGCCCCGCTAACAGCCACTTCAAATAATGCCTTGCTAAATGTAGATGCCGCGGCAGTGATCACCAGCCAGCCAGCCGCCAGCAGTATCTGTGCCAACTCAACCACTTTTTTTAGTGTAACTGCCACCGGTAGTAGTGTAACCTACCAGTGGCAGGTTAGTACCAACGGCGGTGCGTCGTTTACCAACCTTAGCAATATAGCACCCTATGCTGCTGTTACAACCAGCACACTTACCATTTCTGCCGCACCGGCAACATTGAATGCCTATCAATACCGTTGTGTTATTGGTAGTGGTGTATGCGCCTCTGTTACATCAGCTGCGGCTGTATTAACTGTAAATGCGCCGCCGGCCGTAGTTACCCCTCCAGCCAACACGGCAATTTGTGCAGGCAATGCCGTTAGTTTTTCTGTTGGTGCCAGTGGTGCTGTAAGTTATCAATGGCAACTAAGTACAGATGGAGGCCTCAGCTTTAATAATATTTCAGGTGCTGTTGCTGCCACTTACGGCTTTACAGCAACCCTGGCACAGCACAATTATCAATACCGCTGTATAGTGAGCGGTACCTGCACGCCATCCGCCACTTCTGCAGCAGCCACTCTTTCTGTTGGCAGTTCTTTATTCATCAACACCCAGCCCTCGGCATCGGTAACCTGCGCCGGAGGCAATGCCTCTTATACCATCAGTGTATCAGGCAGTGTGACTTATCAATGGCAGGAAAGTACCGACGGCGGAACAACATACAGCAATATTAGCAATGGAGGTATCTATTCAAATGCGAATACGGCCTCCCTGATTTTAACGGGTGTTCCGGCATCGGCAAATAATAACCTGTACCGTTGTACGGTTTCCGGCAGCTGCCCCACCATCAATTCTAACAGTGCGTTGCTTACAGTAAATACGCTGCCGTCTATTACCACACAACCTGCCGTAAACAGTATCATTTGCGCAGGACAAAATACGTCCTTTACAGTTGCAGCTTCGGGTACTGGTATTGGCTACCAATGGCAACTCAGTACTGATGGTGGTCTTACGTTCAACAATATCAGCAATGGTGGTGTATACAGCAATGCTGATACCGCCACTTTAAATATCACCGGGGCCCCTGCAGCCATGAATAATTACAAATACCGCTGCGTGGCAACAGGCACCTGCGCCCCTTCAGTAAACAGCAATACTGCTACTTTAGCCGTAAATACACCGGTTACTGTCAACAGCAACCCGGCAGGTACCACCGTATGCGAAAACAGCAATGCCAGTTTTAGCGTAACGGCCGCCGGTTCGTCGCCCTCTTACCAATGGCAGGTAAGCACCAACGGAGGATCCAGTTTTACCAATGTTACCAACGGCGGCGTATATACTGGTGCCACAACAGCCACATTGAATGCGGCAGGTGTAAGCTTTGCTTTAAACAATAACCTGTACCGTTGCATCATCAGCGGCACCGCACCTTGCGGTGCGGTAAATTCAGCAAGTGCTGCGTTGATTGTAAATGCTGCACCGGCATTGTTTACCGTTACAGGCGGTGGTGCCTATTGTGCCGGCGGCGCCGGAGTTCCGGTTGGATTAAGCAATTCAACTACCGGGTTCAATTATCAATTATTGTTAAATGGAATAAACAGCGGCGCACCAGCAGCAGGTACCGGTAGTGCGCTGAGTTTCGGTAACAAAACCGCAGCAGGCACTTATACTGTAATAGCCAGTAATAACATCACCGGTTGCACACAAACCATGACGGGTAGTGCAGCCGTAGTAGTGAATCCATTACCCGGGCTTACATTTACTGCGGCTCCTTACACCAGGCTGTACCCCGGCCTGGTTACCACACTTACAGCTACTGCCACCAGTACAGCCAATCCAATCAATTATCTATGGTTTAAGAACAACAATCAGGTAAACAATGCAGCCTCTTCGCTGCAGGTAACCATTGCCGGCTTTGGAGATTACAGGGTGGCTGTTACTGATGCCAATGGCTGCAGCAGTCAATCGCAGGTGATTACCATTGCCGATTCTGCTAACAGTAAATTATTCATTTACCCAACACCCAATAACGGACAGTTTGCTGTGGTGTATTACAACCAGGGTGGGGCAAACGTTAAACGCGTGGTAACCATTTACAGTAATAAGGGTGAAAAAGTTTATAGTAATGAATTCCTGGTAACTGCTGCCTACCAGTTACTGAATATTGATATGCGCAGAAATGGGGCCGGCGTATACTATGTAATTGTTAGCGATGTCAACGGCCATAAACTAAAATCCGGAGAAGTACTGGTACGATAAATGCAGTAACCTGTAAATGCAAACTTTTACATTCACTCCCGCTGAGGCAGCGGGAGTTTTTTTATGTTACAACTATAAAAAAAATTATCTTTATTTTATATGATGATACAGGTCAATGATAACATTTCATTAGAATTACTTGACGGGTGCCATGCAGCAGAAACCTTTGCACTCATCAATGCCAACCGCATATATTTAAGAGAATGGTTACCCTGGGTAGATAATATGCGTACAATAACCATTTTTGAAAACTATATCAGCAAAACAAAAAAAGAAAAAGAAGCAGGTACCGATATTGGATTTGTTATTTTGTACAATGGTGTTATTACCGGAAGAATTGGTATTCATTATATCAACCAGCAAAATAAAAGTGGTGCAATAGGCTACTGGCTGGGAGAACATTATGCAGGCAAGGGCATCATTACGGCATGTTGTAAAAAGCTTATTGATGTTTGTTTTACCCAGCTTGACCTGGAAAGAATAGAAATAAAATGCGCTACCGGGAATCATAAAAGTAAAGCCGTGGCAGAACGTTTGGGCTTTACACAGGAAGCAATATTGCCACAGGCAGAATTTGTAAATGACCAGGTTTGGGATCTGTACCTGTATGCCTTCACTAAAACAGAATGGCTAAAACAGCGCATTGAATTTACCGGTTAGGGTAGCTGCTGACGTATTTATTTCCTTTAATAAAAAAACGGTATGGAAGGGCTGCAGCTTCTACACCCGCACCCTCCACTCCTATGCGTTTACTAACTCCAATTTTGCCCTCCGCCTGCCAACCATCATCTGCTAAAAAAAGCTGGTTGCCGAGCAGACTTATACCGGAGTGTAATTTAGATATCCCCAGTGCCCTGCCCATATTGCCCGGCCCTTTTGTAATTGTATACCCGGCAGTGGTTTTGCCCGAGCGTTGCTGCATATGTTCTAATCCCTGCAGCGGTTCGGCTGCCCTTATCAGCACCGCATCGGGGGTGCCTTTTTTATTGGTAACCACATTGAACAAATGATGCATGCCATAACAGATGTATACATAAGCAGTGGCCGCAGGGGCATACATGTGTTCATTACGGGCCGTTCTTTTACCAGCCCATGAATGAGAGGCCCTGTCGGTAAGTCCGATGTATGCCTCTGTTTCCACTATTCTTGCTGTTGTAATCAGCCCATCGAATTTTGTTATGATTATTTTTCCTAACAGGTCTTGGGCTATTTGTATTACATCCCCCCGGTTATAAAATTCTATGGGCAACTTCTTCATTATATCTTTAACTTTAAAGCTAAAATACAAAAACAGTTTGGCCCGCTTATATTTAACCCCTCATACCGCATGCTAAAAGAGATTGTTACAGCAATACAGGCTTATTTTTTAACTCACCGGTTTATTATCAAACACCGCTTGTGGAAATGGATCTTCATTCCCGGATTGATCTATTCTGTTTTATTTTGCCTGGGTATTTATTTGTTTGTAAAATCCAGCTCTCATGCCATTGATTTTATGATGTTAAAAACTGGTGCGGCAGAGTGGATGCAAAAAATGGAAAACAGCTGGTTAAGCTGGCTGATGATTTTTTTGCAGATCATCATTTACCTGGTACTGATCATGTTTTATTTTTCGTTGTTCAAATATTTATTCCTGATAGTAGGCTCCCCATTATTTGCTTACCTGAGCGAGAAAACAGAGGCCATTATGGAAGGCAGCGATTTCCCATTCAGCATCACCCAATTACTGAAAGATATTGTAAGAGGCATACGTATAGCCTTAAGAAATATGTTATGGCAAACCGTATATGCCGTTTCTATTTTTATACTGGCATTTATACCGGTAGTGGGCTGGATCACGCCATTGATAGCACTGATGGTGGAATGCTATTACCTGGGATTTTCTATGCTGGATTACAGTTGCGAAAGGCATAAACTGTCCACCTCTCAAAGCATTACTTTTATTGGTAAACACAAAGGCCTGGCCATTGGCAACGGCATGGTGTTCTTTATAATGCACCTGGTGCCGGTATTAGGCTGGCTGCTGGCACCCAGCTATGCAGTTATTGCAGCTACCATTAGCCTGTATGGCGATAAAGAAAACAAGCTGGCTGTATAAAAATAATCCATATGATGTCTTCTGTATATTTAATCCCCTCTGTGCTGGATGAAACTGCCACACATACCATTCCCGCCTATATTATTGAGGCTGTAAAAAACTGCTCGGTTATTTTTGCAGAAAATGAAAGAACGGCAAGGCGGTTTTTAAAAAGTATTTGTAAAGAAATTGTGATCGATGATTATGAATGGTTTGCCATTCATAAAGCAGAGGAAGAGCAGATCAGCACCTTTAAACAAAAAATAAAAGAACAAAAAAATATTGCCATCATCAGTGAAGCCGGCTGCCCCGGCATTGCAGACCCCGGGCAAATTTTAATTGAAGCGGCGCAGCAGCTGAATGCCACCGTAAAACCACTGGTGGGCCCCAGTTCTGTTCTGCTGGCCCTGATGGCCAGTGGTATGAATGGCCAGCAGTTTGAGTTTGTGGGCTACCTGCCGATTGATAATACTGAAAGGATAAAAAAAATAAAAGAACTGGAATCCTCGTCCGAAAAAAACAAGAGTACAAAAATTTTCATTGAAACTCCCTACCGGAATAACCAGTTAATTGAAACCATCTTAAAAACGGGTAAGGCTTCCACAAAGTTTTGCATTGCTTGTGAACTTACTGCAGCCACAGAATATATAAAAACAAAAACGATAGCAGAATGGAGAAAAGAAAAAACCGACTTTCATAAAAAGCCGGTTATATTTTTACTGCAGGGATAAGCAGTTTAAGGATTGTTGTCAATTTCCACCCCGTCTACTATGTATTCACTTTCACCACGCCAGGGCAGTGTGCCATTTTTTTGTTCGTAATGCAGCTTTACATTTTTTCCTTCAAAGCCCTGCATGGATTTTGCCACACTGTCATCTGCCACTGAAAAATAAAATTTCTCTGATGCAATGCCCACATTACTGGTAGATACAATACTGCGCTGCACCAGTTCTCCTTCATAGGTCTTAAAAACATTGCCTTTATGAGACAGTTTTTGTAACAGGCCGCTTCTGTATCCATCACTGTAGGTATAATAATATTTCCAATACCCAAATAAACCCAGCACCACCAGTAAAATAAATGTGAACCAACGTACAAACTTTTTAAATCCGCCGGCCTTTTTAGGTAAGGGCTTAAGGGGCTCGGGAGTCTTAATATCTTCCATAATTTATTTTTTGTGCAAGTTAAATTATAATCCGTATTTATCCACCAAATAAACCATGGCTGCCATAACAGCTGCGCCAAGGTGCAGTTCCTGCTCGTTTACATTTTCAAATACATCCGTTGCCGCATGATGAAAATTAAAATACCGCTGTCCTGTGGTACTTAAGCCAAACTGGGCCGTTTTAAAATTGGTTTGCAGGGGGCCAATATCGGCTCCGCCGCCACCTCCTTCACTGAAAGAGAACTTGTCGGCATCGTATGGTTCAAAATATTTTTTCCAGCCCGCCACTTTTTCAAATTGGGCTTTTGTCATACCACAACCAAAACCACGGGGATATTCAGATCCGCCATCACTTTCCATGGCCATGATGTGCTTTTCATTTTTTGCTTTTGCTACTTCAGCATATTTTAACCCTCCACGGGTGCCATTTTCTTCATTGGCAAATAATACGATCCTGATGGTACGCCTGGGTTTATACCCGGCATCCCTGAAGGCCCTTAAAATTTCAATACTCTGCACCATGCCGGCACCATCGTCGTTGGCACCTTCTGCAGCATCCCAACTATCCAGGTGTCCGCCAATGGTAATGATCTCTTCCGGAAATTCACTGCCTTTTATCTCTCCAATTACATTGTGTCCAATGGTATCTGCCAGCATTACACAATTGGTTCTGATAAAAAGAGGCGCATTTACATATGCCCCCTTTATACTGTTACTCAACAGTTCCGCATCTTTTGTGCTGATAGCCACAGCAGGTATTTTGGGAAACGAATCGTTATAACGCAGAGCCCCCGTATGCGGATGGTCGTCGGTAGCAGCGGTTACCGAACGAACAATAACGGCCACAGCCCCGTATTTGGCGGCTGCCGAAGCCCCGTTACTCCTGTATCTGACTGCATCGCCATAAGCCCCTTTCAGCAGTGTTTTATTAAAGGGATAATTGTAAAATACAATTTTGCCTTTTACTTCCTCTTTACGCCTGTTCAGTTCTTCAAAATTTTTTACTTCCATTACTGTAGCTGTAACACCTGCTTTGCCTGTACCAACCGCATTTCCTATTGACAGTACTTTGAAAGATGGATCTGGCTTTCCTTTACGGGTTACAAACTTTGCCTCTTCTTTTGCACCTCTTACCCAATGCGGCACCATGCATTCCTGCAGGTATACATCGGCAGCCCCGGCATCTTTCAATACACGCAGGCCCCATTGCTCTGCTTTATACATACCGGAACTGCCACTTAAACGTTGCCCGATGGTTTTACACAATACCCGCAGGTTGGCATAAGCCTTACCATTCAGCATCACTTCATCTGTAATTTTTTTAATGGCAATTGAATCTTCATTTTGAGAAAAGCTGCAGGTTGCAGTAGCCAGCAACAAGGCACACATCCATATTTTTTTTGTTACCATATTGGTGTTGGGTTGAAAAACAAACTTAATGATTTATTACCAATACATGAACGGAACAGATATAGAAAAATAATGTGCTAAATTGCAGTTTGCAACAGTAAGCTTGCTATCACTATTTAAAGCTTTTGAATATGAATATTGGAATTGTTTGCTATCCCACATTTGGAGGTAGCGGTGTGCTGGCTACTGAATTGGGTAAGGCACTGGCAGATAAAGGGCATAATATTCATTTCATTACTTACCAGCAACCGGTAAGGCTCAGTGGTTTTCATGCCAATATATTTTATCACGAGGTTAGGGTGCCTACTTATCCGCTGTTTGATTACCCGCCTTACGAAACAGCTTTGGCCAGCACTATGGTGGATGTGATCATGAATAACAATGTAGAGTTGCTGCATGTACACTATGCTATTCCGCACGCGGCCGCAGCATATATGGCCAAACAGATACTGGCCAAACAGGGCAAGCACATTCCCGTGATCACCACTTTACACGGCACCGATATTACCCTGGTGGGAAGGGATAAAACCTATAGCCCGGTGGTTACTTTTTCAATGAATGAAAGTGATGTACTTACTGCTGTTTCGCAAAATTTAAAAGAAGAAACCTATAAGAATTTTGTAATTGATAAAGAAATTGAAGTGATCCACAATTTTGTAGATGTGGAGCGCTTTCACAGGAAACCCGTGGATGCCTTTAAAAAGATTGTAGCTCCCAATGGCGAAAAGATCATTGTGCATGCCAGCAATTTTAGAAAAGTAAAAAGAGTGGGTGATGTGATCAATACTTTTTTGCTGATCAATCAGCAAATGCCCAGTAAGCTGCTGCTGCTGGGTGATGGCCCCGAAAGAGGCTATGCAGAAAGTATTTGCAGGGATTGTGTAAGTGTAGACAATATTAAATTTTTAGGTAAGCAGGAACAGATGGAAGACATTCTGCCCATTGCCGACCTGTTTTTACTCACCAGCGAATATGAAAGTTTTGGGCTGGCTGCATTGGAAGCCATGGCTGCCGAAGTGCCTGTGATCTCTACCAATGCCGGCGGCCTGCCCGAAATCAATATTGATGGCTATACTGGTTTTATGAGCAATGTGGGCGATGTGGAAGATATGGCCAAAAATGCTTTGGCCATATTTAAAGACGAGGCTACTTTATTACAATTTAAAGCCAATGCATTGGCACAGGCCAAAAAATTTGACATCGAAAGCATTGTTCCTGTGTATGAAGCTTTATATAAAAGAGTGATCTGATCACTTGCGGCGCAGCCATTTTTCAGGATCAAATTTATTTTTTTCATCGTTGATGTAAAAATCTACAGCACCCACACCATCCAGGTTGGCCGCAGCTTTTCCTATTACCTGGCCACGTGTTACTGCCTGTCCACGGGATACCGATACATTGGTAAGATTACTGTATGCACTAAAATACTTACCATGCTGGATGATCACCACCTGCATATCTTCTACATATACCACGCTGCTAACGGTGCCATCAAAAATTGACTTTACAGGCGAACCAATATCAGTTGCCACTGTAATACCATCACTCACCAAAATAGTTCCGCTGGGTAATTGATTGGATCCAAAATGTAATAACAGGTATCCCTTATCTACCGGCCATGGCAATGCGCCTTTATTATTGATAAAATTGGCATTGATTACCGTATTTTCAGCGTTCAATAATATACTCACGGGTTCCTTTTTGGGTTCCGCTATTTTTTTTGTTTTAACTGTGGTATTTGCAACAGGACTTGTAACCACTGTTGAAGGAGTGGTGGCCGATGTATTTTTAGAAGCGTTTTTTGCAGCAGCCAGCCTGGCTGCTTCATCTGCAGCAGCTTTTTTTATAGCTGTTTTCTTTGCTTCGTCCATAGCCCTTTTAATAGCGGCATTGATGGCGTTAGTAACTTTTTTAAGCTGGCTTTGTGTGGCCGCTATTTGCTTATTCAATTGCTTGCCCTGCTTTTTTAATTCATCCTGTATGCGATCTTTTTCCTTTTTCTCGCTTTCCAGTGCGGCCATTTCTTTATCCTTACTTTGCAATACCACACTTTTTTGCTTTTTGGTGCCGCTTAGTTCCTCCACTCTTTTTATGCGCATCTCCTGGGTACGCAAAATATTTTCACCCTGCATCTCCCTGTAATTCCGGTAGCTTTTTAAATAGGCAATTCGCTTTATGGCATCATTAAAACTACCCGCAGAAAAAATGAAATTTAAAAAATCGTAATTGCTCCTGTTCTTATAGGCATACACCATACTTTTGGCATATTCCAGCTTTAAGGTGTCCAGCAATTTATCGTAGCGGTTAATGTCTCTTTGGGTGTTATATAAATTATTGTCCAGTAAATTAATATCACGGTTGATATTGTCAATGATCCTGTCCTGTATATTTACCTTATCGTTGATCAGCTTCCATTGCACATAATTCTCTTTTGATTTTGCCTTATTTTCATTCAGCAGCTGCGTTTTTTGTTCCAGTTCTCTTTTCAGTTGCTGCTGCTGTTTTTCCAGTTCTTCGCGGGTGCCCTGTGCCATAGCAACAATGCCGCACATCATAATAACAACAGTGAAAAATACTTTTACCATACGTTCAATTTGGATGATGATCAAAAATACAATGTATACAGGAAACATGAGCGATGCTAAAAACCCACACCTGTGCATAATCAGCAATAACGCTTACTTGCGTTTATAATTTTTAGGCACCTTTAAAGAAACTGACAATTCTTTGTTAAACTCATACTGTTTATAATTGAGCCGTATATCAACTTTATTTTTTTCAGATACGGTAACTTCCCTGTAAGTGGAAAAATCCATGCCGTTTTTACTTTCAAAATCTCCATAAGTGATATCTGCCGTCCTGTTTCGGCTTACATCTATGTCATCCAGCTTGCTGTGGAGCAGCAAAATATTATCCGGCGAAAGCGTTAGCAGGTGTTTAAAATAAGTACCCAGGGTAGAAACGAGTATATTGTTTTCTCCTTTTTTAAACGACACTACATTGCTGTCTAAAAATATCGGGTTGCCAACCAGCAGATCCTGAATGCCCACATAATCAAAAGGTATTTGTGTTACTTCCTGCAAATAATCCAGTGAACGGTACTGCACTTCTTTATCGCGGATATTCATCAATACCAAACTGTCTTTTGTAATGAGCATTCGAAATACCTCAAAATTAAAAATAGATGCAGTCAAAGACACCCATATCGCACTGTCTTTCATAATACGCACTACGGCAGTGATATCGGGCTGTTTACCTTTACTGTCTTCGTACTCTACTTTTATTTTTGCATTAAAAGTTTTAAAATCTATATGGTGGCTGCGCAGTTTTTGCATGGTTTCTGATACCATTTTTACAGAGTCGGCCACAGAGGTATTGGGTATTTCGGCCAATGCGGTATCCTTGGGCGCAATCGCTTTATTAATTTGCTTGGTGGTACGGCAGCTTTCTGTGGCAAATATGGCAACCGCTACAATACCTATTGCTATCAATTTTTTCATTGCAGGTGTATGCATTTCTATAAAATATTATTGTATTCCTGTATGACCAAAGCCCCCATCACCTCTTACAGTTTCAGTAAGTGCTGTTACTGAAAATAAGTGCGCCTGTTCCGTTTTGGCAATCACCATTTGCGCAATCCTGTCGCCACTGTTAATGACCTGCGCTGTATTACTCAGGTTAATCAGTATCACTTTTATCTCACCCCTGTAATCACTGTCTACAGTACCGGGCGAGTTTAAACAGGTAATGCCCTGTTTAATCGCCATCCCGCTTCTTGGCCTAACCTGTGCTTCATAGCCTTCGGGTAATTCAATAAACAATCCGGTAGGCACCATGATGCGTTCGAGAGGCTGTAAGGTAATGGGGGTATCCAGGCTGGCCCTGATATCCATGCCTGCAGCACCTGCTGTGGCATAAGATGGCAGGGGATTAGATGATGTATTTATAATATTTACTGAAACTGTTTGCATGGTGGCAAAGGTACTAATGTAGCTAAATAATCAACGTTTGTTTTTTAGTATTGTGTTAATGCACTATTAAAACTGTACCCTGCAACCATTTGGTATATCCCCGGTCATTGATATATACTATTGACCAGGGGTAAGCTCCAATGGGCAGGGGCTTACCCTTATATCTTCCATCCCATTTGGTTGTAATATCACTGGACTTAAAGATGACCTGGCCATAACGATTATATACTTTTATAGAAAAATTCTGTACAGCAAACCCGTTTAGTATACCAAAATAGTCATTCACGCCGTCATTATTGGGAGAAAAGGCATTAGGAATATAAAAAGGACAATTGCCCCAACCAATGTTTACAGAATCGATTGCCTTGCAATTGTCCTGGGTAACAGTAACACTGTATACCCCGGGCCGGTATACCTTTATTGATGGCGATATTTCTCCTGTGCTCCATAAATAGTTACTCGCGTTGGCATTACCGGCATTTAAAGTAATGCCCTCGTTTAAACATACGGTGGTATCATTACCGGCATTTACATATGGCTTTGGCTTAACAGTAATATTAACAGTGTCGGCCAATGTGCAGCCCTGTTGTTCAATTTCTACCCAGTATTTTCCTGGTTGTGTAACAGTAATCTTGTCTGTAGTATTGCCGGTGTTCCATAAGTAATTAACCCCTGTAACTGATACGCTTAGCTGCAGGTTTTCAAAAGAACAGGTAGCAATATCTGTCCCCAGCAAATCGGCCAGTCCGCCGGCAAGCCAGATGTTTTTTTGTATGTTGGTAATATTAGTGCCCGAGCAGTCAACTCCATAAATCTTTAAAGTAACTGTATAAAAACCTGCTGTAGCATACTGATGAAAGGGTGAGAACGCCCGGGAATTCCCTCCGTCGCCAAAATCCCATTGCACAGAATCAACACCAGATATACGGTTGATATTAAACTGCGCATTATTGGCATGGCAATCACCTGTTCGCACAAAATCATATGGAATAAGGCTGATGTTTAGATCAGATTGTATGATAGAAGGCAGGCCAAATTGCACAGGTTCACCGTTTTTGCCAAAAGAAATTTTATTGAATTGAAAATTACATCCCGGGCCATATACATCGGGGTTATTGATTACCGATATGGCGGTATCTTTCCACATGGCCATGTAGATTTTCAGATCGGGTCCGGTTTGCAAAGCACCCGCAAACCAGGGAGCTGTTTGTGCAATTACCTGTTTGGAAGCCATGATAGTTGGCATTGCAGCAGAAGTAATATCAAACTGAAATAAGGTGCAGGGATCTGCTGCGGAATTATTTGCCGATACATACAGTAATTTCCCGTTTGGAGAAAATTCAGCAGCATATACACCTGTAAAAGATAATGAATGCGGAGTGCTATTAGGTTTAAAAATAACCGGGTTAGTAATTTGCCCTGTGGCATTATCAAAATCCATTAATTCTACAGCATCATTTTCTGTTGAATGCACAGCGGCCAATCTTTTACCATCCATAGAAAATTTCAAAGTTCCTATGGCATTATTTTGTACACCACCTACTACATAACCCGTATGGCTTACCACCGGCACTGCATTAAAACCTGAAGAAGTAAGCAGGTAGCAATCATATTCATCCGACTCCCATTTTCTGATCGTAATCCAAACATCCCTGTTATTACAATGCCTTACTGCCGCCATTTTTTCATACGCTTCATCAACAAAAGTGTTCTTCTCAACAACTTCACCATAGCCGCCATCGCCCCTGATATTAATAATATTATACCGCAACCCTTTTGATAGCTGTGCGGTAGCTCCAATGGTAAATAAATAATAAATACTATCGTTGCCCGGCAATGGAACGATGATGGCGTTACTCGTACTGCTCAGATCACCTTTAAGACTGTTGCCATTCAGCATGATCTCATGCTTACGATTCATTACCACAAGCCCATTAGTATAAAATAGTAATTTGCCATTGTTATCCGAAACTGAGGCACAGCCTTCCTGGGAATTGGCCATGTTGTTGAAGAGTGACGAAGGCGGTACCTGGTTAAAATCCAAGCCCACGCCCGTACCAAAGTACCACGTATTTGATTGCCTCTGGGCACTGCTATGCAGTACTGTAAGGAATAGTAAAATATATGTAAAAAATAGCTTACTCAATGCTGTTAGTTTATTAAACTATGACTCTTTGCAAAGTAATATTGTTGCATAAGCCACCAGACCTTCTTCCCTGCCTGCAAAACCCATTTTTTCTGTGGTGGTGGCTTTCACAGAAACATCCTCCACATTCAGTTCCAGTATGGTTGCAATGGTCGTTTGCATTTGCATTATATAGGGCTTAATTTTAGGTTCCTGCAGGCAAAGGGTACTGTCTACATTTACAATTTTATAGCCCTTGCCTTTTACCAGATTAAAGCAATGCGATAATAAAATTTTACTGTCGATATTCTTATATGCTGCATCTGTATCCGGAAAATGCACACCAATATCCCCCAGGCAAAGCGCTCCCAGCATCGCATCGCAGATGGCATGTAATAAAACATCTGCATCACTATGCCCCAATGCACCCTTACTATGCGGAATTTTTATTCCTCCTATCCAAAGGTCACGTCCGGCTACTAATTGATGAAAGTCTATTCCTGAACCTATCCTGTATGACATTAAAATTGATTTATCATGTAAATATCTGCAATTTGGGCGGTACTAAAAACTCAAAAGCGTTACACTCAGAGTGTAACGCTTTTGAAATATAATATACTACTTATTATTTTGAAGCTCCGTCAAAATCAAATACTAAACCAAAACGGTAAGTATTAGACAATGGGTTACGGTTAACACCGCTGCCAGAAGGAAATAAGTATGCAAAGTTCAATCCAAATACATTGTATTTTAAACCAGCACCTACAGAGAAGAACTTCCTGTTTCCTTTGTTAGGATTTTCGTAGAAATATCCAGCCCTGAAAGCAAATTGGTTATTGTACCAGTATTCTGCACCAATAGCAACATTCAATTCCTGAATTTCTTCAGAAATACCTCCCGATGCATCTCCGAAAGAACTGAACCAGCTGCTTACCACCCCTTTGTTGCGGTAGCTAACTAAACCAGCAGAGTCGCCCACAGCCGGAGGTGTAGGTACTAATAATTTATGCAGGTCAGCTGCAAATGTGATCTTGTTTTCTTCGTCGAATACTTTTGTATAAGCAACCCCCACTCCTAAATTAGCAGGGATGAAGTCTTTTTGATTGGCATCGCTGGTATATGATATCTTACCGCCCAGGTTGCTTAAAGTAGCACCCCAGTTCAGTCCTTCACCATTTTCTTTTTCGCCATTATGGAAGTAGTGAATATCACCTGCAACAGTTGACCCGGCTTTATAGCTTACGCCATTTACAGTTCCGCTGGCCAGGTTAGAATTGATGTAGCGTAAGCCAACACCCAAACTTGATTTAGCAGATAATTTCCTTGAATAACCTGCATCGAAAGCCAATTCACGCGGACGGAAAGTTTGCAGGTCGTTACCCAGGTTATCAGTAAACTGGATACTACCCAGGCTGAAATATCTTAATGAAGCACTGAAAGCACTTTCGTCATCTAATTTGTAAAAACCAGACAGAGAAGCTAAGTAAACATCGTTTACAGCCAGATCCCTTAACCAAGGAACATAATTTATTGCTAAACCAGTTTTGCTGGTATTGAATACAGTTTTTGCTAAGTTAGAGAAAGAGGAATTAGCGTCAGGTGAAGTTGCAATACCTACATCGCCCATACCACCGCTGCGGGCATCTGGAGTAATCCGTAAAAAAGGAACCGCGGATGTTACAACGTTGATTTTGTTTGTCTGGGCATTGGCTACAGTGATTGCTCCTCCCAGTAACATAACTAAGGTAGTTAGTTTTAAAGTTACTCTTTTCATGCGTTTTGTTTTGTCTTGGTTAGGTAGACTTACCTCAATAAGCGTTTAGTTTAGTGGTTTGATTGTGTTGTAAAAATAGTAGTTTTATTGAAATGAACAACTAATTTATAAAATCTTGTTAAAAAATCAAAGTACCAGGGTTAAAGATACTTACTTTTTGCAAACGGGCAAAGTTAAGGGTCTGTCAAAACTGAACTTTATTTATTTTATATGTGTTGTCATTTGCTGTAACTAACGCAGTATACAAATGAATTATTGTTCAAAGGCCTGTCTATAATTGAATTGCCTTAACTGAACAGGTACGCACTTTATATGATATACTGTAACACCGGTAAACCGGTGGCTGCTTTTACCGGACATCCATTTTTTAAAATGTGATGCATCTGCTTTTTGATTTAACTGTATTTAATATTACGGCCTGAAAATTGCTGTTTTTTAAGGGCTGCACAATATAATTACCCATATGCGTTATTATATCTGTACTGACAACAAAGTACAGTGAAGCTAAAAAATGATAGCCTGCCCGCAGTATATCATCTAAAGTATTTATATTCGCAGCCGAACACCCCCATATACAATAAAAAAGAAAACCTTTCGTTAACCAATCTGATAAACGAACGAACATGTTAAAATTAGTGTCTAGTAAAAATCTCTTCATTCTTGCAGCCGCGGCCTTGTCATTAAGTGCCTGTAAAAACGGCGGTTTATTTAAAAAGAAAAGCGCCAAATCATCTGCCACTGGCTGGAATTATGATGATAAGAACATGGGTAACTTCCATGTGGCAAAAGTAAAATATCCCAAAGCTGGCCCCGGTCTGGTATTTGTACAGGGCGGTTCGTTTGTAATGGGTGCAAAAGATGAAGATGTAATGGGTGACTGGAACAATATTCCGCGCCGTGTTACTGTGCCTTCTTTCTTTATTGATGAGACGGAAGTAGCCAATGTTCACTACCGTGAGTATTTGTACTGGCTGGAAAATACTTTTTCCGGCGATACTGCCATCATGCAAAAAGCATTGCCCGATACACTGGTTTGGCGTGAGGAGCTGGCTTATAACGAGCCATATGTAGAGTACTATTTCAGGTACCCTTCTTATAACTTCTACCCTGTGGTAGGTGTTAGCTGGCAACAGGCACATGATTATTGTGTTTGGAGAACAGACAGGGTAAATGAATTGAACCTGATACAAAAAGGTTACCTGAAAAAAGACGCCGCTAAAAAAGAAATGAAAGGTGCGGGTGCTGATGCATTCAATACCGAAACATATTTAATGGCCCCTGACATGATCCAGAGCAGGAGCAAGCCTAAAAAGTCTGATCTTAAAGACGTAAATGGTAAACCAAGAGGCCTGGTTAAAATGGAAGATGGTATCTTAAACATGGGATACCGCCTGCCTACCGAAGCTGAATGGGAATATGCCGCTTATGGTATTTATGCTCAAAACCCTTCTCCTCGTAAAAAAGAAGCAAAAAGTGGTGAAGAATTGTTAAGCAACCAGCAGATCTATTCATGGAGTAACAATCCCAATGGCCTGCGTGACAACCGTCGCGGCAGCTGGCAGGGTAAATTCTTAGCCAACTTTAAACGCGGTAGTGGTGATAACATGGGTGTTGCCGGAGGTTTGAATGACAGGGCGCCCATTGCCGGTCCGGTAAAAGCTTTCTATCCCAATGCTTTTGGCCTGTATAATATGAGTGGTAATGTGAGCGAATGGGTAGGTGATGTATACAGACCATTAACCCCAACAGATGGCCAGGATTTTAACTATTTCCGTGGTAACAAATTCCAGAAGTACTATAAAAATGCATCTGGTGAATTGCAAAAAGACAGCGTTGGACCAACAGAAGTGAACCGCCTGAAAAGGGTTGACATTTCTGATGAGGAAGTTAAAAACCGCAGCAACTACCAAAAAAATAATGTGATCAACTACCTGGATGGTGACTCTGCAAGTCAGGTAACTTATGGATACGGTATTACATCATTAATCAATGATGAATCAAGAGTGATTAAGGGTGGTAGCTGGAATGACAGGCCTTACTGGTTGTCGCCCGGTGCCCGCCGCTTTATGCAGGAAGACCAGTCTGCAAGCACTGTTGGTTTCCGTTGCGCTCAAACTTACCTTGGCCCTCCAGAAGGACCTGGATTTAAAGAAGGTAATATCTTTGGCAGCCGTAAACAAAACTCAAGAAAGAAAAAATAATTATTTTCTGATATTGAAAACCTCCCGCTTATACCGGGAGGTTTTTTTATTGTGTAATTCCGGGGTTCTGCCATAATTTTGAAGCATGCAAACCGAACAGTTATACACGCTATTTCTTGCCCATCCTTCTATTGAAACCGATACCCGTAAACTGAAACAGGGGGATCTTTTTTTTGCACTAAAGGGGCCCAATTTCAATGGCAACCTGTTTGCAAAACAGGCCCTGGATGCAGGAGCGGCATACGCTATCACTGATGAACCGCTACCCGAAAATGCCGGCTGCGATCAAATTATTTTGGTGGAAGATGTGCTTACCACCCTGCAATTGCTGGCCAAACACCACCGGCAGCAGTTTACCATCCCGTTTATAGCCATTACCGGAAGTAACGGCAAAACCACTACCAAAGAGCTGGTACATGAGGTATTGAGTACCACTTACAGAACCTATACCACAGAGGGTAATTTAAATAATCATATTGGCATACCGCTTACCATCTTAAAAGTAAAAGCCGATGCCGAAATAGCCGTTATAGAGATGGGTGCCAACCACCGGAAAGAAATTGAAAGTTATTGTACCTACACCTTACCCACCCACGGCCTTATCACCAATTGTGGTAAAGCACACCTGGAAGGGTTTGGCGGCGTGGAAGGGGTGCGTAAGGGCAAGGGAGAACTCTTTGACTTTTTACGGATGCATAAAGGCACTGCATTTATTATGAACGATTATGATTACTTACAACAAATGAGTGCCGGAATAGCAACTATTCATACATACGGCACCAAAGATGCGGACATAACAGGAGAAGTAAAAAACAGTTCGGGATTTTTATCTGTAAAGATCACCGGCGGAGCTGCTATTGATACCATACAAACACAATTGGTGGGCGAATACAATTTGCCGAATATTTTATCGGCGGTGGCTATAGGAAAGTATTTTAGCGTTGCAGACAGTACCATTCAATCGGCGCTGGAACAATATACCCCATCCAACAGCCGCTCGCAGCTAATTGTAAAAGACAGCAATACTTTTATTTTGGACGCTTACAATGCCAACCCCACCAGCATGAAAGCTGCCATAGAGAATTTTGCCAAAATGAAAGGCGATAATAAAATATTACTGCTGGGAGGTATGATGGAACTGGGAAATGAAAGTGTATTCGAACACCAATCTATTATTCAGTTAATTGACCAGTATAAATGGACTGCTGTTGTACTGGTAGGTGGAGATTATGGTAAAGTGATGCATCAGTATATCAATTTGCAAAATGCTGTGCAGGCTAAAGAATGGTTTATGCAACAGCGGTTTGTAAATACACAGGTACTGGTAAAAGGCAGCAGGAGCATGCAGATGGAAAAAGTGCTATCCTGATTTTCCACCTGCACGATATTACCGCTGTATTTAAAAAGTATACCTGATGCCGAATCCGCCCCAGTTTCCTGTAAATCCCCTTCCGGTACCAAACTCAAAAGAGGGTTGCCAGTCTGCAGAAAGATTCAGCGGAGCATTATTGATCTTGTAATCCAGGCCCAGTACACCATCAACACCAGCCCATGTACCACCGCCATTTTTGGTATTGTACAATCCTATGTGAGCACCTGGCCCGATGTACCATTTTAATCCGGGTGCACCATTAATATCAAAATGTAATTCATACAAACCCGTTATCCTGGTTCCCTGGCTCCAGAAAAAGCCAATACCTTCCAGAGCCGCTTTTTCATTTACAAAATGTTTTAATGAAATACCTGCGCCATCTAAAAGTTTAACGCCCAGCGCGGTGGTGTAAGACTGACCTTTACTTTGTGCTGAAACGGTGGAGACAAAAATAAGTGATGCCACTACACATAAAATAATTTGTTTTTTCATAATGCTGATGTTTATAGTTTAGTTAAGAAATAGGTTCATAAATAAGATAAAAGCATAATAATGAACCACATAAATCAAGCTTGTCATGCACACAGACAATAATTATACCAATGTTTTTTGGTGCGCTGATTAATGACAATATTATTACCCTTAATACATTTTTACAGCATCAAAGAAAATAAGCGTGGGGTGGAGTGCACTTTTTGCAGTAACCGCAATACAGTAAAGGCTGAGTATTGATTGCAGCAACGGGCCTGTCAAAAAAAAGGAGAATACGAATGAATTTGAATTGTTGTATCAATGTGTATGCTTATCCCATCTTTACAACAGGGCATAACAGGGCCATTTATATAAAATAAGGGTACCCTTATTTTGTATCAATTTTGCGGTCTTCCTGTTCATCCTCTTCTGTATCACCAAAATCGGCAGCACTAAACATCTGGCCTTCGCTATTTTGACTTTCCAATGTCCAGCTGTCAGTAAAAGAAGTTTCTATCCACATATTCATGGCTTTTCTAAAAACCTGTACCGACAGTCCAAATATTTTCCAAAAATCCTGTTCTACCTGCAATACGGTACGTTTTCCATTGATATCAATCATCACATCAGTGCCAGGGTTGGTAAGCAGTGTAACCGGTTTGTCGGAAACGATCCTGTCCAGTTCGGATGACAGTTTATGTTTGGCATGAGGGCGTTTAAAAAATTCAATTTTTAAGTAAGGGTATACATCCGAAAATTGCTTTTTAATATCACTGAGCCGGGTATCAGCATTAATTTTGATCTGCATAGAAAAAGTTTATTGCTCAAAAATCACCGCTTCTTCATATTGATTTTATAATTACGGGTTGTTAGTTGTTATTAATACATGTTGCTTCACCATATTGGCTACGATCTTTTTTCCATACTCATGACTTAACAAAGCCGTTGACAACGGATCGAAGGATTGTGTTTGGGCAGCGTACAACAGGTTCCTGGTAGACAGGTCGTACAGGTTACTTTCCCAAAAATACCTGGTGCTGGTTTCGTAATACCCGGAGGAATAAATACGGTTGGACAATACTGTATAATACCCCCAAAAACGATTGTATTTTGAGGCATCTGGTGCACTTCCCATTATACCGGGTTTATACAACCGTTCCTTTTGTTTATTTAACAATACAATTGTAACCACCGCATCAACATTGCTGCCTTTTAATTTATTCATTACCGCCTGCTCATCCATATTATCAAAAGCCCTGGGGCCATATTCGCTGTAAGCCGACACTGCATTATACCCTAAGGCATTTAGATCACCGATCATATGTTTTTCCATCAGTTCCCTGATGGCTCTGTCGGCGTCCCTTATCAATCCCACCACCATAATTTTTTTTCCTGCCGGCACAGGTGTAACAGTTGCTTTCCATGAAGATGTAATCTTTGAACTGGAGCATCCTGTATCTGATGCTATTACCAGCAAGCCTGCAAAAAGGAGTATTCCACACCGTTTGGTTATTATTGTCATTGACATAAACACCTCCTTTTTATTATAAAGCTACTCTTAATAAAAAGTGAAGACAAGGATGTGCGTCAACATAGCATATGAACTTTATCATATTTTAAAAATGGATATTGAAACGGGTGACAATCAGTGATACTATCCGGCATTACCATAGATAATATAAAAAGCCCCGGTAAATATTACCGGGACTTTACAATACTGATGCGGAGACGGCGAGATTCGAACTCGCGATAGAGTTACCCCTATACACACTTTCCAGGCGTGCTCCTTCAACCACTCGGACACGTCTCCTTTTTAAGGACGGCAAAAATAAGGTATCGGCCTTACATGCCGAATATTTTTTCTGCATTTGCAGAAGTAACTGCCGCAACCTCATTAACAGAAATGTTTTTGATAGCCGCCAGCTTGTCTGCTATATACATTAAATAACTGCTTTCATTTCTTTTACCGCGGAAAGGTACAGGCGTTAAATAAGGAGCATCTGTTTCCAGCACCAGGTGCTGCAGGTCAATACGTTCCACCACCTGCTGCAGGCCTGAATTTTTATAGGTAAGTACCCCTCCTATCCCCAGGTAAAACCCCATTCCAACAGCACTGACAGCATCCTCGTAAGTACCGCTAAAACAATGAAAGATACCTGTAAGCCCGGCACCAGCATATTTTTGTACCACGGCCAGGGTTTCTGCCATGGCATTACGGGTATGTATTACAACTGGCCGCCGGTACTGCAAAGCCCATTCAATTTGGGTGCTGAAAGCAGCATACTGCTCATCCGCAAATGTTTTATCCCAGTAAAAATCAAGCCCAATTTCCCCCACTGCGCAAAAAGGCCTTTTGGCTAGCCAGTCTTTCACCACCTGCAGTTCGCTTATGTAATCTTCCTTTACACTACAGGGATGCAGCCCCATCATGGCAACACATTTACCCACAGATGCCTTTTCCAGTAATAACATGGCATCATGTGTGGAGCTGTCGATAGCCGGCAAATACATTTTACCTACCTGTGCTGCTGCTGCCCTTTGCAAAACTGCTTCCCGGTCTGTTGTAAATTCATCGGAATAAAGATGGCAATGTGTGTCGGTTAATTGCATGATATCATTTGAGCTGCAAAAATCATTAAAAAAAATAAGAATGGCCCTGAAAGCTATACCCACCCCCTGAACAGCAAGCCCGAATAAGTAAATGAAGCATACACTACCTGTTGCAGTGGCCTGCCGGGAGGCCAATCCATCGCAAACCGTTGTTGGGCCATTGATTTACAAGCGTTGGGCACTAACAGTGCAAGCATGAATGAAAGGCAGCACTACAGCGGGTTTCAGGCAACATCAGCATAAAGTTACCCGGGCATTGTAGCTGCTTTTAAAAAAAATGGACATGCAAGAACTTTTTAATGTTAAAAAAAATATTGCATTTTTAAAAACAAGTTTGTACATTTATCCTAGTTTTCATAGGGTACGGATTAAAAACGGGCCAGGGTGTCTACCCAGGCCCAATTTTTTTTAACGACTTCCCCAGCTTACAAAAGCTTTTTTCAACCGCAATACCAATGATTTTATGGCATTCCGTTTATACAGCAGGGATAGCCTGTTTATTCTGTAAGCCTATGCCGGCTGTGCTTCAATTCTTTCAAAGCGGTAGCCCTGTGCACTGAAATGCTGCAGCAGTCTGGGTAATGCAACACTCATGCGCTCATTGGCCTTATCGCTATCATGAAAAACAACAATACAGCCTGGGTAGATATTATTTTTAACCTGCTCAAAACATTGTTCTGGCGAAAGGGTGGCTACCCAATCTCCGGCCAGTACCGACCACATGATGGTGCGCAGTTGGTGAGTTGCAAACAGATGACTGATCTGAGAGCGCTTTACACGGCCGTAGGGAGGACGAAATAAGGGAGAATGAATATATGCTTTGGCCTGCGCTGCATCTGCGGCATAAGCCGCATCGGTATGTTGCCAGCCATTGATATGATGCATGGTGTGATTTCCAACGGCATGTCCGGCATCTATCACCTGCTGGTATACTTCCGGAAACTTTCTTACATTATCGCCAATACAAAAGAAAGTGGCTTTGGCATTGTATTGCTTTAATACATCCAGTACAAAGGGGGTAATTACCGGGTGGGGGCCATCATCAAAGCTGAGATAAATGATTTTTTCTGTTGTTGAAACATCCCAGGTAGTGCCGGGAAAAAGCCGGCGCAACCACCAGGGGGTAGTTACAAAAAAAAGATCTTTCTTAAAGAACTTTGCCTTCGACTCCCTCCAGAAATGTGGTGCAATTCTAAACATACCGCAAAACTACAGGCAAAAGGGATTACAAGCCGCAGCAGCAAAGGATTTCTGTGCTAAAAAAGGGCCGGCAGCACACAATTTCCACCAGTTTTGAGCGTTTCCGTTTAGTATTATCCTGCTAAGATCCAACCACTGGCTATAAACCAATACTATGAAAACAACATCTACCCCTGCAATTATTGCTATTGTTTTTATACTGCTCAGCCTGGCTTCCTGTAAAAAAGAAGGCGCTTCAACCGCTGTTACAGAAGAACAGGAGGCTACTTTTGAATTAAGTACCGACCAGGCCATTGCCGATAATTTAACAGAAGATGCCAATGGTATTTTTATGGAAGCTGCAGCAAAGAAAAACTTACTGGGCAGCAGCTCCGGAAGCCAGGCCGTTTCCACCACCAATATTTTATCTTCGGCCATTATTACGGTAAATACCACAGCCGGATTCCCAAAAAATATCACTATCGATTTTGGCAATGGCTGCACAAGTCCCAATGGCATTGTACACAAAGGAAAAATACATGTAACACTGTCTGACTCTGTAAGAAAAACAGGCAGTACAGCCCTCATCACATTTACGAACTATTACATCAACAATTATAAAAAGGAAGGGTCTATCACCTGGAGAAACACCAGTACTGCATCTACAAAAGGCTGGCAGCGAAAAGTAACCGGGGGCAAAATTACTGCTCCGGATGGCAGGTTCTGGCTGCACAGTGGCATAAGAGATGTAGTACAAATCAGCGGCGCACTTACCCCCGGCAGTTTACTGGATGATATATTCTTAATTACCGGCAATCATACCATTACCAATGCCGCCGGCAAAACCAGAAACTGCTATATTACCGAAGCTTTACAAAAGCAAACAGTTTGCGACAATATTGGTACCGGCAAACTTAAAGTAGAAGGTGCCAGCCATGCGGCCATTATTAATTTTGGAGATGGGGCATGCGATAAACTGGCCACCATTTCTATTGATGGCGGCGATCTCAGAACCATACAATTACGTTAACCCCTGGCATACCGCATGTATTTTTTTTATGAGCGAAAATTACCCTGCCATTAAACTTTGTACTTACGCAAGGGTCAAACTGGCTCAATAAAAAATTAAAACCGTAAAAAATGAAACCAACCAACCTTGTAGCAGCCATTGCAATCAGTTCCATTGCACTTTTTACCTCTTGTAAAAAAACCGACTCTGCAACAGCAGATGAAATAGAAACCACTTTTGACCTGAGCACCAAGCAGGCCGTTGCTGATAACCTTACCCAGGATGACAATGATATACTGGACGAAGCGACTGCCACCACCAATTTGAATGGCAGTTTTACGCAGGGGCCCGTTATTGTTTCCAATGTACTGGGTACCTGTGCAGTAGTTACTGTTACGGGGAACTTTCCGGCAAAAAACATCAGTATAGATTTTGGAACCGGCTGTACCAATGCTTTTGGTGTAACCCGTAAAGGAATTATCAATATTGTACTGACTGACTCTGTTAAAAAGAGCGGCAGTGTGGCAACGGTTACTTTCAATAACTATTACATAAATGGTTTTAAAAAAGAGGGCACCATTACCTGGACCAATACCACTGTTACCGGATCGGGCACCCCCAGCTGGAACCGCAAAGTAGCCAATGGAAAGATTACTGCCCCAAGTGGCGACTACTGGCTGCATACTGCTGACATCAGCATTGCCATAACAGCAGGAGCCAACACACCTAATAATTTAACCGACGATGTATTTTCAATTACCGGTACAAGAACAGTAACCAACCCGGCTGGCAAAACACGTACCTCCACAACATTAACCGCATTGCAAAAAAAGGCTGCCTGCAGTAATATAGACACAGGCACTTTACAGGTACAGGGCGCCAACCATACCGCAGTTATTGATTTTGGCAATGGCACCTGCGATAACCTGGCCACTATATCAATTGATGGCAGAACACCCCGGGTGATATTCTTACGCTGATAAAAATTTTGGATTGATATTTATAAAGAGCCGTTCCCACACCGGGAGCGGTTTTTTTATATTCCTGCTGTGTAATAAATCCAGTTATCAAAACCGGCAATCGTAAATCCGTTTGTATCTTTGCAGTATGAGTAAAGTTAGAGTTCGATTTGCACCCAGTCCTACCGGCGGTTTACATTTAGGCGGCGTACGTACCGTATTGTATAATTATTTGTTTGCAAAAAATAAGGGCGGCCAATTTATTGTTCGCATTGAAGATACCGACCAAACCAGGTTTGTGCCAGGGGCAGAACAATATATTTTTGATTGCCTGAAATGGTGTGGTATTGAACCCGATGAAAGTCCTTTGCACGGTGGCAATTACGGCCCTTACAGACAAAGTGAAAGAAAAGAACAGGGCATCTACCGCCAGTATGCCGACCAATTGATACAGCAGGGCCATGCCTATTATGCATTTGACACGCCTGAAGAGCTGGAAAAGATGCGTGCTGATTTTAAAACAGCAGATAACCCTTCGCCGCAATATGACCATCACATAAGGATGAAGATGAAAAATTCGCTTACACTTACGGCTACTGAAGTGACAGCTCTTCTGGCTGCCGGCACACGGCACGTGATCAGGATCAAGATGCCGGAAAATGAGTTTGTTTCTTTTACCGATATGATCAGGGGCGAAATAAAAAATGAGACCAGCCTGGTAGACGATAAAGTATTGCTGAAAGCCGATGGCATGCCCACCTATCATTTGGCGGTAGTGGTAGATGATTACCTGATGCAGATTACACATGCATTCCGCGGCGAAGAATGGTTGCCCAGTGCACCGGTGCATGTACTGCTTTGGAAATATTTATTTGGGTTAGACAAAATGCCTGAATGGGCGCATTTGCCACTGATACTTGGCCCCAGCGGCAAATTAAGTAAAAGAGATGGCGCCAAATATGGCTTTCCGGTATTTGCCATGAACTGGACCGACCCAAAAACCAATGAACTGACAGAAGGATTTAAAGAAAAAGGATTTTTACCCGAAGCTTTTATTAACCTGCTGGCTTTACTGGGATGGAATGCGGGTACAGAACAGGAATTGTTTACCAAAGAAGAACTGGTAGAAAAATTCAATATAGACAGGGTACACAGTGGTGGCGCCAAGTTTGATTACGAAAAAGCAAAATGGTTCAACCATGAATGGATAAAAAAATTACCCATTGATTATTATAAGCCACTGGTGAAAGAACTGCTGTCTTCTAAAGGAATACAGGTAAGTGATGACCTTTATTTTGACAGGGTAATGGAACTGGTAAAAGACCGTTGTACTTTAATACCTGATTTTTACGAACAAAGCAGCTTCTTCTTTCATACACCGGAAACTTTAGACCTGGATGCAGTAAAACCGAAGTGGAATGCTGATAAACAACAATTTTTTATTGACTGGATAAGCAGGCTGCAGCAATTATCTGAATGGAATGCTTCAAATATAGAAAACGATTTTAAAGAACTGGCAGCTACAAAAAATATTAAGCCCGGCGAATTGCAATTGCCCTTAAGAATAATGCTGGTTGGTGCCAAATTTGGCCCCCCGGTTTTTATCATTGCCGACATGATCGCTAAAGAAGAAACCATTAAAAGAATTACCACTGCAGCAGCGCAACTGGCTTAGCCCTGCTGCAGGATGAGTTGCAGTAAAGCAGCAGTATCAGTGTTTTCTATCAGCAACTGATCTTCACTGGTCAGGGCAAACAAACCACTGGTATTGTCTTTTACTTGTTCGGCTGTTCTTATTCCCGGAATGATAACAGATACCTGGCTATAACTTAATAAATAACTAAGTGCCAGTTGTGTTTTGGTACACTCATATTTTTTGCAAAGCTGCCAAACAGGCTCCAGTATTTGATTTGTGGCCATCACAATTTCGCTGGTGATTCTTTTATTACGGTGGTCATTTGCAGAAAACAGAAATGCCTCATCAAACTTACCCGTTAATAATCCAAACTGCAAAGGCATTCTTGCAATTACACCATATCCTTTTGGCCCGGCCAACTGCAATAAGGGCAGGGCTTTTTTATTTATAAGGTTCAGCACCAGCTGAAATCCATTTCCATAATTCTGCTGTAGTAAAAAAGTTGCTTCGGGCACGGGTTCAAAGGTATTGAGCGAAAGTCCCCAGTACCGGATCTTTCCCTGCTGCTGCAATACTTGCATGGCCTCAATACAGGCCCCCTGCTGCAGGTGCTCCATTCTGGCGGTATGCAGCTGGTAATAATCGATGGCCTCTTTTTTCAATCTTTTTAAAGAGTTTTCACATGCTGTAATGATATGGTCTCTTGAATAATCAAAAGTAAACTGCTGGTTTCGGGATACATTTCCCACTTTGGTGGCAATAACAATGCCTTCCCTGTTGCCAATGGTTTTGCCAATCAGGTTTTCTGAATGACCCAGGCCATAGATATCAGCAGTGTCAAAAAAATTAATACCACTATCCAGTGCCGCATGGATTGCTTTTACAGAAGTGGCATCATCCGCATCGCCCCAGCCAATGGCCGTAGTACCTATCATGGCACCGCCGCCAATGGCCCAGGCACCAAAGCCCACTTCACTCACCTGCAATCCTGTATTTCCAAATGGTCTGTATTGCATCGTTTATAAGTATTTAATTTTCTGCTGCCGCATACCATATACGGTACAATTTTCTAAAAAATAATTCTATCAATACCAGCAACAGTACTGTGCCCGCAACCTCTGCTATCTGCAGGTACAGCTGAGAATGATCCACCGTGGGTGTAACAGTGTATGCCCCCGGTGGCATATCGTAATACCTGCTGCGCTCGATGGACTGGTTGAGTGCAACAAATATCAAAGGGATAAAAGGCGTCATAAACAAACAAAGATTGATACCGATACCCTGTACAGCATTACGCACTTTTGTTTTAAATACAGATAATGAGATGAGGCAAAATATTACATAGTACAGCACCATAAAAGACAGCACCGTTGTTTCGGAACCATTGTACGACACCATCATGGTTAATCCTGTAACAATAAATAAAATAACGGCGGTTAAAACAGACAGAAAAAATGTTTTAACCGTGGTGTGCCTGAAAATGAATACCAGCATTGTCAATACCAATGTTATATAATAGAATACACGCAAATACGCCTGCCAGTCATCCAGCCAGGCATATTTTTTACGTACTGCATTGTCAATCCCGTTATTGATCCTGTACAATGAATATTTCTTTTTAATCCTGGTATCGTAGGAATCATTTTCATCATAAGCAGGATCTGATTCGTACCCGTAATTATTACGGCCTGCCGAATATTTTGTTTTAAAGGCCTCCATTTTTTTCAGCAGCGCAGCTTTATCGGCAGGCTGGTAATGCGCCACTACTGCATGGTAAATAGCTGCGGAACGCAATATTTTCCGGGTAGCATGATCATCCGCATTGTAAGAGCTTACAAACTTATAATCGGGGCATTGGTAAAATATATACATGGAGTCGTTCTGTTTTATCACACTATCCATATTGTCCAGTTTGGTGCGCAACTCTGCCGTGTCGATATACCGGTAATACAGTTTACCGGTATCAGCCCACTTAGTGGCAACAGTGTCGGCATCAGTGTACATCACGGCCCGTTCATCCTGCGTTACTTCGTTCACTACTTTGCAGCGTTCGGCATTCCATTCACGCGGTAAAATTTTATACTCCAGCCGGCTGGCAGTAAGATTGATCTCATTAATATCATCTACTATTTCGTTGTTGCCAAATTGCTGATTGGCCCTGAAGGTTTGTACCCCTGAAGGAATAAAACAAACAGCTACCATTGCAGCGATGCTGACAAAATACAAACCAAAACTTTTCAATCCATCCCATACAAACCAGTTGCCATACCGTTTGAACACATTGAACCGAAGCAGGAATATGAGCCAGCAAACAAAGCCTATAAAAGAGAGCAGGCCCACAAAAGTGATCCAGCCGGAAAGATTGCTGTACTGTTTGGCATCAAAGAAAACCAGGAAACAAAATGCAGTAAGCACGGCAGCAAACAGGGTTGTAAAATACAGTACCAAATGGGTACGGGCCGACCAGGTAGTGGGTTTGGTGCGCAATAAGTGATTGTCGAGCTGCTGTATAAAAGAAGGTACAAGTGGCCTTTTATTATTCATTGTAGTAGTTGTTGCAGTGAGTTAAAAAAATCTTTTGGTACTGTAAGTAATATCCCTGAAATAAGTAACAGGCAGCTGGGCCTGTATCATTTTTCCAATAATGTCCTGTACCGGTAAGGCCGCCGACACAATGGTATAAAAACCTCCATTGTATTGCAGTTCCACTTCTCCTTTGTTAAACAGGCTAATGATACGGTCGCGGTCGGCGGTGGTTTCAAACTCCACCGCATTGCTGGTAATTTTTTCATCCCGGTCATTACTGCTGTATAAACAGTTACCCTGCTTGATGAAGATCACCGTGTCGGCCACTTTCTCCACTTCATGTAATTGCTGCGAACTTAAAATGATGCCCATGGGATTGTGCGATCCTTTGGCCATAAAGATCAGGTCGGTTAAAATGGTTTGTTGTGCATTGATGTCTAAATTAGCCAGGGGTTCATCTAAAATTAAGAGTCGGGGTTTTTGTAATAAAATTCTTGCTATTTCAAACCTGGTACGGTAGCCGCTGCTGATCTGGTTCCAGGTAAGATGGGCATAGCTGGTAAGGTTCAGCCGCTCCAGCATAAAATTTACCATCAAATCATTTTTAGCACCATAGATACCGGCAATGGATGCACTAAAATGCAGGTTATCCTTTAACAATCCATACCATTTGGGAATGCGTTGCGGTATAAATGCAATATGGTTTTTTACAGCATACTGATCGGGATGATTAAGTAAATGATAGGTTATTTCGCCGCCATTCAAATGCAGCTGACCTGCCAGGCAGCGCAGTAAGGTAGTTTTACCATTACCATTCTCACCCACTACACCCAGCACATTGCCGGTATTGATAGAAAGTGTGATGGGCTTTAAACTGAAATTACCACTGCTGTATGTTTTAGCAACATTACTGGCACTGATCAGTGGATAATGCTGGTAATGGCTAGCCGACTGCAATTGTGCAGCCTGTGCCAGTATGCTTTCTGCCTGGGAAATAAAACCGGCAGGCAAACCGGTATTGTTGCCGGCGTCTGCATGTGCATGGTATTCCCTGCTCCAGCGGATTGCCTGTTCCATCAGGGAGTCGTTACCGGTATCCAGGCAAAGGTCCAGTGTTCTTCTTACTGCAACAGCATGGTCGCCATGTTTTAAATAGGAAGCAATTTCGGAAGCTACAGATGTACTCATAAAGGAGAGATGAAGGGTAAATTAGTGATACACAAAATAGGAAACTATTGCAGATATTTACATATTAGATTTACTTTTACAAAACTTTAATTATTGCAGGTATGGAAAAAAGCCGCCCCATAAGGGTTTTAGTAGCCAAGGTAGGATTAGACGGACATGACCGCGGAGCAAAAGTAATTGCCACTGCTTTGCGTGATGCCGGTATGGAAGTAATTTATACCGGGTTGCGTCAAACACCCGAAATGGTGGTGAATGCAGCTTTGCAGGAAGATGTGGATGCAATAGGCATCAGTATTTTAAGCGGCGCACACAACACTGTTTTTCCGAAAGTGATTGCACTGATGAAGGAAAAAGAAATGGATGATGTATTACTTACGGGCGGTGGCATCATTCCTGAGGATGACATGATATCCCTGCATGAACTGGGTGTTGGAAAATTATTTGCGCCGGGCACCAATACACATGAGATTGCTGATTACATTAAGGAGTGGGTAAAAGAACACCGGAGTTTTTAAATATCCGGCAGCATCAGCCTTTTTCTTTTTGAATAGATGCGGATACCCATTACCAGCACCACGCATATTGCAAGATTGAGATTGGTAGCAACAGCTGTGTGTTTCAATAACACATACACTCCGCCGCCAATGGCGCATGCAGTGGCATACAATTCGCCCCTTTTAAATAAATTAGGTACGGCATTGCAAAATATATCTGCTATCAACCCGCCAAAAGTTGCCGTAACTACCCCCATGATGATGGCATACAGACCATTCAGTCCGCTGCGCATCGCCACTTCAATACCAGCAGCGGTAAACAAGCCCAGTCCTGCGGCATCGGTGTAAAAAATGGTACGCTTAAACCGGTTCACATTCTCTTTCAGAAAAAAAGTAAATCCTGTTCCGGCCAGCACCAGTACAAACGCAATATTATCATTGATCCAGTTCACCGGCCTGATACCGATCAGCAGGTCTCTTAATGTACCACCCCCATAGGCAGAAACAAATGCCACTACTGCACCGCCAAATACATCCATCTTAAAAGTTCTGGCTTTAAAAGCGCCTGCCAATGCAAACACCACTATCCCGGTATAACTAATAATATTCAGTACAGTCATACCGTAAAGATAAACATACGGAATGTATTACCTTCGGTATATCTAAACCAACTAACGATGAGCTACCCCACTTTATTAACAGATTTAAACAATGGCATTTTTACAATTACTATTAACCGGCCCGATAAATTGAATGCATTGAATGCGCAGGTATTTACCGACCTGGATGCTGCCATTGATGAAGTGTACACTAATGCTGAAATTAAAACGGTCATTATTACCGGTGCCGGGCCAAAAGCTTTTGTTGCCGGCGCCGACATTACTGAATTTGGCGGATTGAATAAAGAAGAAGCCATGGCCCTGGCCAAACGGGGGCAACTGGTATTTTTTAAAATTGAGAACAGTAAAAAACCTATTGTGGCTGCAGTAAACGGGTTTGCTTTAGGCGGCGGCTGCGAGCTTGCCATGGCCTGCCATTTTAGAATATGCAGCGATAACGCAAAGTTTGGTCAACCCGAAGTTAATTTAGGATTGATACCCGGCTATGGCGGCACACAACGATTAACACAGCTGGTGGGCAAAGGCAAAAGCATGGAGCTGCAAATGACTGCACAGTTAGTGGATGCCAATGAAGCATTGCACCTGGGCCTGGTAAATTATGTTACCACTACCGAAAATTTATTAACAAAAACAACGGAAATATTACAGGTCATCATGACCAAAGCGCCCTTCGCTATTGGCAAAATTATTGAATGCGTGAACGTGGCCGTATTAAGCGACAGCTCGTACAATAATGGCAAAAGCGGTTACACCAAAGAAATAGAATCTTTTGGAGATTGCTTTATTACCGAAGACATGAAAGAAGGCACCACTGCTTTTTTAGAAAAACGGAAGGCGAATTTCAAAGGCAAATAAAAAGAAGGCCCCGCACATGCGGGGCCTTCTTTTTATTACAGTTAACGGTGAAACAAAACAGTGCCGGGTACCGGTATTTTTGCCTGTCCGTTAAACCCATAGCTTAGTTTTAATCCGTTACCTCCGCCTGAATCATAGTACACCACTTTTATTTTGTGCAGCCCTTTTTCTAACCGGGCCTTATCCTGCTTTTCATCCATGCCATGATTGCCATCATTATTCACGATCAACTGATCATCTATGTATAACATGCTGCCATCATCACTGCTGATATAAAAATCATACAGGGCTGTTTTAGCTGCCATGATATAGCCGTCAAAAACAAATCCAAATTTTTCTGTACGGTTTTTATACTTTGTATCTACCGCATCCGCAATGCCTGCTTTAACAGGCTGCAGCCTTTCCGTTGCATTGATGCTCATATCGTCTGCTTCATAATATTTATACTGCAGTCCTGCACTTACAGCACCGGCATCAGCACGGCGCATCAGGCCATAGGCCTTAACCGGGGTTTGCATCACATCACTATTGATTATTCCATCTTTCACCGCAATGGCTTTTACAACAGCATTGCTGTTTAATGTAAATGGTTTGCTGTAAACAGCTGCTTGTTTTGTTGGCATTGTACCATCCGTGGTATAATAAATTACAGCGCCATTGGCTGCACTGCTGATACTTACTGTTGGCTGCAGCAATTTATTGTAAGTAATACCTGCTACAGGTTTTGCAGCGTGGCGACCAAAATTTTCAATCTTTATCACGTAGGCATAAGGCGCTTTGATGGTATTAGGATTATAGGCCGGCAGACTCACTTCAATATCATCGCCCGCCTGTTTCCATTGCAACGGTTGTTTTGTTGCAAGCAAACTGATGCTGGTTCCGGGTGCAGGAGTGACGCCTTTCAGCATTATTTTATTATCATCGGGGTATTTTGGCAGGATGGCATATAAATTATTTGCAGCCGGATTATACGTGTAAAACACTTCTTTAACTGCATATCCCGGCTCGGGATCGATGGTTATTTTCAACAGCATGTCTCCGCTTCTGTCGGTATAATTTCTGTTGCCTTCACTCCACTGCGAGTGCAGTTTCCATCTTGTGGTATTGTAAATAGCCTCACCATTTATTTTTAACCAGTCGCCCATTTGCAGCAAACGCTCCTGCATGATAGGAGGAATTTTTCCGTGTTCATCAGGACCGATATCTAATAAAAAATTCCCACCACGACTCACTTTATCAATCAGCTGCAATACCAATGATTGCGTAGAATTATAATCCCATGCATCTTCCTGCCGGTTGTAGCCATAACTGTACCCCATGCCCCTGCTCTCTTCCCAGGCATGATCTTCAAAATCCAGGTCGGGCTGGTATTCCGGTGTAAAAATGCCGCCATGCTTAAAACGCAATCCGGCTCCCCAGCGGTCGTTTACAATCACTTTATCCTTTACCGGACTTTCATTGTACAACCAGGTTAAAAACTCTTTGCTCTTCCATACCGAATCGCTTACATCCCAGTCTCCATCCGTCCAAAAAACATCGGGTTGGTAACTATTGATCAGGTCTTTCATCTGCGGCCAGGTATGCTCCATCGCAAACTTGCTTTTATTTGTTTTCCATAACGGATTGAACCATTCGTACAAAGAATAATACATACCGGCATGCACTGATGTTTTACGTACTGCTTTAAACAAATCATTGATCAAATCTCTTTTCGGCCCCACATCCACCGCATTCCATTTAAATCCCCAGTCGCGGTCAGCTTCTTTGCTGGGCCATAATGTAAACCCATCGTGGTGTTTGGATGTAAGTACAATATATTTTGCGCCCGATTGTTCAAACAGTTTTGCCCATTCATCGGGGTTAAACAATTCTGCTTTAAAATCGTTGGCCAAATCATAATAAGTGCGGTTGCCGAATTTAGCTTTATGAAACAGCTGACGGGCGGTATCATTGGTTTGCAGTCCCTGCTGGTACCATTCGGCATACTGGCCCTTACTGCTCCATCCCGGCACGGCATACACGCCCCAGTGAATGAAGATGCCGAATTTAGCATCGGTAAACCATTGGGGAACCGGCCGCTTATCCAGGCTTTCCCAACTGGGCTGATAGGTTTGCGCAGCAATTTGTAAACAAGAAAAGATGAAAACTGTAGCAAGCAATTTTTTCATTGTTGTGTTTTTTATTGTTCAATTAATGTATCATCAATCAAATAGCCTTCAATTTCATTTATGGAAGTGGCATTTTTTTCTGCTTCAATAGTAAGTTCAATAGTATTGATATCAACAGCGGGGAAAGTGATGATCCTTTTTCTGCCAATAGTGGTACCATGAATTTCTTTTATCAGTTCTTCTTTATTATTAAAAAGCAGTAATTTGAATGACGAACAGTTTTGTCCGTCTTTTATATTCTCATACAATACCACACAATTCACTTTTTTATTTTCCTTTATCTCCACGCCAACAGACTCTCTTTCTATAGCAGTAAATTTTTCGCTGCTCTGCAGATTACCATCGCTAACAGCTGGAGCTTTTTTAAGTATGCCGCCAAACAAATGATAGGTGTCTGCTTTTTTGAAAATATTTTTTCCAAAATTCTGATCCCGTAATTTTTTAAACCCTACCAAAGCTGCTGAATCAAACGAAGTAAACAATCCATTACCATCAGGTGGCACATTCAGTAATAAATTAGCACCGCGGCCTACACTTTTTAAATAGAGCTGAAATAATTGTTCGGGTGTTTTTACTTTATCATCTTCTTTTTTATGATAGAACCAACCGGGACGGATACTCACATCACATTCTGCCGGTATCCAGTATTTGCCATTATAATTCCCTGCATTTAAAGTGTCTGTTGACGGAGCTTTAGCACCAGGTTCAAAACCATCAATATCTAAAGTATTCCAGTTGGTGGTTCCTGCAATACCGCTTTCGTTACCCACCCAGCGAAGATGCGGGCCGATATCGCTGAATACAACCGTATTGGGAGACAGTTTTTTAACGGTTTCTCTGAATCGTTTCCAGTTGTACACCTGTTTTTTTCCATTGGGTCCTTCACCGTTTGCTCCATCCCACCACAGTTCCCAAATTGGCCCGTAGTTGGTAAACAACTCTGTCATCATGTTCACAAAAACATCATTGTATTTTTCGGTACCGTAGTCAGGATGGTTCCTGTCCCACGGAGAGATGTACACGCCAAATTTCAATCCGTATTTTTTACAGGCGGCAGACAATTCTTTCAGCACATCCCCTTTACCATTTTTCCACTTGCTTTCCCTAACAGTATGTTTACTGAATTTGCTGGGCCACAAACAAAATCCATCATGGTGTTTTGCTGTAATGATGATACCGGTGGCACCTGCAGCTTTGGCTACCCGGCACCACTGGTTACAATCCAGTGCGGCGGGGTTAAAGACTTCTTCTTTTTCATTGCCATGCCCCCATTCCAGATCGGTAAATGTATTGGGGCCAAAATGGGCAAACAGGTAAAACTCCATATTATGCCATCCCAATTGTTGTGAGGATGGCCTGGCTTGTGCCCATATATTTAAAACTGAGCAACTGCATAGTACAAAAACTAATACTTGTCTTAATAATCTCAGGTGCAACATTTGATTTTATTTTTTGTGTTATTTTTTTGTTTTGATTACCACTGTAGCCTGCTGTAACCCGGTTCCTGATGCAGTAAACCCGGCTTCACCTGCCGCTTCTTCAGACTGAATAATTACCTGGCATTTGCCATTGAACAATGTGCGTTGCCAGTTATTATCTGCACATTTATCCGGCTCATGACTGCTTGGATTACCATTGCCCACTCCTATAATTTTTATATTGCCAGTAGTTGAAAATTTGATATTGTCCATTGCGGTTGCTACTTCTCTGCCCTTATTATCCGATACAGTTACATTCATCACACAAACATCTTTACCATCTGCGTTGATCTCTGTTCTGTCGGGAGTAAGCACAATCTTATACGCAGCTCCCGTTGTTTCTACTTTAGCATATAATTTTTTTCCGTTTCTTTTTCCAAAAGCTTCCAGTTTACCAGGTGCATATTTTACTTTCCATTCCAGGTGTCCTTCTCTTTCCATCATTTTCTTTCCCAAACTTTTTCCATTCAGTTTCAATTCCACTTCATCTGCATTGCTGTTTACCCAAACTTTAATACTGTCGCCTGTTCTCCAGTTCCAGTGCGGACTCAGCTGCAGTACATCTTTATTACTCCACCAGCTTTGATAATAATAATAAATATTTTTAGGAAATCCGCACATGTCCATAATTCCAAAATGGCTGTTGATGCAGGGCCAGCCATAAGGCGTAGGCTCTCCGCGGTAATCAAAACCTGTCCACACAAAGCCCCCCATGAACCAGTCTTTATTGGCATTGGGTTTCCACCATTCTTCTGCGGTGCTGCTCCAGTACGGATGCGTGGAATCATGATCGATCACATAACCATTAATAGTATCAGTTACATAAATACCTCTTGTACAAACAGTGCTGCCGGTTTCGCTGCCATACACCGGCTGGTCGGGATAGGCTGCATGATACTCATCAATTTTTGGGATGCGGTAATTGAATCCCCTTACAGGAATTACTTCGTTTATGCCTTTACGGTTGCTGCCGTTATCTGCTGCGTAGGTACAGGTACGTGAGGGATCCAGTTCTTTTTGTCTTTCAATTAAGGTCATTGCCAGCCGCTTGCCAATATCGGTGCCGTGTATCCAGCCTTCTTCATTGCCAATGCTCCACATAAAAACAGATGGATGGTTTCTGTCTCTTAATATCAAACGGTCAAACTGGCTCAGGTATTCGGTTGCTGTTCCTATCAAACGGTTTTCATCCAGCACCAGCATGCCCAATTCATCACATGCCTGCAACAGTTCTGGTGTGGGTGGATTGTGAGAAGTACGGTACGCATTTACGCCCATCTCTTTCAGCAATTTAATACGGTAGTACTGCAATGCATCTGGCAGTGCACTGCCCACGCCTGCATGATCCTGGTGGCAGCACACCCCATAAATTTTTATGGGCTTCCCATTTAATGACAATCCTTTTGCGGCATCCATTACAATGGTTCTGATACCAAAACTGGTGCTGGTGCTGTCGATCACCTGATCGTTTTGTTTCAGCAGTGTAACCAGTTTATATAAATACGGATGATCCAAATCCCACAATTGCGGATCAGTAATTTTAAACTGGTACTGTATTTTTTTGGTATCGCCATTGGCAACTCCAACACCTTCCACAATTGTACCGGTTACTTTATGATTGTTTTTATCATAAATAAAATACTGCAAACTGCTGGCTGCCCTGTTAAAACCATTGTTGGTCACTTTGGTTTCCACAGCCACGGCAGCCACATTATTTTTTACCGTACTGCTTACAAATGTGCCGTATTCTGCAATATGCACCGGGTTATATTTTTCCATCCAAACATGACGGTAAATGCCGGCACCTTCGTAAAACCACCCCTCATATTGCGATGCATCCACCCGCACCACCAGTACATTCTTTTTATGAAAGTTGATGTAATCAGAAATATCCAGTGCAAATTCACTGTAGCCGCTAACATTGCTGCCTAAATAATGACCATTCAAATACACCACACAATTTCTGAATACCCCGTCAAAACGGATATTGAATTTATTGCCTGAATCAGCCACCGGCACAGCAAAAGTTTTTCTGTACCAGCCAATACTGGTTTTGGGAAACAATCCACCCACGGCTTTAAAACCATGATCCTGCAGGCCTTCGTCTTTAATGTTCACAAAATCCTGCTCTACTGCCCAGTCGTGCGGCAGGTCCAGCGTACGCCATGAAGTATCATTAAAATCAGGCGCAATACTTCCTCTTCCCGAACCTGCCTTTGAAAGATTATAATTGATATTGTAATTAAAGTCATTCTTTGTATTAGAGGCGTCACCAAAATGAAATTTCCAGTTCTTATCCATAGAAATTTTTTCCCTAACAGGCGACTGGGCTAAGGCTGCGCAGGTAAGTAACAACAGCAGCGAAGTACAAATCAGTTTCATTTTAAAGGTTTGAAAGTGTGGTTAAATATAGTACTAAAAGCAATATTATTTAGTGCCCGTTTTACTTTAATTTTGTACCTCAAATTCAAAGCAACTTTATATGGAATACAGAATAGAAAAAGACACCATGGGTGAGGTACAGGTACCAGTTAATGCTTATTATGGCGCACAAACCCAGCGCAGCATCGACAATTTTAAGATTGCACAGGACATTAACAGGATGCCAAAAGAAATCATCCGTGCATTTGCGTATTTAAAACATGCGGCGGCACTGACCAATTACGATGCAGGTGTATTAACCAAAAAGAAAGCCGACCTTATCGGCAAAGTATCTAAGGAGATTTTAGAAGGCAAGCTGGATGATTATTTTCCTTTGGTGGTATGGCAAACCGGTAGTGGTACGCAAAGCAATATGAATGTAAATGAAGTAATTGCCTACCGTGGTCATGTATTGAACGGAGGTAAATTATCTGATAAGGAAAAATACCTGCATCCCAATGATGATGTAAACAAAAGCCAGAGCAGTAATGATACTTTTCCAACTGCCATGCATATAGCAGCGTATAAAATTTTAATAGAGACCACTATACCCGGCATCACCAAACTGCGCAATACTTTAGATAAAAAAGCAAAGGCTTTTAAAAAAGTGGTGAAGATTGGCCGTACACATTTTATGGATGCGACGCCGTTAACATTAGGCCAGGAGTTCAGTGGTTATGTATCTCAGTTAGATCATGGATTGAAAGCCATTAAAAACACGCTGGCTCATTTAAGTGAACTGGCATTGGGTGGCACTGCAGTTGGTACGGGCATTAACACCCCGCCTAAGTACGATGTAAATGTGGCGAAGCATATTGCCAAATTGACCAAATTGCCTTTCAGAACAGCAGATAATAAATTTGAAGCCCTGGCAGCACACGATGCCATTGTGGAAGCACACGGCGCATTGAAAACGGTTGCCGTAAGTTTGATGAAGATCGCCAATGATGTACGCATGTTATCTTCCGGCCCAAGAAGCGGCATAGGGGAAATTCACATACCCGATAACGAACCCGGTTCTTCTATTATGCCGGGCAAGGTAAACCCCACCCAATGTGAAGCATTAACCATGATTGCCGCACAGGTAATGGGTAATGATGTTGCTATTGGTATTGGTGGCAGTAACGGTCATTTTGAACTGAATGTTTTTAAGCCGGTAATGATCTATAATTTTTTACACAGTGCCAGGCTGATTGGCGATGGTTGTGTTAGCTTTAATGATAAATGTGCCATCGGCATTGAACCCTTAAAAGCGAATATCAAAAAACATGTAGACAATTCTTTAATGCTGGTAACTGCCCTGAATACTAAAATCGGCTATTACAAAGCTGCAGAAATTGCACAAAAAGCACATAAAGAAGGCACCACATTAAAAGAAATGGCAGTTAAGCTGGGCTATGTAACAGCTAAAGAATTTGATGAATGGGTAGTACCTGCAAATATGGTAGGTAAAATTTAAGCTGCCCGGTTTACTATATTACAGTAATATTAAAATTACAATAAGATGCTCCGTAAAAAGGCGACAGGCTGGTAACACCTGTTGCCTGCGGTGTACCGCTTCCGCGAAGTACCACATTTTGCAAACCTGTTGTGCTAAATACCCCGGATGCACTAAATGAAATACCATTGTCAGTATTGGATGTAATGGAATAAGATCCCGCTGTGGTAACATTTACCTGTATTACCACTGTATTGGCTGCATCCAGCGGCTTAGAAACAATATAAAAGCCATTAACTGTAACAGGTGCGCAGGAAGCCGGCGATCCACTTAAAGTAAATACTGCCGGTGGAGGCAATGGCAATACATCCACATAATAATTACAACTCTGTGTTCCCGTATTGGGAATGAATGCTGTGGCACCCGTACGGGTGGGTACTCCTGCTGCCTGCAGGGTAACCGTTTGTGCACCCAGGGTGTTAAACAGGCCCTGTGCATTAAAAGATAATCCGTTTGCAGGATTGGTATGAATACTGAAAGTACCCACCCGGCTAACAAAAACATTCATGATAACAGTATGAACGGTTGTTGTTGCTATGCCGCTGTAATAGATTCCGTTCACTACCGGGTTAATGCACTCCCCCGGTGTACCGTCAAAACTGAATATGGCTTTTGTATCTCCACCAGCAAGTACTGTAATATTAATACCACAATTACTCACTACATTGCTTACACTCACTTTTGTTGTTTCTGCACTTACCGGAATACCCGTTCCTGTTAAAGTGATGTTCTGAATTCCGGTACTGGTAAATGTGCCGTTGACCGTAAATTGAAAGCCATTGCCGGTAGTGGCTGTTACTGTATATTTTCCGGGCCTGCTAACATCTGCCAGCAATGTAATTTGGTTGGCTGCCGTTAAAGCTGTGTCTTTATAATACTGGCCGTTTACATATACTCCTTTGCATTCATTGGGTGCCCCAGCCAATGAAAATTCGGCCAGCGGGGTATTGGCTACTGTAACCTTAAAACTGCAGACACTGGAGCCATAGGTAACGGTAAATGAATTGACACCGGCTGCAACCGGTTTTCCTGTTCCATATAAGCGTATGGTATTGGCACCTTTAATTACTTTGCCCGAACCGGCGAACGAGTAACCGTTTACGGTATCTGAAGTGATGGTATAAGTTCCCGGCATTACCACTTCTGCCTGCACTTCTACATAATTAAACTGGTTGAGAACGGAATCAATGGTATAAACGCCATTGGCAGTAATGGGCTGGCAATTTCCAGCGGCATCTTTTTTTAAATAGCCGGTTGATATACCATCAAAAAATAATTCCCGCTGGCAGCCACAGCACAGCCAGGCTGCCAGCGTAATCACAACAATTGATTGGACGATCTTCATACCAGCAATTAATTCATCCTAAAGATAAGTTTTTATGCATTGGTTACAAAGCAGGTCCGGTGGCCCTTACAGAATGAACAGCTAAAGCCGGATGATTTTTCCTATCTGTATCTCCACATCAAACGCAATGTTCAATTTAAGTGTGCAGATGCTTTTGGGCAAGGCATTGATATCTGGTGAAAAGGTATTCCTGTACTAACTAAATGCTTTAACCCGCTGTCCGTAGATATTGTACAATTGTGCCGGCATTTTGGCAGCAGTTGGGGTAAACAAAATAAAAATGGGCAGCTGGCGCGTGGGTGTTGCTGTACAAAAAGCCTGCTCTTATGGAATGGCATTTTGTACAATCTTGTATCGCTTTTTTTAAGCCGTATCCGTCTTGTATTGACTGCTTACTTACATTTATACGAAAAACTAAGCTTACCTGATGCCGCAGGTACAGAGGGTTGATCATCGCCACTCATTTGAACACTCAATACATAATTATCGCGGCTCATGATATATGAACTGAAGGCAGAAACAGAAGAATCTGACAACTGATTTCCAGGATCGTAATACCTTATTTTTAAACTTTTAACCGCATTGGTAGATTTGCTGCCAAAGTTATAAAACTGGCTAAACTCGGCATAGGTGGTTTCATCGGGAAAAAGATGTACATAATTTTTAGGCGCAATATTGGTATAATAAGTAAGCGATGCATCTTTTACCAGGTCGCCGGTAAATTTATCCTGCAGGGTCATACCGGTTAAATTACCGTTGGTATACGTATAAGTGGCCTGCTGGTAAGGCACCGCAGGAATCAGGGAATAATAATATAATTTTTGCGCCAGGCGGCCGCTGCCATCATACACATAGTTTATGTCAAACTCCGGAGATCCGGGTATGGTGGGATCTATCAGACCATGAAATAACCTAACCCGCTTTGAGGTAATATCAGTAACAAAATACTGGTTGGGATCGATGGCCACAGTATCAGTAAAATATTGCGGTTGCGAATTAAAATCGATGGTCAATGAAAGACTGTCGAATTTGGTAATATCAGTCACCACATCCGAACCATTGATAAGGGCGCTGATGGAACCATAGCCTACCAGCCCGGTAGCACTGTCGGCATACGCAATTTTATTAATGCGGCAATCGGCACCAATCACAACACCACCGCCAGAATTATTTCCTGCTTCGGAGCTGTATTCTTTTTGACAGGAACTGATCACAAGTGCAGCTGCGATGATATAAAAGGGGAGGATCTTTTTCATTGACTTACATTATTTTTTGATTACTCAAGTACGTATTTTATTAGTGACTGTTACTGCAACAATGCCCTGAACTTTCCATTGGTGATGGTGCCGGTACCAGATAATTTTTTAACGGTGCCCGAAAAAGTACCGCTTACAATTTTATTTACAGTATCAATAACATCAAACTTAATATTGATATTTTGAGCCTGTGTACTCACATCGGCCTGGTATACCTGGCCATTAGTGGTAGACAGTCCGGCAAACACTGCAATTGGCAGGCCAATATTGGATGTTTTATACGTAACCCCAGTTTGTGGATTACCTGTTGTGGTTACCGCTACAGAAAAAGAGCTGTCGCCGGTTACAGAAAATGCGCTTACACTCAGCATTACAAGCCCTGCATTATTAATGGAAAGCGCCACTACGCCTGTTGTATCAGCTGCTATATTATTGGTGCCATCAGTAAAAGAAAAATAATACTGGGAGTTACCCGTTCCTCCACCACCTGTACCAGCAAGTACCGTTACACTAAAAGTACAGGCACTGGCAAAATTAGTAATGACAATCGGTGCACTACCCGCCGAGCTGGGGGTACCCGACCCGTTTAATGTTACATTTTGCAAACCTGTAATGGTAAATACCCCGGCACCACTGAAGCTAAAACCCTTTGTAGTGGCGGCAGTAATCAGGTACGTACCAGGTGTAGTAACATTCACCTGTATAATCAGGTTATTGGCTGTTGTAAGTGGAACCCCACTGATAAAAGGTCCGCTGGTACTGGCACCAGTACAGGCACCGGGTGTACCGCCTAACGTAAATACAGCTGTACCACCGCTACCCGAAGGCAGTACGGTAACTGTAAACGAACAGGTGCTGCTCCCAAACTTTACGGTAAAAGTGCTGGTACCCGCTGTAACAGGTTTACCCGTGGCATACAGCCGAATGGAATTTAAACCCATCACCACCACATCAGTTTTGCTAAACCAAAAGCCATTAACTGTATCAGACTGAATATTGAAAGTACCCGGGTTGGTTACATTTACCTGCACATCTGCAAAATGGCTGCTGTTTAAAACAGAGTCTGCCTGGAAAATTCCATTTATATTGGCTGGCTGGCAGTTTCCTGCAGCATCTTTTTTAAAAGTACCGGCAGAAACATCCCCATAATCAAAACTCAATTCTTTCTGGCAGGCTGCTAAACCAGTGCATACCACTACTGCAAGAAGGATCAGTTTATATATTCTCATACCAGGTAAAATGTTATTGTATAAAGATAAGTTATTTATGAAACCTGCGACTCGTCGTTCACCAGCGCCCTGGTCTCCACTGTATGATTAGATTCATCATGGTTACGCTGCTTAAAAAATCGTTTTTGAAAAACTAATATCGTAATTACACCTGTTGATATAGCCGCGTCGGCCAGGTTGAATATCGGTCTGAAGAATTCAAAATCTTCGCCGCCCCAAATAGGCAGCCATTTAGGAAAATGCCCTTTAAATACCGGGAAATACAGCATATCCACCACATTACCGTGCAAAAAAGAAGCATATCCCTGTTTTGCCAGTACCGCCAGTCCGCCATATCCCACATAGTCTTTACTCATTGGATCTACCGTCATCCCCTTATCAAAAATCAGCCCGTAAAATGCAGAATCAATCAGGTTGCCCAGGGCCCCGGCATAAATTAAAGCAGCGCATACAATAAAGCCACGATGGTATTTTTGTTTAATAATGCTACCCAGGTACCAGGTACCAAACACCACAGCTGCTAAACGAAATACTGTTAGCGCCAGTTTTCCCCAGTTACCGCCAAACTTCCAGCCATAGGCCATTCCCGGGTTTTCTACAAAGTATAATTGAAACCAGTTGCCCATTACATGGTGCGACTCGTTTAAGGTATAATGCGTTTTTATATACAGCTTTAAGGCCTGGTCGGCAATTACCACAAGGGCAATGATGAATGCGATGTGTTTTCCTTTCATAATAAGGGGCAAATATAAGGCGAAAAGGCTTGTGGTTAATGGTTGATAGTTAATGGTTCGTATGGTCAGTTTTTACACAGTGGTTCATTTCATCCGGTACCTGCCACTCACTATTCCTCATAATACACCCGCTTCACCCGCTGGGATATGCCGGTCAGTATTTCGTAGGCAATGGTATTGGCCCATTGCGCCAGTTCAGTTACAGGCAGTAGTTCGCCAAAAACAATTACCTCATCCCCTTCACCGGCTTCCGCACCGGTAATATCCAGCATGGTCATATCCATACATACACTGCCCATCACCGGTGCCAGTGTACCATTCACCCACATTTTTCCAATGCCATTACTTAAACTGCGGGGGTAACCATCGGCATAGCCAATACGCACCGTGGCAATACGGCTGTCTTTTTCCGCAATACCTTTACGGCTGTAACCTATGCTTTCGCCGGCCCTGATCTCTTTTATCTGGGAAATGGTGGTTTTTAATGTACTTACATTTTTTAATTGCTGCTGCATGTACGCATTACTGTCTACTCCATATAATCCAATACCCAGCCGCACCATATCCAGCTGTAAACCGGGATGGCGTTGTATGGCAGAAGTGTTGGCAATATGTTTGATAAACGGGTATGGAATATTTTTTTCCAGTATACTGCAGGCATTTACAAATGCAGTGGCCTGCTGCCGGGTAAAAGCATCATGTGCCGGGCTGTCGCTGGCAGCCAGGTGCGAGAACACCGATTGTATTTTAAACTGTGCAGCATCCTTTAACTGCAGTGCCAGCGCCTCAGTATCTGCGGCCACAAAACCCAGGCGGTGCATCCCGGTATCCAGTTTTATATGTACAGGGTAACTGGCAATGGCCGATTGCTGTAAGTAATTTTCAAACGCATTTAAAATACCAAAGGAATACAATTCGGGTTCTAAATTATATTGTACCAGCATGTCAAAAGTGGCTACTTCGGCATTCATTACCATAATGGGCAACGTGATGCCTGCCTTTCGCAATGCAACGCCTTCATCGGCATAAGCTACCGTTAAATAATCTACCTTATGAAACTGCAGCAGGTTGGCTATTTCAAAACTGCCACTGCCGTAGCTAAAGGCCTTTACCATGGCCATCAGTTTTACACCGGGTTTCAGCTGCTGCTGGTAGGCTTTTAAATTATGTGTAATGGCATTTAAATTAATCTCTAACACCGTCTGGTGGCTTTTCTGTTCCAGCAAATGACTGATCTGCTCAAATTCAAATACCCGGGCCCCTTTCAATAAAATGGTTTCATTATAAAAATGCAGGGTAGAAAACAGGCGTAAAAATTCTGCCGTGTCTTTAAAAAAAACAGCATCGCTAATTCCCGTAAAGCAATCCTGGTATTTAGATATCTCTGCTCCAATACCTATAAAACGATGGATGTTCTTTTGTTGTAAGATGCCCGCTACTTCCTGGTATAGTTGCTGGTTGTTTTTACCACTTTGCAAAATGTCGCTGATGATCACCGTACGCCTGGGATGCTGCTGTTGCTGCTGCAAAAAATCAAGTGCAATGGAAAGTGAAGTAATATCGGCACTGTAACTGTCGTTGATTACCGAACAATGATTGATCCCTTCCTTTAATTCCAGCCGCATTTCCACCGGTTTTAACTGCAGCATGCGTTCAGATATCTGCTCATCTTCAATTTGCAAATGCAGCAGCACACACCAGCACGTAATGGCGTTCTTTATGGCCGCATCGTTGGTAAAAGGAATGGAGATGCTTATTTTTCTGCCCAGGTACAATGCTTTAATGACCGTATTAAATGCCTGCACCTGTATGGTGGTGATATACAGGGTGGCAGTATCCGATAGCCCCCAGCTGAACAACACTTTGTTATTGTTTTGCTGCAGTTGCAAAATGGCTTCATCCACCACACCATCATCTTTGCCATAAATGATCACGGAACTGTTTGCAAACAGCTGTGCTTTTTCAGCTGCTTTACCACCAATGCTTTCAAATCCTTCGCCATGTGCTTCGCCAATATTGGTAAATACGCCAATGCCGGGGTGAATCATTTTCTCCAGCCTTTCCATCTCGCCGTTCATGGATATGCCGGCTTCAAAAATAGCCAGTGTGTGGGACGCATTCATTTGCCATACACTCAGTGGTACACCTATCTGCGAATTATAGCTTTTAGGGCTGCGAACAATTTGGTAATTATGCTGCAGCAATTGATACAACCATTCTTTTACAATGGTTTTTCCGTTACTGCCCGTAATACCAATAACCGGAATAGTAAACCCGCTGCGGTGATGGGCAGCCAGTTGCTGCAATGCTGCCATTACATTATCCACCACCATTATATTGGCATCTGAAAAAGTGCCGGGCTGCAATATAAAAGACCTGTCTACCACAAAACTTCTGACGCCCTTATCATACAGGTCAGCAATAAATGCGTTGCCCTGCCGGCGCGGACCTGCAATGGCAAAAAATAAAGTAGTGGAAGGAAATAATAATTTACGGCTGTCTATCAGCAGGTGCTCAATGGTGGCTGTTTCGTTTTTACCGGATAAAAACTGTCCGTCAATTATTTTTTTTATTGCTGCAATGGAATACATCTAAAAAATTTAACGGTGGTGTGCCCCCCTATTCAACAATATCTGCCGGAGCACCTTTTCGCTTATGATAGATAGAATACAAAATTGACCCTGTAATACATACCACAATTACCAGCAGTGATACCCACACTGGCATATGCAGGTAATGGGCATCTACGCCGGCATAGGCCAGTAATGGCAGCATCATTTTTACACCAATGAATACCAGTACTATGGCTATACCCTGCTGCAGGTAATCAAATTTACTGGCGGCGCCGCGAAGCAGGAAGAACAGGCTCCGCAAACCCAATACCGCAAATATATTGGAAGAGTAGATCAGTAATTTTTTATTGGGATCGGGAATAATAGAAAAAACGGCAGGTATCGAATCCACCGCAAATACTATATCTATTAAACCCAGCATGATGACCACCATCGACAATTTGGTGAAGTACGATGTATTGTTTTTGGTAATGATAAAGCGTCCATTCGGTTCCTCATCAGTGGTGCGCAGGTATTTACGCATGAAGCGGAATGCCCAGTTCTCTTCAGGATTAAATTCTTCCTCATCGCCACTGGCAAACATTTTAATACCGGTATATAATAAAAACACACCAAAAATATACATGATCCATCCAAACCTGGCCACCAGTCCGCTGCCAACTGCAATGAACAATATCCTGAAAACGATGGCCATTAAAATTCCCAGTAATAAAACACGCGAATAATTATTTTCTTTCACTTTAAAAAAAGTGAATATAATAATGAACACAAAAATATTATCAATAGAAAGCGACCATTCCAGTAAATAAGCCGATATGTATGAAACAGCATCTTCCTTACCATGACCACCTTCGTTCTCGTACCAGATAAAAGCACAAAAAGCAAAAGACAGCAATACCCAAAATACAGTTTGCAGCAGGGCCGTTTTTAAACTGATCACCTGGTTTTTTTTACTGAGCAAGCCCAGGTCCAGTACCAGTGCCACCACAATCACTACGCTAAAAACGATGTATATTAACAGGTTCTTGTCCATATGTTATTTGGTATATTTTCTTTTACGGCGCCATTGATAAATAATTGCAAAAATAAAAATCAGCAAAACAGGTGCCGCAATATTGATCAGCTGCCAGGTGGTTTTTTGTTCGTTCAATTTTTTAGTATCCAGCAAACGCAGGGTATAGTCTTTTGCTTTTGCTTCGGATAAGCCCGAGGGGTTGATGAGATAATCTAAACAATTTTGTAAGAATTCTTTATTGGCAAACTGGTATTGATATTGTGTGCCGTATGTGTAAGGATTCATTCCCATTGGCAACGGTTCATTTTTCATTACCCCGTTCAGCACCATGTCTCCATCTGCCACCACAATGATTTTATTGTTTGCCAAACACTGCTGCTGAAAACTGGCGCCATATGCGGTCAGCGAATCCTGCATGGCCTGCGACAGGCGGTTAGTGTATAAAGATTGAAACTTCCCTTCTAGTAAAACAGCAACTGGTATATTGGCTTTCTTAAATTTATCATCTTCGGCTGCATTCACATTTTCTGTACCACTGATCAATGCCGGCGTAGCCATCAGCCTTGAATTGGGTGAAGAACTGAGCAGCACTGTTTTACTGATACCATCAGCTTCCACCGTGTCAATAGAGTTAACAAATTTTCCTGAAACAAGTCCCAGGTTTTTATTGATAGGATGATTGGATTTAGATTCAAACAGGGGAAAATAGTTCCAGTGTAAAAAATCCATCTGCTCGCTGCCATTCACTACAAAAGGAAGAAAATCGCACTGAAGGTCCATCACCAGGTCGGTATTTACTCTTACCCCGTATTTGAATAACAGATCGTTCAGCTGCAAATTCCTGTCGTAGGCTACTACCTGGTTGCTCATACTTTTCAAACTGTCCAGTTCGGCTTCCAGTTGGTCCTGGAACAGGAGCAGCTTGCCACCCCGCATAACAAACTGGTCGATCTTTAATTTTTGTTCGGGAGTAAAAGCCTTTGAAGGTTTTACTATCATCAACAGTTTAAACGTATCAGGAATATCGGGTGCCTTATTAATATCAATCGTTTTAAGATTGTAATCGCTCAGCAGTACATTATTGGCAAGATCGTAAATACGGGCATCCCCGGGCTCTCCATTCCCGGAAGAGTAGGCAATCATAGGTTTTTCGGGCTGCGCCAGTTTATTGATGGCATCTGCAAACTTAAATTCCATCATGGCTTCTGCACTGTTTAAATCGGCTGAAGCCTCCTGGAAACTCTTTCTGCTTTCAATACCCTTTTGTTCAAATAATACTACCGGGTATACATTGTTTTTATACCTCACCAGGGCAATAGGGTATACCAATTGTTGCTGCTCCCCCGCTTTTACCTGCGATTTTACATTAATAGGCGTTAACCCGGATGCAAGTAAGGTATCGCCCCATTTTATATTTGTACCATCTACTGCATCGCCTGGATTAATAAAACTATAGGTCAGTTTATTGCCGGCAATTTCTTTAAACTCATGCAATATCTCTTCGGTGCTTATTGCCAGTTTTTTAAACCCGCTGGGAAAGTCCCCTTTTAAAAAAACATCTACCTGTACCGGTTCTTCCAAATGCTGCAGTACTTTTTTGGTAGGTGCAGATAAGGTAAAGCGCTTTTCATTAGTAAAGTCTATGCGGGCATGATACAGGGATGCCAGCCAGTTCACCAATACCAGTGCTGCCACTACTATCAACAACCAAAATTTACTCTTCCATATTTTTTGTACCGGGTTCATTTATTTTTTATGGAGGTTTTTAACGGTGATCAACAAAAACAAAAAGATGATGCTTAAAAAATATACCAGGTCCCTGCTGTCTAATACACCACGGCTAATGCTGCGGTAATGAAAATCGATGCCCAGCATTTCTATGTAATAATCGGCACCTGATGTAAAAAAAGGTAACTTGCTTAGTGCGCTAAAACCGAAAAACAAAATTAAACAGGCAAAAACGCTGATTAAAAAAGCCACCACAGCATTATTACTGAACCCGCTGCAGCAAATACTTACAGCCGCAAACACCGCTGCCAAAAAAAACAGGCCAATATAACTTCCGGTAATACCGCCACTATCAATTCCGCCGGAAACACTCAGGCTTTTTATAGTAAACACATATATCACTGTAGGAAGAATGACAAACAACAATACCAGCAGCACGGCAATATATTTACCTGTTACTATCTGCCATTTGCTCAAAGGCCGGGTTTGTAATATTTCAAAAGTGCCACCCTTAAATTCATCAGAAAGGGTACGCATACAAATAGCGGGTACCAGAAAGAGTAATATCCAGGGTGCCAGTTCAAAAAATTTGTCCAGCGTGGCATATCCAAAATCAAAAATGCCGTCTTTTAATACAAACAAAAAGATGCCGTTCACCAACAGGAATAAAATAATGGCAATGTACCCGGTAAGGTTACTAAAAAATTGTTGCAGTTCTTTTTTACAAATACTCCACATGTAGTTTTAAAATTGCTGCAATTTACTACTTAACCAATTAATTTACAGTTATAAAATGCAGATATATTTATTTAAATACTCATATCTACTACTCTTCCTGAGGCCCCTTTCAAATGCTGTTAAAAAAAATAAAATATTTTTTTGCCCGGCATGCAGCACATTGTTACTGTACCCTGTCATATGTACCGTATAAGCTGTTTAACAACTTGCAGCTGCTGTATACAGGTCTTTAGCAAAAGGTATATTTTTTAAGTTTTACTGCCTGCAAACTATTGCTATAAGATCACAACAAAGTTGTTTACCCAAAACCAACTGCTGAAAAGCCCCACCTTAAAGTGGGGCTTTTTTATGGATTCTCCCCTATGCCGCATCTAACAGCAAATGTTATTTATGAAGAAACTGATGATTGTATTAGCGGTGGGTATGCTGGCCAGCGATGGCATGGCCCAGGGCACTCAAAAAGCCGGAGTTACAGCACCGCAGTCAATAGAATTGCAAGAAGCTCCGCCGCCGCCTGCAAAACCCGGTAAAGTACAATTTACCCCGCCTGTAATTGTAAACGAAAAAGGATATGCTATTACGGTATTGGGTACCAAAGAGGGCAATATAGTTGTGTTAAAGAACAAGAAAGGACTTGTTCAAAAAATCAGGATGAGTGTTTGGAATGCCAAGCCCGCCTATTTTGAAAGCAAATACGGGCAATTGCCACCACCACCGCCACCGCCTGTAAAGCGATAACTTCATTACCCTTATGAAAGCAAAAGCCCTCTAAAAAAGAGGGCTTACATATTTTATTTAATAGAAATGAACAGTTTTATACTGCAAAACTTTCGCCACAACCACAACTTCGGCTGGCATTGGGGTTATTAAAGAAAAAACCTTTGCCATTCAGTCCGTCGCTGAAATCCAGTTCGGTATTTACCAGGTATAAAAAACTTTTGAGGTCGCAAACAATTTTTACGCCTTTGTCTTCAAACACCTGGTCCATTGGTTTTACTTCATTATCAAAATCCATTTTGTAGCTCAGCCCGCTGCAGCCACCACCCACTACACCCACCCTTAAAAAATAAGAGGGATCTTCTGCCACCCCCGCATCAGTCATCAGGGCCACCACTTTGGCCTTGGCCTTATCACTTACAAAAATGGAGTTTTCCGTTGCTACTGCACTCATGGTATTATATTTTAGTGTACTACACTTTCTTCAAACTTAATGGCCTCCATACCGTTTTTAACACGGTAGTCATTAATGGCCGCTTTAATGGCATCTTCTGCCAGAACGGAACAGTGGATTTTTACAGGTGGAAGATTGAGTTCTTCCACGATATCCATATTATCGATCTTTAAAGCTTCATCTACCGATTTACCTTTCAGCCATTCTGTTGCCAGTGAAGAAGAAGCGATGGCAGAGCCGCAGCCAAAAGTTTTGAATTTGGCGTCGGTGATCATACCTGTAGCATCATCCACTTCAATTTGCAGGCGCATTACATCGCCACATTCTGGTGCTCCCACCAGGCCGGTACCCACACTTTTACTGCTTTTGTCAAGCGTACCCACATTTTTTGGATTCTGATAATGGTCGATTACTTTTTCTGAATATGCCATGATTTTAAATTTAAAAATTTATAATATCGATAGTTGTTTATAAAGATTGTCTGTCTGTTACTTTATAAACCATTTACTGATTCCTGTATTAATGAGCTGCCCACTCAATGGTGCTCAAATCAATGCCTTCTTTATACATTTCCCACAGCGGACTCATTTCTCTTAATTTCAGTACCGTTTCGCTGATGGCTTTAATGGTGTATTCAATTTCTTCTTCAGTAGTAAAGCGGCTCAGTCCAAAGCGCAGCGAACTGTGTGCCAGATCATCTCCCAATCCTAATGCTTTTAATACATAGGATGGTTCTAAAGAGGCAGAAGTGCAGGCACTTCCGCTGCTTAAGGCAATATTTTTATTAAAGCCCATCAGCAAACCTTCTCCTTCTACATGCTTAAAAGAAATATTGGTAACATGCGGCAACCGGTGTTCCCTGCTGCCATTTACGTAAGCTTCCTCCAGTTTCATCAGTTCAGTTTCCAGGTGGTCACGCATTTTTGTAATGCGTTTGGTATCAGCTTCCATATCCAGCATACATAATTCGCAGGCTTTACCAAATCCTACAATACCCGGAACATTTAACGTACCGCTTCTCATTCCCCTTTCGTGGCCACCGCCATCCATCTGGGCAGTTACTTTTACCCTTGGGTTTTTACGGCGTACATATAATGCACCCACTCCTTTTGGCCCATACATTTTATGTGCGGTAAAAGCCATCAGATCGATGCCATCTTTATTTACATCCACCGGTATCTTTCCCACAGCCTGTGTACCATCTGTAAACAACAACACCCCGTGTTTGCGTGCAATAGCGCTGATCTCTTTTATCGGCATCACAGTACCAATTTCGTTATTGGCATACATGATGGCAATAAGAATGGTAGTGGGTTTTATTGCAGCTTCCAGTTCTTTCAAATCTATCAGGCCATCGGGTTTAACCTGTAAATAGGTAACTTCTCCACCCGATTTTTCTATGTGCTTGCAGGTATCCAGTACGGCTTTGTGTTCGGTGGTGGCGGTAATGATGTGATTACCCTTGCTGGCATACATTTCATACACTCCTTTAATACCCAGGTTATCACCTTCGGTGGCACCACTGGTAAAAATGATCTCTTTAGGATCGGCACCAATCAGTTTGGCTACCTGCTCGCGTGCATAATCCACCGCCTCTTCTGCCTGCCATCCAAAGGGGTGATTGCGGCTGGCAGCATTACCAAAATGCTGCAAAAAATATGGGGTCATTGCTTCCAGCACCCTGGGATCCATGGGCGTGGTGGCATTATTGTCTAAATAAATAGGTAATTTCAACATAAAATCTAACTGTTTAGTTGCTGTCTTAATAACGCAAATCTACTGTAAAAGGTTCTATTTTTAGAGGTATGGCTGCTGTGATGATGTGAATTTACCAATTTCGTAAAGCCTGCCAACACCAACTTATGCAAAAATTTAACTATGTGCATCCTTCCTGCATCACCTTTTAAAGCCGCTGCATCATGAATAAAAAAAAGAGTTATTTTTCCCTGCTTACCTGCCTGGTGCTGTTAGTGGCGAATACTACCGCATTTGCAAACACCCCCCCTCTTTACATTGCTACGGATAAAGCCAGTTACCTGCCGGGAGAAAAGGTACGCTTTGAAGGTATCCTTACAGAGGTTACGGCAAATTACGGCGCCACCGCTTTTGTTGAATTACTGGATTGCAAAGGCAACCTGCATGTAAAAAAAATGCTGCCGGTAAATACAGGTATTTGCTGGGGCTCCATAACCCTGCCCGAAACAAATGAACCCGGTTTTTATTTGCTGTATTGTTATACCATGCTTAACGACCGCGTTGCAGCGGAAGGCTCCAAAAAAATATGGCTGCAGCAGCCTGGTACCCCCCAAAAAGGCAGGATCAAACTGCAGCTTTCATATGCTTTTGAAGGCGGTTCTTTTATAGCACAAGCCCCCAGTACCTTACTGATACGATGTACAGATGAGCATGGTAATGGCACTGCCGCCACCGGCAAAATCATCAACACCAGTTATAGCGATTTTACGGCTTTTGAAACAGATGCAATGGGCTATGCAACAATTGTATTTACTGCCGAACCGAAGCTGCAATACCAAATCCTGGCAGTTTCTACAACCCTGGATAGCGTACAACAACCGCTGCTGCTGGCTGCTTCCAACGGTATTAACCTGGGGGTAAGCGCTGCCGGCAGCAGGTTAGCGTACACGGTGTACTCTCTTTCGCCCAATGAAACACCACCTGCCTATACATTAACCATCCTTGCGCAGGAACAGCCCTTGTATAATGCAGACATTAAATTTGAACCCACACTGAGTGTGATAAAAGAATCTTTGCCATCCACGGATTTTCCGGAAGGGTGGCTCACCTTCCGGCTCACCGATAACAACAATAAATTATATGCCCAAAGGATCATTTACAACAGCCGGGATACCGGCCAGCTTCATTTTATTAAAATAGTTGATACCATTAACCAGCGGATAGCCGAAACTGAAATACCCAACTATATCAATGGCAGGGGCTATGTAAATGTGATACTAGATACCAATGCAGGCAATCACCCATACACCAGTACTGCCCTTGTAAGCGAAACCAGTATGCCGGTACTAAAAAACGGCAATGATACTAAGATCAATATGAATGATCTGCTGATTACCTGCAAAGCCCTGCCCCCCGCTGTTAACGGAACTATTATAAATGAACACCCCTTTCTTACCCTGAGCGGCAGGGCTTATGACAATGAAAACAAACCTTTAAAATACAGGAAACTGAACATCCTGCTGCAGTATAAAAATTTAAAAAAGCAGTTTTGTATGACCTCCACCGATAAACAGGGCGACTTTAAAATTAAGAACCTGCTGTTTTACGATTCTGCCATGGTGTACTATCAGCTGGGCGATCAGCCTGAAAACAAAACTGCTATCCGGCTCGATTGCAAACTGAGCCCCGCCACTATATTATCTGGCAGAGAATTGCCAACACTTAATTTCATTTGTGCAGGTGCCAACACAGGTCATCCGCAAGCTGTTTATAATAGCACCCCCAGTGACAACCCAAAAAAAGACAGTAAAACATTAACGGAAGTAATTGTACAATCTGCCAAAACCAAAACCGATTCAGAAGTGTATGCTGCAAAGAATATATCTGACCAGCATAACCAGAGTAATTTTGTGCGCAATGAGTTTGATTTTATTGCACATCCGCAGGTGATAGACAATATGACTATTTTCCAGTTTTTACGTGGCCGAATGGCAAGCCTGATCATTGACATCAGCAGCAAAGGTGATATCAAAATCAGTACCAATTACGGGTCGGGTATTGGTGTATACCTGAACGATATGGAAATGGATGCATCAGATTTAAGTTCGCTTGCCAATGTAACAGTAAATGATGTAGCATTGGTGAGGTATTACAGTGTAGCACTTAAGCCCAGGGTTACATCTACAAAGACCAAGTACGGCAGTTTTTTTGGCGGGGGGGGTGGCGGGGATTTGATGATCTATACCAAAAATGGTTTTACCCCACAGGATACTAAAGTAAAAAGCTTTAATAAAACCGCTGTTTACGGCTACCAGGTGGAGTTGCCGGTAAGAACGGCCCCTGTAACTGCAATGCGCCCGCAATCGTTATTCTGGAACCCCGAATACCAGCCGGGCTCCGATCTAATAATTTACACCGGTTTACCTGCAGGTAATGCCCGTGCAATGGTACAGGTAATTATTGAAGGAGTCAATACAAATAATGCGCCCTACTCATTCACCAAAAATCTTGTTTTTAAATAAGTACAAAAAACTACTTTTACAAAAAATCATGCATGATAAAAGTAGAACATATTGGCATTGCTGTAAAGGATATGACCAGTGCTGTTGCACTATTTGAAACATTACTGCACACCAAATGTTATAAAACAGAACTGGTAGCCGGTGAAAATGTGCAGACTGCTTTTTTTAAACAGGGCGATACCAAGATAGAATTACTGGAAAGCACAGAACCCGATGGTGTTATTGCAAAATTTATAGAAAAAAAAGGCGAAGGCATGCACCATATTGCATTTGAAGTGGCGGATATTTATGCTGAAATGGAACGTTTAAAAAATGAAGGTTTTGTATTACTGAACCACACACCAAAAGAAGGCGCAGATAATAAACTGGTTTGTTTCCTACATCCCAAAAGCACCAATGGCGTATTGGTGGAATTATGCATGGAAAAAAAATAATCACCGCAATATTTTAGTTTATCAGGTATGAAAAAAATCTTTCTTGTGCTCTCGTTGCTTTTTTGTTTAAGAAGTAATGCTCAAAATGATACTGCAGTAAAAAAACTGGAAAATAAATTAGCCGCCACAAAGGATGTATCTCAAAAATTAGACCTGGTAAAAGACCTGGCGGTGGAATATAATATGGAGAACCCCAAAGCCTGCCAGGATATACTTAACAAAGGTATTTTTATTGCCGAGGAAAGCCGTAACAGGGAGATGATGATAAAAGCGAGGCGTATTGCAGGATACATTTATGCACAAATGAGCGGATTGAAAGAATATTCGGCAAAAGCACTGGCATACACGCAGGAAGCACTGGAACTCTGTAAACAGGTAACAGGAGGCCTGGAAGAAAAAGTGTTATGCAATATGCAAATGGCCAGGTTACAGAGAAATTTGCAAAATAACAATGAAGCAAAGAAATTTAATGAAACCGCCCTGAATATTGCGCTGGAAACGGATAATGACTCACTGGTTGTAATTGCAAAAATAAGTTACGGAAATACACAGATTGCAGCAGGCGAAAAATTAGACGCTTTTAAAACCTATATTAGTGCCCAGGCAATAGCAGAGAAATCGAAAGGTAAAAACAAAGATGAACTTGAAATATCGGTATATAACAGCCTGGCATATTTTTATACCAGTATTGAAGAATATGATAAAGCAATAGACTACCAGTACAAGTCGCTGGCTTATGCAAAAAAGAACGGAAAAAAAGACGAGATGTTTGGCATGATTTTCAGTATTGGTTCTAACTACACTGCGGCCAAAAAATTTGATGCTGCGGCAAATATGTTTGCCGAGCAGATACGGCTGGCCGACAGCTTAAAAATGCCTGACTACAATATCCAGGGACAAATAGGCACGGTGAATAACCTGATAAGCAGCCCCGAAGCAGAAAAAAGTATTCAATACCTGAATGAACACCCGGAAATTAAAGCCCTTTTTAACCGGGTTAATTTAAGTTATCAACTCGATTACGGAATGGGGCAGATTTTTTCCATCCTTAAACAATATGATTCCGCACGGTATTATTTTGAAAAATCGATTCCTTTATTTGAAAAATATACATCTGTTGCCACACTGCCCAACACGTATTTTCAGTATGCAAAATTTTTATACGCTTCAGCAAATTATTCAAAGGCCATCAGCTACCTTGATAAGGCAGCCGTAATCAACGACAGTCTTAAAAATACTTCGGGTAATAAAGACCTGTACGAAATGCTGGATAGCTGTTATCAAAAAAAAGGCGATTACAAAAACGCTTTCTTTTATAACAGTTTATTTCGAAAAGCAAAAATGGAGGCAGAAGAAAAAAACAAGGCCAAAGATATACTGGCAGTGGAAATAGATGCTGAGAATAAGCGAAAAGAAAGGCTAGAAAAAGAAGAAGCAGCAGCTACCGACCGCAGGCACAACTGGCAGTACATGGGTATCATACTGGGTATTATTTCCCTGTTTGTGGTGCTGGCTACACTGGGTTTATTTAATGTGCCACTCAAATGGGTAAGAGCCCTGGGCTTTATTTCCTTTATCTTTTTATTTGAGTTTATCATTCTGCTGGCAGATACCTGGATACATCATGCCACGCATGGCGAGCCCTGGAAGGTACTGGCCATAAAAGTGGTACTGATCGCAATTTTACTGCCCCTGCACCATTACCTTGAACATGCAGTGATAAAATTTATAACCGAACGCAAACACCGGCTTTCCGGCGATACAGCCCAACTGAATACCTTACACTAAATAAGGATTGTGAATTTTTTCTTCGGCAATGCTGGTAACCGGGCCGTGGCCGCTGTACACCAGCGTTTCGCCGGGCAGTACCCATAGTTTTTCTTTAATGCTTTTAATCAGCTGCTGGTGATTACCACCCGGCAGATCGGTACGGCCAATGCTGCGGTTAAAGAGCACATCGCCGCCAATTAAAAAACCCTGCGCCGCACAGTAAAAACAAATATGCCCCGGTGAATGGCCGGGCGCTTCTATTACCAGCAATTGATCATTACCAATGGTTACAGTATCGCCTTCCTTTAAAAATTTGAGGGGACCGGTATAATTATCAAATGGAAGATTCCACATTAACCCGCTGGTGGGTGCAAATTCCAGCACCACCTGTTCGTTTTGATGAATTTGAGCAACCAAACCAAAGGTTTCGGCGATATACTTATTACCAAACACGTGGTCTAAATGACAATGTGTGTTGAGCAGCGCTTTGGGTTGCAAACCGTTCTTTTGAATGAACCCCACCAGTTGCTCTTTTTCTGCATCAAAGTAACAGCCGGGGTCGATAATGGCGCAATTGTTAAACTCATCGTACAGTAAATACGTATTTTCCTGTATGGGGCTGAAAACAAAGGTTTTTATTTTTAACATCCGGCTGATTATTTTGATGGTTTGAAATTACCCTAAAACAACTAATTTTAATGTACAAACGATGGTTATGCAAAGTAATATGACTTTTATTAAAAACAACTATTCCACCATGCAGGAAATGACCAATAAAGAACAAATAGCTGAAGTGAGTGACACAACAATGCCGAGCCATGGTTCCGCTGCCCGTTTTATAACAAAATTTATCTGCGCAGCAGTAATTGTATGCAGCATGTTACCCGCAGCCCTGCAGGCGCAGGTAAATGCAGTGGAGTTTGGGAAAAACCGGGTGCAGTATAAAAAATTCAAATGGGAATATTATCAAACCAAAAACTTTAATGTTTACTACAACCAGGGCGGCGAAGCGCTGGCCAAGTTTATAGCGCAAAGTGCCGAAAAAGAATTGCCGCAGATTGAAACCGCCACCGAGTACAGTTTACAGCGCCGGGCCAATATTGTTTTGTATAACAGTTATGCAGATATGGTGCAAAGCAACATCGGCCTGGGGTTTGACTGGCAGAATACCAGCGGCAGCACCAAACTGGTGAACAATAAAATGGTGGTGTATTTTGATGCGGACCATTACAAACTGCGCCACCAGGTACGCCAGGGTATTGCACAAATATTAACCGACAATATTTTATTTGGAGATGATTTGGGCGAGGTAGCCGGTAACCAGGCCCTGCTTGACCTGCCCAAATGGTTAACCGACGGTTATGTATCCTATATTGCCGAGAACTGGAGTACCGACCTGGATGATGAACTGAAAAGCGAGATCCTGAGCGGCGACTATAAAAACTTTAACCGCTTTGTGTTTGCCCGCCCCGAAATTGCAGGCCATGGGTTTTGGTATTATATTGAGGAGAAGTATAAAAAAGAAAATGTAACCTACCTGCTGTACCTGGCCCGTATTTACAAAAACTTAAACAAAGCCTGTGTACAGGTATGTAAAAAGAAATTTAAAGAAGTACTGGCAGATTTTATGCAGTACCAGGATGACAAATACTATAACGATATTACCAAAAGAAAACCTTACCCAAAAGGAAGTTATATTGAAGGCTTTGACATTAACAAAAGACTGGATTATTTCAGGTTTAATGTTAACCCCAATAAACGCAACCGCAGTTATGTGGTGATGCAATACAAAAAAGGTATTGTACGTGTTATTTACAATGATGAAGATGTAAACAAAACCCTGCTGAAATACGGCGTACGATCTTACAAAAACGAGATCAATCCCAACTATCCCCTGATGGCATGGGACCCCAAAGGTACCCGGATTACCGTACTGTATACCATTGAAGGCAAGATCAATTTATTTGTGTACGATATTGTAACCAGGATAAAACAATACAAATTAGACATCACCAAAGAATTTGACCTGGTACAGGATATCAGTTATATTAATAACAGCAATACCTTATTACTGACCGCTGTTAAAAATGGCCATACGGACATTTTTACCTACGACCTGCAAAAAGAAAAAGTAAAACAGATCACCAACGATGTGTACGATGACCTGGATGCTTCTTTTGCCGCCTTTCCCAATAAAACAGGTATTTTATTTGTGAGTAACCGCCCCACGGCTTATACAAAAGGGGGTGATACTTCTTTACCCAGCGACAACCATTACAATGTTTTTTTGATCACCAATTTTGGTGATAAGCCGGAGCTGAACCAGGTTACGCAGCTATCGCACTTAAAATATGGTAATGCCCGTTCTCCCATGCAGTACAATCAAAATCACTTTACGTTTGTGAGTGATGAAAATGGAGTGGGAAACAGGTACGCCGGCTTTTTTACCACAAAGGCCGAAGGACTGGATACGCTGGTGCTGATAGCCAACGACATTTTACGCAACCCTTCTGTAAAGGAGGTAGACAGTGCTTTGCGGGTACATAAAAAAACCGATGTAGATTCTGTAGCGGTAGTGGCTGTATCGGCCGATTCTGCCTACACCTTTCCGCTTACCAACTACGAAAGCCGCCTGTATGAAACCAGGATTGCCGGCGACAATAACCAGGTAAGTGAAGTAACCCGCCAGAGTGATGAAAAAGTGCTGTATAAACTTAAAATAAATGAAGATGCCCTGCGCCGCCGTAACGTTACGGCACAGCCCACGGAATATATGAAAAAGAAAATGTCGGAGTACAAAGTAGCCAGCGCCGAAAAATTGGCATTACCCGGCACTTCCCCGGCAGATACGGCCAAAAAGCAGGATGATTTTTTTCAAAGTGAATTTGCCAATGAGAAAAAAGACAATCCTGCCACAGATAAAACAGCAGGCAGCAGTAATGAAAACGGCAATGATGCATCTGTACTTGCCTCTATCAAGCACTATGCTTATAAACCCCCTAAGTTTTATGTTGAAAATGCAGCAGGCGGCTTTAACAACTCGGTACTGATCAACCGCTATCAAACCTATGGTGGTGCCGAACAGTCGGGTCCTATCCGTTTAAATTCCTCTACGCCGCTGAATGGATTGATCCGCATCGGTTCTTCTGAACTGATGGAAGATGTAAAGATTACCGGTGCCTATAAAATCTCCACTAATTTAAAAGACAATGAGTGGTACGTAAATTATCAGAACCTGAAAAGAAGACTGGACTGGGGTGTTTCGTATTACCGTAACTCGCAGCAGTTGAACTATGGCACCAATGTGGGTATTTACCCGGGCAGGCAGTTCACCAATTTATACCAGGCCAATATCAGCTGGCCTTTTGATGTTCATAAAAGTATCCGCTTAAGTACAGGTTTACGTTCAGATAAAGACGTACTGTCGGCAGTAGATCCGCTGTCATTAACTGCAGAAGATAATAAAACCGTATACTCCATTACCCACCTGGAATTTGTGTATGACAATACCCTGAATCCCACCATGAATATATGGAACGGCATGCGGTATAAAATTTATTTAGACTGGAACCGCCAGGCTAATAAAGTGCAAACCGCAGATGGCCCCAATACTTACAATGTTGGTTTTGATTACCGCTATTATTACCCAATTTTTCAAAACTTCATCTGGGCAGGAAGAGCTGCAGGCGATTTTAGTTTTGGTAACCAAAAGATCATTTATTATTTAGGGGGTGTGGATGGATGGCTGATGCTGGGGCAAAATCAAAAATTTGATCCTGTAACCGGCGACCTGGTAAAAGAACGATATTATAATACCAGCAATAAGCCTTCACTGGACCAGGATTATGCATTTCAAAGCCTGGCTGTTAATATGAGAGGCTTTATACAAAATGTTGCCAATGGCAATAACACCGTTGTAATGAACAGTGAGTTTCGCCTGCCGGTATTCAGCACATTATTAAAACGCCCTATCAACAATGCATTTTTGCGCAATTTGCAACTGACTCAATTCATTGATCTGGGTACTGCATGGAATGGCGCATACAATAAACTGTCGAGGCCCAATGTAATTTATGGTACTGGCCCTGTGCAGGTAAAAGTAAAAGCAGGTGGTGTGGGACCTTTTGCAGGCGGCTATGGTTTTGGCTTAAGAAGTACTTTGCTGGGATACTTTTTAAAACTGGATGCAGGCTGGCCGATGAATGGTTTTTTCAGGAACAAACCCATCCTGTATTTTGCCATGGGGCTTGATTTTTAATACCCGCTGAATGATGATACTATGTTGCCTGGCGTAAATAGCCAGGCATTTTTTTTAACACCTGGTACAGTAAATAAAAAAGGATGGCAAACAGCAGGGTAATAGTCCAGGTATGCAGGTACCGCACAGGAAAAACAAACCGCCGGGCAACTGCAATGCAAAGCTGCAGGGGATTACTTACAACATCCCAGCTGTTCCACCTTAAAAAACGGCCCAGGTAAACTCCAAAAGAACCCAGTACCAGTATAACCGGCAGCAGCAGGCGCACCACCCTGTTACCAAACCGGCGCTGCAAAAAAACTTCGGCCCGCAGTAAAGAGATAAAGCCCATGAGCAGGCTGAGCACGGCAGCTGAAAATAACAACAGGGCATCGTACCATTTGGGAACAGCCGAATGGCTGTTCAAATGCACCAGATCGGTAACCACATACAGTGCATTGGGCCAAAAAATAAGCCAGGTAAAAAACAATATACCCTGCTTCCATACAGCTTGCCGGTGCATAGTGTTAAACTGTTTACTGATTACAAAAGGCAGCCAGGCAAGAAATAAATTCCATACCAGGAAAATAAAACGCCGCTCACCCCACAGCAGGCAGCGTACTGCAATGAGGATGCAGATGAAGGCAAAAAATGCCCCCAGTATTTTTTGAAATGAGCCGGATTGTTTCATGTTATATATTTTTCATCCATTGTACCATTGCCGGTAAAAAAATAGCGGTGCCGGCCACCAGGCTGCAGCATGCAGCAATCAACACTGCACCTGCAGCGATGTCCTTTACTTTTTTAATACCCGGATGTATACCCGGGTGCAGCACATCACATAATACCTCAATGGCAGTATTCATCATCTCCATAGCCATTACCAACCCCACAAAAAACAATATCACCATCCATTGTTGTAATGTAACACCAAAGACTACAGCCAACAGCAAGGCCACCACTGCAAATGCAGTATGAATTTTAAAATTAGTTTCAGAAATAAAACAGTTTTTTATGCCCTTAATGGCATAGGAAAAGGATTGTACTATTTTCATGTTCATTTACTGGTTTAAAATGCGTGTTGATATTTATTGCTCTTTTAGCAAAGCAATGAGATTGCTTTTTTGAAGCTGTTGTTTTACATAAGCATCAGCGCTGTTCCACGACAGCCAGGAGTAGTGTTGTTGTTCCTGCATAAAGGCCTGGATCCTTGCCCTGAATAATACTTTAGCAGTTTGCGGCTGCCAGTACCCATTGGCATCCTGACCAGTTATCAGCTCCTGGCTGGCATCCAGCACATCGGAATTTTGAGCCAGCAGCGGCAGCGTTTTGTTGCTCAGCGTCAACAAAAAAGGTACATCCACAGGAATGGTTTGTTTATGCGCCAGGTTATAACGTGCAATTGTTTCATCCCAGTGTATACAGGATGCGGCCACCAGTAACACAATGGCAAACCAGCCATTCACCCTCAATAAATAGTAAGCTGTTTTCTTTTGGTGGATCTTCATAAACACAGTAAACAATCCCATCAACACCATGGATAAAAATACCAGCACGCCAATTCGCTTATATGCAAGCCCCATGTGCTGTATGTAATAATAATCTCTCAGTAAAACTGATACCACCAGGATGGCATTCTGCAATATCCAGCCATAGGCGCCATAGCGCAACCACTTATTTTTTTTGTAAAAATTGAGATTGCCGCGAAAGAAGAATAACAGCACCACCATGGCCAGTACGATAGAAAAAATGAGCATACCGGCACCTTCATGCACATAGTCTTTCAGGTTAAGATTGGGTGTGTAAGTAAATCCAAACCATACATACACCACATCAATGGCATTGATAAACAATAATAGTATATTCAGCAGTACCAGGCTGATGATACCTACTGTATTTTCGTTGCGCAGCGCCATCATGCCATTGGCAAGGCGGCCGATGAACAGGCGCAACAAATCGTACCCGGCAGACTCTTTCCAGCGACGGGCATTATTTTTTTTACGCCACAGGTCATTGTGCTGTGAATAATCTTTTTCAGAAAAATGACTGATGCTGCTTTTCATCAGTAAGCCCCCCGTAACAAATAATCCCAGCAATAAAAACCCAAAGCGGTTCCAGCTGAACCAATCAAAAAATTTAAACAGAAAATTACCCACTGCAGTACTCATATCTTTCACCACATCCTGAAAAACAGCATTGGAGAAAGAGTACAATAAAAAGAAGACAGTAGCAATCAGTAAAGGAATAATAAGAAAGCGCATGGCCTTCCTGATGCCCCGTGACTGGCCCCTGCCCACCTTAACCTGCTGCAGGTTTTCAATAAAAGAAACTACCAGCAGTACATAATTGCCCAATGCAGATGCCGCCGCATACCAAACAGAGCGATGAAGGTATTGGGTAAATACCACCACCAGCAATAACGTAACACTGAATGCCAGTTTACTCAGCAGGGTATTATGAATGATTACCATAGCCAATGCCACCACATGGGCCAGCACCAACCACTTCATTGCCGGTTTGGTAAAAGCAGCAGGGTACAAATAAAAAACGGAGGCCAATACAAAAACATCAAACAGCAGTACGTTGATTGCCATTTTCTCCTGCCAGAAAATTATATTGAACAATACAGCACCCGCTGTAACCAAGCTCATTTTAAGTGTAGCCGCTTTCATTTTTTTTTATTTTTTATCAGTTGAATAAAATATAATTCTATACAATAGCAGTATGCCAAAAATCTATGCTGCAAAGTTTGCATGGTCATTTATTTTTAATATCAGGGATGTAGTGGCCTCAGGCAATATTTCAAACCAGTTCCAGTGGTGAATACGTGTACTTTTTTTACCCCGCCGGTATGCCTGCATGAATTTTTTCCAATGCTCCGGCATAGTTACAAATCCATAAGCAACAGTAGCAGCAACCGGAAAAGACAGGTGGTGGTTGCCCAGCATAAAGCACTGCAGGCACACTTCTCCGTCATCAGTAGTATCGTACTGCAATAAAACATGCTTGATATCATGCTTGGCATAGTGCGGCAGCAGTTTCAATTTCCTTTGTGCTAAAAAATTCGCAAGATCCTTACCCAATGTGCCCCCGGGCATTTGATGCAGCTGTTGCATACTGTAAGGGAATTTTTTGGGCTTTCGTATCAAGCGTAATACCGGCAGTGCCATATGGTGGGTAAGAAACACCAACACTGCTGAACGAATCTTTGCAAATAAAGTGTACATGTTAGTCATTTGATTTTATTGCTTTCCTGAAAAATAATGGTGCCGCCAGTGCCGAAGCAATGATACAGGCACCCACCGCATAACCTGCTCCATTAAACTCATTCTTTAATATCAGTATGGAAAAAACAGCCCCAATAACTCCCAGTATCAATGCAGCAGCAAGTATGGTTTGAAAAAGGGTATCTCCTCTTCGTCCCGATGAAATGGCAATGAATGCCACCAGCCAAACCACCCCCACCAATGGCGCACTGAATAAAAAGGAGCAAATCAATGCCAGACCAATAACACTAACACCCTCTGTAAACATTTTGCTGCTGATAATAATAATGCAGGCTCCGCTTAACAGGCCATTGAGCAGGGAGGCAATCACCCATATGCCCAGGAAACTGATGCATGTCTTTAACTGTTTATTCATTTCAAAGCACTTTGCATTTCAAAGTAAAAGTACAAAAAAAATTATTTTATGGTCCCGATCATTTTTTCCAATGCTGTTAAATGTGTCTTAAAAGCTTTTTCCCCCGCTTTTGTAACCGAGTAAGTAGTATTGGTTTTACGACCGATAAATCCTTTTTCAATTTTAACGTAACCGCTTTCTTCCAGTGTTTTTAAATGACTTGCCAGGTTACCGTCGGTAATACTCAGCAATTCTTTCAGATCATTAAAATTTACTGCATCATTCACCATCAGGGCGCTCATAATACCCAGGCGTATGCGGCTGTCGAAAATTTTATTTAAGTTCTCTATTAAATTCATGTTACACTTATAACTTTTAAATGCAAAAGCCCAAGCTGTATGCATTATGTTTTTAGCCTTTGGCTTTTCGCTCGTATTTGTACCACATCACCACACCGTAAATAATATGCAGTACACCAAAGCCCATGGCCCAAAACTGCAGGCCATACCCTACATACCACGAATTAATGATACCCAGTAACAAAATGCCGTAACCTAAATATTTTATTTCGCCAAGGGTGTATTTACTGCCGTTAATTAAAGCCAATCCGTAAAAGATCAAACAGCCGGGTGCTATCAGATCGTATTGACCTACCTGCAGCATCCTGAATAAAAAAATGGCTCCTGCCATTAAAGGTACAGCAGTGTTCCATAACAAACGTACCGTGGTACCGCCCCACATGGGAATACCCGTTTTCTGGCTCCTTAAAAACGTAAACAAAAATGCCAGTGCAAATGCAGCCACAAAAGTGATGGTGGCAATCCAGAACAATTCGTTCATCAGCTCCCGCCCCCCACCGTCTATCAGGTGGCTCAGCTGGCAATCTCCTTTTACCCAGCAGTTAATTTTCTGGCTGGCAAACCATGCCCCCGCCAACGCACATATACCAGCAGCAATACCACTTAAACCGCTGAGACTGATGAAACGGCTGCTGCGTTCCATCATTTTTTTTATGTGTTGCAGGTCTTCTAATGACTGTTGTGGACTGTTCATAAAAAAAGCACTTTGAAATACAAAGTAAATGATTGGTAGGCAGAAATGCAAATTATTTTAAAAATAGTTTTGGGTCTTATGCTTTCATTACAATACAATCGTTCTGAAAGTGAGGTTGATCCTGGGCTGATGTATTTTTTTTGTGGGTGGCAGCCGGTGTAACCAGTTGGTTTGGGTAGCGCCTTTCATCACCAGTAAACTGCCATGCTCTAATATCAGCGATACGGTTTCTTTGGTTTGTTTGTGTTTGAAAGAAAATGTACGTTCGGCACCAAAACTTAATGAGGCAATGGCCCCGTTCTTTGCCAGCGTTTTTTCATCATCGCTGTGCCAGGCCATGCCTTCATCCCCACTGTGGTATAAATTCAGTAGGCAGGAATTATATGTAGCCTGTGTGAGTTTTTCTGAAAGCAGTTTTAGTTCCAGTAATTCCTTAGTCCATGGCAAAGCGAATTTGGTGGTGTTGGAATACGTATAAGCATAATTACTGTCGCCATACCAGGCGGCCTTACGTTTGGTGATGATATGCTTATTAAAAATGATGGCTTCATCATTTTTCCAATCGATGCTTTTTAATAACACATCATAATACCGTTGTGCTTCAGGATGGTCCATTACCGGGCCATAATAATTCACAATACCATCGTTGGGCAGCAGGTTAACAGCAGGGTCAGCTAAGCCGGAAAACAGGTTCATTATTCTTTTTTTTATTTATTATTCATGCGTTGCTGCAATTTCGCAAAGAATATCCACTAATTGTTGCGGCCGGCTAAAAAAGGGTGAGTGACTGGTTTGCATATGGTATATTTTTTTACAGGGCATTTCCGTATACATTTTTTGCTGGATAAAAGGCGTTACGGCCTTATCTTCTGTGCATTCAATATAAAATCTTGGTACGCTGCCGTAATTTTCATCTGAGAGTTGTAATGTGGCAGCACCAGATTCTACAGGCTCATGGCTGAGTAAAACTTTTGCCAGTTCCACAATGGTATCATCGCAATCGTGGTACAAGCCTTCCTTATAAATTTCGGACTGTAATGCAGTAGCATTAATTTCTTCATAACGGGTAACAAATGGTTTTAATACTCCTTCGGTATCTATCACTGAATATTCCCTTTGTGTTTTACCATTGGGGATAAGGTAGGCCGCCAGGTAAATTAGTTTTTCAATTTTACCGGGTCGGTATTCTGCTGCCTGCGATATCATAATGCCATTCTTACTGTGTCCCACTAAAATTACTTTGCCATCGATGCTGTCAATAAGATCGCAGATCTTTTGTACTGTTGAATGCATTCTTACTTCGGCAATAGGGGTTTTGTCTCTTCCCATACCCGGAAGATCAATGGCAATGGCTTTATGTCCCTGTTTTTCTAAAAGGGGCATTACCTTATGCCAGTTCCAGGCGCTATGCCATGAACCATGGATCAAAATAAATGTTTTCATTACTGAAGTTTTTGTTGATACAAAATTGTACGATAGCAAAAAAAAATACAACCCAATTCTTGCGGAATTACAATTGCGTTTTTGCGGCTTCCCAACCAATGATGGCCGTCTTTCTTGTTGGTCCCCACATGTAGCCGCCAAATGTTCCGGTAGATTGTATTGCCCTGTGGCAGGGAATTAAAAATGCCACGGGGTTACTGCCAATAGCCGTGCCTGCCGCCCGTGATGCTTTGGGATTTTTTATTGCTGCAGCTATATTACCATAGGTAGCTAATTGCCCCATCGGAATCTTGAGTAGTGTTTCCCAAACCTTCAGCTGAAAACCGGTGCCTTTTACATGCAGTTTTATCTGATGCAGTTTGCTCCAGTCCTGCGTAAAAACATGCAGTGCATTTTGTTGCAAGACATCGAGCACCTGTTTAAAATGAGCGTTGGGGAAAAGCAGTTGCAGCCTGGCCAAAGCCTCCTGTGCATCATCCGCAAATGCCATATGGCAAATGCCCTTAGCAGTGGATGCCACCAGTATATTTCCAAAAGGTGTTTGGGCATAACTGTAATTGATGTGCAGTTCTTCTCCTCCGTTTTTAAATTCGCCGGGTGTCATGCCTTCTATCTTGATAAAAAGATCGTGCAACCTGCCGGTTCCTGAAAGCCCTGTTTCAAAAGCCGCGTCAAATAATGTAGCCTGCTGATTCTTCAATATATTTTTCGCATGCTGCACACTGATATATTGCAGAAATTTTTTCGGGCTCACTCCCGCCCAGTTGCTGAATAACCGCTGAAAATGAAAAGGGCTCAGGTGTACATTGGCTGCCACTTCATCCAGGCCGGGCTGGTCTTTAAAATGTGTATGTATATATTCGATTGCTTCGGCAATCCTGCTGTAGTTGACCTCTTCCTGTTCGCTCATGCTATTTGGTTTATGTAAAAGTATTTTGTTTTTAAAATCCTTAAAACCCAAAACTTGCTCAATTTTTCGCTTATATTTAAGGATGAACATGAAGCAGTCAATATACCTGCTGCTGACCATTCATTTAAAATACCGTTTTACTAAACTAAACCTTCTTCTTATTACCATGAAGCATTTTTATGTATTCCTTTTCTGTTGTTTTTTTTCATGTACCCTTTTTGCCCAGATTAAAATAGATCCGCTTAAGATAGATATTGTAAGAGACAGTTTTGGTGTGCCGCATATTTTTGCCAAAACAGATGCAGAAGTTTCTTACGGCCTGGCATGGGCAGAAGCGGAAGATGATTTTGAAAGCATGCAGCAGGTATTATTGCCAGTAAAGGGTTTGATGGGTAAAGTGCTGGGCAAACAGGGCGCTGCAGGCGATTATGTATTTGCTTTATTCCGCTGCCGCGAGATCACCGAAGAAAAATGGAATACATTATCACCTGAATTTTTACAGCTCATCAATGGGTATGTACAGGCTTTGAATGATTACGCCGCACAACATCCCCGGGAAGTATTGCATAAAAAATTATTTCCGGTAACCGTAAAAGATTACATCGCTTCGTCGGTGCTGGCGCTTACTATTTTTAATGGTGCCGATGGCGCCCTGCAACGCATCTTTGGCAATAAAGAATGGGAACTGCCCGAGTTGAATAAAAAGGGCAGTAACTCTGCCGCAGTGCATGGTGCTAAAACCACTACCGGCGATGCCTTTTTACTCATCAATGCACACCAGCCCAATACCGGGTCGCAGGCTTTTTACGAAGCGCACTTATGCAGCGAAGAAGGATTGAATATTACAGGTGGTTTACTGGCAGGCGGCCCCTGTATTTTACATGGGGTAAATGAACACCTGGGCTGGGCACATACGGTAAATTATGTTGACCGTATGGATGAATATCAATTGGAAATGAACCCCGGCAATCCATTGCAATATAAATTCGACGGAGAATGGCTGAACCTGGAAGTAAAGACGGTTAAACTAAAAATAAAAGGCATCCCTGTTACCATTAAACGAAAAGCATACTGGAGTAAATATGGCGCCACCATGAAAAACAAACAGGGATTTTTTTCCATCAGGCTGGGTGCCAGTATGCGTATTGGCGCATTAGAGCAGTGGTACCATATGGATAAGGCAAAAAATTTTACAGAGTTCTATGCTGCAATAAGCCAACAGGAGCTGAGCATGTTCAATATTATGTATGCCGATAAGCACGATACTATTTTTTACATCAACAATGGATTAGTACCTGTAAGAAATGAAGTACCTGGGTACGACTGGAAAAGAACCATACCCGGCAATACTTCTAAAACCTTATGGACAAATTTCAGAAGCATTACAGCATTACCGCAATACGTGAACCCGGCCAGTGGTTTTTTATTCAATACCAATCATTCTTCTTTTTTTGCAAGCGGCATGGCTGATAATTTAAGCCCGTTTCGTTTTGCAAATACGGATGGCTGGGAGCAATACAATAATAACCGCAGCATACGTTTCAGAAATTTATTCCCTGTAAATGAAAAGATCAGCATGGCGCAATTCAAACAAATCAAATTCGACAAACAACTGCCGGATAATTTGCACTACCAATACCAGGTTGATACCATGTTCTTACTAAATGAAGCAGCATATCCCGCCTATGCATCTTTGATTACCATCTTAAAAAACTGGAACAAAAGCGGGGTGGCCGAAAGCAAAGGCGCTGCCGTTTTTTTACTCGCTTATGAACACCTGAAAGCAATACTGCATGGCAACGCTGGCAGGCAGGCCACCACCGCAGAAGTATTGGCTACTTATGACCATATTAAAACTTATTTAGAAAAATATTTTGGCACCACAGACATTACACTGGGCGACCTGCAAAAATTAGTACGGGGCAATAAAGAATGGCCGTTGGGCGGATTCCCTGATCTGCTTGCACCGCAATGGACCGCTCCGTATAAGAATGGCAGGTTAAAATCTATTGGTGGCGACGGGCTTATTATGTTTGTACAGTTTCCCAAAGAGGGGCTGCCGGTTATTGAAACAATAAACATGTATGGCGCCAGTGCAAAACCGGGTAATAAACATTTTGATGACCAGGTGGAAATGTATTTGCATCAGCAAACAAAAAAGATGACGCTGGATAAGCACACGGTGTATACAAATGCAGAGCGCATTTATCATCCCGGATAAAAGGGCAGGATCATACTCTTTTATCCAATTTATTATTATTTTAGTTGCACTAAATTAATCAGAAATGAAAATCACCCTTCGTTATTGTATGCTGGTTTTACTGGCCGGCAGTACTGTTCAGCTGGCTGCACAAAACAGGCTTACAGATACTTCAGCAACCTGTATTGCTTTCTGGAAAAATAATGACAAGAAAGTATACCTGATTAAACACAGTAAAGAAAAGATTGGAGCCAATAACCAGGTAATTAAAACGGAAGCCAGTTACGAGGCCCATATAAAAGTAAAGGATTCATCTGCCAGTGGTTTTACCATGGAATGGACCTATAAAAACTTTTCGGTGGCCGGTGCCGTAGAAAACACCTTGAGCAGTTTGAATAAAATTATGGATGGGCTGAAATTTGTTTACACCACCGATGAAGTGGGGATGTTTGCCGAATTACTCAACTGGCAGGAAGTAAGGGATGTGGCATTTAAAAATTATGAGGCCGCATTAAAAACCCAGTCGGGCAATAAGGAATTTGTGGCTGCGTTAAACCAGGTAAAGGCCATTTTTCAAACTAAGGAAAATATAGAAGCTGTATTGATCAAAGAAGTGCAGGTGTTTCATTCTCCCTATGGAGTGGAGTACAGCACCAATGGCACAGTGGTAACCACTGCTTTACCCAATATTACCGGGGGCGAACCCTTTCCCGCAACAATAGTACTAAAGCTTACTGCTGCCGATGAAAAAGCAGACCTGTGCTCGGTGAATATTACCCAGCAAATAGATAAAGGAAAAGCCGGGCCCATCATTGCAGTGATGCTGAAAAAATTATCGGGTAACCCTAACCTGGATGCCGCCAAAATAAATAAAGATATCCGCGACATGAATATCAGTGACATTAGTGAATACCACTATTCTATAAACAGCGGGTGGAGTAATAAAATAATGTATAAAAGAATTGCCCATGTGGGCAGTATGCAGCAAACAGAGACTTACCAGATGACCGCACAATAATAAATGCCCTGCGGTCTGCAGCATTTACTGTAACTGCCCGGTTGCAGCATTGGCAAATTGAACCAGTTGCCAGTAGGGCGGGCGGTAGCCATTTTGTTTAATAAAATCATCGGCCATTTTGGTAGTGCTATTTTTAACGGCTGTATGCATAGCTACAAAGCGTTGATTTTTTAATGCCCTGGTGGCGCTCATGCCTTCGGGAATGATACCGGGTTTGCCGAATTGGTTCTTTATCCAGCACCATGCTTTTACCACTCTTACAAATGGCAGCTGCCAAATATTGTAATCAATGCTGGTGCCGCCATTGGCCTTTTCCAGCAGGGCATCCATCACAGCATTGTCAATATGATCTTTATATAAAGTTTCCGGATCACGCCATTCTGCCACCACCGCCAGTTGCGGATCGTATTCCAGATCTGAAGGCATTTGGGTAACAAAATTTTCCACCCCAAAATCGTGCAGCCAGTTCACCACTCCTGCAGAGGAGATGGTGGAAATATTTTGCCACAACTGCACCCCGTTTTTTCGATATGCATAGGATGCCACTTCAGAGCAAAACATTGCGGTGGAATCAAAAAAATTCATTTTAAAATCGTAGGGGATATGCCTGCGTAATCCTTCTTCGTACATAGCTTTGGCAGCCTTCTGTGGCAACATCGGATCTTGCTGCATAACAGGTAAGTTACTGCGCAGGCGCAACACCATAAAGCGCAGCTTTTTATCGTTTACATATTGCGCAGCCGATGAAACGGCCACCCCTTTTTCAATATGCGCTTCTATCAAATAAGGAGTATTAGTTTTTTCTTCCACATACATCAGCGCCACATGGCTAAAGTTGCCCGGGTAATCGTTGCCCCTGGATATTAATGCAGACACTTCTGCACCGCCACGTGATACCAGCAGATCGCCGCTGTGCACCTCAATGCCAAATATACTGGTGGAAGGCGTGGCAGAAGGTTCCTGCTGTACCAGCATAGCGGGTGCAAATGGCATATGCCCATTTTGCAGCAGCACTTCTTCCACTGCAGCACGCATGCCGTACAATGTGGCATACATCGAATTTTTTACCGTGCTGTCTTTCATATCCCATTGCTGCGACTGCCATTTAACAGCCTTGCGTACACTATCATAATAATTGGTAAGCCAAACAGTTTCTGCAGGTTTGGCAGCAATGAATGAGGCCAGGTTGAAAACGATGTTTTTTACAGATGTAAAATTACTGTCGGTTGCCGCAAGGGGCTGGTGTTGAATGGCCTGCAGTTGCTGCGCCGCCGTAATTTTTAAATGCACTATGGTGGAATCAAGTGTTGCAGCAGGCAATTGCCGGGCATGCTGGTATTGCCGCTCCATCAGTTGCCATAAAGCATCACTGTTCCAGAAGAAAGGTTTTTTACCGCCCTGCACCGCGTTGCTGTTGCCGGCATCGGGAATCAGCAGGGCCAGGTATACTATTGCCAGTAATGCTATCATCCGCAGTGCAATGTTCTTGTATTTTTTCATGGTGTATATAAACGCTGGCTACAGCAATTTGATGATTGTTTGGCAGGCAGTATGAATGGCCGCATCACTGATGGTTAAAGGCGGTACTATACGTAAACAGTTAGAGGCAAATAAAAACCAATCGGTAAATACGCCATTTTCAATAGCGGCATCAATTATTTTTTTGTTGGTTTCAAAACTATCGAATTCCACCGCTATCATTAAACCGCAACTGCGTACTGCTTTTATTTTGGGATGCTGTAAGGCTTTTACAAATAAGGCTTCTTTTTGTTTTACCCCGTCAATTAACTTTTCTTCCAGTAATACATTAAACGCCGCCAGCCCTGCAGCGCAGCAAACAGGGTGGCCACCAAAAGTATTGATATGCCCCAATACCGGGTGGTGCGCTAAACTGTCCATTATTTTTTTATCCGCTATAAAAGCGCCCAATGGCATACCACCGCCCAATGCTTTCCCCAGCAATAGAATATCGGGCACCACATCAAACTGCTCAAAGGCCCAAAGGCTTCCGTTGCGGCCAAAACCACATTGTATTTCATCCAGCACCAGCAATGTTCCGGTAGTGGTACATTTTTCACGCAGGGCTTTTAGCCAGTGATTTTGTGGTACCAAAACGCCCGCTTCCGCCTGCACCGTTTCTGCAATTACACAGGCGGTTTGCGTGGTGATATTTTCCAGATCCTCAAAGGAATTATAATGGAGTTGCATGGTACCGGGCAGGAGTGGCCGAAAAGCATTGCGCCAGTACTCATCGCCCATAATGCTTAAAGCGCCCTGTGTACTGCCGTGGTACGAGTTTTTAAAAGAAATGATCTGTGTACGGTTGCTGTACCGCTTGGCCAGTTTCATAGCACCTTCTGTAGCTTCACTGCCGCTGGCCGTAAAAAAAACCGAATTGAGCGATGCAGGTAAATGCTGTGTTAATAAAGTGGCGTACTGTACCTGCGGACTCTGCACCAGCTCGCCATACACCATAATGTGCATGTAGGCATCCAGTTGTTTTTTAATGGCGTCTACCACTTTGGGATGCCGGTGCCCCACATTGCAAACACTGATGCCACCTATCAGGTCAATATATTCCTTGCCATCAGCATCAAATAAGGTACCACCTTCGGCTTTTACAATTTCCAGGGCCAGCGGCGCTTCGGAGGTTTGGCCCAGGTGCTGTAAAAAAAGACTCCTGTTATTCATGCCCCCAGTCTCCCCGAAGGGAGAATTTAAATTGTTGCTGTCTTCAATAATCATATCGGTGCAAATCTCGTAATTATTGTTGGATATTTGTGTAGCAAGAACGTACCATAAGTACTTTCAATTATAAAGCATTTTAAAATTAAAATTTATGATAGATAATAATTCGCATTCAGGGACTGGGGGCAAGCCGGTAATTCTTCCGGTTAAAGGTATCATGCCCCAAATGGGTAACAATTGCTTTATAGCACCCAATGCCACCATTGTGGGAGAGGTGATCATGGGCGATGAGTGCAGTGTTTGGTTCAATGCGGTACTGCGCGGCGACGTTAACTTTATTAAGATGGGCAACAAGGTAAATGTGCAGGACGGGGCCATTATACACTGTACTTACCAGAAATTTGGCACCACCATCGGAAATAATGTTAGCATCGGACACAATGCAATTGTGCATGGCTGCGTTATAGAAGATAATGTGCTGGTGGGTATGGGTGCCATTGTAATGGATAATTGCCATGTAGGCAGCCACAGCATCATCGCCGCAGGTGCGGTAGTGCTGGAAAATACCAATATAGAACCCGGCACCATTTACGCAGGTGTACCTGCCAGGAAAGTGAAAGAAGTAAGCCAGGAACTGATACACGGAGAGATCAACAGGATAGCGAATAATTATGTGATGTACAGTGGCTGGTTTAAAGAAAACAAGGACGCACAAGAAGTTTTAAATAAATAAATTAAACAATAAAAACAATAATAAACCATGACAGTTAAGTCCTCGATCAAGGAAATTGCGCTTATATTTTCACTTCTTATTTTTTTATCTTCTTGTGAAAAGGATCCAGTTACAACACCTGCGCCTCCGAGTTCTAAACTAGCATTACTAACTGCAAATGTTTGGATTTACGACAGTGTTTATACTAATTGGGGAAGCGCAGGACAAGCGATTGTTTTTGCCCGCAATTCACCATCCAATTCTCAAGATTGGTCAAAAGACAGGGTGAAGTTTTATATAGATGGCACTTTTAATGAAATTCTTACTACCGGTGCGTTAAGACAAGGGCCAGATATGTGGACAATGAACAATGACTCTACTACATTAAGTACAACAGGCGGAGGGTTTTCAAATTCCGTGGATATGATATCTTTAACAAGCACAAAACTTGTGTGGATAGACAATGCGAACAAAATGCGTGGCGTGCAGATACCGAAATATTAAACCGAATTACGCTATTGGTAAGTTATTTTGTTACTAATCTGGGTGGTGAACACTGTCATTACCTGACATGGCATACCTCAAAAGCAAAGAAAAACATATCTTTAAAAAATGAAAAAGGCAATACTATCCCTGTTTGTAGCATCATTCTTACTGAGCGGATGTTTTGTAACCAATATCTTCCGTAAGAAAGATAAATATGGTTGCCCCAGTGATGGCCGAAATGTAGGTGCCGAAAAGATAGTTGCTGGTGAAAAAGTAAAAAAAGCAAAGTACCGGGGTGGCAAGAAAAGTGTGGGAGAATAGCCCGTTGTAATACCGCAATAGTGGTATATTGATCTTATTATCCTAAACAGAAAACTAAAACCTATATCTATGTGCTACCAACTGATCACCGACAATGGTGCTACCGAAGCTGTTATTGATGATAACTGCGGCATCTCTAAATTCTACGCTATTGCCACTACCCTGGCAGACGAATTACAGGTTAAATTCATTAACCAGATAGACGATGCAGAAACACTGGATTGGGATTTTAAATACAAGGATAATTTTTTAACCCTGCACTACAGTATTTTTAATGGCGTAAGCATTTTTCCACAGCAAATAAAAAGTATTAAAAAAGACAGTAAGGCGGTAATGGAAGTGGCCCATTATTTAGAAAAAAGAGCTTACTGATCCTTTATTACGTTACCGTTGAATTATACGGTTTATTCCCCTTCGTAAATACTTACAATCATTTGCGTAACCACCCTGTTTTCTGTTGTAAACATAATTTGTGTGCCGGCATCAAAATCCTGTAATGTGATATACTGAATTTTATCCTTTGCGTTCTTCTTTTCTTTATACTGGTAGTCGTTATAAATATTGATATCAAACTTATCGTAAGCTGCCAATATTTGTGCCTTGGTACTTCCCAGGCCAATACCACTTTTTGTTTTAAGTGCAGTATTAGATGAAATGATCGAATACAATTTCATTTTTACCGGTGCTTTCTCATTTTCATTATACTCCCTGTTAAACACCAGTGTATAATTACTGTTGCTGTATGCCACATTCACCGTATCTAAATAATCATCATGGTCTGTGGCAATTAACTGGGTGCCCGTAATTTTCTCCACATCGGCCTTATACATATTTAGTTTAAAAGGCCCCATGCGCATGGTACTGATCACATTAGTGGAACTGGCCGCCGGTGTTTGTGCTGCAGCAGTTAAAAAAAACAATACAGCTGCCAATAATACAATTGCTCTTAGTTTCATTTTTTACAGGTATTTGATCAATATTTTTTTTCGTCGATACTGTCTAATATATTACGGTAGCTGATATACCGTTCAGCGGATATTACATTATCGTTCACTGCTTTTTTTATGGCACAGTTGGGTTCTTCGGTATGCATGCAGTTATTGAACTGGCAGTTGTTCATTAAAGCCCGCATCTCCGGGAAATAATGCGCCAGCTCCTGCTTGGGAATATCCACCAGGCCCAGCTCGCGAATGCCCGGTGTATCAATGATCTTTCCTCCAAAAGGCACATCAAACATTTCGGCAAAAGTGGTGGTATGCAACCCCTTCCCGCTCCAGCCACTTACATCCTGCGTTTTCAGTTTCATCTCGGGAAATATCTTATTTAAAAAAGAAGACTTGCCCACGCCACTGTGCCCGCTCAGTAAAGTTACTTTGTCTTTTAATAAATCCCGTACTTCTTCCACACCCTCATTGGTTTGCACGCTGATCTTTTTTACCGTGTAGCCAATGTTTTCGTAAATGGATTGCAACTCGGCAAATTTATCGGCTTCCTTTTTTTTATACAGGTCTGCCTTGTTAAAAATAATGACGGTGGGGATATGAAAAGATTCGGAAGAAATTAAAAACCGGTCAATAAATCCCTGGGAGGTTTTAGGATCTTTTAAGGTGGCAAATAACAGCGACTGATCTAAATTGGATGCAATGATATGATGCTGGTATTTATTAGCCGGTGACGTGCGGGTGATGTAATTTTTGCGTGGGTGGATGGTGGTAATAGTAACGCCTTTTTCCAGCTCATTCTCCATTTCCACTTCCACTTCATCGCCTACCGCAATAGGGTTGGTACTGGTTAATCCGTCTATTTTAAATTTACCCAGTATACGGGCATTATAAGTATTGCCGGCTGTATCTTTTACTATGTACCAGCTGCCGGTGCTTTTATAAACGGTTGCTCTCATGAAATACAAATTTCACTAATTAAACTGAATTAAGAACAGGATTTACACTAATTGTGCGTATTAAGGGAATTTACGGAACACGGTATAGCGAAACAGCACTTCCAGCAGTAAAAAGGCCAGGGCTGCCATTACAAAAGGAAAAAACTTTTCGGTATACCGCGACAGCGTGGAGATTTCTACTTTGGACTTTTCTAAATTGTCTATCTCGGTATAAATTTTTAACAGCCCGTCATTGTCCTTAGCCCTGAAGTATTTTCCGCCGGTTTCGGAAGCGATTTCTTTTAATAATTTTTCGTCAATAGTTACCTTGGTACTTTGCATTTGTACACCCAATGGAGTGTTCACCGGCTGTGGCGCATACCCGTCGGTACCCACACCAATGGTATACACTTTTATACCGAAGGTTTTTGCAATCTCTTTGGCGGTTTTAGGGTCTATCAATCCGCCATTATTTTCTCCATCGGTCAATAAAATAATGATCTTCGATTTTGATTTACTGGTGCGCAGCCTGTCTACACTGGTGCCCAGCCCGCTTCCAATGGCGGTACCATCTTCCAGCAAACCATTGTGTATATTATCAATGGCGGCCACCAACACATTGTGGTCGGTGGTAATGGGGCATTGTGTAAAACTTTCTCCGGCAAATATCACTACCCCAATCCTGTCTGTGGCCCTCCTGTTTACAAAATCGGCAGCCACTGCTTTGGCCGCTTCCAGCCTGTTGGGTTGAAAATCCTGGGCCGTCATACTGCCACTAACATCAATACACAGTACAATATCCACCCCTTCGCCATCGGCATGTTGCAATTCATTTTTTGTTTGCGGCCTTGCCAGCGCCACAATCATGCAGCTCAATGCCAGCAGGCGCATTACAAAAGGCAAATGACGCAGGGAAGTTTTCCACGAAGACAATCCCCTTGCTGCTGCATCTGACACCATAATAGTTCCCTGCTGCGTATTGTTTTTAAACAGATACCAGAACAGTAACACAGGCACCAGTACAAAAAGTGCAAAAAACCAGGGTTGACTAAAAGTAATATCGTTGAAATAGTTAAACAGCAAAATAATGGGTTCGTTTAAAAGTTTAGGCCTTTGGATTTTTGGGTGAATGTATATAGTTGATCACTTCTTTTATTTTGTTCATGCAATCTTCACTTTCCGAAACTGCAGGCAGGTACTTGGCAAATTTAACGGCATCACCACAGCGCAAAGCGGTAGCCGCAGTGGAAATGATCTCTTTGGACAGGTTGCTGCCGGCCAGCATCACCAGTACATCCCCCGTGGTTTTATTTAAAATACTCACCCGTTGTTTACGGCTGAGATACCACCTGAAAGCACCGGACATTCCATCGTGGTATTTTTTAATATCGCAGGGCTGCTGCAACTGCAGTTTTTTTAATGCATCCAATGCCTGCATCGCTTCGTCGTAAGCCGATAATTTTGAATTGAACTGCGGGTTGGCTTCTTTGGGTTTATTTTTAAAATAGCGCCATAAAAAATAAGCGCCTGCCAGCAATATTATTATTCCGGCCCCAATATAATACCACAGGTAATTGGTAACGTTTACTTCCTGTATGGGCTTGATGTCTCTTAGTTCATTGGTACTGTCTGCCGGGGCATACCCAACAGTAACAGGTACAGAATCAGTATACAGGTGAACGGCACTGTCGTTTTTTAGCGGGTCAAAATCAATGGACAATGCAGGCGTATTCCACCGGCCCGAATCAAAACTGGTAAGCGTGAGGGTTTGCTGTAAAATGGTTTTGTCATTTTCAACAGTTGTATCGATCCTGCTTTTTTCCACCAGTTCAAAATGCGCTGTTGAATCGGGCATACTTAACCAGTTTACTTTATACGCACCGGTAATAAAACTCGCTTTTACTTTATACTGAATTTGTTCGCCAATTAAAATATCGTTCTTATCAATAAAAGTTTGTACCGATGGCTGCTGGGCAAAAGCAACAAATGGCAACAGAAACAAACCCAATGTAATTTTCAAATATTTAATACTGTATGTATTCATCATGCTCCAGTTCCCTCTTAGGGGGCAGGGGTTAATTTCGTTTAATAAAAAACTGCTGTAATATTTTTACATAATCATCGTCTGTACGCACATGCAGTAATTCGGCACCGGCCTTTTTAAAATAATTTTTACTTAGCTCGCTCTGCTGCATAAAATGCTGCGTGTAATTGTACCGCACCATGGCATTGCTGCTGTCTACCCACTGACTTTTGCCCGTTTCTGCATCTTCCACCTGTATAATGCCCGCATCCGGCAACTGCATGTCCATCCTGTCGTACACCCTGATGCCTATCACATCGTGTTTGTTGCCAATCACCTTCAGGTCGTTATCGTATCCGGTTGTTAAAAAATCACTTAAAATAAATGCGATGCTTTTTTGTTTTACGGCAGTGGTAAAATATTTAATGGCGTCATCCAGGTTGGTGCCTTTTTTCTTTGCCTCCACCGTCAGCAGTTCACGTACAATGTATAAAGCATGCTGCCGTCCTTTTTTGGGTGCAATATATTTTTCAATCTTGTCGCTGAAGAAAATTACCCCCACTTTATCATTGTTGCTTACCGCACTAAACGTAAGCACGGCAGCCATTTCGGTAATCAGTTCTTTTTTCTGCCTGGTAACCGTTCCAAACAGGTTACTGGCGCTGGTATCTATCAGCAGCATCACAGTAAGCTCTCTCTCTTCTTCAAATACTTTTGTAAAAGGATGGCTGAACCTGGCGCTCACATTCCAATCAATGAACCGCACATCATCACCTGCATAATATTCCCGCACTTCCCTGAAGCTCATACCCTTTCCCTTAAAAGCAGAATGGTACTCGCCCGTAAATAAATGCGTGGTGATCTTTTTACTTTTGATCTCCAGTTCCCTAACCTTACGTAATATTTCTTCGGTGGTTAACATTGTTGGTCGTTGATAGTTGGTCGTTGTTCAACCTTCACTTCAATGCTGCTTTTTGATTATAGTTAATAAATCCATTTAGTACCTGCAATGCTTTTTCCAAATAAGGCAACACGTTATTAAATTCATCTTCAGTAATTATTTTTGTCATAACTGCTATATTCAACAAGGTTTCTAATTCGTATAAAGACCCTCTTGAGATATGCAGAAATTGTATAGTATCCTTTTTATATTGTCGTCCTAAACCTTCTGCAATATTAGCCGGTATTGATACTGCAGCTCTTTTTGTTTGTGACGTAAGCGCATACAATTCTTCTTTGGGATATTTTTTAGTCAGCGAATAAATTTCATTCACCAATGTCATAGAAAATTTCCATGCATCTAAACTTTTATAATTTGCCATTTCGTATTCATTGGGTACAACTAAATTTTACAAAACGAACAACCATCAACGGCCAACCTGTGTTCCCTACGGGACATTCACTACCCTTAAAATTTCATCAATGATCTGCTCTACATTTACATTCTCAGCTTCTGCTTCGTAAGTTAATCCAATACGGTGCCGCAGTACATCTTTACAAATGCTTCTTACATCTTCCGGAATTACATACCCGCGCTTATTTAAGAATGCATAGGCTTTGGATGCCAGTGCCAGGTTGATGCTTGCCCTGGGGCTTCCGCCAAAACCGATGAGCGGCTTTAGTTTGGGCATATTGAATTTATCGGGAAAACGGGTGGCAAAAACAATATCCAGAATATAGTTTTCTACTTTTTCATCCAGGTATACCTGGCGCACCAATTCTTTTGCTGTTAAAATTTCGCTGGTGGATGCTACCGGGTTGATGACGGGTGAAGCCAGCCCCAGGGTATTTTGCCTTACAATCAGCTGCTCCTCTGCCTTTGTTGGATAACCCACCACCACTTTCAGCATAAAGCGGTCTACCTGGGCTTCCGGTAATGGATAGGTGCCTTCCTGCTCAATGGGATTTTGTGTAGCCAATACTAAAAACGGTTCGGGTAATTTATAAGTGGTATCGCCAATGGTTACCTGGCGCTCCTGCATGGCTTCCAGCAAAGCGCTCTGCACTTTTGCCGGCGCACGGTTAATTTCATCGGCCAAAATAAAATTAGAAAAGATGGGGCCTTTTCGAACCATGAATTCATTTTTTGCCTGGTTATAGATCATGGTACCCACCACATCGGCAGGTAACAGATCGGGCGTAAACTGAATACGGCTGAATTGAGCATGCACCGATTGTGCCAGTGATTTAATCGACAATGTTTTTGCCAGTCCGGGTACCCCTTCCAGCAATACATGCCCGTTACTTAATAAACCAATCAGCAGGCGTTCTATCATGCCCTGCTGCCCAACAATTACTTTTCCCAGTTCGTCGTTGATATGTGTTACAAATCCTGAAGCATGATTGATCTTTTCATTCAGCAAACGGATGTCTTCGGCAGTCTGTAGCATAATGTAGGTTTTGCCCCCGCCTCACTGAAGGAGATGCGGAGATTTTGTATCATTTATTTCTGTTTCTAAACTTTAGATATTCTTCTTAATTACCTTTTAGGGGTTAGGTGCACAATTTACGCACTCTCCCTTAACAAAAATTTTGCCATCTTGATGAACGGGGCAAAAATCTGTTAAAATCAGGTAACTTTAAATAAAATATTTTATATGGTGGATCAACAACTTATTACTGCATCAAACCAACTGGAAGGATACAGGGTAACCAAACATTTGGGCATTGTACGGGGTATTACCGTTCGCAGCCGCAGCCTGCTGGGTAATATTGCAGGAGGCTTTCAAACCTTATTTGGTGGCAAGATCTCTATTTATGTTGAATTGTGCGAAAAAACAAGGGAAGAAGCTTACCAGCTGATGGTGCAACATGCCGGCGAACGCGGTGCCAACGCCATCATCAATATGCGCTATGATGCCAATGAAGTAATGAATGGCGTAACAGAAGTGCTGGCGTATGGTACAGCGGTGGTGGTGGAGAAAATATAATTTAAGAAAGGTACTTCCCCACAATCGGCACCCTTCTACCCACTCCAAAAGCTTTAGGTGAAATACGTATGATGGGGCAAAACTGGTTGCGTTTGTATTCGTTGATGTTCACCATCCTTAATACCCTGTCTACTAAAGCTGCGTCAAATCCCTGTGCTTTAATTTCATTAGGGCCCTGTCTTCTTTCGATGTACTGAAATAATAATTTATCCAGCACTTCATAATCAGGTAACGAATCTGAATCTTTTTGCCCGGGTCTTAACTCTGCACTGGGTGCTTTTGTAATAATATTGACAGGAATAATTTCCTGATTGCGGTTGATGTATTTTGCCAATGCATACACCTGCAGTTTATAACAATCGCCCAGTACGCCAAGGCCACCGGCCATATCACCATACAGTGTACCATAGCCCGTAGCCAGCTCGCTTTTGTTGGAAGTATTGAGTAAAATGTACCCAAACTTATTGGCAATGGCCATCAGTAAATTTCCTCTTGAACGGCTTTGTATATTTTCTTCGGCAATGCTGAAGGGCAGGTCTTTAAAAATCGGTTTCAGTTCATGCAAAAAACCATCGTAAATATTTTTGATGGGTATAATATCATAAGGATTACCCAGGTTAATGCTCAGTTGTTCTGCATCATCTACAGAGTGCGAAGTAGAAAATTCAGACGGCATTAAAACAGCCCGTACGTTTTCTTTGCCTAAAGCTTCACAAGCCAGCGCCAGGGTTACAGCACTGTCTATGCCGCCACTGCTGCCCAGTATGGCTTTGGTAAATCCCATCTTGGTAAAATAATCTTTGATACCCATTACAATGGCATTGTAAACCTGTTCAATATTTAAATTTTCATCTAATGCAGCAGGATTTAATTCTTTATCGGGTACCCTGCCGGCAGGCTCAATAACGGGTGCATCAATGCTGCCATCGTCGTTTAAAATAAAACATTGAAGGGCCGATTCAAATGAAGGCAGTTTGCCGCATAAATTGGCATTCTTATCAAACACATAAGAGGTACCATCGAATACCACTTCAGTTTGACTGCCCACTGCATTGCAATAAAACAAGGGCAATTTATATTTGGTAACATTGGCTTTAATGGTGGCTTTACGGTCTTCGTCGTGGGTATAATCAAATGGCGAAGCAGAAAGATTGAGCATTACATCAGGCTGCTGTTTCATCAGCTCATCCATGGGGCAAATGCGGTACATAGGATTATCTCCCAGGTTCCAGATATCTTCACAAATGGTTACGGCCAGTTTCTTTCCTTTAAATTCCATTACCTTCCAGTCGTATGCCGGTTCAAAATACCGGTACTCATCAAACACATCATAATTGGGCAGGCAGGTTTTATGTGCTACCGCCTTTACTTCTTTTTGATACAATAAAAAAGCTGCGTTAAATAGATCTTTCCCTTCCCTGATGGGATTTCTGTCTGGCGCCCCTACCAGTACCCCAATAGTGTCGGCATGTTGCTTTATTTCATCAATGGCCGCATAGCATTTATGTATAAAATCATCAAACTCTAAAAAGTCTTTGGGGGCATAGCCGCAAATACTGAGTTCGCTGAAGAGAATGAGGTCACCACCCTGCTTTTTGGCTTCTTCAATAGCACAAATGATTTTTTGCGTATTGCTTTCAAAATTGCCGATATGATAGTTCTGCTGTGCTAAAAATATTTTCATGCCCCTGGCCCCTAAAGGGGAATTATTATGTTTTGTTATTAAAATGATTGCTTTATTTTGTAAAGTTAAATTATTCAGCAATGCGTTTATTAATTGGTTTGTTATTTATCAGCAGCTTATTTTTCTCGTGTAACAGTGGCGAAAAGATTCCCGATGTATCCGGTGAAAAACTTACACTTACCACACAGCGTTTTGAACAAGAGCTGTTCAGTGCAGATACTGTGAACAATTATTCCACCAACCTGGAAAAGCTGATTGCCCGGTATCCTTCTTTTGGAGAGAATTTTATTTCCACTGTATTGGGTGCCGATCCGCAGTGGAGCAACGACAGTGTGGCCCTGTATGTAAAAGGTTTTACCCAGGCATATAAAAAAGTATACGATACCAGCCTGCTGCTGTATAAAGATTTTGGGCCTTATGAAGCTGAAATTAAAAAAGGGCTGCAGTTTACCAAACACTATTTTCCGCAATACAAAATACCCGGTAAGATCATCACCTACATTGGCCCGCTTAACGGTTATGGCGATATTTTGGCAGATGATGCCCTGGTGGTTGGCCTGCACCTGCACCTGGGCAGCAGTTTTTCGTTGTACCATTCAGAACTGGTGCAACAAACCTATCCTGAATATATCAGCCGGAATTTTGAACCGGCTTACATTGCGGTTAACTGCATGAAAAATATTGTACTGGATATGTATCCCGAAAAAATGGAAGAAAAATCTTTAGTACAGCAGATGGTGGAAAAAGGGAAACGCCTGTACCTGCTGCATAAATTATTGCCGGCAACTGCCGAAGAAATGCTGCTCGGCTATACAAAAGAGCAGTTGAAAGCAGCTTACAAAAATGAAAAAAACATCTGGGGCCTGTTTGCGCAAAACAATTTGTTACAAACCATTGATGAGAATGTGATCAAGAATTACATTGGCGAATCGCCCAAAACACAGGAACTGGGGGATGCTTCTCCCGGCAATATTGGTGCTTTTGCAGGCTGGCAGATCGTAAAAAAATACATGGAAAACACACCGGAGGCAACACTGCAAAAATTAATGGCTACCGATAATGATACCGTTTTTCAGGTGGCTAAATACAAACCCTAAGCTGCTATTTGCGCCTGCATTACCGCGGGTTTTTTACCCAGATTTTTCATTACCCTGAAATGAGAAGCCACGGCCTGCAGCATGGTAGGATAATAATTGTAGGGTAAATTATACTCAGCACATTTTTGTTGCACAATTTTGCTGATGGCGGGGTAATGTATATGACTTACTTTAGGAAACAGGTGATGTTCTATCTGAAAATTCAGTCCGCCTACAAACCAAGAGATCATTTTGCTTTTCATGGCGAAATTAGACGTGGTTTTTAATTCATGAATGGCCCATGCTTCATCTATGTGTTTGGTTTCATCCAGATCAACATGTTCAAACTCGGTATTTTCCACCACATGTGCCAGTTGAAAAACGATCGACAGCGTTAAGCCCATCGCTACATGCAGCAGTAAAAACCCTCCCAGCCAGGGAAAAAAGCCCCATTTAATAATGGGCAGTACAATGTAAAAAGTTAAATAGCCCAGCTTGGTGATCCAGAAAATCGTTTTGTTTTTTGTGCTCATTTTCCATGCTTCTGTGGTGTATATCCTGCCGGTAAAATACTTGGCAAAATCCATAAAAAATATCCAGAAGATGGATGACAGTGAATACACGGGAATTAAGTACAGGTGCTGTATTTTATGTGCGGGTACCCATTTCTGAGTTTCGCACTGGCGAATGATGGGGCTTTTTGCAATATCATCATCCAGCCCGTCCACATTGGTGTAGGTATGATGCAGGATATTGTGTTTTTGTTTCCAGAAAAATGCACTGGCACCCAGGGCATTGGCACTAAGGCCGAGTGCTTCGTTTACCCATGGCCTGGTGGAATAACTGCCATGATTGGCATCATGCATCACATTAAACCCCAGGCAGGCAAATAAATAACCCAGTGTGGCACAAATTAACAAGGCAGGCAAAGCCGCCGGATGCCCCAGCATTAAAATAAGATATCCTGTTACTGCAGCACTTATTAAAATGATGGTTTTACTGAACAATCTCCAGTCGCCCGTTTTCTTAATCCTGTTCTTCTCAAAATATTCATCTACCGCAGTTTTAAGACTTTGATAAAATTCGTTGTTGCGATTGGAGAAAGTAATTTTAGGCATAGCAAAATGTTAAAGTGACACGATACAATGATCACGCTGGTTATATTAGACGTTAAAGTAAGAAATATTTATTAGGTATGTCTCTCCTGGCTTGGGCTTAAAGATAGTACTAAATTCAATATCAAAATGCTTTAGTTTAACTTAAAAGGAGTGGTCATTTGAAAGGCAGGAACCGTTGCTATAAATGTCTTTTTATTGGTAATATTTTCCATCAGGTAAGTACCGTGCATTTTACCCATTTCGGTACGCAGGTTGCAGCCACTGATGTACTGGTAATGATCACCGGGATTAATTTGAGGTTGTACGCCCACCACACCTTCGCCCTCCACCTCCCGTACACTTCCGTTACTGTCGTAGATATGCCAGTGGCGGCTTAATAATTTTACAGGAAACGTATTGTGATTTTCGAGAGTGATCTTATAGGCAAACATAAACTCATAATTCACAGGGTTACTGTAATCCGGCTGGTAGTATGTTTCCACACTGATTTTGATACCCTCGGATATTTTTGACACCATGATTTTCGTTTACTGTAAAAATAAAGATAAAAATTATTCTTTTATAGTAAATTAGATACCAATAAATGTTAAACCAGTACACATGCCTGTTAAAACACATAAGTATACCAACGGTAGCATCACCATCCTGTGGCAGCCGGAAATCTGTATTCATTCGGGTATTTGTGCCCGTGGGCTGGCATCCGTATTTGATCCCAAACGCAAGCCATGGATAGATATGGATGCGGCAGATTCAGAACGTATTGTGCAGCAGGTAAAAAAATGCCCCAGCGGTGCTTTAAGTATACTTACAACTATTGAGTAAAGTTGTGTACCGGTGTAAGTGCCAGGGGTAATTGCCCGGCATTGAGTAAATGCACCAAAGCAATCGTTTCCATCATTGTAAAATTGCCGGCTATCTCCACTTTGCCACCTTCAACAGGAGCCACAATAGTTGGTGCGCTGTATACCACATCATCTATCACAATTGCTATGGAACGCCGTATATTTTGCAGGGTCATCTGGTGAAAAAGCAATGCTCCTTCCTGGTTAAAATGCATTAACACTACCGGATAGCCGCTGTAATTGATGTTTACGGCAGCACTGTCCAGTAAGGCATTCACCTGCAACTGTTTGCTGTTATTGTGCAATGCATACAGCAGCAGTGCGCCATTAGGCAGGCCTGTATTTTGCAATTGATATGCAAATGTCATATCGGCCGGCCAATAGTTATGCAGTGCTTTTTGTGCAATGGTAAATGCTGCTGTATCTTTTATATCTACAAACCCAACAAAAGCAGTTGCTCCATTGCCGGCATCGTATTCAGCTGCATGGATCAGGCTGGTAAAATCATCCAGCAAGTGCCTGGTTACTTCTGGTATTGTTGAATCAGGCTGAAACAGGGGCATCAGCTCGGATAACTGGTAGGTTTCAAAAAAATTTACCTTGCCGGGCCGGATGAGTTGGGTGGTAATAAAGCCGGTATCAATTGGTTTGCTGCTACTGACCTCCAGCTGATTTTTTCCGGGGATAAAACTTACGGTACAATCCTTGTACCCGGCGCGGTACAACCTGGCGCTTAATATTTTTTGAACGCTGTCGGCCAGGGTAGCACTGGACACAGGCTGTTCGGCCATTGCAAAAAAATAATGATGCTTTTTGTTTTGCCCATATCCATAAAAACTGCATAGCAGTAGCACAAAACATATGCCTTTCATACAATCATATTTTTTTTGAAGCCGTATACCCATTCTTCAGCAGCCATTGCAGTACTTTATCCCTGTTATCGCCCTGCACAATTATTTCACCATCTTTTACTGAACCTCCGGTACCGCAATATGTTTTTAATTTTTTGCCTATCTCTTCCCTGTCGGCCTCTTTTCCAACAAACCCTTCTACCAGCGTTACCATCTTTCCTGCCCGGTGTTTTTTATCCAGCCTTACTTTTAACTTTTGCTGTACGGGCAGCAGCGTCTCTTCTGCAGGGGTATGCTCTTCTTCTATTTTAAAATCTGGGTCGGTACTGTATACCAGTCCACCTAAGGAATTAAATTTTTTTGTAGCCATTACAAGAATCTTTCTGTTTGCTGTATAATTGGTAATTAATCGTTTATAATCACGGCTTTTAAACTCAGGTCCAAACTTTTAGCCTGGTGAATTACGGCACCGCTGCTGATATAATCTACCCCTGTGGCGGCATACAGTTGTATATTATCTAAATTAATTCCCCCGCTTGCTTCAGTTTCATACAGGCCATTGATGAGGTACAATGCTTCTGCAATTTTTTCCGGCGTAAAATTATCCAGCATTATGCGGTCTACTTTACCGGTGTCCAACACTGTGCGTACGTCTTCAATGCTCCTGGTTTCCACTTCTATTTTAAGGCCCGGCTTTGTTGTTTGCACATACTCATAGGCTTTGTTAATGGCCTTTGCAATACCCCCGCAATAGTCAATATGGTTATCCTTCAGCATGATCATATCGTACAAACCAAAGCGGTGGTTCACCCCGCCGCCAATCTTTACCGCTTCTTTTTCAAGCAACCTGAAATTAGGAGTGGTTTTCCTGGTATCCAGCAATTTGGTTTTAAATCCTTTCAGTTTATCTACATACTGGTGTGTTAACGTGGCAATACCACTCATACGCTGCATACTGTTCAGCACCAGGCGTTCGCATTGTAAAATGGTATGTACATCTGCTGCTACATCAAAAGCCACTTCGCCATACTGCATGGCATCGCCATCCTTTTTATACGCTGTAAATACAATGCCGGGCTGCATATAACGGAATATTTTTTCAGCCACCGCCATACCTGCTATAATTCCCTCCTGCTTGATTTTTAATACGGCCTTGCCCCGGGCAGCAGCATCAATACTGGATAATGTGGAATGATCGCCATCGCCAATATCTTCCTGCAGGGCGTTCTTAATTAAATGATCTAATTGTGTATTGTAATCCATATTGCAAAGCTAAGAAAGATGACAAAAGAAAACCCCCGTTATTTCGGGGGTTGATATATTTATGGAATTGAAGATCTAACGGTTCTCAAAGCGTATTTCCTGCAACAGCTGTTTATCGCTTTTTTGTTTCATAAAAACGGTGGTTCTGAAAGAGCCGTTTTTGGTAACCAGCGTGCCAATGCAGTACTGCGATCCGGCATTCTCGCCCTTGTGTATCACATCAAAACTTTTAACCCCATTGGTGCTGAAAAAATCACGCAACACAATTTCAGCCTGGTTTTTACTGTAACTGTTGCTTTTGTCGGGCATGGTGATCTCCACGGTATTGTCGAAATATTTGGCAATCTGCGCTGCATCACCGTTTTTCATAGCTGTTACCACACCATCAATGCTTAACAGCAGGGTAAAAGACGATAATAAGACCGTAGTAATAATAAGTGTAAAAAATTGCTTCATTTCTGGTATTTTAATCAGTATACCGTTTTGCTAAAACTGTGCCAACCTGTGTTAAAACCGTTGTCTTACAAGCTAATTTTACACATATTTTCTAAGTAATACCCGGTAATTGTTACAAATATTTTAGTTTTACCGGATGAAAGATAAGAAAGTTATACTCATCATCATGGATGGATGGGGCCTGGGCAAAATTAAAAGCAGCGATGCGATCCAGCATGCAAAAACGCCATTTGTTAGTTCATTATACGCTAAATACCCTAACAGCACCCTGGTAACCTGTGGCGAAGACGTGGGCCTGCCTGATGGGCAAATGGGCAACAGTGAGGTGGGGCACCTGAATTTAGGCGCCGGCCGTATTGTATACCAGGAATTGCAGCGTATTAATGTAGCCATCAGAACAGGTGAATTTGCTACCAATAAAACCTTACTGGCAGCTATTGATTATGCCAAACAACATAATAAACCCCTGCATTTAATGGGATTGGTGAGTGATGGCGGTGTACACTCACATCTTAACCATGTAAAAGCACTCACTTCGCTTTGTGCTGCACAGGGTTTGCAAAATGTGCTGGTGCATGCGTTTACAGATGGCAGGGATACCGACCCCAAAAGCGGCCTTGGTTTTTTAACCGATCTGCAGGATCATTTAGGCAAATCAACCGGTAAACTGGCCACTATTACCGGCAGGTATTATGCTATGGACCGCGATAAAAGATGGGAAAGGGTGAAACTGGCATACGACGCATTGGTACACGGCACCGGCACACAAACCGGCGATATGCTGGGTGCAGTACAACAATCGTATGCAGAAGGAGTAACGGATGAATTTATTAAACCCATCATCAATAACAGTATTGCAACTGCCACCATAAAAGAAGGCGACGTGGTGATCTGCTTCAATTTCAGAACCGACCGTTGCAGGGAGATCACACAGGTACTTACTCAAACAGATTTCCCCGATTTTGGTATGGCCAAAATGAACCTGCATTATACTACCATGACACAGTATGATCAAACATACAAAAATGTACACGTGGTTTTTGAAAATGATGATCTGAAAAACACACTGGGCGAAATTTTAGAACAACAGCACAAAACACAGATACGCATAGCCGAAACAGAAAAATACCCACATGTAAGTTTCTTTTTCAGCGGCGGAAGAGAGAAAGAGTTTTCAGGAGAAAGGCGCATTATGGTACAGTCGCCCAAAGTAGCTACTTACGATTTACAACCCGAAATGAGTGCTTTTGAAGTGGCAGATGCTATTGTAAAAGAAATTGAAAATAATCCAGCTGATTTTATTTGTTTAAACTTTGCCAATGCCGATATGGTGGGCCATACCGGTGTTTGGGAAGCCGTGATAAAAGCCGTTGAAACGGTGGACACCTGCGTGGAAAAAGTAGTGACCGCTGCTTTAAAACAGGATTATGCAGCATTTATTTTAGCCGATCACGGCAATGCAGATTACGAGATCAATGAAGATGGCACACCTAATACTGCTCACACATTGAACCTGGTACCATTCTTTATTGTAGACAAAGAATGGAAAGGCAATATAAAAAATGGTAAATTGGGAGATATTGCACCCACCATTTTAACCATGATGCAGTTACCCATACCCGCAGAAATGAGTGGCCACGTTTTAATTTAACCTTTAATAACAACCATCAATGAAAAAGTTTTTAAAACGATTGTTTCTGCTCCTGCTGCTGGCTTTTGTTGCCATCCAGTTTTTTAAAACAGAAAAGAATATTGCTTCAGGCATCAGTGCCAATGATATCACCAGGGCATACCCTGTGCCCGATGAAGTGCAGGCCATCCTGAAAACCAGTTGTTATGATTGCCACAGCAATAACACTGTTTACCCCTGGTATAATAAGATTCAGCCGGTTGCATGGTGGTTAAAAAATCATATTGATGAAGGGAAAAGAGAATTGAATTTTTCTGAATTTGCAAGCTACCGTATTGGAAGGCAGTACCGCAAACTGGAAGAAGTAAACAAGGAGGTAAAAGAAGGCGAAATGCCTTTGTCATCTTATACGCTTATCCATGGCGATGCCAAATTGAACGATCAGCAAAAGTTAACAGTGGCCAACTGGGTAAATGCAGTAAGAGACAGTATTAAAGCGCATTACCCCGAAGACAGTTTAAAACGTCCGCAACAACCCAGGGCTCCGGCAGCAAAATAATTTCCTTATTTTTGCGGGATGCCGGAAATGCAAAGAAAAATATTTTCAATGGTACTGCTGCTGATAGTGGCAGTACCATTATTTTTTTCTGCCGGCTTTCTTATTAAACAGCATATTATCAAACTCCAGATGAAATCGCAGCTTGAAACTGCTGCTGTACAAACGATCTCTATACCGGTATCGGCAGTCAGGTGGCTGAATAAAAAAACCGAGCTGCTGGTGGAAGGCCGTATGTTTGATGTGCGATCATATAAAATTATAAATGACGTGCTGGTTGCAGAAGGTTTATTTGACGATGAGGAGGACAGGCTGAATAAAAAATTAGAGCACTTCATAGAACAGGAAGAAAGCGGTTCTTCTGCCTTAGGCAATTTGCTGGCTGCTTTTTTTTCAGAACCCATCAGTATGTTGCCTTTGCGTGATCTGGCAACGCCGGACTGGCGCCTCATTACACAACACTTTCCGCAATATTCAGAAGAGATACCCGTGGCTCCTTTTCTTTCCGAAACCCCTCCCCCTAAGTTATAAATTACCCTTCATACTTTTTTCAGGCGTTTACACCAGTACGCCCCTGATATGCATGCATATACAGTATGCATGCCCCTGTATTCATTTATACAAAACTAATTCTAATGAACAAAATATTTATACTGATCAGTTTTCTATTTATTTCCACTTTATCCTTTTCTCAAAAAACGCCGCCTGTTGATACTGCAAAAAAAGAAGTTAGTTTAGAAGAGGTGGTTATTTCTATAAACAAATGGGAACAAAAACTTAACGAAGTGCCAAATAAAATAACAAAGATTACAAAAGCACAAATATTCCGCAACAATCCACAAACCTCGGCAGATCTGTTGGCGCAAACCGGAGCGGTATTTATTCAAAAAAGTCAATTAGGAGGCGGCAGCCCAATGATTCGTGGTTTTGCCACTAATAGGGTATTGCTGGTAGTTGACGGAGTAAGAATGAATAATGCTATTTACCGCAGTGGCAACCTGCAAAATATTATAAGTATTGATCCTTTAAGTACTCAAACCGCAGAAATAATTTTTGGTCCTGGTTCCTTAATCTATGGCAGCGATGCAATTGGTGGCGTAATGGATTTTCATACATTGGATGCCCGTTTTTCAAAAGATAAAAAAATGCTGGTAAATGGTAGCGCACTGGCACGTTATTCTACTGCTAACAAAGAAAATACTTTTCATGCTGACATCAATTTTGGCTGGAAGAAATGGTCATTATTATCCTCCTTTACTTACAGCAAATTTGATGATTTGAAAATGGGTAAAAATGGTGGCCAGGATAGTTATCTCCGACCGGAATATATTGAAAGAATTAATGGCATTGACAGCATTGTAAAAAATACAGACCCAAGAGTTCAGCGCTTTAGTGGATACGATCAAATTAATTTTTTGCAAAAAGTACGTTTTAAGCCAACTGAAAAACTGGACATCCAGTATAGTTTTACTTATGCAGGCACAGGAGATGCACCCAGATACGACAGATTGATTCAATACAGGAACGGAAGATTAAGATTTGCAGAATGGAACTATGGCCCAATGCTGTGGAGGATGCATAACCTGCAAATGCTTCATAATAAAAAAAATGCCCTTTATGATGAAGCCAAAGTTACTGTTGCATATCAAAATTATGATGAAAGCCGTATTGACAGAACAAGGGCTAACAACACCAGGAATATTCAGTCGGAAAAAGTAAATGCAGTAAGTACTAATGTTGATGCTACCAAAAAACTGGGTAAAGGTGAACTGTTTTACGGACTTGAATACGTCCACAATAAAGTGGGCTCGTTTGGCGAAAAAACAAACATCAGTACAAACATTACTGCTCCCTTGGTAACAAGATATCCCAACGGAAGTACTTGGAGCACCACAGGTATTTATGGAAGTTATAAAGTTAACCTGAATACAAAATTTACTTTAACAACAGGTTTACGCTACAGTTACAATACACTTGATGCAACATTTGATACCACATTTATTAAATTTCCCTATAAAGAAGCAAAACTGAGAGAAGGTGCATTAACTGGTAATACGGGCCTTGTTTTTCGTCCGGCAGAAGGCTGGCAAGTCAATGGAAATATTTCCACAGGTTACCGCATGCCCAATGTAGACGACATTGGAAAACTTTTTGAAAGTGTTCCGGGTAACGTAACTATTCCAAATCCAGATCTGACCCCCGAATATGCATGGAATTTTGAAGTGGGTATTGTAAAAAATATTGTACAAAAATTCAGGATTGAACTAAATGCTTTCCATACCATTCTTACTGATGCCATAGTACGCCGCCCAACCACTTTTAACGGGCAAGACAGTATTGTTTTTGGCGGAATTAAAAGCAGGGTAGAAGCGCTGCAGAATGTTGCAAAAGCAACTGTGTCGGGATTTCAGGTAAGTACTGAATATCATTTTATTAACGGATTTTCTCTGCAAACACACGCCAATTGGATTACAGGAAAGGAAACAGACGATACTAAAAATGAACAAGTTGCCCTTAGACATGCTCCGCCATTTTATGGTAGTACTTTGCTGAAATACCAAAATAAAAAGCTTTATATAGAAGCATCCGCATATTACAACAGCAAGATAAAAAATGAAGATTTAGCACCATCAGAGCAAGCCAAAACTGATATTTATGCCACAGATGCTGTTGGAAAACCATACTCCCCGGGTTGGCATACACTTAATCTCAAAACCTCTTTCCAGTTTACCCGAAACCTGCTGATAACTGCAGGCTGGGAAAATATAACCAACCAACGATACAGACCTTATTCCTCGGGAATAGTTGCTGCCGGAAGTAATTTTATTTTTTCAGTTAGAACAAGTTTATAATTATAAAGCTTTACGAACGTAACAGCAATTAGTTTTAGTTAAACGGCCGGATGTCCTCATCTGGCCGTTTTTGCGTTTAGGTCAAATGAGTGATAATAAATAATTTACACTTTATAAAAAATGAATGCGCTACAGTAAATAAATGCCTGGTTTTTTTTATGGATCGCAGCAAAAGAAATGTAGTAATATTGTAACCGCAACCAAACTAATTGAAAAAAGGCATTGCCATATTATTCCTTACCGTACTTTGCGTTAGCCAAATGGGCTATTATTTTATTTACCAATACCAGTTGCGCCAGGTAAAAAGAGAAATGAAAGCACAGCTTTTTGCCCAACTTCCCGAAACTTCCTTTAAAGTTATCATAGCAGAAAATCATACCAACCTGCAATGGCAGGATGACGACGGAAAAGAATTTACGCTTAATGGAGAAATGTATGATGTAGCAAAAATCAAGAAGAAAAATGGCAAAACAGAACTGTACTGCCTCCTGGATAAAAAAGAAAAAGAGCTGCTGAAAAATTTTGCAAAAGTCATGAAGTCAGAAAGCTCTAACGGCAAATCCGGTAAAAGCAGCGTAAAATTTCAGCTTCCCGATTATATTGCACAACCCCAGGAAAAAACTGCCGGCATTACTTGTCTGTCAATACATACCTATGCCACTTATAACAGCGCACTGAGCTGTGCTGTAAAAGAAATTAATGCTCCCCCTCCCCGGGCTTAATAAATTCCCTGTTTTAAAATTTATTGTTCCAATTTGGTCAAAGCCAGATACCCTGCCGCATGCAGGGCTATGCTGCTTTGCATTTATTCTCATTACCAAAAAATCATATCATGAAACGTAAAATTACATTTACGCTGTTTTCGTTTATTATAGCTGTTGCTGCATTTGCACAAAATTCATTAAAAGGAAAAGTGGTAGATGCTGCCACCGGCAAAATACTTACCAGCGCCACCATCACTTTCGCCGGTAAAGGTGGTACTGCTACCGATAAGGATGGCAACTTTGCCATTGATTGCAGTAAAACTGCCTTCATCGTAGTGTCTCATGTTGGCTACGAGTCAAAAAGAGTTGCTGTAAAAAACTGTGATGAAGCGATTACAGTAAGTCTTGATCCTGTTGATGGCACATTGGGTGAAGTGGAAGTAAGTGCCACATCTAACCAAAATAAATCTTTACTGTACCAACCGGCATCAATTACCAAACTGTCGCCATTAGAACTGAAAAGAGGCACAGGTTTATTTTTAGATGATGCTGTTAATGCTAATGTACCGGGTGTATCAATGAAGAGAAGAAGCGTTGCTGCAGGCCAGCAATTTAACCTCAGGGGCTACGGTAATGGCACCAGAGGAACCAGAGGTATTTCCAGCAATTTTGACGGACAGGGATACAAAGTATATTTAAATGGCATTGCGATTACAGATGCGGAAGGCATTACCCTGATGGATGATATTGATTTTGGATCGGTATCAAATGTGGAAGTTACCAAAGGGCCGGCAGGTACTTTATACGGACTTGCTATTGCAGGTGCTGTAAACTTAAAAACTGTAAAAGCAGAAAAAGGGCAAACCAGGATCGGGCAGGATGTATTGCTTGGGAACTACGGATTGCGCCGCTTTACCACTCATCTTTCAATTGGTGGCGAACGTTCTTCCATTTTGGTAAATTACGGCAACCAGCATTCTGATGGCTATATGGTGCACACCGCATCAGACAAACAGTTTGTAAACTTTATCGGCGAATTTCAGCCTAATGCAAAACAACATATTGCAACTTATTTTGGATATGCAAACAGCTACGACCAAAGAGGTGGTGAATTAACTTTAGCGCAATACGAAAACAAAGATTACAATACCGGTAACCCTGATTATGTAAAAAGAAACGGACACAGCAATGTGATCAGTGTTCGTGCAGGTATGGGACATACCTATACTTTCAACAGCAACTTCTCTAATACTACCAGCATTTTTGCAACCGGACAGAATCAAAACGTAAGTTCTGCAGCAGGATGGACGGATAAAGCACCGGTAAATATCGGCTTGCGTACCTCATTCAATACCAAATTTACTTTGCCCGGCAATATTACTTTAAGTGGTATTACCGGATTGGAAACACAGCATCAGCATGCCAATACTATTGGGTATAATATGAAACAAAATCCTTTAGATACTTCAACAGTTAGCGGATGGAGCATAGGTAAACCCTATTGGGTTATTAATGCCACTACATCAAATGTATTTACTATTACTAATACCACCAGTGCATTTACCGAATGGACTCTTGCCCTTCCAAAAGATGTTTCTATTACTGCAGGATTGGGAATGAGCAATATGAAAATTTATTTGCAGGACAGGCTGAACAGTGCTACCGCAACAAAGCCTTCTGAATTTGATACTACTTATAAAAATATGGTATCCCCGCATTTTGCCATCAATAAAGTATTCAATAAAAACTTCTCTGTTTATGCATCTTACAGTATTGGCTATAAAGCACCTACCAGTTCTTATTTCTATATCACCACTCCGGTTGTAACAACCCCTGCCACTCCTGCAACTGCAAGGCTTAACAGTTCGTTAAAGCCAGAAAAAGGAGCTCAGTTTGAAATTGGCACCAAAGGTTCTTTATTAAAAAGTAAACTGAATTACCAGGTGGCTTATTTCCATACCGTATTCTCAAACAAAATGACCAATATAGCGGTGCAGTTAAACAGTACAACAACCGCTTACAGTTATGTAATAAATGGTGGAGAACAGGATCACAACGGCATTGAAGCATTGGTTAAATACGCGGTAGTTCAAAATGGCAATGGTGCTGTTGCAAATGTGAGTCCGTTTTTAAATTTTGCTTACAGCGATTTTAAATACAAAAATTTCATTTATAAATCAGGCAGCACCACTTCAAATATTCTTACTTACGATTACAGCGGTTTGAATGTTTTTGGTGTTCCTGAAATTGCAACCACCTGGGGTGTTGACATAGCCTTTAAAAATGGCCTGTATGCCAATGTTTACCATTCTTACAAAGATGGCGTAAACATAGGTTACGAAACAATCAGCAACGTAAACTACCTGCGTACATCAACGAGCTATAACATTGTAAATGGCAAAATTGGTTTCAGAAAAGCATTATCAGCACATGTTGATCTTGATGTTTATGCCGGTTCTGACAACCTTACAGGATCTCAGTATCCCTATATGATATTTGTAAATCAGTTGCCGGATGCGTACCTGCCTGCACCGCTTAAAGCAAATACTTATGGTGGTATCAATCTGAAGTATAATTTCTAAAACCCATAGAGATGCAGTTGTACAACTGCATCTCTACAATTAAAAAAAGTTCAAAATGAAAAAATTCCTTTTTGCATGGTGCAGTGCTGCAATACTTTTTTCCTGCGGCCGCTTTGGCAATAAAGAAATTGACGGCAAAAAAGGCATGCGCATCGTTTGTCTTTCAAAACACTTAACTGAAATGGTTTTTGCATTGGGCAAAGGCCACAACATAGTAGCCGTTGACTTAAGCAGCACTTATCCCGATAGTGCCAAATTATTAAAAACAGTGGGCTACCATCGTGCCTTAAATCCGGAAGGTATCATTGCCATGAACCCCGACCTGGTGATTCACAGCAATGATATTGGTCCCGAAAATGTGCTGCCTCAAATTACTAAAGCCGGTTTAAACATCAGGGCTTTCGGCAGCGCCAATACCATCGACAGCGCTAAATTATTATTGAAAGAACTGGGTAGCTTTTTTGGTACCGAAAAGAGAGCCGATTCCATCATCGCCAATATGGAAGCCGGTATTGCAAAAGCCGCGGATTCATTAAAGGCCCTGGGGATAAAAGATTCTTTACGCATCATGATCATTCATTTTGGACTGCGCAACAATAATTATTTTGTAATGAGCGGGAGGAATGGTGTGGGCGATAAGATGATACGGCTGGCCGGTTGCACACCTGCTGTTTACGATGGCAAAGGATCCAGGGAAATGAGCCCCGAAGCAGTTGCATTGGCAAATCCCGACATTATTATTGCCACCGATTTTGGGTACGACAGGATGGGCAGTATGGATAAGTTTATTAGTACTGTGCCGGGTGTGGCTTTAACCAATGCCGGCAAGAATAAAAGCATTGTTCGTTTTGAAGAACACGACCTGATCTACTTTGGACCGCGTACGGGAGATAATATCATCCAATTAATTCACCTGCTTCATCCGGCAACCAGTGTTACGTCAAAATAAATTTTTCTTTCCGGTATTAATAGTGCTGCTGGTAACAGTATTGCTTTGCGCCATTGCATTTGGCGCCGTAGCCATATTGCCTTCGGATATGTTCTCTGCAATACAGCATTTTTTTCAGGGCAAGCCGTCTGCAAATATTTACGAGGGTGTTTTTTTACAGCTCCGTCTGCCAAGGGTATTATTGTGTGCCATCACCGGTGCTATTTTATCTGTTAGCGGAGTATTGATGCAGGGATTGTTCCGCAATCCCATTGTAGAGCCTGGCCTGGTGGGCACCAGTTCCGGTGCAGCGCTGGGTGCTTCCATTGTGTTTGTAATGGCTACCAGGTTCAGCCCCGAAGTAAAAAGTTTTACAGGCCCTTTTTTGGTTCCGCTGGTAGCTTTTTTTGGGGCATTGGCAGCTACTTACACTGTTTATTCATTGGCTAAAAATGCCAAACGGGTTTCTATCATGTCTTTATTACTGGTAGGCATAGCCGTAAATGCAGTATGCCTGAGCGCTACAGGTTTTATGAGTTATACTGCCCGTGATCCGCAGGCGAGAAGCATCACTTTTTGGAATTTGGGTACTTTCTCCGGTGCTTCCTGGCTGCAGGTATTTATTGTGGGTGCTGTAGCCGCTGTTATTTTTTTGGTATCACTTCGGTATTCTAAACAATTAAATACACTGTTGCTGGGCGAAGAAGAGGCGGGTTACCTGGGAGTAGATACCGATAAATTGAAAAGAAGGATCATGTTACTCAATACAGCCATGGTATCGGTTGCCACCGCATTTGTGGGTGTTATCAGTTTTATGGGCCTGATTGTGCCGCATGTACTGCGTTTATTAATTGGCAGCGACAACAAGAGATTACTGCCAGCCTCTATGATATTAGGAGCAACTTTACTTACCCTGGCCGATATGTGTGCCAGGCTGGTGCTGGCGCCGGCCGAAGTTCCTATTGGCATCATTACCTCCTTAATTGGCGCCCCTGTTTTCATTATTCTTTTAAAGCAATTTAATATACTGCAGCAAAAAGGAGGTGACCATGCTTAAAACCATTGACATCAATTATTCCATTGGTAAAAAGCAAATACTGAAAGCCGTTACGGTTGATTTTGAACCCGGGGAATTTGCCATGATACTTGGCCCCAACGGGTCGGGCAAATCCAGTTTTTTAAAAATATTCAGTGGTGAAGTAAATAAATTCGGGGGCACCGTTATGTATAATGGCACCAACATTCATCACATAAAAAAAGAACAACTGGCTGTTTACCGCGCTGTGATGAGCCAGCAACCGGAATTGAGTTTTCCGCTAACGGTTGAAGAAGTGGTGTTGATGGGCAGGTACCCGCATTTTAATTTCAACCCCAATAAAAAAGACCGGGAGATATGCGAAGAAGTGATTAACCTGATGAACCTGCAATTGTTTAGAGAACGAAACTATATTACTTTAAGTGGCGGAGAAAAACAACGGGTGCAGTACGCAAGAGTGCTGGCGCAGGTATGGCAAAAGCCGGATACCGGTTGCCGGTATCTTTTTTTAGATGAACCATTAAACAACCTGGACATTAATTACCAGCAGGAATTTTTACAGGTGGCTACAGCTTTAAAGAACCGTCATACTGTTTTGATAGCAGTGATGCATGATATTAACCTGGCCATACAGCACGCAGACAAACTTATTTTTTTGAAAGCAGGAACTGTGGTGGCGCAGGGTAAACCAAAAGAAATTGTAACTGAAACACTCATACAACAGGTATTTGAGGTGCAAACAACCATAATCAATAACCCTGTTACCAATATGCCATTGCTTATTTACAGGTAATGGAAGTAAAATAATTGTTGTTTACTATCATAAACAGCAATGTTTAGTTTTAGAATGATAGGGCCGGATGTTCTCATCTGGCCCCTTTTATAACTTCTAAAATGGGCTAACTGCTTAAAAATAAATGACTTACATCTAAACTGTTGCATTATATACAATAAATAAAATTTAAGGTTTTTAATGGCCGGTGCAGCAATAGTTTACAATAAATTGTCCTAAATTTATAGGGTAAACTAGCACACACATGACGGAAGAGCTTCTATTAGCCGGATGTCTTAAAAATAATGCCGCTGCGCAGGAGGCTTTATATAGCCGGTTTAGCCCCAGGATGCTGGGTGTATGTTACCGGTTTGCCAAAAACCGTGAAGATGCAGAAGACATGCTGCAGGAAGGTTTTATAAAAGTATTTACCCAAATACACCAGTACAGAAATGAAGGCGCCTTGGAAGGATGGATCAGGCGTATCATTGTACATACCTGCATCAATCATCTGAAAAAAAATAAAAAATTCTCCGACAGTTTAGATATCATACATGCTAACAGCATTCATGTAAACGAGGAAATGATTCCTTCCATCATGCAGGCCAAACAGGTGGTGGAATGTATCAGGATGCTGCCGTTGGGATACCGTACGGTATTAAACCTGTACGCCATCGAAGGTTTCCCGCACAAAGAAATTGCCGGCATGCTGGATATTGAGGAAAGTACCAGCCGCAGCCAGTATACAAGAGCAAAAGCCATGCTGGAGGAAATACTGATCAGAAAAAAAATAATTCAAAAACCTAAAGAAAGAACGGGGCTGTATGCCGCGGGCGGCCAGGGTTAACATAATAAAGTACCAATTACTAATAGCTTTTTGTGAAAGATGGAAAGAAAATTTTACACTGACGATTTTGAGCGACTGTTGAAGGAAAGGTCAGACGAATTCAGGATGTATCCTTCTAAACGGGTCTGGGGTAGTATTTATAACGATTTGCATCCGGGTCGTAAATGGCCTTCCATTGCTGTAAGTTTACTACTGGTATTTGCCTTGTTCATTACCGGTTACTGGAACAGTAATACCAATACTGCTTCCAAAACCATTGCAACCAAAAATACCGTTGTTACCAACACGGCCACCAGTATTGCTTCTGTTAATACCCCGGTTGCAAACCATAACACTTCAGGCACAACACCATCTGCATATGCAGGTACTGCATCTAAAAACAATGATATCGTAACTGCCCAACCTGCTGCTGTACCGGCACAGGCTGCAGCCATTGCTGCAAAGCAATTCATCCAGCCAGGCGGCAATCACATGCAGATTGCTGCAGCGGTTATTCCTTCAGCTAAAGAAACAGCAGCAGGTCAACCAAAAAATACTGCTGCAACTACTATTCAGCAGCAAATACAAACAAGTATTACAGCAACCCGTCCCTTTCCTGATAACGATGCCGCCAATACTGCTGTAACAACAGGCACTGTAACTATAACTGAAGTAAACCCTGGTATTACAGAATTAGAAAATGACGCAACTGGTGTAACCGATGCAGCACTGACAACTACCGAGCTGGCAAAAATGAACCAGCCGGCTGCGATGATAACAACAAATAAAGATTTCACTGCTGCCACCACTCCAATAACCGGCAACACCATTGCTACATCTGCAATAGCCAGCGCTCAAAAAAATGTATCCGCAGAAGACAAGTCCTGGATAGACTATTATGCCCTGTACAATAAACCTAACCGAAAAAAATGGAAAGGCCGGATGGCAAAAGAATTTTATATTACTCCCGGTGTAGGCTTCCGTATTTTCAGTAATAATTCCCGTTTTGATGCCAGCGCACCCGTTGCAATTATGGCGCCTGTAAACAACAGTGGCTTAAATATGGTAATGGATCAAAAACCCGGGCTGGGTATCGAAGCTGGCATGGGCCTAAACTATTCTCTCTCAAAAAAGTTACGTCTTAAAGTGGGCCTACAAACCAATTACACCAATTATGTAATTGCTGCGGAGGAAACCAATCACCCTGTATTAACTACTTTAAGTTTGAATGATATCAATACTGGTTATCCCTATATGGCCTCCCGAACTGCTATCTTATCTAATTCGCCCCTATTGAATTCTTCCAAAATCCATAACAGTACTTTACAATTATCATTACCAGTTGGACTGGCGGTAAAACTTGCCGGTACAGACAAATTGGAATGGTATGCGGGTGCAGGTATTCAACCTACCTATATTATTGCGGGAAAGGCCAACCTGATCTCTTCTGACAGAAAAAATTATGTTTCGGATCCATCCTTGTTACGGCACTGGGGTTTAAATGCAGGAATTGAAACCTACATCAGCTACAAATTTGAAGGCTTCCATTTACAGGTAGGGCCACAGTTCAGGTACCAGCTTACCTCTACTTATTCTGCCCAATATACCCTTCGCGAAAACTTGTATAATGCAGGGTTAAAAATTGGCATCCTTAAAAATTTCTAAGCCATTTATAACATTTTGAAAGGGTAATGCTTCACCGGGGTATTGCCCTTTTGCTTTTATCGGTAGCGGAGTTTTGTATTACCGCCTATTCGGTTTAATTTTGAAAAATGAGAGTTTTTCTATTTTCAATCATCATTTTGATATGTTGGTCATGCAACAATAGTGATTCACGCGGCATACCGGGCACCCCTGCTGCAGATTCAGCACAGAAGAAAATTGCCTTTTTCCCGGTAACAGCCTATTTGAAAGGGCAGCTGTACGACATTGCAGAGAAAGGGATACTCCCGGTAAAATATACTACCAGTAATAACCATACTGATTCTGTAATGTTGAAATTTGACCAGTTGAATACTGAAATGGCCGAATTTTTACAACCCGTAATTGATTCGCTTAACCTGGTTCCTTACTATACAGAAGCTAAATTCCTGGATCAAACAGTCAATGCTTTTACATTTTCGTACGACGCCAACTCCCAAAAACCCGATTCATTAACATTGCAGCATTGGGATGTATATATAGAGCCGGAAACCAGCAAGGTGAAACGTATTTATATGGTGAAGCATTTAAGCACTGATAAGCAAATGCAACTGACCTGGGTCAGTAATCAATGGTGCAAAATAATCACCATACACAATATCAACGGAACATCTGCCATTGAAAAAGAAGTAAGGATATCCTGGGGGGATATTAAACCATCATGACACAAGCTGAATTTTCTGTGATAGCCGCAACAATACCTGATCAACCCGGTATTTACAAATATTACGATGCTGCTAATGAATTGCTGTATGTGGGTAAAGCCAAACATCTTAGAAAAAGAGTCAGCTCTTATTTTTCCAAAACATTCACCAGTTATAAAACACATGAGCTGGTACTGCGTATCCATCACATTGAATTTACCATTGTAAACAGCGAGCAGGATGCGTTTCTTTTAGAAAATACCCTGATCAAAGAATTTCAGCCAAAATACAATATCAATTTAAAAGATGATAAAACCTATCCCTACATCGTTATAAAAAAAGAGCCCTTCCCCAGGGTGTTTTTTACCCGCAGAAAAATAAATGATGGCTCTGTTTATTTTGGTCCTTACACATCAGTAAATAAAGTAAAAGAGTTGCTGGATTTTATTAAGGAAAATATTCTGCTGCGAACCTGCAAACTGAATTTAACCGAAAGTAATATAAACAAGGGGAAATTTAAAGTATGTCTCGAATACCACTTGGGCAATTGCAAAGGCCCCTGTGAAGGCCTGCAAACTGCTGTGGATTATAATGAAGAACTGAATCAGTTATCCAACTTGCTGAAAGGTAATCTGTCTCCGGTTATTCAGCATTTTAAAAAAGAAATGCGGCAGCATGCGGAAAAATTAGAATTTGAGAAGGCTTCTTTTTATCAGAAGAAAATTGAACATCTGCTTACCTACCAGTCCAGGTCGGCCGTGGTAAATACCAGTATCGGCACAGTAGATGTATTTTCTATTTTAGAAGATGGCAATATTGCTTACGTAAATTACCTGGCCGTAACCAATGGTACTATTGTGCAAACCAAAACCATATTACTGGAAAAAAAGCTGGAGGAAACTGCTGCAGAAGTACTGGCATTTGCCATTGCCAGGCTACGTACCACCTTTGCAAGCCAGGCAAAAGAATTGATTGTTCCGCTGCAGATCGACTACCCCGAAGAAGACACCAGGATCACCATACCCAAAGGTGGAGACAGGAAAAAACTACTGGAGTTATCAGAAAAAAATGTGAACTATTTCAGGGAAGACCTGAAGAAAAAGAAAATGCTGAACCTGGAAGAAAAAACCAGTGATGAAAAAATAAAAATACTGGAACTGGTACAGCATGATCTGCAACTGCCCAATACGCCATTACACATTGAATGCTTCGATAATTCTAATTTCCAGGGCAGTTACCCGGTATCGGCCATGGTATGTTTTAAAAATGGCGAACCCTCAAGGGCAGAATACCGGAGATACAAAGTAAAAACAGTTACCGGCATCAATGACTTTGCCTCCATGAAAGAAGTGGTGTACAGGCGCTATAAACGCCTTATCAGCGAAGGAAGCGCACTGCCCCAGCTGGTAATTATTGATGGCGGTAAAGGACAGCTAAGTGCTGCCATGGAAAGTATACGCGAACTAAATGTGCCACCTTCCACTACCGTAGTGGGACTTGCCAAAAATGAGGAAGAAATATTTTTCCCCGGAGACAGCGAATCTATAAAATTACCCTGGGACAGCGAAAGCCTGAAATTGATTCGGCGCATAAGAGATGAGGTACACAATCATGGAATCACGTTTCACCGTAACCTGAGAAGCAAGGGCACTTTTAAAAATGAACTGGAACAAATAAAAGGCATTGGCAATACCACAGCCGAACAGTTACTGAAAGAGTTTAAATCGGTTAAAAACATCAAACTTAAAACCGGGGAAGAACTGACCGCAATTATTGGCAAAGCCAAAACAACCATTCTACTAAACTATTTTAAGGGCCAGCAGGCAGATTAAAAAACAAGGGGCTGGATAGAAATCCTGCCCCGTTTTAAAATCCAATATCCTATGAAAAACCAAGACAAAGGTATATGCGGCATGTAGTATAAACAATACCCTTAAAGTGGTATTTTTCAACTGTTGGCAAATAGTTCATAAAAGTTTGTTATATAAAACAAAAGCCCCGGAAATCCGGGGCTTTAAAATACTTTATCATTACTGTTTTAGTAACTCCACAAATCCTGCTCGTAATTAAATATTTTTTCTTTGATGTTTTCTCCTTCCAGTAACTGAAGAATTGGCTTATCGGTAATACCATTATAATACCTGATGGCTTTATCCTGTGGATTATCGATGGTGCTTTTAATAATACGTCCGTAAAACATCCTGCTTTCAAACAGTTCTTCCCAGCTCATACGTGCACCAAAGTTTTTGCCATTGTACACTTCGTATTTTGCAAAAACCGGGCGCATATCGGGGTAGTAAACCCAAAATAATTCTGCATCTCCCATATCCATACCTGAAGAAGTGATCACTCTTTTTAAGGGAGCAATACCCAGTATCCTCCAGAACAAGCGGGAGCTTTCTTTATCAAAGATCACTTCTTCTTTAATTCTGAATTTATAAAAAGAATCGAGGTTTACTTCATTTCTTTTGTATACAGTAGCAGTGAGGTTACCTAAAGAATCGTATTGCTGTACCGGTACTTCAGGTCCAGCTACAGCTGCAGCAACTTCAGACTTTGTCAGTGGTGTGGTAAAACGGTCATCAATACTGTTGAATACCGTTACTGCGCTGTCCTGTATGGCCTGCAGTAAAATAGAGATGAACCTTTGATTACCGTTATTTTCATCGGCAGAATACCTGAAAGGCAAATTCATTTTTTCGCGGGTGTCAATTTCACGCCATACTTTATGCCTGAACAAGGCATCGTCTGCCCTTAGGTTTTCATAAGGCAATGGTGTTCTGTCTCTGAGGGTAGAAGTTTCCACCGCTTCATCGGGCCTTAAAGATGGCAACACTTTTTTTATTGGTAAGCTATCAAATACTGGTGCAGGTGTTGGCGCAGCCTGGGCTACAACATCGGTAACAGCAGTGGTAGGTTTTACCTTTAGGTTTGTTTTACTTTTGGTGGTCTTTTTAGTAGTAGAGCGTTTTACGGCTTTACGCGGTGTTTTTTGAGCAGCTGCAGACAAGCACATGCCAAAACTCAGCGCAAAAAGAAAACCTAACCTAACAATGTTCTTTTTCATAATTATCGATTAAAAAATTAATACAACTGAAAACTTCTTCCTTCAATAGTTCTTACACCATCGGGGCCAGACACTTTGATATTCTCAAAACTTACGCTGGAACCGGGGCCGCATCTTTGTATCAGCGCAGCAACTGATGCTAAGCTGTTACTGGTGATGGTACCCTGTACCGGACTTTGAAATCCTGTACCACCAAAATATACGGTAGCACCCACTACTGAGTATTTCAAATCAAAGTCAAAGTTTTCCAGGTCTGCCCTGCAATACTGCTGATTTTTGAAAGCCACTGTAGCGATACGTGATTTACCATCTGCAATTTTAAATACCGGATCAGGAATTCTTTTGATACGGAAATCAAATTTATTGCTTTTTCCATCGGCAGTAACAGTAATACTTGCTGCAGTACCTCCGGAAACTCTTACAGTTCTGTTAGAATTAGAGCCGCTGATAGTACCACCAGCCATGCTAACAGTGGTTTTATCCCAACCCGTACCAGATGATATGGTTACAGGATTGTCAACACCTATATAAAATACATTCATTTTATCCAGCATCACAGCAGCACCGCCAGGAGTACCTACAACATATTCTACTTTTTCATTAATCTGAACTGGTTTACCATCCTCGCCGGTAAATGTACCAGTAATTTGTATGGTATGAGCACCAGCACCACTTACAGTTGTTTTATACTCGGTTTGGCCATTTACAAGTTGAGAAGTACTTCCATTAATGGTAAGAGAGCCTTTTGAAGCAGAGCTGTATGCACCTACACCAGCTTTAACCACTAATTCCTGGCCCGGCATTAAATAGTTAGAACTTTGTCCTACTAAAACACCTACCTGATCCATATGCACTTCTACTGCTCCAATTTTATTATGGCAATAAGTTACCACCTGGTTTTCTGCATTCTTAACATTGTTTTGAAATTTACTCAGCATAGTCAACGCTGCAATAGCAGGTGTCATATGAAAATAGCCCTGGGTAAATTCCTTTTTACCACCTTCCTGGCTGGTTACCGGGTCAGTGTTTACAGGAAATGTTGCTTCAAAAGCGGCTTTAATTTCAGGATGAATGGCAAGCATTTTATTTTTGTATTCATCCAGTTTTGCTTTCAATTCATCACCTTTCTTTTCCTGCTCCATAATTCTTGTAGATGCCTGCAGGTCGTCTAATTTAAACTCTTCTACTTGTTTGCCATCTTTTTCCACCATTCTTAAACCTGCACCTTTTTTAAGTTCTGTCTTCAGGCCTTCGATATACGTGTCCAGATCTGAAGAGTATTGTTTTGCTTGTTCAGCCCTTGGCTCCCATTCGGCAGCTTGCTTGGCACTTTGTGGTTCTGTAAGTTTATCTTTAAGCGATTTGTATAACACATCATTAGACGATTTGATATTGGAACTTGAATTTTCCAAACTTGTTTTAACCGTTCTAAAGGCTTCGATAACTTCAGCCGAAACGTTCAGCGCCAAAATAGCTGTCAACACCAAATACATAATGTTGATCATCTTTTGCCGGGGCTCTTTAGGTAAAGCCATAATATTATAAATTTACGGGGGTTGTTAACTTAATTGTTTTCTTTTGGTTGTGGGGGTTTGGAGGTTTATAATTTATCTATTTAGTGCGTACACCAAAGCAATAAACTGTAAACAACAAACCTGCCTGCCGGTAAGGCAAGCCGTAAATATTTTTACCTGCCCTGCATTGCGCTCAACATATTACCATACACTGAATTCAATTTACCAAGGTTAGTAGCCAATGATGCAATTTGTTCTTTTGCTTTGGTAGCATCGTCTGCACTGCTCATCATTGTAGCACTGGCTTCGTTCAGTTTACCATAGAAATTATTCAGTGATTTCAAATGATTATTTGCTTCTTTCAGTTCAAGCTCATAAATGGTATTTAAAGAACTTAAGTTTTTGGTTAAGCCCTGTACCTGTTCGTGGAAACCTTTTGCAGATTCTGAGGCATTGTTAAATGAGGCCATAGAGCTTGCGCTTGCTGTAAATGCAGCACTCATACTTCCGATAGCAGTAGTTGCTTCTTTGGTTTTTGCACCGAAGTCGCTGGTATTTTTTACCACATCACTTACATCAGCAATATTTGCTACTGTACCTTGTAATTTATTGAAACTTTCGCCTAATTTTTTAAGGTTAGAAGGGCTGATCTCTGCATCCTGTAACATTTTATCCATCGACGCCAAAGGACCGCTGCCTGCTTTAACTGGTTCTGGAATTTCATCATCTTCTTCATGATGTTTTGGTTTGATCCACTCAATAGCGGCATATACTAAGAAGATCGCTGTTTCTGTCCACATACCGGTTGTCAGCATTACATCCGCATATGATTTGTGTGTCAATTTTGCCCAAGCAGCAAAAATGATCACTGCAGCGCCGGCACTTACCAATACATCTATTACCGTTAAAAAGGTTCTTTTCTTTTGAGCCATGGTTTTAAAAATTTAAAAGTGTTTAACTGGGGGTTAATTATAGTTTGAATTATACAAAAGTTTATGGGGTACCCGTAATTGTTACATCACGGGTACGCTCAATAAGTTTTTTAATTTTGGAGAATGCGTTATTTTTTACCTTTCTTAGGTGCAGGTGGCAAATCAATCACACAACGGAATCCAATGTAAGATTTAGCTGTATCCTGGTACTCGTAGTTACGTGTGCCGCATCTTAACAATGCACCAACATCTTTCCAGCTGCCGCCGCGTAATACTTTGCGTTTGTCACGAGGTTTATCTGTTTCCTTAGCGTTGTATCTGATATCAGGATTTAAATCGTGCTGGAAGTTGTATGCACCTTCATAATATAATGAAGAGGTCCATTCAGCAACATTACCTGCCATGTTATATAAACCAAAGTCGTTTGGCCAGTAAGCATCTGCCCTTACAGTATATAATCCGCCATCTTCGGGATAGTTACCACGACCAGGTTTGAAGTTGGCCAGCAAACAACCTTTTTTATTTCTTAGATAGTAACCGCCCCATGGATAAGCTGCCTGAGACCTTCCACCTCTTGCGGCATATTCCCATTGTGCTTCTGTAGGTAAACGAAAATCAGATTCAGGAGTTCTTTTTTTGCTTTCAAGGAAAGAATTCAGGTAATGAGTTCTCCATTCGCAAAAAGCAGTCGCCTGTTTCCAGTTTACACCTACTACAGGATAGTTTCCAAAAGCAGGATGGCTGTAATATTGTTTAGACATGGGCTCGTTGTAAGAGTAAGAGAAATCTCTTATCCAGCAAAGTGTATCGGGATATACCCTGATCGCTTTTTTAACAATGAATTTAGAGCGGGGAACATTAGGATCCCTGTTCATGGCAGCGGCCTTATAGTCAAAAATTTCAGACTGGTACTCAATTTTGTTGGCATCAATTTCTTTTCTGCCAAAAATGCGGTTATCAGGAGTAACGATCATGGCATCAATTTTTTCTAATGTTGCCTTATCACCCCATTTGATAGTTTTTACTTTTTTCCAGTCCAGAGCGGTAGTACCATCTGAGCCTTGTTTTTCGTAACCCATTAAATGACCAGCAATAGAATCTCTTACCCAGTTGGTAAACTGGCGGTATTCATTGTTGGTGATTTCGGTTGCATCCATCCAAAAGCCACTAATGGAAACTTGCTTATTACGGGCAGTAAAAGCATAACTAACATCCTCGTCGCTTGGGCCCATGTGAAAGGTACCTGGATTAATGTACACCATTCCTGGAGGTTTGGGTAAACTCCACCTTGAGGCCGGAGCAACACCATGGAGTTGGCCGTCGTTGGGAAGAGACCCGCCGGATTTATTTTTTCCGCCAAGCATTTTACAGCTTGTTGAAGTAGATGTGATAGCAATAACAGCTACCATGTAGAACAACCTGTTCTTCATTGTTTTTAACTTTGAGGGTGATGAGCAAATGTAACGATTATTTTGAATTAACTTCATTTTGACCGTTTTCCCGGATTAAAATTTTCGGTTAAAATATTAGTCCTGAAAATCATAAACGAACAAAAAAAACAATTATTGTGATTCTGCTTTAAATTTTGCCTTCAGTACCAACCATCAGCAATAGTTCTTCTATACTGTTAACGGGCGTTTGGCAGCTATATTGCCTGCACAGGTAAATCAGGGTTTCTTTACCGGGGTTTTTCCCGCTTAACATCGGAAAAGTACTATCTTCTTCACTTCCGGTTTGTAGAATTATTCCCGGCAGGTATTCCTGAAGCAACACATTACGCTTTGTTATATATTCCGGACCACAAATTACCAGCTCATTTCTTCCAAACGTATATTCCTGCAATAAAGATGCCCAAATTCCAAAAGAAGTTGGGTGCTGGATAATTCCCGGGGCGAGAGACAGCAACATTTTTTCCGCTGCAGCCTGCCAGCTGCGGTTGTCAAATAGTACAGCCAGGCAGGCCATGTTTTGGGCCATTACACTATTTCCTGATGGCACAGCACCATCATATACTTCTTTTTTACGTAAAATAATATCCTGCTGGTTTTGGTGGGTAAAGAAAAAATACCCGGTGGAAGTATCAGTAAAATTTTCTAATACAAATTCTGTAATCCCCTTTGCCAGGTGCAGGTATCCGGCATCAGAGGTTATTTCCTGCAGTTGAATGCAGGCCTGCACCAGGTAAGCATAATCATCTAAAAAAGCAGGATATTTAGCGGTGCCATTTTTATACGTATGCCAGCATTCGAAACCGGCATTGTCTTTTTTAAATTTTTGTATTATAAAATCCATATTGCTCACAGCCAGTTGCCGGTAACTATCCTCATTAAGGGCTGCGGCGGCTTTACACAAAGCCGTTACCATCAGTGCATTCCATCCCAGCAAAATTTTATCATCGGTAATTGGGCGGATACGCTTGTTTCTTTCGCTCAATAATTGTTCAAGTCCGTTTTGCAGCACTTTTTCCAAAGCCGCTTCGGCAACCTGGTTTTCTGCTGCAAAAACTGCGGGGTTGCTAAGGCGGCGCAGGATATTCTTTCCTTCCCAGTTACCTTTTTCAGTGATATCGTAAAATTTGCAAAATAAATCGCTGTCCGCACCAAGCAGGCTGTTTACGGTAGCCATATCCCAAACATAAAACTTGCCCTCTTCTCCTTCACTGTCTGCATCCAATGCTGCATAAAAGCCCCCGTCTTTATGCCCTAACTCCCGTACTACAAAATCAATCGTTTGCCTGATGGCTGTGGCATATTTTTTTTGTTTCGTTATTTTAAATGCATCGCAAAGGGTGTTTATCAGCAGGGCATTGTCGTATAACATTTTTTCAAAATGAGGTGCCAGCCATTCGTTATCAGTGCTGTACCGGCATAAGCCTCCGCCGGCATGGTCATAAATACCCCCATCCAGCATTTTATTGACCGACAGTAAAGCTTGTTGCAAAGCCTCCTTATTACGGGTGTAATAGTAATGCTGCAGCAGGTATTGAATGGTAAAGGTTTGTGGAAACTTGGGTGCTTTTCCAAAGCCCCCCCATTCGGTATCGGCCTGCCGTAGTATGTTCTGGCACATTGAGGCGCATTGTTCGGCAGTAAAAACGGCTTCATTGCTGCCAGACTTCGCCTGCCCGAAACTGTTAGCCTGCTGCAAATGAGCCAGCAGGTTTTCTGCCTGTGATGTTATTTCATGATTTTTTTCATCCCAGGCCTTAGATACAGCAGTTAAAATTTCGGGCCAGGAGGAGCGGTTGAAAGCCTTTACCGGGGGGAAATAGGTACCCCCGTAAAATGGTTTTGCATCAGGTGTTAAAAAAACATTCAGCGGCCAGCCGCCACTGCCTGTCATGGCCTGTACAGCATCCATATACACATGGTCCAGGTCGGGGCGTTCTTCGCGGTCAATTTTAATATTTACAAATCCTTCATTCATTTGGGCTGCAATGCTTTCATTTTCAAAGCTTTCTTTTTCCATTACATGGCACCAATGACAGGCTGCATAGCCAATACTTACCAGTATTACCTTGTTCTCGGCCTTTGCTTTTTGCAGGGCCTCTGTTCCCCAGGGATACCAATCTACAGGGTTATGTGCATGCTGTAATAAATAAGGGCTGTTTTCTTTAGCCAGCCGGTTGGTGAATTTGTGTAACATATTACTGTACTGCTTTGAATGATACTGTTATTACAAATATCAAGGTAAAACGTTTACTGAAGCTGTAATAAAAAGGGCGGACTAATAAGCCCGCCCTTTGATCATCGCTATAAGATTATTTCTTTTTTTGAGAAGACAGGTACAGTTCCAGTGCACTTACCATACTTGGTGCTTTAGGCTGAGGAGCCATGATGTCCAGTGTTAAGCCTGCATCCTGGGCTGCTTTAAGGGTGTTCACTCCAAAAGCTCCGATACGGGTACCGTTTTGTTTGAATTTAGGGAAGTTTTCCAGCAGGCTCCTTACACCACCAGGCGTAAAGAAACAGATAATGTCATAATTTCTTTCCACTACTTCTTTTACATCATTACTTACAATGCGGTATAATACCGGGGTTGCATATTCACAGTGGTTTCCTTTCAGCCAGTTGGTAATCTCACTGTCGAATGATTCTGAACAGGGATACAGGAATTTTTCGTTATCCTTATGTTTGTTGATTACGTCGAACAGGCTTTTATTGGAGCCATCGGCACCATAAAACACTTTACGTTTACGGTATAAGATGAATTTTTGCAGGTATAAGGCAACTGCTTCGGTAATACAAAAGTACTTGGTATCCTGCGATACATTCACTTTCAGCTCGCCACATACCCTGAAAAAATGATCAATGGCATGGCGGCTGGTAAAAACAACTGCCGAGTAATTGGCAATATCAATCTTTTGCTTACGGAAATCTTTTGCGCTCACTCCGTCCACCACTATAAAAGGATGGAAGTCAAGTGTAATAGCATGCTTTCTAGCCAATTCAAAGTACGGAGACTTATCGCCTTCGGGCTTTGGTTGGGTGATAAGTATCTTCTTTACTTTGTTGGCTGAACTATCAGCTTTTGTGGAACCGTTTTTAACCATACTATATTTAGGCAAATGGTTCTGCAAAACTACAGATTTTTACTCAATAAAAGTAATAAGCCCTTGTAAATCAATAAAAGGGGCAGAATTTCGATACCAATGATGTACAGAAAAAAGTGAAACCTGCTGACTTTCAACTGATTTTGAATAAGACCATAGGAGCGAAAAAAGCGCAATAACAGTAAAAATGCAATCAGCAATAGTGAGATCAATGCGCTTCCCGAGGCAATCGGGGCATCGGAAAAAGCCATCAATACAATAAACGGTAACACTATTACCCCCATTATTTTCGCAATCAGGAATATAATAAACACATAGGTATCGGTTACCTGGCTATGGCCGGTAACCCATCCTGTAAATTTTAAACTGCTGTATTTTACCAGGTATACCAGGCCCAGCAGTGCAATACAGGAAGGCAATAAATACCATTGATTACTATTACCGGTGAAGTGGTATTGCAACAATAAAAAATAGATATAAAACCCGCCACTAAGTATAAAAAAGGCATTAAAAAAAAGTGACGGTAATTTGGCCTGCAGCAATTGGTCTGTAAGCTGGCTTTGACGCAATGAAGTATTGAAAAATACCCTGAACAAATTGCCAAAATACCGGGCAAAGAAAAACTTGGTAAGGGCCATCAGTAATACCAATCCTGCCAGCAAATAAAAAGCTGTATTACCGGCTCCGGATTTTTTCAATTTAATTACCATGGCTACGGGTGTACCCTTTGTATTCAGAAAATGATTTTGCTCCAGCAGCCGGGCCCATGCACCGCTGTATTGATTAACGGGAGTTACAGGCAATTGCAGTGTGTCTTTTATAGCAGGCATAGTATCCGGCAACTGCGACAGCAGTAACACTGGTGCAACAATAAAAGAAAGCAAAATAACTAAACGCCTCACAGAAAAATATTTTTGCAAAAGTAATTGTAGCAACGCAGATTATTAAAAGTAATTCACATACCCGAAATGTATTTTAGATGCTTCCCGGATATTGAATTTTATATCATTTCGTTTACCCATTGCATAACTAAGGTTTAGCAGGCCAAATTTAGTTTCGAAAGCCATGCCCAGTCCGGCGGAAATAAAATTATTATCCAGGTTGATGTGCTGATATTTGTTTTTTACCCAACTGCCATCTGTAAAAGCAAATAAAAACGAATTGAGGCTTACCCTGTACCGGTATTCCAGTGTAGCCACTGCAAACTGTGTGGCATAAATGCTTTCCTCATCAAAGCCACGCAACAGGCGGTATCCTCCGATCTGAAAAAGTTCGTTCCTGAAAATATTCTCACTGCTGAAAACCCCTGCGTTAACAGCTGTTTTAAATGTTCCCTGTCTGCCCACCGGAAAATAATGCGCCGCAGCCAGCCTGATCTTAAACTGGTAAGCCTTCTTTTTTATTGAATCATATAGTGCAGCATAGTTAAATGCGGCATCTTTTATAGAAACAATGTCATCATTCTGCTTTATCTTTTTTATCCCTGCAACCAGGGTGAGTTTTATTTCGTTACCTGACCGTGGATTCAAACGGTAGTCAGTATTGATCCATTCGTAATCCACTCCAAAATTCACTGCATTTACATCAATATTGGGCGGGAGTGTTTTTGTAAGCTTTACCAGGTTGGTATCTACCCCGTTGGGCAGCAAAAAACTGTTTTGCCATTGTACAAATATTTTTCCCAGCTGGTTGGCCGATACAATGTACTGCAATCCCAACTGCCCATTTACCTGTAAAAATGTAGAGTCTTTTTTAAAAAGATCAAAGGCAAAGTCGAAGCCAAAATTGGAGTTAAATACATAGGGTTGCTGGTAACCCACATTTAACCGGGGCGATTTTTTTTGCAATTGCTGCCAGTTGAATACAATGGTTTCGCCCGAGTTTAAGCTGTTCTTCAAATTCAGGTTTACATCAGCAGTAAGCTGAAACTTACCCGCCTGGTTATCCGCCGGCAAAACACCCAGTAAGAAATTAAACTGACTGCTTTTTTTGGGCGATAAATATAAGTTAAGAATAGACCCTCCCCCCAGCATGGTAATATCATTCGGCTGCACTTCTTTCAGGTAGGGCAATTCCATTATCTTTTTACTCACCTGTTCCAGCTTATCTTTATTGTAAATACTTGCATTGAAAATGCCAAGGTAATGTTGCAGAAAATTTTTAGATATCTTGGCTTTACCAATAATGCGTATACTATCTATGTGGTATAAAGGTCCGCGGTTGACTTTTAACTGGGCTGTAATTTCATCATTCCCCAACTGAATACTGTCTAAGAAAACCTGGGCAAAGGGATAGCCGTTCTTTTCATAATATTGCAGTGTACGCTGTTGTACTGCCTGCAACTGCTGTACCTGCAGTACTTTGCCGGAAAAGTTTTTTTCGAAATAGCCGCTTTCACTGATGGCTTTTTTTTCAATACTGTTGGTATATAATTTCACCCAATGGTATTGAGCGCCTAAAAAAATGTTGATGCTGGTAGTATCTGCCGAGCCCCAAATACTATCTACCGATGCCGCCGGGAAACCTTTGGTGCTGAAAAGAGCAGGAAGGCTGTTAATGTATATCCTGCATTTTACAGCATCACTAAAGATTGTTTGCAATTTTAATTCCTGCAGGTTAAAGGAGCTATCTTTGTCTGTAACATGAATATCCAGCTGGTGTTTGTTGTTTGCAGGTTGAGCGGTTATTGTGAATGAAAAAACAATACCGCATGCCAGTACCAGTAATACATGTTTACAACTGAATGATATTGTGTTATTCATTAATAATCAAATCTAAAATTTTATCCTGACAGTTGTTGGGATGCAAACCAGAAATCTTGCCGGGCATTTACATACATATTCCATTTTGCAAGCAGGCATGCAATTACTGCAATTTCCATTTCGCCACTTCTTTACAGCATAAGGAAGCGCTGCTGGCGGCAATGCTTACCGAGATCAGTATTGCTCCTGCGCTGGCAGCAAACACCAATGCTCCTGTATCTACAGTATATTTTGGCGGCGGCACTCCAAGTATTTTAACTACTTACGACCTGCAATTATTGTTTGCCGCACTGCAAAAAAGATTTGTTTTTACACCTGATATTGAAATTACACTGGAGGCCAATCCTGATGATATCACCGATACCAAATTACAAGCCTGGCAATCGCTGGGTATTAACCGGCTGAGTGTGGGCATACAAAGTTTTGCAGAAGAAGAATTGAAATGGATGCACCGGGCACATACTGCTGCCGAATCGCTGGTCTGCATAGATAAGATAAAAAAGGCCGGTTATACTAATTTTTCAATCGACCTCATCTACGGCTCCCCTTTATTGAGTGATGAAGGATGGAAAAGAAATGTGGACCTGGTGATTGAAAAAAACATTCCGCATATCAGCTGCTATGCTTTAACGGTTGAACCCAAAACGGCCCTGTACAAACTGATCTCTTTGCAAAAAAGAGAAAATGTAGACGCGGAAAAACAAGCCAGGCAGTTTGAGTTATTAATGGAATGGATGGAAACGGCAGGGTATGAACATTATGAGATCAGTAATTTTGCCAGGCCAGGCTTCCGCAGTAAACATAACAGCAGTTACTGGAGCGGTGCAACCTATTACGGCTTTGGCCCATCGGCACATTCTTTTAATGGCAAGTGCAGAAAATGGAATATAGCCAATAATGCAATGTATATTTCATCGCTGCAAAAAAACACGATCCCCTATGAGGAAGAATTGCTGACACCCGTACAGCAGCTGAACGAGTATATTATGACGGCTTTAAGAACAATGGAAGGTATTGACCTTGGCTATGTAGCCGAAAATTTTGGAAAAGACAATGCCCGAAAACTGGACACCGCAGGCAAAAAATGGGAAGTTGCACAGACATTAATATCCGAAGATCAAAAAATGGTATTAACCAAAAAAGGGAAATTGTTTGCAGATGGCATTGCCGCTGACCTATTTTTCTAACCGGTGGTGCTGCTTTTTAACATACTTCACCAGTTCAGCAATGGTTAAACAACCAATCATCAGAAGTAGTGCTGTGCTGCCAATATTTGAAAATGAAAAAGGCATATTTTTATTTCTTACTTAAAGATAACACATTTTTTACACCAATGTTTTCTCTATTTCGTTAAATCCTTCGGCTACCGGCAGGTTTTCCCATAATATTTTGTAAATGGTGGCCGCTATGGGCATGTCTGCATTTACTTTTTGGTTGATGATATACATGCATTTACTGGCATTGTACCCCTCTGCCACCATGCGCATTTCCAGCTGGGCAGCCTTTACCGAATAGCCCTTCCCGATCATGTTACCAAAAGAGCGGTTGCGGCTGTGTAAAGAGTAGCAGGTAACCAGCAGATCGCCCAGGTACACCGAAGCCGCATAGTTGGTGGTTTGGGTTTTAGGATGCCCCTCTGGGTGATGGTCAATAGAACCCACCTGTATATTTTGTACCCCCAGTTTACGTAAAAAACAGGCCATTTCATCGGCGCTGTTGGCAATTAAAACACTCAGAAAATTGTCTCCGTAATCCAATCCGTGTGCCATACCCGAACCCACTGCGTAAATATTTTTCAGGATAGCAGCGTACTGCACTCCGTAAATATCATTATTCTCAATGGTATTCAGGTAATCGGTTTTAAAAAAAGAAGCCAGTTGTGCGGTTACTGCCTCATCTATGCCCGAGAAGGTTAAGTACGATAATTTTTCGGCGGCTACTTCTTCTGCATGACAGGGGCCTAATACAGCAAAATAATCTTTCAGTTCAATATTAAAACTGGCATGCAGGTAATCGTTCAGCAAAAGATTTTGTTCGGGTAAAATACCTTTTATGGCAGAAATGATCTTTTTTCCAGCAAAGATGTTTTTATCCAGGTCTTTTAATACATCAGTGGCATAAGCGGAAGGAACCGCAATGATGATACAATCTGAATGTTGTATTACTGCTGCCGCATCTGTGGTAAGCCTCAGTTTAGTAACATCAAAATGAGCAGAAGGTAAATATTGCGGATTGTGATGGCGGGTTTGTATTTGGCTGATGGCGGTTTCACTCCGGTTCCACCAGTAAATGGTATTGCCATTGTCTGTTAAAATTTTTGCCAGTGCTGTGCCCCAGCTGCCGCTTCCCAGTATTCCAAAGTTCATAATGTTAAAGAGGTTTAAGAAGTTGAAGAGGTTGAAGAAGTTGAAGAGGTTGAATAACCTTTAGCACTTTTTAAACCTTTAGAACATATAAAACATTCTGCACTTTACCTATAATCCTAATTTTTCCACCGCCAGTTGAGCCGCAATCTGGCTGGCATCTTTTTTATTGTAGCCTTTGGCTTCGGCAATCAGTTCTCCATCTACCGTGGCACCAATGGTAAATAAGCGCCGGCCATTTTCAAATTTTTCACTCAGGGTTTCAAACTCTAATGCTTTGCCATTTTTATTGGCCCAACCGTATAGGCGGTTTTTAATATTGATCTCAATAATCTCCAGGTCATCAATGAACAGGTGTGGCATAATGATATATTTCTCCACCCATTTTTGGGTACCGGCGTAGCCTTTGTCCAGGTATACAGCACCAATCAATGCTTCCAGGGTGTTGCCAAATATCTGCGATATTTTAAGAGAGTTATCGTATTTATTATAGAAGGTGATCTTTTTAAGGCCCATTTTTAAGGCAATATCGTTCAGCATCTGCCGGTTGACCATTTTGCTGCGCATCTCTGTTAAAAAACCTTCCCCCTTGTAAGGGTATTTTCTAAAAAGATAATGTGCAATTACCGAGCTGAGTACGGCATCGCCTAAAAATTCCAGGCGTTCATTGTTTTCATCTGCTCCTTCCCTTACACTTCTGTGGCTGAGAGCGGTTTTATACAGCGCAACATCGCCCGGAGTAAAGCCGAGTATATTACTCAGTTGCTTTTTAAACTCCCTGGTTTTATTTTTATTTTTAAAAAAGTCTTTTATGAATTGCAAAATGCCTGGGAAATGTTTCAGCGAAAATAACTGTATTTATGCCAAAAAAAAAGAAAGAAATAATTAGATGAATTTATCTTTATTTACGGATACATTTTATTTCATCCTCTTTTACCAGTGCCAATGTTTAAATATTTATATACCATTATTATTACCGCCTGCTCCCTTACTGCAGCTCCGTTGCCTGTTAAAGGTCAAGCCCAGGTAACTATTTTTGGCCGTACTATTAATGTAGCGCTGGTTAAAAAGAAGGCAGAAGAAGGCAATCCTGCAGCCATGCTGTTGCTCTCTGTTATGTATGCCCGGGGGCAGGGGATGGTAAAAGATACCGCGGCAGCTGCCAGCTGGCTGGAAAAATCTGCCACTGCCGGTAATCCCATGGCGATGTACGAATTATCACTGCTTTCAAAGAAGAACAAAATATCTACACAGGATTCGTCTAAATCTTTTTTATGGATGCTGGGGGCAGCAGAATTAGGTAACCCAATGGCCATGGTAAACCTGGGCTACCTGTACATAAAAGGTAAAGAGGTACTAAAAGACAGTGTGGAAGGTTTAAGATGGATCAGCACTGCGGCCGACAAAGGATTTCCACCGGCCATGCAACTGTTAGGCAGCCTGTATGACAATGGAAAAGACATTGCAAAAGATACGGCACTGGCCATTTACTGGTATACAAAAGCCGCCGCCGCAGGAGAGTCGAATGCACAAAATAATCTTGGATTAAAATACCGTAAGGGCCGTTGGGTACAGCGTGACTATGCAATGGCATTAAAATTATTTAAGCAATCAGCTGCAGCAGGAAACCCTTTTGGCCTGTTAAACTTGGGTATTATGTATCAATTTGGAAAAGGGGTACAACAGAACGATGCGGTGGCACTGGAATGGTATTTGAAGGCGGCGGCAAAAACCAATAAAACCGGTGCCAATTATTATATTGGCCAGTTTTACGAATATGGTAAGGGTGGTGTAACGCCCGATATGGCAGTGGCAATAAAATGGTACCGGAAAACTGATGTAAAAGAAGTACTGGCCGGGGGAATGTACCGTATTGGTAATATATATGAGTACGGTAAGGGCGGTATTGTTGCAGATATGGATGAAGCCATGAAATATTACCAGGCTGCCGCAGACGGAGGTAACATCAGTGGTATGTATTACCTGGGGCATGCGTATGAAGTAAAGCAGGATAAAGAGCAGGCTTTAATATGGTATCAAAAGGCACTGGAGCTTTTTAAAAAAGAGATTGCCAAATCAATAGATGATACTGAGTTAATGATGGGGCTGGCGCTTATGTATGAAAATGGCCATGGAACTGAAAAGAACCTTGCCGGAGCAATACAATTGTATAGGCAGGCAGCGGAGTTAGGTAACAAGGATGCCGGGAGCAGGTTGAAAAAGATACAGGAAGGTAATTGATCCCCTTTTAAGGTTTGTATTTTTTAACAATCACACTGGCATTGTGCCCGCCAAAACCAAATGTATTGCTGAGTGCCGCATTTACAGTTTTGTGCTGTGCCTTGTTAAAGGTAAAATTCAAATTAGAATCCAGGTCCGGATCATCGGTAAAGTGATTGATGGTGGGCGGAACAATGTCTTTTGTTACAGCCAGAATACAAGCGAGAGCTTCCAGTGCACCGGCGGCACCTAAGCAGTGCCCGGTCATGCTTTTGGTAGAACTGATATTCAAATTATAAGCATGCTCTCCAAAAACACTTAAAATAGCTTTTGTTTCTGCAATATCGCCTAATGGAGTGGAAGTGCCGTGCACATTGATGTAATCAATATCACTGGCTACCATTCCGGCATCCTTTAAAGCGGCATTCATTACGTTTTTGGCGCCCAATCCTTCGGGATGCGGAGCGGTAATATGATGAGCATCGGCTGTAGCGCCACCACCGGCAATTTCGCAATAGATCCTGGCTCCTCTTGCTAATGCATGCTCCAGGCTTTCCAGCACCAGTACGCCAGAACCTTCTCCCATTACAAAGCCATCCCTATCCTTATCAAAAGGACGACTGGCGGTTGCGGGAGAATCATTTCTTTCGCTCAGTGCTTTCATGGCATTAAAACCACCCAGGCCGGCTGCACTAACCACCGCTTCACTACCACCGGTAATGATGATATCGGCCTTATCGAGCCTGATATTATCAAAAGCATCAATAATGGCATTGGTAGAAGAAGCGCAGGCGGAAACTACGGCAAAGTTGGGGCCACGGAAACCATGACGCATGGATATCTGCCCGGCGGCAATATCCAGGATCATTTTGGGAATAAAGAAAGGATTAAATCGGGGGGTACCATCGCCCAGGGCATAATTGGTTACCTCTTCCTGGAAAGTAATTAAACCACCAATACCACTTGCAAAAATCACTCCTACCCTGTCCACATCAACATTATCCCTGCTGATGCCGGCATCTTTAACCGCTTCGTCGCTGGCAATCAATGCAAACTGGCAATAACGGTCTATTTTTCGGGCTTCTTTACGATCTAAGTAAGCAGTGGGGTCAAAATCTTTAACCTCACAGGCAAACCTGGTCTTAAATTTACTGCAGTCGAATTGTTTAATATAATCGCAGCCGCTCACACCATCAGATAGCCCCTGCCAATAATCGGCAACAGTTTTACCCAAAGGAGTAAGGGCGCCTAACCCGGTTACTACAACACGTTTAAAAGCCATAAAATTTGCCTGTGATAGTTAATGAAAATTACTTAGCATGCTCTTCTAAGTAAGCAACCGCTTGTCCAACAGTAGTGATGGTTTCGGCCTGCTCATCAGGAATAGAGATGTTGAATTCTTTTTCAAATTCCATAATTAGTTCTACGGTGTCTAAGCTATCGGCACCTAAATCATTAGTAAAAGAAGCCTCGTTGGTAACTTCAGCTTCATCAACTCCTAACTTGTCAACAATTATTTTCTTTACTCTTGTTGCAATGTCTGACATAATATTAAAATTTAGTTTGTCTGGCTGCAAAAATATACATTTTGGAATAATTACAAAGAAATATAAATGAACTAAAAAAGAGATCCTTATCAGTGTTAATAAAAGGTTTGAAAAAGCGGGGGTCCATATCCTTAAAAAACCTTATCCGGCGCGGCATTGAAATGTTTTTTACAGCCGGGTTGATGAGGTTTGTAACCGCCTGTTGGCAGGCTGCTAATTTACTGATATGGCAATTATCCATATATCATAATTTTGAAAAAATTTGTACCTTGTACAACATACGATTGCACCTGGTTACCCACTACTTTGCTAAAAAAACACCGATATGGCTTTAAAACAAATAGATCATGGCTCTAAGGAATACCAGCAAATGATAAGCCTGCGTAAAGAAATACTGCGCAACCCCCTTGGCCTTAGCTTTACAGAAGATGAATTGGCAAAAGAAAAAGAAGATATTTTAATTGGCGCCTTTGATGATGACACCATTCTGGCCTGCTGCCTGTTAACCAGGATGGATGACAAATGTATAAAACTGCGGCAGATGGCGGTTCAAAATAACCTGCAGGGTAAGGGAATTGGCGCCAGCATGATGAATTTTGCCGAAACAGTGGCCCGCGACAAAGGGTTTAAAAAACTGATCATGCATGCCCGTAAAACAGCGCTGGGCTTTTATGAAAAGCTTGGTTACAGGGCATTGGGCGACGAGTTTGAAGAAGTAACCATCCCGCATTTTGTAATGGAAAAAAAATTGTAGCCAGCAGGCATAGCCCTTTTAACCGGGAATGTGCTCCTTTAATATACTTCTTGCTTCGTGCACGGCATCACCATCAAATGCATCTTTGGGAATAATAAAAAAAGAACGGGTATTAAAGTACAGGTGAAAAAAATACGGGCTTTCCATCCAGGTACTGAATTCTTTCCATTCCCAGCTTCTGCCACCGCGTTCGGTTTCTATCCTGAACTCCCCAGTGTTTAGGGTGGTTCTCAGCCTGTCCTGGAATGTGGCAGATCTTTTATAGATCATAGCGGGTAATAAATACCAAAAAGTAACCATCAGTACAAACCATAATACTGAACTGAGTAAAAAGGCCAGCGGCTTTACCTTGCCGAAATAAAATAACCCCGCCGATACAATGGCAAATACGTTTACCAGTATCATCATAATCTTGATCTCCTTACGGGTAATAAAATGATAGCGCAGCGCCTGAATTACTTTGGCTTTGTTGTAGGTAAAATATTGTGAGGTCATGCAGCAAAGATAACAGATACAATTTATTGAGGGCAACTATCGCCGGCAACTTTACCCCCGCCATCAACAGGCATACCGCCAATTGCATGTCCACGCAGGGCTGCATTTACAAAACTTACCCTCCTGTTGGCATTTCTGCCTTCGGGGGTATTGTTAGCGGCGACTGGTTTGGTACTGCCAAAGCCTGCAGCAATCAGTCTTTTGCAATCTACCCCCATTTTAACCAGTGCTGCACAAACGGCTAAAGCCCTTTTTTCAGAAAGGGCTTGATTGTGGGCCGCATCACCGGTATTATCGGTATGGCATTCTACCCGCAGTAAACTGATGTAAGTTTTACTGGCAAGGTATTTTTTTATGATTTCCAGAGCAGCTGAACTTTCGGGCTTTAACTGATCACTGCCGGTTTCAAAAACAATGGATGCTGTGATCTTTACCTCATTCCCTTCCAGCGTGTACTCCTGTGCCGTTGCAGCGGTTACTGCAAACAATAAAAAAGCAAGCAGGTATATTTTCATGGTGTGTTGTTTGATGCAAATGTGCCAAATAAATACTGCCCTGCCATACCCGGCGGAGGGTAATTTATCAGTCTTGTTTTACCGGCAATTTCAGTTCTTGCTCCGTTACCATCCATTGCCCCAGTATATTGCCTTTAATGCCTAAAAATTCTACTTTAAAACTGCGCTCATTCTTTTTACCACTCACTGTTATTTTTGCAAAATTTTGTTCTTCTACCAATGTGCCGCTCATCCGGGCAGGATTATTCAATTCTACCCCGCGTACCTTACTCACTCCTGCTGTAAAAGGAGAGGTAGTAATATCAAATAGAGGGTAAAGCCCCGGGCGCTCCTGTTTGATTACTTCGCTGTGGTGCCTGTCGCCGGTAATAAAAAGTACGCCGGATATTTTTTGCGCAGCCAAAAAATGCATGAGTTCTTCATATTCAGCACTGTAGCTTTTCATACATTCAGCACTGGAATATGGATTGAGCACCTGGCTGCCAGTAGCAATCACTTTAAATGTAGCAGTACTGAATGTAAGTGCATTTTTCAGCCATTCCATCTGCATACTGCCAAAATAGGTTTTGGCTGCATTGGGTTTACCATCAATACTGTCGGGCATCTCGTCCTCACTTCTAAAAAAACGATCGTCGGTTAAAAAAACATCCACATCGCTGTAACTCAGCACCGAATAAATGCCTTTCCCTTCTTCGCCATAACCCGGGTTAAGAGAATAATTCATAAACACCTGCCGGCTTTCATTTTTAAGTATATAGCTTTTGCCGGCATCATTGGGCCCGTAATCATGATCGTCCCATATGCTATATTGCGGCATACTGGCCATAAATTTTTGTAACACGGGGGTGGCCCTGTCGTGACTGGCGCGGTAATTCAATCCCCATCTTGTATTAAAGTCTACTTCACGGGTATACCAGTTATCGCCCAGCCAAACATTAAAAGCGGCGGGTATTGTACTCATGGTTTCAAAAATAGCAGCATCTCCCCCATAAGGTTTGCCGGGCCGGTCAAATTCGGGTTCATTAAAATAAGCACAGCTGCCGGTTAAAAAAGTAAAATCAGAGGCGGGCTTACGCCATTGCCACAGATCTTTGGTAGTAAATTTTGTAGTGAAAGGAGTGGGTACCGCTTTGCCATTAACCAGCACACTGTATGTATAAGTTGTATTTACTTTCAACCCGTTCAATTCTATTTTCACCGGGTTAAAATCGTTGCCCAGCACACCTTTGTAAACCACCAGCCCGGTTGCAAGCCCCGTTGCATTGGCGGCAGGTGCCAGTGCAGTAAATTTTACTGCCACTTCTTTAACACTGGGTGTTACCTCTACCCAGATAGTGGCATTACGCAGCTCTACATTACCGGCCCAGGGGCCGCTCACAATACCGGTTTTATTTTGCGCCGCAGTGTACATGGCACTTACCAAAAACAAAACGGGCAACAATTTTTTAATTGACATATTTTTGAGATTATGTTGTTACTTGTTTGGGCAAACAAATATAAGTACAAAGTTTACAAAGCCATTGTAAAGCTATTGTTAGCTGCCTGCTGCTGCAGCATATATTCCTGCCACCCCAAAAAAACAGTCAGAACAATTACACCCTCTTTTTATTACTGGAAATCTGAGTTTGCAGTTACGGCTTTTGAAAGATCGCAACTTGACCTGCTGCACGTAAAAACGCTGTACATTAAATTTTTTGATGTGGATTGGGATCGGGATAAGCAACAGCCTTTGCCCAAAGCAAAGATCAGTTTTAAAGACAGCAGCTATACTCACTTTGCCATTATACCCACCATATTTATTACCAATGAGTGTATTAAAACAATCGATTCGGCACAAATTGATACCCTGGCAGAAAAGATGATAGCACTGTATAAACAAATCATTGCTGACAACCGGATTGACTCGGTTCAGGAAGTACAATTTGATTGCGACTGGAGCAGCACTACAAAAGATAAATACTTTTTACTACTCAGCAGGTTTAAGCAATTGCAACCGGGCGTAGCCACTTCTGCCACTATCCGGTTGCACCAAATAAAATTTATGGGTAAAACAGGGGTGCCGCCAGTTAACAGGGGATTGCTGATGTGCTATAATATGGGCAATCTTAAAAACCCGGCCACCCAAAATTCCATTATTGAAACAGCAGAATTACAAAAATATATTGGGCAGCTGAACAATTACCCCATGCCCCTGGATGTGGCCCTGCCTTTATTTGACTGGCAGGTATTGTTTAGAAAAAATGTGTACGCCGGCTTGATCGGGAATTTGCCGGACAGTATTTTAGAAGGCCCTTTATTTGAAAAAAAGGGTAACCGGTACCGGGTGATGCAAAATGGCCTGGTGGGTGGCTATACTTTACAGAAAGACGATGTATTGCGTAATGAAAGAAGTGATTATGCAACTATCATCAGCACTGCCGGTGCCATCAGCAGGCAGTTGAAAAATACCAGCCTGAGGGTATCGCTCTACCATTTGGATTCGCTAATTTTAAAAAAATATTCGCTGCATGAACTGGAAACTGTTTTTAACAGCCTGCGTTAGTACCGCATTGGTTGCCCTGCCTCAAAATATCATTGGTTGCGGACCGGATGCTGACCCGTATGATTATTATACGTCGTTCTTTCATCAAAACCTGCCCGATGCTAAAAGCTACCGGCCTTTTTATTATACCGGCTACAATTTTTTATATGATGAAACCGAGCCTGTGGAAACTGCAGATGTATTAAGCAAAGAATGGGCATCGTATTGTGGCAGTCCCGTATCAGCCGTCGATGCAAAAAAGTTTGTAACTGAGTTTGCCTGGAAAGACCTCAACAACCTGTACCAGCATCTTGAAAAAAAAATGCCGCTTAAGATACCCGATTCTGTACTTAAAAATAACATGACAGGGTATTTCAGTAAAAACAATAACCTGGAAACACTGGGTTATATCATGTATGCCAAAAAAGTATCTCCTTTTGTTGCCGGCGGAGCCGACTCGTGGGAAGCACCCGTAAGAGATTCGGCCAAGATGGACAAGCTGATAAAAAATGGGTTTCAATTATACAATGTGGCCAAAGATGATTTTATTAAACTGCGGTATGCCTACCAGGTATTAAGGCTGGCACATTACAGCGGCAGGTACCAGGAAGTAATTGAATGGCATGATAAATTTGCTGCTACCGTAACAGGCAACTCTGTTGCTAAAACCCTGTGCCTGGCATTAAAAGCGGGTGCGTTATTCCGCACCGGCCAAAACAAAGAGGCTGCCTACCTGTTCAGCAAAGTTTTTGCAGCAACGGATGTAAAACGCATCAGTAATTTTTTAGGCTTTAACTGGAGTATCAAACGGCAGGAAGGAAGAGAGCCGTATTTGTCCCTTTGCAAAACCAATGCGGAAAAAGCCACCATGCTGGCCATGTTTACCATGAACAGCAGCAACACAGAAGTAGACGCCCTTAAAGAGATTTATCAGCTGGATCCATCAAATGAGGTACTGGAGGTATTGGCAGTAAGAGAGATCAATAAAATGGAAGAAAAATATTTATCCCCGCTGCTGGCAAAAGAAGAAAGCGGCAAGGCCCTGTATTATTCGTGGAGCAACGTCAGCAACGACAGTACCCTTAACGAAAACAGCAAGGTTGCAAAACAACTAATGCTGTTTTTAGATGCCGCCGCCACAAAAGGAAATGTACAAAACACAGGACTGTTTGAAACCGGCGCGGCCTATATGGCTTATATGCTGAAAGATTTTGCGGGTGCTAAAAAATATTTATCGGCTGCGGCTAAAATATCCCTTACCCAAAAAGTAAAAGACCAATGGGCGCTTACCAATTTACTGGTAACCATCAGCGAAAAAGAAAAAATAGATGCTGCTTTTGAAGAGCAATTATTGGCCTCGGTGCAGTGGCTGGAGCAAAAGGCCCGGAATGAAAAGACCGAAAAAGCCGGCTATTACGAAGTACAACAATGGAAACGTTTTTACCGGAACCTGATGAGTGAAATTTTAGCAGCAAGGTATCACCGGCAGGGTGATATACATAAAGAAGCCCTGTGTATGGGCGCTGCAGATTTTATCATGAAACATACGGATGACTATTACAGTTATTATAGTTCCATCGATTTTTTACGAAACAATCTGCTGAGTAAAGATGTGGCGCAGCTGTATACTTTACTGGACAGTAAGCAACCCAATAAATTTGAATCGTACCTGATCAGCCATAATTTAATTACAAAAGCAGCCGTAGCAGATTTTGCAGGAACTGCGTATTTAAGAGACAACGATTACGAGAATGCCATCAGCTGGTTTAAAAAAACAACGGATAAAAAAACGCTGGTGATCAATACCAATCCATTTGCCGATCTGCTGTATGACCAAATAGATCCATTGCCAGGTGAAGCCAGGTTTAGTACCACCAAACTGGCATTTGCCGAAACCATGCAACGCCTTCAAAAATTGTCGGTTACTGATAAAGCCAATGCCGCAACACATTTATTTAAAATGGCAACGGGGCTTTACAACATGACCTATTATGGCCATGCCTGGAAACTGGTGCAGTATAACAGGAGTGGCAGTGATGGATATTATATCCCTAAAGATGCCACTTTATTTCAAAAAGAATATTATGGTTGCTATAAAGCCCACGATTACTTTGAAAGAGCCATGGCCGCCACTACGGATAAAAATTTTAAAGCCCGCTGCTTATTCATGATGGCGAAATGCCGGCAGAAGAATATACGGCAGCCCCAGTACAGTGATTTTGGAGATAAGTATGACCAATACGATCTGGCGCAAAGCAGGTACTTTGGCCTGTTTAAAAACAACGAATATTTTCCAAGGCTGATAAAAGAGTTTGGCAACACCAATTTTTATGAGGAAGCCTACAGCAGCTGCAGTTACCTGAGAGATTTTGCAGGAAAAAAATAAAAATTAATTGGCAGGACAATTGAGTTCCCTGCGTTGTTTTTTTGTTAGCCTGGAGGCGCTGCCTTTACTATCCTTATTTTTAAATTCTTTGTATCCAAAAAAAGGAATGCGCAGAATAAAATACAGGTCGGCGGTTTTTGTTTTAAACATTCTTGTATTGATGAGCGATCCGGAACCAATAACCAGGGGCCCCAAACGCAATGCGGTACCCACCTGCAGGCCCGATACCGAATTATAGCTAAAGGGCATGTATAAGCCAGCCCAGGTAATTTCGGCCCTTGGGGTAACTGTTACTGCAAGCGGGTTGTAATTACCACTGTAAAAATTCAGCTTCGAAAAAACAAGCGGCACATTCAGTTGTGCATTCACGCCAAGTACTTTATTAAAAAACCGGTCGTAAGTAAGATGCAGGGTAGTAGGCAACTGCATGGTAAATGCTGATGGGCCTGAGCGGGTATTCAGTAATTTTTGATAATAGTTGCTCAGCTGGTAAATATCTGAGGAATCGGACGGCGGCGACAGCTGATCAATTAAATAGCTGCTGCCCGATGCAGTTGCCACTACACTATTGGTTTGGGGAGCAGCATACCTGATAACACCAATATCAGTAATAGACGCCCCGATGCGCCATATATAACTGGCTGTTTTGTCGCTGTAAGATGTTTCATACACCTGCATCTCATCGCGGTGTTCGTAACTAACACCAATATCCAATCCGGCACCCGGGTTTTTAAAAGACAGGTAGTCGTTGGCTGTATTACTGGCAACTGAGTCTAAATTCTTAGTATAGCTGATGCCGGCATTACCATATATATTGAACACCGCATCTTTGTTTCTTCCGGTACGGATATCCAGTACAGAATCGTGCACAAAGGATAATTTATTGGTATAAAAATTTACGGCGTGCATACCACCCAGGTACTTCAGCGAAATACCGGCCTTCCATACGCCATAATCACTGATGGCCACCTGGCGGCTGTAAGTAAGCGCTATTTCCTTCCAGGCATGTGCCTGCAGCGACATATTACTGATAGCAAGATTGGAACCTACCAGTGCAGCATCAATGGTATCCTGCAACATTGAATTTAAAAGATACTTGCTCACACCATGTATATTAGCCATTACCCTTGCCCTGGTAGTTAAGGCAAAAGCATTTTTATCAGACAATCTTACTAAAACAGAAGGACCAAAAACATCTGTATTAAAAAAAGCTTTTCCGCTCTTTGTGATTGGGTTGGCCCAGGACGTGCCGCCGTAATCATCTTTCCGGTTCTTATATTTAAACCTGATGGTATTATTACTGATGCCTGCAGAAATGCCTGCCAGGTTGATATCACCCCTGAACCGGTGATTTAAAATATCTGCCGGACTGTTCAGCACAGCATACACCCCATTATAAGCAGCACTGTTATAGCCGGTGTACGATTGCGCAGTTGCCAAACATGTACAGCCAAGCATTCCAACCAGTATGGCAATAGTTTTGCAGAGCAGTGTTGATATGAAAGCATACTTTTTTTGCATGATATCGGGTCTGTTACCAAAACAGTAGCCTGCAAGTTAAACAGGTATTTTGTAATGATTTTCTATTTTTATTTATTAGCGCCTGGTAAGTATACACACAAACCAAGTGCTCCGGAAAATACAGGAATCAACCGGTGCCTGTGCTATGGTGCAGTATTACTTTTTTTCCAGCACTAAAACAATCTTATTAAAATCTGCACTGGCATTGATTACTTTTTTAAACTCCTCAATCATTGTAATGGGATAATCTGTTTGCTTATAAAACTCATGCAAATTAATTTTAAGCTGATTGCCAGTAAGTTTATAAGTAGATATAAAGCCCATGGTTTCTTTACCGGTATTTTTATCTGTAATGTTCATGTCCAGATCGGTAAGATTTTTTACCTGGTAGCCATCCGGAACAATAAAGGTGATGTCCCTGTCTAATGCATGCGGGTATTGAATGACCAAAGGCAACTGCCGCGGCTTTTCCTGGTACATCTGCTCCTGCGGTCCTATTACATCTCCTATTTTAACCAGGAATCTTTTACCTGCAATTTCAAGTAATTCTGCGCTGGTGATATCCCCTTCTATGATCAGTGGTTTATTTAAAAAGCCATCTGTCATAGCGGTATTTTCTACTTTAATATTTTTTATATTCTCACTTTTGGCTACCGATTTAATAATGGCCTTATTCAGGTCTTCCAGTTTATCTTTTGGCGTAAAGCTGTATGCCGGCCTTATGTAAGAAGCGCCATAACCCAACAAAATTTGCTTGCTGTGGAATTCCAGTGAATCCATTGCAGCATTAAACCTTACCACCACTTCCATATTGTGAGCGCTTTTTTCGTAGGGCTGCATGGGAATATCATCAAAAGAAGCCAATGCTGTTTTAAATGTACCAATGGTGGTGCCCTTTAAAAAAAGGCCCTTTGTGGCAGCCCAGTAGGGTTGTATAAAAGGATAGCGGAAGCCGGCATTGTCGGGTTCTAAAAAATTACCGGTAGCAGGAAAATAGAACAGGGGTTCATCTACCAGCCTGAAATTTTCCAGTTCTTCATCCAGCGGCAATTCGTTTCGTTTGCTGGGAAAAACAATCTGCCAGTTGATCTTCAGTTTATCCATACAGGCTATAAAAAGTTTATTAAGCCCTTCATTGCTGGCAATCTTTGTTTTTACGATCTTTTCAATTTTATCTGCATCTTCACCAATACCTTCTTTATCGGCATTGATAGTGGTTTTTAAAAAATCTTCCAGCGCTACAATCTTTTCTTCTTCAGTTGCGGATGCTGAAATTGTCAACTGTTTTAAAAATCCTTCCACAGCCTTCAGTTCTTTTTCGGTAAACGCAGTGTAATTATTATACACATTTTTAGCCAGTTCATTCCAGGTGTACAGGCGCACATTTTTATCTTTGCTCAAATTATACGACAATTTGTACTGTATATTTTTTGCATACGGTTCTCTTTCGCCATATTTTTCATCTTCCACTGCCAGAATATCTTTTGCATAGGCATGGGTAATACGTTGCTCATTTATCACCGTGTCTTTACTTACCGCAATACCATTGTATCCCTTTACTGTAAACGCCAGGTATTCGGGTATGGTTAAAGTGAAGCTGGCTTCCTGGCAGGGAGTGGATGCTGATTGAAACATTTCTATCCCAAAAAAAGATGCCGCTCTTTGTAATTTATAATAGTATTCTATTTCGCTGCCCTTTTCCACACCTTCCAGTGCAAACTTCTTATACATCCGGCCCTCTTCCTCCACTTCAAAAATTTTGCCGGCCGGCAGGTTCACCACTGTGCCGTTTGGCTGAATGGTTCTTGCTTTTATTTCCACTATGGTAGCCTGGGCACTGATGGGGATGTATATCTTATTGAACATTTCAACCCCCTTATCATCATTTACCTTTACCAGTTTGCGGTTACTGATCTCCATCAGCAACCCTTTCTTTTCATCTTTTACATACTGGTGCAGGCGGTAGTCTTCCAGCACTACCGCACTTTCGCCGGTAAATGCCGGTTTTACTTTGTGCAGTACAGGGTTGGGCAGCCAATCAACAGACACGGGTTGTGCCATTGCAGCAGCAGCAAAAAACAGCAGGGTTAAAACAGAACAAACAGATTTCATTTTTACGTATTTAAGTATATACAAACTTGATTTATTTTTTTTCCAGCACTACCTGTTCTTTATACTGCTGCGCCGCAGCCCTGGCAGCTTTATTCCATTCGGCAAAATCGGTGGTTTCAATCATCAATTTTTTATTTTTATATTCCTGCAGTGCAGTAATGGTTCCTTTATTTACCTGGTAAGAGATCTTTAAGGCCAGCAGTTCATTTTCAAAATAAAAATCTTTAGGCTGGTAACTTACTGTATATCCTTCGGGTATTTGCAGTATATGGTGTTGTTTAATTACAAACTGGTATTCGTTTTCTATAGCCACTTTTCTTTTTATTGTGTCTACCAGGCTGTTCTCAAATAGTTTTTCCAGGTTCAGGTTGATATAATATTCGTTCCCCAGTTTTTTTCCATAGCCGGGTATTTCAAAATCAGCAGCAATGTTGATCACATTGTCTTCGGGGTTAATTTGATGCACTTTGTATTGGCCCAAAATGAATTTGTTGCTGGCCTTTCCCATTTTTGATTTTACAAGATCCCTGGTACCCTTTTCATCGCGGTACAGCAAGGCATTATAAATATCTTCGCCAAAATAGCCGGTATACAGCACTGTTTCCTTCCCTTTAATTCCATCGGGTGTAAAGCTGATGATGGTAGAATCAACAAGCTGGTTATTTTCTGCCGAAGTAACAGGTACCCTGAGTATTTTATACTCCTTATCGCTAATAGCCACCAGTGCTTCTTTATTTTGTATAGAAGAAGGAGGCATATGATATTTTGCATGCGGGTCGGTGCCATCAAAGAACACCCATTCGTTGTTAATACTGGCCACAGATATCATATGATTGTCTACAATAGGCAGGGGTACTTCAGAATAATCATAGGGTAATATCCGGGTTCCTATCCAGGTATAGTAAGCTTTTATACCTGCCATGCGCAGCATTTGTGTGATGATGCTGCTCATATCCTTACAATCGCCATATCTTTTATTGCATACTTCAGCGGCCTGCCTTGGGCGAAAGCCTTCCAGTCCGTTCTCAAAGGCAACATACTTGATGTGTTGCTGTACCCAGCGGTACACCTGTTTGGCTTTATCCGTTTCGGTGGTTTTACCTGCAATCAGGGAGTCCACAATCTTTTGCAATGATTCATCGGGCGTAATATTCAGTTCTTTTGTAAACCCATTGTTCCATTTAAACAGGTCTTCTACCGAGCTTAAAAAATTTTGTTTGCCATTATCGCCTTCAAATGCAGCTACGTATACAATGATATGCGGGGTATAATATCGGAAACCGGGGGCATTGCCATAATCATCATTGCCTTTTATGTTTTTTACGGTCCATTTGTAAATGGTTTCTTTACGTTTTTTTTCTGTGCTAAACTGAAAGATGCCTTTGGGGTCGTTTTTAATTACGTACTTAATTTCAATACCATTGGGTACGGTAACTGTGTACGAGGCATTGATGATGGGAAGGTTATCGGGCAGGTAAAATGGTGTTACCAGGTGCGCATCTTTATGAAACTGGCTGTACGCCACATGTTCTATTGCATTTTGTGTAAGTGCTGGAAAATCAAAACTGGTTTCTTTTACATCATCATAAAAAACGCTGTTGCTGTAACTGCTGGTGGTTTTTTGTTCTGCAATTTTTACTTTCTTATACTTATCGCCATCCGGTACTTTAGTGTAGGCTTCCAGGTTGATGAGTTCGTTGTAGCCACTATGATACACTTTATAGCGGCTGAATGCACTGGCATTCTTTTCGCTCAGCACCATGATCTCTTTTTCTGTATTGCTTTCTGCCACGGGCTGGCCGTCTTTAATGAACAGTTGCAGGCTTTCGTTATAATTCAAAAACACTGCTTCCTGCCCCGGGAAAACCTGTTTTACTTCTTCGGCAGTTTGTGCAACAGCAGTAGTTCCCGTTAGCAGCAGTGCTGCAAAAATGATGTTGGTATATCGCATGATTAAAATACGCTTATTAAATTATCGTAGTAATAGATACGGGTTTGTTTCAGCTTTCCCTGTTCGTCGTAATATTTACAGGGGCCGTGCAGTTCATCGTTGTAAAAATTTTCTTCTTTCAGTAATTTGCCGGTGGCGCCATATGTTTTTTTACTGCCATGAAAGTTGCCCAGTACAAAATTTGATTCAGATTTCAGAGTGCCGTTCAAATAGTATACTTTTTTCAACCCATTGTAATAACCATACTCCCTCTGGCCCTCCACATAGGATTTACCATTGCTGTAAAAGAAGGTGCCGGGGCCCTGTATATCATTGTCGGCAAAGGTCATGTCTACAGAAGCTGTACCATTCTTATACCATGCTTTTACTGTTCCGCCACTGCCTGTTAAGGGCAGCGGGGTAACCAGCGCACCGGTTTTATCTTCGTAAGTATAACTTTTTACCAGGCCATCTTTATAATTCAGTACCAATGCCAGCTGGTTATTATCGCCATACATCCTGTATTCGCCGTTAAAATAATTGTCTTTGTAAGTGATCACTTTGTCTATAGTGCCATCCTCGTTATATATCTTGTCCAGGCCGTTGATGCTGCCGTTGCTATACACCTCTTCTTCGCTCAGTTTACCATTATCGTGGTAGTATTTCCAGCTGCCTTCTTTATTACCATTCTTGTATCGGCCTTCAGTTTTTAGTGTGCCGCCGTAATAATATTCTTTATAAATACTGTCCCGTTTATCGTTTTTGTAATACGCAACTGATTTAACAGTGCCATCAAAGTAGTATATTTTATACAGGCCGTTGAGCATATAATGTTCATAGGTTGCTTCCACCTGGTTTTTACCACTGTAATGTTTAAATATCATGGGGCCATTACCCTGTTGCAGCTGGTTATCGTACATCACTTTGCCGGTACTGTCGTATTGAATGATCTCCTCCAGCCATCCATTTTGATACCGGTAATCAAAATCGCGGATATTACCGGGGTAATAATATTCTGTATATCCATCCAGTTCATCATTCAAATAAAATTCTTTGGTGGTAATATCGCCCTGCTGATTGTAATAAATAATATTTTGCTGCCTGGCATCCTCTATCACCCAGCCTTCATAACTCAATGTTCCGTTGAAGTAATGCCCTTTGGTGTAGCCATTCTCATTGCCTGCTTCAAAAGTGTTTTCCACTTTTTTCTGTCCGTTGAAAAAATAGCTGGTATGCGGTCCGTCCTGTACGCCGTCTTTATAATTGGTTTCTTCGCTAATTTTACCTGACAGGAAATACTCGGTATATTTTCCATCTTTATTACCATCCCGGTTAAAATATCCCTCACTGGTTTTTATTCCTTCGGGGGTAAAGAATGATATATTGGCGGCGCCTTTGCGGGTTCCGGTATTGTACAGCAGTTTGCCGGTTTTATCGTAGGAGTTCACTTCTTTCAGTTTTCCTTTTTCATACACGGCATCCATGTACAATTTTCCATCGTCGTCATACTCTTCTGTTTTACCATCTATTTTCTTTTTGGTATAATTTCCCTTGCGGCTGAGTTTGCCATTATCGTGATACTCGGTAAATTCTCCCGTGATCTCATTGTCCAGGTAAGTGATCTTTTCTTTGGGATTGCCGTTTGGGTAATAGGTAACCCACAAACCCTGTTTCTGATCGCTGGTAAATTCACCTTCAGATTTTGTTTTGCCACTTTCATAAAAGCTGATATACTTCCCTTCGGCTTTACCTGCCTTATACATCACCACATCTTCTTTTGCACCCGAGGCATAATAAAATGTAGTAAGTCCATCCTGTTTACCATCAGTAAAGCTGGTTACCGATGTAAGTTCGGCCTGGCTGCTGAAAGATTTTCTTGGCCCGTTCAGCTCATCCTCTTTATAAGTGTTCAGTTGTTTTATTTCGCCGTTGTAATAATATAGTGTTTGCAGCCCGTTCAGTTTGCCGCCTTTATAGGTTTCGGTGTACCATTTATTTCCATTGGTAAACCACCCTTCGGCCAACCCTTCCTGTTGATCATCCTTAAAATTTATTTTTTCTTTCAGCTTTCCGTCTTCGTAATAGTAATTCCATTCACCTTCTTTTTTTTCATTCTGGTTAAATGCACCCCTGGAACGAACAAGGCCATTGTCATGATAAAACTCCCAGCTGCCGGCCAGTGAAAATTTTTCGCGGCTGTTATAGGGGCCTTTACCCAGGTACTTGCCGTTTTCGTACAGGTACATGGTGGCAGCGGTTTTTCTTTCGGGTTCCTGCAGGGTACGGGTAAATTTAATATCGTCCAGGTAAGCCCTGGCCTTATCTGCAAAAGCCGTTGTTTCCTTATTGTGTTTTTTGTTCCAGCTTGCCACTTTGTCGATGGTGAGTCCGGAAAAAATGGAGAATATCATTGGTTCAAAATCGCCTTCCTGGAAAATTTTGGTATACAAGGGAACATAAAACTGCATGGCAAAGCCTTTGTCGTTGCGCCTGTATTCCAATTTTTCATCCACTACCTGTAATTGCCGTACAATATTATCTTCCAGGTCGGCCTGTAGTTTATATTGTTTATCCAGTGCTACTTTTGATTGCAGTATCTGCTGTGTAAAGTCAAAATTATCTTCTCCACCGCTTTTTTTATTTTTTACATATTCAAGCACTTCGTCGGATACCAGTGCAATATTGCTCATTTGCTTGATGGTACTGGACAAATATTTTCCACCGGGTGCCAGTAACAGGTAGGTTTTATAAGCCAGCAATGCCGGCACCAGTTTTCCCTGGTGCAAATAAATAGTACCCATAAAATAATGCGGCGATGCATTGTAGGGATTAATGAGCAGGCTTTGTTGAAACAGCAGCTTGGCCTCGTCTTCTTTTTTTAACCGGTACAGGGTAATCGCTTTGTTAAAATACAGGGTATATGATTGCGGATCTTTTGCCAGTGCCGCATCATACACGGCCAGGGCTTCATCAGTTCTTTTTAATTCATCCAGTGCATTGGCTGCCAGCAGGCTGAATTTGGTAAAATGACCGGGAAACAGCCGTTGTCCTTCTTTGGCATAATCCAGCGAGGCCTGCATTTGGCTGTCGGAATAACTGCTCATACTCAACTCATACAATGCATCCCTGTAATTGGTGTCGCTGCGGTTGATCTGCCTGTAAGCCGCAATTGCTTCCTTATATTTTCCTTCGTCATGAAGCAACTGTCCTTTTTTTAGCAGTTCGCCACTGTTGATCAAAGGATTGTTTTGCTGGGCTGTTGCATTCAGTGATAAAGTAATAAGGAATAAAATAACAAAAAAAAGTACAGGATACTGCTTGTGGTTCATTGTGTATCAATTAGGGTTACTGAAGATTTGCTTGTATAAAAATATTGCTTTCTGAGATATAATTAAAAAAAATATCAATTTAAAGAGATCAGTTATATATGGATCAATAACGTAATCTAATACAGCAGATTGCCTGAAAACAAATTATTTTAAAAGAATGGTGCTGCCGGCATGTAGCAGGTGCGGAAGATGCAGTAAAACACAAACGCCACCCGTTAGAGTGGCGTTGCGCTTATGTGCTCGTGTTCTTAGATGTGAAGATTAGCTGCAACCCATACTGTTGCCACAGTTCAAACATTTGTAGCAGGTGCCGCTGCGTACAGTAATGTGTCCGCAGGTATTACAGGCAGGTGCATCACTTTGCATGGTTTTAGCTGCCCTGTTCACGGCATCCATCCCATTGTTTTGCCTGGGTGAAGAAGCCTGGCGGTGCTCTGGTTTTGCAGGTTGCGGTACAACAGCGCCCACTACTCTTACCTCGCTCAGTTCGGGTTTGCGTTCGCCAATGGTTGGGGTGGCTTCATCCCATGGTTCGTTTCCTAAATTTTGAACTTCGGGTTTATCCAGTACATGAACTAAGTCATTTCTGCCTAAGTATTCATATGCCAGTGAACGGAACATGAAGTCAACAATAGAGGTGGTTGATTTGATGTTGGGATGTTCTACCATTCCACTTGGTTCAAAACGGGTGAATACAAATTTTTCTACGTATTCTTCTAAAGGCACACCATATTGTAAACCGATAGAGATGGCAATGGCGAAACAGTTGAGCATACTGCGCATGGTAGCTCCTTCTTTTGCCATATCAATGAATATCTCTCCTAAAGTTCCATCGCTGTATTCGCCGGTACGTAAGAATAAAGTTTGTCCGTTGATCTTTGCTTTTTGGTTAAAGCCCCTGCGTTTTGCGGGTAAGGCTCTCCGTTCAACAATCATGGCCAGCTGGCGCTTTAAAGTAGTATCGGCACTGCTTTGTACGCGTTTGTTCATTTCATCCAGCAGGTCGTCAATGGTTAATTTACCCATATCCACCATGGTAGTAATGTCGGCGGCTAATGCAGCAGCAGCCTCTTCAGATACGGTATCGTCCAGTTTCTTTTTCTTATCGCTCTTATTACTTAATGGCTGGCTCAGTTTAGAACCATCACGGTACAGCGCACATGCCTTTAATCCCAGCTCCCAGCTTATTCTGTACGAATCGGCAATTTCTTCCTGCGTGGCTTCATTGGGCAGGTTGATGGTTTTAGAAATGGCACCACTCAAGAAAGGTTGTGCAGCAGCCATCATACGAATGTGACCATGCGCATGAATGTAGCGCTGCCCAATTTGTCCGCATTTATTAGCACAATCAAATACTGATAAATGTTCGTCTTTTAAATAAGGAGCCCCTTCAACGGTCATTGTTCCGCAGATGTAAATATTGGCGGCATCAATTTCTTCATCGGTAAATCCTAAGGCTTCCAGTAAGTTCCAGCCAAAATCGTTGTATTGTTCTGGTTTAAAGCCCAGGCGTTGTAAACAATCTTCGCCTAAAGTATATACATTGAATACAAATCCAATTTCAAATGCCGCACCCAGTACTTTATTCACTTTTTCCACATCTTCGGCAGTAAATCCTTTTGCCATCAATGTTTTGGTATTGATGAAAGGAGCGTTGTTCAATGAGGCATGTCCTTTTGCGTAATTCACAATTTCTTCTATCTCGCTTTCGCTGTATTTTAAATTGCGTAACGCTGCAGGTACACTCTGGTTGATGATCTTGAAATAACCGCCTCCGCTTAATTTTTTAAATTTCACCAATGCAAAATCAGGTTCTACGCCGGTGGTATCGCAGTCCATTACCAGGCCTATTGTTCCGGTTGGAGCAATTACAGTTGTTTGTGCATTACGGTAGCCGTATTTTTCACCCATTTGAACGGCATCATCCCATGCTTTGGTAGCGGCCTTTAATAAATAATCAGGACAGTATTTTGCCTGTATGCCCTGTGGTTTTATTTCAATGCCTTCAAAAGCATCCTGTGCATCATAAGCAGCGGCACGGTGGTTACGCATTACACGCAACATGTGTGTTTTGTTTTCTTTGTATTTATCAAAAGCGCCCAAAAAGCCGGCCATCTCTGCAGAAGTGGCATATGCAACCCCTGTCATGATAGCTGTTATAGCGCCGGCAATACCTCTTGCTTCTTCACTGTCGTAAGCAATACCACTTACCATTAACATAGAACCAAGGTTGGCAAAACCTAAGCCCAGGGTTCTGTAGTCGTAACTTAATTGCGCTACTTCCCTGCTGGGGAACTGTGCCATCAATACAGATATTTCCAATACCACTGTCCACAGGCGGCAGGTATGTTCAAAGCCCTTTACATCAAAAGTATTGGTAGACTCTTCGAAGAACTGGCGCAGGTTAACACTGGCCAGGTTACAGGCGGTGTTATCAAGGAACATGTATTCACTGCAAGGGTTAGACGCCCTGATAGGACCACCCTCGGGGCAGGTATGCCATTCATTAATGGTAGTGTCATATTGTGTACCGGGATCTGCACAACGCCATGCGGCATAGTTGATCTGGTTCCATAGTTCTTTTGCTTTTACTTTCTTCATTACACGGCCATCGCTTCTGCCTTTCAGTTCCCACTCACCATCTTCGTCCAGAATTCTGAAGAAATCGTTGGGTATACGGATGGAGTTGTTGCTGTTTTGTCCGCTTACAGTTCTGTAGGCTTCGCCTTCGTAATCACTTGCATAACCGGCAGCAATTAAAGCAGCCACTTTATCTTCTTCCCCTACTTTCCAGTTTACAAAATTTTCAATTTCGGGGTGATCCAGATCAAGGCACACCATTTTGGCTGCCCTTCTTGTGGTACCACCGCTTTTAATAGCACCCGCTGCACGGTCGCCAATTTTAAGGAAGCTCATCAATCCGCTGGAGGTTCCTCCACCGCTTAATTTTTCACCCTCGCCGCGAATGCTGCTGAAGTTGGTGCCCACCCCGCTGCCATATTTAAATATCCTGGCTTCTCGAACCCAAAGATCCATGATGCCGCCTTCGTTTACCAGGTCATCTTCCACGCTTAAAATAAAACAGGCGTGAGGCTGGGGACGTTCGTAGGCATTGGCAGATTTTTTCAGTTTGCCATCAATGGCATCTACATAATAATGCCCCTGTGGTTTACCGGTAATGCCATACACTTCATGCAAACCGGTATTGAACCATTGCGGACTGTTAGGAACGCAGGCCTGGTTCAGGATGGAGTATACCAATTCATCGTAAAATATCTCTGCATCCTTGGGGGTTGCAAAATAATTATATCTTTCGCCCCATACACGCCAGCAATGTGCCATGCGGTGGGCTACCTGTTTTACAGTAGTTTCTCTTCCGGTGGTACCATCGGCCTGGGGCACGCCTGCTTTTCTAAAATACTTCTGTGCTAAAATATCGGTTGCAATCTGGCTCCATTGTTTTGGAACTTCCACATTGTCCATTTGAAATACCACTTCTCCTGTAGGATTTTTAATTACAGAAGTACGATAGTCGTATTCAAACATATCGTAAGGGCTTACGCCTTCTTTGGTGAACTGGCGGCTAAACTGCAATGCCTTAGCAGATGGCTTCTTTGTTGACATATATTAATAGTGCTTATGGGTGGGTTATGTATTGTTAAGCAAACGAAAATATTTGTTGTGGACGAACAAACAAACTTTTTAATATTAACACTTGTGGACAAAAATGGTGGATAATTTAAAAGAGCCAGTCGGGCTGTGGATTTGGGCACTTTTCCCCACTTTATTAGAAAAAATGTTCGTTTAAAATCTTGTTTTTTCCATTAAACCCTCAACCGGTTGATTTTACTGCATTTTCCATTTTTCAGGGTACCCAAATATTTTTTGGATTGCTGGTTATAATTAGTTAAACGGTTTTTGAGGGATGCAATTTTACCTGCACACTGCAGGCAGTTGTACGCTATGATTATAGGCCGCTGCAGCTGACTGATTGCCCTGCAGAAGATGCAGCCTGCAGCTGCAGTATTAGTTGCAGGCTGCGCATTACCTGGTTCAAAAAATACCACAATGGGGTATTGCCCCGGCACTGAAATTTTTAAATATTTGCTGCAGCCTGTACCAAATGTACAACAGGCATTGTGTAAACAAGCATGGTGCATATACTGCTGCACACATCCTTTCCATACCCCTTTGAGTACTCAAGTGTACCATATTAAAATTACTGCTGCGGATAATGGCTATTAAAAAACTGAATGGTTTACTACCCAACGGCTATGCTGTATCCTGCTCCACTTCATTTTTACTCATTTAAAAAATACCATCATGATCAACTCTTCAAAACTTACACTCTTACTGTTTACAGCGTGTGCTGTTAGCATTGTCAGCAGCCCGGCCTTACAGGCACAAACTTATTTTGCCGGAACTGGTGCCGGCACCGGCAATGCAGGCATATTAGTAACCGCAGTGGGTTATAACGCGTTGCATACTTCTAACTCCGGTAATGCCATAGCCGCATTTGGCAGTTATGCGCTGTATAAAAATACTTCCGGCAGCAACAACACGGCTTTGGGACATGCAGCATTGTATACCAATGTAACCGGCAGCTACAATACCGCTACCGGCAATGCGGCACTTTTTAAAAACATCAGCGGCAGCAGGAATACCGCTACAGGATTTAACGCCTTATTCGCTAATGATTATGGCAGCGAAAATACAGCCACCGGTTACAATACTTTAGCCGTGAACTATAACGGATTTTACAATACCGCAACAGGTTACAACGCTTTAGCGGCTAACTATTCCGGCAACAACAACACCGCAAACGGGCATCTTAGTTTAGCATCCAATACTTCAGGGGGATACAATACCGCCATAGGGAATAATACTTTAGAGCTAAACACTACAGGCTCTTTCAATACAGCACTGGGCAATGCTTCGCTTAAAAATAATATTGGCGGTACTTATAATACTGCAACAGGCCACTATGCATTGTTACAAAACACCACTGGCTGGGGAAATGCAGCATCTGGGGCTTATTCTCTTAATGCTAATACCAGCGGCTCAACCAACACATCGATGGGGTTATATAATTTATACAGAAATACCACTGGTAGTTCCAATACCAGTATTGGTCAGTACGGATCATATAATAACCAAACCGGGCAGGGTAATGCCACATTGGGAAGCAGGGCATTGTACAGCAATGTTACAGGAAATTACAATGTGGCAATTGGTGTAAATACAGCAGAATTATATGGTGCCTACAGTAACTGTACTTTTGCAGGCGCTTTTTCAGATGCTGCTGCAAACGGGTTAAGCAATGCTACTGCCATAGGCTATAATACAAAAGTAGATGCCAGCAATAAAGTAGTGATTGGCAATACTGCCGTTACCTCTATTGGGGGCCAGGTGGGCTGGACCACTTACAGCGACCAGCACCTTAAAACCGATATCAAAAAAAGTACCCTGGGGCTTGATTTTGTACTGGCTTTAAACCCGGTAACCTACCATTACAAAGCTGATGGGCAACAGGGTATTGAATATACCGGGCTGATTGCGCAGGAAGTAGATGCAGCTGCAAAAAAAGCCGGCATAATGTTCAGTGCGGTAGATAAAACTGGCAATTATTGGGGTATCAGGTATGCCGAACTTACAGTACCACTAATAAAAGCGGTACAGGAATCTGCAGCAGAAAATCAACAATTAAAAAGCAGGGTCGAAAAATTAGAACTGTTGGTACAACAGCTGCAGCAAAACAATACCGGCAATGCATCTGCAATCAAATACAACAGCGCCATCCTCTTACAAAATCAGCCCAACCCATACAGCCAGTCTACCCTTATACAATATGACCTGAAACAGGCTAACCAAAAAGCCAGTATTGAAATTCGTGATGGTAAAGGCAGTTTGGTGAAACTTATAGCGCTGCAACAGGTAGCGGGTAAGGGCCGCATTACCATTGCTGCCAATGAACTGGCTGCAGGAACCTATACCTATTCATTATTATTCAATAATTCCGTAGCAGATACCAAATTAATGGTAGTAGCCCGCTAAGCCACCATTGATAATATACTATACAATTCCATACATTTATACCGGGTGCCTGCAGGTGCCCGGTATAAATGTATGCTGGTAATGCCGCATACCCAGGGATGATAAACACAGTGTATATTTGAAAGATGAGAGCAGTTATACAAAGGGTAACCCATGCCAGCGTAACCATTGAAGGCACTGTTACATCAGCCATACAAAATGGCTTACTGGTACTGGTAGGCATTGAAGATGCCGATACCGGTGATGATATTGCATGGCTCAGCAGCAAGATCGTATACCTGCGCATTTTTGATGACGAAAATAAAGTACCCAACATTTCAGTAAAAGATATGGGTGGCGATATTTTACTGGTAAGCCAGTTTACCCTGCAGGCAGCTACCAAAAAAGGCAACCGCCCTTCATATATCAAAGCCAGCAAACCTGATATTGCCATACCCATGTATGAGCAACTGATTACACAGTTGGAAATTGATTTAGGCAAGAAAATTTATACCGGGGAATTTGGCGCAGATATGAAAGTGGAGTTGCTGAATGATGGACCGGTCACGATCTGGATCGATTCTAAAAACAAAGCATAAAAAATTGAATAAGCCCTCAACCAGATTACATGAAAAGTTTCACCATAGAACTCTTTTATCTTTTTTTCCAGGGCATACTCATATTTCAGGCATTTGTTTTTGTGGTAATCTATTTTATTACACACAAAAAAGACATACTGTATTATAGTCTTTTTTTATTCGCTGCTGCAGCCTACTTTTTCATCAATGCACCTTACACATTTTTTAATGTACCCGAAGAGACAGTATGGAAATCTATATGGTACGAGTATGTGAATACGCCGGTGATCATCATAGAGAATTTTTTTTACCTGCTTTTTTTAAGAGCCTTTTTTGCAGATATTACTAATAATAAAGCGGTTGTCCGTGTGTTCCGGCATACTATTGCATTAATGCCGCTGCTGCTGCTGCTTTTTATTTTACTTACCACTTTTAAATTGGACAAACAATTTATTTTTTACACGGTAAAAATGATAACCGTTTTTCCTGCAATAGTGGTTGCTTACACTGTAATAAAGCAAAGACTTCCTTTTGCAGGCCTTGTTGCCAATGGTTTACTGTGTACCATCGTTGGAACCTCAGTTACTGTTCTGATGATCATATGCGGAAATAACGGAATTGATTCGCTTTTCACAACAGGCTACCCACTTTTTTTTATCAGGCTTGGCCTGCTGGGTGATATGATTTTTTACCTAACCGCTATCTTAAAAAAATGGCACTGCCAGGAAAAGCAACTGGCTGTTGAAAAAATACAATCGCAATTGGAGGTAGAAAAACTCCGGAATAAGATCTCGGGCGATCTGCATGATGATATTGGCAGCACACTCAGCGGGGTATCTATGTATAGCTATATGGCAAGCACACAATTGCTTAATGGTGAGCATGAAAACTTAAAAACTACTCTGCAAACCATACAGCAAAGTGCCAGCGAAGTGGTAAATAAACTGGGCGACCTGGTATGGTCTGTAAAACCAGGAAAAGATACTATTGAAGTACTGATTGAAAAAATAGAGCAATATGCCAGAGATATGTGCCGGGCAAAAAATATTGACTTTACAGCCAGCATAACTGTGCTAACAAATACAAGTCTTACCCAGGAAAAACGCTATCACCTTTTTCTTTGCATGAAAGAAGCAATCAACAACGCAGTAAAATACAGTGAGGCTGATCTGCTGGAATTAACTGTAAAAGAATACAATCAGTTGCTTGAAATTACCATCCGCGATAATGGAAAAGGTTTTGATGTTGAAAATGTAAAACGGGGCAATGGATTAGATAATATGCAGCAAAGAGTTGATGAATTGGGTGCTGAATATTTACTTAAATCTGAGCCGGGCAAAGGAACCTGTGTTTGTATGTGGCTTAAAATGCCTGAATGAGGTATAGGCAGTTAAAACGTAACGTAATATTATTGTAGTTTATGCGCTGTCGTCAGAATAAAATATCTTTAAAAGTATTGTTGCAATTTGCCTGCTTTTTTGGGGGCGCAAGCAGCTTTGCACAAAACAAAACCATTGACTCTTTGAAAGCAGTGATTGCAGTGCAAGAGGAAGACACGAGTAAAGTAAGAAATTTATACAGTCTTTACTGGGAGTTAGACCCCCGGGGAGATAATTCTAAATTACAGATACAATATGGCAGAGAAGTACTAGCCTTGTCTAAAAAATTAAATTTTAAAAGCGGGCAGGGAAAAGCATATTTTTTGTTAAGCAGTGCTTATAGGAATATTCAGGATTATACTAACTCGTTTAATTACACGGATTCTGCAATAAAAATTTTTACTGAAACAAAAAATGATTTTCATTTAAGTTGGGCTTTTATTAGAAGCGCCAACCATTATGCTTTACTGGGCGACAACGCTTCGGCAATTAATTATTATAATCAGGCATTAATAATAGGTAAACAAATTAAAAACCAGCTGGTTGTTTCTCAAGCTTTGACTGCTATCGGCCAGTTATACAGTGATCAAGGCAAATATGATGAGGCATTGCAAAAGCATTTCGCAGCACTTAAGATTTTAAAAGCCCCGGGATTTGATGATGAGGAATGGGGTCTCCCTTACTCCTATCAGTCAATAGGTGCTGTATACGCAAAAAGAGGAGATGCGCCGGTTGCAAAAAACGAAAAGCAAAATCCTGTTACTGACTATACTAAAGCTATGGCTTATTACGATACAGCCATACAGTTATTCAGCCGACTAGATAACATAGGGGCTTTAGCTGAACTTAGTTATCAAACAGGTAATATATATTTAAAAACCGGACAATTTTTAAGCGCCAAAAAGAGGTTTCAGCAATCGTTAAACTTTTATTCACAAACTAATTATAAATCTTTAATAGAAGAACTCTATCTGGCCATGTCTGAACTGGATAGTATGAATGGAGATTACCCGTCTGCTTACAATCATTATAAACTTTATGTAGCTCAAAAGGAAAAATTAAATATTGAAGCGATTAGCAGAAAAGTTGAGGTTGCAAAATTAAAAGGAGAACTCAAGAATAAAGAGTATCAGATAAAACTATTTGCTGCTGAAAGCAAACTTAATACACAAAAAAAAAGATATACCTATATAAGTATAGCTGTGTTTATTATTTTGGCTGGTTTCAGTACTTACAGGTTTTTACGTAAAAGAAAACTACAAAATCAACAGGCTATATTATCTGAACGGCTCCGCATAAGCCAGGAACTACATGACGAAGTGGGCGCCACCCTCAGCGGCATTTCTATGTACAGCCATTTAACCAAAGAGCAGATGAAACATGCACAAACTGCAGAGGTGGAAAAATCACTAACCATCATACAGCAAAGTGCAGGCGAAATGGTGAATAAGCTGAACGATATTGTTTGGCTGATAAACCCCGGCCAGGATAGTTTACAAAAACTAATTCAGCGGCTGGAAGAATATGCAGGCGAGATGGCTGCTATAAAAAATATGCAGGTAAAAATTACCTTGCCGGAACAATTTTCAACACATAGTTTGCCAGTAGAAGGCCGCCGTAATATCTACCTTTTTTGCAAAGAAGCTATTAACAACGCAGTAAAATACAGTGAGGCTGATCTGCTGGAATTAACTGTAAAAGAATACAATCAGTTGCTTGAAATTAGCATCCGCGATAATGGAAAAGGTTTTGATGTTGAAAATGTAAAACGGGGCAATGGACTGGGCAATATGAAACAAAGGGCCAATGGACTGGGCGCTGATTTTGATATTCAATCTGAACCCGGGGAAGGTTGTTTTATTTCACTAAAATTAAAAATCACCCAATGAGGTATTGCGGTTGTGAATAAAAAGTAGCAATTTTATACCCTTATGATGGAAATAAAAGTAGCCATATTTGAAGATAACAAATTAGTACGGGATGCCCTGGAAGCCATACTCAATGGCACACCGGGCTATACCTGTTGCGGCACTTTTCCTGATGGCAACCGCTGGGAAGAAAAAATAAAAAGAGCTTCACCCGATGTGGTGCTGATGGATATAGAAATGCCAGGCCTAAGCGGTATCGAAATTACCAGGCAGGTTCAGCAGCAATACCCCGATATAAAAATTGTAATCCAGACAGTATTCAACGATAGTGAGAAAATCTTCCAGGCACTCTGTGCAGGTGCTTCTGGTTACATACTTAAAAACGATCCGCCCCAAAAATATTTAGACGCCATCAAAGAAGTGTATAGCGGCGGTGCCAGCATGAATGTTAGCGTGGCAAAAAAAGCACTGGCATTTTTTTCGTCTGCCATTTTTAATAATTTCCCAGTTACGGATGAAGAGCACAACCTCAGCCAGCGGGAGAAAGAAATATTATTACTGATGGCTGAAGGGCTCGATTACAGGGCTATTGCCGAAAAAATATTTATCGGTTATGATACCGTACGCACGCATGTAAAGCACATCTACAAAAAACTGCACGTTAACAGTCGCAGCGAAGCCATTACAAAAGCGGCGCAGTTAAAAGCACTTTCTAAAATATAGTTACCATTTTCAGCCTTTATTACTTTCCTCTTCCCTGCACTCTCTGCAACTCAGCGTGTCAACTTTTTCCTCCATTCCTTACAAATATCACCCAATGGGGTATTGATTTGCTTCGAATTCAAATGCACCTTTACCCTGTACTTATTAAGTATAAAAGTTTGCTAAAAATCTTTATCAAGAGTAAGCATCAATAAAAATGATATTGATGAAACAGTTCTTTTAATGCTGCTGGTGCTTTTAAATGTTGGTTTTTGCCAGGCACAAAGTCAGAAGGTTACACCAAAACCTGCCGGGCAAACGCCGCCAACAGCGCCACCAAACCTGTCCAAACTGAGCAAATAGAGAAAAAGAAAGATTCTGCTCCTAAAAGAAAAGGAATAAACCCCAGCTTGCCCAGGCCGAAATAGAAAAAGAACACAATTAGGCAGGCAAGAAGAGAGATTCATTATGAAATGAAATATAACAAGAGTAGGTTGATTAAAATAGAAATGTATGGTACTTACAATGCTGATATTATTGCTGTTTGCCATTGCTTTTGGATTCGCTGTATTATCTGATAAGAAAAGGGATAAATTTCAGTTTGACATGTTGCCGAATGAAAAAACATTGCAGGTGGAAAACGATGTGACCTTTTTCGGCAGCAATAAGGAATGCCGCAAAACCGGCCTCTTGTATTTAACCAATAAGCGGCTTATTTTTTTTCGTTACAAATATGGGGTTTTGCAGTTTATCCCCGTGGTTGGCAACACGCTGGCATCTGTTTTTCTGGACAAGAAAATATTCTGGGAATTACCTGTAAATCAAATCATCACTTATCACTTTAAACCCACTGTAATTAAAACCAATAATGGGACCCGGATTGGAAGCTTCGGAGAAACAAAATTACTCACCATTAATAAAGAAAACGTTGATTTTGATATCCCGTTAAAATATACTGATTATTCAAAAGCTGATTTATTGGTGGCACTGGATAATTTATTATCTCAAAAGGCATAGCGAAACAGGTGAAGGCAGGTAAAATAGGCACTGGGAAATAAATGCAGTTCTGTGCAGCACAATTAAAACAAAAAAGAATAAGCCAGTCAATGCCAGTACCAGAAAAGAATCAGTAAATTCTTTCATCAGGCGATACCTGACCTTTTAAAAAATAAAAAACAGCCTGTAATTCTATACACCTGAATATTGATAAATTAAAACTTAACTGCTATGTTAAAATTATATGTCGCAACTTTTTTAATGCTGCTTAGCCCAGTATTGCTTTCAGCCCAATCTAATCAAACAAAAAAAAATGTAGGCAAAATAATATTTGCCACACAGCCATTTAATACTGGTAATATAAGCCAGGCTAAGAACTTTACTAGTGCCGATTTTATATACGGACAGTTGGTATGCAGTGATGATAAAAAATTCAACGAATTTTTAACGCTCCCCGGCAATAATAAAGACAGTACATACGCTAATTGGAATTTGCATTACAATCTGGATATTTACCAAAATGGTAAAAGGATAGACATGGAATCTGTAGAGTGGGACCTGTTGAACGTCAATTGGAATATCTCAACCCTGAACCTGGATGTATTACCAGCACCAAAAAATGCTACAACTGGTATAGCCCCGCCAATGAGTAGTCGTACTAACGATCCATTTCCACCGCCTTTTATTGACAAATTAAAGAAGGGGTTTAGTTTTTCCGAGAATGGGATATACAAAATACATGTGACAGTGTATGACAAAACACTTGATGCAAGGGGTTATTTAAATCCAGAAAAGGAATGGCCAAGATTTGAAGGAGAATTTGATTTCACTTATAACATCAATGATAAAGACAAAATAGAAAATACCTATTGGGCAGTAAATGATACGCTTAAAATACTGTATGCTAAAATTCGCAATCAACAAGAATTAATAAAAATTGCTGATAAGGCTAAAGCTAAAGCACAGGCAGATAAAGCAAAAGTAGAAACAATGCAAATGCCTGAAAGCTGGACAGCAAAAAGCCAGCCAATTGGTGGTGGGTTTACGGTTGACCAAATCAAAAAATTCTTTTTAAATGAAACAAAAGGAAAAACAATTGTAAAAGTGGTTGCAGGTGTTAATGATGGTTGGGTAGTACAAAAAGATAAATATGGAATACCAACACACCAATATTTAGACCAACCAGTAGTAGTGTTTTTTAAAAACGCCAATGGGCAATGTGGTTTGCATCATATAAGCATAGCACAAAGCTATATTGGCAAAGGCAAATACAATAAAGCCGGGCTTGATTTGTATGATGAGGAATTGCTGCCTTGCAGTAAAATGAAATGATGATAAAAATGCTTCGCCGTATAGCAGGTATAATATCACTTTGTAAAAATCACCCAATGCGGTATTGCACCAGCAGATAATAAACAGCAATTTTAAATGGAATTACAAGAGGCCGCCGAAAATCTTTTAACAGAGTAGGCTTTAAACCAAAAAACACTTTATCATGAAAAAATTATTGTTAACCATACTGGTTGCATTAAGTGCAGGGATAAGCTATGCACAAACGCAAAAGGTAAAAGCCCCTGCAACTGCCAGCACAACCCCGGCACCACCGGTAAAAACACCGCCTACTGCGCCACCCAAGCCAACAGCAAGAAAAATTAAGCAAAGGCCTCCTGAAAGCCTGGGTATTGAAAAAGATTTAACGGATCTACTTCCGATTCGGCCAAAGGACACCGTAAGAACTAAACACTAAACCGAAATTTTAAAATAAATCTTTTTTATGAAGCAACTATTTTTTATAGCCGTGTTTGCAACTCTTGTATTGAAAGCAAAAACTCAACATATTGATTTTTCTACTTGCCCTACTTGTAGCTCGACTGATATTGCTGAATTCACTGAAATTAATACAAAGTATTTGGGGGTAAAAGGCTATAATCCTTCAAGACCTTCTACTTATAATCTTATAGGTGCTAATAAATCCGCAGGTAAATCGATAGATGAAGGTTTATTGGATTTTGGATTCAATATAATAAGCCCGTTGTGGGGTAAAAACTGGTATCCTATTAGAACCCAAAAACAAATATTAGTTGGCAAAGTATCAAGTTTTGGGATACATCCATCTGGTGATGAAAATGACTGGAATATTAATATATTACCAAATTCTGGTTTCGAAAATTTTATTGCAGAAGCTTTGGAATTCAAAATGAATAACTGGTATACTTTACTTCCTCTATTTTCTGAACAAGATAATTGGGGTACAACTACAGATGGGAAATTTACAATTGAGGCGGAAATAACACCGAGAAAAAATGAATTTAATAACCATTGGTTTAATAATGTTCAAAAAAAAACGTACCTATTAAATAAAATCATAGGACTCTATGGGCCATTTGTTAGCGAGGAAGCTCATGGCAGGAGACCAGAAATTCATCCGAGTGAACAAATATGGTGGAAAGAAGATGATAATAAAACTATGATACTATTGGTTGCAGACGCTTCCAATAGATTTGATAACAACTCTGATTTTGATGATAGTTATGCCGAAAATAACTGGCATCCCTGGACACAAGACAAAGGACAAGAAGCAGAACTATCAATTCCTTTTGAAATAGAAATTGGTAAAGGAACGATCTATTATAGTTTACAAGCTTTAGAAACTCCCAATTTTTATGAAGGTGCAAACTATGCAGATGCGTCAGCGGCATCTGCCGCTACAAAGCATACTATTACTTACAAAGGGCAACCTGTACTTACCATTGAAGAATCATTAAATTTTGACAAGTATATTGGCATAACATTTAAAGACGTTTGTTTTAATAATCAAACACAAAAACTACATGGCTTAATTGTTATAAAAACTGCTATTGGAAATGGCGGAGGCGGAAAAGAAGGTTTTGTAGCTTTACAAATTGAAAAACAAAAACTAGGCCTTAACGACAAACAAGGATTACTTATCGGAAAGATTATTGGCACTGCCAATGATTGGGCAACTTATAATAAAACATACGACAATGACCTTATACAATTTGGAAGTACCATCATTTCTTCAGATAAAAGAGGGGAGGGTATTGTTGACGGCATTATAGATTTTAACGGAAATGGCATAACCGATTTGTTTACCAGCGCAAATGGTAAATGGATGGTAATGTATGATGCTAAAGGGAAATGGGAAGAAATCAATAACTCAGGTGTTCATATGAACGAACTTAGGTTTGGAGATGTAGATGGGGATAACAAAACAGATATTTTGTATGTTAACCCCAATCATAGGTTACAGGTTTCTTTTGGAGGAGCTGGCAAATGGAAGGATTTTTCAAACGTTGAAGGAGTAGGTTATCCCTATGTAAGAGTTGGAGATTTTAATGGTGATGGAAAAACTGATATTATAAGGCGGAAGGACAGGTATGAAGCAAGTACAAATTATGCACAAATTGATATACAAATAAAATATGGCTGTAGTGGGGAATGGAAAGACTTAGAAAAAGGTTTTGAAGTATATGTTGGAGACTGGGAGCATCGTATGCGTTTTGGAGATTTTAATGGCGATGGCATTACAGATATTTTCAGGTACTATCAAAATAAGTTCCAGGTTTACTATAGTGGCAGGGGCAATTTAACTCTTCTTTGCAGCCCACAAATTTCTGGCATAAATGTAAAAAACGATCTATTATTTATAAATAGTCTTTCTAAAAAAGGGTTTACAGATATTATTTATGTAAAAGCATCAAGCAAAGCCTGGAAGATATATTACGAAGGTAAAACAGCAGCACCAGGCCGCATATTGAAATATAATGATGTTAATAATATCTGCTTCGGAAATTTTAATCCTGATGAACTTTGGGAACCCATTACAATGGATTTTATAAAACAGCCAGCAAACCCATTGGAGGTTTCTATGAGTGTTGCAGCAAAAGTAAAAAAAGACCCGTTTGTTTCGTATAATTATAGAAAGGGATCTATAAAATCAGTGCTAATAAACAATCGGCCTGCTTTATCAATTGATATGGATGCAGTTTATTATACCGGCAATAGTTTAGCAAGCAAAACAAAGAACAATTTTAAAACTGTAAGTTCCACAAAAATGAAATCGGGATTGAACCAACCTGCATTTAAACAAATAGATGAGATTATAGATAATAAAGAGATTATAGGAAGAATAGAAAATGTACCACTAAACGGAGTGAAGGAAGATGAAATTGAAATTAAATTTGTTGATGAGGCAGAGGTTCACACAATAGAAATACCTAGATATGGTATTGGAGTTTTAAAAAGCAAAGTGGAAGAAACTGTTAATGGAATTGGAAGGTTGGAAAACTGGGCAGCTTTTATTACCGATGCATCCAACCCCTACCTCGCCAATGTGGTAGTTAAGGCAACAAATAAAACTGAGTTAATAAAAACTATTGCCTGGGAGTTGATTCCCTTTTATGCTGGTGTTGAAGATGGGAAAATTAATGTGATGGAAACTCCTGAAGCAATTAAAGACTTAAATAGCATTGCTTATGGAAAAGATACAGCAAAAAGAAATGAAATTTTCGGAAGGCAAAATATTTTTGATATTGAGTGGCAGTTTGTATTAACCGATTTAAGTACAGGCCGTATAATACCTGTTACCAATTCTGCAACACTGGTTTCAAGTGGTAAATGGCTCAATAATAAAATTACATATAGCTTTCCGGAAACAAATAGTTTACTTGAATTGAAAGCAATGGTGATAGCAAAAGATAAATTAGGTAACCGTTCGTCAAATACCGAGGTTTTTACTTTCTATAATCAGCGTATCAGGTTAAATAAATCCGAAACTAAAGATTGGATTAACAGCACTTTTGCAGAAAATAAAAAAACAGCAGATAGATTGATAAGTAGGCTTAGCTCCAAAAACACTGACCTTATTATTACACCTGTAGAAATGAAAAGTCTATTAAGCAGAAAAAAATAAACTAAAGGATTTTAAAATTATTTGCCAGAGCTTGGTGTACACATCTGCCATGGCAAATCATATAAAAAATAACTTACAAAAAGCACTGGCTACTACCGCACAGTGCTTTTGTATTTAAATCCTAGCCTTTATTTACTCAAATCAAGGTATTTTTTTCTTCCCAAAATTCATTTGTTAGCTTTGAAAAAAATACAAATGACAATAGCAGCTGCACAAACCCAGGTAGACCAATGGATAAAAACCGTTGGTGTACGTTATTTTAACGAACTCACCAATCTTGGCATACTAATGGAAGAGGTGGGAGAGTTATCCAGGCTGATGGTACGCCAATACGGCGAACAATCTTTTAAAGAAAGTGACAAAGGAAAAGAACTGGGTGATGAAATGGCAGATGTGTTGTGGGTATTGATCTGTTTGGCCAACCAAACAGGTGTAGACCTGACCAATGCCCTGCAGAAAAATTTTGAAAAGAAAAACCTGCGCGACGGGCAGCGGCACCTGAACAATGATAAATTAAAATAACCGCATGACATTATCAGCAAAAGATACCTGGAACATCATACTACAATCTTTTGCCGATTTCATAGATAATAAAGTATTTAAACTGAGTGCTGCACTGGCATTCTATACTATTTTTTCGTTACCCGCCATGCTGATCATCATCATTTCGGTGAGTGATATTTTTTATGGCAGGGCTGCCATTGAAGGCACTTTATATCACCAGATTGCAGCATTTGTGGGTACTGATGCGGCCCTGGAGATTCAGCAAACTATACGCGGAGCGGCACTATCCGGCAGCAGTAACTTTGCCACCATTATTGGAGTGATCACGCTTTTATTTGGTGCCACCAGTGTATTTACCGAAATACAGGACTCCATCAACCATATCTGGAAACTGAAGGCAAAACCCCGCAAAGGAAAAGGATTCATTAAACTCGTGTTTAACAGGGTACTGTCTTTTTCCTTAGTGGTAAGTCTTGGTTTTTTATTATTGGTATCACTACTGGTAAACGGAGTAATGGATGCATTGATCCATCGCCTCACGGTCATGTTTCCTCAATTAACTGTAGTATTGGTATATCTCCTTAACCTGCTGCTTAGCTTTGGCATCACAGCTTTATTATTCGCCATGATATTTAAAATACTGCCCGATGCCAAAATTAAATGGCAACATGTAAGGGCAGGTGCATTTACCACAGCCATACTTTTTATGGCGGGCAAGTTCCTGATAGGCTTTTACCTTGGGCACAGCAAACTCTCTAATAGCTACGGGGCTGCCGGATCAGTTATTGTGATGCTGCTTTGGGTATATTATTCCGCCATGATATTGTATTTTGGTGCGGTATTTACCCATGTTTATGCAGTGCATACTGGTTCAGGTATCTATCCTAACGATTACGCCGTATGGGTACAGCAGGTTGAAGTGGAATCAAAAAAATCCATACAGGAACAACCTGCAGAAAAAGCGGTTATTGAAACAACTGCTTCTGAAAAAGCAATATAATGGTGCAGCCTTACAGTGCATTTTATATTAACGTAAGCAGCGGATAAATCAGGCAGCCCCGGTTTGTTTCGGGGCTGCCTGATTATTACCATAGTAATTATTTTTTCTTTTTACCCCCCGGTAAATGCACCTGCAGACCCACCGACACAGGAATATAAAACCTGCTGTACTCACTTGTATAATCATAGCCGGTGCCGGTAGATGGCCTGTATTCATATATGGTTTTGCTGCTGCCATAATTAAAGCCAATGGAACCATAGAATCCCACACTTGAAGTAATAAAATGTTCGTAGCCAAAAGCAGCGCCGGCATTCCAGTCGCCTTTTGGTTTAGTGGTAGTTTCACTGCTGCTGCCACTGCTGGTTTTGCTTTCGCTTTTGCCGCCATAAATTCCATACTGAAAATTCACCTGCGCAAAAGGCATCCCATTTTTGCTGCCGCCAAAATAATACCTTGCCTGGGGGCTGATATAAAAAGAGGGCTGTGTGGAAGTGTTCTCGCTGGTGCTGGCAGAACCGGTATTGCTGCTGTTACTTTTACTATGGTAATAACTAAGGCTTATGCCACCGCCAATGGCCAGGTTGTCCTGCACAAACCAGGCAATATTAGGATTGATGGAAATACTGAAGCTGCTGCCTTTGGAGTTGTACACAGTAGGCGTATTGCTGTAGGAGGTTTTACTGTCGCTGTTGGTGTAACTGATTGAACCAAAACTAACGCCAATCATTTTATCGCCTTTGCTGGTTTGTGCCAAAACCGTTACATAACACATCAAAATAACCGGTAATAAAAATAACTTTTTCATGATAATAAAGTTTAGTTTAAAATATAGTTACAAATGTATAGCTCCTCTTTACCATCTGCAATACCATATTCAGGTAATAAACACCCTGTGCTTAACTATTTTTTTGGCTATCGTTTATATAAAGCCGTCACAAATTGTACCTTTGCCACCTTATGGCAAACGAAACAAACAATTTTCAGGAACTGATAGCCCATTGTAAAGAGTATGGCTATATTTTTCAATCGAGCGAAATTTATGATGGCCTTGCGGCGGTATACGATTATGGCCAGAACGGTGCCCAGTTAAAAAAGAACATCCGGGATGAATGGTGGAAAAGCATGACGCAAATGCACGACAATATTGTGGGTATTGACGCAGCCATCTTTATGCACCCCACCACCTGGAAGGCCAGCGGGCATGTGGACAATTTCAGTGACCCCATGATAGACAATAAAGACAGCAACAAACGCTACCGGGTAGATCATTTGATTGAAGGTTTTGCAGAAGAACTGAAAGCAGCAGACCAGGCCCAAAAAGCTGAGGAAGTGCTGGCTGCCATGGATGCCTTGCTGGCAAAAGACGATTATGCCGGCCTTAAACAATTAATTGATGACAACAAGATAAAATGTGGCGTTAGCAAAACCTGTAACTGGACGGATGTTCGCCAGTTCAACCTGATGTTCAGCACCGAATTTGGTGCCGTGGCATCCGATAACCCGGATGATAACAAAGTATACCTGCGCCCCGAAACCGCACAGGGTATTTTTGTAAACTTTTTAAACGTACAAAAAACCGGCCGCATGAAAATACCTTTTGGTATTGCACAAACCGGTAAGGCTTTCCGCAATGAAATTGTAGCCAGGCAATTTATTTTCCGCATGCGTGAATTTGAACAGATGGAAATGCAGTTCTTCATCCGCCCCGGCACACAGGTAGAATGGTATAATTTCTGGAAGGAAGAAAGAAAAAAATGGCATGAAAGCATTGGTATTCCTGCAGCAAAACTGCGTTTTCACGACCACGTAAAATTGGCATTTTATGCAGATGCAGCCTTGGATATTGAATTTGAATTTCCCTTTGGCTGGAAAGAACTGGAAGGCATTCACAGTCGTACAGATTATGATCTTACACAACATCAAACCTTCAGCAAAAAGAAGATACAGTATTTTGATAATGACATCGATCCTGCAACCGGCAAAGCCTATGGTAACTATGTACCGTATGTGCTGGAAACTTCTGTTGGCTTAGACCGTTTATTCCTTACCATCATGAGCCTGGCTTATGCAGAAGAAAAATGGACCAAGGAAGATGGTACCGAAGACAGTCGCGTGGTATTGCGCATTCCTGCAAAGATCGCTCCTACCAAACTGGCCATCCTGCCATTGGTTAAAAAAGACGGGTTGCCTGAAATAGCCAGGGAAATCATGAATGATTGCAAGGGCAGCTTCATGTGTTTTTACGAAGAGAAGGATGCCATTGGTAAACGTTACCGCCGTATGGATGCCATTGGTACACCATTTTGTGTAACCATCGATCATCAAACCAAAGAAGACAATACCGTTACCATCCGTTACAGGGATACGATGGTGCAGGAAAGAATTGCAATAAAAGATTTGAAGGGATTGATCATGGAAAAGATCAGCTAACTAACGATCATATAATAAAAAGAGGAACTGCAAAACGGTTCCTCTTTTTATGCTTACACTCCAAACTGCTGCAGGTGATGATCGATATGCTTCCAGGTGCCCCTGCTCCATTCTTCTTTACTGAGCTTGCCGAAAAAAGGATGCGGCTCGCCCGACATGGCCGTTTCAGAAAAACTATTGATCATACTGATCAGTTTTTGTTTCTCTTTTTCAAATGCTTCGGGGTCAGCAATGATAAATGATTTATCTGTTGGCAGGTTGCGTTTAAAAGGTTTATCGTTAAACAATTGTTTTTTAAAAAATGGGCCAATCAGGCTTAAGAAAAAATTTCTTTTCAGTTTGTGCTTACCTGTAGCAACCCCCAGTGGCATTTGGCAATGCGCCAGCATTTGCGATACATTCATGGCGCCCCATTGCGCCCGGGTTTCAGCTGTCAGGGCATTGATTCGGCCAATCAGTTCCTGCTTTACCGCTGCATCAAATAAATTTTTTACTTCCATATAAATGCATTGATAGTGATGTAATACTAACCGTACAATTCCTGGTGTATCATCTTTTTATCATAGCCCAGTTCTGTAATTGTTTTTTTCGCCTCGTCGATCATATTTTTCCAGCCGCATAAATAAAAATGTGCCGGCGGCAATACACCGTCATGAGTTTTTGACTCGATTATTTTTTTATATACCTCGTGCACATAACCTGCGGCACCATCCCATTCTTCCCTGGACAATACGGGAATATAAAACAGGCCAGGATGATCGGTGGTAAGCTGTTTCAGTTCTTCGTAATACAACAGGTTATCCTGTTTACGGGTGCCAAACACCAGGTAAACATTTTTATGCGGAATGGATTTGTTGGCAATATAGTGCAGCATGCTTCTGAACGGCGCAATACCGGTTCCGGTGCAGATCAGGTAGTAATCCGTATCTAAAGTTTCGGGCAAGGTGAACACGCCCACAGGCCCGCGGAAAGAAATTTCATCGCCCACTTTTACCTGGTTAAATAAATAAGAAGTGCCGGCACCATCTTCCAGCAATACGATCACCAGCTCAAAAATATTGGTGCCATCGGGCCAGCTGGCGATGGAATAACTGCGCCAGCGTTTGTTCTTTTTTTCATGTATGGGCAGGTCGAGCGTTACAAATTGCCCGGGTAAAAAATCAATTACCTCCAGCTCGGGTACCTGCATCCAGTAGCGCCTTGTATTAGCTGTTTCGTTCTCAATTTTTATCACTTTGGCAATGCGCCAGGGTTCAAGGGCCATGCTGAATTTTTTTGTAAGATACAAAGAAACTCAATAAAAAAAGCTTCCGGACGTACCACCGCCGGAAGCTTTGAAAGAAAGAATTTATTTTATTGAATGATCACTTTTTGTGTACTGGTGGTACTGGCTGTACTTATTTGCAACTGGTATACTCCTTTTGCAATACCTTTTAACTGCAGCGTATTCGTTCTTCCATTCAATTGAAAACTGCGGATCAGTTTTCCGGCTGCATCATATAATGTTGCAGCATTGCAGTTAACAGCTGCTGATACTGTTACCCATCCGTTGGTAACCGGGTTGGGATATAACATGATATCTGCACCATCCCTTTTAAAATTCACTTTACGCACGGGGGAATATTTAAATGCCCCATTGATATCGGTTGATTTTACACGGTAATAATTAAGCCCGTTAAATGGCTGCAAGTCTGTAAAATGATACCTGGCAGTACTGCCACTATTCAAGGCAGGCACAGTTCCAATAACGGTATAATGAATGCCATCCATACTTCTTTCCACTTCAAATAATGAAGCATTGGTTTCATTTTCGGTAACCCATTGCAGCAATACGCCATCGCTTTGTTTGGCGGCTTCAAAAGAAAGCAAACTAACAGGCAGGGGCAGGTTTCCGCCAACACCGCCATTATTGATCCAGAATTCGCTGAAGCTGCTCACCGGAAATTCTGCATAATAGCCCGTATCATAAGGTACAATTGCTACGTTGGCAGGTAATTTAAACTGGAAGAACCCTCCAATATTGTTGGCCAGGTTGCCATCTTCATTGTTATTGCCTAAATCACTGTATTGGGTAACGCCTGCAACATAAGGATCGCTGATGGTGGTACAAATGCCGCATCCTGTTGCATTCATCAATGTTTTTGCCTCAGCATCTGTAAAATAAAACCGTACAATCGGGTTAGCACCCAAACTGTTATTGGCTACTTTCAGTACAATATTACGGTCTAAATAATATTGATTGTTTGCACTAAACCTTACCGGTACTGCAGGATTGAAATATACAAATGCATTGGTTATGCCCAGGTTATTATTGCTTGGATTTATAGAAGCAATGCGTTTACCGCCTGATTCAAAATGAATCCAGTTGGTACCTCCTGTAATATTTTGTGTAATTCCCGATGTGATATCCGGCCCTGTATAAATGTTGGCTTTCTCAAAAATATGGATGTCGTCAATACCAATGCCTTCCAGGTCCAGCCCGCCATCGCTCGACATAACGATTCTGAAACGCACGCTGGAGGAATTTACCGGGATATCGGTACTGGCTACATGCCATTTGGTTTTAGACAACCGCCATCTTGGTGGAGACGCTACATCGTACCAGTTGGTGCCGGTGGTACTGCTGCCCAGTTTGTTCCAGGTAATACCCCCATCTGCAGAATACTCCACCCAGGTAAAATCATAATCGGTTTCCACTTCAAAAATATGACTGAAAGAAAGTACGGGTTGGGTCAATCCACTCAAATCAAAACAGGGAGAGTACAGGTACGAAAATTCATTGTCTCTGTATTTTCCGGTTAAATTGGTTACCCATGCTTTGGTACCATTGGGAGCTTTATTAATAATTGTTTTTGAAGGTATACCCCATTGCCAGCTGCTGTTGTTGCCCTTGGTATACCAGCTGCCTTCATCTGTTTCAAAATCCTGGAGGTAAGGTTGAGAGGGTGTTACTATAAATGAGGGACTGGTATGAAATGAATAATTCAGCACGCTGTCGTTACTGCGGTAATTATCGGTGGGTTCTGTTATCCAAAAATCAAAACTGTAATCGGTATCCACCACCAAATTTGCAGTAGTTGCAAACGTAAATACCTGTGTGCTGTTAGCGGCAATATTGGGAACCACTTCATTCACCGGCGCACCTCCATTGATGCGGTAACTGATGGGTACAGCGGCAAAACTGCTGCTGCTGTAATTTTTTATGGTTACCGATACCTGCTGGTTACCGGTGGCGTTACATCCGCTGACCGTTGGCGTAACAACATTTAATATGGTGATATCGTTGATGGCTTCCGATAATTTCACTTCATCAAAAGTATAGCCATCATCCTGGTCAACAATTGGATAAGGCACATTGGCAGAGGTATTGCCCTGCTGGCCAAATTTTACCTGGAAACTGCTGGTAATGGGCTGTGCCGGCAATACCGTATCCAGCACATCATTTACATTGATGACAGCATTTTTCCATTGCCCCAGTGCCGGCTGGTTGCTCACCAGGTTGTACGCAAATATCCACGGACTGTTATCGCTACCCCTGATCCACACTTTATTATCGGGGTTATTATCCTGTCCGTGATTTTTATAACTGAAATCCAGTCTTAATTGTTTGGTATTATACGTTGCGGCATTATAGGTCATCAGCAAACTATCGGTACTCAGTACCCCATACGGAAACTGATCGAGTGTAATAGCTCTGGTTCCGTTTAAAGCAAAGCCGGTATTTACAAATGTTCGTCCCCTGCCCCGTGCACTGTTGGTTTTAAAATCTATACGGTCATCGCCATCCAGCCCCAGTATATTGCTGGTATATTCCTGCGCAGCCGTAGTTTCAAAACCATCTGTTAAGGGTAAGGTAACAGGCGCATTGGCAAGACTTTTAATTACTGCGGTAACCGTGTCATCCAGCACTTGTGTATCGCCCGAACGCTTTACCCAGGCCTTAATGATATAGGTTCCCGGTACCGAAAAATCGTAAGTAGCAGCAAATGTATGCGTATAAGAACCCAATGCTGCAATTACCGTTGAAACAGGCTCGGTAGCTATGGTAACATTATTTACCTGGTAAGCAAGATCATAAGTTCCCGATGATGCCGCATTGTCTAAATTTTTTATGGTGAACTTAACCTGCTCTGCCACGCCTAATGCAGATGATGTGAACTGCCTTCCGCTTACCGGTGCAATAATTACAGCAGCTTTAAAATTGTTATCAAAACTACCCAGCGTGCATACGCCTGTGGTGGGTGTGGCAGCTACCGAAACAGAACGTCTTCCGGCTACGGCACCATTATTTGCCCTTGCACCAAACCAGTATTTTGTGCTGTTGTTTAATCCCTGTACCAGGTAACTGGTGGAGGCGGTATTACCTATTACCTCCATACTGTCGCCTTTCTGTTGCAGTATATCATAAGAAGTGGCCCCTGTAATAGCTGGCCAGCTCAAATTTACAAACCCCTCACAGGGTACAGTAGCCGTAATTACAGGCTGCCCTATTACTGTAAAATCAAGATCGCTCTGATCGCTGTATAAAGAACTGTTTCGGGTAACCCTGATCAAATACAAATCAGACACCGTTGCAGGCACCACCCAGCTCAATGAACGGGCTGTGGCAGCAACATTGGTATTGATATCGGTCCACGTACCGCCATTGTCTGTAGAATAGGATACAGTAAAAGTATTGGCTTCATCACCATAAGCGGTCCAGCGGATGGTTTCTGCTGCACCCGATACCAGTGTTTCTCTACCGAAAGGATATTCTACAGTAATCCCATTCCTGTCCATTTGATAGGTGAGTACATATGGCTGCGGCCCCGCCGGAACAGCAAACGCATTTACATTCAACAGGTAATTTCCGGGGGCCGGATCATTGATCACTACCTGCTCTATATTGTTTTTATGATCGGCGCCTTCCACCGCAATGGCAGTAACACCAGCCGGGGCCGGATCTAATATTAAAGGAAGATGTGTAACAGTTACCGGGTCATCCGTTACTGTTAAATCAAGGTCATTCACCAACGTGGTGGCAGCGGGTAATGCTGCTGGTGCATCGGCCCAGTACAGCATTACTTTTAAACGGCGTACGCCCGCCGGAACTGTTACCGGAAAACTATTGGGTGTACTGCTGATAAAATACTGGTTGCCTTCCATGGCTTCCACGGCTTTTCTTACATTCAGTAATCCAAAACCATAGGTATAATCTGGTCCGGCATTACCCAGGTCTTCTGCCGTATTACACATCAGTGCCTTTAGCAGGGCAGCTTTGGGGTTGGCCCCGCTGTTCAACTGGCGGTATCTTTCATTTAATAAAGCAGCAGCGCCTGTAATAACCGGTGCGGCCATACTGGTACCCGAACTTCCGCCATATGCATTATTGGGAAATGCAGAGCTAACACTGGTTCCATTTGCAACTATCTCCGGTTTAATTCGGCCGTCAGCCACAGGACCGCGGCTGCTGCCGGCATTAATGGTATAGCTGGCGGCAGCCAGGTTACCTACTGTAAAAACATTTTTTGCACACTGCCAGCCCGATTTAATGGTGGCAAATGATACCGGGTAAGGCGAACAATTAAAACCTCCATCATTGCCTGCGGCAAAAACATGCAGTACTTCATCATAGGTTTTCATTTGCGCATCTACATAATTGCTGGTTACATCATATACCCCTTCGCCGGGGCAGCCGTTATCTGCGGTTGTATACGAATTATTGGTAGCAACCATATTGTTATCGGTAACATAGGTGGGCGTATTGGTGATCACATCATTGAACCACTGGCTGATGATGGTGGATTTAGGTGCCATACCCTGGTACAATGGATTAATGATGCCGGCTCCTGCAGTGGTTCCGGAGGTATGGGTACCATGCGCCTGCGGTGTGGCAAATACCCGGTTGATGAGCCTTGCAGTAAAATCCATATGCGAGGATATCTCTGCATTATCGCCCACGCCTACTGTTACATTCTTACCCCTCAGGTTCCTGCCAAATAAAGATTGTATGCTGCTGAAGCCATGGGCTGCAATATCATTATTATTTAACGGGGTGGCCTCCATTTGCTGCAGGCTGATATAAGTAACAAAGGGTAGTGCGGTTATAGCATTGATCACTACGGGATTTGCCGGGTGAATAAAGATGACATCAAAGGGCGTAAATGTTGTAACCGCTATTTGAGCGCCTGCCGTTTGCAAGGCTGTTTCGGCAGCAGCCCTGCCGGCGGCGGCCTGGTAAGTAATGGCCAGCAGCTTGCCCTGTGCTTTACCGGTAACTTTTTGATCATCCAGTACATTCGGCGCCAGCTTGTATGCCGGTGGCAGGTTATTCACTGAGATCATTTGATGCAGGGCAGCCCTGTTAAAATCAAAACCCGCAGGAATGGCTGCCAGGTAAGCATTGCCGGCAAGGTATGCTCCCAGTTCAATACCATCTGCTTTTAATTGCAGGCGGCTTTGTTCTGAAGGAATACCAGCAAACTGGATCAGCGCATAGTAGGTATGGCCAAAAAGTGAAGGTTGCAACATTTCGGGGGTAAAGCTTTTATTGCTGATATTATTACCAGTAATAAAATTTCCCCTGGAAAGCGTAACCGGAATATCTGTTTGCTGAGCAGTGGCCAGGCCTGCAAAAAGCAGTGTAAATGACAGCAGCAGTAAGGTGCAGTAATTTTTCATCAATGGTTTTAAATTTGGATTTTGCAGGTTTGCAATATAAATGTATGCACAAATACTGTTATAAGGCAATAATGATAACGATTTTGCCACCCGAGTATTGTAAAATTAAACAATGAAACGCAATGTTTTTTACTTAATCGTATCTTCGCGGCCTGATGAACCTGGAAGTGTTGTTGAAAGAATACGCTAATGATACCCGCTGTTTTCAAATAGCGGACAGGATCACTTTGTCTCAACCCCAGCGCCTGCACCTGCCGGGCCTGCATGGAAGCGCCTCGCAATTCATCATTTCGGCTGTGTTTAACCATCCATCTGCCAGCCAGCTCAATCACCTGGTTGTTTTACGCGATGCAGAAGAAGCAGCCTATGTACATAACACCCTGGAGAATTTAACCAGTGCACTGGATCTTTTTTATTTTCCCTCCTCTTTTAAAAATGCCAAAAATTTCAGATTACTCAACAGCAGCCATGTGATGCTGCGTACCGAGGCGCTTACCCGTGTTTCGGCAGGAGGCAATAAAAAGATCATCGTTACCTATCCTGAAGCCTTGTTTGAAAAAGTGGTGCTGTCGAAAGTGCTCAGCGAAAATATAATTTCCATCAAACAGGGCGATACGCTGGATGTGAATGGCATACTGGAAAAATTTGTATCACATGGTTTTGAAAGAACCGATTTTGTATACGAACCCGGGCAGTTTGCCGTGCGTGGCGGCATTTTAGATATTTATTCTTTTGGTAATGAAAAACCTTACCGTATTGAATTGTTTGGCAACGAGGTGGACAGTATCCGAATCTTTGATCCCGAATCGCAGTTGAGTGAAAGAAAATTATTGCAGGTCAATATCATTCCCAATGTGGAAACACAATTCGAAACTGGCGAGAAAGTTTCCCTGCTGGAATTTTTACCCGAGCAAACGGTGGTATGGAGCGAAGACTGGAATTTTATAAAAGAAAAAATTGAACAGCAGGAAGAAGACCTCAGCGTTTACTTAGAAATGCTGTTAACTACCAACTACCAACCAAAAACGAACAACGATAACGAAGAGGATCTCAATGAAAAGAAAGACATCAGCGAAAATGATTTTGTAAAAGCTGCAGTGATTGAAGAGCAGGTACAGCTGCGCCATATTATTGAATTTGGCAGCAAAAATTATTTTACTGCCAATAAAACCATTCCATTTTCTACCAAAGAGCAACCCGCATTCAACCGCCAGTTTGATCTTTTGATAAAAAATTTAAAAGATTACGAAGCAAAGAAGTATAATATCTACCTGTTTGCCGATAATCCCAAACAGCTGGAGCGTTTGCATGTGATCTTCACCGACCTGAAAGCAGAGGTGAATGTGATCCCCATTCCTTCATCCATTCATGAAGGATTTATTGATGATGAGGTAAAATGCGTTTGCTATACCGATCACCAGATTTTCCAGCGTTATCATAAATACAAAGTAAAACAGGCCTTCAGTAAAAATAAAGCACTTACTTTAAAAACACTGCGAGAATTACAACCAGGCGACTATGTTACGCATATCGATCATGGCGTGGGTGTGTACAGCGGCCTGCAAAAAATTGAAGCCAATGGTAAAATGCAGGAAGCGGTACGTATTCAATACAAGGATGGCGACCTCCTGTACGTAAATATTTCATCGCTGCATAAAATTGGAAAGTACAGCGGCAAAGAAGGCAGTGTGCCCAAGATGAATAAGCTGGGCAGTGATGTTTGGAGTAAACTAAAAGATAAAACCAAGAAGCAGGTAAAAGATATTGCTACTGATCTGATAAAATTATATGCCCAAAGAAAAAGCCAGGAGGGCTTTGCACACAGCATTGATAATTACATGCAAACCGAGCTGGAAGCCAGTTTTATTTATGAAGACACGCCCGACCAGGCCAAAGCAACCGAAGATGTAAAACGCGATATGGAAAAGCCTTCGCCGATGGACCGTTTGGTTTGCGGTGATGTAGGTTTTGGCAAAACAGAAATTGCCATACGTGCCGCCTTTAAAAGTTGCTGCGATGGCAAACAGGCTGCCGTACTGGTTCCAACAACCATTTTGGCTTACCAGCATTATAAAACCTTTGGTGAAAGACTGAAAGATTTTCCTGTTACAGTAGATTTTATCAACCGTTTTAAATCATCCAAAGAAAAAAAAGAAACCCTGCAAAAATTAGCCGAAGGAAAAATAGATATCATCATCGGTACACATGCGCTGCTGGGCAAAGACGTAAAGTTTAAAGAACTGGGCGTAATGATCATTGATGAAGAACAAAAATTTGGTGTGGCCGCAAAAGAAAAATTAAAGCAACTCCGTACTACTGTTGATTCATTAACACTAACGGCAACGCCCATACCAAGAACTTTACAGTTCAGTTTAATGGGGGCAAGGGATCTCAGTATCATCAACACACCGCCGCCCAACCGCCAGCCCATACAAACAGAAGTACTGGTGTTTAATGAAGATGCCATAAGAGATACCATCTATTACGAAACAGAAAGAGGTGGACAGGTATTCTTTATTCATAACCGCGTAAACGGCCTCGCAGAAATGAAGGGACTGATACAGGGCCTTTGTCCGGACCTTAGCATTGCTTATGCTCACGGGCAAATGGATGGCGATGAACTGGAAGATACCATCCTGGATTTTATGGATAAGAAATACGATGTGCTGGTATGTACTAATATTGTGGAAAGTGGTGTGGATATTCCGAATGTAAATACCATCATTGTAAACAATGCACACCAGTTTGGATTGAGTGATCTGCATCAGTTAAGGGGACGTGTGGGCAGAAGCAATAAAAAAGCATTCTGCTATTTACTGGCTCCGCCGATGAGTACGCTGCCGCCCGATAGCAGGAAACGTTTATCTACATTAGAACAATACAGCGATTTGGGCAGTGGTTTCCAGATTGCGATGAGAGATTTAGACATTCGTGGCGCTGGTAATATGCTGGGTGGCGAACAAAGTGGATTTATTGCCGAGATTGGTTTTGAAATGTACCAGAAAATTTTAGACGAAGCCATAAGGGAATTAAAACGTACCGCATTTAAAGAACTCTATAAAGAAGAAATTTCGCAGCAGGATGATTTTGTTAGTGACTGCAGCATTGATACCGACCTCGAAATTTTAATCCCGGATGATTATGTAGAAAGTATTACGGAACGTTTAAGCCTGTACACCAGACTTGATAATTGCGAAAATGAAAAAGAACTAACCGAATTCCATACTGCCATGATCGATCGCTTTGGCCCTATACCGGCGCAGGTGGAAGACCTGTTCACCACAGTGCGCTGCAGAAAACTGGCTGTTGAATTAGGCTTTGAAAAATTATTTTTAAAAGACGATACCCTGAAATGTTTCTTTGTAAACAATCCCGACAGTCCGTATTTTCAGAGTGAAATGTTCAATGGCATTTTACAATTTTTACAAAAAGGCACCAACAAAGCCAAACTGAAACAGGTAGGCAAAAATGGCATCCTGATCGTGCAGGATATACAAAGCATGAATAACCTGCATGATTTTTTACAACGCATGCGGGAAAGTGTTCCTGTATAATTTATGATGCAGCCAGGCTTTGCTTTTGTTTGAATAACCCGGCCAGCAACAATCCCAATCCTCCCCCAATAACCAATGCGATAAAATATACCGATACGGGCAAGCCCATTCTCAATTTTGGATTTAACCAAATTCCCGCCACCAGTTCCATAATAAACCCGAAAGAAATAAAATAAGCCGTACGGATCAATTTATTTTTTTTCAGGTGAATACTAAATAACAGCATACCAATACACCATACCAATCCAAATAAAACCGCTTTACCCGCTTCATTATTCTGGAATAAATCATTATACATCCTTGAAGCGGCAGCTACAAAATCCCAAAACAACCCCAGGAAAAATAATGCAAGATAACCTGAGTCATTGACGATATAGTTTAAAAAATTGATCCTTTTATAGCTTTTTGTAAACGCAATAAAAATGGCCAGCATCCAAACTGCCGGAAACAGCCAATCAATGGTGGACTTCAATTCATTGTCGATAGTAAATATTTCAAACCTGTTTTGCCGTTCTGTTATGCTTATCCCGGTTGGCAAGTGAAGCATACTGGTACCGAACCGGAATACAAAATAGATGAATACCAGCAGCAAAATTATAATTACAGAAAAATTTGCAGGTGACCTTACAAAATACCTTTCAAGAAATGCGATATATTTTTTACTGTTGAAAACAAGGTAAAGTACTCCTCCCAAAAAAAGAAACTGAAATATATAATTTGTTATGCCAAATACAAAAGGGTTACTGTTCTTAAAATAACTGGCCTGGCTTACAGCATCTACTACCAGGTTGTAAAAATAAAACAGGAATAAAAAAGTACAAATACTCAATACGGTGATAAACAGGTCGCGGTTATAAAACCGAAGACCGTTCACTTTTGCATACTCCCTGTTCAGTTCATCCTCTTTCCCCAATCTTTTTTTAGCAACCATAAAAGCTTCTTCTTTATTTAATTGCTTTTGTTGCAAGTCATCCACTTCATCAAGTAAATGACTTTTAAGTTCCTCGATATCATCGGGCGTATAATTTCCGTTTAGCTGCAGTTGTTGCAAATAACTGTCTACTGCTAACTCAAGTTGAAATTGACCTGGGGTTTCCATAACTGTTCAAATATGGTGTTAATAAATTGCCAGTTGGCTTTTTCGGCTTGCAATTGTTTTTTACCCGCGGCAGTAATGCGGTAATATTTCCGCTGCCGCTCATTGTCTG